>NZ_CP109426.1:5141736-10283473 GCF_045040275.1 Nocardia sp. NBC_01499 | reverse complement strand
TGGCGGCGAACGCCGCGTCAAATCGCCTGCGCAGCTCGAGAATTCGCAGGTCAAGGGCCCTGACATGGACCGAGGATCGGCGCGGATCACACGAATGTGACTCAGACCACCGAGACTTCGCTCGAACGCCCCCAGCGGGCCTGCTCGAGCACCCCGTCAGTTGGCCAGCGCGTGCTGTGCCCCGCGATGCAGCGGGACCGGGTTCGTATCGCGCGCGGTGTCGCGCACGATCCCCTTGGCCGCGGCGTTCGCCTGTTCCAGTTGCGGTTTGCGATCGAAGAGCGCCTTGGTGAGGACGCAGGCGACATCGGCGTCCAGGTTGTCGCGAACCAACAGCACGTTGGGCACGACGATGGACGGCACATCTTCAGGCAGTCCATAGGTAGCCGCCGGAATGGCGCCCACCTCGTACACCGGGCTCAGGATGCGCATGCCTGCCAGCACGCCGGAGGTGTCGAGGAGACGGAACTTGTCCTTCCCGCCCGCGAACAACTCGGTGATGCCCGGTGTCGGCAGTCCACCGGAAAAGAACAGTGCGTCGAGCGAGCCGTCCTTCATACCGGCGACCGCCTTGGGGAGATCCAGGTGATTGACCGCGATGTCACTGTCCGGGTTCAGGCCGCCGGCCCGCAGGATGCGGCGGGCGAGCACCTCGGTGCCTGAGGTGGGCGAGCCGGTCGATACCCGCTTGCCGCGCAGGTCGGCGATGGAGGTGATGCCGGAACCGGCACGCACGACCACCTCTGTATAGCTGGGGTAGAGCCGCGACAGCGCCTGGACCGGCTGCTTGTCGCCGTCGAAGGTGCCGATGCCGAGCACCGCGTCGGCGGCGATATCGGCGAGCGAGAACGCCACCTGGTACTTGCCTGCCACCAGCTGCTGGATGTTCTGTACCGATGCGAGGGTTTCGGTGGCCGTCGCCGTGACCTTGCCGTCGGTGGCCAAAGAGATCTGATCGGCGTAGGCATTGCCGAGCGCCGAGTACACACCGGTCGCGTTACCGGTGGCGATATCGACCTTGGTTCCCTGCTTCACCTGGCAGGTAACCGGAGCACCCGAGTCGGTGGGCGGCCCGTCCTGATGCTCGCCGCAGCCCGCGACGAACCCCGCCGACACCGATACCACGGCGAAAACGATCGCCACTCTTCTCATCTCGTCCTCCCTGGAGCGAGCCGAGCGACCGCAACGGCCGCGACCAACCCGCTCGTCCACCTACTCGACGCCCATGCGGGCAGCTCCACGTCATCGACCACCGGCGCCGATCCGCCGCGGTGTTCGACAAGGCGAGACGATATCAACGCACGGCCCCCAGCTAATGAAAAGCGTTGGTATCTGGTCGATTTTCAGCGCCGCAGCAAAGGCGCAGCGGACGCTGCATCCGGTTCGCCTGCCGCGCGAATGAGTTTGGCGCCGACGTCGTGCAGCAGGCGCTTCATCTCCGGTGGTTCCTTGACCTCGAACTCCACGCCGAGGTGGGCGATGCGGAGGGCGATCCATTCCAGGGAGTCGGCGCTGGTCCGGATCAGGCAGCTGCGGTCGTCGATCGGCTCGACCTCGTCGGGGCGTACGCGAAAGATTTCGGCGAGTTGCTCGGCGGAGGTGTGTACGAGGAAGACCACGCTGTGCGTCGGGCGTGAGCGGGCCAGCTGGCTGGTGACGAATGCCGCGGCGTCGGCGGCGGGCAATTCCCTTGGTGCGCAACGTACTCCGGTCGGGAACGGGGTGTCGATCCGGTCGACGCGGAAGGTCCGCCAATCGGCACGGTCCACGTCCCAGGCGACCAGATACCAGCGGCGACCCGCGGAGACGAGGCTGTGCGGCTCGGCGAATCGTTTGCTCTCGGTGTCGTCCTTGGCGTGATAGTGGAAGCGGATGCGCTCGCCGTCGCGGGCCGCGGCGGCCAAGACGACCAGGGTCTCCGGGTCGACGCGCGGTCCGGCGGCCGGGCCGCCCATCGAGACGGTCGCCGAATCGATGGCGTCCACCCGCCCGCGTAGCCGAGACGGCAGCACCTGCTGGAGTTTGACCAGGGCCCGCGCGGCCGACTCTTCGATGCCAGCGACCGAACCCTGTGCGGCGCTGCGCAAGCCGAGGGTGATCGCCACCGCTTCTTCGTCGTCGAGCAGTAGCGGCGGCAGATCGGTGCCAGCTTCCAGGCGATAGCCGCCGACCGAGCCGAGGCTGGCGTGTACGGGGTACTCCAGTTCACGCAGCCGTTCGATATCGCGACGCACGGTGCGCACGGTGACGCCGAGGCGGTCGGCCAGTTCGGGGCCGGTCCATTCGCGGCGGGTCTGCAGGAGCGACAGCAATTGGAGCAGTCGTGCGGCGGTCTCGGTCACCGTTTCAGTATGGCTCGCAATGAGGACTGATCCTGACCTCATTGCCGCATACCGTGGATATCGTGAACGCAGAGCGAGACACCATCCAGATCGTCGGAGCCCGCGAGAACAACCTGCGCAACATCTCGCTGGCGATCCCGAAGGGCAAGATCGTGGTCTTCACCGGGGTGTCCGGGTCAGGCAAGTCATCGATCGTCTTCGGCACGGTCGCGGTCGAGTCGCAGCGTCAGCTCAACGAGACCTACACCTGGTTCATCCGCAACCGGCTACCGAAGTACGAGCGCCCCGAGGCCGACGCGATCGACAATCTGGCCCCCGCCGTGGTGGTCGACCAGCGGCCGATCGGCGGCAACTCCCGTTCCACGGTCGGCACCATGACCGACATCCAGTCGGTCATCCGGGTGCTGTTCTCCCGGCACAGCGAGCCGAGCGCCGGTGAGGCGACGAGCTATTCGTTCAACGACCCGCTCGGCATGTGCCAGGAATGCGGCGGGCTCGGCCACGTGGTGCGGCCGGATATGGACAAGCTGCTCGACACCGACAAGTCGCTCAACGAGGGCGCGATCATCTTCGCGCCGTTCGCCATCGGCACCTTTCAGTGGCAGCTCTACGCGCAGTCGGGGCTTTTCGACCCGGACAAGCCGTTACGCGACTTCAGTCCGGAAGAATGGCAGGTGTTCCTGCGCGGCAACGGCTTTCGGGTGCCTCGGCCGAACAAGACCGGGGGCACCGGCAGCAACGCCTACGAAGGTCTACTCGAACGGCTCGATCGCCTCTACATCAAGCGCGATCTCAGCTCGCTGTCGGACAGGAACCGGGCGGCCGCACGAGAAGTGGTCACCGAGGAGGTGTGCCCGGCCTGCGGCGGGGCGCGGCTGAGCACGGCCGCGCTGGCCAGCCGGATAAACGGGCTCGGCATCGCCGACTACGGCAGGTTCGAGGTGACGGATCTGATCGAGGTGCTCGGGTCGATCGATGATCCGATGGCCGAGGTGATCGCCGGTGCCGCCGTCGCTCGGCTGCGAAGGATCGAGGAGGTCGGTCTCGGCTATCTGTCGCTGGATCGGGAGACGTCGTCGCTGTCCGGTGGCGAGGCGCAGCGGCTCAAAGTCGTTCGGCACCTTGGTTCGAGCCTGACCGGCATGACCTACATCTTCGACGAACCGAGCGTCGGCATGCACCCGCGCGACGTCGGCCGACTCAACAGCCTGCTGATCCAGTTGCGCGACAAGGGAAATACGGTGCTGGTCGTCGAGCACTCCCCCGATGTCATCGCGATCGCCGACCAGGTGGTCGACATGGGCCCCGGCGCGGGCGCGCACGGCGGGCAGATCGAATTCCAGGGCACTGTCGAAAAGCTGCGCGCCTCGGGCACTTTGACCGGTGAGCGGCTGCGCCGGGTGCAGCCGGTCAAGGCGGCGACCCGCACGCCGACCGGCTGGCTGACCGTTACCGACGTCGATCTGCACAACCTGAAGAATGTGACCGCGCGGTTCCCGACCGGTGTGCTCACCGCGATCACCGGTGTTGCTGGTTCGGGCAAGAGCACGCTGGTCTCCGGCGCGTTCCTGGCCGCACATCCGGACGCGATCGCGGTGAGCCAGTCGGCGATTCACGCGTCCCGCCGCTCCAGTCCCGCCACCTATATCGGCATCATGGATCCGCTGCGGCAGTTGTTCGCCAAGGAACACGGCGTGAAGCCCGGCCTGTTCAGCTTCAACTCCGAGGGCGCCTGCCTCGAATGTGGTGGCGCCGGCGTCATCTTCACCGATCTGGCGTATATGGATCCGATCACCACCGTGTGCCAGACCTGCCACGGCAGGCGATTCCGGCCGGAGGTGCTCCCCTATACGGTGCGCGGCGCGTCCATCGCCGACGTGCTGGATATGACCGCCGAGCAGGCCCTCGACTTCTGGGACGGCAACGCCGACAGCAAGATTCGCACGCCATTGCGTTCGCTCAACGAGGTCGGCCTCGGCTACCTCACCCTCGGCCGTTCGCTCAGCTCGCTGTCCGGCGGTGAACGCCAACGCATCAAGCTGGCCGATCACCTGCATCGCAGCGGCCGGGTCTACGTCCTCGACGAACCGACCACCGGCCTGCACATGGCCGACGTCGACACGCTGATGGCGCTGCTCGACCGCCTGGTCGACGCGGGTAACACGGTGATCGTCATCGAGCACGACCTCGATGTGGTCAAACGCGCGGACTGGGTCATCGACCTCGGCCCGGACGGCGGCAAGCACGGCGGCGAGATCGTGTTCACTGGCACGCCCGCCGCGCTGCTGGCGGACGAGAACTCGATCACCGCCGACTACCTGCGGCGCAGCATGGCCGAAGCGGCTTAGGTCGCACACCGGGCGGCCCGGCCGAAATACGCCGCGTTGAAACGCGAACCGTAGCCGCGAGGATGATGAGTGTATGGCTATGTGCGAAGTGGTGAGAGCTGGCGCCTTTGCGCTGATCTACGATCCAGGGGTCGGGGAGCCCGAGGCGTGGTACATCAACGATCACACGATCGTTCAGGACGCCGAGGGGAAGTGGCATCTGTTCGGCATCACGCACCCCGAACCCGCGAATCCGTTCGAGGAGGTCGAGTTCGCGCATGCGACCGCGGACCAACTGCTCGGGCCGTGGACCAAGCAGCCGCCCGCGCTCGAGGTCGACCCTGACTATGGCGAGACCCATCTGTGGGCGCCGCATGTGATCGCGGCCAATGGGCAGTACTACATGTTCTATGCCGGAGGCGGCGACGATCGGACCGCCGTCGAGATCAACCTGGCCACCTCGACCGACCTGTTCACCTGGGAGCGTGCGTCTTCCGGCCCGCTGTTCCGTGACGGCTACGACGCGCGCGACCCGATGGTGACCAGGGTCGGCGACCAGTGGGTGATGTACTACTGCGCGACAAGCGATCCCACGGGCGGCAACCACGTGGTCGCCTATCGCACCAGCACCGATCTGCTGCAGTGGAGCGACCGGAACATCGCCTACACCGACCCGACCACGGGCACCGAGGCGGGAAATACCGAGTCCCCCTTCGTCGTACAACAGGATGGCTGCTGGTACCTGTTCATCGGACCACGCCCGGACTATGTCGGCACCGATGTGTTCTTCAGCGACAACCCCTTTTCCTTCGACATCGGCAACACGGCGGGCCATATCCGATCCCACGCGGCCGAACTGGTGCAGGACGGCACGAGCTGGTGGATCAGCAGCGCGGGTTGGGGCCAGGGCGGTGTGTACCTCGCACCGCTGACCTTCCCATCGCCGTGCGATCCGAAAGCCGTGCCCCAGTAGTCGATTCAGGCGGCCCGGCCCGGCGCCGACAACCGCCTGGCGCGCTGGATGGCGGCGATGATCTCGGCGGCCCATTCGGCCGGATTGTGCTGTCCGAGTGACTCACTCAGGCGGGCCATCCGTTCCCGGCGTTGTGTGGCAGGAAGATTCAATGCTCGGTGCAGCGTGTCAACGAGGTCGCTCGGTGAATTCGGCTCGGTCAGCAAGGCTCCGGTCGCCAACTGTTCGGCGGCGCCGGTATGCCGGGAGAGCACGAGCGCGCCGCTGCGGCCAACGGCCCACTGGGCGGCGATGAATTCCTTCGCGGTCAGGTTCATGCCGTCCTGTAGTGAGGTCACCCAGAACACGTCCGCGGCGAGGTAGTGGTCGATGACCTCGGGGAAGCTCAGGAATGCCGGGAAGTACTCGATGGGTTGCCATTCGCCGAACGCCCAGGCGCGGTTGACCTCGTCGACGCGGCGCTCGAGGGCCTGTCTGGTCGCGTCGTAGGCGGCAATGCCGGGTTCGGGTGGCGGGCAGACGAGCCGGAAGCGCAGCGCGCCACGCAACTCCGGATGGCGGACGAGTAGCTCCGCGATGGCGTCGACCTTCTGCACGGGCGCTTTGATGTAGTCCAGGCGTTCGACCGAAAGCACTACGGGGCCAACGGTTCTCCGCCGGTCGAGCGGGCGGGTGCTGGCAAGCTCTTCGATCGCGGGGCGGTCGATGCCGAGCGGATGAACGCCGACGCGGGGCGGTCGCGCGAGGTCGGAGAGCGAACCGAGGAAGCGTTCGGCGAAGACCCCGGTGTGGAAACCGGCCCAGTCCAGCCCACCGAGCGAGGCGCGGATCTCGGCGGCGGGCGGCAGGGCGGCGAACACGTCCGGCTCGGGAAATGGCGTGTGGTGGAACAGGCCGAGTCGCAGGTCGGGTCGTGTCTCGCGCAGTCGGCCCGGCACGAGCCACAGGTTGTAGTCGTGCAGCCACACCGTCGCGCCGGGCGCGGCCCGGACGCTGATGTGGTCGGCGAAGCGCATGTTCACCGCGCGGTAGGCGGCCCATGCGGCGGGGTCGAAGCGCAGTCGGTGCGGTTGCGACATCAGGACCGGCCAGAGCGCTTCCTTGCAGGCTTTGTGGAAGTATCCGCTCCACTCGGCCGAGGTCAGCGGCAGGAAGGCGAGTGGAAGGCCGGTGTCGTGATCGTCGAGGTGGGCGGCGGATTCGTGGGGTTCGATGACCACACCCGTTGCCCATACCGCGCGCAGGTCTCCGGTGAACACGCTGTTCAGGGTCGGCAGGATGCCGTTGGGGCTCGACGGGGTGCGCCAGCCGTCGGCGGTCCAGGTGATCGGTGCGCGGTGGTATCCGATCACCAGTGGGTAGTCGGGCTCGACCCAGCCGAGTTCCTGTAGCGCGGCGAGGATGCCCGCGGCGCCGGGCCGGTCTGGCCGATGCGCCGCGTCCGCGGTGGGGGTCGCGTCGAGCAGGGCGCGTTCGGCGTTGCCGACGATGACGCCGTGCGCGCCGCGGCCGAACATCGAACGGTCGTTGCCGGAATCGCCAGCGACCAGGACCGTGTCGAGCGCCCAGCCTTGCGATTCGGCGAGCGCGACGAGTGCGTTGCCCTTGTTCGCTCGCGCGGGCAGCACGTCGAAGTAGGTGTTCGCCGAGTACTGCCACGAGCAGCCGAGTGCCAGGACAGTGTCGGTCAGTTCTCGTGTCAGGGCCTGGGGCGGCAGGTGGAACGAGCAGCGGCCGTCCTGGGCGATACCGTCCTGGTAGGTCAGTGCCGGAAAGTGCCGTAATGCGGCGCGGACATGTTCGGCGCCGGGCCAGTCGGCGCGCAAGGCCGTTTCCAACGCCGTCATGGGGGTCAGGTCCGTGCCGTCGATGATGCTCGCACCGACATCGGCGATGATCCACCGTGGCTGCGGCACAAGAGGATCACGCAGCACGTCGCGGATCGACTCGATCCCGCGGCCCGTCGCGAAGACCACCGTCACCTCGGGGTGACGGGTCAATGCGTTCTTCAGCCGCAGCCGATCGGCGTCGGTGCCGCCGAGCAGGGTGCCGTCCAGGTCGGTGACCAGGATGTTGCCGGAGCCGACGGCGCTCGCAGCGACACCGCAACATCGATTGCCGGATGAACTGGCTTCCGGCTCAACAGATTTGGAACCATCGCCGGTTGCCATCCATACAACGATAGCAGGCACGCATCAGGGAATCGGCGCGAACTTCAGATAGTCCGGGCGCCCGGCACCTTCGCGAGCCACCGCGGCAACTCCGTCAAGTCCGGTGCGGCACTGGACCCGAGGGCCGTGGTCGCCGCCGCGCCACAGGCCACCGCGGTCGCGAGGCAATCGGGCAGCGAATGTCCGGTCAGGTGAGCGTGCAGGAAGCCCGCGTCGAAGCAGTCGCCCGCGGCGGTGGTGTCGACGACATCGACAGGGACGGCGTCGATCTCGCACCGCAGACCGTCCCGGACCGCGATGGCTCCGCCGCTGCCCCGCTTGACAACGACCGTATCCACCAGGCCCGCAAGGATATCGACGGCGGCGTCGAGCGTGGCCGCGCCGGTAAGTCGCAGTGCCTCATCGGCGTTGGGCGCGAAAAAGTCCACCTCGGCGAGGATCTCGCGCACCGTCGGCGTATCCAGGGTGCACGGGACGTCCTGGCAGTCCATGAACACCTGGGTGCCGAGCCGATGCGCGACCTGAAGGGCGGCCCGCACGCCCTCGCCGTATTGCAGCTGCGGCAGGATCACTAGTCGTGGCCGGTATTCCCGCAGCAGTACAGCGAGCGGGTAGGGCGTGACCGGGTCCTGATAGCTCACCATCGCCCGGTCCTCGGCCGACGACAAAGCCGCTGTCACGCTGCGTACCGGCACCGTGTGCATGCGAAAGCCGGTGTCGTCGAGACCTTCCGCGCTGGCCGCGGCCAGCACCTGCTCGCTGAACAGATCGGTGCCGAAGTCGGTCGACCACACCACGTCGTGCCCGAGCCTGCGCATCGCCATCGCGGGCGTGAACGCGCCGCCCGGCAGTATCGCGAAGCCGCGAGCAAACACCTCGGTACCGGGTCGAACGGGCCGCGAGAGGCCCTGGAAGACGAGATCGGCGAAGTAGGCGCCGACTACGAGCACCTCGCCGCGGTATCGCCGACTGTTCGATGAGGTCGCGGCATCGACCCGCCCCGCCGGGTCCGTTCCCATCCGGCGAGATTAGCAAACCGCGCGCCATCGACGTGGTGGTCGAACGATTTCGCGAATCCGCCCAAAGGCGCTGTTCTGCCTGGTAATTCTTGAGTCGAACCGGATATTCGCGCGGAGGGACCGGCATGGCCCGTATCGGTGTTATCAGCATGTCCGACGGTCGCGACTATGTGCACGCTGGCATCGCGGACTTCATCAGAACGACCGAGGACCACTTGGTCGCGGCGCTGACGCGGGCCGGGCATGAGGTGGTGCGCGGCACGGAAACGGTCAGTGACAACGCGCTGGCCAGTTCGGTGGCGCGTGGCGTGGCGGCGGCCGAGGTCGATTTGACCGTATTCCATTACGCGGTCTGGGCTTTCCCGCATTTCACGATGCTCGCCGCGGGCGCGACGCCCGGCCCGCTACTGCTGCTGTCGAATATCGACCCGGTGCAGCCGGGCATGGTCGGCATGCTGGCCGCCGGTGGCGCGCTGGATCAGATCGGTCGCACGCATGCCCGATTGTGGGGTGATCCGGACGATTCCGCGCTCATCGACGCGATCGGCGTGCGGGCGAGCGCGGCCGCGGCGGTAGCGAGCTTGCGCGGCAGCACGTTCGGGCGGTTCGGCGGACGACCGATGGGGATGAACACCGCGGTCGCCAATACCGATCAGTGGCAACGGATCTTCGGCATCGACGTCGAGGAGATCGATCAGTGGGAGATCGTGCGGCGGGCCGAGCTGGCCGACGCGAGCGAGGCGAAGGCGGCGCGCGAGTGGCTGGAACAGCATGCCGCCGGCGTGCACTACGACGGCGCGAAGCTGACGCCGGAAATCCTGGAGCGCCAGATCCGTTCGTATCTGGCGGTGCGTGAACTGATCGCCGAATGGCGGCTCGACTTTTCGGGCATCAAGGGTCAGCCCGAACTCACCCAGTACTTCGCGACGATGGATATCACCGAGGCGTTCCTCAACGATCCGTACGACTGGAACGGGCCGAAGGAAACCCACGTGTGCGCCACCGAGGCGGACATGGACGGCGCGCTCACCATGCAGCTGCTCAAGCAGATCGCCGGTACCCCGGTGCTTTTCGCGGATGTCCGGCACTATCACGCCGACCGCGACATCTGGGATCTGTGCAACTCCGGCCAGCACGCGACGTGGTTCGCCGCCCGCAGCGCGGACCCGGCCGAGAACCTCGCCAAGGTGCACCTGTACCCGGAGGTGTTCTTCTTCCCCGCCGGTGGCGCCTCGGTCCATCACCTCGCCGCACCGGGCGGCATGACGCTGGCCCGCCTCACCCGCAAGGACGGCGAGTATCGAATGCAGTTGATGCTCGGCGAGTTCGAGACCTACGACGACCAGACCAACGAAGCGCTGATGAAGCAGTCCACCTGGGAATGGCCGCACGCGTTCGCCCGGCTCGATGCCCGCGCCGAGGATTTCCTGTCGCGCTTCGGCGCCAACCACATTCACGCGGTACCCGGCGACCATCGGGCGGCACTGCGGGCGGCCTGTGATCTGCTCGGGGTCACCCTCGACGAGTTCGTCCGGTGACGAGGTTCCTCGGCGTCGACATCGGTACCTCGAGCTCGAAGGGCGTGCTGACCGACGAGCACGGCACCGTTCTCGCTAGATCCGAACGGGCGCATGGTGTTTCGACGCCGCAGCCGGGCTGGGTCGAGCACGATGCGGAACTGGTGTGGTGGGCGGACTTCGTCGCGATCATCGGCGACCTCGTTGCCGCGGCGGACGGCGCGACTCTGGACGGACTAGCCGTCTCTGGCATCGGCCCGTGCCTGCTCCCGGCCGACGCGAACGGCCACCCGCTGCGTCCCGCCATCCTCTACGGCGTAGATACCAGGGCGACCGCCGAAATCGCCGAACTCAACGCCGAATTCGGCGCACCGGCGGTGCTGGAACGCGCCGGTTCGCCGCTCACCAGTCAAGCCGTCGGCCCGAAGCTGCGCTGGCTGGCCCGGCACGAGCCGCAGGTCGCCGCGGCCACCAGTATGCTGCTGATGGCGAGTTCCTTTCTGGTACACCGGCTTACCGGCCGCTACGTGCTCGACCATCAATCGGCCAGCCAGTGCGTCCCCATGTACGACCTGCGGCGCCGCGAATGGGCCACCGACTGGGCCGAACAGGTGGCGCCCGGCTTACGACTGCCCGAACTCGCCTGGCCGACCGAGGTGATCGGACACGTCTCCGCCGACGCGGCGGCGAGTACCGGTCTCCCCGTTGGCCTTCCGGTCACCACCGGCACCATCGACGCCTGGTCCGAGGCCGCCAGCGTCGGCGTTCGCGCGCCGGGCGACGCGATGATCATGTACGGCACCACCATGTTCCTTGTGCAGGTGCTGACCGACCCGCGCCCGCACCCCGGTCTGTGGGGCACCTGCGGAACATGGCCTGGCACATACACTCTCGCCGCTGGCATGGCCACCTCCGGCGCGGTGACCGACTGGCTGCGCAACCTGGTCGGCGGCGAGTTCGCCGACCTCGTCACGGAGGCCGCGCATGCGCCGGCGGGCAGCCGGGGACTGCTGGTGCTGCCCTATTTCGCCGGAGAACGCACTCCCCTGTTCGACCCGGACGCCAGGGGCATCATCGCGGGCCTGACCCTCGGACACGGCCGCGCCGAGCTGTATCGGGCGGTGTTGGAGGGCATCGCGTACGGGGTGCGGCACAATCTCGCGGCGATGACCGAGGCCGGTGGGCAGGCCGCGCGGCTGGTCGCGGTCGGTGGCGGCACCAAGGGCGGGCTGTGGACGCAGATCGTCTCCGATGTGACCGGGCTGCCGCAACAACTGCCCGCCGATACGATCGGCGCGTGCCTCGGCGATGCCTTACTCGCGGCCGAGGCGGCGGGTGTCGACACCGTCGGCTGGAATCCGGTTGTCGCCACCGTCGAGCCCTATCCTGAACGCACCGAAGAATACGACTCGTACTATCAGCGGTACCGCGAACTGTACGAATGCAGTACCGCTATCACGCATTTCCTCGCGAGCGAGCAAAAACGCAAGGGGGTGCTGTCCTGATCCTCGCCGATCATGCGAGGATGCAGGGTTGCTCCGTCGATATCAATACGAGGATCTCATGCCCACTGTCGCCCTGAACCCGCACAACTTCGAAGCCATCATCACCCGCAACCCCATCGTGCTCGTCGATTACTGGGCGGACTGGTGCGGATGGTGTACACGTTTCGCGCCGGTCTACGAATTCTCGGCCGAGCGGCACCCCGACGTCGTGCACGGCACCGTCGACGCCGTGGCGGAGGAGGCGCTGAAGGAGGCGGCGGAGGTCAGCGCGTACCCGACGCTGATGGCGTATCGCGAAGGCCTGCTGGTTTATAACGAGGCGGGATACCTCGAGCCGGAAGCACTCGAAGAGCTGGTCCAGAACATAAAATGGATGGATATGGAAAAGATCCGTCGCGAAGTGGCCGAGCAGATGCCGTTCGATCCGAACGGCGCGATCGTCACGGCGACTCCAGGGGCGAGTACCCGGATGGCGGGACTCGCGCCAACTCCTAGTCGATATGGATGGCCAGGCTTGTGACTCCGGACCTATGGCAGCTGGACAACACGCGCACTCGGTCGATCAGCGCCGAGAATCCGACGGGCGCGCCGGGCGCGGGTGGTCGCGCGACCACCGGCACCGGCGCGAACGCGGCGCGATTCCTCGGTGTCGGGTGGAAGATATCGCCCTCGATCTTGGTGGCGGACGGCGAAACCGCTACCCTCGCAGACATTTCCGGCCCCGGCGTGCTACGGCACTTTTGGCTGACGACCGACCGCACCACGCTGCGGGCGCAGACGCTGCGGGTGTACTGGGACGACGCTGCCGAGCCCGCGATCGAGATGCCGCTGGGCGACTTCTTCTGTAACGGTTGGGACCAACTGGCCCTGGTCGACTCGGAGATGGTCGTCGTCAATCCGGCGGGCGGCTTGAACAGCTACTGGCCCATGCCTTTTCGCGGGCACGCCAGGATCACGCTGGAAAACAACTCCGGTCATACGGTTCCGGTGTACTACCAGGTCACCTACACCGAGGAGGACGTGCCGGACGCCGCCGGATACCTGCACACCCGGTGGTCGCGCAACAACCCACTGGGTAGCCCGGCCATCCACACGATCGTCGACGCCGTGCCGGGCCCGGGGCGTTATGTCGGTACCTACCTCGCGATGCAGCCCAATGCCTCCGGCTGGTGGGGCGAGGGCGAATTCAAGTTCTATCTCGACGGCGACACCGACTTCCCCACCATCTGCGGCACGGGCACCGAGGACTACTTCGGCGGCGCGTGGAATTTCGATATCGACGGGACGTTTCGCCAGTATTCCACGCCGTATCTTGGACTGGTCCAGGTGATACCGCCCGATCAGGCCTACCAGCCGCAGCAGCAATTCGGCATGTATCGGTGGCATGTGCGCGACCCCATCTGCTTCGACAGCGCGCTGCGCGTCACCGTGCAGGCGCTCGGCTGGCAGGACCCGCAAACCTATCTGCCACTGGAGAACGCGGACATCGCCACCACCGCGTGGTGGTATCAGGCCGTAGCGTCAGGGTAATTCGTCGGGCTCGGCCGCCAACTCGGGCGCTGCCGTCAACTCGTCGATATCCAGCGCGAGCAGCGCGTCGGCGCGGGCCATCGCGTCGTCCATGGTTGCCTCGATGCCGTCCAACACCGACATGCCGCCGAGCAGACTCTCGAAATCGCGGAGCACGGACTGCACCTCGGCGACGGCCGGGTCGACCCGGTACCAGGCGACGGCGTCGCACCACCAGGGGTTTTCGTCGACCCACGCGAACATGACGTCACGGACCAGGCGGGCGTCGGGGGTGTACACCTGGAAATGCTCGTCGGACCCGGCCGCGCGATGCTCGATCTCGTAGACGCCGTCGGGCAGCAGACGGGTCTGGATGTACGCGTCATCGCCGCGGTTGATCACGATGAACGGGCATTCCGGATCGGGTGGCTCATCGAACAGCTCGGTGAGCACATCGTCGGTCAGCTCCGGCACCGGTGTTCCGTCACCGGTCCGGACGTGCACGTCGGCAGGTCGGTCCGGATCGTCAGTCACCGGGCCAGTGTGCCCGATCCGGCGGTCGAAAACCCGAAATGCGCCGTGCGGAGGCGTTTCGGGTGCAAGGTGGAGCTATGTGCGCGGCGACGGTGGCCGGGGTGGACAGCTCCACCCAGTCCTGCAAAGTGGTGATCTGCGATGCGGCGACCGGCGAGATATTGCACCAGGCGCACGCACCGCATCCGGACGGCACCGAGGTCGCGCCGCAGGCCTGGTGGGACGCGTTGTGCACGGCGGGCGCTGGTTTGCTCGAGCATGTGGACGCCATAGCGGTGGCGGGTCAGCAGCACGGCTTGGTCGCGCTCGACGCCGAGGGGCGGCCGGTGCGCGACGCGCTGCTGTGGAACGACGTCCGCTCCGCCGCTGCGGCCGACGAACTGATCGCCGAACTCGGTGGCCCGCAGGCTTGGGCCGATGCCGTCGGCAGTGTCCCGCTCGCGGCGTTCACCGTGACCAAGCTGCGCTGGCTGGCCGATCACGAGCCGGACCTCGCCGACCGCACCGCGCGGATCATGCTGCCGCACGACTACCTGACCTGGCGGCTGCGCGGCGGCCCCTCGGTCGAACCGACCACCGATCGCGGCGACGCCTCGGGTACCGGCTACTGGTCACCGGCCGACTGTGACTATCGCAAAGATCTACTCGCCCTTGGCTTTCGCGGCCGGACGCCCGAGTTGCCCCGGGTGCTCGCGCCGTCCGAGGCCGCGGGGCGCACCCCGTCCGGGGTGCTCGTCGCGGCGGGGACCGGTGACAATGCCGGTGCCGCACTGGGTCTCGGCATCGGCGATGGCGATGTGGTGGTTTCGCTCGGCACCAGCGGCACCGTCTTCGCCCGCGCCGCCGCGCCGAGCGCCGATGCGACCGGCGCGGTGGCCGGATTCGCCGACGCGACAGGGGCATTCCTTCCGCTGGTGTGCACCCTCAATGCCGCACGCGTCCTCGGATACGCCGCCGATTTGCTCGGTGTCGAGCTCGCCGCGCTCGAATCGCTTGCCGCGCAGGCACCGCCGGGCGCCGAAGGACTCGTCCTGCTCCCCTATCTGTCCGGCGAGCGCACCCCGAACCTGCCGCACGCCACCGGGAGCCTGCACGGTCTGCGTCCAGAGACCATGCGCCCCAGCCACTTTGCCCGCGCTGCCTTCGAGGGCATGCTCTGCAACATGGCCGAGGCGCTCGACCATCTCCGCGCGCGAGGTACGGGGGTGCGTCGCGTGTTGTTGATCGGAGGGGCCGCGCGTTCGCCGCTGGTCGCCGAGATCGCCGCGCAGATCTTCGGCGTCCCGGTCACCGTTCCCCAGCCGATCGAGTACGTCGCGCTCGGCGCGGCCCGTCAGGCTGCCTGGGCGCTGAGCGGCGCGGCGCAACCACCGACCTGGCCCGCCCGCACCGCCGCCGAGGTCCCCGTCCCGAGCGAACCCGCGATCGGTCGCCGCATCCGTGCGGAATATCAACGGGCGCAAGGAGATCTCTACGGCCGATCCGGTGCGGGGATAGCTACTCCGGCACCACGGCGTCGACGGCGGCGGCGAGGTCACGAGTGAACCGGGTGGCAAGCAGGTAGCGACCGGCGTCGGCGGGGATGGCCTCGGGTGGCTGTCCGTGCGACGATGTACGCAATACCGGTAGTACCAGATACCGTCAGACATGGAGTGGCGCAGATGACGCAGTACGACGTGGTGATTCGCGGCGGGTCGGCCTTCGACGGCGCGGGATCGCCACCGCGTATCGCGGATGTCGGCGTCAAAGACGGCAAAGTGGTCACGATCAGCGAGTCACTGCCCGATGGCGTGCGGAACGTCGACGCGACCGGCAAATGGGTCATTCCGGGCATGCTCGACGTGCACACCCATTACGACGCGGAAGTGCTCGGCAATCCCGGGCTCGGCGAGTCGGTGCGGCACGGGGTCACGTCGGTGGTGATCGGGAATTGCTCGCTGTCCACGGTGTATTCCGGCGCCGACGATTGCGCGGATATGTTCGCCAGGGTGGAGGCGCTGCCCTGGGATGCGGTGCATTCGGCGGTCAAGGAGCACAAGACCTGGGACGGCCCGCGCGCCTATGTCGAGTCGCTCGCGTCGCGTCCGCTCGGCGCGAATGTCGCCGCGCTACTTGGTCATTCGGATATTCGCGTCGCCGTCATGGGGCTCGGTCGCGCGGTGGACCCGCAGGCGACACCGACCGGCGATGAGCTGAATCGCATGCGGCAGATGCTCACCGACGCGCTCGATGCCGGATTCCTCGGCCTGTCCACCATCCGCAGCTCGTTCTCGAAGCTGGAGGGTGTGCGCTTTCCGACCAGGCGGCTGCCGTCGACCTACGCCAGCTGGCACGAATACGCGGCGCTGAACAAGATTCTGCGGCACCGCGATCGGATCCATCAGAGCACACCGAACCTCACCTCCCGGCTGGAGATCGCGCGCTACTTCGCGCAGAGCGCTGGCCGATTCCGCAAGCCGCTCAAGACAACCCTGATCGCGGGCATGGACGTGAAGGCCGATCGCACGACGGCGCGCGCCGCGACCGCGGCGGCGTGGATCGCGAACACCGTTGGCGGGGCCGAGTTTCGGTGGCAGCACCTGCCGGTGCCGTTCGAGGTCTATGCCGACGGCGTCGATCTGGTCGTCTTCGAGGAGTTCGGCTCCGGTGTCGCGGCGCTGAACATCCGCGACGTGATGAAGCGCGGCGAGTTGCTCGCCGACGAGTCCTATCGCAGGCAGTTCCGCAAGGATCTCGCCAAGAAGTACGGTCCTCGGGTGTGGCATCGGGATCTGTACGACGCGCAGATCGTGTCCTGCCCGGAGGCCGAGGTGGTCGGCAAGTCGTTCGGCGAGGTGGCCGACGAGCGCGGCATCCACCCGGCCGACGCGCTGCTCGACCTCGCCGTCGCACACGGCGCGAAACTGCGCTGGCGCACCGTGATCGCCAACGATCGCGACGACGTGCTCGACCGGCTGCAACGCTCGCCCAATGTCCAGGTCGGATTCGCCGATTCCGGTGCGCACCTGCGCAATATGGCCTTCTACAACTTCGGTATTCGCATGCTGGAGCGGGCGCATCAGCGCAAGTTCATGCCGATCGAGGCGGCGGTGCACCGGCTCACCGGCGAGCTGGCCGATTGGTACGGCCTTGACGACGGCCGCCTGTGCGAGGGCGCCCGCGCCGATATCGCCGTCATCGACCCGGCGGGCTTCGACGGTTCCAGCGCCGAGTACGCCGAAACGCCGTTCCCCGGCATCGCGGGGCTCGACCGGATGGTCAACCGCAATGACCAGGCCGTCGCCGCCACCCTGGTGGGCGGCCATCTCGTCTACGAGTACGGCACCTTCGCCCCCGGTTTCGGCACCACCCTGCACGCGGGCACCTTCCTCACCCCTGCCTAGCCAGCGCGACACGCCGTTGTGAAACGGCGAGAACCCACTCTGCGCCATACCGTCCAGTTTTAGGCATAGCATCGCCGGACGGGACTTTCCCGACAAAATCCGAAGTAAGTCCGCGGCAGCGGCCCGTTCCGGGCACCTCCCGGGCGTGTGGCATCTCAGAACGTGGGGGATCACGGCGAGGAGCGACGATGACGGATAGCGCGGTGCATGCGGCGATCACGGCGGAGCGGACCGATCTCGCCGAAATACTGACGGGCCTCGATGCCAAAAGCTGGGACGCGCCGACGCTGTGCCGCGGCTGGCGGGTGCGCGAGGTCGTCGCGCACATCACCCTGCCCTTCCGCCTCTCCGAAGCCCGCTTCGCACTCGAAGTGCTGCGGGCGGCAGGGGATTTCAACCGAATGGCCGATCATGCCGCCCGGCAGGACGCGGCCAGGTTCACCCCCGAGGATCTGCTGAAGTCACTGTGGGACAACGTCGCTCACCCCTGGACACCGCCGGGTGGCGGCTTCGAGCACGCGTTGAGCCATGACGTCATCCACGGCCTTGACATCACCGTCGCCCTCGGGCTCGACCGAAACGTCCCCGAGGACCGACTGCGCCGCGTGCTGGACGCCGTAAAACCCCAGTGCGTCAAGTTCTTCGGGGTCGACCTCGACGGAATCCAGTTGTGCGCAGAGGATCTCGACTGGACCTACGGTTCCGGCGAGATCCTCTCCGGCGCCGCCCAAGACCTACTGCTGGTCCTGTGCGGACGCATCCTGCCCGACGGGAAGCTGCACGGGATGAAGGCCGATCGGTTCTCCCGCGCCGGGCAGCGGGGCCGTCACCGCAGGCACCGTTCACAGCCCCGGCTACGCACCGAGAGTCACTGGCAGAAAGTGTAACCACGGCGCGTTCGTAGCCGTGCCGATGTCGAGCCCATCATGCAGATTGCGGCCGGTCTCCACCAAATGGCCCGATTGGGTGGCGCCCCGGCGCGGGGAGCGGGATGATCGCGGGCGGAGGCGACACTATGACCGATACCGAGGTGCGTAGAGCGATTACGGGTGAGCGGACCGATCTTGCTGAGCTATTGGCTGGGTTGGACGCCGAGAGTTGGGATGCGGCGACGCTGTGTCGGGGGTGGCGGGTGCGTGAGGTGGTCGCGCATATGACGATGCCGTTTCGGTTGTCGGGGGCGCGGTTCGCGCTGGAGATGGTGCGGGCGGTGGGGAGTTTCAATCGGATGGCCGATCGGACGGCGCGCAACGATGCTGCCGAGCTGACGGCGGAGGATCTGTTGAAGTCGCTGTGGGACAACGTCGCTCATCCGTGGAAGCCGCCGGGTGGTGGGTTCGAGGGGGCGTTGAGTCACGATGTCATCCACGGTTTGGATATCACGGTCGGCCTGGGGCTTGACCGAAAGGTGCCGGAAGATCGGCTGCGCCTGGTGCTCGACGCCATCAACCCGAAGAGCGTCAAGTTCTTCGGGGTCGATCTCGAGGGAGTCGAGCTACGCGCCGACGATCTGGACTGGAGTTACGGGTCAGGCGAGGTCGTGTCCGGCGCCGCGCAGGACCTATTGCTGGTGTTGTGCGGGCGCACGCTGCCCGCTGGAAAGCTGAACGGCGACAAGGCGCGGCGGTTCACCCGCACCGCCTAGTCGGGACAATAATCGCGCGCTCCGAATGACCTGGTCGCGTTACAGTCAACCGGGTGAACTGGAGCGCGCCCGACCGCACCCGAACCAGACCGCCGCAGATCAGCGACGAACGGCCGATGCGGCAGAGCTGGCTCGACTATCACCGTGACACGCTGCTGGTGAAATGCGCGGGGCTCGATGCGAAGCAGCTCAAGCAGCGTTCGGTCGAACCGTCGACGATGTCGCTGCACGGCATGGTCCGGCACATGACCGAGGTGGAGCGCGGCTGGTTCCGCCTCGCCGCCGCGGCCGAAGACATCGAGTACATCTACTGCAGTGAAGACAACCTGGACGGCGACTTCGACGACACCGAACAGGCCGACGCCGCAACCGATTTCGCGACATTCCGGCGCGAGATCGAACTGGCCGACGCGGCGGTGGCCGACCTGCCGCTCGACCACATCTTCCGGCATCCGCGGCGACCCGAACTGGAGTACAACCTCCGGTGGGTCTACATGCACATGATCGAGGAGTATGCCAGGCACAACGGCCACGCCGACCTGCTCCGCGAACGCATCGATGGCGCTACCGGCGACTGACCCGATCAGAGGCCGTGTTCACTGACCCATGCCGCGACCTGCGCTCGTGATTCGAAGCCGAGCTTGGTGAGAATGTGGTCGACGTGGCTTTCCGCGGTGCGAATCGAGATGACCAGTTCGGCGGCGACGCGTTTGTTGCTGTAGCCGGCGGCGACCAGTCGCGCCACGTCCTTCTCGCGGCGCGTGAGCTGTTCGTCGGCAACGGTTTTCGGCGGCGGCGCGGCAGGCTGTTCGACGCCGAGGGCGTAGTGCACCGCCTCATCCAGTGTGAGCGCGACGCCGCTGCCGTACGCGGAACTAAAGTCCTTGTCCCCCATTGCATTAAGCACTTGCAGCCGGACCTTCTCGCCGACCGCGTCGGTCATGGCGTGCGCGAGACGCTGCGTGCTGCCGCGCCGCACCGTCGTCGCGGCCCCCATCAACCGTGCGGCTCGACGCTGATCACCGCCGGCGGCCGCCGCCCAGGCGAGCCCGTCGAACGCGGACGCCGTCCACACGCACCGATCGAACAACCGCAATAGCTCGACCGCGCGGCGCAGATCCTCGATCGCCTTGTCCTCGTTGCCGTTTCGCCAATGGTTCGTCCCGACCGCCCACGACGCCAGGCCACCGAGCAGATGCGAACCGTGTTCCACCGACTTGGCCATGAACTGCTCCGCCAGCGTGCCCGCACGCTCATCCTCCAGCACCATCGCGCACACATACCCGAACGCGAGACATTCCATCTCGGTGCCGTGGTGCCCACACGCACGAGCCCGCACGGCGGCGCTCTCGGCGATCTCGAGTGCGCGCATCGGGTCCGCCTCGGCGAACGCAAGCACAGACGACAGCAGCAGCGCCTCGACCAACACCTCCTCGGCGGCCAATTCCGTTGCTATCGCCACACATTCGCGCAAGAACTCGTGCGCCGACACGGTGTCCGAGAGCATGGCGGCGATAACCGACGCGGCGGCCAGCGCCCGCGCCCGGTCGGTGGTGTGCGCGAGATCCTTGCCGAGCGCGTCCATCAGCCAGCGGTAGCCCTCGAGGAAGAACCGGTAGTGCTCCCAGAACGGCCGCAGCTCGCTGGCGATCTGGAGCCCTCGGTGCGCACCGGCCGGGTCGGCGAGCGCGAACTGCAGTGCCGCACGCATATTCGCGTGTTCGCGGGTGACGTCGCGGAACCAGATGACGTCCGCGTCACCCCAGTATTCGACACGTCCCCGCTGCGCGACCCGATAGTAGTGGTCGCGGTGCCGAATTCGGACCGCGTACTCGTCGCCGTGTGCCGTGAGCCGCGCCAGCGCGAACTGCCGCAGCGGCTCGAGCATGGTGTAGCGGCCGGTGCCGTCGCTGTCGTTGCGATGGCTCAGCACGGACTTGTCGACCAGGCCGGTGAGCGCGTCGAGCAGCGCGCCGGGCGGGTCGAGCACGCACACCGCCTCGGCGGCCGTCAGGTCGAAGCCGCCCGCGAACACCGCCAGCTGCTCCCACAGGAGTTGTTCGTTCGAGGTACACAGGTCGTAACTCCAGCGAATGGCCGCCTCGAGTGTCTGCTGTCGTTGTGGTGCGGTGCGCAGGCCGGTGGTGAGCAGGCGCATGGTGTCGTCGAGGCGTTCGAGCACCTGGGCGGGGGTGAACGCCCGCAGCCGCAACGCCGCGAGCTCCAGTGCCAGCGGAATGCCTTCCAGTCGAAGGCAAATCGCCGCGAGCGTGCCGAGATTGGCTGCGGTGACCTGGAATTCGGGATTGGCCGCGGTGGCGCGGTCGATCAGCAGCCGCAGGGCCGGGTTGTCGGCCGCGTCGACTTCGCCGGAGTCCTCGGCTATTTGGGGCACCGGCAGCGGCGCGACGGGTAGCACCTGCTCCCCCACCACGCCGAGCGGCTCTCGGCTGGTCGCCAGCACGCGCATGTCGGGCGTGCTGGCGATCAGCCGATCGACGAGTTCGGCGCAAGCGTCGATGAGGTGTTCGCAGTTGTCGAGGACCAGGAGCAGGTTTTTGCCGCCGAGGTACTCGGTGAGGCTGTCCAGCGGGGCGCTGGTGTCGTCGCGCAGGCCGAGCGCTTGCGCGACGCTCAGCGCCACCAGTTCGCCGTCGTTGACGTGGGCTACCTCGACCAGCCACACACCGTCGGGAAAGGCCCGCCGCACCGTGTCGGCCACCCGCCGGGCCAGCCGGGTCTTGCCGACCCCGCCCGGCCCGGTCAGGGTGAGTAATCGGGTGCTCGACAGCAGTTTCCTGGCGGCGGCGACTTCGCTGCCTCGCCCGACGAAGCTGGTCACTTCGGCGGGGAGGTTTCCTGTCACGTACCGCGCCACGCCGATTACCTTCGCACGGACGCCCCGCATAACCCGGCGTTTTGCCCGAACATGCCGTGTCAGGACGTCCGGACCGTCGGATAGACGGTGTCGAACAGATCGCGCAGCTCGACCGCGGTGATCTCGCGACCCGTAGCGTCGGTGTGTGCCTGCACGTGTCTGGCGAAGTCGATCTGCCGGTGCCGGGGCAGGTCGATGCCGAACTCCGTCTTCAGCAGGTAGGCGATGCCGCCCTTACCCGACTGCGAATTGACCCGGATGACGGCGTCGTAGCTGCGGCCGATGTCGGCCGGGTCGATCGGCAGATACGGCACCTGCCAATCCAGTTGGCGTTCCGGGATTCCCGTCCGCGCCGCCCGTGCTCGATGCGCGACCATGCCCTTGTTGATCGCGTCCTGGTGGGTGCCGGAGAACGCGGTATGCACGAGATCGCCCACGTACGGGTGCCGTTCGTGCACCGGCATGCGGGTGCAGTATTCGACGGTCCGGCGGATCTCGTCGATATCAGCGAAGTCGATCATCGGATCCACCCCCTGCGCATGCAGATTCAGCGCCAGGGTGGCAATGTCCACATTGCCGGTGCGTTCGCCGTTGCCGAACAGGCAGCCCTCGACGCGTTGCGCGCCAGCGAGCACCGCCAGTTCGGCGCAGGCGATGCCGGTGCCTCGATCGTTGTGCGGGTGCACGGACAGGATGACGCTATCGCGGCGAGCGAGGTTGCGGTGCATGTATTCGATCTGGTCCGCGTAGACGTTAGGGGTGGCGACCTCCACTGTCGCAGGCAGATTCAGGATCACCGGACGTTGCGGGGTGGCGTCCCACAGCGTCGTCATCCGGTCGCACAGGTCGAGCACGTAGTCGGGCTCGGTCAAGTTGAACACCTCGGGCGAGAACTGGAACCGCACGTTCGGCAGGTCAGCGGTGAGCTCGAGCACGTCGCGACCACCGGCCAGGATCAGCTCGCGCAGCGCGGCACGGTCCTTGCCGAGCACCGTGTTTCGCCAGGCGGGTGCGGTCGCGGTGTACATGTGGATGACGACATTGCGCAGGCCGCGCACCGATTCGACGGTACGTTCGATGAGATCGGTTCTGGCGGGGGTGAATACGACGATGGCGACGTCGTCGGGCACGAGGCCGCTGTCGGCGAGCAGCCGGACGAAGTCGAAGTCGGTCTGCGAGGCGGACGGATAGCCGACCTCGATCTCCTTGTAGCCCATGGCGACCATCAATGCGAAGAAGCGGCGTTTGCGCTCGGGGTCCATGGGTTCGGCGAGTGCCTGGTTGCCGTCGCGCAGGTCGACCGGAACCCACAGTGGTGCCTCGGTAATCCGCGCGTTCGGCCAATCACGCTGGGCGAGTGGCACTTCCACCCGGTCGTAGACGGATCGGTAGCGGTGCGAAGGCATCTGGGAGTGCCGCTGCGGATTCCATGCGGGTGCGTCATCGGGAATCGCACCGGCGGGTGTGTTGATCGTCGGGAAAGACATGGGTCTGCTTTCTGGCAGTCACGAAACAGAGGTGACCGGCCACGACGAAGCCCCACGGCGGGGGGCCGGTCGGTCAGGCCCCGCCGTGGCGGCTAAGCAGAAGCATGGTGCGCATGATGGCTAGACTATACACAACTCCTCAGACAAGTAGAGAGGTTGCGATGGTTTCGCAGGTACGGCGGCACCCGCTGGCCGCACAAGCGGCAGAGCTGTTGATGATGCGCGTCAAAGCGGGCGAATGGCCGCTCGGACACCGGCTTCCGGGCGAGACGACGCTTGCCGCGCAGCTCGGCGTCGGGCGTTCGACACTGCGCGAGGCGATCCGCGAACTGGCGGGCAAGGGCGTGCTCGACAGCCGTCAGGGCGCGGGCGTGTTCGTCACCGCGCTGGACGCGAAGGACGACTGGGACGTGGTGCTGCGCCGCGCCACCATCGCCTCGGTGATCGAGGCGCGCATCGCCATCGAGGCCGAGGCGGCCGCGCTCGCCGCGCACCGCCGCACCCGCGCCGACCTGCGCATCATGCGCGCCACCCTGGCCGCGCGCGAGGCGAACGGCGAGCCGGTGGCCGAGCACGTCGACGCGGACATGGCATTCCACCGCTCGGTGCTGGTCGCCGCGCACAACGAGGTGCTCGTCCAGCTGTTCGACACCTTCCTGCCCCGGCTGCGCCTGGCGATGATCGACATGCTGGTGATCCACCCGGTCCCGTCCGAGCAAGCCGACCATGCCGCGCACGAACGTCTCGTCGAGGCGATCGTCGCCCGAAATGCCACGGCCGCAGCGGAACTCAGCCGCTCCCATCTGACGACATTGAAGGAGGCATTCACGTGACCGGAGCTCCGGTGCTCGAACTGACGGACGTGACGTTCCGCCGCGAGGGCAAGAAGATCATCAACGGCATCTCGCTGACCGTGCGCGCTGGCGAACACTGGGCGCTGCTCGGGCCGAACGGCGCGGGCAAGAGCACCCTGCTCGGTTTCTGCGGCGCCGTCACCTTTCCCACCACGGGCGCGGTTCGGGTGCTCGGCGAACAGCTCGGCCGCGTCGAGCTGCAACGCCTGCGCCACTCGATCGGCCACGTGAATCCGCGGCACCCGCTGCGCTATCCGCTGACGATCCGCGAGGTCGTGCTGACCGGTCTCACCGCGACCATCGACACGCCGATGCGCTGGACGCCCACCTCGGACGAGCTCGTCCGCGCGGACGCGATGATCGACACGATCGGCCTCACCGGCAAGGCCGACAACGTCTGGCCGACCCTGTCCCAGGGCGAGCGCGGCCGCACGCTGATCGCCCGCGCCCTCATCGCCGAACCCCGGCTGCTGCTGTTCGACGAACCCTCGACCGGCCTGGATCTCGCCGCACGCGAACAACTCCTGGAAACCATCGACACCCTCGGCGACACCCACCCCGAGGTCGCGTCGGTCCTGGTCACCCATCATCTCGAGGAACTCCCGAGCACCACCACGCATGCGCTGCTCATCGCCGACGGCAACACCGTCGCCGCGGGCCCGGCTCGAGAGATCCTCACCACCGACAACGTCACCGCCGCCTTCGCCCACCCCGTCGAAGTCCGCTACGACGGGCGCTGGACCGCCCGCGCCGCGCACACCACGCCCGCCTGGCCCACCTGACGGCGCCACGCCGCTGAGCGTGGCGCCGCACCGGTCAGAGCAGGCCGAGCAACTGCAGGTTGGTGATGTACTTGACGATGATCGGCGCCGTGACATGCGGAATGTCTTTGTCCGGACCGACTTTCGCGTCCTGCACCGCCGCACGGAACCGCTCGGTTGGCGCAAACGACCCGCGGATCGGCTGCTCCGGGCGCTGATAGTTGTGCAGTAGCGGCAGCAGCGAACGCTGACGCTGCTGTTCCGGCAGCGCGCGCAACGCCGTCTCGAACCGCCGCAACCAGGCGTCGTACTCGGCGATCCGCTGGATCGAGTACCCGGCGTCGACCAGCCAGTCGATGTACTCGTCGAGCCCGATGCCGTCGTCATACGGGTTCATCACGTGATAGGTGTTGAACCCGTCCACCGCCTGCTCGCCGAGGGTGGATATCGCCTCGGCGATGAAGTCGACGGGCAACCCGTCGTAGTGCGCCCGCTGCCGGTTACCGTCCGCGTCGGTCTCGTAGAACGAGTACGGCGCGATGCCGGACGCCACCACGCTCAGCATCATCCGGGTGAACATGTCCGGCAGGTTGAGTTGCCCTTCGTAGCGGCTGCTCACCAGGATCATGTCGCAGCGGAAGACGGCCACCGGAAGGCCGCACAGGTCGTTGGCCTCCCGCAGCAGCACCTCCCCGGCCCACTTGCTGTTCGAGTAGCCGTTGGCGTAGCTCTCGTCGACTTTGCGGGCCGGGCTGATGACGCGGATATCGGCGTCCTCGGTGAACGACGACGGTTCGATCTGCGCGCCGACGCCGATGGTCGACACATAGGTGAACGGCTTCAGCTTCGTGGTGAGCGCGATGCGGATCAGCTCCGCGGTGCCCAACGCGTTCGGCCCGAACAGCTGGCTGTAGGGCAGCACGTGATTGACCAGAGCCGCCGGATCGACGATCACGTCGACCGTATCGGCCAACCGCTGCCACGTGTCCTGATCAAGACCGAGGTTCGGCTCGCCCTTGTCACCGGCGATGACCTGCAGATGCGCCGCGGCCAGACTTCGGTAGTGCCGCAACAACTCCGGATCACCGCTGTCGAAGATCTTGTCCAACCTGGCGCGCGCGGCGGCGTCGTCCTTGGCCCGGACCAGGCAGATCAGCGTGCCGCCGACCAGGGCCAACCGTTCGAGCCATTCCAGCGCCAGGTAGCGGCCGAGGAAACCGCTCGCGCCGGTCAACAGGACGGTCCGTACCTCGGCGCTCGGGCGCGGCAATGTGGCAGCGGCGGCCAATGTTTCGGCATCGATGAACTTGTCCAGGGTGAGATCGCCGGCGAGCACCTCGCTGGCGTGGCGGCCGTGCACCGTCGCGAAGGTCGGCCGTTTCGAGCCGGTGGTCCGCTCCGCCTCGATGTAGTCGGCGATGGCCTGGAGATCGGTCGCCGGGCTGACGATGACGCCAACCGGCACGTCGACATCGAAGATCTCGTGCAGCAGGTTGGCGAAGGTCAACGCGGACAACGAGTCTCCACCGAGATCGGTGAAGTGCGCGTCGGGTCGCCGATCGGCGGCCGAAGCGCTCAGCAGCGCACCGGCGGCGCGGCTGACCGTCTCGAGCACCGGGCGATCCGCGCCGTCGCGGCGCAGCGCACGCAGCTCGTTGACCTGTCCTTCGGCCAGCTCGAGGTAGAGCTGTTCCAGACGCTCGCCGTAGTGCTCCTTGAGCTTCGGCCGCGCTAGCTTGCGGATGCCGGTCAGCAGGCCGTTCTCGAGCGTGAAAGGTGTTGTCTCGATGAGGAAGTCACGCGGGATCTCATAGGACTGCAGTTCGGCCGTCTTGGCGACCTGCTGTAGCGAGTCACCGATCAGCGACTTCAGTGCGGCGATATCGTCACCGTTGCGCGCGAGGACGTCCGCGGTAGGCACCACGACCGCGAGCAGGTAGGCGCGAGCGCTGTTGCCGTACAGGTAGATCTGCTCGACCAGCGGGCTGTTGTCGAACACCGCCTCCAGCGTCGAGACGGTGACGAACTCGCCCTGCGACAGCTTCTGCACGTTGTTGCGCCGGTCGAGGTAGACGAGTTGATCGGGCCCGGTCTCGGCCACCACATCGCCGGTCCGGTAGTAACCGTCCTCGTCGAAGACCGACTCGGTGACCTCCGGCCGTTTGTAGTAACCGGGGAACAGATCTTTCGATCGGACGAGCAGCTCACCCCGGGGATGCGGCCGGTCAGTGCGGAAGTAGCCCAGGTCCGGCACGTCGATCAGCTTGTAGTCGATGACCGGTGGACGCCGCACCTGTCCGTCGATGAATACGGCCCCGGACTCGGTCGAGCCGTAACCCTCCACCAGATGCAGGTCGAGGTAGGACTCGACGAACGTCCTCATCTCCGGCGAGATCGGCGCGGAGCCGGTGAGTGCCGTGACGTACCGGCCGCCGAGCAGCGTTCGGCGCTGCTCCACCATCACCTCGGCTTCGAGGGCCGCCCGGTCGCCGCCGTCGGCGGAGCGCCGATCCAGCTCGCTGTGGAACTCCTGGAACAGCATGTCCCAGATCCGCGGCACGAAGTTCAGCTGAGTCGGCCGCACCAGCGCGAGATCGTCCAGCAGGGTCGACAGATCGCTCCTGGCCGCGAAGTAGGCCGTGCCGCCGCTGGCGAGCGTCCAATACAGCATGCCGCGGCCCATGAGATGGCTCATCGGCATGAAGTTGAGCGTGATCGCCGGGTCGGGGCTGCCCTGTCCCCATGCCTCCTTGGTCGACTTGCGCCAGAAGTTGGCGACCAGACGCTCGGGGTACATGGCGCCCTTGGGCGCGCCGGTGCTGCCGGAGGTGTAGATCAACAGGGTCAACGGATCGGCCTCGTCGGCAACGACATCCGTTGCGGGCAGCGCCTTTCCGCGGTCGATGACCTCGGCCAAGGTTTCGAGCACGACCGGGCTGCCCGCCTCGGTCAACCGCGCCCGCGCGGCGTCGAACGCCTCGCGCCGCTCATCCGCCTCGGGTTGGTAGTCGAAGACGACCAGCCGCGTGGGTGACTCGGCGGTCAGCACCAATTCGACGGCGTCGGCGAGAAAGTCGGCACTCGAGGCGATTACCCGCGGCTCGGTCTCCGCGATGATCGGACGCAGCTGCGCGACCGGCGCGCTGGTCTGCAGCGGCACACACACCGCGCCCACCTGGACCAGCGCCATATCGAGGGTCGTGTAGTCGACGCTGGTGAAGCCGAGGATGCAGACGCGATCGCCGGGCCGCACCGCGCTATCCGCGAGGGCGCTGGCGATCGCGTCGATACGCTCCCCCAGCTCGCGGTATGTGATGGTGTCGAAGCTTGGCAGCAGGTCAGGCGTAACCCGGCCGGTCTTCGGATCTTCGTCGAACCGCACGGCACGTTGGCCGAGCGCGGGACGGTCGGCGTAACCCTCGAGCACCGTCCGCAGGATCTGGGGCAGCCGCAGGTCCGGTTGGTCGAGCGCCTCGGTGACCGCCTCGTTGGGCAGCGCTGCGACGAACTGGGGATCATTGGCGTGTAAATCAGCGATGCGGCGTGCGAGCCGCTCCTCGCGGGGATCAATCGACATAACAGGTCCACCTCCACGACCAGTAGCAAAAGCTTGACGGGAACAGGTAGAGACTCGTCGGCGCAACGCGCCGAACATCATTAGCTTAGCAAAGCTAACGGAATCTACGGCTGACAATCTGCTGTGAATCTGCCTCCGCGTTCCGTGTGCCGGGGCCCCGAAGCCGTTGCCACCCAATATGAAATGCCAACCTTCAACAACTCGTCGACGACCGAGGTGATCGTATAGCCCGCTAGACCACACGCATGCCAGGTGCCGCTCGCAAGATATCCGGGCAGAATTTCTGGCGAGGTGTCGATTCGGGCGGCCGCCGTTCGATGCATTGAAGTGAGGATCGAACGATCTTGACGACAACGAGCAAAGGACGCGACATGCGCTACATGATGCTGATCCACGTCGACCCGACCACCGCGCCGGAGCCGGACGAGGCGCTGTACGAGCAGGTCGGCAAGGTGATCGAGGAGATGACCAAGGCGGGCGTGCTGCTCGACACCAACGGCCTTCGCCCGATCACCGAGGCCACCAAGATCAGTCAGAGCGGCGGGAAGCAGACCGTGCTCGACGGTCCGTTCACCGAGTCCAAAGAGGTTGTCGGCGGATACTGCATCCTGCAGACGAAGTCGAAGGAGGAGGCGATCGAGTGGACGTCACGCTTCCTCGGCGTCCACGGACCGGACTGGGATATCGACATCGAGATCCGGCAGATCGACGAGCCTGCCTGATCGGGCCCGGCGGATGAGCCCGGACCGGTCGCCCGATCAGACCAACCGCGCCGTGGAAACGGTCTGGCGGATGGAATGGCCGCGGCTGGTCGCGGGCCTCACCCGCGTCGTCGGCGATATCGACGCCGCCGAGGAACTGGCGCAGGACGCGCTCGTCGCGGCGCTGGAACAGTGGCCGCGCGACGGGGTGCCGCCGAATCCCGGTGGCTGGCTGATGCTTACCGCCAAGCATCGGGCGATCGATCGGGTGCGCCGCCAGCAGACCTTCGCCCGCAAGCTCGCGGTGCTCGGCCATGAACTGGTGACCGAGCAGCAGCCGGAGGTGCCGGAACTGGTCGAGGACGATCTGCTCCGGATGATGTTCACCGCGTGTCATCCGGTGTTGCCCGAACAGTCCAGGGTGGCGTTGACGCTGCGGCTGCTCGGCGGGTTGACCACCGAGGAGATCGCCCGCGCCTTCGTTGTCGCGGAATCGACGGTGGCGCAACGTATTGTCCGCGCCAAACGGACCATCGCCGCGAAGCGGGTGCCCTACGAGGTGCCCGGCGGCGATGAGCTGCCCGCGCGGCTGACCTCGGTGCTCGCGGTCGTCTATCTGATCTTCAACGAGGGGTATACGACGACCGCGGGCGAGGATTGGATCCGGGTCGAGCTGTGCCAGGACGCACTGCGCCTGGCCCGTATCCTCGCCGAGCTGCTGCCCGCGGAACCGGAGGCGCACGGGCTGGTCGCGCTGCTCGAATTGCAGGCCTCGCGGCTGCCAGCGCGCACCGGTCCCGCGAATGATGCTGTGCTGCTTGCCGATCAGAACAGAACGCGGTGGGATCGTTTGCTGATTCGGCGCGGGTTCACGGCGCTTGGGCGGGCCAACGCGGTCGCGCGGGACCGTGGCCTGCCGCCGGGCAGTTACGCGTTGCAGGCCGCGATCGCCACCGTGCACGCCATGGCGGCGACGCCGGCCGACACCGATTGGCGGCGCATCGCCGGACTGTATGCGGTTCTCGCCGAACGCTTTCCGTCGCCGATCGTGGATTTGAATCGCGCGGTGGCGGTGAGCAAGGTGCACGGTCCGGCGGCCGGTCTCGAACTCGTCGACTCGCTCGCGGCGTCCGGGGCGCTGTCCACCTATCACCTCTACAACGCCGTGCGCGGCGATCTGCTCGCGCAACTCGGTCGCCGCGACGAGGCGCGCGCCGAGTTCACCCGCGCGGCCGAGTTGACCGGAAACAAAGCCGAGCGGGCACTGCTGCTCGACCGCGCGAAGGACGGTCGCTAGTTCGGTTGTAACGCCGTGGTAATCGCCGCACCGCAATCGCGTGTGAGCATGCTACGAAATCGCTTACCTCCGAAAGGAATCCGGCCACGTGCGGCAGTTCTATCGAGCAGTGCTCCTGGACGACGACCATCGGCTGATCGGCTACGTCGAGCCCGGCGCGCAGCTCGAGGAACACGCGTGGATCGGCAACCACAGCGTGCAGGGCGTCGAACGGCTGCTGTCCGTGCCCGCCCGCGTGGTGTGGGCGCTGCGACTGGGCAGCGACCTCTACGACGCCGCGGCATCGGTCGCGCCGCTGGTTCCGCCGGAACACGGCTGCACCGGTCGGTTCATCCTCAACCACGATCGGTGCGGGTACGTGGACAAGGCGGCGGCGCGGGAGAACGCGTCGCGACGCCGCCGCCATCCACTGCCGATCCTCACCGCCGAGGGCGGCGCCGATGGGCACGCGTTGGCGGGAACGTGGGCGCGGGACCGGATCTCGGTCGGCGACAACGTGCCGGTGGGGTTCGAGCTATGGAAGTTCGATGTAGCGGAACTTCATCAGTTTCAGTAAATGGTGGGCAACCCACCGGCGACACGCGGCATCTCGACGGTGTCGTCCATACCTTTGGCGCGAACGTCGGCCAACCTGTCCAGGAACGCCTCCGCAGAGCCGAACCGGGCCGCAACCTGCGCTAACAGTTCTTCGGCTGGTTTCATGAAGTCCATGCCCTTCAGCATGACCGGTCAGATGTCCAACAGCATCGCTGTTAGCGCATAGTTTGCCGAAATGTCTTGCAGGGCCAGGAACCTGCTACCAGGTGGAAACGTTCGGCACCCTGCGCCTCAGGCGCGGCGGATCGGCTGCCAGGTTCGACTCGCGTCGGTGGTGAGGAAGATGCCGACGAGGCGGTAGACCTCGACGGGCTTTTCGACGACGAGCAGGTGCGAGGTGCCTGGAACGATGGCGAGCTCGGAATCCGGGATCGCACGGTAGAGGGCGATGGTGTGTTCCAGGCTCATCGCGTCGTCGTCGGCGGCGATGACCAGGGTCCGGCTTGCGATGCCGCCGAGTTCCTCGACGGTCATGGTCGGCTCCGCCCGCGCCATCCGGAGCACCTTCTCGGCGACGACACCGAAGTGTTCCTCACCGTCGGGCGACACCTCGCCGTAGCGGGCGGCCAGGCGCCGCATCGGTTCCTCGTGCGCGAAACCGTCAAGGACGCCGGGCAATACGCCGTCCCGGTGGAAGTTGGCGCTGATCGAGACGAGCTTGCGGACCAGATCCGGTCGGCGAATCGCGACAATCAGGGCGACGATCGCGCCGTCGCTGTAGCCGACGAGGTGCGCGGCACCGCCGACCACCGTGTCGAGGAACGCGATGGTGTCCTGCGCCATCAGGTCATACGAGATCGGGCCAGCGACGTCGGGGGTGCGGCCGTGTCCGCGCCGGTCCATCCGGAAGACCCGGAAATGCTCGGCCAGTCCGTCGACCGCGGGTTCGAAGGACCGCGAGTCCACGAATCCGCCGTGCAACAACAGCACCGGCTCGCCGTCGCCCGTTTCGTCATACCAAGTCCGGACGTCGCCGAGCAGCACATCATTAGCCATGTGTCGATCATGCTCGATGCGCGATCGGCGGCGCGAATCGCGCGCTGGAGCTTTATTACCGCGGCGGGTCGAGTCTTACTGCCACGGTTCGTGCTCAGCTCACGGCTCGGCGCGGTTCTCGGCTTCGGCAAGCTCCTTCAACGTCAACAGTTGCTTGCGCATCATGACGACGTCGCCGACGGCCAACAGCCGCCCGACTATCCATGGGCCGCCCATGCGCACCCGGGCGACCAGCCGTGTGCCCGCCCCCTCGGGGCGCACCGCATAGGTGACGGCGATCTTCCCGGTCACCAGGGTGATGTGCTGATTCAGCGCGAAGGAGACCAGGTCGAACTGTCCCATGAAGCGTTGCCCCACTTCGAGTTCGGTGAGATGCGGGTCGCGATGCCGTGGACTGGGGCGACCCCAGCGGTCGAGGAGGTCGTAACTGTATGGCGCGACCCGTAATTGACACAGCCAGGCGTAGACCAGGTCGTGCGGGGCTTCGACGCTGATGGCTCGATCCGCCTGCACGCCAACGGGTTGCAGGTCATCACACGTGAGCGAATCGCCGCACTCAGCTGCAGTGGCGCCCCACACCAGCCCGATCATGCCGCGGCCGCGATCTGGCGCAGCATGCGGCGCACCGCGATCTTGTGGCCGCCGGTGCCGATGACCAGCGCGCGGTAGATCTTGCCGTGCGGGCCAGGGAAATTCGCCCAGGACTTGGCGCGGATACGCGTTCGGCTCGACCCTTCCTCGTCGAGTTCGAAGACCAGGGCGTACCGCGAAAACCAGTGTCGCCCTTTCAAAGCCAGCCGGGCGGGCGGCTCCGCCGAATCCAGTACGAAGCCGGTCGGCACGGTAGCCGGGTCCGCCGGATCTTTGCAGACGACTTTCAGCAGTGCTTTCCAGGCCCGATCGCGATTCGCGTCGACGGATCTGGCATGCTCGTCGATATAAGACAAACGCTCCATATAGAAGGAACGTACTAGTAGATGGCGCCTCCCCGCAAGCACGACACCGACGTGATCCTCGACGCAACGCGCGCCCTGGTGCTCGCTGATGGTGCCCGCGCTGCCAGCGTGGCGGCGATCGCGGAGGCCAGTGGTGCTCCGGTCGGCACCTTGTATCACCGGTTCGGCAACCGTAATGGTGTGCTGACCGCCGCCTGGCTGCGGGCATTGGCACGTTTCCAGAGCGGAGTCCTTGCCGCCGCCGACCAACCCGACCCGGTCGAAGCCGGTGTCGCGATGGTCCGCGCCGCCCTCGCCTTCGGCCGCGAATTACCTGACGACGCAAGGCTTTTGCTGAACCTGCGCCCCAGCGACCTACTCGACGGCGGCCCCGACGACGACTTCCGCGCCCGCCTCGCCACCATGAACGCCCCCTTGTTCGAGCACCTCCGCCGCCTCGCCACCGCCATATTCGGCCGCGCGGGCGACCGCGAAATCGACGCCATCAGCCGAGCCGTCGTCGACCTCCCCTACGCCGCCCTCCGCCACCACGCCCACACCCCAACCCTCCCCGACTGGCTCGACACCGATCTCCCCACCGCCGCCCGCACCCTCCTCACCTCATACCGGGCTGATAGCTCGTCGAACGGGACATGACGGCGGCGCCACTCGCGATTCCGCGCCACCATGTCCCGCACGGCGAACACCCGCTCACCCAACGGGACATGACGGCGGAGCGACTCGCGGTTCCACGCCACCATGTCCCGCACGGCGAGCCCGGCGTTCGGCGGGGTCAGGCGGGGTCGGTGACGAGGGTGGGGGTTAGTTCGGTGAGGTCGGTGATGACGTGGGTGGCGAGGGCTAGGGCGTCGGGGGCCGGCGGGTATTCGGGGCGCGGGGCGGCGATGACGCGCATGCCAGCGGCGTGGGCGGAGCGCATGCCGTTGCTCGAATCCTCCACTGCGGCACAGTCGGCGGGGCGTTGCCGGAGGAACGCGGCGACGGCCACGTAGACGTCGGGGGCGGGTTTGCCGCGGTCGACCTCTTCGGTGGAGAAGGTGACGTTGAAGAATTCGATCAGACCGGTGCGACCGAGGACGACGTCGATCAGCGCCCGCGGCGACGAGCTGGCCACGCCGAGCGGCCACTTCTCGCTCATCCGCTGCACCGCGTCGATCGCACCGGGCAGCAGCGGCACCGCACGGTCGTAATGCGCGGCCATGCGCTCGATCACGTCGCGCGCCACCGTCTCCGGCGGTTCATCGACACCAAGATCCGTACTCAGGTATTCCGACCATTCGCGGGTGCTCATGCCCATCAACCGTTGCTGCGCATCGGGCAGCCACTGCCCACCCCGCTCCGCGACATACTCGCGGCGCACCTGTTCCCACACCGGCTCGGAGTCGATCAGTACGCCGTCCATGTCGAAGACAACTGCCGTAATACCCATCTACCCAACGCCTTTCGCCAGCCGGACCTGCCATTGCGCTCGGTGGTCGACGTGCATCGAGCCCGCGCCACCCACCTTCTGGTTCCTCCTGAGTAACCCTGATCGAAGATCGCGAACCAGCCTAGGGCACATCGGACGATTCAGACCCGACCAGCCGGGTCCGCCAAGGCGGCCCATGACGCGGGCATTCGGCGGGCAACCTATAACGTGTTCTGCATGAACGAACAACAGGCCGGTGACTCGCTGCCGAGCGAGGAGCACCATGAGGGCGCGTTCCGGCCGATGAGCGAGCTGATCAACGCACACGAGCGCGACGTCGACATCACCCGCGGCGGACCGCACTACGGCGAATTCATCGAGCAGGTGCGCGGGCTGATGGATCGCGTGCGGCTCTCCTCCCCCTCCGACGAGCTGGCCGTGGAGACGATCGGCCTGCTCAAGCAGCTCAATGACAAGCTGGACGCCGCGAAAGTCGACGAGTGGTCGACACCGAGCTGGACCAGGCACGACCTGCCCGGCCGCGGCAACATCACGCTGCCGCCGTTCATCATCGATCACGTCGACCGCGACGGCGTCGACGCCCGCATCACCTTCCGCACCTTCCACCTCGGCGGCAATAACGCCGCGCACGGCGGCGTGATCGCGATCGGCTTCGACGATCTGCTCGGCATGGCCGCGGCGGTATACGCGGGCGGCGTCACCAGAACCGCCTCACTCACCGTCGACTACCGCTCCATCACCCCACTGAACACCGAACTCCAACTCCGCGCCTGGGCCGAACGCCAAGAGGGCCGCAAGGTCTACGTCCGCGCCACCCTGCACGATGGCGACCGCCTCTGCGCCGAAGCCAACGGACTGTTCATCGTCCTCAAGCCCGGCCAGCAGTAACTCGCCACTTCGCCGCGAGATCGCCCCACAGCACGCGGTCTCGCCTGCCAGGAACGAATCAGCAGGCGATTCGTGCGCGGCCGCATGGAACGTACGCGGCAGGCGATACTCTGCGCGCCCAGGCATGCTATAGCGGCTCGGGACCCGCCACAGCCCGCGCACGGTCTCGCTGGCCGCGCACGAATCATCCAGCGATTTCGTGCGCGGCCGTATGGAACATACGCGGCAGGCGAAACTGTGCGCGCCCAGGTGTGTTGGCTACAGCGGCTCGGGGGCTGCCGTAGCCCGCGCGACCGAGTGTCGTACCGAATCACCGATACTCCATGCGGCGGCTCACGAGTGTCCCCCGTCCACGATCCACCCCCGATTTGCGCACAGTGCATTCATGCGTGAGATGTCCTGGCGGTCAGGGTATTACGGAGTCGGGCCCACGGACCGCCCTGGGCCGTTCCGCAGGCCCCGATACGTGCACACCGTGCATGTGTGCGCGAATTGCCTTGCGCGACACCAATCAGCGACCAGGGAAGTGTGCCTCTCGGTATGCCGCGAACCGTTCGTCGACTTGGTCGGCGGTGAGGCCGAAGTCGGCGAGGGTGTAGCGGTGGGCGGGTCGTGCCGCGCCGGAGGTGCTTTCCGCGTGTAGTGCGGTCATCGCCGATGTCGCGTCTTCGGTCAGGGGGAGGTCGAAGTGGCGGTAGATCGATTCGACGGTGCCGATCGGGTCGGCGACGAAGTCGTCGTAGTCGATGTCGCAGAATTGGGCGGCGTTGTGGCGCTTGCGGTCTGCGAGGAAGCGGTCGGCGCCGCTGGCCCAGAGGTCGAGTTGGGCGGTGCCGACCACGGGACCGCGGAACTTGTCGGACCAGCCGGCCGAGGCCTGCTCGTTCAGGCTGCACACCGAGGCGATGATCGTTCGTGGATCGCGGTGCATCTGGATGACGAGCGCGTCCGGATACACCTCGAAAATGGCATCGAGTGCGAACAAGTGGCTTGGGTTCTTCAACACCCAGCGCCGCCCGGCATCGGGTAGACCGATCAGCTGCAGGTTGCGCCGATGCCTGCGATAGGCGGCGGTCCAGTCCTGCTCGCGCAGCCACTCGGAATAGGTGGGTACGTAGCCGAGGCACTCATAGGACACCGACATGGCCGACTGTCGAAGCAGCTGCCAGCACTCCTCCACCTGGTCGGCGGAAATGTGGTGCACGCCCATGAATTCGGGATGCTCCACGTGATGCTTCTCGAACGCCGCCTCGATCCGCTGGTACACCGGATTGCTCGCCCAGGTCTCCCGCGGCGGCCGCGGCTGCGGCATCTCGGTGAGCCACATCTCCAAGCCCTGGTGCGCCGGGTCGGCGTTGAGCAGCCGGTGCACCGCCGTCGTGCCCGAACGCGGCAGCCCGGTCACGAAGATCGGCCGCTCGATCACCACGTCGGCGTGCTCCGGAAAGCGTTGCCACGCGGACTCACTGAGCAGCCGGGCGATCAGGGCCCCGCGCAGGAACGCGCGATTCACCTTGTTGCCGAACGGCGTCAGCTCCGCGTCCTTGGCATAGGACTCGAGCAGCACTTCGAGCCCGGCGCGGTAGTCGTCGGCACCGAAATCGTCGAGCCCGACGACCTTGGTCGCCGATGCGTGCAGATCATCGATGGTCCCGACATCGTCCCTACCGATCAACGTCATCTCCTCAATTGTGGTGCGGCAGAACCGCACCCGATCAGTGGTGGTATTCGCCGCCGTTGACATCGAGACAGGCCCCGGTGATCGCGCGCGCCATGGGCGAGGCGAAGAACACGACCGCGTCCGCGATCTCGTCGGGTTCGGGCAGCTTGCGCAGGTCGATGGTCTTGGCCGTCTCGGCGTAGACCTCGTCGGCGGTAATGCCGCGCTGCTCGGCCAGATAGTTGAAGTACCACTTCAGGTTGTCGGCCCAGATATAGCCGGGGGCAATGGTATTGACCCGGATGCCGCGCGGCCCGAGCTCGGTGGCCAGGCTCTGCGCCAGCGCGAGCAGGCTGGCCTTGGCCATCTTGTAGGGGCCGAAGGTGCGCCGCGAGTGCCGGAGCACCGCCGAGTTGATCATCACCACCGAGCCGCTGGATTCGGTGAGCGCGGGAATGAACAGCCGCGTCAACCGCAGCGCCGCAAGCACATTCGTCTCGAAACCGGCGCGCACCTGATCCAGGTCGACGTCGGCGAGGTCGACGATCGGCGGGATCGCGAACGCGTTGTTCACCAGCGTGTCCACCCGGCCGAACGCGGTGTGCGCGGCGTCGACCAGATTCGCCGCGGCGGCCTCGTCGTTGATATCGGTCGGCACCACGATCGCGCGCCTGCCGAGCTCGGTGATTTCCTTGGCCACCTCGGTGAGCCGCGATTCGGTGCGCGAGGCGAGCACGACATCGGCGCCCGCCTTGGCGCTCTGCACCGCGATGGCGCGGCCGAGCCCGGGACCAACTCCGGAGACCACAACAACCTTGTCCTGCAACAACATCAGCCGAGCATCCTTTCCGCGACGGCGGCCTGCCGTACCGCGATTCGTGCGCGCCATTCTTCCGGCGTGACGCGCGCCTGGTCGTGGAACGGAAGTCGCTGTGCCAGTTCGTCGACCGGCACCACCTCGACGGTCGGTCCGTCTTCGGGCTTCATGTCGCGGGAGAGTCGCTGCCAACGAAATTGCAGATACCCGCGATCGTGGCCGGTGCGTTCGATCCAGTTCGCCAGCCCCGGATTTCGTTCGCTGACCACCAACCGGATCATCCCGTCGGCGTCGACGTGCGCCTGGTCGGCGGTGAGGCTGGTCTGGTGGTTGATGTAGTCCAGCGACAGGTACCACATGCTGCCGAGCTGGAAACCCTGGTACGGCGCATCGGATTTCGGCACCGTGATGATCATCGCTTGATCGTCGTCGAGCTCGTAGTGGCCCGCCGAGGAGAACTGGGTGGTGAGACCGCCTGGCGTGGAACGGGGTTCGGTCATCGTGTTCACCGGCAGGTTCAGATAGAACCACTCCGGGAAGGCCAGGAAGGTCTTCAGCCGGGAGATCAGCATCTTGCCCGCGACGCCGTACCGCTTGGTCAGCACGTCCTTCGTGAGCGGCGGCGGTGCGTCACCCATGCCGTCGACCCGCGCGATCCTGATCGTGCCTGGCTTTTCGGCGGGCCAGTCACTGTAGACCTCGCGGACCACCAGCATGGCCGAGTCGGCGGCGAGGTGGACGTATCCCGGCCGCGATTCGCCGGGTCCGAGCTGCAGTTCGTAGGACCCGTCCGGCCCCACCTCCAGGGCACGGTCGTCGAAGGCGGTGAGACTGTCCGGCACATCGACCGGTGAGTAGTTGCCATTCAGTACCTGGAAGCTCAGATCCCTTGTGGTGCCGCGCTTTCCGGTCACCACGTATTCGGCGTCCGGCCGCAGGTAGGAGTGGAAGTAGAGCGTGTCCGGGTTGTCAAGGCCCATCTTCGTGTACGGCCCGGTCGACTGGACGAAGAACGGGAAGTCCCGCTCGTAGGCCCACGCCATCTGTAAGGCCGCGCGAATGCTGCCCGCCAGGTAGTCGTAGCCCTCGACGAGGTCCTGTTCGGTGCGGATGTGCGCGGCCTCGGTGATGATCTGCTCGGCGGCGGCGATGGCGTCCGCGAACGGCTGTGTCAGCAAAAGGTCTCCATTGAATCGCGGTGTTCCAAATACGTACCACTCTGGTACATTTCGTCTGAGGCAAGATTAGAACGTGTTCTAGGAGTGGTCAATGGTCAGCCGTAGATCCGCACCCACCGTGCGGGTGGTGCAGGTATTGGATTTCCTCGTCGAGCAGCGGGGCAAGCGCTTCGGCCTGTCCGAGCTCGCACGGGCGCTCGACCTGGCGAAACCGACCTGCCTCGGCATCCTGACCGAGCTCACCGCGGGCGGCTATCTGGTCCGCGACGCCGATACGTTGATCTACGGGCTCGGGCCCGCGCTGATCGCCGCGGGCCGAGTCGCCCAGGACAGCTTCGCGATTTCCGCGCTCGCCCGCGTTGAGCTGGAGAAACTCACCGCGCAGTACCGCACCACCTGCTCCGCGTCGGCCGTGGTCGGCGAGCAGATCATGGTCCTGGAAAGCACCGGACCCGGGCTGGTGAAGGTCGGCGCGGCCTACCATTTCGCGCCGCCGGTCGGCCTGATGTACGTGCTGTGGGATACCGACGCGGCGTTCAACGCCTGGCTGGCAAAACCACCGACGGTGCCGTTGCAGCAGGACGAGGCGCGATTGCGGCAGATCGTCGCGGAATGCCGCGAGCGCGGGTATCTGGTGGAGAGCCTGACCACCGCGGGCGGCAGGCTGTACTCGATGCTGGCCGGATTCGCCGCCCGCGATCTGCCCGATGAGCTGCGCGAACTGGTCGGCGACCTGGTGACGAGCCTCGGCGAGCGGGTGTATCTCGGCACGGATCTGCGGCCGCGCAAGGAACACCCCGTCAGCCTGCTCGCCGCACCAACCTACGGCGGCGACGGCAGGCAGAACATGGTGTTGACCATGTACGTCGGCGCGTCCATCACCGGCGCCGAAATCGACCGGCGTGGAACGGCTCTCGTCGCGGCGGCCGATGCCGTGACCACCGCTTCCGGTGGCATTCGACCCGCGAAGCAGTCATCCTGGACTTGATACCGACCGGCACGTCTCGGCTCCGGTGCCACCGGAATGCGGTGAGCTGTTGCCAACGATCGAAACGTGTTCTAGTTTTGCGGTGTGAGCCAGTACGCGAAGTCGACGGCGAGCACCTACGAGCTGCCTCATCTTGACGCGCTCGAGGCCGAGTCGGCACATATATTCCGTGAAGTAGCGGCAACATTCGAACGTCCGGTGTTGCTGTTCTCCGGCGGCAAGGACTCGGTGGTGATGCTGCACCTGGCGGCCAAGGCCTTCTGGCCCGCGCCGCTGCCGTTCCCGGTGCTGCACATCGACACCAGACACAACTTCGACGAGGTGATCGCCTTCCGCGACGAGACGGTCGCGCGGTTCGGGCTGCGACTGGTGGTCGGCAGCGTGCAGGACGATATCGACGCGGGCCGGGTCACCGAGGAGACCGGGCCGCGCACCTCGCGTAATCGGCTGCAGACCACCACGCTGCTGCGGTCGATCCAGGAGGGCGGCTACGACGCGGTCTTCGGCGGCGCGCGACGCGACGAGGAGAAGGCGCGCGCCAAGGAGCGCGTCTTCAGCTTCCGCGATCAGTACGGCCAGTGGGATCCGCGCAGCCAGCGCCCGGAGCTGTGGAACCTCTACAACGGCAGACACCGTGCGGGCGAACACATTCGGGTGTTCCCGCTGTCGAACTGGACCGAGCTCGACATCTGGACCTACATCGCCGCCGAGGGTATCGACCTGCCGCCGCTCTACTACGCGCATCGTCGACCGGTGGTGCAGCGTGACGGAATGTTGTTGGCGCACACCCGTTTTCTGGAATTGCTCGACGGCGAGGAACCACAGGAGGCGACGGTGCGGTTCCGCACGGTCGGCGATGCCACCTGCACCGGCTGCGTGGCATCGACCGCGGCCACCCCCGCCGAGGTGGTCACCGAGGTGGCCGCGGCCAGGGTCACCGAGCGTGGCGCAACCCGCGCCGACGATCGAATCTCGGAGGCGGGCATGGAAGATCGCAAACGAGAGGGCTACTTCTGATGACCGCAACACTGCTGCGTCTCGCCACGGCGGGCAGCGTCGACGACGGCAAGTCGACCCTCATCGGCCGCCTGCTCTTCGACTCGAAGACGATCTTCACCGACCAGCTCGCCGCCGTGGAGCGGACCAGCCGCGACCGGGGCGACGACTACCCGAACCTCGCCCTGCTCACCGACGGACTGCGTGCCGAACGCGAACAGGGCATCACCATCGACGTGGCGCATCGCTATTTCGCCACGCCCCGACGGAAATTCATCATCGCCGACACTCCGGGGCACATCCAATACACCCGGAACATGGTGACCGGCGCGTCCACCGCCGACCTCGCGCTGATCCTGGTCGACGCCCGCAAGGGCGTGGTCGAGCAGACCCGCAGACACGCGTTCCTTGCCAGCCTGCTCGGCATTCCGCACCTGGTGCTGTGCGTGAACAAGATGGACCTGGTCGACTGGTCGCAGGCCAGGTTCGAGGAGATCCGCACCGAATTCGCGCAATTCGCTTCGAAACTCGACATCTTCGACCTGACCTTCGTGCCGATGTCGGCGCTGGACGGCGAGAACATCGTGCACCGCGGCGCGAGCATGCCCTGGTATGAGGGCACTCCCCTGCTGCACCATCTCGAAGAGGTGCACATCGCCTCCGACCGTAACCTCATCGACGCGCGGTTCCCGGTGCAGTACGTAACCCGCAGCCACGCACAGGATTTCCGTGGTTACGCGGGCACGGTGGTCGGCGGGGTGTTCAAGCCCGGCGACGAGGTGGCCGTGCTGCCTTCGGGATTCACCACGACCGTCGAGGCAATCTGGGGTCCGGGCGGCAAGGCGGTCGCGGAAGCCTTTCCGCCGCAGGCGGTCACCATGCAGCTCGCCGATCACCTTGACGTGTCCCGCGGCGATATGATCTGCCGCCCGAACAACCGCCCCACCGCGGGCCGCGATCTCGACGCGATGGTCTGCTGGTTCGCCGACGAGGCACAGCTCACCCCCGGCTCGACCTACACCATCCGGCACACCACCCGCACCGCCACCGTCGAGGTGCGGACACTTGACTACCGGCTCGACGTCAACACCCTGCATCGTGACGAGAACGCGGAATCGTTGTCGCTCAACGAGATAGGCCGCGTCCAGCTGCGCACCCGGCAGCCGCTGCTTTTCGATCCGTATCGGCGCAACCGGTTCACCGGCAGCTTCATCCTCGTCGACGACACCACCAACAACACCGTCGGCGCCGGCATGATCACCGGCCCGAGCCTGCCGTCCTCGCGGGTGGTCTGGCATTCCACCGCGGTCGGCCGCGACGAGCGCGCGACCCGCGGTCTCACCGTCTGGCTGACCGGACTGTCCGGCTCCGGAAAGTCCACCGTCGCGGTGGAACTCGAACGCAGACTGGTCGCCGCGGGCCGTCCCGCCTTCCTGCTCGACGGCGACAACCTACGGCACGGACTGAATGCCGACCTCGGCTTCAGCGCCGCCGATCGAGTCGAAAACGTCCGCCGTGTCGGCGAAGTCGCCCGCCTGTTCGCCGAAGCCGGTGTGGTGGCGGTCGTTTCGCTGATCAGCCCGTACCGCGCCGACCGCGACCGCGTCCGCGCGGCACACCTGGAAGCGGGTATCCCGTTCGTCGAGGTCTTCGTCGACACACCACTGGACATCTGCGAATCCCGCGATCCGAAAGGCATGTACGCCAAGGCTCGTGCCGGTGAGATCCGCGGCTTCACCGGCATCGACGACCCCTACGAGTCCCCCACCGAAGCCGAACTCGTGCTGCGCCCCGACGACGGCGATCCGGCGGCGATGGCGGCAACCATCCTCGCCCGCCTGACCGGTCTCGACTAGACAGCCCGGTCGAGTGGACGTGCCGAGGTCGCACCACCCACGACCGGGATTCGAGCGCGATGGTCATCGGCATCGAGCGCGCCGGTCATTGGCGACACCCCCGAGCGGGCTTACCCTCGGGGACACCGATCCGGACGGGTGGGGTTCGGCCGTGGCCGCATGCCCTCGTCGAGGACGACAGAGAGCGGAGACATGGGACCACTGCACGGAGTGAAAGTCATCGAGATCGCCAGTCTCGCGCCCGGCCCGTTCGGCGCGATGATCCTGGCCGACCTCGGCGCGGAGGTGCTGCGCGTCGATCGCGGCGGCGCACCTGGTGCTGGCATCGTCTCGCCGGAGGGCCCGCTCGACCGTGGAAAGCACAGCATCACACTGGATCTCAAGCAGCCCGCCGAACGCGAGACGCTGCTCGCGCTCACCGATCACGCGGACGTGCTCATCGAAGGGTTCCGGCCCGGTGTCGCCGAACGCCTCGGCTTCGGTCCCGCCGACCTGGCCGCCCGCAACCCGCGCCTGATCTACGGCCGGATGACCGGTTGGGGCCAGGAGGGCCCGCTCGCGCACACCGCGGGCCACGATATCGACTACATCGCCATCTCCGGCGCGCTCGGCCTGGTCGGCCGCGCCGGGGAGCCGCCGGTGCCGCCCGCGAACATGCTCGGCGACTTCGCGGGCGGTGGCCTGCTGCTCGCCCTCGGCGTGCTCGGTGCGCTCTACGAACGCGAACGTTCCGGCAAGGGCCAGGTGGTCGACGCGGCCATGGTGGACGGATCCGCCCTGTTCACCGCGTCCATGCACGGCCTGCACCACCTCGGCCTGTGGAACTTCCCGCGCGGGGAGAACATGCTCGACGGCGGCGCACCGTTCTACGACACCTACGAATGCGCCGACGGCGCGTACATGGCGGTCGGCTGCGTGGAGATCCCGTTCTACAACCAGATGCTCGCCATCCTCGGCATCGACGACCCCGACCTGCCGTTCCAGCTCGACAAGAACGGCTGGCCCCGGCTCAAAGAGGTGCTCGGCGCCAAGTTCAAGGAACGCACCCGCGACGAATGGGCCGAGGTCTTCGCGGGTTCCGACGCCTGCGTCGCCCCGGTGTTGAGCCCGTGGGAGGCCCACGAACACCCGCACAACCAGGCGCGCAACGCCTTCATCGAGGTCAACGGCGTGCTCCAGCCCGCACCTGCCCCGCGCTTCGACCGCACGCCGATCGACACCCCGGCCCCGCTGTCCTCGGATCCGGAGCAGGTCCGAAAACTGCTGTCCGGCTGGGGTGTTCACGCCGAGCAGATCGATCGCGTCACGAGCTGACCCGACTTGGGCTCGAAGCCACTTCCCGTGCACTACCGTTGATGCATGCGCGGGGAGTGGCTGCTGATCGAGTGCATTCGCGATGCCACGACGGTGCTTGCCGTCGGCCGCGAGCCGGTCGACACCGGTGCCAACACGCGCTGGCCGACCTGAAAACGCTCACCGCCTAGCGCTGCCCGCGGGCTACCGCCCTGGTCAGGCTGTCGCGGGTCGAGACATCGACTTAGCCGCCCACACCTGCCACTCGGTAAGATACGGTGGTTGGCACATGTCTCGAAAGGACGGCTGATGCGGTCAACGCTGCTTTCCCGGCGCGATCTCGACTTCCTGCTCTACGAGTGGCTCAACGTCGAGGAGCTCACCAAACGTGGGCGCTACGCGGATCATTCGCGCGAGACCTTCGACGCGATCCTCGAGCTCAGCGAGCAGTTGGCCACCAAATACTTTGCGCCGCACAACAAGCTCAACGACGCGAACGAGCCGACCTTCGACGGCGAACGAGTCACCATCATCCCCGAGGTCGGCACCGCGCTGGAGGCCTTCGCCAAGGCCGGATTGCCCGCCGCGGCAATGGACTACGATCTCGGCGGCTCACAGCTGCCCGTCACCGTCACACAGGCGAGCTACGCGTGGTTCCAGGCGGCCAACCCCGGCACCGCTGGCTACTCGTTCCTTACCGTGGCGAACGCGAATCTCCTTCTCGCGCATACCGGTCCGGAGTTCACCGAGCGGTTCGTCCGCCCGATGCTCGCGGGCCGGTTCTTCGGCACGATGTGCCTGTCCGAGCCGCAGGCGGGGTCCTCGCTCGCCGATATCGTCACCCGCGCCGAGCCTCGCGATGACGGCACCTACCGGCTGTTCGGCACAAAGATGTGGATCTCCGGCGGCGATCACGAACTCGGCGAGAACATCGTGCACCTGGTGCTCGCCAAGATCCCCGGCGGTCCGGCGGGCACCAAGGGCATCTCCCTGTTCGTGGTGCCGAGGTTCCTGATCGAGGACGACGGCGCGATCGGCGAACGCAACGACATCGCGTTGGCCGGGCTCAATCACAAGATGGGTTTCCGAGGCACCGTCAATACCGTGCTCAACTTCGGCGAAGGCCGCTGGACGCCGGGCGGCTCGGCGGGCGCCGTCGGCTACCTGGTCGGCGAGCCGCACCGCGGGCTCAGCTACATGTTCCACATGATGAACGAGGCACGGATCGGCGTCGGGATGACCGCGGCCGCGCTCGGCTACACCGGCTACCTCGAATCCCTCGACTACGCCCGCACCCGCGCGCAGGGCCGGGCCAAACTGCCCGCCGATCCGGCCGCACCGCAGCGGCCGATCATCGAGCACGCCGACGTCAAGCGAATGCTATTGGCGCAGAAGTCCTATGCCGAAGGCGCACTGGCGCTCGGCCTCTACTGTGCCCGACTGGTCGACGAGCAGCACACCGCCGAATCCGAGGACGAGAAGCGGGCACTCACGCTGCTGCTCGATATCCTCACCCCGATCGCCAAAAGCTGGCCGTCGCAATGGTGTCTGGAGGCGAACAGCCTCGCCATCCAGGTGCTCGGCGGTTACGGCTACACCCGCGAGTACAACGTCGAACAGCATTACCGGGACAACCGCCTCAACCCGATCCACGAGGGCACCCACGGCATCCAGGGCCTGGATCTGCTGGGGCGCAAGGTAACCCAGCAGGGCGGCGCGAGTCTGCTCGCCCTCGGCGGACGAGTACAGAGCACCGTGGCGGCGGCTCGCACGGCCGGTGGCGAGGCGGGCGAGCTTGCCGCGCAACTGGATTCGGCATGGCAGCGCCTGGTAGAGGTGACCGCCGGACTGTTCGCGACCGGCGACTTCGAGTCCGCGTTAGCGAACAGCTCGGTCTACCTCGAAGCCTTCGGCCACACCGTGCTTGCCTGGATCTGGCTCGAACAGCTACTGGCCACCGCCGCGCACACCGGCGACTTCTACGACGGCAAGCGCCACGCGGCCCGGTACTTCTACCGATTCGAATTGCCCAAGACGGCACCGGCATTGGACCTGCTCGCCCGTCTCGACACCACCACCCTCGAAATGCGCGACGCCTGGTTCTGATTCGGTACACACGTCGAAGGATGTACCATTTTCCGATGACCACCCCGAACCAGCGAACCACCCGCCCGCCGGGCCGACCGGCGTCGGCGACCAGGGAAGAGGTCATCGACCTGGCCCGGCAGGCGTTCCTGGCCGGTGAGCGGGTGGACATCCAGGCGATCGCCGCGCAGCTCGGGCTCAGCCGTGCCTCGGTCTACCGCTGGTTCGGCTCCCGCGAGGGCGTGCTCGGCACCGTGCTCGCCGGTGAGTTCGCGGCGCTGCTCACCCGCGCCGACGCCAAGCGGCGCTCCACCGGGGCTCGGCGCATCCTCGACGTGCTGTACCGGGTCAACCGCTGGATGACCGACAACGTGCCGTTCCGGCGATACTTCGAGAACGAACCCCTGGCCGGGCTGCGGATTCTCACCGCGAGCGACGGGCCGGTGCAACCGCTGGTGGTCACCACGGTGCGCGAGCTGATCGCCCGCGCCCAACGCGAAGACGACTACCAGCCACCGGTGGAACCGGACCTGCTCGCCTACACACTGGTCCGCCTCGGCGAGGCGTTCCTGTACAACGATAATGTCGCAGGCATCCGCGGCGATGTCGACCGGCTGCACGAGGTGCAGGCCGCACTGCTCGGCATCCCCGAGGCGATCACGAGACCTTCCACCGGAAGCTGACATGTCGGACTCATTGCTACACAAGCGTTTTCCCGCCCTCGCCGATACCATCCCGTTCGCGCGGCTCGGTACCGCACCGACACCGATCCGCCCGCTCGAGGTCGGCACGACGGCTCCGCTGTGGTGCAAGGACGACAGCGGATACGGTGACGGCGGGTGGGGCGGCAACAAGGTCCGCAAGCTGGAATGGTTACTGCCCGAGGCACATCGGCGTGGTGCGCGAACCATCCTCACCGTCGGTGGCACCGGCACCAATTGGGGTCTGGCCACCGCGCTGTACGGACGCGAGCACGGCATCGACACCGCGCTCGTGCTGCTCGATCAACCGATGGACGAGCACGTCCGCGAACAGCTCGGCCGACTGGAGAAATCCGGTGCCACACTGCATTTCGCGCACACCAAGCGGCGGGCTCGGCTCACCGCACCCTGGTTGTATCTGCGGCACACCCATGGCCGCACCCGCCCGTACTTCCTACCGGTGGGTGGTTCGTCACCGATCGGGGCGCTCGGTTACGTCGAGGGGGCATTCGAGCTCGCCGATCAGATCGCCGCGGGCGCGATGCCCGAGCCGAGCCACCTCGTGACCGCCGTCGGATCAGGCGGTACCGCAGCGGGTTTGGCGCTCGGCCTGCGGCTGGCCGGGTTGACAACCCGCGTCGTCGGCGTCGTCGTCAACGACGCACTCCCCCTCGACGCCCCGCACATCGTCCGCCTCGCCCAGCGCGCCGAACGCCTCTTGCGTTCGCGCGGAGCACAATTCGAGCCGACGGGACTACGACCGGAGGATCTGACGATCACCAGGGACTGGCTCGGCCCCGGCTACGGACACCCGACGCCCGCCGCCAGGGAAGCGCAGGCTCTCGCGGCACAGGACGGGCTCCGGCTCGAAACCGTGTACACCGCAAAAGCATTGGCCGCCGTCCTGCATCTCGACACCGCGGACAGCTTCGCGGCAGGCCCCGTACTGTTCCTCAACACCTACGGGCCCCGGTAGTCAGGATCCGGGAATCGCGGCGAGTTGATCGAGAGCGCTCATGGTGTCCGCGTCGAGAGTGATGCGCCCGGCCGCGATGTTGTCCGCGAGATGGTCCGGGTTCACCGATCCGGCGATCAGCAGGGTGCGGACGTAGTGAGCTAGGTGCCAGGCCAGGCACACCTGCGCCGGTGTCGCGAGCACGGCAGCGGCCGCGGCGATCACCGTGGGGTGTTCGGTCGCCTTGGGGAAACCAGGAAAGGCGGAGCCGAGCGGAAAGAACGGCACCCACGCGATGTCGTGCTCGCGGCATACGTCGAGGACCGGTTCGCTGGCGCGGTCGAGCGGATTGTGGGCATTCTGCACACACTCGATGTCCGCGGCCAGCGCCTGACGGAGTTGTTCGACGGTGACGGCGCTGAGTCCGATGGCGCCGATCTTGCCCTCGGCCCGCAGAGCGAGCAGTTCGGCGAGCTGACTGTCGAGGTCGACAAGCTGATCGCCCTCGGCGCGGATACCGGGCGGGTTGTCCAGGCGGCGCAGGTTCACCACCGGCAGGTGGTCGATCCCGAGGGTGGCGAGATTCGCGTCGACCTGTGCGCGCAGTTGCTCGGGCCGTTGCGCCGCGATGAGCCCGCCGCCGGGTTCGTTGACCGCGCCGACCTTGCTGACCAGCACCAGGTCTTCGGGAAACGGAGCGAGCGCGTCCCGGATCACCGCGTTGCAGGCACCGTCGCCGTAGAACTGCGCCGTATCGATATGGTTCACGCCACTATGAACCACGTTGCGTAACACCGTGATTGATGTGTCGCGATCGACGGCGGTCTGCCCCGGTCGGTGGGCGACCAGCTGCATAGCGCCGAATCCGATGCGGGCGACCGGCCGTCCGGCCAGCAGTGCGACGCCACCGGGTTTGTCGTCGGTTCTCATCTAAGTCTTCCCGTCTCGCGTGGCATAGTCGTAATCGAACACTGCGGAGGACCCTCCGCTTAACCAACGGTAGCAGAAACGGAGGCACCTCCGATTGAATGATCGAAGCGCGACCACGGGCCGGGCCGACGCGCAACGCAACCGGCAGCGCCTCATCGAGGTGGCACGGCGGATGCTGGCCGACGGCGGAGCCAAGGTCGCGTTGGAGGCGATCGCGCGCGAAGCCGGGGTCGGCATCGGCACCCTCTACCGGCATTTCCCCACGCGGGAGACACTGGTCGAGGCGGTCTACCGCGCCGAATTGAGCCGATTGTGCGACAGCGCCGCGGAGCTGTTGGTCGATACGTCCGCCCGAATCGCGTTGCGCGCCTGGATGGATCGGTTTGCCGACTACGTAGCGGCCAAGCGTGAGATCGCCGACGCGCTGCGCGCGGTCATCGCGTCCGGCGCCGTCACCGCGACCGGCGCCCGCACCGAATTGGCGGCGGCGGTACAGACATTGCTCGACGCCGGTGTCGCCGAACGCACGGTGCGTCCGGACGTGCGTGCCGACGATGTCGTCGCCAGTCTCGTCGGGATCTTCCTCGCCGCCGGTCAGCCCGAACAGGCGACCCGGATGATGGATCTGCTCATGGACGGGCTGGTGGTGCGAAACACCTGACCCGGTCGCGGCATTCGAATCGGGCTGATCGAAATCCCCTCGCGCACAGGCACGGCGGGTCGCGGATCTGTGCTCTTCCTCACCTCCGCCCGTCACGCGTTGCCGCAGCCCACAGCCGGAAAACGGACAGTCAGCGGCTAAGCACACCGGTCAGTACATTGGAGGCGTGACTCTGCCGAATTGGCTCGATCTCGTTGCGCTTTCGGCGACCGCGGTGGCGGCGTTCTTCGGCTGGCGCCGGGGTGCGATCACCGCGGCGCTGGGCTTTCTCGGCATTATCGCGGGAGCCACCCTCGGCGCGATCATCGCGACGGTCGCACTCGCCCATGTGGCGCCGGGGAGCACTCGGTTGCTGATTGCCGTGCTCCTCATCGTCGGATTGGTCGCGGTCGGCGAGACCGTCGGTCACCGGCTCGGACATACCGCGCGCGCAAACGTGCGTAATCACGTCGCGCAGCGGGCGGACGCGGTCGGTGGTTCGGTGGCGCACGCCGTCGCGGTTCCGCTCGCGGTGTGGCTGTTCGCGGTGCCGCTGACCATGTCGCCGAGCCTCGCGTCGGCCGTGCGCGGGTCGGCGGTCGTGCGCACCGTGGACAATGTCTCGCCGTACTGGTTGGCGAGTCTGCCGAGCAAGCTCATCAGTCCGCTGGTCGATGCCGGGCTGGTGCTGCCGCTGGCGCCGCCGGATCCGAGCATTGTGCACAGCCGGGTGCCCACCGACCTCCAGCAGAGTGTGCTGCGCATCCGTGGCTCGGCGCCCGCCTGCAAGCGGGCGCAGTTCGGTTCCGGGTTCGTCATCGGGCCGGAGCGGGTGCTGTCCAACGCGCATGTGGTCGCGGGCACCACGACCATTTCCGTCGATACTCCGAGCGGTCCGTTGAACGCGACGGTCGTCCATTTCGATCCGGCGCTCGATATCGCGGTGCTTGCCGTGCCAGGGCTGCGGGCGCCGGTGGTGCCCGTCGCACCCGAGCCCGCCCTGCCGGGGGCCGATGCCATCGTCCTCGGCTATCCCGCCGGCGGGCTGTACACCGCGGCCGCCGCGCGCATCGAGACGCGCACGGTGAGCCGAGTGCCCGACATCTATCACAGCGCGACCAACGATCGCTCCACCTACACGCTGAACGGCGCTGTGCACGAAGGTGATTCGGGCGGGCCGCTCGTCGATACGCAGGGTCGAGCGCTCGGCCTGGTATTCGGCATCGACGAGGGAAACGGCGGCGTCGGACTTGCCTCGGATCTGCCCGAGCTGCTCCAGCGCCTTGGTCACACAGAGGAATCCGTCAGTGCCGTCGGTACCGGTCCCTGCGTGTTCTGAAGCCGTTACGCGGTGTCGGCGATGATCACCACGCCGCTCGACGCATCGAGCAGCGGAATCGTCCTTGCCGCGGCGTCATCGACGTGCACGCGGGGGTGCGGCGGGAGCTCGCCTTCGTAATAGGTTCCGGGACCGTAGAACTGGCCGTACTTGACGACCACGCCGTCGATGTCGAGGACGGCCGCCTCGTGGTCCTGGATGACCTGACCCCGGTCGCCCGCCGGTTCCCACGCGATGCTCTGCGCGAGGAATCGCTTGGCTCCGGCGGCGCGGGCGGCGGCGATGAGGTTGTGCGTGCCCTCCGTGCGAATGCGTGAGTTCGCGTCACCGGATTCGGCGAGCCGGGCGACGTCGTCGGGGAGATCGGTCAACTGGTGCATCACCATGTCGGGACCGAAGTCGATGACGGCAGCGGTGAGCGCGTCCAGATCGTAGACATCGCAGATCACCGGGACGGCCCCGGCGGCGCGCACCTGGTCCGCCTTGCTTGCCGATCGGGTCATCCCCGCGACCTCGTGTCCCGCCGCGACCAGCAGTGGCACCAACCGTGTTCCGATGACGCCGGTCGCCCCGGCCAGAAAGATCCGCATCATTCCACCCTAGTGACCTGCTCGGATGTGAGACGTTCAAGGTGTCGTCGGCGATGTGAGGAACCCGGATGCACGCATCAGTAGTAGTGGCCCTACCCCAAGGCAAGATTCGCGGCACCGCCACCGGATCGGTGTGCGCGTTCCTCGGAATACCCTATGCGGCAGCACCATTGGGTGCGGCGCTGTTCCAGGCACCCGGCCCGGCGCCCAGTTGGGACGGCGAGCGCGACGCCACCCGGTTCGGCCCCACCGCACCGCAACTCGGCTACCCGGAACCCTTGAGCGCCATCCTGCACAACCCGATCATCGAAGGCCCAGAGTTCCTCAACCTCAATGTGTGGACCCCTGATCCGACCACCTCGGGCCTGCCGGTCATGGTCTGGATCCACGGCGGCGCCTACCGTGTCGGCTCCAACGCCGTCTCGGTCTACAACGGCCATGCCTTCGCCCGCGACGGCGTCGTCCTGGTCAGCGTCAACTACCGCCTCGGCGCCATCGGCTTCGCGGCCGTCGACGGCGCCCCCACCAACCGCGGCATCCTCGACCAAATCGCCGCCCTGCGATGGGTTCACGACAACATCGCCGCCTTCGGCGGTGACCCCGACCAGGTCACCCTCTTCGGCGAATCCGCGGGCGCCATGAGCGTCGCGACCTTGATCGCCGCACCACTTGCCGCGGGCCTGTTCCACCGCGCAATCATCCAGAGCGGCAACGCAACCATCGCCTCCACCCTGGAAGACGCGCGTCTCGTCGCCGAGGAATTCGTCGGCCGACTCGACACCCCTCTCGACAGCACCGACATCCCCGCGCTACTCGCCGCCGAGCGAGACCTCGTGCTCGCCTTCGTGCTCGACCAGAACCCAGACCGCTGGGGCCGATCCACCATCACCGCGGGCTTGGGCCTGATGGCCTTCCTCCCCACCATCGACGGCGACACCCTCCCCCAACTCCCCCTCGACGCCATCGCCGCGGGCGCGGCCCGCGACATCCCCCTCATCGTCGGCACCACCGCCGACGAATTCCGCCTCTACTCCGCCCCAACGGGCCTCACCACCGCCCTGACCCCCGAAGCCCTCACCCAAACCCTCGTCACCCGCGGCCTCGACCCGGCCATCGCCAACACCTATTCAGCCAACCGCCCCAACACAATCCCCGGCGACCTCCTCGCCGCCATCCTCACCGACTGGGCCTTCCGCATCCCCGCCACCCGCCTGACCGAAGCAGCCATCACCTCCGGCGGCACCACCTACCAATACGAATTCGCCTGGCCCACAACCCATCTAGACCTGCGAGCCTGCCACGCCATCGAAATAGCCTTCGTCTTCGACACTTTGACCGCCGAGGGAACATCGATGATGCTCGGCCCCGTCACCCCACCCCAAACCCTCGCCTCCGAAATGCACCACACCTGGATCGATTTCGCCAACGGCCGAACCCCTTGGACCCCATACGATCTCGAAACCCGCTCCGTCATGACCTTCAACACCCCCCGCTCCCACCTCGTCTCGAACCCCCGCGCCGACGAACTCGCACTCTGGAGCCACGAAAACTGACCGTGCCGTCGATCACCCAACATGAGCGGCAATGACCCGCGCGCACTCCATCGACTCGACATGCGTGGTATCCACCTCCAGGTCATAGAACACCCCCGCATGCACCAAATCCGCCTGTGCCGCTGCCATTCCGGTGACTCGATCGCCCCGCGCGACCTCCCGACCCGCAGCAACCGCACTCTCGCACCGAACACCAACCCACAACACCCCAAGTCCACCCACCGCCTCCCGCCACCGCCGTTGAGACAACTCCCCACCAAGGAACACCTCATCGACAATGACCCGCGCACCCGCACGCACCATCGCCGCAACCCCACCGATCCACGCAGCCTCCAGCGACCGAAACTCCGCCCCGACCACGACCACACCATCCGCCCCGAACTCGATCCCCCGCTCCGACGCCCGCATCGACGCAGGCATCGCCTGGATCAACGTGTCAATTCCGAAGACCAGCCATGATCCGGCAGCACCGCCTGCAAACACCGACCGATCCCCGTCTTCCCCGAACTAGACCCACCATTGAGAATGATCATCTGAGTCGTCACCGCGCCACAGTAAAGGCGTCCCAGCAACGATCGAAACCCGATTTCCGAGCCCTTGCCGTAGCACCGCAGGATGGTGCGGCGCTCGACTATGACGAAGAAGCGACTCATTACGACCGGACGCGCAGGGGTTACCCAGAGCTCAGTCATCGGCCTCCGCACTCGACGGGTTGATCCCCTCCCGCAGCGTAATTCTCGACCTCGCCGTGCGCACCGGGATCGTGGCCGCCGAACTCGCCGCTCTCGGACACCGGCTGGTCGGCATGGATTTGTCACTCGGCATGCTGCGCCACGCTGCCCGACGACTACCGGGCCGAGCCGACGCCACCGCGATTCCCCTGCCGAACAGCTGTATCGACATGACAAGGTCGCCTCACCCCGCCTGGCGCGCTGTGGCTACCCGTCGGACCCGCGTGACGAGCTCGCGGTAGCCGACAAATCGAGGATCCAGGCACGACGCGACGCAGCCACGCTCAACAACGCCCAACCTTAGGCGCCGCAGTCCTCGACAAGCAGCCCCCCTTCCGAGACACGCTCCTGGACAAGCGATCACGGGGAACTGGTGGCGGCGGGCTCTCGCGATTTGCCGCCACCAGTTCCCCGTGATCAATCGTCCAGCCCTGGGAGTGGAGGGCGGTGCGGACTCGGTCGAGGATTGTGTGTGGGCGGTGGTGGAGGAGGGTGGCGTTGACGCGGATTACTCGCCAACCCAGTGATTCCAGGGTAGCTATTCGGTCGATGTCTTTTGTGCGTTGGGCTGGATCGGTCCAGTGGTGGGCGCCGTCGTATTCGACGGCGACGCGCCATGGTTGCCAGCCCATATCGACGCGGGCGATGAAGGCGGCGGAGGTGTCGCGGATCACCAGTTGGGTTGTCGGCCTGGGTAATCCGTTGTCGATCAGGAGGAGTCGGGTGTGTGATTCCTGGGGTGACTCGGCGCCGCCATCAACCAATGGCAGGGCCGTCGACAGGCGCCTCACTCCGCGCGCTCCGGGATGTTCGCGGGCCAGGTTCGCGACTTCCAGCGGATCAAGCCCCGTGGCCGCGCACAATGCGTCCAGGATCGGGATGGCCTGGTCGCGCGGCAACCGTCGGCCGAGGTCGAACGCGGTCCGCGCGGGTGTTGTCACCCGGAATCCGTCGACCTCGCAGCATTCGGATGGTTCGATGATTCCGCGCAGTGCGTGAATCCCGCTGGGCGGCTTGCAATGTTGCGCTCGCGCAAGCTCCGCGGGCTGGTCTGGATCCAGCCAACGGGTGCCATGCAACGCGGCCGCCGAGTATCCGATCAGCACACCGGCGCCCTTCGCCCAGTGCGCGGCGGCGCGTGCGCGTCCCTCCGCGTCGAGCGTGCACCCTTTGGGCAGGTAGACATCCGGGAACACGCGCACAAAGTGGTGCCGAAGCTCCCATCGCGTAACCAGCCCCGCCGCAATGGCCCAAGACCCGGGAAACGGCTCATCCAAAACCCCCATGCCCGCACTATGCCCACACCCACCGACAGAACTCGTCGAGGGGGAACTGGTGGCGGCGGCTTCTCGCGATTTGCCGCCACCAGTTCCCCGTGATCAATCGTCCAGCTTCGGGCGGTGGCGGTGGGAGGGTTAGGGGTGGCCTGTTCCGGGGGTTTCTACTGGGAGGGTGAGGATTTGGCCGGTGCGGGGGCCGGTGTTGAGGCGGGTCAGGTTGTCGGGGATGGGGTCGGAGGTTCGCCATTCGGCGGTACAGATGAAGAGGGTTTGGCGGGTGGGGCCGCCTAGCATGAGGGCGAAAGGGGCTCGGTTTTCGGGGAGTTCGACGCGTTGGAGGATTTTGCCGCCTTCGGCGACGCGGACGATCGCGTTGCCGCCGGTGGAGACCCAGATGGCGCCTTCGGCGTCGAGGCAGATGCCGTCGGGGCCGAGGCCGTCGGCGAAGATGCGGCGGTTGGAGAGGCTTCCGTCGGATTCGATGTCGAAGGCGGTGAGTGTTCCGGCGAAGGATTCGGAGATGATCAGGGTTTGGTTGTCGGGGGTGATGACCATTCCGTTGGGGAACTGGATGTCGTCGGCGACCTGGCGTAACTGGCTGTCGGGTGTGATGAGTTTGATGTAGCCGGGCTTGGGTGGTGCTCCGGCGGCGAAGGCGAAGTCGGCGCCGTTGAGGTAGATGTTGCCGTTGGCGTTTACGACGATCTCGTTCGCGGGTTGTTCGGCGTGGACGGTCAGCGAGCCGTCGGGTTCCTGGCGGCGTAGTTTGTCACCGGTCATGAGCAGCCTGCCATCGGGTAGCCAGTCGATGGAGTAACCCATGGGGTGACTGTCGGGATCTCGGGTGACCATCACCTCGGCATTGCCGTCAAGGTCGACGGCGACGACCTGCCGGTCGATCCAGTTGCAGAACCACAGGCGGCCTTGGTGCCATCGTGGCGACTCGGGAATACCCAAACCACTCAGGAAGACTGTCGGCTCGGACATGATTCTCTCCGTTCGTTCGGCTGCTTTACCTGCTATACGAACGGGATGCCGTCGATTCGACAGCAACGGGATCTCACCAGATCCCGTGGTGCCCAACCCACACAGGATCGGGCACCCAGGACGACCTACTTACGTTTCCGCGAGGGCTTCGCTGACGCGCCCACATACTCCGCGAGATGCTCACCCGTGAGCGTCGAGCGAGCGGCAACAAGATCAGCGGGAGTCCCCTCGAAGACGATCTTGCCGCCATCATGACCAGCCCCGGGGCCAAGGTCGATGATCCAATCGGCATGTGCCATCACCGCCTGATGGTGTTCGATGACGATCACCGACTTACCCGACTCGACAAGGCGGTCGAGCAACGCGAGCAGATTCTGCACATCGGCGAGGTGCAGCCCGGTGGTCGGCTCGTCGAGCACATAAACACCACCCTTGTCCCCCATATGAGTCGCCAACTTCAGCCGCTGACGCTCACCGCCGGACAACGTGGTGAGCGGCTGGCCGATCGTGAGATACCCGAGCCCGACATCGGAGAGCCGCTCGAGAATGGCGTGCGCGGCGGGTATCCGCGCCTCACCTTCACCGAAGAACGCCAAAGCCTCCGCCACCGACATCGCGAGCACCTCGCTGATATCGCGCCCGCCGAAGTGGTATTCCAGCACCGAAGCGTCGAACCGCTTGCCCTCACACACCTCACACGTGCTCGCGGTGCCCGCCATCATCCCGAGATCGGTGTAGATAACACCCGCACCGTTGCAATTAGGGCAGGCCCCTTCGGAATTGGAGCTGAACAACGCGGGCTTCACGTCATTGGCCTTCGCGAACGCCTTACGAATCGGTTCAAGCAGTCCGGTGTACGTCGCCGGATTACTGCGCCGCGAACCACGAATCGGCGTCTGGTCGACCGCGATCACCCCCTCCGACGCGGGCACCGACCGATGCACGAGCGAACTCTTACCCGAGCCCGCGACGCCGGTGATGACGCAGAGCACGCCGAGCGGGATATCGACGTTGACGTTCTGCAGATTGTTCGCCGACGCACCACGAATCTTCAACGCACCCCTGGGCTTTCGCACCGACTCCTTCAGTGCGGCCCGATCGTCGAAATGGCGCCCGGTGATGGTGCCACTACTCCGTAGCCCCTCGACGGTGCCCTCGAAACACACTGTGCCGCCACCGGATCCGGCACCGGGCCCGAGGTCGACGACGTGGTCGGCGATGACGATCGTCTCCGGCTTGTGCTCCACCACGAGCACCGTGTTGCCCTTGTCCCGCAGTTGCAGCAGCAGGTCGTTCATCCGCTGAATGTCATGCGGATGCAGCCCGATGGTCGGCTCGTCGAACACGTACGTGACGTCGGTGAGCGCGGACCCGAGATGACGAATCATCTTGACGCGCTGCGCTTCACCGCCCGACAGCGTGCCCGACGGACGCTCCAGCGAGAGGTAGCCGAGCCCGATCTCCACGAACGAATCGAGGGTATGCACCAGCGAGTCGAGCAACGGCTTGACCGACGGTTCATCCAGTGCGCGAACCCATTCGGCGAGATCGCGGATCTCCATCGCGCACAGATCAGCGATGTTCTTCCGCTTGATCTTCGACGAACGAGCCTCTTCGCTGAGCCGGGTGCCGCCGCAGTCTGGGCAGGTGGTGAAGGTGACCGCCCGGTCGACGAACGCCCGAATGTGCGGCTGCAGCGCCTCTTTGTCCTTGGACAGGAACGACTTCTGAATCTTGGGAATCAGCCCCTCGTAGGTGAGGTTGACGCCCTCGATCTTGACCTTGACCGGCTCCTTGTACAGGAAGTCGTTCATTTCCTTCTTGGTGTACTTGCTGATCGGCTTGTTCGGATCGACAAAGCCGGACTCGGCATAAACCCGCACCGTCCAGAAACTGTCGGACTTCCAGCCGGGGATGGTGAACGCGCCCTCGGCGAGCGATTTGGAATCGTCGTAGAGCTGGGTGAGATCGATATCGGAGACCGCACCCCGGCCCTCGCAGCGCGGGCACATGCCGCCGATGACGCTGAAGCTGCGGCGCTCCCGCACGGTCCGCCCGGCGCGCTCGAAGGTGACCGCCCCCGCGCCGCTGGCCGAGGCGACATTGAACGAGTACGCCTGCGGCGAGCCGATGTGTGGCTTGCCGAGCCTGCTGAACAGGATGCGCAGCATCGCGTTGGCGTCGGTGGCGGTGCCGACCGTTGAGCGCGGATCCGACCCCATCCGCTGCTGGTCGACGGTGATCACCGTGGTCAGCCCTTCGAGCACGTCGACCTCGGGCCGCGCCAGCGTCGGCATGAAGCCCTGCACGAACGAGCTGTAGGTCTCGTTGATCAGTCGCTGCGATTCCGCGGCGATCGTGCTGAACACCAGCGAGCTCTTGCCCGAACCGGAGACGCCGGTGAACACCGTCAGCCTGCGCTTCGGGATCTCGATGCTGACGTCGCGCAGGTTGTTCACGCGCGCACCGTGCACGCGGATCAGATCGTGGCTGTCGGCGGCGGGCAGCGCGGGCGATTTCGAGCCGTTTTTCTTCGTGGCGGTGGTCATGATGTCTCCATTTAACCTGATCAGTGCCGGTAGGCGAGGGTTCTGGCTGGTAAACGCCGCGGTCGCCGACCGAATACCACGCGGCAACACATTCATAGCTTTCCGCCGCGACGACCCGCGAACAATGCGCAATCACGAAACGTCCGTTGCGTCAGAGGTAAACGATGACGACTATGACGGAGTGGAGTTGCGTGATATCGAGATCTTCCTGACCCTCGCCGAGGAATTGCACTTCGGCCGGACCGCGCAACGATTGCATATCTCGACACCCCGCGTGAGTCAGACGATCGCCAAGCAGGAACGGCGAATCGGCGCCCCACTGTTCGAGCGAACCAGCCGCAAAGTGCTGCTGACCCCGCTCGGCGAGCAACTCCGCGACGACCTGCGAGCCGGTTATCGCCGAATCCTCGACGGCGTCGAATCGGCGACGAACACCGCACGCGGCGGCCAGGACGCCCTGACGTTGGGCGTGCTCGGTCCGATGTGGCAGGACCTGGCACCCCTCACGGCACTGTTCCGAAACCGCTTCCCGCACATCGAGTTCCGCATGCGCGAGGTGCGGATCGACGACCCGTTCGCACTGCTGCGCAACGGCGACGTCGACGTGGCCCTGCTCGCGCTGCCCGTGCGCGAACCCGACCTCAGGACCGGACCCGTGGCGTTCAGCGAGCCCATCGTGCTGGTGGTCGGACGCACACACGAACTGGCCAGCCGCCCCTCGGTGTCGCTGGCGGAGTTGTCCGACTACTCGATCCTCCCGTCCGGCTTGCCAATCCCGGAGTACTGGGAGCAGTCGTTCTCACCGCTGGCCGCGGGCGCACGAGAACCGGGCGCCCCCGCGCCGACGCGCGAGGAGGTCCTGTGGGCGGTGACGTCGGGTGACGCGGTGGCATTCGCGTGCGGGCAGGCGATCAAGTACTACGACCGTGGCGAAGCCGTGTACCTTCCGATCGCCGAGAATCCCACGCTGAGTTGGGGTTTGGTCCAGCGCACCGAGACGGTCGGCCGCTGGGGGACGGAGTTCGCGCGCATCGCGACCGAACTCGGGCCGATCGAACTGACCCTCGATCTCGATCCGTCCACCCTGCGCCGACTGCGCTCGGTGAGCTAGCTCTGCTGCTGGATGCGGACCATATTGCCCGCGGGATCGCGGAAGGCACAGTCGCGGACGCCGTACGGCTGGTCGGTCGGCTCCTGGACGACCTCGGCGTCGCTGGCTTGCAACCGTTCGAAGGAGCCGTCGAGATCCTTGGTGGCCAGCAGGATGCTACCGTAGGTGCCTTTGGCCATCATCTCGTCGATGGTGCGACGCTCGTCGTCGGTGATGCCGGGGCTGGCGGCGGGCGGATACAGGACGATGGACGTGCCGGGCTGATCGGCGGGTCCGACCGTGATCCAGCGCATCCCGTTGTATCCGACGTCGTTGCGGACCTCGAAGCCGAGAATGTCGCGGTAGAAGGCGACGGCGGCGTCCGGGTCGTTCTGCGGGAGAAAGCTCGCTTGAATGGTGATGTTCATGATGATCAGGCTAATTCCGGCGCGGTAACCTGCGCTTCTCGATTCCTGATCGGTCTGGTTACCTGTTTGGCCACGCAGGACGGCATCCCCGCCGTCGACTCCGCCGAATCGCGCCGGTAGGTACTCGGCGGCACCCCGACCAACTCGGCGAACCGAGTGCTGAAGGTGCCCAGCGACGAGCAGCCCACCGCGAAACACACCTCGGTGACGCTGAGGTCCCCGCGCCGCAGCAGCGCCATCGCGCGCTCGATGCGCCGCGTCATCAGGTAGCTGTACGGTGCCTCGCCGTAGGCCAGCTTGAACTGGCGGCTGAGGTGTCCGGCCGACATGTGCACGTCGCGGGCGAGTGCCTCGACGTCGAGTGGTTGCGCGTATTCCCGGTCGATCCGGTCGCGAACGCGACGCAGCCGCGCGAGGTCGCGCAGGTGCGGCGCTGCGGCGGAACTGCTGGTCATCTGCCCGATCGTGCCACGTCGCACCCCGGGTTGCCTAGCGGACGGATTAGCCGGTCGAATTCGATTCCGCTTACCCGCTTCGCCAGAACTTAATGGACGTTAATTCCATAGGGGTGCACGCCGTCGGGCAGTAGGACAGGATCGGAGGTCGTGACCGCTTATCTCCATGATGAATCACCAACCCTCGAACAGTTACTCGATGATGCCGCGTTAATGTCTTTTGAACATCAAGAGCACAGTGTCGAGGTCCTTGGTGAGCATCGATGGCAGGTGAGTTATGAACCGCCGCGGTTCGAGTTCTTCGGGGAACATCCGTTGGCGTGCACCCGGTTTCACGTTCTCGGGACGGCCGCGCCTGGACCGCAGAGTTGGCTCTGGAGTTGGGCGAACAATGACTGGTATCCGCCGGAGGTGACCGAGTTGGCCAGGTCCGTCCGGGATTACGGACTGCGCCACGGGATTTCGGCGTTGCGCCAGGCCGAGGTGCCGTTCGCGGAACTGCCGGGTTCGCCGACCGAGCCGAATCGAGTCGCCTGGCTGATGGGCGAACTCGCCAAGGCGGTATCGGGCAGTTGGACCTGGTACAGCTGCGATGTCGGCGGCGGCACTCGGCTCGCGGTATTGATCGAACACCCCGAACTCGCACTCCCCGCCGCCGATCCGCTGCGAATCATGCACGTTTTCAACGCCGTCTTCCAGATAGGACTGCCCGACCACAAACGCGCACTACACAGCTACGCGATGCAACGCGGACTCGACGCCACGTTCAACCACGACGGCTCAACCCTGCGCATCGCAGGCCCCTGCGCCGAAGTCGCCATCGCGTTCAACGAGAACGGCCTGGTAACGGCCATGTCCTCGTCGAGCGCCAACAACTCCGCCTGACCATGCCGCCACTACCGTCTCCGAAATAGCCAGGCCTGCCACAGATCACGGAAATCGCATGGTCGATTCGACCGGCTACCGGCTACGATCGGCGACGCGGCGTTGACGAGCGTGACGACCTCCGAGCCGCGCCGGCCGGTCACCGACGAAGACATCGACCAGCAGAGGCAGCGAGCATCGCGCTGCGAAGGTGTGGTGGCACCGCGACATACCCGATCGCCCACACCTCCCGGGGATAGCGACCAGGAGGTGAAACTGATGCCACGCACACTCTGTTCGGCGCTGCCGACGACACGCGCACGGACCGGATCGGTGACCGTCGAAGGATGGATACACCGGCGCAGACAACTCGCGAACGTCACGTTCGTCGTGGTGCGCGACCGATCCGGACTCGCACAGGTCGTGGTGACCGATCCACAAGTCCGCGAACAGGTTTCGGGCCTGCCGGAGGAAACCGTTGTCCGGGTGACCGGGACGGCGATCGGCAACTCGAAGGCACCCGGCGGCGTCGAGATCATCGATCCGACCGTGCACCCGCTCAGCGCTCCGGCCGAGCCGCCACCGATCGAGCTGTGGCGACCCGGCCTCGGTGTCACCCTGCCGACCATGCTCGACCATGCCGCGATCACCTGGCGCCACCCGACTCGACAGGCGGTGTGGCAGATCGCCGCCGCCTCGATGACCGGCTTTCGCCGCCATCTGGACGGTGCCGGATTCACCGAGGTGACGACACCGAAGATTGTCGGCCAATCCACCGAAACCGGCGCAAACGTGTTCACGCTGGACTACTTCGGGTCCACCGCCTACCTCGCCCAGTCGCCGCAGCTGTACAAGCAGATGCTCACCGGCGTATTCGAACGGGTCTACGAAGTGGGCCCGGTCTTTCGCGCCGAACCCCACGACACCGCGCGGCATCTCGCCGAATACGTCTCCCTCGATGTCGAATTCGGCTTCATTCGCGACCATCGCGACGTACTCACCCAGCTGCGTGACACTCTCGCCGCGATGGTCGACACGATCAGCGAAAACGCCGGAGCCGCAGTGCGACTCGTCGGCGCGGAGTTGCCGTTCGTGCCCGAGCAGATCCCGATCATCCACTTCCGCGAAGCCCTCGAACTCGTCGGCGCGGCACCGACCGAACCCGACCTCGCCCCCGAGCACGAGCGCTTCCTCGGCAAGTGGGCGAAGTCGCGGTTCGACTCGGATTTCCTTGCGGTAGAAGGGTATCCGGCGGTCAAACGCCCCTTCTACACGCACCCGCAACCGAGCGACGCCCGGTGGACGAACTCCTTCGACCTCCTGTTCCGTGGGCTGGAACTCGTCACCGGCGGCCAACGCCTCCACAACCACGCCGACTACCTCACGGCGCTGAAGGCCCGCGGCGAAGACCCCGCCGAATACGCGCCCTACCTCGAAGCCATGCGCCACGGCATGCCACCGCACGGCGGCTTCGCCATCGGTGTGGAACGGTGGGTCACCCGGTTGATCGAAGCCGACAACATCCGCCAAGCGACCCTCTTCCCTCGAGACATCCACCGCCTCCGGCCCTGAGCTCGTCGAACGGGACATGGTGGCGGCGTTATCGGTGTTTCGCCGCAACCATGTCCCGTTCGGGGGCCGCGCGCCTAGGCTGGGTGGCCAGTGGGCGCGAAAAGCGTGGCGAGAGTGGGGAAGATGACCGTTATGGGTAAGTCGGTGCGGCGACTCGAGCCGGGTGTCAAGGCTGTACAAGCCTTTGGCGAACCCTACGAAACCACTGATGGGTCGACCATTATCACCGTCAGTCGGGTCGGGCGTGGACCGTTTTCGGCGTCGCCGCTGGGGATCTTCGTCATCCATGACGGCAAGGTGTCCTGGGAGCCCGCGGTCGACAACAATCGGTTGGCGTTGTTCGGTGAGTTCATCGGGCTGGCGGCGACGGTGATCGCGACGCTCGCGGTGCTGCGCCGACCGCCGTGGCCCGACCTGTCCGCCACCGGGATGAACGCGATGCGCAGCCTCAAGGCCGCATTGGAGTAGCGCCGAGCCTTACCTTTCAGCGCGATTCATAGACGTAGCAACCGAATCCGTCGACCTTCGCCGGCAGCGACGCCTCACCGAAGCCGCTTGGGGATTCACCTTCGCAGACGGCGACCATCTCGGGCTTCGGTTGGACACCCCGCTGATGCAGTTTGAATTTCTGGTGGATCGGACCGGATTCGGGCGCGCCATTGTTCGCCTGGCAGTTTCCGGCCCCTTTCGCGCCGACATCCGCTGGCTCCTCGATGTCGTCACAGACGTAGGTCCACGGCTCGTCGGCGAAGGCGGCCGAAGCGAGGGCGGTCAGACCCGCGGCCGCCGCGACGAACAAGACTGCGAGGGCTGCGATCCGGGCCGGACGAAAGCGCATGACAATCCCCATTCTGTACGGTTCGGTCCATTGGCCGCGGTACGCGCTGGCACCGTCACGGTGCGCTTCGCCGCGGCCAACGGGAGTACGAGGTAACACGCGATAGCGCGAACCGTAACGGAATCGGGTGAGGGTTTGCCCTATTTCAAACCGGGTGTCGCGAGCGAATCATTATCAACGCAAAAGATCAACGCAAAAGCCGGAGAGAATTTCCCGCAAATGCCCATAAACGCCGCCGCACACCATGTTTGCCGCAGCACCGAATCGGGTATATGCGGCCAATTGCTGATCAGCAGGTTTCGCGCCAAGCGTCGAGATCGCGGAGCCTCGGGATCGACCAAAGACCGAGTCGGCACAGAAGTCCTCGATATCGAGTCTTCCAGCCAACGAGGTGGATCTTGACACAGTACTGTGTCAAGATTCGTCCATGTCCACAGTCGTGCGCCCGTTCCGCGGCGTCAGCGCCGAGGAGCGGCTGGCCCAGCGGCGCGCCGACCTGCTCGACGCCGGGCTGGACGAGATTGCGGCGGTCGGGGTGGCGCGGCTGCGGATGAGTTCGGTGTGCGAACGTGCCGGTTTGACTCAGCGGTACTTCTACGAGCACTTCCGCAACCGCGACCAACTGCTGGACGCCCTGCACGACACGATGATCAGCGACCTGATCGCCCGTACCATCGCGGCCGTCGAGGCGGAACCGCTGGACATGCTCGTCCGCGCGCGCGTCGCCGTGGCGACCTTCCTGGACTTCTTCGCGGAGGAACCACGCCGCGCGCGGCTCTACACCGAAGCGGCCACCCTGCCGACCCTCGCCGCCCGCAAAGCCGACGGCATCCAGCGTTACGCCGAGCAGGCCGCCCGCCAGGTCTGCGCGGTCTACGGCGAGACCGACCCCGAGACCCACGCCCGCATCGCGCTGGCCGCACTGGTGGTGGTGCACGGCAACTCAGCCGTCACCCTCGCCTGGCACAACGGCGAAATCGACATGGCGCGCACCGAATACGTGGATCTGCTCGCCCGCATCTTCGTCGACGCCCTGGTTGGCGTCCACCAGCAATGACCATCGCACCAAGCAGCAGGTAACCCATCGACCCAGGAGATCGTATGCCCACCTTCGCTTCCGCCGCGTCCACACTGTGCGAGGCGTTCCAAGCTACCGTCGCACGCGATCCGGACAAGGTCGCCGTGCGCACGCTCGGCGACCGGAGCACCCTCACCTTCCGCGAGTGGGACGAGCAAGTCCGTTCGCTCGCCGCGGGTTTCGCCGCACTCGGCGTGCGCCACGGTGATCGGGTCGCGCTGCTGATGACCAACCGGCCGGAGTTCTATCCGATCGACGTCGCCCTGCAACACCTCGGCGCCACACCGTTCTCGGTCTACAACACCTCCTCCCCCGAGCAGCTGAACTACCTGCTCACCGACTCCGGCGCCAGCATCGTCGTCTGCGAAACGCAGTACGCCGCAGCAGTATTCACGGGCAAGGAGGGCACCCGCGTCGAGCACGTCGTGTGCATCGACGGCACACCGGACGGCACCATCACCCTGGACGAGGTCAAGGCCCGCGGCCTGCAAGGTTTCGACTTCGACTCCGCTTGGCGCGCAGTACAACCCGACGACACCCTGACCCTCATCTACACCTCGGGCACGACCGGAAGCCCGAAGGGCGTGCAGCTCACCCACGCCAACATCATCGCCATGGTCGACGGCACCGAACTGCTCATGAACGCGACCCCGGACGAACGGATGATCTCCTTCCTGCCGTCCGCGCACGTGGCCGACCGCTGGTCGAGTCTCTATGTGCTGCAGGTGATCGGCAACCAGGTGACCACCTCCGCCGACCGTGCCGAGTTCGCCGCGACACTGGCCGATGCCCGCCCGACGCTGTTCGGCGCGGTCCCGCAGGTGTGGCAGAAGCTCAAGGCCGGAATCGAAGCCAAGGTGGCCGAGGCCACCGGAGTCAAAGCGGCCCTGGCGAATTGGGCGCTGACGGTCGGCCGCACCGCGTCCGACGCCCGGCTCGACGGCAAGCCGGTCTCGCCGATCCTCGCGCTGCAGGAGCGTCTCGCCGACGCGCTGGTGCTGTCGAAGCTACGCGCCGCGGTCGGTCTCGCCGATGTGCGCCTTGCCCTTTCGGGCGCCGCTCCCATTTCCTCGGACGTGCTGCGCTTCTTCAACGGCGTCGGCATCGCGGCCTCGGACGCGTGGGGCATGTCGGAGCTGTCCGGCATGGCGACCATGAGCCCGCCGGGACAGGTCCGCCTCGGCACCGTCGGTAAAATCGTGCCGGGCAATGAGATTCGGATCGCCGAGGACGGCGAGGTGCTCGTGCGCGGCCCGATCGTCATGAAGGGCTATCTGAACAAGCCCGACCAGACCGCCGAGGCCATCGACGCCGACGGCTGGGTGCACAGCGGCGATATCGGCGCACTCGACGACCACGGCTTCCTGCGGATCGTGGACCGCAAGAAGGAACTGATCATCAACGCGAGCGGAAAGAACATGTCGCCCAGCAATATCGAGAACTGGATCAAGGCGTTCGCGCCGCTGATCGGTCAGGCCGTGGCGATCGGCGACGACCGCAAATACAACGTCGCGCTGATCGCCCTCGATCCGGACACCGCCGCGGCGTACGCGGACCGGACCGGTGTCGCCCTCGATTCCGCCGTGCTCGCCAAGGATCCCGGCGTCCACCAGATCGTGGCCGACGCTGTCGCCCAGGCTAATTCGAAGCTGTCGCGGGTCGAGCAGATCAAGAAGTTCACCATCGTGCCCGACTTCTGGCAGCCGGGCAGCGAGGTGCTTACCCCGACCATGAAGCTGCGCCGCAAGCCGATCAACGAGCGCTACGCCGCCGACATCGAGGAGCTCTACTCCTGAACCACCCTCGCTCGGGCTGCGCACGAGCACCCGGTCGCCGACGCATTAGGGGATCGTGGGGACGGCCACAGTGTGGCTACTCGTATGCTCTGTGCGCAGTCGAGTCGAGGGAGATGGAGGATCCATGGCGGATCGGGAAGTGCTGAGCTGGGAGTTGTTCGGATCGGCGAGTCGGGAGTTGGCGACCACGATCGCGGACGACGGGTTCGAGCCCGATCTGATCCTGTCGATCGCGCGCGGCGGGCTGTTCGTGGCCGGTGCGCTCGGTTACGCGCTGGACGTGAAGAACCTGCACGTGATGAACGTGGAGTTCTACACCGGCATCGACCAGCGCCTCGACCTGCCGGTGATGTTGCCGCCGGTGCCGCAGGCGGTCGACCTGGCCGGCGCGACCGTCCTTGTCGCCGACGACGTGGCCGATACCGGCGCCACCCTCAAGCTGGTGCGCGACTTCTGTGAGGACCACGTCGCGGAGGTCCGCTGCGCGGTGATCTATCAGAAGCCGCGCTCGGAGGTCGAGTGCGAATACGTGTGGAAGCACACCGACCGCTGGATCAACTTCCCGTGGTCGACCGAGCCGCCGGTGGTGCAGCGGCAGGTCAAGGTGCTCGACGCGTAACCGCTACTCGGCGTTCTTCCGGTCGCCCGCGATCGCGTCGAGCCGCTCGCCGAGCGCGTTGACCTGATCGCGCAGGGCGATGAGGTTGTCCAGCGGATAGCCGACCGACTCCATCACGGACTCGATCATCTCCCTGGCCTGGCGTTGCAGCGCGAGACCCGCTTCGGTCGCGCGGAGTTCGACCGAGCGGCGGTCGTGCGCGCTGCGCACGCTCTCCACGAAACCGTGTGACTGTAGTCGCTGGATCAGCGGCGAGACGGTGCCGTAGTCCAGGCGCAGTTGTTCGCCCAGTTCCTTCATCGTCATGCCGGGCCGTTCCCACAGGGCTAGCAGGGCCAGATACTGGGGGTAGGTGATCTCCATCGCCTCGAGGAACGGCCGGTAGGCGGCGGTCATCGAGCGCGAGGTCGAGTACAGGGCGAAACACAGTTGGTTCGCCAGCGACAGCAGGTCGTGGTCGGAGTCCCCGGCGGTTGCGGTGGTGCCCGGCGTTGCGGCCGGTTCGACACGCACCGCGGAACTGGGATGCGCTACTTCGGGCATACCTGCACTGTACGCACTGCGGCCAGCGAATTTCTCACCGTGCGGCAGTGACGACCGCCTCCGTTGCCGCGGTGTCGCCCACGGTGATCCTGATGCCGGTGGCGCAGTGTTTGACCTGAATGCCGTCGCGGGCGAAACCCGCGCGCAGCCGGTCGAGTTCGGCGGGGGCGCAGCCGGACAGGTAGACGAAGTTCGCGGCGCTGGTCGGCACGCGGTAGCCGAGCTCGCGCAGGCCCGCGGTGAGCCTGCCGCATTCGCGGGTGATCGTCTCGGTGCGCACCGCCAGTTCGTCCTCAGCGGCGTAGCAGGCGCGGACACCCGCCTCGGCCAGCGCTGTCATCCCAAACGGCAACTGCCAGCGGCGAATTCGGGCGATCACCGGCGCCGAACCGAAGGCGTAGCCGACGCGCAGCGCGGCGAGGCCGTAGGCCTTGGAGAAGGTGCGCATCACCACCAGATTGGGGTGCCGTTCGACCAGCGCGGCGGTATCCACGCGGTCGCCGGGCGGCACGAAATCGATGTACGCCTCGTCGAAGACGACGGTGACCGACGGGTCGGTGCGCTCGAGGAACTCGACGAAGGCACCGTGCCTGATGCAGGTGCCGGTGGGATTGTGCGGACTGCACAGAACGACGACGGCCGTGTGCCTGTCGATGGCGGCCGACATCGCCGCCAAATCCTGATGGCCATTGTGCGTCAAGGGCACTTCTACGACCTTGCCGCCGACCGTGTCGGTCAGCAGCGGGTAGCCGTCGAAGGTCGGCGTCGCCATCACCACGCCCGCACCGGGCGTGACGAACTCCTGCAGGATATGCATGATCACGCCGGTCGCGCCCGCGCCGACCACGACGCGCTCCGGTGCGTACCCGAGCCGTTCCGCGATCAGGCCGGGCAACGTGCGCGGCAGGAACTCCGGATAGCGGTTCGCGGCGACCAGCGCGCCCGTCAACGCCGCCCGCACCGAGGGCAGTGGGCCGTACGGATTCTCATTGAGCGAAAGCTGGTGGCCGAGTTGCACAGTCTGCACAGTCATCGGCTCCTCAGCGCAAGTTCGGTGCCGCAGTCGCCATGGCCAACGCCGGGCACACCGACCGACACAGCGGTGCCACCGCAAACTATACAGGCGCACACATCGAGGAAGTCGCGGCCGCCCCCTCCGCCCTGACCGGCGAAACCTCATCCGCTCCTGACCATGGCTACATGTTCAGCGCTCTCGGACTGCATACAACACACGCTATGCGCCGCAGGTCATTTCACGCCCAACCGCCGAAGACCGAGCTGACCGGACCAACAATCCATCCGACCGGGTTGACGAAAACCATGGACCTCCGATCTTGCTAAGAGGCAAGCTGAGCCCGAAAATCAGCTTCAACTACAGCACCCGATTGAGAGACCATGACGGAGTGAATGGTGGATGGCCCGATCGACTTGTAGTACGCCCCTTTACCGTCAACGACGCCCACCTGGTGGCCAGCTGGGAGTACGGCGGCCCCTGACAGATCTACGACCTGGCTGATGACCACGAACTGCCAAGTGCCGCAGACGGTTACATGGCTGTTGCTGATGCCGCCACAGACCGTATTGTCGGGTTCTTCTGCAGCGGACCAGAGGCACGGGTGCCCGGCCTTGATGAAGACCCCAACACGATCGACCTTGGTGTCGGCATGGAACCGAGATGGGTCGGCAGAGGTCACGGCTCGCACTTCGGCAGCGCCGTGCTCAGTCAAATCCACCGAGAACAACCCTCGACTCCTGTTCGCGTAGCCATCCAACAGTGGAACACCCGGAGCAGAAAACTAGTTCGTCGGCTCGGATTCGTTGAGCGCGAACAGCATAAGTGCGTTCAGAACGGTCGACTCGTCACCTATGTCGTGGCGATACTGTCCCTTACGTAGGCTGCCGCTCGTTCGGGCAAGGAATGGCCCTCCGATTCCGCTGAGAGTCAGGCTGCAGCGAGTTCTGGTGGGTTAGTGGCGGGTTGGCCGAATGCCTTCATTGGGTCGTAGGACTGGCGGGTCTGCAGGCAGTAATAGAGCTGGCCGAGCGTCTCATTGAACAGGTGCCGCACTGCTGGTGCATGCCGGTCGCCGTGGTCGCGGCGCCATTGGTAGTGCTGCTGAGCGGGCCACGGTTCATGAGCATCGTTGTGGCCCAGACCCATCTGCGGCGGCCAGGCAGTCGTTCTTTATCCGCCGGCGAGTAATGGAGATGACCTTGCCCTATGACCTGGTCACGGGCGCGGATCCGCCATAGGCCTTCAACGCGCGAACGTCGAAGAATCAACTGTGGTCATCGCCTAGCTCGGCAAGCAGCTGTTCGCGATCCAGCGCACTCGCACGGCACCCGTCTGCGTCCGAGCTCCCGTTATCAGAGATGTCCGTTCGGGCTCGAACCACGAGCAATCTCACCCGTTCACGGCGGCCGGCCCCGGAAGACCACCGTGCCAACCGGATCCGGCCATCGCCATCGCTAGGTCCGCGGCATTCTGCGAGGGCTGCCGCCCCCGTGTAACCCAAGCGACCCTGGCAACGACACTAAATCGGCCCGGCAACGGCACCTGCTGCCTATGGTGAGGGATCACAGTCCCGAGACACCCGAGAGGTCACCCTGCCAGACCCGAACGATCAACCAACGGTTCGATCGTTCGCAGATAAGTAGGGACACTCCCGACCGACTCTGAGCGCGAGGGTCGTCGGGGTCCAGGCCCTGATCCCTCGGCGATCGCTGCGGCGACCCCATGCCGACGAAGGTGACCTGTTGGGCGTGACACACTGCGGCAGTCGAGGTTCAATGTCCTCGGCAAGTATTAACCACGGACCTGTGTTATCACCGGTTCAGATCCTCACCTAGATGCCAGCGTAAGATCGCCAGAATCGTTGTCGCGAAACGCATCTGCACCACCGACTGTTCGTCGATGAGGATCGGGCCACCCAGGTCGAGAACGGAAATTACCGGGGCTTCGGGGCGAAGCCGATCGACGATGACGATGGTCTGACAGACTTCGCGGTCGTTCTGCCGGTATTCGATGCGCCCTTCGGTCTCCCTGCGGATTCGTCCGTGGTCGACGCGTGGCGCCTTGACCATGAACTCTTAGTGCGTCCGCTGGCTCCGTGTTCGGCATCGTAGGCAGTCCGGTATTTGCAGATGGGCACGAGTTCGGCGATCGTTGCCGACGTCGCCCCTCGCTTGGCCGATTCGACTTTGAATAGAACACGGCGGGCCGCTTCAAGCGTTCGGCGACCCCTGTCTGGGTAAGCCCGACCTCATTGCGGTGGTCCTGCAAGATCTCCCCGATGGAGGTGTAGCAATCGGCACCTGTTTGCGTGGCCGGGGCTGCGCATCGGTACGCACCGATTACTCGGCGTTGCTGGGTGCATCCCCTCCGTGCACCCTCTCAACGTTCTCACCTGCCATCGGGCTCTCCCGCCCGCGGCGACGGAGATGGCTGCGGGCTTGGTTGGCGCGAGGCGCGCGACGCTACGGCGGAAACCACTACCAGCGCCGCGTACGCAACTACCAACGCGTCTTGTTCTCAGCGGTGGGAGACTCCTATCTCATCTACAGCATGGATCTTGACTAGAAGCTAAATGGAATATTTATTGAATGTCAATAGAATGTCTGTAGACCGCCGATCGTGCTGGCCACCCGGCCCATGTGGAGATCTCGCTGGCTGCGCGCCACGGTAGGAGTCGGTGGACGATCTCCAGCGGAACTCTGCCCCCGGAATGGTTACGCCCGCTGTGCGGATCCAACTCGACCAGGCGAGATAGGCATCCAGGTGGCACGCGGCCGTCGATTGTGCTATCAGCCCGTCGCCGTCGTTCGGCGATTGGCGGCGGTCGTAGATCTCCACGTGCAAACCGAAGCGGTTGGCGACGTTCGAGCTGACACTCAGCGTAACTATCGGACGGAGAATTTCGATGGAACGCCGATAGAACGGATGTGACCAGGACCAGTCCCCGGTAGGATTACCCTCCATGGATGAGGAACACTTGCGGAAACGATTCGGCGAGAGGGTGAAACACCGCCGCGAAAATGTGCTTGGCCTCTCCATGAAAAAGGTCAGCGACCGCGACGGTCCCTCGCTCCAACGCCAGGTGACCCTTGAGGACGGTCGCGGACCTAACCCGAGTTCAGCCTCATTCGCAAAGATCGAGGCGGCTCTGCAGCTCAAGCCCGGCACGGCACGGGCGTCATTCCGCAACGACGCAGACCTCGTCCCGATTGACGAACCGGTGTACACCGCGCAGCAGGTAGCGCACCTACTCGAACTCCAGCGCGCCTCGATCGAGCTCCAGCGCGTCCTGACCGAGAAGGGTTTGACCAACTGGGCTGCGCGCGGGCTGACAGCTGGCGGAGGTGACGGGCTCACGGTCAGCTATGAGGGCATCGTTGAGCTCACTGAGACGCTCAAAAAGCTTCCAGACTCTCGACGAGAACAAATTTGAGACTTCAGACCGCGGTCCTGTGGCCCCGACACCCGACGCTGGTGGACTAGGACGTCTCAGACACGACCCCATGGGTAGCAGATGGCGCCGAACACAGTAGCGATCGCGCGGGCGCCCAGAAGCGAAGCAGCACGTCCACATCGGGCGCCACAGGCCGGTGGTTGTTCGGCGGAGCTGTTGAGCTGCCGTCGCCACTGTCGAGTCGCTGGGCGGCAATGACCAGTGCGGCGACTTCACTCATGCTCTTGCGCTCGGTCTCGTCGATAGTGGTCGTGAGCAGTTCTTCGACGGCGATCGGCAGCGGCCTGGTGTATCTGGCGATGACTTTCGCGGCGTCGCCGATCTCGATGTGTCTGCGGTTCAGGCGTTCTGCGGGTCCTCTGTTCCAGCGATCGTTCCATCGCAGCACCAGCACGACCTCGGGTGCGGCCGCCGTCAGCTCTCGCCACAGTGGACGTAGCTGCCGCAATCGCATCAGCTGGGCCCCTGCTCGTAGCGACGGAGAGATGAACGCGACGAAGAACAGTGCTCCGATATACAGCTGCGGCTCCCCGGAGGCGAACCAGTCGCTGGCGAGGTTGTAGCCGTCGCGGATGAACTCGGTGTCAATGCCCGCCGCACCCAACCCGGCGAAAAGCGGCAGCGCTATTACGGGAAGCCCGCTAACCACGGCGGCAATGACCAGGATGAATAGCCCGACTCGTTCATACTGAGTCGTCGTATGCCGCCATAGGGTAAGCATGAGCCGACTGATGTAAGGCGACACCGCCATCGGCAGCGCCCAGCACAACCCGACGTAGACCCCGTAGCGCCAGCCGCCGTAGTCGGCGATCGAAATCCCCTGCGACCGTGCCGGAGTACTCAAGACGAGGAAGGCCGCGCCGATGGCCACCGCGAATGCGATCGCGCTCCGGAATCCGGCGCGGTATCGGACGGGCCCGTATTCATACAGTAGGAACAGCCCCAGTCCAGCCGCCCACGCCGCAACGGTTGTCCAGTGCCACACGTCGAAAATCGTTGGTAAACCCCCCGGTACCCAGCGTTCCAGTTGGCGGGCGATGGTGGGTTCTCGCAACATCACCCCGACAGCGGTTATCGTCGCCCAGATGTTGATCAGGTGATCTTCATGCGACGCGCGACGCACCAACAGGATCCGGCTCGACGCTATGACGACAATGAGCGCCATCGCCGAGAAGGTGATCCAGGTAGGAGATTGCTCAGGCCACATCCAATCAGAACAGCTTCAACAGTGGAACACGGCGCTGTTCGTCGCTGCGGCGAGTCATGGGTAGGACCATCGTTGCCAATAGCTCCGCGTAATACTCTTCGTTCCTGCGGTAACCATGGGCCCCACGCGCGCTGCGGATCATGCTCGGGTCGTGGTCACCCAGGTCGACACCAGCCAGCATGCTCACGAGTTCGTCAGCCGACGAATCCCGACCGTGTTCGAGCAGCATATGTCCCAGCTCATGGACGACGACGTGCGCGTCGTCTGGATCCTGGAGCAGGATTACATCGTAGTCGGCTGCCGCCAGCCACAATCCACACAAACCCGGCGGTACCGCCACCGGCAACGGCAACCGCATGATCGGCCGCCCCCGGACCCGTTCTACCTCGGCGAAGAGATCCTCGACAGTCCAGTCGAAGTGTTCTGCGCTGGTCAGGTTCCGCAGCGAACGCCGCCTCTCCAGCAGACCCTGCTCCAAGTCGTCGACCAGAACGCGCAACCGAGCGCGCGCGGACCTTGCTGACCACCTTCGTCGAAAGCCCACGTCAAATCCCGCCCGGCTCGAACGAGGACCGCGGAGTCAACGATAGTGGTGGTTGTGCGGCGTTCATCTCATCTACTCCCACCTCTGCCCCGGCGAATGCGGCTTGCTCTTGACCAAAGAGCATATCCGCGGGAACCACTTCCCGAAGCAGCTACCGGTTGCCGACATCGGCAGACACCGGTAGGCAGGAGACACAATCCCTGCAGCCACTGGGTTTCTTGATGCAATCGACATCGGTCCGCGAGCGAAATTCTAGGCGAGCTAGCCCGCGACGAGCAGATTGTCCAGTTCGTCCGAGCGCACGCCGATGCGGGCGCAGACGGCCTGCGCTGCCTCGGGGACGATGCGGTTGCCGCGGGCAAGGACTTTCGCGATCTTGGATTCAGTGAAGCCGACGTGCATCTGGCCCGCGCCCGCTTCCCAGTACTTGCGCGGCGGATCGGCGACGACCGTCATTTGTCCGGCGAATTCGGGGAGGTGGCGTGTCTCGATATCGAGAATCGGTGAGTCACCGGATTTCACGAGCAGGCCGATGCCCGCGCCGTCGCCGGGAATAGCGGCCTGCGGCTTGCCCCGCACCTGCTCCTGAGTGAAGACCTGTCCCGCGACATTCTGCACGGTCACGATCAACGCGGAGCGGGCGGTGCTGCTCAGCATGATCTGCTTGGCGATCTTCATGCCGTAGACGAAGGCGGCGCAGCCACCGTTGTGCAGGTCGATCAACCATTCCGGACTGATGCCGAGCCGCGCGGCGACCTCTCCCCCGCTGCCGACAATGCCGATCTCGGGCAGCTGTGTATGCACGATGAGAATATCGATCTCACTGAGGAATTCGCTGCCGCGGCGTTCGAGCATCGGTGCAATGGCCTGTTCGGCCATATCGGCGGGAGTTTCGCCGGGGGCGATGTGGTGGCGGAACGGCGGCGACTTGAACATCGCGTTGGAGATGTTGTCCTCGGGATCCGCGTAGCGGGTGAAATAGTCCGCGGTGACGCGGTTTTTGGGTAGGTAGCTGGAAACGTCGGCGAGGCTGATGGTGTCGGTCGTGCCCATCAGTTCATCCACTCCGGCTTGATCGGCTCACCCTTGGCGTTGCGGTGTTCGCATATCGCCTTCAGATTGCGCAGTTCCAGCAGATGACCCGCGTAGAAGAGGTTCCAGAAGTCGCCGACCCAGACCGGGCGATCCGCCGGTGCGGTGTCCGGGTAACCGTTCTCGTCGTAGAACGGGTGGTGACAATTGGTCCACACGACGACCGATCCCGGCTTGTTCAATACCACCTGCGCGTCGAGGACCCGCATCAGGTAGACCATCCAGAGGTGGTCGGGCTGATCCCAAGCGCAGTGGTAGTCGACGGTGCGGGCGGCGGCATTCGCGACGGTGCGGGTGTAGATGCGCGTGTGCTCGCCGATGCGGTCATCGGACACCCAGAGGTCCGGCTCTGCGGTGCGCTCGAAACCGCGCATGCTGTAAGTCCATTCGCACAGACTGCGGGTATCGGCGAGGTACTCGAACACCTCGTCCGGCGGTGCCTCAACGTACTCGTTGACGGTGCAGAACTGTCCGTAGACCTCGTCGTGCGGATACACGGCGCGGGTCATGTCGAGGACGATCGGCATGCCTTCTTTGACGCTGATGTTCTCGATCCGGTACACACCGGGGACATCGATGTCGGGCGCCTCGATGGGCTCGGCCTTGATCGTGGTCGGCGCGATGTCGGTCATGCGGAGAGCTCCTTCAAGAACGGTGCGAACGGTGGCATTTCGTCTGGGTCACAAAGGATTTCGATGAATACGGGTCCTGTCGCGTCGCGGGTCTGGTCGAGCGCGGCTTCGAATTCCGCGCGCGTGTCAGTGGAGTAGGCCGGAATGTGCGGGAACATCGCGGCGACCGCGGCACCGATGCGCGCGGGTCCGAACCTGTTGTAGGTGTAATCGCCGGAGTAGTAGAGCTGTTCGCGGGTCACGCACATCGCGTGCGCGTTGTTGTTGAAGATCACGAAGGTCACCGGCACGTGATGTTCGACGGCCGTGTGCACTTCGTGGCCGTGCATGAAGTACGCGCCATCGCCGGCGATGACGAAGGTCCTGCGGCGGCGGCCGAGCGCGCTGCCGATGCCGGCACCGAACGCGTACCCCATGCCACCCATGCCGAGGGCGATGACGAAGCGGCTGTCGGGTGGCACCGGCATGTGGTGCACGGCCGCCGCGCCGGTATTGCCCGCGTCGACAACCACATCCGTGCCCGGTGCGAGCCGGTCGTTCAGCGCCTCGATCGCGTCGAGGTAGCGCACGCCCGGTCCGGTCGCGGGCGGAACGCGCAGCGCGGGTGGGCGGACCGGCCGCAGCGGTTCATATCCGGAGAATGTGGTCGATGCGGCCGACGCCACCTCCAGCAGCCTCAGGCGCAGCGGCCCTGGTAGCCAGGCATCGGTCCGGACGAACGCCGGGTCGGTGCCGACATGCAACACTCGCGGGCACTTCGCAAGGGCCGCTTCGATTCCCGCGCGGGCCATCACCGGCATCGGCGTACCGACCAGCACGCACAGTGCGGCAGTTTCAATGAGCTCGGCCACCCGAGGATGACCCATGCTGCCCGCGATGCCCGCGAACAGCGGGTGACTGTTCGGGAACGCATCCTTGGCATCGGGTGTCACGGCCACCACGGCTCGCAGCGCGGACGCCATGACGACGAGTTCGTGTCTGGCATCGGCGCGGGCCACCTCGGGACCGGCGATGATCACCGTAAGGCCTTTGCCCGCAGCGGAACCGACGAGCGCGAGCGCCGCGTCGCATGGTTGCGGCTCATCGTGAGCCAAGCTCAGTCCGTCTCGCACGAAAGTGCCTGGGTCCGGCGCGGTTTGAATATCCTTGGGCAGCAACAACACTGCGGGTCCGCCCGCCATCGCGGCGTCGATCGCCTGACCGACCGCCGCGGTGACATCCTCGGCCCTGGTGAGCTTTACACAGAATCGCGCCACCGAGCCGAACAGCTGCTCCGCATCGATCCGACCGGCACCACCACTGGTGTCCTGAAATGCTCCGCGCCCTTCGAGTGCGAGCGGCGGCTGCCCGACCAGAGCTAGCACCGGAACTCGCGAGTCGAACGACTCCCCCAGTGCGGCAATAAGATTCAGAGCGCCGCCACCGGAAGTAGCGGCGACGACGCCGAGCCGGTTGGTGGTGCGCGCATAACCGTCGGCCATTGTCGCGGCACCGAACTCGTGCTTGGCGACGATCCCGTGAATCGGTGCGGTGCTGCGGTGCAGCGCGTCGTAGATGTCTTCGATATTCGCGCCGCCGACTCCGAAAACGTGGTCACTGCGTTCGGCGATCAGGTCGACAATGCGGTCGGCGACGGACATTCGGTGCTTGACGGCGGTCTTACTCGCCGCTTCCAAAATAGATCGCGTGCGATTCATCGCACACAATGTATCTGAGACAGTCGGGTTCACACAATGTGACTTGCATCACAGTAAAATGGAAATGGCTTGTTGCACAACAACTTTGAATAAGCGACCAAAGGTTGTTCCGGTGCCCAAGTCAACCAGGCGGCGACACAACCGAACCCGGCTCAACGAGATCGACCCCGCCGAGCCGGTAACAACAGGTCGTGCCGGATCAGCCGATCACGGAGTTCATGATCGTGCCCGCGCTGGTGGCCACCGCGCCACCCGCCATCGCGCTGGCGATCATCTTCGGCGACTGCAAACCGCCGCCGTTCCACTTCTCCCACGCGAACCGACCGCCGCCGTAGGTGATGGCGGTGATACCGGACAGCTGGACAAGCCAGGTGAAGTAGCGGCCCATTTGCAGCAATTTGTCCGCCAGTGGAGGCGCCTCCGGTGTCGGATTACCGACCTCCGCAAGAACGGTGTCGTGTAGCGCGGCGAGAATCATGCTCACGTTCGTGCTCCTTTTCGCAGGCTGAGGTGGGTCCGGACACGAGCAATCGCGGTGTAGTCGCTAATGACTCGGATATCGAAGAAATCGCGCCGCCGAAGAATTCGACGACACCTACGGCACGACGGCGCTATCTATCGCTGCGGGCTCGTGCCATGTCGTCTCCTGCTTTCCGCTCGTCGCCGGAAAAACTCGTGACCTGGGCAATTCAACCCCATCAAGATCACGTATGCCCCGCGACACACCGGACAAACGACCCACCGTCCGACCGAGCGACCACTCGGTCTGTTTGTCCGTCGAAGGCGACACGGCAGCGCGAACGGAAAAGTTCGCCGAAACCGGACCGATCCCCGAAAACACTCCCCTATCCGGCCGAATCGCCGCATGCCGAGCGTTCGCTGGAATATCCTGAGCCAGCAAGATTTGCAGTAGCAGTCGCCAACCGCAGGCGACTCGGCGGTGACCGGGCCCGACTCTCCCGCGACCGCCACAGAAGGGAATCACCATGCCGGACAGTCGTTCACAAACCACCGCTGGATTACCGACCAGGATCGATACGAGCGTCGCGCACGAGGCCCGCGTCTACGATTACTGGCTAGGTGGAAGGGACAATTATCCGGCCGATCGAGCCCTCGCCGATGCCATCGCCACGCATATCCCCGCGATCAAGACAATGGCGCGGGCCAATCGCGCGTTCCTCGGCCGCGCGGTCGACTATCTGACCAGAGAAGCGGGCATCGACCAGTTCCTCGACATCGGCACCGGTATCCCGACGGCGGGCAATACCCACGAAGTTGCCCAGCGGCTCAATCCGGCGGCCCGCGTGGTCTATGTCGACAACGATCCGATCGTGCTCGCGCACGCGCGCGCCCTGATGTCGAGCAGGGCGGAGGGCAGGACGGCGTTCATCCACGCCGACCTGCACGACCCGGCGGGCATCCTGCGCGACGACTCGCTCGGCGCCACCCTCGACCTCACCCAGCCGGTCGCCATCATGCTCGTCGCGATCATGATGTACTTCCGCGACGAGGACAACCCGCACGGCATCATCAAGAATCTCCTGGATGTGGTGCCCTCCGGCAGCTATCTCGTGATCACCCATCCCACCGCCGATTTCGACGAGCAAGCGATGTCGCGCGTAGCAGGCGCCGCCGAACAGGCCGGCATCACCTTCCACCCCCGCAGCCACGCCGAAACCGAAGCCCTCTTCGCGGGCACCGACCTCATCGCCCCCGGCGTCGTCCCCGTGGTCACCTGGCACCCCACCCCCGGCGAAGAACCCGCCGACCCTGAATCCGCCTGGTACTGGGCAGGAATCGGCCGCAAACCGTGACGGGGAGCTGATTGCGGCAACATTTCAGCTCTCCCGCAACGGGTTACGGCGGTGACTCGGTTCGTTGACGGCATCGCCAATAAAGGACACACTGTCTTTTATGGCTGAAGACAGTGTGTCCGTCGCCGCACCGGCGCTTCCTGATCATGGTGCGCCGTCACGCTTTTGGGAGAGCGTCCCCGGCGAGCAGGACGTCGAGATCACCGAGATCACCGGCACCCTGCCGCCCGACCTCGTCGGCACGCTCTACCACAACGGCGCCGGTCGCTGGAACGTCGGAACATCGCTCGTCGACAGTCTTTTCGACGCCGACGGGATGGTCACCGCGTTCTCGCTCGACGGATCGGGCGTGCGATTCCGCAATCGCTTCGTCCGGACCGAGCACTACCGGGCAGCGACCAAGGCAGGAAAGCTGGTGCACCGCGGCGTGACCCGGCAGCGCGACGGCGGCGTCCTCGCGAACGCGTTCCGGCGGCCCATGAGCACCGCCAATACCAGCGTCATGGTGACCGGCGACGCGCTCCTCTCGCTGCACGAGGTCGGACGACCACACGAACTGGACCCGGACACCCTGGAAACGCTCGGGGTGTGCGATCTCGGCGGGGTCCTGCGCGGGCCGATGGGCGCGTACTCGGCGCACCACTGCGTCGATCCGGCCACCGGCAGCAAGGTGAACTTCGGTTTCGACCCCTGCTATCCCCGCGTCGATCCGAAATGGGTGTTCGACACGCCCGATCGCGGCGAACGCGCCCGGCGGCTGCGTGAGCTGGTCGGGGAAACGATCCCGCGACTTCGATTGCGGCTCTACGAAACCGACCGCAACGGTCGAACGCGTTACCTGCGCTCCGTGCCGCTACCCGGCCTTACCCGCGTCCCGTTGATCCACGACATGGCGCTGACCGCCGCTACGCGATCTTCACCGTCTCGCCGTTCCGGATGGACCCGCTGGCGATTCTCGGCGCCAAGTCGTATTGGAAATCCATGGCCGTCAAAGACGGTGCGCCGACCTACCTGCTGCTCGCACCGCGCGACGGCGGGCGGGTCAGGGTGATCGAGGCCGAACCGTTCTTCTCGTGGCACTACGCCAACGCCTACGACGACGGCACCGATGTCGTAGTCGATATGAGTCGCTATTCGCCCGAGACCATTCCGGGCATGCAACGCTGGACCGCCGACGTCCGATCCGGTCTCGGCACGATCTACGACGACCTCGCCGCCGCGCAGCGGGCCGACTCGGTGCAGCTGGCTCGATATCGAATCAGCCTGTCCGGCCGCATGATTCGGGAACCGCTTGCCGATATCGTCTGCTATTTCCCGCAATTCGATCAGCGCCGCGCGACCACCGAGCACACGTACTCCTACGTCGTCGCGCTGTACGCCACCGCCACCGAGGGTTCCGGGATCGCACGGATCGACAACCGCACCGGCGCTGTGCAGAAGTACTGTCCGCCTGGGCATGTCATGGTCGAACCTACTTTCGTGCCGCGAGGCCCGAAGGCGGCGGAGGACGACGGCTGGGTCCTCACCGTCGGGTATGACGAAGCGGCACATCGCAGCAGGCTGATGGTCTTCGACGCCGCCCACATCGATGCCGGGCCGCTCGTGCAGGCGTGGCTGCCGTTCCATGTGCCGCTGCGCTACCACGGCACCTTCACCAGCCGGGTGCTGCGCCGCCCGGATTGACCGCCGCCGCAACCTCCTACGATTGTGCGGTGGTACAACAGCGACGCGGTCGAGGCAGACCGACCGGCTCCAGGGTCGATCCCGCCGTGCGTTACGAGGAACTGCTCGATGCCGCGGAAAGCGCCATCCGCGAGCACGGTCCGCAGGCGAGTCTGGTCGAGGTCGCGCGCCACGCCGGATTCGGCCGCTCGGCCGTCTACGCCCTCTTCCCGAGCCGGAACGCCATGCTCGCCGCGCTCAGCAAGCGACACGTCGCGCGCATTATGACCACGCTGGCCGAACGGACTCGCGGCGCGGACGATCCGCGCGAGCGGGTCAGCGCGTTCATCGACAACCTGTGCGCGTGGATCGAGGACGAGCCCCAGCTCTACCGTGCGCTCAGCGGCCACGCGTTGATGGGCGGGGACGACGAACATGGCATCTTCGAAGAGCTGGCCGACGCGACCGAGCAGGTGCTCACGAAGAACCTGCGCGAGCTCGGCGCGCCGACGGATGCCGCGGCGCCCTGGTCGCGCGCCATGATCGGCTCCACCGCCGCCGCAGCGGCATGGTGGCAACGCACCGCGACGATGTCACGGGCCGAGCTCGTGCAGCATCTGACGGTGCTGAGCTGGGGCGGCGGCGTTCGGATGCCGCTGTACCCGCCGCCGGGTGAGTGACGGCGGGTCAATTCAGTTGCTAGTCAGCGACTTTCACGACGACCTTGCCGAAGTTCTTGCCCTCGAGCAGGCCGATGAAAGCTTCGGGGGCGTTGTCTAGGCCGTCGGTGATGTCTTCGAGGTAGCGGACTTTGCCGTCGGCGATCCATTCGGTCATATCGCGCAGGAAGTCCGGGAACATCTCGTTGACGAACTCGGATTGGATGAAGCCGCGGATGGTGAGGCTCTTGACCAGGATGCGGCTGTAGAAGGCGGGGAGCTGGTCGGGGCCTTCGGGCTGGCCTGCCGCGTTGTAGTTGGCGATGAGGCCGCAGACGGGGACGCGGGCGTAGGTGTTGAGCAGCGGGTACACCGCTTCGGCGACGGGACCGGCGACGTTTTCGAAGTAGACGTCGATGCCGTCGGGCACCGCGGCCTTCAGCTGCTCGGCGAAGTCGGGGGCGCGGTGGTCGAGGGCGACGTCGAAGCCGAGTTCGTCGCGCAGGGCCGCGACCTTCTTCGGTCCGCCCGCGATGCCGACCGCGCGGGCGCCCTTGATCTTGGCGATCTGCCCGACCGCGGAGCCGACCGGGCCGGTGGCGGCGGCGACAACGACGGTCTCGCCCGCGCGCGGCTGGCCGATCTTCAGCAGACCGGAGTACGCGGTGAAACCGGGCATGCCGAGGACACCGAGCGCTGTCGACACCGGCACCTTGTCGGTATCGAGCTTGCGCAGGTGCGTGGCGGCGGCGACGTCGTGCGTCTGCCACCCCGAATACCCCTGCACCACATCGCCTTTCGCGAAGTCGGCCGCGCGGGACTCGACCACCTCGGCGACGGTGCCGCCGACCATCACGTCACCGATCTCGACCGGCTTCGCATACGACTTCGCGGCACTCATCCGACCGCGCATATACGGATCAAGGGACAGATACAGCGTTCGCAACAGCACCTGTCCTTCCTCCAGCGGCGGCAGCTCCGCGGTTTCGGTGCGGAAGTTCGCCGGGGTGGGTGCGCCCTCCGGGCGGGAAGCAAGCACGATTCTCGTCGTCTCGACCATGGATCCGAGCTTAGCCCCGGCACCGTTCACGCCCGCTCGGGCTAACGGTGGCGGCGGTGCGACCGATAGGCCGGGTGTCGGATGCCACGACAGCGGCTCTCGCACGTCGAAGGGAAGGATCAATGCACGACATCGCCGCTGCGAGTTTGCTCACTCTGGCCCCCGCTGACCTCGCTGCCGATCGGCACATGGCCGCACCCTGGTAGGGCTCCGCCCTGTCTCGTATACGACCACCTGCATAGGGAGTTTCTCTTGGCACGCCTACGCCGCACCCGCGTCGCACTGACGATGACCACCGCCGCGATGGCGGTCCTGTTGACCGCGGGCACCGCGGCCGGACGGCCGATCGGCCCGTTCGACGTCGGCGGGGCGATCGAGGTCGAATACGACCAGGCCGGTGGCGGCGGCGTCTTCGGTGACCCGGTCAACCCGGAATCCGACGCGGGCCGGGGCGGCAAGTACCAGGCGTTCGAGCGCAACGCCTCCATCTACTGGCATCCCGCGACCGGAGCACACCAGATCGGTGGTGCTATCCGCGACAAGTGGGGCAACTTCGGCTTCGAGAACGGACTGCTCGGCTACCCCGTGACGAGGGAAGAGTCGACACCGTCGAAGCCGGGCCGCTACAACCATTTCCAGGGTGGCTCGATCTACTGGTCCGTCGGCACCGCCGCGCACGAGATCGGCGGCGCGATCCGCGACAAGTGGGGTTCCTACGGCTGGGAGAACGGCGCCCTCGGGTTCCCGATCACCGACGAGGCCGCCGCCAAGAACAACGGCCGCTACAACCTGTTCGATGACGGTGCCATCTACTGGTCCTCCGGCACCGGCGCACACGTCGTCTGGGGCGCCATCCGCACCACCTGGGAAGCCAGAGCGGGCGTCAACGGCGGCTACGGCTACCCGACCAGCGACGAATACGACTACCAGAACGGCAAAGCCCAGGACTTCCAAGGTGGCCGCATCACCTGGAAGCCCTGACCCTGGTCAGCACCCATTCGTCCGATCGCCGGACCGGGCCGCCTGCGCGATGGTTGAGCCTTCATGCCATCATCGCCTACCAACGCTCCGTCCTGTCTCGTCACCGAATATCGCCTGACCGAGGAGTTCTCTTGGCCCGCCTTCGTCGTACCCACCTGACCGGATCAACGCTGGCCGCGCTGGCGGTGCTGCTCACCGCGGGCACCGCGGGCGCGCGACCGATCGGACCGTTCGATGTCGGCGGCGCGATCGAGGCCGAATACGACGCGGCAGGCGGTGGCGGCGTCCTCGGCGACCCGACCTCCCCCGAGTCCGATGCCGCCAATGGCGGCAAGTTCCAGACCTTCGACCGCAACGCCGCGATCTACTGGCACCCCGACACCGGCGCACACGAGGTCGGCGGACCGATCTTGGACAAGTGGCGCGGGCTCGGCGCGGAGAGCGGTGGCCTGCGCTACCCGGTGACCCGCGTAGAGTCCACCCCCGCGAAACCCGGCAACTTCACCCACTTCCAGGGCGGCTCGATCTACTGGTCGGTCGGCACCGCGGCGCATCAGGTCAGCGGCGTCATCCGCGACAAGTGGTACGCCCTCGGCGCGGAGAACAGCCCCCTCGGCTTCCCGATCACCGACGAGGCCCCCGCCAAGAACAGCGGTCGCTACAACCTCTTCGACGGCGGCGCGATCTACTGGTCCCAGAAAACCGGCGCGCACGCCGTCTGGGGCGCCATCCGCACCAGCTGGGAAGCCCGCGCCGGTGCCGACGGCATCTACGGCTACCCCACCGGCGACGAGTACGACTACCAGAACGGCAAGGCCCAGGACTTCCAAGGTGGCCGCATCACCTGGAAGCCCTGACCACGGTCAGCGATTGCCGAATTCCCCGATCTGGCGAGGCGGCGCGGTATTCAATTGGCGGGCAAGGGATCCTGGCCCGTAACCGGTGCGATCGGCAATTCCGGTGTGGGTTGGGGTCATTCGCTACGGCAGGAACAGTCGCCAATACAGCGCCCACGGGAGGAAAACCGCTGCGGCGACGAGAAGTAGGGTGAGTCGCACTCGCAGTACGCCGGTCACCACGGTGCGGGCGCGCCACCAGGTGAATGCAGTGGCGAGGGCGGTGAGGATGACCAGCAGGCTGAGAATATGCAGGACCAGCCAGGTAAGTGGCTGGCCGCCGAGGAAGGCGGATTCGGTCGGGCCGGCGAAGCCGAGGATCCAGACCAGATAGGCGATAGCGCCGATGACCGCGCCCAGGCCGAAGATGGTGAGCCAGCGCGCCCAGCGACGAACCGAACGGGTCTGCGAGACAACGTGATCGGCGCGCCGAAGTCGCGTGGTGAGCGGGTAGCTGAGGAATCCGAGTAGCAGCAGTGCTACTGCGGCGTTTCCGACCGGCGCGGTCTCGTACCAGGCACCGCCGCTGGGAGCGCGGCTCAACGCCTCCTGATGGGGTACCGGCCCGACGAGGCTCGATAGCGGTGGATTGCCCGCGACCACCTGATCGATCCATGCGGTGATCACATCGGCGTATCCGGGGACCATGGCGCCGAGCGGATGGCCGTCGACCACCAGGCCGCCGACCCGGTCGAAGCCGTCCGAGGTGCGGTGACCGTTGTGCCCAGCGCCAGGCACGAAACGGATTGTGGTGTGCGGATTTCCGGCCAGCGCCTGTTGGAAGATCTGCGCGCTTTCGGCGGGCGGTACCTGTGTATCGTGTTCACCCCACAGCGCGAGGACGGGCTGGTGGACCTGCCGCAGCACCGTTGCCGAATCATGATCGGCTTCCGGATAAAGCCCGAGGCCGGAAAGGAATTCGCCCCCTGGCGCGACCGCGTCCAACAGGGATCCCGAAACACCGTGGCGCCGAAGCATATTGTCGAGGCTCCAGGTCTGCTGGCGCAGCGGCGGCTGCCCGGAACCGCCGATTGTCACGATGAATGCCACCTCGGGCGACTTTGCCGCGGCCATGGGCACCACCCAGCCACCCTCGCTCAACCCCCACAGCCCGACTTTCGCCGGGTCGACGTCGGGACGGGCCCGCAAGGTCTGCACCCCGGCGAGCGCGTCATCGGCCAGTTGCGCGTAGTCCCGCTCGATTACCGAATACCCGTCCGTCCGCTTGTCATAGACCAGGGTGACGATGCCGGCTCTGGCGAACGCCTCCGCCTCGGGAACGTATTTGGCGCGCGGCCCGGGCCCGGAACCGTGCACCAGCACGATGCCTGGCCGCCGTAGCCCATCGTTCCCGGCGTTCGAAGGGAGGTACACCGTGCCGTGCAGTGTCAGCCCGTTACTCTGGAACTCGACGTCCTGCGTGCGCAAATCCTGTTGTGCGGGTTCGGCATTCGCGCCAGCGGCGAGCAGAACTCCGGTCGCGGCGAGCAGCGCGCAGACAACGGCGATCAGTATCGCCCGCAAGCTACCCCTGGTCGGCTCGACTGCCGATCGAGCATGAGGATGAAATCCGTTCATGTGAAGCAACGTATGAGGCAGCTCCTCACCGGAGATCCAGCTGCGGAGCTAGACAACGTTGTGGTGATCACCCCACAGAGTGATCGGCGGTCAGCACCGAGCAGTGGACACGCCGGTGGACTGCTGATCGTCGGCCACGTGTTGCTGTCGGGCTGCTTCGCCACAGGCTGCGGATCGCCCAATGGTCAAGCGGGCTGGCCCATTTCGCTCGGGAACTCGGGACGGCCGTCGTTGGCGGGCAGGGTTGGATAGGCGGCGCGGAGGCGTTGGTGGGCGGCGGGGGTGGCGTCCAAGTGGTCGAGGCCGAGCAGGGCGGCGCCGAGAACCGGTGGGGCGACGACGATTCGGGGCTCGGCGAGCGGTGCCGCGGTAGCGAGGCGGGACTTCACGTTATCGATCAGGAGGGGCTGGCGGGCCGCGAGCACACCGCCGCCGAGGATCACCGGGGTCGGCGTGTCGAGGAGGTCCAGCTTGCGCAAGACCACGAAGGCGAGCCGGGTGATCTCGTCGGCCTGACGATCGATCAGACGCAGGGCAGTCGGGTCGCCCGCCTCGGCGGTGGTGAACAGGACCCGGACCAGCTCGTGTAGTCGCTGCTCTGCCAACTGGCCGAGGTGGATCGCCTCGGCCACCGCGTTGGCTCCGGACAGTCCGAAGTACGCACCGATGGCGGCGGACAGCGCGGTCGGCTCGCCTCGGCCGTCCTCGGCGCGGGCGGCGTGCCACATGGCCTCGGCCGCCATGCCACCACCACCGCCCCAGTCGCCGGTCAAAACGCCGAGAGCAGGGAAGCGGGCGGTGCGGCCGTCGGGCAGCAGGCCGACGCAGTTGATTCCCGCGCCGCAGACCACCGCGACACCGCGCGGTCCGTCGGTGCCCGCCCGGAGCAGTCCGAAGGTGTCGTTGACGACGCCAACGGTCAGCCCCCACGGTCGCGCCGCCATCGCGGCATGGATCCGCTGTTCCTCGATGGGCAGATCGACATTGGCCATACACGCGCTGACCCGGGTGGTGAGAATTCCGCCGCGAGTGAGCCCCGCTTGCCTGGCCACCGACTCGACCAGTGGGGTGAGCCCCTCGATCGCCTGGCGCGCCCCGGTCCGGTGGGGTTCGTAGCCGCCGCCTCGCGCCGAGCCGAGGATGGATCCGTCGCGGCCGACCAGGGTCACATCGGTCTTGCTGTTGCCCGCATCGATGGCGAGCACGCCCGGAACCTGTTCATTCTGTGGGAGTTTCATCAGACGCTTCCCCCGCCAACAGTGCACGGTGTTTGTCGGCATGATCACACCCAGCTCAGGTATGCGCGGTTGTGCGCGATCAGCCGGTCGGTCAGTTGGTCGGCCAGTTCGTTCTGGCCGACCAACGGGTGTGCTAGTAGTGCATCGAAGATCCGGTCGCGACTACCGACGAGGGCGGCCTGCAATGCGAGCTGTTCATAGGCGGTGACGTGCGCGATCAGGCCCGCGTACAGCGGCTCGATCGGCCGCTGCGGCAGCGGACGCACCCCTTCGGCGTCCACTTCCGCAGGCACCTCGATCACCGCGTCGTCGGGCAGGAACGGCAGGATGCCATTGTTGCGGGCGTTGACCACCTGGACGTTGCCGCCGCCGGTGCCGAGCAGTGCGGCGAGCAGCTGCACCGCGGCCTCGGAATAGAAAGCGCCGCCGCGCTTTCCGAGTAGTTCGGGCTTGGTATCCAGGGCAGGGTCGGCGTACATCCGCAGCAGCTGCTGCTCGATAGCCGCGACCTCGGCCGCTCGTGAGCCCTTGGTTCCGAGCTCCTCGACGACGACATCGTGCTGATAGAAGTAGCGCAGGTAATACGACGGCACGACACCGAGCCGCTGGATCAGCGAAAGCGGCAGCCGCACATCGTCCGCGATCTCCTGGCCGAAGTCGGCGAGGAGCTTGGGTAACGCCTCGTGCCCGGTGCAGGCGCCGGGATGATCGAGCACGGTGACCCCGCGCTCCCAGGTGAGGTGATTGAGCCCGACATGGTCGAGCTGGATCAGTTCCGGATCAACGCCCAAGTGCGCGGCGAACTTTCGCTGAAATCCGATCGCGACATTGCACAGGCCGACGGCCTTGTGACCCGCGGTCTGCAACGCGCGGGTGACGATGCCGACCGGGTTGGTGAAGTCGATGATCCAGGCCCGCGGGTTCGCCCGATGCACCTGCTCGGCGATGTCGAGCACCACCGGGACCGTGCGCAGCGCCTTCGCCAGTCCCCCGGCGCCGGTCGTTTCCTGTCCGACACAACCACATTCGAGCGGCCAGGTCTCGTCCTCGTTGCGCGCGGCCTGCCCGCCGACCCGCAATTGGAGCAGCACGGCATCGGCGTCTTCGACCCCGTCCGCGACCGAGGTCGCCGTGCCGACCCGCGCGGTGTGTCCCTGTCTGTCGAAGATCCGGCGGGCCAACCCCGCGATCAATTCGAGCCGGTCCTCGGCGGGATCGATGAGGACGACCTCACCGATCGGGAGGGTGTCGCGCAGGCGGGCGAAGCCGTCGATCAACTCCGGCGTATAGGTCGAACCACCACCGACTATGGCTATTTTGAGTGCGCTCATCAGCCCTTGACCCCTGTCAGTGTCACGCCTTCGATGAAGGCTTTCTGTGCGAAGAAGAACAGGATGATCACCGGCGCCATCACCAGCAGGGTGGCGGCCATGGTGAAATTCCAGTTGGTGTGGTGGGCGCTCTTGAACGACTCGAGGCCATAGCTCAACGTCCACGCCCCCGGGTTCTCGCTGGCATAGATCTGCGGGCCGAAATAGTCGTTCCAGCAATAGAAGAACTGGAACAGCGCGACCGCGGCGATGGCGGGTTTGGCCATCGGAAGCACGATCCGCAGCAGGATGCGCAGTTCGCCGCAGCCGTCGATGCGGGCCGCCTCGAGGTAGTCGTTGGGGATGGTCAGCAGGAACTGCCGCAGCAGGAAGATGGAGAAGGCGTCACCGAAGGCGAGCGGGATGATCAGCGGCCACAGCGACCCGGTGAGGTGAAACTGCTTGGCCCAGATCAGATACATCGGAATGACGGTCACCTGTGGCGGCAGCATCATCATCGAAACCACGGCCATCAGTGCGAGATTGCGGCCGCGGAAGCGAAACTTGGCCAGCGCGTACGCAACCGGGATGCTGGACAGCAGCGTCAGCGCGGTACCGGCCACCGCGTACACCAGCGTGTTGCGCCACCAGGTGAGGAATCCCGGTGTATCCCACACCTTTACGTAGTTACCCCAGTGCCACTCGGTGGGCCACAGGTCGGAGGTGAGCGCCTGCCGGTCCGACATCACCGAGGTGAAGAAGACGAACACGAACGGCATCAGGAACAGCAGCGCCGCCGCGATCGCCAGCGCGTGCACGGCAATCCAATCCAGCGCGTTCTTCCGGCGCGCGCCCTTGGCTTCGACGGTCGGCACGGTGACCGGCACCGGTCGGACGGTGGTCATGGTCATCGCTCAGTCCTCCTGCAGGAAGCCGGATTTGCGGCGCAGCAGCAGCGCGGTGAACGCCATCGAGATGGCGAACAGGATCACGGCGATCACGCATGCGGAACCGATATCGAAGCGCTGGAAGCCGAGGTTGTAGACCATCTGCGGCAGCGTCCAGGTGGAACCGTGCGGGTAGCCCGGCTCGAACGCCTCGCCGGAACTGCCCGCCTTACCGCTGGCGACCTTCCCGGCGACGATCGCCTGGGTGTAGTACTGCATCGTCTGGATCACGCCGGTCACCACGGCGAACAACACGATGGGCGTGATGTTCGGCAGCGTGACGTACCGGAACCGCTGCCAGGAGCCGGCGCCGTCCAACTCGGCCGCCTCGTACTGCTCCCGCGACACGTCGAGCAGTGCGGCGGTGAAGATGACCATCAGATCGCCGATGCCCCACAGCGCGAGCATGGTCAGCGCGGGCTTGGACCAGTTCGGATCGGTGAACCAACCCGGTTGCGGCAGACCGAGATTGCCGAGCAGGTGATCGACCGGCCCGGTGCCAGGGTTCAGCAGGAAGGCGAAGGCGATCGTCGCCGCGACCGGCGGGGCGAGGAACGGCAGATAGAACACCGTGCGGAAGAAGCCGAGCCCGGTCTTGATCTTGGTGACCAGCAGCCCGATGCCGAGACCGAACACCACCCGCAGCGACACCATCACCAGCACGAGCCACAGGGTGTTGCCCAACCCCTGCCAGAAGAACGGGTACTTGTCGAGCACGTAGTCCCAGTTCTTCAAGCCGGTGAAGGTCGGCGCGTCGAACCCGTCGTACTTCATGAAGGAGAAGTAGAGGGTGGACAGCAACGGGTAGGCGAAGAAGAACCCGAACCCGATCAGCCACGGCGCGAGGAAGGCCAGGGTGCGTAACGCCCCGCGGCGGCGCTTGCGCTTGAGTGCCGCCGGGGCGGTCATGCTCGACAGTGCCATCGTTACATCACTTCGCCTGGTCGATCGCCTCGTCGATTTCCTTCGCGGTCGCGGCCAGGCCCGCCGTGAGGTCGGCCTTGCCTGCCTCGAAGTCGTAGCCGAAGTTGCGCAGCGAAAGCTGGTACGCGCCACCGTTGATGCTCGACGGTGCGGTGGAGGAGTTCGGGTTCTTCGCGATGTCGATGAAGGTCTTGAAGTTCGGATCGACGGTCAGCTTCGGCGAATTCAAGGCCTCGTTGGTGCTCGGCACGTTGTGGATGGCGTTGGCGAAGCTCACCACGGCGTCGGTGTTGGTGGTCAGGTACTTCACCAATTCCCAAGCGGCGGTCTGCTTTTGACTGGACCGCGCGACACCGATGATGGTGCCGGTCTGGTAGCCACGGCCGTAGGTGTCGGCTTGGTCGTCCGGCACCGGGAAGGGCGCGGTGGCCCAGTCGAAGCTCACCGGATCCTCGGCGAGCGAGGCGGTGCGCCACTCACCGTCGAAGGACATGGCCACCTGGCCGGTCTGGAAGGGATTCTTCGCGCTGAACTCGTCGCCGAAAGTGGTGCGGTATTTCTCCAGCTTGTCGAAGCCGCCGAGTTCGGCGATCAGATTCTTCTGCCAGGCGTACATCGCGGCGACCTTGGGATCGGTGGCAACGTTCGACTTACCGTCCGCGGTAAAGTATTTGGCGCCGTACTGGCCGAGGTAGTACACGGGGGTGGTCTCGTAGCCGTGGTAGTTCGGCATGAAGCCGAGCTGCTTATAGCTGTCGCCCTCGGCGATGGTCAGCTTGCCTGCCGCGGCCTCGAACTCGCTGAATGTCTTTGGCGGAGAGGTTATTCCCGCCGCCGCGAAGGCGGTCTTGTTGTAGTACAGGCCGTAGGCGTCGCCGAGTAACGGCAGCGCGCACTGCTTTCCCTCGAACTGGCTGTACTCGAGCATCGCCGGCGGGAAGGTCTTTGCGGGGTCGATGCCGTCCTTGTTCAGGAAGGGCGCGAGGTCGGCCCAGACGTTCGCGGCGCAGAACTTGCCGACGTTGTTGGTGGTGAAGGAGGAGACCACATCCGGCGCGTCCCGGCCGCCGCCGCGCAGCGCCTGCTCGAGCTTGTCGTCGGCGATGTTGGCGACCGGCTTGACGTGGATGTTCGGGTGCAGCTGCTCGAACGCGGCGATATTGTCGTCGATCGCCTTGACCTCGCTGTCCTGGCTCCAGCCGTGCCAGAAGGTGATGGTGACGTCCTTACCTGCGGCGGAACCGTCGTCGCCGCCGCTGGAGTTCTGGCCGGTACAGGCCGAGACGAACAGCGCTGCGGTCGCGCATGCGGTGAGGGCGGCGAGTGTGCGGAGTGTCGTTCTGCGCATGTGCGGTTCTCCTGGGTACTGCTGGTTGAGCGGCGGATCAATGGGTCGAGAACACGGAGTCCCTCGTGGTGGCCAGGGCGCGTTCCAGCGCTCCATGGAGTACGGGCGAGCCGGGCACGGTGCTGGAGCGCACCTCCGGTCGCGGAAAGGTGAGCTCGGTCAGCGCCTGTTCGACGAGCCCTCGCAGTCGTTCGCCACCGGAACGCGGCACGTCACCGGCCAGGATCAGCAGCTCGGGGTCGACCACCGCGACGATCGAGGACAGCCCGAGGGCCAACCGGCCAGCGAACTCGGCAAGGAAGGCATCGCCGGCGCCCGGGGTCTCCAGTGCCTCGGCCACCACGAGCGCGGCCGTCGGCGCGGACAGTCCGTGCTGTCTCGCCAGCGCCAAAACCGCTGGCGCACCGGCCAATTCCTGGAAGCCGCCGGAATTCTTGCGGCGTACGTCACGGATGATCGGCGCGCCTGGCAGCGGCATGTAGCCGACTTCGCCTGCGCCGCTGTGGAATCCGCGGTGCAGCATGCCCGCGATCACGATCGCCGCGCCGACGCCGACGCCGGTCCAGAGCAGCACGAAGTCCTCGCAACCTTGCGCCGCGCCGTGCGCCTGTTCGGCGATGGCGGCGAGGTTGACGTCGTTCTCGATCGACACCGAGCAGCCGGTGGCCGCCTCCAGCTCGGCGATCAGCCGCGGCGAGTGCCACCCTGGCAGGTGTGTCGCGTAGCGCAGCTTGCCGGTGGCCGGGTCGAGCGCGCCGCCGATGCCGATGACCACCTCGCAGCACATCGCCTCGGCGAGCCCGGTCAACTCGACCGTCTCGGCAACCGCCTGGCCCACCCTGGTGGTGGTCTCGGCGGCGGGCCAGCCCTTGGTGGACACCTCGTGCTCGGCGAGGGTTCTGCCGGTGATATCGGCGACGGCGATCTTGATCCGCGAGGCGGTCACATCGAGTCCGGCCACGTACCCCGCGGCCGGATTGACTTGGTACAGCTGCGCGTTCGGTCCTGGGCCGCCCGCCATGGTGCCGACCGGGACGACAAGCCCGGCCGTCTCCAAGCGGGCCAGCAATTGTGAGGCAGTCGGCTTGGAAAGGCCGGTGAGAGTACCGATTTGGGTTCGGGACAGCGGGCCGTTGGCGAGCAGCAGCTCCAGCGCGGCGCGATCGTTGATGGCGCGCAGCAGGCTTGGTGTGCCCGCGAGGGTCTGTCGCGTAGTCACGTGACACCCCTCCCCTCACCGCACGACGGGTGAACTATTAGGAAAGTTTCCAATTACTTTGAGGAGGGACTGTATGTCCGGTTTGACCCGGCTGTCAATCGGTGTCCGCAGGTTGGATACCCAAACGTCATGTGACGCAAAGCCGTATTGACCTCAACCCTCATTGAGGGTCGGGTGGCGCTCATGATCGAACGTCGAGACACCTGATGGACGTGTAGTTTTGCGAAGTAGCTTTCACCACAACATATCTCGACTTAATAGTCGATCGCTATCGGGATGCGTTAGGTCTTTCCGCCGCGATCAGATGGCGGTGGATGTCGGCTTCAGCAAGCCCGTCGCGATACCCAGTGTTTACATCATCTGACGTTCAGCATTTCCCCAGACGACCTTGCCTGGGACTGGTCACGCAGGCATGGCGAAGGGTGCGGAGAGTCAGCCGCGGGTGCCGCGGTGTTGCTCGTACGCCGCCAGGAGATTCTTGCTGACCTGCTTGGCGGTGTCCTGAGCCTGCTGTCCCCGTTCGGAATTCAGCAACTGCCGGGCGACCTCGCCGGTGTGCCTGCCCGCGCTCTGCCGCAGCCGATGCACCTGCACCGCCCTGGTCGATTCACGCAACTGCCGGAGTCGCTCGTCCTCGGCAAGATGTTGCGCCTGTTGCTCCATGGCGTTCGTGACCGCCTGCATTCGTTCGAGGCCGACTTGCACGCCCTGGGTGCCTCGCTCGTGGATCGCCGCGTCTCCGGCTGCCTGCCAAGACCTTTGATACCGCCCCGCGCGGACGACCGTTGTCCCGAGATGCGATCGATCACGGTTCGGCCGCCTACCAAGGAAACAGCATTGAACACCGAGGCGGCGACAGCGATGAGCCAAAGGGCAAGGGACAAAACGAATGTGCCTGCGAGCAGTGCGATGCAGGCGGCGGCGTACAGGCCGACATCGACCACGGTGCTCGCGAGCGCCCGGCGGGCCGATTGCCACTTGCCGAGGTTGCCCTGCGGGTCGGCGAATGAATGAACTCTGATGTCCAGCAAGAGTTTTCCGAGTGTGCGCCCCTTCCACGCCAGGGACGCGAACTGGTAGGCGAACACCATGATCACCAAGACGACGAGGGCCTCGCAGCCGAATGCCTCGCCCGCGCCACCCCAGTTTCCGTTCGCGCGGAACAGATCCCAGCCGCCGGATTGCGCGAGGCCGGGCCGGCCGGAGAGGTAGTCGGCGATCCGGTAGTGCGTTATCGATCCGAGTACGGCGGCCACGGCCACGATGAGGGCGAAGTCGATGGCCCATGCGGCGATTCGCCGCTTCGCCGGAGCCAGGTCGGGCGTGTGCTCGGCCAACGTGTGCACCTCTTCGCGGTTCCGGCTGTCCGGGCGGCCAGGGCCCGGCTATCCGACGCTCTGTCTTGCCCCTCCCAGATTCCTCGCCGTGGCGAGCGCACACCATCGGCCGAACAGCCGACATGGACGCTCGAATCGCGAGTCGAGGAGACGTTTCGAAACCCGGCGCGAACCGTCAGTGCTAGACGGACACCCGCGGGGAGGTCACCGGGTGGACGTCTACGGCGACTGCCCGACGCCGCGGGGCCGGGCGGCGCTGCGCCAGGTGCGCGGCCACCACCAGCCCGTGCGTTGCGATCACGACGGCTGACGCAGTACCGATTCCCACCAGCAGCACACCCACGACAGATACCGATCCTTCCGATGCACGGTTTCGACGGCCCGCACTGTGCGGCGCCCGACCGGCTGTATGCCCCGGTCCCGGGCATCCAAACAGTGTGTGAACCAGAACACACTTCGCGGCGGCGCTGTCCGGCCGGTCGCGTCCTCGATCGTTAGTCTGACGTCGTGATCACTTGTGTAGTGGAGTACGTAATTGATCCCGCCGAGATCGACGCGTTCGAGCGGTTCGGTCGCCGGTGGATGGACCTGGTAGATCGGCACGGCGGCACGCATCACGGCTATTTCCTGCCCTCGGAGGGCGCGAGCGACAAGGCGATCGCGCTGTTCAGTTTTGCCAGCCTCAGTGCCTACGAACAGTACCGAGCGCTGTTCGGCGTCGATCCCGATTTCATCGAGGCCGATCGGATCAGGGATGAGAGCGGATGTGTACTCCGGTACGAGCGGACCTTCATGCGCCCGATGCTGCCGGACCGCGACATCAATTGACGGGCGGAACGGTGCCGCCCGGGAACGTCGCCCGCTGGACGGCGGCGTATTCGGCCTGGACCTTGTAGTACCGGTCGGTGGGGCCATAGGCGGTATAGAACACGAAGCCGCGGACGTCCGGATCGGCGAAAGGCGCTTTGTCGACGAAGCGCGCCAGCACCGGGTCGAGGTGGGTCGGGAAGGTCGATGCCGTGCAGCGCAGCGGGAAGCAGATGCGTTGCATGCGCGGTGCGGTCCAGGAGAACGTGCGGTAGAGGTTGAACGTGCGGCCGAGCAAGGTCAGCTCGTCGTCGGTGGCGGCGACGAAGTCGAGGTCGGCCAGGATCGTGGTGATATCGGCGGCGGTGAGCTGGCCCGATTCGAACACCTGCGAATACAGGTTCATCGTGCGCGCGGGGAAATCGACGGCGAGGATGCCGATTCGGCCGCCGTAGCGGGACAGGTGCGCGGCGTGCGCGCGGGCCGCGTCGGGCATGCCGGGGAAGTCGAGTATCCGCCGCACGCTGACCAGTTCGGGGAAGACCAGCCAGATCTTCTGCACGCCGCGCCCGAGCGCGAGATCGACACCCGAGCAGACCGGCATGGTCGCGCAGATCTCGGTGAGCAGCTGTTCCATCGGGTGTCCGGTGAAGGTGAGCAGTCCAGCGTCACGCAGGGTCGCGATCAGATCGGTTGGCGCGCCGGGATACATCACGCGGGTGTTGACGTCGCGCTCGTGCACCGGCTGGGTCGTGGTGCGCACGCCGATGGCGGAGCTTGTCCACAGTTCGGACAGGGTGTCGAGGACCGGATCGACGACCGACGGGTCATAGCGGACGTCGGCAAGCCGCGCGTAGGCCCGCAGGTCTTGCCGGAATTGATCGAGTGTCAGGACGGCGGATGCGCTCATGGGTCACCTCGAATACCCAAGAGCCACAGGCGGTCCGCGCCGCCGACGGCTCAGGAACAAGTACGCCAAACACAAAGCCTTGGGTAAGGATAGCGGGGTGCCGGGGCGGGAACCGGGGTTTCCTGGGGTATTGCCAGGCCGGTTGACGATGTCAGCCGTGGTGCGCGTCGGGCGACTCACTGTGGCGAACGTGCACGGGCACGTCGTCGGCCCAGGGCTGGCGGGTCACCATATCGGCGACGTACACGACGCCACGTTCGAACTCGCCGGTGGCGGCGTCGACGAGGCGATACTCCTGTGTCCCTTTGTGGATCGGCTGGGCGTCCAGCAGCACAACGCGCACCTCTCCCGGTTCGAAGTGGCATCGCTGTTGCATCGCGGCGATGAGCTGTTCGTTGTGCATGTGGCCGTCGCCGAAGTTCCAGCCGAGGGCGGTGCTGCAGATGCGTTCGCCGTCGGTGATCGTGTACTCGTCCTCGCGGCCCGCCGGCATGGCTCGATGGACGAGGGTGAACAGCGCGCGCCCGTGGGTGTTCATGGCGCGGAAGGCATATCCCATGTACATCGGGATCAGCGCGCGGTCCTTGCCGTAGAATCGCTCCAGTTGCGCCTGCGGCATGCTGGCGATCGCGACGATGCCCTCGCCGATCTTCGCGGCCGCGGACGGTTTGACGCACCACATCGTGGTATCCCAGTTGCCCGCGTAGTAGCGCATGCCTGGCAGGAACGAGATCTTGTGCGGGAACAGGTTTCCCGCGATCACGATGCCCGCGATCACGACGAACAGCACCGCGACCGGCACGGGATTGTGCAGGTCGGCGAGGCCGAGATCGGCGTGCGCGACGAACAACACCAGTACGCCGAAGATCATGAAGACGTTCCATTCCAGGGGCACGCCCATCGGGACGGCGGTCAGGATCGTCAGGTGGAAGCCGATCATCACGACCGCGGCGATCGCGGTCAGCAGGCCGCCGTGCGAGAAGAACAGCACCGCCGGAACACCCATTTCGACGGCCGTGCCGCCGTGGGCGAAGAGGCGAGATAGGCGGCCGGGGCGCAGGTCGTCGGGGAAGTCCTCGAAGAACTTGCGCTTCAGCGACTTTCGCCGGAACACCGGACTGTTCGACATCATGGTGGACACCACGAACGGGAAGTGCTTGTTGAGCTTCGATGTCGCGGCGCCCATCCAGATCACCACGAAAACCAGTTTCGCGGCGACGATCATGTCGGCGCCGGTGAACAGGAAGGTGACGGCCAGCGTGGCGTACACCTCGCCGCGGGCGGCCAGAAAGATCACCTTGTCGCGTAATCCGAGTACCGCGAGCAGGCCGAGGATCACGGCGATCTGCCACAGCGGCAACAGTCCCACCGTCGTAGCCAACTCCGGTACCGGGCCGGTTCCGTTGGACAGCAACGCAATCGCCGCCATCACCAGCAATGCCGCGTACAGCGCGATATCCACCGGCGAACGAGTCGTGCCCTTGGTCAACGGAATTCGTTCGGGCCATGGTGGCAGCCGAATGGTCTTGGGCCGCAACCAATACAGGATCGAGCCGAGCGGCGGAAAGAATCTGTTGTTCAGCGGCCCGAATCCGCAGCCGAGTCCGACCACCTCGAACAGCAAGGTATACAGCACCGCCTTCTGGAAGACGATCGGCTCCGACCACCACTGCCCGACATTGGTGAATCCGTCGATGCCCTTGGTGCACAACACGATCAGCCAGCCGCCGAGCACATAGAGGCAGATCTTGCCGACATAGAACAGGTGCAGCGCGACCGGCGTCCCGAAACCTACCTCGGCCCAGTGCCTGGCCATCGGGCGGATCCGTTCGCTGCGAGTGCCTTTGCTCCACTCCGCCATATCGACAACGGGCAGTTCGGGTTCGAGAAACCCCATCCAGCACTCTCCGATTCCACGACACCGAGGTGCCCAGCGGAATCAGGGACCTCACGGTCCTTCGATACGTTGACAGGTCAGGGATTTCGTGTCAACGGTCCGTCCCATCGGTCGCTGCTCCGCCGGGCTCGGTGCCGACTTTCGTGCTGGCGCATGAAGCTAGGCCCATGTGCTGCGCGCGATGGTCGGCAGCTCGAGCGAGTCGCCCGGCGCGGCCGCCCATGCGACGACACCGTCCGGACGGATCAACGCCGCGGCCAGATCCTCGCGCCCGGTCGAGACGATCTCCGGCGGCCCGATCCGCACCAGCCCACCGGAGCGGGTCAGATCGGCGAGCCTGCCGTGGCTACCGTCGGCATAGGTGAGATGCAGGTCGGGGCAGTATGTTCCGGCGAGCGGGTGGCGCACCGGATACGGCAGCTCGTGCCGGACGCCGAAGCCGGAGATCATTCGGCCGAAATAGCGTACGACCTCGGGTATTTCCATCAGGTCCGAGACGATGTCGCGGAGCGCGTCGGTGTGCGCGCCGGGCCGCAACAACGCGGACTGTGCGCGCGTGTTGTGCAGGATCGCGGCGCCGACGGGGTGGCGCTCGGCGTGGTACGTGTCGAGCAGTTCGTCCCTGCCGTTCGCGAGTTTCCAGCCGAGGTTGGCCGCGTCCATCAGGCCGAGATTCAGGCCTTGACCGCCGCTCGGGGAATGGACGTGCGCGGCGTCGCCCGCGAGGAACACGCGACCGCGACGATAGTCGGTGACCTGGCGTGCCTGGTCGGTGAAGCGGATGCCCGCACCCACGTCCGTCACCGTCGCGTCGACACCGGCCACCCGCTTGATGCTGGCCTGCATCTCCTCGGCGGTGATCGGGCCGTCGTGCCGGTCGCGATCCTCGAAATCGAAGGTGGCGACGATGCCGTGGCCGTAGTAGAGGGTGCCGTCGTCGAGCCGTCCGGGTGGTGGCAGTTCGCCAGTGACCTGGGCGGTGACCCGGCGCACGGTCATCAGCGGCGGCGTGCCGGGGAACTCGAACCCGGCAAGCTTGCGGACCGTGCTGCGGCCGCCGTCGCAGCCGACCAGGTAGTCGGCGCGAAGCCCGTTGGCGATGACGCCGTCGCCATCCTGGTGCAGCTCGGTCAACTCGGTGCCGTAGCGGATTTCCACGCCGAGACCACGGGCGTGGTCGAGCAGGATCTTCTCCAGCGCTGGCTGCCAGATCAGCGTGAAGCGGCGGTCGGGCTCCTCCTGCGCCTCCTGATCGATCTTGAAGATCGAGGCGAAGTGGCCCTTCGTGCTGCCATGATCGCGGAGTTTATCCGCGCGACCCTGCTCGTCGTGTTCGGCAAGCGCGGCACCGAGGCCACGGCGGACGAGCGCCTCGGTCGCCAGCGGGCCGATGCCCCTGGCACGCGGCTCGCCCGATGGGCCGTCGAGCTTTTCGATGACAACCGGGTTGGCGCCCGCCAGCTTCAGTTCGGCGGCGAGGAGCAGTCCGACCGGACCGGCTCCGACAACTATGACGTCCATTTTTGGGCCTCCCCGGGCACAGTGTTCGCAGTTTCGAAACTAGGATACAGTGTTCGCAGTGGATGTCATCTGGATGCGGCCGGAACGGGCGGCACGCGGCCCGAAACCCGCGCACAGCCGCGACGAAATCGCGGCCGCGTGCGTCCGCGTCGCCAACGCCGACGGCTTGGACGCCGTGTCGATGCGGCGGGTCGCCACTGAACTCGGGACGGGCACGACCTCGCTCTATCGCTATGTGGCCTCGAAGGACGACCTGTTCGACCTGATGGTCGACCACGTATTGGGATCGGTGCCGCCACCACCGCCGACCCACCACTGGCGCCGCGACCTCAGCGTGCTGGCCTCGTGGAAACGTGGCTTGATCCTCGACCATCCCTGGATGGCATCGCTGTCCGGTCGCCCGGCCGTCGGGCCACACGGGTTGGCGGTGCAGGAACGCGGGCTACGCGCGGTCGAAGGGTGGGCGCTGACCATCGACGAAATGGTCATCATCGTCGAATCACTCGACGCCTACGTACACGGTTACGCCGTGCGCGAGTTGGCGGATCGGGCCGCGACCCAACGATCCGGCCAAGACCTGGACGCCTGGATGGCGGCACACGAGGCTTACGCCAAAGTGATCATCGACAGTGGACGATACCCGTCGGTCACCCGCGCATGGCTGGACGCCAACGAACCCCACGCGGCGGACCGCGCCGAACGCGGCTTCCGCCACGGCCTCGACCGCCTGCTCGACGGCTACGCCGCCAACATGCGCCGAGCCAGAGACTCCCAAGGCGAAATCCGTTGAGGTGGCGGGACATGGGCGGGGTAAGTGGGTAATGATGTTGTCTTATGGTTGATTACGCGACGATCTTTGACAGGGTTCGGGGATCTCTGCTTGGTGGGGCGGTCGGTGACGCGTTGGGGTGGCCTATCGAATTCCTGAAGCTTGGCCAGATTCTGGGGCGGTACGGCGATGACGGGGTGACCGGGTTTCTGCCGCAGCTGGATGAGCAAGCGGCACAGCAGATTACCGACGACACGCAGATGACATTGTTTACCGCGGAGGGGTTGCTGCGGTCCGCGGTTGGCACCGATCCGGTGCCCGCGTTGCGTCGGGCTTACCTGCGCTGGTTACACACTCAGCAAGGAGAAGGGCCGCCGGCCCATAGCGATGGCTGGTTGGCGAGCCTGCCGTTCTTGTATGCGGCGCGGGCACCGGGCAATGCGTGCATTTCCGGGCTGAAGCGGCAGTCACGCGGATATCTCGAGCCGGTGCCGTTCGGCGCGGAAGGTCTGGTCAATTCGCAGTCGAAAGGATGTGGCACCGTAATGCGTTCCGCGCCATTCGGACTCGCGGGTATGGGACCCGATCAGGCATTCATCATCGCGGCACGGGCCGCCCAGTTGACCCATGGACATCCGACGGCATACCTCGCCGCAGGCGCGTTCGCGGCACTGATCGATCGGGTGATCAGCGGTACCGAGTTGTCGATCGCGGTGCAGCAGACGGTAATTCAGCTCACCGGATTCCCGCTGAGCGAGGAAACGGTGGCCGCGCTCACGCGGGCCGTCGAGTTGGCCGAGGAGCCGCCGACCGCCGAACGGGTCGAGCAGGTCGGCGCGGGATGGATCGCCGAGGAATGCCTTGCCATCGCGGTGTACTGCGCCCTGCACGCCACGAAGACCGGCGACGCGCGCGCGGCACTGCTGCTTTCGGTGAATCACTCCGGCGACTCCGATTCCACCGGCGCGGTGGCTGGCAACCTGATCGGCGCCGTCTACGGCGTCTCCGGACTGCCGATGGACCTGGTATCCACGGTCGAGGGGCGCGACGTGCTGATCCAGGTCGCCGACGACCTCGTGATGAACTACGGCGTCGGTGACCGGTCCGCGCTCGATGCCCGCTACCCGTTGGACGAAGGCCTATAGCTGAGGCTGCCCGACCCAGCGAAAGGTCGGGCAGCCGCAAAACCGTTCAGCAGCCGAGCGTTTCGGCAAGCTCGACAAAACTGGTGACGGTCAGATCGCTGACGGTGTCCTCGCCACGGTCCGCCTTGTGGCGCGGCCCCTTCTCCCGCGGACGCTCGAGGAAGGCGGTGCGCAACCCGGCCTCGCGGGCACCATCGATGTCCCAGGTGTGCGCCGCGACCATGAGCACATGAGACGGGTCGACGTCGAGCAGACCGGCCGCGGTCCGATACACCCGCGGTGCAGGCTTATAGCTCTGCGCGAGTTGAGCGGACAGGATGCAGTCGAAGGGCAGGTCGGCGGCCTTGACCAGCCGGGTGAGCAACGCGAAACCACCGTTGGACAGCGCGCCCATGGTGTAGCGCTGACGCAGGCGCGCAAGGCCTTCGACGGAATCGGGCCAGGCGGGCAGCAGATGCCAGGCACGGACCAGGCGGCCGCGTGCCGCGTCGTCGAGTGCCGCGCCGACGCCGTGCCGGTCCAGCAGGCTGTCGAGCGATTCCCGATGCAGTGTGTCGAGGTAGACCCAGTCTCGCTCGCCGTCCGTAACAGGTTGCATGGCAGGCGAATACATCTCTCGCCACTCGTTGGTGAATACCTCGGCATCGAGGTCGACACCGGCCGCACGGAAGATTTCGGCGGCTTGCTCGGACACCCCGGTATACCAATCCACGGTGGTCCCGAAGATGTCACAGGCCACCACCTGGATGGCCGCCGGATCGAACTCGGACATTGGATCTCCCTTCCCTACAACAACATCGCACGGATCGAAGCGCGAGGTACGCACGGACCTACCAGTCGACGACGCCGAGCTCGTGCAGCTTGCGGAACACCAGCATCGAGCCGGGCGCGACGTGATCCATTGCGGCGTACTCGCTTACGGTGAAGTACCGCAGTTCGGCGATCTCACTCGTCGGCTCCGGTTCACCATCCAGTTCGGCGGTGAAGCACGTCATGTGCAACTCGGTGCCGGAGGCGTGGCCGTAGGCCTGCGCGCGGAACACACCGAGCTGGTCGAAGGACACGACGCCGACGCCGAGTTCCTCACGCACCTCACGATGGAGCGCAACCTCGGGCGTCTCGCCGGGATCGATCTTCCCGCCCGCCATGTAGAAGACTTCCTTGCCGATCGATCGCGCCTGCAGCAGACGACGATCCCTGACGTGGGCCAACGCGGCTGTGCGAATCACCGGACCACCCTACTTTTCCGGCTCGGGCCGGGTGCAAGCGAATATCGGACTCGGTAACCGAACCGACCGGCACGAGGGTACTGGACACGTAATCGACCCGGTCAGGGTCACCACAACTGTTCGGCAACCACTATCGTGACGGAGCGAAACTGTTCAATTGGCGAGAAGCACGGGGGACACACACGGTGAACACCACTCAGGGTGGATGGTCGAACCTGCCATCGGAGCCGGAGCGCGCCGAGCACAATCGCAAGGTGCTGGTCGCCATCGTCGCGGGCGGCGTCCTGTTCGCGCTCGTCGCGGCGGTCTGCGTCGGGCTCGTCGGACGCGACCTCCGCGAGAATGTCGTCGGCACCCCGATGGCGGTGCAGAGCAGCAGCCCGCTGCCGGGCACACCCGCTGGCGTCACCGACAACGGTGCGGTCCGGATCGGCGACCCCGGTGCGAAGACCGTCGTCCGCGTGGTCGCCGACCTGCAGTGCCCCGCCTGCCAGGCGTTCGAGAAAGCCAACGCCAAGGTGCTCGAGGACGCCGTGACCAGCGGTTCGGCCATCATCGAATACAACGTCATCTCGTTCCTCGACCGGGCGTCAAGCAGTCAGTACTCGTCGCGGGCAGCCAACGCGTCGTACTGCGTCGCCGAGGCGGACCCGTCGAAGTACCAGGCCTGGCTGGCCTCGATGTTCGAACAGCAGCCCGCCGAAGGCGGTGACGGGCTCCCCGACGACCGGCTTATCGAGATCGCCAAGGACACCGGATACACCGATTCCGCAGTGGCCCAGTGCATTACCGACCGCAAGTACGACCCCTACCTGCGGGCGAAGACCAAGGACATCCTCGGCAGCGGCATCAAGTCCACCCCGTCGGTGTTCATCAACGGTCAACAGGTCACCGACGCGCAGCACCTCTTCGGCCTGGACGGGCTCGGCCCGCTGGTCACCGCCGCACGGTAGGCATTGGCAAGGGCGACTTAGCAACTCGATCGGCTAGGTGGTCCTCGGCTGCTCTTGACTGATTACCGGTAATCGGTAGATCATGTTGTCATGAAGTGTTCGAGGGGGATGTCGCGATGGCGTTGAACGAGTTGACAGACCGGCCGGTCCGGCTGACCGATGCCGTGCACAACCAATTGCGGGACGCGATCCTCAGCGGCGATCCCGCACCGGGACAACAGTTGTCGGTGCCGAACCTGGCCCAGCGGCTCGGCGTGTCCCGTGGCTCGGTCCGGGAAGCGGTGCTGCAACTCGTCGCCGACGGGCTGGCCGAGGAACGACCGCGGCGCGGTGTTGTCGTGGCGACGCTCGGTGCCGCCGAAGTCCGCCACATCCACCAGATCCGGGAGGTGCTGGAGGGGCAGGCGGCGCGACTGTGCGCCGAGTCGCGCTCCCCCGGCCTGATCAAAGCCCTGACGGCCGCCCTCGCGGCGCAACAGCGGGCGATCACAGGGCACGACGGAACCGGCTACGCCGACACCGACCGACGTTTCCACACACTGCTCGCCACCGCGTGCGGCAATCCGATGCTGAGCGCCCTGATCGAACGACTGCACACCCAGATGCAGTTGGCGCTGACCAGAGTCGCCGAGGCGCCCGAACACCGCAGGTGCGGGCACGACGAGCTGAGCCGAGTACTCGAAGCCGTCCGTTCGGGCGACGCCGACGCGGCCGAGGCCGCGATGCGCGCCCATATCCGTCGAACCCGGGCGGCAGTTGCCAAGGGAGACAACGCAATCACCGCGGTGGCCAACAGGTAAGCGCCGACAGCCGTGCATATCCGACGAACGCAGGGCATAGCGATCGCGGTGGCGACCACGGCCTTGACCGTGCTCGGCGTGGTTGCCGAGTCCGCGACCGCCGAGGACAGCGACCCGTTCCTGCTTGCCAACAAGTTCAGCGGGCAGTGCCTGGCCGTCCACCAGAATGACGCGCCAGCCATCCAAGACGACTGCCATCCGGAATCTCGCGACCAGTATTGGCGTTACCGGCGGCTCGGGGACGGAACCAGTCAAATCGTGAACACGTTCACCGGCAAGTGCCTTGCCGTCCATTCCAGCAAGGACAACAACGCCCCGGTCATCCAGGCCGACTGCCACCCGGAGCTCGCCGACCAGCACTGGTACGTCGACGATTCGGGGACGATCACCAACGGACACAGTGGCAAGTGTCTTGCCGTTCATCACCAGGATGCGCCGGTGTTCCAGTACACGTGCTTCCCGGCGTTCGGCGACCAGTATTGGTACATCCTCCCTTAGGACCGTCCATCCGCCGGTAGAAGTCGGGGCATGTGAATCCGCCACGTGCGGTGGACAATTGGGGCCGCTGCGGGCTCGGCCCGCTAGTAACCCGCCGCACGGTACGGCGGCTCAGGTACCCTCGTCGCGATCTGTCGGCTTCGAGCCGCGCAGTGAAGGGAAAAGTATGGATTTCATTGGCATGTCACTGAGTTGGATCATGGCGATCCTGATCGGTTCTCCAGCGTTCGGTTCTGTCAATCCAGGCTCGCCTGGTTCTGTTGACCCGTGCCAAATCGGCAGGTCTTGCCTGTAGGCATGCGGGGTGGGGCGAGGTTCGGCGGAATGACCACGGACTTCGCCCCGCGCGGCCGATGATCGGCACACCTCGGACCTGCCCGGATTGCCGCTTTAGCGAACGTGTTTCGGCGATATCCGCTAGTTTGCTGCTATGCATCCACGCTGGGGCGCCGCGCTCGCCATTACCGTCCTATCGTTGTCCGGGCTGGTCGCCGGGACCGTGCCGGCCTCGGCGGGTCCGCCCGTGGTGTCGTGCACCTTCACGCCGACCCCGGAAAATCCCGCCGCCCGTCCGGTGCTGCAGCCGCCGCCGGTCGCGCTCGGCGTCGGCACCATGGACGTGACGTTCCAGTTCAACTACGGGCCGGTCACCATCCGGCTCAATCGCGCAGGTGCCGCGCCTTGCGGTGTGCAGAACATGGCAAGTCTTGTGCTGCAACGGTTCTACGACCAGAACCAATGCTGGCGGCTGACCGACAGCGCCCGGCTTGGCGTCCTGCAATGCGGCGACATCTATGAGGTGGAGAAGGGTGGTCCCGGCTACCAGTTCCCCGATGAGGTGGACGGCACCGAAACCTACGAGCGCGGCACGGTGGCCATGGGCAACCAGGGGCCGGGGACCAACGGCAGTGAGTTCTTCATCGTCCACTCGTTCGCGCATATTCCGGCGAACTACTCGGTGCTCGGCCAGGTCGTGAGCGGGATGGACGTCCTTGATCGAATGGTCGCCGCGGGAATCACGCCGACCGAGCGTGGCCCACTCGACGGACTGCCCGCCCAGCCGGTCGTGATTACCAGCGCGCACCTGGGCTAGGAACTGTTATCGCTTGTCTCGCAACATCTGTCGAGCTGGTGTCTGCCACACTGATCAGCTGGTAAAGCCGGTGCGGGAGGGGAACAGGCATGGCAGAGATTCCTGAATGGTCGAAACAACTTCCGTGGGGAGTGCGGATCGACTGGGGTTTGGCGGGTGCGCGGGCGTTAGGGCCCGACAGCGCGGCGGTCGTAGTCGTCGACGTGCTGTCGTTCACCACGTCGGTATCGGTCGCTGTCGACGCGGGGACGCGGGTCTTTCCGTATCCCTGGCGAGACGAGACCGCGGCGGAATTCGCGGCCGATCATGACGCGCAACTGGCTGTCGGGCGTAAAGCCGCGTCCGCACAGCAGCCGTGGTCGCTATCGCCCGCCGCGTTGCTTCGGGCACCCGCCCCGGCCCGCCTGGTGTTGCCGTCACCGAATGGCTCGGCTATTTCCGCCGCCGTCACCGGCGTGCCGGTGATCGCGGCATGCCTGCGGAACGCGTCCGCGGTGGCCCGCTGGATCGTCCAGCAAGGTTGGGGCACCGTGGACCGGCCGATCGCGGTGATCGCCTCGGGTGAGCACTGGCCAGGCCAGGACGTGCTGCGACCAGCGATCGAGGACTGGTTCGGTGCCGCCGCGGTCATCTCGGCCCTCGCCGCGAACGGTGCTGGACCGCTCTCGCCGGAAGCATCAGCGGCCAAGACCTGCTACGACGCCACCGCGGACATCCCTTCGCTGATCGCCAACTGCGCTTCCGGCCGCGAATTGGCGGCTATCGGGTTCGCCGACGACGTCGCCATCGCGATCGACATCGATGCGGGCAAGTCGGTGCCGGTGCTGGTAGACGGGGCTTTTACCGACGCGGCACACTGAATGATGACCGAAGTGTGACGTGCGGCCGCGCGAGGACTTTCCGGCCGCGAGCGCGGGTTGTACGAGAGGCCGATATGAGGAGGTCATGTGGCACAGGAATACAACAGGAATCCCGCGGCCGTCGCCGCCCTGTCGCCTGAGCAGTACCACGTCACCCAGGAGAACGGGACCGAGCGGGCGTTCACGGGCGAGTATTGGGACAATCACGAGCCGGGCATTTACGTCGATGTGGTGTCCGGTGAGCCGTTGTTCGCCTCGGTCGACAAGTTCGACAGCGGATCGGGATGGCCGAGTTTCACCAAGCCGATCGACGCCGGGAATGTGGTCGAGAAGCGGGACTTCAGTCATCTGATGATTCGCACCGAGGCGCGGTCGGCGCACGGCGGCAGCCATCTCGGGCACGTGTTCACCGATGGGCCGCGCGCGGAGGGCGGGCTGCGGTATTGCATCAATTCGGCGGCGCTGCGTTTCGTCCACTTCGATAACCTCGAGGCGGAAGGTTATGGGCAGTACCGGACTCTGTTCACGAAGGAGGACGCGTGAGTGAAACGCGCAAGGCGATACTGGCGGGCGGATGTTTCTGGGGCATGGAGGACCTGATCCGTAAGCAGCCGGGGGTGTTGTCGACGCTGGTTGGTTACACCGGCGGGCGCAACGACCACCCCACCTATCGCAATCACCCTGGCCATGCGGAGGCCGTGGAGATCGTCTACGACCCGGCGCAGACCGACTATCGGGCGCTGCTGGAGTTCTTGTTCCAGATCCACGATCCGACCACGAAGGACCGTCAGGGCAACGACATCGGTAGCAGCTACCGTTCGGCGATCTTCTACCTCGACGAGGACCAGAAGCGCGTCGCGCTGGACACCATCGCCGATGTGGACGCCTCGGGCCTGTGGCCGGGACCGGTCGTCACCGAGGTGACCCCGGCGAGTGAGTTCTGGCAGGCCGAGGCGGAGCACCAGGACTACCTGGAGCGCTACCCGGACGGCTACACCTGCCACTTCCCTCGGGCGGGGTGGAAGTTGCCGAAGCGGGAGAACGCCGCGAAGTAAGCCCGTGCCGGACGGTTATGAAATACGTTCGGGCACAAGGTAACTGAATAACGCACAACCGACTGCGCCGCCTTCTTCAGGTGGCGCAGTCGCTGTTCGGCCCCGCCGGTTGAACCAATGCCCGGTGTAACCCCGTTCCCTACCTGAAGGGAAGCGTGGTTGCGCGGCACTCAGAAGGTGGGCATGGTGGGACGAACGGTATCCGGGCCCCTGTCGCGGGACGAACCAGGATCGAGCCAGGAGCGCGAGCTACGACTGGTCTCCGGTGACGGCTACCGCGACTGGGAGGCCGTGTACCGGGACAACGTCGCCTGGGTGTTCGCGCTGATGTTCGCCAAGGTCGGGAATCGGCCGGACGCCGAGGATCTGACCGCCGAGGTGTTCATGGCCGCGCTGAAGCCGCTGCGGGTATCGGCGAGCGTCGCCGAGGTACGCGCCTACCTGCGGGCCACCGCGCGCACCGTACTCGCGGGCTACTGGCGGACGCGGATGGGTCGGCAGATCACCACCATCGACGACGACATCGTCGACGATCGGCCCGACCCGGAACCGCCGGACCCCGTATCCACGGCACGGGCGCGGGATGTACTCGACCGGCTGCCGGATCGCTATCGTCGGATCCTGGAACTACGGTTCCTGCAAGGGCTGTCGGTGCGCGACGCGGCGAACGCGTTGGGTGTCAGTATCGCTAATGCGAAAGTGCTGCAACACCGAGCGATACAGATGGCGGCGCAGGCGAGTGCGGGAGGTGGGCGGTGAGCGGTCGGGACGTGCGACGCTATGTCGAGCAGTTGCTGGCCGGGCACCGCCCGCGCGCGTTCCGGCCCGACGCCGACGAGGCCGAGCAGATGCGCACGGCCATCGACCTGCGCGCCGCGCGGCTCGGCAGCCAGGCGCCCAGCGAGGAGTTCCTTGCCGATCTGCATCGACGGCTCGCTACCGAAATCGACGGTGCGGCAACCGAATCCCCGCCGGACGCGGCCACGCCGCGCCGCTGGGTGTTGATCGGCACCTCCGCCGCCGCGGCGGCCGCGGCGACGGGGGCGGCGATCGATCACGCCCTGATCGGTCGTCCACCAGCGAACGAGCCTGCGGCACAAGAGACTTTGACGCCGAACAACGGCACCTGGCACGCCGTGGCCGCCAGCGCCGACTTCCCCGAGGGCGGCATCATTCATTTCGATGTCGGCACCCTGAGCGGATTCGTGCGGCGCGTCAACGGCATTCCGACCGCCGTATCCGGTGTGTGCACGCATCAGGGCTGCAAGCTTTGGCTCGACGCGCCCACCGCTCAGCTCCGTTGCCCTTGCCACACAACCTCTTTCGCCGCCGATGGTCACGTGATCGCCCATCAGCTTCCGGTGGCGCCCGCACCACTGCCCCACCTCCAGGTGCGGGAAAACAACGGCGCGATAGAGGTACTCGCGCCGACCGAGCCCGGCTGAGGGGCTCGTGTAACCCCGGCTCCTATCTATCAGTGAGGAACCCGCGGCAGCGGGCAGAAACACACTGGATGGAGACCGGATCGATGAGACGTATACCCGGCGGGCGGCCGATGATGGTCGTCGCCGCAGCAGCAGCACTCATGGCGTTCGCGAGCGCGTGCGGCGGCGGTCAGAGCACGAACAACGCGCAGCCGACGCCCGTATTCGCTTCCGGCACAGCGACTCCCGGTTTCCAGCCGGGTGGCGCCGCGGCCGACACCATGCCAGGGATGCCAGGCATGTCGATGTCTCCCCCAGCGCAGGCGGCCGCTCCCGCCGGGCCGAACGCGGTGAACATCGACAACTTCGCGTTCGCACCCGCGACACTGACGGTCAAGGCGGGCACGAAGGTCACCTGGGCCAACCGTGACGAGGAGCCACACACCGTGGCCGCCACCGACGGCAGCTTCCACTCGCCGGGGCTTGGCACCGGGGCGACTTACTCGTTCACCTTCGCCAAGGCGGGCACCTTCGCCTATATCTGCTCGATCCATCCGTTCATGAAGGCAACGGTGGTGGTCACCCCATGAAGCAGCCAGAGCGCGACCCGCACGCCATGACGCGACGGCAGCTGATCCGGCACAGTGCCTGGTTCGGCGCGGCGGTCGGGCTGACCGTGGTCGGCGGCGAGGTCATCTCCCACGTCGCGGGCAGCACACCGGCCGCGGCGGCGGACAACCGGCCGACACTGCGTTTCGCCCAGCTCAGCGACAGCCACATCGGCTTCCAGGGCACCGCCAATCCCGATGTCACCGATACCTTCACCGAGGCGATCGGTCAGGTCAACTCGCTCGGCTACCAGCCCGATTTCGTGATCCACACCGGCGATCTCACCCACCTGGCCACTCCGGAGCAGTTCGATCAGGTCGCACAGATGATGCAGGGACTGAACACGCCGCACGTATTCACCGTTCCCGGAGAACATGATTCGACCGATGACGCGGGCCAGAAGTATCGTTCGGTGTTCGGCAAGGGCACCAGCGGCGACGGTTGGTACAGCTTCGATATCGCCGGCGTCCACCTGATCGCCCTGGTGAACACGTTGAGTCAGCAGACGCTCGGACACCTGGGGCAGGACCAGCTGGAGTTCGTGCGCAAGGACGTGGCCGGACTCTCCAGCGACACACCGATTGTCGTGTTCAGCCACATCCCGCTGTTCGCGATGTACCCCCAATGGGGCTGGGGCACAGACGATGCCGCCCAAGCGCTGAGCTACCTGCGGCGCTTCGCCTCCGTCACATGTCTCAACGGCCATGTGCACCAACTGTTCACGAAGACCGAGGGCAACATCACCTTCTACAGCGGAACCACCACCGCCTATCCCCTGCCCAAGCCCGGCGACGGTCCGGTGCCGAAGCCGGTGACGCTGCCGGCGGGGAAGCTGCACGACGCCCTGGGTATCCGCGAAGTCACCTACCAAAAAGGACAGCAGATGTTGGCGATCAAAGAACAGACGCTGAAATGAGCGACCGCCCAGACCTGCTCGCCCGCATAGGAATCAGCGCAACCCTCGCGCTCAGCGGCTACCTGCACGCCGACCTCTACGCCAACGGCTACCGCTACATCCACATCATCGGGCCATCATTCCTGCTGCAAGCCGCCGCGTCATTCGCCCTCGCCGTACTGGTATTGGCCGGACCATGGACGTTGCGGGTGGTGGCCGCGGCCCTCGCCACCGGCGCACTGATTGCCTTCGTACTATCCCGCACCACCGGCCTTTTCGGCTTCAGCGAGATAGGTTGGCAACCGTCCCCGCAAGCCGCCCTGAGCGTCGGCGCGGAGATACTCACCGTCATCCTGTGCGGGGCTTCGCTGCTGAGGTACCGAGGGCGGACACAGCGGCGCGCGGTTGCCGCCTCAGATGTCTCGTCGAAAGCTCGGGCCGATGCATGACGAGAGTCAGTGCGCGTCCAGGTCGCGGCCGAAAGTGGTGGACCGCAGTCGATTACGCTGGTGTTCGGACAACCAGTAGTTGGGCTTTCTCGACGCGAGGATCGACCGGCGAGCGCCTCGATTAGGCACGATCGTGTCCAGCCGTTTCCTTCGCCGAGTCTCGCCGGGCACGCACAGATTGCCAAGCATGCCGAGGCCCCGGCGCTGGGCACGCTCGCGCGCGTCGACTTCGAGCATCAGATCTACGAGTGGCCGCCCCATCACCTGCAGCACTCTGCGGTCCAGCCGGTAGACGATGCTCCGGTACCACACCGCGAATGCCGCGAACAGTCCGAACACCGCGAGCATCAGCGCCACCGCGAGCGGCCAGATCGGCTGCCACAGCGGTACGCCGCGGTTGATCGCGACAACCGCGAGGACCACGATCGGTACTTGCAGAAGGAGTCCGATAGCGAACGAGAACTTCGTCTGTCCGGTTCGGATGAGGTCGAGCAGCACCACGGCGCGGGCGAGCGCTCCGTCCTGCTCGGCCGCCGGTACGTCATCGAACGCGGCACCGATCGCGAGAATCGGCTTCCCCTTCCGCACGCGTGCCCGCAAGCACGCGGTCCCCGATTCGACGCGCGGTGACCGCACACCGAATCGCGCCGCGAGTTCCTCGGTGCGCGTGCTGATCTGAGCTAGGTCCACATCCATATGATCTAGTACGTGCGGCACGCACCACATGTGGGTGTGCGAGCTACTCGCGCGTCATGTCGAATGCCGCGTAGTCCGGCACGGCGAACGAGTCGTGTAGACGCACACCCTTGGTGTTGAGCTTGGCGGCTGCGCGGCTCACGGGTGCGGGGAGAGCGTTGAACAGTCGAATGGCGTTGGCCATTGCCCACACGTTGAAGGGGCGGGCGGGTACGAGGGTCTTCGCGGCGGCGATAGCGAAAGAGCGGCTGCGACGAACGTAATCGCCGATCTCGTGTTCGTATGCGCCGAACGCGGCGGAGTGGTCATCGGCATGTGCGGCGAGTTCGCCCGCGAGGATGTAGGCGCCGATTACGGCCATGCTGGTGCTGCCGCCGACGGCCGGGCCTGGGCAGTAGGCGGCGTCGCCGACGAGGGTGACCCGGCCGCGGGACCAGGTGTCCAACCGTAGTTGCGTGATCGAATCGAAGTAGAAGGATGGGGTGTTGTCCAGCTCGGCCAGCAGGCGGGGCACTTCCCACGCCATGTCGTGGAAGTGGCTACGCAGCAACTGTTTCTGCTGCTCAACGTCTCGGTAGTGGTAGTCGAGCGGGCGCGGCGGGCGGAGAAAGAAGCCCGCACGCGCGTCGCTCATGTGGGCGGCGCTGTAGACGCCCGCTACGCGGCCGGTGTCGACGAACATCTCCATGACACCGTCCAACTCCAGGTAGTTGGGTACGGAGAAGATCGCCAGGTACGCGCCGAGCCAGGTGGTGAACCCGGCTTCCGGGCCGAAGACCAAAGCTCGGACATTCGAGTGCAGCCCATCGGCGCCGACGATCACGTCGAAGCGCTGCGCGGGACCGTGCTCGAAGGTGACCTCGCCGTCGTCGCCGATCGCGGTGATCGAGTCGTCGAAGATGTAGTCGGCATCGGAACAGGTTGCGTTGTAGAGGATCTCACTCAGGTCATCACGCATGATCTCGACGTGGCTGTCGGATACGGCGGTGAAGAGTTTGCGTAGCTCGAGTGTCACCGGACTGCCGGTGGGGCGGCGGATCACGAGAGTCTCGGTCCCCGTGGCCTTTGCCCGAATCTCCTCGACCACACCCATCTGCTCCACGATCCGCATGGCCGGCCGGAACAGATCCACGGCATGACCGCCGGACTTCCGCAGTGCCGGTGTGCGTTCGACGACGGTGACATCGAAGCCGAACCGGTTGAGCCAAAAGGCGAGCACGGGTCCGGCTATGCTGGCCCCGGAAATCAGAATGCGCATCGGTGCACCTCGGTCATCGAGATCATCGGCCCCCCTCGCGGCGACCCCCACTCAATCATGCTCCTCGCCAACCGATATCGGGCAACCATTCCCGCCTCGCCGTTCCCAGCTCTCAGTCGGCCGTCAGACTGCTCGGTGATTGGTCCGGGTACGGCATATCCGGGCCGGAATTCGGAGTAGTTGTCTCCCAGACCGAGTTCGGCGTGCAGGGCGTCGCCAATGATGAGACCGTCGATTGCCCCCTCGCGCAGCTCGTCCATCCAGTCGGTCTCGAGCCCGCCGGGGTCGATCATGGCTTCAGGGGTCCCAGCCGACATATGCGGCGACGTACCCGTCGAAGCTGGCTACGCATCCGGCTTGGAGTGCGCGGAATCGGATGGGGCGGGTTCGGCCAATTGGATGGACGCGCTTCGCGCTGCGGTCCGGTTTGCGGTTGCGGTTGCCGGGCGCGTCGAGGGGCAGGGCTGCGGCTGTTATGGAAAGCGCAGCGGCGGTGCGAGTTCTGTGAATCCGCAGGAACTCGAGCGGTAGGTAACGATCATGTACGGTTCGTGATCGAGCTGAAACATATACTGGCACAACTAGTTACAATGATCATGTCGCGTTGCTACCCGGTCACGCAGTAGAATTGTCGGTCATCGACACTAACTTTTCTCGCAGCACGTTCCTGCGTGGCATGTTCGGACTCGGGGTAGCTGGCTGGGCGCTGGCCGGTTCGCCCGACTTGTCCGGATATCCTGCCGCGCGCACGGATTCCCTGTGGCCGTCCCCCGGTGCGGCTGCGGGGCAGGCGAATTGGGACGACTTGAAGGGTCGGCTACAAGGCCGGGTCGCCCTCCCCGGCGATGCGGACTTCGGGTCGGCGAAGCAGATCTTCAACACCCGATTCGACGCGGAAACGCCCGCGGCCGTCGTTCAAGTGGCGTCGGTCGACGACGTCGCGGCCGCCATCGTTTTCGCGGCCGAGAACAGCCTGACGGTGGCCGCCCGCTCCGGTGGGCACTCCTACGCGGGAGTCTCCTCGGCGACCAACGCGATGGTCATCGACCTGCGGCAGCTGGGCGGGGTCAGCTATCAGGACGGCGAAGCGGTCGTCGGCCCCGGCCAAACGCTCTATGACGTATACAACGCGCTCGATCAGTTCGGGCAGTCGATCCCCACCGGCATGTGCCCGGACGTCGGCATCGCCGGACTCGCCCTCGGCGGCGGCATCGGCTTCGAATCCCGCCGCTACGGGGTGACCTGCGACCGGATCGCCGCGGCGACAATGGTGCTGCCCGACGGCACCGTGACCGACGTTTCCCCGACCTCGCGGCCGGACCTGTACTGGGCGATCCGCGGTGGCGGACCGCTGTTCGGGGTGGTCACCTCGTTCACCCTCCGCACCTGCCCGGCCGACTCGAAAGACGTTGTACGGCTGACATTTCCCGGCGACCATGTGGCACAGGTCATCGCCGGTTGGGCGGCCTGGCTGCCGACCGCCGACCGCAGCCAGTGGGCCGATGTCAGTGTCGACGCCGACGGTCACGGCGGCCTGAGCTGCTGGGTACAGCTGGTCTGTGATGCCGGAGCGGGCCCCGGCGCCGCCGCGGATTTCGCGGCCGCGACGATGACACCGCTGACGGTCGAGACCAACACCCTGAGCCATATGGACACGGTCAGTGTGCTCGCTGGCGGCAGCCCCACTCAGCCGCGAGCGAGTTTCACCAACGGCTCGGATGTCGTCACCGAGATGTCCCCTGAGGTCATCGGCGCGATCATCCAGGCGCTCACCACGTTCTCCGCGGCCGGTGGCACCGGATGGGTCCAGATCAACACCCTCGACGGCGCGGTGCGCGACACCGGCCCCGGCGACACCGCGTTCCCGTGGCGCACCCACGCCGCGCTCGTGGAATGGGGTGCCTACCAGCCGATTCCGCATGAGACGGCGCTCGCCTGGGTCACCGCGGCCCACCGGCTCATCCAACCCGAGTCCGTCGGCGCCTACGTCAACTATCTAGAACCCGGCGACCTGCTCGCACGCTACTACGGCCCCAACTACCCGCGCCTCGACGAAATCCGCCGAAGCGTCGACCCGGACGGCCGAATACACACCGTCCTGGTCAACTGAATCGGCGGCACTCCGGTCCGGCACCAGGCGTGCCGCAGCTGAACCCTCGCTGGCTGGTCGAAACCCAACCAAGGCACCGAGTGCTGTTGGTCGGATGATCACGGGGAACTGGCGGCGGCAAATCGCGAGAGGATAGTTACGTCAGTTCCCCGTGATCGCTTGTCCAGTAGATGCATGAGGGCGCAAGGGGGACGCAAGGGTGGTGCAATCGGGGGGCGGCAACCTCGTCTGCATGACCAGTTCAGTAACGATTATTGGGGCCGGGCTCGGCGGGCTCACGTTGGCTCGGGTGTTGCATGTGCACGGTATTGCGGCGGCGGTGTATGAGGCGGAGCTGTCGCCGACGGCGCGTATGCAGGGTGGGATGCTCGATATCCACGATTACAACGGGCAGTTGGCGGTCGAGGCGGCCGAGCTGGTTGACGAGTTCCGCGGCATCGTTTTGGAAGGCCGCCAGGCGATCCGGATTCTCGCCTCGGATGGCACCGTGCTGGTCGACAAGGCCGACGACGGTACGGGTGGACGCCCTGAGGCGCAGCGCGCCGAGTTGCGGCAGATGCTCCTGGAATCGCTGCCGGCCGGGACGGTCCGGTGGGGGTACAAGGCCAGCGGTGTTCGCGCCCTCGGCGCAGGCCGCCACGAGGTGAGCTTCGCCGACGGCAGCACCATCGTGACGAGCCTGCTGGTCGGCGCGGACGGCGCGTGGTCCAGGGTCCGGCCCCTGTTGTCCACCGCCACACCGGAATACGCTGGCCAGTCGTTCGTCGAGACCTACCTCTACGACGCCGACACCCAGCATCCCGCCGCCGCGAAGGCGGTCGGCGGCGGGTCGCTGATGACGACCTCGCCGGACGGGCAGATCCACGGACACCGGGAACGGGGCGACACCCTGCATACCTATGCGGTGCTGCGCAGGCCGCTGGATTGGTTCGCCGCCATCGATTTCACCGACGCCGCCACGGCGCTCGCGCGGGTCGCCCGCGAATTCGACGGCTGGGCACCGGAACTCACCGCCTTGATCACCGACAGCGACACCGCACCGGTCTGGCGCCCGCACTACGCGCTGCCGACCGGACACCGGTGGGATCGCGTGCCGGGCGTGACCCTGGTCGGCGACGCGGCCCACCTCTCGGTCCCGAACGGTGAAGGCGCCAACCTGGCCATGCTCGACGGCGCCGAACTCGGCAAAGCCCTTGCCGCACACCGCGATGATGTGGAGACCGCGCTCGCCGAGTTCGAGCAGGCCATGTTCCTGCGCAGCACCGAGATGACCGCCGAAGCCGCGGAGTTCTTCGAGCACATCGCCGACGAAAACCCGGCGCTGATCGACATGTTCACCGGACGGGACTAGACAGGCGCGCCGCTCACCACGGCACAACCCCGGCGTCGTCGAAGAACCCGCCGGTCGGTCCATCGTCGGGCAGGGTCGCGAGGTGGATCGCGATCGCCGCGCCCTGCTCCGGCGTGCGGACGCCAAGGAATCTGTTGAGGTCGGTGGCGGTATAGCCGGGGCAGGCCGCGTTGATCAGGATGTTGGTGTCGCGAAGTTCCTTGGCGTATTGGATGGTGACGGCGTTGAGGAACGTCTTCGACGCCGAGTACGCGGCGGAAATCGGGCCAGCTTGGGCACCGGGTGTGGTTTGCCGGGTCAGCGAGCCGACCGTGCTCGACATGTTCACGATCCGCGGTGCTGCCGAGCGGCGCAGCAGCGGTAGCACCGCGTTGGTGACGCGGATGACGCCGATCACGTTGGTATCCACGGCGGCGAGCACTGTCGCGGGGGCGACCCGGGTTGGCTCCTGTGGCATGCCGCCGGTGATCCCGGCGTTGTTGACGAGCACGTCGAGGCGTCCGAAACGTTCCTCGATCAGCTCGGCGGCAGCGGTCACGCTCGCGTCGTCGGTCACGTCGAGCGGTACGCCGAACACGTCGGCACCGGCCGCCCGCAGCTTCTCCACCGCGGCTTCGCGGCGCTGTTCATCCCTGGCGCCGACACCGACGCGCCAACCGAGATTGCCCAAGCCAGCGGCGATCTCGTATCCGATGCCCTTGTTCGCGCCGGTCACCAGCGCGATTGTCTGTTCACTCATACGGTCGATTGTTGTGCCGCGTCGAGCGGGGCGTCCAACACCGACTGGGTGGACAGCGATACCGCTCGGGTATTGATACCGGTAGACGCCGGATACCATGGAGATCGTGGAGACACGGGAGCTGCGATACTTCGTAATCGTCGCTGAGGAACTGCATTTCGGGCGCGCGGCGCATCGGCTCGGCATCACGCAGCCCCCGCTGTCCCGGGCGATCGGGCAACTCGAACGACGGCTCGGAGTGGTACTGCTGCAACGCAACAGCCGCGCGGTCAGCCTGACCGAGGCCGGGCTGGTGCTGCTCGGGGAGGCGAGGGCGGCGCTGGACGCGGTCGACGCCGCCGAGCGCCGCACCCGCCGCGCCGCCCTCGCCGCGACCGGTCCTGGCCTGGTCCTGGCAACCAAGGCCGGAGCGTCCATCGAACTGCTGTCCAAACTCCTCGACGCCTACGCCGCCGAGCCGGGCGCGGTCACCGTCGATGTGCTGCTGTGCGGGCCGGGCGAGCAGGAACGACTGCTCCGCGACGGGCGGGCCGACGTGGCACTTTTGCACCAGCCGTTCGATGCGACAGCCGGATTCGACATCGAGGAGCTGCACAGCGAACAGCAGGTAGTCCTGCTACCTGCCGGGCATCCCCTCGCCGACCGGGCCCACGTGCAGCGCTCCGAAGTCGCCGCGCTGCCCGGCCTACCGATGCCGCGCTGGCCCCGACCAGACGGCACCTACCCGGACGGGCCCGGTCCGCAGGTTCGCGACCATACTCAGCTGCTCCAACTGGTCGCGCTCGGCCGGGCTTCGGCGCTCATGCCGGAATCCGTCGGAGCCCATCTTGGCGGCGAATACACGGCCGTGCCGGTACTGGACGCGCCGACCGTCACGACGGTGATCGCGTGGCCACCGCACAGCCGCTCCAAAGCCGTCGCCGATCTCGTCCGGACCGCTACCCGCCTCTAGTCGACTCCAGGGTCACTTGTCGCCGACGATCAGTTTCTCGAGAACCGCGGGCAGGTGCTTGAGCATCGTCCGCTCCTGATCGGTCAGCTCCGACCGCGCGGCCTGCGCGATCCACGCCGCTCGACTCGTTCGTTCGTCATCGAGTCGGGCACTGCCTTCGGCCGACAGTGTCACGATGACGCGCCTCTTGTCGCTGATATCGGCGGCGACGTCGACCAATCCCTTGGCAGCCAAGAGCTTTACCGTCCTGGCCATGGTTTGGTGGCGGACGCGTTCTCGATCCGCCAGGGCCACGATCGCCTGCGGTCCCTCTCGGCGTAGCTGGCCGAGCACCGCCGCCTGCCCGGCGGGCATGGTGTCGACGGTTCTGACGCTGCGCACGAACTTTCCGACGACAACGCGAAGTTGCTCGGCGTCGGCCACGGAGTAGTCGGCATCCTTCACTGGACAAACTATACAGCTTCGCTGTACTTTCGGAAATACAGCAAGGCTGTATATATCGACCACATCAGGAGAACTGTGAGCTACAACCCCTACGCGCTAGCCTTCCCTGCCGCCGAATTCGACTTGCGCAGTGATGATTTCGACAACGGAGGCCCGCTCCCGACCGCCTGTTACAACACCGACGCCGGTGCCAACCGGTCCCCCGCGCTCGCCTGGTCAGGCCTGCCCGATGGCGCCCGAAGCCTGGTCATCACCGCCTTCGACGCCGATGCGCCCATCCCGGGCGGACTCTGGCACTGGGCGGTCAAGGACGTGCCCACCGCAGCGGGGAGCATCAACGGTAATGCCGGGGTCAGTGGCGGGGCCGAGCTACCCGCCGGTGCCGTCCTGCTGACCAATGACCTTGGGCAAGCGGCATACTCAGGAGTACGACCGCCACCCGGCACCGGCACCCATCGCCTGTTCGTTTGCGCGACAGCGCTTTCGGTGGATTCTCTGGAGATATCGGACGGCGCGAGTCTCGCAATGCTGAATATCGTGATGATTCCGCACACGGTCGGACGGGCAGTGCTCGTGGGAACGAGCGACGCTCCCGCCTGACAGGTGCGCCAACAGGGCTTGTCTAGACCAACTCGACCTCGTCGTAGCCGACGGTCAGGCTGTGGCGCCGCTCGCGCAGTACGCCGCCCTCGCGGTGGACCAGTCCTTCGCCGAAGTCTATGCGCAGCTTCGCACTACGGGCATCGACTTCCCGGACGACCGCACAGATACCGCTGAACGGTCCTTCCGGAAAATGGACTACATCGCCTGGCGCGTATTCGGTAAATCCCACGGCGCCACAGTAATCCACTACAGGGTGGGTGGGCCTTGGTTGATGCGGCGCATGATGGGGGCGAGGCGGTGGAGGGCGTCGGTGGTCATCAGCTGACGCTCGTCCCACCAGGTCGCGCCCGCGTCGGCGAGGGGGGCGATGAGGTCGCGGGCCTTGGTGGGGTCGCCTGGGCTGATGCCGCCGACCACTACCTCGAAGTGGTTGTCCTGTTGGTCTTTTCGGTGTTCGTTGACGTAGGCGACGAGGTCGCGCAGCTCGTCGATGGGTGGCAGGTTGCCGTGACCGGCGCTGAACAGGGGGACGACGCCGTCCCAGCGGGCGGCGCGGCGGATCGGGCGGCGATGGGGCCAGAAGCCCGCGATCCAGACCGGCGGGCGTGGGCGTTGCGTCGCGGCGGGTAGCAATGTGACGTCGTTGACCTGATAGTGCTTTCCGTCATGGTTCACCAGCTCGCCGGACCAGTAGCGCTGCAACAGTTCCAGGCCCTCGTCGAGGCGCTCGGCCAGTACGACCGGGTCGGTTGGTTCCCCGAAGCTGCCGAATTCGTCCGCGATCGGTCCGCCGAGACCCGCGCTGAAGATGACCCGGCCACCGCTGAGGGCATCCAGGGTCGCCACCTGGCGGGCGAGTTGTTCCGGCCGCCGCCTGGCCACCGGAGTGACCAGGGTGCCAAGCTTCAGGCGCGAGGTCGCCAGCGCCGCCGCGGTCAGCAGCATCCACGGATCACCGAACGGTTGACCACGCCGTTCCTTCTTGTCGAGCACCACGTGGTCCCAGATGAACAGTGCGTCCCAGCCCGCCTGCTCCGCCGCCGAGGCCGCCATTGCCACCGTCCTGGCGTCGGCGAAGTCCCCGAAGTTCGGAATGTTGATCGAGAATCGCATACCGGAATAGTGCGGTGTCAGGCCGTTTCAGGCAAGCGAATTAGATTCTGCGGCAACGATAGTCACCTGCCCGTGGCGAAGTGTTCAGCGGCACTACCAGGGCAAGGTGCCCGCGTTGTCGAAGTAACCGCCGGTAGGCCCGTCGGTGTCAAGCTCGGCCATCCGGACGATGATCTCGGCGCCCTCCTCGACGGTCTGAGTTCCGGTGTGCCCGTTGAGATCCGTCGCGGTGTAGCCGGGTTCCACCGCGTTGATCCGCATGGTCGGGAAGGCCTTGGCGAATTGCACGGTGATCATATTGACCGCCGCCTTCGACACCGGGTAGCCGACTCCGAGGTAGGCGTATGCGGGTGTGCCAGGGGTGCTGACCTTGGTGAGCGAGGCCAGTCCGCTGCTGACGTTGACCACGACGGGCGCGGCGGATCGTTGCAGTAGCGGCAGGAACGCGTGCGTCACGCGGACCACGCCGAAGACGTTCGTCTCGACGATCGGCCGCATCATGTCGACGGTCACCGCGGCCGCGCCGATCTCGGCACCGTCCCTGGTCTCCCCTTCGATGCCCGCGATGCCCGCATTGTTGATCAGCACATCCAGCCCACCGTCGGCCTCGATGGTTTTCACCGCAGCGGCGACGGACGCGTCGTCGGTGACGTCGATGACCACCGCCCGCGCGCCCAGCTGTTCGGCGGCTCGGCGGCCGCGTTCGGCATCCCTGCTGCCGAGGTAGACGGTGTGGCCCGCCGCGATGAGGCGGCGGGCGGTTTCGAAGCCCAGACCCTTGTTAGCTCCGGTGATCAGTGTTGTTGTCATGACTCCAGCTTCGCGCCGAGCGGGACGGCCAACCAGTCGTCTGTCCTTCCTGGGACTGCTGATACCAGGCAGGTGGTCGGCCGGACGGGCAGACTGAGAAACATGGCAACAGCGGAATTCGGGAGGGCGGTGCACCGCTGGCGTGACAAGGTCACGCCCGAGACGGCCGGGCTGCCCGCCGGTGGACAGCGGCGCGCTCCGGGTCTGCGTAGGGAGGAACTCGCGTTGCTGGCGGGGATCTCGGTCGACTATGTCACCCGACTCGAACAAGGGCGTGCGTCGAATCCCTCGACCCAGGTGGTCGAGGCGCTGGCCAGGGCGCTGCGCTTATCCGCGGACGAGCGCGCACACCTGTTCCGGCTGGCCGGGTTGGCGCTGCCTGACCCGGAAACGGTGCCAACCTACATCACCTCGAGCGTGCAACGCGTGCTGGACCGGCTGACCGGGACACCCGTCGCCGTCTACGACGCGTCATGGACGCTGCTGCAGTTCAACCAACCGTATGCGGCGTTGATGGGCGATCAGCCCGGACGAAACGACAGCAACCGCAACGGTGTCTGGCGCTACTTCCTCGGCCTCGGCGTCCCCACCCGCCGCACGCCGGAGGCCATCCGCGCCCACGAAACCTCACTGGTCTCCGACCTGCGCGCCGCCGCCGCCCAATACCCGGCCGACCAGCGGCTACGAAAACTCATCGCGGAACTGCGCACCAACAGTCCCCGATTCGCCGCGCTATGGGAATCCGGCGCGGTCGGCCGCCGCGAAGCTGCCCAGAAGACCATCGATCATCCGCGAGTTGGCACGCTGACGATGGACTGCGATGTACTCACCGTGGCAGGCAGCGAACTGCGCATCATGATCTACACGGCCGAGCCGGGCACCGAGGATGCCGAACGCCTCGCCCTACTCACCGTCCTCGGCACCCAATCCCTGACCGGCTAACGAATCCAACGTCCCCTCAGTCCTTTTCGAGATCCAGCGCCACCCCGCCACAGCGAACTCCAGCCCCACTCACCCGACCCCAACGCCAAGGCCTCCGCGGAGAACTAACCGGCGGTGCGAATGCGATCGGCGTGGCGGGACGAAACGGGGGGACGGCGTGGCGCGATGGGGACAGTATGCGTACCGACCTCACCTGTGGTGAGCGGCGGCAAGCCGTACGACGGCTGCTCGCCGTGTGTCATTTGCTGAATCAGCTCGTTGACCTGGCCGAAGGTGACGGGTCGGAGCTGTTGATCGCGCAGGCGCACACGACCCGCCGACTACTTCAGGATCTCGTCCTCGACATGGTGGCGGCCACCTACACCAACCCCTGACCGATCGCGCCGCCGATATTGTTTCGGCGTGCCGACAATCCAGAAGGGGGACCAAACCGAACGTAGATGTGTAGGCATCGACGTTTCGGAATGAGGTCATCATGGACACAAGACCTGAGGGTGTGGTCCGTCCAGTGTCGAGATCGGTTGCGCAGCAGCCCATAACCACAGCATTCGCGCGGCGTTTGCGGTGTCGCGATGACACCGTGCGGCTATCATTTAGTTAATCGTTCGGTGTACCGGGGGTCGGGTGGTAGCCGAGAGCGGCTCGGCGAGTCATGACAAGGCAGGGGTTGAGTGGCCACGATCGCGCAATTGAGGGCAATTCTCGCGGTGCTGCATATCGACCCTGGCGACATCGATGCCCTCGCGCACAACGACACCGCCGTCGAACGTGCCAAGCTCGCCGCGTTACTGCAGCGGGTCTTCAGCAGCGAACTGCGCAGCGCGGTCACCAACGCACCCGATCAGAACGAGCTGGCCCGCCGCTGGACGGCGGCAAGCACCCAACCGGCGCTGGTCGGCGAAAACGCCACCGAACAGGCCCATTTCGACGCGCACTGGCTACACAACCGGATCGACGCGCTGGCCCCGCGCGACACCTCCGACCAGGCGCCGGTCCTGCTCGACGCCGCCGCGCGCGCCGCCGAGGCCGCGCAGGTGCTGCTCTCGCTGAGCAGCGGCAACCCGCACGGCGACGGCACCGAAACGCTCTGGCGCACCGCGCTCGACGACCTCGCGTCCGCCTTTCACCTGATCAACGACGAACACAACTCGATCACCCAGCCGATCGAGTAACCGCCGTCAGCTCCGGCCGACCTTGCTGTGATTGAGCCGGAATTTGAACAGGGCGACCAGTCCACCCGCAACGCCGACGGCGAGCAGGATCAGGCACGGCTTGATGATGTCGCTGAACCCGGCACCGTGCAGGATGACGTCCTGATACCCCTTCAACGCCCAGTACTGCGGCGTGTAGGGCGACAACGCGCGTGCCCAGGCGGGCAGCGTGTCCCGCGGGGTGATGGTGCCGGCGAGCCCACCGATGGCAAGCGAACCCACCTGCGCCATGATCGCGAGCTGATCGATGGTGCGGCACAACGAGACGAGGGCGATGCCGAATCCCCAGGTGGCCGCGAGCAGCGAGGCGGTGATGGGTAGCAGAAGCCAGCTCGAGCCCTTGCTGTGCAGGTCCCACAGCGTGAACACGACCAGCCACAGAATGGCAACCTGAGCGACCGAGAACAGCACCGAGGGGAACGACTTCCCGATGATGACCTCGATCGCCCGTACCGGAGCCGCTCGAATCCGCTGCCAGGTTCCCCACTCGTGTTCGCGGAAGAACGACGCACCGAGCAAGGTGGTGATGAAGAACGCGAACATCACGATCGTGCCAGGCCCTGACTGCTCGACACCGCTCGCGTTGAAGTATCCGGTCAGCCGCAGCTGCGCCCGGTTCGCCGGTGTCAGGAACGCGATCATGCCGATCGGCAGCACCGTCAGCACGATGAGCTGAGCCGGGTCCGACCGTATACGGCGCAGATCCGCCCAGGACAACGCGCGTACTCGATCAACAGCAGAGTCATGCAACAGCATCTTGGATCCCTTCCACGGGCTGGTCATCCTGCGCCGCGCGCATGATCGCCAGGTACGCGTTCTCCAGATTGGGGTGATGGATCTCCGCCGCGAGCAGTTGATCGGTGTCGGTATCCAACGTGGCGAACAACTGAGCGAGCAGTTGCCCCGGCACATTGGTTGGGATGTTCAACCGCTTCGACTCCAGCACGGCGGCACCGGGTGCGGCGAGGAATCCGCCGAGGCTCGCGGGGATGGCGGCCGAGAACTCCAGGCTCACCGCGGACTGCGCGTACTGCTCCACCAGATCCGAGGCATTACCCTGCGCCAGGATCCGGCCTTGGTGCAGCACGACCACACGCGCGTCGAGCACCTCCAATTCGGGCAGATAGTGCGTCGCGTACACGACGGCGGCACCGTGGTCGGCGAGGTTGCGGACCTCTACCAACAGATCCTGCCTGGCCGAGACGTCGGCGCCGACGGTCGGCTCATCGAGCCACAACACATCGGGTTCGTGCAGCAGTGCCATCGCGGTGTGCAGCCTGCGCTGCTGACCGCCGGAGAGCTGGTGCGCCCTGGTCTTCAGGAAGGGCGTGACACCGAGCCGATCCGCCACCTCGTCGATGCGCGCGACCAGGTCTTTGCGCCCGACGCCCATCAGCCGACCGAAGAAGGTTAGGTTCTCCTGCGCGGTGAGCGTGGGATTCACGCCGAGTTCCTGCGGCGCGAATCCCAGCTTGCGCCGCGCCTGGCGCGGGTCGCTCGCGACGTCGATGCCATCGATGCGCACCGTGCCGGAGTCGGCCGGTGTCAGGCCCGCGACGATCGACGCCGTCGTGGTCTTGCCCGCGCCGTTGGGCCCGAGCAGCCCGACGATCTCGCCCGGCTGCACGATCAGATCGATCCCGGTGAGGACCTGTTTCTTACCGTACGACTTGTTCAGGTCGGAGATCTCCAGCATCCCGCACCTCCTCACTCAGAATTGGCCATGGTGCGCCCCAACCGGCGGCGCCGAGCACTGAAACTTCCCCGGGGACAGCCTCTTCCGCGGAGAACGCGTTGACGATGTCGGCGGCGACGGGTGCGATGGGATTACTCACCGCACGTCCGCCCGGCGTGTTCGTCAGGTCGGTCCACAGTCGCGGTGGACGCACCACCACGACGTTCCAGGGATGGTGTCGCGCAACGTATTCCGCGAGACCCTCGACGGCCGCCTTGGCCGCCGCGTAATGCGGCCACCAGCGTGGCGGGGCGAGCACCGCCTCCGAGGAGATCATCACGACCGTCGCGCCTTTGCGCAGCCGCGGCACGCACACCGACAGCGGCGCGAAGACCAGCCGGGTGCTCGCCGCCATGAACTGCGCGGCGGTCTCCACCGCGTCCGGTGCCAGCGGCAGCGTCGGAATGGCCGGTGCCGCAAGCAGAACCACGCCATCCAACTGACCCTCCGGCAGCGCGGCGCCCAACGCCCAGCCGTCGCTGGCGTCGGCGAGCACCGGCCACAACCGGTCCCGGTAGGCGTGCGAGGCCGCCGCGAGCACCTCGGGTGCCCGGGTGCAGCTCACCAGCACGCGCGCGCCCTGGCTGGCCAAACCCAGCGATACCGCGGCACCGAGCCCACGGCTGCCGCCGACGACGAGAATGGTTCGCCCGGCCAGCTTCTCCGAGGGCGGCAAGACCGCGGCAAGTTCCGCCGGGTCCGGCCCTGGCACCGACTCCCTGATCAAACTCTGCACGGTGACATCGGCACTCGCGCCGCAGCGCATGCCAGCGCGCAACGTGACGAGGCCGGAGCGTCGATCCACCTCGGGTTCGCTGGTATCGAATTCGACTGCGCCCGAACCAGATCCGTGCAGCACGACCGTGCACGCGACGAGCAAGGCATCCCGGCCCGGCGTGCACATCCCGGTCCAGTAGCTTGCCCAACCGAGCACCGCCGCGACATGTTCGGGGACACGTCCGCCGATCACCCGCGATACCAGGCTCGCGATCAGCGGATAGTCCACCGAGTAGGAGCCGCTCTCCTGGCCGGGCGCCTGCGCGGAATCCCCTGCCAGATCGGCCAATCCGAGTACCCGCGGCGCATCGCGACGCGGCTCGTCCTCGGCGGCGGGACCGCACCACGGCAGCACCGAGCCGAGCCTGCACCGGATACCGACCACCTCGATACCGCCGAAGCTGACCTTGCCGCGGGCCTCGCTCTCCGAAACCGTCCAGTCGACCTCGTAGCGCCGACCCGGAATCGTGGGCTGGCGGAACGTCGCCCGGATGTCGCGCACCGCCATCGGGTCGGTCGTCTCGGCCAGCGCGGCCAAAGCGAGAGTGACCACCAGCGCGCCGTGCGCGACCGGCCTGCCGTAGGGCGATCGGTGGCCGAAGTCGTTGTCCACGTGCAGCGGATTGCGGTCGCCGACCGCCGCGGCGTAGGTCGCCACATCCGTATCGGTAACCCGGAAGACCCGGGAATTCATGACACCCGCTCCTGCCGTGCGTCCACCACAGAGGCGGCGATCTCGGCCAGCGACGGTTCCGAGGTGAGCGTGCTCTCCGGAAGTTCCACCGCGAAGGCGCGTTCCACCGCGTAGACCAGGCGCACCTGGGCGAGTGAGTCCCAGGTGTCCATATCGCCGCGGACGGTGTCGGGGCCGTGCGCGGCGGGCTCACCCACCACCTCGGCGAACAGCTCTAGCAGCTGCTCCATCACATCAGTAGCCATGTTGCATCTGCGCCTCTCGCACATGCGGGCTGCGCGCGAGTGCGCCGCCCGAAAGGTCGTAACCGAATACCGACCCCTGTTCTGACTCCGCTTCGAGCGCGAAGCCGTGCCCGGGGTACAGATCGCGCACCAGCGCGTTGCGGGCGGTCGGGAGATACCGGCCCACCAATCGTGAGCTGCCCTGTGCCAGCGCCCATTCGGCGGTCGCCGCCAGCAGATTGTTCTCGGCGTTGCGGCCGATGACCCGGCAGCTGAGCAGCAGCGTGTCGATCTCGACGGTGCCGCCGCCGACAGCCTCGGCGAGCAGCACGCCGACGATCCCGTGGTCTGCGAAGCGGTCCCGCAGGCGCAGCGTGGCCGCGAACCACTGCGGATCCTCGGCCATCTTCCTGACCTGGGTCTGGGTGTGCCTGCGGGTGGTCAGGTTGAACTGGTTGGTCTTGGCGATCAGCTGCGCGGCACGGTCGAGGGTGGTGCTGTTGATCGGCTCGATCGTGGCCACCATCTCCAGGCCGGCGAGGAACTCGTCGAGGTTGTCCGTCGTCGCGGTCCGTTCGGCGGCGGCGAGCGCCTGGTAGGAGCGTTGCCTGGTGAAGTCCTCGCTGGACAGCGAGCCCGGGTGCAGCCAGGGCAGCGCCGCGAGTTCGGCGGCGAACTTCGCGGGCGAGGCGGGCAGGCACAGCGCGCGCACCTCCGGGTGCGCGGCGACGACCTGGGCGCATTCGGCCGGGTTGTCGTCGACGAAGGCGAAGCTGTTCAGGCCTAGCCGGATCTTGTCCGAAATCTCCTGGAGCTGTTCGGATTTCGGTCGCCAGTCGGCGACGATGTAGGTGAAGTCCTCGACCCGCAACACCATGCCCGGCGCCTCGGCGATGGCGCGCAGCGCGAGGTCGCGGTCGTTCTTGCTGGCCACGGCGAGCAGCACGCCGCGCTCGGTCAGTGCGCGCAGGTAGCGCTGGAAGTCGGCGAACGCCTCGCCATCGGGGCCGGTGCCGACGCGAATGCCGTCGATGCCGTCGTCGCCGAGGATGCCGCCCCACAGGGTGCCGTCGAGATCGACCACCACGCAGCGCGCGGAGCGGCCTCGGTCGGCGGCGATGGTGTCGGCGATCGCCGAGGCGAGCCACGGCAGGCTGTCGGGCGCGTACGGCTGACGCACCCGGTACCAGCTGCGCGGATCCTCCCACTGGCGCAGGCCGACCTGGGCGGCGAGCTGCTCAACGTCGACGAAAAGCACTCGGCCCGCGGCCTGTTCGGCAAGGCGCGCGTTGATCTCACGCACCCGATACGACAGCGACTGCGGCGCGTGCCAGGCCGCCGGGCCGTAGGCGTCCACCGCGGGCGGCGCGAAACCGAGCTGGACGACCCGGACACCGGAGCGCGCGGCCGCGTCCCAGAGCCCGACCCAGCGGTTGACGGTCTCGTCCACCGTGCCGGTGACATCGTGATGGGTACCGGCCAGCACCACGTAATCGCCCTCACGGAACGGTGTTTGGGGCGCGAGCAGCACCTGCTCGACCTGACCGAACGGGAACTCCAGGAGTTCCGGTGTCAGACCGGCGCGCGCGCCCGCCAGCGGCAGCAGCTCGGCGAGGAAGTCGGTGGTGTAGGTGGCGAGCAGCGCCATCCGCACCGCGACCCCTGGCACGCCGGGTTCGCGCGCGAGCGCTTTTGCGCGCTGGGTCCACGCGACGTAGCCGTCGGCGGGTGAAAGTTCTACTGCCACATGGGTTGTCATGCCTACTCCCGCTCCGTGCGAGGGTTGTGCGCGAAAGCCAGGTGCTTACCCTCGAATTCGGCGAGCGACAGCAGTGTCTCGGCGATGTGCGCGGTCTGTACGGTGCCGCCCGCGGCGGCGCGCATCCTGGCGTGCATGAGCAGCGGCGGCAGCTTGCGCCACTGCGTCACCGCACGCTCCCAGTGGTCGCGTCCGTCGGCGTCGAGCAGTTCGGGGTCGAGATCGGACGCCCACAGCAGCAGTTCGCGCTGGCGAAGCGCCTGCCACAGATCGTCCAACTGGGTGAAATCGTCTGGTGTCGAGGCGAACTGGTAGCGACTGGCCAGCGCGACGAGCGCGTCGGCCCCCACCAGGCGGTCCTCGCGGGGCGACAGTGGCGCGACCGGATGGGATTCGAGCCACCGATAGGTCTTGCCGACGTGAATCGCGTCCGAACCGGCCATCGCCCGTTCGCGCAGCAGCGCGACCGTGTCGTCCTGGCCGAGACTGATCGCCCACTCCCGCAGCTCGGCTGCCGAGAGCACCGGAATCCGTTGCCCGGTCTGCTTTCCCAGCTCGGTGGTCATCGTCAGCGGATCCTCGACCACCCAGCCCTCGACGGTCTCGACGATGGCCAGCCAGTGCGGTGCGTGCCAGCGCTGGTGACCGTGCTGCCAGGGCAGGTGGAAGATGTCGGCGAGCAGCACCACCGAACCATGCTCGGCCACTTGCTCTTCGAGGGCGTGATAGGTCCTCGCCCAGTCGTTGTCGCCGTTCACCCGCAGGCCGAGCGCGGGCAGCGGCGGGGTCGCGTCGTGTTCGAACAGCAGCAGTTCGTCCTCGGCGGGGGTGACCGCGAGCAGCGGGCCGCCCGCGAGCAGCGGCCGCCACCACTTGGTTTCGCCGCGGGCCACCAGTGCGCTCGCCAACGCCGCCGTGAAGCAGGTCAGCTTGTCGCCGTGGGTGGCAAGGGCCGTGGTCATTTCGCGCCCCGGAGGCTGCCGTCGAGGTACGCGGTGCGCGAGGCCGAACGCTGGATCTTGCCGCTCGAGGTGCGCGGGATCGCGCCGGGACCGAGCAGCACCACCTCGTGCACGCCAACGTCGTGAATGCTGAAGATGGCCTGCCGCACCGCATTCCGCAGTTCCTGCGCGGTGGTCTCGTCCTCGGCGGGGATCCTGGCCTCGATGAGCACCACGATCTTCTCCTGCACACCGACCTCGACGGAGAAGGCCGAGCACCGGCCGGGCAGCACCAGCGAATGCGCCTGCTCGGCGGCGTCCTCCAGGTCCGGCGGGTAGTAGTTGCGGCCGTCGATGATGATCAGGTCCTTGAGCCGGGTGGTCGGATAGACCTCGCCGTCGTGCAGGAACCCGATATCGCCGGTGCGCAGGTAGTACTTGCCGTCGCGCGGCACCAGTTCGGCGCGGAAGGTGTATTCGGTCTCTTCGGGCCGGTTGTAGTAGCCGGTGCAGACGGCGGGGCCGTGCACCCAGATCTCGCCGAGCTGGTCCTCGGGCAGTGGCAGCTTGGTCTCCGGATCCACGATCTGAATCGTGGTGCCCGGCGCCGCCGAACCGCCGCTGACGATGTCGGCGCCGTCCTTGGCGACGACCACCTGGCCACCGGCGAGCGCGTCGCGGTCCACCGTGATGGTCTCCACGCCGGACAGGGTGCGCCAGTTCACCGACACGATCAGCGTCGATTCCGCCAGCCCGTATCCGGCGATCAGGCTCGACCGGGCCAGGCCGTTATCGGCGAACGCGGCATGGAACTTCTCGATGGTGCTGACTCGCACCGGCTCCGCGCCGGACAGGGCATAGCGCCACCGGCTCAGATCGATGCCTTCGAGTTCGGTCGGACCGATCCGTTCGGCGCACAGCTCGTAGCCGACATTCGGCGAGGCCGCGAAGACCTGTGCCGGGTTGTCGCTGATCGCCTGCAGCCAGCGCTCCGGCCTGCGCAGGAACGAGGTCGGCGACATCTGCACCACGCCGTGGCCGCTGATGATCGGCATGATGACGCCGACCATCAGTCCCATGTCGTGGAACAGCGGCAGCCAGCTGACGAAGCCGACCTCGTCCTCGGCGGAAATGCCGACGTGGTACATCATTTCGTAGACCTGCCTGGCATTGTCCAGGAGTCCGCGATGCGGCACCATCACCCCGGCGGGAGTGCGGGTCGAGCCAGAGGTGTACTGCAGCAAGGCGATCTGCTCCCGGTCGACGAGCACCGGTTCCCAGTCGACCGCGAGCTTCTCGTCGACCTCGCCGGTGGTCACGATGAGCCGGGTCGTGTCGGTCGGCGAATTGTCCAGCCACGCGGTCACATTCGCGAGCGCGCCGTCGGTGGTCACGATGCAGGCCGGGTCGGCGTCGACACAGACCGCGTCGATGCGCCCGTTGGCGTTGTGCGCGCTCGGCGGATACAGCGGCACCGCGATGATCCCGGCGTAGAGGCAGCCGAAGAACGCCTTCACGTACTCCAGGCCAGGCGGCAGCAGTAGCACCGCACGGTCGCCAGGGTGCGCGACCTGGAGCAGCGTTGCCGCGTATGCCCGTGCCGCGCGGTCGATCTCGGCGTAGGTCAGCGATTCGGTCTCGCCGTGCTTGGACGTCGAATCCGGGTAGTGCAGGAAGCTGTACGCGACCTTGTCCGGCCGCTGGGCGGCCTGGTTCGTCAGCGCACGCACCAGCGTGTCGTATTCGAGAGCGCCCCCGGTAAGCAGTGTTGTGGTCATACTCCGACCTCCTGTGGTGACGGCGCGGCGAGGAAGCCGACCTTGCGGAAGTAATCCAGGTAGCGGATGAACAGGTCACGAGAGACCGGCGGGCAGTGCACGCCGACCCCGTCCAGCGCGGTGACGGCTTTGTCCACGTCGAACTGGATCAGCGGGGTGAGCCCGTCATTAGCGCTCAACAGGCTCAGCACGCTGAAGGACGCCGATCCCGGTCCCGCGCTCGCGGCGTGGGCGGCGATCGCGTCGCGCCACTGGTCGAGGGCGACCAGTCGCACCGGCCAGCCGCTCTCCCGCAGCCAGCCGATGGCGTCGGTGAAGGTGCACGGCTGCGGGTTACGCACGTGGTAGATGTGCGTACCGGGTTGCGGGGTGCGGGCCAGCTCGACCATGGCCGCGCCGGTGAAGTCGGCCGGCGCCAGGTCCACCGCGAAGTCGACCTCCGGCGCGAGACCGACCTCCTGGCTGGCCTTGACGAGCAGCCAGAAGAAGTCGCTGGTCTGGCAGGCGCCGGTGCGGCTGTCGCCACCGATGCGGCCGAGCCGGAACACGCTCACCGGCAAGCCGCGCTCGCCCGCCTCGGTGACCAGTCGCTCGGAGACCCACTTGCTGCGCAGGTAGCCGAGGGACAGCTGCGAGGGATCCTGCGCCGCGAGCGGTTCCGCGACCCGGCCGTCGACCGCGTCGCCGGGGCCGAGCACATACAGCGAGGACACGAAATGCAGTGGGGCGCCGCTGGTTCGGGCCAGCGTGATGAGCTCCTGGGTGCCACCGACATTGGCCGCCTCCAGCACCCGGTACGGCAGCGCGAAGTTCACGTGCGCGCCATTGTGATAGATCGCGTCGATGGTGTGGCCGAGCAGCAGGAACTGCTTCTCGGACAACCCGAGTCGCGGCTCGGCCAGGTCGCCGAGGACCGGGATCACCCGGTCGAACGAGTCACGCGGCAGCTCATAGCTGTCGAAGGTGGCGGCCAGGCGCGCCAGGCCCTCTTCGCGGGTGTCCGCTCGCACCAGGCAGTGCACGCGGGAGTCGGTGCGCGCCAGCAGTTCCTGGAGCAGGAAGGCGCCGACGAAGCCGGTCGCGCCGGTGAGCAGCACCTCGCCCGTGCTCGGCGCGGTGACGGTCCACGGTGCGGCGGGCCACGCTGCGATCGCGGCGGCCACCTCGGCCTCGAGGTCGATCACTTCCTCGGCCGCGGTCTCACCGGCTAGCAGCGCGACCACACCCGCCACCGTCGGCCGGGCGAACAGCGAACCGAGCGGGATGTCTTCGCCAAAGGTTTGTTTCAGCCGCAGGATCAGCTGGGCCGCGAGCAGCGAGTGGCCGCCGAGGTCGAAGAAGTTGTCTTCGCGACCGACCCGCGGGATGCCGAGGACGTGCGCGAAGACGCCCGCGACGCGCTGTTCCAGCGGGGTGCGCGGCGGCTCGTACTCCAAGGTGTTGCGGCGCAGGACCGGGGCGGGCAGTGCGCGACGATCCAGTTTTCCGTTGGTGGTCAACGGGAATTCGTCGAGCACGAGCACGGCGGCGGGCACCATGTGCTGCGGCAGTCGCCGCGCCAGATGGGCGCGCACGTCGACGACCAGGTCGTCACGGGCCTTGACGCGCAACGGATCCGAGATGACCAGATCGTCGGGCCATTCGGCGTCGCGCGCCGCCGGAATGGACGGCAGCGCCACATCCCAACCGGTCACGACCACGTCGTACCGTCCGCCGGGACGGCGCAGCGCCTCGATCCGGTACGGGACCCGATCGGCAAGGGCGAGATAGTCTTCCGGGCTGACGCCGCCGGAATCGGCAAGGACAGAACGGATCTGCGCGGCGGCGGCCCGGCCGCGGTGCAGCTCGGCGACCACCGCGAGCGGACCGGCCACCCTGGCGTCGAGGACGTCGGCGATCAGCACCGCCGCGGGACGATCACGCTCGAGCAGCTCGGCAAGCGCCTGCGGCGTCGTCGTCGCGTCGAGCAGTCGCGGCCGCACCGGCAGGCCACGCCGGCCCGCGAACAGCACGGCGTCGTAGCGGAATCGCGACATCTCGTTGAGGTGTTCGCCGCGCTTGAGCCGGATCCTGGAACCGGTCAGCGTCGGCTGAGCGGCTACGAAATCCTCGAAATACCGTGGCGAGATCACCAATTCGGCATCCCGGTCGAGGGCGGCACGCACGGCGGGCGCGAGCTCGGCGGCACCGGCGGACGGCGCGTTGGTCGCCTCGACGGTGGCGTGGAACGACTCGCTGAGGGTGAGGTCGCGGACGTCGCCGACGAACAGCACGCCCTCGGGGGCGAGCAGGCCGACCACCGAGTCCAGCACACGCGTGAGGTAGTCGGCGCTCGGGAAGTACTGCACCACCGAGTTGATCAGGATGACGTCGTATGGTCCGGCGACGTCGTAGGGCAACTCGTCGGCGGCGCACATATCGAGGCGGACGTGCTCGAGGTCAGGATTGCCCGCGACGATCTTCGTCCGCACGTTCTCGATGGCCGAGGCGGACACGTCGGTGGCGTCGTACACCGCGCACTGCGGTGCCAGCCGGGACAGCAACAGGCCGGTGCCGCAGCCGATTTCGAGCACGCGCTGCGGGGCAAGAGTGCGTACGGCAGCGACGGTGGCCTCGACCCATTCCCGCATGTGCTCCTCGGGGATGGCGGCATTGGTGTAGGAGTCGTTCCAGCCGGAGATGTCGAAATCGGCGTCGCCGTCGTGGCCTTGGCGGTAGGTGCTGTTGAACACGATCTGCCAGTTGGCGACCTGGTCCTGTTCCGCGTCGGCCGCGTCGGCGGTCGCGTCGCCCGGGGTGAAATAGGCGACCAGGGAAAGACTTCCGCCGGTGTCCTTGCGCGCCAGCACGACCGACTGGTCGACGCCGGGGTGCGCGGTGATCGCGGCCTCGATCTCGCCGAGTTCGATGCGGAAGCCACGCACCTTGACCTGCTGATCGATGCGGCCGAGGTATTCGAGATCGCCGTCGGCCCTGCGGCGGGCGAGGTCGCCGGTCCGATAGACCCTACGGCCGTCGAGCACAGTGCTTGCCACGAACCGCTCGGCGGTGAGGTCGTCGCGGTTCAGGTAGCCGCGCCCGACGCCGGGCCCGGACACGAGCATCTCCCCTGCCACGCCGTCGGGCACCGGACGGCCCGCCGGATCGACGATGAGCACGCCGAGATCGGGCAGCGGGACACCGATCAGGCTGCCCGCGGCCGACACCACGTCGGCGGCGGTGAGTTCGCGATAGGTGACGTGCACGGTCGTCTCGGTGATGCCGTACATGTTCACCAGCCGCGCCGACTCGCCGAAGCGATCGAACCACGGTGTGAGCGTGGACAAGTCGAGGGCCTCGCCACCGAAGATCACCCAGCGCACGGCAAGTTCCGTGCCGGGTGCGTTGTCCAGCGCGCGCAGCAGCTGGGTGAACGCCGACGGGGTCTGGTTGAGCACCGTGACCTGTTCGCGCGCAAGCAGTTCGGCGAACTCGGCGGTGGACCGGCTGACCGAGCCCGGTACCACGACGAGCCGTCCGCCGTAGAGCAGCGCGCCCCACATCTCCCAGACGGCGAAGTCGAAGGAGTACGAGTGGAACATCGTCCAGACGTCCTGCGGGCCGAAGTCGTACCAGCGGGTGGTTGTCGAGAACAGGCGAACCACGTTGGCGTGCTCGATGACAACGCCCTTGGGGACGCCCGTGGAGCCCGAGGTGTAGATGACGTAGCACGGGTCGTGCGGCGCGGCCTTCTCCAGCGGCAGGTCGGGCAGGGTCTCGTCGGCCGACTCGTCGATGAGCAGGAGTTCCGGACCTGATTCCGACGCCGTGACGAGGGAACTGTGGCTGATCACCAGTCGCGCGCCCGAGTCCGCGATCATGAATTCGATCCGGTCGGCCGGGTACATCGGGTCGAGCGGCACGTAGGCGGCGCCGGCGCGCAGCACCGCGAGGATCGCGACGACCACATCGGCGCAACGTTCCAGGTGGATGCCGACGAACGAGCCTCGGCCGATGCCGCGGGCGCGCAGGCGCTTGGCCAGCTCGTCGGCGGCCCCCGCGAGCTCGGCGTAGCTCAGCGCACTGTCACCGAAGGTCAGCGCCACCGCGTCGGGTGTCTGGATCGCCTGCGCGGCGAAGAGTTCGTGCAGCGTCAGGGCGGGTTCGGCGGCGGTCTCACTCGGCAGCGCGGCGGCCACCGCGCGGGCCCGCTCGTCCGGCTCGAGGAAGTCGAGTTCCGGCAGGGCGGTATCGGGGTCGGCGACCACCGCGGTCAGCAGCGCGACGAAGTGGCGCGCGATGGCGGCGACGGTCGGTTCGTCATAGAGGTCGACGTCGTATTCGAACGCGCCGACCAGTTCCGCGCCGACCTGGCGCAGCGTCACCAGCACGTCGAATTTGGTAGTGCCGGAATGCACTTCGACGTATTCGGCGCTAAGGCCAGGGATGGCGAGTTCGGGTAGCGCGGTGTTCTGCAGCACCACGGCGGTGCGGAACAGCGGCGAGTGGCTCAGTTCCCGGTCGGGGCGTACGTGCTCGACGACGAGGTCGAACGGCGCCTCCTGGTGGTCGAACGCGTCGAAGACGACGCGCTGTTCCCTGGCCAGCAGTTCGCGGAAGGTCGGCGCGCCGGACAGATCGGTGCGCAAGGCGAGCGCGTTCACGAAGAACCCGATCAGCGGCTCGATCTCGGGCCTGGTGCGGCCCGCGATCGGCGTGCCGACGGTGATGTCCTCGGCGCCGGTGTAATAGCGAAGCAGCGCTTTGAATCCCGCCATCAGCGCGATGAACAGCGTTGCGGGGCGGTCGTTCACCCTGACCTCGTCGGCAAGCTGCCGCAGGCCGGACAGCACCGGTGCCGGGATGGTGAACAGCACTCTGGCGCCGCGGTTTTCCGGTTCGAGCGCGCGCGGCCGGTCGGGGTGGAAGGTGACCAGCGGCGGCTCGTCGCCGAGTACCCCGCGCCAGTAGTCGAGGTCGGCGCCGAACTTGTCCTGCTGCGCGAGGTCCTGCAACCAGGTCGCGTAGTCGGGGTACTGCAACGGCAGTTCCGGCAGTTCGGGCAGGTGCTTGCCCGCGGTGAGATCGGCGTAGGCGGACATCAATTCGGTGGCGAACACCCCGAGTGACCAGCCGTCGGAGATGATGTGGTGCATGGCGACCGCGAAGATCGAGTCGTCCTCGCTCAGCCGGACAAGCAGCACCTCGACCAGCTGACCGGACAGGTCGAAGACCGTCCGGCTGAACTGCTCGACCTGCTCGGTCGCGTCGGCCAGGGGTCGCTGCGGGTCCAGCTGCGACGGCGACACCATCGTCATCGGCAGCGGCGCCACCTGCCCAACTACCTGTACCGGAACACCGTCGCGCACTTCGATGCTGGTGCGCAGCGACTCGTGCCTGGCGACGACCAGTGACAGCGCACCCTGCAGGGCCGCGATGTCGAGGTGGCCGCGCAGGCGAAGCGCCAGCGGCATCGTGTAGGTCGCCCGATCCGGGAACAGCTGCTCCAGGAACCAGATTCGCTGCTGCGCGGCCGAAAGCGGCGCGGCGGCAGTGGGATCGGAACGGCGCGGAATACCGGCCCGCGGCGTACCGCCCGCGGCCCAGCGCCGCAGCAACGCACGGCGCGATGCGCCCGTGTCGACGAGTTCAGGCATTGTTGCTCCGTTCTTCGGCCGCCCCCGGCTGGTTGAGCAGCAGCTCGACCTCGCTGTCGGACAGTTCGTCCAACCGCTGCATCAGGTGCGCGGCGATGGTGTCGGCCATCCCCGCGGCTGTCGGGCTGGCGAACAGCTCTCCGAGTGCCAGATCCAACGGGAAGATGGATCGCAGCTGCGTTGCCACGTGCACGGCAAGCAGCGAATCTCCGCCGATTTCAAAGAAGTTGGCGTCGATGCCGACCTCGTCGACGCCGAGCGCGGCGCACCACACCGAGACGACCTGGCCGCGCACCGAGACCACGAAATCGTCCTCGTCGGCGGGCGCGGCGGCACCGCTGTGCACCGATACCGGTGCCGCGGGTTGGACGGGTTCGATACGCCGGGCTTGGGTCGGCACCGCCTCGGGTGCGTCGACCCAATAGCGCTTCAGCGCAAAGGGATACGTCGGCAGGCTGACCGATGCGGGTGTCTCGCCGCCGTAGATGGCGTCGAAATCGACCGCGACACCGGACAACCAGAGGCGTCCCGCCGCGTCAACGATCGCCGTCTCCGGTGCGCCCGCGCCGAGCCCGATGCCGAGGGTGCCGACCGTCGCCGAGGCGCGGTCCGCGGTGCGCAGGAAGGAGACGAGGGACTTGCCGGGGCCGACCTCGAGCGCCACGATCCCCGGGTTACGGCCGACCAGTCCGAGCGCGGCCTCGCGGAAGCGAACGGTGCTTGTCATCTGCCGGGACCAGTAGGCGGGGTCGACGGCCTGTTCGGCGGTGATCGGCGCGCCGGTCACGTTCGACCAGAACGGCACTTGCGGCGCCTGACGCGGCACGCCGCGCACGAGTTCGGCGAAGCGGGCCGCGGCCTCGTCCATGAGCGGGGTGTGGAACGCGTGCCCGACGGGCAGCAGCGAGCTCGGCACGCCCTCCTCGGACAGCTCACCGGCCAGCCGGAACAGTGCCGCCGGCGCGCCGGCGACGACGCAGCGGTTTGCGGAGTTGTCGGCGGCGAGCCAGACGTCGTCGGGCAGGCGCTCCGCGATGATGTCGGCGCCCTTGGAGATGGCGAGCATGCCGCCGGGCGGTGACGCCGCCATGATGCGGCCGCGTTCGACGACCAGTTCCAGCGCGTCGGACAGCTCGAAGACGCCGGCGATGGTGGCGCAGACCAGCTCGCCGAGGCTGTGCCCCAACAGTTCTCGTGGCTCGGCGCCGAACTCACGCCACATTCCGGCCAGCGCGTACTCGACGGCGAACAGGGCGACCTGGGTCTGTTCGGTGCCCTCGCCGCTACGCACCGCCGACGCCAGGTCGAAACCGGTGCGCTCGCGCAGGATGTCGGCACAGGCGCGGAACCGGTCGCCGAACGCGCCGACGGTCTTGGCGAGTTCGAGCACGGCGGCGCCGAGCGCGACACCCTGCCCGGGGAACAGCCAGGCGAGCGCGGGCGCGGGCGCGGCCTCCCCCGCGGCAGGCTTGCTCAGTGCGGCCGCGGCCTCCGCCGTAGTGCTCGCCACGACCATGCGCCGGTGTGGGAAGCGACGGCGACCGTGCGCCAATGTCTTTGCGACAGAGGCCAGTTCGGCGTCGGTATGGCCGAGGTGCGCGGCGAGCCGGGCCGCGATCCGGTCGGCGTCCTGCGGGGTACGACCCGAGATCAGCAGGGCGCGAGGGCCAGGCTGTGCCGCGGTCGATGCCTGGGTAGGCGGCTGTTCGACGATCACGTGCGCATTGGTGCCGCCGATACCGAAGGCGCTCACCGCAGCCCTGCGCACCTCGTCCGACCAGGTCCGCAGTTCGGTGTTGACGAAGAAGGGTGTTGCGGCGAAGTCGATTTCGGGGTTCGGCCGGGTGTAGTTCACGCTGGCCGGGATGCGACCCTCGCGCACGGCGAGCACCGCCTTGATGAACCCGGCGACGCCGCCCGCGGAATTGAGGTGGCCGACATTGGATTTCACCGAGCCGAGCGCACAGTACTGCGCGGCCTCGGTGTGCTCGCGGTACGCCGCGCTCAGCGCCGCCACCTCGATCGGGTCGCCGAGTTTGGTTCCGGTGCCGTGCGCCTCGACGTAGCCGATGGTGTCCGCGCCGATTCCGGCCGCCGACAACGCTTCCCGGATCACCGCGCGCTGGCCCGCGATGCCTGGCGCCGTGAAGCCGATCTTGTTGCCGCCGTCGTTGTTCACCGCGGACCCGAGGATCACGGCGTGGATGTGGTCGCGGTCGGCGATCGCGTCGGCGAGCCGCTTGAGCACGACAACGCCGACACCCGAACCGAATACGGTGCCACCGGCCTCGGCGTCGAACGCCCGGCAGTGCCCATCCGGCGAGAGGATCGACCCCTCCTCGTAGATGTATCCGGATTCCTGGGGCACCTGCACGCTCGCACCGCCCGCGAGCGCCACGTCGCACTGGAAGTCGAGCAGCGCCTGCGCGGCCTGGTGCACAGCGACCAGCGAGGTGGAACACGCGGTCTGCACCGCGACGCTCGGCCCGGTCAGGTTCAACTTGTAGGAGACCCTGGTTGCCAGGTAGTCGGAGGCGTTGCCGTGCAGTGCGTGCAGCTGCGAGCTCGGCGTCTGGAACAGGCTCGCGTGCCCGGCCAGGTTGCGCAGCAGGTAGGTGCTGATGCCCGCGCCCGCGAAAACGCCGACCGGCGTCGGGTTTTCGGCCGCGATATGACCGGCGTCCTCCAGCGCCTCCCACGCGCACAGCGTGAACAGGCGATGCTGCGGGTCGGTGAGTTGTGCTTCGCGCGGGGGCATTTCGAAGAACTCCGCGTCGAACTTGTCCGCGTCGGCCAGCAGCGCGCCCGCGTGCACATACCCGGCGGGCGGGTCGGCGGGCATGGACTCCGGCGCGAGCGGGCGCACCGATTCGCGGCCCTCGCACAGGTTGCGCCAGTAGTCCGTGACCGTGTCCGCGTCGGGGAAGCGGCAGGCCATGCCGATCACCGCAACACGGAACTCGTTGTCGTCGTGTGTCATCGCTGGCTCCCAACGCTGTCGGGCAGTGATTCGTTCGCTTGGCGGTGCGCGCGGCGGCGGGCGGCGGCCGCGCGCCGGTCCTGGCCTCGGTCCGCGTCCTCCTGCGGCGCCGTCCGTCCGGCCAGCGACTTGGCCAGCCCGTCGACGGTCGGTGCCGCGAACAGGTCGGTCATCGCCAACGCCACGCCGAGACGGCGCTCGAGCAACCCACGGACCCTGGCCAGCGCGAGCGAATGTCCGCCGAGGTCGAAGAAGTTCTGCCCGAGACCGATCTCGCGGTCGAGCACCTCCGCCCACACCTCGGCGACGACGCGCTCCAGCTCGGTGCCCGGCGGGGTGTACACCGGCGGCGCGGCCGGGGCGATCTTCGGCAGCTTGGCGCGGTCGAGCTTGCCGGTGAGGCCGCGCGGCAGCGTGTCGATGACCATGTAGGCCGACGGAATCATGTAGTCCGGCAACCGAGTACGCAGGTACGCCGACAGCTCGAGGTAGTCGGGCTCCAGCGGGCCATCCTGGGTGAGGTAGGCGACCAGCCTCGGCACGTCGGCCTCGGCGTCGAGCACCACGGCGGCCTCGCCGACCGTCGGATGCGACCGCAGGAATGTCTCGGCCTCGCCCGGTTCTACCCGGTGGCCGCGGATCTTGACCTGACGGTCCTTGCGGCCGACGAAGACCAGTTGCCCGTCGGGCAGCCGCCGGGCCAGATCGCCGGTCCGGTAGTACGGGACGCCGTTGGCGCCGGTGCCGAACACCTTCTCGGTGAGTTCCTGCCGATGCCAGTAGCCGAGCGCGACGTACTGGCTGCGCAGCGCGATCTCACCGTAAACCTCGGTGGGACGGCCACTTCCGTCGATCAGATCGACCTCGACGCCCTCGACCGGGTGCCCGATCGGCACCCCGGCGCGGTCCGCGTCCTCGGCGGCGATGATGTGCTGCAAGGCGACCGAGCATTCGGACGGCCCGTACAGACTCACCAGCCGGGTGGTCGGTGCGAAGTTCGTGCCGAAGTCGACGACGTCGCCGCGGACCACTTCCTCGCCGCCGAGCGCGATCAGCCGCAGCGCGGCGGGCACCCACGGCCCGTCGGTGTCGCTGAGTAGGTAGCGGAAAAGCGTTGGGGTGCAGTGCAGCACGGTGACGCCGGCGCGTTCGATCTCCTCACGCAGACCGGCGGGGCCGAACAGGTGCGGGTCGATGACGTAGAGCTCGGCACCGGCCACCGCGGCGCCGAACGAGTTCAGCACACCGGCGTCGAAGGTGTAGCGGGCGGGCGCGGCCACGACGTCGTCGGGTCCGATGCGCAGTCGCCGCGCGTAGGTGACCGCGTGCGACAGGGCGTTGCCTCGGCTCTGCGCCACACCCTTCGGTCGGCCGGTCGAGCCGGAGGTGTGCAGGATGTAGGCGAAATCATCGGCACAGATATGCGACTTCGACCAGGTGGACAGATCGTTCGTCGGTACCGTGCTCAGCGACGGATCCGGCTGGTCAGGGCGTCCGGAAACGGCGAAGACATGTGCCCCACCGGCGATGGAACGGGCCAGCTCGGCGAGCGACGGATCGCACACCACCGCGGAGACATCGGCCTCCTCCATGATCTCGAGCAGCCTGGCCTGCGGCGCGCGCGGGTCGAGCGGCACGTACGCGACACCGGCGCGCAACGCGGCCCAGACCGCGACGAAACTCTCCGGCGTGTGGTCGTAGAGCAGCGCGACGCGGCTGCCATCGAGTCCGGCGCCGATGAGCTGCTTGGCGATGACGGCGGTGACCGCGTCGAGCTCGGCGAAGCTGGTCGTGCGGTCGCCCGTACGCAAAGCCGTTGCGCTGCCGCGCAAGTCGATCATGGCGTCGAGTCGATCGATCAGCCGCTCGTCCGATTCCGCCTCGGGCACCATCGGGGTGCCGGGCAGGCTCCAGATCGCTTCGGCCACAGCCTGATCCGAGTTCTCCAGGGCCACCGCACCGACGAGCTGTTCCGGGTTCGCGACGATGCTCGCGAGCGCGGTCGCGTAATGCCGCAGTGCCCGAACGGCAGTGGGCGCGTCGTAGAGGTCGGCGCTGTATTCCAGGGTCAGTTTCGTCGGGCCGTCGGTCTCGTCGACGGTGAGGTCGAAGTCCATCTTGGCCGTCGCCCGGGGCGCGTCCACCAGTTCGACGTCGAGGCCGGCCATGTCGAGAGAAGGTGGGGGCGTGTTCAAGTAGTTGAACATGACCTGGGCCAGCGGGGTGCGGCTCATGTCCCTGGTCGGCACCATGGCCTCGATGACCTTCTCGAACGGCAAGTCCTGGTTGGCATGTGCCGAAAGGACCGTCTTGCCGACGCGTGCGACCAGCGCGGTGAAGGTCTCCTCGGGGTCGACCTCGGTCCGCAGGGCCAGGGTGTTCAGGAAGCAGCCGACCAGCGGCTCGACGGCCGAGCGGGTGCGCCCGGCGATCGGCGAGGCCACGATCAGATCCTGTTGGCGGGTATAGCGATTCAGCATCGTGTAGAACGCGGCGAGCAGCACCGCGAAGGTGGTGACGCCGCCGCGGGCCGCGATCGCCCGCACTTCGGCCATCACCTGCGGGTCGACGGCGAGCCGTTCGACCGCGCCGCGGGAGGTGCGGCGGGCCGGACGTGGCCGGTCGCCGGGGATTTCGGTGACCGTCGGGTCGGCCAGCTCGGTGCGCCAGAAGTCGAGCTGTCCGTCGAGGCGGTCGGCATTGCCGCGCTGCCAGCCCGCGTAGTCCGCGTACTGCACGGCGAGCGGCGGCAGCGCGGCGGCGGTGCCTGCGACCTCGGCCCGGTAGTGCGCCGAAACCTCTTGGCTCAGTACGGCAACGGACCAGCCGTCGCACACGATGTGATGGAGCGCGATGGCGAGGAGGTACTCGTCCGGCCCGGACTTGATGAGGTGGTATCGCCAGACCGGACCTTCGGCCAGATCGAACGGCGCGCTGTAGACGATCGCCGCGAGTTCGGCCTCGGCCTCGGCACGCTGCTCCGGCGCGAGCGTGCTGAAGTCCGTGAACTCCAGTGACCGTGGTAAATACGGGCGGATCACCTGACGCAACTGCCCGTCCTCGGTGGTCCGATAGACGCTGCGCAGCACCTCGTGGCGTTGTTCGACCAGCGCCAGTGCCTTGTCGACCGCGGCGATGTCGAGCTCACCGCGTAGCCGCAGTCCGCCCGGCATGATGTAGGTCGCGTTGCCGGGATCCATTGTCTCCAGGAACCACAGGCGTTCCTGGGCGTAGGACACCGCGAGCAGCTCACCGTCCGTGCGTGGCGCGGCGTGCAGCGGCGGCAGCGAATCCTGTTGTGCGGAGGCCGCTTCGATCAGCCGCGCCGCCGTGACGATCGTCGGGCTCTCGAAGAGTTCGCGCAGCGAGACGCTGACGCCGAACTCGTCGAGGATCTGCGAAATCACCCGGGTCGCCGCCAAAGACGTGCCGCCGAGGAGGAAGAAGTCATCGTGGCGGCCGATTTCGGTGCGCTCCAGCGCTTGCGCCCAGAGGGCCGCGAGACGGATTTCGCGCTCGCCGATCGGGGCCTCGAACGCGATATCGGCGTCGTCCGCCGAATCCGCTTCGGCCGCCGCGTCATTCACCGTGTACTCGCGTACCGGGAGCGCGGCGAGCAGCTCGTCCACCGGCGTCGCTGGCGCGGCCGCGGCGGCTGCCGCGAGGGTAAGGAAGTCCTGCGCCAGGTCACCGGCGGCGGTCGCGTCGAGCAGCTTCTCGTTGTAGGTCAGGTGGCAGACCAGCTCCGAACCCGTCTCGGCGACATGCATGACCAGGTCATAGAGCGTGGCGCCGGTGTCGATGGTCTGCCACTCGACAGTGAGTCCCCACTCGCTCAGGTCGGGGCGTTCCAGCATCTGCTGCACGAACAACGTCTGGAAGACCGGGCTGAAGGCCGGATCCCACGGCCCGCCGATCGCCTCGACGACCTGTTCGAACGGGACGGTCTCGTCGTCGTAGGCCGCCATCGCGCTGTCGCGGGTGCGGTGCAGCAGGTCGAGGAAGGTCTGGTCGTCCGCGAGATCGGTGCGTACCGGGACCGTATTGACGAAGTGTCCGATGGTTTTCGCGAGCTCGGCGTACGGCCTGGCCGCCATCGGGATGCCGATGCAGAAGTCACGCTGCCCGGTGCGATGCGCCAATGTCAGCTCGTAGCAGGCCAATAGGAAGACGAATGGCGGAATTCCGTTGTCCGCGGCGCGGGCGCGTACCGCGTCGGCCACCTCGCGGGAGAACGAGTTCTCTACGCGCGCACCGTTGTTGCCGACACGGCGCGGACGGCGGCCGGTGGACAGATCTAGGGGCGGGGCACCGCGCAGCAGCTCGGCTCGTCGCTCGACCGCCGTCACTTGCGTTGCGGGTGAGCCATGTTCGGCGCTCCACACCGCGTAGTCGGCGTACTGCCGCGGCGGCACCGGCAGGGTGATCTCCGCCTTGCGCACGACGGCGCCGTAGGCCGCCCACAGCTGGTCGATCAGCAGCGCGATCGACAATCCGTCCAGCACAAGGTGATGCGCGACGACAGCGAGGATCCACTCCTGCTCGGCAAGCCGGATCAGCGCCCATCGCACCGGCGGCCGGTCCGCCAGATCGAACGGCGCGGACGCGAGGGATTCGAGGAGCTGATCGACCGCCGCCGCCCGCGATTTCGCGGGCACGAGGCGCAGATCCGGTGTCTGCCAATCGGCGCCGGCGACATCGATGACCTCGGCCCGCAAACCCTCCGGCGATTCCTTGAAGACCGTGCGGAAGGCGTGCTGTACCTCGGTCACCGCGTCGGCGGCCGCGTGCAGTGCCGCCACGTCGAGCGGTCCGGTGATCCGGATACCAAGCGGCACATGGTAGATCGCGGCGTGACCGGCCAGCTGCTCGTGCAGCCAGATGCCACGCTGGGCCGGTGTCGCCGGGAACGGTCCCGCACCCTCGCGCAGCGGAACGGTGGTCGTGGAGATGCCCGCGGCGCGGCGTTCGCGCAAGCGCGCCAGGGCCAGGCTGCTAGCCGGTGAGTTCATGATCGCTCTCCAAAAGGGCTGCATCGGCTTGTTCGACCATGAGCTCCTCCAGCGCCGCGGCCACCTGGGCCACGGTCGGCTCCTGCAACATGCGCCGGAGGGCGAACTCGATCTCGAAGAGCTCGCGGAGCCTGCGGACGAACTGGGTGGCGGCCAGGGAATGCCCGCCGATGCGGAAGAAGTTCTCGAAGACGCCGACCTGCTCGAGCCCGAGCAGTTCCGCCCACATCTCGGCGACGACCTGCTCGTATTCGGTGCGCGGCGCGACGTAGTCGGCGTCGGCGGTGAACAGATCCGTGCTCGCGCGCGACACCGGTGCCGCCTCGACGCTCGGCATGCCACCGACGATCCGATACGACTTGCGGTCGAAGGGATACAGCGGCAACCGGGCCTGCGGCCGCGCCGCCGCGTCGACGCCGGACCAGCGCACGTCGTGCCCGCGAACATGCAGTTCACCGAGTGCCGCCAACATCACCGAGAGGTCGTCGACGTCACGGACCAGCGACGGCACCGCGACTCCGGCCCGATCATGATGGCGGAGCAGGCTTTTCAGCATCCCGTTGAGCGCTGGGTGCGGGCCGATCTCGATGAACGTGCCGACGTTGGCATCGATCATCGCGCCGACCGCCTCGGCGAACTGCACCGGCCGCACCACCTGATCGGTCCAGTAGAGGCCGTTCAGTTGCGCGCCGTCGATCTGGCCGCCGGTGACCGTCGAGAAGAACGGAATGCTGCCCGCACAGGGTTGGATGCACGGCATGTCCGCCGCGAATTCCGGCAGGCAGTCGCGCATCAGCGGCGAGTGGAAGGCGTAGCGGCCAGGCAGGCGGCGGGTCATGATCTGCTCGCCGTCGAGCCGGTTCAGGAAGCCGTCGACCGCGCCGGTGTTGCCGGAGATCAGCGTCCACTTCGGGCCGTTCGTGCCCGCGAGGTAAACCCGGTGCGGCAGTTCGAGTTCCGCGGCGGGACGGTTGACAACGGCCATGCAGCCGTTGTCACGTAGGCGTGCGGTCGCCTTGGCCCGTGCCGCGATGATCTGCGCGGCGGTGCGCAGGTCGATCGCGCCGCAGACGTGTGCGGCGGCGACTTCGCCGACGCTGTGTCCGACGACCGCGGCGGGGGTGATCCCCCACGACTGCCACAGCGCCGCGAGGGCGACCTGTAGGGCGAACAGCACCGGCTGTGCCGTGCCGGTGTCGGCGAGGGCTTCCTCGTCGCGACCACGGTCGAGTATGGCGAAGGTGGACCAGCCGAGCTCGATGCGCAGCTCGCGATCGACCGCGAGCAAGGCGTCGCGGAATACCGGTTGGTGGCGAATCAGTTTGCGCCCCATGCCGATCCACTGGTTGCCCTGCCCGGTGAAGACGAAGCCGACCTTGCCGGGACCACTGCGCGGCACCCGGCCCGCGGCGGCACCCAGCGGCAGCGAACCGCCGGAGATCGAGGTGAGCTGCTCCGCCAGGTCGTCGTGATTGCGGGCGGTGACGGCGACCCGGAACGGGTGCTGGGCCCGGCGCGCGGTCGAGGTCTGCGCGAGTTCGGCGATCGGCGGGGCCGATCCGTCGCGCAGCATATCGATCCAGTTGTCGACCAGATCGAGCGTCGACTGCTCACTGCGGCCGGAAATGCTGACCAGGTACGGCTTTTCGGGCGCGGCGGGCGCCGGGGTGTGCGCCGCCTGCGTCGCTGCGCCGGTGAGGACGGCATGTGCGTTGGTGCCGCCGAAGCCGAAGGAGCTGACTCCGGCCAGGGCGCGGCCACGACGTTGCGGCCAGACCTGGTTCTCGGCAGGCACATTGAACGGCAGATCTTCGAAAGCGATGTGCTTGCTCGGCGATTCGAAGTTCAGGTTGGCTGGCACCTGCCCGTGGTGCAACGCGAGCGCGGTCTTCACCAGCCCGGTGATGCCAGCGGCGGCCTCGAGGTGACCGACCACCGTTTTGGCGGAGCCGACGAGGAACTTGTCTTCGCCACTGCGGTTTTCGGCGAAAACGGTGCCGAGCGCGCGCGCTTCGATGGCGTCACCGAGGATGGTTCCGGTGCCGTGCGCCTCGATGTACTGCACGTCGCTCGGGCTCACACCGGCCCGCCGGTAGGCGCGTCGCAGCACGTCGACCTGCGACTGGTAGCTGGGCGCGGTCAAACCGTTGGTACGACCGTCTTGGTTTATCGCCGAACCGAGCAGCACCGCGTAAACCCGGTCGCCGTCCTGCTCGGCCTGCGCCAGCGGCTTCAGCACGACCGCGGCGCTGCCCTCGCCGCGGACGTACCCGTCGGCACGATCATCGAAGGTCTTGCAGCGCCCGTCCGCGGCCATCATGCCCGCGCCGGCCAGCGATTCGGTGACCCGAGGGTCGAGGGTCATATTGACCCCGCCGACCACCGCGACATCGCAGTCGCCGTCGTGCAGGCTGCGCAACGCCATGTGCAGCGCGACCAGCGACGACGAGCAGGCGGTATCCACGCTGACGCTCGGGCCGCGCAGATCGTAGAGATAGGACAGCCGGTTTGCCGCGATACTGCTCGCGTTGCCGGTGACGGCCGCGATCGGCATCCCGGACTCCCCGACATCGCCCATGCCGCGCGCGTAGTCGCCCGCGGTGATACCGACGAACGTGCCGGTCGAGGTACCGGCCAGCCGCTCTACCGGCACGCCCGCGTCCTCGAACGCGTCCGCGACGGTCTCCGCGAGCAGCCGATGCTGCGGATCCATGGCCGCGGCCTCGGCGTCACCGATGCCGAAGTAGTTCGCGTCGAACGCGTACGGGTCGTCGAGGAACGAGCCGAGCCAGGACCGGCGCTGCTCGGTGAGTCGTGCGGTGCCGGGCCAGTTGTGCCTGGCGTCGGGCGCTTCGCCGACCAATTCCCGGCCGTGCCACAGGGTTTCCCATAGCTGCTCGGGTCCGCGCAGCCCGGGGAACGAGCAGCCGATGCCGATGATGGCCACCGGTTCCTGCGCGGTGGTGGCGCGGGGCGGGCGCCCCCCGACTTCAGGCTCCCGATCCGCGGTGTCCTGCGGCGCCGGTTCGATGGTGTCCTGTGCCGCGGCAAGCCCCTCGGCCAGGGCGTGCACGGTGGGGTACTCCCAGGGGAGGTCCGGTGGTAACGGTTTACCCATCCAGGTGGAGATCTTGCCGACGAATACGAGGGCTACCGCCGAGGTGAGCCCGAAACTCGAGAAAGGCTCACTCAGTGCGACATCATCCGTGGCAATATCGAGAAGATCTCCGAGCGTTTCGGTGAGAAATAAACTGATCTCGTCGGCCGTCCGACGGGCCATTTCTGCAGACATCTAGCACTATCCCTACTACGTAGAAACAGAAGTACGTGGCTCGACTGAATTATCAGTATTGTCCGCGACGGCGGGGACATTCTGGTCTGTGAGGGTTTTCCCGGGAATCTCGGACAATCCGCGTTCGGCCAGATTGCGCCGGGCCTGAGCAAGCGGGAATGCGAGAACGCGCAGGTCGTGGAAGAGCTTCACGCCGATGGTCGGCCAGATCGCGCCGGTCAATTTGTAGGTCAGCGCGAGCGCGACACCACCGAATATCACCTGGGCGGAGACGGCGGGACGGAATCCGTGCCGAAGACCATCGATGACGCCACCGGCAACGATGATCAGGATCCAGAACGGCAGGTCCGGCCACAGCAGCGCGACCGCGTAGATGGTGAAGCCGCGGTAGACGACCTCCTCGGCGGGCGTGCTGAACGAGTTGGCCAGCCACCAGAACCGCTCGATGGATGACTCCGGCGTGATGAAGACGACGTACTCGATCTTGTGCGCGATCCAGTCCTTGCCGCGACGGCCGCCGACCAGCGGAATCAGCACGGGCCCAAGGAGATACGACACGTAGATGGTGACGATGGCCAGGCTGATGATCTTCTCGGCCAGCGAGAAGCCGCGGAAGACGGAGAAGTCGAAGTGCGTCAGGCCGAGCTCGTGCACCGAGGTGCCGCTGACGGCGAACGCGACGATGATGACGGCGAGCGTTGCCCAGGTGCGGAAGACGCCACCCTGATACAGCCGCACGCGCGCGTCGGATCTTTCACCGAATTCCTTCGTGAAGGCACGCACCGAGAATATCTCGAAGAATGGCTCCGCGAAGATGAGGTAGACGAGCAGAATTATGCAGAAGATTTCCATCGGGAGGCCCCGTTCACTATCCGGTCGGGTCGGTCTTTACATTTCAGTGGAGTGGGGTCGTCCGCGCCCTCATGCTTGGGACAACTATTTAACGCAGGTTGAGGAAAACATCAGTGACTTCGCTCTACTGCCCGAGCTCTAACATCACCTACCTACGGCGTCGTCCTGAACACATCGGCAGACAGTACAACCGTCCTGAGATGACTGTCTACAGCTTCCACCTGGAAGCTCCTGTGAGCTGAGACACCGGTTTTATACGGAGTAAGGGCCTCCGCATGCGGTGCGCGCAATACGTCCGATTCGCACTATTTTTTCGTCCGATTTCACCTGGTCGGACCAATGTCGTTAACCGTTTACCGCATCGCATTCAACTGCTGGAAACATTAGGCGCCGCTCAGCGGAACGTCTAGTCACGCCAATTTGATAGCTACTTGTTTGCTATAGATGTGCAACCGTCCAACACCGTATGTACGGCCGTCCAACACCGTGCCACGGCACGCCCTCGCGGCCGGACCCCGATCGGTGCCGATTCCGACCCATCGCGGACCCGCCGCGGACCCCATCGAGGGCTCGCCGCGGACCCCGTCGAGGCCCGAGCGCCGAAAAAATTCCAAGCGGGAATAGCTGGGACAGGACTACGTTCCTTGGTGGTGGTTAGTCGAACAAACGAAAGGGGCCGCGCGCGTGGCGACCGAGACAATGGCATCCTCTGTCGGCTTTCGATCGGAGCGCGGCGCCATCCTCGGTTCGCTGATGCTCGCGATGGCACTGGTGGCGTTGGATTCCACCATCATCGCCACCGCGGTGCTGACGATCACCCGCACGCTCGGCGGATTCGCCCAGTTCCCGTGGTTGTTCTCCGTCTATCTACTGGCGCAGGCCGTCACCGTCCCGGTCTACGGCAAGCTCGCCGACACGGTCGGGCGTAAGCCGGTCATTCTGTTCGGGATCGCGGTATTCGCGCTCGGCTCGCTGCTGTGCGGGCTGGCGACGAGCATGCTCGCGCTGATCATCTTCCGCGCGGTGCAGGGCATCGGCGCCGGCGCGATCCAGCCGATGACGATGACCATCGCGAGCGATATCTACACGCTGACCGAGCGCGCCAAGGTGCAGGGCTACCTGGCGAGCGTGTGGGCGGTGTCCTCGGTGGCGGGGCCGCTGCTCGGCGGCGTCTTCGCCGATTACCTCAGCTGGCGCTGGATCTTCCTGATCAACCTGCCGCTCGCGGCCGTGGCGGCCTGGATGCTGCTTCGCCACTTCTCCGAGAGCGCGCCACGGCGCAAGCAGCAGGTGGACTATCTCGGTGCTGCCCTATTGACGGTGGGCGCTGGTGCGCTGATCCTCGGTTTACTCGAGGGCGGCCAGGCGTGGGCGTGGGACTCCCCCTCGAGCATCGGCATCTTCGTTGGCGGCGCGGTGCTGCTCATACTGTTCGGCCTGGTCGAGCGGCGGGCGGCGAACCCGATCCTGCCGCTGTGGGTGTTCACCCGGCGGGTGATCATCGCGAGCAGCTTGGTCTCGGTGCTCGTCGGCGCCATCCTGGTCGGCTTGACCTCCTATGTCCCGACGTTCACGCAGGGCGTGCTCGGCACCGGCGCGCTCGTCGCCGGACTCACCGTCGGCGCGCTCACCCTTGGCTGGCCGATCGCGGCGGGCCAGGCCGGAAAGGTGTACCTGCGCATCGGGTTCCGGGCGACCGCGCTGATCGGCAGCGGGCTTGCGACGGTGGGTGCCGCGACGACCCTGCTGATCACCGAGGATTCCACGCTGTGGCAGGTCGGCGGATCGTGTTTCCTGATCGGCATCGGCATGGGCCTCGTCGCGTCACCCACCATGATCGCGGCGCAGGCGAGCGCGGAATGGACCGAACGAGGTGTGGTGACCTCGGCCAATATGTTCGGGCGCTCGATCGGCAGCGCGGTCGGCGTCGCGGTCTTCGGCGCGATCGTGAACTCACGGGTCGGCCACACCGATCACCCGGTGCCGTCGACCCTGTCGTCGGCGGTGCATCTGGTCTTCATCACGGTATTCGCGATGGCGGCGGTGATGGTGCTTGCCTCGGCGTGCATGCCGGGCCGCAAGACCGTGATCAGCTGAGCCTGCCGTTCGCTACGCGGGCAGGTGAGCGGCGATTTCGGCGAGTGCGCGGTCGCGGTGTTCGGGCGGCAGTTGATCGACCGCGGCGCGGACCGTCGCCAGGGCGGAGTCCGAGAGGCCGTCGAGGGTGCTGCGGTATTCGTTCCACAGCTCGTGATCGGCGGCGGCGCTGAGCATTTCGACCAATTTCGCCTCGGGTACCAGGGCGACCATCCGCTCCAGGTGCTCGGCGTCGTCGACGAGGTAGGCCGCACGGATCAACGCGGTTCCGTCGACGGCGGCTTGTGCGGCGGCGACGGCCTCGTCGGAGATCGCGGCCATCAGATCGCCGAGGGTGATCCAATCTTCTTGCTCGGCAAGCAGTTTGCCGACCGCGGCGACGGTGTCGGTGGGTATCCCGGCGATGATGTAGCCCGAGCGGCGCGCGTCGAGCAGCGGGGCGACCTCGGCGAGGAAGTCCACCGGCAGGCGCTTGGCCACGTCGACCGCGTGGGACGGCTCGAGCACGCCGGCCATGCGCGCCGCGAGCAGCGCGTTGCGGTTGCGCGCCACCAACTTCGCGATGATCTGGGCGGGGATCACCTTGGCGGCCGCCGCGGTTTTGCGCAGGCCGCCGGATTGGCTTTCGAACAGCAGGTCGGCGATCTGGAAGCGGAAGTCCCTGAGGTCGTCGGCGGGGACGTCGGCGAGGTAGGCGAGCTGATCGACGGGGACGCCGAGCGTGCGGGCCAGTTTGATCACCTGGGCATCGGTCTTGTCGGTCACAGCCCGGCCGCCTTCTTGACCGCGCCGCGCAGCAGGCGGGGGACGAAATCCAGCAGCGAGTACGCGGCGGTTTCGAGGTCCTTCGCCTGCTTGCGCCTGGCCTCGGCCAGCACCGTGGCGAGTTCGGCCTTGACCTCGGGTGCCAGCGCGGCGATCCCGGCGGGCAGTTCGCCCGGCACCAGTTCGTGCAACGTCTTCGTCATATCGCTACCTCCACGGCTCGACTCACTACCGAATCGCCCCAACCCACACCGGGCTCAGTTGCGCGCAACGCTACTGTGCCGAGTCCGTGCCCGCTCAACGCGCCACCAGGATCACAGCCCGCCGAGCACGACATGAGTCCTGTTCGATCGCACTCGTTCTCGGGATGCGCACCGCGTACAGGAGCTAAGCGAGGCGGTGCGGTTCTCGACTACGAGTGCGGATCTGCGGCCATAGCGGCGGGGTCGTCGCGGCGGGTCAGAGGTCGAGGACCAGGTGGGTGAGGAGGCCGGGGGCGGTGGTGCAGAGGCGGAGTGGGTGGGGGTAGTGGTCGGCGGCGTGCGGGCCGGTGGCGGTCAGGGCTACCGCTTCGCAGGTTCCGCAGATGCCTGCTCGGCACATCGAGTCGATCGCGATGCCCGCGTCTTCCAGGGCCTCGAGCACGGTGAACGCGGGTGGGACGAGCACCGTGCGGCCCGATCGGCGCAGTTCTACGAGGAGGGGCGGGCGGTGCGTCATCGGACCGGGCAGCGGGCTAGGCCGGTGGCCGAGTCGTCGTGTTGGTCGTAGGGGGTGCCGTAGATGCCGACGCGGGCGGCGAGCAGCTTGGCGACCTTGGTGTTGCGCCGCCAGACCGGGTCGTCGGCGGCCGCGCGCCGCACCATGCGGTCGTTCGCGCCCGGTAGTGCGTCGTCGAGTGCCCGCAGCCGGACATCGAGTGCTGCCGCCACGCCTGTCAGAGTCGACCACGGCCGCACCGGAACCTCATGTAATGGCGTGCTGCGGACCAACTCTCGCACGAGCGGTTCGCTGCTGAAGTAGGTGAGCAGGCCGAGCAGCGGTGCCGTCGCTTGGACTTTCAGTCGATCGAGCAGGCTCGTCGCACCCGCGAGCCGGCGGGTCGCCGCCCCGGCCATGTTCGCGGTCCACTCCGGCGCGACACCGGCCGTGGCGACCATGTAGTCCGACATCTCCATGCCCTCGCGCGCCGTGCGCGGGATCAGTTCGTCCGCGACGCCGAACACGTAGGCGATGTAGGCCCAGTAGTGCATCACCGCATTCAGTTGCCGCTCAGTGCATTTGCGGCCGTGGGTGTGGTCGAAGCACATCGGCGACAGGCCGAAGGTCACCGCGGCGCCCATCATCGTGCTGTTGGAGATGGGGTTGCCGTGCGTGGCGAAATGGCCGGTGCCCCAGGCGCGGTGCAGTCCGGCGCGCACCTGCGCGTGCATGAGTCGCACGCGCACAGTGTCTTTGAAGACCGGCGATCGGCGGTCCATGCCGCCGCGGACCGTCACATTGCGGAACCAGGTGGCGGTCTCCAGGTTTCGCCGGTAGGGATCGTTGACGAACCGGCCGGTGGCGCCGGTCGCGGAGGCGACCTCCGCGCCGACGAACGTGCCCATGAAGTCCTGCACGCCCATGGCGAGTTTGCCGGAGGTCGAGACGTTGATCCACAGCTGGCGGCCGTATTCCCAGAGGTCGGGGTCGTACCAGTCCGGTGGGTTGTCGAGCGTGGCGAACAGTGCCACCAGTTCCGGCGGCGGATCGTCGATGGCGTCGATGCCGTGGTCGAGCGCCTCGTCCAGCAGCCGCCTGCCCGCGGCGGTGCCGATCCGGCGGAACGCGGCGACCAGGTTGTCCATCGGCTCGTCGCCCTGCCAGAGATGGTCGGCCATCAGTCGGGTGCGTGGCGTTTCGGCCGGGACCGGCCGCACGTCGATCCAGGGCGAGAGGATCGATTTCCTTGGCTCGAACCACAATTCGGAGGCGACGGCACGCGGTGGCGGCGGGCGTAGCGGCATGCCGGGGCGATAGTAGTAGTCGAAGGGGTGCGCGGCGGTGTTCACGTCCAGCATCGGTCAAAATCCTGTCAGTTGCCGGAATTTCGTGGCGGGGGTCGACCCGTGATCAGCGTGTACCGGGCAATAGTGTTTGGGGTCGTCGCGATGTTCGGTTGCGGGCCAGAGCAATTCGGGCGCCTCCGGCGGTGCCAGCGCGGCGGGTCGTAGTCCGCGTTCGCGGCGGCGCCCGGCCCGGATGCGCGGGAAGAAGTAGCGGATCTCGTCCGGTGTCACCCGGTTCATCGCCGTGAGCAGCGCACACCAGCGGTCGAACCAGAACTGGTCGCCCCGCGTCCAGGTGAAGCCCATGATGCGCCGGATCGATGGGTCACACAGGCCGATGGTGACGAACTGATAGAACCTGGCGCCGAACGGCCGAACCATCTTCTCCCACAGCGGTTTCGGCAGCATGTCCAGCACCGGAAACGGCGGCACCGGCGCGTTCTCGGCCAGCCGATACACCTCCCACGAGGCTGTGGTCGGCTCCAATACGTTCTCGCACATGTCATTCCAGTAGACCTGGAACTCCGCCCAGCTCTTCGGGACGACACGCATGCTCATCCCATACATCTCGTACCACTGGTATTGCTCGCGCCACAGCTGTTCGCGTTGCGCTGGCGTCAGTCCGCCCATGAACAGCTCGCCCGCACGCAACGTCTGCACGAAGAACACCGCGTGCGCCCAGTAGAACGTGCCGGGGTCCAGCGCGTGATACCGCCGCCCCTGCTCGTCGGTGCCCTTGATCGTGCGGTGGTAGTCCACGATCTCGCGCGCGGTCTGCGCGGCCCTCGGACCGTCGAAGACCACGCCGACAATCGGATACGCCGAGCGCAGCACCCGTTGATAGAACTCGTCGTTGATCTCGGAGTGGTACTCGACGCCGGCCCCGAGGCCGGGATGCATGTTCTGCACCATGCCGAGGAACAGTCCGCTCGGCGCGAAGTACAGCGAGCCGAAGATCTGCCAGGTCAACGAGTCGGGGCCGAGTGGAACGGGGGCGCGGTGGCGCTCGTGCACCACGTCATTGTGTGCAACCATGCATTGATGCTGACACGAATAAATACTCGCGTTCAATTCGTCTTCTGATGCCACCGAAGACGCGGAAAACGCCGCAGCAGCAACGCTCGCGCGCCATGGTGCAGCGCATCATCGACGCCGGGCAGACAGTGCTCATCGAACACGGTTATGACGGCGCGTCCACCAATCGGATCGCCGAGGCGGCGGGCATCAGTCCCGGTTCGCTGTATCAATACTTTCCAGGCAAGGACGCCATCGTCACCGCAGTGATCGACCGGTACAACAGCGAGGTCGCGTCGCGGGTGCACAGCAGTGTGCTTGCCCAGCTCAATCAGCCGCCCGAAACTGCTGTTCCGGCAACGATTTCCGCGCTGCTCGACGCGTTGGGCAGCCATCCGGCGCTGCTGCGTGCCGTGATCGAGCAGACGCCGCGGCTGAGCGGGGACAACACCGTTTTCGCGTTCGAGCAGCAGATCGGGGAGTTGGCGCGGGTGGCGTTGACCATGCATCGGGCCTCGTTGCCCGAGGATGTGGACTTCGAGGCGGCCTCGTGGATGCTGGTTCGCGCGGTCGAGCATCTCGCCATTCGCTACATCCTCGACCAGCCCCCGGTCTCCCGCGAGCGCTTCCTCGCCGAGATCACACGCTTGGTGTTGAACTACTTTCGCCCGACCTCAGGGCTCTCACCTGCGCAGCAACGTTCACGAGCAGAACGCGAGTAACCGCAGCCGCACCCATCCTGATTTCCCGTACCTGAATTCGCAGGCGATTCCAGGTGCGGGAAATCAGAAAACGTGCGGCTAGCGACCGGCGGACTGACGCGCGGGATCGATTGTCCCGCCACTCTTTCCGAGGCGGGTGAGCGCAAGGTAACCGGCGGACACCAATACCGTCCACACGACGCCGACGACAACGGCGGTGCGGCCACTATCGGTGAAGAACAGCAACACGACCACCAGCGCGAGGAACGCCAGCGCAAGCACGGTCGTGTACGGCGCTCCGGGGAGGCGATAGTCGGCCGCGGGAAGTTCGCCGCGGGCGACCCTCGCGCGGTAAATCAGGTGGCAGACCAGGATCATGCCCCAGACGAAGATGATGCCGATGGTGCTCACCGAGGTGATGTAGGCGAATGCCTTGTCCGGGGAGATGACGTTGACGATCACGCCGATCACCATCGCGGCCGCCGACGCCGAGATGCCGAGGTAGGGCACGTGGCGCGAGCTGAGCTTGTTGAGCGCTGCCGGTGCTTCCCCGTGCAGCGACAGGGTGCGCAGCATGCGGCCGGTCGAGTAGATGCCCGAGTTGCAGGACGACAGCGCGGCCGTCAGCAGCACGAAGTTGATGATGCCCGCCGCACCGGGGATGCCGATCTGCTGGAACACCTCGACGAACGGGCTCTTGCCCGCGTGGAAGGTGCGCCAGCTCGACACCGACATGATCACCAGGAGCGCGCCGACGTAGAACAGGCCGATCCGGAACGGCAGCGTGTTGATCGCCTTGCGCAGTGTCTTGCGCGGTTCGCGCGCCTCGCCGGCGGTGACGCCGACCAGCTCGACACCGACGTAGGCGAACAGCACGATCTGCAGCACAAGCAGCGACTGACCGAAGCCGTTCGGGAACACGCCGCCGTCGGCCCACAGGTTGGTCACGGTCGGGTTGGCGGCGTGCCCGAAGCCGATGGTCAGCACGCCGATGCCGAGCAGGATCATGCCGATGATCGCGGTGACCTTGATGGCGGAGAACCAGAACTCGCCCTCACCGAACAGCCGCACCGAGATCAGGTTGGCCACGAACATCACCGCGAGCACCACAAGCGCCGTGATCCACGGTTGGATGTCGAACCAGTACTGCACGTACTTGCCCGCCACGGTGATCTCGGCCATACAGGTGGCCACCCACACCGCCCAGTACGACCAGCCGGTGACGAAACCCGCGTAGCGCCCGAGGAATTCGTGCGCGTACTCGGCGAAACTGCCCGAGACGGGACGGTAGGTGAGCAGCTCGCCAAGCGCTCGCATGATCACGAAGATCGCCACGCCCGCCGCCAGGTAGGCCAGGATCAGGGCGGGACCGGCCTGCTCGATCGCGCCGCCAGCACCGTAGAACAGGCCGGTGCCGATCGCGCCGCCGATGGCGATCATCTGAATGGTGCGCGGGCTCAGGCCGCGCGAGTAGCCCTCCGAGTCGCCGGTCGAATCGTGGGTTCCAGCGTCCGATAATTGACTGTCGGCAGCTGTCATAGTGCGGTCCTTCTCTCTAGCGGCAACGAAACGCGACGTCCCGGATCGTCGGGCGGTGACCCCGGACACATGACATGGGATCATCGCATGTTCCGGGTTCGAACAGCACGTCACGCTACCGGTCGGTCGCCTAAAACAGCGTCAGGCGGCCGTAACTTCCCAGGTCAGCGCGCCAGCCGTCAGCCCCTCCTGGGAGCTGGGTCCGGTGCCGTGGATTACGGTCGGGTGGTTGCCGCGCCTGGACCGAGGGTCGATCGCGAAGGTCCGCTGAGCTCACTTCAGGCCGAAGCCGTGATTCTCCAGTGACGTGCGCAGCCGGTGGCGACCGTTGAGGCTGGCCGCCGAGGCGAGCCTGGCCAGTACCCGTTCGGTCCATGAGTGCGAAAGCTGTTGTTCGGCATAGAACTCGGCGATGCGGCTCTCGTAGTCGGTGACGTGGTCGCGCTGCGTGGCCAGGTCGTAGGTTTCGTGGTGCAGCACCGCCGCTTGCGGCAGCCGCGGTTTGACCCTGGTCTCCTCGGTCGGATCGGGGTGGCCGACGAGCAGGCCGAAGGGCGCGAACACCTGCGGGGGCAGATTCAGTTCCGCCGCAACGTCTTCCGGGTGGTTGCGCAGGGCGCCGAGATACACGGTGCCGAGGCCGAGGGATTCCGCGGCGACGACCGCGTTCTGCGCGGCGAGGGCGGCATCGATGAAGCCGACGTAGCTGGATTCGAGGTAGTCGGCGCCGTCCAGCGGCGCGTCCTTGTCGTCCGCGAGTTGGCGCAGGCGCGCGAAATCGGCTGTCCAGACCAGCAATACGGGCGCCTGTAGGATGTGCGCCTGATCACCGGACAGTGCCGCGAGCCGCGCTTTGCGCTCGGGATCGCGCACCGCGATGACGCTCCACGCCTGCAGGTTCGACGAGGTGGGCGCGGACTGGGCGGCCGAAATCAGCAGGCGCAGTGTGTCATCCGAGACCGGGTCGGCAAGATAGCGGCGGACCGAGCGATGCTCGTGCAGCACCTGCAGAACCGGGTTCCACTGGGCGGGTTCGGTAGGCTTGGGGTCGCGGTAACGCTGCTGCACCAGGTGAGTCGGCGTCGGCACGGTCTGGGTCATATCCGCCATACTGGACTGCCGCGGCCCGTCCGTCAGCGGTTGCTCGCACAGTGAGCCGAACGCCGCCGAGATTCCCATGGAGATCAACTCGGAGTAGGGTCAGTAAGGTAACCCTAATTAACAGTAGTGGAGGATTACTTATGGCTCGACCCCGCACCACCCTGACCGTGCAGCACACCGAGTGGCTGAGCCCGCACCTCATTCGGGTCCACCTCGGCGGCCCCGGCTTCGCCGCGTTCCAGGCCAGCGAGTTCACCGATTCCTACGTCAAGTTCATCTTCGAGCGTGACGGGATCGATGTGCTGCGCACCTACACCGTCCGCTCGGTCGACCAGGACGCAGGCCAGCTCGCCGCCGATTTCGTGTACCACGGCGCCGAGGGCATCGCGGGTCCATGGGCGGCCGAGGCCAAGCCCGGCGACACCATCGACCTGTTCGGCCCCGGCGGCGCGTACGCACCCCGCGCCGACGCCGACTGGCACCTGCTTGCCGGTGACGAGGCGGCACTGCCCGCCATCGCCGCCGCGCTGGAAGCGATGGACTCGACGGCCGTCGGCTACGCGTTCCTCGAGGTCGCCGGACCCGACGACGAACTGCCGCTGCGGAAGCCGGAGGGCATCGAGCTGACCTGGCTGCACCGCGGCACCCAGGCGCCAGGCGAGGTGCTCGCGGAAAGCGTGCGCAAGGCGCCGTGGAAAGACGGCCAGGTCCAGGTCTTCATCCACGGCGAGGCCCAGTCCGTCATGCACGACATGCGCCGCTACGTCCGCCGGGAACGCGGCGTGACCGCCGAATGGGCCGCCTCGATCTCCGGTTACTGGCGTCGCGGACGCACCGAAGAGGGTTTCCGTGAATGGAAGGCCGAACTCAAGGAACAAGAAACCGCACCGGCGACCAGCTGAGCGCACCCACTGCCGCGTACGTCTTCTCCGCCCGGGCACGACATTGCTGACGAATTCGTGCGCGGGCGGAGAATTCACGCGCGGCAGCGGGTTCAGCGCGGTGGTCGTGGCTTGCCGAGAACCTCATCGATCGCCGACCGAGTCGCCGCGACATACTTCGCCGGGTCGACCAGGAACACGTCGTGCGCGGCGTCGAGTTCGATCACCGTCGCATCGAGCAGCTCAGCCAACTCACGCTGATCCTTGGGCGGCACCGCACCGTCTTGCGTGGTGACCACAACTGCCGTCGGCAATCCGGCAAGCTCCGCCGCATACGGCCGGAAATCGAAGACATACTCGGCGAGAATCACGTCGACGATCACCCGCGGATGACACCGCCCCAGTTCCGCCCGCAACCACGGCCACAGCCGCGCGACCTCATCGGACTTGACCCGAGCCTTCCAGAAATAGGACAGCGGCACCGACCGCCCGATCCCGCCGCTGCGATGCGCGAACGGCCGCAGGCCCCGAAAGAACACCCGCCCGATCTTGTCCTCGGCACTATCGAACGCCATCGCGGTAGCCTCAAAAACCAACCCGCGCACCCGATCTCGATGCCGCCGGGCAAACTCCAACCCCACCGGCCCACCCAGCGAATACCCGCACACCACCACCTGATCGATGCCGAGCGCATCCAACACCGCCGCCGCATCATCAGCACACTGCGCGATATCGAACCGCTCCCCCACCCCCAACGGCAGCCCCCTGCCATGCCCCCGCATGTCCATCGCGACCAGCCCATAATCGTCCGCGACAGGCTGCATCAGATGACAGAAGTTCACATCCGCCGTCAACGCCCAACCATGCAGCACCAGAACAGGATTCGCCCCGTCCACAAACCGCACATCAACAGTCGACCCGTCGGCCAGCACAACCGTTCGCCGCGCAGGAAACGCGACCGGAGCAGCGATCTCATCACCACGTGAAAGGCCCGTCACCTACCCGACGGTAGCCGATAATCACACCGCCCGTTCGCCCGAGCCGCGCAAAGCTTCGCGCTGTCCGCTTTGCGCGCTAGATCACGTGCAATGGAGACCGACCAAGCAGGGCAAATATGACATCGAGTCCACCTACGTCTACGCCGATCCGCACGTGCCGGGCGGTAATGACACTTTCGGACTTGGTGATCGCGTGACCGTCCGTGTCTACTGCCCAGGCCACCAAGGGCAGTCGTGGAACTGTCAGCAGGAGCCCTGAACCGACTACCCGGCCCGATGCGCCGTCAAGGGGGGGACTGTAAGAACAACGGTGTAACTCCGAAACAAGGAGTGGCACATGAACTCTGATGTGATGGCCGTCGATGTGGTCGATACTGACTCGGTGGCCAGACCCAGGAAGGCGAAGTCGTCGGTGGTGGATGCCGAGTTGGTAGGCCAGCTCGTGGCCCAGGCCCGCGCGAGCGGGCTGCAGTTGACCGGCGAAGACGGGCTGCTGGGGCAGCTGACCAAGATGGTGGTCGAGTCCGCTCTGGACGGGGAGATCACCGATCACCTCGGCTATGACCACGGTGACCCGGCGGGTCGTGGAACACCGAACTCCCGCAACGGAACCCGCTCGAAGACGGTCGTGACCGATGTCGGTCCGGTCGAGATCGATGTCCCGCGTGACCGCGACGCCAGTTTCGAGCCGCAGATCGTGCGTAAACGCCAGCGTCGATTGAACGGGGTGGAGAACATGGTGTTGTCGCTCTCGGCCAAGGGCCTGACTCATGGCGAGATCTCGGCGCATCTGCGCGAGGTCTACGGCGCCGAGGTGTCCAAGCAGACGATCTCGACCATCACCGACAAGGTCATCGACGGCATGACCGAATGGCAGAACCGGCCCCTGGACCGGGTTTATCCGGTGATCTTCCTCGATGCGATCCATGTCAAGATCCGCGACGGGAAGGTCGCCAACCGGCCGATCTACCTCGCGTTGGCCGTCACGGTCGAGGGCGGCCGCGAGATCCTCGGGCTCTGGGCCGGTGACGGCGGTGAAGGCGCGAAGTTCTGGTTGCAGATCCTGACCGAGCTGAAAAACCGTGGTGTCGATGACGTCTGCATGCTCGTCTGCGACGGGCTCAAAGGACTACCCGAAGCGATCGGGCAGACCTGGCCGGCCGCGGTCGTTCAGACCTGCATCGTGCACCTGCTGCGCGCGTCGTTCTCCTACGCCGGGCGCCAGGACTGGGCCGTGATCGCCAAAGCCTTGAAACCGGTCTACACCGCCGCGACCGAAGCCGCGGCGTTGGAACGGTTCTACGAGTTCGCCGAGGCCTGGGGCACGAAATATCCTGCTATCGTGCGGCTTTGGGAAACCTCGTGGGCCGAGTTCACTCCGTTCCTGGCCTTCGACACCGAGATCCGGCGCGTTATCTGTTCCACGAACGCGATCGAGTCGGTCAACGCTCGTATCCGCCGCGCGGTCCGCGCCCGCGGCCACTTCCCCAACGAGCAAGCCGCCCTCAAATGCGTCTACCTCGCGGTCATGGCCCTCGACCCCACCGGAGACGGCCAGAAACGATGGATCACCCGATGGAAAGCCGCGCTCAACGCCTTCGACATCACCTTCGAAGGCCGACTCACCGCCGGACGAAAATAGTTCAATCAACCCGAGTTACACCGTTATCTGGACAGACCCTCAAGGGGTCCTGGACGGCGCATCGGGTTTGAGGCGCTATTGCTTGGGCGCGCGCAATGCCTCTTCTACGAATCGGGTCGTGTAGGTCTTGGAGAGGTCGATGCGGTCTTTCATCGGGGCTACGTTGCGGGAGTACTTGCCTAGGATGTTCAGAACATTTTGGGCGCCTTCGGGTTTCATCAGGCCGTCGGCGTTGAACATGCCGATCGAGTCGCGGATGGATTGGATGTAGAGGTCTTTGCCCGCGCTCGCGTATTGGGAGGGCATTTTGGCGGCGATCTCTTCTGGGGTGTGGGTTTTGATCCACTTCAGCGTTTGTACGAAGGCTGCCGCGAGCTTTTGCACGATGTCGGGGTGGGCGTCGATGGTCGCGCAGTTCATGTACAGCGAGGTGGCGGGGTAGAGGCCGCCGAGTGCGGCGCGGGTGCCTGCCTCGGTGCGCATGTCGACCAGGATTTGGGCCTCACCGGAGTTGACCATTTGCGCGACGGTCGGGTCGGTAGTCATGCCCGCGTCGATGCCGTTGTGGTTCATGCCAGCGATGAACGTCTGTCCGGCACCGACTTTCACCCGGGTGTAGTCCTTGGTGCCCATGCCTTGCTGGCCGGTGAGCGCCTGGGTGAGGAAGTCGGTCGAGGAGCCGAGCGAGGTGACACCCAGGTTCCTGCCACGCAGGTCAGCGGTCGATTTGATGGTTCCCGCGTCCTGTTTGGAGACCAGCTCCACTTCGCCGGGCACGTCCGAGAACTGCACCACCGATTGGATGCACTGTTCCTTGGCTTGCAGGTCGATGGTGTGGTCGTAGAACCCGACCACACCCTGCACATCGCCGGTGAGCAGCGCGGTTTCGGCATTGGCACCGGACTGCTCGCCGAGCAGCTGCACGTCGACGTCGTTGCTGTCGAAGTAGCCGAGCTGTTTGGTGAGCATCGCGGGCAGGTAGATCACCTTCTCCAGCCCGCCGACCATGATGGTGATCTGCGGACGCCCGTTCGCCATCGGAATGTGCCGGGAATCCCGGCATCCCGTGGCCAGCAGCAGCGCCGCGATGGCGACGACGACGATCGTCACATGCTTGCGGTATCTCATGCTCAGATCCCGTGGCCCGAAGTCGCTTGCGACGGACGCCATTTCAGCAGCTTGCTCTCCGCGAAGCCGATCGCCCACTCCGCGAGCAACGCGATCACGGTGATGATGATCATGCCCGCGTAGATGCCCGCCGAATCGAACGTGCCCTGAGCGTTGCTGATCAACAGACCCAAACCTTTACTGGCACCGGCATATTCGCCAACGACCGCACCGATCAGCGCGAAACCGAACGCGGTGTGCAGGCTGGACAGGATCCAGGTGGTCGCACTCGGCAGCACGATCGCGGTGAGCACCTGCCGCTTGCCTGCGCCGAGGATGCGCGCGTTGTTGATGACGTTGCCGTCCACCTCCCGCGCGCCGGTGAACGCGTTGAAGAACACCGCGAAGAACACCAGCACGACCACCGTCGCGACCTTCGAGCTGAGCCCCAGGCCGAACCAGATGATGAACAGCGCGGCAAGCACGATGCGCGGTACCGCGTTGAGCGCCTTGATGAACGGCGCGAGCACGTCGGCCCAGTACCGGCTGCGGCCGAGCAGGGTGCCGAGCACGACACCGGCGACCGCGCCGATCAGGAAGCCGAGCACGGCCTCCTCGACGGTGGTGAAGATCTGCAGCCAGATCGAGCCGAATTGGGTTCCCTCACTGAACCATTCGACGATTCGATCCCAGATCAGCGACGGCTTGGAGTAGAAGAACGGGTCGATCCACAGCGTCGCGGTGAGCTCCCATGAGCCGAGCCACAGTGCCACCAGGGCGAGGCGAAGGCCCCAGGTGCGGATGCGTGCGCGCCTGGCATTGGTGCGCACGCGCGTGAGGATCTGCTCCTCGGTCTCGTTCTCCGGCACCGGCGATGCGGCAGAACCCTTTTCGAGGACGTTATGCGACACGGGAGGCTCCCTTGGCTCGAGCCGCCTCGACCTGGTCGCGCAGCGTTTCCCAAATCTCTTTGTAGATATCGCGGAACTCGGTGGTGAGCCGCACCTCTTCGACATTGCGCGGCCGATCCAAGGCGACGGTGAAGTTGCCGCACACCGTCGCCGGGCTCGCGGTCATGACGACCACCCGGTCGGCGAGCACGATCGCCTCTTCCAGATCGTGGGTGACGAAGATGACCGCCGCGCCGGTGCCGGCCCACACGCGCAGCAGTTCGTCCTGCATGAGCTGGCGGGTCTGCACGTCGAGCGCGCTGAACGGCTCGTCCATCAGCAGGATTTCCGGATCGTTGACCAGCGTCTGCGCCAGCGCGACGCGCTTGCGCATGCCGCCGGACAGCTGATGCGGGTAGTAGGTCTCGAACCCGGCCAGGCCCACCTTGTGCACCCACACCGAAGCCTTCTCCCGCGCTTCGGATTTCGACGCGCCACGCAGCCGAGGGCCCAGCGCGACGTTGTCGAGCACGGACTTCCACGGCAGCACGGCGTCCTGCTGGAACATGTAGCCGATGCCGTCGGGGATGCCGTCGACGTCCTTGCCGCGCACCAGCGTTCGACCGGCCGAGGCGGGTTCGAGGCCGGACACCAGCGACAGGGTGGTCGACTTACCGCAGCCGGTCGGGCCGACCACGGAGACGAATTCGCCGGGGCGGACCTCTAGGTCGAGGTTCTTGACGGCGGTGTGGATGCCGCCCCCGGTGCCGGGGAAACGCTTCGTTGCGCTCCGCAGCTCGATGAGTGGGTGGTTCATGGTTTCTAGCTCCTGCGAGATCGAGGTAGAGCGAACGTACGTGTCCCCGGTCACACCGCGGAGCTTGTGCGCACAAGCCGTGCAAAGTGCCGATTCGCTAGTTCTGCGCATTCTGCTCACGCTCGGCACGGTGGTCTATGCTGCGGCAATGGCGAATGAGGGCGCGCCTGCCGTGCGATTGAGGACTCAAGTTCTGCTGCTGCAGATCGTGGTGGTCACCCTGACCCTCGGCGTCGCCTTCGCCGTCTTCGGCTACCTCAGCGATCAACGTTTGCGCGACGGGTACGGCCAGCGCGCCCTCGCGATCGCGCGCACGGTCGCGGCCGAGCCCGTGGTGCGCGACGAGGTGACCAAGTACGCGCCGGGCGCGATCAGCGCCGATCCGCAGCTGCGCGAGCGGCTCGCCGCCGGGCCGTTGGAGCGGATCGCCGTCGACACGACGCAGCGGACCGAGGCGTTGTTCGTGGTGGTCACCGATGACTCCGGGATTCGACTGGCGCATCCGGATGCCGCGCGGATCACCGAGCATGTGAGCACCGACCCCTCGGGCGCGCTGGCCGGTCGCGAGGTGATCGCCGAGGAACGCGGCACGCTCGGCGACTCGGTGCGGGCGAAAGTCCCTGTCCTGGCACCGGATTCGGATCGGATTGTCGGCGCGGTCAGTGTCGGCATCTCCACCGACGCGGTGCGTGATCAGTTGCTCGACGACCTGGGGACCGCGGGTCTGCTGGTCGGTGCCGCGTTGCTGGTCGGGATCGCGGGATCCATGCTGCTGGCCCGGCGCTGGCGCGGGCTGACGCTCGGGCTCGAACCCGCCGAGCTGGCCGAGCTGGTGCGCGGCCAGGCCGCGGTGTTGCACGGCATCGGCCGCGGCGTGCTCGCCGTTGACTCCTCTTGGCGCACAACGTTTGTCAATGACGAGGCGCGCAGGCTGCTCGGGATCGGCGCGGATATCGGGCGGCCGGTGGACGAGATCGGGTTGACGCCGCGGGTGCTCGAGGTGTTCCGCGGGCTCGACGAACAACCCGCGTCGGCGACGGTCGGTTCACACATCGTTGTCGTCGCGGCGCGGCCGGTGCATCGGGACCGTCGCGATCTCGGCGCGGTACTGACCGTGCGCGACCGCACCGACGTCGAGGCGCTGACCCGTCAGCTGGACGCCGTGCAGTCGATGAGCACGGTATTGCGCGCGCAGCGCCACGAGTTCTCCAACAAGATGCACCTGATCAGCGGCCTGCTACACGGCGGACGCACCGAGGAAGCCTCGCGCTCGATCGACGAGATGATCGGCGCGGGTCCGCTCGGGGCCGCCGCGCCAGGCATCGACGCCATCCACGACGCCTACCTGCAGGCATTCCTCGCCGCGAAGGCCGCGCACGCGCGCGAGGGCGGCGTCGAGTTGGTGCTCGGCCCGAACACCTGGGTGGACGGCAGCCTCGTCGATCCGGTCGACGTGACGACCGTGCTCGGCAATCTGCTCGACAATGCGATCGAGGCCGTGCGCGCCTCGGACAATCCGGTCAAGCAGGTGGAAGTCGAACTGGTGCAAGAGGATTCGACACTGCACATCGTTGTCGCGGACAGCGGTGACGGCGTCGCGCCGGAGCTGATCGACGTGCTGTTCACCGAGGGCACCTCGACCCGCGACAGCGGCGACGTGCCAGGCGGCCGCGGCGTCGGCCTTGCGCTGATTCGACAGATCGCCCGCAACCATGGCGGCGATGTCCGGTTGGCCAGTCCACGCGGCGGTAATCCCCCGCTGACCGGCGCCGAATTCAATGCCCGCATTCCCGAAGTGCTCGTAGACAGCAAGGTGTCATGGCTCCATCAGATCTAACCGTTCTCGTCGTCGATGATGATTTCCGGGTCGCGAACCTGCATGCCGGAATAGTCGACTCCATCGCGGGTTTCACCGTCGCGGGGACCGCCAACACCTTGGCCACCGCCCGCGACATCCTGGCCGCCGGTCCGGTCGACCTCGCCCTCGTCGACGTCTATCTTCCCGATGGCTCCGGCATCGACTTCGTCCGCGAATTACGGTGCGACGCCATGGTTCTGACCGCCTCCACCGACAGCACCGCCGTCCGCGCCGCTCTCTCCGCCGGTGCACTCGCCTTCCTCGTCAAACCCTTCCCGCACACCGAACTCGCCGCCCGCCTCGCCGCCTACGCCCGCTACCGCCGCATCCTCGCCACCCCGCAGGTGGACAACGCCCGCGTCGACGCAGCCCTCCAAGCACTCCGCCCGACCACCACCCCCAGCACCACGACCACCGTCACCTCCCCCACCAAAGACCTTGTCCTGCACTCGATCCTCGAAGCAGGCACGCCACTCTCCGCCGGTGAAGTAGCCACCGCCATCGGCATCTCCCGCGCCACCGCCCAGCGCTACCTGGCCACCCTCGTCGGCACCGGCACCCTCCGCATGAGCCTGCGCTACGGGAGCACCGGACGTCCGGAACAGGAGTACTCGGCGTCCACCAGAGGTGCCAAAAGCGATCGGTGAGGCCAGATCTCGCGGGCGGTCCGAGTCAGGCAGGGAAACGGCGGGCCCAGGTCTCGTGCTCGATGTTGGCGGTGTTGATCACGGTGCTGAGCAGGCGGTACCAGCCGGTGATGGTGATCAGTTCGAGGATTTGGTCGTCGGGGTAGCGGGCGCTGAGCTCGGACCAGAGGGCATCGGAAACGGTTGCGGTGTCGTGGATTTCGTCGACTAGGCGGATGAGTATCGCGTCGCCGTCCGACCATGGGTGAAGCTCCCCCGAAGCCGTGGCCTCGACCTGTTCGACGGTCAATCCCACGTCGGGCGCCTGGATTACGGCGTGGATGCCCCATTCGTATTCGGCGCCCGCGCGGGCGCAGGTGCGGAGGATGACGATCTCGCGGCCACGGGGTGGGACGCGGCCGTGGCCGAGGAGGCCGGCGCCGAGGGGGCGCATCCGGCTGAAGAGGTCGTCGTGCAGGGCGAGGGTGCGGAACAGGGCCAACGGCTCGATGGCCGAGCCCGGCGGCATCCACTTGAGCAGTTGCGCCTCGATTTCGGGAGCGTACGGCGGGCTCAGCGGTGCGATGCGTGGAGCGTCACTCATGGTCGATCCTCGAGCTTCCAGCGATAACGGGTACTCTTGCTTCGAAAATAAGAGCAAGGATGTGACGATGGTAGCTTCGGAATCCGAAGCAGACAAGACCCCGGCGATCGGCGGGCCCGTGCGCGGGTCGCAGACCGGACGCCCGATCATGGTGCTGCTGGATCTGCTCGGCAGGCGGTGGGCGCTGCGCGTGCTGTGGGAGTTGCGGGACGGACGCGCGGTGACATTCCGCGAACTGCAGGCCCTGTGCGGCGGCATTTCCGCCAGCGTGCTCAACGATCGACTGCGCGAACTCCGCGAGGCGCGGGTCATCGCTGCGGAACCGACCGGCTACCAGCTCAGTACGGACGGCCTCGACCTTGTCGCGGCGCTCGCGCCGCTACAGGTCTGGGTCCAGCGCTGGACCGACGACCAGGAAGGCTGACGCCGACTACTTCGGCGGTATGCCGATCATCCGGACTTTCTGTCCCTCCCAATGGAATTGGACGCGGGTGATCGTGCCGTCGGCGCAAGCGTCGCAGCTGCCCGGTGTCTTGTAAGCAAGCCCGACCGTGTCGTCCTTGGTGCTGTCGACGTCGAGCGAGGTGAACCCATACGCATCCTGCGTCGCCGTGCCGACGTACTCACCCTTGTGGAACAGCAACGCTTGATCCGGCGAACTCCCCGTCGCCCCCTGCACCGTGATGATCACGGTCGACAAGGTGGCGCACGGATCGAAGTTCCCCTCGAACCCGCGCGGATCGGTGGACCACGCCGCACCCGTGACCCGCTCGACGGGCAGCGCCGCGATGGCGGACTGGATCACCGAGGCCGAAAGGTCGACACCGCATCCGGTCGGCATACTCGAGGTCGTGGGGTCGGGATTGTGCACGTGGGTCGCCGATGACCCGCTGTCGCCGTCGGCGGCGCACCCGGCAGCCGCCATGACGATTCCGGCACACACAACCAACGCTGGTCGAGCTATCCGCACCACGAAAGATCCTCTTCAGGTCCGCCGACAGATTCGAAAGATCAGCCTATGCGGTGGACGCTGCCGACGGCGCATTGGCCACGGCGAGGTATTCGATGACCTGATGCAGGTCCGGATACAGCCGGTGCGCGAGCCGCCGGGACTCCTCGGTCGGCTGCACCAGATCGGGAACCAGGATGCAGCGCAGGCCCGCGGCGCAGGCGGCCCGCAGTCCGTTGGTCGAATCTTCCAGTGCCAGTGTCGTTTCCGTCTCGCCGCCGAGCGCGGCCATCGCCTTGAGGTATGGCTCGGGGTCGGGCTTGCCCTTGGTCACGTCCTGGCGCGTCACTACCACGTCGAACCGGTCGGCGATACCGGCCAGTTCCAGATGATGGTCGGCGCGTTCGCGCGACGAAGAGGTGGCGATCGCCTTCGGCACACCCTGCGCTTCGAGCGCGTCGAGCAGCTCCACCGCGCCGGGCTTGGTCGCCAACCTGCCACTGTCGACGAGCTGACGCAGGTGCACGTCATGCAGCGCGAAGTACTCTTCCAGCGGGAAACCCCGGCCGTAGGCGGCCGCCGCGAGGGTACGGCAGCGGTCGGCGGGCACGCCGATCATGCTGCGGCAGAACTCGATCGGCATCTCGTAGCCGAGCTCGGCGCCCGCGCTGACCAGTGACTCCATGGCCAGGCTCTCCGAGTCGATCAACAACCCGTCCATATCGAACACGACCGCGCGAACCGGACTTTCGGCGTTCACCCGTTGCTCCCTTCCGATTGCGGCGCCAACCTGCGCCGTACCGCCGCCTCGACACCGTCGCGGCTGATCTCGGCCAGGGCGTCACCGACCTGCCGCTGCACATTATCCAGCTCCGGTAGCGTGCCGAAGATATCGGTGCGCTGCAAGAACGCCTGCGCACAGCGGTGCGGATCGGCGTCGACCAGCACCGCGAGGGAATCTTCCCTCGGGTCGATCAGTTCCATCACCGCGCCGGGGGCGTGGCTCGCGGTGAACCAGCGGATCCACGCGGCGATCAGCAAAGTCGCGCCGGGGGTCGGCCGGCCCGCCTCGATGTTGTCGCGCAGGGCGTCGACGACCCTCGGCATCATCTTGTCCGAACCGTTGCGGCCGATCCGCGTCATGTCCTGGGCGATGGCCGGATTGCGGAACCGGCGCATCAAATCGTCTACCGTCCTGCGCAATTCGGGTGTCGCGAGGGCAAGCGTCGGCCCCTGCTCGTCCAGCATGAACTGCCTGGCCAGCGCCGCGAGCTCCGGGCTCGCCGTCGCCTCGGCGATGGTGCGGTGGCCGGCCACGCCGCCGAGATAGGCGAGCAGCATGTGTGTTCCGTTGAGCAGCCGCAGCTTGGCGAGCTCGTAATCCTTGACGTTGGAGACGAATTGGGCGCCGCCGAGTTCCCACTGCGGGCGCTCGCCATCGAAATCCTCGATCGTCCAGGTCATGAACGGCTCGGCCGATACCGGCGCGAGATCCTCGATGCCGCCCAACCAGTTACGGGCGACCGCGGCGTCGGTGGGCGCGGTCGGCTGCACGATACGGTCGACCACGCTGTTCGGGAACTGCACGTGCCTGGCGATCCACTCGGCCAGATGATCGTCGCGCAGCAGCGCGAAATCGATGACCGCGCGGCGCAGGGTGCTGCCGTTGGCGCACAGGTTGTCGCAGCTGATGATCACCGGCGGGGTGCTGCCCCGGCGCCGGACCAGCTCCAGGCCCTGTGCGAGCATGCCGATCGGGGTGATCGGCCTGGTCGGCGACCGGAGGTCGTGGCGGACGCCTGGGCAGTCCACCTCCAACCGCCCGGTGACCGGCGAGACGCAGTAACCGCTGGCGGTGACGGTGAGCGTGACGATCTTGACGCGCGGGTCGGCGATGCGCTGCGGCACGCCGATCAGGTCTGTCGGGGCGTGTACGGCCTCGGTGATCGACCCGACCACCTCAACGCGCGCCTGCCCGTCTTCGTGCAGCAGCGTGGTGTACAGGTGGTCCTGCGCCCGCAGCGCGTCGACGACCGTCGGGCGGTTGATCGCGACGGCGGCGATGCCCCAGCGCGGATCGCCGGTCTCGTTCATCGCGTGCTGGGTTGCCAGGGCCTGATGGGCCCGGTGGAACGAGCCGCAGCCGAGGTGCAGGATGCCGGTGGTCAGGCTGCGCGGGGCGAACCCAGGCCTGGCGACCGAGTCCGGCAGCTTGGTGAGCATGTCGGTGGACAGGCGCGGCACCACCTTGCCCGGTATCCGGGCGTTCATTTCGGTATGAGATTTCTTCGCCGTAATCAGCGGCACACGCATGTGCGGCCTCCGTTGGGTCTGCGAGAAGGGGCGATATAGAACGCCGTATCAGCATTGACTAAGCGACGTTTCACACGTTAGGTCAGGTCGGCCAGTATTTCGACAGCAAACCCCGAATTGCCCAACTGAAGGCACTTCGCAGCAGGTCATCACCTGTATTGCAAATATTCCGTAAAGCACCACCTCAGGGCGCATGAATGGACGGTAACAATCGGAAATACGCACTCCGCAAATGGTTGCCGGTGACCTCTGTCACGCGCACTCATTTCCGTTTTGCCCGATAGGAAACGCTTTAAGATTGCTCTAAGATTTGCTGGGTAATTGCCGACTTTTCCAAGGGGAATACGGCGTAAACGCCCGCCTCGAGGGTCGGTGAGACGACGAGAAGCGCTGCGGCATACATGCTTCCGGATGGAAGCATCACCGGGACGGACGCCGCGACGAAGGGCCAGATCGTTCGCAAGACTAAGGTTGCTTCACAGTTGCGGAAGGCCGCCGGTGTGAACCGATCGAATTCCACTCTGCCGCGACACGCCGCTAGCCCACCGCGCGAGCCGCCCGGCGCGTCGCCACGATAGCCAGCACCCCGGCGGCCGCTCCGAACACAGTATTCGACGCCAGATCCACAAGCAGGGAGCCGCCGCCCTCCGGCCGCATCGGAAACGAGATCCACACATACGTCAGCAGCGCGCCGACGCCGAGCGCACAGGTGTGCCGTTCGGTCCACCCGGTCCGGCGCGACCAGCACACCACCAACCAGGCACCGAGGCCGACCACGACGGACCACACCCCGACACCGATCCACCCGTGCCAGTCGGACGACACGAGGATGACACTGGAACCCACCAGCGACACCAGCCCGACCCGCCACGGCGCTGGCGGCCGGCCCGCCGTCCGGGCGATACGCGGGGGCACGAGCATCAGGGCGGCGGCGACCAGCACCACGATCACCACCATCATCGAGCCGAACTGCCATGGCGAGGCGAGGAAACACCCCTCACTGTAATTGCCATAGAAGACGAGCACGGCACCGGCGACGAACAACACCGAGCTGACCACCAGCCCGATTCGCCCGAGCCACAGCACATTTCGCCGCTCCCCCGCCATGGCTTCGACCAGGACGATCGGCACACAGATGCTCCAGATCGTGTGCAACGACAACACCTGCTGCGTCAACGCGACACTCATCCCGAGCGCCGGGAGATACGTAGGCCCGTGCAACAGGTCCCGCTGCGCGTACGAGTCGTTCCACAGCAACTGATCGACCGGCCCCTCCTCGAACAACGCGTACGCGGCCGCGAGCAGCACCATCGTCGGCCAACCGCGAGTCCGTCTGCCGACCTCACGCACCAGCAGCGCGCCGCCGCCGTACATCGGCGCGAGCAGCAGACCGAGCGGCAACGCGGACACGGTCAGATTGCCGAGCAGGAATTCACCGACAAAGGGCGCAACCACCAGCAGGCCGAGTACCGGCCCCCATTGAGTCCGCCCCATACCTGGCACGGTAATCAGCCGCGGCCCGTCGATCACGACCCGAATTCCTGGGACGATCCGCTAGCGTCGAAGGATGACGCTCCAGGTCGCTGTAGTCGGGTACGGGTTGGCCGGGTCGGTCTTCCACGCGCCGTTGATCGCCGCCGAACCGCGCATGCGGGTGGCGGCGGTGGTCACGTCGTCGGACGAACGCGCGGCGCAGGCCCAACGCGAACACCCCGGCGTGCGGGTGGTCGCCACCGCCGATGAACTGTTCGCGGACCCCGCCGGAATAGACCTCGTTGTCATCGCGACCCCCAACCGCACGCACGCCCCATTGGCCAGGCAGTCGCTGGACGCGGGCCTGCCGGTGGTGGTCGACAAGCCGTTCGCGGTATCGGTCGCCGACGCCGAGGATCTGATCAAACGCGCCGAACAGGCCGCTATAGCGCTGACGGTCTTCCAGAATCGGCGCTGGGACGGCGATTTCCTGACCGTGCGCACCCTCGCCGAGTCGGGCAGGCTCGGGCAGGTGCGGCGCTTCGAGTCCCGGTTCGAGCGCTGGCGCCCGGTGCCGAAGGGCGGCTGGCGGGAGCTGGGCGACGCCGCCGACGGCGCCGGACTGCTCTTCGACCTCGGCAGTCATCTCATCGACCAGGCGCTGACCGTGTTCGGTCCGACGAAATCGGTGTATTGCGAACTGGATCGGCGGCGTACCGGCATCACGACCGACGACGACGCGTTCGTCGCGCTCACCCACGCCTCGGGCGTTCGATCCCACCTGTGGATGAGTGCCGTTGCGCCGCAACTTGGTCCACGATTCCGGGTGCTCGGTTCCCAAGCGGGTTACCTCACCTACGGGCTCGATCCACAGGAGAGCGCACTAAGGGATGGTCGCCGCCCCGATGACGGCAAACCTTGGGGCACAGTCGAATCCGATAACTGGGGCGTTTTCGGCGCCGAGGGTGCCGTCGAACCGGTCCCCACCATCGCGGGCAATTACCCCGCCTTCTACGCCGCGATGGCCGCCGCCCTGCTCGACGGCGGCGCGGTACCGGTCGACCCGCGTGACGCCGTCGCCACGCTGCGCGTACTGGAAGGCGCGCGGCGCTCGGCCGCCGAGGGCGAGGTCGTCGCCGGGTAAACCGACGGCAACCGTGACAACGGCTCAGCCCTCGGCAAATTGACTGGCAACCTCCGCGATTGATCGATAACGTCGACGCCCGTGTGTCGGCCGTGCGTTGGCCGCTCGTTCGGCTGAGAGGAGATCCCCATGGGGTCAACGATTTTCGCGGTGTTCCTACCGCTTGCCCTCGCCCTTGTGATGTTCGGGCTCGGATTGACCCTGGCTGTAGACGATTTCGCGAGGGTGCTGCGTTATCCGAAAGCGGCGATCGTCGCGCTGGTGTGCCAGATGGTGCTGCTGCCCGCGGTCTGCCTCGGCCTGATCTACCTGTTCCAGCTCGAAGGGGCGCTCGCCGTCGGCATGCTGTTGCTCGCCGCGTCGCCGGGCGGGCCGTCGGCCAATCTGTTCAGCCACATCGCGGGCGGCAACGTCGCGCTCAATATCACCCTCACCGCGATCAACTCGGTGCTCGCCGTGTTCACCATGCCGCTGATCGTCGCGTTCGCGTACAGCCAATTCATGGACGGCGACGGGTCGTTCGGGCTGCGACCGGACAAGTTCGCGCAGGTGTTCGCGATTGTGCTGGTCCCGGTCGCGATCGGCATGTGGGTGCACCGCCGGTTCACCGGGTGGGCCGAGCGGATGCGCGGCAACGTCAAGATCCTCTCGATCGTGGTACTCGCGCTGGTGGTGCTCGCGGCCGTGGCGAAGAACTTCAGCACGCTCACCGAGAACATCGGCACACTCGCCTCGCTCAGCCTGGTGTTCGCCGTGATCAGCCTGGCCGTCGGCTATTTCGTGCCGCGACTGTGCAAGGTCGACGCCGATCAGGCGATCGCCTCGGCCATGGAGATCGGCGTCCATAATGGCGCGATCGCCATCGCCATCGCGGGGTCGGTGCTGCACAACGACGCGATGGCTGTCCCCGGCGCGGTCTACGGAGTGCTCATGAACATTCCCGCCGCGATCGCGGCCTATCTGCTGGCCAGGTATGTGCGGCAAGACAGTCCGGCGCCGGTGCCGGTGCGTACGGCCAACTGAACCAGACACCGCGTCGAGCGGTAGGTAACCTTTCGATGTTCGACACTCGAAGGGAATCAGCATCGCGATGCGACCGCTCGGCGCCGACGATCCACCGCGGATCGGCGATTACCGCCTACTCGGCGTGCTCGGAACGGGCGGCATGGGCCGGGTATATCTTGGCCGCAATGCCGGTGGCCGCACCGTCGCGGTCAAGGTCATCCGACCGGATCTGATCGGCGACAACGAATTTCGGGTGCGGTTCCGCCGCGAGGTCACCGCCGCGCAACGGGTCGGCGGGCAGTTCACCGCGCCGGTCCTCGACGCCGATGTCGACGCGAACCCGCCCTGGCTGGCAACGGGTTACGTAGCCGGATTCTCGCTGACCGAGGCGGTCGAGGCGTACGGGCCGTTCACCGGGAGCTCGCTGCTTGTGCTCGCGCACGGGCTGGCCGAAGCCCTGGTCGCGGTGCACGCCGCCGACCTGGTGCACCGCGATCTCAAACCCTCCAACGTGCTGCTCGCCCTCGACGGACCCAAGGTGATCGACTTCGGCATCGCCCGCGCGATCGACGACAGCCAGTTCACCACCACCGGAAAGGTCATCGGCTCACCGGGATTCATGTGTCCCGAACAGGTGACCGGCGATCCGGTCGGCCCCGCAAGCGATGTGTTCGCGCTGGGCGGCGTGCTGGTGTTCGCGGCAAGCGGGCACGGTCCGTTCGGGGTCGGCGAGATGGTGCAGCTGCTGTGGCGCGTGGTCTACGAGGAGCCGCGGCTCGACGCGGTGCCGCAACGACTGCGCCCGCTCATCGCGGCCTGCCTCACCAAGGACCCCGCCGCCCGCCCGACCCCCGAACGCATCATCGCCGACCTGACCGCCCTCGGCATTCCCGGCCGCAGCGGCTGGCTGCCCGGCCCCGCGCTGGAGGAGGTCAGCAGGCGCGCGGTGCAGTTGCTCGATCTGGATTCCCGACCGTTCGAGGTGCCGGAGGCACTCGCAAAGCCGGTCACGGATCCGCTGCGGACCGCCGACACGGTGGTGCGGCCGTTCCAGGATCCGAACGCGCGGACCGCGACGAGCCTGCCCGCGGCCGGACTGGCGGATGCCGAGCCGCAAGGGTGGTGGCAGGGTGCACCCGAAGTGCGGCCGTATTCCTATGGGCCGCAAGACAGTTCGTACCAGCCCCAGCAACCCACCCGCCGCCGCCAACGCCGCCGCGCCGCACTGATCGCCGGTGCGCTGGTGTTGCTCCTCGTGATCGCGGGCGCCGCTTTCGTGATAACCAAGCAATTCACTGGCAACTCCGGCGGTTCCACCGCGCATCCCGCCGCATCGACCGGCGGTCCCGCCGCGAACCTGTCGGAAGCGTTTATCGGCGAATGGAAAGGTGTCGCCGATGACAGACTCGGCGGTTACGACATCGTGCTGACATTGCACGAGGCAAGTGTTGGCCAAGAAGCCGGTAGCTCCTCGAATACTGGACATGTCGCGGGCCTGACATGCGGTCGAGCGGAAACGCTGACGACCGCGGCGCCGAACGAAATCACGCTGACCGCCAGGCTCACCGTGGACGGCGGCGGCTGCAACGACAACGGCGCGACCACAACGGTGCGGCTACAACCCGACGGCAGGCTGTCCTACAGCACCCACGGAGTCCTCGGTGATATGGCGGGAATTCTGACCAAAACCTCATGACCCGGTCTGCGCTACCGGGTAACTGTGGAAGTGGCAGACTGCGAATCATGGGCGATGCTTTGGGCAGCATGTCAACACCAACCATTACCTGCGCGGGCCGTGTTCGGTCGCAGGCCGAGGCGCATCAGCGGGCGGGTCGGCTGGCCGCCGCGCTCGCGGCGGCGGGGGTGAGACCCGGGGACCGCGTCGCGATGATGATCCGCAATGACATCGAGTTTCTCGAGGTGTCCCTTGCCGTCGCGGCCTGCGGGGCGAATTCGGTGCCGATCAATACGCGCTGGCAGGTGCCCGAGGTCGCGCACGTGCTCGACGACAGCGGCGCGCGGCTGGTCATCGCGCACACCGAGTTCATCGATATCGTCGAACAAGCTGTGCCGCAGGACGATACGACCATTCTCGAGATCGCCATGCCGAGCGAACTGCTCACCGAGGCCGGGCTCGACGCGGCGCTGGCCGAGACGACCGGCAGGCACGCGACACTGGAGCAATGGATCGACACGCACGTCGAACCGCTCGGCCGCATCGAGGGCTCCCGCGACGACTCGACCGGCCTGATCTACACCTCCGGCACCACCGGACGACCCAAAGGCGTACTGCGCGAACGGATGACGCCACACCAGTGGTTATCGATCGCCGGTAGCGCGGCGAAGCGGCTCGGGCTCACCCCACGCGGACAGGCGGTGATTCCGGGGCCGCTGTATCACGCGAGCCCGAACGGGATCGCGACGCTCGCACTGCGGGTCGGCACCAACATCACCATCATGCCGCGCTGGGACGCCGAGCAGTTCCTGCGCATCGTCGACGAGCGCCGCATCACCCAGGCCAAGGTGGTGCCGACCATGTTGTCCCGGCTGCTCTCACTGCCCGCGGCGGTGCGCGGCCGATACGACGTTTCCAGCCTCACCCATCTCATCCACTCCTCGGCTCCGTGTCCGCCCGCGTTGAAGCGGGCCGCGATCGACTGGTTCGGGGACGCGCTTGTCGAGTTCTATGGCTGCGCCGAGGCGGGCACGATCACCTGGATCTCCGCCAGCGAGTGGCTGGCGCATCCGGGCAGCGTCGGCCGCCCGACCGACGGCGCGGCCGCCATGGTCGTCGACGACGCGGGCAATCCGCTGCCCGCGGGCCAGACCGGCCAGGTGTTCGTGCGCGGCGCCGATTACTGGCCCAAGTTCCGCTACCTGCACGAAACGGGCGAAGAGGACAGTCCGGTACCGGGCTTCCTCGCCGTCGGCGATCGCGGCTATCTCGACGACGACGGATACCTCTACCTCACCGGACGGTCCAGCGAGATCATCATCTCCGGCGGCGTGAACATCTACCCCGCCGAGATCGAGAACGCGATCATGGCATTAGAGGGCGTCGAGGACGTCGCGGTGTTCGGCATCCCGCACGACGGTGACCTCGGTGAAACCGTTGCCGCCCAGGTCGTCCCGCGACCCGGCGCCGCGCTCACCGAGGAAAGCATCCGCACCGGCCTCGCCGACCAGCTCGCCGCGTACAAGGTGCCGAGGGTGCTGCGGATCGTGGCCGAACTCCCCCGTGACGATGCGGGGAAGATCTACAAACGTCGGCTCCGAGCGGAGATGTCCGGCGCCGGATAAGGTGCGGCGGTGGACAGAGCCGAATGGGTCGAGCATGGCACCTCCATCGTCGACCGCTTGACGACAACACAAGCCCAGCCGCCGTGGTGGTTGGTGGCAGGGGCCGGGGTGGTGGCGCTCGTGCTTGTCGGATACACGCCCATCTGGCGATTCACCCGCAATATCGTCACCATCGCGCACGAGGGCGGGCACGCGCTTGTCGCGCTGCTCACCGGGCGCAGGCTCAACAGCATCCGATTGCATTCGGACACTTCGGGTCTGACCGTGTCGAGCGGAAAACCCTACGGCCTCGGCATGATTCTCACGACGATGGCGGGTTATCCTGGACCGCCGCTGCTCGGGCTCGCCTTCGCCGCGTTGCTCGGGGCGAGCCGGATCACGCTGATGCTGTGGGTCGCCATCGCGCTGCTGGCCGCGGTGTTGATCATGACGCGCAATGTCTACGGCATGCTGACGGTGTTCGCGGTCGGCGCGACGGTGTTCGCGGTGTCCTGGTTCGGCACCGACACGCTGCAGGCGGGTTTCGCCTATCTCGGCGCCTGGTTCCTGCTGCTCGCCGGGGCGCGCCCGGTGATCGAGTTGCAGCGCGGCCGTTCCCGGCAGCTGCGCAGCCGCTACCAGGAAGATGTCGCCTCCGACGCCGACCAGCTCGCTCGGCTCACCCACCTGCCCGGTCTGCTGTGGGTCGGGTTGTTCGGCGTGATTGCGGTGGGGTCGCTATTGATCGGCGCTGGTTTCCTGATTACCGACATCTCCGGGATCTGCCTCCCGAATCTGTCCGGCGGGTCCTGCCCCACCGGGGGATAACGCCACGGCTGTTGTCGCGCGGCCAACGGATCATGATCGACTCGGCTAATGTTGGGCCAACTTCGGTTTCGCCGGAGTGTTCTCGACCCACCCTCGCCGTCGTCGACCGTCAGCGCACGTCGCCAACGCGGTGCGCGAACATCCCGGAGCAGCACATGATCACGACCCGCCGCGTCGCCCTCGTCACGACCCTGCTACTCGGCTGCGCCACGCTGTTCGGCGCGGGCCAGGCCGGTGCCGCCGCCGACTCCGCCTGTGGCACCGCGCTCTCGCCCGCCGAAATCTCCTCGATCGCTGACCTTTCCGACACCAGCACGCTCACCGGCACCTCAATGCAGCGGCTGGAACAAGCCGTCGAACAGAATCGGCAACTCACCGCGATCCTCGTTCAGCATCGCGATCTGCGCGGCGTCTTCGCGCTCGGCCTCGACGCTGTCGAGCAGGCGGCGGTGATGCCGTTGCAGCGCGACCCGGCGGCGTTCGCCGATCCCGAGTGGGCGCATCGGATCAGCCTCGAACTGCTGTCCCGATTCCTGCGCAACGTGCACGCCGAATTCACCGGCGCGCCAACCGATCCGCAGTGGACCAACTACTTCGACCTCACCCGCCGCTGCGACCTGTCCCCCGCCCGCGTCGCGATGGCCGGATACGACGCCCATCTCTCCGTCGATCTCTCCTACGCGGTGGCGGCCGTCGGCGGCACGCCCGCGAACGCGCCCGACTACTTCAAGATCGTCGACGCGATCGCGCAGCAGGGTTCGCTGATCGTCGATTCGACCAAGGACATCTATCACGGCGACCTCGGCCCGCTGTGGCGGTTCTACTTCGTCGGCGAGGGCCTCGACCTGCTCGTCGGCCAAGGCGTGGCCACTCCCCAACTGCTGCGCCTCGCGGACGCGGGCGCCAACGTGGTGATCTTCGGCAACGGTCTCGCCCTGACCGACCCCGCCCTCGCCCCGGCCGCCCGCGTCGAGATCGACGCCCTCTGGCGCAGTGCCGACGTGGCCTTCGAGGTGCTCACCCGGCTTGGTGGGCTGTAGAGGTTTAGCTTTCCGGATTCGCGGCACGCCTACTCCTGGGACGAATGATGGAAGGAGTGTCGGCACATGCCGGAAGACCTGAATGGGACGCGCGTACTGATCATCACGTCGAACACGGGGGTGGAGCGTGATGAGCTGCTGGTTCCACAGAAAGAACTGAAGGATCGGGGTGCGACCGTGGTGCATGCCGCGCCCAAGAACGAGCAGGTGCAGACGTTCGAGCACGACACCGAGAAGGACGTGACGGTGCAGCCGGATTCGTCGTTCGATGATGTCGAGGTCGATGACTACGACGTGTTGGTGGTGCCCGGTGGCACGGTCAACGCGGACAAGTTGCGGGCCGAAGATCGCGCCGTTGAGCTGGCCAAGGGGTTCGCGGCGGCGGGGAAGCCGATCGCCGCGATCTGCCATGGGCCGTGGCTGCTCGTCGAGGCCGAGCTCACCCCGGACAAGACGTTGACGTCGTATTTCTCGCTGCGCACGGATGTGGTCAACGCGGGCGGCAGATGGGTCGATCAGCCGGTGGTGCGGTCGGCCGAGAACGGTTGGGCGCTGATCACTTCCCGCAATCCCGACGATCTCGCCGACTTCTGCGGGGCGATCGCCGAGGAGCTGGTCACGAAGTCATAGATCAGCGGCCGGTCGAAGCTGGTCGCGACGTTGTCGGTCGCGCAATGCCGCCGACGTTTCGCGGGCCAGTTCGACCGGGTCGCGGGTCGCGTCGACCGTGCTGCCGTGCTCGTCGCCTGCCAGGGGCTCGAGCGCGGCCAACTGCGAGTCGAGCAGGCTCGATGGCATGAAGTGTCCGGTGCGGCCGGTCATTCGCCGCGCGAGTTCGTCGCGCGGCGCGGCCAGATGCAGGAAGAAGGCGTCCGGGGCGGCGGCGCGCAGTCGGTCACGGTAGGCGCGTTTCAGCGCTGAGCAGCTGATCACGCCGCCCTGGGCAGAGCGTTCGGCCAGCCAGGCCGCCACCTCGTCGAGCCACGGCGCCCGATCCTCGTCGGTCAGCGGGATGCCCGCCGACATCTTCGCGATGTTCGCCGCCGGGTGCAGGTCGTCGCCCTCGGCATATTCGACGCCGAGCGCCGTCGCCAGCGCCCTGCCCACCGTCGACTTGCCGGTCCCCGACACCCCCATCACCACTACAACGGGCAGCGCTCGCTCCGGCACATCGGCTCCTTTGCTCTCGCGCATCGCCCCGACGGTGGGCGCTGCGGCAGGTTCGATCTGACATTAGCGCGGCCAGGGCGATGCCCCGTCGGGCTCGGTCAGCTATCGACCGCCCCGGCCAGGCTCGGCATCATCGGCTAACCGCTGCGATCAGCTCGGCGATCGTGCGACGAGTGTCGTCATCCACCGGTAGCAGTGGTGGTCTCGGATCGCCCGCTTCGATGCCGAGTGAGTTCAGGCCCGCCTTGACGGTCCTCGGCAGGCCGCCACGGCCCAACGCGAGGAGCAATGGTTCCAACCGTTCGAACAGCTTTGTCGCCGAGGCGGTTTCACCAGCCGTCAGCAGTCGCCACACCTCCACGACCTGCTCCGGCACCAGACCCGGTGCGGCCGTGCACCATCCGGTGGCTCCGGCGGCGAACGCTTGCAGCGCAAGCCGATTGCTGCCGTTGAAGACGGGCACGCCGGCCTCGCCGAGCTCGGCGATCCGCGCGATATCTCCGCTGGACTCCTTGACCATCGTGATGTTGTCCACGGCCCCAACGAGTTCCATCAGAAACTTCGGCGTCATATCGATCCCACTCGTGCCGGGATTGTTGTAAGCCATGATCGGCAGCCCCACCGACTCGGCCACCGCCGTGAAATGCCTGCGCACTTCGTCTTCGGTCAACGGCCAGTACGCCACCGGCAACATCAACAGCGCGGTGGCCCCGAGCCGTTCCGCGAGCCGCGCGCGAGCGATAGTCCCCGCCGTGCTCAACTCCGACACCCCGACGACCGTCGGCACCCGCCCATCGACCTGCTCCACACAGATCGTCGCCACCGCGGCCCACTCCTGATCATCGAGATACGCGCTCTCCCCCGTACTCCCCAGCGGCGCAACAGCATCCACCCTCGCGTCGACCATCCGATCTACGATCCCGCGCAGCACCCCCTCCGCGACCTTGCCGCTATCGGCATCGAACGGCGTCACCGGATACGCCACGATCCCCGCGATAGACCCAGTCATCGAAAACCCTCCATTCCTCGACTCGATCATTCCTCGAATGCGGCGCGTGGCGCAGGTCATAGTGAGGGATAGACCGCACACCCCGGCCGGACCGAGCGGAAACACCCTGGGGCACCATGGTGATCATGGAACTGCGCATCTTCACCGAGCCGCAGCAGGGTGCCAGCTATGACACACTGCTGACCGTTGCCAAGGCCACCGAGGACCTGGGATTCGACGCGTTCTTCCGGTCCGACCACTATGCCGCGATGGGCGACGCGGACGGGCTGCCCGGCCCGACCGACGCGTGGATCACCCTTGCCGGGCTGGCCCGCGAGACGAAGCGGATCCGACTGGGGACCCTCGTCACCGCCGCCACCTTCCGGCTGCCTGGCCCGCTGGCGATTCAGGTCGCGCAGGTTGACCAAATGTCGGGCGGCCGTGTCGAACTCGGTCTCGGCAGTGGGTGGTTCGCCGAGGAGCACGCCGCGTACGGGATCCCGTTCCCCGCGGACAAATTCGCGCGTTTGGAGGAGCAGCTCGCGATTATCACCGGATTGTGGTCGACCAAGCCGGGTGACAAGTTCGACTTCGCCGGCGAGCACTACCAGCTCACCAACTCCCCCGCCCTGCCGAAGCCGGTACAGGAACCGGTGCCGGTGCTGATCGGCGGTCACGGCGCGCACCGGACGCCGCGGCTGGCCGCGCAGTACGCGACCGAGTTCAACATGCCGTTCGCCTCGATCGAGGACAGCGTCGCCCAGTTCGGGCGGGTCCGCGCGGCCGCCGAGGCGCACGGGCGCGGGGCCGACGACCTGGTCTACTCGAACGCCCTCGTCACCTGCGTCGGCGCCGACGATGCCGAGGTGGCGCGGCGGGCCGCGGTGATCGGACGCGAGGTGGACGAGCTCAAGACGAACGGTCTGACCGGTTCGCCCGCCGAGGTGGTCGACAAGATCGGCCGATACGCCGAGATCGGCGCGCAGCGGATCTACCTGCAGATACTGGACCTCGCCGATCTCGACCACCTCGAGTTGATCGCCAGCCAGGTGCAGGCACAGCTCTAACATCCGGTTGTTCATGGCTGGCCGGTCGCGCTTCGCTGAGGAGACGGTCGCCGACGCGGTGGCGGACGGGGCGCGGCAGGTGGTGATCCTCGGCGGCCAGCGCGCGCCGTTGCCCGGAAAACCGGGCGGGTCGCGGCGGTGGGGCCTACCTTGGTTGGCATGACGCCGCTGCAGCGCTATATCGCGGAAGAGATCGCCGCCGATCATGCCGACGGCTTACTGAATCGCCGTGAGGCGTTGCGGCGCCTCGGCCTACTCGGGTTCGGCATTCCGGCGGCCGCCTCGTTGCTCGCCGCCTGCGCCAGCCAGCACAACGATCAACCTTTGACGTCGCAACCGCCTTCCGCTCCAACAACATCCGCGCCGCCCGGGTCGAGCGCCGCGGTGGCGACGACGCCGATTACCTTCGCGGGCCCCGACAATCGGCAATTGCAGGCTGCCTGGGCCGCTGCGGCGCAACCCCGTGGCGGCGTGCTGGTCATCCACGAGAACAAGGGCCTCACCGACCATATTCGTTCGGTGACAGGACGATTCGCCGGAGCCGGATACTCGGCACTCGCCGTCGACCTGCTCTCCGAAAAGGGCGGCACCGCCGCCTTCACCGATCCGGCCGAGGCCACCGCCGAGCTCAGCAAGATCCCGCAGGACCAGTTCGTCGCCGACCTGCGCGCTGGCCTCGACGAGCTCGGACGGCGGGTCCCGGACAAGAAGCTCGGCACCACGGGGTTCTGCTTCGGCGGCGGCCTGGTCTGGCTGCTCCTCGCCTCCGGACCGTCCGCGCTCGCCGCGGCGACACCGTTCTACGGCCCGTTCCCCGACAACGGCGATCTTTCCGCCTCCAAGGCCGCCGTGCTTGCGATCTACGGCGCGTTGGACACCCGGGTGGACGCCACCCGCCCGGCCGCCGAGGCCGCGCTGGGCCGTTCGGGCGTTCCGCACGACATGTGGGCCGCACCGGATGCCGACCACGCGTTCTTCAACGACACCGGGCCGCGCTACGCACCGGCCGCCGCCACCGAGGCGTGGCGTCGGGTATTGGATTGGTACGGAACATATTTGGGCTGACCAGGGATCACCAGGCGGCTAAGAAGTCCTGGATCGGCGCGGGATCGGTGGCGATGACGCCGATGTAGCCGTCAGGACGGACCAGCACCAGCGTGCCTGGGCCTGCTGGGTCGATGTCGTAGTTGCGGAAGGGCTCGCCAACGCCGGTGGCTGTTCCGTCGCCAGGTTCGATCACTAGCGCGCGGACCCGATCACCCTGCGCGCGAACGACTTCGGCGACCGCCGCGGCGGTATCGGCGCCGAAACCGAGCACCGTGAAATGCGTGCCACGGAACAGGTCGAACAGGCTGGAATCACCGCATTGAGCGTCGGGCGCGCGGTCGCCTGCCCGCACAGCGCCCGGCGTCTCACGTGCGTCCACGGCCAACGGTCCGCCACGGTAATTGACCTTCAGCTGAAAGATATCCAGACTCCCCTGCCCCGGCTCGGCGTCCTGAAAGTCGCGTCGATGCGAGCGTGTCGTCACGTCGAGGACCCGTGCCGCGATCGGAAACCGCTCGGCCTCATAGGTATCCAGCAGCCGGTCCGGGCCGCCCGACAGCACGGCCGCCAGCTTCCAGCCCAGGTTGTAGGCGTCTTGCACGCTGGTGTTCAGGCCCTGCCCACCGGAGGAGGAATGCACGTGCGCCGCATCGCCGGCCAGGAACACCCGGTCGACCCGAAAACGGTCGACCATACGGACGTTCACCCGGTACACCGAGATCCAACGCAGCTCGAACAGCCGGATATCCGAGCGGCCGGACCGCTCGTCGAGGATCTTCTGCACCGCCGCCACGGTCAGCTCGGGCACGTCGTCTGCGGTCATCGAGGCAATGAACTGGTAGTAGTCGGTGCCAGGCATGGACCACAGCGAAAAGCGTTCCCGCACATCGCCGGTCGTCAGCATGTGACAGTACGTGCCGGTGAGCCCCTTCGCTTTGACGTCACCGATCAAAGTTCGCTCGGTCTCGAAGGTTTCGCCCTCGAAGCCGACGCCGAGCGTCTTGCGCACGACGCTGCCACCGCCGTCCGTGCCGACCAGGTACCGGGAGCGCACCTGCTCGAGTTCCCCGTTGCGGCGCAGTGTCACCGTGACACCGGTCTCGTCCTGGACGAAATCGACCAGCTCCGTGCCCAATTCGAGGCGGCCGCCGAGTTCGAGCAGCCGGTCGCGCAGCAGCTCGTCGGTGCGCCACTGCGGCAGGATCCACGCGTTCGGATAGGGCACGCCGTGCTCGCGCTCGAGTGGTGACAGACCAAGCATCTCGTGCACCGTCCGCGTCCATTGCACCTGCGTGTCCGCGTACATGCGAAACGACGGGAACACGGCACCGTGCGCGAGCACCTCGTCGATCAGGCCGAGATCGTCGAAGACCTCCAGAGTCCTTGGCTGCAAACCCTTTCCGCGCGAGCCGATAAAGAGTTCGGTCGCCTTGTCCACCACCAGGCAGTCGATCCCACGCCGAGCAAGATCGCAGCCGAGCGTCAGCCCGGTCGGCCCGGCGCCGACGATCAGCACCGGCAAGTCTGTTGTGGTCATCTATCTTCTTTCGTCGAGAAAGTTCGGGTGAGGATCGGCAGCAGTAGTTCGTCGACCAAGTCGATGAAGAACGCCCGGTCCATGGGCTCGCCGAGGAACATCCGGCGCATGATCTGCCCCTCGGATACCTGGTGTGCCAGTTCGGTTTCGGTGCCCTCGGGCAGGTCGCCGCGCACGATCGCGCGGTCGACGATGGTGCGGAACGGGCCGAGATCCTCATCGGCCACGTGTTCGCGCAGCGCCGCCGCGAGTTCGGCGTCCACCCGCATGGCGTGCATCAGGCCGGTCATCATGGTCACGTAGTGGTCGTCGACCTGCGCGTTCAGCTCGACCAGCGCCGCGATCAGGTCGCCGCGCACCGTCCCGGTGTCCGGGATATCGGCGACATACTCCGCGTCGTGCGCGTCCATCGCCGCCTTCACCAGTGCGGGCTTTCCCGGCCACCGCCGATAGATGGTCGCCTTGCTGGCCTGCGCCCGCGCCGCGACGGCATCCATTGTCATTGCCCCGTAACCGATTTCGCCGAGCAGCTGGTAGGTGGCAGCGAGTATCGCCTGCTCGCGTTCGGCGCCCCTGATCACACTACCTCCAAGTGAACGGTACGGTTTCGTTCACTAAGAACGTAACGGAAGAAGGCTGGTCGGCACAAGGCCGACGCCCGATTAAGACGCTTGATCGCCGAGCGCGACGTCCCGGCAGGCCTCGAGCAGCGGATGCAGCCGCTCCATGGCATTGGTGCGCACCGCGAGCACCGTGGGCAGCGCGAGCACACCGGGCGTGCAGACCGGCAGGAAGGCCACCCGGCTGCTGTGCAGCAGCCGCGCGTGCGGCGCGTACAACACGGTCCACCCCGCGGCACCAGCGCCGAGCGCGGCGAGGGTGTCTTGAATCGACACCTGTTCTGGACCGAAGACCGGCTCGAATCCCACCTTGCTGCAGGCGGTCAGCACCAGATCATCGAGCAACGCGTTGTTCTGCCGGTTGGTCAGATACAGCGGCAGCTCGGCGAGCTGGGCCAGATCGACGCAGCGCTCGGCGGCCGAGGGGTGATCGGCGGGCAGCGCGACGACGAGTTCGTCGTGCCATACCGGAATCTGGCGCACGCCCTCGGGCGCCGCCACCTCGCCGCGCAGAAACGCCGCGTCCCACTCGTGCTCCGACACCTTGCGCAGCCGCTGCCCGAGGGCCGCCGAGGTCAACTCAACCTTCACCCCCGGCGCGCGCTGCTTCAGCGCGACGAGCAACCGTTCCAGCCGTTCGCCCATGCCACGGCTGGTCCCGATCCGCAACACGGTCGGCGCAGTCAGGAAGTCGGCGACGCTGGTCCGCGCGCGCCGCTCGGCGGCGAGCACCTTCTTCGCGGCAGGCAGAAACGCCGCCCCGGCCTCGGTGAGCCGGACGCTGCGAGGCGACCGTTCCAGCAGTACGACGCCGAGCTCGCGTTCGAGCCGGCCCAGCTGCTGGCTGACTGACGATTGCACAATCATCAGCCGTTCCGCCGCCCTGCCGAAATGTAGCTCTTCGGCCACCGCGACGAAATACCTCAGTTGACGAAGTTCCATGACCTCAACGTGGTTCGGGGACAAGACTGGGTCAGGCTACCGCCCGCGGTGCGCGGCCTAACGATGTGGCTTCATCCCGCGCGCCGCGCACACACGAATATCGCCGGAGGTGCCCGCGTGAGTTATGTGAATGTCAGGTCAGCGCGTCGTCACATTGTTGCTGTCGCGATCACCGTATTACTGGCCGCGACGGCGATCTCGGCATGCGAAAGCGACCGGCCCACACCCTCCCCCGCGACGGTAAGCGGCACCGCGCCGAGTAAACCCACCGGCGCACCCGACCTCGGCGCACCGGAGGAGATCGCGCACGGCATCGATGTCCCGTGGGGGCTGGCATTCCTGCCCGACGGCAACGCACTCGTCGCCGAACGCGACAGCGCGCGGATACTGCGGATCGGGCCAGGTCATGCGCCCGAACAGGTCTATCAGGTGCCCGGCGTGGTCGCGGCCGGTGAGGGCGGACTGCTCGGCTTGGCGTTGTCGCCGCAGTATGCCGAAAACCATTACATCTATGCCTACTTCACCGCCGAATCCGATAATCGGATCGCGCGATTTCGGCTCGACGGTCCGCCGGAAGTGCTGTTCGACGGGATCGCCAAGTCCGTCAATCACAATGGCGGCCGGATCGCGTTCGGGCCGGACGGCATGTTGTATGCCGGGACCGGCGACGCGGGACAGCGCGATCGGGCGCAGGATCCGGCGAGCGTCAATGGGAAGATTCTGCGGCTGACCCCGGAAGGCCGACCGGCGCTGGACAATCCGACACCGGGTTCGCCGGTGTACAGCCTCGGGCATCGCAATGTGCAGGGGCTGGCCTGGGATCGCGCGGGACGGCTTTTCGCGGCGGAGTTCGGGCAGGACCGGTTCGACGAAATCAATCTGATCGAACCGGGACACAACTACGGCTGGCCGGCGGTCGAGGGGATGGGCAGCACGGATCGCGGATTCACCGAACCGTTGACGACGTGGGCGACCGCGGACGCCTCCCCGTCCGGGATCGCGATCGCCGGAGACACGCTCTACGTCGCGGCGTTACGCGGTGAACGGCTGTGGACCGTGCCGCTGCGTGACGGCGCCGTCGGCCAGCCCCGAGATGTGTTGCGGGGCAGCTACGGTCGGTTGCGTACGGTCGCGGTCGCGCCGGATGGCGCGCTGTGGCTCACCACCTGCAACACCGATGGTCGCGGCACTCCACGTCCGAACGACGATCGCGTCCTTCGCTTCCCGGCGCGGTGAGCCGGTCAGTCGGCCATCGGGACGCGGACCCGCTGACCGAGCCGCCACACCGCGTAGGTCAGCGGTACTCCTGGGCGGTAAGCCAAATGGGTGACCGACGGTGCGTCCAATACCTGGAGATCCGCGCGAGCACCGACGCGGACAACGCCCACATCGTCGCGACGCAACGCCTTCGCGCCGCCCGCGGTCGCCGCGTGGACTGCCTCGGCCACCGAAAGTCCCATCTGCAGAACGGCGGTGGCGACGCAGAAGGCCATCGAGGTGGTGTACGAGCTGCCGGGGTTGGCGTTGGTGGCCAGCGCGACCGTCGCACCCGCGTCCAGCAGTGCGCGGGCCGGTGCGAGGCGCTGCCTGGTGGACAGGTCGCAGGCGGGCAGCACGGTGGCCACGGTGTCGGAGGTGGCGAGGGCTTCGATATCGGCATCGGTCAAGTAGGTGCAGTGGTCGACGCTCGCCGCACCGTGCCGCACCGCCAGTTGCACGCCGGGGCCTTCGCCGAGCTGATTGCCGTGCACCCGTAGGCCGAGTCCGCGCGCGGCGGCGGCGCGCAGCACCCCTTCCGATCGATCCTCGTCGAAAGCGCCTGTCTCGCAGAAGACATCGGCCCACCGCACATACGGCGCGACGGCGTCGAGCATTTCGCCGCACACCAGGTCGACGTAGGCGTCGGCATCCATATCGAACGGGACCAGATGGGCGCCGAGAAACGTCACCTCATCGGCGGCCGCCGCGGCGAGCCGGGCCGAGCGCAGTTCGTCCGCGACGTTGAGCCCGTACCCGGTCTTGGTTTCCAGGCAGGTGGTGCCCTGCCGCCGCGCCTCGGTGATATGCCGCGCCAGATTGACCGACAGCTGGTCGTCCGTCGCGGCCCTGGTGGCCGTCACGGTGGTGGCGATGCCGCCCGCGCGGTACGGGCGTCCGGCCATCCTGGCCTCGAACTCGGCGGTGCGGTCACCGGCGAAGACGAGATGGGTGTGGCTGTCGACCCAGCCGGGCAGGGCCGCCCTGCCGTCGAGGTCGACCCGATCGTCGGCCGCCGGAGCGGAATTCGCCGGTCCGACCCAGGCGAAGTGCTCGCCATCCAGGACAACCGCGGCGTCGCGCAGCGGGCCGCCCTCGGTGTTGGTGGTGAGTTCGCCGATGCCGGTGATCAGGGTCGACACAATGCCTCGATTTCCTCTCGCAACACGGTTTCCGGATGTGCCACTCGCAGATGGCGGTGCTCGGACACGACGGGACGGCCCGCGACGAGCACCGAGCGGATATCGCTCGCGGTCGCGGCGAACAGCGCGGCGGCCGGTGCCGTGCCCGCCGTGCGGATCGAGTCCAGGTCGATGGTGACCAGGTCGGCCGCGGCGTTCGGCTCGATCCGGCCCGCCTCCGGCCAGCCGATAGACGCGTGATCGGTTGCGGCACGGTACAACTCGGCCGGGTTGAACCGGCCGCGAGCCCGGCTGGCGAGCCGCTCGTCGAGTTCGAGTGCGCGCCACTCCTCGAAGGCGTCGATCACCGCGTGACTGTCGGTGCCGAGGCACAGACCCACTCCGGCGTCCGCCAGTGCACGGGCCGGGCCGATGCCGTCGCCGAGGTCGCGTTCGGTGGTTGGGCAGAAACACGCGCGAGTGCCGCTCTCGGCGAGCAGATCGATGTCGGCGCTCGTGAGGTGGGTCGCGTGTACCGCGACCGTCTGCGGGCCGAGCAGGCCCGCCTCCGCCAGCACTGCGGTCGGCGTACGGCCGTGCGCGGCAAGGCAATCGGCGTTCTCCGAGGGCTGCTCGGACAGGTGCGCGTGCACCGGCCGACCCTGCGCCGCGGCGGCGACGACCGAGAGCGCGGCAGCCGGGACGGCCCGCACCGAGTGCGCGGCGACGCCGGTCCGTACCAGCTCCGGTTTCGGCGTGAACGCGGCGGCGCGTTCGGCCCACGCGTCCACCGTGCCGTCGCTGAACCTGCGCTGATGCTCCCCAAGCTCGACCCCGAATCCCCCTGTCAGATAACACGTATCGAGCAGCGTCAGCCGAATACCGGCGTCATCGGCGGCCGCCGCGAGTGCCGCGCCCATCGCGTTCGGATCCGAGTACCGCGCACCACCGGGAGCGTGATGCAGATAGTGGAACTCGCCGACACTGGTGTATCCCGCCAACACCATCTCGGCGTACACCCCGCGCGCAAGCCGATAGTAGGAGTCGGGATCCAGTTGGGCGGCAACGGCATACATGCGCTCCCGCCACGTCCAGAACGTGCCTTGATCGTGCTGGGTGCGCCCGCGCAGCGCACGGTGGAAGGCGTGCGAGTGCGCGTTGGCGAAACCGGGAATCGTCAATCCCGCGAGCACCGTGCCGGTGCGATCGGTATCGCGGGCCACCGACTGGATGGTCGCGCCGTTCACCTCGATCGTCACCGCCGCGGCCAATCCGTCCGGCAGCCAGGCGTATTCGGCCCAGTAGGTGCTCATCCGGCGAGCTCCTCCAGCACCCGCGCGAGACCCTGTGCGCCGCTGGCGATGTCGGCGGGCTCGGCGTATTCCTCCGGGGCGTGGCTGATCCCGGTCGGATTACGCACGTACAGCATGCCGGAGGGAACATGCGCGGCGAGGATGCCCGCGTCGTGTCCGGCGCCGGTGGGTAGCGCAGGCACGCCGCCGAGCACCTTGTCCATCCGGTTTCGGAGGGTCTCATCGAAAACGACGTCGTCCGAATAGGACTCCTCGGTGACGGTGAGCTGACACCCTTCGCCCTCGGCGGCCGCCCGCGCCGCCTCGGTGATGTCCTCGACCAATGCCGCGGTGCGGCCGTCACCGGCGACGCGTGCGTCCAGCCACAGATCGACCGAGGACGCGATGACATTCGTGCCACCGGGATTGGGCACCAGCCTGCCGACCGTCGCGCGCGCGTCCGACATCGCGGCGGCGGCCCGGCGCGCGGCCGCGACGACCGTCGCGGCCGGGATCATCGGATCGTGCCGGTCGACGAGCCGGGTGGCGCCCGCGTGATTGCCCTGGCCGGAGAAGGAGAATCGGTACCTCCCGTGCGCGATGATGCTGCTTCCGGTGGCGATCGGACTGTCCAGCTCGATCAGCCCGCGCCCCTGCTCCACGTGCAGCTCCACGAAACAGCCGATCTGGGCCAGTGATTCGGGATCGGCGCCGAAACGCTTCGGATCGGCACCGGCCTTCACCGCCGCTTCGGCGAGCGTGACACCGTTGTTGTCGCGCAGATTTCGGGCGCGATCGGCGTCGATGGCGCCGGTGAGCAAGCGGGAGCCGAGGCACGGCACGCCGAACCGGCCGCCCTCCTCCTCCGCGAACACGAGCAGCGCGAGCGGCTTGGCCGGGGTAAAGCCCTCGCCCTGCAAGATCTGCACGGCGGCGAGCGCGCTGGCCACGCCGAGCGGACCGTCATACGCACCGCCGCCTGGCACCGAATCGAGATGGCTGCCCGTGACGACCGCACCGGTCCCTGGACTTCCCCACCAAGCCCAGATATTGCCGTTGCGATCGGTGTTCACGTCCAGGCCGCTGTCCAGTGCCTGGTCGATGAACCAGTCCCGCAACTCGAAGTCGGCGTAGTCGTAGACGTGCCGCGAGTAGCCGCCGCGCCGGGAATCCCTTCCGACACCGGCGATCTCGCCCATCAGCTCGTTCACGCCCACCGCGTTACTCCTGTCATGCCGTGCTCTCGGTTTCGGTTCACGGCGCCTCGTGCATCGGAATGCGCACGCCGCGTTCGGTAGCCACCGCACCGGCAATGTCGTAGCCCGCGTCCACGTGCCGGATCACGCCGGTGCCAGGGTCATTGGTGAGCACGCGCTCGATCTTTCGCGCGGCCAGTTCGGTACCGTCGGCCACGCACACCTGCCCGGCGTGAATGGACCGGCCCATGCCGACGCCGCCGCCGTGGTGGATCGACACCCACGTCGCACCGGACGCGGTGTTGAGCAGCGCGTTGAGCAGCGGCCAGTCCGCGATGGCGTCGGAGCCGTCGGCCATCGACTCGGTCTCGCGGTACGGCGAGGCGACGCTGCCGGAGTCCAGATGGTCGCGGCCGATCACCACCGGCGCGGACAGTTCGCCGCTGGCCACCATCTCGTTGAAGCGCAGACCGGCCAGGTGCCGCTCGCCGTAGCCGAGCCAGCAGATGCGGGCCGGAAGGCCTTGGAAGGCAACGCGTTCACTGGCCATCCTGATCCAGCGCCGCAACGATTCGTTCTCCGGGAACAGCTCGATCATGGCGCGGTCGGTGGCCGCGATGTCCTTCGGGTCGCCGGACAGCGCCGCCCAGCGGAACGGGCCCTTGCCCTCGCAGAACAGCGGGCGGATGTAGGCGGGCACGAAGCCGGGAAAGTCGAAGGCCCGCGCACAGCCGCCGAGGGCGGCCTCGCCGCGCAGCGAGTTGCCGTAGTCGAACACCTCGGCACCCTTGTCGAGGAAGCCGAGCATGGCCCCGACGTGCTCGGCCATCGATTCGCGGGCCCGATCGGTGAACTCGTCCGGCTTCTTCGCCGCGTAGTCGGCCCAGTCCTCGACGGCGATGCCGCGCGGGAGGTAGGCGAGCGGGTCGTGCGCGGAGGTCTGGTCGGTGACGATCTCGGGGTCGAGGCCGATCGCGAGCAGCTGCGGCAGCACCTCGGCGGCGTTGCCGATCAGGCCGACGGACAACGCCTTTCGCTGCCTGCGCGCGTTCGAGACCCGGATCACCGCGTCGTCGAGGTCGGTCGCGATCTCGTCGAGGTAGCGTTCCTGCACCCGCCGCTGCGCGCGGGCCGGATCGCACTCGATCACCAGCGCGACACCACCGTTCATGGTGACCGCCAGCGGTTGCGCGCCACCCATCCCGCCGAGCCCGGCGGTCAGCGTGAGCGTGCCGGCCAGGGTGCCGCCGAACCGCTTGTCCGCCACCGCCGCGAACGTCTCGTAGGTGCCCTGCAGGATGCCCTGGGTGCCGATGTAGATCCACGAGCCCGCGGTCATCTGGCCGTACATGGTCAGCCCGAGCGCCTCTAGCCTGCGGAACTCCGGCCAATTCGCCCAGTCGCCAACGAGATTCGAGTTGGCGATCAGTACCCGAGGCGCCCACTCGTGCGTGCGGAACACCCCGACCGGCTTGCCCGACTGCACAAGCAGCGTCTCGTCGGTCTCCAGCGTCGTCAGGCACCGCGTGATCGCGTCGAAGCTGGCCCAGTTCCTGGCCGCCTTGCCGGTGCCGCCGTAGACAACCAGATCCTGCGGCCGCTCGGCCACCTCCGGATCGAGATTGTTGTGCAGCATCCGCATCGCCGCCTCGGTCTGCCAACTCTTGGCAGTGAGCTGCGTGCCGCGCGCCGCCCGAACTATCCGACTCATAGAACCAACCTCCAATGGATTCCTGCCGCCGGCCTTGGCCGCGGCAAAGTTCGAAAGGCCCTGCTGTCACGATCCGTTCGAGGACGCGAAGTGCGGGGCGACCGCGCGGGCGAGGTCGCCGGAGCGGACCAGTTCCTCGGCGGCGGCGATTTCGGGAGCGAGATGACGATCCGAGCCGGGACCCTCGACCTTCGTGCGCAGCAAGGCCAGCGCCGCGGCGGTGGCGGGTGCCGGACGCAACGGCGCACGGAAGTCCAGTGCCCGTGCGGCCGTAAGGTATTCGACGGCGAGCACGGTGGTCAGACCCTCGACCGCGGTGCGCAGTTTGCGGGCGGCCGACCAGCCCATCGAAACGTGGTCCTCCTGCATCGCGCTGCTCGGGATCGAGTCCACCGACGCGGGCACGGCCAGCCGCTTGAGCTCGCTCACCACCGCGGCCTGGGTGTACTGCGCGATCATGTGCCCGGAATCGACGCCGGGATCACCGGCCAGGAATGCCGGAAGTCCATGCGAGCGTGCGACATCGAGCATCCGGTCGGTGCGGCGCTCGGCCATGCTCGCCACGTCGGCCACCGGGATGGCGAGGAAGTCGAGCACGTAGGCGACCGGGGCGCCGTGGAAGTTGCCGTTGGATTCCAGCCGCCCGTCCGCGAGCACCACCGGATTGTCCACGGCGGCAGCCAATTCGCGACCGGCGACCAGCTCGGCGTGCGTGACGGTGTCCCGCGCCGCGCCGTGCACCTGTGGCGCGCAGCGCAGCGAGTAGGCGTCCTGCACCCGATTGCAGTCCGGCCCACGATGACTGGCCACGATCTCCGAACCGGCCAGCGCGGCACTGATCCGCGCCGCCGAGCGGGCCTGGCCGGGATGCGGGCGCAGGGCCTGCAGGTCGGCGGCGAACACCCGGTCGGTGCCGAGCAGCGCCTCAACGCTCATCGCCGCGGTGAGGTCGGCGACATCGAGGAGCATGTGCAGATCGGCAAGCGCGAGCACCAGCATGCCGAGCATGCCGTCGGTGCCGTTGGTCAGCGCAAGCCCTTCCTTCTCGGCGAGCACGACCGGCTTGATTCCGTTGGCGCTCAAGGCCGTTGCCGCGTCGGTGACGTTTCCGGCGGCATCGCTGACCTCGCCCTCACCCATCAACGCGAGGGCGACCGCGGCCAGCGGCGCGAGGTCGCCGGAACAGCCGAGCGAGCCGTATTCGTGCACGATCGGGGTGATGTCGGCATTGATCAGCGCGGCCAGCGTTGCGGCCGTCTCCGGCCGGATGCCGGTGTGGCCGGTCGCCAGGGTGCGCAGGCGCAGCACCATCAGCGCGCGCACCACCTCCCGCTCGACCGGGCGGCCCGCCCCCGCCGCGTGCGAGCGGATGAGCGAACGCTGCAGCGCGACCCGGCTCTCCTGCGGGATGTGGCGGGTCGCCAGCGCGCCGAAGCCGGTGGACACGCCGTAGGTCGGCACCGTCCCGGCGGCCAGCGCGTCGACGTGCGCCCGCGCCAGGGCCAACCGGTCCTCGGTGGCCTCGCTCAGGTGAACCTTGGCGCCGAGCCGCGCGACGGCGACGACCTGTTCCCCGGTCAACGGTCCGTCGAGTGCCACGGGCGGTAGCTGTGCAGTTTCGGGCATGGGGTCCATTCCACCGTCGCGGCGGGCAGTGGAGAATGAGCGCAGGTCCGATTCCGTCTGATATCCAAGACTTGCCGAGGAGATGGCATGGGAACAAGCAGCGACGTCCCGGCGTTGCGCCGCGGCTTGGCGGTGTTGCAGCTACTCGCGGGCCGGGCCGGGCCCATCTCCGCCTCGACCATCGCGCGCGAACTCGGCCTGCCGAGGTCGACCACCTATCACCTGCTCGGCGAGTTGGAAGCGGCCCGCTTCGTCACCCGCCTGCCCAGCGAGCGCCGCTACGGGCTCGGCATCGCCGCGTTCGAGCTCGGCTCCGCCTATCTGCGCCACGATCCCCTGGAACGGCTGGCCGGACCGCTACTGCGCGAACTGGTCGAGCAGGTCGGGCACAACGCGCACCTCGGCGTGCTGCACGGCAACGAGTTGCTCTACTTGATCAAGGAACGTCCGTCGCGCCCGGAAACCCTGGTCACCAACGTCGGCGTGCGGCTGCCCGCGCACCTGACGGCCTGCGGCCGCGCGATCCTCGCCTATCTGCCCGCCGCGCAGATCCGCGCGCTGTTCCCCTCGGCGTCCTCGTTCGTCCGCCGCACCGAGCGCGGACCCAATTCGCTCGCGTCCCTGCGCAGCATCCTCAGCACCGAACGCAATCGCGGCTGGGCCTGCGAAGACGGCCACGTGACGCCGGGCTTCGCCTCCGTCGCGTATCCCGTCTTCGATCACAACCAACGCCCGATCGCGGCCATCAGCGTCACGCTGCGCCACCACTGCGAGGCCACGCCGTGCCCCGCCGACTGGGCGCCGCTGGCCGTCCGGGTCAGGACGACCGCCGACAACCTCACTCAGCGCATCGGCGGCCGGGTCACTCAGTAGCGGCTAGCCGGGTGACCGGCCCGAATCCTGCGGCTGTTGCGGAGCGCATGGATTGAAGAACGAGGGCGGCAGCATGGGAATGGGTTGCCCGCAGTCTTGCGTTCCGGTCGTCGGCGCGGGCGGGGGCGCGGAGGGCGAGACGGAGACGGAGGGGACGCCGCCGGGCTGACCGCCGATCGAGGCAGGTTTGGGGAAGTCCTCGTTCGGGGTGCCCTGCAGTGCCGCGTCCATCGTGTCCTTCCAGATATCGGACGGCAGCCCGGATCCCCACATGACATTGCCCTTCGAGGTCTCGAGCGCGGTGCCGTCGGGGGTACCCACCCAGACGGCCGTCGACAGCGACGGGGTGAAGCCGACCATCCAGGCGTCCTTGTTCTGACCGGTGTCGCCGAGCTGGGTGGTGCCGGTCTTGGCGCCGGACCTACGGCCGCCGGCCAACCCATGTTTCAGTGACGACGCGGCGATCGGTTCCATCGCCGCGGTTACGTTGTCCGCCACCGCCTTCGAGACGCGCTGCTCACCGGCCACCGAGCCGCGATCGAGCAGTACCTGACCGTCGGCCGCGACAACCCGCTGCACCAGGTGCGGCTTGTGGTAGACCCCCGAGGCCGCGAAAGTCGCGTACGCCGAGGCCATATCGTGCACGCGGACCGAGTACTGGCCGAGGATGATTCCGGTGTTGGGTGGCGAGCCGTCCGGCTCAACCAGGGTCTTGCCGAGATCGGGGATGGTGTCGGGGATGCCAGCCTTGTGCGCCATCGCGGCGATCTTGTTCGGGCCGCCGGAGCCCATATCCAGCTCCATCCGATAGAAGCTGGTGTTCAGCGAGAGCCGGAGCGCTTCGGCGATGGTGCAGGTGCCGCAGGTTTCGCCGGGCTCGGCGTTGGTGATCTTCTTCGTGGTACCCGGCGCGGTCAGATCCGAGCTGTCGTACATCTTCGACAGCGGAATGCCGAGATCCAGGTTCTCGGCGAGACCGAACACCTTGAACGTCGATCCGGTCTGCAGCGGGTGGTCGGCGAAGTCCCAGCCCTGCCCGTTGTCGCCACCGTAATATGCCTTCACCGCACCGGATTTCGGGTCGACCGACACCACCGCCGTGCGTGTCTCCGGCCGCTCGCCCGGCATGTTCTTCTGGACCGCGTCGACCGCGGCCTGCTGTGTCTTGTTGTCGATGGTGGTGGTGATCTGCAGGCCCTGGGCGTTGAGCTGACTCTCGCTGATGCCCGCGTCGGCCAACTCCGCGATCACCTGTCTCTTGATCAGGCCGTTGGGGCCTTGATCGGACTTGTCAGCACTGCTCTGTGCCGCCGGAACCACCTGCGGGAACTGCATTTTCGCTCGGTCGGCCTTGGTCATCGCACCGGTGTCGACCATCGCGTCGAGCACGTCGTTCCAGCGGCTCTCGGCACCCTTGCGATTCTTCTCCGGATCCAGGTTCGATGGTTCCCTGGGGAGCGCGGCCAGCATCGCACCCTCGGCCGGAGTCAGATCCGGCACCTTCTTGTTGAAGTAGGCCTTGGCCGCCGCGTTGATGCCGTTGGCGCCGCGACCGAAGTAGATGGTGTTCAGGTAGGCGGTGAGGATGTCGTCCTTGCTCCACTGCCGCGCCATCTTCGCCGAGATCACCAGCTCACGCCACTTGCGGCCGAGTGCGTGCTCGTTGCCGACGTAGGCGTTCTTGACGTACTGCTGGGTGATGGTCGAGCCACCGCCCGCGTCCTCGCGGTTGAGCAGGTTGTCGCGCAACGCACGGCCGAAACCGGGGATCGAGAAGCCGGGGTTGGTGTAAAACGTTCGGTCCTCGATCGCGATCACGGCATTACGCACATGCGGTGGGATCTGATCGATGGAGACGTCGGTGCGGTCGCCCTGCGGCGGTACCACCTTGTTCAGCACGGTTTTGCCGTCGGACGCCACGATGGTCGCCACCAGGTTGGTCTTCAACGCACTTGGCCGGGGAACCGTGGCCATGTTGTACGCGACCACGAAGGCCGCGCACGGCACGATGATGACCAACGCCAGCAGGATGTAGAGAACGCGACGGATGGTCCGCCACCGCGATCTCGTGACCGCAGGTCGGGGACCCCCGGGGCCGTTCGGCCGAGTTGCCTTGCCGGAACGCTGATTTCGTTGTGCGGGGGCCTCGCCGAGGTTTGCGGGCACCCGCCTTTGTGGCACCTGTGTATTCGGCGCTCCCGGACCAGGGCGCTGTCGCGGGGGCGGGACTGGACCACGCGGATCCGCGCCCTGTGGTGCCGGACCGCGATACGGCGGGGCACCCGACGGTCGTACGCCACCCGGCGGTACCGGGCCGGGCCCCTGCCGCAGCGGTGGCATCGGCCGCGCCCCCTGCGGTGGTCCGGACGGACGCGGTGGCGGATAGCCGCCCGGTCCCGGTTGCCTGCCGCGAGGAGGGCGACCGTTGTTCGGTCCATCGTCGTAGGGCGAAGTCACAGCCTGGGTCTCCATAGCTCGAAACGGTCTGCCCCGCAACGCCATCCACATCACGGAAGGCGTCGCGGTTCGCAGGAACGTTACGCAATCACCCCGGCGGGACCCGCGCCAGCACCCTGACACAGGGCAGCCATAGTCCCTACCAGGGCATCATCGCGGGATCACCGAGGAGGTCCAGGACGGTGCCGCCGCCTCAGGGCTTGTAGCCGATGCCGCCCCACGCGGCGGAGGGTTCCTCGCTGGTGGCCTCGGAGTCGGCGCGCCACTGGTTGACCGGAACGATGCCGGGCGGTACGAGCTCGAGATTCTTGAAGACTTCGCGGATCTGGTCGACCGATCGTACGTAATACGGAACGGCGCCGGTTTTCGAGTAGTAGTCCGAAAGGCGCACCAGCCGAGGATCTTCGGAGGTGCCCTCGTACATCGCGAAATAACTACCGGATGGAATGGCTTCGATAAGCGCGCCGGTGATGCGCATAACGTCATCCCAGGTGCGCGCGTGGCCGAGAACGCCCATGAACATGACCGCGATCGGCTTGCTGAAGTTCAGAATGTTGCGCGCCTCGACGACAATCTGATCAGGATCGTGGAAATCTGCTTCCACAAGTGCGGTAACACCTTCGTCGGTGGTGGTATTGACCAACAGCGCGCGAGCGTGCGCGAGCACAAGTGGATCGTTGTCGACATAAACGACCCTGGCGTCCGGCGCGACCGATTGCGCGACCTCGTGGGTGTTCTGCATGGTCGGCAGCCCGGTGCCGACGTCGAGGAACTGATGGACACCGGCCTCGGCCGCGAGGTAGCGCACCACGCGGATCAGGAACTTGCGCGATTGCCGCGCCATCGTGCCGATATTGGGATACACCGTTATCCCCGACTCACCGGCTATTCGATCGACTTCGTAATAGTCCTGACCACCGAGCCAGTAATTCCAGATTCGTGCGGAATGGGGTACATCGGTGCGGATCAGCCGATCGCTTTCGCGGACCATGATGCGGCTCCTCGAGAGGGTGGTACGTGCGGCTGACTGTACAAGCGTCCAACGGCCGGTGTCGGCTAATTCGAACATAAACACCGAAGAGTCAGATTGGACACGAGTCGCGTGTTCCGCAGTGCGCGCGGCGTCGCTTCTCATCAGCCCGGTTGGCTTCGACACTCTACATCCCAAGACGTCCAGGACTGTGACCGGGAACACCCAGTTGATTGGTTGTGCACAATATAGTTGCGGACTACGTTTACAAACATGACCGACGACCATCTCACCCTCGATGAGCAGCTGTGCTTCCCGCTGTACGCGGCATCCCGGGCGATGACGGCGGTCTACCGGCCGAAACTGGAACGGCTCGGGCTGACCTACCCGCAGTACCTGGTAATGCTCGCCCTCTGGGAACGCGACGGGCGTAGCGTCGGCGAGGTGTGCCACGCGCTCGCGTTGGACTCGGGCACGCTGTCTCCGCTGCTCAAACGGCTGGAGGCGGCGGGTCTCGTGCGGCGGCGGCGCGCGGCCGACGACGAACGTCGCGTCGATATCGAACTCACCGAACGCGGCCGCGAACTGCGCGCCGAGGCCCGCGGCATCCCGGCCGAAATGGCCGAGGCCTGTGGCCTTTCCGTTGACGAATTCTTGGCGCTGCGCGCAACCCTGCGGCGACTCACCAGCGCACTCTCGGCACCACCGATCGAAGGAGAACAGGCATGAAGATCCTCTACACCGCGGAGGCCTTGGCGACCGGCGACGGCCGCAACGGGCACGCCCGCACCACCGACGGCAAGGTCGACGTGGACCTGGCCACCCCGCCGGAGATGGGCGGCAGCGGCGCGGGCACCAACCCCGAGCAGCTGTTCGCGGCGGGCTACGCGGCCTGCTTCCATTCGGCGCTGCGCCTGGTCGGCAAGCAGGACAAGGCGAACGTCGACGATTCCGCGGTCGGCGCGAAGGTCGGCATCGGCCCGAACGACGCCGGCGGTTTCGAGCTCGCGGTCACCCTCGAGGTGTCGCTGCCCCATCTGTCCCGCGAGGACGCGCAGGCCCTCGCCGACAAGGCACACCAGGTGTGCCCGTACTCCAACGCCACCCGCGGCAACATCGACGTCACCGTCGTTGTCGCCGAAGACTGAACGAAGGAGCGAAGCATGCGTGCGGTAGTCATCGAAAGTTTCGGCGAGCCCAAAGACGTACTGACCACGGCGGAGCGGCCGCAGCCAGCACCGGGCGAGGGTGAGGTTCGGGTCGAGCTGATCCTCGCGCCCATCCACAATCACGACCTGGCCATCGTGCGCGGCGTGTACGGCTACCAGCCGCCGCTGCCCGCGATCCCCGGCACCGAGGGCGTCGGGCGGATCGACGCGCTCGGCTCCGGTGTCACCGGACTGACTGTCGGCCAACGGGTTACGGTGTCCGGCGCGCAGAACGTGTGGGCCGACTACTTCGTCACCAAGGCCGCCCAGGTGGTGCCGGTGCCGGACGCGGTGTCCGACGAGACCGCCGCCCAGTTGCTCGCCATGCCGCTCAGCGCGCTGATGCTGCTCGAGGATCTCGAGGTGGCGTCCGGGGACTGGATCGCGATCAATGCGGCCAACGGCGCGGTCGGCAGGTTGGTGAATGTGCTTGCGCGGCAACGCGGTGTCAACGTGCTCAACCTGGTGCGCGGGCCGAAGTCGGTGGCGGCGCTGCGTGCCGCTGGCTTCGAGCCGGTCTTCGACACCGAGGCCGAGGGCTGGCGTGACGCGGCCGTCGCCGCGACGTCGGGCGCGCCGATCGTGCGCGCGGTCGATCAGGTGGGCGGACGCGCGGCCAGCGATGCGATGGCATTGCTCGCGCCCAAGGGTGAGCTGATCTCGTTCGGCGCACTGTCCGGCCAGCCGCTGACCCTGAGTCCCAGCGACCTCATCTTCAAACAGACTGTGGTCAAGGGTTTCTGGGGTTCCAAGCGGATCGAGGAGACCTCCGCCGAGGATCGCAGGCGGCTGATCGGCGAACTGGTGTCCGCGGCGGCGCAGGGCGTCCTGCGGCTCGACGTCGAAGCCACCTACCCGCTCGACGCGGCGGCCGACGCGGCCGTCGCCACCGAAAGCCCTGGCCGCAGCGCGAAGATCGTGTTGGCCCCTAAGGTCTGACGCGCTTACGGGCGCGGTTCGAGCACGGCCATGGCGGCATTGTGACCTGGAATGCCGCTGACACCGCCGCCTCGGACCGCGCCCGCGCCGCAGAGCAGAACATTGCGGTGGCCGGTCGAGACACCCCACCGGGCGGCCGGGTCCGATTCGGCGTCGTCTCGAAAGGGAAATGCCAAGTCGCGGTGGAAGATATGACCACCGGGCAGACCGACCTCCCGCTCGAGATCGAGCGGGGTCTTCGCTTCCAGACACGGTTCGCCGTTCTCGTCAACGGCCAGGCAATCGCCGATCGGCTCGGCGAGCACCGAATCAAGCTGCGCCATGGTCGCTTTCACGAGCTCAGCCTTCACCGCCGGGTCCTTGGCGAAAAGCTTTGCCGGGGTGTGCAATCCGAACAGGGTGAGGGTGTGCGCACCCTGCGCGGCCAGCTCCGGCGACAGGATCGACGGATCGGTCAGCGTGTGACAGTAGATCTCCGACGGCGGCGCCGACGGAATCCGGCCGATCGCCGCCTCGCCGTAGACCCGGTCCAGCTGTGCGTACGATTCGCCGATGTGAAAGGTCCCGGCGAACGCCTCGCGCGGATCGACCGAGCTGTCGCGTAGCCGGGGCAGGCGCGTCAGCAACATGTTCACCTTCAGTTGCGCGCCTTCGGGTTTCGGCTCCTGCGGTTCGCCGAGCAGCCGCGCCAGCTCGTGCGGCGCGGCGTTCACCAGCACGTGCCGAGCGCCGATCACCCCGCCCGAACAACGCACTTCGGCTGCGCGACCGTCGGTTTCGATCGAGGTCACCGCACAGTCGGTGACGATCTCCGCGCCCGCCGCGCGCGCCGCGTCGACGAGCGCATCCGTCAGCGCACCCATACCGCCAACCGGCACATCCCAATCCCCCGTCCCGCCGCCGACCACGTGATACAGGAAGCACCGGTTCTGCCGCAGCGACGCATCATGCGCGTGCGTGAACGTCCCGATCAACGCATCCGTGAGCACCACCCCGCGCACCGTGTCGTCGGCGAACTCCGACTCGATGATCTCCCCAAGCGGCCGCTCGAACAGTGCCTCCCAGGCCATCTCGTCATCCACGACACCACGCAATTCCGCACGCGACGGCAACGGCCGCGTCAACGTCGGAAACACCCGCTCGGCCAGCCGCCCCGTCATCGCGTAAAACCGTTGCCACGCAACAAAATCCCGATCCGACCCGGTCAGCCCGACGAAACTCGCCCTCGTCCGCTCTTCGGACCCGGTATCCACCAACAGCCCACCCGCCCCCACCGGCGTATATGACGAAATCCGCCGCCGCCGCGTCGCGAACCGCAACCCCAACTCCTCGACGATCTGGCGCGGCAACAGGCTCACCAGATACGAATACCGCGACAACCGCGCGTCCACCCCCGCGAACACCCGCGCCGACACCGCCGCCCCGCCGGTGGCCGACTGCCGCTCCAACACCGCCACCGACCGCCCGGCCCCGGCCAGATACGCGGCAGCCACCAACCCATTGTGACCACCACCAACAACCACCACGTCATACGACGACCGAGTCGGCTTCATCCGTCCTCGATAGCACGGATTCCGGCCGATCGACACCCGAACACCGCGAAGACCCCGCCCGGTCACGAGGACCGGACGGGGTCGGGTGTCCCCCAACGAACGCCGTTGGGATCTTCCCCACTACCTACTTGGCCGGGGGCGCCGGGGGCATCGGCGGCTGGGCGATAGTGGCGAAGTACTGGATCGCCGCACCGATGGCGACCGGGGCGGTCACCAGGATCTGGCCCGTGACGGTGCCGAGGGCACCGACGGCGATGATGCCGCCGAGGCAGCCGATGGCGGCGGCCGGGATGAACGGGCCGAACATGCCGACGATGGTGGCAGCCGCGGCGGTGGCACCGAGGATGCCGCCGAGCACACAGCCGACGGCAGCGCCGCCGAGACCACCGACGAGGGTGCCGATGGTGGCACCCATCGTGATGGTGCTGGTCATGCGGGTCCAGGCGGCCTGTTCACGGTCGTAGTCGGTCTTCCACGGCGCCTTGTCCTCGAACGGAAGGGCGACCGGCTTGTAGACCGCCTTGTCCATTTCGAACTGCGGCGTCAGCGTCGCGGTGTGATCGGAGATGTCGGCCGCGATCGGGTACTCGAACTCGTCGACCCGGAACTTCAACGGCGTACCCGCGATGGTGGTGCCGTTGGCCGCCTTGATCTTGAACACGCCGTCCTCGACGACCATCGAGCCGCCGTCGGTCTTGATGACGGTCTGCGTCTCGGTCGCATTGGCCGTGAAATCGACCGCGTCGGCCCCTGCGGGCTGAGCGGCGGCCGTGCCGGCGGCGATGCCGACTGCGGCGGCCACTCCCGCGGCCACCGCAACAATTTTCCTCATCTGTACCCTCTTCCTGTGGAGATTCGGCACGCAAGCGTGCCGCGTGCCGGTCGCGGATCGCGCCGACAAGTCAATGCCCGGCTGCCGGTGGCGCCGTGCGAACCGGTCAAAGATCCAGCACGAGCACGTCCGACCTGGCACGCGAGACGCACAGCATCATGGTGTCGCCGCGCGCCCGCTCCTCGGCCGTGAGCAACGAATCACGATGGTCGATATCGCCTGCGCGAACGGCTGTTTCGCAGGTGCCGCAGGTGCCTTCGCGGCAGGAGGTGACGATGCTGATGCCCGCCCGCTCCAGTACGTCGGCGATGGATTGGTTCACCCCGACCCGGAAAGTCGCACCGCTGCTTGCCAATCGGACCTCGAAGGCCTCGTTCGGCGCGAATTCCCTTGGCTTCGGCACGAATCGCTCCAGATGCACCGCCAGCCCTTGCCGCGCCCCCTCGGCTTCCACTGCGGCGAGTAACGGCTCTGGCCCGCAGCAGTAGACCGCGGCATCGCGGTGCCCGGCCAAGATCTCGGCGAGCGGCAGCAGCCCGTGTTCGTTCTGCGGCAACAACTTCGCGGCCGGATACCTGTTCGCGAGATCGTCGGCAAACGCCATGTGCGCGCGGGTGCGGCCGCCGTAATACAGCGACCAGCTCGCGCCTGCCGCGTCGGCTGCAGCCACCATCGGCAGGATCGGCGTGATCCCGATACCGCCCGCGACGAAAACATACCGCCCGCAATCAACCAGCTCGAAATTGTTGCGCGGCATCGACACTCGCAGCACAGTACCGGGCAGAGCGGTACTGTGCAGATAATGCGATCCGCCACGGCCGCTTGGCTCGTGTAAGACCGCGATGCGCCAGTGGCTCGACTGCGCCGGATCACCGCAGAGCGAATACTGACGGACACCCGAGGCACCCACAGCAACATCGATGTGCGCGCCCGGTGTCCACCCCGGCAACGCCGCGCCCGCGACCGAGGCAAGTTCGAGCGAGAACACACCCTCGGCCTCGTCGCGGCGAGCCGCAACCCGTACCGGAAACTCAGTCATCTCTGCCTTCTTTCGCGGGTTGGTCGGGCCAGATCACCGTCGCGGAGATCCCGTGGCAACGCACCAGGCGAACGGGCAGTCGATTCGCGCAATCGACGTTGACTATCGCCCCGACTCAGACGGCCCATCGGCCCCGAAACTTGCGCCATGACGACTGTGGGGCAATTGGTGGACAAAACCACCCGGTTCATTCGTGACCAGGTCGTTCCGGTGGAACGCGAGGTCATCGTCGACGGGCGGGTGATGGACGACGCGCTGCGCCTCGACCTGCAGAAGAAGGCCAAGGAGGCGGGCGTTTTCGGCCCGCTGTCCGACCCGAAGTACGGCGGACTCGGCCTGGATACCCGGGCTCAGGCCCAGGTGCTCGAGGCGGCGGGGGCCAGCCTGCTCGGCCCGATCGCGGTCAACGCCTGGGCACCCGACGACGGCAACATCCATCTGCTCGCCCACGTGGCCGACCCCGAGCAACAGCAGCGCTACCTCGCGCCGCTGGCCGCAGGCGAGGTGCGCTCGGCGATCGCGATGACCGAACCGGCACCCGGCGCCGGATCCGATCCAGGCATGCTGCAGACGGTGGCCGAGGAGACCGACGACGGCTGGATCATCAACGGCGCCAAGCACTTCACCACCGGCGCGCAGGGCGCCGCGTTCACCATCTGCGTGGCCCGCACCGGCGACGGGCCGACCATGTTCCTGGTCGACCAGGACAACCCCGGGCTGCGGGTCGGCCGCCGGATGCCGACGCTCGACCACACCAGCGCGCCCGGCGGACACTGCGAGGTCACCTTCGTCGACTGCGAGGTCCCCGATTCCGCCGTGCTCGGCGAGGTCGGCCAGGGACTGGTACTCGCCCAGGTGCGGCTGGCCCCGTCCCGGCTGGTGTTCTGCATGAACTGGCTCGGGCTCGCGGTGCGCGCACACCATCTCGCCATCGAACACATCAGCACCCGAACCTCTTTCGGCGTCCCGATCGCCGAACACGGGCTGGCCCAGGGCATGGTCGCGGACAACGAGATCGACATCGCCGCCGCCCGCGGCGTCATCCGCACGGCGGCCGAGACCATCGACGCGCAGGGACCGACCTCGTCGCAGGCGCGCCACGACGCGTCGATCGCGAAAACCTTCGTCTCCGAGGCGGTCTGGCGGGTGCTCGACCGCGCCGTCCAGCTGCACGGCGGGCTCGGCGTCTGCGAGGACTACCTCGTCGCCCGATTCCTGGTCGAGGCCAGGGCTTTCCGCATCTACGAGGGACCGTCCGAGGTCCTGCGCTGGTCCATCGCCCGGCGCGCACTGCGCAATCGCTGAACCGTAATCGCTGAAGGGAGAACCGCATGACCACGCGAGAGATCGCCGGCTTCGCCGCCGCCTACCCCGAACTCGACGGTGCCGCTGTCGACTACGAATACCTGCGGGCCGTGTCGCAGGACCTGGTGCCGTTCGGCCGCCACGTCGGCACCCTGATCACCGAGATCGGCCCGGAGCGAGCCGTTGTCGAGATCCCCGTCGCGGACACCGTGCGCAATCACATGGGCACCGTGCACGCCGGTGCGCTGTTCACCGCCGCCGATATCGGCGGCGCCGCCGCGTTCGTCGGCGCGGCCGCCCCGCGCCTGTCCACCATCGAGCGCCTGGTACTGCGGGCGGGCACGGCGTCCTACCGCAAGCCCGCCCTCGGCCGGATCCGCGCCATCGCCACCGTCGACCGGCGCGAGCTGGCCGAGGTGCTGAGCACGACCGTGTCGAACCGTTTCGAGTTGTCCGGCAAGGCTTCCCTGGTCGACGACAGCGACGTGGTCGTCGCCAAGTTCACCTTCGACTACGTCTGCGATGTGACGATCCAGGAGTCGGACCGGTGACCACCGCGGCTCCCAAGAAGGGCTCCGAGTTCGCGGCCCTCGAATCGACGACGGTCTCGACCTCCGACGGTGTCACCTTCACCGTCCGCTTCCTGCCCGGCAAGAAGGCCGACGCACCCGTAGTGCTGATCCTGCCCGCCATGGCGATGAAAGCGAAGAACTACCTGCTGCTCGCAAAAGAGCTGAACGCCCAGGGCCTTTCGGTCGCCACCTGCGACCTGCGGGCACACGGCGAGGCACAGCCCGAACTCGGGCTGCACCGCAATTTCGGCTACCGGGAGATGCTCGAGATCGACATGCCCGCGATCGTCGCCGCTGTGCGGCAACGGTTTCCGGGCGCGCCGATCCACCTGTTCGGGCACAGCCTCGGCGGACAGGTCGCGCTGCTGTACGCCGCCGCTGAGCCGGACAGCGTCGCCGGGGTCACCGTCATCGGCACCGGCACGGTGTTCTGGTGGGCGTTCGGCCCGCGACGCTGGTTCGAGGCGCTGAGCCAGATCCAGTGGATCGGCCTGGTCGCGCGCTGGAAGGGCCACTGGCCCGGCGGCGTGCTCATCCCCGCGCCGATGCCCGGCGGCGTCATGCGCGACTGGGCGATGCACTCGCTGACCAGCTACTACCGACCCAAAGGCAGTGCGCGACAGTACAACACGCTGCTGCGCACTATGACAGCGCCGGTGCTGGTCATCTCGCTGTCCGACGACGTCCTCGGCCCGAAGTCCAATGTCGACTTCCTGGTCTCCCGGATGCCGAAGGCGCGCGTCACCCAGTGGCACATCGACGAGGACTCGCCGATCGCGCATCGCGATCACTTCACCTGGGTCAAGGATTCCCCGGCGATCGCGGCCCGTGTCGCGACCTGGATTGTCGCCGGCGAACTGCCCGGCTGAGGAGAACTGGTGGCAAGACTGCGAATTGACAAGGTGTCGAAGCAATTCGGCGCGACCTACGCGGTGCGCGAGGTGAGCCTCGACATCGCCGACGGCGAGTTTCTGGTGCTGCTCGGACCGAGCGGCTGCGGCAAGTCGACGCTGCTGCGGATGATCGCGGGCCTGGAGGATCCGACCGACGGCCTGATCCTGTTGGACGACAACGACATCACGCACCTTGCGCCGCAGCAGCGCGACCTGGCGATGGTGTTCCAGAGCTACGCCCTCTACCCGCACCTCACGGTGGCCAAGAACATCGGCTTCCCGCTGCGCGCCAGGCGCACCCCGCGGACCACGATCGCCGAACGGGTGGCCGAGGTGGCCGCCGTGCTCGGGCTCGACGAGCTGCTTCGCCGCAAGCCTGGCGCGCTCTCGGGCGGCCAGCGGCAGCGAGTCGCGTTGGCCCGCGCCATGGTTCGCGATCCCGGCGCCTTCCTGATGGACGAGCCGCTGTCGAACCTGGACGCCAAACTACGCAGCGCGACCCGCGCCGAGCTGATCGCGCTGCACCGCAGGCTCGGCGCGACGTTCCTCTACGTCACCCACGACCAGGTCGAGGCGATGACCATGGCCGACCGGATCGCGCTGCTCAACGACGGGCAGGTGGAGCAGGTCGGCACCCCGACCGAGCTGTACGACCGGCCGCGCTCCACCTTCGTCGCCGGATTCCTCGGCGCCCCGCCGATGAACCTGTTTCCTGGCACCGTCACCGAACGTGACGGCCGACTGTTCCTGGTGGCCGACGGCATCGACGTCGAATTGGCCATCACCGCTGCGGATTTCGGCACGACCGTAGACGTCATCGCCGGAATCCGCCCCGAGCAGCTTCGGCTCGACGCCACCGCCGCCGACCTCCGCGGCCGGGTGACCATGGTCGAGAACCTGGGCAGCGAGGAACTGGTCCACTTCACCACCGGCGACCACACGCTCTGCGCCCGCGCGCCGCGCCCCGCCCAGGTCAACGCCGACGACAGCATCGGGCTGCGCGTCGATCCCGCCCACCTGCACCTGTTCGATCCCGCGTCCGGTCTGCGCATGACATGGCAAGAGCCGCAGCGGGATTCGCTACGCGAGGGCGCCGAAGAAGTCGTCGCCGTCGCCTGACTCGTGACAACGCCGTCCGACATCCCCCATCAATGAGGAGAACACCGTGAACCGCACCGCGCCCATTTTGGGCCTGGTGTTCGCAACCACCGTCGCGCTCAGCGCTTGCGGCGGACTCGGGAGCACCACCACCGATTCGAACTCCAGCACCGCGCAGATCCCGGACCTGAAGCCGGATCAGCACGTGTCCATCGTGTTCGAGTCCTACAACTACGGACTCGCCGGAGCGTGGACCGATACCTTCAACACGCTGATCGCCGACTTCCGCAAGAAGTTCCCGAACATCACGGTTACCGCGCAGAAGCCGCAGGGCAACAGCCCGAACCCGGCCACTGACACCATCTCCAGCATCCAGAACCAGACGGTCGCCGGTACCCCGCCCGACGTCGCGCAGCTCGGTTTCAGCGACCTGGACTACACCGTCCATCAGCTCGGCGCCAAGCCGCTGGACACGCTGGTCTCCAAGGAAGAGGTCCAGCGCAACTTCGACGGCGCCAAGTATCCGTACGCGCCCAAGGCCCGCACGCTCGCCGATTGGGACGGCCACACCTACGGCGTACCGTTCGTCTTCTCCACCCCTGTCCTGTATTTCAACGCTTCGCTGTTCACCCAGGCCGGACTCGATCCCGCCAAGCCGCCGAGCACCTGGCAGCAGGTCGCCGACGCGTCCGCCGCGATCACCGGCAAGACCGGTAAGGGCGGCATCTACGTCGACTGCCTGACCAAGACGGCCAAGGACTGGTGCTTCCAGTCGCTGGTCCGGTCCAATGGCGGCCGGGTCATCTCCGAGGACCGCAAAACCCTCGACTTCGCCGACGCGCCCGCCGTCGAGGTCGCCCGGATGCAGCAGCAGCTCGTCGACTCGGGCAGCATGCCGAAGCTCAACCAGAAGCAGGGCTACGAGGCCTTCGCCCGCGGCGATATCGGCATGATCTTGGAGACCAGCGCGATCCAGGGCACCTTCACCACCGGCGCCAAGGACAAGTGGGACCTGCGTGCCGCGCCGATGCCGAGCTTCGCGGGCAAGCCGACGGTGCCGACGAATTCCGGTGCGTCGCTGCACATTCTGTCCAACGACCCGGCCAAGCAGCGCGCGTCGTGGGAGCTGATCAAGTTCCTCACCAGCGAAGAGGCCTACACCAAGATCTCGGAGGGCATCGGCTACCTGCCGCTGCGCACCGGGCTGATGGATGACCCTGCCGGACTGAAGGATTGGTCGGCGCAGAATCCGCTGCTCCAGCCGAACGTCGCCCAGCTGGCGAACATGGAGCCGTGGATCTCCATGCCAGGCACCAACTATCTGCAGATCCGCGACGGCATGATGGACGCGGTCGAGGCGATCGTGTTCCAGGGCAAAGATCCGCAGTCCACCCTGACCGCCGCCCGCGATCAGGGTGCCAAACTGCTTCCGAACTCATGAAGGGGGACATCATGAACGGGCACAGCATGAATGGGGACGGCCGCGACGGCGTCACGATCGTCCAGCTCACCGACACCCACATCCGGCCCGCCGGTCAACGGGTGCACGGCAAGGTCGACACCTACGAGAACCTCACCCACGTGCTGCAGCAGCTGCGTGCCTCGCAGCAGCGGATCGACGCGCTGGTGCTGTCGGGCGATCTCACCGATGACGGGTCGCCCGAGGCGTATCGGCGGCTGCGCGACGCGGTCGAGCCGGTGGCCGCCGAGCTCGGCGCGCAGACGGTGTACGTGATGGGCAATCACGACGAGCGCGCGGCGTTCGGCACCGAACTGCTCGGATCCGATTCCGCCACAATCGATCCCGACTTTACCCACGACGTGGTCACCGATGTCGCCGGGCTGCGGGTCATCGCGCTGGACAGCACGACACCGCGCCGCCACGACGGACGGCTGGAACCGGAACAGCTGGACTGGCTCGCCGCTCAGCTGCGCGAGCCCGCGCGGCACGGCACGCTGCTCGTGCTGCACCACCCGCCGATCCCGTCGCCGATCGCGACCACCGAGTACCTGCGGCTCGAACAGCCCGAGCTGCTCGACGAGGTGCTCTCGGGATCGGATGTGCGGCTGATCATCTGCGGGCACAACCACCTGACCGGTGCGGCCGCGCTCGGCGCCATCCCGGTCTGGATCGGACCCGCGCTGTCCTATCGGATCGATCCGATCGCGCCGGTCGGACGGCACCGCGGGCTGGTCGGCTTCGGGTACAGCCGCATCGATCTGCTCGGATCGTCGTTGGTGGCCACCGCGATCGAGGCGACACCGGCCGAAAGCGTCTACGACAGAACGGAACAGGACGTGCTCGATCAGCTCGCCGCGTTGGCCGCGGCCGAGACCAGGTAGGTCGATGTTCGTCATCGAAATCCCCCGCGCTACCGAGGAAGTGGCCGAGCCGGTCACTTCCCCGGTGCCGCAGTCGCGCCGCCTCGCCCGGTTCCGCCGGGCGGGGCGGTTCGTGGTGCCGTACCTGTATCTGGCGCCCGCGCTGTTCCTGCTCGTCGTGTGGACCTATCGGCCGCTGGTGCAGGCGTTCGAATTGTCCACCTACTCGTGGAATCTCCTGCCGACCTCGCCGATGAAGCCGGTCGGCACGGGCAATTACGAACGGCTGATGGAACTTCCGGCGTTCTGGAATTCGATCGGCCGGACCGGTGTGCTGATCGCGGGCATGCTGCCGTTCACGGTGCTGCTTCCGGTGCTCATCGCGCTGGCGAGCAAGCGGGTGCGGGGGCGGGCGAGGACGATCTATCAGGCGTTCATCTTCGTGCCGTTCCTGGTGGCTCCCGTTGCGGCGGCGGCGGTTTGGCGGTGGCTGCTGCATCCCGGCGCCGGGTTCGTCGACCAGCTGCTCGGCTCGAAACGCAACTGGGTGTACGACGTGAGCACCGCGCACCTGGTGATCATCGGAATCACCGGCTGGCAGCTGCTCGGGTTCTCGGTGCTGGTGGTATGGGCCGGATTGGCGGGTATCAGCGGGGATTACCACGAGGCCGCCCAGGTGGACGGCGCGAGCCCGGCGCAGATTCGGCGCTGGATCACCCTGCCGCTGCTCTCGCCGACGGTGATGTTCCTCGTCCTCACCACCGTATTGCTCAGTCCCATCCTGACTTTCCCGCTCATCGACTCGATGACGCAGGGCGGTCCGGCGCAGGCCACCACGAACATCTATTACCTGCTGTGGGACTACGCCTTCCACAGTTTCGATGCCGGGCTCAGCGCGGCCGCCGGAGTGCTGTTGTTCGCCGGATTCGGCGTAATCGCCGGGATCCTGGTGTGGATCTCGGAAAAGGTTGCCTTCCATGATGATTGATCGAATACGCAATGTGGGTAGCCATGCGCTGCTCGCGGTGACCGCCATTGTGTGCATTTTCCCGGTGTACTGGCTGTTCGCCACCTCGCTGCGCAGGCCGGAGGACGTCACCTCGCTGTCGCCGATTCCCTGGCCGATCTCGTTCGCCAACTACGCCGACGCCGCCGAGAAGGTCGACGTGCTCGGGCTGATCGGCAATACCTTCTTCGTCGCGGCGCTGGCCGCGGCGGGCCAGTTGCTCGTCGCCCTGCTTGCCTCCTACGCGTTCGCGATGTACACGTTCCCGTTCCAGAAGGTCCTGTATCTGGCGTTCGTCGGCACCTGGCTTGTCCCGTTCCAGGTGACCATGCTGCCGAACTACGTGCTGCTCACCCAGCTCGGCCTGATCAACTCGCTGATCGGCGTCGTGCTGCCGACGCTGTGCTCGGCGCTCGCGGTGCTGCTGCTGCGCCAGCACATGGCGAGCTTCCCCAAGGAGCTCGTCGCCGCCGCCAAGATCGACGGTCGCTCCTCGTGGTCGATCCTGTGGACGGTGGTGGTGCCCAATCTGCGGCCCGCGCTGGCCGCGCTCGGCATCCTGCTGTTCATCAATGCCTGGAACGAGTACTTCTGGCCCGCGGTCGTGCTTCGCCAGTCCAACAGCGTGCTCCAGCTCGGGCTGCGCAGCTTCATGGGCACCGAGGGCGACCAGTGGGGTCCCATGATGGCGCTGGCGAGCCTGGCGTGTCTGCCCGTTCTCGTGATGTATCTGTTGTTGCAACGCCACATCGTGAACGCGTTTGTGCGGTCTGGACTGAAGTAGTTTCAGGTGGTCGGTTACGAATCGGTGCGCGATCTGAGATTCCGCTCACTCGGCGATGCGGAGACGGCGATCACAGGACATCCTGATCTTGCTTGGAACGGCACGCCCCGGCGAATCCGACCGGGCAGGCGAATCGTAGGGGCCGTGCCGACACGGGGATCGAGACAGAGCGCGGCAGAGTCGAAGGAGCGAATGGATCGTGCGTCCGAAGAGGGCACTGACGTGGGTTTCCCTGGCCGCGACGGTGGTGCTGGCCGCGGCGAGCTGCGGTTCGTCGTCGGACACCGGTTCTTCGGACACCGGCGCGCCGCCGCAAAAGCCGGGCACGCTGCTCTCCCACCGACCACTGACCAACGGCGGCCCGATGATCTCGGCAGCCGCCGCCTCGGCGACCTACATCCGATACGTCTCGACCGCACCGGATAAATCGCCCATCGAGGTCTCCGGCGCGGTGTATCTGCCGAAGGGCGCGGCACCGGAGGGCGGCTGGCCGTTGGTCGCCTACGGGCACGGCACCTCCGGCGTCGTCAACGACTGCGCACCGACCAGCTCTCCCTCGCTGTACGGCAACGACACCACCGTCACGGAATTGCTCAACAACCACAAAGCCGTGGTGATGACCAACTACCAGGGGCTCGACGGCCCCGGCTCGGCACCGTATCTGCAAGCCGAGTCCTCGGGTTACGACGTGCTCGACTCCGTCCGGGCCGTGCGACAGCTCGAGCTGCCGGTGACCAAGGACGTTGTGCTCGTCGGGCTCTCCCAGGGCGGGCGTGCCACGGAGTCGGCCGCCGAAACGGCCAAGGACTACGCACCGGAGCTGAAGATCCTCGGCGATGTGCTGCTCTCGCCCGCGCTGCGCAGCGAACTCGCCGAGGCCGCCGCGACGAACACCTTGACCGTCGGTCAGTACCTGCTGCTGCCCTACCTCGTTGCCGCGGTGCGCTACGACCATCCCGACTACTCCTACGACAAGCTCCTGCACGGCCCGCTGCTCTCGGCGGCGCCGCGGCTCGAGGGACTCTGCACCGGCCAGACAACGCTGAGAGATCTGGCCATCGGCCAAACGGCAACACCGGCCGCCGCCCAGTTCGTCGACGACGCCGCGCACAGCGCGCTGGCCGACTACGAGTCCGGCGGCAATCTCCCCAAGGTCGCCACCGACATCCCCACCTTCATCTCTCGCGGCGACAGCGACGACCTCGTCAACACCGCGTGGGGAAACCAGGCCGTCGCGGACATGTGCGGCCTCGGCGTCAACCTGGTCGACCATGTGCTGCCCGGCGGCCACGAGGCCTGGCGCGCCCGCGGCGATCTGGTCACCGCGTGGATCACCGACCGCTTCACGGGTGCCCCCGTCCCGCCGACCACCTGCCGCCGTTGACCGCGCGCCTGAAAACCGGTGCGGCCCTTCTGTTCCTGACGATCACGTACTACCTCGCCGAGCTGATCGTCGGTAACCGCTGGCACGACGCCAACCCTTACAGCTGGTCCGCCAACATGATCAGCGACCTCGGCGTCCCCGAATGTTTCGGCGATATGGCCCAATACGGCGCCAGCACGCCCCGCTACATCTGTTCGCCGTGGCACGCATGGATGTCCGCCGAGTTCGTGCTGCTTGGCGTCCTCGTCCTCGCCGCAGCGCTATTACTCACCCCGCTACTGCCCAAAACCCTTGCCGGACGGTCGATTCCCTACCTCGCCCTGGTCAACTGCCTCGGCATAGTCCTCGTCGGCACCTTCCCCGGCAGCGCGGGCGAGGTGCCGGGCGGCAACCACCTGCGCGCCGTCCTGCACCCCACCGGCGCCTACCTGGAACTACTGTCCGGCCTGGCGATCATGATCATCATCGCCCGCGTCTACCGCACCCATCGCGCTTACACGGCGGTCACTGTCGTACTCATCATCGTCACCGTCGTCGGCATGATCACCAGCCTCGCCCCAGACCACCTCGGCCTGGGCGCAGGCACCGCCGAACGCCTCGCGATCGACCCGTTCGTCGTCTGGCGAATCCTCACCGGCATCGTCGTTTTCGTTGCCCTGCCACGGCTCTACCGCCCGGCCGGCTGAGGCCGATCTCGATCAGCTCAGGGTGGTGGTGAGGGGTGCGGAGTCGCGCTTGGTGGCTTGGCGGGCGGCTATGCGGTCGCGGCGCTCTTCGAACTTGAGGATGTCGCGTTCGTACTTGGCGAGGTAATCCGCGAGTTTGTCGCGGGTCTGCTCGCCGGCGGCGGTGAAGTCGTCGCGCTCGAAGATCTTCCAGATGCGCAGCACCGGCATCACCACGTCTTCGAGGTGCTGGCGCATGTCGTAGATGCCGTGCTTGGCCATCAGGACGCCGTAGCGGCGGAAGTTCGGGTTCTCCGCGCCGGGCATCTGGAAGTTCATCAGGGTGAGCGCGATCGCCTCGATCGCCTGGTCGGGGACCAGGTCGAGGGCGGCGCCGCACATGTTGCGGTAGAAGATCATGTGCAGGTTCTCGTCGGCGGCGATGCGCTGCAGCATCTTGTCGGCGATCGGGTCGTCGCACACCCGGCCGGTGTTGCGGTGGCTGAGGCGGGTGGCGAGTTCCTGGAAGGTCACGTAGGCAACGCCGAGCAGGAATCCGGTGTCGGGAACATCGATCGGATCGACGTTGCCGTACTTGGCGACGGCCAGCGGGTCGAAGCCGGTGGTCATCGCGATCATTCTGGCGTTTTCCAGTTCGACCGGGTCGACGCCGCGGGTGACGACCAGGTAGTCACGCAGCACGATGCCGTGCCGGTTCTCCTCGGCGGTCCAGCGACCGACCCAGGTGCCCCAGGCGCCGTCCTGGGAGAAGTTCTCCGCGATCACCCGGTGGTAGGAGGGCAGGTTGTCCTCGGTGAGCAGGTTGGTGATCATCGCGGCCTTGGCGACGTCGGATAGCCGCGACTGGCTGGGGTCCCAGTCGACGCCGCCCATCGCGGCGAAGTTGCGGCCCTCGTCCCACGGCACGTAATCGTGCGGGTGCCAGGCCTTCGCCATCGACAGGTGTCGATTGACATTCGCTTCCGCGACCGGCTCGAGCTCGGTGAGCAGCTCGAGCTGGGTCAGAAGTCTCCCCATTTGCGTTACCCCTCAGACATTTTGGCTCAGCATGCGCTGGACCGGAAGACGGCCACCAGCGCGACAACCTCCGCGAGCCTACGGATCCGTAGGTGGCAATTCAACCGGCCAACCTGGTGCCCCCGGAACTGGTGGCAGTGCCGATCAAGGCGGTGTCGTTGGTTGCTGCGCGGAAGCGCGGGTGGTCGAGAATGTCGTGCAGGAACTCGGCGGTCGTGGCAATCCCCTTGCCGCGGACGTGGGTTTCGGCGAGAGCACGGCGCATGCTGGCGATAGCTGCGGGACGGTCCGGCGCCCAGACGATGATCTTGGCGAGCAGGGAATCGTAGTGCGTCAGCGTGAGCGTTGCTCCATCGGTCGCGGAACGAATCGGGTGCAGTCGGCGGGTAGCCGCGCACCCGCGGTGCGTAGCTGAGCGATTCGGGTCAGATACGCGGCGCCGAGCATCATCTGGTCGGCGATATCGGCGACGTGGCGGTTACTCAGCGCGGCCAGGTAGGTCCCGGCGACCCAGTTGTTGAACCCACCCATCGCGGGCCCGCACCACACCTGGTAGTCGGCGACACGGTCGGCTTCACCGCGGATACTCCACCCGGACGACAGGCCCAGGTACCACCGAAACACCAGGGCCATCTTGCGTTTCGGGTCCTCGGCCGCGCCGACCAACTGTGCCGGGTCGCGTTCGGTGAAGTAGCTGACGCAGTCCTGCCACACGGTGTCCATGGGCCGCCGGAACAGCGTGGCCGCGAGGTCACGGCGCGATTCGGCTGGGATGTCGTCGATTCCGGCGTAGGCGCGGTAGGTGTCGTACAGCCGTTGCGCGCGGGCGGCGAACATGGTGCCCCGGCGCAACACCTGTACTTGCACACCTAGTTCGAACATGTCCGAGGACGGCGCCATCGTGCAGTCGGCGAAATCCGCTTGGGCCAGTAGCTGTTTGGTGGTGTCGCACTGGGCGGCCTCGCGGGTGGCCTGGTTGATCGAGCCGGTCACCACGTAGGCGGCGCCGAGCGCGAACGCCGCCGCGGCCGCGGCGGGTGTGCCGATACCGCCCGCGGCACCGATCCGTACCGCCGCCGCGGCCGGCAGGGTGCTGCGATCGCGCGCGGCGATCAACTCGGGCAGCAGCACCAGCAGTGGCCTGCGGTCGGTGTGCCCGCCGGAGTCGGCCTCGGCGGTGATGTCGTCGGCCATCGGCACCTGCTCGGCCAGGCGTGCCTGCTCGGCCGTCACGTCGCCCGACACGACCAGCTGACGCAGCAGATTCGCCGGTGCGGGACGCAGGAACGGTTCGGCCACCTCGACGCGAGAAACCTTGGCGATCAGCCGGTTCCGCACTTCGAGTTGCCCGTGCCGATCAATGCCGAGTCCCGCGACCCGGTAGCGGACGACCTCGGCGGTGAGGCCCATGAATGCCGACGCCTCCACACAGCGCACCTCGTGCCGCAGGCAGGAATCGACAATCGCCCGTTCCAGGGCAGGTTCGGCGGGACTGTGGATCAGGTTGCAGGCGAACGGCTTTCCCCGCAACGTGGCACTCAGTTCGGCCAGTGCCGCGTCCACCACGGCAGGTGTGACGCCCGCGGCACCGTACGAGGCGAGATAGCCGGCCCGCGCCATCGCCGAAACCAATGCCGGGGACGCGATCCCATTGGCCATCGCCCCCGCCGCATATGCGGCGCGCACGCCATGGGTGGCGTGGAACTGCTTGTCGCCGAGCAGTTCCGGAGGCAGCGGCGCGACCGCGGTGAGGACCTCCGACCGAGCGGCGATCCCCTCGTCCGAGGTAGCACCCACCTGGCCGTCGTGACGCACGATCCAGCACGGTCGCCGCACATCGAGCAGTAGTGCGCTGATCTCGTCGGCCGTCTGCGCGACAACGCTCATCCGGGACGTGGTCATGAGCCGTCCTTCCGCTCGCCGAGTTCGACCGCGAGGTCGCTGAGTTCGTAGATGCGCAAGCCCGGTTTCCAGAGCGAGCCGTCCACGATGACGGTGACGCCGTGCGGTCCGCGCCGGACCTCCTTGATGTGCGCCTCCAGTTCCACCGTGCCGTCGGTGGGCAGGAACTGGCCGCGGTAGCGCCAGCTGAAGGCGATGTCGGCGGGGATGCGGAAGACCGGATCGCTGAGCGAGTCGGCGAATCCGGCGTCCAGGATCCACTCCTGCACCGCGTGGATGACCGATTCCACGCCCAGCGAGCCCGGTATCACCGGATCGAGGTGGAAGTGGCGGTCGAAGTACCAGTCCGACGCGTCGATCGCGCGCAGCGAATGCAGATAGCCCGCTTGGTATTTCCCGCCGCCGTCGACCACGTCGATGTGGTCGATGAGGGCCAGGGTCCGGCGCGCGCACAGCCCAGCGTGCGGGTCGGCGCGGCGAGCGGCGACGTCGATGGTCCGAATCGGTGCGCCCGCATGCTCATCCAGCCAGGTCGGTGCCGCCTTTCCGGCGTCGAGGCCGGTCTGGTTCGCCAGCGCCTCGTCGCTGAAGTAGCCGAACATGGTCTCGCCGGAGTAGAACGGTTCGCCGTCCACGCTCAGCGTGTAGTCGAACGTCTGCAGCGACGAGCCGGGCAGGATCGTGGTCGACAGCAGCCGGGACGACTGCTCGATCGTCTTGTCGCGCAGGTCGAGCTGCCGCAGTATTGTCGCGGTGCCGCCGAGGTTACGCAGGCTGAGCGTCACGCCCGGCTGGGTGAGCGTCGGCCCGGCGTAGTAGCCCATCAGCAGCGCGGCCTGCAGCGAGGTTTCCATGTAGACGAAGTGCGGCATGGACTCGTTGGCGGTGTCGCCGTAGTACCAGGAGTCAGCGGGTGAGTCGTATTCGCTGGTGTAGGCAGCGCCGTCCAATCGGCCTCGTGCGCCGTCGAATTCGATGACTCGGTCGACGAGCAGCAGGCCGCCGGTGGGCAGGCGGGTCGCCCGCACTCCGGTGTATTCGGCGAATTCCGGTCCCATGGCGATGCTTTGATCCCCACGGGAGAGGTGCGTCATGTGGAATTCGTTGAGCAACAGGCCCGGAGCGGCTTCGCCCGGTCCCACTCCGGCGCCGACGGGCTCGACGACGGTAACGGTGACCCGCAACTCCCCTTGTGCACCAGCGATACTCGCCGTCGCGGTGACGTGCGGCCGTAGTACCAGGTCGATGTCGGTGACAACGAGGTCCATGGTTCCGGCGGCAATGCCCTCGACCGCACCGCTCACCTGCGCCGCGGTCAACGTGCTTCCCGACAGGCACAGCTGCATGCCGGTGAACAGCGCGAACACCTCCGCCGCCTGCACCGCCGCCGCGCGTGGGTCGCCGTCGAAATGCGCGACCACGCGGCCTTTCCCGGTGCCGCCACGCAACTCGATCGTCACAACCTCGGTGAGTACCAGCGGCCCGGAGGCGGCGAGCCGCGCCACCGATGCGACGCCGGAGCGCTGATACCCGGCCCCGAACACGCTGACGACGTCACCCTCGGTGAGTCGAACCAGGGCAGCGTGGTCCAGACTGCCGCACCGAGTACGAGCCAGCGCCTTGAATGCCGATTCCGCTGCGGCGACCACCGGCTCGGCGGCCGTGACACCGGCGGAACCGGTGCCGTTCGAGAGCCCGTCGCGGCCTGCTCGCTGACCACGGGCGGCGATGGCGCGACCGTCGACGGAGACACCGCCGGTCGCGGCGGCGGCGGGATCGGTGCTCGCCACGCGGGCGGAGGTCGCCGCGCGCAGCGTCCGCTGCCAGGCCGCCCGCTGCAACGCCACCTGAGCGGTCAGCGCCGAACGATGCGCGGCGACGACGCCAGAGCGAATCTCGCTGAGCAGCTTGGCATCTCGTGACCCGCCGCCGACCACCGCGGCAGCGATCTGCCCCGCCATCGGGCTGCCCTCGGCGCCAGTACCACCGTTGTCGAACCTCAGCGCCACGGTGTCACCGCTCGGCCGTTCGCTTCGCGACGAGGCGGTCGCATGCTCCCGACCACTTGTTGTCGCCGCGTCTGTGTGCTCTGCCGGTGTCGCAGCAGGCACCACCGGGGACCCAGCCACCGGATTGAACGGAATTCCATCGAACTCGATGACCGTCATGCCATCCACCGCCGCACCGAGGTCTGGAACTTCTCTGTCAGGTCCGGTGTCGTCACCACGGTGACGTCCGAGAATCGTTGCAGCACTGTGCCGTCCGCCGTGGTCGCGGTGGCGTCGATGCGGGCATCGACGCGCCCTGTTCGCGGGTTGTCCACGGTGAGCAGGAAGGTCTCGTCCGTGGGCAGTGGCCGATAGTAGTCCACCCGGCCGACTCCGAGGGGCAGGCAGGCGCCGCCGAGCAGGCGGTAGCCGAGAACCGGTGGGCCCTGCAGGATCAGGTCGGCGAGGACCGGGTCGTGCAGGCGGCCCGCGTAGGCGCCGTTCGCCACTCGTGTTGCCGGGAGCGAGCATTCGAAGACGATGGCGTCATCGGAGGCCGCCCGCACCAAGCGCAGGCCTTGCAGGGCCGGGGCGTGGAACTGGATGGCGTCGCGGTAGATATCGGCGTCGCTGGCCGATCCGCTCGGAATCAGCTTGCTCGGCGCCTCGTCCGCTTCGGTGGCCATCAGCAGAGTTGCCCGGAAGTGCGCGACATTGCCGCCGCGGATGTTCGCCTCGACCAGGGTCCGGCCGTCGGCGGTCGCACCGGGGATCAGCTCGAGTTCCAGTTCGTCCACCGGACGATCGAACACGATGCCCTTGAGCACCTGGAAGTCCCTGGCGCCGACCACGGTTCGGCCGACCAGGCCGCGCTCGGCGAGGTTGATCATCGCGCCGAGGCCGAAAGTGGCTGGCAGCACGACATGTTCGCCGATGCGGTGGGCCTGGATGATCGGCTCATCCACCAGGCTGGTGATGACCCTGCGTGCGGCAACAGCACTCGGATCGACCGCGACGCCGCCGGACAGCCCGTTCGCGGGGCCGATGAGGACGACGGTGTCCTCGCGATGGTCCACCGTGAACTGCTCGGTGAACGCCGCCGCCCCGACCTCGGGGTCGAGCAGCGCGATACCGCGGGACAGGAAGTGACCGCGCAGCGCGGGTGTCACCATGCCGCCGTCCCAGGCGCCCCAGTCGATCGCGGTGACGTGGCAGTCGGGATGATGCCGCCGCCAGCTCACCGCGAACCGGGACAGTGCCTCGTTCGCGGCCGCGTAATCCGCCTGTCCCGCATTGCCGAACAGGCCCGCGACCGAGGTGAACAGCACCAGATGCCGCAGTTCACCGAGCGCGGCGAGCACGGTGGCCAGTCCGGAGATCTTCGGATCCAGCACGCGACCGATGGACTCGGCAGTCTTGTCCGTGATCATCGAGTCCGCCAGCACCCCTGCCCCGTGCACGACACCGGTAATGGCGTCCCGCCACGGTGCGAGCGCGGAACTCACCGCAGCATCGTCGGTGGCGTCCACCGCGAGATACTCGGCCCGCGAACCCAATTCGGTCAGCGTGGCACGGATCTCCCTGGCGGCCAGTACCCCGGCACATGCGCGCTCGATTTCTCGGGGCTTCGCTCCCGTGCCCGCCAACGCGCGAACGGCAGCGGGTTTGAGGTCCGCATCGGAAACGCCTGTTGCCCAGTCGGGTTCAGGAGTCAGCTCGGATCGCCCGAGCAGAACGAACCGTGCTGCACTGCGTTCGGCCAAGGCTTTGACACACGTCGCCGTGACCCCACGCGCGCCGCCGGTGACCAGCAGAACATCCGCCGCTGTCAGCAGACTCGGCCGCTGCTCGACGCCGGGACGCACGATGGTGACGGAACTGGCAGACGCGTATCCACTCGGCACCAGCGTCCGCCGCTGGCCCGCCGCGTCGATTCCGACTTCCAGGGTGTCCCGTGCCGCGTCGAACAACTCGGCCGTGACGAGGTCGGCCAGCCGTTCCGGCGCGACGCCCGGCGCGATGTCCAGCGCCCGGCAGAACAGTGCCGATTGTTCGGCCGCAAGGGTTTTCATGACACCGCCGACGCCGCCGAGCAGCGCATGTACCGGATCCGCCGTACCTGTGAAGCCGAGGTGACCGTCGAGGCGGGTGATCGTGACGAAGCTGGCCCTGTCGTCTGTCTTCTGCAACAGCGGCACCGCCTGACCGGCGGCCAGAATGGTCTCGCCGATCCACCGCTGTGCCGACGCCCAATCCGGCGAACCGCCATCAAGGACGACGACACACACGTCGACGGATGCGAGCGCTGTCAAACCTGCCGCACCGCTGATGCGGTGAACTGTCCAACCGAGCGCGCCGAGCGCGGATTCGATTGCCGCACAGTCCGGCTCGGCCGCTCCGCTGAGGTCGAGGAGCGCGACATCGGCATCCGCGCGATAGGGCGCGACGGCCCGGTCCAGCGCCGGCAGGGTGATCAGTTCGACGGCGTGCCGCGGCGTTTCGGCCGCGGCCTCAGCTTTTGGGTGGACATCACCGCCCACCGACGTGGCGAGCTCGTCCACGATCTGATCCAGGGTGCGCAGCGTGCCCAACTGTTCCGGGCCGAGGCTCGGTAAGTCCGGAAACCGTTCCTGCAGTGCACCGATGACCTGCACCCGCTTGATCGAGTCGACACCGAGATCGGCCTCCAGATCCATGGACGGATCCACCATCTCCACCGGGTAACCGGTCTTCTCCGCGACCACCTCTTGCAGCGCGCGTCGCAGGATGTCACCGGTAGGTGCGCCCGCTTCAGCCGGGACGGCAACACTGGACGGGACCGTTCCATTCGGAGCTAAATCTACCCCGTTCAGACTGCTGGAGGCCCCATTCGGCTCAGCCTCCCCGAGCAGGCTGGCGATCTGATCGAGCGTACGCAAGGTGCCGAGCTGCTCCGGGCCGAGGTTCGGCAGGTGCGGGAAGCGTTCCTGCAGCGCACCGATCACCTGGACCCGCTTGATCGAGTCGACACCGAGATCGGCCTCCAGATCCATCGACGGATCAACCATCTCCACCGGGTAACCGGTCTTCTCCGCCACCACCTCTTGCAGCGCCCGCCGCAGCGCGTCGGCCGATACCTGGTCGTCGGCCACCGGTGCGTGCGAGCCGTTCCCGTTCGTCCGCACCTCGGCAATGACCGGTGCCGCAACAGTTTCCACGGGGGCCACCGGCTGACGATCGTCGACGACCGGCGCGGTGGTCAGCGGCCGACGCTCGGGCGCCGGCTCGAGCGCGGGCTGTCGTGCGGACTCCACCCGACGAGCGACCGGAGCCGCCGCCCGGGCCGCGGGCGCGAAACCACTTTCCAGCTCGGCCAGCTGCGCGAGCACATCACTTGCCCGCGAATGGCTTTCGCTGATCGCGACACCGTGATCCTTGACGGCCTCGATCGCCCGCACCATCGCGTCATCGAGCGACCCGGCACCGAGGACACCCGCGAGCCCGCGGGCCATATCCAGCTGTCCGTCGAGGAATTGGCGGTGTGTCTGCAGGTGCTGCGCGAGCGCGCTGTCCAGCGCATCCGCTCCTGGGTCGTAGGACTGCTTGGGTTGATACACGGTGGTCTCCGTTGCTTCGGTGAAAGGTGGGGCCACGGCCGCTATTTCGGGCTGGTGATCGACCACGGTGTCGACAGGCACTGACACGGGTGCCGCCAGGCTCACGCGGTATCCGTCGTCGAGCGCGGCGGCATAGGACGTGCGCCGACTCTCGGGCACGTATTCGGGTGCCGACATCGTCACGGTCATCGCGCGACTCGGCTTGTGCCGCACCGAGACCGGGGCGGCATGCCGGTTGATGTCACGCAGGCCGAAGCCGAGCACGGCCAGCCGGACGGCGGCCCGCGCCAGTGCGAGATCGCTGTTACCGATCGGACCCGAATCGGTGGGGATGGCGACGACGTCGTCGCCGAGGGTGCGCCGCACCAGCGAGGTCAGCACCTGCTTGGGACCGAACTCCACGAACACCGTGCAGCCCGCCGCGCGCATCGCCGTCACTGCCGACGCGAATTCGACCGGCTTGCTGAGCTGTTCGGTGAGCAGATCCCGGTTGGCCGCGACATCACTGCCGTAGTGCGCGTCCGGCGTGTTCGCGTAGACGGGTGCGTCCGGCTCGCCGATCGATACTGTCGCGGTAGCTTGCGCGAACGCCGACACCGCGTGCGCGACATACGGCGTATGGAAGGCACCGGACACCGGCAGCGCCCGGGTGGCAACGCCGCGCTCGGCACTGCGCGCGACCACCGCGGCGACGCCATCGGTCCCGCCGCCGATGACGACCTGATCGGGCGCGTTGTGGTTGCAGATCCACACGTCGTCGATGCCGTCGAGCAGTTCCTCGGCGGTCTCCCTGGCGGCACCGAGCGACACCATGGTGCCCGCTTCGACACCGTCCTCCGGCGTCATCGCCACACCGCGCGCCCTGGCCAGTGCGAAGAACTCCTCGGTGCCGATGGCACCGGAAGCCCACAGCGCGGTCAGTTCACCGAAGCTGTGCCCGAGGTAGCCGTCGGCGCGGAAGCCGTACCCGGTCAGCGTCTTGAACTGTCCCGCCGCCAGCGCGCCGATCGCGGGCTGCGCGAATTCGGTGCGGCGCAAAGCGGCTTCCTGCTGCCGCGCGGTCTCCTCATCGAAGGCGGGCGGCGGAAAGACCACCGACGACACCCGTACCGGCGCATCGGTGAACGCGATGTTGGCCGCGTCGAAGGCCGCGCCGACCGTCGGATTGTTCAGTGCCGCATCGAGTCCCATGTCGACGTACTGGCTGCCCTGCCCGGCGAACAACGCGCCGACCTTGCGGTCCGGCAGCGCGGCGGCCCGGAAGTACACGCCTTCGGGGTGATCCCACACCGCTGCGTCCGGCCTGCGCACCAGCTCATCGACGGCGAGAGTCCGCAGGTGCTCGGTATTCTCGTCGTCCACCGACACGAATCCGATGCGCGCGTGGCCTTCTGGGATGTCGCCACCGTCCACCGGATCGGCACTGCGTACCGCGTCGACCAGTGCGGCGACATCGGGTGCGTGCCACAGGTGTGCCCGCGCGGTCCGATGCAGCACCGGCTCGTGGCGGGACGAATCGGCCTCTTCCAGGACCACGTGAAAGTTGGTGCCGCCGAACCCGAATGCCGACGCCGCGGCCCGGCGAATCGGACGCTGCGGATCACGGATCCACGGCCGGGTGCGCGTATTCACGTAGTACGGCGCATCGTCGGGGGCTATTTCCGCGTTGGGCGCCGACACATTGATGGTGCCGGGCAACACCTTCTGATGCAGTGCGAACGCGAGCTTCATCAGGCTCGCCGTGCCCGCGGCACCCTTGGTGTGCCCGATCTGCGATTTAACGCTGCCCAGCGCGGCGAACTTCGGCTCCGAAGTCGCGTCCGACAGCAGCCCTTTCAGCGCGGTCAGCTCGGTCTTGTCCCCCACCGGTGTGCCGGTGGCGTGCGCCTCGATCAGCGCGACATCGGCGGGCGAGCACTCCGCGTCGGCGTAGGCGCGATCAAGCGCGACCCGCTGCCCGCTGGCCCGCGGCGCGTAGATGCTCTTGGCCCGCCCGTCACTGGACGAGCCGAGGCCGCGGATGACGGCGTAGATCCGATTGCCATCGCGCCGTGCGTCTTCCAGCCTGCGCAACGCGAGCATCGTGATGCCCTCGCCGAGCAGGGTGCCGTTGGCGTCGGCGGCGAACGGACTGATCTGCCCGCTCGACGACAGCGCGCCGACCTTGCTGAAACACATATAGATGAAGATGGTGTTCTCGGTATCGACGCCACCGGTGATCATCATGTCGGCCCGGCCGTCCTGCAGCTCGGCGATCGCCGTCCGCAGTGCGGCCAGCGACGCCGCGCACGCCGCGTCGACGGTGCAGTTGATGCCGCCGAGACCCAACCGGTTCGCCACCCGGCCCGCGGTGATGTTGGCGAGCAGGCCGGGGAACGAATTCGCCTCCCACGGCGCGAACGCGGCGACGAACTTGTCCGCGATCGCGTCCGCGTCGGTATCGGAGAGCCCGACCGAGCGCGCCGCTTCCTTCAGCACCGGCGTCGACAGCCGCGCGGCCAGCGGATGCATCAGCGGCACCGGCCCGGTGGTGCCGAGCACCACGCCGGTGCGGCCGGGGTCGTACCAGGTGGCATCCACCGCACCGGCGTCGATGAGCAGATCGCGGGCAACGCCGAGGCTCAGCGTCTGCATGGTGCTCGTCACCTCGAGCTGGTTCGGCGGCAGCCCGAATTCCAGCGGGTCGAACTCGATATCAGGCAGGAACGCGCCGCGACGCGAGTACGTCTTGTCCGGTGCGTCCTGATCGGCGTCGAAGTAGTCGTCGAGGCTCCATCGCGACGCCGGCACCTCGGTGGTGCAGTCGACGCCGTCGACGATGTTCTGCCAGTACTCACGATGGTTGTGCGCGTTGGGCAGCAGCCCGGACATCCCGACAATGGCGATCGGGTTGCGCGCCAGGCGTCTGTCGTCTGTCACGAAAGTTCCTCTCGAACCGGATGGAGAAAGATCAGGCGGCGACGGTGGTCGCGGTGCGCGACGCGATGAGCTCGGCCGCGCCCGCGGCGAACATGTGATGGCCGAGCGAGCTCGGGTGCAGGCCGTCGGCGGTCCACACCTCGGGCAGCGCCCAGTCCGGCTCGGTGGCGATATCGAGCAGCAGCGTGCCGGTGTCGGCGGTGACCTCGGTGAGTACCGCGTTGGCGAAGTCGAAGCGTTCCCGCAGCAGCGCACGGAAACTGTCCGGCACCGGGAGCCGCGCGGGGATATCCGGGTAGCTCGCGGCGAACACCGTTGCGCCACTGGCTCGTAACGTCTCGAAGACGGTGGTCAGGTTGCGTTCGAAACGCGCGGCGTCGAAGTCGCTGACAAGATCGTTCACCCCGACGACGACACCGAAGAGTCCGGCGCGAGCCGAAACCGCCCTGCGCAACTGCTGTTCCACCACGACCGTCGTGGTCGCGCCGTGCACGCCGAAGTTACGTACCGCGGCGGGCCGCAGGCCGAGCTGGCCACCGAGTCGCGGCACCCAGCCGCGGTAGCCGCCCCCGGCCGCGGCGTCGCCGCGGCCCTCGACAAAGCTGTCCCCCAATGCCGTCAGGCCCGGGACACTCATGCGGAGACCCCAGCCTTGGTGACATGCCGTGCCGCCGCCGGGAAGTCGACCTTCTCGTACAGGTCGGCCAGCTCCTGCTCACCGAAGTACTTGTCCGGGGAGTAGATTCCGGCGATCAGGCCGAAGAAGCCCTTCGTGTACTCCGCGTCATAGCTGGTGGCCCGGAACACCGAGTCGTAGTACGGCGTCAGCGACAGTTCCGAAATGCTCTGCGTCAGTTCATAAGTGCTCGCGCTCTGCAGGTCGCGCTCGCGCTGGTACTCGGCGAGTACCTCGCCCATCGGCCGCACGCCGGACAGGCCCTCGTGCACCAGATCCGACAGCAGCTGCGCGTACTTGAAGGCGTCGGTGATGCCCCAGCCGGTGAACGGATCCTTGTGGTAGCCAGCGTCACCGACGAGCGCCCAGCCGGGGCCGAAGGAGCGGCGGCGGTAGTTGTCCGGGTACAGCATCGGCCGGAACTGCTCGACCCGCTTGCCCGTATCCCGCAGGCGCGCACCGAGTTCCGGGTCGATCTGGGAGACGATCTCCTGCACACCGGCGTCGGGGTCGGTGCGGAACTCGCGGAAGCGATCCCGCTTGCGCATCACCGCGACCAGCTGCAGACCGTCATTGGTCGGCCACGCCGCGAACTGCTGCTCACCGAAACCGGTGCGGTGCTGCATGCCCCAGTCGAGGCCGTCGTAGTAGGAGTAGTAGATGAAGCACGCCGCCGGGGACCCCTCGTACACCTCGGCACCGACCGCCTTGGCGACCGTCGAGTTCGCGCCGTCCGCGCCGATCACCAGCGCGGCGCGGAACTCCTGCTCGGCGCCGTCGCCGACCTGACCCCGGATACCGACAACCTGGTCGCCGTCGAAAACCAGCTCGGTGACGGTGAATCCGTTGATCACCTCGACACCGGCGTTACCCGCCGCGTCGACCAGGATCTTGTCCAGCACGGTGCGGCGCGGGCAGTACACGGCGTCGATGCCGTCGGCCGACACATCGGCGAAGCCCTTGATGACGATGTCGGTGTAGGAGAAGTTCAGGTGGCGGATCGCCGGGGCGCCCGAGGCGACGACCTGGTCGAGCAGTCCCCACGACTGCAGCAGGCCTAGCCCGGCCTGGTGGATGTAGTGGGTCGAGGGGGTGTCGCTTGGAAAGGTGGCGCGGTCCACCGCGAGGACACGGTAGCCCTTCCTGGCGAGCAGCATGGCCAGCGGAGAACCCGCGACCCGAGTTCCGACAACGATGACGTCGTACATGTTCGCATCACTTTCCGGTAGTCGAATACTGAATTGAGTCTGTGGCCGTCACGGGGTGCGAACCACCGGGGGCAGCCGTAATTCATCGGGCGATTGGCGTGGCCTATCTACGCAGTCCGGGCCGGACCGAGTAGCGGGCAGACAGCGGTCTATAGCGCGGGCTGGCGGGCCCGATAGAGATCGTCGATATCCGCCGCATATGCCGTCGCGATGGCGGCCCTTCGCAATTTCCGGGACGAGGTCAACAATCCGTCCTCGACGGTGAAATCACCGGCGACGATTCGGAATGCGCGAATCGACTCTGGCCTGGAGACAAGCGAATTCGCGTCGTCGACCGCGGCCTGGATGGCGGCCGTCAGATCATCGTCGGGGGCGCCGTCACGCCAGCGCCGCACCTGAATCGGATCCAGGGTCACCAGCGCGGTGACGAAGTCGCGTCCGTCCCCGACGACCATGCAGTTGCTCACCAGCGGATGCAGCCGCACCCGGTCTTCCAGGGGCGCCGGCGCGACGTTCTTGCCGCCGGAGGTCACCAGGATTTCCTTCTTGCGGCCGGTGATGCGCAGGTAGCCGTCGGCGTCGAGTTCACCGATATCGCCGGTGCGCAACCAACCTTCGGCGTCGACGACGGATTGATCGGCGGCGGCGCCCCAGTAGCCGGGCGAAACGTGCGGGCCGCCGACGAGCACCTCGCCGTCGATGTCCGCGATCGCCACCGATGTACCGGGGATCGGTCTGCCCACGGTGCCAAGACGATTCGTCTCCGGCGCGCTGACCGTCACCGCGGTCGCGGCCTCGGTGAGCCCGTAACAGTTCAGCAGCACCACGCCGAACCCGGCGAAGAAGCCCGTCGTCGAATCATCAAGGGACGCACCGCCGGAGATGACATAGCGCAGCCGACCGCCGAGCGCGGCCGCCACCGGATGCGCCGAAGGTTCCGGACTACCCTGCGCGCCAAGCAGTTCCAGCCCGCGCGCCACCGCATCCTGCTCCTCGGTGCCGGACAGCATGGTGCGGCAGTACTTGCGAATCTTCTCCAGCCCGAACGGAATCAGCGCGAGGAAGGTCGGGCGCAGCATCGGCAACACCGGCACCAGATCGGGAATGCCGGGCAGCAGATGGGTGCGGCTGCCGCCCGCCAGGCACGCGAACAGGATGGTCTGGCCGAACACGTGCGACAGCGGCAGGGCGAGCACGGTCGTCCCGTCGAACATCGCGCCGCACTGGCGCACCGTGTTAACCGAGGAGACGAACATGTTGCGGTGAGTGATCAAGCAGCCCTTGGAAACTCCGGTGGTGCCGCTGGTGTAGACGATCATGGCCACGTCCTCGGCGCGTACCGCCGCGACGCGGTCGGTGATGGCGGGGTCGACCTCGCCGCCCGCCCAGGTGGCGAGCTGGGCGAACGTCCACACCTCCCCCGCGCCCGCCGCCGTCAGGCGCTCGGCATCCGCCTCGTCCTCAGCGGCGAAATACGCACTGCCGCTGTCGCTCAGGATGTGCTCGATCTGCGAGTGCGATGAGGTCGGATATACCGGAACCACCACCGCGCCGAGGGCGAGCAGCGCGCAATCCAGCAGCGCCCATTCCAGACTGGTGCGGCCGAGGATCGCGACCCGATCCCCCGCCGCGACCCCGCGCGCCGCCAGCGCCGAGGCGAGTGCCATGGCCTGGCGGTCGACGTCGGCACAGGTGAGTTGCGTTCCGTCCGCACCGCACAGCGAAAGCCGTTGCGGGTGTCGCGCGGCCGCCCCGGAAATCACCGAGTACAAACTCGCGTCGTCCGGGAGATCGATTCCATTCTCGGTGCTTGACACCGCGGTGACAGAAACTAGGTTCACAGTGTCGAATTCTGGTCGCCGACACCGAATTACGGTCCGTTCGATATCGCGGTTCCTACCGCGCGAATGTCATGGCCTATCGAAGGGACTAGGCCGACACCGCGCGGGCAATATCGATGCGTGCCGGCTCAGGCGATTCAACGCACTCCAGGAAAAGCGATACCGCCGGATTCGTCTCGTCCGCACGCCACACCGCGTACAAATCCAAAGTCGGCACCGGATCGAGCAATTTGACCGCCACCGAACTACTGCCCGGCGCACCCATACCCATCGAAATCGCGCGCGGCAGCGAGGCGAAACCCACCAGCGGCCGCACCGAAACCATGTGCGCGGTCGCGCCGGGATCGTCCGCGGTCTGCGCGACCGACAGCGTGATCCTGGTATCGGCCGCCGCGCGGAAGATCGAGTCGTACATGGCCGGACACTGTTCGCGGGCGAACAGCACACACTCCTGGCCCTCCAATTCGGCGAACGGCACGCCGGGCCGGTCGGCCCACCTGTGCCGCCTGCCGACCACCGCCACCAGCGGAACCCGGTGCAGCAGACGCCGATACCGGAAATCGGTGGTGCTCGGATGGCCGTACACCAGTGCAAGGTCGAGCGAGCCGTCGGAGAGCGCGGTGAGCTGTGGCCCGGTGCGTTTCTCCCACAGCGACACCACGATGTCTGGGTGCTGCTCGGTCATCTTGGTCAGGGCGTCCGGCAGCACATGTCTGCTGGCCGGAAGGTTGTAACCGATGTTGAGGGCGCCCGCCCGCCCCTCCGCGGTCGCCTTGGCGACCTGGGCGGCCCGGTCCATCTGAGCGACGATGATCCGGGCTTGACTCTCGAATTCCCGTCCCGCCGGGGTCAATTTGACCTCGTGCGAGTTGCGTGCGACCAGTTGCACGCCTAGCGACTTCTCCAGCTTCTGTAGCTGGGCACTGAGACTGGGCTGCGTGAGATGCAAGCGCTGCGCTGCGCGGCCGAAATGCAGCTCTTCGGCAATTGTGATGAATGAAACCAGATGTCGGAACTCCATGCCGCCGGCTCCTTTTCCGCGTACCCCGAAAGGTAGGCCGCGTCGGGTAACCCCGGATGAACCGCGATCGCACGGATGTTGCCGGGACCGTTGCGGGCGGGTGAACTCGCCCTGGTCCAGCGGCGGAGTGTGCTAAGTCGATTGCCGTGACCATCCAGCATCCCCGATCGGACCGGGCAGGGCAAGCCCCGACTCGCCGTCAGCGGCTGGAAAACGTTGTCGGCCAGCGACAATGCCGCCGACGACACGGCTTCGGCACGCGCGACCCCCGCTCGTCTGCCGCGACGATCAGCGCGCTGGGTAGGCTCACGGATGAGGTGTCGATGCTGTCGTGAGGAGTTTCCGCAATGCCCGAGGTTCGCGCGCAGTTCGGCGTGCTCGGTGCGGTGGAGCTGACCGTCGACGGTGTCGGGCAGGCGCTCGGCGGGCCGAAACAGCGGGCGGTACTGGCGTATCTGGTGATCAACGCGAATCGGCCGGTATCGGTGGAGGCGCTGGCGCAGGCGGTGTGGGAGGACAACCCGCCGCCCGATATCAGGGTCAGCCTGCACACGATCGTCTCCAATCTGCGTAAACCATTGCGGGACAACGGCATCGACGCGCGGACGATGCTGGCGCAGGTCGGTCCCGGCTATCGGGTCACGGTGGCCGACGGTGCCAGCGACGTACAACGGTTCCGGGTGCGCAAGGACGCCGGGTTGCGGGCGCTGAGCACAGGGCAATTCCGGACGGCCAGCGAGTTGCTGTCCAGTGCGCTCGGCCAGTGGCGCGGGCCGGTGCTCGCCGACCTGCGCGGGCTCGGTTTCGCCGACGCCTACGCCACCGTGCTCGACGACGACCGCCTCGGCGCCATCGAGGCGCGCGCCGAGGCCCATATCGCGCAGGGACGCGCCGCGGCCGTGGTGTCCGAACTCGCGCTGCTCGTCGGCGAATACCCACTGCGCGAACCACTCTGGGAACAGCTGATCACCGCCCTGTACCTGGACGGCCGCCAGTCCGACGCGCTCGACGCGACCCGGCGACTGCGCGCCACCCTCGCCGCCGAACTCGGCATCGATCCGAGCCCGCCCATCCGCGAGTTGGAGGCGCGCATCCTGCGCCAGGATCCCCTCAACGGCCGCGCGCTGGCCGCCGCGGCCTCGATCGGTGCGACGACCATCGTCGACCAGGGTTCCGGCGCGCACATGGCATTGCTGCGGGAGCGCTCCGGCATGACCTACACCATCACGAACACCAGCACCCGCATCGGACGCCTGCCCGACAACGACATCGTGCTCGAACACGGCAAGGTCAGCCGCCATCATGCGGCGATCCTGCACAACGGGATCACTTATCTCATCAAGGATTTGATGTCGTCGAACGGTGTTTTCGTCGACGGGATGCGCATTGTCGATGCCGACGTGCTGAACGACGGTGCGGTGATCCGAATCGGTGACTACGAGCTGACTTTCACGGTTGTGCCGCCGGAATCGCTGGGCTGAGACTCGGCCGTTGGTCCGTCGTTAGCGAACCGTTGGTAGGTGCGACGAGAGTTGTCCTCAGCCGAAACCGGCTGGTCAACACCCCTCTAAGACCGCAGACATGGTCTGTACCCCCGTTCCTCGCCCCCTGCGCGCACTGCCCGTCGCGCCGGGAATCCGCGGCGGGTGGTCGGTTTCGGCGTTCTCTTTCCACCTGCAAGGTCGGCGGCTGTTCAGCGGCGCGGAGTGGGTTGCGCTGACGGCGAGGTTGTTTGAGTTGGCCGGGTGGGGCTCGGGGTGGGTGTTCGGGTCGGGGTGGAGGCTGTTGCCGGAGGTGATGTTGTCGGGCGCTGGTTCAAGGGCGGCACCGTTGTTGGTCGGCAAGTTACGGATGGGCGCGGCGGCGGCGTGGTTGAGCTTGGTGGTTTCGAGGTGGAAACTGTTGTCGGGGTGGATGTTCGGGGTGGGGTGGTGGAGGTCGTCGGCGAGACCGATGTGGTCGGTCGCTGGCTGCTGGTCGGTGTTGGCGTGGTTCCACAAGGTACTGGCGATGGCGATGGCGATGGCGATGGCGATGGCGATGGCGATGGCGATGGCGATGGCGATGGCGATGGCGATGGACAGACCGTCGCGCATGGACGCGGCGAGCGGCCCCCGATATCGATCGTCACCTCGATCGATACCTCGATCTGGGGTGGCTGCGTTGCGGACGAGGGGGTCGGCAAATCCGTCGTGGATGTAGGCGTCGGCAGATCCGTCGTGGTCGTGATGGTCGGCGGGTCCGTCGTGGTCGTTGGAGTCAGCGGGTCTGTAGTGATCGATGGGTCTGTCGTGATCGGCGGATCAGTTGTGGTCGACGGATCAGTTGTGGTCGGCGGGTCTGCTACCGGCGTGGAGTCCAACGGCTCTGCGATGGGCGCGGTGTCCGATGGCCCCGCTGGCGGGGTGGAGTCCGACGGCTCCGCAGGTGTGGAATCCAACGGCACGATCGGCGGGTCAAGTGCGGTCGTGTCTCCCCCGGGCGTGCTCGACCCCCCAGGCGCGGCACTATCGGTCGTATTCGGCACCGCCGGAACAAGATCCGCCGATTGGTCGCTCGTCGGATCAGGCAGGCTGATCGACAACGCCGACCGGTTCTCGGGCGTGTCCGGCCGCGCCGCGGTCTGCGCCGCCGACCCCGAAATCAGCAACCCGGCCACAACCACCAACGATCCGGTAATCGGCCCGGATCTTCGCATCGTTCGCGCCGCCCGCCACCACTCTCCGACTACAGCTTGAATTCCGAACACCGTGTGGAGCATGGCACGAAGCACGTCACCCTGCGCTCCCCAGTCGATTGGGGAACCTGGCTCGGCGTGAGCGCTACAGCGAAGGAGGCAAGCGAAGCCTTCGGCGCACGTCTACGTGACCTTCGCAAGGACGCCGGACTGACCGGCAGGCGACTTGCCGATACTGACGACGCAAGCGGTGCGCGGTCGGACGCACGAGCGATCATCTCCGCAGCAATGGAAGATCTGCGAGCTGACAGCGAGGTGTAGCGCCCGATACGCATGGTTTCGGTTTGTCGGCGGCGGGGCCGATGTGCGCGGGCGGGGCGCGGGCAGGAGGCATGGATCGGTTTGCGTGGACGGGGGTGGTGGGGGCGGGTAGGGTCTCCCCATTCTGATGAGGAGAACGTGATGAAACGCATTGCCTTGCTGGTCATTGGGGCTGTGGTGGCACTGTCGGGGTGTAGCTCGGCGGCGAGTACGGGGGCGGCGCCGACCACCGCGTTGAATCCCGCGGTGCGCGGGAAGTCGTGCCAGGACTACCTGCCGGTGCTGAGCAAGTTGAAGGAGGTCAGTGCGGAGTCGGCGAACAAGACTGCGGAGGACTCCATTTCGATGCTCCAGCAGTCGGCGCAATGGCCAACCCTCAGCGAGGTGGACCGGCAATCGACCATCGCCGGAATCCGCGACGCCGCAACGGGAAAATGCTAGCGGGGTCCGCCCTCGCGACCGTGCTCACGCCGGTGCAGTGCGAGCTGGATCTCCAGTAGGAGGCGGTCGGCGGGGTCGGTGAGATCGATGCGGAGGATCTCTTCGACGCGACGGATGCGGTAGCGCAACGTGTTCGGGTGAACCTGGAGAGCGGTGGCGGCGTTGCGTACATCGCCGTGTTCGCGCAGGTAGGTATCGACGCTCTCGCGCAGACTCGAGGAATGCTTGTGGTCGTAGTCGGACAGGGTGCGCAGGCGCAGGTCGTGCAGTTCGGGTCGGGTGCCGACGAGGTCGAGGATTTCGCCGAGTAGCACGGCGGTCCGAGATTCGGCGAGCGTGGTGACCCGGCCGCGCGGATACGTCGCGATCGTACTGTCGAGGACCCGATCGACCTCACGCCTGGCGTCGGCGACACTGCTCAGGTCGGGCACGGGACAGGCGATCGCCGCTCGAAGTGCCAGCGCGCGTTTGGATTCCAGCTGCTCGACGAGCTGGCGAGTCCAGGCGGTAACGGCATGCGCGGCTTTATAACTCGGCAACAGGACATAAACGCGGTCACCGAGCGCGGCCGTCACCGAGTCATTGCGAAATGAACTGGCGCGCAGCCGAAGCATGTTCCCCAACGCGGAAGGCTCAGTGGCAGAAGCAGTTTCGGTAGCGGTGAGCGCGAAGCCGACCACGGCCGCCGGACCGGTCAACGGCAAGTTCAACGCACTCACCACCGACGCGACATCAACAGACCCACCCTCACCGAACAGCCGCTGCACGAGCAACGCCTCGGTGGACGGCGCGTCAAGACTGCGCGAGATGAGCCGAGCCGCGATGGCCGATGCCCCGCGCAGGATCTCCGGCGCGTCCGGCTTGAACGGCCGATCCCCCTGCTGCAACCAGATCGTGCCGAGCACCCTCGGCGCCCGAGCGGCCCCATCTGCGGGATGCCGCACGCTCACCGCGAGCCTGCGCTTGATGTTCAACCCCTCGTGCTCCGGCACATCGATGACCTCGTCGGTCCGTCGCAGCCGGTCGAACACGCCCCACTTGCGCAGCACCGCCAGATACTCGCGCGGCCCCTCCCTACCCAGAATCGACATCACCCGCATCTGGTCGGCCGCCTCATCCGAGGCGGAATAGGCCAGCACATGAGACTGCGGGTCTTCGATCGACACCATGCCACCCGCGTTCTGCGCAACGATCTGCGCCAAACCGAACAGGTCGATGTCCGCGGCAACAAGCCCACTATCAACAGCCACGACTACGCCTTTCGGCCAACTCGACAACACACTCATCCCATCTTTGTCCTTTTAGCCCATTTCCCGGGCACTTTTCCGGTGTTGACTTCGGCTGACCTCAGTATCGCCATATCCACAGGAGGAACTATGGACGCCGTCGTGTCCACACCGCGGCCGGTCAACGAACCGGTCGGCACGTTCGCACCCGGTAGTGCGGAACGTACACGGTTGCAGGCGAAACTGGCCGAGCTCGGCGCGACCCCGACCGAGGTGCACCACGTTATCGCGGGCGAGCACCGGCGCAGTTCGGGCAAGACCATCAAGGTCGTGCAGCCGCACCGGCATGCCGCCACGCTCGGCACACTCACCACCGCGAAGCCGAGCGACGTGCAGGACGCGATCAACGCGGCCACCGCGGCGGCACCCGCGTGGCGGGCACTGTCGTTCGAGGATCGGGCCGCGGTGTTCTTGCGCGCCGCCGACCTGCTGGCCGGTCCGTGGCGCGAAACCATCGCCGCCGCAACGATGCTCGGACAGTCGAAGACCGCGTACCAGGCCGAGATCGACAGCCCGTGCGAGCTTGTCGACTTCTGGCGGTTCAACGTGCATTTCGCGCGGCAGATCCTGACCGATCAGCCGATCTCCTCCCCCGGCGTGTGGAACAAGGTCGAATACCGGCCGCTGGACGGCTTCGTCTACGCGATCACCCCGTTCAACTTCACCGCCATCGCGGGCAACCTGCCGACCGCGCCCGCGCTGATGGGCAACACCGTGGTCTGGAAGCCGGCGATGACCCAGTCGGTCGCCGCGTACTGGACGATGAAACTCCTTGAAGCGGCCGGTCTGCCGCCCGGCGTGATCAACCTGGTGAACGGTGCGGGACCCAAGGTCTCGGATGTGGCGCTGGCCGACCGCCGACTGGCGGGCATCCACTTCACCGGTTCCACGGCGACGTTCCAGCACCTGTGGCGTTCGGTCGCGGCGAACATCGCCGACTACAACTCCTACCCTCGGCTGGTCGGCGAGACCGGCGGCAAGGACTTCGTCGTCGCGCACAGCTCGGCCGACCCTGAGGTACTGACGACGGCGCTGATTCGCGGCGCGTTCGACTACCAGGGCCAGAAGTGCTCGGCCGCCTCGCGCGCGTTCATCCCGAAGTCGGTGTGGGCCAAGATGGGTCGCGAGTTCGTCGACAAGGTGGCCACGCTGAGCTACGGCGATGTCACCGACTTCAGCAACTACGGTGGCGCGCTGATCGACAAGCGCGCGTTCGACAAGAACGCCGAGGCCATCGCCCGTGCGAAGGCGACGCCGAGTCTGTCGATCGCCGCCGGCGGGCACGCCGACGATTCGGTCGGCTACTTCGTCGACCCGACCGTGCTGCTCGGCGAGGATCCGACCGACGAGGCGTTCAGCACCGAGTACTTCGGCCCGATCCTGTCCGTGCACGTCTACGACGACTCGGTCCGCGGCTCCTTCGAACAGACCCTCGACCTGGTCGACAAGGGCTCGCCCTACGCGCTGACCGGTGCGATCATCGCCGACGACCGCACCGCGATCGCCAAGGCGACCGAGGGCCTGCGCTTCGCCGCGGGCAACTTCTACATCAACGACAAGCCCACCGGCGCGGTCGTCGGGCAGCAGCCGTTCGGCGGGTCGCGCGCCTCGGGCACCAACGACAAGGCAGGCTCGGCACAGAACCTGCTGCGCTGGACCTCCGCCCGCACCATCAAGGAAACGTTCGTCCCGGCGACCGATCACCGCTACCCGCACCAGGAGCTCTGATGGCCTTCTCCGCTCTGCTGCGGCCCGCCATGCTGGCCGCGTCGCGCTCGCCGCGCATGGAACGCACCATCACCAGGATGCCGACGACCAAGAAACTGGTCGACCGGTTCGTCGCCGGTGACTCCGCGGATCAGGCGGTGGCCGCCGTCGAAGCCCTGCTCGGCTCCGGCCGGTATGTCACCATCGACTACCTCGGCGAGGACACCACCGAGATCGAGCAGGCCCGCACCACCGTCACGCACTACCTGCACATGCTGTCCGCGCTGGCTCAGCTTAATGTTCGGGCGGAGACGGAATCTGTTCGGCCGCTGGAGGTTTCGCTTAAGCTGTCGGCGCTCGGCCAGTCCCTGCCTCGGGACGGTCACGCGATCGCACTCGAGCACGCGCACCGGATCTGCGCGGCGGCGGCCGAGGCCGGGGTCTGGGTGAACATCGACGCCGAGGACCACACGACCACCGACTCCACCCTGGCCATCGTGCGCGAACTGCGCGCCGACTTCCCCAGCCTCGGCACCGTGTTGCAGGCGTACCTGCGCCGCACCGAGGGCGACTGCCGGGACATGTCGGGCTACGGATCGCGCATCCGGTTGTGCAAGGGCGCGTACAAGGAACCGGCGTCCGTCGCGTATCAGGGTCGATCCGAGGTCGACGCGTCCTATCTGCGCTGCCTGCGGGTGCTGATGCTCGGCGACGGCTACCCGATGGTCGCGACCCACGATCCGGCGCTCATCGAGGCCGCGCAGCGGTGTGTCGAGACGACGCATCGCAAGCCCGACGAGTTCGAGTTCCAGATGCTGTACGGCATCCGCGACGCGGAGCAGCGCAGGCTGGTCGACGAGCGCAACCATCTGCGGGTCTACGTGCCCTACGGCGACCAGTGGTACGGCTACTTCATGCGCAGGCTGGCGGAGCGTCCGGCCAATGTCGCGTTCTTCCTGCGTTCGCTGAAACCCGGTAGTCAGCGCTAACGGCGTCCCCGTCCGGTTGGCCAACCAGCCTGAACTTTATTTGGCCAACTCGCCGATCACACTCGCGCTGTGGTCGTATTTAGTAACCACAGCTCGAAGTGTGATCTGCGTTACGCATCGTCGCGTGACGCGGAGGACGAAAGGAACCACATGTCCATCGCGGAGTTGCGCATCCAGATGCTGCGCCGTAAACCCATGGGGCAGGTCGACGACGAGGGACCTGCCGATGAGCAGTTGTCGCGGTCGCTCGGCCTGTGGCAGCTCACGGCGATCGGCGTCGGCGGCATCATCGGCGCGGGCATCTTCACCCTGGCCGGTGCGGTAGCGCACAAGGTCACCGGACCGGCGGTGCTGATCTCGTTCCTGATCGCCGGTGTCGCCAGCGCGGCCGCGGCGCTCTGCTATGCCGAGTTCGCCGGGATGGTGCCGAAGGCTGGTTCGGCATACACCTACGGTTACGTCTCGCTCGGCGAGATCGCGGGCTGGTTCATCGGCTGGGATCTGCTGCTGGAGTACATCGCGGTGGCGGCGGTGGTCGCGATCGGCGTGTCCGGCTACTTCCGCTTCCTGCTCGGGCAGGTGGATATCTCGCTGCCGGACTGGATGATGGGCGCGCACGGCACCGGATCAGGCCATGTGGTCGACGTTTTCGCGATGCTGTTCTGTCTCGGCACGGCGTGGCTGCTCTCGCGCGGCATCAAGAGCGTCGGCCGGTTCGAGACCATCGCGGTGGGCATCAAGGTGGCCCTGGTCGTGCTGATCGTGGTGCTCGGCGTCTTCCACATCGACAGCTCGAACTACACGCCGTACTTCCCGTTCGGCACCGGCGCGGTGTGGACCGGCGCGGCCACCGTGTTCTTCGCCGTGTTCGGCTACGACGCGATGAGCACGGCCGCCGAGGAATCGACCGACGGCAAGAAGCATCTGCCGAAGGCCATCCTCTACTCGCTTGCCATCGCGATGGTGCTGTACGTGCTTGCCACGCTCGTGCTGACCGGCATGCAGAAGTACAGCGAGATCAGCCCGACGAGCGGGTTCTCCACCGCGTTCGAATCCGTTGGCATGCCTGGCATCGCGAACATCATCGCGATCGGCGCGATCGTCGGCATCGTCACCGTGGTGCTCACGTTCATGCTCGGCGTGACCCGCGTCTGGTACGCGATGAGCCGCGACGGGCTGCTGCCGGAGTGGTTCGCCAAGACGCACCCGGTGCGGAAGGTGCCGACCAGGGTGACCTGGATCGTCGGCATCGGTGCCGCGTTGATGGCCGGTCTGCTCGATATCACCGTGGTCGCCGAGCTGACCAATATCGGCATCCTGATGGCCTTCATCGTGGTCTCGGTCGCGGTAATCGTGTTGCGGCGCACCAGGCCTGACGAGCCGCGCGAGTTCAAGCTGCCGTTCATGCCGGTGGTCCCGCTGATCGGCATCGGCTTCTCGCTGTATCTCATCTGGTCGCTGCCGTGGCAGACCTGGGTGCGGTTCGTGGTGTGGCTGGTGGTCGGGCTTGTCGTGTACTTCACGTACTCACGGACGCATTCCAAGCTGGAGCGCACGGGTTCGGCGGATACGGCCGAGGTCGTCTGAGGATTTCCGAGGGGCACTGACGCCAGCTTCTCGGGCGGGTTGGGTGGGTTGGCCGATGGCCGCCCACCCAGCTTTATTTTCAGAGCAGACACTGATGCTCGACTGGCATCAGTCGATATCGAAAGGGTGTTGGACACGTATCAGTCCAGCGCCTTAGCCTTCTGACACGTCGCACGGCGAGTGATCCATCCCACACTCGCCGGTGCACACAGGAGGACACATGGCTCGGATTCTGATCACCGGCGCGGGCGGTGGCATCGGCACGCTGATGCGGCCGCGACTACGTCACCCCGACCGCGTTCTGCGACTGCTGGACCTGACCGAACTCCCCGCTCCCACAACGGATGAGCGGGTCGAGATCGTCACCGGATCGCTCACCGACGCCGACACCATGGTGGCCGCCTGCCGGGATGTGGACGCGATCATCCATCTCGGCGGGATCAGTCGCGAGGACAGCTGGGAGCGGGTGCTCGCGGTGAATGTCGATGGGACGCATACCGTTCTGGAGGCCGCGCGGCAGGCGGGCGTCTCGCGAATCGTGCTGGCGTCGAGCAATCATGCGGTGGGGTACCGGGCTGTCGAGACGGACCCGAATCTCATTGCGGGAGAGGCACCCCCGCGACCCGATACCTATTACGGGTTCAGCAAGGCGGCGATCGAGGCGCTCGGCAGTCTCTACCATTCGCGGTTCGGTATGGACGTGATCTGCGTTCGGATCGGGTCGTGCTTCGAGCGGCCGAATGATGTTCGGGGACTGTCGATGTGGCTGTCACCCGATGACTGCGCGCGACTGTTCGAAGCCTGCGTGAGCGCGGAAAGCCCTGGCTTTCGAGTGATTTGGGGCGTGTCGAAGAATACCCGCGCGGTGGTGTCACTGCGGGAAGCCGAGGCGCTCGGTTACCGCAGCCTGGACGACGCGGAGAAATTCGCGACGGAGCTCCCCGATGGCACGGCACCGACGTTTATCGGCGGTGCATTCCTCGATACCCCGCTCGGCACGCCGAATCCACTCTGACGCAACTCGAAACGCATAGCGCGATACCGAGTTCGCATCACGCTTTCCCTCAGTACAGCCCGGTCGGCGTGTGACGCTGAGGGCACTTGCTCGACCGCGAAAGAAGCGCAGCACAATGCCAGACAAATCAACGGTGCAGGCACGGAAATCGGCCCTCGGCACCAATGTTCATTTCCTCTATTTCTTCGGCGCGCTCGGCGGCATCCTGTTCGGCTACGACCTCGGTGTCATCTCCGGTGTGCTGCTGTTCCTCAAGGACACCTGGGAGCTGACCTCGGTGACCAAGGGCGTGATCGGCGGTTGCCTGGCCGCCGGCGCGATCATCGGCGCGGCCATCGCTGGCCGGATCACCGATCGGCTCGGCAGGCGCCGCGCCATCATGATCGCCGCCGTCGTCTTCGGCATCGGCGCGCTCGGCTGCGCGGCGGCACCGACGGTGCCGATGCTGGTCGTCGCCCGATTCATCACCGGGATCGCGGTCGGCTGTTCCTCCGCGACCGTGCCGACCTATCTGTCGGAGCTGGCGCCGACCAGGGCGCGCGGTGCGTTGTCGACATTGAACCAATTGATGATCGTGTCCGGCATTCTCATTGCCTACATTGTCGACTGGGCGTTGTCCGGGTCGGGGAACTGGCGTTTGATGTTCGGGCTCGCCGCGATTCCCGCGGTGGTGCTGTTCCTCGGATTGACGGTGCTGCCGGAAACGCCGCGCTGGCTGGTGAAGGCGGGGCGCGAGGACGAGGCGCGTGCGGTGCTCGCCGGCACCCACCGGTCGAATGAGATCGACGCCGAACTCAACAGCATCCGTACCGTCAACCAGCTGGATGTACAGCAGAAGGGCCGTCTGCGCGACCTGTGGGCGCCGTTGGCCAGGCCCGCGTTGGTCGTCGCGCTCATCCTCGCCGTCGGCCAGCAGTTCTGCGGCGTCAACGCGGTAAACCTCTACGCCCCAACGATGTTCACCGATCTGGGTTTCGGCAACTCGACGTCGCTGCTTGCGGCCATCGTGCTCGGTGTTGTCAAGGTGGCGTTCACCGCGTGGGTGATCTTCGTGGTCGACCGGTGGGGTCGCAAACCGCTGCTGCTGCTCGGGAACGTCTGTATGGCGTCGTCGCTGTTCCTGCTCGGCATCATCGTGCTCACCGTCGACAATCACACGGTCACCGGGTTGACCACGCTGATCCTGCTCAACGTCTACCTGGCCGGCTATGAACTCGGCTGGGGTGCGGTGGTCTGGGTGATGATGGCGGAGGTGTTCCCGCTGCGCGTGCGTGGCGTCGGAATGGGTGTCGGCAGCGTGGTGCTGTGGAGTTCGACGTTCGCCATCACCTTCCTGTTCCCGGTGATGAACGACCATCTCGGCCTTGCCAAGTCGGCCTGGTGCTTCGCGGCGGTCAGCGTGGTGTTGTTCGTGCTGGTGCGGCGGTTCGTGCCGGAAACCAACGGGCGCAGCCTGGAACAGATCGAGCTCGATCTGCGCGCCAGGGTCGGCGGGCGCGCCACGGAGCGGGCGTGATTCGCATGCCGCCTGCCGAAACACGCAGCGTCGTCTACGTATCGAACGCCGACAGTCGCGAGATCTCGGTGCTGCTACTCGACGCCACCGGCATGCTCACGCCGGTGACGTCGGTACCGGTGGACGGAACGGTGATGCCGTTGGCGATCAGCCCGGACCGCCGGTTCCTCTATGCCGGGCTGCGCTCGGAACCGTTCTCGGTCACGGCTTTTGCCATCGATCCGTTGTCGGGCCGACTGGCGGCGTTGTCCACCACGCCGTTACCCGACAACATGGCCTACCTCGCTACCGACCGAGCGGGACGGTTCCTGTTCAGCGCCTCCTACAGCGGCAACAAGATCGCGGTCAATCCGATCTCGCGTAACGGCACCGTGGGGTCGCAACCGGACGAGGTCATTCCCACTGCGCCGCATGCGCATTCGATCCTCGCCGATCCGTCGAATCACCATGTGTTCGTTGGCGTACTGGGTGGCGACCACATCCTGCAGTACCGCTTCGATTCGACCGCGGGCAGGCTGATACCGAACCGGCCTGCGGCCGTCGGGACCGAACTCGGTGCGGGACCGCGACATATCGTCTTCCACCCGACCGGCCGGCTGGCCTTCGCGACGAACGAGCTGGACGGAACGGTCAGCGGCTATCTGTTCGATCCGGTGACCGGCACGCTGACGCCGGTGTCATCGATATCCGTTCTGCAAGAGGGCTTTTCCGGTAGCCCATGGACATCGGATATTCACGTGACCCCCGACGGCCGCTATGTCTATGTGTCCGAACGAACTTCGGACACCATCGTCGGCTTCCGCGTCGACGGCACACCCGGCGCTCTCGAACTCCTCGGCCACACCCCCACCGAGTCCCAGCCGCGCGGCTTCGCCATCGATCCGCACGGACGCTTCCTGGTGGTCGCCGGCCAGAAGTCCCACGCGATCACCAGCTACGCCATCGACCAGGACACCGGTGCGCTCACCCCCATGCACCGCGTCCCGGTCGGCCGCAACCCCAACTGGGTCGAGATCATCGACCTGCCCACCGCATGACCCGCCACCTGGACGACGCGCGCCCGTGGCTGCGCGATCGCCCGCAGCATCGACCGGAGGCGGGCAGGCTGGCAGCCATGGTCTCACTGGAGCAGGTCCGAGGGTTTGTCATGGTCGCCGACGAGGGCAGCTTCCGCCGTGCGGCGGAGCGGCTCCGGATGACGCAGCCGCCGTTGAGCAGGCAGATCCAGAAGCTCGAGCGCGATATCGGGGTCGAGCTGTTCGATCGCAGCCAGCGGCAGGCGCAGCTGACCCCGGCGGGTGCGGTGTTCCTGATCGAGGCGCGCAGGCTGCTCGCCCTCGCCGAGGGCGCGCCGGGGACCGCGCGGCTGGTCGCGGCGGGCGGCGCGGGCACGGTGCGGATCGGCTTCACCGCGGCGTCCGGATTCGGGTTCCTCGGCCGGTTCCTCAATCACATCGAGCAGGGGCTGCCGGGGGTCGAGGTGGTGCTGCGCGAGATGGTCAGCTCGGATCAGTTCGAGAACCTGCGCAGCGGCAAGCTGGACCTCGCACTGGCCCGCCCGCCGTTCGACCGCACCGAATTCGACTGCGAGCTGGTGCATTCCGAACGCCTCATGCTCGCACTGCCCGACGCGCACCCGCTCGCCGCCGACGGCCCGATCGCGGTCGAGGAGCTCGGTGGCGAGACACTGCTCGTGTACGCGCCGGGTCCGGCGCGGTATTTCGCCGATCTGGTCGCGGGAATCCTTGCAGCCGTGCCTTATACGTCGACGCACGAGCTGACCCAGGTGCACACCATGCTGGCGCTGGTCGCCGCGGGCCGTGGCCTGGCGCTGGTACCGGAGACGGCCAGTCATCTGCATCCCGACGGCGTGCGGTTCCGGCCGCTGGACGGCGTCGACGATCCGGTTGTCCTGTACGCGGTGTGGCGACGCACCTGCGCGAACCCGGCGCTGCCTCGGGTCGTGCGACTGCTCGACTCGCTGCCACCCGTTCATTGAAAGGAAGACAATGTCGCATCTATCCGCTGCAGAACTAGGGCCTGCGCTCGGCAAGGGTCTGCTGTCGTTCCCGGTCACCCATTTCGACGCGGACCTCGCGTTCGACGAGGCCGCGTACCGCAAACACATCGCCTGGCTTGCGCAATACGAAGTCGCCGGGCTGTTCGCCGCCGGGGGCACCGGTGAGGGCTTCTCGCTGACACCGTCCGAGATCGATCAGGTGGTGCGTGCGGCGGTCTCCGAGACCGGCGGACGGGTACCCGTCATCGCACCGGCGACGGCAGGCACCGCGACCGCCGTCGAGCAGGCCAGAGCGGCGGAAGTCGCTGGGGCCGAAGGCATTCTGCTGCTGCCGCCGTATCTCACCGAGTCCGGTCCGGCGGGCCTGGTCGAGCATGTCGCCACCGTCTGCGCGGCCACCTCGCTCGGCGTCATCTTCTACAGCCGCGCCAACGCCACCTGCAACGACGTGACCTTGGCGCGGATGGCCGAACGCTGCCCGAACCTGGTCGGCTTCAAGGACGGCGTCGGCAATATCGAGACGATGACCCGGATCTACGCGCGGCTCGGCGACCGGCTCACCTACATCGGCGGGCTGCCCACCGCGGAGACCTTCGCCCTTCCGTACACCGAAATGGGTGTCACCACTTACTCTTCCGCGATCTTCAACTTCCTTCCTGAGTTCGCGCTCGCGTTCTACCGCGCCGTGCGGGCGCGGGATCGCGATACCGTCTACCGGCAGCTGCGCGAGTTCGTCATCCCCTACCTCGACATCCGCGACCGGCAGCCCGGTTACGCGGTGTCCATCATCAAGGCCGGGCTGACCGCGATCGGCCGTCCCGCCGGACCGGTGCGGCCGCCGCTGACCAACCTCACCGAGGACGAGCGTGCCGAACTCGGCGCACTGATCCGCACCATCACCGGACCGGCGGCATGACCGGCGCGGCAACGCTGGATCGCATCGTCGACGTCACCATCTCCTCGGTCGCGCTGCCCCTGCCGACCGGCATCAGCGATGCCAAGGTGTTGACGGGACGGCAGCGGCCGATGACCGAGGTGGCGGTGCTGTTCGCCGAGATCACCACCGCGGCCGGGTTAACGGGCCTCGGCTTCAGTTACTCGAAACGGGCAGGCGGGCCTGGGCAATTCGCGCACGCGCGTGAACTCTCCCCAGTGCTGCTCGGCGAGGATCCCAGTGATATCGCCAAGATCTGGGACAAGCTCATGTGGGCGGGGGCGTCGGTCGGTCGCAGCGGGCTTGCCGTGCAGGCGATCGCGGCGTTCGATGTCGCGCTGTGGGACCTCAAAGCCAAACGTGCCGGGTTGCCGTTGGCCAAACTGCTCGGAGCGCACCGGGATTCGGTGCGCTGCTACAACACCTCCGGCGGATTCCTGCACGCGCCGATCGAGGAGGTCCTGGACCGGGCGACGGAAGCGCTGGCAAGCGGGATCGGCGGCATCAAACTCAAAGTGGGGCACCCGGACAGCGCCGTCGACCTCGCGCGGGTCACGGCGGTGCGCGAGAAACTCGGCGACCGGGTGCCGTTGATGGTCGACGCCAACCAGCAGTGGGATCGGGCGACCGCACGCCGCATGTGCCGTGCGTTCGAGCCGTTCGGTTTGGCGTGGATCGAAGAGCCCTTGGACGCCTACGATTTCGACGGCCACGCCCGCCTCGCGGCAACCTTCGACACCCCGATCGCAACAGGTGAAATGCTGACCAGCGTGGCCGAGCACACCCAGCTCATCCGTGCGAGCGGTGCCGATATCGTGCAACCCGACGCGCCACGAATCGGCGGCATCACCCAGTTCCTGAAGGTGATGACCATGGCCGACAGCGAAAACCTGCGACTGGCCCCGCATTTCGTGATGGAGGTGCACGTCCACCTCGCCGCCGCCTACCCGCGCGAACCCTGGGTCGAGCACTTCGAATGGTTCGACCCGCTGTTCGACGAGCGCCTGGAGATCGCCGATGGGCGAATGCATCTGTCGGGTCGTCCCGGCCTCGGGGTGACCCTCAGCGAGCAAGCCCGCGCCTGGACCGTGGCCGAATACTCGACCCGCGCCTGACCTTTCGGAGGAATCATGGACACCGACCCGAACGACCTATCCCGAATCATCGGCGCGGCAGCGGCATCCGCCGCCCAGCTCGCCGACTCCACCCCGGCCGGACGCGCGCGCTGGCTCACCAACGCCGCCGACGCGCTCGATGCCGCGGCCGACGAACTGATCCCACTCGCCGCCGAGGAAACCCATCTTCCGGAAAACCCGCGCCTGCGTGGCGAATTGGCGCGCACCACGTTTCAGCTGCGCCTGTTCGCGGAGGTGCTGGCCGACGGCGAGTTCCTGCGCGCCACGGTGGACCACGCGGACCCGCAGTGGCCGATGGGTCCGCGGCCGGATATCCGCCGCAGCGTTGTCCCGATCGGACCGACGCTGGTGTTCGCCGCGAGCAACTTCCCGTTCGCGTTCAGCGTCGCGGGTGGCGATACCGCCGCCGCACTGGCCGCGGGCTGCCCGGTCATACTCAAGGCGCACCCCGGGCATCCGCGCTTGTCCGCGCGCACCGGAGTCATCGTGCGCGACGCCCTGATCGAAGCAGGGGCCCCGGCCGGAATCTTCGAGGTCATCCACGGTATCGACGCAGGAACCACCGCACTGCGTCACCCGGCTATCGCTGCGGCGGCCTTCACCGGGTCGGTACCAGGCGGGCGTGCGCTGTTCGATATCGCCACCGCACGTCCACGGCCGATCCCGTTCTACGGTGAACTGGGCAGCGTCAACCCGGTGGTGGTACTACCGGAAGCTGTTCGCGCGCGCAGTCGCCAGATCGTGGCGGGTTTCCTCGGCTCGTTCACCCTCGGCGCCGGACAGTTCTGCACCAAGCCAGGCCTACTGTTGCTGCCCGCAGGCCACGGCCTCACCGACGCACTCCGTACGGCCGTTCGCGAGGCGCCTGGGCAACGGCTACTCAACGATCGCATCGTCGACGGCTTCCGCGCGCGGATCACCAGCCTGCGCGAACATCCTTCGGTCACAGCGCTTTCCCTGCCCGATATCGGAGACGACCTGCTCGCCCCGACGTTGCTGAAGGTGTCTGCCGCCGACTTCCGCGCCGGTGGCGAGCTGCTGCGCACCGAATGCTTCGGCCCCGCCGCACTGGTGGTCGAGTACGCGAATCCCGCTGAGCTGCAGTCACTTCTCGAGGAACTCGAACCAGGCCTCACCGCAACGGTCTTCGCCGAGGACAACGAAATCGACGCCGTTCGCCCACTACTGACCGCGCTCACCGCGCTGGCCGGACGCCTGATCTGGAACGAATGGCCGACAGGCGTAACCGTCACCTGGGCTCAACAACACGGCGGCCCCTATCCGGCCACCACCGCACCCACCACCACCTCGGTGGGCACCGCCGCGATCGACCGATTCCTGCGCCCCGTCGCCTGGCAGGGCTTCCCCGATGCCCTGCTCCCGCCCGCGCTGCGCGAGGAAAACCCTTGGCGCCTACCGCGCCGCATCGACGGAAAGCGTGACTGACCATGTCCCCTGTCATCACCGACGTCCGCCTCACCCCCATCCTCATCGCCGACGCACCCCTGCTCAATGTCGGTGGCGTGCACCAGCCGTACACGCCGCGACTGATCGTGGAACTCGAAACCGACAGCGGCACGGTCGGTCTCGGCGAAACCTACGGCGACCACCAATACCTCTCCCGCGCAACGGAACTGGCACGACACCTGATCGGCATGCCGGTTTCCGCGAGCAACGCGATCCGCTTGCTCGGCGCGGGAGACACCCGCCTACTCGACGACAACCCGGTCGCCGGAGGTCTGCGCGGCACGCTGACCACGGACAAGGTCCGGCTCAGCGTGATCTCGGCCTTCGAGACCGCGGCACTCGACGCGCACGGCCGCGAACTCGGCCTGCCCGTGCACGCCCTGCTCGGCGGCAAGGTGCGCGACCGCGTCGACTACTCCGGCTACCTGTTCTACAAGTGGGCCGAACACCCGATGCCGGACGCGCCCACCGACGAGTGGGGCGAGGTGCTCGACCCGGACGGCGTCGTCCGGCTGGCCGAAAGGTTCAGTGCCCATGGCGGATTCCGCTCGTTCAAGCTGAAAGGCGGCGTATTCCCGCCCGAGGAGGAAGTCGCCGCGATCACCGCGCTGGCCAAGGCGTTCCCCGAGCACCCACTGCGCCTCGACCCCAACGGCGGCTGGTCACTGGCCACCGCGACCGCGGTCGCCGAACAGCTCACCGGTGTCGTGGAATACCTCGAAGACCCCACCGCCCGCCTCGCCGACATGGCCGAACTGCACCGCCGCACCGGAATGCCGTTGGCCACCAACATGATCGTCACGTCCATCGACGAGATCCGCCCCGCCTTCGACGCGAATGCGGTCCAGGTCGTGCTGTCGGACCACCATTTCTGGGGCGGCCTGCACGCCACCCGCGACCTCGCCGCGGTCTGCCACGCCTACGGCAAGGGCATCTCGATGCACTCCAACACCCACCTCGGCATCAGCCTCGCCGCGATGACCCAGGTGGCCGCCACCGTCGCGGACCTCGACTACGCCTGCGACACCCACTACCCGTGGCAGGCCGAGGACATCATCACCGCACCGTTCGCCTTCACCGACGGCGCCATCGAGGTCACCGACACCCCAGGCCTCGGCATCGAGCTCGACCGGGACGCGCTGGCGCGGCTGCACGAGCGCTGGCAGTCGATGCCCGCGCTGCGCGATCGCGACGATGTCGCCGCCATGCGCACCGCCGATCCCGGATATCGCCCGCCGAGTTCGCCGAAATACTGAACTCTCTGTGATCCGCATCCGTATAGATTGCGAAATGGTCATACGGCTATCTACTGTCGGGTCTTCGGCCCGACGGCTCAGTCGTGCTGGTCACGCGATCGAGCGTGGCCGAGAGGAGCGGTAGTAGATGGATCTCCAGGACGTCGTATCCGCGGGTTTGGTCGAGCAGCGGGAGTTGCTGGAGCAGGGAGTCCTGTCCTCGCAGGAACTCGTCGCCGCCACGCTGACGGGCATCGACGCGGCCGCTGACCTGAACGCGTTCACCCAGGTGCTGCACGAACAGGCCCGCGCCGAGGCGATCGAGCGTGATCGGGAGCGCGCCGCGGGCGAGGTGGGCCCGCTGCACGGCATCCCGATCGCGATCAAGGACGAGATCGATATCGCCGGCCTGGTGACCACCTTCGGCACCCGCGCCAACTCGACCCCGGCCAAGGCCGACGCCGAGGTCGTGCGCCGATTGCGGGCGGCGGGAGCCGTGATCGTCGGCAAGACCGCGATGCCGGAATTCGGGCAGTGGCCGTTCACCGAGTCGAGCACCTACGGCGTCACCCGCAATCCCTGGAATCGAAACCACACCACCGGCGGCTCCAGCGGTGGCTCGGCCGCGGCGGTCGCGGCGGGCCTGGTCCCGGTCGCGATCGGCAGCGACGGCGGCGGCTCGATCCGGATCCCGTCGGCCTGCTGTGGGCTGTTCGGCCTCAAACCGCAGCGCGGGCGGGTGCCGGTGGCGCCGTTCGAGCAGCTGTGGTGGGCGCTCGGTGCTACCGGGCCGTTGGCCAGGGGGGTAGTCGACTCGGCGATCGTGTACGACGTGATCCGCGGCAACACACCCACCGACCGGTTCACCGCGCCGGACCCGGTGATGTCGTTCGAGCAGGCCGCACGGCAGTCGACAACGGGTCTGCGGATCGGCGTCAGCACGACCTCGCCCAACCGACTGGCGAAGCCGGATCCGGAGCACGTGCGCGCGGTCCGCGATACCGCGAAACTGCTTGCCGAACTGGGACATTCCGTGTTCGAGGTGGATCCGCACTACCCCGAGTCGCTGCACGCCTTCTTCCCGCAGTTCTTCGGCGGCGTGCGGGACGAAGCCGACCACGTCGAGCATCCCGAACGCCTCGAACGCCGCACCCACCAGACCATCGCGATGGGTGCCTGGGCCAGGCGCCCCGTGGTGGAGTGGGCGATCCGGCAGGGAGAATCGTTGGCGCGCAAGGTAGATCGCGTCTTCGTCGACTGCGACCTGCTGCTCACCCCCACCCTCGCGGGCCGCCCGCCGCGCATCGGTGCGCTCGACGGCGCGAGCACCGTTCGCGCCCAACTCAGGTCCGTCCCGTTGGTGGCCTACACGACGCTATGGAATGTGACGGGCCACCCGGCCGCCTCGCTGCCCGCCGGCGTCGGCGCGGACGGGCTGCCGCTGGCGGTGCAGCTGATCGGGCCGAGCAATGGCGAGACGACCATCCTCACCGTCGCCGCGCAGCTGGAACAGGCTCGGCCGCACGCTCGTCCGCTGGCCTGACCGCCGATGCGGCGGCTAAGGTGGCCGGTGTGACCGAATTGGGCGATATCGCACCACCTTTCGTAGAACTGGCGCACCGCATCGTGTGGTGCACGGCATCCACGACCGATGCGGCGGGACGCCCGCGCAGCCGCGTCCTGCATCCGATCTGGGAGTGGGACGGGCAGCAGCTGACCGGCTGGATCGTCACGGGGAAGACCCCGGCCAAGTTGGCCCAGCTCACGCACAGTCCCTATGTGGCGTGCAACTACTGGGCGCCGACGCACGACACGTGCCTCGCCGAGTGCGCGGCCGAATGGGTCGACGATGTCGGGACGAAGACCAGGCTGTGGGAACTCTTCAAGAGCACACCGGCACCGCTCGGCTACGACCCCGGCGCGATCGGCGTCCCCGGATGGACGGGACCGGAGTCGCCGGATGTCAGCCTGCTGCGCCTGCGGCCGTGGCGACTACGCGTGCTGCCCGGCAAGGACTTCCTGACGGGATCGTCCGCGATCTCCTGGCGTGCGTAAACGCGACTAGCGCAACGATATAGCGAAGATCATTCACAAATAAGGCGGATTTACGAACAAGATTCTGTACGGTCGAGGTATGCGCAAGAATGATTCACCCGGCGGCTCGGTTCCTCCCGTGCCGCCGATCCATCCTCCGGCCGGGGTACCGATCGATGATATCGACCGGATCCTGCTCGACCAGCTCGCGCGGGACGGTCGGATGACGAACAACGCGCTCGCCGCAGCCGCGGGCATTGCGCCGTCGACCTGCCTCGGCCGGGTACGAGCGCTGGTGGAGCGCGGCGTTATTCGCGGGTTCCACGCCGATATCGATCCGGCCGCGCTCGGCCGGAGCCTGCAGGCCATGATCGCGGTGCGGTTGCGCGCAAGCGCCCGCCAGCACCTCGCCGAATTCGGCGAGCAGATGTCGGAGTTCGAGGAGGTGCTCAACGTGTACTTCATCGCGGGCGCCGACGACTACCTGATCCACGTCGCCACCTCACACACCGACGAACTGCGCCGGTTCGTGCTGAACAATCTGAGCGAGCATCCGGCCGTCGCCTCGACCGAGACGATCCTGATCTTCGAGCACATGCGGCCGAGGACGAATCCGACGACATGACAAGGACGGCCGACCCGGTGGATCGGCCGCCCTTGCGAAATGTGTTACGCGGCCAGGCTTTCCGCCACGTAACCGTGCGCGGCCGCGACAGACGCGGACAGCAGCACACCACCATGCGTACTGAGACCGTCCGCCAGGCCCTGGTCCTTCGCCACCGCCTCGCGCCAGCCGTGCTGGGCCAGCGAAACCACGTACGGCAGTGTGGCATTGGTGAGCGCGACGGTCGAGGTGTAAGGCACCGCGCCGGGCATGTTGGCGACGCAGTAGAACACCGACTCGTGCACCCGGTAGGTCGGGTCGGCGTGCGTGGTCGGCCGCGAATCCGCGAAGCAGCCGCCCTGGTCGATGGCGATGTCGACCAGCACCGAGCCCGGCTTCATCTGCGCGACAAGGTCATTGGAAACCAGCGTCGGGGCCTTCGCGCCGGGGACGAGCACCGCGCCGATCACCAGATCGGCCTCGCGCACGGCCTTTTCGACCTCGAGGCGGTTGGACATGATGGTCCGCACCTGGCCCTTGTACTGCGCGTCGATCTCGCGCAGGCGGGCGATGTTCAGGTCGAGGACGGTCACCTCGGCGCGCATGCCGTGCGCGATGGCGATCGAGTTGCCGCCGGCGACGCCCGCGCCGATCACGACCACGTTGGCGGGCGGGGTGCCTGGCACGCCGCCCATCAGCACGCCGCGGCCGCCGCCGTTGCGCATCAGGTGGTAGGCGCCGGCCTGCGGGGCCAGGCGACCGGCGACCTCGCTCATCGGGGCGAGCAGCGGCAGCGAGCCGTCGCGGCCGGTGACCGTCTCATAGGCGATCGAGGTGATGCCGGAGCTCAGCAGCGCGTCGGTGCACTCCTTGGAGGCCGCGAGGTGCAGGTAGGTGAACAGCACCTGGCCGTCACGCATGCGTGAATACTCCTCGGCGACCGGCTCTTTCACCTTGAGCACCAGTTCGGCGGTGGCCCAGACCTCGTCGGCGGTGTTCAGCACGCGCGCGCCGGCGACGGTGTATGCCTCGTCCTCGAACGCCGATCCACGACCGGCACCGGACTCGATGTACACCTCGTGCCCGCGGGAGACGAGCTCGTGCACACCGGCCGGGGTAATCGCAACCCGATACTCGTGGTTCTTGACCTCGCGGGGGACCCCGATCTTCACCTTTGTGCTCCTGAATGTCGATGGATGGATGTTCACGTCTGTCGATAGGCGATCCGCATAATATGGATCGTTACTGCTTAAATTATGAATATCATGCAAGATCAGGTCTAGATCTATGAAGATAATTCTTCAGATTGACTGATATATCGTCGAATCATCAGATCGACTACGGCTGGGCGGCCCTCGTTCGCACGATGTTCGGTCAGCAGGCCCGCCCGTAACAAACCTCACAGTCGGTCAACCGTTGATCTTGCCTAAGATACAACTTGTGTCTAAGACGTATTCATCAGCTGAGCAGGCCTATCGCGAGGTGAAGGAACGCATCCTCACCGGGACGCTGTCGGGTGGCGAGCTGATCAGCGAGGGTGAGATCGCGGCCGACCTCGGCACGTCGCGGACGCCGGTGCGCGAGGCGTTCCTGCGGCTGGAGACCGAAGGGTGGATGAAGCTCTATCCGAAGCGCGGCGCGCTGGTGGTGCCGATCCCGCCGGACGAGGCCGAGCACGTCGCGTATGCCCGCTATGTCGTCGAGGCTGCCGCGGTGCGCGCGCTGGCATCGACCGATCGCACGGCGCTGACATCGCTGTTCCGTTCCTCGCTCGACCGGCAACGCGAACTGGCCGCCGCCGGTGATCTCGACCAGTTCGCCCTGGTGGACACCGACTTCCATCGCTCGTATGTGATCGCGGCGGGTAATCCGCTGCTGGCGAGCTTCTACGATTCGCTGCGCGAGCGGCAGCGCCGGATGAACAGCGTCGCGCTGCGCCGCGGCCCGATCGACATCGACCGGATCATCGAACAGCACGCCCACCTGGCCGGCCTGATCGAAGCCGGTGACGTCGACCGCTTCGCCACCGCGTTAGCCGAGCACCTCTCCGGCGTGCACCAGCTAGAACTACGGGGGCTGTGATGGCGACGCTGACCACCGAGGTCCGGCCCGCGCCCACCGAGGTCGCGGCGAAGGCGTGGTTGGGTGTCGCCGCCGCGATGTTCGCGATCGCCTGGGGCGGAAACGAATTCACTCCGCTGCTGGTGATGTACAAGAACCACGGCCTGCCCGCGACCACCGTCGATCTGCTGCTGTTCTACTACGTTCTCGGCATCGTGCCCGCGCTGCTGATCGGTGGACCGCTCTCAGACCGGTACGGGCGGCGCGCGCTGCTGCGTCCGGCGCCGCTGATCAGTGCGGCGGGCTCGCTGCTGCTGGCGTTCGGCTCCGCGTCGGTGCCGGTACTGTCCGCCGGACGGGTGCTGTGCGGGATCGCGCTCGGGCTGGCGATGGCGGTCGGCAGCAGCTGGTTGAAGGAACTCGCGCAACCACCGTTCGGACCGGCGCTGCCCGGCGGCACCGGGGCACGACGCTCAGCGATGAGCCTCACCGGCGGCTTCGCGGTCGGCGCGGGATTCGCCGGTGTACTGGCACAGTGGGCGCCGTGGCCGAACACCCTCGCCTATCTGATCAATGTGACGCTGTGCGTTCTCGCCGCATTGTGGGTGGCGCGTGCCCCGGAAACGGTGCTCCCCCAGCAGAATCCGGGTCGGTTGATCGATGACCTGAAGGTGCCCGCCGCCGCCCATCGCCGATTCCGTTGCGTGGCACTGCCGGTCGCGCTGTGGTTGTTCACCTCCGCCGGAACGGCTTACGCGATCATGCCGACATTGATGGCCCCGCACATCCACGGCGCGCCGATCGCGTTCTCGGCGCTCGTCGGCGTGATCACGCTGAGTTGCGGTTTCGCGATCCAGTCCGTGGCCCGGCGGATCGACAAGCCGGGCACCGCACGCGCGGCCGTCGTCTCGCTGGTCTTCGTGACATGCGGAATGGTCGCGGCCACTTGGGCTTCCGGCGCACTGACACTCTGGGCGACCCTGGCAACGGCCGTCGTGCTCGGCGCGGGTTACGGCATCGGACTGGTCGCCGGATTACAAGAGATCGAACGGATCGCGCGCCCCGACGATCTAGCCGGACTCACCGCGGTGTTCTACTCGATGAGCTACCTCGGCTTCGGCGCACCCGCACTGCTGTCGTTCCTGCATCAACAACTCGGCTTCGGCTACCCGCCCATGTTCGCCGTCGCCGCCCTCGCCGCGGCGGGCAGCCTGGCGCTCGTTGTCCGCAACTATCGCGACCGATCCCTCGATTGATTTCGTCTGCCGACAAAATCGGTGGCGGCCATGCAGCGCGCGTTGCTACGGTTGCCGCCGCGCCGGTTGCGCGCGAGTGATCGGTTTACCCAGGGCGGACAGCCCGTGGAAGAAAGAGTGTTTATGACCCGGACCGCGCCGAGCGCGCCTCACCGCGTGGCGTCGAGCCGCACCGGTTCCGCCCACGCCCGCACAGCCAACAGCCGCTAAATACGCTTCGAGGCGCGCTCGGCCTGCTCCTGCTGCATTCAACCCTCAGCAAAGGAGTAATCCGGGTGTCAGACAACACCTCTCACGGTCCGAGCGCATCGCTGCGCACCGACACTTTCCCCTGCGTCCGCTGCGGTCTCGTCGTGTCGACGCTCGCGCCGGACAGCAGCTGGCGCAACCACTGCCCGAGCTGCCTCCACTCACGGCACACCAACGACCACGTCGAGGGCGGCGCCTCCGACTGCCGCGCCAGGATGGCGCCGCTGTCGATCGCCGTGCTGCGCACCGGCGAATGGGCCGTGGTGCATCGCTGCACCCGCTGCAATGAGCTGGCGCTGCACCCCGTGTGCGGCGATGACAACCAGCTCATCCTGATGCGCATGGCGGTCCGGCCGCTCTCCGAACCACCGTTCCCGCTCGAAGTCTTCGGCGACCTGTAGGAGGTGCGACATGCCACGCAGAAAACCGGCGGCCCGCCGCCCGCAACGCGTCAAGGACGTATTACACGGCCGCGCAGGCGAATCCGGCGACGCGTTCCGCTGCGTCGGCTGCCGAATGGACATACCGACCGTCGCACCGGGCACCGCCCACCGCAACCACTGCCCACACTGCCTGGCCAGCCGCCACGTGGACCGACGCGTCCCCGGCGACCGAGCCGAGCTGTGCCGGGGGCGTATGGAAGCGGTGAGCATGTCCGCCCGCGACGACGGCGAATGGCAACTCGTGCATCAATGCCTGGCCTGCGGTTCCCTCAAAGCGAACCGCATCGCGGGCGACGACAACGCACTGGCTCTCGTGCGAATAGCGTTGCGCCCGTTGGCCGATCCCCGCATCGGCCACCGAGCGCTGCTCGCGCTGTGAGGGTGTCCGGTGCCTACCGCGCGATCGGTGGGCACCGGAACCAGCGCTTTCTATGTTGATTCGCCGGTCGATTCAGCGTCGGCCGGTTGGGTGTCGGACTGCAGCGCGCGGCGCACCTGGGCGGCTTCGGCGTCGAGTGCCGCCGCCTGAAGGTACGCGGCGGTGGTTTCGGCGAGGAGGGTGGTCCAGCGGGTGACGCGTTCGGCGCGGTGGGCGACTTCACGCTCGGCGAGCGTGGTGTCGTCGCCATTGGCGGACGCCTCAGCTACGGCGGTGTGTGCTTCGCGCAGCTTCTGGTCGGCTCGGAACTGCAGTTCGCGGCAGTGGTCGGGGTCGAAGACCTCGGAGCGGATGTCGGAGGCTTCGGCTTCCAGTTCGATGATGCGGGCCAGGCGGGGGTCGGACTGGTCGATCGTCTCGTCGGGGGTCCACGCTTCCTCGGTGGATTCCCATGGGAGGTCGAAGGTTTCGTCGTTCAGCGCCTTCTGCTCGAGGAAGCGGCGGTGGTCTTCTTCGGCCCACTCGAGGTATTCGCGGTATTCGGTCATGTCGTCGTCGGTGATCGGGCGGTGCCGAGGGTGGGCGGTCATCGATACCGCGAGACTGCCGTCGGTGTAGCGCAGGATCACCGTGACGACGGTGACCGGGGTCGGTTCCGGCCGGCCTTCCACGCGCGCCATCATCACCTCGTAGCGGTACTCCTCCACCGCCCGGTCGCACGCCTGCTCGAACACCCCCGAGGCGATCTCGTAGTGCTGGCCCGCGGTGCTCCCGGTCAGTGGATGCGATTCGCCGAGGCGGTTCTCGCCCGACTCGACGGTCGTCCCGTCGTGGACGATCTCCCAGGTGTAGGACTCGGCGAGCTCCTCGGCGGGCGTTCCCGGCCGCGCCTCGGTGGTGTCGGTGACGTCGTGCACAGTCCGCTCCCATCTCTGGTCGAACATGGCGGAGGCGGCACGCTTTCGAAGCGCCGTTCCGCTGGCGGTTGCACGCCTATATTTCTCCTTCCGAGCCCAGCACGCCAGCGGCAAATCTGGGGACCCTCGAGCGTTACGCGGCGAGGGCGACCGCGTCGGCCAATACCGTCGAGATCGACTCGCCGTAAACGCGGACCTCGGCGCGGATCGCCCGCTGCGCTTCGGTGCTCTCGCCGCTCAACAGCGCGTTGAGCATGGTGGCGTTGACGACCTCGCTCGGCGCGACGAGCAGGCCGGTCATCGCGAAGTAACTCAGGAAGGTCGGGTCAAATCCGGTTGTGCCGCTGGTGAACTGCTGGGTCATCCGTTCCAGCGCGAGGTCGAAGTACTTGTGCAGCAACGCGATATTCTTGAACGGCGCTCCGCCGGTGTGTTCGACGCCGGGCCAGCGGAGGTCTTCGAGCGCGCTGAGCCACCAGGCCGGGTGGGACGCGCGCTGGATCGCCGCGAGCGCGTCCCGTTCGAAGCAGGGCCCGTCCTGTTCGCGCAGGCAGGTGGCGATGCTCTCGGCCTGGATGGCGGCCACCGTCATGCCCTGACCGTAGATCGGGTCGACAGTGGACAGCGCGTCACCGAGCACAAGCAGTCCGGCGGGCCACCGCCGCAGCTGCTCGTAATGCCGTCGGACGCAGACCGGAACGCGAAAGCCGCGCGGCGCGGTCAACGGTTCGGCAGCGCGCAGCGCCTCGGCGATGGCGGGACTGATCAGTTCGGTCAATCCCCGTTCGAACCCGGCGACACCGGTCGGCGGATACTGGCCGCCGATCCCGGACAGGCACGCGCTCCAGACATCGCCCTCGATACGCTTCAATACCCCACCGGCCGGATTCCCTGCGGTGCAATCGTTTTCGATCACCAGCAGCGCGGCGACATCCGCACGATTCGGCACGCGGTAGTAGCGGGTGCTGTAACCGATCCCCGACGTGACGACCTCATCCGGCGGCGCGGGGTAGCCGAGGACGGAAAGCCATTGCGGCAGTTTCGAAGAGCGTCCGCTCGCGTCGACGACCAGGTCCGCCGGCACGGTGGTCGCATACTCCGGCTGGCTACCGTACCGGCACTTGACGCCAGTGACTCTCGTACGGTCGGCGGTGGCGCACAGGTCGACGACCGTCTGCTCATAGCCGAACCGCACGTTGGCAATCGACCGCACCCGCTCGCGAATCGCCTGCTCGACAAGCCCTCTGCTGTAGAAGGCACCGCGCTCCGGCGCGGGCATTGTCATCGTGCCGTAGCGATTGGTCCACTTCAGCACGGCGTCGGTCAGCGGAAAAGCGCCGAGCCGCAACACATCATCGAGGAAGCCGGGAAACAGTCGCTCCAGAATCTGCTCGCCGCACGGCAGCATCTGATGCAGATGAAACGACTGCGGAACACCGCGCCGCTGCACCCCCTCCCCCGGCTGCTCGTCGCGATCGAGCACCACCACCTCGCCGTAGTGCTCGGAAAGCGCTCGCGCCGACAGCAATCCAGCGATCCCACCACCGATGACCACTGCCGTATTCCGCTGACCACCCTGCGAACTGTCCATACCGATAACGCTAGGTGCCCGCACCCGCCCCCTACCTCACTCTCCAGCATGAAGGCCGCATCACACGCGAGTATGAGTCGCAGGCCTCAGACCGACTGCGGGAAGGCGAGGCGGAATAGGGCGCCGTTAGGGGCGGATTCGGCGGTTACGGTGGCGCCGTGCAGATCCGCCACCTGTTTGACGATGGCCAAGCCGAGGCCGTGGCCGGGTTTCGCGCGGGCGGTGGTGGATCGGTAGAAGCGGTCGAAGATGTGCGGGAGGTCGGCGGGTGGGATGCCGGGGCCTTGGTCGCGGACCGTCAGGACGTTGCGGTGGAGTTCGACATGGATGACGCCTTGGGGCGGGCTGAATTTGGCCGCGTTGTCGAGGAGGTTCGTGATGGCGCGGGTGAGTCGGGCGGGGGTGCCGTGGATGGTGATCTGTTCGAGCTCGTGTTCGAATGCCAGTGTGGGCCAATGGCGTTCGGCAGTGCGGAGGCAGTCGACGACCAGCGGGTCTGTCCAGGTAACGGTGTAACTCGGGTTGATTGAACTATTTTCGGCCGGCGGTGAGTCGGCCTTCGAAGGTGATGTCGAAGGCGTTGAGCGCGGCTTTCCATCGGGTGATCCATCGTTTCTGGCCCTCGCCGGTGGGATCGAGGGCCATGACCGCGAGGTAGACGCATTTGAGGGCGGCTTGCTCGTTGGGGAAATGGCCGCGAGCACGGACCGCGCGGCGGATACGAGCGTTGACCGACTCGATCGCATTCGTGGAACAGATGACCCGTCGGATCTCGGTGTCGAAGGCCAGGAACGGAGTGAACTCGGCCCACGAGGTTTCCCAAAGCCGCACGATAGCAGGATATTTCGTGCCCCAGGCCTCGGCGAACTCGTAGAACCGTTCCAACGCCGCGGCTTCGGTCGCGGCGGTGTAGACCGGTTTCAAGGCTTTGGCGATCACGGCCCAGTCCTGGCGCCCGGCATAGGAGAACGACGCGCGCAGCAGGTGCACGATGCAGGTCTGAACGACCGCGGCCGGCCAGGTCTGCCCGATCGCTTCGGGTAGTCCTTTGAGCCCGTCGCAGACGAGCATGCAGACGTCCTCGACACCACGGTTTTTCAGCTCGGTCAGGATCTGCAACCAGAACTTCGCGCCTTCACCGCCGTCACCGGCCCAGAGCCCGAGGATCTCGCGGCCGCCCTCGACCGTGACGGCCAACGCGAGGTAGATCGGCCGGTTGGCGACCTTCCCGTCGCGGATCTTGACATGGATCGCGTCCAGGAAGATCACCGGATAAACCCGGTCCAGGGGCCGGTTCTGCCATTCGGTCATGCCGTCGATGACCTTGTCGGTGATGGTCGAGATCGTCTGCTTGGACACCTCGGCGCCGTAGACCTCGCGCAGATGCGCCGAGATCTCGCCATGAGTCAGGCCCTTGGCCGAGAGCGACAACACCATGTTCTCCACCCCGTTCAACCGGCGCTGGCGTTTACGCACGATCTGCGGCTCGAAACTGGCGTCGCGGTCACGCGGGACATCGATCTCGACCGGACCGACATCGGTCACGACCGTCTTCGAGCGGGTTCCGTTGCGGGAGTTCGGTGTTCCACGACCCGCCGGATCGCCGTGGTCATAGCCGAGGTGATCGGTGATCTCCCCGTCCAGAGCGGACTCGACCACCATCTTGGTCAGCTGCCCCAACAGACCGTCTTCGCCGGTCAACTGCAGCCCGCTCGCGCGGGCCTGGGCCACGAGCCGGCCCACCAGCTCGGCATCCACCACCGACGACTTCGCTTTCCTGGGTCTGGCCACCGAATCAGTATCGACCACATCGACCGCCACCACATCAGAGTTCATGTGCCACTCCTTGTTTCGGAGTTACACCGTTGTTTGTACAGTCCCGGCGACTCTGCCCCGGCAAGTAGCCGCAAGAGACGCGGGACCCGGCGCCGCTCCGGCTTCGGGTCCCGCACACCGACCGAAATCGCCTAGTACTGCAGCGGACGATCCAGTGGTTATCGGTTACGTGCCGATGGTCAGGGTAATGGGGGTTGCCTTTGCTTCCGGGTACTTGACCTGGCGTTCTTCGCCTACATGGCAGCTGGCTGTTATAACGTGCTGACCTGCGCGGACGCGGGCGAGGGTGGCCTGGCCTGTTTGGCCGGGAAAGACGCGATCGCGGCTGTCGTGGAAGACGATGAGGGGGTTGTGGCCCCCTGCGACCGGAAATGTGTCATCGAAGAACGCCCAGCAGTTGATGTTCGAGAACTCCGCGTTCGGGTTGACGACCGTCACATCGATTGTCGTGCCGAGTCCGTCGCCTCGGTCCGGGTTAACCGTCGCGGTCAGCGTCGGGGGTGCCAACTGGCTTCGATAGTCGGTCCGGATCGGTGCTGCGGTCGTTGCGGGTGCGACGAGCGCGGCTCCTACGAGTAGCGCCATGACCCCGCCCGTGCCGAAAAGTGACCAACGGCCCCATGTTTTGCTCATGCTGTTCGCGCTCCCCACCTGTTCCCTGCTGCAAGCAAATGCATGCGGCTGCGACGATCCTATACACCTCCGCTGGCTGTACACATCCTATTCGGGGAACCACGCTTGTAACCCAATTCCATTGCAGCAGAAGTCATCTGCGGGACGGCGAGTCTCGACGACGGGCAATCCTCGTCGAGCCGACTTCACTATGAGTGACTCACACGCGAGGGACCCGGTGCCCCTCCGGCCCCGGGTCCCTCGCACCGACCGAGGTCGGCTAGGCAGGCGTGAAACGCGTGGGCAACGACTCCAGCCCACGGATCACGACATTCGGCTTGTACGACGGCGTGTCGGTGAGCACGTCGATGTCCTTGACCTTGCGCAGCAACACCTGCAGCAGGACTTCCATCTCCAGCAGGGCCAGCGGCGCGCCGAGGCAGTAGTGGATGCCGAGGCTGAAGCCGAGGTGCTTCTTGGCCGGGTTCTTCGGATCGGCGTAGCGCGCCACGTCGACCCGGTCCGAGTCGACGTACGCGTCATCGTCGCGGTTGGCCGAATTGATCAGCACCACAACGCCTTCGCCGGTCTCGAAGTCGTGACCGGCCACGGTGATCGGCCTGGTGGCGGCCCGGGTGGTGATCTGCACCGATGGCTCGAGGCGAAGCAGTTCGTCGGGCGCGTAGGCACACAGATCGGGACGCGCACGCAGCGCCGCGATTTGATCGGGATTGCGCATCAGCTGCAGCATGCCGGTACCGACCAGGTTGGCGGTGGTCTCGTGCCCGGCAACGAAAGTGGTGATGCAGGTGGCAAGCAACTCCTGCTCGGTGAGCACATCGCCGCGATCCTCGACCTGGGACAGCACGCTGAGCAGGTCGTCCTTCGGGTCCTTGCGCCGCTCGTTGAGCAGCTCACGGAAGTAGCCCATGAATCCGCGCGACCCGGCGCTGCGCGCCCGCAACGCCTCCTCGGGCAGCGTGTAGTCGTGGTCGAAACCGCGCGCCAAGTCCTGCGACCACTGGTGCACCTGGTCGTAGGCCTCCGGCGGCACGCCGATCAGCTCGCAGGCGATGATCAGCGGCAACGGGTAGGCGATGAACTCGATGAGATCGAATTCCCCTGCCGCCAAGGCCTTGTCGACGAGCTGCTCGGTGAGTTCCTCGATGCGCGGGCGCAGCCTGGTCACCATGCGCGGGGTGAAACCCTTGGTCACCAGGTTGCGCAGCCGGGTGTGGTCCGGCGGCTCCATCCAGAGGAACGAGGTGGGCAGCTCCTCGGGCGCGTCCTCCGGCGATACCGTCGGATGCATCATCGCGGCCTCTTCCGCGTGACTCCACGCGGTCGTCGACAGCACGGCGACGCAGTCCTCGTAGCGGGTCAGCAGCCGATGCCCGAGCGGGGTCTGGTGCACCCGGCCCGCCTCGCGCAAGACGCGTGCGGGCTTATACGGGTCGGATCTGCCTTCGGGGCCGAGCAAATGGGCGATCGCGGTCTGTACGGAATCCTGTTCCGCGACAGCCGTGCTCGCGTGCGACGAGTCCATGTCGAGTGGTCCCTCCTGTGCGGTGCACCGACGAGCTGCCGGTGCTGCCGGTCGTTCGGAATACGTCAGCGTTCGGAATGGGTAAGGAGGTGCTCGCCCGCGACAATGCGGGCCGTCACCTCGTCGGCTCGATGGGGATCGGTGTGCGGTCGACGGACGGTTGCCCGCCGAAGTCGGTGGCCGCGGCGGCTCTGCCGTTGCCGCGCAGCAGGATTCGACTCGCGATGCGCGGCCGCAGCAGCGCGGTCGGCGGTTCGACGAGATTGGCCACGCGCAGAAAGGTCCGCCCGACCAAGGGATCCACGTGCGCGGCCCGGTGCACACGCGCTACGTAGGCATTGGTGAGGCGAGTTCGCGGCGTGCGCGGGCCGACCACACCGGGATGACTCAGGTCCGCGCCCGCGGCCAGCTGCCAGGCGACATCCACCACTTTGCCCGCGGCGGAATAGAACCGGGCGGGCAGATCGGCAGACTCGGCACCGTCGTGCAGACAGTCACGCAGGGCGAGAGCCTGCTGCGCGGCCACCGCCATGCCCTGGGCATATAGCGGATTGAAGCTACACAGCGCGTCACCGAGCACCAGAAAGCCTTGCGGCACAGCGTCGAGCCGCTCGAACCGGCGGCGCACCGGCGACCGGAAGCGGTGCGGCACAGCATCGTCGAGCGGTTCGGAGGTGGTCACGATCTCGTGGATGTCCGGCGCCGAAATGGTTCCCGCGAACGCCGCGAAGCCCTCGGGATCGGTGGGCGGATGGTCGCCGAGCATCCCGGCCAGGGTGACGTGCCAGCGGTCGCCCTCGACCCGAATCGCCCCGCCGCCACGGCCGTTCGGTCCGGTGGAGATGATCACCGAGGAGTGGTCGCCCAGCTGCCCAGGCGTGCGCCGGAACATCCGTGACGCGTACCCGAGATCGACCTCGAGCCGATCCTCCGCCGGTGCCTGCGCGCCGAGGGCGGTCAGCCACGCTGGCGCTCGTGATCCACGCCCGGTCGCGTCGACGACCAGGTCCGTCGCGTGCGCCTGCGCGCCGTATTCCCCGGAGACCGACACCGCGCGCACGCGATGCGCGTCGCCGATCAGCCCGCGAGCGGCCCCCTCGCACAGGCGAACTCCGGGTGCGGCCAGAGTCCGTTGCCGCAGTACCGATTCCAGCAGCGGCCTGGTGGCCATCACCGAGGTGAGCCCCGTCGTGGTCGGCGCGACCCGCAATCCGCCTACGTACCAGCGGGTTCCGACGAGCGCCTCGGCGGTGGTCGCGCCACGCTCGGCCAGCTCGGAGGTGAACCCCGGGTACAGCTGTTCGATGATGGTGCGACCGCGATCGAGCAGCCCGTGCAGATGCCGCGCCTGCGGCACCCCGCGCCGCACACCCGCCCCCTCGACGCTGTCCCGTTCGAAGAGGGTCACCTGCGAGAAATAGTCGGAAAGCACACGGGCGGCGAGCAATCCGGCGATGCCTGCACCGAGCACCACCGCATGCGACTCCGTCACAACGTCACCGGCAGCGCCATGATGCCCCGATGGATCAGACTCGGCTGGTAGGCGATGGTGTCCGCCGCGAGCGCCAGCTTCGGTGCCTGGTCGAGCAGTTGGCCGAGCGCCGCTTCGGCTTCGATCCGGGCGAGGGGCGCGCCGACGCAGTAGTGGATGCCGAGGCTGAACCCGAGATGCTTTCGGGCAGGCCGGTTTCCGGCGTAACGGGTGATATCGAACGAGTCGGCGTCCGGAAAGACTCGATCGTCCCGGCTCGCCGACGCGGTCAGCACGACGACACCGTCGCCGCGCTGGAACCGATGTTCGCCGACCGCGGTGTCCGCCAACGCGACCCGGATGGTGAACTGGGTCGGTGCGTCGTAACGCAGCATCTCCTCCAGCGCGGGACCCATCAGCGTCGCGTCATCCCGAAGCAGCGCAAGCTGTTCCGGATTGCGCAGCAAGGCCAGCATGCCGTTGCCGATCAGATTGATCGAGGTCTCCATGCCGGCGACCAGCGTGAGCAGCGCGATGCCGATCACCTCCGGTTCGGTAAGCAAGCCGTCCACGCTGGCGGCGACCAAGGCGCTCAGCAGATCCGGCGTCGGGTTCGCCTTCTTCTGCTGGATCAGCCTGGCGAAGTAGCCCATGCACTCCATCGCCGCCATGCCGCGCGCGGCCACATCGGCCTCGCCGAGCAGCGAATCCGGGTCGCTACCACGGGCGATCGCCAACTGCCACTGCCGGAACAGCGCGGCATCGGCGGGATCGGCGCCGAGCAGCCGCACCGGCACCATCGCCACCGCCAGCGGCACGGCCAGCCCGTTCAGCACATCCAGCTCGCCGCGGCGCACCGCGGCCTCGACCAGGTCGCGCACGACCTGTCCGGCCAGGGGCACCATCTCGGCCATCATGCGCGGCGTGAACGCCTTGGCGACCAGCTTGCGGTAGCGGCCGTGCTCGGGCGGGTCCATCCGGACGAACGAGCCGGGGATCGCGGCGGTGGTGTCGCGGAACGGGCTGATGCCGGCGGCGTAACCGTGGCCCCAGTCGGCGCCGGTCAGGATCGCCGCGCATTCCTCGTAGCGGGTGATCAAAGTGACTGGGACGTCGCCGAATTCGTAGGGGAACAGCGGCGCGGCGTCGCGCACCCGGCGATAGGCGGGATACGGATCGGCCCGCTCGCTCGGATCGAAGGCGTCGAAGGTGACATCGGCGGGGATGGCAGTGCTCATCGTGGCTCCTGTATCGGTGCGAATCCGCGCCTCATCTGCTTTCCAGCCGGACGCGAAGTTGCGACATGCCGCGCACGACCACGTTCGGGCGGTACGGCGGTTCCTCGAGCAGGGTCATCGTCGCGACCCGCTCGGTGATCGCGCGCAGCACCACCTGCATCTCCAGCCGGGCAAGCGGCGCGCCGAGGCAGTAGTGCAGGCCGAGCCCGAAGGACAAGTGCCGCTCCGATTTTCGGCCTCGGGCATAGCGGGCGATGTCGAAGCGGTCGGCGTCGGGGAAGGCAAGCGGGTCCCGGTTGGCCGAGGCGAGCAGCACGATCACCGCGTCGCCCGGCGCGAAAGTGCGCCCGGCGATGGTGATGTCGTCGTGTGCGGTTCTGGTGGTGAGGTGCACCGGCGCGTCGTAGCGCAACACCTCGTCGACCGCGGGTTCGCAGAGTTCGGGATAGGCGCGCAGCCGCTCGAACTCGTCCGGGTTGCGGATGAGCGCGAGCACGCCGTTGCCGATCAGATTCACCGTAGTCTCGTGCCCGGCCACCACGAGAATCAGTAATGTGCCGAGCAATTCGGTGGATGTCAGCTTCGCGCCCGCGTCGTCGGCCTGCACCAGCGCGGTGATCAGGTCTTCGCGCGGGGATTTGCGCCGCTCCTCCGCCAATTCGCCGAAGAAGTCGAGGAAGGCGTAGACAGCGGCGGTACGCGCGGCGAGTTCGTCCGGCGACAACAGCACGTCGGGATCGAGGCCGCGGGCGATGGCCGTCGAAATCTCGCGCACATGCTCGTGCGCGTCCGCCGGCACCCCGAGCAGGTCACACACCATGGTCAGCGGCAGCGGATAGGCCAGCGCGTCGAGCAGGTCGACGTCGCGCTCGGCCAGCATCTTCGCCAGCAGGTCGTCGACCAGCCGCTCGGCCCGCTCCCGCATGCCGCTGATGGTGCGCGCGGTGAACGCCTTGCTCACCAGCCCACGCAGCCGGGTGTGGTCCGGCGGCTCCATCCACAGGAACGATCCGGGCAGCTCGACATCGCTGTCACCGTGCAGCAGCTGCGGCTCTTCCGCGTGGCTCCATCGAGGGTCCTGCATGATCGTCTGCGCCTCGTGATGACGGGTCACCAGGTGCATATCGTGCGGGCCGGGCACGAACGGGCCAGCGTCGCGCAGCACCGCGTAACTGTCGTACGGGTTGTGCCGCATATGCGGCGCGACGCTCTCGATGACCGCCAGCTGGACCGGGGTCAATTCGACCGCCGAATGGTCGGAACTCACCGGCAACTCCTGGATCGCTGAAAAGGGAAAGAACAGCACGTAAATTCAGGTAGGAAAGTAATTCCGCGGTCCATCGTCGTGCTTCCCGACACCAGGGAGCGGCGGCGATCACCCGTTCCTATCGCGCCATAGTCGAAATCCTTTATCGTGCACTACGATTGGTTGATCGTCCTTCTTTATCGAACACCGCAATTCACAATCAGTTCAAGGCACCGTCACAATTCGCTGTTGTCGTTGCAGTCATGAATTCTGCGGAATCGGTCGAAACCCTGCACGGCCGCATGGCCGAGATCGCGGCCGGGCATCCCCGGGTGCTCGCCACGTTCTGGTCGGTGTCGGAAACCGTGGACTACGCCGAGCTGCACCGGCGCTCCCAGGCGGCCGCGGGCGCACTGGTCCGGCGGGGTATCTCGCGCGGCGAGCCGGTCGGCATCCTGTGCCCCAACGCTCCCGAGTTCCTGAGCAGTCTGTTCGGGGTGGCGGCGGCAGGCGGTGCGGCCACTCCCCTGCCATTGCCCGCGGGTGCGCGGCAGCTGAGCGGATATCCGGCGAAGCTGGCGGCCATCGTCGAGGCGGCGGGCATGCGCACCGTGCTGATGTCGCATCGTTTCGCCGAGCTGGCCACACTGCTCGGTGACGCCGTTGATGTCGAATTGGTAGACACCGCAACGCTGTTCGACGAGACCGACACCGAAGACATCCCACTGCCCGTGCTCGGCTCGGACGATCTCGCCATCGTGCAGTTCACCTCGGGCAGCACCGCGACGCCCAAAGGTGTTCGCCTGACCCACCACAACGTGCTCAGCGGGTTGGCCGCGATCCGCACCGGCATCGCGCTGGATCTGGCCGACACCGGCGGCTTCTGGCTGCCGCTGTTCCACGATATGGGCCTGTTCGGCACGCTCTCGGCGATCCTGCGCGGCATCCCCGCGCACGTCTGGTCGCCGCTGGCATTCGTCAAGGATCCGGCGCGCTGGCTCGCCGAATTCGCCAGCAGCGCAACGACGATCACCGCCATGCCGAACTTCGGTTACGAGGCGCTGCTCGCCGCAGTACCGCCGGAGCAGGTGGCCGACTACGACCTGAGCAACTGGCGGATCGCGTTCAACGGGTCCGAGCCGATATCCCGCGAGGTGGTCACGGCGTTCTGCGAGCGTTTCGCGCCAGCGGGCTTCGCGCCGACGACCATGTTCGGCGTCTACGGCATGGCCGAGGCCACCCTCGCCGTCGCCTTCCCGCCGCTGGGCCGAGAGCCGCTGTTCGAGTGGGTCGATCGCGCGACGCTCTCGGATGACGCACAGGCACAGCGCGTTTCGGCCGACGCCTCGGGCGCGCGGGCGGTGGCGGGTGTCGGCTCCGCCGTCGACGGCATGCGGTTGCGCATCGTCGACCAGGACGACCGCGAGCTGCCCGACGGTGCGGTCGGCGAGATCCTCATCCAGGGCCCGTCCGTCACCGACGGCTACCTGACCGCCGAGCCCGAGACCGTGGCCGGTCTGTTCACCGACGGTTGGCTGCGCACCGGCGATCTCGGATACCTGCGTGCAGGTGAGCTTTTCGTGACCGGCCGGTGCAAGGACATGATCACCGTACGCGGCGTCAACTACTACGCCCAGGACGTCGAGGCCACCGTCCGCGACCTCGACGGCGTCTACAAGGGCCGATGCACGGCCGCCACCGATCCCGACGGCGCGGATGTGATCGCGCTGATCGCCGAATCCGAACTGACCGGCGCGGCCGCCACGGCGCTCGGCGACCGAATCAGGGCGCGGGTCTCGGCCGAACTCGGGCTTGCCGCAGTCGAGGTGTACCTGGTCGCGCCGCGCAGCATTCCACGGACCAGCAGCGGCAAGCTCAAGCGGCTCGCCGCCCGCGATCTCGTCGCTTCTCGAAAGCACTGACCACCAAGCCACTTCGCACCAACCGAACTGGAGTCACCTGTGCACAGCTATGAAGTCTTCCGCCATTACGAGCGCCTGCATTGGAAACTGGCCGACCTGGATCTCGACGCCGTCGACCGCACCCTGGTCCGTCCCGAGTACGTGACGCTGGCCAAGAGCGCCACGATGGGCGAGTCCAACGTCATCGCCGCCGTGCACGGCTTCATGAACGAATTCGTCGACGACTACGACTTCTCCACCTTCGCCGTGGTGTGGGGCTACCAGGAAGTGCAGCACCACTACGCGTTTCGGTCCTGGCTCGGCGCGATCGGCGAGAGCGTGGACGACAAGGTCGTCGACTCGATGCGCGAGCCCTACGCGCCGGGCAGCACGCCGTCGGCGACGCTGGCGACCAACATCATCTCTGAGCTCACCGTCAACCACATCTACCGTGCGGTAGCCAGCTGGGTGCAGGAGCCGGTGCTGAAAGGCCTGCTGCTCAACGCGAGTCGCGACGAAGCGGGCCACGCGCGCGAGTTCATCTATTACGCGACCAAGCGCCTCGAGCAGCGTCCGGAGGAGCTGCCCTCCGTGCTCGAGACGCTGTATGTGTACAGCTCCGAGGCCAAGATCAAGCATCCGGTGAGCACCTTCAAGGCCGGCATCAGCGAGCTGGGCGAGCACGAGACCATCGACACCGGGTTCGACCTGTTCCTCGAGCAGGTCGCCGCGGAGGGTGAGCTGGATGTGTTGCACGACAAGGTGCGTCGCACCTTCGCCAACATGACCGGGCTGGAACTGTCGAGCAATGCCAAGGTCCGCCGTGCGCTCGCCGACGCGATCGCTTAGCACGATGGACCAGGCAATCGCCGTAGGCGCAACCGTCGAGCCGCCGCACCACGCGGCGGACACCGTTCAGGTGCCGTGGTCGGTGATCCCCGATTACCACTGCTTCGGCTGCTCACCCCATAACCCGACCGGTCTGCGGTTGGCCTTCACCCCGCATCCCGACGGCCTGCAGGCCCGGTTCCGGCTCGGCCGCGAGTTCGAGTCGTATCCCGGTGTCGTGCACGGCGGCCTGGTCGGCGTGATCTGCGACGAGGTGATGGGCAACCTGATCGTGCTCGCGCGTAACTATCCCGCGTTCACCGTCTCCCAACGCACCCGGTTCATCACACCGCTGCTGGTTGACCACGAATACCGCTGCGTCGCAACACTGTCCGAGCAGGCGCCGGATCGGCCGATCCAGGCGTCCGCGGAGATCCTCGACGGCAACGGCGCCGTCTGCGCGGCCTCGACCGCCGCCTACCAACGGTTCGCGCTCGACGATGTGCGCCACCAACTCACGCTCGGCGACGACGAGGTCGCCTTGCTCTCCGACGCGCTGTCCGCCGCGAATACCTTCTCTACGAATGGAGTTCACTCATGACGAATCCCGCCGACATCCTGCGCACCGTCACCGAGATCGCCGCCGCCGAGACCGGCATCGCCGAGGCCGACCTGCTGCCCGACGTGGATCTGCGCGGCATGGCGGGCGTCGACTCGGTGCGAGTGCTGCGCATGGTCGCCAAGATCGAGCGCACCTACGACATCGAGATGGAGGACGAGGACGTCTTCGGCCTGTCCACGCTCAATGATGTGGTCAAGGTGGTCGACCGGGCGTTGCGCGAGGACGCGGCATGACCGTCACCGAACAGCCGGTCACCGCGGACACCAATCAGCACTACGACCTGGATCCGGATATCTTCGGCCAGTTCCTCGACCCGCTGCGCAAGTACAGCTCCGCGCTGTACGCCACCGATACCGACACCTTGGCGCAGGCGCAGCGCAACAAGCTGCGCTTCGTCGCCGATCGGCTCGGGCTGCGCGGCGGCGAGCGACTGCTCGACGTCGGCTGCGGCTGGGGTTCGCTGATCCTGTTCATGGCCGAGGAATTCGGCTGCGACACACTGGGTGTCAGCCCGGCGCCGCGGCAGCACGAGTACATCGCCGAACAGGCGCGCGCCCGCGGGGTCGCCGAGCTGGTGCACACCCAGGTCGGCCATTTCGAGCGGCTCGACCTGCCGCCGCGCAGCGTCGATGCCGTCACGCTGCTCGGCTCGATCGTGCACATGCCCGATCTCGGCGAGATCTTCCGCCGTTCCCGCGCGGTGCTTCGCCGCGGCGGCAGCCTGTATGTCTCGGAGAGCTGCTTCCGAAATGCCGCGGCGCGCACCGCGTTCGACAGCAAGGTCGGCACCGAGTTCGTCCGCGAGGACATCTTCGGCTGGGGCGATCTGCGGCCGCTGTCGGATCTGGTGACGGCCGCGGAGGACGCGGGTTTCTCGATCATCGCGGTGGACGATCTCACCGAGCACTACCGGCGCACCATCGACGACTGGATCACCAATGTGTACGCCTCCGCCGAGCGCATCGACGCGCACGGACCTGGGCTTGCCGCGAAGCTGCGGCACTACCTGGAGATCGCCAACGCCGGATGGGGTTACACGACAAAGCATTACGCGCTGACCTGTCGTAACGCCCGCTGAGGCGAGGAGAGGCACATGGATATCGAGTCAACACTGATTCCCGTCGGCGAGGTGGCCGAGGCGGTCGACGGCTTCCTCGCCGCCTCCCCCGCGGCCAGGGCCTGGGATGTGGAGACCGCGTTCACCTGGTCCCGCGCCGACGCGGGCAGGCTCACCGAGGGGCAGCGGTCGGCGGTACAGTTCGTCACGCTGATCGAGGACCACCTGCCCGGCTATTTCGAGGTCTACCACCGGTATTTCCCGGTCGATGACAGCGTCAGCCGGGAGGCGTTCATCCACAACCGCGAGCTGTACCACTTCACCGTCCGCTGGGCCCTGGAGGAGGACACGCACGCACGCGCGTTGACCAGGTATCAGGAAGCATCCGGCATCGCCGAACGTGGTTCGCTGCGTTCGGAATTGGCGATCGAGGGGCAGAAGCCGTTCGACCTGCCCTACGACCATCCGGTGCAGTTCTTCGCCTACGCGCTAGTGCAGGAGAAGGCGACGCAGATGTACTACCAGCAGCTGCGGGACGTGGTCGACGATCCGGTGCTCGCGTCGGTGCTTGCGCGGCTGTCGCGCGACGAGGCACGGCATTTCAGCTTCATGGCCGACATGGTCGGCCGCTACCTGCGGGTGCACGGCGACGCGACGGTGGAGCCGATCCGCGATGTGATCGCCAACTTCCGAATGCCGTTGGCCGGCACCATGCGTGGCTATTGGCGGTGGGCGCTGAAGATCGCCGATGTGGCGTCCTACGACCACACCGAGGCGTACGAGCATCTGGTGAAGGTAATCGATCGCGCGGTGGATGCCCGCACGGATCGAGTGGACGAATTGGTGCGCTTCATCGGGGAGTGCACCACCCTCGCCTGATTTCGGGCGCCGAAATGGCCCTGCCGCAGAAGTTACTGAGCGGCAGGGCCATTCGCGTTGTCTACTTCTCCGGGGCCAGCACCAGGATCGTGGTGGAGCCGTGCGCGATCAGCTTGCCGTTTCCGTCCAGAATCCGGCCCTCGGCCGTCGCGGTCCGCCTGCCGACGTGAATCGCGTTGGCCTCGCAGGTGAGTCGCGAACCGTCGAGGGTGACCGACCGAATGAAGTTCACCTTCAGCTCCAACGTCGTATAGGCAACGCCATCACCGAGTTTGGTGAAGACCGCGCTGCCCATCGCGGTGTCCATCAGGGTCGCGATGACCCCGCCGTGCACGGTGAACATGGCGTTGATGGTGGCCGGGTTCGGATCGAGGTAGTACCGCGTGTAGCCGTCCCCCGCGGATTCCAGCCGAATTCCCAGCGACGCGCCGACGCCGAGGTTTTCCTGCAGCCCACGCTCGAAAACCGTGGTCAGTTCGTAGACGCGGGACGACACGGTGGCGTCGACCTGCGTGGCTGCGCCGTTGGTGTGCGTGCCCGGCTCGTTGGCATGTGTCTCGGTGCTGGTCATGGCCTCTTCCTCCCTGGCGAACGATGCCAGCCCATTCGATCAGCGCCCGGTGAACGCCAGGAGGCGTGCCTCCCTTGCATTTTCAGCTTCGATCGGGTCATCGAAACAAGGGGTCGGTTCAACCGGTCGGCCTGCCGGTACTCAGCAGGCCGCGGTGGTAGGCCTCGGCGACCGCGGCGGCGCGATCGGTGACCGCGAGTTTGGCGTAGATGTTCACCAGGTGGGTTTTCACCGTGGCCTCGGTGATGAACAGCCCGGCGGCGGCCTCCCGGTTCGTGTTTCCGGCGGCGACCAGCCGCAGTACCTCGAGTTCGCGCTTGCTGAGCGGTCCTGGCGCTGGCGTGCGCACCCGATTCATCAACCGTGCGGCCACCGAGGGGGCGAGCACGGCTTCCCCCTTGGCCGCCGCCCGGACCGCACGCAACAGGTCCTCGCGTGGTGCGTCTTTGAGCAGGTAACCGGTGGCGCCCGCCTCGATCGCGGGCAGCACGTGGCTGTCGGTGTCGTAGGTGGTCAGCACCAGCACCCTGGCGGTGACGCCGCGCCTGGCCAGCTCGGTGATCGCGGCGACGCCGTCCATGCCAGGCATCCGCAGGTCCATCAGGATCACATCGGGGCGCAGGGTGGCGGCGAGTTGGATGGCCTCGGTACCGTCTGACGCCTCGCCGAGCACCGTGAAGCCGGGATCGCGGGCGAACATGCTGCTGAGGCCGTCTCGGACTACCGGATGATCATCGACGATCAACAAGCTGATCTTCGTGTCGGTCATGCCCGCACCTCGCTAGCGGGTACACAGGCCGAAATACCCGTGCCGCCACCAGGTTCGGACTCGACCCGCAGGCTGCCCGCGAGCGCCTCGACCCGCTGACGCATCGCGACGAGCCCGAACCCGTTGTCGCCGAGCCGATCCGGATCAAAACCTGCCCCGTCGTCGCGCACGTCCAAGACCACCTCGTTCTCCATGTACGACAGTGTCACGCCCACCCTGGTCGCCCGCGCGTGCTTGGCCACATTCGCCAGCGCCTCTTGTGCGGTGCGTAGTAACGCCACTTCGACATCGGTCGGCAGCGGCCGCGCGGTGCCGGTCGTCGCGGCCTGCGTCGGTATGTCGTGCAACGCCGACCAGCGGGCGGCGACATCGGTGAGCGCGTCGCTCAGCCGTGCCGTCTCCAACTGCTCGGGACGTAACGCGTGCACCGAGCGCCGCGCCTCGGAAAGGCTCTCCCTCGCCAAAGTCGTTGCGGCGCCGACGTGCCGGCGCCGTGCGACCGGGTCGGCGTCGGCGTGTTCGGCCGCGTGCAACTGGGTGATGATCCCGGTCAGCCCCTGCGCCAAGGTGTCGTGGATTTCCCGTGCCATCCGCTCGCGTTCGTCGCGGACCCCACCGGCGCGTGCCTGACTCAGCAGCTGTTCGTGCAAGCCCGCGTTTTCCGAGAGCGTCGCTTCGAGCCGCTTGTTGGCCGCGCTCAGTTCGACGAGCGCCTGCCTGCGCTGCTCGTCCTGCATACCGCTGTGCCAGGCGAACCAGGCGAAACCACACATGGGCACCGCGTTCGCCACCAGTACGGCGAGATAGAAGACGAGGCCGAGCACCGTGCTCTTGTCCAGCTCGACGGCCTGTGCGGTGCCCGCGATCATCGCGACCGCCGCGACACCGGCCAGCCGCCACGGCCACGGCAACAGGCGGAAGGCGTACACGTAGGCGGCGGGCGTGAACAATCCGAACCAAGGGTCGCGCACCACAAGGATCGCCGAGAGGCCGAGCAGCACAGTGAAGAACACGGCCATCCGCGGCGGCTGCGCTCGCCACTCGGGGTGCAGGGTGACCATCCACAGCATCCACGCGGCGGCCAGCGCACACAGCAGCAGATCGAAGACCAGCGACCGGCCAGCGGGCTTACCCAACACGGTGAACATCGCGAGCAGAGCCAGCAGCAGATAAGGCCCTATGGCGACCACCGCGGGCCAGCCCCGCGCCCGCGCATTGGCCAGGGCCTCGGTCATCCATCTCCTCCCAGGTCGGTCTTCGACCACCAACCTAGTCACGGCTGCCATCGCGTCCTAAGCGAACGCCGCACGCACGTGCTTGCCGTTCACGACGACGACCACGGCCAGCAGCACGATCCCGCACATGCCCTGCTGAATCTTCAGCCACACCGGAAACGGGCCGGGCAGTGCGATGATCACCGCGATGGCCACCACCATGATCGCCGAGACGATCCGCAGCCGCAGGTAGGCCCGTGCGGCACCGCCTGCCGCACGGGAGGCGAACAGGAGCATCAGGATCGCGGTGACGGCAACGATCGTCACGCGGACCCATACCGCGTCGTTGACCACGGCGGTCTTGTCGCGCAGCACGACGATCGCGAGGAAGGTCACCGCGCTGATCGCCGCGTAGATTCCGACAAGCCATCGCGCACTGCGCAATGCGGTCCGGGCGCGCGGATGTTCAGCGAGGGCGACACGAGAGCTGTTCATGGACAGAGCCTTTCGTCGACTGCGGAGTTGCTCTCAGCCTCGCAACGGCGCACCGCACAGACATCGCCCGTTCCGGCGGACCCTCGGTGGATTTCGGCACTCCACCGGACGGCCGAGCGCATCAACCGATCGGTTGATCAGACGTGCACCATGACGCGCTGGTCATCGGCGTTGACCAGGCCGAAGCCGGTGCGTTGCTCCAACTCGGTGAGCCTGCGCAGGATCGCTTCCGGATCAGGGAAGCCGTGCAGGGCTAGTTCGGCGAGTAGTTGGCCGCGGAACGGCATGAGTGGGGCCACCGCGCCGAGGATGACCAAGGCTTCCAGTAGGTCGCGGTCGTAGTCGAGCAGGGCGTAGATGCCGCCGGCGTCGAGGGTGCGCCACACCTCGATGAGGCGGTCGTCGGGCACGGTGTTCAAGCCGCTGTCCAGGTAGAGGTGCTTGGCTACCTCGGGGAGTTGGTCCTGCACAGCGGCGAGGAGGGCGGCCTGGGGTGTTGCGTCGAGGACACCGTCGACCACGCGCCGCATCCGTTCGAACAGCTCCACATACCGCTCGCCCGGATGGGCGTGGGTGCGCAGCAGCGCCATTTCGTCGGCATCGTCGGGCTCGATGCCCGGCGCGACGATGTCGATGGCCGAGTCCGGGCCGTACACGACTATCGCCCGGTGCAGGCCGGAGGACAGCGCACTGAACACCAATTCCACTGTGCCGCTGCCCGATTGCGGCGACGCGTCGGGCGCGCGACCGCGCAGCAGCACCCGTTTGCCGAGCCGGACTACGTATTTGCCGCGCCGCGCGACGGTCACCTCGACAGCCGCCGTGCCGAGCCGCACGATATGGCGGCGGTCGAGCAGCACACCGAAGGCCCGGCGCAGGCCCTCGGCAAGCTCCGCGTCGGCGGTGTCGGCCACTTTCCGAGGCTCGGCGTTCAGGTCGGTGAGCAGTACCGTGTACGCGCGTTGGCCCGCCCGCCAGCGAGCGGTCGAAACATGCAGCGGTGCCGCCCATTTCGCCGACTCCGTCGGTGCACGCGACAAGATCAACGCTTCCAGCGTCGCGACGTCGGCCTCGGTGATGCGCGCCAGTTCGCGCACCCGGCCGGTGACGTGGTCGACGATCAGGTTGGCCAGCTTGCCCATATCCTTTTCGCCGGTGCCGAGCAGGATTTCGACGAGCCGTCGATCCTCGAAGAAGAACCCGCGCAGCAGCGCGAGCACCAGATCGGTTTCGGTGTACAGCCGATCGCAGCGGCGGCGCACGTCACGCCACATGCTCTTGACGCTGAGATAGCCGAGCAGATATCCGTCCTGATCGTCGGCGAGCCCGGTCGCGAGCACGTTCACCTTGCGACGGATGCCAGCCTCGCTCACCCGAATCGTCCTGAGGTGCGCGCTGATCGGCAGCGACATCGCCAACGTTGCCGCGCGGTCACCGACCATCGGGGCGAGATCGCCGTCCGCCGCGGGGCCGAGGATGTGCGGCGCCTTCCCGGAGAACAGGTTGATGGCGGCCAGCATGGGTGCCGTGGCCACCGGGCTGTGCACGGTGTTCACGTCGAACTCGGCGAACAGCGCCAGTCCCTCGATCAGCGGCCGCAGCACGGCGGACACCGTGTGGTAGGCCACCGCGTCCCGCTGTATCCAATCGACGGCGCGCCCGTCACCGCTCAGCGCAGCTCGCGTCATCCGGTATTGCAGTCCGGTGATCGCGAAACCGACCGCCGAGTGAAAGCACCAGTGGTGGGTGAACTCGTGCAGGCACCCGAGCGTCAGCTCCGGTGATCCCTTGCCCGGGTGCAGCAGCTCGTCGAGGTGATCGGCGAGCCGGACGGCGCCGAGATGGGTGAGATTGCTGGAAAGGTCTGTCCAGCTACGGGTTTGCGCCACCGTCGCCCTCGGGCAGGCCCTGCAGGCCGAGACCGTCGATCAGTTGCTTGATCACCTGCGCGTCCGGCGCCTCGCTCTCGCTGAACGAGATGATCGCCGAACGGTCCACCTCGCTGCCGTCGGAGTACAACACCTTGGCACGCAACTCGATCCGCTGTTTTCTGCGGTTCTTCAGCGCCCACGCGGCCAGCGCCTGAATCGTCGGAATCGCGAACGCCACCGCGAGCACCAGCATGGTCGGCTCGCCGTAGCGGCTGCCCGGCACCGCTTCCGGCGTCAATCCCGGTGACTGCGTGGCCAATTCGCGGCTGATGTCCTGGACATCGGCGTGATCCAAGTCGAATAACGTGATTTTCACCGGTTCGGCGGCCATCTGACGACTCCCAGCTCTCGGCCCGCCGCGACACTGTCCGCCGCAAGCGCTGGCACCCGAGTATCGAGCAATGTCGGGTGGTTGTTAGCGAATTGCGGTTTCTCGCCTTCCAGCACGCGGAATTCGCGGCCGGAACAGCCGAGCGAGCCGCAGCACGCGTTATGCCGGGGCGGGCCGCCCGGTTCCGGTGCGCCGCAATCCTTTGTAGTCGTAGAAGCGGGTGATCACCAGGCCGAGCACGAGGCCGACGGCCAGGCCGAGCGCCGCCATCCACACGCCTCGCGACAGGCCGGCCGGGCCGCTGGCGTCGAAGTAGAGGATCGCGCGGACACCGAGGAACACCTGGTGCATCGGCTCGAACGAGGCGAGCCAGCCGAAGTACTTCGGCGTCGCCTCGATCGGCACGGTGCCGCCGGAGGAGGGCAGGCCGAGAATGATGAACAGGATGAGGTTGATCAGCAGGCCCGCCGAGCCGACGGCCGCGAGCACGGACAGGCCCGTGACGCCGACGGCGATGATGGCCAACGCGCTGTAGAGGAACAGCCCGAGCGGGTGATCGATCGGCATGCCGAGTGCCTTCGCCACGATAAGAAACACTCCCGCAACGACATTCGCGGTTACCACCATGACGCCCCACTTGATCAGCAGGGTATGGAAGCGCGAGATGGGTGTCGGCGGGAAGTGGACGAACCACGGCCCGTACTCGGTGGGCACGAAGCCGAGCTGCGCGTCGATCATCGTGTGAATGGTCATCGAGCCGACCAGACCGGCCAGCAGGAGCAGCAGCGCGTAGAAGAACGCCGTGAGACCCTGACCAGTACCGCTCGGCAGCGGGTGGAACGGTTCGACCCCGATCTGCAGCGGCTCGGCGAGTGCCACCCGGGTGGCGCCGCTCAGCTCGGGCGCGGGCGGACCGCCGGGCGGCGGCGTCAGCTGCGCCTGCACCTGCTGGGTGAGTTGCGCGCCGACCTGCTTGTTCACCTGCTCCAGCGCCTGGTTGCCGATCTGGGTGACGATCTCGGTGACGAAGGCGCCGCTGCGCGGATTGGTCTGCAACGTGATGATCGGACGTTGGATGTCACCGGGGATCACGCTGCCGACGCCGAGGATGCCCAGTCGTTTGCTGAAGTCGCTCGGAATGAGGATTGTTCCGTAGACCTTATTGTCCTGCATCCGCTGCGAAGCCTCGTTGACGGCGAGCACCTGCAGATCGATCTTGTCCGAGGGCACCGCCTTCTTCAGCCCCTCGGTCACCTCGTCACCGAACGTGACGTGCCGCTGCTGCCCCGGCGCGCCGATGGTGTCACCGACGTCCTGATTGACCAGTGCGATCGGGAAATCGTGCATGTTCGCTTCCGGATCGACCACATAGTCGAGATACATCGTGCCGAGCAGGGCCATGAACACGGCAAGGATGGCGACCGGCAAGAGCCACATCCGCAAGCCGAGGCGGCGGTCCGAGCGAGCTGCTTCCACGCTGTCCGTAGTCACGGTTTCGGACGGTAGCAGCAGACCGGACGATGATTCGGGAGCTTCGCCGGGCCGTTTGCTATGAAGATGCGGACAATCCGATTGCATTCCGCAATCGGATGACCTATCGCTAAGGCGAGCGTAGGTCGAGGCGGCGCATCACTCGATCCACCAGATCCGGCGGCACGCCCGGTTCCCGCCGCGCGGCCATTGCTTCGGTGCGCCCGGCCGAAAGCACCTCCTGATTGATCCGGTCGAGTTTGCGGTTGAGGCGGAAGCTGCGCTCGGCGGCGGCCTTGGCGTCGTCGGCCGCTTCGGGATCGGCTCGGGCGAGCCGTCTTTCGATACCGACGTGCAACCGGTCGTAGACCTCTTCCGGCAGGTTCTCGGTGCGCGCGACCTCCTGTAGGCGGGTCAGCTCGGCGCGCAGGATGCGAGTCCACAACTGGCGCTCCATGTTCCGCTCCGCCTCGGTATCGACGCGAACTCCGGTCGCGCGCACCACAAGTGACAGAGTCGGCCCCTGAATGAGCAGCGTGAACAACACCAAAGCGAAGGCGGTGAACAGGATTCCGCTGCGCCACGGGAAATCGGCGCCCGACTCGGTGTTCAACGGCACGGCCAGCGCTAACGCGACTGTGGCCACGCCACGCTGGCCCGCCCACCAGGTGACCATGGTCTCGCGCCAGGTATACGGCTCGTCGGCCTCGCGACGACGCCACCAGCGGCCGAACAACGCCCAGGTCGCCATCAACCACACCAACCGGATGCCGACGACGGCGGCGATCACCGCGCCGGAGACACCGAGGAAGCCCGGCCACTCCGGACCGACATCACGCAGCACGGTGGCCAACTCCAAGCCGATCAGGCCGAAAGCGATTCCGGTGACCAGCATTTCGATGATCGCCCAGACCGAGTCGCCGATCAGCCGATAGTCGCTGTCGCCGAAATCGGTGGCCGCGTCCGTCAGGTACAGCGCGCACACCAGCACCGCGAGCACCGCCGACCCGCCCAACGCGTCGCCGAGCCGATACGCCGCGAACGGCAGCGCCAGACCCAATGCCACCTGCCACGCGGCCTCGTCCAGGCGCCGCATCAGCCAACTGCCGCCCCAGCCGAACACCAACCCGACCGCGACGCCGACCACCGCGGACAACACGAAATCCATCGCCGCCGACCACGCGGAGAACTCCCCCGTGACCACCGCCTGCACCGCGATCCCGTACAGCACGATCGCGGTGACATCGTTGAACAGCCCTTCCCCCTCCAGCACCGCGACAAGCCGCCGCGGCAACCCGAGCCGCCCGGCCAGCGCGCCGACGGCCACCGGGTCCGGCGGTGCCACCAGCGCGCCGAGCACGCACGCGGCAGCAAGCGGCACCACGGGCTCCCACAGGTGCACCGCCACCGCGACAACGGCCGCGGTGGCGAAGACCAACCCGACCGCCTGCAGCGCGATCACACCCCAGTTCTGCGCGAACGTCCGCCACGAGGTGCGCCGAGCCGCCGCGTACAGCAGCGGCGGAAGCAGCAGCGGCAGAATCAGATCCGGCGAGACCCGCACATCCGGCACCGCCGGTATCAACGCGAGCACACACCCGTACACCGTCATCAGCACGGCCGGGGCCACGCCGAGCCGCCGCCCGATAGGCTGGGCGAGGATCGTGCCGAACAGCACGAGAAACGGCAACTCCAGATGACTCACGCCAACGCAGTCTGTCTTCGGTTTCTGAGAAACCAGACCGCGCCAGCCTGAGAATCGCTGATGTGTTGACGCGCCCGAGGCCTTGCCGGGTGCGCTAGCCCTGCACGCTGCCCGCCGCCGTCTCGATCACCGCGGCGACCGCCTTCGGCTGCGACAACGCGACCGCGTGACTGCCCGCCTGCTCGACGGTGGTCGCGTTCATCCGCTTGGCCATCTCGCGCTGTCCGTCGGCGGGGATCATCCGGTCGTCCTTGGCGACCAGCGCCCAGCTCGGCAGCGACTTCCAGGCAGGGACACCGCTCGGTTCCATGAACGAGGCCACCGCGATCGGGCGCTGTGCGGCGGCGAGCACGGTCGTCTCGCTCTCCGGCAGGTCCTGGGCGAAGTTGTCGTGGAACTTGTCCGGCGCGATGACCAGCTCCTGGCCGACCCCGCCGCCGGGCAGCGGAAACTCGTGCGGCACACCGATTTTGGTGGCCGGTCCGCCGAACTTGGCGTCCAGCGCGCCGACCGGCTCGCCCTGGTCCGGGGAGAACGCGGCGATGTACACCAGGCCCGCCGCCTTCGGCGAACCCGTTGCGGCATTGGTGATCACAGCACCGCCGTAGGAGTGGCCGACCAGAATCGTCTTGCCAGGCAACCCATCCAGCACGCTGCGGATGTAGGCGGAATCGTAGGTGAGCCCGCGCAGCGGCACGGCCGCCGTCGTCACCTGATAGCCGTCGTGCTGCAGCTGTGCGGCGACCTTGCTCCAACTCGACCCGTCGGCGAACGCGCCGTGCACAAGCAGCACGGCAGGCTTGTTCGCGTTCGGCGCCGGGTTCGGCTCGCTGTCGGCGGACGCGGTGCAGGCCGAGGCGGTCACGCCGAGCGTGACCGCGGCGACGGTCAGTACCACGCCGCGCAGGCCGCGTGCCGCGCTGAAGCGGGAAGTGTTGTTGCGCATGGTTTTTAGACCCTTCGATGATGGAACGTACGGACTCTCGCGGCGAGCAAGCTCCAAGTTAGCTGGACAATCAGGCAATAGCTATGCTTCAAAAGCCGAGATAGTTTGCCGAAACTCCAGGAGCGTGTGATCGTGTTCACCCAGACCGAGGACCTCGACGCGTTCTCGGAAATCCTGGAGGCCGTCCGGCTACACGGGGACACCGTCGTCCGGTTCGCCCCGCCGCAACCATTCGAGGTGACCATCCCGGACGGCATCCGCCTGTTGCACATCGTGGAACGCGGCACGATCCGGCTGCGCGTCGGCGACGACCCACCGATCCTGCTCGGCCCGGGCGACCTGGTACTGCTCGGCTGCGGCGACGCCCACTCGCTCAGCGTCGGCACCGGCACGACCCCACGGCCGCTGCGGGATTCGGACACCTTCCGCCTCGACACCGAGCTCGCCGATCCCGAGGCGCCGCGCTGGGTCACCGGAACGTTCGCGGTGCAGGAAGCCATCGCGGCACCGCTGCTGTCGGTACTGCCGAGGGCGATCCACATTCCGGCGGACCCGAGCCACCGTCCATGGCTCGCGGCCATCCTTCCGGTGCTGCTGATCGAGGTGACCAGCCCGAATCCCGGTGCCTCCGCGATGATTTCGCGCGTACTGGATCTGCTGTTCATCCACACGCTGCGCGCCTGGTTCGCCGGGCACGATGCCGCGCCTGGCTGGCTGACGGCCGCCATGGATCCCGCGCTCGGCCCGGTCCTGGCCGCCATCCACCGGGACCCGAGCACACCATGGACCGTCACCACCATGGCTCGTGACGCCAGCATGTCCCGTTCCGCCTTCGCCGAACGCTTCACCCGCCTGCTCGGGCGCGCACCGGCGGCCTACGTCACCGAGCGCCGCCTCGACCACGCCGCCGAGCTGCTGCGCTCGACCACCGACCCGGTGTCGCGGATCGCCGCCGACATCGGCTACACCTCCAACGCGGCGTTCAGCCGCGCCTTTCAACGCCGATACGGCGACGCTCCGCAACGCTGGCGCAAGCTGACAGTGCGGTGAACGAGTTGTCCGGTGGACGTCCGGGCGATCACCGTTTGGGGTGCGCCACACTGCGGCAATCTGGTGCTTACGAGGCAGTTCCCCGAGGTGGTGAAAGGAGAGTTCGATGATTATCGGAATGGTCAGCCACTGGGTTCGCATGGTGCTAGATGTGATCGGTATTTGACCCGACGATTCACGAACGTGCTACCGCGTGGAGACCCGCGAGACCGTTCGGTCTCGCGGTGCTCTCCGCACGACCGCGGTAACTCCGAAAGACGCCTATGACCTCGACGGACGGGTAATCTAACCGCCATGGACGCAGACACTGCGACCGTCGGTGTCGAGGAGGAATTCCTCCTCGCCGATCCCGAAACCGGTGCGCCTGTCGCGAAAAACGTCGAGGTCGCCAGGACCGCGGCCGAACTCGGCATCGATCTGCAACTCGAACTCACCCGATGCCAGGTGGAAACCAGCACCGGCGTGCACAACGATGCCACCGAGCTGGCAACGGAATTGCGCGATCTGCGCTGCGGCATCGCCGCCTGCGCGGAGAAGAACGGCACCAAGCTACTCGCGGTGGCCATTCCACCAACCGTGCCGGACAAGTTCCCGATCACCGACATACCGCGCTATCAGCGGATCGCCACGGCGTTCGGCATGCTCGCGCAGGAGCAGGGCCTGTGCGGATGCCACGTCCATGTAGCCGTGCCCGACCGCGAAAATGCCTTGCAGGTCAGCAACTTCCTGCGCCCCTGGCTGCCGCTGTTCTTGGCGCTCACCGCGAACTCGGCCATCTATCGCGGCATCGACACCGGCTTCGCCAGTTGGCGAAGCATTCTGTGGCGGCGCTGGCCGAGCGCCGGTCCGCCACCGTATTTCGGCTCGGTCGCCGAATACGACGCGATGGTCGCCATGATGCTGTCCAGCGGCAGCATCCTCGACAAGAAGATGGTCTATTGGGATGTCCGCCCGTCACTGAGCTTTCCGACGGTGGAGGTCCGCGTCAGCGATGTGCCAGCGACGGTCGAGGAGACGGTACTGCTCGCGACCCTGGTCCGCGCGACGGTAATGACCGCCCAGAACTCGTTGGCGCGCAACATATCCGCGCCACCGGTCAGCGACGAGGTGCTGCGCGCGGCCTACTGGAAAGCGGCGCGCACCGGCCTCGACGGCGACGCGGTAGACCCGGTACATGGCCGCATCATGCCGGTACCCGACCTGCTCGCCGAACTCCTCGGCTACGTCGGCCCGGCACTCGACGAGCTCGGCGACCAGCAACTGGTCACCGACTCCCTCGCCGCCGTCCTGGCCCGAGGCAACGGAGCGATGCGACAGCTCAACGCCTTTCGCGCCAACCACGACGTCGGCGATGTCGTGACGGAGCTGGCGGCAGCTACTTTAGAAGGCTGTCCCGCGACTACCGCCACATGAGACAGAAGATGTGCCCCACTGGAGTGGGCAAACGTCGGGCGGGGGTCGTCACGTAACTCTCTGCAACAGCGAAACATGTTGTGGTCAAATGTGACTCGTCATTGAAGCAGGCCCCCTCCGCCGCCGAGGCTCCTACGATGAGAACCGACAGAGTTCACGACGAGGGGGCAAGAGAGATGACCGACCTGACCCACGTGATCGACCAATCCAAGCCGAGTATCGCCCGGGTGTACGACTACCTGCTCGGCGGCAAGGACAACTTCGCCGTCGACCGGACGATCGGCGACCACTTCAAGAACAACCTGCCCGGCTCGGTGGCCATCGCCACCACCAACCGGCAGGCGCTGATCCGCGCCGTGCGCGACCTCGCCCGCGATGGTGTGCGGCAGTTCATCGATCTGGGCAGCGGGCTGCCGACCGCCGACAACGTGCATCAGGTCGCACACCGCTACGCGTCCGACGCCAAGGTGGTCTACATCGACAACGATCCCATCGTCCTCGCGCACGGCCGCGCACTGCTGGCCACCGACACGAACACCACTGTCTTCCAAGCGGATCTGCGTGACCCGCGTTCGATCAGGGAGCACCGCGAGGTCATCGAGATGATCGATTTCGACCAGCCGGTGGCGGTCATCTTCAGCGCCATCCTGCACCACCTCAACGACGACGAGGACCCGGCCTCGGTGGTGCGCTACTGGTCCGAGCAGCTCTCGCCCGGCAGCCTGGTGTACATCTCGCACTTCCGCTCGGGCGACAACCGGGAGACCGCTGTCGCCGAGGACAAGCTCCAGTCGACCTTCGGGCGCGGCCGCTGGCGTAGCGACAAGGAGATCGAGGCGCTGTTCGGTGAGCTGGAGATCCTCGAACCCGGTATCGCGCCCTGCGCGAGCTGGCGGCCGGATCTGACGGCAATCGACACGGCGGACCGCGAATTGACCATCTGGGAACAACTCATCGTGACCGGCTTGGCACGGAAGAACTAGCGGACATTCGAAAGGGGTGCCGCAACGCGCCACCCCTTTCGCGAATACAGCTGTGCTACTTGACTACTCGGCGGGCTCCAGGATCACCGGCAGCTTGCCGTGACCGTTCGAGATGAAGCTGACCACGGTCCCCAACTCCGCAGGATCCGCCGCCAGGCGCATGTTCGGGAAGCGCGCGAAGATGGCGGGCAGCGCGAGCGCCGCCTCCAGCCGGGCAAGCGGCGCGCCGAGGCAGTGGTGCACGCCGTGCCCGAAGGCCAAGTGGTCCTTGGTAACTCGGGTCACGTCGAACTCGTCGGCGGTGTCGCCGTGCACCTTCGGATCCCGGTTGGCCGCCGCGTAGGCGGGCAGGATCGGGTCGCCCTTGGCGATGTGCAGGCCCTCGATCTCGATGTCGTCGACCGCGAAGCGCAGCGGCAGGTGCGCGACCGGCGCCTCGAAGCGCAGCGACTCCTCGATCAGATCCGACCAGCTGACCTTGCCCTCCAGCACGGTCGCCCGCTGCTCGGGCCGGGTGATCATCGCGTAGATCGCCTGATCGAGCAGGTTGACCGTGGTCTCGTGGCCCGCGCTGATGACGAGCAGCAGCGTGTCGATGAGCTCCTGCTCGGTGAGCTTCGAGCCGTCGTCCTCGCTGCGGTGCGAGATGAGCAGGCTGGTCATGTCGTCGCTGGGGTTTTCGCGCCGGTAGGCGACAAGCTCGGCCAGGATGCGGTACATCTCCATGTAGTTGGCCTGCGACTCCTCCGGGCTGAGGGCGGTGTCGAAGATGCCGTCGACGCACTTGCGCAGACCGGGATTCAACGATTCCGGCACGCCCATCAGCTCGGAGATGACCTCGATCGGCACCGGATAGGCGAAACCCTCACGCAGATCGACCACTTCGCCCGCCGGCACCGCAGCGAGCTCGGTGAGCAGCCGCTGCACGATCCGGTCGATGCGCGGCCGCATCGCCTCGGTGCGCCGGTGTGTGAAGGCGGGGGCGACCAGCTTGCGCAGCCGCCGGTGGTCGGCGCCGTACGCGGTGAACATGTTGTTCACCGCGACCCAGAGAAACAGCGGCCAGTCCTGCGGCACTTCACCTTTGGCGAAGGCGGGCCAGTGCTGCCTGGCATCCTTGGACACTTTCGGATCGACGAGCAATCGCTTCAACAAGTCCGCGTCGGTGATCGACCACGCGCGCACGCCTCCCGGCAGCTCCACCATGGTCGCCGGTCCACGCTCGCGCAGGCGGGCGGCTTCTCCTTGAATGTCGGTGCCCGTCGGGTCTAGGACTAGAGGCTCAGTGTCCATCGGGGGTCTCCTTAAAACACGTTCAACGGTGGTGACTTAGGGAAGACTACCGGGAGGGAGACCAGTGCTCGGTGGAAAGGACCTGGCCGCCAAGACAATTCGTTGGCGGCGACAGCAAGACTCAACTCGGGCAACGCATCGAGAAGCTGATCGATGGCGTCCTGCACGATCAGGTAGGCCATCGACCTGGCGGGGCAGGCGTGCGGGCCGACGCTCCACGCCAGATGCGAGCGATTGTCCACGTACTCACCGACACTGATGGTCGGGTCGTTGTTGCAGCCGGACATGCTGATCACGACCGGCTGGTGCGCGGGCAGCCACACCCCATCGATCAGTATCGGCTGCCTCGGGTAGGACACGCAATAGTTCGCCATCGGCGGGTCGGTGAACAGCACCTCGTCGAGCGCGTCGCGGGTCGAAAGACTGCCGCCGAGAACGTTTCCCGCGAAGCGTTCGTCGGTGAGCATCAGCAGCAGCGTGTTGACGATCAGGTTCTGCTGCGGCTCGATGCCAGCGCCGTACAGCGTGACGAGCTGGTGGATCATCTCCACGTCGTCGAGCTTGGCCGGATGCGCGAGCAGCCGCGAGGTGATGTCGTCACCGGGTTCTTTGCGCTTGGAGTTCACCAGATCGAACAGCGCGTCGGTGAGCATCGCGTTGCCCTTGTCGGCGTTGACGCCCTCGAAGATCGCGGCCATGCCGGTCGCGACCTGCTGGCCGATCTCCGGCGGGCAGCCGAGCGTCGCGTTGAGCACCGCGAAGGTGAGCGGAAAGGCGTACTGGCTGATCAGGTCCGCGGCGCCGTCCTGGCAGAAGGCATTGATCAGCGGGATGGCGATGCGCTCGACGGTGGCGTGCAGGCTGTGCAGGTCGACCTCGGCGATGGCGGCCACGTTGGCCTGCCGGTACTTGCCGTGGTCGAGGCCCGCGCTGCGCAGCGCGTTCGGCCGCCACTCCAGCATCGGCAGGATCGGGCACTCGCCTGGCACGCCCTTCTGCCAGATGCGCGGGTCGGCCGGAAAGTGCTCGGGGTCGTTGAGGATTCGCAGCGCGGTGTGGTAACCGATCACCAGCGTGGCCGGCACGTCCGGCGAGAGGTCGACCGGCACCAGCGAGCCGTATTCGCGGCGCATCTCACGGTAGGCGCGGTGCGGGTCGGCGGCGAAATCCTCCGAGTACAGCGACACCCGTGGGCCGTCGGTGTCGATCGGTGATCCGTGCTGGACCGGGCAGGAACGCGATGGCGTGGTCAAAGACGTGACTCCTGACGATGGAACAGGAATTCGACGAGCGTGATGAGGGACCGCAGGCAGGTGCCCCGGTCACGTGCGTCTAAGGAGGTGATCGGGGTATCGGGCGCTAGGTCCAGTGCGTCACGGACCTCGCCTAGCGGAAAGTTCCGTGCGCCTTCGAACTGGTTGACCGCCACCGAATACGGCACCCCGCGCTCCTCGAGCACCGAAAGCACCTCGTCGGACTTCTCGATGCGCCGGGTGTCGACCAGCACCAGCGCGCCGAGCGCGCCACGGGCCAGCTCTTCCCACAGCGGCACGAACCGCTGCTGGCCCGGCGTGCCGAACAGGTAGAGCGCAAGCTGCGGGTTCAGCGTGATGCGGCCGAAGTCCATCGCGACGGTCGTTTGGGACTTGCCTGGCAGGCCGACCATGTCGTCGACGCCGACGCTGGCCTCGGTGATCGTCTCCTCGGTGCGCAGCGGCTTGATCTCCGAGACGCTGCTCACGAAGGTGGTCTTGCCGACCCCGAAATTGCCTGCCACCAACAGTTTTACGGAACGGGTAACGGTCTCCGGCACATAGTCGACTGGACGATCAGACGGCGAGAGCACGGAGCCCATTAAGTACCTCCTCGAGCAGAGCGATCTCCGGCACATTTTCGGCCGGGGTAGGTGTGACCAGATGACCGTTGTCCATCAGATCGGCGACAACGATCTTCACTACGGACGGCGGCAGATCGAGGTAGGCCGCGATCTCGGCGATCGACAGCGTGCCTCGGCGGCTACAGAGAGTGATGACCCGGCGTGCGTCGGGCGCGGCACCCGGTGACGGGTCCTTCGCGGCACGGACCAACGTGACCAGGTCCAACTCGCGGGTGGGACGGGTGCGTCCCCCGGTGCGCACGTATGCCCGAACCAAATCGGGATCACGCCGGGCCCGTGATGTCATGGCAATTCGCCACCATCAACACGCCTGCGCGGCTGGCTGCCGAGCTCGTGTCCGACCCGTCCGGCGAGTTCGTTCATCCGGTGCGCGATGAGCGCGACGTCGATCTCCGGGGTGGTCGCCACGCCGAGCAGCGCGCCGTCACCCGCGGCGGTGATCAGGATCATGCCCTGGTCGTATTCGGTCATGTTCTGTCGCACACCGTTATCGCCGTCGCCGCAGAACTCCCCGAGTGCCTTGCCGAGCGAGCGCAGGCCCGACGCGGCGGCGGAGAAACGCTCGGCCTGATCGCGCTCGATCCCCGCCGAATGCGCGATCCGTAAACCGTCCTCGGACAACAGCACCGCGAATCGGACGCCAGGGACGTTGACGAGATCTTCGAGTAGCCAGCCCAGCTTGTTACTGCTGTCGGTCAAGGGTGTGGCCATCAGGATGTCATCCCTTCCGTGTGATCGGAGTGATCGGACTGATCGGAGGCGGCGGCGCGGCCGCTCTTGGAACCGGTGTGCCAGGCGGCGGCGACATCGGGCCGGGCGAGGCCGGGTTCGGTGCGCGGACCGACCGGAGCGAGCGCGACCGTCCGGCGGCGCCGCTTCGGTAAGCCGCCGCTGGTGATCTCGTGCACGGCGAATTGCTCACTCTCACTGGGCTCTTCGTCGCTCTCCGGTGCCCGGTGCGCTGCGCTCGCGGTAGCAGCCGCGGGAGCGGGAGCGGGTTCGGCGGGTATCTCGACCTCGCGGGCCGGCACTGCCTCCTGGATCGGCTGCACGGTCATCAGCAAGGCTTCGGGGATGTAGACCATCGCGCGCATGCCGCCGTAGACGTTCGGGCCGTCGATGTAGACGGTGAAGCCGTAGCGACGGGCCAGCGCGGCGATGCCGGGGAAGCCGACCTTGGGCGCCGGGCCGAGCTGGTGGATGTCGACCGAGCGCTCGTGCGCGAGCACCTGCCTGGCCTCCTCCATCTGCTCGGCGTTCATCCGCACGCCGGCGTCATCGATGATGACGGTGACGCCGTGGTGGCCCTCCTGGAAGCTGACATCCACGAAAGACGTTGGCGGGGAATAGCGCAACGCGTTGTCGAGCAAGGTGGCCAGGGTGTGCACGAGCGGCTCGACCGCACGGCTGATGACCACCCGATCGAGCTGGGTCGGGCGCACCCGCAGGTAGTCGCGCACGCGGCCGACCGCGCCACCGACGACGTCGGTGAGCGACTGGGCGGGCCAGCGCCTTCCTGGCAGGCCGCCGCAGACGATCACGTAGGACTGCGCCTGACGGATCATCTGCTGCACGGTGTGGTCGATGCGGGTGAGGGTTTCGTACACCTCGTCCTTGCGGTGCTCGCGCAGCGCGGAGCTGACCACCTGGCTGACGTCGGCGCCGAGACTGACCACCGACGTGCCGAACGAGCGCACGGCCGCGCTGGTCGCCTGCCTGGACGCGGTCGACACCTCGGTGCGGACCTTCTCCTCGGCGGCCTTGATCGCCTGCTGCGCCTCGTGATTGGTCTGGTCCCTGGTTTCGGACCGCAGCAGGCTCAGGTCGTCGGCGTATCGCTCGGCGACCCAGCGTAAAACCTGCGCGATGCGCGAGTTCTCCAGGCCCGGCGGCACTTCCACCGTCGGGGCCGGGCTGTCGAAGCGTCTGATCGCCTCGGCTACCGACGGCATCGTGGTAGTCGCGAAGCGCTCGACGGCCTCCTCCGCGGCTCGCTGCTCTCTACTGAGTGCTTCGGCCCTGGCTCGCTGCTGTCGCGCGTACTGCACCGCGTACAACGCGACGCCCGCCGCCACTACGAGGGCGGCGGCGAGGATCCATGAAAGCACCACGGCGATATCTTGATTCATCAGTTCTTTCGTCGTCGATTGGCGCCGAGGATTGGGAGCGCTTGCGAGCGCGCATGCGCGAGGCCGCGCCGACTCTCCGTCATGTGCTTCGTCCCGCCTTCCTCGCGACGCCGACCAGCACACCCTGGTCGGATCTGGTCCACGTCGGAGGACCGGCTACCTGCCGAACAACAGATTGTGTCCGAACAGTTACCAGAACCCGACGCCCCGACATTAGCAGCAATGCAACCAGTTCTCTTCAGATCCACTCACATGATTGCGTTTGCAGACAACAGATGACGAGTGCCGCAAGATAAGCAATAATGCTGCGCCACTGCTGATCACGACCGCTTGCCACGCGATGACCAGCGGTCTTTCCGGAGTTGCGATAGAGGACACATCATCCGATCTATCGGCGGTGCCGCACATCTCGCACATGCCGTCAACCGCGCCTATCCGAAGCGGGTGGGAGAACAGGGTATTCGGCCATACACCGACTGGAAGTTTGCTGGAACGTCCAGTTTGTTATTGGCCTGGTTCGTCCTAGTCGTCCGCGATGCCACACCGGTGAAGGTTGCTCAAATGTCGCCCGACCAGGCTCGCTCGGACGGTTCGGGTCCGATCATGAAGCCCAACTGAAGGGCAGACCGCCGAACCTCCGGCATCAACTAGGGCGAACCGCGAGTACCGGATACTATGCGGCAATGGCAAAGCTGAAGGTCTCCGTCGATGTGCCGATCTCGCCCGAGGAAGCGTGGTCGCATACGTCCAATCTGGCCGAACTCGACAAGTGGCTGACAATGCACGAGGCGTGGCGCAGCGAGGTGCCCGCGGAGCTGACGGTCGGTACCCAGCTGGTCGGTGTCGCCTCGGTGAAGGGGTTGCGGAACCGGGTGACGTGGACCGTCAAGGCCGCCGAGGCGCCGCGGCGACTGCTGCTGACGGGTGCGGGCAAGGGTGGGACCAAGCTCGGTCTCGAACTGCTGGTCGCGCCGAAGGGGACGGGCTCGGAGGTGACTGTCGACATCGAGCTGGGCGGCAGGCCGTTGTTCGGGCCGATCGGCGCCGGTGTCGCGCGGGCGGTCAAGGGCGATATCGAGCGCTCACTGGACAAGTTCGTCGCGCTGTACGCCTGAATCAGGCTGCGCCACAGAGCCAATCAGGCTGCGCCGCAGAGCTACAGGCGCTAGCGCGCCATGCCGGTGATGCGGCGGCCGAGCCCGGACTTCAGGTGGTCGATGACGGCACGGGTGCGGCGCGGTAGCGGGGCGGCCGCGGCATAGACCGCGGCGATATCGGCGCTCGGAGTCCGCATGTCGGGCAGTACCTGGATGAGTGTGCCGTCGCGCAGCAGCGGCTCGACATGCCAGAGCGACCGCATCACCAGACCCCGTCCCGCCAAACACCATTGGGTGATCACGTCGCCGTCGTTGCTGATCAGGTTGCCGGCCACCCGGACCGCGATCTCCTTGTCCCCGTTCTCGAATCGCCACAGCGCGTAGTCGGATTCGTTCTCGCGCAAGATGATGCAGGTGTGCTGTTCGAGTTCCCCGAGGCTCGCCGGTGTTCCGTTGCGCCGCAGGTACTCCGGTGACGCGCACAGCACCCTGCGGTTGACCCACAGCCGGGTCGCGGTCAATCTCGAGTCCTGTAGCGGGCCAACCCTGATGTCGATGTCGAAGCCGGTGCCCGCGATATTCAACGGCAGCGACGAGAGTTCCAGATCCACCTGCACCATGGGGTTCCGCTCGACGAAATCGCCGACCAGCGGCGCGATATGCGCCCGCCCGAGGCCGATGGTCGACCGGACGTGCACCCGGCCGCGCAGTTCGTGGCGTTGCTCGGCGATCGAGTCTTCCAGCTCCTCGAGTTGCGCGGCGATCACCGAGGCGCCCGCCGCGTAGCGCTCCCCCTCCGGTGTCAGCGCAAGCCGCCGGGTGCTGCGCTGCACGAGCAGCACGCCGAGCCTGGCCTCCATCTGCGCGAGTCGCTTGCTGACCGAGGACACCGAGACGCCGAATTCGCGGGCCGCCTCGGTCAGGCTGCGCGAACGGGCGACGATGTCGAAGAATGTGACGTCGTCGGTGGACGCACCCGGCACGGCGACCTCCTCGTCTTTTCCACTCCGGAAAGAGTCTCTTTCTCGTTCCGCGCTTTTGCCACGGAATATCCGAGCCTACCGTTGTGATCGGCCCCTCAGCACCGAAACCGGGGCGCTATCAACGAGATCGGAGAACGCGACGATGGGTTCAACGCATCGCATTGCCGTCATTCCAGGCGACGGCATCGGCAAAGAAGTCGTGCCGCAGGGAGTTCGAGTACTCGAGGCCGCCGCGGCCGCATTCGACTTCGGACTCGAATTCACCGAGTTCGACTACGCGAGCGCGGACTATTACACGGCGACCGGCGCGATGCTGCCGGACGGCTGGTTCGATGAGCTTGCCGGGTTCGACGCGATCTTCTTCGGCGCGGTCGGCTGGCCCGAGGTTGTGCCGGACCACATTTCGCTGTGGGGCAGCCTGTTGCAGTTCCGGCGGCATTTCGATCAGTACGTCAGTTTGCGACCGGTCCGGTTGTTGCGTGGCATCAGCAGCCCGCTGGCCGGACGGCGGCCAGGCGAGGTCGACTTCTATGTGGTCAGGGAGAACACCGAGGGCGAGTACTCGAGCATCGGCGGCAAGATCTTCGAGGGCACCGATCGGGAAACGGTGGTCCAGGAGACGGTGATGACACGAACCGGGGTCGATCGAATCCTGAAGTACGCCTTCGAACTCGCCGAGCGGCGGCCGAAGCGGCATCTCACGTCGGCGACAAAGAGTAATGGGATTTCCATTACGATGCCCTATTGGGATGAACGTGTCGCTGCCATGGCGATGGACTATCCCGATATCGATGTCGACAAGTATCACATCGATATTCTGACTGCTAATTTCGTGCTGCATCCCGACTGGTTCGATGTTGTCGTCGCGAGTAATCTCTTCGGCGACATTCTTTCCGACCTCGGTCCCGCGTGCACCGGCACCATCGGGATCGCACCGAGCGGAAACATCAACCCCGAGCGGCTGTTTCCGAGCCTTTTCGAGCCGGTGCACGGGTCCGCGCCCGACATTGCCGGAAAGGGGATCGCCAATCCGATCGGGCAGATCTGGAGCGGGGCGATGATGCTCGAGCACCTCGGCGAGCAGGCCGCAGCCGATGCCGTGCTGGCGGCCGTCGAAACGGTACTCGCCCAAGGGAAGCCGGCGCTGACGCCGGACATGGGCGGGGACGAAACGACGGACTCCGTTGGCGGACAGGTGCGCAAGCAGCTCGAGTCCGCGACATCGATGGCCCGATCATGAGTCTGCAAGCCAAGACCTCGCGGTCGTTCACACTGCCGACACTCGACGGAATCCCGCTGATAGTCCCGATCATCCTCACCGCGGGGGTGCTCGCCGCGGGCGTCTTCGACGCCATACCGAAGAACATGATCGGCGGGCTTGCCGTGATCGTCGGGCTCGGCATGCTGCTCGGGCCGCTTGGCAATCGGCTGCCGGTCATCTCGAAGATCGGTGGCGGCGCACTGATCTGTCTGATGGTGCCGTCGGTGTTGGTGTACTTCAGCGTGTTCAACGCGAACACGTTGTCCGCCGTGAACGCCTTGATGAAGGAGGCCAACTTCCTCTACTTCGTCATCAGCACGCTGGTGGTCGGCAGCATCCTCGGGATGAGCCGAAAGGTGATGGTCGGCGGACTGATTCGCATCTTTCCGCCGCTCGTGCTCGGGACGGTGGTCGCGGTGTCGGTGGGGATCGGTGTCGCGATGACGTTCGGATACAGCTTTCATCGGGCGTTGTTCTATATCGTGGTGCCGATTATCGGCGGCGGCATCGGTGAGGGGGTCATTCCGCTGTCCTCGGCGTACGCGTCGGCGTTGGGCGGGGAATCGGGAAGCTATGTCGCGGAACTGATTCCGGCGGCGATCATCGGGAATATCGCGGCGGTCATCCTCGCGGGGCTCTTGCGCAGGCTCGGTGATCGCCGACCGCAGCTCGACGGTGGGGGTCGGTTGGTCAAGGTCGCGGCGCCGGATGTCACTGCGGCCGCGCCGGTTTCGCGGCCCGACATCGCCGCGCCCGGTCGCAATCACGCGCTGGGCGTTCTGCTCATCTGCGGCCTGTTCGTGCTGGCCACGCTACTGGAGCAGATCGTGCACCTGCCCGCGCCGGTGCTGGTGATCATCATGTCGGTGCTCTGCAAGCTGTTCGGCGTCTTCCCCGCCGCCGTCGAGGACAGCGTGCGCGGCATCTACACGGTCATCGCGCGCTACTTCATCTATCCGACCATGATCGGTCTCGGCATGCTGTACCTGCCGTTGCAGAACATCATGGGGGTGATCTCGGTGGGTTATGTGGCCGCCTGCATCGCCGTCGTTGTCGCGATGGCGGCCACCGGATTCTGGGTCGGGCGAGCCATCGGCATGTATCCGGTCGACGCGGCGCTGGTGACGGTGTGTCACAGCGGGCTCGGCGGAACCGGTGATGTGGCAATACTTTCGGCCTCGAATCGGATGAATCTGATGCCGTTCGCGCAGATCTCGACGCGGATCGGCGGGGTGACCACCGTCATTTCGGCGGCGGCGTTGATCAGGGTGTTCGAAGGATGAGGGTGTTGATCGCGCCGGACAAGTTCAAGGGCAGCCTGACCGCGGCCGAGGTCGCGGGATGGCTCGCCCTTGGTCTTGCGAGGTCCGGTGTCGACAGCGTGCGGCTGCCGCTTGCCGATGGTGGTGACGGGAGTGTGGCTGCCGCCGTCGCGGCTGGGTTCGCCGGGCGTTCGTACACCGTCGCGGGTGCTATGGGAACACCGCGGCGCGGCAGGATGGCGGTCCGTGGCGACACCGTCGTCGTCGAGGTCGCGAATACCTGCGGACTGGCTACCCTGCCCGGTGCGCGGAAGCAGCCGCTCGATGCGTCGAGTCTCGGTCTGGGACAGGCGGTTCGGCAGGCGCTGCGGTTGTCGCCGCGGCGCGTGGTGCTGGCGCTCGGTGGCAGTGCGAGTACCGACGGGGGTATGGGACTGCTTACCGCCCTGGGGTTTCGCTTCATCGACGGCTCCGGGCGGATCTTGCCGCCGAGCGGCCGGGCGCTGCTCGATATCGCTGCGATCGATACCTCTGCGGCCGTCCGCTTACCGGCGGTGGACCTTGTGGTCGCCTGTGATGTCACCAACCCGCTGACCGGGCCTGAAGGGGCCGCGGCTGTGTACGGTCCGCAGAAGGGAGCCGATCCGGCAGAGGTGCGGCTGCTCGATCGAGGGCTTCGCCGTATGGTAGAGATGTTGTCCCGCAGCGGTTTTCCCGAGGCGGCGGATCTTGCCGCGACGCCTGGTGCGGGTAGCGCGGGTGGGCTCGGATTCGCAGCTCTGCTGCTCGGCGCTCGCATGACCTCTGGGGCGGAATTCTTCCTCGACCTGCTCGACTTCGATCGTCATTGCGCTGACGTTGACTTGGTCATCACCGGTGAGGGCAGCCTCGACGCGCAGACCGAGCACGGCAAACTGGCCGTGGCCGTCGCCCGGCGCGCGAAACCCATTCCCGTTATTGCCGTTGCAGGACGCAACGAGATCCCCCGAACGCGTAGAACAGGTTTTGCCGACGTCTACGCGCTTACCGACTACACCGATCGGGACACCGCGCGCGATCCCACGCTGACAGCCGACTTACTCGTGCGGATCGGCTGCCAGATCGGGCACTCACGGTTGCTGGAGTCGACCCGCGCTCAGTGATTTCGGCCGCTCAGCCAGGCAGGTCCGCGGTGACGAGCCGGTATCCGAGATCGAGGTGCGGTTGATCGAGGAGTTCGGCGTAGCGGGTGTGCCATGCGCCGGTCTCCAGATCCGCTCGTAGCCGCGACAACCCCTCTCGCAGAAGTGGTTTCGGGGTGAGTGCCAACATCGACATGCCCGCTTGGACTGTCTCGTCGAGATACGCCTCGGGCCTGCGCCAATAGGCGCCCCCGAAGCCGTCTACGCAGTCGTGCGGAACCGGGATGATCTGTATCTCAGGATCTTTCAACAATGCCGTGAGCCGGGTAAGCGAGACGCTGAGTCTCGCATCCGTTTCCGCGGCCGCCGGTAGATAGTCGCGAACCAACCAGAACTGCCGGAACGCCGCGTGATCCCAGGTGAGAATCGCGATGCGGCGCCGGGCGACTCGAACCATCTCGACGATGCCACGCTCGAGGTCGGACCAGTGATGGATGGTGAGCACGGCGAGCGCCGCATCGACCGAGCCGGTAAGCACCGGCAGGTGTTCGGCGGTCGCACGGACCGCCGATGCCGCGCCTGCCGGGCGTTGCGCAATCATCACCTGGCTGGGTTCCACCGCGAGCACCGTCTGGTCCGGCTCGTACGAACCGGTGCCCGCGCCGATATTCAGTACCGTTTCCATGCCGCGCAGCGCATCGGCAATCGCGTCTTCGATGCGCGGATCAGGCTGTCGGGTCAGCGAATACGTCCGACCTGTCGCGTCATAGACGGTCATCGTCGCACCCCGGCGCGGTCAGCAATCCCACGACGACCCCTGGTGGCCGGGGCAGTAGACGAGAATAGTCGGATGAGAAGCCCCGAGGACCAGCTTCCCGCCGGACTCCGTCTTCATGGTGTAGTCAGAGTTGATTTCGTATGCGCCTTGCCTGGTCGGCGTCCACTGCATGGTCGCGATGCCGTTCTGCGTCGGAATCGGGTTGTAACAGGTCGTGTAGCCATTGCCACTGATGCAGAATCTGACCGTCCCCTCCACGGGCGGGGTCGCTGTGACCGTCAATGCATAGGTCGAACCGACCGACCACTGACCATGGTCGGAGGACACCGTCAGTGGCGCGTCATGCCCCACCGGGGGATCCGCGGCAGCGATAGGAGCGGCGAGCACCATAGCCGCGGCGGCCGCCGCGGCACCCAGACCAAGCCGACGCAGACGCCCACTCGTATACGTTGTCATCACAGCTGATTCCCCCTCGATTTTGAAGCTACGTACCGGGCCGCGGCCGAGCCGCACCCACCATGCACACTACCTGCGACATGATCGATCTCACTCGCGAACGACGGCGACGCTTACACCCAGATCCCTTGAGCCGTAAGGTGATTCGCTCAGCACGGGTCGGACATTGCGAAGCTTTCAGAGTAGCTGCGATACCTCCCCCACGACGCACCCTCAGCTGGCGGAGGCCCAGAACAGTGCGTGTCCGGTGTCGCCTTCGGCAACGAACTCCTGGCGGGTGATCGTCAGTCCCGCGCGGGTCAGCCAGTCACGATAGGTGCTGGCATCGGCCTGACTCCACCACATCGTGGCACCGCCGCCGAGCCAGTTGTCGTCGGTGCCGGTCCACGCGGTGTGGCCGGTCGTGCCGACAAACCAGCCGCCGGGCCGCAGCCACGTCGCGATCTTGTTCAGCACGGCGAATTGCTCGTCGAGCGGCATGTGGATGAGCGCGTAGAAGCAGACGACGGCGTCGAACGAGTCGGCGGGAAAATCGAGATCCGCCGCATCGGACCGGATGAATTCGGCCTCGGGCACGAGGTCCCGAGCCCTGTCGATCTGAACCGCACTGATGTCGACACCGACGACGCGTCGTCCTGCCGCGGTCAGGGCGCGGGCGACCGGAAGTCCGGACCCGCAACCGAGGTCGAGGACGACGCCGTCGACCGGGATGTGGTCGCACAACTCCGTCAACCACACCTCGTACTTCGTCTCGGCGCCGTACGCCTCGTCGTAACGAGACGACAGCACGTCGTATCCCAACCGAACGAGTTCCTTCGGGTCGTCATCGACATCCATCAGAGCATCGTCGCACCGCTTGCGGCGGATCGCCGCTCAATATCCGGTCACCGCTTGTCGGAGAGCCACCGGGAGTTCAGCTCGCGCTCGGCGTCCGGCGTCAGCGCGCCGAGGATCCGCAGCCGGGCGATGCCGCCGTCCGGGTAGATATCGACGCGGACGTGGGTGGCCGGTCGGCTGGCCGGTGCGAGGCGGAAGCGGTGCGGGGTGTCGGGCTGGAGGGTGGTTCTGGGGAGCAGTTCGAACCAGGCGGGATCGTCCGTGGGCGGAAGGGGTTCTGGCCCTTGATGATCGATGGCGAGGATCCGAGTCTCCCCCGGGGCGTTGAACAGCAGGTTGCTGGTGTCGAGTTCGATCAGCGCTGGCACGCCTTGGGCGGCGAGTTCGATGACGGCCCAATCGTTTCCGGTGTCGCGGCGGCGCGCGGTCTCCCAGCCTTCGGCCTGGTTGCGGGCCAAGCCGGGCGAGAGCATGTTGTCGGGGGCCGAGTAGAACATGTTGGAGCAGGCCACGGTTCGGGCGCCGTTGTCGAGGGCGGCCAGGTCGACGGTGAGGCCGGTGAGCAGGGTCGGGTCCGGGACCACCTCGCCGTGGACGCGCAGACGGGCGACGCCGCCGTCGGGGTAGATGTTGAGGCGGACGTGGGTGAAGATGCGGTCGTCGGCGACGGGCAGCTCGTGCTTCGCGTCACCACCCAGTGCGCTGCGCGGCACGATTTCCACCCAGTCGGCTGAATCCAGTTGGGACGGTGCCGGATAGCCGGGTGCGCGGCAGGCTTCGATCGAGGTGAAGGGCGGGTAGTTGCCCTTGAACCAGGCGGTGTCGATGACGACGCCGCGGATCACGCCTGGCATGCCGAGCCGGATGATGGCCCAGTCGTGGCCTGGGCCGCGATGGCGGCGGGTCTCCCAGCCGTCGTACTCCTGGCCCTTGGGGCCGAAGGTGTGCTCGGCGAAGCGGGGTTGCCAAGGGTTGATGAGGTTTTCGCGTTCCTCGAACGACTCGTCGCTCGCGGCGATCACACCGGCGCGGTTGGTGCGCAGCGCCAGGTCGGGCAGGCTGGTGAAGTCAGACATTGTTCCCTATCCGGTTGGGGTGCAAGGAGATAAGGCTTCCGGCGGGCGGGTGGCCGTTACCGACGACGCGGCCGCGGAGCCAGGTGGCGTGGACGAGGCCGCGCAGTTCGCGGCCGCCGTAGGGTGTGATCGGATTCTTGTGCGCCAGCGCGCCGGGATCGACGGTGATCGGCGCCCACGGGTCGAAGGCGACCAGGTCGGCGTCGCAGCCGACGGCGATCCGGCCCTTGTGCGGCAAACCGGCCAGTTCGGCGGGCGCGGCGGCCATCCAGCGGACCACATCGGTCAGCCGGAACCCGCGCTCGGCGGCGGCGGTCCACACCGCGGGGAGGCCGATCTGCAGCGACGAGATACCGCCCCATGCGGTCGCGAAATCGCCCTCTTTCAGGTCCGGCGTGCACGGTGAATGGTCGGAGACCACGCACGACAGCACACCGTCGGCCAAGCCCTGCCACAGCGCGTCCTGATTGCCCGCGTCGCGAATCGGCGGGCAGCACTTGAACGCGGTGGACGACGCCTCGGCGGCCGAGAGGGTCAGATAGTGCGGGCAGGTTTCCGCGGTGATCCGGACACCGCGCGCCTGCGCGGCCGCGAGCGGTTCCAGGCAGGCGGCCGCCGAGACGTGCAGGATGTGCGCACGCACGCCGGTCAGTTCGGCGAGCGCGATAACCTCTTGGACCGCAGCCTTTTCCGCTGCTCCCGGGCGCGAATCCAGGAACGCCCGGTACGACCCGTCGACCGGATCATGCAGGCGCACCGGATCTTCGGCGTGCACGACGAGCAGCCCGTCGAACGCAACCAGCTCGCGCATCACCTGCTCCACCTCGCCGAGCCCGAGCGGCGGGAATTCGTCGACCCCGGACGGTGAGAGGAAGCATTTGAAGCCGACAACGCCCGCCTCGTGCAGCGGCCGCAGCGATGCCAGGTTGCCGGGAATCGCACCGCCCCAGAAGGCGACGTCGACATGGCATTGCCCTTCCGCCACAGCCTGTTTCGTCGCCAGGTCGGGCACGGTGACCGTCGGCGGCAGCGAGTTGAGCGGCATGTCGACGATCGTCGTCACCCCGCCGGCCGCGGCGGCCTTGGTGGCCGTGGCGAAACCCTCCCACTCGGTACGCCCCGGCTCGTTCACGTGCACATGCGAATCCACCAGGCCTGGCAGCACGACAAGGTCGGCGAGGTCGGTGGTGGCCGCCGCGGCGAGCACGGCGTCGTAGTCCGCCAGTGCGGCGATCTTGCCGTCCCGCACGGCGATCGAGGCCGCGCGAATTCCCCCCGGCAGTGCGACCCGCCGGGACCGGATAACCAGATCATGCATGAGCACTCGCTCCCAGCCAGGCTCCGGCGATCTCACCGGCGAGCCGTTCCAACAGGGGTCCTGCCTTCGCCATGCAGACCTCGGGGTCGGGCTCGAAGTCGGTCAGCGCGTACGCCTGCTCGATGTGCGCGCGACGCAACTGTTCGCCGCTGAGCGAGCGTTGCCCGGCCACCGCGACGACCGGCACGGCGGCACCCGCCGCGGCCCGCGCGACCCCGACCGGCGCTTTGCCGTGCAGGGTCTGCGGATCGAGGGAGCCCTCGCCGGTGATCACCAGCCGCGCCCCCGCGACCTGCTCGGCGAAGGACATCAGTTCGAGGATGATGTCGATACCCGGCCGCACGGTCGCGCCGAGGAAGGCGAGCGCGGCGTAGCCGACACCGCCCGCGGCGCCCGCGCCCGGCCGGTCCGCGACATCGGCACCGAGGTCGCGTTCGACGATGGCGACCAAACGTGCCAGGCCCCATTCCAATTCGTCGATATCGCCGGGCCGCGCGCCCTTCTGCGGGCCGTAGACCTGTGCGGCGCCGCGCGGGCCGAGCAGTGGGTTGTCCACGTCGGAGGCGACGATCACCGGCACCTGCAGCATGTCGCTGGCATCGATGCGCGCCAACCTGGTCAGCGCCGCAGCGCCGCGGGGCAGCTCGCGACCATGGTCGTCGAGGAATCGGACGCCGAGCGCGGACATCATGCCGACTCCCCCGTCCGTGCACGCGCTGCCGCCGAGCCCGAGCACCACGCTGCGGGCACCGCGGGTGGCGGCCGCCCGGATCAGTTCGCCGGTGCCGTAACTGGTTGCGGTCATGGCGGTTTGGAAGGTCGGCCGAATAGGCAGCCGACGCAGGCCGGACGCTTCCGCGAGCTCGATCACGGCCGCCTCGCCCCTCATCGCGAACGAGGCCGCCACCGGTAACCCCAGCGGACCGGCGACACTCGTCTGGAAGCGGACGAAGCCCGACTCCACGACGGCGTCGACCGTGCCGTCGCCCCCATCGGCCACCGGCATGGTGACGACGGGGATGTCCGGGCGAACCCGGCGGAGTCCGGTCGCGAGGTGCGCGGCGACCTGAGGCGCGGTCAGCGACCCCTTGAACTTGTCGGGGGCGACGACGCAATGTCCATCGCGCCACCCGCCGCGCACCGCTGTCGAGAGCGAAGCGTCCGGCCCGCTCACCTGCCGCCTCCGACCGGTTCCGGTTCCGGTTCGATGGCGACGGTGGCTGTTGGCGCGTCCGCGGCGGACAGCGCCAGTTCCTCGAATTCGACGATATTGTCGATTTCCAAGCCCATGGACACGTTGGTGACGCGTTCGAGGATGCATTCGACGACCACCGGCACCCGATGCTCGACAATCAGCTTCTTCGCATCTTCCAAGGCCTGGCCGATGTCTTGGGGATCGAAGACACGAATTGCTTTGCAGCCCAGCCCTTCCACCACCTTGACGTGATCCACACCGTAGCCACCGACCTCGGGGCTGTTGATGTTGTCGAAGTCGAGCTGCACGTAATAGTCCATGCTGAACGCCCGCTGTGCTTGCCGGATCAGACCCAGGTACGAGTTGTTCACCAGCACATGGATATACGGAATGCCGAACTGCGCGCCGACAGCCAATTCCTCGATCAGGAACTGGAAGTCGTAATCGCCCGAGAGTGCCACCACTGTCGCGTCCGGATCGGCCGTTGCGACACCGAGTGCCGCGGGCAGGGTCCAGCCGAGCGGCCCGGCCTGGCCCGCGTTGATCCAGTGTCGCGGTTTGTAGACGTGCAGCATCTGTGCCGCCTGGATCTGAGAAAGACCGATAGTGCTGACGTAACGGGTTTCGGGTCCGAACGCCTTGTTCATCTCCTCGTAGACCCGCTGAGGTTTGATCGGCACGTTGTCGAAATGGGTTTTGCGTTGACCCAGCTGCTTTCGTGCCCGCACCTGCCCCGCCCAATCACCGCGATCGGGCAACTGTCCCGCCGCGGCGAGTTCGCGAGCGACCTCGATGAACACCTTCAGCGCCGCACCGGCATCCGAAGTGATGCCGAAGTCCGGAGCGAAGACTCGACCGATCTGAGTCGGCTCGATGTCGACATGCACGAAAGTGCGGTCCTTGGTATAGGTCTCGACACCACCGGTATGCCGGTTGGCCCACCGATTACCGATACCGAGCACGAAATCCGATTCGAGCATCGTGGCATTGCCATAGGGATGTGAGGTCTGCAGCCCAACCATCCCCGCATACAGCGCGTGATCGTCGGGGATCGTGCCCCAGCCCATCAAAGTCGGCACCACAGGAACACCGGTCAACTCAGCGAACTCGACAAGCAGCTCCGCAGCATCGGCGTTCACGATGCCACCACCCGCGACGATCAGTGGACGCTCAGACGCATTGAGCATCGCGATCGCCTTCTCAGCCTGAACCCGCGTCGCGGCCGGGCGATGCACCTGCAACGGCTCGTAGGTCTCGATGTCGAACTCGATTTCAGCGAGCTGCACATCGATCGGCAGATCGATCAACACCGGTCCCGGCCTACCCTCACGCATCAACCGGAACGCCTTCTGAAAAGTACCCGGCACCTGCGCGGGCTCCAGCACAGTGACCGCCCACTTAGCAACCGGCCCAGCGATCGAGGCGATATCGACAGCCTGAAAATCCTCCTTGTGCAACTTGGCCACCGGCGCCTGACCAGTGATACACAAGATCGGAATCGAATCCGCACTCGCCGAATACAACCCGGTGATCATATCCGTACCCGCAGGACCCGAGGTGCCGATGCACACACCGATATTGCCTGCAGTAGCACGGGTATAACCCTCGGCCATATGCGAAGCAGCCTCGACATGACGAGCCAGCACATGCTTGATCCCGCCATGCGCGCGCATCGCACTATAGAACGGATTGATCGCCGCACCAGGCAGACCGAACGCCTGTGTCGCGCCTTCCTTTTCGAGAATCAACACCGCGGCATCCGCGGTACGCATCCGTGCCATGTCAACCCTCCTCGTTCTGGCGTGTACTGCGTGACCGCATCGGGTGCAACACCGCACTGTCGGCAGGTTTGTCGCTGCGAATCCAGCCGTCGGGCAGCCGGATACCGCATTCCTCGTGGAGCGCGAGCGTTTTTGGCATGGCGTGCACCCTCATGCTTCGCCCTTGCCCGACAGCGCCTCCGCGACCAGCAGCAGCCCGGAGTGGTCCAGCGAGCCGTAGCCCATGGCCCTCGCCGCGGCGATGAGCTGGGCGGTCAGCGCGCCCATGGGGATGGCCACCCCGGCCTCGCGGGCGGCCTGCTGGATGATGCCCATGTCCTTGTGATGCAGGTCGATTCGGAAGCCGGGCACGAAGTTGCGGGCGAGCATGGTCTCGCGCTTGAGCTCGAGGATCTTGCTGCCCGCGAGCCCACCGGCGAGCACGTCGAGGCCCTTGGCCGCGTCCGCGCCCAGGTTCTCCATCAGCAGGATCGCCTCGGCGACAAGGGCATACGTGCCACCGACGACGAGCTGGTTGGCGGCCTTGACGCATTGGCCAGCGCCGTGATTGCCGACAAGCGCGAAGGTCTTGCCCACCGTCTCGAAGATCGGTGTGGCGGCGGCGAAGTCGGCCGCGGACCCACCGACCATGATCGACAGGGCCGCGTTGATCGCACCGTTCTCCCCGCCACTGACCGGGGCGTCGAGCACTCGGAGCCCGTTCTTCTTGCCCTGCTCGGCGGTCCACTTGGCGGTCTTCGGGGTGATCGTGGAGAAGTCGATGTAGAGCGTGCCGGGGACGGTGTGCTCGACGATGTCGGGGAAGACCTCCTCGATCTGCTCGTCCTGCGGCAGCATCGTGATGACGATGTTCTTGTCCCGGACCGCCTCGGCGACACTGGCGGCCGCGGAACCGCCCGCCTCCTTGAGCTTTTCCAAACCCTTGGGACCGATGTCGTACCCGGTTACCTCGTGCCCGGCCTTGACCAGGTGCCCCGCCATCGGGCTGCCCATGATCCCGAGGCCGATAAAACCGATCTTGCTCATTTCATCCACGTCCAATCAAGCTCGGGGTCTTTGTATTCGAGGCCGATCCAGCCGTCATAGCCAGCGGCGCTGAGTGTTTCGAACAGCGTGTCGAAGTCGAGATCGCCCGTCCCCGGACGGCCGCGACCCGGATCATCGGCGATCTGTACATGGCCGATGTACTGCGCGTAGCTCTTGATCACCTGAATCAGGTCCTCGTCCATGCGGGCCAGGTGGTAGAGGTCGCAGAGGAAGCGCACGTTCGGCTCGCCGGTCTGCTCGAGCACGCGCACGGCCTGCTCGGCGCGCACGATCGGATAGTGCGGCGACTCATGGGCATTCAGCGCCTCGACCAGCACGGTGGCGCCGATCCGGGCGGCGGCGCGAGCGGCGAGGCGCAGGTTCTCCAGGGCGAGATCGTCCTGCTCGACCGGGTCCTCGCCCGCGATGCGGTTGCCGTACAAGGCGTTCAGCGCGCGGCAGCCGGTGCGTTCGGCGATCCCGACCGCCACCTCGATATTGTCGCGGAACCGGGCGATCTCGCTGGGGACGGAAACCAGGCCGCGACCCACCGGAATCAGATCGATGAAATTCAGTCCGACCAACCGCACACCGGCATCATCGATCGCGCGAACGAATGCATCGATCTCTTTATCGCCCGGCGTCGGATCTTCCCCGAAGGGCCACCAGAATTCGACCGCTTCGAACCCGGCGTCTTTGGCAGCGGCCGGACGCTCGAGCAATGGCAGGTCGGTGAATAGAATAGAGCAATTGACGTCGAATTTCGGGAGACCGGACTCCCCTTCGTAATGCTTCACTCAGCTCCTTCGCGGTATTTCTTCCAGCTGCCGATGCGGGTGATGTCGATGAGTTCCGGGTACGACGTCGGCGGTCGGCGCAGCACCATCGACAGGACCGAGCGGCCGTCGTCCAGCTCGATCGCGCCGAGCTCCAGCTCGGGCGGTTCCGCAGGTAGGAGGTGTTCGCGGAGCACGTCGAGTGGCACGTCGAACAGTTCGCCGGTGATCGAGTAGCCGCCGTCCGGCGACGGGTCGAGACCGGGAAAACGGTCGCCGACCGAGAAGAATCGGTAGCGCGGAGCGGTTTTCGCTTCACCGGCGAACGGCGCACCGTTCAACAGATGGTTGAGCGGCCCGCCGCGCATGGCGGAACCGTTCAGGAAAATCAACGGCATTATCGGGTCCTTTTGTGTCGAATTTAACCAAGTATGCAGGGATTACGCGGTATCGGGATAGATGAGATCAACCCAAAGCTGCTCGATCATTCCGAAGTCGATTTCGTATGATGCTCCAGCCGAACGCTTTCACCAGGTGGGAACTAAGTCCCGGTGGATCGGCCCGTCGCTGGTCGTCAGCGACCGCGTCGAGCCGCCGCGCCGAACAGCGACGATCTCCGCCGCGATGGCAACGGCGGTCTCCTCGGCCGTGCGCCCGCCGAGATCCAGTCCGATCGGCGAATGCAGCACGGCCAGTTCGGCTTCCGAGAGACCAGCGGCACGCAGACTGGCCATCCGCTGATCATGGGTGCGTCGCGACCCCATCGCGCCGACGTAGGCGACGGGGAGCCGTAATGCCTTCTCCAGCAAGGGGATATCGAACTTGGCGTCGTGCGTCAGCACGCACAGCACGGTCCGGGAGTCGACCTCGGTGCGGGCCAGGTAGCGGTCGGGCCACTCCACGACAACCTCATGAGCGTCGGGGAATCGCGCCTGCGTCGCGAACACCGGGCGGGCGTCGCAGACGGTGACGCGATAGCCGAGAAACCGGCCGATCCGCGTCACCGCCGCCGCGAAATCTATTGCGCCGAAGACGATCATGCGCGGCGGCGGCACGTAGGATTCCACAAAGACCGTGCTCTCCCGCTCGCCGCAGCCGATGACCCGCACACCGGTAGCGCCTACCTCGAGCATCGCCCTGGCTTCCGCGGTTACCACCGGATCGAAACTCGCCCCGAGTGTCCACCACGGCCCCAAAGCCATTGCGGCGCCGGTGTTCAGGTCGCGGACGAGTGCCACCGGCTCGGCGGATCGCAGCAGCGCCTCGATCGTGTCGTACTCGTCGGGGGTGATCGGCTGGATGAACACCTCGATCGTGCCCCCGCAGGTCAGTCCGACGGCGAACGCGTCGTCGTCGCTGTACCGGAAGGTTTCGCGCATCGACTGTCCGGTGCGCAGTGCCTCGCGGCAGAGCTCGTACACGGCCCCCTCGACGCAGCCACCGGAAATGCTGCCGATGACAACGCCTTCGGTGTCCACCGCGAGGGCGGCGCCCGGCGGTCGCGGCGCGCTGCCGCTGACGCCGATGACGGTGGCGACGGCGTAGGACTTGCCCGCCGTGTGCCATGGCAGGAGTTCTACCGCGAGATCACGCATGGTTCTTGTTCGCCGTTCTATCCGCCGAGCAGTAGTTCGATGGCCGCGATACCGAAGTAACCGGCGAACACGACGCCGACAACCCAGATCAGCCAGTGGATTTCGCGGAACTTGCCGCGCGCCGCCTTGATCACCACGTAGGCGATGACGCCGGCGCCGACACCGTTGGTGATCGAGTAGGTGAACGGCATCAGCACGATGGTCAGGAAGGCCGGTACCGCGACCTCGAGGTCGGCCCAGTCGATCTTGCGGGCCTGGGTCATCATCAGCGCGCCGACCAGCACGAGTGCCGGTGCCGCGGCCTGGATCGGCACCACCGCCGCCAGCGGCGTGAACAGCACTGCGAGACAGAACAATCCACCGGTCATCACGCTGGCAAGTCCGGTACGCGCACCCTCACCGACGCCCGTCGCTGACTCGACATACACGGTATTGCCCGCACCGCCGCTGATCCCGCCGATGACCTGCGCGACACCATCGATGGTCAGCACCTTGCCGAGGCCGGGCATGGTGCCGCGCTCGTCGAGCAGTCCCGCCTCGTCACAGACCCCGAACACCGTGCCCATGGCGTCGAAGAAGCCGGTCAGCACCAGGGTGAACAGCACGGCGCCCGCGACAATCCCACCCGCCCTTGCGAATCCGCCGAACAGGTCGACATTGAGCAGCAATCCGAAATCCGGCGCGGCGAAGAACCCCTTCGGCGTCTCCGGCACCACCGGCCCCCACGTCTTCGGGTCGATCTTCGTCAGCGCGTTGACCGCGATGGCGAGCACCGTGGCGATGGTGATGCTGATCAGGATGGCGCCGGGCACCTTGCGGATGAACAGCGCCAGCATGACCAGCAGCCCGACGGCGAAGATCACCACGGGCCAACCGACGAGGTGACCACCGGTACCGAGGGTGACCGGCGGGCCGGTCTGCGAACCGTGGCCGACCACCCCGGCCGACACCAGGCCGATCATCGCGATGAACATGCCGATCCCGACGCCGATGGCATTCTTCAGCGACAACGGGATGGCGTTGATGATCATGGTGCGCAGGCCGGTCGCGGCCAGGATCACGATGATCACACCCATCAGCACCACCAGGCCCATGGTCTGCGGCCAGGTCATGTGCGGGGCCGCCTGAAAGGCGACCACCGGAACCACACCGAGCCCGGCGGCAAGGGCGAGCGGAACATTGCCGACGAGGCCCATCAGGATGGTGCTGAGCCCGGCCGAGAACGCGGTCGCTGTGGTGAGTTGGGCGATGCTCAGGCTGTTGCCGTCGATGTCCTGCACCCCGCCGAGGATCAGCGGGACGAGCAGGATAACGTAGGCCATCGCTACGAAAGTGGTGATACCGCCGCGGATTTCGCGGGAGATGGTGGTCTTGCGGGTGCTCAGCCGAAAGTATCGGTCGAGCGGGGACCTTCCGGTGACCGGCTCCGGGACGGAGGAGTGGGTCTGGACTTGGGTCATGGCGTGCCCTCCTCGGGGCATGGCCGACCTACGAACCGGTATCAGTGGCCGGATCGCGTGGTTCGGTTCTGCTGTTGTGGGGTCTGCGCTCTCGTGTCGTGTAGACGATGCCCGGCATGCGAGACACAACCCCTGTTGATCAACTGCTCCGGATGATGTCTTCCGGACGCACCGGCACACGGTTGATGTGCACGGTTCCTCCCGCGGATCGGCATGCGTCCCGAATGGCCGAGACGATCGCGGGAGTCGAGGAGAGTGTGGGTGGCTCTCCGGCGCCACGCAGCCCGTATGGGGCGTGCGGGTCGGCGTTTTCGAGAATCTCCAGCCGCTGTGGCGGCGTATCGAGAATCGTGGGGATCAGGTAGTCGGTGAAGGACGGGTTGAGCACCTTTCCGTCGCGGACTTGTATTTCCTCCATGACCGCGAGGCCGAGGCCCTGGGCGGAGCCGCCGTGGATCTGGCCCTCCAGCGACAAGCGGTTCATGATCTTTCCGACATCCTGGACGGCGTCCAGGGCGACGACCTTGACCAGGCCGAGTTCGGTGTCGACATCCACAACGGCCCGGTGCACGCACAAAGCGAGCTGGGTGTGGCTGTTGCCCTGGCCGGTAACGGGATCCATGCCCGTGGTCGGCTTGTGGTGGTATTCCCTTGTCTCCTCGATGATTTCGTCACCGAGCAGGTCGACGAGCGCGATGTGCACCTCGCCGGTGCGGGAGACCACCTTGCCGCCCACCAATCGAAGGTCGGCGGTGGCGCCGAAACGTCCTCGGGCGAGGGCGAATACGCGCGTTCGCACCGCCTCGCACGCGGTCTTCACCGCGCCGCCGGTCATGTAGGTCTGCCGGGATGCGGACGAGGAACCGGAGTCGCCGACCTGGTTGTCGGCCGGGTGAATGGTGACCCGCTCGATGCCGAGTTCGGTGCGCGCGATCTGCGCCTCGACGGTGACCAGCCCCTGGCCGACCTCGGCCGCGGCGGTGTGCACCAGCGCGACCGGTTCGCCGCCGATGACCTCCAGCCGCACCCGGGCGGTCGACAGGTCGTCGAAGCCTTCGGAGAAGCAGATGTTCTTGATGCCGACGCCGTAGCCGATGCCGCGCACGACGCCCTCGCCGTGCGTGGTCTGCGAGGCGCCGCCGGGTAGGTTGCGGATGTCGGAGGCGTCGAGCGGCGCGGGCAGCGGCATCGCGCGGGCCTGACCGAGCATCTCGACCATCGGCATCGGCGCGTGCACGATCTGACCGGTCGCCAGCTTCGAGCCCTGCGCGACGGCGTTGACCTGACGGACGTGGATCGGGTCGAGATCCAGGGTCGCCGCGAGCTTGTCCATCATCGACTCGTGCGCGAAACACGCTTGCACCGCACCGAATCCGCGCATCGCGCCGCACGGCGGGTTGTTGGTGTACACACCGTAGGCGTCGATCTTGATGTGCGGAATCTCGTACGGGCCGAGCGCGAGTGAGGACGCGTTGCCGGTGACGTTGAGCGTCGCCGAGGTGTACGCGCCGCCGTCGAGCACGATCTGCACCTCGGCGAAGACGATCTTCCCCGCGCGGGTCGCGCCGTACTCGTAGCGCATCTTCGCCGGATGCCGGTGCACGTGCCCGAAGAACGATTCCTCGCGGTTGTACATCATCTTGATCGGCTTGCCGGTGTACAGCGCGAGCATGCCCGCGTGGATCTGCATGGACAGGTCCTCGCGGCCGCCGAACGCGCCGCCGACGCCGGCCAGGGTCATCCGGATCTTGTCGTCGGGCAGGCCGAGACAGGGGCCAATCTGTTTGAGGTCGTTGTGCATCCACTGGGTGGCGACGTAGAAATCGAGTCCGCCATCCTCACCCGGCGCGACCAGGCCAGCCTCCGGGCCGAGGAACGCCTGGTCCTGGATGCCGACCTCGTACTCGCCGGACACCACCACATCGGAGAGCGCGCGCCCGACCGCGATATCGCCGACCCGGACGGGCTGGTGCCTGGCGATGCCGCCGCGTTCCTGCACCTTGTTGGCCTCGGGGTCGGCGACCACCGCGAGCGGATCGGTGATGGGGGTCAACACCTCCCACTCGATGGCGATCACCTCGATCGCGCGGCGCGCGATCTCCGGATGGTCGGCGGCGACGAGCGCGATCGGCTCGCCGTGGTGGCGGACCTCGCCGATGGCGAGGACCGGCTGGTCCCAGGTGTGATCGAGGCCGTAGACGTTGCGGCCAGGCACGTCCTCGTTGGTGAGCACGGCGTACACACCGGGCAGTGCGAGCGCCTGGCTGATATCGATGCTGACGATGCGGGCGCGGGGATGCGGGCTGCGCAAGGTCGCGCCCCACAGCATGCCGTCCATCCACAGGTCGGAGGCATAGGCGAACTCGCCCTTGACCTTCAGGGTGCCGTCGGGGCGCAGCGGGCTCTCGCCGATGCCGCCTTTACCCGGCGCGGCGACCTCGCCGGGGAACCGCGTCGTGCGTGCGGTGGTCATCGCTTCTCCTCTTTCCGGCGCGGGCTAGTACAGCCCTTCGACAACGTCGTCGGTGTGCACATCGGCCGAGGAACCCGGCTGATGAACACGCCGCGCGCCGAGCGTGGGTGCGGTGTCGTCATGGCCGTCCCCGCATCAGTCGCTGGTGGGCGTTGGCGCCCGCTCGGCCGATCGCGTCGTGCGAGACGGTGCGCAGTTCGTCGTTTTCTACAACGGTGCGACCGCCGACGAGCAGCCTGGCCAACGGTGGCGTCGGCCCGAAAACCAGTGCGCAGACCGGATCTTCGACCGCGGCCCGGAACCCGTCGACCCGCCACATCGCGATATCAGCGAGCTTGCCGACCTCGAGGCTGCCGAGTTCCTGCTGGCGGCCGAGATTGCGTGCGCCGCCGAGGGTTCCGATCTCCATGGCCTGCCGGGCGGTGAGCGCGGTCGGCCCGTGCACGGCCCGCTGGAACAGCATGGCCTGGCGCATCTCCCCCGCCATCGAGGTCAGTTCGCTCGACGCCGCGCCGTCGACGCCGAGGCCGACCGGTGCTCCGGCACGCAGCAATTCGGAGACGCGGGCGATGCCGGCGCCCAGGCGCGCGTTGGAGCTCGGGCAGTGCGCCGAGCCGGTGCCGGTCTCGGCGAAGCGGCGGATATCGGCGTCGTGCAGGTGCACCGCGTGCGCGAACCACACGTCCTCGCCGAGCCAGCCGAGCTTCTCCATGTATTCGACCGGGGTGCAACCCATCTGCTCGCGGCAGTGCTCTTCCTCGTCGAGCGTCTCGGCGAGATGGGTGTGCAGCCGAACGTTCTTGGTGCGTGCCAGGAGAGCGGCGTCGGTCATCAGACCCTCGCTCACCGAGAACGGCGAGCACGGCGCGACGGCGACGCGCAGCATCGAGTCGAACGACGGATCATGGTACTTGTCAATGGTTTCCGAGGTGTTGATCAGGATCTCGTCGCGATCCTCGACCACCTCGTCCGGCGGCAGGCCACCATCGGACTGGCCGCGGTCCATCGAGCCGCGGCACGGGTGGAAGCGGATGCCGAGTTCGTGCGCGGCGCGGACCTCGGCGTCGAACAGGTCGCCGCGGCCCTTCGGGAAGACGTAGTGGTGATCGCTGCTCGTGGTGCAGCCGGTGAGCGCGAGCCAGCCCAATCCCGCTGCGGCCGCGCCGTATACGACATCGGCGTCCATGCTCGCCCAGGTGCGGTAGAGACCGGTCAGCCATTCGAACAGCGTCGAGTCCTGGAACAGGCCCTGGCTGGCCCACTGGTAGAGGTGGTGGTGAGTGTTGACCAGGCCGGGGGTGACCAGGCAGCCGGTGCCGTCGATACGTTGCGCGTCGGGCACGATGGGTGCCGTTCCCGCGCCGAGGGATTCGATCCTGCCGTTCGCGATGACGAGGTACCCGGACGCGATCTCCGGACCGACCACCGGTGCTATATAGGCATTTTCGATGACAGTCTTGCGCCAACCCGTCGCCCGGCCGCCACCCCGCACCGAATCGCTGCGCGATGCTGTGTTCATGCTCCCGCCTTCCGCTCGGCCGCCAGGCGCACGGCATCCAGGATCTTCTCGTATCCGGTGCAGCGGCACAGGTTTCCGGCCAGCGCCTCGCGGATCTCCACGTCAGAGGGATCGGGGTTGTGTTCGATCAGGTCGTGCGCCTGGATGATGAGGCCCGGTGTGCAGAAACCACATTGGACCGCGCCCGCTTCGACGAACGCCTGCTGCATCGGATCCAGCTTCGCGCCACGCGCCAGGCCCTCGACGGTCCGCACCGAGCGGCCCTCGGCCTGCCCGGCCGCGACCAGGCAGGAACACACCGGCGTGCCGTCCAAATAGACTGTGCAGGAACCACATTCGCCCTGTTCGCAGGCATTCTTGGAGCCGGGAAGGCCCATCCGCTCGCGCAGCATGTAGAGCAGGCTCTCGCCCTCCCACACGTCGTCGACGGTCTCCGTGGCACCGTTCACGTCGAAGGTCACGCGCATCAGGCTGCCTTCCTTTCTGTTAGGTAGTCCGTCCATGCCCAGCCCAGGGTGCGGCGGGCCAGCACCGACAGGGCGTGCTTGCGGTAATCCGCGGTGCCGCGCACGTCATCGATCGGTTTGGCGGCGGCCGAGACGAGCGCGCCGAACTCGCGCAGCACCCGCTCGGTCAGCGGGGCGGGATCGTGCCACGGCAGTTGCGTGGCCAGGAATTCCTCGGCGGGTTCGGCGCGCAACGGCGTCGGACCGGACGAGCCGATGCCGGTGCGCACCGTTCCGCTGTTCGGATAGAGCGCGATGGCGAACGAGCAGACCGCGATCACCATGGCGTTGCGGGTACCGACCTTCGAAAAGTACTGCGGCCCTTCGGCGGGCGGCAGCCAGACCGCGCTGATCAGTTCGTCGGCTTCCAGGGCGGTCTTGCGCACCCAGATGTAGAAGTCGTCGATCGGGATCATCCTGGTGCCTCGGGCCGCCGACGCGACCTCGACCACCGCGTTGCCGGCGAGCAGCGCGGGATGGGCGTCGCCGGCCGGGGACGCGCCACCGAGGTTGCCGCCGACGGTGCCGCGATTGCGGATCTGCGGCGAGCCGACGGTGCGGGAGGCCTGGGCCAGGCCGGGCAGCTGACTGCCGAGCCGGTTGATGATCCGGACGTACGGCACGCCGGAGCCGATGCGGATCTTGCCGTCGATCTCCTTGTAGTCGAACAACTCTCGGCACGGGTTCAGGTCGAGCAGCGCGCTCGGGCGACCCTTGTCGAAGTTGAGTTCGACCATCATGTCGGTGCCGCCCTGAATGGGCGTGGCGTCCGGACGGCCTGCTTTGATGTCGAGGGCGTCCGCCCACGAGGTGGGTCGTAGGAAATCCATCGTCACTCCCACGCCGGACCGGCGGCGGGCGCGTCCTCGCGCAACACGGTGCCCTCGATCAGGCCGTAGGGGCGATCGGCGGCATAGAAGACCTCGTTGTCGTTCGCCAGTCCGAAGGCGGACAGGTCGACGACAAAATGGTGCTTATTGGGCAGCGACAGCCGGACCTCGCCGATCTCCGGGCAGGTGTTCAGCACTCGCTCGCCCATCGCGTACAGGGTCTGCTGCAGTGAGTAGCTGTAGGTCTCGGCGAATGCCTCCAGCAGCGCGCGCCTGGCCTCGCGGTAGGTCTTGTCCCAGTCGCTCGGCTCGCCGGTGAAGCGCCACTCCGCGTTGACCTCGGTGGCGAGGACGCGGTCGTAGGCCTCCTTCAGCGTCGTGTACTTGTCCTTCAGGTAACCGTGGAACTCCGAACCGGTGGAGTTGAGCACCACCAGGCCCTGCAAACCCGCGACAACCCAAGCCTTTTCGCCGTCGTAGTGCACCCGCGCGGTGCGGGTCTCCTGGCCGGAGCGGACGAACGAATGCTGCTCAGTGCTCGCGTCGAGCACGATGCGCTCCCAGGCGTACTCCTCGATGCTGACCCGCGCGTGGTGAATGGTCGGCTGCGAATCGACGAAATGCCGTGCCAGCAATACACCGAACGCCTCGGGCGAGGTGATGCCGTGCTCCTTGGCGAACGCGAAGACGGTGTTCTTCTGCGTGTCCGTCGTCAGCACCGCGCCGTTGTCGCCGGTGCGGTGCACGTCATCCATGTCGCCGGAGAGGGCTACCCCGACATTGAGATCGCGGATCTCGTGCACTCCACCGTTTTTCGTCGCGCTGACGACATGGGTCTCCGCTTTGCCATATCGGTTCGGTCCGAGCTTGATCGACATTGTTCAGCTACCTCGATAGGTGGAGTAGGAATACGGACTGAGCAGCAGCGGCACGTGATAGTGCGCGGCCGGGTCGGCGACGGTGAAGTCGATGGCGACCGAGGGGTAGAACGGGCTGATCTCGCCGGTGTCGAAAGTCAGCCGGTGCGTGCCGGTTTCGGGAGCGGGCAGGTCTTTGACGCGGCCGTCGTCGTCGGTGTGCCGCTCGGCGAGCACCGTTCCGTCACCGCGCGAGAGCTGAACCCGCAGCCCCGCCGCGGGGCGGCCGGTCACCGCGTTCAATACGTGGGTGGACAGACTCACCTGTCCCCCAGCAGCTTTCGTACGCGCAGCCGGGTGATGTCGGCGAGTTCGCTCTGCACCTTGATGCGCTCGTCGAGCACCGAGTTCGCCAGGCGCTTACGCAGCTCGGTGAGCATCTCCTCGGCGCTGCGGCCGGTGGCGCGGATCAGGAAGACATGGCCGAAGCGATCCTCATAGGCCAGGTTGCCGGCGGCAAGTTCTGTACGCACCGCGGCATCGGCGGTTGCGGCACCGGACTGTTCGCCGCGCGACCACGCGGCCTCCCGCTCGGATAACTCCGCCTTGGCCCGGTCACCGATGCGCGGATGCGCCGACAGCGCCTCCTCGACCTCCGGCCAACTCAGCTCGCACACCGCGGCAACGGCCGCGGCCACGGCGCTCGCGGCGTCGGGATAGGGCCGGGATGCCGCCACCTTCTGCGCCCACTGCCGGGACGCGCAGCAGGTCAGCAGTTCCTGCTCGGCCCGGTCCGGCGGCAACGAGTTGAGCCATCCGATGTCGCCTGCCATCTGATCTCCTGTCGGGGTTCGCCACTCTGTCCCGCAAGTACACCCGCCGGGGAACACCGCAGCTAGAAACGAGAAATCTGAACTGTGCGAGAGTTCACACCGAAGTCTTTGTGCGAATGTCCAAGGGCGTTTACCAGGGGGGCGACTGTTAGCCTTCGCACCGTGCGCCTTCGATCACTGCTGACCATGGCGGACCTGGGGCTCGAGCTCGTCACCGGCGAGGAAGAGCTGGACCGGTTCGTGCGTTGGGTGGTGACCACGGACATGCTCGATCCTGGTCGCTACCTGTCCGGCGGGGAGCTCGTGCTCACCGGCCTGCAGTGGCGGCATGATCCCGCCGACAGCGAGGTGTTCGTCAGAGCGCTCGCCCAGGCCGGGGTTGCGGGGATGGCCGCGGGTGACGCCAGGTACGGCGGTGCGCCGCCGGACGTGGTCGAGGCCTGTCGCAAGCATCGGATTCCGCTGTTCACGGTGCCGGAGACGGTGGCGTTCGCCGCGGTCACCGAGCAGATCACCCGCAATCTGTCGACCGGGCGGGCCGCAGATCTGACCGCGATCCTCGACCGGCATCGCCAGCTCGTCTCGGGGGCCGGGCTCGGGTCGGTGCTCGACCTCATCGAACGCGATCTCGGCATGCGATGTTGGGTGGTGTCGTCGACCGGGCGGGCGGTGGCCGGGCCTGGCACGCCGCCGCCGGTCGAGGTGACCACCGCGTTTCTCAGTGCCCGTCGGCTGCCGTTTGCGTTTCTGCATGAGGGCAGCCGGTTTTCCCTGTTCGCGGTCGATGAGCATCGGACCTCGCGAGCCGCGGACTGGTTCCTGGTGTTCGAGGGGGACTACACCGAATGGCCCGAGGAGCGGCGCGCGCTGGCCGGTGAACTGGCCGCGGTCGTGTCGCTGGAACGCGCCCGACAGGACGATCGGCAGAGCGCCGAGGGGCGGCTCGCCCAGGAACTCATCGAGCTGATCGTGTCCGACGCGAAACCGACGGAGATCATCTCGCGGCTCGAACTGACCGGCCTCGGGCCCGCCGAAACCTATATCGCGGTCGCGGCCGCCGCCGATGACACGTTGCGGCCCGGTGAGTTACGCGTGCTGCTGCGCGAAATCCTTTACGGCAGAAGGCCAGCCGCGGGGGTGGTGGACGGCGAGGCGATCGCACTGATCCCCGCAGGCCCGGATACCCCGGTGATCGACGAAATCAACCGTGCGGTAACCGCTTTGGAGCCCGGACTACGCGGCAGCCGACTATCGGTCGGCGTCAGTGGTGTCGTCGACGGCGAGGGCCTGCGCGGCGCGGTCGAAGAAGCTCGCTACGCGCGCCGGATGGCCGCGGGCCGACTACAACCCGCCAGCGTCGTCGGCCACGACGAGCTTGCCACCCACATGCTGCTGCTCGCCTCGGTCCCCGACGAGGTCCGCCGCATGTTCCGCCTCCGCCTGCTCGACCCCCTCACCACCTACGACCAGGACAACCGCGCCGACCTGGTGCACACCCTGGAAACCTTCCTCGAGGTCTCCGGCTCCTGGACCAAATGCGCCGATCTCCTGCACGTCCACGTCAACACCCTGCGCTACCGCATCCAGCGCATCGAAGAACTCACCGGCCGCGACCTGTCCCGCCTCGAAGACCGCGTCGACTTCTTCCTCGCCCTCGCCCTGCGCTGAGTCGCACGCGGGTCCGCCTGACAGTCAACGACTTTGGCCTCGGCTACGTTTCCGCGGTGCCGACCTGGATGATCTTGCCGAGACCGAGGCGGGTCATCAGGTCCTGATGCAGGATACGGAGCAGGTCGGCCAGGTCGGCCTGCTGCGCTGCGGTCAGACTCGAGAGCAGGTCGAGCTCGCGGCCGAGCACCTGGTCGACCAGTCGTTCGACCTCGGCGTGTCCGGCGGGAGTGAGCGCGATGACCACGCCGCGCGAACCGTCGTCCAGTGTGGTCCGGGTGACCAGGCCGCTTGCCTCGGCGCGGCCGACCCGCTGGGAGATCGCGCCGCCGGTGAGCATGGTGCGTTCGGCGAGTTGCCGGGTGGTCAATCGATACGGCGGGCCGCTGCGGCGCAGCACGCTGAGCAGATCCAGCGTCGCCGCGTCGGCCTGTTCAGCGACGAGCACCCGGCGCCGGTCGTCACCAAAAGCCTTGGCCAGATGCCATATTCGCGTTACGACGCCGATGCTGTCGACCGGGGTTCCCGGCCGCTCACGGAGCCACGCGAGCGCGATAGCGTCGACCGGATCATTGTCGTCCATGCCACTCCTCGGTTGCGTTTAGGCCTAAATGAAGTCTACGTTTAGGTCTAAATGTACTCGATAAGGGAGATCGACATGGGACGCAACATCGTAGTGACCGGCGGAGCCACCGGGATCGGGCGGGCGATCGCGCGCATCTTCGCGGCCAAGGGCGACTCGGTGGTGATCACCGGTCGCCGGGCCGAGCCGTTGCACGCGACAGCCGAGGAAATCGGCGCGACGGCACGGGTCTGCGACGCGACCGATCCGGCGCAGATCGAGGCACTGGTCGCCCAACTCCCCAGCGAGATCGACGTGTTGGTCAACAACGCGGGCGGCAATACCGACTTCGACACGGACGCACCGACCGACCTGCGGGGGCTGGCCGACGCCTGGCGGGCCAACCTGGACGCCAACTTGATCAGCGCGGTATTGATGACCTCCGCGCTGAGCGAGCGACTGGCCACCCCGGGGGCCGTGGTGAACATCGGCTCGATCGCCGCGGACAAGGGTGCGGGCGCCTACGGTGCGGCCAAAGCCGGACTCGCCTCGTGGAACACGCAACTGTCCGCCGAGCTGGGACCGCGCGGCATCACCGCGAATGTCGTTGCCCCCGGCTACATCTCGGATACGGAGTTCTTCCGCGACAAGCTGACCGACGAGCGCCGCGCCGCACTCATCGCCGCCGCGCACACCCGCCGCCCCGGCGTTCCCGAGGATATCGCCGCCGCAGTGCACTACCTCGCCTCCCCCGCGGCCCGGCAGGTGACCGGTCAGGTGCTCGCGGTCAACGGCGGCGAACGCACCACGCGATGAGTGGCGAAAACGGGGCGCGGCGCGCGGCGTAAGGCGGGCAATAGGGGCGATCCGGGCAACCGGGAGGGTAGGGGCTAGCATGATCGAGCTGGTAACGGTGGATTTGCCGATCCCAAGGTGGTTCGATGACGAAAGCTGTTCCACGGCCGGTTGCGCTGGGCGATGATGCTGCCCGGACACTGGCTAATGCCACGAAGTCCGTTCCGCAGATGGAGTCGATCACCCCACGGTGGTTGGTTCATCTGTTGAACTGGGTGCCCGTCGAAGCCGGTATCTACCGGCGTAACCGGGTCACCGACGAACAAACCGTCGATATTCAATGCGATAACTTCGACGAGTCTCCGCTGCCGGAGACATTTATCGACTACGAGCGAGACCCGCGGGAGTACCGACTCAAGGCGGTGCACACGATTCTCGATGTGCACACCCGCGTCTCGGATCTGTATTCGAGCCCGCACGATCAGATTGCTCAACAGTTGCGGTTGACCATCGAGGCAATCAAGGAGCACCAAGAGGGCGAGCTGATCAACAGCCCGGACTACGGTCTCATCGCGAATGCTACGAAGAAGCAACGGCTCTCGACGATCGCCGGGCCGCCGACGCCGGACGACCTCGACAATCTGATCACGAAGGTCTGGAAAGAGCCGGGGTTCTTCCTTACCCACCCGCAGGGCATCGCGGCGTTCGGTAGGGAATGCACCCGGCGCGGTGTGCCGCCGCCGACCGTGAGCATGTTCGGGTCGCAGTTCCTGACCTGGCGCGGGATTCCGATCATTCCGTCGGACAAGGTTCCGGTGGAACGAGGGAAGACCAAGTTCGTGCTGATCCGCACCGGCGAGGCCCGTCAGGGCGTGGTCGGTCTGTATCAGCCGGGTCTGGCCGGTGAACAGGGACCGGGCCTTTCGGTGAAGTTCATGGGTATTGATCGCAGCGCGATCGCGTCATATCTGGTGTCGCTGTACTGCTCGCTGGCGATCCTGACCGACGATGCGGTGGCAGTGCTCGACGGAGCCGAGGTGGGCAAGTTCCATGACTACGCACCGACCTACCGGAGCTGACATCTCACGCCCAGCGGAAGATGGTGGCGCCGAGTGGATGCTGCCGGACGAGGCGACGCTGAATCGCCTTGCCGGTGCGTTCTTCTCGGCGCTGCCGTCGGGGTCGGCGGGCCTGCCCGCCGCTCCGGTGGGCCTGAGTGTCGCGCAGCCCGATCTGCCGACTTCGCCGCCGAACGTGCCGGTGCCGTCCCCGGTGCCCGCGGCGACAGCGGCTGGTGCGCCGGGGTTTTCCGGCGCGACGCATCCCGGTGGACATCCGCCGGAGGCGGCATCGCCGGGCGCACAGGGCGTTTCGAGTGCCACGCCGCCCGGCGGACGTACGCCGGAACCGTCGGTCCCCGGAGTACCGGGGGTTTCCGGTGTGACGCCGCCAGCTTCGTCTGGTGCGCAGGGACTTTCAGGTGCCACACCGCCTGGCGGCAGCACACCCGAGCCGTCGGTGCCTGGCGTGTACGGCACCGCGCCGCCCAGCGGTCGCACATCCTCGGGTGCACAAGGGTTTTCCGGTACCACGCCACCCGGCGGCAGCACACCGGACCCGTCGGTACCGGGCTGGGGACGCGACGTGCCCATGGCCGACGCGGCGGGCCCGCCCGCGCACCCGCCGGTGAGTACCTCCGGAATACACAACGACCCATTTCTCACGACGCTGCCGTCGTTGCGCGGAGTGCTTTCGCCGCAACGCTTTCCCGATGCCGCGGCACCGCAGCCGTCCGCGGCACCGAGCTTTTACTTCCTGGACTCGTACAGCCCCGCGACGTCGTCCGGTCCCGCTCGACTGCCCGACACGCACCCGATCTTCGACGTGCACGCCGTCCGCAACGATTTCCCGATCCTTCGGGAACGGGTCAACGGCCATCCGCTGGTGTGGTTCGACAATGCCGCGACGACGCAGAAGCCGCGCTCGGTGATCGAGCGCATCGCCCACTTCTATGAGCACGAGAACTCCAATATCCACCGGGCCGCACACGAATTGGCGGCCCGCTCGACCGACGCCTACGAGCAGGCCCGCGATATCGTTGCCCGGTTCATCGGCGCGTCCTCGGCGGAGGAGATCATCTTCGTCCGCGGCGCCACCGAGGGCATCAATCTGATCGCACAAACCTGGGGCCGCAAGAACATTCACGCGGGCGACGAGATCATCGTCTCGCACCTCGAACACCACGCGAACATCGTGCCCTGGCAGATGCTTGCCGCCGAGACGGGCGCGGTACTCAAGGTCATTCCGGTCGACGACAACGGCGAGCTGATGCTCGGCGAATACACCAGGCTGCTCTCCGATCGCACGAAACTCGTTTCGGTTACTCATGTTTCGAACGCGCTCGGCACCATCACGCCGGTGCGCGAGATCGTCGCCGAGGCGCAGCGGGCCGGGGCGGTCACCCTCGTCGACGGCGCGCAATCGGTACCGCACACCAGCATCGACGTGCGCTCGATCGGCGCCGATTTCTTCGTGTTCTCCGGCCATAAGCTGTTCGGGCCGACCGGAATCGGCGTGGTCTACGGAAAATCCGAGATACTGCAAGATGTTCCGCCCTGGCAGGGCGGCGGCAATATGATCAGCGATGTCACGCTGGAGCGTTCGTTGTTCCAGCCGCCGCCTGGACGTTTCGAGGCGGGCACCGGCAATATCGCCGATGCGGTCGGGCTCGGCGCGGCCATCGAATACGTCGAGCGCATCGGCATGGACGCCATCGCACGCTACGAGCACGGACTGCTCGAGTACGCGACCCCGCGCGTCGCCGCCGTGCGCGGCATCCGACTGGTTGGCACTGCCGCCGACAAGGCGAGCGTGCTCTCCTTCGTAATGGCGGGCTACGAACCCATCGAGGTCGGAAAGGCGTTGAACGAGAAGGGCATCGCGGTCCGCGCCGGGCATCATTGCGCCCAGCCGATTCTGCGTCGCCTCGGCCTGGAGGCAACGGTGCGTCCGTCGTTCGCCTTCTACAACACCTGCGAGGAGATCGACCGAATGGTCGCCGTCCTCGAACAACTCGCCGCTCGTTCGCCGCGGTGACTATCGCGTTCGGCACAACTCGACCACGCGCCTTTACGTCAGCCGCACACCCCTGCGGCTGACGTAAAGGATTGTGCGCCAACGACAGTAAGGCGCAGCCCCACCTCCCACTTCGCTGATCAGTACGACTTGGCCTTACCCGAATACCGCGGGTTCAACGTCCCGGACAAGCGCGCAGGGAAGGAGATCTGCTTTGGGTTGCCATCCGAGGTGTAGCGCTGTTCCGGGTTCGCGGCGAGCCGATCCAGCCAGTAGGTCGAGTCGAAGTCGACCGGTGTTGCGCCGGAACGGATTCGGGGCACAGCCGTGGCATCCAGTTCGCCGTATTGCGAGGGAGCCGGCTCGGCACCGACCAGCAGCACCGCCTCGAACGAATAGTTCGTGCCATCCCAGCTGCCCGCGGTGGCCAGGGTGCGGTCGGTCGGTGCGATGCCGAGCGGCAGCGCCATGGTCCGCACCGGTCCCGGTGTCGCCGACACGATGGCGCGGACGTTGTCCGCCAGCTCGCGTTGGACTCCGACGCCGTCCAGCTGCCCGAGGTTCGCGTGGGTCGCGGTGTGGGCGCCGATCTCGTATCCGTGTGCGGCCAACCAGGATAGGGCTCGCGGATCTGCACCGAACGGCTGATTGTTGACGTAAAAAGTCGCGGTCGGCGCGAAGTCCGGATACTCGGCCCGGAACTGTTCGAGGATGCCGACGGCGGTGTCGGGCGCGACCTTGCCATCAGCGGTGAACGCGAGCTGGCTGAGCGTCGAGTCGTCGAAGGTGAGCACCACCGGATGCGTGCCTGCGGGCAGGTCGATGGCGCCGGAGATGTAGGCGGCGGTGGTCACCGGACGGTAGTTCTCGCGATGTAGTCGTTCGAGTTCGGCGCGGAATTTCGCTGGCGTCTGGTCATATTCGCTCTCCGGCTCGGACACCAGCTGGTGGTACATGAGGACGGGCACAACGCCGAGCTCATTGGCGCCCACCGCGGCCGGATCGGGTGCGGGACTGCTCGACGGCGGCTTGCTCCCCGTCGGCGCATCTCGCGGGTCGGCCCGGTCATGGTCCGCCGCACAGGCCGCGGCGGCCGTGAACACCAGCACCGACAACATAACTCGAACACTGATAGTCGCGTTCTTCGTCACCGCGCAAACAGTACGCGAGCTCGACCATTTCGTAGCGTAGGGAACACGGGCAAAGTAGCGACGGGCGCGGGCCGAACCCGCGATAGTTGAGCCATTCTCCGGACGAAAGTTGGTGTGCGCGTTGCTAGAAAGACTAGGCGTTACAGGACACCGGCGGTTGACGACAGTCCTAGTTATCTCAGCCTTATCAATTCTTATCGCTTCTGTGACCCTCAGCTGGGTTCGCACCGAACCCAAGGGATTGACCGTCACCGGTCTCCCGAACAGTCTGGTCGGCGCGGCGACCTTGTCCGCCATGACATTGCGTGTCGACGCGGGTGCATACGACCCCGCGGCCATGCAGCTCGAGCTCGACGGCAATCCGGTCTCCGGCACTGTCGACGGCCGCACGGTGGTGTACCGGCCGGGTGCGCTGCCCGATGGCGAGCACAAGTTCACCGCCGAGATCCCGCCGAGTTTCCTCGGCTTCCTCCGCACCGGCCCCGGCGTGTCCAAGACGTTCACCGTCGACAACGAGCCCCCAGCTTTGGAACTGACCCAACCCGCTGGCGTGTCTTCCTACCGCCAGCCGGTTACCTTGCGCGGCAAGGCAACCGGGGCGCAGCGCGTCTCGGTCGGCACGCAGACGGTGACCCCCGCCGACGACGGAACGTTCGAGATCCCGATGCCGAGGATGCAAACCGGCGCCAAGGTGGTCGCCGTGGACGCGGCGGGCAACGAAGCCACCCAGGCGATCACGGCGGCGGTGGAGCAGCCGCCGATCAAGGCGGTGCACGTGACCGCGTACGGGTGGTCCGACGACGGACTCCGCGAGGACGTGTTGACCATGGCCCGCGACGGGCGGATCAACACCGTGCAGCTCGATATCAAGGACGAGGACGGTGTCGTCGGCTACGACTCGCAGGTGCCGCTGGCCCGCGATTCGGGTGCCGTCACGCGCATCTACGACGCCCCTGCCGCACTGCGGCAATTGCACGACATGGGTATTCGCGTGGTCGGCCGGATCGTCGCGTTCCGGGACGCGATGATGGCCGAATGGGCCTGGCAGAACGGTCGTCCGGACTGGGTCGTCCAGGACCCCTCCGGCCAGCCGTATTCCAGCAGATACGGCGCGATCGCCTTCACCAACTTCGCGAATCCCGAAATACGCAGATATAACATCGATCTCGCGGTCGAGGCGGCCAAGCTCGGCTTCGACGGAATCATGTACGACTATGTCCGGCGCCCGGACGGCGCGCTGTCGCAGATGCAGTTCCCCGGCTCGACCGTGTCGCCCACCGTGTCGATCGCCGAATTCCTCCATGAGAGCCGCGATCCCGTGCGCGACGCCGGTGCCGAGCAGAGCGCCGCGGTATTCGGCGTCGCGGCCACCAGGCCCGAGGAGATCGCGCAGAACATTCCGATGATGGCCAAGTACGTCGACTACATCGCGCCGATGCTGTATCCCTCGCATTGGAACGCCGGTGAATACGGTGTGGCCAACCCGAATTCGCAACCGTACGACATCATCTACCGCTCGTTGCAGGATTTCCGCACGCAAACCCAAGGCACCGGGGCCAAGATCGTGCCGTGGTTGCAGGACTTCAGTCTCGGCGTCGATTACGGCTCCGGTGAGGTCCGTGCGCAGATCAACGCCGCGAACGACGCTGGCATGAACGGCTTCTTCCTCTGGAGCCCGACGGTGCGCTACCACCTCGCGACAAGTCCATCGGACTGACCGGCAGAGGACTCGCTATACGACCGACAACAGGCGACTTCGCAGCGCCGCGACGATTGCCCGATGACTGTCGGTCAGTTCCGGCATGAGCAGGTCGACGCTGAGTCGACCTGCGAAGCCGGTGATCACGAAGAACGGCGTCGGGTTCGTCTCGACCAGGTCGGGCGGTAGCGATGCGTCGAGATGGAACAGCGGCCAGAAGTCGACCAGTTCCAGCGCGGGCGGATGGCGCAGGGTCGGGATCTTGCCCCAGTTCGTGGCAAGCGCCCCCGCCGGTGCCTGCTGTAGCTCGTGCAGCACGGTCACCTTGCTCCCCACCGCCCGCACTGCGGCGTGCTGGATTGTCCGGTCGGCAAGATCCGTGGCGAGCCTGGCGCCGATCGCCCGCGCGATATCCGCGAGATCGACGGCATCGCCCTCGGTGATGTAGCGCCCGTAGCCCAGGATGTTCGTGCCCGCGGTGAAGGCCACCGGCGGCGAGAGGCGCGACCGCAATTCCACCAGGAAGGCGTAGGCGGTCGCGGTCAACGGCACCTCGTGCACGTCCGCGATGGCGAGCAGGATGGCCGCCGAGACCAAGCTGTTGATCGTCGTGCCATGCCGGTGGCCGAAGTCGACCAGGGCCGCGGTCTGTGCTTCATCGAGTTGGCAACGCAGGCAAGACAGTTCGATGAGTTGCCGATCACCGACCGGTGCGTCGCTCGGCGCGGCGGCAGCGGCTGCGGCGTCGGCGAGATCGATGCCGCGTTCGGCGTACAACGCCTCCAGCGACATCGGATACCCATGCCGCCGCCTCGATGGAACAGCCGTTCCCGCAACGAAATCGGTGTACAGCGACCAGAACTCCGCCAATATCGCCAGCGCGTGATGCCCGTCGGCGATGCTGTGATGGATGAGCAGAGTCACGTTCGCGCGATCGCCTTCGCGCACCACATGCAGCTCGCACACCGCCCGGGCCGCGTCCAGGTCCGTGTCGTAAAGGACGGACGCGACGTCACCGTCGAACACCCGGATCACCGGCGGCGCCGACGAGTTGACTATCGACGCCCCCTGATCATCGGCAACGACATGCGCACCGAGAATCGGGTACACCCGCCGCAGCGCGGCGAAGGCCTGGGACAACGCCGCGATACCGAGCTGCCCACGCACTCGAACGGAGTACCCGACAAACAATCCGAGACCGACATAGATCGCCTCGGTCGGTGCCAACGGTCTAATCGCAGATGTGGTCGTCACGGTGGATCTCCTCAGTGGCCTGATGCCTCGGTAGTTCACAGACTCCAGCCGGGTCAGCTACCCTCAAGCTACAATACGAACGACCGATCGGTTAGTTACCATGATCAGCATCACACCCCGAACAGCGCGCGCGGTTAGTCTGGTGAGGTGAACGTTGAGGTGACGCGCCTGCCGGGTATCGGTGTGCGCAAAGACTTTCCGATCAAGGGCGTTCGCCGCCGCATCGGCGTCATCGATCACAAGGACGGCACGATCCACCTGATCGTCAGCAAAGCCGACAATCCGGAAGCTACCGACCAGATTCCGCCGTCGGCGTCGGAGGCGGCCGCGCTGGCCAACCTGCTCGGCGCCCCACAACTGGTAGCGCAGCTACGCGAGGAACATCGCGAATTCGACGGCGTGCACACTCGGCAGTTCGCCATCCTCGGCGGCTCGCCCTACGCGGGCCGTCCGCTCGGCGAGACCGAGATGCGCACCAGGACAAGGGTTTCCATCGTGGCCATCATGCGAGGCGGTGCGGTGATCCCGTCGCCGGGCCCGGACTTCACCTTCGCCGCCGGTGATCTGCTGGTGATCGTCGGCACCGCCGAGGGACTCGACGCCGCCGCCAGAATCCTCACCGACGGCTGAGACTTTCCGCGGTCAGCCGCTGAACAGGTCGAAGACTTCTTCCGCCCGGTCGCGGGCGCGGTACATGTCCCAGGCGGTGGCGGCGAGGTCGTCGGGATCGAGGGTGTGGCCTTCGAGCGAGCCGAAGCGGGCCGGGTCGGCGGTGACCATGGCGTGGATGTCGCCACGTTCGATGAGGCCGCCGATGGTGAGAGTGCCCGCGTAGACGCCGCGGTCGGCGAGGGCGGCATGGAGGGTGACGGCGTAGTTGCGCAACGCGGCCGAGGGCAAGGCCAGGTGGCCGAGCATCGGCATCGGACGAACGCTGGAAAGCCCACCCGCGAAGATCAGGGCGCCGGCACCTCTGGCGAGCATCGCAGGAAGGACCTCGTGCACCATATCGATGGCGGGCCAGACCCAGTCGAACGCGGATTGCGCTGTGACGGAGTCTATTTCGTCGAGCGGGATGGGTTGCTGCGTCGGGCCGGGACCGTAGTAGGCGAGCTCGATGTCGCCGTCGCTTGCGATCTCGGCGAGAATTGACCGCAGACGGGCCCGGTCGGTGATGTCGGCGACATACGCGGCGGCGTCGATGCCTTGCGCGGCAAGCTCTTTCAGGTAGCCCTCGTGCCGCGCCGCGCCCCGCGAGATCAGCGCGACGCGGAATCCTTCGCTACCGAAACGCCTGGCCATGGACATTCCGAGGCCGGGTCCGACACCGACGATCACGGCGGTTGGTGTGCTGGACATGATGCTCCTTCGATAATTTGAGGAGGCCCTCAATTTCAAAAATAGCACGAAATCGAGGAGCCCCTCGACTTTTGTAAGATGGCCCTTATGACCAAACCGTTGCGCCGCGACGCGGCCCGCAACCGCGAGAAGCTGTTGTGCGAGGCCGCCGGTGTGTTCACCGAACAGGGGCTCGACGGCTCGCTGGAGGAGATCGCGCGGCGGGCCGGGGTCAGCATCGGGACGCTGTACAACCACTTCCCGCACCGCGACGCGCTCATCGACGCACTGCTGCCGCAGCGCCTCGCCGCGCTGGACAAATTCGCCGCTCGGGCCGAGGCCGAGCCGGACGCGTGGACCGCGTTCACTCGGTTCATCGAGGAACTACTCGGTCAGATGACCGCCGACCGCGGGCTGCTCGAGGCGTTCACCGGCGACCATCCCGCCGCCGCCCAGCTGACCGAGGCGTGCCATCGCGGGATGTCACACCTGTCGACGCTGCTCCAGCGCGCTCGTCGGGCGGGCGCGATGCGCGCCGACGCAAGCGACGAGGACGTGGTGCATCTGGTGTGGGCACTGTCGCTGCTCGGCGAGACGACCGGGTCACCCGTGTGGCGCCGTAGCCTGGAACTGGTCCTCGACGGCCTGCGCCCTACCAACCAACCGATCCGATAGGGGAACAACACCGTGCCATATGCCAAGGCCGCCAACGGCGTTCGCCTCGCGTACCAGATCGCGGGCGAGGGCACTCCCCTGCTCCTGCTCGCCGGGCAAGCCAACAATCATCACTGGTGGGACGGGATCCGGGAGGATTTCCAGGGCCGATATCGCACCATCACCCTCGACTGGCGCGGCACCGGGGACAGCGATAAGCCCGACGAGCCTTACAGCACAGTCGGTTTCGCCGATGACGTGGTCGCGGTGCTCGATGACCTCGGCATCGAGCGGGCCGCGGTGTACGGCACGTCCATGGGTGGTCGCGTCGCGCAATGGCTGGCCGCCCGCCATCCCGACCGGGTGCATGCCCTGGTCCTCGGCTGCGCCTCCCCCGGCGGCAAACACAGCCTCGAACGCGGACCCGATATCCGGAAGTCGCTCATCAACCCCGATCCGGACGCGGCGAGACAGGCACTGCTTGAACTGATGTACACCCCGGAATGGTTGGCGCGTACCACCGGCCCGTACAACACCCTCGGCGATCCGGCCATGCCCGCCTACGCCAAGCGCCGCCACCTGATGGCGAGCAACCGGCACGACGCCTGGAACGTGCTGCCGGACATCGCGACTCCCACCCTGATCGTGCACGGGACCGATGACCGGTTCAACCCGCCCGCGAACGCGCCGCTGCTCGCCGAGCGCATCCCGCACGCTCGGCTGCGGCTGATTCCCGGCGCACGGCACGCCTACTTCGACGAATTTCGGGATGTCGCAAGCCCCCTCGTCCTCGATTTCCTCGACGAGGCGCATACATAGCGCCTATCACCCCGAAAGTCTTGACGCAGGCAACTTCCCGAGGTTATGATTCCCATAGAGGAAACATTCGACGTGGTTCTTGCATGAGCCCAAGTCTCGAATGCCTATTGTGGTGCGCTTAATAAGCGAGTAACTTGGGACGTTGCGCTGGCTGCCTCCTGTCCGACCACACGAACCATTATTTTGTGAATCACCACGTGGTGTTCGCTTCTTACGGTGTGCGAGTTTCGTTCGGGTAGGTGACCACACGCAATTCATCAGCAGTGTGAGGTCGCGGAAGGACGCACCGTGTCAGTCTCGTCCCAAAAAGTCACCACTACAGCCCAGGTAGTTGCCGGAGTCCCCGGCGCCCCGAAGCGGGTGTCGTTCGCCAGAATTCGTGAACCCCTGGACGTGCCAGGGCTGCTCGACGTGCAAACTGACTCGTTCGAATGGTTGATCGGCGCGCCGCAATGGCGTGCGCGGGCCGCCGCGCGTGGCGAGAACAACGCGGCAGGCGGCCTCGAAGAGGTGCTCGCCGAGCTGTCCCCGATCGAAGACTTCGCGGGCACCATGTCGCTGACGCTGTCCGACCCTCGATTCGAAGAGGTCAAGGCCTCCATCGACGAGTGCAAAGACAAGGACATGACCTACGCGGCGCCGTTGTTCGTCACCGCGGAGTTCATCAATAACAACACCGGTGAGATCAAGAGCCAGACGGTCTTCATGGGAGATTTCCCGATGATGACCGACAAGGGCGCCTTCATCATCAACGGCACCGAGCGCGTCGTCGTCGCCCAGCTGGTTCGTTCGCCGGGGGTCTACTTCGACCACTCCGTCGACAAGACCACCGAGAAGGACCTGCACAGTGCGCGCGTCATTCCGTCACGTGGCGCGTGGCTGGAGTTCGACATCGATAAGCGCGACACCGTTGGTGTCCGCATCGATCGTAAGCGCCGCCAGCCGGTTACCGTGCTGCTCAAGGCATTCGGCTGGAGCGCGGAACAGATCGTCGAGCGTTTCGGATTTTCCGAGATCATGATGTCGACGCTGGAAAAGGACCACACGGCGGGCACCGACGAGGCGCTGCTCGACATCTACCGCAAGCTGCGTCCGGGCGAGCCGCCGACCAAGGAGTCCGCGCAGACCCTGTTGGAGAACCTGTTCTTCAAGGACAAGCGCTACGACCTGGCGCGCGTCGGTCGCTACAAAATGAACAAGAAGCTCGGTCTCGACATCGACGCGGCCACGCTGACCGAGGCGGATCTCGTCGCCGTCATCGAGTACCTGGCGCACCTGCGCGCGGGTGACAAGACCATGACCGCCGAGGGCGGGGTCGAGGTGCCGATCGGGGTCGACGATATCGACCACTTCGGCAACCGTCGGGTCCGCACGGTCGGCGAGCTGATCCAGAATCAGCTCCGGATCGGCCTGTCCCGGATGGAGCGGGTGGTTCGTGAGCGGATGACGACGCAGGACGTCGAGGCGATCACGCCGCAGACCCTGCTCAACATCCGTCCGGTCAGCGCGTCGATCAAGGAGTTCTTCGGCACGTCGCAGCTGTCGCAGTTCATGATGCAGGACAACCCGCTCGCGGGCCTGACCCACAAGCGTCGACTGTCGGCGCTCGGGCCCGGTGGTCTGTCGCGGGAACGGGCCAGCATCGAGGTCCGCGATATCCACTTCAGCCACTACGGCCGGATGTGCCCGATCGAAACTCCGGAAGGGCCGAGTATCGGCCTGATCGGCTATCTTTCGGTGTTCGCCAGGGTCAACCCGTTCGGTTTCATCGAGACGCCGTATCGCCAGGTTGTCGACGGTCGGGTGACCGACGAGGTGGTCTATCTGACCGCCGATGAGGAGGAACGGTATATCCGCGCGCAGGCCAACTCGCCGGTCGACGCCACGGGGCGGCTGCTGGAGAGCAAGGTCCTCGCGCGGCGCTTCGGTGACGAGGTCGAATTCGTCTCGCCCATCGAGGTGGACTACATGGATGTTTCGCCGCGCCAAATGGTTTCGGTCGCGACGGCGATGATCCCGTTCCTCGAGCACGACGACGCCAACCGCGCCCTGATGGGGGCGAATATGCAGCGTCAGGCGGTGCCGCTGATCCGTTCCGAGGCGCCCGTCGTGGGCACCGGCATGGAGCTGCGGGCGGCCATCGATGCGGGCGATGTGGTCGTCAATGAGAAAGACGGTGTGGTGGAAGAGGTTTCGGCCGACTACATCACCGTGATGGCCGACGATGGCACGCGTAAGAGTTATCGTCTGCGTAAGTTCGCCCGGTCGAATCAGGGCAACTGCGTCAACCAGCGGCCCATTGTCGATGAAGGGCAACGGGTCGAGGTCGGTCAGGTCCTCGCTGATGGGCCGTGCACCGAGAACGGTGAGATGGCGCTCGGCAAGAACCTGCTCGTCGCGATCATGCCGTGGGAAGGCCACAACTACGAGGACGCGATCATCCTGTCGCAGCGTCTGGTCGAGGAGGACGTGCTCACCTCGATCCACATCGCAGAGCACGAAGTCGACGCTCGCGATACGAAATTGGGCGCGGAGGAGATCACTCGCGATCTTCCGAACGTCTCCGATGACGTGCTGGCCGACCTCGATGAGCGCGGCATCATCCGGATCGGTGCCGAGGTGCGCGACGGCGATATTCTCGTCGGCAAGGTGACCCCGAAGGGTGAGACCGAGCTGACCCCGGAGGAGCGGTTGCTGCGCGCCATCTTCGGTGAGAAGGCGCGCGAGGTCCGTGATACGTCGCTGAAGGTGCCGCACGGACAATCCGGGAAAGTCATTGGTATCCGGGTGTTTTCGCGGGAGGACGACGACGATCTGCCTCCCGGTGTCAACGAGCTGGTGCGGGTATATGTGGCGCAGAAGCGCAAGATCCAGGACGGCGACAAGCTCGCCGGTCGCCACGGTAACAAGGGTGTTATCGGCAAGATCCTGCCGACCGAGGACATGCCGTTCATGCCCGACGGCACCGCGGTCGACATCATCCTGAACACCCACGGTGTGCCGCGTCGGATGAACATCGGCCAGATCTTGGAGACCCACCTCGGGTGGATCGGCAAGACCGGCTGGGAGATCACGGGTGCACCCGACTGGGCCGCGACGCTGCCGGCAGAGATGCTGGCCGCGCCCGCCAACAGCAATATCGCGACACCGGTGTTCGACGGTGCTCGCGACGAGGAGCTCACCGGGCTGCTCGGCTCGACGCTACCCAATCGCGACGGTGACGTGATGGTCGGCGCGGACGGCAAGGCCACGCTGTTCGACGGCCGCTCCGGCGAGCCGTTCCCGTACCCGGTGGCGGTCGGCTACATGTACATCCTGAAGCTGCACCACTTGGTCGACGACAAGATCCACGCCCGCTCGACCGGTCCGTACTCGATGATCACCCAGCAGCCGCTCGGCGGTAAGGCCCAGTTCGGTGGCCAGCGCTTCGGTGAAATGGAGTGCTGGGCCATGCAGGCCTACGGCGCGGCCTACACGCTGCAGGAGCTGCTGACGATCAAGTCCGACGACATCGTTGGCCGCGTCAAGGTTTACGAGGCGATCGTCAAGGGCGAGAACATTCCGGAGCCGGGCATTCCGGAGTCGTTCAAGGTGCTCCTCAAGGAACTCCAGTCGCTGTGCCTCAACGTCGAGGTGCTGTCTTCGGACGGCCTCGCGATCGAGATGCGCGACGGCGATGACGAGGATCTGGAGCGCGCCGCTGCGAACCTGGGCATCAACCTGTCCAGGAACGAAGCGGCGACCATCGAGGACCTGCCGAGCTGAGGACCGTGCGCCGAGATCACCTGCCGGGCAGGTGATCTCGGCGTATCAGCGCTAAACGTGTACCGCGACAGCCGCGTCGGCCAGATCCGGGTTCTTCGGCTTGGTGCGCGGCAAGAAGAACGCCGGAACCAGGGTGAGGATGATGAGCACCAGCGCGACGATGTAAGAGTGACTGAATGCCGTTGCGGCCTCTTTCAATCCGGCCTCCAGCGCACCGGGTGGCAGCTGACTCTTCAGCTCCGGTCTGGTGGTCGCCGCGATCGCCATGCCGGCGAACTGCTTATCGTTGAGCAGCGAGGTGAGCACCACCGAGATCGTCGCGGTACCGATCGAGCCGCCGGTCTGGTTGATGATGTTCATCAGTGTCGAGCCGCGGGCGACCTGCTGATGACTCAACGTCTGGATCGCCGCGGTCATGATCGGCATCATCGTGCAGCCCATGCCGAGACCCATCACGAACAGCGCGGTGAGCATGAGCGGATACGAGGTATCCACCTTCAGCTGCACGAAGAACGCCGTGCTCAGCGCGATCAGCGCGATACCGACCATGACGATCTTGCCAGGCCCGATCTTGTCGACGAGTCGTCCCGCGATCGGCATGGTGAGCATCGCGCCCAATCCCTGTGGCACGAGCAGCAATCCGGCATGCAACGGCGACTCGCCACGCACCTGCTGCAAATAGGCCGACAGCAGCAGGCTGCTGCCGAAGAACGCGATCGCGAACAGCACCATGGTGAGGACGGCGAAGGTCAGCGCACGGTTGCGGAACAGGTGCAGGTCGATCAGCGGGTGCTCGGTACGCAATGCGTGGAACACGAAGCCGATCAGCAGGATCAGGCCGATGATCGCGGGCAGCAACACCTTCGCCGCCAGCACCGTCCCCTCACCGGGAATCGACGAGACACCGTAGAGGAACAACGCGAGACCCGGCGAGGCGAGCAGCATGCCGACGAAGTCGAACGACTCCGACGGTTCCGGCTTGTCCGAGGGGAACACGACGTACGCCAGGATGAGCGCGATGATGCCGATCGGCACATTGATCAAGAAGATGTACTGCCAGTGGAACTCGATGAGCCAGCCGCCGAGAATCGGGCCGGAGATCGGGCCGAGCAGCATCGGCACGCCGAGCACCGCCATCACCCGGCCGACCCGCTGCGGGCCCGCCGCGTGCGTCATGATCGTCATGCCGAGCGGCATCAACATGCCGCCGCCGATGCCCTGGATTACGCGAAACGCGATGAGCGACTCGATGTTCCATGCCAGCGCGCACAGCACCGAGCCGAGTACGAAGAACGTGAGCGCGGCCATGTACAAGCGTTTGGTGCCGAACCGGTCCGCCGCCCAGCCGGTCAGCGGGATGACGGTGGCCAATGCCAGCGTGTAGCCGGTCATCGTCCACGCCGCGATGGCGTAGCTGGTGTCGAACTCGATCTGGAAGGTGGGGAGCGCGATGTTGACGACGGTGATATCGAGGATGGACATGATCGCGCCGAGCACGACCACGCCCGCCACCTTGAAGACGGCCGCGTCCAACTTGTCGGCGGTCGGGTCAGGCGCCGTCGCCTGATTATCCGGAGGTTGAGTCACCGCTTCAGCGTTGCACCTCCTCGGCTCCTACACCAGCAATTTCTGTGGCAATTCGGCAGAACAATTTTCGAATGCGGCCAAAGCGGCCGATGTGGCGGCCCCGCTGGCGGGAAGTAAGGGCAGGCGAACCGCCGGGCTCGGGATGCGCCCCTTGGCCGCCAGGACCGCCTTGATGACGCTCGGGTTGGGTTCGGCGAAGAGGGCGGCCGACAGCGCTGCCAGGCGGTGGCCGAGGGCGCGGGCCTCGTCGAGCGGGCCGTCGCGCCAGGCGGTGACCAGGGCGGCGAACGACGCGGTGACGAGGGTCGAGGAGGCGAGGATGCCGCCAGCGGCACCGAGGGCGAGCAGGGGTGCCGCGTACAGGTCGTCGCCCGCGAGGACGGCGAAATCGACTTGGCGCGTTCGCATCAGCTCGATGGTGGTGTCGTCGATGCTACCGACGGCGTGTTTGACGCCGATGATGTTCGGCTCGTCGGCGAGCTGGCGCAGCGTGTCGGCACCGAGGGTGCGGCCGGTGCGGTACGGAATGTTGTAGATGACCAGGGGCACGGGGCTGGTGGCGGCGAGGGCCCGGAAGTGCGCGAGCACGCCCGCTTCCGACGGGCGGGTGTAATACGGGACGACGGTGAGCGCGGCGGTGATGTGCGGGCTGAGGGCCGCGAGCGCCTCGATCGAGTCGGCCGTGCAGTTGGAGCCGGCGCCGACGATCAAGGGGGCGTGGTGTTCTCGGCACACGCGGGCGCAGATCTCGACGACGAGTCCGCGTTCGACCGCGTTCAGGGTGGCGGCCTCCGCGGTCGTGCCGAGCGCGACCAGGCCGGTCGCGCCCTCGGCAAGGGCCGAGTGGGCAAGTCCTTCCAACGCGTCCGCGGCTAGCGCGCCGTCGGCGGTGAACGGCGTGACAAGGGGAACGAATAAGCCTGCGAGCGTCATAGGCACCAGCCTGACCCGATTGACCCTTCAGGTCTAGTTCACGTTCCTACGGTGGAGCATAAGGTGAACTGATGCTCGATATTCGTAAGTTGCGGCTGCTTCGCGAGCTGGCACACCGCGAGACCATCGCGGCGGTCGCCGACGCACTCGCCTACACGCCCTCGGCCGTCTCACAGCAGCTCAGCGCGCTGGAACGCGAGGCAGGCGTGCCGCTGCTCGAGCGGACCGGCCGCCGGGTCACGCTGACCCCGGCCGCGCGCACGCTCGTCGAGCACGCGGAGACGATCCTCGCGGTGCTCGAACAGGCCGCCGCCGAACTGGCCACTACGCGCGCCGACCTGACCGGAACGCTGCGGATCGGTGCGTTCCCGACCGCCGTTCGGACCATCCTGTCCCCCGCGCTCGTCGCACTGAGCCGTGATCATCCCGGGCTCGAGCTGATGGTGACCGAGCTCGACCCGGCGACCGCGCCCGCCGCCTTGCGCGCGGAGACGCTCGACGTCGCGCTGGTTCAGGAGTACGACTATGTGCCCGTCGAGCCGGATCCCGCGCTCGACACCGAGCCGCTGCTCGAGGAAACCATCTATCTCGCCGCGCTATCCGACGAGCCGTTGGCCGGTTGGCGCGAAACCTCATGGATCGCGGGGACTCCCGATACGTTATGTCACACGATGACCGTGCGCGCCTGTCAGGCAGCGGGTTTCACGCCACGCATCCGTCATCATGCCGACGACTTCGGCACCGTGCTCGCGCTCGTCGCGGCCGGGCAGGGTGTCGCGCTAGTGCCGGAACTCGGTGCGTTGACGTGCCCGGCAGGGGTCACGCTCACGCCGCTACCGACGCGACGGCGGACACTGCTGGCGTACCGGCGCGGCACCGGGAACCATCCGGCCGTGCTGGCCGCCCGCTCGGCATTGCGCACGTCCGTCGCGGCGATGCCGCAGCCGTGACGGCGCCATCACACTGCTCTGAATACTTGCTGTCCCCTCGGGTAATCGGTCCGCACTGACCGAAGGTGGGTGGCCTGTGAAGACGATATCGACCGATATTCCGGCGCGGCTCGATCGTTTGCCATGGTCGCGCTGGCACTGGATGGTGGTGATCGGGCTCGGGTCCGTGTGGATCCTTGACGGCCTCGAGGTCACCGTCGTCGGCAGCGTGGCGAGTCGGCTGTCCGAGCCGGGTAGCGGCATAACCATCACTGCCGCACAGGTTTCCGGGCTCGCCGCGGCGATGTATGTCACCGGGGCTGGCTGCGGCGCGCTGTTCTTCGGTTGGCTCACCGACAGATTCGGCCGCAAGAAGCTGTTCCTCATCACCCTCGCGGTGTACCTGTTCGCGACAGCGATGACGGCGCTGTCGTTTTCGATGTGGTGGTTCATCCTGTTCCGCTTCCTCACCGGATTCGGCATCGGCGGCGAGTACGCGGCGATCAACTCCGCGATCGACGAACTCATCCCGCGAAAGTTTCGCGGGCGCATCGACATCGTGATCAACGGGACGTTCTGGCTCGGCGCCGTTGGCGGTTCGCTGCTGTCCATCCTGGCGTTGAATACCGATCTGTTTCCGCCGAACATCGGCTGGCGCTTGACCTTTGCGCTTGGCGCAGTCTTCGGGCTGATCATTCTGGTTGTGCGGCGCCATGTTCCGGAGAGTCCGCGCTGGATGTTCATCCATGGGCGCGAGGACGGGGCCGAGGCGATCGTCGGCGATATCGAAAAGCAAGTCGGCGCCGATACCGGTCGTGCACTGGAGGACGTGTCGGACCAGCGGATCGAGATCCACCAGCGGCACACCATCAGCTTCCGAGAGATCGCCGCGGTGATGGTGAAGCACTATCCGCGGCGCAGCGTCCTCGGGTTCTCGCTGTTCGTCGGGCAGGCGTTTCTCTACAACGCCATCACCTTCAATTACGCGCTCATCCTGTCGAAGTCGTTCCACGTGGCCGACGATCGGGTCGGCTACTACTTCGCGGTGATCTGCTTCGGCAACTTCCTCGGGCCGTTGTTCCTCGGCAAGCTGTTCGACACGGTCGGGCGTAAACCGATGATCGCGGGCTGCTACATCGGTTCGGCGATCCTATTGTTCGGCACGGCATGGCTTTTCGCGGCGGGAGTGTTGTCGGCGGTGACGCTGACCGCGTGCTGGACCGCGGTGCTGTTCGTCGCCTCCTGCGGCGCAAGCGCGGCGTATCTGACCGTGAGCGAGATCTTTCCGATGGAGACCCGCGCCATGGCCATCGCGTTCTTCTACGCGATCGGGACCGTCGCGGGCGGCGTGGCCGGGCCGCTGGTGTTCTCGAAGCTGGCCGCCGACGGTGATCCAGGCAAGACCGCACTCGCCTTCGCCATCGGGGCCGCCGCGATGTTCGCCGCCGGGCTCGTCGAGGTGGCGTATGGCATTCGGGCGGAAGGTCGTTCGCTCGAGGACATCGCGAAGCCATTGAGTGCCACCTCCGCGCCGGCCAAGACTTCCTAAATTGTCTCAGACAATTTAGTCTTGAGGTCAGTTACGCCGAAGGGACACCGATGTCAGCCGCCATGCCGCACGCACCGACCCGCGCGTTCAACAACCTCGTCACCCACGGCTGGAATCGGCTCGCCAGGGTGTACAACATCCCCCTGGTACAGCGGGTCGCCTACCGGCCGCCGCAGGACGAGATCATCGCGCAGCTGCGGCAGGCCGATATTCGGCGAGTCGCCGATGTCGGTTGCGGCACAGGGATTCTCGCCTCTCGCATCCAACAGGACCTCACGCCCGAGCTGGTGTACGGCTGTGATGCGTCCGTCGGCATGCTGCGGCAAGCGAAAGCCCGCTCCGGCCAGGTGAATTGGCTCAACGGACGGGCCGAGAACCTCGGCCTACCCGACGGCGCGGTCGATGCCGTGGTCTCGACGCACGCCTTCCACTTCTTCGATCATCCGGCGGCGCTCGAAGAGTTCCACCGAATCCTCTCCCCCGGTGGGCTGCTCGCGATCGTCCTCATCAATCCTCGCCACCGGTTCGCGCAGTTGCTGCAGCCGACACCGATTCAGGGGGTCGCGTACTTTCCGTCGCCCGACGAGATGCGGCTGTTGGTCGAGGCGGCGGGATTCCGGGTCACCGAGCAGCGCCCCGTGCACCGGCCGGTCCCTGCCGTGCTCGTGCCGGATGTACTGACCGTCGCCAGGCGCGCTTGATCAGGGAACCACTGTGGCACAACCGCTCTGGATTCTGACGGCGCGGATCGATCTCTTCGACCGGGTGTCTGACGTCGCGCGCACAGCCCACTGGTACGTCTGACCTCGCCGTTTCGCACGTCATCCCGCTCGCCGAGCCTCGCCGACGAACAGTCGGCCAGCCCAGGTAATCTAGTCGACCGGAACGCGCTGCCCCAGACCCCGCCAGCCGACCGTCTTTGATACTGACATCGGTCTAGATCGAGAGGGGCAGGTCGTTGGATCAGTCTGTTGATGTTCCGGAACTCGCGCACGGGGGCGGCAAAACGCCGACAGTAGAGCCCATCGGGTCCGAGACGGTCCGGCCGGTCGAGGAGGTACTCGTCGCGGGCAGGGCGCAGGTCGCGGGAACCTTTCGCTTCTGGCTCGCCGACCAGCGCTGGGAATGGTCCGACGAGGTCGCGCTCATCCACGGCTACCAACCAGGATCGGTGCGCCCGACCACCGAATTGTTGCTCTCACACAAACATCCAGAGGACCGCGAGCAGGTGGCCAACACGATCGCCCGCACCGTCGAGACCGGCGAGCCGTTCTGCAGCCGCCACCGGATCATCGACACCAAAGGGGCTGTGCACCACGTCCTCGTGGTCGGCGACGACATGGTCGGCGACGACGGCGACGTGATCGGCACGTCAGGGTATTACGTCGACATCACCAACGCGCTCGAAGAAGACCGCAGGCTGACCCTCGACGGCGCGCTGCCCGAGCTGTACTCCGCGCGCGCGGCGATCGAGCAGGCCAAAGGTGTCCTGATGGTGATCTACGGGATCACCGCCGAACAGGCGTTTCGGGTGCTGACCTGGCGTTCCCAGGAGACCGGGACCAAGCTGCGCGCGCTGGCCACCCAGCTCGTCGCCGAGGTCAGCACGCTGGACGGGCCGATGGTCGAGCTGCGCACCCGGTTCGACCATCTGCTGCTCACCGTGCACGAGCGCCTGTGAGGTCAGCGGTCCAGGATCTTGTCCATATCGATGGTGCGATCGACCACGCCACGAGCCAGCTCCGGTAGCCGCGCGCGGGTGCGGCGTGCGTAGCCGCGCAGGGCGTCGAAGGCGGCTTCGGGGTCGAGATCGCCCTGCGCGGCGAGCATGCCTTTGGCCTGCTCGACGACAATGCGGCTCTGCAACGCCAGCTGCAACTGCCCGTTGACCGTCTTGTGGTCGGTGAGCAGACGGGCCTGCAGAATCGCGATACTCGCGATATCGGCGAGCGCCTGCCCGACCAGCAGATCGTCCTCGGTCATCTGCTCCTCGCCCGCGCTGAACAGATTCAGCGCGCCAACCCGGTCCGTCCGCAACCGCAGCGGCAGCGCGTACACCGACCGAAAGCCTTCCAGCAGAGCCTGTTTCGCGAACGCGGGCCACTCGTCGCGCACCTGCTCGAGGTCCTCGACGATAACCAGCTCACTGCTGCGATACGACTGCACGCACGGCCCGTCCTGCGCCTGGATCTGCAGCAACTCCAGCCACCGCGTCGCCTCACTCGTCGACGCCAGCACCTTCAACTCACCATCCTGCCCTGCCAGCAGCACCGCCGCGGTATCGACGGGTAGCAGGTCAACGGCGCGATCCAGCAGCTCCTGCACCACGTCCACCGGGTCGTAGTCCTCCACCAGCGAGTCCGCCAGCTGCACAAACGCCTCGACCAGTCGCCGTTCCCGACTCATACCCGCCGTCTCCTTCCGCTACACCGGCCCCGTGGACACCGGCACTTTCCTACTGTCGGGAATGCCCCCACTGCTCGCCGCCAATCGACCCCACCCCCGGACCTGCGCCACACCCCCTGCGGCCGACCAGCTTTCACGCCCTCCGCCACGCCGCTCACCAGGCGATTCGCTCTCCCGGCCGCACCTGAGGTAATCTCTTCGAGCGCCCAGCGATGGGCGCGGAACGGGCTGTGGCGCAGCTTGGTAGCGCACCTGACTGGGGGTCAGGTGGTCGCAGGTTCAAATCCTGTCAGCCCGACAGAAACGCCAGGTCAGAGACACTCTCTGACCTGGCGTTCAGTGTTTGAATCGAGCCGACGGCACATCAACAGCACAAATTGGGCGCCTGTCAGGTACTGCCGAACAACTCTTCGATGATCGATCGGTGATCGGGCGCCATGTCTGGCATGTCGGTGTAGTGGGTACGAGCGATATCCTTCGTGTTGCCCAGTTGCCTCCGGGCAGCATCGCCGTCCTGGGTCCGCTCATATACCCGCGTCGATACCGCCTTGCGCAGAGTCCGCAGCGTCACCCACTCGAACTCGGTCCCGCGAGCCTCCCGGAACGCGCGGTTGAAATTGTTGGGACTGCGCGGGGTGCCAGACCTCGACGGAAGCAGCAGACCATCCGGATTCGGCCGCTTCGAGTCCTCTAGCTCTTTCACCAGGGCACGCACCGCCGCCGCGCCATATCTGGAGAGCCACACGCCGCGCCAGCCGTTCTCCGACTTGGGGACGGGCTTGCGAATCCATCCGCCCGTGCCCTTGCCCTTCGTCTCTATCAGGGTTCCGGTCACCAGCAGATAGGGGTCGTCGGTATCGAGGTCACGGATGTCGTCGAGCAGCACGGCAAAGATCTCATAGGGCCGAAGACCGGTGTCGAGATCCAGGTCGAAGACCAGCGGAATCGCGTAGTCGCGAGGTGGGCCCGAGGTGTATTCCGTGCCTCCCGGGACCGCCTTGCCGTCCGCCCAGTCGCGCAGTTGCTGCCGCAACCGCGGTAACGCTTCGAGCTCGCGAATCTTGCCGCGCGCCACCGTCTTTCGCTTTCCCAGATACACAGTTCGGTCGATCGGGTTGTCCGACCATCCGAGCGCGCGAGCGGCGATATCCATCATCCGTCGCAGAATTATCCTGTGTTGCTTGGCTTTTCGCCGATTCCCCCTGGCGATGATCTTGCGCAAGTGGGCATCCAGCTGCCCCGAGTCGGCTTGCCAGATCGCCATCCATCCAATGCTGTTCTCGATTTTGATCGTTGCCGAGTTCGCGCGCTTGTCGCGACTGACGAATATCTCACGGCGGTAGTCTTCGATATTGCCCTCGGTCTCATCCGGATCCGCTTCCATCTCCGAGAGCAGGATGGTCCCGAGTTCCAGAAGAGTCGTCTTCACCGTGATCGAGGCACCTCGATGCTGGGGCTTGAGATCCCGAAGCTTCTCCAAGAGGCGGGACTTGGCCTGTTCGGCCGTCTTGGCGTAGGCCTGAACAAGTTCGGGCCCGGACGGGAAGTAGAACCTCGTCGCAGCTCGATAACTGCCGGTCGGCTGCCGCTTGACCGAAATTTCGCCGTACGTGCCGACCGGGTGCTGTTGGCGGCTCATTCGATCACTTTCCCCACCCAGCGGCGGCAGGAAGCACGGATGCCAACCTGGCCGTGTGGCCTTCCAGATCTCTCAACCTCCGCCCAGCGGCGGCACAGCCCGGAACTCCCCGCATGAACTCCTCCTAACCATCTTCCTTTGCGGTGATAGTCGACCCACCTCCGTTCCTGAGCTGCTCTTCCTCCCACGCCAGCAGGTCGTCGAGCCGGTAGCGGCGAAACCGGCCAATCCTGGCAAACCGAGGACCGCGACGACCCGACGCCCAGACTGCGAGTGTTTTGGCGGGCACCCTCAGTCGTTGAGCAACCTCCTCGGTGCTGAGCCAGGCCGCTTCACCCGTTTCCACGAGGAAGACTCCCGCCCGGGGCATGACAATTCAAGGCTCCAAAGTGTGCTGTATGGTTGCCGACCGTCAGGTAGCCGTTCGAGCGCTCGTGTCGAACGAATGGCCCTCCAAGGTCTCGCATGCAGGTTGGGCTCACCGCGCAACACGCGCTCCTTAACTGAGCGGTCGGTAAATCATGCCAGCGCTTGCCGAATGAGGACAACCATTGAACCGATAAGGCATTCAACATCATGACACCCTCCCTAAGTCCGGCCCGTCAATCAATTTGAGAGAGTTTCCTGTCGCCACTACCTCTAAGTACCACTAAGGCTCGAAGCATCCCGTCAGCTCCTTCTATAACCAGAATTGCAATAATTCTGCGTGGATACCAGCCCAGTTAGAACATTCCATATGGGGGCTTAGAAAGCTTCCATGCATCGGGGCGTCGGTCGCGCCCTGAGGTCGGCGGGGCGGGAGCCCGATATACCGGCGACATGGCTTGCCGCGAGCAAGCGGCAGACCGTTGCGAGGCTCACGAATCGCGACACGATCGTGTTTCTGTCGGACTTCCAGACGCTCAGCCGGTTGCAGAGTCCGGCATCGGCGTCGGCAGCGCGCCGAAACCAGATCTCGGCCTTCCCCGTGGGCGTAGTGGTCGTGTCCAGAGGGGGACACAACCACTGCACGCCCACGAGGGCATGATCCGCAACTTCTTCGGTGCGATCGAGGTCGATATCGATGCCGAGCTGGCCGCGCTTGGGCCGACCGGTTACCGGTCGCTGCGCGTGCGCGACACCCTGTTCCGATCGGCTCATGTCAATCGGTGTCCAATCGCCGAGCCGCATCCCACAGCAGCGCACCAAAGTTCTCGTAACGATCATCATCAGGACTGCTGCCGTCGCCGGTAAACCATTCGTACGCGGCCCACTCACCGTCCTGCGCGGCGCCGTCGGGGTGCAGCAGCCAGCACACGCCGGGCCCGCCATCGTCTTGTGCGATCAGCAAGCTCTGCTCGAGGATCGAGCGACTAGTGTCGTCGATTGCGGAGCTCCAAGCCTCCACGAGCTCGGGGTCGCGTTCGGGAAGCCACCCGATCTCGTCCACGTTGAGCAGATCGACATGGTCGACATAGCCAAAGCCGTTGCTGGCCATCAGAAAGTTCCGGTACGTCGGCGGCAGTCGAGTGCCGAGCCGCTCTTCGGCAGCCGATACGGCGTCCGCACTCGCCGGCTCGTAGCCGATCCATCCCTCACGTTCGACGTGACTCCTGACGAAAGTCCCGGCCCCGTTCTCCTCGAGCGCACGCAACAAACTCGAATTGTCCAGGAACTTCGAACCATAGTCACGCAGGAACGTGCGCCACTCGGTGATGCTGAAAGGGCGAATGTCCACGCGTGAACTCCTCTGCAGAGTGTTGATTGATCAGCCACACCAGTTGGCCATACAACGAGAACTACGACTTCGGCCGAACATGCTGGTGGGGTGGCACCGCTGTGCGGTGCACCCCACCACTCACTTCGAGACAGAACCTAGTGGCCCGCGCCCGGGCCGGAGCCTGGGCCGCTGGGCGGTGGCCACGGCGGGGGCTGCCAGCGCGAGGGCTGCCGCGGCGGCGATTCCCGCAGCGGCAATGCCGCGGCGAAGGGTGAGCAGGTGCATCTGATCTCCCGATCCAGGACGACGATTCGTCCTTGCTGTCCGGGCCGCGACCGTCCGGTCGGGCCCCACCCTCGGAGGCTAACAAAAAGGGTGCGTGCTCGTCTTGCGGCGTAATCCGGGAGACAGATTGTGTCACAAGGGATTACATCGCGATATGAGCAACACGTCTTACCTAGCACAGACCTCAGCCCCTCTGATCTGGCCGCTCATCGCGGTCGTCGGCGCACTTGTTGCTACCCGGCACAGTCCCTCTCGCGCGGCCGCATTGGAGACCTGGCAGCGGTGGTGGGCTGTAGTCGCGCTCGGCTTCGGCAGTTTGTGGATGACGTTCGCGTTCCTCATGGTGCCGGAGGTGATGGCGACCGCGATCGGGTTCGACTCGACTCCGTTCCAGTTCGAGATCGCCTTTGCCAACCTCGGGCTCGCGGTGATGGGTTTTCGTGCCGTCTCGGCCTCGGCTCGTGAACGCATCACCATCGGCCTCGGCGCCGGAATGTTCCTGTGGGGCGCGCTGATCGGGCACGTCTACCAGTGGTTCGCGCACGGCGATCACGCTCCTGGCAACACTGGTGGGGTCCTGGTCTGCGACCTGCTTTTCCCTGCGGTCATGATCGCCCTCGCCTACCGCGCACAACAACTGTCCACACAGCAGCTTGGGACTTCGAACCTGTTGTCCAGCAGCATGATTGACTCGTCGCACGCAGCCGGGAGCAGGCGGGCATGAACACGACAGGTAATTCGGCGGAACCGCGAACGCGGCTCGACCTCGTCGGCAAACAGCGTTTCGAAGTGCGGTGCCGTACGCGGTGATCAGCGTGCACCGAACATCTGAGTCCACCACGGTCCCGTGTCGAGCAACGAATTCCCGCGCCCGGTAGTGCCTTTCAGCGCACCGATGCCCACCGATGTCCAGGAGCATTTGAGTAGCTCCTCCCGGTGACCCGAGCTGCTCAGCCAGCCCTGCATGGCCTCCCGGGGGTTACTCGCCCCCAGCGCGATGATCTCCGAAACCTCGCCCCGGTAGCCTTGCGCCTTCGCCCGATGCTCGGGGTAGGGGTGGGCAGGGTCGGGGCTGATGTGGTCGAAGTACCTTCGGTCTCGCATTTCCTGGTTGTGCAGGCGCGCGGCCCGGGTCAACCGCTCATCCAGTCGTAGTGGCGGACAACCCTTCTTGCTTCGCTCGGCATTGGTGAGGTCGAGGATCTGCTGCTCCCACGCCGTCGCACCCTCGCCAGGGCCCGGTTTCGTCGGCTCCTCCGGTTTCGTGGGTTCCTCGGGTCTCGTCGGCTCTGCTGGTTCGGTCGGCTCGGGATCCCCGCCCGAACAGTCGGGCGCCGCCGGTTCGTCGGTTCCGGTGTCGACGAAGGCGTCGCTGATCCACCGACCGCTGTCGAGCTTGTCCCACACGTCGGTGGCAGCCCATGCGCCCTTGACGCGGTCGCCACGAGTCGTGCACACGATCGTCACCCGATTGCCGTGCCGAATTCGGCCGACCTTCGGACTCCGCAAGCTCGGACCGGACCGCACATTGACCGGCCAGCGGCCGTTCGGCGACTCGACGGTCCCCGTCACCGGCTCGTCCGGCTCAGCCTCGGCCGGGCCGGCCAGCGCTCCCCCGGTGACGACAGCGACCACGCACACCGCACCGAACGCGGCCCGCGACCGCCGACCAGCGCGCTCCCGCAACGCATTCCACATCTTCAACCCTGCATTCATCGACATCGCCTCTCCCGCTGGACATTTGGCGATTCGATGGCGGTGACTACGATTCTCACAACTCTCCGTACTCGCGCTGATCCAGTTCCGATCAGCGGTGAAGCCACCTTGATCCACCTGCTGATCAGTACCGAAGCGTAGAGGCCGATGACGCGGCTGCCGAGTTACATTAGGTCTCGGTAATTCGAGTCAAGGTCAGCCTGAAACCGCCACCGCGATCCGGCGGCAGATCTCCCCGACTGCCGTGGATGTTGCTGACAATCAACACAATTCGTGGCGGAATGGTCGTTGAATGCGGTCGCCTATGGCCGTGGCATGGCCATAGGCAGGCACCGCGCGCGCCGTACTCGGCCACCACAGTGCCGGCCACCCCCAGCGTCGATCCCAGAAAAGCCGCATAACCGCGCCAGCGCCGCCGCGGAGACCTGCGACGGTTTGATGCCGCCCTTTTCGTCAGAGGTACCTTTCTGCCCTTCGCTCATCATCCCGATCTGCTCGCATTGTCACCGCTTCGATTCCACCACGTTATAAGCCGTGCGGACCACAACGTCTATCGCCGGGACTACCTGTGACACAACGTATCTCAGCCGCTCAACTCGCATAATGTCGGCCTAACAATTACGAACAATCCGGCGGCGGTGCGAGGGCGATCCGACCAGCCGGGGAGGGCACGAACACGATACGTGCTTGTGCCCCATCGGATTTGGCGCCTGGGAACCGTTCACCGCTCCCGGTACCAATTCCGCCCCGTCCGACTACGAGCGGGGAATGCAGGGCAGCAGGACATATGGCCGCTGGTCGGCCGCTCCGGTCAGTGTCGTCTGCCCGTCGAAGACCGGCTTGTCGCGGTCACCCGGCAGTTCGTGCCAGTACGCACCGCTGCCGAGCAGTTCGCGACCATAGGCAGACTCTTGTTTGCCGGGCAGGCCGTGGGTGTAGTCCTGACCACGCACCGACACTCCGATCTGGTATCCGGCCGGCGCGACGATCGAGAACGGCCAGATTTCGACATCGGCTTCGTATACGGTCCCTGGATCCACCGGCGCCGCTTCGGTATGCGTGTGCCACGGACGATACGGCAGCGAACGGTCCGCATCGAGGGTCCGCTGCGACAAGCGCAGCCATCCCTGTGCGAGGGGCCCGTGCGGTTCGAATGCCGTGGGGAACAAGACCTCGGTCCCGTCGGGATCGAACAAGTGCATGGTGACGAACAGATCCGCATCGGCTGTCGTCGATGAGACGAACAACTTCAGCGCGGCCGGCCCGGTGAGCTCCAACTCTTCCTCCAGGACCGGCAGTTTGAACATGACCCCCGCCGAGCGCGCCTCGAACGTCACGCGCTGATCCGTCGAGGGGACGTCGCGGGTGATCGACCCGGAGTCGATATCGAGGAAACAACGAGTCCACTCGGTCCTGGCCAGCGGCCACTCGTTCTCCGCGCGGACGAAGAAGTCCTCCGGGGTGCGCACTTTGAGCTGGACCGGGGGCTTGGTGTCCCAGCCGTTGTCCTCGCCCTTGAGGAAATGGTCGAAGAACTGCCGCTGCAGGTCGAGTCCGTAATTCGTGTAGAACTCGGTCCAGTGCTCCAACCCGTGCACTTCAAGCCACTTCTGTTCGGAACCGACTCGGGTGAATGCCTCGAAGTTTCCGCGTGAATGCAGCCCCATCCCGCCCCAGTTCGACGCGGACAAGACCGGAACGGTGATCTTCTCCAGCACCGCGGAACGATCCTGGTAGTAACTGTTGACCGTCGGGTTCTCCCGAAGGACGTCACCGATGGCGATCGCGTTCTCCGCGAGCTCAGCTTCCGTTCGGATCGGCAGCCCGGAGACGCGGCGTCCGGTGTGCGGGTTGACTTCGGCGTCGGCGCGGCCGTGCTGCACGCTCGTGACCTGATACGGCATCCAGCTGGGCAGGAATTCGGACGCGATGCCACCGTGATGGGTGTATTCGCGGTAGTAGTCTGAGGCGCCCTCCCACGGGCAGATGGCGGCCAGATGCGGTGGCGCGAGTTCGGCGACCTGCCACTGATTGCTGGCCAGGTAGGAGATGCCGAGCAGGCCGATCTTCCCGGTGCTCCACGGCTGCGCGGCCGCCCACTCGATGCAGTCGTAGAGGTCCTGCGTTTCCTGCGGCGAGAAGAAGTCGATGGCGCCTTCGCTGGCACCGGCGCCGCGGGTGTCGATTCGCACGCAGGCATAGCCTGCGGGGACCCATCGTTCGGGGTCTGGATATTCCCATACCTGGTAAGCGTTGGTGGAATGCTCGGCGACCTCTGGATGCTCGTCGAGCAGGCTCTTCAGCTGGCTGGTAAAGCCCACCGCGAACGGCAGTCCCTTGCCGTAGGGGCTTGCGGCGAGCAGCACGGGGTGCGCTTCGTCGTCGTCCGGACGGAAGATGTCCGCGGCCAGGGTGATGCCGTCGCCCATCGTGATGCGCACGTCCCAATCGACGCGCATGCCGTCGCGCAGCTCACTCTTCGGTGCGTAATGTTCTGTCATGACAAACCTTTCTGTGAATACACAATAGGTGCCCGGCCCATTGCCGCCATGGCGGCCAAGCCGATGATGGGAATTACCGTCAGTTGGATTATTCCGGCGGTCTGCCAGCCGAAACTGTCCCGCATATGAGCGAAGAAGTATCCGGACGCGGCGGCGGGAATGTACATCGCGGCGACGAACAGCCCGCTCACCCGTCCGAGATATTTGACGTCCACCGAACGTTGCATCAGCGCACTGGTATTCGTGTAAACGATGCCGGTGAAGGAAATACCGAGGAGCAATGAGAGAACCATTTGCACCGGGAGCGGAGTGACGAAGCCGAAGAAGGCGCCGCCCAATATCATGATGCCGAGAAAACCGGTGCCGCAGTCGCGGGGCCCGATCCTGCAGGAATTCGGCGTAAGCGTCGAAGATCCGCGTGCCCAACCTGCGGTTGTCGGCATCGGCGACATCGTCGAGCAGCGGCCGGAGGGCGGGGAAATACCGTAGATCCCACACCAGAGTCCGGTCTTGCCGAGGATAAGTGAATCCGGCCAGCGCCCTGGTCATTGCCGCTTGCGCACGGGCGACCGCGACGAATTGTGCTGTGGTCGAGCGGTTTTCGCTCAGCGCGGATCCGGGTAGGAACTTCATCACCCGCAGTACGCGCGCGGCGGGGGCGTCGGCTCGCGCCAGACCGTACTCATATCTTCCGTCGACTCCGGACCGTGGGGATCGGCAAGGCCGGGGCCACCTCGGCGAGATGGAGCAGCACAACGGTCTGTTCATTCAGTGGCGGCGTGCTGACGCTGAGCCCGCTGGCCGCCATGAGGGCGTCGAACGGGGGCAGCACCGATGTTTCATCAGGTGCCGTCAGAGCGTGAATCCGGTTGGTGCTCAACATGTTCACTCCTGAGGGAAGGCTGGATCGGTTCCGCTGGACGGCTAGGACGCGACCCAGCCGCCGTCGATCAGCAGGCTCGAGCCGTGGATGTACGCGGCCGCAGGCGAGGCCAGGAAGGCGACGGCGGGCGCGATATCGCCGACCTCGCCGACGCGACCTGCCGGTGTCGAGTCGAGCATCGTTTTCTCGTACTCCTCGTCGGCGAGGAGATGGGCGTTGATGCTGGTCCGCACATTGCCGGGCGCTACCGCATTCACCCGGACTCCCCTCGGCGCGAACTCCGCGGACAGCGACTTCACCAGAAGTTCGACCGCACCCTTGGTGGCGCAGTAGGCGGTCGAGTTGGGGAATCCGACGTAGCCGCAGATCGACGAAACGAAAATGACCGCGCTTCCGTCGGGCAGGTGTTCCGCGACAGCCCGGGTGAGGCGGAACGGGGCCCGCACATTGACCGCCCATTGAATATCGAGTTCAGAATCTGGCGTCTCAACGAAGGGCGTCGGCAGAAAGACGCCGGCCGCATGGACCAAGATGTCGATCGATCCGAAGCGAGCAAGTGCCTTGGCGACGATCTGCTCCGGAGCCTCATCCGCGGTGAGTTCGACGCTCAGTCGGTCTGTTTCCGCGCCGGTGTCCGCGAGTTCGGCGCGGACGGCATCCAGGCGCTGTTCGTCGCGGCCGACTAGAAGAACCGAGGCGCCCCACTGGCTGAGTTCGCGCGCGATTTCCGCGCCGATGCCCGAACTGGCGCCGGTGACCACCGCGACCTTGCCCGCGAGTGACGTGTTTGTCGGGGACATTATGAATCCTCTTCTGTGCGCCGGTAACTACGAAAATCTCTGCAGGCGTTGATGATCCGATCGACTGCTGAGGTCGGGACGAGGCGGGAGCAGACCAGCGGCCGAGCGCCGTCTGATGGGCCGTCGCAGACTCGCCCCGCATCCTTAATGTAATGATTCCTGCATTAACAGCAGTATGTCCCGTGCCGCCCACTAATGCAAGAGTTCTTGCAAAACTCAGCTCGGCGGACGGACACTGTGGTGCCGCACTGGCACGCACCCTTCACCGACGTACTCGACTGGTCCGACGCTCCGGTCACGAAGTGGTTCGTGAACGGACAGCTCAACATCGCCTACAACTGCGTCGACCGCCACGTCCTGGCCGGCCACGGCGACCGGGTCGCGATCTACCTGCCGATGACCGCGAAACCTACTGGTCCCGCTACTCCGAGCAGGGCTGGTACTTCGCCGGCGACGGAGCCGAGTACGACGAGGACGGGGCCGTGTGGGTGCTCGGCCGGGTCGACGACGTCATGAATGCCTCCGGGCACCGCATCTCCCCCGCCGAGGTCGAATCGGCCCTCGCCGAACATCCCGATGTCGCAGAGGCCGCGGTAGTCGGCGCGGCGGACGAGACCACCGGGCAGCGCATCGTCGCGTTCGTCATCCTGCGGCAACGGCGTCGAACACACCGGCGACATGTCGACGCTGGTCGACCCGACGCGATCCGGGAAAGTATTTCCCCACGGTGAGAAGGGTGTGGTCAGCTGCCCTCGGTGAACGCGCGGTCGACCAAGGCCTCGAGCTCGAGGCCTGCGGGAGCGTACCCGAAGATCGCGCGGAGGTAGATCGGCGCGAGAACGATGTCGAAGATCCGCTCCACAGTGGGCGGGTTTCCGCCTTTCTCGGCTCGGTGATGGTCGATCGCCTGCTGGATCTGCGCCATCCGTCTGCCGAGGTAGGCGGCCGCATCGACCGCGGGATCGGCCTCGCCCTCGATGAACAGGGGGGATCGGGCCATGGCCAAGGCGCGATAGAAAGCGAAACCCTCCCGCGTCTGCACCTGTTTCGCGACCGCGTTCGCCCAGTCCAGCAGATCGCGCCGCAGATCTCCCGAGTCGGGAAACGGCGACTCCTCGATGAGCTGAGTGACCGCGACATCCAGTACAAGCGACTCGATCGTGCCCCAACGACGATAGAGGGTGACTTCGTGAATGCCGGACCGCTCGGAAACCTCCCGGATGGACAGGGCGTCGCGGCCTTCACTGAACAGTGACCGTACGGCGTCGTGCACCTTCTGGCGGGTCTTCGCGGTGCGTCCCCCGGGACGAGCCCGACCGGCCTGTGGCTGGGTCATACTCGAAGGTTAGACTAGATCTGCAAGTTTAGCTGCATTAAGCTGGGACGTGCACGGCGCGACCGGAAGTCGTCATCAGTTGCAGCGCAGCGCTTACGTCATCCGCCTTCACGATGCCCGCCTCCAGGCGGCGGGCCGGTAGGCCCACAGTGCCGCAGCCACCGCAGGCCGGCCTCGCGGAGGATGGCCATGCCCAGGGATCGATCCTCGCGGTGTATTCGGCCGGTCCGTTGTTCTGATCCGATCGCAGCGGGGGTGTCCTCCGCGAAGGCCGATCCGGTCGAGGTCGGTTCAGGGTTTGCGGCCTACCCCCGCCCAGACCCACGCGGTGTCGGTGCTGGGGTCGAAACCGGGCATCGGCCGGTCGAGGAGATCGGGGCGCCAGTCCACCACCGACACCACCCCTGGCTCCACGAGGTCGGTTCCGGCGAACAGGGTTTCCACTTCGGCCCGGCTGCGCGCGACGAACGTCAGACCGGCCTGCTCGGCGGCTCGTTCGACGTGCGCCATGGCGCGTGGATCGAAATCCCCGGTGGGGTGACTGAGGGCAATAAGGCTGCCGGGAGGCAGCGCAGCGAGCAGCCGTTCGATGATGGTGCGTGGATCGTCTTCGTCGTCGCGGAAATAGATCATGACCGAGATCAGCATGAGGGCGATGGGGCGGTCGAAGTCGAGCGTGCCGGTGAGAATCGGGTCGGTCAGGATCGAGACGGGATCGTGCAGATCGGCGTGGATGTAGGCGGTCCTGCCCTGCGGTGTGCTGCCCATCAGGGCGCGGGCGTGCGCCAGCACGACCGGATCCTTGTCGACGTAGACGATGCGGGCCGAGGGGTCCAGCTCCTGGGCCACCTCGTGGGTGTTGCGTGCGGTCGGAATGCCGGTGCCGATGTCGAGGAACTGGGTGATGCCCTGCTCGGCGATCGCGTAGCGGACCGCGCGCCAGACGAACGCGCGGTTGGCGCGAGCCATGGTCCGGATGCCAGGGATCAGGGCGGCGACCTCCTCGCCGAGGGCCCGATCGGCCGGGTAGTTGTCCCTGCCGCCGAGCCAGTAATCGTAGACCCGCGCCTCACTCGCGACCGTGGTGTCGATTGTGGTCGGTAATCCGGAGTCCGCCCCGCCGCGGCTGTCCGACATGATCGACCCCTCTCCGCGCTGCTCACGCACGTCTTGCCGATCACACCACACCGAGCCGCCGACCGTGGCGACTCGCCGAAATACGGAAATATCGTTGCAGGTACCCCATTCATCGTGGAGTACATGACCGCCGCGTAAGTTCGTGCGCGCCGCATAGCGGTCACTCACGTATCGCTTCCTGCACCGACGGTCACCGGCCGTCGCGTTCCGGTCGCTCGAGTGAGCCGTAGCCGCTGGCCGCCAGCCGATCTCGTGACTATCCGGTATTAGCCGCAGAGCCCGCGTTCGTGAACGTCCGGATCTGCCGATGTGCGTGCGTTGCGACGTGGCCCATCCATGGTCGGCGCGGTTCCGAATAGGCTCTTGGACCGGTCCTGGGCTTTCAGTGTGATCGGTCATCATCGGTTTCGTCGCTATCACAGGAGGCTGGAATGGGTGCTCGAATGGTGGGGATCGGCTCGGCGTTGGCGGTGACTGCGGCGATGCTGAGCGCAGGGATCGACACTGTAGCGATAGCACACGCCGAGCCTGCCACTCAATCCCAGAACGACGCGGCCGAACCGGGTACCGGCCGGTCCGCCAGGGTTGAGTCGGATGGCGACACCACCGGGGTGACACAGGAGGCTTATGACGCCTACTACGCGCTGAAAGAGCAGAAGAAGTTCCGCTTTCTCGTCTTCAAGATCGTCGGCGCCAGACTTGACCAAGTCGCGCTGGAGACGGCCTCCTCGTCGACCGATTACGACGACTTCATCGAAGCAATCCAGGCGGGAGGCGACGGCGCGTGCCGCTATGGCGTCTATGACTTCCAGTACGAGCGTGACGGCAAGCAGCACCGCAAGATCTTTCTCATCGGTTGGGCGCCCGAGGATGCAAAAACCAAGCAGCTTAGCCCCTACGCGAAGGGTGTGGATTCGGTCCAGAAAAGCCTGGCAGGCACGACGTTCTACGCGGCGCGCGAGCAGTCGGAACTTTCCTACAATGCGTTATTGGAGAAGGCTCGCGAGACTCCCTGATCGCCCACGCCACGCCCGGTGAGTAGCGATAGCAGCGGCAAATCCGGCTCCGAGAGCACAGCCTGCGCAGACCACCATCACGCCCACCTGACGACGTCCGGAAATCAGCATCAGACGTTCTACGTCGCACTCGCCCGTGCTGACTTCAGTCGGAACCAGTGAGCGGTAATGCCGCGACCCGCGCGGTCAATGAGGAACAAACGCTGGCCAACCGTTGATCTCGCGAACATGCTCATAGCCGAGTTGCGGACACCGCAGCTGGGGCGGGATCCTCGGAGCGGGGTGCGATCCATGTGCCGCACCAGACCGACACCGGCAACGGCCGTGACGGTGGCAACGGGTACGCAGCCTTCATCTGGACGTCCTGACGCTGAATCATCACGGCTCCGGCAATCTCCGCAACAGCGGGATGAGGCGCACATTTCATGGGCCGAAAAGCGTGAACGATCAAGAACATCAGCAGGTCGGGGCACTCCAACGTGTCCCGACCTGCTGCATTGGTGCAGACGAAAGGCTCCGACCTCACTCGCCCCGAGCGACAATCTGCAATCTACGAAACCCGTGGCAATGCAAGCAATTCGCAACATCACAACGATAGAGCCTGCCCCTGCACCGCATCGGCACAAGCTGACTCCAGAGGGCGATTAGCGGTAGTCAGCGTAAGACGTTCTGCATGACATTCGTCCATGCTGGCTTCAGTCGGAAACAACAAGCTGGTCATCCGTCCAAATCGGTTGGCTGACAGCGCTTCGCAACGCGCGCAAATGCCGCATATCGCGGGTTGGTCAGCCGTCCAAAATGGTTGACCGACTACGCTTCCCGGCGCGCGCTCAGCCGATTATGTGGTGTCCGGCGGTTTGGTGATCGGCTCGTCGGGTGGAGAATGATGTTGCGCGGTATCGCCGGTAAAGTGGCGACCGATGCCGGAACCTCGCCAATCTGCCGCGCCCCCTCCGACGTTCCCGAAAGAGGTATCGCACGGTGCGGGCTGGCTCGCGCACGGCTTCCACATCGAGGCCCACTCGCACACCGATGGTCAACTCGTGTACGCGGCGTCCGGCGTCTTGGCCACCACGACCGAGCGGGGCACCTGGGTCGCGCCCGCGAACCGGGTGACGTGGACGCCGCCGGGATTCGTCCACTCGCATCGCTTCTATGGCAGGACCGATGCGCGCCTCGTCGTCATCCCCGCCGATTCGTGTGATGCACTGGTGGCGCACCCCAGCGTATTCACCGTGAATCCCTTACTGCGCGAGGTACTCCTAGCGCTGACCGATCGGCGGGAAGCCCGCCCCGGCGCCTACGAACGGCTGCGCGCCGTGGTGATCGACGAACTCGTCGAGGCCCCGAGCCAGTCCCTGCACCTGCCCGAACCGCGCGACGACCGGCTGCGTGCCGTCACCGATCTACTACGCGACGATCCCGCCCAGACCACGACCCTGGTCGAGCTGGGACGGACCGCCGCAGCGAGCGGGCGCACCCTGAGCCGCCTGTTCCACGCCGAGCTCGGCATGAGCTTCCACCGCTGGCGGACAATCTTGCGGATCCACCACGCCCTGGTTCATCTCGGCAACGGCCAATCCGTCACCGACACCGCGATCGTCTGCGGGTGGTCCAACCCCGACGAGCTTCATCGAGGCGTTCACCGCCGTCGTCGGCCAGACGCCGGGTCGCTACCAGGCTGATCTGCACGACGGTAGGTAACCCCGCCACAAGTTGGCGAGTTTGCCATATCGGCTGTCCATTTACCGGTTGGCGGAAATGGTTGACGCGACCACAGTGGTGATCGGCGCGCGTGCGCCACCCGGGCTGATTCTCGAGGAGTATCGAAAACACATGAGCACAACTGCTGAGAAAACTTTCGTGGTTATCGTCGGCGGCGGAGTTGCCGGGCTCGCACTCGGTAATTTCTTGTTGCGCAGCGGAATTGGCTGCATCATTTTGGAGAAAGACAGCTGTGAATACGTCGAGCATCGGCAACGGGCCGGGGCACTCGACGGTCGCGGTGTACGCATGCTCCGCGAGTGGGGACTCGAAGAGGTTTTCGGAGACTTTTCCGCCGGACCCACCGACTCGGCGGGCTTCCCGCTGCTGATCGACGGCGAACCACGACTGTGGGACGCCGCTGATGACGACAGCGAGGGCATCTTCTGTCCGCAGCAGATCCTCGTCCGAAACCTTATAAAAGTCTTTCTTCGTGATGGCGGAGACCTTCGTTTCGAAGCCGCCGACATTTCCCTGGAAGACCTCGGTGATCGACCGACGGTCCGCCATCTGGACGCCACCGGATCCGCGAAGGTGATCGACTGCGAGCTGATCGCCGGGTGCGACGGCGACCGCGGCATCAGCAGGCCGTCCATACCTGCCGACATCCTCACTCGCTACGCCCACGAGCACGGGTATGCCTGGCTGGCCGTTCTCGCCGATGTCCCGGCGGATCCGCTGGCGGTGATGGCAGTGCACTCTCGCGGCTTCGCCGCGCAGATAACCCGCGGCCCGAACGCGAGTCGCTTCTACCTGCAGTGCCCGCTCACCGACACCCTCGATCAGTGGCCCGACGAACGCATCTGGAGCGAACTGGGCGCTCGGTTCGGCCGACCCGTCGCGGCCACGGGTCCGATCACGGACAGACAACTCGTGCCACTTCGCAGCGTGGTGTACAGCCCCATGAGCTACGGAAGGCTCTACCTACTCGGCGATGCGGCACATATCGTTTCACCGATGAGCGCGAAAGGGATGAGCCTCGCCCTGCACGACGCCGAAGTATTCGCGCGGGCTGTCATCCACCAAGTCGAGAAGGACGATTCGAGCTTGCTCGACAGCTACTCCGAGACTTGTCTGCGACACATCTGGAACGCTCAGACATCCGCGGTCTGGATCACCGAGACAATGCACAACTCCGGTGATGCTTCCTACGAAGGTGAATTCCGCAAACAGCTCGCCCGCGTAGAACTGGAACGCATGATCGAGTCACCCACGGCCGCGAACCGCCTTTTCGAATAACTCGGCGCAGAGTGATCCGAGACGAGTGAGCCCTCATCAGCGTAAGACGTTCTGCATCGCACTCCCTCGTGCTGACTTCAGCCAGCGCGAGTGAGCGATGATGTCGCTGCGAGGGCGTTGGTCAATTGCCCAGATTGGTTGGTCGACAGGGCTTCCCGACGCGCGGTAGTAGCCGATGGGCGTGCCTACGGAGCAGTCGGGCGTCCTGGCTATTTGAGGCGTTCAGTCCAGATCGAATCGACCTCAGGCTCGCAGCGGACCAGGTGTAGGGCCACGGCTCCTGCGTGCTGACCTACCTGGCCGAGGAACTACACACTGGGACGTCGCGGTGACCGGGGTGCAGGCGTAGCGGCGCGTCAGTCCGGCAGCCAGTGCAGCTCGTGTGCCATTCCGCTGACTGTCAAGCTGCGGCGGAGGTCGATGGGGTGATGAGAGGTTGGCCGAAAGCTTTTGTCGGGTCGTAGGTTTGGCGGGTTTGCAGGCAGTGGTGGAGTTGGCCGAGCATCTTGTTGAACAGGTGCCGGACGGCAGGGACGTACCGGTCGCCGTGGTCGCGGCGACGCCGGTAGTGCCCGTAGGCGGACCGGATAAGGCAACCAGGGTGGTGCCCCACACCCAGCCCAGGGCCGCGAGGCGATCGTTTTTGATTCCTTGGTGGGTGATGGAGATGGTCTTGCCGGATGCTCGGGTGACCGGCGCCGAGCCAGGCTCTGCGGTGGTCCCTTTCCCTCTGACAGTCGACATAAGACACATTTCTGTACGATGAATTGGTGTTTCGGATACGGTGCACCGTTGATGATCTTATGCGGGTGTCCATTGCTCAACACCCAGAACCGATGGCGGAACTGACATTTGCGTTGGAGATGCTGCAGCGTGGGGGTTCGGATCCGATATTTACTTCTTGGCGGCAGCGGATAGCGAGGACGTGGGACAAACCGGCAGGATTGCTGCTCGAGTTGGTGTCACCGTCGGGCGCTGGGCCGTTCTTTCTCGATCCGCCCAGCCCAACGCTCGAGGAAGGCGTAGACCGCGTCTTATCCACCCCACGGGCCGAGGTGCGCTCGGAGCTGGGGCGAATGTGCGCGATCGATCGCCCGATCACCCCTTGGCTGCGCAGGCTCGCCGACAAGGACCGCGAAGCCTGGCAGGTGCTCGAGCAGGCGTTGAACGCGGCTTACCGCACCATCCTCGCCAGCCAGTGGCCCAGCATTCGCGCAGGCTTCTATGCCGAAGTCGCCTGGCGTGCCCGGTATCTCGCCTCGTACGGCTTGCATGCGACCCTGACCAGTCTCGGCCCGTCCATTCGCTGGTTCGACCAGACCCTGGAAGTCGACTGCCCACGCAATCTGAATTTCGTGCTCGATGGCCATGGCATCGTCCTGCAGCCCTCACTGTTGTGGACCGGGCATCCGTTGGTCAGTTATCAGCCTGATGGGCCTCTGATACTGATCTATCCGGCTGTGACACCACTGCCTCTGCTGGAACCGGTTGCGGCGGAGAGCGATCCACTGACGGCGTTGCTCGGTGCGACCCGTGCTCAAGCGCTTCAGATGCTGACTCGCGAGCACACGACTAGTGAGCTCGCCCGAGATCTGTCGACCACCGTCGCGGCCGCGTCCCGGCAGGCGAAAGTCCTCCGTCAAGCCGGACTCGTCACGTCCTTCCGCGACGGCAAAGCTGTTATTCATACATGCACCCACCTCGGCCTCGACCTCCTCACCGCGCCTACCGAAGTACCGAATTCACGGCAAGGCAACGTTTGATTCCTGGCGCAAAGGTTAGACGCGCGCTTCTCCGACCGGCACAGTGTGAAGCAGACGAGCCGAAGGTTCGCAATCAGGGAATAGGTCCTTGAAAAGTGGTGGGGGGATTCGGAATATGACCGGTGCATCCGCCCCGCCGAGCCGCTACCGCGATGCTCTTGCTATTGGCGAGTTTCGCGCGATCTTCGTGTCCCAGGTCATTTCTACGCTCGGTGCAGTGATCGTGGAAATCGTGCTGACGGTCACGGTGTACGACCGCAGTCGATCCGCACTGTTGGCCGCACTCGTCCTCACACTGAGTTTCCTGCCCTATCTGTTCACGGGCGTTTTCGGGTCGTCACTCATCGACCGGTTTCCGACTCGGGCTCTGCTGATCAGCTGCAACCTGGCGTCGGCCGTGACGACCGCACTGATGGCTGTGCCGACCATACCCGTACCCGGCCTGCTCGTACTGGCCTTCGCGCTCGGTTCCATCGCACCGGTGTTCGCCGGTGCCCGAGCCGCCACGCTGCCCGAGGTGCTCCCGGCAGCCGCCTTCGCGCCGGGGCGAAGTCTGCTACGAATCGTCGCGCAGGGCGGGCAAATCGTCGGCTTCGCTGTGGGTGGAGTGCTGCTGGCGGTAATGCCGCCGAATAGTGCGTTACTGATGACTGCCGGGTGTTTCCTGGGATCGGCGGCCGTGCTACGAGTGGGGACCCGCGAACGGCCCTGCGGCTCCATGACGCGACCCCGGATTCTGCGCGACTCGTTGGCCGGGCTCGGCTCGGTTCTCCGGACGCAGCCCCTCGGCGGGATTTTGACCCTCGGCTGGGCGGTGCCCTTCTTCGCCGCCGCGCCGGAGGCGCTGTTGATCCCGTATGCCCGCCAAGGTGGGGCGGGAGGCATCGAAACCGGTCTACTGATGGCGGCTATGCCTACCGGATTCGTGCTCGGTGAGGTGCTGGTGATCTGGTACGTCGCACCCGGCACTCAGATACGGCTCATCCCGCTACTCAGCCTGCTGTCCCTGGTGTCACTGCTTGGCTACTCACAACGGCCGAACCTCACGGCAGCCGCCGCGTTATTGCTGCTGTCGGGCATGGGGGGAGCCCACCATCTCGGATTAGATCGGTTGCTGGTCGAGGCGCCCTCGGATCTGCGGGCACGAGCGCTCAACATCCAACCGTCCGGGTTGATGTTCGCCCAGGGGGTCGGTTTCCTCACTGCGGGTGCCGTGGCCGAGAGCATCCCCATCCACGTGGTCGTGGCGGCCTCAGCGGGAATCGGGACGATCATCGTCGCCATCTGCCTACGAAATCTCGGCCGCTCGGTCCCATATTTCCGATTCAGCAAAATATAAGGATTCAGCAATGCTCGACAATGCTTCCTTCACGCTGCGCGACCCCAACGTGATTGCCAATCTCTACTCCTACTACACACTTTTTCGCGAACTCGATCCGGCGCATTGGGACGAACGATTGCGGGCGTGGATATGCACCGATTACGAGACCTGCCGACATGTGCTGCGCAGTCCGGAAATTTTTACCGCGGACCCTCGGCGACTAGGGATCGAAATTCCTGATGTGATGCTCACACTCCAGGTGCTGGATCCTCCGGAACATGCACCGATCCGCCAACTCATGGCCGCCGCTTTCCGTGCGCAGGACATGCCGGAATTCGAAAGGACGGTGCGATGTGTTGTTCGAGAATGTATCACGCAGCTTCCCGCGCACAGTTCGGTCGACCTGACCACTCAACTCATCGGTCCGATCGCATTACGGTCCGTCTGCGGTTTCCTCGGTGTGACTGTTCCGGATCTCGACTGGTTCGTCGAGGTGTCGGATCGGCTGGTTCTCGGCATGGACGGTGGCTATGTGCCGGAAGCGATACCGGGCGCGGTCCGTGCGCGGGAAGAGCTCTCGACACTCGTCGCGACCTGGATCGAAGAGGATGTGCCCAATGGCCTGGTTGGTTTCCTGCTGCGAGCTCAGCGTGCGGAAAACGTATCGCGCACCCTTCTGGTAAATACGGTTCGCGCGACCCTGCACGCCGGTCATTCCTCGACCAGTAGGTTCATGGAGAATGCCGTATTGATCTGCCTGCAGAATCCCGGTATCAGAGCAGAACTGCGGCAGCTCTCGGGAACCGAAGCCATGCGGACGGCCGTCGACGAGCTCATGCGTTTCGACGGTCCCGTCCAAGCGGGCAGCCGTTTCTGCGTGGTGGACACGGTCCTGCGTGGCCGGAAGATACGTCGGGGCGAGATGGTGACCGTCATTCTCGGTGCGGCCAACCATGATCCACAGGTCTTCGACCACCCAGAGCTGCCGGATCTGCAGCGTAAACCGAATCCGCATCTGGGATTCGGCCGAGGTATTCACTCATGCCTGGGGGCGGGAATGGCTCTGTTGGTGACGCAGATTTTTCTGGAGGAACTATTGAACGTCTACCCGCATGCATCTCTCATCGACGAGCCGAAACGCCGGATCAGCGGCACGGTCCGCGGCGTCGCCAGTATTCCGGTGGTGCTGCTTCCTGCGCACTCGGTGGTCTGACGATGGGCGGCACCTCCGATACCCATCGACTCGTTGATCCCTACGAGGTCGCGGCGCTGTATTACGACTTGACCGTGTCGCATCCGATCGGCAATACGACCCCGCAGCCGAGTTTCTTTGCATCCCTTGCGGATGTGCGACAGCGGGTGTTGGAGATCGGGGCCGGAACCGGACGCACGACGCTGGCTGTTGCCGAGCGTGCCCGATCGGTGTGGTGCTTGGAGCCCTCACCGGCGATGCGATCACTTCTACTCAACCGTGTTCAGCACAGCGCGCTCCCGCCAGATCGGGTCACGATTCTGCCGTTCCGGGAGCTCCCCGAGACACTGCCGGGGCGATTCGACTACGCGGTGCTCGCCGGCGTCCTTGGCTCGGTCGCCCACGACGACCGTCCGAGGCTTTTCCGAACTATCGCCGGTCATCTGACGCACGGGGCAATTCTCGCATCGGACATGTTCGGTGACACCGACTTCTCTCCCGCGTCGCCAGTGTTGATCGCCGAGGCACGCCTTGGGGAGATTCGATACACCACCCATGTCGAAGTAACCGACGCCGTTTCGGGACCCGAAGGCGGTATCGCCGAAACAAAATACGTGTACCGAACATATTTAGGGTCGCAACTGCTCACCGAAGAGGAACAGGTACAAGTCAGGCACGGCACGACGCGCAGCATTGTTATCGAGCAGTTGAACGAGGCCGGATTCACCGTGCTCGCACCTGGACAGCGCGCGGGCAGTGTCGTGGCTCCGTTGGATGTGTTGCTGGCCGAACGTAATTGACTGCTCGCCGTGACCCGGTGAGACCTTATGTTCGAGAAAGGGGGTGTTCGGAAATGATGTACTGGCACTGAATCCATGAATGAAATTCGGTTACAAGATCACATTGGCGAAAATGAGAAGAAGGGTCCCCATCTGTTCGACGGCTCCGGCCCGGCAGATGGGGCCCGCCCATCGCGAGGAAAGCTTCGGAAAGATGCCACCCCATCGTCAGACAACGGTTCATGAGATTCCGCCTGATTTCTCGTCGCAATTCGATCCGTATCCGATACTGGACCGGATACGCGAAGCGGGCCCTATACAGCGAGCTCATATGCCGGGGATCGGAGAGTTCTGGATCGTCACCGGCTACGACGAAGTGCTGGCGCTGCTCACCGACGACCGGCTGCGCGCCGAACACCAGAGCGACGAATCTACGCCAGCGCCTGCCGCCGATACCGACAACCCGGTAGCGCACACTCTCCTGGCCGTCGATCCGCCGGACCATACCCGGCTGCGCCGCTTGGTTACCCGTGCATTCAGAGTCCGCCGCATCGCGGCGCTGCGCCCCCGCATCCAGCAGCTCACCGGTGAACTCCTCGATACCATCACACCGGCGGGCGAAGGTGATTTGGTCGCCGATCTGGCGGTCCCGCTCACCATCGGAATGATCTGTGAGCTGCTCGGCGTGCCAGCGGTCAACCGGGCAGACTTCCGGCGATGGTCGGTAGCCGGTGTTCTCCCACCCGCGCCGCCGGAAATTCTGCGTCTGGCCGAGGAAGCACAGAAGAAACTGACCGGCTACTTCCGGGATCTGATCGAGCAGAAGCGAGCTGACCCGCAAGACGATCTGCTGAGCGACCTGGCCTGTGCGGGCTCCGGCGACAACGCCCTATCGGATACGGAACTGATCGGCATGGCAATCTTGCTCGTCATCGCCGGGCACGACACGACCGTCAATCTCGTCGGCACCGGCCTGATGACGCTGCTACGTCGTCCCGACCAGCTCGCCACCCTGCGCGCGGACCCGAGCCTGCTGCCCGCCGCCGTCGAAGAACTTGTCCGCTTCTGCGGTCCAATCGGCCTGGGACTCGCCCGCTTCGCCGCGGGAGACATCGAGTTCTCGGGAGTACGAATCCGCCGAGGTGAACTGGTCATGGCGTCGCTCGCGGCGGCCAACCGTGATCCTGCCCGGTTCGACCGGCCCGCCGTGCTGAACGTCGCACGAAACGAACTAGCCCATCTGGGCTTCGGCTACGGTATCCACTTCTGCCTCGGGGCCGCACTCGCCCGCTTGGAAGCCACGGTGGCCATCGGCACTGTGCTCCAACGGATTCCAGATCTGGCCCTGGCCAAACCCGCGGAACAACTACGGTGGCGGACAACGTCGCTCCGCGGTGTCGCTGAACTGCCGGTAACTTTCGCACCCCAACCGCGGCCGCAAGACTGACCTCAGGGGGGAGCTTGGACACCTGGGACCAAGAGCGTTACGCCGCAGCGTGTACCGCGGTCACGCGCGTCTGCGCGGATGACCGGCTCGGCCAAGTCCTGCGTAGCGCGCGGTTCGAGACCGGTGATCTGCTGGCGGCATTCAACCGCCATAGGCGCAGCGTCCTGATATCTGTAGCGCTGGAGTCCGCGCGCTGGCGTGTGGCCCGCTGGCGGGCCGAGCGCGAGCGCCGCCTTGTACGGATCGAGGAGGCCGGGCACAAGCCGTGGGCGCTGGTGTGGTGGCTGAGCGAACGGCTCGGTCAACTCCTGCTCGTTGCTGGTGTCGGAGGTGGCCTGATCGTCACTCCCCTCGCGGCGTTGCAACTCAACCAGATCATTGCCGGGCCCGAGCCGAGCCGTCTGCCTGACAATCAGGAGTGCTACACACTGTCGACGGGCATGGCGGGAGCCACAGAACTGGCCTACCTCCTGATGCTCGCGGTGATCTGTGCGCTGGTGATCGCCTCGAGCACCGTCCTGCTTCGGCAGTCGGACAACAGCATTGACTCACTCACCAGGCGCCAGCAGCGGGCGACCCGCGCTGACGATCTCTGCATCACAGCACGTAACGACTGGAGCCGAGCACTGACACGGCGGGTACTCGAACCATTCGCCCTCGCCCTGCTGGAATCCGCCATGCCGTCACCAGCAGCGCTACGGTGTGCTGCTGTGCTCGGCCTGGTTAAACAAGTCGCAATGAGCGCACTGCGGGCGGCAGTTGACTTTCTCCGGCTCGCAGGACGCGCATCGCGAGCCGTCGCGTATACCGCCGCGCTGCTGATACTCGGCGGCGTCGCAGGTTCCAGCGCGCTTTGCGTAATTATCTTCGCGTTCGGGTCGGTCTTCTCAGTCTTCGGCGCGGCAACGGGGATGTGTCTCAACAGCGAGCCGGGCCTGCACCTACTGGCTGCTCTCGGGGCGATGCTCGTGACAGGCCTACCTGCCAAATGGCTCGTAGAGCGGTTGTTTCCCTGACCCTGGCCTCCCGACTGGTGAAACCGACAGTTGAATCCGCGAGCTGCGGCCTAGGTCCGAGGACTCATGTTCGACCGAATGTCGGGCCTTGCACGCAGGCGTTGTACCGAGTGGCGTTTACGTGGACAGCCGCGACGACCTGCTCGACCTCATGGCCGATGCGGTACAGGACGACCACGTACCGCTGCCGGGAGACCGGCGTGCCGACCTCGAGGCGTACGCCCACCACGAGCGCGAGCTGTGGCTGCGGCATACCTGGCTGGCCCCGCTGCTGGCCACCCGACCATCGCTCGGTCCCAACTGGCTGCGGAACCTGGAACTGACATTATCTCCCGGGGTCGACAGAGCTCCGCGCAATCATATGGCAGTGCCGAAGGTAGAAACATCCGCGAGTAGGCGGATATTTATGAATCCGATAACGGTTCCAAGGCGGGATCTTTCGTGTTTCCGGGGACCTCTGGGCAATGCGCCCGAGTGGATGTACCGTTTGCGATGTAAGGGAGCCGAGTTTGCCGACCGCGGGCGTCGAGACAGTCTTGACTGTGGTCGCTGAAGGACCGGCAACGCGGTGCCGGTATGGGCTCGGATAGGAATGAGGGTGCGTCCATGGGGGATTCGGGGAAACGGTTCGGTGTCGACCTATACGAACTGGAGCAAGCTGCGAAGGGGGATTTTCCGCAGATCGCGTTGGACTACAGTATTGCGATCGGCAGCTGCAACAGCGTCTCAGATGGGCTGGCGCAGGTTTTGGAGCGGCCAGTGTACTTCGGTGGTTCCGCGCAAGGTCCGGTGTATGACGCCTATCGCGCTCTGCATGCGACGGTGCTTGGTTTCCTGACAGATACCCAGAAGAATCTGGAAGACACCGCGACGGCCCTGGACAAGGCGGCGCAGTATTTCGCTGGGACCGATCGAGAGGCCGGCGACGAGATGAACCGACTTATGCGCGACGATCCGACACTTGGCGCCACGCAGAACCCGCCGAAGCAGTATGGGCCGGGCCACCTCAGGTACGACTTCTAGTGGATTGGGAGGTGGCGGGAAATGAGTTTCGATCAGCTCATGCAACACGCACATGACATTGCCGACAAGGCCGCCGAAATCGCGCGCAGGGAGCGGACGCCCGCTACCACCGGCAGATCCGGCGTCGGCGCCCCGCCGATGGACCAGATCAGGCAGGAATTCGCCTCGATCGAGCCAGCGTTCGAGCCGTTCACCAAGATGCCCGATCCGGCGCACTACGACTCGCTGATCAATGATCTGAAGCGGGCGATGGGGCAGGTGAACACCGGCTCCGCTCCCCCGACGCAACTCACCGGCGATGTGATGTTGTCGAACGTCGACCTGGCCCACATGACGACCGACGGCAGCTATCTGGCGGGCTGGACCGGCGAGGCCGCGATGGCGTTCAAGAAAGACTTCGTCGATCCCTTCGGCATGGTTGCCGGAAATCAGTTCACGGCGCTGTCGACCATGCGAGGTGTCCTCGAGGCACATCAGGCGATGTGGGCCGCGGCGCGCAAGGATATCGACAATATCGCGGAAACCACATTGCATGCGTTGGACAACGTCGGTGGTTGCAACAAGACTCAGTGGAGTTACCTGTTCACGGTGCTCTCCGCGGTCGCCACGATCGCTTCAGGGCTTATCACCGTCGGAACCGGCGGCGCTACGGCGCCGATCGTGCCGGTCGCAGCGGGCGTCGCCCTCGGCAATGTGACCTTGGGCGGTGCGAATCTCTCGCAATCCGGCAACTCCGCTGAATCCGTCATCAGCTCGATGATGCAGGGTATCGATACCCTGCGCCAGCATATTCAAGACGTCGAGCAGAACCATATCGCAAATTACATCCCACCGCTGATCGGCGCATTCACCGGTAACACGGACAAGCTTGTCGCCGCACGGCCGACCTTGGCGGGAATGAGCCTGCCCGACCTCTACGGCGACCACGGCATGGGCGGCCGCAATTAAGATGGGGGCGGTACCATGATTGATTTGGCGATGCAATTGGACAATATCCGTGTCCGTGTGACCGCACCTGGCACGGACATCGAAGCAGAGTTGTCAAGGCGTACCGATATCGCGTTGTTCTTCAAGGACAGCGATTACGCGTTCGTCAATGAACCGATAATGGAGCGGGCGTTGACGAGTATCGCCAGGCTGCTGTGGGTCGGGTGGCAGCGTGAGTACAGACGGGCGATCGAGTATACAAATCTGAGCATCGATGCCGAGAATGCGGCGGATTTCGCTTTCTTCGCCGAGCGGGACGCCGTCGAGGCGGCCGGCGAATCGAGCAACAAGCGGATCACGGTCGCCACGGTAGGCATGAAGAGTTTCTCGGTGCACATCGAGCCCGACACCGTCCGGGACCTATCCCAAAGTGAGTTCTGTACGAGCGTCTCCGAAGCTGCCGGAAACTTGATTCAGAACTACCTGGCCGAGGTCGGCGAGCTCAAGAAGCGGTACTACGACTGACCCCAGTTCGGCGCGGTCCCCCCGAACAGCATCCGCAGGGGATCACCGTGCGGTGTCGGCGATTTCGCCGACGGAGGCGGACGCGAGTCCCGCAAGCAGGCCCGCCGCCGTGGTCTGGAACATATCGAGATCGCCGTAGAGCCGGGCAACGAGCAGCGCGCCTTCCAGGCAGCTGATGATCATGTGCGCCTTCTCGCGCGCAGACCCGGTGAAGGCGAGGGTGTGTTCCCGCTGTCCCTGTGTCAGCACTTCGGACAGCCATGCCTGATTTCGTTCGAAGAAGTGGACCACCGATTGCTGCATCGGTTCCGACAGGGTCCGGTACTCGGCGGCGAGCATGCCGCACAAGCACATTCGCTGCTCACGCAGGACACCCGCGTATAGGCTCGCATAGTGCTCGAGCCGGGCGGGGGCGTCCTCGTCGCTGACCGTCGCCAGCGCATCGAAGAACCGTTGCTCATATCGCTGCACGAGCGCGAGCCCCAGCTCTGCCTTGCTCGGAAAGTGGTAGTGCAGAGCCGGTTTGGAGATCGCCAGGACCGCGGCGATGTCGGCGTAGCTGAATCCGTTGAATCCCCGGCTCTGCACAATTCGCTCGGCGGCGTCGAGGATGTGTGACCGGGTGCTGCGGTCGCCGCCCGGAGTGCGTGGCGTCATGGTCTCCTGCCTCTTGACTATCTGGCGGGTCCTGGTGAGAATTTGACCTACTAGTAAATCAGTGTACTTCGGGCGGCCTGATCCAACAGCGTCCGTTCTGCGAAGTTGTTGCGGTATCGGCATTTTCGGTCGAGCGTCGAGCATCGCGGTCCGGGTGTCGTACGGGCTTCGCCGAGCCGGGAACTCGTCCATGGAGGAGGGCGAGCCCGGCCAACGTCATGGGGTGACGGATTGGCTGCGGCGGCCGAGTCCGCCTGTGCCCGTAGGACATCGCCGACAATCTCGGATTCCCAGGCGGCAAGAATATGCAAGGACTCAGTGCAATCGACTCAACGGCCGCACCGGTGGGGACGTCCGGAGCGGGTGAGTCGCTCAGGTGCCCGCCGCACGACGGTCCGGCCGACCGGTTGATCGGCCGACAGGACGAGCTCGATCGGATGGCGGACCGGATCGACAAGTTGGTCGCGGGAGAGGGCGGGGTGGTTCTCCTCGAGGGCGAACCCGGCATCGGCAAAACCGCAGTGCTCAGGGCGGCAACACAATTGACGGCCGCGCGCGGGCTGCGCGTGCTGTGGGGCGAAGCCAAGGAGCTCGAACAGCATGTGCCGTTCGCGGCGATCGGGCCACTGCTCGCCGCGGTCGAGGCGGTGGCGCCGACCACGGCGGAGCCCCTCCGGAACCAAGGGGTCTTCACCGGCACAATGGCAATCGGGTACGAGATGGCGGCGATCGCAACCCTGCTTGCCGCGACCGAGACCTTGTGCGCGACAGGGCCGTTCGTGGTGATCCTGGACGACGCACACTGGGCGGATCCGTCGAGCCTGCTGGCACTGCATCGGCTGGGAGAACTCCTCAACGAGCTCCCGCTGCTCCTCATGCTCGCGGTCCAACCGCTGCCCCGTGAACGTGGGCTGTCGGGCCTGCTCGCTGAATTCGAGTCGCGAGGTGTCGAACTGGTGCGACTCGGGCCGATGAGCGATTCGGAAACTGCTGTGCTGGTGGAACTCTTGCTGGGCGCGGCTGCCGGGCCGCTGCTGTCGGCGGCCGTCGCCAGCGCAGGCGGCAATCCGCTGTACGTCACCGAACTGGTTACCGGAATGTCGCAGGCCGGGATGCTCGAGTCCGGGGAAATCAGTTCGGACGCATGGACATTCGAAGGGAACGGATCGAGAAATATCCGCCTGCCGGAATCGCTGACCGAGGCGATCCTGCGGAGGCTGGACCATCTTCCGGCCCGATCACAGCAGATCCTGTCGATGGCGGCGGCATTGGGCCAGGGCGTCGAAGCGATCGAGCTGTCCGAGGTGCTCACGGCCCCGCTCATCGACGTGTGGAACGTGATCAGTGTGGCGGTCGCGTCGGGAATCCTGATTCGTTCCGGCGCCGAGCTGACCTTCCGGCACGATTTGATCCGTCAGGTGCTTGCCGACCAGCTCCCGCCCACTTCGCGAGTGACGCTGCAGCTGCGAGCGGCGCGGGTACTGATGTCGATGGAAGCGCCAGTGGAGCGCGTCGCGATGTACCTGCTGGCCGATGACGGCCCATTGGACGCGACCGGTCTGGAGTGGCTGACGAACGTCGTGGAGAGGCTGGTGATCCGTGCGCCGGAACTGGCTGCCGGACTGCTCGCTCGGGCCATCGAGACCAGCAGACTCGACCCGCAGCGCCACGACGAGTTGCGGCTCTGGCAGGTCAGGGCACTGCTGTGGAGCGGGAATCCGACCGAGGCCGAGGCGGTGGCGCGGCACGCGTTGTCGCAGGGCGCCACCATGGTCGGTCGGCGACAGGAAGTCGGCACCATGCTGCACTGGCTGCTGGCCCATGCGTGCTTCGCCCAGGGAAATCTGTCCGACGCCGTCCACGTCGCCGAGTCGGTACTCGCCAAGCCCGGCCTGAGCTCACTGCAGCAGGGGCAATTTCACGGGTTTCGCGCCTTGTCCAATACTCTGCTCGAGCGTTTCGATATTGCCGAAGAGGCGTCAGCACAGGCGATTTCGACCGGCCTCGCGAATGCGGATCCGGTCGCGACGGATCTGGGTTCGCTCGCGCTCGGCTTGTTACGGCTCCACCAGGGATTTCTCGATGAGGCGCGGCAACTCGGCGATCGACTGGCGCGGAACTTCGAATCCAATGGCCGTCGGCAGCTATCCAACATCGAGCCGTACTCGCTGAGCGGTCGTTGCCTGACCGAGCTCGACGAACACGCGATCGCGGAAAAGACACTGACGCTGGCAATTCGGTACAGCGAACACACCTCCGGTACATATCTCGGCTCGAACCGGCTAGAACTGGCACGATCACACTTCCTGCGGGGGCACTGGGACGAAACCCTGGCAGCACTGCGCGCCTGCCGAGACGCACCGGATATCTTCGGATACGCTGCGGCGGCTGAGTGCCTGACGGCTCTCGTCGCGGTGCATCGCGGCACGTTCGCCGGTACCCCGGAGTCGCTACCCGCCCCCGATGATCGGTTGGAGGGCCTGGTCTACCGGTATCTGCACCCGTGGGTACAGGCGCTGGTATATGAGACACAAGGTGATTCGAGCCGGGCCATGGAAACACTGATCGGCCTTTGCGAGGAGTACACGGACGGACTGGCGCCGGCCACGGTGAGTCAGATGTATCCGGATCTGGTGCGCGTGGCGGTCGCTGCCGGGCGGGCGGATGTCGCCGCCAATGTCGCCATCGCCGCCGACGCGTTGCAGGCGCGTCATCCCACGCACAGCCGACGCGCTACGGCGGCGCTGTGCCGCGGGCTGGCCGAGGGTGATTCCGCGCTTGTCGCCCAGGCCGTCGAATCGTTCCGGCAGGCGGGTCGCCCCTGGTATCAGGCACAGGCGAACGAAATGCTCGCCACCCTGCTCGCGGGCGACGGTCATGCCGAGCAAGCTCGATCCGCATTGGCGAACGCGATCGACCTGTACACCGGATTCGGCGCCGAGTGGGATATCGCACGGGCCGACGCGCGCCTGCGGGAATTCGGGATTCGCCGTGGCCGCCGCGGCCGCCGCAACCGGCCCAAGACCGGCTGGCAGGCGCTGACACCCACGGAGAAGAAGGTTGCCGCACTAGTAGCGCAGGGACTATCGAACCCCGAAATTGCCACCAGAATGTTCCTGTCGCCCCGCACTGTGCAGTCGCACCTGTCGAAGATTCTGACGAAACTGCGTCTGCAATCGCGGATTCAGGTAGTCGTTGCCCTGGCTCAACAAGGCACATTCACGACCACGGGTTGAGCTTCGATTCGTTTCTCCCAGATGGGGATTAGGCTCGCAGAACCTACCGAAACAGGGCAGGGCCGAGCTTCTCAGCCTGTTCGGCAAACACGGCGAACGCATCCACGTACGCACCCGAGCCCCCATCGCTGAAGCCGACCAACCCTGCTACCCGCCTGGGAGACATCGCTTTTAGCTCCCTACAGTGGTTCGACCGTGCCCCATGCCATTCGGGTGTGCGTGGCTATGCCAGCTTGGCAGCCAGTGTGCGGATCACCTCGGACAGCACCTTGTCCCGCCATACCTCATCGGGCTTGACCCTCGGGTGGCTGCCACTCACCTCGAAATAGAGCTGATTGCTATGGCATGCTATGGCTGGCTCACTAACGTTCGTGAAGTTAAAGCACTGGATGCCCGCGGCATTCAGGTCGACGGGACTGCCATGGTCGGCCTCCATCTGGCGCTCGTAGTACAGCGTGACCGCAGCGCGCGTAGAGATCACGGGGATCGTGATCCCGACAGAGGGGCCGAGAACCAAAGATCTCTTACCCGGCGACGATGCGGGCAATTCGAGGATGTAGTCGCATTCTCCCTTCGGGAGAACCCCCGTAAGAGCAAGAGTGGAGGGATCACGGATGGAGACCGCTTCCGAATGTCGTTCGATATTCGTTGCTTGCGGCAGGATCGCGAGCAGTTCCTGATCGGTCAGCACACCGCAGGTGTCCGGCCAGTCGGAAGCGGCGACTGACCCGTCCGGTTGCACGCTCACCGCGATCTTGCCGGAAGGCCGTGCCGAACCGAACGTGATCTCGGTGTCCGATGAGGAGGTAGTCGATAGAGAAGTGCCGGTATGGGGTGTCGACGGCGCCCCACCGCACCCCGCGAGGAGGCCCGCCGACACGAACAACCCGGCCATCAGTCGTAGACGAACCCTCATCATCACCTCAGAGATAGTGTCCTGGGTCAAAGATCTTGACAGAATCCAGTGGCTCGCGACAGGCCCCCGGAGCAGGCGGCGGGTCCTTCGCGCGATGGCTGTGTAGTGCCGTATTGCCCGGTGGTCGAGTACTCGCCGTCGATGCCGACCCGCGCCACCTCACCGACCTACCCGGCCGCGGTGGCGAGGTCGCCCAGCTCGACCTTGTCGCCAACGACATCGCTGAAGGCGCATTCGATTTCGTCCACACCCGATTCGTCCTACTGCACATTGCCGATCGCGACATCGTCGTGGAGCGATTGGCCCGAGCGCTGGCACCCGGCGGCGTGCTCGTGCTCGAAGAAGGCGATGGGCTCGGAGTACTCGATGAAATGCCAGGTGCTTTCGGCGAAGTTTGGCGCGCCTTTGCACGCTCGACCGAAATCGCGGGCGCGAGTCAATCGTGGGCCCGGAACCTGCCGACGCAGTTGGAGGCACTCGGGCTCGTCGATGTTCACTCCGAAGCGGACATCCCGATGTTTCGCGGAGGCTCACCGATGGCACGCATGTGGAACCTGACCTGGGCACAAGCCCACGACACCCTGGTCGGTCTCGGTGTCCGGCCCGAGGTGATTGCCGCCGCGCAGGCTGAACTGGAAGACGAACAGCGATGGCTCTACGCCCCGCCCACGGTCCGTGCATGGGCCCGCCGACACGATATGCCCGGGCTGTGAGCGGGGCATCCGCTTCTGCCGCTTATCGCGCGGTCGCTGAACCACGTTGCTGCCCAACACATCCGGTAATCACCATAAGACGTTCTGCGTCATACCCGTCCATGCTGACTTCAGTCAGTCCAGGTGAGCGGTAACCAGCCGAATACCGCGGGTCGGTCGGTGGTCCAGATCCGTTGGTAGACACGGGTTCCCAACGTGCGCTCATGCCGAATAGCGTGCATCTGCTGTCGCCGACTGCGCCCGTTTGGCGACACGGGCGCAATACGCGGTCATGCCGGAAGGGACTCGCATCATGCCGACCATCCAGCAAGGCGGGGTTTATACCGGTTCGTCCCCTCATTAAGCGTTGTTATATGCAAACGGACGTGAGGCGGTTTCCTTTGCGCGGTCCCGTAGGGGGTGGCTTGGTAATGCCTAGGGCACGTTGCTGGTGCTGCACCCGCTGGGTGCCGGTGTGTCGGTGTTGAGGCGTTCCTGTAGCCACGCGAACGCGGCGGGATTGCCTCCGAGGGCCTCGTGGAGGTGTTTGCTCGCGGCGGAGCGCGTGTAGGTCACCGGAGTTCCGGCGGCACAGTAGTTGTCGACCATTCGATCGGTCGTGGCGACCGGATTCCATTGGTCGGCTACGCCTTGGTACACATACAGTGGCGCGGTCGGGGCCGGAGCGCCCAGTGCGGTCGAGTCGAGTGTCTCCTTGATCGTGGGCAATGTGAGGAATTGAGTCAGCGGCATGTCCAGATACCGCGACCAGTGGGGGCCGCGTTGTGTCAAAGCCCAGGTGGTCGCGCATTCCGACCGGATCTTGTCCACTACGGCGCTGCCCTCCGGGGTCAGGTGTCGCCCCAGCATGGCACCGAACTCGGGAGAGGCAGCCGCCAGAGACGCGAGGATCATGCCGACCTGGCCCGAGGTGTCCTGGTCGTCGTTGCTCAGCATGACGGCGGCGAGATCGGGTACCGGACCGCCCATGGTGGCACCGGCGAGGTTGATTTCGGGTGCGTAGCTCGGCGCCATCTGGGCCGTCCACCCGGTCGCCAGGCCGCCGGCGGAGTATCCGGCGAGTCCGACCCTGGTGTGTGGGTTCAGCCCGAGCGGGCCGAATCGTTGGGCGGCCCGGATACCGTCCAACACCATGTACCCGGGTTCCTTGGCGACGCCGAAGTGACCGAACCGGCCTTCGACGTCGGGCACCGACACCACCCAGCCCTTGAGCAACTCCGGCACGTAGAACGGCAGCTGCCCCCCTGTCGCTGTGACCGGCGCGTCCGCGCGCTGTAACTCATAGGACGGCACGCACTGCGGGCCGGAACTGTCCTCGAAGAGCTGGTGTGACACCAACGGGCGATCCGGTGGGGCGCCTGCGGGCAGGATCACCGTGGTGACCGTGACGTCGGGCTGGTCGAACAGATCGGTGGTTGCGGTACAGCAGCTGCCACGACTGTGCCGGTACCGGCAGGAACGGCAGCTGCACCGGGCGCGACCGCAGGATCGTGCCCGGCTCCGCGGCCGCGAATTCCTCCGGCGGCTGGTAGAACGGATCGACCTGCGGCATTGGTGGATCCGCGTGGGCGGGCACCGGTAACCCGGCACCAGCCCCGACCGATGCGACAACTACCGCACCGATCACCGCTGCCGTGCGGATACCTAACCGGGGTAACAGGAACCGGCGTGGACGCATATCGGGGAACATATCGACCTCCGGTGAGATGCACGGGTGTGGATCTGTTCGCTGGAATCACTCCTCGGATTACTTCTCGTATCCGAGTACTTTTCACGACAGTGCGCCAACCTTACGGGATCAGCAGTCCCCAGTAGATCGCCCAGGGCACGAAGACCGCCCCGGCGGCAAGCAGCAGGAGCAGCCGTAGCCGATCACCACCGATGGTCTCGTGGCGATGTCGCCACCATGACAGCCCGGTGGCGACCGTCGCCAGCACCATACCGACCGCGAGCAGTTGCAGGACGAGCCACGGGATCGGCCGGGCGAGCACGAGCGGACCCAGATGGCGCATGCCGATAATCTGCAGCAGCCCGAAATAGCCGAGGAAACCGGTGACGGCGAGTGCGCCGGTCGCCACGAGCACACGGGCCTGGCCGCGCACCGGCGATAGCGCACGCCGTCGGCGAATCCTGCTTACCAGCCCCGCCAGCGGGTATGCCGCGAACGCCACCAGGAACAGCACGAGCGCAAAACCCTGCGCCCACAACGATTCATACCAAGCCAACGGTGGCAACGCCTCGGTCTGGCGGTCCTGGGGTGGCGGCGATTCGACCACCACATCCCGTCTCCCCTCCGCCAGCGCCGTGAGCCAGCGACCAACCAATTCCGGATACTGCGGGGCGAGTTGCGTCAGTGTGTTGTACCCACGCTCACTCGTCGCCTCGAGGTCTGGGCCGCCGCCCGGCACGAATTCGATCGCGTAATCCCGATTACCGCCGCGCTCCAATGCATCGGCGACAACGCGCGAGCCCTCCTGCGGCGGGTGCGATATGTCGTACTCACCCCACAGCGCGAGCAGCGGCTGATGAACTCGCTCCAGTACCGGCGCGGGTTTGTAATCGGCCTCCGGAAAGAGACCCAAGGCGACGATGAGCCGAGTTCCATTGTGCGCAAAAGTCTTCGGCATGGACCCGGATACACCCTGATGCCGGATAACGTTTTCCTGATACCAGGCGGTCTGCCGGGCCCCACCCGTGCCCGAGGCACCCACGGTGATCACAAAGCCGACGTGATCGGATCGCGATGCCGCCAGTGGAGCCACCCAACTGCCCTCGCTTACTCCCCACAACCCGACCCGCGCCGGATCGACATCCGGCCTGCTGCGCAGCAATTCGACAGCGCCGAGCGCGTCCTCGGCGAGCACACCGTAGTCGCGGTGCGTCTTCGAATATCCGATCGTCCGCTTGTCGAAGGTGAGCGTCACCAGCCCGAGCCGCGCGAACATCTCCGCGTGCTGGCGCACATCGGCCCGGACCTTCCAGTCCGAGCCGCCAAGCAGCACGATAGCGGCGCCCGGTTGTCGCCCTGTCGCTGGTGCAATGACGGTGCCGTGCAACACCACCCCACCGCTGCCGGTGAACGACACGTCCGTGGTGGACATGTCGAAGTCCTGCGCGGAAACCGCGGGAGCGAACGACAAGACCGTCGCCAGCAGCGCTGCGACAACCACCAGTCCACACCACGTGCGGCGCGCATAGCGTGCACTCGTCATCGACGGATCCCCTCAACAGTGCCCGGTCATGAACCAACAATGCCGACCGACCGTCAGTCCGCGAATCACCCTACGATCGTAATGTCATGCCTTACCGAGGTATTGGCGTTCGCGACGGCGTTCACGCCGTCGGGGGCAGTTGCCCGATAGCCCGCTGACATCTGAACGTCCGTACATCAGCGATGACGTTCCGTATCGCACACATCCATGCCGGCTCCAGTCGAGACGAGTGAACGATAATGCCAGATCCGCGCGTTGGCCGGCCGTCCAAATTTGTTGGTCGACAAGGCTTTCCAAAGCAAAACGCCTGGGCGGCAACACCGTTGCGGTCGCCGAGGCAATGCCCACTCATCCAGCCCACTGACGATTCCCGACGGCGGAGCCCGCCGGCCCCCTCGCGCCGCACGCCCAACATCCCCGTGCCACCCCTCCACCTCGGCATCGAGCGCCGCCCTGCCGCGCCCCGGACACCGAGAACCCCAGGTCAGAAGCAAATTCTGACCTGGTCCGGTGCCATGTCCGGCATCGCGGAAGGCACGGTTGAAGTTGTTCGGGCTGCGCGGGGTTCCGGCCCGCACAGTTCTGTCGTGCCGGTCGCTATGACGACGAGTCCATCGGGAAGTTGCCCGACAGGGGTCAGCTATGCCCCGTGACCAGTCGTGCAAAGGTGTCGTGCAGGTCCGGGGAAAGCCCCTTGACGTAGGCATGCTGGCGGACCAGTCGACAGCCTCGGCGCTGTTTCGCCTCTTCGGTGCCGGTCGAGTAGTGGATGACGCGCACGCCGAGGCGCCAGGCCCGCTCGATCAGGTGGTAGAAGAGCAGCCCGAAGTAAACCGGTAGGCCCTCGGTAGCCGCGTAGTCGAAGCCGGCCGTACGTACGTACATCTCTTCGTGGCGGCGGAAATACAGTAGGGAGCCGACCGCATCGCCGTCCAGCCGGGCGAACTCCACACCGGCGTGCTCACCCGCGTGCCGGGCGATGGTATTCCGCAGCCGCTGCACGGCGCTGTCGTCGAAGGTGCCGTACTTGCGGTTGAGCTGCCTCTCCAGCCGGTCCACCTCGGCTAGTGCGGCTGGATCGAGCGGTCGGGACTCGTACCGCACTCCGGCATCTGCCAGCTTCTTGGTCTCACGCCGTACGCTGTTGCGCGCGTTCCTAGTCAGGGGGGTCTGGTGTGTTCCCTGGATGTATGCATCAAAGCCGCCGTCCGGCACGTCCAGCACGGCGGCGCGGTAGTGCGGGAAACAGACATAACCACGTTCCGTGAGCACCTGCCGGAGAACGGTCATCCCTTCATCGACATAGAGCATTCCAACACTTCTCAATGCTCTCCGCTGTGCGGCATTTTCCGCCTCGGCGAGCAGGTCGTGCAGCACACTCGCTTGCCAGGCACTATCGGATTCCACCGCACTCGCGCCTATGCGAGTGTGAGCTGGATTCCTACCGCCGAGAAAGAGCGACGGCATCATGGCATTGACCACATCGGCGCCCTCTCCCACCGCACAGGATTCAATGAATTGCGCGGCAAGAAAGTTCAGGCGACAGAACGGAAAAGGCGAATCAGCGGCCATCGGATAACAGGGAAGAGTAGCCAGGGCCCCTCCCGGAATCGTCAACCGCAGGTAGAAGGGAGGAATATCAGCTGTCTCTTCGGCCACCCGCAACCACGGCCGTGACGCATAGAAGTTGCCCGCTCCCAGCGAGGCGTCCCACTCGAACGGGTCCAGATCGCGAACGCTGGAAGCCTCGCGGCATGCCGGTCTCGGCTGCATGGGTTCCCTTCCTAATTCCCTGTTGGCCATATTCCTTGTTGACGCTGTGTCGGTCGAGTTGATTGACTGTCGGGGTGCTCGAGACGGACCGACTGCTGAAGTGGGTTCTGGGTTCCGACATTCCACGTCCTGCGCTTCGACCACTCACGTCGATTGGCATCAACTTTGCGGCCCTCTCCGTGTTCGCCACATATTTTGGGCCGTGGCTCATAGGGAAAGTGGGCGCTACTGCGGGGCAAGCCTCCACCGCGTACATTGCGGCCGGCCTTGCCGGTGTTGCGGGTGGGTATCTGGGTGGCCGGATCACCGACAGATTCGGACCACGTCCCGCGGTCCTCCTCGGCTCCGCCGCCCAGGTGGCCGGGAGTGCCGTGCTGCTGCTGCCCGGCGTCGGCGTGGGCACGGCGTGCGCGGTGCTCATCGTGGTGACATCGCTACAACCGGTGCGTGGTGTTGCACAACGCATCGCCTTGGCGGACACCGCGCCCGAGAGCCGTCGCGAGAGACTCTTCGCCGGGTACCGCCTGGTCATCAACGTCGGAGCATTCGCAGGGCCGATGTTGGGCGCCGGCCTCGTCAGTCGGAGTTGGTGGCTGCTCCACCTCGAAGTCACCATCCTCTTCCTTATCTCAATGCTCGCCGCCCTCCGCGTTCATTACCACGCCCCCGCGACGGCAGGCAGGCCGTCGCGTGGTCGGAGCGGTCTGGTTGTACTGGGCGACTGGAGGCTGTACGCCCTCATGCTCGCCACCACCTTGGCTTGGACTGTGGTCTACATGTACGAAACCGTCCTGCCGATCGCGCTCACCCAGAGCTACGGGCTGTCCCCCGCTACCTGGGGCATCCTCTACTCCCTCGGACCGGTGCTCGTAGTTCTGCTGCAACTGCGGATCAGTCGCTGGACTGCGGATGGATCCCCCCGCATCCGGCTCGCCGCCGGCACGGTGGCGATGGGCGCCGCATTTCTCGTCCTCACGGTGGACACGTCGCTGTGGGCGGTCGTCATCGTGGTGGTCACCTTCCTGGTCGGCGACATGGTGTGGGGACCAGCGAGCGAGACCGCGCCGCTGCGTCTGGCCGCCGCGGAACACCGTGGTCGGTACGTCGGTGTGCTCACCTCCAGCATTTGGCTCGGGAGCGCCCTTGCACCGGGAATCGGACTCCCACTCCGGCAGGCCTACGGCGACACCGTGCTGTGGGTGGCGGCGTTCGCTTTCGCCGTATTGTCGGGCGCGGTCTACGTCGGGGCCGACGTGCTCGCCGTATCCCGCGGCGGCGACACCGGGTCCGGCAGCGACCGCGCCAACTCCTCGTAGATCTCAACTGCCCGTTCGTATTGCGCCTGCCGCTCCCGTGGCACCGCAACCTCTGCCTCATCATCCGGCGGCAGGATGGTGTGGCTGGACTCCAGCGTCGTGTGCCACTTCGCTTGAGACTGCTCCTCTGCCTCGGACCACCTGCGGATGCGCCCGTTCCGCCAACTCAGCATCGATTCCTGGAACGGCAGTCGAACCTGTTCGCAGTAGCCACGCAGCACCGTTTCCGGGTGCCGCCGGAAAGCATCACCCTCCACGACCACCGGCGGATGACCGAGTTCCGAGCGGATGCGGGTGAACAGCGCGTGCAGCGCCGTGTAGCCGAACTCGTCCTCGGTGAAGTTCCCTTTGAGCGGCGTCAGCGAACGCAGCACTCGTCTGGGGTGCCGAATGATAAAGGTGCTGGTGATCCTGGTCAGCAGGTTGTCGGTCAGGTACGGGCCGGCCTGAAAGGCCAGGTCCTTGACGAACACCACAGGCGCAGCCACCGAGAACACCGCCTGCGCTGCGGCTCGTGCGTCATAGTCGGCCTGCTGCGGCTGGTTGCCATAGCGGGCCGAGCGGCGCTCGGGCCCGAAGTAGTAGCAGTCTGTGTACGGCTCGTGGACGACGCGGGTGTCGGTACGGCACGAGAAGGTTTTCTCGAAAGCCGTTGACACTGAGCGGGGTACCGCCCACAGCGCGACGAACCGCCGCTCACCCGGAAGTGATTCCGGCTTGGATTCGGTCTGCTTGCTCAACTGTCCTCCTAGTCTCTAGGGGTGCTGGTCGAAGCGGAAGATGTCCTCATCTGTCTCGGCACGCCACACCAATTCGGCCGCTCCGCCGCTAACCGCGACCACGCCGACGCGCGGTCGATTGAAACTCGTGGCGCGGGTTGTGCTGTAGGCCCCCGCGTCGCGCACGGCGACGAAATCTCCACGGCGGATGTCGCCCGGCAGCCCGGCGTCGAGGGAGAACACATCACCCTCGTAGCACAGCGGCCCTCCGAGGAAGTACGAGACATCCGGCGCTTCCCTGCGCAGCGCCTCGTAGCGGTGCCGTTCCGCCACCCCGGCTGTCGGCAGCAGGTTCAGCCCGCCGTCCAGCAGAACCCACGTTCCCGGGACGGTCCGCTTGACCGCCGCGACCCGGGTGAGGAGCGTCATCGCATCGGAGACCACGGCCCGCCCCGGCTCCCAGATCACTCGTAGGTCCCCGAGACCGTACCGGTCCAGCAGCGCACGTACTCCTTCGGCGAGGGCAGCCGAGGAGAAGGACTCCTGCTCCCCCGGGTCCTCCTTGGCGGCTTGCACCTGGCTGAGTCCGGCCACCGCCCCCTTCAGCCGCTGAATGCCCGGGACTCCGAAGCCGCCGCCGAGATTCAGGTGGACGAGTGGGGTCTGCTCCCTGAGCTTGGCCGCCCAGGCAATCACCGTCCCCAGCGCCTCCAACAGCGCCGGCACGCTGACGATCTGAGAGCCGAGATGGCAGTGCAGGCCGGTCAACCGTAGTTGCGGCCTGTCCCGGATGGCTGCGACAAGCCGGTCGGCGTCGGCGGTGGCCAGTGGCCACCCGAACTTCGACGGCGTGGTGCGCTCGGGCAGCGGTAGCGTACCCGCGTAGATGTCCTGGGGCGGGAACACCCTCAGGCCCACCGGAATCGGCTCTCCCCTCGATGCGGCGAACTCCGCCAGGGTGTCGATCTCCTCCGCACCATCGATGTTGACGTACACCCCGTGCTCGACCGCCGCACGCAATTCGTCGACGGTCTTCACCGGGCCGTTGAAAACGATCTTCTCCGGCGGGAATCCAGCGCGTAGCGCCGCCCGCAGCTCGTAGCCCGAAACCACGTCCACGCCGAATCCGTGGTCACGGACGACTTCCGTCACGGCAGGCAGGTGGTTGGTCTTGAGCGAATACAAGACGGTGTCGGGAGACAGGTCACCAGCGACAGCCGTCAGGTTGGCCCGCAGTCGGTCGAGGTCGAGGACGTATACCGGTGTACCCCAGCGTTCGCCGACGGCGGCCAGGCCGCGTGCGTCGCTCACGACTCCACCTCGCTCACGCTCGCTCACAACGCTCACATCCCGGCGGGCACGGAGGCGGCGCCATCCCCGGCAAGGGCCTGGCGCTCGAACTCGGCACCGTACTTCCGGGTCTCCCAGTCGTTGAATGCGACGATCCACAAGTCGCGGTGGCCGCCCATCTCGTCCTTGGCAACGATGTCGGTGGCGTTGTGCCACATCGCGCCGTCCTGGTAAACCAGGGCTTGATTGGGCTGGAGCGTGACCTCGAAGAAAGGGTCACCGCCGCCTGTCGGCATGAGCTGATTGGTCCCGCCGGTGATGTTCCGGCGAGCGAAGACCGCGAGCATGCCGTAGTCGTGACCGTCACGGTGTGGACCCTCGGGAACCGAGATGCCCGCCACCTCAGGAGTGGAGATGACCCGGCACTGATGGACATTGAGCTGCCATGAACGGTCACGATCGAGGTCGAGCGCTCTGGCCCCGGCCGCGATCTGTGGCGACGGGTCGATGCGCAGCGGCTCGAACGGCCGCTGGACGCCACCCATGAAACCGTTCACCATGCGCGGCTGGAGGAAGGGGCGATGCGGCAGTAACTCCAGCTTCCAAGCGTCAGTGCTCTTGTCATAATCCACCCTGTACTGCGAGAAGCGGCGGAAGCGCTGGCGGCCACCGGTAAATTCGTCCCGGGGGAGCTTGTCGAACTCAGCGAGGACGCTCGGGTCGGGTGCCGGGATGTCGATCACGCGGTACTTGCTGTCCCAGGGGTTGACCATGATGGTGACTCCTTCCATCGATAGGTACGCGGGCTGCACGTGAGGTGCTTGCGATGCAGCCTGTGATCAGCTCTCGGAGCAGGTCACGAGATGGATCTGGGCGAGCGCTGCATCGGCTCTGCGGCCTGCCTCGGCAGAGGTGGTAGCGGCGGCGACGACATGGCCGTACAGCTCGTGGTTGCTTGTCGGCGGTCCGACCTGGTAGCCCGGCACAGCCTTCACTTCGACCTCGGAAACACCGTCGATGCGGCCGGCGAGGTCGGCGCCGTACACGGCCCGCACGGTGCCGCGTTCGCGAGCCATGAGGTAACGGGAGGCGGCGCCACCACTCCGGGCTGGCGTCAGGTCGGGGCGTTCGCCCAGGTGCATCCGCACAACCTGCTCGCGATAGCGAATGCCGTAGGCCAGTTCCACCAGGTCGGCGATCTCGGCGCCGGCGATGCGCGCGTTGATCTCGATGAGCTTCGGCCCGTCGGCGGTCATCCGCAGCTCGGTATGGGCGGCACCGAAATCGAAGCCGATGGCGGTAAGACTGTCGAGTGCCGTCCTGGCAAGAGCGGACGTGACCGACTCCGGCAGGGTGGAGGGGAAGGTGTCGCCGATCTCCGCGAAGTAAGGGGCAGCGCCGAGCTGCTTGTCCGTGACACCGATGAGTGTCGTGGCCCCGTCGTACGTCACGGTCTCCACGCTCACTTCGTAACCGAGCGCATACTCCTCGACCAGCACCCCGGGTCGGCGGCGCTGACCACGTGCGTCGTAACGCTGCCTGACGATCTGCTGAAAGTACTCGCTGACATCGGTCTCGGTGAAGGCCAGCGAAACACCCGTACTAGCGGATTCGGTCATCGGCTTGATGACGCAAGGGAATCCGAAGCGATGTGCCGCTTCCAGTGCTTCGGATTCCGTCGTAGCGTGCACGAACTGTGGTGCGGGAATCCCGGCTGCGAGGCAAGTCCTCCGGGTCTCCAGTTTGTCCCGGGCGGTGGCAGCAGCCGCCGGAGCGAGACCGGGGAGTCCGAGTGCCGCTGCGGATTCCGCGACGAACGGGAGGTTGTAGTCGCAGTGGGTGTAAAGGCCGGCCAGGCCCCAGCTCCCCACCAGGTCACCGACGGCGTCCAGGACCCCAGCCGACGAGTTGGTGTCGCCAACGATCACTTTGGAGACGCAATCGGAGAAGACGGCCGAGTAGTTGCCGAGCCCCTGATATCGCTCGGGGTCGTTGCTGACGAAGATCACTTCACAGCCGAGCCGATGCGCAACCTCGAGGGGCAGTAGGCCGGAGGTGGAAAGCTGCGCCTCCACCATTGCGAACAATGGCTTGTCACTTGGCGACATGTGAGAGACGCTAGCTGCTGTACGGATGATACTCAACTTCTTTTCAATACCGAGACGCGTTCGCAAATCCGTTGGTACGCTTGGGTTTTCATCCATCGCGCGCCACGGGCGTGTCCACCGTCCACCGGCACCGACTACCCTCTGCGGCGTCGCGATTCCCGGCGCGGACGGGCCGACCGTGGAGGGGTGGGAGTTCCGTTGCGGGCGAAGGGGTTTCCCGATGACAGATCAGCCAATTTACAATCGCGTCAGACACGCTATAACGCGATTGCTAGCCGCGCATACACACGGCAGGAAAGTGTTATGTGACGGCGGTCGGGTAGGCTGGTGAACCGTGATCAGGATTCGACATCTGGTTCTGGCCGGTATCGTGGCGACGAGTGTGACCGCGTGCGGCGTGTCCAGGTCGGATACGTCGGAGTCGGCGGAGACGACATCGGCTCCGACGACTCGCACGGCGTGCAACGCCAGTGCGGCAACCGGATCCGTCTTTGCCACCGAGGGACGCCCTGATAGGCCGCTCACGATCCAGCTTCCGCAACTGACGGGCTGGCAGGTGACGCAGGCAGAAGGGGACGAATTGGTGTTGGGTCGTGCCGATCAGCACGCGGGGAAGGACATCGCGACCGTCACCCTCCGCGTGGACCGTCCGCTCCCTGCCAACACCATCATCGCATCCGCGTTCAGTACGGACGGACACGAATGGCGGCAGTCACGATCCGAGACCATCGATATGTGCGGTCGGTACGCCACCCGGGTCACCGGAATTATGCGCGCCGCCGGTATCGACGGAACCGACATCTACCACGAGTTCCTCAATTCCGATTACATTGCAGGCGAAATGCTGTACCCGATCCGAATGTCGGTCCAGACAACGGCCGCCGATCAGCACACGTACCAACCCGATATCGACACCTTCGTCAACGGACTGCAGATCGTGCCGATACCTCCGACCGGTTGAGCAGCGTCGTTTCATGCGGCGATGATGGCAACCCACTCCACCATGCGGCCGGATACGCTGTCGAACCGTGATACGTAGCTCCACATAGCTCCGCGGTTCGGCTTGCCGTACAACGCCTCTGGCGGCCCCGGCCACCACCGGTGGCCGGGGCCGCCGAAGCGGCGGGGATGGCGCGGGTTCGGCCTGCCGCCCGAAGCTGGTCCAGGCTCCTGAGACGACACCGGCTCCGGTACATGCTCCGCCGCTGTTGGTATCCGGGGAGGCGGGGTGAAGAGCCCGGCACTCGAGCTGCGCGAATCGTGAGCTGGCTTGCGGCACTGAAGAATTGTTGATCCCCATCATGAGCAGGTGTCGTACATTGATCGGCCCACGACGTTGGAAGCTGTTCTGTCCGAGCACTTTAGGCGATCGGATTCTCGCCTTCTCGGACATTGAATGTAATCGGATGTCGGTGTGATCCGATGCGGCAGGGCTACCTGACCTGTCGCGAGTGAAGTCGAAATATATTCGCGCATAACAACTTATGACTTGCGTCCCGTTAGCTCAAAGATTCCCAGCTTTTCCCCAGTCTCGTCTCCAGTCGAGTTGATCACCCGTATGTGGTTCTACTTGGTCATGAAACCCACACATAAACGGGCGGGTCGAAATACCGCCTTCGCGATAATTGCTGTCGGGGCAATGATCTTTGCGTCTGGCCCTGGCGCTAGCGGGCAGCCGCCAGCCAGTCCATCCGCACCGGCGAGTTCGGATTTGTCTGTCGTTCCGAAAGAAGTGACCACAGATCCCCAAGGAGCCGTCGAGCAGGTGGTCCCGAAGGAGCCGATCAAGGTTCCGGCGGGAACGGCTGCCGATGCCAAGGCCGCGGCGCAGGCGCACGCGGCCGGTGTGCAGAAGGCGCTCGGCGGAAATGGCGATACCGCAGGTGTTCTGGTTGTGGAGTCTGTGTTCCGGGTTGGTAAAGGGTCAACGGTCCGGCTGCGTCAGGAGATCGACAAGGTACCGGTGTTCGGCGCGTCGGCGGCGGAGTCGCTGACCGCCGACGGTTCACTCATCTCGGTGACCGGGTCGTTGTCGAAGAAGTCGCAGGGCAAGTTCGCGACGACCACACCGTCGGCGCAGGTACAGCAGACCGCGCTGAAGAAGGTCGCCGAGCAGAGTAAAGCCGCGCCCGACAAGCTGACCGTCACCGAGACGAAGTCCTACTGGTACGACGCGAAGCTGGTTTCCAAGGGTCATGCGCAGAGCGTCGCGGTACCGGCGTTCAAAGTCGACATCAAAGGCCCCAGCGCCGACAAGAAGGGCGAGCCCGCGACCTGGATCGTCTTCGTCGACGCCAACAACACCGGCAAGGTGCTCGACAGCTGGAGTGAGACCAAGCACCTCAACCGGGTCGTGTGCGACAACGCGAACCAGCCCATCGACCCCAACCAGGCAGGCTGCGGCACCGACAGCATCCAATCGACCAGGGCGGAGGGCGAGGCTCCCAGTGGCATCGAGGATGTCGACAAAATCTATGACTACCTGGGCAACACCGAAAAGTTCTACGCCAAGTACACCCAGGTGGCGAACCTGACCAACTTGATCGGCAATGACACCGGGGATGGTCACGGTCAAGCGTTGCGCGCCACCGTGCGTCTCTGCACCGTCGACGAGTGCCCGTATCAGAATGCTTTCTGGTCAGGCACTTACATGGCCTACGGTTCGGGTCTGACCACCGAGGACATCACCGCGCATGAACTCACCCACGGCGTAACCCAGAACACCAACGGCCTGGTCTACCGCGATGAGCCCGGCGCGATCAACGAGTCTATGTCGGACGTGTTCGGCGAGCTCACCTTCCTGGTGGACACCGCGAACCCGTGCAATACCGCCGAGAATCGGTGGAAGCTCGGTGCCTGCAGCTCCATTGGTGTGATCCGGGATATGGAGAACCCGAAGGCGCACCAGCAGCCCGACTCCTACAACGGGCAGTACTGGTACACCGGTAGCGGCGACAACGGTGGCGTACACACCAACAGCGGAGTGGGCAACAAGACCGCGGAACTCCTTGTCGACGGCGGCAGCCTCAACGGCGTGACCGTTACCGGTTTGGGTATCGAGAAGACCGCCGCGCTCTACTGGACCACCCAGACAATTCTCTCGGCCAATTCCGACTACGCGGCATTGTCGAGTGCGCTGAAGAACGCGTGCAACACCAATGTCCAGAACAGCACCGCCGGCACAACGGCCGCCGATTGCGTCCAGGTGGCCAATGCCACCAAGGCCACCGCGTTGCCGCAACTGCAGACCCGCACCTAACAACCACTATTGGGGTAAAGCCGGATGTCTCACCGCGCTCGTCATGAGCTCGGTGAGACATTCTTTGCCCTTCGGCAATGTTGTTGTAGGGCGGCCGATGACCACCCGGCTCAGGGCGCTGAGGCCGGTCCGTAGACGCCAGCCGGGGCCGGTAACGGTCAGTGCTGAACGGCGGTCACCGTGCTACATCAAGCGCGGTGGTCCAGGCGGTAGGCTGCTGGCCCGCCGCCGTAGGCGTTACCGTAGGGCGTGATCGCGTTTCGAGAACGCCATGGCGTGCACGGGTCCGATCGAAGCAACCCGCGCCGCGCGGAGCTGAGTCTCTGCGTTGCGGCGGTGATCCTCACTGCCTGCGCGGGCTCGGCAATGGCGGTCGGCGCCGGTGTCGGCGCCGACGCCACCACGGTGCGATCGCTCGCGGTGTTCGCCGGGCTCGTGCTGTTCGCGCATTTAGCGGTGCGGCGCTGGGCACCGATGGCCGATCCGGTGATCCTGCCGTGTGTGGTGTTGCTGAACGGGCTCGGGCTGGTGTTGATCGACCGGCTCGACCACGCCGCCGCCGGTACCGAGGCAGGTTCGGACGCCGCACATCAACTGATCTGGACCGGTATCGGACTCGTATTGTTCGCCCTGATCCTGGCTTTCGTCCGCGATCACAGCCACCCCGCACGTTATGGATACACCTGCGGGCTGACAGGCGTTGTCGCGCTACTGATTCCGGCGGTGCTGCCAGCACGGTTCAGTGAGGTCAACGGCGGCAAGAGCTGGATCCTGTTGCACGGCTTCTCGATTCAGCCCGGCGAGTTCGCCAAGGTGCTGCTGCTGATCTTCATCGCCGCATTCCTGGTCGCCAACCGGGAACTGTTCACCAACGCGGGTAAACGCTTCCTCGCCATGACCTTTCCCCGGCTACGCGATCTCGCACCGCTGCTGCTGGTCACCTTCGTCTCGGTCCTGGTGCTGGTGTATGAGAAGAATCTGGGATTCTCGCTGCTCATCTTCGGCACCGTGCTCGCGATGATCTACATCGGCACCGGCCGACTGTCCTGGTTGATCATCGGCATCATCATGTTCGCCGTCGGCGCCGTGATCGCCTACTACCTGTTCGATCATGTCCGCGTCCGAGTTCACGTGTGGCAGGACCCCTTTGCCACCTACTACACCACCGGCTACCAGATTTCGCAGTCACTGTTCGGGATGGCGACCGGTGGACTGTTCGGCACCGGGATCGGCGCGGGCCAACCACAGAGCGTGCCGTTCGCCAAGACCGACTTCATCATCGCCACCATCGGCGAAGAACTCGGCCTGGTCGGCCTGAGCGCGGTCATCGCGGTGTTCCTGGTGATCACCGTCCGCGGCTTCATCGCCGCACTCACCACCCGCGACGCCTTCGGCAAACTGCTCGGCGGCGGCCTCGCCTTCTCACTGGGCTGGCAACTGTTCGTCGTGGTCGGCGGTGTCACCAAGCTGATCCCACTGACCGGCCTGACCACCCCGTTCATGTCCTACGGCGGATCATCGCTACTCGCCAACTACATCATCATCGCCCTGCTGATCCGAATCTCACACGACTCCCGCACAGCCCCAACACCTCCCCCACGCCCACCCAACGCGATCGCAGAAGCGAAAACCGTCCACGTCAACCGGGCCTCCCACTGATCACCGCCGCAGTGCCTGAAGGTTGGCCGTCTTCGGACTCATTCGCCCGGATTCATCCCTGATAACGGACGATAGCGAAGTTATCACCCAGAGCAGGATCGCTGGTCACCCCTGCGACCACGATCTTGCCGTCGGATTGCAGTGCCACGGCGTCGGCGCGGTCGGACTGCGACCCCAGATCGGTGCTCACCGTGCCTGCCTTACCGAAGGTCGCGTCGAGTTGCCCGCTACTGGTGTAGCGAGCGACAGCGAAGTCGTCCCCGGTGCTCGCACCACGACTGGTCCCCACCGCGACGATCTTGCTATCGGGTTGGATTGCGACAGCGTTGGCGACGTCGGATTTCCCACCGAAATCAGTCGACACCTTTCCACTGTCACCGAAGCCGGTGTCGAGTTTGCCGTCGGTGGTGTAGCGAACGATCGCGAAATTGTCGCCCTGCGCGGGGTCGTGGGTCGAGCCAGCCACAACGACCTTGCCGTCGGATTCCAGTGCGACCGCGTGGGCGTGGTCGGCTTGGGTGCCGAGATCGGTGGAGACTTTACCGCGGTCGCCGAAGGTGGTGTCGAGTTGCCCGGTACTGGTGTAGCGGGCAACAGCGATGTCGTCCCCGGTACTTGTGCCGTGACTGGTCCCGACCGCGATGATCTTCCTATCATTTTGGACCACAACAGCATTCGCGACATCGGACGTACCACCGAAATCGGTCGACACCTTCCCGCCATCACCGAAGCCGGTATCGAGTTTGCCATCGGTGGTGTAACGGACGATCGCGAAATTGTCACCCTGCGCGGGGTCATTGGTCGAGCCGGCCACCACGATGTCACCGTCGGACTGCAGCGCAACGGCGTTGGCGCGATCGGCTCGACTGCCGAGGTTGGTCGAGATTCTGCCGCCGTCACCGAAGCTCGAGTCGAGTTGCCCGGTGTCGGTATAACGGGCGATCGCGATGTTGTCCCCGGCGCTTGTGCCGTGGCTGGTCCCGACGGCGACGATCTTGCTATCAGGTTGGACCACAACAGCATTGACGACATCGGACTTGCCACCGAAATCAGTCGACACCTTCCCGCCAGCACCGAAGCCGGTGTCGAGCTTGCCGTCGGTGGTGTAACGGACGATCGCGAAATTGTCACCCTGCGCTGGGTCATTGGTGGCACCGGCGACAACGATCTTCCCATCGCGTTGGATCGCAACAGCATTCGCACGATCTGAGGTGCCGCCCAGATCGGTGCTCACCTTCCCCGCCGAACCGAATCCCGAATCCAGCCCGCCCGCCGATGGCAATACCGTGCCGTTCGAGGCCGAGCACGCAGTGAGCGCCAGCCCGACGACGACGGCACAGCCCAAGCGCCGAAGGAGGTCCCCGGCCGTTCCTGTGTGACTTGATGAGCGCAACATGTGGAGCTACCTCATTTCAATATTGAAGGGGTAGAGCCATAGTTCGACATAGTATCGATCTGTCGGTTCCGTCTGCTGGACCGAATCGCCGCTGACGCCGCAAGTACTGATCTCGGCAACCGAAATTGTTGTGCTATTACAGAAACGGTGCGATCTGTTCGGCGGCTTCGACCGGATGGCCGGCCTGGATCGGCTGATCAAGGGCCCGTAGTTTCCACATACCTTCCGCACGATAGACCTTCGCCACCACCATGCCGGTATGTGCGCCGCCGACGCGCAGATTGGCGCGGGCGAGTTCGGTGTCGGTTGCCCCGTCGATCAGACGCCAGTACGCATTGCGCACCCGTTCGAAGGTGTGGCCCGCATAGGAGGTCACGGTGAACACCACCGCCGTCACCGTGGGCGCGAGGCGGGTCAGGTCCACGGCGATGGTCTCGTCGTCACCTTTGCCTGCACCGGTGAGATTGTCTCCCAGGTGCCGCACCGCACCGTCACTCGAGGACAACTTGCCATAGAACGCCGTGTCGACGAGGTTGTCGCCGGCGAAGATCAACGCCGAGGCGTCCAAGTCGATCTCGGCCGCGCGCACCCCGAATCTGCCATGCACCCGGACCGGATCCCAGCCCAACGCCATCTTCACATAGGTCAGCGCCGCACTTCCCTTCCGCAACGGCACTTCATGCCCCGCGGCCGAGGCACGCGGATGGTTGCTCGTCTGCGGCGATCCGGGAATCAGCTGCGGGGAGGCGATTGCCAATGAGCTTTCCACGACGACACCATGGGCAGTGACCAACGTCGCGAACCCACTGCGGTAACTCTGCCCGAGCGCACGGACTCGCCACCCGGGCCCCGTTCGGTCCAGATCCACCGCCACGACCGTCGACGCCACCTCTAAACCCTCGATCACGTACTCGTACAGCAGGTTTCCAGCAATATCGGCGATACATAGCTGCGGCGCGGGATAGTCACCCAGGTGCGCGTGCTGGTCGGCCAGCGCAATAACCACCCGCACGTGTTCGATCCCGGGCGGCACCGCGTATAGGTTGACTACCAGTGAATTCGATTGTCCCGCTGTCGATATCAGGCCCACCCCGGGTCCGCTTGGTTGGTTGTAGAAGATCAGATCCCCCGCACCACGCACCCTCCCCCTGTCGGTGAGCAGCAACGCCGACAGCTCTATCGCCGCGCTATGTCGAACCGACACCGTGAGCTCATCGACATCGAGATCCGCCACCTGCCCTTGACTCAACCCCACGGCCATCCCACCACCCTATGTCGGCAACCAGCCATCGAGCACGTGACGCGGTTCATCACTGAACCGCCAGCGCGACTGCGGGATTCACCGATCTATGCGGGCTGAGGTTGCGGTCTTGCGGTTCAGTTCTGGTACGCAACCCTGACCCGCAAGGCGTAAGTGCCCGGTCAGTGTCCAATCACTGGCTGTCACCAGTAGGGAGCTGACAGCCAGTGCCACACATCGGCGACCGACGGAACAGGAACGCACTCTTCTAGCTACTTACGGCGCGATCGGAAGGGTGAGATGTGCTGCGGCACATAATATCCGCATCTGGCAGCCGATGAGCGGATGCTTGGGTATTCATCGCAGCAGAACAGAGCGGTCGTCCTCTGCGCAATGCGGCTCTGCTGTCAGCCGCCGACTGTGGCGAGCGCTGTCGTCCAGTCGGTGGCGATAGCCTCCTGAGCTGTCTGCAGCGGCACCGTGCCGTTGCAGACCAGTTGGTGCAGGCGGTTTTCCACGCTGTCCTTGGCGTTGGGTGAGGCGCCTGGTTCCACCCAGAGGTTGCGCGGATCGTTCGGGTCGCCGCCTAGTTCCAACGGAACAAGATGGTCGTATTCGGCCGAGGAGAGCGGGCCGGTGTAGTCGTAGGACTTGGCGTTGAGCTTCTTCTCGGCATCGGTGATCGAGGCCGGTGGCCGGATGGACTTGGTGTAGCCGGACCGGCAGATGGTCGAGTCCAGGGTATCGGGGGTGACCTTGGGATTCGTGGCGCCGGGTGTGCAGACGGGATCCGGGAGGGCTGCACCGCCCGCGGAGGTTCGGTAATGGCAGTTGCTCGGCTGCGGTTCGACCACGTAGTTCCCGGAGGGGCCCGGCCCCACCGGAATTGTGGCCAGCGCCGTGCCCGTGGATACGAAAAGCATTGCCGTCACACCTATTCCGACCACAATCGCTCGCGTTCTCATGCCTAATCCTAAGCAGTCACACGCCACGACGGCCGCAAATCGACTGAGACCCTTAGGTGAACGGTATGCAAACAGGCGAATCGGAGAGCCCCGCATGAGGTTTCGACGTCAACCTCGATGTCGCTCCCCCGGCGTCCCCGCCGTCCTGACCGGGCGCGCGGCGATTCGAGACTATTTATCGGCCATCTCCAGCACGCCGATGAAGATAGCCAGCTTTGACACCACGGTCTACGACACATCCGACCCGGAAGTCATCCTCATCGAGTGCGACGCCGCAGGAACGGTCACCTCGTCCGGGAAACCATTCGTCATGCGATACATCCAACTGCTGCGCAGCCGCGACGGCGAGATCATGACCTGGCGCGACTACTGGAGCCCGCTGCAAGGAGCCGAAATCCTCGGCGGCATACCCGAAACCTGGTTTCCGACAGACGATCCCGCCTCAAAATAGCTCCGGCCGTGTCCTCCGACAACAAACCAACCCGCGCGCAGCAGCGCCGACGCACCGAGGACCGCATCCTCACCGCTGCCCGGGTGCTGTTTTCCGAAGTGGGCTACGAGCGGGCGACCGCTCGCGCCGTCGCCGACGCCGCGAACGTCGACCCCGGCCTGATCACCTACTATTTTCGGTCGAAGAGCGAACTGTTCTCCCGAGTCACCGAAATAGCAGCGGAGGAGCCAGTTTACGGATCGCCACAACAAGTCACGGAACTCCTGCTTGCCGCGATCCACGCCAAACTCAGCGATGAGCCGTTATCGACGTTGGCCATGCTGCGATCGATGCTGACACATCCCGAAGCAACCGAAGGCGTCCGCCAGTCCCTGAGCCGGCAGCAACAGCAACTCAGCGACGCCCTGACAGCCGACAATGCATTGTTGCGGACCGGTCTGACCAGTGCGATCACCCTCGGCGTCGTGGTCGGCCGTTACATGTTGAAGCTGGACGGGCTCCGCGATGCCGATCCCGGCGAAATCACCGCGCTACTGCGCCCCGGTATTTAGTCGCTCACATGCGAGGAAAACATGCCGACCGACAACTCGCCGGACTATGCGCAGTCGAAAAAACGCGGCCCCGCAACGTGATTCGCCTACAAAGGATCTAACTTGTGCCAACAGTCCGGCATAACCCTGACACATACCCGATGCTGCGCTGCGGACGGCCCACGAACTGCGTCAACTCAACCGGCAACCGACAATACGACACACCCCTGAACTATGTGGAGAAGTTATGTCGCGCAGTCCCGACACCGAACCATGCGCATCACCCGCCTTTGATCGAAACCAGCTCAGCGATCCGCACCCTGAGAACTCGTAGCCCAGCAGTGCGCTAAGTAGCCGCGGAGCGCGCGTTTTGAGCGGACGGTGGCCGACCTCTGATCGGTTGGCCGCCAGCACCTTTGGAACGTCCGTTACTAGCCGATATGCGTGCGTCTGCACCGGAGGCCACAGCGACGTACGCCTAGATCACAGGCGCACGCTGGGGCTGCGAACGTGCGTAATCAGAACCAGGCCGCCTACGCCTTGCCTCGAACGTCTTAGTCTGCGATTATCTTAGTAGCTAAGACGTTTTAGAGTGGGGGATGTCATGAGCTCCGAGTCCGTGTCGATGTCTCGTCGTTGGGTCTGGGCGCCGATTACGGCACTGCTGCTGTTCGCGCCGATTCCACCCGAAATATTAACGGGCTCAACGTCATTCGAACTCTTTCGCCGGTTCGACCCGTATGTGGCCGAGATGCTGACCTACGGTTGTGCCGCGCTGCTCGCACGGGCGGTGGTGCGGCACAAGCGACTTGGTTGGGGCGCTCTGCTCACACTCGCCGTGGCCTACGCCGTGGCCCAGGAGTTTCTCATCGACCGAACGGCGCTGCTGCCCATTGTCGGTCGGCCTCTCGACGCACCGGTCTACGGCGGGCACGCACTCGGCGTCAACTGGTTGTGGACCGTATGGGCGGTGGGCGCGGAGGCGGTCGGACCGATCATCATCGCCACGCTGCTGATCGAGGTGTTGTTTCCACGCCTGCGCACGGACCCGTGGATCGGTCGCAACGGCGCGATCATCACAACACTGGCGCTGCTCTACGCAGGCAGGGGGGCATGGCGCATCTGGAAGTCCGTGGAGCCCGTCATCTACGGCCGCTTCGTCGCGGACCCGGCGTGGTGGCTGGTGCTCGCAGGTGGGTTGATCGTCGCGGTGTTGGTGGTGAGCGTGCTCGTGCGACGGCCCCGGCAGGCCATCATCGTCCATCGCGTGGACCGGCCCGCACCCGGCTGGTGGCTTGTCGGGGTGACAATGGCGATGTTGTCCACCGGTTGGTACACACTGGAGCTGTTCATCTACCGCGACAGCTTTCAGCGGCTTCCCGCCTTCGTGCCGTATATCGCAGCGGGATTGATCGCACTGCTCGCGGTGACGTCCTTGCGGCGCTGGTCGGCCGGTCGAGGGTGGGACGACCGGCACCGCCTCGCGGTGGCCGGTGGCACCCTGATCGGCTGCCTTCGCCTCACCGACCGGGAAAGCACCTTGTCCTACACGCCGTTCGAGTTCGTCGTTGCGGCAGGCATCGCGGTGGTGATCGCCTGGGCCGCAATCCGTAACCGGCAGGCACTGCATTCAGATACCGACGACACCCCCGCGGGCTGGCGGATCTCACCAATCCAGTCCAGCGTGTTCGATCGCGAGCTGGGATAGGTGGCCGCTGTCGATTCGGTAGCGCGTCATTGTGGTCAAGGCCGGTGCGTACAGGTGCAGGCTGACTGCTGGAGCGGGACCGCGGTTGGCGACGTCATGCAGATGTCGTGGGCCGAATGTCCGGTATCGCGAGGCGGAATATACGCGGTTACGTAGCCGTACTTTTTCGCCGTCTGGACGCGGGGTCACCACGGTCTCGTGCAGCACGCCGCGGAGCACAACGAAGGCTCCACTCGATCCACCGTGGTCGTGCAGGCCGGTGAACTGGCCGGGGCACCATGTCGTCAACCAGGCTTCGCGATCGGGGGTGGTGGCTATGCGGTAGAAGTAGCGCTGTTGCGGGTCGAATCGGATGAAGGGCCGCCACAGGTCCGGGGTATCTGCCAGCATCATGACGAGTTGGCCGAGTGTTGTGCGCAGATCACCGCATTTCTCGTCATCGAGGTATTCGTTACTCATGACATCACCGCCACGGCTACCGCGGTTTTGGCGGTAGCGCCCTGGTCGTATAGCCGCCGCCAGTCGACGGCGCCGGCCGATCCGGGCGCGAACATGGATAGCGTGTACTCGACCTGCCATAGCCAGTAGGCGTATTGCTCATCACCCGCGGCGGCGCGGCAGAGCGGCAGATGCCGACGGGATTCGCGGAACCGCTGCATCTTCACGGGGAAGATGCGGGCTTGGCCGCGCAACGGATTAATGTGCGAGGAAACTTCGTTGGTGTTCATAGCCAGTCCTGTAGTTCAGTGCGTTGTTCGGTGGTTTCCTAAGACCACCCTTCGATTACTGCTGCGATCTCCACCGGCATCGGTGGCAGGTCGGGAACGGACTGGATATAGGCAACCAGCTCCGTGATTACGCGCTGCAGTTCTCGCCGCGCGGTGTCGCATGCCGTTAGCTCGGCATCTTTGTGCCGAAGCATGGCAAGCGCCATATTTTGGATTGCCTGAGCGGAACTGACCTCGGAATTCTCGGCCGCCGCCATCGACTGCTCCATCTGCGCGATCAGTTTCCGTCGCTGATAGCGGTGCATGAGAATGAACTGCAGCCCACCCGCACCGAGTAATGTGCCGATGATCGACATGACGTTATACAGGGCGGAGCCGGACATGTCTTTACCTCGTTTTTCAGCCATGGGCGATCGGTCCGAGGAGTGCCGCAGTCCGGTCCGACAGTTCTTTCACCGCATCGAGGATGGCCTGAGCCTGATCTTTGGCGAGCATTGGCGCCTGAGGTGGCGGGCTCGGCTGATTCAGGTGCAGATTCCACTGGCCGAAGTCGGGTCGACGCACTTCGTTGACATCACATTCGGCGCCGCCGACCAACACAGAGCCAAGGTCATTACGTTGATAGAGGTGGATGCCGTCATAGACCTGACCACCCGACCATGCCTGGGTCTGCCACAGATAGATCTCCGGGGTCCATTGATGGACGCGCTGACAGACATAATATGACCCGTACACTCCGACCGACTGCACCCCGAGAAAATCGACACACGCTTGAAGGTATTCGTTGATGTCGACTTGCTGTTCAGGGGTGCTGTCGAAATCGCAGGAGAAATAGACGACGGCATTATCTGGGCCACCACACATCTTATGCTGATCCCACGCCCGGCGAACATCGTCGTAGCCCCCGTTGGCGCCGCGTAGCATCATGTCGGCCGTGGTTTCCCAGTTGCTCACCAGTGCCTGATCGGCAGCGATATAGGATTTCGCCTCATCGGCAAGCAGGAGCTTGCCAGGCAACTCCGAGCCACCGTCCGACAGGTATCGGCAGATGCCCGAGTAGATGGATGCTTGGACAGCATTCCCATATGGGCGACTTGCCGAGTCCAGAATCAGCGGATACGAATACCCTCGAGGAATGTACAGGTTGACCATTTCTAACTGCCTATGCCAATTTCACCGCACTCGCCGCGGCGACAAGCTGATCGGATCCGAGATCTAAATCGGCCGCAGATTGCAGACGAAGTCCGTCGGCGAGCGGAACACAAAGTCACAATCGGGGTTCGGGCAATTGACCGGATAACGCGTCGCCTTACTCCTGGTCACGCAGGCGCCGCAGATGAACCCGATATATGCAGCGCCAGTGGATATCACATGCGGTACGTCGCAGATATAGTCGGCCCGATTTGTGCACTGCACTTTGGTGCCCAGTTTTCGTATCTCACATTGTGGATGCATTTCGGACTCATATTCGGACAAGAGTTCGGCGTCCATATTCATTTCCTCCACCTCGCGCAACCTCGGCAAAATGTCCTGCTTGTTACTATTGTTCGCCGATATCAGCGAAGCGATCACGGAGTTCCGGTATCGCGACGATTTCCGCCCGAGCGGCTCGTTCTACTTCGTCGATCACTTCACGACAGCTCCGCAAGCACTTCGCGGCACAAATCGATGAGCTCGATAATTCCGTCGCCGGTCAACGAGATATCCGCGATCAGGTCTCCGTTGCGCTCGATCACCAGGAACATTTGTGTCCTTGCGCGGTCGACATATATCATCAGCCGATCGGATCCGCCACGTAATTCAATTTCTCTATCGTGGCATTCGAGCACAGTAGACAGATCTTCGTAGTGCGCTTTCAGCGCCCTGATCGTTTCTGCTTCCGGCTCTACTATGTTGCCTATATCGATGGTATCGGCGAGCTGCCCAAGATAGTTGACAATATGCTCACGGAGCGTCATCCCCAGCGGGGACTCCGGCGGTTCATCAGACAGCGGATTCGACATGGCGACCCGCTTTCATCTGGATACGCCGACATAACCTGGGCACCTGGCCCATTTCATCTAAGGGGCGGCAGGTGGCTTCGTTCTGGCCGATAGCTCTTTGCCGCTTCGTTGCGGACATGTCGCCAGTGTGGAACCAGCTAGATAGATCGGCAAGCATAAGCACTTAACAAGTGCTAATATTGACCTTATCGTGACCCAGTGGCTCTTGATCAGCCACACCTGTCTAGACCACAGGATGGATAGCATGGACGCACTGCGACTCGGCAGCCGGGTCAAAGCCAGGCGACTCGAATTGCGGTTGGCCAGAACCGATCTGAAGGCTCTGGGCGGTCCGAGTGGCGATACGGTCCGGCGCATCGAGGAAGCGGTCGTCGCGCCGGCGAGCATCCGCCGAGCGACCCTGGAGGGCCTCGATATTGCCCTGGGGTGGCGACAAGGTAGCTGTCAGGAGATCCTGGCCGGGCAACAACCCGTGACAACGAATGACTACACCACGACAACGATCGCCCAGCAGGCCCTGTCCGGTATCGACAAGGAACTGCGCGTGGTCCCGGGGTGGATGGTGACCAATCTCGCGGCGTTGGTCTCAGAGTTGATGATCCTCACCCGCGTCGACCAGGTGAATATCCGTCAGATCACCGAAACCGTCTCCCGCACACACACTTTAGCGACAGATATGCTCGCACTGGCGGCAGCCGCCGAACGCAACCCCGCCGAACTCGCCCAGCTCATCGGGGTGGTGGAATCCGCACGTAACACGCGAACCGACCACACCGATACCGTTAATTATGGTTCCCGCAACGATGCGGCCCAGAGCTCTGGCGATGTGGCGCGCTTATCTCGATCAACATCCGTGCCCCAGTGTTGATGAAACCAGCCCGGGTCGAACGACGGTCCGCCGGTCCATCGCACGGGGACGAGCCAAATCCGATAACTGGTCGTGCGGCTCGATGACGTCATTGCCGGAACTCGAATAGATATCAGGTGGCGCGGAACGTGACCGCGCGATCGTCGGTCGCCGCGGCAGGCACTCCGACCGTGATCCGCCTGGTGCCTGGAATCAGCAATGCCGTCGCGGCGCCACGGCCGGGAGCCGTCCACGCGAAAGCCCCCGAAGGTACGGCGACCCGCCAGCGGTGGACTCGCCCGTCGCACCGGATCCAGGCCCCGCACTCACTACCGCCGGTGGGCGTGCACCCGGACTCGCTGAGGATTACCTCGACCGCGGCGCGGGCCGCGCCATTGCCCGGGCAGCAGGCGGTGCCGGAAACCGTGGCGAACTCGTCGAGCCCGCAATCCACACCGACATCGGGATCTACGGTGATCGCAGCACGGGTGGACGGGCTGGCCAATGCGGCAGGGGCAATGCTCATTTCCGCGACGACCGCAGGCGCTGCCGGATGCCCGATGCGGTGCGCACTACGCATCTTCTTCTTACTCGACCTCATGACAGGCCTCCTCGATTTCTCCGGGATACGATTCCGCGAGAAACTGACTATCGCCGAGACAGAACTTTTGTTACGCCGTTCGCGGACGCTGTCACAGCATCGAGACAGGCGCCGACGATAGGACCCGCGGCAAAGTATCAGTGCGGCATACTTTTGGTTACAGGATCAGCGAAATCACCTTTGCCACTATTTCGGCAGTAGAGTCGCGTATCCGATTCACTACACTTTCGGAAGCCAGGAAAAAGTCATGTCAAACGATGTAAACCTCTTCGTCCGCACACAAACAGTGACGGTCGATGCCACCGGGAAAGGCGTCGCAACCTTTACGGTAGGAAATTTTGGCCCCAACCCGACCGTCGGGAACTCGAGCCTCAAGGTGACAACACCATTCTTCGTGAATATCGACAGCACCGGCGTACTTCCTCCCGGCATGGTGACACTGTTTCAGGATTTGCGTCCCGACGTCCCGTCGATTGTCAAAGTTCCGGTCGGCCCCGGACTCGCGGCAGGCGCTACACAAACTATCAATATTCCATTCATGTTGCTGCCGGGTGCGCCGACGGTGGCCCCCGGTGGGCGGGCGACCTTCACCACCGAGCCCGGTTCGGCGGATAACGACTTGGATCTGTCCCGCAACAGTCAGCAGTACTATGTGATTCGTTCCGTGCTCCCGGTACCGGCGAACGGCACCGTCAGCCTGCTGTACACATACGATAATTTGTTCCTGAAGCCGGCCAATCAGTGCTACATGCCTGTTCATCTTTTCAACAACGGCCCGAATCCGACACAGAAGAATTCTTATTTGACCCTGTTCACCCCGTTCTACGTGAACTTCGGCTCCCCGTTCGTTCCTCCCCTGCTCCCGCTAGGCATAACGTTCGATGTCCTGTATTCCAATCCGGACCCATCGGTGCCCGAGATCGCCCGGGTCAAGATCCCGCCTGGACTCGGCGGGCTACTCAATAACGAGATAACGGTGCAGATTCCGCTGGTGTCTGTCGCCGGCGGCCCACGATGCTCGGTAGCGGGTGGCGGCATCTACGTGCCGGACCTGGCCAACCCCACCAATCCGGACACCGACCCGGACCGGTCAACCAACCACCATCCGTTCGGTTTGGTCCTGCTTGGTTCGTGAATTCGCCGCCGAGCAGACAACCATGATCAACGTTTCGATGTGCTCCGTTCGAAGCACAATCGGTTGACGAATACCGGATCAGCCGCGAGGAGATTCGCCACCTGGTGGATCTCCTCGCGGATTGCCTGCCGTCGCACTCGATCGGCCGGGCCGCATGCGGCCCGGCCGATCGAGTCTAATCCGGTATTCGCCTACTGCTCCGGGCTGAAATCAGTTGCCAGACCACACCATTGCCACTGGCCGTTGTTCTTCTGCCAATTCACCGCGACGTCCTCGGTGTTCACATACTGCTTGTACCGGTCGGGCACATTGCTGAACCACATATGAGTGGTGGACTGCCCCTTATCCGCACTGCTCTGCGTCACGCCCATGATGTCGATATGCGGCTGCACATCCTTGAGCTCATCGGCCAGCGCCGCGTCCCGATTGGGGATCATCTGGGCGATCAGCATGCCTGCGTCGGGTTTGGAAGTGGTACATGCCGATTCGACCAGCTGATCAGAGTTCTTGCTGACAACCGCGTTCACCGCGTTGTTCACCGCGGCCGTCAAATCCGCGTCGACGGCGCCGGTGCCTCCGGAGGCGGCGGTGGTGCGGCCGAATACCGCGGGCGGATTCGGCATCGGGTATCCGGACCCGCCGATGTTGTTGTCGAAGGCGGTCTTCCAGCTGCCGTCGGCGACCATATCCGAGACCGCCGCGGTGAGCTGCTGCTGCCGGTTCGTATCGCCCTTCTTCAGGCCGATGCCGTAATACTCCCTGGTGAACGGCTTACCGACCAGCTTGAATTCGCCTGGGCTCTGTGCGGCATATCCGGCGAGGATCACGTCATCGGTGGTCACCGCGTCGACCGAGCGGTCGCGCAGACCCGCGACACAATCGGAGTAGGTCGGACGCTCCATCAGCTGCACCTGCGAGGAGAAATCGTTCTTGATCTTGTCGGCCGCCGTCGATCCGGCGGCGGAGCAGGTCTTCTTGCCGTTGAGACCGTCCGGACCAACGATATCGCTATTATCGGCCCGAACCAGGAGCGACTGCCCCGCGATGAAATACGGACCGGCGAAGGCAACCTGTTCACTGCGTTGCTTGTTCATCGAGTACGAGGCGACCACCAGATCGACCGCACCGTTGTTGATCATGTCCTGGCGATTATCGGATTGGACGGTCTTCCAGGTGATACCACTCTCGGCGACGCCGAGTTTCTTCGCCACATACTTGGCGACGTCGATATCGAACCCGTGGTACGTCCCATCCGCGTTTCGCATCCCGATACCGGGCTGATCGGCCTTGACGCCGATCGTCATTGTGGAAGCCGAGGGTTTATCGGCTGTATTGTTCTTGTCGTCCTTGCTACTACAGGCCGCAACGAGCAGTGCGCCCATGCAGAGCAGCACCAATATCCGATTCCTCGCGAGCGAGTTCATCGATGAACCCTTCCTGTTGTGTGGCGTGTGCCGGAACTAACCGCAAAAGCTGGGCCGGAATCGGTGCGAATTGACCTCCTTTCGGTCCATCCCAGGGGACTACCAGGTGACCGTGAGGCGCGTGGCTCGGCGGAGCAAGAGGTTGGCGAGGCGGGGTGCCGGGGCTTCGGCCGTGAGAGTCAGGTTCGGCAGGGCCTCGGCAAGGGCGGTCAGGGCGTGCTGCGCGACGAAACGGGTGTAGAGAGCCCCGGGGCAATAGTGGTCGCCTGCACCGAAAACGAGCGTGGGGGGAATGTCGTCGCGTTGATAGTCGAAGCTGTGGGGTTCGGCCGTGCCGTGCACCTCATCACGAGCGCCGGAGTGCATGAGAAGCAGCAGACGAGCGTCTCGCGGGAGCTCGACGCCGGCGAGTGTGACGGGGTGTCTGGTGGTGCGCAGCCAACCGATCAGGGGTGGGTCCACTCGCAGGGTTTCTTCGATCGCGGTGCAGGCGCGTTCGGGGTGGTGCGTGAGATGACGGTAGCCATCTCCGGTGAGCAGGTGCCGCAGGGCGGTGGTGATCAGCAGGGCCAGGGTTTCGGTGTTCGTGGTGAGGACCTCCATGAGGGTTGAGGCGATCTCGGCGTCGGTCAGCGGGGTTCCGTCGGCGTCGCGGTAGGTGGTCCACGCGGTAGTGAGGTTGGCCTGTGGGTCGGCGCGATATCGGCTGACCAGATCGGTACAGAGTTTCCACTGCTCGACCACGGCCTGAGCACAGCGCCGTTGATCGATGGGCTGTTGGAATGACCACAGGAGGTCGGACATGCCGGACGAGCCGTCGATGACGCACTGTTCCTCGTGCGGTGTGACGCCGATCAGATCGCTCATGACGCGCATGGTCAGCGGTTGCACGTAGTCGGCGAACAGCTCGCCGAAGCGGTCCGGTCGGGCAGCGAAGGCTTCGGCTGCCTCGCGGGCACGGCTTTCGATGCGGGGTTGCCAAGGGGCGAGCCTGGTCGCGCTGGTCGGCCATACCGCCGTGAGGGCGTTTCGGTAGCGAGTGTGGATGGGGGGATCGGTGGACGCGGCTACCGGAACGTCGTGGACGGCCGTGTAGATCCGGCTTGCCTCGGGGTCCATGGGCTGGATCGGGTCGTAACTGTGGGCCGGTGTGTAGGCGTGCTCCCGGTCGCGCAGTACTTCGGCGATATCGTCGTGGCGGGAGACGACCCAGAGCTCGAGGTCGGAGTCGTGGTAAACGGGATGGTCGTGCCGCAGATGGGTGTAGACGGAGTGGAAGTCGTCGTCGGCGTGCCGGGCGATGTCACCCGGGATGTGGGCAGGGCAGCGGCGGTGAGTGGTCGTATCGGTCATGGGGCCTTCCTGAACTCTGCTGAGCGGGGGGCTATGACAGACAGGTCACTACTGGGTTGGGCCGTGCATCAGGCAGGCGAGGTAACGCGTCTTGTCGGCCAGGAAGGCGAGGATGTCGGCGAGCGCCGCGTCCATGACTTCGGCATAGGCGGTGCCGAACTTCTCGGCGATCAGTGTGCGGTTGTCCTGGTAGACGCGGCCGAAGGCGAGGCAGGTGGGGGCTATGTGTTCGGTCAGGTCGTGCAACTGTTCGAGGGCGAGTCCGGCGGCGCGGATCTGTTCGCGGACCTGAGCGTCGCTGGGCAGCGGGCAGAAGGCGAAGGCGTCGCGGCACATGGTGAGTTCGGCCTCGGTGGCCGGGACCCGCTGGGTGTAGAAGGTGACCAGGATCGGGGCGCCGATGCGGGCGACGCGGGCCAGCTCGCCCAGGCCTGTCACGGGGTCGTTGAGGTGGGGAAAACTGTCGAGGGCCCAGACCGCGTCGAAACCGCCGGATGCATAGGGCAGGTCCATCGCGTCGCCGAATTCGAAGCGGACCCGGTCGGACAACTCCGCGGCTTCGGCCCGCCGGGTGGCTTCGGTGATCTGGGCCTGGCTGATGGTGCATCCGGTGATGTCGAGCCCGCGCTGCTCGGCCGCGTGAATCGCGGGGCTGCCGTGGCCGGAGCCGACGTCGAGCAGACGCGCGCCCGCGTCGAGACCGAGCAGGTCGCAGAACAGATCGGTCATCCGATTCTGGGCAAGGGTCGTGAGTTGTGCTGCGGGCAGCGGCGCGTCGAGGTCACCCGGCTGCCACCGGCCGTAGTGGAAGCTGTCGCCGCTGATCAGTTTGCAGAGTTCGTCCGAGGCGTCGTACCAGGCGGCGACCTGTGCCGTCGTGAGCGTGTGTGGGGTGCCGGGGACTATTGGGGTCGTAGTCATGGGAGCTGGACCCACCGTTTCCGCACGAGCGAGTTCATCGTGGTGAACCCTTCCTGTTGTTTCGGAGTGCGCGAAGCCAACCTCAACAGCAAATACTGACCGGTCTTTCGGTTTTACCGGGCGAGATTGGAGATATTGCGGCCGAGGTGATCAGATCTCCAGCCGCGGCGGCCTGGCCACCAACATGACCCCGCTGTCGCTCAATGAAGTGACACCAGCGAGATGCTCGGCCAGCGCCGCCCGCATCTCGGCCTCGCGCGGATGGCCCTGATACCAGAGTCCAGCGATGACCCGAGCCGTCACCTCCGGATCGCCTTCCGGGAACTGCACATTCACCGTCAACGGGTAAAACGACAGCTCGGTGAAGCCGCGCGCGGCCAGGACCCGGCCCGCCTCGGCAAGCAGAAAGCCTTGATGGTCGGGGCGTTCGCCCGCGATCGGCGCGCAGATCCGATTGAGCAGGCCGATCACTTCGTTGTCGGGCGCCCCTTGCACCAGCACGATGCGGGCTTTCGGATGGTTGATATCGCAGACCCTGGCCATCTCGGACACCGCGAGCACTGGGTCGTCGGCATAATGCAGCATCCAGGTGGCGACTACGCCGTCGAAAGATGCGTCGGCGTACGGGAGTTGCTCGGCCCGGCCCGGCTGCACCTCGATAACGTCGTCGCGCATGCTCCGCACGCGATCGGCATCCGGTTCGATCGTCGCGCACGAGCCGATCTCGGCGGCGATGGCCGCGACGACCGCGCCGCTGCCGCCACCCACGTCCAGCACCCGCTCATTACCGGCCAGCACCTCGATGACCGGGGCGATATCCTCGCGATGCAGGCGCTGCTCGAACGGCAGCCAACCGGCCTGACTCAGATCATGCGGACCGCGATAACTGTCCGGATGCGGATACGGCCCACACAAGGTGTGCGCTGGCACGGCGGGACCGCCGGGGCGGCGGGCCAAGCAGAACAGATGCCACTCGACGTCCATGCCGGGGAAGTTCGGGACGAATTCGCTTTCGCGGGCGTGCACTACGGTCAGCCCGGCAGCCGCGAGCCGCTCGAGGTAGACCTCGGTGGGATAGCTGGTGGCCCTGACCTGCTGGCCCATCCAGATCATGTCGTAGTTCTCGACATCGAGCGGGACAGTCGCGAGGACAAGACAGCCACCGGGCGCGATCCAGGTGCCGATGCGCGCCAGGGTGGCGTCGAGGTCGTGCCGGGGCATCTGCAGGAGTGGGAAGAAGGCGCACACCGCATCGAAAGATGCTGCCCCCGGGGCGAATTCGCGCACATCCAGCTGGTAGAACACGCCGTCGGGAACCTGCCGAGCGGCCAGTTCCACCATGGTCGCCGACACGTCTATTCCGGTGACCGCGAATCCGGCGGCGGCCAGCCGGGCCGCGGTGGGGCTGCCGGTCCCGCAACCGATGTCGAGAACCCGCGCGCCCTCGGGTAGGCGGGCGATCAGCCAGTCGAGCGCGGCGTGCTGTTCGGGCAGATGCCCGTAGGCGCGCTCGTATTCCATACCGAGGACGTCGAAGGGGCGGGCGGCACGCTCCGCGGAGGCGTCCATGGCTCCCCCTCCTCGCCGCTCGGTCCTGTTGTTCGCGAGCTCACTCACAGTGGCCTCCCCTGACCGAGACGTGTCAGATTGCTGATTACTAGCTAATCGGAGCTGCAGACCTAGTTTAATGATCATGCCCGTCTCTGTTGGCACAACGCGCGGGAGTCATCGTGAACGCTCACACCGTTATGAACGCTCGGAACGAATCGACTACCCAGTACGCCGGATACTTCGCACTGCGCGCCTGTCTGCTCGGTCCGTCCCGCACCAAAACGCTGACCGGTCAGGAGCTGATCGATGTTGGGCGGTTGGTGTACGGCGACCCCTCGGGGATGTCGCTGTACGGCGTACCCGCACCGCAGATGGCCACCCACGGGCTGCGCATACTCGGCCGCACCGCCATCGAATGCTCGGTCGACGCCTATGCGATCGCGGTCGCGAACTGGCTCGCGGCCAGCGAATTCGCCCCGCCCGCAGACGCATTCGTCGCCGACCTGTTCTGCGGATCGGGCAATATCGGCTATCACCTCGGCGACCGGCTCGACATCCCCGTGCACGCCGCGGAGCTCGACCCGCTGGTATTCGACCACACTCGGCACAACTTCTCGGTGATGGACATCGGGGTGAACCTGCAACTGCTCGACTACCGAGACCTACTCAGCAAACTCGGCGCGAGCAGCCCGACCGATATCTACGTGGTCGAGCCGCCCTGGGGTCCCGCCTTCACCGCGGACGGGCTGAACCTGGCCACCACCGCACCGCCCGTCCCGGAGATCCTCGCCGATATCGCCGCTTCCCGGCGGGGCGTCCCATGTCTGATCGTGATCAAGACCAACGATCAGATCGCCTACGACTCACTCGGTTCCTGCTTCGCCGAGGCTCGGCATCTGACCTCGGTCACGCCCGCACCGGTCCTGCCGACCGGCGCGAATATGGACTTCCACGTGTACCAACTGGAATGACCCGCGATCTCCGGCCGAGCTGGTTCGAACGGGGGCGGGCCACCACCTGTTCTACTCCCCCGAAGCGGCCCAACCGCAATCGACAAGGGCGGCCCGTGATCATCGCCCGCCTATCGAATTCCGTTCGCCAGCAAGGACTTCAGCTGGTCGTGTGGGAGGGCGGGCGAGTGGTGGCCGTCTCGACCGGTCATCGAGGTGTTCACGATGAGGGCGTTCAGCACCGCCTCCTCGACCGCCTCGACGACCGCGGTGTACATCGAATCCATCCGGTTCCACGGCAGGCGGGCAGCGGTCACGAGGTCGGCCGCGGTGGGATCGCCGATCGGAAAACCGGTGTCGGAGGGGCGATCTCCGGCGGTGGAGAAGGCCAGGAACAGATCACCGGAGAAGAGGCTGCCGGTGGTGCCGGTGCGGGCCAGTCCGAACGGAACTCGGCGGGCCATGGCGGTGCACTGTAACGGGTCGAGCGGGGCATCGGTCGCCACGACGACGATGACCGAACCCGAACCGCCTGGCGCGGCAGGCATTCGGTCGGGCCCGGTGCCCCAGTCGGTCGATTCCATCGGATTGCCGACCGCGAGCTGATCGCCGACACGCCGTCCGCGGATCGTCAATTCGTGCCGGGAGCCGAAGTTCGCCTGCAGGAACACCCCGACGGTGTAGGTGTGCGGCCCGAACTCGACCAGTCGTGACGCGGTGCCGCTGCCGCCCTTGAAGGCGTAGCAGTTCATTCCGGTGCCACCACCGACCGAGCCCTCGTCGAGCGGCCCGGTGCGGGCCGAATCCAACGCGGCCACAACGTGTTCCGGTGTGACGTGGCCGCCGTTGATGTCGTTGAGGTAGCCGTCCCAGGTTTCGGCGCAGACCGGGAGCAGCCACTGCCTGGCGAGCGCCGGATCGGTCTTGTTGATCCACTGGATCGCGCCGGTGTGACAGGCGCCGATGGCATGGGTGTTGGAGATCGTGACGGGCATCGACAGCTGGCCGACCTCGTCGATCCATGCGGTGCCGGTCATTTCGCCGTTTCCGTTGAGCGAGTAGCGGCCCGCGGCGCACGGCCGACCGACGCCGGAACGGCCGCGCGGCAGAATCGCCGTCACACCGGTGCGTACCGGGCCGACGCCGACCCGAAGGGGACCATCCCCTTCGATCAGCGTCTGATACCCCACCTCGATTCCGGCCACATCGGTGATGGCATTGCACGGACCCGGCGTGCCGTCGGGCGCGAGGCCGAGTGCACGTGCCCTTGGGCGTCCGTCGGGGGAAAGTGATCGGTGCTCCATCGGGTCATCCTTCGGGCGTCGTGATGTCGAGGCAGTGCGTGGCTGTCCGCGCATAGGAGCAGATCAGTTCGGCGGCACGGGTTTTCGTGATCGACCGGTTCCGGCTGACGATGTGCAGGCCGTAGGCGTCCTCCAGCGCAACCAGATTCGCGGCGACGTCCAGGATCGGCGCATCGATGGTGAAGTGCCCCTGTGCGATTCCCACTTCCAGCGCGCTCAGGTACACCGCGACCTGCTGCTCGAACAGCGCGGTGATCAGGTCGCCGTGCTCGGCGGCGACGCTGCGATAGGCGGCCAGTCGGTACAGCGCGACGACCAGTTCATCGGCCTCCGAGGCAGGCAGTCCCGCCCAGATCAACGCGCCGATCTTCGCGCGGGCGTCGGTGATCGTGGCGACCATGGCCAGCCTGCCGCCGAAGAACCGGTCGCTGGCCTCGCGATGAACCTCGCGCAGCAGGTTGTCGAGGTCATCGAAGTAGTAGTGCACCGTCGCGGGCGAAACCCTCGCGAACTCGGCGACCTCACGGATCTTGAGCTTGCCGACGCCACGGTCGGACACCGCGGTCAGCGCCGCATCGAGAATCACCCGACGGGCCGCCTCCTGATCCTTTCGGCGTGCCATCCACCCCTCCTGCTACCTCATGTTGATGACGAATTAACTATTCGTAACGTCAAAAACCAGATCTGCACAGCATCTTTAGGTCATTCTTTGACTGTACATCAAAGAAAGGACCGGCCATGGCGACCCAGACCACCGGCCAGACTGCCGACGACGACCATCAACAACCCCGCTACCGCCAACAGCTGTCGCGCGCGCTTGGCATGGGGGAAAACATCCTGATCACGCTGTCGGCGGTGACACCAGCGTCGAGCGTGTTCATCATCATTCCGTCGATCCTGTTGGCGGCGGGTGGGGCGTCGGTACTGACACTGGCCATCGCGGCGGTGGCGTCGGTGTTCATCGGACTGTGCTACGCCGAGCTCTCGGCGACCTTTCCGATCGCCGGCGGCGAATACACCTGGGCCGCACGACTACTCGGCCGACCCATCGGGTTCGCCCTGTTCGCACTCACGCTGGTGAACGGGGTGTTGATCATCTCGGTCATCGCCCTCGGCACCGGCGACTACCTCGGCGTCGCGATACCCCAGCTCGGTGGAAAATGGGTCGGCATCGGCGTCATCGTGGTGACGACCGGCATCGCGGTGCTCAACATCAAAGCCAACGCCTGGGTCACCGGTGTTTTCCTGTGCATCGAGATCGCGGCGATCGCGGTGCTGGTGTTCCTCGGATTCAGCAATGTCCAACGCGGCCCCTCGGAATGGTGGCACGCGGTCACGATCGCCGACGGCAGCCCGGCTCAGGTGGGAGCGGGAGCGCTGGCCGCCCTCATCCCGGTGGCACTGTTCGGCTACAACGGCTACGGCACCGCGGTCTACTACGCCGAGGAAACGAAGAACGCGACGCGAACCATCGGCCGCGTGATCATGGTCTGCCTGGCCGCCACCGTCGCCATCGAAATCCTGCCGCTGGCCGCCGTTGTCCTCGGTGCGCCGTCGATGACCGACCTACTGACCAGTCGAGCACCGATGAACTACTTCCTGACCGCGCGCGGCGGATCCACGGTGAACACCCTGGTGAGCGTCGGCATCGCGATCGCGATCGTGAACGCGGTAATCGCCATCATCCTGCAGATCTCGCGACTGGTGTTCGCCTCGGCGCGCGACCGGAGCTGGCCCGACCCGATCGATCGGGCGCTTGGCAGTGTGCATCCGCGGTGGCACACACCGGCGGTCGCCACCGTCGTGGTCGGGGCGTTGGCCGCCGTCGCGGCGGCCGTATTACCGCTGTCCTGGCTGATCACCGCCACCGGCGCGGGACTTGTCCTGGTGTACCTGTTCGTCGCGCTCGCCGCGTTCCGGGTGCGTAGCCGTCCGATATCCGGTGGCTATCGGATGCCGCTGTGGCCGCTGCCGCCCATCATCGTCGTCGCCGCCATGGGCTATGCGGCGTACAGCGTCCTCGACGCCTCCTGGCAGCAGATGGTGGTCGCCGTCGTCGCCATGCTGCTCGGCTGCGCCTATTACCTGATCTACCTGCGTCCGCGTCCGGAGCGCTGGCAGCTGCCCGATCCCATTCAGGAATCGTGAGGCACGAGGGTCGCCACCAGTTCATCGAGCACGCCAAGGAATTCCGTCCGATGGATTTCGGTGGTGAAGACGGTTCCGTCGTGCTCGGGATGCGTTCGCAGATGTTCGCGGCGCCAAAATTCCAGTGTGATCGTCAGTAGCTCCCCTGTGCGGAACAGGCAGGTCACGACGTTGTCAGTCGTGGGGCCCCAGTCGAGGAAACCCGGGAAGCGTTCGGACAGTTGGCCGTTGGGATCCTGGTCCGGGTGTACCAATGTCGCGGTACGCCGAACGGAGCCGCGGAACTGGGGGGTGTACACCAGGTTGTCGTCGCAGGTAATCCATTGGTTCGCTGCCCAGAGGTCGACGCGGCGAAACGGAGCTTCGGCGGGATGGACGTAAGCGCGGGTGAACGCGCCGAGGGCAGTGTCCGGGCTGCCCACCTCCGCGGCGAACTTGCGCCTGTCACCGATCAGTGTCACGCCCGCACCGTGACAGATCACACCGGCAACGCGCAACGAAATAGATCGGCTGAGTCACTAGCAGGCGCTAGCTTAAAGCGACAAAATGACGCTATAGTGAAGGTGGTTGGAAAGCCGACACGACGAAGGAGCGACCATGCGGATTTTGATCAGTGGGGCAGGAACAGCCGGGCTCAGCGCCGGCATCGACTTGGCGCGGGCCGGTCACGAGGTCGAGATCGTCGAGCGGGCGAACGTGTTGCGCGCCAACGGCTCTCCCATCGACGTGCGCGGCGAGGCTATCGAGACCGCGCGCGGCATGGGCATCCTCGACGCGGTGCATGAGCACCGGATCACGATGACCGAGCAGACGATGTTCGTCGACCGGTCCGGCGCGGTCGTCGCCCCCTTGGCGATGCAGGAGATCAACGAGACGCCCGATGACATCGAGCTCCCCCGCGAGGACCTCATGACCATCCTGCGGCAGACCCTGCCCGAGCAGGTCGATCTGCGCTTCCAGGAGCACATCGTGACGCTGGTCGACGACGGGGACCTGGTCACGGTCACCTTCGCCTCCGGCCGCCAGAGCGCCTATGACATCGTCGTCGGTGCCGACGGGGTGCACTCGGCGGTGCGCCGGCTGGTGTTCGGGCCGGAGCAGGAGTTCACCGAGCACCTCGGGGTGTACGTCGCGATCGGGGATGTACCCGGCCAGGTGACTCCCGGCACCGCCCGCGTGACGGAGATCCTCAACCTGCCGGGACGCTTGGCCGGCGTGGCCCGCTACCACGACAAGGCGCTGGGGATCTTCGAGTTCCGGTCCGAGCCGATCGACTACGACTACCACGACCTGAACGCGCAGAAACGCATCCTGGCCGAGGCCTTCGCCGGGATCGAGGATTGGCAGGTCCCCGAGCTGGTCAAGACCGTCCAGGACGACCCAAACCTCTACTTCGACGCGATCGCCCAGATCCTCATGCCGAGCTGGCACCGGGGACGGGTCGTGCTGATCGGGGACGCCGCGCACTGCGCGACGCCGATGGCCGGGCGCGGCGTCTCGCTGGCACTGCTCGGCTCGTGGACGCTCACCGAGGAACTCGGCAGGCACGGCGACGACCTAGCGGCGGCCTTCAGTGCCTACGAACAGCGCCACCGCCCGCACGCGGCGGCGGCCCAGGAATTCGCGCGCGCCGGAGCCGACCTCATGGTCCCCGCCACCTGGGCGGACATCGCCACGCGCAACACCCGGCTGCGCGCGGCCCAGCCGCTGTAGGCTGCCGTCCGTGGCCGAGAACGGACCGACACGAGAACCTGGCCGCCGCCCGGGCGGGCGCACCGCTCGGGTGCGGCACCGGATTCTCGACGCCGCCGCCGCGCTGATCGCCCGCGAAGGGATCGGTGGCCTGCGCTACGACCAAGTCGCCGAGCTCGCCGACGTCAACAAGGCCAGCGTCTACCGCAATTGGCCCGATCGCACCACGCTGGTCGCCGACGCGCTCGCCACCTTCGGCGCCGACGCCGCTCCCCTGCACGATTCCGGCGACATCGACGCCGACCTCGTCGACTTCCTCGAGGCCCTCGCGGCCGCCATGGCGAGCCCGCAAGGCCGGGCGCTGCTGAGCGTGGTGGCCTCGGCCAGGGAGAACCCCGAGCTGCGGGCCATCGTCGACGAGGTGTTCGACCGGCGGTTGGCAATCCTGCACGACCGCCTGCGGACCGCGGTCGAACGCGGCGAGCTGCCCGCGATCGACCTCGCCTTCCTCGGCGAGATGCTCACCGGACCCGTCCAGCTGTTCGTCACCCGCGGTGCCCGCCCGTTCACCCGAGCCGACGCGCACCAGGTGAGCACGACCGTGCTCGCTGGCGTCCGTGCCACCGCCCACGACGGAGCCCCGCTCGACGCCGAAGAAACTCGACACCCGTGACCCCGCTGCGAATGTCTTGTCCGCCACCAACATTGACGAGATCTTTCGGCCGGACGGGCTGATCTCGTTGTGATCGGGAAGTGATGTGGTGCGGGTGTAGCCACTGCCCACGTCCGTTAGCGTCGGCTGGGTGAGGGAACTCATTCTCGCGGTCGTGGTGTCGTGTGCCGTCACCACCCGGATACGTATGACCGGTAGATGTGCCCGCGTCATCATCCTGCCAGGCGGGTGAACGTATCGAGATCGAGCCGATTGTGCGGACGGATCGGATCTTGTTGACGCAGTGGGCAATACCGCCGATCAACGGTCACCACGATCAGGAGGGCGGGCAGTAACGCGGGCCTAGGTCAAGGAGCTGAGGCCGCATGGTGCGGTCGATTTCGCGCAAGCGGCGTGCCCGTGGCCGATCATCGAGGAGACCATCGCGCTCGTCGGGGAGGATCCGGTGCGCTGGGCAATCGAGCTTGGCGGCGAAGTCGCGGTACAGATCCTCGCGGAGGTGCCGTCCCTCGGTGGCGGCGCCGGGGCCCGCGAACGGCTCCGCCGCGGCACCGAGGCGTCCGCCGTGCAGGTACTTGCCTCCCTCTTCGAACAGTCCGGGGAGCCCCCGCCGATCAGCGAGCCAACGGCGGATGGGATGCGCGAGCATGTCCACCGGGGCATCCCGCTCGCGCATGTGTTGCGCGGGCTGCGCATCGCGCACGCGCGGACGACCGAGGCGTTCCACCGTGCCTGCGCCGAACTCCTCGATCCGGCCGCGGCCATCGAAGAACTCGCGGCGGTCACGCAAGCACTGTTCGACCGCATCGACAAGCTCGCCGACGCGATGATCCGGGAATACCTCACCGAACACGCCGCGTGGAGTGTCAGCACGGCTGCCGCGCGCGCCGGTGTCGTTCGCGCACTGCTTTCCGACAGTCCACCCGCGGACACCGAGCAGGCTGCACGCACCCTCGGGTACGACCTCGACCGCACGCACGTGGCTGTCGTCCTGTGGTCGGACTCGCCCTCCGCGAACCCCGCGCTGCAGACGGCCGCGACCGAGCTGCTGCGCTCACACGGCGCGACCGCGACGCTGGTGGTGCCGATGGCGTCCGGCCAGGTGTGGGCGTGGGGCGCCGTGCGTGCACCGATGGCCGGTTCAGCGGACGCCCGCGCGCTGGCCCCCGACCTCCAGCCACAGCACGGACTGCACGTCGGCATCGGCCTTCCCGCCAACGGTGTCGACGGTTTCCGCCGCTCGCACGCCGAAGCCGAACGGACGGAACGATTCGAACACCTGCGCCGCGAGGCCGGACAACAACCACGCGAGTCGACTGCCTACGCCGACGTCGCCGTCGCGGCGCTGCTGACCGCCGACCTGACGGCCGCCGGCGAACTCGTGCGTCGCGAACTCGGCGCGCTAGCCGAACGCACCGAGACGATGGCGACCCTGCGAACAACCTTGCGGCAGTACCTCGACGCCGAGCGCAGCTTGGTGACCGTGGCCCAGCGCCTGCACATCGCTCGCGGCACCGTCACCTATCGCGTACGGCGGGCACAAGAAATACTCGAACGCGCAGTGGACGAACGCCCTTTCGCACTGCGGACCGCCTTGGAGCTTGCCGAAGAGCTTGGTGACGCGGTCCTGCGCTGAGCGCGGGCAAGGCAGCCGCGCGCAACGTCGCGGCGCAGTCTTGCGCTCGCAGACCAAGAGGCCCCTGCCTTCCCCACGGTCTTATAGGTGATGCCGGAACGCTTCCGGCGCGCACGTCGAAGGCGGCGACCACGTACTACTCGTCGTGCGTGCCGAAGAAGCCGCGTCGACCACGACCGCTCCGCTGATCTACGCGCGCCGGGTCTTCGGCACACATTCCGCCCTCGACCTCGCCAGCTGACCCCGCACCACTACCCGAAAGAGCGCAAACAATGAGCATCGCCCTGGACGCACCGCACGTCACCGACGAAGCCCGCGAGCTGCGCGCCGAACTCGTCGAGCGCGCCGCCAAGCTGCGGACGCTGATCGCCAGCAACGCCGACCAGACCGACCGCGAGCGCAACGTGCCAGCGGCGAACGTCGCCGCGCTGGCCGAGAGCGGCCTGCTCTCCCTGCTGCGGCCCGCTCGCTACGGCGGCCTGCAGACCGACCTCCGCACGCTGCTCGAGGTCAGCCGCGAGGTCGGCCGGGCCTGCGGCTCGACCTCCTGGATCACCACGCTGCTCAACGTCAACTCCTGGTTCGTCGGGCTCTTTCCCGCCAAGGCGCAGGACGACGTCTGGGCCGACACCCCGCAATCCCGCGTCGCTGGCATCCTCGCCCCCTCCGGGACCGCGGCGGCAGCCGACGGTGGATACCTCGTCAGCGGCCGGTGGGCGCCTGCTTCCGGCAGCGCGCACGCGGACTGGGCGCTGCTCGGAGTGCAGCGGCCGGACGCGGAAGGCACCACCGATGCCACCGGGCTGGTGCTCGTGCCGATGTCGGAGCTGACCGTCGAGGACACCTGGTTTGTCGTCGGGATGCGAGGAACCGCATCGAACACGCTGGTCGGCAAGGACATCTTCGTTCCAGCCCACCGTTTCCACTCCACGAAGGACGCGGTCGAAGGTCACTACGCCACCCCATACACCGAGGAAGCGCTCTACCGGTCGGCATTCGTGCCGGTCGCCACGCTCGTGCTGGCGGGGCCCCAGCTGGGACTTGCCGAGGCCGCCGTCGAAATCCTGCGGGAGAAGGCACCACAGCGGTCGCTGACCCAGACGTTCTACGACATCCAGGCCGAAGCCCCGTTCATCCAGCAGGCCGCCGCACAGGCCGCGTCCCTGGTCGACTCCGCCCAGCTGCACGCCTACCGCGCGGCGGCGGACATCGACGAGGCCGCGCACCACGGGATCCTGCCGGACTACGACGCCAGGGCCAGGATCCGGATGGACGCCGCGGTCGCCGCAGCCAACGCGCGGGAGGCGATCCGCCTGGTGTGCTCCGCACAGGGCGCCTCGAGCTTCGGCGAATCGAACCCGCTGCAACGGATCTGGCGCGACAGTGAGACCGGCAGCCGGCACGGGGGCCTGCGCTCCGATATCGCCTCGGACGCCTACGGCAAGTCCCTCTTCGGCATCCGCGGCACGGTGACCGCATTCATCTGAGCACTTCCGACATCCGGGGTGAATCCGCCTGGCGCGCCGCCGAGGGCAATCTCGGCGGTGCTGTCGCCGGCACAGCGCGATGCGCACACGCGTCGGGGCCTGCCAACGTTGAACCCGAGAGGCGCTGTGCAGCAACCGAACCCCGACTCCGCCGACGACGCCGGCACCGCCGACAAACTCGACGACGACACCTATCCCGCCTACAGCATGGGCCGCGCCGCGGAAATACTCGGCGTCACCCAAGCGTTTCTGCGCGGTCTCGACGCCGCGAAACTACTGGCACCGCAACGCTCCTCCGGCGGACGCCGCCGCTACTCCCGCTACCAACTACGCATCGCCGGGCGCGTCCGCGAACTCGTCGACACCGGCAACACCCTCGAAGCGGCCTGCCGCATCGTCATCCTCGAAGACCAACTCGCCGAAGCCCAACGCCTCAACACCGACCTCCAACACGCACTCGACAACCGGACATCCACCAACCCCACCGCGGACTGATCGACCGCAGACCGCCCATGGAGTGAACTCGCCTCCCCCGCAGCTGGTTCGACCTACCCGCCGGGCGGCCGGAAACCCACCCATCGGGTCGTTCCCTCAACTCAGAATGTGCAGCGCGGTCGACAGCACCCCGCAAAAGACCAACGGCCCGAGTGAACTCGGGCCGTTTCAGTGCGCGCACACGCCGATTACACAACGTTGCCCGGATCTGCTCATCAGGCGCGAGGCCCTCCAGACCCGGGCGCGTCGCGGTTCCGAACCATCGGTCAGGGTGCGCCGCGGGTGGGTTGTGTCACCAACTGTCGATGCCCATTACCCGGGCCGCGTCGTTGATGGCGTTGTAGTGCGGAATCGACATGCCGGACTGCTTGTCCTCCGACGGAAGATTCCGGTCCGTCCGCCGGAACTCGTCGCGAGCGGCAGCCAGCAGACTGGTCCCCTGGCCGACCGGCACCTTAGTCGTTCCGTGAACAGGCTGCGATCTAGCAGCCGTCTGGCTACCCGCCCTTGCCAGGATGTTCCGTGCCTGGTTGTAAGCGGCCGCCTCGATCCTCTTCGGGTTCGACAACTCGGTGTGCGCAATCGGCAGGACTGTCGCCGAAACAGGTTGAGCTACTGCACTTTCCGCAGAAAGCAGACAGAACATCGCTGCCGCTACGCCGATAGCAGCGCCCTTGCCGTATATCGAGCTCGTCTTGTACAACCGCATAGCTTCCTCCCTCGAGCCTGATCGTCATTCGTTGAAACGGACCACCCAGCAGACGGTTCCGATCAGTAGCGTAACCACCTCGGCCCCATCGGCGTTCCGTTCTCATCAAGCGCGCGTCGGCTAGATAGGGGACGGCTCAGCTTGTCGCGCAAGACATTACGGTCACACCCGCCGATGCTGGGACCGGATCATCCGGACACGTTGGCCAGCAGAGAGGTGATCCCGCCCTTCGACCTAGGTCTCGGGCCTCTTCGGCAAGCGCTGAACAGTGACGAACGGGCTATCCGGTCGGCAAGATCGCCGCGGGGGTGAGCTCGGCGATGGCTGGGTAGCCGTCGAGGCCCATGAGCAGGTCTGTTTCTTGTAGGAGCGCGTCAAGCACACTGACTATGCCGTCAGAACCGCCGCAGGCGAGGCCGTAGATGTAGGGGCGGCCGATGCCGACGGCGGTCGCGCCGAGGGCGAGGGCCTTGACGACGTCGGCCCCGGAGCGGATACCGGAGTCGAAAAGCACCGGCGTTCCGGCGGCGGCCGCGACGACGCCGGGCAACAGATCGATGGCGGCTAGCCCGCCATTGGCTTGTCTGCCACCGTGATTGGAGCAATAGATGGCGTCCACGCCCGCGTCTTTGGCGCGCCGGACGTCGTCGGGGTGACCGATTCCTTTGAGAATCAACGGAAGATCGGTGAGCGAGCGGAGCCAGGGCAGGTCGTCCCAGGTGAGGCGGTTGCCGAAGATCGAGTTCCAGGTGTCCATCGCGGCCGAAGGATCTTCCTCGGGTGATTTCGGCAGCAGCTGCTGAAACACCGGATCGGTGAGATAGTTCGCCAGGCACTCGCTGCGCAGCCGGGGTGAGTTGGTCAGCGAGGGGTCGCGGGGTCGCCAGCCGGTGTGCCAGCAGTCCAGGGTTACCACCAGCGCTCGGAAACCGGCGGTTTCGGCGCGTTGTACCAGGCTTTGCGCCAGGTCGCGATCGGTCGGGGTATAGAGCTGGAATATGCCCGGGGTGTCGCCGAAATGTGCGGCGACGGTTTCGAGCGGGTCGACGGCCATGGTGGACGCCATCATGGGTACCCCGGTGCGGGCCGCGGCCTGAGCGGTCGCGACCTCACCGTGCCCCTGTGGATCGCACAACCCGATCACGCCGACCGGGGCCAGGAAAAGTGGCGTCGCCAGGCTCATGCCGCACAACTCGACCGACAGATCACGGTGTTCGCTCGCGCGCAGCATGCGGGGCAGCACACCGAGTTTCCGAAATGCGGCCACATTGTTGGACTGGGTGAATTCATCGCCCGCCCCGTGCGAGACATACGACCAGATATCGGCCGCCATCGTGGTGCGCGCCTTGTCCTCTAGTTCGGTGTAATCCGCGAAGTTCGTCATGTCGTTCCTTTCCGATCGTCGAGGCGGAGCATGGGTGAGCTAGGGCCTGTTTCATAAGTGCTGGGGCAGCGCAGATGAGCTGAAAGTTGTTGCGGTGGTTGGCGTGTTGGTGACCTGATGCGAGGGAGGTCTCCGGTAAAGGGGTTTAGCGACCAAGCAAAACCTTGAATACCGGAGACCTCGTGACCAGCGTATCGGTCGCGGGGCGTGCGGATCTGACCGATGCCCAGTGGGCGCGGTTGGAGCCGTTGCTGCCCCGTGGTGTGAAGGCGGGCCGTCCGCCGAAGTGGACGAAACGGCAGCTCATCGACGGGATCCGGTGGCGGACCCGCACCGGCACGCCGTGGCGGGATGTGCCGGTGCGGTATGGGCAGTGGCAGACGATCTATGGGCTGTTCCGGCGCTGGCAGCGTGGCGGGAGGTGGGCCTTGATCCTGAAAATGTTGCAGGCCTTCGCTGATGCTGTCGGCGCGATCATCTGGCAGATCAGTGTGGACTCCACCATCATGCGGGCCCACCAGCACGCCGCTGGCGCCCGCCGCGACGGCGACGGGCAGAAACATCCACCCGGCGGGGTCGAAGTCGAACCCGCCGACCACGCGCTGGGTCGCTCGCGTGGCGGATGGACCACGAAACTGCACCTGGCCTGTGAGCAGGGCCTACGGCCTCTGGCGTTGCTACTGACCGGCGGCCAAGCCGGTGACAGCCCGCATTTCGCCGCCGTGCTCGCCTCGATCCGAGTGCCACGCCTCGGACTGGGCAGGGCGCGGGTCCGACCAGATCGGGTCCTGGCCGATAAGGCCTACTCCTCCCGCGCCAACCGCGCCTACCTGCGCCAACGCGGGATCAAAGCCACCATCGCAATCCCGGGTGACCAGGTGGCTCACCGCCGTAACCGCGGCTCGGCCGGCGGTCGGGCACCGGCCTTCGACTCCGAGGCTTACCGAAACCGCAACGCTGTCGAACGCGGCATCAACCAGCTCAAGCAACACCGTGCTGTCGCAACCAGATACGACAAACTCGCCGTCCGCTACCTGGCCACGATCCACATCGCCGCCATCAACCAGTGGCTCCGATGCCCCGACTTATGAAACAAGCCCTAGCCGTGCAGGACTGGTCTGAGCATGCGAATCAGGGCCGGGGAGGTTGCCAGGGAAGCAAGCGCCGGTCGCAGGCTCGAGGCCAGGGCGACGCGGTCGTCGGCGCTCAGGTGTTGCAGGAAGTAGCGGCGTACCCGGTCGATGTGTTCGGGGGTGACGGCACGCAGCAGTTCGTGGCCTGTCTCGGTGAGCACGACCTCGACGCCTCGTTTGTCGGCCTCGGCCCGCTGCCGGTCGACCAGGCCGCGTGCCTGCATGCGCTTGATCTGCTGGGACAGCCTGCTCTGGGAAAGCAAGGCCGCCTCGGCCAGTTCGTTCATCCGCACGCGGAGATCCGGTGCCGCCTCCAACGCGACCAAGATCCCGTATTCGTCCAGTGTCAGTCCGTGCCCACGCCTAAGGTCGGTATCGAGGCGGTCGAGCAGTAATCGGCTGGTGAACACCAACGACCACCACGCCATCATCTCATCGGCTTCCCACCTGCTCATATGTTCAGTATCTGCAGACTTTCCGTGCGCGACCATGATCACATCCCCTTCTTCGCAACTCTTCAGCTACTATACAATTTACATTAAATTTGATGTAAATCGAGAGGAGATTGCTATGAGCGACATCGCAAAGCTGCTCCACCGGCACCAGCCCTCGGCACAGCGGAGCTTCCAGGATTTGGTACACGATCGGCTTCCCTCGACTCCGGTGTCATTCCCGCAGGACGCCACGTTCGACGAGGCGACCGCGAGCTGGAACTACCTGGCACCCGCGCAGCCGGTCGGCGTGGTAGCCCCGCGTTCGACCGCGGAGGTGCAAGAAATCATCCGCTGCGCTCGCGAGGCCGGCGTCACGCAGTTGGCCATCCGCTCGGGTGGGCATTCCTTCGAAGGCGCCAGCCTCGGCGGCCGAGACGGTCACGCGGTGGTGATCGACATGGTCGAGATGAACGACATCACCATCGACCGCGACGCGCAGACCGCGACCGTCGGCGGTGGCACCCTCACCGGCAACCTGATGGTGGCGGCCTTCGAACAGGGCGGGCTGATGCTGCCCACCGGCGAATGCATCGCTGTCGGCATGGGCGGTCAAATCCAGTGCGGCGGCTACGGCCACTACTCACGCACCTACGGCATTCTCACCGATCGTCTATTGCGGGCCGAGATGGTGCTGGCCGATGGATCCGCGGTCACCGTGGACGAGCACACCAACGCGGATCTGTTCTGGGCGATCCGCGGCAGCGGTACCGGCTCGTTCGGCGTCATCACCAGCCTCACCGTCCAATTGAACAAAGCCCCCGCCGCACCCGCGAACTTCTTCATCAAATACCCGATGACCGACGCCGCGTCGTTCGCGTCCACATTCAAGGCGATGCAGGAGTACTCACTCACCGCGCCGCCCGCGTTCAATCCGATGATCGTCATCTGGCGCGGGAACCTGGAAATCCTCGGCTCCCTGGCCACCGAAACCGCGGCCGAACGCGACGCGCTCGTCGCGGACATGCGCGAAAAGCTCCCGCCCACCGACCAATTCGACATCCAACCGGCCGACTACGTGGAAACCATGCGGATCCAAGGCCTCGAGGACACCTCCGCGCCGTACTACCCCGACCTCAGCGATGTCCGGCGCGAACGCCGAGAGCACCTGCGCTACATGAAGATCAAGGCCGGATTCGTCCCCGAACCGTTCACCGACGAATTCATCGAAACCCTGGCCGAATTCGCCATCACCCAACCCACGGAAGGACTACGGATTCAGATACTGGGCCTTGACCCGAATTCCGGACTTCCGGCCGAAGCCACCGCCATCAAGAACCGCGACTGCCCGTGGCTGATGGGGATGTCGTGCTGGGTGCCACTCAGCGACGCGGGTGACATCGCCACAATGGAAGCGACCGGCAAGAACTACGAACAGTGGCTCAACCAGGCCTACGAGATCTTCTATCCGTACACCACCGGCGGCTACATCGGCGACGACGACTACGCCGAAGGCGACCAAGGCCGTGACATGTTCGACAGCTACTACGGCCGACACCTGCCGCAGCTCAAAGCGGTCAAAAGCAAATACGACCCCGACAACCTGTTCCACCACAAACTCAGCATCCCGGTATCAGACGAGCCATCGGCGCCGCAGCGCTGACGCGCGGCCACCAGATCAAAGATCGGCTTTCAGCCCATATTCGGCATTCGTTGACCGGTTCGTTGCATCGAAGGAGCTGACCGTGAAGTTGTGGCAACCACTTCTCCATGCGCCCGCGCTGCTGGATTCGCCCGGCGGCTGTGCCGACGCCGCGCCTGCGGAGTTGGCCGAGGGTTCTCCCGCGTCGTTGCAGGCTGATTTGGCGGCGTTGCTCGATGCGGACAAAGTGCATGCGCGGGCGATTGATCTAGTGCGGTATGCCAGTGATTACAGCCCTTACCGTTTGATTCCGAAGGTGGTGGTGAATCCGCGGACACCGCAGGAGGTCGCCGCGGTAATGGCATACGCCCGCGAGCACAGGCACACGGTGACCTTCCGGGCGGCGGGCACCAGCCCGAACGGCCAGGCGGCAGGCGACGACATCCTGGTCGATGTGCGCCGCGGCTGGGCCGGCACGATCGTGGCGGACAAGGGTCGACGGGTCCGGGTGCGCCCGGGCACCATCCTTGCCATGGCCAACGTGGCTCTCGCGCGGCACGGGACCCGGTTGGGGCCCGATCCGGCCAGTGGCCATGCGTGCACGGTGGGTGGCGTGATCGCCAACAACTCGTCCGGTTTCGCGGCGGGCGTGACCCAAACCGCCTCGGCCACAATGCGTTCGGTCACGGTGGTGCTGCCATCGGGGACGATCGTCGACACCGGCGCCGACGATGCCGATGAGGCGCTCGCGACCGCAGAGCCGGAGTTGGCGGCGGGGCTGATGCGGATCAAGGCCGAGATCGAGGCCGATGCCGAGCTCGCGGACCGCATCCGCCGCAAGTTCAGCATCAAGAATGCCAGCGGATATCGGCTCGACGGCTTCCTGATCGGCGCGACACCGGCGCAGATCCTCACCCGGCTGATGGTGTGTTCCCAAGGCACACTGGGATTCGTCGCCGAGGCCGTCTTCGACACGGTGCCGCTGCTGCCCGCACGCGCCACGGCCTTTCTGCACTTCGACACCCTCACCCACGCCGCCGAGGCGGTGCCGAAGTTCACCGCAGCCGGTGCCCAGATCGCCGAACTGCTGGACGGCCGCACCCTGCGCGCGTGCGCGCAGTTGCCCTCCGCGAATCCGGCCTGGGCCGAACTGGATCCGGATTCGGCGACACTGCTGGTGGAGGTGCGCGCCACTGACGAGGCGGCGCTGGATGCGGCTTTGTCGGCGGTGGCGGCCGTGCTCACCGACTGCTCGCTCACCGAGGCCGGTGGCTTCACCCGCGACCCGGCCGAGATCGCCGCATATTGGGAGATCCGTGAAGCGCTGGGCGGTTTGGTGGGGATGCAGCGCCCCGTCGGCGCCACCATGCTTACCGAGGACGTTTGCGTGCCGCCCGCCCGGGTCGCCGACGCAGCGAAAGACCTTGTCGCCCTGCTGGACAACCACGGCTACGACCCCTCCCTGCAGGGGCATGCCTCGGCCGGCAACTTCCACTTCTCGCTGATGGTCGACTTCGGCACCGACGAGGGAAAGAACAACTACGCGAAGTTCATGGCGGAGCTGGTCGAGCTCATCGTCGGGAAATACGACGGTTCCCTCAAGGCCGAACACGGCAGCGGCCGCAATATGGCGCCGTTCCTGCCGATCGAATGGGGTGACAAGGCAACCGATCTCATGTGGCGGATCAAGAAACTGTTCGACCCGCACGGGGTGCTCGCCCCGGATGTGCTGCTCACCCGCGACCGCAACGTGCACATGAAACACCTGCAATCGATACCGCGGGTGGAAGACACGATCGAGCACTGCATCGAATGCGGTTTCTGCGAACACGTCTGTCCCAGCCGCCATCTCACCACCACTCCCCGTCAACGCATCGTCGTGCGCCGCGAAATAGCGCGCCAGGGCGGCGATACGCCGTTGCGGCGCACGCTGCTCGAGCAATACGAGTACGACGCGGTGGAAACCTGTGCAGGAGACGGCAGTTGCTCGATCGTCTGCCCGGTCGACATCGACACCGGCACCATGATGAAAGCCTTCCGCCACACCGAACACACTGCGCGAGAAGAGAAAATAGCGCTGCTGGTTGCCGAGCGCTGGGGCACGGTCGAGCGGATGGCTCGGGTGGCGGTGCGCATGGGTCACCTGCTGGGCGCCACCGCGATGACGGCCATCACCGGCCTGCTGCGGCGAGTCGTCAGCACGGAGCTGATGCCCCGCTGGATGCGCGAAATGCCTGCCGCGGCACCGGCGAAGCTGCCGCGGACCGAGCGCGGCGGTGCCGCTGCGGTCTACTTCCCCGCCTGCATCAACCGCATCTTCGGCCGCAGCCAACAGGATCGGCATGACCTGAGCCTGCCCGCGGCTCTGGTCACGCTCTCCGCCCGCGCCGGGATGCCGCTGTGGATCCCCGACGATGTGCGCGGCAGCTGCTGCGCCACGGTCTGGCACTCCAAGGGCTATCAGGACGGCAACACCTACATGGCCAACAAGATTGTCGAAAACCTGTGGCGCTGGTCCGATTCCGGCGCCTTACCGGTCGTCATCGACGCCGCCTCCTGCACCCTTGGCGTGCTCGACGAGATCACCGACTACCTCACCCCGGACAACGCGGCCCACCGGGCCGCGATGACGGTCATGGACGCCACCACCTGGACCAAGCAGCAACTGCTGCCCAATCTCACCGTCGAGAAACTGGACCGGGTCGCGGTGCACCCCACCTGCTCGACCCGCCACCTCGGCATCGACGGCACACTCACCGAGATCGGCGCCGCGCTCGCCGAGGAAGTGGTCGTCCCCGCGAATGCCACCTGCTGTGCCTTCGCCGGGGACCGCGGCTTCCTGCACCCCGAACTCACCGAGGCGGCCACCCGCGACGAGGCCGACGAACTCGCCGGCCAGCACTTCGACGCCTACCTGTGCAACAACCGAACCTGCGAAATCGGGCTCGAACACGGAATCGGCGGTCACTACGAATCATTCGTCTTCGCCATGGAACGCCGAACACGCTGAGGAAGGAAAGCAGCATGACGACGGTACGAGAAGCTTCCTACGAGGTCCTGCGATCGCTGGGAGTCACCACCTTTTTCGGCAATCCAGGATCGAATGAATTGCCGTTCCTGCAAGAGTTCCCAGACGATTTCCGTTACATCCTCGCCCTCCAGGAGGGCGCCGGTCTCGCGATGGCCGACGGCTACGTCCAATCCACGGGAAAACCAGCGCTGGTCAGCCTGCACTCGGCGGCGGGTGTTGGCCAGGCGATGGGCAACCTCGTGAACTCTTGGCAAGCGGGAACGCCACTTGTGCTGATCAGCGGCCAGCAGTACCGCCCACTGATCACCTTGCAGGGCATGCTCACCAACCACGATGCGACAACTCTGCCGCGACCGCTGGTCAAATGGAGCTTCGAAGCTCCGTCACCGCAAGCGGTTCCGGCCGCCCTGGCCCGAGCGGTCGCCTGCGCGACGACCGCGCCGACCGGGCCGGTGTATCTCTCTGTGCCGCTGTCGGATTGGAACGAACCCGCCGACACCGGCAACCTGCCCTACCTTTTGGGCCGCCAAGTGGCAGGACGGCCCGTAGCCGAGCGCGCGGCGCTGCGTGAACTCGCCCGGCGGCTGGACACCGCCGAGCATCCCGTTCTGGTCCTCGGACCCGACGTGGACGCCTACGGCGGCTGGGACGCCGCCGTACGCCTCGCCGAAAAAGCGGGACTACCAGTCAAATTCGGGACATACGAATACCCGAGGATCTCCTTCCCGACCAAGCACCCCTGCTACCAAGGCACCCTCGGCGCGAGTATCGGCCAGGTCCGAGATCAACTGGCCCCCTACGACTTTGTCGCCTGGGTAGGCGGCGCGGTGCTGCCTTACCACGCCTGGGAACCGGGACGATACCTGCGCGAAGGCACCGAACTGACCCTCGTCACACCCGACCCCGACCAAGCCGCACGCGCACCACTCGGCAACGCCATCATCGGCGACCCCGCCGAAGCGCTAACTCAGCTCGCCGACTGGGTCACCACCACCCGGCCACTGCCCGCACCGATGAAACGACCTGCGCCGGTTGATATCTCGGCGCAGCACACAGATACGGTCAGCGAGGTTCAGTTCCTCCAAGTACTCGCCGAACACCATCCGGAGAACGCCGCGTGGGTGTACGAAGCGCCGTCACTCGGCGCGTGGTGGGACAGACTGCCGATCACCGAGCCCAACAGCTTCTTCTGCGGCGCTGCCAGTGCCCTTGGCTACGGGCTACCCGCGGCGGCCGGAGTCGCACTGGCCCAACCGAACCGGCCCGTGCTAGCGCTCATCGGCGACGGCTCGGCCAACTACAGCATCACCGGCCTGTGGAACGCCGCCCAGCACAACCTCGACATCACCTACCTCATCGTGCACAACGGCGCCTACCAAGTCCTCAAGGACTACGGCACCTGGCTCGACGCCGACGGACTACCCGGCTTGAACCTGCCCGGCATCGACTTCACCGACATCGCCACCGGTTACGGCGTCCCCGCCCGCACCGTCACCACCACCAGCGAACTCGCCGACGCGCTGAAACAAGCCTTCGGCACCCCCGGTCCGCACCTGATTCAGGTCCAAATCACCGACGAACCCAGCACGATATTCGACTGAAACATACAGCGGCACAGCAGTATACGGTGTCGGTCGACGGAAACGGCTGCCAGCGTTTCGAGTTCGTCGGATGTCGGCCATTTGCTGGAGGACGCCGACGGCCGGCACTACCGCTGCGCCATCGAACGCCCAAACTGGTAGTAATGCTATCGTTTTGGACGTAGGCTGGCTGTCATGACGCAGGTACCTGAAGTGCCGCTGTACATGCGGCGCGTTGTCCTCGATCCGAGTCCGGCGCTCGGTGCAGCCCGTGAGTCGGTCGGCGTGCAGAAGATCGACACCGCGCTGGGAATGCCGGCCTACCTGGTGACCCGTTACGACGACGTCAAGGCGGCGCTGGCGGCCCCAGAGCGGTTCTCCAATCGCAAGCCGCCGGGCTGGTTCGCCGGTGCCCCGGCGGTTGCCGATGATGAGCACGCACAGTCCACCGCCGGGAATCTGCTTGGCATCGATCCCCCCGAACATCTGCGGCTGCGCCGCATGCTCACCTCCGAGTTCACCGTCCGGCGGATGAGGCGCCTGGAGCCGCGGATTGCCGAAATCGTCGACCAGCACCTGGACGCGATGGAACAGGCGGGCGCGCCCGCCGACCTTGTTTCCAGTTTCGCGCTGCCGATCCCGTCGCTGGTGATCTGCGAATTGCTCGGTGTCCCATACGAGGACCGCGCAGACTTTCAGCGGCGTTCGTCGCGCCTGCTCAATTTCAGAATCCCGCCCGCCGAGCGCTTCGCCGAGAACCATGCGAGCCGCGAGTACATGATGACGCTGGTTCAGCGGGCGCGGCGCGAGCCGGGCGAGGACATGCTCGGCATGCTGGTTCGCGAGCACGGCACCGAGGTCAGCGACTACGAACTCGTCGGTATCGGTGTACTGCTGTTGCTGGCCGGACATGAGACAACGTCGAATATGTTGAGCCTTGGCACTATTGCGCTGCTGCAACACCCCGGGCAACTGGCCGCCGTCCGAGACGACCCCGACGCCCTCGGACCGGCCATCGAGGAACTGCTGCGGTACTTGTCGGTAGTGCAGCACGCGATCGCGCGGATCACCACGTGCGAGGTCGAGGTCGGCGGCGTGGTCATTCCGGCGGGGCATCTGGTGATCCTGTCCCTGCCTGCCGGTAATCACGATCCCCGCTTCATCCACGCGCCGGACACCTTCGATGTCAGCCGCGGTGCGCCGGGTCACCTGGCATTCGGTCACGGTGTGCATCACTGCCTCGGAGCGCCGCTGGCGCGGATGGAGATGCGGATCGCGTTCCCGGCGTTGCTGCGTCGCTTTCCGCACCTGGCGCTGGACGAGGACCTGTCCGAGGTCCCGTTCCGGGAACTGAACCTCGTTTACGGCGCGGAGTCGCTGAAGGTGCGGTGGTGAGCTTCGCCCCGCGGTGACCTTGCGCGGTAGCGTGAGCCCATGTCCGCCAGTAGCGTGCCCGGCCTGCGATCCGATGCGGCGCGCAACCACCTGCGGATTGTGACCGCCGCCGCCATCGCCTTCGAAGAGGACGGTCCCGGGGTCTCACTGGACGACATCGCGCGCAGGGCGGGCGTGGGAATCGCGACGCTCTACCGGCGTTTCGGGACCCGCGAGGAACTCATCAAGGCCGCCGCCGAGCATGTCTTCGCCGCCGAGGTCGTCGCGGCGATCGTCGAGGACGGGGCGGATCCCTGGGCAGATCTCGTCGCGACACTGACCGCCACCATCGATGCGTTCGCCGCTCATCCGGTGCTGACCGCACTGGCAAAAGAGCACGCGGTGTTCGATATCGACACCAGGGACGCCTACGCGGCCGCCAAAGAACGAGTGCTCGGCCGCGCCAGGGACGCGGGTGTGGTGCGTTCGGATCTGACCACCGACGATATGACGGCGGTGGTCTGGATGGCACTGGCCATCGTGCACAAGACGGGCCGCGACGCCGCTGCCAACAGCCGCTACGTGACCATGCTCCTCGACGGACTACGTCCGACCGGGCGGGACCTGCCCGCAGCGCCTCGCTCTTGACCAACCAGCGTGCGTCCGGCGCCGATCGGGAATCTGTATAGCGGAGCATGCCGGTTCTATCAACTGTTCTCGAGAACTGGTGACCCCCAACATTATTGGGGCTTTGCAGGACATGCCAGGGCGGTCGATGATCGATCAGGGGGTGTGACACCCCCGATCTGATTACCGCACCGATCTATCGAAGATGACCATTCGCGAACGCACCGCGCCGCCGGTTTCGGCCGGTCCGAGATCACGAGCCGTGTCGAAGAGTTCGTTGTCGATGCGGAGTAGGTGATGCGGGCTTACGCGCGGGAATGTTGTTGACTCGCTGCCGTTTTGGCTCGAAGGAGTTTCGTCATGTTCAGAACAATGTGCTACGCACGGGCGGCCCTGATCGCGGTGAGCTGTACCGCAGCCGCGATGGCGGTCGGCGCCGGTCCGGCACAGGCCGACAGCTCGACCACGGTCAGCCCGGCCGGGGCCGGCGTCGCAACCGCGAACTATAACGCGGTGGTCTTCGGGACCGGCGCCGCGACCGTCAATTGCTATACCGGCACGACCAGCGGCGGTTCCGTTCCCCCAGCACCGAACAACAAGAACTCGAGCGGCCCGGTAACCGTGTCGCTCGGGCCCTTGACCCTGGGCAGATGCAGCACCGACCAGTCCGGTCGCACCGTCAAGGTAACAACCACCGGCAACTGGGGAATCGCGGCGCAGAACGGGTCACCGATCGCCGCCGGGCTGGTCATTCCCCAAGGGGGACTGACAATCACAACCAGTGGATCGGTGAACTGCACCACCGTATACGCGCCGGACGGACCCGTGACGGTGCCCGGTACCTACACCAACAGCGTCGACAACGGCGGCCTGAAGTCGCTGCCGTCGATGACGGTCCTCGATGAAGTGCCGAACCGGACAACCGGTGACGCCTCCTGCCCGACGGGAGATTCATGGGACAGGGTGTCAGCCACCTTCTTGGTGAACAACCCCGCCGACCCAGGGCACATGATCACCGTCGGTCCGTAACTCCGTCGGATCCGACCGGAGCCCTGATCGATTGCCCGACAACACATCCAAGCAAGAGTCGGACGCGGTTCAGCAGCTGAAGTCGATCTTTTCGAACGAGTTGTCGCGGCCGGTGGTGTAGTAGTCCTCTCGAGTAGCTTGGCCGGTGATGATGCGCCGCGAACCTCTGTCGGACGAGCCGGGCGTGACGACGGTGTATTCGTGGTAGTAACCCGTGGCCTGCTTGGGAAGCACACGCCCCTTGTTGGCGAAGACGTCGCCGTCCTGGGGAAACGAGAAAGGACCGCCACTGTCGATCTGATCCAGTGTGTCGTGCGCTTGCGCCGGTAATTTGCTGTTGCACGTCGAGCCGACGGTGGCTGCGGCCGGTGCAGGTAGGCACACGGCTGGACCGAAGACCAGCACCCCCGCAGCGAGACCAGCGGCGGCACGAGTCCTGGCTGCTCTGATTATTCGCATGGCCAGGAAGTCTGGCAGATACACCCGCGTACCGGTCCGATCGAAACATAGCGCGCGTGTCGCAACCCCGCAGCCGCTGACGCCCGGGTTCAGAGCCTCGGTGCGCCGAGACCGCGACCACCGCTGCCGTCAAGTACGCCGAGGCTGAAGGGGCAAACCTACCGGTGGCACGCGCTACTTAGGTGGTGTCTGCGGGTTCTCGTCGGCGTCGCCGGGGCACCAGGCATCGGGAAGCTGTGCACGGCTAGGGAATTCACCACAATAGGCTTGAATCTTCGGGACTACGTTGCCGTTTTCGACGCGCAGCACAGAAATCTGCTTGTGCTTGGGCACATTCGGGCGCACATCCCCGCCATAGTTGAACGTCCCCGTAACCCCTTGCACGGTCCCGATCTTGGTGATCTGCCTGGACAGCGCGACCAGGCCGACATCACCGGAAATGGTGCGGCGCAACTGTTCCACCGCCGCGATATACACCTGCATGGCGTCGTAGGTCAGTGCGGCGTGGCTGTCCAGGGAGCGCTCGTCATCGTTCTCGAAGGTGAACAGGTTCGCGAGATCAGCATAGAACTCGGGGGCAGCGCCGGGCTCGGAGTCGGTGATCGGAGCCGGCGCGAAGGACATGAAATAGTAAGGCACGTCCGCGATTCGGCGCCTGGCGGCGGTGTCGGCGACATGCCTTGTCACGTCGTCGTCGCCGATGATGACCGTCTTGTCGTTGCCACCGCATTTCGACGCTCCGTCGAGGAAGGTGCCGAAATCGGGGACGCCGCGGGCGGCGAAGAAGGCGACGCCGCTGCCGGAGCAATTGTCGGCGCCCGCCGCGCCGGCGTCGCCGATCAATCGGTCGCCGGGTTCCGGCCGCTGGGACTCGGTGCCCTGACCCGCCGGAGTGAAAGCCGTCGCCTGCACGGTGAACCCCAATCGCTTGAACCAATAGGTCGCGTCATCACGCAAATTGGCGCTGTAGAGGTCGTTCGGGTCGCCCGAGTAGTAGACGCGAGCCGTCTTCGGTGTCGGCAAATGCGCGGCGAAGCCCGCCGCGGTCGCGGCCTCGCTGCGGTCCTGCGGCGCGACCTGAACGAACAGCGGAATCCAGTCGGCGAGATAGTCGAACGACAACGTCGTCGCGACAGTCGGGATGTGCGCGTCGTTGAGTTCGGCGACGGTGTTCTTGGTTGCGGCGTTGCTCAGGTTCAAGCCGATCACCCCGACAATGGTCGGGTCTTTGTGCGCGGCGTCGATCACCTGCGCGGCGACCTCGGGACCGTAGTGCATATCGCGTCCCGCGTTGCCGATCAGGACGCGCACGATCGGCGCGGTGGCACCGGGGGCGTCGAGTTGGCGGTTCTGCGCGACGGCCAGACCTTCCAGGCTTTCACGTTCGGCGGTCAACCCGGCCGCGGTGCCACCCTCGGGGGCGGTGAGCGCCTCGAGATCGATCAGCGTGACATAGGGCCGCTCGGGGTGGTCGCGGTGTCGCTGCTCGGCCGTCTGATTCTGATCCCGAATCGTCTTCTCCACCAACCCGATTCGGTCTTCGACCCGCTGATCACGGTCGGCCGGTTGGAACAGGTCGTACGCGCCGTCGGTCAGTCCGATGCATTCGTCGCCCGCGGTGTGCAGCGATTCGATGTCGGTATCGCAGTGCGCGCGAAGGAAATCCGCGTGGTTCTCGATGGTCGTCACGCCGACGGCAGCGCCCGCGCCGACCACCGCCGTAACGACCAGCCCTGCCGCGGTGCCGATCAACCGCTTCTTGCGCCCAGACATGCCGGGCCGCAACGGTTTCAGCGGGCCAGCGCCGAGGTTCGGGAACAGCGGCTCGTCGGCGAGGTCACGCCCGTTCTGTTCCGGCGTATGCACCTGCGGCTGCGGCGCGTGTTTTATCGGCTGCAGGCGCTTGATGATGAGTCGACAGATCTGGCGCAGGCTCATCGGCCCAGGCTGCTGCGGATCACCGCTGCACAGCACGTCGAGCAGCGCCCTGCCGAACAGGGTGAAGGAATCCTGGCTGGCCAGTTGGGCGGGATCCTTCGAACTGGACGCGCACAGCAACGCGACACCACCGGATCCGAAGCCGTCCTCGCGCGCTACCTCCTGCTCGAGAGCCTCGTCGATCTCGGCGGCGGTGGCTTCGTACGCCTCGTCGAGCACCACCTCCTGCTCGACGACCTCCTCCACCTTCGCGTCCGCGACTTGTTGCACGTCGCTTTGGAAGTCGTTGACCGCGTGCGCCGCGAAACACGAGTCGAGGATGACGATTCTCGCGCTCTTTGGTGCGGTGTTCTTCAGCGTGCGAGACAACGCGGAGACCCGCAGGCTGGTCTCCACCGGGGCGGGCTCGTGGGTGTCGCGCAGCAGCAGGCAATAGAACCGCTGCACCTCGAAGAACGCGCCGTGCCCGATGTAGGTGACGAGCACGAGCATGCCTCGGCCGTGCCTGCTGCGCGTTCGCCGCATGTGTCCGCGCAGGAACGCCTCGATCCGATCGAAATGCTCGACTGCGGAGCAGTCACTGTCGAACAGGTCGAGCACGTTGTCATCGGCCAGCCGCAGGCCCGTCTCGCTGGTCAGATAGTCCTTGAGCCCCAATGCGGTTCTGCGGAAGGCCTTCGCGGGCGTGAACCGTTCCAGTCGCGGCCAGCTGCTCGCCCCACAGATGATCGCAACCGTTTTGTCGGTATCGTGCACGCTGTCGTTCGTGTCACGCCCGATCGTCGCCGGCGAGGAACTGTTGCAGTATTCGCTCGTGACGGTCCGTCAACGGTCCCGTCACATCCACGCTCTCGCCGGTATCGGTACGGCTCAGGTGCACGGTCGCGTCGTAGCGGCGGGCCGCCCATCTGGACAGCTCGCGGATCAGCAACGCCGCGGTCGGCGAGGTCAACACGATCGTCAGAATCGTCCCGAGATCCTGATGCAGCTCATTGTCGCGAGACCGCGTGGCCGCCGCCTCCGGCACGGCTTCGCCGAGACTGTCCGAGAGATCAGCGCATAGGTCGTCGGCGGTCGCGAGATCCACGCCGGGAAACGAACACGTCACCACGATCTCATCCATGCCTGATCACCCCTGTCCTCCCGTTCACGCGCCGAGAATCACCACTCGATAGCCCGCCACCCGTACTGCAATCTATACCCGACACCCTTCTCGCAGAACGTAATCCGCCGAACAGGCAATCTGGGCTCGCACCACGATGACCGAAACGCCTCATCGTCGTCAGTCCGGGCGCACCTGGCTGGTCGGGTGCTGGCGGCGGGCGGCGAGCCGGGGCTTCACCATGTGGACCGCACCGCTGATGTGGTTGGGCGGGAGGGGATCCGGTGTGGGCAGGAGTCGGTAGCCCGCGTTGTAATACATGCGAATGTTGCGTTCGCTGCGGGCGCCGGTGAACAGGATGAATCGCTCGATGTGCGGTGGAGCGAGAGTTTCGATCAGGCGCAGTAGCTGGGAACCGGCTCCCCGGCCGGTCAGGTCGGGCGCGACCATGAGCCGTCCGACGTGCCAGTCACTGCCTTCGACCTGGCCGCGTACCGCAGCCACGAGACGTCCGCGTTGCCGCACGACCAGGGTCATCGACGTGGTAGCCCACGCCAGTACCTCGTCGTGGGTTTCGCGCAGTGGCGGAAGGTCGAGCATGTTGTTGAGCACTGCCTCCGGAACCCAGCAGCATCGTTGTAAGACAACGAGTTCGGCGAGATCGTCTGCGGCGAAGCGGGACAGTGTGGAATCGGCGAGCACGTTCGAGAGGGCGTCGCGGGTTAGCTCTATCTGATACGGCGACTGCGCGGCCATGAGCGGGTTCCTAATCGGTCTACGGGCAGGTCGGGTATTCGGCGGGGTCGCGCGGTGACTCCGGCACCAGGTGTGGGTGGACTTCCAGGGCGACTACGCCGCGTGAGACATCGAGTGTCAGCGCATCAGCTTGTGGAAGATGAGGAAATCGCACGGGGTGGCGAGCAGCGGCACCAGGTGTGGGTAGCTCTCCTCCAGCCCGCCCTTACGCTCGAGGACGTACCCGAGCCGCAGATACCAGCCGCGCAAGAACTCCTTCACCGGATGCGCCCAATTCCGGGGCACCAGTAGCTCCAGCTGCACCGTCCGCGCGCCTCGCTCGACACAGTGGCGCTCGGCGAAATCGACTAGGGCTCGGCCGATTCCGGTGCCGCGCCGCTCGGGCGCGCACACCAGCATGCCGAATTCGCCGATGCCGTCGGCCAATTGCCGAATACAGGCGGCTCCAACGATTCGGCGATCCGCATCGCGCGCAACGGCGACATGGCCTGCGGTGATCAACCCCGCCAGCTCGGATGTCGTTGTGCGGCTTGCACCGTCACACCACAGTCCCTCTTCTGCCACCTCGTACACCCGATTCACCAGGTCGGTAAGCTCCGCGACCAGCGCGGTATCGCCCGCCGCCGTCGGCAGCATCTCGATGGACACCATCGGTACTCCTTCTCGCATCGTGCCATGCGGCGTGCGGCCACCGGCTATCAAGACCATCCGCCCTGTCACGCTCCGGGAACGAGCACGAACGTCGAAAAGATTCGGGTCATGTAGATGACAGCTTTCCGTGCACGGGCCTGCGGCCGCGTGGCCGTCGGGAAGCGCTCGATAAACGGCCGCTGACAATGTCCGCGATATCGAAACGCACAGCCTGAAAATAGGACGCGTCACCGCACAGAGGGAAGCAAAGGTCGCGTGTTTCAGCCGAGCGGCTGGCCTGATCCGGCTCATCGGCGGGGGTCGGCAAGTACTGCTGTCGAGTCCATGGCCTCCGGCACGATACAAGAACTCAATACACGCACATGCTGATGTGTGCGCGTCTGCGTCGGAAGCCGACTCGGGCAGCCACTCGGCGGAACTATTCAACCAGCTGGCCGGTTCCCTTGCTCGACAACGAATTCTATGGTTCGAGCCGTCTGAATAAAGGAGTCGAATTCTTATGTTGGTGGCCGCATGTCAAGAATGAGATTCCTCATAACGGGTGCCTCCAGCGGCATCGGTCGAGCGGTTGCCGTCAGACTCGCGGAGGGTGGGCATGAGGTTGTGGCTGGAGTGCGGCGAATTGCCGACGCGCCAGCCCACCCGCGCATCCGGCCGGTAGCGCTCGACGTCACAGACGCCGCGCAGCTGGCTGCGGCGGCGACGGATGTCGGGCCGCTGAGCGGCTTGATCAACAACGCTGGAGTCACCTTTTCCGGACCCATGGAGCACATACCGCTCGATCGTTTGCGCGAGCAGCTGGAGATCAACGTTGTCGGGGTCCTAGCCGTGACGCAGGCGTTCTTGCCCGCGATCAGGGCTGGCCGTGGACGCCTCGTCATGATCAGTTCGACCGCCGGACTCGTCGCCACTCCCCTGCTCGGCGCCTACAGCGCCTCGAAGTTCGCCGTTGAAGCGATCGCGGACACGCTGCGTCAGGAACTGGCGCCATGGGGTGTTCCCGTCATCGTGGTCAACCCAGGTAGCTTCAGATCGCGGAACCGGGCCAAAACCGAGGCAACGGTGCAGACAGACCGCGCGATCATGGGCGAAACGGCAGAGCGCCATTACGGCCAGGCCATGGATGCCGCCACTCAGTTCAACAAAAAGGTAGAGGCCGGGGCCGGAGCACCGGAGCGGGTCGCCGCCGTCGTCGAGCGAGTGCTCACCACGCGCCGTCCCCGACCGCGCTACCTCGTCGGTACCGACGCACGAGTAGCCGTCGCTCTGAAGCGACTGCTGCCGGCCCGAACCATGGACACGCTCCTGACCAGAACCATGGGCCTGCCACGGAACTCCCCGAATTGATACTGAACCACTTATCGCCGATGTCGGTGCGGCGGCCTCGTGCGCGCAAACGTCCTCTCGTGGCGCGAGGCGGGCGTTCTGCGCGCGAAATCGACTGCGGCGCAGAACGTCCGATAGCGCTGAATGTGGTGTGCCGCGTAGCTGGTTTCCGATTCGGGTGAGATCGGTCTCGGTGCCTTCGTGATCACTTCGCCGTCTGCTGAGAGTCCGCGATCCCGGTGAGGATGCGGCGCAAGCCGAACGAGAACTGTTCGGCCGGGCTGCGGTCGGCAGCCTTGGTCATCTGCGAAACCCGGGGATACGCACCGCTCTCGATGACCTTGCGTAAGTACGGGGCGACGGTGGCGCGCCACTGGTCCTCGGTCTGACCGGTGCGCCGCTGGGTCTCTTTCTCGGCGAGCTCGCGCATGACCGCGCCGCGCACGTAGTCCCTGATCAGTCCGACGGCCGAGGCGGTGGCGGCGATATCGGAGGTCAGCGGGGCGGCCGCGGCGAGGGCATGTTCGAGGCCGCGCAGCCAGTTGGGGCCGAGGGATGGTCGGCTGGCCAGCAGCGGGGCGAGCCAGGTGTGCCGTAGCCACAGTTCGCGCTCGTGGTGGGCGTACGCCTCGAGGTCGGCGCGCCAGTCTCCCGTCAATGGCACGTGGCTGTCCTGTACCGCATCGGCCATGAGGTTCAGCAGGTCGTCGCGGCTGTCCACGTAGCGGTAGAGCGTGGTCGTGCCGGTCGACAGCTCGGCGGCGACGCGGCGCATCGACAGCGCGTCCAGGCCCTCGGCGTCGGCGATGGCGATGGACGCGTCCACTATGCGCTGCACGCTCAGGGCCTGACTTTTCGGCCGGTACGGTTCGCGGTCCCAGATCAGCGACATGGACGGGAGTCTAGCGAAGTGGGTACAGTGTGCCCATGAGCGGGCACACTGTTCCCACAGAAGTTTTGATCGTCGGCGGCGGATCCGTCGGGCTGATGCTCGCGGTGTTGTTGCGCCACCACGGTGTCAAGCCCCTCGTCGTCGAGGAGAAGCCGGCGCTCTCGCCCCACCCAAGGGCCACCGGCATCGGGTCGCGGTCGGTGGAGATCCTGCGGGAGGTCGGCCTGGAGCAAGCGGTCAACGAGGCCGCTGTCGACTTGCGGGCGGGGAAGATCAAAGGGCGCACGCTCGCCGAGGCCGACTTCACCGAAAGCGCTGAGTGGAAGGCGAAAAGCGCGGTCGAGCTCAGCTACACACCGGCCCGGATCCGCGGCACCTGCGCACAGAACCGGCTCGATCGCGTGCTGATCACCAGGGCGGGCGACGTGGAGTTCGGCGTGGCGCTCGACTCGTTCGCGCAAGACCCCGGCGGCGTCACCGCGACCCTGTCCGACGGGCGTGTCGTGCGGGCGCGCTATCTGGTGGCGGCCGACGGTGTGCGCAGCCGGGTTCGGCAGATCCTCGGGATCGGCGTCACCGGTCCAGGCGTGATGGGTCAGGAGACAACGAGTGTCCTGTTCCATGCGGATCCGCGCCCGCGCGAGCCGTTCGCCATGTGCAATATCGAGCATCCGGACGCGACCGGCCTCTTGGTGACCGTCGACGGTGAACGCGAGTGGGTGTTCCTCACCCGCCTCGACGCGGAGCCGACGCCCGACCTCCTCCGCACCGCGCTCGGCGACCCGTCGATCGAGGTGGAAATCCGCAGCGTGCTGAGGTTCCGGGGGCGCGGCCAGGTGGCCGATCGGCTCTGCGTCGGGCGGGTTTTCCTGGTGGGCGACGCGGCGCACGCGATCCCCCCGCTTGGCGCGTTCGGGCTGAACACCGGCATCGCCGACGCGCATAATCTGGCGTGGAAACTCGCGCACGTCCTGCGCGGTGCGGCCGGGCCCGAGTTGCTGGAGACGTACCACACGGAACGCCATCCGGTGGCCCTCATGACGATGGAGCAGGCGCGCCTGCGGTTCGGCGATCCGTCCCTGCACTGGGGAAAAGACATGGCGGCGGCGCGCAAGGCAGCGGGAGCGATCAACGCGCCAGTGGTGCATATGGGCTACCGGTACGGCGGCGCGGAACTCCCCTCCACCGAGGACGTCGCCCTCGACCTCGACGGGTCGCCGGGATCTCGCCTGCCGCACATGTGGGTGGCCGACGGGGTATCCACGCTGGATCTCGTCGGATCGCAATGGTGTGTGCTCACCGCCGATCCCGGCGTGGATGCCGACGTTCCGGTGCACCTCGTGGCCGACTGGCCGTACGGGACGGTCCTGGTCCGCCCTGACGGGTTCGTGAGCCGCCCGTACGGCTAGCCGCGCCCGGCACTCTCGCAACCCGCGCGGCTCGAATCGGCTGCGACAATGTCTCGAAGATCAACGTCGCCGACAGACGCACTACTTTGCCGCGACCAACGTCTCTCGAACACCCGAAATTGCCGATTTCCGCGAGTTGCCCCAATTGCAGTGTTGGCTGCCAAAAACGGCGTGCTGTCGACCGTGGTTGCTCGGCCGCGCGCTTTCGATCTCAGTGTGCGCGATAGCTTTGATCGGGCTGTTAGCTAGCGCCGGCTCCGGCCGCGCGTACTTCGGCGAGCGCTTGCCGTACCAGCGGGCCGAAGCCCTCGCTGTTGTTGGGGTCGATCCACTGCTCGAAGGCGATCTCCCAGGCGAGCGTGCCCAGTTGCGCGGCAACGCGCGCGGTCAGGCTCGGGACGCCGCGGCGGTTGAGGGCCTCGATCATCGAGGCGGTGAGGTCGATCCTTTTCAGGGCTTCGCGTTCGCGCAGTTCCGGATTGGCGTTCAGCACGGCCTGGCGCCGGCCGCTGAACTCGCGGCGGTCGGCGGCGAAAAACGTCCGGCCGAGCGCATCGAGGGCGTCCGCTACCGCGTCGAACGGCCCGGCCGCCGGCGGCGCCGAGGCGATCCCTTCGGCGAGCACACCGGTCAGCGCGCCGCTGCCGAAGAGCACCTCGCGCTTGTCCGGGAAGTGCCGGAAGAACGTGCTCTTGGTGAGCCCCGCACGCTCCGCGATCTCGATCACGGTCGTGTTCTCGTAGCCGCGCTCCTCGAAGAGCTCGAGGGCGGCGGCGGCGAGTCGTCCTGGTGCGTCGGGTTGCCAGCGAGCCATGGGAACAGCGTACGGGACTTCATCCCATCACTGGCCAGGAGAGGTCACCGATGAGCGACGCAGGCCCAGAGGCATGTTCACGGCAAAATCGTGGTCGCACCGCGTTGGCCGGTCATAGCGTGATCGGGCCGAGATCGGTGACGGTCTGGGCGAGGGCGCGGATGAGATCGGTTTCCGCGGCGTCCCGCCAGACGAGTGCGAATTCGGCGGGTGGCGCGTCTCGGATGGGCAGATAGGCGATTTCGGGACGAGGTGCGAGTCTGATGGCTTGAGCGTGGACCGGTGACACGGCCTCGCCGGTAGCCAGAATGGGGATCATTTCCGCAAAGCTCCGCACAGTGGGCCCGACGGGGATCAGACGGCCGCTTGGGGTGTGTGACGGCACGAGAGTTCGGCGCCAGTAGTCGGGGGTCGCACCCGCCATCACCGTGTGGTCTGCCAGATCCTCGTAGCCGACCGATTCTTGTTGCGTCAGTGCGTGTTCGGCAGATACTGCCAGGACGACCGGGTCGGTGAAGACAACGGGGCCGACAGTCAGGTCCGGCTCCCGTACCGGCAGCCATAGGATCGCCGCGTCGATGGCCCCCGCGCGTAGCGGACCGAACGGGTCGCTGAACTGCACCGCACGGATCTGAATTCGGCATCCGGGTCGCCGAGTGGTGAAGGCATCGAAGACCGGGCGCAGATCGTCGGTGTTCCAGCCGAGCATCCCGATTCGCAAGACGGCAGCGGTCGTGCGCGCGGTCTGCCTGGCCCGATCGATACCGGCGTACAGCCCGGCGTAATGGGGACGCAAGTCGTCGCGAAGTTGCTCCCCGAGCGGGGTCAAGCAGACATTCCGGCGAGTCGATCGGTCGAACAGCGCCCCGCCGATGAGACGTTCCTGATATTTGATGGCCTGGCTGACGCGCGCCTGCGTGACGTGCAGGCGGGTGGCCGTGCGACCGAAATGCAGCTCTTCGGCCAGGGCCAAGAAGATCTCGATATCTCTCAGTTCCATAGCCACCCCAGCCGACATAACACATTGGTTATGAAATCTTACGTGATCGGCCGTTGATCCGGGATACCCGGGCTGGGCATTCTCGAACTTGTACCGCCACAGCGGGCCGCGTCAACGACAGACCGGTATCAGCCAGGCGGACAACAACATTCACGAACCGACCGCGCAACGCAGGCAAGGAATACATCACCATGTCGATCACCCTTACCGACCAGGACAAGAACACGCTGCGAGTCGCAGCGTGGGGCGCGGTTTCGCTGCTGGCCGCCACCGGCGGCACACCGCACAAGGCCGCCACCAACGCCTCCCTCGCCCTGACCTCGGCGACCGGCCCGATCGGGCACGTACTCGCCACGAAAGCCAGCGAGATCAAACTGAACGGCAAGACCGTCGCCGAACTCGCCGACCAGGTATTGCCGGCCCTGACCGCGACGATGAATCTGCTGACACAGCAGGATCGCGCTGAGGCCGACAACTTTCGCACGACCATCGCCATCGCCGTCGACGCAGCCGCCCGGCCCCGCAACGGCGAGCCAAGCCCCGCCGCCACCGCGATGGCCCGCAAGATCACCGCAGCCCTCGACGCCGGGGCGGACAGTGGGGCCCCGTCGACCGGGCAGGATCGTCCGGAACTGCAGAAGGCGATCGAGGAGATCGTCGATTCCGGTATCGCCGGGCTGACGCTGCGCGTGCGCGATGAGCGGGGCGAGTGGGTCGGCAGCGCCGGGGTCGCCGAGCTGGGCGGCAACGCGAAGCCGCCGATCGACGGGTATGTCCGGATCGGCAGCAACACCAAGACCTTCACCGCGACACTGGTCTTGCAACTGGTGGGCGAGGGCAGGATCGGGCTGGACACCTCGGCGGCGCACTACCTGCCCGAGCTCGGGCTGGACGAGCGGATCACGGTGCGAATGTTGTTGCAGCACACCAGCGGAGTATTCAACTTCACCGGTGAGCATTACCCGGACGGGACGATCGCGCTGGGAATCGCCTCGGCGGGTACCCCCTTGGCCAACGAGTGGGCCGACAACCGGTTCCGCACTTACCTGCCGGAGGAGCTGGTGGAGTTCGCGTTGTCCAAACCGGCGCGGTTCGAGCCCGGGACGGACTGGAGCTATTCCAACACCAACTACGTGCTTGCCAGGCTGTTGATCGAGAAGGTCACCGGCCGCTCGTATGCCGCAGAGATGCAGCGGCTGATCCTGGGACCGCTCGGACTGTCGGGCACCATCGCACCGACCACACAGTCGGAACTCCCCGAGCCGCACGCCCACGCCTACTACCGATACGACGGCGATCAGGGCAAGACGCTCGACGTCACCGAACAGAACCCCTCCTGGATATCCAGCGGCGGCGACATGATCTCGACCAGCCAGGACCTGCACACGTTCATCTCCGCGCTGGTGACCGGCAAGCTGCTGACTGCCGAACTGCTGGCCGAGATGTACACGCCGCACCCGACGGGCATCCCTGGCATGGACTACGGACTGGGGGTATTCGTGAAGGACAGCGGGCCCGGTGGCACCGTCATCACGCACAACGGCGGCGCCGCAGGTCACGCGGCCCTGATGTACAGCACACCCGACGGCAGCACGACGCTGACCGCCACGCTGAACTATGTGGACGACTCCGCGCTGTCCCTGGGAGGCCCGTTCCAGGCGGCGAACCAGCGGCTCGTCACCGAAGTGTTCTGCGGCGGGCAGACCGATCCGGCTCAGCCGACGGGCTGAACACCCGCGAGCGCACGTTCCGAGAGACGGATTCGTAGCCGTCGAATAGGAGCGCGAACGCGAAGGGCCACGCCGAACTCAACGAGCTCGGCGTGGTCCGGTTCGCGTCCTCGGACGTGCGGACATCCGCCCAGCAACGGCACGTCGTTCGGCTGGCCGGTCATCGCAGCCGAGAACCTAGCGGCTGCCCCGGCCATCCAGTCGGCGGAGTCATTCGGTCAACTGGCGGTTTCGCCGGTCGTCGCCGTCTTCTAAGTTCGAACCGTGCACATGATCGTGGCCAGTCGGTATCGCAGACGCGGAGAACGGTGTTCTCGGCTCTTCCTCTCACCATGGCGGGTCGTCAATGGAGATTGAGAAGTCCGGCGCCTGCGTATCGTTGCTCGACGATGCCCGTAGTGCGGCAAAGGAATTGGCGGTCGAAGCCGCCGCGACCGAGCGGGATCGCAGGGTCACCGAAGCGAGCGCCGCGGCAGCTCGGCGCGCGGGGGCGTTCGCCTTGGGCGTGCGCCGCTCCGATGGTGGACTCGAGGTCGACCTCACCACCAGGGTCCAGTTCTTGGGTGAGCTCGGGCGAGGCTGTCCCTCGACGGCGTGGATCGCGGCCACGACCTACGAAGCGAAGCGATTGTTGCAGATCGGGGTGTCGGACAAGGCGTATGCCGACGCGTTCGGTGACGTCGACAGCGTGGTGTGTTCCTCGGCGCGGCCGGGGCGGGCCGTACGTGAACCCGGCGGACTGCGCATCTCCGGTCGATGGCCCTACGCCTCGGGCTGCGAACTGGCCGAATGGGCGATGCTGTCGGTGCAGCTGCCCGGCGACGCCGCGCCGCAGCCTGCCGCGGTATTCGCCCGCACCCGGGACTTGGTCGTCGACCGGGACTGGCACATGGCGGGACTGAGCGGCACTGGAAGCCACACCCTCGTCGGCCATGACGTGTGGATCCCGGACTCCCACGAACTCGACTTGCCCCGCATCGCTGCCGCACTCTCGAACATCGCGATCGCGGTGGGCCTGTTCGCACCGCTGTGGGGTGCGGCGCGCGGCGCCCTCGACGTGGTGGCCGCTGTCCTGGCGGCGCGGTCGTCACCGAATCCTGCCCACGCCACGCTGGCCGACTCGCCCGGCGCTCGGCGCAACTTCGCCGTGGCCGCACACAAGATCGATACCGCCGAGCGCCGCATGCTCGGAATCGCCGCAGCTGTCGACGCCACACCGCCCGGCGAGGCGCTCGCGGCCGAGGAGCGTGCGCGGCTGCGGATGGATCTGATCACCGCGGTACGTGAGTGCCGCAGCGCGTTCGAGGACCTGCTGGACCTGCACGGATCCAGCGGTCTGGACAACGCCAACCCACTGCAACGGTACTGGCGAGACTTCGCGGTGGGATCGCGCCACGTCCAATTCACCTCACACGTCGTCGAGGAGGACTACGGCGTCCTGCTGCTCGGAGTAGCCGACGCACCCTCCGGGATGCTCTGAAACCCTCTCGGCCACACGGCAACTGGACGAACAGGGCGTCAACTCAGCACGGGAGCCGTGCAGCGGCATCCCATTGGTAAATGTCGCACCGCAGGGATCGTGCGTAGCAACCCCGGCGAGGCTCCAAAGCAGCCGATCCTATCCGCCGCCCTGTCTGTTGCGATCCGCCCCAGTCGGCGTGACGCGCGCACCGCGACACCATGCCGCGATGCGCGCGTCGGTCATTCGGTCCAGACTGTTTGGGCTGGTAGAGCGCCTCCAACGCACGCCATGCCGATTGCACAGTCGGGCATGCGACTCTCAGGCCGTCTTGATCGCACCGCCGTCGATGATGTGGTCCGCGCCGGTGATGCTGCCGGCCAGCGGTGAAGCCAGGTAGCCGACCAGGGCGGCGACTTCGGCGGGCTCCACGAATCGGCCGCTGGTAATCCCCATCGCGGTCGGCAGCTGCGCCAGGAGTTGCGCATGCGGCACGCCCATCGAACGCGCGAGCTCCGCGCCGTAGCCCTGCGGGGACTCCCACATGGAGGTGCGCACTGGGCCGGGTGAGATGGTGTTCACCCGCACGCCCAGCGGGCCGACTTCCTCGGTGAGCGCCTTGCCGAACGCGGTCAAGGCCGCCTTCGCCGTGGTGTACGGCATCGGCCCGGCGTGCGGCATCCTGGCTCCGTTGGACGAAATGTTCACGATCGCGCCCTTCCGTCGCAGCAGGCTGGGCAGTGCAGCACGAGTAGTACGGACCGCACTGAAGAAGTTCAGCTCGAACATCCGCTGCCACTGTTCGTCGTCGAAGGTGGCGAAGCCGCCGGTCTGGCCGCCGTCGCTGTCGCCGCCACCGACGTTGTTGACCAGCAGGTCGATCTCCCCCAGCTCGGTCAAAGCCCGTTCGACGAGCTGGACGGAGCCCTCGGCGGCGGAGAGGTCGACCGGCACCGCGATCGCCCCGGACGCGGCCAGTTCCGGCGGGACGGTGCGCGAGCCGGCGACCACGCGCATGCCCTCCCCGATCAGCGTGGTGACGATGGCCAAGCCGATACCTCGGCTGGCGCCGGTCACCAAGGCAGTCTTGCCGGCTAGTTGAACGTCCATGTCTTCAACCCTTCCCAATGCATCATCGAAGACCCCAATGGGATCTTAACTGCAACAATAATGTTGCAGTTAAGAAGTTACAAGTGGCACTCCTGTAGTGACTTTTCTTGGCGAGGAGGTAGCGGGCGACACAGCAGGATCGGCCACGACCGGCTGGATGTCCGCGGCGAGCGGACCGTGCAGGCGATTCTCGCGGCGGCCGAATATGTACTGAGCGCCGATCCCACGGCTCCCATGGAGCAGATCGCCGTCGCGGCCAGGACCACCGTCCATCGGCGGTTCGCCACACGCGCCGCGCTGATCAACGAGTTGACCGGGTGGGCGGCCCAGCGGTGCGGCGACGCGGTGCTGCTCCGGGTCGGCGGCGCCAACGGCGGACTCCGAGTCGTGAGCAGCACCGACCAGTACCCGCGTAAGCGCACACGTAGTGACCAGATGCGCTGTTCGAGTGCTACGCGGGCCGGACGCGCCACGTACTGTCCGCCACCCAAGTCAACGGCGTCGGCTCATGCCACGACCCGCGCGCTCGATCACGCGCAAACACGTTGTCCAGCAGTCGGTCTCACGAACGTCCACTCCGCCGAATTCAGTACCACGACCGGTTTCCGAAGCGTGCCGGGCATATGGGACATGCCGGTGTTGTTCATCCCACGTGACGGCCACATGATCTAGGAGACCCCGTGAGCGCGACATTCGTAGATGTCGAGGATGTTCGTCAGCGACTCGGGTCGTTCGGCGTATGGATTGCCCCCATGACGCTGTTGACAACGCCGGTAGCGACCCAGCGTGCGCAATTCGCCCGCATCGAGAGTCTGGGCTATGGCTCGCTATGGAGTGGTGAGCCGCCAGCGGATTCGCCGATGGGTGGACGTGAAGCGTTCGCCGAACACGGCGTGATGCTGGCGGCAACGGAACGGATCGTCGTCGGCACCGGCGTCGCCAACATCACGCGCCGAGATCCGGCAGCCATGCACAGTGGTGCGGCTACCCTCGCCGAGGCATATCCGGGCCGGTTCATCCTCGGGATAGGTGGGCAGACCGGCGATAGCCCGCTGTCGCAACTCCGCGCGTACCTCGACGGTATGGATGCCGCAGCCACGCAAGTTCTTTCGGAAACCGCCTATCCGCGTCTGCTCGCCGCGCTCGGCCCCAAGACTCATGACGTCGCCGCGCAGCGAACCCACGGCGTCCATCCGTTCATGCAGCCGGTCGAGCACACCGCGAACGCGCGTCGCCTTCTCGGCCCGGAACCGCTGCTGATCCCGCACCAGTTCCTGATGCTCAACGAGGACGCCGAAACCGCGCGCGGCGCAATACGTTCGGTGTTCGGCTCCGATGCGGGACTTCCGAACGGATTCTACGCGAACAACTTTCGACGGCTCGGCTTCACCGACGACGACCTGCTCGATGGACTCAGCGACCGTTTCATCGATGCGGTGTTGGCCTGGGGCGGCCGGGACGACATCGTCTCGCGATCGCGGGCACACCTGCACGCGGGTGCCGACCATGTTCTGCTGCACCCGATCGCGCACGACCTGACCGCAGCCGTCGACCAACTCGAACTCCTCGCGCCCCTGCTCCACAACTAGCCACAAGGTCCGCCGCTCTATCACCGCCTCGAACTTGAGTACGTCCGCGACCCGCGCGTTCGCGGACGTACGGCGGCCACCCGTTGATCAGTTGGCCGCCAACGTGTCTCGAACACCCGGCAGTGCCGCATGGCACGCGCTTTGTGCCGACAAGTCCTATCCGTCACACACAGATTGCGCCTGTCACCGGGCAGGACGCACTACAACGAGCAATGCTCCCAATCGATTTCGTCGAGACGAATCCGATCATCCTCGAGCCAATCCCAGATCAGCTGGCCGACACTGGTTGACTGACAACACTTCCCAACGCACGCTCACGCCGAGTATGGACCGGCAGTATGGTGCCGCGTACCGGAAACCGCTGACTTGACCTGAACTAGGGTTTAGCTTCTATCGTCGGCTCAATGAGCGATGCGCTGATCGTTGTCGATATGCAAAACCTGTTCGTCGATTTGGTGGGAGCAGATGGCCCCCGGGTCATCGCCGCCGTGAACCGGCAGGTGGCACTGGCGGCCGAGAGTGGTCGCCCGGTGTTCTACACCCGCGACATCGCGCCGATCGATCTTCCGGAGGGTGATCCGGAGAACCGGACCGAGCTGCATCCCGGCCTGGATGTTCGAGGCACCGTCGTCGACAAGGGGCCTGGCAAACGCGGCGGCTTCTCCGGCTTCGTCCTCGGTCCGGTGCTGGAACCGCAGCAGGCGTACGGAGGCGGCGGCCTTGGACCGCTGGTCCGGTTGGCCCGCGACAGCGGGGCCAGCTCGGTGACCGTGGTCGGTATCGCCGCCGACGTCTGCGTTGCGGCGACGGCGCGCGATGCACTACGCCTCGGTTACGAGGTGACGGTCCCGGTCGAGGCCACCGCATTCGTACACGCCCATCCCCATGGGGACCGGGCAGCGCTGACCGAGTTGCGGGATGCCGGAGTCACCGTCATCGAGTGAGCGAACCCGTCCCGGGGACGAAGCGGCAATGACCGCCTGAACCCGCACCGCCTACCGCACGTCGGCCATCCGCCCAAACTGGTTGGCTGACAGCACTTCCCAACGCGCGACTTCAGGGCGATGGTTTGGTCTCGATCTCGAGCCCTTCGAGCGCGGCCAGCACCGCGGCCATGTCGCGCACTCGCCCGAAATACTCCACCTCGTAGGCATCCTCGAGGAGCGGCAAGACCCTGTCCAGCCACCCGATACATTCGACCAGGATTCGACGACGAAAGTCATCGAGTGCCCCCGATAGCGCCGTGAAGACGCAACCCGCGACGTTCGCATCCACCACCACCAGCTCCACATCCGCGATGTTCACCCCGCGCGCGCGTGGCGGAAAGGGGGCTTGCTCGTGCTCGCCCCACAGCTGTACGAGCAACTTGCGACTCGGCGTGTTCATACTCGAAAGCCTTGTCTCCCAAGCCAGTGGCGGCGATACCCGAGTTCTATGGGACGGCCAGCCTCGAGAACGAATGCACGATATGCCACGAACCGCGCGTTCGTGACCAAACCTGACACAACAGACAAATGCCAGCGGAGTCAGTGTTTCGGCCCGCACGCGCTGCCGCGACATGCGGAGCTGGCGGGTCACCCTGGGGCCGTTGGCTCCACCAACGCAGAGATGCAGGAATGATTCCGATTGGAAAAGATTCGTGAAACAGTTACCATTCAGCTACCCACAGGGTGACGTGCATAACAAGCGGCCGACGATGTGTCGGCCGGAACAAGGCGGTGGTTCTGATGGCCGACAGCCGGTCGCTGATGCGGAGTTGGTGGCGCGATCGGGCCGGTTACGACTGGTTGGTCGACGTGCTCGAAATCCATTCAGCCGTGCGCTACGTAAAGGCGATGATCGGCGCGGGCGGTGCGGTGATGTGCTTGGTCACCGCGGTGTCCCTGATCTCGCGCATCGGGCCGCGCAACGCGTTCTTCGAGATCGGCTGCTGGCTGATCGTCGGGCTCACCGCGCTGTGGGCCCTGCGCTGGTGGCTGTTGCCATGGCCGAGCCGAGCTGAAGCGCTGATGTGGTGTGCCGGAGCCGATCTCGCGATCACCTTCGGCGCGCTTGCCGCGGAGAACCGCGTCTACGGTGCCCTGGTATCGACGCTGATGGTGGTCGTCGGCATGTTCGTGATCTTCCAGGGCCCGCTGATCCTCGGCCTGCACATCTGCTGGTCGCTGGCGTCGGGCTTGGTGCTCGTCACGCTGCTCGTGGCCGACGACCCGGTCCACACCGGCGCCGCGGCCGGTGACGTCCGGCTCGCGATCGCCATCATGTTGATCCTGGTGGCGCTCAACGTGGTCGGACTGCCCACCGTCCAGTTCTGTCACTGGCTGTGGCGTCAGCACGCACTACTCGACCCGTTGACCATGCTGCTGAACCGGCGCGGCCTCGATTACCACCTGTCCTACATATTCCGGCCGAACACAACGGAATACGCCTACATAGCCGCGCTGGATCTCGATCGGTTCAAAGACGTCAACGACACTTTCGGCCACTCGTTCGGTGACGAGGTCCTGGCGCGAGTGGCCGAGCGGTTGCGTTCGGCCGCCGATCCGGACGCGGTGGTCGCACGCACCGGCGGTGAGGAATTCGTGGTCCTCGGCCGGCTGCGCGACGAGCCGGTCGCCGCGATCGCCGAGCGGCTTCGCGGTGCCATCGAAACCATGCCGGACGCATCGGTCCTTGTCACCGCCAGCGTGGGCGCGGCCCTGTGCCAGATCACCGACCTGCGCGATCCGGCGGTCACGCGACGCATCCTGCACCGCTGTGACACCGCGATGTATGAGGCAAAACGCGAGGGCGGCAACATCGTGGTGATCGCGGACTCGGAGACCGCCCCCGACGCCGATCACGACATGCGACATCACTTCTGCCTCAGGACGATCGACCGATCCTAGAGTGCGTCCTACCGCCCGGACAACAGATGCCTATTTGCTGACGTCGGTGCCGAAGTACTTCTCGGAAATCTTCGCCAACGTGCCATCGGCGCGCAGAGTCACCAATGCCTTGTCGACATCGGTCATCAGCGCATCACCTTTGCGGGCCGCGAACGCCTGCAGGCTGGCAGCGCCGGTTTTGCCCGCGATCCGCACACTCGTATCGCCGGTCTTCTTCGTGTATTCGGCCACGGCGAGATTATCGTTGACGGTGGCGTCGACCCGGCCGATCTTCAGCAGCTGGATGGCCTGCACAAAGCCTTCCACCGCTTCGATTTTCGCGCCCGCGTTCGTGGCGACCTTGGCCCAGGTGGTCGTCGCGGACTCCGCACAGGTCTTGCCATTGAGATCGGCGAGCGAGGCGATGCCGTTGTTGTCGGTGCGGGTGACGATCACACCTTCGGAGTAGGTATACGGCTGCGACAGCGCGTACTTGTTCTTGCGGTCGTCATTAACCGTCACCTGGTTGGCGATGAGGTCGAAGCGCTTCGACTCGAGCCCGGCGAAAATCGCATCCCACGGAATCTGCACGAACTCGACTTTCTTGCCGAGCTTTTCGGCGACCGCCTGGACTACCTCGATGTCGTAGCCGGTGAGCTTGCCGTCGGAGCCCTGATAGCTGAAGGGAGCGTAAACGCCTTCGGTGCCGATCTTCAACACATTCGGGTCGGCACTGCCGCAGGCACTGAGCCCGGTGGCGGCGAGGACGGTGAGCATAACGGCGGCGAACAGCTTGCGACGCACGGGATTCCCTCTCTTCGGTGTGCGAACAGCAGATACGTCCACACACCACACAAACCCGACTCAGGAAACTCCGAGACGATCTAACAGACGCTATCCCCCTCGCGGAGCGCCGAGTGCTTCTATGCGGAATTAGGTCGATGCTTTCCGCGATATCGACTCGTCATTAGCTGAGCTGTCCAGAGCACTGTTCACGATTCGGTCTCATGTTCTCGCGCATGGCATAGTGAGCGCCATGGGAGCCCCTGGAACCGCGCGCGCACGAGCCCGCGCTGAGCTGACCCGCGAGATCCTCGCGGTGGCTCGTCGCCAGCTCGCTACCGTCGGGGCCGGCCAGTTGTCGCTTCGGGCGGTGGCCCGAGAGCTGGAGATGGTGCCGTCTGGGCTCTATCGATACTTCGCGAGCCGCGACGACCTGCTGACGGCGTTGATCATCGAGTCGTACGACGCGGTGGGCGATCGAGCCGAACGTGCCCGCGCCGAGGCCGTCGAGAACGATCACCGCGGCCAGTGGCGCGCCGTCTGCGACTCGGTGCGCGGCTGGGCCGTGACCTACCCGCAGGAATTCGCCCTGATCTACGGGTCGCCCGTTCCCGGCTACCAGGCCCCGGCCGACACCGTCGCCCCGGGCGGCCGCGTCTACCTGCTCCTGCTCGACATCGTTGGCGCGAGTTCCCATGCTGGACAGCTGATTCCACCGCGCACTGAACCGCCGCTGCGGACTACCCTTGCCGAAGACGCGACGGCCTTGCTTTCCACGTTCCACGTTTCCGGACTCCCCCCGGCCGTCCTGCTCCGAGCCATGACAGCCTGGACCCAAATACTTGGCGCGATCAGCCAAGAGCTGTTCGGTCACCTCGACCTCGCATTCCGCGATAACGCCGAGTTTTTCGGCTACACCGTCGAGCTCATGGCCGACGTTGTGGGACTTCCCCCTCGACGGGAGGCGCCGTGACGCGACCTGCCGGCGTCGACCTCGCGAACTCCACCAGCTCGGACAAGTCCGGATCGATCGGCTATCGCGCTGATCTGGACGGCCTCCGTGGGCTGGCGATCGCGTTGGTCGTGGTGTTCCACGTGTGGTTCGGTCGCGTATCCGGTGGCGTGGACGTTTTCCTGGTCCTGTCCGGCTTCTTCTTCACCGGATTACTGGTGCGCCGGACCGAATCGACCGGATCGGTGGGCATAGTTCCCACGCTGCGGCGCACGGCACGCAGGCTGATTCCGGCCATGGTGGTCGTGCTGGCCGCGATCGTGGCCGCGACGGTGGTCTTGCGCCCCTACACCCAATGGTCGGACATCGCCGCCCAGACGTTGGCCTCGATGCTCTACTACCAGAACTGGCAACTCGCGCTGACCTGGTCGGACTACCTGGCCGCGGATCCGTCGGTAAGCCCCTTGCAGCACCTGTGGTCGATGTCGGTACAGGGCCAGTTCTATCTTGCCGCGCTCGTGCTGGTCGCATCGATCGCGTGGGCGTGCCGTCGCGGCGGACGAGCAACACGGCTGCGGCCGGTGCTCGGCGCGGTGGTGGTCGTGGCGGCCGTCGTGTCGTTCGGTCTCGCCACGACGGGCACGGCGACCCATCAGGGCTGGAACTACTACGACAGTTTCGCCAGAGCGTGGGAGCTACTCGTCGGCGCGGGCCTGGCCATCGCGGCCCCGTATCTGCGACTGCCGCACAAGCTTCGGATCGTCTTGGCTGGGCTCGGCCTGGCCGGTGTCACGTTGTGCGGGTGGCTGATCCTGGACGGAGCCAACCGATTCCCCGGCCCTTACGCCCTGCTTCCGGTCGGTGCCACCGTGGCGCTGATCGTCTCGGGCAACAACCTCGCCGCCGATCAGCGGCCGCTGTTCAATCGGCTCTTGTCGACGCCCGGAATCCGCTGGCTCGGCGATATCGCCTACCCGCTGTACCTGTGGCATTGGCCGATCCTCATCTTCTACCTCGCCGAACTCGATCACCCAAGTGCGGGACTGCTCGACGGTCTCGGCATCATCGCGGTCTCGGTGCTGCTGGCCTGGGCCACGCACCGCATGATCGAGGAACCGCTGCGGGTACGTTCGCAGGGCGGCGACGTCGCGAAACATTCGGTGCGATCGCGGCGCACCGCCACCGCCCTGGTGACGGCGGCGGCCGTGCCGATGGTCGCGGTCACCGTCCTGTGGCAGATAGCGGTGGGCGTCAGTCCGCCACAACCGGTCGGTGCCCTGGATCCGGCGATGTATCCCGGGGCCGAAGCGCTGGTATCCGGTAAGTCCACACCGCACGCCCGAATGCGGCCAACGGTTTTCGAAGCGCCCGCGGACGCGCCGCCGCCCACCGGGGACGGATGCATCGCCGATTGGGACAACGCCGAGCTCATCACCTGCACCTACGGCGACCCGAACGCCGAGCGAACCCTCGCGGTGGTCGGCAGCTCGCACGCCGAGCACTGGATACCGGCGCTACAGGTACTGGCGCAGCGACATCCCTTCCGCATCCAGGTCTATCTGAAGATGGGCTGTCCGCTCACCCTGGCCGAGGACGCGACGTACAAGGGCGAGCTGATCCCCGATTGCCGCGACTGGTCCCAGCAGGTGATCGAGCGGCTCGGCGCCGACCGACCGGATTGGGTGTTCACCACCGGCACCCGGCCACGCGACGACACCGGCGACGAAACACCACTCGAGTACCTCGACGTCTGGTCGGCCCTCGGCGCCCGCGGCCTCAACGTCATCGCGATTCGAGACACTCCGTGGCTACGCAGCGATGGGGTTCGCTACAAAGCCATCGACTGCTTGGCAAAGGGTGGCGATCGAATCAGCTGTGGCATGAAACGCACGGACGCGCTCGACCCGATCAATCCGGAGCTCGCGCCGAGCTGGTCGTTCCACAACGTATATCCGATCGATCTCACCGACGCGGTCTGCGAGCGTGCGGTGTGCCCGGTCGTCAACGGCAATATCCTCGTCTACCACGACGAACATCATCTGACCGCAAGCTATTCGCGCTCACTGGCCGACGAGCTGGGCCGCCAACTGCAGCCCGTGCTCGGCTGGTGGTAGACCCCGAACCGCTACGGTGAACACGATAATGTCCGACATCGCGTGTGCGAGAACAATGTGGTCGGTGTGGTGGGGGTGATGGGGATCGTTCGTCGAGCCCAGATACTAACTGTGGCAACGGTACTCGCGATCGTTGCCGTCATCGTCGGAAACACGGCCACCGAACGGGCTTTCCCCGCAGCGATAACCTCCGATACCGCACCAGCAGGTCCGGACACACCGCTACGAATCGGCTACGGCACCTCCCCGGACACGTTCGGCGACCTGTATCTCCCCGCCACCGGAGCCGGGCCGTATCCCGTAGTCGTGCTGATCCACGGCGGCGGATGGTCGCAGAATCGAACGCTCGACCATGTCGGACCGCTGGCATCGTCGCTGGCCCAAGCGGGCGCCGCGGTCTGGAACATCGAGTATCGGCGAATCGACGGCGCTGGTGGCTGGCCGGTCACCCTCACCGACGTCGATGACGCCGTGCAGGCCCTCGCCACCGTCGTGAGCCAACGGTCCGGCAACCGCATCGATCTGCAACGGGTCCACCTGGCCGGGCATTCGGCGGGTGCGCAACTGGCGGCGTGGGTGGCGGGGCGACGCATCGATGCGAAGGGAACGACTGCGGCAGTTCACATTCGGAGTGTCACTCTGATGGCTGGAGTGCTCGATCTGGTATTCGCGGTGAACAACGGGCGCGACGCGTATGTGCGCAAGCTACTCGGCGGCCTGCCCGACGAGGTCCCCGACCGCTATCGGATGGCTTCCCCGATCGAGCACCTGCCCAGCGGCATCCGGATCAGCGCCCTGCACGGCGACAGGGACCATGTCGTTTCCCCTGAGCAGAGCCGACGCTATGTCGCCGCTGCCCAACGGGCAAGCGCGACAGCCGATCTGCGGATTCTCGATGGCATCGGTCACGGCGAGTTCGCCGACGCCAACTCACGGGCGTGGGCGGCCGCCCGCAGCACCATCCTCGATCACGTCACAACACTTCGATAAACCACAGGCTCATGGTGCCGCGCCGCCGGTGTTCGCTCCCGTGCTTGGATCGGGTCATGACCGATACGGGGAGGGCGCCACGGGCGTTGCTGTTCGACGTGCAGGGTACCGCCACAGATTTCCATTCCACGGTGTGTGGCGAGGCGGCGCGAATCAGCGGTGGACGCCACCGCGGCGTGGATTGGGCCGAGTTCGTCGGCCGTTGGCGTGCGGAGTACTTCACGGTACTGAAGTCGGCGAAAGGAGACCGGGACAACTGGATAACGGTGCACTCGGTGTATCGGGACGCGTTGGCGCGGCTGCTGGCCGAATACGGCATCACCGACTTCTCGGCGCCCGAGCGCGAGGACCTCGCCCTCGCCTGGCAGCGGCTCGCGCCCTGGCCCGATGTGGTGCCAGGTTTGGCTCGGCTGAAGGACAGGTTCGTGCTTGCCACGTTGTCGAACGCCGATGTGTCTGCGGTAGTGAACATCTCGAAGCGAGGTCGCCTGCCCTGGGATGCGGTGTTCGCCGCCGAGATGGCCGGTGTGTTCAAACCCGACCCCGTCGTGTACCAGATGGCGGCGAGGTATCTGGGGTTGGACCCGGCCGAGATCATGATGGTCGCGTGCCATAAATACGACATCAAGGCCGCGGGTGCGCTCGGATTTCAGACGGCTTTCGTCGCGCGCCCGCTCGAATTCGGCGTACATGGACAGGTCGACGTTTCCTACGACGACGAATTCGACATCAACGCCCGCGACTTCCTCGACCTCGCCGACCAACTCGGCTGCTGACAGCGCCTACCGCACCGCTGGAGTCGAGGACTTCGGGAGTTCGGTTGCCCGCCAGCCATTTTCGGTGCACCAAGAATCTCGGTCGCAGCCCCCGGAGTACGGCCATATCCTGAGTGGATGCCGCGTTTCGAGCGGCCGTACTTGGTGCTGGCGCAATTGGCCGAAGAGATCTTCGCGTGCTGCCCGCGCTGTGGCGGTCGCGCCGTGGTGCTGTGCTCAACACCTCATGCCCGATGTTGTGGGCTCGTCCGAAGCGAGCCCGCCGACGTGGACTGTGCCCGACCGGATGTGAGCGCGATGATCGCCGCGACCACCGTCCACGCCGGAACCGCGAAGGCCGCGATTCGCTCCATCCCACCGATCCCCACCACCGGACCATGCCCGGTGAAGAACAGCACCGCCGACAACACCGCGGCGATAGCGAAGGCACGACTGACAACCCGTGCCCGCCCGAACGCGGCGGTCGCCGGCCCGAACCCCGCGCAGACGAGCCCGATATTGCCCAACCCCAGAATCAACAACGCGCCCAACACATGACGGTTCTCGTCGATGTCGGCGGGAACCAGCCCGACTATCACCCAGCCGACCGCGCTGGCCGCAAACAGAACGCGGGCGGCCCGCGTCATCGCCGTCCGTCCTAAGAACGCGCCGGTCATTAACACCCCTACCAGCAACAAAACCCCTTCGATGAGGAAGGAGGCGTTCACGACCGCGTGCAGTGGTGAACATACATACCGAGGGCGGGACTCATCCCAAATCCGGCAATCGACGTTACCCAGATCGCTGATGTTGTTGGTTGCCCAGCTGTAGTGAGTCGTCCACGCGGCTCCCACGACCAGCTGCGCGATCAGAAACTGTGCGGCACCGACCAGCCACGCCACTGCGCCGATCCTGCCGGTCACAACGACCTTCCTACCGTAACGCCGAGGCACGCGAAACCTGTTGCGGCACGGTGTGATCGACGCCAAAGAACGAGCGCTCGGTCAGGATCATATCGATGGCGTTCACGCCGGAGTTCCGGCACCGCAAACTGGATTAGCACGGCATCAAGCTACGGAAAATGACCTACGGCAAGGAGCCTGCTACCTCTCCAATGTCAGGTCGTGCCAGCACTATTGCCCGCCCGCATCACCGAAGATCCACTGGCCGTGGCCATCCCGAGCCACTGGCATCGATCGACCGTCCGGTACCGGCTCCCGCGACCGAAAGCGGCGAGCCCCGGATCTGGAGCTTCCGATCATCCAGTCGCCTATGGCCTACTGGTTCAGTACTGATGCGACATAGTGCACCCGTCATCCATGATTTCCACAGCCATTCACCGTTCGACGGCAGCTATAGGAAAAGGGAGAACAGCGATAAGGGCGGACACGGACAATTCAAATGTATCGCGGCAGGTGATACGCAACTACTCGACCCAGCCAGGGTCGTCAGCAATGTGCAAGTATTCTCGAACTCCTGCAACGGCGGCTGAAGACCCGACCGATAATGCCCACCGAGTGGGTCAGAAGACGCCGTTGTTGTGCGGCAGCTGTGCCGGAACGGGGGCGACGACGTCCCAATGCTCGACGATCTTGGCGTCCTTGACGCGGAACAGGTCGTAATACGCTGCCGGGACGCCGAACTCGCCCTCGGACTGCAGCAGGACGAAATCGCCCTCGGCGATGACCTGGTGGACCTTCCGATAGACCAACTTCTTGCCCTGTTCGGCCCACTTCGCAACGGCCGCACCGAAACCGGCCAGGCCGTCGGCGGCCTCCGGGTTGTGCTGGTGGTAGGTCTCGGTGGAGATGTAGTCGGTCAGCACCGAATAGTCCGCGCCGACGAAGACCTTCCGCGCGAACTCGGTGACCATGGCGCGGTTGGCCTCGGTCTTGTCGGCATCGGTGACCTCGGTGGGGCCGTCGGTCTGGGTGCGCCCGGAGGCAGTGGTCCGCACGACGGGAGTCAGGGCGTCCCAGTGTTCGGCGAGCTTGCCGTTGGCATCGACGCGGAAGATGTCGAAGCCGACCAGCGGGTCGGGGCCGAAACCGTAGTAGGTGCCGTGCAGCGCGACCAGGTTGCCGTCGGCGATGACGCGGGCGTCCTCGTATCGGAAGTCGGGGCCGAGTCCAGCGACCAGCTTGTGCAAGGCCTCGGGGCCGTCGGCGGCCAGGGCGCTGTGCTGGATGTAGTCGGGAGCTACCCAGCGGTCAACCGCGCTCGGGTCCTTCTTGTCGAACAGCTCAGTGGTGGCGGTCAGCACGATGTCCTTGGCGCTCATGTCAGTACTCCTTAATGATTTCCGACACCGCTGCGGTGCCGGGTTCGTCAACAACTTCAATTTAGGAGGAAATAGCCACTGAAACGAGATACGCTGACGACTAGCGATGGTCAAAAACCGACATCCCCCTGCCGTGAAGATCCCCGAGATCTCCTTTGTCGCACCCGTCGGAACCCCCGCCGGGGTCGAGGTGTTGTCCCTAGCCGAACTGCGGCGTCGCATCCCCGGCGAACAGCTCGCAATCCCCCAGCGGCCAGAATTTCACCACCTGCTCACCCTCACCGGCGGCTCCCTGCGACACATGGTCGACTTCACCGCTTACACCCTCGAACCCGGCGCCTGGCTGTGGATTCGCCCCGGCCAGGTCAATCAATGGAGTGACCTCACCCACGCCGAAGGCACGCTGATCCTGTTCCAGCAGAGCTTTCTCACCCCGGCCACCGTCACCACGGCCCGCATAGACGACCCACACGCCGCCGTCCTGCACCACCCCCTCCCCAGCGACGCCGCCGCCCTGCACCGGGCCACCGACCACCTCACCGCCGAATTCCACGCGTTCGGACATCTCCCCCTCGACGTCCACACCGCGGCCCTGCGCCACCTGCTTTCGGTCCTCGTGCTGCGCCTGGCCCACCTCACCGCGCCCGCCGACGCACCCGCCACCGAACCCGACCCCACCTACCTGCGCTTCCGCGACGCCGTCGAACACGACTTCACCCGCACCCGCCGAGTCGAGGACTACGCCAACACCCTCGGCTACTCGGCTCGCACCCTCTCCCGCGCCACGCTCACCTCCGCCGGAATCGGAGCCAAGGAGTTCATCGACCGCCGCGTCGTGCTCGAAGCCAAACGCCTACTCGCGCACAGCGATCAGGCCGCCGCCCGCATCGCCGACCGCCTCGGCTTCGCCAGCGCGACCCACTTCAACAAGTACTTCCATCAGCGCACCGGACAGACCCCGATCGCCTTTCGTGACGCGACCCGGGCACGTCACACGGGCAACTGAACGCCTTGAACGCGACGCTGTTAGACGAAGCACCCGAGCGGTCGGACGTCGCGGGTCGCGCGTTCGGCCGACGAGATCGGCTGTGGCACAAGATATCCGCTCGGCTTCCCCGTTTATCGAAAGACCGCGGCCAAGAAGGCATTGGTGTCGGGTTGGGCGTCGATGAGCACACGGTCGTGATCGGCATCGGGATAGCTGAGTAACTCGATGTCGCGCGCGCCCCGGTTTTTCAGCTCCAGGATCAGCTGCCACACCGAGGGGGCGAACACGTCGGTGTCGACGAGGCCCTGGGCGATGAGAATGGGACGGCGGTAACCGGTCATCGGCGCGTCCATCAGGGGGTGGGCGAGCATGTCGAAATCGCCGACGGTCAATGGCCTGGTGAGCATTTGGCCGACCGATACATCTGCCATCCGGTTGCTCATGTCGGTCAGGCAGAGGCGTTCCGCGTCGGCGATGATCTGTTTGCCGAGCGGGGTGAGGTAGCTGTCCAGATCGAACTGCGGGCGTGCGGCTTTCAGTCCGCGCAGGACGTAGGCGAGGTAGGCCTTCGCGCCCGGCAGCACGAGGTCGGGTATACCGGGCTGGCCCGCGGTGCTCGCCAGCTCGAGCTGTCCGGCGATGCTCGCGCCGGGGGCATAGGCCACGGCGGCTCGATAGTCCAGTTCCGGCGCGTATTCGGCGACCAGGGCCGCGGTGAACAGCGTGGCCTGCCCGCCCTGGGAATGTCCGGCCACGGCCCACCGCGGTGCGAGGCTGGGATCGACCGCGTGCGCGGCCCGGATCATGTCGATCGTCGCGTGGGCCTCCGCCGGGCCGTCGAGGTAGGCGTGCATGCCGGGGGTGCCGAGACCGATGTAGTCGGTGGCCGCGACGGCGTATCCGTGCCGGACCAAATTGGTGAGGTCGTCCTGGTATCCGCCGAGGTCGGTGGTCGAGGGTGCGCAGTTGTCCGCGATGCCGACGGTGCCGTGGTTCCAGGCAACAACCGGCCATCCGCCCGCTGGCGGTGTGCCAGCCGGGATGAACAACGCGCCGCTCGACAAAGCGGGCACATCCTCGTCGGTCCTGGTCCAGTAGACGAGTCGTCGCGCCGACGCGGCACCGTCGAGATGCAGGCGTGCGGGCATCTCGTCGACCTGAGTCACGGTGCCGGGGATCTGCGGCGTAACAGGTTGCGCCCCAGCGGATAACGCCGACGAACCGAGCACCGCCGCAATGACCATGACGACAGCCATCGACCCGATACGCATCGCACCAACTCCTTCTCTATGTCAGCGAGCATAGAGGATGTTGAGCTGTCAGGGTGGGCTAGAATTTCGGATATGGCCGCACCGCGTGGACGTCGCATCGACGAAATCGGCGAGGAGAGCAGGCGGCGAATCCTCGATGCCGCCGAGGAGTTGTTCGCGGAGAAGGGGTTCGAGAAAACGTCATTCGTGGATATCGCGCACCGTTCTGGCATCAGCCGTGGTTCGATCCCGTGGCATTTCAAGAACAAGGACGGGCTGCTGATGGCGGTGGCCGAACGCGCCATCGCGCGGGGCATCCCGGCCGGACAACTCGCTGCCGAGGTCGCGAGCCCGCGGCGGCTGCTCGATCAGGTCGGGCAGATGATGAAAGAGCACGACACGACGCTGCTGTACATGGTGCTCAACGAGATCCTGGCAGGTGACAGCCCGCTGCGGGAGCAGTACGTCGAGTTCTTCCGTCGCCGCCGCGGCGGCACCGCCGACTGGATCCAGGCCTGCCCCGCCCCCGCCACACCCGGCACCCGCGCCGAAGTCGACGTCCTGGCCGCAGTGATCAACAGTGCCCTGCTCGGCCTGCACCTGCAATGGACCTTGGACCCCGCCGGGGTCGACTACGACGCGGCGGTCGAGCTACTCGGCCGTCTCACGGAAAAAGAGCTCGGGCTCGCACCCGATCGGTAGCGCACGTAAAGGAGAACCAACATGCAGTCTTACGACGGGCGGACCGCCTTCATCACCGGTGGGGCCAACGGGATCGGATTGAGCATCGCCCGCGCGTTCGCCCGGGCGGGGGCCAAGATCGCGATCGCCGACATCGACGCCGCCGCACTCGAGCGGGCGAAGGCGGAGCTGGCGGAATTGACCGAGGTCGAGTCCTATGTGCTCGACGTGCGTGATCGCGAAAGCTATGCGGAGGTCGCCGACGCGGCAGAGCGGGATCTCGGGCCGGTATCGCTGTTGTTCAACAACGCCGGTGTCGCCTCCGCGATGTCGGTCACCGAGCTGAACTATCAGCTGTGGGATTTGGCGATGGGGATCAACCTCAACGGTGTCTACAACGGCATCGCGACGTTCCTGCCGCGCATGCTCGCCCGCGGCGGCGTCGGCCATATCGTCAACACCGCCTCCGGCGCCGGGCTCGCACCGGTCGGCGCCGGATTCCTGTACAACGCAGGCAAATACGCCGTCGTCGGGCTGAGCGAGGCATTGCACCAAGAACTCGCGGACAAAGGCATCGGAGTCAGCGTGCTGTGCCCGGGACCGGTCGCCACCGACATCATCACAAGCAGCCAACGACTCGCTCTCCACCACGGTGCGACCGTCACGCCCGAAATCGCCGCAGCATTAGACCAAGCCGACGCGGCACTGAAACGCCACGGCATTCCCGTCGACACGGTCGGCGAGATGGTCATCGACGCGGTAACCAACAACCGCCTCTATATCCACACCGACGACACCGCCGCCGAGCCCATCCGAACTCGCACCGCAGCACTGCTAGCCGCGATGCCATCGGCCCTCGCCACCCAGCCGACCGACTGAAACCGACTGCCAGGCAAGAACTTCCGAAGCCCGTCCGCGAATGCCGAGCCACGCACGCCGGGCCAGCGAGAGGCGGGACTGGAAGCCGCTGCGCCCCAAGCGAAGTCGGATCAGAAAGCCCGTCAAGTAGCGTCACGATCGTCAGAGGGTTTTGATGAACCGAGCCAAGAGCTCGCCGCTGTAGTCGGGTTGCCCGTCGTTCTGTGTCGCGGCGGCGCTGATGGTATCGATGTGGTTGTAGCCGGGTAGCGATACGACCTGGGCTGCGGCGGGGGCTGGGTAGAAGACGTTGGTGGCGAACTGGACTGCGCTGTCTCCGGCCCACGCGACGAAATTCGGTTTCGGTCGGCTCATGCCGTGGTAGCGCAGACCGGCCATTTCGCCGCCGCGGGCACCGCCGTAACCGGCACCGATATCGATGACCAGTCGCATCGGGAAGTAGGTTTCCCAACCGGCGCCCGATGCTCCGTCGGCTAATGACCCGGTCGCCAATTGCCGTGCCGTATCACGAATATCGCCGACTTCGTGATTCGGCGAGGTGAACGGGATGCCGCGGACGTCGTCGTAATTCCGCCACGTGTACAGGGCGGTGCGGTCGGTGGGGGCGACCCGCTGTTGCGGGCCCGCGCTGAATCGCAGGAAGTTGCCGAACAGCGGAAGCTGGGTGAGCTCACCGGGATTCGGGAAGCTCTTGGTCTGCACCGGGCCGCCGGACAACGCGCCGACACCCTGCTGCAACAGCTGGAAATTGTTCGAGTTGTTGTCGATCAGGACACCGAGCAGTGCGGTGTTGGTGAACCGGTAGTCGCGGATGGTGCCCCAGCCGTCCGCACCGTTGGTGGCGAAGGCGGTCCAGGTCGGGGCGAGCAGGTACGCGAGGGTCGCGTCGATGCTGAAATCGTGCGGCAGGTGCGCCAGCAGCTGGCTCGCACCGTCGGGATCCAGATACGCCGCCAGTCCGGCGAGCCGCATCAGCATGAATGCCTCGGTGCCGAGCACCGGCGTCGGCCCGAAGATGCGCGGCAGGATGCCCGCCCGGAATCCCGCCTGCACGACCGAATCGGCCGTGCCGACAACGGCATTGGTGATGTCGTGCAGCAGCGGAGTGTTCTGGATCGCCACCGGATCCGAGGAAATCAGCGAATCCTGGGACGCGAACGCCGCACACTGGTCGGCGCCGGACCGGCCGTCGAAGTCCCAGTCGGAGAAGAACCCGGTCACCAGCCCGCCGAGCGAGATCCCGGTGCACACGAACTTGCGTTGCCGCGCGTCCTGGTCCGGAATTTCGTGCAGCATGATCTCGTATTCGTCGCGGACGACACGCGCCATTCCCATGAAATCCAGCACCGGCAGATCGGCGGAGGATTTGAAGCCAGGGAAAGTCTGCCCGGCGATCGGCAGGTGGTTGAAATAGTAGTCCACCGCGTCGAGATAATTGTGCGTCTGTAGCGCGTAGTCGAATCCCGTATTCTCATCGAGACACGAACTGCGCCGGGCCAGTGCCCAGAACTCGATATGCTGTCCCATCGCGCGCGCCGAGTGCACGGTATTGAATCCGACATTGTCGGAACCGATCGCACCACCGAACATGCCCGGCTGCTGAATGACCACATGATCGGCGTCGGCCGACGCGGCGGGCCCATCGACCGTACGGTAACGCAGAAATCCGACCCGGTCGCAACTCGCTGGATGCGGCGGCGCATCCGTCGGCAGCGGAAGTGCAAGGCTCACATACGAAGTGACAATTCCGTCGCGGGTCGACAGCACGTTCTCCTGCCGATCGGCCGCCGCGCTGATCGGGAAGGAATCGGCGGCGGCGCCACCGACCGGGAGGAGGGCGGCGACGATTACCGCGGTCGTCACCCACCCGAATGAACTACGCCACCGCCCCCGCTGTGCTGCTCGCCCATACTCACTCTGACTACGCCCCCATCGGCGGACAACACTGTGCATAGATAGCACGTTGCCACTGGCTCATACATCCGTCCAGATGGAAGGTGACAGAATAACCAACACCTTTTCGGCACAGATCACAAGCCAAATTAGGCGCGTTTTTCGCGTGTACGTATATAATCTTCCGAAGAATCCTCATATGCCCTATCGGCGATCTTATTCGGATCAAGGGCGGCGAGCTTGGCGGGGTCGGCGGTCGTCGGGGTGTGCAGATATCGCAGTGCGCTCTCGTCGAGGCAGATGTCATCTAGCTCCGCTACCAGGTCACCGAGGACCCGACCGGTGAGACGATCCGGTCGCACCCCGCAGATCATCATGATCTGGCAGTAAGGATCGGCGGCGGTGGCGCCAAGATACGGCGAGCGAATGGCCTGGGTGAGCACCGAAATCGAGGTGAAACACCCCGTATCGGCCCGGTAGCGGCCGAACAGACTGTGTATGCGATGAAACGCCGACCGGTACCGCGACAGCGGCACCCAGGCGACAAACCACCGAATCGGATGGCCGATACCGTAATTCAACACCGTGTCGGCGAGAACTTCGGCGTCCTGCAGCGTGAGATGGCGCGGCGCGCACACGATGGCGGCACCAGCCCCGGCCTGTGCGAGCCGCTGCAACGGAGCCGGCGTATGCACCGCGGCGCGCCGATATGCCGACCGGGTGACCTGACTGACGCCGCGGCGCAGTCGCCCACCCGCTGTCGCCGGACGCACCTGATAGTTCGCCCATTGACCGAAACGCGGTGAGCGCCGGTCGGATACATCGGTCCAATACCCGCGCTGCATCCGGGCCCCGCGCGCCTCGGTCATCAGCGAAACACCATGCTCCACGAACAGATCGATACTGCGAAAGGTATTGGCATCGTTGGTAAGCCACACCTGGGACTTGTCGATTCGGAGAACGTCGAGTTCGAGGCTGACGATGACGCCATACCGACCGCACCCGGTGAGCAGGCGCCGCAACTGCGCCGGGTCGTCATCCCGACCGCACCGGCGACGCTCGGCCGTCGGCGTGACGTACTCGATCGCCCGAACATTGTCGACGAACAGCCCATAGAGATGGGAAGCAGGACTCACGCCACCCACGGACGCGAACCCGCCCGCCGTGATATGCCGATGATCGCCGACTATAGGCAACCCGAGCCCGCAGGCGGCGAGACGGCGATCGACATCGGCCAGATAAGCGCCCGCCTCGACGGTGACCGAACCAACCTCCGGATCGACCGCGCGAATCCGATTCATGCCCGTCGTCACGAGCAGCGCACCGTGCTCGGCCAGGACGAGATCATTGCCCGAGTGACCGCTGCCGCGAATCACCAACCGCTGACCGAGCGCGGTTGTCTCCGCGACGGCCGCGACGACATCCTCGGCATCGCGTGGCAAATACACCTTGAACGGGTCTTTCGGCGCGATGCCGGGATCGCCGATCCGCGACCAGTCGAAACCGAGGTCGGCGATACTGTCGTGCGACCACGCGCGATGCCCGAATTCCTTGGGATTCATGGCCTTTCCGTTCTACGAGGTGCTGATCGACGGTGCCGGTGCGGGTTCGGTGCGCTGCCGCCTCGACTCGATTGCCGAGCCCGGCCACCAATTCCAGCGACCGAGAACGGCCATCGCCGCGGGCACCAGCATCAACCGGACCAGGACCGCGTCGATCAGGATGGCGGTCGCCAGGGAGAAGCCGAACTGCTTCAACTCCAGGACGTCGGCGGTCAACATGCTGAGCAGGATCGCGGCCATGATGGCCGCCGCCGCGCTGATCGGGCGGGCGCTGTGGGTCAACCCCTCCCCGACGGCCGCCCGGTTGCGTTCGGCGGCATCCGGCTCGTCGGCGCGGCGCCGCCATGCCTCCCGAATCCGGGCCAACAGGAACACCTCGTAATCCATCGACAGCCCGAACAGCATCACGAAGACCGTGACCGGGAGATAGACCTGTAAATACCCGACCGGCGTGAAACCGAGCAGCCGGTGACCGTATCCCGATTGGAAGATCAGGATCGTCAGCCCGACGGACGCGGCGGTGACGAGCAGGTTCACCAGCACCGCCTTCACCGGTATCGCGACGCTGGCGAAGACGAGGCTCAGGAACAACAGCGACAATCCGAGCACCAGCGCGATCACCGCGGCGGTTTTGTGCTGCGTCTCGTGGGTGAGATCCAGGAACTGGGCGGTGGTTCCGCCGACCAGCATCGTCGGATCGTCCGGGTCGGTCGTTGCGATCCGGCGCAGGTCGCTGACGAGGTCTGTCGCCGCCGCCGAGTCGACGGGCAGATCCGACACCGCCACCTGCAGCAGGTAACCGTCCGCCGGATAGGTGGACGTGGCCGTGATGTGCGCATGGGTCGCCACTCGGGTCGCGAGATGCTCTGCGCGCTGCATGTTTTCGGCGTTCATGGGCCCGTGATCGGCTGCTGTATAAGCGATTTGGATGGGCCCGAGCAGGCCGGGGGTGAACTTCTGCGCCAAAACCGCGTTGGCACGGCCGGATTCGGTGTCGGCCAGCGCTTGCCCGCCCAGGTTGAGACCGTAGCGCAGACCGCCGACGGGTATCGCGGCGAGCAGCAGAGCCGCCACCACCAGCAGTCCATATCGCCATGGCCGACGCATCACCCGCTGCGCCCACCGGGTCCAGCGATTGGCCGCGTCGACGGTGCCAGCTGCCGCGTCCGAGGGACGCGCCCACGCGGGCAACGCACCGCGGTTCACCCTGGGGCCGAGCATGGCGAGCACCGCGGGCAGCACCGACACCGCGACCGCGAGCAGGCTGAAGACGGTGGCCGAGATCCCGACCGTGATCTCGTGGAACACCGGCGAATTCACCAGCAGCAATGCCGCCAGGGTGATCACCACCACCAGCGCCGAGATCGTGATGGTGATGCCGGCGGTCGCCATGGTGGTGCCGACCGCGGCGGCGATGCCGGCGGTGTCACCGCGGTCGGTGATGCCCCGTCGCGCGAGTTCCTCACGGAATCGGCTGACGACGAATAGTGAATAGTCGATACCTATTCCGGTGCCGAGTGTGGTCGCGACGGTCACCACGAGCACACTGAAATGCATCGTCGGCATGAGCAACGCGATGACCCCGAAGGCGGTGGCCAGCCCGGCGCCGGCCACGATCAGCGGCACCGCCGCGGCAACCACGGCACCGAACGACAACACCAACACCAGCAAAGCGATGGGCAGGCCGATGGACTCGGCGCGCGCGGTGTCGTTGCGTTCCACGGTGGCGAGATCGTTGGTGGCGGCCGAATATCCGGTCAGCGACACCCGGACCGCGCCCGCGGACAGCCCCGTCAAGCGCGACTGCAGCGATGCCGCCAGGCGCGCGCGATCGTGCGCGCCGACCTGGTTCAAGACGATGAGCGTGAACGCGGATCGCCGGTCCGCCGAGATACGCGGCAGATGCAGCGGATCGACCGAGGCGAAAGGGTCGACGACTGTCCCGACACCGGCGGTGCCGCGCACCACGTCGCTCGCGTCGGCGATCACCCGCCGATATTCGGGATCGTCGACCGTGCGGTCGGCGGAGTCGAAGACGATCATGTCCTGCTCGGCGCCGAGCAGCGGGAACTTGTCCCGGCTGAGCTGCGCGACAACCGCCGCGTCCGATCCCGGCACGGACACATCCGCCGGTGGCAAGTACCGGCCGGTCACGGAAAACCCAGTGGCTCCGACGATTACCACCAGCAGCCAGCCGACCAGCATCGCGGTTCGATGCCGCGACACCAAGACACCCCACCGGTAGGCGAGATCGTTCATCACGCCAGCTCCGTGGTACCGGCGGCGTCGATCACGCGGCCAGGCATGGCACCGTCGGTGAACTGCCGCCACATGTGACGACGTCGCGGCTTTCCGCTCGAGGTGCGCTGCAACATCCGGGAGCTGCCCGCGACCAGCGTGATCTTCGGGGACGCACCGAGTTCCCGCCGCAAAGTCTGATATGCCTTGTCCGCCCAGCGTTCCGGCGCCGCGGCGGCGAAGACGACAACGGTGGGTTGGCCCGCCTCGGTGGTGCACACCACCGTTAGTTTGGTGCGGGGCAAACCGGTGGCCTCGGTGATCCGCGCATCGAGGTCTTCGGCATATACGTTGCGGCCGTTGATGGTAATGCTGTCGCCCATTCGACCGAGCACGTACAGATCCCCGTCGTGCACGAATCCGGCGTCCCCGGTGTACAGCAACCCGTCGCGAAAGGTCGCCGCCTGCTTCTCGGGATTGCCGCGATAACCGACGGCGACGCAACTCCCGCCGACCACGATCTCGCCGAGTGATCCGTCGGGCAGCGCCGTGTCATCGTGATCGACGATGCTGACCGATATACCGTGGTCGGCGGTCGGCAGCCCGTGCCCGATCAGCCAGCCATCGGCGATGGAACCGGGGCAGGACTCCAGCGGAGCCGACTGGTCGATCCGCACCGTCTGACCGAAACGCAGTGCCGCCGAGTCGATCCGGACCGTCGGCACCGGTCGCCCGCGCTGCGCCATGCTGACCGCGAGCGTGTTCTCCGCGAGTCCATAGGCGGGCAAGAAGGCCGACGACGAGTCGAATCCCGCCGCACTCGCGAACTCGCTGAACTTACGCAGCACGGCCGGATCGACCGGTTCGGCACCGACCACGATGCTGCTCAGCCTCGACAGGTCAAGGGAGGCAAGTCGATTGGGCGAGACCCGGCGCGCGGCATAGATCAGCCCGAACGTCGGGCAGGCGGTATGCCTGGCCCGTCCCGGACCGAAGCATTCCAGCCAGCGGGCGGGGTCGCGGAGAAACTGATCGGGTCGCATCAACCACAGGTTGTCCTGGTGCGTCACCGCGAACAGCATGCCGCCGATCAAACCCATGTCGTGATGCAGCGGCAGCCAGCACGCCACTCCCCCGGTGGCATCGCCGTCGCCCCACGACTGGTAGGCGGCGAAGTTGGCGGCAAGATTGTTCCAGGTCACCATGACGCCGGTGGGCCGGTCGGTGGAGCCGGAGGTGAATTGCAGCAGCGCGATCTCGCCGGGATCGCGCACCAGCAGTTCGGTGTCGGCTTCGTCGTCGGCGACCACCCACACCGTGCTGACCTGATCCGCCTGTGCCAGAGCGGTTTCGCACAGTTCGGCGTATTCGGCGGTGGTCGCCACCACCGTCGGCTTCGCCTCGGCGAAGACGTTCGCGAGGTGGGCGATATACCGGTCGGTCGCGCGCAGCAGCGGCGGTGCCACCGGGCAGATGGTGCCACCGGCGACCCAGGTGCCGAACAACGCACTGAGCATGGTTCGCTCCGCGCCGATCACCAGGCAGACGACATCCCCGGGCCCGACACCACATTCGGCGAGTCGGCTGCCGACGCGTCGCGCCGACCGCGCGAGGTCGCGGTACGACAGATAGCTCCAGCCGCCGTTGTCCTCGGCCACGTGGACACCTGTCTGCTCGGCAGGCCGGGACAGCCATGCTGTTACCGAATTCATCACCACACCCCTGGTACTAGATGGGCCGACCGTTTCCGGTAGGAGACATAGTCGGAACCGAAAGCCTGTAGCAGCGCCCGTTCTTCGAGCACGATGCGCGGCAGGAAGCCGACCACGGGCACCAGGATCGCCGCCGCCAGGGCGACGCCATTGCCGACAGCGAGCCCGAATCCGGCCAGGGTCAGCAACGCGCCGGTGTAGGCGGGATGGCGCACCGCCCGATACGGACCCTTGGTCACCAATCGATGGGCGCTCTGAATGGTGACCACCGGTTGAAAGAACTGCCCCAGCGAACGCACCGCCCACAGGCGCAGCGCGATACCGAGGAAGACCAGCGCGATGCCGGCCGCGAACAGCACCCATCCGCCGGATAACCGCGCCCACGGCACGACAAACGGCGTGCTCACGATCAACACGAATCCGAGCAGCCCGCTGCCGAGGACCAGCCACACACTGCCGTGATCATGTCGGCTGCCCGGCGCACGCACACTGTTTCCGCGCAGGAACACCACAAGTTCGGCAAGCTGCCAGCACGCCACGGCCGTCCAGAACAGCACCGTGGCAGCCGGTGTCGCGATGGGAAACAATCGTGCCTCCTGATTCGAAAGATGGCTACACAGTGGCAATTTCGAAGTGCACCGGCGCACCGCCCAGATCCGGTGCCGTCTCCCGTTTGGCCAGATGATCGACCATGACGTTTACGTCGGTCGGTTGGGCAAGCAACCCGCGCAGCGCACCGCTCAGCGGGTCGGCCCGGTCGAGTCCGAGGGCGACGAACGAACACCCCTCGCGGCGCAGCCAGTTGTTCGCATGGGCGAGCAGGGCACGCAGCACAACGGTTTCGGCAGGCGGCACACAGAGATTCACGACCGTCCGATACCGGAATTCGCCGCCCGGGCCTGGCAGCCGTGGCACCCGAGTGACCGGGGCGAAGGCATTGAACACCGGTCGCAGCGCGGCGATACTGCGCGGATAGCGCATGACGCGCATCTGCTTGAGGACGTGCTGATCCCACAGACCGAGAAACCCGACGACCTTGCCGTCGCGGCGCGCGATCAGATAGTCGGAGATGTCCAGGCCGGGGCACTGGTCGATCCAGGCCCGCATGGTCTGCTCGTCGAAGACCGGCGTGCCAGCCCGCGCGGGTGCCACCTGCTCCCACAGTCGAACCAGCTCCGGCACCTCGGCGTCGGTCGCGTGCTCGACCGTCACGCGAAACCGCGCGGTGCGCCGCGGCCCCATCAGGGGAATGCTGTGCGAGCGGACGACGGCCGCCTGATGCAGGCCGAGCCCGAACGCGGCCATCGCGTCCCGGCCGCGATCGATCGGATCATTACCGGCAAGCACGGTGCTGATCCGCAAGCCGTCGAGGCCGACCAGCTCCTCGGCGACCCGCTGCGCCCACAGTGCCAGCGCGACCGCGATCCGGCGGCGACGATGGTCCGGATCCACCTTCAGATCTCCGATATAGGCGACATCTCTTGGCACGCCGTTGAAATGCAGCCGCCGCCGGGAGACCCCGATACACCCCACCGGCACACCATCGGGTCCGTCCACGACGCCGACCCGCCATGGATCGCCCTCTAGCCTGCTGAGTTCGAAGAAGTCGGGTTCGCGGTGGATGCACAGACTGATGTCGCCCTCCATCGGGCAGCTGGCCGCCAGTCTGACCAAGGCGTCGTTGTCGTCGGCGCGGGCGTCGCGGACCGTGGCAACGTCCGCGCTGGCAAAGGATTGGCTCACGCGATCTCCTTGTCGATGTCACAGACGACGAAGCGACGCTGCGAGAAGCTGCGATCGCCGCGAATGAGCTGCGTGCCGAGCTCGTCGTCCTCGATGACGTGCTCGCGCACGGATTCGGGCACGTCGGTCCACCCGACGAAGTTGCGGAAGCACAACCGGGCGTGCGGTAGCGCGGTGCGCACGACTTCGCCGAACAGCTCATCGATCTGACGGGCGTCGAGCCATTCGCAGATGTTCGACAGGGAGAACCCGCCGATGCTGTTGTCCGGACGAGTGCGCAGGTAGTCGGCAAAGCTGCCATCGATGAGGGTCAGCGTGCCCTCGCCCTGATCGGACGCGAGGTAGGGCGGCCGGCCATCCGGTTCGTCCATCGGGTAGCTGCCGGTGAGCAGCTGGTGCAGAAAGTAGTTGTCGCGCACCGGAAGTTCGGTCAGCGCGTTCTCGATCAATCGGCGGAAGTGTTCGCCGAAATCGATCTTGCCCACCTCGGTGAAGAAGTTCGGGTTGTACACCCGATGCATGACGCGCTGATTGAGCAGGACCTTGAAAAGACCGCGCCAGCGTCGCGTATCCCACTTCTCGTAGAAGAAGTTGCGCTGCTCGTCCAGCGACTGCAGCGCAAGCAGTTCGTTGATTCGCCTGCGCGGATGGACACCGGTGGTGAACAGCCCCACCGCGGCTCGGGCGGCGCGCTCGGTCGCCCCGCTATCGAGCACGCCGGATTCGATGGCATCGAGCCGCCGGTCCCAGTACTGCCTGGCCGCCGGCGTCAGCCGCTCCCGCAGTCGCAGGTACTGGCGTCGGCGCAGGGCCGGATTGGTTGGCGCGCCGCCGAGCATGGCGGTCGCCGCGTGCGGGCTCAGTTCCGCGACCACCGCGGCCTTCAACTCGATCAGATGGTTCTGCGTCCGGTTGAGATCGATGGCCACCACATCGGCGGCCCCTTCGGCCAGCAGTGACAGCGCGGTGCAGCCGCCGGAGCCGACGATCGCGATCGGCTGGTGCAACTGGGCTTTCAGCGCCTCGATCTCGAGACGGGGGTCCTCCCGGACCTGCGCGAAAAAGAGCCGGTCGTCGACGGCACCGCCGAGATCAATGCGAGTCGACATGAGCGTTCCCCCGGTCCTGCGCGAGCAGCGCGACTAGATCAGCGATCGTGTCCACCCGCTGCAAATCGGCGTGAGTGAGGATCACGTCGAACTCCTCTTGCAGATCGATGACCATCTCGACCAGCGCGACGCTGTCCACGCCGAGATTGGTGACGGGCGTCTGCGGTGTCAGCGCGCCGCGGGTCGATGGAATTAGCTCGCCGATGCGTTCGGCGACAACATCGAAGGTGATCGGTGGCATAGGTGCACTACTCCCGGTGATGTGGCGGCGTTCCATGGCGATGGCGGCGGCGATGCTGACCGGCCCCCGATGCTCGCCGCGAAAACTGTGGTGGCAGAAGCGGATACGCGGATCGTCGCGGCGACCGGCGAGTGCCGAATCCGAGGCCGGATGCTGCAGGTGATAGTCGAGGAGCCGAGTGTCGGCATTGTTCGGGTCGGCCTTGAACAGCGCCTCCTTGACCGTCCACCAGCGCAGGCACCGGTCGGGATCGGTCGCCAGGTCGACCTCGTCGGCCCGCAGAAAGAAGCGGGCCACCGCCGGATCCAGCGGGCGCGGCAGCTCGCTGTCGATCCCGATGCCGAGCAACCGGTCCGGCACCGGCGGCACCGCGATGGCGGCCATCGCCCCACCGCCGGTGTAGCAGGCGGAGGCGCGCCGATGCGGGAAGCTCAGATCCGTTGCCGCTTCGGCACTTCCAGCACAGGCGAGGGCCAAGGCAAGCACACCTCGCGAGCTCGCCCTGTGCCGCGGTGCCGCATGGCCAGCGCTCAGTATGAGGATCCGCACCCGGTTCACGACCGGCTCCGTTTGGCCGATTGTTCGACGAGGAAGTCGACCCGTTCGTCGTACTCGGCCAGCGTGCGAGCGTAGATCTCCTCGTCGGCGGCGGAGAAGCGGGCGAGGGTTTCGGCGATCGCCGCCTCGCCGTACCGCTCGGCCATATCCTTCAGCGCCTGACCGACATAGGCGATGTGCCAACGCTCGTCGAGCATGATCCGTTCGATCGTGGCGCGCACCGCCGCGGGCGTACCCGGCACCCGCAGGTGCTTGCGATACTGCGAGACCACCCGTTTCTCGAAGACCTGGGTGATCGCCATGACCTCCATCAGATTCGCGGGCACCCCGATGGCGTCGAGGTATTGGTCCTGGTAGGTCTTGCCGAGCTTGATCGGCAGCCGATCGAACTCGGCGATGCAGTCGGTCCAGTACTTCGAATGGTTCGCCTCGTCCGAAAAGTGGTGGGTCACATCGACTTGCAGCGGGCCGCGAATCGTGCGGGCGACGCGACCGAAGAACAGCGCGCCGTTGATCTCCGACGAGCGATAGAAGCTGAGCACCCACAGCTCGTTCTCGCTGAGTTCGCTGTCGGGGCCGGTCACCTTGTCGGAGGGGAGCGGCCGGGGAATGGGCTTGTCAGGCGTGTGCGGGGACATTCGACCTCCTTTGACGTCGGCCCCATCGGGTGGCGACGAGTTCCTGGCACACCGCTTCGACGAGCGCGACCGGATTCGGTGGGCGGTAGTCCGGCCACACGGCGCGCAATCGGCGATTGTCGAAATGCTTGGTGTAATACAGCTGGTCGGCGAACGGGGAGATGGAGTCGAGGGCCGAGCGCAGCGGGCCGCCGGTGCCCGCCGCGGCCTCGAGCACGGTCCGGAACGTCGCCGCGTCGCAGACCAAGGGCGGCAGCAGGCGCCGACGGCGAAACGCCTCGTCGTCGCCGAAGGCATCGAAGGCGATGGTGACCAACTCCCCGAGCGGCAGCGTGTCCTCGGGTGCCGGACAGACGTGGTAGATGCCTCCTGCGGTGGTCGGCTCGAGCAGTGCCAACAGCGCCGAGACCGCGAAGTCGGTGGTCGAGACCGTCACCGGGGTGGCCGGATCACCGGGCAGCAGTGACAGCAGCCCGTAGTAGTAGAGCCGCAGTGTGGTGTGAAAAGCGTTGTACTGGTTCACCGTTCCGGTGGCATCGTCGGCGATCACGGTCGGCATGCGGGCGATGACCGTGGTCGGCATGCCGGGCGACAGCAGCGCTTGTTCCCCTGCCCACTTGGACCATTCGTAATGGTTGACGAAGCCGCGATCCTCGCCAGGATCCTCGTGCACGGTGCCGACCGCCTTACCCACCGCGTAGAGCGTCGACAGGACTACCAGCCGCTCCAGTGCCGGGCAGCGGCGCGCGAATTCGCCCACTTTCGCGGTTCCGGCCACGTTGACCGCCGCCGCGTCGTCCCGGTCGACGGTGAATCGGGTCAGCGCCGCGGTATGCACGATCGCTGTGACGGGCGCGGGGTCGATATCGGAAAAGGGCTCGGCGTCAAGCAGATTCAGCGGTACCACGGTGACTCGATCGCTATCGTTCGCGGCGGCGGTGACCGCGGCCCGCTTGGCGGCGAATTCCGTCCGGTCCGCGGCCCGCACCGTCAGGATCAGCCGATGCTGCGTGGTCGCCAGCAGGGCGGCGGTCAGCCTGCTGCCGAGATAGCCGTCGGCGCCGGTGAGCAGAATCATGCTGCCACCCCGCGTAATTCGGCGGCCACCGCCGTCGCGGCGGCGATCGGGTCCGGCCAGGCCGCGGGGTCGTTACCGTGCCTGGCCGTGATGGCGAACAGCCACCGCTCGAGGCCGAAGGCAAGACAGGCGCTATGGGCTGGCGCCGATCCGCAGGTGATGTCCATCAGTTCCCCGAAGTGTTCGTGATGCTTGTTGGTCGAGGCGAGCGCTAGGTCATCGAAGCGCGCCTCGGTCTTGACCGCCGAAATCCGTTGCAGCAGTGCACGAGGATCGGTGGCGGGTGCGAAGAACGGATCCGTCGCCCCCTCCCACTGCAGCGGAATGTCCAGCTCGCGGCAGAAGCGGTCAACCACGTCGCGGGCCCGGACCACGAAGGCGGCCGCGCAGTCCCGCGTACCGAGGCACACGATCTCCCGCATGCCGAAGACCCGTTGGCGGCGCAGCGGTTGGCAGCTCTGTTCATGCCGGAAGCACACGTTGCGCGTGGTGAAATACTTTGTGCTGTCGAGCTTTTCACCCTGATGAGCGATGTAGATGTGGTAACAGGCCGCCGGGGTGAGCGCCGCGGCCACCGGCATCGGCTGCCCTGCGGTCACCGCCGGTTCGCCACCCGTATCGTTGCCTGGCAAGGCGACAAAGGTTGCCTGATGGGCGAATCCGCGTAGGTAGCCCAGCCGGTCCAACACGGCCAGATCGATCATGGCTGGATGCTGTTCCGCCTCGGCGTCCCATAACGCCGCCAACGCGACCACGGCCTGGTCGATCCGGTTCCATAACTCCAGCAATGGGCCATGCAACCGGACCTGTCCGGTCGCCTCCTCCCAGCGCAAGCCGATATCCGCGGACGCAGAACGACTTTCGGTGACCGGCGCGGCGGCGAGCTCGGGTGCGGCCTGAGTCACGCCGCCGCCGAATCGGTCGACCATCGTGGCGATATCTCGAAAGTCACCGCGCCGCAAGTCATCCGCATCGATCGGCTGACCCCTCAGACGCTCGATCAACTGCAGCAACTCGGGAACATGTACTGACCGCAAGTAGCGGCGTTCGAACAGCGGGGTGTCGTCGGTGAGCTCGTCGGCGGGCAGATCGGCCGCCTTCTCCAGAACCCAGGCGTGCAGGCGGGTACGTAGGTCAAAGTTGGTGTCAGGCATCGAGATAGTCCTCCCCCATGATGTCGGCATTGGACAGGTAGTTCAGGCAGCGCCGCGACAGGGCCCGGCGCCGCTGCCGCTGCGACGGGTGCTGCCACGCCAGCTCGGCTACCTCCCACGGCTCGGCGAAGCCGGCGTCCGCGTAGACCATCGGGTTGTAGTACTCACGCCAGCTCGCCAGAAAGAAGTCGCGCAGTTCCGCGCGCACCGCCGCGACGGTCTCGGTGTCCCACGACGGTGCGCACGCCTGCCACAGCGCCGCGACGACCTCGCGGCCGAACACGAGGTGACGAGTCTCCTCGCGATGGTGGTTGTCATTGATGAAGCGGGCCAGCGGATGCAGCCGGTCGTCACCTGCCTGAATGCGATTGAGCTCGTCGGCGATCTCCTCGAACACCATGGTCTTGGCGAAGAACAGGAAGTCTTCGACATCGCGGGCCCGCTCCGCCGACAGCTGCACCTGGTGACTCGGGTAGATGCGGGCATATCGGGTGCAGAAGCCGCCGAAATAGATGCTGTGCTTGTTCTCCTCGTCGAGGAAGTGATGCAGATAGTCGGTGACGTTCAGCAGATCCTTGCGGTAGAGCCGACTGGCCAGCCCGTTCATCAGCGTCTTCTCGCCGTGGATGTTGAGGCTGTAGAAATTGGCCGCCTCCCAGAAGGCAAGCCGCATCCGGCCGCCCTCATCGAGGTCGTCCCACAGCGGCGTGCCATACAGGCTCACGTGTTCTGGGCTGGTGAACCAGTCGGCCTCGGGCTCGACCGAGGTCGGCCATTCCACTGCGGTGTAAGGGTTTTGGTACGTGCGCACCGACACTTGACTCAGGCGTTGAGACAGGTCGGCGGCATGCGCGAGGGCCTCTCGCAGGGCGGGCATCAGGCGGCCTCCAGGATCACGCACTGCCAGTTGAGCCCGAATCCGGCCATGACCAGCGCTATCCGTTGTCCCGCAACGAGTTTGCCGCTGTCGAGCAGCGCGGACAGGTTGACGATGTTGTCGGCCGAGATCACGTGACCGACCTCGGCCATGGACGGCGCCCATACCTGGGCGTGGTCGATGCCGAGCAGCGACGCGAGCACCTCCCAGGCCCGGGTATTGGTGTTCTGGGTGACCACCCAGTCCAGGTCAGCGGTCGTGAGCCCGGCTCGGTCCAGGGTCTCCAGCACCAGCCTGCGGGTGTAGGTGAAGTAGCTGCCGACCGTCTCGTCGTCGCCCGCCGCGGCCAGGCCACCGTTGGTGAGCTGATGCGCGGTCACGTAGCGAAACCCGGTCGGCGCGCGCCCGACCAGGCAGGCCGCGGCACCGTCGGAGATGAGGTTGTACGCCTGTTCATAGCGTGCGTGTTCGGGAAACCGATCGGCCGAGACACACAGCACGGTGCGCCATCGCGGTTCGCTGGCAAGCATCGCCGTTGCGATCCGCATCGAACCCAACATCGAGGTACACGCCTGCTGGCCGAGGCCGATCACCACGGCATCGTCGAGCCCGAACTCCGACTGCAGCCGGGAGCCCGGAAACTCCATCAGGTATTTGACGTCGCGGGTGCGCTCCCAAGCCTCGGGCGAGCCGAGGTTGCCATTACACGGAAGGCAGGTCGCGTACACGATCGCATCGACCTCGGTCAGCCGATTCTGCTCGGCCAGCGGCACGACGGCCGAGCGGGCCAGGTCGTAAGGCGTTGTCTCGCTGCCGCACACGTGGTGCCAGCCGAACCCGGCATATTCCAGGTCGCCGACGTCACTGACCAGCAATCCATCCTTTGCCGATTCGGTGAGATGCCTTTTGCGTTCCCCTAGGGAATAGCTGAATCCGTCCAGATAAAAATCGCTCATGGGTACCCGTTCCCTCATGGGTGCACAGCTGTCCACCGCTCGTCCGACCGCGGCGTCGGGATTACTGGGTGTGACCGAAGTGAGCCGATCTACTCAGGCTCACTGCGACCATTACAGCATCTACACCTTCTTCGAACAAGAGCCCTTGTTCGGAATCGGTGATCTTGTTCAGAACGCCAAGTTGTCTCAACAATGTGCACGACACGATCGGCTATGCGTCACCGAAAGGCTTGTCTACCTGTACTTTTCATCCAATAGCCCATCGACATCGACAACCAGGACCTGCCGCGGCGCGGGTGAACCTTCCAGATCGAACCCTCGGCGGGATGGGAGCGAGTGGCGAACGCGAGATCGGCTCTGCGACAGGCACGTACGCTGCCGCAGATTCGCCCACCGCGTCGGCGGGGTGCGAAAACGCAACTACGACAGCGCGATCCGCAATCGACGACGGCTCAGCTCGACCGCAGCGCGGATGGTGATTTTCCGGCATCGTCGGAGCCGATACCGGCGCGTACCACGTTGACGAAATTCACCAGATCGGAGATGAGGTCGTCGATATCTCGGCCGGTCGAGGAAGAATTGTCGAAGAACCAGTCCGCGACACCGTCGAAGAGGCCACCGATAACGACAACCGCGAGCTGATGACAATCGACCTCCGCGGCGACGACGCCGTGTTCTCGCCATAATGCCGCGAGAAAATCCGCTCCCCAGCGCCGGTTCGCCCGTCGCTGCGCTTCTACGTTCTGCGATATACCGCCGAGCTCTCTAAACGAGATCATCGCGAACCGGCGGTCGTCGAGCAAACCGTGCACGAATGCGGAGACAAGTCTTCCGGTGATTTCTTCGACGTCCGGCGACGCGTCTACCAGCGCAGCTGCCATGCGCTGCTGTATGCCCTCGAATATCTCATGCAGAATGCCGAGAATGCATTCTTCCTTATTCGCGAACACCTCATAGAAGGCTTTATTGCCGACATAGGCGGTCTGGCACACCTGTTCGATCGAGGTGTTCGCATAACCGTTGCGGGCGAAGAGATCCACGGCGGCATCGAGTAGCTGACGACGACGCAGTTCGCGTCGTTGCTCGGCATCCAGACCGCGTATTCGCCGTCCGACCGGCCGGTACGACGCGGGCTCTTGCGTATCCGAATGGGCCCGGGCATCTCCCATGCCCCTACGGTAGCAAAAGAACCGTCCATCTCGAGCGGCAATCAAGATCCCCAGAATGGCGAGACTGCCGCAGCGAAGAAACAACTTCGCCGCGAACAAATGATCAAACCACGTTCTCATGACACCGCCAAGACATGGCTCATGCCGCGAAACAGTCGCATGTTTGCCGATTCTTCGCTGGCCGCGCGGAGCCGGTGCGAAGGCGTCTGAAAAGAGCACTAATTGCGAAAAAGCCATCTTGTCCGTCGCTGTACTGTGCTGTACTTCGTCGCAAGGTGGCCACTTGGCGAAGGGGAGGATCGGGCGATGCGAGGACTACCGCACATGACCTTGGGGGTGGTGGTCGGTATCGTCGTCGCGGCGGCGGCCGTGCTGCCGGGTCCGACGACGGCATCCGCTCGCGCGCAACCACCGGTGACCGTCCCGCCCGGGGTCGGTGTGCCTGCCGATTACCGGATGCCCCCGACCACCTTCGGGGTGGGTTACGACCTGGGGAAGGTGATCCCGTTGTCGAACGGGACGCAGATCACCGCGGACGTTCGCTATCCCACCGATCCGGCTACCGGCGGCCCCGCAGTTGGCCCGTTCCCCGTAGTCGTCAACCTCACCACCTACGGTGCGCTGAACGGGGTCATCACCAGCGCGATCACCAGTGTCTTCGACGAACTGCACATCGCGCTGCCCGACGAGCTGAAGGACGCGCGTCGCATCCTCAATCAGGCCACCAGTCAGCAGGACGTGCTGGTGCGGCGCGGCTACATCGAGGTGATCGCCGATGTCGCGGGCACCGGATCGGCCACCGGCGCCTGGAATCCGGCCGCCGCCGAGGACGGCCTCGACGGCACCGAGTTGGTGGATTGGGCGGCGCGGCTGCCGAATTCGAATGGCAATGTCGGCATGTTCGGCTACTCGTTCCCCGGTGTCACCGCTATGCGCACCGCCGAGCAGGAACGTCCGGGAAGCCCGTTGAAGGCGATGGTGATCCACAATACGCCCAACGACATCTACAAGTCGTTGGTCACGCACGACGGAATGTTCAGCCCGATCCTGCTAACGGCCGACATTCCGCTCGTGCAATACCTCGGTGTCCTCGGCCCGTTGCTCAATCTTCCGCTGACCCCGCAGATCGTCGCCCAGGCCCTGATCGATCATCTACGGGCCGCGTTCGCCTCGCCGGACAGCCCGCTGCTCAAGCTGTTCGACGCCTATCAGGATGGATCTTTCGCGCACAAGGACCAGTGGTGGGCCGAGCGTGACTTCGGGCCGCACCTGGATCGCATCGCGCAAAACAACATTCCCACGTACTTCGTCGACGGGATCTGGGATCTCTACCAGGACGGCGCTTTTCAGAACTATGCCCAGTTGCAGAACATCGCGGCGGGACGACCGCAGTACGGGCCGATGGACCCGAATCAGAAGGGGGATCCGAGGTTTCAGCTACTGCAGGGTCCCTGGTATCACGTCGAGAACGGCGCCGGACCCTACGTGCGCATGGACACCGACCCCATCACCGTCGCCTGGTTCGACCACTGGCTGAAGGGGATCGACAATGGCGTGGCGCAGGATTCGCAAACCCTGCACGTCGTCGACCAGTCAGGACACGGCGCCAACACCACCTCCTACCCCTTTCGCGAGGCTGCGCCGACCACCTACCGCCTGACCGCCGGGACTCTCGGCACCGAGTCGAGCGCCGCGGGTACGCCTCCCGACCAGTTGACGTACTCCCCGGTCGATAATCCGTGCAACCGGGAGAACTTCGAACAGTGGACCGCCGGTCTGCTCCAGTTCGTCCTCAACCTGGTCGACATCAACGACCCGTGCGCCGCCAATAACGTTGGGCCGCAATATGGCCCGACCTACACCGGTCCCCCGGTGGACGCACCGACCATCGTCGCGGGTCCGGCGACCCTGTCGACGTATATCTCCTCGACCGTCGATGAGGCCGCCTTGCAGGTCTACCTGGATGATGTTGCGCCGGACGGTAGTTCGAGCAACATCACCGGCGGCGCCCAGCTGGCGACCGCGCGCACGCTGGATCCGGACAAGACCTGGCGCACCTCGACCGGCGCCGTCCTGTCCGCTGAACACGACTTGTCCTCGGCGGGCGACACACCGCTCACGCCGGGGCAGATCACCCAGCTCGATATTCGCCTGCGCCCGACCTACTTTCGCCTGGAGCCCGGGCATCGACTGCGCGTTCGGATCAGCACGGGCAACTTCCCGTCCTCGTTCCCGGCGCCGACGAAGATTCCCGGCCTGCTCGGTTCCACGGTCCAGATATTCCACGATGCCGACCATCCGACGACCCTGGTCGTCCCACTGGCCCCGGCCGACGAGTTGCACCTGTGATCACGGTGGACCGAGGAACGGCAGGACGACGGTGCAGGTAGGAGCCTGCGCATGGGTCGGATCCAGGGTGTTGCGGATCTCGCGGACCACGATCGGGTCCGCGGGCAGTTCATTGTGGTCCGTCGCATCGGTCGGGCACAGATCCTGCACGACGATGTTGTGCACGTTCGGTCCGTCCAGCAGACCGGTCGTGTAGGGAGTGGCGATTTCGTCATAGCGAGTGACGATGGTGGTGAACGAAATCGCCGGTGCCACAGCGGGATCGGGGTTGAGTTGGCGCAGCGCGGGCGAGTCAGGGGTCAGCTGGCAGGGTCCGCACTGTCCGATCGCCGCCGCGCCGGGCCCCGTTGCCACCATCGGCAGTAGCTCGGTCAGACCGCTGATCGTCGAACCGTGCAGCGGTGCGGCGAGCGCGAGGTAGTGGTCGATTGTCGGTGCCCCGCCGAGGTGCTCGAGATAGTAGAACGGCACCGCACCCCCCATCGAATGACCAACCAGATCCACCCGTTCGGCGCCGGTCGCGCCTAGGACACGGTGGATGAAGGCACCGATCTGACCGGCGCTGTCTTCGACGGGTCCCATCGCACCGATCGTCGAGCCGAGCAGGCCCGTGCCGAAGGTCGTGCTGAAGACGCAGTAGCCGTCGGCGGATAACGCGGGCGCCAAGGTCTGCCAGGTGATCGTGTCGTTCGAGACACCGTGCAGCAGCACCACCGGATTCGGGTGCTCGGCCGTAGGTCGGCACGACCAGTCGTTCGCGCCGGGCGGCGACTGGCCGGGGGTGATCAGCTGTGCCTGCACCCCGGACAGGAAGCTGTAGGACGGGTCATCCGAGTCTGCCAGCGCGGGCACCGGCCGCACGACCATGAGCAGGATGCCGGGAACGAGAGCGTACTTCCAGTTTCTCGCCACATGATGATCTTCGTAGTCGACGCGCCCCGGGATGGGACGCGTCCTCGACTACCAGCCAGGATCCTGGCCGAGCGGGGCATTCACCCAGCTCGGCGCGTCCGGATCCAGTTGAAGGTGCTCGGCTGCCAGCCCGCTGCCGAACAGGGTCGGGCCGAGCGGCATGGCCTTGGGGAAGTCGCTGGCGTAGACGTCCACCCGTAGCCGATGTCCCGGCGCGAGCACCGCGTCGGTGGGGATCAGACCGATGTCGAGCACGACCGGTTGTCCCGGATTCACCGGCAGCCGTCGCGCCGCCGACAACACCGGGTACGGGTCGGCGTAGTCGCCACCGGCCGAACGGGTGCTCTTGTCGTCGTCTATCTCCCGTAACGAGGCGACGAGCTGCCCGGTGGTCAGCACCGTCGAACGACCGTCCGGCGCAACATCATTCACGCTTGCCGCCCAGAACCCGTCGGCGGTGTCGTGCACCACGTTCAGATGCACCGCGATGGGGCCGGAGAGGGTGGTCGCGGTGCCGACCGGCGGGCTGGTGAAGGTGAGCCCGTCGTGCTCGTGGATGCGATCGTCTTGCACACAGTCGGCGAAGATTTCGAAGGGATCGGCGACCGCGCCCTGTTCGCCGTCGCGCGAGCACATGCTCAGCACCCCGGGCGCGACGGTGAGCCGGGCAGCGTCGGCGTCCGGCTGCGTGACGAGGCTGCCGTCGTGGACGCTGCCCGTCGCCGTCCCGCTGGGCGCGGCCGACAGATACAGCCGCCGATACGCCATCCCCGCCCGGGGGAACTGATCGGTCGTTGTCCAACCGCCGCCCTGCTGCCACAGCGTCAGCGGGCCGAAACCGTCGATGCCGTTATCGATATCCTTGAGCCAGTGGTCGAACCAGGCCCGCTGCAGCACATCGATGCGCGGCGGCTCACCATCGCGTCCGCGCATATCGAAGCCCGCCGTGACATGCATGCCGTCGCCGTAGACGAGCTGTTTCTGCCCGGGCGGCAAGGGAATCGCGTTGTAGATGCGTGGCCCGGCGTTCGCGAAGGCGTCGTGCCAGCCGCCGACGAGCATGGTCGGCACGGTGATCCGCTCGGGGTGGGCGATCCACGCCTGCCGGATCGTGCTGTCTGGATCGAGCATTTCCCTGGCCGCCGGGTCGAGTACGTCGAAGTTCGGCGCGATCAGCGCCTGACTCACGCCCATGAACGCCAACGGGTCGGTGACTCGGTCCATCAGCCACTTCATATCGAAGTGGCCCTGCAGCAACGAGACAACGTCGGGCACGAACTTGGTGACGTTCACCATCAGGAGATACGGCACCAGAATCCCGATCGGCGCACCGCCGGGGAGGTAGGCGTCGCGCAGCAGATCGTTACCCGGCACGACCGGGAAGATCGCCTGCAGCGCGGGTGGGTGGGCCGCGGCGGCCTCGATCTGATTGATCGCCGAATAGGAGACCCCGTTCATCCCGACCCGGCCGTTCGACCACGGCTGACGCGCGGCCCAGTCGATCACCTCGGGAATGTCGGCCTGGTCGCGCGGACCCCACGGCTGCCAATCCCCCTGCGAGAATCCGGTGCCGCGAACGTCGACCACCACCTGGGTGTAGCCGGAGCGAATCAGGTTGCGGTCCACCGAGAAACTACGCGCCAGACCGCCGCCCGCCGTTCGGGTGAGATCGGTGATGCCCTCCAGCGGTGTGCCGGTCAGGTCAAGATCGCGGAAGAACTGCACCACCGCGTCCGACAGCCCCGGGATGGACACCAACGAATCGAGCACCATCGAGCCCAATTTCGTGTACGGGGTGAGATTGACGATGACCGGCGTTGGCGTGTTGATCGGCCCCGCCGCGTCGGCCGGACGGTACACATTCGCCTTCAATACCGTGCCGTCGCTCATGGTGACCGGCACGTCCCAGTCGATGTGCACACCCGAATACTGTTGCGGCCCATCCTCGGTCGCGGTCCACTGTCCCGCCGAATCCGAAGGCTCCGCGAATGCCTGCGCGGGCAACACCATCGCGGCGACCAGCGCCACCGGCGCTAGCAATGGCAGCACTGTACGAACGATCACGCCGCTGAATCTCATTGCGCCCCTTTGCGTTACGACGCCGCTCCGTCGCGGCCCGCAAAAGAAAGCGTAAGCATTCACACCTGCGGTATGTACCTTTTGGAAGCTTTTCTCGCAGCTGCACAACCGAACCCGAGTCGCGTTGGTCGAACAGCGAACGACCGACGCGCTCAGCACCCCCGCGCTCGGTGACGCTCCCCCGTCAGGTGAGCTGGTAGTCGCGCAGGCGCACTCGACGAGTACGGCGCCACATGTTTACCTGCGAGCCGGGCCAGATCGCCGGACGGCCGTTGGCGGCATCGATCAGGTAGTTGGTGCAGCCGTTGTGCCCCCAGGCGCCGCGGCTGGTCGTGCGCCAGCCGCGTTCCATGAATTCTTGCTGCGCTTCGGGTTTGGGCTCGATCGTGCGCAGCTTCCGGTCACGGAAGATGGTCGCGATCTTGGTGAGATAGTGGGTCTGCAGCTCGATGTTCACGATCGCGGAGGTGTGCGCTAATTGCCCGTAGGGCCCCATGATCATGAAGAAGTTCGGGAAGCCAGCGATGCTGATTCCGAGGTGGGCCGCGTAACCGTCCGGGTAGGAATTCTTGGCGATGGTGTTTCCGTTGCGGCCGGTGATCGGGAGGTTGCGGAAGAAGTCGTTGGGTTGAAAACCGGTGGCCCACACAATGGTATCGACCTGACGTACGTCACCGTGTGCGGTAACCACGGTGCCGGCCTCCACTCGCGCCAACCCACTCGGTATCACTTCGACATTGGGTCTACCGAGTGCGGGATAGAAGTCATTCGACATCACCGGACGTTTGCAGCTGAACAGGTAGTCCGGTGTCACCTTCGCCAGCAGCTCAGGATCGGAGATCTGGTGGCGTCGATGTACTGCCGCGATCTTCTCCCACAGCCGATCCACCGACGGGTGGTACTGCGCGACGTGCAGCAACTGGGTGATGCCCGCGGCGATAAGACGCTGCAGCCTGCCGAATCCCGGCATATACCGCAACGCCAGCTGATCGCGTCGCGGGAAGTCACGATCGCCCGGTTTCGGAATGACGTAGGCCGGTGTGCGCTGGATCAGATACACCTTCTCGGCCTTGTCGGCCAGCGGCGGCAGCACCTGCGCGGCGCTCGCGGAGCTGCCGATGACGGCGATGGTCTTGCCGGTCGGGTCGAAGTCGTCGGCCCATTCCCGGGTGTGAATCTGCGCCCCGGCGAACGAATCCCGTCCTGGAATATCCGGAGTGAACGGTTCATAGAGCGGGCCGAAGCCGCCGAAGACGAGTTGCGTCCGGAACCGCCGCCCGTCGGAGCTGGTCAATTCCCATTCGCACGCGGCCTCATCGAAGGTGAAGTCGACGATGTCGGTGTCGAACCGCATGTGTTGTTCCAGGTCGTATTCGCGCGCGATCTCGTAGGAGTACTCGAGGATTTCGGGCTGGTCGCAGTAGAAACGAGACCACGGGCGTTTGTAGAAAAAGGAGAACGAGTAGAACGTGGACGGCACGTCCACCGAACAGCCCGGGTAATGGTTCTGCCGCCAGGTACCGCCGAGACCGGCGTCCTTCTCCAGGATGAGCAGGTCGGTGAATCCGGCCTCCTTCAGTCGAATCGCCATGCACATCCCGCTGAATCCCGCACCTATCACTACGATCTGCGTTCGGGTGACGCCATTGCTGTTCCCGGACAACGGTTTACGATGCTTCCCGGCTCGGGGTGCCCGCTCACTCATAGGGTCGCGCCGGGGAACGTGAGGGCTTCGCGTAGTTCGCGGATCAGCCGTCCCTTGGGCACCACGCGAATCGCGGTGTCGCGCACGATGCTTCGCACTGTGCTCGCGCCCTGTTCGAAGCCAGCGACGCGGTGCGCGGTGTTGAGCATCGTGCGGGTGCGGTCCCGCCGTTCGCGCTCGTATCGGCGCAGCCCGGTCCAGACCTCAGGCGCGCTTGCGAGGTTGCGGGCCAGCACGACGCCGTCCTCGATGGCCATACCCGCACCCTGGCCGAGGCTGGCCAGCATCGGGTGCGCGGCGTCGCCGAGCAAGGTGACCGGGCCTTCGCCGCGTCGTTCCAGGAACGCCCGGTCGCTTTCCGGCACACCGAGAATCGCGTCCTCGGGTGTCACCTCGATGGCAGCGCGCACCTCATCGGGCCAGTCCGCGTAGGCGCGGACAATCTCGTCCTTGTCGACCTGCCACTTCCTGGCGTCGGTCTCGGGCATTTCCTTGGTGGCCCACCAGTAGGCGCGCCCGTGCCCGATGTCGATCAGTCCGAAGCGTTGTCCCTTGGCCCAGTAGTGCGTAACCGAGCCGGTACCGAACTTCGAGTGTTCGAATGGAACAATCGACAACCAGGAGATGTAGCCGCCGTAGCGTTCCTCGTCGCCCGGTCCGACCAACTGTTGGCGAATCTGCGAATGGATGCCGTCCGCGCCGATCACCGCGTCGCCGTCCGCGACGCGACCGTCGGCGAACTCCACCCGCACCCGGCCGGAGTCCGGGTCGGTCTGGTATCCGATCGCGGCGGCGGCGATGTAGATCGGAATGTCGCGCGCGTGCTCCAACATCGCCTGCTGCAGATCGGTACGACTGATCAGCACACTGGCTTTCGGCACCCCGGCCATCGCCTCGGGGTAGGGCAGGGTCCGCAACAAGCGGCCGGTCGAGGTGCGGATCTGATACGATTTGACGACCTGGCCGCGTTCTTCGAGGCGAAGGTCGAGGCCGACGCTGTGCAGCGCGGTGTTGGCGTTGCCGGCGACGGACAACCCGAACCCGGCGGCCTTCAGCTCGGGAACCTGCTCGTAGACCTCGACCTCGATGCCGAGCTTGTGCAGTGCGATGGCAGCGGTGAGCCCACCGATGCCCGCCCCGACCACGATCACTTTAGGGCCGTTGTCTCGAACCATGTCATTCTCCAATCAGGTCGTCGATCAGGGTTGCGACTCGGGCGACGTGCGGTTCCTCGACTATCGATAGGTGGTTGCCTGGAACGGCGAGCACCGTCAGCCGCCCGGTGGTCAGCTCACCCCAGCCGTTGGCGGGGTCGTCGTGCTTGCTGCCGCCGACGCGGTGCAGCAACTCGAGCACCTCGGGCAGCGGTTCGGTGGCGCGCAGCAGCGTCACGTCCACATCGATGGCCTCGGGCCGGTAGGCGAGGATGGCGCGCGTGTTCGCCGCGTAGATGCCGAACAGCCTGCGGATCACCGCCTTGGTACTGCCCTCGGGCAGCACCCCTTCCCGCACAGCGAGTTCGGCCATGTGCTCGAATGCGTCGTCCTGCGTGGCGAATTCGCCGAGCGCCGCCAACTTGGAGTCACCGCCCCGTTGCAGCAACAGCAGCTCCCAGAAGAAATACCGCAGCAGGATGTCCTCGGCGGTGTCGTCAGGGGCATCGATGTCAAGGTCGGCTTGCCTGGCCGGATCGAGCACCACGGTGTCGAGGATGACGAGGTCGGCGATCTGTTCGCCGGCTCGGCGCAGTTGCCTGGCCATTTCGAAGGCGACCAGGCCCCCGAAGGACCAGCCGCCGATCAGGTAGGGGCCGTGCGGCTGTACGCGCCGAATGGATTCGAGGTAGTAGGCGGCGAGTTCGGGAACGGTCGACAGCGGTTCGGTGCCCGCGACCGCACCGGCGGCCTGCAGACCGAAGAACGGCACGTCCCGGCCGAGTCGTCTGGCGAGGGGCACGTAGCACAACACGTTGCCGCCCAAGGGATGGACGAAGAACATCGGGCGGCGGGCACGGATCGGCACCAGCGGATCGAACACCGCGTCCGCCGCGCCGAGACGCAGCCGTTCGGCGAGCGCGGCGACCGTCGGCGCGACCAAGAACTCCGACAGTGGGATGGTGAGCCCGAAGCGTTGCTCGACCTGAACGACGAATCGCATCGCGGTCAGCGAGGTGGCGCCGAGGTCGAAGATGTTGTCCGTGGTGCCGATTGTCGGTTGCCGCAACAGATTCGCGGCGATTTCCACCAGTGCGCGTTCGTAGTCGTCCTGCGGCGGAACGGCCGAGGACAGCGGCGTGGTGAGCGTCAGCCGGTCGAGCGCGGCGTCGTCGCGCTTCCCGCTCGCGGTCAACGGCAGGGCGGGCAGCCACTCGAAATGCGTGGGCACCATGTACTCGGGTAGGAGCGCGCGCAGGTGCTTGCCGAGCTGATCCATGTCCGCGCGGTCCGGCTCGCCGACCAGGAACGCGGCGAGGAAGGAATCGTTGCCGCCGTGGCGGCGCACGGTGACGGCCGCCTCGGTGATGCCGGGATGGTCGTCGGCGAAACGGGTGATGGCCAGCTCGATTTCGGCCGGTTCGACCCGGAAGCCGCGGACCTTGACCTGCGCGTCGACCCGGCCGGTGCACACCACGTCGCCACTGGGCAAGACGAAGCCGAGGTCGCCGGTGCGGTAGAGCCGGGCCCCGTCGGGCAAGGACGGATGCGGCACGAATCGTTCGCGGGTCAGTTCCGGCTGATCCAGATATCCCGCGGCCAGGCAGCTGCCACCGAGGTAGATTTCGCCTTGCGCGCCGAACGGCATCGGACGCAGCCGCGCGTCGAGAACATGCACCGCGGCGCCGTCGATCGCGGTCCCGATCGGTGGCAGCGCCGGGAACATCGCCGGGTCCCCTGTCATGGAACAGCTTGCGGCAACGTGTGTTTCGGTGGGGCCGTACTGGTTTTCCAGGAGCACCCCTGGCAACTGGGCGCAGAGTCGCCGGATCGCCTCGGTCACCAGCAGCTTCTCGCCGGAGGATGCCAGAATTCGCACGCTGCGTGGCCAGCTGTCGAGCGCGGCCGCGGTCTCGGCCAGTTGCTGGAGTGCGACATAGGGCAGGAAGATCCGTTGCACGCCTTCGCTGTCCAGCACCCGGAGCAGCGCGGGAATGTCGCGCCGATCCGCGTCGGAGATTAACACCAGGGTGCCGCCGCCGCACAGGGTCGAGAAGATCTCTTGGAAGGAAACGTCGAAGCTGAGCGGTGCGTACTGGGCGGTAATGCCGCCGACGGCACCGCTCGGCACGCGGTTCTGCCAGGCCACCAGGTTGGCGAGCGCGCGACGCGGCATCGCGACGCCCTTGGGCGTTCCGGTGGAGCCAGAGGTGAACAACACGTAGGCGATGCTGTCCTGGTCGACCTCGGGCAGCGCTCGGCCGCCGGGTTCGGCTGTGCCGGTGCAGATCTCGTCGGCGCTCAGCACGACCGACCGCGCGGGCAGCAGGTGCGTGGTCGCGGCGTCGGCGATCACCAGGAAGGGTTGGGCTCGGTCCACCATTGCCGCGATCCGTTGCGGCGGATAGCTGGTGTCGAAGGGAACCGCGGCGCCGCCCGCTTTCAATACGCCAAGGATCGCGGCAATGGCCTCGGGTGAGCGGTCCATCGCGATCCCGATCCGGTCACCGGGTTGCGCCCCCTCCGATAACAGTCGCTGGGCCACCAGGTCTGCGGCGTTGCCCAATTCCCAATAGGTCCACTGCCGGTCACCGAAGGTGATGGCGGCGGCGTGCGGTGCCGCCGCGATCCGGGCGTCGACGGCGGCGACGACGTCGACCGCCGCGGCGACCTGGGCCGACCGCAGCACGGAATCCTCAGCGAGGAAGGCGAAATCGGGCGCTTCGTCCGGGCGCGTCACGATGCGGCGCAGCACCCCGAGCAACTGGTCGGTGTAAAGGTCGGCCTGCTCCGGGGTGAAAACGCCGCTCCGGCAATCTATTCGCAGTCGGATCGGTCCGTCGAGCGGATCGGCGTAGGCGTTGACCAGCAGGGTGAAGTTGGTCTCTTCCCAAGTGCGGTAATCGATCAGGTCGATGCCTGGCAGTTCGAGAGCCGCGGCCAGCTGGCGGAAGTAGACGTAGTTGAATGCCGTATCCAGCACAGTGGCAGCGAGATCCTGCTGGATGGCGCTGAGCGGATAACGCTGATGCGGATGGGTGCGCTGTTCGGTGCGGAACGCCTCGCGCACCAATGCCAGCCAGCTGGTTGCCGCGGTGTCGACCCGGATCGGGACGGTGTTGAGGAACAGTCCGGCGATACGTTCGGCGTCGGCAAGCTCCGGTCGGCCATGTGTGATGAGGCCGGTGGTGACGTCGGTCGTCCCCGCGGCCAGGCCCAAGGTCGCGCAATGGGCCGCGAACAGTACGGATTTGAGAGTCGTCTTCGCGGCCCGCGCGAATTCCCGTACCGCGTCGGTCAGTTCGTCGGCCAGCTCGACCTGACGGGTGATGACACCGTCCGGTCCAGGGCGACCATGCGGACGGAAGGCAGGCGGCTGGACCAGGGGCGCTCCGTCCAGCATGTTGCGCCAGAAGTCTTGTGTCTCAGTGCTTTCCAGGGCGCGTTGCTCCGCACGCACATACTCCGCCGCCGACGGCAACACCCGGTCGGCGACGGGCCCGACCGCTAGCCCCCATCCGTGCGCATAGTCCTGCAACAACTCGCTGACGAGGTTGGCGACACTGCCGCCGTCGAGGATCGCGTGGTGGAAGCTGAGCACGAGCTCCACGGTGGACTGGCAGACGAATACCTGGAACCGATACAGCGGCGCCTGGTCGAATCGATAGGGATACACGCGCCGCTGTTCGATGTGCTCATCGATCGCGGCCTGGGAGTCCTCGTCCCCGAGCGTACGCAGATCGGCGATCTCGAGCCCACCCCGGACCATCCGGTGCTCGACTTGCAGCGGTTCGGAGAACCCGCCGAGATCGAAACTGGCGCGCAGCACCGGATGCCGGGCCACCAATAGGCCGAAGGCGTGCCGGAATCGTTCGCCGTCCCACGGCATGACGAAGCTGTACTGGAAGACATCGTGGTACATCGCCGAGTCGTCCCGAACGCGGCTGTAGTAGAGCAGACCGAGCTGCATGCGGCTCACCGGGTAGGCGTCGACCGCGTCTTCCAGCCGGGCACGGTCCACTGCGGGCACCAGCTCGAACGGCCGCAGGCCCGCGTCGGTCGAAGGACCGATGGTCGCGCGGCTCGCCAGCTCCGCGACGGTCGGGTGCTGCGTCAAGTCGTTGAGCGAGAAGTGAATTCCCTGCTGCTCCGCCGCCGATCGAATCCGCAGCATCAGAATGGAATCGCCGCCGGAGAGGTAGTAGTCGTCATGGATGCCGACCCGGTCCTTCTCCAACACCTCCGCCCAGATGTCGGCCAAGATCGCCTCCGTCGCGTTGCGCGGCGCGGTGTCCGTCTCGTCGGATATCTCGACGGAAGTCGGCGCGGGCAGCGCCCGGCGATCGGCTTTACCGTTCGGGTTCAAGGGGATTCGTTCGATCCGGACGAGCTGCGACGGGATCATGTACTCCGGCAACGTCTTCGCCAGCGCCGCGCGGCTCCGCTCGGGCGTCTGCTCGGCATCGGCGACGTAGTAGCCGACGAGATATGGTCCACGAGTGGCCGATTCAGTGCTCACCACGACCGCGTCCCGCACGCCGGGAATCTCGGCGAGCGCGTTCTCGACCTCGCCGAGCTCCACTCGGTTGCCACGGATCTTCACCTGCGTATCGAGTCGTCCGAGGAACTCCAGGTTGCCGTCGGCCAGCCACCGCGCGCCGTCCCCGCTCCGGAACAACGCGCCACCCGGGACGAAGGGATCCTCGATGAACCGTTCCTCGGTCAGCTCCGGCCGATTCAGATAGCCGCGCGCGACGCCGACCCCACCGATATACAGCTCGCCGGGGACGCCGACAGGCTGCAGCTGGCGTTGCGGATCGAGCACGTACAGCCGGAGGTTGTCGATCGGCCGCCCGATCGGGACCCGATCGATCGGGCGGTCCGGGCAGTCGTAATAGGAGACATCGACGGTGGCCTCGGTCGGTCCGTACAGGTTCACCAACCTCGGCGCACCGTCCCGGTGGTCGGCGAAGACTCGGTTGAACTGCGCGACCCGGGCAGGCGACAGCGCCTCGCCGCTGCAGAACACCCACCGCAGCGAGCTTGCCTGTGCCCTTCGCTGTGGCGAGGATTCGAGCAGGTCGAGGAACGGTCCGAACATCGACGGCACGAAATGCAGGACGCTGACCCGATGCTCGGCAATCGTCCGCAGCAGTACCAGCGGATCCTTCTCGCCGTCCGGCGGGAGCAGCGCCACGCTCGCGCCTTCGACGGCCCACCAGAACAGCTCCCACACCGACACGTCGAACGAGATCGGCGTCTTCTGCAACACCACATCATTGGCGCCGATCGGGTAGCGCCGCTGCATCCAGGCGAGCCGGTTGACCACCGAACGGTGCTCGACCATCACCCCTTTGGGCTTGCCGGTCGAGCCCGAGGTATAGATGACGTAGGCCAGATTCTGGTCGGTGCCCACCGCTTCCGGCGTACCAGCGGGACCCGCCAGCACGTCATCGATGAACAGTGCGCGAACCCCGCCATCGAGCTGCGGCAGCCGGACATCGCGATCGACCAACGCCACCTCGGCCCCGCTGTCGTCGAGCAGGAAACGGATTCGGTCGACCGGGTAGCCGGGATCGATCGGCACGTAGGCCGCACCGGATTTCAGGACGCCGAGCAGTGCCGCGAGCAGCTGCGTGCTTCGTCCGAGTACTACCGCCACCCGGTCGTCGGGGCGAATACCGCTGGCGCGCAACGCGTACGCGACCCTGTCGGCACGGGCCTCGAGTTCGGCGAAAGTGACTGGCGCACCGTCATTTCCGCCAACGACCGCTACCCGGTCCGGCGTGCGGGCGGCCTGCCGCTCGAACAAGCTGGACAGCGTGGGCGCGCCGGACCGTTCGACCGAGAACCCTTGCCTTTCATACGCCAGATCGGCGTGCTCGGCGGCGGTGAGCATCGACAAACCGGCGACCGGCTCGTCGGGCCGCTCGACGCCATTGCGGATGAGGTTCTGCAGGTGCCGCGCGCACGCCTCGATGGGAAAGTCCGCATCGAACACATCGAGCGCGTAATCCAGCAGGATGGTGAGCGCGCCCGACTCGTCCAACGCCACGGCCCGCACCGACAGCGCCTCCTGATTGTGCAACGGCGCGGTGCCCCAGTCCGCCATGCTGACTCCCGGCAGCGGAGCGACATGGTGGTAGGGCTGGTAGGTGACCGTGACGTCGTAAAGCTGTTGCACGCCAGCGCCATTGCGCGGTAGCGCACGAACGATGTCGCCGATTCCTGGACGATCGTGGTCCCGCATGGCGCGGGTGGTCGCTCGGGCCGCCGCCGCGAGTTCGCGCATCGACACCGCGTCATGCACGACCAGTCGGAACGGCAAGTTGTTCACGAACAAACCAGCGGTAAACCAGTCGTCCGGGGTGTGCCGATTGAAGAACGGAACGCCGAGCACGATGTCGGTGCCGCTGTGTACCCGGGAGAGATACGTCGCGACGGCCGCCGAGAGGAACGCGAACTGCGAGCCGCCGACCCGCTTCATCCCGGCCGCCAACTCCGGGGTGACGGTGAAGGTGTAGTTCCCGTTGCGCGCCATGCGGACTGAGCGAGCGCCGGTTTTCCTGGTGAACAAGGCGGGTTCGACATCGGCAAGTGCGGCCCGGAAGAAATCGAGGTCTGTCTCGTGGTCGGCGCTCGCCCGATAGCGGGCTTCGGACTCGACGGCGGCCAGATAGGACGGCGCGGCGATATCCAACGGCTTACCGTTGCGCATGACGTGTTCGTAATCGGCCGCGACCTGACTGACCATCAATTCGTGTGTTACGCCGTCGGTGACGAGATGGTGTGCCTTCAGATAGAGATAGACGACCGACGGGCTCTCCTTCAGCACGGCGGCCCGATACATCCGGGTGTGCCGCAGCGCGAACGCCTCCTGGGAATCGCGGTCCTGCCAGTCCGCACACGCGGCGGCCGGGTCCGGTGCCCCGGTGAAATCGACCGTCTCCACCTGCGGTTGCTCGACCTCGACCCACTGGAACGGCCGCCCGTCGCGCTCGTCGAAACGGAGCATGAAGGCGTCATTGCGCAATAGCGCCCGTTCGCAAGCGGCGAGCAATACCTCCGTATCGACTTCACCATCCAATCGGCGCCACACGGCGATATTGAACTGCGGATCAGCGGTGGGCGCATAGGATTCGGCCACCCAGATATCCCGCTGATAGGCGGTCAATGGATATTCAGAATATGCGCTCATCGAAATCCTCTCCGGCACCGGACGATACGATCCGAAATCGAACGCCTTGATCAACAGCCAAAGCTGATTAACCGGCACGGGGAAGGGAATTATCACCTTCAACATTGCCACTATGACCAGATCGGTATAGGTGCGCGTCCGCCTCATCGGACGCGATCAAGACCTAGGGAATCTATATGACCGATCGGTCGGCAATCTAGTGGAAGGGGAGGTGTCCTGCATCACAGAGGCAGGTGACTGGCGCGAACGTCACTAATCGCGCAAAAGGGCCGAGTCAGGCGGAGCGGGCGGCCTCGCCGACACAGCCGAGAGGATCGAAGCCGCCGTCCGATGCGTTAGACGAGCTGGTCGAGGGCGATTTCGAAGGCCGTGCTCGCCACATTCGTGGTGAGGTCCGAGCGGGAATGGCAGCGGTCGAGGGCGGTGGCGATGGTGGCCGAGATATCGCCGAAGATCGCCTCGTCCGACACCTCGACATCGCCCTGCATCAGCAACGCGAAAGCGCGGGCCATGCCGCAGTTGGCGATGAAGTCCGGCACCACCGCGACGCTCTTGTCGGCGTGCTCGTAGATCGGCCCGTAGAAGATCTCGGAGTCCGCGAAAGGCACGTTCGCGCCGCTGGCGATCACCTGCAATCCGTTCGCCGTCATCCGATCGATCTGATCATGGGTGACCAGACGCGACGCCGCACACGGCAGGAACACGTCGGCGCCGAGATTCCAGATGCGGTCGTTGATCTCGTCGAACGGCAGCGCCCCGTCGGCGTGCAGCGTGTTACCTCGCTTGGCCAAGAACAACTCTCGGGTTTCCGCGAGCGTGTACCCGGCCGGATTGAGCACACCGCCGTCCCGGTCGATGATCCCGACGATCCTGGCCCCCGCCTGCGCCGCGTAGTAGGCGGCTGCCGCGCCGACATTGCCCCAGCCCTGGACGATCACCCGTTTCCCGGCGAGTTCACCACCGTAGATCCGGTAGAAATGGCGCACCGATTCGGCGACGCCCCAGCCGGTAATCAAGTCCGCGACAGTGTATTTGCCATTCGGATTCGGCGTGAAGCGCCGATCCTCGACCACCTTCGCCACCCCGAGCCGCAGCTGACCGACCCGCTGGACGAGTTCGCGATCATCGGCGCCGTAGTGTCCGTTGACGACACCTTGCTGCGGATGCCACAGCCCGTAACTCTCGGTGATCGGCACGACTTCGGCCATCTCGTCGACATTGAGATCGCCTCCGGTGCCGTAATAGGCCTTCAGCAGCGGCGCGACCGCCCGATACCACCGGCTGAGTACCTCGCGCTTGCGCGGATCACGCGGATCGAAATCGATCCCCGATTTCGCGCCGCCGATCGCGGGCCCGGACACGGTGAACTTGATTTCCATGGTCTTCGCCAGCGATTCGACCTCATTGCGATCGAGTCCGCGGCGCATCCTGGTCCCGCCGCCCGCCGCCCCGCCGCGCAACGAGTTGATCACCACCCAGCCCTTCGCGGTGGTCTCGGAGTCCTGCCACTCGAACACGATCTCGGGAGCCTTCTCCTCGAACTGGGCAAGTAGGTTCTTCATCTGCGTGTTCCTCACCGTTCGGAATGTGCCCTCGACCAAAGGAGCAGGGCGGCAACGCAACTGTGAATTCCCGACGATTTCCGCGCAACCTGCCTAGCGTCTCCAACGCAACCTGCGCAGAATGCCTGCCGCAACCGCCATGTAGTGCGACAAGATGCCTAGCAATCCGGCACAACATTCGACCGGCCGATCCGGCTGGCTCGATGGCTCCCAGCAACTTCACGGCGGGCTCCCAGGGCGTTCGCCGCAGCGGTTGCGTCAATGGTGAGGTGACTACAACTATCGGGGCGATGCCCGAGCTGAGTGCGACGCCGCGGCGAACCGACGGACATCGCACGGTCTGGGAACGGATCGCCCTGGTGGTCCTGCTCGTGGGGACCGCGGTGCTGTACCTGTGGAACATCACCAGCAACGGCATGGGCAACCAGTTCTATGCCGGTGCGGCGCAGGCGGGTTCGAAGAACTGGGAGGCGCTGCTGTTCGGCGCGGTCGACCCGGAGAACTTCATCACCGTCGACAAACCGCCGGTCTCGCAGTGGGTGATGGGCCTGTCCGGGCAGATCTTCGGATTCAGCAGCGCAAGCATGCTCATCCCGGAGGCGCTGATGGCGGTCGCCGCCGTCGCGTTGCTCTACGGCGCGGTCACCCGGATCAGCGGCCGCACGGCCGGACTGCTCGCCGGCGCGTGCCTGGCGCTGACACCGGTGGCGGCGTTGATGTTCCGCTTCAACAATCCCGACGCGGTGATGGTGCTGTTGATGATGGCGGGCGCGTACTGCACGGTGCGAGCGCTGCAACGCGGGTCGACGCTGTGGATCACGCTGGCCGGTGTCGCCCTCGGCTTCGCGTTCCTGGCGAAGATGCTCGAAGGGTTGATGGTGCTGCCCGCGCTCGGGCTCGCCTACCTGATCGCGGCGCCGAACCCGATCCGGACCCGCCTGCTGCAGTTGGTCGCCGCCGCGGTGGCGTTGATCGTTTCGTCCGGCTGGTACGTGCTGGTGACCCTGCTGTGGCCCGCCTCGTCGCGGCCCTATATCGCGGGTTCGACGGACAACAACTTCATGAATCTGGTGCTCGGCTACAACGGGTTCGCGCGCGTCCTCGGACGTAATCACGGACCGGCACGCGGCGGTCCCGGCGCGACACCCGGTCGGAATCCGGGCGTCCCCGGACAGAACGCCGTTGTCCCCGGGCAGAACCCCGCCGTGCCCGGGCAGAATCCCCTCGTCCCCGGCCAAGGCCCCGGCGCTGGTCAAAACCCTGCGGCGCAACGAGGTTTCGGTGGTTTCGGTGGCGGCCAGAGTCACGGCCTGAGCCGATTGTTCGGCGGTGAGTTCGGTTTCGAGATCGCCTGGTTGCTGCCCGCCGCGTTGCTGGCCTTCGTGCTGGTCCTGGTCGCAAGGCGCAAGGCGCCGCGCACCGACCTGGTGCGTGCGGGCGCGATCGTTTTCGGCGGTTGGACGATCATCGACGGACTGGTCCTCAGCTACATGCAGGGCACCATCCACCCCTACTACAGCCTGTCCATCGCTCCCGCGATCGCCGGTCTGTTCGCCATCGGCGTGTTCGAAATGTGGCGTACCAGGGAAAGTTGGTTCGGTCGCATCGGGCTTGCGGCGCTCATCGCGGTCAGCGGTATCTGGAGTTTCTGGCTGCTCCAACGCAACTCCGCCTGGCAGCCCGAACTCCGGGTGGCGATCCTGGCCGTGACCGTGCTGGCGGCGGCCGCGCTGCTGGTCCCGTGGACAGCGCGGCTGAGGCAGCGGGTCGCGGCCGTAGCGTTGATCGCCGGATTGCTCGGCGCGATCGGCGGTTCGGCGGCGTACGCGGTCGAAACGGTCGGCACGCCGCATCTGGGTGGCGGCCCGACGGTCGGCCCGGCCACCTCCCACGGCAATCGTGGCGGATTCGGCACCAGCCAGGACAACCCGCAACTGGACACCATGCTGGAACACACGACGACCAAATGGTCGGCGGCCACCAACGGCTCATCCACCGCCGCAGGCCTCGAATTGTCCACCAACACACCGGTAATGGCGATCGGCGGCTTCAGCGGCAGCGACCCGGCACCCACGCTCGAGCAGTTCATCGACTACGTCAAGAACCACCAGGTCACCTACTACCTGGTCCAGAACAACAATCGCGGTGGCAACGGCGCACGTCCCGCTCCTGCCGAAAACGCCGGTGGCGCAACGCGACCCAACGGTAGCCCCGCACGCACACCCGGCAACCCCGCTCAGGCACCCGGCAACGCTGCCCCCGGCACTCCCGCCCCGGGCGGCGGCCCCGGCTTCGGCCGCGGCCACACCGACATAACCACCTGGGTAACAACCAATTTCAAGCCGGAAACCATCGGATCGACCACGGTGTACAACCTTTCGGGCTACCAAGGCTGACATCCCGAGCAGCCATGATGCCGGTCGACTGAGGAATCTCCTCAGTCGACCGGCATCACTAGATCGCGACAACGCCTTTGCGGTGACGCCGCGCGAGCTCGGCGTAGTAGCCCGGATTGATCTGAATCCACGCTTCGAAATCCGTGCCCGCTATCGGACGCCTGACCCGCATCGGCGAGCCAGAGGCGAGGACGCCGGGCGGGACGTCGAATCCCGCGGGCACCAGGGAATGCGCGGCGATCAACGTACCTGCGCCGATCTTCGCGCCGTCGAGCACCGAGCTCATATTGCCGAGGATGCATTCCGCGCCGAGTATCGCCCCGTGCACCAAGCAGCCGTGCGCGACGGTCGCACCGGGTCCGATCTCGGTGAGCATATCCGGCACACCGTGCAGAATTGAATTGTCCTGGACATTCGCGTCTTTCCGAACGATTATCGGCGCGATATCGCCACGAAGCACCGCGCCATACCATATCGACGCACCCGCCTCCACCTGCACATCGCCGATGAGTGTCGCAGTCGGCGCGATGAATGCCTCGTGGTTGACAACCGGACGCTTACCTTCGAACTCAAAGAGATTCATGCGAAAACAATAAGCACGTCGGCCTGGCGGACACCATGTGCGCGAACGACTACTGACCTGGCGGAACAGCGGCCCGACCGTTGACACGTTGGATCGGGAGCGGCTACCGTGCAAATACGGCCAATGGGAAAGTCGAACGACCACCGGGATACCCGGTCCGGACGGTGTCGTCGTATCCGTCAAACGCAATTCAATGGCCCGAATGCGCTTGATCACCTGACGCAAAAGGGGATTCTCATGCCAGCACCAGCCAGTCGCCGACTGCTGCTCATCGGCTGGTCAGCATACATTGTTGGATTTATTTTACATTCTATTGCGCATATTTATATGTGGAGTCACACCCCCGTCGCCGTGCTGATAATGGGCGCTCTCGCAGATGTTGTCGGGATAGGCATTTTGATCATTATCTTACGAAGACACCCGCTGGCCGCTAACGCTCTCGCACTTTTCGGAGCCGCCGTCGCAATCGGCCTGATTCTGATTCACATCCCGGTCTACTGGGGCCCCTTCAGTCAACCGTGGCACTTCGGAGAAATGGCCCTCCCCTACTGGTTATCACTCGCCGCGGCCGTCGCGGGCGGGCTGACGGCATCCGCTATCGGACTATACGTCGGTCGCCTGACCTCGAATCGAAGCCAACGAAATGGTCACTCATGGATCTCACAATGAAACGCTTTCGGACAGGACTACTCGACGCCGGTCTGCATCCTCGATTCACCCCCGATATGCTGCTGCGCAGCAGCCAAATGCTGGCGGCGGCGGGCGGCGCGGATTCGCTGTGGGTTCCTGATCATCTGATATCGCTGCAGCCGCAGTCGGTCTGGACGCCCAAATACGTCGGCGCCGCGCATTTGGTGCCGCGCATTCACGCCTGCTACGACCCGTGGCTCGCCCTCGGCTATCTGGCCGCGAAGAACGGGCTCGCCCGCAAGCGTCTCGGCATCGGGGTCACCGATACCGGCCGCCGCAATCCGGCGGTGACCGCGCAGGCCGCCGCGACCCTGCATCTACTGACCGGTGGACGCGCCATCCTCGGCATCGGCCCCGGCGAGCGTTTGAACAACGAACCATTCGGCGTCGACTGGCGGACACCGGTAGGCCGGTTCGAGGAAGCGATGGCAACGATTCGCCTGCTGTGGGATTCCGACGGAAAACCGGTCAGCCGCGAATCCCCGTACTTCCCTTTGCACAACGCCGTTTTCGACGTGCCGCCGCATCGCGGGACCAGACCGGAAGTCTGGATCGCCGCGCACGGACCGCGCATGCTCCGCATCGCGGGTCAGTACGCCGACGCCTGGCTGCCCGGACTCTCCATCCAACCGGAAGACTATTCCGCGGGCCTCGACCAGATCCGAACGGCGGCCTCCGATGCCGGGCGCGATCCGATGGCCATTCTTCCCGCGGTGACCTTCACCATTCTCACCGGACCGACCCGCGACGCGGTCGACGAGCTCTGCGAGAGCGTCGTCGCACGAACCCTCACCATCAATGCCTCGGCGAAGATGTGGGCACGCCACGGCGTCGAACACCCACTCGGACCGACATTCTCGGGCGCGCAGGATCTGCTGCCGCAGAAGCTCGACGAACCGACCCTGCTTTCCTATGCCGAAAAGGCGCCGAGCGCGCTGGTGCGCGACCTGAACATGGTCGGCACGCCGAGCGAGATCGTCGAACAGATCGCCGAATGGCGCGATCACGGCGTCCGCTACGCCGTATTGCTGAACGTCAGCTACTTCCAGCACAGTCTCAGCAAGGGAATGGCCGCGAACGCGCTGCTTGTCCAGATCATGCGGCGGCTGCGTCGACTCTGAACGGAGTACTCACGTGGCCGAATCACTGATCGCCAGCGTATCCGACACCGCACGCTGGGTCGCCACCTATCGTGCGGACGAATCCGCAAGACCCGACGCGCTTTTCGATGATTTCCTCGCCGCGGAACTCGCCGGCGAGCGTGGCACGGCGATCGCCGCCGCGGCTAAACGCACGCTGCTCGGCGCCTGGTTCTTCGTAGCCCGCACGAAACTGATCGACGACATGATCGCGACGTGCGTGGCCCGAGGCTGCGATCGCGTCATCAATCTAGCGGCCGGGTTGGACACTCGCCCATACCGACTCGAGCTGCCGCCGGATCTCGAGTGGTTCGAAGCCGACCTGCCCGCGATGATCGACGAGAAGGAACAGCGACTCGCACAGCGGACCCCGCGCTGCCGGATCAGTCGACATCGCGTCGACCTGGCCGACCCGGCGGCGCGCCGTGATTTCTTGAACACGGCCGTGCAGAACGCGGAGAAGACCGCGGTGATCTCGGAGGGACTGCTGCTCTATCTCAGCGAGTCCGAGGTCAGCGCGCTGTCCTCGGACCTGACGCGGCCCGAGATCGCCTGGTGGATCGCCGATATCATCTCCCCCGCGTTCGTCGCACTGTCGAAACCCGCGCTGCGCGGCAAGATGAACAACCTCGTCGTCAAATTCGGGCCAGCCACCGGCATCGGCTATTTCGAGGGCGTTGGCTGGACCATCGAGGACTCCTCGTCCCACCTCGTCGCCGCGGACCGCTGGCATCGGCTACCACCGCTCTTACGGCCGTTCGCCCGCCTACCGCAGCCCGATCCCCGGCGACCGGGCTGGTTGCCGACCTCCGCGGTCGCCCTACTCGGACGCCGCAAGGCCTGATTGTCGAATCTCACCGTTCCAGTTGTGGAGGAAGCCGACCTATGTCTGACAGCCGCACCAGACGACTGCTCGCCGTTGTGTCACAACGCAATACGATCGGCCCGGCGGCGAGTCGCGTACTCGCCGACCTGGCGGGATCGCGCGAGGTCGATACCGCCGCCGCACCGCCGCACGCCGCCATGGCGCAACCCGAATACGAACAGGTGCTGACCAGGGCCCGTCGCTTTCTCGACGCGGTCGCGCCGGAGGACCCGCTTTCGCTCGTGGTCGCCGATTCCCTCGACGCTCTGCCGGATGCCATCGCGACCGCCGCCGCGGGTGACGACGCCGTGCTCACCCTGCTGATCATCGATCACGACGAATGTCGTTACCGCGCCGCCGAACCCGACACGGTGAACAGGATGCTGGCCAAGGTCGCGATCTCGCTACCCGACACCGTCGAATTCGATCCTGGCCCGCATACCGTGCACGTGTACACCGACCCGGATCTCGACACCTGCTACGCGGAGGAGCACTTCACGCCGCGATGGATGCCGACGGACGCGTGGGTCATCGCCGCCGATATCGCCTGCGCGTTCATCGACTCACTACAGGTCAACCTGTACAACCGGCTCCGCCCCGAGTTCTCGAGAAGCACTATCGCACAGGAGCTTTCGGGCTTCATGAACCGGCAGGCCGGTCGGGACTGGGGCCTGCACTACTACACCGGATCCGGCGTAGCCACGTTCATCGACGATATGGAAGCCCACGCCGTAGCCAACGGCAACCCCATCGTCAGGGCGCCGAGCGAGCACAGTCACGGCTGCTCCGCGCTGGCCCGCTGGACGCTGGACGGCGCGCCGTTCGTCATCGTCACGACCAGCGGGATGCACGACGAGTTCCGCGGCACCCTGGCCAACCATGTGGCAACGCGCAGTCGTGGTTTCATCGTCTGCTGCGATTCGCGACCGAATCAATGGCACCCGTTCCAGGGCACCATCCACCGCACCGGTGATTCGCGGCCGTCCTTGCGGGCGCGCGGCTTTCCGGTCGTCTACATCGAGCGGACCGAGCACATCGGCGAGGGCCTACGCGAGGCGTTCGCGGCCTACGACACCGACAGCGGGCCGGTGATGATCCTTGCGACACGCGAAGTGCTGCAAGCCAATCTGGACGTGGACCGGACGCCCGAGCCCGCTGCGCCACCCCGAGTGGAGTCGATACACACGCCCGAACTCACCCGGCTGTCCGAACTGCTCAACACCGCGCGTACCAGGCTGCTGTGCCAGGTCGGCCCACTGTCCAAGGACGCGCAGGAGCTGATGTACACCCTGGCGAGCCGCGCCGGTATCGCGCTGGCCGATTCGGTCGCCCAGCCCGGCACGGTAACCCGCTACCGCGACGGCGCCCGCGTCCCGGAATACCTCGGCACCCTCAGCATGTACGGCTATTCGGCCAGGGTGCACCAATACCTCTACGACAACGGCGAATTGCGGTCCGCGGACGAGCAGAGCGTGCTCTTCCTCAACAGCGCCATACCGCAGATCGACACGCCGTTCGCCGATTCGTCACTGCGCAGGCTTGCCCCGATCCAAATCATTGAACACGCCATCGACCAGGCCCCGTTCGCGGGCTTGACGGTGACCGGTCGCATCGAAGAGGTGTTGCGCGCCTTGCTCGATCGCCTCGACGTCGATCCCGGCGTGCTCGCCTATCGACAGGCCGCGATCGCGTCGACCACCGATTCCTATGGCGATGTCGTCGGCCTGCTGCCATTGCGGCCGATGACGACGAACTACTTCTTCCGCCGCCTCGGATCCGTGCTGGAAGAGCTTATCCAGCAACGGGATTACCGGTATGTCGGTGTCTACGACATCGGCCGCGTCGGCCTCACCGCGGTGAACAACCTGCCGCGCACCAACCGCAGCTTCTCCGGCTGGTACGGACGCGGCTTGATGGGCGACGGCCTGATGGCGCTGCCCGGCGTCGCCACCCGGCGCGACGAGAATATCCTCTGCTTCACCGGCGACGGGACGGCCTCGATGACCCCCGACATCCTGCCCGCGCTGGTGCATCAGATCGCCGTCGACCACGCGCCGATGCCAAAGAGCCTCACCATCTTCCGGTTCGTCAACGGCAGTCACTCGGTCATCCGCACCTATCGCGAGGGACTTCGTCCCGGCGCGGTCAGCGGGCAGACCGGAGTGCTGAGCTTTACCCCGCAGGACTGGGAGCGGCAGGTCGGTCCGCTCACGATCCGGCATCGACGGGTGAGCGCCTTCGACGACGTTCCCTTCGCCGATCACCTCGATGCGAGCAACACGATCAACCTCTATTCGATCTTTCTCGGTCACAACAACGAAGGTGATGGTCTGAGCCGGTTTTCTATGTTGGGATGGCAACGTGACGAACTCGCGCCCGCCGCAGTGACGGCGGCCGGAACCTCGCTGCCATCCTGACGAAACACCAACGCCGAGTGGACGAGAAGGAGCCGTTATGGACCGAGCCGTGATCGAGGAACGCGTCCGCACGCTGATCAGCACAACGATGGCGTTACCGACCGACGAGATGGACGATCCCGCGACGAACCTTCGGGAAGATCTTGGCATGGATTCGATGGACTTCGTCGATCTGCTCGTCGAATTGGAACGCCACCTCGGCCACCGGGTAGACCGGGAACTGCTGATCGACATCCGTACCGTCGGCCAGGTCGTTGACCTCGTCTATAACCTTGCCGCACAACGTGAACAGGCCGGGACGGCCGAGGCCGCTCGTTGACCAGGCAGGTGCCCGCGGCGCCGGATCGTGATGCCACCGAGCCTGATCCGTCCGAGTCCGCCGGCCGGACCCGGTCGGGCTGGCCGGACCGGGTAGCCGGATTCACGGCCCGACGCATCCGGCCGCTCACCGCCGTCTGGGTCGTACTGCTCGTCCTCGGCGCGCTCGGTGGCGCCTCGCTGGCCAATTCACTGAACAGCCAAGGCTGGGACGTCCCCGGCTCTGGCACCGTCGCCGTCCGCCAGGAGCTCGCCGAGGGGTTGGCCGGCCGCGGCGCGACCGACCTGCAGCTGGTGATCCACGACAACCAACAGACCGTCGACAGCCCGGCCTTCGAACAGCGCGCGAAAGAGGTCTTCGACGCGACCATCGCCGATGCGCGATTGCAGGTGAGCGGCAGCTTCGGCTGGAACACGCTGTCCCCGTTGAACAGAGCCAAATTCGTCGGCGCGGACCGGCACACCGTGACCACCGCCATCGGGATCGGCCTCGACAACGACCAGGCCACCAAGACGGTGCCGGTGGTACAGCAGGATCTGGCCGCGCGATTCAGCGGGCAGGGTCTCGATGTCGCCATCTTGAGCGTGCAGGGGATGCAGGGCGAGGCGAACACACTTGCGGCCGAGGGCCTGGTTCGCAGCGAGCTGCTCGCGTTCCCACTGATCGTCATCGTCTTGCTGCTGTTGTTCCGCAGCGTGATGGCGATGGTCGCGGCGATGGCGACCACGATCACCGCCATCGCGGTGACGCTCGGCATCATCGGCGCGATCGCGGCACGCGCCGAACTGTCGATATTTGTCGAAAACATCGTGCTCATGCTCGGTTTGGGCGTCGGAATCGACTACTCGCTCGTCATGATCAAACGCTTCAAGGAGGAGTTGGCCCTCGGCAACGACGTGCCCGAATCGGTGGCGATGACGCTGCGCACCAGCGGCCGTACGGTGCTCACCTCCGGGCTGACCATCATCGTGGCGGCACTGCCGTTGTTCATCGTCCGGATGAACACGATCGTGTCGCTCGCTGTCGGCGCGGTGGTCGTTGTCGCGGTGACCACCCTGACGTCGCTGCTCCTGCTGCCCGTACTGCTGCACGTCCTCGGCACCCGGGTCAACGCGGGCAAGATTCCGATTCCGGCCAGGTTCCGCACCGACGAATCCGCCGACGAGTCCCAGTTGGCGTCGCATCGGTGGCATCGCCTGGCCACGACCGTGATGAACCATCGGCTCGCGTTCGCCGGCGCGGGCATCGCCGTCCTGCTCCTGCTCGCGATTCCGGCGGCGGACATGAAACTGTCACTGCCCGGCCCGGAGATCTTGCCGTCGTCATCGAATATCGGGCGCGGATTCGACCGGGTGGCAGCGCAATACGGTCCCGGTGTCGCCTCGCCGATCCAGGTGGTGGTCCGTACCGACAACGCCGTGACCGACCCCGCCGTCGGCGCCGAACTGAGCAGGCTGGTCGCGGACCTGTCGGCGCTTCCCGATGTCGCCGCGGTGAACTCGGCACTCACCGTCACCCAGCAGATCTCGCCCCAGTTGCAGTGGCAGGCGCTCGACCCGGCCACCTTCGACCGGCTCCCCGGCGACGCGCAACAAGGCTTGCGGTACTACGTGTCCGGGGATCGACACAAATCAGTCATCGAAGTCATCTCGGCCAAGTCTTTCGCGGATGAGGCCACCATCGATCTGCTGGATCGGGTTCGTGCGCGCACCGAGGCACTGCCCGCCACCATGCACGCCGATGTCGGCGGCAATACCGCGCGGGCGGTGGACCCGAACCACGAGATCGAGCGAAAGCTCCCCTGGGTCATCGCCATGATGTTGATCGCGCTCTATCTCGTGCTGCTTGTCTCGTTCCGCTCGATTTTCCTGCCGCTCAAGGCGATTCTGATGAACGGGCTCGCGGTCGGCGCGACCTTCGGTGTCATGGTGGCGATATTCCAGAAGGGATGGCTGCCGCAGGTGCCTGGTCTCGACCAACCCGGATATCTGTTGTCCTTCGCCCCGATACTGGTGCTCGCGTTGATGGTCGGCCTGAGCACCGACTACGAGGTGTTCCTGCTCAACCGGGTCCGCGAGCGATACCTGCGCACCCGCGACAATCGGGATGCGGTCGCGGTCGGCATCGCGCGCACCGCACCGCTCATCTCCGGCGCGGCGGTGCTGATGATCTCGGTGTTCGGCGCCTTCGGCTTCGGCGGCTTCCTCCCGATCGAACAGATCGGCATCGGACTCGCCGTCGCGGTCGCACTCGACGTCACCATTATCCGCAGTGTGATCGTGCCTGCGGCGATGAGTCTCATGGGCCGCTGGAACTGGTGGCCCGGCGATTCGACCTGACCCCACTTCCAGGGAGTGTTTCTGATGGATACGTTAGAGCTCAGTCAAACGGGCCGGGTAGTCACTGCCCGCTACGTCAACCCGCCGTCGAACTTCATCACCGCCGCGTTCATCCGCGATCTCGATCTGCTGACGCGGGCGGTGGACGCGGATCCGTCGGTGGGGGCCGTCGTATTGACCGGCGGGGTCGACGGCCGGTTCCTCGGGCACGCGGAGCCGACCGCGCTGCGCGACAGCTCCGCCGTGGCCCCCGCGCTCCCACCCGCCCTGATGCACGTCGGCGTGCGTGCGATGGATTTCGTCATGCGCGTACCCGGTGTCGACGCCGCCGTGGAGCGCTACGGCGGCACCGCTGGCGTCGGCGCGGTCTGGGCGCACCGGTGGCGGCGGACCATTCTGCGCATGAATCGTTCTGGTGCGGTGTATCTTTCGGCGATCAACGGGCCCGCTCTCGGCGGCGGATTCGAGATCGCTCTCGCCTGCGATCTGCGCTACGCCGCCGACGACGAGCACATCGTGCTCGGCAATATCGAGGTCTTGGCGGGACTGTCGACCGGTGGCGGCGGCAGCCAGCGTCTCGCGCGCATGCTCGGCACGGCGCGGGCGCTTGACCTGCTGCTCGACGGCGCGACGCTGACGGTCCGCGAGGCACTGGACGCGGGCATCGTCCAATCCGTAGTGTCCCCTGCGGATCTGCTCGAACACACCCACGCGACGGCGGCCCGGCTGGCGGCTCGCCCGAGGACCGCCCTCAGTGCCCTCAAGTACAGCGTCTACTTCGGTGCGAGTCAGTCCCTGACGCAGGGCCTGCTCACCGAGGCCGCCGAGTTCCTCGGGGCGGCTTCGGCTACCGCCGCGCACCGCCGCTTGTCGGCACTCGTCGACGACGTCGCCGCGCTCGGCGAGACCCCGTTCGTTGCCCAACCGCAAGCCTGGCGCGACGGGACCAGAGTCGGCCGGAAATACGCTGTGCCGGAACGCAACCCGGCGGTGGCGACGCGGCCGGTACCGTAGATCGCCTGTCGCACAAGGGTGGTCAGGATGTGCCGTCGGCAACCGGACGTGTGGTTTCGACGGCCTCCAGCCAAAACCGGCTGCGCTCAAAAGGATAGGTGGGCAGAGCGATCCGTCGGGCGGGCGGGATTATCCGAGACCAATCCACTCTGGCTCCGCAGGCGTATGCCGAAGCGACGGCGACCGCGATGTCGTGCGCACCGCCCTGGTCGAACGGCGCGAGACCGGCGATCACGACCGCTCGACCGGCACTGTCGGCTTCGGCGACCGACTCGGCGATCCGGCTCGTCGATTCGGATCGCGGACCTAGCTCGATGAAGGTGCGGTAGCCGGCGGACACGAGTTCGGCGATCCGCCCCGTGCCCTCATGCGGCAGGTCATTCGAGATCGCCTCCCGCGCGGCCTGATCCAGCGTCGAGACACCCGCCAACAGCCGACCCGCCGCAGGACACGCATTGTCATCGACGACGGGGACCTGACCTGGCAGATACTCCCGCCACAGCGCGGCCGCCGCGACAGCGAGGGCGAACAATCCCTGCCGGGCGATATCGTCGCGGTCGGGCGGCGGTGCGCCCTGCGCATCGGCCACTACCGCGAGCAGGTCCACTCCCCCTTGCTGGACAAGGGCTTCGGTGCACGCGCGGAACCGCTCGGCGAAAACCGGTGCGGCGCCGAGCAGATCGGCCGCCGCGCGGTGCCATCGGGAGCTGTCGGCACCGACGACGTACGCGACCCGGTGGCCGCCCTTGGTGCCGACGCCCCAGGCGATGCCATCCCGGTACACCATCCGCTTCGGCGCGGGCTGCTCGGCGAGTACCCGCAGGGCAGCACGCAATTCGGCGCTGTCGGCACCGACGACGGCGGCGCGATGTTCCAGGTGCGCCCGGGTGGCGGCCAGGCTGTAGACGACGTCGGCCGACCGGTGCTCGGGATGGGCGTCGAGCCAGGCACCCAGCCTCGCGGCCTGCGCGGCTAGCGCCCGCGCGGTACGCGCGGACAGCGTCAACACGATCGGCGCGGCCGGATTCGACAGCGCGGGAACCTGTTCGGACGACTGCTCGACGGGCGGCTCCTCCACAACGACGTGCGCGTTGGTGCCGCTGGCGCCGAACGCGGAGACCCCGGCCCGGCGCGGCCTGCCGTTCGGGTGCCGCGGCCACGATTGCGGCGTGGTCAGCAGCGACACTGTCGCACCGGTCCAGTCCACCCGGCTGGAGGGCACCTCCGCATGCAACGTCTTCGGCAGGGTGTCGTGGCGCAACGCCATGATGATCTTGATGAGCCCGCTCGCGCCCGCCGCGGCCTGGGTATGACCGAGGTTCGACTTCACCGAACCGAGCCACAGTGGGTGATCGGCGGAATGCGCACGCCCGTAGGTCGAGAGCAGAGCATTCGCTTCGATCGGATCACCGAGCGTAGTTCCGGTGCCGTGCGCTTCCACCGCGTCGACGTCGGCGGTGCGCAGACCGGCGTCCGCGAGCGCGGCGCGGATGACGCGCTCTTGCGATGGCCCGTTCGGTGCCGTCAGTCCGTTGCTCGCACCATCGGAATTCACCGCCGACCCGCGCAGTAGGGCGTGGATGTGGTGGCCGTTGCGCTGTGCGTCGCTGAGCCTTTCCAGCAAGAGCAAACCCATGCCCTCCGACCAGCCGGTGCCATCGGCGTTGTCCGCGAAGGATTTACACCGGCCGTCCGGTGCGAGTGCTTGCTGCCTGCTGAACTCGAGGATGACCGACGGTGTCGCCATCACGGTGACGCCGCCCGCGACCGCGAGATCGGTTTCGCCGCGCCGCAGCGATTGCATCGCCAAATGCGTCGCGACCAGTGATGAGGAGCAGGCGGTGTCCACCGTCAGCGCAGGACCGATGAATCCAAAGGTGTAGGCCACCCGTCCGGAGAGGATGCTGCCCATCATGCCGAGACCCCACCGGCCATTGAGGTCATCCGCGTGCTGGGCGGACAGCCAGGTGTAGTCCTGATACATCGTTCCGGCGAACACACCGGTCGCGCTGCCGCGCAGTGTCGCGGGATCGATACCCGCGTGCTCCAACAACTCCCAGGTGCCCTCCAGCAGCAACCGCTGCTGCGGATCCATCGCGATCGCCTCGCGGTGGCTCAGCGCGAAGAACCTCGGATCGAAATCGGCAACGCCCGACATGAATCCGCCGGAGCGCACATAGGAGGTCCCCTTGTGATCCGGGTCCGGGTGGTACAGCTTCTCCAGGTTCCAGCCGCGATCGTCGGGGAAGTCGCCGATCGCGTCCCGTCCCTCGGCGACCAACTCCCACAACTCATCCGGCGAGTGGACACTGCCCGGATAGCGGCAGGCCATCCCGACCACCGCGATCGGTTCGCCGCGACGCTGCGCGTCCTCGCGCAGCCGCGCGTTCTCCTTCATCGACGCGCGTAGCGCGCGTACCAGTTCTTCGGCGTCAATTGCCATGGTGGGCAACTCCTGTCGAATCAGTCCTCGGACAATGCCTGCCGGATGAGCGACTCGACGTCCATCGCGTCCAGCGCGTCGGCGGCCGCACTCTGGCCGACGTTGTCTGCTTGCTCCGGCACGGCGGTGTCGGACAGCGCGTCGTTCAGGTAGTCGGCGAGCGCGATGGGCGAGGGATAGTCGAAGACAACCGTGGTCGGAATGACAAGGCCTGTTTCGTAATTCAGCCGATTGCGGAGTTCCACCGCGCCGAGTGAGTCGAAGCCCATATCGGTGAAGGCGCGTTCCGGATCGACCGCGTCGGCCGACGGATAACGCAGCACACTCGCGACCTCGGCACAGACCAACCGCAGCAGCTCCAATCCCCGTTCAGCCCCGGGCAATTCGGCAAACCGCCGTTGGGCCGTTCGGGTCGTTGCCGTCTGCGCGGCGGCGGGAACGAGATCCGCGAGCACCGGCGAAAGCGGGATTCCCGAGGCGCGCAGCGCGGCCGGATCCAGCTTCAGCGGGATGACCATCGGTTCGACGGACGCGGCTGTCGCATCGAACAACCGCAGTCCGCTCTGCCGGTCCAGCTCCAGGAAGCCCACGCCGGTGAGTCGCGCCCGGTCGGCCGCCGCGAGATCCCGGGTCATCGCACTCGGCTGCTCCCACATGCCCCACGCCATCGACACCGCGGCGAGGCCACGCTCGCGCCGCCAGCTGGCCAGCGCGTCCAGAAAGGCGTTGGCTGCCGCGTAATTCGCCTGTCCCGGTGCGCCGATCGCGCCGGCCGCCGACGAGAACAAGACGAACGCGGCGAGGTCGAGGTCGGCCGTCAATTCGTGCAGGTGCCATGCCGCGTTTACCTTCGGGCGAAGCACTCGGTCCAGCCGCTCCACGGTGAGCGCGTCGACCACGCCGTCATCGATCACACCGGCCGCGTGCACGACCGCGCGCAGCCGATGTTCGGCGCGGACCTTCGCGATCAACGTCGCGAGCTGATCGCGATCGGCGACATCGCAGGCCGCGATGTCGACGGCAGCACCCGAATCACGCAGTTTGGCAGCGAGTTCCGACACCCCCTCCGCCTGTTCGCCGCGGCGGCTGACCAGTATCAGGCTGCGCACTCCGTGCTCGGCGACGAGATGTTCGGCGACGAGGGCGCCGAGTCCACTGGTGCCGCCCGTGATCAACACCGAGCCGTCGAGTTCGCGCCAGGGTGGTGGTCCGCCGGATGGTCGCAGCGGCCGTAGCCGTGGCACGAGCACCTTCCCGTCCCGCACCGCCAGCTGCGTGATCCCCCCGCGCACGGCCGTGACGACGGTATCGAATTCGCCGGGGTCCTCGACATCGGCGAGGACGAACCGATCCGGATGCTCGGTCTGGGCGCTGCGGACCAAGCCCCACACCGGGGCCACCCGCGGATCCACCACCGACCCGTCCTGGGGCGACACTGCGCCTCGGGTCCGGAAAACCAAGCGCGCTCCGGCGAACCGCCTGTCCGACAACCACTCCTGAACCAGACGCAGCGTATGGTGCGTGACCGCCGCGGTCTCGCTCGGCACGTCCGCGCTATCGATGGACGCCGATATGCCTGCCGCGGGGTCAACGAAGACCAGATCCGGGACGGGTGCACCAGCACCGATGTCCGAGAGCAGCGCCGCGAGGTCGGAGTATCGGCGTGCATCCAATGTCGGCAGCGCACCGATAACCGCGATCGCGGCGGGCTCGGGCGCTTGTGCGGGCTGGTCGATCGCGTGCCAGCGCCAACCGAACAACGAATCCGATGTCCCGGCGCGCGCTGCGGCGAGTTGGGACAGCGAAACCTTTCGTGCGAGTACCGATTCGACCGAAATCACCACGGTGCCCGACCCGTCGATCGCGGTCATCCGCACCGAATCCGTTCCGGCCGAGGACAATCGGACCAGCAACGAGGAGGCGGACCGCGTCGTCGGCTTGATCCTGACCCCGGACCACGCGAACGGCAACCACACGGTGCCGTCGTCGTCGGGTCGTTCCAGGAACGCGGCATGGAAGGCCGCGTCGAGAGTGCCTGGGTGCACCAGGAATTCGCCGGACCCGGTGTCGGTCGGCACGGCGTCGATCTCGGCGAAGATGTCGTCACCGTGCCGCCACGCCGCACGCAGCCCTTGGAACCGCGCCCCGTAGCCGAGGCCACGTTCGGCCAGCCGAGGATACAACTCGGCGATGTCGAGAGCGACCGCCCCTGGCGGCGGCCAGTCCGAATACTGTTGCACAGCAGCCGAATCAGCGCTCAGCGTCGCCACGGCATTGCGGATCCACCCGTCGCCGAGGTTGGCATGCAGGGTGAACGACCGCTGCCCGGCACCGGACACTTCGATGCGGGCCTGCACCGCTACGGCCCGATCGGGTGGGACCACCAGTGGCGCCTCCAGCGTCAATTCGGTCAGCACCGGCGTGCCCCATCGCCCACCGAGATGTGTCGCGATCTCGACGACGGCGGCGCCCGCGACCACGGTACTGCCGAAAACCGTGTGCTCGCACAGCCATGGTTGTGCGGACTGCGACCACTTGCCGACGAACAGCCACCCGGTCCCCGCCGCGAGTTCCAGCGCTCCGGCGAACAGTGGATGCTGGTCGGGGACCATGCCGGAGTCGACGGACACCGTGTCCACGGATTCTCGCTCGACCCAATACCGCTGCCGCTCGAACGGATACGTGGGTAGTTCGATGCGTTCGCCGCTGTCCGGCAAGCCCGCGGACCAGTCGACGGCCACGCCGCCGACATAGGCCCGTGCCAGTGCGTTCAGCAGGGTGACACCCTCTGATATGCGCGGCCGCATCGTCGGGACGACGACGGCGGACTGCCCGGAGTCGTCGAGATGCCCCCGGGCAAGCACGGACAACGCGCCGCCGGGACCGACTTCGAGGAACGTGTCGACCCGCGCGTCGGTGAGCCAGCCGAGACCGGCGCCGAATCGCACGGTATCCCGGACATGACGCACCCAGTACGCGGCGGTGCCGAACTCGTCGGACGGGGCGCCCGTCAGATTCGACACGACGGGTATCCGCGGACTGCCGACACTGATCCGCTTGGCGACATCGGCCAATTCGGCGAGCATCGGTTCCATGAGCGGCGAATGGAAGGCATGGCTGACGGTGAGCCGCTTGGTGCGCCTACCGGACGCCTGCCATCGTTCGGCGATCGCGACGACCTCGTCGTGCGCGCCCGAAAGTACCACCGCCGCAGGGCCGTTCACCGCCGCGATGGCAACGCGGGTGTCCGAAGCGGCGAGATCGGCACGGATCTCGTCCTCGGATGCCGCGACAGCGACCATTGCCCCGCCCGGCGGCAAGGCCTGCATGAGCCGGGCGCGCGAGGCCACGAGCAGGCACGCGTCCGACAGGTCGAGTACGCCGGATACGTGGGCGGCCGCGAGTTCACCGACGGAATGCCCGATCAGATAAGACGCTCGGATGCCGAAGGATTCGATGAGCCGATACAGCGCGACCTCCACGGCGAACAGCGCCGCCTGGGTGTAGCCGGTCTGATCGAGCAGCCCCGGTGTGCCCGTGCCCGCGATGATCTGGTCGAGCGGCTTGTCCAGGTGCCGATCGAGTTCGGCGTGCACCTCTCGATACGCGGCCTCGAAAACCGGGTAAAGCCTGGCCAATTCGGCACCCATACCCACGTATTGCGCGCCCTGCCCGGGAAACATCACCGCGATCGTGGACCTGCGGTCGAGACGAATACGTCCCTTGACGACCGAACCGGCGCTGTCACCGTCGGCCAATGCGGCGAGGGCGGTGCGCAATTCGGTGTCACCGGTGCCGATGATCGCGGCGCGGTGCTCCAGATGTGCTCGGGTTGTGGTGAGGGCGTTCGCGATATCAACGGAATCGTGGCCGGGGTGGGTGTCGAGCCAGGTGCGCAGCTGTGCGGCCTGCGCATCGATAGCTCCCGGGGTGCGCGCGGACAATGCCCACACGATCGGCGCTTCACCGCGCAGCTTCGGTGCGACCGGAATCGCTTGCCGCGGTGGCTCTTCGACGATGACGTGCGCGTTGGTGCCACTGATGCCGAAGGCGGAGACCGCGCCCCGACGCCGCCTGCCGGACGGGTCCGGCGGCCACGGCCTGGATTCGGTGAGCAAGGACACCGCACCGCTGCCCCAGTCCACCTTGCGAGTGGGCACATCGACGTGCAGGGTCTTCGGAAGTGTGTTGTGGCGCAAGGCCATAATGGTCTTGATGAGGCCGCCGACACCGGCGGCGGCCGAGGTGTGGCCGATATTCGACTTGATGGATCCCAGCCACAGTGGGCGCTCTGCCGATCGCCGACTGCCGTAGGTGGCGAGCAGCGCGTTGGCTTCGATCGGGTCGCCGAGTGTGGTTCCGGTGCCGTGCGCTTCGACCGTGTCGACGTCGGCGGGAGTGAGCCCGCCGTCTGCCAGGGCGGCCCGGATGACCCGCTCCTGAGACGGACCGTTGGGTGCGGTCAGGCCATTGCTCGCGCCATCGGAATTCACCGCCGACCCACGCAGTACCGCGTGCACATGATGGCCGTTGCGCCGCGCGTCGCCGAGTCGTTCCAGCAACAGCAGACCCATGCCTTCGGAAAAGCCGGTGCCGTCCGCCGCGTCGGCGAAGGATTTGCACCGACCGTCCGGCGCCAGCGCGCGCAGTCTGCTGAATTCCACATGCACCGAGGGGGTGGACATCACGGTGACCCCACCGACGACCGCGAGGGTGCTCTCACCGCGTCGCAACGACTGCGCGGCCAGGTGCACGGCCACCAGCGACGAGGAGCACGCGGTGTCGATACTGAGTGCCGGTCCGAGGAACCCGAAGGTGTACGCCACCCGGCCCGAGGCGACGCTGTCCATCATCCCGAGACCCCAGCGGCCGTCGAGACCGGCCGTCGGCTCCCGGGTCAGGTAGCAGTAGTCGCCGCTGCAGACACCGAGAAACACTCCGGTCGCGCTGCCGCGCAGGCCCGCTGGATCGATGCCGGCGCTTTCGAACAGCTCCCAGGTGCCCTCCAGCGGCAATCGGTGCTGCGGATCCATCGCCACCGCGTCGCGCGGGCTGATCCCGAAGAATGTCGGATCGAATTCCGCTGCTCCAGAAAGGAATCCGCCCTGGCGCGTGTAACTGGTACCGAGGTGAGCCGGGTCGGAGTTGTACAGATTCGCTACATCCCACCCACGATCTTCGGGGAAATCGCCGATGGCATCGCGACCTTCGGCGACCAACTCCCACAACTGATCCGGCGAGTGCACCTCACCTGGATAATGGCAGGCCATTCCGACCACCGCGATATCCGAATCCGCGGCATCGAGTGACTCCGAAATAGGCGCTGCCGCAGTTGATTCAGCGGATACGGTGCGATCCGGCATGATCCGGCCGAGCAGGTACTCGGCGACCGCGGCGGGATTCGGCTGGTCGAACAGCATCGTCAACGGCAGCTCGATGCCGCTGGCCCTTGACAACTGTTCGGTCAGCGCAAGGCCAGCCAAGGAGTTATACCCGTAATCGAGATAGGCCCGGTCCGGCACCACCTCGGTGGGTGCACAACCGAGCAATGACGCGGTCTCGGTGAGCACGAGATCGAGGCAGAGTTCATACCGGTCCGCCGGTGCCGCCGCCGAAACGCGTTGCGCGAAACCCGAACCCGAGGTGTCCGTCGTATCGGTCATGAGTGATCTTCTTTCCGGATTTCGCGCAAGCAACGCGGCCGTTGTTCACATCTCGACCAGATCGGGATTACGCTGACGATTCGGTTTCCGAGCGCTGATCGAGCAGGTAGGCGAGTTGTTGCCAGCCGCGCGAGTGCTGTCGCGCGAGTTTGGCAATACTTGGCGCACAGTGACTCGGAATGTTATGGACAACCGAGCCCCAATCGGCGCCATTGTCGAATGGGGTCTCCAGCCAGCGCAGCAGTTTGCGCCCGGCATCAGTGAAGCGGAGCGACGGATCTCCGCGCAACTGCCGCAGCACGTCCGCGGTGCTCGCCCATTGCACGGCCGAATCCGGCCCCACTGTGCGAGTGGGATTGTCGACGACATCGGATGTCGGTGCCGCATCATTGCCGGACCAGCGCGCGCCCTGGCGCAGCTCTTTGCGCACCTCCTTGGCCGTGGTGACCGAGATCCCCGCCGCCTGCGCCACCGCCCGCGCCGACAGGGTCCGGTCGGCGGTGAACAACTCGGCGGCACGCCGTCTACCCTGCGAGATGTCGGTTCGATGGAGCACGCCGTTGCGCGCTATGCGGCCGGTCGACTGAGGAATCTCCTCAGCCGACCTGGTGCGGATCGCCGCGACGGTCTTGGGCGAGATTCCGGCCACGGCGGCGATCGCCCGGTCCGACCATTGCGGATAGGACAAAAGGATACGAAGTGCCGCGGTCTTCCGATCGGCCAGCGAGAGTGGCAGGCCATGCTCGGCATTCAATTTCACTGCCAACACGAATGCCTCGGCCGTGCTGCCATCGAAGAGGACAGCGGATATGGTTGTGTCACCGCGGAGCTGGGCGGCCCGAATCCGGTGCACGCCGTCGATTACTTGCTTCGTAGGCCGGTGGACGACTATCGGCGGGAATCTGGTTGTCGACTCGGCGAGCATCCGAATATGACCGGAATTCTCGCCCGCCGTTCGTGGCGGGGAGTCCGACGGTAGCAGATTCGCGATGGGCAAATCCACTCTCGCGGAGCACAATCGCTCTATACCGGCCGAGCTGTAGACGAAGTTGTTTTCTGCCATGGGCACACCGAAATCCATGGGCACCGTCCTTTACTATACTGTCCGCGTAGGGCAGAATTTCTCAACCATCGCCCGGCAACCCCGTACACCGCCCCTCTATTTCACATTCGCCGCATGACAACATGCGGAAAGCGAAACAAAGGAATATCGTAAAACTTGACGACCATTCGGCTGGGCATCAAATAATACATCCGGTATTCAGCGGAATCAGCCGGATAACCATGCCTTCCCCAACAATACCTCGGGGCGAAGACTGACATTAGACACAGATAGTGGGGGCAGCTACCTTCTTGTGGTCCCGCTCGTTCTCGCTATGCCGCGTCCGCGCCGTAAGATCAAAACTCTTCAGCGTGCCATTCGCCATTACTCATCCCCTTCCCTCCATGAGGATTGGACCACACTTCGGCAATCGAGGCAACAAGCAAACGCAATCCGACACGCCCGGAATGATCATTCGACTAGCCGTAATAGCAATATCGCATAACAAAGCCGCGCCGGAGTCGGCGGCATTATTTACCGAGGATTAATGGCGAACTCCGGATTCAATAGGTACCGTGGGGGTTGTTCTTTCGCATTCGACGCGTATGGGGTGAGCGCGGCTCGGGCTACCGATCCGAAACCGCGTGGCACGCAACGCGATCGAGTCACCATCACGCCCCGCACCGGCGGCACCTCCAGCCGCCGCAGGATAGAACCGGTCCAAGTCGGCTGGTCTGCTAGCTGTGTCGAACCCGAGACAGACACGGCGGGGATCGGGCAGACTCCTACTACGAGAGGTCATAGTTCTTTGGTCGGGCGAAGACGGGTGGAGGATGAGGACGACGCCGAAACAGGTTCGTCGGGTGGATGCGCCGCCGAAGATGCCGATAAGCGAGGACATGGTCGAGGTCGACTATGTGTCGGCCTTCGAGTTGAGTGCCTCGGGGTCACGGGACACGCCCGAACTGTGGTCCCGTTTGGTGTTCGAACAAGCGCCCAAGCTCATGCGGGCACTGCTGCGGACGGGGTGGCGGATCATCCTCGGCCTGCGCTTGGGGCCGAGGTCGGCCGACCACGTGCTCGGCTGGCATATCGCCGATCGCGGACCGGATTTCGTTGTGCTCGAGTCACATTCGCGGATTCTCACAGCACAGAACATTGTGCTGACCACCGAATCGACGGTTACCTGGGCGACGCTGGTCCGCTTCGACCGCCGCCTCGCCCGCCTGGTCTGGGCCCTCATGAAACCCGGCCACAATATCGTCATCCCCTATCTACTCAGGCGTGCGGGCAGATCCGACCAGGCCGACTCCGGGTGATCACTCGACCAGGTCGAGGAACTCCCAGTGCGCCTCGGGTTGTGCACCGCTGAGCCACTTTCCGCAGTTCTGCAGGATCACCGGACCCGAGGTGATGTGCTGGGTGCCGGTGCCGAGATCCCGGAGGAACCGTTCGATCGGACCACGCCGGATCGCCGTCGTCGCCGCCCATCGGTGCACCGTCTGGCCGACGTCGTGCACGGTCCACGTCGTGTGGTTGAGTACCAGCCGGATCAGCGTCTCCTGCTCGGTGCTCAGCAACTCACCTGCGGCCAGGGTTTCCTCATGCCCCTGCCACACCTGCATCACCCATGCGCGTGCCGCGCGCAGCTTGGCTTCGGCAACCGCGTACTCGGCATGGAACTGCGCGGTGTCGACGGCGGCGTTGAACGTGCCGGACTTCTTCGAAGCGTAGAGCTTCAATTCGTCGAGCAGTCGCCGACCGACACCGAGTGCCCAGCCGGTGTGCACAATCGCGGACGTGTTCACCACACCGATGCGATAGACCGCGCCGCCGTTGGCGGGGACCATCGTCGTCGCGTGATATGTATGCGTCTGCGGGACATACACATCGGTGCAGTGATAGTCGATGCTGCTCGTCGCACGGAGTCCGAGCACATCCCAGTTGTCGACGAGAGTCACCTGCGATTTGGGCATCGTCAGTATCCGAGGCTCGCCGGTACCCTCGACCAGGATCGCACTGTGGATGTGCGTAGCCAGCGCCATACCTGAGGCGAACTGCCACTCCCCGCTCACCAGGTAGCCGTCGTCCACGGGGACAGCCCGGCCGGGGCGGGTGCCGTGGCCGGAAAGCAAGGCATGGTCACCCCCGGCGACATCCGGGAACAGCTCGGCCGCCGCCACGGCACCGAGATAGGCCGCGGTGGTGCCGGTCATCAGCTGCAACGCCATCATGGTCCATCCAGCGGAGGCGTCGTAGTAGCTGAGCCGCTCAGTCGTCTGAATCAACTGGCGCGGAGCGAATTCGTAACCGCCGAGATTCGCCGGCAGGCCGGCGCGGACGATCCCGGCGGCCAGCAACGACCGCGCGGTATCGTCGGTGAGCCTGCCGAGGTGGTCGGCCGCCGCCGCGTTCGCTTCGATGGACTCGCCGAGCGCGTCGATCCGTTCGAGCATCGCGGGGAATTCTTTGCTGATGTGTAGCCAAGCCGAGGATGTCATACGCTTCCTCCCAGGATTCGATATCGCATTGGGACACAGCGCGTTTGGTCACCTCGGGCGCCCCGCCGCGCCACTACCACTCTCCGCCGCGAACCCCTTCGGCGCAAAGAGCACAGTCGGCTCAGCGGAAACCGCCCAGCTGCGAACTGGGCGGCCGCGTTACCTCGATCTCGGCATCGGCCAGACCTTCGCCGCCTCGATTCGACTGGCGTCAGCGAACTTCGAGGACGACCTTCCCGACCGCACGCCGTTCATCCAGCTCCAGCAGAGCTTCCGCGGCATGCCGGAGCGGATAGGTCGAGCCGACGATGGTCTCGATCGCGCCGGACTCGAGGTGCGGTAGGAGCCGATCCCACTGTGTGCGCAGATATGCGGGTTCCAGCCACCACACCCGCCCGAAGGCCGACCCTCGAACGTCGATGTCGCGGTTGAGCAATCGGTTGACCTTGACGGTCGGTATCTCGCCACCGGTGAAGCCGAGAACCAGCAGCCTGCCTTCTGATTTGAGGCAGCGCAGCGAGTCGGTGAACCGATCCCCACCCACCGGATCGAGCACCATATCGACGCCGAGCCCGCCGGTCAGTCTGGCGACGCTATCGCGGAATCCATCGACCGCCACAACCTCATCGGCACCCGCCTTGCGCGCGATCTCGCCCTTCTCCGGCGTCGACACCACCGCGATCACCCGCGCACCCATCGCACGCGCCACTTGGATTCCCGCCGTTCCGACACCACCGGCAGCACCCTGGATCAGCACCGTCTCCCCCGGCCGCAGTCCACCACGACGAACGAACGCATAATCGACGGTGAGGTAGTTGATCGGCAACCCGGCACCGGCGCTGAACGAAACATGATCGGGCAGCGGAAACACAAGCCGAGCATCCACGGACAACAGCTCCGCGTAACCGCCGAACACCGGGATCGCGGCCACACGGTCCCCGGGCGCGAACCCGGTACCTTCCGCCGCAACCCGAACCACCCCCGCCACCTCATACCCGGGAACGAACGGCAGATCCGGTTTGAGCTGATACTCCCCCCGAGTGAGCAGCACATCAGGAAACGTCACCCCCGCAGCATGAACCTCGATCAACACCTCCCCCACACCCACCACCGGATCATCCACTTCGCGATACACCACCGCCGGTGGACCGTCCAGCCTCATGATTTGAACCGCGCGCATCCAACTCTCGCTCTCCCCCGCACCCACCCCTGGGCGCTACCGCCATTACCACCAAACAATACGGGCACGCGCAGCTCTTGCGCTCGGCGGCGTTCAGCCATTGGCTGGCGGCAGCGCAGGGTCAGCTGGGACAAACGTTGGCTGGCAGTCGATTTCGTGAAAGTCCGCTATCCGGCGGGGAAGACGAGGTCTGGGCTTCGGTAGTGGTCGACCGAGCCTGCGGCCCAGTGCACCTCCAGTTCGGAGTGGTATACATGGCCTGCGACCGGGTTCGCCAGATTGCCCGCACGGTGCGACTGGTACCCGCTGCCGCAGGGGGATGGGGTGTCGAAGACCGTGTGGTCGCCGTCGAGCAGTCGTACCACGACGTTGCATTCGGAGCCGTTGGCGAAGTTCGTGTCGGCCCAGTAGCTGGCTTCGTTGCCGGAATCTTCTTCCTTCACGCAGACCTGCGCATAGCCCGGACCACCACACTGCACCTGCCCGGGGAACGCCGCGGCCGAGCCCGCGCCGACCGTAGCCATACCGGCGGCCACTGCGGCACCGGCCAGCAACGCCGACCCGCGCGTCACGAAATGGGCGAGAACCAATTTCCTACCTCCTCGTGTCCCGGCGCGTTCGGCCGGAACCCCCACCATGCCAAAGCATGATCATTTCCGGGTAAGACGCCGATCACCAGAGAAACCGGCAGGCTCCAGCATGTCGAAACGCCTGAACCAGGTTCGCTCGCTACCCTTGGCCCGCGCTAACCGGCGCACTCGAATTCACGCGAGAGGATCTCACTGTGCGGCTTGGGTTTTCCGGCAGCGTTTTCGCCGCCGCCATCGGCGCTCTGGTCATTGCCGCCACGCCAGCGGCTGCCTTGGCCCAGTCCCCTGGATCCAACGACGGCTCCACCTGGAGTGGTCTCAACCATCCTGGCCGGACCGATCCCAGCGATCCGCACAACAACAAATGGAACTGCGACCGACACGGCAACTGGCACAACGACGAGCACGACGCCCACGGACATAAAGACCCTCGTTGCACGAAGTGGTGACCAGACAACAGACAACCATCCGCGCTGAGCTCACCGCCTTCGACGTCGGCTAAGTCCCCGCGAGGTCGCGCTCGGCCACTCGCGCCAGCATGCTCAGCACGAGCTCGCGCTGAGAACTTGGCACCCCGTCGAACGCGCGGGCCTCGGCGGCATCACGGGCAACGGCGAACTTGGCATAGACCCGCTTACCTGCGGCCGTGATGCGCGGGATCCGCACGCGTCGGTCCGTCGGCGCGACGGTGCGCGTGACGAGCTTCTGCTGTTCGAGGCGGTCGAGCACGCTGATCAGCGTCGATTTGTCGACGCACACGATGCGGCTGAGTTCGAGTTGGTTCGCCTGCTCCCCGTCGGCCAATGCCGCGAGGACGAGCCAGTCGCGCATGTCCTTCAACCCGATCTCGACCGCGGCGCCGTCGAGATGGCCTGCCATGCGCGCGTTCGCCGCGTGCAGCAGGAACGCGAGGTCGTTGGGACGGTTGTGCGGGTCGGCGGCCGGACCGTTCGCGGTGGCATCGGGCGGTCGTCGAGTCTCCATGACAGGCATGGTATCCGGTTCGGCAAGTTAGGCCAAGTTCATATCAGTTTACTCCAGATCATCTTGACTCAAACTATCTAGACTCGTAATGTTTGGGCCTGCCCGTGCGGTGACGTTGTGTCGAGCACGGGGCAGTCATCAGGTGAATCAGGAGAACCGCATGTCATCCGTACCTCGTCCACTCCAGATCTCGCGCGACATCGTCATCGCCGCACCGCCGTCCTCGGTGTTCTCGGTGCTCGCCGATCCGCACCGGCACGCCGATTTCGACGGGTCCGGCACCGTGCGCACCGTGGTCTCGGGACCGGACCGGCTGAGCATGGACGCCACCTTCAAGGCCGCCATGAAACTGTTCGGCGTGCGCTACCGAATCGTGAACACCGTCGTCGAATTCGAGGCGGATCGGCGCATCGCGTGGTGCCACCCCGGCAAGCACCGCTGGCGCTACGAACTCGAGCAGGTCGACGGCGGCACGCGGGTGACCGAGACCTTCGACCTGTCCACCTCACCGGTACGCGGACTACTCGTGCGCACGCCGTGGCCGCGCTGGAACGCCGAAGGCATCGAGAAAACTCTGCCAAGGCTCAAGACGCTGGTCGAAAACGCGGCCGTCACCTCGCACTCGTAACCAAGGAGAGCACAGTGCAATCCGCACCTCGTCCATTCCGGATCGATATTCCCGAAGCAGACCTCGCGGACCTGGCCCAGCGCCTGGACCACACGCGATGGCCCGATGAATTACCCGGGGCCGGTTGGTCTTACGGCGTCAGTAAGGGGTGGCTGCGGGATCTGGCCCACTACTGGCGCAACGGCTACGACTGGCGGGCGCACGAAGCCGCGCTGAACGCGCACCCACAGTTCACCATCGATATCGATGGGCAGAACATCCACTTCCTGCACGTCCGCTCCCCAGAGCCGGACGCGACACCGCTGATCATCACGCACGGCTGGCCGAGCACGATCGCCGACTTCCAGGCGATCCTCGGACCGCTGAGCGATCCCCGCGCACACGGCGGCGACCCGGCCGACGCCTTTCACCTCGTCGTCCCTTCGCTGCCCGGATACGCCTTCTCCGGACCGACCCGCGAACGCGGCTGGGGAATCAACCGCACCGCCCGCGCCTTGGCCGAGTTGATGAGCAATCTGGGGTATCAGCGCTATGCGGTCCAGGGTGGGGATTTCGGCAGTCTCATCGCACCGGAGCTTGGCCGGGTTGCCGGCGAACGGGTGATCGGAATCCATGTCAACGCACTGGCTTTCGCCGCTTGGCCGATGACCTCCGAGGAGCGCGAGCTGCTCAGCGAAGCGGACCGTGAGCGGGCGCGCGACCGCGAGCGCTGGTGGTACGGGCGGTCGGGCTACATGCACGAGATGGGCACCCGCCCGCAGACGATCGCCTACGCGCTCAACGACTCTCCGGTCGGACAGCTGGCCTGGAACCTGGAGTGGTTCGTCGACTACGACCCCACGCAGACCGAACAAAGCCCCGTCGATCGGGACGCGATCCTGACCAATGTCACCATCTTCTGGCTGACCGCAACCGCGGGTTCGGCGGCGCGGCTCTATTTCGAGGTCGGACCCGAGTTGCAGGGCGGACGGCCGGCCTCGTCGGGGGTTCCTACCGCGGTGGCGAACTTCCCCGGGGACAACGCTATTCAGGATCTGGCGCGGCTGTCCAATACGGTCACGCGCTGGCGCGAGTACGACCGCGGCGGGCACTTCCCCGCGTTGCAGGCGCCGCAGGAGCTGGTCTCCGATATCCGGGAGTTCTTCCGCTCCCTGCCTGGCACGCTGTGACTCCCGAATCGTCCAGCCGCAGAAAGGAATCGCTTGTGCAGGTCGGCATCGGACTTCCGAATCAGGTCCGCAATCTCACCGCGTCGATCATCCCGCGCTGGGCGGCGCGGGCCGAGGAGGCGGGGTTTTCCACCCTCGCCACCACCGGACGCTTCGCGTACCCAGGCGTGAGTGACACCGTCGCGCTGGCGGCCGCGGCCGGGGCGACCACGACTATCGGACTGCTCAGTGCGGTCCTGCTTGCCCCGACGTGGCCAAGTGCCTTGCTGGCCAAGGAAATCGCGGGGATCGACGGTGTCTCCGGTGGCCGCCTCACCCTCGGCGTCGGGGTCGGGTCGCGTGAGGACGAATTCAGTGTGCCCGGACACGGCCTCCACGGTCGCGGTGCGCGCTTGGCATCCGATCTGGCGACCTACCGCGACGTATGGGGTGGCGAGCCGGTCGGCAACGGACCGAATCCGGCTGTGCCATCGCGAACTCGACAAGTCCCCATGCTGTTCGGCGGCTACTCCACTGCCACGCTGAACCGGATGGTCCGCTGGGGCGAGGGCTATATCGGCGGTTCGCTGCCGCCAGCCATGACGGCGCCCAGCTTCGCGGCGGCGAAACGAGCCTGGCAGCAGGCAGGTCGTCGGGGAGCCCCGAAACTCGTCGTACTCAACTACTTCGCACTGGGTGACACTGAGACCGGCCAGGCGAACATCCGGGACTTCTACCGGCTGGCCCCCGAATCCATCGCCGATAACGCCGTGCTCTGCACCACCCCGACCATGATCAAACAATCCATCGCCGACTACACCGACCTCGGTATCGACGAGATCATCTTCGTCCCCGCCACAGACGATCTCGACGAGGTCACCCGGCTCGCCGATATCGTCACCTGAACGGGTCGAAGTCGTTGCGGCGCTTATCGAATGCGCCGAGCCCCCATGAGCGAGCCGCCGACTGAACCGTCGGCGGCTGGCCGTCTTGATCCCCAGTCGTGACCAGAGCGATGTGGACACAGCATCATTCGTTCGAGCCCAATATGCTGACACCTGTGTTTGAGCACTGGCGTAGTCGAGCTGCCCTCATCCTCACGGCGATGGTGCTGATCATCGCGGCCGGAGATCGTCTGGCGATAGCGTCCCCGGACACTGCGCCCGGCGGGGTGGCCGGGGTGGCGGTGCCGAAGCTTTCCTGGGTCGACTGCGGGGATCCCGGGTATCAGTGCGCGACAGCGGACGTGCCGCTCGACTATCACCATCTGGCGGCCGGGACGATTTCCCTGGCGGTGCGCCGGCATGTGGCCGGTGATCAGGCGCGGCGGATCGGATCCTTGTTCGTGAATCCCGGGGGGCCAGGGGGTTCCGGTGCCGGGTTCGTTTCCAGTGTGGTCAAGACGATGCCTGCGGAGATCGCGGCGCGGTTCGATGTGGTGGGGTTCGATCCACGTGGGGTGGGCAAGAGCCGCGGGGTCAAGTGCTGGACGGCCGACGAGATGCAACGCGAGTGGGCACAGGTGCCCGCGCAATGGCGGCCAGGGGCTTTCGAGCGCGGACAGGACTCGGCCGCGCGGTTCGACGCGGCATGTCAGGCGCGCAGTGGGGACCTATTGCCTTATATCGGAACCGAATTCGTGGCCAGGGATATGGATCTGCTGCGGGCCGCGGTCGGGGACGACGAAATCAGTTATCTCGGAGTGTCTTTCGGGACCATGATCGGGGCGGTCTACGCCAACCTGTTCCCGCGCCGAATTCGGGCATCGGTGCTGGACGGGGCCTACAACCCCGAGACCTATGCCAACGACCCCTACACCTATGACTACGGCCAATACCGGGACCTGGAGGGCGCGTTCAACCGATTCCTCGGCTGGTGTGCGGACGATCGAACGGCATGCCAGTTCGGCGATCCGGCGCGGGGCGGACCCTCGGCCGCCTTCGACGCCCTCGTCTCCGATCTCACCGACAACCCGGTGCGCGACGAGAGCGGTCAGGTCCTCGCCAACGGAGCGTCGCTCGTCTACGGAATCATGATGCAGCTCAACGGCGGTCGCGCGGTATGGCCCGCCATCGCCGACTCGCTCCGGCAAGCCGCCGAACACCGCGACGGACCCGCACTGCGCCCGGTGGGCCGTTACGCCGAATTCTTCGCCGCCAATGTGGCGGTCGAATGCGCCGACCGCGTATACCCGCCCTCAGCACTGGAACTCCAAGCGCGCCTTGCCCTCGACGTCACCGCCGCCCCACGCATGGGCCCGGTCGCCGCCTGGGGACCACCCGGCTACGACCATTCCCACGCCAATGCCTGTCAACGCTGGCCCGCACCCCGAGCCAGCCGCTATGCGGGTCCGTGGTCTGCCGCCGGATCGTCCCCGATCCTCGTAGTCGGCACGACCGGCGACCCCGACACGCCCTACCAGGACGCGGTCGCCTTGGCAGGCATGCTGGAAAACGGCCGCCTCCTCACCGTCAACGGAGAGGGCCACTCGGGCTTCGGCCACAGCCAGTGCGCCCGCGACACCGAAACGACCTATCTGATCGAATCCGCCACCCCACCAACCGGAACCACCTGCGCAGGCAATACCGACTGAATACCGCGACCCGGAATGCGACGCCTCGATAATAGGTGTCCGTGAAGATCATCCTGCCGGTGCCGCGGACCGAGGGTGCGGCCGCGTTACAGCTGCGCCCATGGCGGTTCGACGACCTGCCCTCTTTGCTTGCGGCGCACCGTGATCCGGGTCTGCGACGCTGGCTCGCCAGTCCCCTGGTCGACGAAACCGATGCCCGGACATGGATGGGCGCCCAAGCCGACGGCTGGATTGATGCCACACGATTCAGTTTCGCTGTCGTCACCGCTAACGATGATCATTCGCTCGTCGGCCATGTGGTGGTGAAGATGGCCACGCCCGGGGTGGCCGAAGTCGGGTATTGGACCGCAGCTCACGCCCGCGGCCGTGGTATCGCCGCCCGTGCTCTCGATGCTGCGTCTCGATGGGCGCTGGCTGAACAGGACATCGTCCAACTGAACCGGCTGGAGCTGCTGCACGCACAGGACAACCACGCCTCCTGTCGGGTGGCGAACAAGTGCGGTTACACCCTGAGGGACCTGCTCCCCGCCGCACCTCCCGCCTTCCCTAGCGATGGGCACCGACACGTGCGCAAAGCCGGTGAGAAGCCGGTCTAACGGGTGAAGGTGTCGCTGTTGGTCAGGACCGCGTGGGCCCACGGGAGGGTGAGGAGTTCAGGTGGGGCGCCGGGGCGCGGCGGTTTGACGGCCTGGTCGGAGACCAGATGCCACACGGTGTGCAGATTTCCGTCACGCAGCAGACCGGTGAAGGAGCAGATGGCGAGGATATCGCCCGCGGCGACGAACGAGAATTGGACGCATGGGCCGATGTGCAGCCCCTGAATCGGGACTGCGGTGCCCGCGAAAGCACTGTCACCCAGCGCAGTTTCGAAAGTGCCACGCAGAGTGCCGTCGCCGTCGTCAGTGATGGTCAGGCGCGAACCGTATTCGTTGCGCCACAGTCCCTTCCAATCGATTTCCGCCATGTCCGCAGCATACCCAGGAAGACGATAGACGGGACCGGCCACTCACAGCCGAGCATTGCGGACCGTGACGGCCATCCGACGCAGCCTGCCGCGCAGCAGACTGTCCGTGTTGGGCGTCAGAGTCAGGCCGACAGTGTCGGCGATACGGTCGGCTACTGCCGCCACCGTGGTGGTGTCGGTCCGAATGTGTTCGGCGAATTCGGGTTTACTCAACTGGTCGAGGCAGTAGTCGAGCTTGTCCACGGCGAACTGTTCGCGGCGAAGTAGTAGATCGCCCTTGCCGATATGGCGCAGGACAGGCGCGAAACCGAGTCCACGATCACTGAGACGATTCAGCACCGTTTCCCGCTCGGCCAGCAACGCGAAATGACGGACATTGTGCCCCGCCTCGCGCAACCGCCCCACTGTCTCGGCGAAGTATCGAGGTTCGACCACCGTCATCGGTGCGATCACCACCCCGTGGTGCTTACGCAGCACGTGATCGAGGACTTCGTACACCCCTTCCCGCCAGCTGGGATAGCTCTGGAAGTCGGCACGCAGACCCGACGGCATCATCCGATGCAGACCGAACCCCACCTGTTCGGGATCACAGATGACACTTCCGGGAAGCCGCCGACGCAGCTCGTGCGCGGTCTGGGTCTTTCCTCCGCCGAAGGGCCCATTGATCCAAATCAGCATGGCCACAACCCTATCTCCGATACCAGCGCGCCCCGGCGGCCTGGATTCCCGCCTGGAAGTCACCGACCGTCTCCCGGGTAACAGCCTCTACCGGTTACCGGGGGACTTTCGGCAGTCTGTGGGGCGATCTGGTTGTCCGGCAACAGGTCTCGCGACACACGGCTCTCGGCCGTATCAGTGTGGGGTCGTTGGCACCGTCCACGTGGAGTGGCCGGACGATGTCGATCACCGGTCGCCGCTGGCCTCCCGCCCGTCGCCGTCGCCGGCCGGGTCCATACCTGCGACCGCGGGGGCGAGAGGGGGTTCGAGGTGGCTCCACGGTTGGGCTTGTTCGAGTTGGGCGGCGAGTTGCAGGAGTAGGAATTCGGAGCCGAGCGGGCCGACGAATTGGGTGCCCAAGGGGAGACCGTCGGCGGTGTGGTGCAGCGGCACGCTCATGGCCGGGCGGCCGGTGACGTTGGCGAGTTGGGTGAACGGGACCGGGGCCAGGTTGGTGAGGACGAGGTCGCGGTAGGTCGGGGTGCGCGTGATCGCCGTGCCAGCACGGAGTTCCAGCAGCATGGCCATGATCTTCTCCACGGCCGCGGGTGGTTTGGTCTGGCCGATGCGCAGCGGCGGCTCGGCGAGTGTTGGCGTGAGCAGCAGGTCATAGGTGCCGTGGAATTCGCTGAGCGCGCGAGTGTAGGTATTCCACCGACCATGGGCCTCGATCAGCGCCGTGGCGGAGTGTGCGCGCCCGGCGGCGGCGACCACGCGGGTGATCAGATCGAAGTCGGATTCGCTTGCGCCGCTGACCTTTCGGGCATGGGCGAGCCTGGCGGCGAGGTTGGCGGTCCACACCGTCATGAAGTCGTGCGCCATCTGCCTGCTGTCCATGCGCGGCGCGGCGACCTCGACGTGATGGCCCAGCTGTGCCAGCAGCGCCGCGGTCGCCTCGACCGCGCGCACCGCCTCGGCGTGCACCGGTGCGCCCAGGGGGGATTCGTGGGTGAATCCGATGCGAAGTCGACGCGGTGGCGTATGCACCGCCGCCGCGTAGGACTGAGCGGACCGGTCCGCCAGATAGGGGCCACCGGGATCGGGCTCGCTGAGGAGGTCGAGCATCACCGCCGAATCGCGGACACTGCGCGACAGCACACCGGCGGTGGCGGCGCCGAAGATATTCTCGGCGAAGTCCGGACCCGCCGGGACCAGGCCGCGCCCTGGCTTGAGACCGAACAGCCCGGTGCACGCCGCCGGGATACGGATCGAGCCGCCACCGTCACTGGCACCGGCCATCGGCACGATCCCCGCCGCGACCGCGGCACCCGAGCCACCGGAGGAACCACCCGGAGTGTGGTCGAGATTCCACGGATTGCGCGTCGCACCGTAAGTCCGGGTTTCGGTGACCGCGACGGCGCCGAACTCGGGCGTTGTGGTCTTGCCGAAGATCACTAAACCGGCGTCGATCCACCGCTGCACCACCGTGCTGTTGTTGTCGGCCTTCACTTTTCGCAATGGACCGGTACCCGACGCCGTGGGATAGCCCGCGAAATCTTGTCCGAGATCTTTGAGCAAGAACGGCACGCCGGCGAACGGTCCTTCGTTCGGTCGTGCGGCCGCCGCCTGCCCGGCCTCGTCCATCCGCAGGCTGATCGCGTTGATCTCAGGGTTGACCTGTGCACAGCGAGCCGACGCGACCTCCAGCAGTTCCGTCGGGCGCACCTCCCCCTTGGCCACCAACTCGGCCAGACCGACCGCGTCATAGGTCCGATATTCGTTGTACCGCATAAACTTCCCTTTCGGCCGTGACCACCAGCATCGGCAATATCGCTGACGAGTTCGTGGGGTCGAGCACCGACATCATGCACCCCGTCCGTTGTCGCGTCATGTTCGGCGGGCTGTTGTCGGCCGCTCGACTGGCTGAGATCAACCAGTTGGCGAACTGATTCCTCCCCATGGCCGGTTCCCGTGCGCGCCATCTGCACGACGAAATGACTTACGTCGCTGCCCATTTCTGGGGCCCAGTGTCGGACGTATCCAATCCATGGGGGCCGCAGATTCGAATACGTGGGGCATACGGTGCACCAGACGGTCTGGTCTACCTCTCCTGGAATGGGGTTCAACCATGCGTCTCGATCCGACTCGAATCGCTACCGTCACCGCATCTTGCGCCATGGTGGCCGCAAGTCTCGCTGTCCTTGGTCCGGTAGCCAACGCGCAGAACGGCAAGTTGGCGTACATGTGCCGGAAGATCGTTGCGGTCGGTGACGGTGGCAGATACAAAGGCACCGACTGCAGAGTCTCACCACAGTCAGGCCCCACGTCCGGGAACATCAACGACCCCTTCGCCATGAGAGGTCCGGGTATCCAATACATCTGCGGTCCGGTCCCGGACGGCGGGCCCCTCGGCAATGTCAGTCACGCGGGTAAGACGTTGAATGTCTATGGGTACAGCTGCTCGACGAACGTCAAGGAATAAACCCACGCCGCGGGTCGCACCCGCCCGCCCACGGCACCAACTGCTGTTGGTCGGATGATCACGGGGAACTGATGGCGGGATTTCCCGAGAGAGGAGTTACCTCAGTTCCCCGTGATCGTTTGTCCAACAGTGCATCTCGGCAGGTTGCCAGCCGAGCGCGAATGCCGCCGCTCGGGGGTGGTAACAACGACACACCGGTGCCGCCGTGCGAGGCGCGGGGCCGACCTCCGGTGCGACAATTCGGGCACGATAGGGGCATGGTCGAATCCTGGATCACTCCGAAGGCTGTCAAGGGCGTCGGTAGCGCCATCGCCGGGCGGGGGCTTGTCGCTGTCGAGCCGATCGCCGCGGGCCATACCGTCGCTGCCAAGGGTGGTCACATCGTCACCACCGATGAGCTGCACCGACTCTCGGAACGCTTGCAGAATTCGGAGATCCAGATCGACGACAACCTGCACCTCGTCGCGAAGACCGACGACGAGTACGAGCGGGTGATGCTGTTCATCAATCACTCCTGCGAGCCGAACGTCGGGTTCGCGGGGAACACACTGCTCGTCGCCATGCGCGACATCGCCGACGGTGAGGAGTTGACTACCGACTACGCGTTATTCGATGACTACGACGGCTCGATGGACTGCTCCTGTGAGCATTCGACCTGCCGTCGGGTAATCGATGGCCACGACTGGCGGCGCCCCGATCTGCAGGCCAAGTACCGCGGTTACTTCTCCCACTATCTCGCCCGCCGCATCAGCTCTTCGCACGCGTAACGACGAGACGCGCGCAGGTCCACGGCAGCCGTTGAGCGCCAGTCGATCTCGCGAGCGGGCATGGGTCGTCGGCCGACCTTGCCGCCTCTCACCGAACAATCCGCCCCACCACCCTGGCCACATCATCGAAATCCAACAACTGGCCATCACCCAACCGGAACACCCAACCGACACCGTCGCCCGCATCCTCGGCAAACCTCCCCGCACACGCGAGTCCTTCCCGACCGAAAACCTCGGTGCCTTCCGGCATCTCCCGGCACGAGCCGCAGACTCAAGACGAATAACATTGGCGCCCAACAGGTTTCATTAAAAAAACCGTCATCCGGGGTTCCTCGCGCCCGCGCGGCCAAGATCGCCATTTCGACGCGTCCGCCCCATTGTGGGAGGACCATATTGTTGTATGTCCGAACGAGTTGTCGCGCGGCAACTCACCAACCCACCCCTCGACCTCGCACCCCGGAAGACTGCCACATGCGACCCGCGACACCCACCCACGCCCAAGCAAGTTGGTCCGCTGACCCCTTCCCGCCGCTCCTCGCCCCCGCGACCGAACGCCTGCGCTCCCATCTGCTGGCGCGCGTCGGTCCCGACGGCGCGGTCCGCGACCCCTGTCACAGCCGGGTCCTCGAATCCGTTCTGGCGCTGAACCTCTTGGAGCGGACCGGTCTGCAACCCCAGCGGCGGACTCGCCTCGCCGACTATCTACGTACCGAGGCCACGACAGACCCACTGGACCGGATCCTCGTCGACCTGGCCCTCACCCGCACCGCGACCGCGGGCCCCACCGCAGGACTGGCCGAGGAGTTCCTCGCTCGTGCACCCGGATTCACCGGCGCCCGCAAACACGCCATGTTCGACGCGACCTTCGCCCTGTACGGCCTCTCACCCCGCGGCCCGCTCGACACGAGCGCCTTCGACCTGACGGGCTTGCACTGCTGGGCCAGGGCACAGGTCACCGCCGTGAAGATAGTTCTCGCCGATGCCGCCGGCCGGCACAACCACATCAGCGACGAGGACGTGCGAATCCTGCTGGAAACCCAACGCCAGGACCAGGTCTGGGAGAACAACGTCCTCATCCATCTGTGGGCGCTGCACGCCCTGCACCGCCTCCCGCACACCGAAAACGTCGTGGCCGAGGGGGTGCTCAAAGCCATGGCCCATCAGCGGGAGGACGGTGGGATGCCGTTCGTCGGCGACACCGACACCTGGTGCACCGCCACCGCCGGTGTCGCACTCGCCGCCGCCAGCGCCCCGCGCGAGGTCCTGCACAGCATCGCCGCGCACCTACTATCCCAGCAGCAGCCCGGCGGCGGATGGTCCTACACCGACGTGGCCTACCAAACCGACGTCGACGACACCTCGGTCGCTATCCAGTTCCTGGACACACTCGACCCGGTCGGATATCGCGAGCCGATCCGCCGAGGCGAGCAGTCACTGATGGCGGTCCGTAATCCCGATGGCGGATTCCCCACCTACATCGGCGGGGCAGCGTCCGAAGCCTGCATGACCGCCGCCGCGCTCGACGCGCTCACCCCGCAGTGGCAACACCACCGCGACACCATCGCCTCCGGGCTCGACTTCCTGGCCGGGCAGCAACACGAGGACGGGTCCTTCCCGCCGGACTGGTCGAGCAGCCGCTTACACACTGTCTTCCGCGCTCTGCTCGCCGCCACCCGCAACCCGCAACACCAGCCAGCACACCTGCGGCAGATGACCAAACAGATCATGGCCCTCGTGCTGGACGGGCAGAACACCGACGGCGGTTGGGGGCAACAACACCGGGAACCGAGCGACCCGATCAGCACCGCCTACGCCCTCATCGCCGTGTGCCACCAGGACGACCCGGCACCGGCCGTACGCGCGGCGACCTACCTACTGGCCTGCCAGCGCGACGACGGCAGCATCGCCTCCATCCCCGATTCGATCGGACCGCGACCGCTGCGATTCACCATTCCGATCCTCGCCGACATCTTCACGCTGCTTGCCCTCGGCCACCTCTCCCGCCGCATCGCTGCGCGTGCTCGTTGAGGGCTGTCCCCGCCCACATCGCGCCGAGCCCGCCCACGCGGAGTATCGACTCGAGAACAGGTTCGGTACGGATTTGCGGCCGATGGAGGACTCACCGGAATATGCTGACGCCGTACGTTTTGGCGAGTAGCAACTTGGAATGGTGAGCTTTGCAGAATCCTGCGCGGCCACCCGCGGAGAGGAGCATCATGTCGGATGGTCGCGATCGGTCCGGTCCTCGCTTGCCGACCACCATCGACACTACGAAACCGCACGAGGCTCGTTTCTACGATTACTGGCTCGGCGGTGCGGACAACTATCCGGTCGATCGTGCGCTCGGCGACAGAATCGCCGCGCACGTCCCCACGATCCGGACCATGGTTCGCCACAACCGCGCCTTCCTCGGTCGCGCCGTGCGCTACGCGATCACCGAACTCGGCATCACCCAGTTCCTCGACATCGGCACCGGCCTGCCGACCGCCCGCAATACCCACGAGGTTGCGCAGGAGGTCGATCCGGCGGCCCGCATCGTCTATGTCGACAAGGATCCGCTCGTGCTCGCCCATGCCCGCGCCCTGATGACGAGTACCCGAGCGGGCAAGACCGCGTTCATCCACGCCGATCTGCACGACCCCGAGTCGATTCTGGCCGACCCGACCCTGACCGCCACCCTCGATCTCGATAAACCGGTCGCCATCACGCTGACCATGATCATGATGTATTTCCGCGATACCGACGATCCGCACGGCATCATCGCGCGACTGTTGGACGCGGTGCCCTCCGGCAGCAGTCTGACGATCAGTCACCCCACCGCGGATTTCAACGCGCAGGCTACGGCGGAGGCCGTGCGGGCCTGCGAGCGCGCCGGTATCACCATGGTCCCGCGCACCCGCGCCGACACCGAAAAGCTGTTCGCCGGAACCGAAATCGTGGATCCTGGCGTGGTCACGCTCGAGGACTGGCACCCCGAACTCGCCGAGGAATCGCTGTACGAGGTCGATCCCGACGCCGGGCCCGCCTGGATCTGGGCGGGTGTGGGACGCAAACTCTGATCGACGCCCGAATACCTTCGGCCGCACACTCCGGTGCGGCCGAAGGTGATGGTCAGCTCGCGGTCAACGCGGCTCGTCGACGAACACCCGCCGCATCTCCGACAGCCGCGCCGGGTGCCGTCGGTACAGATAGACGAGCACGGCAACCCCGATCAGATACCAGACTCCGATGACCAGGCCCGCCTGACTCGACGGGTAGGTCAATGGCGTGACGAACTTCAGCGCCCCCGCACCGATCCCCATCGCGGTGATCCAGGCCGGCACGAACGCAACGATGCCGAGAACCGGAATCACCAGGTGCAGTAGCCAATTGAATTCGGCACGCTGTCGTCGTAGGTAGAACATGACGCACGACAGGTTGAACACCATGTAGACGGCGATCATGACGCCGGCGAGGATCGTCGCGAGGAAGACGAAGGCCGTGGTCGGGCCGAAGTGCAGACCGATCGGCAGGCCGATGGCCAGCGTCACCAGCAATTGGACGACCACGCCGACGTGCGGCGAGTTCCACCGAGGATGCGTGCGCGACAGCGCGGCAGGCAGCAGCCCGATCCTGGACATGGCATACCAGGTGCGGGTCGTCGCCAGGGTGCCCGCGTTCCCGTTGGCGAAGGTCGAGTTCAGGATGGCGAGCAACGCCACCACCCAGCCGATCCCCCACACATCGCGGGCCAGTGCGATCCACGGGCTCCCGTCGCCGAGCTCGCCGAAGCTCGCATACCGCTGCGGCCCGAAGAACACGTCGCCCGCGTAAGTGGTGAAGACATAGAGCAGGCCGATGGCAAAGCAGGACGCGACGACGGCGATCGGAATGGTGCGGCGCGGGTTGCGGGCTTCCTCGGCGAGCGGTGCCGAGGCCTCGAAGCCGATGAACGCCAGGATGGTATAGATCGACGCCGCGGCGACACCGGAAAACCCGTGGTAGCCCTCGACTGTCGCGAAACGCAGCGTGAAAACCGATGTGGTGTTTCCCGATCCGGCCTTGACCACGAGCCAGCAGGCCAGCACGAGAAATACGAGAATCTCGAACAGGCCGAGGACGGTGCCGACCTGCGCGCTGACCCGCACGCCGCGATAGTTCAGCAGGGCGATCAGCACGGCCGCCGCGATCATGACCACGACCCAGGTGGCGGTGAACGGCCAGTCGAACTCGCTGTGCATCACCGAGCCGACCAGATAGCCGACGAGGATCGTCGTCGTCGGACCGATCAGCGCCTCGACGAGCGCGTAACCCCAGCCGACCAAGAACCCGACCATCGGATGCAGTGCCTCGGCGGGGTAGGTATAGATGCTGCCCGCCGACGGCAGGTGTTTGGCGAGCTGCCCGATCGAACTCGCGACCAGCAGACACGCCACCAACGCGAGCAGCACCGCGAGCGGCAGCGCGCCACCCGCATAGGTGGCGCCGACCGCGATCGACAACGCGACCGCGCCCGCGGGCGCCATCGAGGTGACGGATTGGAACAGCACCTCGCGCAAGCCGATAGCGCCGCGCGCCAGGCCCGACGATCCGGTGGAATCGGTGGTCGCCATAGCCGCCCCCTTCGTCTCCGTCCTACGAGCATGCGGTCTCCCCCGCTCCCGCACTGGCGTTTTCACGTGTCTGATCCGCCGCGGGAGGACCATGCTGAGGTATGGCCGCCGATACGACTCGATCCCTGGCATCAAGCCTGGCCCGCTACAGCGCGACGCTGGCCGGGACGGTCGGGCTCGCCTACGCCCCGGTCGGGGGCGAACGGGCCGTCGCGCTCGGCGAGTGGACCGGCGGGGTGGCCTGGTCGACCAGCAAGGTGCCGCTGGCGATCGCCGCGCTGCGGGCGGCTCCGGTCGCCGCGAAAACGGCGGTGGTACCGGCCATCACCGTCTCCGATAACGCCGCGGCCGAGCAGCTGTGGTCGCTGCTCGGATCCCCCGCCGACGCCGCGGCGGCGGTAGCGGCCGTACTGCGCGACGGCGGCGACACCGTCACCCGCGTGCCATCGCGGCGCCGCCGCCCGCCCTATACCGCCTTCGGTCAGACGGAATGGACTGCCACGCAACAAGTTCTGTTCACCGCGCAGCTCCCGTGCCTCGACAACGGCCCCGACGTCCTCGCGCTGATGCGGGCGCTCGCCCCGGAGCAGCGCTGGGGTCTGGCCCGGTTGCCGGGGGCGGCCGCCAAGGGCGGCTGGGGTCCCGACGAGCAGGGAAACCTGGTCCGTCAATTGGGCGTGCTCCCCAACGGAGCGGGGTGGACCGCGGTGGTCCTCGGCGCGCAGCCGACGTCGGGCGCCTTCGTCGACGGAATCGCGCTGCTCGACCGACTCGCCGAGTGGGTCGGCGGTCACCTTCAGCGGCTACCCGCCGGACGATGTCTACGATAGTCGGACGGTGACGCGACGACACCGACTAGATCTCGATCCACGGTGCTTCGAAAGCAATTGAGCCGAACCGCATTACGGACGGAGGTATGGTGGATTCTCATCCAGTTTTCCGGAAGGCCTCGATCCGAACGGATTACGTCATGGGGTACTCGCATCGCCGACTGACCTATCCAGGCATCCTGTTGTGCGCACTGAGTGTCGTTGCCGGACTGTCGATCCCGGCTCGTGCTGAGCCATCACCGCCGCCGGAACCGCCCAGCGCGTATGTCGATGTCGCCGCGGCCACGGTATGGACCACGCCGCAGAGCCCACGTCCGGTCGATCAGCCCGCCTTGACCAACCCGGTCGACGTCCCCCGCTGGATAGCGGATATGACGTTGGCGGAGCAGGAAGCCCTCACCTCCGACAACCTGACACAGACCCAGGCGTTGTATGGCGATCGTGTGTATGTCCTGCGGCAGCAAGGTGATTGGTCCGAGGTGGTGGTCCCCGGGCAGCCGACACCGAAGAACGCGCTCGGCTATCCCGGCTGGATACCCAGCGTTCAGCTGACCACCAGCCCGGAGTTCGCCGCGCTGCAGACACTCACCCCCTTCGCCCTCGCCGACCGCTCCTCGACCACCTGGCTGTACAGCGACCCCGAGCTCACGCGCCGAGACATCGAAATCAGCGCCAACACTCGGCTTCCGGTACTCAGCCGCACCGGTGACGGGATCATGGTCGCCACCCCGCGCAGTGGTCCGAGATGGCTGGACGCCAGCAGCGCCGATGTCTATCCGAAACCCACCGACATCCCGTATCCCACCGCCACCGATCTGGTGCGGACCGCGACCACATTCCTGGATCGCCCGTATCTGTGGGGCGGACGCGCCGGGTTCGGCATGGATTGCTCCGGATTCACCTCGACCATCTATCAGATCCACGGAATCACCCTGCCCAGGGACGCCGGACCGCAAGCCACCGACGGAAACGGCCGCCCGGTCGACAAGAATGATCTACAACCAGGTGACCTGCTGTTCTACGCGCACGACACCAAGGACCCCGGCTCGATCTATCACGTCGCGATGTCCATCGGCGGCGATCGGATGATCGAGGCATACGATTCCGCCACCCCGGTACGCATCACCCCGGTCCGATTCGGCCAGGACTACTGGGGCGCGGAACGCTATTTGCACGGCAGATGACCCGAGCAGCCTTGCGGCCCTTCGGCAGTTAGCTCGGCACACATTGGACGGCTTTTCGATTCGACGCCACCTCGCCTGAGCAGCGTTCACCGACGTTCCCTGCCTCCCATCGAGGCGAGTGATGACCACCACTGATGGGTTGATCCGATGATTCGCCCGTCCTAGGCTTTGCGATGGGGGTTCATAGATACCCAGGTCTCGGTCGAAATGCCAAAGGGGGCAGGCTCTTTCGCGGTCCGGCTAGTAGTTCGGCGCTGGCCTGGCAAGAGTGGCATCGTTTTCCAATGCACGGAGGGGGCCCACATGTTGATCGCTGTCCAGATGACCGAACCTCGATCAGTCGGCAACGCGACCGGAAGAATACCCGCGTGAGCTGGGGACGCGCGGGCCTCTCCCACGCATTCCGAATTCCGACCGTCTCGGAGGCGACGCGGTTGGTTGCGGGATTGGTGCTGTCGGCCGTAGGCACTGTCATGAGCCTGCGCGCCGACATTGGTGTGGCGCCGTGGGACGTGTTCCACGGCGGCATTGCCCACAGCACACCGCTGAGTTTCGGGCAGGCGGTCATCCTGGCCGGGTTCCTCTTGATCGGTGTGAACTGGATACTCGGTATTCCGCCCGGCATCGGCACCGTATGCAACATGGTCTTGATCGGGCTGCTCGATGACGCGCTGCTTGCCACCGATATCGGTGCGCACCTTGCCAACGGGCCGATCGTCGCACGCATCCCGGTGCTGTTCATCGGGTTGGTGTGCATCGGGTTCGGCGCCGCGCTCTATATCAGCGCCGGACTCGGTGCGGGACCGCGTGACAGTTTTCAGCTTTCGCTGTCCAAGACCTTCAATCTGCCGGCGGGGGTGGCACGCACCCTCATCGAAGCAGCCGCCGTCGGAATCGGATGGCCACTCGGCGGCAATGCCAACTGGGGTACCGCGGCAGCGGTCTTCCTCATCGGCCTGATCATCCACGCGTCCTTCGCGCTCCTGCATCTCGACCGCACCGGTAAACGGACGCCAAGCGCGCCGCAACGTCAGACCACATGAGAGCACGATGGTCACGCCGTGTGACTCTGCCGCCTCACTACAGTGCCGCTGCCGCACGCCCTGCCGTATGCGATAGCGACGGGCAGGGATGGCCGCACGTGAGCGTCAATCGTTGTGGTGGGCGCGCCAATCGGCTAGTTTCGCGTGCACGTTCCGCAGTGCCTGGTAGGAGTCGAGGTAGACCTCGAACAGTGGGTCCAGTAGGTCTGCTCGTTCGTTGTCAGGGGTGAAGACACGGTCGATTGTCACGGCTCGGTCTGTGGCGGTGGCGATGTCGGGATAGATCGCGGCGCCGACGCTTGCCAGTAGTGCCGCGCCGAGTACGGCGCTGTAGTCGCGTGTTTCGAGCCGTTGTACCGGTCGGCGGAGTACGTCGGCGAAGATCTGCGACCACAGATCGCTGTTGGCGCCGCCGCCGGAGAAAGTGACCGATGCCAACGGTGTACCGCATGCGGTCTCGACGGCGGCAAGGACCTGCCGTCCGGACATGGCGACACCTTCGAGGACTGCTCGGGACAGCTCCGCGCGCGAGGTGGTCGCGCTGAGGCCGAGGAAGCTGCCGCGCACCGTGGCGTCCCACAGCGGGGCGCGTTCACCCATGAGGTAGGGGGTGAATACGACGCCGGAGCCGCCGGGTGCTGCCGCGGCGGCCTCGGTCACCACTTGCTGAACTGTGCGCGCGCATGTTCGGCTCCACCACCGCAGTGCCTCGCCCCCGGCCTGGGTCGGACCCGCGTGCACATACAGGCCGTCGATGGGTGGGAAGGTCACCACGCCGTGGCTCGCACAGGCGTGTTCCGAGGTGCCTGCGACGACGAGTGAAGTGCCGCAGGCGATCATCGCCCGGCCGGGTGTGATGAGGCCGGAGCCGTAGATGTCGCCGAACGCGTCCATGGTCCCGACGACCACGGTGGCCGAGCCCAGTAAGCCGACGAGCTCGGGGGCGACTACCGCGCCCACCGGTTCCGCCGCACCCGCCAGCGGGGGCAGACGCTCGGCCAGCCCGTCGACAAGGCGCACCGCATCCGCGAGATATCCGGTGCCGTCACCATCGACGAGGCCGACGGAAGACAGTCCGTCGGTAGCGATTTCGCCGGTCAGTCGCGCGTTGATGTAGTCCTTCGGGCTCAATACCCACCGGGTGCGCCGCCAGACCTCGCGATCGTGGCGGGCCACCCAGAGCGCGCGTGACACCAGCCGGGAAGCGTCGAAAGTGAAAGGGCCACCCCAGATCTGAGCCTTCTCCTCGGCAGTGAACCGGCCGTCGAGCTCGCGGGCGACCGCAGCGCACCGTTGATCCTGCCAGGTGATCGCGGGCATCAGCGGGCGAAGGTTCGCGTCGACGAAGATGTGGGTGTTGACCTGACTCACCACGCCGACGGCTCGAACCGACTCGGGCGCAACGTCTTTCAGGACTGCTTCGATGCCGCGAACACAGCCCTGCCACCAGTGCCCCGGGTCCTGCTCGGCCAGGCCAGGACCAGGACGTGTCATCACATGCTCGGTCGCGCACGCGCGCACCAGTGGGCCGCCGACGGTGAACACCGCGACCTTGACCGCCGTCGTACCGACGTCTATGCCGAGAACCAGCTCGTTACCCATTCCACCATCCACCCGACCAGCATCCACGTTCGCTGGCTTCACCGGGGTACGCAGCGCCGGGGTCCTCCACCGAACAGGGTTGTCAGCCTTATCCGGATGAAGTGTCGTCGGGACCTGGGCGAGTATCGCGCCCGGTCCGCTTGGCCAGCTCGTTCGCGAAATTCTGCCAGTTCGCCGCGTATTGCCGGGCGATGCGAGCGATCATCGCATCGCAATGCGACGGCACGCCCGCCAGCATTCTGTCCCAGGATTCGGGATCCAGGGGTTGAGTACCGAGTAGCCGCAACAGGATTCGCCCGGACTCGCTGAACCGTACCGCAGGGTGCTTCTGCAGGCCGCGGAGGAGTTCGGCCAGGAGCTCGGGACTCTCGTCTTGGGTATCCGAGCCGGACGATCGCCGCGATTTCGACGGCACGGGCGGCTCGCCCCGTTGCAGTCTGGCTCGAACGTCGCGCACCGTCGCGGGCGAGACACCGGCTTCGCGCGCGATTTCCCGCAAAGACGCGTCCGGTCGGTCCGCGATCAGTCGCGCGGCGCGCATACGTCCAGCACTCGGGTCGGTGGGGCGCATCTTTCCGTCGAGGCCCAATCGGCTGTGTAAACCAGGGAGGTCGGCACCCGAGCGACGTCGAATCGCCGCCACAGTCTTGGTGGCCAGACCTGTACACGCGGCAATGAAGCCGTCTGACCATTGGGGATGCGTGGACAATATGCGTACGGCCGCGGCCGTACGATCCGCGAGAGTCAAGGGCATACCGTGTGCGATATTCGCCTTCACCGCCACAACGAACGCGTCCATCTCGTCGCCATCGAAGAAAACCGCCGCGACCTGGGTTTCACCACGTAGTCGCGCGGCGCGCAGCCGATGGACGCCGTCCACCACGGACATCGACGATCGGTGGATGATGATGGGCGGAAGCGTTATGTCGAGGCTCGCTATCAACCTGACGTAATCGGGGATCTCACCGGCCAGCCGTGGCGTCTCGCCGATCCGCACCGAATCAATAGGAACTAATTCGACCGCATGCAAAACCTCGCGATCCGTGAATTCGACATCGACAACATGGCCGATGCCGTCAGAGTTCGCACTCGTCACAATATCACCACCCCAGGTCGCCGCCCCGCTGCCAACGAAGGCGGCCGACCTATACTGCCTAGAAATACGATACAGACCTGGTTATTACCCCTCCCCATTCCGGAAATCGGCCTGAATTAAAATAGGTTACGAGTTTATCCTTATCATAACATGATGAATTCTTCGCCGCAGGCAAATCGATATCGCGCCCTCCCCGGATGCCCGACGTCGATCCCCCTCGACTGCCTGCGCCGGGCTGTTCAACCCGGGGAGATCCCTACTTGAACGGCACTACCCGGCGTGAATCAGAACCCGTTGCCACGGTTGACAATTCGAGCGCCTCATATCAAGATGACTGACAGCACCCGGACATCCAGCACCGTCGTTGCTAATCATCACCCCCGCAACAGGATACGATCACCGAACCGAGACTCCGGACCAACACACAGCGAGATGGTTCCATTGTCCGATAACAGTCTTCCTTCAGCGCGGCGCACACATCCTGGCAATGCGGGGACCGACGCTGCCCTCGGTCGGCCGGTGCGCACCTATTGCCGAAACTGTGAGGCACTCTGCGGTATGACAGCCCTGGTCAACGGGCCATCGGTGCTGGAACTACGACCGGATCCCCGCCACGCGATCTCACACGGATACCTGTGCCGGAAAGGCATCGCGATGGCGGGCATCCAGCACGACGACGCCCGAGTACTGCACCCACTGCACCGAACCGACACCGGCGACTTCGAACAGGTCAGCTGGGAACAGGCCGTCGCCGATATCGCACGGCGGCTGGACGCGATAGTCGAAGAATCGGGTCCGGATGCCCTCGCCTGGTATCTCGGAAACCCCGCGGCGTTCAGCCCGACGCATTTGTTCTCGGCACTGGTGTACATGCGGTTGCATGGCAGCCGCCAACTGTATTCGTCGATATCGCAGGACGGTGCCGCCAGATTCGCCGCGTCGGCATTGCTGTACGACGACCCGACCTTCATCGGGATACCCGATATCGAGCGCCTCGACCTGATCGTCATTATCGGCGCGAACCCGTTCACATCCAATGGATCGCAGCTCGTCATGCCGAACATTCAGGCACGTCTGCGGGCCGTCGTGAACCGGGGTGGCCGGGTTATTGTCATAGACCCTCGCCGGACCGACACAGCCGACGCTTTCGAGCACATCCAGATCAGGCCGGGCACAGATGTATGGTTACTCTCGGCAGTGCTCCGCCTGATACTGGAGAGCGACGAATTCGATATCGACTACGCGGATATCTACGCGCGGGGAATCGAGATACTGAAATCGACGGTCGCCGGCGTTACGCTCGAAGAGACGGCACGCCGAACGGCAGTATCCGAGGCGGAGATAGTCGACCTTGCCGATGCTATAGCCAAGGCAACGAGAATGGCGGTGTACGGGCGCACCGGCACCTGTACGAGTGCCGAAGGCACGCTGGTGACGTTCTTGATGGACGCACTCAATATCCTCACTGGAAACATGCTCGACAGTGGCGGCGTACTCGCCGGCTGGACACCGTGGCCGATGCGACTGGCGGCGAACCTCCTCGGCATCGACGGCTACGACCGATATCGATCACGGATCGGCAGGATTCCCGAGGTATTGGGATTCATGCCCGCCATCGAACTCTGGACGGAGATCGCGACGCGAGGCGTCCGTGCGCTGTTCGTCTCCGCCGGGAATCCGGTGCTGACCGTGCCGGGAACCGCTCAGGTGAAGGACGGACTTTCCGCGCTCGAACTCTTCGTCTCCATCGACTTGTATGTCAACGAGAGCAACCGGAACGCCGACTACATTCTGCCTGCCACCACCTGGCTCGAACGCGCCGACAGCCAATTCACCCTATTGCCGCTCATGGCTCGACCGTTCGTACAGTCCACTCAGCGCGTGGTACTACCGCGAGGTCAAGCCCGTGAGGAACGGGAAATCATCCGTCGGCTGCTCTGGGCGGCGCGACCGAGGTCGATAACCCGCCGCGCGATCTCCCGGCTGCTCGCCGTACTTCTCTCGATCGATATCGGGGCGACGATACATCGTCTGAACAGGGCACTGACGATGCTCTCGCGCGGGAACGCGGCGGCCGAACACGGGCACGCCGGGATATCCCTGCGCCGCGCACCGCGTGGGCTCGTCCGGCACATTCGCCGCCACGGCCGAGTGGATCTAGCCCCCGGCCCGATCGTGGCGCGGCTGTCGAAAGTCTTCGCTGAACACACCGAGCCGGATCGGGCATACCCCATGCTGATGATCGGCCGACGCGAACGGACATCGTTGAACAGTTGGCTGCACCTGCCCACCAAGCGACGCGGTGCCCCGACGCTGCAATTGGCACCCCAGGATGCGCAGGCACTCGCGGTGGACGACGGTGACAGAGTCCGAGTGAGTTCCAGGGACGGGCAGTTGATCGCCACCGTCGAAATATCCGACAGGTTGTTGTCGGGAGTCGCGTGCCTGCCACACGGATGGGCCTCGTTCGAAGGCCATGGATGCAATGTCAACAACATAACGCCGGATCGGCTCGAATCCGTCGACAAGCTCTCCGGGATGGCCCGTCTCAACGCCGTGGACGTGCGCATTTCGGCGACCGATGCGTTCGAAATATGAGGTGTAGCACCGAGTGGAATGGTAATGCGCATGCGAGATCTACAACCGCGCCAACACAATCGGCCAGGGTTCAGTGAGGTAGTTCGACGGTGGGAAGGCGCGGACAGCTACGGACGAAGAGTCACGCTGTTCGCGAGAATCGCCGCGTGCGTCGCCCTCTTTTCCCTGACGCGGATATGCCTGCTCAGCCTCGGGATCAACGCCGTCGTGCTGCAGATCCTCGGGTGGTCGGTGTGGTTGATCTGGCTCTCGATCTTGTTTCCGAGAGGCCGACGTCGCTATATACGGGAAGATCCGAGTACCGCCTATCAGCGCGCGGCGCACTATCAGATCATTCCCGGATTCTCCGGATTGTTCGTCCTGCAAATGGGCCCCATTATTTCCGCGGTGGCCGACCTGACGATAATCCGCTCGGCGAGCGAAGTCGGCTGGCCACTCCGCGCGATCGGATTGGCAGTGACTCTGAGCGGTGTGTTCCTCGTTGTCGCTTCGGTCCGCGCGATCGGATTGGCGTCTGTCGGCTTCGCCGACGAGTATGAAACGACACCGCCTGCCCATCTGGTTCGGGGAATTTACAGTTGGTTGCGCCACCCCATTGCCTTCGCCGGGACATTGGGCTCGACCGGGTTGATCATCGCGCTCGGTGGCAATATCGCGCTCGCGGTGGTCAACGTCGCGGTGCTGGCAATCTACGGACCGCTGGAAGATCGGCGCTTACAGGGGGTGTTCGGCGAGGTCAACGCCTCTTATCAGCGCAGGGTGCGACGCTTCGTGCCGATACGTCGTCCGGAAGTTCTCCTCGACAAGCGAATGCCGGGCACGCCTGCCTGATATCGCCGACATCGATCATGCAGTAAAGGACTAGGAATGGCAGCCGAAGATTCACCGATTCCGCGACGTGGGCGAGTCGCACGCACCGTTCCGCTCATCGCCATGGCCGGTAATACCACCGCCGCAACACTGGTCGCCGCGCTACGCCGTGGCTCCGACGCCGATGCCATGCGAAAGCATCACGAGAAGACCGCCAAGCAGTACGCCGAGTACCTGGGCAGATCCAAGGGAATGTTGATGAAGGCGGGGCAGATACTGTCGTTCACCGGTCTCGGATCCACGCTGATCGATGAACACCAGGGCGTGTACGCCCGAGCGCTGGCGCGGCTGCAACAAGACGTCGAGCCGATGCCGTTCGACACCGCCGAGCAGATTGTCGAAGCGGAACTCGGACGGTCGTTGCCGTCGGTATTCGCCGAATTCGACCGCCGCCCAGTCGGATCCGCGTCGATCGGTCAGGTCCATCGCGCCCGCCTGCTCGACGGGCGCGAGGTAGCCGTCAAGATCCAGTACCCGGGAGTCGCCGACGCCATCCGAGCCGATCTCGCCAATACGAAACTGCTTGCCACATTTTTCCAGATGGCCAAGACGGCCGCTCCTGGCCTGCTGCACGCCGACATGACCTCGCTCGCCACCGAGGTTTCCGCGAGAATAGGCGACGAGATCGACTACCGGACAGAGGCCGAGTACCAGAACGAATTCAGCGCGGCCTACCGTGGCCATCCGTTCATTCGAATACCTACGGTCCTACCGGACTTCTCGACAAGCAGAGTGCTGACGCAAGAATTCGCCGACGGTATGCGCTACGAGGAAGCGGTCGAGGCCGAGGAGCAGCTTCGTGACCAGTGGGGCGAAGCGGTCTACCGGTTCACCATCGGAAGCGTACGGCGATTCGGCCTGTTCAACGCGGACCCGCATCCGGGGAACTACCGGTTCAACGCCGACGGCAGCGTGACATTTCTCGACTTCGGCTGTGTGAAGCGATATCCCGAACATCTGGTCGTCGCCATGCAATCGGTGATGAACGCCGCGGTGGACAGCGACGCGAACGCCCTGTTCGCCGGTCTGCTCGAATCCGGGGCCGTCGAGACAACGACGGATCTGACGCCGAGCGACACGCTGGAATGGTTTCGTTCGGGCCTCGATCTGTTAACGGGCCCGCAGCCCTATACCTTCGACCCCGTGTCCACCGAATCCGGTGTGCGCGAGAAGTTTTCGCCGATCGGTCCGCACCGGAACGTCGTGTCCCGCCTTTCGATGCCGCCGGACATGCTGATGATCTTCCGGGTCGAGCTCGGCATGTATTCGATCCTCGCTGGCCTGCGGTCGACGGGGTCATGGGAGACGATCCGGTGCGAATGGGATCGCGACGGCGAACCCGCTACCGCGACGGGGATGTTGGACCAGGAATTCTGGAGGGCACGAACGTGAAAGATGTCCCCATCGACGAGGTGCTGGTGCTGACCAGCTATGCGGACGTTTCTTCGGTGCTGCGCGGGGTCGGCTGGAGCAATGATCCGCGCCTGCACTACGACGCGCCACCCGAGGCGGCGAAGATTCCGCCGATCTTTCTGATGTTCTTCGACGAGGTCGATCACCATCGGGTGCGCGAGATCCTGAACCCGACCTTCACCAGGAGCGCACTCGAGCCCATTCGACCGCTGATCTCGACCATTGTCGACGCGGTACTCGACGGGCTCGCCGAGGAGACCTCGGACATAGTCGACCTGGTGCACAATTACAGCGAGTTGATCCCGCTTGCGGTGCTGTCCGAGCTCCTCGACGTCGGTCCCGAGGCCGCCGAGGCAATCCGCATCCACACCGCCGACGTCGTCAAAATCCTGCAGGTCGGCTCCAATGCCGCCGATTTGGCGGACAGTATCGACGCGGCATTCGAATTGACGGCGGTCTTCACGCCGTTGATCGTGGATCGCCAGAAAAGGCCTGGCAACGATCTCATCAGCGGCCTGCTCGCGTACGGCGGTGTCACGGTCGACGAGGTCCTGGCGATCTGCATGATCCTGCTCGCGGCAGGCTACGAGACGCCGGCGGACACCATCAGCAACGGCGTGCTGGCCCTGCTGCGACAACCCGACCAGCGTAAGTACCTGTTCGCCGATCCGGCACGGGCGGTGGAAGAACTACTCCGGGTGGCGGGATCGATCCGGCTACTCAAGCGAACGGCGTTGATAGACCAGAAGATCGGCGATCTGGACATACCTACCGGCACTACCGTTGTCGTCGATCTGCATCGTGCCAACACCGATCCGCGGCGCTATGCCGACCCGGAACGCATGGACCTGACCCGGCAACCACGAGCGCACGTCGGGCTCGGCAAAGGCGCGCACATGTGTCTCGGCGCCACCTTGGGCAGAATCCAGACCGGCGAAGCATTGACCCGGCTTTTCACGCGGTTTCCCGACATTCGACTAGTCGACAGTCACCGGCCGCAGTGGCGGACGATGAAGGAGTTACAGGGGCTCCTCGCGCTTCCGGTGAAACTCGGTCCTGAGTTCCGTGGCGCACCGGAGCTTGGAGCCGACCGATGAACGCGAATACCGATGCCGCGGTTGTCCTTTCCGGCTACGAAGACGTATTCCAGGTGTTGCGCGGTCCGGGCTGGAGTAGCGATCCGAGCAGATTCACCGATGCCCCAGCGGCAACGCGCGACATTCCGCCCTCGATGCTGATCCTGATGGACCCGCCCGGCCACACGCGGCTGCGGCGGCTGCTCAGACCGTCTTTCACGCGTAGAGCGATCGAACAGGCCGTGCCGAATATCGCCGTGACCGTGGATTCCATCCTGGACGGGCTCGGCGCGGAATTCGATATTCTCGCCGATTACGCCGAGATCGTGCCGCTTGCCGTCATGGCAGACCTGATGGATGTCGGCGCGGAGGGTGCCGCCCTCTTCCGTGCGCACACGCCGAATCTGGTGAAGATACTCGAGGTGGACTCGACAGCGGACGATCTCGCCGCGACGTTCGACGCCGCGTTCGACGTCAGCCTCTTTCTGACGCCGCTGATACTGGAACGGGCAGACCGTCCGGGCAACGACTTCATCAGCTCCATCGTCGAGCACAGTGACCTCACGGTGGATGAAGTCCTTTCGGTCTGCATTTTGCTACTCGCAGCAGGTCAGGACTCGGTGGCGCACACTATCTGCAATTCTGTGCTCGCACTGCTGGAGCACCCCGACCAGCTCGGCCTGTTGCATGCCGACCCGAAACGGGCCGTCGAAGAACTACTCAGGCTCAATGGATCGATCCGGCTGCTCAAGCGCATGGCACTGGTCGATCAGCGGGTCGGCGATCGCGTAATACCGGCTGGCACAACGGTCATACTCGACCTGCACGGCGCGAATACCGACCCGGCCGCATACCCCGATCCGCACCGGTTGGACCTGGGACGGCCATATCGAGGTCATGTCGCCTTCGGCAAAGGCCCGCATGTCTGTCTCGGCGCCGCCCTGGCGAGGGTGCAGATGATCGAGGCGCTGACTCGCCTGTTCACTCGCTTTCCGGCGATACGCCCGGCGGCAGCGGAGCTGCAGTGGCGTACGTCGGCCTCGGTGTACGGCCTGCGCGAGCTTCCCGTACGGGTGGACGGTGCTCCCCCAAGATCATGAGACCACGCTCAACGTCCGGCGATCACGGTGTACAGGCGGCGGCGCGCACGACCACGAATGCCGTTCTGCCGCAACGCCGCTCGTGCGGCGAACGCGCCACACGCACCGTGGACGGCACCGCCGGGATGTGCGGCGGAGCTTCCGAGATAGAGGTTGCGGACGCACGTCTCCGGCCCGCCGAGTCCGGGTAGCGGCCGGAAGATGGCCTGTTGGTGCAGGGCCATCGTCCCGCCGATTCTGGTGCCGATCGCCGTCATATCGCTGGGGCGCTGGACATTTCGGCCGACCAAGGCATTGGCGAAGCCCGGCGCGTGCGCCTCGATGACCGCGTCGATGTTCTTCGCGAGCAGTTCGGCGGAGTCGTCGTCGGTGACGCCGTGCGGCATAAGCGTGTAGGCCCAGGCCGATTCGGTCCCGGTCGGGGATCTGGTGGGGTCACACGTGGTCATCTGGCCGAAGAGCATGAACGGTCGAGCCGGTATCGCGCCGCAGGCCAGCTCGGCGCCCCAGCGGAGTAGGCCGCGCTCGTCCGCGCCGAGGTGCACGGTACCGGCACCGCGCAATTCCGGCGCGAGCCACGGAATAGGTTGCGACACCGCATAATTAACCTTCACCACGGCACTGTCCGGGGTGAAGTGGCGCAGATCCCGCTGCACGCGATCGGGGACCGCGTCGGCAGGCAGCAAGCTCCGATACAGGGTAGGCGCTGAGGTATTGGCGATCACCGCGCGACGTACCGCGATCGTCGCACCATCCGCCGTGCGTACCGCGCTCACACGACCCGCTCGTACTTCCAGGCCGGAAACCGTTACATTGCAGCGCAATTCGGCACCGGCCGCACGGGCGCGGGCCACCAGCGCTTTCGTTAGTTCGCCAGCACCGCCCACCGGGCACGGGAAGCCGGTGTCCTGGGCGAGCATGGTCAGTAGCCAGCCGGTAACACCGGAGAGCGGGGCGTTCACGGCCAGGTCGCCGTGACCACAGTTGCCGAGCAGCAGCAGCCGGGCATGCTCGCTGCGGAACAGTTCACGGGCCATGGTGTCGGCGGGCAACGTCAGGAACCGAACAAGACGCGTCAGCTCCGGCACGCCCTCGGCACGCAGCAGCCGGACCGCCTCCCGAATCGGGTGCATACCGCCGATCCCGATCTGCAGCAACGGATCTCGCACTCGACGCCAGTGCGCAAGCAACTCCAACCATGCCTTGGCGTCCGCGCGGTGGTGGCGGCCGAGTTCGTCGGCGGTCTGCTGTGGATCCGGGTAGAGACCGACGCCGTCCGCCGGTGTCCTGGCTGAGGCGAGCACGGTCGGGGCGTATGCCCAGCGCAAGCCGAAATCGCCCAAATCCAGGCCGCGCAACACCGGCGAGACCGGGGCAAGCGGATAGTTCGCGCTGAACAGATCGGTCTGGAAACCGTCGAACAGCTCTGCGGAACGGACCGCGCCACCGAAATCCGGTTCTTGTTCGAGCACAAGGACATCCCACCCGGCGTCTGCCAGCAGATTCGCGGCCACGAGCCCGTTGTGCCCCGCCCCGATCACCACAGCGTCAACGCTTCCAGTCATCAGCAGTCAGGGCATGGTGCCCGTCGCCGGGTCCATCTCCCTATCCCCCTTTCGATTCGGCGCCGGTCGGGTCATCCACTCGTGCAGCGATCGCATCGGGCCTGGCGCCCACCAGTTGAACCGCCCGAGCATGCGCATGAAGGCCGGGACAAGCAGCAGCCGAACAACGGTCGCGTCGACGATCGCCGTCAACGCCAGGCCGAGCCCGAACATCTGGATGAATGTCACTTTAGCGGTAACCAGGCCCCCGAGGATGATCGCCATCAATACTGCCGCGGCGGTGAAGATGCGACCGGTGCGTACTATGCCCATCGCGACAGCGCGCGTGTTGCTCGCCCCCGTCCGGTCCGAACTCAGCCACTCCTCCCGGATTCGGGACAGCAGGAAGACCTCGTAGTCCATCGACATCCCGAAGACAACACAGAACATCAGGATAGGGATGCTGGCGTTCAGGTATCCGGTCGGCGTGAATCCGAACAGCCCGGCGAAATGACCTTCCTGAAATACCCATACCATTGCGCCGAACGCCGCGGTCAACGACAACATGTTCATAACAAGCGCTTTGACGGGTAGCACGATACTTCCGGTCAACACGAACAGCACACACAATGTGGAGAGCATCACCAAGAGGGCGACCGCGGGCAGGCCGGCCATGATGGCGGCGACGAAGTCCGCATTGGTTGCCGCGTTCCCGGTGAACATGACCTTGCCGGGTGGCGGTATCGCGCGCAACGCCGACAGTTCGGTTTTCGCCCGGTCCGAGAACGGGTCGACCGAGGTGGCCACGGCCACTACGGCCCCCGCGTCGTTGCGGTATCCCGGCGGCGCGAGGAAGACCTGCGTGCCGCCGACGAATATCCCGCCGCCGGACAGCACGGTCGAAACGTCCGTGACCCTGGACATGTCAGCGGCATACCGACTCAACTGAACGTCGTCGCCCTGGAAATCCGGCAGGACGACGTAGGTGACCGAATCGAAATTCTGCGCGAAATCCTTACGCAGGAGGTCACCGACGTCCCGGCTCGGTGCCGCTCCCCGGTGGAGCACTCGGTCGTCGGGATATCCGAGTTGGATCGAAATGAACGGCGTGCCGAGGAGTAGCAGTGCTGCCGTGATCACCACCGCGACCGACATCGGACGCCGCATCGCCGCGGTTGCCGTCCGATACCATATCGTCGACTCTGGTTGTCCGGGTTGGCTTTTGCTGATTCGACGAAACGCCGAGGCGACATTGTATCTATCGATGCGCGGGCCGAGCGCGACAAGCAACGCCGGTGTGATGACAATGGAGGCCGCCGCGGCGCAGGCGACGACCGCGATACCCGTGTACGCGACCGACCGCAGGAAATACATCGGATAGACGAACAGCGCGGCCATACCGATCCCTACCGCAACGGTCGAGAACCATATCGTGCGGCCCGCGGTCTGGACGGCGATCAACGCCGCGGATTCGTAGTCCGCGCCCGCGGCCAACTCCTCCCGGTATCTGCTCACGATGAACAGGCTGTAATCGATGGCGACCGCAAGACCGAGCGCGGTAGCGGTGTTGAGGGCGAAGACCGAAACGTCGGTCACCAGGGTGAACGCGCGCAAGATCGCGAGGGTCGACACGATGGAAAACAGGCCGATAACCAGCGGTAGCAGCGCCGCGACAACGCTGCCGAATACGAGAACGAGAACGAGTGCCGCAAGGGGCAGCGTCACCATCTCCGCGCGAATCAGGTCTTTGACGATTTGGTCATTGACGTCGTGCAAGGTTGCCGCGTATCCGCCGACCGCGACCGTGACGCCGGCGAATCGCGGCACACTGTCGCTGATCTCCTTGGCGGCCTTTTGTATTCGTGTCTCGTCACCGGCGATATGGCCAAGAACGAGTGCGGTCTTTCCGTCTTTGCCGTGCAATGCTGTCCGCAGTGCCATCGACGCGGTCCAGTACGACTGAATATCGCCGACGTCACCGCGCGCGGTGAGCAACGACACAAGGCTGTCACCGGCGGCGCGCGCTTGCGGGCTATCGACGGTGTCGGCCGCGGTGACGGTGAGCACGAGGTTCGGTTGCGCGGTCCCGAAGTGATCGCTCAAAAACCGGGTGGCACGGGAAGACTCCGCGTCTGGCGCCACGAATCCGCCCGCGAGCAGCCGAGTCGCTGTCCCGGCCCCCAGTGCCGCGAAGAGGACGGCGGCAAGCACCGCGCCGATGAGGACACCCCGACGTCGGCGCACCGCGAGAACAGCAAGGCACCTCAGCACACAGTGGAGTCTCTCGGCATCCGGCGCGGAACGCAACCCTTGTTCAACCGCGACGGTGCCGGTTCAATAAGACGGCACGGCAACCGAACTCGCGAAGACGAGCGGAGAGTGAAATCCTTGACGGCGACTAAGCGTACCGCTGTTCAGCTCTTGACAGATACATACTGTAAAGGGATAAACCCTATTCACCGCTGGGTTATGCGTGTCACCGGGAACCGGATTTTCTCGACCACCTTCGAATCCCCACCGACGGTGCAATTACACACCCGAGGGCGCAGGTCCGGAGTCATCCGTAGCTGCCTCCTGGTTGCACCGATCTACGACGAGCACCGAGTCGTACTCGTGGCGGCAAAGGGTGGGGACGACCGTAACCCGGATTGGTACGCGAACCTTGTGGCGCACGCCGAGGTAGAACTAGTTATCAACGGACAGCGCAGCCGCTTCCGAGCCCGGACCGCCACCGGCACCGAGCGGGCGGAACTGTGGCCGCGGATCGTCAAAACATATCGACGCTACGGCTGGTACCAGCAGCGAACGACCCGCGAGATCCCCGTCGTGGTTTGCGAGTCGACGGGCGAGATCCATAGCAGCCCAGCATAATTCACCGATGCCGGTCGATCTATATGTCCTTGCGTGAAGATCGGTTCGCAAGCAAGGTAGGGCTATGACCGACTACGAAACCACCCGTCGTGTCGTCACCGGGCACGGACCATGAGCATTCCACTCCGGCGGAGGGACCGCGTGCGCCAAGGGGTGATGCGCCGCTCGACGCGGTTGCTCGCGAGCATGTTTTTGATTGCCGCGACAGTGTTCTCCGGTGCGTGTGCTGCGCATCGTCCGGACAGCCCTGCGGATCCCGTCGCGGGTGTTCAACTGGAGACACCGGTTTGGCGGCCGTGTGGGGACAACGGGGCCGAGTGTGCCTCGTTGCGGGTGCCGCTGGATTGGGGTGTGCCAGCGAGTGATCGGATCACGCTTGCGCTTGCTCGCCAGCGCGCACGGCATCCTGAGCTGCGCATCGGGCCATTGTTCTTCAATCCGGGCGGTCCCGGTGGAGCGCCGGTGTGGGGTGTCCGGGACTATCCCAACATCTTCGCTGCGGAGCTGCGCGACCGATTCGACATCATCGGTCTCGACCCGCGTGGCGTCGGCGACAGCCGCCCTGCCATCACCTGTCCGATTCCGCCGGTCAGCCGGGATGTGACCGAATTTCCTTCCAGTGCTGCCGAATTCGACGCGCTGTCCGACTACAACCGGTCGGTGGGCACGGAGTGCCTACGGGCTACCGGCCCCTTGCTCGAGCATGTCGACACCGTCAGCGCGGCCCGTGATCTCGAGGCGGCCCGCCGCGCGCTCGGCGGGGACAAGTTCACCTGGCTCGGCCTGTCGTACGGCAGCCTGCTCGGCGCGACGTACGCCCACCTCTACCCGGCCAACATTCGTGCCGCCGTACTCGACGGACCGGTCGATCACGCGGTCACCGCGCGGCAGTTCTTCCTCGACGAAACCCGCAGTGCCGAGGACTCTTTCGCTGGCTTCGCCGACTGGTGCCGATCCGACACCAGCTGCCCGCTGCACGATCGCGATGTCGCCGTCGACTATCGCGATCTGCTCGACCGGGCAGAACACCAACCTGTGCCCGCCAAAAGCACCGCCCCCGGCCTTACCGCCGCACAGATCGGCACCGGCACCTACGGAATGCTCAGCATGCGTATCTTGTGGCCCCGACTGGCAAACGCGATTGCCGACGCGGTCGCGATGACGCCGGACGCCTCCGGCTTCAGTGAGCCCGACGGAGTAGACGCGAGCAAACCCGCCTACCGCACCATCATGTGCCACGACTTCCCCACCGATGTCCGCGATTTCACCGACCTCGCCGACCGCATCGCCACCGCCCGCCGCACCGCACCGCTCACCCGCGGCAACGTCGAGGGCGCCGACGTACAGGCAGGCTGCCTCGGTTGGCCGATCACCGCAGCCAACCCAGCCTCCCCCATCGAGGTGCACGGGGCACCCCCGATCATGATCGTGGCAGGCACACACGATCCGGCGACCCCACACCCCTGGGGCGAAGCAATGGCAAGCCGAATCCAGGGATCATTCCTGGTGACCTGGAACGGCTACGGCCACACCGCCTACCTCAACGACCCGGACACCACCCACCGCGAAATCGACTACCTGCTCGATCCCCTTACGACACGATAGCGCCCGGATTCGAGTGCAGGCTCGGTCAGTTTCGTTCACGCAGAAGCTAACCATCGCGGCGGGCGATCAGGCCCCCTAGCGTCGAGGGGTGGGTGCTACACGGCGGCGGCCGTTGAAAACCGTTACCGGAGTCAGTGGTTCGCCGGATGTGTATGGGGCCGCGGTGGATCCGGGGCAATCCACGGTGGCATCGGCGATCGAGATCGCAAAGCTGGCCGAGGCCAACAAGTTCGACGCGCTGTTCGCCGCGGACCTGCTGAGCTTCGGGACACAAGGGGCGATCGGGGCGCAGGAGCCGCTGATCTTCTTGTCCGCGTTGAGTTCGGTGACCACCCATGTCGGCCTGATCGCCACGGTGACAACGACTTTCCATCATCCGTACAACCTGGCCCGATTGTTCGGCACCCTCGATCACGTCAGCAACGGGCGCGCCGCGTGGAACGCGGTCACCTCGTCGGTGGGCGAGGAGAACTATGGTGACCAGGATCTGCCGTCACCGGAGGAACGCTACGAGCGCGCCGCGGAATCACTCGAGGTCGTCAACGCGCTGTTCGACAGTTGGCGGCCCGGCGCGCTGACGGCGGACGGGCACGGCGGCGCGCTCCTCGACGCGGAATTGGTCCGGCCGATTACCCACGCGGGCAAGTACTTCACGGTGCGTGGACCGTTGAACATCCCGCCGCTGCCGCAGCGACGTCCGGTGCAGTTCCAGGCCGGCCAGTCCGAGGCCGGTGTCGAACTGGGGGCGCGATTCGCCGAGGTGGTCTTCACCTCACTGCCGACCCTGGCTGACGCCATCACCTACGCGAAGAAGATCCGCACCCGCGCAACGGAATTGGGGCGCGCGGACGGACTGCCCCTGATCATGAGTTCGTTCCACGCGACCTACGGCGCCTCCGAAGCCGAGGTCCGTCGCCTGGTGCGCGAGCGAGCCGAGGCCACCGATTTCGACGCCGGTCGGATCGCGCTGGCCGACATGCTCGGTGGCGGCATCGATCTATCGGGTCTCCCGCTGGATCAGCCGATCCCGGAACAGCTGCTGCCCGACGTGCGGTCGGTGCGCCGACGCCGCGGCCGGGTCGAGATCTTCAGCAACTTCGCCCGCTCCGGAAAAACGTTGCGCGAGTTGATCGTCGCGGCCAAGGACACCGGTCACTGGGCGGCCGCCGGCACGCCGGAGCAACTCGCCGACACGATCGCCGAACGCTACGACGCGGGCGTGCTCGACGTGATCAGCCTCGGCGGCCTCGCCGACGCACGCACCCGCGACTTCCTGCTCAACGGCCTGCTCCCAGAACTCCGGCGCCGCAACATCATCGGCACCGATTACCTCGGCACCACCTTCCGTGACAACCTCGAATTGCCTCCCCTACCGCCGTCAGGCGTGTAAGGCACGAAAGACGCGGTGCAGTTCAGCCTTGTCCTCGAACCCGATACCGGGTGTATCGGTGAGGCGAAGTCGGCTGTGCTCGATGACGGCGTCGTCCGCGAAGCCGCCGGTTGGCTGGAATTCGCCGGGATAGGACTCGTTACCGCCGAGCCGAAGGGCCGCGGCGATGTGCAGCGAGAACTGGTGGCCGCCATGGGGAATGCACCGGCGAGCCGACCAACCGTGCTGACGAAGCATGTCTTGGATCCGGAGGTATTCGACGAGTCCGTAGCCGAGCACGGGGTCGAACTGGAGGTAGTCGCGGTCGGGACGCATGCCCGCGTAGCGAATGAGGTTACGGGCGTCCGGCAGTGAGAAGAGGTTCTCGCCAGTGGCCAGCGGACCCGGGTAGCGCTCGGAAAGTGTTGCGTGCAGGGCGAAGTCGAGCGGGTCGCCGGGTTCCTCGTACCAGAACAGGTGGTACGGCGCGAGGGCCCGACCGTAGTCGAGCGCGGCGTCGAGATCGAATCGGCCGTTGGCGTCAACAGCTAGGCGCGAGCCGTCGCCGTCGAGTACCTCCAGCACCGCTTCGACCCGTTTGACGTCGTCGGCCAGGCTCGCGCCACCGATCTTCATCTTCACCACGTCATAGCCCTGTTCGAGGAACCCGCGCATCTCGTCCTGGAGCTGGGTCAGCCCCTTGTCCGGTGCGTAATATCCGCCCGCCGCGTAGACGAATACCTCCTCGTCCGGCGCGCCGAGACCGTAGTGCTGGACAAGCCACTGATAGAGCGGCAGTCCGGCGAGTTTGGCGGCCAGATCGAACAGCGCCATATCGACGACGCCGACGGCGACCGATCGTTCGCCGTGCCCGCCCGGCTTCTCGTTGCGTAGCATGTGATTCCATGCCAGCGCGGGATCGATGGCGGCACCGTCCTCGGTCAGCAGTTCGTCCGGATCGGCCCGCATCAGCCGCGGGATGATGCGGCGGCGCAAGATCTCTCCCGCGCTGTAGCGGCCGTTGGAATTGAAGCCGTAGCCGACGACGGGTTCACCGTCTCTGATCACATCGCTGACCACCGCGACGATGGAACAGTCCATGGCACTGAAGTCGATGAAGGCGTTGCTCATCGAGGAACTGATCGGCACAACACCTTCGTGAATAGCGACGATTCGTGGCATTACTTCTCTCCTACTGTGGTTTTCGGGCGGGTAAGCCCGATGGTTCTCGCGGCGAGTTCACGATCGATGCCGTCGGGTTCCCATCGCGCGATGACGACGGTCGCGACCGCGTTGCCGAGGACATTGGTCAGGGCGCGCATCAGCGAGAGGAAGCGGTCGACCGAGAGGACGAGCGCTAGTCCGGCGACGGGCACCAGGCTGGTCGCGGCCACCGTGTTGGCCAGCGTGATGAAGGCCGAACCGCTCACTCCGGCAGTGCCTTTCGACAACACCAGGAAAATGAGGAACAGTCCGAGTTGGTCACCGAAGCTCAGCGGTATGCCGTACACCTGGCCGATGAAGACCACGCAGATGGGCACGACAACCGCGACCCCGTCCAGATTGAACGAAAACCCGGTCGGCACAACCAAACCGATCACGCTGCGGCGGCAGCCGATCTGTTCCAGTCGCTGCATCAGTTGCGGCAGTACGGCTTCCGAGGACGAGGTGCCGAGCACGACCGCGAACTCCTTGCGCAGCACCTTGATCAGCCGCCACAGCGAGAATCCCGCGAGCAGCGAGACACCGCCGAGCACGACGACCACGAAACTCACCAACGCGACGGCGGAGACCGCTACCAGCTTCATCAGTGCGGTAAGGGTTTCCGGTCCGTACTTGCCGACCGTCGCGGCGACTGCGCCGAACGTGCCGATCGGCGCGAGCAGCATGATCATGCCGATCATCCGGAAGAACACGTCGCTGAGTTTGGCGCAGCCGTCCACGATCGGTTGGGAGATCCGATCCGGCATCCGCAGCAACGCGATGGCGAAGAGCACCGCGAAGATCAGCACCTGGATGATGCTGCCGGTGGCGAACGCGTTGACCGCGTTGTCCGGCACCATCTCCGACAGGAAGTCGCCGAACGAGTTGTGGCCGGTGCCGCCGTTCACATAGCTGGACAGGTCACCGGAGGCGTGTGCCGGTGGCGCGACATCCGCGCCGGGTCGCAGCAGGTTCACCGCGAGCAACCCGACAAGCATGCCGACCGTCGTGACGATCTCGAAGTAGATCAGCGCCCGCGCCGCGATCCGGCCCACCGCCTTCATCCCGCCGGTCGCGACGATCCCGGTGACCATCACCAGGAAGACGATCGGCGCGATGAGCATCTGGATCAGCGCGATGAACGCCTTCGCGATCGGCTGCGTGCTCGCCGCCGCGTCCGGCGCGACGATGCCGAAGATCGCCGCGAGAATCGCCGCGACCAGCACCTGAAAGCTGGTGTTGGTGGCCAGCCTGCGCCACCGCGGATGCGGCGTCATCGACTCCGGCGCCGCCTCGGTTGCCGTATCGCTCATTGCTATCGCCGCACATCACTGGTCACGAACGAGCGTGTCGCGCAATGCCGCGCGATCGACCGTGAGGCCTAGACCAGGCCGGTCCGGCACGGTGATCCGGCCGTTGACGGGTTTCGGCGCGTCCGGGAACAGCAGTTCGCCGACCTGCACCATGCCGAGGTGCCATTCGAGAATCCAGCCGTTCATCAGCCCGGCCAGGGTGTGCAGATTGAACAGCGGCCAGCCGCCGCCGTGCGCGAGCGGCAGGTTGTAGATCTGTGCGAGATGCGCGGCCTTGCGCGCCTCGGTGAAGCCACCGCAGTAGCAGACATTCGGCTGCAGGATATCGACGGCTTGCTTTTCGACCAGCTCGCGCAGCCGCCAACGATGCCCCTCCATCTGCCCGGCGGCCAGCGGAATCCTGGTGTGCCGCCGCAGATCCGCCATCGCCCTTGCGTCGTTCTGGTGCAGCGGCTCCTCGAACCAGGTCAGGTTCGCGTCCTCGACGGCACGGCACAGGCACGCGGCCTCGGTGGGTGTGAACAGGTAGTTGGCGTCGATCATCAGGTCGATGTCGGGGCCGACCGCATCGCGGACCGCGTGAATGCGCGCCGCGTCTTCGCGCCAGCCGCCCTTGTCGACCGCCACCACCAGCTTCAGCGCGGTAACACCCTGATCCAGCTGCAATTGAGCTGCGGCGCAGAGGGTTTCGCGGTCGTACTGCGGGAAGCCGAACGTCACATACACCGGCACCTCGGTGCGCGCGCCACCGAGCAGGCTGGCGACTGAGCGGCCCGCCTCCTTGCCCTTGATATCCCACAGCGCGATATCGAGCAGCGAGAGCGCGCTCGACACCACCCCGGTCATGGTCCGCGGATTCAGGGTGCGCCAGACCTTCTGATGAATGGCCTCCACTTCGCGCGGATCCATATCGACGACGGCGGGCAGGAAGTGCCGCTCCAGCGCGACCACCACCGCCCTGGCCAGGAAGTGCCCGGTCAGGGCGACACCGGTCAGACCATCGTCGGTCTCCACCTCGCAGAATACGAACTCGCGCTGCTCCTCGCGGCCGTAGCCGCTGACTCGCTCGCTCAGTAGCGGCACGTCGATCGAGGTCGTGTGCACGCTGGCCCGGATGTCTTTGATTCTCATTCCGTCCTCCTTCTTTTCCATGGACGGTGGAGTGAGTTTGCGCGCACGAATCGTCAACTGTCAACGATTTGCAATTGACGATTCACTATGCGAGACTGCGGAGCTGTTGACCCGGTGTGGGTAAAGGGAGTGACGGTGATGACCGAACAGACGCAGGCGATGACCGCGCTGCAGCGCCGAGTGGCTGAACACCAGTCCAGCTCGCTCTTGCAGCTGATCGCCGAGGAACTCGAGCAGTTGATCATCACCGGCGCGCTCACCGGCGGCGACCGGATCAACGAGTCGTCGCTCGCCGCGCGGCTCGGCGTCAGCCGAGGACCGGTGCGCGAGGCACTGCGTCAGCTGGAACGCGGCAAGCTGGTCGAATTCCGTACCAACAGAGGCATGTTCGTGCGCGAGGTCTCGGTGGCCGAGGCCGCCCAGCTCTACGACATTCGCGCCAGCCTGTTCGGATTGGCCGGACGCCTTGCGGCCGAACGCATCACGCCCGAGCAGCTGACCGAGTTACGCGCGAAGGTCGAACAGCTCCAGGCCGCCGTCCCCGCGGTCGACGACTACTACCCGCGCAACGTCGACCTGCACCGCACCCTCGTCGCGCTCTCGGGCAACCCGCGCCTGGCCGACCTCTACGACGACGTCTCCAAAGAGCTACACCTGTTCCGCCGCCATGGCCTCGAATCCGACGCCGCCCGCTGCGTCTCCAACGATCAACACGGCGAAATCCTCGACACCATCGCCGCCGGCGACACCGCGACCGCTGGGCGACTGATGGAAGCACACATCCTTTCCGGCAAAGAGCGAATGCTCGCCGCAGTGACCGGGCCCGATACAGCGCCGTCACCTTTATCATAAATTCAGCCGAAATACAATAGGCAATGCGCGCGCGGTACACCCATCGATTCGTACCGGCCGGGACGTATACAGTCGGGAAATCTCCAACCGGAGCGATTAAGTTCGACTCGCCACAGGGCGTCGACTGCTATCCCACGGTCGACGCGTCGGCAGCAACGGGGGCAAACGTAGCACCAAATTCACTACCCGACCACGGATCAGGTGCCTGCATTGCGGGCCGTTCGGGGGCCTGCCTGATCCTGCCGTTCGCCAACTGCCAACGATGCCAGCGACTATCACCCGCGAATAGACAGCGAACGCGACCGTACTTTGTCAAGAGAGTTCGGAGTTTCGTTATGAACAGACTCAACAGATCTTATTCCAACCACGCGGCATTGACGCCGCCAGCGCCCGCCGATTTCGCGGGAGCGCCGAATGGGTCGGAAACCGCTGAAGAGTACATGCTGATGACCTCGGTAGGACTCCAGATCACCGACCAACTGTGCTTCGAGTCATGGGAGCAAGCCGGCCATCGCCTCTCCGGCGTTGTCGACTCCTCCACCTGGTGTCTCGGCGATTGGCTCGTATACGGTAAGCGTCATTTTCCGGACCGCTATCATCGCGCCATCCGTGCCGCCGGGCTGCAGTATCAAACCCTGCGCAATTATGCCTGGGTCGCGCGTCGATTCCCGCTCGAGCGGCGTCGCTCCCGGCTGAGCTTTCAGCATCACGCCGAGGTCGCCTCGCTGCCGGTGGAGGAACAGGACTGGTGGCTCGACCAGACCGAACAAGAGACGTGGACGACGAAGCAACTGCGCAACCGCATTCGAGAAGAACAGGTCGATCCCGCCAAACGCGAAAAGCCGCAGGACAATGTTGTCGCTGCCGCTATCGCGCGGCTGCCGATCGCAAGCAGCCATTTGCCGTCCTGGCGCCGAGCGGCCGCCCACACGGGTATCGACTTCGATGAATGGGTGTTGCTCGCCCTCGATCGCGCGGCCGAGCAGACCTTCGATCGCACCACCGCGATACCAGCCTGATCACGCACCCACACCGGCCGACGCAGCCCACATCGCCCGGTGTGGGCCCTTCAGGTCAGCAATCGTGCAGCACGGAGCGAGCCAACGCCATCGCCGCGGCTTCGGTCCTTCGATAGGCACCGCGTTCGATGCGGTCGGTGATCGCGCTGACCAACTCCAGCCGTTTACCGCCGAAGCTGGCGTCGTATCGCAACAGCACCGGTATCGCGCTGGTGACCAGATAATGCAGATACGTATTGTTCCTGATCAGGATATCGCGCAACACTTCCTCGGCCGTGCCGCGTAAGGTCGTCGGCGGCAACGAGAAATCCGGTGTCAATGGCACGTCCGCGCTATAAGAAGCGAGCGACCATAATTCGGTGCGCAGCAACAGGTCATTGTCCCGCACGTGCGCCCGATACGCGTCCGCCGCGGCTATATCCTCGGCCCGCAACAACCTACCGATGACGGCGCTACGATACGTGAAGGCCGACCGACGGTCACGACAACCGGACGATATCTCCACCGCCGCCATTTCGTTCAACTTCGTCAGCTTGTGCACCAGGATGCCATGGCCGACCGTCGAATACATGGAGTTGTCCCTGGTATCGGACAATTCGACTATTCTCGAACTCTGCGCTGTCAATGGCCCTGGATTGTCGAGCAGACCGTTCGGCGATCGAGCGAAGAGCGCGTCGATGGCGATATCCTGTTGATCACCCCAGCGTCGAGCCAGCTGAGAAAAGGCACCGGCGGTATCGAGTTGCATAATGGCGACCGCGGCGGCCAAGGCATTCGTCACATACTGAATGGGACACGATTCGGTCAGCGTGCGTACCCGGTCCGGCAGCACGATCAAGCCGACTTCATCGCACGCGCGCAGCACGTCCGACAATCGTGACGCGTAGCTGCGGGCCATGACGTACTCACCCAATCCAGGCAGCACGGCTATCAATTGCTGCAGCGTGGGGCCCATCGCGCGGTCGAGCCAGGTCTCGTCGCGCCACAGCCGCGACAACGTACTCTTGGGCACCTTCGAAAGAGCGGACAGATCGGACAAATTGACGGACTGGTCCGCGGCGAGCTCCCCTAATGCTCGCGGTGGCAAAAATGTAGCAACCACAATGCGTCCCGTGCCCAATGAATCTCGATCAGATATCCGGCGCCACGTCGGCACCGGTACCCAACGTACCGGGCACGGAACAGGCTCCCGACCGAAGCCATATATCTTTACGTTTTCCTTATTAGCCGGTTATCCTCCGGCATTCACTCCATTCTCGAAAGATTGCCGCAGCGCACTCGATCGCTATCATTCGGCGAATTCACCGAACTCAGGACGCCGGTGCTTTCGTATCACTGGCCGAGGGCGTCGAGCAGCGCGCGAGCCTGCTCGTCCGACATCGACTCCACTCGCGCGAGCGCCTGCGCCACCGGATCGGTCGCCGAGCGAACCAGCGAGGGCAAGGACTTGCGATCGATCTTCCCGTTGACCGTCAGCGGGAAATGATCGACGACGTGCACGACGGACGGCACCATGTAGTCGGGCAGCCGGTCGCGCAGCATCGCCCGCACCGACCTGCCGAATTCGGCGGGTGCCTCGGCGACCACGTAGGCGATCAGCCGAGGCAGGCCGCTCACGCCCGGTTCGGCGACGGCCACCGCCTCGCGCACCCCGTCGATCACCCGTAGCGCGGCCTCGACCTCGCCGATCTCGATCCGGTAGCCGCGGATCTTGACCTGCTGGTCGGCCCGCGCGACGAACATCATCGCCCCGTCCTCGGTGCACCGGACGAGGTCGCCGGTGCGATACATGCGCGCGCCGGGCGTCGGCGAGAACGGATCGGCGACGAAGCGGGCGGCGGCGAGTCCTGGCCGATGCCGGTAGCCGCGTCCGACGGCGATGCCGCCGACGTACACCTCGCCGACCACGCCGGGCGGCGCCGGATCGCCGTTGTGGTCGAGGACGTACAGCAGCACATTCGCGATCGGAAGACCGATCGACGGCACGCTCGGCGACCGCACGGCACACTCCTGCCAGGTCTGCACGATGGTGCCCTCGGTCGGACCGTACCCGACGAAGAACGTGGCCGTCTCCGCCCACCGGTTACGCAGCTCGGCCGAGATCCGGTCGCCGCCGGTGATCACCGTGCGAATCTCGGGGACGGTCGCCGGATCGATCGTCGACAGCAGTGCGGGTGGCAGGTAGATCAGCGTGACACGGCTGTCTCGGATGGTGCGATCGATCGAATGCTCGGCCGCCGCCAGATCCGGCGGCGCGAGGCAGAGCGTGCCGCCGGACCCAAGACCCATGAACATCTCCCACACCGAGGCGTCGAAGCTGAACGAAACGAATTGCAGCACACGGGAAGACGGGTCGAGCGCGAAGTCGGTCAGCGAGGCGCGGATGACGTTCGCCAGGCCGCCGTGGGTGAGCTCGACACCTTTCGGTCTGCCGGTGGTGCCCGAGGTATAGATCACGTACGCGAGCTGGTCCGGTCGCACGGCGATGCCAGGATCGCGGATCGCCCCGTCCGAGGGGATGTCGTCGAGGTCGATGATGTCCACCCCGGCCGGGATGCCCAAAAGCCCAGTGCCGCAGGTGAGCACGGTGCGCAGGCCGGAATCGCGCACCATGTACTCGCGACGGTTCGCCGGGTAGGCCGGGTCAAGCGGCAGATACGCCGCGCCCGCCTTGAGCACCCCCAACACCGCGGCCATCTGCTCGGGCGAGCGCGGTATGGAAATGCCGACGAGACGTTCCGCGCCGATGCCACGCCGGATGAGTTCCGCGGCAATGGTGTTCGCCCGCGCGTTGAGTTCGCCGTACCCGATCTCGCTGCCCTCGTGCCACAACGCCGGTGCGTCCGTGGTCTTTTCGGCCCACCGCTCGACCATCGCGTGCACCGGCAGCCAGTCCGCGCCGTCGTTCGTCATCCGCGCCCCTCCCGTGTCCCGTTCCCGCTGTGCGCCCACTCAGGACCAGAGCACCAGGTCGCTGCCGATCCGGCCGACGAAGGAACTCACGCTGATCCGCTCCACGCCCTCGCTGGATTCGATGCTGTGGAAGTTGCGGCTGTTGAACAGGATGAGTTCGCCAGGGGACGGCTCGATGCGCACGTGGGCGCAGCCATCGACCAGCGACGAGTCGTAGGCGTAGCTGCCGGGGACGAGCGCCTCCTCAGCGCCCGGATCCCAAGGCCGGTTGTGCACGTAGGTGACGCCGCCGCTCTCTGGCATCTGGCAGAAGACGTTCCAGGTGATCTGCGCGTCGACCGCCCCGATCGCCCAGCCCGGCGCGTCATTGGGCGCCCAGTCGCAATGCAGCAGTCCCTTGCGGATCACCCGGACCAGCCCGGCGAAGTACTCCTGGTCGCCCTCGTAGGCGAGGCCGACCGTGCCAGGCCAGGCCGCCGCGATGGCGTCGGTCACGAGCTCGAGCAGGTCACCGCTCTGCGCGAACACCTTCCGCCTGCGCTGGTTGGCCGCGGGCGCCGCCGCGAAATAGGCGCGGCGGTTCTCCTCGCCGCGCCGGTGCTCGTACTGCGTGATGCCGATGCGGCCGACCGGCGGCTCGACATCGCGGTAGTAGTCGAGCCCGATCCGCTCGATGCCGTCGACCGCGTCGCGGCGGGTCTGCTCGGACAGGAATTCCGGCACCGAGACGGCCGCGATCTCGTTGTCCAGCAGTGCTTTCAGCAGTTCCGCGTCGAGCTTCTCGGCGCGTACCAGGTTCCACATCATGCTCTCCCCGGGATGTTCTCAGTGGGTGATGCCCAATCGGGTCACGACGTCTCGTCGACTCGGCGCGTCCACGCGTCCGAGGTGCCCGCCACGCGGGCGAGGCGCTCGATCGTCTCCTCCTCCAGGATCTGGCGGGAGGTGATCCGTATGCCAGCGGCATCGGCCCGCACCGCCACCCGCAGGCTGGTGATCGAGTCGCCGCCGAGCACGTGGAAGCTGTCCGTGACGCCGATTCCGGCGTTGTCGAACACCTCGCGCCAGATCGTGACCAGTTCGGCCTCGATCGGGCTGCGCGTGGCGGCGTCGGCCACCTCGCGGGACATGTGTTCCAGCACGGCCCGCTTGGCGGGCGACAGCTTTGCCAGCCGGGCGGACAGGTCGTCAGAGGGCATAGTCATGCTCCATTTGTTCTTGACTCAGCCGAATTCTTTTTCCCGACACGGGAATTGACTGATGTTCTCGATTCTCATCGGACCCGTCGTGATCTGGCAAGCGAAAGGCGATGAGCGGCAAGCGATGTCTTGTCGGCAGGACATTCCATCCCTGCGCGGACCGATTTCACCGGCGATTGTGACAGCATCGCGTCAGCTGTGACTTACCCGGTCACTATTCGCGGCGGCCGACCCGGCCTGTTCCGCAATGGCCAGGATTCATAATCAGCGAAAGGAAACCTTTCGGATGTTCGTTCCCGCGCAATACCGCACACCGGACAGCAGTTGGTTGGTCGAGCTGTTGCGGCGCAATCCCCTTGCCCTGCTCTTGACGAATGGCAGACCGGGCGAGGTGCCCTACGCGACGCATCTGCCGGTGATCTTCCGGCAACCACCGCCCGCCGAGCCGCCGCCCGAGCTGTCGGGCACGGTCCTGCTCGGCCACCTCAATCGGGCGAACCCGCACTGGCGGGCACTGTCGTCGAGCACCGACGCGGTGCTCGTTTTCACTGGTCCGCACGCCTATGTCTCGCCGACCGTCTACCGCACCGAACCGGCGGCGCCGACCTGGAACTACACGGCCGTGCACGTGCACGGCCGACTGCAGAAGATAGGGACGGCGGTGGAGACGATGGAGGTCGTCAAGTCGACCGTGCGCGCGTACGAGGACGAGTTCGGCGCGGGTTGGGACATGTCCGGCTCGATCGAGTACTTCGAGAAACTGCTGCCCGCCGTCGGCGCGTTCCGGTTCGTCGTCTCGCATACCGACGGCATGTTCAAGTTGAGTCAGGAGCAGGAACCGGCGGTCAGGGAACGCGTGGTGTCCGCGTTCATGGACCGTGGGTCGTGCCCGCATCGCGAAACCGCCGAACTGATGAAACGGCTTGCCTGAAAAGAACTTCCGGTGCCACCAATCCATTGGTGACACCGGAAGCGTGTTATTGCACAGATTTTCAGCGATTATTGTACGGCGGTCTGACGGGTGAATACCGAGGCGGCCCATGCGGCGCCGACCGCGGCGATACCGCAGCACCAAATCACCGACAGCCACGCATGATTGCCCATCGGCCCGCCGAGCAGCAGCGCGCGCAGCGTCTCGATGATCTGGGTCATCGGCTGATTGGCGGCGAACGCGCGCAGCCAGCCCGGCATGGCGTCGGTCGGCGCGAAGGCGCCGCTGAGGAACGGAAGCAACGCCAGTGGCAGTGTCATGCTCGACGCGCCCGCCGGGTTCTTGGCGATCAGGCCGAAAGCCGTTGCGAGCCAAGCGACCGCGAACAAGGTGAGTGCGATCAGACCGATCGCCGCGAGCCACTCCAGGATGTTGGCGCTGGGCCGGAACCCGATCGCCAGCGCCACGATCACGACGATCCCGATGCCGAGCAGCGAGCGCAGGGTGCTGCCGATGACGTGGCCGAACAGCACCGAGGGTCGTGCGATCGCCATCGTCTTGAACCGGTCGATGATGCCCTCGGTCATATCCGTGTTGACCGCGATCGCGGTGCCCTGAGCGGCGTAGCTCACGGCCATGAGCACGATGCCGGGAACCACATAGTTGATGTATTTGACGCCGCCGGTGCCGATGGCACCGCCGAACGCGTAGTTGAACAGCAGGAGCATGATCAGCGGCACCAACATCGCGAGGATGAGCTGGCCCGGATTACGCGAGGTGTGCCGAAGTTCCCGGCGCACCATGGTCGACGAATCGGCGACCGCGCTGGCAACGGTGGTCATGACGCACTCACTTTCTCGTTCTCTTTCTCGTTCTCGGACTTGCCGTGGCCGGTCAGCGCGAAGAAGACATCGTCGAGATCCGGCGTGTGCACCGACACCGTGTCGACCGGGATGGCGGCGTCGAACAGCTTGTCCAGCACCGCTTTTACCTCCGCGGCGCTGCTACCGCCGCCGATCTGCAAGGTGAAGGCCTCGTTGTCGCGGGTCGTCGCGCCGAGGCGGCGGGCGCCACGGTCGAGGGAGTCGGCGTCGGGGAACTGCACGCTGATGTGCCCGCCTGGCACGCGCTGCTTGAGCTCGGCCGGGGTGCCCTCGGCGACCAGCTTGCCCTGGTCGAGCACCGCGACGCGGTCGGCCAGCTGGTCGGCTTCCTCCAGATATTGTGTGGTCAGGAAGATGGTCACGCCGTCGTCGACCAGTTCCCGGATGATCTGCCACAGGGTGTGCCTGCTGCGCGGATCGAGGCCGGTGGTCGGTTCGTCGAGGAAGATGATGCTCGGCTTGCCCATCAGGCTCATCGCCAGATCCAGACGACGTTTCATACCACCCGAATACGTCCTGATGATCTTCTTCGCCGCGTCGACCAGCTCGAATCGCTCGAGCAGTTCGGCGCAGCGCTGCCGTGATTCGGCGCGGGGCAGGTGGTTCAGATCGCCCATGAGTAGCAGGTTCTCCTCGCCGGTGAGGAAGCGGTCCACCGCCGAGAACTGCCCGGTGACACCGATTGTCGCGCGCACAAGCGGGCCGTCCTCGAGCACGCTGTGCCCGCCGACCCACATCTCCCCGCCGTCGGCCGGGATCAGGGTGGTGAGAATCTTGACGGTGGTGGTCTTGCCGGAACCATTGGGGCCCAAGAGCGAGAAGACGGTACCAGGGGCCACGTTCAGATCGATCCCGTCGAGCACGGTCTGCTCACCATAGGATTTGCGCAGGCCGGTCGCCGTGATCGCCATTGGAGAGATGTCGGCCATCTCTCCTCCTTTCATTTCCTGTGATTGGCTGGAGTAGTCGTCCAGCTATGCGCTGCCGTCGGCGGCGCGCCGAACGACGATGTCTCCGGATTGGGTGCGTGCCCGCACCTTGACCGTGCTGTCGAACTCGTCGGGGTTGGTGTGCGCCGGAAGCGCGCTGTGCACCGACCCTTTCGTGCTGCTCGCGTCGACCCAGGCGGCGGTGCCCTCGCTGATGCCGATCTCGATGTTGCCGTCGCTGTTCATCAGGTCCGCGCGGCCGTGCGTCAACCGGCCGACCCGAATGGCGCCGTCGACCGTCTTGGCGGTGACATTGCCGCCAGCGCTGCCGAGTTCGATGCCGCCGTTCACGGTGCTGAGGTCGAGGTCGTCGGCGGCGTCGCCGATCCAGATCTGCCCGTCGGAGCTGCGGAACCGGACGTTGCCGTCGGCCTCGTTGATCCGTACCGAGCCCGCCGAACCGCCGATCTCGGCGGCACCGGTGATGTGCCCGACCACGAGGTCACCGGCGGACAGGCGCGCCTGCAGTGTGCCGATGCTGTCGAGTTGGACCAGTCCCGCGTCCATCCGAACGTCGATTGCGCCGAGCGAGCCGGACGCGTGCACCTGGGCGTTGGCCAGCTTCGCCGTCAGGCCGGAATCGACCGGCAGTTCGATGGTGACGATGATCGCGCTGCGCTCGCCCGACCCGCCGGGTGCGGTGACCGATAGTTGACCGGCGGAGAAGTTGGTTGTGACGTTCTCGGCCAGCTTGACGTCGGTCCCGTTCGCTTTGTTACCCGGCTCGACCCGCACCACGGTGTCGGTGCGAGCGCTCGCGGCGAGGCGCACCTCGGCGCTGCCCGCGACGAGCGTGACCGCGATGGGTTCCGGCGTATCGAAGGTTGGCATGACGAATCCCCTTGTCTCAGTTGTATTTTCTTTCGTTCCTGCGGTACTCAGCCCACCCAGCCGGTGAACCGTGCTGATCGGTTGCCGTCCTTGCGCACCCGCTTCGACCGAGGGTCGCCCGCGAGGGCCGCGCCGACCGCCTGGACCAGCCAGGCGTTGACCGACATCCCGGCCGCGGCGGCGGCGGCCTCGATGCGCTGTTTGAGTTGTTCCGGCGGACGGAAGTTGATCCTGGATACGGCACCGTCGTTGCCGACGACCGGCGCGTCCTGGCCGGTGCTCGTCGACCACGCCCACGCTTGGTCGTCCTCGGCCTCCTCGCCGTGGGTGACCACGAAATGTGGCTCGCGGCCGCGCAATCGGAGCTCGACCGAACCGGGTACCAGGTCCTTGCTGATCTCGTCCGCAGCGGCGGACAACACATCGAGCATGGTCAACCGGGTGGCGGACGCGACCGACGAAGCCAGTCGCTGTGCCATCGCGGCAGCCTCGCCCGAATCAGCCGCCGCCAGAAGTTCTTGCTGGAGGTTGTCGACATAAGGCGTAAGGTCCATGGCGCAACAGTAACGCCATCATGGCGCCAAGTCAAGAATGATGGCGCCATGGATATGCAAGCACCGCCGAAAACACGCGATCACGTGGCGCCATGATGGCGCCACGTGAGGTCGAAGAGCCGGTACGCACTAGACGGACCGGACCGCGCTCTGCGCCATGAAATCCGTGGCTGTCCGCAGCACCGTGTCGTCGGCGCGGAATACCGAGATGTGGTCGCCGTGCTCGCGCATCAGCAACTCGCCGTTCGACAGGCCGGACGCCACCCGCTCCGAGGCGCCAGGATGGGCGGTGTGGTCGTCCCCGCTGGTGACGACGAGCGCGGGTTGGGTCACCTCGGCCAGATATCGGCCGACATCGGTCGTGGCGAGCGAACTGTTCAGTCGGCAGTACCGGTAGAGCGATTCCGGACTCGCATACGGGTACAGCACGAGGTTGGCCACGTCGGCGGGAGTGTTGGTGAGCATCGCCTGACAGAACGCGGCGTGCACGGCTCTGGCCGCCGCGCGATCGCGGGCGGCGGTGGCCATCAGCTCGACCATCCCCTGCTCGTGTTTGGTCATCGGACCGTCGGCGCCGAAACCATACGAGCCGTGCCACAGGCTGAGCGAGCGAACGCCTGCCGGTCGCAGTGCGGCGGCCGCCAGGGCGATCACCGCCCCGCCGCAGAGTCCGACGACGTGCGCGCTCGGCACGCCGTAGTGGTCCATGACCGCGAGCAGGTCGGCGGCCTGCGCCTCGGTGTTCACCGCGAAATCGTCGGGTTGGCCTGCCGCGCCGAACAATCCGCGGGTCTCCCAGGTCAGCACCCGACGATCGCGGGCAAGAAAACGCACCCAGGATTCGGTGAGCACGGCGGGCATGCCGCAGGCGGGGACGAGCACGACGGTCTCGTCACCCTCCCCCGCGTCATAGACGTTCAGCGACATGCCGTCGAACGAAGTGGCGCGCGCTGTGCGGGCGAACGCGTCGAAGCTGTTCGCCACGGTGTCGGCGACGACGGACTCGACCTCGCCGAGCCGATCCGCTGGAACAACCCCGACGACGGTCATGCGGTCGCCGAGCGCGAGCCGCTCGCTCAGCACGCGCTCGAAAACCTCTAGGCCATCGAACGACTCGTCATACGACAGCACCAACCCGTCGACCCCGGCCCGCTGGATGATCCGGTCGAACAATCGCCGCACCGCCTTGCGCTGGCCGACGGACCAGTCACCGCACGAATCACCAGCGCTGAAGAACGGCACGACCCGAACCGGTGCACCTATCCCCTCGACGAGTGGCTTCGACGACAAGACCGCCGAAACAAGCTGTCCGATAGCATCTTTCGCGTCTCTGCCAAGCATCTGACCACCTAACCTTCCTCCGTGATGGCAAGGCAGGGACACACCTGGATGGCCAGCCGCGCCGCTTTGTGGAAGTGGGCGGGCGGCTCCGCGGCAAGCAACACCACCCGCCCGCTGTCCTGGTCCTGGTCGAACACTCCCGGGGCGGTCAACGCGCACATGCCCGCGCCGCAGCAGCGTTCCCGATCCACGCTCAACCGCATCGGCTCACCCCTTGTCCCAGGTGACGGGCAGCCGGTGCACGCCATACATGGCGCCGGTGCGCAGCGGCACGTCTTCGGGTGCGGCGCCGAGACGCAAGGTGGGGAACCGCGCGAGCAGCGCCGGAATGGCGACGCGCATCTCGACCCGGGCGAGCTGCTGACCGAGGCACTGGTGGATGCCGTGCCCGAAGGCGAGATGCCCGGCGGCGCGGCGCTCGATGTCGAGAGCGTCGGGGTCGGCGAATCGGTCGGGGTCGCGGTTGGCCGCGTGCAGCGAAAGAACCAGCGTGTCACCGTCTTTGATCTGCTCGCCGCCCAGCTCGACATCGGCGAGCGCGGTGCGGACGGAGAAGAACTGGATGCTCAGGTAGCGCAGTAGCTCCTCGACCACCCGGTCGATATCGCCGTCGCCCCGACGCAGCGGGGCGATCTGGTCGGGATTGGTCAGCAGGGCGAAGACGCCGAGCGCGATCATGTTGGCCGTGGTGTCGAGGCCGGTGCCGAGCAGCAGGGTGCCGACGCCGGTGAGTTCCTCGACGGTCAGATCGCTTGCCGCGACGTCACTGAGCAGGTCGTCGGTCGGTGTCGCGCGCTTGGCGAGGACCAGCTCGTGCATGTACTTGTCCAGCGCGGTCATGATCTCGACGGTCTCCTCCGGGGTCACGTCCAGTTCGTTCAGCCTGGCCACCCGTTGGAACACGTCCTGGTCCTGATCGGGAACGCCGAGCAGGTCGCAGATCGTCAGTGTCGGAATGGGTCTCGCGAAGGTCCGCACCAGGTCCACCGACGGCCCCTCACGGTCCATCGCGTCGAGGCAGTCCGCCGTGAACTGCTCGATCCCCGCGGTCAGTTGTGCCATCCTGCGGACGGTGAACTTGCCGGTCAGCAACTTCCGGAAGCGGGTGTGCTCCGGCGGGTCGAAGGCGCTGAAGTGCCCTGGCGGTGCCGCGGGAATGGTGATGCCCTCGGTGCCGGGGAACGGCGAGTGCATGAGTTCGTGTCTGACACTGAACCGTTGATCGCCGAGCACGGCGCGTACCAGCGCGTGACTGGTCACCAGCCAGCCGACGTGGCCGTCCGGGAAGTCCAGTCGACGCATCGGGGTGTGCGCACGAAGGTCGGCCAGCTCCGGCGGCGGATCGAACGGCCGGTCGGCGACCTTCTCGATCGGCAATTGCACGGGGGCGGAGAGTGATTCGGTCATATCGTTTTCCTTACCGAGGAAAGACAGTGGGATGGCGGGCGATTCACCCGAACAGCTCGGCTACGGCGTCCATGTCCATCGGGATGGGCGCGAGCCGGTACCCGGCGGGTGGTTCGGCACCCATGACATTGCGGACGAGGAAGTCCCATCTGCGCCGGTTGATGTGGTGCTCGTAACCGTTGCCGTAGTGGTCCGCGCCGGGGATGAGCAGTAGCTCGAAGTCCTTGTCCGCCTGGACAAGCGCTTCGGCAAGCCGCAATGTCAGCTGCGGCGAGACGCTGTCGTCGAGACCGCCGTGCATCAGCAGCAGCTTGCCGGTGAGCCGCTGTGCCGCATCAACATTGGACGCTTCGGTGTACGCGGCGCCGAGCGGCCCGTTGTACATCTCGGCGACCCCCAGGTCGACGTACCGCATGTCGTGCATGCCCGCCTCGGCGACACCGGCCTTGAACACCTCAGGGAAGTCGAGCATGGCCCGCACCGCGGCGAACCCGCCGGAGGACACCCCGAACACGCCGACCCGATCCAGGTCAAGCCACGGACGGCTCGCGGCAAGCTCGCGCAACGCCGCGACATGGTCGTCGAGACCGCAGCCGTCCCCGACCCGCCCGTAGGAGTCGTCGTGGAACGCCTTGCTGCGGCCCGGCGAACCGCGTCCATCGATCGCGACCACGGCGAAGCCAAGTGCCGCAAGCACTTCCGCGTCCGAGCCGTAGTAGCCGGAATCGAAGCACGGGCTGACCCGATTCGCGATCGGGAAGCCGTACGGATGATCGAGCACCGGGTAGCGCTCGGCCGGGTCGAATCCGTGTGGCAGGTACAGCATTCCGTGGATATCGGTGGCGCCGTCGGCCGAGGTCGTCCGGAATCGCTGCGGCGCGGTCCATCCGGTCGCCGTAAGCCGCGACACGTCCGCCCGTTCCAGTTCGACGAGCACGGCACCGTCCCAGCCGCGCACCGTGCTCACCGGCGGGATGTCGCTGGTGGACGCCGAATCGATGAAGTACGACCGATCCGGCGACACCGTAACGGCGTGATCGAGGTCGTCGTCGACCAGCCTGGTGAATCCGGCACCGTCCAGCCCGACGCGACACACCGTGCGGCGGTAGGGATCCGCCGCGACGAGACCCGATGCCACGAAGTAGACCAGGCGCCGCTGTTCGTCGACGCGCAGGATTTGCTGCACGGCCCACTCCCCGGCGGTCACCTGGTGCCGCGGTTCGCCATTCGCGCCGTACAGATACAGGTGACCCCAGCCGTCACGCTGGGAGTACCACAGCACCTCGCCCGAGCCGAGCACCTGGACCATGGGGGCCTGCGCGAACCGCTGTGCCGGTTCGGCCCTGGTCGCCGCGGACTCGGTCACCAGCGTGCGCACCTGGCCGGAACGCGGATCGAGCCGGTGCAGGCTCAGCGTCTTCGTATCCCGCGTGGTGTTCAGGTAATACACCGCCGCACCGTCGCTCGCCCACCACGCCCACTGCCTGCTGATCGGCGAGATCATCGACATCGGGATGGGCTCGGCCAGCGCGGGCACCGCGGTGCCGGTGGCGACGTCGAGCACAACGAGCTCGGCCATGGGCTGGCGCTCGTCGCCGGGTATGGCGAACCGCTGGGTCAGCAACTCCGGGGGGCCGCCGTCCGGGGGCAGCGCCCGCACCAGATGCGTCTCGCGGACACCGCGCTGGTCGGTTCGGTGGGTGAGGACGCGGGTGGAGTCGGGCGACCAGGCGACGGCGGGCGGCAGGTGCGGTATGCCGATCCGGGACAGCAGGGTCGAGTACATGAAGTAGTCGGGATTGGAGCCGTAATCCTGTTCGCGGGTGCCATCTTCGGTCAGCGCCCAGTCCTGGCCACCGTCGACCGCGCGGGCCCGCAGGTCGTGTCCGTCGAGGAACACCGCGGTCTTACCGTCGGGTGACACCACCTCCAGCATGGTGCCCGCCGGACGCGGTTCGGCCGGTGCACACGTGTAATCGCTTACCGCGCAACGCCAATGCTGGCCGAGCGCGTCGAACTCGACCGCGTCGCCGATCGGCTCGAACGCCGCGAACGGCAACGCCGTCGCGTCTACGTCCGTACCGGCCGCGGCCGCGAGGGCCACCGCGAGCCGCTCCTGGTCGAACGCCGGCCTCCTGCTGCCCTCGGCCGGATCGACGAGGATGAATCGCCGTCCCCGCTCGGTGTCCACCGAGTACCAGAAGCCGCCCGCCGTCCAGTGCGGCTGAATCTTCGCGCCGCGCACCAGGTTTCGCCGGTTATGCCGCAGCAGTTGCTCGGCGGTCCGGTAGGCGCTTTCGGCAAGCTCGATCCGATCCATCCCGATTTCCATCGACGCGCTCACTCGACGACGACCGGAAGCTTCGACACCCCATTGAGATTGGGGCTGGTGAGGAACGACGGCGTGCCCTCCGGGTCGACGCGCAGCCCGGGGAATCGGTCGAACAGCGCGTTCATCGCGATGCGACCCTCGCGCCTGGCGAGTGCGGCGCCGATACAGAAGTGCACGCCACGGCCGAACGCCATGTGCGGATTCGGCTCGCGGGCCGGGTCGAAGACGAACGGATCGGCGAAGACCGACCCGTCCCGATTGGCCGTCGGAATCCACACTCCGACAAGCTGATCGGGTCCGATCGTGACGCCGTCCAGCTCGACCTCGGCGTTGGTGACCCTGGCCATCATGCCGATCGGCGGGAAGTAGCGCAGCGACTCCTCGATCAACGTCGGCACCAGACGCCGATCCGCGCGCACCTTCTTGTCCGCCTCGGGGAACGCGTCGAGACACAGCACGGTGCTGCCGATCAACGCGGTGGTGGTGACGTGCCCGGCGACGAGCAACGCGTTCGCGAAGTTCACGATCTCGGCCTCGGTGAGCCGCTCGCCATCGATCTCGGCCTCGACGAGACTGGTCAGCATGTCCTTGCGCGGGTTGGTCATTCGCTCCTTCAGCAGCACGCGCAGGTAGTCGGTGATGTGCCTGGCCTGCTCGAGCACGAAGTCGATCTCGTTGTCGAGTTGTTCGTCGCGCTCGACCAGCGAGTACTCCATCGTGCCGCTCATCATCGCGTCGACCCAGCCGTGGATCAGCCCGTGGTCGCTGGCCGGCACGCCGAGCAGCTCGGTGATCACGGTGATGGGCAGCGGGTAGGCGAAATCGGTGACCAGGTCGAAGCCGGGCTGGTCGGCGACCTTCGCGAGCAGGGTGTCCACGATGGCGTGCACGCGCGGTTCCAGTTCACCAATTGCCTTGGGCGAGAACGCGGCCGAGACCAGCTTGCGCAGCGCGGTGTGCCGCGGCGGATCGAGCTGGGTGATGGCGCCCTCGTCGAACTCGCTGTTCTCCGGGATCAGGCGGCCCGTGCCGGACGAGAAGATCGCCGGATTGTTCAGCACCTGCAGCGCGTTGGCGTGGCCGTGCACATTCCAGATGCCGGTCTTCTCGTCCCGCTCGACGCCTCGCGGCGCCCGCATCTGCTCATACATCCAGGAGAACCGCTGTTCATCCAGCTTCCATCGCTGCGCCAGTACGGACATGACCTCTTCCCCTGACCGCCGATTCAACGGCATATTCCATCGAATTCGCTTGCTGTTTCCGCCGATCATCGCAATACGCGGAATTACGATCGATTCTTTCAGGTCGCCTTCGCCCATGTCGATATGCACGGCTTTCCGCACTGTCCCGGCGCCAGGACAGCGCGGGGTTTGACACCGGGCTGGCCAGCCTCGTATTTTCCGAATTGAATCACAGAATCGCGCGCCTGACCCGGTAGTTCAGGATTCGACAGAATAGCGCGCGTACCGAACAGTCGAAAGGGACTGCACGATGTTCGACGCCGAAACAATTGTCCGTGAATACGAAACGAACGGTTTCGCGATTATCCGCGATGTCCTTGACACCGAACTGATCGAGGAGGGCCGTTCGCACGTCGAGTGGCTCGGCCGACGCTATCCACACCTGCGCCCGGAGGAATATCATCACCCGCTGATGCGCAACGACGCCTTCTGGGTGCGCATGGTCACCGACGACCGGCTCGTCGATATCGCCGAGCTGTTCCTCGGTCCGGATCTGGCCTGCTTCACCGCGCACTACGTGTGCAAGCCACCGAAGGACGGCAGGCCGGTGCTGTGGCACCAGGACGGCGCCTACTGGAAGTTGCAGCCGATGTCGGCGCTGACCGTATGGGTCGCGATCGACCCGTCCACCAGGGAAAACGGGTGCCTGCGCATCGTGCCGGGCAGTCACCGCGTGCCGATCATTCCCCCGCGCACCCGCACCGACACCCCCAATATGCTCTATTCACAGACGAATCAAGACCTCGTCGACGAATGGGTGACAAAGGCGGGCGTTGTCGATATCGAACTCGCCCCCGGTGACGTGTCCATCCATCACCCGAACATCCTGCATTGCTCCGAGCCCAACACCTCGAACACCCGCCGGTGCGGCCTCGACGTCGGCTACATCGCGACATCGACGGCGGTGGCCAACGAAGGCCTCTACCTCGACCCGATCCTGGTGCGCGGCAAGGCCGATGCGGGCGCCAACAACTACCGCAACTATCCGGCTTACTCCCCCGACGAGTCGATCCCGTTCCGCGGCCACGAGCGGTGGAACGACCGGATCACGGAGATCAACACCCGCGGCGGATTCGTTCCCGCGGCGGCGGGGGAAACACCGTTGGAGACCACGCACCGCATGGTCCGGCGGCTGCAGGAGGGCACGGTCAGCAGGTGACCTCCCGAACGAGCGAGCCCCTCTCAGATCATGAGAGGGGCTCGCTCGTTTTTCGCTACCGCCGGGGCCGTGCGGTCACACGGTGCGCAGCGGCAGGGTATGGACGCCGGTCATGCCCGGGTTCGGGATGAACGTCGGCGGGTTGTCCGGATCGGCGCGCAACACGGGGTAGCGATCGAGCAGAACATTCAGTGCCACACGGGCTTCCAGCCGTGCCAGGGGCGCGCCGAGGCAGACGTGCAAACCGCGCCCGTAGGCCAGGTGCGGGTTCGGATACCTGGTCGGGTCGAACACATGCGGGTCGGGGAACCTGGTCTCGTCCCGGTTCGCCGCACTGAGATACAGCATGATCATCTGATCCTTCGGCACCAGCCGTCCCGCGATCTCCACCTCGGCCAGGGTGGATCTCGCGACCGCAGGCAGCGGGCTGACCAGACGTACCGTCTCGTCGACGAAGGCGGGCAGCATCGAGCGGTCGGCACGGACCCGCGCGGTCCAATCCGGCTGCGCGTCCATGCACAGGACGGTGTTGCCGAACATCATGGTGGTGGTGATGTGCCCGACGAGCAGCAACATGACCGCGAAGTTCACCAGTTCGGTGTCGGTCAGCTTGACGCCGTCCATTTCGGCGGCGACGAGATGGCTCAGCAGGTCGTCGCGAGGTGCCCGCCGTCGTGTGTTCGCGTGCTCGCCCATGTAATCGAACATCGGCTGCACCTTGTCGATCAGTCGCTCGCCCTCGGGCGGGGTCTCCGGCTGGTCGGCGTCGGCCAGGGAGATCTTGTAGGTGCTGTCCAGAATCGCCGTCGCCCATTCCTTGAACAGGTCGCGGTCGGAGCCGGGTATGCCGAGCAGTTCGGCGATGACGATCACCGGCAGCGGATACGCGAGATCGGCGACCAGCTCGATCTCCTCCTTGCCTGCTGCGGCGTCGAGCAGTTCGATGGTGATCTCGCGGATCCGCGGCTCCAGGTCGGCCACGATCTTCGGGGTGAAAGCCTTGCTGACCAACCCGCGCAGCCTGCGGTGCTCCTCGCCGTCGAGCTGAATGAGGTTGCCCTCCTTGTGCTCGTTGACCTCCGCCGAATCGAACAGGCGCTTGATATCGGAGGAGAAATGCGCCGTGTCGCCGAAGATCTTCATGATGTCGTCATAGCGGTAGACGTTCCACACCCCGGTCGCCTCGTCGAAAAGAACGGGCTCGTCCGGCTGCCGCCCACGGAGCCAGAAATGATCGGGGTGGATATTCCAGCGCTCGGCCATGTCGATCATCGGATACTTTGTCATCGGAGTGCTTGTCATCGAATACCTACCTCATCCGCGGCCATCGCGTCGCGCAGGCTTTTCGGGCGCATGTCCGTCCAGTTCCGCTCGATGTGGTCCAGGCAGTTCTGGCGTTTGTCCGGGCCGAGTGCCACCCGCCAGCCGGCGGGGATCTCGGCGAACGCGGGCCACAACGAGTACTGCTCCTCGAGGTTGATCAACACGAAGAACTCGCCGTCCTCGTCGTCGAACGGGTTGGTGCTCATAGTTTTCCTCCTAGTCGTGCGCTCGGTGCGTGCGGTCGGCGAGGGCGCGCTCGATCACGGCGCAGATGGCGGCCGCGTGCGCGGGTTGGGACATGTCGCGGTGCGCGCATCGAATGCGGTGTTCGTGAATCTCGCCGAGCACGTAGGGCTTCCAGTCGGTGGCGAAGGCGTGGTCGTCCACCGTGGCGGTGAAGAACAGCACGTCACCGTCGAAGACCGGGGTGGTGAACTCGTCGAGCAGCACCGCCTGCTCCCGTGTGATGGCGGCGACGGTCAACAGCAGCTGCTCGAGGTCGGCTTCGTCCTCGGCGGGGCCGAGGAAGTCGCGGATCATGTCGCGGCTGCGCATATCGTCGAGCACGTCGTCGTCGGAGACCTCGGCCATCGCTCCACCGCCGCCGTTGGTAGCGGCGTCCAGGATGGCGAGCAGGTCCACCTCGTGGCCGCGGCGGCGCAGTTCGACGGCCATCGCGTGCGCGTAGGCACCGCCGGCGGACCAGCCCATCAGGCGGTACGGCCCCTCGGGCTGGATCGACATCACCTGCGCCACATAGTCGTTGACCATCTCCTCGACGGAACGCGGGCGCGGGCGCGTCCGGTCGAACTCGCGCGCCTGGATGCCGTACAACTGCCGATCGGGCAGGTAGTTGACGAATCCGAGGTACGGCCAGCACAATCCGCCGCCGGCCCGGATCAGCCACAGTGGCGGTCCTTGCCCGTCGGTCCGCATCGGCAGCACGGGCGCGAGCGGATCCTGCGCCGCGTCGCCGGTGTCGGTCCTGAGGTTGGCCGCGAGGTCGGCGACGACCGAGTGCTGGAACACCGTCCTGACCGGCACCGCGATTCCCATGGTCGCCTTGATCCGGCTGGCCAGCCGGATGGCGAGCAGCGATTGGCCGCCGAGGTCGAAGAAGTCGTCGTCGAGGCCGACCCGGTCGACGCCGAGCAGCTCGGCGAACAGCGCGGCGAGCGTCACCTCGTCTTCGGTGTGCGGCGGCCGGTACGCCGTCGCGGCGAACTCCGGGTCCGGCAACGCGGCCCGGTCCAGTTTGTGGTTCGGCGTGAACGGCAATCGATCGAGCGGGACGACCGCGGCCGGGACCATGAAACTCGGCAACCGGGTCGCCAGGTAGGCGCGCAGGTCATCGGGCTCGGACTGTGCCGCGACCACGTAGGCGACCAGGCGGGCGCCCGCGTCGCGAGCGATCACCGCCGCCTGGGCGACCCCGGGGTGTTCGGTCAGGACGGCCTCGATCTCCCCCGGTTCGATCCGGAAGCCCCTGACCTTCACCTGGCCGTCCACCCGGCCACGGAATACCAACTCCCCCAGTTGATTCCACGCGACCAGATCGCCGGTGCGGTACATCCGCTCGCCGACACCGAACGGACAGGCGACAAACCGCTCGGCGGTCAGCCCCGAGCGCCGCAGGTATCCGCGCGCCAAACCGGTACCCGCGACATACAGTTCACCGACCACACCGGGCGGTACCGGCCGCAGGCGCTCGTCCAGTACGTAGGTGCGCATGTTGTCCATCGGCCGCCCGATCGGTACGCCCGTACCAAGTAGTTCCGGCACCACCCGGTGACTTGTCGCGAAAACCGTTGTCTCCGTGGGCCCGTAGCCATTGACCACGGCGAGTCCAGGACACGCGTCGAGCACCCGGGTGACAGCGGCCGCGGAAACCACGTCGCCGCCGACCCACACCTCGCGCACGCCGGCTAGACACGTCGGATCCTGATCGACGAGAACCGCGAACAGCGCTGCCGTCAGCCACAATCCGGTGAGCTGGCGGCCGGTCACCAACGCCGACAATGTCGCTACGTCGAGCACCTCGGCCGGGGCGACGACGACTCGGCCGCCGCCGAGTAGCGGAACCCACAGCTCATAGGTCGAGGAGTCGAACGACTGCGGCGAGTGCAGCAGCACGTGCTCGTGGGCGCCGTCGCGGTATCTGCGGTCCGTCGCCAGGCTCACTACGGCCTGATGGGTCACCGCAACGCCTTTGGGCACGCCGGTGGATCCCGACGTGTACATCACGTAGGCGAGACGGCCGCCCTCGTCGACCGCGTGCGGCGTCGGCTGGTCCGTCTCCGCACGGAGCTGATCGACCACCACCCTCGGGCAGTAGTCGTCGTCCTGCTGATCGGCGAAGTCGAGGGTGCACACCAGCATCAGCGGACGCGCGTCGCGCAGCATGAATGCCACCCGCTCGGCCGGATATCCCGGATCGACCGGTAGGTACCCACCACCGGCCTTCAGCACGGCGAGCACGGTGATCACGTAGTCCAGGGACCTCGGCAAGGCAACGGCCACAATGGATTCCGGTCCGACGCCCAGGTTGCCGAGGTTGGCCGCCATCGTGTCGGAGACCCGGTCGAGTTCCTGATAGGTCAGCGACCTGGTGTCGGCCGTGACCGCGATGGCGTCCGGTGTCGCGGCGGCCTGTCGGTGGAACATCGCCGGAATCGTGTTCAGCGGCAGCGGGATTGCCGTGTCGTTGAGCTCATCGACGACACTGTCGTGCTCGCCGGGTACGAGCACGTCGAACGCGCCAACCGGCAACGCCGGGTCAGCAACGGCCTGTGCCAGCACCTGCTGGAACCGGTGTGCGATCTTGGCGACGGTGTCGCGGTCGAACAGGTCGGCGTCGAACTCGACGTAGCCGACGGCGCCGCCACGCGCGAGATCGGGGGCCAGGTTGAAGAACAAGTCGAATTTCGGTGTGCCAGTCCCGGAAACGGGCTCGACCGTCGCCACCAACCCCGGCAGGCGCAGTTCCGCGGCCGGACTGTTCTGCCAGGCCAGCACGACCTGGCACAGCGGGTGGTAACCCGCGGCGCGGCTGGGATTGAGCAGCTCGACGAGGCGGTCGAACGGCACATCCTGGTTGTCGTATGCGGCCAACGCCCGGTCTCTGACCTGGTCGAGTAGCCGCGCGAACGACGGGTCGCCGCCCAGCCGCACGCGCAGCACCCAGATGTTGACGAAGATGCCGACCAGGTCGGTGAGCGCGTGGTCGACGCGGCCCGCCTGGGGTGCGCCGAGGGTGATGTCGTCGCCGCTGCCCATCCGGTGCAGCAGGATGGCTAACGCGGCCTGCAACGCCATCGAGACCGTCACGCCCAGATCGCGCGCCAACTCTTCGATGTCGGCGAAAAGCTCTGGGCTGAGGGTGAATTCGACCTGGCCCGCGCGTCGGCCACCGGTCGCACCGCGTGGTCGGTCCAGCGGCAGCGGTAGTGGTTCGGGTGTGTCGGCCAGTTCCTGGCGCCAGTACTCGGCCTGGATCGACGTGAGGCTGTCCGGGTCGGACTCCTCGCCGAGCATCAGCCGTTGCCAGATGGCGTAATCCGCGTATTGCACGGCCAGCGGCTGCCAATCCGGCGGCTGTCCCGCCGTGCGGGCGGTGTATGCCAGCGCGAGATCGTGCACCAGCGGGGCGGCGGAGCTACCGTCGCCCGCGATGTGGTGCAGCACGAGCGCGAGCACGTTGTCGTCGTCGGCCACCCGGAACACCTTGGCGCGCAACGGGATCTCGGCGGAAAGGTCGAACCGGTGACCAGCCGCATCCGCCAAAGCGGCGGGTAGATCCGTCGGCGCGACGTCATGGACGACCACCTCGGTCGCCACCTGCTCGACAGGCAGGATGCGTTGGTAGGGCATGCCGTCGTCGTCTTCGGCGATGACCGTGCGCAGACTCTCGTGCCTGCCGATCACGTCCCGAATCGCCGACCGCAGCGCGGCGACGTCGAGCCCGCCGCGCAACCGCAGCATCGTCGGCATGTTGTAGGTGGTCGACGAGTCCTCGAACAGGTGCCGGAACCAGACCCGCTGCTGAGCGAACGACAGCGGCACCCGCTCGGGACGGACCTGCGGGGTCAGCGGCAGCCGCGCCTGCTGCGCGGTCTCGACGGCGGTGGCAAGCCCGGCGACGGTGCTCGTCTCGAACACCACCCGCACCGGCACCTCGACGCCGAGTTCCGCCCTGATGCGCCCGACCAGCCGGATGGCGAGCAGGGAATGCCCGCCCATGGCGAAGAAATCGTCATCGACACCGACCTGGCTCAAGCCGAGCACCTCGGCGAACAGACCGGCGAGCACGCCCTCCTGCGGCGTCCGCGGCGCACGTCCGCCGCCGGATCCCGCGTAGTCGGGTGCGGGCAGCGCCCGTCGGTCCAGCTTTCCATTGGGCGTCAACGGAATTCGACCGATGGCGACGACGGCGGACGGCACCATGTAGTCGGGCAGTCGCTCGCGCAGGTAGTCGCGCAGCGCCGAGAGCACCGCGCCGACGTCGCGCACGCCTGCCGGATTGTTGGCCAGCATTCGATCGGTGCGGGTGTTCGGGACATAGCCGCCGAACAGCGCGGTTGCCCCGGCAGAACCATCCGGCCAGAGCACGGCGTCGAAGTTCTCGGCCGCGTCGGACCAGGTGACCAGCGAACCCCAGCCAAGTCCGTCGGCCAGGTCCCGCAGCTCTTGCGGATCGACGGCGGTGTCGGTCAGGCGCGCGTTCGGAATGGCCGCGATCCGCGTCGCGCGGGCCGCCTCGTTCCGGCAGAACGCCTCGACGCCCGCCAGATCGTGCACGTGTTCGCCCCAGGTGAGCACCGGCAGATCGCCGAGGGACACCGGCGCGGTAGGCGCCTTGTGCAGGACGACCTCGTAGCGGTGCTGGGTCAATTCATTGTGTGCGGCACCGGATTTCAGCTGGATGTCCACGCCGACCGCCGTATTGTCGGCCGCCCACCTGGTGAACCATTCGGGGTCGAGCACCAGTTCCTTCTCCAGGAAAACGGCGTGCTCGACGGCGGCCCGCACGGTGGCTTCGGTGGCACCTGGAAAGCGGGCGCGGTGTACGGCGGTGTGCAACAGCCGCAATGAGCGGGCGTTGCGCACGTCGCCGACGATGACGCGGCCGCCCGGCGCCAAGAGTTCCATCGCCGCGCGCAGCGTTCGATCGAGATACCCCGCGTCCGGGAAGTATTGGACAACGGAATTCAGCACGATCGTGTCGAAGACCCCGGCGGGCAGGCCGGAGGTATCGTCGGCCGCGAGGCGGCGCAACTGGATTCGGTCCGCCCAGCCCGCCTCGTCGACCTGCCGTCGCAGCCGGTCGATCGCCGTCGCGGAGAAGTCCGTGCCCCAGTATTCGTCGACATGCGGAACTATGTGTGCCAGCAGCAGTCCGGAGCCGACGCCGATCTCGAGTACCCGGCGTGGCGCGGTCGACAGCACGCGCTCGACCGCGGCGTCGCGCCACTGCCGCATGTCGACGAGCGGAATGGGCTTGCCGGTGTAGCTGGAATTCCAGCCGGAGAAGTCCTCCCCCAGGTCGGCGACGCCCGACTCGTACATCCGCTCGTACACCTCGAGCCATTCGCGCACCTGCTCGGCCGGTGCGCCGGTATCGGTCAGATCCGGCACGACATAGGCGACCAGCCGCGCGTCGTTCTCCTTGTCCGCACCGGCGACCACGACCGCGCGCGACACCGCGGGATGCTCGGCCAGTGCGGCCTCCACTTCCCCCGGCTCGATGCGGAAGCCGCGCACCTTCACCTGGCTGTCCGCTCGGCCGTGGAAGTCCAGCGCGCCCAGGGAATTCCACGCCACCAGATCACCGGTCCGATACATCCGCTCGCCATCGGCGAACGGGCAGGCGACAAACCGCTCGGCGGTCAGACCCGACCGTCCCAAATAGCCACGCGCCACACCGAAACCCGCCACATACAGCTCGCCGACGACTCCGGGCGGAACCGGGCGCAGACTCTCGTCCAGCACATAGACCCGCATGTTGTCCATCGGCCGACCGATCGGCACGCCCGTACCAAGTGCTTCCGGCGCCACCCGGTGACAGGTAGCGAAAACCGTTGTCTCCGTGGGTCCGTAGCCGTTGACCACGGCAAGACCGGGACATGCGTCGAGCACTCGCGCTACCGCCGCGGGCGACACGACGTCGCCGCCGACCCACACCTCACGCACTCCGGCCAGACATCCCGGATCCTGATCGACCACGACACCGAACAACCCTGCGGTCAGCCACAATCCGGTGAGCTGCCGACCGGTGACCAACGCGGCCAACCGCGCCGCGTCGAGCATGTCGGTCGGCGCGACAACCACCCGACCGCCACCAAGCAAGGGCACCCACAACTCATAGGTCGAGGAATCGAACACGTGCGGCGAGTGCAACAGCACCCGCTCGTGGGCACCGCCGCGGTACCGATGGTCCGCCGCCAGACCGACCACACCCTTATGCGTCACCGCGACACCCTTGGGCACGCCCGTCGACCCCGACGTGTACATGATGTAGGCGAGCCGGTCACCATCGCCGACAACTTCCGGGACCAGTTCGTCTGTGGCAACCCGCAATTCGTCGATCTGCACCTGCGGCAGGCCGTCCGGCGGGGTGAAGTTCCCGTCCGTGACCACGACGACGGGCGCGGCGTCGCGCAGCATGAACGCCACCCGATCCGCCGGGTAGTCGAGGTCGATCGGCAGGTAGGCCCCGCCCGCCCGGAGCACGCCGAGATAGGTGATCACCAGTTCGAGCGAACGCGGCAACGCGATCGCCACCAGCGATTCCGGACCGACGCCGCGACGAATCAGGTTGCCCGCCACCGTATCCGCGAGACGGTCCAGTTCTTGGTAGGTCAGAGTCGTGTCGCCGCATTCCGCCGCGACGGCGTCCGGGGTCGTAGAGGCCTGGCGTCGGAATGCCGCGTGAATCGTCAGATCCATTGTGGGAGCAGCGGTGTCGTTGAGGGTGCCGAGCAACCAATCCGTCTCACCCGGTTGGAGCACGTCGATGGTGCCGACGCGGTGCCGTGGCTCGGCCACGATCTGGCGCAGCACGTCGCGGAGTCGCACGCCGATCAGCTCGACGGTCGACTGGTCGAACAGGTCGGCCGCGTACTCGATGACGCCACGCACGCCGGTCCCGGTGGCGTCCGGGCCGAAATTGAAGAACAGGTCGAACTTCGCGGTGGTGGCGGCGAACAGCTGCGGCATGATCACCAGGCCTGGCAGTTCGAGGTCGAGCCTGGTGAAGTTCTGCCACGCGACCATGACCTGAAAGAACGGGTGATAGGCCAGCGAACGGTCCGGATTGAGCAGCTCGACGAGCCGCTCGAACGGCGCGTCCTGGTTCTCGTAGGCGGTGAGGGCCTTTTCCCGCACCTGCCGCAACACCTCGTCGAACGACGGATTCCCGGCCAACCCGACCCGAAGCACCCAGGTGTTGACGAAGAACCCGACCATGTCGACCAGCGCCTCGTCGGTGCGGCCCGCGATCGGCGAACCCATGGTGAGATCGTCACCGCCGCCGAGTCGGTGCAGCAGGACGGCAACGGCGGCCTGGAACACCATGGACACGGTCGCGTCGTGACGGTGCGCCAAATCCTGGATGGCCGTGAACAACTCCGGCTCGACGACGACGTCGACGGAACCGCCGCGATTGCCCATGATCGCGGGCCGTGGCCGATCCACCGGCAACCGCAGCGGCTGCGGGATATCGGCCAGCTCCTGCCGCCAATAGCCGACTTGAGCCGCGAGCAAGCTGTCCGTGTCGGCGGCACTGCCGAGCAGTTCCTGTTGCCACAGGGTGTAATCCACGTACCGGACCGGCAGCGGGGACCAGGCGGGCGCGGCACCGTCGAGCCGCGCCTGATACGCGGTGGCGAGGTCCCTGACGAACGGCACGATCGAACCGCCGTCGACGGAGACGTGGTGGATCATCAGCACCAGCACGTGTTCGGTCGCCGAGCAGCGCAGCACCCGCGCCCGGATCGGGATCTCATCGGACAGGGTGAACGGGCACTCGTACATCTCGGCGATGACGGCGTCGACATCGTCGGCGGGCACCGGCCGCACGGGCACGTCCAGCCGCACGTCGTCCGCGCGCAGCACCTGCTGCATCGGCGTACCCGTGTCGTCCTCGACGATCAGCGTCCGCAGACTGTCGTGCCTGGCGACGACATCGGCGATCGCCGCGACCAGCGCCTCGATATCGAGGGTGCCGCGCAGCCAGAACACCGCGGGAAAGTTGTAGGTCGGCGACGGCCCGGTGAAGCGGTAGAGAAACCACAAACGCCGCTGGGCGAAGGAAAGCGGGACCATGTCACTCCTCGGTCATTCTGCGAAGCTTGGGCCTGCGCGACGGGGCAGCGCTATCGAGGCGCTCCGCCAGCCCAGCGACGGTCGGTGATTCGAACACCAGGCGAATCGGCAGCTCGACGCCCAACTCGACGCGCATCCGGCCGATCAGCCGGGTGGCGAGCAGCGAATGCCCGCCGAGTAGGAAGAAGTCGTCGTCGATGCCGACCCGGTCGACACCGAGCACCGCACCGAACAGTGCCGCTAGTGCCTGCTCCCGCTGGTTACGCGGGGGTCGATATTGCATCGCGGAGGCGAAGTCCACCTCGGGCAACGCTTTACGATCGAGCTTGCCGTTCAGCGTCAACGGGAGGGCTTCGATCACCGCCACCATGGCGGGCACCATGAAGTCCGGCAGCCGCTCGTTGACGAACTGACGCACCGAGGCACCGTCGAGCGCACCGCCCGATGCCGAGGGCACCACGTAGCCGATCAGTCGTTTGCCACCGGCACCGGCGAACTCGCGCGCAACCACAACGGCTTGCGCCACACCGGGATACGCGGTCAGGGCGGCCTCGACCTCACCGAGTTCGATGCGGAAGCCGCGCACCTTCACCTGGTCGTCGACGCGTCCGGAGTACTCGAGCACCCCCGCCGCGGTCCAGCGCACCAGATCGCCGGTGCGGTACAGCAACCCATCCGAATCGAACGGGTCGGCGACGAACCGTGACGCGGTCAGCCCTGGTCGGCCGAGGTATCCGCGAGCCAGCCCGGCACCGGCGATGTACAACTCGCCGACGACGCCGGTCGGGACCGGCCGCAGCCACGAGTCGAGCACGTACATCCGCGCGTTGGCCAGTGGCCGGCCGATCGGCACGGAATCCCCTGCCGCGGTGGCATTCCCGGCCTCCGGGACGGGGTAGGCGGTGGCGTAGAACGTCTCCGTCGGCCCGTAGCCGTTGACGACCTGGATGCCGGGCACGGCGGTCCTGGTGCGCTCGACCATCGCCATGGTCAACGGCTCGCCGCCGAGCACGATGGTGTCCGCGGCGATCTCGGTGCCCGCGTGATTGAGCACCTCCTCGAATGCCGAAGGCACCGTGGTGATCACGCCGCCCGACCACCGGTCGAGCTCGCCGAGGGCGAGCACATCGCGGATCACCTCGGCACTGCCGCCGACGCTGAGCGCGGTGAAGATCTCGAACACCGAGGCGTCGAACGACACCGACGTACTGACCAGCGAGCGCGGCGCGGGTTTGTCGCCGAGCAGCGCGGCCATCGCAATGGCACCGTTGACCATGTTGCGATGCGTGGTGGCAATGCCTTTCGGGCGGCCGGTCGAACCGGAGGTGTACACCAGGTAGGCCAGGTTGGCCGGGCGGAGCGGGCCGCCGCGATCGGCATCGGCGAGGTTCGCGGCGTCCGCGTCGCCCGCATCATCGATGAACAGGAACGGCACGTCCGTGTCCGGCAGCACCGGCGCCGTGGCGGTGTCGGTGAGTATCGCCACCGGTGCGGCGTCGACGATCATGTATCGCACCCGGTCGAGCGGATAGTCCGGGTCGACCGGGAGGTACGCACCACCCGCCTTGAGTACCGCGAGCATCGCGACCACGACCTGCGCCGATCTCGGCAATGCCAGCGCAACCCGCTGTTCGGGGCGCACACCGTGCCGAACCAGCCAGCGCGCCAATCGGTTCGACCGCGCGTTCAGCTCCAGGTAGGTCAGGCTGACGTCGCCGCAGACCACCGCCACCGCGTCCGGTGTTGCGGCGACCTGTCGTTCGAACAGCTCGGGGTAGGTCACCGGTGGGAGCGGTACCTCGGTGTCGTTGAGCTTGCGCAGGACCAGTTCTCGCTCGATCGGGTCCAGCGTGTCCACCCGGCTGATCGGCACGGTCGGGTCGATCGCGAGTTGGCCGAGCACACTGGCCATGCGGGCCGCGATGTTTCGTGCGTCGTGCTCGTCGAACAGGTTGTCCTGGTACTGCAGGACGACACGGAGGTAGGGCGCCGTGTCGGCCACCACCATCAGCGGATAGTGGGTGCCGGTCTGGGAACGGATACCGGTGATCGAGACCCCCGCCGCCGTATGCGCGTCGGTGAGACCGGTGCGGTCGACGGGGAAGGATTCGAACACCACCAGGGTGTCGAACAGGTTGCCGAGCCCGGCCGCCTGTTGGATATCGGCGAGACCGTGGTGGTGCTGGTCCATCAGGGCTGCCTGCCGGTTCTGCAGGCCGGTGAGCAGGTCGGCGAGTGTGCGTCCCGGCGCGCAGCGCACCCGCACCGGCAGGGTGTTGATGAACAACCCGATCATGGCGTCGGCGCCGGTGAGCGCGGCCGGGCGGCCGGATACGGTGGCGCCGAACACCACGTCCGCTCGACCGGTCAGTTGGCCGAGCACGATCGCCCACGCGCCCTGCACGATGGTATTCGCGGTGACGCCCAGTTCCGCTGCCCGCCTTGACAACTCACGGGCGGTCTCGATGGGCAGCACCACCTCGGCCTGGGCGGGCCGACCCCCTACCGCGCCTTGTCTGGCACCGGCGAGCAGCATGGTCGGCTCGTCCAGCCCGGCGAGTTCGGTCGCCCAGGCCGTGGCCGATGCCGCGGGGTCCTGCTCGGACAACCAGACCAGGAAGTCGCGGTAAGGGCGCGTCCTCGTCAGTCCTGCGGTGTCCCCGCCGGAGCCGTAGAGGCGCAACAACTCCGCCATCAGCAACGGCAGCGACCAGCCGTCGAACAGCGCGTGATGGACGCTGAGGACCAGCTCTGTCTGCTGTGTTCCCATCCGTACCAACGTCATCCGCAGCAACGGCGGGACGGCGCGATCGAAGTGAGCGGCGCGATCTTCGACAAGCAGTCGTTCGAAGGCCTCGACGCGCTCGCCGTCGGCGAGTGCGGTCAAATCCCTATCGCGCCAGGGCAATTCGACGTCATCGAGCACGATCTGCACCGCACCGCCCGCCGCGTCCTGCACGAACGCGGTGCGCAGATTCGGATGGCGCCGCAGCAGGGCCTGGCCCGCCGCCCGCATCCGCTCCGGATCGACCACGCCGGACAGGTGGAACACCAGTTGCATGTGGTACGCGTCGAACGAGTCACCGGCCAGTTCGCTGTGGAACAGCAGCCCGGACTGGGTCGGGGTGGTCGGCCATACATCGACGACTCCCGGGTAATCCCGTTCCCATGCCTCGATTTCGGGTTGACCGACCGACACCAGGGCGAGATCGGACGGTGTCAGCCCACCGGCACCTGGCCGCGCCACGTGCCTGGCCAGCCCGGTCAGCACGGCAGACCACAGCTGCGCGAGCGCGCGCACCCGCGCTTCCGAGAGCACACCCGCCGCGTAACTGAACACGGCGGCCAGCTGCGGGCCATCCTCGGAATCAGTTACGGCGGAGGCGATCTCCAGCGCGGACATCGCGGGTAGGTCCGCATCCGGACGCGGCGCCCCGATGCCGGGGATGGCCTGCCAGCCGACATCCCTTGCGGCCGAGGGCAAATCGGTGGCGGCGAGCTGACCGAGGTAGTTGAATCCGAGTTGTTGCGCCGGATACGCGGCGAGCTCGGCCGCCGTCTCCGGGTTGAGGTAGCGCAGCAGGCCGTAACCGATGCCCTTGTCCGGAATCGCCAGCAGCTGTTCCTTGATCGACTTGACCAGACCGGCGACCGCGCCGCCGCCATCGAGCACGTCGTCGACATCGATGCCCGAGGTGTCGAGCCGGACCGGGAACATGCTGGTGAACCAGCCGACCGTGCGGGAAAGGTCGGCACCGGGCACCACCTGTTCCTCCCTGCCGTGCCCTTCCAGCCGCAGCAGCACCGAGGTGTCCTCGGTGCCCCGCCACCCACGCACCGCGACCGCGAGCGCGGCGAGCAGCCCGTCCTCGACACCGCCGTGGAACGCCGAGGGCACCGCGGTCAGCAACGCCTTCGTCGTCGCTACCGGCAGCTCGATTCGCACCGTCTCGACCGTGGCCGCCACATCGACCGCCGGGTCGAGCGGCCGTGATCCGATCAGCGGATCGGTTCCGCTCAAAATGGTTCTCCACAAGGGCAATTCAGCAACGCGTTCGAGCCGGGACGCCTCGTCCACCAGCGCGTGCGACCAGCGCCGTGCCGACGTTGCCACCCTCGGCAACGTCACCGGCCGATCGTCACGCACCCGTTCCCACGCGGCCGCGAGGTCGGGCAGCAGGATGCGCCAGGACACGCCGTCGACTACGAGGTGGTGCAGCACCAGCAGCAGCCAGCCCGGCCCGTCCTGCTGCCGCAGCCAGACGAACCGCACCATTTCACCGGCCGCAGGGTCGAGTTCGCCTGCGGCGGTGTCCAATTCGTCGCGGACCCGGTCGTCCCACGACCGCTCGGGTCGCCAGTCGGCGCGCCGGGTCAGCCGCGCGAGGTCCACCGATTCCGGCGGGCCGACGACGAGGCCCGTGTCCGGTCCGGTCGCCAGCCGGGATCGCAGGATGTCGTGCCGCTCGACAACGGCCGTCAAGCTGGAAACGACTCCGTCCCAGGTGATCTCCGCGGGCAACCGCAGCACCATCGACATGGCGAACCGGTTGTGGCCGCCGCCGAGTTCGAGCAGGTATCTCGCCGCGGGCGGCAGCGGCAGCCGACCGACGCCGCCACCGTCGAACTCCGGCAGGACCGGTCGGGCACCGTCGGTCCGGTCGAACACGACGGCGTCGGCCAGCATGGCGACGGTCCGGCACTCGAATACCTGGCGCGGCGTGAGCTCGATACCCAACGCCCGCGCGCGGGCGACCACCTGGATCGAGCGGATGCTGTCCCCGCCGACGGCGAAGAAGTCGTCATCGGCACCCACCTCGTCCAGGCCGAGCACCTCGGCGTACACCCCGGCCAGGAGCCGCTCCTCGACCGAGTCCGGCGCCCGGTACGAGCCGCCGCCGAAGCCGGGCTCTGGCAACGCGTTTCGGTCCAGCTTCCCGTTCACCGTCAACGGCAACCGGTCGAGCAGCACGAACGCCGAGGGCACCATGTAGTCGGGCAGCCGGGCCGACACGAAACCGCGCAGCTCCGCCGCCGAGACACCGGAGGTCAGGTCGACATCGTCGTGCACGCCGGTCGTTCCGGCGACGACATAGCCGACCAGGCGCCGACCACCGCTCGGGTTGTCCATGGCGACCACAACCGACTGCGTGACCGCCGGGTGCGCGGTGAGGACCGCCTCGACCTCGCCTGGCTCGATCCGGAAACCGCGCACCTTCACCTGGCTGTCCGCGCGGCCCGCGTACTCCAACTGCCCCAAGGCATTCCAGCGGGCCAGGTCGCCGGTGCGGTACATCCGCGCGCCCGCGCTGCCGAACGGATCGGCGACGAACCGGTCGGCGGTGAGGCCGCCGCGACCGTGATAGCCCCGGCCGACGAGACCACCGACGTACAACTCACCGACCACACCGGACGGCACCGGCGCCAAACCCGCACCGAGCACATACATCCGTATGTTGGCCAGTGGGCGGCCGATCGGCACCGCGCCGGTGTTCGCGAACTCGTCGAGCTCGTTGATCTCGAACACGCTGGCGTAGAAGGACTCACTCTGGCCGTACGCGTTGATCAGCCGCGTGCCGGGCAGCGCGTCGCGCACGCCGCGCACCAGCCCGGATCGCAATGCCTCGCCCGCGAAGACGATGGTGTCCACGTCGATCTTGCCCGCGAGCTGGCCGATGAGCCCGGACAGCACCGAGGGCACGGTGCTGAGCACGCCTCCGGTCCAGTTCTCGCGTTCGCCCAACACGAGCACGTCGCGGACCAATTCGACGGTCCCGCCCGCGCACAGCGTGGTGAACAGCTCGAACAGCGAGACGTCGAAGTTGATCGAGGTGCCCGCGAACGTCCGGGTTTGGCGCGTCACGCCCACCGAGGAGATCAGCGCGAGCAACCCGTTGGTGACGCTCTCGTGCGTGATCGCGACGCCCTTCGGCGTGCCGGTCGACCCGGACGTGTACATCACGTAGGCCAGGCTCTCCGGCCGGATCGGCACCGGGCGTCGGTCGGCCGCGCCGTGCAGTTCGGCCAGGTGCAGCACGGGAATGTCGGTGGCGGGCAACACTTCCGCCGTATCGTCGTCGCTGAGGATCAACCGGGGGCGTGCTTCGGTGAGCACGTGGTCGAGCCGCCTGCTCGGATACGCCGGATCGATCGGCACATAGGCGCCACCGGCCATCAGCACGGCCAGCAGGGCGACAACCAGGTCCGGTGTCCTCGGCAGCGCGACGGCCACCAAGGTCTCGGGGCCGACACCCTTGTCGCGCAGCGCATTAGCGACCTGGACCGCCCTGTCGGCGAGCTCTCGATAGGTGAGCTCGGTGTCGGCCGACACCAACGCGATCGCGTCGGGCACCTCGGCGACCTGTCGTTCGAACAGGTCTACGAGGGTCACCGCGGGCAGCGACGCGGCGGTATCGTTGCGGCCCTGCACCATTCGCTCGCGTTCGGCCGCGTCCATGATCTCGACCGCGCCGATCCGCTTCGCCGGATCGGCGACGACCTCGCGCAGCACTCGCGCATACCGGGTGGCGATCAGTTCGACGGTGCCGTGGTCGAACAGGTCCGTCGCGTACTCGAGCACGCCGATCGCGCCGCCGGTGTCCGGATCGGGGGTGAGGTTGACGAGCAGGTCGAATTTGGCGGCGACCGGCGGCGTCGGCTCCTCCTCGACCCGGAGGCCGGGCAGGTCCAGCGCGAACGGTGCCGTGTTCTGCCAGGCGAACATCACCTGGAACAGCGGTTGATACGCGGTCGACCGCTCGGGGTTGAGCAGCTCGACCAACCGCTCGAACGGCGCGTCCTGGTTGTCATAGGCCGCCATCGCCTTGTCGCGCACCTGATCGAGCAGCTCGGTGAACGGAGGATTCCCGTCCAGGCCGACCCGAAGCACCCAGGTGTTGACGAAGAACCCGACCAGGTCGACGAGGGCTTCATCGGTCCGGCCTTCGATCGGCGAACCGATCGTGATGTCCGTGCCCGCCCCCAACTGATGCAGCAGTACGGACAGGGCCGACTGCAGCACGATGGACGCGGTAGCACCGGCGCGACGCGCGACGGTGTCCACCCCGGACATCACCTCCGGGTCGACGGTGAAATGCACTCGACCACCACGATGGCTCGCCACCGGCGGCCGGGGCCGGTCCGTCGGAAGTGCGAGGGGCGCGGGCACATCCGCCAGTTCGCGCTGCCAGTAGCCGAACTGTTCGGCGAGCAGGCTGGCCGGATCGCCCTCGTCGCCAAGCATTTCGGCGTGCCAGAGCGCGTAATCCGCGTACTGCACGGGCAATTCCGGCCAGTCGGGCATCCGTCCCGCCAGCCGCGCCGTATATGCCTGCGACAGGTCGCGGGTCAACGCGGCCGCGGAACCGCCGTCCGCGGCGATGTGGTGGATCACGAGGACGAGCACGTGTTCGTCGGGTGCTACGCGCAACAACTCGGCGTGCATCGGGATGCTGGCGTACAGGTCGAACTCGTGCGCCGCGACGGCGGCGACGGCGCCCGGCAGATCCTGCTCCGCCACCGGAATGACCGAAAGCCCCTGCGGCACATGGTCGACGGGCAGCACGCGCTGCGCCGCCGCGCCGGTCTCGTCCTCGACGATCAACGTCCGCAGGCTCTCGTGCCGACCGATCACATCGTGGATCGCCGAACCGAGCGCGGCGGTGTCCGGCACACCGAGCAGGCGCACGGCGAGCACGAGATTATAAGTGGCGGAAGGACCTTCGAAGCGGTCGATGAACCACATGCGCCGCTGCGCGAACGACAGCGGCACCGTTTCGGGCCGCGCCGCGCGCACGAGCGCCGGCCTGATGCGCGATCCGGCGCCGAGCCTGCTCGCCAGCCGGGCCACCGTCGCCGCGTCGAAGACGGTCCGGATCGGCACCTCGATCCCCAGCTCCGCCCTGATCCGGCCGACGAGCCGGGTGGCGAGCAGCGAGTGGCCGCCGAGTGCGAAGAAGTCGTCGTCGATGCCGACCCGATCGACGCCGAGCACCTCGCTGAACAGTGTTACCAGGACCTGCTCGTTCGGGTTCCGTGGCGCCCGGTACCTGGTGCCGACGAACTCCGGCGCAGGCAGTGCCCGGCGATCCAGCTTTCCGCTCGGGGTCAGCGGGAATCGGTCGAGGACGACAACCGCGGCGGGCACCAGGAACGTCGGCAGCCGCTGCTCGACGAACGCCCGCAACTCCTCGGGAGCGGTCGGGGAGCCGACCACCGCGTACCCGACCAACCGCGCCGCCGAGCCGGTGTGATCGGCGACGACGACCGCCTGCCGTACCGACGGATGCTCGGCCAGCGCCGCCTCGACCTCAGCGGGCTCGACCCGGTAGCCGCGGATCTTGATCTGCGTATCCGCGCGACCGGCATACGCCAGCACCGCGTCGGCGGTCCACCGGCCGAGATCGCCGGTGCGGTACATCCTGGCACCCGGCGGACCGAACGGGTCGGCGACGAACCGGCTCGCGCTCGGCCCGGCCGCTCGGTGATAACCACGGCCCATGCTCGCGCCAGCGACGTACATCTCGCCGACCACGCCCGGCGGCACCGGCCGCAGCGACGGGCCGAGCACGTACACCCTGACGTTGCCGAGCGGGCTGCCGATCGGCACACTGCCCTCGGCCGACGGCGTTTCGTGCGCCGCCACGGTGAAGGCGGTGGCGTAGAAGGTCTCACTTTGACCGTAGGCGTTGATCATTCGCGTGCCGGGCAGTGCGGTGCGGATGCGCGCGGTCAGCGCCGAGGGCAATGCCTCGCCCGCGAACACGACGGCATCGGTATCGACGCGACCGGCCAACTGGTCGGTGAGTTCGCCGAATGCCGAAGGGACCGTGCTGATCACACCGCCCGTCCAGTTCGGCCGCTCCCCCAGTACCAGCACGTCACGGACCACCTCGACGCAGCCGCCGGTGCTCAGCGTCGTGAACATCTCGAAGACCGACACGTCGAAGCCGATGGAGGTGCCCGCGAGCATCCGCCATCCCTTGGCCACACCGAGGCGGTCGACCAGCTGGGCGACACCGTTGACGACATTGCCGTGCGTGATCGCGACGCCCTTGGGTGTTCCGGTCGAGCCGGAGGTGTACATGACGTAGGCGAGGCTGTCCGGCAACGTATTACGGGCCGGATCGTCATCGCGTCCCGCGGTCATCTCCTCGACGGTCAGCCTCGGGATCTCCGTGTCGGGCAGCATCGAGACCGTCCGCGCATCGGTGAGGATCAGCAGCGGCTCGGCATCGCGAAGGACGAATTCCAGTCGCGCACCGGGGAATTCCGGGTCGATCGGCAGGTAGGCGCCGCCTGCTTTCAGCACCGCCAGGATCGCGATGACCAGTTCGGCCGAGCGCGACAGTGCGACGGCGGTGACACTCTCGGGTCGCACGCCGATCTCGATCAGCTTGTGTGCCAACCGGTTTGCCCGCGCGTTCAGCTCGAGGTAAGTCAGTGTCGCCGTACTGTCGACGACCGCGACCGCATCGGGCGTCGCGGCGGCCTGCCGTTCGACCAACGCCGGAATCGTCATCGCGGAGTGGGGTGCCGCGGTGTCGTTGTACCGTGCCAGCCGGTCGTGCTCGGCCCTTGTCAACAGGTCCCGTGTGGCCAGTCGCCGGTCCGGCGCACCGGCCAGCCAGCCGAGCACCCGCGCGAACCGGGTCGCGATGTCATCGGCACCGGCCCGATCAAACGAATTCCGTTGGTATTGCAGCGAGATTCGCAGGTGCGGATCGGGCGTGGCCACCACCGTCACCGGATAGTGGGTGCCGGTGAGCGGACGGATGCCGGTCACTTCGATGCCCGCCGCGATGCGCGCGTCGCTGATCCCGATCCGGTCCATCGGATACGACTCGAACGCGACCAGCGTGTCGAACAGTTCACCGAGTCCGGTCAGCTGCCGCAGGTCGGTGAGTCCGATGTGGTGGTGTTCCAGCAGCGCGGCCTGCTGATGCTGCAAGCGGGCCAGGAACTCGGCAACGGTGTCGGATGCCTTGCAGCGCACCCGAACCGGCACGGTGTTGACGAACATGCCGACGATGGCGTCGACCCCGGGGATGGCCGGTGGCCTGCCCGACACCGTCGCGCCGAACAGCACGTCGTCGCGGCCGGTCAGCTCGGCGAGCAGCAGTCCCCACGCGCCCTGCAAGATGGTGTTGACCGTCACGCCGAGTTCCGCCGCACGCAGCGAAAGTGCCTGTGCGTCAGCGGGAGACAGCGGCACCTCGGCCACCCCGATCGGGGATCGGTCCGGTTCTGCTGGCATCGGTCGCGCCGCCGTGTGCGCGGCAAGCAGCGTCGGCTCCTCGACGCCGTCCAACTCGTCCGCCCACTCCTCCAGCGAGAGATCGCGGTCTTGATCGGCGAGCCAGGACAGGTAGCGGCTGAAATCGCGCGGCCGTGGCAGCGCCCGCACGTCACCGGCCGCCGTGTAGAGGCTCAACAACTCTCGCAGCAGGATCGACAGGCACCAGCCGTCGACCAGCAGGTGGTGGGAGGTGAGCACCAGCTCCGCGCGGGCCGATTCGGTGTGCACCAGCGCCAGCCGCAGCAGCGGCGGGCTGTCCAGGGTGAAGGGACTGTGCAGGTCATCGGCCAAGATTCGGTCAAGCTCCGCAGCGGAGCCGGTGCGCAGATCCAGCTCCTGCCACGGCAGGCGCACGCCGCCGACGACAGCCTGCACCGGCTCGCCGTCGGCGCCGGTGACGAACCCGACGCGCAGCCCAGCGTGCCGGTCGAGCAGGACCTGTCCGGCCGCCCGCATCCGGTTCGCGTCGACTTCGCCCGCGAGATGGAAGACAAGTTGCACCCGGTAGGGGTCGAAGGTCGAGTCGACCATCGAGGCGTGGAACAGCAGCCCGGATTGCAAAGGCGTCAGCGGCCAGATGTCCGCGAGCCCTGGGTAGCGGGCCTGCAACGCATCGATCTCGGGCTGGCCGACCTCGACCAGCGGGACGTCCGACGGGGTGAGCCCGCCCGCGTCCGGCGAATCGAGATGCCGTACCAGTCCCGATGCCGCCTCTTGCCACAGCCGCGCGAGTTCGCGCACGTGATCGTGGGACAGCACGCCGCTCGGGAAGCCGAAGGTGACACGTAAACGCCGCTCGCCCTTGGTATCCACCACCGCCGCGGTCACGTCGAGTGCGGACGCCGCAGGCAACTCCGGCGCGGTCGGCGCGGAGAGCGCACCGGCTTCGGGCGCTGGCCACCAACCGATTTCGCGCGCCGCCGCGGGGACGGCACCCGCGACGAAACCACCGATGTAGTTGAAGCTGATCTGCCCGGCCGGGCACGCCGCGAGCGTGCCCATGGTCGCCGGGTTCAGGTAACGCAACATCCCGTAGCCGATCCCCTTGTCCGGGATCGCCAGCAGTTGCTCCTTGATCGACTTGAGCATTTTGCCCGTCGCCGCAGCGCCGGAAAGCACCTCGTCGGGATCGGCGATGCCGACCTCGAGCCGCACCGGGAACACGCTGGTGAACCAGCCGACCGTGCGGGAAAGGTCGGCACCGGCGACGATCTGTTCCTCGCGCCCATGGCCTTCGACGCGCACCAGCACGGAGGTGTCACCGGTGCCGCGCCACAGCCGGACCGCCACCGCGAGCGCGGCGAGCATCCCGTCGTTGGCGCCGCAGCGGTAGGCGGCGGGTAGCTCGGTGAGCAGTGCGGTGGTGTCGTCGGCGCAGAGTTCGACGCTGACGCTGCGCACCGTTGACATCAGGTCGATGGCGGGGTCGAGCGGCCTGCTGCCGATCAACGGGTCGGGTCCGGCCAGAATGTCTTGCCACAGTTCAACTTCGGCGATCCGGCTCGGGCGCGCGGCCTCCTCGACGAGCGCATGCGACCACCGCCGCACCGAGGTGGTGGCCGGTGCCAGCTCGACCGCACGACCGCCACGCACCTGATCCCATGCGGCGGCAAAGTCGGGCAGCAAGATCTGCCACGACACCACATCGACGACCAGGTGGTGCAGTACCAGCAGCAACCGGCCCGGCGACGCACCGGCGTCGAACCAGACGATCCGCGCCATCACCCCGTCCGACGGCACCAATTGTGCTGCCGCCGTCTGCAATTCGCGCGTCAACAGCTGGTCCCACGCGTCGCCCGTCCAGCCACCGTCCCACTCGACGCGCCGGATCAAGTCATCGGTGTTCGCGATATCGCCGATGACGAGACCGGCCTCCGGTTCGTCCACCAGCCGGGTGCGCAGCACCGCGTGCCGGTCGAGTACCGCGGTCACCGTCGCCGCGATTCCCGCGCCGTCCGCGTCCGGCGGGAGCGCGAGCAGCACACTCTGCCCGAAACCCGCCCAGCTGCCGCCGAATTCGCGCACATACCGGGCGACCGGAAGCAGCGGCGACCAGCCTGTCGCGTCCTCATCGAGTTCGGCCGGTTGCGCGGTGGTCGGCTCGGCGATGCCCGCGACCTCCGTGAGGCGTGCCACGGTCCGGTGTTCGAACACCTGGCGGGTGTTGATCGCGATACCGGCGGACCGCGCGCGGACGGCCACCTGAATGGACCGGATGCTTTCCCCGCCGATGGCGAAGAAGTCGTCGTCGACGCCGACCCGATCCAGCCCGAGGACGTCGGCGAAGATCTCGGCCAGGGTCTGTTCGATCGCCGAAACCGGTGCGCGGTAGGACCCGCCAACCGCGTCCGGATCGGGCAACGCCGCTCGATCCAGTTCACCGGTCGCGGTGACAGGCAGCCGGTCGAGCACCACTATCACCGAGGGCACCATGGCGGCGGGTAGCTGCCGCGCCACCAATGTCCGGAGATCGGCGGTGGAGAAATCGGCGTTCAGGTCGACGCTGAGTTCCACGTCCGCGGCACCGGCGCTCGCCGCCGCGACCGGCACCACGTAGCCAACCAATCGCTGTTCGCCGGAACGGTTTTCGCGCGCAACCACCGCGGCGGTGGCCACGCCGGGATGGGCGACCAAAGCGGCCTCCACCTCGGCCACATCGATCAGCAGGCCGTCCAGCCTGACCCGATCGTCGGCCCGGCCGACATACTCCAGGCGCCCGTCCTTGTCGTAGCGCGCCAGGTCCCCGGTTCGGTACATCCGAGATCCATTGGGGCCGAAGGGATCCGCGATGAACCACTGCGCGGTCCGACCGGGACTGCCCGGATAGCCGCGAGTCACCTCGGTGGCCACATAGACCTCACCGACGGCCCCCGGCGGCAGGACGCCGAGTCCCGGCCCGAGCACGCGGATTCGGCCGCTGTCGACGATGCCGTCATCGCGGCGGACCGGCGACGGGGTGTGTTCCAGCGAACCTAGAACGTCCGTTTCGGCCGGACCATGAACCCACGTCAGTACGGGACCACCAACGGTCTTCGCGTGACCGGACAGCTCGATCGCACCGACCGGCCGGGTCGAATCCGCGAGCACCTGGCGAAGGACCCGAACGAACCCTTCGGCGATGCGCTCCACGCTGTCCCGGTCGAACAGGTCGGTGGCGTATTCGATGCTGCCGCACAGCCCACCACCCGGCTCGGGCACCACATTGAAATGCAGATCGAACTTGGCCGTCCCGGTGGCGACAAGCTCCCATTCCGCCCGCACCCCCGCGAGATCGAACCCGTCTAGCCTCTCCTGCCAGGCGAACATCACCTGGCACAGCGGGTGATACGCCAGCGAGCGATCAGGATTGACCAATTCGACGACGCGATCGAACGGCGCGTCCTGATTGTCGTACGCGGCCAACGCCTTATCGCGCACCTGCGCGAGCACCCCGTCGAACGACAGACCGGCGCCGAGCCGCATCCGAAGCACCCAGGTGTTGACGAAGAACCCGACCAGATCGGCAAGCGCCTCGTCGGTCCGCCCCGCGATGGGCGAGCCGATCGTGAGGTCGTCACCACCGCCGAGGTGATACAGCAGCACCGACAGTGCGGCTTGCAGCACCATCGACTCGGTCACGCCGCGCGCGTCGGCGAGATCGGCCAGCCCGGCCCGCAACTCGGGCTCGACGGCGAAGTCGAGCACGTCGCCGCGATTGCTGACCGTCGACGGTCGAGGGCGGTCGGTCGGCAGCCGCAGCGGCTGACGAACGCCGGCCAACTCCCGACGCCAGTAACCCAGCTGACGCCCGAGCACGCTGTCCTCGTCGGACGCCTCGGCCATCAATGCGTGCTGCCACAGCGTGTAATCGACGTACTGCACCGGCAGGTCGACCCAGTCCGGCGCGTGGCCGGCGCAGCGCGCCGCGTACGCCGTCGACAGGTCGCGCCCAAGTGGCACAACGGATTCGCCGTCGGCGGCGATGTGGTGCAGCACCAAGACCAGCACATGCTCGTCGGCGCGGACCCGGAATACCTCCGCCCGCACCGGCAGGTCACCGGTGAGGTCGAACAGTCGGCGCGCGGACTCGGTCACCGCGTCGGCGACCGACTCGGGCGACACCGACACGACCGGCACGTCGAGCACGGCTTCGTCGGCGGGCACCACGAACTGGTAGCCGATACCGTCGGCGTCCTCGGCGACGAGGGTGCGCAACGCCTCGTGCCGGCCGAGCACATCCCGCATCGCCGCGGCGAGCGCGCCGAGATCCAGCGGACCGGCGAGTCGAAACACGGTCGGCACGTTGTAGGTCGCGCTCTGGCGACCGAGCCGGTGCAGGAACCACAGCCTGCGCTGCGCGAACGACAACGGCACCCGGTCCGGGCGCGGCCTCGGTGCCAGCGCCGGACGCACCGGCCGTCCCGCGGCAAGCCGCCGCGCCAGGTCGGCGACCTTCGGTTCCTCGAACACCGCGCCGATCGAGATCTCGACACCGAGCTCGGCGCGAATCCGGTTGACCAGCCGCACCGCGAGCAGCGAATTCCCGCCGAGCACAAAGAAGTTGTCATCGATGCCGACCAGGTCGAGCCCGATCAGTTCGGCGTACCACGTCGTGAGTGCCTGCTCGTCCGCGGTCCTCGGCGCCCGGTACTCGGAGTGCACGACCTCGGGATCGGGTAGCGCGGCGCGATCAAGCTTCCCATTCGGACTGACCGGCAGCCGGTCCAACAGCCCGTACGCCGCGGGCACCATGAACTCCGGCAGCTGCCGCGCGATATGCGCCCGCAGTTCGGCCACGCCGACGTCGCCGACGGTGGCCACATAGGCCACCAATTGCTTTCCCCCGCCGACCGGATCGGCACGGGTCACCACCCCGGCGCCGGTGACGGCGGGATGGGTAGTGAGCACCGCTTCGATCTCACCCGGTTCGATCCGGAAGCCACGAATCTTGACCTGCGCGTCCGCCCGATCGAGGAAGACCAGCTCGCCGGGCGCGGTCACCGCGACGATGTCGCCGGTGCGATACATCCGCTCGCCCGCCGCGCCCCATGGGCACGCGACGAACCGCTCAGCGGTGAGTCCGGGCCGCCCGAGGTAACCACGGGACACCCCGGAACCGGCCAGATACAGCTCACCCGACTGACCCGGCGGAACCAGTTGCAGCGCTTGGTCGAGCACGAAGACGCGCATGTTGTCATAGGGGCGCCCGATCGGCAGTTCGTCACCGATCGGTGTGCCCGCCGCGATCGAGTGGCTGGTCGCGCCGACGGTCACCTCGGTCGGCCCGTACACGTTGACGAACGTGGTGTCCGGGCAGTCGCGCAGTGCGCGCGCGATGGTCGCCGGTCGCACGCGCTCCCCGCCGGTTACCACTTTGCCAAGTCCCGCAAGGCATTCGGGGTCTTGCTCGACCACCAGGTCGAGCAGCGCCGAGGGCAGGCACACCGCGGTCAACGCGTGCGCGGCGATCAGTTCGGCGAGCATGGCGGCGTCGAGGTCGCCCGGCGGCGCGATCACCACGCTGCCACCGTGCGTCAACGGCACCCACAGCTCGTAGGTGGCCGCGTCGAAGGTGTGTGGTGAGCGCAGCAGCACCCGCTCGTAGTCCGCGCGCCAGCTCCGATCCACGACGAAATCGACAACGTTGCGGTGGGTGACGCCGACGCTCTTTGGCACACCGGTCGAGCCCGAGGTGAACATGACGTACGCCAATCGGTCCACCGACCCCGGCGCGCTGATCCCCTGCTCCGGCAGCGGGCCGAGTTCGTCGAGCACAACGACCGGCAACGCACCACCCGACACAACGTCCGCGTGTGCGGCGGAAGTCAGGACCGATACGGGCCGGACATCGCCGAGCATCGCCGCCACCCGCTCCGCCGGATAGCCCGGATCGATCGGCACGTAGGCACCGCCCGCCTCGAGCACCGCGAGCAGCGCAACCACCAGATCGACCGATCTCGGCAGCAGCACGGCCACCAGCGACTCGCGGCCGACCCCTTGCCGCGCAAGCACCGCGGCCAGCCGCCCTGCGCGCGCGGTGAGCTCCGCATAGGTCAGCGTGGTCTCGTCCGCGACAACGGCGATCGCGTCGGGCGCCGAGTGCGACTGCCGCCGAACCAGATCCGGAATGGACAACTGGGGAGTCGGCAGCGCGGTCGCGTTCAGCTGACCCAACAGGTAACCCTCGTGCGCGGGCGGCAGCACCGCCAACCGGCCGACCGGAACCTCGGGCCTGGCGACGACGGCACGGATGAACTCGACCAGGTCATCGCAGAGGTGACGCAGCTGAGCCGCGCTGTACAGGTTGGTCGGTGCGTCCATCCGGACGTGGAACTCGCCGTTCGCACCGCCGTCCCAGTACAGCGAGATCACCAATTCGTCGATGATCCCCCACGGCCCGAGAAACAGCCGCGCGGGACTGCCCGCGAAGTCCGGCCCGTCGACGAAGGGCATCAGGTTGATCAGGACACCGAACGGGCTGCGCGCCGTTCCGGCGACACCCGTGTTACGCCGGATATCGGTGATGTGGTGATCGGCGTGCGCGAAAACGCGGCGCTGTTCGGCGGCCACCGCCGTCGCGACGTCGGCGAAGCTCGCGGACAAGGGAATTCGCACCCGGATCGGCACGAGGTTCAGCGTCAGTCCCGGTGTCCGCGCCACCTCGCCGCGCCGATTCTTGACACTGAGCGAGAACAGCGGCTCCTCGAGGCCGCAGCGTCGACCGGCGAACACGGCGACGGCCGCGGTCAGCAGTGCGGTCGTCCGCACACCGAGGTTGTCGGCCAACTGCTGCCAACGATCGGCGTCGAACCCGGGCAGCGTGACCACGCGGCTGACCATCCCGATCGCACCGGCCAGCTCGGCCCTGACATCCGCCGGACTGTCGCGCCGGTCCAGGTCAGCGTCGAGTGATCCGAACGGGCCCGTACGCGGACGTGGCAGCTGGGCGGGTGTCGGGTCCCCGGCCAGATACTCCTGCCAGAATCGCGCGTCCTCGGTGAACCGCGCCGACTCCCGGTACCGGCGATCGGTGTCGGACAACGTCTCCGGGTCGCCGAACCGCACGGGCGGCACGACATCTCCGTCGTGCAGTGCCGTGTAGACCTCGGCAATCCGCGGCGAGACCATGGTGATGGCGCTGAACCCGTCGGCGACCAGGTGCTGGAAGACCACGACGAGCAGGAATCGGGTCGACGCCAACCGGACGGTGCCGACCCGGTAGAGCAGGTCGTCGGCCAGATCGAACGGGGCACCGACCACATCGACCAGTGCCGCGACCGCCGCCGCGTCGGGATCGGCGGCCGCGCTGACGTCGATCGCGAACGGCACAAGCCGATCCGGTGCGCCGACCACCTGACGCAACCCATCGGCGTCCTCCCGGAAATTGACAAGGACCGCCTCGGTCTCACCGAATACCACCCGAAGCGCGGCGGCAAGAACGTCGAGGTCGACCGCTCCCGTTATCTCCCATAACAGGGTCGGGTTATTGGAAACCTCGGGCGTCATTTTATGGGCAAGCCACAGGCCTTCCTGTGCCGCCGAAATACCGAACGAACGCAAAACAATTGCCCCCTCGCCATCGCTGATCCCACCGGAGCATATGTGGGCATTAACCACCCTCGCGGCAGCGAGGGCGGCCAGTCAATATCGGGAACCCGCCCCCATGATTGGGGCGGCAATAAGCGAGCCGAGGTCGGCGCGATCTCGTCCCGTCAACAGGACACCGCCCGTCAGCGCCAGGCAGAACGACCCGAATGCCCACACATGATGCACGCCCAATTGACAGGTCTGATCAGCGAACAGCAAGCTGGGAAATATAAACGGGAGTCATAGCGGGGGCCGACACAAAGCGCCCGACAAAGGCAGGTTAGCGTGCTGTATCACGACGAATTACCACTGCGCAGAATACGAATCTTCGACACAACCCTGCGGGACGGCGAACAGGCGCCGGGAAACGCGATGCGGCCGGAGCAGAAACTCGATATCGCGCTTGCGCTGGAATCGCTCGGTGTCGACGTCGTCGAGGCCGGTTTCCCGAGTTCGTCACCGAGCGACCAAAAGGCGATCGCGATGGTGGCGTCGTCGTTGACCTCCGCGTATATCGGCACGCTGAACCGGCCGGTGCGCGAGGACATTCGCATCGCCGCCGAGTGCGGTGGCACCGAACGTCACCACCTGCAGATCATGGCCACCGGCAGCGAGATCCACCTGAAGCACAAACGCGGCGTCGAACAGGCCGAGGCGCAGGCGGAGGTCATCGAGGCGATCGAGTTCGCCAAATCGCTCGGCGTACGCAACGTCACCCTCGCCATCGAGGACGCCTCGCGCGGCGCCGACACACTGCTGCGGCCGCTGATCACCGAATCGGTTGCGGCGGGCGCTGATTCGGTCACCGTCGCCGACACCACCGGCTGCCTGGTGCCGACCCAGTACGGCGGGCTCATCGCGCGCATCCGGTCCTGGATTCCGCCGGAGATCGTGGTGTCCACGCACTGCCACGACGACCTCGGACTGTCCCTGGCCAACGCGCTGGCCGGTATCGAGGCCGGAGCCGACGAGGTGCAGACCACCCTGGCCGGCATCGGCGAGCGGGCAGGCAACACACCGCTGGAGGAATTGATCGCGGTACTCACCTACAACGGCGACGCGATCGGCGCGACCACAACGGCCGAGCCCGAGGGGCTCTACACGGCGTTCGAGATCCTTTGCGAGACAATCGCGTTGACCCCGCCGCGCAACAAGGCGATCTTCGGCGTCAACGCCTTCGCCACCCAGGCGGGCATCCATCAGGCGGGCATGCTGCGCGCCCCGATCACCTACGAGTACATCGAGCCCGTTCGGTTCGGCAGGCAGCGTTCGCTGCTGGTCGGCAGGCACTCGGGCCGAGCCGTGCTGCGCCACGCCCTCGACGAACTCGGCTTGCCGATCGACGAACAACTCGTCGACCGCGTCTACACCGAACAGATCGCCAACCGGTCCAATGGCGAATGCCTCGACCTGGCCGGCCTGAGCGAACTCATGCTGGCCACCCATGCCGCCGGCGCGGGAGGCGCGGCTTGATGAGCGGGGGCACAACGCTTTTCGAGAAGGTCTGGAACAGCCACGTCGTCGACCGCCGCGCCGGCGAGCCGGATCTGCTCTACATCGACCTGCACCTGATTCACGAGGTGAGTTCACCGCAGGCGTTCGACGGTCTGCGCCTGTCCGGCCGGACGGTGCGCCGCCCGGAACTCACCCTCGCCGTCGAGGACCACAACGTCCCGACCGACTCGCTGCTCGTGCTCGACCCGATGGGCAAGCAGCAGGTGGAAACGTTGCGGCGCAACTGCGTCGAACACGGCATCGAACTGTTCCGCCTCGGTGACCGCAGGCAGGGCATCGTGCACGTGGTCGCGCCCGAACGCGGTTTCATCCGGCCTGGCATGTCGGTCGTCTGCGGCGACAGCCACACCTCGACGCACGGCGCGTTCGGCGCGCTTGCCTTCGGCATCGGCACCACGGACGTGGAACACGTGCTGGCGACCCAGACACTGTCGCTGTCGCGGCCGCGCACCATGGCCGTGGAGTTCACCGGCGAACTGCCACCGGACGTCGCGCCCAAAGACCTTGTCCTGGCGTTGAACGCGCGTATCGGGGCGAACGGCGCGCATGGCCACGTCATCGAGTATCGGGGCGGGGCCATCGAGCAGATGTCGATGGAAGGCCGGATGACGGTGTGCAATATGAGCGTCGAGCTTGGCGCGCGGGCCGGGATGATCGCGCCGGACAAACAGACCTACGAGTACCTACATGGCCTGCCCGGCATGCCGGACGGCAAGGACTTCGACGATGCCGTCGCATACTGGGAAACACTGCGCACCGACCTCGACGCGGTCTTCGACGAAACGGTGCGCATCGACGTCGCCACGCTGACCCCGTATGTCACCTGGGGTACCAACCCCGGCCAGGCCGTGCCCATCGGCGAGCGGGTGCCCGACCCCGCGACAGCGACCGACGCGCAACGCGCGGCCGCCGAACGCGCGCTCGACTACATGGGCCTCGAGCCCGGCATGCGGATGGCTTCGATCGAGATCGACACCGTCTTCGTCGGCTCGTGCACCAACGGGCGCATAGCCGATCTCGAGGCCGCGGCCGAGGTACTGCGCGGCCGCACGGTGGCGCCCGGCGTGCGCATGCTCGTGGTGCCGGGCTCGATCGACGTCCGCCAGCGTGCCGAAAACAGTGGCCTGCACAAGGTGTTCATCGAAGCGGGCGCGGAGTGGCGGCTGTCGGGCTGCTCGATCTGTCTCGGCATGAACGACGACCGGCTCACCAGCTCGGCGCGCTGCGTGTCGACCTCGAACCGCAACTACGAGGGCAGGCAGGGCCCTCGGGTCCGTACCCATCTGGCCGCACCCGCGGTCGCGGCCGCCAGCGCCATCACCGGAAAACTCACCGCGCCAAGCGATCTGCCGCCCCTGGAGGCACCGTGCAGCCCCTGATTCAACACACCGGACGCGGTATCACGCTGCGCCGCAGTGATATCGACACCGATCAGATCATCCCGGCCGAGTACTGTAAGCGACTCACCAAGACCGGCTACGCGGACGCGCTGTTCGCCGAGTGGTGCGCCGATCCGGACTTCGTACTGAACCGGCCGAGCAGCGCGGGCGCCGAAATCCTGATCGCGGCACACAACTTCGGCACCGGCAGCTCCCGCGAGCACGCGGTCTGGGCCCTGCGCGATTGGGGTTTCGTCGCGGTCGTCGCCAGCAGTTTCGGCGATATCTTCCGGCGCAACGCGCTGAAGAACGGCCTCATCCCGGTCGAACTGCCCGCGCCCGCTGTCGCCGCACTCGCCGACCGGGTGGACGCCGAGCCGGATACCGATCTCACCGTCGACCTCGTCGGTCAGGAAATCCATTGCACCGCCCTGCGTTACGGCTTCGCCATCGACCATCGGGCCCGTCGACTGCTGGTCGGCGGCCTCGACGAAATCGCGATGACGCTGATCAAGGACAGCCGCATCAGCGCCTACGAGCGCACCAGACTGGACTGGCTGCCGAGCATCCGAGCGACCGAGCCGCTTGCCTACACCGGCGTCGCCGAAGCGCGGCAACGATGACCGGCCGCCCGGTGGCCGAGCGCGTCGGCAAGCTGGCCCGCAGCGGGCTGTTCCGGTTGCTGGCCGAGGGCCGCGGCAAGGAGGTGATCGACCTCGCGCTCGGCATACCCGCCGCGCCGACGACACCACCCGGCCTGATCGAGCTTGCCTGCGCCGCGCTGCGGGAAGGCCATAATCAGTACGAGCTGCCCGAGGGCAATGCCGCACTGCGGCAACGGATCTCAGCCGAGTTGTCGGTGCCGACCGACCCGGACACCGAGCTGACCATCACGGTAGGCGCCAGCGAGGCGCTCACGTCGGCGGTGCTGGCCACCATCAACCCTGGTGACGAGGTCATCGTCTTCGAACCGGTCTACGAGAACTTCGTCAGCGCGATCGTCCTAGCGGGCGGCGTGCCACGGCTGGTCGCCATGCACGCCCCCGACTGGCGGTTCGACAGCACCGAATTGCGGGCCGCGTTCGGCCCGCGAACGAAGGCCATCGTGGTGTGCACACCGAACAACCCCACCGGTCACCTGCTGACCCGGCCGGAGTTCGCCGAGATCGCCCGACTGTGCGAGCAATGGAACGCCCTCGTCATCTCCGACGAGATCTACGCCAGCTACGTCTACGACGGCACCAGGCACGTGTCGGCCGCCGAGCTGCCCGCACTGCGCGAGCGCAGCATCGTGATCGGCAGCCTGTCCAAGAGTCACGCGGTGAGCGGGTGGCGGATCGGCTACCTGCGCGCGAGCCCAGCGCTGACCCATGCCATGCGCCGCGTGCATGCGGCGGTGTGCGGCGGCGGCCCGGCGCCCTTGCAGGAGGCGGTTGCTCGCGCCGCGGCCGAGCCCGGCTTCTTGCGGCCGACCGAAAACCTTGGTGCGCAACGCGATCTGGTCATCTCGATCTTCGACGAACTCGGCTTGCGCTGCCTGCCGCCGGACGGCGGGTGCTACACGATGGCCGACATCCGGGCATGCACCGACGAGGACTGCGAATCGTTCGCCTACCGCCTGCTGCGGGAAACGGGGGTGATGGTCGCGCCGGGGAAGTTCTTCTACGCGACCGAGGCGAACGGCGCCCACCTCGTCCGCATCGCGTTCAACCGACGCCTGGAAACCCTCGACGAGGTCCGGCAGCGGCTTTCGGTGTATCAGGCCGAAGACCACCATTTCACCGCACGATAAGGAGAGGCAATATGTCGAACGAACCTTCGGCGACAACAACTGTGGGCACCGATCGGCGTGTCTTCGACTACATGCAGGGCTACCTCATGTGCTCGCTGTTCGCCGCGCTGGAGTCGGCCGGGGTGCTGACCGACCTGGCGACCACCGGCTTGCGGCCAAGCGATGTCGGCTCGAACAAATTCCTCACCAAGGCGACGCTCGAGTACCTCGCTCAGCGCGACATCGTCAGCACCGACGGTGGCGACCTCTACCAACTGACCGAGTTCGGCCGCGCCGTGCACGCCGATCGCGGCTACCTGGTGTGGCTGACCGGCGGTTACGGCGAGGCACTGACCTCGTTCGCGGATCTGCTCACCGACAAGCAGACCTTCGGCAAGGACATCGACCGCAACGTCAGGTGGGTGGCGGTCGGCTCCGCGATCATCGGCAAGCAGGATCTCTGGCCGCATGTCGCCGACGTGGTGCGCGAGTTCGAGTTCCACCACATCGCCGATCTCGGCTGCGGCAACGGCCACTATCTGATCTCGCTGTGCCAGGAGGTCGGCGTGGCCGGCATGGGCGTCGACATCAGCCCGGACGCCTGTGCCGAGGCCGAACGTGAGGTGTCGAAGGCGGGACTCAGCGACCGGATCAAGATCATCGAAGCCGATGCGGGCAACCTGAAGGCCGTGCCTGGCATCGACGACATCGACCTGGTGATCACCTTCTTCTTCCTGCACGAGGTCCTAGAGCACGGATACGACGTGCTCGTCGCCTACCTGCGCCAGATCCAGGAGAGCCTGCCCAAGGGCGCGCACATGCTCACCGCCGAGGTCGGGCCGCCCGAGTTCGAGCAGGACAGCCCCGAGCTGTTCACCCCGGAGTACGCGCTCACCCAGGCGCTGATGGAGCAGAAACTCCTGACCGAAGACGGCTGGCGGCGGGCCTTCACCGACGCCGGTTTCGAAGTGCGGCAGGTCATTCGGCCCGAACTGCCGGAGGCCAGGATCATCTTGGCGAAGAAGCCGGACTGAGCCAAACGTGATAGCGGGTCGGTCCGTGGACCGACCCGCTATCACGTTGTCTATCAGATACTGTGCCGCAACGCTTCTTCGGTCAGCTCATCGATCGCGCGGTAACCGGCGGTGGCCAGCGCAAGATCGAATTCGGCGAGCAGGCAACGCACTACGTGTTCGACGCCCTGACGACCGGCCAGCGCCAACCCGTAGATGTACGGCCGACCGTAGAGGACCGCGTCCGCGCCGAGGGCCAGGGCCTTGAGCACATCGACGCCCGAGCGCACGCCGGAGTCGAACAGCACCGGGAAGTCGCCGCCGACCTCGGCGCGGATGTCGGGTAGCGCGTCGAGGGCGGCGATGGTGCCGTCCACCTGCCGCCCGCCGTGCGTTGACACGATCACGCCGTCGACACCGATAGCCGTGGCCTGCTTGGCATCTCGCGGATGCAGCACGCCTTTGAGCAGGATCGGCAGCCGGGTCTGCCCGCGCAGCCAGCCGATATCGTCCCAGGACAGTCCTGGGTTGGCGAAGACCTGCGACCAGCGGGCCATGACGGCGCCGTGGTCGGCGTACTCGGGCAGGCCGGCCAGGAAGACCGGGTCGTCGGCGATATTCACCGCGCCGTGCCCGTGCAGCACCGGCAGGAAGGCGTTGTCGAGATCGGTGGGGCGATAGCCGACCACCGGTGTATCGACCGTGACGACGATGGCACCGTATCCGGCGGCCTCGGCGCGCCCGACCAGCGAGGTGGCCACGTCCCGGTCGGACGGGACGTACAGCTGGAACCAGCGAGCCGCCGTCGGCGCGGCCGCCGCGACCTCCTCCAGGCCCACCGAGCTGACGGTGGACAGCACGAACGGCAACCCGAGTGTTTGTGCGGCAAGGACACTTTCGACCTCTCCCGCCGGATGAACCAGTCCTTGCGAGCCGACCGGCGCCAGCAGCACCGGTGCGGGCAGCGTGTGCCCGAACAGGTCGACCGTGAGGTCGCGCTCGCGTACATCGCGCAGGATCCGCGGCAGCAGCCGCCAGCGCTCGAAGGCGGCCCGGTTGGCGGCCGCCGTTGCTTCGGTGCCCGCCGCGCCCGCGATGTATCCGAACACCTCCGCCGACAGCACGTTACGTGCGGCCGCGGCCAACTTGGTTGGGTCGGTGGGCAACTCCGGCCGCGTGCCAGAGACACCGGCCCGATAGATTTCGCCGGTCAGATCGCCGTACGCCATGACCTCTCCCTCACTCGGCGCCAGCGAGCAGCGCGAAGTGGTCGACGACAGCGTCGAGCACCTCGCATCGGCACTGGCTCAAATAGAAATGGCCGCCGGGGAATTCGCGCAGGGCGAAGCTTTCGGTGGTATGCGTCTGCCAGGCGGCGGCGTCGGCGTGGTCGGTGGCCGGGTCGTCGCGGCCGAGCAGTGCGGTGATCGGTACCGAGACCCTGGTATCCGGTGCACAGCGGTAAGCCGCCATCGCCTGATAGTCGTCGCGCAGCGCGGACAGGCTGAGCCGCAACACATCCGGGTCGGCGAACAACGCGTCGACGGTGCCGCCCATCAGCCGCATCTCGTCGACCAGCTCGTCGTCGCTCGCGCCAGCGCTCAACAGCAGGCGGCGCGGGCGCGATGGCGCGTTGCTGCCGGAGGCGAAAAGCCGGGTGACCAAGCCTGGTTCGGCGATCTCGAGCAGCCGGGCGACCTCGAAACCGACGATCGCGCCCATGCTGTGGCCGAGGATCACGGTGGGTTTGTCGTCCAGGGTCGTCAGTGCCTCGGCGACCTCGCCCGCCATCGCCGTGATGTCGGTGGCCGCCGGTTCGGCCTGGCGCCACTGCCTGCCGGGATACTGGATCGCGACGACCTCGACGTGCGGCGGCGCGGCCGCCGACAGCGGCATCGCGGAACCGGCCGAACCTCCGGCGTGCGGGAAGTACAGCACCCGATATCGTGCGTCCGGTTTCCGATGGAAGACGGTGGTCCATCCGTTTGCGCGCATCACGCTATCCCTTCTGCTCCGGTCGGCTGGCTACGCAGGTGATCGACCAGGTCCTGCGGGGTCGGGAAGTCGAAGATCAATGTCGCGGGCAGCGGTACGCCGGTGGCCTGAGACACCTTGTCGCGCAGCTCGATCGCGCCGAGGGAGTCGAGTCCGAGTTCGCGGAATTGCGCCCCCGGTTCGATCGCGTCCGGTGACCGCATGCCGAGCACCTCGGCCGCCGCGGTGCGGACCAGCCGTAGTAGCCCATCCCCCGAGTCATTGTGCGCAGCAACAGGTTCCGCCGCTGGCACCGTGCATTGCGGTGCCGCCGCTTGGCTTCGCGGGGCGAGAACGTTGGTGTCGGCCGCGATCAGCGCTCCGGTGCCCCGGGCGACGGCACGATCGAACAGACGCACCAGGCGGTCCTCGGTGATGGTCTCGCCGTCCGGTTCCCAGGTGATCGCGACGCCTGGCAGGGATCGCGCGTTACGCAGTTGGGCAAGGCCGTCCAGGTAGGCGTTCACGGCCGCATCGACGGCCGGGCCGGGGCTGGACGTGGCAGTGACGAACGCCGACAGGTCGAGAGGTTTCGTCAGTTCGTCCAAGTGTGCCGCAGCAAGCGCCTTCGCTTGCCATGCGTTATCGAACCCCATCGCAGGCGAGTCTGTTTCAACGTTGTGGACGACGCCACCCAGCCGGATGTCGTCCCGATCGAGATCGGCCAGCAGTGCCGCCACCGCCGCTCGGCTACCCAAATCATCGTTGCGAATGACGATCTGGGCACCTTGTGCGCGCAGTTCCTGAACAAGCTCCGGGTCGGCCTCGCCGACGAGCACCAGCGTACGCACCCCGTGGGCGCCGACAAGATGGCGAGCGATCGACGACGTACCCGGCCCGGTGGTGAGCAGCACCGCTCGATCGGTCGGCCAATCCCGCATGCGCAGTATCAGTTTGCCGATATGCCGCGCCTCGGCCATGTGCCGGAACACCTGTGGCGCCTCGGTGACGTGCTGGACGGTGGTCGGGATCGGCGTGAGGACCCCGGCGTCGAACAGGTCGAGGAGTTCGTCGAGCATGGCCCGGACACCGTCGGGTCCCGGGTCGCGAATGTCGAACTGCGCGTAGGTGACACCGTCGTAGCGGGCGGCGACCTCCCTCGGGTCACGGGCATCGGTCTTGCCCATGTCGAGGAACCGGCCGCCGGGGGCAAGCAGGCGCAGCGAGGCGTCGGTCAACGGCCCGGCCAGGGAGTTCAGCACCACATCCACGGCGGGATGCCCAGGCGAGTTCGCCCGGAACCGGTCCTCGAAGGCGCCGTCCCTGGAGGAGGCGATGTGATCGTCGGGTATTTCCCACGCGCGCAGCGTTTCCCACTTACCCGGACTTGCGGTGGCGAAGACGTCCGCGCCCAGGTGACGGGCCACCTGAATGGCCGCCATGCCGACGGCTCCGGTGGCGGTGTGCACAAGGACACGTTCCCCCGCGGTGAGCCCGGCCAGCCTGTTCAGGCCGTAGTAGGCGGTGAGGAAGGCGATCGGCACCGAGGCGGCCTCGGCGAACGACCAGCCGTCGGGTATCCGCGTCAGCAGCCGGTGATCGCCGACCGCCACCGGGCTCATCACGTCGACCAGGCCCATCACCCGATCGCCGACGCGAAGCCGGTCCACCTCTGCCCCGATCGCAAGGACCACTCCGGCGCCCTCGACGTTCTGCACGACCGAATCCTCCGGCGTGCCCGCGCGCGGCGAGACCACGCCGAGGGTGGTCAGCACGTCGCGGAAGTTCAGTCCGACGGTGTGCAGTGCGACCCGCACCTCGTTGGGTTGCAGTCGGCGCCCCGATGACGGTGCGACGACGGTATGGATGCCATCAGGCGAACCAACCCCGGCGTAGTCGAGCCGCCAGTACGGATCCGGCGGAATCTCCAGTGCCGCAGCGGAATAGTCGACAAGTTCGGTGCGGTGCGGCTGCCCGTCGCGCAGGATCACTTCGGGTTCGTCGCTGCCGATGGCACGAGGCAGCGCCAGTGCCGAGGCCTCGCCGCCGTCCTCGTCGACCAGCGCGAGCCGCCCGTGTTCGCCGCGCAGGGCGCGAATCAGACCCCATGCCGCGCGGGCCGCGGGCACTACCCTGGTCTCGCCGGTACCGAGCGCGTCGCGGGTGAGGACGGTAACGCGGCAGCGGGCCAATTCCGGTGCGTCGAGCACCTGTTGGACCTGATCCCGCAATTCGGTGAGCAGCTCCGCCACCGCGCGGCCGTCGACGGTGTACGGCACCACGATGCGGTCGGGCAGGCCGCGGCCGTTGTCGCCGAGTGCCGAGAGCAGCCCGGTCACGTCGGCGTGGATTTCGGCGCGCAGCGATTCGCTCAGCCTGGCGACCGCGTCACCGCCGGATTTGGTGATCACCACCGCCCTCGGCGCACTGCCGGGGTCGGCGCTATCGGCGACGGGTGTGCAGGCCCACTCGCGCAGCGCGGCCGTCGCCGGTCGGGCCGGTTGTCCGGTCGCGGGCGCGAGAATCAGCGAATCGATCGTCGCGACAACGGCATTCGTGGTGTCGCGCAATTCCAACCGGTAGTCGTCGGGCCCACGCCGCGCGATTCGGACGCGAACCTGCGTTCCGACGCGGGCATACCGGTGATAGCCGGTCCAGACGAATGGCAGCCGGACCACACCGGCGCCGGAGGTCCAGATCACCTCGGCGGCCTCGATGGCATGCAGCGCGGCGTCCAATAGGGCCGGATGCAGACCATACGGATCCGGCGGCCAGAGTCCAGGCAGTTCGACCTCGGCGCAGATGTCGGTGCCATCGCGCCACATGGCGGTGACGGCACGCAGCTCCGGACCGTAGGCCAGGCCGTGCGCGGCGAGCCCGCGATAGATCTCGTCGCGGCGCACCGGCGCCGAATCCGGTTGCCACGCAGCGTCAGCACCGGGCGGCGGCGCGGCGGCCGCTAGGGTGCCGCTCGCGTGCCGCACCCAGTCGTCATCCGACTTCGCATAGATGGCAACCGATTTCGTGGCATCGCCGTGCACGACGACCCGCAACGGCACGGACGCGCTGGACGGAATCGGCAGCGGCCGTTCGATGGCCAGCTCGGCCACCCCGTGGCGGCCGGTCGCGGTGGCGGCATGGTCGGCCAGGTCCACGTACGCCGAGCCGGGCAGGATCACCCGTCCCCCGACCACATGGGCGGCCAGCCACGGGTGATCCCGCAGCGAGACCTCCCCGGACCAGACGATCCGATCGGTGTCGGGAACATCGACGGCCGCACCGAGGATCGGGTGCTCGCGCGGGCCACGCACCGACGCGGAGCCGGACTCCAGCCAGTATCGACTGCCCTGGAATGGATAGGTTGGCACCGGAATTCGCCGCCCGTGCCAGCCAGTGACAACCTGCTGCCAGTCGATATCGATTCCGGCGATATGCGCGTGCGCGATCGCGGCGAGCAGCGTGCGCGCCTGCGGGCGTTCGCGACGCTGCAATGGCACCACGACCACGTCGTGTTCCCGCAGTGCGGCCGTGGCCAACCCGGAAAGGGTGCCGTCCGGCCCGATTTCGATGAATCCGGTGGCACCGGCGGCCTCGGCCGCGCGGATGCCGGCGCCGAACAGCACCGGTTCGCGCAGATGCTGCACCCAGTACCTGGCATCCATCGGCTCCGAACTCCCGACGACCCGGCCGGTGACATTGGAGATGATCCGCAGTTGCGGCGGGTGATAGGTCAAGCCAGCGGCGACGCGTTCGAATTCGGCGACAACGGGATCCATCAGCGGGGAGTGGAACGCGTGACTCACGTCGAGCACGGAGGTCTGGAAACCCTGCTCTCCCAACCGCTGTGCGATGGCGGTGACGACATCGGCCGTGCCGGAGATGACGATGGACCGGTCGCCGTTGACGGCCGCGATACCGGCCTGGTCGGCCACCTCCGCCAAAGCCTGTTGCACGACGGCCATTCCGGCCCGGACCGACACCATGGCACCGGTCCCGGGGGCCGATCCCATCAGCCTGCCGCGCGCCGCCACCAGTGTCGCCGCATCCTCGAGGGTCAGCACGTCGGCCACGTGCGCGGCCACCAGTTCACCGATCGAATGGCCGATGACTGTGTCCGGCCGCAGCCCCCACGCATGGCCGAGGCGGTAGAGCGCCACCTCGAAGGCGAACAGCGCGGGCTGCGCGTAGGCGGTATCGCGCAGCAGCGCCGCCTCGGCCGAATCCCGTTCGGCGAACACGATTTCCGCGAGGTGATGATCGAGGTGCGGGTCGAATGCCGCACACGCCTGATCGAATACCTCGGCGAAGACAGGGAACTCGGCATACAGTTCCGCGCCCATCCCTGGTCGCTGCGTGCCCTGCCCGGCGAACATGACCGTTACCGGGGTGCGCCGATTGCCGCGGACCGGCGGGTCACCGGCGCCGTGCTCGGTCAACGCCGCCAGGTGCTCGACGAGTTCGGTTCGGTCGGCGGCGGTGAGCGCCACTCGATGGGTGAAGTGGGTACGCGCGGTCGCCAATGTTGTTGCCACATCGGACATGTCGATATCCGGCTGCGCGTCGAGCAGGTCGTGCAACTGCCGGGCCTGCTGCCGTAACGCGGTATCTGTCTTGGCGGACAACAGCATTGGCAGCGGCACCGACGGTCGTTGGTCATCCGCACGTGGAGTGTCGACGTGCGGCGCCTGCTCGATGAGCACATGCGCGTTGGTGCCGGAAATGCCGAACGACGAGACCGCCGCGCGACGCACCCGCTCCTCGCCGGTCCAGGCCACCGGCTCGGTGAGCAGCCGCACCGCCGCCGCCTCCCAATCCACATGCGGCGTCGGCGCGCTGACGTGCAAGGTCTTGGGCAGCAGTCGATGTCGCAGTGCCATCACCATTTTGATGACGCCACCGACCCCCGCCGCCGCCTGCGCGTGCCCGATATTGGATTTCAGCGAGCCGAGCCACAACGGCCGGTCACGATCGCGACCGTAGGCGGCCTGTACGGCCTGCGCCTCGATCGGGTCACCCAATCGGGTGCCGGTGCCGTGCGCTTCGACCGCGTCCACGTCGGCGGCGCGCAGTCCGGCCGACGCCAGTGCCTGTGCGATGACTCGCTGCTGCGCCAGCCCGTTCGGTGCGGTCAGACCGTTGCTGGCGCCGTCCTGATTGATCGCCGAGCCCCGCAGCACGGCAAGCACCGGATGTCCGAAACACTGTGCCCGCGAGAGCCTTTCGACGAGCAGCAGGCCGACGCCTTCGCCCCATCCGGTGCCGTCGGCCTCGGCGGCGAAGGCCCGGCATCGGCCGTCGGCCGCCAAGCCCTGCTGGCGGGAGAATTCGGCGAACAAGCCCGGCGACGACATGATGGTCACGCCACCGGCCAAGGCCAGCGAGCATTCGCCCGATCGCAGCGCCTGGGCGGCCAGATGCAGCGCCACCAGCGAGGAGGAGCATGCCGTATCCACCGTGATCGCCGGACCCTCCAGGCCGAGCGAGTAGGCGACTCGGCCCGAAAGCACGCTGCCGGACGTCCCGGTCAGCAGGTATCCGGCGGACTCCCTGGTCGGTTCGTGCAGGCGCGGCCCGTAATCGCTGGCGACCGCGCCGATGAACACGCCGGTCTGCGTTCCGCGCAGCGAATCCGGCACGATGTGGGCGCGTTCCAGCACCTCCCACGCCGTTTCCAGGACGAGTCGCTGCTGCGGGTCCATGGCCGCCGCCTCACGCGGTGACACACCGAAGAACGCCGCGTCGAAGCGGTCGACCCCGTCGACGAAACCGCCTTGCCTGGCCGAACTGGAGCCGACTCCGTCATCGAACAGTGTGCTCAGATCCCAGCCGCGGTCGGCCGGGAACTCCCCGACCGCGTCAACGCCGTCGGCCACCAGTCGCCACAGATCCTCCGGCGACCGGACGCCGCCCGGATATCGGCATGCCATCGCGACGATCGCGATCGGATCCTCCGACGGAGGCGTGTTGGTCTGAGCGGCAACGGTTTCCGTCGTCGTCACCGGCGCGTCGCCGATCAACGACAGTAGGTGTTCGCTCAACTCGGCCGGCGTCGGGTAGTCGAACACCACCGTCGACGACAGTCGAAGACCGGTCACCGAGGCAAGCCGATTGCGCAGCTCCACCGCCATCAGCGAACCGAATCCCGAGTCACGGAACGACATCGACGGATCGGCGAGTTCGCCGCCCGCCACGGTCGCGGCCTCGGCGAGCACCGCCCGCAGCACCACCGCCGACCGCCGATCGGCCGGATGCTCCCGGACGCGGCGCACCCACGAGGAGCTGTCGTCGGCGGCACCACCCTGGTGCCGCGCGGAGCGGCGGACCAGCCCGGCGAAGATCGGCCGCAGCCCTCGGCGCTGCCGCAGCGCCGCCAGATCGAACCGGGCCGCGACCACCGCCGGTGCCTCGTCCGCCGCGGCGGCGTCGAAGAGGTCGAGTCCGTCCTGCGGGTTGATCGGCAGCCATCCGGCGCGGGCCAGCCTGCGCAGATCCGCCTCGCCGAGCCCGCCGACCATCCCGTCGTCGACCGCCCACACGCCCCACGCGTACGCACCGGCGGGCAGGCCGAGGTGACGGCGGTGCTGCGCCAGCGCGTCGAGGAAGGTATTGGCCGCCGCGTAATTCGCCTGACCGGCATTGCCGAGGGTGGCGGCGATCGACGAGAACAGGATGAACGCGCGCAGCGGCAGGTCGCGGGTGAGTTCGTGCAGGTTCCAGGCGGCGGTCACCTTGGGCCGCAGGACATCGTCGAGCAGATCCGGCGTCAGCCGCTGCACGGTGGCGTCACGCAGTACCCCGGCGGCGTGCACGACCGCGCCGAGCGGCCCGCGCGCGCATACTTCGGTCAGCAACTGCGCCAACGCGTTCCGGTCCGCCACATCGCAGGCGTGCACCTCGGCCATCGCGCCGAGGTCCGCGAGTTCGGCAATGACCTTGTCCGCGTGCGGACTACCCGGTCCACCACGCCCGACCAGGATCAGTCGGCGCACGCCGTGGCGCCGCACCAGATCCTTGGCGACAAGCACACCGAGCGCGCCAAGCCCGCCGGTGATGAGGACACCGGTATCGCGGTCGAACGGCGACGTGCGGTCCGCGGTGGGCAGATACCGAGCCAATCGTGGTATCAGGACCTGGTTTTCGCGCACGGCGAGTTCGGGTTCGCCGCTGTCGATGGCCCTGGCGAGCGCGGGCCAGGTGAGGGACTCGTCCACGTCGAGCAGGACGAACCGATCCGGATGCTCCGATTGTGCGGACCGCACCAGGCCCCAGAGCGGCGCTCGGCGAAGGTCGAGGGGTTCGTCGACGACGCCGACGGCGCCACCGGTCAGGAACATCAGCTGGCTGCCGGCGAACCGCTGGTCGGCGAGCCACTGCTGAATCAGGCTCAGCGCGGCATGTAATCCCGCGGCGCTGTCCTCGGGAAGCGTTGTGGTCGAGTCATTTTCGGATTCCGCCGAGGTGAGCAGCGGAACCAGTACGGTCCGTGGCGCCCGTATCGCACCGGCGTCGATCAGTTCGCCCAGCGCGGCCAGGTCCGCGACGGTCGTGACATCGGCCAACCCCGCAAGACCCACCGGCCCGCCGACGACGGCGATATCGCGCACCGGGGTTCCCGACGCCGCCGGCAGTGGCTCCCAGTTGACCCGGAAGAGGTTGCGCCGCACCGCCTCCGACGGTCCGTCAGCATGCTGTGCGGGTAGTGGCCGCAGGCTCAGCTCGTCGCCGGTGAGCACCGGACGACCCTGCTCGTCCCACACCGCGACCGACACCATGTCGTCGCGGACGAACGTGAGGCGGGCACGCAGCGCGGTCGACGTCGTCGCGGCCACCCGCACCCCGGTCCAGGTGAACGGCAGGCATATTCGCCCGGCCGAAGTCGCCGCGTCGAGCGCGGCCACCTGAATCGCCGCGTCGAGCAGCGCCGGATGCACGTCGTAGCCGCGTGTTTCGACTCCCTCGGGCAGCTCGAGCGACAGGTAGACCGAACGATCCGCCCGCCAAACACCCCGAATACCTTGAAAGGCCGGGCCGTACTCGTAGCCGAGATCCGCCAGGGCGTCGTAGATCTCGTCGACGGAGACCGGCTGCCCGGTCGGCGGCCACACCTCGGGCCCCGGGACAGCGACGCTCGTATCCTGTTGCGACAGCTGACCTATCGCATTCGTCCGCCATGTCTCGCCGGAGCCCGCGTCCTTCGCGGCGGGCCGGGAATGCACGGCCACCGGACGCCTGCCGCCGTCCTCGAGTGGCCCGACGATGACCTGTAGTTCCAGCGGACCGCTCAACACCGCCGGTGCCTGCAGGGTGAGTTCGTCGACGCCCGCGTACCCGATGGCGTTCGCCGCGTACGCGGCCGCGGCCAGGAACAACGTGCCAGGCAGCAGCACCGTCCCGTCGACGACGTGATCGCGAAGCCAGGGCTGGTCGTCCACGTCGATGGTCCCGCCCCAGATGAATTCGTCACGCCCGGCGGGCGCGGTGCGGGTCGGCAGCAGCGGATGGCCCTGCCCGGATTGCTTCGGCTCGGTGAGCCAGAAGCGTTGCCGCTGAAACGGATACGTGGGCAGATCGACCCGTGGCACCGTGGCCGCCGGAATCTCTACCGCGTCGGCCCTGGTGAGTGCGGCGTAGAAATCGTCGAGCCCGTCGTGCCCACGATGCGCGGTCGCGACGGTGCCGACCCGGCTTCCCGGCACAGTTTCGGCGATCTGCTCGACGGTGACGGTCAGCACCGGATGGGCGCCGACCTCGATGAACCGGCTGTGCCCGTGCGTGACCAGATCGTGCACCGCCGCTGCCCACCGAACCGGCTGGCGCACGTTCCGCCACCAGTACTCCGCCGTCAGCCGGGTGGTGTCGATCGGCTCGCCATCCACCGAGGAGTAGAACGGGATCGTCGATGGTCCGGGCGTCACCCGGGCCAGCGCCGCGAGCAGTTCGTCGCGCGCCGCCTCGAGATGCGGGGTGTGCGCGGCGCAATTGATGGCGACCGTTTTGGCGTTCACTCCCTCGGCGCGCCAACGCGCGACCAACTCCTCCACCATCGCGCGCGGACCCGATACGACGGTCTGGGTCGGACTGTTCAGACAACCGATCGACACGTCCGGGTAGTCGGCCAACCGCTGCTGTACCTGGTCCTCGGGCAGCGGCACCGAACCCATGGTTCCGCCGACGCTGCCCATGGCCTTGGCCATCGCCGCACTGACCGCCGCCGCGTCGGCCAGGGTCAGCGCGCCCGCGATATGCGCAGCCACGATCTCGCCGATCGAATGACCGGCCACCGCGTCGGGCCGCACGCCGTGTGCCTGCCAGAGGCGCGTCAGACCCACCATGACCGCGAACATCAGCGGCTGCACGATCTCGTCCCGCTCGAAATCCTCGGCCTGCCCGTGCCGCAGCATCTCCACGACATCCCAGTCGAGGTGGGCGCCGAGCGCATCCGCGCACTCCCGTACGTGGCGCGCGAAAATCGGTGCGGCCGAGTACAACTCGCGTCCCATACCCACCCACTGCGAACCGTGGCCTGGATAGACGAAAACCGTCCGCGCCACCGCGCCCGACAGGTCGCGATGCACCGCGGCCCAGTCGACGGATCGGCCCGCGCTGTGCGCCTGGCCGAGCGTCTCATAGCTGTCCGCGAGCGTGTCCCGATCGCGGTGCATCGTGGCCAGCGTGGAAACCCGGATGTCGGGCACGGTTTCGGCGATCTGCTCGACCGCGATGGTCAGCACCGGATGCGGGCTCGCTTCGATGAAGGTGCGATGCCCGGAGGCAAGCAGCCCGCGCACGGTCGCGTCCAGCTGAACCGGCTCGCGCAGATTCCGCCACCAGTACTCCGCCGTCAGCTCGGTGGTGTCGATCGCCTTGCCGTCCACCGAGGAATGGAACGCCACCGTCGACGGCATCGGCGTCACCTCGGCCAGGGCGGTCAGCAGCTCGTCGCGGATCCCGTCCACGTGCGGGCAGTGCGAGGCGTAGTCCACCGCAATGGCTTTGGCGTTCACCCCGGCATCCTGCCAGCGCCCGATCAGTTCCTCGACGGTGGCCCGATCGCCCGAAACAACCGTCTGTACAGGGCTGTTCACGCATGCCACGTACACACCGGGGTGCTCGGCGAGCGCCGCGCGCACCTGCTCGTGCGGCAGCGGCACCGATCCCATGGTTCCGGTGCCGGACAGGCTTGTCAGCGCCTTGGCCCGCACGGCGCTGACGAAGGCGGCATCGGCCAAGGTCAACGCGCCCGCGATATGCGCGGCGGCGATCTCGCCCTGTGAGTGACCGATCACCGCGTCCGGCCGCACCCCGTACGCCTCCCACCACCGCGCCAGGCTCACCATGACCGCGAACAGGATCGGCTGCACGAGTTCGACCCGCGCCAACTCCTCGGCCTGTTCGCGCTCGAGCACCTCGACCACATCGCAGCCGATATGCGGGCGCAGCGCGTCCGCGCACGCGCGCAGGTGACTCGCGAAAACCGGTGAGACAGCGGCCAATCGGCGGCCCATCCGCATCCATTGCGCGCCCTGGCCTGGAAAGACGAAGACCGTGCGGCCGTATTCCTCGGCGGCGCCGGTCAGTATCCGTGGATCGGTATCCCCGTCGGCCAGCAAGCGAAGCAGATCACGCGGGTCCTCGGTATCGGTGATGACCGCGCGATGCGCGAAGTGCGTCCGGGTAGTCGCCAAAGCTGTTGCCACAGCGGCGATCTCGATATCCGGTCGAGTCTCCAGCAGCGTGCGCACTTGCTGTGCCCGATCACGCAGGGCCGCTTCGGTTTTCGCCGACACCAGCAGCGGCAGCCGCACCCGGGCCTTGGCGGGTGCGACAATCGGGGCTTGTTCCACGATGGCGTGCGCGTTGGTGCCGGACACCCCGAACGAGGACACACCGGCCAGGCGCGGCCGCTCTTGCCGCGGCCAGGCGACCGGCTCGGTCAGCAGGCGAATCGCTCCGGACGCCCAATCCACGTGCGGCGTCGGCTCGTTCACGTGCAGGGTCGGCGGCAGCAGCTCGTGGCGCAGCGCCATCACCATTTTGATGACCCCGCCCACTCCGGCGGCCGCCTGGGCATGCCCGATATTGGATTTCAGCGACCCGAGCCACAGCGGCCGCTCCCTGTCTCGCCCATAGGTGGCGAGCAGCGCCTCGGCCTCGATCGGATCGCCGAGCGTGGTCCCGGTGCCGTGCGCCTCGACGGCGTCGACCTCGGCCGCGGTCACGCCGCCGGATCGCAGGGCCTGGTGGATGAGGCGTCGCTGGGCCGGTCCGCTCGGAGCGGTCAGCCCGTTGCTCGCGCCGTCTTGATTGATCGCCGACCCACGCAGCACCGCAAGCACCGGATGCCCCGCCCGCAGCGCGTCCGAGAGTCGCTCCAGCAGCACGACACCGGCGCCTTCGCCGAGGCCGAAGCCATCGGACGCCGCCGCGAAGGCCCGGCAGCGTCCGTCCGCCGACAATGCGCCGAGCCGGGAGAATTCGGTGAACATGCCCGCCGACGACATCACTGTCACCCCACCGGCGACCGCCAGCTCGCAGTCCCCCGTTTGCAGTGCGCGGCGGGCGGTGTGGATGGCAACCAGCGACGACGAGCACGCGGTGTCCAGCGTGACCGCGGGCCCCTCGAAACCGAAGGTATAGGCCACCCGCCCCGACATCACGCTGGCGGTATTGCCGGTGAACGCATACCCGCCCGACTCCCCCGCCGCCATCCAACGCGGCCCGTACTCCTGAGCCATCGCACCGACGAACACCCCGGTTCGGCTGCCGCGCAACGACATCGGATCGACTCCGGCACGCTCGAAGGTCTCCCACACGCATTCGAGCACCAACCGCTGCTGCGGATCCATGGCCAGCGCTTCACGCGGTGCGAGACCGAAGAACCCCGCGTCGAAGCGGTCGGCCTCGGTCAGGAACCCGGCCGCCCGCTGGTGACTGGTCCCCGCGCCGCCCGATTCGTCGAACAGGGCCGACAGGTCCCAGCCACGATTGTCCGGAAACTCCGACACCGCGTCCACGCCGTCGATGACCAAGCGCCACAGGTCTTCCGGCGATCGGACCCCGCCCGGATACCGGCAGGCCATCGCCACGATCGCGACCGGTTCATCGCTCATCGGCGGCGCCACCGTCTCGGCTACCGCCTCGGCCGCGGCCTGCGCGGCCAGGTGCTCACTCAGTGCGGCGGGAGTCGGGTGATCGAACACCACGGCCACCGGCAGTCGCACGCCGGTGGTCGCGACCAGCCGGTTGCGCAGCGCCGTCGCCCGCAGCGAATCGATGCCCAACTCCGCGAACGTTGCCGACGCGTCGAACGCGCCGTCCAGCATCGCGCCGACCTCGGTCAGCACCGCTTCGCGTAACTCGGCGGCCCGTACGACGTCAGTCACCCGATCTCCTCGACTTCCTTGCGTTCCTTGCGATTTCCCGCTCAACATGTGACGTCGAGCCGGGCCAGGCCTCGGGTCACCAGGCCGTCCTTCCACCGCACCGACCCGGCGCCCTCGGCAAGCCGCAACCCAGGAAACCGCTGCCACAGCCGGGGCAGGGCGATCTTCAGCTGCAATCGGGCCAGCGGAGCACCGAGGCAGTGATGCACGCCGTGCCCGAAGGTGAGGTGCTGTGCCGGACGCCGCCCGCCGACCGGGTCCGGTTCGGCGAACACGCTGTCGTCGTGGTTACAGTGCACCAGCGACACGATCACCGCCTCGCCCGCGCGAATCACCGTCTCCCCCAATGGCACATCCTCGACGGCCACCCGGGGGAAGCTCACCGGGGTCGTCGGTGTGGTGCGGATCAACTCCTCGATGGTCTTCTCGTCCACCGCATCCCAGGTTGTTCCGCCGGACAGCAACGCGAGCACGGACATGCTCAACTGGCCCGCGGTGGTCTCGTATCCCGCCATCAACAGCGCCAGTCCGAAATTGATCAGTTCGGCCTGCGACAGCGTGCCGCCGTCATTGGCGCGGATCAGCACGCTCAGGAAGTCGTCCTGTGGTTCCCGCCGCTTCCGGCTGATCAGCGAGGACATGTAGTCGACAAGGATCAATTCGTGCCTGGCTCGGTGGATTTCGCCGTCGGGGACGGGCTCGGCCACGCCGAACAGCGCGACGACCGAATCCTCGAAGCGCGGCCGATCCGCGGCAGGCACCCCGAGCAAGGCTCCGAGTGTGGCCACGGGCAGCGGCGCGGTGTACCCGGAAACCAGGTCGGCGGGTCGCCCACCGGCCGCGAGCGTATCCAGGAGTTCGTCGGCGGTCCGCTCGATGAACGGCGCCAGCTCGGCCACCCGCTTGGCGGTGAAGGCGGCCGCGGCGATGCGGCGCAGCCTGGCGTGCTCGGCGCCGTCCATGCTCATGATCGAATTCGGCGACGGGTTGACCGCATGCCATTTCGGCGCCTCCGGCCGCGCCGCCGCGGCCCGGCTGAACCGTTTGTCGGACAACACCATTCGCCCTAGCGCGTACTCGGTGACCAGCCACATGTGCGCGCCGCCGGTCACCGGCACCCGTTGCACCGGCCGACGCGATGGCGGATCGAGGAAGGCGGGCAGCGGGCCGAGGCCGAGCCGGGACGCGACGATGGACATGAATCAGCTCCCGAGATCGATAGCGACGAGTTCCTGACCAACCCGTCGGCTCAGCATGGATTCGGCGATCTCGCCACTGCGCACGGCGATATTGGACAGCAAGGACGCCGAAAGCCCGTGGGATTGTTCGGTGCCGCCCTGTAGGTAGATCCCGCCGGGCAGTTCGAGATCGCCGATCAGCCGGTAGTCCCGCGCCACCCGATAGCTGCCGTCGCCGTCGCGCTGCAGCTGACCGTCCAGCTCGCGCAGCAGCCCCGACGGTTGCATGGGCTGGTAGCCGGTCGCGCAGACCAGCAGATCGGCATCGAGTCCCCTGGTCGTGTCATCGAGCAGCGACCGCACCGACAGCCGGGCGCCGACACCGTTGCGCTGGATGCCAGCGACCCTGGACAACCGCAGGAACCGCAGCCGCTCCGCATGGCTGACCTCGTCGTCGTAGGCCCGCCGGAACAGGTCCCTGATCACGTCGTCATCGACCACCGAATAGTTGGTGTTGCGGTGGTAGCGCCAGAACACGTCCCTGGACTCGTCGGTGCCGAAGTAGTAGTCGTCGACCGCGTTCGGGTCGAAGACCTGATTCGCGAACGGCGTGCTGTCGGCGATCGAGTAGCCGTAGGACGGGATGACGGCATAGACGTCGGCGTGCGGCAGCGCGTCGTAGAGGAATCGGGTGATCTCGGCCGCACTCTGCCCGGCACCGGCCACCACCACCCGCCGCAGGTCGCGGGGATCGCAGCCGTCGAAGCGTTCGATGAATTCCGAACTGTGCCAGACGCGTTCGCCGCGTTCGATACCCGGCGGCATGGCGGGCACCAGGCCGGTCGAGATCACCACGTTGCGGGCATTGACCACCCGGTATTCGTCGCTGCTCCGATCGCGGACCACCACCTCGAGGTGCTCGGCGCGCTTATCGCCCTCGGGCAGCCGCACCGCGGTGGCGTCCACGTCGTAGGTGACCCGGTCGGCCACCATCGCCGCGGCCCACTCCAGATAGTCGTGGAACTCACGGCGGGTCGGATAGAAATCCTGATTGTTCACGAATTGCGCAAGTCGGCCCTTCGCATGCAGATAGGAAACGAAACTGAACCGCGAGGTCGGATTACGAAACGTGGCAAGGTCTTTGAGAAACGACACCTGCATCTTCGTCGACGGCAACAGCATGTTCTGATGCCAGCCGAATGCGGGCTTGCGTTCGAAAAAGGCGACGGTGGCCTGGCCTGCCGATGCCGCGCTCTGCTGCTCTTCAAGCGCGATGGCCAGGGCAAGGCCGGACGGGCCGAAACCGATGCCGACCGTATCGTAGGTCTCCGACGAAGGGGTCCCCATAGGAATTCCCCCTGATATTCCAGACAACAAATGCTCAACCAACTCTCGAATAGATGGCCGCCGAGCCGAAACGGTATCGCGACTGATAAACGTATTGCCACGCTAAGCTCGCCGCGGAATTCATTCAAGGCCGAGGCGCGTGATCGGTGACGGCGGTCGAATTACGTCCTGTGGACAGGACATCCGCGCGTCGCTCGAACGGGAGATGCCTTGCGTCAGCGGCGGAATCCGGCCGCTCGTACGACGTTTTGCGCCCACGACCGGTGGGTACGCCTACCCATAGTTTGCCGGTCGGACGTGCGCCAAGCCCTGCATCGGTGGCGTCCGGCTCTCGAGAACCTCTGTACCCGTCGGGTGCGAGCAGGACCGCAAGCGAGTTCTGCGGCAAGCTAACGGTGTTCGCAGCGAGTGGAGCACCAGACGGTCGAGGGGAGTTTGGCTTGAGTTCCAAGACGTTGGCCGAGATCGCCGGTGACGTGGGCATGACCATCGCGGATGTGGCTGTCCTCGCCGGGCTCGATGAAAGCACAGTGAGTCGATTATGGACCGAGCCCAAGTGGCTCGATCGAGTCAGGGGACGCACGCTACAGGCCATCATCGGCGTGGTCCCCGGCGTCGCGGAGCTACTGGTCGACTACGCGCTGACCCGGCGACGGCGCGAGTTGATCGACAGCCTCGCGCAAGAGGGCCTTCGGGTCCGCGAGGACATCTTCCGGTATCTGGTCGCCATGGAACACATGCCGGAGCAGTGGGTCAGCAGCGTGCTGGAGGCGGCCCTCTACATCATGCGCGGTGACGATCGCAACGCCGCGGCGTGCCTGGCCCGGTTCTGGGGCAGGGAGCAGGACCAAGCGCTCGGGTTCATCTGGAATACCGACGCGAACATCAGTCTCATCGCCGATACCAACCCGCTACTCGGGAAATCATCGGAGATGTCCGAGCGATTGGCCGAGCGCGGCAATTCCTTTCACGCTATAATCGCGCACGCGACGTTCGTCCATCATATCGCCAAGGCCACCGGGGTCTTGATGCGTGATTCCGAATCGAAAACGCTGGACCGGCGATCCGTCATGCCTTATCGTAGCGGGGTGATGGGATGGATCATCCAAACCGGAGATACCGATGAGGCACTACGCTACAGCAAAGATGTCGAACAGAACACTTTGTTGTCAATAGTCGAATCATGGGCATTCCCAACCTATACCCGCGATGCCGCGGTGACGACCGATTTCTCGGTCCCCCGTTCGCTGCTCTTGCGGAATTTCGCGGAAAGTATCGTCCATGAGATCGGCACATCCAACGATGCCTATCTCCATTATCTGGTCAGTGTCGCCATCCCGCTCATGCTGCAGCGAGATCCGACATTGGGACTTCGGGCCGGCGAAATCAGGACCGAATTGCGAGGTCGTATCGAGGTAGGCAGTACGGTCGCCACCAAAAAGATGGCGCCCGCTCTGCTGAGTCAGTTGGAAACTGTGTGATATGGGCTGCCGACCGCGGAGTGAGATGGAACTGGGTGCAGAAATTCTGGAAGGTCGGAGTTACCAGCGGAACGCCGAATTCTGGACGCGGATCATCCGCGAGCGGCGCGACCGATACCGCACCGATCTGACCGATCGCGCGGTGCTGGCGGCGGTGGGTGACCGTACCGGCCAACGGGTTCTCGACGCGGGGTGTGGTGAAGGTTATTTGTCGCGCATACTCGATTCCGGTCATGCGCGGGTCGTCGGCATCGATGCGTGCGCCGAACTGGTCGAGGCGGCACGCGGCGCGGCCGATCACGAGGGACGCGACATCGTTTACCATCACGGAAGCGTGACCGCGTTGCCGCTGGACAGCGCCACTTTCGACTGTGTGGTCTGCAATCATCTCGTCAACGATCTGCCCGATCCGGCACCGGCTTTCGGCGAATTCGCGCGTGTTCTCAAACCCGGCGGCAGACTCGTCGTGCTGATGCTGCATCCCTGCTTCTATCGGACGCCGACCGACGACGATACGACCAACGAATCGGTGTCCGATCAATACTTCGAGGTCCGTTCCTTCACCCAAAACTTCCGAGTCGCCGGTGAGTCCTCGCCCGCACAGGTCACCGTCTGGATGCGTCCGCTCGAAAGTTATCTGTCCGCATTGACCGACGCCAATTTCTCCTTGACCGCGATACAGGAGCCGCGACCGACACCCGAGCAGGTCACCGCCGATCCATGGTGGCGGGATAATTTTCGTCGACCGACCTTCCTGCTGGTGGTCGCCGAGCGAAAGGCTGGCTGACGACACCGGCCAGACATTGCCGCGAGACAGCATGGGAGTTCGATAAGGATGTCAAGTAGCCGCGCCCTACCGACGATCGAACGCAAGGGTATCGAATCCACGGCCGACGATGAGCGCTCCGGAATACCGCGACATCATTTCTGGCTCTGGGCGGCGGCCAACCTCAATCCTTTCGTCATCTCCTCCGGACTGCTCGTCCTCACGCTCGGCCTCTCCTGGAAGAACGCCCTCATCGCGATCCTCGTCGGCACGGCGATCGGCTACCCGCTGGTTGGATTCGTCGCACTTGCCGGTCTCCGCGGTGGGGCGCCGACCATGACCCTCAGCCGCGCGACGTTCGGCTACAGCGGTAACAAGCTGCCAACGCTGGTGGCATACCTGGCCTGCATCGGCTGGGAGGCCATCGCGTTGTTCCTCGCGGCGACGGCGACCAGAACCCTTGCCAGCCGGGTCTTTCCGGATGCGAGCGACACCACCCTGCTCGTGCTCGGTCTCGTATTACCCGGTGCCGCAACGATAGTGATCGCCGTCTACGGCTATCACCTGGTGATCCGCGCCCAGAAGTGGATAACGGTCGCCATCACGATCGCGATCATCGGCTACTGCTGCCTAGTTCTGCCGAAAGTCGGTCTGCCCCACCACATGCCGTCGGATGGCGGCAGACCGCTGCTGGCCGGCGTCACCTTCGTCATCGCCGCGGGCGGCCTGGCGTGGGTGATGACCGGCGCCGACTACAGTCGCTATCTCCCGGCGCGGGCCGACCCGCGCGGTGTGGTCGGCTGGACCACGCTCGGCGGGGCCATCGCGCCGATCGTGTTGATGTTCTTCGGTGTATTCGCCGGTGTCGCCAGGCCCGATCTCGCCTCGCGGGCCGCCGTTGATCCGATCGGGGCACTTGTCCTGCCGCTGCCGACCTGGTTCTTCGTGCCGTTTCTGCTCACCACGATCCTCGGGCTCATCGGCAGCGGTGTCGTCAATCTGTACTCGTCGGGGCTCAACCTGATCACCCTCGGCATCAAGGTCTCCCGGCCGCGCGCCATCGCGGTCGACTCGACGCTGATCGTGCTGGCAAGCAGCTATCTCATCTTCCTGTCGCCGGGCTTCTTCGCGAGCTTCGAATCCTTCCTCACCATCCTCGGCATCCCGCTCGCCGCCTGGTGCGCCATCTTCCTGGTCGACTTCTACCGACGGCACCGAACCGGCTACCAATTCGCCGCCCTCTACCCCACCACCGGCACCGGCGAACGCAACAACCCCGCCGCCCTCGCCGCCATGCTGATCGCCACCGTCATCGGCATCGCCATGGACACCTCAGGACACCTCGCGTCCGCCCTCGGCGCAGGCCCCAGCGAGCAGGCCTGGTTCGCAACCTTCGCGTCGATGAAACCAGGACTCCCCGCCTCATTCCTCATCGGCGGCATCCTCTACCACCTCTTTCTGCGTCAACAAACCCGCCGCCACCTGCCCCCGACCGAGAATTCGCCGAACACCTGAGGCGACGGTGCACGGCGCAAGGCGGGTGCGAAAGCCAAGGATTTCGCTGCAGTCAGCTCGGGTCGGTGGCGAATCTCAGGAGTGGTGTCGGCGCGGGACGGTCGCTGGATCGGAAAGCGCTGCACGGCGGGCGAATTCGATGACACCGAGCAGGGCCGCGTCCGCGCCGAGGAGGGCGGGGGTTACCTCTGGTTCCGCGGTGGGCACTAGCGCGCGTCGACCCGAGAACTGGTGCCGGATCACCGGACCCAACCATGGAAACCATTGCGCCAGTACACCTCCCAGGACCACCTCGTCGAGATCGAGTAGGGAGGTGATCGACAGTATCACGGTACCAAGGGCCCGTCCGGCGATGTCGACGGCCGCGAGTGCCCGCTCGTCGCGGCGGGCGAGCGCCTCGGCGAGCCGGTCGGCGGCGGGGCCGAGTCCGTCGCGCCGCAGCACCTCGCCGAGACCGGCGGCGGTGAGCACTGCTTCGGGACCCGCGTAGCCAACCAAGCAGCCGCGAGCACCGCAGACGCAGGGCGGTCCGTCGATGGCGACGGGCATGTGGCCCGGCTCTCCGGCAATGCCGTGGCTGCCGGTGTGGATGCGCCCGTCCAACACCACGCCACCACCGATACCGGTACCCGCGGCGATGTAGACCACGCCGCGTGGGCGTGCCGGATGAGCGTGGTATTCGGCCAGCGTCGCGGCGTTCGCGTCATTGATCACCTCGATCGGACAGGTCAGCTCGGGAAGCCGCGCGGCGATCAGCGCGCGCAAGCGGACCGATCGTAGCCAGCCGAAATCCGGTGCGGCGAGCACTGTTTGGGCCTCGTCGTCGCCGATCGGCCCCGCCATCGCGACCGCGACGCGCACCAATTCCGCGTCCGGCGGTGCCGCGGTGTTCGCTCGTCGCACCGCCGCGGCGACCGCGTCCGCCAGCGCGGCGGGCACGCCAGCGGCGCCGCGGTGTGGTGCGGCATCGCGCCACACGATCGTGCCCGCGAGATCGGCGACGGCGACGCGCAGTTGTTCGGAACTGATCTGCACCGCGATGGTCGCCGCGCGCCGCGGGATCATCCGGAGCAGCCGTCGCGGGCGACCCCGGCCGCCGCCATGCAGGACACCGTCCTCGGACACCAGTCCGCGCGCGACGAGGTCGGCGACCATGGTGGTGACCGAGGCGTGCGACAGCCCCGTCGCCGCGGCGATCTCGGTGCGCGCACAGGGGCCGTTGTCGGCCATGTGGCGCAGCACCAGGCCGAGGTTACGTCGCCGGACGGCCACCGAATCGTGTGCCTGTCGCATCTCCACACCTCCGAGACTATGCAGGTCAAGAATTTTTTCAACCATTGACTTATTACCTGCCGACTCACGAACATACCGGTGATCGCACGAAACGAAACGAGGTCGCGATGCACATCAATCGCCGGATGGTCCTGCTCGGAGCGGGTGCCATCACCCTCGCGGCCGCCTGCTCGACCGAACGCCCCGCCTCCGACGTCGTCAAGACGATCTACGGTCCGGTCCGCGGCAAGCGCCGCGACACCGGCATCGCCTTCCTCGGCGTGCCGTTCGCCAAGCCGCCGGTCGGTGAGCTGCGCTTCGCCGCCCCGGCGCCGCCAGCGCCGTGGACCGAGACGCTGGAGTGCACCGCGTACGGGCCGACCGCGCAACGCAAGTCGATGGGCGAGGTGACGACCATCCCCGAGCCGAGCATCCCCGGCGACGCCGTCCTCAGCGTGAACGTCTTCACCCCCGACCCGTCCGCGCGCGGACTGCCCGTGCTGGTGTGGATCCACGGCGGCGGCTTCATCGCGGGCAGTCCGGCCAGCCCCTGGTACGACGGCGCCGCGTTCAATCGTGATGGGGTGGTGCTGGTTTCGGTCGGCTACCGGCTCGGGATAGACGGCTTCCTGCATCTGGACGGTGCGCCGGACAACCGGGCGGTGCTGGACTGGATCGCGGCCCTGCGGTGGGTTCGCGACAATATCGCCGCGTTCGGTGGCGATCCGGCCAAGGTCACCGTCGCCGGTCAGTCCGCCGGTGGCGGCGCGGTGTGGGCGCTGATGGCCACACCTGCCGCGCGCGGGCTGTTCCGCGCGGGCATCTGTGTCTCCGGCGCGGTGACCCAACCGAACGAGCTGGCCGCGGGGGCCGCCGTGGCCGACCTGTTCACCAGGCGCACCGGCGTGCCCGCGACCGCCGCCGCGTTACGCGCCCTGCCGGAGAACACCGTGCTCGATATGCAGGACGCGCTCCAGGCGCCTGGACCGGGTAGCGAGACCGTGCCGATGCTGGGTTTGGCGCCGTTCACCGACGGCAAGCTGATCCCCGAGGCAACGTCGGCAATGCTGAAAGACGGTGCGGGCGGCGACATTCCGCTGCTGCTGGGTTTCACCAGGCACGAGTTCAACATGGCGGCGGCCATGATGGCGCAGAACCCGAGCGCGGCGGCCGCCAGCCCGCTCGCGAACGCTGGTAAGGGTGTCGATATGGATGCCTACCACGCCGTCTATCCCGGCGCGGACGCGACCGAACTCGCCGGACAGGCCATCAGCGACACCATCATTCGCGGGCCCTCGTACCAGGTCGCCGAGGCTCGCGCGCGACTGAACCAGCCCACCTGGCTCTACGAATTCACCTGGACCTCAACGGCTCCCGGCTACAACGGGATGGCGGCGCACTGCAGTGACCTGCCGTTCGCCTTCGACCTGCTGCGCGCTCCCGGCGTCGCCCAGGTCGAGGGTGACGCACCGCCCCAGGCACTGGCCGACGCCATGCACGCGGCCTGGGTCGGCTTCGTCAAAGACACTGCGCCCGGCGCGAACTGGCCCCGCTACACCTTGGACGAGCGGCAGACCATGATCTGGTCGGATCAGAGCCACGTCGAATCCGACCCGTTCGCCGCGCAACGCCCGATCTGGAGTGCGTGACACGGCTCAGATTTCGACGGCGGGATGGAGACGGTCGAGGGACCAGATTCGTTGCCGGTGCACGGCGAAGGTGGTGCACCCGAGGGATACGAGCAGGAATGCGAGCAGAATCGCTATGTCGCGCAACAGATTACCGGTCAGTCCGCCGGAGACGGTGACCCGGAGGCCGTCGACGAGGTAGGTCATCGGCAGGAGTGGATGGAGCATGCGGAACGGCGCGGGTGTTGTTTCGACCGGATACAGCCCGCCGCACGAGGTCAGCTGCAGAATCAGCAGTACGAGCGAAAGTCCTTCGCCGACAACGCCGAACGCGACCCGCAGGAAGTGGTCGATCGCGACGAACGCCGCGGCCGCGAGGATCATCAGCCCGGCCGTCCATATCGGGTGCACAGGATCGAGCCGCAACCCGACCTGGACGACGCCGTAGAGGATGAGCCCGCCGGCCACCGCAAGCCCGGCCACCGGAAGCCAACCAGCGACGGCCACGGTCAGCGGGCTGATCCGGCTGGCCACGGCGCGCTGGTTGAGCGGCTGGATGAACAGGTACGCGAGCAGCCCGAGCACCCACAGGGCGATCGCGAAGAAGAACGGCGTCAACCCGCGCCCGTACAACCCGGCCGGGTTGAGATTGTGGCTGACGATGCCGACGGGCGAGCCGAGCACATCGGCCGCGGCGGCGGTCTGTTCGGGACTGGTATCGGGGATCTTCGCCAAGGCCATATCGACCGTGTCGGCGACTTTGGTTGCGCCGGAATGCAATTGGTCAGCACCGGTCTGCAACGTCCGACTGCTGGCCTGTAACGACGCGAGACTGTTGGTGATCTGAACGGCACCACCCGAGACGACCGTGGCACCCGCGGTAAGCGCGTGCAGTGGCGCCGCGGCGGCACGCAGGTTCTGCTGCACGGTATCGACGTTGCCCGCGAGCTGGCCCGCTTTGTCGCTGGCCTGGACCGCAGCGTCATGGGCTTGTCTGGCGGTATCCGCCGCGTTACCCGCGGTCGTCGCGATCGTTTGCGCGTGGTCGAGCGCCTGCCGGAATACGGGGTCGGCCAGTAACTCTGGGTGCGCGACCGCGAGCTGGCGCAGGTCGGCATTGCCCTGGTCGGCTTGCTGATGCACCAGATCGACACCGCCCCTGACGAGTTCGAGCGACTGCGCGGCGGCACCGGTCGCGTTCGACAGCGCCCCGGCCGCCGTCGGCAGCGTCGCGGTGCCGGTGTCGACCAGCTGACTCACCGCGGCGTCCACCTCGTTGCTCGCCTGCGCGAGTTGCTGTACGCCGTCGGTGATTTGGGCGGCACCGGCGGTCGATCCGTCCAGACCGGTGGCCAGCGCGGCGGTGCCCTGCTTGGCGAGCACCGACGAGTCGACCAGGGCGTGCACGCCGGTCGACGCGACGTCGAGTTGCTGTTTGACCAGGGTGAGGTCGCCGTAGATGGCTTTGGCGTATGCCGCGTGCGCGGCAGTGTTCACCTGGTTCTGCAGTTCGGAGCGCGCGACATCGGCGACCACACCGACGATGAAGTTGTTGGCGTCGTTGAGAGTGATTCCGAGAGTGGCCCGTTCGGGGATCGGGTCCTGGGCGCTGATCAATTTCCGACTGAAATCCGGCGGGACGGTGATGGTGAAATAGAAGCGTCCGTGCACGAGTCCGTCCTCGGCCTCGTGCCGATCGACGAAGTGCCACTGGAACTTCGGGGTGGCGCGCAGTTGCTGCTCGAACTGTTTGCCCGCGTCGACCACCTGACCGTTCGCGGTGACCGGCTGGTCCTCGACGACCACGGCGACCGGAATCTGATCGGTCTTACCGTAGGGGTCCCAGTTCGACCACAGATACAGCGACCCGTACAGCAGCGGCACCAGCGCGAGCCCCACCGGAACGAGCTTGCGCAGCAGCGGACCACGGAATCGCCGAAACTCGAGCAGCGCAAGACGTAGTGCCTTCACACGTTCTCCTGGAGGTCGGGCAACTCGGCATCGCGGGGGTGGGCGAGGGTGATCACCGTGACGTCGTCCAGCGGCGGCGGTTCCGACGCGGCGGCGATGACGGTGCAGCCGTGATCGGCCAAGGCGCGCAAGCACTCCCAGACCCACCGCGCCGCACCGCTCGTGCAGCCCGCGCCGACATCATCGACAACGATCGCGCCCGGCTGTTGCGCCGCCGCCAACGCCACGGCCAGTATCAGCTGTTCGCCGGGTGCCAGCTCCCCCACCTGTAGCCGCGCGGCGGGCACGGGCACACCCATCGCGGCGAAGGTCGCGTCCAGGGCGGCCGCGGTGAACCGCGCTCCCCCGATCAGCGCGCGCTCATCGATCACCTCGCCGACCCGAAGCCGCGGATCGAGCACACAGCCTGGATCGAGCCGCGCGACCGCCACCAGGTCCTGGATCGCGCGCGGCTGTTCGTCGTAGCGTCGACCGCCGACGACGAGGCGACCGGTCACCAGCCGCAATCGGCCCGCCAACGCCCACAACAGTGACGTGCGCCCCGACCCCGCCGACCCGACCACCACGGCGAGCCGACCCGCGGGGATCTCCAGGTGAACGTTCTCGAAGGCACACCCCGCCGACCCGCGCGCAGCGAGGTTGCTGGCAACGACCTCAACACCCACCCATGTCACCCGATCGAGCATAGAGACCGTTCCGTTTGCTGAGCGGCAATGCCGCACCCCGGCGATTCCACCCGCGCAACCGTCACCCTCGGACACCCTGAATATCGGGCTGGAACGAATCCGGCGCGGCCGCCGCCCAATCCACGGCCCACGACTCCGGCGGCTCGACCAGCAGTTGTCGCGGAGCAAGCCATTCATAGAGCTCGGCATAGGAATGCTGGCCGGTCGGCGACACCTTCTTGCGGAGCATATGGGTATTGAGGCGCGCCGGATCGGAGACCCCGAGCGACGCCATGATCTGCACGGCCTGGCTGACCGTCGCCTCGTGATAGCGACGCACGCGCACACTCTTATCCGCGACATCCAGTGCCCGCGCCCGCCGCGGATCCTGCGTCGCGACACCGACCGGGCACTCGTTGGTGTGACACAGCTGCGCCTGAATACACCCGACCGCCATCATCATCGCGCGCGCGGAATTCGTGTAGTCGGCGCCCTGAATGAGGCGCTTGACGATGTCGTTGCCGACGGCGACCTTGCCGCTTGCCCCGATCTTGATCCGGTCGCGCAGCCCGGTCCCGACGAGCGCGTTGTGCACCGTCATCAGCCCATCGGTGAGGGGAAGACCCACGTGATCCTCGTATTCCAAAGGCGCAGCGGCGGTTCCGCCTTCGGCACCGTCGACGATGATGAAATCGGGTGCGGTGCCCTCCTCGAGCATGGCCTTACAGAGGGCGAGTACTTCGATACGGGAACCGACACACAATTTGAAACCCACCGGCTTACCGTCGGCGAGTTCCCGCAATCGGGCGACGAATTGGATCAGCTCACGCGGGGTATGGAAAGCCGAATGCGCCGAAGGACTTACGCATTTCTCGTGTGCGGGCACGCCGCGATATCGGGCGATCTCCTCGCTGACCTTCGCCGCGGGCAGGACGCCGCCGAGGCCGGGCTTCGCGCCCTGGCTGAGTTTGATCGACACCGCCTTGATCTGTTCATGAGCGGCCAGCTCGGTGAACTTGTCCGGATCGAATCGGCCCTCGTCCGTGCGGGTGCCGAAGTATCCCGAGCCGATCTCCCAGATCAGATCACCGCCGCCGTCGAGGTGATACGGCGTCAGCCCACCCTCACCGGTGTCGTGCGCGAATCCGCCAAGCGCCGCACCCTTGTTCAACGCCCGCAGCGCGTTGGCCGACAGTGCGCCGAAACTCATCGAGGAGACGTTGAGCAGCGACATCGAGTACGGCTTGGTGCAGTCCGGGCCGCCGATCAGCACGCGCGGATGCGCCTCGGGTTCCGGCACGGGGGCGATGGAGTGAACGAGGTACTCGTAGCCGACCTCCTCGATGTCGCGTTCGGTGCCGAACGAGAGTTCGCCGTGAATGCCCTTCGCCCGCTCGTAGATCATCGAGCGGACGTCTCGGTCATACGGCCGCCCGTCGAAGTTGCGCTCGATGAAGTACTGCTGCAACTCCGGACGCAGACTCTCCAGCAGGTACCGCAGGTGACCGAGCACCGGATAGTTCCGCAGCACCGAATGCCGCTTCTGCACCAGGTCGTAGACGCCGACCACGAGCAATACAAGCAGGATGACGAGCAGCGCCGACCACGCCCACGAGCCGATCGACGCGGCGACCCCGACCGCGACGGTCGCCATCGCCAGGAACCCGACTATGAAGAACCTCAGCATGTGCGCGCTGTACCCGCCAGCAGCAAGATCATGCTCATCGGGCCGCCGACTGTGGTCCCGCTCTCTGTGGTGCGCGCAGGGCATCACAGAGCCGATCGCGGCGCCCGTCGGCGTGGCTGCTCGCCCCCGCACCCTCGGCTGGCTAAGCTGGCATCCGCCGTGCGACGTGGCGGCGTCCGCATGGTGTACGGGGAAGCGACCCGCCCGGTTGCCTGCTTTGCTGACACCGGGCGGGTCGCACTTTATCCGCACCATTCAATCGCGCCTTAACTCACGTGAAGAACGACTTACACAAATGGCCGGAAATGATTGCGCGCCTTAAACTCCCACCACCAACCGTATTCGACGGAAAGTTGGCGATGGGTAAACACCGCGCACCACGAAAGCCTGACGTCCCGATGCGGTTGGCGATGGTGTCGACCGCCGCGCTGCTCACCGCATTGATCTCCGCCGACCGCGAAGGACCACACGGCGGCCCGACGCCGAACCGGGAACACACCACGTCAGGACTGGCCAGCGGCCCCTACACACTGCCACCGAGCAACGAGCCGGAACCGGCACCGGCTCCCCCGAACGCGGCGCCTCCTTTCCTCGGCGACTTCGCCCCCGACCCCGAACCCGCCGCCCCCACCCTGCCAAAGCACCGTCGAGACGAACCGGCACAACCGGTCGACGATCCCGACGCCCCGATCGACCACCACGACGTCGTCCGCGGCGCGACGGCCGCATGGGTCTCTGGCACCGAGCAGGGCTACGACTGGCTGATCCACCTCGAGCGCTACATCGCGGATCACATGATGTCCGCTTTCCACCAGCAGGAGCGCACCGTCTGATCGCCCCTCAACCTTGTGGACGACGTTCGCGACCACGCGCCGACTGATCGTTCGACAGAAGCCGATCAGACCCGCTAGGTGAGCGGCACGTGCAGGATCGCTTTCTTGTGGCTGAACGTTTCCAGGGAGTACCGGCCGTGGTAGTGGCCCATGCCGCTGGCGCCGACGCCGCCGAAGGGGAGGTCGGAGTCGCGGAGTTGGGCCATGGGGAGGCCGAAAGATATTCCGCCGGAGCTGGTTTCGGTGATCAGGCGTTCTCGGGTGGTGTCGGATTCGGTGAATACGTAGAGGGCGAGGGGCTTGTCGCGGTCGGTGATGAATTCGATGGCGTGGTCGAGATCGGCGACGAGGACGATGGGCAGGATCGGTCCGAAGATTTCCTGTTGCATGACAGGAGAATCCGCGGCGACATCGGTCAATACGGTCGGCGCGATGTAGTTTCGGTCGCGGTCGTGCTTGCCGCCGGTGACGAGGCGACCCGAATCCAGCAGCGGGACAAGGCGATCGAAGTGGCGTTGGCTGACGATTCGGCCGTAGTGGGTTGATGTCGCGGGATCCGAGCCGAACCGCTCGGCGACGGCGTCGGTGAGCGCGGCCGCCAAAGCGCTTGCCGTGTCGGGGTCGGTGAGTACGTAGTCGGGGGCGACGCAGGTCTGTCCGGCGTTGGAGAACTTGGTGGCGGTCAGCCGGGCGGCGACCTCGGTGAGGTCGGTGTCGCGGTCGACGAATGCCGGGGACTTGCCGCCGAGTTCGAGGGTCACCGGGGTGAGCTGCGCGGCGGCGGCGGTCATCACGATGCGACCGACGGCCGCGCCGCCGGTGAAGAAGATGTGGTCGAAAGGTTCGGCGAGCAGCGCGGTTGTCTCTGGCACGCCGCCTTCGACCACGACCAGGGTGTCGGCGTCGAAGTACTGCGGCAGCAGTTGACCGAACAGCGCCGAGGTCGCCTCCGCGATATCACTCGGCTTGGCCACCACCGTGTTTCCCGCCGCCAATGCGCCGGCGATGGGCGCGAGCAGAAGTTGCACCGGATAGTTCCAGGTGCCGATGACCAGCACCACGCCGAGCGGGTCGTATCGGGTGGCCGCGGTGGTGCCGTCGGGGTACCCGTAGCCCGACGCCGGGACGGATTCGGGCGTCAGCCAGGTCTCGAGGTGGCTCAGCAGATGGTCGATCTCACGGACGGTGAAGTCGATTTCATAGTCGTAGGCCTCCTTTTCGGGCTTGTGCAGATCCTCGTGCAACGCGGCGGCGATATCGGGTCCACACTCGGTCAACAGCGCACGCAACCGCTGGAGTTGGTGCGTCCGCCAGGCCAGTGGCCGGGTCAGTCCGGCTCGGACCGGGACGCGAAGGCGGGTGACGAGCTCGGTCGGGTTCGCACTCATCGATGCGGCTTCCTTTCGCACACTCGTCCGCCGCACAGTGCCCCCGGCGCAACCGAGTAGTAGATGGCAAGTCGCTATCAGTGTGACCGCACCCCGATGTTCCGGTCTACGCAATGTTCGTCTTGGCCCCTCGGACACGGCACGGAACAAACCCGTCGACGCTACGCCACGGCACTGCGTTCGCGCGGATTATCCTGTACCACACGGGCATTGAGCAGTTCCGCGAACTCGCCGTACACCTCACTGACGGCACCGGCCGCGGCCGGGGAGACCGCCTCCAGGCTGAGGAATCCGTGTATGAGACCCGGATAGACGAGCGTGGTGACCGGCACGCCGGCGGAGGTGAGTGCGCGGGCGTAGGCGAGACATTCGTCGTGCACCGGATCGAACTCGGCGGTGGCGATCACGGCTGCGGCGAGGCCGGTGAAGTCCTTGGCCAGCAATGGCGAGGCGGGCGCGTGATCGCAGGCGGTCGCGTCGCTGGCGAGGTAGATCTCGGCGAAGTCGGCGGCCTCGCCAGGACTCATCACATCGCCGGTCACGTAAACGCTGTACGACGGGTAGTTGAAGCGATGGGAGAGATCGAGATTCGGGTAGGCGAGCAGTTGGGCGGCCAGCGGCCTGCCCTCGTCCCGAAAGCCGAGCGCTACCCCGGCGGCCAGGTTCGCCCCCGAACTGTCCCCCGCTACCGCGAGATTCCCGCCCCCGTATTCGTCGATGTGGTCGGCGATCCACCGGGTCACCGTCAGGCAGTCGTCGTGCGCGGCCGGGTACAGGTGCTCCGGCGCGAGCCGATAGCCGACGCTGACCACCACCGCACCCAGGTCCCTGCACAACCGGCGACCGATCTGGTCGTGGGTGTCCAGATCGCCGTACACGAACGCGCCACCATGGAAATAGGCGACGGTCGGTACCCGTCCGGTCGTCTTCGGCCGGTACACCCGCACCGGCACACCGGCCAGGTTGTCATCACCTATCGAGTTGACCTGAAGGGGCGGGTTCGGCGACATCGCGAGCGCCAGCAACGCGTTTCGGGCCCGCTTCTCGGCGATGGTCAGCTCCCTGGCCGGCGGCGGCACAGCTGCCAACTGCTTGATGAGGCCGTCGATGGCTGGATCAAGTGGCATGGTGTTCTGTCCCTTCAGTTCAGATAGGAGCGTTGGGTGTGCGGGCCGCCGGTGATCCAGTCATTCGCACCGTCCAGCACATACCCGTCGCCCTCGTACTCGATATCGGGAGAAATCACCGGCACCGGCCGAGGGGCGCGAGCAGCCGCGGGCACATCGGTCAACGGCGACAGCTCGGCGGGGAGGTCGAAGGCGATGCGGATGAACTTGCCGTTCGCGACGACGTAATGGGCGCGGAAACTGGTCGTTCTGACCTGACCCGGCGCCAAAGGCCCAGAGGCCAAACGTTTTACGCGCTCGAGCGCCACCAGTCTCTCCCGCACCCGCGCATAAACATCGCGGCGGTTCGCGCTGATGCGCAGGTCGTCGACGAGCATCGTTTCGGTCACACCGTCGTGCGTATTCTCCATCCAGCGCAACGTATCCGACGCGCCACGGGTGAAGCCGACGCCATAGATATCGATCCGGACGTTCTGGTGGTAATACCTGTTTACTACCTCGCGATAGTTGCCGGAGTTGTACAACTCTACGTATCGCGCGAACTCGGTTTCGTTCATCAATCCGTCCTCTTCTCGAGAGTGCAGAGCAACGACATACCGCAACTAAGCGCTCGCTTACCTCTAAGCGCTTGCTTAGTTTGCTCCGGAGTTGCCATACTCGTCAATACGCAGAAGGAGGCATATGACCGACACCACACATCCCGCGGCTAACCCGAAGACCCGCCTACTGGCCTCCGCGATCGAAGCCTTCGGCATCAAAGGCTTCCACGGCACCACCACCCGCGATATCGCCGCGGGCGCGGGCATGAGCCCGGCCGCGGTGTATGTGCACCACAAGTCGAAGGAAGACCTGCTCTACCTGATCGCGCTGGACGGTCACCAGCGCATGGCGCGCGCGTTCGCCGAGCAGATCGCGGCCACCGACGACCCGGCACAGCAGCTCGCCGGGCTGATACACGCCTTCGTGCTCGAATACGCGGTGAACCACACGCTCGCGCGCATCGTCAGCTACGAACTGCGCTCACTGCGCCAGGACCATCGCACGGAGATCCTCGCGATCCGACGCGAGGCCCTCACCATGGTCCGCGAGATACTGCACGCCGGTAACGCCAGCGGCGCCTTCGACGCCGACAACGTCGACATGACCTCGATCGCGGTGCTCTCCCTCGGCATCGACGTCGCCCGCTGGTTCCGCGACCAAGGCCGATTCACCCCGGCGGCCATCGCCGACCACTACGCCGGACTCGCCCTCCGAATGGTGGGCGCGTCGGTGGCCGAGCGCGCACCGACAGGCGGTCGATGAGGCAGGCGGTTCGGCTTCGCGGGATCGAAGCAGAACCGCCTGCGTTCATTCGGTCAACTCTGGCTCAGGCGGCGGATTCGGCTGTCTCGCGGAGCTTTTCGAGCCACACGTGCATGGAGTTGGCCAGTCCGTCGCGCTGGTTGTCCAGGTCGGCGCGGACGGGGTCGCCGTCCCAGGACATGGTGCTGTGCACGACGGTACCGTCGTCGTCGGTCTCGAAGGTCCACAGGTGGATGCCGGTGATGCCGTGCTGGGATCCGCCCCAGAGGATGCGGTGCGGTGCGTCGACGGCGTAGATCGTGGACTCGATGCCGATCCTCGGGGTGTGCCAGTGGAAGGTCGAGCCCGGCTTCAGCGGTTCGTCCATCGAGGCTTCGGTGATGTCGGTGCGCCAGCTGGCCCAGGCGTCGATGTCGGTGTGCAGTGCCCACACCTTGTCGATCGGCGCGGCGATGCGAACGCTCTGCTCGACGACGACCGCGGCGTCGGTGTCGGGGTGCTCGGGGTAGGTCATATCGGTTCTCCTCAGACGAGATCGGATCCGGCATCCAGAGGCCCTGAATCCCGGTGGGGCACACGGCGAACAGTTCGACGACCGGAAGCGGGGCGCATGGCGTCGAGGACGGGCAATCAGACTGGCGTCACTGATATGGATGCTCTGCATTTGCGGCCGAGTTCTCGCCATTTTCATGGAATCCACTGGGGGCCCGTGCATTTCAGAACATCCAACAGTTACGCTAATTCACGCGCAATACCGTGGTCAACGGATTACCACTGGGCCGATGGTCGCAAATAAGCGACTGGATCAAAGGTCTGGCAATTGCGGTCGTAGCAATGCACAGATCGGACGATTCGGTCCATCGCGCGCCGCGCCCCGACCGAAGCGCATGGCCGAGATTGCATCCAGCACCGTCGGCGAGTCGGACACACAGCCGACCAATCCAATCTAGCTGGATAGCTTGGGATTACAGTTTCCGGCGTGACCGCCGCCAACTTAGCCGACCCCGCCCACCGGGCCACCGCCGCCGCAATCGCCGTCGATCTCATCACGGCCATCCACAACGGTCACTATCAACCAGGAGACAGGCTCCCCTCCCAAACCCAGCTGATGACCACCTACGGCGTCTCCATGGCCACCGCGGCCGCGGCCCTGCGCAAGCTGCGCGAGCACGGGCTCACCACCACCCAGCCCGGCCGGGGCGTCTACCTCGCCACCACGTTCCCGCACGGACAATTCGCCCAAACCGCCACCACCACTGGCGATCTCAGCACCTCCGACGACGATCACTTACCCGGCGAGAACACGCCGCAACGCTGGCAGCAGCGCTACACCGACATCACCACGCTCTACCACGCCGCCAGCCACCTGACCACGCTCGCCCAGCGCAACGAACAGGCCGAGCAGCACGCACCCGACACCAGGAATCCCCTGCGCAATCTGCACCCCACCGTCCTGCACACCCTGGCGCACACCCTCACCAGCACCGCGCACCACATCATCAATCACGGCCCGACGCCCACCACCCACGTCACCATCACCGCCGCGCACCACATACTGACCGGCGACGGACGACTCCCGAACTGACATGTCGGCCAGCGCCGCCGCTACCAGACCGACTGGGGTGCAACGGCTTCCTTGCCGAGAACGCGATCAGATCGGCGAGCGGTCCGTGCCGTCCCGCACCATGATCTCCCGGCACCGCGGGATCGAGTCGATGAGCGTGCCCGCTCCTTGGCGCAGCAGATCGGAGCCGACGAAGAAGCCGAGCGCGTGCGGCTCGTCGGCCACACCCCAGTGGTGGGAGTCGATCCACCGCACGCCATCGAGGTCGAACACCTTGCCGTGCAATGACAGTCGACCGGTCGCATCGGTGGTACAGAGCCCGGCGATCGGTGAATTGCAGTGCCCCTGCAGGGCGTGCAGCATGGCGCGTTCGGCGTCGGCCTGCCGGTGTGTTTCGGGATGGTCGAGCCGTGCGGCCACTTCGAGCAGCTCGATATCGTCGGTGCGGGCGACGAGGGCGATGGTCGCCGCACCGATCGGCGGGCACATGACCACGATCGGCAGCACCTCGGCGATCCGGTGCCGCAGCTCGACGCGGTGCAGACCCGACACCGCCGCGATCAGCGCGTCGAAATGCCCCTCGTCGAGCCGCGCCAACCGGGTGTTGACGTTGCCGCGCAACGGTTTCACCCGAAGGTACGGATAGTGCAGGCGCAGCTGAGCGGTGCGCCGGACGGAGCTGGTGCCGACCACAGCCCCCTCCGGCAATTCGGCGAGCCGCGCACCGGTGCGGCTGATCACCGCGTCGTGCACGTCACCGCGGCGCGGGTACGCGGCGAACGTCAGCCCGGCGGCGAGGGGCACGTCGCCGGGGATGTCCTTGAGGCAGTGCACCGCGAGGTCGGCCCGCCCCTCCCGCAGCGCGTCATCGATCTCCCGCACGAACGCGCCCTTACCGCCGAGCCGGGCCAGGTCGCCCATCCACCGGTCACCGGCGGAGGTGACTTTCACCAGTTCCGTTGCGGCCCCGAACTTTGCGAGGTTGTCGGCAACCTGCGCCGCCTGGACGAGGGCCATCGGACTGGATCGGGTGGCGATCCGGATGATGCGCGACATGAGCCGGACCTACCGCTGCCAGGTCCGGGCGCCGATGACCAGACCAGAATCCCAGTTGAGCAGGGTCACGTGCATGCCCTCCTGGGTGGGGATCTCGGCCAGGAACTGGCCGACCCTGGTCGGCTGACCCGCCGACCACATCGGTTGTGGCAGCAGATCATCGCCGATATACAAGCCACCGGGCAGCAGCAGTGTGAGCAGGTCGTCGCGGCGGCGGAACTTGCCGGGCCGACAGTCGGCGAACACCAGGTCGAACCCGGACCCGACGTAGTCGTCGAGCCAGCTGTCGGCGTCGGTGGTGTGCACGGTGATTCGGGCATCGTCGCCGAGCACGCCACGGGCAAGGGCCGCCATCGGACGGTCGGCCTCGACGGTGATCAGCTGCGAGTTTGTGGTCATCCCGGACAGCAACCAGGCCGAACCAACGCCGACTCCGGTGCCCAATTCGAGCACCCGCCCGTTGGGTTTGGACGCGGCGAGCGTGCGCAGCAACGCGCCGGTCCGGTTGGTGCACGACATCACGAAACCCGCGTCGGCGGCGGCCTTCTGGGCCTGCACCACCAGCGGCGGCAAGACGGCGGGTTCATCATTCATCGCTGTCCTCCAGAGCTCGGGCCAGGCGCAACGCGCCGTAGGTCAGGATCAGGTCCGCGCCTGCGCGTTTGAGCGCCCGCGCGTATTCGAGTTGGACCGAGATCGGCGCCGCGGCGAACAGCTGGTCCTCACCGGAGACACTGAACGCGGTCAGCGGCGCCCTCGTCATGCCGCGCAGCTGGGTGAGCAGGTCGACCGAGGTCATCACCGGCTGCACCAGCAACCCGTCGGCACCCTCGTAGATCCAGCGGACGGCCTGGTCGAGCGCCTGGCCGGGCTGGCTCGGGTCGATCTGGAAGCCGCGGCGGTTGCCGCGGCCGGGATCGGTGTTCATCGCCGACTTGTAGACACCGAACAGCGCCGAATCGAAGATCACCGACGGCGTGACGCTGACATCGGTGAACCCGGCCTCGTCGAGTTCGAACCGGATCGCCTGCACCGATCCGTCGAGCACGGCCGCCGGGCCGACGATGTCGGCACCGGCCTGCGCGTGCAACACCGACATCCGTGCCATCAGTTCGTAGGTGCCGTCGATATCGGTGTGCCCGCGCGAATCGAGCAGCACGCATTCACCGCTGTCGGTCCACGCGCAGCCGCAGACCTCGGTGGCGATCACCATGTCCGCCACCGCGTTTCGAATGGACTGGATCGCGTCGATCATCAGGTTGTCCGGCTTCAACGCGTCGGCGGCGTCGCGGGTCTTGTGCTCGCCGTAGACGAGCACGCGACACGCCCGTACCCCGGCCGCGTTCAGCTCCATGGCATAGTCGGCGATCTCCGAAACCGCCACGGCGCCGGGCAGATACCGATAGCGGGCCGGGTCTCGATGGTCGGGCTGCACGAGGATCGGCGCGACCAGATCGGCCGCGCTCAGCAGGTCGCGATGCAGCAGGTGCCGCATCCGCGACCGGGCCCGCAGTGGATTCACGCCGGTCACGTCGAGCCGACGGCGGACCGGGATAATGGTGGTCGGGCTCTTGGCCTTGGTCATCAGTGCTCGCCCAGCCCGACAACGAGGTGCCGGGGAAAGCCTTCGGGTCCACGAACGAGCTGACCTTCCGGTCCCTCCAGCGGCCACGGATCACGCAGGAAGAGCTGGCGCACCGACTCGGCGACCGTGGCCGCGCCGAGGCCGCCGCCTACGCAGTTGTGGTGGCCGAGACCGAAGTGCAGCTGGTAGATGTGCGGCGGCCGGTCGAGGCGGAAGGCCATCGGGTCGGACACCTGGTCCTCGTCGGACATCGCCGATTCGAGGGCGACAAGCACCAGGGTGCCCTCGGGGATGGTGGTCTCTCTAGCGGTGCCGGCCGCGACGGTGTACTCGCTGCCGGTCACCCGGGAAACCATCTTGAAGAACGGGTTCAGCCGCAACGCCTCCCACACATACGGGTCGAATTGCTTCGGATCCTGCGCGACGTCTTGCAGTGGCAGTTCCGGGCGGCGCAGCAACTGCTCGACCAGATGCGTCGCCGAACTCATGCCGTTCTCGACGAAGCCGAGCAGGATGCCGCCCAGGTTGATCGTCACCCGCTCGTCGTCCATGTCGAGGCCGGAACCGATGCTGGTGCTCTGCAGCCTGGTCAGCAGATCGCGGTGCGGCACAGTGACTCCCGCTCGCCGCTGCGCGACCAGGTCCCGCAGGCAGCCCATCAATTCCCCACCGGCGTGCTCGGTCGCCTTGCGCATCTCCGGGTCATTACCGAAGTTGGTCACCATGTCCGCGAGAATGGGCCGCACCCAGGCCGACAGGTCGTTCGGGTCGGCGCCTCGGAAACCCAGGTATTCCAGGCACATCCGGATGATCACCTTCCGGACGAACCCGCTGGCGACATCGATCCGGCGGGTGGGCCATGCCTCGTCCAATGCTTCGCTGGCGAAGCGGCCCGCGACCTCCCTGAGCCGGGGCAGATCCTCCGGGGCGAGCATGACCTGCATCATCCCGCGTTCGCGCCAATTGATGACCTCCCCATCGGTAGCCAGAATGTGGCGCCCGCCCAACGCGGTAGCCAGCGCTGGGTCGTACCGGACGTTGAAGATCTCATGGCGCAGGAGCACCTCGGTCACGTCGGCGTACCTGGTCACCACGGTGAACGCGGGCGTAACCAGGATCGGCCGGTCGGCGCGCAGCTCGGCGAACAGTTCCTGCGAGTCACTGAGGAACCACTTCTGTAGCAATTCCACCTGACCCATCGGACCGGCGGCGTCGTACTGTTCCAGGTAACCGCCTGCGATCGTCTCGGTTGTCGTCATTGGATCGACCTCCATCTAGTTGTTGGTGCGGGAATGCGGTCGGTTGGTCGTTCAGGGGAGGCGACGCGGGGCGAAGGCGAAGGCCGCGTCGGGTACGGCGACCCCGTAGCCGCGTAGCTGCTGCGCCCGGGTGAGCACGGCGGCGCCTTCGAGCAGATTGCGGGCTATCTGGACGACGGAGCGGTCCGCCGGGTCGGACAGGAAGCCCGAGGCGGTCCACTGGTTGAAAGCGCCCATCGCGGGACCGCACCAGATCTGGTAGTCGCCGCGGCGGGTGTCCGCCCCCTGGATCGCCCACCGGCTCGACATGCCGAGGTACCAGCGGAATACCAGGGCCATCCGGTGCTGCTCGTCGCGTTCGGCCCTGGCCACCTGGTCCGGCTCCCGTTCCTGCCAGAAGGCCCTGGTCTCTTCCCATACTTCGTCGAAAGACGTTCGGAACAAATCTTTTTCGACTTTCGCACGAGTCTGCTCCGGCACGTTCGCCCACGAGGTGTTGCCGGCGTAGATCTGGTAGAGGCGCTGCGCGCGAAAAGGAAACATCGTGCCCCTGCGCAGGACCTGCAGCTTGATGCCCAATTCGAACATGTCCGCCGCGGGCGCCATCGCCACGTCGGCGACACTCGCCCCGGCGAGCATGCGCTTACCGTCCGCGGAGAGGCCGGACTCGATCGCGGCCTGATTGATCGAACCGGTCAGCACATAGGCCGCGCCGAGGGCGAACGCCGCCGCCACCGCGCCAGGAGTGCCGAGACCGCCCGCCGCGCCGATCCGGATCGGCCGGTCGTATCCGTAACGGCGCGAAAGGGTGTCGCGCAGCGCGAGGATGACCGGGAGCAGCGCGGTCAGCGGGCGGTTGTCGGTGTGACCGCCGCTGTCGGCCTCCACGGTGATGTCCTCGGCTACCGGCACTCGCGCGGCGAGTTCGGCTTCCTCTGGGGTGAGCTGATCCCGATCGACCAACTCCCGCAACAACTCCACGGGTGCGGGAGCCATGAAATGCGCGGCAACCTCGGGCCGCGACACCTTCGCGAAGACACTGCGCGGACGCTGGATCCGGCCCGCGCCGTCCTGGGTCAGTCCGCTCGCCGCGACCCGAACGACGGCGGGTGTGAGCTCCATGAACGCCGAAAGAGATACTGCCGGAACGTTATTGGCCAGCAGCAGGTCGGCCACCGCTTCCTCGGTGGCCGACTCGGCAGGTGAATGGATAAGGTTCACTCCCCAGTTGGACCTGCCTGGCAACGCCGAAACCAGTTCCGCGACTGCCGCCGCCACCGTCGCCGGCGCGAGCCCGGCGGCGCCGAAGAAGCCGAGCATGTCCGCCCGTGCCATCGCGATCACCATGGCGGTGGTCGCGATGCCATTGGCCATCTCCCCGGACACGTACGGGAAGCGGACGCCGTGTGTCGCGCCGAAGGTGCTGTCGCCCAACTGCTCCGGGTAGAGCGGCGGCAGTAGGCCGAGGACCGAGTACTGGCCAGCACCGGCACCCATCACGGTGCCGCCGATCGCCACACCGGCCGCGGACCCGCTGTCGTCGGCGAGGAGGTACATCGGCTCACGGGTACGTGCCGCAAGCGCGACTATCCCAGGCCCACCGAATACCGGTTGTTCCCCGTCGGGGTGCCAGGTGAGCGAAACACCCTCGGTCCAGCTCGTCCGAGGCAGCACTTCAGGTTTCATGCGCACGGCCTTAACTGTCGACGTCAGGGCGGGAAATCCGTCCCGAACCAATTCTTGGGCAGCATGGTCGCCGATTCCATGAGAAGAAAGTAATGGTACCCGCCTGGTACACAATGGATCCGAAGGTTGCAGTGCCCGAGCATTGACCGATTCGCGGCGCCTTGTCCACACTGAATGCGTTACCGGTGTTCGACATCCGACCCGAGAAGGAATACATGTCCGCAGGTCATGGCTTTGCCCAACATCTCGACCAACAACAGGGGAATTACCTGAAATTCGTCGAGGTTGTCCTACACACTATTCGCCGGTTGTTACCACAGAGCCTGCATCATCGATTCGACACAATCGTGGCAAGTGGACCGGCCTTCGCTATCGCCATGGTCGTTTTATTCACCGCGCTCCCCATTCTGGGGGTAAAACTCGCTTCCGGCAAGAAGCGAACGGCCTGTGCCACGAAGAGAGACACGGAGGTATGAGAATGAAAGCCCGGAGCATCGCCACCGATGGTGCCGCGAACCGCCTGCGGTACCTGGCCCTGACGAACGGCAAACCCGTGTGGGATCTGGCCCAGCGCTACGCGCCGGTGCGCGAGGGTCTCAACACCTATCTGATCGACCACGCGATCCGCGAGATGCCGCCGCGCCCAGAGCCGTTGAGCACCATGGCCCCCTACACCTCCTGGTCTTCGCTCAACGACCGGACCTACAGCGGGCGGCACCTGCCGCCGATCGACGACGCGGAGACCGGCAGGCCGCCGGTCAAGGCGACCGAGAGCCTGTTCACCCGCGCGGGCGGGATGATCCCGTGCCGCCGCTCGACGGTCATGCTCGCCTATTTCGCGCAGTGGTTCACCGACGGTTTTTTGCGCAGCGACAGTCACGTGCCGCCGGACCCGCGCAAGAATTCCTCCAACCACAGCATCGACCTGAACCAGTTGTACGGACTGACCGACGAGGCGACCGAGCAACTGCGCAGCCACGAGGGCGGCCGGCTCAAGAGCCAGTCCATCAATGGCGGCGAGTTCCCGCCCTATCTGTGCGAGAACGGAAAGATCAAGGCGGAGTTCTCGACGTTGGGCGTGGTGCACTGGAACGAACTCAACAAAGCACAGCGCGACACGTTGTTCGCCACCGGTAGCGACCGAGGCAACAGTCAGATCGGTTTCACCATGCTCACCGTGCTCTTCCTGCGTGAGCACAATCGGCTGGCGCGGATGCTGGCCGACGAACATCCGGACTGGGACGACGAACGGCTGTTCCAGACCACCCGCAACATTCTCATCGTTGTCCTGCTCAAGCTGGTGCTGGAGGAGTACATCAACCACATCACGCCGTACCATTTCCAGTTCAAACTCACCCCGCGGCTGAGCAACAATGTGGCGGATTCGCCGTGGCAACGGCAGAACTGGGCCTCGGTGGAATTCAATCTGGTCTATCGGTGGCACAGTCTCATCCCCTCCGTTCTCACCGTCGGCGGACGCGAACTGCCCGTCACGCAGACCCTGTACGCGGGACCGCTGCTGCCGAAGGCCGGACTCGGCCGCACGTTCGAGGAGGCCTCCAAGCAGGGGGCCGGGCAGATCGGGCTGTTCAATACCGACCCTTCGCTGGTACCAACGGATCTGGCCAGCATCACCCGGTCCAGGCAGCTGCGACTGGCGCCGTACAACGCCTACCGCAAGCATCTGAAGATGCGCCCGATCCACGACTTCCGGCAGCTCTCCAGCGACCCGAAGGTGTACAGCGCGATTCGCGACCTCTATCGCAGCGTGGACGACATCGACCTCTACGTCGGGCTTTTCGCCGAGGAACGCGGCTCCGACGTCGCCATCCTCGGGCCGTTGCTCACCAAGATCATCGCGATCGACGCGTTCTCCCAGGCGCTGACCAATCCCCTTGTCGCGCCGCGCATTCTGACCGCGGAGACGTTCACCGAGATCGGTATGGAGGTCATCGATTCCACCAAGACCCTCTCGGATGTGCTGCACCGCAACATGCCAGAAGATCCCCAGCCGCGCCTGGTGACCATGACCCGCCAGGACATCCGATGACCGTCGAGGAGAAGGCGCAGACGCTGATGGCGGACGCCGCGACACTCGAGGAGTGCGCCACCCGATTGGCCGAGCTCGGCACCCGCCTGCAAGGGTCGACCGGCGTCTCGTCCGAGTTCTGCGCCTTCATGACCGCGTACGCGGCTCGTTGTCGCACGGCCGCAAAGGATCTCGAGCAGATCGTGGCCCGGCTGGCCGGCAATACCGCCGTCGGCCAGCCGACACCGGTCGGGCCCGTGCCGATGCCGCCCGGTGTTCAGACCTTGCTGCAGTACTCGCAGATGGCCGTGAGTCGGCTCCCTATCCCCGGCAAGTCGTTCATCGTCGGCCGAACCCCGCCGAAGCCGGAGCAACGCTGAACAGCTAGCCGTCGCCAATGGCACCGCACGAAAGTGCGGTGCTATTGGCGTGTCGTCTGTGCTCGGTGCAAAGGTGCCGGGCCCGGGTCGACATCGTTGTCGATCCAGGCCCGTATCGGGCGCCGTTGCCCGCCGATTCACTCGAAGATGTACTGCCGCGGTCGATATGGGTGTTCAGTCGGCGCTGGTCGCCGACGGGTAGTCCCACTCGCGCACGGTCACGCCGTCGTCGAGCAACTCGGTTCGAATGAAATAGAGCTCGCCGGGCTGGTTTCTGATACGTGCCGACCGTAAATCCGCGGCGGGCAGCACATCGCGGGGATGCACGCCCGCGCGTTGGGCCACGTGATCGCGGACGGCGACCTCGATGAGGCGTCGCATGCCAGCGCAGTCGGCGGGCAGGTCGTACAGGTCGGCGACAGCGTTCGGGAACCAGTCGAGGCTTTCGAGGTCGAGCAGGCTGAGGTGGGTCGTGTCGTCGTGGAACGTCGAAAGGCCGAAGCCGGGGACGTGGCGCCGATCGCGCAGGAACGCGGCCCGCTCGTCGAGGGACGGACGGGCCAGCGGGCCCATCGGCAGCAGCAGCTCCACCAGCCGGAAGCAGACAAGTGGTCGATCCCCGGACGAGACGCGGACGTCGAACATGGGCAGCATGTCATTGTCACCGTCGAATCCGGCGAAGCGCGCGTCCACCCGGAGCAGGCCGGTATCGGGGAGCGCCGCGTAGAAGTCGGCGGTGGCCACCCGGTAGGGGAAGCCCACCTGACCGGGGTCGATCCGATCGGACCACAGATTCAGCTCGGCGTGCGGGATCACGTGGATGGCGGCGTCGAGCAGGCCGGGGTGCAGGTAGCCGCGGGGCACACCGCCAAGCCCGGCGTCCAGGACACCGGACGCGCCGAGCGCGCCTTCGCGCAGTTCCGTCAGATGCTGGAAAGCCTTGCCGTGGAAGACCCTTCCGCGCGCATAGGGCAGCTCGGCGGGACGCAGCGAGGTCAGCGGCAGCAGTGTCGGCAGCGGTGGTGGTGGAGTGCCGACGAGGGCCGTCCCCGTCGCGACGGTCACGTCGTCGGTAGATCCCTCCCGTCGGCACCAGAGTTCGACGTGCACGGAGTTGTCTGCTGCCGCAACCACCTTCGTGCTCAACCGCACCGGCCGATCGATCAGTAACCATTCGCGGACCCGGACGTCGCGCAGCCCGGTGACCCGCTCGCCGGTGTGCTCGGCGGCCGCCCCTGCGATCCGGTCGAGCATCGACATCATCGGGAAGGCCGGAGCGGTCCAGATCGGGCGGTGATCGGCGAGCCAGGTGTCGATCGCCGGATCGAGTACCTCATCGGTCGAATTCTCGCTATTCCCAACACCTTCGGGCGTGATGATCCGCATGCCGAGGTCCGTGGCGTGATAGATCCGGCGGCCGTCCACCCAGAGCCAGGCGTCCGCGATCGCGAACGGGCCGCGCTCGTCGGTTCCGGCCTCGGTGACCTCGAGTTCCACGGTGACGACGGCGTCATCGGGAATGACCTGACCGCGGAACTTCCAGGTCACCGGGCGGTCGTGTAGCGCTGTCTCGAAACGTGGTTCGACCAGCCCGGCCGCCATCCCCTTGCGAATCATGTAGCACTGGAGCAGTTGCAGCATGGCCTCCAGGCCGAGCGACCCCGGCTGCACCGGGTCCTGGAAGAAGTGCGCGCGGAAGTACCAGTCGTCGGGACGGACCGTCTTCTCGGCGCGGAGCCTGCCGAGCCCGGCCCGGCCGCCGTCTGGCCAGTAGCCGGTGATCCGGTCCAGCATCAGCAGCATCGATCCGGCCAGCCGTGGCGGACCGGCCAGCAGGCTGTGCAGGTCGAGCGCGGTCGCGGTGGGCAGTGTCAGCTGGGCGAGGTCCTCGTCGGTGGGCGGCAGTCCCTGTTGTTCGGCGAACGCGTCCGGAGGGAAGAAGCCGAAGACGCAGTGCAACTGGACAACTCGGTGATCGTCGGCGAAGACCGTCAGCCCGAAGGAGTCGATGATCATGTCCTCGGTCCTTGACCGGCCGACCAGCTCGACCTCGGTCCGCAGCACCCGGGTGGTCGAGGTGATCGAGCCGTCCAGGGTGCCGTGTCCGTCGAGGTTGCGGAACAGGAGTTCGCTTGTGCCGGGCCCGGAGTCGCCGGTGTAGAGCGCGAGCCAGCCGCACGGCTGCAGTGCGACCTCGAGCAGCACGCAGAACGGCATCGCGTGGTCGCCGTTCTCCGACCAGTACCAGGCCGTGGCCGGGACATCGTATTCGACGGTCATCGTGCTACCGACCGCGTCGCCGGGCAGGCAGGCGAGATCGGTGATCCGGCTCATGAAATGGTAAGGCGGACCGGGCAATCGGGCGGTGCGGGTCGCGCCGTCCATGCCGGCGAGTCTGGCGCCCATCATGTCGCTGGGGCGGCCCCACGCGCACGCGAGCAGCGAAGCGTAGCCGAGTTCGGCGTCAGCGGCCACCGCGACGGCCTTCGTCTCCGCGTGGCCGACCAGTCCGCCGAGGCCGGACAGCGGCACGGGCTCGCCGGTCTGCTGCGCGGCGGGGGCACCGAGATGACGCCAGTGGTCGAGCGGCCAGTCCGGCACCAGCCGAAGGGCAAGGCCCGCAACGTGAAACGCCTTCACCCCGTCGACACTGCACAGCAGGTCGGCGGTCAGCGTGGGGTACGGGCCCGCCGTGATGTCGCCGACGAACAGCTCATAGACAAGGATCCGGCTGGCCGGTGTCGCCTGTCCTCGGCAGCGCATCTGGTAGCTCTGATCCGGCACGACCTCGAAGCGCCAACCGTCTTTGTCGAGCGTGTGCCCCAATGCCGTGAGGTAGAACGCCATTGTCTGCAGACAACCTTCGAGCATCAACGTCCCCGGCATGCACGGGTCATTCGCGAAGTGCCCCTTAAAGAACCAGCTGTCGGGCGCGATCGGCAACTCCGCACGCAGGTAGCCGCGACCGTGCGGCCCGCCGTTGGGATCGAATTCGGTTATGGTGCTGAACAATTCGAGGCCGGGATGCATCAGTCGCGGTGTGCGCACGTGTGCACCGGCTTTCGCCAACGCCGGACCGAAGCAGTCCGCGAGCCGACCGGCGGAGAACGCGGACACCTCGTCCGGCCCGAACGGGCGCGTCTCGCCCCGGACGACCGGCGGATCAGACGGCCGCATCGGCGTCGCCAAATCGGCGGCCTGCCACAGCACGCCCTTGGAGGCGGCCAGTTCCTCGTCGGTGAAGAATCCCGCCTGACCGTCCCGAACGCTCAGCCGCAGTTCACCATTCACCCAGCAGTCGTAGTGGAAGAAGAACAGCCGGACCCCGTCGTGTTCGGCGTGGCCGTCGATGGTGATCTGGTAGGTGAGTGTTTCGCCGGGGACCGGTGGGCGGCCGTGGTACGTCGGCGTCATGCCGAGCAGCCGATAGACCCGGTTGCCGTCGTTCCGTAAGTCGACGCCGAGCCAGCTGATGAGCAGCAGGTCCGCCTGGCCCGCTTCGATCATGATGCCGCCCGGCATCTGCCCGGCCGGGTCGAGGTACCAGGAGTCAAGCCGCACGTCGGTCTGGGTCCAAATCGTACCCGTGCCCATGGATCCCGGTATCGCGTCGATCCGCAGGACCCGATCGGCGAGCAGCATGGGGGGCGCGGGCATTCTGGTTTGCCGCTGCTGACCGTCCTGCGGGGCGAACAGGGGGCCGAATACGGCAGAGATGGGACCGGTGGCGAGGAACTCCAGATCGCTCCGATCGAGTGTGGTGTCGCGAAAGTCCTGAGGCGGCACCGGATTTCCCGGGCCGTCTCCGAGCAGCAGCATCGTCGCCGCACGGTGGGTGAGGAACCGGTGTTGGAAATCGTGTTGCAGGGCAAGGAAATCGCGGTGGGCCCGGCTGACGGTGTCGTGGTGGACAACCAGGGCCGCGCCCAGTGCAGCGCCCGGTCGCGTTAATGGTGGCAGCACGGTGATCTGCTCCGCGCGTGCGGGCAGCCGTCCCGTCGACCCATTGAGTTCCGAACGGCCCTCTTCGGGAACGGGTGTCGGCGCCGCCAACCGGATAACCGGCGGATGCGCGTTGAACCGCAACAGCCTGCCCGCACCTACCCGGCCCTCCTGATAACACTCCGCCAACCGCGCATACAGGGCCGCGTCGTCGACTTCCACGCCGGCGGCGATCAATTCCGCCACACACCTGGCCAACTGGTGCACCCCGGACCGACCCGTCTCGTCCAGCGCCACCGCGAGGTGTTCCCGATCGCCGAGCGTCTGCCCGATCCATCCGGTACACACGGCCCTCGGCCCGTGCTCGAGGAAGATCCGGACGCCGTCCGCCCAGGCGCGTTCGACGGTGCCGCGAAAGTCGACACCGTGCACCGCGTGCGCGAGGCTCGCGTCCGCGGCCGCGTCGGCGTCCGCGGTGAACCAATCCCCTCGGCCGCAGCTGTAGAACCGCACGCCGGGCACCGGCGCGGTCGGTCGCAGATGCAGGCTGCGCCACTGGTCCGCGACCTCAGCCAACAATGGCGCGTGCACCGCGAGGTCGTAGTCGAGCGGCAGCGCGAACTCGGCATCGAGGGTGGCGAGCACCCTGGCACACGCCGCCGCTTCGCCGCCGATGGCGCAGGAGACGGGCGAGTTGACGGCCATGAGATAGACCGCCGGCTCGTCCGCGAGCACCTGCCGCACCCGATCCGGTGCCACCGCAACGACATAGCCGACCCACCGCTCGCCCGCGATGCCCGCGCGCCGCCACACTCGACGGACCGCGTCGAACCCTCCGGCGAGTTCCGTGGTGAACAACGGCGATTCCCGAAGATCGTCGATCAGGGCCGCCAGGTCGTGCCACGCGCCGAGCGCGGTGAGCGCCGCGCTCTCCCCCGACGAATAGCCAAGTGCCGCATGCGGAGTGACGCCGAGAACGTAGCGGGTGAGATGGGTGTGCAGATGACTGAGATAGGCGGCGCCGCAGATCCGCAGCACCGCGTCGTTGGGCCGGGTATCGCCGTCGTACACCCACGAGATCGCGTCGACCAGCGGCGGGCACTGCGCGATCAGCTCGGCCACCGGCTGCGGAAACGCAAGGGCCAGTTCCTGTCCCATACCGGGATAGGCGGCCGCGCCACCGGTGTAGACGAAGGCGATCTCACCGTGGATGGGCCGCTCCCGGAACACCGCCCAGCTCGGCTGCGACGCGTCCCCGCGCAGCCAGCGGCCTGCCCGCTCGGTGCGCTCGGCAAGCTGATCCGGATCCGCCGCCAATACGACCAAACGGGCTGGGCCGGAACGGGATCGGTGATCCAGCTCGACCGCTTCGATGACCTCGGCTCGGTTCGCGCCGGAGTACACGTACGGCCGCGGCGCCGGTTCGGCGAGCCAACCCGCCGCATCGCCAGCTCGCAGGCTGGTCCGAACCGGCGCCGCGGCGATCGGGTCCGTCGACACCCGCGCAGCCTCGCCCGCGAGCCAAGGGCGGGCGGGCGCGGCAGGCGACGGTCGGGCCCGATGACGGAGGGCCCGCACCGCCGCGGCCACGGACACCAGTCCGCTCGCCGCGTGCGCGGAGCCGAAGAGCGCGGTGGTCGCCGCGCCGAATGCCAGCCCTGGCCCGGCGGAATCATCGGGATCGATGATCGCCAGTACCGGTTCGCCGTCCCGGCGGGCGTGGTCGAGGTTCTTCAGCGCGAGCACGACGGCGGCGTCCCCGTGGTCGCGCTCGAGGCCGAGACCGGCCATGGCCGCGCGATGCACGGGCTCGTCGGCGAGGTCGACGGCACCGACCAGCGCGGCATCCGCCTCGCCCGACCTGATGGCCCTGGCGGCGACCGCGAGCGCCACCTGTCCGGACGCTTCCTCGGCGGAGATCGCGAAGCTCGGTCCGGTCAGATCGAGCTGCCAACTGATCCGGTTGGCAACCATATTGGCGAGACAGCCCAGCACGGCGGCGGTATCGAGCGGCGGCGCGACCGCGTCCGCCGACGCGGGGTCGATACCGAGCTCGCCCGCCCGCACCCGCCAGCGCAGGTTGAATCGCGCGAGCTCCGGATCGCAGCCCATGCCGACGAGCACGAGCGTTCGATCGTCGACAAGTCGAATTCCGTCGGCCGCCTCGCGCGCGGCCTCCAGGACCAACAGCTGTTGTGCTTGGGCCGCACCGAGATCGGCGGGCGGCAGCCGAAGGTCATCGAGCTCGACCTCGAGGGTCTGCCTGGTTGCGGACGGCGCGACACCGCTGAGCAGCGCCTTGGTGAAGTCGGCGGTGTTCCGACCGTCACCGACCCTGGCGCCGATCGCGACAACGGCAACCTGCGTCGCGGCTGCCTTGCTAGTGCTCGGCTTTCGCACCGCGGCCGCCAGATCGTCGGGACCGTGCGTCCAGGAGTCCACGATCAGATGCGCGTTGTTGCCGCCGAATCCGAACGCGCTGATCGCGGCCCGCCGCGGCCCCGCCCACGGCTCGTTCTCGCGCAGCACCCGCAGCGGGGTTCCGGCCAGCGCGGGCAGCGGCCGCTGCACCCCGGGTGTCAGCGGCCGCACGCCCGCCTCGATCGCACCGAGCACCTTGAGCAGACCCGCGACACCGGCCACGGTCATCAGATGACCGAAGTTCGCCTTGGCCGAGCCGACCGGCAGATCGGCCGACTCGGCGAAAACGCGGGCGTTGCTGCGTACCTCGGTCGTGTCGCCGATCGCCGTCCCGGTCGCATGGCATTCCAGCAGCGACACCGTCTCCGGCGCGCAGCCCGCCGTGGCATATGCCTGCCGCAGTGCGCGTTCCTGGCCTGCCTGGTTGGGGACGAGCAGCCCGTCGCGCCGACCGTCGTTGCCGAGTCCGATCCCGCGCAGCACACCGAGAATCGGCACGCCGCGCTCGACGGCGTCGGGCAGCCGCATCAGCGCGACGATCCCCGCGCCCTCGGCGGGCACGAGACCATCCGCGTCGCTGTTGAATGGCCGTGACCTACCGGTCGGGCTGAGCGCCGACAGCGAGGTGAATCCGATGTGGACGAACAGATCGTCGGCGCTGTTCACCGCGCCCGCCAGCATCAGATCCACGGTGCCGTCGTGCAGCCGGTCGCACGCCAGCTTCACCGCGTACAGCGACGACGCGCAGGCAGCGTCCAATGCGAACGCGCCGGCGCCGAGACCGAGGGCACGGGCAAGCAGATGGGTGGTCAGTCCCGGCCAGAACCGGCCGCGCGGGTCAGGTGTGAATTCCGCACCGAGCCAAATACTTTCGGCATAGCGGGCCATGGTGGTGCTCGGCAGCGTGAGATTGCCGAGCACCAGCCCGCACCGCTGGCGCTCCGGCACGCCCTCGCCCGCCTCCCGCAGTGCCTGCCGTGCCGAATCCAGGACCCACCGGACGCCGGGATCGAGAGCGTTCAGCTCGTCGGGCGGCAGCGCGAAACCGGTCGGGTCGAAGGAATCGTCGAAACCGGTTACGTAGCCGCCGATTTCATGCAGCGCGAAGTCCGCGCCTGGTGTCAGCACCGACGCCGGAGGTACCCGCCACCTACCGTCGGGAGCGTTGGTCAGGCTCGTCCGACCGGCGATCACCAACTCCCACAGTGCCATTGGGGACAGCGCGCCGGGCAGCACGCAGCCACGACCGACGACCGCGATGGGCGCGGTGGCATGGAAGGGCGACATCGGCATACCTCCAGATCAGCGGGATGGTTGAGTCGATCAGCGTGGCCGTGCGACCAGTTGGAGCCCGGAGAGTTCGGCGACCGTCGTACCGTCCGCCCTGATCAGCGTGGCGTCACAGACGGCGTCGACGTCGTTGACGGTGCCGCCACGCACCACACAGCGCAGCGGTTCGTCGGTGGGCGGGCCGGGATGGAACCGGCACTCGCGGATCGACATCGGCAGCGTCGCCGTGCCGAGCGCCTGCTCGGCCCAGAGCACCGCGAGCTGAAACGCGCCGTCCAGCGCGGCCGGGTCGATGCGCCACGGTTCATTGGGCCAGCCGAGCTGACGCACCCCGACCACGGTGCCGATAGCCGTTGCCGCCGTTGCCCCTTCGATGTCGGTGAGCGCCTGGAAGCGCGGTCCGTGGAACAACGCGGGTCCGGCATATGCCGTCGCCGGGTCGACCGGGGCGAGCCCGGAATGACCGCCGCCGAGGTGCGGTGCGTGCGGCATCGACTCGCCGTCCGGGAAAACCGTTGCCCGGCAATGATGTTCGCCGTACTGTCCGGCCAGCTCCAGCTGTGGGGTCTGCCCCGCCGTCCGACGGGTGTGCACGACGAAGTTGGCCCGGCCCGAATCCGGCACGGTGGCCTTGGCGAGCACCTGGATGTCCTGTGCCACCAGGACGCGGTCCGACAGACCCGCGTCCGCGTCGACCGCGGCCCGCAGGAACCAGTCGAGCATCATCGCCAGCGGGACGACCCGACGCCCGACGATCATGTGGTCACGCAGCTGCGGATGGGACGAGTCGCTCACCATGATCTCGGCCGTGTGCTCCGCCGGGTCGGGGTCCATGGCCGCAGCGGCCCCCGCCGCGATGAGCACCCGTACGTCCGGCGAACCCGCGGTCAACTCCTCGACGAACGCCGCGGCGCCCGGCGCCAGCTCGATCAGATCGACATCGCGCCGACGGAACTGCTCGGCGAGTTCAGGTCCGACCATCCCGCCGTGCCATGGCCCCCAGGCCAAGGACTTCACCACGATCCCCGGATCCTTTGCCTGCCAACCGGATGCGAGATGTTCCAGGATTCGGTTGGCCATCGCGTAGTCGCACTGACCGGGATTGCCGTAGCTGGCCACCACGGAGGAGAAGACACAGACCAGCCGCACCGGGTCGGCGCGAAGCTGCTCGGACAGGTGCCCGAAGCCCTCGGCCTTGATCCCGACGACCCGATCGAACTGCCGATCGGTCTTGTCCGCGACCAGGCGGTCGGCCAGCACTCCCGCGCCGTGGATGAGCCCGGTGATCGGCCCCCACTTCGCGCGGACCTCGGCCAAGGCCGCACGCACCGCCGCGGGGTCGGTGATATCGGCGGCCAGGTAGCTGGTCGGCGAGCCCGTGGCCGCGAGTTCGGCCAACGTCTTGCGTACCTCCCGGACGGCGAGCACCCGACGCACCTCCTTGTCCACGTCGGCCGGATTCGGGCGACGGCTACTCCGGCGGGTGCGCGCGATAAGTGCCTGGCGCACACCGGATTCGCCGATGGCGCCGCGCAGATCGGACGGCTCAACCGCCAGTGCCGTCCGCCCGATCAAGGCCAGCCGCGGTCGACGGGCCCGCGCGAGCGCCAGCGTGCAGGCCGCCGTCACCCCGCGGGCGCCGCCCGTCACGACGATCACCGAATCCGCGTCGATCGTCTCGTCGGTCCGTCCCGGTACCAGCGGAGTCGGCCGCAGCCGCAGCTGACTCCTGGTGCCATCGGCACGCAGCGCCACCTCCGGTGCGGAACCGCCGCCGAGCAGTTCGGCGGCCAATGCCGCGGCGACATCGGTCGAATTACGTCCCGCGCCCGCACAATCGATCGCTTTGACGGTCGCGCCCGGCCATTCCCTGGCACAGGTGCGAGCGAGCGCGGCCAGTCCGCCCACCCAGGCGCGGCGTGCAGAGGTGCCGCTGATCCCGAAGTCACCACCGGTGTCCTGCACGGTGACGAAGGTTCCGCCCTTGGCCGTCATGCGGGCCGCTACCGCTCGCGCACACCGGAATGCCGCGCGCTCCACCTGAATACCGTCTTCCTGGTTGGTGATACGACGCAGCCCACCGAGGAACACGACCGTGTCGAGCAGACCGACCGTGTCCGCGTCCGCGTCGGTATAGAGCACGGCCGTGACACCCGCGTCCTGGAGCTTCGCGATCAACGCCTCGGCGATGCCGCCGCCGTCGTCGGTGACCGCCACGGTGCCGCGCAGCAAACCGGGCAGCACCAAGCCTGGCGGCGCGACCGGGACCAGGTGCGGGGTCAGCCGTGTCAGGCCGGACCGAGATTCGCCCTCCTCGTCGTCGCGCCCGCCGCTCTCCTCCTTGCGCCGGGACGGGGTTGCCTGCTCGCGGGCCGCTTCCGGCCTGCGCAGGTAACCGGAGATCTCCCCCATGGTGCGCAGCCGAGCCAGTTCGGCGGGGTCGAGCTTCGGCAGGCCGGGGACGCGCTGGCGGATGGTCGACAGGATCTGCACGCGTTTGATCGAGTCGACGCCGAGGTCGTGTTCGAGATCCATGTCGGTGCCGAGCATGTCGACCGGGTAGCCGGTCAGCTCGGCCATGATGGTGAGGAGTGTGTCCTCGATGTCTACCGCGGCGTCTTCGGCTGCCGGTGCGGGTTCCGGAGTCGGTTCGACCGCAGCGGGCGTCGCTGCCGGAGTCGGTGCGGTTACTGCCGGAGTCGGGGCGGCCGCTGTAGGAGTCGGTGCGGCCGCTGCGGGAGTCGGCGCCGGGGCGACTGCCACCGCAACCGCGGGCGCATCAGGAGTGGCGGGTGCGGCCTGCGCGAGTGCCGGAGTGACGCTACGCGCGGATTCCGCCGGTGACCTCGGCACGGCCGCATGCCCGTTGCCGCTGGCCCGCTCGGGTGTCGCGGGGGTCGTCGGCATCGGCAGCGCGACAGCCATATTCGGCGACTCACGCACCGGGATCGACGCGAGATCCGCCGCGGGTGCTCCGCTCAGCGCGGTGATCATGCCGTTGAGGGTGGCCTCGCTGGTACGCAGGTACGCGACGTGGCCGTCGGCGAGCGCACGCTGATACGACGAATGCACCTCGCTGGTCTGCCGCTGGATCTCTTGCAGCGCCCCAAGCCATTCGGTGGGTTCGGCGGCGCGGCGCGGCGGCCCGATCTCGGCACCACCGTGGTCGGCACGCGCGACCAACGCGCCGGTCGTAGTGCGGGTCGAATCGTCGTGATCGTTCGGCATCGGGATCTCCACTTCGTCTTCATAGGGCGGATGAGGCTTTCTGTCGGTGGTGCTACGAGATTCGATCGGCGTCGAGTCCAACGCGATCGGTTCGATCGGCGCGACGCCCTCGGGTGGCGGATATGGCTTCCCGTACTGGGTACCGAGCAGCTCGACCGTCATCCGGTTCTTGCCGGTGGGCGCCGCCCGCTGCGGTGAAAGTCGCAGTGGCGCAGCGTCGATGGCCACGCCGTGCACGGCAAGCTCGCCGATCGCGTGCTGCAGTGCCGTGACCCCGTCGTGCCCCTTGCGGTCGAGTGCCACCGCCACATGCGCACGGGGACCGAGGATCTGGTGCACCAGCCCGGTCAACGCGGTGCCCGCGCCGAACTCGACGAACGTGCGCGCCCCCGCGTCGTACATGGCCTCGATCTGGTCGGCGAAACGAACCGGCGAGCTGAGCTGGCGGACCAGCCGCGCCCGGATCTCCGCACGGTCGGCGGGATACCTTGCGGCGTCACTGTTTCCGTAAACGGGAAGCCCAGGGGCCGCGATCTCCAGCGCGTCCAGGAATGCCCCCAGTCGCTCGCCCGCCGGTTTCACCAGTGGACTGTGGAAGCCGGTCGAGGTGTTCAACCGTTGCGCGGTGACGCCGCGGTCGGCGGCCCGCTGTTCCAGCGCGGCGAGCGCGGCATGGGTGCCCGAAACCACCGTCTGGTCCGGACTGTTCAGGTTGGCCACCCACAGCGCGGCGTGGTCGCCGATCAGCGCTTCGGCCAGCGCGGCGTCGCCGCCGATCACCACCATGCCGCCGAGCGTGCCGCCCGCGTCACGCATCAGTTCGCCTCGCGTACGGGCCAATCGCACCAGTGCCTGGAGGTCGAAGCAACCCGCGGCGTGCAGCGCGGTCAGTTCGCCGAAGCTGTGCCCGCCCAACAGGTCCGCGCGCAGCCCGACCTGCTCGGCCAACCGCAGCTGCGCCGCGCACTGCACGGCCAACGCGGGCTGGGCCCACTCGGTCGCACGCAGCTCGTCCTCCAATCGCTGTCGGTCCGCCGCGTCGAAAACCGGTCGGGGGAAGACGATCTCGTGAATGGACCGGTCGCCGAATCGCAGGTCGGCCGTCTCGTCCCATGCCGCAAGGGCTTCGGGGAAGGCCATCGCCAGATCGGCGCCCATGCCGGTGTACTGGGCGCCCTGCCCGGAGAACAGGAACGCCACCTTGCCCGGTTCTGCCGGACCGGTCCGGTACTGGATGCCCGGACGGGTGAAGGGTTCCTCGGCGTCGGCGGTGAGTCGGGTTGCCGCCTCCTCCGCGAGTCCGTCCAGCTCGTCCGGTGCGCCGACGAGCGACAGCCGCAACGGGTCAGAGGCACGGAAATCGGTCCGGGAGTCGGACCGCAACCGGTCGACCAGCTCCGCCCCCGAGCCAGCGCTGAGCATGACGAGTTCAGTGGATACGGGATACATCCGCTCGGCGGCCCGACCGCCCCGCGCGGGAACGTACTCCTCCAACGTGACGTGAAAGTTGCTGCCGCCGAAGCCGAAACTGGACACCGAGGCCCGGCGCGGATGATCCGGGCCTCTGACCCATGGCCTCTTCTCCGTGTTGAGATAGAGCGGGCCGTCCTCGAGGTGCAGGTCAGGGTTCGGCCGTTCCACCTTGATGGTCGGCGGCAGCACCCGATGCTGCAGCGCCAGAACGGCTTTCATCAGGCTCACCGCGCCTGCCGCCGATTTGGTGTGCCCGAACTGCGATTTCGCGGAGCCGACCGCGCACCACCTACCCCCCGACGGCCCCGCCTCGGCGAAAACCCCGGACAGCGCGGTCATCTCGGCCAGGTCCCCCGCCTTGGTACCGGTGCCGTGCGCCTCGACCAGCTCGACCGTGGCCGGTGAGTACCCGGCCATGTCGTAGGTCCGCAGCAGCGCACGCGCCTGCCCCTTCGGCACCGGCGCGTAGATCGCCGTGCCCTGTCCGTCCGACGAACTTCCCACCCCGCGCAGCACCGCGTAGATCCGGTCGCCGTCGCGCTCGGCATCGTCCAGCCGCTTGAGCGCGAACATGGCCAGGCCCTCGCCGAGCATGGTCCCATCGGCCTTATCGGAAAACGGGCGGCAATCCCCCGACGGCGACAGCGCGGGCGTCTTGCTGAAGCACATGTACATCGTGATGTGGTTGAGCGTGTCCACCCCGCCGACGAGCATCAGGTCGGTCCGGCCGAGTTCCAGTTCGGCGACGGCCGCCGACAGCGCCGCCAGCGAGCTGGCGCAGGCCGCGTCGGTGGTGCAGTTGATGCCGTGCAGGTCGAGCCGGTTCGCGATCCGCCCGGCCACCACATTGCTCAGCAGGCCGGGAAACGTCGCCTCCTGCCACGGCACGTAGTTGTCCGCGATCCGGTCGCAGATCTGCTCGGCCTCGGCATCGGGAACTCCGCTGTCGCGCAGCGCTTTCCGCCACACCGGCCGCTGCAGTCGGCACGCCATGTGCAGCAGCAGTTCCAGCGCGCCGGTGCCGATGATGACGCCGGTCCGTTCCCGCACCGCCGCCGACAGCTCGCCGCCGCCCGCGGCGTCGCGCAGCGCGCGCTCGGCCACCGGCAGCGCGAGCAGTTGCGCGACATCGGTGGCGGGCAGCGTGGTCGGCGGTGTGCCGTAAGCGAGCGGGTCGTAGCTGGTCGGCGACAAAAAGGCGCCGCGCCGCGCGTACGTCTTATCCGGCGCGGCCGGGTCGGGGTGGTAGTAGTCATCGAGCAGCCAATGGCTGGGTGGTACCTCGGTCATCAGGTCGCGACCGGCCAGACAGTCCCGCCAAAAGCCCGGGACGTCGGACGAACCCGGCATCAGCGCGCTGACGCCCGTCACGGCTACCGCGAGACGGCGCGTCTTTGGTCCGCGAGCACCCTTGTCTTTTATAGGAACATTCTTCACGATTTCCAACATAACCACTTGGCAGCACACCCGAACAATACGAAAAATGACCCGGGCCGAACGATGTAGACTGCAACTTATCTAGCTATCTAGCTATCTCAAATAGCTTCCGTTGAGCGCGCTATGCATTTAGAATCAGTCCAGTACGCATCGGGATGACTGCTATTTCAGGGTTAATTCGCCAAGATTGTCGATCATGATTGCGCCGCATTAGTGCCGTAATAGTGTTTGCAATTACGTCGTGATAGCGCGTTAGCAAGTCATATCTAATGCATGATCCGTCTTAGCGCCCCCTCCACCCTATGGTGCAGTCCCGGAACTGGAGGAGAGTGCCGCCATGTCAGCATCGCGCGATCCCATCGAGCTCAGTGCCACAACCATCGAGCTAGCCCGGGAGGCATCCAGCCAATTGGCCAAGTTGATCGACATCATCAAGAAGCTCGAGGAATCCGCCAGCGACCACAGAATAGATCAGATGGTTCATATATCGCATCGCCCCGGTTTCGGTACCGGCGAACGTGGAGCGCCACACCCTAAAATCCAAATCGAACTTCCCGATATGGGGTTGACCAAACGTGAACAGCAGGTGCTAGGCCTGCTCATCGAAGGGCTCACCAATCGGCTCATCGCCCGAAAGCTCGGTATCGCCGAGGCGACCGTCAAGAATCACCTGCACTCGATCTTCATGAAGCTCAAGGTGACCGGCCGGGCCCAGGTCATCGCGATGATCTTGAGCGGGCGAGCAGGCGCCGCACCCCCGCCTACCGAAGGTCGGTGAAGCCTTCCTCGAGACAACTCATGAAAGCGGGCAGATCGGTGACCGCGGCGGCGTCAACGGTGACGCCGACCGAGGCACCGGACCGCCGGGAGATCATGATCGCCGTCACGGCGCAGCCGGGCACCGGGCCGAAGCACCAGAAGTCCTGGATGGCCGCGCCGGACAGATAGAACCCGCGATCGAACACGGGGATCTGGCTCAGCTGGACGTCGAAACTCAGCCCGATCCGCCGGGCGACCTCGAGCACCAAGGGAGTGGGCAGCCGATTGAGCAGGGTCGTCACGATATCGAGGCCGCCGAGGTCGAATGCGCCGTTCGCCTCGGTGAGCAGCCGATGCACCGCGGCGAGCCGGACCAGCGGATCCTTCTCGGCCATCGGCGCGGCCACCCGCACCCCGCCGAAGCGGTTGCCCGCCATCGGCCGGTTCCCGCGAACCCGCAACGGCATCGCCACCGAAAGCGTCTCGGGCGCAGCGCCATACAGCTCGTGGTAGCGGCGAAGGCCACCCGATACCGCGGTGAGGAAGACGTCGTTGATCGACGCACCGGCGGTACTCGCCGCGGCCCGTAGCCCGTCGACCGGCACCGTGAGCAGGTCGAGTCGTCGGGTGGTGCCGCGCCCGCTCAGCAGCGGCGACAGCGGACCGACCGGGCGTGGCGCCAATTCGACGACCGTGCGCAGCATTCGGGTCAGCTCCACGACGGCGTGCTGCGGCTGTGCCGCCGCCCGCAGCGCCTCCTCGGCCAGCCGGAACAGGCCTGCGGAGACCAGGTCGGCCCCCAAACGCGAAGGGAGCAGCGACAATACGGAGGGCGGCGGCGGCACGGGAGGTACCGGCGGTTGCGGCTTGTCCGACCTCGGCTCGCGCTGACGGCTGAGCAAGGAGGTCAGCCACGAGATGGCGGCCTGACCGTCGGCCATGCTGTGATGGAAGCGCAGGATCCAGGCCGCGGCGCACGCCTTGCCTTCCCACCGCACGCCCTCGACCAGCACGCTCTCCCAGAGCGGTCGATTCGGGTCGAAGGGCGCCCCGGCCATGGTCTCGGCCAGGTCGAGCAGTTCGCGGCGGCCGGCGGGCTCGGGCAGCCGCACCCGCCGGACGTGGTGGCTCAGGTCGAACTCCGGGTCCGCGGTCCATACCGGCGACGCGGGATTCAGCAGGGGGGTCACCGGCCGCTCGCGCAGCCTCGGCACCATCCGGGTTGCCCAATCATGGCCTGTGCGAAGGCGTTCCCAGTCCGGCACCTGGTCGAGCAGGAACAGCCCGATCAGCGGTGAGCGCAGCCTCGGGTCGGCCTCGCAGCGCCACATCAGGGCATCCAGGGCGTTCAGCTGCCTGGGCAGGTTCCAGGCACCGGCGCCGAACTGCTCCGCAAGTCTCATGATCGTCGCTCCTCAGGCGATGGGATGGTCGTGCGGGACGCCGACGAGCGTCTCCAGATAGCGCTGACGGACCTGCTCGATCCGCGCGTCGAGCTCGCGGATCGGCCAGTCGGTCACATCGATGGGCTCATGGACGACCACATCGATTCGGCCGGGCCGTGCGGTCCACGCGTTGCGGGCCATGAGCTGGCCGGCGTTGCGAATGACGATGGGCACCACCGGAACCGCGCCCCGGCGGGCAAGCAGGAAGCCGCCCTTCTTGAAGGGACCCGGCATCGGGGTCCGCGACCGGGTGCCCTCCGGGGCGACCGCCAGTGAGAGCCCCCGCGACAGACAGTCCAGCGCGGGGCCGAGGAAATCCGGGGCGAGCAGCTTGGCGTCCCGGTCGATGAACATGACGTCCATCAGCCTGCCAAGCTGGGACAGCCCGGGCGTCGCGGCCAACTCGGCCTTGGCGAAACCGGTGTAGTCCTGGCCGAGCAGTTTGATCATGATCGCCAGGTCGAGTGGACTCTGATGGTTGAACAGGAACACCGCGGGCCTGCGGGCCCGCAGATTTCGGGCACCGAGCACCCGCAATCGGATGCCCGCCAGACCCAGGTAGGTGTCGCTGGCAAGCAGCACGCCGAGTTCGGCCGCACGCCGCGGATCGGCGCCGAGCAGTCCGACGCACAGGCCAGTACTCACCCCTACGGCGAGCCCGCCGTACGCGGCGGCCGAGCGCATCGCGTTCAGTCCGACGGCGGAGTTTGCCGTATCCGATTGCAGCACAGCCCAATTCCGGTCGGCGGCCAGCGCGCCGAGCTCCGCACCCGGACTCACGGCGCAGGGTTTGCCGACCATCTCCAGGAACGGGACGTCGTCGACGGTGTCGGCGTAGGCATAGCTGGACGCGAGATCGATATCGTGCGTCACGCTGAACGCCTGTACCGCAGCCGCTTTGGCGGGTCCATAGAGTAGCGGGCCGGTCAGCTCTCCGGTGACCACACCGTCGACCACCGCCAGTTCGGTACACAGCACCTGCTCGATGCCCAATTCCCTTGCCATGGGATCGATTTGATAGCGGGTCGCGGCCGAGACCAGCACGATGGTGTGTCCCTTGCGTCGATGCGCCTGCATCAGCGCCCACAGGCCCGTGCGCAGGCGACCCGCGAGGGCGTCGACGAAGACACGTTCGCCGAGCAGCCGTAGCTCCTCCTCGCGGCGACCGGCGCACAGGCGCAGTGCCAGCCGATACGCCGACGGGATGTCGTCGTCGGACTCCCCGCGCAGCCAGGTCGGCACGAGCCACCTGGCCAACGGCAGCCCGGTATCGAGGAATTCGCGCAGCAGAGCCGTGGCGGAGGCGCCAGGTCGACCGAGCCGATCGGCCAGCATCGTTGGCAGGATCGGCAGCACCGCCGGCAGAAACGCGGTGATCGATTGCCCGTCAACCAGCGTGCCGTCGAAATCGAAGAAGGCCGCGATCCGCGGACCCTCCTGTCCCCGCAGAACGCCCTCGACGTGCGCGTCAAAGACGTTCATCCAACCCCCTCAGCAGACCGGGCACGGTGTCGGACCTGGCGAGGCGGACGAGCTGGTCGACCAGCATTGCCAGTTCGTCCGCGAACTCGGCACGTGCCTGCGCCGCAGCCGATTTGGATTCCAGCAATCCCTCCGCCGCGGCCGCCGCCAGCGCGGCCCGGCACAGCTCGCGCGAGACCGACTCCGGCCAGTGCACTGTGTTCATGTCGATACCGGCGAATACCTCGGCGCAGGACCAGCGACGCCGATCCCGCAGCGGTTCGGGAGTATCCCTGAGCCACACCGCGACTCGGTGAAATGCCTCGAGCACCGGCCCGAGTAAACGGGGCGCGAGCAGGAACGACTGGTTGCCGAGACTGGCCGAGATCGGGTCCTCCGGCCTGCGCGCCCGCACCAACTCGACGGTTTCGCGGCGCAGGATCTCGTCGTATTCCGCCGCCTCGGGGAGCACGAAGACATGCTTCAACAGCTCACGCAGGCGCAGTGCCCGAGCCGTCGGGTCGACCGCGTCCTCGGCCGCAAGCAGGGCGAGTTCGGCGATCGCGCGCATGATCAACCAGTGGCTGCCCGAATAGCGGTAGTAGGCCGCGAGTTGGTGCTGCTGTGCGCCAATTCGGTAGCCGGGCTGGAAGTTTCCCTCGACCTCGGTCAGTACCCCCGCACGGACCAGGCGGTCGAGAACGGCCCGCACACCGCGCGGCCCGCGCAGCCTGTCCTTGCCCGCCACCGGGATTCGCCGATTCGCGGCGAAGGCGAGCAGCGGCTCGAGGGCACGGCTGATCTGCCGCAGGCTCTGCGGACCGCGCTCCCCTTCGGCAAGCACCAGGGTGAGCGCCGATTCCACGGTGAACGGTGTCGCGGCGGCGAGTCGGTGCGCAAGCTCGTGCGTGATCGTCTCCACGGCGGCCCAGTCGCCGGCGTCGCCCACCGACACCAATTGCTCTCGCAGCGATAGGGGTTCGCCGAAGACCAGTCGTGCGGTGCCGCCGCGCGCGACCCGGTTGGCCCGGTAGTACCGCAGCATCCCGGACAGGCCCTCCGGCCGCTTCGGTTCGCCACGATCCTCGTCGACCAGTGTCCGCGCTTCGGGCAGCACGTCGTAGGTGATCGAGACCGGGACCAGGTACAGGTCATCGATCCTGGCGTCGTGGAAGGCATTGACGAGGATGCGCAGCAGGCCGGGACGAATCCGGCGCAACCGGCCGGTGCGGGTCCGGCCCGCCTCCGGATACCACTCCAGGTGCGCGCATCGCTCCAAAAGGTGGGCCAGGTATGCGCGCACCGCGAAGTGATAGGTCGGGTCGCGGCCGAAATCCCGCTTGATGAAGATCGTTCCGGCCCGGCGGCCGAGCGCGCCAAGTGGCCAGAACGACAGGTTGTCGCCCGCGAGCCGGTAGGTGCGCGGCAGCCCCGCGCTGCGCAGAATCCGGTCCAGCAGAAGGGAATCCGCGTAGGAGCGGTGCGCGGGCAGGAAGACCATCGGGTAGCGGCCGCTGAGCTCCCACACCTCGGTGAGTCCGACGACGTCGTGCTCGAGTCGCCAGGCGGTGCCGGTGATCGGGTAGAGCAGCAAGTTCATCAGCCGCCGCGCCAACTCCTGGCCGCCGATCCCCTCGGCGACCAGTCCCGTCACGTCGTCGGCCAACCGACGTTGCGCGACACCGCTCGGCAGCTTCGCTCTGATCGACAGCCGAAGCACCTCCGCGTTCCCGGCCCAGCGGTCGAGGATCCTGGCGGCCGTCCGAGCCCGACGTCGTTGTGCCAAGCCATGATTCGACAGGCGCAACGGGCTCATGCGCTCATCACCCGCACCGGCTCGTCGAGCGGGATCGCCGAGAGGACGATCTCGGTCGAGGCGGCATCGACGTCGACCCGAATGCGGGCCGTGACCGCGCTCGGATGCGGTCGCTGAACCAGCCACGGCCCGTACTGCTCCCCTAGCTCGGGCAGGGAACTTTCCATCCACGCCAGCAGATCACCGGCCCACTGAATCATCGAGACCACCGCGCACACGGCATCTGCCACCCTCCTCGCCGACGAAACTCACCAATGAATATCGATTGAGAAAATCCCCCTTAATGCGTTTCTCCATAGTATTCACCGATTCACTATGGCGCCCTGGGGAATTCGATCCACGACCAAAGTAATTCCTAGGACAATGGGACCGGTTGTAGTCCGTTGACTGGCGAGTCGACCGCGAATTAGCGTTGCTGCTGGATTATCTGATTCCCTCAGGCCAGGAGGCAAGGCCATGAAAACTGGCAAAATATCGGCCGCTCGATCGAACGGCCGTGCGGTCCGTACGCGACCGCCGCGATTCATCTCGCCACACGAGCGCGAACATGACGACGATATTCAGCGGCTCAAGGCGGCCGCGCTGGAACTAGTGGAGATCGCCGAAAACGTGCGCGAAGTATCCCATCGGGCGACCGCGCTGGTCGGACAACCGCCGCCCTTGCGCGCGCCGCAAGCCGGAATGGCGGTGGCCTACGGTCTACTCGGCACATTGACCAACCGGCAGGGTCTCGGATTCGCCTTCACCGGCGGACTGGTCGGCGCCCTCACCGCCACCCTCGGCGGGGTGTTCGGGCAGACCAGCCTGGCGGTGCAGATCATGGTGAGTTCGCTGAGCCTGCGGATGGCGGCGCTGAAGCTGGTCCATCCGGAGCTCACCGAGGATCCCAAGCTGGTCAGGTTCATCGATGCGGCCTTCGCCGGCAACGAGATCGAGACCATCGACGCACTGCAGGTGCTGTTCAAGGATCGCGGCGCGGTCACCGGACTCAGCGGGATCGCGCCGATGTTCGCGGAGATCCTCAGCGTGAAGGCGCTGCAGGACAAGAACCCGTTCAACGACGCGTCGGCGTGGGGGGTGGCGTCGGGGAAGGCGGCACCGACCACCGGACTGCTGCTCGGGGTCTCGACCAAGGTGATGACCCGGTTCGACCGAGGAGCGGGCGGGGCACGGCCGATCGATGCCGGTCCGCATGTTTCGAACGCGCTCGCCGATGCGGGTTCCTTGCTCGGATTCCTCGGCAATATCGTGCTTTTGGGCAACGACGGGCGCATCGTCATTCAGACGATCGTGGCAAAGGACGGTGTCGAAAGATATGCCATCCAGGTGCCTGGAATGCGACCCGGGCGCGCACGCAACGAGTCACCGCAGGACCTCGTCGGCGCGTTCAGTGCCACGCTGAAAAACGAATCGACCTACAGCGGCGCCCTGCACAGCGCGATCGATCAATACGGCATCCCCGACGGCGCGGAGGTCGCGCTCATCGGGCACAGCGCGGGCGGGCCCGCCGTCATGAACCTCACCCAGGAGGCGGAGTTCTGCCGCCGCTTCAAGGTCACCCACGCCATCGCGGTCGGTTCGCCGGTGCAGCACAAACATCCGGTCGATCCCACGACATGGGTCGCCTCGATCACCAACCAGCACGACATCGTCCCGTCCTTGGACGGTATCGGCGCCGGCAGCTGTTTCGACCTGCATCCGGACTGGTGCACCGTGAGCTACACCGAGCCAGCGCATCAATTCCCCGAATGCCACAGCCCCGCCCACTATCTGCACAATCTCGAGCACCTGCTGCCGGAGGCGGTGGAATACATGGAGGAGCAACTCGCGCCCTATCACGGCGAGGTCATCAGGAGCCAGCTCTACCAAACCTACGACCAGCCGCCGAGGCCGGTCGGCTATCCGTTCCTCACCGTGCCGTCGCAAACGGTCGACACCACCTCCGGCCCCGTCCAGTTGCCGGTGATCTGCAGCGATGGTCGCGGTCTCATCGCGTTCTTCGCCGCCGACGCGAAGGCGGCCGCCGCCCTGCCCGACAGCAGGGACCTGGGCAGGCTGGTGCCGATCGCCCCTGGCCGGGTGCTTGCGGCCCTGCTCGCGATCGACCAGCGCGACGGCAGCCTCGCGCCGTTCCGCTGTCTGGCCGCGGGCCTGGTGGTGCCGGGACCCTGGAAGTCCGGGTTGAGCACGCTCACCGAGCTGCTCGGCCGAGCCGATCAGGGCGGCATCGGTTTTCGCCCGCTCGGCATGATGGTCTCGACCGACGAGGCCGACGACCTCAACCGGGAGGTGTGGGGGTATCCGTCGCTGCGCGCCGATGTGTCGGTGGCGGTAGGACCGCTGCGCACCTCGGTCGCCGCCTACGCCGAGGACGGGCAGATTCTCGGCATGAGCGGCTTGCTCGGACCCGGAATGCCTTATCCGGCCCGCGATTTGGTGTTTTACTCGCGGCTCGACCGAACTGTGCAGCGCTCGCAGATGGATATCAAGGGCCGGATCTGGGCGCATCCGGCGACGACCGCCCGGCTGAAGATCGGCCCGTCCAAGGAGCCCATCGCGCTGCGCCTGCGCGAACTCGGGCTCGACGGCGCTCGGCCGCTGTTCTGCCTGTCCACCAGGGGATTTCAGTCTCGGATCGGCGCGGGCGCCGCACTCACCACCTGACCCGACGAGCACTGCTGGCAATGAGGAGACAAGATGCGTGGGGATTCCATTCTCGACCTGTTCGCCGCCGATCGTGCGCGCCGCCCGGATCGCCCGTTGTTCACCTACGTGGACAAGACAGGCGGCGACGGTGTCGCCTTGACCCCGGATTCCCTTGCGGCCGAGGCGAATCGGGTGCGCGGGCTACTCGACGGCGCCGGGTTCGTGCCTGGGGATCGGGCCGTGCTCGCCTACCCGCACGGGCCCGAATTCATTGTGGCCCTTGTCGGTTGCCTGATGGCGGGCGTGGTGCCAGCGCCGGTGCTGCCGCCCGTGCCCGGCGGCGGGCGCGGCAACGAGGCCGGGTTCATCGCCGCGGTGCGGGACTGCCAGGCCCGTGCCGTGCTGACCTGTACCGGCTACGACGAGCTGCGAAAGTTGGCCGTTGCCAACGGTGCGTTGACCAGAGGCGGGCTGCGCTGGCCCGAGGTGCCCTGGTACGCGACCGACCAGCCGGACGCCGGTCCCGGTCCGGACCGGCCGTGGTACGCCCCAGCGAACAGTGACGAGCGCGCGATCCTGCAGTACACCTCTGGCTCTACCGGCACCCCACGCGGCGTGGTGATGACGCACCGCAGCCTGCTCGCCGAGGTCGAATCGAATATCCGCGACTACGGCATGGGGCCGTCGACCGTCGGGGTCTCCTGGCTGCCGCATTACCACGATTTCGGCCTCATCGCGGTGATCCTGAACGGGCTGAGCGGTAGTGGGCACATGTACCTGATCTCGCCGCTGGACTTCATCCGGTCACCGGCGATCTGGTTCGAGACGATGTCGCGGGTCGGCGCCACCGGTACTCCGGCACCCAACTTCTCGTTGGACCTTTCGGTCCGCCGCACCACCCCGGAGCAGCGGCGAGGCTGGGATCTCAGCCGGGTGGAGCTGGTCATGTCCGCCGGGGAACCGATCCTGCCGAGGAGTGTCGACCGCTTCTTCGACGAGTTCGCCGAGGCCGGCCTTCGCCCCGAGTCCTTCTGCCCGACGTACGGGCTGGCCGAAGCCGCGCTCAGCGTAAGTTCCTGGGGCAAAACCAGACTCACCGTCGATGCCGACGCGTTGGCCGAGGGCAGGGTGGTTCCGGTCGACGGGCCCGAGGTGCGGCGTGCCACCACCTATTTCGGCTGCGGCCGGATAACCAAACCCGACTCCCGCGTCCGCATCGTCGACCCGGACACGCACCGGCCGTGTCCGGCGGATCGGGTCGGCGAGATCTGGTTCGACTCCCCAACCAAGGGCGCGGGGTATCTCGGCCGCCCGACCGAGACCGCGGAAACCTTCTACGCCAAGGTGGCCGACGACGAGGATCCCCGCGGCTACCTGCGCACCGGGGATGTCGGTTTCTTCGCCGACGGCGAGCTGTTCATCACCGGCAGGCTGAAGGACGTGATCATCGTGCGCGGCCGCAACTATCACGCCGAGGACCTGGAAGAGAGTGTGCGCCAATGCCATCCGCTGATCCGGCCGGGCGGCATCGCGGCCTTCTCCGTCGCCGCGCCGGATGGCACGGCCGAGCAGCTGGTGGTGTTCGCGGAGACCAGCGCCGCGCCGCCGGGCGAGCCACTGACGGTGGAGATCGCCGACGCGATCCGCAAATGCCTGCGCCTGGACCACCAGATCTCGTGCGACGCAGTGGTTATCGGCGGGCCGGGGTTGGTCGCCAAGACGACGAGCGGCAAGGTGCGCCGCCGGACCTGCCGGTCGATGTATGTCGCCGGGGAGGTGCCTGGGGCGATGACCGTTGGCGGAACGGGGGCCGCCGGGTTCATCCCGTCGGCCACCCCGTGACTCGACTACCTCGCCGGATCGGCCGCAAGTAGTTCGGCGAGCCGTCCGATGCTGTCCTCCATGAGGAAATCCACCTCCGTCACATCGAGGTCGAGTTCCTCCTGGAGGACGACGGCGAGTTCGACAAGGGCCACCGAATCCAGGTCGAGGTCGGCGAAAGTCAGCTCGGGCCTGATCTTTTCCCGCGGAATAGCGAAATGCCGACTGATGACGGTGAAGATCGCGTCTCGCATCGAGGTTTCTCTGTCCATTGTCGTTCTCCTCGCGGTCGGTGCGCATTGTCGGAGAATCTGCGCATAGTTGGATCTTTGCAAGGGCCAACCGAATAGGCGAGAGGAGTAAAGGACTGAACCGAAAGTAGCTATGCCGCCCCGTAATTGCCGCAAGGAGGTAAAACGATGACAGTGCTGAACGGCGCAAGGATGGCCGCGGTCGCGGCATTGATTCCGGCCGTACTCTGCTATTTCGGACCACGAATGTACGACCTGGTAACCACGCCGCACCGGCTCGATCGCGCGGTGGTTTCGGCGGACAAATACAATCCGGCGCTGCTCCAGATCGTCGATCATGAACAAGGGACGGTGGCGGCATTCGCCCCGCTCGGCAACGCCAACGCGGCATTGCGGAGCGTGCTTGTCACCGACGCGGCCGTCGCGGCGCAGCTCGACGCGCTGATCGGGCAGATCGCCAAGGATCTCCATGGCATTCTCGAGCACGCAGGGACGAACGTCGCCACGCTGGTCGTGGCGCTGAACACCCTGCGGGCCGAGATCGATGGACTGCGCGTGCCCGCCGACGGCGCGACTACCGCGCTCACCGGTGACCGCACCACCTTGGCCGCCGTCCTCGACGATGCCCGCGGCACCGCGGCCGCCGTTCATCGCGCTCGCGTCTCCGCGGACAGCGCCGCCGATGATCTCAGCGGAAAGCGGGCGACACGGTGATCTTCTTCGGACGACCAGGCGGACCGGCCCGGCTGGTGCTGTCGATCGTGGCCGTCGGCGTGCTCGGCGTGCTCATCTTCGTGGTGACCACTCTGAATACCCGACTCGATCATCAACAGCGCGTCAACCAGATCAGCGTTACCGCGTCCGGGAGCATCGTCGACGTCAACGACAAGCTGACCAGCCAGCTGCACCAACTCACCGAACTGACCCATACCGCGCAGAGCGCGCTCGACGCCACCACCGCGCTCGGGCCGCTACTCACCCGGCTGCACGATGCGATCACCCCTGCCGCAAGGCAATTGGGGTCAAGCGCCGATGGCGCGCGGCGCACCGATGCCCAGCTGACCGATATCAACGGCATTCTCGGCGAGGTACAGAACACCATTGTGCCGCTTGTCGCTTCGGCCGGCACGTTCGGCGACCAGGGCAAGCAGCTGCTCGCCGTTTTGCAGGGACTGGTCGGCGATCTGCAGGCGTCGGTGGCCGCGGCGCACACCATCAATCGGATGCTTCCCCTGCCCGGCTGAGGCTCGACCCACCCGAACCCGACCGTCGACTGGACCCAATGATGCCCAACGACAACCCGTTACCCCGCACCGCCGTTCTCACCGCGTCCGGCCGCTACGCCGTCGCGACCGAATGGATGGGCCGACTTGCCGCCGCCATGGCCGCGGTGCTGCTCGTCCTCGTCCTGATATCCATCCAGAAGGGACTCGACGTGCAGCACAGCTCCCGCGCCATTGTGCGCAACTTTCAGGACACCAACCGCTACTTCGCCGAGCGCACCGATCTCACCGCACCGGCGACCGCACGGCAACAGATCGAACAGCTCAAAACCGTACTCACCGAGCTGAATACGGCCGCAGGCGCGGACGCCGATCAGCTCGCCGGAGTGCTGCCCGACATGCGTTCACTGCTCACCGCGGGACAGGACGACGCGAGCATCGCAAGCCAACTGCGGACGATCGCGCAGACGCTGCAGGGCGCCGCGACATCGATACACCGCATCGCCGCCGACGCGAACTCGACGGTCACCGCCGTCAACAACCAGCTCACCGCCGCGATCGGTCTCGTCGACCAGCTGAACGCCGAATTAGGCCGCACCGCCGGCAAACTCGCGCCCATCCCCCCGCAAGACGGCTTCATTCCGGCTCCAGGAGGTACCCGATGATGATCACCAGGCGGGCCTTCCTGTTGACCGTGTTCTTGTTCGGGATCACACCGGCCGTGATCCTGTCGGTAGTCAACGGCTTCCTGCCAACACCACGCGATGTCAGCGATCCACTCGGTCGCCCGTCCGCACTGAGTAACGAACTCATCGATTCAGCGGGCCAATTCGACACACTCACCACGACGCTCATTCCCAAGCACGCCCAACTCGCGTCCGGTGCACAGGCTTTCGTGCCGCTGTCGAGTGATCTACAGCAGCTCACCGACAAGGCGGGCGCGTTCTCCGGACTCGCGGCCAACCTCGGTAAGTCCACTGCGACGGTGGTTTCGGTCGCCGGGCCGCTGCCCGGCCTGCTGAATCACGTTGCGGGGCGGGTCGATCAAGCGAGTTCGACCGTCGGCGCGCTGTCTACCTCGGTGGGTTCGGTGGGTACACAGCTGGATTCGGTCCACCACGAACTGCTGACCGTCCAGGTCACCCTCGCGGCGCTCGGCCCCAAAGCCGCCACGCTCGCGGCGACGCTGGCCACCATTCAGGAGGAAGCCGCCCACGTATCGGAATTCGGTCCCCTGCTTGCCATTATCGGCCCACTGGTCAACGGCCTCGCACCGCCGCCGCATTGACCCCGTGCGAAAGAGTCCAATGCTGCGACTGTCCTGGGCACTCGCCCTCTCCCTCACCCTCTCGGCTCTCGTCGGGATCCTGATCCTGACGCGCGACCTGAGCATTACCAACGATCTGTTCAAAGATGGTGTCGCACAGGCGAAAACCATCGATCACACCACCGATGACGCGCTGCGGGGTGTGCCGAATCTCGGGCCCGCGGACGCCGCGGTCAACCAGGGCATGCCCCAGGTGGTTGGAGTTATCGACGCCCTCACCCGCGCCGATCAGACCCTCGGCACCCTGGCCGACCAGCTCCAAGCCTTGGTCGACGCCCTCGCGTCCACGGACGCTCCGCTCGCCGGCATCATCCAGGTCGGCGATTCGGCCGCCGACCAGGCCAACGTGGCGGCTGGCCAGTTGGCACAGATCTCCGACACATTGGGCAAGGCCGACGCGCAGGCGCAGCTGCTCGGACGCCGACTCGACGAGACCCTCGCGCTCGGCGCGACCGTCGACTCGAAGCTACGGGTTGCGCTGCTGCTGCCGAAGGTAGGTGGTTAGCCACTTCTCCGCTCCGCCCTGACGAGAACGCACGCTCAGCGAGGACCGACTCGCCGGGATCCATCCGCAGACCGATCGGTACGGTATGAGGAAGGTTCCGACGCGGAGGAGCTCTCGATGGACGAATTCCGGTCCAAGGCGGATCACGCGGTCGAGTCGTTGGCCGGCCGAGACGACGTGGCCCTGATCCACCACAATCGCTGCCTGACCGGGGCCGAGCTTGCCGCCCTTGTCTATCGACTTGCCGCCGCGCTGCGTGCGGCCGGGGTGTCGCCCGGTCGCCTGGTGGCGATCCACGCCGAGAACAGTCCCGAAGTCGTCGCGGTACGGATGGCAACCCACCTGCTCGGGGCCTGCGCCGCGGTCTTCCCCACGCACGCGAGCGATGAGCTGCTCTCGTTCACCGCGGCGGATGTGTTGGTCACCTCGCCCCGCTTCGCCAGGGACGGCGCCTACAGCCTCGGGCCCGCGCCTGGCCGCACCGATCTGCTGGCCATCGCGGCGACCATGCCCGCCACTCCCAGTCATGGCAACGCCGCGCCCGACGATCTGTGCTTCATCGTGTTCAGCGGCGGCACCACCGGCACTCCGAAAGGCAGCTGCCACACTTATGCCGACCACAGTGCTCTCGTCGGCGCGCTTCGTGAGCCGGGAACCCGGCTGCTGGTTGTCACGCCCCTGGCCTATCTTGCGCAAAGTCTCGTCGACGGCGCGCTGGCGTCCGGCGGTCAGGTCATCCTGCTCGACTCGCCCGTCCCCTTCGACCCCGCCGTTGTGCTCACCGCGATCGAGCGCCACCGCGTCACGAACCTGTTCCTCGTCGAACCCCAACTCTTCGCTCTCGCAACACATCCCGATCTCTCCGCGTATGACATATCGAGCCTGCGCCGCCTACTCCATCTAGGCGCTGCCGCACCCGCCGCCGCCCGCCGCACCGCATTGAACCGGCTCGGCCCGGTGCTCTGCCACGGCTACGGCAGCAGCGAAACCGGACTCGTCGCCATGCTCGAGCCGGCCGAATACACACCGGATCTACTCGACACCGCCGGAAAGCTACTGCCCCACAGGCACATCCGCTTCACCAACCCGGACGGAACACCGGCCACGTCCGGCGAACCCGGCGATATCGCGGTCGCCGGACCAGGCGTCGCCGTCGGCTATTGGCGTCGCCCCGACCTCGATTCGGCTATAGCTGACGGTTGGCTCGATACCGGCGATGTCGGTTTCCTCGATGCGGATGGCTACCTGCACATCCTCGGCCGCCGCCGCGACATGATCGGCGGCATCTTCCCCGCCCAGATCGAGAACCTGCTCTACCAACGCCCCGAAGTGCTTCTCGCGTCGGCCTTTTCGGACACAGACCACTTCCACGCCGTCGTCGTGCCCGAGCCCGGTGTCGCCGTGGATCCGGCGCGACTGGCCGCCGACGCATTGGCCGCGCTCGGTGTACCCGTCACGGTCACCCTCGCCGACCACATCCCGCTGACCGAACAGGGCAAACCCAATCCAAAGGTTGCATAGACCCGCTCACCGGCGCGAGCCAGACTGCTTATAGCTCGCCAGACAATAACTGATCCGCAGCGTAATCGGCACGCCGCGTTGCGGATTCATCATCGATGAAGGAGCACACCGTGAGCGCGGAATCCAATATCAAGACGGTCGAATCCCTCTACGCGGCCTTCGTACAGGGTGACATTCCAGGCCTCCTGGCCACCCTCGGCGAGGACATCGACTGGGCCAGTGAGACCACCTCCACCGTGGCACCCTGGTACGGCGTCCGACACGGCAAAGAGGCCGTCTCGTCCTACCTCCAGCAACTCGCCGAGACCCTGGAGGTAAAGGACTTCACCCCACTCCTGTACGCGGTCGCCGACAGCGACATACTCACCGTAGTCCGCTTCCACGCCGTCAACCGCGCCACCGACCGCCCCATCACCATGGACCTGCACCACCAATTCACCTTCCACGGCGACCACATCACCTACTTCCGCGGCACCGAGGACACCGCCCAAGTCGAGGCCACCTTCCACCCGGCCTGACCGCGGCGGCCCTGACCAGTTCGGCGGTGTCCCGGTGGAATTCGGCCCCGGTCGGTCACTCGATGATCGTCCGGTGCCGCTGCCAGTTGCGGGCGACCATGCGGAAGAAGGCCGGATTGATCACGAAGCGACGGAATGGACGGATGAAGGCCATGTACAGGGTGCCGAGTAGGCCGTTGGGGCGCACCAGGATCGTCATCTCGCCGCGGTAGTCGGTGGTCGCGTCCGATACCCAGCCGACATGCATCAGCGCGTGCACGGTCCGGCTCGCGTACTCGCCGACCCACTCTCGGTCGTTCTGATAGACCGAAACCCACGGAGCTGCACGCTGATCCGGGCCGCGGTCGCGGAAGGCCGCGTCCTCCGGTAACCGCGCGCGCAGCGAAACCACCCGCGCGTCGAGGCCGGCCCCCGGGCGGTCCAAGCCGAACCACGCGCCGAGCCGCTGGCGGACCACGTGCAGGAACATGGCCACCCGCTCGCCCTCGAAAGCGCCATCCCCGTCGGCGATCTGGCGTACCAGCTCCGCGAACTCGTGGCGCGCGCCGCGCGCGGGCAGCACCCACACGTCCTCGACCCGGAAGTCGGGCGCGACCTCGGGTAGCCGCCACCCCCGCGTGAAATAGGTGGAATTGGGCAGCCGCACGGCTCGGACCTCCAGATGTTCGGGCGATGGTGTGGGAGACAACGAGACAGACCGCGCGGGCGGGACCGCGGATACAGCTCGGTCCGGGATCGCGGCGGCCAGCCAGCCCGCCGGTTGCGGGCCGACCTCGCGGCCGAGTCCGATGGCCGGATCGTCCACGGCGTGCACCAGGCCGACCCAGCCGTGCCCGGCCAGCCAGTGCGGAACATCGTCGCGAGCCGAAAGCCAACGCGCGCCCTGTGATTCGACCCGATTCCGGGAACTGCGGCCGGCCTCGCCGAGCATGGTCGTCTGCAGGTGTTCGAGCAGCAGCTGGCTGCCCGGGGCCGCGGCCCGTCGCGCGGTCGCGAGCAGCGCGTCACCGTCCGCGTCGGACAGATACATCAACAATCCCTCGATCAGCCACACCGACGGCCGGGTCGGGTCGAATCCGGCGTCGGTCAGCGCCGTCAGCCATTCGCCGGTGAGATCGGCGGCGACCGGATGCCAGTGGCAGCGCGGCCGCAGGTCGGCCAGGTGCGCGACCGACTGCTTGAACCGGCACATATCCGGCAGATCGATCTCGAACCACTCGGCGTCGGGTGGGCAGGTGAGCCGGAACGGGCGTCCGTCCAAGCCACCGGCCAGGGTGACGATCTGTCGAACCCCGTCGCGAAGCGCGGCCTCGATACGGTCATCGAAGTACCGCGTGCGAATCGTGAAATAGGCAGGGAAGCTTGGTGTTTCGCCGAGTACCTGCCACACCATCTGCGTGCAGTGCCGCATGTCAGGATGGTCGGCGAGCGTGCCGGTGAGCCAATCGGCCAGCGGATCACGGAACAGCGCGTCGGAACGGATGCTCTCCGCATGCCGCTGCCAGGCGACGAACAGTGCGGTCTGGCCGACACCGTCGGGAACGCGCAGTTCCGCGAGGGATCGTGGGTTGACGGTGGTCATGGCGACTCCGGGGTTGGCACGGATTCATGAATTCGCGCTGCCGTTCGATCAGGCCGTTCTCGAATTCGACGGAATGGATGAAGTTGGTGACGCCACGGTTTCGCTCCGCGGAGTTGGGCGGGGGTCGGCTGGACATCACAACAGAGTCGAGGGCCGGGTCGCCGGATACAGCGCGGCCTCGGCTCGACCCCGCGGTATCGAATCCAGGTACATCGCCAGTGCACTGCCGGTGCCGGTCGGCATCAAGAACGGCGGCGTGCGGGTGGACGCGCTCGAGGTCAGGGCTGCGGGCTAGGTGTTCCCGGCATCGATGCGGACTGGCGCGTCGCGCTGATCCGTAGCTCGGACAATCCGGACGGCCACGTGATCCTGCGCGGTGGCGCCACCGCCCCCAGCTACCTCACCTCGCGGCAGCGCTCGCCGAGCACCGGGGAATGCGTGAACGGACACCGGGACACGTCACAAACCTAATAGTCGCTTCTATTCCCGCTCGACGGTCGACGCAATGCTCCGATTTTGCTGAATTACATAGTTCGACCAGTGATGCACAAAGTGCATCACTGTTTTGGGGATGCGTCGGAGAACTGCAAAGTTTGATTACTCGGCATCCTCCGTCCCCCTGAACTACGGGCTTGTCAGTACGATGATAGTAATTATCCTGTTTACCGTAACGCAGGAATCCGTAGCTTTCACATAACACCAAGTGGGGGCCGGGTGGGGTAGGGGTGGAGGCTCCGTGTGGCAAGGGGAACACTGGGTGGGGCAACCGAGCGATGACGCGGAGGAAACGACGGGGCGGTGCCGCATCAGACTGCTCGGCGCCGTCCAGGTGGACGGTCCGCGCGGGCCGATGCCGCTGCAGGGCAGTGTGCCTCGAACACTGATGGCGCGGTTGGGGATTCACCCTGGTGAACCGATCAACCGACAGGCGATGATTCGCGCCCTGTGGGACGACAGTCCGCCGCGCACCGCGCCCAACACCCTGCGCAGCCACCTGACCCGGCTGCGCGCGCAACTGTCGGCGGCGGGCTTCGGCGGGCTGATCGCCACCGACGGCATGTGGTTCGCGCTGTCCGAGGACATCGATTCCGACGCTCGAATATTCGAGGACATCGCCCGGTCCGCCAGGGAAAGGCTGGCCGCCGGAAATCCGGCGGCCGCGGTAGCGGCTATCACCCCCGGTTTGGAAATGTGGCGCGGCGATCCGCTTGCCGACTGTCGGCCGAGCGAATGGGCCCAGGCCGAATCCGCCCGCCTCACCGAACTCCGCACCGGAATGCTGGAAACGAAATTCCGCGCACAGATATTGCTCGGCGAGCGTGAGAGCATTGTGAGCGAATTAGAGCAATTCGTCTTCGACTACCCTTTCCAGGAACGCTTCTGGGGCCTGCTGATCACCGCACTGGCCAGTTCCGGGCGCCGCGCCGAGGCGCTGTCCGCCTATCAGCGAGCACGCACGATATTGACCGAGCAACTCGGTATCGAACCGGGTCACGACTTGCAACTATTGCAGACTGCGATCCTGAACGGTCAATTCGTCGGACCTGGCGAACCTATTCCGACGATCCGCCTCGCGAAGTCGGCGCCCACAGTCGAACAGCCTAGACCGACCGGCAATATAGTGCCCATCCCGCCGACAAGTTTCATCGGACGCCAATACGAACTGCCGACCTTGGTCACCCTGCTGCGCTCCACCCGGCTGTTGACCCTCACCGGCGTCGGCGGCACCGGGAAAAGCAGGCTGGCCATGGAATCCACCCGCCAGGTGTCCAACATGTTCCCCGGCGGAATCTGGTATCTCGACCTGTCCATGCTCGACCAGCCGGACCTGCTCATCCACCAGTTGCTCGAAGTTCTCGACATCCGCGACCGCACCGCGCCGACCCTGCTCGGGCAATTGATCAGTCGGCTCGCCGACGCCGATACCCTGCTGCTGCTCGACAATTGCGAGAAAATGGTCGACGCCTGTGCCGAACTCGTCGACAACCTGGTGCGCAGCCTCCCGCGACTGCGGATCCTGGTGACAAGCCGGCACGCGTTGACCCTGCAGGGCGAGCATATATTGGCGGTTCCGCCGCTCGCGTGCTCGCCCGAACTCGAAGCCAATCCCGCGGTCGATCTCTTCTGGGATCGCGCGGCGTCGACGGTGGGTGAGCTTGCCTCGCCCGGACCACGCGACCGTGCGCTCGCCGTGCAGATCTGCCAGCGGCTGGAGGGTATTCCGCTGGCCATCGAACTGGCCGCGGTGCAACTGCGAATACTGTCCCTAGACGATCTGCTACGACGGCTCACCGACCGCTTCCAGGCGCTGGCCTCCGGACATCGCAGCGCGCCGAAACGGCACCACACGCTGCGCGCCACCATCGACTGGAGTTTCGATCTCTGCTCGCCCGCCGAGCAGGTCCTGTGGGCGCGACTCTCGGTGTTCCGTGGCACCTTCGACCTCACCGCCGCCGAATACGTCTGCCATGACGAAGCCCTCGGCTCGGCCGATTTCACCTCGCTCATGGCGAATCTGGTGGAGAAATCCATTTTCGCCAGGGAGACCCACCCGGTCGGGGTTCGTTTCCGAATGCTGGACAGCGTCAGCGAATACGGCCGGGAATACCTGCGAAGATCCGGTGAGGATATCCGTATCCTGAACCGGCACAGCGATTACTATCTGCAGCTGGTCGAAAGCAGCCAACGGGCCTGGTTCGGCCCGAACCAGCTGGATCGGCTGAATAGAATCCGGATGGAGCTGGCCAACCTCCGCGCCGTCTTCGATCACTGCACCACGCACCCGGAGCAAACCGACGTCGCGCAACGGTTGTCCGCCGGACTGCACCTGCTCTGGGCGGGCTGCGACTACACCGCCGAAGGTCAGCATTGGCTGAACGTCGCGCTGGCGACGGCCAAGGAACCGTCGCCGGCCAGGGCCGCGGCGCTATGGGTCAGTGCCCGCATCGATTTCCTGCAGGGCGACCCGGTCGAGGCGCGCGCAAAATTGGACGAGGCCGCGCGGCTCGCCACCCGATTCGGCGACGAGCGCACCCTGACCTACATCATGCACATCGGCGGGTCCGGCGAGCTGATCGGCAACGACGTCGACGGCGCCAAAACCACCCTGCGCCGGGCTTATGCCCGGTATCGCGAATACGGCGGCGACAAAAGCGTGGCGACGCTGTGCGGCATTCAACTGGCAATGGCGCACGTACTCTGCGGCGACCCGCAGACCGCCGTCGAGTATCTGCGGCAAGCGCTGCAAGCATGCGCCGCCGTCGAGGAGGAGTGGATTCGCTCCTACGGGCTGTATGCCATGTCCTGTGCGATGTACGAGATGGGAAATCCGGAACAGGCATTGACGCTCGCTCTCGAAACGCTGATCATCAAACACCAGTTCCGCGACATGGTCGGCTTGGCCACCGCCTTCGAACAGGCGGCACGGCCGTTGGTCGATCTCGGTCACGGGCGCGACGCCGCCCGTGCGCTAGGCGCCGCGAACCAATGCTGGGACGCCCTCGGCAAATCCTGGTTCGGCGGATCGCGGGCATGGCAGTCGATCCACGACTACGTCAGAGAAAGGTGCGGCGCGGATCTACCAGAGCCGGTCTTCCAAGAGGAGTTCGATCGAGGTTATTCCAGACCGCTGCTTGAATTGATTCCGTTCACCACGGGCGGATGATTCCCTCGACCGGGTTGGTGGTTGTCCATCGGTTCGATCGGCACGATCGGATCGCGGCGAGTCAGGTCGACCAACGTCTGTCCCGGCCCGGCGTCGAGCAGTCCGGCGAACTCGAATTCGCGGGCGGTCGCCAGGGTTTCGCTCCAGCGCACCGGCATCGGCAACGCTCGGATCAACAGCTCCCTGATCTCGTTCGGATCGGTATGTTGGCGAGCGTCGATCGCGCACAGTAACGGTGAATGCCCGCTCCGGAACTCCTGCGCCTGCACCGCCCGCCGCCAGGCAGGCAGCACCGCGATCATCCGCGAGCTGTGCTGCGCGCCGTCGATCGGCAGCAGCTCCGCGCGCAGACCGTCCGCCCCCGCCAGCTCGATGGCCTTCGCCACGAGCGCGGCATCACCCGAAAGCACGGCCTGGCAGCCGCTGTTGATAGCGGCGACCTCCAGGACTCCGGGGACGGCGGCCCGGGTACTCCTGCGCAGCCGTTCGATCGCGTCGAGCGTTGGCGCCACTACCGACACCATGGCACCCGGCACATGCGCGTTGCGACACAATCGCCCGCGTTTCAGCGCGAGGTGCAGGCCGCTGTCGACATCGATGACCCCGGCACAGGCAGCGGCCGTGAGTTCGCCGAGGCTGTGGCCGAAGACCAGCGGCGCCCGCGTGCCACGACCGAACCGGGACTGCACCGCCACGATGCCGAGAGCGTAGATCACCGGCTGCGCCACCGCCGGGTCGAATAGGTCCAGATCATCCACCTGGAACGCGCCGAAGATGGCGAACAACTGTCGGATCAGTGGGTGCGCGCTGAAGCGCAGCAGCGCCTGTTCCAGAAGTTCGTGCGATATTCCCTCACCTGGGAACACTATCCCGAAATCGATGGCGGTCATCCGGCCTCCACTCTGGTTGTCGCGCATACATCAAGGGGGACAACGCTTTCGAGGAAGCGGTCCACGCCGGCGACGGCGGTGAAGTACCGCTCGGTAAGGACCGGATCGTCAGCGATCATGGTCAGCGCGCGGACGCGGCGATGCGGCACGAGCCGAGCACTGGCCATCGTCACCTGAAAGCGCGGTCCCAACAGCGCACACTGGGCGGCTGCGTAGCTGTGCAACGCCGCGTCCACTGCGTCCGGGTCGGCCAGACCGTCGGGTCCGAGGCCGCCGATTTTGTCGACGAGCAGTTGAGCCTGACTCAAGGCATCGGTGATGCCGTCGGCGCTGATCGAATCCTTGTGGTGCGCAGCATCACCCAACAGTACCCAGCCAGGCCCGGTCGGCTGCCGGAAGAAATTGCGCTGCGCGCCATGGCCATAGATCCGGCTGTCCAGCCGACCCGCCGCCATCCGCCGGTGCAACTCGGGTGCGGTGCCCGCGACCGCCGCCCGCAGCGCCTGCTCGGCCCTGCCGCGGATGAGCGGGAATTCCTCCTGTGGAAAGTAGGCGCCGATCAGGGTGTGCCCACCGTGGGTCGGCACACAGCCTACCCAGCGCCGCGACGCCCCATATGCCTCGAACCCGGCCGCGACACCGGCCCAGAAACCGTAATAGACGCAGGTCATTGTCGGCCGCTCCAGCGTGGTCGGCGCGCCGACGAGTGCCGCGACGGTCGATCGCATGCCGTCGGCGCCGATCACCAGCCGCGCCCTGGCCGACGCACCGTCCGGCCCGAACCGCACGCCGGCCACCCGTCCGTGCTCGGTGAGTAGACCGGTCACCGAGCACCCGTCGCGGAACTCGACACCGGCCTCGACAGCGGCGGCCGCCAACAACGGGTCGAGCACGAATCGCCGCGGCGCGTAGGCGACATCGCCACCGGCCACCTCGGCCCAGCCCCGCACTCGGACATCGCCGACCTGGTACAGCGCGCTGGTGATCGGGGGGCAGCCGGTCGCGGCGAGCCGGTCGCGCAGGCCCCACCGGTCAAGCAGTGCGACTCCGGGCTGATGGATGTACAGCGTGGAGAGCGTGTCGGACGGAAATCTGCCACGCTCCAGCATCAGTACCCGAAACCCTTTGCGCGCCAATAGCATTGCCACCGGAGCACCCGCACACCGAGCGCCGACCACGATCACGTCGTACGTACCGCGCTCCGTCATCGGCCCAGCCCCGCTTTGTCCAGCGCCTCGGCCACCGCGCGCAGCGTCGCGATCCCGGCATCGACCTCGCGGGTCAACAGGATCACCGACAGCGTCGTCACCCCCGCCGCGGCGTAGGCGGGCAGCCGGTCGGCGATCCGGGCCACCGAGCCGAGCAGGGCGGTGCGGTCCACCAGTTGGTCCGGGACAGCGGCCACCGCCGAGCGCAGCCGCCCGGCGAGGTAATGCCGCTGCACCTCGGCCGCGGCCGCGCCATAACCCATGCGCGCGGCCAGCCGGTTGTAGTAATTGTGGGTGCGACTGCCCATGCCGCCCAGGAACTGGGCGGTGTAGACACGCGCCGCCTCGCGGCAGTCGGCAAGGTCGTCGCCGACTACCGCGGGCAGGCTCACCGCGATGTCGAAGCCGGTCAGATCGCCACCACGTCCGGCGCGCAGCCTGGCCAAAGTCGTTGGCGCGTTTTCCGGTTCGAAGAGCACAGACAGCACGCCGTCGCCGATCTCCCCGGCCAACTCCAGGTTGCGCGGGCCAACAGCGGCCAGATAGATCGGCACGCGCTCGCGCACCGGCCGCATGCCGAGCCCGAGCGGCTTGCCCGGACCGCCCGGTATCGGCAGGCGATGATATTCCCCCTGATAGGACAGTGGTTTTCCGGTCGAGCGCAGCGCGGCGCGGACCACGTCGACGTATTCGCGGGTGCGCGGCAGCGGGTCATCGAACGGTTGCCCGTGCCAGCCCTCGGCGACCTGTGGCCCCGACAATCCCAGCCCGAGCCGAAAGCGCCCGTCCGACACCGCGTCCAAGGTGGCCGCGGTCATCGCGGTCATCGCCGGGGTGCGGCCCGGCATCTGCATGGCCGCGGTGCCGAGCTCGATCGTGCTGGTTTGCGCGGCCAGCCAGGCCAGCAGGGTCGCCGCGTCCGAACCGGTCTGCTCGGCGGTCCAGAGCACCGCGTAGCCGAGCTGTTCGGCTGATCGGGCCAGCACGGCCAGGCGTTCGTGGCCAGGGCGGCCGCGCACGCCGAGATAGCGCAGATTCAGTCCGAGGCGCACTAGGTCACCGCTTCCGGTGCGCAGCAGCGGTCGGCGACGACCATCAGGGCACCAGCCCGCCGTCGATACCGATCACCTGTCCGGTGATGTAGCGAGCCTTCGCCGACACCAGGAACGACACCAACTCCGCGACCTCCATCGGCTCGCCCGCCCGCCGGAGGGTGATACGTTCCAGCAGCTTGCCTCGGGCGGTCTCGGCCACCGCCGCGGTCATATCGGTACGGATCAGGCCGGGCGCGACCGCGTTCGCGCGGACGCCGAATCGGCCGAGTTCCCTGGCAAGCGACAGGGTCAAGCCGATGATGCCTGCCTTGGACGCGGCGTAGTTGGCTTGTGTCGCATTGCCGTACACGCCCGCGACCGAGGACATGGTGACGATCGCGGCGTCGCCGTGGCGCATCAGCGGCATGGCCGCGGCCCGGCACAGCTGGTACGTGCCACCCAGATTCGTGTGCACTACGTCCGTCCAGTCCGCGTCGGTCATCCTGGCCAGCTGCCCGTCGCGCACGATGCCAGCGCAGGCGACGACCGCGGCCACCGCACCGAGCTCGTCCTCGGCGGCCGCGAGCAGCGCACGCGCCTCGCCCGGCTCCGCGATATCGGCCTTGTGCGCGAGCACCCGTGCTCCCGCCCGCTCAGCGGCCGCGACCACCGCCATGGCGGCATCCGGCCGATTTCGGTAGCAGAAGGCGATATCGAAACCATCGGCGGCGAGGCGCTCTACGACGGCTCGGCCGATGCCACGCGAGCCGCCGCTGACCACGGCCACCGGCCGCACATCGGTGCGCACGCCGGTCATCGCGGCACCGCGGATAACTTGTCCGCGACGAGGTCATAGAGGGCGCCGAGGCTGAGCACCTCGGGCAGTTCCTCCTCGCCGATCTTCACCCGGTACGTCTTCTGCACCAGCACGATCACTTCCATCGCCGACAGCGAGTCGACACCGAGATCGGCGGCGAAACCGGCTGTGTCGGTGAGCGTTTCGACCGGCAGTTCGAGCTCATCGGCGATCAAGGCGCGCAGCTCTTCCCGGTCGAGCACGCTGGTCTCGTTGTTCGACATGGGCGGATGTCCTTTCGAATATGTTTGCACGACAAGGGTTTTCAACGACCAGGCGGGCCGGTGAGGGTGGCAACGGCGAGGTTTCCGTGGCCGGCGGCGGTGACGATCAATCGCCGCGGCGGCACGGATGCTTCGGCGAGGCGGCCGACGAGCAGTCGGATCGGGGTGAGGCAGCCCGCGTCGGGGACGACGTGGGTGTTGGTCAGTAGTCCGGCCGGCACGTGGGCGGACAGCCACCGCGCGACCGCGGTGCCGACCCTGGAGTCGTCGAGCACCGCGTCCACCGCCGCCTCGGTCGCCAACGCGCCGCCGACCAGCCGTTCGAGCACCGGGGCGACGTCGGGCGCGACCGGCTCGAGGAAGGCCGAGCGGGCAGCGCAGTAGCCGTACACGGGTGCGCCCCGAGCCGCGGCTGCCGCGGCGGATTCGCAAATCAGCACCGCCGCACCGCGATCGGCCTGCCCGGCGACACGCTGCCGTGGCGCAGGCGCCTCGGTGGCACCGACCAACAGCACCGATGCCCGGCCGGCACCGAGCGCGCGCGCCGCGATCGCGAGGGCGTCGAGCCCCGCGGTGGCCGGCGAGTTCGTGGTCAGGGTGAACCCCCTGAGCCGGTGTTCGGCCGACAGCCGACCGGCGAACATGCTCATCGCCATGAAAGGCGCGCGCGCCGGCGAAAGCTCGGCCGCGGTGGTGTCGATGATGGTGCGGTCCATGGCCTCCAGCAGCTCGGCGCCCGCGTTGTTGGTGCCGATCACAACGCCGGTGCGTTCCGGGCCCGCGGCCGCCACCGCCCCGCTGTCGGCGGCGAGGGCGGCCCGCGCCGCGGCGAGCAGGTACTGACCGGCCGCGGGCACCTTCTTGTAGCCACGCCCCGGCAGCGCGGTGGCCGGATCGAACCAGTCCGCCGTTGCGCCTGGCATCGGATGTAGCGCGGTGGCCGGTCCGGTCACGCCGGGCGCAACGATGCCGAGCGCGGTAACGGCGAGGGTGGCGGTGGTCATCATGGCGCCACCCCGCGGAGCACCAACGAGGTGTTGTTTCCACCGAAGGCTGCGGTGTTGACCAGCACCGCGTCGCCAACCAACGGCACAGGGCCGGTGCTCGGCAGCCAGACATCGCAGTCGGGGTCCTGGTCGACGGGCACGTTCGCGGGCATCGTGTTGTGCCGCAACAGCAGCGCCGCGGTGAGGCAGCCGAACGCACCGGCCGCTCCCGCCGTGTGGCCGATCATCGCCTTCAACGACAGCAGCGGTAGCCGATCGGTGCGCTCACCGAACACCCGGCGCAGCGCCTGGCTCTCCACCACGTCGTTCAGCCGGGTGCCGGTGCCGTGCGGGATAACACAGGCGATCTCGTCGGCGGCGAGCCCGGCCGCCGTCAACGCCTCGGTCATCGCTCGGATCACCTGCTGCCCCGCCGGATCGGGCGCGGTCGGGTGGTAGGCGTCGCAACTCCATGCCGCCCCGGCCAATTCGGCGTATGGCCGCGCGCCGCGGCGGCGCGCGGCCTCGGTCGACTCCAGCACCACCATGGCCGCGCCGTCGCCGAACATGGTGCCTGCCCGTTGTGCGTCGAAAGGCCTGCAGCGCAGCGGATCTGCCGCGCCCATGCGGTCGAAGCCGCCCATACCGACCCTGGTGACCCCCTCGCCGCCGCCGACCAGGACCCGTTCGGCCTCGCCGGCGCGAATCATGTCCAGCGCGATGGTGAGCGCGTAGCCACTGGCCGAGCACGCGTTGCCGACGCTGACATTGTCGGCGCGCGAACCGATCGCGGCACCGACGGCGGCGGCGGTGATGGTCAGCGGGCTCCACGCCGATCCGCCGGTTCCATCCGGACCTCGGCATACCTCGTGCGCATCGGCATTGCCCATCTCGACGCCGAGTACCACCGGGAGTTCCCGGCATTGCGCGGCGGTGATTCCGGAGTCGGCCACCGCTTCCCTAGCCGCGGCGACGGCAAGCCGCGGCCCGCGACCGAGCGGCACCGCGCCCAGCCGGTCGGGTTCGACCGGCATGGCAGCCTGCGGGGTCAGATACATCCGGGTGGCGCGCATGTTCATGTGCGGCAACGGCACCTCGGACGGCGCCGCGCCACCCGCGAACAGCCCCTGCCAGTAGGCGGTCTGCCCGGTGCCGAGGCAGCAGCGCGCACCGAGTCCGGTCAGCACGACCCGGTTCGCTTCAGCACTGCGGTTCACGGTCGGATTCCTTTCCACCACAGGGCTTTTCCAGCAGCACCGCGGCCGTCGCGCCGTCCTCACCCTCGGCGTCGGGGCCGCCAGCGACGGCAAGGACACCGACATCACCGGCCGGTTGTCCGGCGAGAAACTCCGCCCCGACCGCGCACTGCAACACCCCTAGCGCCCCGGAACAACGGCCGAGTCGTGCGGTCAGATCAAGCGTCCTCGGGTACCCGAGGCCGGATCCAGCGCCGAGTCGCAGGCCGACCCTGCCGCGGGATTCGGTGCCGGGCCCGGACAACGCGGCCCGCACGGCCGATTCCGGATCGAGGGTGCGGCCGTAGCCGCGAATCGCGGCGTGCGCGACGGCGCCCCGCGCCCTGGCATGATCGGTGGATTCCACGACAAGCGCCACCGCGCCGTCGAGCCATCGGTCGGCACCGGTCTCCCGGTGCAGCTTGGCCACCGGCGCGGTATCGGGTTCGACCCCGATGACCAGGGCAACGTCCGCCCGTCCTGCCACGGTCAGCGTGCGCGCCCACGCTACCGCGTCCAGCCCGCTCGGCGTTCCGCTGCAGAGCGTGAGGTTGGGGCCGCGCAGTCCGTGCGCGATGGCCACCCAGCAGGCGGTGACGTTGCTCGACATGTGCGGCACCCTGATCGGGCTGATGTCGGCGGCGGTGCCCGAACCGATCGTGTCCACGAAGTCGCATACCGTGTCCAGATTGCCGAAGTTGCTGCTCACGATGATCGCCGCGGTATCGAGATCGGCGCCGAGCAGGCCGGCGGCGCGCAACGCTCGCTCGGCCGCACCGAGCGCAAGCCGCGAGGCCCTGTCCTTATGCCGCAACCCGCGGCCGGTGATATCGCGCTCCGGCTCGAACGCGGGACCGGTCGCCGAGCCCGGCGCGAGCAGGTCGGCGACACCCGCGAGTCCCGTGACAGCCCAACCCATTCCGGTGATCACCGCGCCGATGGTCATGCCGCCGCCACGACCGCGACGGCGTTGATACCGCCGAGCCCGATGGCATTGATCTGCGCGGTGCGCAGCGCCCCGGTGGCAGGCACCTCGCCGACCAGGCGCAGCCCGGTCGCCTCGGGCATGGGCCTGGTCAGCCCGTGGATCGGCGGCACAACGCCGTCGCGCAACGCGAGCACCGCCGTCACCAGGCTCAGCAAGCCGGAACCGCCGCAGATGTGCCCGACGCCTGCCTTGATCGAGGTGATCCATGGTCCTGGTGTCACCCCGGCGAACACCTCGCGCAAGGCTTGGGTCTCGGCAAGGTCGTTGTGGATGGTGCCGCTTCCGTGCGCGATCACGAAGTCCACCTCCGCCGCCGCTACCCCACTGCGCCGGTGCGCCTGCCGGATGGCCCTGGCCAGCGACACCGGATCCGGCACCGTGTGATGCGAAGCGTCGCAGTTCATTTCGATACCGCGCAGCACACCGTGCACCGGTCCCCGGTGCCCACCCTGTTTACGCACCACCAGTGCCACCGCGCCCTCCCCCATCACCATGCCCCGCCGGTCCGCGGCGAACGGCTGGATTTCCCGCGGTGCCGGGTATTGGACCCGGTCGAAGCCGCCGAACGCGCTTTCGGTGATGGCGTCGGTCGCGGCAACGACGACCGTGTCGGTGGTTCCGGACTCGATCAGATCGGTGGCCATTCCGAGCGCGTACAACCCCGCGGCGCACGCGCTTGCGACGGTTTCGGTGCGACGCACGCCGAGCCGCTCCCGCAGCGCCCGCGCGAAATGCAGATCGGCCGGGGCCAGCGGGATGCCGTCACGCCACCACAGCTCGCCGGAACGCGACTCGCGCAGCGTGGTGCCGACCAGCACCGGGATATCGGCGGCCCGTTCGCGCAGACCGGCCGCGTCGAGCGCGCTATCGACCGCGCGGACCAGCCATCGGGTCGCTCGAAACGGCTCGTCACGGCCGGGTTCGGCGCGGTCGTCGATCTCGTAGGCGTTGCGCATCCGGTAGTTGGTGCCGTCGAAGGCACGCAGTGGCGCGACGCCGGTGCGGCCCGCACACAGGGCGCGGTATATCTGCGACGGTGTCGAACCAAGGCTCGTCACGGCGGTCATGGCGGCGATATCCCAGCTCACACCGATTCCCGCCGATTCATCGACGGGTCACTGCGCAGCAGGAAGCGGGCCAGCTTGCCGACCGATGTCGTCGCGAGAACGTCATGCATCTCGATCCGGGACGGGCGTTTGTACGGGGCAAGGCTGAGCTTGAGCCGCGCCACGATCGCCTTGCGGACCGCCTCGGGTTCACACTCCGGCGCGGCGACGATGTGTGCGATCGCCTGTTCGAGACCGTCGTTGTCACGGCGAGCGACCACGGCGCAGTCCGCGACACCCGGCACCGCGCGGATGACCGCCTCGACCTCCTGCGGCGCCACCTTGAATCCGCCCATGCTGAGCAGATCGTCGGCTCGGCACAGGTAGTGCAGATCACCGGCGGTATCGCGATAGCCGACATCGCCGGTGTAGACACCACCGTCGGCGAAGGTCGGCGGCACCGCCCGTCGGTCCAGGTAGCCGAGCGCCACCGAACCGCCCGCCACATGCAGCCGACCCTGCCTACCGTCGGGCAGCACCGCACCCGACTCGTCGCGGATGGTGATCCGCATGCCTGGCACCGACCGGCCGAGCGAGCCGTTCGGCGCGGCCGCCGGATCGGTGGCGACCACGATGTGCAGGATCTCGGTGGCCCCGAGCCCGTTGATCAGCGGGACGCCGAAGGTCTCGATCACTCGGCGCGCCAGATCGATCGGATGATGTTCCCCCGCCGACACCGCGAGCCGAACCGAGGTCAGGTCGACGGGCTTGCCCGCAGCGGCCAGTTCGACCAGGCCCGCGTAGGCCCGTGGCACCGCGCACAGCACCGTCGGCCGATGCCGCGCCACCGCCGCGGCCACCGCGTACGGATCCGGCGGGCCGGACAGCAGCACCGCGCAGGCACCCGCGGCCAGCGGGAACAGCAGCGAATTGCCGAAGCCGTACCCGAACGAGAGCTTCGCCGTCGACAACACGACATCGTCGGGGGTGAGCCGCAGCACGCTGCCGAATCCGTCGAGCACCGCGCGGATACCGGTCAGCGCGTGCCGTACCCCACGGGGGTGGCCGGTACTGCCGGAGGTGTACTGCACGAGCAGTTCCGCGTCGGGAGCGAAATCCGCAGGGCGCGCGGACACCGGCCCCGGCGCCGGACCGAGGACGACCTCGGGAGTTTCGGGCACGCCGAGCAGCGGTACGAGCGTGCGCGCGCGCTGCTCGGCGACGTTCAACCGGACCGCCGCGACCCCGCTGTTGGCCGCGATATCGGCAATCTCGTTGTCGCGCAAGACCGGATTCACCGGAACGGGGACACAGCCGTGCCACCACAGGCCGAAGATGGTGACCATCATGGCGACCGAATCGTCGGAGACGACCAGCACCCGGCTGCCTGGCTCGACACCGGCCGCGAGCAGCGCGCCCGCGCACCGGGCGGCGGCCTGCTCCAGTTCGGCGTAGGTCAGCGTGCCGTGCTCGGTGTCGGCGCAGGCGATGCGATCCCCGCGTCCGGCGCGCACATGGCGCGACAGCAATAATTCGATCGGGTTCGACACGACGCTCATAGGTCATCCCGTAAGAGGGAGACCAGGGCGGCGAGCGAATCCGTACCCGCCACATCGTGCATGTCCAACGTCTGCCCGAACGAGCGCTCTATCCGGGCGATGAATTCGATTTTCTGCAGTGAATCCATTTCCAGGTCTGCCTGGAATGAACTGTGTGAGCCGATTTCGGTATCGTCTATATCAAGAACAACCATCAGTATATCCCGAGCCCGATCGAGCACAGCCACGTTTCCCCTGACCATATTCATGGTCTCCTTCCGCCTGCCGAGTACGGCTAGGGTTGAAAATTCCACACTTCCCCCGTCGACAACTTGCCAGAGGGCCGATCGAATTGCGCGACGTTCCCCCTTTGAGCGCAATAAATGCCGCGCGATGGAGCAACAGATGTACACCGGTCACAATCCGGGCAAATCGGGCGCGCGCGCCATCAGCGTCAGCACGTCGTAGCGGGCGACCGGCACCTGCTCCTGGTTGCACACTTCCGCATCCCAGCGCACCTCACTGTGCGTGGTATTCGGCCGCGGCGTGATCTGCGCGGCGGTCAGCCGCACGGTCAACTCGTCGCCGGGCCGGACCGGTCCGAGGAAACGCAAATTCTCCAAACCGTAATTCGCGAGGACCGGCCCCCGCTCGGTCGTGGTGACAAGACCAGCCGCCACTGACAACACCAAATAGCCGTGCGCGACTATCCCGCGAAACATCGGATTCTTACGCGCGGCGTCCTCGTCGGTGTGCAGATAATAGTGATCTCCGGTCAATTCGGCGAATTCCGCGATATCGGCTCTGGTAACCGTGCGTGGCCCGGCGGTCACGGCATCGCCGGGGCGCAGCTCGTCGGCCCACATGCGCAGCGGATGCCGGACCGGTCGCGTGCGGGCCGCACCACGCAGCCACGTGCCGGTCGCCCCGGCCAGCGTCGACGGTGCGGCGCGGATTGTGGTGACGCACAACTGCGCGTGCACTCGATCGAGGCACTCGGCCTCGCTGCGGTCGAGCGACGCGATCACCGCGGCCGGGAACGAAACGACCTCGGCGAAGGGCGCGGCGGCCGCCGCCAGTTCGCGGGCCGCCGCCGGATCGGGTGCGACGATCGCGCAGTGGGTGCGGCGCGCACCGCGGCCGAGCGCGGCGGCCAGCTCCGCCGCCGAACCGTAACCGAGTAGCACGGCCACCGGACCGCGGATGCCGAGTTCTGGTGGTGCTGCCCGCGCCGGATCAGCTTCGACCAGCACCGGGAGCAGGTAGTTGCCGCCGCTCGGCGCGAGGGCCGCATACCTGACCCTCGCGTCGATGGTCAGCTCGGCGAGTTGGGCCACCACCCGAGTCAGGTGTGCCGCGCTCGGGAGCGGACCCATGCGCGCGTCCGGGTCGCGCGGATCCCCGGCGACGACTGCGGCCAGCCGGTCCGCGAGTTCCGCACGTACCCGCGGCACCAAGACGGCTGGGACGAAGATCTGCCGCACCGCATGTGCGGGTCGACCGGTCCACCGTGTCATCGAGTCGACAACGTGGTCGGCGAACAGCTCGACGGCGGCGGTACCCGGTTCGGCCCCGGTACCGAGCACCGCGACGCCGCCGGAGCGTGCGCCGCCGGGCACCAACAGCTCACGCGGCGTCAGCAACGATTCGAGATCGTCTGTGCCGCAGCTGAATTGCAGCACGCCCTCGGGCAGCTCGGCGGTGCGCACACACTGGGTCACCGAGGCAAGCAGCGGGGCGAGCAGCGGCGCCGACCGGATCAAACACGGCCGCCCGGCCAGGAACGCGGACGCGAACCGGTCCAGGGCGGACAGGATGGGTAGTTCCGCATCGAGCAGGTGCACCGCCGCGCCGGTGCCTGGCACAGCCATTCGCCTGGCCGCCGTCGACCCGGTTCGGTCCAGGAAATCGGCTTCGCCGAGCGTTATCCGGTTACCGGCGGGCAGCGCGCGCAGCCCGAGATCGGCATAGCGGCGCAACAGACCAGTCGCGGCCTTGACCTCCAGCTCGGTCTCGTCCGGGCGCACCCCCAGCTCCAGTGCCAGCTCGGCGAACTCGGCGCCACGTCGCCGGACGACTCGGGCCAGCTCCTTGAGCATTGCCGCCCGATCATGAAAACCGGTGTCCCGCAAGGCGGATACGCCCACCTCGCGGGCGTACGCCAGGGCCGAGGCTAGCTCCGCGCCGACCGCCGATGCCGTCATGACCTGCGGAATTCGGCGTAGATCGCCGGGACGGCGGTCTCCTCGGCGACGCCGGGCAGCCGGACGACCATCGTCGACTCGGTCAGCGCCAACCTCTGCCATCCGATCGCGAAGGCGGCGGCAAGATCGGCGGGCATCAGGTGCGGCAGGTGCTCGAATGCCCGGGCGGGCAGGCCGATCTCGGCGAACCCGGCAAGCACCGCGCGGATCGCGGCCGCGCCGAGTTCGAGCATGAACACCGTCGCCCCGGCCCGACAGGCCCGATGCAGGGCGGCGGCATAACCGGCCTGCGCCGCGGGCGGGCAGACATCGAACAGGCCGCAGTCGACCACGGTGTCGAACCGATCCCGATAGTCCGGCAACCTCAGCGCGTCGCCGACCACGAACTCGGCAGGCACCCGGGCCGCCGCGGCCTTGGCACGCGCCTGCTCGATCGCGACGGCCGAGATGTCGACACCGGTGACCGGATGGCCATGCCGAGCCAGCGCCGACGCCAATTCCCCAGTGCCGCACCCGGCGTCGAGGACATCGCCGGTGATCCGGCCGGCCGCCATCAGGTCGACGAACTTCGGCTGGACGCGTCCGATATCCCAGGGTGCCCGCGCACCGATCGGCGTGCGCCCGGCATAGATGGCGTCATAGGTGAGCGCCCGCATCGAGCTCACGCGCCATTCGACAGCGCGCCCTGGCGCCATGCACTACGGAACGCCGACGGCGTGCTCGCGCAGAAGCCTTTGAAGGCGCGCAGAAAATGACTGCTGTCGCGATAGCCGACCAACGCGCCGATCTCCTGAATCGGGAGTACGGTGTCGCGCAACAAACCCTGCGCTTTCGCGATACGCAGTCCGGTCACATAATCGATGTAGCGGGTACCGGTATGCTTTTTGAAGGTTCGGGAGAAATGAAACCGGCTCATATGTGCCGCGCGGGCAGCGTCGTCCAGCGACAATGTGCAACAGGTGTAATTGTCGCGGATGTACTTCAGCGATTCCTCGATACCTACCGAGGCATGGCCGCGATCCTCCTCGACCGGCGGCGGCTCGGCGCCGGCCGTATCGAGCCGCTCGCCGAACCAGCGCAGTTCGTCGGTGAATCGCCGCACCGGTTCCGGCGGCAGTCCGTCGTGCAGGTCCGCATCGGTGAACGCGGGTGAGTACGGGATGACCACCGCGTCGAGCCCGGCCATCACCAAGCGCAGATGATCGAGCGCGCGGGTGCCGCGGGACTCGTCGATCACCACGATCCCGACCGGCTTACGGGCCAGCGAGCCGCGGCCGAGCCCGTCGAGCGCGTTGTTGATGGCGTTCGAGCAGGTGCTGTTGCGCACCTCGGCCACGAGCACGACCGACTGTGCCACGCCGACCGCGGTGCGCAGCGACGCCGCCGACGGTGTCGGCCGCACGATGGCACCGCCGGGCGCGACGTAGCGCTCCTCATGACCGATACCAACGTCGTGCGTTGCGCTGCGCAGCCAGGTCAGCACCCGGGCGACCCTGGCACTTTCCTGCGGATGGTCGCTGATCAGCACTGTTGTGGGACTACCAGCGCGCGGGCCTGGGGCGGCGATGGGCCCGATCCTGATGCTTCGAAGCTGAGTACCGCTCTCGTTCACCTACCGAGTACAACCCCTGCTCGTTGTACGGCCGCTGCAAATGTGTTGCAGCAACATATGCCGAACGCCGCAGTGCTGGTCAACGGCGGTACGGATCGGACAGCAGCGTCGGCGCGACCGACCAGCAGCGGCCGCGACCGGGGCCGTCCGCAGTGTGTTTGCATATTAATTTCATGCCGCAGTGAACAAAACCAATGCGCCTGATACCAGGGAAACGCTGAGCATTAATCGGCATTCGTTGCTGTATCCGTCGGCATCTGTTGCGCCCGCCCGTGAACCATTGCTCAGTTCCACCGATCGACCGGCAATTCGTTGACGCCATATATCGAGCTCGCAACGCTCTAACTCATATGGCTATCGAAAAGGCTGACACATGAGCATCACCGAAATTCAGGTAACCCCTAATTCCCGGCCCGCCAATTCGCCGAAACCCGATTCACCACACATGGATCCGGCAGAAGTGCTGCGCAGACAGAATCTCGTCGCGGCGTGCGTCCAGGGCAGTCAGGCGGCGTGGCGAGCGCTGATCGACGAGTATTCCCCGCTCGTCTGGTCGATCACCCGCACCTTCCGCATGGCCAATTACGACCGCGAGGACGTCTACCAGTCGACCTGGGCCAACGTGGTCACCCACCTCGGTGATCTGCAGTCGCCGGAGCGGCTGACGGCCTGGCTGGCGACGACAACGCGCAGGGAGTGCCTGAAGCAGATCAAACGCAATGCGCGTGACATCCCGATCGGCGACAGCAGCACACTGGAGACCCCCGACCATGAGGCCGAGGCCACGGTGCACCAGGTGTTCCGCCGGGTCGCCGGCGCGGAGGTGCGCGACGCGTTCCGCCGTCTGCCCGACCGGGATCAGCGACTGCTCGGACTGCTGGTCTCCGACAGCGCACCCAACTACGACTCGGTCAGTGGGCAGCTCGGCATGCCGCGCGGTTCCATCGGACCGCTGCGCGGGCGTGCGCTGGCCCGGCTGCGCGGATTGCTGCCCGAATCGGCCCTGATCTGGGTCGCCTGAGCAGGCTCCCGGTGTGCTGAACAGCCGGTTCTTCCGGAGTTCGGACCAGCGCTCCGGCCGGACCGGTTCGTCTTCGGTACCTACCGCGACAAACCAGCGGAGCGGCTCGCGGCCAGCATTTCGTGGCGTTCGACGACCTTGACCCGTTCCCGCTGCTGAGGTTCGCCGAGTGCGCGCTCATAGGCGTCGAGGCGATACCAACCAGCCCAGGTCGTGAAGGGAATCCCCTGGCCGGTCAACCACTGCGTGACGGCGTCGGGATCCGGCGCGACGGCGCGCGCGAAACCGGGCGCGTCGTCGAGCAGACAGGCAACGGTTTCGTTGGCATCGCCCTTGGTGTGGCCGATGAGACCGACCGGGCCCCGTTTGATCCACCCGGTCACATACGTGGCGGGCAGGTATCGGCCGGCCGGGTCCGTGGCGGCGGCATCGATGAGCACCCGGCCCGCCTCGTTCGGCACCGTGCCAGCGACCGGATCGAACGGCAGCTGCGGAATGTGTTGCGAGAGATAGCCTACCGCCCGGTAGACCGCCTGCATGTCCCAATCCTTCGACACACCAGTGCCTTTGACGTTCCCCGTCCCGTCCAGTTCGGTGCGTTCGGTGCGCAGGCCGACCACCCTGCCGTCCGCGCCGAGGATTTCGGTCGGCGATTCGAAGAAATGCAGGAACAGTTTGCGCGGGCGCGCGCCGACATCACGAATGGCCCACTGTTCCAACGTGTTACACACCATGTCGATCTGTTTGGAGCCGCGCCGCGCGTCCTGCGAACCCGCGTCGTAGTCGATGTCCGCCGGATCGACGATCACCTCGATGGTCGGCGAGTGGTCGAGTTCGCGCAGTTCCAGCGGGGTGAATTTGGCCTGGGCTGGTCCGCGACGGCCGAACACGTGCACTTCCATGGCCCGATTGGCCTGCAGACCGGCGTAGACGTTGGGCGGGATCTCGGTGGGCAACAGCTCCTCGCCGGTCTTGGCGAGCACCCGCGCCACATCCAGCGCGACATTGCCGACACCGAGCACGGCCACCTTCGCCGCGGTCAACGGCCAGGCACGCGGCACATCCGGGTGGCCGTCGTACCAGGACACGAAATCGGCCGCGCCGTAGGACCCGGCCAGCCCGATGCCGGGAATGGGCAGCGCGCGATCGGCATCGGCGCCGGTCGAGAAGATCACCGCGTCATAGAAACGCCGCAACGTGGTCGCATCGATGTCGGTGCCGTAGTCGATATTGCCGAGCAGCCGGACCTGTGGCTTGTCGAGCACCTTGTGCAGCGCGGTGACAATGCCTTTGATCCTCGGGTGGTCCGGCGCTACTCCGTACCGGATCAAACCGAACGGCGCGGGCATGCGCTCGATCAGGTCGATACTCACCGGCACACCGGATTTCATCAACGCGTCGGCGGCGTAGATCCCGGCCGGTCCGGCACCGACGATCCCGATCCGCAGCGGGCGTGCGTCAATCATCAAGCTGTCCTTCCGATTTCGTGGTCAGGCGCGACGCGGTACCGGGATGACGTAGCGGCCGAAGACCAGATCCCGCAGGACCTCCTCGCCGCCCTCCACGATCGACACGTAGCGAATATCGCGCAGCAGCTTCGCGATCGGCAGCTCGTTGGTGTAGCCGAGGCCGCCGAACAGCTGCGAGCCGACGCTGGCGATATCCCAGCCCGCCTGACCGCAGAACAGCTTCGCGGTGAGCGCGTTCTTCAACGTGCCGTGCTTGCCGAACACCGTCGCGGGATCCGGCCCGGTCATGATCCGGTCGTATTCGCGGGCCGCCCGCAGGCAGTGGCTGCGCATCACCTCGATCTGCATCTCCATCTGCCCGAGCGTCTGCGCGAACACCGGACTGTCCAGCAGGGTGGCGCCGCGCAACGGCTTGTGCTTGGCATAGGTCATCAGGTGGTCGCGGATGCGGCGCGAGATGCCGATCGCGGTGGCGGCGATCAGGATTCGGCTCGCGTTCAGGCCGATCTCCAGCAGCCGCAACCCCGATCCGGCCAGCCGGTTGGTGGCCGGTACGCGAACACCGGACAGCCGCACCTGGTACGTGTGTGAGGAACGTACGCCGATGACATCCCAGCGCTTGATCACCTCCACCCCCGCGGTGCCGGCGGGCACCAGCACGGCAAGGAAATCCTCCGGGTCCTCGGCGGAGCGGGCGAGCACGACGAGGAAGTCCGCGAAATCGGTATTGGTGGAGAAGAACTTCTCCCCCGTCAGCACCAGATCCGCGCCGTCGCGGACAGCGACGGTCTCGATGCGGCCCAGTTCGCTGCCCGCCTCGCGTTCACTGCCGAGGGTCGCGCAGAACGTGCCGTTGGCCGCCATCGGCGCCAGGTAGTCGCGCCGCAGTTCCGGCGAGCCGTACAGCTGCACCATGCTGGTGCCGAGGATCGAAATGAACAGCGTGAAGGCGACACCCGCGTCGCCGTAGGCGAGATCGTCGACAATGCCGACGCTGTCCTCGAGGCCGATACCGCGCCCACCCACCTCCGGTGCCAGCCACCAGTTGGCCAGCCCGGTCGCCCGAAACCGCTCGTACAGCTCCACCGGCTTGTCGGTCAACGCGTCAAGCACCGCATGATCGCCGCTGAGCTCATCTTTCACATACTGCCGAACGGCTTTCGCCTCTTCCGGCCTCAACTGTTGGGTTTCCATCGACCTCGCACCTCACTTACGGGACTTCTCTCGTCGTCACGATCACCGAGGGCGCTACGCGGATACGGGCCCGATGCCATGGCAGCGCGGCAGTATCCACATCCATGCCGGGACCAGGGCGATCCGCACACACCGGTCAGCCGCTGCGGTGTTATTCGAAACACACTGTGCGCCAACATAATTACCCTGGACCATCGACTACCCTCGGCACGTGGCGGTCGATCCGCGACCACGGCCTGTTTCCGCTGATGATTCTCGACAGGCAGCTACATCCACCATGACCCGTTCCACCGAAGGAACCAGCATGATGTTCTCCCGACAGATCCCGAATTCCGAGTTCACGTCCCGCCCATGGCGTATTCATGAAATCTTGGACGACGGTTACATTCTCGAAGATGTATGGGCGCGCCCACTCCCCGGCGGTCCCGACGACTTGGCGATCCACGTCTGGAATACGACCAAACCGGAAAGACCGATGTCGGATTTCAACCCCGTCGTTCGTTTCCTGTTCGACGTGCGGTGGCGGCTGGGCGGTTTACTCGGCTGGGATAGCGAGCGACAGCAGGTCGGGAAACGGGTGGCCTCACTGCGCGACAATCTGCCGGAAGACTTGCGCGCCGTGCGCGGGCCGGATATGCATATAACACCATTCAAGTCGGTGTATCTGACTCATGACGAATGGACAGCGGAATTCTCCGGCGCCATGGGACACATTGTGATGCACCACGGATGGGTGCGGGACGAGACCGGCACGTACTACCCCCAGATGGCGGCACTGGTGAAACCGCATGGCCTCTTCGGAAAGGTCTACATGTACGGCATCGCCCCGCTCCGGCGATTTGTCGTGTATCCGTTGATGTTCCGTACGGAGAGCCGACAGTGGCCGAGCGTCCGGCAGGAGTGGGCCCGCCGGCAGCCGGATACCCAGTAGGGCTCCGCCGCAACAGGATCCGGCCATCACCCGGGCGGACTGTATCCGTTGCGATGTCCGCGAGATCTGTCGTGCGTTACCACTCGCACGGCAGCTAGGACAACGTGAACCAGCCCACAGACCTCGCACTCGCCTTGAACCCGTTCGACCAAGGCTTCAAGGCCGACCCGTATCCGGTGTACGCGGAGCTGCGTGCCAGGCTCCCGATCCACCGCTCACCCCTTGGTGCCTGGATCGTCGCCGATTACTCGACCTGCGACCACATCTTGCGCAGCCGCAGTTTCGGCAAGGACTTCGCCAACTCGACGTTCTTCGATCAACTCACCGCGCTCATGGGCGACGATATGCCCCCGTTCCTTGGGTTGGGCATCGATGGTGACGCACGGCCGTTCATGTTGACCGACCCACCGGAGCACACGCGCCTTCGCGGCCTCGTCGCCAACGCCTTTACCCGGAGCACGGCAGGGACAATGGGCCCCCTTGTTGCCGCGGCGGCCGAGCGTGCCGCCGAAAAAGCCAGGACCGCAGACGATTTCGTCAGCGAGGTGGCCGAGCCATTTCCCATCGAGGTACTCGCCGAGGTACTCGGCGTTCCGGCCGCCGACAAAGCGAAGTTCACCCGCTGGTCCCACTTGGTGGCCGGAGTGCTCGACATCAACTTCTCGATTCCCAAGGAGGTCGCCCAACAGCGGCAGGCCGCCATCGACGAGTCGCTCGAGTACTTCCGTGACATGGCCCGGACGCGCACGACGGGAAACGGATTGATCAACAGCCTGGCCGACGTGAGCGACACCTCGGGCAGCCTCAGCCTCGACGAGGTCGCGGCGACCTGCCTGCTGATCACGGTCGCTGGACAGGAAACCACCTCGAACACGCTTGGCAACATGATGATCTGCTTCGCGCGTCATCCCGACCAGTATCAGCTGCTGCGCGGCAATCGGTCGCTGCTCGAACCAGCGGTGGCCGAAGTGCTGCGTTACGAGCCGCCGGCACACGAGGCCGGGCGAATCGCGTTGTCGGACATCGAGATCGGCGGTCAGGCAATCAGCAAGGGTGATGCCGTCATGGTCCTGCTCGCCTCGGCGAACCGGGAAGCCGTCGACGACGGTGATGCCTTCCTTGTCGATCGGGCAGAGGTGAAATCGCTGTCCTACGGCCTGGGGATCCACCACTGCCTCGGCTCCGCACTGGCCAATTCCATGCTCACCGCGTTCTTGTCGAAGACCCTCGATCGGTTCGCCTCGGTATCGGTCGACGAACCGATCGCTTACAAGCCTGGCATGGGGCTGCGCGGCCCAGAGAGACTAACCACGGCCTTCACCACGGCAGGTGACTGATGGCCGATTTCGCGCGACGGGTTGGTCAGCTCCTTCGGGTCGGGTCCCCGCGTTTCACCGCGTTGTATTGCACGGGATTTCTGGCCGGGACCACACTGGCCGACGGGATATCGGTCCGGCTGCTTGCCGCGTGGCTCGGGTACTGGTTGCTGTTCTGTGTCGCGGTGGAATGGCTCAACCGGTTGGTCGACCTGCCCGCCGATCGGGTCAATCAACCGCAACGTACTCGAATGGCGTTGTCGTTCGGGGTACGCACACTGCGCCCGCTCATCGTGGCGATCTGGCTCGCGGTGGCGGTGTGGTCGATGGCATTGGTGTGCACGCTGCACTCGCCCCCTCGACAGGTGACGGCGGCGGTGGTGCTCTCGATCAACATTGCCATCGGAATCGGCTATTCGATCGGACGTTTCGCCAAGCGACGGCCGAAACTCGCGCTGCTGCTGCTCAGCGCCACCACGGTGCTGCCGATGGTCACCGGGGTCGTCGCCGGCGCCGACATACCGACCGGGCGCGAGCTGGTGGTCCTGGTCGCCGGTGCACTGTTGCTCGGCACCTCGTCGCTGGCCATCGCCGGTGCCAAAGACCTCACCGATATCGTTGGCGACCGGCTGATCGGATACCAGTCGCCGTGGGTGAAGATCATCGGATCCGGGCCGGGTCGCAACGCCGTCGCGCTGCTTGCGGTGCAGATCATCGCGGCGATAGTCATTGCGGTAGCTGGTAATTCGGCCTTCGCGGTGGTAGCCCTTGCGGTTGTGCCGCTGGAATTGGCGGTCGTCGTGCTCGCCACCCGGGGCCGCTCGATGGCCGACTTCGTCGCGATCCGCGAGTTCATGTATCTGGTGACCATGAGCAACGTCGCGCTGACCGGCATCGCCGTCGTCGGCGAGGTGGATTATCTGGCGATGGTCGCCGCATGCCTGCTCGCCTGGACCGTGTTGTCACGGTACGCGCACTGGCATCGGCAGTTCTCTTGGACTGTGCTGCAACATATTTCGACCCTGGCGCGTCGCGTGCCGACGAGTGTGCTCGCGACGAGTACCGCCCGATTATAGGAGTTGGACCAATGCCAATAGATGACGAACTGCGCGCGGCCGTGGCCAAGGCGAGCGGCCTGCAAGCCAATGACGTCGACGACCAAGACACCTTGGACGATCACCTCGGCATCTCCTCGCTTGACCTGATCGAGATATACGGATACTTCGAGGAGAAATACGACATAGTCATCACTGATCAAGAGGCAGAACCGATTACGACGCTCGGCCAGATGCGCTCACTGATCGAATCGAAGGTGGACGCGAAGGTTATCCATCGATGACCGGAAACGCATTGATCACCTACGCGCAGACCCGCACTGCCGCGGCGCCGAACCTGGCGACGCTCTGGGCGAATCTGATCTCGCTGACGGTACCGACCGCCGCGTCCATTCCTGGCGTCGGGACAGACGCGGACTATCGCGCATTCACTTTGTCCGATCCGGGAACCGACCGTGCCGACCCGCGCTATCGCGACATCTGGCGGGCGGCGCTCGCCCCGGTGCTGTCGCGCATCGCGGAGGTCAACGGTGATCCCCGACGCGCACGGCCCATTGTGCTTGTCGCCACCGTCATGGGCTCACGCCCCGAGTACGACCGACAGGCACCCGCGCACGGGATCAAGAACGCACTGGCCGACGACGTCGCCGCGGTATCGGAGTTGCTCGGCCATCAGGCGGACGTGCTCGGGATCGGCTCCGGATGCGCGGCGGGCACCACCGCGGTCGGCATCGCCCGAAGCCTGATCACCACGGGGCGTGCCGATTTCGTGGTCTGCCTCGGCGCGGAAATGGTGTCGCTCGAGGTGCTCACCTTGTTCACCGCGCTCGGCGGGCTCGCCCGCGAGGGTGTGCTGCGCCCCTTCGACGAACATCGCACCGGAATGGTGCCGGGGGAAGGATGGGGTGTGCTGATTCTGGAGTCCGAGCGGTGGGCCGACCGGCCGTTGGGGGCCGTGCTCGGCTACGGCGAGGCGTCGGATGGTTACGACATCGTCGCGCCGTCACCGGACGGTGTCGGCCTGTCGGCGGCGATCGGCCAGGCGCTGGCCGAGTCGGGCCGCGGGGTGGCTGACATCGGCTGGATCTGCGCGCACGGCACCGGTACCCGAGCCAACGACGCGCTGGAGGCGCAGATCTACGACGGGCTGTTCCGCCGGCGCGAGCAGCAGCTGCCCTGTGTATCGATCAAGGGCGCGACCGGACATTGTCAGGGCGCGGCCGGCGTCATCGAAGCAGCGGTCGCGTGCACATCCCTGGCCGAGGCCATGGTGCCGCCGAATGCCGCGGCGCTGACCGTCGATCCGATCGTCGCGGCCCTCGAGCGCGTCCAAGTGCCGCTGACACCAAGCACTCTCGCGCCATCGGCCGCGGTGTTGTCGACATCGTTCGGCTTCGGCGGATCGGTGTCGGCGATCGTGATCGGACAGCCGTGACAATCACCGATATCGAGACGCTGCTGCCGTTCGGCCGCACCCGATCCTGGATCGTCCGCGAAGGCGGGCCGGATGTCACCGAGGCCGAAGTCTGTCTGCTTGCCGTCACCGATCTGCTGGCCGACCTGGATACGCGCGCCGCACGGGTCGGAGTCCTCTGGTCGTCGTCGAGTTCGGGCAGTGACGCCTACGCGCGAGTGCTCGAACGGCTCGGACATCCACGCAAGCGGGTGATCGCCGCGGCCGGGCCACTCAGCGGTGCCAATGCCGATGCGGCCCTGATCAGTACGCGATTCGCGTTCACCGGCCCGTCGGTGTCGGTGTTCGGACCGTGGACCGAACACCACGATTGGCTCGCACACCACTACGTGGACAGCGGTCGAGCCGACGTGATGGTGGTCGGATTCTGTGTCGCGCGGGACGACCGTGTCGTCGCGGGCGTCACCGGTGTCGTGGGACATGGACGCGAAGGAGTGGCCGGTGATTGATCTCGCCGAGCGGCTATGGGGTGTACGCGCAACGGCATTGGCTCCTGCCGACCTGCTCTACATCGACGAGCAGGGCCGGCGAATCACCGTGGGGCACTTCGCCGAACAGGCCGAAGTATGGTGCCGTGACCTTGCTTGCGCCGGGGTCGGCCCCGGCGAGCTGGTGGTATGCGCCGCACAGACATCGCCGAATTGGCTTGCGGCGCTTGCCGGCCTCTGGACGCTCGGCGCGGTGCCCATCATCGGGCGGTCCTCGACGCCGCGGTCGATCCTCGACAGCACCGCTCGAAGAGTCGGTGCGTCACATGTCTTGACGGTGACCGCAACGGGATTCGCCGCCGATGCGGTCGATCGGACCGGGCCGCGTCCCGAGCTCGGCACCGGACCCGGACGACTTCTGTTCGGACAGATGACGTCCGGCAGCAGCGGCGAGCCGAAGTTGGTCGGCCACAACCGTTCCGGCGTTGCCGCATTCGCCACAAGCGTGTCGGTGCTCTATCAGGCCACCCCGGATAGTCGCATCCTGACTTCCGCGGACATCAGCTTCGGATACGGGTTCGGCAACACCGTGCTGATTCCGATGCTGACCGGCGCCGCCGGGGTGTTGTGGTCCGACCCGGCGAAGATCGAGGCGCTGATGGCGACGATCGAACGGGAATCGGTCACTATCGCGGCGCTGTCGCCCAGAGTGTGGGCCGGAATCGCGCGCCGCCTGCGTACCACCGACGGCGCCGGACCATTGCGGACGATCGCATCGGCGGTGTCGGCGGGCGAACCGCTGTCCGACGAGTTGCGCGGGCGGCTCGAAGAACACTTGCCGCTGCCGATGATCGACGGCTACGGGGCTACCGAGGTACTGCACATCGTGGCGGCACGGCGGTCGGCTGCCGCAGGTTTCACCCCGCTGACCGGCAGCACACTCGGGACCGCGACGGTCGCGGCCGATACTGTGCTGACCATCACGGGCCCGATGGTCTCGCGACTGTATCTGCATGCCGGTCCCGACGATCTGTTGACATTGACCGGCGACACCTTTGTCACCGGCGACGCGGTGCGGGTCGATGATGACCGCCTGACCATCGTTGGTCGCGCCGACTTCCTGATCAATCGTGGAGGGATCCTGTTCTCACCGGTAGAGCTGGAGACGATGGCGCGCGAGATTCTCGGCGTGGAATCCGTTGCCGCGCACGTCGAGGTGCGCGGTGCGCGAGCGGCCAAACTCGTTCTCGGCGTTGCGGATCGGGATTCCACACAGACGCCGGTCCAGCTGGGCAAGCAGCTGCGCCGCGGGCTGGTCGACGCGGCACGGCACCATCTCGTGCCGGATATAGTCGCGCCGCTCGCCGCACTGCCGCTGACCGACACCGGCAAGCTCGACCGTCGCGCCGCGGCGGGCATGCTTGCCCGTCGGGTCGGGTCGACGGTGCGCTGGCGAGACCTGTCCGCGGCGCCGGGCCCTGCCATCGTGCTGCTGCCGTGCGCCGGTGCCAGCGCGGATTTCTACCGCGATGTCGCTGCCACGGCGAGCTGTGCGGTGTCGGCGATCGAGTTCGATCTGACCGCGGTGGCCGATATCGACGAGCTGGTCGACACGATCGGCGCGTATCTCCTCGCCGAAACCGCGCCGGGAGACCGCATCATCGGACACAGCCTCGGCGCGACAATCCTTGCCGCGGTGGCGGCACACCGGCCCGATGCCGTACTCGACCGGATGACCATCGCGTTCTGTCCGCCACCACTGGACCCAACGACCGAGGAATTCGCCGCCCTCACGCTGGAGACCGACCGGATGCTCGCGCTGCGGTTCGCCGGCCAGCCGAGCGCCCTGGCTCGCGCGCGTCGCCGGGTCGAGACCGACCTGTCGGCGGCCGGCGCCTGGCTCGATCGGCTCGGCAAGCACCTCGCCACCTTCCGCGCCGATGTCGAGGTGTCGGTTGGCGACGACCCACTCAACCGGGGCGCGGAGCCGATAACCATGTGTCACAACCATATTCGGATTCCGACAGGTGGCCACTACCTACTGCTCACCGATCCGAAGCAGGCATTAGACCGCATCACCGCACGCACACCAACACCGGACATCGAGGAGATCGCGTGACCCCATCACCATCATCGACGCGGGCGAGCATGGCGGGACCCGAAGGACCAAAGAGCATCCTGCCGGTGGGTCTCGGCATCGGCATCGCCACCTTCTTCCTGATTCTGGACCTGACCGCGATCAACGTCGCCTTCGAGCCGTTCCAGCGCGATCTGGACGCGACCTTCGTTGGCATGCAATGGATCCTGGACGCCTACGCGACAAGCATGGCCGCCATCCTGCTGCTCAGCGGGGTGTGCGCCGACCGGTTCGGACCCCGCGCGGTGATGTACACCGGCGCCGGAATATTCGCCGCCGCTTCGATTTTGGCCGCCGTGTCACCCTCGGTGGGCGTGCTCATCCTGGCCAGGTCGATCCAGGGTGTCGGAGCGGCCGCGCTGTTGGCGTCGGTGCCCGTGCTCATCGTGCACAACTTTCCGAAGGAGCGCCGACTCGTCGGATTCGGCATCTTCGGTGGCGCGTCGGGCGTCGCGCTGGCGGGCGGGCCGCTGATCGGCGGGGCCCTGATGACCATCGGCTGGCAGTGGATCTTCTTGGTCAACCTCCCCGCCATGCTGTGCGTGGTCGTCGCCCTCTACTGGTGCCGCAGCATCGGCCAGCCCGGACAGGCATTGGCCGGTCGCGTCGTGTCCGCCCTGGTACTCGGAACTTCGCTGTTCGCACTGGTTTTCGCGCTCACCCACGCCTACGACATGGGATTGGGCGACGCACGCATCGTGTCGGCCCTGGTGGGGACCGTTGCCGCGGGCGCGGTGTTCGTGGCCCTGCAGCGCTACCCCGCATTCGAACTGATCGATCTCGCCCTGTTCCGCAATCGCACGTTCGTCGGCATCAACGTGATCACCCTCCTGGTGTACATGGCCGTGTTCCCCCTGCTGCTCATCTCGGTGCTGTATTTCGAGATCGTCAACGACCTGAGCCCGGTACAGACCGGGCTGCGGCTGATGGTTCTGACGGTCGCGCTGTTCGTCGGCAGCGCGGCGGCCATGCCGATCCAGGGCGTGATCGGCCGGACCCATGCGATCACCGTGTCGCTGGTGGCGCTGACCCTCGGACTGGCATTGCTCGCGCTGCTGAATACCGGAAGCTCGTGGACGATTCTGATCCCGGGGTTCATCGTCGCGGGTCTCGGGTTGGGCATCTTCAGCCCGCTGCGCGCCGAAGGCACCGCGGCACTGGTGCCAGAGGAGACCACCGGTATGGCCTCCGGCACCGGAAACAGCCTGCAGGAACTCGGTGTCGCCGCGGGCGTTGCCTTCTCGGGTTCGCTGTTCTTCCAGACCATGCGGGACCGGCTCGGCGTCGGATTCGACGAGCTGCGCGAACGTTCCGTCAACGCGGGGCCCGTTCCGCAATCGGCGGTCACGCAGCTCACTGACGCCTTCGTGACCGCATGGGATCGCGTGGTGATATTCGGCGCGGCCACGATCGCGGTCGCCCTCGTCGTATGGCTGGCCACGGGCCGCGAGAAGATGTTCCGCTATGAACCGTGAGGTCATAGCGGGCGTAAAGGGAGTATTACGGTGATTTTCGATCCGAATCATTTCCTGGGTCGTGTCGACACACTGGTACACCAGACGCTGGACGCCGACCGCTGGAAACACGTTCCCTACGTACAGGATTCGTTCAGCCCGCCGGCTCTCGCGCGGCGCCTGCACCGAGCCGGCGGCAAGCGAATACGACCACTGCTGGTGTATCACGGGATGACAATGGCGCACCTGCGCGACGAGTACGACCTCGATCGCGGCGTCCGCCTCGCGGCGGCGGTGGAGTTGCTGCATCTGTTCGGGCTGCTGCAGGACGACATCATGGATGACGCGTCGTTGCGGCGCGGGATGCCAACCGCCGCACCGTTCGTGCTCGACGAGCTCGGACTGCGCGCGAGCGAGCACCCCGCCGCGCGGCGGCACGCGAACTCCATCGCGATACTGGCCGGCGATCTCTGTGCGGCCTTGGCCAACGAAATGGTCGCGTCCGAACATCCCGCCATTCGCCGGGTCTGGGCCGAACTGTGCTCGGAAATGGTGCTCGGCCAGTACGCGGATGTCGTTGCCACCGTCACCGGCGAGAGCGATCCCGACCTGCTGCGCCGCATAGCCAGTCTGAAATCGGGCAGATACTCGATCCACCTGCCGCTGAGTCTCGGCGTTCTGGTCGTCGACCACGATCAGGACCTCACCGAACTCGCGCAGGCATGCGAAACCCTCGGTGTGGCTTTCCAACTCGCCGACGATATGCGCGACCATCAGCATTCCGTCACCAGCGGTAAGGATCAACATCTCGATGCGGCGAACGGCCGCATCACCTACGCCGATATGTTCACCGGCACTTCGCAATCCATTCAACGGTCGATCGAAGCCGCGGTGGCGATGCTGCGCAACGTCGGGTTCGACGACCGCCGGCTCGATGATCTACAGACTCTCTTCTGCGGCGTAATTACCACGGCCGCTTAGTATTTCAGGTCGGCAAATCGCCGACCGGTTGGGACATAGCGGAATTCACCTTCCGCGTCACAGTTGTGCGCCAAATCCATTGGGGCCGTTGACAATTGGAGACAAATGCGGCTAGAAATCACACTGATAATGCGATATCCTGATCTTGTTCTCGAAGGAAAAACATTCCACAGAGAGCTGAATGAATATCCCCTGAATAAGCGTGCAACAGCACAGTAGTAGGAGATACGGAAATGGCATCACGATACGTCCGCCCCATGGCTCTGATGGCTGCAGCGGCACCAATGGTCGCGGCTCTCGCACTTCTTCCGGTCGCCCCCGCTCAGGCCGCCGCCGGCGACCTGAGCTGTAAGTCGGCACTCACCCTCAACCTCACGCCGCCATTGAAGGCAGGTGGTACCTCGAATGCCGCGATCAGCGGCAACCTCAGCAATTGTTCGTCGAGCAACGGCCAGCACTCGGACCTCGCCTCGGGCACGCTGAGCGGCACCGGCTCGATGACCGCCACCGCGGCGGCCGATGATCCGTGCGGGCTGGCGCTCACCGGGACCGGGACCGCCGCGATCGCCTGGGCGTCGGGCAGCAAGAGCACCTTCGACCTGAAGTTCTCCCCCGACCTTTCGCTCACCGCCACCGTCACCGACGGTGCGTTGAAAGGTGATGTGATCACGGTGACCATGGATGGCGCCCAGCCGAACCCCGGCTGCGCTACCGATGGTCTCTCGAGCCTCGCTGTGCAGGGATCGATGGCCTTCGCCTGATTCCGTTCGTAGTCACGAGCTGACCGATGCGGCACCCGTCGAGTCCCGGCGGGTGCCGTTCGTCTATCGATCAGGAAATACCGCAAGCCCGCCGCGCACGCAAAACGCTCGGCCGGGAAACCCCAGCCGAGCGTCGGGCCAAGCTACAGATCATCCCGCCTGGTGCATCCGCCACTCGCGCGAGATCGCTCGGAACAGCGGCGGGTACACCAGCCGCTGCCGCAGCGGCGAGATTCCCCACATGTAGAGCTTTCCGAATAAGCCGTTCGGTTTGACCAGCGCTGTCATTTGGGCGTAGTAGTCGCCCTTCTCGTCCTGCACCCAGCCGAGGTGCATCAGCGCGTGCACAGTCGAGTTGGCGACCTCCGCCAGCCATTCGTCGTGGGTCTGATAGACCGACGTGAACGGTGTCACCAGCATGTCCGGCCCACGAACCTCGCGCAGATCGGACGGCAGCCGGTCGCGCAGCGACATCACCCGCTTGCCGAGCCCCTTGTCCGGCTTGTCCCAGCCGAGCAGCGCACCGAGCTTCCAGCGGAAGGACCAGAGCGTTCGGACGATGATGTTGGAGTCGGCGATGGCCGAATCATCGTCGTCGGTCATCTGCCGCACCAGGCGAACGAGATCGTCGGGCCCGCCGTACGTCGGCAGCTTCCACACGTCCTCGACCTCGAAGTCGTCCGTGAACTCGTGCACTCGCCAAGGCCGAGAAGTGTATTCGGTGTTCGGGAGCTTCAGCTTCATTCGTTGACCTCCATCTGTACTACGGGAAACAGTTTCCGGACTGGCCGGGATACGCGCGAGCCAGTTGCGGGACACGTCGATCGCCGTGTCCCGCAACGCCTTCGGCACCACCCGCTCGACGTCACACGCGGGCCGGAACCTCCTTCCGTCGCCGCAGCGCCATCCGCGCACCGCGGTCGGACCTGATCAAAATGCCGCGATGATGCACCCGCTCCGGAGTCATATCGGGACGATGCAGGTCGAAGGTGGACAGCACTACGCGCAGGACAGATTTCATCTCGTCGATCGCGATCTTGTCACCGGGGCACCGAGTGATGTTGCCCCCGAACGGCGCCCAGGTACTCAAATCCAGTTTGGTGTCGAAATACCGTTCGGGACGGAATGCCTTCGGATCGTCGAAATTGCGCTTATCAGTACTAAGCAGGTGGGAACTCGCGAATATGGTATCGCCGGGCTCGTAGAAGACACCGCCGAGCTGGATCGGCTTCATCACCTCGCGAGGCATAAGCATCGGCAGCGGCGGGCGCAGCCGCAGAATCTCATAGCAGACCGCTTGGAGGTAGGCATCGCTGGTGCCCGCATCGATCTCGGCCCGGACGCGATCGAGTTCGGCGGGAAACCGGCTCAGATATTCGAGAGCCCAGGCGACGCTCGACACGGTCGTCTCGGTGCCGGCGAGGAACAGCGTCATGATCTCGTCGCGAAGTTCGACATCGGACAGCTTATGGCCGTCGACCTCGATGGCGAACATCGCCGACAACATATCGTCGCCGAACTCACCGATCGCCCGACGTTCGTTGAACGCCTCGAACAGGAGTTCGTCAGCACGGCGACGGTGCTTCAGGAATGCGCGCAGTCCGGTTTTCGGAATCGCCCGCATCAACCAGTTCGCGAAGGGTGACATCTGCTCGAGCGGGAATGCCGCGGTCATATGGTCGTTGAGCGCGACAACACCCATGATCTCTTCGAACAGTTCGGGCCAGCGCGACGGCGTCACCTTGCCGAAGACGACCTCGCGGATCACCTCCACCGTGAAGCGGTGGATAACCGGGCGCAGCGGCATGACCTGGTCGGTGGGCCAGCGGGGAATGTCGCGTTCGGCGAGCTCCGCGATGGCGGCCGTGATGCGCTTGTATGCCGTGCCTCGGAAACTCGGCAGGAGTTCCTTGCGCCGAGTAATATGCTCGTTCCCGTCGAGAAAGGCGAGACCGGTCCGGCCGAAGAACTTACGGGACACATCATTTCCGTTGCCGGTATGCAGGATATCCGGAGACATCTGGAACATCTCCCTGATATCACCCGGGTCGGAAATGACATACAGGTCGGGTCCTGGCCGCAGTTGCAGCTTGAATCGATGGCCGAGCTGGTCACGGAGCTTCTCGGTGTAATCCGTCTGATACTTCGTGAACAGATACGTCTGTACTATTCCTGGTGCTTTCGGCGCCGGCAGATCAGTCGCCCGCATCGTGATCGGCGGACGCTGCGCGGCATGATCTATCGGGCAACGACCGACGGAAGTCGTCGTGCTCGTACTCATATCCATGATTACCTTCCGTGGATTTCAGAAAAGGTTCTTGTCCCGCAACTTCTTCGACACCTCGATGAAGTTGTGTAATTGCTCGTCGGTGTGAGCGGCATTGATGATGATGCGCAGCACCGCCTGACCTCGCCGAGCCGCCGGATACAGGTAGGGCGGAACCCGGATGCCCTCCTCGAGGTATGCGTGGAAAAGCTCGACGCATCGACGCTCGTCACCGATCACGAGCGAGGAGAAACAGGTCTCGGTGTCGGTGATCGGCAATTCGGCGTCAACCAGCATCTTGCGGAAATCGTCGACCTTCGCCAGGTAGCCGTCGACGATCTCCGGCTCGTCGTAGGCGAGCAGTTTGGTGATGTAGTCCGTGCCCGCCGCCGCAGGCGCCGACATGCCAGCGGTGAATGATCCGGTGCCGGAAAGCAGTTCGAAACTCAAGATGGCGTTCGCGGGCCCGGCGATCAGCCCGCCCTCGAGCCCGACGGCCTTCTTCATCGACACCATGATGAAGTCGGCACGCCGCATACCGGCGTACTCTTGGGCGAATTTGCGGTGGGGCGCACCGTAGAGCAGGAACCCGTTGGCGTCGTCGACATATGACACCGCACCGTATCGTTGGCACACGTCGACCAATTCGTGCATCGGCCCGACCGTTCCGTCGATCGAGTACACCGACTCGAACACCACGACGACCCGCTTGCCCGGCAACCCTTTGAGAACCTCTTCGAGGTTCTCCGCCGAATTGTGCTTGAACGAGAAGATCCGTTCGCCGAACTTCAGGCCCTCCACCGCTTTCCACAACGACCAGTGCGCGTCGCGGTCATAGACGAAGACCACATCTCGGTTCACCATGGCCACACCGGGCATATACGAATGCGTCCCGGACATCGCGTTGATAAAGCCGATGTTCGCCAGGGTGCCGGTCCCGAAACTGATCGCCGCTTCCTTCTGCAGGTACTCGGCTACGGTGGCCTCCATCGCGAGGTGGCCGGGCGAAATACCTTGCACGGTGCGGGATCCGCCGCTGGCCAGGCCATATTTCTTGGTGGCCGCCAGCAGGCAGTTCATCACATCGTCGCGACGCTGGAGGTTCAACATGTTCACCGACGCGAAGTTCGAGACCAGCGTGTCGGTGCCGTGTGTCGCGCCGGGAATGACGTTGGACACCGGCGGTCCGGTAATGCCTGCGGCACGTATGCCTTCGGCGAACTTGTCGAAATTCCAACCGGGCAGGGTAGTCATCGTGAGTAGACCTCGCTTTTCTTCATAAGCTGTTGACTGTGTCGGCCGCGCGTGCCGCATCCGGCCGCGTCCCAGGTCCTCATCCGCTGATGTCCGCAGGCGCCATGGCCTCGGCCTCGGCCTCGATATGCGAAGTGCCGGTTGCCAGTTCGCGCAACCTGTCGAGCAGACCGGCGTCGCGCAGCTCGGCGAGCGGAATCGCGGCAAGCAGGGTGCGGATCTCGTCTTGCTCGGGCGTCTGCGTGCCGACCGAGGCCGACGCCGGTTTCACCAGCGTGAGCAGATGCCGGGCGATCGCCAGGGACGTCGGGTGGTCGAACACGAGGGTGGAGGGCAGTTGCAGGCTGGTGAGCCGGGTGAGCCGGTTGCCGAGTTCGACCGCGCTGAGCGAGTCGAACCCGTAGGACTGCAGTTCGCGCTCCGGATCGAGTGCATCGCCCGCGTCGTGTCCCAACACCGCCGCGACCTGGGCGCGCACCAGATCCAGCACCACTTTCTCCCGGTCCGCCTCGGCAACGCCGGCCAGGCGCTGGTCCAAGGAGCGACCGCCGTCCACACCGGCCGCGGGCGCCCGCACCAACCCGCGCAGCAGCCCAGGCAGCATGCCGCCCGCCGCCTGCCTGCGCAGCGCGGCGTTGTCGAGCCGCACCGGAACCAACAGCGCGGCGTCGAGGCCAAGCGCCTTGTCGAACAACTCGAGCCCGAGCTCGACCGACAGCGAGCGCACGCCCATCCGTTCGAGTCGAGTGATATCGGATTCGTGTAGCCGCGCGGCCATTCCGGCATCACCCGCCCAGAGACCCCACGCCAACGAGGTAGCCGGGAGTCCGTCTGCCCGCCGTTGCGCGGCCAGCGCGTCGAGTGCGGCGTTGGCTGCCGCGTAGTTCGCCTGCCCGGGGCTGCCGATCAACGACGCCACCGAGGAGAACATCACGAACGCGGCCAGACCCCGGTCCTTGGTGAGTTCGTGCAGATGCCATGCGGCGTCGGCCTTCGGTGCCATCGCCCGATTCACCTGATCCGAGGTCATCGACTCGACAACGCCGTCGTCGAGCAGGCCTGCCGCGTGCACGACCGCGCACAATGGTTCGGTCACCGAATCCAGCAGGCGCGCAACCTGATCGCGGTCGGCCACATCACACGCCTCGACCCGCACCTGAGCACCCGAGGCCGCCAGCTCCGCCACCAGTTCCGCGGCCCCCGCCGCGTCCGGACCGCGCCGACTCACCAGAACCAACCGGCGCACATCGTGCTGTTCGACCAGATGTCGAGCCAACAGCGCGCCGAGACCGCCGGTGCCACCGGTGATCAGGACGGTGCCGTCCAGCTCAGGAGCGGTCGGCACGGTCAGCACGACCTTGCCGATATTGCGGCCCTCGCGCAGGAACCGGAAGGCCTCCTTGGCACTGCGCACATCCCAGGACCGCACCGGTCCGAGGTCGATCGCGCCCCGTTCGAAAAGCGCGAGCAGTTCGCGCAGCATCTCCTGGATTCGATCCGGTCCCGACTCCATCAGGTCGAAAGCTCGGTACCGCACGCCCGGATGCGCGCCTGCCACCTCGTCGGCCGCGCGGATGTCGGTCTTGCCGATCTCCAGGAACCGGCCGCCACGCGGCAGCAGGTCCAACGACGCGTCGACGAACCCACCGGCGAGCGAGTTCAGCACCACATCAACACCCTCACCCGCGGTCGTGTCCCGGAACGTGTTGCGAAACTCCAGGTCACGCGACGACGCGAGGTGGTCGTCCGCGACGCCGCGATCCAGCACGGCATCCCATTTCGGGCGGCTCGCCGTCGCGTACACCTCCGCGCCGATGTGGCGGGCCAACTGCACGGCCGCCGAACCGACGCCACCGGCCGCGGCGTGCACAAGCAGCCGCTCCCCGGCCCGCAGATCCGCGAGATCGAACAGGCCTCGGTAAGCAGTGAGGTAGACAATGGGTACCGATGCCGCCTCGGCAAAGGACCAATGCGCCGGCATCGGGGCAAGCATGCGCCGATCCGAGACCGCCACCGGCCCGAACGAGTCCGCGACCAAACCGAAGACCCGGTCGCCCGGCGTCAGGTCGGTGACCTCCGCCCCTACCTCGAGCACAACGCCAGCGGCCTCGGTGCCCATATCCGCCGCGCCGGGGTACATATCGAGCGCGATCAGCACGTCACGGAAGTTAAGGCCCGCGGCCCGCACCGCGATCCGCACGTCGCCCGCGGCCAGCGGACGGTCACCATCGGACGGCAGGACGGCCAGACCGTCCAGCGATCCCTTGGTCGCCGTGGTCAGGCGCCACGCACCGTCCGGCAGCACGGCGGCCTTGGCAAGTCGCGGTGCCGTCAAGCGGCCAGCGCGCAGCGCGAGTTGCGGTTCGTCGAGCCCGGCCACCGATCCCCACTCCGGCTCGCCGGTGTCGTCGAGGTCGACGAGCACGAACCGGCCGGGGTGTTCGGACTGGGCGCTGTGCACCATGCCCCACACCGCGGCCTGGGCGATATCGGTCCGTTCGGTGCCGACCGCCACCGCGCCTTTGGTCACCACGACCAGGCGCGTGTCGACCAACCATTCGCTCACCAGCCACTGCTGCACCAGCGTCAGCGCGTCCGCCGCGGCCTTGCGGGTGCCTGTTGCCGGGTCGCCCGCCGGGGTCTCGACCGTGGCAAGCACCAGGTCCGGCGCGGGCATACCCGTGGCGACCTCGTCCTCGAGCGCGTACAGGTTCGCGAACCGCGCACCGTCGGCCGCGAGATCGCCGAGTACCGCCAGGCGCACCTCGCTCGGTTCGCCGGCCGGGACCGTCACCCAATCGACCTGGTACATGGGCAGTTCGGTGCTCTTGCGCGCCCGCTCGAGCTGCGCGGGATCCACCGTGCGCACGGCGAGCTTGTCGACAGTCAGCACCGGGTCGCCGACCGCACTGATCATCGCGATCCGCACCGCGGACTCGCCCGCCGAGCCGACCCGCACTCGCACGCTGGTCGCGCCGGTCCGGCCGAGTCGAACACCCGACCACGCGAACGGAAGCACCACCGGATCACCGGGCCTGGTGTCGAGCATCCCGATATGCAAGGTGGCGTCGAACAGGGCGGGGTGAATGCCGAATCCGGTAGCGGCTGTACTGTTTTCGGGTAGCGCCACCTCGGCATAGACATCCCCGTCGGCCCGCCATACCGCACGTACGTTCCGGAACAGCGGTCCGTAGTCGAGGCCGTATTCGGTCAGCATCGGGTAAAGCCCCTCCACCGGAACGGCTTCGGCACCGGCGGGTGGCCACTGCAGACCGAAGTCGGTATCGATGTCGGTTTCCGTCTCGGCGGTAAGCGTGCCCCGCGCGTGGCAGGTCAGCGCCGACTCATCGGGGTCGGAGCTCTGCGCACCGGACATAATCGTGATCTCGCGGCGGCCGTTCTCATCCGCCGCGGCTACGGTCACCTGTACCCGCCGCGCCGACCCTTCCTCCAGGACCAGCGGCGCCGCCAGGGTCAGTTCCGCGAGCACCGGGTAACCGAGGTGCCGTCCGGCGGTCAATGCCAGTTCGACCAGGCCGGTGCCGGGAACGAGGGTCACGCCGAGCACGACGTGGTCGCGGGTCCACGGTTGGCTATCGATGGACAGCCGGCCGGTGAACACCCATTCGTCGCGGGTGCCGACTCGGATCGCACCGGCCAGAATCGGATGCTCCAGCGGGTCGAGACCGACCGCGTCGGCCTCGCCGCCCTCACCTCCCGAAACCTGCCAGTACCGTTCGTTCTGGAACGCGTAGGTCGGCAGGTCGACGCGCACAGCTCCGGTACCCGCGTAATAGGCCTGCCAGTCGACGCCGACACCGAAGAGGTGGGCCTGCCCCAGGAATCCGGCGAAGACCTCGCTCTCGCGACGGCGAGCACGCATCGCGGGAACAACCACGACATCCTGGGCACCGAGCCCATCGAGGCTCTGGCGAATCATGGTGGTCAGGGCGGCATCGGGGCCTAGTTCCAGGAACTTTCGAGCACCCAACCCGTACAGAGTCTGCACACCATCGGCGAACCGCACCGCCTGACGCACATGCCTGACCCAATACTCAGGATCGGTCAACTCCGAAGACACCAGCTTGCCGGTCACATTCGACACCACCGGAATCTCTGGCTCATCGAACCGCAGCCCGCTGGCCACCTTCCGGAACTCAGCAAGCATCGGCTCCATCCGCGGCGAATGAAACGCATGCGACACCCGCAACCGAGAGGTCTTACGATCCGCCCACCCTGGCAACCACTCCTCTACCGCATCGGCGTCCCCCGAAACCACCACTGCCCGCGGACCATTCACCGCAGCAATCGCCAACCGACCCACAAACCCGGTCAACGACTCGGCCACTTCCGCCTCACTCGCCGCCACCGCGACCATCGCACCACCGTCGGGCAGTGCACCCATCAACCGGCCGCGTGCCACCACCAACGCACACGCATCAGCAAGCGACAACACCCCGGCAACATGGGCTGCGACGATCTCACCGACCGAATGACCGATCACGAAATCCGGACGTACGCCCAGCGATTCGACCAACCGGAACAACGCAACCTCGACCGCGAACAACGCGACCTGCGTGAACTCCGTCGAATCCAACAGCGCCGCATCCTCGGAATCCGCTGGTGCACTAAGCAATTCACGCAACGACCGACCAAGCAGTGGCTCCGCCTCGGCACACACCGCATCCAAGACTTCAGCGAACCGCGGGAAGGCCTCAGCCAACTCAGCACCCATCCGCGCCCGCTGCGCACCCTGCCCGGTGAACAAGAACGCCGTCTTCCCACCAACCGGCGAACCCTCCACCACAGGCTCACCAGCCGCCAAACCCGCCAAACGAGACAACAGCTCATCCCGATCCGAAGCCACCACCACAGCCCGATGCTCCAACTGAGCCCGCGACGTCACCTCGGAGAAACCCACATCCACCGGCTCGATCTCGGGTCGGCCCGCAACATGCTCGCGCAACCGATCGGCCTGCGCCGCCAACGCGGCCCCGCTGCGAGCCGACACCACCACCGGTGCCACGCCGAGCCGTCGGTCCGCTGGCGCCGCCGGTGTCTCGGCCGCGGCTTCCTCCAGAATGATGTGCGCGTTGGTACCGCTCACGCCGAACGACGACACCGCCGCGCGGCGCGGGCGTTGCGCGACGGTCCAGTCCCTGGCCTCCGTCAACAGCCGGACCGCACCGGACGTCCAGTCGATGTGCGGGGACGGTTCGTCCGCATGCAATGTGGGCGGCAACAGTTCGTGCCGCATCGCCATCACCATCTTGATCACACCGGCCACACCCGCGGCCGCCGACGTGTGCCCGATATTGGATTTGATGGAACCGAGCCACAGCGGATCGTCGGTCCGCTCCTGCCCATAGGTCGCCAGCAGTGCCTGTGCCTCGATCGGGTCACCCAAGGTGGTGCCGGTACCGTGCCCCTCGACCACGTCCACGTCCGCCGGGTTCAGGCCCGCGTTCGCCAGCGCCGCCCGGATCACCCGCTCCTGCGCGGGACCGTTCGGCGCGGTGAGACCGTTGCTCGCACCGTCCTGGTTCACCGCGGTGCCGCGGACCACCGCGAGCACCCGATGGCCGTTACGCCGCGCGTCCGACAGCCGCTCGAGCACGACGGCGCCGACACCGTCGGCGAAGCCGGTGCCGTCGGCGCCCGCCGCATACGATTTGCAGCGGCCATCCGGTGCAAGCCCACGCTGCCGACTGAACTCCACGAACAGGAACGTCCCGGACAGCACGGTCGCGCCACCGACCACTGCCAGCGAGCATTCCCCGGACCGCAGCGCTCGCGCCGCCAGATGCAGCGCCACCGCCGACGAGGAGCACGCGGTGTCGATCGACACCGCGGGCCCCTCCAGTCCGAGGGCATAGGAGATTCGCCCCGACGCCACGCTCGATGACCTACCGGTGAGCCGGTAACCCTCCAGTTCCGGCGCCGCCCCGCTGCCATAGTCGGAGCCGGTCACACCGCAGTACACACCGGTATCGCTGCCCGAAAGCGACGTCGGATCGATACCCGCGCGCTCGAGTGCCTCCCACACCACCGGTAGCAACAACCGCTGCTGCGGATCCATCGCCAACGCCTCGCGAGGACTCACCCCGAAGAACTCCGCGTCGAAGTCACTGACACCGTCGATGAAGCCGCCGCCCTGGGTGTAGAGCTTTCCTGGCCGATCCGGATCCGGGTCGTACAACCGCGCCAGATCCCAGCCGCGGTCACCCGGCAGTTCCGACACGGCGTCACGCCCCGAAGCCACCAGCTTCCACAGCTCATCCGGGGTGGTGACCGCACCGGGATAACGGCAACCCATCCCGACGATCGCCAACGGTTCACTCGACCGGGCCAGGATGCGCCGGTTCTCTTGGCGCAGCCGGTCGGTTTCCTTCAACGATGTCCGGAGCGCCTCGACGAGGTCGTTCTCATTGGTCGGCATATCTCGTGTAACTCCAAGTCAGGCGCCCCGAAGGGCGGATGGATCGGCAACCCTCCGTGGGCAACCGGATCGTTTTCAGCTCTATGTGCGGGCCGCGACCGGCATCGAGTCGGCCATCGGGTCGTCGGTGTCCGATTCGCTGATGCCGAACCGGGCGTGGATCCGCCGCAGGGGGGCGGGCGCCCACCAGTTCGCGGCGCCGAGCAGTCGCATGAAGGCGGGCACGAGCACGCCGCGGACCAGGGTCGCGTCGAGCAGAATCGCCAACGGAATACCGATGCCGAGGCCCTTCACATAGCTGATGCTCGAGAACGTGAGCCCGACAAAGGCCAGGGCAAGCAGCAGTGCCGCGTATGTCACGACCCGGCCGGTACGTTCCAGACCGACCGCGACCGCCTCCTGGTTCTGGCCTGTCCGGCGGTATTCCTCGGTAATGCGCGAGAGAATGAAGACCGCGTAGTCGAGCGACAGTGCGAACGCGATCGCGATCACCACGATGGGTGCGAGCCAGGTGAGTCCGCCGGTGACGACGATGTCGCCGACGAGCCATTGCAGGTGCCCCTGTTGCAGAACGAACACCAACGCGCCGAAGGTGGCCGACAGGCTCAGCGCGCTCAACAGGATCGCCTTGAGCGGCAGCAGCACGCTTCCCGTCAACAGGAACAGCAGGATGAAGCTGCCGATCACCAGGATTGCCAACGCGATCGGCATCCGCTTGCCGAGCAGGTCGAAGGTGTCGACCGAGACGGCGGGCGTACCGCCGACCGCTACCGGGAACGGCGCGGTAGTCGCCCGTACCGCGCGCACCATCCGCGCACCGTCGTCACCATTGGGGTCCACCTTGGACACCAGGGACAAGTACGTGGCGTCGGCGGCGGCGAACAACTGCTGCGAGGCGGCATCCGGTTCCGCCACTTTCCGGCCGTCCTGATAGCTGCCGGTGAGCGCGTCCACCCTGGCGATGTTCTCGATCTTCGAGAGCTGTGTCGCGTACTGGTCGATGTCGGCGGTCCGCGAAGCCGGATTTCCGATCTTCGTCGCCACCACCTGCATCGGATCTTGTTCGCGGTTGTCGAAGTTGCTACGGACGGCCGAGGCGACCTGCGCTGACTGCGCCGACGGCGGAAGTATCTGTTCGTCGGGCAGCCGGAGCTTCAAGTCGGCCGCCGGAAGAGCGAGGAACAGCAGGAACGCCAGCACTGCGAGCAGGCACGGCACCGGGCGCCGCATCACGAATGTCGCAAGCTTGTGCCAGGAGCCGTCACTGTCGGCACGGGCGACCACGCCGCGACGGCGACGTCGGCGCCCCTCGACCCGTGGCCCCATCCACACCAGCAAGGCAGGCACCAGCACCAGGGTCAGGGCGGCGGCGGTGAGGGCGGTGAACATGGAACCGACGGCCAGCGAACGAAAGACCGTGAACGGCAACACCAGCATGGAGCCGAGCGCGATGGCCACGGTGATTCCGGAGAAGACCACGGTCCGCCCCACCGTCCGCATCGTCGTGCGGATGGCGTCCGGTATCGCGGCACCACCGGCGAGTTGTTCGCGATACCTACTGATGAACAGCAAGCTGTAGTCGACGGCAAGACCCAGGCCGAGGAATGTGGTGACCATGGACACGATGTCCGCGGTCTCGAGGAAGAACGAGACGACGAACAGCATTCCCATCACCACAACCGTCGTCGCGATCGCGACCGCCAGTGGCACAAGCGCGGCCAGGATACTGCCGAAAATCACCGCGAGCAGGATCAGCACCACCGGCATGAAGAAGCCTTCGGCCTTCAGGGAATCCTGGGCCGCGGTGTCGAGCGCCTCCACCCACATGAGACCACCACCGCCGATGGTGACTCGGAGTCCCTGCACGGTCCCCGAGTAGGTGCCCTTCAGTTCCTTGGCACGAGCCTGGACCGTGTCGAAGTCACCGTCGATGGTGCCGAGCACCAGCGCTTGCTTGGCGTCGGTGCCACGCATCGCGGTGGATTTCGTTGTCCAGTAGGAGACAACGTGGCTCACGCCCGCCTCGGCGGCGACCTGTTCGGTCAGCCGAAGGCCGGCGGCGGTCACGGCCGGGTCGTCCATCCCGCGCGAATCGTCCACCAGGATCGCGAGATTCGGCGGCCCCTGGTCGAACTCGCGCTTCAGCGTCTCGGCGGCACGCGCGGATTCGGTCGACGTACTGTCGTAACCCCCCAGGGTGACCCGCGATCCGAGCCCGGAACCGAGCGCCGCGAAACCGAGCGCGATGATCAACGTGATGAGCAACATCCGTTTGGGTCGGCGGATGGCCAGATCGGCAAGACGGTTCAGCATCGGACACCCCGGGGTTCGATGCGCGAGCAGCACCCACGCGTAACCTGCTGCGACATTTCTGGATTCCTCTCCAACGGACGACCTGCGCACGACTGTTGAATCTCGACAGTGCAGAGCCGATGGCCGTCCGACTGGATACACATCGGTCGAAACTCGATCGGAGTGCCGGGGCCCGGGTGCGATGCGCCCGTGCCCCGGCGTCGACTCAGTTACTCGCGCCCGCTTCGCGCGCCAACCGGATCAGCGCGTCGGCCGCCATATCGTCGATCGACTCGGTGGTCTCGGCGGCCGACGCCGCGTCGACCCGATCCCCCTCGGCCAGCTCACGCAGCGCGTCGAGCAGGCCGGATATCCGCAGGCGCTCGATCGGGATCGAATCAACCAGGCGGCGGAATTCCTGCTCCTCGGTGCGCCTGCGCCCGCTCGGCGCGGTATCGGGCGCGACAACGGTCAGCAGGTATCGGGCGACCGCCGCGGACGTCGGGTGATCGAAGACCAGCGTCGCGGGCAACCGCACGCCGGTGACCTGAGTGAGCCGGTTGCGCAACTCGACCGCGCCGAGCGAATCGAACCCGAGATCCTTGAAGGCACGGTCGGGTCCGACCGCGGTCGCGGACGTATGTCCGAGCACGGCCGCGACCTGCGCCTGCACCACCTCGACGACGACCGGCTCCCGATCGGCCACCGAGACACCGGCGAGCCGCTCGGCCAGCGACCCGGTCGTGGACTCGCTGCGCCGCAACGGGGCTCGCACCAGGGCCCGCAGCAACGGCGGCAACATCCCCGCCCGCGCCTGCGACCGCAACACAGCAAGATCAAGCCGCACCGGCGCCAACAACGCCGCATCCAACCCCAACGCCCGATCGAACAGATCGAACCCGAGTTCAGTAGAAAGCGCCCCAACGCCCATCCGCTCGAGACGCGCCAACTCCCCCGCATCGAGCCCACCGGTCATGCCCGTCGCATCCGCCCACAACCCCCACGCCAGCGAGCTACCGACCAACCCTTCGGCTCTGCGCTTGTGCGCCAACGCATCCAATGCGGCATTCGCCGCCGCATAGTTCGCCTGACCGGGGCTACCGATCAACGCGGCAGCCGAAGAGAACAGCACGAACGCCGACAAACCCATATCCGCGGTCAGCTCATGCAGATACCACGCCCCGTCGACCTTCGGATGCATCACCCGCGCCAACTGCTCCGGCGAAAGCGATTCCACCACACCGTCATCGAGCACACCCGCCGCATGCACCACCGCGGTCAACGGATGTTCCAACGAATTCAACAGCGCTGCAAGCTGATTCCGATCGCCGACATCACAGGCCTCGACCCGCGCCCGCGCACCCAGCCCCGCCAGATCAGCGACCAACCCCGCCACTCCCTCAGCCTCGGGACCACGCCGACTCACCAACAGCAGATCCTCGACACCGTGTTGGCTGGCCAAATGCTTGGCAACCAGCGCACCCAAACCGCCGGTGCCACCAGTAATCAACACCGTCCCCGCACGATCCAATGGCGCCGAGGCCAACGGCCCCACCGTTACTCGTCCAAGCCGCGGCGCCAGCAACCGGCCCCCACGCACCGCCAACTGCGGCTCGTCCAGGTCGAGTAGCGTGCCCCATTCCAGCTCACCGCCTTCGTCGAGGTCGACGAGGATGAATCGGCCAGGATGCTCGGACTGTGTGCTTCGTACCAATCCCCATACCGCCGCGGCCGCCACATCCGGCGCTTGCGCTGCCACCGCTACCGCATTGCGCGTCACCACGATCAACCGTGCTTCGGTCAGCCATTCACTCGCCAGCCACCGCTGTACCAACTCGAGCGCTTGGCAGGCAGCCGACCGCGCAGCGACGGCGGCATCAGCCATATCTGCTGTCCCCGTGGCGATTTCGATCCCGGCCAACACCACATCCGGCACCACCGCGCCGTCGGCGAGCGCTTTCTCCAACATTTCCAGACCGGCGAAACGCGCACCGGCTGCGGCGAATTCACCAATCACCGCCACCTGTGCCGCCGTCGACGAGGTCGCGGCGATCGGGGTCCAATCGACCTGGAACAGCGAGTTCTGCTTGCCGCGTTGCGCACTCTCCAGCTGCGATTGCTCCACCGGGCGCATATCGAGGCGCGCCATGCTCAGCACCGGCTCGCCCTGGTCGCTGACGATGTCGACCTGGAAGGCGGAGTCTTGCGCCGGGCTGATTCGCGCGCGGACCCGGGAAAGCCCCGGACGGCCGAGCCGCACCCCCGACCACGAGAATGGTAGTACCGCAGCGACTTCCGGCCCTTGCCTCAGCAGGCCGCCGTGCATTGCGGCGTCGAACAGGGCCGGGTGGATGCCGAATCCTTCGCCGCCGGTGTCGTCGGGTAGCGCGACTTCGGCGTAGACGTCGTCGCCGGCGCGCCATACCGCCCGAACACCTTGGAATGTCGGCCCGTAGTCGTAACCGAGGTCGGCCATGCCCGCGTAGAGCGCGTCCACCGATGCGGGCTCGGCGCCGGCCGGTGGCCATTCGGCGGGCCAGTTGATGACAGGTTCGGTTTCCGGTGCAAGCACGCCGCGCGCGTGACAGGTCGCTTCGAGCTGTTCGTTGTCACCATTGGTTTCCGGTCGGGTGTAAATCGCCACCGCACGACGCCCATCGACATCAGGCTGCCCGACGGTGACCTGAACCTGAACGGCCACACCCTCTTCCAACAACAACGGTGCTTCGAGCACTAACTCATCAACCACCGGACACCCACCATGACCACCCGCAGCCAACGCCAACTCGACCAACGCCGTACCCGGCACGATGACCACACCCAGCACCACGTGATCACCTGTCCACGCTTGGGTTTCAGTGGACAACCGCCCCGTAAACACCCACTCGTCACGATCACCGACCCGCACGGCGCCCGCCAGAATCGGATGCTCGACGCGACCCAACCCAACTACCGCCGCATCACCACTGCCACGATCAGGCGAAAGCCAGAACCGTTCCCGTTGAAATGCGTACGTCGGCAATTCGACCCGCCGCGCACCGGCCCCGGCATAAAACGCCGGCCAGTCGACGTCGGCACCGAAGAGGTGGGCCTGCCCCAGGAATCCGGCGAAGACCTCGCTCTCGCGACGGCGAGCACGCAAAGCGGGCACAACCACAACATCCTGCGCACCGAGCCCATCCAGACTCTGACCCGCCATCGCCGTCAACACGGCATCAGGGCCTAGTTCCAGGAACTTTCGGACACCCAGCGCATACAGGGTTTGCACGCCATCGGCGAAGCGCACCGCCTCGCGCACATGCCTGACCCAATACTCAGGATCGGTCAAATCCGAAGACACCAGCTCGCCGGTCACATTCGACACCACCGGGATCCGCGGCTCACTGAACCGCAGACCACTGACCACCGTCCGGAACTCAGCAAGCATCGGCTCCATCCGCGGCGAATGAAACGCATGACTGACCCGCAACCGCGACGTCTTACGATCCGCCCACCGCGGCAACCAATCCTCCACCGCCTCCGCATCCCCGGACACCACCACCGCTCGCGGACCATTCACCGCAGCGATCGCCAACCGACCCTCGAAACCAGCAAGCGACACAACCACTTCGGCTTCCTCGGCCTGCACCGCGACCATCGCCCCGCCAGCAGGCAGCGCACCCATCAGGCGGCCACGTGCCACCACCAACGCACACGCATCAGCAAGCGACAACACCCCCGCCACATGCGCGGCCACGATCTCGCCCACCGAATGACCGATCACGAAATCCGGACGTACGCCCAGCGATTCGACCAACCGGAACAACGCGACCTCGACCGCGAACAACGCCACCTGCGTATATTCCGTCGCATCCAACAGCGCAGCCTCCTCAGAATCCGCTAGCGCACTGAGCAATTCGCGCAGCGAACGGCCCAACAACGGATCCGCCTCGGCACACACCTCATCCAGGACTTCGGCGAACCGCGGGAACACTCCAGCCAACTCCGCACCCATCCGCGTCCGCTGCGCACCCTGCCCCGTAAACAAAAAGGCCGTCTTCCCACCAACAGCACCGCCGTCGAACACACCAGCCGATGACCCACCAGCCGCCAAACCGGCCAACCGAGCCAACAACTCATCTCGATCCGAAGCAACCACCACAGCCCGATGCTCCAACTGAGCCCGCGACGTTGCCTCCGAGAAACCCACATCAATCAACGAAACATCCGGCCGCGCAACCAGATACGCCCGCAACCGATCAGCCTGACCACGCAACGCCGCGACACTACGAGCCGACACCACCACCGGCACAGCACCAACCGGCCGCACCGGCGCCGGGTCGTCGGGCGCCGCCACTGGCGCCTCCTCCAAGATCACGTGCGCATTCGTGCCACTGACACCGAACGACGACACACCCGCACGCCGCAGCCGACCATTGGCTGGCCACTCCCGTGCCTCGGTCAACAACTCGATCTGCCCGGTACCCCAATCCACCTGCGGCGACGGCGAATCCACATGCAGCGTGGGCGGCAGCAGCTCGTGCTGCAATGCCAGCACCATCTTGATCACACCTGCCACACCGGCCGCGGTCGAGCTGTGGCCGATATTGGATTTGATCGACCCGAGCCGTAGCGGGCCGTCGACCCGCGCACGACCGTAGGTCGCCAGCAACGCCTGCGCCTCGATCGGATCACCGAGCTTGGTACCGGTGCCATGGCCTTCCACTGCGTCTACGTCGGACGCGCCGAGTCCGGCGTTCGCCAGCGCTTGCCGGATCACCCGCTCCTGCGACGGACCGTTCGGCGCGGTCAAGCCGTTGCTGGCACCATCCTGGTTCACCGCACTGCCGCGCACCACCGCAAGAGCGCGATGACCGTTGCGCCTGGCGTCCGAAAGTCGTTCTAACACAATAAGTCCAAGACCATCGGAGAATCCGGTGCCATCGGCGGCAGCCGCGTACGCCTTGCATCGACCGTCGGCGGCGAGACCGCGTTGCCGACTGAAGTCGATCAGCAGCTGGGGTCCTGCCATCACCGAGACACCGCCGACCAGCGCGAGCGAGCACTCACCCGAGCGCAGCGCCTGCGCGGCCACATGCAGGGCGACCAGCGACGACGAGCACGCCGTATCCACCGACATCGCGGGGCCTTCCAGGCCCAACGAATACGCGAGCCGTCCCGATACGACGCTCGTTGTCGTCCCCGTCAGGTGATATCCCTCCAGTTCCGGCAGCATCGACTGTCCGTAACCCGAGGCCGTTGTGCCGATGAACACGCCGGTATCGCTGCCGCGCAACGACATCGGATCGACACCGGCGTTCTCCAACGCCTCCCACGCCGCTTCGAGCAGCAGCCGCTGCTGCGGATCCATGCCGAGCGCCTCGCGCGGGCTGATCCCGAAGAAGTCGGCGTCGAAATCACCGGCACCGTCGACGAAACCACCACCGCGTGCGTACAGCGTCCCCGGCTGATCCGGATCCGGGTCGTACAGCCGTTCCAGATCCCAACCGCGATCGGTCGGCAGCGGCGACACCGCGTCCCGGCCCGACGCCACCAGCTCCCACAATTCCGCGGGCGAACTAACGCCGCCGGGATAACGGCAGCTCATTCCGACAATCACCAACGGGTCTTCGCCCGCCGCCGGTCGTTGCCCAGCCCGCACCACCGGTCGCGGCTCCTTGACGGCTCCGCCGATCTCGGCCAGCAGCAACCGGGTGACCGCGATCGGTGTCGGGTGGTCGAAGACGAGGGTGGCGGGCAAGCCGAGGCCGGTGGCCTGGGTGAGCCGGTTGCGCAGTTCGACCGCGCTCAGCGAGTCGAACCCGAGGTCCTTGAAGGCACGGTCGGAGCCGATCGCATCGGACGAAGCATGTCCGAGGACGGACGCGATCTGCGCCTGCACCAGTTCCAGTACGACCTGCTCGCGGTCGGCCGCCGGGACGGAGGCGAGCCGGTTGGCCAACGATCCGCCCGCAGGTGCGCTGCGCCGCAACGGGACTCGCACCAGGGCCCGCAGCAACGGCGGCAACATCCCCGCCCGCGCCTGCGACCGCAACACACCAAGATCAAGCCGCACCGGCGCCAACAACGCCGCATCCAACCCCAACGCCCGATCGAACAGATCGAACCCCAGCCCCGCAGACAGCGCACCCACACCCATCCGCTCCAGACGAGCCAATTCGAGCCCACCAGTCATACCCGTCGCATCCGCCCACAACCCCCACGCCAGCGAACAACCGACCAACCCCGCGGCCCGGCGCTTGAACGCCAACGCATCCAACGCCGCATTCGCCGCCGCGTAATTCGCCTGACCGGGGCTACCGATCAACGCGGCCACCGAGGAGAACAACACGAACGCCGACAACTCCATCCCTGCGGTCAACTCGTGCAGATGCCACGCCGCATCCACCTTCGGACGCATCACCCGCGCCAACTGCTCCGGTGAAAGCGACTCCACCACACCGTCATCCAGAACACCCGCCGCATGCACCACCGCAGTCAACGGGCGCTCCAACGAATCCAACAGCACCGCAAGCTGACTCCGATCGGCGACATCACACGCCTCGACCCGCGCCCGCGCACCCAACGCCGCCAGATCAGCGACCAACTCCGGCACGCCCTCGGCTTCGGGACCACGCCGACTCACCAATAGCAGGTGCCCAACACCGTGCTGCTCGGCCAAATGCTTGGCAACCAACGCACCCAAACCACCGGTACCGCCAGTAATCAGCACTGTCCCTTTGGGATCCAATGGCGCGGGAACCGTCAATACGATCTTGCCGATATTGCCGCCTTCGCGCAGGAACCGGAACGCGTCACGGCCGCGCCGCACATCCCACGTCCGGATCGGCGCATGCACAAGCACACCCTGCTCGAATAGCCCGACGATCTCACCCAGCATCTGCTGGATCCGTTCCACACCCGCCGCATCGAAGGTGTCGAAGGCCCGGTATCGCACTCCGGGGCGGGTCCGCGCGATCTCCTCCGGATCGCGGATATCGACCTTGCCCAGCTCGACGAATCGGCCGCCGCGTGGCAGCAAATCCAGTGTCGCGTCGACGTATTCGCCCGCGAGCGCATTCAACACCACATCGACACCGGCGTCATCGGTCGTCGCGAGGAACGCGTCACGGAACCTGCGGTCCCGTGACGACGCGATGCATCGATCGGGAATCCCGAACGCGCGCACCGCATCCTGCTTGGACGGGCTCGCCGTCGCGAATACCTCCGCACCGAGATGACGGGCGATCTGCACCGCCGCCATGCCGACCCCGCCCGCGGCGGCGTGCACAAGCACCCGCTCACCGGCGCGCACGGCCGCCACATCGACCAAACCGTAGTACGCGGTCAGATACGCCACCGGTACCGCCGCCGCTTGCGCGAACGACCAATTCGACGGCATCGGCAGCAGCAGCCGCCGGTCCGCCACCGCCATCGGGCCGAACGCCTCGAGCACCAAGCCGAAGACCCGCTGGCCCGGTTGGAAATCGGTTACCGCCGAACCGACTTCGAGCACGACACCCGCTGCCTCGCTGCCGAGCGGCGCCTCCCCCGGATACATACCGAGCGCGACGAGCACGTCGCGAAAGTTCAGGCCCGCGGCGCGAATTCCGATCCGCACCTCCCCGGCGGCAAGCGGTCGGTCACCGTCGGAGGCGACGATCGCCAGGTCCTCGAGCGAGCCCTTGTGTCCGATCGACAACCGCCAGGCAGCACCCGGCGGCTGCGCGGGCACTCGACCGAGCCTCGGCGCAAGGACCGTATCGGCGCGCACCGCAAGCTGGGGTTCGTCGAGGTCGAGCAGTGCGCTCCAGTTCGGCGCGCCGCCGGCGAGGTCGACGAGGACGAACCGGCCGGGGTGCTCGGACTGAGCACTGTGCACCAGGCCCCAGATCGGCGCCTGCACCACATCCGGTGTCTCCTCGCCCACCGCGACGGCGCCACGGGTCACCACGATCAGCCTGATGTCGGTGAGCCATTCGCTCGCCAGCCATCGTTGCACTAGCGCCAATGCCTGTGCCGCGGTCGTCCGCGTGGCCTCGGCCATATCCGCCGCGCCGGGCGGGGACTCGATCGCAGCAAGCACCGCTTCGGGAGCCGCAGCACCGTCGGCAACGGCCCTTTCGAGCGCGTCGAGATCCGCGAAATACTCACCCGCGACGGCATTTTCGCCGAGCACGGCGATCTCGCCGAGCACGGCGAGTCGCGCGGTCCGCCGCGCGGTGGCGGTGACCGCGGCCCAGTCGAGGTGGAACAGCGAATCCTCCGCGCCACCGTGCGCACGGTCGAGCTGCGCGGGCTCCACCGTGCGGAATACCAGCTTGTCCATACTCGCCAGCGGCTCGCCGTTTTCGCCGACGATGTCGACACGCAGCGCGGACGCACCCGCCGGGGTGATCCGCACCAGCGCCCGGGTGAGGTCGGTCGCTGCCAGCCGAACACCCGACCACGAGAACGGCAGGACGATCGAGTCGCCCTGCTCTTTCTCGAGCAGCCCGCCGTGTAGCGCGGCGTCGAACAGACCGGGATGAATCGCGAAGCCGCCGTTGTCGGTACCGTCTGGGAGCGCGATCTCGGCGTACACCTCGTCGTCTCGTCGCCAGACCGCGCGCACGCTCGCGAACGTCGGGCCGTAGTCGTAGCCGAGATCGGCCATGCCGGCATAGAGCGCGTCCGCCGAGATCGGCTCCGCGTCTTCCGGTGGCCACACCGGGTGCCATCGCGTGACCAGGTCGGACTCGAGCGCGAGCCAGCCGCGCCCATGGCAGGTGGCCTCGCTCGGCTCGTCCGCGGCGCTGGTTTCCGGGCGCGAGTAGAGGGCGAACTCGCGGCGGCCCGCGTCGTCCACCGGGCCGATCGTGACCTGAATCTGTTGCACCGCATCGTCATCCAGGATCAGCGGCGCCGCGAGCACTAGTTCGTCGAGTACGGCGCAGCCGACCTCGCGGCCAGCCGCCATGGTCAACTCGACCAGCGCGACACCCGGCACGATCACCGAGCCGGACACCACATGATCACGGGTCCACGACTGCGTCTCCTGCGAGATCCGGCCAGTGAACACCCACTCATCACGATCACCAACCTGCACCGCCGCCACCAGGATCGGATGCTCAACCCGCACCTGCCCAGCAGCCCCAACATCACCACCCAAAGACGTCGGCGCCAACCAAAAACGTTCCCGCTGAAACGCATACGTCGGCAACCCCACCCGCTGCGCACCAGACCCGGCGAACAACACCGACCAATCCACACCAACACCCACAACATGCGCCTCAGCCAGCGACAACACAAAACGCTCGAAGCCACCCTCACCACGACGCAACGACCCGACAACGCCCACCCGCGCAGCCGCGTCGTGTGCCTGGATTGTTTCTTCCACCGCCAACGTCAACACCGGATGCGGGGAAACCTCCACAAAACAATCCACCCCACCATCAACCAAACCACGCACCGCGCCCTCGAAACCGACACGGCCACGCAAATTCGCGTACCAATACCCGGCGTTGAGTTGCGCGGTATCGATGTAGTCACCAACCGCGGTGGAGTAGAACGGAATACGTCCTGACACTGGAGCGATCGATCCTAAAAGCTCCAGCAATTCCGCTTCGATGGCCTCGACCTGCACCGAATGCGACGCGTAATCCACCGCGACCCGCCGCGCGCGGATCTCTTGGCCTTCACACCACACCAGCAACTCATCGAGTGCACCGGGCTCACCGGCAACCACTACCGCCGCAGGACCATTCACCGCCGCGACCGAAAGCCGCCCTGTATACGGGACAAGCAGTTCCTCGACCCGCTCTACTGGCAACGCCACCGACATCATCCCGCCGCCACCGGCCAAACGCTGCCCCACCAGACGACTACGCAACGCCACGACCCGTGCCGCGTCATCCAGAGACAACCCACCCGCCACATACGCAGCAGCGATCTCACCCTGCGAATGACCCACCACCGCAACCGGTTCCACACCATAAGAACGCCACAACCGAGCCAACGAGACCATCACCGCAAACAACGCGGGTTGGACCACATCCACCCGCTCCAACGACGGCACACCAGCCACTCCCCGCAGCACGTCTTCGAGCCGCCAATCCACATACCGTGACAAGGCTTCACCACAGGCAGCGATCTCCGCCGCGAACACCGGCGAGGCTTCCAACAACTCCACCGCCATCCCCACCCACTGCGCACCCTGCCCCGGAAACACAAACACCGCTTTGCCCCCAAGTCGGCGACCATGGCACACCTGTGCCGAGGGCTCGCCAACGGACAATGCCTCCAGTCCCGCCAGCAACTCCTCGCGATCGGTCGCAACCACCACCGCACGGTGGTCGAGCTGCGCCCGCGTCGTCGCCGCGGAGAAGCCCACATCCAGCAGCGACACTTGGTGCCGCGCAAGCACATCCGACCTCAATCGCGCAGCCTGCGCCCGCAATGCCTGGTCGCTGCGGGCCGACACCAGCACCGGCACCACCGAAAGCTCGGTGGGTTCGCTCACGTCTTCGACCGGCGCCGCGCCTTCGATCGCCTGCTCCTCGATCGGTGCCTCTTCCAAGATCACATGGGCGTTCGTGCCGCTGACGCCGAACGACGACACACCCGCACGCCGAGGCCGGCCATCGGCTGGCCAGTCCTGCGCCTCGGTCAGCAGTTCAACCTGCCCCGAGCCCCAATCCACCTGCGGCGACGGCGAATCCACATGCAGGGTGGCTGGCAGCAGCTCGTGCTGCAATGCCAGCACCATCTTGATCACGCCGGCGACACCGGCCGCCGTCGAGCTGTGTCCGATATTCGATTTGATCGAGCCAAGCCACAGCGGACCATTGGCCCGCTCGCGTCCGTAGGTCGCCAGCAGTGCCTGCGCCTCGATCGGATCACCCAGCTTGGTGCCCGTGCCATGGCCTTCCACCGCGTCCACATCGGCCGCCGTCAGACCCGCATTCGCCAAAGCCTGCCGAATCACCCGCTCCTGCGAAGGACCATTCGGCGCCGTCAAACCATTACTCGCCCCATCCTGATTCACCGCACTACCACGCACCACCGCCAACACCCGATGACCGTTACGCCGCGCATCCGAAAGACGCTCCAACACAATCAAACCCAAACCATCGGAGAACCCGGTACCGTCCGCGCCCGCCGCGTAGGACTTGCATCGGCCGTCCGGCGCCAGGCCACGCTGACGACTGAAGTCGACGAACAAGGTGGGACCGGCAAGCACGGTGACGCCGCCGACCAGCGCCAGCGAGCATTCACCCGAGCGCAGCGCCTGGCTCGCCAGATGAATCGCCACCAGCGACGCGGAGCACGCGGTGTCCACCGACACCGAAGGGCCCTCGAGACCGAGAGCGTAGGACACTCGACCCGACACCACGCTCGTCGTCCCGCCGGTCAACCGGAAGCCCTCGATCTGCGGCAGACTGCCCGCGGGCATCGCCGCGTAATCCGACGGCCCGACACCGCAGAAAACTCCGGTATCGCTGCCGCGCAACGAGTTCGGATCGATGCCCGCGTGCTCGAACGCCTCCCACGCCGCCTCGAGCAGCAGCCGCTGCTGCGGGTCCATCGACACCGCCTCGCGTGGGCTGATCCCGAAGAAGTCGGCGTCGAACTCGCCGACGCCGTCGACAAAGCCGCCCTGGGTGGCATAGGAGGTGCCGAGCCGGTTGGGATCGGCGTCGTAGAGACCCGCTAGATCCCAGCCGCGATCGGTCGGAAACCCCGATATCCCGTCACGACCCGCGGCCACCAGTTCCCACAACTCGTCCGGCGAGTTCACTCCGCCCGGGTATCGGCAACTCATCCCGACGATGGCAAGCGGTTCGCTCGCACGGTCCTCGAGCTCCCGGAGCCTGGTCCGTGTCTCGTTGAGATCGACGGCGACCTTCTTCAGGTACCGAACCAGCTTCTCCTGCTTCGGGTCGGCGCTATCAGTGCTCATGTCCCTAATTCCCGTCATGCCTCGCCGAATTCGGCGTCGATGAGTTGGAAGACCTCGTCCGCCGTCGCCGCGGCTTCGATGAGTTCGTTCGTGTGCTGACTGCCGTCGACGACGGCGGCCAGGAGAGTGCGCAGCCGCCCGGCCACGCGTTGCTGCTCGGCCGCCGTGATCGCGGCGAACATTGTCTCCAGCTTGTTCAGTTCCTGATCGATCTGCGGTTCCGCCGTGCCGCCTCCGAGGTCCGCGAGGAGCACCCGTGCGACCGCGGCCGGAGTCGGATGGTCGAAGACGAGCGTCGCGGACAACCGCAGACCCGTTGCCTGAGTGAGCCGGTTACGCAGCCCGACCGCGGCGAGCGAATCGAATCCGATCTCCTGGAAGGCACGGCCCGGGTCGACCGCCGCGCCGGACGTATGCCCGAGCACGGCCGCGACCTGCGCCTGCACCAACTCGAGCACGACCCGTTCGCGATCGGCCTCCGCCACCCCGGCCAGCCGCTGCGCCAGCGTCGCACCGGTGGATTCACCGCGCCGCACCGGAGTTCGCACCAGTCCGCGCAGCAGCGCGGGCAACATCGCGGCCCGCGCCTGCGTCCGCAACGCGGCCGGATCCAATCGCACCGGCGCGAGCAACGCCTCGGCCGAACCGAGTGCCTGGTCGAACAGCTCCACTCCGAGTTCGGCGGGTAGGGCGAGCACACCCATCCGTTCCAGCCGCGCGAGTTCGGCATCGCTCAGGGCACCGGTCATCCCGGTGCCATCGGCCCACAACCCCCACGCCAGCGAACTCGCGGGCAGACCCGCGGCACGCCGCTGGTGTGCGAGTGCGTCGAGACAGGCATTGGCGGCCGCGTAGTTCGCCTGACCTGGGCTACCGATCAACGCCGCCACCGAGGAGAACAACACGAACGCCGACAACTCCATGCCCGCGGTCAACTCGTGCAGATGCCACGCCGCATCCACCTTCGGACGCATCACCCGCGCCAACTGCTCCGGTGAAAGCGACTCCACCACACCGTCATCCAGAACACCCGCCGCATGCACCACCGCAGACAACGGACGCTCCAACGAATCCAGCAGTTTCCCAAGCTGATTTCGATCGGCGACATCACAGGCCTCGATTTGTGCCCGCGTACCCAACGCCGCCAGATCCGCGACCAACTCCGCCGCACCCTCGGCTTCAAGGCCACGCCGACTCACCAACAACAGGTGCCCGACACCGTGCTTGCGGGCCAGATGCTTGGCAACCAACGCACCCAAACCACCAGTGCCACCGGTGATCAGGACTGTTCCGTCCGGATCGAGAACCTGCGTCGTGCCCGTCGCGTCGGACACCCGAGCGAGCCGCGGCGCCAGCAATCGGCCCTCGCGCATCGCGAGCTGTGGCTCGTCGAGGTCGATGAAGGTGCCCCACGCCGGTGGTTCATCGCTGGTGACTTCTCGCGGGTCGGTCGAGACGGCACCGTCGACATCGACGAGCACGAAACGTCCAGGATGCTCGGACTGCGCGCTGTGCACCAGGCCCCACACCGGCGCCTGCGCGATATCGGCCGCTGCCGCGCCGACCGCGATGGCGTTGCGGGTCGCGACCACCAGTCGCGCCTCGCCGAGCCATTCGCTCGCCAGCCACCGCTGGACCAGGCCAAGCGCACTGACCGCTGTCGCACCGGCCGCCGCTGCGGGATCGGTTGTCCCGGAGGCGATGTCGATACCCGCGACGACCACGTCCGGTGCCACACCGCCGTCGGCGATCCCCGCTTCCAGTTCGTCAAGATCCGCGAAGCGTTCTCCCACTCCGGCAAGGTCGCCCAGGATCGCGACCCGCCCCGGCTGTTGCGCCGCGGCTGAGACCGGCACCCAGTCGAGGCGGAACAGCGGGTTCTGTTCGCCGCGTCGCGCGGCCGCCAACTGCTCTTCCTCGATCGGACGGACATCGAGTCGGTGCACGCTCGCGATCGGCACACCGTCCGCACCGGCGATATCGAGTCGCAGTGCCGTATCGGCCGCCAACCCGATCCGAACCCGCAGCCGCGTGTCGCCGACCCGATCGAGCCGCACGCCGGACCAGGAGAAAGGCAACCCGCCCGGCGAATCACCGCCGCGGTCGAGCATGCCGAGCCCGCCGTGCAGCGCGGCGTCGAACAACGCCGGGTGCAGCCCGAATCCCGCTGCCGAGCCTGCGATTTCGGGCAGCTCCAGCTCGGTGCAGACCTCGTCACCACAGCGCCATGCCGCGGTAACGCCGCGGAAAGCGGGACCGTAGTCGAAGCCGATGTCGGTCAGATGCGCGTGATCGTTCACCCGCGCATAGAGCGCGTCGACGGGGATCGGTTCGGCACCAGCAGGAGGCCACTGCAGCGGCCACGACGCCAACGACTCCCCCGCCACGGCCAGCGATCCACGCGCATGACAGACCGACTCGAATTGCTCATCAGCAGCATCAGATTCGAGGCGCGAGAAGATCGCTACCTCGCGACGCCCTTCAGCGTCGGACCGGCCCACCATCACCTGAACCTGGCGTGCCACATCATCGTCCAGAATCAGCGGCGCCTCGATGATCAACTCGTCGAGCACTCCACACCCGAGCTCACCACCCGCACTCAACGCGAGCTCGACCAACGCCGCACCGGGCACCAGCACCATCCCGAACACCACATGATCACGCGTCCACGACTGCGTCTCCTGCGAAATACGGCCGGTGAACACCCACTCATCACGATCACCAACCTGCACCGCCGCCACCAGGATCGGATGCTCAACCCGCACCTGCCCAGCAGCCCCAGCATCACCACTCCGGCGATGAGGCGAGAGCCAATACCGTTCCCGCTGAAACGCATACGTCGGCAACCCGACTCGTTGCGCGCCGCTATCGGCGAACAACACCGACCAATCCACACCAACACCGGCAACGTGCGCCTCGGCCAGCGACAGTAAGAACCGCTCGAAGCCACCCTCACCACGACGCAACGACCCGACAACGCCAACCCGCCCCGCCGGGTTATGCGCTGCAACAGTCTCTTCGACCGCCATCGTCAGCACGGGATGCGGGGAGACCTCGACAAAACAATCCACCCCACCATCAACCAAACCACGCACCGCACCCTCGAAACCAACCCGGCCACGCAAATTCGCATACCAATACCCCGCATCGAGCCCCGCAGTATCGATATAGCCACCAACCGCAGTGGAGTAAAACGGAATACGACCCGACACCGGAACAATCGACCCCAAGACCTCGAGCAACTCCGCCTCGATCGCCTCGACCTGCACCGAATGCGACGCGTAATCCACCGCGACCCGTCGCGCGCGGACCTCTTGGCCTTCACACCACGCCAGCAGCTCATCGAGTGCACCGGGCTCACCGGCAACCACCACCGCCGCAGGACCATTCACCGCCGCAACCGACACCCGACCCGCATACGGAACAAGCAGTTCCTCGACCCGCGCCACCGGCAACGCCACCGACATCATCCCGCCCGAGCCCGCCAAACGCTCACCGACCAGACGACTACGCAACGCCACAACCCGCACCGCATCATCCAGAGACAACCCACCCGCCACATACGCAGCAGCGATCTCACCCTGCGAATGTCCCACCACCGCAACCGGTTCCACACCATAAGAACGCCACAACCGCGCCAACGACACCATCACCGCAAACAACGCCGGCTGGACCACATCCACCCGCTCCAACGACGGCACACCAGCCACCCCCCGCAGCACGTCCTCAAGACGCCAATCCACATACCGCGACAACGCCTCACCACAGGCAGCAATCTCCGCCGCGAACACCGGCGAGGCTTCCAACAACTCCACCGCCATCCCCACCCACTGCGCACCCTGCCCCGGAAACACAAACACCGTCTTAGGACCAACCGGCGTCCCCTCGACCACTCCGGCATCAGGCTCACCGGCCGCCAAACCAGCCAATCTGGTCAACAACTCATCCCGCTCCGAAGCGACCACTACTGCCCGATGTCCCAACGACGCTCGCGTCGTTACCGCCGAGAAGCCGACATCCACCAACGAAACATCCGGCCGCGCAATCAAATACGCCCGCATCCGATCAGCCTGCGCGCACAACGCCGAAGCGCTCCGCGCCGACACCACCACCGGCACCACCGACGGACCAGCGCTAGGGTCCTGCGCGATCGGCGTCTCGAGCGGCGCCTCCTCCACGATCACATGCGCGTTCGTGCCACTGACACCGAACGACGACACACCCGCACGCCGAGGCCGACCGTTAGCCGTCCACTCCTGCGCCTCGGTCAGCAGTTCGACCTGCCCCGAATCCCAATCCACGTGCGGCGACGGCGAATCCACATGCAATGTCGCGGGCAATACCTCATGCTGCAACGCAAGCACCATCTTGATCACACCCGCCACACCGGCCGCCGCCGACGTGTGTCCGATATTCGACTTGATCGACCCGAGTCGCAGCGGGCCGTCCGCCCGCTCACGTCCGTAGGTCGCCAGCAGTGCCTGCGCCTCGATCGGATCACCCAGCTTGGTGCCCGTGCCATGGCCTTCCACCGCGTCCACATCGGCCGCCGTCAGACCCGCATTCGCCAAAGCCTGCCGAATCACCCGCTCCTGCGAAGGACCATTCGGCGCCGTCAAACCATTACTCGCCCCATCCTGATTCACCGCACTACCACGCACCACCGCCAACACCCGATGACCGTTACGCCGCGCATCCGAAAGACGCTCCAACACAATCAAACCCAAACCATCGGAGAACCCGGTGCCATCGGCAGCCGCCGCATACGCCTTGCATCGCCCATCCGGCGATACGGCCCGCTGCCTGCTGAACTCCGTCAGCGTGTACGGGCCCGCCATCAGCGTCACACCGCCCGCCAGCGCCAATGAGCACTCACCCGAGCGCAGCGCCTGGCTCGCCAGATGAATCGCCACCAGCGACGAGGAGCACGCGGTGTCCACCGACACCGAAGGTCCCTGCAGCCCAAGGGTGTAGGAGATCCGTCCCGACAGCACGCTCATCGTGGTGCCGGTCAGCCGGTACCCTTCCAGGTCCGGTGACGCCCCGTTGACATAGTCGGAGGTGACGCCGCCGCAGAACACACCGGTATCGCTGCCGTGCAACGACGTCGGGTCGATCCTGGCGTCTTCCAGGGCCTCCCATGCGGCCTCCAGCATCAACCGTTGCTGCGGATCCATCGCCAGCGCCTCGCGCGGACCGATTCCGAAGAACTCGGCGTCGAAGTCACCCGGTCGCTCGAGGAACCCGCCGCCGGTCGTGTTCACCGTCCCGAGCCGGTCCGGATCCGGGTCGTACAGCCGCTCCAGGTCCCAGCCCCGATCCGTCGGCAGGCCCGAGATCGCGTCGCGGCCCGAAGCGACCAGATCCCACAACTCCTCCGGTGCGGACACCCCACCCGGATACCGGCAACTCATCCCGACGATCGCCAGCGGCTCGTCCGTCGTCGACCGATGCGACCGCGCCACGGGACGTTCGGCATCGGCGCCCCCACCGATTTCGCCGCGAATCAGTCGCGCGACCGCCGCGGGTGTCGGATGGTCGAAAATGAGGGTGGCCGGTAGCCGCACGCCAGTGGCCTTGCTCAACCCGTTGCGCAGCTCGACCGCGCTCAGCGAGTCGAATCCGAGGTCATGGAATGCCCTTTCGGGTCCGACCGCAGCGCCGGACGCGTGTCCGAGGACCGCCGCGACCTGTGCTTGGACCAACTCGAGCACGATGCGCTCCCGATCGGCCTCGGCCGCCTCGGCCAGCCGCCGCGCCAACGACCCGCCCACCGCGGACCGAGTCCGCACCGGGACCAATCCACGCAGCAGCGCAGGCAACATGCCCGCCCGCGCCTGCCCACGCAGTGCGGCGATATCGAGCCGCACCGGTGCCAGCAGTGCCGCGTCCGTTCCCAGCGCACGGTCGAACAATGCCAACCCGAGCTCGGCGGACAACGCGCCGACACCCATGCGCTCGAGCCGCGCCAGATCGGTCTCGCCGAGTTCACCGGCCATACCGCGCGCATTGGCCCACAGGCCCCACGCCAGCGAGGTCGCGGGTAGCGCCGCGCCGCGCCGCGCGATCGCGAGCGCGTCGAGCGCGGCGTTAGCGGCGGCATAGTTGGCCTGGCCGGGGCTGCCGATCAACGCGGCGACCGAGGAGAACAGCACGAACGCGGACAGCCGCATGTCCGCGGTCAGTTCGTGCAGGTGCAGCGCCGCATCGAGTTTCGGGCGCAGTACCCGATCCAGCTGGGCCGGGGTGAGCGATTCGATCATACCGTCGTCGAGCACACCCGCCGCGTGGACGACCGCGGTCAACGGCAGATCCAGCGAATCCAGCAGTGCCGCAAGCTGATCGCGATCCGCGACATCGCACGCCGCGACCTGCGCCGCGCAACCGAGTTCGGCCAATTCGGCAACCAACTCGTCGACCCCCTCGGCCTCGGTGCCGCGCCTGCTCACCAGCAACAGCCGCCTTGCCCCGTGCGAGTGGGCCAGATGCCGCGCGAACACCGCGCCCAAACCACCGGTGCCGCCGGTGATCAGCACGACCCCGGTCGGATCGAACACATCCCCGGTTCGCTCGACGGCTGTGTGCCGGTCCGGTTGCGGCGCAACCGATACCGCCGCGTGCCCGAGCCGCGGTGCGAACCAGCGACCGTCCCGCAGGGCGAGCTGCGGCTCGTCCATGCCGATCAGCGCGCCCCAGTCCGGCTCGTTTCCGTGGCTTCCTTCCCCGTCGATGTCGACGAGCACGAACCGTCCCGGATGCTCGGACTGGGCACTTCGCACCAGACCCAACACCGCGGCCTGCGCGATATCCGGTGCCGGGTAGCCGCTCCGCGCGTCGTCGCGCCCCGTACCGACCTCGACCGCATTGCGCGTCACCACGACGAGCCGTGCGTCGGCCAGCGACGCACTGGCGAGCCAGCGCTGCATCAGCTCCAACGCATGCGCGGTCACCGCCCTGGCCGCCTGCGGTATCGACAGCGGGGACGCCTCGTTCTCGTCCGCCGGGGTCCTGATCTCCGCGATAACCAACGTGGGTGCCGAAACACCTTCGGCAAGTGCGTGTTCCAGCGCCATCAAGTCGGCATAGGATGTGCCTTCCGCAGTGTCACTCGCGCCGAGGTGTGCGACCTGAACCGGCTCGCCGCCGACTCCATCGGCGACCACTTCGGCCCAGTCGACCTGGAACAGCGAACGTTGCGGACTACCCGCACCTTCGAGCTGCGTCTGCTCGACCGGGCGCACGACGATGGAGCTGATCGAGACGACCGAAGCTCCGGAGTCGTCTACCGCGTCGAGTCGCAGCGCGGACTCACCGGTCACGATGGCACGGACCCGCAATCGGGAGCTGCCGAGGCGATCGAGCCGCACACCCGTCCAGCTGAACGGCATCTTGTGCCTGGTGTCCGCGCCGTCGATCAGCAGCACGACACCGCTCTGCAGCGCCGCGTCGAAGAGCGCGGGATGAATCCCGAACCCGGCGCCGCCGGTGGTGTCCGGCAGCTCGACTTCGGCATAGGTTTCCTGGCCGTTTCGCCAGGCCGCGCGCACGCCTTGGAAGACGGGACCGTAGTCGTAGCCGAGGTCGGTCAGGCGGGCGTAGAGCGTGTCGATCGCGAGCGGTTCCGCGTCGACCGGTGGCCACTCGGTCGGCCACGCGGGTGCCTGTTCTGCCGCGGACGCCGCGAGCACGCCGCGCCCGTGGCAGATCACGTCCCGCTCGGCGTCGCCGCCAGCGGCTTCCGGACGCGAGTAGATCGCCACGTCCCGACGGCCATCCGCACCGGCCTCGCCGACGGTGACCTGCAACTGCCGTGGGACACCTGGTTCCACGAGCAGCGGTGCTGCCAGCACCAATTCGTCGAGGACCGGACTCCCGGTCTGCCGACCGGCCGCTAGGGCCAACTCGACCAAACCGGTGCCCGGCACGACGATATTGCCGAGGAGCAGGTGCTCGGCGACCCACGGCTGGGTTTCGGTGGACAGTCGGCCGGTGAACACCCACTCGTCCCGATCACCGACCGACACCGCGGCCGAGAGCAGCGGATGTTCCATGCGGCCCAACCCGGCCGCCGCCGCGTCCCCGATCCCGCTGTTCGAGGCCAGCCAAAACCGTTCTCGCTGAAAGGCATACGTCGGCAACCCCACCCGACGCGCGCCGGTTCCGGCATAGAACGCCGACCAATCCACCGGTATCCCGGCGACCTGGGCCTGTCCCAGGAAACCGGCAAAGGATTCAGCGTCTCGACGGCGGGCGCGCAACGCCGGGACCAGCACAGCATCCGTGTGCTCATCGAGCGACTGCCGCGCCATCGCCGTCAACACGGCATCAGGACCTAGTTCCAGGAACTTTCGGACACCCAGCGCATACAGAGTCTGCACGCCATCGGCGAAGCGCACCGCCTCGCGCACATGCCTGGCCCAATACTCAGGATCGGTCAACTCCGAAACCACCAGCTCGCCGGTCACATTCGACACCACCGGAATCCCCGGCTCATCGAACCGCAGACCACTGACCACCTTCCGGAACTCAGCAAGCATCGGCTCCATCCGCGGCGAATGAAACGCATGCGACACCCGCAACCGAGAGGTCTTACGATCCACCCATCGCGGCAGCCACTCCTCCACCGCCTCGGCGTCCCCCGAAACCACCACCGCCCGCGGACCATTCACCGCAGCAATCGCCAACCGACCCACAAACCCGGTCAACGACTCGGCCACTTCCGCCTCACTCGCCGCCACCGCGACCATCGCACCACCAGCAGGCAACGCACCCATCAACCGACCACGCGCCACCACCAACGCACACGCATCAGCAAGCGACAACACCCCCGCCACATGAGCCGCCACGATCTCACCGACCGAATGACCGATCACGAAATCCGGACGTATACCCAGCGATTCGACCAACCGGAACAACGCAACCTCGACCGCGAACAACGCGACCTGCGTGAACTCCGTCGCATCCAACAACGCGGCATCACCGGACTCTTCTGGCGCACTAAGCAACTCACGCAACGACCGACCAAGCAGTGGCTCCGCCTCTGCACACACTTCATCCAAGACTTCAGCGAACCGCGGGAAGGCCTCAGCCAACTCAGCACCCATCCGCGCCCGCTGCGCACCCTGACCCGTAAACAGGAACGCCGTCTTCCCCCCGACAGCACGACCCTCGAACACCGTGGTCACGGGTGTGTCCGCAGCCAAGCCGGACAGCCCGGCCAGCAACGCCTCGCGGCCCGACGCCACCACCACGGCCCGATGCTCGAGCAGTGCCCGTGACGTCACTTCCGAGAAGCCGACGTCGAGCACCGAATCCTGCGGCCGCGCAATCAGATACGCGTGCAATCGAGCCGCCTGGTCCCGCAGAGCCGAAGCATTACGCGCCGAAATCAGCACCGGCACCACGCCGATGGACCGCACCGACGCGATGTCGGCGGGCGCTTCGCCCGGCGCCGACTCATCGAGCGGCGCTTCTTCCACGATGACGTGCGCGTTCGTGCCACTGATCCCGAACGATGACACCCCGGCCCGACGCGGCCGCTCCGAAGCACGCCACTGCCGCGCCTCGGTCAGCAACTCGACCGCACCCGAGTCCCAATCCACGTGCGGCGACGGCGAATCCACATGCAACGTGGGCGGCAACATGTCATGGCGCATCGCCTGCACCATCTTGATCACACCCGCCACACCGGCGGCCGCCGAGGTGTGCCCGATATTCGACTTGATCGACCCGAGCCACAGCGGGCCATCCACCCGTTCGTGCCCGTAGGTCGCCAGCAACGCCCGTGCCTCGATCGGATCACCGAGCTGGGTGCCCGTGCCGTGTCCCTCCACCGCGTCGACCTCGGCGGCGCTCAAACCCGCACTCGCCAAGGCCTGCCGGATCACCCGCTCCTGCGACGGACCATTCGGCGCGGTCAGCCCATTGCTGGCACCGTCCTGGTTGATCGCACTACCGCGGATCAACCCGAGGACCCGATGACCTTTCCGCTGTGCGTCCGAAAGACGTTCCAGGACAAGTAATCCAAGCCCGTCCGCGAAGCCGGTCCCGTCCGCCGCCGCCGAATACGCCTTGCAGCGGCCATCCGGCGCCAGGCCACGCTGCCGACTGAATTCCACGAACAGGAACGGACCGGCCAGCACCGTCACGCCGCCGACCAAGGCCAGCGAACATTCCCCGGCCCGCAATGCCTTGGCCGCCAGATGGATTGCCACCAGCGACGAGGAGCATGCCGTATCCACCGTGACCGCGGGACCTTCCAGCCCGAGGCTGTAGGCGATCCGGCCGGACACCACGCTGCCCTGGGTGCCGGTCAGCCGGAACCCCTCCAGTTCCGGCGGCATCGTGCCGCCATAGTCCGAGGTCACCGCGCCGGTGAAGACGCCGGTGTCACTGCCGCGCAACGACGTCGGATCAATACCCGCGTCCTCGAAGGCCTCCCACGCCGCCTCGAGCATCAACCGCTGGGCCGGATCGATCGCCAGCGCCTCGCGCGGGCTGATCCCGAAGAAGTCCGCGTCGAAGTCACCGACACCGTCGACGAAGCCGCCCGCGGTCGCCGTCACCGTCCCGAGGTGATCGGGGTCCGCGTCATACAGCCGCGCCAGATCCCAGCCGCGATCACCCGGTAGCAGCGTCATCGCGTCGCGTCCCGCCGCGACCAGCTCCCACAGCTGCTCGGGTGAGGTCACCCCGCCTGGGTATCGGCAGCTCATACCGACGATGGCGAGCGGCTCGCTGTCGCGTTCCTCCAATTCGCGCACCCTGCGATTCGCGGTGCGCAGTTCCGTGGTCACTCTCCGCAGGTAGGTGCGGAGTTTCTGCTCGTCCGTGTGGTCGGTCATGCCGATCCGAGCTCCTTGTCGATAAGTTCGAACATCTCGTTGTCGGACGCGACATCGAAGTCGGCGGCCGACTCGCCGTCCGCGTCCGCTGCGGGGCTGTTGCTCCCGCTGAGCAGCGCCCGCAGTCGGTTGCTGAGGTAACGCAGCCTCGGCTCGATGTCGGCGAGTTGGTCCGCATCGCTCGCCACGGTGATCAACAGGGCGTCGAGCCGCCGCAACTCCTCGTCGATGGGCGAGCGGCCCTTCTGCTCGGTGCCACCACCGACGTGCGTGAGCAGCAGTCGCGTGACCTCGATGGGGGTCGGGTAGTCGAAAACAAGGGTGGCCGGCAACCGCACTCCGGTGGCCTGAGTGAGCCGATTGCGGAGTTCGACCGCGGCGAGTGAGTCGAATCCGATGTCCTTGAAGGCTCTTCCGGCCTCGACCGCGGCGCCGGAAGCATGTCCGAGCACTGCTGCGACCTGCCCTTGCACCAATTCGAGAGCGACCTGTTCCCGATCGGCCGCCGACAGGCCCGCCAGCCGCTCGATGAGTGATCCGCCGGCTTCGGCGCGCCGTGCCGGTGTGCGCACCAGCCCGCGCAGCAGTGCGGGCAGCGTTCCCGCGCGTGCTTGGGTACGCAGCGTCGCGAAGTCCACCCGCAGGGGCACCAGCAACGCCGCGTCCACGCCGAGGGACTGGTCGAACAGCTCGAGTCCGAGCTCGGCGGACAACGCCCCGACGCCGGTCCGCTCCAGCCGAGCAAGATCGGTCTCGTCCAGCTCGCCGGTCATGCCGGTCTCGGCTGCCCACAGGCCCCATGCCAACGAGCTGGCAACCAGACCTTCGGCGCGCCGGGTAGCCGCGAGTGCGTCGAGAGCGGCGTTCGCCGCGGCGTAGTTCGCCTGCCCCGGAGTTCCCAATTGCGCTGCGGCAGAAGAGAACAGGATGAATGCCGACAACTCGTGCCCCGCGGTCAGCTCGTGCAGATGCCTGGCCGCGTCGATCTTGGGCCGCATCACCCTCGCCACCTGCTCCGGGGTGAGCGATTCGATCACGCCGTCATCGAGCAGACCCGCCGCGTGCACGACCGCGGTCAGCGGATGTTCCAGCGAATCCAGCAGCCCCGCAAGCTGATTCCGATCGGACACATCGCAGGCGACAACCCGCGCACTGGCACCGAGCGCGGCGAGGTCTGCGACCAATTCGGCGACACCATCGGCGTCGGGGCCACGGCGACTCAGCAGCAGCAACTGCTTGGCACCGTGCTTTCCGGCCAGATGTTTGGCGAACAGCGCGCCCAAACCGCCGGTGCCACCGGTGATCAGGATCGTCGCGTCCGGATCGAGCGGCGGCGGAACCGTCAACACGACCTTGCCGATATTGCGGCCCTCGCGGAGGAATCGGAACGCCGCACCGCCACGACGCACATCCCATGTCCTGATCGGCGCGGGCACGAGCACACCCCACTGGAACAGCCTGGTGATTTCCAGCAGCATCTCCTGGATCCGGTCCAGCCCCGCCGCCGACATCAGGTCGTAGGCGCGGTACCGCACCCCGGGATGCGCACGCGCGACCACCTCCGGATCGCGGATATCGGTCTTGCCCATCTCCAGGAATCGGCCGCCGCGCGGCATCACTTCCATTGTCGCGTCGACGAATTCACCGGCGAGCGAGTCGAGAACCACGTCGACACCTGCGCCGCCGGTCGCGTCGAGAAAGCGATCGCGGAAGCCGAGGTCCCGCGACGAGGCGATCCGATCCTCAGGAATCCCCAACGCGCGCAACACATCCCACTTCGACGGGCTCGCTGTCGCGAATACCTCCGCGCCGAAGTAGTCGGCAAGCTGCAACGCGGCCATCCCCACACCACCGGCGGCGGCGTGCACGAGCAGTCGCTCACCGTCGCGCAGGTCGGCGAGATCGACCAAGCCGTAGTAGGCGGTCAGGTACACCACCGGCACCGCCGCGGCCTCGGTGAACGAAAGGCAGGACGGCATCGGCACGATCGCCCGCCGGTCCGCTACCGCCACCGGCCCGAAGGACTCGGTGATCAGGCCCAGCACCCGATCGCCGGGTGCCAGATCGGTGACCTCCGAGCCGACTTCGAGGACGACACCCGCCGCCTCGCTGCCAAGCGGCGCCTCGCCCGGATACATGCCGAGCGCGATAAGTACGTCACGGAAGTTCAGGCCCGCGGCCCGAATTCCGATCCGCACCTCCCCGACGCCGAGCGGCCTGCCGCCGTCGGAGGGGACGATCGCCAGATCCTCCAGCGAACCCTTCCGGCCGATCGACAATCGCCACAACTCAGCACCGTGCGTCGCTTCCCCAGTGGCCGCGCTCCGTGCCGTCGGTGCCGCAGGCACCCGGCCCAATCGTGGCACCAGCAACCTACCGTCGCGCACCGCGAACTGCGGCTCGTCGAGGTCGAGCAGTGCGCTCCAGTCCGGATCGGGACTCTCATCGAGGTCGATCAGGACGAACCGGCCCGGGTGTTCGGATTGCGCGCTCCGCAGCAAACCCCACACCGGCGCGGACGCCACATCCGCCCCCTGTTCGCCGACGGCAATCGCGTTGCGGGTCAGCACGAGCAGCCGCGCCTCGGTCAGCCACTCGCTGGCCAGCCACCGCTGAACCAATTGCAGTGTCCGACTTGCGGTCACCAGTGCGTCCGTGGCCACATCGTCGGTCGGCGCCGCGGCCACGACGAGAACCGCGTCCGGAACCGCCGCGCCGTCCGCGAGCGCCTGTTCCAACATGTCCAGATCCGCGAAATGCGCACCAGCGGTCAGCAATCCGGCCGCGTCGCCGACAGCCGCGATCCGCGCCGAGCCGGGCGGGCCCGCCGTAACCGTCGTCCAATCGACCTGGAACAAGTTCGGCGCGCCGCGTTGCGCACTCGCCAGCTGCGTCTGTTCGACGGGGCGAACGGCGAGGGCATCGACGGAAACGACAGGCACGCCGGTCTCGTCGACCACCTCAATGCGCAGCGCGGACTCGCCCGCCGCACCGATCCGCGCCCGCGCCCTGGTGGCTCCCGTCCGGCCGAGTCGCACCTTCGACCAGGAAAACGGTAGATCCACCGACGATTCGGCGTCCTTGGTCAGCATCGCGCCGTGTAGCACGGCGTCGAACAACGCGGGATGGAGGCCGAAGCCCGCGCCGTCGGCATCCTCGGGCAACGCCACCTCGGCGTAGATTTCGCCGCCGCTGCGCCATGCCGCTTGGACACCTTGGAACAGGGGTCCATAGTCAAGGCCGATATCTGCCAGTCGGCTGTAGAGCGTGTCGACGGGGATCGGTTCGGCACCAGCAGGAGGCCACTGCGCCGGCCACGACGCCAACGACTCCCCCGCCACGGCCAGCGATCCACGCGCATGACAGACCGACTCGAATTGCTCATCGGTGGCACTGGATTCCGGACGCGAGAAGATCGCCACGTCCCGACGCCCCTCAGCATCAGCGCGACCCACCACCACCTGGATCTGACGCGCCGCCTCATCATCGAGAACCAATGGCGCCTCGATGATCAACTCATCAACGACCCCGCAACCCAACTCACCCCCGACGCACAACGCGAGCTCGACCAACGCCGCACCGGGCACCAGCACCATCCCGAACACCACATGATCACGGGTCCACGACTGCGTCTCCTGCGAGATCCGGCCAGTGAACACCCACTCATCACGATCACCAACCTGCACCGCCGCCACCAGGATCGGATGCTCAACCCGCACCTGCCCAGCAGCCCCAACATCACCACCCAAAGACGTCGGCGCCAACCAAAAACGTTCCCGCTGAAACGCATACGTCGGCAACCCCACCCGCTGCGCACCAGACCCGGCGAACAACACCGACCAATCCACACCAACACCCACAACATGCGCCTCAGCCAGCGACAACACAAAACGCTCGAAGCCACCCTCACCACGACGCAACGACCCGACAACGCCCACCCGCGCAGCCGCGTCGTGTGCCTGGATTGTTTCTTCCACCGCCAACGTCAACACCGGATGCGGGGAAACCTCCACAAAACAATCCACCCCACCATCAACCAAACCACGCACCGCGCCCTCGAAACCGACACGGCCACGCAAATTCGCGTACCAATACCCGGCGTTGAGTTGCGCGGTATCGATGTAGTCACCAACCGCGGTGGAGTAGAACGGAATACGTCCTGACACTGGAGCGATCGATCCTAAAAGCTCCAGCAATTCCGCTTCGATGGCCTCGACCTGCACCGAATGCGACGCGTAATCCACCGCGACCCGCCGCGCGCGGATCTCTTGGCCTTCACACCACACCAGCAACTCATCGAGTGCACCGGGCTCACCGGCAACCACTACCGCCGCAGGACCATTCACCGCCGCGACCGAAAGCCGCCCTGTATACGGGACAAGCAGTTCCTCGACCCGCTCTACTGGCAACGCCACCGACATCATCCCGCCGCCACCGGCCAAACGCTGCCCCACCAGACGACTACGCAACGCCACGACCCGTGCCGCGTCATCCAGAGACAACCCACCCGCCACATACGCAGCAGCGATCTCACCCTGCGAATGACCCACCACCGCAACCGGTTCCACACCATAAGAACGCCACAACCGAGCCAACGAGACCATCACCGCAAACAACGCGGGTTGGACCACATCCACCCGCTCCAACGACGGCACACCAGCCACTCCCCGCAGCACGTCTTCGAGCCGCCAATCCACATACCGTGACAAGGCTTCACCACAGGCAGCGATCTCCGCCGCGAACACCGGCGAGGCTTCCAACAACTCCACCGCCATCCCCACCCACTGCGCACCCTGCCCCGGAAACACAAACACCGCCTTAGGACCAACCACCCGCCCCTCGACAACATTCACCACCGGATCACCAACAGACAGCCCCGCCAACCCAGCCAACAACCCGCCACGATCAGACGCCACCACCACGGCGCGGTGCTCCAGGTTTGCCCGCGTCGTCGCCGCCGAGAAACCGACGTCCAATGACGAAACATTCGGCCGCGCAATCAAATACGCCCGCAAGCGATCGGCCTGATCCCGCAACGCCGAAGCACCCCGCGCCGACACCAGCACCGGCACCACACCGACCGGCCGCACCGACTGAACGTCAGCGGGCACCTCGACCGGTGCCTCCTCCACAATCACATGCGCGTTCGTGCCACTGACACCGAACGACGACACACCCGCACGCCGCGGCCGCTCCCGCGATGCCCGCCACGCCCGTGCCTCGGTCAGCAGCTCGACCCGCCCCGAATCCCAATCCACGTGCGGGGACGGCGAATCCACATGCAATGTCGCGGGCAACAGTTCGTGCTGCAAGGCAAGCACCATCTTGATCACACCCGCCATACCGGCCGCCGCCTGTGCGTGTCCGATATTCGACTTGATCGACCCGAGCCACAGCGGCTCGCCTACCCGCTCGCGGCCATACGTCGCCAGCAACGCGTGCGCCTCGATCGGATCACCCAGTTTGGTGCCGGTGCCATGACCTTCCACGGCGTCGATGTCAGCCGTTGTCAGGCCGGCGTTCGCCAAAGCCTGCCGAATCACCCGCTCCTGCGATGGACCGTTCGGCGCGGTCAGCCCGTTACTGGCGCCGTCCTGATTAACCGCGATGCCACGCACCACCGCAAGCACCCGATGACCGTTGCGCCGTGCGTCCGAAAGCCGTTCCAAGACAACAAGACCGGCACCTTCGCCCCAGCCGACGCCATCGGCCGCCGCCGCATAGGACTTACACCGACCGTCCGGAGACACCCCACGCTGACGACTGAACTCGACGAACACATTCGGTCTGGCCAGCACGGTGACACCGCCGACCAATGCCAGCGAACAGTCCCTGGACCGCAGCGCCTTACAGGCCGAATCCATTGCCACCAGGGACGAGGAGCACGCCGTATCCACCGTCACCGCAGGACCTTCGAACCCGAAGGTGTAGCTGATCCGACCCGACGCCACGCTGCCCGCCGACGAGATCGTGAGGTAGCCCTCGATCTCGGCGCTCTTAGCACTGCTACCAGCGACGAAGCCGTAATCCTGATACATCACACCGCAGAAAACGCCGGTATCGTTGCCGCGCAACGAGTTCGGATCGATGCCAGCGTCCTCGAACGCCTCCCATGCCCCCTCCAACAGCAACCGCTGCTGCGGATCCATCGCCGATGCCTCACGGGGGCCGACCCCGAAGAACTCCGCGTCGAACTCGGCGACCCGCTCGACGAACCCGCCCGCACGGGTATAGGAAGTGCCGGTACTGTCCGGGTCCGGGTCGTACAACCGCTCCAGATCCCAGCCGCGATCGGTGGGGAACTCCGAGGTCCCGATGCGTCCTTCGGTGACCAGCTCCCACAGCTCCTCCGGCGTGCTCACCCCGCCCGGAAATCGACAGCTCATTCCGACGATCGCCAGCGGTTCACTGGCCCGCTCCTCGAAATCCTTTAGCTTCGACCGTGTTTCGTTGAGATCAACGGCTACTCGCTTCAGCGACTCGATGAGCCGCTGCTGCGTGTCGTTGCTATCCACACTCATTGCACTGTGCTCCTGGGTAGTCCGGCCTCGCCGGTGCGCTCGTCATGCCTCGCCGAACTCGGCGTCGATCAGCTGCAAGATCTCTGTTGCGGAGGTGGCGGCCTCGATCTGGGTCCGGCTGCTACTCGGCTGGCCGTTGTCGGTGCATACGGCGAGCAACGTGCGCAGCCGTCCGGCCACGCGTTGCTTCTCGCCGAACTCCACTGCGGCGAGCAGGTTTTCGAGTTTGGTCAGTTCCTGATCGAGTAACGGCTCGTCGGCGCTGCCCGCGACCTCGGCGAGCAGCAGCGCGGTGACCGCCGCGGTGGTGGGGTAATCGAAGACCAGGGTCGACGGCAGCCGCACACCGGTGACCTGAGTCAATCTGTTGCGCAACTCGACCGCGCCGAGCGAGTCGAAGCCGAGCTCCTGAAACGCCCGTGCCGGGTCGATCGAGCCGGGCGATGGGTGGCCGAGGACCGCCGCGACCTGGGCCTGCACCAGCTGGAGCACAATACGTTCGCGTTCAGCCGCCGGGACCGACTCGATCCGCTGTACCAGCGACCCGCCCGCTTCGGCGCGGCGGGCCGGCGCGGGTACCAGCCCGCGCATCAGCGCCTGCAGGTTGCCCGCCCGCGCCTGTTCTCGCAATGCGGCTGGATCCAGCCACACCGGCACCAGCAACGGCGCGTCCAGCGCGAGCGTCAGGTCGAACAACTCCAGCCCGAGTTCGACCGGCAATGCACGGACGCCGATCCGTTCCAGCCGCGCGACCTCGGTCTCCGCGAGTCCGCCCGCCATGCCGGAAGTGTTCGCCCACAGCCCCCACGCCAGCGAATTACCGACCAACCCCTCAGCTCTGCGCTTGTGCGCCAACGCATCCAAGGCCGCATTCGCCGCCGCGTAATTCGCCTGACCGGGGCTACCGATCAACGCGGCCACCGAGGAGAACAACACGAACGCCGACAACTCCATGCCCGCGGTCAACTCGTGCAGATGCCACGCCGCATCCACCTTCGGACGCATCACCCGCGCCAACTGCTCCAGTGAAAGCGACTCCACCACACCGTCATCCAGAACACCCGCCGCATGCACCACCGCAGTCAACGGGCGCTCCAACGAATCCAACAGCCCCGCAAGCTGACCCCGATCACCAACATCACACGCCTCGACCCGCGCCCGCGCACCCAACGCCGCCAGATCAGCGACCAACTCCGGCACGCCCTCGGCTTCAAGGCCACGCCGACTCACCAGCAACAGCTGTTTGACCCCGTACCGCTCAACCAAATGCCGCGCGAACAACGCACCCAAACCCCCGGTGCCACCGGTGATCAGGACGGTTCCGTCCGGGTCGAGTACTGCTGTCGCATTCGATGCCGCGGTATCGGCCCGTACCAGGCGCGGCGCGAGCAGGCGGCCGCCACGCACCGCGAGCTGTGGCTCATCGAGGTCGAGCAACGACTGCCACGCGGGCTCGCCGTGCTGCTCGAGGTCGACGAGCACGAACCGATCCGGGTGTTCGGATTGCGCGCTGCGCAGCAGACCCCACACCGGCGCCTGCACCGGGTCCGGCGCTTCGCCGCCAACAGCTACCGCATGGCGGGTCACCACCACCAACCGCGTCTCGCCGAGCCATTCACTCGCCAGCCAGCGCTGTACCAACTCCAGCGCCCGCTCGGCGGCCGCCCGTGCGGCCGCCGCCATGTCGGCCGGGGGCACCGAGACCTCGATCGCGGCGAGCACCGCATTCGGCACGACCGCACCGGCGGCGAGGGCGCGCTCGAGGGCGTCCAGATCGGCGAAGCGCTCGCCCTGGGCCGCCAGTTCACCGAGGACGGCAATTCGCGCGGCTTTCGACAGCCCTGGAACGACTGTGGCCCAATCTATTTGGAACAGCGAACGGTGCGCGCCCCGCTTGGCGCCGTCCAGGTCGGCTGGCTCCACCTGACGGAGGACCAGCTGGTCGACGCTCACCACCGGTTCGCCGTGCTCGCCGACGATATCGATCCGCACGACGTTGTCGCCCGCCGATGCGATCCGCACCCGCGCCCTGGTGAGGCCGGTCTGCCCGATCCGCACTCCCGACCACGAAAATGGCAGGGCCACCGGCGAACCAGCGTCCGTGTCCAGCAGGACACCGTGCAGTGCGGCGTCGAACAGCGCGGGGTGGATACCGAACCCTTCGCCGCCGACAGGTACATCCAGGTCTTCGGGTAGTACGACCTCGGCGTAGATCTCGGCCCCGACCCGCCACGCCGCCCGCAGGCCGCGGAAGGCTTGACCGTAGTCGTAGCCTGCCTCGGCCAACTGCGCATAGAATCCCGCCACCGAGATCGGCGTCGCTCCCTCCGGCGGCCACTCGATCGGCAACCACGACGGCGCGACCGCCGCTTCCGCAGCGGCGAGCCAGCCGCGCGCGTGACACGTCGCTTCGGGCTGTTCATCAGCCCCGTCGGTTTCCGGTCGGGTGTAGATCGCCAGGCCACGACGCCCTTCCGGATCAGGCTGCCCGACCGTGATCTGAACCTGCAGTGCCACACTCTCTTCCAGCACAAGCGGCGCCTCGAGCACCAGCTCATCGAGCACCGGACTGCCGCTACGGCGACCCGCGGCCAACGCCAACTCGACCAACGCCGTACCCGGCGCGAGCACCGCGCCGAGCACCACGTGATCACCTGTCCACGGCTGGGTTTCAGTGGACAACCGACCGGTCAACATCCACTCGTCACGATCGCCAACCCGCACCGCCCCCACCAGAATCGGATGTTCCACGGGCGCCAACCCGGCCGCCGCCGCACCCGCGGCCCCAGTACTCGGGGTCAGCCAATACCGTTGCCGCTGAAACGCATACGTCGGCAACTCGACCCGCCGCGCACCAGTACCGGCATAAAACCCCGACCAGTCCACTGGCATACCGGCGATCTGAACCTGGCCAAGGAAGCCGGCGAAAGCCGCCGAATCGGAAACCCGCGCACGCAACGCCGAAGCCAGCACCACATCCTCGTGCTCGTCCAGACAGTGGCGCACCATCGCGGTCAACACCGCTTCGGGGCCTAGTTCCAGGAACTTTCGGACACCCAGCGCATACAGAGTCTGCACACCATCGGCAAACCGCACCGCCTCGCGCACATGCCTGACCCAATACTCAGCATCGGTCAACTCCGAAACCACCAGCTCGCCGGTCACATTCGACACCACCGGAATCCCCGGCTCATCGAACCGCAGACCACTGACCACCTTCCGGAACTCAGCAAGCATCGGCTCCATCCGCGGCGAATGAAACGCATGCGACACCCGCAACCGAGAGGTCTTACGATCCACCCATCGCGGCAGCCACTCCTCCACCGCCTCGGCGTCCCCCGAAACCACCACCGCCCGCGGACCATTCACCGCAGCAATCGCCAACCGACCCACAAACCCGGTCAACGACTCGGCCACTTCCGCCTCACTCGCCGCCACCGCGACCATCGCACCACCAGCAGGCAACGCACCCATCAACCGACCACGCGCCACCACCAACGCACACGCATCAGCAAGCGACAACACCCCCGCCACATGAGCCGCCACGATCTCACCGACCGAATGACCGATCACGAAATCCGGACGTATACCCAGCGATTCGACCAACCGGAACAACGCAACCTCGACCGCGAACAACGCGACCTGCGTGAACTCCGTCGCATCCAACAACGCGGCATCACCGGACTCTTCTGGCGCACTAAGCAACTCACGCAACGACCGACCAAGCAGTGGCTCCGCCTCTGCACACACTTCATCCAAGACTTCAGCGAACCGCGGGAAGGCCTCAGCCAACTCAGCACCCATCCGCGCCCGCTGCGCACCCTGACCCGTAAACAAGAACGCCGTCTTCCCACCAACCGGCGAACCCTCCACCACACCAACCACGGGCTCACCCGTAGCCAAACCAGCCAACCGAGCCAACAACTCATCTCGATCCGAAGCAACCACCACAGCCCGATGCTCCAACTGAGCCCGCGACGTCACCTCCGCGAAACCCACATCGAACAACGAGACCTCCGGCCGCGCAAACAGATACGCCCGCAACCGATCAGCCTGACCACGCAACGCCGCGACGCTTCGAGCCGAAACCAGCACCGGCACAGCACCAACCGGCCGCACCGATGAAACCTCGGCGGGCACCGCGACCGGCGCCTCCTCCACAATCACGTGCGCATTCGTGCCACTGATCCCGAACGACGACACCCCGGCCCGACGCGGCCGCTCCGAAGCACGCCACGGCCGCGCCTCGGTCAACAGCTCGACCGCACCCGAATCCCAATCCACGTGCGGCGACGGCGAATCCACATGCAACGTGCGCGGCAGCAGCTCATGCCGCATCGCCAGCACCATCTTGATCACACCCGCCACGCCAGCGGCCGCCTGGGTGTGCCCGATATTGGATTTGATCGTCCCGAGCCAGAGCGGGTTGTCCCGGCCCTGGCCGTAGGTGGCCAGCAGTGCCTCTGCCTCGATCGGGTCGCCCAATGTGGTGCCCGTGCCGTGCCCCTCGACCACATCCACATCCGCCGGGGTCAGCCTGGCGTTCGCCAAGGCCTGCCGGATCACCCGCTCCTGCGACGGGCCGTTGGGGGCGGTCAAACCGTTGCTCGCGCCATCCTGGTTCACCGCGCTGCCGCGCACCAGCGCGAGCACCCGGTGCCCATTGCGTTCGGCGTCGGAAAGCCGTTCCAGCACAAGGAGGCCGACGCCCTCACCCCAGGCGACGCCATCGGCGGCCGCCGCATAAGCCTTGCAGCGCCCGTCCGGGGACAGTGCCCGCTGCCTGCTGAATTCGATGAACGGGTTGGGGCGCGCCATCACCGTCGCGCCGCCGACCAGGGCCAGCGAGCAGTCGCGGGCGTGCAGCGCCTTTGCCGCCGAATCAATGGCGACCAGCGATGCCGAACACGCCGTGTCGACGGTGACCGCCGGACCCTCCAGTCCGAAGGCAAAGCTGATCCGCCCCGAGGCCACACTCGGCGCCGAGGCGATGGTCAGATATCCCTCGATCTCCGTGCGCCGCGCGCTCTCACCCGCCACGTACTGGTAGTCGGAGTACATCACCCCGCAGAAGACGCCGGTATCGGTGCCGCGCAACGTGATCGGGTCGATTCCCGCGTCCTCGAACGCCTCCCAGGCCGCCTCGAGCAGTAACCGCTGCTGCGGGTCCATCACCAGCGCCTCGCGCGGGCTCACCCCGAAGAACTCGGCGTCGAAATCGGCCATACCGTCCAGGAACCCGCCGCCGCGGGTATAGGCGGTGCCGGGATGATCGGGGTCCGAGTTGTACATGCCCGCGATATCCCAGCCGCGGTCGGCCGGGAACGCGCTGGTGCCAATTCGCTCCTGCGCGACCAGCTCCCACAATTCTTCCGGCGAGCCGATGCCACCCGGGTATCGGCAGCTCATCCCGACGATGGCCAGCGGTTCGCTGATTCGGTCGACGAGCTGCTGATTCTCGCGGCGCAACCGCTCCGATTCCTTGAGCGACCTGCGCAGCGCCCCGACGACGTCCGGTTTCTCGACGGCCATGCGTGTTCCTCCATGTCCTTGCACGCCAATGTCCAAAGCCCGGGTCGCCATCAGTGCGGCAACCGTCGGGCCGAACTCTTGGAAGAGCACCGGGCCGCGGCGGCAGATACACCCGGTGTCGTTGCTGCACAAGAGTTCTCGCCGGATCCAGTCAGTGCCAGCAGCAGGTGGCGGCCGCGCAACCGTGGTCGATCCAGGTTGCGCGGCCGCGGATGAGGCATGGGTGCGCCGTCAGTCGCTGAAGGCCCGGTCGATCAGGTCGTCGAGATCGAGCGAGTCGATCTCGTCGTCCAGTTCGGAGACCGCTTCCTCGATGTCGGAGCCGCCGGGGGCGGGCTCGGCCGGAAACAGCAACTCGCGCAACCGCTCGGCGAGTGCGGCGGTGGTCGGATAGTTGAAGATCACGGTGGCCGGGATCTGTACGCCGGTGTCCTGCTTGACCTGGTTGCGGAACTCCACCCCACTGAGCGAGTCGAAGCCGATCTCTTTGAACGTCAGCTCGGCGTCGATCTCATCGGGGTCCGGGTAGTCGAGCACGGTCGCCGCGATCGAGCGAAGCAGCTCGATCAGCCGCTCCCGCTGCTCGTCGGCTGACAGCCCGGCCAGTTCGTCGGCGAGGCCCGGCGTAGCGGCCGGTTCCACCGGCGGCACCGCCGGAACCAGTGCCCGCAGCACGGCGGGGACCCGCTCCCCGATCCGCAGCGCGGCCCGATCCAACAGCACCGGCACGAGGATCGCCGCCTCGTCCCGCAGTGCGGCATCGAATAGTGCCGTGCCCGTTTCCGCGGGCAATGGCACCATCCCCATGCGGCGGAATCGGGCAAGCGCCACCTCATCCAGTTCCGCAGCCATACCGAGTTCCCAAGGGCCCCAAGCCAACGCACGCCCGGGCAGCCCCTCGGCCCGGCGATGCGCGGCCAGCGCGTCGAGGAAGCTGTTTGCGGCGCCGTAGTTGGCCTGGCCCGCATTGCCCGCGGTGCCGACGATCGAGGAGTACAGCACGAACTCCGCCAGCGGCAGTTCCTTGGTCAGTTCGTGCAGGTGCCAGGCGGCATCGACCTTCGGCGCGAACACCCGGTCCAGCTGTCCGGTGCGCATGGTTTCCACGCCGCCGTCGTCGAGCACTCCGGCCAGGTGCACGACCGCGGTCAGCGGTGCGTGCGTGGGGATTTCGGCGATCCGCTCGGCCAACGCCGCGGCGTCGGACACGTCGCAGGCCGCCTGGGTGACCTCGGCACCGAGCGCGGTCAGCTCGGCCGCCAGCTCCGCCGCGCCGGGCGCCTCGGCGCCGCGGCGGCTGAGCAACAGCAGCCGCCGCACCCCGTGCTCGGCGACCAGGTGCCTGGCGAACAGGGCACCGAGCGCGCCCGTGGCGCCGGTCAGCAATACCGTGCCGTCCGGGTTCCAGCGCGACGGGCGACCGGCGGCGGCCGCCGGGGCCAGCCGCGGCACCTGCGCCACCCCGGCCCGGATGGCCAGCTGTGGTTCGCCCGCCGGATCGACAGTGGCGAGCAGCCGCAGCGATTCGTCGCGTCCGTCGGTGTCGACCAGCACGAACCGGTCCGGATGCTCGGACTGCACCGAGCGCACCAAACCCCACACCGGGGCGAGCACGAGATCGGGCGACTCCTCGGCGGAGACCGCGACCGCGCGCCGGGTGGCGATGATCAGTGGTGCCGCGGCGGCGGGGTCGGCCAGACGCTGCTGCACCAGTTCGAGGACCTGCCGTGCGACCGCTCGCGCGGCACGGGGCACCGTGCCGGAACCCTTTGTGACATAAACGATCTCGGGCTTCTGTCCGGCCGGTGCCGCACCGACGGGCACGGTCGGCCAGTCGATGCGATACAGCCCGTCGGTGCCGCCGCGCAGCTGCCCGGCGGTGGCTGGCATCAGTGCCAGCGATTCGACGGTGAGCACCGGCGCACCGTCCGGCGTGGTGATGGACAGCGCGACCTCGGCCGGGCCGGTCCGCGCGCAACGCACCCGCACCCGAGTTCCGGCCGGTGCGGTGGCGCCGATACCCGTCCAGGCGTAGGGCAGCAGCACTTCGTCCGGATCGGTGCCGGTGAGCAGGGTGAGCATCGGGTGCAATGCGGCATCGAACAACGCCGGGTGCAGGGCGAAGGCACCGGCGGAAACGGCTGCGGGCAACTCGATTTCGCCGAACACCTCGTCTTCGGCTCGCCACAGCGACTGGAGGCCGCGGAAGGCTGGCCCGTACTCGTAGCCGCGTTCGACCAGGCCGGGATAGAAATCGTCCAGGTCGACCGGTTCGGCATAGCGCGGCGGCCACTCGGGGGCGTCCGGCGTAGACACCGGTCGATCGGTCAGCCAGCCCGTCGCATGCCTGGTCCATTCGCCGGTCGAACCGTCGGCAGGGCGGCTGTACACATCGATGGCACGGCGGCTCGATTCCGTTGCGGCACCGCCATTTTCCGGTCCAACGAGCAGTTGCAGCACGACCGCGTCCGCGGTCAGCGCGAGCGGTGCGTGCAGCGTCAGCTCCTCGACGGCCACCGCACCGGTGGTCTCGGCCACCGCACGCAGGGCCAATTCCACGAAGGCGGCGCCGGGGAGCACCGGCGTCCCGAAGATGGTGTGCTCGGTAAGCCACGGGTGGTCGGCGATGGCGAACCGGCCGGTGAACACGCGTTGTCCGCTGTCGGCCAGGTCGGTGGCGGCGCCGAGGAACGGATGGGTCACCGCGGCCAGCCCCGTGCCGGACAGGTCACCGGACGCCGACACCGCCCGCACCCAGTACCGCTGATGGTCGAAGGCGTAGGTCGGTAGCCGCACCGGACGTCCCGGCCGCTGCGCCATGCCCGGTAGGGCAGCCAACGCGACCGGCACTCCCGCCACCTGCAGCCGTGCCAAAGCCTCTGTTACACAACGTGTCTCGGACCGGTTGCGGCGCAGCAGCGGGACCGCGACCGTGCCCTCGGTATCCGCGAGGGTCTCGGCGGCCATACCGGTGAGTACCGCATCCGGCCCGGCCTCGACCAGCACCTGCGCCCCGGCCGCCACCGCGGCGCGCACGCCGTCGGCGAAGCGGACCGTCGCCCGCACGTGCCGCACCCAGTACTTCGGCTGCTGCAGTTCGCCCGGCTCGGCCAGGCGCCCGGTCACATTGGACACCATCGGCAGCTGCGCCGGCGCGTAGTCGACCGTCTCGGCCACCGCGAGGAACTCGGCGAGCATCGGTTCCATCAGCGGCGAGTGAAAGGCGTGCGAAACCCGCAGCCGACTCGTCTTGCGGCCCTGCCCGGCCAGCTCCGCCGCGGCCTCGACGGTCGCCGCCTCGACACCGGACAGCACGGTCGCTATCGGCCCGTTGAGCGCCGCGATCGATACCTGATCGGCGGTGCCGCCCAGGATCTCGCGGACCTCGTCCTCGTCGGCCTCGACCGCGATCATCGCCCCGCCGCGCGGCAACGCCTGCATCAACCGACCGCGCGCGGTCACCAGCCGCGCCGCGTCCGCGAGCGAGAACACCCCCGCCACGTGTGCGGCGGCCAGTTCCCCGATGGAATGTCCGATCAGCACGGCGGGCTCGACCCCGAACGATTCCAGCAGCCGGTAGGCCGCCACTTCGAAGGCGAACAGCGCGGGCTGGGTCAGCGACGTCTCATCGAGCAACCCGGCCGATTCGGACTCGGCCGCGGCCGCCACCACCGTGTCGAGCGGCTGCTCGAGCAGCGGGTCCAGTTCGGCGCAGACCGCTGCCCAGGCGGCGGCGAACACCGGAAACCGCTGCGCCAGTTCGACACCCATGCCGAGGCGCTGACTGCCCTGGCCGGAGAACAGCACGCCGACGCCGGGCGCGGTCTGCGCGCTGCCGGTGACGACACCGGCGGCCCGCTCGCCGCGGGCCAGCGCGCTCAGCCCGGCCAACAGCTCGGCCCGGTCCCGCCCGAGCACAACGGCTCGCTGCTCGAAGCGGGTGCGCCCAAACAACGCGGCCGCCACATCGGCCGGATCCGCCGCGACATCCGCGCTCAGCGCGTCGTGTAACCGGGTCGCTTGCGCGGCCAAGGTCCGCGCGGTGCGCGCCGTCACCACCCATGGCAGCACTGCCTTGGCTGAATCATCTTCTGCCGCAAGGACATCGGCAGCATGATCGACGACGGGCAGCAGGTCACCCTGCTCCAGGATCACGTGGGCGTTGGTGCCGCTGATGCCGAACGAGGAGATCGCCACCCGACGGGGACGGTCGTGCTCCGGCCACGGGCGCTGCTCGGTCAGCAGCCGCACCGCGCCCGCGGCCCAGTCGATCCGATCGGACGCTTCCTCGGCATGCAGGGTGCGCGGCAGCACACCGTGCCGCATCGCCATGATCATCTTGATCATTCCGGCCACCCCGGCGGCGGCCTGGGCGTGGCCGATATTGGATTTCAGCGAGCCGAGCCACAGTGGTTCGGTGCGATCGCGGCCGTAGGTGGCCAGCAGCGCCTGCGCCTCGATCGGGTCGCCGAGGCTGGTGCCGGTGCCGTGCGCTTCGACCGCGTCCACGTCGGCGGGGGCCAGGCCGGCGCCGGTCAGCGCGGCCCGGATCACCCGCTCCTGGGCCGGGCCGTTCGGCGCGGTCAGCCCGTTGGACTCACCGTCCTGGTTGATCGCGGAGCCGCGCAGCACCGCGAGCACCTGATGCCCGTTGCGGCGCGCGTCCGACAGGCGTTCCAGCACAACCACACCCACGCCCTCGGACCAGCCGGTCCCGTCGGCGTCGGCGGCGAAGGCCTTGCAGCGGCCGTCCGCGGCCAGGCCGCCCTGCCTGGCGAACTCGACGAACATGCCTGGCGTCGACATCACCGTCACGCCACCCGCCAGGGCCAGCGTGCAGTCGCCGGCGCGCAGCGCCTGCGCCGCGAGATGCAGCGCGACCAGCGACGACGAGCAGGCCGTATCCACCGTCACCGCAGCGCCTTCGAAGCCGAAGCTGTAGGCGACGCGGCCGGAGATCACGCTGTTCGCGGTACCGGTGAGCGCATGCCCGCCGAGCGCCTCCGGCACGTCGTCGAGCCGAGGTAGATAGTCCTGCGGCATCGCACCCAGGTAGACCGCGGTCCGGCTGCGCCGCAGCGCGGCCGGATCCTGTCCGGCATGTTCGAGCGCCTCCCAGGCGACCTCGAGCACCAGTCGCTGCTGCGGATCCATCGTCTGTGCCTCACGCGGGCTGATCCGGAAGAATCCGGCGTCGAAATCGCCTGCACCGGAGAGGAATCCACCGACCTGCGCGAAGTTCGCGGCGGGCAGCGGCGGCCAGCCCCTGTCGTCCGGGAATGCCGCGACGGCGTCGACGCCGTCGGCGACCAGTGCCCACAGCTGTTCGGGATCACTCACGCCGCCGGGCAACCGGCAGCTCATCCCGACGATCGCGATCGGGTCGTCGGCCACCGATGCCGCTGTGCCGGAACCGGATTCCACCTCGGCCTCGGATTCGCCGCCGAGTTCGGCGCGCAGATGGGCCACCACGGCGGTCGGCGTCGGATGGTCGAACAGCAGCGAGCTCGGCGCGCGCAGGCCGGTCGCGGTGTTGAGCCGGTTGCGCAGTTCCACCGCGGTGACCGAGTCGAAACCTTGTTCCTTGAAGGTGCGTTCGGCCTCGATCGCGGCGGGGTCGGCGTGCCCGAGCACGGCCGCGGCCTGGGCGCGCACCAGCCGCCACAACTCCGAGGTGGACGGTACCTCGGTCGCGGCGTCGCCAGCCTCGTGCTCAGGGGCCGAGCGTACGGCACCGCGCACCGGGCGGGTTGTCCGTTCCGGCGCCACCGGTGCGGCACCACCGCCCACCCAGTGCGGCGACCGCTGGAATGCGTAGGTGGGCAACGCGATCGGCTGACCGCCGGGCAGTAGCGCCGCCAGATCCACCGGCACCCCGGCGGCATACAGCTCGGCCAGCGAGGTCAGCAGCCGCAGCAGTTCGGGCTCGTCGCGACGCAGGGTGCCCTGCACGACCGCGTCCTCGACGGTGTCCCCGATCGGTCCTGTCAGCACCGGATGCGGGCTAACCTCGAGGAAGACCGAATGGCCTGCCGCACCCAGTGCCGCAACGGTTTCCGCGAGCCGCACCGGCTGCCGCAGATTCCGGTACCAGTACTCGGCGTCGAGTTCTGCCGGATCGAGGCGGCCGCCGGTGACCGTCGAGTAGAAGGCGATCCCACTGTCGGTCGCGGTGCTCGCGACCTCGACCGCGAGCACCGCGTCCCGGATCGACTCGACCTGCGCCGAGTGGGAGGCGTAGTCGATCGGGATGAGTCGGGCCCACACGCCCCGCGCCGTCGTCTCGGCAACGACCGCGTGCACCGCGTCCACCTCGCCGGAGATCACCACCGCCCGTGGGCCGTTGATCCCGCCGATCGAAACCCGGTCGGTGTCCACCTCGGCGACGGGCAGTGCCAGCGACGCCATCGCGCCGCGCCCCGCCAGCCCGACGGCGATGGCGCGGCTGCGGCCGACCGACAGCCGCAGGCCGTCGGCCAGCGAGATCAGTCCCGCGGCACAGGCAGCCGCCATCTCGCCCTGCGAATGTCCGACCACCGCGTCCGGCACGACCCCGGCGGCCCGCCACACCTGCGCCAGCGACACCATCACCGCGAACAGCGCTGGCTGCACCACATCGACCCTGGCCAGCGCGGCCTCGTCGCCGAGCGCCTCGCGCAGCGACCAGTCGACCAATCCGGTGAGTTCCCGCTCGCACTCGTCCATCCAGGCCGCGAACACCGGCAGGCTGTCCCACAGTCCGAGCGCCATGCCGAGCCACTGCGGGCCCTGGCCGGGAAATACCATCACCACCCCGGTGCGCGTGCTCGCGACGCCGGTGACGGTGTTCGGCGCGGGCTCACCGTCGGCCAGGGCGGCGAGCCCGGCCCGCAGCTCGGCGTGATCGGCGGCGAGCACAACGCCGCGATGCTCCAGCTCCGCGCGGGTGGTCAGCGTCGAGTAGGCGAGATCGGGCAGCGCGATGCCGGGGCGCTCGGTGACCCACTCGTGCAACCGCGCGGCCTGGGCGCGCAACGCCGCCGCGGATCGACCGGAGACCAGCACCGGAACCACTTGCGGTGCAACGTCGTTCACCTTCGGTGCCGACTCCACCGGCGCGGCCCCGACCACGAGGTGGCAGTTGGCGCCACCGATGCCGAACGAGCTCACCCCCGCCACCCGCGGCCCCGCCGGCCACGGCGTCGTTGCGGTGTTGACCCGAAGTCTCCACTCGTCCATCGGAATCGCCGGATTCGGCGCGGCATAGTTCAGGCTGGCTGGCAGCACCCCGTGCCGCAGCGACAGCGCCACCTTGATCAGGCCCGCGACACCGGCCGCGGCGTCGAGGTGTCCGATATTGGTCTTCACCGAACCGACCAGCAGCGGCCGGTCGGCATCGCGACCGGCGCCGAAGACCGCGCCGAGTGCTCGAGCCTCCACCGGGTCGCCCGCGCGCGTGCCGGTGCCGTGCAGCTCGACATAGCCGACCTCGCCGGGCGCCACCCCGGCCCGCGCGTACGCCTGCGCCAGCGCGGCCTGCTGGGCCGCGGCGTCGGGGACGGTCAGTGCCTGCCCGTCGCCGTCGTGATTGACCGCGCCGCCGAGCAGCACACAGTAGATCGGGTCGCCGTCGGCGACGGCATCGTCGAGCCGCTTGAGCACGACAACCCCGGCACCCTCGCCACGCACAAAGCCGTTGGCCCGAGCGTCGAAGGTGTAACTGATCCCGTCCGGGGACAGCGCGCCCGCGCGAGCGAACGCCAAGGTGCTCTCCGGCATCAGATTCAGGTGCACGCCACCGGCCAGCGCGATCCTGGCATCCCCGGACAGCAGGCTCTGGCTCGCCAGATACACGGCAACCAGGGACGACGACTGCGCCGTGTCGACGGTGACGCTCGGGCCGTGGAAGCCGAACCGGTGCGAGACGCGGTTGGCGATCACCCCGCGCCACAGCCCGGTCAGCGAATGATGCGACACCGCGTCGCCGCCGTGGCTGGCCACAAGCGCCGCGTAGTCGTCGCTGGTGGCGCCGAGGAAGACCGCGGTGTCGCTGCCGCGCAGGCGAACCGGCGCGATCCTGGCGTCTTCCAGTGCCTCCCAGCTCAATTCGAGGGCGAGGCGCTGGCGCGGATCCATCGCGGCCGCCTCCCTCGGGGAGATGTCGAAGAATCCGGCATCGAATTCGCTTACCCGATCCAGCAATCCGGCCCGACGGAACTGGGCGAGCTCGGCGGTCTCGGCCTGCCACCGGTCATCGGTGATCGCGGTGATCGCGTCGGTACCGTCGCACAGCATCCGCCAGAAAGCCCGCGGGTCATCGGCACCGGGCACCCGGCAGGACAATCCGATGATCGCGACGGCCGCTCGGCCCGTCTCACCGGGCCGCCGCCCGCGTTCGTTGTCGCCCATCACGTTCCAGACCTCCTGGCCACAGCTATCACGTCCTTAGCAGGAGCCCCGAGCACCACATCCGGATACGGTCGGCCGCAACCGATTCCAGCGATCAGGTCGGCACGGTCGTCGCCGGCGTAGGCCGCCCGCAACAAGGCCTGTTGCGTGGCGGTGTCCGGCACGGTCGGGGTCGCGCCGTCGCACCCGGACATGCTGCCGACCAGCACGTAGTACACGACGTCCCCGTCGGCGACCGCATCGGCCAGCCGTTTCAGCACGGCAACGCCCGCGCTGCCGTTGGCCACGCCGAGCATGCGCTCCAGCGCCGGGTCAAGATGGACGCCGTCGGCGAGCACCAGCCGCGCCGCCCCCGAACGCAGGCTCTGATACGCCAGGCCCAAGGCTTGGTCGCCACCGAGGAACATCGCGGTCTCGGTACCGCGCAGCGCCTCCGGCGACATACCGGCGTCTTGCAGTGCCGCCAAGCCCAATTCGACAACCAGCCGCCGACCCGGATCCAGCGCGGCCAGCTCCGGCGCGGACGTACCCGACGTCGCCGCGGCGAACTCGCCTGCGCCGTAACTCCCTCCGTCCCTGGCCCGCTGATCTCGCGGCGTCGGCCACGGCGCGTGCGGCAGCGGCGGGATCGCGTCCGCGACCTCGCTCAGCACCTCCCAGAAGGCATCGGGGTCGTCCGCACCGGGCAGCCAGCACGCCAGCCCGATCACCGCCACCGCGGCGCAACACTTTTCCGCGGTGCGCCGCTCGAGTAAGTTGTCCCCCATTGGTCAAGACCTCCCTGGCCGTAGATATGCCGTTGAGATCGAGAGCCCGGTCGGCGAAACCTGGATACAGCGGGTAGCGAGAAACCTCACATGATCAACGGCAGCCACCGCGGTTGATCAAATCGTCGGCGCGCGAATGCACGACGAAGCGACGACCGCCCGCCCCGGACGCCAGATTCCCGGTGCGCAACCAACCGTCCGGGCTGAACTTCGTGGCGTTGACTTCCGGTGCGGCCAGGTAGCTGGTGATCGTGCAGGGACCGCGCACCTCGAGCCGCCCCCGACCGGCCTGGTCGGGCTCCACGATGCGGAACTCGTCACGGTCGGACAGCGTTCGCCCGATCCGACCAGCCCGATGGTCGAGATCGTCGGACGGCGCGGATTGGCACAGCAGCCCCTCTGCCATGGCGAACGAGTACTGCACGGTGACACCGAAGAGCCGGACCAGGGCGTGCACGTCCGCGGATTTCACCGCCGCGCCGTCGATCTGCACCAGTCGCAGCGAAGGACTCGCGGGCACCCCTCGGCCGTACCAGCACCGCGCCTGGGCAGGCAGCAGCGGAAGCACGGTCGCGCCGTGCCTGGCGACGGCGGCAGTGACTCCGGCGTAATCGGTGGCCCTGGTCAGCACCACCCGTGCCCCCGAAAGCAGTGCGCCCAGAATCCCTGGGCAGCCGAGCGCGTAGTTCTGCGCGACGGGGACCGACACCAAATAGCAGTCGTCCGTGGTCAACTCGGCATTGCGGGCGGCCAGCCAGACACTGAGCAGATAGCCCGCATGTGTTCGCGGGATCAGTTTCGCGACCCCGGTCGCATCGTCACAGGTCAGATAAAGGGCCACCGCCGACCCGTCGATATCGGTACCGGCCGCAGCATATTCGAGGATCTGCTCGGTCCGCGCGGCGCTCACCGCCGCGCCCGCCATGAGTACTGGTCGTAACCCGGAAAGCAGGTACCCCAGTAGATCGATCACAAAGCCGATCGAATTGCGCGAGCGCAACGGTACCGCCTCGCCGGGGACGAACCGGCAGCGCAGTATGCCGCTGCGCCGCGCCGCCGCCGCGTACACCGCCGCGAAACTCAGGGTGCTGTCGTCGTCGGAGACGGTGCTGCCAGGAAATCGGCGCAAGGCCTCGACCAGCTCCGCGGTCAGAGTCGTCGACGCGGCGTGTGCGGTGGCCGCGGGCTCGGCGGCCTGTTCGAGCATGATCATGACGCCACCGCGCTGACCAGGCCACCCTTGGCCGAGACGGCAATACCCATGTCCCTCAATCCTTTCCGGTCGGCCCACCAACCGGTTGCCAGGTACCGCACCATGGCCTCGACCAGGGTGCTGTCGTCGGCGAAGCCGGACAGATCCCGACCACCGCGTCCGAGTTGCACTGTCCCGCAGTGGGTCTCCATTTCGTAGCAGAGGCAGGCGTAGCGCACTCGGATGCGTACGATCCAGGCCACCGCAGCGGGTGCGAACAACGACGGCCGACACGGCGTATCCAACCGGGGCCCTCGAGCATCAATATGTCCGACAGTCTGCAGTATCGGACTCGAGAGGAAGCCATGAACAGCGCGAAATCTGACATTGCCGAAGACCGGGCGCGATGGATTCGCACCTTCCAGCCGATGCCAACCGCGGCATTGCGACTGGTCTGTTTTCCGCATGCCGGCGGTTCGGCCGTGTACTACCAGCCGCTGGCGGCGGCGCTGTCATTGCCGATCGAGGTCTGCGCGGTGCAGTATCCCGGGCGTCAGGACCGCAGAAACGAGCCATTCGTAGACGATATCCGCGTCCTGGCCGACCGGACGGCCAAGGTGCTGCCGCCCGACGGCGTGCCGACCATATTCTTCGGACACAGCATGGGCGCGACGGTCGCATTCGAGGTCGCGCTGCGCTGGGAATCGCTGGGGCACAGTCCGATACGACTGTTCGTCTCCGGGCGACGGTCGCCGTCGGCGCGGGCAAGCTATCAGATTCCGCTGGCCACCGAGGCGGACGTGCTCGCGGAGATCCGGCACCTCAACGGCACCGACAATCGCCTGCTCGCCGATGACGACATTCTGCGCATGATCATTCCCGCGGTGCGCAACGATTACCGGGCGGTCGAGGCGTATCTCGCGGCACCGCACACCGCGGTGCACTGCCCGACGATCGCCATGTGCGGAAACAAGGATCAGCGGGTGTCCGGCCTCGATATCGAGAAATGGCGCGGCCACACCAACTCGGCGTTCGCGGTGCACATGTTCGGCGGCGGGCATTTCTATCTTGAACAGCGCTGGCAGCAGGTGGCCGAGCTCATCGAACGCCACGTCTCGCTCGAATCGCGCGCGGCGTAACCGTCGGCGCCGAGCCACCGCAAGAACATCCCGATGACCCGGTGAACGGGTCAGGAATTCGGGCGGTCCGGGTTCCGCCGTCGGCTGCGCACCGCGAACTCATCGGCGTCGATTCCGCGCATTCGGCAGAACTCGCGCAGGTCACCGCCGATCAACAGGTCGCATTCGGCCAAGCCGGCCGGGGTGTGCGCGCCGAGGACGGTCATGATCCGGCGTAGCTGATCGAGCCACGTCTCGATCATGTCGATGAGCGCCGAAACACCGTGGTCCACCAGGGTGCGCAGAAACGGTCCGGCGACACCGACCGCGGCGGCCCCGAGCGCGAGCGAGCGGGCCACATCCAGGGCTGAACGGACGCCGCCCGAAGCGAGGATGCCGACACCGCGCACTCCGGTGGCGTCGAGCAGGCATGCGGCGGTCGATTGCCCCCACCCTTCGATGAACGTGTAGTCGGCGACGGGACGGCGACTGTTCTCGATGCGGGCGAAGTTCGTGCCGCCACGACCGCCGACGTCCGCGGCGGCGACGCCGAGATCCCTTACCCGCAGCACGGTTTCGCGGCTCAGGCCGAAGCCGACCTCCTTGACGATCACCGGTACCGGCACCGCGGCGGCGATCTGTTCGATCCGCGCCTGCCAGCCGTCGAAATCGCGATCGCCCTCGGGCATGACGATCTCCTGCACCGCGTTGAGGTGGATCTGCAACGCGTCGGCCTCGAGCAGATCGATCGCACGCAGCGCGTCCTCGACCGTGGTGGCGGCGTTGATGTTCGCCATCACGAACCCGTGCGGGTTCTCCTTGCGCAGCACGCGGTAGGTGTCCGCGGCTGAGCTGTCGCGCAGATAAGCGCTGACCGACCCCGACGCTATCGGCAGCCCGGTTTCCCTGGCCGCTATCGCCAAATCCCGGTTGATGATTCCGGTGCGCGTGCTGCCGCCGGTCATACCATTGATGAACAGCGGTACCGCGCACGGCTTTCCGGCGAGCCCGGCGGCAAGCGACACCGCACCGAGATCGATGCCAGCCAGTGCGTGGTGCACGAACGACACCGCGTCGAAATCGTTGCCACCCGCCCCACCGCGCTGCTGCTGGATGGCGTAGTCGACATGATCGTCCTTGCGATCACCGATCATCATCGGTTCCTCTCGGTGGCCGTCATAACTGTGAGAACGACAACCGCCGCACCGAGATACAGCGGGGGCCGCCGGAACGCTGGCCGATGATCAGGACCTGGCCAGTTCGTCGTCGGGACCGAGCACGATGCGCGGCGTCCGCGCGGGGTCGAGCCAGCGAAGTACGCGAAGCAGATCGGATCGTTCGAGACTGACGCAACCCGAGGTGTCGCCGGATCCGTTGGCGTGCAAGAAGATCGCACTGCCGAGTCCGGCGACCGCGGGTACGTTGTAGGTGATGAACGCGAAGTAGTCGTACTGCGGGGCGACCTGCCACAGCGCCTCGCTCCCGCCGCCGGGGTCGGTGCCGTGGTGAAATGTGTTGTAGCCCAGGCTCGTTGGGTTCTCGTTCCACCAGTCACCCTCGGTGAGCACGTGATAGGGGTAGCGCGTCCCCGGATCGGGTTCGATGCCGTAGATGGTGTCCCCGAAGCCATACATGCCGGTGGGTGTCGACGGCACCGACTCGCGGTGATGATCGCTGAACCCGTCCTCGCCGATCCTGGCGACCATCGCCGGAAACGCGCGCCGCCAAGCCCCGTCGACCTTGTCGAATGTCTCCAACATCGCGCGGGTGGTCGCCGCAGTCGGCGCGTGCACGACCACCGCCTGGGTGCTGATCGCCGGGACTCCGCCCAGCGCGGCAGCCAGATCAGCGCCGGGGCGGCCGTATACCGAGGTCGTCGAGACCGCGGCGAGGACCACAAGACCCGCGACGCACTGGATGGCCGTCATGAGCGCGACGCTACTGCGCGGTACCGCGATCGAGTGGGCGACGCACGGTGCGGAGACCCTACCGACAGCCCGCTTCCCCGGAGCCGACCCACTCGACCGCTCATCGCATTGTGCCGACGGCTATTCGTCCGGGTCATCTTTCGGCTTGCAGAGTTTCACGTAATTGGCCTCTTCGACGTCTTTGGTGCCCGGCTCGGCGGGCGGCGGCTTCCAGGTCGATGTATAGCACTCACCGTACGGCTGCTTGACCTCCGTCAATTTCTCCGTATCGAAGTAGCCTGCCATCCCCGCACCGGCCTCTTTCAGCGCGTTGTACAGATCTATGGCCATCACGTAATAGAACTTCAGCATGCCCTGTTCATCGAGTATCAACTTGTCGGAGTAATCCTCCGTATACTTCTTCTTGGCGGCTATGTACTTACCCCGGAAAGTCGAGTTATCGCAGTAGCTACGTCGAAATTCGTTGGTATAGGAGTAGCTACCGGCGACAGCGTGCCGTGCGTGCAGGTCAGGACTGTCGAGGTTGCGCATCGGCGAGCGCCGGAGGATCTTGTCGATCTTCCCGAGCGCGTCGTTGTCGAAGCTCTTGGGATCACACAGACCGTCCGCATTCGCGAGCGTGAGCCTGGCCTGCCATTCGACGGCGTACTCGTTCGTTCGCAGATCATCACGGACCGTCGCGACGTCGTGGTCGCCGAAGAGCTCCTTCATCTCCGCGGCGGTCGGCTCTGCCTGGGCCGACCCGGCCGCCCCGCCCGCTAGCACCAACCCCAGGCAACTCACAGCGAGCATCGAGACGAAACGTGTACGCACCAAAACACCCTTTCCTTCGGTCAGTCCGCCGAAACAGCTAGTTCCGGAGCCGACTGCGTCCCGTTGCCGAACACGCGCCGTGCCGCAGGGGTATTCGGCGACAACACAGGCCCGGATGGGTCGACCCGGTGCGACGAGCGGCAATCAGCGGCCTGAGCGGCGGCAGGAGTGGCTGAGCAGGCACGGGTCCGGAACGTGTCGTACGGTTTTATCAGCACGCGGTGTCCTCGGTGCTGGGCGTTACCCATGACGGCCTAGAAAGAGGGTTGCTCATGCTCGACGATCAGGCAGACATCTCTCCCCCGCAAGACACACCGTTCGATGACGGATTGTGGGACGCGGTCGCGTCGGCGTTCGCGCGCCATACCGGACGGCGGGCGGCGATCGCCGCGAACGGTGTCGGGTTCGTCATGGTCGCGGTGCAGCTGGTCGTTTTCAGCATTCCGTGGTCGGGCGGGCACTCCCACTTCCGGCGTGATGCCGTCGTGGTGAGCACCATCGGTGTGGTGTTCTTCCTCGTCGCGATATCGGTCGGTGTTTACCGGGGCGAGCGTCGGGCCGATCGGGCGTTCGGCTGGGTGCGTCAGCGGCGTACGCCGACGGCCCAGGAGCGATCGTTGACGTTGAGCTTCCCCTGGGCCGAGGCCGTCGACGAGTTCGCCGTCTGGCTCGTCGCAGCGATCGTGGTCGGCGTCGTGCACGCCACCCTGGGATATCCGGTCCTGTACACGGTGCGAGTCGCACTGGTCGTCGCGCTCGCGGGGCTTACCGCCGGTGCGCTGTCGCTGCTGCTGCTGGAGCGGGTTGCCCGGCCGGTACTGCGCGTTGTCTTGGCCGGAGAGGCACCACCGGCCGGTGCCGTGCTCGGTCTACGCGGGCGGCTGGTGCTCGCGTGGGTACTGAGCGGGGCCGTGCCCGTGGTGCTGCTCGGCACCGCGCCACTCGGACTGACGCCCGCGGAGCGCGAATGGCTGCCGGTGTCGTTGGCCGTGCTCGCGGCGTTGAGCGTCCTTGCCGGCCTGGCGTTCATCGCCGCGATGGCCTGGTCGCTGGTAGAGCCGGCGATCGGACTGCAGGCCGCGCAACGACGGGTGCAAGCGGGCGATCTGACCGCGCAGATCCCGGTCGATTACGGCGGCGAGGTCGGTCAGCTGCAGGCCGGGTTCAACCACATGGTCGAGGGCATGCGTGAACGGGAGCGGCTGCACGACCTGTTCGGCCGCCACGTCGGGACCGAGGTCGCCCGTTTCGCATTGACCGGCGGGGTGCGTGTTGGTGGCGAGCGGCGTCCGGCCAGCGTGCTGTTCGTCGATCTGATCGGCTCGACTTCGCTGGCCCAGCGTCTGCCACCGGAAGCAATGGTGACGATGCTGAACGACATGTTCGCCGAAGTCGTCCGATGCGTCGGCGCGGAAGGCGGATGGGTCAACAAATTCGAGGGCGACGCCGCACTGTGTGTATTCGGCCCACCCGATAACACCACCGGACACGCCGCAGCGGTACTACGGGCCGCCCGGTCGCTGCAGACCGCGCTGGCTGCCCTCGCCGAACGCTATCCCGAACTCGACGCCGCCATCGGCGTTGCCTCCGGGGTCGTCGTTGCCGGCAATATCGGCGCCGAGCACCGCTACGAATACACCGTCATCGGCGACCCGGTCAACGTGGCCGCCCGGCTCACCGAACGAGCCAAGACGGTGCCCGAACGGATACTGGTCGCGCACGACACGATCGCCGACGCGGCCGACGAAGCCCGGTGGTGGCAGCCGCACGAAACGCTGATGCTGCGCGGCCGCTCGACGCCGACCAAGACCTTCGCCCCGGTCCCGGTCAACGACCCGGCGCGAACCTGAGGGCTACCCGAGGGTTGCCGAGAGCTCGTACCGGCCGAGCACCCGCTGGACCAGTGCGGCGAGCTGCTCGGCGTCGACCAGCTCCGGCGGATGAAACCCGTTGACGCGCAGCGTGATTTCCCCAGCGGACTCGGCCACCAAGACATAGAGATTGCCGCCGCGTTCGGTCAGCACGGCACGCGAGTCGAGGCTCTGATTGACCAGGCCGAGCCGAACATTCGCGGCCGGTCGGCCGTCGATGCTGAGCATCGCGGGGTCGAGTTCGCCGAGATTGGAGCACACCGTGACGGTCGCATCGGCGGCGACCTTACGCACCAATACGTTGAACAACCCGCGCGGCAGCGCGACCGCGATCGGAATCAGCGGTGGCGCGGACTGTCCCGCCGCCGCGCGCAACTTCTCCTTCATCAGCGCGCGCAATGGCGCCAGGTCGGTCAGCACGCCGTCCCGAAGGTCGACCTCGAAATCTATGGCGGCCAAGGCATTCGCGCGACGATCCGCCTCGGTGCGGGTACTGACCGGCATCATCAGCCGAGCCAGCCCCTGTTCGTCGGTGCGGCCGATCTCGGTGGCGATCGCCGCCATCACCGCGACCGCCAAGGTAGTCGCGGATCCGCCGCGGGCTCGGGCGGCCGCATGCCAGCGCCCCGCCGCAACGGTCGCTTCGACCGTCGGCAAGCGGAAGTCGTCCGCGACCCGCTGGGCCGCAACGCCTTTGGCGTCTCCGCGCTTGGCCATGGCCATTTGCGCACCGAGGCCGACAGCCTTCAGCAGCGCCCCGCCGCGCCGCGCCGCATCACGAATATCGCAGTACAGCAGTCGCATTCGCCCGAATTCGTCGGTCGGATAGACCAGGTCGAACCGCTTGTCCGCGACGGCCTCGGTGATCGCGGCACACAACGCGCGCGCGTCGGCGATCGTGTGCGAGGCAAACAGCGACACCGCGCTTTCCCCGTTGTCACAGGTGGTCACCGCCAACCGCCATGCGGGTCCGCCGAAGGTGCGTAACTCCGCGCGCCCTCGCTCGGCGATCCACGTCTCGAGCTCACCACGCGGAATAGCCGCCGTGACCTCGAGCGGAGCGAATTCGGCCCGCGCACTCCACCGGTCACCCGCGGCGGGGATCATTGCCGCCGCGACCACCCGTCCCAGCCTGCCGTGCCGCAACGCGGTGTGAAAGTCCGCGAGCGCGGCCAGGTCCACCGGGCGGTCGTAACGCCAGACCGCCTGTATCGCCAACGTTCCACCCAGCGCGGAATGCCCCCGCGCACTGACACAATCGATGTCACCGAGGCGGTACATCACACAGATCTCCCTCGAGCTGTCGTAACAGCCACAGCGGTGCTGCTGCGTTGCTCGACTAGACAGAGCATCCGTGTCCGGCACCGCCGCGGTCAACTCTGAGCCCCGGTGAGCTGGTAGACGGTACTGTCGCCGACCGTTGTCGCGGTGTAGCCGGCCTTGACCCATGCGGTGATCTGGCTTGCGCTGCCCTCGGATTCGTGGCCGGGGCCATGCCCGTCCGCGTTGTCGGCGATGAAGTACGTGATGTCGCCGTTGGCGACATACTGCTGGAATTCCGCCAGGGTCGGCGAGTTGTCACCGCCGGTGAATCCACCGATCGCCATGATCGATGTGCCGGTGGCGAGTTCGAGACTGCCCGCCGTCTGCGAACCCACTGTCGCCGCGGCCCAACGACTGTTGGTGTTCTTCAGCAGTTGCTGCAACGCCGTGTTGTTGTTCGAGGTCGAGCGGCCAGGCCCACCGTCGTCATGACCTCCGGTCCGGTCGATGGACTCGCCGTCGGGCGGTGTTCCCGCCGTTCTCGCGGCGTCGGCCGAGTTCGGCATTCCGCCGGGCGGTCCTCCGCCGGGACCACCACCCATCCCGCCATCGGCGACCGGACCCGAGGTCGGAATGGAACCGGTATGTGGCGTCGCCGCTGTGTCGATCGCATAGGCGGTCGTTCCCGCCAGCCCGAACAGCAGACCGGCGATCGCGACGACAGCGGTGAGTCTGCCGAGTCTGTGCGCGCCGGTCACCACGATCGCGGCCACCACGATGGCACCGATCAGCACGCTCCAGCGCAGCGCCGGATACCAGTCGGGAGTGCGGTCGAGCAACACGAAATTCCATACACCGGTTGCGGCGGACATAGCACCGAGGGCGAGGCGCGCCTGCACAGATTGCCTGCCGCGCCACAACTCGACCACCGTGATCCCCACCAACGCGGCGATCGCAGGCGCGAGCGCGACGGTGTAGTAGGGGTGAATGGTGCCCTGCATGAAGCTGAATACGACACCGGTCACGAGAAGCCAACCGCCCCACAGCAAGAGAGCCGCACGACGCCGTCCGACCCGTGGGCTCCTTCGAGTGAACCACAGTCCCGCGACCAGCCCGATCAGTGCCGCAGGCAGCAGCCACGAGATCTCGGTCCCCATCGAAGCACCGAACAACCGGGTGACTCCGGTGCTGCCACCGAACGCGGTCCCGCCACCTCCGCCACCACCGTTGCCCGACCCGCCGAGCACTCGACCGAGTCCGTTGTAACCGAGGGCGAGATCGAGCAGGCTGTTGTCGGTCGACCCGCCGATGTACGGGCGCGACGCACTGGGCCACAAGCTGACCAGAGCGACGAACCAACCACCCGAAATCACCAGCGCGACAACAGCTCCCAGCAGCTTGCCGATCCGATGCCGGAGGCCGATCGGCGCCGCGACCAGAAACACCACACCCAGCGCGGGCAGCACCAGGAACGCCTGCAACATCTTGGTGAGAAACCCGAACCCGACCGCGACACCCGCCAGCGCAAGCCAACGCCCACTGCCGTTCTCGGTAGCGCGCACCGTGCAATACGCCGCCGCGACCAGCAGCAGCACCAGCAGCGCATCCGGGTTGTTGAACCGAAACATCAGCGCCGCAACGGGAGTCAAGGCCAGCACCACACCGGCGAGCAACCCGGCGGCCGGACCACTCCACCGCCGCACCGCACCGTGCAACAACCCGACCGACGCCACCCCCATCAACGCCTGCGGCACCAGCATCGACAACGAGCTGAACCCGAAAAGCCTGCCGGACAACCCCATTACCCACAACGACGCGGGCGGCTTGTCGACGGTGATCGCGTTGCCCGCGTCCAGCGAACCGAACAGCAGCGCCTTCCAGCTCTGTGTGCCCGCCTGCACCGCGGCCGCGTAGAAGTCATTGGCCCACCCGGACCGGCTCAGCCCCCATAGATAAAGGACAGCGGTCGCCGCGAGCAAGACCAACAGGCCCGGGCGAGCCCACCTCGGCTGATCAGGCGAACCGTGCAGCAGCCGCGCCGCGCGTGATTGATCGTGGACCGAGCTGTCCGTGTCGGATCGGCGAGCATCGGACGCCGAGCGCGGGCGCGAGGTAGCGGTAGTCATCTCACGATCGTCGGGCCGCGGTGTGGGTCGGATCTTTGCGCGAGCTGTGCGTTCGCTATGCGCAAAAGGCAATACCGACCTCGCAGCCGTTCATAGCTGACGCATAGCTTCGCCCCATCTCCGGCCAACGTGGTGCCTCGACGATTGCCGTATCGGCCCAGCTAGGGCCGACGGTCTCGACATCCGAGATCCGACACGAGGAGGAACCTGCCTGGATTCCGCTGCCCTGATTCTCGAACCCGCCGAAGTCCCTACGTCCGCTTGGCGTAGGGACTTTCGCCGGGCAACCAGACGGTGAATACCGTATCGCCGGGCACGCTGGTCACCCCGAGCACGCCACCGTGGGCTTTGGTCACCGCATCGGCGATCGCCAGGCCGAGACCGGTGCTCCCACCCCGCCGCGACCGGGACGAATCGCCGCGACTGAAGCGCTGAAAGATCGCCGGTTGCAGGTCGGCCGGAATTCCCGGTCCGTTGTCACGCACCAGCCATCGCGCGCCGCCGGAGCTGTCGCATTCCAGCGAGACGGTGACCTTGGTGCCGGGCCCGGTATGCGTGCGTGCGTTGGCAAGCAGATTGCCGAGTACCTGATGCAGCCGGACGGCATCCCCGGTGATCAACACCGGCTCACCGGGCAGGTCGAGCGCCCAGCGATGGTCCGGGCCCGCGATGTGCGCGTCGCTCACCGCGTCGATGGTGAGCCGGGACAGGTCGACCGGCTCGTGTTCGAGCGGCCGCCCCGAGTCAAGTCTTGCCAGCAGGAACATATCCTCGACCAGTGTGGTCATCCGCCGGGCCGCCGCGTCGACCCGGTCCATCGCGTCGACCATCTCGCCGGGCGCCTCGGCCCGATTGCGTTGTGCCAGTTCGGTATAGCCGCGGATGGCGGCGAGCGGCGTGCGCAGCTCGTGGCTGGCGTCGGCCAGGAACTGGCGCACCCTGGTCTCGCTGTCGTGCCGCGCCGAGAGCGCCTCGGCGATGTGCTCGAGCATCCGGTTGACCGCAGCACAGAGTTGACCGACCTCGGTGCGCGACTCGGCGTCGATCGAAACCCGAACGGGCAGCGTCACTTCCCCGCGATCCAGTTGTAGATCGGCGACCTCTGCCGCGGTAGCCGCGACGCGGTCCAACGGCATGAGTGCGCGGCGAATCAGCCAGAGGCCAACGGTGATCGCGATCAGCAGCGCGGCCGCGATGGCCGCAACCAGTATGCCGACCACCCACGCCAGGGTCGCGTCGACCGAGGCCAACGGCAGTCCGGTGACCACCGTCGTCCCGCGCCAGGTCGGATCCGCGATCACGCGATAGCGGCCCTGCCCGTCGATGTTCAGCGTGATCGGTTTGCCGTCGACGGCGACCTCGGCGAGCTGGCCGCGGGCGGCATCGGACAGCGCCGACTCCGACCCGTCGGCGCCGATTTTCCCTGCGGCGGTGACGGTTCCGTGGTCGACCGCCGCGCCGATCGCGTCCGGCTGGATGCCGCGCCGGTCCAGAAAGTCGGGGCCAGGCCCCACCGGCGTATCCGGCGGTGGCGGTGGCCGAACACCGGGTGCGATGCCGAGGCTTGGTCCGCCACCCGCGCCACCGACCGAGTGATTCTGCGCGATGACCAACTCGGTATCCAGCTGATGCACCAGAAACTGTTGCAGCGCAAGTACTGTCGCGGCACCGATGCCGATGACCACGGTCGCGAGCAGCAGCGACTGGCCGACCAGCAGGCGAGCGCGCAGCGACCAGCGGCGCGGCGACCACCGGCGGCGCGGCTCAGTCCGCGGGCTTGAGGACATATCCGGAACCGCGCAGGGTGTGGATCATCGGAGCCCGCCCGCTGTCGATCTTCTTGCGCAGATACGACACATATAGCTCGACGATGTTGGAGCGACCGCCGAAGTCGTAGCTCCAGACGCGGTCAAGGATCAGGGACTTGCTCAGCACCCGCTTGGGGTTGCGCATGAACAAGCGCAGCAGCTCGAATTCGGTGGAGGTCAACGCGATCGGCTCCCCCGCTCGTTGCACCTCATAACTGTCCTCGTCCAGCACCAGATCGCCGACCACCAGCCGGGCGCCGCTGTCCGGTGTACTCACCCCGGTCCGCCGCAGCAGCGCGCGCAACCGCAAAATGAGCTCCTCGATACTGAACGGCTTGGTGACGTAGTCGTCGCCACCGGCGGTCAACCCGGCGATCCGGTCCTCGACCGAGTCCTTCGCCGTGAGCAGCAGCACCGGCAACTGCGGAATCCGCTCCCGCAGCTTGGCAAGCACCTCGAGCCCGGTCATATCCGGCAGCATCACATCCAGCACCACCACATCGGGCCGGGTTTCCCTGCCGATGGTGACCGCGCTGCGCCCGTCACAGGCCGAACTGACCTCCCAGCCCTCATACCGCAACGCCATCGCCAACATCTCCGCCAGCATCGGCTCGTCATCCACCACCAGCACCTGGACCGAACTACCGTCGGCGCGGCGCAGCACAATACGCTCGGTCGGGCTGGAGGCGGACGTCAGCGGCATCCCCCTATCCTGGGCAGGTCCGCTATGCGGCCGCTGTGTCCCGGCTGTGTGGTTGGTGTGAGCGCCGCACCGCTACGGCACGTATCCGGCAATCGTCTGCCGCGCGAGTTCCTGGCGCGCCGGCTGATGCCGCCCGAATTCGCCGACACCGCACGGTAACGGGCATGGTGTTGTGGTGGGGGATTGTATTGTGATTCATCGCAGGCAGGATGTCTGCGTTTGGGGTGGGGGGTGACGCTCCCTCTTGAGAACTGCGTCGGGGTGGCTGATTCGGGTAACGAAGGCGGGGAGAACATGACTGAGATCGGGGAGCACAGTCAAGGTACGGCGGAGTGGGTGCAGACTCGGGATGGGCGGCGGGTGTTCGCGATGGTGTTGGCGGGGCCCGGGAGCGATATCACAAGGCCGACTGTGGTTTTCGAGGCGGGGGCCGGTGCGGGGCGGTCGTCCTGGGGTGCGGTGCAGCCGGGGGTGGGTGGGTTTGCGCGGGCGATTGTCTATGACCGGTCGGGGCTTGGGCGCAGTGCGCCCGATCTGACTGATCGGACCCTGGGGCGGATGGCCGACGATTTGAACGAGGTGCTCGATCACTTCGAGCCAGGGCCGTTCATTCTGGTGGGACACAGTGCGGGTGGGCCGATCGTGCGGCTCGCCGCCGCGCGGCGTCTCGACCGGATCGCCGGTCTCGTGCTCGTTGATCCCACCGACGAGGCCGCCGAGGTGCTGTTCAGTCGTGGCTTCCGTCGGATGGAGCGCGGGGCGCTCGCCGTCAGCACGGTCCTCGCTCGACTCGGGTTGCTCAAACCGATGTTTCGCGGGCAGGCGCGCGACTTCCCCGCCGACGTTCGTCACGATCTGGAGCGAGAGGGATTCAATCCCAGCGTGATTCGTACCCAACGGCAGCAGGCTCGCACGTTCCTCGATGAACTCGCCACCTGGCGCGACAGCCCGCCCGACCACGCGTCCATCCCAGTGACCGTCATCTCGGGCGCGTTACCCGGCGACGGCATGAACGCGACGATGCGCGCGCAGGCCATCGCCTCCCACGCCCACCGCACGGCACAGTCCCCCCTCGGCCGCCACGTCATGGCCGAACACTCCAGCCACTACGTCCCCGTCACCGACGCGGACCTGATCATCAGCGAAATCGCCAGATTGATCCCGTCGACGTAGGACAACGACAGACGCCTCGGAAATAGTTACCGAGACCACATCCATAAATTCCGCTAGGTGGCCGCGGCAGGAATCGAACCAGAGGTCCCAAAAGGCTCGAATGCCCCAAATTCGACAATTCCTTTCCAGCACCGATACCGCATGCCGAACCGCGCCCGTTAATTCCGGCCAACCGCACGACAGATAGCAGCCTGAACGGTCGGTTACTCGTAGCCTCAGCCAATGGTCGAGAGATTGCAAACAATTAGCCACAGCGCGAACCAACCGGTCGCGAGAGCGTGACATGTCATGTCCACTACCCAACATGACAAGGCGTATTCATGCCGGAAGATGCAGCGTCAATCAAGTCGCCTGCGATTAGATACACCCCAAACAGGAACATAAGTGTGATAACGGTCACATCCAGCCAGGCAAACATCATCCAGGCAGAGAGGTGTGAACCACCCTCGCCGAGTTAAGTTTTAGCTACTGAAACTTGTTTGCTCCGGTTCGCGCACCTTGATACGATAATTTCATCCATATGGATGAAGATAAGTGAGTGCTCCAATTTCCGTCAGCGTTATGGTTTGTCGATGAGTTCGGTTCACAATAGTGCGAATGAGCCGGTGGGAATCAAGCGCAGTTCACCGGAGGGAAAGCAGTGCAGGGGTTAACGCAAGAAGACGTACGACATACCTTCGACAATGGTCTACCGTCTCGGAACAACATAGGCACCGCGATCATTGTCGGTGCCGGACTGTCCGGTCTCGCCACCGCCTACGAATTAGCGAAGCAAGGAACCCAGGTCACCGTCCTCGAAGCGACCGACCGCCCTGGCGGTAGAACGTGGACGCTCCGTCACCCCTTCGCCGACGGCCTGCGCGCGGAAGCCGGCGCGATGACGGCCACCGAGCAGTGCCACTACACGATGCACTACCTCAGCGAAATGGGCATCGAGACCGAGCCGAGCGATCTCGTCGACACCGATTTCATGTACTACCGCAACGGCATTCGGATCCGACCAGACCGGGTCGATGATCATGCCGAAGCCCTTGGCCTGCACGCGGACGAGCGGCATCTCACCGTCGCGGACATGTTCGCCCGCTACGTCACGAAGTTCAACGAGAACATCGGCCCGGAGATCAGCCAGCTCGACTGGAACCCGACACCGAATCTCCTAGAGCTCGACCAGATCTCGGTGCGCCAGGCACTCGCGGACCGAGGCGCCTCCGCCGCGGCGATCGGACTGATCGAACCGCTGTTCCTCGAAATGCGCGGCGGCGAACTGGAATCCGCCTCGGCGATGGCCTGGGCCCGCTACGAGTCGAGCCCACGATCCTTCTCCACCGCGGGCGCCCAGTGGTACAAGATCAAGGGCGGCACCGACACGCTCGCTCGAGCACTGGCCGACAAGATCAAAGACCGCGTCCTCTACCGAAGGCCGGTCGTCCGCATCACCCAAACCGAGGACGAAGCGCAGGTCACCTTCCTCGACCGCGACAGGCTGCAGACATTGAGCGCGGACCGCGTCATTGTCACCGCGCCGTTCAGCAGCATGCGCCACCTCAACTTGTCGATGGCCGGTCTTTCGGCGGCGAAGCACTCGACGATTCGCCGCCTGAAGTACGTGTCGGTCCTTCGCGTCTTCCTGCAGATGCGCACGAAGTTCTGGCCGGAAGATCGCCTGATGTTGTCGACCGATACCGCCATCTGCACGGTCCGCGACGCCACACCACGGCTGCCGGGCCCCCGCAAGATCATCGAATGCTGGCTGACCGGCTGGCCCGCCCAGGCGGTGGCGAGCATGAGCGACGACGAGCGAGTGAATTTCGCGCTGAACGAGCTGGAGCCGATGCTGCCAGGCGCACGCGCGAACTTCGAGCTCGGCACCTCCGTGGCCTGGGACAACGAGCCATATGCTGCGGGCGCCTACATCCTGCCGGAGCGCGGCCACGCCGAGCTGATGGCCAACACCCGAACTGCCGAAGGCAGAATACATTTCGCCGGTGAACACACGGCATTCGAACCGAATGGCGGCTCCATGAACTACGCACTGGAGTCGGCTATTCGAGTCCTCCTCGAACTATCCGCCCTCTGACATCTCGCCGCCGCCTCCGCTCGGCTCAGCACAGCCGAGCCGGTCGGCGGCGTTGGCAACGCAAGAAAAACAACTGAATGTATGACACCGGAAGGAGGAGCGCTTTGCTTCATCCGCGCTTGTTGATCGTGGCGGACTGTGAGGGGATCGAAGACACGGTCAACGACCTCAAACGGCACGGTTTCGAACCCGAGCCGACCTCGACGGGGGCCCATACCCTGGCCTCCTACTCCGATTTCGACGTAATCCTCATCGACTTGGACTTCACCGACTTCGACGGATTGACGCTGTGCCGAGAGATCCGCCGGGCCAGCGACATCCCGATTATCGGTTTCTCTTCCTTCGAACTCGACCAGGTTCTCGCACTGGAAGCCGGTTGCGACGACTGTGTCGTCAAGCCGTACCACAGCCGTGAACTCATGGCGCGCCTCAGAGGTCTGCTGCGGCGCGTGCACATGATGTCCCAACCCGCGCTCATCGTCGGTCAACTGGAGATCGATTCGGCGCTACGCGAGGTCAGAATCGGCAACCGGCTGATCGAGCTGACCCGCAAGGAGTTCGAGCTGCTCCGCCTGCTCGCCACCGAGCCGCAGAAGGTCTTCTCCAGAGCCGAACTGCTGCAACGGGTTTGGGGGTATGACGACGTGGACGCCGAGGTGACGTCCTTGGCAAGCCGGACGATCGACACCCACCTGAGCAGCGTCCGCAAGAAGCTCGGCTCCCCGGACTGGATCGTCACCATCCACGGCGTCGGCTTCCGCTTCAATGACGAAGCGTCGCACGGCAAATCGGCGCAGGCCGCGGTGGCGGCCCACGCCAGCGGGACGGCGGGCTAGGCCAAACTATCCTGTCCGCTTCTGCTGCGGCGTGAACGAGCCGCCGTACAACTCGGCGAATTCGCCGATGATGGCGTCCTGTTCGGCGCGAATGTCTCGGCCTGCGCACAACGAGTCCAGCGCCGCGCTCGTCTCCTGATGCAGTCGCTGTGCCGCGTCGTAGGGCATATGGGTGAACGCCACCAACTGGTACAGCGGTGTGTACAGCTCGGGCCGCAGCTCGTGTAGCCGTCGCTCCAGCGCGCGCCGCGCCAGAAACAGCGGACTGTTCACGTGGTCGGACAACTCGTCGAGATTCCGCATCGACAACTCCGCGAGCGCGTGACCGGCCTTCACCCGCACGTCGCTGTATTCGTCGACAACGACCTCCGCCACGGTCGCGACGGTGCCACCCTCGTAGCGGACCGCGGCCTGAAACTTCTCCAGCAGACTCGACAACGTGGCGGCGTCCTCGAAACTGCAGTTGATGCCCTGCCCGTAGAACGGGACAACGGCGTGCGCGGCATCGCCGACCAGCACCGCGCGCCGATGGTGATACGGAGCGGTATTGATGATCCTGAGCTGGCCGGGACTGCGGCTGGCGAGTTCTTCGCCGACCTCGGCCATCCGGCCGAAGACATCGGGGAACTGGGTCGCGCAGTAGTCGCTGATCGCCTCGGCCGACGGCAGGCCCGAAAAGTGCCTTCCCCCAACATCTTCGACCATCGGCTTGAACAGACTGGTGGTGAACGTCTGGTCCCGGTTCGGCTGGGCCTGCAGGAAGTGATCGCCACGCGGCCACAGATGCATACCCGTCGGGTCCGCGTCGCGGTAGTCCATGGTGATCTCGGCGTAACCGTGCGCGATGGTGTCGCGGGTCATCCACATGTCTTGCGGATGTGCCGCGACGATGGCGTCACGCACCACACTGTTGGCGCCGTCGCAACCGACGAGCAAGTCGCCGGTGACCCAGGTCGAGGAACCGTCCCGATCCCGCAGCAGCGCGGAAGGACGCGACGTGTCCACATCGACGCACTCCTGCCCGTAATGAATCCGGGCACCCGCGCGCAATGCCTGGTCGCGCAACAGGTCCTGCAGAGTCCCGCGCGGAATGGACAACAGGTGATGGTTGTACATCGTCCCGTACGCCTGGGTGGAGATCGCGCCATCTCGATGGTGAATGATCCGTTTCGCCAGCACCGAGCCCTGCAGATAGAGGCGTCGCTTGACCGATCGCGGCAGGCAATCGAGCCCGCGCGAGGTGAGCGTCAGATTGAACGAGTGACCCGACCCGGTACCAGCCGACTCCGTTTGCCGCTCAAAGAGATCCACCTCCAGTCCCTGCCGTCGCAGCAATGTGGCCAGTGCGCAACCAACCGGCCCGGCGCCGATGATGACTACCGAGCGCAGTTCCAGTTCACTCATTGTGATCTCCTGTTTCGGCGCGCCCGTCCGGCTGCGCGATGGCGCCAACGGCGCGGAAGTACTCGAACATTCGGTGGATCCATCCCGGATCTACCTGCGGATAGGGACATCCGACGTCGGCGAGCGCGCTCCTGGATTTCTCGTTGTCGAACGAGTGCGCGCCGAGGCGCATCACGCCCTCGCGCATGAGCGGAACGAGCGGGCCGAGGCCGTACCGTTGGTCGTCGGTCTCGGCGGCCTGGCGTTCCAATGCGGCCATCCACGTGGATCCTTCGGCCGGGTCCGTCGCGTAGCCTTCGGCGCGGATGGCCTCGATGATCGTCGGCCAGGCGAGCCCGTCCGGGTGGTACAGGTGCCAGTTCTCGTTGTCCGATTTGCCCTCGGACAGGCGGATGATGGCTCGTGCCACGTAGTCAACCGGCAACAGGTCGATGGCCGGGGTATCCACGATGTCGTCCGGGTAGCAGCCGAGCAGCGCGAACCCCTTCATCTGCAACCAGAAGAAGTCGTCGTGCCTGCAGGCGCCGGTCCGGCGGTGACCGGCGATGCGGCCGACGCGATGGATGGTGACCGGCAGTCCGGCGTCCCGCGCCTGCAGCGCGAGCTGCTCGGCGACCCATTTGCTTTGCGAATACCCGATTCCCAGCGACGCGGGGTCACCAGGCACCGTATCCTCGCCGACCCGACCGGACGTGGAGTCGGGCGGGAAAACGCCGAGCGTGGAGATCAAGCGCAACGGGGTGCGGTTGATCCCGCAGAAGTCCAGCAGATACCGCAATCCGTCCACGTTCGTGCGCTTGACCGTGTGATACGGGACAACGAAGTTGATGTGCGCGGCCGCGTGATAGACGTCGGTCACCTCACGCGCCAGCACTTCGAAGTCGTCGCCGAGGCCGAACCGCGGTTGATCGAGATCGCCGAGGCAGATCTCGACCTCGTCGAGTCCGGAGGGGTCGAGCGCGAACTTGCGGAATGTCCTGCGCAAGCGATCCCGCCCGTCAGCGACACTGTCGGCGCGGATCAGGCAGCGCACGCGATGCCCGGTGCACTGCAGCTCGTCGAGCAGGTGGCTACCGAGGAATCCGGTTGCGCCGGTGAGGAATACGGTGCCGTTGTCGGGTTCCCGCCGCTCCCCCACGACCAGATCGTGCAGGCGGGCGTCCTCGCTCAGGTCCGGTGCCGCGGCCGCGGTGCGGTCGGCGAGACTCTTCGTCATCCCGCGCGGTGTCGGAGTGCTCAGCAGCGTCGACAACGCGACATCGGTGCGGAAGCGCTGCTTGACCTGCCGGTGCAGGCGGGCGGCGAGCAGCGAGTGCCCGCCGAGCACGAAGAAGTCGTCGTCCGGTGCGGTCGGACGATTACCGAGCACCTCGGCCCACAGCTCGGCCATCATCCGCTCCGAGTCCGTCCATTCGACATCGGACCGTTCCTCGGGCGTCACGGACTGGGTCGGCAGTGCCGCCAACGCTCGGCGATCGGTCTTCCCGTTCGACGTCACCGGAATGGTGTCGATGCGGGTGACCTGTCGCGGGATCATGTACCCGGGCAGCACGGCACCGAGCCGAGTCCGCCAGTCCCCCGGCGGTTCCGCGTCACTCTGCACGAAGGCGTGCAGCGCGCGGTCACCACCCTCGTCCACCACGATCACGGCGGCCGCGTCCACACCGAGTTCCCGCTCCACCGCGGCCTCGACCTCGCCGGGTTCGACGCGGTAGCCGCGAATCTTGACCTGGTCGTCCTTGCGGCCGCGGTAGTGCAGGCGCCCATCCGGCGCGAGCACGACCACATCGCCGGTGCGGTACATCAGCTGGCCGGGCACGAACGGGTCGGGGACCATGGCTTGGCGCGTTTTGTCCGGCAGACCGATATAGCCGGGCGACACAACGGGTCCCGCGACGCACAGTTCGCCCTCGACGCCGAACGGCGCCAGCCGGTCCGTGCCGGTCGAATCGGCGTCGAGCACATACGCGTCGACGCCCGCGACCACCCGGCCGATCGACGGAATGGTCGGCCAGGTGTCGGGATCGTCGGGCAGCTGATCCCAGCTGCAAAGGTGCGCCTCGGACGGCCCGTAGGCGTTGATCAGCCGAGCGTCCGGATTCGCGCGGAACATCGCCCGCACGTCCTTGGTGATCACCAGCCGCTCGCCGGTGACATATACCTCGCGCAGGTCCGGAAGTTCCACCGTGGACGACCGCAGCACGGCGGCCAGCTCGCGCAGCGTGACGTACGGGAGATAGGCCCGCTCGACCCGCTCGTCGGCGAGCAGCGCGGCAAGTGCCTCGAAATCGGTGCGCGCCTGCGCGGGCGGAATGACCAAAGCGCCACCGTTGCACAGGGTTCCGAAGACCTCGATGGCGAACACGTCGAACGCGGGCGGCATGTACTGCAGCGTGCGCATCCGGCGGTCCGAGGTGAAGATGGCCTGGTTGTGCACGAGGTTGGCCAGCGTGATCTCCGGCATCCGGACGCCCTTGGGGCGGCCCGTGGAGCCCGAGGTGTACACGACGTAGGCCGTATCCTCCGGCGTCTTCCGCGCTCCCTCGAAGGAGGCTGTCCCACTGCCTATTTCGGACGAGTCGATGATCTCGAGCCCCACCGGTGACGCCATACCCGAGATGTCGATCTCGGGCGCACGCACCAGAATTGTTGCGCCGCAATCGTTCAAGGAGAAGTTCAACCGCTCCCATGGTTGATCGGCGTCGAGCGTGACGTAGCTGCCGCCCGCGCGCAGGATGCCGATGACCACCGCGATCAGCTCGAGCCCCGGCCGCATCAGCACGGCGACCGGCTGCCCGTCGCGGACTCCCCGGTCCATCAGGTTCGCCGCCACCGCGTCTGCGCGCCTTGCCAATTCGTCATACGTGGTCGTCGCACCGTCCGCGATCACCGCGGGTTCCGAGCTCGCCGACTCGGCGCTCGCCGTGAACAGGTCGGCGGTCAGCTCGGTGCCGAGTTCGGGCGCGTCCTTGCGGCGCGCACACAGCTCGCCGATCGCCCGCTCTTCCTCGTCACTCGTCCAGTCCAGATCGTTGACCTGTGTGTCCACGTCGGTGAGCACGCTGTCGAGCAGGGTCTCCAGTCGCCGCGCCAGATAGGCGGTGAAGTCCTCGCCATTGGCCGCGGCCGTCGCGTGCTCGACGAACAGCGTGTAGTGGTCCGATGTTTCGTCCACCAGGATCGCCAGGTCGTATTTGGCGCCACCCGCCGCGTGCTCCCACGTCCGCACGCCCCAGTCCGGCAGGTCCAAACGTCGTGCGGCGGCAGGCATTACGGTGACCATCGCGTTGAACAAGGTCCCGTCCTGATTGCCACCGGTCGCGCGGATCTCGCCGAGCACCGCCTCCAGGGGCGCGTGCCGATGCCGAAGCGCTTCCAGCACTTCGCGTTTCACCGCACGCAGCACGTCACGAGTGGTCGCCCCTCGGTCGAGTCGATGGTGCAGCACCACGGTATTGGTGAGGTGCGCGAGCACGTCCGCGTCACCGGCGCCGCGTACGGAGACCGGAATACCGAGCAGCACGTCGTCCTGACCGGTCTGCCGGTGCAGCAGCACGAAGCTGAGGGCGACGAAGAACATGCTGGTGGTGACGCCCTGCGCGGCGCAGAATTCACGCACCCGCGCCGACACCCGCTCGTCGAGCAGCACCTGCCGGATCACATGGCGGGTCGGCCCGTCGCCCGGCAGCCCGAGCGGGGCGGCGGCCGGGGCGTTCGTCAGCTTGTCCCGCCAGTAGCGCAGCGTTTCGGCATTGTCGGCCAGCTCGGCCCAGCGCTCGTACGCCTCGATGGCCTGCCGCCGGTCGCGGCGCGGCAGCTCATCGCCCTGCGCCACCGCCGTGTACTCGGCCTCGAGTTGGCTGAGGTACGGCTTCCAGGACATGCCGTCGAAAACGGTGTGATGGATGTTGAACACCAGCACGCTCCGGCCCGCGTCGGCGAACCGGAGGTGGCGTACCCGCGCGAGCGGACCGGCGCGCAAATCGAAAGCCGCACCGGCGATCTCGGCAACCTGCCCGGCCACCCAGGCGTCGGCGTCGCCGCCGGGAAAGTCGCGCTCGTCGACGATCGGTGCCAGCTCACGGTGCACCACCTGGCACAGCTCACCGCCGGCGTTCATCTCGAAGGTGGTACGCAGCGCGGCATGGTCGCGATGGACAAGGTCGAGCGCCTCAACGAGATAGCCGTGATCCAGCCGGATGCCCAAGCGCAACACCAGTGGCTGGTTGTACGCCGTCGGATCGTCTCCGTAGATGCTGTCGAACCACAGACCGGGCTGGGCCGGTGAGGCAGGCAGGTGCTCTGCGCCGTTCGCTGTCTGTTGATTGGTCGCTGTCATATCTCAGCCTCGCGCACGCTTGGTGCGAATCAGGTCGGCGACACCGTTGATGGTGCTCACGCCGACGATCTCGTCGGGCGCCAAGGCGACACCCAACACATCCTCGAGTCGGGCCCCGAAGTCGATCAATTGCAGTGAGGTGACCCCGCTTTCGATCAGACCGGCGTCCACGGCGATCTCGCCCGACCCGGTGATATCGGCCAGCGTCGAACGCACCACCGCGGCGAGCCGGTCCTCGGTGTCGCGGCCCGTGCTGCCGGTGGCTTCGCTGTCGACGACCTCGTCGACGTCCTTGGCCGCGAGCCACGACGCGAGTTCCTTACGATCGATCTTGCCGTTGGCGTTGCGCGGAAACGCGTCGAGTACAAGCACCGTCGACGGAACCATGTAGTCGGGCAGGCACTTTCGCAGATGGGCCGTCAGCTCGTGCTCATCGATCTCGTGACCGGTCGCCGGTACACACCACAGCGCGAGCTGCCCGGCAGCGCCACCGCTCGGGACGGCCTGCGCCACCGTCTGCTGAACGCCGGGGAACGCCTCGGCGGTCACCTCGACATGGCGCGGCTCGACCCGGAACCCGCGAATCTTCACCATCTGGTCGGTGCGCCCGGCCAGCACGATCTCACCGTCCTCGGTCAGCTTGGCCAGATCGCCGGTCCGCAGCAGGCGATGCCCGTCGTGCCGGACGAACTTGCGCCCGGTGAGTTCCGGGTCACCGAGATACCCCGATGCCACGCCGTCGCCCGCGATGCACAACTCGCCGATCGTGTCCGGCGGGCATTCGTCCAGCGCCTCGTCGCGCACCGTCATCTCGACGGTGGGCATGGGTCGCCCGACCGGGATCTCGGACTCGGACACGTCCGCCGCGGTGATCTTGTGCACCGCGGTCAGCGCCGAATTCTCTGTGCAGCCAAAAGCATTGAACACATCACCATCGACGACGGCGAGCGCGCGTTCGAGGTGCGACGCGGACGGGAAGTCACCGCTGACGATCACCGTGCGCACCTTGTCGAGGCTCTGCGAATGATGCTCGACAAGCAGGTTGAACAGGCCGACGGACAGGTTGAGCACGGTAATCCGCTCGCGCGCGATCAGTCTCGCGAGATCACCGAGCGGCGGCATCTCCTGCGGCGCGACGGTCAAACGGCCACCGCGCAACAGACAGGTCCAGATATCGGTGGTCGACGCGGCGAACGCGGGCTGCGCCAGTTGCAGGAACCGATCCTCCGGTCCCGGGGTGAAACCGGTGAGATGCTGGGAAACCCTGGAAATCCCGCGATGCGCGATCACCACACCCTTGGGCGCGCCGGTCGAGCCCGACGTGAACAGGATGAACGCCGGTGCGGCCGCGGTCACCGCGGACGGCCCCGACTCGGTGGACAACGACGCCGCGGCCGACAGCAGCTCACCGACCGGCAGGCACGCCTGCGCGGGAAATCCGTCGGGCGTCGCGCCGTCGGTCACCGTGACAACGGGCTCGGCGATCTCGAACATCCGCGATTTGTGCGCCGCGGGATGCACGGGATTGAACGGGACCACCACGAGACCGGCTTTGAGGATGCCGAGAAACACCTGATAGGTGGCGAGGCCGCGGTCGAGATGCACCCCGACCCGCGCCCCCGTTGTCAGCCCGCGATCGCGCAACGCCCGCGCGATCTGGCTGCTGAGGTCGTCCAGTTCGGCGTAGGTCAGCGTCGTTTCGCCGTCGGATATCGCCTCCCGTTCGGCGTATTCGCGCGCCGTCCGCACGAATGCGTCGACGATCGTCTCGGTGGTCGCGGCCTCGGTCGAGTCCGTCGCGACGGACTCGGCCGGTGTGGCGGTCAGTGTGTCTTTCATGACGCGGATGTCACCGTTCCTTCCGGTGTTGGTGAGCCTCGGCGGCGCGGCGCCAGGCCGAGGTGCCGCAGGCTGGTCCGGCCGAACGGCGTCGACGGGTCCGCGAGATCCAGCGGCAGGTCGAAGTGATCTCGCTCGGGAACTATCTGCGCGGTGACCGAGACCGACTGCACGGCAAGATATTCCGCGTACATCTCGTGCTGGCGCAGATACGTTCGCGTCTCGTGCCGCCCGGCGGCCAGCAAGATCGAGTCGCACCGTGGCGGCGGCATCCGCAGCGGGCTGCAGTCGCGCGCGGTCTCCGGCGTCAGCCGGACGGCCTCGTTGACGTAGGTCTCCGGGATCTCGGTGAGGTCGTAGAGGCCGCTCAGCAAACACGCGCTGCGGACCCGGGGCGCGTCGGCACCGGCCAGGGCCGCGGCGAGCAGATGCGCGCCCGCGCTGCTCCCCGCGACGTGCAATTGCTCCGGATCGATCCCCAGCATCGGCCCGGTGGTGACGAGCCACTCCAGGGCCCGTGCCACCGAGGCGATCATGCCGGGCACCGTTCGGTCCGGCGCGAGCCCGTAACCCACAGCGACATAAGCACATCCGTGCGCCACCGCCTGCTCGGCGGCGAAGCAGGCGTCATCGATGCCGGACTCCTGCCAGTGACCGCCGTGCACGAAGACGAGCGCGGGTGTCCGCGGCCCCCGGGTCCCTTGCGGAACCGCGGGAAACACATGGCACCGCTCGCCGTGTCCCTCGCCGTACGGCACGGCGATGTGCACGTCCAGGTGGGACCGGGCGGCGTCGCTGTGCGTCCGGTACCGCTGCAGCGATCCGACCGGGTCACGCGCGACCGAACTCGGCGAGTACTCGCGATCGAGGAGAGTCAGCTCATTCATCGGCCTTACGCCCCTCGATGACGCCGTGCGGCGTCCAACCCTCGTTGCGGATCCGCCTGATATCGGCGAAACCGGCTGCGACGAGCCACTCTTCGTGCTCGCGCCACGGGTAGATAGTGGATTCCTCTGACGGCAATGTAGCGAAGTACACATTGTCCAGAGCGGTATAGAGCGGTCCGCGGCCGTCGTCGTCGGCGAACGCGTTGAACACGATCACCCGGCCGCCGGGCGGCAACGCCGCGTGCGCCCGCTCCAGCAACGCCTGATTCTGCTCGGGTGACCAGATCACGAACTGGTGCGCGAACAGCGCCATGTCGTAGCCGAGGGGCAGCGGGTCGCCGAACATGTCGCCGGCGACGACGTCGATCCGGTCGCCGAGTCCGGCGGCCGCGATATTGTCACCGGCCACCTCGACCGCGCCCGCGAGGTCGAACACCGTGATCTTGATGTCCGGGTGCGCCTTCGCCAGCGCGATCGCGTTCACCGCGTCGCCGCCGCCGACATCGAGGATCCTGGTCACGCCGCTGTAGTCCACCTGGTGCAGCAGCACCGGGTTGGACAGCTCGGACCAGGAATGCATGCCGCGGAAGAACAGATTCTCCAGCTCCGGTGTCTGCTCGAGCCTGGTATAGAGGTCGTTTCCCTTACCGGGCAGGTGTTTCAGGCCGAGGTTCTTACCGGTGCGCAACGACTCGGCGTACTCCTTCGCGGGCAGGTAGGACAGCCGCTGCTGGAAGTCGATGATGTTGCGGATGAGCGGCCAGGTGCCGTCCGCCATCGCGGCGTGCAGCATTTCACTCAGCGTGTACTCCGCTCCCTCGCGGTCGGTGAGGCCGAGCGAGGTCGTGCCGAGCAGCAGCTGCCGCGCGGACTTCGGGGGTATGCCGAGCCCCGCCGCGGCCTGGTCGCTGGTGGACGGGCCGTTCAGGTCGAGGTATTCGAACAGTTGCAATTCCGAGGCCGCGCGCAGCTGCTGAAAAGCAGCGAACCCGAACAACACCGGGACAAGCGAGGTGAGGTCGACCGGTTTCGTCAGCTCGGTCTTCAGTTCCGTCATCGTGATCGTGTTCCTCCAGCAGTCGGTGTTCTTACGTTGGTGTCGGCCGCGTCTAGAGCCGGGTGCGGAATGTCCACAGTTCCGGGAAGAAGCGGTGTTCGTTGATGGCACGGAGCCACGGTGCTCCGTCGGTACCCGCGGTCCCGCTCTTGCCGCCGAGCATCCGTTCGACAACGAGCAGGTGGGTGGCCCGCCAGTGCGAGAACTGATACGCCACCTCGAGCATGGCCTCGGCCAGCCGGTGCGCGTCGTGATGCCGGTCCGGCTGGCGATAGATCTCCAGCCACACGTCTTCGACGAGCGGATTCGACTCATGTTGTTCGGCAGGCGGTTTCGCGAGACAGTCGGCCGGAACCGAAAATCCTTGCCGGGCAAGATGTTGCAGGACCGCGTCGTACAGCGACGGCTTGGCCAGCTCGGCGCGCAGCATCGAGTGACCGTCGCGCAAGGCCGCCGTTACCTGACGCTGCGGCCGGTTACCCATCACGAATTCCAAAGCGCGATAAGCGAAGGACTGGGTACCGGAGGCGTCGTTGAGCACATGCCGGAACGCCACGAACTCGTCCACCGACATGCCGTTCATCGACTCCCAGCACGCTACAAGAACCCGCTGCGTGCGGGTGGCCCGCGCCAACGCCAGGCAGGTGCCTGGCACGTCGTCGCGTGCCAGCGCGTCACGGGCGGTGTCGAGGTCATCGATCACCGCGCGGAACAGCAACTCCTTGACGTGACTGATCAGGATGAAGTTCAGCTCGCCTCTGGCTTCGCTACGCGGGACCTGCAACTCGTGCAGTTCGTCCATGTGCGCGTACGTAACGTACTCGGGCGCAACGTATTCGGGAGCGCGGGTCATTGTGTTCCTTCCACGGCGTTGCACAGCGCGTCGACCGCGCGCGACACCTGCTCGCGCGTCACATACAGCGGCGCGAAGGCGAAGCGGATCAGGTCCGGCGGCCGTGCGTCGACGTGCACGCCGCTGTCGGCGAGCGCGGATTCGACCTTCTCGGCCTCGGCGACTCGCAGCGCGAGGTGCCCGCCGCGGCGATCGGCGTCCCGAGGGGAGGCAAGCTGGTTCAGCAATTCCGGACGACGCTCCGCGAGACATTCCAGGAAGTACTCGCCGAGCTCCTGCGAACGCCGGTGCAGCGCATGGATACCCACCTCGACCAACGGATCGAGGGCATGGTTCAGGCCGACGAGGCTGAGCAGCGGTGGCGTGCCGGTGCGGGCCCGATCGATGCCGTCGGCCGGGATGAACGTCTGCGTCATCGCGAACGGCTTCGCGTGCCCGTGCCAACCTGCGAGCGGGAAGTCAACGGTCGTCTGGAGTCGAGTCGGGACGTAGAGGAAAGCCGGTGCCCCTGGGCCGCCGCCGAGGTACTTGTAACCGCAGCCGACGGCGAGATCGACCGCATTCGCGTCGAGATCGACCGGGAGCACACCCGTGGCGTGGCTGAGATCCCACACCGATATCGCACCCTTGGCATGACACAGCGCGGTGATCGGCCGGATCTCGCGCCGCTCCCCCGTTCGAAAGTCGACGGGTGCGGCGAGCGCCGCCGCCACCTGCGCGCCGTTCTCCTCGAGATAGGTGTCGAAGCCGTTGCGCGACTGCACAATCAGCTCGCGGTCGAGCAGCCGGGCCACCGAGGCCGCGATGTACAGATCGGTGGGAAACGACGCTTCCTCGATCAGCAGCACCGGGCGGTCCACCCGCAGGCGACACGCGGCAACCAGCGCGTTGAACAGTGTCGTCGAGGTAGTCTCCCCGGCGACCAGCACCTGTCCCGGCCCGGCACCCAGCAAGCTGCCCAGCTTGTCGCCGACCGTCCGAGGCAGATCCAGCCACCCGTCCTGGAACCAGGCCTGCACCTGGCGCGGCGCCCACTGGCCGGACACGACGCGGTCGAGTTCACCGACCAGGCTGTGCCGTGGCGGGCCGAGCGAGTTTCCGTTGAGGTGAATGGCGCCGTCGGTGGCGAACTCACGCGCGTACTCCGCGAGCGGATCGAGATCATTACGAATTGTCATGTCGCACTCGCTTTCTGGTCGTCGTCGGGGACCCACACCTGCCCGGTGATCCGCACGCGCGCGGTGCCGTCGGTGATCGTGCCGGTGCAGCCGAAAACCGACTCGGCACCGTGTCGCGTCACCTGACGGACCGTCACGGGCGCCGTGCCGTCAGCGGCCAGGCCGAGCCCGGTGACACCGAGCGCGGCGGCCGCCGGTAGGCAACCGGCGTCCTCCGGGATGCCGAACCCGGGTGCGAACACGCAGGCAAGCACCTCCTGTCGATCCGGGTCCCAGCGAAACGCGGTGAGATCGGTGAGCCCGAGTTCGCGCATGCGGTCGAGATCCGGAACCGGCAACGATCGCGGATCCTCGGTGACCCGAACGAAGTTGAACGCCCGGCCGACGCCACCGGCGTGCGGTGTGCCGACACCCCAGCCGAACAACGCGGGATCGTGCGGAATCTGTTGGTGCACAAGAGGTCCCTCGAACGGCACCCGGACCTCGTTGCCGTCGGTCCACAACCATTGGGGGCCTGCCTCGGCGGTGCGCCCGAGGTCACCAGGGTCGAGGTGATCGGTGCCGACCAGACAGGCGGCGACACCGGCAAGGGAGTGCGTGGCGAACGGTGTCTCCCCGTCGCTGTTGAAGATTCGCGAGGCGAAGGTCCGTTGCGTTCGCGAGCACTCGCTGACCAACGCGGTCTCGTCTGAATTACCTTGGCGCGCATACACAGTGGCTTCCGCAACCACGTCGTCGTCACACCGGCCGTCCGGGATGAGCACGTCCAGGGTGCTGCCACGGCCTGGTGCCGCGCCGAACATGTCTACTCGCAGTACCCGCATCACTCGCCTCCCAAATGCTTCTCGGCGAAATCGACGACAACCTGTTCGTCGCCCTGGTACGGCTGGTCGTGGCGCGGCCAGTGCACGACGAGGTCGGTCATCCCGATTTCCGCGAGCTCGCCCGCGGCATCCTCGTAGGCGGCCAGCGAGCTGGTGATCCCGCCGGCGGCCGCGTCGGCGACGAACAGCTTGTTCAAGGTGGCCGGGTCCCGGCCCGCCCGCTCGCACGCGGCATCGACGCCACGCACCTGGTTTCGCAGCATGGGGACGACCTCACGCAATGGCCGCATGCGGAAGTCGTTGGGCGGTCCGGAAGTGACCCAGTACCGCGCGAACTCGGCAGCGAGTGCCATACCCCTCGGCCCGGTCGCGGCCACTGCGAAGGGCAGTCGCGGCGCGTCCCCGGCGCGGGGGTGGAAGTCCACGCCTGCCGCGGTGTACCAGCGTGACACCTTTGTCACGGAGCCTCGGACAAGTACTGCGTCGAGCAGCTCGACGAACGCCTCGAACCGGTCGGCACGCTCCTTGGCGCCGAGGTCGGGGCCGCCGAGGACGCTCGCATCGAATCCGGGTGCGCCGGAGCCGAGTCCGCAGATCAGCCGTCCGCTCGCGATATCGTCGACGGTGACGAGTTCCTTGGCGAGCGCGACGGGATGGCGAAAGTTAGGGGTGGCCACGAGCATGCCGAGGCCGATGGAGTTGGTGACGGTGGCGGCGGCGGTGAGGGTCGGTATCGACCCGTACCACTGGCGATCGGCGAGCCAGCGCCACATCAGGTGGTCGTAGGTCCAGGCGTGGTGGTAGCCGAGTTGTTCGGCGGCGCGCCACCGTTCGGCGGCGACCTTCCACTCGTGCTCGGGCAGTAGGACAATGCCGTGTTTCATCGGTGCGCCTCCTCGAGCCGCATATCCGATACCAGCCGGGCCGCTCGGTCGAGCACGTCGAGGACGCCGGTGAGCAGCGGTCGCATCACCTCGCCCGACTGGTTGGAGACGACCGGATGGTGCTGGCCGTCGACATTGGGGTACAGCCCGTTGTGCTGCAGGTCATCGGTGAGATCCGCGATGCGGGAGTCGAGCTGCGCGACGAATTCGGCGTGGCTCACCGGGCGCCGGACAGTCAGGAAGAAGTTGTCGTACAGATCCTCCTTCTCCCTGGACACGCTCACGCCGGGTGCGCCGGCCGACTGCTGCAACAGCGAGTGTCCGTCCGGCACAAGATGATCGGCGATGTGGCTGTGCGTGATGCCGTTGCGGGTGACCGCTTCGTCGAGCGCCGCACAGGACGGGTCGGCCTGCCACGGCATCTTGCCGCGGAACAGTCGCCGCACCGGCCGATAGTCCGGTGCCCACGTACCGCTGAATGCGGGGTGCTGCAACGCCATTCGCGTTCTGATGTCGGCGTGATAGTGCTCGCGCGGGACGGTGGACGAGTAGAGCAGCATCGCGCTGTAGCCGTCGACGCAGGTGGACAACAGTTCGAGCTCGCGCTCACCGGGTCCGTCGTCTTCGGGGTGATGCCATACGACGTCGCACATCGCCCGCCACAGCAGGAACGAGACCTGGTGACCCGCTATCCAGCGGTACCAGAACAGCCGTTCCTCCTCCACCGGTTCGGTGCCGAAAAGGCTGTACTCCGGCACATCTCGGTCAGCGACCTCGGTCTCGTGAGCCTCATCGGAGGAGCTTTCGAACCCATCGCCCAGCGGCGGCATGAACAGTACGTGTGGCTGCAGCGGGGGCGGCAGCTGCTCGGCAGAATCATCTACAGTGCGGTTACTCACGACCCTGCTCCTGGAAAGTAAAGGAATTCCATTTCGAGGCCGTTGGGATCGATGACGTACAGGCTCTGCATTCCGTCCGCATCGGTGACGATGTCGGAGGGCGCCTCGTCCCTGACCCAGGGGATGTCGGTCGACTCCCGCGCCTTCAGCCAGTGCTCCCGAAGCGCTACGAGGTCCTCCGGCCGGTTCACCGTGATGCCGACGTGTTGGTATTGGTAGCCGAGCGGGTCCGGGCCGTCCTTGGTGTGCTCGGCCCGGTCGAAGACGTGGAACCGCACGTCTCCGGCTTTCAGTTCAACCAGCTTCTCGATTCCCGGCAGTCGCTCGAGAGTGAGTGGCGAGAAGCTGTTGAGCTTCCATTCCACTGTGGCGCCGAGGAATTCCTGGTACCACCTGATCGTGGAGTCCACGTCGTCGGTCTGGATGGCGAGGTGGTGAAATCTCGGCGCGATGTCAAGCCCGTGCATCGGATGCCTTTCCGTCGCGAATGTGCTCGTGATGGGCCCCTCACCGCAGTGGGAGGGGATCGTCCAACACTTTCCATACTCGACGGACGGCGGCGTCCGGACAATCAAATGGGGTTCAAGAAACCCTTAAATCGTTGTCAGACAACAATTATCGACACTTTTCGAAAACCTGTGCCTGCCAGGGGGTTTAGCGATCACCGAACCGGTTATTCCGCCGTACAGCGGGATTCGCGAATCGCCTACCGACACGTAGGTTTGCGGACCGCCGAGCCGGGCTGCCTCGATTGACGAAATATGCGGCGCCGCAACAGGATTCTCACTAGCCTTCGGCGGACGCCTGCTGCAGTGACACACCGGCCTCCCCTGACTGATGCGCACGCTGCCGCAGATCCGGTATCACCGTGACGAGTCCGCACAGCGCCATCGCCGCGCCGATCCACAGCGGTGCGGTGAGGCCGAGCCCCGCGCTGATTCCGATGCCGCCGAGCCACGGCCCGATGACGACACCGATATTGATGGCGGACCCGTTAACAGTGTTGACCAGCGCACCTTCGTTGGACACCGACATCACCCTTGCCGCCATGGCCGGGTTGAGGGGCAGACCGATCAGCCCGAGCAGCACGGTGGCGACGACCGTCGGCGCCTTGTACTCGACCGCGAGCGCGAAAGCGGCGAGCACCAGCATCAACGCGATCAAACCGCCGAACAGAATGGGCCGCGTGTAGCGGTCCGCGAACCGGCCGACGACGGCATTACCAACCACCGTGGCGATACCGTAGGCGGCGAACAGCAGCGGTACCGTCGCCGGTGCGAAATGCGTGGCATCGGTGAAAATCGGTGACAGGTAAGTGAATCCGGCCACGACCGAGCCGATGACGAGGGCGTTCGTCGCGTACGCGCCCCACAGTCGCAGGTTACCGAAGGCCTGGATTTCGGCATGGAAATTCAGCGTCTGCGCGTTGCCGCCGGACGGAACCAGCGCGACGACCGCGGCGATACACGCGACCGCCAACACATCGACCAGCCAGAAGCTCGCCCGCCAACCGAAGTGCTGCTCGATGAACGTGGCCACCGGCAGGCCGACGACCTGGGCGACCATCATGCCGCCGTACAGCACCGACATCGCGCGCCCGCGCCGCTCGGCGCCGACAAGTCGCACGCAGACCGCCGCGCCGACCCCGAAGAACGCCGAGGCGGCCAGCGCGGTCACCACCCGCGCCACCACGAGCACCCAATAGTCTTGCGCCAGCGCGCCGATCGTCTGCCCGACGACGAACACCACGAGCAGCCAGACCAGCGACTTCTGCTGCGCCACCTTCGAGAGGCCGACGATCAGGATCGGGCCGCCGACGACCATGCCGAAGGCGAAGATCGAGACCAGATAGCCGACGGCGGCGATGGACACACCGAGATCACTCGAGATGCCGGGAATGAGCCCGGCGACCATGATCTCGGTCGTGTTGAGGCAGAAAACACCAAGGCCCAGCACGTATACGGCGAAAGGCATGCGTACCTTCCCTACGAGTCGGTCTAGCACTGTTACCGTAAACTAGTTTCCAGCCGGAAATCAACCCCGCGACCGGTGAGGAGAAACCAGTGGCCCATGACGACAACGCGCCAAGCCAGGTACTCGACGGGCAGGACGGGATAGAGAACGCGCTGGCGCACCTGACCTGTGTCCTGGTGGCGCGCCGCACCCGAACCACACCCGAGCGGGTGACCTGGCAGCAGTACGACGTGCTCGAAATGCTGCGCCTGCATGGCCCGATGACGCCGTCGTCACTGAGCGATGCGTTGAGCGTCTCGCGCCCGACGATGTCGAAAGCCCTTCGCGTGCTGAAGGATCAGGGTCTGGTGCAGCAGGCGGCGCTCGGTACCGATCGGCGCGAACAGACGACCTCGCTCACCCCTATCGGACGCGAATTCCTCGACCGCGCAGCCGAATGCAGGCGCGACAACGCCAAGATCGCCGCGTCGGCGCTCACCCCGACCGAACAAGCCGCCTTCGCCGAACTGTGCGGCAAGGTCGCCGAAGCGATTCACGTGGCAGGCCAGCACGCGATATCGTCGTGACCTGCCAAAGGTGCTGAATCTTATATCGCTTCAAGAGGTTTTGACAGTAACTTGAAGATTCTTTGGATGTGCATGGCACGCCGGGCCGGTTATGTTCGATGTATTGGAAATGGGCCGCAGCCAACGTGTTTGCGAACGGCCTGAAACCCATTGCATCGAAGGGAGTTTGCCGTGCCTGAAAACAGCGGCGGCACAATACGCGGTACCGGAGCGAAATCCGCTGTCGTCGGTTTCGATCCGATCGAGCGCGCCTGGGTCACCGGGGAAGCGACGAAACCGTCGTTCGCCACCGCGCCCGTGCTCGACGGCGAGCTGCTCGTCGACGAGGCGTCCCGCGAGGCGGTCGCCACCGACCTCGGCAACATCACCAACCACAAGCCCGCGGCGGTACTGCGGCCGCGGTCGGCGGACGATATCGCCGCGATGATCCGCTTCTGCCGCGCCCATGACATCACCGTGTCGACAAGGGGCAACGCGCACACCACCTTCGGCCAGGGCCTCACCGACGGACTGGTCATCGAGAACCGCTACCTCAACCGCATCCACTCCATCGGCAAGGACGTCGCCGAGGTTGACGCGGGAATCCTGTGGAAGGACCTGGTCAACGCCGCCTACGAGCAAAAGCCGAGGCTGACACCGCCCGCCATCACCGGCTACACCTCGCTGACCGTCGGCGGAACGCTGTCGGTGGGCGGCCTCGGCGGTCTCGTCGGCGCGCTGAACACCGGCTTGCAGGTCGATCACGTGCGCGAACTCGAGGTTGTCACCGGAACCGGCGCCATCGAGCGCTGCTCACCCGAGCACAAGCCCGACCTGTTCGAGGCGGTGCTCGGTGGGCTCGGCCAGTGCGGTGTCATCACCAAGGCCGTGGTCGACCTCGTTCCCGCGACCGAACGTGCCCGCACCTACGTGCTCGAATACACCGACAACGCCAAGTTCTTCAGCGATGTGCGCACGCTCATCGAGCGACCCGCCATCGACCACGTCTACGCCGAGCTGTACTCCCCCGAGTCAACGCCGTCGCACCGGCTGTTCGCGACGGCCCTCTACGACCCGGCGACGCCGCCGAACGACAAGGTCGCCGCCGAGGGCCTGACCACCGAGCCGATCATCGACGACACCACCTACCTCGACTACGTGTACAAGATCGACACGCTCGTCGACGGCATGCGGGAAACGGTGAACTGGGACCGGCTCGTCAAGCCGTGGTACGACGTGTGGTTGTCCGGCGCCGTCGTCGAAGACTATGTCGCCGAGGTTCAGTCGCAGCTCAGCGCGCGCGATATCGGGCCATACGGCATCAGCCTGCTCTACCCGCAGCGGCGCTCGCACATGACCAGGCCCTATCCCCCGGTGCCAGAGGCGAACGGATCCGACTGGGTGTTCGTCCTCGATATCAACACCGTCGCCGAGGCGCCTGGCATCGATCCGGAATTCATCGAGGAAATGCTCGACCGTAACGAGCGAATGCTCGCCCACGCGCGCAAACAGTATGGCGCCGTGCTCTATCCGATCGGCTCACTTCGCCTCACCGCGCAGGACTGGCGCACCCATTACGGCGACAAATGGTCGGCATTCCGGGCCGCGAAATCACGGTACGACCCGAGCGCCATCCTCGCCACCGGTCAGAAAATCTTCCAAGACGAGTAACCGCTTTTCGCCGGAGTAAACCGTCGATTTCGCACTCGTTCAACGACCTCCGAATACGCATTCAGAATCAGAGGAGTAGCCGCATGCCTCCATCCAAGCCCGAGCTGACCGGGACCACCGGTGCCGTCGCGAGCACCCATTGGCTCGCCTCCGCCGCGGGCATGAGAATTCTGGCGAACGGCGGCAACGCCTTCGATGCCGCCATCGCCGCCGGATTCGTGCTCCAGGTCGTCGAACCGCACTTCAACGGGCCGGGCGGTGACCTGTCGATCGTCGCGCATCGCGCGAAAAGCGATGATGTGCAAGCGATCTGCGGTCAGGGCCCGATGCCGCGTGCGGTCAGCATCGATACCTTCAGCGATCTCGGACTGAGCAGCATCCCGGGGTCGGGCCTGTTGCCCGCCTGCGTGCCAGGCGCATTCGGCGGCTGGATGCGGCTACTCGCCGAGTTCGGCACCATGCGCCTCGCGGATGTCCTGCAACCCGCGATCGGCTACGCGGACAACGGTTTTCCGCTGCTGCCGGAGACCGCGCGGGCCATCAACGTGCTCGCCCCGCTGTTCCGCGAGGAGTGGACCGGGTCAGCCAAGACGTATCTGCAGGGTGGCACCGCGCCCGCCGCGGGCAGCCGCTTCCGTAATCGCGCGCTCGCCAACACCTATCAGCGCTTGATCAAGGCGGCGGAGTCCGCGTCGACCGACCGCGAGGCCCAGATCCAGGCCGCGCACGACGCCTTCTACAAGGGCTTCGTAGCCGAGGAGATCACCGAATTCCTCGCCACCGGACCGATGTTGGACGCCACCGGCAGGCGGCACCGCGGCCTGCTGACCGCGGCCGACCTCGCCGACTGGCAGGCGACCGTCGAGACCGCGCCCAGTCACGGCTACGGTCCGTACCAGGTCTTCAAGCCGGGACCGTGGTCGCAGGGTCCGGTGTTCCTGCAGCAGATCGCGCTGCTGAACGGATTCGATCTGCAGAAGATGGGCCAGGGCAGCGCCGACTACCTGCACACCGTGACGGAGTGCACGAAGCTCGCGATGGCCGATCGCGAGGCCTGGTACGGCGATCCCAACTTCAGCGACGTGCCGATCGCCGGGCTGCTCGACGAGGACTACAACCGGCAGCGGCGCGCACTGGTCGGCGACCGCGCCGACCTGACCCTGCGGCCTGGTTCGCCGGGTGGGCGCACCTCGTTCATTCCCGATCGGTCCGAGCCGGACTACCCGGCGGCCGAGACGGAGTGGATGTCCCAGCTGCGCAACGGATTACCGACGATCCTCCAAGAGACCACGACCAAGGGCGACACCGTCACCGTCACCGCCGTCGACCGGCACGGCAACATGGTCGCCGCCACGCCGAGTGGTGGATGGCTGAAGAGTTCGCCCGCGATCGCGAGCCTCGGCTTCCCGCTCGGCACCCGCGGGCAGTGCGGCTACCTCGCCGAGGGACACCCGAACTCGCTAGCACCCGGCAAGCGGCCGCGGACGACGCTCAGCCCGAGTGTTGTCCTGCGCGACGGGCGTCCGTACGTCGCGTTCGCCACCCCCGGTGGCGACCGGCAGGACCAGTGGACCTTGCAGTTCTTCCTCAATGTCGCCGACTTCGGGCTCGACTTCCAGGCCGCGACCGAAACCACCGCCTTCCACACCGACCAGGTCCCCGCGTCGTTCACTCCGCACGCGCACCGGCCCGGCGTCCTGGTTGCCGAGGAGACCTGCGATCCGGCTGTGGTCAAGCAGCTCGAACAGCGCGGCCACGAGGTCGACCTCGTGCCCGCGTACTCGCTGGGCCGGGTCTGCGCGGCCGGGTTCACCGACGACGCGGAGTTCGTCAGGGCCGCGGCGAGCCCGCGCGGCCGCCACGCCTACGCGGTAGCCGAATAGCGCTGGGCAACAATATTTTTCGAAAGGAACAACGATGACGACCACCGAGCACCAGCCGGAGATCATCGAACTCACCGATGAGCAGCAACGCAGGGAGTGGCAGGCGTTCACCCTGTCCGACCTGCCCGAGATGATCAGTGCGATGCACGTCTGCCACGCGGTACGTGCGATCGCCGACACCCCACTGCTTGCGCGGCTCCGGTCCGGCCCACGCCGGGCCGACGACGGCCTGCTGGCCGGAATCGACCCCGATATGGGACCCGGTTTCCTGCGCTACCTGGTCAATCGAGGCATCCTCGAAACCCGAGGCGAGGAGTTCTTCCTGACCCGGCTCGGCGAGTTCCTCACCACCGATGTGTCCCTGGCCCGCCTCGGCGTCTACGTCGACGCGTACGGCATGGTCACCAGCAGGACCGGCGATCTGCTCACCGGCAAGGCCGTCTACGGCAAGGACGTGATCCGCGACGGCGGCAAGCTCGGTGCCCACTGCGACACCCTGTTCTCCGCCTTCCATACACCGACACTGCTGACCGCCATGCGTGGCCGCAACGTCACGCGCATCCTCGACATCGGTTGCGGCGGCGGGCAATTGGTAGTCGACGCTTGCCTGCGCGACCCTTCGCTGACCGGTATCGGCCTGGACATCGATGCCGACGCCGTCGCGGTGGCCAACGAGCACGCGCGCACCTCGGGCGTGGCGGATCGGGTCAAGTTCGTCGTCGGCGACGCCTTCGCACCGAAGACCTGGCCGAAGGAATGCTTCGAGGCCGACGGGCTGTGCATGATGAGCGCGCTGCACGAACACTTCCGGCACGGCGAGCAAGCCGTCATCGACCTGCTGAACGAGATCTCCTCGACCTTCCCCGAGCTGAAGATCCTGCTGGTCGGCGAGCCCGAAATCCGTTATGACAGCAGGGAAAACGACGACGACTTCTTCCTCATCCACGTACTGACCGGCCAGGGACTGCCCCGCGACCGTTCCGCCTGGTTCGACGTGTTCGAGAAGTCCGAGCTGACCTGCCGCCGCATGTACACCCGACCGGAAGCCGGGCCTCGCCTCTGCTTCTACGACCTTGCGGCCAGGGAGGAGGCCACGTCGTGACCATGACAATCTCCGCCATCGAGACCGACATCGACGTCTTCTCGACCGAAGCACTCCTCGACCCGGCCCCCTACTTCAAGAAACTGCGCGACGTCGGGCCCGTCGCCTATCTGACCGAACACGATATGTACGGCCTGTTCCGCTACGAGCAGGTACGCGCGGCGCTCGTCGACTGGGAAGGGTTCAGCTCCGCCCAGGGCATCGCGATGAATCCGACCGCCAACGAGCTGTCCGACGGCTCGATCCTCTCGATGGACCCGCCCCGGCACAAGGCGCTGCGCAGGGTGCTCGACGACGCCCTGCGCCCCAAATACGTGCGCCAGGTCGCCGACAGTATCGAGCAGCTCGCCGATGACCTCGTCGATGAGCTGATGGCGCGCGAAGAGTTCAACGGTGTCACCGATTTCGCGGCCAAGCTGCCGGTTGACCTCGTGATGGACCTGATCGGCTTCCCGCGCGACGAACAGCGGGACAAGATCCTGGTCTGGGCGCTCGGCGCGTTCAATTACTTCGGACCGCCGGGTGAGCGTCAGCTCTCGACTTTCCCCGACGTGCAGGCACTCATGCAGTACCTGGTCACCGACGCGACCCCGGACAAACTGCTCCCCGACAGCTTCGGCCAAATCGTCTGGGAGGCAGCCGATCGCGGCGAGATCAGCGAGAACGAAGCCTTGATGACCATGAGTGCCTACGCCTGCGCCGGGTTGGACACCACCATCGCCGGGGTGGCGAGCACCCTGTGGCTGCTTGCCCGAAATCCGGAGCAGTGGAAGGCAATTCGAGAAGACCCCGACCTCGTCCCAGGGGCTTTCCTGGAGGGCATCCGGATGGAGACACCGATCCAGTCCTTCTCCCGGGTCACCACCGCCGACATGGACATCGACGGTGTGACGATTCCCGAGGGCGCCAGGGTCCTGCTCTCCTATGGCGCGGCCAATCGGGACGAGCGCCAGTACCCCGACCCCGACGAGTTCCGAGCGGACCGAAACCCAACGGACACAGTCGGTTTCGGCTTCGGCGTGCACAACTGCCCCGGCCGCACCCTCGCCTCGATGGAGGCGAACGCGCTGTTCGTCGCACTCGCCAAACGAGCGACCACCCTCGAACTCGCCGGCGACCCGCACCGGACACCGAACAACATCACCCGGGGGCTCGACACCCTGCCCATCCGCATCTCCTGAGGGAGCGAGCATGCGAGCGGCACAAATCGTCGAGTGCGGCGCCCCACTCGCGCCGCGCGAGCCCCTTCCGCGATGAGCGATTTCAGCACCAGCGGCATCACCGTCATCGACCGCTTCTGACGCGGACCGGGAGGACTTCGTGGATACCTCGGGTAGCACCGTGGGCCTAGCGGCCCGCAAGTTCCTGTCCCGGGCGCCGGGCGATCCGGCCGCCCCGTTCGGCGGTGCCAAGGCCTCGGGCGTCGGCCGGGAAATGGGACGTGCCGGGCTCGACGCGTATCTGGAACCGAAGACGGTGTGGGCGACCCTCGCGTGAGAGACGACATCGAAAGGACAGGACGATGTGTGGAATCGTCGGTTGGGTAGATTTCGATCGTGATCTCACCGCCGAGCGCCGAGTTGTCCAGAAAATGGTGGACACCATGGCATTTCGTGGCCCGGATGCCGAGGGGATGTGGCTGCGTCCGCATTGCGCCCTAGGGCATCGGCGGCTCTCGGTGATCGATCTCGAGGGCGGCAAGCAGCCGATGGTCACGCCGGAGACGCTGCCCGACGGGACACCGATGGCCGGGATCAGTTACAGCGGTGAGGTATACAACTTCACCGAACTGCGCGACGAACTCACGGCGCACGGTCACCGCTTCGCGACCAGGAGCGACACCGAGGTCGTCTTGCGGGCGTACCTGGAGTGGGGCGTGGACTTCGTCGGACGGCTGAACGGCATGTTCGCCTTCGCGATCTGGGACAGCCGCGTCGACGAATTGCTGTTGTACCGGGACAGATTGGGCATCAAGCCGCTGTTCTACTACCCCACCGCGAACGGCGTCCTCTTCGGGTCCGAGCCGAAAGCGATTCTCGCCCATCCGGAGAGCCGAGCGGTCGTGACGCTCGATGGGCTGCGCGACATTCTGTCCTTTGTTCGCGTTCCCGGGCAGACACCGCTGCAAGGCATGTACGAGGTTCGTCCCGGACACGTTCTTCGGGTTCGCGCCGGTCGGCGGACCGAGCAGAAGTACTGGCAGCTGACATCCCGGCCGCACACCGACGATATCCCCACGACCGTCGGCAAGATCCGAGAGCTGTTGGAAGACATCGTCTCTCGCCAACTCGTCGCCGATGTTCCGCTGTGCACCCTGCTGTCCGGCGGTTTGGATTCCAGCGCGTTGACCGCGATCGCGCAGCGCGGGCTCGCCGGGGATGCGCGCATCCGCAGCTTCTCGGTGGATTTCGAAGGACAGGTGGAGAACTTCGCGTCGGAGCCGCTGCGTGAGGCGCCGGACCAGCCGTTCGCGGAGGAGTTGGTGCGCCACGTCGGCACCGACCATCAGACGATCTTGTTGAACAACGCGGATTTGGTCGCCCCGAACGTCCGGTCGGCGGTGTCGCGGGCCTGGGATCTCCCCTACGGCGACGGCGATCTCGGCCCGTCGCTCTATCTGTTGTTCAAAGCGGTACGGGAGCAGTCGACCGTCGCGCTTTCCGGCGAATCCGCGGATGAGGTCTTCGGCGGCTACCTGTGGTTCCACGACGAGAAAGCCGTGCAGGCCAACACCTTTCCCTGGCACGCACTCGGCGAGCGGTCCGTGATCGAGCAGTCAACGGCCTTCCTTGATCCCGATCTGATTGCGCAGCTGAACCTTTCGGAGTACATCGCCGATCAGTACGACACGGCTCTGCGCGAAGTTCCGCACCTGGCCGGCGAGACCGGACACGACCGGCGGATGCGGATCGCGAGCCACCTGAATCTGACCAGGTGGCTTCCGGTGATGCTGGACCGCAAGGACCGGTTGAGCATGGCCAGCGGGATCGAGGTTCGTGTTCCGTTCTGCGACCATCGTCTGGTCGAGTATGTGTTCAATGTGCCGTGGTCGATGAAGACGTTCGACGGACGGGAGAAGAGCCTCTTGCGCGCCGCTACTGCGGACCTATTGCCGGAATCGATTGTGAAACGCCGCAAGGCACCGTATCCCTCCACCCAGGATTCCGGCTATGACCGGGCGATCAAGCAGATACTCGGCAAGATTGTCGCCGAGCCGAGCGCACCGGCGTTGCGACTGTTCGACCTCGACGCGATCGATAAGCACCTCAACGCGCCGGTCGACCGTGCCTCGTCCATGCCGGAAAGGGGGCTATACAACGAAACCCCGATTCGCCTCGCCGAGTGGGTATCCGACTACTCGGTGCGCGTAATGATATAATTTCCATTTGGAAACTAGTTGGGATCACGCTGAGGGGAGTGGGTATGTCGGATCGAGGCGGACGGCGCGCGAACGACAGTATTACGCTGCAAGGCGTCCGAGAGAACAACCTGAAGAACGTGTCGTTGGAGATCCCGAAGGGGCGGCTGACCGTCTTCACGGGTGTCTCGGGTTCCGGAAAGTCGTCGCTGGTCTTCGGCACGATCGCGGTCGAGTCGCAGCGCCAACTCAACGAGACCTTCCCCTGGTTCATCCGCAACCGGCTGCCGAAGTACGAGCGCCCGCACGCCGAGGGCATGTCGCATCTGTCCACCGCGATCGTGGTCGACCAGCGACAGATCGGCGGCAGTTCCCGATCGACCGTCGGCACCATGACCGAGATCAATCCGATTCTGCGCGTGCTGTTCTCGCGGCACGGAAAACCCAGTGCGGGCGAGTCGACCATGTACTCGTTCAACGTTCCGCAGGGCATGTGTCCCGAATGCGAAGGGCTCGGCCGCACCGCGCGACTCGACCTCGACCTGCTCCTCGACAAAAAGAAGTCGCTGAACGAGGGCGCCATTACGTCGCCGTTGTTCGCCGTCGGCGGCTATCCGTGGATTACCTACGCCCAATCCGGCGTGTTCGATCCCGACAAGCCGTTGCAGGAGTTCACCGAGGAGGAATGGGAAAAGCTGCTGCACGGCGGGGGTTTCAAAGTCAGGCGCCCCGGCAAGGACGTCACGCATTCGAATGAATACGAGGGTATTGTCGTCCGGTTCAATCGGCGCTACCTCAAGAACGGCCTCGACGCGCTGAAAGAGAAGGAGCGCAAGGACGTTGAGCTGGTCGTGCGGACCGGCACCTGCGAGGTGTGCGGCGGCGGGCGGCTCAACAAGGCCGCACTCGCGTCGAAGATCAACGGCAAGAACATCGCCGACTACGCGGCCATGGAAGTGAGCGAACTGATCGTCGAGCTTGGGCACATCGATGATCGGGTCGCCAAGCCCGTCGTCGAGGCCGCGACCAGGGCGCTGGAGCGGTTGGAGTCGATCGGGCTCGGCTACCTCAGTCTCGGCCGCGAGACCTCCACCCTGTCCGGCGGCGAGGGCCAGCGGCTCAAGACGGTGCGCCACCTCGGCAGCAGCTTGAGCGATCTGACGTTCATCTTCGACGAACCGAGCGTCGGCCTGCATCCGCGAGATGTGCACCGGCTCAACGAACTTCTCGGTGTGCTGCGCGACAACGGCAACACCGTGCTCGTCGTTGAACACAACCCGGACGTGATGGCCGTCGCCGATCGCATCGTCGACATGGGCCCCGGCGCCGGTTCGCACGGCGGCGAGATCGTGTTCGAAGGGACGTACCGGAAGCTCCTGAGCGCCGACACGCTCACCGGTCGCAGGCTCCGTGAGCACACCGGCCTGAAGGAAGATGTCCGCGCGGCCACGGGCTCGCTGAACATCGAGAATGCCAAGCTGAACAACTTGCAGGACGTCTCCGTGCGTATCCCCGCCGGTGTGCTCACCGCGGTGACCGGCGTGGCGGGCTCCGGCAAGAGTTCGCTCATCTCCGGCGCTTTCGCCGAACAGCACCCGGATGCGGTGATGGTCGACCAGTCGGGTATCGGCATCTCCTCGCGCTCGACGCCCGCGACCTATGTCGACATCATGGACACCGTCCGCACCCTGTTCGCGAAGGCCAACGACGCCGATCCCGGACTGTTCAGCTTCAACTCCACCGGTGCCTGCCCGGCCTGCAAGGGGCGCGGCGTCATCGAGACCGACCTCGCCTACATGGACCCGGTCACCGTGATCTGCGAGGTGTGCGAGGGCAGCCGATACAACCCAGAGGCACTCTCGAAGACGTTGCGCGGCAAGAACATCGCCGAAGTGCTGGCGCTCACCGTCGAGGAGAGCCTGTCCTACTTCACCGAGGAGAAGGTGACCGGCAAGCTCGCCATGCTCCAGGAGGTCGGGTTGGCGTATCTGACGCTGGGCCAACCGCTTTCGACGCTGTCGGGTGGCGAGCGGCAACGCCTCAAGCTCGCGCACCGGCTCCAGGACACCAGCAGCGTCTTCGTGTTCGACGAACCGACGACCGGCCTGCACATGGCCGACGTCGACCGGTTGCTCGCCCTGTTCGATCGCCTTGTCGACGAAGGGAATACGGTCATCGTCGTCGAGCATGACCTCGAAGTCGTCAAGCATGCCGACTGGGTGATCGACCTCGGGCCGGACGCGGGTCGCCATGGTGGTCAGGTGCTATTCGAAGGCACCCCACAGCAACTCACGTCGGACAAGCGGTCGGTCACCGCCGAATACTTGCGGGCCGACCTCGAACGAGGAGACCGCTGAGGCTCAGCCGAGTGCGCGGTCGGCCAGCGCGGCGACGACCGGGGTGAGGGCCTTGGCGTAGGTGACCGTCAGATGGTTGTCGTCGCGGTAGATCAGGTTGTTGCGGTTGATGAGTGGGCAGCGGTCGGCGGTACAGAACAGGTCGGTGAGGTCGACGTACTGACCACCGCCCGCCGTCGCCGCGGCCCGCTCGGCGGCGATGCCCGCGTCGTTCACGGCGACCTGGCGCGTCGGCGCGCAGGCCAGCGCGTCGTCGAGATGGTCGGACACGCAGGTCGGCGCGGTGCTGTGCGGGTCCGGAATCGGTCCTAGGACAAGGACATTCGCACCGGTAGCGCGTAGCTGCGTGGTCAGGCGGGACAGGCTGTCGATCCAGGCTTGGTCGTAGGTGGTGAATCCGAAGTCGCCGCCGTAGCGCCGGGACATGCTCAGCACGATCAGCCGTGGATGCTCGGCCTGCAACCTGGCCAGGATCTGGTGGCGCCACTGCACGCATTCGGTGTACTCCCGGCCCAGGTAGGGGCTGGTGATGGGCAGTTCCATCAGCGGACAGGTGACCTTGCTCAGCGTCTCCAACCGCCACTGCCGCTGCTCGGCGACCTGCTCGAAGGCCGGGCTCCACATCGCCGCATGCGAATCCCCCACCAGTGCCACCGTAGTGGGCGAAGCGGGATCGCCTGAGACACACTCGGGCTGTCCGAGGTCGAGCCATGAACGCACGCAACCGTTTCCGAATACCGCCGCCTTATCGCCCGGCGCGTCGGCGAGGGCCGGGGAGAGATTCGACGGAACGGCATGCGGCTCAACCGATGCCGCGATGGCGGCCTGCACCTGCGCGGTCACCTGCCGCACCGCCGCGTCGTGCGGATCGACGGCTTCCGACGGTGGCGCGGGTGCCGCCATGACCGTGAGGGCCTCGGCCGCCGCCCCATGACCGACCGGGACGGGCACGAACACCAGCAACCCCACCCCGACGCCGACGGCGACCGCGGTGACGACGCCACCGCTGGCGAGGCTCCAGCCCGCCGAACGCCGCAACGGTGCCGCGAACCGGACGGGATCCTCGACGAACCACAGGGTGAGCATCGCGAGGCCACCGGCCGTCACGACCGCGCCCACCGCGCCGACCGCATCGAGGCTGTGCCCGAGCAGCCGCGGCGCGAGCAGCAGCACCGGCCAGTGCCACAGATACCAGGAGTAGGAAAGGCGGCCGAGTGACCGCAGCGGCGTCACCGACAGCGCTCGACCGACGCCCCAGCGGGTCCCGGCGCAGCCTGCGGCGATGACCAGTGCCGCGCCGAGGACCGGCAGCAGCGCCGCCGTGCCGGGAAATGGTGTCCGCCCGTCTAATCGGGTGCAGGCCAACACAATCAATGCCAGCCCAAGCCATCCGGCGACCGTTGCCAGCGATTCCGGCAACCGCCGCCAGACCGGGACCGAGAGCGCGACGATGCCGCCGAGGGCCAGTTCCCACGCGCGGGCGGGCAGTGCGAAGAACGCCCACGGCGGCAGGGTGCGCGTCCAGTTCAGCGAAACCGCGAACGAGGCCGCGGCGACCAGCGCGAGCACAAGCAGATACGGGACGGGCGAGGCGTCGGCTCCGGCCCTGTGCCGACGATGCGCGAACCAGGCGACCCCGATGATCAGCGCGGGCCACAGCAGATAGAACTGCTCCTCCACGCCCAGCGACCAGTAGTGCTGGAACGGTGAGGGCGGTGCGTCGGCATTGAGGTAGTCCGTGCCGTTGAGCGCGAGCCGATAGTTGCCCGCGTACAACGCGCTCGCGATCCCGTCACCGAGAACAGCGCGCGCCTGCAATGGCGGCAGCAACACCGCAGCACCGACCGCCGTCGCGACCAAGACAATGCCAGCGGCAGGCAACAATCTGCGGGCCCGCGCGCCATAGAACCGTGCGAGTCTTATCGTGCCGGTGGCCGCCACTTCACGCCACAGCATTCCGGTGATGAGAAAGCCGGAAATCACGAAAAAGACGTCAACACCGACAAATCCGCCGCCGACACCGAGCACGCCGACATGGAAGACAACGACGGCAAGCACCGCGACAGCGCGCAGCCCCTCGACATCAGGCCGGAACCTCGCGCGCGCGGACCGCACGCGGTTTTCCGGGTCCGCCGAGTCGGCCTGCCGCACCATCAATCCACCGGGCGCAGTCCCTATCATGGGACGCATTCTTACCGACTCTTGCCGACAATGTCGCAACGACATTTGATAATGAAGTCGCACTGAAAAACTCTGTAAGCCTCGCTTACCGAAAACGCGAGTTTAATCATCGAACGGGACATGACGGCGGCTTTTCTCGCGTTTTGCCGCCGCCATGTCCCGTTCGGTGCCTTATTCGTTGAGGAAGTTCAGCAACTCTGTGGCGACGAACTTGGGGTTTTCCTCTACGAGCCAGTGACCCGCGTTCGGCACGTCCACGGCGCGGACGATGTTGGTCATGCGCGGGGCCGCGGTGGCCCGGATCGAGTCGAGTTGGCCCTGGGCGGACATGAGCAGAGTCGGGACATTGGTCGGTGCCGCCGCCACGGTGTCGCGAACGTCCTTGTCGAGGGCACGGTAGAGCTCGAAGCCGCCCGACAGCACCTCGGGGCGACGATAGGTCCGGGCGTACTCGTCGATCTCGGCGTCGGTGAACGGGGACCGGTCCGAGGTGCCACCGAACGCCGTGCCGCCGAACGAAACCTGGGGATAGAACAGCGCCAGATACTCGCGGACATTGTCACCGACCACCGCCTCGGGAACCTTCCGTTGCGAGTGGAAGGCAATATGCCAGCTCAGCGAGCGATAGGTGGCCGCATCGATCGCGGGCCCTGGCAGCGGCAGATCGAGGTAGCCGAGCCGAGCGGTTTCGGCGGGGAACTGAGCGGCATACTCGAACGCCACCGCAGCACCGAAGTCATGCCCGACAACACGCGCGTCACGCAACCCGAGCCGATCAGCGATCAGCGCGTGCACATACCGCGCAAGCGTGGCTTTGTCATACCCCGTCGGCGACCCGGCACTGTCCCCAAGCCCAGGAAGATCCACCGCATAAACAGTGTGCCGCTCAGCAAGCGCAGGCATAACCGGCCACCACCCAAACCACGTCTGCGGCCAACCATGTATCAACACCACCGGCGTACCCCTCCCCCCGGTCACATAGTGCATTCGAACACCATCAACATCAGCAAACTCGTGCCGAAAGGTGCTCTTGAACTGCGGGTCACTCTGAGTAGCAACGGCATACCCGGGAACGTCCGCATCTGACGTGCCACAGGCCGCAGCACCAATTGTGAGTAGAGCGGTGAACATGACTGCCGCCAGCTCCCGCGCGAATCGGAGAGGGCGGCGCGACGTCGGCCGTGGTGCGGTAATCATAGTTTCCTGTCATAGAGACTGTCCGGAGTCAGTACGTGAATCAGAGGCGATGACGGCCGGAGTGCGATGACCGCGGGTTCCTTTCGTAGCCAGGGTTTTTGGACCCAACGCGCGAAACGGAAGGCGTCGCGAGACGACGGCGGCGGACGGCGGGTGCTTGTCGCGGAGGAGGTGCATAGTCAACGCTCGAAGTCGAACGGTGCGCGACGCACGGTCGCGATGCGGCGGCCGTGGGTTCCATTGGCGAGAAAGGTGTTTGGAGTCAGCGCGCGAATCGGACGGCGTCAGGCTACGACGGCGGTGATGTGGTGGACATGGGTTCCCTTCGCAGGGAAGGTTTTTGGAGTCAGCGGCCGGTCGTGCCGTCGATCAGTTCGCGGAGGATGTCGGCGTGACCTGCGTGGCGGCCGGTTTCCTCGATCATGTGGGTGAGGGCCCAGCGGATGCTGGGGGCGCGGGTTTGCGATCCTGGGCGAGGGATGGGTGCGGCGAGGTCGGGGCATCCGTCGAGGATCTTGTTCGCGCGCGCGACGGTCTCCTGGTAGCGGGCGAGGATATCGGCCACGCTGTCCGCTGGTGACGCCTGGAACGTTGCCTGCCAGTCGGTGACTTTGTCGCCGAGAAACGTTGCGCGTTCGACGAAAGTCAAGTGGTTGAGTAGGCCGAGCAGGTTTGTGCCCGACGGGACCGCGGCAGTTCGGACCTGTGGTTCGGGGGCGCCGTCTACCTTCGCGGCTATCGAGATCCGGAGGTAGTCGAGGAATCCGCGCAGGATCGCGGTCTCGCTGCTTCCGGTTCGGGGCGGCGGGGTGTCGCTACGGCGGAAGGTGGTGGGCATGGTGGTCTCCTTCGTCGGGAGGGGGTCAGGCGGTGCGGCGGATGAGCAGGACGTGATCGGTGACCTCGGCGGTGTGCCCGCCCGGGCCGGTCGCGATCCGGCGGGGTGCCTCCGCGCGCTCGACCGTCCAGGTCGTCGGGTCCAGGTCGATGCCCGCAGCGACCTCCTGTGGGCTCGGGTACCGAATGTCGGGGTCCTGGTTCCACGACCACGGCGCGGTCGAGCCGTGGTCGACGACCAGCAGCAGCCCGCCCGGTCGCAGCGTGAGCCCGGCCGCGCGCAGGACGGTTGCCCGGTCCAGGTCGAAAGAGGTGTGCAGGTAGTGGGCGCTGATCAGGTCGAATCGGCCCTGCGGGAAGGACTTGCCCAAGTCATGTCGCTCGGTGACGACCCGGTCCCCCAGACCGCTCGCGCGGGTAAGACCGGCGAGTCGCTCGACCGCAACGGCCGAGATGTCGACGGCGGTGACCCGCCACCCTCGGCGGGCAAGCCACAACGTGTCGCCGCCGTCGCCGCAGCCCAGGTCCAACACGTGGCCCGGCGGCAGGATTGAAACCGTTTCGGCGAGAAGATCATTCGGCCGCGGGTCGGTGGCGGACGGACGGCTCGCGTAGACGCCGTCCCAGAACGCGACCGCATCGGTGGTGCTCATCGGGGCTCCTTCTGTCGGGACTTCCCCAGTCTCGCCAGACGCACCACGATGTGGCACGAAAACTTGCGGTTCTGGCAAGATGGTCGCGTGGGCCACGAAACCGAAGACGTGCTCGACCTGGTGGGGCCGCGCCTGCGTGCGCTGCGGCGCGACCGCGGCATCACCCTCGCCGACCTCGCGGCGACGACCGGAGTTTCGGAGAGCACCCTGTCCCGACTGGAGAGCGGTCAGCGCCGGGCAACCCTGGAATTGCTGCTACCGCTGGCCCGTACCTACGACGTCCCGTTGGACGACCTCGTCGGCGCCCCACGCACCGGCGACCCCCGCATCCACCTGAAACCGATCAAGCGATTCGGGATGATCTTCATCCCGCTATCCAGGCGGCCGGGCGGCACGCAGTCGTTCAAGATGATCATCCCCGCGACGCCGACACCGCTCGATCCGACACCGCAGACACACGAGGGCTTCGAATGGCTCTATGTGCTCAACGGCCGCCTGCGCCTGGTGCTCGGCGAGCGCGACATGACGTTATCGCCCGGTGAGGCAGCCGAATTCGATACATCCTTGCCGCACTGGCTCGGCAGCGCCGACGGTGGTGTGGTCGAGCTTCTCATCCTGTTCGGCCTGCAAGGGGTGCGTTCGCACGTGCGCGCGAACCCGGCAGCTAAATCCTGAAACTGCTGATCGCGCACGGCCGCCCGATCGTTCAGTAGTGGCCACGAATGTCGTAATGAGCGAAATCCCAACCGCTTTCGATGCCGCGCTCACCGCCCACCGCGGCGCCGACAGTGCGGATCGCCGCGGCCGTGCAGTCGCCGAGCACCGCGGCGAGCCGGTCGGCGTGCCCCCTGATCCTCCGGATCGAGCAGCGGGACCGCGATATTGCCCGCGTAGATGAACAGAACGCGCGCTACGCCGCTGCGCCCCTGAGTCTTAGCCGAAACCTCGTCGCCGAGACCAACTTTGGACTGCGGCGGACGGGCGAAACTGCCTCGCTCCGGACCGAATGGAACCTGCACAGCTTGGCCCAGCCAATACCCCAATGATGCTGTCTGCCAACATGCTTCACACCGACTGCCAAGCAGCACTACCGAATGCCCGGCACCGCTGCAAGAGTGTCCACATGACAGAGCAGAACACCGATCGTCCACTGTGCCCCAAATGCGGCGCAGCGATGACCCCCATCATGTACGGCTACCCCTCCAGCATCTCATTCGACCGCGCCGAGCGCGGCGAGATCGTTTTGGGCGGCTGCGTCATCACCCCCGACTCGCCGGACTGGGCATGCAGGACATGTCGCACAGACTCGGACGACGACATAGACATCCCCAGCTTCATGCCCGAATAGCCTGTGCTGCTACGGGCTCAGGCCGTGCGCGCTCGCCGCACGGCACCGGCCACGTCGTCGCGTCCGTCGGCGGTCAACCCCGAGATCACGCCGTCGATGTCGGCGGCGGACCGATTCTGGCTGAGCTTGAACTTGGCCTCGACACGCGTGATCGCCAATTCGACCCCGACGATGGCACGCAATTGCCCCGCGATGAACCGTGGCGGCGCGTCGTCCACGGACCATGCTTGCGCCCGCCCGACCTCGTGACGTTCGGTCAGGTCGCGGACGAGCCGTTCGACCCAAACCGGATCGTCATGCACGGTGAGCCGCCCGTAGACGTGCGCGGTGACGTAGTTCCAGGTGGGCACCGCACGCCCGTGTTCGGCCTTGCTCGGATACCAGGCCGGCGAAACGTATGCGTCTGGACCGCGCACGATGACCAGTGCCTCGCCGATCACCGGCCGCCGCCACTGATCGTTGTTGCGGGCGAGGTGACCGCGCAACGTCCGCGCGCCGTGGTCGTAGACGAACGGCAGCATGGTGGCGACCATGCCGTCCGATGTCGCGGTGATCAGATCGGCGGCGCCGTGCTCGGTGAGCAGCTCGGATACGGCCTGCTCGTCGGCAGCGAAATGTTCGGGGACGTACATCCTTCCAGCATTGTCGGCCGGACCGGTCTTCCACCAGTGCCGATTCGACGGCAATTATCGGGCGAATTGGCCTGCCTGCACCACCGCTTCGACGGAAGCGTACGCCGCACCGCCGCAAGAACTTCAGTCGGACTGCGCGCCCTGATGCGTTCACGCACAATGGGTACGCGTAGTTGATCAACCCGACGGAATCAGCGGACGCGAGCTGGGGTCGACGGGACAATCGGTGGATGCCCGACGCGGGCATGCCGGTCGAGAGGGGACCCCATGCCGGACTCGCACAGTTCGCGATCATTCGCCGTCGGCGCTATGGCCGGTGTCAATCCCCCGCTGGGCGCCGCGCGTTTCGTGGTGCGGATGGCCCGACTCGGCCGACTGGATTCGGTGCTGGCGCCGGATCATTTGATCAGCGTGTTTCCGCGAGCCATCTGGGACAGCGACTTCACCCCGCAGGCGAAGGTGGTCAACAGCCCCGACGAGCAGTTCGATTACGCGCCGCTGCTTGCCCATCTGGCCGCCGGGGCGGGAAAGGTGCAGCTGGGGGTCGGCGTGACCGATCCGCACCGCAGGCATCCGGTGCTGCTGGCGCAGACGTTTCTCACGCTGGCGCATATGACAAAGGTGCCGCCCATCCTGGGACTCGGATCCGGCGAGACCGAGAACCTCGATCCGTACGGATTCACCTGGGACCGTCCGGTCAGCCGCCTCGAGGAGGCACTGCAGGTTATCCGCACGGCACTGACCGCACCGGAATCCATCGAATTCGCCGGAAAGTATTACCGAATCGACCGGGCGCCAATGGATTTGAAGGCACCGCCGGACCGGATGCCACAGATATGGCTCGGCGCGCACGGGCCACGCATGCTCGAACTGACCGGGCGGTACGCCGACGGCTGGTACCCATGGGAGTCGATGTCACCGGACGAGTACCAGCGACGACTGAAGCTGGTGCACACCTCCGCCCGCGCCGCCGGACGCGACCCCGAGGCGATCGTCCCCGCACAGATGATCTCGATGCTCACCGCGCGCACCCCCGCCGGTATCCGGCGACTGCTGCGCGCCCAAGCCGTCCGCTACCTCGGCTTGCTCGCACCGGACGCGGTATGGGCGCGCTGCGGTGTGAAACATCCTTTCGGAGAAGGCTTCCGCGGCCTGATCGATCTACTGCCGCACCAGCTGACCAAGACCGAGGTACAGGAGGCGATCGCCGAGGTCACCGACGAGGTACTGCACGAATGGCTCATGATCGGCACTCCCGCCGAGATCCTCACCCGCATCCGCGCCCTGTCCGACGCGGGCCTGCGCCACGCCATCGTCTTCCCGAGCGGCGCCCTCGTCTCCAACGCCGACGCGGCATTCGGTTACGGCGTCGTGCTGTGGTTAGCGGCGCGATTGCGCCGACAACCGACCTAACCGACCGAGATGCACTGCTGGACAAGTGATCACGGGGAACTGGTGGCGGGGGCTTCTCGCACGAAGCCGCCACCAGTTCCCCATGATCAACCGACCAATAGCGCGTCGTCAGGCGGTTGACGACTCATCGAGGCAGGGGTAGTCCGGCGGGTGACTGCCGGGATCGTCACCGTAGCGGTTTGTGGCGGCAGCGCTGACATGATGCGCACTGCCGCGTGGGCATTCCCTATGCGGCTGGTGACGTCATCGATACCGGAAGGCCCGACAGGGCAGCTGCTGAGGCGGCGATCTCCGCGATGGGCTTGTCGGCCAAGCCGTCCACGGTGACCATTGGCGACAGGAAAGTCCTCACGTTTCTTCTGGCAAGGAATCTCTGCCAGCTCGGAAGCTGCCGTAGGTACACCTGGTCTTCGTAGAGGATGAAGGCGATCACCTGCCGGGGGTCTCGCGATGTCGCGCGCAGCGGGACGACCCTGATCTCGCGGACAGATTCCCAGCCGACGCTCACCCCGCTTTTCGGCGTGTGCACGCCATCGGAGTCGAGCACAAGCTGCGCGTGCTTCGGCAGCGCCCAGGCCACAAGTATGTAGCCGACGTACGCGATGACCGGGACGGCCACGACCAGCACCACACCCGTCAGCCACGGACTGGCCACCAACACACTCACCGCGAGCAGCATAACGACCATGACCAGCCACGGAGCCGTCGCCCGCAGCAAGCCCGCGACCGTCACCCTGACCTCCAGCCTCTCGGACGACCCCGGCATGACCGGCTCCCGAACCGACCCCCGGCTGACGTTCAAGAGCCGGATCAGCGCGAGCTTGCGACGGCTCACGGCAACGGTCACCCCGAGGGTGCCCGCAATGATCACCAGCACGAGAACCGAGACCGGCGTGTCAGTCGCGGCCGCGAGATACCCCAGCAGCCCGCCCACGACCAGGCAGACGGGGATGCCGAGTACGTACAACCAGACCTTCGAGCGCTTCAACGCGTTCTCGGCATGAGCCGTCGCGATCCGATCGATCTCAGGATCGGTGGCGGGCTCACCGCGCATGAGCGCCTTCCGGATGGCCGGGTCTAGTTCGCGCCAGGTGTTCATATGCTCCCCCGTTCGAAGGGGCGTACTTTAACCGATCAAAATGACTGCTTTGTCGCGCTATCGCCGGGGGCGGCGGAATTTGCTCGCGGCGTGGATCATCCAGGGCGCGGCAAGCCCGGCCGCCAGCGCCGCAAGCGGGACGACGACGTGGCCCCACGTATCACGGATCGGGTGGTAGCGGGCGACGCCGTCCCGGATTTCGAGGTAGCCGAGCGGGCGTATATCAGCGCCACCGCCGACACCGCCGTCCGCACCGCCGAACGCGATGCCCGCGCGTGCGACGGGGATGACGGTGATGCCGTCGACCGTGACCGGCTCGCCGAAAACCGTTGATGCGCCTGGTTTCCCGCCGATCAGATCCATCATTGCCGCGGTCGAATCCGCTGGCTGGAAAACAGGATCCGGCAATGCCTGCATGGTCGAGAACCTCCAAAGCCGTCGAAATGTCTGAGCTAGAGGCTAACCACCTGCGAAGGGCAAAAAGCAACCCGGCAGGTGATCGCCCCGCCGGGTTGCCTTGAGTCGCAGACGTTTACATGACGAACCCGCCGTGCTGAGTCTGGACCTTTCCGCGCTGCTCAGGAGCAACCTTCGCGGCCGGGGTCCGGCTCGGCGGGTGATCGGAGAACGCGAAGCTCGCGAGCGAGTAGGCGATCGCCCCGGTGTTCACGGCCAACGCCTTGTCATCGATGTTCTTGATCGTGTCGCAGGCCGAGTGGTAGCAGGAGTCGTAAGCCTTGCCCGCCTGACCGCCGAACATCTTCTGTTCCTCGGGCGTCTTGATGCCCTCGGCACCGGTGAACAACCCGCCGACCGGAATCCCGACCGCCATGAACGGGCCGTAATCCGAGCGCCCGTCCAGCGCCGTGGGGACGTGCGGCAGGCGGAGCAAGTCGAAGTAGCTGGCCAGGTTCTTCTCGAGGTCGACCGAACCGGCCGGTCCCGCACTGCCGTCGTAGATCATGTACGAGAAGTTCGGCGAGGCGATCATGTCGTAGTTGGCGTAGACCGAGATCTTGGTGCGGTCCGCCTCGGGCAGGCTCGTCACGTAGTGGTCGGAGCCGAGCAGACCGAGTTCCTCACCACCCCACCAGGCGAACCGGACCTTGTTCTTCGTCGGTACCTTGGCCGCCTGCAGCGCGACCTCGAGCAGACCCGCACTGCCGGAACCATTGTCGTTGACGCCCGGACCCGCAAGCACGGAGTCGAGGTGCGACCCCGCCATCACGACCTTGTCCGCGTTGCCGCGCTTGGTCTCCGCGATGATGTTGCTGGTTGTGCGGGTCGTGCTCTCGGTGTCGGTCTTCAGATGTACGACCGTGTTCGCCGGGGAGGCCAGATCCTCGCCGACGGCGAAGCTCGCACCGACCACCGGCACGGTGATGCCGGGCCCGCCGAGGGTTCCGGTGAAGGTGTCGGTACGGCCGGGCTGACCCTCGTTGAAGATGATCACGCCTTTGGCCCCGGCCGTCTGCGCATTGCGTGCCTTGTCGGCGAAAGTGCAAGTGCCGCGCTGAATCAGGGCGATGTTGCCCGCGGTGAAGCCCGCGAAATCCTGCGCCTCACAGCCGGAGGTCGAACCCGGTGCCGCTGGCGGCGGCAGCACTAGATCGACGGCCTGGACCGTCCCCGTCACATCGCCGGAACCCGAATAGGTCAGGGTGGCGAAATCGCCGAACTGGCTGCTGTTCGGCTGGGTCGGCTTGTACGTCTTGGCATCGGGTGCGACCTGCGCCAACGCGGCCGTCGACTTCTCCTGGAAGAACGGGAAGTCGAACTTCTGCACCGTCACCTGGTAGCCCGCGCCGCGCAGCTTTCCGGCCACGTAGTCGCTGGACTTCTCGAAACCGGGGGTGCCCGAGGCGCGCGTGCCGCCGTTGGCGTCGGCGATCTTCTGGAACTCCTGCAAGTGCCGCTTGATGTTCGGCGCCTGGACGGACTCGGCCAGTTGTCGCTCCGGCGGCGCGCTCGGGTCGGCATGCGCGAACCCGGCCAAGGAGAGCGAGAGAACGAGGGGCACAGCGGCGGCCACGGCGATAACGCGACCGGCTCTGGCACGGCGGAAGATATGACGCATTTGAGCTCCTCCAAAGGGACGGAATAATCCCGATGATCGGAGATTAAGCTGCGGCGTCCCCTCGATGAAACCCCAGTTGAAGTGGGGAAACAGGTTGCGCGGGTGGGGAATCCGCAGTATGAGTACCCGACGAGACCCGCACTCTTTCCGGGGATCCGCACCGTTTATAGACGGCTAGAACTAGGTGCGGATCCCGTGAAAGAGTGCAGATCTACGGCGTAAACGACGAAACCCCCGGCGTGACAGCCGGGGGTTTCGTGTCGAATTATGGTCAGCCCTTGATCAATTCGGGGGCCGCGGTTTCGGACTCATCGGATTCATCGTGTGCGGCTGCCCGATTCGGGAGCAGCAACGCCATGACGATCACGATCAGCGACAAGACGGCGGACACCAGGAAGGCCAACCGCATGCCGTCGAGGTGCGCGGTGATCGCGTCGGTGCCGGCGGCGACGAGCGAATCGCCGCGCGCCGACATCACGGTCACCGCCAGCGCGGTACCGAACGCCGCGGCGACCTGCTGCAGGGTGCCGAGCATGGAGCTGCCGTGCGAGTACAGGTGCTGCGGGAGCGCGCCGAGGCCGAGCGTGAACACCGGGGTGAACGTCGCGGCCAACGACACCATCAGCAAGATGTGCAGACCGAGCAGCTGCCAGTACGGCATGGACATCGAGATCTGGGTGAACCCGCCCAGCGCCGCGGTGATCCCGATCGACCCGGGAACCACCAGCAGGCGCCCGCCGAACCGGTCGAACAGGCGCCCGATGGTCGGTCCGAGCAGACCCATCGCCAACCCGCCCGGCATCACGAGCAGGCCGGTCTCCAACGGGCTCAGCTCGCGCAGTTTCTGCAGATACAACGGCAGCAGGATCATCGACCCGAGCATCGCCATGAACGCGAAGGACATCAGCACCAGCGCCTTGGTGTAGGTGCCGGCCAGCAGCACCCGCAGATCCAGCAGCGGCGTCCCGGAGCGCTGCAGGCTCAGCTGACGGAACACGAACCCGGCGATGAGTGCCACACCCGCGGCGACGATCAGTGCCGGGCTGGTGAGGTTGGTGCTCTCGAATCGGCTGAGCCCGAACACCAGTCCGCCGAAGCCGAGCGCGGCGAGCACCACGCTTGCCCAGTCGATCGCGCCGGCTTGCGGCTCGCCGACGTTCTCCAGCTGGCGAAGGCCGAGCCAGGCGACGACACCGGTAATCGGCAGCACCAGCACGAAAAGCCAACGCCACGAACCGATCTGCAGCACCAACCCGGAAATCACCGGACCCATCGCCGGCGCCACCGAAATGGCGAGGGTGACATTGCCCATCACCCGGCCGCGGTCATGTTCGTGCACGACGGTCATCAGCGTGGTCATCAGCAGCGGCATCATCACCGCGGTGCCGCCCGCCTGGATGATCCGACCGAGCAGCAGCACCACGAAGGTCGGCGCGACGGCCGACAGCGCGGTACCGGCCAGGAAGATACCCATCGCCGTGGCGTATGCCCGCCTGGTCGAAACCCGTTGCAGGAACCAGCCGGTGGTCGGGATGATGGCCGCCATCGTGAGCATGAACGCGGTGGAGACCCACTGCGCCGCCCGCTCGGTGACCTGGAGGTCCTCCATCAGCCGCGGAATCGCGTTGATCATGATGGTCTCGTTCAGGATCACCACGAAGGTCGCGAGTACCAGCACCCGGATGACTGGCGGTGTCCGTCCTCCCGAGGTGGGAGCGGATAGTTCGGCGGACATCGGATACCTCCGGGTAGAGCGTTGGCAGGAAAACGTGTGGCCAACCAGGTTCGAGGTCCCGTCGCCACAATGATGGAGACGGAGTGGGTTGCTCGAACTCATCGGGCGCGCACCAGTAAACCGGGCGGGACCGACACAATTCATGGGGTTTTCCTGATTATCCGGCCACGATTGGTACCAATATCGCAGGTCAGAAGCGCTTTCTCGCAGACGTCAAGATCGAATCGTGACCCTGATCACCCATCTCGGAGGCACTTCTCGAGCAGTCAGGTCAGGGTGACCGCTAGCTCGTAGATGATGTCGGATTCGTCGGCATGGGCGGGGTCGCGCAGGAAGATCTGCCTCGGCCGCCAGTCGGATTCCTCGTTGTGGTCGAGCAGCCACTGATGCAGTGACTCGAATCCGAGGGCGGTCATCATGTCGGACTTGGGTATGCCGAGGTAGATCTCCCGCCCGGCCTGCTCGGTCCCGACGATCATCTCGGGGAACTGCTTGGCAACCGCGTCGATATCGGATTCGCTGATCGGACAGCAGAATTCGACCGGCGCGTCGTCGTCGGCGCCGAGTTCGCCGTGGTAGCGGAGGAAGGGCAGTCCGGCGATGCCCTCGGGCCGTGGCACGGCGGGCCCGCCGAACCGGGCGAACAGCGGGGTGGCGAATTCACCGATCTGATCGGCGGTGAGGTGGTCGGTCTGCCTCAACACCGTACGTGCCGGGATATCCCGGATCGAGACGTCGTACATGGCAACCTGCTTTCCGGTCAGTTGGGCAATGAGGAATCCGACCAACTCGCCCTTGGCGGCGAACGCACGCTGCTGCTCGTCCCAGTAGGCGCCCAACTCGCGCGCCCGCTGCTCGGGCGGCAGGTCCAGGACACTCCGGATCCGGGTCAGCGGCATGTCAAGCCGACGCAACCGCGCGATCTGCCGAGCCCGCGGCAACTGCGTCGACGAATACCAGCGGTAGCCGGTATCGGCGTCGACGTGTGCGGGCGGCAGCAGACCCGATTCCGCGTACAGCCGAAGAGCCTTCGGCGAAAGCCGAGCCAGCCGGGCGAACGTGCCGATCGAGAGCGACTCCACTGTCACCTCCTCATGACAAGGGAACTTCCCTCGGTGTCCAGCGTGCGGTCGGCCCCGAGGTGAAGGTCAAGCCCCGCGTTCGACCGCGCCATGATTCACCATTCGGCGAAGGATCCGTCCTTTCGATACCAGACCGGGTTGCGCCAACGATGCCCCTGTGCGGCGGCGCGGGCCACCGCTTTCTCGTCGATCTCGATGCCAAGGCCCGGCGCGTTCAACAGGTCGACGTAGCCGTCGCGGTAGGCGAAGACGGTGGGGTCTACGAGGTAGTCGAGTAGGTCGGATCCGGTGTTGTAGTGGATGCCGAGGCTTTGTTCCTGGATGAGGAGGTTGGGGGTGGCGAAGCCGACTTGCAGGCTGGCCGCCAGGGCGATCGGGCCGAGGGGGCAGTGCGGTGCGAGGGCGACGTCGCGGCTCTCGGCGAGGGCGGCGATCCGGCGGACCTCGGAGATGCCGCCCGCGTGCGAGAGGTCCGGTTGGACCACGGCGATGCCCTGGTCGAGGACGGTGCGGAAGTCCCAGCGGGAGTACAGTCGCTCGCCGGTCGCGATGGGAATGCTTGTCGCGCGGGTGATCTCGCCGATCCGGTCGCTGACCTCGGGCACCAACGGTTCTTCGACGAAGAAGGGCAGGTACGGCTCGAGCAGCGGCAGCACCCGGCGCGCCATCGCGACGGAGAGTCGGCCGTGGAAGTCGACGGCGATATCGAAGTCGTCGCCGGTGGCTTCGCGGACCGCGGCGACGCGGTCGACGATGTCGGTGGTGGCGCGTGGTGTGTCGATCGCCTCTAGTTCGGCTGATCCGTTCATCTTGATCGCGGTGAAGCCCTGCTGTTTTCGTTCGAGCGCGGCTTGTGCGACGTCGTCGGGCCGGTCACCGCCGATCCAGCTGTACACCCGGACCCGATCGCGCACGGCGCCGCCGAGCAGCTGCCAGACCGGGACGCCGAGCGCCTTGCCGGTAATATCCCAGAGGGCCTGGTCGATTCCGGCGACCGCGCTCGACAGGATCGGCCCGCCCCGATAGAAACCGCCCTTGGTGAGCACCTGCCAGTGCGCTTCGATGCTCATCGGATCTTTGCCGACCAGGTAGTCGGCCAGTTCGTTGATCGCGGCGGCGACGGTGTGCGCGCGGCCCTCGATGACCGGTTCGCCCCAGCCGGTGACGCCCTCGTCGGTATCGATGCGCAGGAAGCACCAGCGCGGCGCGACCAGGTAGGTGGTCAGTGCGGTGATCTTCACCGTGACTCCTTTCGTACGCTCCAGCCGCCGTCGACGACGAGGTTGGCGCCGGTGATGAACGAGGCGTCGTCGGAGGCGAGGAAGGCGACCGCGGCGGCGACCTCCTCCGGCGCACCTAATCGGTCCAGCGCCGTTGCCCGCGCGGACAGTCGTCTACCCTCCTCGTCGACGTCGTCCCAGACCGGGGTGAGGACCGGGCCGGGCAGGATGGCGTTGAATCGCACTCGGGCCGAGCCGTATTCGACGGCGAGCTGCCGGACCAGGGCGGTCAATCCGCCCTTCGCCGCGGCGTAGACCGGATAGCCGGGCAGCCCGAACTGCGCGTGCACGCTGGAGATGGCGACCACGTTGCCGGTGCGCGACCGCAGATCATCGATGAAGGTGCGCACACCGAGGAACAGCGGCGTCAGGTTGATCGCGAGCCCTTCGTCCCACTGCGGCCGGGTCAGCTCGTGCGCGGGGATGGTTGCCTGCATAGATGCGTTGCTGCACAAGGAATCCAGCGGACCGAACAGCTCGTTGACCCGGTCCCGCAGCTCGACCCATGACTCTTCGCGCGAGACATCGCATCGCACGAACTCGGCGCGATGACCTGCCGCGCGAATCTTCGCGGCGACCTCCTCGCCCGCGGGTTCGGCGATATCGGCGATGACGACCGAGGCTCCCTCGGCGGCGAGGCGATGCGCCGTCGCGGCGCCGATACCCGACGCCGCGCCGGTGACGACCGCGACTCGGTCTGCCAGACGACTCAATGCTCTTCCCTTCGTAGTCATCGCTGAATGTCTGTGCCGGTGAGCAAGTCGAGTTCGTGCCGGAACGGCAGACCGGTCCAGTCGCCCGGTACCGATACCGCGAACGCGCCGCAGGTCGCGGCCAGCTGCAAGCTGTGCCGAACGGAACCGTCGTCGAGGACGCCGGCAAGGTATCCGGCGACGAACGCGTCACCCGCTCCCACCGGATCGACCATGGTCACCGGCACCGCCGGTTGCCTGATCACCCTGCCGCCGTGCAGCGCGAGCGCCCCGTCGGCACCGAGCTTCAGTACCACCTGCGACGGACCAAGCGCGACAAGGGATTCGGCCATCGCCGCGTGACTCGCGGTTGGCACCAGTAGCGCCGCTTCCTCGGGCCCGGCGAAAACGATGTCCGACCGGGACACCAGTTTCGCCAGCTCCGCGGCGGCCGCCGATCGTGGCCACAACGCGCTGCGATAGTTGATGTCCAGCGATACCGTCACACCCGCGTCGACGGCCGCATCCAGCGCGGCGTGCACCGCGTCGCGTGCGGACGCGCTCAGTGCCGGAGTGATGCCGGTCAGGTGCAGGACACCAGCAGAAGCGATCTGTTCTTTGTCCACCTCAGCCACAGACAGCCGCGAACCAGCCAGACCCCGCCGGTAGTAAGTAACCCGAATCCGGTCCGCGGTACGGCGTTCCCGCACCATCAGTCCACTCGGCAGCTCCGGATCGATCCGGCAGCGGGATACATCGACGCGCTCGGCCCGCAGTCGATCCAGCACCATCGTGCCGACCGCATCATTACCAACGCTGCCCACCCAAGCGCTCTCGTACCCCAACCGCCTGACACCGATGGCGACGGTCGCCTCGGCACCCGCGAAATCCATCCGCATCGCCGCACCGGGAGCCAACGGCCCCGGTTCCACCGCCGCAACCACCCCAACAGCCTCACCGAGGGTTACCAGCTTGCCCCTCATAACAATCCGCTCCACCCTGCCGCCCGGTCACTCACGACTGCACCCCGCGCGCACGGGTCCACGCCGTGCCAACCTCATTCGCGCACGCGCACGCGCACTCACCACCGCACCCGCAGCACTCGGCTCCATCGCGCGAAACGCCACGCGCTCATGACTCACTCGCGGAAGCCGACTCACGACAGCTCCTCGAGCAGCACAGCCGCGCGCTCGCGCAGTGCGTCGAGATCGCCGCCGACGCAGGCGTCGCCGATGAGGGGGGACCCGATGCCGAGGGCAGTGGCACCGGCGTCCAGGTAGGCCTTGGCCTCGGTGAGTCGGACGCCCCCGGTGGGCACCAGTGGGATATCGGGCAGCGGAGCTCGAACGGCACGGAGATAGTCGGGACCGCCGACCGACGCGGGGAAGACCTTGATCATGGTGCTGCCCGCCACCCATGCGTGGTGAATTTCGGTGGGGGTGAAGGCTCCTGAGATCACCGGGACGCCTAGGCGGCGGCCTTCATCGATCACCTCGTCGCTGACGATCGGGGTGATCAGGTAGGCGGCACCGGCGTCGACCGCGCGGGTCGCGTCCTCGGCGGTGCGGACGGTACCGACGCCGATCGGGTAGGCGAATCCGGCACAGTCACCGAGCGCGTCCAGTGCACCGTCGCTGGTGAGCGTGAATTCGACTGCGGTGATGCCGGATTCGTGCAGTACGGCGGTCACCTCGGCGAACCGGGTTGCGGTCGGCGCCCGCAGGATCGCGATGACCGGCGTCTCCAACCGCAAGGGGCTATCGGCCATCGCTACGCACCAATCCCGCATCCGCGTACAGGGTTCCGGGCAGGCCGACGGCTCCCGGGACGCAAGCGAACAGGCACCCGGCATCGGGTTCGCACGCCACCTCCCCCTCCGCGGCGGTGGTGATCACCAGCACGTCCAGGTCCGGCCCGGCGAAGGCACAGCTGGAAACCTGCGCTGGTCCGACCTCGACGATCACGCGCCGCTGCCCGGCGGGGTCGAAGGCGTGCACCTGTCCCGCACCCCACACCGCCACCCACACCCAGCCTTTGGCATCGACGGTCAGCCCGTCTGGCTCGCCGTGTTCGAATCGCGCGAACGGCCGACCGCCGCTGAAAGTGCCGGTGGCGAGGTCGTATTCGAAGGCGTCGACCTGTTTGGTCGGACTGTCGGCGTAATAGAGGGTGGTTCCGTCCGGACTCCAGCCGAGTCCATTGGAGATACTGACTCCGTCGCGCAGCGTACTCAGCGCACCGTCGGGGTCGAGCCGGTAGAGGGCGGCGCGGCCCCGGACGCCGTCTTCGGACATCGTGCCCGCGAGCAGGCGGCCACGAGGATCGACCTTCGCGTCGTTGAGACGCCGCCGAATCCCGTCGTCCGGCAACGGTATTGCGGCGAGCCGGGTGACGGTGCGGTCGTCGATCCGATAGATGGCGTTTCCCGCGGTGACGAGCAGTCCACCGGACGCGCAGGGTACTACCGCGCTGATCGGCGGCTCCAAGCTGATCTTGGATCGGTGCGTGAGGTCGATCAGTCTTCGGTCGAGGGTCGCTCGGTGAATGTGTCCGCCGCGGATGTCCACCCACAGCAGCTCGTCGGTCCGGCTGTCCCACACCGGACTTTCACACAGCAGCCCCGGCGGCGGAGCGCACGGATGCGCGCGCAATGTGATCATGGTTCGCTCCTGAAAGTCGGTCGGCTACGCCGATTACGTCTGTCTACGGGAGATAGCTGATGCCCCGGCCGAATGGCTCGCCGCAGTGCGCGACTCGTGCCGAGGCACTAGGTCGGTAGCCCGACCGCCCGTTCACCACTACGTCGTTGCTGAATCACCACGGCGGCAACCAGCAGCGATCCCTGCGCGACGTTCTGCCAAAATGTATTGACCCCAACAACATTCAGCCCATTATCCAGGGCGCCGAGCAGTACCACCGCCAGCAGCGTGCCGCCGACCGTGCCCTTGCCGCCCTTGAGCGCGCACCCGCCGAGCGCCGCCGCGGTAATCGCCTTCAGCTCGAGACCCTCACTGCCCGATACCGGCTGCCCCGATCCGGTGCGCGCGGTCAGGATGATGCCCGCGAGCGCGGCAACCACACCGGCGAGCACGAACACCGCGATCAGGTACTTGTTGATGTTGATGCCGGAAAGCCTTGCGGCGGTGTCGTTGCCGCCGATGGCGTAGATATTGCGGCCGATATCGGTGTATTTCAGCAGCACATGCACGGCCACCGCGACGATCGCGAGGATGATCACCGGAACCGGCAGCCCGAGAATCTTGCCGCGCGCCAGGAAGATGAACAGGTCGTTGTCCAGCACGAATCCCTGGGCCTTGCCACCCGAAATCAATTGGGCCAGACCTTTATACGCGGCCAGGGTGGCCAGCGTCGCGATCACCGGGTTCACTCGTCCGTAGACAATGATCAACCCGTTCACCAGGCCGAGCACTACCCCGACGCCGACCGCGGCGAGGATGCCGAGCAAGGCGTTGCCCGAGGCCGCGGTGAACGCCATCGCGCTGATCACCGAGGCGACGCCAGCTTGCGAGCCGACCGAGATATCGAGCGCACCGCAGATGATCACCACGGTCTGCACGACGGCCAGCAACCCGAATACCGTGACCGCGTCGCCGATTCCGGCCAGATTCGCCGGATCGAGGTACCCGTCGTTGAGCGACCCGAAGATCGCGACGATGACCACGAGCGCCCCGATCAGACTGAGATTTCCGGTGCCGATCGCGTGCAGTAGTCGTCGCGGGGTGAGCGCGGCAGTATAGCGGGCCAGCGGGGCCGCCGGTGTAGCGGTCGACGCCACCGGCGGCAATTCGAGTTGTTGCTCGGTCATTGGTTTCCTCGAGATGTATGCGACGTAAGGTCTGCGGCCATGGCCAGCGCGAGAATGGCCTCCTCGCTGGCCGCGCTGCGATCCAATTCGCCGGTGACGCGTCCGTGCTGCATGACGACGATCCGGTCGGCAAGGCCGAGTACTTCGGGTAGTTCCGAGGAGATCACCAGCACCGCTACCCCGGCTTCGGCCAATTCCTCGATGATTCGGTAGATCTCGGCCTTCGCGCCCACGTCGACACCGCGGGTCGGCTCGTCCAGGATCAGCACCTTGGGTTTGCGGGCCAGCCAGCGGGCAAGCACCACCTTCTGCTGGTTGCCGCCGGAGAGTTTGCGCACCTCCTGTTCGATCGAGGGCGTGCGCACCCGCAGCGATTCGACATAGTGCTGGGCGAGGCGACGTTCCTCGCCCGCCTTGACGATTCGAAACCGCCGCAGGTGGTCGAGCATGGCCAGCGAGATGTTGTCGCGCACACCGCGATGCAGCAGCAGTGCTTGGGCTTTCCGCTCCTCCGGCGCGTAACCGATACCGGCCCGCACCGCGTCACGCGGCTGACGCAACCGCAGCTGCTTGCCGTCGACCCGCACCACGCCGGAGCGGATCGGCAGGTCACCGGCCAGCGCACCCGCCAATTCGGACCGGCCCGCACCGACCAGTCCGGCGAGTGCGACCACTTCACCGGCCCGCACCTGAAGACTCACCTCCCGCACGTCGTCGGTGGTGACCGCGTCGACGTCGAGCATGACCTGGCCCGGTGTGCTCGGCCCGCGGGCGAACAGCGTGGACAGGTCCCGGCCGACCATCATGCGGACGATCTCCTGATCGTCGGTCTCCTCGGTCGCCCGCACACCGACCAGCGCACCGTCGCGCAGTACCGCGACCCGATCGGCGAGCTGGAAGATCTCCCGCATCCGATGCGACACATAGATCACCGCCAGCCCGCGCGCACGTAACCGGCCGATCAGTGCGAACAGCGATTCGGTCTCGTGGTCGGACAGCGAGGAGGTCGGTTCGTCGAAGGCGATCACCTTGGCATCGGTGGTCAGCGCCCGCATGATCTCGACCAGCTGCCGTTGCGCGGCAGTCAGTTTCGACCCGACGGTGTCCGGGTCGAGGTCACGATCGAAGCCGAGCCTGGCCAGGTCGGTGCGCATCCGCTCGCGCAATGCCGCGCGGTCGAGCAGGCGCCCCGCCTTCCTCGGCAGCGCCCCGAGGTAGACGTTCTCGGCGACCGACACATGCGGGACGATCTCCGGCTCCTGGCCGATCACCCGGATCCCGGCCGCCCGCGCGTCGGCCGGGGTGGCCGGTTCGAGCACGACGCCGTCGAGCTCGAGCCGACCACTGTCGGGGCGGTGATCGCCACCGATAATCCGGATCAGGGTGGACTTGCCCGCGCCGTTCTCGCCCATCAGCGCGGTCACCGCGCCCGCCGGGAAGTCCAGGCTCACGTCGCGCAGGGCGGGCACCCCGGCGAAATTCTTGCTGAGGCCGGTGGCGCGCAGGCCGGTCAGCTGCATGTGACGCCCGCCTGCTGCCAGCTGGTGGAGTCGACCATCGTCGTCGGCGCGAAAGCCTCGGCGGGCATGGCCTTTCCGTTCTTCAGGTAGTCGTACATCGTCTGCACCGCGAGCGCGCCGACGTCCTTACCGTTGATGAACAGCGCCGCCTTGAACCCGGTCGGTTTGCCGCCGCGCCACTCCTTGCAGGCCAGGTAGGCGCCGAGCCCGACACCGAGCACATTGTCGGCGGCGTAACCGGAGTTCTGGATGGCGGCGACGCCGCCGCTGACGTTCTCGTCGTTGCAGCCCATGACAATCCAGTTCTTGACCGACCGGTTGCCCGCGACCGTCGCCGAGATCTTGTTCTGCGCGTCCGAAGGGGTGTTGTCGGTGCCGACGTCGATCACCTTGACGTCGACCCCGGCCGCCTCGCGGAAGGCCTTCTTATTGGCCTCGACGCGGTCGGTGCAGACCGTCACGTCCTGCTTCCAGGCGTCGACGATCGCGGTCTCCTCCGGCTTCCAGCCCGCCTTCTTGAAGTCCTCGCCCGCCCGGCGACCGACCTCGGTGCCCATCTGCGTTCCGCTGAAGCCGACGCGCGGAACCAGTTGATCCTTGGCGCATTTCGCCGGATCCGGGCCGGACGTGCAGACCTGGTCGTCGGAGGTCAGCAGTGCGACGCCACCGGTCTTGGTGAGCTGCGCGACCTGCGGACCGACCGACGGATCCGGCACAACGACGATCACGCCGCTCGCTTTCTGGTTGATCGCATTGTTCACCTCGGTGACCGCCTTGTTCGCGTCATTGCCCAGGTTGACGACCTTCAGATCGACGCCGAGTTCCTTGGCCCGCGCCTTGGCGCCCTCGGCCTCGCCGATGAAGTACTCCTGGTCGCCCTGTTTCTGGGCGTACACCAGGCTGACCGCGCCCGTCTGGTGCTGTGGGCCAGTGGCGGACGAGTCGGTCTCCTTGCCCGATGAGCAGGCGGTCGCGGCCAGCGCCAGCGATACCCCGCACAGAACGGCACTGGTCCAACGTCGTCGATGGGTCCAGGACATGGGCACTCCTCGGTGATCTGACGCATACTCGCGTCGTAACGTGATGACGGTTACAGTAAGACTTCCGATAACTGTTGTAAATACTGTTGGTCGAAGTCGTTGGGTATGTTTGCGACCACCAGCGGACGAGGAGGCCCGACCCGTGTATCAGCTGACCGCGCGCGACATTCGACGCCGCAACAGGTTCGGCGTACTACAGGCGGTATATGCCGCCATCGGCCATATCAGCCGACAAGAGATCGCCAGGGCGACCGGCCTGTCGTTCGCCACGGTCGGCAACATGATCTCCGAACTGCTCGACGTTGGGGTGCTCATCGAACTCGGTTACGACGCGCCCGGCATCGGCCGACCGCGCGCCCAGCTCGCGATCAATCCCGAGCGCGGCATGCTGATCGGCGTCGATATCGCCGAAACCACCATCCACTTCGACCTTTTCGACCTGGCCATGACGGTGCAGCGATCGGTCGAGATCCCGGTCGATCCGGCGGCCACCGCGCCCGACGACGTCGTCACGCTCATCACCCGCGGCATCGGCGAGCTGACCGCCGGTGATGCGGAGAAGGTGCTCGGCGTCGGACTGAGCGTGCCGGGACTCGTCGAACCCATCGGCGGCGTCTCGGTGTTCTCGCCGTACTGGCATTGGCATGATGTGCCGCTCTCGCAACTGCTCGAACAGCATCTCCCCTACCCGCTCTACCTGGACAATCCGCTCAAAGCCAGTACCGCGGCGCATCTTTGGTTCGGCGCGGGCCGTGACGTGGACGATCTGATCGTCGTCACGCTGCGCGCGGGTGTCGGCATCGGCGTGGTCGTCGAGGGGATGCTCTATCGCGGTGTCACCAACAGCGCGGGCGAATGGGGGCACACCAATCTGGTGCTCGATGGACGCGAATGCCGTTGTGGGCGAATGGGTTGCGTCGAGGCCTACGTCAGCGCGCCCGGCATCGTGCGAACCCTGCGCGAGCTCGCGCCGTCGAGCCCGCTGCTCGACTCCGACGATGCCGTCACCATCGCGGCCATCGCCGAGGCCGCCGGTCGTGGCGACACCGTCGCACTGGAGGTCATCGACAAGACCGGCCACTACCTCGGCGTCACCGTGGCCAACCTGGTGAACCTGTTCAACCCGAGAACCATCGTCTTCGGCGACCTGGTCGCGGACCATCTCGGCGCCCCACTGCTGGACGTGACCCGCCGCGTAGCCGCCCACCACGCCATGACCGACCCCTTCGACGCAGTGACACTGCAACTTTCGACACTGCCACACAACCCGGCCAGCCTCGGCGCCGCCACCTTCGCCCTGGAAGGTTTCCTAGCCGACCGCGAAACATTCGGCTCGATCGCCGCCCGCCGCGCCCAACGAACCTCCACCCCCTGACCTTCATCCCTAGACTCACGCAGATGACGTACGAACCCGCCGTGTGGGCCGCCGTGGCCATGGGGGCCGTGATGGCGTATCGGCTGCGCTGGTGGAATGACATCCCCGAATCACGGCTGTTCACACTGGCGTTCGGTGCACTCAGTGCCGCTTACATCCTGGCCGTGCAGCCGGTCGTCGAAGGACTCAATCGCCTCTCGATCAATGTCACCGGAAGCGCGATCGCCCTGCTCGCCTCCGTCCTGTTGGCCACGATCTCCTTCAGCGCTTTCGCCGCCGTCGCGCTCGAAATCCTCACCGGCTCTCGGCATCCTGGCCGTTACGTCGGCATGGCATGGGCCGTGGCGGCGGCGATATTCGTCATATGCTGGATCGCCGGCGACGCTCGGTACTCGAAGGCGTTGAATTCGTTTACTGCGGTGGATGCGCCCGCGAAGGTTTTCGCCATTACCTATGTGACCCTCGCGATCGCGACAAGCCTGACCAGCGTGGCCGCCACCTGGCGGGTGCTTCAGCGAAAAGGCCTGCGCCCCAGGCTTCGTCGCGCCACCGTCGGGCTGTTCGTGACGGCCATCTGCTTGCTCGGGCTGGCCATCTCCCTGTTGCTCAACACGCTGATACTGGACCTGCCGTCGGACAGCGCCCAGATCATCGAGCAGATCTGGTGGCCGCCGATCACCATTGCTCTCGCGATCGCCGGGCTGTGATCGAAGCGAGGCCGTCGGATGCGACGCACCGCCCGCCGATGCCGTCAGCGGCCGTCAAGCGGTGGCGATGGCTTCGATCAGCTCAACGCTGAACAGGGTTGACCCGGCAACGGGTTACGCGTCGATGGTGTCTTCGACCGCGCGGCGCGGGGTAGACGGTAGTGGGGCGGAATCGGTTGGTACCCAGCCGATTCGGATCATGGTCTGGGGGAAGGCGCAGTCGTAGAGGACAGCGGATCGGATGTCGTCGCGCAGTTCGGGGAGGCCGAGCGGCTCGGTTTGCAGGCAGCTGGACAGGCCGAGGCGGGTGGCTTCCAGTAGCAGTGCGCTGGTGGTCTCGCCCGCGCGCAGTTGCGAGCGCCTGTCGTCGTGCGGGGTGCAGATCACCAGCCATTCCGCGGCGTCGGGGTCCGCGTGGCGGTCGATCAGGTCGGCGTCGGCGAACACTCGAGCGGGGATCTGATCAGACAAACGCGGGTGCGGAACATTGAACCCTGGCACGCCGTCCACCGTCCGGTGCCCACCGCTCCACGCGGCGAGTTCGAGCTGATAGCCGGGGTCGGCCGCGTGCCGGACCACGGCATCCTGAAACGGCCGCACCAGGCGGAGGCGAAGCGCGTCCGGGACATGGCGCACCACGGCGCCGAACTTCGCCGCATTGCTCGAGATCGTCTTGAGGTACCCGGCCGGAATCTCCAACGAGCGATAACCACGGCGATCGCTGTGCCGTTGCAGCAACGCGGCGCCGAGTTCGATATCGGCCTGGGTCGGCTGATGCGGCGTCAGCTCGATGGTCGCGAGATGGTCGGGTTCGGCAGGGTCGGGCAGCTGCGTCACGTCGGCGGACCAGCCGAGGACAGCGAGCGCGACCCGCAGATGATGCAGCGCCGCACCGCAACTCACGATCAGCTTGCCCTGCTGTGGATCGCTCGAAACGAGGTGCCGTTGCTGGTCGGCCCACAGCTCGATCCCATGATCGCGGATCCGCCAGCGCCACGGCTGGGTGTTGTGGATCGACGGCGCGCGCGAGGCCATCTCCAGCGCGATCTTGACCGTGTCCATGGTCGGCGACGGCGGTGCCATGACCTCGGGTCCATCCTTCCAATCGGCAGTGTTCGATGGCGCATCACCATGGTTGAGCTGGCCGTTCGTGATCGACGCCGATTCCAGTCTCACCACAGGGCAGCTGTCTGTCATCGAGTCGTGTGTCACTCGCCCCGGCAACAGGGGCCAGAACATGTCAGACGAGGGAGATATGCTCCGCGATGTTCGGGTCGGGTTCCGCCAACGTTCCAGGAGATCGCTGTGCTGAGTTTCGCTCGCAAGTCCGGTATTGGCGCACTGTTTATCGTCGCGTTTGGGTTGCCGGCCGCCGGCATTGCCACCGCGGCACCCGTGACGGTGCCATTTCAGCTAGCCCCCGCGCCCTTCGGAAATCCGAACGGCAGCTTCGATGTGCCCGCGATCAGTTGCGCGGCGATCGTCGGTGACCAACCCGGCGTGCTGGTGATTACCGGCGGGAAACCGGGCGGATGGGGCTGCATGCTCACCGCACCCGTGCAGTGGATCAACCTATCGACCGGAGCGACCGGCGCTACCCGCCTGTCCGACGGCTTGAACGGAATCCCCGCCCAGGCCTCGATCGCCACCGGCGCCGGACAGGTCGTCGTCATCGTCACCTCGCCCCAAAGCGGAACGGTCACACCCGGTTTCGCGACGTTCTCCGTCCCGTAACCGGCCGGGCGCCGCCGGATCGTCGATCGATACGGCGGCGCCGAGGCGTGATTGCCGCGTAAACCGTTGCCGGTCAACGGGAATTCAGATCAGCCAGGGGTTGACGCTGCAGACCAGATCCGGATGGGCGACGGGGTCGAGTGCATTCAGCGCGATGGATATCGCCCTTGGGGAGTAGAGCATCGAATTGTGGTCGGAGATGTCCTGTGGACACCCGTCCTGGAGGACGATGTCGTTGACCGTTGCCCCGGGTCCGGCCGTGAGAAACGTCTTATCGAATGGGGTGGACACCTCGTCGTAGATCCCGCCGACGATCGTGTAGTCCACGCCGGGGACCGTGTCGCCGCCCTCGTTCACCTTGGCGACAACCTTCGAGTCGTACACCTGCTGAATTCCGCCCGCACCGAGCGCCTGCGTGAACGGCACGTGCAGGTCGATGCTGCCTGGCGGCAGTTTCGCTTGGATGGCCAACATCAGCGTGGCGAAACTGTCGAGTGAGGTGCCGTGATTGGTGCCGCCGTAGGTGATGAGGTGTTTCACCTTGTTCCGAGCGGGATCGTCGGGATTCGCACCACCCTCGTACTTGAGGTACAGGCGCGTCTCCAAGGCGGCTTGCGAGTGCCCGATCATGTCGACCTGGCTGGCGCCGGTCGCCGCGAGCACGCGGTCGACGAAGGTCGCCACCTGTTTGGTCGACTCCTCGATGTCGCCGGTGGCCCCGGGCAGCAAGGCGTCGAGTCCTTGACCCCGAACAACAGGACGGCCGAAATTGAACGTGAACACGCAGTAACCCGCCTGCTTCAGCTGCGGAGACATCGAGGCATAGGCGCCGTAGGCGTTGGCCCAGGTTCCGTGCACCAGGACGACCGGCCGAGGATGGGCGTCGTCCGGCTTGCACGACCAATCGTTGGCGCCCTGGGGTGCCGCATCCGGGAAGGCGAGTCCATAGGCGAAGGCCGCCGCCTCGTCGCGTAGCTCGGGGCCGTACCCGATCGTGTCGGAGGCGCGCGAGGTGGGCGCCGGGTCCGCAACGGCCACTTCGGCATTCAGCCCGAGCGCGATGAGGGTTGCCGCCGTGACCACCGCGATATTGCGAGGCCGGACGCGATTCAGGTCGAGTGCGGCGCGGCGCCGTTTCCGGCGAGCTTCGGCGTGTCCCCGGTGCGGCGGGGAGGTTGTCGTTCTGGTCATCACGTGCTCCCTTCGTCCTGACCCGGCCTTACTGGTCGGTTGTCCATAATGTCGCCAGAACGAGACAGCAAACGAGTAGCTATCTGGCCGGTTATCGGTAGGATCGCGACATGAAGATGGTGGCGATCGTCGTTCCCGCCGGAGTGAATACCTTCGATATGGCCATGGGTGGCCAGCTCTTCGCCGGTGTTCGCCTCCCAGACGGCAGTCCCGGCTACGACGTGCGCTTTTGCGGCGATCCCACGGTCGCGCTGGCGTCGGGCAACGAGTGCGGCATGTTGCAGACCACTTGGCCGCTGGCAACGATCGAGCAAGCGGACACGGTGATCGTTCCGGCCGCGGCGAGCATCTTCCAACCCGCGACCCCGGACGTCATCGAACCCCTCGATCCTCGACTGGTCGTCGCGGTCCAACGCGCCGCGGATCGCGGTGCACGCGTGGCGTCGATCTGCACCGGCGCCTTCGCGCTCGCCGCCATGGGGCTGCTGGATGGAATGCGGGCGACCACCCACTGGCTCTATTGCGACGAACTAGCTCGGCGCAGCCCACTCGTGCAGGTGGATCCGACGGTGCTGTTCGTCGACAACGACTCGGTCGTCACCTCGGCGGGAGCGACCGCGGGCCTGGACATGTGCATGCACCTGGTCCGGCGCGATTACGGCTCGGCGGTCGCCACCGATACCTCGCGCCTGCTGGTGATGCCGCTGCAACGCGACGGCGGCCAAGCCCAGTTCATCCCCCAGTACCTGACGCCGCGGGATGCCACCGCGCTACAACCGGTGCTGGACTGGATCGACCACAACCTCGTCAACCCACTCACCCTGGCCGACATCGCCAAGCACGCCGGACTCAGCGTCCGAACCCTGCAGCGCCGCTTCCGAACCCAGCTCGGCACGACCACTCTGAATTGGCTACTGGCCGCCCGCATCCACCGCGCCCAATACCTCTTGGAGACAACGGATCTGTCCGTCGACCGCATCGCCGCGGAGTGCGGTTTCGGATCCGTCGTGAATCTGCGCCACCACTTCACCCGCCAAGTCGGCACCCCACCGCGCAACTACCGTCGAACGTTCAGCCACCGAACCGCCAGCTAGACAAGCAAATTCGGCTCTCGCGGTATCGGTCACCTCCCCGCCCCGGTGACCGCGCGTCAATCGCCGACTCTGCATCCGCACCGCCTCACGCATTCCCGACGCTCCGCCCCGCCCAGGAGACCGCACCTCAGTCACCGACTTGGCAACCGCACCGCATCGTGCATCGCCGACGCCCGCCCGAGCGACCGCACGTCAGTCGCCACACTCGGCACCGCACCGCTTCACGCGGTGCCACCACCCCGTCCCGGTGACCGCACCTCAGTCACCGACTCGGCATCCGCCCCGCTTCGCGCATCGCCGACGCCCCGCCCAGGAGACCGCATGTCAGTCGGCGGCTCGGCACCGCGCAGCTTCGTGCATCGCTGCGCCCCGCCCCGGTGACCGCGCGTCAGTAGCCGGACTCGGCGCCGCACCGCTTCGCGCGTTGCTGCCGCCCCGCCCTCGCCAGCAACCAGCGACCAGCGCGTCCCGCTAGTGTCGCGCCAATTGCGGCAGCGACCGATGCAGACCGCCGGTCCGCGGAATCGCCGCGACTGCGGCCGGACGCGCGTGCACCTGCTCGACTGCCCGTCGACGCAACTGCGCACGATCCTGTTTTCCATTGCGGGTCAACGGAATCCGGCGGGTGCGCACGAATCGGCTCGGCACCGACGTCGGGGGCAACTGCTCGCAGAGGCAGCCACGGAGACGCTGGAACAAACCTTCCGGCGCACAGTCGGGGTCGGCGGGCTGTATCCAGGCGACCACACTCGTGTCGCCATCGACGTCGACCACTACCACCACCGCGGCGGCGACGTCGGGATCCGCGAGCAGACAGCGCTCGATCTCCCCCGGCTCGATCCGCTCGCCGCGGATCCGCACCTGGTCGTCGATGCGCCCCAGGTACTCCAACTCGCCATCGACCAGCCGAACCCGATCGCCGGTTCGATAGAGCATGGGAACCGACGAGCCTTCGGGCGCCGTGACGAACGCACGCGCGGTCAGGTCGGGCCGGTTCAGATAGCCAAGGGCCAACGGGACGCCGCCGATGTGCAACTCGCCCTCGTCGCCGGGTTGTACCGGCAGGCCGTCCTCGCCGATAACACTCAGCACGCAGTTGTCGATCGGCCGACCGATATACACCTGGCCGATGTCCTCCGGCTTGCCCGGACAGGTCCACGCCGTCACATCGATCGCGGCTTCGGCCGGGCCGTAGAGATTGTGCAGGGCCGCGGGCAGGGTCGCGACGAATTCTCGCGCCACCCGAACCGGCAGCGGCTCACCACTGCAGAACACATGCCGCAACGACGTGCATTGAGCCGCGTCCGGCCACCGCAGGAACTCGCGCAGCATCGACGGCACGAAATGACAGATAGTGACCTGATGCCGAACGATGGCCTGGGCGACCGACACCGGGTCCCGGTGTTCCTCCGGTGCCAGGAAGACGCATCGTGCCCCGGCAATCACCGGCAGCAGCAGCTCCCATTCGGACACGTCGAAGGTGACCGGAGTCTTTTGCAGAATTCGGTCATCGGCACCGACACGGTAGGTGTCGCGCATCCATTCCAGCCGGTTGCACAGCGCGAGACCACACACGATCACACCCTTCGGTGCGCCCGTGGATCCCGAGGTGAACAGCACGTACGCCGGTTGATCCGCAGGCACCTCAGATAACGGGTCGAGTTCGTCCACGTCGGCTTCGCGTGGCATGTCGACGGCGCGCAAACCGCACTCGACCACCAGCTCCCTACCCGCGCCGGTCACCAACGCCACCTCGCAATCAGCGATCTCGGTGACCTGCCGAATCCGCGCCGAGGAGTCGTTCAGATCGACCGGGAGGTAGGGCAGGCCCGCCTTCAGCACACCCAGCAGCGCGACGAGCAGGGCCGGGCTTCGCGGAATCGCGACCGCGACAGGACGGGCCCGCGGCGCGGTCGCGCGCAGCGTCCGCGCGACCGCATCCGATCGCAGCTCCAGCTCCCGATACGTCAGCTCGCCAGAGCTATCGGATACCGCGATCGCCTCAGGCGTTGCCATCGACACCGCACGGACCAGGCCCGGAACACCGTGGCGAACAGTGCGCTGAACCGTTCGGCCGCGCAACTCCAGAGCCGCCATCGAGAATTGGTGATGCAATCAGACCTCCACGCTCCGACACATGTCCTGAATGTCACGGTAGAGCGCGAAAAGCCCGCCGAGGACGGCCCTGACGCAACATTTACGAGGTTGGAGATACAGCTCACGAAAGTGGTGCGGGATGCTCCGAGACAAGCACGCCCCACACACTCTGCAAACTCTGGCGTCGGCGAAGTTCCATCATCGCGCCGTAACGTCGGGTCGGCGACACCGACGCCTGGCAGGCACACCACTGCGTCAGCACAAGCAACGATCGCTGGTCACGCTCGTCCAGCGAGACGAGCAGGGTCGCATTCCGCTGCGGGAACGCGGGCCAGTCCACGTGCAACAACACCAGCGACTCCTGGTCCGGCTGCGCGACCACGGCCTGCACATGCAGTTCCGGCCAATCCAACGCCGAAATCGGCTGCGGCACAGCCACCTTCTCGACCAACGCCTGCGCGTCCAAGTTGCCCGCGCGGACGAGATAGGCCGTCCAGATCAACCCTGATCCGAGGAGCAGAGTGAAACCGATCAGCCCAACCGCTAGGCCCACCAATCGACAGTAAGCCGAAATGGACCACGGCGTAGCAGGATTCAGCGGTCCTTAACACCCGCGTGCTCGATACTCCTCAGCGGTCGCCGTCACTGGATGCGATGGGACGTACGAGCGGAGTTGATCCACCGGTCTCGCCACACGGTTCCAGTTCCGGTACTGGCTCCGGCCCAACTCCGTGCCGGGGCTCCGGTTCAGGTTTGGGTTCCGACGCAGGTTCGTGCCCGGGCTTTGGTTCGATCCCCGATCCAGGCATCGGCATCGGGACAGGACCGGGACCAGGCCCAGGTTCTAGCTGCAGCCCAGGCACCGGCTCCTGCCCAGACCCAGGTTCGAACACAGGTTCCGGTTCAGGCCTAGACCCCGTCCCTGGTTCCGATTCAGATCCAGGCTCAGGATCAGGACATGGCTCAGGATCAGGCACCAGCTCGGGCCCCAGCCCTGGTTCCGGCTCAGGCTCCGGCACCGGCTCGGGCTGAGGTTCCGGCACCGGTTCAGGCCTCGGCCCTGGTTCGGGCTCCGGCTCGGGCCCTGGTTCGGGTTCGGGTTCCGGACGGGGTTCGGGTTCCGGCTCGGGCTCCGGCTCAGGTTCCGGTTCGGGCTGAGGTTCGGGTTCCGGCTCGGGTTCGGGTTCCGGCTCGGGCTGAGGTTCGGGCTCGGGCTCGGGTTCGGGCTGAGGTTCGGGCTCGGGCTCGGGCTCGGGCTCGGGCTCAGGTTCCGGCTCGGGCTGAGGTTCCGGCTCCGGCTCGGGCTGAGGTTCCGGTTCCGGCTCGGGCTGGGGTTCCGGTTCGGGCACGGGCTCGGGTTCCGGCTCCGGCTCGGGCTCAGGTTCCGGCTCCGGCTCCGGCTCGGGCTGAGGTTCCGGCTCGGGTTCGGGCTCGGGCTCAGGTTCCGGCTCGGGCTGAGGTTCCGGTTCGGGCACGGGCTCCGGCTCCGGCTCGGGCTGAGGTTCCGGTTCCGGTTCGGGCTGGGGTTCCGGTTCGGGCACGGGCTCGGGTTCCGGCTCGGGCTCAGGCTCGGGTTCCGGCTCGGGCTCAGGTTCCGGCTCCGGCTCCGGCTCCGGCTCCGGCTCGGGCTCAGGTTCCGGCTCCGGCTCCGGCTCGGGCTGAGGTTCCGGCTCCGGCTGGGGCTGGGGTTTCGGTTCCCACACAGCGTTGTTCGGAGGGGCTGGCGCCTCGTACTCGGGGATCGGCGGTACCCCGAAGTACCTTGGCGTGTAAGGGATCTTCGACGACGTGTCGGGGATCTCGTCGGGTGTTCGTTCGCCCTCGGGCGTCGGCTGAGGCGCGGGGGTTGGCTCTGCGGCGGGTGGCTGTTCGCTGGTCTGTGCCTGCTCGCCTTCTGGTTGCTGTCGACCGTCAGGTTCTGGAGCCGACTCCGGCTCCGGGCGCGACTCCAGTTCCGGTTCCGGATGCGACTCGGGCTGGGGATGCGGGTCCGGTGTTGAGGGCGGTTCGGCGGTGGGATTCCCTTCCGCGCCAGCAGGTTTCCCGTGTTGCTCGAATTCCGATCGGAATTCTCTGCGCTGTGTGCGGAACTCGTCGATCTGGTGTTGCAACTCCATGCGCTTGGCGAGTAGTTCGGTGGGCCGTAATCCCGCCGCTTCGAGAGCGGCTGTCCGCTCCGCGAATTCGTCTGCGCGACGGGCGAATGCGTCTTCTCCGGCGCTTCGCAGCTGCTCCGGGGTCATGCCTTCCGGGTCGATGCCAAGAGCCCGTACTTTCTCGCGGATCGAATCGATGATCTCGGCGGGCTGCCGGATCTCAGTTGACGCATGCTCGCCAGCTGGCTTCGACGTGCTCTCGGGTCCCGATGGGGCTTCCGGCTGCGGGTGCGCGGCGGGTTTCGCAGGGTTTCCAGGCTGCTCGAATTCGGATCGGAGGTCTTTTCGCAGGACGAGGACGTCGTCGATCTGCCTTTGTAGTGCCTTGCGCTGGGCGAAGTGTTCGTCCGGTGGTAGACCTGCGGCGTCCAGGTCGGCCATCGAGCCCGTGAGTTCCGACAGGCGGCGCACCACGGCATCCATACCGGCGCGCTGAATCTGCTCAGGGCTCATGTCCTTCGGATCAACGCCAAGCCCGCGCAGCTTCTCGCGGATCGAATCCGAAACCTCTCCTGGTCGTTTCACCTCCGCCTGCGGCTGTTCCTCGCCGTTCGCACGAGGCTCGGCTTGCCGCTGTTCCGTTCCAGGAGAATGCGTTTCGGACGCCGCCTGCTTTGCGGAGCTCGCCTCAATAGGCGTCTCGGCCCCGGTCGGGGACGGGCGGAGTTCGGGGGTACCCGCACGCGGTTCGGAACCGGTCGTGCGAGACTCGGTACCACCCGCTCGGGGCGTTGCCGCTTCGGAGCGCGGAGATTCGGGCGCCTTCACAGACTGCTTCGACTGCGGACCGCCCGTGCTGTCTGTCGACCTCGGGTGGCTTCCGTCGCCGCTAGCGGGCGCATGTGGCGCTGTGGGTTGCGCCTGCGTGCCGCGCGATGCCGGAGTGGAGCCGGACGGATGCGGTGCACCGGGTGACTGGTCCACACCATTCGGCCGTTCGACACCCGACTGTTCGGTCGCACCGACGGGGTTCTCGCCGCCGGTTTTCGTTGTGCCGCCGACCTCGGTTCCGGAGGATTTGATCTCGACACTACTGAGCGACCCCTGTTCCAGCGGAGCACCTTTCTTATCCCCGGACCCGGCGGCTCGCGGCTCGCCGGTCGACACCTCGCCGTGCTGCTGCACAGACCCTGGCCCCACGCGACCCTCCTGCGGCGCAACAGAATTCGTGCCAACACTCGCGTGCCCGGTCGGATCCGGCGCGTGTTGCGCTTCAACGACCGGCGGCTCGCCGGCCCGCAGCTCGGCGACAGGCACCTCGCCGTGCCGCTGCACTGACTCCGGCCGCGAACCGACTTCCTGCGGCGCACCAGAATTCGTGCCATCGCTCGCGTGTCCGTTCGTGTCCGGTGAGTGCTGCACCCCATCGACTGGCGACGCAGCGACTCGCGGCTCGCCAGTAGACACCTCGCCGTGTCGCTGCACAGACTCCGGACCCACGCCAACCTCCTGCGGCGCAACGGAATTCGAACCATCGCCCGCATGTCCCGCCGGATCCGACACGTGTTGCACCTCAACGACTGGCGACGCGGCGCCCCGTGGCTCGCCAGTAGACACCTCGCCGTGCCGCTGCACAGACTCCGGACCCACGCCAACCTCCTGCGGCGCAACGGAATTCGAACTATCGCTCGCATGTTCGGCCGGATCCGGCGCGTGTTGCGGCTCGACAACCGACGGTGTGCCGGTCTCCTCCCTCGTGTGGGTCGGCGTGCCGGTGCCCTCCCCCGAGTGAGTCGACGTGTCGATACGCTGCCCCACGTGGGGCTGCCCACCAGTGCCCTCCCCCGAGTGAGTCGACGTGTCGATACGCTGCCCCACGTGGGGCTGCCCACCAGTGCCCTCCCCCGGATGGGTCGACGTGCCTGTCTCCTGCCCCGCGTGAGTCGACGTACCAGCGTCGCGCCCCGCATGAGTCGACATACCAGCATCGCGCCCCGCATGAGTCGACATACCAGCATCCCGCCCGGGATGCGTCGACGAGGTAGCGCCCTCGCCACCCTGCCCGCCCGCGACCTGAGATTCCTTGGGCCCGGCAACAATTCCGGACTCATCGTTCCCGAAGTGCGCCGGTGTCACCGCGTTCACACCCCGGCTCGAAGTACCGTCCGGCAGACCGGCACGACTTTCGCCGTTCCGCACCTCGGAATTCGTGTTGGACGAGCTTTCACCCTGATTCCGGCTACCACTCGGTGACTCCCCCGAATGACTACCAGCGGTAGACGATCCGCTCTCAGTCCTGACTCCGTTGTGTGACGGATCCGCAGTGTGCGGCGTCGAACCATTGTCGGTGCCGCCACGTGAACCGCCATCCGCACCAGGTCGAACCCGCGCGGAACTCCCATCGCCGCCGAACCGTGCGGCATCCGGCGCGTTGAAACCCCTTACGCCAGGCCCATGTCCGGATGACGAATGACGAAATCCCTTGCTACCACCCGTCAAAACTCCGTACGCCGCGCCGCCGGTCAGCAGTCGCGGGTCCCAGGTCCACCCATTGGCGATACCGCCGACACCCCATGCCCCCAGCGCGCCGACCATTCCCGAGCCGGCACCGACGGCCGCCCCTTTGAGCGCACCACTCCAACGCCCCTCGGGCAGTGGCACTTTCTTCGCCGCTTTGCCGAGCAGGCCCCCGACTGGCCCGCCGACCGCACCCGCCGCCGCAGCGGTGTAAGCGGTAGTGCCGACCCGGTTCCAATCAATGCTGCCACGATGTCCAGCCCCGACCTGGTACTGCTGAATAGCCGCGTCCTGCCCCGCACCGAGCACGGTGCTGAACACGACGTGCTTCGCCGTGAACTTGGCGAGCGCCGCGATACCGGTCTTCGCCGCGAACCGCGCGATGGCGCTGACCGCGCGCTGACCGAGCAGCCGCACCACCAACCGGGTTGCGGCGGCGGCCGCCGCTTCGACCAGTGGCGCGGTCGGCGGAAACAACCATGCCGCGGCGATTTCGACGGCGAGCATGGCCAGCGAACTGATGACGAGGATCTTGGTGTATTCGATCTCGGTGCCGAGGGCGTCCGCGGATTCGACCACGTAGTCGAGGATTTCGGCCAGCTGCTCCAGCGATTCCGGGCCGCGATCGAGCTTGTCCAGCGCGGCGGTCATCTCCTCGGCGCCGTCACCCCAGGGGTACGCCTCGATGGTCGCCTTCCTGGCGGCGGCCAGATCCGGTAGTAGTTCGCGGATGTCCGCGGCGGCCTTGCGCCAGTCGGCGGCGATGGCCCACATCTTGTCTTCGTCGCCGTCGGGCCAGTCCGATCCGGCGACCCAGCCGAGCCATTCCAGCCCGCTGGGAATAGTGATGGACACGCGTTGTCAGCGGAAGTCGTGCTACCGCCGGTCCATTCGAGCCAGCAGCTCGGCGGCCTCGTACTGCCCGTCGGCATATGAGTCGAGGGTCTTGGCCGTATTGCTCATGCCTTCGGTGAGGTTCTTGTGTGCCGCAACATAGCCCTGCGGGCCGTCGGCGAAGGAGCTGCCGTATCCGTCGCCGCCCCAGGCCGCGCCCTTGCTCACCAGCGAGGTCTCCAGGGTGCTGAGAATGTCGTTCATCCGATCCCGCAGCATCCCCATTTTCCCTGCCGCACTGCGCAATTGCTCCGGGGTCACCCCGACCTTCGACGCCACACCAATCCCTTTCACCAACGATCAGGATTCCGACGATGTCAGCGGTGGACGGCGCCGGAAAGATCTGCGGCACCGATTTGACGAATCCCTGACATGCACTGCGGTGCAATGCTTCTCAACAGACCCTCAGCTCACCGCCGGTCGCGACGCTGACAACAATGACAACCGAGCCGGGCGACTTTGACGCTTCTTTGACACGCCCGCTACAACGAGCGCGCATGCTCCGCTCGCATCCGCTCCGCCAACGTGCGAAAGATCGTGAAGTTCGGAATCAAGCTCACCGGAAGCGATTCCAGCGGCGCGGACTGTCCCGCCACTCCGACGCTGACCCACCCGCTACCGATCGCGATATCAGTCACCTGAGACCACGATTGCGACCGCTCCCCCGCCCCGATCTCCGCCCGAGTCATCCAGAAGTGCTCGAAGTCGAGACACCCACCCGCCTCGAGCACCCTGGCCGCCCGGGGCAACTGCGCCTCGGTGATCGCCCGATCGATCTCCGGACCCCACTCTTCCGGATGTTCGATCCCCTGCCGCAACACAATCGGCTCACCGAGCGTATCGACAAGGGTGTAGGCATGCGAGACCTGCTCCGGCGCAGGAGCATTCGCATGCTCAACGATACTGCGCCGCAAGGTGGTCGTGTCGTACCGGACGCACCGAGCCGCGCCTCCCACAATCACAACGAGGCCACGCTCATACAAATCCAGCCGCGCCCGGCGGTTCCGGCCTTGTATATAGGCCAGCCACAACAGATCCCACAGCAGCCGACCACCGATCATCAGCATGCCCGTCACCCCGACGATGGCCAGCACCGGCACACCGCTCACGAAACCGAACACCGTCACCAGGGCAGCCGCCAGCGTGGCGACGCTCTCGATGACATACCGTCGGATATCGGGTTGCGCTGCCGCGTAGGTTCTTCGGTGCGACCCCAGATCCGCCCGCGCCGCGACACGACCGATATCAGCGCGAAGATCGACATCACGAGCAGGATCCGTCACGACGGCTGACTATGCCCCGATTCCCAAACCCCGGCCAACGTCCTTGACGGAACCTATACACCCGGCGTGCAAAGCTACCGATGGTCGAGCCAGATTCAGTGAACACCGCCAGTCCGCGACGGAATCTGCACGACTCCCGGTCAGACCCCGTCAAGCACCTCGCCGAACCGAGGCAGAACAGCCTTCCAACCACGCTCCAACGCATTACGAGCCATCTTCTGCCGACGGTTATCGATATCAAACCCCGATTGCGTCAACAGAAGTCGCGTGCCGTGCCCCTGCGGCTGAATCGTCCAGTCGACAACCCAGCGCGCAGGACGTTCAGCCCGCAGATCGACCCAGGTATAGGTCAACTGTTCAGGTGGCCGGGCCGTCAACACTTCGCAGGCGATCTCCGCGGTCGGCTGCGTCGGCACCACGAAGATGAAATGCGTTCCGACCGACGCGGCGAACCCGACTGATCCCATCAACCAGCGCTCGATCAGCTCCGGCTCCGTCAGCGCGCGCCACACGGTGTCCGGCGACTGCGGGAAGAAGCTGCCGATCTCGACCGCGGCGGGATCCAACTCGGAATCAGAGATCATCGGCGCACCGCCGTTACGAATCCAACCATGCCGCCCAGCATTACACGACGAATCGCCATTACCCTCGAACTCAGCGACGCAAGGCGGTTTCGCGTTGCATGTGCGAAAGCTTCTCGGGGTTGCGCACGGCGTAGAGGCCGGTGATGAGGCCGTCGTCGATGCGAAGCGCCATGACCGTGTCGACCTCGCCGTCGAGTCGGAGGACCAACGCCGGGGCACCATTGACCTGGACAGGCTCGACCGACATCTCGGCACGGATTCTGTCGAATCCGACGGCAAGCAGGCGAGCCACGGTGTCGGAGCCAACGACAGGCCGCGGCACAGCCTGCTTGATTCCGCCACCGTCGCCGAGGAACACGACGTCCGGCGCGAGGATGTCGAGCAGGTTTTGCATCTCACCGGTTTCGACCGCCCGCTGGAATGCCGCTAGCGCGTCGCGAGTCTCGGCCGGGGAAACCACGCCGCGCGGTCGGCGCGCGGTGACATGCGCCCGCGCCCGATGCACGATCTGACGCACCGCGGCCGGGGTCTTGTCGACCGCTTCGGCGATCTCGTCATACGACAGATCGAACACTTCGCGCAGCACGAACACCGCACGCTCGGTCGGCGCGAGCGTCTCAAGCACCAGCAGCATCGCCATCGACACGCTGTCGGCCAACTCGACATCCTCGGCCACGTCGGGCGCGGTGAGCAGCGGCTCGGGCAGCCAGGAACCGACATAGGACTCCTTGCGCCGACCGAGCGTGCGCAACCGGATGAGCGCCTGGCGGGTGGTGATCCGGACCAGGTAGGCCCGCTGATCCCGGACCATGTCGAGATCGACACCCGCCCACCGCAACCAGGTCTCCTGCAGCACGTCCTCGGCGTCGGCGGCCGAACCGAGCATCTCGTAGGCGACGGTGAACAGCAGGTTGCGGTGGGCGACGAACGCGGCGGTCGCGGGGTCCGGGCTGCTGCTCGGACCGCGATCTTCGTGCGCGGTCTCCGACGTGCCTGCCATGGGTGGCTCCTGTCCTAGCTCTCGACTATGTCCCCACCAGACACCGCGCCCCGCGGTTTTGTGACACCACTCGCCTGTGGCACACGTCACGCGGCAACCCCTGTCACACGGAACGGGCCGTCGGCATCTCATGGTCGTTCAATGCAACACCACGAGTGAGGACGAAGCCATGGAACCCCGTTTAGACCTGTTCACCAACGAGATCGGCGCCAAGTTCGGCAAGCGGTTCGCCAACGCGAGCCTGGTGATCGGGCAGTCGTCGCTGCCGAAGGCCACCCAGGAGCTGGTGTCGTTGCGCGCCAGCCAGATCAACGGCTGCGGTTGGTGCATCGACTTCCACACCAAGGACGCCGCGGCCGCCGGTGAGAGCGCGCTCCGGCTCCACCTGGTCGCCGCCTGGCGCGAGTCCACCGTGTTCACCGAGGCCGAGCAGGCCGCGCTGGCACTCGCCGAGGAGGGCACCCGGCTCGCCGACGCGCACCAGGGCGTATCCGACGCGACCTGGGCGCTGGTACGCGAGCACTACGACGACGACCAGATCGCGGCGCTGGTCGCCCTGGTCGCCATGATCAACGCGTCCAACCGGATGGCGGTGATCGTGCACCAGAAGGGAGGTTCGTACCAGCCCGGCATGTTCGACAGCCTGGTGAACTGAATGGTGGCCCGGCCAAAGAGTCGTGCCCGCCTTGTTGCCCGCATGGTCGGGCGCACGGGCGGTGGCGTGCGCATCGTCGCCCTCGGTGTAATACACGGTCACCGAGTCGCCCTCGATCCTCGTCGCCGGGCCGCCGGTCTCCTCGAACCGAATCACGCGGCCATCGCGGGCCGTGAACTCGTAGACGTGGTGCAGGGTCGAGGACGCCCTCGAGTCTCCGCTGCCGCCGCTCGTCGTGGTGAACATCCGCAGACAACGACCCTGCGCGGTCAACCCACTGTCCCACGCGCGCTGGAGCTGGGCCGAGCGCTGGATCGTCGCGTACGCCGCGAAGAGAATCCCGGCGATCATCAGTCCGGGAATTATGTAGAACAGCACTACCATTGCGGTCTCCCGAGATATCAACCCTGCACGCTGTTCGATTCCATCGAGACTGTGCTCGGGCCGTTACGCGCTACGCATCATTTTTCGATCATTCGTCGCGGAATGATCGAAAAATGATGGGGGTGGGCGAGGGGATACGTAAAGCTATCGGTGAGCCGAGCGGTCCGGACGGGCGGGCCGCAATTCGATCAGGTAGGCCGATATGACAGAACCACCGAAGACAAAGCAGCACAATGCCGTCCGGTCGCTAGGGCCACGGATAGTTACTCGGGCATATGCGCTGAAGCTGATGGCGCGGACGCCGCAATACCAAGGGAATTGGAATTACGGCAACGCCATCCACGACGCCAATATGGTGCTCGGGCGCATCGCTGTGCGTGCCGGGCACATCGATCCCGAGTTACTGACATGCAACTAACCGTTGCAACGCTTGGGATTTCACCCCGGGTTCAGTTGGCGGAACGGACGTCTGCGTAGGGTCGGGCCATGGTCGGGGTGGAACGATGGATGGCTCGGGCGGTGGCGGACCCGTCGGTGATGCGGACCGAGCCCGGGTTGGGTGATACCGCACGCGGCTGGTGGGTCACGATCGTGCTGACGCTGATCGCGGCGGTCACGCGGTTCGTGCGTCTTGGCTCGGCGACCGATGAGGGGACGCCGGTCTTCGACGAGAAGTACTACGCGGTGCAGGCCCGGGAGATGCTGACCAACGGGATGGGCATCGAGGACAATCCCGGGTATGTGGTCGTGGTGCACCCACCGGCCGGAAAGCTGCTGATCGCGATCGGCGAAGTCCTCTTCGGTTACGGCCCACTAGGCTGGCGGTTCTCGGCGGCGGTGGCCGGAACGCTGCTGGTACTGCTGGTGATTCGGATAGTCCGGCGGTTGGCTCGGTCGACTATGGTCGGCGCCATCGCGGGAATCCTGATGATCGCCGACGGCGTCACCTTGGTCTCCTCGCGGATCGGCATGCTCGATATCTTCCTGACGATGCTGGTCACCGCGGCGTTCGGCTGTCTGATCGTGGACCGCGACGAAGTCAGGGCGCGGATGGCACATGCCGCTGAGCGGATCGCGCTGACTCCGTTCGGACCACGCCTCGGCGTGCGATGGTGGCGGTTCGGCGCCGGTGTACTGCTCGGATCGGCTTGTGCCACAAAGTGGTCGGGCGCTTACTTCGTGGTGTTCTTCGTCGTCCTGAGCCTGGGGTTCGATGCCGCCGCGCGACGGCGTTACGGCGTGGCGCGCCCGTTCGTGGGCACGATCGTCCGCGATGCGGCACCGGCGGTGTTCGCGCTGATCGTCGTGGCCGTCGGGGTGTATCTCGCGTCCTATGCGGGGTGGTTCGGCAGCGAAACCGGGGTGGACCGTTACGCCGTCGGGGCGCAGGGCGGCGATGGCGGGTTCCTCTCGTTCGTGTCCGTGGCGTTGCGGTCGCTGTGGTTTCAGCAGCACGCGGTGCTGGACGTGCACACCCACCTGACCAATTCCGCGGGTTTCCACCACCCGTGGGAGTCCAAGCCGTGGACGTGGCCGATGGGGTTGCGGCCGATGTTGTATCACTTTTCCGAACCCACCGGATGCGGGCGATCGAGGTGTGTGCGAGCGATCATGCTGCTCGGCACCCCCGCGATCTGGTGGCTGGCCCTGCCCGCGGTGGGGTGGGCGCTATGGCAGTCGGTCACGCGACGCGACTGGCGATGCCTGGCCGTGCTCACCGGCTACGCGGCGGGGTGGCTGCCCTGGTTCGCCGTGCTCGACCGGCAGATGTACTACTTCTACGCCACCGCGATGGCACCGTTTCTGGTCATGCTGCTTGCGCTGGCGCTCGGTCAGATCCTCGGGCGTGCGACCGAGTCCAGTGAGCGCCGCGAGACCGGGCTGCTGGTGGTCTGCCTGTATCTGGGGGTGGTCGTGGCGAACTTCATCTGGAACTACCCGATCCTGACGGCAATGCCGATCACGCCGTCGACTTGGGAGCAGCATCTCTGGCTGCCGAGTTGGCGCTGAGCCGTTCGCTACGCCCAACTACCTTCCACAGCAACACCATTGGGCGATTGCGCCGAGCACCCCCGACCTGTGCGTGATCAACTTCATGTAGGCAAGGCTTGCCTAAATTGCGTACAGTCGCTCTAATGGCCGCTATGGACACAATCCATATCTCCCGCCGCCGCCTGCTCACCACCGCCTGCGCGGTCGGGCTCGGCGCCGCGGTCACGGCGTGCGGCGACCGGTCTCCGGACGGGCCGTACACGGGCCCGGGCGGATGGTCATTCACCGACGACCGGGACAGTACTGTCCGAACAAAGGAAGCACCGTCCCGGATCGTTGCGTTTGTCGGCGCGGCCGCGATGCTCGCGGACGTCGGCCTACGGGATCGCATCGTCGGCGTCTTCGGCGAAACACGCACGGCGGCAGACGAACTGGCACCGCTGACCGGCGGTCTCGACCTCAGCAAGGTGACCATACTCGGTAACAACTGGGGCGAGTTCAATGTCGAGAAGTACGCGGAGCTCGAACCCGACCTGCTGGTCACCGATATGTATGTGCGTGACCGGCTCTGGTACATCCCGGACGAGAGCAAGGCGAAGATTCTGGCGATCAATCCGAATGTGGCGGCGGTGCGGGTAGCGCGCCGGACGCTGCCGGAGACCATCGCACGCTACACCGAGCTCGCTCGCGCGCTAGGCGCGGATCTCAACGCGCCCAAGGTAATCCAGGCCAAGGCGCGATTCGATGCCGCGACACAGGCGGTCCGTGACGCGGTCGCGCAACGCCCTGGATTGCGCGTCATGGCCGCCTCCGCCGCGCCGGGCATCTTCTACGTCTCCGATCCGAAAATGTCCGCCGACCTCAGCTATTTCACCGAGTTGGGGGTGGACATGGTGAAGCCGGACCACCTCGGCGCCGACGACTTCTTCGAGCAACTGAGCTGGGAGAACACCGATAAGTATCCGGCCGATCTGATCCTGCTCGACCGCAGATCCACCGGCCTGTCGCCGGAAGCGCTCGCCGCCAACCCGGTGTGGCGCGGCCTACCTGCGGTGCGCGGCAACCAGATCGGCGGTTGGCAGCCGATATACCGCTTCTCCCACGCCGGGACCGCGCCGCTGCTCGAGGATCTGGCCGCCGACATTCTGCGCTGCACCAAAGTCATCTGAGGAGGAATCCCCATGCGCGCCCAGCCTTTTCGCTTCTTCGAGAACGTGCCGGTCCTGCGAACCGAGCTGCTCAGCCCGTCCCAGCTCCGAATCGTCTTCGGCGGTACGCCATTGGCGGGCTTCGCCAGTGGCGGACGCGATCAGAGCCTGTCGCTGTTTCTCCCCCAGCCTGGCCAATCGAAGCCCTGGATACCGATCGACGCCGGTGACAACTGGTTCACCGAATGGCGCGCCGCCGATCCCGCCGTCCGCGCGGTGATGCGTGCCTACACCGCGCGCGAGCATCGGCCCGAAACCGCCGAGCTGGACATAGATTTCGTCCCGCATGCCGACGGCGGACCTGCCTCACGCTGGGCGGCACAGGCGAAACCGGAAGACCGGGTCACCATTCTCGGCCCTGCCGACGGCGATAACCGCAGCGTAGCCTTCCGCCCGCCCGGCGACGCCGGATGCGTGCTGATCGCCGCCGACGAAACGGCACTGCCCGCGGCCACCAGCATCCTCGAATCGCTACCCGCCGGAACCGTCGCCAAGGTCTGGATCGAGGTCCCGCACAAGGCCGACCGCCGGCAACTGCACACCAAGGCCGACGCCGAAATCACCTGGCTGGTGCACGACGAACGCGACCGCGGCCAGATCCTGCACGCCGTCCAAGCCGCCGCCCTGCCGCACCACCGCCCCTACGCCTGGATAGCGGGCGAATCCGGCGTCGTCCGCGCCCTACGCCGCCACCTGGTCACCGAACGCCGTATCCCCAAGGCCGACATCACCTTCCGCGGCTACTGGCGCCTCGGCGCCTCGGAAGACGACCTCCGCAACGAGTGACGCGGCTCGCCATAGCTCCTCGAGCAGCGGGCAGTTCGCCGAAAGTGCTTTATATCTAAAGCTTTAGATGTAAAGTACTTTCTACCGCGACTCTCGAGGAGAACGCATGAAGGTCGTGTGCATCGGCGGCGGGCCCGCCGGACTGTACTTCGGGTTGCTCATGAAGCAGCTCAACGCCGATCACGAGGTCACCGTGGTCGAACGCAACCGTCCCTACGACACCTTCGGGTGGGGCGTGGTCTTCTCCGATGCCACGATGGAGACGATGCGGGCGTGGGATCGGGTCACCGCGGACCGGATCGAGTCGGCATTCAATCATTGGGACGATATCGAGCTGCGGTTCAAGGGGCGGGTCTTGCGCTCTGGCGGACACGGTTTCGTCGGCATCGGCCGCAAGAAGCTGTTGAACATCCTGCAGGCGCGGTGCGAAGAGGTGGGGGTCACGCTGGAGTTCGATCGAGACGTCAACTCCGACAGCGACTTTCCCGATGCGGACCTGATCGTCGCCGCCGACGGCATCTCGTCCAAGATTCGCGGCAGGCACCGGGAAGTCTTCGTGCCCGACCTCGTGACGCGCCCGAACCGCTACATCTGGCTCGGCACCGAGAAGCTGTACGACGCTTTCACTTTCGACTTCGTCGAGACCGAACACGGTTGGCTGCAGGCGCACATCTACAAGTTCGACGAGAACACCAGCACCTTCATCGTCGAAGCGCCGGAACACGTCTGGCGGGCGCACGGTCTCGACAAGGCCAGGCCGGACGAGTCGGTGGCCTTCTGCGAGCGCGTGTTCGCCGACAATCTGCAAGGCGAGAAGCTGATGACGAACTCCCGTCATCTGCCAGGGTCCGGCTGGCAGAACTTCCAGCGGGTCAAATGCGAGCAGTGGTGGCTGCACAACGGCAACAGCCACGTCGTACTGATGGGCGATGCCGTGCACACCGCGCACTTCGCCATCGGTTCGGGCACCAAACTGGCTCTGGAAGATGCCATCGAGCTGGTGCGTCAGCTCGGCGAGCACGGTGACACGCCCGCGGACCTGCCCGACGTGCTCACTAACTACCAGCAGGTCCGGTCGATCGACGCGCTGCGGCTGCAGAACGCGGCCTGGAACGCCATGGAGTGGTTCGAGGTGTGCGGCGAACGTTATTGCGACCAACTGGAACCCGAGCAGTTCATGTACTCGATGCTCACCCGCAGCCAGCGCATCAGCCACGAGAATCTGCGCCTGCGCGACAAAGGCTGGCTGGAGGATTACGAGCGCTGGTTCGACGCGCGGGCCGGTGTGTCCAGAACCGCCGAAGAGCCTTCCGTCCCACCGATGTTCACGCCGTACACGGCTCGTTCGGTGACGCTGAAGAATCGGGTGATCGTCTCACCGATGGCCCAGTACTCGGCCGTCGACGGCATACCAGGCGACTTCCATCTGGTGCACCTCGGCGCCCGCGCGCAGGGCGGCGCCGGGCTGGTGTTCGCCGAAATGACCTGCGTTAGTGCGACGGGCCGGATCACGCCCGGCTGTCCAGGCCTGTACACCGACGAGCAGCGGCGGGCGTGGCAGCGCATCGCCGACTGGGTGCACGACAACACCGACGCGAAAATCGGTATGCAGCTCGGACATTCAGGCGCCAAGGGTTCCACCCGGCGCATGTGGGACGGCACCGACCAGCCGCTCACCGCCGACGATGATGAACCGAACTGGCCGTTGCTCTCGGCGTCGCCACAGCAGTACCTCGATGGGGTGAGCCAGTGGTCACGCGAGATGACCCGTGCCGACATGGACGAGGTGACCACCCAGTTCGCCGACGCCGCCCGCCGATCCGCCGAGGCGGGCTTCGATTGGCTCGAATTGCATTGCGCGCACGGCTATCTGCTGTCCAGCTTCATCTCCCCGCTGACCAACCAACGCACCGACGCCTACGGTGGTTCGTTGGCGAATCGGCTGCGCTATCCACTGGAGGTGTTCGCTGCGGTACGCGCGGTGTGGCCCGCGGAACTGCCTATGTCGGTGCGGATTTCGGCACATGACTGGTTCGAGGGCGGCATCACCCCGGCCGACGCGGTCGAGATCGCGAAGCGGTTCAAGCAGGCGGGCGCCGATCTGATCGACTGCTCCTCGGGCCAGGTGACCAAGCAGGAACAACCGACCTTCGGGCGCATGTGGCAGACCCCCTTCGCCGACCGGGTGCGCCAGGAGGCGGGGATCGCCACGATCGCCGTCGGCGCGATCTCCGAGGCCGATCACGTGAACAGCATCATCGCCGCCGGCCGGGCCGACCTGTGTGCCATCGCCCGCCCGCACCTGGCCAACCCGGCCTGGACCCTCACTGAGGCGGCCAAGATCGGCTACACCGAACTCACCTGGCCCAAGCAATATCGGGCCGCCAAACGGCAATTCGAAGCGAACATCCAACGCCAGCAGGCCGCCGCGGCGGCCGGGAAAGGCTGACCGGCATGTCAGCAGACGACAGTCTCGCCGATCGGCACGCCCTCGTGACCGGCGGATCACGCGGCATCGGCGCCGCCATCGCGAACAGGCTGGCGCACAACGGCGCACGCCTCACCGTGCTTGCGCGCGACTTCGCCCGCGCCACCGAAACCGTTGCCCAGCTGCCGAAGTCGGCGCAGGCGCACGCCATCGCCTGCGACGTCACCGATCCGGCGGCGGTCGCCGCCGCGTTCGCCGATGCTCGCCTGCTGCACGGCGCGGTCGACATCCTGGTCAACAACGCCGGGCAGGCGGCAAGCGCACCGCTGCGGCGCACCACCGATGAACTGTGGCAGCGCATGCTCGCGGTCAACCTCACCGGCACGTTCTTGTGCACGAGAAGCGCGGTCACCGACATGCTCGCGGCCGGGCGCGGCCGGGTGATCAACATCGCCAGCACCGCGGGCCTGCGCGGCTACCCCTACGTCACCGCCTACGCGGCGGCCAAACACGGCGTGATCGGCCTGACTCGTGCTCTGGCACTGGAACTCTCGACGACGCCCATCACCGTGAACGCGATCTGCCCCGGCTTCACCGACACAGACCTGTTGCAGGAGAGCGTGACCCACGTGATCGAGACGACCGGCCGCACCTTCGAGGACGCGCGAGCGGCCTTCACCCGGCACAACCCGCAGGGACGACTGGTCGAACCGGACGAGATCGCCGCCACCGTCGCCTGGCTCTGCTCGGACGCGGCGGCTTCGCTGACCGGCCAGTCGATTTCGGTCAGCGGCGGGGAGGTGATGTGAGGTGAGCACCCGGCACGAACTCGGCGACGAACGCATCGGCATGGAGGCCCGCACGATCTCCGGCGATCACCTGGACGTGCGGCTGTGGCTGCGATTGTTGGCCACTACCAACGAGATCGAGCAGGAGATCCGCACCCGCCTGCGCGTGCGGTTCGCCACCACGCTCCCCCGTTTCGACTATCTGGCCCAACTCGATCGGCATCATGACGGTCTTCGGATGAGCGCGCTGTCCCGCTATCTGATGGTGACCGGCGGCAATGTCACCGGCTTGACCGATCAGCTGGTGGCCGAGGGCTGGGTCGATCGAATACCCGACCCGGTCGACAAACGCGCGACGCTGGTCCGGCTGACCGACCTCGGGCGCAAGCGATTCGAGGAGATGGCCGCCGAACACGAACGCTGGCTGACCGAGATGTTCGCCGGTTTCGGCCGCGGCGACGAGCAGGCGCTGTTCGATCTGCTCGGCAGGCTCCGCGTCCACCTCGCCGCGACAGCCGACCTCGCCGATACCAATGCCTCATCGAACCACCAGGAACCCTGATGACCCAACACCTCGACCCCGCACTGCGCGAGGCCAATCGCACGACACTCACCGACTACACGAGCACGCATTTCCAGTGGCAGGTTCACGAGGGTGTCGGCACGATCATGCTCGACCGCCCGGAGCGCAAGAACCCGCTGACCTTCGACTCTTATGCCGAGTTACGAGATCTGTTCCGCCGCTTGGCCTATGCCGATGATGTCGCGGTGATCGTGCTGCACGGCGCAGGGGAGAACTTCTGCTCGGGTGGCGACGTGCACGACATCATCGGCCCGCTGATCGCGCTGCCCGCACCGGAGCTGCTGATGTTCACCCGGATGACCGGCGATCTGGTCAAGGCGATGCGGGCCTGTCCGCAGCCGATCGTGGCCGCCGTCGACGGTGTGTGCGCCGGGGCGGGCGCGATTCTCGCGATGGCGTCCGATCTGCGCATCGGAACCGCCCGCAGCACAACGGCATTCCTGTTCACCCGGGTCGGGCTCGCCGGGTGCGATATGGGCGCCTGCGCGATCCTGCCACGCATCATCGGGCAGGGACGCGCGTCCGAATTGCTGTACACCGGACGGGCGATGACCGGTGACGAGGCGTTCGCGTGGGGGTTCTTCAACCAGCTGGCCGAACCGGAGCAGCTGCTCGACGCCGCAGGGCAGCTCGCGCGCCGGCTGGCCGACGGACCGACCTTCGCGCAGGGCATCACCAAAACCATGCTGCACCAGGAGTGGTCGATGACGGTGGACCAGGCCATCGAGGCCGAAGCGCAGGCCCAAGCCCTGTGCATGCTCACCGAGGACTTCAAACGCGCGTATCACGCGTTCCGCGACAAGCAGCGGCCGAAGTTCGAAGGGAACTAGTCATGTCCGAAGAGCACTGGGACTGGCCGTTTTTCGAGGACGAGCATCGGAAGCTGGCCGCCACACTGCATGACTGGGCCGTCGGCAACCTGGTCGACGACACCGGCACCGACATCGACGACCGCTGCCGTCGACTGGTCCGCACCCTCGGCGACGCGGGCTGGCTGCGATACGCCGTCGCGGGGACCGAGTTCGGTGGTTGCCGCGACCAGATCGACACGCGCGCAATTTGTCTCGCCCGCGAAATCCTCGCCGAGCATGACGCGCTCGCCGACTTCGCGTTCGCCATGCAAGGTCTCGGCTCGGGAGCGATCAGCCTGGTGGGCACCGACGAGCAGAAGCGACACTATCTGCCGCGAGTGGCCGCCGGTACCGCGATCGCCGCGTTCGCGCTGTCGGAAGCCGACGCGGGCTCCGATGCCGCCGCGCTGTCCTGCGCCGCACGCGCCGACGGCGACGGGTTCGTCATCGACGGCGCGAAGACGTGGATCTCCAACGGCGGCATCGCCGACTTCTACGTGGTCTTCGCCCGCACCGGGGAAGCCGAAGGCGCACGGGGCATCTCGGCCTTCATCGTCGACGCGGACACCCCAGGCCTGCACATCGCCGAACGCATCGACGTGATCGCCCCGCACCCACTCGCCCGACTGCGTTTCGACGGCTGCCGGGTGCCTGCCACGCGGCGACTCGGTGCCGCGGGTTCGGGATTCGCGATCGCGATGCGCACCCTCGATGTCTTCCGCACGTCGGTAGCGGCGGCCGCCGTCGGTTTCGCCCGGCGCGCCATGGCCGAGGCGCTCACCAGGGCGACCTCGCGGCGCATGTTCGGCGGGGTGCTCGCCGACCTGCAGTTGACGCGGGCCGAACTCGCACAGATGGCCACCACGATCGACTCGACCGCGCTGCTCACCTATCGCGCGGCCTGGCAGCGCGATCAAGGGCGATCCGTCACCCGCGAGGCCGCGATGGCCAAGATGGCGGCAACCGAAGGCGCCCAACGGGTTATCGATGCCGCCGTACAGATGTGGGGCGCGCTCGGCGTTGTCCACGACCAGCCGGTCGAGCGGCTCTATCGCGATGTCCGGGCGCTGCGCATCTATGAGGGCGCCACCGAAGTGCAGCAATTGATCATCGCCCGCGAGGTACTGCGCGGCGCCACCGCGGCGTCCTGATCCACGATTTTCCTTCTCCCCCACAAGGTTCGGCCATGACAAGCGCGCACATCGACACCTTCGCCCGCGACAACCTGCCCCCGATCGATCAGTGGCCCGACCTTGTGTTCGACGCACCCGAGCTGCGGTTCCCGGACCAACTCAATTGCGCGAGTGCACTACTCGACCGTCAGCTGTCCGACGGCAACGGCGACCGACTGTGCGTGCAGGCGCCCGGCGGGCCCCGGTGGACCTATGCCGACCTGCACGCACAGGCCAACCGCATCGCCGCGGTGCTGGTGCACGATATGGGGCTCGTGCCGGGCAATCGGGTACTGCTGGACGCCCCGAACAATCCCATGCTCGCGGCGTGCTGGTTCGCGGTGATGAAGGCCGGTGGTATCGCCGTCACCGCCATGCCGCTGCTGCGGGTCAAAGAGCTCACCCAGATCGTCGACAAAGCGCGAATCACCCACGCGCTCTGCGATTCCGCGCTCGCCGCGCGAATCGATGCGGTGGCAGCGGCCTGTCCCACGCTGGGTCAGGTGCGCTACTTCCACAGCGCGTCCGACGACGGTCTCGAGGCATTGATGGCCCGCCACGACGGACGATTCGACACCGTGGCCACCGCCGCCGACGATGTCTGCCTCATCGCCTTCACCTCCGGCACCACCGGTGTGCCGAAGGCGACAGTGCACTTCCATCGCGATGTCATGGCGATCTGTCATTGTTTCCCGCAGCACATCCTGCGGCCGGAACCCGATGACGTGTTCATCGGCAGTCCGCCGCTGGCCTTCACGTTCGGCCTCGGTGGTTTGCTGCTGTTTCCCATGTCGGTCGGGGCCTCGACGGTGCTGCTGGAGCAGGCTGGCCCGCCGATGCTGCTCGATGCGATCGAGAGGTTCGGTGCGACAGTCCTTTTCACCGCGCCGACCTCGTACCGAATCCTTGCCCGCCACGACCTACGCGGCACCTCACTGCGCAAATGCGTCTCTGCGGGCGAATCTTTGCCACCGAGTACACGCACCCGATGGCGGGAAGCAACCGGCCTCGAGTTGATCGACGGCATCGGCGCCACCGAGATGCTGCACATCTTCATCTCCGCCGACGAACTGCACGCCAGGCCCGGCGCGACGGGCCGCGCGGTACCCGGATACGAGGCGCGCGTCGTCGACGCGGACGGAAATACGGTGGGCCCCGGTGAGATCGGGCTGCTCGCGGTGCGCGGTCCGACGGGCTGCCGATACCTCGCCGATGAGCGCCAGACCGTCTATGTGCGCGACGGCTGGAACTACACCGGCGACGCCTACTCGATGGACGTCGACGGCTACTTCCATTATCAGGCCCGCTCCGACGACATGATCGTGTCGTCCGGCTACAACATCGCCGCACCCGAGGTCGAGGACGCCCTCGCCGGGCATTTCGCGGTCGCCGACTGCGCCGTGGTCGGCGTGCCCGACGAGGATCGCGGTCAGATCGTCAAGGCGTATGTGGTGCTGCGCGCGGAGATCGAGGAACGGGACGGGATGGTCGAGGAATTGCAGGATTTCGTGAAACAGACAGTGGCTCCGTACAAGTACCCGAGGGCCATCGCCTTCGTCGACGCACTGCCGCGCACGCCGACCGGCAAGCTGCAGCGCTTCCGGTTGCGTGAATTCGGTGCGGTGCACGGTGATTCGGCGGCGACGGCATGAGGGTGCTGCAGCCGCCTGGGTGGCCGCGTCCGCGCGGGTACGCGAATGGCATTGCCGCGCGCGGGGAATTGGTGTTCGTGGCTGGCATGATCGGGTGGGACGCCGATGGCGTGTTCCACTCCGACGACATCGCCGATCAGGTGCGCCAGACGCTGCGCAATATCGTCGCGGTGCTCGCCGAAGCAGGCGCCGAACCCGCGCACATCGTGCGAATGACCTGGTATGTCACCGATGTCGACGCCTATGTGCGCGCGTATCGGGAGATCGGGGTTGCCTTCCGCGAGATCATCGGCGACTTCGGCGCGGCGATGACCGCCGTCGAGGTGAGCCGTCTGGTCGAGAAAGACGCCAAGGTCGAGATCGAGGTCACCGCCGTGATCCCGGACCCGCCGCGAGCGCAGGAGTGAGTCCCATGGGAGTTGTTGTCACGACCACGGCGGGTGCCGTCGAAGGTCGCAGCGACGGTGAGCTTTTCGTCTTCAAAGGCATCCCGTACGCAGCCGCACCGGACGGGCCGCTCCGCATGCAGGCGCCCGTCCCGGCTGCCAGTTGGGACGGCATCCGACCGGCACTCCACTTCAGTTCCGCCCCACCGCAATTGCCGTTGACACCCGGCACCCCACCGTTGTGGCGGCCCGCCGATGGCCTCGACTGTCTGAGCGTGAACGTGTGGACTCCAGGCGGTTCCGGCGATCGGTTGCCCGTCATGGTGTGGATCCACGGCGGCGGGTGGAAGGCGGGATCGTCCAGCGATCCGGCGCACGATGGCGCGATACTCGCTCGCGGCGGTGTCGTCCTGGTGACGTTCAACTATCGAGTCGGCTTCGAGGGTTTCGGTTACGTCCCCGGCGCACCCGCCAATCGCGGCTTCCTCGACCAGACCGCGGCGCTGCGCTGGGTGCACGACAATATCGCCGCGTTCGGGGGCGACCCGGACAACGTGACCCTCTTCGGCGAATCCGGCGGCGGACTTTCCATCGCCGCCCTGCTCACCGCGCCCGCCGCACGCGGACTGTTCCGGCGCGCCATCGTGCAGAGTCCCGCGGCGCGCCTGCTCCCCGAGCGGGAGGCTCAACGAATCGCCGAAATCATCGCTGCCGCACTAGGTGTCAGGCCTGCCGAGCTCGCGACGCAGACACCGCTCGCCTTGCTGTCCGTGCAGGACGAGCCGCTCGCCGCGATGGAGGCCGACCCCGGCGCGTGGACCACACCGGAGGCGATCACCGCCTTCACCCCCGTCATCGACGGCGTCACCGTGGTCGACAAGCCTTGGCTCACAATGAGTTCGGGAGTCGCCCGCGATATCGACCTGATCACCGGCTCGACCCACGACGAGTTCACCCTGTTCGCGCTGAGTCGCGGCCTGCTCCAACCCAGCGCGTCGACGATGATCAAGGGACTGCCGACCTTCGCGCGGATGACCGCCCGCGGTCTGCGCCGACACGGACTGCCGCGAACTCGGCGCCCCAGCCAGCTGCATACCGTCGATTTAGCCACTACCGCAGCCCATCTCGGACTTCCGCCCTCGGCACCCGACGCCTATCGTGCCGCCTACCCCGGCTCGACCGACGCCCAGCTCTACGTCGTGATGTACTCCGACGCCATGTTCCGGATGCCAGCGATCTGGCTCGCCGAGGCACACACCGCCGCGGGCGGCCGCAGCCACGTCTACGACTTCACCTGGGCCAGTCCAGCTCTCGGCGGCATCCTCGGCGCCTGCCACGTCGCCGACATTCCCGCCACCCTCGGCAACACCGGCAGTCCCCTGGCCACCTTCGTCCTCGGCGGCCCCCGCCCCCCGGAAAGCCTGCTGCGCCTCTCCGAACAACTCCGCTCCTCCTGGATCTCCTTCGCCACCACCGGCGACCCCGGCTGGCCCGAATTCACCCCCACCCACTCCCTCACCCGAATCTGGAACACCGACCCCACCGTCACCGCCAACCCTTTAGCCGCCTCCCGCCAAATCTGGCAAGAACTCTCCGGCCCCTGATCGCCTACTCGAGCCGCCAGGGGAGTTTCGGTTTAACGGTGGATCCGGTCTCGGTGTGGGTTAGTTCCCGGTCGGGTGGATCCGGCCTTCGAAGGTGATGGCGAAAGCGTTGAGGGCCGGTTTCCACCGCATCGCCCATCGTGCCCGGCCATGACCGGTGGGGTCCAGGGAACGGGTCACCAGATACAGGCATTTCAACGCCGATTGCTCGCTGGGGAAGTGCCCGCGGGCGCGGATCGCGCGCCGGTAGCGGGCGTTCAATGATTCAATCGCGTTGGTGGAGCAGATGATTCGCCGGATCTCGACGTCGTAGTCGAGGAACGGTGTGAACTCGGTCCAGGCGTTGTTCCAGAGTTTGACGATCGCCGGGTAGCGGCCACCCCATTTCGTGGTGAACTCGCCGAACCGTTCGCGGGCCGCGGCCTCGGTCGCCGCGGTGTAGACCGGTTTGAGGTCGCGGCTCATCTCGGCCCAGTGCTGACGGCCCGCGTAGCGGAAACTGTTGCGCAGCAAGTGGATTACGCAGGTTTGCACGATCGTGCGTTCCCAGACGGTGTTGATCGCCTCGGGCAGCCCCTTGAGTCCGTCACAGACGGCGATGCAGACGTCGGCGACGCCGCGGTTCTTGAGCTCTGTGAGCACTTGCAGCCAGAATTTGGCGCCTTCACCGCCCTCGCCGGCCCACAAACCCAAGATGTCGCGTTCCCCGGCGGTGGTGACGCCGATGACCACATAGATCGGGCGGTTGGCCACCTGACCATCTCTGATCTTGACGTGGATGGCATCGATGAACAGGACCGGATAGACGCGATCCAGGGGCCGGTTGCACCAATCGACCATCTCCGCGACAACCTTGTCGGTGATCGTCGAGATCGTGTCCTTCGACACCGAGGTTCCATAGATCTCGGCGAAATGCGCCGAGATCTCGCCGGTCGTCAGTCCTTTCGCGGTCAACGACAACACGATCTCGTCCACCCCCGACAGTCGCCGCTGACGCTTGCGGACGATCTTGGGTTCGAACGAGGAACTCGTATCGCGCGGGACATCGATGTCGACCGGACCGATCTCGGTGACCACGGTCTTGGATCGAGTTCCGTTGCGGGAGTTGCCACTTCCACGCCCAGCCGGGTCGTGCTTCTCATAGCCGACGTGCTCGGTCATCTCCGCTTCCAGCGCGGTTTCGAGCACGGTCTTGGTCAGTTGGTTGAGCAGCCCGCCCGGCCCGACCAGATCGATTCCTTGTTCCTTGGCCTGAGCGAGCAGCTGCTGGGCCAGCTTCTTGGTGTCCACCGCATCGTTGGTCACGGCATCGAGTGTCTCCGACATTCGTCGGTCCTTCCTGCCGAACCATCAGGTTCGGCCAATCGGACCGAGATCAAGATCCGCCGTTATCCCGACACTCCCGCCGCCAGCCCGTCGAACGGGACATGGTGGCGGCAAAGGTCGAGTGGAGCCGCCACCATGTCCCGTTCGACGATGGGCTAGGGGCTGGCTTCTACTTCGGTTTTGAGCTGGTCGGCCGACTCGCCCAGGAGCGGGATTGCTGCTTCGGGGTCGGGGTTTTCCGGGTTGGGTTGGGCGGGGACGGCTAGGGGTGGGTCGGCGGTGGCGCATTCGACTGTGGCCGTGGGGAGTTCGGCGTCGAGTAGGTAGGTGTTGACGGCGTCGTTGACGCAGGCGTTCGGCGGAGTGGCGGCGTAGAGGCCGTGGGCGCCGTCGTTGTGGACGACGATGAGGACACTATCGAGGGTTTTGGCCATGGCTTGGCCGTCGACGAAGGAGGTCTGGGTGTCGCCGTCGGATTGAACCACCAGTCCCCGTGGGTATTTCGGGGCGCCGACCTTGATCAACGGCTCGACCCTGCTGGTGTGGAAGGAGCAGGCGTTCGGGCTGACTTGGCCGACGGTGTTGCCGTAGGGGAAGGTGTCGCGGGCCGAGCGCATGTCGCGGAAGTAGACCTCCATGTCGGTCGGCCAGTCCCAATCGCACAGTACGGCAGCGTTTACCGCGTCCGACATGCCCTTGTCGTCGCCGTCGCGTTCGGTGATCGCGTTGTCGTCCAGGGCGTCGGCCGTTTGGGCGGCGTGATTGTTGCTGGCGTTCACGTCGGGTCGCGCGGGTGCGCCGTGCACCTCGTCAAGCACGTAGTGCATGCTCTTGGCGAAGGAGGCCCAGGACTTGCGGTAGCGGGTGAATTCGCCTACGGCTCCGTCGAATTCGTCTCGATTGCCGAAACCGCCGACCGGGCGTTGGGTGATCGCCGCGGCGATGGTGTCGATGGACGCGCGTACCGCTTCCGGCTTCGCGCCGAGATGGAACACCGCGTCGCGCTCGGCCGTCCACGCGGCCCAGTCCTCGAAGTTCTTCTTGGTCGCCGCGACGTTGTTCACGTCACCGTCGCGCCAGCTGACGCGCGGGTCCAGCGATGAGTCGAGCACATTGCGGTTCAGATGGTCGGGGAACATCTCCCCGTAGACAGCGCCGAGCCAGGTGCCGTAGGAGACCCCGAGATAGTTGATGACGGATTCGCCGAGTTGGCCGCGAATGTTGTCCATATCGCGCGCGGTATTCATCGTTGTCACGTAACGACGGAACTCGCCACCGGTTTGCGCGCACGCCGCTTCCTTGGCTTTGGCCTGCTCGACGAGCTGGATGAGGTCATTGTCGGTGGGGCGCGACTGGGAGGAAATCGGAAACCGGGTTTCGTCGATGGGCGCGCAGGCGGCCAGGTTCGTCGACTTACCTACTCCGCGAACGTCGATGCCGATGATGTCGTACACCTGCCCGATCGGTTGTTCGGCATATCCAGATGGCATCGCCAATCCCGCGCCGCCCGGTCCGCCGGGATTGGTGAACAGCACGCCGAGGCGCCGTTGTGGATCTTTGGCGGCAGCCCTGCTCATCGCGATATCGATCTGTCCGAGACCGGGATCGCGGTAATCCATCGGCACCTTTACCATCGCGCATTCGAGGCCAGCGAGCTGTTCACCCTCGCATGCCGCCCACTGCACATTCGATGCCGGACGCTCCTGCACTGTCGCCTTATCACCCGGCCGAGCTTCCGGCTCCGATTTGCTACAGGCGGGAGCAAAGATCGCGACCGTGGTGAGCGCCGCAACCAATATCGCCAATGGCCCTGTGCCGCTTGGTGGCCGCGGATAATCCGCCCGTTGCCGCGCAACGAGTCGCCGACGTGCGGTCGCAGCGAAGTTCCTGATTGCCATGATCGACTCCCCTGGTCTCAACCGAATGAAGGCCACCCGAGCTATCAAATAGCAAACTACACAGGATCGCCGCCATTCCCTTGACGAACACGAGATTCGAATGCCGAACTTTTGTGCACTCTGTCAGCGACGCCGCGGCACTACGTCGACGGCATCCGTCGGTAATGCTCGCGCCCGGCCGCTCAGGCGGAGACAGGCAACTGGTCAGCGCCGTCAAACGGTGGATAACTCTCGCTGCCCGTTCGCTCGGCCGCGTCGATGTAGTCGGCGAGCGCGTCACGGGATTGCGCGAGCCGGTCCAGCTGATCGTTCAATCGCCGCAGCCTGGCCCGCATCGCGGCCAGCAATTCGGGACACCCTGGCAGCTCCGGAGCCTCCCCTACGGCACACGGCAACAGGTAAGCAATATCCTCGGAGGAAAGCCCGGCGCCGAGCAGATGCCGAATCTGCTTAACCCGCAGGTCGGCGGTCTCGTCGTACTCGCGGTAACCATTCGCGCCACGCTCCGCCGCCAGCAACCCCTGGGCCTCGTAGTAGCGCAACTGATGGGCATTGACGCCCGTCCGACTGCTCAATTCCCCGATCAACATCGAAACCTCACTTGACCTTCACACCGGTATCAACGTTGATGATGCTGCCATGAGCAACGAAACATCCGTGACAGTCATCGGACTCGGGCTGATGGGCCAGGCACTCGCCGGCGCGTTCCTGAAGGCCGGACACCCGATAACCGTGTGGAACCGCACCACCGCCAAGGCCGACCAGTTGGTAGCCGAAGGTGCGCGGCTCGCGCCAACGGTCGGCGACGCGCTCGCGGCAAGCCCCCTGACGATCCTCTGCCTCACCGACTACCAGGCCATGCACGCACTGCTCACCGGCGATACCGAGCCGAACGGCACGACTTTGATCAACCTCACCTCAGGCGACTCCGCCCAGGCCAGGGCAGCCGCCCGCTGGGCCGAGCAGCGTGGCGCCCGCTACTTGGATGGCGCGATCATGGCCATCCCGCAGGCGATCGGGACGGCCGATGCGGTGATTCTGTACAGCGGACCGGAGTCGGATTTCGAGACACACAAGTCGACACTCGACGCGCTCGGCACCGCCACCTACCTCGGCGCGGATCACGGGCTGGCGTCCCTGTACGACGTGGCTGGCCTGGCCATGATGTGGAGTGTCCTGAACGCCTGGCTCCAGGGCACCGCCCTGCTCAGGACGGCCGGTGTCTATGCCGCGACCTACGCGACGTTCGCCAAGCAGATCGCGACCGGCGTGGCCGAATGGCTGCCCGGATACGCCGAGCAGATCGACAGCGGCTCCTTCCCCGCCGAGGTATCGGCCCTGGAAACCGACGCCCGAGCGATGGCACACCTGATCGAGGCGAGCGAGGCGGTGGGCGTCAACGCCGAACTGCCGAAATTGATCAAGGCAATGGCCGACCGCTCGATCGCCGCCGGACACGGCAAGGAGCAGTACCCCGTGCTGATCGAGGAATTCAGCAAGCCCGCATAGTTGGGCCGCAAGGTTTTTGGTGAACTCGGCCGCGGTCAATCGTCGTTGCGGTCGAGGGAGTCGCGGATCGCCACCTGGGCAGGGTGGGGCAGGGTGTGCATGATTTCGCGGACTCGGTCTTTGCGGCGCAGGACCGCTTGGCGGACGGGCATGCCGGGAGTGGCCTGCATTTGGGGAGCGATGCCTTCGACTTCTTCGGCGCCGCCGTGATGGTGGCCCGCGTCGAACATCGCTTGCTCGCGGGCCATTTGGGCTTCGTCCTTTTCTTCGGACATGCCGATCGGGCCTTGCATGCGGCCGTTGAGGAATTGTTTGACGACGGGCTCATCGGAGGTGAGCAGGACCTCGCGCGGGCCGAACATGACCAGTTGGCGGCGGAAAAGCATGCCGATGTTGTCGGGGACGGTGCGGGCGAGGTTGATGTTGTGGGTGACGATCAGGATGGTGGCGTCGATCTGGGCGTTGATGTCGATCAGCAGTTGGCTCAGATAGGAGGTGCGGACCGGGTCGAGGCCGGAGTCGGGTTCGTCGACGAGGATGATCTGCGGGTCGAGTACCAGGGCGCGGGCCAGGCCGGCGCGCTTGCGCATACCACCGGAGATCTCGCCGGGCAGCTTGCCCTCGTCGCCGAGCAGACCGGTCATCTCCAGCTTTTCCATGACGATTTGTTTGATCTGCGACTCGGACTTTTTCGTGTGCTCGCGCAGCGGGAAGGCGACGTTGTCGTACAGGGTCATGGAACCGAACAGCGCACCGTCCTGGAACAGCACGCCGAAAAGTTTGCGGATCTCGTAGAGCTGCTTGTTGGAGCAGGTGGTGATATCGGTGTCGCCGATAAAGATCGAGCCCCGTTCCGGACGAAGCAGCCCGATCAGCGACTTCAGAAATACGGACTTACCGGTCCCCGACGGGCCGAGTAGCGCACTTACCTCACCGTATGGCAAAGAAAGCGAAACGTCTTGCCAAATCCGCTGCGAGCCAAACGATTTGGTACAGCCTTCAGCCCTGACCGCGACGCCCATGTTCGACCTCCATAGATTCCCGACGAGAACCCACCGGCGAGGCCTAACGCCCCCGACATCTCGTGCTGGACCGTCGATCCACTGTAAGGCCGTGCGCGGCGAAGTGGTCGAATTCTTGTCGCATTTACCGATTCGACGCATCAACGAAACTGGACGGTTGACCTGATCCTGTTGACTGCTCGCTGATCGACCGTCGATCACCGGCAGATAGCCAGCGGGGGGATGTGCTGTCGCGGCTCTTGGTTGCGAAGGGTGTCGTATGTCCCGGTTCGGATTTCGACGTGGTGTCGCGGCCGTGCTGGCCGCGGGTTCGCTGCTCGCCGGTGTGTCGTTCGCCGCGCCCGCCTCCGCTGACGCATACGACCCTGGCGCCGTTCCGCTGAGCCAGTACGCGCCCGCCGGTGCGCACGAGGCGGTGAGCACGGCGGCGGTGTATCCGTGCCAGGCCCTGTATGCCGTGTACGACGCGGTCGGTCACGTGCTCGGCAACCATTCGAATATGACCTGCACGCACGAATTCCCCGGCGGCCTCGACTCGCCGGTCGGTGTTGACTTCTACTACCCGAAGGACATCGCCACGATGACCAGGGTGCCGACGGTCATCTGGATTCCCGGATTCTCCTCCGAGCCCGGCAATTACGACGCCAGCGCCAGGCTGTGGGCGAGCAACGGTTTCGTCGTCGCGATGCCGCACGACCTGATCAACTCACTCGACGAACTTCCCCTCGCTGCCGCCGGGGCCTTGTCCGCGGCCAATCGCGATCCGCGAAATGTATTGCACGGCAGGCTCGATCTCAGCCGCACGGTGATCGGCGGTCACTCCGGCGGTGGCGGCGCGGCAATCAATGGTGCCGGTATTCCACCGAACATTTACCAGCTGATCGATCCGGAATTCCGTATTATCGGCGCGGTGCCCACGCAGCCGGGACCGGTGGCGGCCGCCTTCCTCGTCAATGTTCCCACGCTGTACCTCACCGGGTCCGCAGACTTCATCGTTCCGCATTTCCTGCCGCGATTGGTCGAATACGAACTCGAATTCAACGCACCCGCAATCCTCGTGTGCCTCAAGGGCGTAACCCACTGGACCCCGTTCGACGACGCCGCGCACAACCCGATGGCGAGCATCACGCTGGCCTGGCTGCGGTACCTGGTCGACGGCGACAAGACCGCGGCAAGCTACTTCGTCGGCCCGGACTGGAAACTCCGCGCCGACCCCGCCGTCGACTACGCCCTGCGCAATGGACGCGCCGACAACCTCCCCGCCGCTTAGTCGTATTCCATTTGGCGGTAAGACGGCGGTTAGGGTTGCGGTTGTGGATACCGACCCCCTGAGCGGAGTGAACTACAGCCCCGCGGGAGTGACTCGACCTGGCGACGAACAGTGGACGGCGGAGGTCTCCGGATTTCGGCGCTTCGCGCGTACCGTCGTCATCGGGCATGGGGACGCCGAGTGGGACAGTGCAGCGGAAGCTGTTATGCGCTGGGATATCAAGCGGCGCAGCGGTTTCCGGGTCACACCGTGCGATGACGCGGGTGAGCGGGTCAGCGAAGGAGCACGGTATCGGATCACGGCCGGGTGGGGGCCGGTCGCGGTGCACGAACCGGTGCGGGTCGTCGCGGTTGTCGATACCGCGGATCGGCGCGGGTTCGCCTACGGCACTCTTCCTGGCCATCCGGTTTCGGGGGAAGAGGCCTTTGTGGTTCATCGGGACGCGGACGGGACCGTCTTCCTCACGCTGCGGTCGCTCACCCGGCCCGCTCCGGCGGGGCCGTGGCGGGTGATGTTCCCGCTGCTGCTCGTCGCGCAGCGGTTCTTCCGCCGCCGCTACCTTCGCGTCATGCGCTAACGCACAGTGGCCGGTTCCTGCAAGTACGGGGCGATGTTTCGCATCGCGCCTCCTACATAGGCTTCCTTCTCCCCTACCGGAGCGACGTAATACAGCGCCTCTTCGGCAGCCTGAACACTTTCCAGGCGCGCGATCATCCAGGCCGCGAGGTAGGGCGAGGCGAGGCAGCCACCGGCCGTCGCGACGTTGCCCCTGGCGAAGAACGGTTGATTGAGCACGTCTACACCGGCCGCCTCGACCCAGGGCTTGGTCGTCAGATCGGTGCACGCGGGCACACCGTCGAGCACTCCGAGTCTGGCCAAAACCAGTGTGCCGGAACACTGTCCGGCCAGCAGCTGCCGGGACGGGTCGAGCCGCAGCCGGGCCATGAGCGCTCGGTCGGCGACGACCTCGCGCGTCTGGCTACCGCTGCCGACGACCACCGCGTCCGCGGCGCTGGCCTCCTCTAGGGTGGCCATCGACTCGATCACCACACCGTTCATCGAACGGACCCGCCGCGTCGGACTGGCGATCGAGACACGCCAGTCCGGCTTCTTGATCCGGTTGAGCACGCCGAGCGCGATCAGGGAGTCGAGTTCGTTGTAGCCCTCGAAGGTAAGGATGGCGATGTGCACGGCAGTCACCTTTCAAAGTTGTTGCCAGGCACTGTATTGCTTCTCATCCAATACGATCAAGAAATTGTCATGCATACAATGACGCGCGTGGGTTCGTCTCGATACAAAGGCATCGTGGATGCGTTGGCGTCCGATATCCGGGCGGGCCGGTTGCCCTCGGGGACGCGATTGCCGACGCACCGCCAGCTCGCGGCCGAGGAGGGGATGGCGTTGGTGACCGCGTCGCGGGTCTATGCCGAGCTCGAGGCCATGGGCTTGGTGAGCGGAGAACCGGGTCGGGGCACCTTCGTTCGCGAGACGACGCTGCCGCCCAACCATGGCATCGAGCAGCCCGGGGCGGCCGCGGACATGATGGATCTCAGCTTCAACTATCCCTCGCTGCCCGGTCAGGCCGAGATGTTGCGGCAGGCATTGCGTCAGCTCGCGTCCTCGGGCGATGTGGAGGCCCTGTTGCGCTACCAGCCCCACGGCGGGCGCCCGCACGAGCGGGAGACGGTGGCTCGTCACCTGAATCAGCATGGGTTGCCGGTCGGCGCCGAGCAGGTGCTGATCGTCAACGGCGCTCAGCATGGCTTGGCGGCCGCGGCGATGGCGATGCTGCAACCCGGCGACGTGGTGGCGGCCGATGCGCTGACCTATCCGGGCTTCAAGGTGGTCGCGCACGCGTTGCACCTGGAACTGGCACCGCTGCCCGCGGCGGGCGACGCGGCCGATCTCGACGCGTTCGAGCAATTGTGTGCGACGCGGCGAGTCCGGGCCGTGTACGCGATGCCGACGCTGCACAACCCGCTCGGGTGGGTCACGACGGCGGCGCACCGCGAGCGGTTCGTCGAAATCGTCCGCCGCTACGAACTTCTCATCATCGAGGATGCGGCGTACGCGTTCCTGGCCGAGCAGCCACCGGCCCCGCTGGCCGCGCTCGCACCCGAGCGGACGATCTACGTTTCCGGGCTCTCCAAGAGTGTCGCGACCGGTCTGCGTTTCGGATTCATCACGGCGCCAACCGCTTTAGTGTCTGCGATCGAGCGAACGATCCGCGCGACCACCTGGAACACGCCCGCGGTGATGACGGCGATCGCGTGCCGGTGGCTCGAGGACGGCACCGTTACCCAGTTGGAGGTGCAGAAGCGCGATGATGCGCAATGCAGGCAGACGATTGCCCGTGCGGTTCTCGATGGACTCCCCTACGTCGGACATCCGTCGTCATACTTCCTTTGGCTCCCGCTGATCGAAGACGTGCGAGCCGATCAGATAGCCGCAGAGCTTGTGCGCGAACATGTTTCGGTGTCCACGGCGGAGCCGTTCGCCGTATCCGCCAACGTGCCACACGCGATTCGGCTTGCGCTCGGCTCGACCGACCTCGACACCCTGCGCGAGGCGCTCGGCAGGGTCAAACAGGTCGTCGACGCACACACCTACCGTTGAGCTAGGTCCGTTGGATCGTGGCGAACCATGCCGGTGCGCCGTCGTCGCCGTGATATCTCGTCAGTACCCGGTCGGCGTCGATGGTGGCGATATGCCATCCGTCGCCTGCCTCGAACGGCGCTCGCAGCTCTTGCCGACTGACGGGATGCGGACCGGTATCGGGTCCAATGTCGCTGAAGCACAACACATATAGGGTTCCGCCCTGCTCGATCACCGACGCGAGACTCGCCACATATCGCGGTCGTTCGTCGGCGTCGCAGGTGTGGAACATGCCGCAGTCCAACACAGTTGGGAACTTGCGGCCCAACTGCTCCAGTTGAAAAGCATCGGCCACCACGAACTCGACCCCGAGGCCCCGATCGTCGGCTTTCTGTCTGGCCAAGGCCAGTGCCGTCTCGGCCACGTCGACCCCGAGCACCGAAACTCCCAGGGAGGCAACGTAAAGAGCGTTGTCACCGGACCCGCATCCGACATCGAGTACCGCTCCGGTGAATCCACCTTGCGATCCCACGCGCTCGATCGCCGGTTGCGGTCGGCCAATATCCCAAGGCGCGGGACCATCCTGATACGACGCATCCCAGGGCAGCCCCGTCATCCGCTCGTGGCTGGTCGGCTGCCGACCGCTGAATGGATCATCCGCTGGCATCGTGATCCCCTTCCGGTAACCGACCATGTCCCCTCATCATGGCACTTACGGGGGGCAGATCCAGTCAGTCGGCTTGTAGTGGGTCACGTGGAGGGCCGGGTGATCATCCGATGACGAGTGGGAGTTTCGCGGCCAGCTCGCCCAGTTCCGCCTGTTCGGCGTCTGTCGGGACCCGGCGGCCGGTGCCGATCAGTAGTGCGTCCTTGTCGGACAACGACGCGGGAAACGTTGCCCCGACGATCTTTTCGAGCATCTCGCGGGTGCTGGCCAGGGTTTTGCTGGGCGGGTCGGCGGCGTCCGGGAGGTGCGCGATCAGGTCGAGGTGGTGCAGCGTCCACTCCAGGACGTAGGCGGAGAGGTAGTCGCTCACGGTGAGCACCTGGTCTTGGGTGCTGACCCGGGCACCATGGTTCGCGAGTTCGGCGGCGCGGCCTGCGGCGGAGCCGACGTCGTCGAGGTGGAACTTCAGCAGCGCCGGGTCCTGGTAGGCGGCGGCCAGGCGGACGATCAGCGCGTCGAGCGGGTCGTCGCCGGTCGGCAGCGTTTCGGCGATCGTCCAGTAGGTCACCGCGTCCCGTGTCGGTGCCGCGTCGGTGGGGGTCACCAGGGTGATCAGGACGTCCTGTGCGTCAATGATCAAGTGACACACCAGATCCCGCACCAGCCAGCCGGTGCAGCCGGACGGCCGCCCGAAGTCCTTGTTCGAGAGTTCGGCGACGGCCGTGCGCAACGCTGCCCATGAGCGTGAGAAGGGATCCACGGCGGCAAGCTAGCAGTGCTCGGCCGCCGTGGCGACCGGTTTTCGCGATCTCCACCCGCGTCAGTCCGGGTAGGTGCGCGAACTCCGGCTCACCGCAACCGCTTCGAGGTGTGAATCAGGAATGTCGGTGTTGCGCACGGGCGATGGTGCGGTCCATGAACCACGCCATCAGCCCGGGCGCGACCGCGGCGAGCCAGTGCATCAGCCGACCGGACAGGGTGGGGACGACCGAGGCGCGACCGCGGGCCGCACCGACGAGCAGAGCGTGCGCGACGGCGCTCGCCGAGATCGGCGTCGAGGAGCTCAATGCCCGCAGCTCCGGGGGTTTGGTCGCGGCCTCGGCCGCCAACTGCGGGGTGTCGACGTCGGGCGGCATGACGACGGTGACCGTGACGCCGTGCGGTTTCAGCTCTTGGCGCAGCACTTCGCAGAGCGATCGCACGGCGGACTTGCTCGGGCTGTACGCGCTGTAACCGAAGCAGGGCAGTACTGCGGCCAGCGACGAGATGACGGTGATGCTGCCGCGTTCGCTGGCGCACACGTCCGGTAGCGCCGATTGGATAACATGCAGCGCCCCAAAGTAATTCACCGACATGTGCCGGACGAAATCGGTTTCGTACAGTCGGGCGAAGTAGTCGGGCTTGGCGATGCCCGCACACGCGATCACCGCGCCGATTTCCCCATGGCGGGCACGGGCGTTCGCCAAGGCGGCATCGACCTGCGTCCGGTCCGTCACGTCGGCGGCGAACACCGCAAGTCGCGGCGCGGACTCCGCGAACGCCGAAAGGGATTTCAGTGCAGTGTCTTCCAGCGCTAAGACACTTACTCGGGCGCCCACCGACAGTGCCAACTCGGTCACCGCCAGTCCGATACCGCTACTTCCGCCGGTGATCACGACATGGCGACCGCTCCAGTACCGCACCACGTCGGCAGGCAAGGCAGCCCGGACCTCCGGCGGCGAGACGTGGCCGGACAAAGGCTGCGGCCCAACACAATCCGCCGACGTCCCGGCACGGTCGGTCAGGTAAAGAGGCTGAGACATGGCAGGCACTTCCTTCCGTCACAATCGCCCGGCAACCACCGGGCGTCTCAATCAGGTTGGACGCCCCTCGTCAGAGCAATGCCAAGCCGACCACAAAGACAGGTAAGAATCCGCCCATCAACCAATCCAGCCTTCGACACCCCGAATTCTTACATCCCTCTGCCATTACCCCACCACCCCTTTGACATCAGCAACGCACGCTATCCCCAAACCCCTCGAGAGGAACCAACATGCCCCCATTCCTGCAATACATCCTGCTCCTCAACCTCATCAACCAATTGACCAACGGCTTCATCAGCAACTAACCTCACCGTTTCCGCGCACCCACCGCGAGAACAACAGGAGCCGGTCGCCCACCCTCCGCGAATCGTTCCAACGTCAGACCGGCGTCCAGGAATGCGTGCAGCAGATCGGGCAGCGGCCAGTGCGCTGCGCCGACCTTGTCACGTAGGCCAGCGTCGGTCCAGGACGCGGTCGTCCAATGCTGGTGGAGATAGCCCGGCCGCAGGACGATAGCGGCGGGATCGGTGCGATCGGCGAAGCCTCCGCAGAAGCACGGATGGACCCCTACGTGCACGAACACCCCGTCCGGTCGCAGCACCCTTGACACTTCTCGCAGCACGGAGGGGTATTCGGGCATGTCGGTATGGACCATCACCGCTACTACAGCGAACAGGGATCCGTCACGGATGGGCAGGTGCGCGCCATCGGCACGCGCGGTAGGTAGACGGTCGCGGGCATGACGCAGCATTGCGGAAGAAAGGTCGACGCCCAGTGGACGCCAGCCCAGGCTTCGGATCAGCGGCGCGTATACACCTGTGCCGCAGCCGATTTCCAAACATGGGCCGGTTCCTGAACCGAGTAGTTCAGACAAGGCGTGCTTGATCCCTATCGGATCGCCGTCGTGCGCGACGAACTCGTTTTCGTACCAGTCAGCGATCGAATCGTAGGCGGCCATTCACCCAGTGCAGCATCGGTTCACCACCGATGCCGCGTATATCGCAGCGGGCGAACGGTTTCACCCCAAGGCGAATAGTGGTGTCTGCGTTCGCAAGACGCGCTGGAGGTTTGGTTTCCCGCCGGGTGGTGCTGGTGTAGAACGGGGGTGGGTGTACTTAGCGGATGAGGTGGGTATGAAGATCTGTTTGACCTGTGCGGTGGAGCATGATGATGCGGCGCGGAGTTGTCGTATCTGCGCGGACGAGCGGCAGTGGGTGCCTGCGGCGGGGCAGCAGTGGACGACGCTGGACAAGCTCTCGGCGGCGGGGCATCGGGTGGTGGTGCGTGAGTTGGAGCCGGATATGTTCGGGGTGACGGTTGAACCGCAGGTCGGCATCGGGCAGGAAGCTCATTTGGTGCGGACGCCCGCGGGAAATGTGCTGTGGGACTTGACCGGGTATGTCGACGAGGATGCCGCGCGTCGGGTGCGTGAGCTCGGCGAGGTGGTCGCGATCGTGCCGAGTCACCCGCACCATTACGGGGTGCAGGTGGAGTGGAGCCGGGCGCTCGGCGGTGTGCCGGTGCTTGTCGCCGAGGCCGATATGGAGTGGATCGCGCGTCAGGACGCGGTGATTCGCCCATGGTCCGGTCAGCTCGATCTGCTGCCAGGTATCACCGTGCGTCAATTGGGCGGCCACTTTCCCGGCAGCGCGGTGCTGCACTGGGCGGCCGGAGCCGAGGGCAAGGGTGTGCTGTTCAGCGCGGACACCATCCACGCCAACCCGGATCGTAAATCGGTCGCCTTCATGCGTAGCTATCCTAATCGCATCCCGCTGTCACCCGCGGTGGTCGAACGTGTCACGCGCACTGCGGAAGAGTTCGAATTCGATCGGCTCTACGACAATTTCGGCAAAATCATCGATGGCGATGCCCGCGCTGCCGTCCGCCGGTCCGCCGATCGCCACATCGGCTGGGTGCGTGGCGATTTCGACGCCCTGACCTGAGATCCGAACTCCGCCACCCGCATTCGTGACCGAGTGTTCCGTCAGCGGGTGGCGGGTTCGGGGGTGAAGCCCCAGCGTGCGGTGTCGGTGATCTGCACGAGGCGCGAAATCCGATCGCCACGAGTGGTGATGATGTGCGCGAAGGCGGCGTCGACCTCGGTGTCGCCGCTGCGCGCCGGGCCCCAATAGCGGCCGAGTACGACGACACGGTCGGTGCCGACGGGGAGGTATTCGCTGGGGTCGACGTGAATGTCGTACACCTTGCCGAGCACACCCCACATCCGTCGAATCATGTCCTCGGGCCCGTGGTGCGATCCGGCGACGCCGTGCGGCATGCCCGCGCTGATTTCGCCGACGAAGTCGTCGGTGAGCAGCGCCTCGAGTCCCTCGATGTCGACTTTGGCCAGCGCGGCGTAGAGCTGTTCGGCGGTTTCCGTTGCTGTGTTCACCATTCCTCCTTGCTAGTATTAGAGAGCCTCCTCTAATACTAGCTGTAAGATTGCTGACATGCCACGACCTGCGATATACGACACCGACCTGCTGCTCGATACCGCGGCACGGATCGTCGGATCGGCCGGCGTGGGCGGACTATCCGTCAAAGCGGTCGTCCGCGCTTCGGGCGCACCGAGCGGATCGGTGTATCACCGCTTCCCCAACGGCGCGGCGCTCAGCGGCGCGCTCTGGGTTCGCACACTCGAACGATTCCACGCCGGATTGCTGCCCCTAATGGCCGCCGACAATGCGGTCGAGGCGTGCGTCGCCGCCGCTCGTTATGTGCTCACCTGGTCACGCGACCACCCCGACGAGGCGCACGTCCTACTGGCAGGCCCCGCCGCCTACGCACCCGACCGATGGACACCCGAACAAACCATCCGCAACACCGAACTCGGCTCCGCACTCCGTGCCGCGGTCGCCGCCGTTGCCGGTCGACTCGAACCAGCCGAGCACGCCACCGACAAAGTGGTGATCGCCGTCATCGATCTCCCCTACGCCATCATCCGGCGCTATCTCGGCACAAACCTCGAAATCCCGCACCATGTCGAACAACTCGTCGCCAATTCCGCCCGCGCGATAGTCACTGCGGAATAGTGGACTTCTCGGCCTCCAACAATCCATTGATATGGTCTGCCAGCCATATGACGGCGGCCTCCGACCCCTCCGCGACACGATCGGTGAATGACACCGGACTGTTGGCAACGCCATGTGCCCGATCGGGGTTGATCCACTGCGAGCGGCTGAACAGGGTCTCCTCGCCACGTTCCGCGAAGGTGTATTCAAGGGTGGCGTCATGCCCGCTGTCGTACAGCATCACGTGCCGAGGGCGCTCGTACTCGCGCACTTCCCAATACAGGTGAAAATCGACCCCGTCGGTGACGCCGTGTTCGTAGATGCGGTCGCCCAGCCGGAAGGGCCGCTCGGTGACGCCGCCGACCGACCGGGTGTACGGGTGCCACTGCGGCCAGAATCGTGCCTGCGTGATCAGGTCGAAGACAGCCTCGATCGGGCCCTGCAGAAGAACCTCGAACCGCACACTCATGACGACCTCCGGAATCGGCGCAACGACCGCCAACGCGACCTCGCTCAGCAGTAAATCCGGACATGCTGGGTACGAACGAATCATTCAACCATGCATAAAGGTCTTCGCATGGTGACCCTGGCCACTGATCGGCACGGTGCGTACTTACCGCCGGTTCCCGATTTCCTTCGTGAGGGCGATGATATCGGTCAGCACTTGGGGCGCCGCGTTGCATTCGTCGGTGGTGACGCGCTTGCTGCTGCCGTCGCGGTAGTTCACGGTCACCGCGTAGAAGTACGAGTCGCGGCAGTCGTTCGGCCCGGTGTAGGCGTCGGTCAGCGTCCGGAAGTCCGGGCTGTCGACCTTGTCGAACAACTCGCCGCGCCGCTGGTTCTGCACCGTGTCGTCGACGGTGTAGAACTGGTTGACTCCGGCGAAACCGCCGGTCTGGTTCACCTCGACGCTGGTCGCCTCGGAAGCGCTTGTCCCGGACTGACTTTCGCCGATGCCGCGGCAGCCCGCGGAGGCGAGCAGCAGCACACCGACCACAACAGCGAGAAGCAGCGGTTGCGCGAGCCCGCGGCGGGACCGAGATTCGCTCATAGCCGCAGAGTATCGGTGTGGGCACGTCAAGACAATGGTGTCCGCTCCCCAGTTGCCTTCCGGCGAGGGCGCACTGGCGTAACTGGGCACCGGAAACCTCTGCGCCACAGAATGACTCAAGATTTCGATGACGCTGACTGCCCACCTGCGGCGATGTCCGCATCGGCAATCCGCCTGCTACGAGTCGGCGTTCGGTCCGCCATCAGTAGCACGACAGCGACCGCCGCGAAGGCGACCACCCCGGCAGCGACAGTCTGCACTCGATAGTCGAGCTTGGCCACTATCGCGCTGCCCAGCGGCAGGGCCAGGGCATTCGGCGCGAAGATCAAGGTGCTCGCGGTGGCGGCTACTCGGCCGAGCAACGCGTTCGGGGTCTCGCGTTGTACGGCCGTGAACGCGGCGATGAGCGGACACGGCAGCCCCAAACCGATCGCGAGGCTACCGCCGAGGACAACGGGAAACCACGGGGTGGCGCGCGCGAGCACGCCCAGCGCGAAAAGGGCGATGCCGCATGCGGCGAACGTACGGTCGCAGGATCGGCACAGCAGCGCCCCGGCCGCGAGCCCGCTGACGACCGACCCGATACCTTGCACCGGGGTCGGTACACCGACGAGAGTGGGCGCGCGATGCAGGCCGAGGTCGAGCATCGCAAAGGTCGCGCTGCTGCTCAGGCTGGCAGCGGCCAGTGCCAGATTGGTGACCATCAGCAATCGACGACGCCGGACCCGATCGGCGACGGGGCCGAGCGCCGGACCGAAAAGCGTTGGGAGCCAAACACAGAAGCCGACCAATGCGGCGAGACTGTTTTGGAGCCGGTCAGCGTCTTGACCCAGACCCCGGCGGTCAGGAGCATCGCCGAAGTACCCCGCACTCTAAGACAGTCATCCGATGATGGGATGTGAATCGGACGACCGGGTGAGCCAGCTGAGGTGATCCATCGCACAGCGTGGCGGATCGGTCATATCGCTAAGCTATGAATCCTGGCGAATCTATCTCGGTAAGGACGGAATGGGCATGCTGGATACGGGACGCACACAGAAGATCCGCATTATCGAGCAGTTCTTCTTCCGAATCTCGACGAAGGATCTCGACGGCCTCCTCGCGCTGTGTACCGAGGACACGCAGCTGTCGATTCCTTATCAGCTGCCCGGCTTTCCGGCCTATATCGACGGTGCGGGCGAGATACGCGAGGCATGGTCGGCATTGGACCGATACGAACCGAGCACGATCACGGTCGCCAATGTCGAACCGATGCTGGATCCGAACAGCTTCCTGGTAGAAGCCAAGGGGCACATGGTTATTCGCGAAACCGGCAGGCCTTACCGCAACGACTATCTGAACATTTTCCGCTTCCGCGGCGGAAAGATTGCCGAATGGATCTGTTATCGCGATCCGACGCGACAGATTGCCGCCTTCGGCGCCGACAAACTGGCGCTGGCGGCGGAGTCGTTGACACCGATGGCGTTGTGACCACTGGCCGTTCACAGATCGCTGTGCACGGCCAACTGCCCGGGGCTACTCGGCCGCGGTTCGAATGAGGTTCGCGACGACGTCGGGGCGGGAGACGTAAATAGCGTGGCTGCCGGGGGTTTCGACGACGGTCGCGCCGATCCGTTCGGCCATGGAGGCCTGTGCGGTGGGCGGGATCATCTTGTCCTCGGTGACGCGCAGGTACCAGCTCGGCTTGAGCCGCCAGGCGGGCTCGCTCACGGCGCCACCGAGCGCCTCCAGGCCCCACGGGACCTGGGAGTCGGCCAGGAACGCGGCATCATGCTGCGAGAGGTCACCGGCGAAGGACTCGTGGAACTTGGTCCGGTCGAGGAACAGGTAGCCCTGCTGCGGCGCCAGGATCGGGGGCTGCGGTCCGTCCTGGGGGAAGCTGGCGATGAGCGTGTTCACCGACTCGCCCTTGTCGGGTGCGAAGGCGGTGATGTAGACGAGCGCGGCGACCTTGTCGTGGGTGCCCGCCTCGGTGATGACCGCGCCACCGTAGGAATGTCCGACGAGAACGACCTCGCCGTCGATGTCGTCGAGGATCTGCCGGGTGGCGGCCGCGTCGTCGGTGAGGGACTTGGTCGCGTTCTGCACCACGCGCACGCTGATTCCGTCCTTGGCGAGGTCGTCATAGACCGCCCGCCAGCCGGATCCGTCCACGAAACCTCCGTGGACCAGGACTACCGTCTTGTTCTGCGCACTCATACCGGGACTCCTCTGCACTGAATTGCTGGTCGGCACAATCGAATCTAGGTTCGTGGCAGCGACGGTGAATCCGTCAATTGACGTATATCAGCCGGGCTTCCTGCTCATCGCGTCGCGCAGTGCGCTGCGCGTGGTGATGCCGAGCTTCGGAAACACGCGGTGCAGATGGGTGGAAACCGTGCGCGCGGACAGGAACAGCCGCTCGGCGATCTCCTTGTTGGTCAGTCCTGACGCCGCCAGCTCGGCGACCGCCTGCTCCTGCGGTGTCAACGCCGAACCGCGGACCTCGGTGGGCGCGGACTCACCGGCCGCGCGCAGCTCCGCTCGCGTGCGTGCCAACCACGGAACCGCTTGCAGTTGTTCGAATACGCGCGCCGCCTTGGTCAAATGCGCTCGGGCAGCGGCGGATTCGCGCTCTCGGCGCAAGCGTTCGCCGTACAGCAGTTCTACTCGGGCACAATCGAATACCCATCGTGCACTATCCGGCGTGGTCAGCGCGTCCTCGAACAGACCGCGCCAATCGGGTGGATCGGTAACGGCGAGAGCGGCTTTGGTCAGCATCCGAAGCCTGGTGGAACGCTCGGGCAGACCGGCCGCGACGGCGGCCTCGGCGTGCGCCCGCGCCTCGACCATCCGACCGCTGCGTGCCGCCGCCTCCGTGAGATCGAGTACCAGCCACAGCGCGTGCGGTGTGTAGCGCGGAAATGCCCCCGGTGCGTTGACCGACGCGGCGTGCCGGTATGCCTCATCGAAACTCGATCGGCCGAGCGCGGAAAGGCATCGGATGTGCGATGAGTACCCGGCGTAGGTCGCGAGGCGGCGCGGCGCGGCCCACAGCAACAACTCCTCGGCGGCCAGGTCGGCGGCGTCGGTGTGGCCACGGGCCGCGTCGACGAGTGCGCGCAGGAAGCGGCCTGGCCCGGCGAGCAGTGTGTAACCGAACTCGGCACACAACTGCAGCCCCTCGTCGGTGACGTCGATCAGTTCAGCCCAGTCGCCATCGAAGAAATCGACCAGTGCGATCAAGAACAGGGCTTCGATGGCCTTGGCGACCGCGCCGCCGCGGCGACCGTCGGTGATCACTCGCCACAGGGATTCGCGGGCAAGACCGACGCGATCGACGTAGGCGGCGGCCGTCGCGACGCGGACGATCCGCAAGGGATCGGCGGAAAAGCGCAGCCCGTCGAGTGCGTCGGTGAGCTGGCGCAGTGCGGCCGGTGTCGCTTCGACCGGATTGGCGAAGACGTTGTGCAGCAACGACAAAGTGTCCGTCGGTTGCGGCTCGGCGCGGTCGAGCACATCGCTGATGTCGTCCCAGAGTTCGGGCTGCCCGCTGTAGAAGCCGACATACAGCAGCGTGTGCAAGGCCTCGACCATGGTGTCCTCGCCGACGGCGATATCACGTTCGTGAACTCGAATAGTGGCCAGTAGCAACCGATTCGCGGTGGCGGCGTCGCCCTCGTCGTTGAGCAGCTTGGCGGCCGCGGCGACCGCCACTGCCAGAGAAGGTGTTTCGCGGACCTCCGCGCGGTTCGCGTCGAGCAACAGCCGTGCCGCTTCGGCCAGATCGCCGGTGATCAACGCTCCAAGATACGCCGCGCGCGCGGTGCGCCTTGCCCGATCGGAGTCCGAGCTGCTCAGCTCCGCGGCCCGCAGCATCGCGGCCGTCGCGCGTCTACTGTCGCCATGGCGAATCATCTGCTGCGCCAACGCTTCCAGTGACGCGGCGACCTCGTCGTCGGGACCGACCGCCGCCTGCCCGAGATGCCAGGCCCGGCGCTGCGGTTCCCTGGCCAAGGCCTCGGCGAGGATGCGATGGACCTGACGGCGTTCCTCGCTGGTCGACTGCTCGATGACCGCCGCGCGGATCAGCGGATGCCGGAACTCCCACCGGCCGGTCCGCGGGTTCGCACGGACGATCCCGGCGCGCTCGGCGGCCGGTAGATCGGCACGCCCCTCCGGTGTCGGCAGACAGTCCGCCAAGGTCACGCTGTTTTCGGCACCGGCGAGAATGACGAACAACAGCATCCGCCGCGTGCCATCCGGCAATCCCGCGAGCCGATCGGCGAACATTCGCTGCAACCGGTCGGTCAGCGGCAACACCGCGGGCAGATTGGCCGGGGAGGTGCCGTTCTCGAAGGCGGCGGGCAATTCGAGCAGCGCGAGCGGGTTACCGTGCGCGTCGGCGCGCAGGCGTCGGCGCACCCGCGCGGTCAGCGCCGGATACACCGCGCGCAGCAGCGCGTCGGAGTTGTTGTCGTCCAGCGGCGCCAGGTCATGAACTCGGAAACCGCTGCGAGTGAAGCCGTCGTCGGATTCCGCGCGCACCGCGACGAGCAAGCGGATCTCGCTGCCGGTCCAGCGGCGGGCCGCGTAACTCAGCGCCATTGTGCTGGACAGGTCAAGCCACTGCACGTCGTCGACGATCAGCAGCAGCGCGGCATCCTGTTCCGCCGACGCCCGCAGCAGTGCCAGTGTCGCCGCGCCCGCGATCAGCTGCATTGGCATCGCGCCCGACGCCAACCCCATGATCACGCGCAGTGCTTCTCGATGCGCGGCACCGAGCTTGTCGATGTCGTCCAGGAGTGGGTGCAGCAGCTGATTGAGCGCACCGAACTTCAGCTCGGCCTCGTACTCGAGCGCCGCCGCCCGCAACACCCGAATGCCTTGGGACGCGGCGATATCGGCGGCCATATCCAGCACGGCGGTCTTGCCGACGCCCGGCTCGCCACGGATAACCAACACCGGCTGGTCGCCCGCTTGCCCGCGGACGAACGCCGCGACCAAGTCGTGCTCGACCTCGCGACCAACCAACACGGCGATCCCAACCCCCTTCGACAGGACTGTGCACCGAGTTAACGCCACCGGTGAACAGAAATACAAACACTTCGCTTGGCGGGCGGATCGGACACACGGGCGCTGACCTCTTCGCCGCCACCGCGTTGCCGCGGACTCGCACGACACGCTCGCCTCGACCGTTTTGTCGGTGCTCGGCATTATTCTGCGGTGATGGCCACACCTGACTCGGCACTGCGCCGCCTGCTGCGTGATACTGGAAAGTTGCTGCAGCCGTATGGGTTTCACGGCGCCGAACCCGTGTGGGTGCGGGTCGAGCCCGGTGGTGTCGCGTCCGTGGGCCGCACCAGGGTTTCCCGCACCTGGACCGGCGGACAGCAGGTGCTCAGCTTCGGCCTGGAGCTGAGCACCACGCCGACGGGCTGGTGGGACTTCGGCAACTGGCGCAACGCGCGACTAGGCCTATCTCCCACGCCACTGGAAAAAGCGACCGGTCCCGGCCTGATCGACATGCACGCCCTACCGGACGAGCTCACCACGATGTGGACGGTTCGGCTCGACCCGGACCAACCCGGCCAGCACGTGCTGCAGGCCGACATCGATGCGATCCGCGCCGAACTCCCCCGACGCGTGCACACCTACGCGCGCCGAGCAATCCGACTAGCGGAGCCCGACGGATATCTCGACGAACTGCTGACCCAACCCGACCCACAAGCCCGGATATTGGCGGCGATCGTTGTCCTGCTCGCCGACCGCGGGCCGGGACCGGATCTCGACAACGCGATAGATCAGCTCCGCAGGTGCTTCGCGGAACAAGAGCAGCCCGCCGACGCGGCAGATGCCATCGTCTACGCGCAAACCCGAGCCGCCCTGGTTTGACGCTACTGAAGATCGTGGAGCCAGGATCCCAACGCATCGGTGAACTGCTGGGAGAACGGCAGCGGTTTGCCGTACTCGGCCCCGGTCGAGGGCTGGTCGCCGATGTCTTTGAGGACATGGTCGGCCTGAGTGAGGTGTACCGACCGCAGCCGTGTGTGTTTCAGCGCGTCATCGAGACGGGCCACGTCTACGCAACGAATCTGAATGTCCTTGTCGGCGCAGCTCGTCAATACGTTCAGTGCTGCGGGCAGGTTCGACGCCATCGCGATCGGGTCGAGTTGATCCTGGGTCGCCAGCGGTTTCGAGTTCGCCGCGACAAGCCCTGCGTCGCGCAACGGTTGCGGCAGGTCGTCCGGGATGGTCCCGACGGCCCGGACTTGATCGGTGGCCGCCGATAACCCCCGCCGGATGCTGTCGCCGTCGGCTCGGGACAGCTTGCCTGCCTGTTCAGCCGTGTCCACCTGGCCGGTGATCTGCCGAGTCATCAGGTCCATCGTTCGATCGGTTTGCGGCTCGATCAGTCCGAGTGCGGAGAGGCCGGGAATGGGATCCGCCCTGTGGTCGGCGAGGGCCAGCGCGACCAGCGCCCCTTGACTGTGCCCGATGACTCCGATCTTCGAGTGGTCGATGCCCTGTTGTGCGGCAAGGAAATTCAGCGCTGCCGCGGCGTCGTCGACGATCTCGTCGTAGGACAGGTTCGACATGTCAGGGAAGGGGCCCATCCCGGTCTTGCCGGTCGACAGCTTGTCGTATCGCAAGCTGGCGAAGCCGTGGCGGGCCAGCACATCGGCGAGGTAACGCAACGTGCCGACCGAGCCGTCGACCACGGCGCTATCCCCATCGCGGTCCGTCGGTCCGCTACCGGCCACCAACAGCATCGCTGGCACCGCCCCGGTCGCGCCGTCCGGCATCCGAAGGCTGCCGGACAAGGTCAACGGGCCGTGCGCGAAGGTGACTTCGCGATCGGTACCAACCGACGGGGTTCGCGGGGACTCACTGCGAGGCGGACCGCTGCCGCATGCGCTGAGCACGACAGCAAGCACACCCACGAATCCCATCGCCAGCTTCATCCGGTTCCCCCGCTGATCTCGGCATTATCATTATCGATAATGATAATGTCCTTGCCGTCGAGAAACTAGGCTGATCCTGATGACCAGTGCCGACCTGCTGCTGCACCCGATCCGCCTGCGTATCGTGCAGGCATTTCTCGGTGATCGTGCGTTGAGCACAACCGGGCTGCGGACCGAGCTCCCCGATGTGCCGCCCGCCAGCCTCTACCGCCATGTCGCCCGCCTGGTCGACGGCGGGGTGCTCGCCGTTGTCGCCCAGCGCAGGGTGGGTGGCGCGGTGGAACGCACATACGCGCTTCGGGTCGCGGCAGCGAATGTCGGCCCGGACGACGCCGCCGAGATGACCCCGCACCAACACCGCCAGGGATTCCTCGCCTTCGTTGCCGGGCTCGTCGGAGACTTCGATCGCTATGTCGCGCAAGGAGATATCGACCCGCTCCGCGACGGCGTTGGCTATCGGATGGCTGGCATGTGGCTCGATGACGCGGAGTGGCAGGAACTGGTCCGCGATCTCGCCATCGTCTTCCAATCCCGACTGGCCAACACTCCAGGCCGCGGCCGCAAACGCCGACTCGTCGCGACCGTCGTACTTCCTGGCGCCGAATCCGACACCGCGGCAACCGAATCGGGGTCAGCGCCCTGAGGAGTCGGCTGCGCCGCCGAACATGGCGACGGCCGCGCGGCCGTTGGCCTGGTTCTCGGTGATGTACGGGCGCAGTTCTGTTTCGTAGGCGGCGAAGGCGGTCAGGTGGTCGTTGGGCGCTTCGGCAAGTGTTCGGGCCAGGGTTCTGGCGCCGATCAGGGCTTGTGAGGTGCCCATGCCGCTGGTGGGGGCTGCGCAGTAGGCTGCGTCACCGACGAGGGCGATCCGGCCTTGTGACCAGTGGTCGAGGTGGACTTGGCAGGATGAGCCGAAGTGGAAGTCTTCGGCGGTGGTCATTGCTTCCAGCAGATGTTTTGTCTGCCAACCATTTCGGGCGAAGGCGGCGCGTACGGCCTGCTCCTGGTCGGGGCGGTCGCGCCGGTCCAATTCGGGCGAGTCGGTGGCGAAGGAGAGGCTGACGGTCAGGCGGTCGCGGTCTTCGGCGCTGAAGAGGTAGATCGCGGTGGTTCCCGCGGACTGCAACAGGCCGGTGTGGTCGAGGCCGAGGTGGTTGGCGGTGGAGAATCCGGCGCCGGAAAGTCCTAGGTGGCAGAGCATTTCGTCGTGCGGGCCGAAGGCTAGTCGACGGACCGTCGAATACACTCCGTCCGCGCCGAACACCAAGTCGAACTCGCGCGCCGGGGCGTGCTCGAAGGCGACGGTGACGCCGGACGCGTGCTCGGCCAGCGCGGAGATCGAGTCGCCGAATACGTATTCGACAGTGGCCGAGGTGTTTTCGTGCAGGATGCGGGTCAGCGCACGTTTCGGTACCTCGAGTTCACCGGCGAACGATTCGGCGGGGAGTTGCCCGATCTCCGCGCCGGTCTCGTCGATCAGTGTGGTGCCGCGCATCTTCGTCTCGTGACGGCGGATCTCGTCGAGGATGCCCATCTCGGCCAGCACGTCGAGCGCCTCGCCGCGGAAATCGACGGCGTATCCGTTGTCCCGAGCGGCTGGCGCGCGTTCGACCACGGTCACGTCAAATCCGTTGCGGTGCAGGAAGTAGGCAAGAGCGGGTCCAGCCACGCTCGCCCCGGAGATCAGAACCTTCATGGGATGGACCGTAGCCCGAATTTGCCCACGACCGTCCGCGACATTGCCGCCACCGCCGGCGTGAGTCACGCCGCGATCGGCTACCGCTTCGACTCCAGGGATGCGCTGCTCACCCAGGCGCTGGTGGCGGCGGTGGACGAACTCAGCGACGAAATCGCCCGGGTCCCGGCCGACGAGCCGGAGCAGCGCTGGCAGGCGCTGATCGATAGCTTCACCACGCATCGGGGGCTGTGGGTTGCCCAACTGGAGGCGGCTGTGCAGGCCGAGCGGTCACCGGAGGTGCGAGAGCACCTTGCCGGAGGGCAGCGTGAGGGACGGGAAGGGATGGGCGGCTCCGTGCCGCTCGCATTGCTGACCGGTCTGATGATGCAGTGGCTGCTCGACCCGGAACACGCGCCGTCCGGCGCGGACGTGACCGCCGAATTGCGCTCGCTCGCAAGCGAATTCTGACGGGCGTCGACCTGGATTGTCGTATGAGAGTGGGTGACCGGTTCTCCCCTCCAGTGAGCCGGTCACCCACCCCCGCACGACCTACTTCCTGGTCATGGAGCCGCGGCTCCTGGATTGGCGCCACGCTCGGGCGCGGTGGCACGGCTGATGTCATCGATGCCGAGCCATTTGATGGCGTGTGCGGACACGATGCGCGCGAGCTCCACGGGGGCGTCGCGGGCCACGAGGTGACCGGCACTCGGCACGCTGGCGATGGTGACGCGGTGGTTGGTCTTGCGTAAGCGGTTCACGTCGGCATCGTCGAGCGGCGATCGGCCGCCGCGCACGTGCAGGATCGGCAGCTCCAATCCCGCAGCCGCGGCGACGAGTTGGTGGCTCGACGCGAGGATGTCGTCTACGAGATTCTCGTGCCGGTCACGCATTCCCCAGTCGTCGAGCCAGGAGTGCACCCGGTGCGAGTCGACATCGGGAACAACGTCAACGAGCACAAGGCCAGCGGCCCGATGCGCGGCGAACGGTTCCGCGAGGGCGGTGATGGCGGCGAGCCCGCCGAGGGAGGCGCCGACCACGACCATCGGCGCCGGCTCGCGGCGCATCATCTCGAGCACGTCATAGGCGACCGCCCGCAGTGTGGTCGCCCGCCCGGAACTGTCCCCGTGACCGCGCAGGTCGTAGGCCACTGTGCGCAGCCCGCATTTGATCATTCGCGCCGCGACCGGCGCCCAGACACCGCGGCGCTCGCCGCCCGCGTGCAGCAGCAGGACCGTTGGGCCCGTGCCGGTCACGGTGGCTCGCAGCGTGGCGTCGCGCAGGGTGAGGGTGATGTCGGTCATCGCGGCTCGCCCCAATGCCGCGGAGTCAGCTCGAATCGTCGACCGAGATCTCCCCAATTATCTTCTAGCACTTCGCATTTCCCCCGCGAAATCGTGATGTCGATCATGCGCCCTCCCTACCTTGAGTGGTCAAGGTTAGGTTACGGAGGGCTACCTTGGCTGTCAAGGTAAGGTGTCAACGGTGAACGCCACGAGAATGCGAAGGTCGCCGGAAGAGGCACGTCGGGTGATCCTCGACGCTGCGGCTTCGCTGCTGGCCGAGGGCGGCGTCGCCGCAGTTCAGGTGCGCGCGGTGGCCGCGCGGGTCGGCATGACCGACGCGGGCGTCACGCATCACTTCGGCAATCGCGAGAAGCTGCTCACCAAGCTGCTTCGACACGGTGGACGCCAGCTGCAAGCCGCGTTCCAGGAAGTCCTCGCGACGTGGCTCGACCACGGCGCCGATCTTCGCGAGCTCGTCGAGTCGCTCGAAAACCTGTACCGGCACGGCTACGGCGAACTCGCGGTGGCGATGCACGCGGCGGGATATCGCGATACGGGCAGCGGCATGCTCGATCCGGTTGTCGAAGCCCTGCATCGGCTTCGGGCGCCGGGGAGCTCCATCGATGACACGCGACTCGCGGTCGCGAACCTCCACCAGGCGATGGCGACAGAGGCGGTGTACGGCAGCGCCTTTCGGCGCAGCGCCGGCATCACCGGGACCGCGGCGAGCGAGTCGACCGGTCAGGTACTTTGGTGGGCACGTCAACTGCAACTCGCGCTCGGAATCGAAGCGGCGCAATAGGATCAACGTCGCAGCGATGGAAGGCATCCCTGCTCCTCAAGCTGACGGGCGGCCCGACGGACGGCTCGCCGACGCGGTCGATCAGGGCGCGTTGTCGCGCACACTCGAGGCGCTGCACGCGAAGCTGATCGACCGACGGCGGGTCAGCGTCGGCGACCGGCGGCTATCATCTGACACGATGCATATCGACTTGATGGTGGATTCACTTGATGGGCTGTCCGTGGGGGACGCGTTGGGTCAGCAATTCCCGGTCATGCGCCGGTCGATTTCGGACCTGCGCGCTGGCAATCTCCCGCCCGGACCGTGGGGGTGGACCGACGACACCGAAATGGCCTGCACCGTGGTTACCGAACTCGGCGAGCACGGCGGAATCGACCAGGATCGGCTTGCCACCGTCTTCGCGCGACGGTTCGATCCGAGCCGTGACTACGGCTTCATAGCCAACAGCACATTGCGGCGGATCCGGGAGGGCGCGCGCTGGCGCGAGGTGGCCGGGGCCGCATACGACAACCAGGGTTCCTGTGGCAACGGTGCGGCCATGCGGGTCGCGCCGCTCGGCGCTTTCTACGCTGGCGATCCGGAAAGGATTGCGGCCGAGGCGATCCGGTCGGCGCAGGTGACCCATATGCATCCGGAAGGTGTCGCCGGAGCGGTCGCGGTGGCGCTCGCGGCGGGTCAAGCCGCGCATGCCCGCCTGTCCGGGACTCGGCCCACACCAACAGAATTCATTACCACCGTCCTGGACCGCCTCGACGACGGTGAGACGAGCCGACTGATTCGCCGCGCCCGCACCCTGCTCGGCGGCTCCGCCGAACAGGCCGCGCACGAACTCGGCAACGGATCTCAGGTCACCGCGCAGAACACGGTGCCGTTCACAATGTGGGTCGCGGCAACGCATTTGAACGACTACCCCACCGCGATCGCCACTTGCATTGCGGCGGACGGGGATATCGACACCACCAGCGCCATCGTCGGTGGGATCGTCGCCGCGCATACCGGCACCGCCGGGGTACCGCAGATGTGGCTTGCGGCACGAGAACCGTTGCCCGACTGGTTCGATCCGCACCTGCGAACGCGACGGCGCAAGAGTTCCGGAATCGGCCGCGTTCGAAAGTGGTTGTCCGGCGCGTCGTAACCGATCGATCTCGCTGCCGCAGTTGATGTTTCGGCAGGTCTCTCGCCATACACCGACTACTCGCCCTGGGTCGCGGCCGGACAAGCGGCCGCGACCCGCGCCGGCAAGCTAGGCCTTGGCGGCGGCGGCCCTTCGGCGGACGGTGCGCTCGAGGATTCCGAGGGTGGACTTGAGGGCGGACTCCGGAACCACCGGGAAGACAAGGCGCTGCTTCCACTCCTCGTCGATCTCGGACCAGTCGTAGTACGACGTGACCAAGGTGCCCTCCTCGGTCGGCTCCAGCCGGTAGCCGTAGATGTGGCGGACCTGCGGGCGCAGGCGGCCCTCGACGGTCCAGGCGATCTCCTCGTCCGGAGTGAGCTTGGTGATGACGACCTCGACGTCGTACTTGCCAAGGGGGCGGTCCCCCAGCGCTTCCCGGTCCATGTGGACGAGGAACCGGTCGCCGGTCTGCTCGACCCGCTCCCCTTCGGCGTCGAGGAGCATGCCCGACGCGTCGATGTCCACGTGACCCTTCGGATCGGTCAGGATCGCGAAGATAGTGTCGGCAGGGGCGGGGATGAGCCGGGAAACCTCGATCCGTTCGGTGTCCCGATGCGGCGCCTCCCCCGCGAGCGGCGTTTCGGCAGTCGCGGTCAGGACCGCGCGGCCGAGGATGTGGCCGGTCATGGTGAAACCGAGAACCGCCGGAGTGGCGTCGGCCGGGACGCCGATGGACTCGACGTCGAGGGCGTGCACCACGACGAAGTAGCGGTGCGGACCGTGCCCGGCCGGCGGGGCCGCGCCGAGGAAGCGGGCCGCGCGGGCGTCGTTGGGGAGTTGGAACGCGGCCTCGGGCAGGCCCGAGCCGGTGTCGTCGCCCGCGCCTTCTGGCAGTTCGGTGACGGTGGCAGGGATGTCGGCGACCGCCCAGTGCCAGAACCCGGACCCGGTGGGGGCGTCGGGGTCGTAGACGGTGACGGCGTAGCTCTTGGTGCCTTCGGGGGCACCGCTCCAGGACAACTGCGGGGAAATGTCCTTTCCGCCAGGGACGCTGGCGGAGAGCTGCTCGGGCGACCAGGTGGCGCCGTCGGTGACGTTGGCGCTGGTAACAGTGAAGGAGTCCGCCTCGGGGAGGCGGGCGAAGGGGTTGTTGGCGCTCATCGCGTCGTTCCTTTCAAGCCGTGCTGTGGAGTGGCGGCGATGCGGCCGGCGGAGGGCCGCTGCGTCTTCCGGGATGTCGCCACTAGATCGACACTAACACAGATAATCGATTATCCAATGAATGATCTATACTTGGGGCATGATCCGGACGGACCGTGCCTCGACCTCGTCGGGGAAGACGATGCTCACCGAGCAGATCTACACCCACCTGCGGGATGCGATCATGCGTGGGGATTACGCCCCCGGTGCCGCCCTCAAACCGCAGGACCTCGCCAGAGAACAGGGCGTGAGTCTGGCCGTTGTGCGCGAGGCGCTCGTGCGGGCGGTCGGCGACGGCCTTGCCGACCGGCTGCACAACCGCGGTTTCGCCGTCCCGACGTTCTCCGATCGGCGTTGGCAGGACATCGCGGAGGCGCGGCGGACCATCGAGCCGGTGCTGCTGCGCATCTCGATCGAGCGCGGGGATGTCGAATGGGAGGCCCGGGTACGAGCCGCCCACCATCGGCTGTCCCACACTCCGGCGTTCGTGGCGGCGGAAGGTGAGTTCTACAGCGACGCATGGTCGGAAGCCCACCGAGTTTTCCATCGGACACTGCTGGAGGGGTGTGGGAATCCCGTCCTACTGGAGACCTTCGACCGGATGTGGACCGCGAGCGAGTTGGCTCGCCGGTGGTCGGCGCAGCGCAATCCCAACCGGGACGGTGCTGACGAACATCGGCGGTTGGAGGAGGCGGCGCTGGCTCGCGATGCCGACACTGCGGCGGAGACATTGACTCGGCATCTCACGTTGACCGCGACCGGGTTGACCGAGGTCCTGCGGGAGGGCTGAGACGTTCCGCGAATCTGGGTGGTCATGGCCCATCCGGATTCGACTGCACCAGTTCAGTTTCCGACGTCATGGTCGGCGAGCATCGGATGACGACACCATCATCGGCGGCCGCCGCCACATCATCATGACCACAGCGCTATAGCAACTCGGACCACGGCCACCGCGAGCACGGCTGCAATCAGTCTGCCAGACACCAGGATCGCGCCGAGTCCGACACTGCCGACCCTCTGTCCATTGATTCGTTCCCTCTCAGCACACGCGCCGCTAGACGTCACCGACGGCAAGGTGGCGGGAACGATGAAATCGGCATTAGTTCGACGCGAGCTGTCGGCCGCGATCGGCGCGTGTGGATGTCTTGCGCCGCAATGCATCCCGCACATAGGCGGGGGGTTAAGTCTGTGCACCGGGGCAGCAACCTGGCACGATGTTGTCGCCGTCGCCATCATGGCTGAATGACTTCGTTTCGCTTGGTCGAGCCACCTCTGTTTACACGTCTGCGGAGCGCTTCGAGGGTGCTGATCGCCGGGGCTGGTGGCGGATTCGATGTGTACGGTGGTCTGCCACTCGCCGTAGCACTGGAAGGGCTTGGCAAGAAGGTGCATCTGGCGAATCTGTCGTTCAGCGACCTGCGTCGGACCTCACTCGACGATTGGCTCGCGCCGGGGGTCGCGGCTGTGCGCCCCGGGACCGACGGCAATGACGATTACTTCCCCGAACGCACCTTGGCGCGATGGCTGGCGAGCACCGGTCGTGAGCCGGTCGTGTACGCCTTCCCCAAGTCCGGCGTCCGTCGCCTGCGAGCCGCCTACCGCGCGCTCGTTGATCACCTCGACGCGGATGCTTTGGTGCTGGTCGACGGTGGCACCGACATCCTGCTCCGCGGGGACGAGGCAGGGCTCGGCACCCCACACGAGGACATGACCAGCCTCGCGGCTGTGGCAGGGCTGGACGGCATCGAACGACTGGTGGTGTCGATCGGTTTCGGTATCGACGCCTACCACGGCGTCTGCCACGCCCATGTGCTGGAGAATCTCGCCGCGCTGCAACGTCAGAACGCGTTCCTCGGCGCGTTTTCCATACCGCCGGACAGCGCCGAAGCCACGGCCTACCTCGCTGCCGTCGACCACTGCCTGGCCGATACTCCGTTACGCCCCAGCATTGTTCACTCTCAGATCGCCGACGCGTTGCGCGGAGAATTCGGCGACGTCCATGCCACCGACCGCACCCACGGCACAGAACTGTTCGTGAATCCCCTGATGGCGATGTACCTGGCCGTCGACCTTCCAGCCCTCGCGCGCAGTGTCGAGTACCTACCCCTGCTCGACTCGACCGACGACGCCTACGAGGTAGTACAGATCATCGAAGCCCACCTGTCGTCCCGCCCAGAACCCCGCCCGCCCAGTGCCATTCCGCACTGACTGCGCACTGCCGTGCGCCAGCGTGAATCACCTTCGCTCGCTGGACATCCGGCGTTCGGCATACGCATCAGCGTGGCGCCCCAGCAACTGCTCGGTCTTGCCTGGTGTCATCGATCGCCTCGCGGTCCGAAGCACGGAGCAATGACAGGTGATTATCCGGTGGCGAACAGGTCGTTGACGAGTCGGTGGGCGTATTTGGCGTTCAGGCCGTCGGGGCGAAAGAGTATGCGGTACATCATGGGAGCGACTACGCGGTCGAGGACGTTCTCGGTATCGGGTATGGATTCACCGCGTAGGTGGGCTCGGGTCATGATCAGGACGATCTGTTGGGCGGCGTAGTCCGAACACTGTCCGGCGTTACCGCCGTCGGGGTCGCCGAGCAGGGCGTCGCGGATGTAGGCGCGACCCGGGGGTGAGTTCATTTCGTCGAGGAATTCCTCGGCCCAGGCGGTCAGGTCGGCGATCAGGGAGCCGTGGTCTTGCGGTTCGGTTTCCGGGCGGAGGCGTTCGACGGCGACGTCGGAAAGCAACTCGCGCAGGTCACCCCAGCGGCGGTAGATCGTCGATGGGGTGACTCCAGCGCGGGTGGCGATCATGGGAACGGTGAGCGCGTCGCGACCGGCTTCTGCCATCAGCTCGTGCGTGGCCGTGTGGACCGCCTCTTGGACGCGACTGCTTCGCCCTCCGGGACGAACCATCGGTTTGCGACTCATCTTCTCACCTTAAAGCAAATTACTTGCGTCAAGCAGGCGGTCCGGTGCGGTTTGTTCATAGGCGCGACCAACGCTCAGCAGGGTGGCTTCGCCGAAGGGGTGTCCGATCAGCTGCATGCCGATCGGCAGTCCCATTCGGTCATGGCCGACCGGCAGTGACAGCGCGGGGGTGCCGGTGATGTTGGCCGGCGCGGCGAGTCGAACGTAGGCGTCGGAGACCGCTTCGGCGGTGCCGTCGGGCCAGGTCACGGTTTCTTGGCCGACCGGGGCGGCGGTGAGCGGAACCGATGGCGCCGCGATCAGGTCGACCTCCGCCAGCATGTCGGTCCATGCGCGGCGCATCATCGTTCGGGCACGTTGGGCGCGTAGGTAATCCCCCGCGGACAGGAGTTCACCGGCTTCCAGTAGGACGCGGATATCGTCGCCGTACTGCTCGCCGGACGTGCGCAGGGTTTGTTCGTGGGCAGAGCTGGCCTCCGGAACCATCAGTCCCCACTGGGTGGCCTTGATGTAGCGGGTCATGGGGATCTCGACGTCGACGAGTTGGGCGCCGAGGTCGCGCAGGTGCTCAATGGCTCGCCAGACCGTGGCCGTTATCTCGGGGTCGACGTGGTCGAAGTAGTAGTTGTTCGGTATCCCGATCCGCAATCGGGTGAAGTCGGGCGGGGCGGTCTCGGCGGGCGTGTGGACCGACGCCGGATCGCGAGAGTCGTACCCGGACAACGCGTTCAGCACCAGGGCGGCGTCGGCGACGGTGCGGGTGATCGGGCCGACGTGGTCCAGCGACCAGGACAGCGGGACCACCCCGTGACGGGAAACCCGGCCGTAGGTCGGCTTGAGGCCGACGACGCCGTTGAGCGCCGCGGGCACCCGGATCGACCCGCCGGTGTCGGTGCCCACCGCGAAGGTCGCCGCGCCGGATGCGACGGCGACGGCTGATCCACCACTGGATCCACCCGCGACCCGGGTGGGATTGCGGGCGTTGCGCGTCTGCGGGGTGATCAGGCCGTAGGCGAATTCGTGGGTGTGCGTCTTGCCGAGCAGGACGGCTCCGGCAGCGTCCAGGTGTGCGGCGACGGCGCTGTCGGACTCGGCGCGATGGGTGGCCCGGACGCGCGAGCTGGCCGTGGTCGCGATACCGGCGACGTCGATCAGGTCCTTCAAGCCCATGGGTATTCCGTGCAGCGGACCGCGTGAACGTCCGGCGGCGATCTCGCGTTCGACCGCGCGCGCCGCGTCGCGGGCCCGATCGGCGGTCACCGTGACGTAGGCGCCCAACCGCGATTGCACCTGATTGATGCGGTCGAGCACGGAGTCGACCAATTCGACGGGCGAAAGCTCCTTCGCTCGGATCGCGGCGGCCGCCGCGGTTGCCGTCAGCTCATACGGTTTCATCGTGGTCCTTTGCCCGGTAGGTGGCCGCGGGTGCGATATCGGCGAAATCGAGCTCACGCAGGACCGCGACGACGGAGTGGATGTGCTCGGCGGTGACGGCCAGACCGGCATGACGCTCGGGCGACAACACCAGCCCCGCGCGGGCAGCCAAGCGCGCCGCTTCGGATGTGGTGAGTGACGGTGTGGACAAGAGACCTCCCAGCGGTCATGATCGACAAGCGATCTGCAAAAGCGAATGATTTGCCTTAGTGAGAGCGTAGGGGCTATCGTAGATTAACGCAAATCAATAGCTTTTACCCTTGGAGGACTTCCGATGCCCGCAACCTCAGCGACCGCCCCCTCCTGGACCGTCGGCGACCTCACCATCCATCGCATCGACGAGATCGCGCTGCCAGCACACACCGGCGCCTGGCTGCTCCCCGCCGCCACCCCCGAGCTGGTGACCGAACAACGTTGGCTGCACCCGGATTTCGCCGAAGCCGACGGCACGCTGAACCTGAACAGTCATACCTTCGCCGCGACGATCGATGGATTGCGCGTGCTCATCGACACCGGCATCGGCAACGGCAAAACGCGCGCGAACCCGGCCTGGAACAACCTCGACACCGACTACCTCCAGCGCCTCGTCGCGGCCGGATACCCACCGGAGTCCATCGATCTCGTTGTCCTCACCCACCTGCACACCGACCACGTCGGCTGGAACACCCACCAGCACAACGACACCTGGGTTCCGACCTTCCCCAACGCCCGTTACCTCACCTCGAGCACTGAATGGCAGTTCTGGGCCGACTACGACATGGACCAGCCACGCCGGCAGATGTTCGACGATTCCATCCACCCCATCAACGACGCCGGGCTACTCGACATCCTCGACGTCCCCGACTCGGGCCTCGACGTAGTCCCCGGACTCCGCCTACTCCCTACCCCCGGCCACACGCCCGGACACCTAGCCGTCCAACTCAGCAGCCGCGACCACACCGCACTGATCACCGGAGACTGCATCCACCACCCCGTCCAATTCGCCGACCCCACTATCGGCAGCTGCGTCGACATCGACCCCGGCCAAGCCGAAACCTCCCGCCGTGCCCTACTCCAATCTCTCACCGGCACAGACACTCTCATCCTCGGCACTCACTTCCCGCCACCCAGCACAGGTTTCGTCGTCAACAACGAAACCACCTACCGACTCATCCCCACATCGGACTGAAAGGTCACGTACCCGGCCCGCCCGTCGACTTGGCCAGCCAGGTGTCCAGGAAACATCTCATTCGACGGAGTTTCCTGTGCGCGTGTAGCGAAAACGGCGCGACGATCGCGGGCAAGCCGACCTAGGCTGCCGACCATGGTCGACCACGCGCCTGAGCTGATACGCACTGAGCGACTGACACTTCGGAAGGTCACATCCGATGACCTACCGGCGATGATGGATATCCACTGCGACCCGGCGGCCAACATATACCGGCCGGACAAACCGCGATCGGCGAACGAGTCTCGGGCGCTGCTCCAAGCCTGGTTACGTGACTGGGCCGAGCATGACATCGGCTACTGGGCGATCGAGGCGGTCACCACGGACGAGACCATCGGCTTCGGCGGACTACGACTAACCGCCCGCGACAGAGAAGAGGTGCTGAACCTTTACTACCGCTTCCGGCCGAGCTCCTGGGGTCAGGGCTACGCATCAGAGATGGCAACGGCGGCAATGTCCTTGGCAGAGCGGACACGGCCAGAACCCGTCGAGGTCATGACGACAACAGACAACACACCATCCCGGCGGGTGGCCGAAAAGCTGGGCTTCACGATCGTCCGCTCGGCGCAAGAAGACGGATTCACCAACATATACCTCCGCAGAGTCAGAAATACTCACTCCGACAACAGGATTCGCGAACTCGAATCTCCAAGCTGACCGATGCCCGCATCGCTCACCACCGCTTTTGCCGCCGCATCACACGTGTGTGGAACTCGCTACCCGCCACACCCAACAGCACTGCGCCGCAAGAGCACTGAGAGTTGCCGCGTTTGCGCCGAAGCCTCCTGGACGAATGATCACGGGGAACTGGCGGCGGTCGCTACTCGAACAATGCCGCCACCAGTTCCCCATGATCTTGATCGCCGTTCCCGCAACGCGACGCCAGCGGCCAGTCAGTGCGCGCCGCGGCGGCCAAGTCCGCTCAACCGACCCGGTCACGCGTACGCCCCCTTGCTCAACACTCCCACATCGGATACCGTTCAGTATCGGATACCAAACGGTATCCGTTGCCGACGTCGAGGAGGCGCAGTGCCGAAGTCGCCGACGAAGCGTCGCCCGTTAACGGTCGCGGCGTTGCTGGATGCCGCGCAGGAAGTGTTCGCCGAGCAGGGTTTCGGCGCGACTTCCGTCCCCGAGATCTGTGGACGCGCCGGGCTGACCAAAGGGGCGTTCTACTCGAACTTCCCCGATAAAGAGGCGCTGTTTCTCGCGTTGTTCGACCGGCACAACGAGGCGACGCTCGAGCGGGTGCGGCTGGTGTTGGCCGAGTCGGCGGGGCTGCTGGTCGGTTCCGATCCGCCGCGACTGCCTGGACCGCATGACGAGCAACGTCAGTGGTTCTTGATCTCGATGGAATTCACGTTGCACGCGATTCGGCATCCCGAGGTGGCTGCCGCGCTCGCCGAACACGAGGAACGTAGCCGTGCGGCACTCGCCGATCTGCTGGCCGACGCGTTGGCCGCGATCGACCGGGTCCCCACGATCGCGGTCGACGAGCTGGTGCGGTTGGTGGTGGCGGCTTGCGAGGGCGGCGACGCGCAAACGTTGACCGAAATCGCCGCGACCGGATCCGCACGAGAGAGCGTGCGTGCACGCCTGGTACCGCTGCTGCTGCGGGAATACACGCGGACCGCCGACGAATCAGATCCCAGTTTCCCTGGCACACAAGGAGAATCGACGTGACGTCGAGCAACGCGTTCGATCCGGTCGAGCATCTCGACCGACTCTTGGCCGACGTCGGCTTATCGCATGCCGCGGCCGGCGGCCGGGTGAGTTTCACGGGCAGCGATCCGATCGTCGCGTCCCGTCACCGGCTCGGTGCCTGCATCGGCATCCCGATCATGGCGGGCGCCGTCGGCGCGGCCGCGCTGTGGCGGCATCGCAGCGGGCAAGCCCAGGACCTGCACTTGGACCTGCGCCAAGCGGTGCACGGCATCACCCCGACCGCATTCTGGCACCCGGCCCTCGCCGGTGAGCGGGCACCCCACCCCCTGGTGCTCGACAATCCTTTCCTGCTCGGTTCCTACCGCACCCGCGACGGCCGAACGGTGATGGCATCGGGCGTCTATCCGCACTTGGCCGCCCACTGGTGCCGGTTCCTTGATGTGCCACCGGATCCCGACAAGGTCGCCGCGGCCATCGAGAAATGGAACGCCTTCGAACTCGAAGAGGCCGCGAACGCGGTCGGTCTGCCGTTCTGCGTGGCGCGCACCCCGCAGGAATGGCTCGCTCATCCGCAAGGTGCGTTGCTGGCCGGTCAGCCGGTGATCGGACTGGAACACGTCGGCGATGGGCCGCCGCGCGCATTCGACCCGTCGGATCGACCACTCGGTGGTGTGCGGGTGCTGTCGTTCACCCACGCGATCGCCGGTCCCGTCGTCGGCAGAACACTCGCCGAGCAGGGCGCGGATGTCCTGTGCGCGACCCGCCCCAACGACTACGAGCACGACTTCATCTACGACGAGGCCAACATCGGATCGCGCAGCGCGTACGTCGACATGAGCGACGAGCGCGGCAGGGCGCGTGCGGCGGAATTGCTCGCCGACGCCGACATCGTGGTCAACAATCATCGCGGCGGCAAACTCGACAAGCTCGGCCTCGACCCGCATCAACTCGCCGAAAAGTACCCGGGCGTGATCAGCGTGTCGGTGACTTGCTACGGATCCACCGGGCCCTGGGCCGACCGTGGCGGATTCGACATGAATGGTTCCGCCGCTTCGGGTTTGATGACCCTCGAGGGGACACCCGAGCAGCCAGCGTTGCCGCCCACCGGCCTGATCAACGACTTCATCACCGGCTATATGGGTGCGGCCGGTGCCACCGCGGCACTGTTGCGACGCGCCACCGAAGGCGGCAGCTGGCACGTCACGGTCAACCTCACCCGGACCGCGATGTGGTACCAGACACTGGGCCTCGTCGACCCCGCCGATGCCAATTCCGATGAGCAGCACCAACTTCGCGAACCCGTCGCCTACGACGCCGACACACCGCTCGGAGCGCTGCACACCCTGGCCCCGCCGGTCGCCTTCAGCCGAACACCGCCGCGCTGGAACGATCCGGCACTGGTCCCGCGCGGATCCAGCCAACCGCACTGGATCTGATGCGAGCCCCTAGCACTGTTGGCATGGCAAGTAGCGGCGTTTCATTTGCCGACCCGCTCGCTACCTTGACTGCACAAACCGTGACAGGAAGGGAATTGCCATGAAGCACTTTGGATTTCAAGCGATTGCGACCGGAGCGTTCGTATTCGCGGCAGTGGTGGCGGCCGCACCCGCGATGGCCGAATCCGGGATCGCCCTCGACCCCTCCCCCGCCCCGGTGGCGGCGGACTCGGTCGCATCGGGGTCGGACTCCGGGTCGGCGAGCGGCTCGGCGAAGCTGTTCTGCGGTATCGGGACTCCCGATCCGAAGCCTTGGTGCGGACACTAGTCGTGCTGCTCGGCAATCCACGGCCTCGGTGCTAGGACCTCTTGCCAGACTGGCGTTTCCCTAGTGACATGGTCGGCATGTTCACATACGTGGTGACGGCGGAGTTCGCGAACGACGACGTGCGGGAGGAGTACCTCGCCTGGATGCGGGGCGGGCACGTGGCGAAGGTGCTCGAGCTCGGCGCGGCAGTCTCGGGGCAGGTGGTGCTGCTCGAGGACGGGCGCGTCGAAGGACGGTACGTTTTCCCGGATCGGGACACCTTCAAGGCGTACGAGTCCGGCCCAGCCGTCACCCTGCGTGCGGATGGTGCGCGATTCACCGAGTCGGGCAAGGTTGTCTTCACCCGGTGCACCGGAGAGGTCCTCTTCGGTACCTGATCTAAATCCCTTGTCGGCGCAATAGATTCGGTGACGACCTCATCCTCGGCCACATACCGCGCGCCGCTCGCTCCGAACAGTCGGCTACCCGCGCGTCGTCGTAATCTCACCGACGCTCACTACCGACGACCGGGCAACCGTTGACACCCCCGCCCGGCCTGCCCGGTCCGCCCGGCCTGCCCGGTCCACCCGGTCTGCCTGGCCCGCCCGGCCCGCCTGGCCCGGTCTGCCTGGCCTGCCCGGTCTGCCCGGTTCCGCCTGGTCTACCCGGTTCCGCCTGGTCTACCCGGTCCGCCTGGCCCGCCCGGTCTACCTGGCCCGCCCGGTCTACCTGGCCTGCCCGGCCCGCCTGGTCTACCTGGCCCGCCTGGCCCGCCCGGTCTACCTGGCCTGCCTGGTCTGCCTGGTCCGCCTGGCCCGCCCGGCCCGGTCTGCCTGGCCCGCCCGGTCTACCTGGCCTGCCTGGTCCGCCTGGCCCGCCTGGCCCGCCCGGCCCGGTCTGCCTGGCCTGGCCCGGTCTACCTGGTCTGCCTGGTCCGCCTGGTCCGCCTGGTCCGCCTGGCCTGCCCGGTCTGCCTGGTCTGCCTGGCTTGCCTGGTCTGCCTGGTCTGCCTGGCCCGCCCGGTCTGCCTGGCCTGCCCGGTCCGCCTGGCCCGCCCGGTCCGCCTGGCCCGCCCGGTCTGCCTGGTCCGCCTGGCCCGCCCGGTCCGCCTGGCCTGCCTGGCCTGCCTGGCCTGCCTGGCCTGCCTGGCCTGCCTGGCCCGCCTGGCCCGCCTGGCCCGCCCGGTCCGCCTGGTCTACCCGGTCCGCCTGGCCCGCCCGGTCTGCCTGGCCCGCCCGGTCTGCCTGGCCCGCCCTGCCCGGTCCGCCTGGCCTGCCTGGCCCGGTCTGCCCGGTCTGCCCGGCCTGGACTCGTGGCGCTAACAAACCGACCGAAGTCCTTGCGCAACTTTTTCTTTGCCCGAAACGACGGCGACGCCCGACGCCCCTCGACCACGCATCTCGCCGCCGTCGACTCGGAATCCGCCTGCTGCCCCTGCGACACGAACGCTCGCACACCTACACGTGCGTTTGGCTCGCGACTCCGAGAGGCATTGTTGGACAAACGATCAGGGGGAACTGACGTAACTCACCTCTCGGCCGATGCCGCCACCAGTTCCCCATGATCATCCGACCAACAACAGTCTGCGCCGTGGGCGCGGCTGCCCGCACATCAGCGGGCGTGGATGTCCTGGGCCACAGCAGATCTCACCCACACCGCGCACCCAACAGCGTGTGGCCGTTGACATTCCAGCGAGACGCGGCGTCGGCTAACCCACCGATGGCACCAGCACGATTCTGCCGAACACCTCCCCCGCCTCCATCTTCTGATGTGCCAGAACGGCCTGTTCCAGGGAAAGTTCCTCGTGCACAACCGCTTCCAGCTCACCACGACTAGCGGCGGCGAACAGTTCCGCGGTCACAGCGCGTCGGTCGGGTACGGACACGGTGTCGGCGCTGAAAGTGGCGAACGACATCGACCGCTGGAAGCCAGAGATCATCGCCTTGCCGAAGTCCGCCGGCGGCATGCCCGCCATCGCGCCGACGACGACCATGCGACCGTTCGGCTCGAGCCTGTCGAAGAACGACGGCAGATCCGGACCGGCGACGATATCGATGATGACGTCGTACGCTGCGGGAGCATCGTCCGCACCCTGCCCGGCGCGGTCGAGCACGTGCGTCGCGCCGAGCTCGCGCAGGCGATCGCCACGCTCGGCCGACGAGGTCGTGACCGCCACCGCTCCGGCACCACCACGAGCCGCGAGCTGGACCGCCATCACACCGATACCACCGGCCGCGCCACGCACCAACACCGACTCGCCGCGAGCGAAATGGGCATGGCGCAAAGCAAAGTGGGCCACCATCGCGGAGCTGCCGAGTGTCACCGCGGCAATGGACGACAGGGTCGCCGGGACGGCGACGAGAGTCTCGGCGGCGACAAGAGCGTGCTCGGCGTAGCCGCCGTACACCCCGGTGAACCCCCACACGCGCTGACCGACCCATGCGGAGTCGACACCATCGCCGACTTCGGCCACGGTGCCAACGACCTCTTGGCCGGGGATCCGACCGGGCGTGGCTCCGAAGGCAGCCAGCGCGCCACTTCGGATCAGGGCGTCGACGCCGCCGACGCCGATCGCCTCGGTCGTGATCAGCACCTGTCCGGCGGCCGGTTTCGGGTCGGTGAGGTCGACGACCGCGAGGGTCTCTGGACCGCCGAACGCTTGAACCATCACTGCTTTCATGGTGTCTCCCTGTTCTTTTCGATCGGAACTGACCACCGGAACGTAACGGACGCCCCCGTCCGTTTAGCTAAAGTGAGAGCGGTGACCACGCATTTGACTCACACCATGCGCTCCGATGCCAGGGACAACCGCGAACGCATCCTCGACGCGGCCCGCACGGTGTTCGTCACCGACGGCCTCGACGTACCGATGCGAGAGATCGCCCGCCGCGCCGAGGTCGGGCCCGCCACCCTCTATCGCCATTTCCCGACCAAGGAACTGCTGGTCGCCGAGGCGTTCACCGACCAGATGCGCGCCTGCCGGGCCATCGTGGACGACGGGCTCGCCGACCCGGACCCCTGGCACGGCTTCTGCCGCACGATCGAGCAGCTCTGCGAGCTGCAAGCGCGCGATCATGGCTTCACCGCGGCCTTCATGTCCGCCTTCCCGCACGCGATAGACTTCGCCGCGATCCGCACATCCTCGCTGACCGGCGCCGCCGAACTGATCCGAAAGGCCAAGGGCACCGGCCGGCTGCGCCCCGAGATCGTCGTGGACGATCTCATCCTCATGATCATGGCCAACAACGGCATTCAGGCGAGGACACCGGCGGCGCGAGTCGCGGCCTCCCGACGCTTCGCCGCGCTCATGATCCAAGCGTTCCAAGTCTCGCCGGTGGCCGCGCCGCTGCCGCCGGTGCCACGATTGATGCCGTTATCGCCCAAGTGATCGCGTCGCGTCGGCGAGTTCCGGGTATTCCGGGAGCGCCCAAGCGCCGCCCCGGTCCTCTTTGGAGCGCCTCGCGACGAGCTCGGGGATGTGCAGCGAGCAGGCCAACGTCGTGAGGGCGTGGAAGGCGTCGATGCCGAGCTGGTGTGTCGGCATGCCGAGTCGCAGCAGACGTGGTTTCACCGTTGCCTGGATCTCGTCGACGAACGGCCGCAGCGTGGTGTCGTAGTTCGCCAGGGCTTTGGGCAGGTCATGGGGACGTCGGTTGATTTCACCCGCCAGGATGTAGGCGCCGACCAGAGCGCCGGAGACACCCATGCCGCTGTAGGGGGACGCGCAGTGCGCGGCATCGCCGACCAGGGCGACGCGGCCTTTGGACCAGGTGTCCGTGCGTACCTGCAGCACCTCCTGCGAGTAGAAACTCTCGGTTGTTTCCATGCCGTCGAGGAACCGCTCGGTCTGCCAGCCCGCGTCGCGGAACTTCTCGGTCCAGAACCGCTTCTGGCGTTCGACCGGCTCACGGTGGATGGCCGAGGCTTCCTCGGACGTTTCCCGCAGCACGAAATAGACCTGGGTCTCGGCCGGATTGTGGCTGCGGCGCATGATCATTCGGCCGCGGGGGGCGTGGTAGGTGTCGCGGATGTTGCCGTCGGTGGCGATGCGCGGAATGAACCAGTACGCCATGTGGATGCCCACCGGCCAGTACGGATCGGGCGAACCGTACGGCAGGATCGCTCGACGGATGCGTGAGCCCTGCCCGTCCGCGCCGACCAGCAGGTCGAATTCGCCGGAGGTGCCGTCGGAGAAGTGGGCGAGGACTCGATCCTCGTACTGCTGGAAGCGGTCGACGCTCGCGCCGAAGACGTAGTTCACCTCGTCGTTCGTCGCGTCGTGCAGGATGCGCACCAGGTCGCCGCGCATGATCTCGTACTCCGACGTCAGCGTCTGCCGACCTTGGCCGGAGGTGTTGGCCATGATCGTGCCGCGCGCCTTGCCGTGCGCGTCGACGAACGAGACGCCCGCTTCGTCCACGAGCTTGCTCCGGACGACCTCGAGCAGGTCCATGCGCTCGATGGCGTCGATGCCCTGGCCGCGAAGGTCGACCTGCGCGCCGGTGGCGCGTAGTGCGGGGAAGCGTTCGACGACGGTGACCTGATGACCGCCGCGGGCGAGCCAGAAGGCCAGCGCCTGCCCGGCGATTCCGCCGCCGCAAATGAGGATTCTCAGGGCGGGGGCTGTTGATTCGATTGCCATATCGTCCACCTTTTCTATCGGTGATAGGTTCACTTTTACATGGTTGCCTATCACTGATAGATTGTCAATGTGGCCAAGCTGAACCGTGAGAATGTCATCGCCGAGGCGCTCGATCTGCTGGACGAGGTCGGCCTGGACGCCGTCAGTACGCGGCAGCTGGCAAAGCGACTGAACGTCGAGCAGCCGTCGCTCTACTACCACTTCCGCAAGAAAGAGGACCTGCTCGACGCGATGGCCGAGGCCGCGATGGCCCCCCATGCGACCGAGCCGCTGCCGACCCCCGCCGACAACTGGCGTGACTGGTTCCTCGAGAACATGCGCAGCTTCCGGCGCACACTGCTGGTACACCGCGACGGAGCACGGCTGCACGCCGGAACCCGCCCCGGGTCAACGGATCTCGACCGGCTCGCGCACAAGATGGCGTTTCTGGTCGCGTCCGGTGTGCCGGAGCGGGACGCGCAGATGGCGATGTTGGCCGCGGGTCGCTACACGGTCGGCGCCGCGCTGGAAGAACAGGCGGACCACGGTCACAGCACCGACTCGATGGTCGATCTACCGCAGATTGATCCCGAGTCGGCGTTCGAGGCGGGGCTGGCGCTGATCGTGGACGGTCTGGCACATCGCGTCGAGCGCGCGTAGGCGCCTCGAATGTGCGGCACTGCCGTGACAACCAGGGCCAGCTAGGAGCGGCGGACCCGGAAAGTCACACCGTCAGTGCGCGGTGAGTCCGCCGTCGACGACGACTTCCGCGCCTGTGACATAAGAGGATTCGGCACTGGCGAGGAAGAGCATGGCGTACGCGATCTCGCTGGCGAGGCCGGCGCGGCGCATGGGTGTGCGGACGATGTCCGGTTGCCGGTCTCCCTGTTCGTCGAGGATGTCTTGAATCATGGGTGTGGCGATGACGCCCGGGTGCACGGAATTGACCCGCACGCCGCGGGTGGCGTATTCGACGGCCGCGGTCTTGGTCAGCAGCCGTACCGCTCCCTTGGACGCGTGGTAGGCGGCGGCCCCGCCACTGCCGACGATGCCGAGAACCGATGAGGTGTTGACGATCGAGCCGGCACCCGATGCGCGCAGCAGCGGCATGGCCGTTTTCATCCCGAGCCAGGTACCGGTCTGGTTGACCGCGATCACTCGATCCCATGCATGTTGCTCAGCGTCCTCGACCCCACTCCAGTCGACGACGCCCGCGATATTGATCAAGATATCGAGACCGCCGAACTGTCGGCGGGTCGACTCGATGACCCGCGCCCACTGCTCGGCCGAGGAAACGTCCAGCTGAGCGCCGAGGACCTCGGCGCCGTCGGCCCGTAGTCGCACCGCGAGCCGCTCGACAGCAACCTCATCGATGTCGGTGACGACCAGCCGCGCGTCCTCGCTGGCGAACAGTTCCGCGGTGGCGAGCCCGATGCCGCCGGTCGCGCCGGTGATCAGCGCGACCTTGCCGGTGAGTCGTCCGCTCACTGTGCGGTCCATCCGCCGTCGGCGGCCACCAGCGCGCCGGTGATGAAGCTCGCCGCATCGGAGCAGAGGAACGCGACGGTCTCGGCGATCTCCTCGGGCCGACCGATCCGGCCGATCGGGTGCGCGGACCCGAAGGAGGCGAGCATCTCGCGGCCGTTGTCGACCACGCCGTCCATGATGTCGGTGTCGACCACGCCGGGCAGCACCGCGTTCGAGCGAATTCCCTTGGGCCCGCCCTCGATCGCGAGCACGCGGGTGATCTGCGCGAGCGCGCCCTTCGAGGCGGCGTAGGCGGTCTGGGTCGCGAAGGCGACGAGCGAGGAGACCGACGCGATCGATACGATCGCACCGCCGCCGCCCGCCTCCATCACCCGGAACGCTTCGCGGGCCTGCACGAAGTTGCCGCGGGCGTTGATCCGCAGGATCGTGTCGAACTCCTCGACGCTGGTTTCGGTGATCGGCTTGTTCAGGGTGCGGCCCGCGTTGTTGACCAGGATGTCGAGCCGCCCGAACCGGTCGACGGCCAATCGCATTGTTGCGCTGGCCAATTCCTCATCGGAGACGTCGCCGACGAGTGCGGCCACATGGTCGGGATCGTGCAGGGCGAGTTGCTCGACGTCATCGAGGCGGTCGGTGACGATCAACTCGGCACCGCGCGCACGCAACAGGGTGGCGGTGGCGTGGCCGATGCCGCGGGCCGCGCCGGTGACGACGGCGACCCGGCCGGTGAGATCCCAGGAGGACGGGATGGTGGTGGTCATGGTTCCCTTCAATGCTGGTCAGCGCCGTCGAGCGTTCGCGTCGATGCGCTGGTCGATGTCAACCACGATGGCCGGATCGCGATCGCCATGGGAGGCCGCCGCTCTCGTGGGAGTAACGCACCCAGGATGTCGGCGCCTGACCCGACCTAGGATGCCGATATGGCACCTTCCGAGCTCGGCGACTACCTGCGCGCCCGCCGCGCACAGCTGCGGCCGGACGAGGTGAATCTGGCGACCTACGGTCCCCGCCGGGTTCCTGGCCTGCGGCGCGAAGAGGTCGCGCTGCTGGTAGGTCTCAGCGTCGACTACTACGTGCGACTCGAGCAGGGACGTGAACGCGGACCGTCGGCCCAGGTGGTCGACGCGCTGGCCAACGCGCTGCGCCTGGACGACGACGGTCGAGGGCACCTGTTCCGGCTGGCCGGGCTGAGTCCCCGGGCCCGCGCGGCCGCCGTTCCGGACCGCGTCGACCCGAGCTTGCTCCAGCTCATGGACGCCTGGCCGGACAACCCGGCCATCGTCTTCAACCGCGCCTACGACGTGCTCGCCGGCAACGCGATCGCCGACGCGCTGTTTCTCGACTGGACGCACTCGCGCAACCTGATGCATGTCGTATTCACCGACCCCGCCGCGCGCACCTTCTACGTGGACTGGCATGACGTGGCCCGCAATTCGGTAGCCGGTTTCCGGCTCGGCTACGGCGAAGCACCGGACGATCCGCGAATCCAGCAGGTCTGCGCCGAATTGCTCGACCGTAGTCCGGAATTCGCGCAGCTGTGGACCACGCACGACGCGCGCGGAAAAGCCTTGGAGAGCAAGCGCTTCGACCACCCCGCCGTCGGCCCGCTGACCCTGACGATGCAAACCTTCGACGTCCGTTCCAGCCTCGGACAATCACTCGTCGTCTACCACGCCGAACCCGGCTCCCCCAGCCGCGAAGCCCTCACCCTGCTCGGCACACTGGCCGCGACGGCCCGCGAAGGTTCCTGACCGCGAGCCATGGCCGATTCCGCCCTCAGGATCTACCGTGGTGATACGGATCACTAGGGGGATTTCATGGATCTCGGTTTTCATATCGCCGATTTCGAAATCGACGGTGGTACTGCCGCTTTCGCCGGTGAGCTGGCCAGGGTCGGTGTCGCGGCGGAGGCGTCGGGGGCCACGTGGTTGTCGTTCATGGACCACTACTTCCAGATCGAGCTGACGGGTCTTCCGGCGGAGTCGGCCATGCTGGAGGGGTACACCACGCTCGGTTATCTAGCGGCGCACACCTCGACGATCGATCTCGGCCTGCTCGTCACCGGTGTGTCCTATCGGCATCCCGGCCTGCTCGCCAAGATCGTGGCCACGCTCGATGTATTGTCCGGCGGGCGGGCGATATTCGGTATCGGGGCCGCCTGGTTCGAGCGCGAGCATCGCGCGCTCGGTGTGCCGTTCCCGCCGGTCGCGGAACGGTTCGAGCGGCTGGAAGAGACGTTGCGCATTTGTGCGCAGATGTGGGATCCACAGCGCGACGGGCCATTTCGAGGCAAGCATTATCAGCTGGCCGAGACGCTCTGCTCACCACCGCCGATCCACCGGCCCAAGGTGCTCATCGCCGGAGGCGGGGAACGTAAGACGCTGCGACTGCTCGCGCGGTACGGGGACGCCTGCAACCTCGTCGGTTCTTCGCCCGAGGATGTCAGGCACAAGCTCGACGTCCTGCGGCGGCATTGCGATGAGGTCGGCCGGGACTTCCGCGAGATCCGCACGACGATCGTCGCCGCCAATCCGCGGCCGACGCCGGACACGTGCGATGAATTCGTGCGCGGGATGGTCGATTACGCCGCACTCGGCGTGCACGAGGTGCTGGTCATCCCGATGGGTGGTGCACCGGCGGCGTGGATTGATGGCATGGCGCAAGCCGTGCCGCGGCTCGCCGAACTCGGGTGAGGCGATGTTGTGCCACCGCGCAGGGTTGGCCGTTTCGCGGTAATGGTTGGCCGCCCGCCGCCAATCTGCCATTTTAGGCTTAGCTCATGGCCGGGCCGTACGCGGAGGCCATCCGAATTATGTTGTGCTGCAATAGATTAGGAGACCAGATGATGATCGATGAGACGCACCGCCCGCTCCGCGACCCCGCGGTCAACGCCGTCATCGACAGACTCGCGGCGGCGCAACAGTATCCCCCCGACGACCCGCGGGCCCGTCTCGAGCGCGATCCGCACGACTACAGCGAGTACGGCTACTCGATCGCCCCGCAACAGGGTGACCTGATCTACCTGCTGTGCCGTGGCATTCGCGCCACCAGGGTCGTCGAGTTCGCGACCTCCGTCGGCATGTCGACGCTCTACTTCGCCGCCGCCGTGCGCGACAACGGCGGCGGCACGGTGATCGGATCCGAGATCGTGCCCGCCAAAGTCGCCACCGCCCGGCGCAACCTCGCCGAGGCCGGACTCGCCGACTATGCCGACATCCGCGAGGGTGACGCGCGCGCGACGCTGCGCGACCTCGGCGGTCCGGTCGACTTCGCACTGATCGACGGTTGGCTCGGCGTCGAACCGTCGCTCGCTCGCGAGGTCATCGAAATCATCGCCCCGCAGTTGCGCATCGGCGGCTATGTCATGAACGACAATGCCGAACCCGATTTCCTTGCCTACGTTCGTGATTCGGCCAACGGCTTCCTGTCGGTGACACTGCCGCTGCACGGCGGTACCGAACTCTGCGTCAAGGTGGCATAGGACATGGGCAATCTCGATGGAAAGGTCGCACTGGTCACCGGCGGCAGCCGCGGCATCGGGCGCGGCATCGCCGAACGTCTTGCTCGCGACGGCGCCCTGGTCGCGGTCCACTACGGCAGTAACGAAGCGGCGGCGAAGGAGACCGCCGAGTCCATCACCGCGGCCGGTGGGCAGGCGTTCCTCGTTGCCGCCGAACTCGGCGTCCCCGACGACGTGGACACGCTCATGGCCGCACTGGAAACCGGCCTGCGCGCACACGGGAAGTCCGCGATCGACATTCTGGTGCACAACGCGGGCCTGAACATCATGGGTAGACCGATCGAGGCCCTCACTCCCGAGGAGTTCGACCGGATGGTCGCCGTCAACGTCAAGGCGCCGTTCTTTCTCACCCAGCGGCTACTGCCCCTGCTGCGTGATGGCGGCCGGATCATCAACATCTCGTCGGTCTCCACCCGGGTCGCCTCGGCCCACGGCATCGGCTATCCGATGACCAAGGGTGCGCTCGACGTCTTCAGCCACAGCTTGGCCAAGTACCTCGGCCCGCGCGGCATCACCGTCAATTCCGTCGGCGTCGGCTTCACCCACACCGACATGACCGCTGCGGCGCTGGCCGATCCGGCGAACGTCGAACGCAACCTCAGCCTGACCGCGCTAGGCCGAATCGGCCAGGTCCCCGACATCGCCGACGCCATCGCCTTCCTCGCCTCCGACGACGCCCGCTGGATCACCGGCACCAAGCTCGACGTCACCGGCGGCGTCGGCCTGTAAACATCGCCGAGGAGACGCGCCACATTCAGTCGTCTCGTATCGCCATGGCCTGCAATGCTTTACGAAAGTGCGGGTGCGCTTGGACAAAGGCGAACCGCTCGTCATAGATCGGCCGGAACACCGCTGGCTCGGTTCCCCTCCCCAGCAGCATCAGCACCACGCAGACGCCGATGGGAATCGAGCCAGGGAAGAACGCCCATACCAAGGGTTCGACCACTGTCTGAAAGTCGGCCTTGTACCCGGCCCAGGCGGCAACGATCAGGATCGTCAAGGTGAGCAGGTTCGCGGCCATCACCGCAGCGATCACCGCGGCGATGCGGCGGGCGCGTCGGCCAGCGCGTTCGCACCGGTCGCAGACCGGCCAGTCACCGACGAGGATCGTCGACATCGGTGAGAGCTGCTTGGTCGGCCAATTCGCCACAGAGACCCGATGGAACCGGGGATGTTGCTTCGAGTCGTAGAAACACACCCTGATCGGCGCACGTGCCACCGCGGCCCGCCCATGCCGACTGCAAACGTCAGGAAGTTCCTGAGCGATCTCCAATTCGAGCGGTTCGACAGTCCGCGTCACCACATCCTGATACAGGCGTTCGGTGCGCGGCAGGGGTTCTCGGCAGCGGCGCAGCGTGACCGTCACATCGCCCGCGCCGCTCCATGGCCGTTGATACGTCATCGGCGGTCCGCCCCGCCGGTCGTCACCGGCGGGGCCGTCTACTTGATCGTGGCGGACCATCAGTCCTCCCTGTTCATTGCAGCCAGCCCCGTTGACGCCGGTCCCGGTAGTAGACGTCGTCGTCATCGGGTTCGTCGGGGGTGACGATCCGCTCGCGGTCGGGTTTGCGCGTTCCGGGAATCACATTGCGGGGCACCCCAGGATCGCTGAGGTACGCGGCCACGGGTGTCGAATCTGGCGGTACTGCCGATGTCGGGCTTGCCCCGGGCCTAGGAGGTGATGTTTCCGGGGCAGACGACGGGTCGGGGACCTCATTGCGATAAGTCTCCAGAATCTGTTCCCCGGCGCGAGCCAGCCGCTGCATGTCCTCGGGCGTTCTACTCGCGCTATCGGCAGCGATCTTCGACATCGCAGCCTCACTGAGCCGGGTGAACGATTCGCTGCGGGCCAGATCTCGCAGGCTGCCCTGCCCGTTCATGATCTCGCGCAGCTGCTTCTGCAGGTCTTTGTCGATCCCTGGACTGTCGGCGAGAATCTTCAAGGCCTTCGACAGGTGACGTGACACACCGATATCGTTGCCGACCAGGTCGAGCATCGGCTCGTTGTCGCGCTTCATCACGACACACCGGGATGATCGTATGAAGAGGCGGGGAGCGCGGGAATCTTCGAAGCTTCCATCGCGGCGCTGATTCCCCCCGACATCACCCCGACCAGTGCCTCGGAAGCATTCACCATGTGGCCGAGGTTGCCGACGATCTTGACAACCCGGGTCGCCATGTAGACGGCCAGAGCCGCGGAGACAGCCTCCAGCGCCGCTGCGGCACCGGCGCCGACGACGGTCGAAGCCGATGCGATGGCCGCAGCTTGAGTGACCGCCCATTCGATGGCGAGATCGCCGAGAGTCTGTACCAGGTCGGCGATTCCGTTGGCCATACCGTAGGAGGCGAGCGCGTACGCGGAGATCTCGTCGGCGACTTTGCTCAAGGCGTCGGCTTGGCCGTCGAGAGCTGTGGTCAGCGACGAGAAATACGAGCGTGCGCTCTCTGCCGCGTTTCCCTGCCAGGACGTCTCCGCGTTCTTCATCGCGGCATCGATTGCCTCGTGGTAGGCCTGGTTGTACTCGGCCAGCTTGCCGATCGCGTCAGCGGACTTTTGCAGCGCGACCCAGTCTCCGGAGAGATTGTTGGTGATCGTTGCGAGGCAGTTGAAGCCGCCGCCGTCCACGAAAGGGCTTGTCGCCATGGCAATGAGGTTGTTGAGGTGATACGTCAAGCTGGTGCCGTTGCCGCTGATGATGAGCTCGACATAGTCGTGGATTGGATCCGAGGATTGCGGTTCGGACAACTTTTCGACGGGATAGGCGGTCGATGTCGTCACTTGCCGGACCTTCCGTAGTACGCGTCCATCTTCTTGGCTCGCTCAAAGTCGGTGGTCCGGTACATGCGCGAGGCCTTGGTGAGTTCGGTAGACGAGTTGTCGGTCACTGTGCCCAAGCGCTCGTAGTTCGCCTTCAACTGATCACACGCCTGTTGCAGCTGATCGAGTACGGGCTCGAGGACGAGACCACCACGGTTTTGGACTTCGAGCCACTTCTGGGAGTAGGCGACGGCCTGACTGTTGTCTTCGGCAATCTTCCACAACCCACGAGCCGCCAAGTCCACGTCGTCGGGGCTGACTCGGAAATCTCCAGACATCCATCCACCTACTGATTCTGTGGTCGTCGCTCTTGCAGCGAAGCGCGGGTAACTAACTCCTGCAAAGTATCTGACGCAGCTCGATGCTCATCGGTTCCATCGAGTCGGCGCAGGCCTTAGCCGATGCGTGCGTACGACATCGTCGTCAGGACGGCTGTCCGATCGACTTCTCCCCCAGTGCCATCCATGGCTACACGAGCACGCTGCCACAGCCGCGTATCGCGGGCGGGGTTCAGGGTTTGCGCAGGATTCCGCCGTATTCGTAGACGTTGGTGCGGCGTTCGGTGGCGCCGATGTATCGGCGCAGGGGCTCGGGGACCGGTTCGAGGGGTGGCTGGTTTGGGTCGGGGCGCCAGTCGACGAGGTTGACGAGGCCGGGGGTGATCTGTTCGAGGCCGTCGAACAGGGCGTCTACCTCGGCGGGGGTACGGCTCTGCCAGGGGATTCCGGAGGCGTCGATCTTCGCGGCGAACGCTTCGCCGAGGGTGGGGTCGTCGCTGACGACCTGAGAGAAGGCGAGGTGGCTGCCGGGCACCGCGACGTTATCGATGATGTGCCGCAACACATGTCGCGCGCCCTTGCCGACCTTGTCGAAGTCTTTGAGGTGATGGCCGACGGACAGGAACAGCACGGCGACCGGCTCGGTGAAGTCGATGAGGTGTCCGACATCGGGGTCGGCGAGGATCAATTCGGGCGTGCGCATGTCGGCGGTGACGACGGTGGTGCTCGCCCGGTAGTCGGCGAGCAGCGCGCGGCCGTGCGCAAGGACGATGGGGTCGATATCGACGTAGACGACGCGCGCGTCCGGGTTGAACCGCTGGGCGACCTGGTGGACGTTGTTGTCGGTCGGCAGTCCGCACCCCATGTCGAGAAACTGGCTGATGCCAGCTTCCTCGACCAGATAGCGGACCGCGCGGTAGAGGAATTGGCGGTTCTGACGCGCGATGTCGACGCATTCCGGAAACCGACCAAGCATATAGAGGAGGATGTCTTGGTCGGCCTGGTAAATGTCCTTGCCGCCCAGCATCCACCCGTAGGCGCGCGCTGAGGTGGGCCGATCGAACGAGATCGCCCGATCGTCCCTGTCGCTCGAGCTCATCGTGACGTCCTCTCACCCTGCGCTACGCAGCTGAGCGCTGGCTTCGATGTGGCTATCTCCACCACATCGAGCACGACAGCTGGTTCGAGTCGTCAGCCGCTGCACGCGTCTCCACGAATATAGCGGTACTCAGGTGATTTGGACGCAGACTGCGTACCTTGGGCCGAGCCCGTTCAGGCCCTCCCCGAGTCCGCGGCGGTCAGGAACAGATTGGTGAGTTGGGTGATGATCGCGTCCCGGTTTCCGTCGAACTCCGGACTGGTCAATCCGGTCTCCGATAGCCCATCGAGCACCGGGGTGTGGATGTGACCACCGGGCATGTCTGCACCCACTACGTCGCGCAATAGTGTTGCGCGATAGGCACTTTCGTTGGACAGGTAACTTCCACCGCCGCCTGCCCAGGCGGTCGAGTCCGGCGGCGGGCCGTCGGGAACGGGGACGCTCGGTATGGTGGGCAATCCGCAGGCCGTGATGACCGGCAGTGCGGGAAGGAAGGGCAGTGCGGTATCCACCGAGGTGCGCACCTTGACCGGGAACGGCCCGGGAACGGCTGCCATCTCCGGTAGCGGCAAGGTCGATCGAGTCCACTGCGGTTCCGCACCCGCGGCAGCCGCGGTATTGGGGACGCGGCCCAGGTAGCAGATGGATTCGTTGTCTGCCTTTCCGCCGCGCCACGACCCGTTGGTCTGCTCGAGGTCGAATTCGCCGGGGCTGCCGACGCTGACCGTGGCGAACAGGTCCACCCGGTCGGCGCCGTCGGTCAAGAACGGCCGCAGGGTCTGTTCGACGACGCCGTCGCCGAAGTCACGCCAGCGCACCGGGAGCATCGCGGCGGCGAATTCGACACGGCCGTGGTCGGTTTCGATGATCTTGCCGTTCAACGCAAGGGCCGCCGCGCCGGACGGATTCCCACCTCTGATGTCGGTGTCCAACTTGAAGGGGTCGAAGCCGGTGATCAACATATGCCGGGTGGTCGAGCGGGGCGTCGAGAATGCGATGGCATCCTGGCCGCGACCGGAGTGGTCGATCGCCGCGACGAGATCCGCGCGCTGCTGTGCGGACAATCCGAACGACGGCTTCCACTGCCGCACCGACGCCACTTCGGCCAGCCGAGCCCAATACAGCGGCCGATCGTCGCTCGCGGATAGCGAGCCGCTCGACTGCTTGCCCTGGGCCCGGCCGACCGCGTGGTGCCACAGCTTTCGCGCATCGGCGGTGGCCAACGCGAGTGCCGCAGGGTAATCCGTCGTCGAACAGAGATCCGATACGAACGATTGCACGAGGTCGGTGAAGCCGCCGCCCTCGATCAGCGCGGCTGGCTCCGGCCTGCGCAAGCGCGCTTCCTCCGGACCGAGCTGGATCGACTGATCGATGCATTCGGCGGCGGGAATCCCTTCCGGGGCAACGTCATTGCCAGCTGCCGCGGGACCGCCGAGGGCAATCGGCGCGATCAGCGCTATGACGACCGTCGACAGTCCCGCACGGATATTGCTCAGCAATGACGTTCCTCTCCCAGTGCTTCCCGAACCGCGTGCAACGTAGCTATGCGGCCGAAATATGTTCTATGCCAACATATTCAGCTCAGTTTTGGGGCCGCCCGACGTTCTCCGGGAACTGCCCATCGACGTTCCCCGGCGGCGTGAAGCGAGCCACGATGAAGGTGCTCGGCTGAGCGAAGATGGTGCCCGCCGGACACGAGCCGATGCCAACGGTCATCTGCGTGCTACCTTTCCACACGACCTGGGTGAAGTGTCCGGTCGCGGACGAAAAGCCGGGATGGTTGTAGTCGTACGCGCTCGCCTCGGCCATCCAGCTCTGCACCGCGTCATCGAAACTGACGTTACCGGTCCCGGCATACAGGTTCTCCCCATAGCGGCCGCCCGAATCGGAGTGCTCGAACTTGCACGCCTCGGCGTATTGCTTTGTGCTGGAAGACAAATCGGCGTTCCACGTCAGTGCGGATGCTCCGTACTTCGCACGCGAGGCGTTCACCACGGACAGCATCTGATCGTTGGACGTGTCCGCACCGGCCGGAACGGCGCCGACAACCGACCCCGCGGCGAGGGCCACCAGGACACCGGCAATCGTTGACCACAACTTCTTCATTCGATTTCCTTCCGATTGGTAGAGACACCGAGCGCAAGCAAGGTTAGGGCTACGTGGCCGATGCCACAAGAGACTGCTCCCCACACGGCATCGGGCAGATGTGCTGCGCTGCAGCGCCTCTCACCCGTTGGACAGGTGCAGGGCGGTGATGCCGGTGAGGACGAGATCGATCCCGGCGAGGAACTGCTCGCGGTCGTCGTGCTCGCGCAGTTGATCCGCGACGGCCCGGGTGAACGGGTAGTCGTCCGGGTCGAGGTCTTCCCATGCCGTCGAGGCGGCGTCGAGGAACTCGGCGCGGCCGACACCGGGACCGAGATCGCGACCGTTCGCGACGTTCTGACTGGTGGCGCCGAGGATGTAGTGCACAAGTGCCGAGGTCGCCGTGAACCAGTTACCCGCTGGCACGCCCAGCGCGCGGACCTGCCGACCGATGCTTTCGAAGATCCGCGGCGTCACCGCCCCCCAGGGACTGCGGGAGAACTGCAAAGCGAGTTGGGTAGCGAACCACGCGTGTTCGTCGATCGCGTCGAACAGGGCGAGCGCGACGGCGCGGATCTCGTCCTGCGGTGAGCCCGCGGACTCGGCGGGCGCGCCGGCCAGCGCGGCGACGACGACGGCGTCGGTCGCGGCGGCGAGCAGCTCCCCCTTGTTCGCCACATGCCAGTAGATCGCCCCGGGCCCGGTGGCGAGGCGCTCGGTCAGCGTCCGGAACGTCAGCCCGCCCTCGCCCGCCGCGTCGAGCAGCTCGACGGCGGCCTCGACGATGCGTTCCCGGGAGAGCGCCTCTGTACGTCGTTCCGCCTTGCGTGTCCGCGGTGCCATGCCGCCATCTTGACATGTCTGGAGCGTTGTTCCAACATATTAGCCTGGAACGACATTCCATAGATGGCCGCGAGACGGCCTCGCCCCTGAAGGAGCCACCATGCCCACTCCCGTCACGATCATCGGCGCCGGACTCGGCGGCCTCACCCTGGCCCGCGTCCTGCACGTGCACGGCATCCCGGTCACCGTCTACGAGGCGGAACCCTCGCCGACGGCCCGCTCGCAGGGCGGGATGCTCGACATTCACGACTACAACGGACAGCTCGCCCTCGCGGCGGCCGGACTGATGGACGAGTTCCGCAGCCTCGTTTTGGACGGCCGTCAGGCGATTCGCGTTCTCGACCAGGACGGGACCCTCCTGTTCGACCAACCCGACGACGGCACGGGCGGACGCCCCGAGGTGCAGCGCGGCGCGCTGCGACAGATCCTGCTCGACTCGCTACCCGGCGACACCGTCCGATGGGGCCACAAGGTCAGCGAAGTCCGCGCACTCGGCGCGGGGCGTCACGAGGTGAGCTTCGCCGACGGCGGCACCGTGGTCACCAGCTTGCTGGTGGGCGCGGACGGCGCTTGGTCGCGAGTCCGTCCGCTGCTCTCCGACGCGGTACCCGAGTACTTCGGCAGGTCGTTCATCGAGACCTATCTGTTCGATAGCGAAACCAGGCACCCCGCCGCCGCGAAGGCGGTCGGCGGCGGGTCGATGTTCGCGCTCGCGCCGGGCAAAGGGATCCAGGCGCATCGCGAAAGCGGCGACACGCTGCACACCTACGTGGTGCTCACCGAGTCGCGGGACTGGTTCGCCACCATCGATTTCACCGATGCCGCCGCGGCCGCCGCGCGGATCGCGCACGAATTCGACGGCTGGGCACCCGAACTCACCGCGCTGATCACCGACAGCGATACCGCGCCGGTCCTGCGCCCCCTCTACGCGCTGCCGATCGAACACCGGTGGGACCGCGTGCCGGGGGTGACCTTGCTCGGCGACGCCGCGCACGTCGCCGCCTCGAACGGCGAGGGAGCCAACCTGGCCATGTACGACGGCGCCGAGCTCGGCAAGGCCCTTGCCGCACATCCCGATGACGTCGAGGCCGCGCTCACCGAATACGAGCAGGCCATGTTCCCGCGCAGTACCGAGGCCGCCGCCGATGGCACCCAACTTCACGAGTCCCTCTTCGGCGACAACGCGCCCTACAGCCTGGTCACCGAGTTCACTGGCCAGACCGCATGAGCCACTAGCCGAACAGCTTGCGCCGGACGCGATTCACAGCTTCGCGGCCGCGGCCATTATCAGCGCACGCGATCGTTCCGGCGTCTCGGCCTGTACGGCGAGCCGGTCCATCACCTCGCGATAGAGGTGGAGGTCCTCGCGACGGTCAAGATACAGCGCGGTGGTCAGCTGTTCCAGGTAGACGATGTCGGGCAGTTCCAGCTCGGCGAAGCGCAGCATCGTGAACGAACTGCCTGCCGCCGCGTTGCCGCCGGACTCGTAGGACAGCACCTGGATGATGACCCGCGAATTGTGCGACATCTCCACCAGATGCTCGAGCTGTTCGCGCAATACCTTCGCGCCACCGACCGGCCGATGCAACACGGCCTCATCCACCACCGCCCACAGCGTCGGCCCGCCACGGACATCCAGGATCTCCTGGCGCTTGGTGCGCAACTCCACCCGTCGAGCCGCCTGGACGTCGAGACTCGGCCGATCGGGTCGACGCGGCCACTCGGAGTTGTCGTAGCCGACCGCGACAACGGCGGTGGCGTAGTCCGCGGTTTGCAGCAACCCCGGAACCAGTTGTCCTTCAAAGGTTCTGATCGTCCGCGCCGCGCCCTCCAACCCGAGGTAGGTCTCGAACCAGGACGGCAGCAGATCGTTGTATCGATGCCACCAGCCCGGCTCATTGGCCTTGAGAGCCAGATCTACCAGGAGTTCCCGCTGGTCGGCATCGGTGACCCCGTACAGTGCCAACAGATCTACGACGTCGCGTTCCTTGAATCCGGTGCGGCCGAGTTCGAGGCGGCTGATCTTGGCGGAGGAGCCGCGGATGTGATCGCCTGCGGCTTGCGGCGTGATGCCGCGGCCCTCACGCAGCTTGCGTAATTGACCGCCGACCGCGATGCGCAGCGCCGTCGGGCCGCGTTCCGCGACACTCGAATCGACACCGATGCGGTCCGGTTCTGCGGCCATGAGCGTCCACTCCGATGTTTGAAGACCACCAGCGGTGCGCGCCCGTTACCTTCGCAAACCACACCGCGTTCACCCTGATGATATCGCTCGAGTACGACAGATCAATCGAACCCCGACCGAAACGAGACGGATGTTCGCGCGAGGCCGAACCGTCCATCGATCGACGGTACAAAACCGGCTTCGACCGTTAGCTGACGATTACCAACATGCTGGTCGGCATGGTTCCCGGCTGGCGGGAGCCCACCGTGGCCGAATCACGCTGCTGGAGAATGCCATTCCAGCTCGCCACCTCGATCACCGGTCCAGCCGTGACCGGGCCTCCATCAGAGCGAAACCGAGCAAGTTCAGACCGCGCCAGCGCGCGGGATCGGTCGCGTGTTCGTCCGTCGCGGCCAGCCCGATACCCCAAACACGGTCTACCGGGCTGGCTTCGACCAACACCCGCTTGTTCGTGCCGAGAAGGTACGACCGCAGTTCCGCATACTGCCCAAACTTAGCCACGCTGCCCTCGACGACCACCTCGAAACACTCAGCTGCCCACGTCCGCTCATCGAAACCGCGCACCAGCCGACCCAACCGCTTCGCCTCCGCCGGGCTACGCGCCGCCACTATCCGCCCCCGCGTTTCCTTGTCACCGAAGATCCGGGCCTTTTCCGCCATCATCCAGTGTTCGGCGGAGGGGTAGGTCGTTCCATCGACGACGAAGGGAGACGGCCACCACTGACTCAAACAGCTCGCCCCCACTCCCCCACCCTCCAATGGCCGATGACCCCAGAACATAAGCCATTTCGGATGAGCCCCCGCCCGGACCGCCGTGACGAGCCCCTCTCGACTACGGCAGCCCACCGCTGTCTCCAACCTCATACCGACGATCCTCGCATCCGACACCGACAACCAGCCACCCAATAACCTGACCACGGGCGATATCGCGCCAACGTCGCCGGTGTGCAACGCTGATTCGATGCCTGTAGCCCTGCGCCACTTGGACGCCCGCCGCTTACCCGCCTGGCTCGCGCACAGTCGAGACGAGTACACCAAAGATCTTGTCGTGATGGGCCAGTCGCCCGAGGACGCCTACCAGCAAGCTGGCGAAAGCCTGGCCCGCTCCTTCCCCTCCGGCATGCCGAAGCCGGGCCACGTGGTCTTCGACGTGATCGATGACGCCGAGACAATCGTCGGCTACCTCTGGATCGGACCAGCCAGCAGCGGCCTCGTCGGCGCCTGGTGGATCTGGGACATCACGATCGACGCCGACAAGCGCGGCCAGGGCCTCGGTCGAAAGGCCATGCTCCTCGGCGAGCAATACGCCCGAACACAGGGCGCCACCACCCTCGGCCTCAACGTCTTCGGCTTCAACACAGGCGCCAGAGCCCTCTACGAATCACTCGGCTACGAAACAACCTCGATCAAGATGCTCAAGAAACTCGACTGACATTCCGGGTAACGGGCGGAGTTCGGTGCTCCCACGGCGGAATCTCGCGTCGTGGGTTCGGGCTACCAGGCCAGCTCACCTTCGACGCTCGGCTACCGAGACCTCGGTCAGGCGTACGACCGAGGAACGGCGCCCTCGCGTGAGCGTAACTGTTTCTGCCGCACGAGCATTCGCGACCCAGGCGGCCTTGCGATAAGCCTGGAGCATGCCCGCAGGGCATGAACCTACTGTGCCACAGGCGATCCAGCGCACACCCGCACGGACGCGATCTCGAGCAGTCCGTCGAGTTCGACCTTTCCGACGGTCTGGTTCGGGTCGACTCGGAGGCCGTCGCGACGTGCGAGGTCGAGTACGCGTTCGGCCAGTGGCATGACCATGTGACGGCCCCAGCATCGTTCCGACACATGGCCGAACGGGAGGTAGCCGGGGTGACTCTCGGGGTCGAGGCTGTCCCATCGTTCGGGGCGGAACGCGTCGGGGGCCTCCCAGAGCCGCGGGTCGCGCTGGCTGAGCAGGGGAAGCAGGAGGAGGTCGTCGCCAACGTCGATCCGTGCGTCGACCGCCGAATACTCAGATCCCTTGAGGCGCAGGAGATTCCAGGACGGCGGCAGCAATCGCAGGGCCTCGAGCAGGATGTTGCGATTCGAGGTTTCGGGATCGAGCGGCGACGCCAGCCACAGGGCGCTGGTGACCAGAGCGGCCACCGTGAAACACACCGGCGCCGCGACCCTGCGATACAGGTACATGGCGTATTGGCGATCGCGAAAATCGTTGGCCTGGAACACCTGGGTCGCCAACTTCGACAGCGGTCGCTCCTGCCCCGTTCTGCCGATCAGCGCGGCACCCGAGATAACCACCGACCAGGTCAGCTTCGGCGTCAACTCGAGCCTGCGATCGACGAGCACCCGGAAGCGCATATCTTCACGGCCGAAGACGAGATCGCGAACGTAGTCGTGCGCCCGCTGCGGCCAGACGCCGACGAGCGGGCCATCGGCATCGAGCGGAGCCTTCAACGCTGTGCGCACGTCCACGCTGACGGCCTGCATGAATGTGGCGGCATCGGCCCGGCTGACCAGCCGCCGACGCACGGGCTTGAAGGTCGGGCGTTCGTCGTGCCGTGCTGGCCTGGCGCCGAGTACCGCGTCCATCAGGTCGGCTCCGGCGATGCCGATGGTGTCGGGCTCGAGCCGAAACAGGTCCGTACCACGGTACTTTTCGAAGAGCTCGGCGATTCGCGGCGCGAAGACAACGGTCCGTGAATTTCCGGCACTGTGCCGTATGGACATGACGACTCCTGGATGACAAGTGGGACTCGCGCCCGACGGGGTAACAGGCGGGCGCGAGTGCAACAACTAGCTGGAGGGTCAGAGCCACCCGTACCAGGCGTACTTCTTCAGGCTCTTCTCCTGCTTCATCCTTTTGACCATACGTACGAGAGTCATGACTCCACCTCTGGGTTGTGAGCGTGTTCGGTGCGTGCACCTGGTTCACAGGTACTCGCCGAGCGTATGTGAAACTTGTTACGCGGCAGTGTCTTTTCGTAAGAAATAGATTCATATGATAGTTTTGTGACGGAAAAATTACGCGTCGTGCGTACCGTGGAAGATCGGGAAATCTTGCACACTCGGCGAATGGCTAAGGCGCCCATGGATATCGCGACCTCGACACCCATCGAAACGCTGGACGACGACTTCTACGCTGATCCGCACGCGCACTACCACCGTTGGCGAGAACGAGGCCCGGTGCTGCGCGTACAGGCGCCCACCGGAGTGGTGGCCTGGCTGGTCGTGGGTTACGCCGAAGCCCGTGCCGCACTGCGGGACTCGCGGTTGCGCAAGAGCGCCGACGGAATCGAAGAGCTCTTCCGCCGCAAGCATCCCGAGGCGCCCGCGAACGCGCCGCTCGCCAACCTCGATCACAACCTGTCCAACAGTGACTCGCCCCAACATGTCCGGTTGCGCAAGCTCGTCAACAAAGCCTTCACCACGAGGGTCATCGCCGAGCTGCGGCCGCACATCGAGGAGACCACCAACTCGCTACTCGACGAGATGGCCGAACACGACGAGGTCGACCTGCTCGCGACATTCGTGCTGCCGCTGCCGGTCCGGATGATCTGCGACATGCTCGGGGTGCCACGCGACGATGTGCCCGGGTTCCAGCGTTGGGCCGGTGAGCTTTTCCAGATCGTCGGTGACGAGCGTGCCGAGGCATTTCGTGAGTTGCGTTCCTATCTACGGGGATTGGTGGCGCGAAAGCGGGCCGACCCGGGCGTCGATCTGCTCTCCAAGCTGATACACGCCCGTGCCGACGGTGAATCGCTCACCGAAGCCGAGCTGTTGGACATGGCCGTCCTGCTGCTGGTGTCCGGTCACGGAACGACGGTGGACCTGCTGACAACCGGGTCCCTCGCACTGCTGCGCGACGATTCGCTGTCGCAGACGTTGCGTGCGAACCCGTCGGCGCTGCCCAGTGCCGTGGACGAGTTCCTGCGATTCGAAGGCCCGATCCACTTCTCCACCATCCGCTACACCGCCGAACCGGCGCGGATCGGCGATGTGCAGATCCCCGCGGGCGAATTCGTGTATGTGGCCGTTGCCGCCGCGAACCATGACCCTGCGTATGTCACCGAGCCCGACCGTCTCGACATCGGGCGCGATGCCAGCCAGCATCTGGGTTTCGGTCACGGCGCCCACTTCTGCGTCGGCGCGCCCCTGGCGCGGATGGAGGCGACGGTGGCGTTCTCCGCTCTGCTCCAGCGCTTCCCGGACCTGCGACTGGCAGGCCAGTACTCAGATCTGGTCTGGCACAACAAGTTCGGCTTCCCCACCCTCACCGGACTTCCGGTGCGCCTTGACCCCGCCGTGTAGTGCTAGAAAGGGTGGCGTGAGTTTGCTTGCCGAACAAACCCGTTGGTTGGACGCGACCGATCAGGCCGCACTCGTCGCCTCGGGGGAGGTGAAGCCAAGCGAACTCGTTGAGGCCGCGATCGAGCGGATCGAGCAGTTCGACCCGGCCCTCGGCGCGGTCACCCTGCGTTACTTCGACCAGGCGCGCGCGGCCGCCGCGGCGGCACCGACCGGACCGCTGGCCGGTGTTCCGTTCCTGATCAAAGACCTTTTGACCGATGTCGCGGGGCAGGTCTGCACCGACGCCAACATCGCGCTGAAGGCCAAGGCCCAGCCGGCCGAGACGGACAGTCCACTGGTGGCGCGCTTCCGCGCTGCCGGGCTGATCTTCGCCGGACGGACGTCGAGCCGCTCAACTGGACTCTCGACGTGCTCGGCGCCGAGGTGAGCGCCGCGGATCGGCAGGCAGCACTCGATGGCGTCGCCGGGTTCGCCCGGTCCGTCGTGAGCTGGTGGGACGACCACGACCTGCTGCTCACCCCGACACAGGCCGAACCGCCGCTGCCGAACGGCACGCTCGGCTCCGACCCGTCGGACCCGCTGGCCCCACTGCGCCGCAGCCAGCAGTTCGCGCCGTTCACCCCGTTCGTCAATTTCACCGGCCAGCCCGCGATCACCCTGCCCCTGCACGTAGGGGCCGACGGTCTGCCGATCGGCGTGCAACTGGTGGCCGCGCCCGGCCGCGAGGACCTGCTGCTGCGGGTAGCCACGCAACTGGAGATCGCGGCGCCGTGGCAGGACCGCCGCCCGAATCTGTAGCTCGCAACGGGTAGCGACGCGGCCGACCGCGTTCCTCGATCCGACACCGGCAGGAGCCGCGCTCGGCGGTTGACGCCTGCCCTGACGCGGTCGCTCACCGAGCCGCGGTGGTCGTTGCGGGATAGAATAGAACCGCATGGTTTCCGGCTGCGGTGATCGTTGTTCAGTAAAGGGAGTCCGAGCGGATGGATCGCCGGAACAAAGGAATCAGCCGGCGCAGGGTGCTATTGGCAGGTGGCGCGTCGGTCGCGTTGTCCGTGGTCGCGGAGCCGACGCAAGCGGTGATGATCACGCGGAAAGTGTCCGCTGGTCCCGAGGAGCCGGGTAAGCGGGCGGACCTCGCGGAACAGGCGATCGTGCAGCGGCACGTGCGCACGCTCTGGGGGCAACCACAGATGCGGCTCGGCACGCTGCTCTGGCCAGCGTCCTTGCTCGACCAGTCGTTCATGCGATGGTGCTACTGGTGGCAAGCCCACCTGCTCGACTGTGCGATCGACGCCGCGTACCGCGCCCGCACCCCCGAACGCATCAGCCGGGTCGCCGCCGTCGCGCGCGGCATTCGGACCCGCAACCTGACCGGCTGGACCAACCGGTACTACGACGATATGGCGTGGCTGGCGCTGGCGCTCGAACGCGCCGACCGGCTGCTCGGTATCCGGTTCGGCGATGCCGTCGGCGACCTGAAAGCCGACTTGATCGACGGCTGGAACCCGGCCGTCGGCGCGGTGCCATGGCGCTCCGGCGACGAGTACTACAACACCCCCGCGATCGGTCCGACCGGTATCGCGATGGCACGGTTGGGCGAAGTGTCCCGCGCCGGACAACTCGCGGACTTCCTGTACACACGATTGCACGACACCAAAAGCGGCCTGATCCTCGACGGTGTCCACGAGCCAGGCGGACGGGTAGAGCGGACGGTGCACACCTACTGCCAGGGCGTTGCCATCGGGCTGGAGACCGAATTGGCCTTGCGCACAGGAGAATCGGACCATCGCAGGCGCGTGTCGGCCCTCGTTGACGCAGTCGGGGAAGGGCTCACGGACGCCGGGGTGATCGCCACGGCGTCCGGGGACGACTCCGGGTTGTTCATGGGAATCCTCGCTCGATATCTCGCGGAAGCCGCACTGGCGCTGGGCGATACCACCGCCGCGAATATCGTGCACGTGTCCGCACGGGCAGCCTGGAAAAACCGCGCCGAGGTGGACGGATTACCGCTGTTCGGCGTGGACTGGACCCGCCCGGTCACCGTGCCGCAGCCGTTGGGAACCTTTCCCCAGCTCACGCACTCGTCCACCGTTCCGTCGGCGAACCTGAGCCGCGACCTCTCGGTACAGCTGAGCGGATGGATGCTGCTCGAAGCGGATTACCAGCTCGCCGCCGCGGGACGCTGAGTCCGTAGCGGCCGCTGCCGACCAATAACTCCTCGACGCTCCGAGCTGGGCCATGTGATCGCCTGCCTATGGCTGATCGCGGTGTCAGCGGAAGTATCAGGTGCGTGTCAGGTCGGCATCAGTCGGCCCGGCGACAGTGTGTCCATCGAACAAACGACCGGCACCGACACAGTCAGTGCCACAACCGATTTCGAGGAGTACACGACATGTCCACCACCATCAGCCTGACCGACCAGGACAAGAGCACCCTGCGCACCGCCGCCTACGGCGCCGTCGCACTGATGGCCGCCTCCGGCGCACCGCACAGGGGCATCACCCACGGCTCCATCGCCCTGACCTCGGCGACCGGACTGATCGGGCACGTGCTCGCCGCCAAGTCCAAAGACATTCACCTGCAAGGCAAGTCCGTCGCCGACCTCGCCGACCACGTACTGCCGAGCCTGACCGCGGCCATGCACCTGCTCGGCAACCAGCATCCCGGCGAGGCCGACAACTTCCGCGACACCGTCCTGGTCGCCGTCGAAGCCGCCGCCCAGCCCCGCAAAGGCCAGCCGAGCCCCGCCGTGGCCGCGATGGCCCGCAAAATCACTGCGGCCCTCGACGCCGCCTGACGAATGCCTAACCGGCACAACACAGTTGGTCGCGGGGTCCGCTCCGGACCCCGCGACACGGAAAACCCCAGGTGCGGCCACCGCCCATCGAACCCAGGGACGGCCGAGCGGCCGCTAGTGTCCGCGCGACAGCGGGTCGACATTGGCCCCAGGACAAGACCAATCCCTTTCACGTTCACAGGGTTGGCAGCTCCCTGCACAGCCGCCGATAGATGGCGAGCACCGGCGGTGCGCCGAGAGCCCCTGTGGGCGAACCGGTTTCGTTCCATTCCCGGAATGCGGCGAACAGGACCGTACCGGCGACGGCGAGCATGAACCGCACCCGTGAGCGTGCCGTGGCGGGGATTGTCGCGAGCAATCCGTCGGTGCGCTCGTTCGCCGCGGCCGTTGCCGCCGCCATCAACTGTGGCGATGACGCGACGACCTTGTACATCCGCGCCGCCGCACCGACGTCCGCGTCGTTGTCGATCTTTGCCAGCACGCTGCCGAACGCTTCCTCGACGTCGCGCAGGCGCACCTCGTGCGGATCGGTCCGCGCGAACAGCTCATCGACGGCGTCGCTGATCCCCCACGGGTCGTAGACGAGCGCGCGGTCCCTGGTCGCGAAGTACCGGAAGAACGTGCGCGCGGAAACCCCGGCGCGCGCGGCGATCTCATCGACGGTGACCTGGTCCGTGCCGCGCTCAATGGCCAGCGCCACCGCGGCCGCATGAATCTCCAGCTCGGTCTGCCGCCGTCGGCGTGCCCGCAGATCCGGATTTCGGCGCTCCGCGGGGGTATCTGTGTCCGGCATCACTCCAGCCTAACAAAGTGACAGAAATTACCATCATGACAGTTGGTGCCGCCATGGCAGAGTCTGTCATTCGAGCTTAGCCTGTCGGTAGCCGGCCTCCCCCTACCAGTGCCGATAGGGGTCGGTTCGAGGCTTCTCTACCCCCGGTGAAGTCGAAGGAGCCAAGTTCATGACGTCGTCACAGCTGTTGGTTCGCCCACTCGCGCCGAGCGAGATGTTCTATTTCCGGTTCGGGGTCTACGTGGGGTATTCCGCGCAGGTCCGCGGCAAGCTCCATCAGGCCGCGCTGTCGCAGGCATTCGAGATCCTGCGTACGGCTTACCCGATCCTGTCCGCCCGGCTGGTGCTCGACCACACGAGCAAGCCGTCCATCGAAGCCGCTCCGGAACTGCCCGCCGCGATCGACGAAGTAGCAGGTCCCACCGACGACCCGCTGTTCGGACTACCGGACCTGAACGACCGGGCCTCAGCGATTCACACGGTCCTCGGCAGCGACGACACCGCAACGGTGACCCTGCTGACCCATCACGCCATCGCCGACGGTCACCACTCGCTGCACCTGCTATCCGAACTGTGGAACTTCTATACGGCCTGCGTCGCCGACGCGCCGACCGTTCCACCTCGTCACGACTACCCCCATTCGCTCGAGCACCTACTCGAGCAGCGCGGCATCGCCACCGGGCCAGTTGTCGAGCCGCCGGACACGGACGCGTTCGCCGCCTTCGTCGACGCCGATAACCTGTCGAGCCTCCCCGAGCGCATTCGTATTCGCCTGTCCGCCACCGACACCGCGGCCCTGCTCGCCACCGGGCGTAACCACGGAACCACGATCAACGGGTTGGTCTCCGCCGCACTGCTGGCCGCCACCGCGCAAAGCCGCGGCGTCGATATCGACACCCTCCACTACACCTACCCCGTCGACCTGCGCACCCGACTCAGCCCCCGGATCGGATACCCGGAGGGGACCAATGTGCTCGGCATGGCCTACTTCGTTGCGGCTCCGCGCAGCGACGACGACCTCCTCGCGCTGGCCCGAGCGGTCACCGGCACACTTCGCGAGGGACTCGCCACCGGCGAATTGTTCACCTGGAGCGCCCAATTGATGTCCACGGCCGCCGAGGGCGGTTTCGCACCCGCCGCCGAAGGGGGTCTGTCGCCATTGCTGGTGTCGACGAACTGGGGGGTCATTCCGCACTTGCCCACCCCCGCCGACCTCGTCATCGAAGACTTCCATCCCGCCATGCCGAACGAACCGTTGTCCGCCGTCGCGCCCTACGTCATCACGACCTACGCCGGTCAGCTCACCATCGATGCCGCAGCCGACGCCCCCGACACGAGCCGACTCATCGCCGAGCATCTGCACAACTTGGCCCAGCTTGCGCATTAGCCCTTAGAGGCCTTTGAAGCCATGCGAGGCGGCTACCACCACCGTGGTTTCCGAAGGCCGGACGCGTCCTTGTCGATGCAGGAGTGCGAGTGCCGCGAACGCGGCATTGGAGCTGGGTTCCCAGCAGTATCCGAGGGACCACATGCGCCGATGCCATTCCGCGGCAACGGGATCCGACACGACAACCGCGCCACCTTCGGAACCGGTGGCCGCCACGACCGACTGACGTGTCGTGGTGTCTCCGGCGATGGAGGGAAGTAGGCGGGTTTCACCCCGAAAGGTTGTCCGCCAGTCGGTGCCCTGCTCGAGCACCGCGTGTAGTCGTGGAAACGGTTCAACCAGATACAGCCTTGGCATGCCCCTCGCGATGTCGGTGAACCCCCGATAGATTCCGTGTGCGAGATCCCCACGCGAACTGGGAATCACCATGGCATCGGGAGGTCCGCCGTGTGCCGTCATGATCTCGTCGGCGATGCCCTTGAAGTACTCGATACCGAAGGGAGAGCATCCGACAACGGGTACAACGTAATTGGTGGCATTGAAAGCCTGCCCGGACGAACACCGAGCAGCGACGAATTCCCATCGATCGTCATAGGTGTCGAAGATCTTCACCTCCGCCCCGAGTGCGCGGAGGTGCTCGACAAGCTGTTGCGGCACATCCGATGTCATCGCGATAACGCCCTGGACGTCGTTGGCCGCGCAGAAGGCACTGATCGACAAGGCGGCGTTTCCCGACGACGCCGCGACCACCGTGTCGAATCCGGTGACCTTCGCCCAGCCGACCGCGCCGAGCCCGAACCTGTCCTTATGCGATCCGGTGGGGTTGCGGCTCTCGTCCTTGACCCACACCTGCGACCCGAGCCCGACCCGCTCGCTCAGTCGCTGAAGCGGAGTCGCCCCGGCCCCCAACGTGATCGGGTCCACGAGCGGAAGCTGAACCGACCCGTTCTCGGAAGAGTCGTAGACGCAGTACAGATTGGACGGCGCCCCCGCCCGCAGACACGCCGGACATCCCGACGGAAAGTGCACCGGCTCGTATTCGCGTGCGCAGGATATGCACCGTAGAGCGGTAAGGAACGTGTTGATCGAGACTGTCACAGGTATTCCCCCGGCCGTTCAGGCAAGATTCCTGACATGAAGGTAATCCTCTTCGGCGCGACCGGCATGATCGGGCAAGGGGTCCTCACCGAGTGCTTCCGGGACGAGCGGGTCGAACAGATCCTCGCGGTCGGGCGCGGCTCGCTGGGTATCGAGCACCCCAAGCTGCGCGAGCTGGTCCAGCCCGATCCGACAGATCTGTCCGCGATCGCCGGTGAGCTGCCGGAGTTCGACGCCTGCTTCTTCTGTCTCGGCGTCTCCTCCGTCGGCATGAACGAGCAGGACTACCGCCGGATCACCTACGACCTGGCCTTGCGAGCCGGTCGCACGCTTGCCGCCGCGAACCCGAAGCTGACGTTCATCTATGTCTCCGGGCAGGGCACCGACAGCACCGAGCAGAGCCGCTCGATGTGGAAGCGGGTGAAGGGCAAGACCGAGAACGATCTGCTCGCACTTCCCTTCCAGGCGTACATGTTCCGGCCCGGATTCGTGCAGCCGATGGACGGTGTTGTCTCCAAGACTCGGTTGTATCGCGCCGCATACGCACTCATCGGGCCGCTGATTCCACTGTTCAAGCGGCTGGCGCCGAACGCGGTCAACGACAGTCGGGAGATCGGTCGCGCGATGATCGCCGTCGCGGCCTCGGGGGCGGACACTCGGGTGCTCACGCCCCGGGAGATCACCGCGCGAGCCACGCTCTAGGCAGCGAGCACTCCTAACGCGTGTTCGGAGTCGGAGCCCGGCTCGGCTTGGTAGATCCACAACTGCGACTCGGGATGATCGGGAAGGGTCATCACGTGCTGGTAAAGCGTGAGCGGACCCACTACCGGATGGCGAAAGTGTTTGACGGCGCTGCCTTTTCGGTGAATGTCGTGACGCGCCCACATCTGACGGAACTTGCCGCTGCGCAGCGACAGCTCCCCGATCAGCTCGATCATCTGCGGCGCGTGCGGTCGGGGTCCGGCGGCGGCCCGCAGCGTCGCGACGGTGCATTGGGCGAGCTGGTCGGGGTCCTCGACGAAACGGGTCACCGCATCGTCGAGGAAGGCCATTCGAGCCAGGTTGTCCCGCAACGGTATTCCGTCGTAGAGGGCATCGGCGGGCCCATTGCGGGCGATGACCTCCAGCCAGGGCGTGACGAGCATCGCCGGGGTGGTGATCTGCGGTAGCAGCCCGGTCAATGTGCGATGGGTGTTCCCGTGCGCTTTCGGCGCGGGTCTGCTGGGCGCGGCGAGAGCGCGCAGGTAGGTGTGCGCGTCGTAGTCGAGCCGCAGTGCTCGGGCCAGCGCGTCCAAGACCTGGGTCGAGGGGCGTTTCTCGCGACCTTGCTCCAGGTGCACGTAGTAATCGGTGCTGACCCCGGCCGACATCGCGACCTCTTCCCGGCGCAGGCCCGGAACCTGGCGTGCCGCACCGGGAATCAGCCCGACCTGCTCCGGGCGCACGAGCGCACGCCGCGCGCGCAGGAATTCGGCAAGGGCTCCCGGTTTCGTCACGCTGTCCAGATTATGCGTTGCCCCTGTTTCGGGGTGGGTGCGTCAGCACTACCCCGCAGCCGCGGACCGCTCCTACCGTCGACAACATCGAAGAGACACCGTCGCGAAAAGGAGAACGACCTGATGTTCGTGGTGACCGGAGCGACCGGACGTACCGGGCGGGTAGTGGTCGATGAGCTACTTCGAGCTGGCCGCGCCGTGCGCGCGATCGGACGCGACAGCCAAGGCCTGGCACCGCTGGCGGCGGCTGGTGCGGAGCCGTTCGTGGCCGAGCCGACCGACCGCGCCGCACTCACCGACGCCTTCACCGGCGCCGAGGGTGTCTACGTGCTGGTCCAGCCCAACTACATCCCGGACAGCCCGGACTTCCCTGCACATCAGCGAACCATCGTCGACGCCATGACCGCAGCACTCTCGACCGCCGGAGTCGGACGGGTGGTGACCCTGAGCAGTTGGGGCGCGGACAAACCAGCTGGCACCGGCCCGGTCGTCGGACTGCACCAGCTCGAGCAACAGACCAACACCCTCGACGCCGCCGTAACTCACTTGCGGGCAGGCTATTTCATGGAGAACCTACTCGGCCAGATCGAGACCATCCGCGGCGCCGGGGTCGTCGCCGTGCCGTTCGATCCCGATATCGCCATGCCGTTCATTGCCACCGCCGACATCGGCCGAGCCGCCGCCCACAGTTTGCTCACCCCGAGTGCCGGGTCGGACATCCGCGAGCTGCATGGTGAACGCGATCTGAGCATGGCTGAGGTCACCGAGGTCATCGGCACGATCGCCGAGCTGCCCCGGCTGCGCTACGTGCAGCAGTCGATCGAGGAATTCGCCGCGGCTCAGCGTCGCGCCGGAGTGTCGCAGAACGTCACCGGCCTCATGGTCGAGGTCGTGCACGCGATCAACTCGCGGCACACCGTGACGCTGCAGCCACGCTCGCCACGCACCACCACCCCGACCAGTATTGAAACCTTCGTCGCCGAAACGCTTGTGCCGCACCTTCAGTCGGCGTTCGTCACAGTCGCCGGACGCGCAGCACGCAGGTCAGCATCGGGAGGGTGAACTCACCGCGGGCGGTCTCCGGGCGGCTCGCGAGGAAAGCGCGGATCCGGCCCAGCGTGGCCTGTTGCTCTTGATCCGGCATGACCAGCATCCCCGCGCGCGTCGCGAGCGTCGCGACGAGTGAGTCGGCGGTGCGCCGCTGCCCGTGCGGGAACTCGGCCTGCTCGGGCGAGCCGAACCGGGCGGCCGCGCCAGACTTGGGACGATGCAGGTCGGCCGTCTCGGCACGCCAGCTGACGGGCAGGTCACGCGGACCGATGGCCGCGCTCCCGCTGATCTCTGCGAGCTCGGCAACCCAATCGACCCGGTCGTCCATGACGTTCCACAGACCAGCAAGCACGCCAGCGGGTGTGAGAACTCGGGCTATCTCGGGCCCGGCGACGTCCATGTCGAACCAGTGCATGGCGTTCCCGGCCAGCACGGCATCGACGGACCCGTCCGGCAGCGGAATCGCCTCGGCGCTCCCCGCCAGGGCACGAACAACCGGCAGAGCGCGACGCAACTCGGTCAGCATCGCCGGATCGGGTTCGACCGCAACGACTTCGGTACCCAGCGCGAGCAGCGTTCCGGTTAGTTTTCCGGTTCCGGCGCCGAGGTCGAGCACTCGCGGACCAGGCGCGCGTTCGAGCGCCCACCGCACCGCGGTCTGTGCGTAGTCCGGGCGGTGTTCGGCGTATGCGACAGCCGCAGTGCCGAACGACGAGCTGAGAAGTCGCCGGTCATCTTGGTGCACGCAATCACCCTACCTACCTGTGATGTCCCGGGGGCGCTTCCTCGACAGCCCACAACCGTCACCTTACGGTTCAAAACTTACAGCCGTTACCTCTTGCCTTCGCTCAACTTCCAGTCGTATCCTTACATCCGTTAGCTCAAGGGATCGAACCCGATGGACTCGTTCCCCGAGCGCTCGCACAAGCCGGAAGTAGGTCCGATCAATGCAGGTAGATCGCATGAGCAAGGTGTGGTTCATCACCGGTGTCTCGCGGGGGTTCGGCCGGGAATGGGCTTCGGCCGCACTGGAGCGGGGCGATCGAGTGGCGGGCTCCGCTCGCGATATGGCGGCCCTGAACGATCTGGTCGCCGAGTACCCGGCAACGTTTCTGCCGTTGCGGCTCGATGTCACCGACAAGGACGGTGTTCGCATCGCCGTCGAGCAGACGGCGCGGCATTTCGGGCGGCTCGACGTCGTGGTGAACAATGCCGGATACGCACAGTTCGGCATGATCGAGGAGCTCACCGAGCAAGAGATCAGGGCGGAGCTGGAGACCAATCTCCTTGGGCCACTGTGGGTTACGCAGGCGGCGCTACCGATTCTGCGGGCGCAGGGCAGCGGGCACATCATCCAGGTATCCAGTCTCTGGGGAGTTGTGGCGTCGCCGAATGTTGGCGCGTACGCCGCGTCGAAATGGGCACTGGAGGCCTTGTCACAATCCTTGGCCGCCGAGATCGCCGATTTCGGCATTCACGTCACCGTGCTCGAACCCGCCAGCTACGACACCGGGTTCACATTGACCCAATTCACCACGGCGCATCCGGCTTACGACAAGGTCCGCGCCGTCGACTACTCCGGGCAACGCTTCGGCGAACCCGGCGCGACCCGCTCCGCACTGCTGGCCCTTGTCGACGCCGAGAAACCACCGCTGCGCCTGCTACTCGGGCACTCAGCACTGCAGATCGCGACGGCGGAGTACGAATCCCGGCTCGCGGTGTGGAACGAATGGCAACCGATTACCGAAGCCGCACAGGGCAACTGACCTAAGTATTGGAGTTTTCTCGCATGTCCGCAGTCATGTCACAGGCCGTTCGCCGTCGCTGGTGGTGGTTCTTGTGGAGTCTTCTTGTCCTGCTCGCGATCGGTATCGCGGGCTACTTCGTGACGCCGTACCTGTTCGGCAGCTCGACCGTGCCGATCGACAGAGCTATCCCCGGCTATTACGTGAGCCTGGTGGTGCACGCGGTGCCAGCGGGCCTTGCCTTGATTATCGGGCCGTGGCAATTCGTGCCGCAGTTACGGAAGCGCTTTCCTAAATTGCACCGGACAGCGGGCCGGGTGTATTTGGTCTCGGTCGTGGCCGCCTCGGCCGCGGCGTCGTACTCCGCGGCAGTGACGCCGAGCGGTTTCCCGTTGCAGGTCGCGTTTTACATGCTGGTAGTTGCCTGGTTGTACACGGCCACAAAGGCTTATCGAACGATCCGGCGCCGTGAAGTGCAGTTGCACCGAATCTGGATGATCCGCAACTATGCGTTGACCTTCGCCGCCGTAACCCTGCGCCTTTACCTGCTCGCAGGCACGCAGGCGTCGTCGATCTTCCACCTGTCACTGGCGTACCGGGATATCTATACCGCGAGCGCGTGGGCCGCTCTCCTCGGCAACGTCCTTGTCGCCGAATACTTCATCATCCAAACCACATTGGCCCCGCTGGCCCGCGCGGCGCGGCGGCACACCACCACGGTCACCGAGACGCCGCAGCCGTTGAGCCAAAGCCGCTAGGGACTTCTCCGTCTCGAGTAGGCGAGCGCACGTGAACGGCTAAGTGCGAATAGCACATTCGCCGTGCCGTCTCCCCTGGTGATCATGCCAGGCAAGAACTCGAGCAACGTGTAGACGCCGAGCGGCATGAGCTCTCGCACGCGCTGGGGCGTCAGGCCGAGCACCGGGACAAAGCCGTCAGCCGCGGCACCGTAGTAGAACGCGTCGAGGTCGCCGACCGTGGCACGGATCCGTGCGGCCAGCCCGGTGACGGCATCGGTATCGGCCAGGTCCGCCGTGATGACGTGCGCGGTCGTGCCGGTCAGCTCTATTGCAGCGTGGCGCGCGCATCATCGACGATTGCGAGCGGCGGTTCTTGGCCGCGCTCGGCAAGTCGCACGCCGAACAGCTGAAAAACGGCCTGCATACGGTGATTGTGGCCAACCAATAAGCCTATGCGGGTTGCACTTTGAGCTAGACACCCAAGCGGGGCGCCGGGCGTGGGCAGGTTAGGGTCGCTTATGACGACTCGGCCTATTGCCGTGACGGGGGCATCCGGGAATATCGGTGGTGCCGTCGTGCGGGGTCTGCTGGAAGCCGGACAGGCGAATGTGATCGCGTTGGCCCGGGACGCTGGGCGGGTCATTGATCTTCAACGCGCAGTGCCGGTGCGCAGTGCCGACTACCGGTCCCACACGCAGATGGCCTCAGCTCTGGCCGGGGTCGGGACGCTGGTCTTCATCTCCAGCGATGGCGAGGCCGCGTCGATGCTCGTCCATCACATCAACGTTGTGGACGCGGCCGTCGCGGCCGGCATTGACCACATCGTGTATCTCAGCATCCTGGACATCGAGCCGGACTCCCCGTTCTGCTTCGCCCCGGTGCACCGCGAGACCGAACGAATGCTCCGGAACAGCGGCCTCGCACACACCATCGTGCGGGCCTCCATCTACGGCGAGTTCTTCACACAGTGGGTCACCAAAGCAGCCAGCTCCGGCGAACTCACTCTCCCCATGGGTTCCGGACGGGTCTCACTCGTCGCCCGTGACGACGTCGCCCGCTGCCTGGTCGCCTGTACCCTCCAACGCTCAGCCTCCCTGGTGCAAGCGACTGGCGCACGCAGCTATGACCTGGCCGAGTTGGCCGCGCTAGCCAGCCGGTTCAGCTCTCGTGCTGTCACAGCCATCGACGTCGAACTACCAGAATTCTGTTCCCTTCTCCTGCGCGACCATCTCACCCCGTGGTGGGCCTACGCCTACACCAGCATGTTCGCTGCGGTGCGTGAACAACGCTTCCGCACCGTCACCCACGACATCACCACATTGACGGCACGCAGCCCGATCTCCTTCGAGACGATCACAGAACATGTCCTCGATTGACGAGTTCGAAGACGCGAGTCAGATGGTTCGCGCTGCCGGAATGATCGGACGATCGTCGGGACCTGGATTCCGGTTCACCTCGGTGCCGAACATCCCCGGCTCATCGAACGCGAACCCCATGGCCCGCAGGAACTCTCGGCCAGAATGCCAGCCAACGGCGGTATGGGTACGGATGGTCTCGAATCCCCGCGATCGCGCCTCGCCGAGTAACGCATCCACGACCGCACGACCCAGCCCGCGACGCCGGAACTCGGGACGAATCACGAACAGTCCCAACGAGATCGCCTGCGGATGCGGATAGCGCTGCACCGCGTCGATCATCCCAACGACCCGGCCGTCGACTTCGATTACCAACAGCACCTTGTCGTCGAGATCCGAGCCCTCGGGCAGCACGTAATACAGGCTCTGCACATCGCCGGGCGCCGAAGGCTGCCCGGTCTCCGCGACGAACCAGTCCTCCGACGCCGCGAACACCTCCAGCACCGCCGCCTCGTCCTCGGGCACCAGATCCCGCACCACCACGGACAGACCGCCGACCGTCAAATCCGCCACGCCGCGAACTTACCGCCCGGACCACGACGATGAGAAAGCTCCCTCCTTCGACCACTCGACCATCGACATGCGTGACGTGGGCTGACAACTCCGATACGCGCTGCTGGACAAACGATCACGGGGAACTGACGTAACTCACCTCTCGGCCGATGCCGCCCTCAGTTCCCCGTGATCATCCGACCAACAGCAGTCGGTGTCCTGCTCGCTCCGCCGCAGGTGAAGGGGTGGGGTGGTGCGAACTGTGGGTGGGGGTGGTAGGAACGAGACGTGGTTGGATTTCGCTTCGGGGTAAATATGGTGTCGCCGGGTCCGCGGGCCGGGTGGGTGGACAAGGCTCGTCGCGCGGAAGTGCTCGGGTATGACGTTTTCGCCGTGCCGGATCACCTCGGTATGCCCGCACCGTTTCCGACGTTGTTGCTGGCGGCGGAGGCCACCGAGCGAATTCGGTTGGGCACCTTCGTGTTGAACACGCCGTTCTACAATCCGACGCTGCTTGCCCGGGATGTTGCCGCACTGGACCAGTTCAGTGGCGGCAGGGTCGAGCTGGGGCTGGGGGCGGGATATGTGAAGGACGAATTCGATGCCGCCGGAATACCGTTCCCCACCGCGGGCGCCCGCATCGATCACGTCGAGCAGACCGTGCTCACCCTGCGCAAGCTCTACGCCGACCCCGAATACCAACCCGCGCCCGCACGTCCGGAGGGGCCGCCGATTCTGATCGCCGGATCGGGAAACCGGTTGCTGCGCATGGCCGCTCAGCACGCCGATGTGATCGGCCTGCCCGGTGCCGCCGCTCCGAAATCCGGTCCGCTGAGCGCCGCGAGCGCGGACGAGGTCGCCGAACGCGCCGAATACGTGCGCGGTTTGCTCGGCGAGCGTCGCGATCGAGTGGAACTCAACCTCTTGGTATGGGCGGTGGCCACCCCGGCGGAGCGGGACACCGTTGGCGAACGGGTGCGCCAGTCCCTGCCCGGATTCACCGACGACCAGATCGGCGCCGCACCCGCGGTCATGGTCGGCACACCACAGCAGCTCGCCGATAGCGTGCGCGAATGCCGAGAGCGTTACGGAATCACGTATTTCACTGTGCTGGAACATGATCTGGAGAGGTTCGCGCCAGTCATCGAACTACTGAAGTAGTCCGGCGGAGCCTCTCCCGGCACGGCGCGCGAGAAGCTCTGTGAGCCTTGGCTTTCCGGGTCCGGTGGATCATCGCTTCCACCAACGCCACCCGCAGGAGCGTCACCCTCGCTAACGGCACGCTCACCGAACCGAAACCTCGCCCTCGTGGACGTCGTGCGGGAGGTCGCCACGGAGCTCGGCCGCACACCCGCCCAGGTCGGGCTGGCCTGGCCCCTGCGGAGCCCGGGCGTAACGGCACCGGTTATCGGCGCACGCATCACCGCGCAGCTGGGGACAATCTCGGCGCCATGGAGGTCGAGTTCACCGCCGCCCAACTGGCCCGCCTCGATGAGGCCAGCGCGATCGAGCTCGGGTTCCCGCACGACGTGCTCGCCCGCGCCACCACCCCCGCATTGACCCGCGGCGACCTGAAGATCGAAACCCGCCGCTAGATTTCTTGCCGCGAGTTGTCCGTCGCGGCAAGGCTTCCGGGAGTGACCGCGACACGTCAGCCGATGCGCTGGCCGAGGAAGTGTGCCGCGCGGTCCAGGGCCTCGTCGGCTTCGTCGAGCATGCCCGTGAAGGACTGGAACACGTGGGGCAGGTCGGCGGTGATGTCCAGGATGACGTCCACACCGGCCGCTCGCGCGCGGGCGGCAAGGCGGGTGGAATCGTCGAGGATCATTTCGTTGGTGCCTGCTTGCAGGAGCATCGGCGGGAAGCCGCTGAGGTCGGCGAGGGTCGCCGGGCTGAGCAGGGGCTGGTGTGGATCCTGCCCGGCGAGGTACATGGCGCCGTTATGTTCCAGGCTCTCGCGGGTGAACAGCGGGTCGGTCGCCGCTTTGGTGTCCATGCTTTCGCCCGTGCGGGTCATGTCGAGTCCGGGTGAGAACGCCACGAGCGCGGCGGGCATGGGCAGGCCGGCGTCGCGGGCGGCAAGGCAGGTGGTGACGGTCAGGCCGCCACCGGCGGAGTCTCCGGCGAAGGCGATGGTCGACGGGTGTTCGCCGCTGTCGAGCAGGGCTCGGTAGGCGCTGAGCGCGTCGTCGATCGCGGCCGGGAACGGGTGTTCGGGCGCGAGTCGGTAGTCCAGTGAGTAGGCGCGAAATCCGGTGCGGGTCACCAGGTTCGCGGTCAGCGACATTGCCGTCTCGGGTGAGCCGAAGACGAAGCCGCCGCCGTGGAAATACAGGATCGTCCCGGCTCGCGCCGCGTTCTCCGGTTCGACGAGCACGGCGGGCCGGTCGCCGAGTGTCGTGGCTCGGGTGCGTATCTCGGTCGGTACGTCCATCTGGGCCATCAGAGCCCGGAATCCCGCGCGGATCTCCGCGACCGAGCCGATTCCCGCAGGTCGCGGCTGCCGCAGCAGCGCATCGATTTTCGCACGTTGTTCCTTGCTCATGTACACCTTCCCAAGAAGTATCTTCCAGTACACTATATGCCATGGAATCTAAAACGGGTAGCGATGCCGTCGACCTGCCGGGATTGTTCGCCGATCTCGTCCGGTGCGAGACGCGGCTGTACAACGCGCTCAACGATCGCCTTCGCGAGCGGCACGGGATCGTCACCTCGCAGTTCGAATCCCTGCGCTACCTGCGCGATCACCCCGGAGCCCGGGTGGCCGACCTCGCGAGCGAGTTCGCCGCCGGTGTCGGGGCGATCAGCAAAGGTGTCGATCGCCTGGAGAAGCAGGGATGGATTGCGCGGCAACCGAATCCGGCGGATCGCCGGTCGTCACTTGTGGCCCTGACGGCCGACGGCGCACGCCTCGTCGAGGCAGCGGAGCAAACTTTCGCCGAGCGGCTGACCGAACTGCTCGGCACTCTCGCCGGTCCATCGTTGCCGACTGTCGCACAAGCCCTTTCGCAGCTGCGCGGCGTGCTCGAGCGCGACCAGGTCGGCCTGCCCGCAGGGTGATCGACATCGCCACCTTCGTGATGTGCGAGCCAACCGTCCGGGCTCAGGGTGCGTTGAGGAACGCCGTGACTTCGGCGACATAGTCTTCGCGTGTGACGATCGCGTGCCCCGCGTCGGGGTACATCACCAGCCGTCCGTGTGGCATCAGGCGCGCGGTTTCGGCGAACATCTCCGGCGTCCAGAAGTAGTCCCGCTCCCCGCAGATCACCAGGGTCTCGGTCTCGATCGCGCCGAGCCGGTCGTGCACGTCGAACTGATCCTCCGCGCGCAGCAGCGCGATAGGGTCGGCAGGATTCGGGACCTTCATCAACACGGTCAGCCGCATCGGTATCGCCAGCAGCCGTTGCAGTACGCGATTCTGCGTGAATCCGGCGACCAGCGCGTCGGCGCGAAGCCGGCCGTCCCGTTCCAAGCTGGCAATCATCGCCAACCCCGCCCGCTTCGCCAGTGGCCCCAACCGGTAGGCCGCGCTCGCCACCACAGCTCGGCGCACCACCTCGGGATGGTCGGCAATGAGCTGCAGTGTCAGGTCTCCGCCGGTCGAGTGGCCGAGCACATCAACTGGCTCACCGAAGTGCGCGGCCAGGCCCGTCGCATGGCTGGCGGCAATGTCGGCGAACGTCGCGCCGACCGGAAGGCCAGGCGCACGACTTGTGTAGTACACCTCGAAACCCGCGCGGGCCAGCGGCTCCACGCTCGCCATGGCGATCTTGAGCATCCGGCCCGTTGGGTTGGCGTGATCGAGTGCGAACCCCGCGAGATACACCAGCGGCCGACCACTACCCACCCGGAGATAGGGCTCACCACTGGTGAAGACGCCCTCGACTACGGCTCCCACAGGCCTCCTTTCGACTCCGCCCTTGCCATTTGGCGGCGTGCCGCCGAGGTAGCTCCCCCATTCCGTTCAGGTCGCCAGCGCGGCTTATCTCGTCCCATCATGCACGGATATCGCCATGACAGCGAGTCATCCCAAAGGTGTTGCATCCCGGTGGCTTTCACTGCGGCGACCCGTTACGGGAGGGCTACCTGGCCGTACAGATGACCGTGGACAGTCGGATCGTTGGCGAGCACGAAATCCACTACGTCCCAGAACTCTTGCACGCGAGGGTGAGCCAGTCCGTCCTCGCGCGAGAGCAGCGTTCCGTGGATCTGGCCGCCCGATCCGTCCTGGCACGCCGGAACCAATGTCGCGGCAGGATGCGGGCTTCCTTGCACGGGCCCGACTCGGCACCCGAACGTCACGTGGTCGTCGACGATGTTCTCGCTCCAGGTGCCAAGGATGACGTCGATCCATGTCTCGTGCGGCTGATCGGTGTGGTGATAGGAGTTCGCGTAGTACACCGCATGCACCTCATCACCGCGACTGACGAAATTCCATGTCCGCTCGACGGGTTCGCCGCAGCACGCGCACTCATATGTCCTGACCTGACGCCCATCGAGGTCCATTGCCAATTCCACTCGCCAGACGCTACCCATTCCGGAGGCAAGACACCTACCCGAGGTAGGACAGGACCTGGTCATGCACCTGCGGCAGATCCTGCGTGGAGACCCGCTGCCCGCCGGTTACACAACCCGCACCAACTGACCGGCCGCACGCACCCGACATGACGACGTCTCGGCTCACCGTGAACCCGTCCGGTCCGCGCCGAGCGGTGCCCCTGTTCGGCGCTCCGTTCGAGGGGACAGACCAGGGATGCGATGTCGCGGAATCACCATCGGCGACAGCGAATTCGGCTACGCCAAGCTCGCCATCCGCTGCGCGATCACCCTGGTCGACCAGCGCCCGCTTCGGCAATCCAGCAAACCCATTTGCGGAAAATGCAAGGCGCGGGCACAGTGCACCTATGAGTGATGATGCGGTGCTTGCCGCGGTCGGCCCCCGCCTGCGCGAGTTGCGGCGTCGCCGCGATGTCACCCTGGCCGCCCTGTCGGAGACCACCGGGATCGCGATCAGCACCCTGTCCCGGCTGGAGTCCGGGCAACGCAAACCGGGTCTTGAACTTCTGCTGCCGCTGGCCAGGGCCTACCGGGTGCCGGTCGACGAGTTGATCGGCGCCCCAACCGAACTCGACCCACGAGTGCAGCTGCGGCCGTTCACCCGCAACGGCATGACCGTCGTGCCGCTGACGCGCAATCCCGGCGGACTACAGGCGTTCAAACACATCGTGCCCGCCGGTCTGACCGAGGGTCGCGAACCCGACCCTCGCTCGCATGAGGGCTACCACTGGCTCTACGTCCTGCGCGGCCGCCTACGCGTCATACTCGGCGACAAGGACCTCGTCCTCACCGATGGCGAAGTCGCCGAATTCGACACCCACCTCCCGCATTGGTTCGGCAACGCCGACGACCACTCCGTGGAATTCCTCAGCATCCTCGGCCCCCAGGGCGAACGCGTGCACATCAAAGCCCGCTATCGCCCCGACGACCCTCGCTGAAGAAATACTCACATCGGATACACCGAATGCTTGCGCGGATTGAACTCCGGCTTGGCCGGCGGCTTGTCGCGCAGCAACCGCAGCGCGTGCCGGATCTCCAGGCGGGTGCGCGCTGGTTCGATGACCGCGTCGATGTAGCCGCGTTCGGCGGCGATCCACGGGGTCGCGATCGTCTCGTTGTAATGGTTGACCATGAACTCGCGCGCGGCGGCCCGCTGCTCCTGCGGCACCGCCGCCAATTGCCGCTTACCGATGAGATCGACCGCGCTTTCGGCGCCGATCACCGCGATCCGAGCCGTCGGCCAGGCGAAACTGATGTCCGCACCCACCTGCCGGGCCGCCATCATGCCGTAGGCGCCGCCGTACGACTTGCGCACAACGAGGTTGATGATCGGCACCGTTGCCTCGATGATCGCGCGCGGGACCCGGCCACCGCGGATGATCACACCGTTGGCTTCCTGGTCGAGGCCGGGCAGCACGCCGGGGGTGTCGACGACGAACACCAGCGGAATGTTGAACGCGTCGCAGAGCCGGATGAAGTAGGTCGACTTGTCCGAGCAGGCCGCGTCGATGGAACCACCGAGCACCAGCGGCTGGTTGGCGATCACACCGACCGGATATCCATCGACGCGAGCGAATCCGGTGATCAGATTCGGCGCCATCGCGGCGCGGACCTCGTGGAATTCACCGTCGTCGAAGATGCGGAGCAGGATCTCGTGCATGTCGTACCCGGTGCGATCGGAATCCGGGATGATCCCCTCGAGCTCCCGATCGGTAGCGATGATCTCCGGCTCCAAGCCGGGATTGACGACCGGCGGTTGCTCGAGGCAGCTCGTCGGCATGTAGCTCAGGTACTGGCGGGCCCAGTCGTAGGCCTCTTGTTCGGTGCCTGCCACGTGATGCAGGGTGCCGCGTTTGGCCTGGACCTCGGCGCCACCAAGATCCTCGGCCGTGATGTCCTCGCCGTTGACGGCTTTGATCACCTCCGGCCCGGTGACGAACATGTAGGAGTCCTTGGTGCCGATGAGCACGTCGGTGTTGATCGGCCCATACACCGAACCCGCCGCGCACTTGCCGAGAATGATCGACACCTGCGGCACATACCCGGACAGCTTCTCCAGCACTCGGGAGATATCGCCGAACGAAGCGATCGAGCCCACCGCGTCCTGGATACGCGCACCGCCGGAATCGTTGATCGTGACCACCGGGCACGCGTTGTCGAACGCGAACTGCAGCGCCCGCATGAACTTGCGCGCGGAGGTGACACCGACCGATCCGCCGTACACGGTCTGATCATGGGCGATCAGCACCACCGGGCGGCCGCCGATCAACCCACGACCGGTGACCAGCCCGTCGCCGTAGAGGCCGTCCGGTTGGTCAGGTTGACGAGCCAGGGCATTGGTCTCGATGAACGTACCGGGGTCGAGCAGCATGTGCACCCGCTCGCGGACGCTCGGAATGCCCTTCTTCGCCCGCTTGGCAACACCGGTTTCCCCCGCGGGCTCCGTAGCGATCGCCAGGATCTTGACCAATTCATCGAGCTTCGCCTGGGTATCAACCACGCTTGCCGCCACCTTCCTACCATCTGTCGTGCCTTGGCGAGGTTAAGCGGTACGGACACAAGAGCGCATCACCGGCTGCCAGATGCGGGACAGGTCACAGTTCGGACCTGATTCGTATGGCATCCCCAACAGCACGAGCGCTGCGCCCGGACCAGCCGCAAGGACGGTGCCGGGTGTCGTTTCGTCTGATGCGGGGAAGCATCGAAGTGACCGCCGAACCTGCGGCGATGACGCTGGACGAAGGCCGGTGTCCGGCGCGAAACCGGACACCGGCACCTGTCAGGTCACGCCGACAGGGTGACGGCTTGTCCGAGATGGCGGGTGAAGAATCGGGCTCCTGCATCGATATCGAATCCGCGCATCTGGTTATGCCTGCCCGGATAGACGTGCAATGACTTGTCCAGCGAGGCACAGGCATCGAACAACGTGAGGCCGGGTTGGCGGCCGATTTCCGTGTCGTCCCAGGCGATCGTGAACTCGACGGGGATGGTGATCTGCTTCGCGGCTTCGATCAGTGCCTCGTATGCGAAGACCGGACCGAAGGCCGCGGCGGTGATCCTGGGTTCGACCGCCGTCAACATCAGTCCGATCGCGACGCCCAGTGTCATGCCGCCGTAGCCGATCGGTGCTTCGGTGCCGATGTCGGGAAGTGCCTGCAGTGCGTCGATGGTCGCCTGCCATTCCGGCACAGCGCGTTCGGCGAGAGAAGTGTTGTAGTCGGCGATGATCGGAGCCATCGGCTCCCCGGTTTCCCGAGCCCGCACGAATGCGGCGCGGGCGGCGTCGTCCGCGGCGTCGCGCGGCCGATCGCCGTGTCCCGGTGCGTCGATGGCGGCGACGGTGAACCCGCGGGTGGTCACGAGGTGGTGCGCGTTGGCGACCAGTCCCGGCGCCTTCTTGTGGATGCCGCCGGTGTGACCGCTCAGAATCAGCGGTGCGCCGCTCGAACCGGACGCCGGTGACCAGAGCACACCGGTGATGTCGCCCAGCGTGAATTCGCGTTCGATGACACCGTTCAACGATGTCTCAGAGAGAAAATGCATGGTGTTGTCCTTCGGATTGCCTTGTGGTTCAGGCGCTCCCGGCGACACCTACGTTATTCGCCCGACCGTAACGTCAGGGGGAGCACCCACATGGATACTGCGTTCATGGGGTCTCACCTCCTCGCGGTGTGTCACGGTCTCGAGCAGGCTAGCAGCCTAACCGTCGAGCCGCCCAACCCTTTTCCTGCTGACCGGCAAGACCGGAACATTCGACACCGATACCGCGCACGTATAGAACGGAGTAGTGACAGCTGATCTGCTCGCTCGCGCACACGCCGTCCTCCGCGACACCCCGGTGGTGGATGGCCACAACGATCTTCCATGGGCCATGCGCCTCCTGGCCGGTTACGATCTCGACGCCGTCGACCTGGCGACGGATCAGCGTGCGCGTCTGCACACCGATCTCGATCGGCTCCGCACCGGCGGGGTCGGCGCGCAGTTCTGGTCGGTGTACGCACGGAGCAACCTGGCCGGGGACGCCGCTGTCAGCGCGACCCTCGAGCAGATCGACTTCGTGCGAACGCTGACCGAACGATTCCCCGATCGACTCCAATTGGCGTGCACCGCAGACGAAATGGAGGCCGCCCGCGCCGCGGGCCGGATCGCCTCGCTGATGGGTGCCGAGGGCGGCCACAGCATCAACAGCTCGCTCGCGACCCTGCGCGCCCTGCATCGACTCGGCGTGCGATACATGACCCTCACGCACAACGACAATGTGCCGTGGGCCGATTCGGCCACCGACGAGCCGAAGGCCGGTGGGCTGACCGCGTTCGGCGAAGAGGTGGTGCGGGAGATGAACCGCGTCGGCATGCTGGTCGACCTGTCCCACGTCTCCCCCGACACCATGCGCGCGGCGCTCGCGGTATCCGAGGCGCCCGTGATCTTCTCGCACTCCTGCGCCCGCGCGATCTGCGACCACCCGCGCAACATCCCCGATGATGTCCTGGCCACGCTGCCCGCCAACGGCGGTGTGGCGATGGCCGCCTTCGTCGGATACTTCCTGCTGCCCGCCGCGAGGGATTGGTCGGCGGCGGCCGATGAGTACGTGCGCGCCAACGGCTTCCACCGACTGGACTGGTCACCGGAGGCGACCGAATGCCGTCGGACATTCGAGACCACTCACCCGCGCCCACCGCTGACCGTGGCGACGGTGGCCGACCATCTCGATTATCTGCGCGAGGTGGTCGGCATCGATCACATCGGTCTCGGCAGCGACTTCGACGGCGCCAGCTACCTGCCCGCCGGCCTGGACGACGTCTCCGGTTACCCGAACCTCATCGCCGAGCTACTCGGCCGCGGCTGGTCCGAACCCGATATCGGAAAACTGACCTGGCACAACGCCGTTCGCGTCCTCCGGGATGCCGAAGCCGTCGCCGAACGCCTGCAAAGCAGCCGTCGCCCCTCCAACGCCACCATCGCTCAACTCGACGGTTCCGCACGCTGAGAACCGCGCGACTCCAGGCCTGCTCAGACCTTCTTGCCGACCGCGCCGTAGAGCGATACCCGCTTGTCATAGCTTTGCGGGTGCGCGATGCCCTCGCTGCGCCATCGGTGGATCACCGTGACACCGGGCTCGACGAGTTCGAGTCCGTCGAAGAAGCGGGCGACTTCGGTGTGCGAGCGCGCACGGACGGGGATGCCGCGATCCGCGTAGACCTGCAACAGACGCGCCATGCCCTCCGGGTCCGCGTCGCCTTCGTCGAAATCGGTTGTGACATGGGACATCGCCAGATAGGAGCCCGGCGCCAAGGGCGCCATCAACGTATTCACGATGTCGTAGACGTCGCCGGGCACGAAGTGCAGCAACGCCATGAGCGACAACGCCACCGGCTGCGAAAGATCCAGCGTCTTGCGCAACTCCGGCGCGTCGAGGATGGCGGCCGGATCCGCGGCATCGGCCTGAATGTAGGTGGTGCGTCCCTCGGGTGTGCTCACCAGCAGTGCCCGCGCGTGCGCGAGCACAAGAGGGTCGTTGTCGACGTAGACGATCCGGGACTCGGACGCCTGTTCCTGGGCGATCTGGTGCAGGTTCGGCTCGGTCGGGATGCCGGTGCCGATATCGAGATACTGCCGAATCCCCTGCCCGGCAAGGTAGCGCGTGGCATGCCGCATGAACTCGCGATTGGTGCGGGCAGTCAGCTGGACGTGGGGGAAGTCCTTCAGCGCCTGCTCGGCGGCCACGCGGTCGGCATCGTAGGAGTCCTTGCCGCCGAGGAAGTAGTCATACATCCGCGCCGAGTGCGCCACGTCAGTACGCAGGTCGATAGGGCCGTCTGACACGCCTAAGTCTCCTTGTGCGTTGGTATCTGTCTCAACGAGGTATACCGCATCCGAGCAATCGACCTGATGAGATCCGGTGGTCCTGCCGCACTGTACCCCCGCCTACCGACGCGGAGAGTCGATCGTGTCTGTGTCGCAACACTTCCCGTGAAATGGAAGAGTCCAGTTCGGTCAGTTCCACTGGGTCTCGAAACCCGTCAGGTTGCGTCCGGTTCGGTGAATGCTCCGGCCTGTGCGGCGAGCACGGCGCTCGCGGCCGCGTGGTCCGGGAGGTGCGGGTCCGGCGGGGTGCGCAGCAGTACCAGCCGGTGATAGACCGGTGCGGTAGCGGCGATCAGCAAGGCGCGCGCATCGATGTGCGGCGCCAGCTCGCCGCGCCGAATCGCTCGCTCGATGATGATCTCGGACTGCGCGTACCGGTCCTCCCACAGTTGACGCAGGGCTCGGGCGGCCTCGTCGGATCGGAACGAGACCGCGATCAGCGCCACCGCGATCGACGACTCCTCGGCCATGGAGTCCTGGATCTCCTCGTTGAGCGCCGCCAGATCGCCGCGCAGGGAGCCGGTGTCGCGCGGGTGCCACGCCATATCGCTGGCCGCGGCGAAGACGTCGGTGAGCAGACCGCCGACATCACGCCAGCGGCGATACACCGTAGTTCGATGCACTCCCGCGCGGGCGGCGACCGTGTCCACGGTGAGCGCGTCGTAACCGTGCTCGGTCAGCTCCGCGCGGACCGCTTCGAGAACTTGGTCGCGGATGCGGGCGGTTCGGCCGCCCGGCCGCTGGGTAGGTGGGGTCGGCGGGACGCTGTCGCGTGCGGAATTCATGGTCGGTCATCCGATTGCTTGACGGGGTAGGTCGGTAGCGCTATCTTAATGCAACAGTTGTCGCACTAAGTGAGGTTATGCCGATGCTCATTCGAAGTGTTCACCCGGCCCCGCGATCCCCTATCACCGTGCCGTCCTCGAATGCTTCGGAGTGTGCGTATGCCAACCCAGATCACCGCGCTCGCGGTCAGCAAGTCCTTCCATGGCCGACTCGTTCTCGATGAGGTGACGTGTTCGCTCGCCGCTGGTGAGCGCACCGGGATCATCGGCGAGAACGGATCCGGCAAGACCACCCTGCTTCGCCTGCTCGCCGGGCGAGAACAACCCGATCAGGGCGAGATCGTCGTGCACGCCGACGGCGGCGTCGGCTACCTCACCCAGGACGAGCAGCTACCGCCACACATGACCGTCCAGCAGGTCATCGACTGGGCACTGAGCGAGCTACGCGCGATCGAGCGGCGGATGCGCCGCCTCGAGGTCGCGATGGCCGAGGGCGACGAGTCGGGAATGGCCGAATACGGCGAGCTGACAACCGTTTTCGAACTGCGCGGCGGTTACGACGCCGACGCTCGGGTGGAACGTGCGCTGCACGGACTCGGCTTGGGCCTGGTCGACCGCGACCGCACGGTCGGCGGGCTGTCCGGCGGCGAGCAGGTCCGGCTGCGCTTGGCCGCGGTATTGGCGGCCGGGTCCGAGGTGCTGTTGCTGGACGAGCCGACCAACCATCTCGACGACAACGCCCTGACCTGGCTGGAAGACCATCTGCGCACCCGTCGCGGCACGACGGTGACGGTCTCCCACGACCGGGTCTTCCTCGAGCGAGTCGCGACCAGTCTGCTGGAGGTCGACGCGGACAAGCGGCGGGTCATCCGATATGGCAACGGCTACACCGGATTCCTGACCGAGAAGGCGGCGGCGCGACAGCGGTGGGCGCAGGCACACGCGCAGTGGCGCGACGATACCGACCGGCTGCGCGAGGTCGCCGCCACCACGGCCCGCCGCGTCGCACCGGGCCGGGCGATGAAGGACAACAACAAGATGGCCTACGACCGGGCCGGTGGGCGGGTGCAGCAGTCGCTGGCCAGCCGGGTCCGCAATGCCGAGGAGCGGCTGCGCCGGCTGCTCGCGGACCCGGTGCCGCCGCCACCGGAACCGCTGCGGTTCGCGCCGACCCTGCGGTCAGGCCATGCACGCGGCAGTATGCTCGACGCCTCCGACATCGCTGTCGCGGGCAGGTTGGACCGGATGAGCCTTACGCTCGCCGCGGGCGACCGACTGCTGATCACCGGCCCGAACGGCGCGGGTAAGACCACGCTGTTGCGCGTGCTGGCAGGCGCGCTCACTCCGGACAGCGGGACCGTAACCCGCAGCGGCACAGTCGGTTACCTCATGCAAGAACCACGTTTCGCCGAACCCGGGGACTCGCTGTTGGCGGCCTTCGCCCGCGGTCGCACGGGAGATGCCGCCGACCGATTGATGTCGCTGGGCCTGTTCGACCGCGCCCAGTTCTCGACGCGCGTCGAGAACCTGTCCACGGGTCAGCGGCAGCGGCTCGCCTTGGCGCGGTTGGTCAGCGAGCCCGTCGATGTGCTGCTGCTCGATGAACCGACCAACCATCTGTCGCCCGGTCTGGTCGAGGACCTGGAAACCGCCCTGGCCGATTATCGAGGCGCCCTCGTGATCGTCAGCCACGACCGCAGGCTGCGGACACGCTGGCGGGGCGCTCGCCTCGACCTGCGGGCGACGGCATCCGTCTGAAGATTCCCGAATACCCACGTACCGAAGGAGTTTCGCTGTGCCCGACCGCCCCTTGATTCCCGCGGACCCGACCGTGCTGCACCCCATGCCCGGCCAGCCGCGCGTGCTGCTGCTGAAGCCGCTGATCACCTCGCCCCTGATCGAGGTCGGCGAGTTCTCCTACTACGACGATCCCGACGACCCGACCGCGTTCGAAACCCGAAATGTGCTGTACCACTACGGCCCGGAGAAGTTGATCATCGGCAAGTTCTGCGCACTCGGCACCGGAACGCGGTTCATCATGAACGGCGCCAATCACCGCATGGACGGTCCGTCGACATTCCCGTTCCCCACCATGGGCGGCTCATGGTCGGACAACTTCGACCTGCTCACCGGCCTGCCGAGCCGAGGCGACACCGTCGTCGGCAACGACGTCTGGTTCGGCAACGGCGTGACCGTGATGCCCGGCGTGCGGATCGGCAACGGCGCGATCATCAGCACCGGGTCCGTGGTCACCGGCGACGTGCCCGATTACGGCATCGTCGGCGGCAATCCGGCCCGCCTCATCCGAACCCGCTACCACGACGAGGACATCGCCAGGCTGCTGGCGGTGGCTTGGTGGGACTGGCCTATCGAACACATCACCGAACACGTGCGAACGATCATGTCCGGCAACATCACTGACCTCGAAATCGCCGCCGAATCGGCCTCACCAACCAGTCCGCGATCGGCCGAGGCCCCATCGGCCGAACCGCGATAACCCAACCCCCACCAGCCAATTCCACCTGACCACAGTCGACGCCCTAACCGCCGCCATCCTCAACGGCCGCTACGCTAACTCCGCTCACTAGCAACCCAATCCGCCTGTCGCAGCTCATATTCCACCTCACCATGCTCGGTACCCGGCAGCGGATCATCGAAGTGAACGTGAAATGTCCGAACATATCTCAAACCGACCTTCTCCATCACCCGACGAGAGCCGACATTGACCGCCATAGTCTGAGCCCACACCCGCTCAACCCCCAGCTCACTGAACCCCTTTCCAACCAGCGCCCGCGCCCCCTCCGTCGCATACCCCCGCCCCCACACCGACGCCACCAACCGATACCCGAGCTCCACCTCCCTGACACTCCCGTCCTCCGCCGGCTGAATACCCAACCACCCCACAAACTTTCCGCCCGCCCGCTCGATAACGGCCCACCGCCCCGCCGGCCCAACCCGATAGTCCCGCAGGATTCCCGGCAACACCTCACGCTCGATCACGACACGTGGCGTGGGTTCTCCGGTAAGGAACCGCATCACCTCAGGATCACTGTCCAACAACACCAAATTGTCGACATCAGCCTCCGTGAACCGCCGCAACACCAACCGCTCCGTCTCCAGAAACACATCCACCAGCACTCCTCTCCCGCGTACACATCACCCGAATCCTCCGAGATGGGATGCTCCGACCATGACACCTTGGAACCTACTTGTCATCGACAAGGCCCTGCGGGCGAGCTGGGGCGCCGACACCTGTTCCCCGGATGACGTCGCTCGTGCCGACTGGCAACCCGACAACCCCGCGTAGGGTCACTGCGACATCACCGCTCTGATGGTCAACGACTTCTTCGGCGGAGACCTGGTGGTCGGCGAGGTGTGGCTCAACGGGGAACAGCACGGTTTTCACTGGTGGAACCGCTTGCCCACCGGCATCGAACTCGACCTGACTCGTGACCAGTTCCGACTAGGTCAGACCATCACCGCTACTCGCGTCGTCGAACGCCCACCCGGCCCCACTCGCCACCGATGGTCCGAGTATCTCCAATTGCGAGAGCGCGTAATCGGCCATCTCGGTCCGCTGCCAGACCCCATGTGAGCCGGGCGAATTCAGCACTCTGGCCGAGACTGATATTCCTGCACGTAAATCGTGTCGACGCCCAGCGCACCAATCACCGTCCCGCCGCCCGGCTGCCCGAGTGGTGTTGTCCGTCCGGGCAGTGGCTCGGCGAAGAAGCGGGCGTTCTCGATGACGAACTGCTCCTGCCCTGTGGGAAGGTCATCTTCGAAGTAGATCGCCTCGACCGGGCAGACCGGTTCGCAGGCCCCGCAGTCGATGCATTCATCGGGCTGGATGTAGGCCATTCGCTTGCCGATGAAAATGCAGTCCATCGGGCATTCCTCGATGCAGGCCCGGTCCAGGACGTCGACGCAGGCGGCGCCGATCACGAACGTCACAATGTTCTCCTCAGCTGTCCTTGATCCGCGACTCGGTATAGGCACGAGCCTGGTGCCCACTCGTGCGGGCCGGTAGGGCCCAATACCCCATCACCTCATAAGCTGTCCTTATGACCCTGCCGCCGGTAACACCCGATCTGGAGGTGCTTGACCTGCTTGTATCGGTGGCGGAGCTGGGCAGCCTCGGCGCGGCCGCGCGACGACACGGCATCAGCCAGCCCGCCGCGGGCATGCGGCTCAGTGCGCTGGAGCGGCGACTGCACCTTCGGCTGCTGGATCGCGGGCCCACCGGGTCGTCGTTGACCGACGCCGGTCACACCGTGGTCGACCTCGGCCGCCCAGTGCTGGCGGCCGCACTGCTGATGACGGACGGTATCGCGGCCCTGCACCGCGCCGAACGCCCGAGCTTGCGCGTCATGGCGTCGAAAACCATTGCCGACCATCGCATTCCGCATTGGCTGACGGCACTGCGGAAGATCCGCCCTGACCTGGCGGTGGCACTGGACGTGGCGAATTCCCGGCAGGTGACCGCAGCGGTACGCGACCGCGAGACCGAGCTCGGCTTCGTTGAAGGACCCCATCCCCCAGCGGGATTGGGTAGCCGCGTACTCGTCGCCGACGAGCTCGTAGTGGTCGTCGCGCCGACTCATCTGTGGGCCGTCCGGAGCCGTCCGGTGACCCTGCGCGAACTCGCCGACACCCCGCTGTTGTGGCGGGAGAAGGGTTCCGGAACCCGCGACACGGTCTGGGAGGCACTCGAGATTCATGGCACACCGGCCGCACCGGCAGCCGAACTCGGCTCGGCCGCAACGATTCTCGCTACTGCCCGCAGTGGCATCGCACCTGCGGTGGTCAGCCGCCTTATCGTGGCGCACGAGCTACGCGCCCGCACCCTGCACGAGGTGCACCTGGCCGACTCGACCACCCTGACCAGAAAGTTTCGCGCCATCTGGCACCGCCGGACACCACCCAGCGGTCCCGCCGAGGACCTGGTCGAGCTCGCCGCTCGCATCGAGGCGGCGCGAACACGGAGACGGTAGACCTCGAATGTCGCTGCTACCAATAGATAGCAGCGGTGTGGCGGCTGGCGCGAAAGACCGTCGAGTTACTGCTAAAGGTAGATAAGGCGGCCGGGCGGCGGTTAGATTGGTGCCTCGTGGGGAGACGAGCGGTTTTGGCCGCGGTAGCGATTACATTGTTTGCGAGCGTGGGGGCGGTGGCTTCCGCCGATCCGGCCGTGGAGCACGAAGGGTTCAGCTTTCAGTTCGGGGATTTCACCGCGACCGGGCAGCTGGACTATCCGGCCGGGGCGCGGAATGCGCCTGTGGTGGTGTTGATTCCGGGCTCTTCGCCCGAGGACCTCAACGCCGATGTCGGTCCCTCGCACATATTCCTAGATATCTCGAACGATCTGACGCGGCGTGGGTATGCGGTCATGCGATACAACAAGCGCTACGTTCGCGGCCCCGGTGATGTGGACTACGAATCCTATGGGACGAAGCTCGATCTGAACGGGATGCGCGACGACGCCGAGCGAGTGTTGCGGGCTGCCGAGCAGGACTCGCACGTGGATCCGCGGCGAGTGTTCTTGTACGGGTGGAGCGAGGGCAGCACGGTCGCCGCGGCCCTGGCGACGACGCATCGGGAGTTGGCGGGCACCATCTTCCAGGCGCCGGTCACTGTGCCGTGGCGGGTCGTGTTCGGATATCAGACGGAGTTCGTGGAACTGCCCTATCTGCAGCGCTACGCGGTGAACGGGAAACTCAGGCCGGATGAGTTGCGGCGCGCCTATTCCGGTGACGGTGGCCTGGTAGCGCGCTCGGCGCTGATATATGCCTGCGTGAATGCCGCGGGCGGGGATTTCACCGCGAATCCGGATTACGACCTTGATCACGACGGCATGCTGGATATCGATCTGGAGCTCCGGCCAGGCGCGGAGGCGTTTCTCGATCACTGGCTCGCCGGGAATTCGATCTACGCGGCGGGACGGGCGCTGCCAACGGTCACCGAACAGGCCCGGGAACTGAGTGGGCCTGTTCTGGTTCTGCAGGGAACCGAGGACGCCAATGTGCCGCCCGCCGGCGCGACCGCATTGGACGCGGCCCTCACACTGGCAGGCAATCGCGACCATACCCTGCGAGTGTTCCCCGGTCTCGGGCATTCGCTGGGGCTCGCACCGGATGTAGTGCGCGACAACTTCGAACCGATCGACCCGAGCGCACTCGACGCCATCGGTCAATGGCTCGACGCCCATGTCCGCTGACGAATTTCAGGCACGACCGCGGGCCTGAATGCCCGCACCGCCCCAAGTGTCATGAATCGAAACATACTGCAAGACAGCAAATCTGACGGCCCGTTGAGGCATTACGGGTGGCCGGTCAGCGCGGTAGGTTGAGGTTCGAGATTACCGGCAACGGCACGGGAGTGACTGATCGATATGCGCCAACGAACACTTGCCATGCTCGGCATCGCGTGTCCGATGTTCGCCGCCGCCTTCGTCGCTGCCGCCCCTTACGCCGCCGCGACGGATTACCAACCGGCACCTCAGGTTTCGTGCAACGACTACTGGTGCCGCAACGACTCGGATGACACCTACCGGATAGACGCGACGGTGCAGTGCGGGCCCGCATTCCCCTTCATCCCCTACTACACCAACATATTCGCCTATCTACCGCCGCACCGGACAACGCTAATCGGGTCTAATTGCCCGAAAGGCTCGGTGCCGGAGGTAGTCACGTACCACGCCGTGATCGACAACCGCCCGATCCCACCCTGGCCCTTCGCCGGTACCGGCTCATCGATCTGAGCCAGCGGCCCAACCAGATCCGCGCGGCGCAGTTACCAACCATCTGCAGCGAGGCAGCGCATCAGGCGACGACGATCCGCCGGGTACTTTCCCGAACGCGAAGCCGAGCAGGCAGCACAACACGTTGCACCGGAAACACTTCCCCAGCGATCCGCCGTAGCAGCAATTCGGTTGCCCGCCTGCCAATTTCGTAACTCGGCTGCTCCACCAGGGTGATCGGCGGCGCGAACCCCGCCCAGCTCATCTCGTCGAACCCGGCAAGCAGAATGTCCGCCGGGAAGGTGACACCGGTATCGGCGAGCGCGTTCAGCGCGCCGACCATCATCAGGTTGTTGCCAACGAACAGTCCGTCGGGTCGGTCGGCCAGCGCAAGGACCGCGCGCGCCGCCGCCCGCCCTCCTTCGCTGCGATAGTCACCGCGCAGCTCGAGCGCCGGGTCCGGTTCGATGCCCGCCTGGCGCAGCGCGGATCGATACCCGCTGAGCCGCCCCGTCGCCGTCGACGCGTCGGACGGCCCGGTAATCATCGCGATGCGCCGACAACCGGCCGCGATGAGATGGCCGACCGCCTCCTTGGCGGCCTTCTGATTGTTGACGGTCACGCTGTCGACGTCGGCCGAGCGCAGCCGCCGGTCGATGACGACCACCGGGATGCCGCGCTCGGTGAGTGTGCCGATGCGGCTGTGCGCGGTGGAGGACGGCGCCAGGATGACGCCCGCCATCCGCTCGCCCGCGGCGACCTCGAGATAGCGCTGCTCCTTGTCGAGGCTCTCGTCGGAATTGGCGAGGACCACCGAGTAATCGCGTTCACTGGCAGCGTCTTCGACCCCGCGGGCGAGCGCGGTGAAGAACGGGTTCTGAATGTCCGCGATGATCAGGCCGAGGACCCTGGTTGCCCGGGTGCGCAGGGATCTGGCCTGGCTGTTCGGACGATAGCCCAGCTTGTCGACGGCGACGCGCACGCGCTCGCACAGCTCCGGCGCAACTCGAGGATCGGCGTTGAGCACCCGCGATACCGTGGCGGGCGAAACACCGGCCAGTGCCGCGACGTCGCGAATCGTCACCGTCGCCATCTGCGGCGTACCCCCTTCGCGCCAGCGCCGGATGCTGCGGTGCGAGCGTGAAAACGATTTCCTCGCACTGCGGTTGAGCATTGCTGGTGGGCACTGTAGCCGACAAGTTCTGGCGCTCAATGGTCTTGACGGCTCGATGAGTCGAAATTTACCGTATCAGAAAACGATTTCTGAGACCGATGTCACACTGGGTGGACCAGTCACCATTCACGCGGCACCCACCGGTCGACGAAGGGGAGGGGTCAGGTGGCACGTATCGGACTTCACGGAATCCCATGACCGGCACCGACGCTCGCGCGCCGTTGCTCGCCATGAGCGGCATCGTCAAGGAGTTCCCCGGCGTGAAAGCGCTGCGCGGGGTCGAGTTGACGTTGCGCGATGGCGAGGTGCTCGCACTGCTCGGCGAGAACGGCGCCGGTAAGTCGACCTTGATGAACGTGCTCGCCGGAGTGTTCACCCCCGACGAGGGCAGCATCGAAATCGAAGGCAGCCCTGTGCATTTGCGCTCCCCCAAGGACGCCGCCCGGCACGGCATCGCGATGATCCACCAGGAGTTGAACCTGGTGCCGGAGTTGTCGATCGCCGACAACATCTTCCTCGGCCAGGAACTGCGCACGATCCGTGGCACGCTGAACCGGACGGAAATGGACGCGCGAACCAGCGCGCTGCTGGCCAGGGTGGGTCTGGACTTGAAGCCGCGCAGGCTGGTTCGGCAATGCCGCCTCGCTGAACAACAGCTCATCGAGGTCGCCAAGGCGCTCAACCACGACCTGAAGATCCTGGTGATGGACGAGCCGACCTCCGCGCTCACCGAGGCGGAGGTGGAGCGGCTGTTCGCCGTCATCCGAAACCTGACCGCACACGGCGTCGGCATCATTTACATCTCGCACCGGCTCGAAGAGCTGGAGGAGATCGCCGACACGGTCACCGTGCTGCGCGACGGCGCTTACGTCGCACAGCGACCGATGAAAGACACCCGCCGCGCCGAACTCATTCAGCTGATGGTCGGCCGTCCGCTCGGCGAGCTGTTCCCGCGCAGCACCGAGCAGCACCAAGGTGGCCAAATACGTTTGACCGTAAAGCATTTAACGACGAAGCCAGCCGCGGGCAGCGACGCGGTGCCCCTGCACGACCTCTCATTCGAGGTTGCCGAAGGCGAAATCGTCGGGCTGGCCGGACTGATGGGGGCCGGTCGCAGTGAGGTGCTCGAGGCCATCTACGGGGCGGCCACCGGCGTCAGCGCGACGATCAGCCTCGCGGGCCGTCCTTACCGCCCACGCAGTCCACGTCGCGCGATCGCCCGCGGCATCGCACTCGTCGCCGAGGATCGCAAGGCGCAGAGCCTGATGCTTGCCAACACCGTGCGATTCAACGCGTCGCTGGCGGCGCTGAATCGGTACCTGCGTCCATGGCGCACGGTCGACGCGAAGCGAGAACGCGCCGCGGTCGCCGCCAAGGTCACCGAGCTGAAGGTGAAGACCGCGTCGCTCGCCACCATCGTCGACACCCTGTCCGGCGGCAATCAGCAGAAGGTCGTGCTCGCCAAATGCCTGCTCACCCAACCGTCGGTACTTCTCATGGACGAGCCGACCCGCGGCATCGATGTCGGCGCGAAGGCGGAGGTGCACGCGCTGATGGACGAACTGGCCAGGAAGGGCGCGGCGATCCTCGCGGTGTCGTCGGAGCTACTCGAACTGATCGGCATGTGCGACCGCATCCTCGTGCTGTGCGAGGGACGGCTCACCGGCGAGTTCCATCGAGATCCCGCGCGTGGCGCCCCATTCGACCAGGAAGCGATTCTCGCGGCGGCGATGGCCAGGGCGCCCGCTACCGGCGCCGAGCGCGAAGCAGGCTGAGCGCGCCGACACAGAGAACTCCCCAGCCGACGCAGTGCGACCACCAGGACCACGAATGACGGACACATCCCCCACCGCTGACCAGCCCGCCGGGTTACGGTCGCGGCTGACCCGGCTGACGCCATTCCTCGGCGCCGCACAGGGTTACATCGGTCTGCTGCTGGTGATTCTCATCGGCATCGGCACCAAGGGCCAGTACTTCTGGAACCAGACCAACATCACCAACGCCATCACCGCGTTCTCCTCCCGCGGCATCCTCGCGGTCGGCGTCACCCTGGTGATCCTCACCGCGGGCATCGACCTGTCCGTCGGCTCGATCCTCGGCATCGGCTCGATGACCGCCGCGATGCTGCTGGTCCATCAGAGTCTCAGCCCCTGGCTGATCGTTCCGGCCTGCGCGCTGGTCGGTGCGTTCTTCGGACTGTGCAACGGACTCGGCACCACCGTGCTGCGGATCCAGTCGTTCGTCATGACGCTGGCCATGTTGTCCGTGGTCCGCGGCATCGACCGGCAGGTCTCCGGCAATGTCGCCGTCGGCACGGCCGTCTCCGACGAGAACGGGCACCTCACTCCCAACGCGTCCGACTTCGCCCTGCTCGGCACCCCCGGCCATACCTTGTTCAAAGGAACCTGGCTGCCGCTGTTCGGTACCGCCGGGATCTCCTATCCGGTGCTCGCCTTCGTCGCCGTCTGCGTCATCGCCCAGCTCGTCCTGTCCAAGACCACCTTCGGCCGCCACATCTACGCCGTGGGCGGGAATCCAACTGCCGCACGACTTTCCGGCGTCAACGTGACACTGGTGGTCATCGCGGTCTTCACCCTGTCCGGCATGCTCGCTGGATTCGCCGGGCCGATCGATGCCGCTTACCGCGCGTCGGGCGACCCGCTGGCCGGTTCCGGGTACGAGCTGGATGCCATCGCCGCCGCGGTCATCGGCGGTGCGAGCCTGGCCGGCGGAAAGGGTGCTATCACAGGCACTTTCGTCGGAGCGCTGATACTCACCCTGCTCGATAATGTGCTCGGCCTGAACGCGGTCAGCGACAACCTCCAGCTGATCATCAAGGGCCTGATCGTCGTGGTCGCCGTTGTCCTGCAGCGGCCTGGATTCTTCCGTGGTCTCACCGGACCGCTGGCCCGGTGGCTACCCCTCGGTCGGGGTCGCCCGCACGAAAGCAGCGGCACCTGATGCCGTTTCGCGACCGAGGCCGTCGGGCCGAAGTCGTCGCCCACCCTCTGTTCCAGGAGTGAAAATGCCATCGATTCGTCGCTCAGTTCTCACGGCGGCAGCGCTGTGCACGACGGCCGTGGCCGCCGCGGCTTGCGCGTCCAGCCCGCCGAGTGCCTCCGACGGCGGCCAGTTCGTCATCGGATACTCGCAGTCGAACAATGCCGAGCCGTACCGGGCGCAGCTCAACCTCCAGCTGCAGTACTTCGTCAAACAGCACCCCGACCTCAAACTGCTACCCATCACCGACGCGCACCAGGACAGCGCGACGCAGGTCAGCCAGGTGCAGACCTTCATCCAGCAGAAGGTCAACGCGCTCATCGTCTCGCCCAACGAGCCGGCCCCGCTCACCGCGGCCGTGCAGCAGGCCTGCGACGCCCACATCCCCGTCATCATCTTGGACCGCACTGTCAGCACCGACTGCTACGACTCGTTCATCGGCGGCGACAACTACGCCATCGGCAAGCTCGCCGGGGCGGCCGCCGTGCAGGCGCTACCCAACGGGGGCAATGTCGTCGAACTCCGCGGCATCCTGTCCGACCAGCCACAGGTCGACCGCGACAAGGGTTTCCGGGACGCGATCGCCGGGCACAACGTGACCATTATCGAAGAGCAGGAAGCCAAATGGCTGAAGGCCAACGCCACCACCGTCATGCAGCAATGGCTGTCCAAGGGTGACAAGATCGACCTGGTCTACGCGCACAACGACGACATGGCCCTCGGCGCCCAACTCGCCATCCAGGGCGCGGGCAAGGCCGGCTCCATCCAAATCATCGGCATCGACGGCCTCGCCATCCCGACCGGCGGCATCCGCGCCGTCCAAAACGGCCAGCTACTCACAACTTTCGTCTACCCCACCGGCGCCGAGCAAGCAGTCAGCACCCTCGAACAGATCCGCAACCACCAGACGGTGCAAAAGAAGCAGGTCCTCGACACAACCCAGGTAACCCCAGCCAACGCCGCCCAGATCTACCAGCAGTACGACATGTCCGACAAGGTAGGCGGCTGACTCCTCGCAGTCCGAGCATCGAGAGATGCCGCGGTTACGCCGCACGACTATTGGCCCGCAAGCATCGCGAGGCGAGGTGGTGGCCGTTGCCTCAGGCTGAGTTCGGCGCCCTGTTAGTCTCAGGTTCAACGGCGTTGATCCGGCTATCACCGGGAAGCCTCCGGAAGAACAGACCTCGGTCTCAGTAGAACCGGACGTCCGTCGCACGTCATAGCGACCTAATGAGCGGCGCACGGAGTACGTGCGCAAGCGGGGTGGTACCGCGGCTCCCAGGTTTCTGGGTGTTCGTCCTCGCACGGGTTACAACACACTGCCTGTGCGAGCAAGGGAGCCGAATATGGTCCACACCGATCGAGTCGCGTCGCCGTTCAGCGCGCTCCCGGCGCGAATCGAGCTTCCCGAGATCGAGCCGAAGATCATCGAATGGTGGACCGCGAACAACATCTTCGCGCGCAGCCTCGAGCGTACCGTCGACGGGCCGAGGTGGGGTTTCTACGAGGGTCCGCCCACCGCCAACGGGTCGCCGGGCGTGCACCATGTCGAGGCGCGGGTCTTCAAAGACGTGTTTCCGCGGTTCAAGACGATGAAGGGGTACTCGGTTCCGCGCCAAGCCGGTTGGGACTGCCATGGTCTGCCGGTCGAGTTGGCGGTGGAGAAGGAATTGGGACTCAACGGCAAACCCGAGATCGAGAAGTTCGGGGTCGCCGAGTTCAACGCCAGGTGTCGTGAGTCGGTGATGCGGCACGTCGGCGAGTTCGAGCAGCTGACCCAGCGCATGGGGTACTGGATCGACCTCGCGCACCCGTACACCACGATGTCGCCGGAATACATCGACAGTGTGTGGTGGTCGCTGAAGCAGATCTTCGATGCCGGTCTGCTCACCGAAGACTTCCGCGTCGCACCGTACTGCCCTCGCTGTGGCACAACGCTGTCCGATCACGAGCTGGCCCAGGGCTATGAGACGGTGACCGATCCGTCGGTGTATGTGCAACTGCCCCTGGTGGATTCGGTTGCGGGGATCGAGGATGTCCAGCTGTTGATCTGGACGACGACCCCGTGGACGCTACCGTCCAATACCGCCGTTGCCGTGCACCCGTCGGTCAGCTACGTCATCGCGCGGACCGCGACCGGAACATTCCTTGTCGCCGAGCCGTTGGTGAACACGGTTCTCGGCGAGGATGTTTCGGTGCTGGCCACCGTCACCGGTGCGGAACTGGACGGACTCCGGTATCGCCCGCCGTTCGACATCGTCGATATCCCCAACGCGCACCGGATCGTTCTCGCCGACTATGTCACCACCTCCGATGGCACCGGTTTGGTCCATCAGGCTCCAGCCTTCGGCGCCGACGACCTGGTTGTCTGCCGCGCCAACGGACTGCCGCTGGTCAACCCGATCGAGGCCGACGGACGTTTCTTCGGTGACCTGCAGCTGATCGGTGGCCTGTTCTTCAAGGATGCCGACCCGGTGCTGATCCAAGAGTTGGAGAGACGCGGATTGCTGTTCCGCCGAACCGATTTCGAACACAGCTACCCACATTGCTGGCGTTGCCACACTCGATTGATGTACTACGCGCAGCCGTCCTGGTACATCCGCACCACCGCGGTACGCGACGCACTGCACCGCGAGAACGAGCAGACGAACTGGTTCCCCGACACCATTAAGCACGGGCGCTTCGGCGATTGGCTGGACAACAATGTCGACTGGGCGGTATCGCGCAGTCGGTACTGGGGCACCCCGCTTCCGTTGTGGCGCTGCACCAACGGGCACATCACTGCCATCGGATCCCGTGCGCAACTGAGTGGGCTTGTCGGAGAAGATGTTGCGGAGATCGATCCGCACCGGCCCTATATCGACGCGGTAACCTTCACCTGCCCGGACTGCGATACCGTCGCCACCCGCGTCCCGGAAGTCATTGACGCCTGGTACGACTCGGGATCCATGCCGTTCGCCTCGTTGGGTTATCCGCATGTGGCGGGCAGTGTCGAAGCGTTCGAACGCAACTACCCCGCGCAATACATCTGTGAGGCCATCGATCAGACCCGCGGCTGGTTCTACACGATGATGGCGGTCGGCACGCTGGTGTTCGACCGTTCCTCCTACGAGAACGTCGTCTGCCTCGGTCATATCCTGGCCGAGGACGGCCGCAAGATGAGCAAGCATCTCGGCAATGTCCTTGCGCCGATTCCCTTGATGCACGACCACGGCGCCGACCCGCTGCGCTGGTTCATGGCGTGCGTCGGTTCGCCGTGGTCGGCGCGCCGGGTCGGACCCGGTGTGCTCGAGGACATTTCGCGCCGATTGTTGATGACCTACTGGAATACGGCCTCGTTCTTCGCGCTGTACGCGAGCAATTCGGCCTGGAGTCCGCAATCAGCGGCCGCGGTGGCGCAACGCCCCGTGCTGGATCGATGGATCCTGAGCGAGCTGCACAACCTGAGCGCATCAGTGGACGCTCGCCTGGAGTCCTACGACACGACCGGGGCGGGTCGGCTGCTGTCGGAATTCGTTGATGTCCTGTCGAATTGGTACGTCCGACGCTCCCGGCAGCGGTTCTGGGATGGTGAGCAGGATGCGTTGTCGACGCTGTTCGAATGCCTCGATGTCTTGACGCGTCTGCTGGCACCGTTCGTCCCGTTCATCACCGAACACGTGTGGCAGAACGTCATTCGCTCCGGCAACCCGCTCGCGCCGGAATCGGTGCACCTTTCCGATTGGCCCACAGCGGATCTGGCGTTGATCGACAAAGACCTCGCCGACAACGTCCGCACCGCGCGAACGTTGGCCGAGGCGGGCCGGGCGGCGCGCAAGTCCAGCAAGGTTCGCGTCCGCCAGCCGCTGGCCAGGGCACTCGTCGGTCTCCCGCCGGGGGCCGTGCTCCCACAGGACCTGCTCGATGATGTGGCCGACGAACTCAACGTCAAACACCTCGAACTGTTGCAGTCGACAGCGGCGGTGATCGACGTCAGCGTCAAAGCGAACTTCCGCGCGCTCGGTAAACGCTTCGGCAAACAGACTCAGGCCGTTGCCAACAGCGTGCACGCCGCCGACCCGCAACGCCTTGTCGAGGAACTTCGGGACCGCGGATCGGCATCCGTTGATTTCGAAGGGGCCGAAATCGCCCTCGGCCCAGACGATCTGATCGTCTCGGAACTCCCGCGCACCGGTTGGATCGTCGAAGCGCAGCGAGGAGTCACCATCGCGCTTGACATCGAGATCACCACCGAACTCGCCGCCGAGGGCATCGCTCGCGACGTGGTCCGAGCCATCCAAAACGCCCGCCGCGACGCAGGATTGGACGTCTCCGACAGAATCGCCCTCACCATCGCAGCCGACGAAACCGTGCTGGCCACGGTGCGACAGCATGAAACCTTCATCGCCCACGAAACATTGGCCACCTCAACCACTCTCGTCGACTCCGTCAGCGAGGGGTTCGCCGCGACAGTCGGCGAAGCCGCCGAAATCACCGTCCGAACGGTGCGGGCCTAGCCGTGTTGCGGGCGGTGCCGCAGTGGGCAGCCACGGTAATGGGACCCTCCGCCCAGGCGGGTTTCGGGTAACGGCCACACAGATCCACACCCTGAGGCCAGCCGGTGCTTGACCAGCTGCGGCGCGCGTTACGGGCGGCGCCTCGGTGGGCGGGCACGGTAGTCGGATCTTCCGGCCAGGCGCATTTGGGGTAACGGCTGCGCAGATCCGCGCCCTGGGCCAGCAGGTGCGCCGGCGCGAACAGGCTGCGCCTAGCCGCGACCCGCGTTACGGGCAGTGCCTCGATGGGCGGGCACGGTGGTGGGATCTTCCGGCCAGGCATGTTTGGGGTATCGGCCGCGCAGGTCGGCGCGGACCTGGGGCCAGCCGGTGCGCCAGAAGGAGGCGAGATCCGCGGTGACGGCTACCGGGCGTTGGGCGGGTGAGAGGAGGTGCAGCACGATCGGGATGCGGCCATCGGCTAGGCGTGGTGCTTCTGTCCAGCCGAAGACTTCCTGCACCTTCACCGCTAGTACCGGCGGGTCGGTCGAGTAGTCGAGACGAGGGTGACTGCCGGAGGGGACCGCCATGCGTTCTGGCGCCAGTTCGTCCATGCGGGTGGCGTCCGGCCAGGGCAGCAGGCGGCGCAGTGCCTGTCCTGCGTCGATACGTTCGAGGTCGGCGCGGCGGCGGGCGGTGGCGAGTTCGGGACCGAGCCAGTTGTCGGCGGTGGCGAGGAGTGACTCGTCGTCGACCGAGGGCCAGGGGGTGCCGAGGGTGCGATGGAGGAATTCGAGGCGCTGGCGTAAAGCGATCGCATCGGAACTCCAGCGCAGCACGCCGAGTCCGGTCGAGCTCAGTCCACGACGCAGCGCGGCGCTGAGCAATTGGCGATCGGGGTCACGAATCGGCTTCTCCGACAACAGGATCGCGCCCAGCCGCTCGACCCGCCGCGCGACCACATCGCCGTCGATCCAATCGACCTCGTCGACGGTCGTCAACAGGCTCGATGCGGCTCGGCGGGCCAGCTGTTCATCGGCGACCGCGGCCAACCGAATCCACCCGTCGGAACGACCGGGATCGCGCGTCGCCACACCGACCGCCAACCATTCCGTATCACCTATGCCGGAGCCGGGTTGCAGCGTCACCGCGGTGCCGCCGACCATGAGATAGCTCGCCGACCCCGGGCCGCGCCGCCGCGCCAACCGCTCCGGATACGCCAGTGCGACAACGAAAGCCGGATCATCGACCCCGTCCGACGCCTCGACCAAGCGAGCCAGTCGCTCGACCTCGCGCCGCCAGCGCGCCGGTCGCTCGCGTCGCAGCACACGCAGACCGGACGTGAGATCGACTCCGGCCGTTAGGGTGTCGTCGTCGAGGACGGTGACCACTTCCGCGGCCGCCCGCGCACCGACGACCGCCGCGCCGTCGAGCAACGCCCGCGCCAACCGAGGATGCAGCCCGATCGCGGCGATGCGCCGCCCACGCTCGGTCACCGCACCGTCCTCATGCACGGCCCCCAACGCGCGCAACACATCTCGGCCTGCCGCCAACCCACCGGGCGGCGGCGCATCCCACCAGGCGAGGCCGTGACCGTCGGCCGTGCCCCAGCACGCCAGTTCCAACGCCAACCGCGTCAGATCCGCCGTCCGAATCTCCGGCTCCGGATAGGCGGGCAGCGTGCTGTTCTCATGTTCCGGCCAACATCGCCACACTCGTCCCGCAGCCTCGCGCCCGGCCCGCCCCGCCCGCTGCTCTGCCACCGCCGCCGAAACCCGAACTGTCGCAAGCCCGGACAGCCCACGCCCGCGATCGATGCGCGGCACCCGAGCCAATCCAGAATCCACTACCGCCCGCACCCCCGGCACCGTCAAACTCGATTCCGCGACCGCCGTGGACAACACCACGCGCCGCCGCGCCCCGGGCCGCAACGCCGTGTCCTGCCCCTCGGCGGAAAGCCTGCCGTGCAGCGGAACGAGATCCACGCCATCAATATCGGCCAGAAGCGTTGTCGTGCGACGGATTTCGGCCGCCCCGGGCAGAAAGACCAGCACATCACCATCGGTCCCGGCGAGCGCGGCCCGAGTAGCACGCGCCACCTGCGCCTCAACCCGCTCCCGAGGCAACGGCGGAACATACGACAGCTCAACCGGATAAGTCCGCCCCTCGACGTGCATCACCGGCGCCGCACTATCTCCACCCAACAGCACCGAAAGCCGTTCCGCCGCAACAGTCGCCGACATGGCAAGCACCTGCAGCTCCGGCCGCAACCCGGCCCGGGCATCAAGCAGCAACGCCAACAACAGATCCGCGTCGAGATGCCGCTCATGACACTCGTCCAGCACAACAACATCCACCCCCGCCAACTCCGGATCCCCTTGCAACCGCCGCACCAACAACCCCGACGTGACAACCTCGACCCGAGTTCCCCGCCGCACCCGCCGATCCCCGCGCACCGAATACCCGACGCTCTCCCCCACCGACTCCCCCAGCAAAGCGGCCATCCGCCCAGCCGCGGCCCGAGCCGCCAACCGCCGAGGCTCAGCAACCAACACCCGCCCCGCAGTCCCCGCCGCCAACGCCAACGGCACCAACGTCGTCTTCCCAGTCCCCGGCGGCGCAACCAGCACAGCAGTCTCCCGCTCCGCCAGCACCTCGACAACACGATCGAGAACACCACGAACCGGCAAATCAGGAAGCTGAGGCAGTTTCATCACCCCCCAGTCTGCTTCCTCACCCCCACCCACCAAGCCCCCACCCACCCCCGGACTGCGACCATCGGCGCGCGTTTGGCCGACAACCCCCAAAAGACACTCCTGGACAAGCGATCACGGGGAACTGACGGCGGAGCCCTCTCGAACAATGCCGCCACCAGTTCCCCATGATCACCTGACCAAGACCCCGACCAACGAGACCCACCCGGCGCCCGGATACCGTCGCGGATCTAGTGACTTGCAGACGCGTCGAGCCCTGTAAGCCGCGACGAAAGCTCCCACAATCGAGTGGCTTGATCTGGATCGGTGGCGTGATCGCGCACGCCGGTGATCATCTCGTCGCTGTCCGTAGGTTCGGCGATATCGCAGTCCTCGCAGTAGACACCTCCGATGCCTGCCAATCGGGGCGACGTGGCGGCCCAGATCTGGGTCGCCGCGCCCTCCTGCGGAGTCTTGAACTCGGGATCGACCAGATTGCCGTCGCCGTCGATCCAGCCGCGTTCAATCATCTCCGCCGGGCTCAGGTGACGTTGCAGCGGAGTAAGGATGGCTCCCGGATGCAGTGAGAAAGCGCGGATCCCGAGGTCGCGACCACGGCGGTCGAGCTCCATCGCGAACAGCGCATTCGCCGTCTTGGACTGGGCGTACGCCAGCCACCTGTCATAGCCGCCGGTGAACTGCGGGTCGTCCCATCGGATCCCGGACAGCTGGTGCCCGGCCGAGGAAACGGCCACGATCCGCGCACCCTCTGCGATCGCCGACCACAAGCTGTTGACCAGCGCGTAATGACCGAGATGGTTCACCGCGAACTGGGCCTCCCAGCCTGGCCCAACCCGCGTCTCTGGGCAGGCCATGATTCCCGCACCGGCGATGAGGATGTCGATGCGCCGCTGTGCGGCCAGGAAGCGGTCTGCGAATCCCCGCACACTGGCGAGATCGGCGAGGTCGAGCGAATCGACCTCGACCCCGTCGATATCCACGACCGCCTGTCGTCCTATTTCCGGCCGCCGTGCGGGCACAATCACCCGCGCGCCCGCAGCAGCGAGTGCACGCACGGTCGCCAATCCGAGCCCGGAATATCCGCCGGTCACGATGGCGAGCTTGCCGGACAGATCGATACCGTCCAGGACTTCCGTCGCGGTGCTGCGCGGGCCGAATCCGGAACCGATTTTGCGCTGTGCCGTAGTCATACGGCGAAGCTAGGAGCTAGACCAAGGTCTAAGTCAACCTCATAGGATCGGCGCCATGGCCGACACCACACTGAGCATCGGACAGGTCGCGGCACGCACCGGGCTGAGCGTGCACACACTGCGTCTTTACGAGCGCGACGGGCTGCTCGCCGGGCCGGTGCGGCGCGACTCCGCCGGCCGCCGGGCATACACCGAAGCTGACGTGCAATGGCTGTCCTACTGCATAAAGTTCCGCGCCTCCGGCATGCCGTTGGCCACCATCCGACGGTTCGCCGACCTCGCCCGCCACGGTCCCGACACCCAGCGCGAGCGCCTGGAACTACTGCTAGAACACCAGCAACACGTCACCGCCAAGATCGCCGAACTCACCGAATGCCTCGATGTGATCAGCGACAAGGTCCGTACCTACGAACGACACGTTGCTCACGGCGCTGCCGTCGACCTGTGGCGCCTGCCTGCACCCAGGACGTAGCGGCGAACTCAACACCGGCACTGCCGAATCCAGGCCGGTTCCCGCGCAAGCGCGGCGTGGGCTGTCCGATGTGGGTCGAACGGCCCACGCCGAGCGCGTGGTGTCGGTCGGTTAGCCGAAGGTGGTGTCGGCTGGGATTCCGGACTGGCGGAATACGTCGGCGCGGTCGTAGTAGTCGTCGTCGGAGACGATCTCGTTGCCGCGCATTTGGAGGATGGCGACGGCGGGTACTGAGAATGGTTTGGGGGCTCCGGTTAGTTGTCCGCTGAATGTCCAGTTGATCGCGACTTTGTCCGCGTTGCCGAATGCGTCGTCGACCTTGATGGAGGCGCCCTGGATGAAATGCTTGGTGTTGGTTGCCCACTGGGCGACCCCGTCGCGGCCGTTGTTGGTGCGCCAGAAGGCGTGGTCGGTGTAGCGGGCGCCGTCGGTGGTGAACAGGGTGGCCAGGGCCTGTGGGTCGCTGGCCTTCCAGGCTGCCTCCCACTTTTCGGCGATGGCGGGCTTCCCGTCGGGCTTATCGGATTTGTCGTCACCGCACGCGGCCAGCGCGGATATTCCGGCGATGGCGAGCGCGGCGGCGGTGATGAGGGTGACGGAGCGGCGGACCGCGGTGTTGGCTTCTCGTTGCATGTCGTAAGAGTGCTGGTTGGGTGGGTTCACTCGCGTCGGTAGTTTTCACCTATCCGCCACCGGTGGTTTCTCGTTCAGGGGCGGCGAGCGGCCCAGACGACGCGTTCGGTGCGTACGGCGAGGTCCGGTCGGCGGAGGATGCTGTGCGGGCTGTTCGTGTCGAGGAGTTGATCTAGGGCGGTGAGGTCTTTCGCCGAGAGGTTGTCCACGACGGTGTTGCGGATGCGGCGGAGCCCGTTGAGCGCGTAGCGGCCGACTGCTTCGGAGCGGGAGTGCTCGATGTCGACGGTGATGGTGCGTTCGCCTTCGAGGGTGAATCCCGCGGCGGTCAGTTTGGGGCCCCAATCGGCGCCGCGGTGGGGTACGTGTTCGGCGTGGTAGCGGTCGCTGGCGGTGTGGCAACGTTCCTCCAGGCCGGGCGCGTTTTCGGGGGCGTCGGCGGGGAGGAATCTGGGGAAACCGGCGAGTTCGATGACGGCGAAGAGGCCGCCGGGGGCGAGGGTGTCGTGGACCTGACGCAGGGTGCGGTCGGGATCGGCCATGTGGTGCATCGAGGCCGAGGCCCACACCAAGTCGGGCGTGCCGAGGTCGGGCCAGGTCGTGTCGAGGTCGGCCTGGATCGCGCGCACGCGGCCGGAAAGTCCTTTCTCGCAAGTCTTTTCGCGTAGGCGGTGCAGGTGGTCGGTGGAAGAGTCGACGGCGAGCACGTGCGCTTCGGGGAAACGTGTCAGCAAGGCGAACGTGCCTGCGCCGGTTCCACAGCCCAGGTCGACGATCCGGCTTGGACTCGCCGCTACCGGCAGCCACTCGACGATGGACGCGATGTGCTCCCCGAGTACTTCCGCGTCGAGGTCGAGGATTTCCGCCTGGTCATCGTCGCGCCCGTGGTCGTGTCCGTGCTGGTGGGCGGGTTGGGTACCGTGATCGTGGGTCATAGCGCCACGGTAAGTCGGCCATGCGCCATATGCACGGTTTGTTGCCTATATGGCAAGTCGATGGGTGCTCAGCCTGCTGGAAACGCAAACGACCCGACCGATCGCATCGCGGCCGAATCCGGTTTCGGTGCGACGTCGCGCCCGCAGCGGCGGCACCACGCACCGAAGCACCGCCTGCGACATTCGCGATGTAACGAAAGCCGTTGCAGCACAGCACCACCCAGCGAAACTATGGGCTGGACAGCGCATCGCGGAGTCGGGAAGATCAGCACTGTCTCGATTCTATGTCGAGGCCGCCAACATACTCGGCTTGGAGAAGTCATTGATCGACCCTCGGCAACCCGAGCCAACCAGCGTCACCGCGTTCATCGCGGGCGTCCTGGCCTTCCTCGGCGGAATCGTCATCTTGTGCGAACTACCCGTCTTCTTATCGTTCGGCTTGGCCGACATCGGCGACCCATCCATGTTCTTGAACAAGCTCGAAGAACTGCTGCTCGGCGCGTCCGGGCTGCTACTCGTGGTCGGTGGAATCCGGATGTTACGCAAGAAGACCGCACGCATTCTGCTCGGAACGGGGAGCATCGGCATTCTCGCCATATCTGTCATCACCATTCCCGCCTGCGGCTATGGCAGGGAATGTGACGGCGTCACCGCTGCACAGCACTCCGTCTCGGCGACCGTCGATTTCGACCAGTGGTCATCGCTCGGCGTGGCATTCAGTATCACGGTGCTGGTGTTGACATACCTGCCGAGCATTTCGCACTGGCTGGCGCATCGGTTGATCCCGCGCCGAGCGCCGCTGAACTGAGGTGTGCAGTTCGGTCGGATCCCCACTGACCGTTCTCGATCCGGCTGAGCGAGGACGGACTGCGCCGCGCGCGGGTCGCCAGCTCGTCCAAGGACCAGCCCGTCGCCACCCGAAGCGCATCACTGTGATCGTTCACCCGCCTTCAGGAGCGCCTCCGCCAGTGCGCGACAACGCCTTCCGAGTTCCGGCGGATCGAGCACCTCGAATTCGTGTCCGAGTAGCAGCACACGCATGAGCACAGCGTCGAGATTGTCGGCGCCGCTGAGTATTTCGCAAAGCTCCGCGCCTCGCGGGCGTACGACGGCCGCCGACGCCGAGAACCGCGAACGCACCGTCTCCGCCGACGCGTGCACGAGGAACCGCGCCTGCCGCGAGTAGACCCGGCTCGCCACACCCTCCTGCACATAGGTCGCCGCGTCGGGCGCGACGCGTGGCCGGAAACGCCAGGTCCGTGCGGACACCTCGGTCATCCGGTCCACGCGGAAGCTGCGCCAGTCGTCACGATCGAGGTCGAAAGCGAGCAAATACCAACGCCGTTCCGAAGCGACCAGTCGATGCGGCTCGACCCGCCGCCGTCGCAACTGGTCGCCGGACGGGTAGTCGAAACCGACCTCGACCTCATCGCGGCAGGTGCGCGCCAACGTCGTGAGCGTTTCCGAATCGACCGACGCCCGGCCCCCGCCGAAGGACTCCACCGAGCCGGACAGCGCACGCACCTCATGCCGCAATCGAGTAGGCAGCACCCGGTCGAGCTTGGTCAACGCGCGCAATGCGGCAGCACCGGCCCCGCCACCCGCGCCGACGAGCAGCGACACCGCGGTGGCGATCGCCTCCTCGTCGTCGAACAGCAGTGGCGGCAGATCCGGTCCAGGCCCGAGTTGGTAGCCGCCGCCAACACCTTGGGCGGCATGCACCTGATACCCGAGCGTGCGCAGCCGATCGACATCGCGCCGCACCGTGCGTGGCGTGACACCGAGCCGGTCGGCCAGTTCGGGACCGGTCCAAATCTGGCGCTGCTGCAGCAAACCGAGCAGCGTGAGCACCCGCTCGGTCGTATCCCGCTCCACATCCCTTGCCACGTCACCCTCCTTGCCCGAGAATAGCGGACCGATCCTGTCCGCTAGGAGTGTCAGGGTGAGCGCATGGACGTGGGGGGACTCGATCGTGTGGAAGTCCCTCCGCGACCATCAACTCAGAACCACTACGAATGGAGCTATCCGATGAGCCGCGACGTCCAGATCACCTTCGACGCGCATGACCCGCGGGCCCTGTCGATCTTCTGGCGCGACGTCCTCGGCTACGTTCTGCCCGGCCCGCCCGGCGTCGACCTGCCCGAGGGCGCCGACCCGCTCGCGGCATGGGACGAGTTCCTCGCGCGAATCGGCGTTCCGGAGCACGAGCGCGCTACGAGATCGGCCATCGAGGACCCGGACGGGCAGCGCCCTCGGCTGTTCTTCCAGCAGGTGCCGGAGGGCAAAGTCGCCAAGAATCGCGTCCATCTCGACGTTCGCGCGGCGCCAGGCCTGCAAGGAGCGGAACGGATGGCCGCGCTGGAGGCCGAGTGCGATCGGCTCGTCGCGCTTGGCGCGAAACGCCTGCGGCGCACCGATCCCGCGCCCCCGATGGAGGCCGGACTCATCGTGATGGCCGACCCCGAGGGCAACGAGTTCTGCCTCGACTGACCCGGTCCGGGCCTGAGCTGGTATGCGAAGCGCGGCGAGAATTGCGCGATGCCGCACACCTGTTCAGGCCCGCCCGCGGGACGCTGGTACCTAATCTCGCGCTGCAGGCCACGTTCCGCAGCCTGCCCGACGGCGATCTGCGCGCGGAAGTGCAGACCGCGCTGCAGGATTCTGAACTTTCCCTGCTGCACCAGGTCGCCACTGCCTACGCCGAGGTATCCGACCTTATCGGTTTGCGGCCGATCCCCGGCGCCAGCTACCCGACGCTGGCCCGCGTCGGCACCGCCACCCTGCGCGGGCTGATTCTCATGACACCCACCAATCCCGACCTCCTCGGTCTCCGCCTGCGGGTCAACCCATTCGGGGAGCCTACCGACGCCAAGTGGTCCGAACCCGTACTGACGATCACCTCGACGGTGCTGGCACTGCTGGAACCCGACCCCGCTGTCGAATGGACTGACCAGCACGATCACGCCATCCGCACGCGACTGCAGGTCGTCGCGGCCGACCGACCGGCATCGTCACAGGTTTGACCACCGCGAACCTCTTGATTGCCTAGCGGAATTCGCCGAGCCGGAAGCTAGTAGGAACGAAACCGTCTGCGTCCCTGTCAAATCTGACCGCACGGCAGCGACTCGCCGGACCGAACCCGACTATCGCACGTTCCGCCCGAAGACGGCGAGCATCCAGTTACCCTGAGGTGATGCGATTCCGGTTTCGTAGGTATGCCTTGGCCGTGCTCGCTGGCGCCGCGTCGACCGTGCTGTTATGTACGAGCGCGCCAGCGGCCCCACCGCTTCAACCGGTCGCCGCATCGTTGGACGCGGGTTTCCTCTGGGGCGTCGCCGCCTCCGGATTCCAGTCCGAAGGCCATGCGCCCGACAGCAATTGGTCGCGGTACATCTCCTCGAGCCACGGCTACGACCCGCTGAACGACTCGGTCGACTTCTATGACCGCTATGCGTCGGACATCGACTTGGCGGCCGGGCTCGGCGTTCGGGTGTTCCGAGTCGGTATCGAATGGGCCCGATTGCAACCGGCACCGGGGATATGGGACGAGCAAGCATTCCATTTCTACGATGGCGTCATCGCGAATATCGTGCGCGCGGGGATGCGACCGATGATCACCCTCGACCACTGGGTGTACCCGGGCTGGGCCGTCGACCGCGGCGGCTGGCGCAATCCGGGCATGGTCGACGACTGGCTGGCCAATATGCGCGCGGTGGTCGACCACTATGCCTCCGCTAATCCGCTGTGGGTCACCGTGAATGAACCGGCCGCCTACATCGCGCAGGAGGTCGGCCACGGCGCCGCCGATCCCGGCGACATGCTGGAGCGGATCGCGCAGGCGCACAACGCCATCTACGACTACATCCACCAAATCCAGCCCGGCGCACAGGTAACCAGCAACGTCGGCTACGTCGCAGGCTCGGAAGCACAGGTCAACGGGGCACTACTCGATCGGATCGGGAACCGGCTCGACTACGTGGGCCTCGACTACTACTTCGCCTACGATCCGGTGCAGTCGCTACTCGGATCCATCACCAGGGCAACCGGATCCGCCATGCCGAACCTGCCGGGCCAGAACATCTGGGATCTACCCTTGCGCACCGAGGGCATCTACTATGCGCTGCAATTCTATTCGCGCCGCTTCCCCGGCAAACCGCTCTACATCGTCGAGAACGGCATGCCCACCGACAACGGCCGCCCCCGGGCCGACGGCTACACCCGCAGCGACCACCTGCGCGACACCGTCTATTGGATCCAGCGCGCCAAGGCCGACGGCATGAACGTCATGGGTTACAACTACTGGAGCATCACCGACAACTACGAATGGGGCAGCTACACACCACGTTTCGGCCTCTACACAGTAGACGTGCTCGGCGACCCCGGCCTCACCCGCCGCCCCACCGACGCCGTCGGCACCTATACCCAACTCATCAACGAAGGCGGCGTCCCCGCCGACTACCACCCCACCCGCGGCCCCTCGTTCTGCCTACTGATCGATCCCCCAGCCAGCTGCCTGGGACCGGTCGGGGTCCCGTAGCCGCGGCCCTCGCATCACACACTGCAGTACGACTCGTGCAGCTGGTCTGTCCATGTCACGCAACGACTCTCGCTTGTAAAGAAGTCTTTCTAAAGATATCTTTAGATGGTGGCTGATCAGGATTCGCCCCGTTCCATCCAGCTGACCGACCCGCGAGCGCTGCGCGCCTACGCGCATCCGACCCGGTTGGCGCTGGTGGGGCTTTTGCGGCGCAGTGGTCCGATGACGGCCACTCAGGCCGCAGACGCTATCGGGGAGAGCGTCGCCAGTTGCTCCTTCCATCTGCGCCAGCTCGCGAAGTACGGGTTGGTGGAGAAGGCCGGGGGTGGTCGCGGGCGGGAGAAGCCGTGGCAAGCCACCGCGATGTTCACCAGCTGGGAGGCGCACACTGCGGATCCTGCGGCGGCAGCGGCCACGGAGGCGCTCGAATTGGCCGTTGCCGAGCGGTATTTCGAAATCATGGCGCGTTGGATTCAGACGCGTGCCGAGGAACCGGCCCAGTGGCAGGAAGCCGCTCGGTTCGGCGACACCATGCTGCATTTGACGGTGGCGGAGTTACACGAGCTTGGCGAAAAGTTTCAAGAGTTGATGCAGCCGTATCTGGAACGAATCGACGACTCGACCAAGCGCCCCGCTCACTCGAGGCCAATTACCGTGTTGCAGTTGGCCATTCCGCTGGACACCAACAGGGACAACCCGCAGGGCTGAGCAGTGACCGCCGCTGATCGAACTTCCGATACGCCAATTACGCTGTCCACCAACGGAAAAGGCTGGCTCCCCGAGCTCCTGCGGGACGTGAGCTTCCGCCGCTATTGGACCGGCCAGACGATGTCCGGATTCGGCGACGAGGTCTCGGTCGTGGTGATTCCGTTGGTCGCCGTTCTCGTCACGCATGCCGATGCCGCACAGATGGGCTATCTCGCGGCGGCGGGATGGCTGCCGCACTTGCTCTTCGGCTTGCACGCCGGAGTCTGGGCGGACCGCCGAACTCGTCGCCGCCGTGTGATGATCGCGGCAGATCTGGGTCGCCTCGTCCTCATTGCCAGCATCCCCCTGGCCTATCTCTTCGACGGACTGACCCTCACCCAGCTCTACGTCGTGGCATTCGCAGCGGGCACGCTTTCCGTTCTCTTCGACGTCTGCAACGCGCCATTGTTCCCCGCTCTCGTTCCGCCACAACGATATATAGCCGGCAACTCCCTACTCAACGGCAGCCGCGCCATGTCCCGGATGGCCGGTCCAAGCATCGGCGGCTTCCTGATACAGGTGCTGTCGGCACCGTTCGCCCTGTTCGCCGACGCGGCCTCGTTCGCCGTCTCGGCCCTCACCTTGTCCAGCATCGCACCGCCCGAACCATCGCCTGAGCGAGCCGCGCGCGGCCAGCTCATCGAAGGAATCCGGTACATCGCGCACTCCCCCATCATGCGCACCGCACTCGCCGCCACCGCCACCGCCAACTTCTTCACCATCATGGTCGCCGCGGAGTTCATGCTCTACGCCACCAACGCCTTGCACCTCGAACCCGGCCTGATCGGCATAGTTTTGGGCGCGGGCGCCGTCGGCGGGTTACTCGGCGCGTTCCTCGCCAAACCGCTCACCACCCGAATCGGCGTCGGCCCCACCTTCCTCCTCGGCTGCATCTGTTTCCCCGCCCCCATGCTGCTGATCCCCGCCGCTCACGGCCCGACCCCCGCCGTCCTCGGCCTCCTCTTGGCAGCAGAATTCGGTTCCGGGCTAGGCGTGATGTGGCTCGACATCGCCGTCTCCTCCATTCTCACCGCCATCACCCCGAACAACCTGCGCTCCCGCGTCTTCGGCGCCTATCGCACCATCAACTTCGGCACCCGCCCCCTTGGCTCCCTCACCGCCGCCGCCCTGGCCACCACCATCGGCCTGCGCCCCACCCTCTGGACAGCCGTAATCGGCGCCCTCACCGCATCTTTGTGGCTCGTGCCTTCCCCACTACGACGGCTCCGCGAACTCCCAGGTGCCGAGGACGTTCGAGACGTGGTCAAGTAGCGCCGTGGCCAATTTAGTTGTGTCACAACACAATGCGACTTGGTCACGCGCCACCTACCCACTGTGGTTGGTGGCGGTGAGAAGATCAAAATATGACCGAGGGGCTAGTGGCGGTGGTAACGGGAGCGAATCAAGGCATTGGCAAGGAGATTGCGCGGGGCTTGGCTGAACCGCCCCGGCTTTTCGGCCGCTTCTTTCCTTGTGAAGGATGTGGGCCATGCCCAAGCGTTATCCGATCGAGCAGCGTGAGCGTGCGGTGAAGATGGTGCTGGACCGCCTCGACGGGTATCCGTCGGCGTATGCCGCCTGCCAGGCGCTCGCCCCGAAGCTCGGTGTCCACCCGGAGTCGTTGCGGGTCTGGGTGAAGCAGGCCCAGATTGACACCGGGAAGGCTCCCGGTGTGACGAGTGCGGAGCAGGCGCGGATCAAAGAACTCGAACGCGAAGTCCGAGATCTGAAGGAGGCCAACGAGATTCTGAAAGCTGCCTCGATTTTCTTCGCGCGGGAGATCGACCCGCGCCGCCGGTGATCTGTGCGTTCATCGATCAGATGCGGGGGCTGGGTTTCCGGGTCGATCCGATCTGTCGCGTGCTCACCGAGCAGGGCGTGCAGGTCGCCGGACGAACCTATCGGAACTGGAAAACCGCGCCGGCTTCGGCGCGGACAGTGACCGACGCGCGCCTGACCGACGCATTGCTGGCCACCATCGGCACGCCCGAGGGAATGTATGGGCGCCGCAAGATGACCCCGTATCTGCGCCGCCAGGGCCTCCAGGTAGGGATCGGCACCGTCGACCGACTCATGCGTGACGAAGGTCTGTCGGGCGTGGTCCGCGGCGGCAAACACCGCACCACGATCGGCGGGAAAGGCGCCGGTCATCGCCGCGCCCCGGACCTTCTCGACCGCGACTTCACCGCAACCGAGCCAAATCGCAAGTGGGTCACCGACTTTACTTACGTGCCCACCTGGTCGGGGTTCGTGTATGTGGCGTTCGTGATCGACTGCTTCTCCCGTTCCATCGTGGGCTGGCAGGCCGCCACGATCAAGGACACTGCCATGGTCACCACCGCACTGAGAATGGCGCTGTGGCGGCGCGATCACGATGGTCACGCCGTTGAGGATGGATTGATCCATCACAGCGACGCGGGATCGCAATACACCTCGATAAGATTCGCAGAAACCCTTGCCGCAGAACAGATTGCGGCCTCGATCGGCAGTATCGGCGATGCCTACGACAACGCCCTGGCGGAGTCGACGATCGGGCTGTTCAAGACCGAAGCCCTCGCCCGTGACAGCCCGTTTCTCACCGGGCCACTGCGGGCGCTCGACGATGTCGAGTACGCGACGATGGAATGGGTCGACTGGTACAACAACCAGCGGCTGCACAGCCTGCTCGGCCATATCCCACCCGTCGAGTACGAAGCCGCCTATTACGCTCAACAACAGCCATCCCAGCCGGTGATGACTCAACCATGAAGCCGGCCGGAAAGTGGGGACGGTTCAGGCTGCCCGTGGTTGCACGGTATGGCTCGGCTCCCGCGACCTTGCCGCGGGTCTGTCCGCCGCTGCCGAGATCGACGGTGATGTCAGGGTCGTTGAACTGGATGTCACCAAGGATGTCAGTGTCATGGCCGCGGCTGAAGAGATCGGTTCGGGTGGCCGGGTCGATATTCTGATCAACAACGCGGGAATCGGTGGTAGTCGCCCTGCGGTCGAGGCCACTACGGCCGACGACTTCGCCGATGTCCTCGATGTCAATCTGCTCGGCGTCGTACGGGTCACGCATAGTCTGCTGCCGCTGCTGCACAATTCTGTGCACCCACGCATCGTCAATGTCTCCAGTGGCCGCGGGTCGTTCGCCATCAACAGTGACCCCGAACGCATGGAGTCACAGCTCCAGGGACTGGTCTATCCCGTATCCAAAACCGCACTGAACATGCTCACCTACCAATATGCGCGCGCCCTGCCCAACTTCCATATCAACGCTGTTGATCCGGGTTTCACCGCGACGGCGTTGAACAATCACACCGGCACGAGCACGGCTGCTCAGAGCGCGCAAACAATAGTGCGCCTGGCGCTCGCATCCCCGGACGGCCGAACCGGGCTGCTGTTCGACGCCACGGGGACTATCGACTGGTAGACCAGCTCCGTCTGCACGGCGGAAAAGCAATTGTTGGGTGGAATGTGGTGGGTGTAGGGTCGCCGACGTGCAGCGCGCTCAATTCATCACGACGCCGGACGACGTCCCGGCGCGCTGAACCTTGTTCTGAGCAGAGCCCCGGGCGGATGCCCGGGGCTTCGCCATGTGGTCATCCGCCCTCGACTGGAGGAGATCCACATGTACGACCATCGGAAACTCGGCCGGGAACTCGGGTTGTTCGATACCGACCCGTTGATCGGCGCCGGGCTGCCGTATTGGTTGCCCGACGGTGCGATCGTGCGCCACAGCCTCGAGGAATACGTTCGCAGTGCGGAACGACGGGCGGGGTACCAGCACGTGTACTCACCGGTGCTCGGCAAGCGTGAACTGTACGAAATATCCGGGCACTTGGCACATTACGACGATGACATGTTTCCGCCGATGGACCTCGGTGCCGAGCAGGTGGTGCTGCGGCCGAGCCTGTGCCCGCATCACGCGGTGATGTATCGGTCTCGCTCGCACAGCTACCGCGAGCTTCCGTTGCGAATGGCCGAGCTCGGCGCGATGTATCGATCCGAATTGTCCGGCGTACTAGGCGGTTTGACCCGGGTGCGCGGCATCCAGCTCAATGACGCGCACATCTTCTGCACCCTCGACCAGGTCGCCGACGAGGCCACCGGCGCGCTGGCGCTGATCGGTTCCGCGTATCGGGCCATGGGCATCGGCAATGCGCGCTACCGGCTGTCGCTGCCCGGCCCGAGCGGGAAATATGTTGCGGCGCCGGACATGTGGCAGCGCGCGAGCAAGATTCTGAGCGAGGTGCTCGATCGGTCCGGAGTCCGGTACGAGGCGGTCGAGGGCGAGGCCGCGTTCTACGGCCCGAAGATCGATATCCAGGTGACCGATCACGCCGGGCGGGAGTCGACCTTGTCCACTGTGCAGGTCGACTTCTATCAGCCCGAGCAGTTCGACCTGCATTACATCGGCGCCGACGGTGCGAAGCATCGCCCGGTCATGGTGCACCGCAGCATCATCGGCAGCGTCGAGCGGGTGGTCGCCCAGCTGATCGAAGAGCACGGCGGCGCTTTCCCCGCCTGGCTGGCACCGCTTCAGGTGGCGGTGCTGCCGATCTCCGACGCCGAGGAGCCCGCCGCCGCAGAGCTTCTCGACCGTTGCCTCGCCGCGGGCCTGCGCGCACGGGTGGTGGCGGAGGGCAGCCTGGCGGCACGGGTACGAGAAAACCGTTTGGTGCCATACCAATTCATTCTCGGCCCGGCTGAGACCGCGAACGGCGATGTGGCGGTACGACTTCGAGACGGACGCCGCCTACCCGCCCAACCCGCCGACAACGCGGTGGCACGTATCCGTGCACTGATCGAGGCCAACGACACCCACCTGTGGACCGACTGACAACCGCGCCGGTTGCCCACAAAGACACCTTTCTGACTGACCGGCGCGCCGCGGCCGCCTCCGAAACGTTTCGGAGGCGGCCGAATCAGACGGTGTCCCCGAAGTCAGCTCCGATACGGCTGCGTCAGCGTCAGACACTCATCGCGGGTTCCTGCACCAACGGCTCCGGCAGATCATCGGCGTGAATGATGCGCAGATTGCTGACGGCTCGCGTCAGCGCGACGTAAAGGCGTTGCAGCCCACGCTGTTCCGAGTCGGCGATGCGGGATGGTTCGACAACCAGGACGGTGTCGAACTCCAGGCCTTTGGCGAGCGTCACCGGAATCAGACTCAACCGCGCGGTGTCGATGCTCGTTCCGTCGGCGCCGAGCACGACATGCGCTAACCCGTTGTCGGAGAGCACTTTATGGAGTCCCGGGATATCCCGGTCGGCGGCGATGAGTCCGACGGACCCTTCGTCGGCCAGCGCAGCGGCACATGCCCCGGCAACCGTCTCGTTCATCTCCCCCGGCGCCGTCTTCGTGATGCGCAGCGCATCGGCCGACTGCCGATACGACGCCGGACCACGCAGTTCCGGGGCGATATGCGGCAGCAGTCGAGCGGCGTAGTCGATCACCTGTGCCGGAACACGGTAGCCCCGGGTCAGTTCCTCGATCTGCCCGTTCGCCCTGCCGAGATGGTTGAGCACGGAGGCCCAGTCCTCGACGGCCGAGGGGCTGGTAGCCTGCGCCAGATCACCGAGGACCGTGCAGGAGCCCGTCACGCGACGGGCGATCGCCCGAATCTGCATGGGGCTGAGGTCCTGCGCTTCATCGATCACGATGTGGCCCAGCTTCATCGGACGCTCGATCATCGCCGCCGCCGCATCGATCAGCGCCAGGTCGGGGCTGGTCCATTGCATGTCTTTCAGGCTGCGCGGGCGCGGCCCGCACAGGATGGCCTGCTGTTCCTCGGCGGTGAGGACGCCGTCGGCCGCGCGGGCGAGCTGATCGGGGTCGGTGAGGAGATCGAAAACTAGGCGATCGGCACTGGCCTCGGGCCACATCTTATGGACGGCACGAACAATCGCCTTGTTCCGGCGAAGCTGACGCAGCGTGGTCGAGGTGGCCGGATCCCCGGCCCGTTCCATCTGGCGCAGCACCAGCAGACCCAGACGCAGGGCGAGCAACTCGATCCCGCTGCCGTAGTCGGACCCGCGGTCGCGCACCTCCGCCAGCTCGTCGGCGATCTCGTCGGGATACACGTGCCACGTGCGTTGCAGGTGCTTGACCTGCACGGTCTCCTCGTACGGCCGGATTCGCGACCACAGGTGGCGCCGGATGACCTCGGCCATCCTGGCATCGCCCTTGAGCCGCTCTACCATCGGATCATCGGCGGGGGTGACGGTGATGCCCGCCAAGTTGGTCAGCTCATCGACGGTGGTCTGCAATACCTCGACCTCGCCGAGCGCGGGCAGCACGTTGCGGACATAGGCGAGGAAGGAACGGTTCGGACCGATGACGGCGACCCCACCCTCCCGCTGCAACCGTTCCCGCTCGGTGAACAGCAGATACGCGAGACGATGCAGGCCGACAGCGGTTTTCCCGGTGCCGGGCGCCCCTTGGACACACAGTGTGCGGTCGAGCGGCGCGCGCACCAGGCTCATCTGTTCGGGCTGGATCGTGGCGACGATGTCGCGCATCGGGCCCTTGCGCGGGCGTTCGATCTCCGCGGCAAGCAGATCGCTGCCGTCGGACCGCGCGAACCACGGGTCGAGCGGTTCGTCCTCGAACGCGGTCAGCTCGCCGTTGTGGTCGAAGCCGTACCGGCGGCGAATCCGGACCTTCATCGGATCCTGGTGGCTCGCTTCATAAAACGCGCGCGACAGCGGGGCACGCCAGTCGATGACCATCAGTTCGCCGGCCGCGTCACTGACGCCGCGGCGCCCGATATAGACGCGATCGCTGTCCGGCGCGGCCGACGGCGAACCGAGATCGCGAATGTCGTCGTAGACCTCGCCGAACGGAAAGTCCAAGCGCCCGAAGAACAGTGGCACGTCTTCGAGGTCGGACAGCTCCTTGATCTGCTTGGTGTGGAACTGGCGTGCCGCGAAGTTCTGGAACTTGTCGAAGACATCGCCTTCGCCCCTGCCCGTCTCGAGCGCGTGGACTGCCGCGTCGCGCATGCGGGCAAGCGCGGCGCGGCAGTCGCTCAGGTAGTCGCGTTCGACGCGAATCTCGGGCTCGATGTGGTCGTGCTCAGTGTGCTGCATGGTCGCGTCAACCCCCACCTCGGCAAATACTTAACTTGGTCAATTATATAACCAAGTCAAGTTATTAACGCGGTCGGATTTCGCTAGGCTGAGCCCATGGAGGAACCCGGGTTGCGCGAGCGCAAGAAGAGCCGCACGCGTCAGGCGATCGTGGACGCTGCCTTCGCGCTGTTCCAGGAATCGGGGTTCGACGGCGTCTCGGTCGCCGATATCGCGGCCGCTGCTGAGGTTTCCAAGCCAACCCTGTTCGCCTACTTCCCGACCAAGGAAGATCTGGTGCTGCGCCGGTTCATCGGCGGCGGGCGGGGGTCCGCGGTCGTTGTGCGGGAACGCCCGTCCGGCATGTCCGCACTGAGTGCGCTCCGCCAGAACTTCCTCGACCTGCTCGCCAAGCGCGATCCGCTCACCGGACTCAACGACAGTCCGGAAGCCGTCACCTTCCACAACCTGCTCTACTCGACGCCCGCCCTGATGGCTCACCTGGCCGGATACATGGTCGCCCAGGAGCAAGATCTCGCCGACGCGCTGCGCACTACCGTCCAGCCGAGCGACGAGTTCACCGCGCATCTCGTTGCGGCACAAGTCTTCAGCGCGCAACGGATCCTGACGTATCACAACGCCAAGGCAATACGATCCGGCCAGCGGGCCGACGACATCTACCCCGCTGCGGTCGCCCGAACCGAGACCGCCTTCGACGTCTTGGAATGCGGTGTGACCTGAGCGCCGTTACTCAGTGCGTCGTCGCCGATCGCGGACGGTCACCGAGATGACCGACCGAGCCAGCGCACGTAGGTCGTCCGGAATGAGCAGGGGTGCTACCGCGCCCTCGAAGCCCTCCAGGATCGCGCCGTCGGACCAGCGCACTTCATAGCGGTACCAGCAGCGGACCTCGCTCGGGTGGTACGGCAGTTCGAGCTCCAAACGCACCGCCATCTCGACCAATGCCGCCGCGACCTGGGCGGCCCCGCCCGTGTTCGTCACCTGCCACCAGAGGGGGCTGGCGCGGTCGTCCTCGGAGATTTCGACCAGGTACGTCAGCTCGCCCCGGTCGCTGAACTCGGTCACATCTGCCACCCTGCCAGAACATACCGGACCGCCGAACCAAAACCCGTGCGCGACGGCGCATCTCGCTCAGTGTATCGGCGGGTTCCCTGGCCTGCCGCGACGGCGATACCGTCGAAGGCAAACCTGGACAGCGATTGTGCGGATCCCGAGTATCTGGCCACGGCAGCTGTTTAGGGGTGTGGCCAACGCGTTTAGGGGGCAATCGGGATGCCGCAACCCGCCGTGACGCAGCCACACTTGCCGCAGACCTCTGCGAAGAATGGGCGGAATCCATGACCGTGATCGACGAGATGGGCGGAACCCACGCGGCAGCCGAACCGCGGCGGCCGGGGCCGAGCATGCACAACAAGCTCGCCGAACTCGACGCGCGACGCGAGCGCGCGGCGGCGGGGCCGTCGCAGCAGGCCACGAATGCCCAGTGGGTCCGAGGCAAGCTCTCGGTCCGGGAACGGATCGAGCTGCTCTTCGATGACGGCAGCTTCCGCGAGATCGAACAGTTCCGCAGGCATCGGGCCACCGGATTCGATCTCGAGGATCGCAGGCCCGACACCGACGGCGTCGTCACCGGCTGGGGAACCGTTTACGGCAGAACGGTTTTCGTCTACGCGCACGACTTCCGAATCTTCGGCGGATCGCTCGGGGAGGCGCACGCCGAGAAGATCCACAAGGTGATGGACCTCGCGCACTCGGCGGGCGCGCCGATTGTCAGCCTCAATGACGGGGCGGGCGCGCGCATCCAGGAGGGCGTCAGCGCGCTGGCGGGCTACGGCGGCATTTTCTCGCGCAACGTGCGGGCCAGCGGAGTGATACCGCAGATCAGCGTGATGCTCGGCCCGTGCGCTGGCGGCGCGACCTACTCCCCCGCGCTCACCGATTTCGTGTTCATGGTCCGCGGTATCGCGCAGATGTATATCACCGGGCCCGACGTCGTGCAGTCGGTGACCGGTGAGGAGGTGACCCACGATGAGCTCGGCGGCACGGAGGTGCACAGCAGTATCTCCGGCGCGTGCGCGTTCGCCTACGACACCGAGGCGGAGTGCCTCGCCGAGGTCCGATTCCTCATTTCCCTGCTGCCGTCCAACAATCGGGAGCTGCCGCCGGTGCGGCGCGGTGGCGACCCGCCGCATCGGCGCAACGACGCGCTGATCGACCTGATTCCGAGCAATCCGAATCACGCCTACGACATCACCCCGGTGATCGAGGAGATCGTCGACGACGGCGAACTGTTCGAGGTGCACGAGCATTGGGCGCGAAACATTATCTGCGGACTGGCCAGGATGGACGGGCACGTGGTCGGCGTCGTCGCCAACCAGCCCGCCGTGCTGGCCGGTGTGCTCGATATCCACGCGTCGGAGAAAGCGGCCAGATTCGTCCAGATGTGCGACGCGTTCAGCATTCCCTTGGTGACGCTTGTCGATGTGCCCGGATTCCTGCCCGGCACCGCACAGGAACATGGCGGCATCATTCGACACGGCGCGAAGCTGTTGTACGCCTACTGCAATGCCACCGTCCCGCGCGTGCAGGTTATTTTGCGCAAAGCGTTCGGCGGCGCCTACATCGTGATGGATTCCAGGTCGATCGGCGCCGATTTGTCCTTCGCCTGGCCGACCAACGAGATAGCGGTCATGGGTGCGGCGGGTGCCGCGAACGTGGTGTTCCGCAAGGAGATCGCGCAGGCGTCCGACCCGGAATCGACGCGCAGCCAACGCATCAAGGAATATCAGCAGCAATTGATGCATCCCTATTACGCCGCCGAGCGTGGGTTGGTCGACGACGTGATAGATCCCGCGTCGACCAGGTCGGTCCTCGTCGATGCCCTGGCCATGTTGCGCGCGAAGAGCACCGAGCTGCCCGCCCGCAAGCACGGGAACCCGCCGATGTGAACCAGCCCGTAGTCGGTTCGATATCCGTGCTGTCCGGTGCGCCGTCCGAGGCGGATACGGCGGCGTTGATCGCGGTCCTGCTTATCTGCCTCAGCCATTCGAACAATGCGGCAGGACAACAGTTTCCGGCCGAATCGGTAGCATGGCAACGACCGGGCGGCTATCGACCGCCCGGGATGTGGAGTCGGTGACGCGAATCAGGACGCGTCGGCGATCCGCCGATTGAGCACCGCGGCGAATTGCCGCAATTCCTCCGAATACTGTTGCGCGAGCGCGGCGACGGCGGGCACACAGTGATCAGGCAGGTTGGCCGCGAGCTTGTCGCGTTCGGCGATGGCCGCGGCCGACGCCTCCAGCCAGCGCAGCAGGACACGGCCCGATTCGGTGAAACGCAGCGAGGGGTCGCTACGAAGCCGCTGCACGATCGGCGTCAGGTCTGGCGTCCAGCGACGTTGTGCCACAGCGGCATTCACGTTCCGCATAGTGGTGTCGGCGCGCTGCTCGGCAGGCTCGGCGCGGCGTTCGAACCGCTCGGTGCGCTGCCGCTCGGCGGACTCCACGCGCTGCCGTTCCGCAGACTCCACGCGTTGCCGCTCGGCGGACTCAGCGCGCTGCCGCTCGACCTGCTCGGCGGCCCGCTGACGCGGCGGCACCGGATCCTCGCCGCGGCGCAACCGATCTCGGACATTCTTGGCGGTGGTCGCGGATATCCCGGCCGCCGTGGCCACGGCCCGCGTCGAGGCGACCGGGTTCGCGACGAACAGTGCGGCGGCCCGCAGCCGCCCCTCCCGGCTGCCCGCCCGGTGCAGCACGCCGTTGCGGGCGATCCGATCGGTCGACTGCGGAATTTCCGCAGTGGCGTTGCGGCGGATCACCCCGACGGTCTTGTCCGAGATGCCGGATGCGGCCGCGATGGCCCGATTCGACCATTCCGGATAAAGCGAAACTATCCGCAGCGCAGCGGCTTTCCGGTCGGCGAGCGACAAGGGCAGACCATGGGTCATGTTGAGTCTCACTGCTAGGACGAACGCCTCTCTCGGCTCGCCGTCGAAGAACACCGCGGTGATCGTGCTGTCGCCACGCAATTGCGCCGCCTTCAGTCGATGCCGTCCGTCGATGACGTGCATCGTCAGCCGGTGCACCAGGATCGGCGGCAAATCATCCGGTGATTCGGCCAGCATGCGCACGTGCGCCGCGTTCTCCCCTTTTACGCGCGGCGAGTCCGCGACCAACAGCTCCGCGATCGCGAGTTGCACGACTTCACCGAGATCAGCTGACCAGCCGGGCGTTGTATTACTCAACGATCTCCCCCGGACGCTCCCGCACCACAGTGTTCCTATCCGCGCAGCCAAATCACAGCACCCGCTCCGAGCCAGGCAAGGAAAACCGTCGTGCCTCGTCGTTGATCCTCGAACAGATCCACCCACTGGTCAACCCCTGTATCTACGTTCAAAATGGCACCGCGCAAGGGTGCCGAGCCATTCGGCCATTCCGCTGTCTGCGCAGGCGACAAAATGGCGATGCCGGATTGCGGTATGTGTTACGCCCAAGCAACATAGTGATGCGTCAACCAAAAGAATCCAGATCATTCCGCGCGGTTGCCACCCACAGCCGACTCCCAGCGTTCAGCCCCCGGTTTTGGCGGGTTGACATGGCTGTGACGCTACGGGCAGCCTTGGTGATCGTGGTCCGCGCAGTTCACGCGTACTGGCCGTGATTCAACAAAGGTGTCGAGGATTGGCGGGCCATGTGATTTCCCGGCTAGATAGGGAGGCAGTGAGCCGTGTCCAACGAAATCAATCCGCACCGATACTCATCGACCAGTAACGCGATTATCGAAGACAGGTGAGCGTTCACCGGCTGAGGCAGTAGCACCGCGTAGGGGCGCGGTAGCGCACTTCGGCCGGTTCGACGGGGGTGGCCTGAAGATCGATCGGCCGACTCCGCGGTGATCCTGCGGGCGTCGGCCGAATGGACGCCCGCCGAAACACGGGCACGGGCACGTTCAGAGGAGGAAACGTGGCCTTCCTGGCCTTTTTCACCGCTTTAGAATACCTATTGAATTCGCTTAGTGAGATAATGGAAGGTTCCGGCCAGCTCGTTCTCGTCAAGGGGGCACCTGCGAGCGGCAAGACGGAATTACTCGGTAAATTCGCTCATCATGCTGTCGAGTCCGGAGCGTGGTTGTTGTACGCGGCCGGATCGAGAGCCGAACATTCGATTCAAACCGGGATCATCGACCAGCTGTTCACCAGTCCCGGATTGCCGGAAAATACCGTCGAGCGGATCACGGAATTGGTGGTCGCCGACCCGTTCCTCGGCACCGGCCGGCCGGACAGCGCGGCGGTCCGCCACGCGCAGGCCCGCACTGTCCACGAGATATGCGCTGAACTGGTAAATCTGGCCAGGACGCGACCGGTCGTCATCTGCGTCGACGACCTGCAGTTCGTGGACGACTGGTCCTTGCAGCTACTGCTTTCGGTGCAGCGGCGCATCACGTCCTCGCGGATCCTGCTCGTCGTCACCGAGCGCGCGCCGTACAACCCGAGCTGGCCCGCGGGCCAGGCCGAGGTCATCCTGCATCCGCATCGCCAGCTGACGCTGGCGCCATGGTCGGTGGCCGGGGTGACCGAGGCGTTCGCGCAGTGGATGGACGCGGCGACCGCCGAACGGCTCGCCACCGCGGCGCACGAGTTGACCGGCGGCCATCCGATGCTGGTCGAGGGGCTGATCGAGGACCACCGCAGCCGCGAGCGGTCCTGCGGTGCCGCGAGCGACTGCGGCCTGCTCGCGGTGGGCGCCGCGTTCGGCCAGGCGGTGCTCGCGTCCGTGCGTCGCCTCGAGCCGGAGTTACTCGATGTGGCGCAGGCCATCGCGGTGGTCGGCACGCACGGCACGCCCGAAATGATCAGTCGCATACTGCGAATCAAGCAGAAGGCCGTCGAGCAGGCGATCGACATCATGACCTCCGCCGGCCTGCTGCGCGAGGGCAACTATCGTCATCCGGTCGCCGAGGAGGCGGTACTCGCCAGCCTGTCGGCCGAGTACGGCGCACAGCTACAGTTGCGCGCCGCCGAAATGCTTTACGAGCGCGCCGCACCCTCCGGCGCGGTCGCCACCCACCTGCTCGCGGCGGACAGTGTGCCGGGCTCATGGGCGGTCCAGGTGCTGCGCGACGCCGCCGATCAGGCATTGGCCACCGACGACAGCGACGCGGCGGCACGCTGCCTCGAACTCGCGCTGACCGCGGTCACCAATGACCATGAGCGACTGGAGATCACCGGCACGCTCGTGTTCGTGACATGGCGGGTGAATCCATCGGTGGCCATCAGACATGCCGCACCGCTACGTGCCGCGCTGGAACGGGGCGAGCTGCGCGGCCGGCCCGTCGTCGCGGTGCTGCGCTGCGCGCTGTGGACCGGCGACGAGCAGATGGTCGCCAAATCGCTTGCGGTCCTTTCGGAATCGCTCGGGCCCGACGACGCGCACACGGCCGCTCAGATACGGGTGGCCAGGCTCTGGTTCTACGGTCCGTCGCACGCGCGGCTGCCCGATTTCGGCGACCCGTCCCGGACCAGCGCCGAACCGTGGACCACGGCGACCAACACGCTGAGCACGGTGCTGACGCACGGTGGCAGCGATGCGGCGACGGCAAGTGCCGAACAGGTCCTGCAGAGCTGCCAGCTCGGCGACATCGAACTGGAGTCGGTCGCGGCCGCGATCATGACGCTTGTGGCCGGGGGTGAGGTGGGCCGGGCGATCTGGTGGTGCGACGAGATCATCCGGGATGCCTTGCGGCACAACGCGATCACCTGGCGGGCGGTGCTGAGCGCGTTGCGTTCCGGCATCGCCTTCCGGCGCGGCGAACTCGCCTCGGCCGCGGCTCAGGCCGAAGCCGCGCTTGCCCTGCTGCCGACCGAGAGCTGGGGCGTGCTGATCAGCGGCCCGTTGACGACGATGCTGCTGGCCAATACCGCGATGAACAACATGGACGCGGCGGCGGCCGCGGCCCGGCATCCGGTCCCGCAGGCGATGTTCGGCACGGTGAACGGATTGATGTACCTGCATGCCCGCGGTCAGTACTACCTGGCCGAGGACCGGGTGCTCGCGGCCATCAGCGACTTCCAGACCTGCGGCAGGCTGATGCGGGAGTGGGCACTGGACGTGCCGGTGCTGGTGCCGTGGCGGGTGGATCTGGCCGAGGCGAACCTGCGCCTCGGGCATGCCGCGGTGGCACGGGAATTGGTGAAACAGCAGTTGAGCCAGCAGACTCCGCTCGACGCACGGACCCGAGGAGTATCGCTGCGGGTGCTTGCCGCGTGCAGCGGTCCGACGCAGCGCGCGGCGTTCCTGCAACAGGCCGTCGAGTGTCTGCAAGGGCCGGGCGACCGGCTCGAGCTGGCGCGGGCGCTGTCCGAGCTGAGCCAGGCGCATCAGCAGCTCGGCGAGTTCGAGCAGGCGCGCGCGCTGGCCCGGCGGGCCGCGCAGGAGATGAAGACCTATCGCTCCGGGGCGATGGTGATGCAGTTGACGCGCGAACGGACCAAGCCGATCCGGACGTCGGTCGTCGAGGAACGGCACGAGCCGGTGCCTCGGCTCAGCGAGGCCGAGCGCCGGGTGGCCGAGCTTGCCGCGCTAGGCCACACCAACCGTGAGGTGAGCAGGCGGCTGTTCATCACGGTGAGCACGGTGGAGCAGCATCTCACCAAGGTGTATCGCAAGCTCGGCGTCAACAGCAGGGCCGACCTGCCCACCGGCCTCGCGCTGCACAACAACGCGGTGCCCGGCGGTGACGTCGACGCCTGATCGAACCCCTACTCCGCCATACGATTCGTACGGCGGAGTAGGGGCGGCCCTGTAATCGCGGCGGTGGGGCCGCGCGCACTAGCGAACCCTCGGTGATACCGGCTTGAATCGAAGTGGCGCGGTGCGCCGAGCTGTGGAGAGGGATGACGAATGAGCACGGTAAAAACGTCCGCCGAAACCGGTGCGTGGGTTCGGCGATTCCATCCGGCGCCCGACGCGGCGACCCGGCTGATCTGCTTCCCGCATGCCGGGGGCTCGGCCACCTTCTACTTTCCGGTCTCGCGCGCGTTGTCACCCGCGATCGACGTGCTGGCGATCCAATATCCGGGACGGCTTGAGCGGCGCAACGAGCCGTGCGTCGAGGACATCCACGAGCTGGCCGACCTGGTGGTCGAGCAGCTCGCGCCGTGGCTGGACCGGCCGGTCACGCTGTTCGGCCATAGTTTGGGCGCCACACTGGGATTCGAGGTCGCGCGCCGACTCGAGGCCGAGGGGGTGACCCCGCTGACGCTGTTCGCGTCCGGCCGCAGGGCGCCGTCCACGCATCGCGACGAGTACGTGCATCGCTACGGCGATGACGCGCTCATCGAGCAGATCGGCCGGATGAGCGGAACGGACGCCAGGGTCCTCGGCGACGAGGAGATGCTGCGCATGATCCTGCCGACGATCCGCGGCGACTACAAGGCCGCCGAGACCTACCGAATGCGGCCGGGACCGCCGCTGGCCTGCCCGATCTCGGTACTGACCGGTGACGAAGATCCTGAGGTGACGCTCGATGAAGCGCAGGCCTGGGAAGGACACACCAGTGGCGGGTTCGAGTTGACGGTGTTCCCCGGCGGGCACTTCTTTCTCACCGACCATGTCGCGGCGGTGCTGGAACAGATCAAGCAGGCGGCGGTCGCCCACTAGCCGCCGAGTTCCTTGTCCAGGATGGCGAACAGCTCGCTCGCCGTCGCTTCGGCGAGATCGTCGGGGTTGTCGACGCCGAACATCGTCTCGTGCAGGTGTTTTGCCAGCGCGGCCACCGAGGGGTAGTCGAATACCAGGCTCGGCGGCAATGCGCAGGCGGTGGCGGCGGCCAGTCTGTTGCGGAGTTCGACCGCGCTGAGCGAGTCGAATCCCAGGTCGTGGAACTTCTGGTCGACCTCGATCGCGTCCGGACGGTCGTGACCGAGGACGGCTACCACCTGGGTCCGGACCAGCTGTCCGATGGCGCGTTCCCGTTGCGCTCGACTCATCACCGAAAGTTCCTCGCGGAGTACGGGATCCGGTGTCGTGTTGGTGTGGACGGTGCGTCGCGCGGCCGCGGGGACCGCGTCGCGGAGCAGGGCGGGTAAGTCGTGCTCGCGAGTGCGCAATGCCGCGGCGTCGACTCGCAGCGGCACGGTCACCGCGGTGTCGGTGCGCAGTGTGGCGTCGAACAGGGCAAGCGCCTCGTCGACCGGGAGTGCGGGGAAACCCTGGGCTCGCGTCCTGCGCTGGACCTCGTCGAGTTCTTGTGTCAAACCTGTACGCACGTCCCATAAACCGAAGGCGGCCGAAACCGCTGGCAGGCCAAGGGATCTGCGGTGGGTGGCGAGTGCGTCGAGGAACACATTGGCGGCGGCGTAGTTTCCCTGCCCGCCGGGCAGGACGTGACCGGCCGCGGAGGACAGCAGCACGAAGCAGGTGAGGGCCGAATCGCGAGTGAGTTCGTGTAAGTGCCACGCCGCGTTAGCCTTCGGTGCGAGCACCACGTCCATCTGGTCCGGTGTCATCGCATCGATGAGGCAGTTGTCCGAGGTACCCGCGGCGTGCACGACGGCGGTCAATGGATGTGCGGCGGGAATCGCGGCAAGCAGCGCCGCGAGTGCGTCCCGGTCGCCGACATCGCAGGCCGCCACGGTGACCTCGGCACCTGCCGCGACCAGCTCGGCCCGCAGGGCGGCCGCGTCCGGCGCGCACGGGCCGCGGCGGCTCGCCAGTAGTAGATGGCGAACCTTGTACTCGGACACCAGGTGTCGCGCTATCAGTGCGCCGAGGCCGCCGGTACCGCCGGTCACCAGCACCGTGCCGTCCGGGTCGAACTCCGTGAGCGTGGCGGCGGCCGTGGCTCGGCCGAGCCTGGGCACCAGCACGGCGTCGGCGCGGACGGCCAGTTCCGGCTCGCCGGAGCCGATCGTGAGCGGGACAGCGGTCGTGAGCGGGACGGTGGTGGCGAGCGGCGCGGCGGTCGCGAGCGATACGGCGGTCGCGAGCGGCGCGGCGGTGGCGAGGTCGGTGTCGGCGGCGAGGTCAGCGTCGGCGGCGAGGTCAGCGTCGGCGGCGAGGTCGAGCAGCACGAACCGGCCGGGGTTCTCCGCCTGTGCGGCACGCACCAGGCCCCAGACCGGCGCCTGGCACACGTCGAGGTCCTCGTGGTCGTTGGTCGCCACGGCGTTCCTGGTGACAATGACCAAGGTGGCGGACCGTGATTCGGCCAACCACGCGCGCATCGTCGACAAGACGGCGTGCAGGACGCTACGCAACCCGGAAGGCACCGGACCCGTAGGTGTTCGACATTCCAGCACAACGACTTCCGGCGCAGAGGCAGTCTCGGCCAACACCTCCCATGTGCACCACGACACGACCCTCGGCACGACCGCGGCAGGCGACCACCGCACTTGCCATAGGTCGCCGGTGTCCGGCGTGGACGTCAACTGCTCCGGTGATACCGGACGGAAGGTGATGGCGTCGATGGTCGCGACGGGTGTGCCCGACGGATCTCGCAACGCCAAGGACATCGTGCCGCCGTCGCGCCGCAGCGTTGCCCGTACGGCGGTCGCGCCGGTCGCGTGCAGGGCGACATCGCCGAAGGAGAACGGCAATTCGGTGTTCGGGCGATCGGGGTCCTCGGTGACGCTCCACGCATGCAGTGCCGCGTCGAGCAGGGCCGGATGCAGGCCGAAGGCGGCGGCATCGGCGGATGCGGTCGCGGGCAGTGCGATTTCGGCGAACACCTCGTCGCCGCGCCGCCATGCCGCGCGCAATCCCTGGAAGGTCGGTCCGTAGCGGTATCCCTGATCCAGCAGGGTTTCGTAGACACCGGACAGATCGGCGGGCACGGCGTCGGCGGGCGGCCATTCGGTCGTCTCCTTGACTGCCGCTCGTACTTCCGCGGCGAGCACGCCGGTAGCGTGCAGTGTCCATGGTTGCGCGGCACCTGGCAGATCGGCTTTGGCAAAGATCCGCAGCGGCCGACGGCCAGCGGCATCGGCGCCGTCGACCACCACCTGGACCGCGACCCTGCCGCTCGCCGGGAAGATCAGGGGCGCACCGAGGATGAGTTCCGCGACCGCCGGGCAGCCGATCTCATCGCCCGCACGTACCGCCAACTCCACGAAACCGGTGCCAGGGAACAGGATTCGATCGAACACCGCGTGATCGGCAAGCCACGGCTGGATTTCCGGCGACAGCACGCCGGTCAACCCCACACCACCGGTATCGGGTGCCTCGATCCCCGCGCCGAGCAGCGGGTGGGCAACGGGCCGTTGGCCAAGACCGGACGCGTCGACGGAACCGGGTTGATCGAGCCAATACCTCCGGCGCTGAAACGAATACGTCGGTAACTCGACCCGCCCACGCCGACCGTAATAGGCCGACCAATCGACGGATGCCCCCGAAGTGTGCAATGCCGCGAGCGCCGCCAACGCGGTGCTGGGCTCCGGCCGGTTCCGCCGCTGCATGCTCAGGCACACGATCGTGTCGGCATCGGCGGACTGCCGCGCCGGTCCGGTCAGCGCGCCGTCCGGCCCCACCTCGACGAGCCGAGTCGCCCCCGCGTCGGCCAGCGACCGAACCGCATCGGCGAACCGGACCGTATCGCGGACATTACGCACCCAGTGCTCCACCGAAACCCCGTCGACCCGCGTACCCGTGACGGTGGAGAACAGCGGAATCTTCGGTGCCGCGTACCCGATATCCGCTGCGACAGCCCGGAATTCGGCGATCATCGGTTCCATCAACGCGGAATGGAAGGCATGCGAAACCCGCAACCGAGTGGTCCGGTGCCCCTCCCCCGCCAATCGGTCCGCCACCGCGAACACCTCGTCGGCGACACCGGAAAGCACCACCGCCCCAGGGGCGTTCACCGCCGCAACCGCCACCGCGCCGGTGCACAGCGGCCGGACCTGCGCCTCGGTCGCCTGGACCGCCACCATCGCCCCGCCCGGCGGCAACGCCTGCATCAGCCGACCACGCGCCGCGACCAACCGCGCCGCATCCGCCAGCGACAGCACCCCCGCCAGATGCGCCGCCGTCAACTCACCGATCGAATGACCCGCAACGAAATCCGGCCGTACACCCCAGGATTCGAGCAACCGGAACAGCGCGACCTCGAAGGCGAACAAACCCGCCTGCGCCCACATCGTCTGCTCGAGCAACGCGGGATCAGCACCCCACATCACCGCACGCAACGACCCGGCCAGCCGCGAGTCCAGCTCCGCGACAACAGCATCGAACGCCTCGGCGAACACCGGGAACGCCGCCGACAACTCCCGTCCCATCCCCAACCGCTGTGCGCCCTGACCGGTGAACAGAAAAGCGGTCGAGCCTTCACCGGCAGTGCCGAACACCGCGTCCGCGGGCAACTCCCCCGCAGCGAGACCGTCGAGGCGGCGCAGCAGTTCAGCCCGATCGACACCGGTCACCGCGGCACGATGCCGAAACTGCGTCCGCGAGTTCGCCAGCGACAATGCCACATCAGCCGGTTCGAGCTCCGGCCGCGCAGTCACGAACGAACTGAGCGTTTTCGCCTGTGCCCGTACAGCTTCCGCGGTCTTGGCGGACAGCACCCAGGCGACCGCCGGTAACGCCCCATCCCGCACCTGCGGCGCCTCGATACCGGAATACCCCTCGATGATCACGTGCGCGTTGGTCCCGCTGATCCCGAACGACGACACCCCGGCCCGGCGCGGACGCTCCGTCACCGGCCACGGCCGCGTCTCGGTAACCAGCTCGACGGCACCGGAGTCCCAGTCCACGTGTGGATTCGGTGCCGCGAGATGCACGATCCCCGGCACCGACCCGTGCCGCATGGCCAGCACCATCTTGATCACGCCCGCCACCCCGGCGGCCGCCTGCGTATGGCCGAGATTGGATTTCACCGAACCGAGCAACAGCGGGTGGTCGCGCTCACGCCCATAGACCGCGAGCAAGGCCTGCGCCTCGATCGGATCGCCGAGTGTTGTTCCGGTGCCGTGCGCTTCGACCACATCGACCTCGGCGGGACGCAGCCGGGCCGAGGCGAGCGCCTGGCGGATCACCTGCTGCTGTGCGGGTCCGTTCGGGGTGGTGAGGCCGCTGGAGGCGCCGTCGGAATTGACCGCACTGCCGCGTAGCACCGCGAGGATCGGATGACCGTTGCGCTCGGCGTCCGAGAGCCGTTCGAGCAGCAGCATTCCCGCGCCTTCGGAGCATCCGGTGCCGTCCGCCGCCGCCGAAAACGATTTGCACCGGCCATCTTTGGCCAGCCCACGCTGAGTACTGAAGTAGACGAACATGTCCGGGGTCGTCATCACGGTGACCCCACCGGCCAGCGCGAGCGAGCATTCACCCTGCCGCAGCGACTGGGCGGCCCAGTGCATCGCGACGAGCGACGAGGAGCACGCGGTGTCCACCGTGATCGCCGGACCGTTCAGCCCGAGCGTGTAGGCGACCCGGCCGCTGACCAGGCTGCCATCGCTGCTGCCGAGACCGTAGTCGTGATACATCACCCCGGCGAAAACCCCGGTGCGACTTCCCTTCAACGAGCTCGGATCGATGCCCGCCCGTTCGATCGACTCCCACGCGGTTTCCAGCAGTAGCCGCTGCTGCGGATCGATGGTGAGCGCGTCACGCGGCGCGATGCCGAAGAACGCCGCGTCGAAATCGGCTGCGTCGTAAAGGAACCCGCCCTCGGTGGCGATGCTCTTACCCGCCTTGCCCGGTTCGGGGTCGTACAGCCCGGCCGTGTCCCAGCCGCGGTCGGTCGGAAACGGCCCGACCGCGTCGACGCCGTCACGCACCAGCTGCCACAGCCCGTCCGGCGTGCTGACACCGCCGGGATAGCGGCACGCCATCCCCACGATGGCGATCGGTTCGGCGGCCGCATCGGTCAGTTCGGCGTTGCGGGCGCGCAGCCGCTCGTTGTCCACCATCGTTCGGCGGAGGGCTTCGGCCAGCTGCTCGACGGAGACATCCACGACCTCACCTTTCCGTTTCGGTATCGTCCGCGAGCGCGGCGCGGACCAGGTCGTCGATGGTCATGTGCGCGACGGCCGCGATCCGCTCCGGCGCCGGGGTCACCGGTTCGGGCGGCGCCGCGGCGGGACCGTCGGGCAACAGCTCGGTGCGCAGATACCCGGCAAGCACCCGTGGGTTCGGATAGTCGAACATCATGGTGGCCGGCAGTCGGATACCGAGCGCGGATTGCAGCCGGTTGCGCAGTTCGATCGCGGCAAGTGAGTCGAGGCCCATCTCGGTGAAGCCCATGTCCAGCGATTCCGGCTCGGCATGCCGGACCGCCGCGACATGCGTGCGGACGAGATCGAGCAGCACGGCCGTGCCCGCCTCGGCATCGAGACCGGCCAGCCGCTGGGTCAGCGACACCGCGCCCGCCCCGTTCGTACCGCCGGTCGCCGTCCGCCCGCTCGCGTGCACCTGGCGACGGGTCGCGGAGCTGGCCAGTTCCCGAAGCATCGGCGGCACACCATCATTCGCCGCCGTCAGTGCCGCGACGTGCACCCGCATCGGCACCAGCACCGCGGCGTCGAGCCGCACCGCCTCGTCGAACAACACCAGCCCCTCCGCCGAGGACATCGGCGGCAGGCCGAGATCGGCCATCCGCTTTTCCTCGCGACCGGCGTCGACACTCGCGCCGCCGAGCCCGGTCGTGGTCGTCCACAGCCCGAAGGCCAGCGCGGTGGCGGGCAGGCCGGCCGCGCGCCGGTAGCCGGCCAGCGCGTCCTCGAATCGGTTCGCCGCCGCGTAATTCGCCTGCCCCGCGCCCATCACCAGCCCGGAGACCGAGGAGAACAGGACGAACGCGGTGAGGGGCAGGTCCTTGGTCAGCTCGTGCAGGTGCCACGCCCCGTCGACCTTCGGGCGCAGCACGCGGTCCAGCTGCGCGGGCGACAGCGACCCGATGAGCGCGTTGTCCATCACGCCCGCGGTATGCACGACCCCGCGCAGCGGCCGGTCGGCCGGGATGCCCGCGAGCAGGTCGGCCAGCGCGGTCCGGTCGGCCACATCGCAGGCGACGACGGCGCATTCGGCGCCGAGTTCGGTCAGCTCGTCGCTCAACCGCAGTGCGTCGGGTGCCGCCGGGCCGCGGCGGCTGGTGAGCAGCAGGTGCCGGATGCCGTGCACGGTGACGAGGTGGCGCGCGATCAGCGCGCCGAGTCCGCCGGTGCCGCCGGTCACCAGCACGGTGCCGGTCGGGTCCCAGGTGGCGGTGCCGTCGGCGTCGCCCGCCGGGATGCCGGTGAGCCGGGGCGCGCGAATGTCGCTGCCGCGCACCGCGAGTTCGGGCTCGCCCATCGCGGCAAGCACGGGTACAAGTCGCGCCGGTTCCCAGCCCTCGTCGGTGTCAACCAGGAGGAATCGGCCCGGATTCTCCTGCTCGGCCGAGCGAACCAGACCCCACACCGGTGCCTGGCTCAGTTCGGCGGCCGCGCCGTCGAGCGCGACGGCACCCTCGGTGAGCAGCATCAGCCGCGAAGGTGTCAGCCGTTCGTCGGCGAGCCAGGAGCGCAGCACGGTGAGGACGTTGTCCAGCACCGACCGCACCGCGGCCGGGACGTCCGGGCCCGGCAGTTCGGGGCAGCGAAACAGCACCAGTTCGGGCACGACCGCCCCGGTGTCGAGCGCGGTGGTCAAGGCCGCGAGATCGGCGAACACCGGCACTGTCAATCCGGGAATCTCCTTACCTACCACAGCCATTGGTGGCGCGTCCGCCATGCCCGCGGTGCCGCGCGGCAGCTGACTCCAGCCGACCCGATAGAGCGAGTCCCGCTGTCTGCTACCGACCGAAGCGGCGGCCGCCGCCGCGACCCGATCCGGGGTCACCGCCCTGACCACCAACGATTCCACCGTCGCGACCGGCGTGCCGCCCGCGTCCGACAGGTCGAGCCGCACCGCGTCCGAGCCGACCGTCGAATCCGAACTGACCCAGGCGATTCGGGCGCGCAGCCCGGCCGCGCCACCGGAGTGCAGGCGCACCCCGGCCCAGGAGAACGGCAGCTGCGACGCACCGACATCCTGTGGTGTGCGGCCGTTCAGGAAGTCGGTCGCGCTCAGCGCGGCATCGAGCAGCGACGGGTGGATACCGAACCGAGCCGCCTCGGTGCGCGCGTCCTCGGGCAGCGCGACCTCGGCGAAGATCTCAGTGCCCCGCCGCCACACGGCCCGCAGACCACGGAACATCGGGCCGTAGTGGTAGCCCTCCGAGGTGAGGTAGTCGTAGACATCGCTGATGTCGACGGGTTCGGCTGCGGCGGGCGGCCATTCGCGGTAGCCGACATCGATCGTCTCTGGCGCCGCTTGCGCGCGCAGCACCCCGGAGACATGGCGGGTCCACGGCACGTAGGCGGGTGCGTCCTCGACCCGCGAGTAGATGGCCAGCGTTCGGCGCTGCTCGTCGTCCGCGGCGCCGACCACCACCTGGATCGCGGTGCCCCGCTGCTCCGGCAGCGGCATCAGCGCCTCGATGATCAGTTCCTCGATGACCTCACAGCCGACCTCGGCGCCCGCCCGCAGCGCGAGTTCGACATAGCCGGTGCCGGGCAGCAGTACCGTGCCCAACACGTTGTGATCGGCCAGCCACGGGTGGGTTTCCAGGGACAACCGCCCGGTGAGCACCGCGCCGTCGCCCTCGGGTGACACGACGATCGCGCCGAGCAGCGGATGCCCGGCCGCGGCCTGGCCGATGCCGGTGGCGTCGGCCGGAGCGGCGGTCGGCATGTCGAGCCAGAAGTGCTGGCGGGCAAAGGGATACGTCGGCAACTCGACCCGCACCGGCTTGGCCGGGGCGAAGAACCGCGCCCAATCCACCTCGGCACCGTCGATGTGCAGTGCGCCCAGCGCTTCCAGTAACACTTCCGGCTCGGGCCGGTTACGCCGCGACAGCGCCACGACCAGGTGCTCGTCACCGTCGAGGCAGGCTTCGACCAATCCACTCAGCACACTGTCCGGCCCGATCTCGACGAACCTGGTCGCGCCCAGCGCGCGCACGCCGTCGGCGAACCGAACCGCTTCGCGCACATGCCGAACCCAGTACTCGGGTGCGGTCAGATCCCGCGGTTCGCCACCCAGCGTCGAGACAACGGGAATGAACGGCGCGTGGAAGGCCACGGTTTCGGCGACGCGCCGGAACTCATCCAGGATCGGTTCGACCAACGGCGAATGGAACGCATGCGATACGCGCAACTCGGTGACCCGGCGGCCCTGCGCCCGCAGCGTCTCCGCGATCGCCGCCACCTGATCGCCCGCGCCCGAGATCACCACGGAGCCAGGCTCATTCACCGTGGCGATACCGACCTCGGCGGTGAGCAGCGGTACTACCTCGGCCTCGGTGGCGCGCACGGCGACCATGGCCCCACCGCTCGGCAGCGACTGCATCAACCGGCCGCGCGCCGCGACCAGGGTCACCGCGTCAGGCAGCGAAAGCACCCCGGCGACGTGCGCGGCGGCCAGCTGGCCGATCGAATGTCCGAGCAGCACATCGGGAACAAGGCCCCACGATTCGAGCAGCCGGTACTGCGCGACTTCGAAAGCGAACAGCGCACATTGGGTGTACGCGGTCTCGTTGAGCAGTCGCGCGTTCGCCGATTCCGTTGCGGCGAACAGGATCTCGCGCAGCGGTTGGTCGAGCAGCGCGTCGAATCGCCCGCACACCTCATCGAGCACCTCGGCGAACACCGGGTGCGCGGCATACAGTTCGCGCCCCATGCCGGGCCGCTGCGCACCCTGCCCGGAGAACAGGAATGCCGTGCGGCCACCGGTTTTGGCGACACCGGACAGCACCGTGGCCGACTGTCCGCCGACCCCCTCATGGTCGGCGGACAGGAGCACCGACCGGTGCTCGAACCGAGCCCGCGTGGTCGCGAGTGAGAACGCGGTATCGACCAGATCCGGGCTCGCCGCCAGGTGTGCGCGCAACAGGTCCGTCTGTTCCCGCAACGCCGCCTCAGTGCGCGCCGACAACACCAGCGGAACGAGCGCGGGCCGCTCCCGTGCCGGATCACGTTGCGGCACAGCGACAACGGGCGCCTGCTCGAGGATCACGTGCGCGTTGGTTCCACTGAGTCCGAACGAGGACACCCCGGCCCGCCGTGGCCGACCCTCGACGGCCCACTCGACCGGCTCGGTCAGCAGCCGGACGGCACCCTCGGCCCAGTCGACCTGCTTACTCGGCTCGTCGACATGCAATGTCTTCGGCAATATCCCGTGCCGCATCGCCAGCACCATCTTGATCACGCCGCTCACCCCCGCGGCGGCCTGGGCGTGTCCGATGTTCGACTTGATCGAGCCGAGCCACAGCGGCCGATCCTCTTGTCGCCCTTGCCCGTAGGTGGCCAGCAGTGCCTGCGCCTCGATCGGATCGCCGAGTGTGGTGCCGGTGCCGTGCCCGTCCACCGCGTCGATATCGGCGGGCTCGAGCCCGGCCGCCGCGAGCGCCTGCCTGATCACCCGTTGCTGCGACGGACCGTTCGGCGCGGTCAACCCGTTCGACGCGCCATCGGAATTGATCGCACTGCCACGCACCACGGCGAGCACGGGATGGCCGTTGGCGACCGCGTCGGACAACCGTTCCACCAGCAGCAAACCGATGCCCTCGGCCCAGCCGGTCCCGTCCGCGGCGTCGGCGAACGCTTTGCACCGGCCGTCCGGAGCCAGGCCGCGCTGCCTGCTGAAGTCGACGAAGATGCCTGGAGTCGGCATCACCGTCACACCACCCGCCAGTGCCATGGTGATCTCGCCAGCGCGCAATGCCTGGCACGCCATGTGCAAGGCGACCAGCGACGACGAGCACGCGGTGTCAACGCTCACCGCCGGGCCTTCCAAACCGAGGCTGTAGGCCACCCGGCCCGACGCGATGCTGCCCGCGCTGCCGTTGCCGAGATAGCCCGCGAGTTCGTCGGGCACCTCCGCCGATCGGCTGCCGTAGTCGTGGTACATGATCCCCGCGTAAACCCCGGTACGCGTGCCCCGCATCGAGGACGGATCGATGCCCGCCCGTTCGAACGCTTCCCACGATGCCTGCAGTAGCAGTCGTTGCTGCGGGTCCATCGCCATCGCCTCGCGCGGCATGATGCCGAAGAACTCGGGATCGAATTCGGCGGCGTCGTAAAGGAATCCGCCGTTGCGCACGTAGCTCTTGCCCGGTGTTCCCGGCTCCGGGTCGTACAGTGCGTCGATGTCCCACCCGCGGTCGATCGGGAAGTCGGCGACCGCGTCGCGGCCCTCGGCCACGAGCTGCCACAGCTGCTCGGGACTGCTGACGCCGCCGGGGAATCGGCAACTGATCGCGACGATCGCGATGGGCTCATCGGCACCGCGCGCGATCGGAACCGCTGGCGTCGTCGTCTCGACTGTGTCTCCGGCGAATCGAGTCGCCAGGAATGCGGCCGCCGCAGCGGCATTCGGATGATCGAAGACGAGTGTCGCCGGCAGCGGCAGGCCGGTCGCCGTGCCGAGCAGGTTGCGCAGTTCGACACCGGCGAGCGAGTCGAATCCGAGCTCACGGAACGCGCGGTCCGGCTCGACGGCAGCGGGGCCAGCGTGTCCGAGCACCGTTGCGGCATGGGTGCGGACCAGGTCGAGCAGGCGACGCTGCCGTTCGGCCGGGGTCAGCCCGGCCAGCTCGCGGCGCCCTGCGCCCGATCCGCTGGAACTCGCAGGGCGCTGGGTGTTTTCGCGGCGCAGACCGCGCAGCAGGGCCGGAATGTTGTCCTGTCGTGCGCGCAGCGCGATCGGGTCGATCCGCAGCGGCGCGACGACGGTTGTCTCGGCGCCGAGAGCGGCGTCGAACAGGGCTAAGCCCTCCTCGACGGTCAGCGCGGGCGTGCCGAGTCTGCGCATTCGATCCAGATCGGCCTTGGTGAGTTCGCCGCCGAGGCCGGTGTTCACCGCCCACATTCCGAATGGCAAAGCGGTGGCGGGCAAACCCGCGTGCCGACGATGCTCGGCCAGCGCGTCCAAGAAGACATTGGCGGCCGCGTAGTCGCCCTGACCGGATGCGAGTACCAGGCCGCCTGCCGACGAAAGCAGTACGAACGCATCGAGTTTCAGTCCGCTGGTCAGTTCGTGCAGATGCCAGGCGGCATCCACCTTGGGGCGCAGCACCGCGTCGACCCGGTCCGGGTCGAGTCCGCCGACCAGTCCGCCGTCCGCCACCCCGGCCGCGTGCACCACGGCGGTGAGCGGGTGCGCGTCCGGGATGCCAGCGAGCAGCGCTGCGAGGGCGTCGCGATCGGCGACGTCGCAGGGGGCGATGACGACTTCCGCTCCGTGCGTGGCGAATTCGGCGGTCAGCGTGTCCACGATGGGCACGGCGAGGCCCTTGCGACCGACCAGCAGCAGCCGCCGGACGCCATGGGCTCGCACCAGGTGCCTGGCGAGGATCAGGCCGAGCCCGCGGGTCCCGCCGGTGATCAGCACCGTGCCTTCGGTGGTCCACGGCGCATGACCGCTCCCGCCGGACATTCGGGCGAGCCGTGGCATGGTCGCCACTCCGTCGCGCAATGCCAGCTCTGGTTCGCCCGAAGCCACCGCGGCGGCCAGTGCCGCCTCCGATGCCGTAGACCCGTCGACGTCGACCAGCACGAACCTGCCTGGATTCTCCGCCTCCGCCGCGCGGACGAGGCCCCACACCGGGGACTGGCCGGGATCGATGTCGTCGCCGGGTGCCGCGGCGACCGCGTGCGTGGTCACGACCGCGAGCCGTCCTGTTCCCTCAGCCAGGGTGTCCTGAACGAGTCCGAGGGCGTGCCGAGTCGCCGCGTGCGCCGCCGTCGGCACGTCCGTCCGCGGCCGTTCGATCCGGGCGATCACCGGTGCCGAAAGTGGTTCCGGGGCAAGCGGTCCGGTGGGTATCGGTAGCCAACTCACCTGGTACAGATCGTCGGTGACTCCGGCCGCCGCGCTGATCCGGTCGGCGGATACCGGTCGCGAAACCAGTTGCCGGACAGTCGCAACAGGCCGACCGGCGTCGTCGGCGACGAAGATGGCCGATACCTCATCGCCGCGAACTCGGCGCAGATGTACCCGTACCGAAGACGCACCTGTGGCGTGCACCGTGACGCCGCTCCAAGAGAACGGCAGCAAGGTGTCGCCGGTCGCCGCACCCGACTCGTCGAGCAGGTCCGCGTGCATCGCGGCATCGAGCACCGCGGGGTGCAGGCCGTACCGAGCCGCCTCCCCTACCGCGTCGATCGGCAGGCTGACCTCCGCGAACACATCAGCCCCTCGTCGCCACGCGGCCCGAAGGCCTTGGAACGTCGGACCGTATCCGTAGCCGCGATCGATGAGCCTGTCGTAGACGCCGTCCACCGGAATCGGTGTCGCACCCCGCGGCGGCCACTCGGTGAGGTCGAATGCCGGTGCCGCGGCGTTGGGCACCAATAGCCCCGCGCCATGTCGCACCCACGGCAGTTCCGGATCGTCACCGCGAGAGTGGATGCGCACCGGGCGGACACCTGAGTCGTCCGGCCCGCCGACCACGACGCGCAGCACCACACCGCCCGAGCGCGGCACGACGAGTGGCGTCTCCAGAGTCAATTCCTCGACGACTGGACAGCCCACCAATTCGCCTGCGCGCAAAGCGAGTTCGACAAACCCGGTGCCCGGAAGCAGGATGCTGCCGAGTACCTCGTGGTCGGCGAGCCACGGCTGCGCATCGATCGACAGCCGCCCGGTGAGCACCACCTCGTCCGCGTCGGGTGACGCGACGGCGGCACCGAGCAACGGATGATCGACCGCGGCCAAGCCGACCGCGCCGAGGCCGCGTGCGGCACCGCCATCGGTGTCGAGCCAGTAGCGCTTGTGCTGGAACGCGTAGGTCGGCAGATCCACCGTGGCACCGGTGCCGAAGTAGGCGGCCCAATCGACGCCGACGCCTCGCGCCCAAGCCCGCCCGAGGGCGGTGACGAGTTGACGGGCGTCGGCCCGGTCGCTGCGCTGGACCGGAATCATCGCGACCTCCGGCCGGATCGATTCGGCGGCCGTCGCTGACAGCGTCGCATCCGGACCGAGTTCGAGAAATGTTGTGACGCCCTGTGATTCGAGGTATCGAATACCGTCGTCGAAGCGGACGGTTTCCCGCACGTGCCGCACCAAGTAGTCGGCGTCGAATTCCGCGATAACGCGCCCGGTCAGGTTCGACACGATCGGCACCGTCGGTGTCTGATACTCGATCGTCTCCGCGACAGCGCGGAACTCCTGGAGCATCGGCGCCATCAACGCCGAGTGGAACGCGTGCGAGACCCGCAACTGAGTTGTCTTGCGGCCCTGCGCTCGCAGCCCCTCGGTGACGGCGAGCACCTGCTCGGCGGCACCGGACAGCACCACCGAGCCCGGCGCGTTCACCGCCGCGATTTCAACGCCCTCGGTCAACAGCGGGAGCACCTCGGCTTCACTCGCTCGCACGGCCACCATCGCCCCACCCACGGGCAAGGCTTGCATCAGCTGGCCGCGCGCAGCCACCAACCGCGCCGCGTCGGGCAACGACAAGACCCCGGCCACGTGTGCGGCAGCCAGTTCGCCGATCGAGTGTCCAGCCACGTAATCCGCTCGCACACCCCAGGATTCGAGCAGACGGAACAGCGCGACCTCGACCGCGAACAGGCAACCCTGCGCGTACCCGGTCTGGTTCAGCAGATCCTCGTCGGCACCCCACGCCACCGCACGCAATGGCAACTCCCACTGTGTATCCAGTTCCTTCGCGACAGCGTCGAAGGCCGCCGCGAATGCCGGAAACGCTTCATACAGCTCACGTCCCATACCCAGACGCTGCGAGCCCTGACCGGCGAACAGCATCGCGAGCTTGCCGTCATGCACCGAATCAACCACCGCCCCAGCGCCGTTCGCGACCGCCGCCAACGCTTCCGCCAACTCGTCTCGCCCGTCAGCCAGCACTACAGCCCGATGTTCGAGCGCGGCACGAGCCCTGGCAAGCGAGCGCCCGGCATCGGCGATCTCGGTGTCCGGCAACACATCCAGATAGGTCCGCAGCGAAGCAGCCTGATCGCGCAAGGCATCCGATGTCCGCCCGGAAACAACCCACGGGACCAGCGCGGGCCCCGGCGCGACGACCCGCTCTTCAACAGGCGCCTGCTCGATGATCAGGTGCGCATTGGTCCCGCTGATCCCGAACGACGACACACCGGCCCGGCGCGGCCGACCGGCCTCCGGCCACGGCATCGACTCGGTCACCACCGCGACCGCACCCGATTCCCAATCCACCTGCGGCGTCGGCGTTTCCGCGTGCAGCGTGCGGGGAATGACCCCGTGCCGCATCGCCATCACCATCTTGATCACCCCGGCCACGCCAGCGGCGGCCTGGGTATGACCCATGTTCGACTTGATCGAGCCGAGCCACAGCGGCTGGTCCACTGGCCGCTCCTGCCCATAGGTGGACAGCAGGGCTTGCGCCTCGATCGGATCGCCGAGCCGTGTCCCGGTGCCATGTCCCTCGACCACGTCCACGTCCGCCGGTGCCAACCCGGCCCCGGCCAACGCGTTCCGGATCAACCGTTGTTGCGCAGGACCATTGGGTGCGGTGAGACCGTTACTCGCACCGTCGGAATTCACCGCCGACCCACGCACGACGCCGAGCACCCGGTGCCCGTTGCGGCGAGCATCGGACAACCGCTCGAGCAGCAGCATCCCGACGCCCTCACCCCACCCGGTGCCGTCGGCGGCCGCACCGAACGACCGGCAGCGCCCGTCCGCGGCGAGTCCGCCCTGCCTGCTCATATCGATGAAGGTGTCCGGCGTCGACATCACCGTCACGCCACCGGCCAACGCCAATCCGCAGTCACCGCGGCGCAGCGCCTGCATGGCCCAGTGCATCGCCACCAGCGACGACGAGCACGCGGTATCGACGGTCACCGCGGGACCCTCCAGGCCGAGGGCATAGGCCACCCGCCCGGACACCACACTCGCGAGGCTCCCGTTGCCGTGATAGCCGGCCAGCTCCTCGGACAGCGGTCCCAGCCGCAGACCCCAGTCGTGGTACATCACCCCGGCGAACACGCCGGTCTCGGTGCCGCGGACCGAGAGCGGGTCGATACCGGCCCGCTCGAAGGTCTCCCAGGAGATCTCCAGCAGCAACCGCTGCTGCGGATCCATCGCCTGCGCCTCACGCGGACTGATCCCGAAGAACCCGGCATCGAATTCCGCCGCGTCGTAAAGGAATCCGCCCTCGCGCGAGTAGCTGCGGCCCGGCTTGCCGGGCTCCGGGTCGTATACGTCGCGGTCCCAGCCTCGATCGGTGGGGAAGTCCGAGATGACGTCCCTGCCGTCGGCGACAAGTCGCCACAGATCTTCCGGTGAGCGAACATCACCGGGGTACCGGCACGCCATGCCGACGATCGCGATCGGTTCATCCGCGGGTGCCGTGACGACCGGCTTGCGCGGTGTCGGCGCGGGACGCACACCGGAGACCGCACCGGCCAGGTGACCGGCCAGTGCGCGCGGCGTCGGATAGTCGAAAGTCATTGTCGCGGTGAGGCGAAGTCCGGTGTCGGTGTTGAGCCGGTTGCGCAGTTCTACCGCAGCGAGCGAGTCGAAGCCGATCTCGGTGAACGCCCGGTCCGGCCCGACCTCCGCGCCACTGTCATGGCCGAGCACCGCCGCCGTCTGCGTGCGCACCAGCTCCAGAAGTAGCTGTGCCCGTTCGGATTCCGGCACCTCGGCCAGCCGGCGCGCGAGCGAGGAATCTTCGACGGGCGCAACGGAACCGGCCCGCCGCACCGAATCCCGAACCAGCGCACGGGCTACCGGCGGCGGGTTGGCCGGGAGAGCGCGCGGGTCGAACCGCACCGGAACGACGGCTGGCTCGTTACCAGCCAGCGCGGCATCGAACAGCTCCAAGTTCTGGGCGACCGTCAGCGTGCGCAGGCCGAGGCGTTCGATCCGGCGCAGGGCCGCCGCGTCGAGCCCGGCCGCCATACCATCGCCCGGCCACAAACCCCAGGACAGCGCGGTGGCGGGCAGGCCGATAGCCGCACGGTGCGTCGCCAATGCGTCGAGGAACCCGTTGGCCGCAGCGTAATTCGCCTGTCCGACGCCATCGAGCAGGGCCGCCGTCGACGAGAACAGCACGAACGCGGACAGGTCGAGGCCGCGAGTCAGTTCGTGTAAATGCCAGGCGGCGTCCACCTTCGGCCGGAATACGGTGTCCAGGCGCTCCGGTGTCATTGCCGCGATGAGGCCGTCGTCCAGCACACCGGCCGCGTGCACCACGGCGGTCAGCGGATGCTCGGCGGGGATCTGCCGCAGCAGCGCGGCCAGTGCGGCACGATCGCCGACGTCACACCCGGCGACGACCACCTCGGCACCCACGGCGGACAACTCGTCGCGCAGATCGACAGCGCCCGCGGCGGCAATGCCACGCCTGCTGACGAGCACCAGGTGCCGCACCCCGTGCACGGACACCAGATGCCTGGCCAGCCGCGCACCGACCCCACCGGTACCGCCGGTGATCAACACCGTGCCCACCGAATTCCACGGCACGGCAGCCGGTTTCGCCGGGCGCGGCACCATCGCGAGCCTCGGCACCAGGATCTCGCCATCCCGCACCGCAAGCTCGGGTTCGCCGGACCCCACCGCGGCAAGAATCGCCGCATCCGCGTCCGTCGAGTCCACCAGCACGAACCGGTCCGGGTGCTCCGCCTGCGCGGCGCGCACCAGCCCCCACACCGGAGCCTGCGCCAGATCAATCGGCTCCCCCGGCCGCACCGCGACGGCCGAACGCGTCACCACGACCAAAGCCGTTGTCGCCGAACGCTCGTCGGCCAACCACGCCCGCAGCTCCGCGAGCACAGCGACCGACACCGCGCGGACCGCCACCGTGACACCACCGTCCGGCGTGCTCGGACAGCGGTAGACCACCGAATCCCGCTGCCCGCCATTGGGTGCCCGGTCCACCGCGACCCAGTCCACTCGAAACGGTTGTGCCGCATACCCGCCCGTCCGCAGATGCCCTTCGGGCAGCGGCCGCGTGCGATAGGAATCCACCGTCGCAACGGGTAATCCGGCCGCGTCGGCGAGTTCGATGGCCACCGCGTCTGTCCCGTTCGGCGTGATCCGGACGCGCAACGATGACGCCCCCACCGCATACCTCGACACGCCGGTCCAGGCGAACGGCAGCCGGGTGACCGTGCCGACCGGGTCGTCGGAAACCAGGTCGGTCGCGTGCAGCACGGCGTCGAGCAGCGCTGGATGCAAACCGTACGCCGCGGCATCCGCCGCCGCTTCCGGCGCGAGTGACACCTCCGCGAAAACCTCGCTGCCCCGACGCCACGCGGCACGCAGACCGCGGAAGGCAGGTCCATAGCCGTAGCCCTGTTCGGCAAGCGCCGCATACCAATTGGTGAGGTCAACGGGTTCGGCGCTCGGCGGCCACGCCGCGGACATCGGTTCGATGGGCTCGCCGGAACCGGCGGGAGCCAGCACACCGCTCGCGTGCCGCACCCATTCCTCGTCCACCATCGCACCGTCTTGGCGCGCGTACACCTCGACCGCCCGATGTCCGGCAGCGTCCGCCGCACCGACCACGACCTGCACCACGATCGCGCCGTCGGCGGGCACTGCCAGGGGCGCGTCCAGGGTCACCTCCACGAGGTACCGACAGCCGACCTGGTCACCGGCGCGCAGCGCCAACTCGACGAAGGCGGTACCCGGCAGCAGCGTGCTGCCCGCGATGACGTGATCGGCCAGCCACGGCTGCGACCGCAGCGACAACCGCCCGGTCAACAGCACCCCGTCCGACCCGGCCAGCTCGACCACCGCGCCGAGCAGCGGATGCTCGGCGGGCAGCTGGCCGGCGCTCGCGGCGTCGGCGGAACCGGCGGCCTGCGCCAGCCAGAAGCGCCGACGCTGAAACGCGTAGGTGGGCAAGGCAATCAGCCGTCCGCCCGAGCCCGCGAACACCCCGGCACCATCCAGCGTGGCCCCGCGCGCATGCGCATGGCTCACCGCCGAAACCAGCTCGCGGCTCTCCGCCCGGTCCCGGCGCATCGTCGGAATCGTTACCGCGGTGGCATTTCCGACCGCGAGACACTCCCGGCCCATGGCCGACAACGTCGCGTCGGGCCCCACTTCGAGGAACGTACTGACGCCTTGATCGGCCAACCACTGGATACCGTCACGAAACCGCACCGCGGCCCGGACATGCCGCACCCAGTACTCCGGACGGCACAGATCCTCGGCATGCGCTGCCATACCGGTCACGTTCGAGACGATCGGGATCTCCGGCACGGAGTAGGTCAAAACCCTTGCGATGCGGCCGAATTCCTCGAGCATCGGTTCCATCAGCGGCGAGTGGAAGGCATGGCTCACCCGCAGCCGATGGGTCTTCGTCCCCGCCGCCGCGAACTCGGCGAGCAACGCGTCGATGGCCCGCGCGTCACCGGAGACGACCACCGCCTCGGGACCGTTGATCGCGGCGATGCCGACCTGGCCGGTCAGCCGCGCGAGCACGTCGGTCTCGCTGGCCGCGATCGCCGCCATCGCCCCGCCCGCCGGGAGTTCCTGCATCAACCGGCCGCGCGCCGCGACGAGGGTCGCCGCGTCCTCCAGCGAGAGCACACCGGACACGTGCGCCGCGACCAGCTCACCGATCGAGTGCCCGGCCACGAAATCCGGTCGCAGTCCCCAGGATTCGAGCAGCCGGAACAGCGCGACCTCGATCGCGAACAGCGCGGGCTGCGCGTACGCGGTCTGGTCGAGCAGGGCCGCGTCCGGCGACCCCGGCTCGGCGAACAGCACATCCCACAGCGAACGGTCGAGCTGCAGATCCAGGTAGCCGACGGCCGCGTCGAGGGCCTTGGCGAAGACGGGATAGAGCTCGCTGAGTTCCTTGCCCATCCCGAGCCGCTGGCTGCCCTGCCCGGTGAAGAGGTAGGCGAGCCGCCCGGTCGGCGGCGCACCGGTGAACACACCGGCCGCGGGCACACCGGACGCCACCGCATCCAGGCCGCGCCGGAGCTCGGCCGGGTCCTCGGCGACGACAACGGCCCGGTGCGCCAGCGAAGCCCTACTGGTCGCCAGCGAAAACCCGAGGTCGGCCACGGTGTGCTCACCCAGGTGGGCGGACAACCGCCGAGCCTGATCGCGCAGCGCCTGTTCGCTCGCGGCCGACACCACCACCGGCCACACACCCACCGACGCGCTAGCGGGCATCGGCTCGCTCACCGGCGCGGGCGGTTCCTCCAGAATGACGTGCGCGTTGGTCCCACTGATCCCGAACGCCGACACCCCGGCCCGGCGCGGCCGCTCACCACCCGTCCAGGCAACCGGCTCGGTCAGCAGCTCGACCTGCCCTGCCGACCAGTCGACATTCGGTGACGGCGCATCCACGTGCAATGTCCTCGGCAACAAGCCATTACGCATCGCCAAGATCATCTTCAGCACGCTGGCCACCCCGCCCGCGGCCTGAGTGTGCCCGAGATTCGACTTCGCCGAGCCGAGCCACAGCGGCTGCCCGTCCGGCCGTCCCTGACCGTAGGTGGCGATGATCGCCCTCGCCTCGATCGGATCGCCGAGCATGGTGCCGGTGCCGTGCGCGTCGACCGCGTCCACCTCGGCCCCGGTGAGCCCGGCCGTGGCCAGCGCGCGCCGGATCACCTGACGCTGCGAGGTCCCGCTCGGCGCGGTCAGCCCGTTGCTCGCGCCGTCCTGATTGACCGCGCTACCGCGCACCACCGCGAGCACCTGATGGCCGCGCCGCTGCGCGTCGGCCAGCCGTTCGACCACGAGCAGCCCGATGCCCTCGGCGAATCCGGTGCCGTCCGCGGCGGCGGCGAACGCCTTCACCCTGCCGTCCGGCGCGAGTCCACGCTGCCTGCTGAACGCGGTGAACATGCCGGGACTGCCCATCACCGCGACACCGCCGACCAGTGCCAGGGAGCATTCGCCACGTTGCAGCGCCTGGGCGGCCAGATGCAAGGACACCAGCGAGCCGGAGCACGCGGTGTCCACCGTGATGGCTGGCCCGGTCCAGCCGAGGAAGTAGGCCACCCGGCCCGATACGACGCTCGGCGCGTTGCCGGTCATCAGGTAGCCGTCCAGGCCCGCGGGCGCCTCGTGCACGCGCACCCCGTACTCGTGTACCTCGGCGCCGATGAATACGCCGGAGTCGCTGCCGCGCAACGACAACGGATCGATTCCGGCCCGCTCCAATGCCTCCCACGCGGTCTCCAAGGTCACCCGCTGCTGCGGGTCCATCGCTAACGCCTCACGCGGGCTGATACCGAAGAACTCGGCGTCGAACTCGGTCGCGGTGTCCAGGAAGCCGCCCCGGTCGACATAGCTCTTGCCGACCGCCGCCGGATCCGGATCGAACATCGTCGCGAGGTCCCACCCGCGATCGACGGGGAACCCGGACAGCACCTCACCTTCGTCGATCAGCAACTGCCACAAGGCTTCCGGCGAATCGATGCCGCCGGGGAACCGGCAGCCGATGCCGACGATGGCGACGGGCTCGTCGAGCACCGCAGGACCGAGCACGGGCAACGACGGGTCAACGATGGTCAAGTCGAGCAACTCGGTTCGGAGGAACTCCGCGAGCCGGGTAGGGGTCGGATGGTCGAACACCACCGTCGGCGGCAGCGCGAGACCGGTTGTCCCGCTGAGCCCGGCCTGCAAGGCCACCTGCCCCAGCGAGTCGAGACCCTGCTCGCGGAAGGCCCGCTCGGTGTCCACCGTCTCGGTGTCGTCCTTGGACACCGCGCGCAACACCACGCTCGCCTGTGCGCAGACGAGCGCGACCAGCGCCCGCCGCTGTTCGGGAATCGGCAAGGCCCGCAATCGGTCCGCCCACCGACCACGCTCGAGTTCGGACTGACTTCTGTTGGACTCACTCATTCTGCGCACTCCACGGCAACCCGAAAACTCTTGTCAGGAAAGCGAAACACCCGGCCACACCCCTAGATGCCCTTAGGAGCGCGGCGCGAGCGCACTGTCGTCCGCCGGTACGGGTGTCGCCTCGTCCGGCCGCTGGTATTCGATCTCCGCCCACGCTTGATCGTCGAATTTCCTTCGGACATAGGACAAGTCGTTCAACAGCCCGGCGGAGGTGATTGTGCGCGGCTGCTTGGTGCCCGCCGCGCGACGCAACGGCAGCGACCCGAGCTCGCTCCAGCGCAGCCAGCCGTTGTCGTCGATGTAGCTGCGGGTCCGCCCGTGATTGTCCGGATGCACGCAGTACGGGATGTCCAGGTAGCCGCGCTCGAACGCACGCAACAGCGCGCGCCCGATGTCGGCATCCAGGTCGAGCACGGCGTCGACCAGCGCACGCGCTTCCAGGTAGGTCTCGGAGTCGCCTGGATCGTTCGGATCCGGCGTCGTGTCGCGCGCGACCTGCGCGGCGTGTTCCAGCGCGGCCACGTTCTCGGCGATGGTGGGGATGCGCCGCGATTCCGCGACCGTCTTCACGATGAGGCGCGCCGCGCCGGTGCGCACCGCGAGTTTCGCGGCCTCGCCGAGCAGCAGGTAGGCGCCGCCGTCGGTCATCGGATACATGCCCATGTAGGCGTAGATGACGACGTGCCAGTTCTCGGTCGGCAGCAGCTCGCCACACAGCCTGCGCAGCGCGTGCACCGCCTCGACATCCTGCGCGAAACTGGATTGCTGCGCGTAGCTGACCGACAGACTGCGAATTCCGTACTGCGCGAAGAAGAGTGCCTCCAGGAAGCTGATCGCCACCAGCTGGCTCGGCGGGCACAGCTGCCCGAGCATGCAGCCGCCGAAGGTCTCCAGGTGCGGCTCGACGCCGAGTTCGAGCAGGCCCGCGAAGCGTTGCGTGCCCTCCGCCCAGTTACCCACCGAGGCGGCCAGCGGGGTCCGGCCGTATGGCAGGCAGTAGGAAACCGGTCCGCCTTCGCTGGCGTTGAGCATCGACCTGGCCAACGCGGCGAAGATATCGAGAGGCACCGCCGAGCCGTGCCGCACCTGGACCGGAAAGTCTTCGCCCCGAATGCCTTCCAGCACACCCGCCGTTGTCGCCTTGTCGTAATTGACGATCGGATATCCGTTGAGCGCCCGCTTCTCCCGCAGTGCGCGATCGACCGCCGCGAGGTCGCCGACCCTGGTGTAACTGTCCAGGGTGATCGTGCCGACCGTGTCGGCCTCGGCATCCTTGGTCGCGCGCAGTCCGGCGCGCATGGCCGGCGGATCACCGAAGCCCATCCGCGGCTGCACCACCAACCCGCCGCTGCCAGCGGTCCGCCGGACGAACTCCCCGAAGTCGACCGGTGGGTGCTCGAATTGCCCACTCATGCTTGGATTTCCAGTTCTTGCGCCGCCACCCGCGTCGGCGTCGTGATGGCGTGGACGAAGTCGCGGAACTCGGTGATGCTGCTGGCCGCGTCCTCGAATACCGCGTCGAATCCGGCGGCGGTCAGTGCTCGTGCGCGTTGCTCGACGCCGTCGTCGGCGATGCCGAGTTTGCCGCCGATCACGACCGGGATCTGGGCGAGCACGGCGTCGGCGCGCACGTGTTCGATCAGCCGCATGCCGTCCTGGTGGCCGTGTCCGTTGATGCTGCCGATCACGATCAGCACTGGCGTGAGTTCGCGGCATTCCTGGGCGAGCACCGCTACCGGAACGCACGGTCCGAGGTTCACCGTGTGGAAGCCGAGTTCCTCGATCAACAGTTGCAGATACACCAGATTCCACGTGTGCGAGTCCGACACCGTGCCACTGATCACCACCGTGCGGCGCCCCGGCGTCAGCACGGACATCTCGGCCCCTATCGGGTCACCGGTTTCGGGCTGCTCCACTCAGATACCCTCCGTACTCTCGAATTTCGCTGGCAGAACGTGCTCGACGCGTCGGTAATCGATGCGGGAAGCGGAGACGACCCGGTCCCCGCGCACGAGCACCTCCATCGGCGCCGGCCTGCCGAGAAACATCAGCAGGCTGGCGGTCGGCCCGTAGGCCCCGGTGTTGGGGACCGACAGGAGATCGCCCGGCTCGACCGGCGGCAGCGCGATATGCCTGCCGAGCACGTCGCCCGGCGTGCACAGCGGACCGACCAGGCTGGCCTGCTCGCCGCGCGAATCCGGTGCCAGCCCAACGGCTACCGGCAGTAGACGACCGAGGCCCGACATACCGCCGAAGGTGTTGATGCCCGCGTCGGCGATGACGAACTTGCGGCCGCGACTGATCTTCACGTTGCTGACCTGGGTCACCAGCGTGCCGCTCGCGCCGACCAGGAACCGGCCGGATTCGCACGCGATCTGTGGCCGCCCGGCCCGCCAGCTCGGCAGGTACTTATCCAGCGCGACGGCCAATTCGCCGCGCAGCGTCGGATAGGCACCGCGCTCGCCGGGCACGCCGTAGGGCGCGGCGAAGCCGCCACCGATGTCCAGATACCGCAGCGGCAGTTCGGCCGCCGCGGCCAGTTCGGCCGCGGTCGCGATGGTGTGCTGGAACTCCCCGATCAGGCTGGCCTCGTCCGCGTTGCTCAGCGGGAAGAAGTGCATCCCGGCCAACCGGGTGCCAGGCACCTCGCGCAGCGCGGGAAGCAGTTCGATCAAGGTCTCGCTGTCGAACCCGAATTGCGAAGGGACACCGGTCATTCGGATGCTCGTCGCGGCGCTGGCCGTGACGCTGTTCACGCGAAGCAGGCAGTCCGCGACCACGCCATGCGCGGTCGCGACGGCACCGACGCGGCGAACATCGGTCACCGAATCCGTGGAGAACAGCCGGACGCCGTGCCCGATCGCCTCGGCGAGCTCGCCCGCGGTCTTGCCAGGTCCGGTGTAAAGGCAATCCGCACCGGTGAATCCGGCCGCGAGCGCGGCGGTGAGTTCGCCGGTCGAGCTGATCTCGGCTCGGCAGGACCGCGCGCCGGTGCGCAACTCGCGCACGATGCCAGGATGTGGATTGGCCTTCAGCGCGTAGAAGAGTTCGAACTCTTCCGGTAGCGCGGCGAACAGTTCGTCGCGGGCCGCCGCGAGTTCGTCGAGGTCGTAAACGTAGAGCGGAGTGCCGAACTCGGCGGCCAGCTCGGCGTGGCTGATCATCTCGGCTCGTTCAGCATCGCGACCAAGGCCTGCCGTGCGTGCTTGCCGTGCAGCGTGAGCGGAAGCTCGTCGACGATCCGGCAGCTCGCGGGCACCTTGGCGGGCTCGAGCCGTCGCGCCATCTCCTTGAGCACCACGTGCGGTCCGAGGTCGGTCGTCACGAAGATGGTGAGATCGCGCCCGTTGTCCGGGGGCAGCACGGCGGCGGTATGGACGCCGGGGATATCCAGTGCGGCGGCCTCGATTTCGAGGGTGCTCATCCGAATGCCCTTGCGCTTGAACATGTCATCGCGCCTGCCCTCGAAGTACAGGTAGCCGTCGGCGTCGAGGCTGCCGTAGTCACCGGTGCGCAGCCGGAGCAGGCCGGAGCGTTCGTCGTGCTCGAAGGTCGCCGCCGAGAGGCCCGGCGCGCGCCAATATCCGGGCATCACATGGGGTCCGACGACGACGATCTCACCGACCTCGCCGCTGGGCACCTCGTTGTCGTCGTGGTCGAGGATGCGTACCTCGGTGCCGGGCAGCGGCAGGCCGACCGAGTTCGGGCGGGTGTCGTCCTGTTCCGGCGGCATGATCGAGATGCGCTTGCATTCGGTCTGGCCGAACTGCCGGACCACCCGCACGCCCGGAAACGCTTCGCGCAGTGCGGAAATGGTTGCGGCTGGCAGCGCGGCACCGGTATTGGTGAACATCCGGACCGGCGGCGGCGCCACCGATTCGCGCTGCGCCAGGGTGACGATCATGGCGGCCAGCGAGGGCACGATCGGCACGACGGTGGCGCCGACCTCGCGCATCCGGCGCAGTAGCAGCAGATCGGATTCCTCCCCGGCGAGGACCAGCTCCGAGCGCCCGAGGCAGGACAGCAGCACCTTGTAGAGGCCGTAGTCCCAGGACAGCGGGAAGCGGCAGAACACCACATCGTCGGCGCGATACCGCAGCACCGCGTTGATCGACCATGCGGCGAAGGTCATCTGGGCGTGCGGGCAGGTCACCGCCTTGGGCGCGGAGGTGCTGCCCGAGGTGTAGACGAGCACGGCGATGTCGGTTGCCGCTGGTCCGTCCGGATCCGCGGTCGCACCGCGCCCGACGATGGCGCGCACCTCGGGCCACAGCTCGTCGAGGTCGTGCACCGGCACCGAGGCGAGCTGGCGCAGCGGCGCCACCGCCGCCCCCTCGGCGATGACGAGCACGGGTTCGGCATTGCCGAGCACCGACGCGAGATGGAATTCCTTCATCGCGGGATTCAGCGGCACGAAGATCGCGCCGAGCCGCGCGCAGCCATAGAACATCGCGACGAGCTCGCGGCGGCTGCGCAGCTGTACGACCACCCGGTCGCCGCGCGAAACCCCTTGTTCGGCAAGCCATTCCGCGAAAGCATCGCGATGCTGGGCGAGGGCGCGGTAGGTCAAGCTGCCGTCCGAGTCGGTGACCGCGCGGTGCAGCGGCGTCTCGGCAACGGCCTCGTCCAATAAGTCGGACACACGTTTGTTATGCGGTCGCATCATGTCGCCAATTCCGGTGTTCTTCGACAATGAGAGTATCGGCCGGCAATTCACGCCGACAGCGGAAGGCTATCGACTATCGGGCGTGCGTACCCACCCCTAAACCGTGCGGCCGACCCCTAATGCGGAATTGCCCGCTGCGACCCGCGCCAGCCGCGCGCGATCGACCTTGCGGTTGGTATTCAACGGGAATTCATCCACATATCGGAATTCCTTGGGGACCATTCCATGCGGCAGCCGTTGCCGTGCCTGCCTGGCCAGCTCGACGGTGGCCAGTCGGGCACCGGTGTAGAACACCACGAGTTCGGTTGCGCCGTTGTGCGTCGCGGCCACCGCGACCGCGTCCGCCACCCCGGCGCAGCCGCGCACCGCGTGCTCGACCTCACCGAGCTCCACCCGCCAGCCCTGCACCTGGATCTGACTGTCCAAGCGGCCGAGGTAGGCCAGTTCGCCGGTGGCCAGCCGTCGCACCCGATCGCCGGTGCGGTACCAGGTCCGGCCGGACCGTTCGAGGAAACGGCCGCTGTTGTCGGCGGGGTCCAGGTAGCCGGAGGTCAGTTGCGGCCCGGCTATGCAGAGTTCGCCCTCGTCGTCCTCGCCGTCGAGTAGCAGGTAGTCGTGCCCGTCGTGGATCGCGCCGATCGGCACGACCCCGTTCACCGCCAGCGCGCCCGAACTGTCCGGCGACCAGCGGTGCACCGCGATGGTGACCGTCAATTCCGTTGGCCCGTACAGGTTCTCCACCGTGGACCGGGGTGCCGCCGCTTGCCAGTCCTCGACGTCGGCGCAGCGCAGCGCCTCACCGGCGAAGAAGCTCCAGCGCAGCGTCGGCATCGACCCTGGCGTGAGGCCGCCGAGGCGGCGGACCAGCGCGATGGCCGACGGGGTGGCGAACCACACGGTGATCCCGCGTTCGGCGAAGAACTGCGGCAACTTTCGGTACGCCTGAGCGGGCACCGCGTGCACGGCCGCGCCCGCGCCCCACCCGCAGAACAGGTCGAACATGGCGCAGTCGAAGTTCAGGTCGAAGGTCTGGGAGAACACGTCGTCGGTGCCGAAGTCGTAGCGTTCGTCCAGGATTCGGAAGTAGTGCTCGGTGCTGCCGTGGGTGATCGGCACCGCTTTCGGCCGCCCGGTCGAACCGGAGGTGAACAGCACGTACGCGGTCGCGGCAGCATCTACCGAGCGCGGTCGCGCGAGCGCGGTGCCGAAGGGGATGCGCAGTCCTGGGTCGACGAGCGCCGGGTGCTCCGGCGCGAACACCCTGACGCGCGAGTCGGCCTCGGCCATCGTCGCGATGCCGTTCTCGTCCGCGATCACCGCCGAAACCCCTGCTATCGCAAGCATCTGCCGGATTCGCTCGACCGGAAACGACGGCGGCAACGGCACCACCGTCGCCCCCGCGTAGAGCCCGGCAAGCACCCCGACGTAGGACACCATCCCCTTGTCCGCGAGCACCCCGACCACCGGCGCATCGGCCAACGCGCCCGCCCACGCCAACGCCCGCTCGTGCACGGCCGCGTAGCTCAGCATCTCCGCGCCGACACGGATCGCGACCCCGTCCGGCGCGGCGGCGAGACCGCGCAGGAATCTCGTGTGCAGTCCCCTGACGATCGGCTCGTTCACAATTGTCCTCCTAGTGGAAAATAGGGGTCGGCAATGGCGTCGGCCGTGCCACGATGGAAACGACAAACGGTGGACGGTAAGTAACGACGAAGAAACCGGCTCGTTGCCTGCCGCCGCCCTTATGCCGACCGGGGAACAGTTATGTGGGACGATAAATTCGAGGAACTACTGCGCGGCTTCTTGCCATTCCTGTCCATCGACGAGCCACTCGACGGCGCGGAAAACCTGCGCGATCTCGGCCTCGACTCGGTCGGCACGGTGGAGTTGCTCGCGCAGCTGGAAGACGCGTACGACGTCCGATTCCTGGACGACCTGCTGAACATGGACACCTTCGCGACCCCCGACGTGCTGTGGGCGACGCTGACCAAGATGACCGCACCCACCGGCTGACCCGACGACCTCACGAGGCGACCCGGCGACGCGGCCGCATCGCCATCCTCGGGTTCACCGCGACGACCTCGAAGTTGCGCGTGGTGCACCCGACCCTGGAGAACATGCTGTCCTGGCCGGCGACCAGCAGGGTGCCAATCCCCTTGCTGCTCAACGTATTCAACACCTGCGGCCAATGCACCGGCCGAACGAAACCGTCCAGCAGCATGTCCCGGATCTGCGCCCCGGTCCGCACTATCGACCCGTCCTGATCCGCGACCACCGGAATACTGGGGTCGGCGAAGGCGAGCTGGCTGAACACCTCGTCCTCGACCCGATCGCGCAGCGGCCCGAACACGCTGGCGTGCATCGGCGGTCGCATCGCGTACAGCGGCAGTCCGCCCACCGAACGCAACCGCGCGCGCAGCCGTTCCGCGCTGTCCTCGTGCAGCGTCACCAGGTGGAAATCGTGGTCGACGTAGCACGACAGCTCGTACCATTCGCCCTCGCGATCCAGCTCCGCCAGCGCCTCGGTGAGCACGTGTTCCGGTGTGCGAGCGAATGATTGGGTCACCACGTCGCGGTGTTCGACCGCGAAGTACTCGTCGAGGCAACGCGCCAAGCGCGCGGTCATCCATACCGCCTCGGCGAAGCTGAGCGACCCGACATGCACCGCGGCCGCCTTGCCGCCGAAGCTCGGCCCGACGCACAGCTCCGCCTCGGCGTCGAGCGAGTCCGCCGCCCACTCGGCCAGCGCCAGACAGTTCACCAGGAACGCGACCTGCGCGAATTCGGTGTAGTCGCCGGGTGTTTCGCGATAGCGGTCGAGCAGCGAGTAGCCGAGCACGGCATCGGCCTCGGCGAGAAGCTTGCGCGCGTACGAGTTGACCACCATGAACTTCGCGACGTCACCGAAGGCCGTCGGCCCCATGCCCGGGAAGACGATTGCTTGTTCAGCGCTACGGCCGATCTCCATGTTCGTGTCCTGCCTGCCGAGAGATGTCCATTCGGTGTCAGTGTCCCGGCGGGCACCGACCCTCAGAACCCCTAACGCGCCCCTAGCCATACCCCCGGATATCAGCCGAGGTCGGTCAGGAACTCGCGCAGCACCACCCGGAAGCGCTCGGGTTCCTCGAGGTGCGGCAGATGGCTCGACTCCTCGAACAGCACCCAGCGCACGTCCGGGATGAGCTGCTCGAACGGCCGCATCGTCGCGGGCGTCGCCTCGTCGTGGCGGCCGGAGACGAGCAGCGTCGGCACCGCGATATCGGGGCAGCGGTCCTCGACCGACCAGTCGCGCAGCGTGCCGATCACGTGGAACTCGCTCGGCCCGTTCATCGCGTAGTAGACGGTGGGGTCGTTGTAGATCTCGTAGAACGAGGCGAGGTAGTCGCGCGGCCACGGCACGAGGCGGCAGACGTGTTTCTCGTAGAAGGGTTTCATCGCCGCGTAGTACTCGTCGGATTGCGTGGTGCCCGCGGCCTCGTTGCGCAGCAACGTGTCGTTGACACCGGGGGGCAGCGCGTCTCGCAGTACCTTCATCTCCTCGCGCCAGAGCGGGTAGGAGGCGGGCGCGTCGGCGATCACCAGTCCGCGCAGCCCGGGCGGGCTGGCGGCGGCGTGCTCGGCCGCGAGCATGCCACCCCAGGACTGTCCGAACAGCACGTAGTTGTCCGCTATACCCAGGTGGCGCAACAGGTTGTCCAGCTCGTCCAGGAACAGCTGTACCGTCCAGAACGCGACGTCGCGGTCGGGCAGGTGGGTGGAGCCGCCGTTGCCGATCTGGTCGTAGTGCACCACCGGCCAGCCGTCCTCGGCCAGTGCCGCGAGGTTCGTCAGATAGTCGTGCGTGCTGCCGGGGCCACCGTGCACAACCACCAATGCCGGTGCGTCCCTGCCTCTTTCACCGGTCACGCGGTACCAGGTGTTGAACTCACCGAAGGGGACGGTGCCCTTGGCTGCGGGTGCGGTGGACATTGTCGTTACCTCATCGCGGTGTCGCGGCGGCGCCGGGCAGCGCGCCGAGCCACTGCTCGATCACCTCCGCCGTCGCGCCCGCCTGGGATTCGAGCATGGTGAAATGGTTCGCTTCGACGGGTCGCAACACCTGTGTGGCGTCCCAGGGTTGGGCCTGCCAGCTGGTGTCGGCGGCGTCCATGGGTTCGGCGAAGAACGATTCGAGGCACTGCACGAACAGCACCGGTGCCGCGATCCGCCCCGGCGCCATGCCGCGCAGCAGATCGGCGTAGCGGCCCATCGAGGACAGTCGCGCGCTGTCGAAACCGCCGAACGCCGATTCCATGTCCAGCATCCCGAAGACGAGTTCCTTCGCGATGCCGATATCGCCGCCGCCCTCGCTGCGGTAGGTGTCGAGCAGCACCACACCGGTCGGCGGTATGCCGCGCACGGTCTCCAGGTATTCGGCGACGGCGTAGGCGAGGGTGCCGCCCGCCGAGTAGCCGAGCAGCGCGAAGGGGTGCCCGTCCGCGGCGGCGAGCACGCTGTTCGCGATCACCTCGATGGCGGCTGCGGCGGTGGCGGGCAGCGGCTCGCCGGGCGCGAATCCGGACAGCGGGACGGCGAGCACGGTGCGGACGTCGCGGAATCGGGCGGCGAGCCGGGCGGTTTGGAAGACGCCACCGGTCGCCATCGGCGTGCTGATGCAGACCAAGCGCGGATCCGCGGGCCCCTCCGCCAAAGTCAGGGGTTGTGTCCCCGCGTCGAGGTCGGCCGCCGAATCGAAGCTCGGGCGCAGGCCAGCGGTCGCGGTAAGCAATTCGAAACCCTGTGGGAGGCGGTCCGCGTAGACGGCGGCGCGGAAGAGGGCGCTCACCGTGTCCGGGCCGCCGGTCTGGCTGGTCGACGGCCGCGTATCGCCGAGGTCGGCACTGAGTTCGGCCCGCAGGTAACGGGCCAGCTCGGCCGGACTCTTGTTGTCGAACACCACCATTGGCGGCAGTCGAAGACCGAGTGCCTTGCCGAGGGTGTTGCGCAGTTCCATCGCGGCGAGTGAGTCGAATCCGCTTTCCAGGAAGTCCCGTGCCGGGTCGACGTCGTCGGGGTCGGTGTGGCCGAGCAGGGCCGCGGCGCTGCGGCGGATCACCTCGACCAGGTGCGCCACCTGTCCGTCCTCGTCGAGATCGGCGAGCGCGCGCCGTAGCGAGCCGGTATCGACGGTGCCCGCCGCCGTGCGTCTGCGGACGGTGGTGACCAGGCCGTCGAACAGCGGCGGGAGGTCGCTGCCCGCCGCGGCCAGTGTCGCGAGGTCGAGCCGGACGGCGGCGAGGACCGGTGCGCCGACGATGCCCGCGGTGTCGAACAAGGCCAAGCCCTGCTCCTCGGTGAGCGCCTCGATTCCGGTGCGCGCCATACGCTTTCGGCTCGTGTAGTCGAGTCCGCCTGCCATTCCGGTGTCGCCACCCCACATGCCCCAGGCCAGTGACTGCCCGGCCAGTCCGTTCGCGCGTCGGTGCGTCGCCAGGGCGTCGAGGAAGGCGTTCGCCGCCGCGTAGTTGCCCTGTCCGGCATTGCCGAAAATGCCTGAGACAGAAGAGAACAGCACGAACGCGGATAGATTCTCGGTGAGTTCGTGCAGGTTCAGGGCCGCGTCCACCTTTGGCCGCAGCACCGTGTCCATGCGCTCCGGTGTCAGCGACCCGATCACCGCGTCGTCCAGCACGCCCGCGACGTGTACCACCGCGGACAGTGTGCGTCCGTCGAGGAGTTGGGCCGCCGCGGCGCGGTCGGCTATATCGCAGGCGATCAGCTCGACTTCGGCTCCGCGAGCGGTCAGTTCCGAACACAGCTCGGCCATGCCGTTGGCGGCCGGACCGCGTCGGCTCACCAGCACGAGCTGCCGCCCGCCACGGTCGACCAGATGTCGCGCAAGCAGCCGACCCAGCCTCCCTGACGCACCGGAGACGAGTACCGGGCCCGTACCGAAGTCTGCGGTGGCGGGCTCGCCGACCGGAACCTTGGTGAGTCGGGCACCGAACACCGTGCCGTCACGCACCAGTACCTGCGTCTCACCACGCGACAGCGCGGCGCGGACATCGAGCGAATCGTCGGTGTCCACCAACACAATTCGGCCGGGATCCTCGGCCTGCGCGGACCGGATGAGGCCGCATACTGCAGCGCCCGCCAGATCGGTCACGTCCTCACCCGGGCGGGCGACGGCGCCCTTGGTGACCACCGCGAGGGTCGACTCGGCGTACCTCGGATCGGCCAGCCACTGCTGGAGCACGCCGAGCACGTGGCGGGTTGTCGTGTGGACGGCGGCGCTGTCGTTGCCCGGCTCGACGGCCAAGGTCGCCACGTCGGGCACCGGACTGCCCGCGGCGACGGCGGCCCAGTCTGCCGTCGATGCCTCGACTGAGCCGAGTGGGACCGGCGACCACGCCACCTCGAACAACGCGTCATGGAAGGCGGGACTCGTCGGGCCGAATTGGTCGGCGGGCACCGAACGCGACACCAGCGATCCGACGGAGAGGACGGGCTGACCTTCGCCGTCGGCCATGGCGAGGGCGACGCTGTCCGCCCCGAGGTGGGTGATCCGGACGCGAAGCACCGACGCTCCCCCGGCGTGCAGGGCCACGTCGGACCAGGAGAACGGCAGGATGAGCGCGTCGCGCGCGTCGTCGCTGTCCGCGCCGCCGAAGCGCAGGCCGTGCAGGCAGGCGTCCAGCAGTGCGGGGTGCATTCCGTATCGTGCGGCCTCGGTGTGGGCGGCGTCGGGCAGCGCGACCTCGGCGTACAGGTCGCCCGCCGCGGTCCAGGCGGAGCGCAGGCCGCGGAACAGTGGGCCGTAGTGGTAGCCGCTGTCTTCCAGGAGTTCATAGGCGTTGTCGAGTTCGACCGGGGTCGTACCGGGCGGCGGCCAGGTCATCAGGTCGAAGGTCGGCTGCGGCGCGTGTTCGGTGAGGACGCCGCTGGCGTGCAATGTCCATGGCAGGTCGGTCGTCCGGGAATGGATGGTCAGGGTCCGAGACGCGACATCGTCGGGTTCGCCGACCATCACTTGGAGCTGAACACCGTCGTGATCGGGCAGCACGAGGGGCGCGTGCAGGACCAGCTCGTCCAGTGCGGCGCAGCCGACCGCGTCGCCCGCTCGGATCGCCAGTTCGACAAACCCGGTGCCGGGGAACAGGATCGAGCCGCCTACCCGGTGCTCGGCCAGCCACGGCTGGGTATCGACCGACAGTCGGCCGGTGAGCATCGTCGCACCGTCCGGAAGGACCACCCGCGCCCCGAGCAGCGGGTGGTCTACCGCGTCCATGCCTATCGAGGCTGGGTCGTCGTGCTGGGAATCGTCATTCAACCAGAAGGTTTCGTGCTGGAAGGGGTAAGTGGGCAAGTCGACTCGATGTGCGTGGTGGCCCGCGAAGAACCGTGCCCAATCCACTCGCGCACCGGAGGCGTGTAGGCGAGCCAGGGCGGTGACGACGGTTGTTGCCTCGTCGCGGTCGGCGCGCAGTGTCGGTACCACCGTGTTGTCGCCGAACCTGGTTCCGGTGGTGTCGATTTCGTCGAGGGTTTGCTGAATCATTGTGGCCAGCACCGCATCCGGGCCGATCTCTACGAAGCGGGACACACCCGCATCGGCCAGATAGCGCACACCATCGGCGAAACGCACCGTCTCGCGCACGTGCCGGACCCAATACGCGGCGTCGAAACGATCGATGAGCTGACCGGTCAGGTTCGACACCACGGGCAGCTCCGGCACTTGATAGGCGATCGTCTCGGCGACAGCGCTGAACTCCGCGAGCATGGGTTCCACCAAGGCCGAGTGGAACGCGTGCGAGACCCGCAGCCGAGTGACCTTGCGGCCCTGCGACTCCCACCGATCCGCCACCGATCGCACCTGCTCATCGGCACCGGACAACACCACCGAGCCCGGGGCGTTGATCGCCGCGATACTCACGCCATCGATCAGATCCGGGGTCACCTCGGCTTCGCTGGCCTGGACGGCAACCATCGCGCCGCCGACCGGCAATGCCTGCATCAACCGACCGCGCGCCGCAACCAGTCGAGCCGCGTCCGGCAGCGACAGGACTCCGGCCACATGCGCCGCGACCAATTCGCCGATCGAATGGCCGGCCACGAACTCCGGTCGCACACCCCAGGATTCGAGCAGGTGGAACAGTGCCACCTCGAAGGCGAACAACCCGGCCTGTGTCCACCTGGTCTGTTCGAGCAAGGTTGCGTCATCACCCCACAGCACCTCGCGCAATGGGCGCTCCAGCTGCGTATCGAGTTCGGCCGCAACAGCATCGAACGTCTCGGCGAACACCGGATAGGTCGCGTGCAGTTGCTGCCCCATCCCCAACCGCTGTGCGCCCTGACCGGAGAACACCATCGCGGTCTTGCCGCCGCGCACCGAATCCGCCACGCCAGCAAGGTCGGCCAGTGCCACCTCGAAATCGCTGCGGTTGTTGGCGATTACGACCATGCGGTGATCGAATGCCACGCGCTCGGTCGCGAGGGTGAATGCCACGTCTACTGGGTCAACGTCCGGGTTGTCGGCGACGAATGCCCGCAGCCGCTCCGCCTGACTGTGCACCGCCTGGCTGGTCTTTCCGGACAGCACCCACGGAACCATCGTGTCTGACCGACGCTCACCGATGGCACTGATTTCCGGTCCCTGCTCGATGATCACGTGGGCGTTGGTGCCGCTGATACCGAACGAGGAGACAGCCGCTCGCCGTGGCCGATCCACCTGCGGCCACGGCCGCGCTTCGGTCAACAACTCCACCGCGCCCTCGGACCAATCCACCTGCGGCGTCGGCTCATTCACGTGCAAGGTCTTCGGCAGCACACCATGGCGCATCGCCATGATCATCTTGATGATGCCGCCGACACCCGCCGCGGCCTGCGCGTGCCCGATATTGGATTTGATCGACCCCAACCACAACGGATCCGCAGGCCTGTCCTGCCCGTAGGTCGCCAGCAACGCCTGCGCCTCGATCGGATCACCGAGCTTCGTGCCGGTCCCGTGTGCTTCGACCGCATCGACATCGGCGAATGACAAACCGGCATTGGCCAATGCCTGCCGGATCACCCGCTGCTGCGACGGTCCGTTCGGCGCCGTCAAACCATTCGACGCACCATCCTGATTCACCGCGACGCCACGAACCAACGCGATCACCGGATGACCAAGCCTGCGCGCATCCGACAGCCGCTCGACCAGCAGGACACCGACGCCTTCGGACCATCCTGTGCCATCGGCGTTGGCGGCGAACGATTTACAGCGCCCATCGGCCGACAACCCGCGCTGTCGACTGAACTCGATGAAAGGATCTGGTGTCGCCATGACGGCCACGCCGCTCGCCAGCGCCAAGGAGCACTCGCCCGAGCGCAGCGCCTGACTCGCCAGGTGCAGCGCGACCAACGACGACGAGCACGCCGTATCCACCGTCACCGACGGACCTTCCAGCCCGAACACATACGACAACCGCCCCGACGCGATCGCACCGGTCGCACTGTTGGCCGCGTAGTCGTGGTACATCATCCCGGCGAAGACACCGGTCGCGCTGCCGCGCAGCACATTCGGATCGATGCCCGCTCGTTCGAATGCCTCCCATGAACATTCGAGCAACAACCGCTGCTGCGGGTCCATCCCGAACGCCTCGTTCGGGCTGATCCCGAAGAACGCCGGATCGAAATCGGCCGCGTCGTAAAGGAACCCACCCTCGCGCACGTAACTCTTCCCCGCCACACCGGGTTCCGGATCGAACAACCGGCCGATGTCCCACCCTCGATCGACTGGGAACTCCGACACCGCGTCCACTCCGCCGGCGACCAGCCGCCACAGATCCTCCGGCGAGGCAACACCACCCGGATACCGGCACGCCATACCGACGATGGCGATCGGCTCGTCGAGGTTGCCCTCGGTCGCGGTGACGACCGCCGTGTTCGACGCCGCGCCCGACAGCAGGCCGACCACGTACTCGGCGACGGCGTGCGCGTTCGGATAGTCGAACACCAGCGTCGCGGGCAGGCGCACGCCCACCGCTTCGGCCAGCGCGTTGCGGAACTCGACGGCGCTCAGCGAGTCGAAGCCGAGTTCATTGAACGCCCGGTCGGGCGCCACCGCCTCCGCACCGTGGTGTCCGAGCACCGCCGCCGCACGACCACGCACCAACTCGAGCACCGCGTCGAGCCGTTCCGCCGCGGGCAGCGCGGCCAGCCGACTCGTCGCGACGCCGGTGAGCGCGGCCTTGCGGCGTGATCGGCTGCGGACCAATCCGTGGAACAGCGTGGGCAATTCGTCGCCCGCTCCGCGCAGGGCAGCGATGTCCAACTGGATCGGCAGCAGCACGGGCTCATCGATGGCAGCCGCGGCGTCGAACAGCGCGAGGCCCTGTTCGTGGGACAGCGCGCCCATCCCGGACCGCGCCAGCCGCTGCAGCCCCGCCTCCGTCAGCCGCCCGCTCATCCCCGCGCGGCCGGCCCACATGCCCCAGGCCAGCGACTGCGCGGGCAGTCCGTGCGCGCGACGGTGCACGGCCAGGGCGTCCAGGAAGGCGTTGGCCGCCGCGTAATTGGCTTGTCCCGCATTGCCGAGGACACCGGCAGCCGAGGAGAAGAGCACGAAAGCGGACAGGTCGCTGGTGAGTTCGTGCAGGTTCATCGCCGCGTCCACCTTCGGCCGCAGCACGGCGGCCAGACGCTCCGGGGTCAGCGAGCCGAGCAATCCGTCGTCCAGGGTTCCGGCCACGTGCACGACGCCGGTCAGCGATCGACCGTCCAGCAGCGCGGCCGCCGCGGCACGATCGGCCAGGTCGCACGCGACGACCTCTACGTCAGCGCCGAGAGCGGCCAGGTCGGCGCGCAACTCGGCCATGCCGTCGGCGGCCGCGCCACGCCTGCTCACCAGTACCAGACTGCGGACGCCGTGCTCGGCGAGATGGCGAGATACCAACCGCCCCAGCATTCCTGCGGCGCCGGACACCAGCACCGGACCGCTGCCGAACCGTTCGACCCGCGCCTCATCCGGCACCGGAACCCGCGCCAGTCGTGCCGCGAACACCGCACCCCCGCGCAGCACGATCTGCGATTCGCCGATCGATAGCGCGACCGAAAGATCCAGGGAGCCATCGGTATCCACGAGGACGACGCGGCCGGGGTACTCCGCCTGCGCCGCGCGCATCAACCCCAACACCGCGGCACTGGCCAGGTCCGTGATGTCCTCGCCGGGCAGCGCCACCGCGCCGGTGCTGACGATCGCCAGCACCGATGTCGCGAACCGTTCGTCGGCCAGCCAGGTCCGCGCTCGATCGAGTGCCCGCCAAGTCTGCGCGTGCACGGCGGTGGCGTCATTGCCCCGTTCGGTAGTCAGGACAACGACATCGGGTGGCACGTCATCGAATACGCTCCCCCACTCGATGATTCGCATCGGATCGGCACCTACCGGCGAAATCGGCGACCACGTCAGCTGGAACAACGAGTCCGTCGATCCGGACGACTCGAGTTGCGTCGCCGATACTGGCCGAGAAGCCAGCGACCGGACCGATAGCACGGGCGCTCCGGTCGGATCGGCCACGTCCAGCGAGATGGCTTTCACACCAGCGGTTTTGATCCGCACGCGCACTTCGGTCGCGCCAGCCGCGTGCAGCGCGATCCCCTGCCACGCGAACGGCAATGCCGCCTCGCCGTCGTCCGCGCCGAGCAGCGCGTGTACGGCGGCATCGAGCAGTGCGGGGTGGATGCCGAAGCGCTCGCCGTCCGCCAGGGCCTGTTCGGGCAGGGCGACCTCGGCATAGACGTCGTCTCCCGATGTCCATGCGGCGGTGACGCCCTGGAAGGTCGGGCCGTACCCGAACCCCTTGTCCGCCAGCGCGGGATAGAGATCGTCGACCGGAAGGGGTGTCGAGCCCGCGGGCGGCCAGTCCGCGCCATCGAAAGCCGGAGCGGTAACCCGTTCGGACAGCACGCCTTCGGCGCAGAGTGTCCATGGCGCGGTGACGTGGTTCTCGTCCCTGGCGTGAATGGTGACCGTGCGATCGGCGGTGTCCTCGAGCGGGCCGACGCTGACCTGGAACTGGATTCCGCCGCGCGCCGGAAGCGCCAGCGGAGCCTGAATCGTCAACTCCTCCAGGGTGCTACAGCCGACCTGATCCCCGGCTCGGATGGCCAGTTCGACGAAGGCGGTACCCGGCAGCAGCACCGTACCGAGCACGGCGTGGTCGGCCAGCCACGGCTGATCGCGCACCGACAACCTGCCGGTGAGCACGACGGTGTCGGTCTCCGGTGCGGGAATGATCGCGCCGAGCAGCGGATGCTCGATGGCCTCCAGTCCGATCGCGGTCGCGTCCGAGGTCATGACTTTCGGGGCGAGCCAATAGTTTTGGTGCTCGAACGGATAGGTGGGGAGATCGACTCGGCGCGCGCCGTTGCCCGCGAAGAACCGCGCCCAATCCACCCGCGCGCCGCAGGCATGGAGGCGAGTTACAGCGGTGACCACGGTGGTGGCTTCATCGTTATCGGCACGCAGTGTCGGCACGACCCGCGCGTTAGTCGAGGTGTCGTCGAGCGTGTGCTGAATCATCGCCGCCAGCACCGCATCCGGTCCCAGCTCCACGAATCGAGCCACACCCGCGTCCGCCAAATACCGCACGCCATCGGCGAAACGCACCGTCTCCCGTACATGCCGCACCCAATACTCGGCATCGAAACGCTCCACCAGTTGCCCGGTCAGATTCGATACCACGGCAAGTTCAGGCACTCGATATGTGACGGATTCGGCGGTCGCACGGAATTCCTCCAGCATCGGCTCCATCAACGCCGAGTGGAACGCATGCGAGACCCGCAAGCGAGTTACCTTGCGGCCCTGCGCCTCCCACTGATCGGCGACAGCGGTTACTTGCTCAACGGAACCGGACAGCACCACCGACCCCGGCGCGTTGACCGCCGCGATACTCACGCCCTCGACCAGGTCCGGAGTTATCTCGGCCGCGCTGGCTTGCACGGCGATCATCACGCCACCGACGGGGAGCGCCTGCATCAACCGACCGCGCGCCGCAACCAACCGCGCCGCATCCGGCAGCGCGAACACTCCGGCCACATGGGCCGCTGTCAGCTCACCGATCGAGTGACCGCCAACGAACTCTGTTCGTAGACCCCAGGATTCGAGCAGCCGGAACAAGGCCACCTCGAACGCGAACAGACCAGCCTGCGCCCACTGTGTCTGCTCGAGCAAGCCGGGATCGTCACCCCACACCACCTCGCGCAATGGCCGTTCCAAATGCGTATCCAGCTCCGCGACAACGGCATCGAACGCCACGGCGAATGCCGGATACGCGCCATACAGCCGCTGCCCCATGCCCAACCGCTGCGCACCCTGACCGGAGAACACCACTGCGGTCTTTCCACCGCGCACCGAATCCACGACACCGTCGGCGATCGAGGCCAGATCCGCGGCCAGCTCTGCCCGCTCTGAACCGATCACCGCCGCACGGTGTTCGAATCCGACCCGCTCGGTCGCCAAGGTGAACGCCACATCCATCGGATCCAGCTCCGGGTGGCTTTCCACATGTGCCCGCAGCCGCTCGACCTGAGCGAGCAACGCCTGCTTCGTCTTTCCGGACAGCAGCCACGGAATCACCGGCAGGGCAACCCGATCAGGCTCTGCCGTCACGTCATCGGGTGCCTGCTCGATGATCACATGCGCATTCGTGCCACTGATCCCGAAGGACGAAATCCCGGCCCGCCGCGGCCGATCGTCCGCAGGCCACGGCCGCGCCTCGGTCAACAACTCGACCGCGCCTTCGGACCAATCCACCTGCCGCGTCGGCTCTTCCACATGCAACGTCTTCGGCAAGACACCGTGCCGCATCGCCATGACCATCTTGATGATCCCGCCGACTCCCGCGGCGGCCTGCGCATGCCCGATATTCGATTTGATTGAACCCAACCACAACGGATGATCCGCAGGCCGATCCTGCCCATACGTCGCAAGCAATGCCTGTGCCTCGATCGGATCACCGAGCGTCGTCCCGGTCCCGTGCGCCTCGACCGTATCGACCTCGGCGGACGACAGACCGGCATTGGCCAACGCCTGCCGAATCACCCGCTGTTGCGACGGACCGCTGGGTGCCGTCAAACCATTCGATGCCCCATCGGAATTCACCGCCGACCCCGCCACCACCGCCAACACCGGATGGCCGTTGCGTCGTGCGTCCGACAACCGCTCCAGCACGAGCACCCCGACTCCCTCGGCCCATCCCGTCCCATCCGCGGTCGTGGAGAACGACTTACACCGCCCATCCGCCGACAACCCACGCTGACGACTGAACTCGACGAACATGCCCGGTGTCCCCATCACCGCCACCCCGCTGGCCAGTGCCAGCGAGCACTCCCCCGACCGCAATGCCTGACTGGCCAGATGCAACGCCACCAGCGACGACGAGCACGCCGTATCCACCGTCACCGACGGCCCTTCCAGCCCGAACACATACGACAACCGACCCGAGACCAAACTCCCCCCGCTGGCCGCCGCGGCCTCCACGCCTAACCCGTAGTCGTGATACATCAGACCGGCGAACACTCCGGTCGCGCTGCCTCGCAACGAATCAGCCTCGATGCCCGCGCGTTCGAAGGCCTCCCACGAGCATTCGAGCAACAATCGCTGCTGCGGATCCATGTACAACGCCTCGTTCGGACTGATCCCGAAGAAGTCCGCATCGAATCCACCTGCGCCGTAGAGGAACCCACCTTCACGCGCATAGGTCTTGCCCGGTACGCCCGGCTCGGGGTCGTATACGTCATCGATGTGCCAACCGCGATCGTCCGGGAACTCCGTCACCGCGTCCACCCCGTCGGCGACCAACCGCCACAGATCCTCCGGTGTCGAAACCCCATGGGGATAGCGGCAACTCATCGCCACGATCACGATCGGCTCGTCATCAATCGGTGTCCGCGCCGCTACCGCGCGTGCCACGGTGACGCTCCCGGCGAGCTTCTCGACGAGGTGACCCGCCACCGCCTGCGAGGTCGGATAATCGAAGATCAGCGTCGCGGGCAGCCGCAGCGCGGTCGCCGCGTTCAACTGGTTACGCAGTTCGACCGCGGCCAGCGAATCGAACCCCAACTCCTGGAACGCTTTATCCGGCGCGACCGCGTCGGGCGATGCGTGGCCGAGCACCGTGGCGACCTGAGTGCGCACCAAGTTCAGGACGGCGTCCGCGCGTTGTGCCTCGGTCAGTCCGGCGAGGCGCTGCGCGAGCGCGGTGCCATCGCCGCTGGCGACCTGCCGTGCCGGGGTCCGGACGAACCCGCGCAGCAAGGCCGGGATGGTGTCCGTGCGCGTCCGCAGGGCCGTAACGTCGACCCGCATGGGGACCAGCAGCGGGTCCCCGATGCCGAGTGCGGCATCGAAGAGGGCGAGCCCCTCCTCGGCAGTGAACGCAGGAATTCCCTGGCGCCGCATACGATTACGGTCCGCATCGGTCAGCCACTGGCTGAGGCCCGCGTCGATTCCCCACAGTCCCCAGGCCAGCGTGGTCGCGGGCAATCCCGCTTCCCTGCGGTGCACCGCGAGGCCGTCGAGGAAGACGTTCGCCGCCGCGTAACCGCCCTGCCCGGCCGCGAGGATCATGCCACCGGCCGACGAGAACAGCACGAACGCGGACAGGTCGAGGTCACGGGTCAGTTCGTGCAGATGCCACGCGCCGTCGGCCTTCGCGGCGAGCACACCGTCGATCAGTTCGGGCGTCAACGCGCCGATCAGCCCGTTGTAGGCAACGCCCGCCGCGTGCACGACCCCGGTCAGCGGATGTTCGGCGGGCACGGCCGCGATCAGCTCGGCCAGGGCGGCTCGGTCGGACACGTCGCAGGCGACAAGGGTGACGTCCGCGCCGAGTTCGGTCAGTTCGGCGCGCAGGTCGTCGGCACCGGGCGCGGCCGGGCCGCTGCGACTGGTCAGTACCAGCCGTCGTACTCCGTGCCGGAGCACCAGGTGGCGGGCGATCAGCGCGCCGATTCCGCCGGTGCCGCCGGTGATCAGGACCGTGCCATCCACGCCCAACACCAGTTCAGATCGATCAGTCGCTGTGACTCGAACCAGCCTCGGCACCAACACCTTTCCCGCGCGCACCGCCAACTCCGGCTCGCCGAGTACCACCGTCGCGGTGGCCACCGCCGCTGACTCGTCGACGTCGGCCAGGACGAACCTGTCCGGGTTCTCCGCCTGCGCCGCACGCACCAGTCCCCATACCGGCGCTTGGCTCAACGTGATCTCGGCCGATTCGGTCCGCGTGTCCACCGCGTTCCTGGTGACCACCACCAGCCGCGCGTCGGCGAAACGCGGCTCAGCCAGCCATTCCTGCAAGACCGCCAGCACCCGGTACGCGACCGAGCGCGTCGCAGTCGGCACCTCGCCGTCTGCCTCCGGGCATTCGAACACCACGACATCCGGCACCGGCTCGCCCGCGACGAGCGCTTCCCACGTTCCCGTCGAGTGCTCAACAGCGGACACTGCGGCAGGCTGCCACTCGATGCGGAACACCGAGTCGCCCTGCCCCGCCGCGTTGATCTGATCGGCCGACACCGGCCGCGACACCAGCGACGCCACCGAAAGCACCGGCCTGCCAGCGGTATCCGCGACCTGCACCGCGATACTGTCGGCGGAGGTCGGCGCGATCCGCACGCGCAGCGCCGAGGCGCCGACGGCGTGCAGGGCGACGCCGTTCCAGGCGAACGGCAGCACGGTCTCGCCGTCGCGGTGTCCGCCGTCCTCGAGTATCGCGATGTGCATCGCGGCGTCGAGCAGTGCGGGGTGGATGCCGAAGCGCTCGGCGTCGGGCCGGGCCTGCTCGGGCAACGCGACCTCGGCGAATACCTCGTCCCCTCGCCGCCAAGCCGCACGCAGCCCCTGGAAGACCGGTCCGTAGCCGTAGCCTGCGCGCGACAGCACCGCATAGGCGTCGGTGACCGCCACCGACTCCGCACCCGGCGGCGGCCATCGCGTCAGATCGAATTCGGTTGTGGCCGTCTGATTTCCGAGCATGCCCTCCGCGTGTACCGTCCACGGCGCGGCCGGATCGTCTTCGCGGGAATGGATGCTCAGCGAGCGACGGCCGGTGTCGTCCGGCGCGCCGACCACGACCTGCACGACAACGGGGTCACCGTCGGGCAGCAACAGCGGTGCGCGCAGCGTCAGCTCCTCCACTGTCCCGCAGCCGACCTCATCCCCCGCACGGATGGCAAGTTCTACGAATCCCGTGCCGGGCAACAACACTCGACCGAACACATCATGCTCGGCCAACCACGGCTGGGTACTGGTCGACAGGGAACCGGTGAACACCACGCCATCCGAATCCGCGAGCACCACAACGGCACCGAGCAACGGGTGCGCGGCCGAACGCAAACCGAGCGACCTCGGATCACCGCCGGTCGACGGCTCGGCCGCCCAAAACCGTTCCCGCTGAAAGGGATAGGTCGGCAGGTCGACCCGTCGACCGACGGACATCACCGCGGCCAAGTCGACTTGCCCGCCGCGAACATGCAGCGCACCCAGCGAGGTCAGGAACCGGTCGAGGCCGCCGTCGTCGCGGTGCAGCGAGCCGACGATCACGTTGTCGGGCACGATCGCGTCGACCGTCTGCTGCACCCAGGTGGTGATCACCGGATGCGGGCTCACCTCGACGAAGGTGTCGTAGCCCGCTTCGGCCAGCCCGCGCGCCGCCTGCTCGAATTCGACCGGCTCACGCAGATTCCGGTACCAGTACTCGGCATCCAGCTCGGTGGTGTCCACCCAATCGCCGAGCATGGTGGAGAAGAACGGAACCGTCCCCGCACGCGGTGCCACCCCGGCCAGTACCGCGGCGAGCTCGTCGCGGATCTCGTCGACGTGCACCGAGTGCGCGGCGAAGTCGACGCCGGGCACCATCCAGCGGAACACGCCGGCCTCGGACAGCTCAGCCCCCAGGGCATCGAGTGCAACCGGGTCACCAGAGACGACCACCGAGGCAGGACCATTCACCGCCGCGACGGAAAGGCGACCGTCCCACGCGGCCAACCGCTCTCGCAGCGGGCCGACCTCCTGGGCGACGAACATCATCGCGCCCTTACCGGTGAGCGCGCGCAACGCTTTGCTGCGCAGCGCGACGATCCGGGCCCCGTCGTGCAGCGAAAGTCCGCCCGCCACCACGGCCGCGGCGATCTCGCCCTGGCTGTGCCCGACCACCGCCCGCGGCTCGACACCGCAGGAACGCCACAGCGCCGCCAGCGACACCATCATCGAAAACAGCACCGGCTGAACCACATCGACACGCTCCAGCGGCGGCGCATCGGGGTCGCCGCGCAGCACGTCGAGCAACGACCACTCGAGGAACGGATCCAGCGCCGCCGCGCACGACCGGATGCTTTCCGCGAAAACCGGTGCCGACTCCAGCAGTTCGGCGGCCATACCCGCCCACTGCGAGCCCTGACCCGGGAACACGAATACCGTCTTGCCCGTGACATCGGCGCGCCCATGGGTGAGGTACGGATTGTGCGCGTCGTCCACCAGTGCTTGCAGCGCCGACCGCAATCGGTCCCGATCCGCAGCCGCGATGACCGCGCGGTATTCGAAGGTGGCGCGGGTATTCAGCAGGGAGACAGCGAGATCCGCGACGCTGGCCTCGGGATGGGCATCGAGGTGCGTGAGCAGCGCACGGGCCTGATCCTGTAGGGCCCCCGCGCTTTTGCCGGACAGCAGCAGTGGCGCCGCCGACGCCGGGGCGACTGCTGGCTCGGGTTCGTCTTGTGGCGGTGCCTGTTCGATGATCACGTGCGCATTGGTGCCGCTGATCCCGAAGGAGGAGATCGCGGCGCGGCGCGGATGCTCGGCTTGCGGCCACGGCCGCGTCTCGGTCAGCAGTTCTACCGCACCGGATTGCCAATCCACCTGTGGCGTTGGCTCTTCCGCGTGCAGCGTCTTGGGCAGCATGCCGTGACGCATCGCCATGACCATCTTGATGATCCCCGCCGCACCGGCCGCGGCCTGAGTGTGCCCCATGTTCGATTTGATCGACCCCAACCACAACGGCCGATCCTGCGCCCGCCCTTGGCCATACGTCGCCAGCAACGCCTGCGCCTCGATCGGATCACCCAGCTTCGTGCCGGTACCGTGCGCCTCGACCACATCGACCTGATCCGCGGGCACCTGCGCATTCGCCAGCGCCTGGCGGATCACCCGCTGCTGCGACGGACCACTCGGCGCGGTCAAACCATTCGACGCGCCATCGGAATTCACCGCCGAACCGGCCACCACTGCCAACACCGGATGACCATTGCGCAGCGCGTCCGACAACCGCTCGACCAGCAGCACACCGGCACCCTCGCCCCACCCGGTGCCGTCGGTGCCCGCCGAAAACGACTTCGACCGACCGTCTTTGGCGAGCACCGTCTGCCTGCTGAACTCGACGAAGGTGTCCGGTGTCGCCATCACCGCGACGCCACCGGCGAGGGCAAGGGAGCATTCGCCCGACCGTAACGCCTGACTGGCCAGGTGCAGGGCGACCAACGACGACGAACACGCCGTATCCACCGTCACCGACGGACCTTCGAAGCCGAACACGTACGAAACACGGCCCGAAGCAATGGCACCGGCGGCGTCGCTGAAGGCGTAATCGTGATACATCAGACCGGTGAACACCCCGGTCGTACTGCCTTTCAACGTGGCGGGATCGATACCGGCCCGCTCGAACGCCTCCCAGGAGATCTCCAGCATCAGGCGCTGCTGCGGGTCCATGTACAGCGCCTCGTTCGGGCTGATGCCGAAGAACGCGGGATCGAAATCCGCAGCGTCGTAAAGGAATCCACCCTCCTTGGTGTAGGACTTGCCCGGCTTACCCGGCTCGGGGTCGTACAGGTTCGCCACGTCCCAGCCGCGGTCGCCGGGGAATTCCGAGATGGTATCGACGCCGTCGGCCACCACGGTCCACAGCTGCTCCGGTGAGCTGATGCCACCGGGAAAGCGGCACGCCATGCCGATGATGGCGATGGGTTCGCGGGTCGCCGCGGCCAGCTTCCGGTTCTGCCTGCGCAGCCGATCGGTCTCCTTCAGCGACGCTCGCAGTGCGTCGACCAGCTTCTGATCGTTGTCGGCCATGTCAGTTTCCCGCTTCTTGTCTTGCGTCGTCGTCGAGGGTGTCGAGGGCGAGGTTGATCAGGCTGTCGGTGTCCATCTCGTCGATGGCGTCCTGTTGATCGTCGACGTCGTCCGCCGGGGCGCCGCCGAGGTGCAGCAAGCTGTCCAGCAGTCCGGCCGCACGCAGCCGGTCGAGCGGAATGGCCTGCAGCAGGCGGCGGACCTGCTCTTCGTCCGATCCGGTGGCCGTATCGGTGTGCTCGGGTGCCAGTTCCGCGTCGAGCAGCTTCGCCATGGCGCGCGCGTTCGGAAAATCGAAGACGAGGGTCGCTGGCAGCTTCAGCCCGGTCGCCGCGGCCAGCTGATTGCGGAACTCCACCGCGGTGAGCGAGTCGAAACCGAGATCGCTGAAGGCCCGGTCCGGCTCGATCGAGGCGGGTGTGGCGTGCCCGAGTACCGCCGCGGCTTCCCCGCGAACCAGGTCGAGCAGCGCGGCGTCACGCTCCTCCGGTGCCAGCCCGGCCAGGCGGAGTCGCAGCGGCTCGGCCGTCGCCGCGGTGGCCCGGCGGCCCGCGCCCGGCACGAGCTCGTGGTACAGGCGTGGCAGCTCACTCTTGTTGCGTGCCAGCGCATCCAGGTCGAGTAGCAGCGGAAGCACCATCGGCTCGTTTACCGTCGCCGCCACATCGAGGAGCTGAAGCCCTTGTGCCGCAGGCAGACCGGTGAGCCCCGCGCGTGCCATTCGCTGTCGGTCGGCGGCGGTGAGTTTGCCTGCCATGCCCGCGTCGGCGGTCCACCTGCCCCACGCGAGGGATTGTGCGGGCAGTCCCTGCGCGCGCCGATGGACAGCTAGCGCGTCGAGGAAGGCGTTCGCCGCCGCGTAGTTACCCTGGCCCGCGTTGCCGAGTACACCGGCCGCGGAGGAGAACAGGACGAATTCCGACAGGTCCATGTGCGCGGTCAGTTCGTGCAGGTTGAGTGCGGCATCGACCTTCGGACGCAACACCGTGTCCATCCGTTCCGGTGTGAGGGCGCTGATCACGCCGTCGTCCAGGACGCCAGCCAGGTGCACGACGCCGGTGAGTGAGCGTTCCGCGAGCAAGGTCGCCACGGCGGGTCGGTCGGCGACATCGCAAGCGACGAGCTCGATTTCGGCGCCGAGATCGGTCAGTTCGGCAGCCAGTTCCGTCATGCCGGGGGCGTCATGACCGCGTCTGCTGACCAGGATCAGCTGCCGCACACCGCGTTCGGTCACGAGGTGCCGTGATACGAGCCGCCCGAGCATGCCCGAGGCACCGGATATCAACACCGGGCCGGTGTGCACGGGCATCGGGGTCGGCTCGCCGACCGGTACGCGGGCCAGCCGCGCGGCGTGCACCACGCCGCCACGAACGGCGACCTGAGGTTCGCCGGAGGCCATCACGCGGGACAACAGCTGATTCGGATTGTCGGTGTCGTTGTCCAGCAAGACGATTCGATCCGGGTTCGCGAGTTGCGCGGCCCGCACCAGCCCCCACACCGCGGCACCCGCGAGATCTGTGATGTCTTCGCCGGGCAAACCCACTGCGCCACTGGTCGATACGACGAGGGTGGCCTCCGCGAATCGTCCGTCGGCCAGCCACTCCTGCAATACACCCAGCACGCGGCCGGTCGCGGAGCGCACCGCCGTCGCGTCGTTTCCCGGTGGGCAATGCAGCAGCACCACTTCGGGTTCGGCATCGGCGGGCAGGCCATCCCACTCGGCGATGGACAGCGGTTGCGCGGCGTCGGCGGGGATCTGCCGCCATCGCACGTGGAACAGCGAATCGTGGAATTGCCCGGCACGCAGGTCGGCGGTCGACACCGGTCGGGACACCAGCGACCGGACCAGCGCGACGGGTGCACCGGCCCGGTCAGCCACCGCGAGGGTGATGGCGTTCTCGCCGCTGGCGGACACATGAACCCGAACCGTGCGCGCACCGGTCGCGTACAACTCGACACCCGACCATGCGAACGGCAGCACCGTGGTTTCAGTGTCCGCGCCGGTGAGCAAACCGGCGTGCAGGCAGGCGTCGAGCAGCGCGGGGTGCAGACCGAATCGGCCCGCCTCGTCGTGCGCGCCCTCGGGCAGCGCGACCTCGGCGAAGAGATCCGTGCCGGACACCCACGCCGCACGCAGGCCACGGAACACGGGGCCGTACTGATATCCCTTGTCCCACAACACGTCGTAAGCGTTCGTAAGTTCCACAGCGGTGGTGTTCGGCGGCGGCCACTGAGTCAGCTCGAAGGACGGTTGTGGCGTGCGCTCGGCGAGCGTGCCCGCCGCGTGCAGCACCCAGGGCGCGCCCGGCAGCCGCGAGTGGATCGTCACGTCGCGAGTGCCGGAGTCGTCCGCGCCGACCATCACCTGCAGCTGGACACCCCCTTGGTCGGGCAGGACGAGCGGCGCGTGCAGGACGAGTTCGTCAAGCACTCCGCAATCGACCGCGTCGCCCGCCTGAATCGCCAACTCCACCAACGCCGTTCCCGGCACCAAGATCGTGTCGGCGACGCGGTGATCGGCCAGCCACGGCTGCGTGCTCACCGACAATCGGCCGGTCAGCACCGCGCCGCCGGTCGGCAGCGGCACCACCGCGCCGAGCAACGGGTGTCCGAGGGAGTCCTGGCCGACTGCCGACACGTCGCCGGTCCGTGCCGACGGCGCGACCCAAAAGCGTTGGCGCTGGAAGGGATAGGTGGGCAGGTCGACTCGGCGGGCACCGTGGCCCGCGAAGAAGGACGCCCAGTCCACCGGTACGCCGGAGGCGTGCAGCCGGGCCAGCACGGTGACGATGCTGGCGGCCTCGTCGTGGTCGGTGCGCGAGGTCGGTACTACCACTACGGGGTCAGCGTCGTCGAGGGTGTGCTGAATCATGGCGGACAGCACGGCATCCGGGCCGACCTCTACGAATCGAGCCACACCCGCGTCCGCCAAATACCGCACACCGTCGGCGAAACGCACCGTCTCCCGCACATGCCGCACCCAGTACTCGGCATCGAACCGCTCTACCAGCTGCCCGGTCAGATTCGATACGACGGGGATCGCGGGCACCTGGTAGGCGACGGTCTCCGCGACGGCACCGAAGTCGGCCAGCATTGGTTCCATCAGGATCGAGTGGAACGCGTGCGATACTCGCAGTCGAGTTGTCTTACGGCCCTTAGCCTCCCACCGCTCGGCGACGGCGAGCACCTGCTCGGCCGCACCGGACAACACCACCGAGCCTGGCGCGTTGACCGCCGCGATACTCACATCCCAGGCCAAGTCAGGGCGCAATTCTTCTTCACTGACCTGGATGGCGACCATCACCCCGCCGGTTGGCATGGCCTGCATCAACCGACCACGCGCCGCCACCAACCGGCCCGCGTCCGCCAATGACAGAGCACCGGACACATGGGCGGCGGTCACCTCACCGATGGAATGCCCTGCCGCGAAATCCGGTCGAACACCCCATGATTCGAGCAACCGGAACAAGGCCACCTCGAACGCGAACAACCCGGCCTGCGCAAACGCGGTCTGATTCAACAACTCCGCGTCAGCACCCCACACCACCTCGCGCAACGGCTGTTCGAGATGCGGATCGAGTTCGGCAACAACGGCATCGAATGCCGCCGCGAACACCGGATACGCCTGGTAAAGCCGCTGCCCCATCCCCAACCGCTGCGCGCCCTGACCCGAGAACACCACCGCGGTCATTCCGCCACGTACCGAATCCGGCACAGCGCCATCGAGATCGGCCAACCCGCGCGCCAACTCGACGTTGTCGCGGCCGAGCACGACCAGGCGATGGTCGAATCCCACTCGCTCGGTCGCCAAGGTGAATGCCACGTCCATCGGATCCACGTCCGGATGCTCGACCACGAACGCCCGCAGCCGCCGCGCCTGACTCGTGACCGCCTGCGGTGTCTTTCCGGACAGCACCAACGGAAGTATCGGCAGCGCAACGCAATCGGGCTGCTCCGTCGCCACATCGGGTGCTTGCTCGATGATCACGTGCGCGTTGGTGCCGCTGATGCCGAACGAGGAGATACCGGCCCGCCGCGGATGGCCGTTTCGGACCCACGCCCGACTTTCGGTCAGCAGCCGAACCTGTCCCGTCGTCCAATCCACCTGCGGCGTCGGCGCATCCACGTGCAGGGTCTTCGGCAGCACTGCGTGCCGCATCGCCATGACCATCTTGACGATGCCCGCCACTCCGGCCGCGGCCTGCGCGTGCCCGATATTCGATTTGATCGAGCCCAACCACAACGGATTATCCGCAGGCCGGTCCTGCCCATACGTCGCGAGCAATGCCTGCGCCTCGATCGGATCGCCGAGCGTGGTCCCGGTCCCATGCGCCTCGACCACATCCACCTCGCCGGGCGACAGCCGTGCATTGGCGAGGGCCTGCCCGATGACCCGCTGCTGTGCTGGACCATTCGGCGCGGTCAGCCCATTCGACGCCCCATCGGAATTCACCGCCGAACCAGCCACCACCGCAAGCACCGGATGACCATTGCGGCGCGCGTCCGACAGCCGTTCGACCAGCAGCACACCGACGCCCTCGGCCCAGCCGACCCCGTCCGCGGCGGCGGCGAAAGACTTCGCCCTGCCATCCGGGGCCATGCCCCGCTGGCGGCTGAACTCGATGAACATGCCCGGTGTCCCCATCACCGCCACCCCGCTCGCCAATGCCAGCGAACACTCCCCCGACCGCAACGCCTGGCAGGCCAGGTGCAGGGCAACCAAGGACGACGAACAGGCCGTATCGACGGTTACCGACGGCCCTTCCAGCCCGAACACATACGACAACCGGCCGGAAACCAGGCTCCCCCCGCTGGCCGCCGCGGCCTCCACACCCAAGCCGTAGTCGTGATACATCAGCCCGGCGAACACACCCGTCGCGGTCCCCTTCAACGTCGCGGGGTCGATGCCCGCCCGTTCGAACGCCTCCCAGGCCGACTCGAGCAGCACCCGCTGCTGCGGGTCCATCGCCAACGCCTCGTTCGGGCTGATACCGAAGAACGCCGGATCGAAATCCGCTGCGTCGTAGAGGAATCCGCCCTCCCGCGCATAGGTCTTACCTGGCACGCCCGGCTCCGGGTCGTACACGTCGTCGTCCCAGCCACGGTCGCGCGGAAACTCCGAAACCGCGTCCACCTCGTCGGACACCAACCGCCACAGGTCCTCCGGCGACCCGACCCCGCCCGGATAGCGGCAGCTCATCGCCACGATCGCGATGGGCTCGTCGTCGGCTGGTCGCCGCGCCGCCACCGCACGCGGCGTCTCGCTGATCACCCCGGCCAGCACGGTGGCGAGATGGCCGACTACCGCGGCCGCGTTCGGATAGTCGAAGACGAGGGTCGCGGGCAACCGCAGCCCGGTCGCGGCGTTCAACTGGTTGCGCAACTCGACCGCGGCCAGCGAGTCGAACCCCAGCTCCTGGAATGCCCGCCCCGGCTCGATCGCCGCCGCGGAATCGTGGCCGAGCACCGCGGCGACGGCGGTGCGGACCAGCTCCAGCAGCACTCGATCTCGTTCAGCCGCAGTCGATTCCGACAGCCGGGCACGCAAGGCCGCGTCACCGGCGATAGCGGCGCGCGCGAGCTGGCGAACAGGCATCCGCACCAGACCGCGCAGCAGCGCGGGTAGTCCGGCGGCGCGCGCACGGAGCACTGCCTGGTCCATCCGCAATGGCACGACGACCGCGTCATCGGTCCGCAAGGCGGCGTCGAACAGCGAGAGGGCCTCATCGACCGGCAGCGCGGGCAGTCCCTGCGCCCGCATTCTGCGTTCGGCCTCGTCGAGTTCCTCGATCATGCCGGTGTGTACGTCCCACAGTCCGAATGCCATCGCTGTCGCGGGCAGGCCGAGCGAGTGCCGTTGTGCGGCAAGAGCATCCAGGAAAACGTTCGCTGCCGCGTAGTTGCCCTGCCCTGCGGCGAGGACCATGCCGCCCGCCGAGGAGAACAGCACGAATGCCGCGAGATTCAGGTCCGCGGTCAGCTCGTGCAGGTGCCACGCGCCGTCCGCCTTCGCCGCGAGCACGCTGTCGATCCGGTCCGGCGTCAGCGCGCCGATGAGACCGTTGTCCGCTGTTCCGGCGACGTGGATTACCGCGGTCAGTGGGTGCTCAGGGGGTATGGCGGCCAGCAGGTCCGCCACCGCCGCGCGGTCCGCGACATCGCACGCGGCGAGCGTGACCGCCGCACCGAGTTCGGCAAGTTCGTCGCGGAGTTCGGCGACGCCCGGCCCGTCCGGACCACGACGGCTGCTCAGCAGCACATGGCGAATCCCGTGATGCACCACCAGATGTCGGGCCACCAGTGCGCCTAGCCCGCCGGTGCCGCCGGTCACCAGGACCGTCCCGTCCAGGTGCCAGTCGACCGGGTGTCCCACGTTGATCGATCGGGTGAGACGCGGTACCAGAAGGTGGTCGGCGCGCACAGCGATCTCTGGCTCGCCTGAGGCGAGCAGCAGCGGCAGCACGGCGTCGAGGTCCGCGCGATCATCCAGGTCGGCGACTGCGAATCGGCCAGGTTGTTCCGCCTGAGCGGCACGGATCAGTCCCCAGACCGGTGCCTGACGCACATCGACGGGCATCCCCGGGGAGGTGGCGAGCGCATTTCTGGTGATCACCACCAGCCGTGATTCGGCGAAGCGAGCGTCGTCCGACACCGCGTGCAGGAAGGCGAGCACGTCGTGCGTGAGCTGCCGAACACTCGCCGGCACCGAGTCGGCGGACGAACGACATTCGTACACCACAACTTCGGGGAAGGGGTCGCCGTCGATGTCCTCCGCCCAGTGCGCCCACGCCACTGTCTCGCTGGGCGACAGGGGGATTCGCTCCCAGCCGATGCCGAACAACGCGCCGGTTCCTGGCCGCGTGAGCTGTTCCGCCGATATCGGCCTGCCGACCACCGAGTCGACCGACAGGACCGGTCGCCCCGTCTCGTCGGCGGCGAATAGTGAAAGGCGTTCGGCGCTCGGCTGATCGATGCGGACGCGCAGTGTGGTCGCACCGCTCGCGTGCAGGGTTACACCGGTCCAGCTGAACGGCAGGACCGCGGCACCGGCACTGTCGTCGATCAGCGCAGCGTGCATGGCGGCGTCGAGCAAGGCCGGATGTATGCCGAACCGTGCCGCGTCGGCATGTGCTTGCTCGGGTAATGCGATCTCGGCGAACAGTTCGTCGCCCCGTCGCCACGCGGCCCGCAGGCCCTGGAAGACCGGCCCGTAGCCGAAGCCACGGGCGAGCAGGATGTCGTAGGCATGGTCGACAGCGATAGCGCTCGCATCGTTCGGCGGCCATGCGCTCAGATCGACGGCGGGTGGTGCGGCAGCGGTGAGCGTGCCCTCCGCGTGCACGGTCCACGGTTCGTCGTCCTGTTCGGGCCGGGCGAAGATTCGAACCGGGCGGCTGCCCGCGGCATTCGGCGCATCGACGACGACCTGGAGTCGCACGCCACCGTGTTCGGGGATCACCAAGGGCGCGCGCAGGGTCAATTCCTCCAGCCTGTCGAACCCGAGTTGCGCACCGGCCCGGACGGCCAGTTCTACGAAACCGGTGCCGGGCAACAGAATGCTGCCGAGCACGTCGTGATCGGCCAGCCACGGATGGGTGGCGGCGGCGATCCGGCCGGTCAGCACCAGCCCAGCGGAATCCGGTGCGGGCAGAGCGGCCGCCAGGAGTGGATGCCCGAGCGCTTCGAGGCCAGCGGCGGCGACACCGCCGAGGTCGACGCCGAGCCAGTCGGCCAAATACTCTCTGGTGTCCAGCCAAAAGTGTTGGTGTTGAAAGGGATACGTGGGCAGGTCGACTCGGCTAGCGCCGTGGCCCGCGAAGAACCGTGACCAGTCCACTCGCCCGCCGGAGGCATGCAAGCGGGCCAGTGCGGTGACCACGGTGGTGGCCGCATCGTGATCGGTGCGCAGCGCAGGCACCACCAACGCATCGGTGTCGTCGAGGGTGTACTGAATCATTGGCGCCAGCACCGCATCCGGGCCGAGCTCTACGAACCGGCAGACACCCGCGGCCGCCAAATAGCGCACACCGTCGGCGAAACGCACCGTCTCCCGGACATGCCGCACCCAGTACTCGGCGTCGAAACGCTCCGCCAGTTGCCCGGTCAGATTCGACACCACCGGAACCACCGGTGACTGATAGTCGATTGTCTCGGCGACCGCGCGGAACTCCGCCAGCATGGGCTCCATCAGCATCGAGTGGAACGCGTGCGAGACTCGCAGCCGGGTTGTCTTACGTCCCAGCGCCTCCCACCGCTCCGCCACCGCACGGACCTGCTCATCGGCACCGGACAGCACCACCGACCCCGGCGCGTTGATCGCCGCGATACTCACACCCTCGATCAGATCCGGGGTCATCTCCGCTTCGCTGGCCTGCACGGCGACCATCGCTCCACCGACCGGAAGCGCCTGCATCAACCGACCGCGCGCCGCGACCAACCGGACCGCATCCGACAGCGACAGCGCACCGGCCACATGCGCCGCGGTCAACTCACCGATCGAATGACCAGCGACGAAATCCGGCCGCACACCCCATGACTCGTACAACCGGAACAACGCGACCTCGAACGCGAACAACCCCGCCTGCGCCCACATCGTCTGCTCGAGCAGGCCCGGATCATCACCCCACACCACCGCACGCAATGGCAGGTCCAGATGTGAATCGAACGCCGCGGCAACAGCATCGAACGCCGCCGCGAAAGCCGGGTACACCGCGCACAACTCGCGCCCCATCCCCAACCGCTGGGCGCCCTGACCCGAGAACACCAGTGCGGTACCACCGCCACGCACCGAATCCAGCACGGCACCAAGACCGTCCGCGATCGCGGCTAAGCCGTCGATCAGCCCGTCTTGGTCTGCGGCGACCACTACCGCGCGGTGCTCGAACCCCACTCGCTCGGTCGCCAAACTGAACGCCACATCGATCGAATCGACGTCCGTGAAAGCCCTCAACTGCCGCGCTTGGTCCACCAGCGCCTGCTTCGTCTTCCCCGACAGCACCAAGGGAATCACCGCCATCGGTGTCCGGGCGACGGGGTCGTTCGGCGTAACCGCTTGCGGTGCTTGCTCGATGATCACATGGGCGTTCGTGCCGCTGATACCGAACGAGGAGACAGCCGCTCGCCGTGGCCGATCCACCTGCGGCCACGGCCGCGCCTCGGTCAACAACTCCACCGCGCCTTCAGACCAATCTACTTGCGGTGTCGGCTCATCCACATGCAACGTCTTCGGCAACACACCATGACGCATCGCCATGACCATCTTGATGATCCCGCCGACACCCGCCGCGGCCTGCGCATGCCCGATATTCGATTTGATCGAACCCAACCACAACGGATCCCCGGCCCTGTCCTGCCCATAGGTCGCCAGCAACGCCTGCGCCTCGATCGGATCACCGAGCGTTGTTCCAGTACCGTGCGCTTCGACCACGTCGACACCTTCAGGCGACAACCGTGCGTTGGCCAGCGCCTGCCGGATCACCCGCTGCTGCGCCGGACCGTTCGGCGCCGTCAAGCCATTCGACGCACCATCCTGATTCACCGCCGAGCCACGAACGACAGCCAGCACCGGATGGCCGAGTCGCCGCGCATCCGCGAGCCGCTCGACGATCAGTACCCCGACTCCCTCGGCCCACCCTGTGCCATCAGCACTGGCGGAGAAGGACTTACAGCGCCCATCGGCGGCCAGACCCCGTTGGCGGCTGAACTCCACAAAGGCCTCCGGCGTAGCCATCACCGCGACACCGCTGGCCAGCGCCAACGAACATTCGCCCGACCGCAACGCCTGACTCGCCAGATGCAGCGCAACCAGCGACGACGAACACGCCGTATCCACCGTCACCGACGGGCCTTCCAGCCCGAACACATACGACAACCGCCCCGACGCGATCGCCCCGGTAGAGCTGTTGGCGGCGTAGTCGTGGTACATCATCCCCGCGAAAACACCAGTTGTGCTCCCACGCAACAGATTCGGATCGATACCCGCTCGTTCGAAAGCCTCCCACGAGCATTCCAGCAACAACCGTTGCTGCGGATCCATGCCAAGGGCCTCGTTCGGACTGATGCCGAAGAACGCGGGGTCGAAATCGCCTGCCGAATAAAGGAACCCGCCCTCACGCACGTAGCTCTTGCCACGCGCGCCCGGTTCCGGGTCGTACAAACCGGAGGTATCCCACCCTCGATTCGCCGGGAACTCGCCGACCGCGTCCACCCCGTCGGCGACCAGCCGCCACAGATCCTCCGGCGATGCCACGCCACCCGGATAGCGACATGCCATGCCCACGATCGCGATCGGTTCGTCGACCGATCCACCGGCAGCCGTCACCACCACGCCCACTGTTGCGCCGCTGAAGATTTCGAGCGCCAGGTAGCGAGCCAGCGCCATGGGGCTCGGATAGTCGAATACCAGCGTCGCGGGCAGCCGGGTTCCGACGGCCGCGCCGACGGCATTGCGGAACTCGACCGCCATCAGCGAGTCGAAGCCGAGTTCATTGAAGGCCAGATCCGGATCCACCGCGTCCGAACGGGTGTGACCGAGAGCAGTCGCGGTCTGTTCGCGAACCACCTCCAGCAGTGCGGCGAGCCGTTCGTCCTCGGGCAGTCCGGCGAGGCCGCTGACCGCGGGAGCGATACCGGCAGCAGTGGTCGCGCGCCGACGCGATCGGGTGCGGATCAGTCCGGTGAATACCGGCGACAAGTCGTTGTCCGCCACCGCTTTCAGGTCCAACTGTATCGGCAGCACGTTGGCTGCTCCCGCCGCAACAGCCGCGTCGAACAGTGCCAGCCCCCGCACCGCGGTGAGCGGCTCGACCCCGTTGCGCGCCAGGCGATCTCGATCGACCGCGGCGAGGCTACCCGCCATCCCGTCGGTCTCGGCCCACATGCCCCAGGCCAGCGACTGCGCCGCAAGCCCCCGCGCGCGCCGGTGTACGGCCAGTCCGTCGAGGAACGCGTTCGCGGCGGCGTAGTTACCCTGCCCCGCGGTGCCGAGCACGCCTGCGGCGGAGGAGAACAGAACGAACAGGGACAGATCCATGTCCTGCGTGAGTTCGTGCAGATTGAGCGCGCCAACCACTTTCGGGCGCAGCACGGCATCCATCCGCTCCGGCGTCAACGATCCGATCACGCCGTCGTCGAGCACACCGGCCAAATGCAACACACCGGACAGCAACGGATGCGCGGCCAGCACGTCGGCGAGAGCCGCGCGGTCGGCGACGTCGCAGGCGATCACCTCGACGGCGGCGCCCCGTTCGATCAGTTCCGCCCGCAGTTCGGCCATGCCGTCGGCGGCGTCACCGCGACGGCTCACCAGCAGCAGGTCGCGGGCCCCTCGATCAACGAGGTGGCGGGCGACCAAGCGGCCCAATGTCCCCGACGCCCCTGAGATCAGCAGGGTTCCCGCAGTCGCGAAAGCCGCTCGCGCCGGACCTGATTCGATCGCTACTCGGGCAAGCCGAGCCCCGAATACAGTGCCGTCCCTGACGATCAACTCCGGTTCACCCGCAGCCACGGCGACCGCCGTCGGTAGCGAACCATCGGTGTCCAGCAACACGATTCGACCGGGCTGTTCGGTCTGCGCGGCGCGTACCAGCCCCCAGACGGCGGCACCCGCCAGGTTCGGTGTGTCCGCACCGGGCAGCGCCACCGCGTCGCGCGTCGACACCACCAGCGTCGCGGATGCGGAGCGTTCATCGTCCGGCCACGCCTGAAGCGCCTCGAGGACACGGCAGGTCACCGCCTGGACAGACGCGGCGTCGGCACCGGATTCGGTGTCGAGCACGACAAGGTCCGTTACCGGCGCACCGACCGCGATCGGCGTCCAATCCAGGTGGAACAGCGAGTCGTGCGCGCTCGACCGAGCGGACTCGGCGGAGATGGGCCGCAGCGCAAGGGATTCGACCGACAGCACGGGACGCCCGAGGTCGTCGGATACGTCGACGAGCATCCCGTTGGGGCCCGGCGTGATTCGGGCCCGCACCCTGGTCGCGCCGGTGGCGTGCAGTTCGACGCCGGACCAGGCGAATGGCAGGACCGCCACGTCATCGAACAGGTCGGTCAGTGCGACCGCCTGTAGGCAGGCGTCCAGGAGCGCCGGGTGTATGCCGAATCGGTCGGCACCAGCGGTGGCCGACTGGGGCAGCGCGACCTCGGCGAATACCTCGTGACCGGATACCCATGCCTGCTCGAGGCCCTGAAAGACCGGACCGTAGTCGAGACCGGCCTCGGTTGTCTCCGGGTAGAAGTTCGCCAGGTCCACCGCGGACGCGGCGGCAGGCGGCCATTCACCCTGTGTCACAGGGTCTTTCGCGCCTATGTCGACCAACGCGCCTTCAGCGTGCAGCAGCCACGAGGTGTCGTGGCGGCCTTCGCCACGGGAGTACATCGCCACCGTGTGCAGACCCGCCACATCACCAGCGCTCACCACCACCTGGATGTCTACGCCGCCGCTTTCCGGGATCACCAGCGGTGCCTGGATGGTCAGGTCCGCGACGACGGCACAGCCGACCTGATCGCCCGCGCGGATCGCCAGTTCGAGGAATCCGGTGCCGGGGAACAGGATCAAGTCGCCGACGCGATGATCGGCCAGCCACGGATGCATGCCGAGGGACAGCCGCCCGGTCAGCACGGCGCCATTGGAGTCGGCCAGCGGCACGGCCGCGCTCAGCAACGGGTGTCCGGTGGCGACCAGGCCCGCCGACTCGACATCGCGAGCGCCGGGCCGGGGGTCGACCCAGAAGCGTTGGCGTTGAAAGGGATAGGTGGGGAGGTCGACCTGTCGTGCACCGGTTCCGGCGAAGAACGACGCCCAATCCACCTGCACCCCATGGACATAGAGGCGAGCCAGGGCGGTAACGACGGCGCTGACCTCGTCGTGATCGGCACGCAGTGTTGGCACCACCAGTGCGTCGGCGGCCGTGTCGGTGCCGTCGAAGGTGTGCTGAATCATGGCCGTCAGCACCGCGTCCGGGCCGAGCTCCACCACCCTCGACACGCCCTCGCCCGCGAGATACCGCACCCCATCGGCGAAACGCACGGTCTCCCGCACGTGCCGCACCCAGTAGTCGGCATCGAACCGCGCCGCCAACTGCCCGGTCAGATTCGACACCACCGGAATCACCGGTGACCGGTAGTCGACCGTCTCGGCGATAGCGCGGAACTCGGCCAGCATCGGTTCCATCAACGCCGAGTGGAACGCGTGCGAGACCCGCAACCGAGTCACCTTGCGGCCCTGCGCCGCCCACCGGTCGACGACCGCCGACACCTGATCCGCCGCACCGGACAGCACCACCGAGCCCGGCGCGTTGATCGCCGCGATACTCACACCATCCACCAGGTCCGGGACCATCTCGGCCTCGCTGGCCTGCACCGCCACCATCACCCCGCCGACCGGAAGGGCCTGCATCAACCGACCGCGCGCCGCGACCAACCGCGTCGCATCCGCCAGCGAGAGGGCCCCGGCCACATGCGCCGCGGTCAGCTCGCCGACCGAATGACCTGCCACGAAATCCGGTCGAACACCCCATGATTCGAGCAACCGGAACAACGCCACTTCGAGCGCGAACAACCCCGCCTGCGCGAAGACGGTCTGGTTCAACAACTCCTCGTCGTCACCCAACACCACTTCGCGCAGCGGCCGCTCCAGATGCGAATCCAGCTCCGCCACCACAGCTTCGAATGCCTCGGCGAACACCGGAAACGCCGCGCACAACTCCCGCCCCATCCCCACCCGCTGCGCACCCTGACCCGAAAACACCACCGCTGTCCCACCACCGGTAACCGCACCGCGCACCACCCCGGCCGCCGACTCACCAACAGCCAACGCCCCCAACGCCGCACCTCGATCACCCGCGAGCACGACCGCACGTCGCGCCAGCCCCGCCCGGCCCGTCGCCGCACTGAAAGCAACATCAACCGGCGCCAGCTCCGGACGTGCCGCGAGCCACGACTCCAGCCGCTGTGCCTGCGCACCGAGCGCCGCGTCGTCCCGCGCCGAAATCACCAACGGCAGCGGCACATTCACCGGCCACGCCAACGACTCGGCCGGTGCCGATTCCGGTGCCTGCTCGATGATCACGTGCGCGTTGGTGCCGCTCACCCCGAACGAGGAGATCGCCGCCCGACGCGGATGACCGTGCTCGACCCAGGCGACCGGCTCGGTGAGCAGCCGGACGTTCCCCGCGGTCCAGTCGATATGCGTGGACGGTGCCGACACGTGCAGAGTCCGCGGCATCGTGCGGTGCCGTAAAGCCATGACCATCTTGATGATTCCGCCGACCCCCGCCGCGGCCTGCGCATGCCCGATATTCGATTTGATCGATCCAAGCCACAGCGGCCGATCATCCGGACGGTTCTGTCCATATGTCGCCAGCAACGCCTGCGCCTCGATCGGATCACCGAGCGTGGTCCCGGTGCCGTGCCCCTCCACGACATCGACCGCACCGGCGGGCACCCGCGCATCGGTCAACGCCTGATGGATCACCCGCTGCTGCGACGGACCGCTCGGCGCCGTCAAACCATTAGACGCACCATCGGAATTCACCGCCGACCCCGCCACCAACGCCAACACCGGATGACCATTGCGCCGCGCGTCCGAGAGCCGCTCGAGCAGCAACACACCGGCACCCTCCGACCAGCCGGTGCCATCGGCCGACTCCGAGAACGGCTTGCATCGACCGTCCGGCGCGAGCCCACGCTGCTTGCTGAACGCGATGAACGGACCGGGCGTCGCCATCACCATCACACCGCCCGCCAACGCCATCGAGCATTCGCCCGATCGCAGCGCCTGGCCCGCCAGATGCAGCGCGACCAGCGACGACGAACACGCGGTATCGACGCTGATCGCGGGCCCTTCCAGGCCGAGGGTGTACGCGATCCGGCCGGAGATCACCGCGGCCGAGTTGCCCGTGGTCAGATACGCCTCGGCCACCTCGGGGACGGTGTCGAGCAGGTATTCGTAGTCCTGGATGCCGGATCCGGCGTACACGCCGATCTGCGCGCCGCGCACCGAGTCGGGTGCGATGCCAGCGCGCTCGAACGCCTCCCAGCAGATCTCCAGCATGAGCCGCTGCTGCGGGTCGGTGCCGAGCGCCTCTTTGGGGCTCATGCCGAAGAAGGCGGGATCGAATCCGGCTGGTTCGCTGAGGAATCCGCCCTCGTGCACATAGCTGGTTCCGGTCCGGTCCGGTGCGTCCGCGTACAGCCGATCGAGGTCCCAGCCACGGTCGGCCGGGAACGGCGTCACCGCGTCGCGGCCCTCGGCGACCAACTGCCACAGGGCTTCCGGCGAATCGACACCGCCGGGGTACCGGCAGCTCATCGCGACGATCGCGATCGGCTCGCGCTCCCTGCCCTCGACCTCGCGCAGCCGCTGCCGGGTCTGATGCAGATCCGCGGTCACCCGCTTGAGGTAGTCGAGGAGCTTAGCGTCGTCCGACATCCCAGTCCCACCGTGTCTTTCGTGGTTGTACGGTCGGGCTCAGCCGAGCCCGAGTTCCGTGTCGATGAAGGCGAAGACGTCGTCGGCCGACGCCGCCGCCAGCTGTGCCTCCGTCTCAGTGCCTGTCGCGCCGAGGGTTTCGGTCGCGGCCGTGAGCAGCGCCTGTAGGCGATTGGTGACCTTCAACCGCTCGACGTCGGTGCGGGCCAGCGCCCGCACGGTCGCGTCCAAGCGGTCCAGGTCCGCCAGTACCGAGGCCGCCCCGAGGTCGTCGCCGTCGCACAGCTCGGTGCGCAGGTAGTCGGCCAGAGCAAGGGGGGTCGCGTGATCGAAGATCAACGTGGCGGCCAGTTTTCGGCCGGTTGCCGCGCTCAGGGCGGTCCGTAGGTCGACCGCGGCGACCGAGTCGAAGCCGAGGTCCTGGAAGGTTCGTGTCTGGTCGAGCTCGGCGGGGTCGTCGTAGCCGAGCAGGGTGGCCACCTGTGCGCGGACCAGTTCGAGCACGGCGCGGGCCTGCTCCGGTTCGGTCAGTCCGGCCAGCCTTGTGATGAAGGCGGTGGTGGAGGGCTCCCCGGCCGTGTCGTCAGCCAGTAGCTCGCGGACCTCGGGCAAGCCGTCCAGGAGGGGTCGTGGGCGTTGCAGCGTGTAGGTCGGGGCGAATCGTGCCCAGTCGAAATCCGCCACGATCACGTCGCCGCGGTCGTCGTGCAGCACGCGGCGCAGTGCCTCGATCGCCAGTCGCGGAGCCATCGCCGGTGCGCCGATGCGGCGCAGCAGTGCGCCGAGTTCGGCGTCGACCATGCCGCCGTCCCAGGAACCCCAGTCGATGGCAGTGGCGACTCGCCCGCGCGATCGGCGTTGTGCGGCAAGGCCATTGAGGTAGGCGTTCGCGCTGGCGTAGGCGGCCTGCTCGCCGCTGCCCCAGATCGCGGCGCCGGAGGAGAAGAGTACGAAGGCGTCGAGTGGGCGGTCGGCGAGTAGTTCGTCGAGGTTGTGCGCACCGACTACCTTGGCGTGGCCGACCTCTGCGAATTCCTCGATGCTGAGGTCCGATAGTGGTGCGAGGCGCTGTGCGACTCCGGCCGCGTGGATGACCGACGTGAGGTCGGGCAGGGTGTCGAGCAGTTGGCTCAGCGCGTCCCGGTCGGCGACGTCGCAGGCCGCCACCGTTACCCGCGTGCCGAGCTCGGTCAGCTCGTCGGCCAGCGCGTCGACTCCGGCGGTGGCCCGGCCGCGGCGGCCGACGAGCACCAGATGGTCGGCGCCCTCGGCGGCGAGCAGGCGCGCGACGTGCGCACCGATTCCGCCGGTGCCACCGGTGATCAACGTCGTGCCGCGTGCGGACCATGCGCTCGTTGGGCGGTCGTTCAGCGGCGCGCGCATCATCCTCGGCACGAGTATCCGATCCCCTCGGATCGCCAATCGGTCCTCGTCCCCGGCTCCAATGGGCAGGCGGCACAGCCGATCGGCCATTGTCTGGTCCGGTGTGCCGGTCACGTCGATCACGCCGCCCCACGAATTCGGCTGGTCGAGACCGAGCACGGCGGCCAGACCCCAGATCATGGATTGCGCCGGGCTGGTCAACTCGGCGTCGTCGGTGACCGCGACCGCGCCGGAGGTCACGCACCACAGCGGCGCGGTCAGGCCCGCGTCGGCCAATGCCTGAGCTAGGACGACGGTTGCGGCGGCACCCTTGGATAGCCCGGGATGCCTGTGGTGCGGCCGATCATCGAGTGCGAGAAGCGAAATCACCGTGACGGGCTCCGCGTCGCGGAATTGAGCGGCGAGTGCGGTGCGGTCGTCGCCGAGCACATCGACCGTGATGAACCGTGCGCCGAGAGCCGTGAGCGCGGTCGTGATCGCGGTAATCCACAGGTTGTCCGGATGTTCCGCCGGGATGACGGCCAGCACGGCGCCTGCGGGTTCGACGGTGGTCACGTCTAGCGGTTGCCAGGCCATCCGGTAGCGCCACGAATCGACCAGTGCCGCTTCCTGTTTGCGATTGCGCCAGGCTGAGAGCGCGGGCAATACCTCGCCGAGTGCTGTCGCGTCCACCCGGAGCTGCTCGGCGAGGGCGGCTGGGTCCGCACCGTCGATAGCTGCCCACAGTGCTGCGTCGCCGGAACCTGCGGCGACCGGCTGCGGCGTGCTGGCGGCCCAGTAGTGCCGACGCTGGAAAGCGTAGGTAGGCAGATCAATTCGGTGCGCGCCGCGTCCGGCGAAGAACTCGGCCCAGTCGACCGTTGCCGCGCCCCTGGCGTGCAGCTGCGCGACGGCGGACACGAGTTCGCGCTCCTCGCTGCGGTTTCGGCGCAATGCCGCCGTGAAGACCACGTCCGCGTCCGTGTCGAGACAGTCGGTGCCCATCGGTGTCAGGGCGGCGTCGGGGCCGAGTTCGAGGAAGGTCGTGACGCCCTCGTTCGCCATCCAGCGCACCGCGTCGCCGAACCGCACCGCTTCCCGCGCATGCCGCACCCAGTGGTCGGGCGTACCGATTTCGGCCGCGTCGACGAGCTTGCCGGTCAGGGTCGAGACGATCGCGACGGTGGGTGCCCGGTAGGTCAGCCCGGCGGCCACCTCGCGGAATTGGGCGAGCATGGGGTCCATCAGCGGCGAGTGGAACGCGTGCGACACCCGGAGCCGAGTTGTCTTGCGGCCCAATGCCGCGAAGTGCGCCGCTACTGCGGTGACGGCGTCCTGCACGCCCGAGATCACCACGGACGGCCCGTTCACCCCGGCCAGACCGACCTGCTCGGTCAGTAGCGGGGTCACCTCCTGCGCGGTGGCATGCACGGCGGCCATCGCGCCGCCTGCCGGTAGGGCTTGCATCAACCGGCCGCGGGCGACCACGAGTTCGGCCGCGTCGGCAAGCGAAAGCACCTCGGCGACGTGGGCGGCGGACAGCTCGCCGATCGAGTATCCGGCGAGCAGATCCGGTCGGCCGCACCATGATTCGAGCAGCCGGTACAGCGCAACCTCGATGGCGAACAACCCGGCCTGGGTGTACATGGTCTGCTGCAGCGTGTCCGGGTCGTCGCCCCACAGCACATCCAGGAGCCTGCGATCGAGCCACTTGTCCATGGCTTCGGTCACGTCGTCGAGTGCGCGCGCGAAGACCGGGAAGATGCCGTACAGCTCCTTGCCCATGCCGAGGCGTTGCGCGCCTTGGCCGGTGAACAGGAACGCGGTTCGCGCGCCGGTGCGGACGGCACCGGTCTGGACTCCAGCCGGGTCGCCTTGTGCGAACGCGCGCAGGGCACGCTCGAATTCCGGGCGGTCGGCGGCGATCAGTACCGCGCGATGTTCCAGCGCAGCCCGGGTTGTCGCCAGCGAGTAGGCGGTATCGAGCACGCTGAGTTCGGGACGGTCGGTGAGGAAGTCGGCCAGCTTGGCCGCCTGCGCCGCGAGTGCTCCCGCGCCGCGTGCCGAAAGGGGCAGTGCCAGAAGCGATCCGGTTATCCGCGCGGCGTCGGGATCGTCGGCTATGTCGGGGACGTCCGGTGCCTCCTCGATGATCACGTGAGCGTTCGTGCCGCTCAATCCGAACGAGGAGATCCCGGCCCGGCGCGGCCGATCGGTGGCCGGCCACGGCGTCGGCTCGGTGAGCAGGGTGACGTTGCCCGCCTGCCAGTCCACGTGCGGTGTCGGCCGGTCGACGTGCAGCGTCTTCGGCAGCATGCCGTGCCGCATGGCCTGCACCATCTTGATGATCCCGCCGACGCCCGCCGCCGCCTGGGTGTGACCGATATTGGACTTGAGCGAGCCGAGCAGCAGCGGCCGATCCGCGGGCCGGTCCTGGCCGTAGGTGGCGAGCAGCGCCTGCGCCTCGATCGGATCGCCGAGTACCGTTCCGGTGCCGTGTGCCTCGATCGCGTCGATATCCGCGGTGGTCAGGCGCGCCGCGGCCAGCGCGTCGCGGATCACCCGCTGCTGCGACAGCCCGTTCGGCGCGGTCAGGCCGTTGGACGCGCCGTCCGAATTCACCGCGGTGCCGCGGACAACGGCGAGCACCGGATGGCCGTTGCGGCGTGCGTCCGATAGTCGCTCGACGAGCAGCATGCCCGCGCCCTCACCCCAGCCGGTGCCGTCGGCGGCCGCGGCGAAGGACTTGCAGCGGCCGCTCGGGGAAAGCCCGCGTTCCTGGCTGAATCCGATGAAGGACACCGGGGTCGCCATCACCGTCACTCCCCCGGCCAACGCGAGCGCACACTCACCGGAGCGCAGGGCGTGGATCGCCCAGTGCAGCGCGACCAACGACGACGAGCAGGCCGTGTCCACCGTGACCGCTGGGCCCTGCAGACCGAGCGTGTACGCCACCCGGCCGGACGCGACGCTGGCCAGTCCGCCGGTGCCACTGCTCTCGGAGTAGTCGTGGTAGACAACGCCCGCGAAGACGCCAGTGCGGCTGCCGCGCAGCGAGTCCGGGTCGATACCGGCGAGTTCCAGCGCTTCCCAAGACATTTCGAGCAGCAACCGTTGCTGGGGATCGGTGTCCCTCGCCTCGCGTGGGCTCAGCCGGAAGAAGTCGGCGTCGAATTCGGCGGCGTCGTGCAGGAATCCGCCTTCCTTCGAGTAGGTGTGGCCTGGTGTCGCCGGTCGTGGATCGTAGATGTCGGCGACGTTCCAGCCGCGGTTCTCGGGGAACTCGGTGATGCCGTCGGTGCCCGAGGCGACCAATTCCCACAGGTCATCGGCCGACCCGACGCCGCCGGGGAATCGGCAGCTCATGGCGACGATGGCGATGGGTTCGCTGGCCGCGGCCTCGAGCTGGCGCAGGCGCCGCTTGGTCTGCTGCAAGTCCGTGGTCGCTCGTTTGAGGTACTCCCTGAGCTTCTCTTCTGTGTCCATCGACCGTTCCTGCTTGTCCGAAAGTTGCTGCGCCTGTTGACCGTTGCCCGCGGCTAGGCGAGGCCGAGTTCGCTGTCCAATGCGGCGAAGAGTTCGTCGTCGGAGGCGGCGTCGTAGTGCCGTGCCGGTTCGGGTGGGTCCGCGTTGCCGTGCGCGTCCTGCCAGCCGCGCAGCAATGCCTCGAGGCGGGTGGTGATCCTGGTGAGTTCGATGCCATCCGGCAACGTTCCGGCGAGGAGGTCGGCCAGTCGATCGACCTCGAGCAGTACCGGAACGGCGGGGTCGGCGGTGACCGGTGCGAGTGCGATGTCCAGGTATCCGGCCGTCGCTCGTGCCGTCGGGTAGTCGAAGACCAGCGCGGCGGGCAGTTTCAGTCCGGCGGCCCGGCCGAGGCGCTTGCGCAGTTCGACGGCGGCCAGCGAGTCGAAGCCGAGTTCTTGGAACGCCCGATCCGCTGCTACCGCTGCCGCGGACGGGTGGCCGAGCACGGCCGCCACTTCCGCGCGGACCAGGTCGAGCAGCACCCGTGCCCGTTCCGGAGCGCTCAGTTCCGAAAGCCGCTGCCGCAGCTCGGCGTCTCCGGCGCGCCGGGTGCGACCTGGTACTCGCACGATCTCACGCAGCACGGGGGGCAGTTCGGTCGCGCCTGCCCGCAGGACAGCGTGGTCGAGACCGAGCGCGACGACGGCGGGCTGGTCGACGGTGAGTGCCGCGTCGATCAGGCGTAATCCCTCGTCGGTGGACAGCACGGGTGTGCCCAATTGGTCTATCCGGCGGCGCAATTCCGGATCGGGGCCGACGAGTGGCTCCCATGGGCCGAGCATGATCGAGGTGGCTGGGCGGCCCAGCGAGTTCAGGTGTTCGGCGAAGGCGTGCAGGAAGGTACTCGCGGCGGCGTGATTCGCCTGGCCCATCGCGTGCAGGAGTCCGGTGGATGAAGTCAGCAGCACGAAGGTGGACAGATCACGCAGGGCCGCATGGAGATTCAGTGCGCCCTCTACCTGGGGGCGGAGCACCGCGGACAGCTGTTCTTGCGACATTGTCGCGAACAGTGCGTTGTCCGTGGCGGTCGCGTTGTGCAGCACGGCCGTCACCGGATGCTCGGCGGGTACGTCGGCCAGCATGGTCGCCAGCTCGTCCTGGTTCGCGAGATCGCATGCGGCGATGCGGGTTTCGACACCCAGCTCGGCCAGCTCGGCGGTGAGGTCGGAGTTCGGCGGGCCGGTCAGCAGTAGTCGTCGAGCGCCGTACGCGGACACCGCGTGGCGTGCCAGTATCGCGCCGACGCCCGAGGTGCCGTCGGTGATCAGCACGGTGCCCGTCGCCAGTGACATCGGCCGGTCGCCGCGCGATATCGGCAGCAGACGCGGGACGAGCACCGTGCCCGCCCGCACCGCGACCACATCCTCCCCCGCGCCGAGCGCGTCGGTCAGCGCGGCCGCGGTGATCGTTTCGCCGGTGTCCAGCAGCATGATTCGGTCCGGGTGTTCGGCCTGCGCGGCGCGGACCAGTCCCCACAGCAGCGCCTGGTCCGGGTCGGCGGCGTCGGTCGCGTGCCGGGTGAGCACTACGAGCTTGGTTGCGGCGAGCCGGTCCTCGGCCAGCCAGGAGCGCACCGCGGCCATCGTGTCCGCGACAAGCGCGCGGCGATCCGTGCCCGGAACACACTGGAACAGAACACTTTCTGGTGGCTGATCGATGTTTGCCAACGTCGCGATGTCGGGATATGCCGGCAGTCCGAGCCCGGCAATCCCCGGGCCCAAGGCGGCGGGTTCGGCGGCCGGGAACGCAGTCGGGGCCGGTATCCAGTCCAGCCGGAACAGCATGTCGAATGCGACCCCGGTGCTGAGGTCCGCCACCGTCACCGGCTGGAACCGCAGCGATTCCACCGACAGGACGGCGCGGCCGGTGTCGTCGGCGAACAACACTGTCACGCCGTGCTCGGCCGACGGCGCGACATGCACTAGCGAAATCGCGGAATCCCTACTATGCCACGCAATTCGAGTCCAGGTGGCGGGCATGGACGCGGTCGCACCCAGGTGGAACCGGGACAGTTGGACCGCCGCCTCCAGCAGTGCCGGATGCGTCTCGAAGGAGCCCGCGTCGCTGGCTTCGGGGAGCACGATCTCGGCGAAGAGTTCCTCGCCGCGGCGCCGGACCGTCCGCAGACAGCGCAGTGCCGGTCCGTACAGATGGCCCTGTTGTGCCTCGTATATGTCCGCGACGGCGATCGGCTGTGCGTCGGCGGGTAGTCCGCCGAGCAGGGACGGTGCCGTCGGTGTTGGTCCGGTCGCGAGGGTGCCCGTCGCGTGGACTGCCCATGCCCGCGCACTGCTTTCGGCACGCGAGTAGATGTGTAACGGTCGGTCGCCGACCACGTCCGGGCCGCCGACTACGACGCGTAGGTCGGTGCCGCCCTGTTCGGGCAGTACGAGCGCGGCGTTCGCGGTGAGATCGCGCACCAGTGCGCAGCCGAGTTCGTCGGCCGCTCGCAGCGCGAGTTCGACGAGGGTAGCGCCGGGTAGGACTGCGGTTCCGAGCACGTGGTGTTCGCCGAGCCAAGGCTCAGCCTGCGTGGACATTCGGCCGGTCAGCACGAGGCCCTCGGGCAGCGCCACCGCGGTGGGGACCAGTGGATGCCCGGTGGTGTCGAGGCCTGCCTCGGCGATCCCGGTGCCGCCGGACCGGGACGCCAGCCAGAATCGTTCGTTCTGGAAGGCGTAGGTGGGTAGGTCGATCGGGCGAGCGCCATGCCCGGCGAAGAACGCCGCCCAGTTCACCGGCGCACCCGACGCATACAGGTTGGCGAAGGCGGCGACCACGGTGCTGACCTCGGGCTGATCACCGCGCAGTGCGGGAACCACCAGGGTGGCGGCGGTATCGTCCTCATCAATGGTGTGCTGAATCATGCTCGCCAGCACGGCATCCGGGCCGAGTTCGATGAACCGGGTGACGCCCTCAGCGAGGGAATACCGCACGCCGTCGGCGAAACGCACCGTCTCCCGCACGTGCCGCACCCAGTAGGCGGCATCGAAAGCATCGACGGGGCGACCGGTCAGATTCGACACCACGGCCAGCTCGGGTACTCGATACGTGACGGATTCGGCGATCGAGCCGAACTCCGCCAGCATCGGTTCCATCAGGACCGAGTGGAATGCGTGAGACACCCGCAACCGAGTTGTCTTGCGGCCCTGTGACTCCCACCGATCGGCGAGGGCGAGCACCTGCTCCGCCGGGCCGGACACCACCACCGAGCCGGGCGCGTTGATCGCCGCGATACTCACGCCGTCCACGAGGTCAGTGGTCAGCTCGGCTTCGCTGGCTTGCACCGCGACCATCGCGCCACCGGTGGGCAATGCCTGCATCAACCGACCGCGTGCCGCCACCAATCGGGACGCGTCCGTCAGTGACAAGGCCCCGGCCACGTGCGCCGCGGTCAGCTCGCCGATCGAATGCCCGACCACGAAATCCGCTCGAACACCCCATGATTCGAACAGTCGGAACAAGGCGACCTCGAAGGCGAACAGACTCGCCTGCGCCCACATCGTCTGGCTCAGCCGATCTTCGTCATCACCCCACATCACCGCGCGCAGTGGCCGCTCCAGGTGCGTATCGAGTTCGGCCACCACCTCATCGAAGGCTGCCGCGAACGCCGGGAACGCCGCATACAACTGGCGGCCCATCCCCAACCGCTGCGCACCCTGACCCGTGAACACCATCGCGGTCAGCCCGTCGCGCGCCGCGTTCCGCACCACATCCACCATTGGTGTACCGGATGCCAACGCCCCCAACGCCGTAACGCGATCGTCGGCGAGTATGACCGCACGATGCGCCAATGCCGCCCGGCCCATCGCCAGCGTGTAAGCCACATCGATCGCATCAGAGTGCTCGTCGAGATGAGCGAGCAGCCGCCGCGCCTGGGCCCGCAGAGCCGTTTCATCGCGACCCGAGACCACCCACGGCAGCGGAACACCCGTCGGCAACGACAGCCGTTCCGGCACAGCGAATTCCGGTGCCTGCGCCACGATCACGTGCGCGTTCGTGCCACTCAGACCGAACGAGGAAATCCCGGCCCGTCGTGGCCGATCGACCTCCGGCCACGGCCGGGACGCGGTCAGCAACCGCACATTCCCCGCCGCCCAATCCACCTGCGGTGTCGCCTCTTCCGCATGCAGTGTCTTGGGCAGGACACCATGACGCATCGCCATGACCATCTTGATGATCCCCGCCACTCCGGCCGCGGCCTGAGTGTGCCCCATGTTCGATTTGATCGACCCCAACCACAACGGCCGATCCTGCGCCCGCCCTTGGCCATACGTCGCCAGCAACGCCTGCGCCTCGATCGGATCACCCAGCTTCGTGCCGGTGCCATGCGCCTCGACCGCATCCACATCAGCGACCGACAGACCGGCACTGGCCAACGCCTGGCGGATCACCCGTTGCTGCGACGGGCCATTCGGCGCCGTCAAACCATTAGACGCACCATCGGAATTCACCGCCGACCCCGCCACCACCGCCAACACCGGATGACCATTGCGCCGCGCGTCCGAGAGCCGCTCGAGCACCAGTACCGCGGCACCTTCCGAACAGCTCATCCCATCGGCGGCGGCCGCGAACGACTTGCACCGGCCGTCGCTCGCCAGGCCGCGCTGCGTGCTGAAGTAGACGAACATATCTGGGTTCGCCATCACCGTGACGCCGCCGACCAGCGCGAGCGCGCATTCGTTGCGGCGCAACGCGGCAGCGGCGAGGTGCAGCGCCACCAGCGACGACGAACAGGCCGTGTCCACGGTCGCCACCGGCCCCTCCAGTCCGAGGGTGTAGGCGACCCGCCCGGTGACGAAGCTGCCCGCGCTGGTGCCGCCGACCTCGACACCGAGCGCGTAGTCGTGATACATCACACCGGCGAACACACCGGTCGCGCTGCCCCGCAACGACGTCGGATCGATGCAGGCACGTTCCAGTGCTTCCCACGAGGTTTGCAGAAGCAGACGCTGCTGCGGATCGGTCGAACGCGCCTCGTTCGGGCTGATCCCGAAGAACGCCGGATCGAAATCCGCAGCGTCATAGAGGAAGCCACCCTGCCGCGAGTACGTCTTACCCGGCCTGCCCGGCTCCGGGTGGTAGAGGTCGGTATCCCAACCGCGATCGGTGGGAAAGGTGGAAATGGTGTCGACTCCGTCGAACACGACGCGCCACAGGTCATCCGGGGTGCTGATGCCGCCGGGAAACCGGCAGCCCATGCCGACGATCACGATCGGATCCGCACTCGTCGCGGCGGTGGCCGCGGCCAGCTTCTGCCTGGTCTCGCGGAGGTCGCCGAGTGTCCGCTTCAAATAGTCGAGCAACTTCCGTTCATCGCTCACGACTCCACCTCGCTAACGCTCGGCTCCGTCGTGCGCGATGGCACACTGCGTCGTCGGTTCACTCGCTGACGCTCGCTCACAGCTAACTCCCTACGCACACCTGCTCATATCGGCAACCGGTCCAAAGTCCCTGCTACCGAACATCATTCAAGTCGCGGACGGACTGATTGACCACACGCACCTGCCCCTAAATCCCTATTCGGACCCCTACCCGTTCATCGCTTGCGCAGCAGGGTGATGCCGTCGGCCATCACCAGCAGCGAAAGATCCACCCGCTCGTCGTCGCACAGGGTCGCGTTGAGTTCGCGGACCGCGACGGTGTCCGCGTCCTGCGCGGCCGGATCGATCACCCGGCCGAAGAACAGCGTGTTGTCGATGATGATCAGGCCACCGGGCCGGACCAGGTCGACGCACAGTTCGTAGTAGGTCGGGTAGTTCGCCTTGTCGGCGTCGATGAAGGCGAGATCGAAACTGCCGGGCCCGCGTTCGGCCGACAGCGCGGCCAAGGTGTCGACGGCGTCGCCGACGCGCAGCTCGATCCGGTCGGCCACCTCGGCCCGCCGCCAGTACGGCGCCGCGATGGCGGGCCAGCGGTGGGTGATGTCGCAGGTCACCAGCCTGCCGCCGACCGGGAGCGCGCGGGCCATGCACAACGTGCTGTACCCGGTGAATGTGCCGATCTCGAGTACCTGTGCGGCACCGGTCAATTGAACGAGCATGCCGAGCAGCTGCCCCTCCTCCGCCATCACCTGCATCGCCACGCCGCCGGGCAGATCTGCTGTCTCCCTGCGTAATTCGCGCAGGATTTCGTCATCGCGGAGTGAGACATCGCGCACGTAGCCGAGCAGGCCGGGTGTGCTGTCGAGCTGGTTGGCCATGGTTGTCCCCTTTCTGGACCGAGGTCACTGCGACGGCATCGGCACGCCCAGTTCGGGTGCGATCAGCCGGATGGTTGTCGATTCGGGCTGACGGTCCGGCACCAGATGCAAGCGCTGGATCCCGTCGACCGGGGCGAGGGTGGCCAGGCAGGCACAGGCCGCGTCCTCGAATCCCGCGAAGCGGTAGGCGATCTCCATCATCCGATTGCGTTCGGTGGCGCGGAAGTCCGCGACCAGGTGTACCCCGGCGCGCGCGGCCCGGTCGGTCAGCCAGCGCAGGATGGTCGCGCCAGCGCCGAACGAGACGACGCGGCACGAGGTGGCAAGCAGTTTGACATGCCATGCGGCAATGCCTTTGTCCAGCAGCAGGATTCCCACCGCGCCGTGCGGACCGAACCGATCGGTCATGCTGATCACCAGCACCTCGTGGGTGGGATCGGCCAGCAGCGCGCGCAGGTCGGCATCGCTGTAATGCACACCGGTCGCGTTCATCTGGCTGGTGCGCAGCGTCAGCTCCTCCACCCGGCTGAGCTCGTCCTCGGTGGCCCGCCCGATCCGCATCTCCAGGTCGAGCGAACGCAGGAAGTCCTCGTCCGGCCCGGTGTAGCCGTCGCGTTCGGCGTCGCGCCGAAAACCGGCCTGGTACATCTGCCGACGGCGACGCGAGTCGACGGTGGCCACCCGCGGGGTGAACTCCGGCAGCCCGGTCAGCTCGGAAACCTGTTCGGCCGCATAACATCTGACCTCGGGCAGGTGGTAGGCGACCTCGGCGCGCTCGGTGGGCTGGTCGTCGATGAACGCGAGGGTGCCGAGCGCGAAGTTGAGCCGCTCGGCGATCCGGCGCACCGAGTCCGACTTGCGGCCCCAGTTGATCTGCGGCAGCACAAAGTATTCCGCGAGACCGAGCGCCTCGAGCTTCGCCCACGCGTGGTCGTGGTCGTTCTTGCTCGACACCGCGTGCAGGATGCCGCGGGTGTCGAGTTCATGCAGCACGGCGCGGACGGTATCGGAGACCGTGCCCGCGCCGTCCTCGGACAGGGTGCCCTGCCACAGCGTGTTGTCCAGGTCCCAGACCAGACACTTCACCATGGTCGGTGCTGCGTTCACGGCCTGCCCTCCCTACTCGGTCCGAGGGCGGCACGCGCCAGCATGAGCTGGCACAGTTCGGTGCTGCCCTCGATGATCTCCATCAATTTCGCGTCGCGATACGCGCGCGCGACGACATGGCCGTCGTGTGCCGCGGCCGAGGCCAACACCTGCACCGCGGTCGCCGCACCGCGCGCGGCATGCTCGGAGCTGACGTATTTGGCGAGCACGGTCGCGGTGACCAGCTCGGCGGAGCCGCTGTCCCAGCAGCGGCTGGCATGCTCGCAGACCCTGGTCGCGATCTGCTCGGACACCACCAGTGCCGCGACGTGCCTGGCCACCAGCTGGTGCTCGCCCAGCGGTTTGCCGAATTGTGTTCTGGTGGCGGCATGTTCGGTCACCTCGGCCAGGCAGGCGCGCAAGATGCCGACACAACCCCACGCGACCGACATGCGGCCGTAGGACAGTGCCGCGGTGACAACCAGCGGCAACGACAGTCCGGCGCCGCCGAGCACCGAGGTAACGGGCACCCGGACCGCGTCCAGGGTGATGTTCGCGTGTCCCGCGGCGCGACAGCCGAGCGGATGCGGCACCCGTTCGATCGTCACGCCGGGCGCGGACGCCGGGATAACCGCCGCCGCGGCACCATCGCCGTATCGGCCGAAGATCACCAAGTGGTCGGCGTAGGCGGCGGCCGTCACCCAAACCTTCGCGCCATCAACAACTATCGAGTCACCGCTCGCGGTGAACGACGTCGTCAGCGCGGAAAGGTCACTGCCAGCATCGGATTCGCTGAACCCGACCGCGGCAAGCGCCCCGCCGGTCAGCAACGGCAGAAAAGCTGCGCGCTGTTCACGGGTGCCGAGTCGCTGAATCGTCCACGCCGCCATGCCCTGTGAGGTCATCACGCTGCGCACCGAACTGCACACCGCGCCGACCCGCGCGGTCAGCTCACCATTGTGTTCGCTGCTCAGCCCGAGTCCGTTGTATTGCGTTGGCACTTCGGCGCACAGCAGCCCGCGCTTGCCGAGGTCGACCAGTAGGTCACGCGGTAGCGCACCCGCCAGATCCCATGCCGCGGCATCCTCGCCGAGCAATTCGACGGCGAGGTCGGCGGGCTCGGCCGGACTACTCACCGTCGGGCGCACGGAGTCTGGCGACCAGCGCGACCATCGCGCGCACAGTGCGGAAGTTGTCCAGCTTCAGATCCGGGCCGCCGATCGCGACGCCGAACGTCTGCTCGAGGTGCACGACCAGTTCCATCGCGAACAGCGACGACAACCCGCCCACCACGAACAGCTCGCGATCGACCTCCCACGAGGTCTTGGTCTTCTTCGCCAAAAAGGCCAGCAGGGACCGTTCGACGTCGTCGTCATCGGTCACCGAGGCGGGGACAGCGGATGCAGTCATTGCAATGACTCCTCGTAGTGATAGAAACCGCGGCCGGTTTTGCGTCCGAGGTCGCCGCGTTCGATCAGGTCAAGCAGCAGCGGGCAGGGGCGGCAGCCCTCGTCGCCGGTGCGTTGCAGCAGCACCCACAGTGAGTCGGCGAGGTTGTCCAGGCCGATCAGGTCCGCCGTGCGCAGCGGGCCGGTGGGGTGGCCGAGGCAGCCCTGCATCAGCGCGTCCACGTCCTCGGCGCTTGCGGTGCCGTCGTGCACGATCCGGATCGCGTCGTTGATCATCGGATGCAGCACCCGGCTGGTCACGAAGCCGGGTGCGTCGCGGACCACGATGGCCTGCCTGCCGAGTTCGGTCAGCAGCGAGCGCACCGAGGCCAGCGTGCGGTCACCGGTCTGCGGACCCCTGATCACCTCGACCGTTGTGATCAGGTACGGCGGGTTCATGAAATGGGTGCCGATGAGTTCCTCGGGGCGTGGCACCGCCGTGGCCAGCTCGGCGATCGGAATCGACGACGTGTTGGTGATCAGCGGGGTGCCCGGCCGGACCGCGGCGGCGACCTCGGCGAGCACCTTGGCCTTGAGCCCGGCGTCCTCGGTGATCGCCTCGATCACCGCGACCGAGCCCGCCGCGCCCTCGGAATCGACGCTGGTGACGAGTTCGCCGCGGCGCACGTCGGCGGGCAGGGCGGCCATCAGCTGCGCCATCCTGAGCTGTCGCTCGATCGCCGCGCGGGCCTTGGTCAGCTTCTCTTCGTCGACGTCAACGAGTTCGACGGGCAGGCCGTGCCCGAGCGCGAGCGTGGTGATGCTCGTGCCCATCACGCCCGCGCCGAGCACGGTCAAATGCATTGCCGCCGTGGTCATCTCGCGCCTTCGACTTGCGGTAACGGCAGGTCCTCGACCACGGCGGCCGGGTACGGCAGCTCACCGAACTCGGGGAACTGCGCGATCGCGGCGGGCGCGGTCAGCGGCGGCCGCTGCGGGCCGCGGATGAGCGACCACATCAGTCGCGGGCTCATCATCGCCGCCGGCGACCCGGTCAACGCGGTCATATCGTGGGTCACCCGCGACATCGCGAAGTTCGCCGCCGCGGTCCGTTGCCAGCGCGCGGTCATCCGCTGCTGGAACGGGCCGAGCACGCCGGACAGATCCATCCCGAACAGCTGCTCCATCCGCACGTTCGTCTCGACGCCGGGGAACCAGCGGTCGTTGCCGAGCGCCATCTGCCACGGCCAGTTCCCGGCTTTCGCGATCGCGGCCTGCGCCTTGACCACCGACTCGCGGCCGAGCCCGGTCCGGTCGAGGCGCTCACTCAGGGCCAGCGCGCCGAGCGCGGCGACCGACATTCCGGTCGCGTAATTCGGGCTGACCACGGTCACCGCGTCGCCGATCGCCACGAAATTGCCGGGCATCCGCATCTGCTCGAAGAACCGGCGCCGGTTCGCGGTGGCGCGGGAGGATCGGATGGTGCCGAGCGGGCGCGCGGCGGACAGGATGTTCCCGATGATCGGATGACGCAGTGCCAGTGCGTAATTGAGGAACCCTTCCTCGTCATGCGGCGGATGCGCGCCCCTGGTGCCCATCAGCGCGACGATCCAGCGGCCGTCCTCGTTCGGCATCAATGCCGCACCACGACCCGGCCGTCCGGTCGCGGGCTCCGCCTGGATCAGCACGCCGGGGAAATCGGCGCCTGCACCGTCGGGCAGTTCGTACCAGCGGCCCGCGTACGCGAGACCGGCATCCAAGAACTGCTCCTCGACCATGGGCAGACCGAGTTCGGTAAGCCATTGCGGCGCTTTCGATCTCGCGCCGGTCGCGTCGACGACGAAGTCGGCGTCGAAGGTCCGCTTGCCGCCGTCGGCGTAGACGCCGGTGATCGTGTCGCGGTCACCGCGCAACCCGGTCGCCGTTGTCGCCTCGGCGACGGTGATCTTCGGATCGCGCAAGACCTGTTGCCGCACTACGAAATCCACCAGGTGCCTGCTGCTGTTGATCACGAACGCGTCGGTCGCGAACCGCCCGGACCAGCCCTCCGCGGTCAGGATCAAGAACTGGTTCCCGATCGAACGACGTTGTGCGCCAGCGGCAATGAGCGCGTCGGTAGTGCCGGGCAGGAGTCGGTCGACGGCCTGCGCCCCGCCGCCCATCAGCATGTGATTCTGATATGCCTGCGGCAGTCCCTTACGCGGGCCCGGCGCGGCCGGGTAGGCATCCGATTCCAGCACGACGACCTCGTCGACGTGCCTGGCCAGCACGGCCGCCGACAACATCCCCGCCATGCCGCCGCCGAGCACCACCGCGCGAGTCATCGTGCCTTACCCTCCGTCGCGCGCTGGTGCGCCTCCCGCTCCAGCGCGACGAAGGTCGACACGAGATCGCGACGCATCTTGCGGTAGAAGACAAGCCAGAAGAACGGCACGAAACCGCCGTGCAGTGCGACATCGCGGCTCACCTTCACCCGGCCGGGGCCCGCGGGCTCGTAGCGGGTGTCGATCAGCATCTTCCCCATCGGCATCGGGGATTCGGTGGAGAACGACCGCTGCGGGTCGACCGCGGTCACCTTGAACGGACCCTTGGCGTTCTTCGGCGTGCCCTTGGGTCGAGTCCAGCCTTGGGCGCCGGGCACGAATTCGCCTTCGAAGCCGGAGCCGAGCAGGTGTGGATCCCAGGTTGACCAGCGTTCGACATCCGTCGCGGTATCCCAGATAGACGCGAGATCGCCACTGATCGTGGCCGACTCGCCGAATTTCAGCTGCATTGTTTGTACCTTCCTCACCTGCTGGCGAGCGAGAACTCGAGCGCCCCGTCGGTAATATTCAAATCCGGCGGCGGACGCCTCCGCTATATCCATCGGCCCCTAGCCTGCGACAGCGCACCCCTAAAAGAGCGGGGGTTGTCAACCGGCCGTCGGCGGGGTCGGCCCGAACTCCTCCATATCGGTCCTGATGACATAGTCGGAGACATCCTTTGCCGGCACCTCGACCCGGCTCAATGCCTCTTTGACGGGTATCGCGAGCCGGTCGCGCTTGGCTTGTTCGTGCGCCTCGCGCCCGTCCACGAATTCGGGCATCACCTCGCGGGCGAACAGCTCGAGCGATTCGCAGATGTGCTCGTGCGAGGTGGTACCGGTCTGCGCCTGGAAGATAATCTGGTCGACCCCCGCGTCGGCGTACGCGCGCACCATTTCCCGCAGCTTCTCCGGTGTGCCGATGCCCCGGCGCAGCGACTCGAGCCGCGCGACGAGATCCGGCGGCAGCTGTGCCCTGGTCGCGTCGTCCAAATGCCTGGTGAATCCGGCCATTTCGCCGTACTGCGCGAGCTCGGCCGCGAGATCGGTGACGCCGGGCCGATGTTCGCCGCGCAGGTAGTAGTGCGCGAACCCGTAGGCGAAGAAGTGGGCGCCGTCGAGACCGCGGTCGTAGGCGGTCTCCTGATCCTCGTGACACAGAAACGGCATGACCACAGAGAAATTCGGGTTCACCGCCCGGCCGATCGGCACGCACTCCTCCGAGGCGAGGATCGAATAGTAGGACTCGACCCACTTGCGCGCTTCTTCGAGAGTGACGAAAGCCAGTGAGAGCGCGCCCATTCCGTAGCGGGCGGCCGTGTTGATGGTGTCCGCCGAGCTGCACGCGACCCACAGCGGCGGATGCGGCCGCTGCTTCGGTTTCGGGACGACGTTGCGCGGCGGCATGCTGAACCAGGTGCCCTGATGCCCGGTGAAGGGCACCTCGGTGAGCATCCGGATGACCACGTCGATGGCCTCGCGCCACTGCTCCCGCTTGGTCGCCCGTTCGATGCCGAACGCGCCGAGTTCGTGCTGCGTGCTGCCCTGCCCGGTGCCGAAATCGACTCGGCCGCCGGAGATCAGATCGAGCGTCGCCAAGCGTTCGGCCACGCGCGCTGGATGGTTCACCGCGGGCGGCAACGACACGATCCCGTGCGCGAGGCGGATCCGCTTGGTCCTCGCGGCGGCCGCGGCGAGGAACACCTCGGGCGCCGACGAATGCGCGTACTCGTCGAGGAAGTGATGCTCCGCGGCCCAGACGTAGTCGAAGCCGAGCCGATCGGCCAGCTCGACCTGTTCGAGCGACTCGCGCAGCACGCGCTCGTCGCTGTCGGCCGACCAGGGCCGCGGCACCTGATGATGGTAGAGCAGTCCGAATCTCATGCTTTGCTGTCTTTCATCGGGAAATGTGCGGGAATAACAGCAAGTATTCGTTCGTCTTTTCCGGACAACAAGACTTCGGCCGTGGTCGGTCCGAAGTCAGGGGTCGGTCACCAGATTTCGGCACCCGACGGTAAGGGAGCCCCTAAATATCCACCGGCCGTGCCGATTAGGGGCCCGGCAGCCGGTCCACAGCGACGTCGGGACGAGTAGAAATAACCTCGAAATATTTCTCGACGCAGCAACGGAGGACCTCATGGGCCGAGTGGAAGGTAAAGTGGTCGCGATTACCGGCGCGGCACGTGGGCAAGGACGAAGCCACGCCGTGCGATTGGCCGAGGAAGGCGCCGATATCATCGCGATCGACTTGTGCGCGAACATCGATATCGTCGAATATCCGTTGGCCAGTGCGGAAGATCTCGAAGAGACCGTGCGGCTGGTCGAGAAGACCGGCCGCCGGATCGTGGCGAAGCAGGCCGATGTCCGCGACTACGCGGCGCTGCGCACGGCACTCGCCGAGGGTGTGAGCGAACTCGGCAAGCTCGACGTCGTGATCGCCAACGCTGGCATCAGCCCGGTCGGCGCGGGTCGACCGGCCGTCGCCTTCACCGACACCGTCGACGTCAACCTGAGCGGCACGCTCAACACCGTGCACGCGGCACTCCCGCACCTCGGCGACGGCGCGTCGATCATCGTCATCGGCTCGGCGGCCGGGCTGATCACGCACTACGGCCCGCTCGGCGCGATGGGGCCGGGTGGCATGGGCTATGCCTTCGCCAAGACAACGCTTGCCGCCTACGTCAACTGGTTCGCCACCGTCCTTGCTCCGTCGGGCACCCGCATCAACGCGGTGCACCCCACCAACGTCGACACCGACATGCTGCAGAACGAGGCCATGTACAAGGTCTTCCGGCCTGACCTCGAGCACCCGACGCGCGCGGACGCCGAGCCGGCCTTCCCGATGGTCCAGGCGATGCCGATCCCCTACGTGCAGCCGATCGACGTCTCGCACGCGGTCACCTTCCTGGCCTCCGACGAGTCGCGCTATGTCACCGGAACACAGCTGAAGGTCGACGGCGGGGCGGTGGTCAACGCGGGCAAATGACCCGCGGCCGAACAACTACCTCGAGCCCGGCCGATCGGCCGGGCTCGAGTGCTGTTGTCAGGCGTGCAGCTCGCGAAAACGGCTGCCGTGGAACACAAGTGGCTCCACCTCGGCGCGGGTGGCGAGGCGGTGGATGCGCAACAGGACCACCGTGTGGTCACCGCCGGGCACCTCGGCGTCGATCGCCCCCTCGATCCAGGCGGAGGCACCGACGACGAACACCGCGGCACCATGGCCGCGGTGTAAGTCGATGTCGCGGAAGCGATCACCGGTGCGGGCCGCCAGCGCGCGGGCCGTCTGCTGCTGGCCGGTGCCGAGCAGGCTAACGCCGAGACAGCCCGCGGCGGCCAGCCGTGGCCAGGTCCGCGAGCTGTTCTGCACGCAGAACGAGACCAGCGGCGGGTCGAGCGACACCGGGACGAAGGTGCTGACGGTCAAGCCGCACGGCAGCCCGTCCACCTCCGCGCACACCGCGACCACGCCGCTGGGAAAGCAGGCGAACGCGCCGCGCAGCTCCACACCGCCGGAGGGAACCTCGTTGAGTTCGAACATGATTCAGCTCCGCTCGGCTGCGGAATCCGCGACGCGCCCGCGCTCGATCAGATCCGGTGCAGCACGAAGTCGGTCGCGGCGGGGCCGCCACCGAACAGGCTGTCCACCCGGCCGCTGAGCACATAGGTGCCGTACGGGGTCACGGTGAGATCGGTGGGCGCCGGTATCGCCCACGGCTCGTGCCTGGCGACGGTCCTGGCCGACACCCAGCCGTCGGACGTCGCCAGCTGCGTGACCGCCTCCGAACCATTCTCTGCCGCAAGATGATTCGAGACCACGAGTAGTGAACCGTCGGGGCCCATGGTGATGCCGTCCGAACCGAACAGCATGCGGTCCAGCTGCACCTGCGCGATCGACTTCGGGTCCGCCGCCGGGATGCGCGCCAAAGTGCCCGCGCTGTAGTTCATTCCGAGCACTACACCGTTGGCCTCGTCGAGCGCGATGCCGACAACGCCCGCGCCGTGCGCGCTCGCCGCGAGCAGCGGGTGCTGCACCACGACCGACGCCTGGAAGTCCGGGGTGACCTTGTAGACCGCACCGGCCGCCGGGTCGCAGACATAGGCGGTGCCGGACCGATCCAGCGTCAGCCGGTCGGCCGCGTACACCGGCCCCGCGCCGATCGCCAGATCGACAAGTGCCAGTTGACGTCCGGTGACCAAGTCGTAGACGAGCAGGCCCGCGGACTTGAGCGTGGTGTTCGGCGACGTGCGCGCACCGAAGCCGAAGTCGTGGAAGGCGACGAGCAGCCGGAGCCTGGCCATATCGACCTGTAGGCCGACCGTGGAGACGACCCGAGGATCCTGCTCGGTGATGAACGGGGTGAGCTCACCGTCGGCGCCGACGATCGAAATCGTCCCGCGCCCAGTCGAACTCACCAGGAAGGCCTGGCGCATCGGATCCCACACGACGCCTTCGGGATACAGCGCGTCCGCGCGAATGGTCAGCGAGGGTGGCGCGGAGAGGATGAATGGCATGGCTTCGGCCTTCGTTTCGGAACCGTTGGGCGACAAGGCATTGACCGCCAGCACGCCGGGGACTACCGCCGCAGCTCCGGCCGCGATCGCCGCCGTGCCGAGCATGGTCCTTCGGCTGAACTTATGGGTGGACACACGAGCTCCCTTCCTCACCAGGTCACCGGCAGTTCGCCGTTGACACCGTGCACGAGGGTGCCGCTCTTGAACGACAGCGACTCCAGCGGAACCGCAAGCCTCAGCCCGGGAATCCGGCGCAGCAGCGTGCCGAACACGACCTCGAGCTCCACCCGCACCACATTCGCGCCTGGGCACTGGTGGATACCGTGACCGAAGGCGGAATGGCCGCGGGCGTCGCGGTGGATATCGAAGGTCGCGGCGTCCGGGAACGCGTCGTCGTCGCGGCTGGCCGAACCGGTCAGCACGATGATGCCCTCCCCCTTGCGGATCAACTGCCCGCCGACCTCGACGTCCTCGGTGGTGACCCGGGCCGGGCTCGAGTCGGCGATGCTGAGGTAGCGCAGCAGCTCCTCGACGGCGCCGGGGATGAGCGAGGGATCGGCCGCCAGTTCGGCGAGCTGATCCGGGTGCTCGAGCAGCACCAGGGTGCCGAGCGCGATCATGTTGGACGCGGTGTCGTAGCCGCCGAAGAGCATCGCCTTGGCGATATTGACGATGTCGCCACGGTCGAGCCCGCCGCCGTCGCGGTTCTTGACGATGATCCGGTGGATCACGTCGTCGGCGTCGGTGCTCTCCTTGGCCGCGATCAGCTGGTTGAGATAGGTCTCCATCTCGACCTGCGCGGCCATCATCTCGTCCTGTTCGACATCACTGCGGACCAGGGTCTGGGTGACGCGCTTGAACAGTTCGCTGTCCGCCGCTGGCACCCCGAGCAGCTCGCAGAACAACAGCGCCGGTACCGGAAACGCAAGGGCCTGAATGAGATCCACCGGTCCGTCGGCCGCGAGCATCGCATCGACGTGCTCGTCGACGATCTCCTGGATTCGCGGGCGGAGTGCCTGCACCTTCTGCAGCGTGAGCTCGGGGGTCAACAGGCGACGGCGGGCCCGATGCGCGGGCAGGTCCATGGCGACCATCGGGAGCTCGATCATCTGAATGACCTCGTCCGGGGCGGGGACCTGCAGCGGATAGCCGGGGTGCTTCCAGTTCGAGCTCATGGTCGTATCGCTGAGCACCTGTTTGGCGTCCTCGTGCTTGCTGACGAGCCAGACCTCTTTACCGGACCACCGGAGCTTGCCCTTGGCCACCGGATTGGACGCCCGCATCTGCGCGTATTCCGGCGGTGGCGCGAAGGGGCAGGATGGCTGCCTCGCCAACGGAAAGTCATAAGGTTCCGTTGTGTCGTCCGTACCGCCTGCCGATTCCGCGGCAGTCACATCGACGAAGTCAGTCATCTCCAGAACACCCTTCGAACTCCGGTGGGGGGTAAAGCTTTTGCGGCCAATTGCAAAAACTACCGGCGTCCGTGGCATTCTCAGCCCCTAAACAAAGCCCCTAACACCCCTGGACCACCGCCACGGGCGTGCTCAGCAGCCGATGTGCACCAGTCCGGCGTCGCAGAGCTCCTCGGCCCACAACTCCATATCGGCACGAGCGTTCACCGGGTCCGCTCCCCAGACCAGGGCCAGCATGTTCGCCGCGGCGTCGCAGTCGCCGCCGTGCTGGCGCAGCGCGATCCACATGGCCGCGTTCACCGAGCTGTACCGATAACCGGCGCCGGTCAGCTCGGAAGTCAGGACCAATGACCCATCGGCGAGGATCGCGGCCGATACGCCGGGGCTCGCGTGCACTCGCATATATATCTCTCCGCTAGGGCGTCCGGCCGACCGGCCGGAAAGACATCCAAAGGTGCAGCCAGTATTCATTTTCAATCCGCCTTCTCGAACTGTTCATTGATGCGATGCGCATGCGCTGAAAGGATGGAGAAATTGCAGACATCAACCGAATTCGATGTAGAGGACTCGCTCGTCAGTGGTGACCGCGCCGCGGTCGGCTCGACGGTCCGCGAACCGACCGCGGGCGCGCCCTCACTTGCGGGCGGTGGCCTGTTTGACCGCAGGTCCTCGGCTTGCCATCGGCGCCTGGCCGGCCGCCTGCTGGTCGGCGTAGGAGATGTGGTGCAGCCGCCACGCCGCGAACAGCGCGGCGAACACGGCGACCCCGACGCCGACCATCGCGCTGGTGTGCAGCGACGTGGTGAAGGCGACCTTGGCGATATCGAGCAGTGCCGGACCGTCCGGCGGCGGCAGCTGGGCGCCGACCGACGTTGCGGCGCCGACGGTTTCGTGCACGGCGGGCGGCAGCGTCGCGTTCATCGCGTCGGGCAGCTGCTTGTCGAATTCACGCGTATAGATCGCCGCGCCGATACTGCCGAAGATCGCGATGCCGGACGCGCCGCCGAGTTCCTGGAACGTCCGCTGCAGCGCGTACACCGAGCCGGTCCGCTCCGGCGGGGCGATGCCGACGATCAGGTCGGTCACCAGCACCAGGACGGCACCGCTGCCGCCACCGATCAGGGCGATGCCGATCAGCACGAGCCACAGGTTGCCGTCGGAAGGCAGTTGTGTCATCACCGCGAAGCCCGCCGCGATCATCAGGAACGCGCCACCGATCACGTAGGCGGGCCGAATCTTGTTCACCAGCCCCGCCGCGAGCGGCGCCATCATGCCGGTGACGACCGGCACGACCAGCATCCAGAGCCCAGCCTCCAGTGGGCGCTTACCCACGACCTCGAGCAGGTACTGGGTGCTGAAGAGGCCGAACCCGAGCACGCAGAAGAACGCGAACAGGCTGAGCAGCAGCACCGGCGCGAAACCCTTGTAGCCGAACAACTTCGAGTCGATCATCGGGTTGGCCAGGCGCCGCTGCCTGATCAGGAAGATCGCGGCGAGGACGACACCGACGCCGATGCTACCCACCCGAATCGGCGAATACCCTTGCGTGGCCCACTCTTTGACGCCCCAGATGACGGTGAGCACAGCGGCAAGCGAGAGCACCGAGCTGAACAGGTCGAACTTGCCGACCAGGTGCCTGGGCACCTTCGCCTCGGGCACCAGCGTGACGACAAGCACCAGCAAAACCAGGATGATCGGCACGTTGACCAGGAAGATCGAGCCCCACCAGAAGTTGTTGAGCAGCAGCCCGCTGATCACCGGACCAATGCCGGTGCCTGCCGCGACGCCGGTCGACCACACCGCGATCGCGCTACGGCGCTGCTTTTCGTCATGAAACAGGCTGCGCACCAACGCAAGTGCCGAGGGCATCAGCGTGGCACCGGCCAGCCCCTGCACCGCCCGTGCCGCGATGAGCAGTTCGGGGCTGGTCGCGAACGCGGCCGAGACGGAGGCCAGGCCGAAGACGATCGAGCCGATCAGTAGCAGCCTGCGCCTGCCGATCAGGTCACCGAGCGCGCCCATGGTGATGAGCATTCCGGCCAGCACGAAGCCGTAGATATCGATCATCCAAAGCTGTTCGACGCTGGTCGGTTTCAGACTGGCGGAGATGGACGGGACCGCGAAGAACAGCACCGTGAGGTCCATCGCGATCACCAACGGCGGGAGGGTCAGGGCACCCAGGGCGAGCCATTCTTTGCGCCCGGCAAGGGGTTTTGCATCAGTCATGAGGAGAATATACACCCGTATTATACCTACGTACAATCCACTCGTATAGAACATTTGTCTGACACGAACGAACGTATAATACGACTGTGTGGAATAGTTGATAGGATGTAGCCCATGGGACATCGTGAGGATCTACTGGTCGGCGCCAAGCGCTGTCTGATCGAGATCGGGTACGCGCGTACCACTTCGCGCGACATCGTGGCGGCCTCGAATACCAACCTCGCCTCGATCGTCTACCACTACGGCTCGAAGGAAGCCCTGCTCAACGTCGCACTCATGGATGCGATCAAGGACTCGGCAGAGGGACTCGGCCGCACGCTGAATACCGAAATGGCCCCGGACGCCACCCCGATCGAACGCTTTGAGGCGATCTGGAGCAGCCTGGTCGAGCAGTTCAGCGCCCAGCGTCAGGTGTGGTTGGCGAGCTTCGAGGTCTTCGCCCAGGTCGACCGGGTGCCGGAGGTGCGCGAGGCGCTCGCCGCGGCGATCCAGGACGGCCGCGAAGGCATGACACAGATGTTCCAAGCCATCACCGGGCAGGACAACGCCGAACTCGACGAAGGGACCGTGCGCGCGATGGGTTCCTTTTTCCAGGCACTCGCGACCGGGGTAATGTCGCAGTGGCTGGTGGAACCCGAGCGCGCGCCGAGCGGGCAGGACCTGGCCAATGCCCTGCGGTTGATGGTGTCCATGACGGCGCCCGCGGTGGCGACCGGTCATTGAACCGACGCGAAACTACATGTCGCGCAACGTTTTCACGGCAAGGGCCAGCTGCTCGCCGTCCATCAGCGCGGCCGCCGGTGCGATCAGATGCGTTATCGCGACGCCCTGGAAAAGCATGAAGTAGAAGGTCACGACGGCTCGCGCCTGCTCGTCGGACAGATCAGGGTGCACCTCGCGCAACATCACCGTGAGATCGGCCAACGCGTTTTCGGTCGCCTCGGCCATGTACTGCTGCGACTCCGGCGAGCGCGCGACGAGCAGCGAGTTCTCCGCGCTCATCAGGATCGCCTCGTGGTTGCGCCGCACCACCTCGAGCATGCCGGTCCAGGTGGGCGCCAGGGCATCGCGCAGCGGTTTGTCCGCCCCGCCGGTCCGGATCGCGTCCTCCATGCCGTCGCCGATCTCGGTACCGAGCGACTCGGCGATCGCCTCGGTGATCAGCCGATCCTTCGAGCCGAAGTGGTAGCCGATGGCCGCGAGGCTGACCCCGGCCGCGCTGGCGATATCGCGCGCGGTGGTCTTGGCGAGTCCGCGCTCGAGAATGGCCTTACGTGCTCCCGACAGCAGGTCTTCGCGATTGCCCATCAGTCGAGATTAGCAGCGTCTTAGACATTTGTAGTAGACATATGTCTCACCATCGTCCGTCGCGGCTACAGACTGGCGTCGGCGCCCTCGTAATCCTGCTCGGACACCGTGCTTTCCTGCAGCGCGGGCCCGGTCGGCAGGTCGGCCCTGCTGCTGATCCCGAGCTTGCGATACACCTTCGTCAGGTGCTGCTCGACCGTGCTGACCGTGATGAACAGCCGACGGCTTATCTCCCGGTTGGTGTAGCCGAGTGCCGCCAATTCGGCGACCCGGCGCTGGGCGTCGCTGAGCGTCGGCGCGGAGTCCGCGCTCTCCTCGATCGGTTTCTCGGTGGGTGCCGCTCGCCCCTCGGCCATCACCAGGAACATCACCCCGGATTGATGGGTCCGCATCTCCTGCGTCGCGCGCCGAGCCACCGCCCGTGCCTGCTCGAGTTCGCCGACCTCCTGGTAGACCTGACTCAGCTCGGACAGCGCCGTGGCAAGCTCCAGCCGATCCCCCGGCCGCTGGAGACAATCGACGGCTTGGCGCAGGAAGGCCGCGCGCTGATGCGGCGCGCTGCACGCGGCCAGTACTCGGAGCGCGACGCCCCTGGTGCGCATGTCAAGTGGCACACGCTGATTCAACTGTTGGCGCACCAATTCCCTTGCCGCACCGCTGTGCCCGAGGCGCCGGTTGGCCTCGGCCAGGTCGACGCGCCACGGGATGAAGGCGGGGACATCCAGTTCCCAATCGCGCATCAATCGACCGCAGGTCTGGAAGTCGCCGACCGCCGCGAGCACCCGATCGGTGGCGAGATGGTATTTGCCGAGGGCGTGCAGGTAGGTCAGCCCGGTCACCGTGCCGAACATGGCCTCTGGCACCGGAATACCGGCCGCCTCCTCCGCCGCCTTCAGGTTGCCCATCATGGTGTTGGCCAGCAGGATCGTGGTCAGCGGGCTGCCGATCATGGCACCCCACCCCTCGGTCGGCAACAGTTCCAAGGCGGCGTCGGCCTGCATCGCGGCCGCCGCCAACTCGCCGCGCCGCAGCAGCGCACCGGCGCGCAGCGCGGTCAGCACCGCCTGCCAGGTGACGAGTCCGCGGCGCTTGGCATCCTTGATCAGCCTGTCGCACATGGCGACCGCGCGATCGAGCCGATCACCCGCGATCAGCGACATGATCGCCGCGGCGACCGCCTCCAATTCCAAATCGTCGAGACGGCAGCTCTGCAGGACCTGTTCGGCGCTCGCGGTGGCGGCCGCGCTGCCGCCGTGGGTCAACACCGTGCTCAGGGTGTTGGCCGTCATGGTCCACGGTTCGTTGTTGACGCGGGCGGGGTCGCCGAATTCGGGCAGCCCCTGCTGCGCGGGGCCGAAGATCGAGAGCCGCGCGATTCGTATTTGCGCCGCGAGATGCGCATCCTCGGGGCCGATCAGTTTCGGCAAAAGGGTAAGGCATTTCGCGACGGTTTCCTTGTCGCCGTTCCACAGTGCGCAGCGCAGTACCGCGATCACGTCTCGACCCTGCAGTTCGCCTCGGTCAAGCGGACCGTGCAGCGTCGCCGCGTATCTGGTCGCGACCGACGGATTGATCCGCCAGTAGAGAAGGACGAGCGTGCTGGTCATCCGGATCTTCTGCGGGGCGGCCGCGCTGGTCAGCGCGAGTTCAAGGCAGCGCGTCGCCATGGCGATGTTTTCGTCGGCCTCGGCCTGGTCGGCGGCGATCCGCAATACGCGGACCGCCCAGGGTGCCGGAATACTGCCCGCCGCCAACAGCCGCTTCGCGATAACACCGCAGGACGCGGCGCGCTGATATTGCAGCTCGGCGGTCCGCATCTGCAATTGCACGCTCCGGTCCGCCGACAAACTCGCCAGCAGGACCTGCTCGGCGGCCGGGTGCCGGATTCGGCATTCGCGCAGCAGACCCATGCACGTCAGCATTTCGATCGATTGCTCGACGACGTTCTGATTGATGTCGGTGATGCGGGCGACCGATTCGACGGTGGCGTCGGGGCCGAGCACCGCGATGGCGTGCACGACCTCGATCAACTGCGGCGCCAATCGGCAGACGAAGCCGAGCACCGCCTGCATGTATTTGCGGCCGACCGCAGGCGGCGCATCGGCGGTATCGCCGCTTGGCCAACCGGCTTTCGCCTGATCGTCGGACAGTGCGGCGAGCAGGATCGGGTGGCCGCCGGTCAGCTCGTGCCAGGCGGGGGCCAGGCGCTCGGCGGTCGCCGGGTCGACCCACTGGGTGAGGGTGTCCGCGACCGCGGCTAGGGGCCACAGCTCGAGGCGCACGGCGCGGTGCGGCTGACGGACGACTTCGGCGTGACCCGCCGACCAGGTGGCGGGGTAGGGCTCGCGCTCGGTGATGGCGATCAGTATTCGAGAGGAGGTGATGCGCCGTCGCACGGCGAGCAACAGTTGGAGGGACTTGTCGTCGACGAACTGGATGTCGTCGACGCAGATCACCACCGGCTTGACCTTGGCGAGGTTGAGCAGCACGCGGCATATTTCGCGGATATTCTGTGCTGCGCCGAGCTGCTGGTAATTCGAATCGTCGACATTCGGGAATTCTGTCGCGTCGAGCAGACCTGCCATGCGCTCGATGGCCTCTTCCGGCAATTCCGAATTGCCGAACAATTGGCCGATGACGGCGCCGTGCATCGATTGTTCCGTTTCGGACCCCGTCGCATACAACGATAATGTGCCGGATCCGACGGCGAGCTGCGAGAATTCTCTGAGTAATGTTGTTTTACCGATGGATAATCCGCCATTGATAAGTACGAACCGTCCCGAACCGCCCATTACGTCGTCAAGGGATTCCGATAGACAGTCCAACGCGGCTTGATATGGCGTCTGAGCCACGTTCACTCCTCTCCTCTTGTCAATATGCCTATCATCCGAATCGCGGCGCGTGTTCGTCCGGCATCGCGGTCCCCTACCGCGGGAATAAGCTCAGCGGACGGGCCTGCACATAGGGCCGTCCCGATGCCGACGGTGCCGTCGGTCAACCGTGCGAACCTGGGAGGTTGCTGGAAGACGCTCCCCACCACGGGGACCCGTCGTCCAGCGAGAGCTCGGCCCGTGCTCGGACTCGGACGGAGTACTGCTTGCACCACCCCCGCATCGTCGCGCCGCACTCGTGGCGGACACGATGGTCTGGCTGCTGGTCGCATTGCGCGCAACTGGTCCTACGAGCTGAGCCTTCTCGCCTACGACGGCGTTGTCAACCCGGAAATTCTGGGGTCGATTCGAATTGCGCGGTGTAGATCAAAAGGGTTCGACTCCGACTTTTCCGACAAAGAACCCATGCATTACGCACCCATCATGTGCCCGAAAGACGCCACTCGCTACGAGCGACACCCGCGCCCAGAGATAACCACTCGTTTAGATCCGCATCTTAACCGCTGTATCTCCTGACACAAGTGACGGAGATTCCGACGTCTGCCGAGGACGCTCCGATCATCCTTCTTCGAAAATAAACCGACCACCAAGGACTGCGCGTACACCGCCGACGACCAGGCTCGGTTGCCAAAAGAAATTACCGCAGGCGGGGTGACACAAGGGTCGAAACCGGCCCGAACTGGAGTGAAATACCCATTTCGGTAAGGGAACCCCTACGTCTCCCAAGTGAGCCGTCAGGGGGTGTGTCTTATCACCGAGCGGTGAGAATCGAATTGATTTCAGATCCACCGCATCGGAGGGCCTCATGAGCCGAATGAAAAGAATAAGGACCGTCGCATGACCGCGAATATCGAGGCGCCGCAGTACCCCTTCGGGGCGCCCTTCCGCCTCGACATCGACCCGCATTTCGTGAAACTCCGCAAGGACGACCCGATTTCGCGCATCCAGCTGCCCTACGGCGGCGAGGGCTGGCTGGTCACCCGGCACGCCGATGCCAAAGTGGTGTTCACCGATCAGCGATTCAGCCGCGCGGTGACCATCGGCCGCCTCGACCTGCCGCGCATCATGCCGACGCCGACCAGGCCCGCGTCGATTCTGAGCATGGATCCGCCCGAGCACACCAGGCTGCGCAGGCTGGTCGCCAAGGCGTTCACCAGTCGCCGGGTCGAAGAACTGCGCCCGCGCGCGCAGGAAATCGTGGACAGGCGGCTCGACGAGATCGAAGCGGCCGGGTCGCCCGCCGACCTGGTGCCGGAGTTCGCGTTGTTCTTACCGGTGACCGTGATCTGCGAAATGCTCGGCGTGCCCGCGCGGGATCACCACCGATTCCGGGCCTTCTCGGACGCCTTGCTGACCACCACCGCCTACAACCCCGAGCAGATCGCCGCCGCCCGCGCGGCCCTCGACGAATACCTCATCGAATGTGTGGCACAGCGCAGAGCGCAGCCGACCGGCGACCTGCTCGGCGCGCTGGTCACCGCGCGCGACGACGAGGACAAGCTGAGCGAGGTGGAGCTGATCACCTTGAGCCAGGAACTGCTGGTCGCGGGCCACGAAACCACCTCCAACGAGATCGCCAACTTCGTCTACCTGCTGCTCACCAACCCGAAGCAGTGGGAATTGCTGTGCGACAGACCGGAATTGGTGCCCGGCGCGGTCGAGGAACTGCTGCGTTTCGTGCCGCTCAACACCAGCGGCCAGCTGCCGAGGGTGGCCACCGCGGACGTCGAACTCGGCGGCGTCACCATCAAGGCGGGCGAATCGGTGTTCGTCAACGCGCAGTCCGCGAACCGCGACGAGGACGTCTTCGATGACCCCGCCGAGCTGAACCTGCTCCGGGAGCACACCCCGCACCTGGCGTTCGGTCACGGCGTGCACCACTGCCTCGGTTCGCAATTGGCGAGAATGGAACTGCAGGTGGCGATCGGCACGCTGCTGCGCCGGTTCCCGGGTCTGCGGCTCGCGGTGCCGTTCGAGGAGGTGCCGTGGAAGGTCGGTCTGATGGTGCGCGGGCCGAAGGTCCTCTCGGTGACCTGGTGATACAGATGGATGAACTGTGGCGAATCGAAGTCGACCGACGCACCTGCATCGGCTCGGGGATGTGCAACGCCATCGCCCCGGCGCACTTCAGCCTCGTCGACGGCCACTCCAGCGCGTCCGCCGAGCCGATCCGGCCGGACGATCTCGTCATCGACGCCGTCCACTCCTGCCCGGTCGAGGCGTTGCGCGTGCGTGCGTTCGACACCGGAAAGGTGCTCGCTCCTGAGGGGTGAGCGAACAAGGGTAGCCGGGCTGCGACACTTGCCGTCGAGCCCGGCTACCTGCGTAAACTCCGGCGGGACAACCGATCTCGGGACGAATTCCGCGAAACCGCCCGCAGCCAAGACTTGAATGAGTAATACTTCGGAACGTGTCCAACCCAGCCGAATTCGAGCAGATGCTGCGCGGCGCGGCGTTGCGCGTGACGGCACCGCGACTGGCGGTACTCACCGCGGTGCACGACCATCCGCATGCCGATACGGACACCATCCTCGGCCACGTGCGCCAGACCCTCGGTGCGGTCTCCCACCAGGCGGTATACGACGTACTGCGGGCACTGACCGCCGCGAAATTGCTCCGGCGCATCCAGCCGATGGGCACCGTGGCGCGCTATGAGACGCGCGTCGGCGACAACCACCACCACCTCGTCTGCCGGTCGTGCGGCGTCATCGTCGATGTCGAGTGCGCTGTCGGCGAGGCCCCCTGCCTGACGGCCGCGGACGACAACGGTTTCGTCCTCGACGAGGCCGAGGTCATCTACTGGGGCCTATGCCCGGACTGCGCGGCGCTACCCGCGCCGCTACCCAATACGTGAACACAGCCCGATTCACTCACTCCCGAAAGGAATTGCCGTGCCCGAGGAAACCCCGCCCATCGGAGAGGCAAGCACGGAGCCCGCGGAAAGCGGTTGCCCCGTAACGTCTGCCCGCCTCAAGTACCCGACCGAGGGCGGCAGCAACCGTGACTGGTGGCCGAACCAGCTCAACCTGAAGATCCTGCAGAAGAATCCCGCCGTCGCCAATCCCATGGGCGAGGAATACAACTACGCCGCGGAATTCAAGACGCTCGACCTGGCCGCGGTGAAGCAGGACATCGAGGCCGTGATGACGACCTCGCAGGACTGGTGGCCCGCCGACTACGGCCACTACGGCCCGTTCTTCATCCGGATGGCCTGGCACGCCGCAGGCACCTACCGCATCAACGACGGCCGCGGCGGAGCCGGTGCGGGCATGCAGCGGTTCGCGCCGCTGAACAGCTGGCCCGACAACGCGAGCCTGGACAAGGCGCGTCGCCTGCTCTGGCCGGTCAAGAAGAAGTACGGCAAGAAGCTCTCCTGGGCCGACCTGATCGTCTACACGGGCAACGTCGCACTGGAGTCGATGGGCTTCCAGACCTTCGGTTTCGGCGGCGGCCGCATCGACCAGTGGGAGCCGGAGGAGGACGTCTACTGGGGTCCCGAGCACACCTGGCTCGGCGGCGACGAGCGCTACACCGGTAAGCGTGATCTCGAAAACCCCCTTGCCGCAGTGCAAATGGGTCTGATCTACGTGAATCCGGAAGGGCCCAACGGCAATCCGGATCCGCTGCTCGCGGCCACCGACATCCGTGAGACGTTCCGCCGGATGGCGATGAACGACATCGAGACCGCCGCGCTGATCGCCGGTGGCCACACCTTCGGCAAGACGCACGGCGCCGGCCCGGCCGATCACGTCGGCCCCGAGCCCGAGGCCGCTCCGCTGGAGGAGCAGGGCCTCGGCTGGCGTAGCACCTTCGGCACCGGTGTCGGCGGCGACGCGATCACCAGTGGACTCGAGGGCGCCTGGACGCCGACCCCGCGGACCTGGGACAACAGCTTCGTCGAGACCCTCTACGGCTACGAGTGGGAGAAGACCAAGAGCCCCGCCGGTGCGTGGCAGTGGATCCCGAAGGACGGCGGCGGCGCAGGCACCGTGCCCGACGCGCACGACTCCGCGAAGTCGCACACCCCGGTCATGCTGACCACCGACCTCTCGCTGCGCGTCGACCCGATCTACGAGCAGATCACCCGGCGCTGGCTCGATCACCCGGAGGAGCTCGCGGAGGAGTTCGGCAAGGCTTGGTACAAGCTGACGCACCGCGACATGGGCCCGATCGTGCGCTACCTCGGCCCGCTGGTGCCGCAGGAGACGCTGCTGTGGCAGGACCCCGTCCCGGCGGTGACGAACGACCTCATCGGGGCGGCCGACATCGCGACCCTGAAGAGCCAGATCCTGGGGTCGGGTCTGACTGTGCCGCAACTGGTTTCGACCGCGTGGGCGGCGGCGTCGTCGTTCCGCGGCAGCGACAAGCGCGGCGGCGCCAACGGCGGGCGCATCCGGCTGCAGCCGCAGCGCGGCTGGGACGTCAACGAGCCCGATCAGCTCACGCTGGTGATCCCCGTGCTGGAAGGCATCCAGGAGGCGTTCAACTCGGCGCAGACCGGGAACACGCGGGTTTCCTTCGCCGATCTCGTTGTGCTCGGTGGCGTCGCGGCGGTCGAACAGGCCGCCAAGGCAGCGGGTTTCGACATCGAGGTGCCGTTCACCCCCGGCCGGACCGACGCCACGCAGGAACAGACCGACGTGGAGTCCTTCGCCGCGATGGAGCCTGCCGCCGACGGCTTCCGCAACTACCTCGGCAAGGGCAGCCGCCTGCCCGCCGAGTACCTGCTGATCGACCGGGCGAACCTGCTCACCCTGAGCGCCCCCGAGCTGACCGTCCTCGTCGGCGGCCTGCGCGTGCTCGGCGCGAACCACCAGCAGTCCCCGCTCGGCGTATTCACCGCTGCCCCAGGGTCGTTGACCAACGACTTCTTCGTGAACCTGCTCGATATGGGCACGAAGTGGGAGCCGACATCGGCCGACGAGGGCACCTACGAGGGCAAGGATCGCGGCACCGGCGCGACCACCTGGACCGGCAGCCGCGTCGACCTGGTCTTCGGGTCGAACTCGCAGCTGCGCGCGCTCGCGGAGGTCTACGCCACCGACGACGCGAAGGAGAAGTTCGTGCGCGACTTCGTCTCCGCGTGGGACAAGGTCATGAACCTGGACCGGTTCGACCTGGCCTGATCACTCGGTATCAGCAATACGGCACCCCGCGAACACAGTTCGCGGGGTGCCGCTCCATTTACGCTGCCCGACAACGATTTTGCGCTACACCTCGACTCGCTCGCCCATGATCACCGTGCGCTGCCCGGGCAGACCGAAGTATTCGGCGGCGTCGGCGGTGATGTAGGACGTGGCGATGAACAGGTGCTTGCGCCACCCTGCCATCGTCGGCGCGGGTCCGCGCTTCAGCTCGATCTTCGACAGGAAGTAGGAGGCGTTGTCGACCGAGATCCGGCCCTCGGTCTTCGTCGGGTCGAGCAGGCGCAGGGTGTCGGGGATGTGCGGGGTCTCCATGTAGCCGAAATGCGCTGTCACATGGATGATTCCGTCATCGCCGTAGCCGAGCGCGTCGATCTCGGTGCGCTGCGCGTCGGGTACCCGAGGCACCGGAAGCGTGTCGATCGACAGGATCACCACGTGCTCGTGCAGCACGTGATTGTGCTCGACATTGGCCCGCATCGCCAGCGGCGCGGTCTCCATGCCACGGTTGAGGAACACCGCGGTGCCTGGGACCCGCACCAAAGGTGGCTGCCGGTCCCGCAATCCGTCGATGAACTCGCGCAGCGGGCCCTCTTTCTCCTCGCGCGCGCGGGTGACGACGACGCGACCGCGCGCCCAGGTGGTCATCACGGTGAACGCGGTGATCCCGATCAGCAGCGGTAGCCAGGCGCCGTGCACCAGCTTGGTCAGGTTCGCCGCCAGGAACATCGTGTCGACCGCGAGCAATGGGATCGCACCGAGCAGGACGAGCCAGAGCGGAGTGTTCCACTTGATCCGGGCGAGATAGAAGAACACCAGCGTCGTGATGGAGATCGTCGCGGTCACCGCCATGCCGAACGCGTAGGCGAGCGCGGCGGAACTGCGGAAGCTGAACACCAGGGTCAGCACCGAGAACATCAGCACCCAGTTGATCCACGGCACGTAGATCTGTCCGATGGTCGATTCCGAGGTGTGCGCGATCCGTAGTCGCGGCAGATAACCGAGCTGCGCGGCCTGCGAGGCCACCGAGTAGGCGCCGGTGATCACCGCCTGCGAGGCGATCACCGTGGCGGCGGTCGCCAGCAACACCAGCGGCAACCGTGCCCAGCCCGGCGCGAGCAGAAAGAACGGACTACCAACGGTGCCTTCGTCACCCAGAATCAGCGCACCCTGCCCCAGATAACTCAGCACACAGGCGGGCAGCACCAGCCCGAGCCAGCCGCGGGTGATCGCCTTCCTGCCGAAGTGCCCCATGTCGGCGTACAGCGCCTCGGCGCCGGTGATGGCGAGCACGATCGCGGCAAGGGCGAAGAACGCGATGCCGAAGTGCCCGAACATGAAGCTCAGCGCGTAGGTCGGCGACAGCGCCTTCAGAATCTCCGGATGCCGGGCAATACCCGATACACCGAGCAGCCCGATCGACACGAACCAGAGGATCATCACCGGCCCGAACAACCGCCCGACCGCCGCCGTGCCGCGCCGCTGCACCGAGAACAGCACGAGGATGATCACCGCCGTGATCGGCACGATCAGCTCCTCCAGCCCGGGCTGCACGATCTTCAGGCCCTCCACCGCGGACAACACCGAGATCGCCGGAGTGATCATGCTGTCGCCGAAAAACAGTGCGGCACCGAAGATTCCGACCCCGGCCAACAGCGTGGCCGCCCGGCCACCGCGCTCGCCACCGAGCCGGCGCAGCAGCGTGATGAGCGCCATGATCCCGCCCTCACCGTCGTTGTTCACCCGCATCACCAGCGAGATGTAGGTGAAGGTGACGATGATCATCACCGACCAGAAGATCAGCGACACAACGCCGTACACGTTGTCCGTGCCGATCGGCACCGGATGCGGATCGCCCGGATTGAACACCGTCTGAATCGTGTAGATCGGGCTGGTCCCGATATCCCCGAACACTACCCCGAGCGCCCCGACCACAACGGCCGTCCGCACCGATGTGCCCTTATCGCCCGCATGCGTCGACGGACTCACCTCGACCCCTGTGTCCATGACTCTCCTCGCTGCGCGGCCCGCACCCATCGTGCCGTGGTTTGCCGCATCGTCACTGTAACCACGCGGCGCGTCGGCGCTCGTCGCGTAGCGGCCTGATCAGCGTCGGGGCCGACGGCCACCTTGCCCGTGCGCTTGCCGATCCGCAGCCGCCGAATAGCCGGAAGCTTCACGCGCTCCTCGCACCCTTCGGACGGCGCACATCCGCGCCGATGCGACGCTCGGCAACGACTTGGCTGCCGACCCCCCTTGACGCGCCAGCGGCCCGAGTTATAGCCCGGTACGATCCGAGATGGCATGGCGCACAGACGATCCCCGTGACGCATCACCGCTGGTCCGGATAGCCGACACCACCGCGGATCCGAAACACGCGTTGGTCTATCGCGCCGACCGCGCCGGATGGCCTCCGGAGGATCTCGACCGCACGCGCGGCGTGGCGGGTGAACCGGCGGCGAATTCACAGCACCGACATATGAATTCACGTACTCTTATACACAAGTCCCATCGCGGATCGGTCGCTAGTTCATCACCATTGGATAACAGGTAGTCAGCGCTGTTCGCATGCTTGCGCGCTGACGCCTGACTTAACGTGACGATCGAGGTCAAACCGGATGTGCATACAGGTACAAACGCGTGCCGACGCGCTACGCCGGTCAGTTGGGGATCAGGGCAGCGGGTACCGCGTGCTGCCGGGCGGAGGCAAGGCATGAGCCATCCGCCCGATCGAATCGCCAACTGGCACAATGGATTCCGCAGATTCGGCGGACGCACCGGCATGCTCAGCGGCCCGCCGCTGATCGAGATAAGGGAACCGGGGCGCGCGGCAAGGCAGCTGATGTTGAGCGGCCCGATCACCTTCGGCCGCAACGGCGACAATGAACAATTGGCCGACGCCGCGATTTCGCCGCGACATCTACGGCTGGTGCCGAGCCCGACGGCACTGTCGGTGGTCGATCTCGGCAGCCGCAACGGCACCACCGTCAACGGCGTCCCCCTCACCGGGCGCGCGGCGCTGACCACCGGCGATACGGTTCGACTCGGTGACACCCAAATCATCGTGCTGTACGAACCGGTCACCGAACCGCTGGCCAGGGTCGACCCGGACGCGCCGAGCGAGCCGCCCGCCGCCGCACCGCCCGCCACCGCACCGCCGGTCGCGCCACCGCCGTCCAGGGTGCTCGCCCTTGCCAATCGGATCCTCGATATCGATCCGACCGGAAAACGAAATCCATTCCCCGTCTCCACCGAATTACCGACCCGGGTATCGCGGAAGATGTGGCAGCTCGTGCGGATCGCGAGCATCGTCGTCTATCTCGAAATGGTCGTCGCGATGTTCGTTCGCCCCGCGGGCGGGTTGTTCCTCTTCTTCGGCGTTGTCGTGCCGCTACTACCGGGTCTATTCCTCATCGCGCCCGGGTTATGGCGAAACAGCTGCCCGCTGGCCGCGACGAACCAGATCCCGCGGGTACTGAACTTCACCCGCGGCAAGAATCCGCCGGATTGGCTATATGCCAAAGGCTATCTCGTGGCGACCGCGTCGTTCTTCGGCATTGCGGGCGGCAGGCTGGCCGGCCTGGACCGCAACGGGGTGGCCGCGGGCATCGTGCTACTACTCGTCGCCGTCGCCGCCTTCACCGGCGGCGTGCTTTTCAAGGGCAAGAGCGGCTGGTGCAGCAGTATCTGCCCGTTGTTCCCGCTGCAACGCGCGTACGGGCAGACACCATTCGTCACCGTGCCCAACAGCCATTGCGAACCGTGCGTCGGCTGCGCCAAGAATTGCTTCGACCTCAAGCCGCGCGCCGCCTACCAATCGGATCTGACCGATCCGAAGCACGCGTGGAGCGCGCCGCGCAAACTGTTCGCGGCCGCGCTACCCGGCTTCATCCTCGGCTTCTTCACCCTGGCCGGAAGATCCGAAACCAGCATCGTGCAGCGCTATTCGGTGCTCGCGCTGTTCATGATCGTCGCCGTCGGTTTGTTCTTCGCGCTCGAGGCGATGACACCGCTCAGTATCGCGACGATCAGCGTCGGGTACGCGGCGCTGGCACTCAATATCTTCTACTGGTTCGCCGGAGCCACCCTGGCCAGGTCGTTCGCGACGGTCACCGGGCTCAGCGCACCCTGGCTGCATTGGCCGATCAGCGCCGCGATCCTGTTCGCCACGACCGTGTGGATAGCCAGGACCCGCGTCGTCGAACTGCAATTCGCGCTCAGCACCGGAACCCGCACCGAACCGGTATTGCTGTCGATACCGAAGATCCGGCCGAAGGACGCGGAAAAGCCAAGCGAGCCCGCGGCTTCGGTCACCTTCGACGGCGTTCAGGTGGACGCGGAGAGCGGAATGAGCCTGCTCGACCTCGCCGAACGGGGTAAACAGACGATCGAGGCCGGTTGCCGGATGGGTGTCTGCGGCGCGGACCCGGTCGCGGTGCTCGACGGCATGGCGTGCCTGTCACCGCCGGGACAGGACGAACGGAACACGTTGCGGCGCCTCGGTTTCGCGGACAACACCCGGATGGCCTGCTGCGCCCGAATCGGCAAAGGCGCCGTCGAGGTCTCGCTGACGCCGGAACCAGGCAACACGCACCGACCGAGGCCGAGGCGGTTCGACCGGTCCATCGTCAGCGTCGCCGTGATCGGCAACGGCATCGCCGGGGTGACCGCCGCGGACTTCCTCCGGCGCAACCACCCCGACTGCGAAATCCACCTGGTCGGGCGGGAATCGCATCCGCTGTACAACCGCATGGGCATCTCGCGGCTGGTGTACGGGCGCTCGGCAATGCAGGGGCTGCATCTACTACCCGAGCAGTGGTACGACGACCATCAGATCACCACCTGGCTGAACACCCTCGCCACCAGCATCGATCTCGCTGGACGCCGGGTCTTCCTCGGCACCGGCGAAGCGCTGCCCTACGACCGCCTGATCCTCGCCATGGGCGCGAGCAGCGCGCTGCCACCCATCGAAGGACTCGCGCGGCCAGGCTGTTTCGTGCTGCGCGAGGCCAGCGACGCGATCTGGATCCGCTCCTATGCCCAGCAATTCCGCTGTGCCACCGCGGTAGTCGCCGGTGGCGGGTTGCTCGGCCTGGAAGCCGCGCACGCACTGCACCTGCTCGGCCTGCACGTCACCGTGCTCGATCGGGGTGACCGGTTGCTGGCCAAGCAGATCGACGCCCGCTGCTCACAACTGGTGCTCGACCACTTCACCAGAACCGGCATCCAGGTGTTGCGGCACGCCGAAACCGTCCGCGTCACAGGCGATCCCGCGGTCCGCCGGGCGGTACTGCGGGATGGTCGCTACATCGATTGCGACCTGTTCCTGACCGCCACCGGTATCCGGCCGAATATCGAACTGGCCCGCAGCGCCGGGGTACCCGTCGAACGCGGTGTCCTGGTGGACGATCGGATGCGCACCCACGTCCCCGACGTCTACGCCGCCGGTGACATCGCCGAACTCGACGGACAGGTATTCGGGCTGTGGCCGGTCGCGGCCGAGCAGGCGCAGATCGCCGCCGTGAACGCACTCGGCATCGACCAGACGCTCGCCGGCGCCGTGCCCGCCATGATTCTGAAAGGTGTTGGACTGGAACTGTTCTCGACCGGAAAGGTAGAGCCGGAGTATGGCGATGAGGTGATCGTCATCGACCGTGCCGACTCCTATCGGCGCCTGATCCTGTCCGAGGGGCTGGTCGTTGGCGCCACCGTGCTCGGCCACCATCCCGGCGATCTGGCGGCGGCACAGCAGGCGATGGCCAGCAGACGGCCGGTACCGATCACCGCGCGGGCAGCCCTGCATGCCGGAGATTGGTCGGTGCTGACGCACACCGAAACTGCCGGGCAACCGGTTCGGACGATGTGAGGCGGTGAGATCGCGGTGAAACTCGCATGAGACTCGTGCCGCCGACACTCGATGCGTATTCATCCATCGGTCGAATTCCCGGGGGCACCATATGAAACTTTCCACTCTTTCCGCGGCAAAGACCGCCGCGTTGGCCTTGATCGCCTCGGCGGTGGCCACCACCGCGATCGGCGCGGCCGGTTCCGCGCACGCCGAGAACGGCTACTGGCTTATGCACAACCGGGGCACCGGCCAATGCATGACCACCGAGAACGACCCGCACAACGGGATCGGCGGCACCGCCCGGTTCGCCCCGTGCAACTCCGGCGATCGACGCCAGTGGTGGCTGCGCGCGGTGTCCGGACCGGACACGGTCGCGTTCAGCACCCACGACGTGACGTCCAGTGGCAAACATCAATGCCTCGAAAATGCCACGGGCGGTTGGGGTTTGGCCTTCCTCGCCGACTGCGACTTCGGCAACTACCGGCAGTCCTTCACCCTCGAATACGTCTTCTTCCCGGACGGCACGGCCAGCACCGTCTACAAGGCCCAGTTGGACACCCGCCGCCTCAGCGTCCCCTATGCGGCAGGCACGTCCTACGTCACTATCCGCAATGACTTCCCGAACGAGGACCCGCGCATGCAATGGGATCAGCTCGCCACACCCTGAACCTCGGGATCCGACGGGTGCTGGCAGACAAGCCTGTGCCAGCACCCAAACCGACGGGGAAGAATTGTGCTCCTTTCCACCCTGAAGTTCACTGTGAAGTAGATCGCGACGTATGGGGATGCTGGTCGCCGCGGTGTGCGTTAGGCTCGGCACCGGAATATCGCCGCCGAAAACCGACTGCCCGCTATATTGATATCCGTACAGGAGCTTTTGTGCGTGGATCCCTTTTCAGAATATACGCGGTCGGCCTGAGCGCTTTAGCGCTCACATTTCTGGCGTCGACTACCGCATCGGCCGATCAACCCGCACCGGTCCAGGGTTCGTCCGACGTCGACGTCATACCTCCGCCACCGGGCGCGAACAACTGGTCCTGTCAGCCGAGCGCCGCGCACCCTCGGCCAATTGTCTTGGCGCACGGCACCTTCGAGAACCAGCTGGACAACTGGTTCGCCATGTCGCCGAGACTCGTCGCGGCAGGCTATTGCGTCTACTCACTCGATTTCGGTCGCGGCCTCGCCGGCACGGTGTCGGGCATCGGGCCGATGCGCGCTTCCGCGCAAGAGATCTCGGATTTCGTCGACCGGGTGCTCGCGGCAACCGGTGCGCAGCAGGTCGATATCGTCGGCCATTCCCAAGGCGGCGTGCTGCCCCGGTATTACCTGAAATACCTCGGCGGCACACCGAAGGTCCATACCCTCGTCGGCCTCGCACCCGACAATCACGGCACCACCTGGGGTTTGCTCGGTTTACCGATCACCCTCGTGCCACCGGCCACCGACGTGGTCTGTCCGTCATGCACCGAACAGCTGCCGACCTCGGAGTTCTTCACGCAACTCAATAGCGGCGGCGACACGCAACCCGGCGTCAGCTACACCGTGGTCGCGTCCAAGTTCGACGAGTTCGCGACGCCGTACACCACCGGATTCCTCACCGGCCCCGATGTCGACAACATCACCCTGCAAGATGTCTGCCCTGGCGATCTTTCCGAACACATGGCGATGACCTCCGATCCCGTCACCATCCAATTGGTGCTCAACGCACTCGATCCCGAACACAAGGCACCGGTGCCATGCGGTCTCGGAGTCGGATCGGCGCAGACGAAATAGCGGGAACTCAGTTGGGCCGGAGCAAGTCTTCGACAAGGGCGTCAATTAGTGCGGGCGCGATACTCGAGCCCATCAGAGCGCAATAGACGATCGAGCCGATAAGAGCGTCGAGCGTGGCGTCGGGGTCGAGTCTCGGCGAGATCTCGTCGGCTTCGATCGCGCGCGTGAGCATGTCACGTTCCCGCGCACGGCGTGGACCGGCATAGCGCTCGTGAAAGCTCTCGGCCGTACCGGGATTGTGCTGTGCCTCGGCGATGACCGCGAGCAGGACCTTGCCTGCCGGGTCGTTGGCCAGGAATCGCACGAAACCGCGCAGATAGCCACGAATGGTTTCGGCCGTCGGCTGCTCGGTCGGGACGGGCAGAGACTTCTCGCTGTCCGCGATGAGCGTGTCGAGCAGGATCTCGATCTTCGAGGACCACCAGCGGTAGATCGTCTGCTTGGCGACACCGGCCCGCCGCGCGATCGCCTCGACGGTCAGCGCACCGAAGCCGTTTTCGACCAGCAGATCGTCCGCGGCGTGCAGCACAGCGAGACGGGCGGCCTCGTCGCGCTGGGGGCCGGAGCGCGCCCTGCGCGGCTGAGAGTTGGCGACGGGCATGCGAGACACCATACCCATCAGCGCCGCCGCCATGTACTCTAGACGCAACGTCTCGTCTAGAGTAGCTAGACCATCGCTAAGGAGTGCGTGTGTCCACAACGTCCGACCGCCGAGCCCTCATCATCGGCGCCTCCCGCGGGCTCGGGCTCGTCCTCGCCAACGAGCTCATTCGCCGCGGCTGGCAGGTCATCGCCACCACGCGCCGCAGCGGCGGCGAGTTGCAGGCGAATGCCGATGCGTCCGATGGACGGCTGACGGTCGAATCGTTGGAGATGACAAGCCCCGAAGAGCTTGCCGCGCTGCGCGATCGACTCGATGACAGCCGACTCGATCTGCTCTTCGTCAACGCCGCGATCGACCGGGGCAATCTGCCGATCGGCGAGGTGCCGACCGCCATGTTCACCGAGGTGATGATCACCAACGCGTTGAGCCCGCTGCGCGCCGTCGAGGCACTGCGCGGACTCGTCGCCCCCGGCGGAACCGTCGCGGTCATGTCCTCCGAGCAGGGCAGCATCTCGCAGAACACCGAGGACGGCTACGAGCTGTACAAGGCGAGCAAGGCCGCGCTCAACCAACTGATGCGCAGCTACGCGACCCGCAATGCCGACGACGGACACACCAAGCTGCTCATCGATCCCGGCCACAATCGAACTCAGCTCGGCGGACCCGACGCGCCCCTCACCCCCGAGGAGAGCATCCCGGCCGTCGTCGACGTCCTCGAGGCCCAGGCCGGTGCCCCCGGCCTGCAGTTCCTCGACCGCAACGGCAAGACCGTCGCGTGGTAGAACCGCAGGCCGAGGCGGAGATCAGCCGGGGATCTGGAAGTCGGCCTTGAATCGCGGCCCCGGCGGCAGGCCGCGCAGCACCGCGCTGATCCAGGCCACCGCCGGCGGCCAGCCCGCGGTGGCGTTGACGACATGCTCGGGCAACGGCATGGTGTAGAACCGCAGATCGGCACCGCGGTTCCAGTAGTCGTTCACGGCGGGCAGGACCACGGACGCGGGAATCAGCTCGTCCCATATTCCGTGGAACCAGAAGATCGGGCTGTCCGGAATGTGCTGGCCAAGGCTCTGTTCCCGCAGCACCTGCATCACACCCGGCGCGTTCTCCAACGTCATGCCGGGTTGGAAGTAGTCGCTGATCGGCCGGTACATACCGGACAGCGCCACCGTGTAGACACAACGGCTCTGCATGTCCTGAAGGATGGCCTGACCTTCCTTGTTCAGCAGCTTCGCCGCGTCGAACTGTTCGGGGAACTCGCGCGACAGTCCGGCGAAGCCGAGCCACATGGTGAAGTTGCTGATCCCGGTGAGTCCTGGTTGCTGTTTCATCGCATACTGCGCCTGCAGCCGCAGGTCGCCGGGCGTACCGCCGATCGCGGTGCCGAGCAAACGCACGTCGGGAGCGTAACTTTCGCGCATCTCGGCCGCGCGGATCGACCCGGATCCGCCACCCGAATACCCGTACATGGCGATCCCGGAATCCGAAAGGCCGAGCGCCGCATCATTTTTCATGGCTCGCAGGCTGTCGAGCACCATCTTGCCCTCGTCGAAGGTGTTGAAGGTGTTGAACTTTCCGTCGAAGTCGGGGACGTTGATCGCGAAACCCTGTGCCAGCCAACCCACCGCCAGCGCGGCTTCCTTCATGGTGCCGACCTGCAGTGTGTGGGAGGGGTTGCACGCCGAGTTCGTCGAGTCGATCGCCTCCTGGAAGGAAACCACCGGCCTCGGCCCGCCCATCCACGGAATCCCCGGCGTGATCACCGAAGTCGCGGTGGCGATCGGATTGTCGTGCACGTCGTTGCTGCGGAACAGCAGCTGCTTGGTATCGACGGGGAACGGGATGCCGAGTATCCGGGTCTGCACGGTGCGCGAGCGAATGATCTGCCCCGGCGCGTACGAGGCCAAGTCGTCGGGGTCGGCGTACCACGGGTCCTCGGCGGGCACCGGGATGGGCAGCATGTCGTAGATCTGCGGTTCGGCGGGCAACTGCGGTAACTGGTTCTGATCCGGCGGGAAAGACGGATACGGATCGGCCGCCGCGATTCCGGCGCTTGACATCGCAAGGCACAACGCCGTCAGTGGCACCGCTGCCCATGTGAATCTTTCCCCGAACATGCACCCTCGTCTCGTCGCGTGTGATCGGCATCATGCGAAGACCGAACTCGTGTCAGTACACCCCCGCGCGCGAACGTTCCGCTATTTACAAACGGACAGACTCGCCGCTGAGGCAGTTGTGCACATCCATAGATTCAGGCGGAGAACGCCTTCGATTCCAGCAACTGAGCGGTCCGCGCCGCCGACAAGGTCATCGCCTCCGTCGGCCGCTGCGGATCATATCCGGTGAGTTCGGCGATCCGCGCCAACCGGTAGGTGATGGTGTTGCGGTGCACGAACAACAGTCGGGCCGCGGCGTTTTGGTTGCACTCGTTCGCGAAGAACACACCGAGCGTCTCGGCCAGCACCGGTTGATCCGCGAGCGGCTCCAGCACCGAGGCCAGCTCCTTGCGCACCGACCCATCCACTGCCACCGCGTATTCCAGCCGCAGATCCTGCCGACGGCAGATGACCTCGTCGCGCGAGAGGCAGCGACCGAGTTCCGCGACGACCCGCGCCTCCGCGAACGCAGCAGGGATGGCCGCTCGCGACGGTGCCGGCGAAACCCCGATCCACAGCAATGGCGGTGTGCCCGTGCCGATTCCGGGCGCGAGCCGGGTAGACAGATGCTCGATCACCGTCGCGCTGTCGTCGCGCGAACCGATCGGAATCAGCGCGGTCCAGCCGCTGAGATCGCGGCGAAGGAAGGCGCCGGGCAGATCATGGATCCGATGCCGCAGATTGGTCAGCGTGCCGGGGCCGGGATCGCCGGGGCGGACCACCGCGACCACGAACGCGTCCGCGACCGGCACCGCGGCATCATCGAGCCAATCGACCGGATCGCGCCCGGCCAGCAGCGCGTCGATGATTCCGCGTCGGCGTTCCAGCTCGTCCCACGGTCGCCGCCGGGCGTCCTCGACACAGGCGACCGCGATGCGGGCCGTCATCAGCGAGAGATACTCCGACAGCGGGCGGCCGATCTCGGCCAGCGCCGCCCGGCCGGACGCCGACGCGGTGTTCGGCAACTGCGACCAGAGGAAGTCGACCCCCATCCGATAGTTCCGCAGCACGTCTTCCAGCGGCATCCCGTCGTGCACCAGCGACACCGCGCGCTCGACCAGCGGGCCGGTATCTTCCTCGGACGGCTCGGTGCCGTCGCGCCAGAATCGGAAGAACAGCCGCACATTCAGCTCGGCGGCCGGGACGAAGTCCGCGTCGACCAGCGAACTCGGCAGCCCGTCATACACCGGCGATTGCGTCGAGAAGCCGTCTACCAGCGCAATCGCTTCCGCGAGTAGCCGCTCGATCATGCCGGACCGGCGGGTGGTGCGGTCGAACGCGGCAACGGTGCCCGCTCTGGTCACGGCAACTCCCAACGACGATGTCTGGTACCGCCCGGCGGTATGGGTGCCATGAACCCGGTACCGCCGGTAACGCAAATTTAGCAGACCTGCCGCCACCGTCAGCCCGGATTTATCGATCCCCGTCGTCGTCGCCAGTACACCCGCGCAGGGTGCGTTCGGGGTGGTTTCGCTGGTAGGTGCCCTCGGCCCAGAAGCTGAGCGAGCCCCAGACGATCATCGCGGCGATCGCCAATACGGCGAGCACGATAAGCAGGTTCATCGAAAGTCACGCTTCCCGTTCGGAAATCTAGCTCTGCACAGACGGGTGCGATCTAGTCATGCGGTAATGCTGCCCGCCACGCGGCGATCGGGGTATCCGCTGAACATCCGACAGCGCCGCCGCGGCCGGCTGGCCGAGCGCCGATTTCCAGCAGAATCCATGTTTGGTCGCACGATAACCGGGGAATTGCCCGCCTGTAGCTGATCGACCGTCGCAATGCTGATATCGCCTACAGACAGTCCGAGTTCGACCAGGACGGGATGCAGCCAGACGCAGCGACCCTCTTCAACGATCACGTCCAGGCCGAAGGCAACTCGTAGGACCGAATCGCCGCACCGTAAGCGATGGACTGGCCGCGCAGTGTCGGCTCGCGCATCGCACTGACGAATCGAGGAGATCATGCCTGAAATGTTGGATACCCATCGAGGAAAGACCTGGCGTCGCACGTCCCTCACGGTCAACGCCGTCGCGCTGCTCGTGTCCGGGCTGCTGGCCACGGCGCCGTCCGCGCTGGCCGATCCGTCCGCGGATGCGCTCAGCGCGATCGACGCGCACTATTCGGAATTCGGCGGGTCGGGGTCGTTCCTCGGCGCCCCGCTCGGACCGGCCACCGAGGTCGCCGGTGGCGCCGAACGGGCCTACCAGGGCGGCGTTATCTACTACTCCCCCGACACCGGCGCGAAAGCGGTGTACGGCGAGATCCTCGTGAAGTACAAGTCCCTTGGCGGACCGAGCGGCCCACTGAGCTTCCCCACCAATGATGAGACCGGCGCGAGCGATAGCGTCGGCCGATTCAACGACTTCGCCGAGCCTGGCGGGGCCGCGATCTACTGGAAGCCGGAATTGGGCGCATGGACCATCAAGGGCAGGGTGCTCGACGCATGGCGCGAAAGCGGCGGTGTCACAGGGCCTTTCGGTTACCCCCGCGCGGATATGACGGTCGACAACGGTGTTTCGACCGCAGCCTTCGAGGGACCAGGCGGCACCCAAATCCAGTGGTCCGACAGCAACGGACTGGCGACGCAACCGCCGGAGCTAGCCGCCTCCCTACCGGGATTCCGCGCTGGCTCACCTGATGTCGCGGCGCCGAACCCGAATGCCAACGCGACCAACGACTCCGGTAACTCCGGGATCAACCGGTGGTGGGGCATCCCGATCGGTTTGGCCATCACGGCCGTGGTAGGTGGGCTGCTCGCGATGGTCGGCCGTCGACGGGGCGACGCGACGCCGACCGCACCAACGAGGCGGGAACCCGTTGCGCCGAGCGCACGTACGTCGTCGGCGAACACGGCGGGTTTCGTGCCGCCGCGCACCGAGGCGACCACCGCCGCCGGGCAGCGCGGCACGGCGACGATCGCGGGGGCGCACGAAATGCACCGCGACGCACCGCGCACTCGCAGCTAGTCCAGGAAACAAACGACCACGGAAAGGAACGACCATGGAATGGCTACTGGGCTTACTAGGTGGACTGGTCGGCGGCAACATAGCCGGTGCGGGCAAGGGTTTCGGCCTCGTCGGGAATAGTGCGGCCGGCGCGGTCGGCGGCGGCGTCACCGGCGCGATCATCCAGGCGGCGACCGGCTCCGGCCTCGATCTCGGGCAGGTCATCGGTCAGGTCGCTGGCGGCGGCGCCGTCGGCGCGGTGCTGACCGCGGTGATGGCGATGTTCGCAAAGAATCGACAGACCGTCGACCACCGGTAATTCGTTGTGACACACGGATTCCCGGCGGTGCCGCCGCTTTCGAGGTTGCACCGCCGGGAATCCTTCATGCGGGTACCGCTACTCGTCGCGCAGACTCTGCTGCAGCCTGTCGAACTCGGCCTTCGTCATCTCCTCCGGCGACCGCTCCGGCGCCTGCCGGGATTCGACGCCGACCGGACCGATATTGCCGCCGTCGAATACCACTGAGGCCCAATTGTTCTGGGCCTGCAGGGTGCTGTAGGTCGTGTCGTTGTTGACGCTGGTCCGTACCGCATTGGACTGGATGGATCCATTGCAGTTCCAGTCGATCGGCTGGTCCGCCGATCCTGCGGTGCGCCTGCGGGTGTTGTCCGGGCAGAAGTACACCGTCTTCCATCCGGCGGCCACCGCGCCGAGGCCCTGCTTCTCCTGCAACGAATTCTCGTTGAGCGCAGGCGGATTCACGCTCGAGTAACCGAAGTTCGCGGTGCCGTCGGTCTTCGGCACGCCGGAGAACTGGAAGCTGTAGTTCATCACGCTGAGGTAGTTCGGCTTGTAGTTGACGTGGTCGGTGCCACCGTGTTTCAGGCCGAGGTTGTGACCCAGTTCGTGGATGAACGTGCCGACATTCCCGTCGTCGCCGGGATTCCAGTTGCACTTCGGTCCGAGCGCGACGACGAAGGTGTCCGCCGGGATGCCGAGCGAAATGCCACTGCTGCAACCATTGTCGTAGGAATCCGCCCAGATCATGTAGTGGAAGACATGCGAGCGCACGGCGGCGAAGTTGGTTCGCTTGATCGCCGCGACCTCGTCGTCCACCGGCGACAGGTTGCTGTCGTAGGGCACCTGGTTACCGCCGCCGAGATTGTATTTGGCGCCTCTGGCGTTGCCAACGTCCAGATGGATATTGATCCCGTTGCGGCCGTCCGGGTTGGTCACCGGGGAGGCGGCGAATACCGCGACGATCCGGTCGAGCGCCGCGGCGGTCGGCAGGCGCCCGTTCATGTAGTCCAGCTCGACGAAGATATCCTTGTGGTTCGGATCCGCGCCCATCTTGGGCAGATCCACGTCGATCTTCCCGTCGCCGTTGGCGTCGTAACCGTTCTTCTCCCACACGTCGGGCAGGCCGTCACCGTCGGTGTCGACCAGCGCGGCGTCGGGTTGGGCCATCGCGGTGGCCGGGGTCAGGACCGTCCCCAGACCGGCTAGCAGTGCGAAGCAGGCGATAAGAGTTCTTTTGTAAGGCGACACTTCGGACTCCTTCAGCTATTTCCAGTCCACCTGCGGGGAGCGGTAGAAGTTGATGCCCTGCGCGGCCCAGATCGGACCCTGTTTGGCGAGCCGCTGCCGGTATTTGTCCCAGTTGTGGGTCGCCGACGGTGACCAGCCGATCTCGGCGATGCCAGCCAGCCGGGGGAACGCCATGTACTCGATGTCGGGGCTGGTCCGCAGGGTCTCCGACCACAGCGGAGCCTCTACCCCGGCGATCTGCTTCTCAGTAACGCCCTGCAGGAAGGTGGCCGGATCCCAGTTGTAGGAATCCTGCACCTCGACATAGCCCGCCCAGTGCAGGCCGAGCGGTGAGTCCTTGTTGTATTGCATATCCAGGTACGCCTTGTTGGCTGGCGACATCAGGATCTTGTTGCCGCGCTTGGCCGCCGCGGCGACATCGGCATTGGTGTTGGCGGTATCCCAGTACTGCGGAATGGCCGACGTCGGCGGGTTGGTCACGACGATGTTGTGCCAGCCCGTCGCCTTCTTGTCGTAGGTGGCCAGCATCGGCGTCACCTTGTCGTAGAAGGTCTTGTAATCGGCCGCGGAGGTGGAATGCGCCTCGTCACCGCCGATGTCGATGTATTTACCCGGGGTGATCGCGGCCAGTTCGCGAATGACATCCTCGACGAACTTGTACGTAGTCGGGCTGCCGATGCACAGTGAGCTGTAGCCAACCTCGATATCCGTGCGCGGCGGCACGGGCTTACCGTCGCAATTCAATTCGCCATACGACGCCTGCGCGGCGTTGGTGTGGCCGGGCATGTCGACCTCGGGAATCACCGTGATGTGCCGGGAGGCAGCGTAATTCACGATGTCGGTGTACTGCGCCTGGGTGTAGTAGCCACCGGGGTCACCGTTCACCGCGGTCTGCCCGCCGATCTCGGCCAGCTTCGGCCAGCTCTTGATCTCGATGCGCCAGCCCTGATCGTCGGTCAGGTGCAGGTGCAGGGTGTTCACCTTGTACTGGGCGATCTGGTCGATGTAGCGCTTGACCTGATCGGGCTTGAAGAAATGCCGGGCCACGTCGAGCATCGCGCCGCGCTGGCGGAATCGCGGATAGTCGACCACAGCGCCACCCGAGACCGTCCAATCCTGTTGCTGCACCGACGTTTTGTTGATCGCCGCAGGGAACAGCTGGCGCAGCGACTGCACGCCGCCGAACAGACCGTCGGTGGTATTCGCTTTCAGGGTGATCCCGGTTTTGGCCACGGTGAGTTGGTAGCCCTGGTCGCCGACGCGGTTACCCGCGTCGCCGAATTCTAGCGTGATTCCCGGCTTGGCCAGGTCGTATCGATCCACCACCGGTAGCGGGAATCCGGTGGCGGGCCGGAGCAGTCCGCCCAGGTATTCCGCGACGTCCTTGGCCTGGTGTTCGGCGCGGATCACACTGGCGGCCGTCAGCTTGAAGTTCGCGCCAGGGTCGGCCTTCGCTTCGACGGGGACGGGCACGATATCGGTGACAGCGCGTTCGGCTGTCGGTGGGTTATCGGCCGCGTTACCGGTCAAGCCGGGCATGACAAGTGTGGTGAGTGCCACGGCCGCGCCGAATACAAAGGGGTATAGAAGCTTTCGCATAGCGTACCTCCGGTACAACTTTAGGGGGCACACAGAAGTATGGATCAGCGTGCGAGATATGAGTGGGGACCTTCTCAACTGGGGATATGCACCGAATTACCGATCACCGAACTACTCGGCGCCGATCATGCTTCGAATTCCCCACTTCCACTGGGGATCTGCGCGGGGCTCGCGCATGTCATGCTTGCGCCGGTTGTTCGGAACTTGGCGGCCAGCAACCTGGTCGTTGGCTGAGACATCCACTCGTGCAACAGCTCTCAGGCTGGCGCGGCCATGTCACTTGGCGTCGGCACGCGCGAGCAGCGGGAAAGAGCTGTCGCGTCGAAATCGCGGCAGGTCGCCCTCGACGTCGACGAAGGATTGGTAAGACGATGCGAATAACCGGTCCCATTGCCGCATCCGCCCTCGTATTTACCGGCCTGATCATTACCGGTTCCGCGGCGCACAGCACAGGGCGCACAAACGTGCCACAGGGTGTTTTAGCGGCCGCGATGTCGCCGACCGATCAGCCGAATTCGGACGATCAATCGGTCACCGTGCTGCCGACCGAACCGCTGCATCTGCAATCGGATACGCCGCAGGGCGATCCGGGGGCGCTGCAGGTTCCGGTGCCGATTCACAATGTCTCGCTGCCTTCCGTGCCGACTCGCGGCATTCCGGAGATCGCGCTCGCCGCCTACCGCAACGCCGAGTTGCAGCTGCAGGCGTCCATGCCCAACTGCGGGATGTCCTGGCATCTGCTGGCCGGTATCGGGAAGGTCGAGTCGAACCACGCGGGTAACGGGCGCACCGAGCCGGACGGCACCACCCGCGGCGTCATCTACGGTCCCGCGCTCGACGGCACGCTGCCCGGCAACGAAACCATCAAGGCCGCCGACGGCAACTTCGTGCGCGCCGTCGGGCCGATGCAGTTCCTGCCTGGCACGTGGGCGCTGTACGCGTCGGACGGCAACGGCGACCGCAAGTCCGATCCGAACAACATCTTCGACGCCGTGCTCGGCGCGGGCAAATACCTGTGCTCGGGCGGTCTGGATATGCGCGATCCGAAGCAAGAGTCGCGTGCGGTGCTGCGCTACAACAATTCCCTCGACTACGCCTCGCAGGTGCTCAGCTGGTCCAACGCCTACAACACCGGCGGCACTCCCGCACAGGGCGAGCTCGCCCCCGTTCCCGACAGCACGCCCGACGGTGGTATCCCCGACGGCGCCGGTTCGAGCATGAGCGCGGGCGAAACGGCCGTCATCGCCGACCCTACCGATCCCGCTACTCCGACGGACACGCCCGCACCGGACACCACGACCGACCCGGCACCCACGACGGACCCGTCCACGACGACCGATCCGCAAAGCCCCTCGGCCAGACTGGAACTGAGAATCCAGGTGATGATCAATATCCCTGGCCGTGATCCGATCCCCTGCGGCATCTTCTGCCCGTCGCCGAAGGTGGAACTGCCCACCATCCCGCAGACGGTCACGCCGGTGCCGACTCCGCTGCCGACCACGACGGATCCGATTCCCACCACTGTGCTGCCGACTACAACGGATCCGATCCCTACTACTCAAACACCAACCACGACAACACAACCCGGGTCGACTACGCCCCCCGCGCCGACGACGAGCCAGGTCACGCCAAGCCCGACCACGTCGACGCAGCCAATCGCACCGGCCCCCGCGATAGTCGAGCAGCAGACACCCCAAACACCCACCACCACAACAGCACCCACATCTGTCGTCCCCACCACCACGACAACACCGAAACCACCGGCACCGGCCACACCGGATCGGACTCCGCCAGTCCAACCGAACAGTCAGCAGCCAGCCGCACCGGCCTCGACAACCCCGGCCCCCAAACAGCAACCTGTCGCACCAACTCCGACCACCCCCGCTCCCAAACAGCAACCTGCCGCACCGGCTCCGGCCGCTCCCGCTCCCAAACAGGAACCAGGCACACCGGCTCCGGTCGCCCCGGCTCCCAAACAGGAACCCGCCGCCCCGGCCCCCCAGCAAGAACCCGCTGCGCCAGCTACCCCCGCGCCCAAACAGCAACCGGTGGCGCCAGCTCCAGCCACCTCTGCGCCCAAACAGCAACCGGCAGCACCAGTTCCGACTACCGCCGCACCCAAGCCGCAGCCGGCCACCCCCGCCGCCCCGGCTCCTAAACAGCAGCCCGTCGCCCCGACTCACCCTCCGGCCCCGACCGCGAAACCAGTACAACCACCCGTGACCACTCGGCCGCCCGTTCCGCAACCATGATCATCCGCGCGACCTCAACTGGCTCGCCGAGCTTTCCACCGCCGCTTCACCACTCCCTCGACGGGCCCAACGGCTATCCACAGCAGCAGTGACCACAGTCCGACATGCGGTACCACCAAGGCGATGACCAGCGCCAAGCACACCACCGCCACCGAAATCCACCGAACCGCAAGGTCGATCGACGTCACCTGCCCAACATCCACCAGCATCTTCGCCCGATACAGCGCCAACTCCGCCAGCCGACTCGCCGACATCGCCCCGATCATCACCCCCAGGTAGATGCCGATGGCAACCCGGTCACCCCGGTGGGAATAGACATCGAGAACCGTCACCAGCGGCAACGCGACAATGCAGAGCAACCACAACATGTTGATCCGCACCAGCAACGGCGTATACCCGGTCGCCCGCTCGAACAGCCGATGATGCTCCCGCCAAAACGAACTGATCACCACAAAGCTCACCCCCGCCGCGGTGAGCCCATAACTGTTCTCCGACAAGAACTTCGACGTCGACGTATCCGCGACCTCCCGAGCATTATCGACCAACGGCAACACGATCAACGTGATAGCGATAGCCACCACCGCATCACTGAAGAAGATCAGCCGCTCCAGCCCCCGCTCCGTCCGAATAGGCCTGGACACATCGCCGGTCTCTTCCTCGGTCATCCGCAGAGACTACCGAGCACACCGACAATCCTCACCGCCCAGCGCGATATTCGAGTGCGCCCACACTAGGCGCCGACTAGCGTCCAGCCGATGACGCTGTCCCACGATGCCGGATATCGCTTGGTGCGCTGCGACTTCCGAGGTTTCGGCCGAACTCCGATGGCAGACCGGCCATACAACGATGCCGAAGACGAACATCACCCAACTAAGCCTCAACTCTCCACTTCAGCACAAATCCACAATCCGGTAATCCGTCTTGTCAGATTACGCAATCCTTGCTAGGTTGCAGATGTCAGCTATCCATCAGCTACATCAATGCACCGCCTGCCAGGAGGACCTGGATGCGCCACCCCCCGACACCCCGATACGTCGCGATCCTCGAAACCACCGTGCTCATCATGATCGCAATCGGCTTCGTCCTAGCCCGCTTGTCGGCCAAAATCCCCGGCGCCGCAACAAGTTACCTAACCGTCGGCGCAGTCCTCGCAGGCTTAGCCGCAATCACCGCCTTCTACAGCGCCCGCCGAGCCCGCACAGATTTGAACCCACCCACCACCGACAACCCCACCCCCGACCCTTAGCGCACAGTGCCGGAGGCTGGGTTTGCTCAGACGTCGGTGGTCACTCCGGGTAGACGTCGTCGGCTTGCATACCCTTCTGCCCCTGAACGGCAACGAACGTCACCTTCTGGCCCTCTTTGAGGGACTTGAAGCCGTCGCTCTTGATCGCCTTGAAGTGCACGAAGAGGTCATCTCCGCCACCATCGGGGGTGATGAAGCCGAACCCCTTCTCGTCGTTGAACCACTTCACAGTCCCGCTCTGCCTGTCGGCCATAGCAACACCTACTTCATGCGAGTAGTCGAGTCCCTGACGGTCAGGATGCCCATCACGTACTGATCATCCCTTCCTCGACCTTCCGCGGGACGGTTTCTGCGTAGGTGGCTCCCCACCGGTTCAGCCACTCCACGGCCGGTCTGAGAGACGCTCCTAATTCGGTGAGCGAGTACTCGACTCGTGGCGGCACCTCAGGGTAGACAGTCCGGTTGATGAGCCCGTCGGCTTCGAGTTCGCGCAGCTGGCGGGTCAAGACGCGCGGGTTGACGGGTCCGACCAAGCGGCCGAGTTCGCCGAACCTGCGGCGACCGTCGAGCAGGTTCTTGATGACCGTCAACTTCCACGCGCCACCGAGGACCGAGACGGCCACCTCGACGGGGCACACGGTCAACGCGGTCTCTACCTGCTTACGCACGGAGCTCCTACCTCTTCGCTTACCTTTTGGTCCCTATGTGACAGAAATGTCAGTACTTGGCACACCGAGGACTAAGTACGAAAGTAACCCTGTGACTTCTTCCGGATCAATCCTGTGGATCTTCGCCCACCCCGATCCCGGCTCACTCAGCCACTCGCTCTATCGACACGGCGTAGCGCACCTGCGGCGCAGGGGGAATCAGGTCACTGATGTCGATCTGCACGCGGCGCGCTGGAACCCGGTCCTGACTGATACCGACACGGTCGCCGCGGTTGGCGACACACTCTCCGACCGGCAACACCACGCAACGTTGCAGCACACATTGCCCACCGATGTCACTCACCAACAACAGCTCGTCACCGAATCGCACACTGTCATCGTTCAATTCCCGCTCTGGTGGTACGGCATGCCGGCGATTCTGAAAGGCTGGTTCGACCGCGTTTTCACCAACGGATTCGCCTTCGGTATCCGAGATAAGGACGGCGAAATCTGTAAGTACGGCGACGGCGGCCTCGCCGGTCGACGCCTACTGCCCATCGTCACCGCGGGTGACCGTGCCGATGCGCTCGGGCCCCGCGGAATCAGCGGCGACATCGACGACATCCTCTGGCCCCTACTGCACGGCACCGCCCACTACACCGGCATGCTGCCGTTGCGGCCGCACCTCATCAGCAGCGCCGACCGCGTCGACGACGCCACTCATCGCCGATACGTCGACACGCTGACCACACGCCTGGACACCATCGGCACCGAATCGCCCATCCGCTACCGCCCGCTGCGCGGCGGCGACTACACCGCCACCCACCAATTACAACCACACATCCAGCCCGGAAAACGCGGCTTCACCATCCATCGCCTCGACCACCTCAACGGCGAGCGGATCTAGCGAAGCTCAGCTACGGCCGCCCGGCACCCCGGGCGGGCGCGGGGAAGGACACTACTTGTCCGGTGGGTTCGGATGATTCGGGTCCGCCCCAATTCTGGGCTACGACATAGAGATTCGGGTTTTCGCCGCGGCTGAGGGTGCAGGCGAAGGCGCCGCGGTCGAGTTGTGCGGTGGCCAGGATTTCGCCGCCTTCGGCGACTCGGCGGCAGTGGTGGTTGCCTACGTCGGCGTACCAGACGGCGCCGTCGGCGTCGATGCAGATGCCGTCGGGATGGTCGCCCGGGGTTTGCGCCCACACGCGGCGGTTATCGAGGCTTCCGTCGGGGGCGATGTCGTAGGCGGTGAGGCAGTTGGCGTAGGACTCGGCGACGATGAGAGTGACGCCGTCGGGCGTGATGGCCATGCCGTTCGGGAACGCGAGTCCTTCGGCGACCTGCCGGACGCTGCCGTCGGGGGTGACGAGAACTATTGGGCCAGGGGCGAATTCGCCACCGGGGAAGTCGAAGCCGATGCTGTTGACGTAGGCGTTGCCTCGGTCGTCGACCACGATGTCGTTCCACGGCTTGTCCGACACGGTGGCGAGGTCGGCGTGCGCGACGAGCGATCCGTCGGGCTCGAGGCGAAGCAATCTGCGCTGTGCCGAGTCGACGACGAGCAGGCGCCCGTCGGGCAGGAAGTCGATGCACATCGGGAACGACGGGACCTCGACGATCACCTCGGGGCGATGGTCGGCGCCGAGCGCGATCACCTGGTTCGCGCCCCAATCGGAGAACCAGAGTCGTCCGTCGTGCCAGCGCGGGGATTCGCCGAATACGACTCCCTCCAGCAGAATTTCGGGCTTGTTCACGTCGCGGTGTCCTTCTGTAGTCGGTACCGATAGTGACGCGGCGAACCTCGAGAACTCATCGGCGACTACTGCGCGCGATACACCACGATGCCGGGGACCGACTGGACATATTCGGCGAAGGGCGAGTCGACCACCTTGTTGTTCGCGGCGAGCGACGATGCGTTGCGGAAAACCGGCCCGCTCGGCGTCTGCACGAAAATGCCGACGTGGGTGACGTCGAGCCCCGGCTGATCGGTGTAGGCGCCGATGTAGTCACCCGTGCGAAGTCCGCTGATAACACCGCTATCGACACGGGCACTGGGAATGAAAGTGATAGCGCGATCCACCACCGGCAGCCCGGGCAGATACGTCCCGCCGTCACCTTTGGCATTGAGCTGCTTGGCAACGGTGACCGCGCCGGTACTCAGCGCCCCGGTGACATCGGTGGCGGCGACACGCGGAGTGTTCACCCAATCGCTGAAGAAATGCTTGCGCTGCAGGAATTCCACTCGACCGCCGGTATAGCGCGTATCGATCAGGTTCGTGACGAACTGCTCCCGATCAGTGGATCGGCTCAGCGCTTCGACATAGTCGAGATAGGTGAAGCAATCCACGCGCCGGAAGTCGATGACGAGCTGTTCGGGCTCGGTCGACGAGCCGACGAGCATATTCGCCCCGTACGGTGTGCCGAGGAACTGGCGCGACAGCAGCTCGATCAGCTCACCCTTGCTTTGCGCGGCGGGCGCACCGGCCCCCAATGCCGCCAGCGCATCGATCTTCGCCGCGGTCGCATCGTCGATGTACGGCGCACCGACCGCCGCGGGCACCATCGATGCCGTGCCACCGACCAGAGCCAGCAGGACGAGCAGTACGCGGGCGAGGGTGCGCAAGAAGCCTCCAACACGGGTGAACGATCTCTCGAAGAACAACACCACCGTAACCGCACACACCGGTGGACCGCCGCAGGATCCCCGCGCCGGTCCACCGCTGGCGATAAACCGTCAAGCCGCTACATGAGCCAGCTTCTTCTTACTGACACCCTTGATACCGCCGGTGCCGCTCTTCGGTCCCTCCACACTCTGCGGCTCATTGATCGGGCCGCATGGCCGCACTCCCTGCGCACAATGGGGATGGTGGCTGGCCGGCGGCGAAAGGTAGCCGTGCCCGACCGCCGGTGCCGCGTGCAGCGCCGCCACTATGAACGGCGCGATAGTGACCGCGGCGGCGAAGGTCCGCAGTTGCCGCGGCACCACCCGTGCCAGGGAGGCGGGCGTCATTTCCGGTCACCGCGCCCGAACGGCCACGGATCGGTATTCGGCTCATCGGGGGCCGCCTGCATGCCCTGGTTCGCGAGGCTGCCCGGGTACAGGTACTGGCTCGCGGGCCGCTGCTTCCCGTTCAGCCAGGCGTCGAAGAAACCATCCAACTTCTTGGTGGTACGCGACTGAATGAACTGACGGAACTCGGGAATCGACGCGTTGCCGTGCTTGTGCCCCTGCACGAAATCGCGGACGGCGGCGAAGAATACGTCGTCACCGATGTAGCGACGCAGTGCGTGCAGGAACAACGGTCCCCTGGTGTAAACGGTGGTGAATTCGTTGCCCTTGCCCGGGTCGTAGAGCGGTGTCGACCACACGCCCTGCTGGTCGGCACTGGCGAGCGCCTGACGATAGATCTGGTCGGCGTTCTTGTGATTGACCCGTTCCGGGTACAGGATGTCGGCGGTGTAGCTGGCGAAGCATTCGTTCAAGCAGACATCTCGCCAATCCTTGACCGACATCGAATCACCCCACCACTGATGGGCGTTCTCGTGGATCAGCGTGTTCAGGTCCACCCACGGCGCGTAGATCGGCCGAGTTTGGGTTTCCAGCGAGAATTGCAGGTCGGTGTCCACGTAGATGCCGCCGCCCGCTTCCTGCGGGTACGGACCGTACAGCTGCTCTTCGAAAGCGAGCACGCCGGGCAGCTTCTTTTCGAGATCTTTCTTCTGCTGTGCGCCGCCCGGTGCGAAGAAGCTCTCCAGCGGTGTATTTCCGGCCTTCTGTGTCAGCCGGGTGAACTTGTCGATCGCGATCGTCGTCAGATACCCGATGATCGGATCCTTGGCCTCCCAGGTGACGGTGTGCTTACCCGAACCGGCGGGCGCGTCGGAGGTGCGGACCCCGTTGGACGCCACATCCCAGCCGGTCGGCACGGTGGCCTTCACGGTGAAGGTGACCTTGTCCAGCGGTGTGTCGTTGAGCGGGTACCACGTTGTCGCCGAATGCGGTTCACCGGCCGCGAAGGCGCCGCCGGACGGCGAATAGGTCCAGCCGTTGCCCTTGGTGTCGGGCATGGTCCCCGCGTAATCGACGATGACCGTGAACGGCTGGCCCAACGGCAGTGCCGCCTTCGGGGTCACCACGAGTTCGTGCTCGCCGGTCTTCTTGAACTGCGCTGGCTGACCGTTGACGGCGACGGAACTGACTGCGGGACCGGCGAAGTCGAGGTTGAAGGCCGACAGGTTCTGCGTGGCGTTGGCGGTGATGGTCGCCTTGCCTTTGAGGTTGTGCGTCGGCGGGTTGTAGTCGATGGCGACGTCGTAGTGGAGCGCGTCGTAGCCGCCGTTACCGTCCTGCGGGTAATACGGGTCGCCGAGCCCGTCGGAGCCCGGTGTCGGATCGGCGGCGCTGGCCACCGCCCCATTCGGCGAATCCGGCGGCGGGGCAGCGGCAACCGAGGCAACGCTGGCGGTGAGGCTCAACGCGAGAGCCAACGCGGACACCGCGACCGGCCGCGATCTGAGCGCGGCCGGGATCGGACTACCGCTGTCTGACCATCTCTGAATTCGCATGGGAAACAACCCCTTTGGTAGGCGATCCGGAGCGCGAGCTCGGCCGTGCGAACGTGTCGATACCCGAGGCGGATCTGTATTCGACTGCGGGAAATGCCACTTCGGCAATCCGCAGGTACTGCCGGGGACCGGGCCTGATGTTTCGACGGGAGTTACCAGGACCGGTCCCCGTAAAGCGATGAGCCGCTATGCCGCAACGTTCAGCGACGGCATCTTGACGGCCTTGGCCGCATTCGCCACCTGCACACAGTCGGCGGGCGTCGTGCCGGCCACCTGATTGCGGACGTTGGTATTGCACGCCGACACCAGCGCGCTACCCAGGCGCGCGTAGTCCGCGCTGGAGGTCAGCAATGTCTGGGTGGTCCAGTACAGCTGGGCGGTCTTCTCGATACCGATGCCGGTGACCGCCTGCCCGTTCAGGGTGCCGCCATCGACCATGAGCTGCGCGGCCTTGTTGCCGACCCCGCTGTTGATGTGCACCAACCGCGACTGCTGCTGATCGTCGTTGGGATCGGTAGCGCGGTACCAGTATTGGCCGTTGTAGCTGTCGGGCTGCTGGTGCGACTTCGGATCCGCCATATCGCGGATAACGCCCAAAGAGCTTCCCGCGCCGAGCTTCCAGCGATTGGCGGCGTTGTACTCCGGGCCGGTGATGTAGCTCAGCTCGCCGAAGACGTCGGACATGGACTCGTTGATCGCACCGGAGTCGTTGCGGTACACCAGACCGTTGATGTGCTGGGTCACGCCGTGGGTGAGTTCGTGCCCGGTGATGTCCTGGGTGGAAAGACCCTCGCCGTAGGCCATGTGGTCTTCGTTCCAGAAGGCGTTGGCGTACGGGCATGCGGTCAGCGCGCAGATACGGACGGTGGCGCGCAACGCTTTTCCGTTGCCGTCGCCGGTGTCCGCGCCGATGAGGCCGGTCAGATCGTTCATCGGCGTGTACTTCGCGTAGAACTGCTCGGTGGCGCCGAGGTAGTCATAGATCTTGTCGACGTCGGGCACGTTGACCGGGGGTTTGCCTTCGGTCCTCGTCGGCTGGAAGCCTTGGGCGCTACCGCACTGGGTCGGATCCTGCGAGCCGTCCAGGTCGACCGGCGTGCGATTGGCATCGCACACGACCCGGTTGACGTGCTTGGTCTCGCTCCAGCTGTCCAACACCTTTCCTGTGCTGTTGGCGTCGACGAACACGACCCACTGTCCGGGCTGCTTGCCTTGTGCGCCATCACCTTTGACCGAGACCTTGTACGCGGGGACCGCGACGCTTTGCGCGGAGTTCTTGGCAGCGAGCTTCGGGTCGTACCACATGGCGGTCGTCGCGGAGACGGCGAACTTATTGCTCGCCTGCTTGGTTTCCTGAGCGAGCGCGCGCACCGCGGTGGCCGCCACCGCGGCGGGCGGTGTCGCCGCACCGGCCGGGTACTTGCCCTGCGCCTTCTGCGACAGCGCCCCGCTTGCCGAGATCAGCGAGCCGTCGGCGGCCAGCGACTGCGCCACCGAGGCACCGAAGACCGGCACCGAGTCGATCTCCTGACGCAGCCGGACGGTGGTGCCCTTGCCGACCGGGAGCACCTTGTCGACGACGAGGTTGCCGACCGACTCCGCGCCGAAGACCTTCTGCACGCCCTGCGCCCGCGCCTGCGCGGCAGCGGGAGCCTCGGCCGGTATGCCGGGTACCTTCGGCAGCGGGATCTTCGGAACCACCTGCGTGACAATGCCGTCGGGATCGGTGAACACATTCTTCGGCACGGTGGGTAGGTCGAAAATGCTCGGCGGGGTTGACTGCGTCGGCGACGGTGTGACGGTCGACGAGGACGGCGGAGTGGTCGGCGACGTCGAGGTGGTCGGCGACGGTGATGTGGTGGGAGCCGATGTCGTCGGTGTGGTCGGCGACGACGTCGATGGATCGGTGGTCGGCGACAGCGTCGAGGGGGTGGTCGACGGTTCGGTAGTCGGCGACGACGTCGAAGGGGTGGTGGTCGGCGGTGTGGTGGTCGGTGGCTGGGCGAGGGCACCGGAGCTGGTCGTGAAAACCGTTGCCGCTAAAACGAACACCGCGGTAGCGGTGAAGCGAGCCGCCCTTCGATGTGGGTATTTCATATTCAAGTAGAACCACACCGCGGGCGTTGTTTTCGACTGGGGAGTTACTGGGGAGTTCGTATTACGACTTAATTAACTTTCCCGAAGCCATAATTCGGCGAAGTGTCCTCTTCTTGCGCTCCAGCAGCTGCACTTTCGGCGCAAGTGTGTCGAAATATCAAGCCGCCAAGCCGGACTGGCTACGCGAAGACCCCACCCCGCGCCGGTGCTGTCCGACGGACCTTCGGTGCCGCAATCGACTCGCCCGCGCAGCGGCATCCGCTCCGCGGGCGAATGACGCCGCGAACGCCGGGTGGTTGATCACGGCACCGAAGGTTCGTCGGCGCGCAACCTGCGGACAATAGTCGATTCGCAAGTCACGCACCGTATTCCGAGGTAAAATACGCGGTCATTTGCTTTGCAGGCGGTCGCCGATTCTGGTCGCGAAGTCCTGCCAGTTGGCCGCGTTCTGCCGTGCCATATCGAGCACGAGGTTCAGACAGTGTTCCGGGATCCGATCGGCCAGATCGAGTGACTGTGTCGGCGTGCGCGGGCTCGCGTCGAGCCAGCGCAGTACCGTACGTCCCGTTTCGGTCAGGCGCAGCGACGGATCGCGGCGCAGGCTCTGCAATACCGAGGAGGGGCAAACCCGCTCGGGCGGTACCGGATCGGGCGCGAGTGGCGCGCCGTCGGTGCCGTCGCACGGCTTCTTGCGGCGCTGGTGCTCGACGTCCGGGCGGCGCACTCTGCGCATCCGGCCGTCGCGCCCTAATCGATGCCTCGTCTGGGGAACATCCCCAGACGACTGCCTGCGCACCGCCCCGACCGTCTTGTGGTCGAGCCCGGCCACTTCGGCGACCTTGCGGTCCGACCACAGCGGATACATCCGCATGATCCGTAACGAGGCGGCCTTGCGATCGAGAATCGACAGTGGCAGGCCGTGCGCGATGTTGGCCTGTACCGCGAGTACGAACGCCTCTTCCTCGGTGCCGTCGAAGAACTGTGCCCGGATGACGTTGTCCCCCTTCAATTTCGCGGCCTTCAGACGGTGCACACCGTCGATCAGCCGCATGGTTTCTCGATGCACCAGGATCGGCGGCAGTTCCGCCTCCGTCGTCGCTAGCACCTGCGTATGTGCCGAGTCCTCAGCACGCACGCGCAGTGCGCCGCTGATGTCTATCGACTCGATCGGAATCTCGATGACAACGTCGGCAACTCCGACTCTCGCATCGTCGTCCACGTTCAACCTGTGTTCACTCACGGCGGTACTCCTGCGTCGAAGCCGAGATCATTCCGTAGCACACTTCGCCCCGCCGCCAGTACCGATCCGAACCACTACAACAAGCGGGACGAATCGATGCAGTAGGCACGGCGCTGTGCCGGGTCGGGCGGTGACTAACTAGCGCGGACAGCAATATTTCACATTGGCAGAGTTCCGGCAACGATACGGTGTCGAAACGCCGCTGCATTCGCAATCTGCGGATCGCCAGTGTGATTCACGGCGTTATTGGTGAATGGTGTTAACCCGGAGGTCGACGCTCCGCCTTTCGGAAACATTTCGGAAACTACCAGTTCCAGCCCGAAACAGGCGAGAGCGTGGATACGCTTAAGAGTTGGACTTACGCGTCGACCGGGTAGGCGACCACGGACATGCTTGTACGCCACCATAAATGGAGTTGCCAAGCTTCGGAACGCGACGACCACCCTGGCCGCCGCGTGACAACAAAAAGAACCCCGAATCATTTGGATAAGGGCGCAACAAAACCACGGTATTCCGATTCGACGAAATAACCGCTCTATCTACACCATGTGCCCAAGGCACCCCAATTGCGCGTTCGTGTTCAAGTCCCCTCTCGCACACGAAGAACAAGGCGTGTTCCGCCTTCTTCCAAATGATTTCACCTGAGGAACTCACTGCCCGATCATCCCTCAGTTCCGATCCATCCTATCATCGGACCTCCCACCCAGCAGCGCGACGAACGAAAAACTCCGGGTTAGCTCACCCTACGAGAGTCCATACAGCAGAGCATGTTTCGGTGATATCGCGGGGGCGTCGACGAAAACTTTGCCGGAACTCCGGTCACCGGCGTCTCGCCGGATTCACCGCTGCCAAGCCCGGCGTGCGGAGTCGGCGCCCTTGTGACACAAGGATTTACTGGCCTGATCGGACAGGATCGCCGCCGAACTCGGCGACCTCGAGCCGTCGCACACTAGCCGCGAGATTCGTCGTGCGCTACACCCTGCCGCGCGACAAAGCGGCTGCGGCGGAACCCGATCCGCGCGAGCGGAGCCGCCACCCGAGGTAGCGACAACCTGACTCGGGCACCCGTTGCGGTACGGAATCACCCCTAGCACTGCGGTATTGACACCAGATAGCGCTGTGGCATGATGCACAGCCGTGCCGCCGATTCCTACGGTCGAGACATGCTCACCGTCGAATCCGATTCAGTTGCCACCACTTCTCGCCGCGAGCGTCGGCCGCGGTTGCGCGGCGCACTGGCCATCACCATGGCCGCGATCGCCGCGACCGGCCTTGTCGGCGCGGCAGCTGGTAGCGCGAGCGCCGCACCCGCCGCCGACTGCCTATGGGCGGGCACGGGCCATGCGCAAGGTTCCACCGTCGTGGCCGGTGGGCGGGTGTTCACCTGTGCGACAGATCAACTCGGCGCGCCACGCTGGAACCGAGGCGCGGCCGTCCGCACACCGAGCACCGTCGCCAATCCGGGCGCGAGCGCCGCGCCCGCGGGCACCTTCAGCGCCGGAGCGCAACAACCCGGCACCGAGTACACCGACTACTGCGTGGGTACGCAGCTCATCGACGGCAGCGAGTCGGTGTACGAGGTGGTCCCCGACGCGGCGGGCGCCCTGCGCTGGAAGGCGGCGGGACCGATCTCCCAGTGGACCTTCGCCCCTGGCACCGGTCCGGTACCGACCACCCGCTCCGCCAGCCTGTGCCTGCCGGATCAGGTGATCTGGCCGGCACCGAACTCTTACTGATTCGGCGAATCAGTAAGCGATGAACAAGATCTCGTCGCGCGAGTAGTCGTGACCCGGATGATTCTCGGCCAGATGGGCCTTGGTCTTCTCGACAAGATCGTCCTCGTCGACTCCGACAATGGCTTCTCCGCAGGGGCAGTTCAGGTTTCGCTTCATCAGGTGTCCTTTCCTCTCGATCGACAGTCTAGGCTGACGACCCACGCGAGAGCCGCCCGAGTGGCGCCGTGGTTTGGTCCTTTGGGGGTACACCCCTACGCATCACGGGGTACGCCGAGTCGTCCGACGGGTTGACGCGCAGGCAGGCGTACCTTTGCCATCCTGACGTCGACCCGAACGTCGAGGAGGACCAGCGAAGTGTTCACACTGCGCCGCTGCGCGCTGGCTCTGGCCGCTGCCCTGGCCGCTGCCCTGGCCGCCACCACGCTGCTGACCGCATGTGAGCAGTCCGCACCCGAGGCGACCGGCAGGGCGGCGAAGATCACCCTGCCGCCGCTCAGCGGCCCCTATCCGGTCGGCACGGTCGACCTGCATCTGGTGGATTCGCGCCAGGATCCGTGGCATCCGGCCGACAAGCGGGAGCTGATGGTCACCGTGACCTACCCCGCGCAGCGCGGCGGCGATCGTGCCCCGTGGATGTCGCCTGGCGTAGCGGCGGCGGTCGACCGGATCGCGGCCGCCACGCCCGGGGACGGACTGACGCCGGGCGCTATCGACTGGAGCGGTACCAAACGCCAGGCGAGCACCTCGGCCGACGTTGACCGCAAGGACGGCGCGTGGCCGGTCGTGCTGTTCTCGCACGGCTTCGGCGTGGTGCGCGAGCTCAATTCGGTCCGCACCGACGACCTGGCCAGTCACGGCTACGTCGTCGTGTCCATCTCGCACACCTACGACACCGAAGCGGTCGAGTTCCCCGGCGGCCGCCTGGTCACCAGCGATGCCGGCCCGGACCCGCAGTTCCTCGCGACCTCGATCGATACCCGCGTCGCGGACACCCGATTCGTGCTCGACGAGCTGACCCGACTGCAGCGCGGAGAGAACCCGGACGCCGAAAATCGGACGCTCCCAACGGGGTTGACCGGCGCGCTGGACTTATCGAAGGTCGGCATGTTCGGCCATTCGCTCGGCGGCTATACGGCGGGCGAGACGATGTACCACGATCAGCGCATCCGCGCCGGCATCAATTTCGACGGCGGTCTGAGCGTCGGCAAGCCCAGCGAGATCGCGCAGCACGGTGTTGACCGGCCGTTCATGCTGGTCGGCGCCGACGGCGTGAACCCGCAAACGGGACGCAGGTTCGAGCATTCGCACGTGGACGACTTCGACCCGAGCTGGCACCAGTTCTGGACCAACCAGCAGGGGTGGAAACGCGACCTGCACTTCGACGGCGCCGCCCACAACAGCTTCACCGACCTCCAGGTCGCGGTGCCGCAATGTGCCAGCCTGCTGACCCAACAGGCGCGGGAACAATTGGTCGGCACGATCCACCCGGCCCGCTCGGTGAGCGCACAGCAGGACTACGTCGCCGCCTTCTTCGATCTGCACCTGAAACACATCGCCACCGACCTGTTCGACGGGAACAGTCCGCGCCACCCGGACACCAGGTTCATCCCCTGACCCAGGTCACGCGGCACCGCCGCGCGGCAGGACACCCGCGACGTTCACCTAAGCTGCTGGTCTATGGCACTCCCCGCAACACTGCACAACTTCGCCGTCCAACTGGCCGACGTCGACCGCGACGTGTACCAGGACCTGGAGTTGCGGATCGCGCGCCACCCGTCCGAGACCGCCGAGTTCATGGTGACCCGCCTGCTGGCCTACTGCCTCGAATACCAGGAGGGCATCGCCTTCAGCGAGGGCGGCATCTCGTCGACCGACGAGCCAGCGGTGCTGGTACGCGACCTCACCGGCCGCCTCACCGCCTGGATCGAGGTCGGCGCCCCCGACGCGGACCGGCTGCACCGAGGCAGCAAGCTGGCCGGCCGCGCCGCCATCTACACCCACCGCGACCCGGCCAAGGTCCTGGCACAGCTCGCGGGCAAGCGAATCCACCGCGCCGAGGCCATCCCCCTCTACAGCTTCGATCGCGACTTCATCGACGCCGCCGTCGCCGCGATCGACCGCCGCAACACCGCGACCCTCTCGATCACCGAACGCTCGCTGTACCTCGACCTCAATGGCACGAACCTGAGCAGTCCTGTCGAGGAGCACGCGCTCGGGTAGCTCGGAATTCGGCGGTGCCCGAATCGACCGGCCGGGCGGGCAGTGCGCGTACTGCTCGCCCGGCTCTGAATCAACGACTGAGGGATGCCTCGTCGCTGACCAGGCGGAGGCGACGGGCCAAGTCGGAGACGAACACTCGCTCCGGGTCGGCGGTATCGCGGACGCGGCGCCACTCGTCGAGCCGGGGATACATTGCTCGGATCATTTCAGGGGTCGTGCGCGAGTCCTTGGCGAAGTAGAGTCGTCCGCCCGCGGCAAGCACGCGCTGGTCGAGTTCAGCGCAGAACTCGCCGAGTCCCGGTTTCAGCGGGAAGTCGAGGCTGAGCATGAAGCCTGGATGCGGCCAGGACAGTGGTGCATGATTGCCTGGGCCCATGCGCTTGAACACGTTCAAGAACGATCTGTGGCCTGAGTGGGCGATCGCGCGCACCGCGTCGGCGAGTTGTGTCTCGGCACCGAACGGCATCGAGAACTGGTACTGCATGAAGCCGCGGCGACCATAGGCACGGTTCCACTCCCCCAGCAGATCCAGCGGGTGATAGAACTGGGTCAGGTTCTGGATCCGGCCGCGCGCTCGCTGCGGAAACACTCGGTAGGCGGCCTCGGCGGCGATCCGGGAGGTGAGGTTGTTCACCATCCCGTTCGGGAAGATATCGGGCACGGTAAACAATTGCGGCGCATCGAATTTCAGCGGATCCCTGCGCAATTTGATCGGTAGCTGGTCGACCGTGGCCAGCGATCCTCGGCTGAACGCGGCGCGACCGATTTTCGCCCCGGTACTGATCGTGTCCGGCACCGACATCGAGTATTCGTAGCCCTCGTCCGAACCGCCGGCGAGCAGTTCCATCGTCTCGTCGAGGTTGCCGGTGCGATCGTTGTCGACAATGAAATACGCGGTCTCGGTGTGCTTCATCCGCACCCGCGCCCGAATAATGATGCCGGTCAGCCCCATTCCACCGACCGTTGCCCAAAACAGTTCCGCGTCAACACCTTCCGGCGCGATGGTGCGCACCGAACCATCGGCGGTCAACAGCTCCATCGACAACACATGATTACCGAAACTGCCGTGCGAATGATGGTTCTTGCCATGGATATCGGAGGCGATCGCGCCGCCGACCGTCACCTGCCGAGTACCGGGCAACACCGGAACCCACAGACCACGCGGCAACACCGCCCGCATCAGCGCGTCGAGACTGACCCCCGCGTCGACATCGACCACCCCGCTATCCGGATCAATGCTGTGCACGCGGTCGAACACCGTCATGTCGACGACGAGCCCACCGCCGTTTTGCGCCGGATCGCCATAGCTACGGCCTAGGCCGCGCGCGATAACCCCGCGCGGCCCCGCCTCCCGGACGTTCTTCGCCACCGCGTCGATATCAGGCGTTGACAACACCCGCGCGACAGTCGACGCCGTCCGGCTCCAGCCGGTCAGTGGACGCTGATCGATCACCGAGCCCCCATCTCTGAAATTCACCGAACCACCGTAGCGCTCGAGACATGAACTCTCCCCACTTCCGCTGGGGAGAACCGGCCGATGTCTTTCATGTCACTATTCAAACAGTTGTTCAGAAATGGCGGCGTACCCCGCAGCCGTTGACTGGGACATCCTCTCGCGCAACAGTTCTCGGTTCTCGTTCGGCATACCCTTCGGCGACCGCTCACGGCGAGCACATGGGAAAGTCCCCAGCGCCAGCGGTAATGGGTGCGTCTGGCTGTTCAGCGCCCAACCCCGCATATCCAGTCCGAAGCGAGACCCCTCATGAACCGTAAACGCTTGTTACCCATCGTCACCGCCTGTTTAGTCCTGTCCTTAGGGCCGGGCTCCATGGCGGTGGCAGCTCCGCAAACCGCAACCCCCGCGGTTGCCGCACCATTCTGTTACGAAGAGCCTTCCACGCCGCAGGCCGATATCAGTGACCTCAAAGCGCGCTTCAGCAGCTCGAACTGGATGCCGACCCTGCAGGCCATGTACCAGCGTCGCTGGCCGAGTGGGCAGAAGTTGGCGATCGCCCAGGCCAACGACCAATACTGGAATCAGTTCGTGGATACCAGCAGTTTCGAGGCGTTCGCCGAGTCGATGATGGTGGCGATCCACGAGGAAACCCACATGTGGGATCTCGACGCGTCACGCAGCGAGTGGGATGTGTACACCTCGTCCTGGATCAACGCCGCACAGCAGATGACGAATATCCCGCTCTACGGCGGTTTCCCGCGCAAGGAAATCCTGCCGTTGATCAAGGACAAGCTCAGTGACGACATGGATGGCATCTACCTGCGCGACCAGGAGCAGGGCGACTACCACTTGCAAGGCGTGACAGCGGAATTGAACGCGGGACTGATGGGTCTGCCCGCGGTCACCGTGGTGCAGGAGTACATCAAGGGAATCGGCGCGAGCAATGCCAGGGATATCGCCGCGACCAATCTCAGGTACCTGCTGCTGTACTTGCGCGTGGCCAAGGACAAGCACCCCGACTACTGGGCCAAGATCAAGAACGAGCCCAAGCTGCGCGACCTGGTGCTGACCCAATTCCTGCGCACCGCTTACTGGTTGGACAAGTCCGCGCCCTACTCCGGCACGATCGGCGGCCCGAACGCCGACAAGATCACCGAAAAGAACTACGCACCGGAGAACATCTCCATTGTCGAGGAGTTCACCGGACGCAAGGTGCGCACCGACGCCCAAAAGAACTGCACTGCTTGATAGACGACACCCTCGGCCACTGGCCACCTCGTGAGGATCTCGGCCCGTGCTGGATATGATCTTCGGCACGGGCCGAACACGCCGACCGAGACCGAGATTGCCGCTATGCCTGCACACCCCGACCTGGCCGACGTGATCGAGGCCCTGCACTCGGACCTCGCCGAGTGGATGGGCTCGAACGCCCCACCGAAAGTGTTCGACCGATTCGCCAACGCGCTGCACGACGAATTCTCTTCCGTCACAACGACCGGTCAGGTCATCGACCGCGACACCCTGCTCGCCGGTGTCTGGTCGGCGCGAAACGCCCAGCCCGGCTTCACCATCGAGATCACCGACATCCAGGAGATCGCGCACAGCGACACCATCCTGACCGTCCGTTTCACCGCCGAGAACCAGCAGGGCGACACCCGCTCCCGCCGCCTCGTCACCGCGATCCTGCTCAGCACCGACCACGGCTACCTATGGCGCCTTGTCCACGAAACCGCCGCTCCCCCAGCCGAATAAGCCGACCAGCCTGCTAGGTCCGCTTACTCTGGCGAGCGCGGATCCGCCTGAGAGCCTGTTGCCACAACACTTTTGGCACAGCGATCGCTTCTTTGACGAGCGCCCCGGCATCGGCGCCGTCGGCACCGACGCGGGCCATCTCCACCATCGCTTTGCGGCGGAAGGCATCGGAGACCTTGCTCGGGTGGCCCGCGTCGAACGGCGGGCGTGGGTCGTACTCCATCATGAGCTGAGCCGTCTCGGCCCGCTCTTTCCCCGCGATTTCGCCGAGGAGCCACAGGCCCATGTCGATCCCCGCGGACACACCGGCCGCGGTGACGTACTTCCCGTCATGGACTACACGCTGATCCCGCATCGGCTTCGCACCGAGCACCGCCAAACTCGACTGCGCCGTCCAGTGCGTAGTGGCCGGCCTACCGTCGAGCAGGCCCGCGGCGGCAAGCACGGTCGCCCCGCTGCACACCGAGGTGGTCCACGTCGTCGTCTCATCGACCTTGCGCAGCCACGCGTGCAATGTCGCGTCGGCGACAACCGCCAGCGGCATACCGCCGGGCACCAGCACAATGTCCGGCGACGGTGTCTCCTCGAACGTGTGCGTCACCCCCAAGGCCAAGACACCGCTGTCGACAATGACCGGGCCGACCTCGTGCCCGACGAAGCGAATATGCGAGTCCGGAACCCATCGCAGCGCCTCGTACGGCCCGATCGCATCAAGCGCGGTCATCCCCGGATACAGCACAATCGCAATCTGCACAGTTACCACCGTAATTGGTCAGACGATCATGGGGAACTGGTGGCGGCATCTCGCGAGAAGCTGCCGCCACCAGTTCCCCGTGATCGCTTGTCCAGCAACATCTCAGGCGTTCACCGGCGGGCGGCGAAAGGCGAGTAGTCCGGTAACGGATATTTGGTCCTTGCGTTTGACAGGCGGGTGAGTAGGGCCCGCACCGGCGACAGCGGCCGCGACAGATATACCGCCATGAAGGCGAGTAATACCGCGACCCCGCGACGGGTTTTGGGATGACGCAGCCGCACCTCGGCTTCGGTGCCCTTCTGCACCTCGGTCACCAGCGGCCGTAGCAGTTCCTCGTAGCGGTCGAACGCTCGCGCGAAATCGGTTGGTGTCTCGGCGATTTCACCGGCGAGCAGATAGGCGCCGATGAGGGCGAGCGCGGTGCCCATCCCGGTCATCGGCGATCCGCAGTACGCGGCGTCACCCAGCAGCACCACCCGGCCCTGCGACCATTTCGGCATTCGGACCCGGGTTACCTCGTCGAAGTAGAAGTCGGGGGCCTTGGCCATGCTGTCCAGGATCGACGGAATCACCCAGCCGTGCCCGGCCAGCCGGTCGCTGATCAAGCGCTGCTGCGCGGCTACATCTCCGCGCAATGTGTCGTCGACGGGTATGCGGGTGGCGATGATCGCCATCGAGGTCGCCGGGTCGGGGTCGGGGCGCACCGCGACTGTGCTATCCGGTACGAGATGCACACCGACCCAACCGGTTTCCAGCCTCATCCCCGGCGGCGTTGGGATGGTGAAGAATCCGATATAGGCGCCGAGGTATTCGGTGAACCGCTCGCGCGGACCGAACACCCGCGCGCGCAGGGCCGAATGCAGGCCGTCCGCGCCGATCACCAGATCGAAGTCGGCCTCGGCACCGGAGGCGAAGCGCACCCGCACCGCATCGGCGTCCGCACTCAGGCCATCGACCCACTCGCCGTAGCGATAGTCGAGTTCACCGTATTCCGCTGGGCGAGCGTCGATTTCGTCGAGAAGCACCTGGTTGAGGTCGCCGCGACTGATCTCGATCTCCGCGACGAACCCCTCACCACCGAACATCTCGGCGGGCATCCGGGCCCGCTGCCGACCGCGCTCATCGATGAAAACCATGCCGCGCTCATCGAGTTGACGCCGCCGGATACCCGGCATCAGACCCATCCGTTCGGCCACCTCGCGGCTGGACCCGCGCAGGTCGACGGCTTGCCCGCCGGGACGCGGCGTGGCGGCACGCTCGACGACTGTCGTGTCGATGCCAGCGCGCAGCAATTGCAGTGCCACCGCGTTACCCGCAATACCGCCGCCGCACACCAGAACTCGAATCGAACCAGACATAGTGAACCCTCCCGCGCGACACCCTCGACCTGGCCAGTGTTTCAGCGACGACCGCGACGGGACAACCCAATTCCCCGCTGGCCGCTACCTCATGCCTGGACCGCCGAGGCGAGGACCTCCGTGCACCACTCGCGGAAGGTCGTCGGGCTCGCGGTTTCCGGGGTGCGCGGCACGGCGTCGTCGAGGCCGTCGTCTTTCGCGAGCATCATGTCGACCAAGCCCTGCGCGTGCGCGTCGCCGACGCCGTATCCGGCGAGTGCGGCGCGGAAGTCGTCGACGGACTGCCGCTCGTAGCGCACCGGTCGGCCGAGCACGTCGGTCATGATGCCGGCCATATCGTTCGCCGAAAGGTCCTCGGGGCCGAGCACGGGGACTTCGCCCGTTCCCGTCCACGAGCGGTCGAGCAGGAGGCGGGCTGCGGCCGCGGCGATGTCTCGGGTCGCGACCACCCGCGCTTTGCGGTCGGCGTCGATGATGTCGGTGAATACGCCGTTGTCGCGGATCGAAACCACTTGCCGCAGTAGGTTATCCATGAAGGTCGGGTTTGCGAGCGCCCGGTAGGCCACGCCCGTACCGGCGATGAGGTCGTCCATGGCCAGTGACGCGGTGACGTGCCCGGCGTGGCCCGCGACGGGAGTGCCACGCCCGAGCGCCGAGACGCCGACCACGTGCCCGACTCCGTTGGCGGTAAAAGCTTTGGCGGCGGCGCGAGTGAAATCGGCGAACACGGCGTCCAGGCTCGGTGCCCGCGGGTTCGGCGGGACGAGCCAGAAGACGGCGTCCGCGCCGGTGAACGCCCGGTCGACGACCTCGGCGTCGTCGTGCGAGCCGGTGACGACGTCGACGCTGGCGCGGACCGCGTCGGAGAGTTTCGCCGGGTCACGCACGATGACGCGCAATTCTTCACTGCGAGTGGGGTTTTCGAGCAGTAGGTCGAGCAGCTGGCTGCCGATGTTGCCGGTGGGGACGGTGATGACGATCATGGTTCGAGTCTCGCGGCGACCACCCGCGACCGTCCAATACCCTTTCCAGCAATTGATACCCTGAAGGCATGGATCTCGATCTGCGCAAGCTCCGCTACTTCGCGGCGGTGGCCGAACAGCGGCACTTCGGCCGAGCGGCGGAACGGCTCTACATCGCCCAGCCGGTGCTCAGCCGTCAGATCAGGGCTTTCGAGCAGGAGTTGGACTGCACGCTGCTGGTGCGGACCACCCGCAGCGTGGAGCTGACCGCCGCAGGGAAGCAGCTTTACGAGGAGGCGAAGGGGATCCTCGCGACGGTCGACGCGGCGGTGCGGCGCGTGCACGACGTCGACCGGGACGTCCGACGGCTCGTCGTCGCCTTCTCCCCCGGACTGCATGTGTCGGCGGCGATTCGGGCGTTCACCTCGCGCTATCCCGATGTCGAGACCGACCTCGTTCCGACGCGCTGGTGGGAGCCGGACGCGCCATTGCGGGACGGCCGTGCCCAGGTCGGGTACCTGCGGGGCCCGTTCGAGGCTTCGGGGTTGCGGACCATCCCGATCGGCCACGAAACCCGAGTCGCCTGCATGCCCGCCACACACCCGCTGGCGTGCCGCACCGCGCTCACCAGCGCGGACCTCGATGGCGAGCGGAAGCTCGATACGCCGAACAGGCGGACATCCTCGCTCGAGGAGAAGTTCGAGCTCATCGCGGCTGGACACGGCATCGCGCTGCTGCCGATGAGCGTCGCAGTTGCCTACGCCCGTCCCGACATCGTCCACCTCCCGGTGACCGACGCCCCGGGGATCGAGACGTGCCTTGCCGTCGCCGCGGACCGGCGCGAGAAGGTGTTGCGCGATTTCCTGGAGATCGCTACCACGACGCTGCGGCGCGCCTGAGCAGATCGGACGGTATCGGTCGCCGATTACTCGGTGCGAGAGCGGTATTCGTGCCACCGGTCTACCGCGGTCCGCACCGCCTCCTCGTCTTCGCTCGCATGAGCCCCGGAGGCACCGGCCGCGCCGAGCACCACCCCGTCGTCGGTGACCAGGATGCCACCGGCGAACGGAATGAAGTCACCGTCGTGCAGGTGCTGGATGCTGTCGACGATCGCGCCAGGCAGCTTGATCAGACCTGACGGCTGCAACGCCAGTAATGCGGTGCGCGCCTTGGCCACCGCGATCCGGCTGGTCATCGGCATCCCGCCGTCGGCGCGCCGCAAGACGATCACCGCACCGCTCACATCGATAACGGCCACCGCCAAGGGCGGGAAGCCGCGCTCGGCACCGACCGCCAACGCGGCCGCCACCAACCAGTCGGCATCGGCCAAGTTCAATCCGGGAAGTCGAGGAGTCTCCGTCACGGCATCGAATCTAGCTGGAGCGCAACCGTAGCCGCGCGCGATTATCCGCCAACCCGAGTCACATGGAAGTAGGCAACGTGGCGGTCGCCTTCGGTGATGACGACAACGGTGCCGGGCTGGACCCTGTACTCTCCCGTGTTTTCCACAATCAGCCATCCGCCGATGGCGGGTGACCGCCAGGCGGCACGGTCCTCCACTCGCAGAACGAACGACGCCAGTCCGCTCGCGGCATCGCGCGGGGGTACGAATGCATTTGGGGCATAGTTCTCACCGGCCGGTGTCAGTGGTGGACCTGACGAACGACCACCTTGTTCCGCTGTGAGCCAGACGATCTGACCACTGAACGGAGGCTGCTAGCAAAGCGCACTCAGGCATTCTGTCGCATGGGTCCGCAACTGCCAATCCGCCCTGTGCCTGGCCGACGTACTCGAGGGTTTGCATAATGAGGCCATGACGGCGTACGTGATCTCCGAGGTTCGAGTACTCGACGAAGCACTCGCCCAACGCTACCGAGAGCTTGCCGCCGCATCGATCGCCCGATACGGCGGACGCTATCTGGTGCGCGGCGCCGTACCGGAGCCCGCCGAGGGTGCGTGGGACGATGAACGGCGCCTGATCATCGTCGAGTTCCCCAGCGCTGAGCGGCTTCGCGAGTGGTACGCGTCCGCCGAATACGCTGAAGCCCTGCGGATTCGGGAACACGCGCTGGAGCGGCGGCTGCTGTTCGCGGAGGGACTGAGCTGACCTACATCGAAGCCCCTGCGGTGCTTGCCGCGCGATCGGGAAAAGCCAATTGTTGTGGCCCACCTAGAGATTGGGTGCTTGCCTGCCAGCCACATCGCCTGATCTGCTGATAGAACGTGCTGTATCGATGAGGAGGACCATGGAGATCGGGCTCGACCAATTGACCGATGCGGGGTTGGCCGCTTACGCCGAGGAGAGTCGGCAGTTCAACGCCGCCGCGAAGCCTGTCGCTGGGCCGCGCACGCCTGAGGAATTACAGCAGGTCCGCGATAAGCAGTCCGCGCTGTTGATTCAGTCGGGCAGCAGGGCTGTCGAGCGGATCGTCGAGGCCGACGGACGCCGGGTTCCGGTGCGGATCACCGTGCCCGAGGGGACTTCGGTCCGGGGTGCCTGCCTCTATATTCACGGTGGCGGTTTCTATATCGGCTTGGGCGCCGGGGGCGATGAGCGCAATGCTCGTCTTGCCGACGCGCTCGGGGCGGTTGTGGTGAGCGTCGATTACCGCCTGGCGCCCGAGGATCCGTGGCCAGCGGCTCCCGACGACTGCGAAACTGCCGCGCGCTGGCTCCTGGAACAGGGCGAATCCCTTTACGGGGCAACCGAACTGGTGATCGGCGGATCCTCGGCGGGAGCGAACCTTGCCCTGGTCACCCTGTTACGCCTGCGCGAGCAGGGTCTGAGCGAGCGGTTCGCCGGTGCGGCACTGCAATTCGGCGCATACGACCTCAGCGGGCAAACTCCCGGCGGCCGACTGTACGCCGATGAGTACTTCATCCAGACCTATGTCGGCCACGTCACCGACCGGACCCACTCCGAAATCTCCCCCCTCTACGCCGACCTCCGTGGCCTGCCGCCGACACTGCTGATCGTCGGCGATTCGGACATCCTGCTCGAGGACAACCTGGCGATGGCGGCGCGGCTCTCGGCCGCGGGCAACGCTGTTGACCTCCGGGTATACCCAGAGTCCCGGCACAACTTCACCGCCTCGCCAACCACGATGGCCACCACCGCGAACCGAGACATCGAAACGTGGCTTGCTGACCGGATCAGCGCGAGATGACGACGCCCGCACTCCGCGGCAACAACATTCGCACCGTGATCCGCCGGTCCGGCTCGAACTCGGGCAGGTAGTCCGCCGCCGGTGTATCCAGCGCGATCTTGCCCTCGGCAACCAGTTGCAGGGTCGCGGTCAACCGCAACCGTGATCTGCATCACTGGCGCTGCGCGGTGAGATCTGTTCAGACCGTGTACGACAACGACTGGTTGGCGTCGGCGGGAATGGACTGCGCGAGGAGCGCGAGGGAGTCGGCCGCACTGGATCCCTTGGGCGTTGTGGCGACTACGACGGACTGATCGGGTGAGCGGGCGGGGATGAGGATCTGCTGCGTGACGGTGAGTTGACCGACCAGCGGGTGATGTAATTCGTAGGCGTCGGCCTCGCAGGGCTTGACCCGGTGGTCGCGCCACAGCTCCACGAATTCCGGGCTCTTCATGGATAATTCGCCGATCAGTGCGGCCAGTAGCGCGTCATCGGGGTGCCTGCCCGCGACGAGCCGCAGATTGCCGACCACGGCGCGGGCTTTGCGCGGCCAGTCCGCGTACAGATCGCGGATGTGCGGATCCAGGAACAACATTCGAGCCTGATTCGGCCGGTCCGCGGCACGATCCGGCGCGGTGCGATCGATATGTTCGGCGAAAAGCGCATGCCCCAACGCATTCCAGGCAAGGATGTCGGTTCGCCGACCGAGGACCATCGCGGGCGCCGTCTCGAAGACGAGCATCAGGTCGCGCGTCAGTGGGTGCAGTCGCTCCTGCGGTGGCTGCCTGCGCCGCGGGCGGCGCGCCGCGAGTCGACGCAGATGCTCGTGCTCGTGTTCGTCGAGCCGCAGCGCGCGGGCGAGCGCGGCGAGGATGGCATCGGAGGCGTTGCCGGACTGGCCCTGTTCCAGGCGCGTGTAATAGGACACGCTCACCCCTGCCAGCTGTGCCAGTTCCTCCCGACGCAGCCCCGCCACCCGCCGTTGACCAGGGAATTCGGGGAGACCGACATCCTCAGGGCGCAGGAGCGCACGCCGGGCTCGGAGGAATTCCCCTAGCTGTGTGGACGCACTCATAAACCCAGTGTGCACTGCCGGCCACCGGGGAGCCTGACCCTGCCAGGGGTACGCAGCGGCCGGGCTGGCACGCCGGGGCGCCAGGGCAGCACGCTGAAGCAATCAGCAGCGAGCAACCTAGGAGCGGAACATGCACGAGATCGTGCTGGGTGATGTCACCATCACCCGAGTCATGGAGTACTACGGTTCGGTCGATATGGCGCCGCAGACCTTCTTTCCGGACAGTCCCGAAGGCGCCTGGAATCGGCATAAGCCTTGGCTCGCACCGGATTTCGTCGACCCGGACACCGAAGGCTGCGTCTCGGCCGTGCAGACCTGGCTGCTGCGCAGCGAAGGCAAAACGATCCTGGTCGACACCGGCGTCGGCAATCACAAGGAACGTCCGTACGCGCCCGTCTGGGGTCATTTCGACACCGATTTCCTCGGCAACCTGGCCCGGGCCGGAGTGCGACCGGAGGACGTCGACCTGGTGATCAACACCCATCTGCACGTGGACCATGTGGGCTGGAACACTTACCTGCACGATCGGCACTGGGTCCCGACGTTTCCCAACGCCACCTATCTCATGCCCAGTCGCGATTTCGACTTCTGGAATCCCGCCAACGGGCACCCGACCGTCTTCGGCCGCGGTAATCAGAACGTCTTCGAGGACAGCGTCGCCCCGGTGCACCAGGCCGGGCAGGCCGTGCTGTGGGACGACAGCTACCGCATCGACTCGAATCTGCGATTGGACCTGGCGGCGGGGCACACGCCGGGATCGTCGGTGCTCACCCTGGAGTCGGGCACCGACCGTGCCGTGTTCGTCGGCGACATGCTGCACAACCCCTTGCAGTTCGTCGAACCCGACACCAACAGCTGCTTCTGCGAAGACCCCGCGCAGGCCAGTGCCACCCGCCGCCGACTCCTCGGCTGGGCGGCCGACAAGAACGCACTTGTGCTGCCCGCGCACCTCGGCGGGCACGGCGCCGCCGAAATCAGCCGCGACGGAGACACATTCGCCGTCAAGGAGTGGGCCCCGTTCACGCGCCCCTGACGCGCGGACAGCAGATCCGATCCGAGACACCAGGAGGTTGCCATGTCCGACCCGATTGTCACCACCACCGAAGGCGCCGTCCGCGGTCACGTCACCGACACCGCGCACGTCTTTCTCGATATCCCTTACGCCGCACCACCGCTCGGGCCCGCTCGGTTCGACGTGTCGACACCGCACCAGCCATGGTCCGGCGTTCGAGACGCCACCCGGCCCGGTCCGACCGCACCCCAGCCGGGTCGCGACTTCGGAAAGCTCGACATGTCACCGTATTTCGGGCCCGGCTGGGTTCACGGGGCGGACTATCTGACGGTGTCCGTGTGGGCGCCCGCGCAGGCCAGCAACAGCCCGGTCATGGTGTTCGTGCACGGTGGTGGATACGTCAGCGGATCGAACCGTGCGCCGCTCTACGACGGCAAGGCTTTCGCGCGGGACGGCGTGGTACTGGTGACCGTCAACTACCGGATCGGGATCCCCGGATTCCTCGATCTGCCTGGCGCACCGGCCAATCGCGGCATGCTCGACATCGTCGCGGCGCTGCGGTGGGTGCGACGCAACGTCGCGGCGTTCGGCGGTGATCCGGACAACGTCACGCTGTTCGGACAGTCCGCCGGGGCCACGATCGTCGGTGGATTGCTGGCACTTCCCGAGGGACGCAACCTATTCCATCGTGCCATTGTCCAAAGCGGCAGCGGCACCGGTGCGTTCTCGCCCGAACAGGCCGCACGGGTCACCCGTGCGGCCGCGGACACCCTCGGAATCAAGCCGACAGCAACGGATTTCGCCGAGATACCGGACGAACGTCTGGTCGCGCTGGTACCGGAGCTGACCGGCATCGACCTGCGCACCGAAACCAGCGCCGACCCGCTCGCCGGGCTCAGCCCGTTCGGCCTGGTCCTCGACACACAACCGGCCGACGCCGTAGCGGCCGGTGCCAGCGCCGAGGTGACACTGATCGTCGGGACGAACACCGAGGAGGCCAATCTCTACCTTGCGCCGCAACACGATTCGGCAGCGACGAGCGAGGACGCGGTATACGCCACCGCCGCCGGAGTCGACACCGACCCCAAGGCACGTGTCGCGCGGTACCGCGCCCGACACCCACAAGCGAGCCTGACGGAACTGCAATCGACCCTCCTGGGAGATGCCCTGTTCGGAACGGGCAGCCGACGCCTCGCCGAAGCCCATGCCGCACTCGGGGCCTCCCCCACCTACACCTACGAATTCGACTGGCAATCCACCGCTTTGGACGGCCGACTCGGCGCAGCACACACCGTGGAACTCCCCTTCGTCTTCGACCGCCTCGACCTACCGCCACTACACGGCAGCCGCGGCCTCCTCGGCCCGGCCGAACCCCCTAAGGCGCTCGCCGCGCGCATGCACGGCGCCTGGGTGCGTTTCGCCCACACCGGCGACCCCGGTTGGACACCATCCCACGCCCACCGCTTCACCGGGCAGGAGTGACGCCTGTTTGTTGTATGCCGAAGGCTCGGGCGAAGTCTGGGTCACGACCGCCGATGGGCATCGTGCGCAGATCGCGGGGCACGCCGACAATCCGGCGCCCGGCCTCGACACCGGCGGAAAGCCGTTGGATCAACCGCAGCGGCAGCTGATCGAGCGGCTTTTCTACCACCACCCCGGGCGGGACGATCCTTCTCGTTGAGCGAGCGTCCGTGTGATCGGCGTGCGGCCGGTCTCGCGGGAGGGATTGTGCGGAGCCCGCGCTAGGGCAGCAGGCCGACCAGGCCGGCGCTGATGCGACGCGCTGCGACGCACGGTTCTTCGGGCGCGTCGGGACGCAGGTTCCTGGTGATGAACGAGACGAGGCCGCCCGGGACGGTCACGCTGACGTAGCAGCCGATTTTGTTCGTATCTTGGGCGGCACGATATTGGTAGCCCGCTCGGTCGCCGACCGGTACCGGGTTCACATTCACGTAGCGGCCGCTCTGGATGAAGTCCTGGATCGTCTTGTGCGTCGACACGATCGTCAGTTCGGACTTGCCCGAGGTGGACGGCCAACGGCAGCTCTTGTCGTCAGAGTTGTCGACCACCTGCGTGGCGCTGGTGTTGAATCCCTGCTTGGCGACAGCGGCGAGGTTGATACCACAGGGATCCCACTGCGCGGCGGGCGCGGGCTGCTGGGCAGGCGGAGCGGGTGCGACAGGCGGAGCGGGCTGCTGGGCGGGTGCCGGTGCGGGCGCCTCGGGTGCGGGCTGCTGGGCGGGTGCTGGTGCGGGCGGAACGTTTTCGCCCTCGTTGTTCCCGCCACCCGTGGATGGGTTCGTTGCCCCGGCGGATGTCGCGGCCGCGGCGGTTGCCTGCGCGTTACTCGGGGTCGGCTGGCTGTTGTCGGAACTGCTGCCGCATCCCGTGAGCAGCACTGCGGCGCCGACTGCCACGACCATGGCGCCCATCGATTTCCCTCTACCGAACATGCACGAAACCCCTTCATCACCAACGATTTTGGGGGCGGCAAACCTCCCCCCCGTAGCTGACTTTACGGTTGACATCGAGGGCTCAGCAAACTTCTAGATGCCCCCAAAGTACCTGCCCCCAACAGTGGGGCCGCTAGGGTTCGAGGACGATCTTGCCGCGAGTGTGGCGGTGTTCGAGTTCGGTGTAAGCCTCGCGGACCTGCGCCAGCGGATAGACCTTCGCGATCGGGACTTCGAGGTTTCCGTCGGCGATCAGGCCGACCAGCTCGGTGAGCACCTTGGCGCCCGGCCCGGCCTCTGCCCCGCCGTCGGTCTTCACCCCGTGCTTCGCGGCCGCCGCGAAATCGGCGATGGTGTCGATCCGCTCGACCGCGACGCCGAGGGCGAGGGCCAGCTCGACGTACCCGTTGCCGTGGGTGTCGATGAAGGCGTCGACGCCGTTGGGTGCGGTGGCCTTGATCCGGTCCGCGACGCCGTCGCCATACGCGATCGGGAGCACGCCGTGGCTCCGCAGCCACTCGTGGTTGCTCTCGCTCGCCAGGCCGATGACCGTTGCCCCGGCACGGCGCGCGAGCTGGACGGCGAGCGAGCCGACACCTCCGGCAGCGCCGGCGACGACGACGGTCTCGCCCTGCTCGAGCTGGACGGAATGTACTGCACCCCAAGCGGTTACACCGGCGACGTACAAGCCGCCAGCCACCTCCCACGAGATGTTCGCCGGCTTGCGTATGAGGTCGCCGACCTCGACCAGGACCAGCTCGGCCTGGGAAGCCCGCCGCTGCGAGAACCCGATCACCTCGTCGCCGGGCGAGAATCCGCCGACGTCGGCGCCGATCTCCTCGACGACCCCGGCGAGGTCGCTGCCCTGTCCGGAGGGGAACGTCGAGGGGAATATGTGCGCCACCGCGCCCGTGCGGATGGCCGCCTCACTGGGGTTGATGCCAGCCACCTTGACCCGTACGAGGACCTGCCCGTCGCCGGGCACCGGGCGTTCGACCTCGTCAACTCGCAGGACATCGATTCCGCCGAATTCGTTGTACCTGACTGCTTTTGGCATAATCGTCGATCTCCGTTCGGTCTGAATTCGCCTGGTAGCACCGCGGAGTCAGCCGTTGGTGCCGACGACGAGCCGGGTCGGCTACGCCCGGCTGAGTTCGAGAACGGGAATGGTCCGCACCCCAGCGGTTTGGCGTTCGTACTCGGCGAAGCCGGTGTAGCGGCGCGCTTGCTCCGCGTAGATGAGATCGCGTTCAGGGCCGGGCAATTCGCGGACAGTCACCTTGTACGCCTCGGTTCCGCGTTCGACACTGCCGTCACCGGCGGCGGTCAGGTTGTAATACCAGTCCGGGTTGTGCGGTGCGCCGCCCGTGGTCGCGAAGACGTAGATGATGTCGGGCTCGGTGTCGTGCGGGAGATACATGACCGGGCTGACGTGCTCGCGTCCGCTTTTGCGGCCGCGATGATGCAGCAGGGCGATCGGAGCACCTTCGAAGACCCCGCCGACCCTGCCCTCGTTCGCGCGAAACTCCGCGATCGTCTTGGCATTCCAGTCGAGCGCCTCACTCATATCAAACTCCTGCCGATCATGGATCGGGCGCCGACCAGAGTCAGCGTTTGTTTCTATGTAAACAACTTTAGGCCGCCAGAGAGTTACATGTCAACAAAAGCTCGGTAGGCTCGCGGTCATGGATCAGGAGTCGCTGAACGAGCGGGAGACCCGCGCCTGGGTGCGGTTCCAGCACATGCGCATCGAGGTCAACGTTGTGCTCGCCCGCATGTTGACCCGCGACTTCGGGCTGACCGAGGCGGATTTCGTGATCTTGCTCAGACTGTCCAACAGCCCGGAGAACAGGTTGCGCGCCCGCGACATGGCCGCCGCGCTGCAATGGGACCGAAGTCGCCTGTCCCGCCAGGTCTCTCGGATGGAGACGCGCGGCACGGTCATGCGCGCGCCGAGCGAGGGCGACGCCCGCGGCTACGACGTCGCGCTCACCGATGCGGGCCGCGCCGCATTTCAGGCCGCGTGGCCGTCATACGTGACAGGCATTCGCCACTGCTTCGCCGACGTGCTCGCCCCGGATCAACTCGACGCGCTCACCGACATCGCCGAGACGATCGACCGCCACTTCACCGCTGAGCACTGCCCCGGCGGACTGAAAGACCCGGCGAAGGCAGACGGTGCTCGCACGACAGCGGCCGGTCTCGAGTTCCGTACGGCAGCGGATCAATGAACGTCAATGCCCATCGGAGCAGAGCCGAACCGCCGCTGCCTCTTCCGGGACTGCCAACCGACCGAGCGGGCCTACCGCTCGAGCGTGTTGGTGCCCGCCGCCACCGTCTCGAAACCGGGTGTGGGTCGGGCCGGGGCACACGGCGTTGACCCGAATGTTGTTGTGCGCGTGCCTCTGAGCGAACGCCAGCGCTGCCGATCCCGCTACCTGCGCCCGGTAACCAACCCCACTGTGCCGCTCAGGCCAGTACCTTGTGGTTCGCCCAGGCGACCTTGTACGGGTGCCGTGACTGCCAGCGGTGGATGACCTCATGCATGCCGGGCGCGGTGAATGCCTGTGCCAGCGTGTCGATGTCGGCCACGCCGATCTGCACGATCGCGGTCGCGATCAGCGCCGGAATGGCCTCCTCGCCGGGGACGGCGATGTGGTGGCCGGCCGCGAACGACTGCACCAGACCGCTGCCGAGCATGACCTGTTCGATATCTGCGAGGTACTGATCGAGTGCGGTATCCGGTAGTGGCTGATCGAAGGAAACGATCATCGTATGGTTGATCATGCAGCAATTCTTCTTGGCGCCAGCCGAATGTGTCCAAGATCTGTTCGGTATTCGGCGATAACCTGTGGGCATGGTTGAACTGGAGACTCGCGAGCTCGAGTACTTCATCGCGGTTGCCGACGAGCTGCACTTCGGGCGGGCCGCCGTTCGGCTCTCGATCGCTCAGCCCGCGCTGTCGAAGGCGATCCGGCGGATCGAGACTCGGCTCGGTGTCGCGCTGTTCGTCCGCTCCAGCCGCCACGTCGCGCTCACCGCGGCAGGCGAGGCGTTGCGGGAACACGGGCGACATGCGCTCAACGCGGTCAGCGCCGCCGTCCGCAGCGCCCGGCGCGCCGGTGACACGCAGGCGCACCTGCGGCTCGTGCTCAAACCCGGCGGCGATGCCGGTCTGCTGTCACCGATCCTGGCCGAGTACGCCAACCAGCCCGACGCCCGGCGGGTGGACATCCTGTTCAGCGGTCCCGCCGATCGCACGGACTTTCTGCGCGACGGGCGAGCCGACGTCGGCCTGCTCTACGCGCCGTTCGACGATCTCGACGGTCTGGCCCACGAGACGCTGCACACCGAGGACCGCGTGGTCATCGTCCCGGCCGGACACCGGCTGGCCGGGTGCGCGGCCGTGCGAATGTCCGATCTGGCGGGTGAAACGCTGCCGCGTTGGAAAGGCGTCCCCGGGGGCGACGGCACCGGTCCCGAGGTCGCCGACGTAGTCCAGTTGCTGCACCTGATCGTGGTCGGCCGGATGATCGGGGTGCTGCCCCGTTCGCTGGTCGAACCGGTCCCAGCTGGCGTGGTCTGCGTCCCGGTGACCGACGCGCCACCGAGCCACCTGGTCCTCGCCTGGAATGCGCAGGACCGCCGACCGCTGCTCGCATCGTTCGTGACCGCCGCACTCGGAACACCCCAACCAGGCCCTGAACCATCGTCACCGCCGACTGCTGTTGGTCGGATGATCACGGGGAACTGAGGGCGGCATCGGCCGAGAAGCTACTTACGTCAGTTCCCCGTGATCACTTGTCCAGCAGTGCATCTCGGAAGTTGCCAGCCGGCACGCCGACGATCGTGGCTTCCGAGGTGGGCGTGGGGGCCTGGCGCTTGCCGGAGATACAGCCGGACTCCGCTTGCGGCTCGAACCACGGCGACGCGCGCCGTGACGCTTGCGGCTGACCGTCTCGGGCCGCGTAACCGCGGTTGGATCTCCCATGCCAATGGGCGCGGGATGCGGTGGGTCAGTGCGGGGTCGGTGGGGTGGGGTTGCGTGGTGTGAGGTTCATATGGATGTCGTCGGCTGCCCATAGGACGAAGCGTTCGATGGGGACTACGGCGTGATCGGCGGCGAGTTCGAAGCGGAATCGCTTTACCAGGACCGCGAGCATCAGTTCGGCTTCGACCATGGCCAGGGAGGCGCCTTCGCAGCTCCGTGGGCCGACGCCGAAGGGGATGTAGGCGAGCCTGGGACGGTTGGCGGTCCCCGCCGCAGTGAACCGTTCCGGATCGAAAACCTCTGGCTCGGGCCAGTATTCGGAGTTCAGGTGCACGGCCCAGATCGGGTAGAAGATCGTGGTGCCCGCGGCGACCGTGTGCTCGCCGATGCGAAGCTCCTCGGTGGTTTCGCGGGCGCCATAGGGTCCCGGCGGGTAGAGCCGCATCGACTCCTTGAGGACCATAGTCAGATACGTCAGGTGTTTCAGATCGGCGTAATCGGGAGCGGGACGGCTACCAAGGACGCGGTCAAGTTCTTCGACCACCCGCTCGGCGACATCCGAATGCTGCGCGAGCAGGTACAGGGTCCAGGAAACGGCGACACCAGTGGTGTGGTGGGCGGCAAGCATCGTCACCAACACGGTGTCCCGGATCCGCGCCGCAGGCTGTCCCGCGGCGGCCAGCGCGGCGATCAGATCGCTGCTCTCGCCATGGTGCGCCCCGTCGTCGTGATGCGCGGCATCACCGCGCTGCCCGCCGTCACCGTGCTGCGCACCGCCACCGTGCTGCCCGCCATCACCCTGCTGCTCGCCACCGTTCTGCTCGCCGCCGTGCTGCTCGCCGCCGTGCTGCTGCACGGCGTCACCGTGGTGCTCGCCATCATCGTGGTGCCCGACGCTGTCGCGCTGCCCGACGCTGTCGTGGTGCGCGGCGTCACCGTGCTGCCCGCCATCACCCTGCTGCTCGCCACCGTTCTGCTCGCCGCCGTGCTGCTGCACGGCGTCACCGTGGTGCTCGCCATCACCGTGGTGCCCCACGCTGTCGCGCTGCCCGACGCTGTCGTGGTGCGCGGCGTCACCGTGCTGCCCGCCGTCACCGCGATCCGCGCCGCCACCGTGCTGCCCGCCGCCACCGCGATCCGCGCCGCCGTCGTGGTGCCCGACGCCGACGTGGTCCGGGGCACCACCGCGCTGCCCGCCGTCGCCGTGATCCGCGGCATCACCGCGATCCGCGCCGCCGTCGTAGTGCGCGGCATCGCCGTGCTGCCCAACGCTGTCGTGGTGCGTGGCATCACCGTGCTGCGCGCTGCTGTCGTGCTGCGCGCTGCTGTCGTGCTGCGCGGCGACGGCGTGGTGGCCGCCGCCGCTGTGGTGGCCGCCGCCGCTGTGGTGCGCGGAGAGCACGCCGTCCACGGTTGCCCGCAGGTACGTCAACGCCTGTTGGGCGCGAACCGCGCGGGACTCGTCGGTGCCCGGCATTTCGACCTGATACAGCCGAGACAGTTGCTCGGTCAGCACATCCTCGAACGCCGCGACGATCTTTCCGGCCTGTTCTGGTGAGTCCGCTCCACTGCCGAGCGCATAGGCGCAAATCATGCGCAGTGACAGCGCACTGAGGTTCTGTTGCAAGGCGATTGGGCCGTGTGTGGCGGCTTCGGCCCACTGGTCGGCCAATTCACCGGTCAGTGTCACGAACTGCCCGAAATGTGTTTCGTGCGAGCGACGTCCGGCCAGGACCGACAACAGCACCCGCCGCCACGGCGTGTGCTCGGCGGCGGGGATTGTCTGGAGATTGCCTGACTCTTGCAGTGGGGCAAGGAATTCGAACAACTTTTCCGGGCGCTTATCGATCTTGGCGGTCGCCTCGAGCAGTATCGGGTCCGCGACCGATACCGCCGTCTGCGCGCCCGGCAGTCGAAATTGGACCACCGGGCCGTACTCGTCATGCAACTTCAGCTGGTAGTTGTGTAACCCGCCCGCGGCCACGATCTCGGCGAGACCGTCACCCTCGCAACGAGGTCCGGGGATCGGTGCGGAACTACTGTCGACGCCTGGTTTCATGACATCCCTCCACGACCATGCTCCCGCTTCCGAACCCCAGATATCAAGCCTTCCTGGCCGGTTCCCGCCGGATCCACCGTTGATGCGGTGAACCCGTTGGAGAGCAACGGGTTTCGCTCACTTGTTGGCGCGATCAGCGGCCGCTGCGCCGCTCGGTCAGGTTGTCGACAATGAGGCCGAGGGTGAAGTCGAACCGTTCGTGTCCTGTGCCGGAGGTCAATTCGGCCGCATAGCGTTTGGTCTGGGGGAACTGATCGGCGGGGAGCGCGGTGAAACGGCTGATCAGCTCGTCGCGGCTGACGACCCATTCGTCCTGTTGGCGCTGTCGCTGCGTGACCAGGGAGATCTCCAGTGTGTAGGCGGCGACGTAGAGCGAGAGCGCGTCGATCGACCAGGCCGCCGTCTGCGGTTCGATGCCACCGGCGAGCAGGATGGCCAGCATGCCTTCGCTGACGCGCATCACGTCGAGGTTGGTGGAGACCATGGCGAGCGCGGCGCGGGAGATGCCGGGGTAGCGCAGGTACTGGTCGCGGGTCTGGGCGCAGACGTCGAGGATTTGCGCGCGCCAGCTCGCCGGATCGGGTTCGGGCAGTACCAGCTGGGCACAGAGTCGGCCGATGATCAGCTCGTCGATGTCGGCCTTGTTGACGACGTGCGCGTACAGCGAGGCGGGTCCGGTGTCGAGTACGCCCGCAACGCTGCGCATCGTCAGGGCGTCATAACCCTGAGTGGCAACGACTTCGAGCGCGGCGTCGGTGATCCGGTCGACGGTGATCGGCTCTTTCCTGCGCGTTTGCTGCGCTGACGACGCGGCCGGTTGAGCGTGCCTGGCGGCGCGACGCTGTTTCGGATCCACTGGCATGCGACCGAGCATACCTCGACACGAACACAGTTCGACACATAGAACTTAGTTCGCGACCGGACAATTCCGGTCTGCCAGTTCCCGATGAACGCGAACCTGCATGATGGGCGCATGCTCCCCACCGACCACCTGGCCAAGGCAGACCGTCGCCCAGCCGTGATCGACACTCCCCTCGGCACCGTCGGATTCTCCGTCACGCTCGGCGCGGACGCGCTACCGGCCGAGCCGGATGCCTTGTGGTACTTGCCGAATGGCTCGCAGCTGCACCGGTGGGGACATCGAACTGCCACGGTCGATCTGTTGATCGGCAGTATCGATGTCCCCGCCTGGGACGGCGGCGCACCGGTCCCGGTGTGGGCCGCGATCTGGCAGGTGCAGGCGCGCGCGAAGGTGCCTGGACTGGTCGTCTCGGCCGAACTGACCGATCTTCCCGCCGACGCTTACGGCGGCCAGGACTCCGGCGAATGCCTCGCGGCCGTGAGCGTCGAGACCGAGCGCTTCATGGTCTCGATCGGCGGCCCGGATGCCGAGCTGCTCGCCATGCAGGCCGCGGACGGTCGGCTGATGCCGACCAGCTGGGCCCGCCCGCTACGGAACGGCACCTCCGAATACGGTGTGCGATACACAGATCCGGCCCGAGTCGCGTGGCACCTGCCCGGCCTGACCAACGCGGAGGTGGCCCGACTGTGCATCGCGACCGCCTGGTGTCCGCACGACGACGAGCGACCCGCGGCCTGGTTCGCGGTCGATATCCCCCTCGACACCGCCTACCACCACCTCATCACCGATCCGGCCTGACCGCTTACTTGTTGTCGATGCCGCCGATCGGGTCGGCGGCCTCCGCGAGCTCGGCCTGCACCTGCTTCCACGCCGTGTCGTCGATCCCGAGAACGCTGCGGAGGTAGGCCAGGGAAGCCTTGCGAATCAACGCGACTCGCTCCGGGCTTTCGTCGGTGGTGTCCTTGGCGTTGTAGCCCTGGATTCCGCCGAGCAAGTGTTCGCCGCCGAACACGGTGAGCAGGCTCTGGGCACCCGGGCTGTGGGTGTACGCATCGGTGAACCAGTCGGGGCCGCGAGTCGAGAGGTGGGACTGGTCGTTGTCACCCGCGACCACGAGGGTTGGCGTGGCCAGGCCGCTGAAGTCGGGATACATGAAGGGGAAATTCTCCGCGGCGAAGGGCGCTAGCTCGTCGCCACCGATCCCGGCGGCGGCAAGCAGCACACCGGCTTTCACGCGAGCATCCGTCAGGTCGGGCCCCGGCTGCCCGTCCGCGTCGAGAACGCGCGCGCCGAGCAGCATGCCGACGGTCTGTGCACCCCAGGAGTGTCCCGCGACGGCGATGCGGTCGCGGTCGATGCGGTCACCGAGGCCGGGAACCGCGGCGACGATGTGGTCGAGTTCGTCGAGTACGCGCCCGACATCCTGCACCCGGATGCGCCAGATGTTCGAGTATCGCGGGTCCTCGGGGGTGATGCCGAGGGTCCGCGAGTCGAGGAACGTTGGCTGGATGACGACGAAGCCGTTGCCGGCCCAGAAATCGACCAGCGGCTCGTAGGCGGACATCGACTCGCCGAAGCCGTGCGCGAAGACGAGCACCGGGAGCGCGGTGCCTGAGGCGGGCGCCGACACGCGCACCTGCAGGTCGTCGCCGCGCTCCGGTGCGGGCAGGACGACCGGCTTGACGCTGATGATCGGAGTGGTCAGTACGGGGACGGCGCTAACGGCGACCGTGCCGGGTGCAGGCATGTTGATCTTCCCTTCGATGGCGATGAGCGGCGTGTCCGCGTAGGTTCCGACGGCGTGAGCCACCGGTTAGACTCTTAAGCGGAACACTGCTCCGAATATACGGAACAGTGCTCCGCTTAGCAAGACGACCGCAACGAGAGGAAGGAGCGCCACGTGAGCGCAGGCGCCGATCCGCTGCCGACGACCGCCAAACGCGCGGACGCCCGACGGAACGAGAAGACCCTGCTCGATGCCGCGGCGTCGATCTTCGCCACCGACGGAGTGGACGCGCCCGTCCGCCGGATCGCCACCGAGGCGGGCGTCGGCATGGGCACGATCTACCGGCACTTCCCCACCCGCGCCGACCTCGTCGTCGCCGTCTTTCGGCATCAGGTCGACGCCTGCGCCGAAGCCGGACCCACCCTGCTCGCGACAGCGCCGTCACCGTTCACCGCGCTGCGTCAATGGGTGGATCTCTTCGCGGACTTCCTGGTCACCAAGCACGGGCTCGCCGCCGCGATGCGTAACGACCCAGACACCTTCACCACCCTGCACGGACTGTTCATCGATCGCCTCGTGCCGGTGCTCGCCGACATCCTCTCCGCCGCAAGGGCTTCGGGCGAGGTCACCGCCGACTTCACCGCCTACCAACTGCTCCGAGCGATCGGCGACATCTGCGCCGGCGCGGAAATGGTTGACGCACAGTACGACTCGCGCCTCACCATTCGACTGCTACTCGACGGATGCCGGTAGGAACGACCCGAAGTTTGCTGGCCGGGGCTCAACCGTGGAATCGAGTGGTCTCGCCCAGTTCGGCGCGCGGCATCGGAAAGGCGTTCGCCGGTGACGATTCGTCGGCGTAACCAAAGGAAATGCCGAGCAAGATCTTTCGGTCCTTGATGCCCAATTCGGCACGGATGGTGTCGGCGTAGAAGCTCAGAAGTCCTTGCGGGCAACTGGCTATGCCGTACGCGGTCATTGCGAGCATGAGCGTCTGCGCGTAGATGCCGACATCGGCGGCCATGCGCACCTCGGCGTTGGGTGCGGTGAACAGCAATGCGACGTGCGGAGCACCATAGAAACGCAGACTCTCGGCGTTGTACGCCTCGCGCGCGGCGTGATCCTCTCGTCCGATCCCCGCCGCCGCGTAAAGCCGCTCCCCCGCCTGCTGTCGCCGTCGCTGATACGTGCCGCGATAGAGGTCCTCGCTGTAGGGGAAGTCCAAGGAGAGATCCTGCCGGACATGGGCAGCAACCAATGCCTCCCCAAGGCGATCTCGAATGGCGCCGCTGACCACCTCGACGTGCCAGGGTTGCGTATTCGAGTTGGACGGCGCCGCGCCGGCCAGGGAAAAGACGGCCCGCAGCGTCTCGGCGGGCACGGCCTCGGGGCGGAACGCTCGGGTGGCCCGACGCCCCCGGATCAGCTGTTCGGCGTACTCGGACAGGGGGATGGTGATCATGACCCTCACTTTCAGATCTTCCAAAGTAAACGGAAACGTTTACCTGGGAGCGTAGCAACGGTCGCGATGGAAGTAAACGGAGACGTATACTTAGGCGATGGTCGAGCAGAACGTCACTTCCCGCCCCGGGCGCGGCGGACGCCAGCGCATCCTTGCCGCAGCCATGACACTGTTCGAGACGCACGGGATCAACGCAACGAGCATGGAAGAGGTGGCCTCGACGGCCCCGGTCTCGAAGCGCACCCTCTACATCCACTTCCCCAGCAAGGACGACCTGGTGGTGGCGTACCTACGGCACGTCGTCGAAGCCGGACTCACGATGGAAAGCGTGCTCGATCGACAGGATCGCACCCCTCGGGAACGACTGCTCGAGTTGTTCACCGTCCCCGACAACGGCACCGGCCTCATTCGAGGCTGCCCCTTCGTCGACGCCGCCGCCGAGTTCCCCGACCCCGACAGCCCCGCGCACGCCTACGCCCGCCAGCAGAAACAGCGCTTCACCCAGCGCATCGCCGCGTTGCTGAGCGAACTCGGCGCAGCACAGCCGGACATCCTCGCCGAGCAGCTCGCGATCCTCGCGGACGGAGCCGCCAGCAGGGCGATGGTACTCAACGACCCCACTTGTGGTCAGCACGCTCGCGCGGCCGCGACGGCACTGCTAGACGCCGCCACCGCCTGAGGATGACGATTGGCCGATGCGGGCCGGTGCTCAATTCCCGTGGCATGACCAATAGTTCGGGGGCAGCGGCTTGACAACCGGCGCTGTGTTGATCCCCCGGGGTGCCGCAGGCACAGGCGCGTCGTACTGGCCCATGAACACCGTCAGCCCGCCGATGCAGATCGCCAGCGCCGCCGCCGCGCCGAGCAGTGGCCGCACCAACCGAATCTCCCGCGGCTGCCATAACCGCACCAAATGCACCAACCGCCATAGTCGCCACAGCTGCCCGAGCCGCCAAGGTTGCCATCGTCGCACTTCAGTCATGCCACAGTCCCATCCCTCGCACTGCATAGGCTGAATCGCGCTGGCGCCCACTGCGTTACACAGCGGATATGCCGCTGCCGATGCGGGAAGGTTGCTGCGGTCGCTTGTCCAGCGCCTGACGGACACGGAATCGTCGATCGCGCAGTGATCGTGCCAAGCCAACGCGCTATCGCGACGCGTTGGCGCCGACCACGTGGCATCGCTCGATCTCGTACTCCGGCACCCGATCGATGCGGTACCTGGCGTATTTCAGCGACTGCTGGACGTTGCGCCGGAACCGGTCGAAGGTGAGCGGTGCGCGCGTGGAGGCAAGCAGGTCCCGAGTTTCCGGGCAGCTCATGGCGGTTCGGATCCGGGTCACCCAGCCCTCGTCCAGGAACAAGGGCATCCGGGGATGCTCGACCGACATGCCAGCGTCAACGACCGCCCAGTCCGCGTCGAGGTTCTTGTCATGGCCGATCCTGGCATTCGGGAACCGAAAAGTATGTGCGGCAAGCGGATACGACAGGCCAACCGGATCGATCACGCGGACATCGAGGGGCATGTTCATGCTGATCATGCCGAGATTCACGAAGAACACGGTATGTTCGGCGCCACCGACCGGGATCGGCGTCGGAGGCGGGACGATCTGCCAGTTCCAGGACGGCGAATTGATGAGCAGCCCGCCGTTCGGGCTGCTCGCGATATCGCCGATCATGGCCCGTATACGCGGGTAGTTCAGATAGTCCTCGGCGCGGATCGGGTGATCGTGGCCGGTGCTCTTGACGTAGTAGAGCCGCTCGTCCGCGATGCCAGAGGCGGTGATCCGATTGCCGGTCTTGATGGCGGTGACGTCGGCCGCGAACAGCGCCCAGCCCACGGTCGCGGCCAGCACGATCGGGACGACCCAGTCGATGCGGCGCGGAACCGCCTGTGCGGCCGAAAGCTTCAGCGGCAGCACCATGACGGGCAGCAGCAGGCAGAACAGCGGCGGCAGCAGCATGCGGCCGTGCATGAAGTCGCCGCCGACACGGATCTCGTAGATAGTCAGCAGAGCACCGCTACTGAACATCAGGGCGACCACCGCGGCCGGGGACCGCAACCGCCCACTGATTCGGTGAATACGTTCGCGCAGAGACAGTTTCGAATCACGGTCGGACCAAATAGCGGCAGGACTACCGATCCGCCGGGACCGCACCGCCAGCACCGCCGCCGCACTCAGCACTACCAGCGGCACCCACAACCAGTACGGCCCAACCAGATTCCACAGGTAGCTCAACCCCTGCCGCCACTTCGCGCCGCTCGCATCCTTGGCAACGGCCGTGTTCGGATATGGCAGACCGTAATAGCCCATGCGCCAGATCTGATAGGCGACCGGCACCAGGCCCGCCACCGCCACGATCAGCGCACGGAACAGCCACGGCCGCATCCCCGGCAGCGGCGCGCCGCAGATCATGACCAGCGCCAGCGCGCCGACCAGCGTCAGCTCCGGCCGGATCAGCGGCGCAAGACCTGCGACAAAGGACAGGCCGAGAACGCTTGCGCAGCTCACCTTTTCGGCGCGACTCCAGCGGATCAGCCACCACCACAGCACCGCAAGCCAGCAGATGACCAGGCTGGACTCCAGCCCCGAGGTGGCATAGTCGCGGGCCGGAGGGACCGCGACATAGACGAGAGCGCCTGCCGGAAGCAGCAATTGGGCACCGCCCTGCCACAACCGGGCCGCGCCGAGCATCGCGAAGACGATGGCCGCGACCGACAGCGTCAGCGCGACACCGAGCACCACGTACTCCAGCCGCGCCTGCGTCAACCAGCTGACGAACCAGACGAGATAGGTCCAGGCGGTACTGGTGTTGACCTCGACGCGCTCCCCCGCATTGAAGACCGGGCCATTGCCCGCCAGCAGGTTTCGCACCGTACGTAGCACGGTCAAACCGTCGTCGGCGATCCAGCGCCGCTCCCAGCCGCCGATCGCGAAAAGCACGGCGGTAAGCACAATTCCGCCGACGAAGGTCGCGCAAGATGATCGTTGAATGGAACTCCCCCTTATTGGTACGGGCGAACCATATCGCCCGATCCAACGAGGGCCAACCCAACAATCTTGGGGGCTGCAGTGCGAGGCACGGCGCTGCGCTGTGCGTTAAACGCGCTGCGCAGTCCGTTAAACGATGCTGCGGTGCGGCGGGCTGGCGACCGAGGGTCGCTGGCCGCGCCACTCGTGCTCCAACATCGCGTAGACCATCGTGTCGCTCCACTCGTTCTTGAACCACAGGTCCTGGAGGTGGACCGCTTCGCGGCGCATGCCGAGGCGCTCGAGGACGCGAGCGGACGCGTGGTTGCGCGCGTCGAGTTGAGCGGTAATCCGGTGCAGCGACAGGTCTTCGAACGCCAAGCGCAAGAGGGCGGCGGCCGCCTCGGTGGCGTACCCGTGGCCCGCGACATCCGGAGCGAAGACGTATCCGATCTCGCCGGTACTGTTTTCGGCGTCTCGCCAGAAGAGGACGACATCGCCGAGCAGGCGACCGGACGCCCGCTCTTCGACGCACAGATTGAGTCCCTGATCCACCTCGGTCAGTTCGGTCCGCGCCCACAACCCCGCGACCCGCTCGGCAACGGCTTCGCGAGACAGGGGCTCGTACGGCAGATAGCGACAGACATCCGGTTGCGATTTGTAGGCGTGTATATCGTCGATGTCCTCGGAAGTCACGGTGCGAAGCAAGAGTCGCTCGGTAGTGATCGGTAGATCCGGGTGCAGCACGATTTCCGACTATAGGTGAGTTCGCCACGGCCCGGCTCGACGGCGGCGATCAGGTCGTCGCGGCCCGCGCGGAACCGCCAGACGCAGGCGATTCAAGTGGGGACACCACCGCGCCAGATAGCGCCCCGTCGCCAGTTGCTGAACAATTCATCGCTGCGCATCGTAGTCACAGATACGGGTGGCGCTTCCGATCATCCGACTCCTGCGGATTCGAGGTCGTGTGATGCATCTGTTGTCTTCCGAAGCGAACTCTGGGCCCGCGCCGGGCGGTCGCGGCGCGGTGGTACTCGGTCTGTTTCGCATTCTGGTCGGGCTCTCCTTCACCATCCACGGGCTTTCCACGTTGTTCGCGTGGCCGGTGGCACCGCACGGCGGTCATGCCGCGACGGTGGGTAGCTGGCCGGGTTGGTGGGCGGCCGCGATTCAGCTTGTCGCCGGCGCGTTCGTGACCTTCGGCATCGGCACCAGGATCGCCGCGTTGCTGTGCTCGGGCTCGATGGCCTACGCGTTCCTGTTCGTGCATCTGAAGAGCGGCATACTGCCGATTCAGAATGGCGGGGAAGCCGCCGTGATGTTCTGCTGGTCGTTCTTCCTCATCGCCGTTATCGGTCCCGGCGCGTTCGCGGCCGGGGCGCTGATTCCCAGCCGCTCACTGCGACGCACTGCCCCCGCGGACGTGGCGCCTACCCGCGGATAACGGTCAGGCGCGGCTCATTTCGTCGGCGATCGCGTCGGCGAAACTGTCGATATCGTCCTCGGTGGTGTCGAAGGCACACATCCAGCGGACCTCGCCGGTGTGCTCGTCCCAGAGGTAGAAACGGTGCCGCTTGCGCAGCCGCTCGGTCACCGGCGGCGGCAGCATCGCGAAGACCGCGTTGGCTTGCACCGGACGCACGAGCCGCACGCCGTCGATATCGCGGACCGCCGCCTCGAGCCGCTTGGCCATGGCGTTGGCGTGCGACGCGCTACGCAACCACAGATCACCGCCGAGCAACGCCTCGAACTGCACCGAGACAAAACGCATCTTCGACGCCAACTGCGCCGACATCTTGCGCAGATAGACGATGTCGCGGACCGCCTCCGGATTGAGCACCACAACACACTCGCCGAACAGCAGACCATTCTTGGTGCCGCCGAAGGACAGCACATCCACACCGACATCGGTGGTGATATCGCGCAGCGGCACACCGAGCGAGGCCGCCGCATTGGCCAGCCGCGAGCCGTCGACGTGCACCAACATGCCCCGCTCGTGCGCATGTTCGCAAATCGCGTGAATCTCGTCGGCGGTGTAAACGGTGCCGAGTTCGGTGCTTTGCGTGATCGAAACGGCCGAGGGCTGGGCGCGGTGTTCGTCGCCCCAACCGTAGGCGTGGCGGTCGATCAGTTCGGGGGTCAACTTTCCGTCCGGTGTGGCGACGGAATAAATCTTGATCCCGGCCAGCTTCTCCGGCGCACCGCATTCATCCACGTTGATGTGCGCGGAGTCGGCCGCGATCACGGCACCCCACCTCGGCAGCAGTGGCTGCAGCGCAACGATGTTCGCGCCAGTGCCGTTGAATACCGGGTAAACTGACGCCCGCTCGCCGAAATGCAGGCCGAAGACGTCCCGCAGGTTGGCGGTGTAATCGTCCCCGCCGTAGGCGATCTGGTGACCGCCATTGGCCAATGCCAGCGCGGCAAGCACCTCGGGGTGGACCCCCGCGTTGTTGTCGCTGGCGAAGCCGCGCGCGGCGGGATCGTGCCTGCGGACGGCGTCGGTCATCGGGAAATCAGCCACAGAATAGGTTCCCATCGAGTTCGGTTGTGCGGACTCGGATACCGCGAAGTCCACGTGTTGTTCGTGGGTCTACGATTGTCGCTTCTACACATTCGAGCAACTACGAAGGGGAAACTCCATGGCACGCAAGGTCGTTGTGACACTGGTCGACGACTACGACGGCAAGTCTCAGGCCGAAGAAACAGTGCACTTCACCTTGGATGGCGTGGCCTACGAGATGGATCTGTCGGCACTGAACGCCAAGCAGCTCCGCGGCATTTTCGCGGAGTGGACGGCGACGGCCCGCAAGGTCGGACGCGCGCCGCGGGGCACGGGCAACCGCTCGCAGCCGGCGACCGGGCGGGAGCAGACCGGTGTCATCCGTGAATGGGCACGCCAAAAGGGTATTGATGTGTCGAGCCGCGGGCGGATTTCGGCCGAGGTCGTGGACGCCTACAAGAAGGCGAGCATGTAAGTCCACCCGAAACGCCGAGTTGGGCTCGGCCGCGGAGACCTTGGTCTTCCCTGCCGAGCCCGCCCGTCGATTTCACCGACACGTCGCCGCTGGCGACACACAGTTAGCTGCCGCGCCACCCCTCGGGGCGCGGCTTTCTCATCTCGGCCGACCGTTCATCGAGCGCGCGATCCGCCGGATTCGTTCGCGCGCAAGCAATTCGGTCATTTCGGCGAGCGAGTCGGCCAAGAATGGATGCAGTTCGGCGCGGGCCCGTGCGATAGCCGCATCGATAACGACCGGGGATACCGTCGGGAATTCCCCGCCGAGTAGCTGCGCCGTCGCGCGACTCGCCGTCACCGATTTCGCCCACTGGAACGCCAGATCCGGGGCGCGGTTGCCGGACCCGCTACCAGGACTCGGCGCGGCGGCGAGCGGCCCGAATTTCGAAGGCCTTCGCCCCGAACGCAAGTCGGACCTGTCGACGCTCATCGACCGCCATCCCCTTCCGCGTAGGCGCTGGCGTGACGAGCCGGAGCCGATCCGGCCGCGCCGGGGTGATCCGCCTCGTCCCACATCCTGACCAGGCTCATCCGGCGTAGCGGCGGCGCCGGGCGCGCGGAAAGGAACACGCGAGCCAGGATTCGGTCATCGACGACACGCACCCCGTGCTCGTAGAGCGCGCCACCGAACACCCACAGGCGCTGAGGAAGTCGACGACCCACGTCGCAGCGATCAACAAGAGGCATGAATTACTCCAGAGTCGGCACCCGCACGGAGCGAGCCGCACGTCGGGACCCGAGGAAAGTAGTTGAACTGTACGCCGCAAATAGCGCCGGACACAAACCAATCCGCACATTAGCTCGTCGAACCCGGAACAATGTCAGCGACTCCGGATCACATCAATGTGAAATAGCGTTCCCGCTGGTCACAGCTAGTAGTGGTAGCTGATGCCGATAAGCCCTGAACACTCGAACTGGACAATTGCCCGGGGCCCGATTTGACCGAATTCGACGCGTCACGTGACACTGTCGCACCGCCAATTGGGCGCTAGTTCAATTCAATACGAGGTGCCGAGGCCCGCGTCTCGCGCGCGCACGATCGCATTCGCACGGTCGGCGACACCGAGTTTGGTGAAGATGTGCGAGAGGTAGTTGCTGACGGTCTTCGGCGCGAGGTGCAGTTCAGCCGCGATGGCCGCGTTCGGTAGTCCCGCGGCGACCAGGGTGAGCACGTCGAATTCTCTGGCGGTCAGTTCCGGAAACGGGCGGGTGTGCCGGGCGGGGTCGGCAAGCATGGCGGCAAGCCTGCTGCCGATGTGCGGGCTGAGCACCACCCAACCGGCGGAGACCGCGCAGATCGCGCGCAGCAGGTCGTCGCGATCCGCGGCGTTGCGCAGGTAGCCACCGGCCCCGGCGCGGATCGCGGCGAACACCGACTCGTCGTCCTCGGCGACGCTGAACACGAGCACCGCGACACCCGGCGCCGAACGCGCCAATTCGCCGATGACAGCGGCGCTTTCGGGTTGTCGCCACTGACCGAGGATCAGCACGTCCGGCCGGTTCAGCACCGCCTCGCGCAACGCGCCGTCGGCGCTCGTCTCGGCGACGACACTGATCCAGTCGACCGAGGTGAGCAGCGATCGCAGCCCGGCCCGGACCACGGCGTGGTCATCGGCGAGCACAACGGTCAACGGACGCGTTTCGGTGAGCGTCGCGCCGATGCCGTCGATGACCGACAGCTCGGGTCCGAAGGTTCGCTGCTCGGGAACAGGCTTCGACAGCACAGTGATCAACCCCCTGCTGGTTTCGATACCGCTGAGAATGGCTTGACCAGCGGCGAATAGGAAGATTCCGGACCACTGGCCGAACCTCGGCGGCGACCGAATTCTTGTCGGTCCGCTTCCCCACCGTTCGGGAAAGGTTCCCGGCGAACTGTGGCTGTGCGTGTTCCACAAACGCCCGAGCCTCAAAGGCCGAATCTTCCGCCTGCAGCTGCGCTAGCTCCCGCCTCACTCTGCCGACCCTCCCCGAAGCGGAAACCCTGCGCACACTCGACGAATTCGTGAAGCTCGCCGATCGCTACCTGGAGCGGAATAGCTAAGCTCAGCGCATCATGGATGCGTTCTACTTTCGCGACTCCGCCGACCCAGATCTGTTCCATCCCACCGAGCTGACGCGGGGGCCGTGGTCGCCGGATGCCCAGCACGGCGGGGCGCCGTCGGCACTGCTGGGGCATGTGATCGAACGGTGCGAGCCGCGACCGGAATTCCGGGTCGGCCGGATCGCGGTGGAAATGCTCGGGCCGGTGCCGATCGCGCCGCTGCGGGCTGAGACGCGAGTCACCAGGGCCGAGGCGCGGGTCCCCGGGTCTGGCCGCACTGTCGAATTGGTCGAGGCCACACTGAGTTCCGCCCAGGGACCGGTGCTGAAGGCCAACGCGTGGCGGCTGCGGCAGTCGGAGCTGGACGTGCCGGCCGAGGTGCTGCCGACCGGCACCAAGCCCGGTCCGGACACTGTGACGCAGCGCCCGGATCATGCCTTCCCGAGCAGTCAACCCGTCGGATTCCATACCGGCGTCGAATACCGTTTCGTCTCAGGAGCATTCCAGACTCCGGGCCCGGCGGTGTGCTGGATTCGCCTGCGCTATCCGATTGTGGCCGGCACGTCGTCCAGCCCGGTGGAGCGAACCCTCGCCGCCGCTGACTTCGGCAACGGTGTCAGCTCTGTCCTGCCGTGGGGCCGATACTTCTTCATCAATACCGATCTCACGGTGACCCTGCACCGCGAGCCGGTCGGTGACTGGGTGTGCCTGGACGCGGTCACCTACCCGGAACGCAGCGGTGTCGGCCTGGCCGAGTCCCGTCTCTTCGATGAGCAGGGACCGATCGGACGCGGCACCCAGACCCTGCTGCTCGGCACGCGCTGACCTGCGACAGCGCGAAAACGGGCATTCCGGGCGAGTTCTCGATCGGCAACTCGGTGCCAGATCCATTCTTCTGGCGTCTTTCGAAAATTAACGGGGATTTTGCTCGCACCCCGTGGCCCCCGCCCGTTCGGTTCCCAGTTACGACTTGTTTACTGCCCAGTTGACTCCGACCGAAAACATCATTGGTGGTTATAGCAAGCGAACATTCTTTACTCTGCACGTCAGCTACATGTCGTATCGAGAGGAATGCTGTGCCCCACGTAGGTTCTGGTTTTCCAAGGCGGCGATTCATCGGCGGGGCGCTCGGCGCGGCGGCGTTGGGCGGCGGGTTGCAGCTATTGCCCGCCGATATGGTCGAGGCGCTCGCGGCGCCTGGCCGCAAAGGCACACTGAGCGATGTCGAGCATGTGGTGATCCTCATGCAGGAGAATCGTTCCTTCGACCACTATTTCGGCACTATGCGCGGGGTACGCGGGCTGGCCGACGCGACCGCCGTCGTCAAGGCGGACGGCCGCAACGTCTACTACCAACCGGATCCGCGTCGATCCGACGGCGGCTACCTGCTGCCCTTTCACGTCGACACCACGAAGGTCGACGGCCAGGATCTCGGCGATCTGCCGCACGGCTGGGACGATCAGCATCTCGCGGTCCGCGGCGGCTGGAGCGACGGCTGGACCGCGGCCAAAGGCGAGATGGCCATGGGCTACTTCACCGAGGCCGACATACCGTTCCATCGCGCCCTCGCCGACGCGTTCACCGTCTGCGACCACTACTACTGCTCGGTCCTCGGGCCGACCACCCCCAACCGGCTCTACCAGTGGACCGGAACCATCGATCCCGCAGGCCAATACGGCGGTCCGGCGATCAGCAACCCGGCCGACTACAAGCCGGTCTATCGATGGACCACCTACCCGGAACGCCTGCTCGACAAGGGAATCAGCTGGAAGGTCTACGCCAACGACGAGGTGGGCGACAACGGTAGCCACCCCTTCGTCGGCGACTACGGCGACAACCCGCTGTGGCTGTTCGACGCCTATCACGACGCGAAGAACACCGAACTCGCTTCGCGGGCAAAGGTATTCGGCGAAGAAAACTGGAAGCCGGATTCGGGGCAGGGCAAGAAGGTCGACCACGTACTCGCGGATTTCATCGCCGACTGTGCCGGCGGACGCCTCCCCCAGGTGTCCTGGGTGGTCGCCCCCTACGGATACTCCGAGCACCCCGCTGCCCGCCCCGTTGACGGTGCCGCCTACACCCAGGGCGTGCTGAGAGCGTTGTGGGGCAATCAGAATCTGTGGAACTCGACCGCCCTGCTGATCAACTTCGACGAGAACGACGGATTCTTCGACCATGTGCCGCCGCCGATGGCACCGCCCGGCACCCCCGGCGAGTACGTCAACGGCCAGCCCATCGGCCTCGGCCCGCGCGTGCCCATGCTGGTGATCTCACCGTGGAGCCGCGGCGGCTGGGTGAATTCGCAAGTGCACGACCACACTTCGGTGATCCGCTTCCTGGAGAAGTGGACCGGCGTCAACGAACCCAATATCTCCGCCTGGCGCCGATCCATCTGCGGCGACCTCACCGGATGCTTCGACTTCGCCAAGCCGAACACCAGCGTGCCGACGCTGCCCGACGCCAATGCCCTTCGGGCACAAGCCGATGCGACCCAGAGCTCACTGCCCAAGCCCGCACCGCCCGCCGCGGGCAGCCAGCAGCCACCGCAGCAGGAATCGGGAACCAGACCCGCCAGGCCGCTGCCCTATGCCCCCGTGGCGAACGGAACCCTCGCCCCGAGTGGTGCGCTCACCACCACGTTCCGCAACACCGGCTCGGCCGACATTCAGTTAGCGGCATATCGCGCCGACGGGCGCACCGACGGCCCGTGGCGCTATGACGTGAAATCGGGGGCGACGGTCACCGATACCTGGAGCGTGCAGAGCTATCCCGACAAGAAATACGGTATCGCGATACACGGGCCCAATCGCTTCCTCTGGCGAATGATCGGCACCTCGGTGTCCCCCCTCGAGGTGACCGCCTCTTACTCCACCGACAACAAACTGCAGCTGTCCATGACGAACAAGGGCACCGCGCCCGCCGTGGTCACGGTGAAGGCCAACAGCTACCGCACCGACGGACCGTGGACCTACAAGATCGCGCCGGGCAAAACCACCACCGACACCTGGAACGCGCTCAGCTACGGCAAAGGCTGGTACGACCTTTCGCTGACCGTCGATATCGACCCGGTCTATCAGCGCCACTTCCGCGGCCATATCGAGAACGGTCAGGCGAGCGTCACGGGCTGAGGCGCGCAGGTCAGTGGCGATGTGCCGTGTCGTACCACTGGTGCGGCACGGACCAGTCCCAGCACTGCTTCGACGACGGCGGGTCGATGGGATTTTCCCGCGCCCATTCGAGGTAGCAGCTGCCTGATCCACCGGCGCACGAGCCGAACAGGATCAGGCCACGCTGCACGTGACGCCACAGCGGGCGGAGTGAGATGCGTCGCCGCATTGCGACCTCCTCGGCAGGGAAAGCGGTTCCGAGTAGAGACATAGTCTCAGGTCAGGGACGATACCGGCGCGGTACGCGGCGCGGACGCGAATCGCGTCGACTGGTCCACGTGGCGGGAAATCGGGTGCGTCGAAGCTTGCTTGGAGTGCACTCCAGGTAGCTACCGTTGTCGTATGAGCAAAGTTTGGTTCATCACCGGTGTTTCACGAGGATTCGGCCGCGAATGGGCACTCGCCGCCCTGGAGCGCGGCGACAGTGTCGCAGGCACCGCACGCGACCTCAGCACGCTCGACGACCTGGTCGCCAAGTACCCCAACACCTTTGAGCCGATCCGGCTCGACGTCACCGACCGGGCGGGCGATTTCGCCGCGGTGCGGCAGACGGTCGACCGGTTCGGGCGGCTCGATGTGGTCGTCAACAACGCGGGCTACGGGCAGTTCGGCATGATCGAGGAGCTCAGCGAGGACGAATTGCGCGCGCAATTCGAGACCAACGTGTTCGGCGCGTTCTGGGTCACCCAGGCGGCACTGCCGATCCTGCGCGAGCAAGGCAGCGGCCACATCATCCAGGTCTCCAGCATCGGCGGCATCTCCGCGTTCCCGAATATCGGCGCCTATCACGCGTCGAAGTGGGCGCTTGAGGGGTTCTCGCAGTCGCTCTCGCAGGAAGTCGCGTCGTTCGGCATCCATGTGACGCTGGTCGAGCCCGGCGGGTTCAGCACCGACTGGGCGGGCCCGTCCGCGAAGCGCGCCACTGAGATCCCGGCGTACGACTCCGCGAGGGAACTTCGGAACAAGCAGCGTGCGGGGATGCGCAGCGGTGATCCGACCGCTACCGGCGATGCGATTCTGGCCGTGGTCGACGCGGACGAGCCGCCGTTGCGCATCTTCCTCGGCGAGGCTCCGCTCACGATCGCTACCAAGGACTACGAGTCCCGGCTCGAGCTGTGGCGTCGGTGGCAGCCGGTTTCGGCTGCCGCACAGGGTAATTGACAGGTCGGCATAGCAAAAGCCCCGCACCCAGAAGGGTGCGGGGCTCTATGACGCTACGTCGATCAGATAGCGCGGACGTCCTGGGCCTGCGGCCCCTTCTGTCCCTGTCCGACCTCGAACTCCACGCGCTGTCCTTCTTCAAGGGACTTGAATCCCGAGCCGGACACGGCGGAGTAGTGGACGAACACGTCAGCGCCGCCACCATCTTGTGCGATAAAGCCGAAGCCCTTTTCGCTGTTGAACCACTTCACACTGCCTTGAGCCATTACTTTTACTTCTTCTTTTCTGTAGATGAGCCAAACGAATCACGTCGATAAGCTTGATCTCACTGGACAACCATGTCATGGATCGGTGGCAATCCCTACGAAATATCCCAGTATGTGAGCTAACCGACACCCGCGCCGGGGCCGGGGCCCTGGCATCATGGCGAAAGGCTGTCCAGGGGGGGAGCATCCGAGCTGCCGCCACCGAGCGCGAGTGAGGGCCATGACCGACTACGGCAATTTACCGACGCAACCACTGCCGATCGGGTTGAGATCGCGGGCGCAGACCACACCGGAAGCGCCACGGCGGAAGGGGATGCGCTCGGGAAATGGGCTCGCGCGAGCTGGCGGCCACGTCGCGCTGGCCGGTGCGGTGAGCCGCGTGACCGGGTTTTCCCGCACGATCCTGTTGACGGCCTTGCTCGGTACCGCGGCGGTGGGTGATGCCTACACGGGGGCGAACAGCCTGCCGAACATGGTCTACGAAATGCTGCTCGGCGGCGTGTTCGCCAGCGCTGTCGTGCCGTTGCTGACGAGGGCAAGGCGGCACGGGCGCAAGCACTCTCGGGAATTCACGCAGCGGGTGATGGTGGCGGCGGTGCTCGGACTCGGCGCGGTGACGGTGGTCGCTGTGCTGTGCGCTCCGCTGATCGTGCGCGCCTTGGTTGGCGATTCCGATCAGCGGCAGCTCACCACCTTGTTCGCCTATCTGCTGCTGCCGGAGATCTTCTTCTACGGCGTCACCGTTTTGCTGACGGCCGTGCTCAATGTTCGAGACAGCTTCGCCGCGGCCGCGTGGGCGCCGGTGGTCAACAACGTGATCGTCTTGCTGACGTGCGGGATCTTCGTGCTGCTTCCCGGTCCGGTCACGCTGACGCCGACCTCGATGACGGCCGCGCAGGTGCTCACGATCGGGATCGGTACCACGATGGGGATCGTCGGGCAGGCGGTCTGGGTGGTGTTCGCGTTGCGGCGCAATGGGTTTCAGTGGAAGTGGCGGGTTCGGCCGTTCCCGTACACGTGGCGGCCGGTGCGCGCTGGTATGCCCGTGCTCGGTTGGATTCTGACCTACGCCGCGATCAGCCAGGTCGGCGTCATCATCACGATGCGGGTCGCGTTCTCGCACAACGGAGTAACCATCTACAACTGTGTTGACCTGCTGTTCCAGGTGCCGTACGGCATCCTCGCGGCATCGCTGCTCACGGTGCTGATGCCGCGCATCTCCCAGTCGGCCGCCGCGGGCGATCAGGCCGCCGTGATCGCCGATCTCGGGCGCGGCGCGCGCTATCTCACCGTCGCGCTCGTTCCGATGACCATGGCGATGGGCCTGCTCGGTCCTGTGTTCGCCGTCGTCGTGTTCACCGGTCGCGTCGACGCGCACGCGGCCGGGCTGATCGGGACGGCCCTCGCGTCGTCGGCGTTCGGACTGGCACCGTTCGCGCTGGTGATGCTGCAGATGCGAGTCTTCTACGCGAACAACAACACCCGCACACCGACCATCATCAATATCGCCATGGTCGCGACGAAGGTCGCCGTGGTCGCCTGCTCCGTCACCGTCTTTCCCAACAGTGTCGTCGTGGTCATGCTCAGCGTCGCGAGTTCGCTGTCCTATGTGGTCGGCGCGATCATGGGACACGTGCTGCTGCGCCGACGCTACGGCTTGCTCGGATTCTCCGACGTCGCAGTGACATTCACGCGCGTCATCTGGGCAACCGCCAGCGCGGGCTGGGCCTGTCTGGCGATCATGGCCGTCACGCGCCACACCGTGCCCAACCCAGGTGTGGAGCACCTCGTCACGCTCGCGGGCGGGACGACGATCGGTGTCGCGGCATTCCTGCTGGCCGCCAAGGCAATTGGGATACCCGAGGTGCGCAATGCGCGCGCCCTGCTGGCCGCCTGATCGGATTCCGTTTACAGCCCGACCAATTCGGCGCTGCGCAGCCAGAGCCGGTGCTGGTAGTCGGTATCGCGGCGAATGGCGACGGGCGGCAGCAGGTGCAGGCCGGGGGTCGAGGTAATGAACTGGCCGGTGGTGGTTCCCAGTTTCGGGTCGATGCTCAGCTCGATTCCGGTGCGGGCGCCCACCTCTGGTCGTCTGATGATTCGGGTGCTCGCCAGCGCCTTCATCGGGACCGCGATGAGGCGGTTGTCGCCGATGAGGCCGGTGGCGTTGGCGCCGGGGCAGAAGCAGTTCACCGTGACGCCGCTGCCCGCAAGTCGCCGGGCGAGTTCCTGGGTGAACAGGATGTTCATGAGTTTGGACTGTCCGTAGGCACGGAAGGAGCCGACCGGTCCGAAGCGGCGGGGCTCGGCGAAATGGTCGAGGTCGGGGCGGCCGCCCTGCCGGTGCGCCTCGGAGGCGGTGATGACGATCCGGGACGGTGCCGCGGCCACCAGCCGATCGAGCAGCAGGTTGGTCAGCAGGAACGGACCGAGATGGTTTGTCGCGGCCATGGATTCGAATCCGTCCACCGTCGTGTGCGGGGACAGCGCGTGGATGCCCGCGTTGTTGACGAGCACGTCGATGCTGGCGTAGCGCGAACGGATCTCCGCGCCCGCGCGCCGGACCGAGGCGAGGTCGGACAGATCGCCGCTGACCACGTCGGGGCGGCCCTTCGCGCCAGGCTCGCGCTGGAGTTCGTCGGCGGTCGCCGCCGCCTTGGCCTCGTTGCGGGCCACCAGGGTCAGGTCCGCGCCGCGGCGAGCAAGTGCCCGCGCGATCTCCTTGCCGATGCCGTTGGTGGCGCCGGTGATGACGATTCGTTTGCCGGTGACGTCGGTGTCGTTGTCGCCCATGGGAATCAGCCCTTCATGGTCAAGTGGCGACAGCACGGACGGTCGGTGTGGCCAAGCGAGAAGGAGTCACCACAAGTAACAGATAAACAGCGATGGTGACGACCGTAGCCGCTATTCACCGACACGGCGAGGGGCAGCGCGTTCCAGTGCGTCGTCTGGAATGAGGTCAGCGGAGTGTGCAGCCGAAGACGGTTGTGGGCGCAGCACGTTCGCCGCGACAGCAGCGACGACGCAGAACGCGACGGGCAACAGCAGGACGATATTGAGCGGAGCGAGGTGGGTCAGCGGTCCGATGATGGCAGGCCCGGCGAGCACGCCGAGGTAGCCGAGCCCGGCGACGCGAGCGACGTTGGCGCCCGCGGCATTTCGGTCCGCGTGACCTGCCGCGCTGAACAGTTGCGGGACACACCCGGACAGCCCGGCCCCGAACACGGTCCAGCCGACCAGCGCCAGCGGAATCCATGGCGACAGCGCCGCCGTCAGCATGCCGACCGCGCCGATGGCCGTCCCGTAACGCAGCACGGCCATCGACCCGAAGCGGGTGGCGACGCGGTCCGCGAGCAGCCTGCCGACGGTCATCGCGGTGGCGAAGGCGCCGTAGGCCAGGGCCGCGGTGGCCGGTGGCGCCGCGAGCACATCGCGCAGGTGCAGCGCGCTCCAGTCGTTGGCGACGCCCTCGCACAACATCAGCAGCAGCGCGAGACCGGCAAGCAACCAGATGCGCCGCGGCGTCACCCGCCGCTCCCCCACCGCAAAAACCCCGGCGGGGCGCGGACTTTCGGGTCGCAGCAACGCGGGGGCGGCCAGCGCCGCGCCGACGAGACCGAGCAGCGCCGCCATGCCGAGCGCGGTCGCCGAACTCCAACCCCAGCTGAGCGTGCGCGCGCCGACCAGCGCGGCGAGCACGCCGCCGAGCGAGTAGGTGGCGTGGAACGCGGACATGACCGACCGCTGGTAACGGTGTTCGACCCGCACCGCGTGCGCGTTCATCGCGACGTCGAGGCAGCCGTTGCCGAAGCCGAGCGCGAGCAGCGACATCCCCAGCGTCCAGACATTCGCCGACAAGCCGGGCAGGACGACGGCGGACGCGCACAGCGCCGCGCTGACCGGCACGACGATGTGGGCGCCGAACCGATCGGCGAGCGGACCGACCAGCCGCATCCCGACGAAAGCCCCGGCGCCGAGCAGCAACAACAACCAGCCGAGCGTCGGATGACCGATCCCGACCCGGTGCTCGACCGCGGGAATGTGGACGACCCACGTCCCGATCAGGAAGCCGTCCAGCGCGAAAAAGACGAACGTGGCCAGTCGAGCGGCCCGCAACGATCTCTGCATGCTTTCGAACATATCGGACAGATTAAGTGTTCGAAACATTGACTTTCGAATACTGAAGATGTTCCATTGCGGGTGTGGCGAGCGCAGACCGACTGAAACAGATCACCGATGCCGTGCGCGAAGCAGGCCAGCTCGGCGTGACGGAGCTGGCCGAGCGCACGGGCGCCTCGGAGATGACCATCCGCCGCGACCTCGAGACCCTGGCCGGTCAGGGCATCCTGGAGCGTTATCGCGGCGGCGCGCGCACCCTGCTGCTGCGCGGCGACGAACCACCGTTCGCCCTGCGCGCCACCGACGGGCTCGAGGTCAAGCGGCGCATCGCCACCGAGGTCGCCGGACTGATCGCCGACGGTGAGTCCGTCGTCCTCGACAGCGGCACCACCTGCCTCGAAGTCGCCCGCGCACTGGCCCATCGCCGCCTGACCGTGCTGCCCCTGTCGCTGCACGCGGTGAACGCGCTCACCGACGCACCCTCGCTGACACTGCTTGTGCCCGGCGGCAATCCACGCCAGGGCGAGCTGGCGTTGACCGGCCCGCTCACCCTCGCATCGCTGGCCGCGCTGCGTTTCGACACCGCGATCCTCGGCTGCTGCGGCCTGAACGCGACCGACGGACTCACCGCCTACGACCTCGACGACGCCGCCATCAAACGCGCCGCGATCGCATCATCTCGCCGAGTCATCGCCGTCACCGAGGCCGCCAAGCTCACCCACACCGCCCTCGCCTTCGTCGCCCCGGTCGCCGCCCTGCACGCCGTCGTCACCGACGACACCGCCGCGCGCGACGACACCGACCCGCTGGAAGCCGCGGGCGTCCTCGTGCGACGGGTGTGATCAGGGAAGACAACAGTCACGAACCTGGATGTGCGGGCGGGTTGGCAAGCCTGGCAGCGGGTATGCGGTCGGTGAAGGGAGCGTGATCAACGATGACCCATACCCGAGTAGAACGCCTGTGACGAGCGACCGCTCGATCGCACTCCCCCGCCCCCGTGGCGAATTGTCCGCAGCGGTCACCGAAATCCTGCGGGGCACACCGTCCGCACAAACCCGTTTCCCCGAGGTCGGTGCCGCCGATCCGTACGGTGACGATCTGCAACTAGCCCTGCACACCTGCTACGAACTGCACTATCACGGCTTCGCGGCGGTCGACCCCGGCTGGGAGTGGGACCCTGAACTGCTGCGGTTACGCGCAAGCATGGAGCGGTTGTTTCGCCGAGCCCTGCGCAACGACGTCAAAGGCGGCGACGAGGTGACCCAGGCATTGGCCGAGTTGCTGATCGAGCCGATCGAACCGAACGATGTCGCACAGTATCTGCACGACGAGGGCCAGTGGTCGCACCTGCGCGAACACTTCGTGCAACGCTCGATCTATCACCATAAGGAGGGCGATCCGCACGCCTGGGTGATCCCGCGCCTGTTCGGGCAGGAAAAGGCGTCGCTGGTCGCGGTCGAGTACGACGAGTTCGGCGGTGGCCGTGGTGAACGGCTGCACGCGCGCCTGTATGCCGATCTGCTCGCCGCCGCCGGACTGGACGACGGCTACCTGCACTACCTCGACCTGGTACCCGCGCCGATGCTCGCGCTCGTGAACATGATGTCGCTGTTCGGCCTGCACCGTGCGCTGCGCGGCGCGCTGGTCGGCCAGCTCGCCACCGCCGAAATCACGTCCTCACCCGCCGCGCGCCGCATGATCGCCGCGCTCGACAAGCTGGACGCGCCGCCGCAATGCCGACTTTTCTATACCGAACATGTGGAGGCCGACGCCGTGCACGAGCAGGTCATGCGGCGCGACGTGATCGGCAGCCTGCTCGCCCGCGAACCCGCGCTCACCGAGTCCGTCGTCTTCGGCATCCAGGTGACGAACCTGCTGGAGGACCGGTTCACCGACCACGTGCTCGGCAGCTGGCGGGCAGGTCAAAGCTCCCTGCTGGAGACGCTGGGCTCAGTCCGTACGCCGTGATCGCTTGCGATGGCTGGTGTCGCAGAACGGAAAGTTCTTGCTGCGCCGACACATACACACCGCGACGAGAAAGCGATCCGAACACACCACGGTCCCGTCCGCACGCACCAACTCGACCGGACCCGCCACCAGCGCTGGTCCGTCCGCGGCGAACGTGATCCGGCGCCGGTCGGTGTCGGTCGCCGGCACAGGCTTGCCGTCTCGGTTTGCCGACATATCGCACCTCCTGCGCCACGGATACCCCCGCGCACGGTACGAAACCAGCGATCAGCTCACACGACCTCGAGGTCGTAGGTGACCTCCACCCAGAATCCGCCGGGTTCGTACTCCCCACCGAGGGTCAGGATGTAGTCGCCTCGGCTGAGGTCGTCCAGGCTGCACCACAGGCCCCAGGCGTTGGCCCGGTACCGGCCGGGCGGCCCGAACGGCCCATCGGGATCCGCGTCGATGAGAAACGGACTGCGGTTGGCGACTTCGCGCAGCGGCAGGGACACCCCGTTCAGCTCCGCGTGACCGCTCGCCGTCGGCACCACCGGAACCCGCCGGCCGAACAGCGACGCGCGCTGCAGGATATTGAAGGCGGGAAAGAAGATCGGGCGACCATGCGGCACGGCACACTTCCTGGTGACCTTGCCGCCGAACGTGCCCCCGAGAAACCAGACGTCCGCGGGCTGCCCCTCGGCCGCGAACTTCCCCGTCTCATCGCTGACCGGATTCCTGTCGGTCGGAATCGCCATGGCCCACTGCCACCATCGAGCCGCCAGCTCGATATCCCTGCTCCGCATAACTACCCACCTCGATCAGCACGCCTTGAACCCAGGTCAGGATAGCCATGCGTTTCGGCCACGGAGCACCGAGTTCGCGATACGTTTGACCTTCAGGCACCTGGGAAGTCGATCGGTGAACCGAGACGGACGGGCACAGCCACCCGCCGTCGTCGGCGCATCAAGACCGGCTCGCCGCAGGGCCCTCCTTACCGCTGGTAGAAGAGGAGAGACATGTCTGATCCGAACTACACCACCGACGACGCCGGTATCCCGGTACCAAGCGACGAACACTCGCTCACGGTCGGCGCCGACGGCCCGATCCTGCTCAATGACGCGTACCTGATCGAGAAGATGGCCGCGTTCAACCGCGAACGGGTCCCCGAGCGTCAACCGCACGCCAAAGGCGGCGGCGCGTTCGGCACCTTCGAGGTCACCAACGACGTGAGCGCCTACACCAGGGCCGACGTCTTCCAGCCCGGCAAGAAAACCGAGCTGCTCGCCCGCTTCTCCACCGTCGCCGGCGAGCGTGGCAGCCCGGACACCTGGCGGGATCCGCGCGGGTTCGCCCTGAAGTTCTACACCGAGCAGGGCAACTTCGACATGGTCGGCAACAACACCCCGGTGTTCTTCGTGCGCGATCCGATGAAGTTCCAGGACTTCATCCGCTCGCAGAAGCGCCGGGCCGACAACAACCTGCGCGATCACGATATGCAGTGGGATTTCTGGACGCTGTCACCGGAGTCCGCGCACCAGGTCACCTGGTTGATGGGTGATCGCGGCATTCCACGCACCTGGCGGCACATGAACGGCTACTCCAGCCACACCTACCTCTGGTACAACGCCGCCGGCGAGAAGTTCTGGGTCAAATACCACTTCAAGTCCGATCAGGGCGTCGAGTTCTTCACCCAGGACGAGGGTGACCAGATGGCCTCGATGGACACCGACTATCACACCCGCGACCTGTGGGAGGCGATCGACGGCGGCGACTTCCCGAGCTGGACGCTGAAGATGCAGATCATGCCGTTCGAGGACGCGAAAACCTACCGGTTCAACCCCTTTGATCTCACCAAGGTCTGGCCGCACGGCGACTATCCGCTCATCGAGGTCGGCAAGATGACCTTGAACCGGAACCCGGCCGACTACCACACCGAGATCGAACAGTCCGCGTTCGAGCCGAGCAGTTCGGTGCCTGGCACCGGCCCGAGTCCGGACAAGATGCTGCTCGGCCGGTGGTTCTCCTACCCGGACGCGCATCGGCACCGCATCGGCGTCAATTACAAAGAGCTGCCGGTCAATTCGGCGCACGCGGCCACCGTGCGGTCGTATTCGAAGGACGGCGCGATGCGCCACCACAACCCGGGTGATCCGGTGTACGTACCGAATTCGAAGGGTGGCCCGCACGCCGACGCCACGGTCTCCGGCCCGGTCGTCGGCTGGCACACCGACGGCGAAATGGTCCGCACCGCTTACACATTGCGCAAGGACGACGACGATTGGGGCCAGGCCGGCACCATGGTCCGCGACGTGCTCGACGACGCGGCCCGGAATCGGTTGGTGGACAACATCGTCGGGCATCTGCTCAACGGCGTCACGGCACCGGTATTGAGCCGGGCGTTCGAGTACTGGCGCAATGTCGACAAGGATCTCGGCGACCGGATCGAAGCTGGCGTCCAGGCCAAGCAGAACGAGCGCGATCCCAAGGCCGCGAAGCAGGCGAATCCCGCACGCTCCTCGGCACAAGACAAAGCCTGACATTTCCGACAATCGCAGGGTGTGCCACGGCGCGCCCTGCGATTGTTCGTTTAAGCCCAAGATCGGCGGGTAGCTCGCGGCCATGACCGTGAGACATCGCGCCAACGGACCGCGTTCGGAGCAGGGACCAGCATGGCTCGAGGTGCCACTGAGCGCGCTCGCCACGGCCGCCGTAGTGATCGTGGACTCGGTCGGCGCGACCGCGACGGCGAGCCTCGGCATCATCTCGGCGCTGGTCCTGGCGCTATGAGCCGATAGGCGTTCGCATGGGCGCCAGCGGCACGTGTTCACCGGGCCGCATGGCCATGTTCACATCGTGTTTACGATGTCCGAATGCTTATTCACGACGCTCCGTGCAGTCCGCCACCACCCGGCGAGCACACGGGTGCCGCGCGGCTCCAGGAACGTCGCGTTCGACCGGTGGCCGTCTGGTGCGGTATCGCCGCCGCGGTGCTCGTGCTCGTGGCCGGCGAGCTGATGGCCGCGCACATCGACGCGCTCGGCCCGCTGACGAGCCTGCTGCGCGATTACGTCGGCAGGCCGAAGTCCGCGACCACCCCGTGGGCCGGATTCCTGCTCGCGCTCGTCGGCCTCACCAACCGGGTCCGGGTGACCGCGCTTGCCGCGGCGATCGGCATCGACCTGATCTTCGTCGCCATCCGGGCGATCGAGGGCAGGCTGTTCACCGTCGGCAACGGTCCGACCATCGTGCTCACCGCGCTCGCGGTGATCGCCGCCTGGCGCTGGTCCGGTGAGCGACGCCGAACCGCGCTGCGCGCCATCGCTTTCGGCGCGCTGCTGATCCTCGCGACGAAGGTCGGCGAGATCTGGCTCGACGTCACCGCGTGGGCCTGCCCGAACGTCCTCGATCCGTACGCGCAACTGGCCGACCACGCGCTCGGCAATCCCTCCTGGTTCGTCGGCCACGCGCTCGACCTGGCGGGACCGGTGGCGCTCGGTGTGGTGCGCTGGGTGTATTTCGAGCTTCCGGTCGCGGCCATCGTCGTCGCCGTCTGGCAGTTGCGCGGCGTGACCACCGGACCGTGGCCGCGACACCACCTGGTGCGCACGTTCCTGGCGCTCGGGCTCATCGGCCCGCTCTGGTACGTCGTGTTCCCCGTGGTCGGGCCGGTGCTCGCGTTCGGGCCGCAGGGACACGGCCTCGAACTCGCCGACGTGTGGCCGAATATCGTTCCGCCGCTGCCGTTCTCCCTCGAGCCGATGCCCTTCGACGGCATCACCCCGCGCAACTGCATGCCGTCGCTGCACACCGCGTGGGCGCTGTCGCTGTTCATCCACTCCCGCCGCGGCCCGCTGTTGCTGCGCGTCGGCGGCGCGTTCTGGCTGGTCTGTACCCTCATCGCGACCCTCGGCCTCGGTGCGCACTACGGCGTCGACCTGGTCGCGGGCGCGGCGCTGTGCATGACCGTCGAATCCGCGCTGCGCGACCCCGACCGGGGATGGGACCACTACCGAATCCGCGTGGTCGCCTTGGGCGTCGTCACCTTCGCGACGACCCTGCTGTCGGTCCGCTACTTCGCCCAGACGATGGCCGACCACCCGCTCGTGTCCGGCGTCGCCCTGCTCGGCCTGCTCGCCGCCCTCGCGACCACGTTCTACCTGACCTGGTTCGCGCCGACCCGCGCGCAGCATGCGTCAGCGCCCGAAGTCGCCCTCGACGATCGGATTTCGCGCTGACCCACCCGCTTCGCGCAGTCTCGCGACCGTTTCGCAGACTGCGCGAACCGGAGGTGCGATGCTCAGATCCTCAGGAGCAACAGAGGATCAACGATGAAGCAGCTCTCCGGCCTCGATGCCGCGTTCTTGTCGCTCGAGACCCACAACTCCACCGGGCACGTCGGCGGGTTGTGCGTGCTCGACCCGCGCGACTCACCCACCGTCCTCGACCTTGCCGCGCTGACAAGTCTGCTCGGCGAGCGGGTTCCGCTGATACCACTGCTGCATCAGCGACTGACCTATGTTCCGCTCGGCCTCGATCAGCCCTATTGGATCGATGACGAGAACTTCGACATCGAGTATCACGTCCGCGAGATCTCGCTGCCGACACCGGGTTCGGACGCCCAGCTCACCGAACAGGTCAGCAGGCTGCACGCGCGCCCGCTCGATCGGCGCAGACCGCTGTGGGAGGCGTATCTGATCTCCGGGCTCGCCGAGGGTCGCCTCGCCGTCTACACGAAAATGCATCACGCGGCGATCGACGGCGTCTCCGGTGCGGAACTCATGACGATCCTGCTCGACCTCACACCGGAGGGTCGAATATCCATTCTCCCAAGCACTTTCGCCCCGGAGCCGAAGCCGAGCACCCGAACGATGCTCACCCGCGCGGCGCGATCGATGGCGAGCACGCCCTTACAGGCCGCGCGGATCGCCGGGGATCTCGGCCGTTCGCTGCCGCTCATCGGCAGCTATCTGACGCCCTATGTTGGGGCGCTGCTCGGTCGCGAACACGATGACGGTGCGGTGATCGCCAGCGTGGTCGGGCTGGCACCGGCGACACCGTTCAATCGCGAGATCACCCCGCACCGCCGATTCGCCTTCCGCAGCGTCGATCTCGGTGCGGTGAAGACGGTCAAGAACACCTTCGGCATGTCGGTCAACGACGTCGTGATGGCCATGTCCGCGGGGGCGTTGCGGCAGTGGCTGCTCGATCACGACGCGTTGCCCAAGGTGCCGCTCGTCTCGATGATCCCGGTCTCGGTGCGCGACGAGGGCAGCAAATCCGCACTCGGCAACAAGGTTTCGGCGATGCTGGCATCCTTACCGACCCACCTCGACGATCCCGTCGCCCGGCTCACCGCCGTGCACCGGGCAACGAAGATCGCGAAGGCACAGCAGGCCGCGATCCCGGCCGGCCTCGTCGAGAACGTCACCGACTTCGCGCCACCGGCACTGGTAGCCCGTGCCGCCCGCGTCGCCTTCGCAATGGGCCTACCCCACCGCATCCCACCCTTCAACCTGGTGATCTCCAACATTCCAGGCCCGAACGTCGACGTATACCTCGGCGGCGCGAAAATGGTTGCCAACTACCCCCTTTCGGTCATCATGGACGGTCAGGGCTTGAACATCACCGTCAGCAGTTCCGGTGGACGCCTACACTTCGGCCTGCTCGGCTGCCGCGAACTGGTCCCCGACATCGATGACATCGCCGGTCACCTCGTCACCGAGCTGGAAGTACTGTTGCGCGCGGCGGATCAGGACGGGTCCGTCGCCGAATTACCCAGGGGCTGAAAGATTTCAGAGCGCGGAGAGTTCGGCGACGAGGTCGTCGAGGCCGAGGGAGCCTTGCGACAGGGCGGCCATGTGCCAGGCCTTCAGGTCGAAGGCTTCGCCGTGCGCCTCGGCGGCCGCGGCCCGGCCGCGTAGCCAGGCGCGTTCGCCGAGCTTGTAGCCGATCGCCTGGCCCGGCCAGCCGAGGTAGCGGATGAACTCGCTGTCGAGATACTCCTCGGACTGTCCGTAGAAGAGGCCGAAGAATTCCCTGGCGTTGTCCGGCCGCATCCGCTCGCCGGGCTGATACGGGGAGTCTGGCGGATAGTCGAGTCCGACGTGCATGCCGATGTCCAGGATCACCCGAAGTACCCGCAGCATATGCATATTGAGGTAGCCGAGTCGATGGCCCGCGTCGGTGAGATAGCCGAGTTCGTCCATCAGACGCTCGGCATACAGCGCCCACCCTTCGACATTGGCGCTCACGCCGCCGAGGCTGACCTGATAGACGGACAGCTGGTCGGCCAGGTAGGTCCACTGCGCGATCTGGAGATGATGGCCGGGGACCCCCTCGTGATACCAGGTGGAGATCAGAGTCCACACGGGGATTCGGGTCCGGCCGAGCGGGGGCAGCCAGGTGCGGCCAGGACGGGTGAAGTCCAGCGAGGGCTGGGTGTAATAGGGCGCGGCCGCGCTGCCCGGCGGCGCGATCATCGATTCGACCTTCAGCAGCGGCTCAGCGAGATCGAAATGGGTGCCTTGCAAATCATTGATGGCTCTGTCCATCAGGTCCTGCAGGTAGACGCGCGCGTTTTCCGCGCCGTCGAGCGCCGGACCTTCCTGCTCCAGCCACCGCATGGCCTGCATAGGAGTCGCGCCAGACAACACCCTGCCTGCCTCGGCCCGCATCTGGGCGTCCACCTCGTGGAACTGTTCCCATGCCCAGCGGTATGCCTCGTCGAGGTCGAGGTCGGCACCGTTCCAATAGCGAGCCCAACGCTGGTAACGCTCACGACCTACCGTGTCAAGGGCGTCGATTGCCTTCGGGCCGTAGACATCTCGGAACCAGTCCCGCAGTTCGGCCACGGCGGCCGTCGCACCGACGGCGGCCGAGTCCAGTACGGTGCGCAGCGATTGCGGCGCCTCGGCAACGAATTCGCCGAACCAGCCGCCCGGACTATCGCCTATCCATTCGCCGAGTTGCTGGACCATAGTGCTCACTTGCCGAGGTCCGGCCAGCAGGCCACGATCGATTCCTTCGGCAAGCGTGGACCGGTACTGCGCCAACGCGATGGGAACCCGGCGCAGTCGGCGGCCGATAGCGTGCCACTGTGCCTCGGTATCGGTCGGCAGCAGGGTGAAAATGTCGCGGACGCCGTGCACCGGAGATGCCAGGTTGCGGATGGCGCGGAAATGTTCACCGGCGTCGTGCACGGCCAGTTCCGCGGTAAGGCGCTCGCGTAGCAGTGTGGCACAGCGTCGTTCGGCCGCGTCCGGGTAACCACCGGCGGGCTCGGCGGCGTACAGCTCGGCCAGGGTGGCACGGGCGGCCGCGGCCTTCGCTTCGAGACCGGCCGGGGACAGGTCGGGTAGTCGATCGTCGTCGAGGTTGCGTCCCAGTCCGACGGCGACCAGTGGATCGAGCTCGGTCATGATGTCGACATACGCGTCCGCGATGCCACGCGCGGTACGCGTCGGAGTCGAATCGGTTGTGGTGTCGTCCATCTCATCGACTCTGCTGGAAATCGTCACCCCTGACAAGGTCAATTGCTCGCCGCCCGCCCGCCCGTCACGGCTTCGGGCGGCGGCGAGCAATTGATTGTCCAGGGGACGGCGGGTGAACGTCCCTCGCGGACCCGCCGGACCACCCCGCCGACCTCAGCCGCAGACGGCACCGTAGGACGCCGAGCCGACCAGCTTCGAGTACTTGGCGAGTACGCCGCGGGTGTAGCGGGGCGGCAATGGTTCCCAGCCCTCGCCGCGGCGGGCGAGTTCCCCGGCATCGACCAGCAGGTCGAGGGTGCCCTTGCCGACGTCAAGGCGGATTTGGTCGCCGTCGCGGACGAACGCGATCGGTCCGCCGTCGACCGCTTCGGGGGCGACGTGTCCGACGCACAATCCTGTTGTGCCGCCGGAGAATCGGCCGTCGGTGAGCAGCAGGACGTCCTTGCCGAGTCCGGCTCCCTTGATCGCCGCGGTGATCGCGAGCATCTCGCGCATCCCTGGACCACCCTTAGGGCCCTCGTATCGGATGACGACCACGTCGCCCGCCGAGATGGTGCCGTCCTCCAACGCGTCCATTGCCGCCCGCTCGCGATCGAAAACCCTTGCCGTGCCGGTGAATACGTCGGAGTCGAAACCCGCCGACTTGACCACGGCGCCGCCTGGCGCGAGGGTTCCTTCGAGGATGGTGATGCCGCCGGTCGGATGGATCGGCGACGTCATCGCCCGCACGACCTTGCCGTCGGGGTCCGGCGGCGCGATCTCGGCCAGGTTCTCCGCCACCGTCCGCCCCGTCACGGTCAGGCAATCCCCGTGCAGCAGACCGGCATCGAGCAATGCCTTCATCATCACGGGTACGCCGCCGACCCGGTCGACATCCGTCATCACGTGCTGCCCAAAGGGTTTCACGTCGGCGAGGTGCGGCACCTTGCGACCGATCCGCGCGAAATCGGCCAGCTTCAGGTCGACATTCGCCTCATGCGCGATCGCGAGCAGATGCAGTACGGCGTTGGTCGAGCCGCCGAATGCCATCACGACGGCGATGGCGTTCTCGAACGCCTCCTTCGTCAGGATGTCCGAGGTCGTGATCCCGCGCCGAAGCAGCTCGACCACCGCTTCGCCGCTGTGCCTCGCGTAGCCGTCGCGGCGGCGGTCGGTCGCGGGCGGTGCCGCGCTGCCAGGCAGTGACATCCCCATCGCCTCGGCCGCGCTGGCCATGGTGTTGGCGGTGTACATGCCACCGCAGGCGCCCTCGCCGGGACAGATGGCCCGCTCGATGGCGTCGACATCGGCGCGGCTCATCAGCCCGCGCGAGCACGCGCCGACCGCCTCGAACGCGTCGATGATCGTCACCTCGCGCTCGCTGCCGTCGGACATCTTCGCGATACCGGGCAGGATCGAACCGGCGTACAGGAACACGCTCGCCAGATTCAGCCGGGCGGCCGCCATCAGCATGCCTGGCAGCGACTTGTCGCAGCCGGCCAGCAGGACCGAACCGTCGAGTCGCTCGGCCTGCATCACCGTCTCGACGCTGTCCGCGATCACCTCACGCGACACCAGCGAGAAGTGCATCCCCTCGTGGCCCATGGAGATGCCGTCGGACACCGAGATGGTGCCGAACTGCATCGGGAACCCACCACCGGCGAACACCCCGTCCTTGGAGGCCCTGGCGAGCCGGTCGAGCGAGAGGTTGCACGGCGTGATCTCGTTCCACGACGAGGCCACCCCGATCTGCGGCTTCTCCCAGTCGTCGTCCCCCATCCCGACCGCCCGCAGCATCCCGCGGGCGGCGGTTTTCTCGAGGCCGTCGGTGACGTCGCGGCTACGGGGCTTGATATCGGTGACGTTCGAATCAGTGGGCACGATCCCCCATCATCCTCTCGTCGGTTCCGATTCCCGCGGCGCCCACACCTTGCCCGTGTCGCGCGAACACGGGGCAGGTCCGCCACAGCACGCGTCGCCACGCCACGCATCGCGACCCTCCTTGATCGCGATCACCGCGATGACGAGCGCCGCGATCGGGTCCGCCCACGACAAGCCGAACAGACTGTTGAGCAGCAGGCCGGCCAGCAGAACCGCCGAGAGGTACGTGCACAGCAGAGTCTGCTTCGAATCGGCGACCGCTGTCCGCGAACCGAGTTCACGCCCGGCCCGCCGTTGCGCCGACGACAGTATCGGCATGACCACCAAACTCACTGCGGCCAAGGCGATTCCGACCGGGGAATGCCCTGCCTCGCCGAGCCCGAGCAACGAGCCGATCGCGTCGATGGTGACATACAGCGCCAGCGCGAAGAACGAGAACGCGATGATCCGCAGCGTCACCCGTTCGCGCGCCGCGGGGTCTCTGCCAGCGAACTGCCACGCAACGGCCGCCGCGGAGGACACCTCGATGACCGAGTCGAGACCGAAACCGATCAACGCCGCCGAGGACACCCGAGCGCCTTCGGTCAACGCGATCACCGCTTCGATCACGTTGTAGGTGATCGTCACCGCGACGAACAGCCGGATTCGCCGCGAAAGAACTTGTCGCCGTTGTGGACTCGGAGCGCTGCGCACACTCGGCAGCCCGAGGTGCGAGGCCATCAGCAGCACCCCTCGGTGTCGGAGTCGGGACAGCAGGCCGGATCGACCGCCAACACCAAGCCGACCAGGTCGTCGAGGGCTCGCCCGATCCGCGGATCAGCCAACTCATACCGGCTCCGCCGCCCTTCAGGAACGGCAACAACCAACCCACAGCCCCGCAAACATGCGAGGTGGTTGGACAGAATCTGACGAGAGACCCCGATCTGATCAGCAAGATCCGACGGATAGCTCGGCGCGGTCCGCAGCGCGAGCAGGATCTGTGATCGCGTCGAATCCGACAGCGCGTAACCGAAGCGGGACAGTGCGTCGCTGTGCACCAGGGTGACCATGGCCAGACAGTACAGATTTTTCTGTATTCACGTCAATCTGTACAAACAGGCGATTAGCGTTCGGCCTCGGCGGGGTGCCCGTTTCCCCGATGGCTCGCAAAGACAGCGGCGAGGGCTTGACGATCGAGCTTGCCGCGTGGCGTGCGCGGCAAGCTGTCGAGCGTCAGCAGCCGCACCGGGATGCTCGGACTCGGCAGGGTCGCGCGCAGGTGGCGCCAGATGTCGTCGATGGTCGGGGCGTTGTCGTCTACCACGATCGCGGCCGCGGGAGCCTGGCCCATTCGTTCGTCGGGGATGCCGATGCAGGCGGCCTCGGAGATGCCGGGGATTGCGATGAGGGCGGCTTCGATGGCGGCGGGTTCTACGTTCAAGCCCGCGCGGATCAGCATTTCGCTGTCGCGGCCGAACAGTCGCAGCTGATTCCCGATCACGGCGCCCCTGTCCCCTACCGACATCCAGCCGTCGACGGGGCCGTCGGCCACGCCGTGTTCGGTGAGGTAGCCGTCGAAGAGCATGTCGCTGCGGACGAATACCAGGCCGTCTCGGATGTCTATCTCGACGCCGTCGAACAGTTCGCCTGCCGAATTCTCATCGATGGCGCCGAGTCCTCGGTCGAAGGATACGAAGCTCAATTCGGATGCGCCGTAGAAATGCACGAGCGATGCGTTCGGCAAAACCTCTTGCAGCGCTTGCCTTCCCGTGCGCGGCCAGCGTGCCGCCGAGGACAGCACTTCGCGGACGCTATGGATCGCGCCGGTGCCCGATCGCACGATGTCCCAGGCGATGGTTGGCACCGAATACAGGTGCGTCGCACCATCATCGAGCGATTCCAGGACCGGTCGCAGGTCAACCGTCGCGCCTCGGGTCAGCGCATGCAACGCGCCGTACAGAAAATGCGTGTGGTCGAGTACGCCGGGCGCTGAGACCAGGTCTCGGCTGCCGATGTCGAAGGTGGCGTCGGAGCGGTCGAGGGTGGTGGCCCACGATTTCTGGTTGCGTACGAACAGCTTTGGTTCGCCGGTGGTACCTGACGTGATGCCGACCAGCAATTCGGTGTCGGGCAAAGCCTGGACAGCCGAGCCATCCGATTCCAGTGCGGCGGCAGTCTGGATTGCTCCGTCGTATCCCATCTTCCGCAGTCGGCGGTGCTGTTGGGGCGAGGCGACGACGGCACCGGGTTTCGCGAGGTCGAGAACGCGGGTCAGCTGCTCAGGGATGAGGTGCCGGTGCAGCAGCACGATGCTGACACCGGCGGACATGGCCGCCGTGACGGTGACCAGTGATTCGATGTCCGAAGTCGGCAGTACGGCAACGCGATTCATGCCGTCGAGTCCGGCTGCGGTGCGGGTGACGCGGGCCCAGAACTCGCGGTAGTCGACGCGTTCGCGAGTGGAGATGACGGCGGTCGAGTCCGGGCGCTCGGCGGCGCGGCGGGCGATGCGCTCGGCAAGCAGCTCAGTCATCGTCGACTCCTCTCGCGGCGAGGGCGTCGCCCATCGCGTCGGCGGTGCGCAGCGCACGGACCAGCACCGGCGTCGCCAGGGCCGTCATCGACCATTGCAGGCCGCGGGCCCGCCGTGCCTCGGCGACGTCGTGCACGATCCCGGCCAGCAACGGTACGCACCGAATGGCCAGCGCCAGTAGCAAACCCACCCGATCCGGGTCGACGCCGAACCTGCGCAGCGGTCCGAGCGCGCGCGTCACGGTGTCGAGCAGGTCCGTCACCCGGGTGGTGAGCGTGACCAACGCCGCGAGCGCCACCGAGATCAGCAGCACGCCGCAGACGACGACCGCCCGCGCGGGCGAGGTGATCAGCACCTGAAACACGGCGATGATGAGCAGCATCCACACCATCGGACGGAGTTGCGCCACAGCCACTGTGAAGGGGATGCGGGCGAGTGCGAACAGTCCCGCCACCACCGCGGCGACCACGCCGACCTCAATCGGACTGCGCACGAACACCGTTGCCGCCACGATCAATACGATCAGCAGCACCAGCTTCGCTCCGGCGGGCATCCGGTGCAGCAGCGAGTCACCGGGGCGGTAGAGCCCGATCATTCGACCAGTTCCCGGTACGCGGGGACGGCGGCGGCCGGAGTTCCGTCGAACGCGACGAGACCCTCGTCGATCACGATGACCCGCTCGAAACTATCCAGCAGCGCCAGCTGATGCGTCACGACGATCACCTGCTGATCCATCGCGTCCAGCGCGTCGGCGACCACGCGGGCGTTGCGCAGGTCCAATAGGGTGGTCGGCTCGTCGGCGACGATCACCTCGGGCCTGCGGATGAGGACCGCGCCGATGGCGAGCAATTGCTTCTGCCCACCGGAGAGCAGATGCGAAGGATGGTCGCCGTGCTCGTGCAGCCGGAACCGAATTAGCATCTCCTCGACCCGCGCCGCGACCTCCTGCTTGCTCAAACCTGTTCGGCGCAGGGAGAAAGCGAGATCCTCGGCGACCGTCGGCATCACGATCTGGGTGTCGGGGTCGGTGAACACGAACCCGACCTTGCGCCGCACCTGCCCACCCTTGCGCGCCGCGTCGATGCCGTCCACCGTGACGGTGCCCGACGTCGGCGCCAACAATCCGTTGATCATGCGCGCCAGGGTCGATTTGCCGGAACCGTTGGCGCCGATGATGCCGACACGGCGCTCGGTAATGCGAAGATCGATGCCACGCAATACTTTTCGTTCACCGAAGCGATGACTGACCGCGGAAAAGACGATCTCGCTCACGAAACACGCTCCACCAACATGGCAATCCCCTGCCCACCACCGATGGCGCAGGCCGCGAGTCCGAGCGCGGGCCCTCCCTCGCGCAACATCTGACTTGCCAACCGCACCAACAAAATAGCTCCCGACGCACCCCACGGATGCCCCATCGCGATCGCCCCACCCTGCGGACAGATCTTCGATTCGTCCAAACCCAGTTCGTCCGATACCGCGAGCACGACCGAGGCGAAAGCCTCGGTGATCTCGACGATCCCCAGCTCTGCCGCATCAATTCCGGTGCGCCGCAGCAGCTTCCGTATCGCTGGCACCGGCCCGAGCCCGGGGTACGCGGGATCGGATCCGGCGACGGCCGACCCGAGTATCCGCAACGCGGGCACCCCCGCGGCCAGCGATTCGCTGGTCACCGCCACCACGGCTGCCCCATCGGAGATGCCACACGAGTTACCCGCCGTCGCGGTCCCGTCGGCGCCGAAACTGGGCCGCAGCCGCGCGAGCCGTGCCTCGGTCATCCCCGGACGGATCCGTTCGTCGCGACGCACCTCGCCGATCGGCACGATCTCCGCGGCGAAATCGGCCGCTGCGGCAAGGGTGTGCGAACGCGCCGCGTACGCGTCCTGCCGCTCCCGACTGATCCCACGAACCCGGGCAAGATCATCGGCCGCAACACCCATGTCGGGGTCCGGAAAGCCTTGCGGCGCAAAGGGAGCACGGGTGTACCGCACGGGCTCGGCACCCGCGACCGGCGGCCAGCACCGCCACGGCGCGGTACTGGCCGACTCGACACCACCCGCCAGAATCAGCTCATCGGCACCGCTGCGCACCCGCAACGCCGCCTGCATCACCGCGTCGAGGCCCGACCCGCACTGACGATCAACCGTGACACCAGGAACCTGCACCCCGAAACCCGCCGCCAATGCTGCGATCCGGGCCGGATCCCCGCCAGGTCCAAGGCAGTTGCCGAGGACGACATCGTCCACCTCGGCGTCGATGCCCGCACCGCGCAACGTCGACAGCACCTCGCGCAACACGGGCGCGGCCAGATCGGTGGTCGTCAACGCGGCGAACCCGTGCCCGGCATTGCCGATCGGCGTTCGACGCGGCGCTACCAGCACGGGGACCGAGTTCATGCCAGCAAGTCTTTCAGCTGACCTCTGGCCACCTTCCCGCTGGCGGTCCGCGGCAGCGTCGGCAGCGGCACCCAGCGACGCGGCATGGCCTCCTTCATCAGCAGCCCACGCGCCTGCGCACGGACCGCATCGATCCCGACGCCGTCGAGTTGCACTGCGGCCGTGACGATCTCACCGAACACCGCATGCGGCGAACCGATCACGGCCACCGCGGTGACACCGTCGAGAGTGCCTAGGACACGCTCCACATCCTCGGCGACGACCGTGGTGCCGCCGACATTGATCGCGGATTCACCCCGGCCCCTGACCGTGAGCTCGCGGTTCGCGCCGAGCTCGGCAAGGTCGCCGACGCCGAACCATTCCGGGGCCCCGAGCACGCTGTACGGGGTTCGGACATAGAGCAGCCCGTCGCGAATGTCGGCATCGACATCGTCCAGCAGGCGAAGCGGCTCGGGCACCCGGCGGGCCGCGACAAGCGAGACCTCCGCGGCGCCGTAATACTCGACGATCTCGATATCGTCCGCCGCCGCACGAGCACCGTCGTCCAGTGCGATGCCCGCGACGATCGCCGTCCGCAGCTTCGGCGCCTTACTCACCACGTCGCGAAGCACAGCGGGTACCGCGTGCACGACCGTAGCCCGCGACGGATCGTCGGTGACGCACGCACCGCGCCACAGTGTGTGCAGCGCGCCGAACAGATGCATCGTCGCGTGCAAGGGACCGGTGAGGAGCACGCGATCCGTGGCCTCGACGCCGGTGATCGTCGTGAACGCCGGGAAACTGTCGAACCAGGACGCCGCGGTACGAGCGAGCGGTCGCGGACGCCCGGTCGAGCCCGACGTAGTCACCAGCAGAAACGCCCCGGACGGAATGGCCGGGCGATCGGGCCGCGCCTCGGGATTCTCGACGAGCACCGGAACACCCCGCCGAAACGCGGCGCAAACGCAGATCAACGCGTCCGGAACCGACAGTGTCGACGCGTCGTAGACGGGCGCGGTCTCCCGTTCGATCCACTGCTCGATCGCCTGATCGAGTTGGCCGTAAGTGTAAGCGCGGCCGTCGAATTCGAGGGCGGGTCGGTCCAAGGAGCCGCCGAGTTCCGGACTACGCACGGATCAGACCGGGGTACGCGCGGTGCACACCCTTGGCGACCACCGTCGCGACGACAACCTTCGCCAGGTCGCCGGGGATGAACGCGAAGTTGGTGCTGACCGCGTGCGCGAAGTCCAGATCGGTGCGCAGCAGCAGCCCGAGCGTGCCGAAGAGATAGATGACCACGATCCCGCCGAGCGCGTTGATCAGCAGCCCGAGCACCAGCGGATACTTCGGCAGAATGCGATAGGTGAGCAAGCCGATGACCAGCGCCGCGGGCGCCCAGCCGACCAGGTAACCGGCGCTCGGCCCCGCCAACGCCGACAGCCCCGTTCGACCACCCGACAGCAACGGCAGGCCGATCAACGTCAACGCGAGGAACACCAGCACCGCGGCCGTCCCCTTGCGCGCACCGAGCACCGCACCGGCCAGAATGACGCCGAGCGTCTGCACCGTGATCGGCACACCGCTGAACCCGACCGTGATGGCCCCCGGCAACCCCATCGCCGCGATCAGCGCGGCGAACACCGCGATCTGCGCGATCTCCCGCGCGGAAAAGGCGAACCTCGTCCCCCGCGAGTTCTCGACTTCGTCCACGACGACTTCCTCCCGCTACCAGCTTGAACGACGTTCAAGATAGCAGGACGGTCGTCGCCTACTTCACCCGCGCACAGCGGCCGAGGCGGCTAGGCCGTGTTTAAGAAGTGGTTGATGGCGGCGTCGCTGACGCGTAGTCGCTTGTAAGCGTTGGGGTTTCGCGTGTCGCTGCCGGGAGATGGGCGAGGTCTCCGGTAGATGGTTTGTTTACCAAGACGAACCGAATTCCGGAGACCTCGTGACCAGCGTAGCGGCATCGAGGCGTGCGGATCTCACCGATGAGCAGTGGGCGGCGATCGAGCCGCTGCTGCCGGTCGGTAAGAGGGCCGGGCGCCCGCCGAAGTGGATGAAACGGCAGCTCATCGACGGGATCCGTTGGCGGACAAGGGTGGGGGCACCGTGGCGGGATGTGCCCGAGCGGTATGGACCGTGGCAGTCTGTGTACGGATTGTTCCGGTCCTGGCAGCGCGGCGGGGTGTGGGCGGCGATCTTGTCGGCGTTGCAGATCTGCGCCGAGGCCGCAGGCGACATCGTCTGGGAGGTCAGCGTGGATTCCACGATCGCCCGCGCCCACCAGCACGCCGCTGGTGCGCGTAAAAGGGGGATCTGCAGGTCGAAGCGCCCGGCGGGGTTACCGTCGAGCCTGCCGACCACGGCCTGGGGCGCTCTCGCGGCGGGTGGACCACGAAACTGCACTTGGCGTGTGAGCAGGGCCGTAAACCCTTGGCGCTGTTGATTACTCCTGGTCAGTGGGGTGACAGTCCGCAGTTCGAGGCAGTCCTCGACGCGATCGAGGTTCCCCGTTTCGAGACCGGGCGGACCCGCACGCGACCAGACCGGGTGTTGGCCGACAAGGCCTACAGCTCCCGCGCCAACCGCGCCTACTTACGGCGACGAGGCATCAAGGCGACTATCGCCATCCCTGCCGACCAACTCGCCCACCGCCGACGGCGAGGAACCTCCGGTGGCCGGCCCCACGCGTTCGATACCGAGATCTACAAGCAGCGTCACGCCGTCGAATGCGGCATCAACCAGCTCAAACAACACCGTGCCGTCGCGACCCGCTACGACAAACTCGCCGTCCGCTACCTGGCCACCGCCCAGATCGCAGCCATCAACATCTGGCTCGGCAACGGCCACTTGTTAAACACGGCCTAGTCGTGCGAGTGCGCCCTGGCCTGGATTCGCGCCTGTACCTCGGGCCTGCGCAGCGGCGGAATCGACTTCGGCGGCACCTTACGATCGGGCAGCTGGGCCAGCAGCCTGGTCGTGACGGCGGCGATGTCCGCGACGGCGGCATCGATCGCGGGCTGGGTCGCGGCCGAGATGCTGGACAGCCCGCCGACCTTACGCACGTATTGCAGCGCGGCGGCCTGGATCTCCTCCGGCGTCGCCGCGGGCTCCAGCCCCCGTAGGGCAGTGATGTTTCGACACATACTGCGAGGCTAATCCCCTACACCGACAGGTGCCCGAGTCTCGCCGAAGGGGTTGTCGACGCCGCGGTCAGAAGATAGCTACCCGTCGGCGATCTGTCCGGACTTTCGCGATCCACGTCGAAGTGTTATCTCGTGTTGGCCCAATCGAACACGTGTCGTAACCATCCGAATAATAACGACTAATATTCGAACTTCCGCTGCGCCCAACGGGTTCCGCGACTTAAGATCGACAGCGTCTGAAATGCACTGTCATATAGCAACATTCGCTCCAGTGATCTCTTCCCGCGGGCTTCTTGCCGCCTGCCGACCTGCTGTGCACAACCATCGAATCTGAACGATCACCTATTCGGATATTCCAGCGTCGGCCATCCGAGGTGACCATTTCGAGGTGAGGATCCAATATGACAATCGAAATGCCAGTTTCCACCGAGACCAATGGCAACGGCAATGGCCGTAAGAGTCTCAGTACCGCAGCCGCTCACCAGTTGGCGACCACCACCAAATCCGAACCCCAGATGCAGGGCATCACCTCGCGCTGGCTGACCCGCATGCTGCCATGGACGCAGGTCAACGGCGGTATCTACCGGGTGAACCGGCGACTCACGCACACCCTCGGCAACGGCGAGATCGAGTTCGTCATCGACGGCTCGCACGCCAAGGTGATCCCCATGGAACTGCGCGAGATGCGCGCATTGCACGACGTCGACGACGAGGACGTGCTGCGGGCACTCGCACAACGATTCGAACAGCGCGACCTCGAACCTGGCACTGTGGTAGCCGAATTCGGCAACCCGATGAATCAGATCATGCTGATCGTGCACGGCAAATTGGCCAAGATGGGTTCCGGCGAATACGGCGAGCAGACGATGCTCGGCATGCTGGCCGGCGGCAACTTCTTCGGCGACGAATGCCTCACCGACGACTCCGCCATTTGGCCGGTCACCGTCAAGGCGGTCACCAAGACCACCATGCTCGTCATGCAACGGCAGGCGTTCGAGGAAGTTCTCGACAACACACCGGCGCTACGAGAACAACTCTCACAGGTGGCGGAAGCCGCCGCGCAACCACAGAACAAACAGGGCGAGGCGGCCATCCAGATCCATTCGGGCCACGAGGGTGAACCCCTTTTGGACGGCACCTTCGTCGATTACGACGCCAGCCCCCGCGAATACGAACTCAGCCTCGCCCAGAGCGTGCTCCGCGTGCACACCCGCGTCGCCGACCTGTTCAACGATCCGATGAACCAGACTCAGCAGCAGTTGCGGCTGACCATCGAGGCGCTCTACGAACGCCGCGAGTACGACCTCGTCAACAGCCCCGACTTCGGGCTGCTGAACAACTGCGACCTCAAGCAGCGCATCTACACCGAGTCCGGCCCGCCGACCCCCGACGACATGGACGAGCTGCTCAGCATGCGGCGCAGCACCAATCTCTTTATCGCGCACCCGAAAGCGATCGCCGCATTCGGTCGCGAGTGCAGCAAGCGGGGCCTGTACCCGGATCCGGTCGACATCGACGGCCACCGCGTGCCCGCATGGCGCGGCGTACCGATCTTCCCCTGCGGCAAGATCGCGGTCAACGACACCCACACCACCTCCATTATCGCCATGCGCCTCGGCGAGAAGGATCAGGGCGTCATCGGCCTGCACACGACCGGACTCCCCGACGAATACGAGCCGAGTCTCAACGTCCGGTTCAAGGGCATCGACGACCAGTCGATCATCTCCTACCTGGTGAGCTGTTACTACTCGGCGGCGATCCTCGTCCCCGACGCGCTCGGCATCCTCGACAACGTCCTCGTCGCCCGCCAGACCGACTGACCTGGACGATCAGCGACCTCGATGTCTTCGACGCCGCGGCGGCCGCGAAACACCAAGCAGCCGCGGCGTTCCCAGGTCGTGGACGACCGGACTCCGGCGTTCCCGACACCGCAAGGGAAGGTGTATGTGCTGATGGTCGAGAGCACCTCGGCGGCGACGAGCCGCCGGGCCACAGAGATCCTGACCAGCGTCCGCAAGATGTGCGATCCGCTACTGCGCGAAGCTGTTTCGTCACTACCCGAACCGCTGTGCCTGATGGGCGGCTACCACCTCGGCTGGTGGGATGCCGAGGGCACCGCGACCCCGCAACCGGCCGGAAAGGCGCTGCGGCCCGCGCTGACCGTCTGCGCGGCCGTCGCGTGCGGTGCCACCTCTCGGCCCGCGCTCGCCGCGGCGGCCGCCGTGGAACTGGTGCACAACTTCACGCTCCTGCACGACGACATCATGGACGTCGACCAGGTCAGGCGGGGCAGGCCCGCGGTGTGGACGGTATGGGGCATCGCTGACGCGATGCTGCTCGGCGACGCGCTACATGCCCTCGCGGCGCGCGTATTGGTGACCGGCCTACCGGGTCGGACGGCGACGGCGGCGGTCGCCAGGTTGGAGACGGCGGTCATCGAGATGTGCCACGGCCAGCACAAGGACTGCCAGTTCCGTTCGGGCGGGCACGTCGATGTCGAGGAATACACGCGGATGGCCATGGGCAAGACGGGCGCGCTGATGGGCTGTGCGTGCGCGCTCGGCGCACTGTGCGCGCAGGCCGATCTGGCGACCGTGGCGGCGATGGAGACGTTCGGGCGGGAACTGGGGATGGCCTTCCAGTTCGTCGACGACCTGATCGGCATCTGGGGTGATCCGGATGTCACCGGCAAACCGACGAGCGACCTTGCCCGCCACACGATGTCGCTGCCGGTGGTCGCGGCGCTCGGTTCCGGCACCGAGGCGGGCGCCGAGCTGGCGACGATGTACGGCCTCGATCCGGACTCGATGGATACCGCTCGGGCCGCGGCGCTCGTCGAGTCGGCGGGCGGGCGGCAGTGCGCCCAGCAGCTCGCCGACGACCGGGTGCGCGCGGCGATCGCGGCGTTGGCCGACCCCGCCGCGGCCGCGGACCTGATGGCGCTGGCAGGCATGGTTTCGCGCCGGAACCACTGAGCCGCGAGTGTCGACCGTAAGGAGATGACATGCAGCCCTTCGAACTTCCCGACTTCTACATGCCGTACCCCGCCAGGCTCAACCCTCATGTGGACAGCGCCCGTGCGCACACCAGGATCTGGGCCGACGAGATGGGCTTCTTCGAACCCCAAGAAGGACACCATATTTGGGACGAAGCCGACCTGGAAAAACACGACTACGGCCTGCTGTGCGCCTACACCCACCCCGAATGCGACAGCCAGGAGCTGTCTCTCATTACCGACTGGTATGTGTGGGTGTTCTATTTCGACGATCACTTCCTCGAATTGTTCAAGCGGACAAGGGACACCGAGGGCGCGCGGCAGTATCTGGAGCGGCTGCGCGACTTCATGCCGCTCGCGGGCGGCCCGATGCCGGAGCCGACGAATCCGGTCGAGCGCGGACTCGCCGATCTGTGGGTTCGTACCGTGCCGTCGATGCCGATGGACTGGCGGCAGCGCTTCGTCGCGACAACCACCGCGCTGCTGGAGGAGTCGCGGTGGGAGCTGACCAATATCACCGAGGGCCGGATCGCGAATCCGATCGAGTACATCGAGATGCGGCGCAAGGTCGGCGGCGCACCGTGGTCGGCCAACCTGGTCGAACACGCCGTCGGCGCGGCGGTACCGGCCGAGCTGGCCGCGACAAGACCACTGGAGGTACTGCGCGACACCTTCTCCGACGGGGTGCACTTGCGCAACGACATCTTCTCCTACGAACGCGAGGTGCGACAGGAGGGTGAGAACGCCAACGGAATCCTGGTGGTGGAGAAGTTCTTCGACTTCGACACCCAGCATGCCGCCGACGTCGTCAACGACCTACTGACCTCACGCCTGCAGCAGTTCGAGCACACCGCGCTCACCGAACTGCCGATGCTGTTCGCCGAGCACGCCGTCGGCCCGCAGGACCAGGCCGCGGTCCTCGCCTACGCGAAAGGCTTGCAGGACTGGCAATCCGGCGGCCACGAATGGCATATGCGCTCGAGCAGGTACATGAACAAGGGCGGTACGACGGCGAGCGATCCGTTGCCGCGACTGTTCAAGCCCGTCGGGCTCGGCAGTTCCGCGGTCTATTTGTTCACCCCCACAGCGGCTCTCGGCACGAACCGGATCAGGACCTTCCTGCGTCCGCGCTTCGAAAACGTCGGCCCGACGGCCTTACCGGAGCTCTATCTGCCCTATCGACTCCAGCTGAGTCCGTTCCTCGACACCGCGCGCGAGAACCTGCTCGCCTGGGGCAAGCAGATGGGCTTCCACGGCCCGGTACCGGAATTGGGTGGCCGCGCGCTGTGGCGGCCGGTGGATCTCGCGGAGTTCGACTTCGCTTTGTGCTCAGCGGGTTTGGATCCCGACGCTACCCCGGCCGAACTGGATCTCTCGGCGAATTGGCTCGCCTGGGGCACCTACGTCGACGACTACTACCCCCAGGTGTTCGGTGCGCGCAAGGACATGATCGCGGCCAAAGCGCAGGGCAAACGATTCCTGGCGTTCATGCCGCTCGATGCCGAGGTCGTCCCGCCGGCGACCAACGCGATGGAGCGCGCCCTCGCCGACCTGTGGCACCGCACGACCGCCATCCTCGATGACGAGCAGAAGCGTGAATTCCGCCGTGCCGTAGTGGCTTTCCTGGAGAGCTGCGCATGGGAGGTGGCCAACGACATCGCCAATCGCATTCCCGATCCGGTCGACTATGTCGAAATGCGCCGCCGCACTTTCGGTTCGGACCTCACCATGGCGCTGTCGAGATTCTCGCACGGCCATCTTGTCCCACCCGATGTCTATCGCACCCAGACGATCATGGACCTGGAGCACACCGCGAGCGACTACGCCACGATGGTGAACGACCTGTTCTCATATCACAAAGAGACACAGTACGAAGGGGACTTCCACAACGCGGTCCGCGTGATGCAGAACTTCTTCGACTGCGACTCGACCGCGGGCGTCACCATCGTCAACGATCTGCTGACTGCCCGAATGCAGCAGTTCGAACGCATCGTCGGCAGCGAATTACCCGCCCTCTACGAGGAATACGACCTCGGTCAGGACGTGCGCGATTCGCTGGATCGGCGAGCCGTCGAACTCCAGGACTGGATGGCGGGAATCGTGAACTGGCACATATCGTGTGGGCGCTATAAGGAGGCGCAACTCGAGGACCGCTATCGGCCCTCGGCCGCGCCCGATGACCCGGCAGCGCCCGATGACCCGGCCGCGCACGGCGGCGACGCGGCCACCGAGCAGGTGACCGCGGCGGCACCGTCCTACCTGCGCCCGAACGGCCTCGGCACCGGAGCCACCCGTATCGATGGACTCCATCGTTCGCTGGCCGACCACGCTCCCGCGCCGCAAACGGTGTCGCCATGACGACGGCCCGCGTGAGAACGGTATTGCTCGCCGCGCCACGGTCGTTCTGCGCCGGTGTCGAGCGGGCGATCGACACCGTGGAACGGTTGCTGGCCGCACCGGATCGGCAGCAGCCGGTCTACGTGCGCAAACAGATCGTGCACAACACCCACGTTGTCGCCGATCTGGCCGCGCGCGGCGCGATATTCGTCGAGGAACTCGACGAGGTTCCGCCGGGCGCGACGGTCGTCTTCTCCGCGCACGGCGTCTCCCCCGCCGTGCATGAACAGGCGAAAGCGCGCGGGCTCACCGTGGTAGACGCCACCTGCCCGCTGGTCACCAAAGTGCATGCCGAGGCACGACGTTTCGCGGCCCGCGGTAACACCATCGTGCTGGTCGGCCACGCCGGGCACGAGGAGGTCGAAGGCACCGCTGGCGAGGCGCCCGAGGTGACCGTGGTGATCGACAGCCCCGCCGAGGTCGCCGCGCTCCAGGTCCCCGACGAAAGCCGGGTCGCGTTTCTGACCCAGACCACACTGTCGGTCGATGAGGCCGAGGAGACCATTCAGGCACTGCGCCAACGCTTTCCACAGGTGCACGGCCCGAGCAGCGCCGATATCTGCTACGCGAGCACCAACCGGCAGCAGGCGGTCGAGGCGGTGGCGCAACAGAGCGACGTCGTGCTGGTCATCGGCTCGGAGAATTCCTCCAACTCCCAGCGTCTGGTGGAAGTCGCTCAGCGCCAAGGCGTTCCGGCCTATCTGATCGACGACGCATCAGCGATATCGCCCGCGTGGATCGAGTCCGCGGACACCATCGGCCTGTCCGCGGGCGCCTCCGCACCGGCGGCGCTCGTCGAAGCGGTCGTCGAGGCGCTGCGCGGCTTTGGCCCGATCACCGTTCGCGAACACGTCACCGCCGTCGAGCACATCGCCTTCGCCCCACCGCCCGAAATCAGGCACCTGCCATGACAAGTAGCGATCTCGGCCTGCCGACCGCACCCGCGCGCCACCGCACCCGGAGGCTGAACATCGGCGGCGTTCCGGTCGGCGGCGGCGCGCCGATCTCCGTGCAGACCATGACCACCACCCGCACCGCCGATATCGACGGCACGCTGCAGCAGATCGCCGCGGTCACCGCGGCGGGCTGCGATATCGTCCGAGTGGCGGTGCCGACCACCGAAGACGTGGCCGCGTTGCCGACCATTGTCGCCCGATCGCCGCTACCGGTGATCGCCGACATCCACTTCCAGCCGCGCTATGTCTTCGCCGCGATCGACGCGGGTTGTGCGGCGGTGCGGGTAAACCCCGGCAATATCAAGCAATTCGACGATCGGGTCGGCGAGATCGCGAAAGCGGCGGCGGCAGCGGGCATTCCGATCCGCGTCGGGGTCAACGCGGGCTCGCTCGACCCACGCGTGCTCGCCAAGCACGGCGCCGCCACCGCCGAGGCCCTGGTCGAGTCGGCGCTGTGGGAGGCGGCGCTGTTCGAGGAGCACGGCTTCACCGATCTCAAGATCGCGGTCAAGCATCACGACCCGCGCACCATGATCGCGGCCAATCGGCTACTCGCCCAACGCTGCGACTACCCGCTGCACCTTGGCGTCACCGAGGCGGGGCCGATGTTCCAGGGCACCGTCAAATCGGCGGTCGCCTTCGCCATCCTGCTCGGCGAGGGCATCGGCGACACCATCCGCGTCTCTATTTCGGCGCCGCCGGTCGATCAGGTCAAGGCGGGCTGTCACATCCTGCAGTCGCTCGGCCTGCGCCCGCGCAAGCTCGAAATCGTCTCCTGCCCCGGCTGCGGTCGCCTTCAGGTCGATATTCATCGGCTGGCCGGGCAGGTCGAGGCGGCGTTCGAGGGTTTCCCACATCCGCTGCGGGTCGCGGTCATGGGCTGTGTCGTCAACGGCCCCGGCGAGGCCCGCGAGGCCGACCTCGGCGTCTCCTCGGGCAACGGCAAGGGGCAGATCTTCGTCCGGGGCAAGGTGATTCGCACCGTGCCGGAACACCTCATCGTGGAAACCCTGGTGGCGGAGGCCATCGCGCTCACCGAGCACCTCGAAGACGCACCGGCGGAAGGGATCTCATGACCACCGCGCACGCCGAGCCCACGACACCGGCGCCACTGGATCTGGCCGCGATCCGCACGCGGGTGGATGACGAGCTTCGACATTTCCTGCGCGACAAGGCCACCGGCACCGAACCGGCGCTGCCCGACGAGCTCACCGACACCGTGTACGGCTTTCTTTTCGCGGGCGGCAAGCGGATTCGCCCGCTGCTGTGCGTCCTCGGCTGGCATGCCGCGGGCGGCGGCACGCCGGTGCCGCCGCCGATCGTGCGCGCCGCCGCCTCGCTCGAGCTGTTCCACGCCGCCGTGCTGATGCACGACGACATCATCGACAACAGCGACACCCGCCGCGATCACCCCACCGTGCACCGCACGCTGGCGGCACGGCATCAGAATCGCCGCGATCCCGACCGGTTCGGCGCCGATGCCGCCATCGTGCTCGGCGACCTGACCATGGTCTGGTCCGCCGAACTACTACACACCGCACAGCTGACCGCCACGCAGCTGTCCGCGGCGCTCACGGTGCTCGACGGCATGCGCGCGGACGTCATGTACGGCCAGTACCTCGACCTGCTCACCACCGGGCGTCCGTCGCGCGACCTCGACCGTGCGATGCGGATCATCCGATACAAGACGGTGTCCTATACCTGCGACCGCCCGCTGCAGCTCGGCACCGTGCTCGCCGGTGCGCACCGCGGGGTTCGCGAGGCGCTCACCGCCTACGCCGGGCCGCTCGGCGAGGCGTTCCAGCTGCAGGACGATCTGCTCGGCGTCTACGGCGATCCGGCGCGCACCGGCAAGTCCGATCTCGAGGACCTGCGCGACGGCAAGCACACCGCGCTGGTCGCGCTTGCCCTCGAACACGCGCCCGCCGCGCAATCCGCGCAGCTGCTCGCCCTGCTCGGAAATCCGGAACTCGACAATCGACAGGCCGACACCTGTCGCGAAATCCTCACCGCCACAGCACGACCTCGCGTCGAAGCGATGATTCGCACCCGATGGGCCCAGGCCAACCGCGCCCTCGACGACGCGCCGATCCCCGCCGCGGTCAGCCAAGCACTTCGTCATATCGCCGACGTTGTCGTTTCGAGGAACACCTAAGAAAGGCCGCGCGCCATGGATAGTGAGCTCATTCTGCAATTGCTCGTTCCCGTCGCCCTCGGGATCGTGGCGGTGATCATTTTCGTGGTCGGGGATCGGCTGCGGCCCGATTCGTGGCGCCAGAGCGAGGACGAGGCGCCGGGCACCCTGGTGATCGACCTGATCAACACACTCTTCATGGCCGTTGCCGCGTTCGTCGTTGTGATCTGCTGGCAGCAGTACGACAACGCGCACAATCACACCATCGCCGAGTCCAAGGCGCTCATCGACGTCTACTGGGCCGCGCACTCGATGCCGGAGCCCGAACATCAGCAGGTGCAAAAGCTGGTGCACGATTACACCGAGCAGGTGGTCACCGTGGAGTGGCCGGAGATGGACAACGAGGGCAGGCTGAGCCAGTCCACCCAGGACACCCTCGACAACCTGCGCGACACGGTCATGGCGATCCAGTCGCCGGACTCCAACGTCACCGACCTGCGAGCCAGCGCGGTGGCCGCCCTCGAAGCGGTAGCGCAGGCGCGCGCCGATCGCGCGATGGACGCCGATCTCGGCATGCCCGGATTCCTTTACACCGCTTTGTGGTTCACCACGGTGCTGCTGTTGTTCACCGCGGTGCTCTCCGGTGTCTCGGTCAACAAACGCAGCCTGCTGATGACCGCGCTGCTCGGCATCGTGGTCGGCGCGGCGATCGTCGCGATCTACGGCCTCGATCGGCCGTTCTCTGGCGGGAACATCGTGCCGAAGGACGCCTTCGATCTGGCCCTGTCCCGTTACCAGCACATCACCTAGCTGAATCTCGTTGCCTGAACACCACTTACGGATGGGGATGTGCGCACATGGCACACACCAGAAGACTCGTCGTCGCGGCCGCGCTGCCGATCGCGGCGGCATTGCTCACCGGTCAGTCCGCTGTCGCGGCCGCTGACCTGTTACCGCCGGACTTGCCGACGATCGGCGAAATCGCCAGTGGCAGTGCGGGTCCCGCTGCCATCGATACCGGAAGCGCGTTCGCCGGGAATGAGTTGGGCCTCGGCCCGAGCAGTACACCGGCCGGGCACCTCGGTACCGGCAGTGCGGGCCAGACCCTCGGCCTCGGTGCCCGCACCCGCATAGGCACCGGGGAGACCAGCCGCCCTGCACCTGCCCCGGCCGCTGAGCCCGCAGCTCCGCAACTCTTCCCCGAGGGCTCCGTCGAGCTGCCCGATCCCCACTCCGACGGCGCCCGAACGGCATGCACCGGCAGCGTCGCCGTCGGTGGCGCGCTGATTCTGCTCGGCATCGTGACCGGCAGTTCGCACGGCATCCTCGGTTCCAGCGGGTCCGCACTCGGCAGCGCCGCCGTCGGAAGTGCGGCCGTTGGCAGCGGCCTGGCCTGCCTGCTGTGGCCGCGCGATGTCGTGCCGCCATTCCCGGGTGCGCCACTCCTGCTCGCTCCCCCAGCCCCGGCTTTGCCGGTGTTCGCCACTCCCCCGGTCGAGGCCCCACCTCCGATACCCGAGCAGCCGACACCGGTGAAGCCGAACCCGCCACTGGCCCAAATATTGCCCCCACCAAAGCATTTGGCCGAGGCCATCCCGAAGCCCGACCCGGTTGCCTGGAACATCATGCAGCTGTTGACGATCATGGTGGTCGCGATCCTCACCACGGTGCGCGGCGTAACCATCGTCCGGCGCAGCAGGCACGCCGGTTAACTACAGCGCCGCCACCATTCGAGGAAGTGCGCGAGGGCGGGCGCATCCGAGCCGCGCATCCAGGCGATCTGGATGGCGATTTGCGGCGGGTTCGTGCCGAACGGGATAACGACGATGTTCTCGTGCGCGATGCGGGTCGCGCGTTTTCGGTCGAGCACGCTGATTCCGGTGCCGCTCGACACCAGGTCGAGGACCTGTTCAGCGTCGGATTCCTCGGCGACCAGGTTCGGGGCGCCGTCGCCCCAGACATGACTGACCAGTTCGTCGTAAAAGTCCGGTCCGGTCTGCCGTGACCAGAGCACGATCGGCTCGTCGACAATGTCGGAGATTTCCACGCTGGCCTTTTCGGCAAGCGGGTGTCCCTTGGAAACCACTACGGCGGCTTCCTGCAGCCCGATCAGGTGCGTTTCCACCCGAGGATGGGCGATATTGCCACGCACGAACGCGACATCGACCTCACCCGATTCGAGCAGGTCGAGATTCCACGAGGTCCATCCGGTGATCGTCGACACATCAATGTCCGGAAATTCCTTACGGAACGACCTGATGCGCTGCGAGATATCGCTGTCGGAGCCCGACCGAGTGAAGGCGACCTTCAGCTCCCCGGCCGTACCCGACGCCCGTGCGCGGACGGTGCGTTCCAGGTCCGCGGCGGCCGACAGCAGTTGCTGGGAACCTGCCTGCAGCGCGAGACCGGCCGGTGTCAGGACGAAGCCGCGCCCGGTGCGCGCGAGCAGCTCGACACCGAGCTCCTTCTCCAACGCCTTGACCTGCTGAGACAGCGCGGGTTGGGTGATATGCAGCGCCTCGGCCGCGCGACCGAAGTGTCGGTGCTCGGCTACCGCTAGGAAGTAACGAACGCGACGTAGGTCGTCCACGCGGCCAGCCTAGCCAGATAAGAGTTCCTTATCAATGGCAAGTAAATACGTATTGGACCTGCGGTTCTCCGCGGGCCGAGACTGTAGCTACCGATCAAGTCAACGTCCGCTACCGCGAGAAGGTGTTCCGATGCCGACAGTCGCCGCCGCCATAGCCGAGAATCTTCGAGCAAGGCAGATATCCGAATTCTTCGGCCAGAGCCTGCCGTCGCTGCTTGTTTTGGCCGCCGAGGATCTCGGCATCAGGCAGATCGTTTACCGCACCGAAAACGCGGGCGGCACAATGGCCGACGGTTTCGCCAGGGTTTCCGGGCATTGTTCGGTTGTCGTCGCGCAGAACGGTCCGGCGGCAACGCTGCTCGTGCCGCCGCTGACCGAGGCCGCGAAGGTGTCGATTCCGGTGGTCGCATTCATTCAGGACGTGCCGAGTCCGATTCGCAACAAAAACGCGTTTCAGGAGATCGATCACCAGAGTCTTTTCTCCGGCTGCACCAAATGGTTCGATCGCCTCGACGATCCCGATCGCGTGCACGACTATATCGACGCGGCATTCCGGGCGGCGACCAGCGGACGGCCCGGCCCGGCGGTGCTGATGCTGCCGAAGGATGTCCTCGAACTGGACGCACCGCAGACACCCGAGCACCTCGGCCCCACCGTCTTCCCGCTGGATCGGATCCGGCCGCCGGAAGCCAACATCCGTGCCGCGGCGGAACTGCTCGCCGGTGCCAAGCGGCCGCTGGTCGTGGCGGGTGGCGGCGCGGTCTCCGCCGACGCGGGCGCCGCCTTGGCACGGCTCAGCGACCTGGCCTCGTTGCCGGTCGCGACCACACCGATGGGCAAGGGCGTTGTCCTCGACACCGCGGACCTGAGCGTCGGCGTCATCGGCAATTACATGGGGCCGCACGGGGTTTCGCACGGCATGCGGGAGTGGATCGGCGGGGTGGACACGGTTCTGCTCGCGGGTTCCCGCACCAATGAGAACGGCACCGACGGCTGGAGCCTGTTCCCGCGCGAGGCCACCTTCATCCACCTCGACATCGACCCGACCGAGATCGGCCGCAACTACCCGTCGCTACGACTGGTCGGCGACGTCCGGACCGGCATCGACGACCTCGCCGCCGCACTGCGCGAACTCGACCTCAGCAAACGCAGCGCGGACCGGCCTGCGGTCACCGCGCAAATCGCCCGGTCCCGCGCCGAATTCGAGACGACAACGGCCGCCGTGCGAACCTCGACGCGGCAGCCGCTGCGCCCGGAGCGGGTGGCCGACGAGATCAGCACCCTGCTGCCCGATGACGCGATCGTCGTCGCGGACGCGAGCTACTCCTCGATCTGGGTGGCCAACTATATCCGCGCCACCACGCACCGCCAGCGCTTCATCCTGCCGCGCGGCATGGCCGGGCTCGGCTGGGGACTGCCCCTCGCCCTCGGTGCGAAAGCGGCGCGACCGTCCGCGCCGGTCATCTGCCTAGTCGGCGACGGCGGCTTCGCGCACTGCTGGGCCGAGATCGAAACGGCCGTCCGGGAAAACCTGGATGTCGTTGTGCTCGTGCTGAACAACGCGATCCTCGGCTACCAGAAGCACGCCGAAATCGTCCAGTTCGGCAGGCCGACCTCGGCCGTCGAACTCGGCCACGTCGATCACGCGCAGATCGCGACCGCGTGCGGCGCGCACGGTGACACCATCCACACCGATGTGGAACTGCGCGAAGCACTGTCGAAGGCGATCGTCGACTCCGCCACCACCGTCTTGGACGTCATCACCGACTCCGACGCCTACCCACCGATCACCGGGTGGGACACCAACCGCTCGCTCACCGACCATCTCGCCGACCAGAAGCTCAACTGACCAGACAGATAGACACTTCGAGAAAACGGAGATTCCCATGGCATTCGACTACACCGCCTTTTTCGAGAGAAGAATCGACGACATCCGAGCGTCGGGGCAGTACCGAACCTTCGTCGAAATCGAGCGCCTGGCAGGCAGATTCCCGCACGCGGTACACCACCACCGGGACGGGCTGCGCGAGATCACGGTGTGGTGCAGCAACGATCACCTCGGCATGGGCCAGTTCCCCGCCGTGGTCGAGGCCATGCACCGGTCGGTGAACCGCTCGGGTGTCGCGGCAGGCGGATCGCGCAATATCTCCGGCAACAACCACACCCACATCCTGCTCGAACGTGAAGTGGCACAGCTACATCGGAAGGAAGCCGGCCTGACGTTCATCACCGGCTACGCGGTGAACGACGCCGTGCTCGGCGTGCTCGGCAAAGAGCTGCCCGGCGCCATCTTCTTCTCCGATGAACAGAACCACGCGTCGATGATCCTCGGCATGCGGGCTTCGCGCGCCGAGCGACAGATCTTCCGGCACAACGATCCGGCCCATCTCGACGAGCTGCTCTCGGCCACCGATCCCGATCGCCCGAAAATCGTTGCCTTCGAATCGATCTACTCGATGGACGGCGATGTCGCGCCGATGCCCGAATTGTGTGCCGTGGCAAAGAAACACGGCGCACTGGTCTACGTCGACGAGGCGCACTCCGTCGGCATGTACGGCCCGGAGGGGTCAGGCATGGCGGCGCACATGGGATGCGCGGATCAGGTCGACCTGCTGATGGGCACCTTCGCCAAGGGTTACGGCACCCTCGGCGGCTATCTGACCGGGCCGGCGCCGATTCTCGACGCCGTACGCAGCTTCGCGCCCGCGTTCATCTTCACCCTCGCGATGCCGCCCGCCCTCGCGGCCGCCGCGCTGGCCAGCGTGCGGCATCTGCGCGAATCGGACAACGAGCGAATCCTGTTGCACCACCGGGCCCGACTACTCCAAGACCTGCTCACCGATGCCGAAATCCCTTTGGTATCAACCGAAAGCCATATCGTTCCCGTTCTCGTAGGTGACCCGCACAAATGCAAACAACTGGCCGATATCCTGCTCGAGGAATACCGCCAATACGCCCAGCCGATCAATTTCCCGTCCGTCGCGCGCGGCACCGAACGACTCCGGATCAACCCGTCGCCGGTGCACAGTCCCTCGGCCGTGCATCGGTTCGCCGAGATCATCGACACCGTCTGGTCGCAGCTGAAGCTGCCTCGTCGTCCGGTACTCCCGATCGCCACGCACGAGGCGCTGGAGAAGGTTTCGGTATGAGTGTCGAGACGCGGCCGAAGCCACCCCGGAACCTGCGTCCGGCGGCGGAGGCTGAGCCCCCAACGCCGTGGGCTCAGCACATACTTCTCTACGCCGCGTTCTTCCTGATGGGCGCCGAAATGTACTTGGTGGCACCGATGCTGCCCGGTATCGCCCAGTCGTTGCACGCTTCGGTGGCCGCCTCGGCCACCATCGTCACCGCCTACGTTCTGGTCTACGCCGTCGCAGGACCGCCCTTCGGCATCCTCGCCGACCGCTACCCGCGGCGATGGTCGATCCTGTTGGGTTCGCTCGTCTTCATGCTCGGAAATCTGGCCTGCGCGGCGGCGAGTTCACTGCCGATGTTGATCGCGGGCCGCGGCATCACCGGACTCGGCGCGGCCATCGCGGCACCCGCGATCTGGGCCTATCTCGCCGAGCGCACGCCGCAGCACAAGCGCGGACGGGTGATCTCGCTCGGCGCGAGTGTGTATTCGCTCGGGCAGGTGCTCGGTGTGCCGCTCGGCGCGGGTCTCGCCTCGTTGACCAGTTGGCGGTGGCCGTTCCTGGCCGTCGGCGTGCTGATGATCGCGACATCGGCGGTGCTGTACCTGCGCCTGGATCACATCCCGGCGACCGGAACCGCACGCGGCTTCAAGGCACTGCTCGCACCGTGGGCGCAGCCGCGAATCAGCCTGGGGCTCATCGCGACTCTGTTCCTACAGGCGGGCCGCCTCGGCGCCTACACCTTTGTCGGTGTGATCTTCGCGCAGCGATTCGGCTTCAGCCTCAACACACTTGGTCTCGTCGGCCTGCTCGTCGGCGCCGGATCGCTGATCGGCTCGCTGAGCACCGGGACAATTCTCGATCACCTGCACCGGCGCAACGTGAGCGGTGTGTGGGTCTCGGTCATCGCGGCGGTGGCGTTCGCGCCCTGTGCCGCAGTGGCTTTGAGCACGCACACCATGATCCTGGCTCTGGTGGCGCTGACGCTGTGGTGTGTTTTCGGCGGCGCGTTCTACTCCAGCCAGCAGGCCTACCTGTCGTCGGCCGATCCGACCCAGCGCGCGTCCGTGGTCGCCTGGAACAACTCGATGATGAACGCGGGCATCGCGATCGGCACCACCCTGCTCGGCACGCTCACCGTCGGCGGCGCCGCCTTCGCGGGCCTGACCGGCTTCCTCGGCATCGCGGCGGCCCTGGTCGCGGCCGCGCTGCTCGTGCTCATTCGAAAGGATCGTCAGCCAGCATGATTCCCGCTCCGGCCACCGCGCCAAGCCGAACCGCCCTGCCTGTCGCCGCATGGGCCAAGGGCCCCTACATCTACGACGCCGACGGAAACGACTATCTCGACGGGTCGTCCGGTGTCCTCAATGTCAATGTCGGACATGCGCATCCGAAGGTCTTGCAGGCCATCGAGGCCCAGCTCGGACAGCTGACCTTCGTGCATCGCACGCAGTTCCGCAACGATCCGGCGCTGCGGCTCACCGAGCGACTGCTTGCCATCGCGCCCGCCAAGACCGCCGCGGTCGAGTACAGCAATTCCGGTTCCGAGGCGAACGAATGCGCGCTGCGGCTGGCTTTCGCCTACCAGCACCGCCGTGGCAAAGCACAACGCACCGTCATTCTGTCCGAGGAGCCCAGCTACCACGGGATGACCGCGGGGGCACTGTCCATCACCGGCAGTCCCAATAAGCGCGATCCGTCGGTGGAGCCACTGTTGGGTGCGGGCGTGCATCGAGTTCTGGTGCGCCCCAGGCCCGGTCGGCGGCGCGCCACCCACGAGGAGTGGGGTCAGGCGCTGCTCGGAGTCGGGCCGTCCAAGGTCGCCGCGATCGTCATCGAACCGCTCGGCGGCGCCTCGTCCGGTGCCGCACCGATCGACATCGACACGATGCACTGGCTGCGCAGGGAGACGAGGAACAATGGGATCGTCCTCATCGCCGACGAGGTCATGTCCGGCTTCGGGCGCACCGGAAGGTGGTGGGCCTGTGACCATTCGAGCATCGCCCCCGACATCCTGACGTCGGGAAAGGGCGTCACTGGCGGTTACACCAGCCTCGCCGTCACCATGATCTCCGAAAAGGTGACCGCGGCGATCGCGGAGCCGCTAGGGCCGATCGCACTGGGGCACACCATGTCCGCGAATCCGCTCGCCTGCGCCGCCGCCAACGCGGTGCTGAGCGTCATCGAGGACGAAGCTCTGCTGAGCAACGCGGCCAAGACCGGCACGCTGCTCACCGAGGCACTGCAAGCCCTGTGCGACCGCTATCCGACGCTGCTGTCGGATCAGTCGGGAATCGGCTTGATGCGAGCGCTACACATCGATGCCGGACAACCGGCGGACACGAACAAGCGAATCATCGCCGCCGCCAAGGAAAGCGGGCTCGTGCTGTGCACGGCGGGCATCGGAACGACGACCAACTCGGTACTCGTTGCTCCGCCACTGAACAGCACACCGGAGCTCATCGACGAGCTCGCCAACCGCCTCGACAAGGCACTTGCCGCGGTCGCCGGGATTCGAGCCGACAATGCGTGAGGCGGCCGAACTACTCGCCTCGCTGCCAACGGACCTGTGGATCGGCGGCGAACAGGTATCGGCGAGAAGCACTTTCGCCGTGGACAATCCCGCGACCGGTGAGATCCTCATCGAGGTCGCCAACGCGTCGGCCGCCGACGGTGCCCGCGCGCTCGACGCAGCCGCGGCGGCGCAAGGCGCATGGGCCGCGACACCATCCCGCGAGCGCGCCGAAATCCTGCGCCGTGCTTGGGAACTGGTGATCGCCCGACGCGACGACTTCGCGTTGCTGATGACCTTGGAAATGGGCAAGCCGCTGGCGGAGAGTCACGGCGAGGTCACCTATGGCGCGGAGTTCCTGCGCTGGTTCGCCGAGGAGGCGGTCCGCGTGCACGGCCGCTACACGCACTCGCCGTCGGGCAGCGGCCGCATCCTCGTCACCAAGCAGCCCGTCGGCCCGACGCTGGCCATCACACCGTGGAACTTTCCGCTCGCCATGGGCACTCGCAAGATCGCCCCCGCCCTCGCGGCAGGCTGCACGATGGTGGTCAAGCCCGCCGCCGAGACACCGCTGACCATGCTGCTGCTCGGCCAGGTCTTCGCCGACGCCGGATTGCCGCCCGGCGTGCTGTCGATCCTGCCGACCGCTGCCGCAGCACCGCTCACCGACCCGATGTTCACCGACAACCGGCTGCGCAAAGTCACCTTCACCGGATCGACCGCCGTCGGCAAAACCCTTCTCGCGCAATCGGCTACGCGCGTGCTGCGGGTCTCGATGGAACTCGGCGGCAACGCGCCGTTCGTCGTGTTCGCCGACGCCGACATCGATGCCGCGGTCGACGGCGCCATGGCCGCCAAAATGCGCAACACCGGCGAGGCCTGTACCGCGGCGAATCGCTTCCACGTCGACAACGCTGTGCGCGCGGAGTTCACCGCGAAGCTGACCGACCGCATGCGCGCACTGAAGATCGGGCCTGGCCACCTGGACGGAGTGCAGGTCGGACCGCTGATCAGCGAGAAGCAACGCGGCACGGTCACCGAGTTGGTGCGCGATGCGAGGGAGAAGGGCGCGCGCGTCACCACCGGCGGCGCGAGCATCGCGGGCGAAGGCTTTTTCTACGAGCCGACCGTCTTGGCGGAAGTACCCGCCGACGCACGCATTCTGCGCGAGGAGGTATTCGGCCCGGTGGCCGCGATCACCAGCTTCGACGGCGAGACGGAGGGGATCATCGCCGCCAACAACACCGAATTCGGCCTCGCCGCATACCTTTACACCACCGACCTCGACCGCGCCCTGCGCGTCGCCGAGGCACTCGAATCCGGCATGGTCGGCATCAATCGGGGCGTCATCTCCGATGTCGCCGCCCCGTTCGGCGGCGTCAAGGAATCCGGCCTTGGCCGCGAAGCAGGCACCGAGGGCATCGAGGAGTACCTCGAGACCAAATACCTCGCCCTGTCCTAGGGACGGTCGCGGCCGATCCGTTCGAACAGCTCATCGAGCGATTCGCTGATGTCCTGCCCGAACGGGGTCAGGCCGTAGGTGACCTGAGGTGGCGTCGTCGGCTCGACCTCGCGCCAGACCAGGCCGTCCTGCACCAGCCCGCGCAAGGTCTGGGCGAGCATCTTCTCGCTGATGCCACGGATGCTCTCGCGCAGCTCGTAGAACCGAAGGGCGTTGCTGCGCAGGGAGATCAGCACCCAGACGCCCCACCTGCTGGTGATGTGGTCGAGCACATCACGGGCCGGGCAGTCGGTGTGAAACACCTCATACCGTTGCTCCGCCGCACCCTGTGCTTGCTGCACGCCTCCTGCCATGTCATGAGCTTACCCAAAGGTACGTCCTTACGAATGGTGAGCCCGGCTCCTAGCGTCATGCCGGCAGTGAACATGAGACAAGGAGCTGAACATGATCGTAGTGACCGGGGCTACCGGAAATGTGGGCCTGCCGTTGACGCGGGCGCTGGTCGAGGCGGGCGAGCAGGTGACGGCGGTGTCGCGGCGCGCGACGGCGGTGCCGGACGGTGTCCGGCACGTAGCCGCCGACCTGACCGAGCCGACGAACCTCGAGCCAGTGCTGGCCGGGGCGAAGGCGCTGTTCCTCCTGCTTAACGGCGACCTGCACGCCCCAGGCGCCAAGCCGTCCGACATCATCGACCTGGCGGCCGCCAGTGGAGTCCGCCGAGTCGTGCTGCTGTCCTCGCAGGGCGTGGCGACCAGGCCGCTCGGGCCGACGCGGATCGCGGTGCGCGCGGTGGAGGACGCGGCGCGGGAGTCCGGCATGGACTGGGCCATTCTGCGGCCGGGTGGCTTCGCCTCCAACGCTTTCGGCTGGGCGGAGTCCGTCCGTACGCAACGGGTTGTCGCCGCGCCCTTCGGTGACGTCGGGGTGCCGGTCATCGATCCGGCCGATATCGGCGAGGTCGCGGCGGCCTGCCTGCTCGATGACCGGCACACCGGCGGCGTGTACGTGCTGACCGGGCCGGCGGTGATCACGCCGCGCCAGCAGGCGGAGGCCATCGCCACCGCGGTCGGCTCGCCGGTGCGATTCCAGGACCTCACCCGCGCCGAGGCCAAGGCCGAGATGACCCGGTTCGTGCCAGCGGAACTCGCCGACGACACCCTGGATATCATCAGCGCCCCGAACCCGGCCGAGCTACAGATCAGCCCGGACGTGGAGAAGGTCCTCGGCCGCGCGCCGCGCCCCTTCGCGGACTGGGTCGCCCGCAACATCGACGCATTCCGTTGAGCTGCAACTGAACTCGCGCTACGAGTCGCCGAGTTCGTCGAGTACCCGCTGCCCGATGGCGAACGCGGCGTTCGCGGCGGGAACTCCCGCGTAAGCGCCGGTGTGCAGCAGCACCTCGGCGATCTCGGCGCTGGTGACGCCGTTGCCGATCGCGGCACGCACGTGCATCGCGATCTCCTCGTGCCGACCGAGGGCGGTGAGCACCGCGAGGGTTATGCAGCTGCGGGTGCGGCGGTCCAGGCCGGGGCGGGTCCAGATCGAACCCCACACCGCCTCGGTGATGTAATCCTGGAAAGGCCGGGTGAATTCGGTGGTCTTCGCTTCGGCGCGGTCGACGTGCGCGTCGCCGAGGACCTCGCGGCGGATCTGTGCACCCTGCTCTGCGCGGTCGGTCACGAATGCTCCTTCAGGTGTCGCAGGATCAGGTCGTTGACGGTGTCCGGCAGTTCGGCATTGGCGAGATGTGCTGCCGGACGGATGATTTCGAGACGCGCCAGCGGCACCGCGTCGACTATCCGCTGTCCGTGCTGCGGCGGGGTCGCTTGGTCGTTCGCGCCCGCGATGACCAGTGTGGGTGCGCTGATCCGGCTCAGGCACGCGGCGATGTCCATCGTCTCGATCGCCGCGCAGCATGCCGCGTAGCCCTCGGCGGGCGTGGCGGCGACCATGTCCGTGTAACCGCGGGTGCGCTCGGGGTTGGCGGCGCGCCACTGCGGGGTGAACCAGCGTTGCACGACCGCCGCCGCGACCGCCCCGGTGCCTTCGGCTCGAACGAGGGCGGCGCGGTCGGCCCAACCACTGGGCGGGCCGAGTTCGGCCGAGGTGCAGCACAGCGTCAGGGTGCGCAGCCGACGTGGCGCGTACTGGCCGAGCCACATGCCGACCATGCCGCCGAGGGACAGCCCGACGACATCGGCCCGGCCGATGCGCAACCGGTCGAGCAGTGCGAGCACGTCGGCACCGAGATCCGCCAGCGCATACGGGCCGGGCGGCACCGGCGAGCGCCCGTGGCCGCGATGGTCATAGCGCACCACCCGGTAGCCCGCCGCGACCAACGCGGCGACCTGCGGCTCCCACATCCGCACATCGCTACCCAGTGAGCCACTCAGCAGCACAGCTGGACCCTTCGACGGTCCGTCGACGGCATAGTCGACCGCTACGGGGGTCACGACGCCACCTCACCGGCACTCATAGTCGCGACTGCCAATCGTTCAGCGCGCGGCGAATGAACTCGTCCGTGGATCCTAGATAGCCGGCCGGCTCGAGCAGTTCACCGATTCGCTTGCGGTTCAGGAACTTTCCGACAACGGCGTCGGCGGCTAACACGTCGGCGAGATCGTCCGGCCCGGCCGCGCGGCAGCAGACCGCGACGAGGTCGCTTGCTTCCTGCCTGCCAACGGCTCCGTGCGAGACCGACGTCAACTCGATGGCGACGTGCTCGGCAAGCAGCTGGCCACCGGTGCTGTCCAGATTGACGCGCATGCGCTGCGGGTCGACCTGGAGTCGTTCCAGGCACACGCGAAGCCAGTGCACCGAAGACCCTGTGCTGCGCAGCAATTCGACCAACGGCCGCCACTCGGCATGCCATGATCCGGCGGCGCGCTGATGTTCGTGCGCCCCCGCGCTCAGCAGCGTCGCGACCAGTCCGGGAGCCTGGGCTGCCGACCCGGCGGCGAGGACCGCGGCGACGGGATTTCGCTTGTGCGGCATCGTCGATGAGCCGCCACTACCCGGTGGCCCCTGCTCGGACACCTCGCCGATCTCGGTCTGCGCGAGCAGTGTGATATCGCGGGCGATCTTCGCGACCGCACCGCACGTCTGCCCCAAAGTCCCGGCGATCTCGGCGATCCGGCTGCGCTCGGTATGCCATGGCAGCACCGGCTCGACGAGCCCGAGGCGGCGCGCCAGCTCGCTCAGCACCGGAATGCCGTTGCCGCGCAACGACGACAACGTGCCGACGGCACCGCCGAACTGCACCGCGAGGCGTTCACGGCGAATCAGATCGATGCGGTCCAGCGCCGCGACGATGCCGCCGAGCCACCCGGCCGCGGTGCGCCCGAACGTTACCGGCGGCGCCTGCTGGAGCAGGCTGCGTCCGGCCATGACGGTGCCCGCATGCTCCTCGGCCAACTGCGCGAGCCGCGTCGCGCAAGTGCGCAGATCGGCATGTAGAGCGGCCAAGGCCCGCGCGGTCACCACCATCGCGGCGGTGTCGATAACGTCCTGACTGGTCGCCCCCAGATGCACATAGGCGGCCGCCTCGGGCGCGACCCGCTCTGTCAGTGCACGCACCAGCGGACCCGCCGGATTGCCGATCCGCACCGCGTCCGCGCCGAGCGCGCCGATGTCATAATCCTCAGCGCGACAGCAGCTTTCGATGGCTACCGCCGCCTCGTCCGGAATCGCTCCGGCCGCCGCAGCGGCCGAGGCGAGCGCACCCTCGAAATCGAGCATCGCCTGCACCCAGGCTCGATCGCCGACCAGCTCGGCGACGGGCCCCGCCGCGAGTACGCCGTCGAACAGCCCGTGCCCGTCAGACATCGAAGAACACCGTCTCGCCCGCGCCCTGGAGGTGCACGTCGAAAACGTATCCGTCACCGTCGCGCACGGCGATCAACGTGTCGCGACGCTCCAGCGGCACCGTCGCCAGCACCGGGTCGACGAGATGGTGGTCGGCGTGTTCCGGAAAGTAGACCCGGGTGACCACCCGACGCAGCAGCCCACGAGAGAACACCGACATGTCGAGGTGCGGAGCCTGCTCTCCCCCGGCACCGTCGCACACCGGACCAGGGACGACGGTGTACACCGCGAACTGCCCGGCACGGGTGTCACTTCGCGCGAAACCTCTTCTGCCGCTGCGGGTCTCGCTACATTCCGGTCCAGCGAGATCGGCCTGCCACGTCTCGACCATCGCGTCATCGATGGCGGTGCCCGCGCCGTCGAACACCCGCCCGGTGATCCACACCGCACCCGGCGTCCCCGACGGCACCGCGAACGGTCCGTCATCCTCGATCAGCCCGATGTGCAGAAACGGGCCGACGGTCTGCGAGGGGGTGCTGCGCAAACTAGTCATCGTGGTCCTCGTTCTCGAACGGTGTCGCGGCATGACCGCGCAGGACGATGTCGAACTCGAAGGCCAGCGCCCGCTCCGGCTCGGTGCGCTCGTAATCGAAACGGCTGACCAGTAATTCGCGCGCGTGCTCGGGCACCGCGTTGTAGAGCGGGTCCTGGAAGAACAGCGGGTCGTCCGGGAAGTACATCTGCGTCACCAGCCGCTGGGCGAACGCCTGCCCGAACAGCGAGAAGTGAATGTGCGCTGGCCGCCACGCGTTGTGGTGGTTGCGCCACGGGTAGGCGCCGGGCTTGATGGTGGTGAACTCGTAGCGCCCCTGATCGTCGGTGTAGGTGCGCCCGGCACCGTCGAAGTTGGGATCCAACGGGGAATCCCAGCGATCGCGGTCGTGCCGATAGCGGCCGCCCGCATTGGCCTGCCAGATCTCGACCAGCGATTTCGGGATCGGCTTGCCGTCGCCGTCGAGCAGCCGTCCGTGCACGATGATGCGCTGACCGATCGGCTCGGCGCAATGCTGGGCGGTCAGGTCATTGTCGTTGGGGCCGACCAGATCTGAACCGAACACCGGACCGGTGAGCTCGGTCAGCCGCTGCGGCAACACGATCAGCGATTCGCGCGGATGGCGGAGCACCGTGGAGGCGTAGCCCGAAAAGTCCAGCGGCGGATGGGTTCCGGCCGGATCACGGCGGTAGCGGTGCAAATGTGCGGTGCACGGTTGAGCTTTCATGATGTTGCCTCCAGGACGACGGCGAGGCCTTGACCGACGCCGATGCACAGTGCGGCAAGTCCCCATCGACTACCGCGGCGCCGCATTTCGCGGGCGAGCTGGTTGACGATCCGCCCGCCGGACGCGCCGAGCGGATGACCGAGCGCGAGTGCGCCGCCATTGCCATTGACGATCTCCGGGTCCAGCTCAGGCCACCCGGCCAGGCAGGCGAGCGATTGCGCGGCGAACGCCTCGTTCAGCTCGACCACCCCGATATCGGCCCAGCCGATTCCGGCTCGCCGCAAGGCAATTCGGGCCGCCTCCACCGGACCGATGCCGAACTCGTCGGGGTCGACCCCGGCCGCACCGCGCCCCGCGATCCGGGCGAGCGGTGCGCGGCCGATCCGATCGGCCAGGGACTCGTCACCGAGTAGCAGCGCGCACGCGCCATCGCTCAGCGGCGAGGCATTGCCCGCAGTGACGGTCCCGGTCGGGCGGAAGGAGGGCCGCAGTCGCATCAGTTTCGCCACCGTGGTGTCCGGGCGCATCGGTTCGTCCCGGGTGAGGTCGGTGTCCGGGACGGCAACGACGTGATCGTCGTAGAACCCGTTGACCCAAGCCTTCGCGGCGAATTGGTGACTGCGCGTGGCGAACTCGTCCTGCGCCGAGCGATCGATGCCGAAGCGGTCGGCGAGCAGCTCGGTGCTCTCGCCCAGCGTCACCGTCCACTGCCCCGGCATCGCCGGGTTGACCATCCGCCAACCGAGCGTGGTCGAGTGCATGGTGGCATCACCGGCGGGAAATCCCTTGGGCGGCTTGGCCATCACCCACGGCGCGCGGCTCATCGACTCGACCCCGCCCGCCACAACGGTCGAGGCGTCGCCGGTCTCGATCGACCGCGAAGCATGCAGTACCGCGTCCAGACTCGAGCCACACAGCCGGTTCACGGTGGTGCCGGGCACCGACGTCGGCCAGCCCGCGAGCAGCGCGGCCATCCGCGCGACATTGCGGTTGTCCTCGCCCGCCTGGTTGGCGGCGCCGAACAGCACGTCATCGACCGTCGCCGGATCAAGCCCGGTGCGTTCGGTCAGTACGCGCAGAACATGCGCGCCGAGATCGTCGGGGCGGACACCCGCGAGCGCTCCGCCGTAGCGGCCGAAGGGCGTTCGCACACCGTCGTAGAGAAATGCGCCACTCATGACGCCGCCTGCAACGTATGCAGAGCCGCGAGCTCGCTGGCGGTCGGCGGCTCGGTGACCGCCAAGTCGGCGGCAACCTTCAGCTCCCAGCCGGTCGCCGCGCGCACCTGCTCGACGGTCACCCCCGGATGCACGGCGGTCAGCACCAATTCACCGTTCTCGTCGGGCCGCATGATGCCGAGATCCGTGATCACCTGAGTCGGTCCGGCCCCGCGCAACCCGAGCCGCGCGCGCTCCCCGCCGCCACGCCCATGCCCGAACGAGGTGACGAAATCGACTCGCTCGACAAAGGATTGGCGCGATTGGCGGACAACGACGAACACCTCACCGCAGGACGCGGCGATCTCCGGCGCCCCACCGGCCCCGGGTAGCCGCACCTTCGGATGGTGATAGTCGCCGATGACCGTCGTGTTGATATTGCCGAACCGGTCCAACTGCGCGGCGCCGAGGAACCCGATATCGATGCGTCCCGGCTGCAGCCAGTAGTTGAACACCTCCGGCACGCTGATCACGGCGTCGGCGGTTTCCGCGAGGATGCCGTCGCCGATCGAGGCGGGCAGCCTGCCCGGCTTGGACCCGAGCGTGCCGGATTCGTAGATGAGCACCAGGTCCGGCGCGTGCGTGGTGCGCGCCAGATTCGCGGCGGTGGACGGCAGGCCGATGCCGACGAAGCAGCGCTTGCCGCCGCGTAACGCCCGCGCGGCCGCGACAGTCATCGTCTCGTCGGAGGTCGAGTTCATGCCAGGCTCCCTTCGATGTCGGCGAACACGTGCTCCTGGAGCCAGTCGTCGAATCGTCCTCGATCCCGGCTGATCGCGTCCCAGGCCGCGTAATAGGCGTTGTCCCGTTCGGAATACCCGTGGGCGTACGAAGGATTCGCGCCGCCGGGGACCTCGGCGACCGCGGTCACCGCCCACGCGGGCAACACGATCGCGCCGGGCACCGGTGTGAGTTCGTCGACGATCTCCTCGACGGTGACCAGGCTGCGGCGCGCCGCGAGCACGGCCTCCTTCTGCACGCCGAGCAGACCCCACAGCTGCACATTCCCGGCCCGGTCCGCCCGCTGGGCGTGGATCACCGTGACGTCCGGGTTGATCGCGGGCACCGCGGTCAACCGCTCACCGGTGAACGGGCAGGTGATCGGCTTGATGGTCTCGGTCACCGTCGGCAGATCCGTGCCGACGTAACCCCGCAGCACCCCGAACGGCAGGCCGGACGCGCCGGCGACGTACCGGTTGGCCATGCCGGCGTGGCTGTGCTCTTCGATCGCCAGCGCGCGCGGCCAGCCATGCTCGACCGCGTCCCGAAACCGGTGCAGCGACCCGACACCGGGGTTGCCACCCCAGGAGAACACCAGCTTGGCCGCGCACCCGGCACCGATCAGCTGGTCGTACACGATGTCCGGGGTCATCCGAACCAAAGTCAATTCGCGTCTGCGCTGCCGGATGATCTCCTGTCCGGCCGCGACCGGAATCAGGTGCGTGAATCCCTCTAGCGCGACAATGTCGCCGTCGTGGACGAGCGCTGCCACCGCGTCCGCCAAGGACGATATCCTGGCCACGATCACTCCTTACCTTCGTCGGGTCTATTTCTGCCAGCCGGTGTATGCCTCAGCGAAATACGCTGCGCCATAGCGTGATCCGGTGACCATCGAGAACTCACCGCGCTGTCGCTCGATATCGAAGGGCGTCGCGCCGTCGACCGCGTGCAGCATCGTGGTCGCCCAATAGGAGAAGTGCTGGGCCCGCCACACCCGGTCCAAGGCGCGCTCGGTGTATCGGTCGAGCACGTCGGCGTCACCGTTGCCGAAGAAGTCGGCGATCACCTCCGCGAGCACCGCCACATCGGCAAGCGCGAGATTCAGCCCTTTCGCGCCGGTCGGCGGGACGGTGTGCGCGGCGTCACCGGCGAGCAGCAGCCGGCCGTGGCGCATCGGCGCGGTGACGAAGGAGCGAAACGGCAGCACCGACTTCGCGCGGATCGGACCTTCCTTCAGTGCGAAACCGTTGCCGTTGACCCGGCGGCGCATCTCGGTCCAGATCCGGTCCTCGTCCCACTCTTCCGTGCGCTCATCGGGATCGCATTGGAAATACATCCGCTGCATCGTCGGCGTGCGCTGACTGATCAGCGCGAAACCGAATTCCGAACGCGTGTAGATCAATTCGTCGTGCGAGGGCGGCGCCTCGGTCAGAAATCCGAACCAGGCGAACGGATATTCGCGGAACCATTCCGCGCGTGCGCCGTCGGGGAAGGCGTGGCGGCAGATCGATCGGGAACCGTCCGCGCCGACGAGCAGGTCGGCCTCGACGCGTACCCGCACGCCGTCGGGTTCGGTGAACGTCATCGTCGGGCGACTACCGGAGATGTCGACGACGGTCTCGGCCACGCTGTAGCGCACGTCGCCGCCGTCGACCGTGCGCCGCACGGACAGGTCCATGAACACCTCGGTCTGCGGGTACAGCCAGACGGATTCGCCGACCAACTCCTGGAAGTCGATCCGGTGGTTCTCCCCGTCGAAGCGCAACACGACACCGTCGTGCCGCTGCCCCTCGATGAGTACACGATCGGACACCCCCGAATCCACAAGCAGCCGAACAGAACCCGCCTCGAGAATCCCCGCGCGGATCGTGCCGGCGATCTCCTCGTAGCCGCGGTGGTCGATGACGACGGACGCGATGCCGGCGCGGTGCAGCAGATGCGAAAGCAGCAGACCGGCCGGGCCTGCGCCGACGATCGCTACCTGGGTGCGGGTTGTCTTCATGCCGGACGTACTCCTCGGGCGGCGGACTCGACCGGGACGAGGCCGTCGACGGTGGTGCGCGGAACAGCGGCCATGGCGAGCAACGCGATGCCCGCCACCGCGGCGAAAAGATAGAAACCCCAAGGGTTCGCGGAGCCGACGACAATGAGCCAGCCGGTGACCGTCGGGCCGAAGATGGCCCCGAGGCGTCCGACGCCTGCGGCGAATCCCATTGCGGTGGCGCGCATCTCGGCGGGATAGGCCTGGGTCACGTAGGCGTAGATGAGTACCTGGGCCGAGAAGACGAAGATGCCGGTGACGAGTACCAGCGCGTTGAGCAGCACGGTGCTCAAAATCTTGATGCTGAGCAGCGCGAGGAAGATCGCCGCCGCGCCGTACCACACCAGGATCGTCGGTTTGATGCCGCGCCGATCGGCGAGTGTCCCCGCCGCGAGCAGGCCGATGACCGCCCCGATGTTCAACATCAGCAGCACGGTCAGCGAGGTGGACATGTTGTATCCGGCGTCGCGCATCAACTTCGGCAGCCAGGTGTTCAGGCCGTAGACGAGCAGCAGCCCCATGAACGAACCGACCCAAACCCCCAGCGTCGCACGCAGATACACCGGTCGCAGCAATACCGTCGGCCGCACCCGGGTCGGTGCGTCCTTGGCCGCGAGGTAGGCCGCGGACTCGGGCAGCTTGGCCCAGATCACCGGAAGCAGCAGCAGCCCGGCCAGACCACCGCCGTAGAACAGCGGCTGCCAGTGCGGGATGAGGCGCAGCGCGACGAGCGAGGTGAGCACCGCGCCGGTGTGGTAGCCGGTCATGGTGATCGTGCTCGCGAAGGCCCGCCGCTGCGGCGGCATGAACTCGGCCATCAGGGTCAGCGCGGTCGGCAGGCACGCGCCGAGCCCGAGTCCGGCGATCAGCCGGAACGCGGCGAACACACTCACCGACCCCGCGAGCGGCACGGCGGCGGTGAACAGGGAGAACACCGCGATCGACACGAGCAGCATGCGGCGGCGGCCATAGCGATCGGCGATCGGTCCCGAGGCCGTCGCGCCGATGGCCACCCCGACCAGCGAGATGGTCGCGGCGAAAGTCGCACTGGCGGCGGTGAATCCGAGGTGATGCTGATCGATGAGCGTGGGAATGACGGCGCCGAGAACGACGAGGTCGTAGCCCTCCAGCAGGACGGTCAGCCAACAGAGCGCGGCGGACCAGGACAACAACGTCTTCATATGCAGTTCGTTTCTGGAGAAGCAAGCGTGATTGCCATCACGCTACGATCGGCCACATCAGAAATCCAATAGATGTTTTTTCATATCTACATAGAGGTGATCTATGGGCGCCGAGTTCGATCTCAACCTCATCCGGACCTTCGTCCTGCTCTACGAGACACGGAGCGTGACGGCGGCGGCCGACGTCCTCGGCGTCACCCAACCCACCGTCAGCTACGGGTTGGGCAAGCTGCGCAGGCGGCTCGGCGACGAGCTGTTCGTGCGCGGTCCTGGCGGGCTCGTCCCGAGCTCGGAGGCCGAGCGGCTGTATCCGCCGCTGCGCACCGCCATCGAGCAGCTCGATGTAACCATCGGCGCCGCAACACAATTCGACGCATCGGGCCCGGTCAGCTTCTCCATCGGGCTCACCGACCTCGGCGAGGTCAACTCGCTGCCGCTGGTGATCGCGGAACTCTGCGCCCGCGCGCCCGACTCGACCTTGCAGGTACACGCGTTCGATACCGAGACGGCGGCGGATCAACTCACCCGAGGCCAGGTCGACGCGATCGTGGCGAGCCCGGTGCTGGATTCGGTGCGCCTGCACCGGGTACCGCTGTTCACCGAGGACTACGTCGGCATGGTCGCGGCCGACCACCCTCGGCTGCGCGGTGCCTCCGCGACCGACGCGGAACTCCGAGGTGAACGACATATCGTCGTCGAAGGAACCACCGGTCATCCCGCGCCGCGCCATGCCTTGCGCGCGTACGGGCTGGAAGAGCGAATCTCGGTCCGCGTCACGCGCTTCGCCACGCTGCCCTACGTCGTGCAGGACACCACATACGTCGCCATCGTGCCGAAACGCATCGCTTGCGCGATGGCCAGCACACATCGGGTCCGAACCTTCGCACTGCCGTGGCACATCGAGCCCGTCGAGGTCGCCGTCTATACCCGCCGACCACCGGGCCGCAGCGCCGCCCAGTCGTGGTTTCTCGATGTGATCCGCGCCGCATTGCAAGACTTACCCTGATTCCTCATCGATCCCGGCCGTTCAGATACGGGCCGCAGACTCCGCATGCCTTCGACAGAAAAGTTCGACATGATGATCCTCCGCAGGCCCCTCCTCCGATTCACGGCGACTCTGCTGCTGGCAGCGACGACAGCGCTCGGCTGCACCGCCGCGACGGCGAACACCGCACCAGCTGATCGACACCTATCCGGCATTGCCTACACCGAAGAAGCGGGAACTCCACAGCTCCTCGATCTGTATCTGCCGAGTACTCGGCCCGATGGACCCGCGCCGTTGGTCATCTATTTCCACGGCGGCGGGTTCTTCTTCGGCGATCGGACCAATATGGGCGCCCCGCTCCCGTGGGGATCGGTGGCCGATATCGCCGACGCGCTCAACAAGCGCGGGTATGCCGTGGCCAGTGTCGACTATCGCCTGAGTCCGCAAAGTCAATGGCCCGCTCCGGTTTTCGATGTCAAGGCCGCGGTGCGCTGGCTCCGCGCGCATGCCGGCACCTATGGCTTCGATCCCGCCAGGTTCGCCGCATGGGGAGATTCGGCGGGCGGTTACATGGCCGCCATATTGGGCACCACCGGCGATATCCCCGAACTCGAAGGCAACGGCGGCAACCCCGGCTATTCCACCCGGGTGCAAGCGGTGGCGGACTGGTTCGGGCCGACTGATTTCACCACGATGAACAGCCAGGCCATCCCCGGCGGTCTCGCGCACGATGAAGGCTCCCCCGAACACAGGTACCTGGGTTGCGCCCCCTCGCAGTGCCCCGACTTGGCCCGCGCGGCCAGCCCTGTCACCTACGCGAGCAGCGACGACCCGCCGTTTCTCTTCCAGCACGGCATTATCGATCACCTGGTGCCATTCGGGCAGAGCGTCGAGTTGAACACCGCGCTGAGAAATACCGGAGTGCGCACGCTGTTCTTCGACTACCAGTTCACCGACCACGAATTCATCGGCGCCGCCGATACACGCACCATCACGCAGCAATTCTTCGACTTCCTCGATCTGGCTCTGCGGGCCTGAGTTCTCAGGTGCCACTGGGGGCGAGGACGATGTCGAAGCGGGTCTGCGACCATGCTCGATTGCCGAGATCGCGCCCGTCCGGCGTCGGGGTACCCGGCGGATGCTCGATGAACTCCTTGACCAGGGACTGCTTCACGCCGAAAACACTGTCCCGGTCCAGCAATTCGTCACCGCGCACGAAGATATGGGTGACCAGGGTGCGCAATCCTTCGGCGGAGACCATGAAATGCAGGTGCGCGGCGCGGACCGGCGAGCGGCCGACGGCCTCGAGCAGCATGCCGACCGGGCCGTCGTGTGGGATGGGATACGGCGTCGGAGTGAGCCCCCAGAACCGGAATTCGCCATTGGCATCCGAAAACAGCTGGGCCCGGCCGAATACCTTGCCGTCGGCGTACTGGACGTCGTAATAGCCTTGATCGTCGGCCTCCCACACCTCGATGCGGGCACCGGGCACGGGCAGGCCTTCGGTGTCGGTGACGGTTCCCTCGACCAAGCACGGCTGGCCGGACGCACCACCGGCGATATCGCCACCGAGTTCGATGCGGGGAGCGTTCTCGACGAAGAACGGACCGAACACGGTCGCCTCCGTCGCGCCTTTGTATGCCTGGTTGTTCACCGCGATGCACTGCGCGGAGGCGCCGAGGACATCGGAGAGCAAGATGAACTCCTGACGCTTCTCATCGGTGATTTCACCAGCGGCGGTGAGGAATTCGATCGCCGTGTGCCATTCGTCCTCGGTCAGCCGCACCTCGCGGATGAAGGCGTGCAGGTGTCCGGTCAGCGACCGCATCAAGAACTTGAGCCGCTCGTCGTCGGCATTGCCGAAGGACGCAAGGACGGTCTCGACGAGCGTGTCCTCGACGTCATGTTGCTGCGGCGAGATCGGCTGTGCCGCAGTGCTGAACTCGGTCATGGTGCCGCTCCTATCGTCCCGGCGCCGCGCCGGTCAACGCCGCGCGGAGCAGTTCGTCGAGGTTGCCGCTGGTGACCTGGCGTGGGTTGCTCGCCGGGATGTGCGGCAGGATCAGTTGTACCGCTTCAGGGATATCGTCTTCGGTCAGTCCGTAGTCCTGAAGTGCCGTCGGCGCGCCGACATCGGCCCGGAGCTTGTCGAGTCCGCCTGTCGCGGTGATGCTTCCGAACGCGTCGGCGAGACGCTGCTCGGCCTCCGGGGCTGCGGCAGAGTTGAACGCGAGCACATGCGGCAGCACGGTGGCGTGAGTCTGGGCATGCGGCAAGCCGAACGCGCCACCGAGGACATGGCAAATCTTGTGGTGCATACCGGAACCGGCGGACGCGAACGCGACCGCGGCGAGATAGGCGCCGTAGAGCATCCTTTCGCGTCCGACAGCGCCTTCGGGGTCCATGACGACCAGCCGAAGACCCCAGGCCAGCGCATGCACCCCCTCGATCGCCAGCGCCTGATTGATCGGGTCGGCCCTGGGCGCCCACATCGAATCGACGCAGTGCGCAAGCGCGTTCAGCCCTGAGGCCACCGACAACGCGACCGGCAGCGTGAGCGTCAACTGCGCCTCATAGATCACCGTGACCGGCAGGACCGCGTTGTTCACCCCCGTTGTCTTCCTGGCTGCCTCGGTCAGCCCCCACACATTGGTGGCCTCGGAACCGGCATAGGTGGTGGGAATCGCCACAATGGGCACCTGCCGCACCATGGCGACCGCCTTGGCCAGACCGGTGGTCGACCCGCCGCCGATGCAGACCAGCAGGTCGATATCGGCGTCATTCGCGGCCTTTCGCGCGTTCGCGGCCTTCTCGATCGGCACGTGCGGCGCAACGTCGGTATAGACCAGGGCGACATCGAGATCTTCGGTCAGGGTGGCGGCGATGGTCGCTTCCGATTCGGCCGCGATCACCATCACCCGATGCGCTTTCAGCCTGGCGATCTCCGCGGCGAGGTGCGCGGCCGCGACGCCGGTGCCGAACAGCACTCGCTGGCCGAGGGTTTCGTGCTCGAAACGCATGCTCATGTGTGGCTCCCTCGACTCAGGATGACAGATAGGGACTCGATCAGCGCCGTCTCCGGATCAGCGGGCATGACGGGGGATCGCCACCCGATGTGCTTGTCCGGGCGCACCAGCACCGCACCGTCCTCGGCCACACCGCGCAGGTCGGCCCAGTCGAAATAGAGGTCCGTGTAGTGGTTTCCAGGTCCGATCACGACGGTCTTGATATTGATACCGAGTTGCTCACCGACCTTCTCCGCCACGGTGATCCAGCGGTCGCCGGTGGTTCCGGTGAAGAGGGTGAATTGCCCATAGGGGGCCAGGTCGTGGGTGGAGTGCTTGCTGCTGCTGTCCCCCACCCATGCGTGCGGCAACCGAACTCCGGGGAAAGTCGATGGCTCGTAGTACAACTCGGGATCCCTGGTCGACGCGGGGCGCTCACTGCCGTCCGCGACCACCGCGCTGGAGACGTAGCACTGCCCTAATTCGACACCGTGCGCATTGAATTCGTAGTTCTTGATCGCCATGGCCTCGCTGATCGCGCGTCGCTTGGCGGCACCCGCCGGGGTGTTGTCCTTGCGGGATTCGATCAGCGCGGCCATCTCCTGCGGTGTCTCGGCCTTGTCGATGCCGAGGGCTTCGAAGAGCCTGCCGAATTCACGGCTGGACTTGTTGGCGCGCCGGACGATCTGTTCGGCGACCGGCGCCCGTTCCGCCGAATACGTCTCCAGCAGTGCCGGACCCGCTGTGCCCGAGAGTACCGCGGCGATCTTCCAGGCGAGGTTGTAGGAATCCTGGATGGAGGTGTTCGAGCCGAGACCATTGCTCGGCGGGTGCCGGTGCACGGCGTCGCCCGCGCAGAAGACGCGGCCGGTGTGCAGTCGCGTCGCGAACTGTTCGTTATTGCCCCACAACGACTTTCCGGTGATCTCGACCGCCAGATCGGGGACACCGACGAGGTTGCGGACGATCTGGGTGGCCGATTCGTCGGTCACCTCCGGTGGCGGCCCGTCGATGTCGTATCCCCAGACGATCAGCCATTCGTTCCACGGCCGAACCATGCGGACCAGACCGGCACCGATGCCGCCGATATTCGATCCCGGTTGCACGACCCAGTACAGGACCGAAGGGCGTTCGCGGACAAGGTCACCCATGTCCGCCTTGAAGGTGATGTTCATCGATCCGGCGATGTCCATCCGGCCCTGCATCGGCAGATCGATATCGGCGGCGACTTGGGACCGCGCGCCGTCCGCGCCGATCAGGTACTTGGCCACGATCGTGTACTCGACTCCGAGCAGCCGGTCCGCTACCCGAACTGCCACATGATCGGAATGCTGTGTGTGCGAAAGGTATTCGGTGGAGAAGCGGGTGTGTGTGCCGCGAACGGTCGCGTTCTTGACCAGGATCGGTTCCAAATAGGTCTGCGGGATATCACAATTCATCGACGGCGAGGCGAGTTCGTAGTCCGCGTGGCGCGTGGGATGGTTTCCCCAGGTGAGGATGCGGCCCAGTTCGTCACCGGCGAGGGAGGTGCAGAAGACCGTGTCGCCGATCATCGCGTGCGGCGTGGCCTCGGCCAGCACCTGGTCCTCGATGCCGAGGTCGCGGAAGATCTCCATCGTCCGCTGGTTGGTGATATGCGCGCGTGGCGTATTGGCCGTCCATCGATACTTGGTGATCATGATGTTCGGCACGCCGAGCGTCGACAGAAACAACGCCGCCGCCGCGCCCGCGGGGCCGGAACCGACTATCAGGACATCGGTTTCGACAACACGATCATCGAAGCTCAGCACGCCTACCCCCGCGCCCGGCGGCGGATCTTGCGCAACATGGCGAGGGTGCCGAATTCGCTCAATCGCGAGTCGACCACGACCGCCTGGTAGAGGCGTGCGATCACGCCGGGGAAAATGGCACGCGTCTCGGCGTGCAGCATTGTCCGCGCGCCCTCGGCCGCGAGCCGGAAGGTGACCACATATCGCGAGAACCGGTGCTGCCCATGGAATACGAGCTCCCGGCACGGTTCCGCGCGCACTGTCGCGAAGCCGGGCAGTGTCGAACCGACGAACAGCGGGTCGCCCCCGGCAACGGTTGGCCGGACACCCAGCAATCGACCGCCGACCTCGACACCACGAGAACCCAGCTGCCCGACTACCACGCCGAGTTCCCGCCAGACCACCGCCGCGGGTGCGTCGATGAAGATCGCCTGATCATCGACCACCGGCAAGAGCGACGGGTCGACGGCCCTTTTCCCCGACTCAGCCATGGGTTTCCTTCCACGCAGTACCGACGTTGCAGCCGTCACTGTATTCTAAGTACACATCCGTAGCTACGGTTTCGTACTTAAAGATTCGCGAGGTCGATACCCAGGCTGGCAGAGAGCAATACCCGCCGACGCCGTCCCGGCTACAACGGGACTGAATCCCGCTGTTCCGCAGGCACTTCGACCGATGCCCCGACTCTGCGCCGACGCAGTCCACGACCACGGGAACCCGTGATCTCTTCGGTAGTCATCGAACTCACCACGACCACGGAATCCGGCTCGATGCCCGATGTGGATTCGGGGTTCCGTGGCCTGCGTAGCAGCAGCCAGCCGCACGCGGCGAGCAGCGCGCCGACGGCGAGCAAGGTATAAGAGTCGCCGAGCAGGAATTGCCATAGTGTCCAACGGTATTCGCGGCCATTGGTCTGCGGTACCGCCCAGACCAACCCTTGCGGCAGCAGGGGTAGGTCAGGATCCCACCAGCCGACCCGATCGATGCGCATCGGCCACGCGAATACGAACAGGTAGATCACCGAGGGAACCGCGATCCGCACACCGAGCGAACGATCACGCAACGCGTGGAACACCCACATCAGCGCCGGAACGATCCACACCCAGTAGTGGGTCCAGGAGATCGGCGAGGCGAGCAGCATCACGGTGGCCGCGAGCAGCGCGCCCAGCAGTTCGTCGCCGCGCAGGTAAGCGATTCGGGCGGCGGCTATTCCGGCGATCCCCAACAGTCCGGCACACACCAGCGAGGAACTGCTGTCCTCCCATGTCGACCATTGCAGACGACCGAACAGCCCGTTGATCGATTGATTCTGCACATAGGCGAAGCCGATCCGGTTCTGCGAGGTCATCGTCGTCGTCCAGAACTGCCACGCCTGCGTCGGCCGATACCAGAAGCCGATCGCGACCGTTGCGGCAAAGGCGCCGCCCGCCGCGGCAGCGGCCTTGAATTGACGGGTGACAAGCAGATAGACGACGAAGACGGCGGGCGTCAGCTTTATGCCGGTCGCGATGCCGATGAGAATGCCGCGATACCAACGGTTCTTGGGGATGGCGAGATCGGCGAGCACCATTGCCATGAGAATCACGCTGAGCTGCCCGAACTGCAATGTCTGCTGAACCGGCTCCAGCCACAGCCCCGCGGCACCGACGGCGATGGTCATCGCGACCAGGACGAGTCCGCGCCGTCGACGCTGGAGCACACCGGCACTCCACACGCTAACTCCGAGCGACGTCGTCGTCATGATGACAATGCCCGTCCCGACATAGTTGATCGGGAACTGGGCCAATTCCGCGCAGATCCACGCGGCGAACACCGGATAGAGAAAGGGCAGGCCCAGCGGGCCGCGCCCGTCATAGAGCAACTCGGGATGCAGCGCGGCCATCGAGCCGCCCCACATATAAACCTGCAGGTCGACCTGGTGCCAGTACATATCCCAGTTCGGCCGGAGGAATGCCAGCCAGGCGCCGACGGAAACGCAGGCGAACACGATCGCGGCACCGAGTATCGCGAGTTCGCGCGGGACCCGAGGCTTCTCAACCGTGGTGGTACCGCGCTGTTCTCCCGATTGCAGCATGACAGCCATGGAGTTGTTTTTCCTTCATCAGGTTAGGCAACACACGCAGACCAGCAACTGTTTAGCTAAACTAAGATCAATCATCCTATCACTTAACTCGGGGACGTCGCGCACCCCGAACACGCTGCCGTGGAACACATCTCACGGAGGTTGCCGACCTGGGAAAACAGCGCCGGAACGCGCACGGGACCCCACTTCTACGGGCATGACTACCGGCCGTCGCCCAAATATCATCCGGCAGAGACAGATTGCTCGTCAGACGTCCTAACACCGGGGCGGCGGGGCTGACGAATCGCTCTGACTTCGATGACGAACCACGGGAGGAATCGTCAGTGAACGATGATCGGGCGGGAAAAGGCGAGCTACTCGACCACGGACGTAGTGGCGTGCTCGGCCTGGGTACAACCCTGCGCTGGTTCCATGATCCGCTGGCCGTCATGGGCCGGCTTGCCGACGAACAGGGCCCGGTGGCCGGGTTTCGCATCGGGATGTTTCCGGCCGTGCTGGTGACCGGACCCGAGCAGATCCATGAGGTGCTGGTATCGCGCGCCACGGAATTCCGGCGGGCGCGGGCGGTGACCGGAACACTGTGGCCAGCGCTGCGCGAGGGATTGATCATCTCCGAGGGCGAGGTGCATCGCAGTCAGCGCGCGATGGTCGCGCCGCTGTTCACCGCTCGGCGGGTGCCGAAATACGTCGACGTGATGGCGACCCGCATGCAGGCACATCTGCGGCGGTGGCAGGCGGTGGGCGAGATCGACCTGCTCGCCGGGGTGCAGGCGATGATGCACGATGTCGTCGCCGGACTGCTGATCGACGAGCCGCTCGACGACCATCTGGATGTGGTCGACGCGGCGACCAGAATCTTCGACTGGGAAATGCGGGCGATGTCGCGACCGATCGTCGCGCCGTTGAACATTCCGACGAAACGCAATCGCGACTTCATTCAAGATCTCGCCCTGGTCCGCGACTGGGCCGCTCGAATGATCGATGCGCGGCGCCGCAACCCCGACGGACAAGACGACCTCGTGTCAGCGCTGCTCGCTCAGCGCGACCGAGATGGCGCGCCGATGAGCGAGGACCGGCTCGTCGACGAGGTGATCAACCTGTGGGCGGCGGCGCACGAGACCAGCGCCGACGCGATGTTCTGGACGACGTACGCGCTGTCGCGGCACCCCGATATCGCCGAGCGTGCCGCCGCCGAAGCCGACCGCGTGCTTGGCGGTGCGACGCCGACGGCCGCGGATCTGGCCGAACTCCCCTACTGCCTACAGGTGTTCAAGGAGTCGATGCGGTTGTATCCACCGTCGCCCGCGTTCCTGCGCGAGGCCGCGTGCGCAACGCGGATCGGCGACTACTCGATCGCCGAGGGCACGATCGTGTTCGTCGCCCCGTACGTCATGCATCGTTCGGCACGACAGTACCCGGATCCGGCGACATTCGACCCCGATCGATTCGCCAAGGAAGCGGACCGGTCGTGGGAACGACTGTCCTACTTGCCTTTCGGTGCCGGTGAGCACGTGTGCATCGGTTCCGCCCTCGCCCTGCTCGAGGGCCAGATCTTCACCTCGCTGCTGCTCAGCGGCGGTATGGTGCGCATCGACCGTGATGTCGCGATGAAGTTGACGATCAACCTGCGCCCGAAGCGCGAGGCGCGGGCCGTGTACACGCCGAGAAAGCAGGCGGCGCACCGCGATCGGTCCAGGATCGAGGTCAGCGAACCGCGATGACGTCGCTGTCGCCGTCGCTGTTCGGCCGCACGGTGGCCGCGTTATCGGGTCGCCGCAGCCAGGGGACTTCGATCAGCCGGGTGGCCACCGAACAGATCGATCGCATCCTCATCTTCGCGCTCGGCGTCGGCGTGTGGATCTTCGGCGCCGGCGACGCCGCCGAGATCGTCAGGCAGTCGCGGTACTTCCCGAACTGGTGGACCACGGTGGCGATGTTCGGTGTGTTCGGCACCGCGCTGCTGCTTGCCGCGACCGCCCTGCGGGTCGCGCTGCCCGCTGTTCGATGCATCGCGGCAACGCACGCAACGGTTTTCGCGGTGGCCGTCGCGCTGTCCGGACTCGCGGTGCGCCCCGGTCAGATCACCGACGATGTGGAGTGGATCTATCGGATGGTTCCGCTCGGCGGGGTCGCGGCCACGCTGGCCTGGCGGACCCCGGCGACCTCGATCTACGTCGTCATCATCGGGCTGCTTGCCGCGTCGTCGACCGGGCAGGCCACCGGCGACCTCGGCTGGCGCGAATTCGCGCTCACCTCGATTCGCATCATCGGCATCACCGTGACCTTCGTCTACATCGCCGAAACTGCCCGCCGCGCGGCACGCCTGCTCGACAAGGAACGGGCGCGCGCACACCACCAGGCCTCGCTCGCGGCGGCCGAGGAAGCACGCGCCCGTGAGCGGGCGCGCTTCGCCGGTGTGATCCACGACAAGGTGCTCGCCACCCTGCTCGACATGTCCCGCGGCGGCTGCCCCAGCATGCTTGCGCGGCAAGCCAATCAAGCCCTCGGCCAGTTCGCGGCCATCGGGCGCGTCAACGATCTGTGCACCGATCTCGAGGCGATCGAGCGGATCGGGCGCGAAGTGGTCGACGCCACCGATGCCGAACTGCGCGTTCAGGTTCGGCACGACTACAGCTCGGCCGACCTGCGCATCGACGCCGCGACTGTCACCGCACTCGCCGAAGCCGCCGCCGAAGCCGTCCGCAACAGCGTTAAGCACGCCGACGTTCCCGGACGCGCGGTGCTACGGCAATTGACGATCGTGGCGCGCGCGTGCGGCATCAGCGTCGTTGTCGCCGACGACGGTGCCGGATTCGATCCGGCCCTGGTCGCGGCCAACCGGCTCGGTCTGACGCTGAGCATCGTGCAGCGGATGCGAGAGGCGGGCGGGCGCGCCACCATCGAGTCCCGTCCCGGCGCCGGCACCCGAGTCGCATTGGAATGGAACGCACCCGATGACAGCTGACGACGGCGACCTGAGCCGACTGCTCAGCGAACACCGCTCCACCATGGTGACGATCATCGCCGTTGTGCTCGCCACCGACGCCGCCGTGGTGATCCGCTCGGTGCACCGAGCCAGCCTGCCGATCTCCGGGCAGCTGGTCGCCGCCGCCGTGATCATCGCCGCCGCCACCGTCGTCGTCGTGCTCGACACCGGCAAGCCGATCCACGAGTACGCGGCGGCCTTTGTCGCCTCGTCCGGTGCCATCGCCACCTTCATCGCCAACGACCAGGTAGCCGCCGAACTCCGTGCGCACACCAGCGTGTGGATCGCGTACACCGCGGGCAGCGCGCTCGCGATGCTCGTGCTGCGCGGCCGAAACCTGTTGGCCTGGTCGGGAACCGCGGCAACCTGGTTCGCCATCGTCCTCGCCGCCGGCGGCGAACCGACCGCCTATGTGCAGGCGGTCGTGCCGCTGGTCAACGTCGCCATCGCCGCTGCCTTCGCCGCGATCATGCGCCCGACCCTGCGATCGCTACACCTGCTCGAAATCGAATCGACCGCACGCGCGGTGAAACAAGCCAGGCTCGACGCGCAGAACGCCGAACGCAAACGTCAACTCAACCGGCTCGACCGGCGCGCCCGCCCGATGCTCGAACGCATCGCCGCCGCAGTGCCTTTCGACCCCGAAGAACGCGAAGAATGTCGTCTGCTCGAAGCCGAACTCCGCGACGAACTCCGCGCTCCCCAACTGTCCACCCCCGAACTCCTCGCCGCGGCACGTGCCGCACGCCAACGCGGCGTAGAGGTAATGCTGCTCGATGACGGCGGCCTCGACGCGGCATCCCCCTTGCTCAGCACCCGCGTCCGCCACCTAGCCACCCGCGAACTCGACAACACCCAAGACGGACACATCACCGTCCGAGTACTTCCCCCCGGCCGCACCAACCTCGCCACCGTGCTCGTGGACGAGAAGCGAGGCAACCGCCGCACCGAAATCGACAGTGCCGGAACAGTAACCGTCACCCTCGATCGCACCGCGATGTCCCACTGCGACGACACCCACCCAGCATGCGACATCCTGAACGAACCACCACACGTCCGATCGTTGGATGCTTGACCGGCTCGACATGTGCCGCGCATTACCGCGCATCGCCCAGCTCCGGCTGCTGCTCCCCACCGAATACGCTGTCGGACAACCGATCCACGACCAGTCCTCCGCTGCCCTGAGTCGCCCTGGACGACGGCGCCAACAATAAGTTATTGCACGCCATCACGCTCGGCAGCGAGGGTGAGCTCCGCCAGCTCCGTGGTGTCGATCATCAATCCCTACCCCTTCAAATCAGCGTGGTGCAACAGCCGTCGGGTTCGCCGCAGTGCCGCTTCGGCTTCGGCGGCCAGTTCACGCATACCGGTCTTGATCGTTGCCCGAATTGTCCGCTGAATCTGATGCGGTAAGCGGTGCTGCCCAGCCGCCTGGATGGCATCACGGAAAGCCTCGGCGGCAGCGTCGGACTCACCGACCGCAACCAGCACTTCGCCGGTCGTCACCCGCTCGATGATGCGCCACTGCGGAGCGGAAGGTGAGCCGACCATGACGTTAACAAGTCGACCGGCCTCAGCAACGCGACCCGTGCCGAGTAAGCCTCGCAGCTCGATCTCACGCAATGTAAACGGTTGGAATAATAAGCCACTAAAGGTATTTCGATCGAGCAGTTGCCGATAGTGTTGCAGGACAGCGTCAAATCGGTCGCCGTCGCCGAGCTCACCAGTGGCTCGGCATAGGAACGCAAGAGTCGAGCCCTGGTCTGCGGGCTCGACCGATAACGCTAGCGAATGCTCCAGTCGGGCGACCGCTGCGCCGACATGGCCGGCTTTCCGTAACTCGTTGCCGTGCATGCGAAGGGTGTGTGCGTAGAACGCCGGGTCTTCGAGGTGGGCAGCCACCCTAACCGCCTGCCCTGTCCATCGGGCCGCCGAGGACAGGCGTTCTTCGGGCAGGACCGTACCGAGCGAGACGCCGAGGGCTGCGCGGGCTTGAGCAAGCAAGATGAGGCTGTCGCGGTCCATCCGCCCCTCTGCCGCCCTGGTTTCCAATCGGGCGACGAGGGGCCACAGCTCGTTAACGGCTTCGACGGCGTGCCCGGCCTTTCGGGCGATCTCAGCGAGTCGTACTGTGCTGTCGCCGAATTGGACCATGGCCCGATATTCCGCATCGTCGGTATCGGTCACTCCAAGTACGTGCGCAGGTAATCCCAACCTCGCCGCGATGTGGCGGCGCGAAGCTAGGTCAGTAATTGCGCGGCGGCCGGTTTCGAGCATCGACACATAGGATTTGTCGTAACCGAGTAGATCGGCCAATGTGGTTTGGTTGAATCCGTTGATGCGGCGGTAGGCGCGAAGGATCGTCGGTAGGTCACGACTCGCCATCGCGGTTGCCGCCTCAGGGGCAGCCCATAACCAAATGGCGGACGCGATCGGAGCAGGACGGACAACGGTCTGGCTGACCACACTGGTGTTCGCGGCACAGGTGGGACACACAGGCTCACTCGCGTAGCGGCTGATGGTGACGCCACAGGCCTGGCACCTGTCACTGCTCATAGTGTTCCCTCTAGACGTTCTCCGCGGCCCGGAGCTGAGCGAACCACGTAAAGATGGATCGCTTGTAGCCATCTGGCATGTTCAAGTCCGCTATCTCGTCTTCGCGAAACAATCCGACCGCTTTATGTTCATGCGATAAGACAGGCTCGGCGTCGGTGTCCGGATAGCAGCCATAGGTCACGATGAACACATGCTTCTCAGCCGAGTTGATGTAGTAGATCCATGAGTCGAGGATCGGCCCGGTAGTGACGGACCATTGTGTCTCCTCGGTGATTTCCCGAGCCACGCATGCTTCCGGCGTCTCATCGGTTTCGATTCTGCCACCCGGCAATTCCCACTCTTCGCGCTCATTCTTCAACAGCAGAACCTGACCGTCACGAACAACAACACCCTTGATCGAGATCGAGTACATGTGCGGCACGTAACCGGAAGCAGTCATGTCGCGACGCTAGCACCGGCCGAGGCCCAAGGCAGATGGTTGATGTTGACAGCCTGTCAGTGGACGTGTCCGTAACCCGCAGCGCACGGTTAGGCCATGTTGATTGACTTGCAGCAGGATTGGGCGGCGAGACTCGTTGCCGACGGGTTCGCCCGCTTCGACAGGATCAGTACTCGAGCCCAACTATTGACGCTCGGGACATCGCTGGGCCGCGTCGTCGCGCACCGCGATAGCGACGACGACGGCGTGACAACACTCCAAGACCGGGGTGGGATCGCCAAAATGATCGGCTACGAGGGATTCGGTGTCGGCGCCCTCTCGCCCCACACCGACCGATCGGGGGTGGCGGAACCACCCGCACTTCTGCTCGTCGTCTGCGGGCGAAAAAGCAACTCCGGCGGTGAGTGCGTCGTGATCGACGGGTGCAGCGTGTACAACGACCTCGCGATGAACAATCCGGAAGCAGCGCATGCGTTATCTCAACCGCGGACAGCGCTTTTCGGTGGAGCTGCCGGATACTTGGGATCGATCTTCGAGCATGCTCAGCGAGGCCGGATACGAGTCCGCTACCGCAATGACGGACTGGTCAAATACTCGCCGGAGATCACACGTTTCTTGCCCGTGCTCACCGCGTCGATCAAAAGGCACACCACCTGCTTCACCCTCGAACCAGGACAGGGGTACGTACTGCACAACCACCGATGGCTGCATGGCCGGACGGCGTTCACCGGCGATAGGGTCATGTACCGGCTGAGCTTGGAGCCCCATCCTGAGGTCGCGATCCCGTCCGGGTTCGCGAGGCCAGACGGGTCGGTGGTGGTTGCGGGATGAACGTCGACTTCGACACGGTCCGCGTGGCGGTGCGCTTCGAGAACGGCTCCGACGACCCGAACACCTATCCCTTCTACGACCACTGTGGTTTCGACCCTGGTCGTCTCAGTGTCGAGGAGGCGCACAGGCTTTCGCAAATTCACTTGCATAACGAGTCTGTGCAGTGCAGACAGAAGCAGGCCGCCCTATCGACGCTGGAAGCGGCGGGAGTACTGCGCCGCACCTTGCGATCGAGTGTGCGGTCATGAGTGATGCACTCGGTCGTCTCCCATGGCGAAATCGACTCGAACCGGCGGAGTTCGCGCGGGTCGAGTCGATCCTGCGCGAAGCCAGCCGAGCCGACTTAGAGACCATGACGCGCATTGCGGCAGAACTCCGGACCGAGCCTGGTTTGCCGCGTCAGCAGGCTGAAATAGACGGCGTGATCGCTCGGTACAGGGCCGCACACCCCGAGACGGTGCGAGCACACGATGGACCGCAAGGACAGGCTGCCAGACCAGTGCTCGACATAGCAGTGGAAGACAACAAACGGTAGCCCGCTCGTATGCATTCGGCGGTAGCGCTGTTGCCCGACCCGGCATGTTCAACCCAGCGCATATCGCGACGCTGACACCACCCACTGCTGGACATGGCAGGAACCTCCTGCTCCGCAACGCGCCACATCAGTAAAGCCGAGCAACTTACCGATCCACGTAAGCGCCGCGTCGCGATCATCGCCGGAATTCGTGGTTCAAGGCTGGCGGACCAGCCAGCCGGAGAATATCGAAATCCCCCACCTGCTAACTGGTTTCGCTGATCCGGACACGTTCATCGGAGCGATGCTGACCGACACCGGGCGCGGAACGTTCACCCTCATGGGTCGACCGATCACCGACCCCGAAGTGCTCGGCCAACTGGACTTGGCCGAGGATGAGTGTCGATCTGTTCGCGGAGAATGTCGCCGTGACCCGCGTGCCTGGCGAACTCTTGGGTCATGGCGAGCAGTGTCCATCGCATGCTGACGTTTCCCTCGCGGGGGTTGTCCTTGGTGTCGTCGAGGTCGAAGCGGGACGCGATCGCACGTGAGCGTTGGCTTGCGCGCTCGAACTCGGCGATGACCGCTGCCAGCGACTCGTCGTCGGCGACGGCGAAGGTGCCCTCGTCGCGGCGCGAGTATCCGTCGCATTCGGATTCGTCGAGTCCCGCCCAGAACCGTTGGAACCAAATCCGTTCCGCGGCGGCGGTCGATATCAACACCGCGGTCCGCCAGGGGCACCGCTGCCGGGGTCAGTGTATATCGCACTCTGCGCCAGAATCCACTGACGCCGAATAGTATTGCCGGACCGTATGATTGGATTCAGGCCACCCCCGCGGCGAGCAGCGCCCTGTGCAACAACCACCTACCGACCGACCTCGAGCAGTAGTTCACTGAGCTCGGCGGGCATGGTGATCATGCAGTCGTGGCCGGTCGGCAATTCCCGAACTCGTGCCGGAGAACCGTTGGGCTGTAGCGCCGGGACCGGCCGCCGGGTGATGCCTGCTGGCCTGGCGCCGACGCAGTGGATATGGGTGCGCGCGATCGCGTTCATGGCTGGGTTGTCGAGCCGGACCGGTTGCTGGAGGCAGCGCACGGGCTGATCGGAGAGCATCGTGCGCAGCCAGGCCATATCTGCGGGGTCGGTGACCCCGAACAGGCCGAAGGGCAGCGGCTGTTCCGGGAGCGGCGGAATGCGCCAGGGGCTGGCAGACTTTGCGGCGAGGTCGATCAGGTGCTGGCTCATGGGCTGAACGTCGACCGCGGTCTCCCCGTCCTCGGGGACCATCGCATCGAGGTAAACGAGGTGTGCGATCCGGTCCGGAACCTCGTTGGCCACAGACGAAATGACCAGTCCCGCATAGCTGTGGCCCACCAGGACAACCTCGGCGAGGTCTTCCTTGTCGATCAGCGTGACGATGTCGTCGACATGCGTGTCGAGCCCAACCTCGGGGCCAAGTAGATCCATCTTGTCGCCGTAGCCGGTCAGCGACGGCGCGAGCACTCGGTGTCCAGCCGACTCCAGCAGCGGCACGACCCGCTCCCAGCACAGTCCGCTGTGCCAAGCACCGTGTACGAGCAGAAATGTTGACATGGTTTACCACCTGTTCGACGCACGAAAAGCCGCGAGTTACCATTCGTAACCCGGTATGATTTAGGAACCACAAACAGCATGATCGTTCGACATACCGCAGGCAATAGGGCACATTCCGGTGCCCCGGTTCCTTGGAGGTAACCATGACCACGACGGGCAGCGAGTCGCCGGACAACGCGTGCCGGACCCGGATAGTGCTCGACATCGTCGGGGACAAGTGGTCTTTGCTGGTCGTGCGCAATCTCAGAAACGGACCGCGCCGCTTCACCGAACTCAAGCGAGAGGTCGACGGAATCAGCCAGCGCATGCTCACCGTCACCCTGCGCAGCCTGGAACGCGACGGAATCCTGACGCGGACCGTGCACAACGTCATGCCGCCGCACGTCAGCTACGAACTCACCCCGATGGGCACGACCCTGCGCGGCGCCACCGCGCCCCTGCTGGAGTGGAGCGTCGCACACCTGACGCATATCGATGCCGCCCGCGCCGAATACGACACCCGCCCCAACCCCCAACCGAACTAGCAGCGGAAGGTGTCACCGGCGCGAACCGGCTTCAGGAACTTCACAGCGATCGGCCGGGGTGTTCCACAGGCAGGGCGAGTGTAGTGAGTGCCGAGCGGCCCGAGAGGGGCCGACTCTGCGCTCACACAGCGTATTTTCAGTTCGCCCTGAAGGGAATTGCACTATGCCAGTTCAATCATTCCGTCGACGTCGTATCGGGATCCGCCTGGCCGCGGCCGCCGCGGTCGTTGCCGTGCCCGCGGTCATGGTTGCCGCACCCGCCATGGCCGCACCGACGGCGATTTCCAGCCCTTCGGTGCAGCTCATCGACGATGGCCGGCACCACCACTGCAACGCCTGGGATCGTGACGACTTCTGCCGCGACCGCGGCGCCGGAGACTGGCACCGGCGCCCCGACGGCGGCTGGGACCGCGACAACACCGCACCCCAACCCGCACCGGCCATGCCCCCGACCGGCAGCAGCCTGTAACCGCTGAAAACACCCCTAACCAACAATGACCGTGCATCGGCCCGGCCCGACACCCCGTGCGCGCCGGGCCGATTCACCACCCATCCCCCACCAGCACCGGGGCGTCGATGTCCTGACATTGGCTAGCATCTGATCGGCGCACATGTGTCGACGGTGGCTAGGTCCGCCGAATTGGGCTCGGAGGGGGGCGGATGAGGCAGATTCTGTTTGCGGCGTTGATCGGGTTGGTGGTGTCGATCCTGTTGACGCCGTTGCTGATCATGGTGTTCGCGAAGAAGGGGTTCGGTCAGGAGATCCGGGTCGAGGGACCGGCGAGTCATCAGGCCAAGCGAGGCACCCCGACCATGGGTGGTTTCGCGATCCTGATCGGCATGTGGGCCGGATATCTGGGGTCACATCTGATCGGAATCCGCTACCACGCGCACGGGCCGTCGGCGTCGGGTCTGCTGGTCCTCGGCCTGGCCACCGCACTGGGCGGTGTCGGATTCATCGACGACTTCCTCAAGATCCGCAGGCGGCACAATCTCGGTTTGACCGGCGTCGGGAAGATCATCGGCCAGGTCTGTGCCGCAATCGTTTTCGGTGTGCTCGCGCTGAGATTCCCCGGCAGCACCGGGTTGACTCCAGCAAGCCGCGACCTATCGCACGTCCGCGACACCACCATGATCTCGTTCGCGACGATCGTCTTCCTGCTCGTCGCCTGCTTGCTGGTCATCTCCTGGTCCAACGCGGTGAATCTGACCGATGGGCTGGACGGTCTCGCGGCCGGTTCGATGAGCTTGGCGTTGGGCGCCTACGTGATCATCACCTTCTGGCAATACGAAAACGCTTGCGCCACCAACCCCGGCGCCGGGTGCTACACCGTGCGCGATCCACTCGATCTGGCGCTGGTCTGCGCCTCGGGCGCGGCGGCGTGTGTCGGTTTCCTGTGGTGGAACGCGGCTCCGGCCAAAATCATCATGGGCGACACCGGAGCGCTGGCGCTGGGCGGACTACTGGCCGGGCTGTCGATCACCACCCGGACCGAGTTGCTGATGGTCGTGGTCGGCGCGCTGTTCGTCGCCGAGATCGGTTCGGTGCTGCTACAGATCGTCGTGTTCCGCACAACGGGGAATCGGCTGTTCAAGATCGCACCGTTCCATCATCATTTCGAACTCAGCGATTGGGCCGAGACAACGGTGGTCATCCGATTCTGGCTCGTGGCCGCGATCGCCTCGGCGATCGGATTGTCCTTCTTCTACGGCGAGTACCTCTCCGCCATCGGGTGAGCGCCGGCCCGGTCAGTCGTCTCGACTCAGTGTGCGGCGCTTCGATATTCCAGCACCAGATCCCGGTATTCGGCGGCCAGGCGGTGACAGTCGCCGGGCCATCTGGCGGAGAGGTAGTTGCGGTCGTGGACCGTGAACCCGCGGTTCAGGTTCGTTGCGGTGTCACGTTGCGGGAATAGCGGTCCGCGTACGAATTGACGCGGATCACGCAGTGCGGCAGTAACTTCCGCCTGCACGGTTTGCGGGTAGGTGCGGTAGTAGTTGCCGAGCCGCAAACGGGTCAGGTTCCATGCCGACAGTTCCAAAGTGGCTGTGACAGCGGTGGTTCGGCGGTCGTACAGCACCGAACGTCCGGCCTCCGGGTCCTTGGCGCGGGCGGCGAGCAGGACTCCGTGACAGACCGCCGCTACCGGCTTTCCGGTTAGCAGAGCGCGGCCGAAAATGTCTTGGGCGGTGGTCGATTCGAGCATCGACTTCATGCCTGGGGCGTGTCCGCCGGGCACGACGACGCCGGAGACCTCCGAGTCGACCACGTCCGAATATGCCAGGGGCGACTGGAAATCGGGGTCCTCGCGCATTCGGTCGTAGTCACGCAGGGCGTCCGAGCGGGTCATGAGCAAGGGCGAAAGTATCGAGAAGCCCTGGTCGACGAGGCGTTCGTCGGCGAGGGCGACGCGACCTTCCGGTGTGGCGAAGCGGACGGGGATCCCGGCGCCCCGCAGTGCCGCCCACGGCACCGCCGATTCGGTCGGGTCGTAGTCGCGGGCGGGCAGGAGAAACAGGATCATGTACGAAGGGTAGCCGTAATGTTGCCAGTTCAGAGGGGCAATGGTTGACGGGCGGGGCGGGTGCGGCGCCAGGAGACGCTGAGGAAGGCGATCAGGCCAAGGAGCGGGAGGGAGGCGATCGTCCAGCTCAGTGACAGGGGCGGGCCCGGCTGGTCGAGTACGTGCACTCCTTCGAGGGTGCCTTCGCCGTGTCCGGCGGGGCCGTCGAGGGTGAAGCGGAAGTCGTAGCTACCTGGGTCGTTGATGGCCAAGATGTCGAGACCCCAGGAGTCGCGTTTGCGGGGGTGCCGGACGAGGGGCGCGGCGCGTTTCCAGCCATGGAATGCGGGACCTTCTATCTGGATCGTCCCGGATTTGCCGTCGATGCCGCCGTCGGGCATGAAGGTGAAGTCCAGGGACTTCATCGCGCGGATGGGCCAGGTGGAGAAGCCGACGGTCATGGCGTACGGGCCGACCTGGACCCGTTCGGTGTGCACGACATCGACGGGGGCGTATGCGGATGCGGGGCCGACCGCGACCAACGACAGGGTGATCGCGGCCAGCACGGTGAGGGCGAACTTGCGCAGTGCGGTCATCGGGCGGCCTCCGTCGTCGGCATGGGCAACATACGGGCGAAGCGCCCGGCAAGGAAACCGGCGAGCAGGCCGAGCGGGATCGCGACAACAGTCGAGGTCACGACATCGCTGAAGGCGAGGTGTGCCGAGGCGTGGGTGAACTGCAACTGCAGCGGAAAGGTCACGCCGACAACGATTCCGGTCACCAAACCGGCCGCAAGCACGATCTTGTTCGCGTCGTAGCCTCGGGTACGGGCGAGCCAGAACAGCCCCTCGATGGCGACGGCCGCGATGATCAAGAACATCGGCAGGATGCCGGGCAACGACGGCGGACGAGCGCTCAGACCGTCACGCAGTGGCAGCCCGATCGCCGAGGCGTAGGTTTCCGCGGCCCACGGCGAGAACCACCACAGGATCGCCTGAATGGCGCCGAGCGCGGCCGCGATGGCGATGGCGGCACCGGGGCGGGCCAGCGCCGCCGCACCGAGGACAAGCAGCAGCGGCCCGAAGAACAGCACACCGAGGATGGTCGAATTGACGGGCAGATTCAGGTTGTTCAACGCCTGGGCGAGGATCGGGGCGAAGGTGATCAGGATCGGGATGGCGAAAACGATGCCGAACTGGGCCCAGCGATGGTCACGATGGGACGCGAAGACCATGATGCTGCCGATCATGGTGAGCGTGATCGACAGGAACAGCGCGACGTGCGACGGGGTGTTCAGCACCGCGTCGAAGCCGTAGATCGAATGCCACTGCATATCGAGCAGGCCGTAGAGCAGGAACAACGCCGCACCCGCCCCGGCAACCATGTAGCCGAGCGGGGCGGTGAGGTTGCTGCCGAACACCCGGATGGGTGTGCCGCCCATCGCGGGCACGGGCCGTCCGGCACGTTGGGCGAACGTGGCGATGAGCACCATCGCGAGGCTGGCGAAGCCGGCGATGGCACTGCCGGAGTACAGGAACAGGTGGGGCAGCGTGAAGAAGGTGTCGGGGCCGACGTCGTTGTGCCACTGGATATCCCAGCTGAGACCGACCAACGTGACGGCGGTGCCGAGTAGCACAACCCATGCCCCGACCCGGGCCGCGGTGCTGTTGTCGGACGCGGCGTCGACGGTCGACGTCGCCGACCCGCCACCGCCTTCGATCGTGTCGGACGGTGCTGAAACCCTCATGACGAGCGGTCCCTCCTGTGTAGTGCTCCGATGTTTCGTGCTGATAGGCCCCGGCTCATCCGCCGACCCAAAGGGGCAGGGTCACTTGGTCTATGCCGTTGTGCGCGTCGATCGACAGCCGCAGTTCCCATGGGCCGGTCATCATCAGCGACACCGCCGTGGCGTGGAAACGACCGGGTCCGGTGGCGGCGGCCGGAACCGACGCTCCGGCGTGCCCCATCAGCGGCTGGATCGCCTGAACCTGTACTGCCGCATGGTCTATCGGGGTTCCGGCGCGGTCGGTGACGGTGACGTCGACGGCGGTGTCGCCGAGACGGAGGCTGTCGATGGTGACGGTGACGAGGTGTTGGGGCGTACCGGTTTTCAGCACGACCGGGGCGTGCGGGCTCGGCCACACCAGCCAGCCGATGACGGCGAGTATGACCACGACACCCACTGCGACGCCAATACCCAGCGAACGCCGACGGGTTGCAGATGTGCTCATCGATATGCCCCCTGCGCTGCCGCGACATCGAGTATCACGGGAACGGTGAGCAGAGTGTAGTTCCGTTCGACCTGGATCCAGAGCCGGTATCGGCCCGCGACCGGGAACGTGAAGGTGAACGGAACGTCGGGTCCGTACGCGGCAACGGTTTCGTCGGGTGGACTCTCGCCGTTGACGGGCGGCATGAGCATGACCCCGCGGTCGCCGGCGGCATCACCCATCCCCGGCATGTCACTCATCCCCTGCATGTCATGCATCCCGCTCATCCCCGGCATGTCGGACATGGTCTGCATCGATGTCGGCCCCATCGAGTGCGCGTGGCCCCAGACAGGCGAATCCTGCACGGCGGCAGCGATATCCACGCTTCCCTCCGGCACCGGACCCGCCATGATCAGATGTCCGACCATGCCGAGCCACGGTTGCAGATCGGCGGCGTCACCGATTTCGGCAGTAACGGTGGTGGGTTTTCCCACCACCGCCTCGGTGGTCCGGACGGTGATGGGATTGCCAGCGAGCACCATCGACGCGGACTTGTCGTTCGCACTGAGATGCAGTGGCGCGGTGGACGATTGGGGCGCCACGTCACTCGGCCCAGCGGTGAATCCGCCTGCGGCACGCACCATTTGGACACCACCTCCGCGACGAGCCAACTCCGCCGACAGCGCGTAGCGACCGGGCTCGGGAGCCGTCAGATGAACCTGATAGCGGCCGGGCCCGGTCCGGATCGGATGCAGGTGCGACAGTCCGCCGGACGGGCTGACCACCAGCAGATGCATCAGCGCACTGTCGTGCACGAGCAGATCGTCCACGGACGCTCCGGTGGCGGCATCGATCAGCACCAGGTCGAGATCGCCTGGCCGCCCGGCGGTTACCGAATCACCCTCGACGGTGAGCAGGACGGGCGGACGGGAGAAGTCCGAAATCATCGGCTGGTTCAGCGAATACGGGTCGGTGACGTTGGCCACGGTCGGGTCGAGCTGGTTGCCCGGTTGCGGCGGCAGCGGCAACGAGGCCGAGAGCAGCGCGGCGGTCACCGACACGGCGATCCCGGCCACCATGCCCCCGGCCGGAAGCAACGCCAACGCGGTGCGCCGGGCGCGCAGCGCGACCACCACCGAAACCGGCAGCAGCACACCGGCGATCAGGAACCCAACGTAGACCAGACGTTCCGGCGGCGAGGTGACCTGCGCGGGTATCACAAACGGAATCCGCGCCACCCGCACACCGTCGCCGACGGCAAGATCCCAGGGGCCGGGCCGGTCGATGTCGAGAGTGGCCGAGTACATCCCGGGTGTGGCACCGAGTTCGACAGCGGACTCGGCGGTCGGCGCTCCCGGAGCAGGCAGATTCGAGTCGGCCCCCGTCGGCGTCACTGCGAGCGTGAGCTTTCCGGCGGCCGTGCCCGCGTGCGTGACAACGTCAACGCGCAACGGTCCAGGCACGCTGGTCACCCGGCGGAGCACGATCGTGAGTTCCCGATCACCGAGCGACTGCGCCACCGAAACATCCGCGCCCGCGGCGGCGGAATCGGCGGACGCCGGTGCCATCCCGACCGACGCGAGCAGGATCCACAGCCCGGCGACGAGCAGGACGCGGCAGCGAGCAGCGCGGGCGACAATCACGATCGCCATCGTAGGGAAGACATCCTACGAGTTCATCACCTCCAGAGGGGATCTCCGCTACCCCGCTGGGGTGATGTCACAGTGGGGGAAGTCCCGGAGAATACCCCGACCCGTGACCCGCACCCGCGTGCCGGAGCAGATCGAGCAGAGTCGAGCGCGGTCTCGGCACGGGCATCATCGAACCGCGGCTCAGACCTTCAGCCCACACCTGGTGACGTAGATGTTGTGGAAGACGAGCAGGACGGTGAGGACGACCAGCCATTGCACCGTGCTCACCAGCGGTATCGCATCGATCGGCAAGGTGTAGGCGAGTAAAACCCGCACCAGGGCGTCCAGTGCGAAGGCGGCGCCCCACGCCGTGGTCAGTACCCGTAGCTGGTGGCGGAAGCGGGAGTCGTTGTCCCAGCGAGCATCCCACTGTTGGTAACCTTCCTCGCCGATCTTCGCGGTAACGATCGCACGGGAGGCCGTGCGCATGAATGGGCGCTGGGTCAACAGGGTGCCAAGCATCCACAGGCCGAGCACGCCGAAGATCCAGCTGTCGCGCACCATCAGCGTGCGCGGGTCTCCGGTCACCAGCGTCATCACCGAGCCGATCACGATCATGCTGAGGGTGAACAGCGCGAACGCCTCGACGCGGCGGTCCCGGATCGCGTGGTAGACAACAAGTCCCGCGATGAGCAGCGAGGGCGCGATGAGCGCGAGCCACGGGTTCACCCCGGCCGCGCGCAGGGCGTAGTAGCCGCCGAGCGGAAGGATCAACTCCAGGATCAGCTGGCGGATGAGGTGGCGGCGGACGGCGGCGCGCTTGCGTTCCTGCGTGCGGTCGGCGGTGAGTGCCTGCGGTGCGTTCATCTCGACTCCGGTGTTCATCACGATTCCTTACGGGTGGCGCGTTCGAAGAGATCGGCCAGTTCACGGGTACAGGCCGCGGTGTCGAAGCCGGGTTCGTCGCCCGCGCGGGCAACAGCCGCATCGCGGGCGGACCGAATGGCGAGCGCCATGATCGCGGGGTCGAAGGCGCGAAATGCCCCGGCCCGCTGCCCTTTTCGGAGCCAGTCCTCCTGACCGCGGGCGATCTCGGCGACCTGCTCGATCAGGCTCACCACCTGCGGATCGCCGGGCCTGGCATTGGCGATGATGCTGGCGAGCGCCCGCTGATGCTTGGGGTACTCGTCGAGCAATGCCAGGTTGGCGGCGAAGTACGCGCGCAGCGTGGCCGTATACCCGGCCTCGTGCTCGAGCTTGGCGACGACGAATTCCGTGTTCACGCGCACGATTTCGTCGGCGACGGCACGAATCAGATCATTCTTGCCGCGAAAGTGGTAGGAGATCATTCCGGTACTGCTCAGCCCCGCCACCTGCGCGATCTTCGCGAACGAGGTGTTCGGCAGCCCGTGCTCGGCGACCACCTCGATCGCCGCCTCCACGATCTGCACCCGCCGACCCGCCTCGGTGAACGTGCGCCCGGATTGCTTATCCGAGCCATCTTTTGCTTGCATGAGCAAAACTGTAACCCGCCTTGCTCACGCGAGCAAGAATCAATTCAGGCGAGCAACGGTGTCAGATCTTCTTGGTCGCGGTGACGAGCCTGGTGGGGAAAAACGGGCTGCCCCACCACATATGCCAGCCGAGGTTGCGTCGACGGACGTCGGTCAGGCCGAGTTCGCGCAAGCGGGCGCGGTATCGGTGGGTGGCCAACAGGTCGGCGATGGCGAGGCGGCCGCCGGGGCGTAGCACTCGGACGGCTTCGTCAATGGCGGCGCGTCGATCGGCGTTCGAGGCGATGTTGTGCAGCACCAGGTTGCTGATGATCAGGTCGAAGGTGTTGTCGGCGAACGGAAGTCGCGTGATGTCCCCGGTTTCCACCTCGATCCGGTCGGCTACCCCTTCGAGTTCGGCGTTGCGCCGAGTGGCGTCCGGGCTGTTGCCGGTCTGGTCGGGATGCCACAGATCGATGCCGACCGCGCGGCCGCGGGGCAGCAGTTCGGCTGCCATCAGCAGCACCGCGCCGCGACCGCAGCCTAGGTCGAGCACCTGCTCGTCACCGTGCAGGGCGAGATCACCGAGGATCCGCGCCCACACCTTGAACTTGCCGACTCGGCTCGTGTGCACATACGAGCCGGCGAACAGCACAAGCCCGAGTGCGATCACGCCGGCGACCAAAGCGACTACGAGGGAGCCGATTACGATGCCGCACACCGTCAGCGCAATCAGCACTGCGACGATCGCGGCAAGGATCATGGCTTGCCAGCGCGCTGAAATCACACGGAAATCCCCGTCGAGACCGTAGTCACCCTGTCGGCGCACGTCCGGCGCATGTGTCGTCATCGCGCCTGCGCCTCAGTCGGTTCCGCCGCTGCTGACTGTGCTCCAGCAAGGCGACCACGGAGGAACTCGGTGATCTCCGCACGGGCGACCTTGGCCTGTGGCACCACACCGGGCAGCGTGATGAACGCGTGCGGCGCTCCGGGATATTCGGTAAGTGTTGCGGGCGTATCGAATTCGCGTAGTCGTTCGGCGTAGCGGCGGCCCTGATCGGCCACCGGATCGATGGTCGGCACCACAACGAGTGCTGGTGCCAGGCCGCTCAGGTCGGCGGCGTGCATGGGCGATACCGCACGGCGATCCGTTCCCGCCGGGACGGCCAATCGCTGGAACAACCGCAGCTTCGACACGGTCAGCATCGGGCTGTGCGCGTGCTGGGCGATCGAGGGGTAGTCGTACATCGTTTCGGTCAGATCGCAGGCGGGATTGATCAACACCTGCGCCCGCAGGTGCAGGCCGGACGCTTTGGCCCGGATCGCGGCCAGCGCGGCGATCAACCCGCCGGTGCTCTCACCGGCGACCGCGATCCGTGCCGGGTCGATACCCCATTCGGCAGCGTGCTGAACTACGTGCCGCAGCACGTCCCAGCCGTCATCGACGGCATCGGCGAGCGGAGTCCCCGGAGCGAGCAGCCGGTGCTCGACCGAGACAACCACCGCGGGCAGCCGCGCGGCGAGATGACTGTTCGCCCAATCACATTGCGCGGCCGTGCCAACGAACCCGCCGCCGTGCACGTGCAGCACGAGCGGCAGGCCGGTGCCGCCATCTCCTGCCGACGGCCGATACACCCGGACCCGGAGCACGCGATCAGGCAGCGTCACCTCCTGCCAACGGATCTCCGCGCCGCGATCCGGCAGCCCGGTGATCACCCGGCTGAAGCGCGCGGCCGCGACGCGGTTCGCCTTGTCGCGGAAGGTGATCAACTCCTCGGGCGTTATCGTCGACCAGTCCGGGTCCTTTCGCAGGGCATGCAGCAGTCGAATACCGAGCGGCAGCCGTTCGATCCTGATTGTGTCGTTCATCTAGACCTCCTGCGAGCGCGTGTTTCCAGACCCAGCATCGCCAGCACACCGGCAGGTGTCTTGGACAAATCTTCCCGTCCCGGTAATCAGCACCGGCCGAGCACACTGGCCTCGGCAGCCAGCCGCTCGACCCGAATCTGCCCACGGCTCACCATGATTCGCGCCCAGGCGAAGGCAATCTCCGGGTCGACCGTGCCGGGACCGCGATATCCACCACGGCCCCGGCAAGGCGAAACGGCTCGACGGGCATGTCGCCATGCTACGAGCCAGTCGAGCCGTACGCTTCGGCCTTAGCCGCCAACCGAATTCGACATCACCTGCCGGGTGGTGGCGCGGGCACCGGGCAGGCGTCCGCGGCCTCCGCCACGACCTGTGCCGCATCCGGAATCGGTGGACGGACGCCGTCGGCGTAATCGGTACCGACCACGGGTGGCGCCGAGTCGAGTGCCTCGTTCTCCACTGTCGTGAAAGCCCTTGCCCTGCTGAGGAATCGCCAACCCTCGGGGGCTTCCAAGCTGAAGCCGCCGCCACGGCCCGGCACCACGTCGAGGACGAGTTGGGTGTGTTTCCATGCCTGGAACTGAGATCCGGAGATCCACACCGGTACCGCGTCGAGGTCGGCCGACGGCAGACTCTCGGGCACCTCCCCTACCGCGAGGCGCAGATCGAGGATGCCGAGGAGGATGTCGCGATCGCCGACGATGAACTCTCCCAACGGATAACACATCGGCGACGACCCGTCGCAGCAGCCGCCGGACTGGTGCATCATCAGCGCACCGTGCACGTCGCGGAGGCGGCGCAACAGCGCCGCCGCCCCGACGGTCGCGACCAAGCGGGGCGGGGCGACACTCACCGTGGCGCCCGTTCCCGCTTCGCTACTCGACATCAGAAGAATCCCATGGCCTTTGGCGCGTAGCTGACCAGAAGGTTCTTGGTCTGCTGGTAGTGATCGAGCATCATCTTGTGGTTCTCCCTGCCGATGCCGGACTGCTTGTATCCGCCGAACGCCGCGTGCGCCGGGTACTGGTGATAGGTGTTGGTCCACACCCGCCCGGCCTGGATGTCGCGGCCCGCGCGGTACGCCGTGCCGCCGTCGCGGGACCACACGCCCGCGCCGAGCCCGTACAGGGTGTCGTTGGCGATGGAGATGGCGTCGTCGTAGTCGGTGAACGAGGTCACCGAGACCACCGGACCGAAGATCTCCTCCTGGAAGATCCGCATGGCATTGCGGCCGGTGAAGATGGTCGGCTGCACGTAGTAGCCGCCGTTCAGGTCACCGCCGAGCATCGCGCGTTCGCCGCCGGTCACCAGCTGCGCGCCCTCGCCCTTGCCGATCTCGATGTAGGACAACACCTTTTCCAGCTGATCGTTGGACGCCTGCGCGCCGATCATCGTCTCGGAATCGAGCGGATCACCTTGGCGCACCGCCTTTGTCCGCAATGCGGCCAGATCGAGGAAGCGGTCGAAGATGTCGGCCTGGATCAGCGAGCGCGACGGACACGTGCACACCTCGCCCTGGTTGAGCGCGAACATGGTGAAGCCTTCGAGGGCCTTGTCCAGGAAGTCGTCGTCGGCGCTCAGCACATCGGAGAAGAAGATGTTCGGGCTCTTGCCGCCGAGCTCCAGGGTCACCGGGATCAGGTTCTGCGACGCGTACTGCATGATCAGTCGGCCGGTGGTCGTCTCACCGGTGAACGCGATCTTGGCGATCCGGTTGCTCGATGCCAGCGGCTTGCCCGCCTCGACGCCGAAACCGTTGACGATATTGACAACTCCGGGCGGCAGCAGATCGCCGATGATGCTCCACAGGAACAGGATCGAGGCGGGCGTCTGCTCGGCGGGCTTCAGGATCACCGCGTTACCCGCGGCCAGCGCGGGCGCCAGCTTCCAGGTGGCCATCAGGATCGGGAAGTTCCACGGAATGATCTGTCCGACAACGCCGAGCGGCTCGTGGAAGTGGTAGGCCACGGTGTCGTTATCGATCTCCGACAGCGAACCCTCTTGGGCGCGAATGGCCGCGGCGAAGTAGCGGAAGTGGTCGATGGCGAGCGGGATGTCGGCGGCCAGGGCCTCCCGGATCGGCTTGCCGTTGTCCCACACCTCGGCGACGGCGATCGCCTCGAGGTTCTCCTCGATCCGGTCGGCGATCTTGTTCAGGATCACCGCGCGTTCGGCGGGTGAGGTCTTGCCCCAGGCCGGTGCGGCGGCGTGCGCGGCGTCCAGCGCGAGTTCGATGTCCTCGGCGGTGGAACGCGCTATCTCGCAGAAGGTTTCACCGGTGATCGGTGTCGGGTTCTCGAAGTACTGACCCTTCACCGGCGCAACCCACTGGCCGCCGATCCAGTTGTCGTAGCGTGGCTGGAAGCTCGTCGAGGACTCCGGCGAACCAGGACGTGCGAATACGGTCATCAAAACTCCTAGCGGTCACGGCGGTTTGCACTGTGATCCACGACACTATTACGTCAACGTTGCATCAACGTTGGAAATGGATCACCGACCGCCGAACTCCCGATCGAGCATGCCGATCTGCGCGGCCACTTGGGCATGCAGCGACGAATCCTGGTCGAGCGAGGCAAGATAGGCCGACCACGCGCCACGGTCCTCGCGCCCGTCGACGGACGAGATCCACCAGCCGAGGATCGCTGGGTCCCTGGACCTCAGCACGGCCGCCCGCATCCGTGCCCGCAACGATTCGCGGACCCGGCCGACGCCGGGCGCCCGTGAGCAGGGCAGCAATTGGCCGCGGTAGCGCGCGACGGCCGCGCCGATATCGCCGCGGCGCAGACTGCGCCGCAACTCGCCGACATCCGAATCGAGTTCCGTCAGTAGTCGATAGGGGCGCGAGCCCAGTGCGGTGCCGCCGAGAATCCGGCGCAGGCGCGAGATTTCGGCGCGCACGGTGACCGCGTCGAGGTCCCGTTCATCCAGCAGCACACCGATGTGCTCGGTCGCGAGCCCCTCGGGATGCTCCATCAGCAACAGCAAGATCTCTGAATGCCTGCGCGACAACGGGATTCGTTCATTACCGAACAGCAGCGCAGGCTGGGAACCGAGCAGTTCCACCCGTGGCGCCGTGCGGACGGACACCGGATGTGCCCGGAGTTCGGACTCCGCAACGGCCACCGTCGCCCTGATCAGCGACAGCACTTCCGGCGCCGCGACGCGCGGACCGCCGGTGATATCGATCGCGCCGAGTATCCGGCCGGTCGCCGGGTCGTGCACCGGGCCGGCCGCGCAGCTCCAGGGGTGAACCAGCCTGCTGTAATGCTCAGCGCCGAAGATCTGCACGCAATGATCAAGTGCCAGTGCGGTTCCCGGCGCATTGGTGCCGACCGCGGCTTCACTCCAGTCCGCGCCGTCGACGAAGTTCATCCCCGCCGCCCGATCCTTTGCCGCGGAATCGCCTTCCACCCATAGCAATCGGCCGTGCGCGTCGCTCAACGCGATCAGCAGCCCGGTGTCCCTGGCATCTTCGACAAGCAAGGTCTGCACGACCGGGCGCACCGACGACATCGGATGCATCCGCCGATAGCGCTCCAATTCGATGCCGGTCAGCGACGTCCGGCCGATCTGCCGATCCGGATCGATCCCGTTGCCACGGCTGCGCACCCAGGACGCCTCGACCACCCGCCGCACCGACGTGGGCGCCTCACCCCGCTCGACAAACGATTCGTGGGCCGCCGACACATCCGTGCCCACCTGCTCCGCATCCTCGTCCGGACGCAGCGCTACCCACGGATTCGCCCGAATACCCGCACCGCTGCCCACGCCCTCCATCCTCCTCGGCCTATCCGCGAGGATCAATGCACGACAGTTAGTGCGCCTCGAGGAGCCGACGATGCTCAGAGGTAGGGCGCGACCTGTGCGGCCGCCTCGACCGGGTGGCCCGCCTGGATGGGCGCGCCGACGGCGTGGAACCGCCAGACATCCGCTTCCCGCTGCACCTTCGCCACCACCATGCCGGTGTGCCTGCCGCCGACGCGCAGGTTGCCGCCGATCAGTTCGACGTCGGTATTGCCGTCGACCAGGCGCCAGAATGCGTTGCTCACGCGCTCGAAGGTGTGCCCGGCGTAGGAGGTGACGACGAAAACGACCGTCGACACCTCGGCGGACATACGGGTGAGGTCGACGTCGATCATCTCGTTGTCGCCGTTGCCGGAACCGGTGAGATTGTCGCCTTGATGCCGAACGGATCCGTCTTTGGAGGACAATTGACCATAAAAAGCGGCGTCCATGAGTTCGCTTCCGGAAAACACCAATGCCGAGGCATCGAGGTCGATATCGACTTCCCGTAGTCCGAATCGGCCTGGTTCACGGACCGGGTCCCAGCCCAATGCCATCTTCACATGCGACAATTCCGCGCCACCCGGTTTGCGCAGTGCCAATTCCTGGTTGACGCCGAGCAGGTTCGCATCGTGGGACTGCTGCCGCATCGAAGGTTTCGGCGTGCGCCCCACCGCGACGCCGTGCGCGGTGACCAGGGTGGCGAAACCGCTGTGGTAACCGTGTCCGAGCGGGCGGAGCTGCCAGTCGGGTTCGGCCCGGTCCAAGTCGAGCGCGACGACCGTCGACTCCGCGCCGAGATCGTCGATCACGTAGTCGCACAAGCGGTTTCCCGCAGCGTCTTCGATCATCAGCTCAGGGGCTGGATACTCACCCAGGCCGTCCTGTTGGTCGTCGAGCGCGATGACAACGCGGACATGGGCAACCTCGACGGGAACCGCGCGCAGATCTATCACCAACACACCCGGACCGCCGTCCTCCCCCGGCATCAGTCGGACGCCCTGACCGAGCGGCTGGTTGTAGAAGACCAGATCCGCGTCCGCGCGCACCATGGCATTCGCGGTGAGCAATAACGCGGACAGGTCGACAGCGGCGCTGTGCCGCACCGAAACAATGATGTGCTCGGCTTCGAGCACATATGTCTGCCCCCGAGCCAGTTGCACGGTCATTCACCACACACTACAAAACAATCCCGATATGCACGCTAACGGCACGCGTTGTTTACGGTGTGCTGACACGTCCTTCGAAAGATGTCCGGCACGGGTTATTCGAGCGGCAGCCGATAATGCCTTGTTGCACCGGCGGCAATGGCGTGCCATTCGGTGCGGCAACGCCGAATTCCGGCTCGGGAACGTTATCGCCGGGCCGGCCGTCAGCGCGGCGCGCGCACCTCGTCGGGATGCTCGGTGACGTGCTTCTTGGCCGCCGGGTAGTTGGCCTTCCCGCTCGGCTGCCGCATCACCTCGTCGACGATCCAATAGCCGCGCGGCGCTTTGTAACCCGCGACCTTGGTGCGCACATGGGCATCGAGCCCGGCCAGATCGAGCGTCACCCCCTTGCGCGGCGCGATCACGGCGGCCACCGATGCGCCGAACCGCTCGTCTCGCACGCCGACCACGAGCGCGTCGAACACGTCGGGCGATGACTTCAGCGCGCCCTCGACCTCCTCCGGAAAGACCTTCTCACCACCGGTATTGATGCACTCCGAGCCGCGGCCGAGCAGCGTGACGGTGCCGTCCTCCTCGTAGCGGGCGTAGTCGCCGGGCACGACATAGCGGGTGCCGTCGATCTCGACGAAGATCGTCTTCGACTTCTCCGGGTCCTTGTAATAGCCGAGCGGCACGTGACCCCGCCGTGCGATCCGGCCGACCGCGCCCGGCTTCGGCTCGATCAGGTTGTCGTCCTCATCGATCAGCGCGGCCTGCGCGTTGAACTTCACCCGTGGCCCCTGGGTGTGGTCGGAGTCCTTGCCGACAACCGCGAGGCCGGTGCCGCCGCTCTCCGAGGAGCCGATCACGTCGGTGATGAACAGATGCGGGAACAGCTCGACGTACTGCTGTTTGAGCGAATGCGAGAACAGGGCCGCGTTGCTGCTCAACGCCCACATCGACGACACGTCGTACTGCTTGTCCCGATAGGCGTCGAGCAATGGCCGCGCCATCGCGTCGCCGACCACGGTGAGCACGTTGACCCTGTGCCGTTCGACCGTCCGCCACACCTCGTGCGCGTCGAACTGCGGCACGAAAACCACTGTGCCGCCGGAGTTCAGCGCGATGAACGCCGCCCACTGCGCGGCACCGTGGATCAGCGGCGACAGCGGCGCCATGACGATGCCGGTCGGCCCGGACTTGGCACCCTCGGCCAGTTCCCATTCGTCGGCGACATACTCGCCGGTGACGTGATTGATGCCGCCGCCGAGGGTCCGCCACACGTCCTCGTGCCGCCACATCACGCCCTTCGGGAAGCCGGTGGTGCCGCCCGTGTACAGCAGGTAGAGGTCGTCGGAGCTGCGTTCGGCGAAGTCACGCGCCGACGATTCGTTCGCCAGCGCCGCCTCGTACTCGGTGCCGCCGTATCGGCGGTAGTCCCGATCGGAACCGTCCTCGACGACGATGACATCGGTGAGCAACGGCGTGTGCGGCAGCACCTCGGCGACCACGTCGGCGTAGGCGCGTTCGTGCACCAACGCCTTCAGGTCGGCGTTGTCGGCGATGTAGCGGACCTCCTCGGCGACGTAGCGGTAGTTCACGCAGACCACCGCGGCACGCAGTTTGTAGGTCGCGATCATCGCTTCCAGGGCCTCGATGGAGTTACGCGAGTACACCCCGACGTGATCGCCCTTGCCGATCCCGCGCGCGGCCAGGTGGTGCGCAAGCCGGTTCGCGCGTTCGTCCAACTCACGGTAGGTGACCTGGCGGTCCCCGCAGATGATGGCGATGCGGTCTGGCACCGCGTCCACCGCGTGTTCGAGAAGGTCAGCGACGTTGAAAGCCATGACAATCAAACTAGAACCGGTTCTACTCCGCGACAAGGCGAGTCCCGGTGACCAGACGGCCGCTGGATACGGACGAGCCCGGTGCGACAGTTGCGCATCTATGACATAGATCTAGCGCACGTCACGATAGTGTCATACGGTGGGGTGAAGGCAGCACCCTACTGATGGGGACCTCGCATGACCGTCGAGCACAACACTCGCGCACTCGAACACGACATCGTCACCGACTTCAGCTCGCGTCTGAGCTATGGCGGCTATCTCGATCTGGACACGTTGCTCAGCGCGCAGCATCCGGTCAGCAGGCCGGAGCATCATGACGAGTTGTTGTTCATCATCCAGCACCAGACCACCGAGCTATGGCTGAAACTGGTGCTGCATGAAACCCGTGCGGCGCGGGCGGCTTTCGAGGCTGACGAGGTCGGTGTCGCTCTCAAATGCATTGCGCGCGTTAAGCATATCCAGAAGACGCTCACTGAGCAGTGGTCCGTGCTCGCGACGCTGACGCCCACCGAGTATGCCCAGTTCCGCGACGTTCTCGGCAATTCGTCCGGCTTTCAGTCGTATCAGTATCGTGCCATCGAGTTCATCCTCGGCAATAAGAACGCCTCGATGCTTCGGGTCTTCGAAGCGGATCCGGTCGCGCACAAGGAGTTGCGGTCGCTACTGCACGAACCGAGCCTGTATGACGCGTTCTGGCAGCACGTCGCGCGCATCGGGCTCGATGTACCGCGCTCGACGCTGGATCGGGACGTGACGAAGGCGTACGTCTTCGATCCCGAACTGCTCCCCCTCGTGAAGTCCATTTACGAAGCACCGCGAGAGCATTGGTCGATCTACGAGACGTTCGAAGAACTGGTCGACCTCGAGGAGAACTTCCAGCTGTGGCGATTCCGGCACCTGCGCACGGTGCTGCGCACCATCGGCATGAAGCGCGGCACCGGCGGATCCAGCGGTGTCGGGTTCCTGCAGCGCGCCCTCGATCTGACCTTCTTCCCCGAACTGTTCGCCGTACGCACCGAGATCGGACGTTGATGCCATGACCACCGCACCGTTCGACTTCGTCACGCGCGCAAGTGCTCTCGACGAGGCTGATCCGCTGCGCGACTACCCGGGCCGCTTCCTCGGCAGTGACGATCCGGAGATCGTCGCTTACCTCGACGGCAACTCACTCGGCCGCCCTACCCGGGCGACCGCCGAACGTCTCGCCGCGTTCGTCACCGACGCGTGGGGCGGGCGCCTCATTCGCGGCTGGGACGAGCAGTGGTTCGACCTGCCGTTGACGATCGGCGCGCGGATCGGCGCGTCGATACTCGGCGCGGCCCCCGGTCAGACCACGATCGGCGACTCGACCACGGTGCTGCTGTACAAGATCGCCCGCGGCGCCCTCGCGCTGCGGCCGGGGCGCACCGAGATCGTGCTCGACCGCGACAACTTCCCCACCGACCGCTACCTGCTGGAGTCGATCGCACACGAGCTGGGCCTGACGCTGCGGTGGATCGAGCCGCAGTTCACCGCTGGCGTCACCGCTCGGGACGTGGCCGATGCCGTCTCCGAGCGCACCGCGCTGGTGGTGCTCAGTCACGTCGCCTACCGGTCCGGGTACCTGCTCGACGCACCCGCCATCTGTGCCGTCACGCACGACGCCGGTGCCTTGCTGCTGCTCGACCTGTGCCATTCGGCGGGGGCCGTGGAGATCGAACTGGACTCCTGGGCAGTCGATTTCGCGGTCGGCTGCACCTACAAGTATCTGAACGGCGGACCCGGCGCGCCCGCGTTCGGCTACGTCCGCGCCGAGTATCTCGCCGATTTCACCCAGCCGATCTGGGGATGGATGGGTCGTGAGAGCCCCTTCGAGATGGCGCAGGGATACGTTCCGGCCCAGGGCATCCGGCGGGTCATCAGCGGAACGCCCGCGATCATCGGCATGCTGCCGATCCAGGACACCCTCGATCTGATCGAGGAGGTCGGGATGGCGGCCGTGCGGGCGAAGTCGGTCGCGCTCACCGAATTCGCGCTCGAACTGGTGCGGACCTGGCTGCTGCCGCTCGGTGTCGAGGTATCGTCGCCTATGGATCCAGCCCGCCGTGGTGGCCACGTGACGATCGACCACCCACAGTTCAAGGAGATCACCGCGCGACTCTGGGAACGCGGCGTCATCCCCGATTTCCGTCCGCCCCAGGGCATTCGGATCGGCCTGAGCCCGCTGAGCACCACCTACGCCGAGGTGCTTGCCGGGGTTGCCGCGATCCGCGATGAACTCGCCGCGCGCTGACCTCGCCGGTGCCGTCCTCGACGACATCGATTCGCGGCCGGGCAGCGCGACCTCGCTCGCCAGGACCGTGCTCGGCGCGTACGTCCGCGATCTGGGTGGCTGGATCGCCATCGCCGATTTCAGCGGATTGCTGGCCGGGCTCGGCGTGCCGGAGCAGAGTACAAGGACGGCGGTCGCCCGGCTGAAGAGTAAGGGCGTGCTCGACGCCGAATCGCGAGGCGGGCGCAGCGGATACCGCATCACCGACGCCGCCGAGGCGATGTACTCCCGCGGCGACCCGCGCATCTTCGGGTTCCGGCAGATGGCCGATGGCGATGCCTGGCATCTGATCTCGTTCGGCATTCCCGAATCCCAGCGTGCCGCACGACATCAGCTGCGCCGCCGACTGTCCTCGATCGGCTGCGGCACGGTCTCCGCCGGTCTGTGGATCTGCCCGGAGTATCTGGCGGCGGAAGCGTCGACGATTGTCTCGGCGCTGGATCTCGACGACTACGTGACCTCCTTTCGCGCAACGGAACTCACGGTCCCCACCACCCTGCGCGCGGCGGCCGCGCAGTGGTGGGATCTGCCGGCCCTCGCCGATCGGCACCGCGAATTCCTCGAGCACCACCGCGATATCTTGACCCTCGAAAACCTCACCGCCCGACAGGCATTCGACCGCTTCGTGCCCCTGCTCGATGAATGGCGCATCATCCCCTATCTTGATCCAGGGCTCCCCGAAGCGATGTTGCCCGCCGACTGGCCGGGACTGGACAGCGTGCGCCTCTTCGCCGACGCGCAGCGGCGTTGCCTGACGCCGAGCCGTCGGTGGGTGCGGACGAGTATCGAAACCGAAACGTAGGACGAAAATCCTCTGAATTCGAAATGTCTTGGCCCGCAGTGCCGTAAAGTGTGCCTCCGCGCCGAGCAACCGGGCTGAGCACGTGCGCGGACAGCTCTCTGCATATCGGTGGTGAACCCGACGACCGCGTTGTACCATCAGGCCCCTTTGTCACTTCGGATGGCGGGACCAGAGCTTGACCAGTGGTATTCAGCGGACCCCCTCGTCCGCTCGTCGTGAGCGTTCCCGCCGAACGTCGGCGTCCCACTCACCCACCCTCGCCGCGCTGCTCGCTTCGGCCGTCGAGCGTAATCCCGACGGCGTCGCGGCGGTGTGCGGCGACGACTCGATCACCTATCGCCAATTGGACGCGCGCTCCTCGCAATTGGCTCGGACCTTGCTCACGATGGGGGCCGGGCCGGAGACGAGGGTGGCGCTGGCGCTGCCACGGTCGATCGACTCGGTACTGGCGGTGTGGGCCGTCGCGAAGACCGGCGCCGCGTTCGTGCCGATCGATCCCGGCCTGCCGCGCAAGCGCATCCAGTTCCAAGTGACCGACTGTGGTGCCGAAATCGGGCTGGCGGACAGTGCATACGCGCCAACGCTGCCTGCTGGCGTTCGCTGGCTCGCGATCGATGACCCGGAGTTCGTCACGCGGACTTCAGCGGAATCGACCACCCCCATCTCCTATCTCGATCGTCCCGCACTGCTTCGGGTTTCGAACGCGGCGTATCTGATCTACACCTCCGGCTCGACGGGTCGCCCGAAAGGCGTCACCGTCACCCATGCCGGTATCGCCGCGTTTTGTGCCGAGCAGATCACGAGGTACACCCTCACTCCCGCCGCGCGCACCTTGCATTTCGCGTCACCGAGCTTCGACGCCTCGGTCCTGGAGCTGCTGCTCGCCATCGGCTCCGCCGCCACCATGGTGATCGTGCCGCCGACGGTCTACGGCGGCGCCGAGCTGGCGAACGCGCTGGCGCGACACGAGGTCAGCCACGCCTTCCTGACACCGTCGGCCCTCGCCTCGCTCGAGCCGACCGGACTCGATGCGCTGCGCGTGGTGATCGTCGGCGGCGAAACCTGTTCCGCGCCACTGGTTCGTCGCTGGGCGGCACCCGGTCGCCGGTTCTTCAACGGCTACGGGCCGACCGAAACCACCATCATGGTGACCATCAGTTCGCCGTTGTCGCCGGACCTGCCGGTGAGCATCGGCTCCGCACTGTCGGGCATGAATTGCCGGGTGCTCGACAAGCGCCTTCGCCCGGTCGGTGTCGGCACCGCGGGCGAACTGTACGTCTCCGGCCCCGGCCTGGCCCGCGGCTACCACGACCGATCCGGCCTGACGGCACAGCGTTTCCTGGCCGACCCGCACGGCCACCCAGGCACGCGGATGTATCGCACCGGCGACATCGTCCGCCGCGGCACCGGTGGCGACCTCGAATACCTTGGCCGCACCGACGATCAGGTCAAGGTCCGCGGCTTCCGCATCGAGCTCGGCGAGATCGACTCGGTGCTGGCACGGCAATCGGGGGTGCGTTCGGCGGTGACCGTCGACCGTAAAACCGCGGTGGGCGAGACGACGCTGGCGGCCTATGTGCAGCCCGCGCCGGGGCACATCCTCGATGTCGCCGGGCTGGCGAACGCATTGGCCAAGCAGCTGCCGCAGTACATGCTGCCAACCTCGATCACCGTTGTCGACCGTATTCCGTTGACGCCCACCGGAAAAGCGGATCGGGCGGCGTTGCGCGTCCGTGCCGTCGATCGGCTCGCCTACCGGTCGCTGTCCGGTCCCGGCGAGCAGATGATCGCCGAGGTGTTCGCTCGGGTCCTTGGTCAGGAACAGCTGGGCGCTGACTCGGATTTCTTTGCCTCGGGCGGTAATTCGCTGCTCGCCACCCAGGTTGCCGCGCGGCTGAGCGAGACGTGGCAGGCGCGGATCCCGACCCGGCTGCTGTTCGATCATCCGACCGTCGCGGCGCTGGCGAAGGCCATTCAGGCGCAGCGATTCGACAAGACCCGACCCGCGCTGCTCGCCAGGCCGCGACCCGAGCGGGTGCCGCTCTCGCCGTCGCAGCTCCGGTTCTGGCTGCGCAATCGGTTCGATCCGGAATCCTCGGTGGACAATATCGGCTTCGCCTTGAACATGGCCGGTGATCTCGATATCGCCGTCCTGCGCGCGGCATTCGCCGACACCGTCGCGCGCCACGAGATTCTGCGCACGATGTATCCCGCCGACGCCACCGGACCGAGGCAGCTGGCGATCGAAACAGCAAGTGTCGTTGCCGATTTCGCCGTCGAGGACATCGCTTCCACCGATCCCGATGCGGTGGCCGAACGCATCCGCGCCATCCTGTGGCGCGGTTTCGACGTGTCGACCGAAGTGCCGCTGCGGGTTCGACTGCTGCGGACGGACGACGGATACGTGCTGGTGTGCGCGGTGCACCATATCTGCGCCGACGGCTCCTCGCTGGCCCCGCTGGCCCGCGATATCGCCCTCGCCTACACCGCGCGCGCCGCGGGCACGGCCCCGATGTGGCGGCCGTTGGATATCCAGTACGCCGACTACGCCCTGTGGCAGCAGGAGCTGCTCGGCTCTCGCGACAACCCGGATTCGCTGCTGTCCCAGCAACTTTCCTATTGGACGACGGAGCTGGCCGGGCTGCCGGACGAGCTGGACCTGCCGACCGATCGGCCGCGACCGAGCACCGCGTCGTTGCGCGGCGCGGCGACGCAGCGGCCGGTGCCGGCCACGCTGCACCGCGAATTGCTCGCCGTCGCGCGCGAACACAAGGCCACCCTGTTCATGGTGATGCGGTCGGCGTTGGCCGTCCTGCTGTCCCGGCTGTCCGGCAGTACCGACGTCGCCATCGGCGTGCCGATGACCAACCGCGCCGAGGCCGCCCTTGACGATCTCGTCGGCATGTTCGTCAATACGACGGTGTCGCGGACCAGGATCGATCTCGCCGAGAGTTTCGCCGCGCTGCTCGACCGGACCAGGGACCGGGATCTGGTGAACTTCGCCCATTCCGAGGTGCCATTCGAGCACGTGGTCGACGCGGTCAATCCGGTGCGATCGCCGGGGCGGCATCCGCTGTATCAGGTCGGCTTCGCGTTCCAGAACTTCGGCAAGGCCAGTCTCGAACTGCCCGGCCTGACGTTCTCCGGGCTCGATATCGATACCCGAACAGCGAAGACCGATCTGCACATCGCGGTGGTCGACGAGCACGCCGACGACGGCACGCCGGGCCAGATCATCATCCGGTTCAGTTATGCCACCGACCTTTTCGACGAGCCGACGGTGCGGCGGTTCCTCGACGCCTACATCCGGGTGCTGCATCAGGTGGCCGCCGATCCGGTCGGTGCGGTCGGTGACATCGATATGGTGCATCCGGACGAGCGGCGGCAGATCGAATCCTGGTCGGCTGGCGCCGATCACGCGTTAGCGCCCGAAACCCTCGGTGCGGCATTGCAGCGCAATGCGGAAGCCACGCCGGACGCCCCCGCCTTGGTGTTCGGATCGGCGACGGCGACCTACGCGCAGTTGCGGGATCGGTGTAACCGGTTGGCGCGCTGGCTGATCAGGCAGGGCGTTGGCCCGGAGACCGTCGTGGCGGTGGCTATGCGGCGATCCATTGATCAGGTCGTCGCGCTGTGCGCGATCGCCGAAGCAGGCGGCGCCTGGGTGCCCATCGATCCGGACCATCCGGCCGAACGGATCGGCTACGTGCTGGATTCGGCAGCGCCACAGTGCGTGTTGACCACCAGTGGTGACGCGTTCACGGTCACGGCAGCGCACGCTGTCGACACCCTGGATCTGACGCAGCTGGATTCCGCGCCCGTGCGCCAGGACGAGCGGCGCATACCGCTGCGCGGCGATCACCCCGCCTACGTCATCTACACCTCCGGATCGACCGGTCGCCCGAAAGGTGTTGTGGTCACCCACGAGGCGATCGTCAACCAGCTCGATTGGATGCAGCACCGGTACGAGGTCGAGGCCACCGACACCTATCTCCAGAAGACTCCGGCGACCTTCGACGTGTCGCTGTGGGGATACTTCCTGCCGCTGCGCGCGGGGGCACGGATGGTGCTCGCCGGACCGGACGAGCATCGGGATCCGGCGGCGCTGTGTTGGCTGATCGCCACGCACCGGGTCACCCTCACCGATTTCGTGCCGACCATGCTGACGACGTTCGCCGGTCACGCCACCGCCGCCGAAGTATCTTCGCTGCGAGCCGTTTTCGTCATCGGCGAGGCGCTCGCACCGGAGACGGCGCGGGCGTTCGACGCGATCAGCCACGCGGAGGTGCACAACCTGTACGGCCCGACGGAGGCCGCGGTCAGCATCACCGAGCACCGCGTCGACGCCGCCGATCCGGCGGCCACGGTGCCGATCGGTGTGCCGGAATGGAATTCGCGGGTCTCCGTCCTCGACGCCCGGCTACGGCCGGTGCCGGTGGGCGCGGTCGGCGAACTGTATTTGGCCGGAGTCCAACTCGCCCGGGGCTATCACGGTGCGCCCGGTCTCACCGCCGGACGGTTCGTCGCGAATCCGGCCGACCAGGGCGCGCGCATGTATCGGACCGGGGATCTGGTGCGCTGGAACACGCGCGGGACCCTGGAGTATCTCGGGCGCAGCGACTTTCAGGTGAAGGTGCGCGGGCACCGCATCGAACTCGGCGATATCGAAACCGCGCTACTCATGGACCCGGGTGTCGGGCAGGCCGCGGTCGCGGTGAAATCGTCCGATGCCGGTGACCGCCTAGTCGGCTATGTAGTCGCGGCACCCGATGCCGCCATCGAGCCGAATGTGGTGCGGCAGTCGGTTTCTCGCCTATTGCCCGCCTATATGGTGCCGTCGGCAGTGGTACTCCTCGATGCGCTGCCGGTCAATACCAGCGGCAAACTCGACCGGGCCGCCCTGCCCAAGCCGGTATTCGCCTCGCGGGACGGCGTTGCCCCGTCGACAGCGCTCGAACAGGCGATCGCCGAGGTATTCGCCGAGGTGCTCGACGTATCCCCGATCGGGGTGACCGATGACTTCTTCGAGCTCGGCGGCTCCTCACTGATGGCTTTCACACTGCACCAACGGCTTTCGGCCCGCCTCGAGCGTGACGTGCCGATGTCGGCGCTGCTCACCACACCCACGGTGGGCGGCCTCGCCGCGCATCTCACCGGAACAGCGCAACAGACCAGGGTGGCGACACCTGCCGAGGACGCCGTACTCGACCACGGAATCGATAGCCACGCTTGCCTGCCCGCACACTCCGGTTCCCCGCGCGAAGTGCTGCTGACCGGCGCGACCGGATTCCTCGGCGCCCACCTGCTCCGAGAACTGTTGCAGCGCACCGACGCGCGGATCCTGTGCCTGGTCCGCGCCGACAGCACGGAACAGGGTGCCGATCGCATCCGGCAGGCACTGCACCGCTACCGGTTATGGGACGACGCCACCGCCGCTCGGATCGTCGCCGTCCCCGGCGATCTCGCCGCACCACGACTGGGTCTGTCCGACAACGACTTTGCTCGCCTCGGCGACAGTGTCGATGTGATCGTGCACAACGGCGCTCGCGTCAATCACATCGACCCGTACGCGCGACTGCGCACGGCCAACGTCGAGGGAACCCGAGCCGTACTCCGGCTCGCGACGACGCGACGGCTCAAGCCCGTGCATTTCGTCTCCACCCTCGGCACCACTGTTTCCGCCACGGAGACAACGGGACTCATCGAGGAGAACGTACGGCTCCAGGCCGACCAACTGTCCGACAACGGCTACGTCACCTCCAAATGGGCCGCCGAGGAACTGGTCCGACAGGCGGGCGAGCGCGGCATCCCGATCGGCATCTATCGACCGGGAACCATCTGCGGCGACCCGAAAACCGGCGTGAACAGCGCCGACGATTCGTTCTGGAACATGATCCGCGCCGCAGCCATCCTCGGCCTGGCACCGGATGTCGGCGACGCGGCCGTCTCCCTCGTCCCGGTGACCTACGTGGCCAGCGCGATCGTCGAACTCGTCACCGAGCCCCGGCCGGAAACCGTGTTCCACCTGGTCAACAAGACCCCGGTGACGGTAGGCGAGATCTTCACCTGCCTGCGCTATCACGGCCTCCCGGTGACGATCGCACCGCTCGACACCGTGCGCGCCGCCCTCGCTGACGAATCCCACCGCCGCAATGCCGTCGGCGACGATTCCCTCGTCCGGGCGGCCCTGCTCAGCGCGAACTACCTCGGCCTCGGACACCTCGACTGGAGCGACGCGCACACCCGAACCGCCCTGGCCGACACCGGCATCGCGTGTCCACCGATCACCGAAGCCGCCCTCGACGCCTACATCAGGGAGTTCATCACCTCCGGCTTCCTGCCGTCCGGCACCACCCCCGGCGCGGTGCTCCGGCCCAGCTCAGCAGGTGGTTGGTCCGGGGTCGGCGCCAGCGACGACGGCGGTCAGCCATAGCACCGACGGTTCGTACCCGATCAACTCGGCCGAAATATGTTCTGTCGCAGGGACTCTGAAGAAGCGCAGGTTCGCGCCCGCGGCGCAGTAGCGCTGCACGACGGGCTCGATGGCGGCGATGGGGATGATCGGGTCGGTGGTGGAGTGCCACATCGCCACCGGGATGTCGGGGGTGTCGCCGTAGCCGAGACTGTCTCGGTGCAAGGCGGTTTGGACGTCGGGGTCGCGGAACGCCTGCTTGTCCTTCAGGTAGTTCTTCAGCGGCCGCCACGCGCCGGTGGCGGCCGCTGTGTAGAGGCAGCGATGTTCGATATCGGCGGCCACGGTCATGCCGTCGGGGGTGAGGAACTTGTCGAGCGGGATGAGATCCGGGTATTCCCTGGACAATCCGATCAACCAGATCCAGCCGACGAAATCGGCCTGTCCGGCGATACCGGGTCCGGCGTCCATGGCGAACATCGTCATCGCGTGCTTATCGCCGGGCACGCCACCCTGGGCGCTGCCCTTGATCGGCAGTTCGGGGGCGTAGCTCCGGTGTAGTTCGGCCGCCCAGCCGGTGGCGCTGCCGCCGCCGGAATATCCCCACAGGCCGACCGGCGCATCGGTCAGGCCGATGCCAGCGCGCCGCGCCGCTCGGACACCGTCGAGCACCATCCGGCCCTCGCTCGGCGCCAGTGTCGTATCGGTCTTGCCGTTGAAGTCGGGGACCGACACCGCCATGCCCTCACCGAGGAACTGCAGCAGCAGCTGGGTTTCCTTCATAGTCCCCGCGCGCACGGTGTGCGAAGGATTGCACGCCGGGTCGAGTCCGTCGATCGCCTCCTGATAGGAGATGACCGGGCGCGGACTCGGGCCGAGCCACGGGATACCCGGAATCATGACGGTGGTCGCGGTGACGGTCGGCCGATCGAGACTGTCGGTGCTGCGGTACAGGATCTGTTCGGTGTGCACCGGCGGCCACGGCAGACCGAGCAGATAGCTGGTCACCACCCGCTTACGGATCACGTCGCCATTGGCGTAACGGTCCAGATCGGCCGGGTCGTCGAACCACCGGTCGTCGGCGGGCATGGGGACGGGAATGACCGAGTAGATATCGGTTTCGCGCGGCAGCGGCGGCAGCTGGTTCTCGTCGGGCCGCACCGGCCAGGCGGGTTGGGTTCCCCCCTGGCCGGTGTTCGGCAGATCCGGTCCGGCGGCCGCCGTCGCGGCGACCACGAGCGAGACAGCGAATGTGAAACCTACTGCGAATGTGGCACGACAAACACGGATCACAAGCGGGGCACCTCTCAGGCGAAGATGACATCGAAGCCAGAAGCCGCCGATAACAGCGACCGCCAACCGGGACACCATCGAGCGCCCGACGGACCGAAAGAGGTATCAGTTCACACGACACCTCGCGGCAGTGTCACTACGCAACTGCCCAGTATTTGCCCGCTACCTGTGTGCAACGTGCATAAGCCTCGCCGTCGGCCCGGCAATGTTCGTCGACATCGGCGCCGAGGACGGAGCCGATGAGGCGCGAGCGAACCTCGATGCGATGAACGGATCGACTGGTTGATTCAGTGGTGGCCGGGCCCGAATTCGCTACTGCGCCAGGCGAAACCGCAGGTGCTGTCCCGGCCGCAGCTGGGCCAGCAGGTCGACGTCGGCCGTGACGACGGTGCCGATCACCGGATAGCCGCCGGTGATCGGATGGTCGGCGAGGAACACCACCGGTTCACCGCTCGGCTGCACCTGGATCGCGCCGAGTGGCATCCCCTCGGTGGGCAGTTCCTTGTCGTTGATCCGAGTCAGCGGTGCCTCGTCGCCGACGCGGGCCAGCCGAACGCCGATTCGATCGGCCCGGTCGGTCATCTCCCAGGTGCCGGTGAACAGCGATCGCGGATCGGTGAACCAGTCGTCGCGCGGGCCGAGCAGCACTCGGACGGTGACCGTGCCCGTCGGCATCGAAAGCACCGGTGCCACAGCGATATTCGGCCACGGGTAGGCGTCCGCCGCACCCGCGCTGAGCGCCACGCCCTCGGCCAGCGGCTCCGGACCGAGTCCGGCGAGGGTGTCCCTGCTGCGGGAACCGAGAACCTCATCGACGGCGATACCGCCGCGCACGCCGACATACACGCGCAACCCGGCGGCGGCCATGCCGAGCTTCAACCGCTGCCCGGTTCGCAAGGCGAGGACCGACGCGTGCGCCTCGGCGACGCCGTCCACGGTGATCGGCGCCTCGGCACCGGTCACCGCGAGCAGCACCGGCGCCTCGGCCACGAGTTCCAGTCCGCCGAGCAAGGTTTCGATGCCTGCGGCGTTCTCGGGGTTGCCGACCAGTCGATTCGCCAGCTTCAGCGAGCCACGATCGGCGGCGCCGGAAACGCCGACGCCGATCGAGAACCAGCCGGGCCTGCCGAGGTCCTGGATGGTGCTCAACGGACCCGCATCGAGGACCCGCAACGCGGCACGGCAGCTCATCCCATCGCCTCCTCGGTGAACCGAACCCGGGTGCCCGGGCGCAACAGGGACGGTTCGGCTCGGTCCAGATCCCACATCCGAACGTCGGTGGTGCCGATGAGCTGCCAGCCGCCGGGCGAACGCCGAGGGTAGACGGCGCTGTACCCGTCGGCCAATGCCACCGAGCCCGCGGGCACCGAGGTCCGTGACACCGCTCGGCGCGGCACGGCCAACCCTGGCACGGCGGTCTCCAAATAGCCGAATCCAGGCGCGAATCCGATGAACGAGCACCGCCACACCGCCCGGGTATGCGCGGTGATCAGCGCGCGCACCGAGATACCCAACTGTGCCGCAACGCTTTCCAGATCCGGACCGTCATAGCGGACCGGGATGACGCGGACCGCGTCCGGCTCCGGCTCGGCTGATCCGGTGCCCTGGATAGTCCGGAACAGTTGCCGCAGTTGCTCTTCGACGGCACGACTGTCCGCGGCATCGGTCATGGTGACCAGGACCGTCTGCGCGGCGGGCAGCACATCGTGCACGCCGGAGGGCAATTCGCGCCGCAGCAGGTCGATGAACGCGACCAGGTCGGCATGCTCGTCGGGCGCGACGAGCAGCGACCGGTCCCCTGCGGGCAGGATCCGCAGCGGCGCCGTCGGCACGGTGATCGCGGACATCGACACTCCTTCAGGCTAATTCGCGGCCGCGGGTCTCCGGCAGGCCGAACAATGCGAACACGGCGAGGACGTAGCCGAAGGCGCCGAACATCATGGCACCGGCCAAGCCGAGCGTTGTGGAAGCCAAAAACCCTACGACAGTGGGGAATACCGCGCCGACGCCGCGGCCGAAGTTGTAGGTGAAGCCCTGCCCGGTGCCGCGCGACGCGGTCGGATACAGCTCGGAGAGGAACGATCCGAAACTGGAGAAGATGGCCGCGGTGCAGAAGCCGAGCGGGAATCCGAGGACAAGCACCATGGTGTTCGCACCCTCCGGAACCTGGATGTAGGCGACCATGAACGCGACCGACAACACGGCGAACAGTTGGATGGTGCGTTTGCGTCCGATCCGATCGGCGAGGATGCCGCCGGTGACGTACCCGAGGAACGCGCCGCCGATCAACGCGAACAGATAACCGCCGGTACCAACGACATTCAGGTGACGGCTCTTCTTCAGATAGGTCGGCAGCCAGGTGGCGAGGGTGTAGTAGCCGCCCTGGACGCCGGTGGCGAGCACCGAGGCGAACAGCGTCGTCCGGAGCAGGTCCCGCCGGAAGATCGAGGCGAACGATCCCGCCCGTTTGCCCGCCGATTCGCGCCGCTGCGTGACGGTTTCGGAGTCGGTCAGATTGCGGCGCACCCAGATGATCAGCAACGCGGGCAGCGCACCGGTCCAGAACAGCACCCGCCAGGCCAGATCCTCACTGACGAACTGGAAGACCAGCGTGTAGACCAGAACCGCCAAACCCCAGCCCACCGCCCACGCGCTCTGCACATAGGCCACCGTCCGGCCGCGATACTTGGTCTGCGCGTATTCGGCGACCAGGATCGCGCCCGCCGCCCATTCACCGCCGAAGCCGAGACCCTGAAACGCCCGAAAGACCAGCAGCGTCTCGAAATTGGGCGCGAAGCCGCACAGCACCGTGAACAGCGTGTAGGTGGCGACGGTGAGCTGGAGGGTGCGCACCCGCCCGATCTTGTCGGCGAGCACGCCAGCCAGCGCGCCGCCGAGCGCGGACACCAGCAGCGTCACCGTGGTGAGCAGACCCGCCTTGCCCGAGCTGATCACGAAGTACGACGAAATGGCGCCGAGCGCCAACGGCAGAACCTGGAAATCGTAGGCATCCAAGCCATATCCGCCGAACGCGCCGAGGAAGGCCTTCTTGCCTTTGGCGCTCAGCGTGCGGAACCAGTCGAAGGGTGGTGACTTCTCGGCCGGATCCACCGGGAGGTCTGTGGAAAGGCTCATGGATGCCTCGCAATGCTCGAGCTCAAGAGAGCGACGTACGTCACAGCAGACTACGGATCGTTGAACGATTCTGCAATCCTAAAGTTGGATCGTCGGCTGGCGGTTCGATCCCTGGGCTATGCTCGAACGGCAAAGCCACTGGTCCGCGGAGGTTTGGATGACGACACCGGTAGATCGGCCCGATCCCGTCTACACGGCACTTTCCGAACACAAGGGTCTGCTCGCCCGGTCCAGTCGCAGTTCGCAAACCGCCGACATCGTGCGGGCGAGCATCCTGGACGGGGCATTGCGGCCGGGCACCCGGCTGTCCGAGCCGGATATCTGTGCGGCGCTTGGCGTTTCGCGCAACACCCTGCGGGAGGCGTTCCGCTCGCTGATCGAGGAGCGGCTGGTCACCCACGAGCTCAATCGCGGTGCGTTCGTGCGCATCCCGACCTCGGACGATGTCGCGGAGCTCTACCAGTGCCGCCGGGTCGTCGAGGGCGCGGCGGTGCACGGCTTCGACCGCGCCGACCAGGAACCGACCGAACTCGCCGCAGCCCTGGCCCGCGCGGATGCCTGTGCGCGGGAACAGGATTGGACCGGTGTCGGCACGGCCGATATCGACTTCCACAAGGCGATCGCCGCGCTCAACCGCAGCAGGCGGCTGGATCAGATGATGTCGAACGTGTGGAACGAGCTGCGGCTGGTCTTCCACGTGATGGCCGATCCGCTCACCTTCCACGAGCCCTACCTCGCCCGCAATCACGAGATCTACCAGGCGATAGTCGACGGACGGTCCAGCGAGGCGGCGAAGATGCTCGCCGACTACCTCACCGACGCCGAATCCCACATTCGCGGCGCGTACACCCACATCGTCGCCTGAGCGGTTCGCCGCAGTGTGAGCGCAATCCTGGCGACTGGACGACACACCGAGGAGAGTGGGACGACTTGTCCCGTGTGTCTCAGGCCAGGAGAGGTCGTCATGTCCGACAGCAGTGCACAGTTCCGGCCGATCGAATCGCTACTCGAGCAGACAGCCGCCGAACTCGGAGTGCGCTCGGTCTTGGTGATGCGCTCGACGCCGACCCACATGACGGTCGAGGCGACGGCCGGTGCGGCGCAGGTGCACTACACGGTGGGCGCCGAGGGGAAGAAGGGCGTGGCCTTCGCGGAGGCGAAGGAGCTGTACTGCGAGCGGGTGGTCGACAACGACGCCGAGCTGTTCGTGCGCGACTCGCGCGCGAACCCGGATTTCGCGGGCAACGAGGACGAGGTGGAGTTCGGGCTCGTCAACTACCTCGGGTTGGCCGTGCACAATCCGGACGGCAGTGTCTACGGCACCGTCTGCGTGCTCGATGACCAGGCGCGCGACTACACCGCCGAGGAGCGGGCGCGGCTCGCGGAGCTGCGCGCGGCGGCCGAGCAGGCCCTCGCCACCGAGCCACGCCCCTGACCGACGAAAGCATGCGCTGACCGGGTGTTCTGCAGGTTTCAGCACTGAGTCGTAGGATCAATTCCGTTACCGGCTCTACCCCTTATCGACAGCAGCGTAATCGCCAAGTCGGCAAGCGGTTCGCGTGCATTTCTACCGGGACTGCTTGCCACACAGGTCATTCAAGACTTCGAGGAGAGCACCATGCGTACTGAAGGTGATACCTGGGACATTGTCAGCAGCGTCGGGATGACCGCGCTGTTCGTCGCGGCCGCGCGGGCGGTCGAGACCGCCCAGTCCGACGCACTGATCCATGACGAATTCGCCAAGCTGTTCGTCGAGGCGTCCGGCGATCCGGTCACCAACCAAATGCTCACCGAACGCGATAAGTGGGCGGAGCATCCGCTCGGCACCGGATTCATGGGACTGCGCAGCAAGTTCTTCGACAACCTGTTTCGCACCGCGGCCGAGGACGGGGTGCGGCAGGCGGTGATTCTGGCCGCCGGGCTCGACGCCCGCTCCTATCGCCTCGACTGGCCGCAGGGCACGGTCGTGTACGAGATCGACCAGCCCAAGGTGCTCGAGTTCAAACGGCAGGTGCTCGCCGACGCGGACGCGACGCCCAAGGCTGACCGCAGGGAGGTGGCCGTCGACCTGCGGGAGAACTGGCCCGCCGCGCTCATCGAGGAGGGTTTCGATCCGACCGCGCCGACGGTGTGGTCGGCCGAGGGCCTGCTCCCGTATCTGCCAGGGGCCGCACAGGACGCGCTGTTCGCCAGGATCGATCAGCTTTCGGCGCCGGGCAGCAGCCTGGCCTGCGACGCCATCGACTCCGATGTTGACTTCAAGCAGCTCCTCGAATTCCAGAAGGAGCAGCTGCACGACACACCGTTCGCGACGCTGGACATCACCGACCTGTTCTATACCGACGATCGCTCGGATCCGGCCGAATGGCTGACGAAGCAAGGCTGGACCACAGCCACCGCGCTGCCCGAGGAACTGGCCGAACGTTATAACCGGCCGCTGGGCGAGATGCTCGATCCACTGGCCCAAATGTTCAACAGCATCACGTATTTGACCGCCGTCAAGCCGTCCTGAGACCTGGTGGACTACGTGGGCTGCCGGTGGTCGACGGCAGCCCACGATTCATGTCCGGTCCGCGATCAGCGTGGCCGCGCCTGGACCGGTGAGTTGCGCGGCCGCCGCGGCACGGCCGGTCGCGAGTAGAAGCAAAGCGCCAGCCGTCCCTTCTACGAGCACCCCGTCCCCGGCCGACCACTCGATGTCGGTCGCCACGAGGCGATAACCCGCCAGCCGCTCGTCGATGCCGAACCTTGCGGCGGTCGCCCATACCCGGTCCAGCGCCGATCGTGCTGGCGCGGAAGGCATCTCGCGGACGATGCCGAGCGGTATCGCGATGTCTTGCACGTGCACGAGCATGTCGATCAGTCGATCGGCGGGGACCGTGCCGACCGGGACGAACCGCGAGGGTGCGCTCGCGCGCAACTCGGCGAGCAGCTCCCGGGTGCCGACCCGGTCGGCGTACCGAATGGCGGTGTCCCGCAGGGCTCCGTGCACGCTGCCACGCGCGCGGATCAGGTTGACCAGGATCCAACCGAGATTCGCGCGGGTGCACAGCACCGCGTGCGCGACGACATCACGGACGCGCCAGTCCGCGCAGAGGGACGGGTGGTCCCAGTCGGACTCGGCGCGGTCGGCGAGCAGCTCGGCCATGATCGTTCGTTCGGCGGCGACCGCGCGCCAGATCTGTTCGGTCGTCATGGATTCGGTGTGGTTCATTGCATTACCGTAGGAACTCCACCTGAGTGGAGGTTCAAGCTGTTGTGACCGAGGACACGCGTCATGCCGCGGTGAGCATCGGGGAGTTGGCACGCCGCACCGGCGTTCCGGTCCGGACGATCCGGTTCTATTGCGACAGCGGGATTCTGGAGTATCGCCGGACCGGCGGCGGCCATCGGATGTTCGACTCCCCCGCCGCGGTCGATCGGCTGCTGCTGGTTCGCCGGTTGCGTGCGATGGGTTTGCCGCTGCCCGCGATCGTGCGCGTGCTCGACGGTAGCGAGTCGATCGGCGCGGTGGCCGCAGCGGAACGCGCCGCGCTCGATACCGAACTGGATGCGTTGCGGTGGCGTCGGGCGGCGCTGTTCGCGATCGAGAGCGCGCCCCCGGACGAGCGCGCCGGCCGTCTGGAACTGCTTGCGGCGGTGCATGACCGCAGCGTTGTCCTCGACAGCATCGTCACGTTCTGGCGACCCATCCTCGGCCTGCTGTCGCGGGCGGACTTCGATTCGTTCATCGATATGACCGCGCCGCCGCTGCCGAGCGAGCCGGCGCCAGGTCAGGTCGTCGCCTACGCCGAGCTCGCCAACCTCGCCACCGATGCCAGCGTCAAAACGGCGATGACACACCAGATCTGGCGATCGGACCGCGAACGTATCGGCGATCGACGGCAATTCGTGACCGCGCTCGCCTACGCGTGCGGGGTCGCGGGCCCACTCGTCGCGGCCGGCGAAGCGCCGCGTCCCGGAGCCGAGCTCGACCAGTACGTGCACGCGCACGCGGCGGCCAGGCACGAACGGGACACGCCCCGGTTCCGGCGCGCACTACTCGACGGCGCGACGGACGCCGATCCCCGGGTGCACCGCTACTGGCGCCTCACCGCCGAAATCACCGGCACCGAGGCGACAGCGGGAGGCATCCACTACTGGTTGCTTGACGCGCTGCGACAGACGGTCTAGCGGTCTGCGGAAACCGGGCTCAAATAGCAAGCGAGCCTGTCGAGTTGGCTACCAACTCGACAGGCCGCTTCGCGACTCGATCATTACCGGTCGCGCCCCGTGGCCGGGGTGGACGTCTTCCGGCTGGTCCTGGCACGCCGCCGGGCCGCCTGCAGTTCGGCGAGTTCCTGTTCGAGGATCTCGGCGATGCGGAACTGGCCGGTGTCGTGGATCTCCGGGGTGGGGGTGGCGTCCTTGTTGGCCTTGGCATCGGTTGGGGTGCTGGCCTTTTCGTCGGCCGCGGCGGTCGGCCGCTTGATGGCGGCGGTCGGCGCGGTCGCGGACGGGCGTTCCGCCGACGTCACGGTGAGCTTGTCCGGCGCGGGCGCGGCGGACTTGGTCGCCTTCGCCGGTGTTGGCTGCTGCGCGGCGACCTTGGTCGGGGTGACCGGCCTCGGGGTGACCGACTTCGGGGCGGGCGCCGGGTTCGCGGGCTTGGCGGGCGTGCTAAAGCCGTTGACCGTCGGGACCGGCTTGCTGTCGATATCGGCGGCCGCGCTGCGCTTTTCGCCGTTCACGGCCGCGGGCGTGCTCTTCGCCACCGGCGGGGTGACCGCCTCGGCCGCGGGCTTGCGGTCGGAAGTGCCCGGTGCGGAACCGTTTTCGGACTTCGCCGCAGGCCGGGTCTCGGCCTTGGTGTCGGCGAGGTCGCTGCCGAGGGTCGCGGCCGCCACCACCTTCGCCGAGGGCGGCGGGGTCGCGGAGCGGAACGCGGATCGAACCGGAGCGGCGGGCTCCGACACCGTGTCGTCGTCCTCGTCGGCGATCAGGACGGTCGGCGCGTCGTCGATCTCGGGGTCGACGATGGCCTTGCCGCTCGGTCCGGCGTTCAGTTCCGCCAGCGGGTCCGGTTCGGCCTCGACGGTCAGTTCGGCGATCGAGCTGGCCGCCATCATCTCCGACGGCGAGCGGCGCATCCGATAGCTCGCGATCGCGGGCAGGGTGCGGCGAATCTGCTCGGCCGGGTCGGGCAGATCCCGGACCTGGTCGGTGGCGCGGTGGATGGCGAGGCCGTAGCGCGCGCTCGCGGCGTCGTGGATGAGCAGCGAGACGCCGATCATCACCGGCGCGACGGCGTGCACGGCAGCGTCGTACCAATGCTCGGCGCGCAGGTATGGATACGTGTTGAGGGTGACGGTCAGCGCGAGCAGCGCGACCTCGGCGGAGACAACCTGACGGCGGTTGTCGACGACACCCCATTCGGCCACCTTGTTGGTGCCGATCATGATGATGATCAGGCAGACGCTGATCATGCCTTCCAGCAGGTAGCTGAACCAGTACAGCGGGTCGCCCGGACCGCCGGGCGCGATGTTGTGCTGGACATTGACCGCGGACCACAGCATGCCCGCAGCGACGACACCGGCCAGCGCGCGCAGCGACCAGGCCCGGTGCCGATATAGGGAGGCCAGTTTGGCATGCGGGCTCGACTCACGGCGCTGTGCGGCAATTGCCTTACGGGCCACCAGTAGATCTCGCATGTCGGCCTTCTCGATCGCTTCGGTGGTCTGCCTGGCGCGGTCGGCCGCTCCCGCGGCGGCTTGAGCCTCTTTCCAGCGCTGACCCCGGTCTTGCCCGCGAATCTTCTCCGCGAGCTCGCGTTCCGCTAGCAGCTCATCCTCGGAGAGCGCTTCGGTCAACGCGGGATCGAATTGGTATGCCAGCCGGCCGCGGGCCTTCTCGACCCGCCTCGCCAGCTGTGTGACCTCGTCCTCAATGGGATGCTGGATGGTCATTTCGGCTCCAAGAGGAGATTCGATGGCAGACAAGTGATCACGCGTGGGAAGGCTACATCGCATTCGCCGTCGACGCACCGTTGCCAGCGAAAACCGTCGATTTGCCGGGTGGATGCGGCGTGCCGCGACCGCGTTTCCTTGATGATCATAGAACAGGCGCGACGATCCGCAACCGCAAAGTTGCCGACCATCGCCGAGTGTCCTTGCCGCCTCGGCGAATACGGCAAGATCAGGAACGGTGAGACTTCACTATGACCGTTTCGTCTGACTCTCCACGACGAAACTCGCTGCGGTCGTGGCGCTCCCACCAATGTTGAGGGTGGCGAACCGGCGGGCGTCCGGCACTTGGTAGGCTCCTGCTTGCCCGGTGACCTGTTTATAGGCATCGAGTACCATTCGTACACCAGTCGCACCAACGGGATGACCACCACCTATCAATCCGCCGCCGGGGTTGATCGGCAAGCGGCCGTCGCGCGCTAAATCCCCACCCTCCACGGCTTTCCAGCTCTCACCCGGGCCGGTAATGCCGAGGTGGTCGATCGCCATGTACTCGGACATGGCGAAGCAGTCATGCACTTCCACGCCGTCGACAGCATCGATATCGGGCAGTCCGGCACGGCCGAGCGCATCGAGCATCGTCTGGCGCACATGGGGAAACACGTACGGATCGTCCGCACTGACGCGCAACTTCTGTGCCAACGACAGACCCGCGGTGCGATGACCCCAGCCCGTGACCACCGCGCGGCCCTCGGGCCGTAAGTCGGTGCGCCGCGCCAAGAATCGGTCCGAAACCAGAATCACGGCGACCGCACCATCGGTCATCTGACTGCAATCCTGACGGCGCAGCCGACCGGCCACCTGCGGGTTCGCCACGTCGTCGGCACCGAAGCTGTTCGGGGTAAATGTCCAATTCCTGGTCTGCGCAAGCGGGTTGGCGCGGGCATTGGTGATGTTGAGTTCGCTGATCGCGCGCAGATGGGCGTCATCGAGACCGTAGCGGCGGTCGTATTCGTCGGCGAGATCGGCGAACATGGTGGGCCACACGAACTTCGTGTCCTGCGCCTCGTGGCCGACCCAGGCGGCGGCACCGAGATATCCGGCGGCCTCCGCACCGGGCACGGTCTTCTCCAACTCGGCACCCAGCACCAGCGCGCAGTCATAGCGACCCGACTCCAGATCCGCCATCGCGGCCAACATCGCCATACTGCCGGAGGCGCAGGCGGCTTCGTGCCTACTGGCGGGTATGCCCCACAGCTCGGGGATGACCGTGGCGGGCATACCGCCGAGTTGACCTTGTCCGGTGAACAATTGACCGAACGCGTTGCCGACGTGGATCACGCCGATCTCGGCCGGCGCGATGTCTGTCTCCGCCAGAGTGTGGCCGATCACCGACCCGACGAGCGCGTCGAAGCCCTTGCCGTCGCGGTGCCAGTTGACGGCGAAATCGGTTTGGCTGCCGCCGATCAGGTGAATGGTGCTGTTGGACATGGAAACTCCTGTAAGTCGTTCGACTCTCGTTGCTAGTGGTCATCGGTGAGCGTCGCCCGCAGCTCGCGGCGCAGCAGCTTGCCGACCGGGTTACGGGGCAGCGTGTCGACGATCGCCAACCGTTCCGGCAATTTGAACGACGCCACCTCGCGGGCCCGCAGATGTTCGATCAGGGCGTCCAAGGTCACCGTCGCACCGGGAGCGGGAACGACGAAGGCGCAACACTTTTCGCCGAGCACGTCATCGGGGTAGCCGACCACCGCCACATCGGCGACGCCGGGAGCGTCGGCGAGCAAACCCTCGATCTCGGCCGGGGCGATATTCATGCCACCGCGGATGATGATCTCCTTGATCCGGTCGACGAAGCGCAGATATCGTCCGTCGACGCCGCACAGCTCGAATACGTCTCCGCTGCACAGGAACCCGTCTTCATCGAACGGTTCCGCCGTCGCGGTGCCTGGCAGGTAGCCGCCGAAAACCGCAGGGCCCGTGATCCGGAGTTCGCCAACCCCACCGACTTCGGTGATCGTCGCGCCGGTGCCGACGTCGACGAGCTTCACCCTCGTACTCTCGGCAAGCCGGGTCGCCCAGCGAACGCCCGGCGCGCCGTAACGCGGCAGGTACTGCGCGCGGGCGATGGGATCGGGGAAGTCGACGGGCGCACCGAGCAGGCTCACGCCTTCGTTGGAACCGAAGAAGTTGAGCACCTCGATGCCGAGCTGGTCCTGCCAGCCTCGAACCACGCTGGGCGGCAACGGCGCACCGCCGGAACCGACCCGCTGCAGCGAGGACAGATCCGCCGAGGTACGCAGCGCCTCGTTGTGCAGCAGCATCGTCAGCAGCGCGGGCGGCATGCTGGTGTGTGTCACCCGATGTTGCGCGATCTGTCCGAGGAATACCGGCAGATCCAGTGGTTGATGTTGCACCAGGTGTCCGCCGGTGAGTAGCCACGGCAGGAACGAGGCCGCGAAGCCAGCCATGTTGACCATGGGAAAGGGGTTGAGCAGCACCGACTCCGGGGTCAGGTGCAGTCCGTCCTGCACGCCCCACGCCATCGCGAGCCAGTCGCCGTGACAGCGCGGAATCCCCTTGGGCGCCGCCTCGGTTCCGCTGGTCCAGCAGATGGTGACCCGATCGTTCACCGAAACCGTCAGTCCGCGAAGGTAGAACCGCAGCCGCTCTCGGTCGGCCGCGTCCACCGGGTCGTCCAGCGCGATCGCGTCGTCAGGCACGCCTTGGCCGAACGCGAAGACGGTGCGCGAGCATCCGGCCACTTCCATTGCCTCGCAGGCGAGTTCGCGTCCCGACAGCTCGCCCGCGGTGATGATCGCCGTCGCGTCGGCGGCGGCGACAATGCCGGACAACTCGTGACGGCGATAGGAGGCGGGCATGGGTGTGGCGACCGCACCGAGCCGCCATAGCGCGAAGTAAGTGGCGGTCAACGCGATCGAATTCGGCAGCAGCACCGCGACCGTGTCGCCCTGCCGAATGCCGTTGCGGTACAGCACCGCCGCGAGATCGGTGCTGCGCTGGTCCAATTCGCGCCAGGACAGGGTTTCCGGCCGCGCACCGGTCAACGCGGCGAGGTTGGCGGGGTCGGTGACGGCGGGCGCGTCCGGTGCCGCGGCTACCCGGCGCTGAAACAACTCCGGCAACGTATCCGGTTGCCACCAGCCACGATCGAGGTACTCGCGCACCGTGTCCGCGGGGTGACAGGTGCGTACCGATGCGCCGGTGCCGGAATCAGCGGCTACGGCAGCGGCGTTGGCGGCAGCGACGTCGGCTGCGGTGATCGGCGACTCGGCCATGGTGTTCCTTCAGTTCAGACGGCGCAGCACGACCGCGGCGCCAAGCCCGAGGGCCGCGGGAATGGTGACCAGCGCGTATTCGCCACCCGTGCGCGTGAGCGCGTCGAGCGCTTGGACGATCAGGTTCCCGCCGGTGGCCCCGAGCGGATGCCCGACCGCGAGCGCGCCGCCGGTCGGGTTGACCAGTTCGTCATCGAGGCCGAGTTCTCTGGTGAGCAGAATCGGTGTGACAGCGAAGGATTCGTTGACCTCGACCACGTCGAGGTCGGCGGTGGTGAGGCCAGCGCGATCGAGGGCAAGTCGCGCCGCGACGGCCGGTGCGGTCAGCAGTGGCGAGCGGACCGCGGTCTGCGCGGTGCCGACGATCCTGGCGATCGGCGCCCGCCCGAGCAGCCGCTCCGCGCGGCGGCCGCCGACGACCACGGCGGAGGCGCCGTCGGCAAGCTGTGGCGCGGTCGCGATCGTGTGCAGGCCGTCCGCCGGGCGGGGTGCGCCGGGCAGGCGGCGAGTCACCCGCTCCCACGCGGGATCGTCGCCGAATAGCGCGGGCAGTGCGGCGAAGGCGTCGGCGTTCGCGTCGGTGCGTGCGCCCTCATCCGCGCCGAGCAGCACGGTTCCACCCTTGCGGACGGGCACGATGGACTCCGAACCCGTTGCGGCAGTGGCTTTCCGGTGTGATCGAACCGCGTAGGCGTCGAGTTCGGCGCGGGTGATGCCGTAGGTCGCGGCGGTGAGATCGGCGGACACTCCGATCGTCACGAACCCGGTGCGTTCGCCGAGGTCGGTATCCGTGGCGATGGCGGGCCGGTCCGACAGCATCGGCACCCGGGACATCGATTCCACCCCGCCCGCGACGATCACGTCCGCGTAGCCCGCGGCGACCCGGGCCGCCGCGCTCTCGATCGCGTCGAGCCCGGAACAGCACAACCGTGACACCACGGCGCCGGGCACCCGGTCCGGCCAGCCCGCCCACAGAGCCGCCGCGCGGGCGAGGTTGCCGCCCTGCTCCCCCACCGGCGTGCTGATGCCGACGAGGATGTCGTCGACGGAATCCGGGCTGAGCGAGCGGCTTTCGAGCGCGCCGAGTAGTTGCCCGAACAGCTCGTAGGGTGGGATCTCGGCCAAGGTGCCGCCGGATTTGCGGACGCGGGCGCGGGGCAGTCGGACGGCGTCATAGATGTAGGCGTCAGTCATGGTCGATCCTCGCCAGGGTCTCGAGCGTGTAGTGGCCCGCCGGGTCATCGGCCGAAGTGGCGGGCACTACGACGATTTCGTCGGCACCCGCATCGCGATACGCGTCGAGTCGCTTGGCCAGTGCGGCATCGTCGCCGAACATGCCTACGACTGCGGGCAATTCGTCGGGCACGGCCGCCAGGACGTCGCGCGGGTGCGCGCCGCTGTGCGCGAGACGCACGACCTCGCCGAATCCCGCCTCCTCGAACATGGCGTCGTAGCCCGGTGCCCGCAGATAGCCCACGACACCGCGACGAACGGTGGCGAGCAGGTCGGCCGTCGGATCCGCGGCCGCGGTGACCCACACCGAGATCGCGGGACTCGGTACGCCCGCCGCGTCCGCGGCCTCCCGCGCCAGCCCGGCGCACCGCGAAACCTGTTCGGGTGTGACCAGATTCAGCACCACGCGATCGGCGGTGCGTGCGGCGGCGGCCAAGGCACGCGCGCCGAAGGCGGCAACGGTGATCGACGAGTGCGGCGGCGCGAGCCGGAGCCGATAGCCCTTGGTGCGCTCCACCGTCCCCTCGAAATCGACCTTGTCGCCGGCGAGCAGGCCCCGCAGGATCCGGGCCGAGTCTTCCAGATGTGGTGCGGTGCGACGCCTTTCGCGGCCGTGCCAGCCGTTGACGACAACCGTGCTCGAGCTGCCGATGGCGACGTCGACGGACCGACCGGTGAGCGCGGCCACGCTCGCGACGCCCATGGCGATGGTGGCGGGGCTGCGGACATCGACGGCAAACGGGCCGAGGCACAACGGCATTCGGCCGGGAGCCACACCGATCGCGGTAGCCACCGCGAAGGCGTCGAAGGTCGCCATCTCGCCGATCCACAGCCGGTGGTAGCCGAACTTCTCGGCGGCTTCGGCGACCGCAAGCGCGTCCAACGGATCACGGTCCTGCCAATACGGCAGGCTCACACTCAGCTGGGCGCGGTCGGCCGCGCTCACTCGGCCGGGTTCGCGGACGCACGCATCCGCTCGCCGCTGACCCAGGTGGCGTGGAAGCCGAGGGGCACCCGGGTAGGCAGGCCGAGGCGGCACACCGGACCGGCGGCGAGGTCGGCGGCGTTGTAGATCCACACCTCCGACAGCTGGGTGTGGCTGTTGAACGCGAACATCGTCAGCCAGGCGTCGTCCTCGTCGCGCGCGTCCGGGCGCGGCACCACGGTGAGTTCGCTGCCGAAGAAACCGTCGCCGAACGGCTGGGTTTGTTTGGCGCCGGTGCGCAGGTCGTATTTGATCACCGCGTCGAAGAGCATGGTGCTGTCCACCGACAGTCGCATTTGATACGACCAGCGACCGCGCTGGCCGGTGGTGCCCTGGTCGATGGCCGGGAATTCGGTGTTGACGTCGTCCATGGCCTCCTCGAGGGTGGCGCCGGTGCGCAGGTTGAAGCGGTACCTGTGCAGTTTCGCCTCGGGGCGCAGATAGGCAAGCAGCTGTGCGAGCGGGTTCGTGCGGTCGGATACGGGGCTCGGCTTGGCGACCCGGCAGACGACCATGACGATCTCGTCACCGTCCTCCCACGAGTTGACCGTGTGATAGATGTAGCCGGGCGCGGCCTCGAACCAGCGCACCTTGGTACCGTCGCCGCGCCGGGGCAGCACCGCGAAACGGCTCGGCAGCGTGCGATCGAAGAACAGTTTGAAGCGGCCCGCCGCGGCGGCTCTCGGGTCGTTGTACAGCGGCAAGTCCATCAGGATCGAGTAGTTCTCGGTGATCGCCATGTCGTGCGGCAATCGCGGGCCCGGCAGCTCGAGTCCGGTGTAGTGGGTGACCGTGCCGGACGGGTCGGCGATGCCGTAACGCAGGTACGGCGCGTGGATGCCGTAGTCGAAAAAGATGAATTCCTCGGTCTTTTCGTCGACTTTGGCGTGCGCGGAGATCTCGCCGGGCAGCGTGCCGCCGAAGGTGTCGACGCCGCGGGTCTCCAGGCTGATCGGGTCGAGCGCATAGGGTTTGCCCGCGCGGTACCACAGCGAGAGCAGGTTGCCGTGATGGAAGGCGACGTCGGTGTTGGCGGAGTTGCGTTCCCTGCGGTCGCCCGGCGGGTTGGCGTCCCACGGCTCGATCACGCCGCGCCACAACGCGGTTCCCGCGGCACGTTCGGCCTCGAACTCGGCGGTGCGGATGTAGCGGTTGCGGTAGGTGGCCTTGCCGTTCTCGAAGTGCACCGCGTGCAACATGCCGTCGCCGTCGAACCAGTGGTAGCGGCCGATCGGCGCGAACTGGGGGTTCGGGCCGTTGCGGACGTAGACGCCGTCGAGGTCGGCGGGGAGTTCGCCGTGCAGGACGGCGAGGTCAGTGGCGGTGATCTCGTCCGCGGTGGGCGCGTACATGCCCTCCAGATACGGGTTGGTCAGCGCTTGCGCCGCCGGTGCGATCAGTTCTTCCTTGAGCGTCATGAGTTGCAACCCTTCACTACAGTTATTGAAGTGATACGCGTCTCAATGAAGGGTGTCAAGAGGCCCTGGTCGACGGCTCAGGCGAGGCGGTCGAGCGCGGCCTGCGGCACGGGTTCGAACCGGACATCGGTGCGCCCGAGCCTGGCATCGCAGCCGCGGCAACGCAGCGCGGGCATCAGGTCCGCACCGCATTCGCGGTGCCGAATGCGCAGGCCGGGTTCGGGCGCATCGGGGTGCGCCAGATTCGACCAGGCGAGCAGGAACGCGTAGATCGCGAACAGCGCCCGGCCGCGCGGGGTCAATCGGTATTCGCGGCCGGTTCCCTCGCCGGATCGGCGCAGGATCTCGGCATCGCACAGGCGGGACAGTCGCTCGGTCAGGGTGGTCGGCGACATGTTCATGGCCGTGCGGAACGCGCTGAACCGGCGCATGCCCGCCAGCGCGAGGCCGGTCACGCTGGCGCTCCATCGGTCGCCGATCGCCGCCATGACCTCGTCGAACCGCATATCGGTTCGCGCGGAGACGAGGGCGCGGGCGCGGCGCCTGCCGCTGGAAGTGAAGCGCAACAACGCATCGTCGCCGAGATCGACATCGGTGTCGCGCGGGGTCACCGTGCGGCCGCAGCCTCGACACATCAGCACCGGCGGTCCGCGATGGCCGCACGCGTCGTGCACCAGGTCCGGGTGCAGGGCACCCTCGGCGGTCCACTCGCGTTGCCAGCTCCACACCGAGACGAGGATCTCCCAGGTCGCCAAGCCGAGATCGGTCAGCAGGTAGTCGAAGCGGTCCGGTGCCGCCGTCTGCGGGGTGCGGACGAAGACGCCCGCGTCGACCAGGGCAGTGAGTCGCTCGGTGAGCACGGCGGGTGGGGCGCCGGTGCGCTCGATCCACTGGTTGAAGCGGCGGGTGTGGTTGACGAACGCGTGCCGCAGGATGGTCAGCGTCAGCCGGTCGCCGAGCAGGTCGAAGGTGGCCGCGACGGGGTGCGGGACGGGTTGCCCTTCGTCGATCGGCTCTGTCATCCGCGCTCCTACTGGTTGCACTTCATTAACTGTAGCTGTCACTCAGCGAATGACGACAGGCTCCAGTTCGAGGTCGATGTCGAGACGAGCGAGCATTTCCCGGAATTCGCTGGCCGGGTAGTGCTCGTTCTCGGTGACCAGACCGAGGACGGTGCCGCTGCCCGGTGCCGATAGCGGGCGGATCTGCTCGACCACGCCTTCGATGGGGTCGAACAGCCGAAGCTCGGGGCGGGCCCGCTCGAAATAGTCACGCAGCCAAGGCAAGTGGGTGCTGGACAGGGTCAGCGCATCGATGCCGGGATGGGCGGCGAGCAGGGTGTCGAGGAAATCGCCGACCACCGTCGCGGTGTGCTCGCGACGGAACAGGAAGTCGCCACTCTCGACCAGTTCCACCAGCGACGACGCGTTCACCGCGTGGACGCGCGCGATCGCCGAACCCGCTTCCGCACGCAGGAATTCAACCAGCTCAACGCTTTCCACCAGCGAGCGCACACCGAGCACCGCCACCTCGGTCGCGACCTGCAGTGCTGCCCGCACCGGCGGGCGGACTCCGAATATCGGGGCCGGGCTGCGCAGATCGTCGAGGATGGTCACCGAAGGCGCGTTGGAAGCCAGCAGAATCGCGCTCGGTGCGAATTCGGCGAGGAACCGCACCGCGCGATCGACCACCGTCAACAGCTCGGACCGATCCTTTGCGCCATACGGAAAGCTGGCGCGGTCGGCGAGGTAGACGATGTCTCGATCGGGCAGGCGCTGATGCAGCAGTTCCACCGCCGAGTAACTGCCGAGGCCCGCGTCGAAGACCGCGATGGGCTGCCGTAGAGAGGTCACCCGCCGATCATGCCCGGTGGCCGCCGTGCGGGCGCCTGGGGCGCCTGACAGACTCGCCGGGTGACCGATTCTCGTAATGCTGATGCGTCCCGGCTGGCCGCCGCGTCGCTGGAGCAAGGTGATCCCACTGGATGGTTCGAGCGGCTCTACGTCGCGGCCGCCGACGGTGCGGCGGTGGTTCCGTGGGACGCCGCCGAGCCGAACCCGCTGCTGGTCGACTGGATCGAGCGGCATGAGCGGGAAAACGGCGGGATGCGGGCTGTGGTGGTCGGGTGCGGGTTGGGGCGCGATGCGGAGCACCTGGCCGGGCTCGGCTTCGACACGACCGGGTTCGACGTGTCCGAAACCGCGATACGGACTGCGCGCGAACGCTTTCCATCATCCACGGTGAAATACACGGTGGCCGATCTGCTCGATCCGCCCGCCGCATGGAACGGCGCGTTCGACCTGGTTGTCGAGTCGATCACCGTGCAATCGATGCCCGTGTCGGTGCGCGCCGTGGCGACCGCGAACGTCGCGCGGATGGTGGCGCCCGGTGGTGAGCTGCTTGTCATCGCGGGCATCCGCGAGGAGGGCGAGGAGGTGGACGGGCCGCCCTGGCCGCTCACCCGTGCGGAGATCGACGCGTTCGCGGGCGGGGATCTCCGGTCGACCCGGGTGGAGCAGGTATCGCCCGCCGGGAAGCCGGACTTCACGCGATGGCGCGCGGTGTTCCAGCGGGGCTGACATCTCGCGGCTCCACGTTCAGGATGGTGGGGTGACCGAGAACGGCGACGGTAGCACCCTGGTCTGGTACGCGGCCTACGGCTCGAATATGCACCTGAGCCGACTGCGCTGCTACCTCACCGGTGGCACGCCGGAGGGTGGCGCACGCACGATGCCCGGCTGCCGCGACCCGGCCGAGCCCGCCCGCTCACTCCCCATCATGCTCCCCGGCCTGCTGTATTTCGCCACCGAATCACTGGTATGGACCGGCGGCCGCGCGTTCTACGACCCGGACGGTCCCGGCCAAACCGCCGCCCGCGCATACCTACTCACCCTCGCCCAGTTCTCCGACATCGCCGCCCAGGAGATGTACCGATTACCAGGCGCCGATCTCGACCTGACCGAGGCAATCACCACCGGCCGCGCCCCACTTGGCCCCGGCCGCTACGAAACCCTCTCCTACGCAGGAACATTGGAATCCCACCCGATCCTCACCTGCACCGCGCCCTGGCACCACAACACGTTGCCCGGAAACGCCCCGTCCCCCGCCTACCTCCGCCACCTTGCCGCGGGCTTGATCGAATCCCACGGCTGGACAATAGAAACCACCGCCACCTACCTGGCCACCCGACCCGGCGCCAACCACGCCTGGACCCCCGAATCCCTGGCCACCCTGCTCACCGCCTGATGCGTTACGTCATGGTGTGGACGGTTTGGCGACCGTCACCCAGCGCGAGCTGTGGAACATCGCTTCTAGCGGCTCCGGGATCGGCGGCAGTTCACGGTGGTAGCGGGCCGCCAGTTCGGGCACCTTCGCCGGGTTCGCCGACCAGCCGCGGGCGGCGAACCATTCCTCCGGCTCGATGCGCTGGTCGGTGTAGAACAGCTCGCTAAGGTCGATCTCGGCCATCGGCGAGTTCTGGGTGTTCTCGGCCTGGTGCTCGGTCACCTGGTCCAGATTCTGATAGTTGCCGATCCAATCGAAGGCCAGCTGGCTTCCTGGCGCCGACAGCCGCGTGATCTGGTCGAACAACCCCTCCTGTGCGGCGCCGGGCAGATACGGCATCAGCCCCTCCGCGAGCCACGCCGTCGGCGCGGACGCGTCGAAACCCGCGTCCAGCAGCGCGGCGGGCCAGTCCTCGCGCAGATCGACCGGAACTTCGCGTCGATCCGCAGACGGCCGCGCGTCGTTGTCGGTGAGCACCCGACGCTTGAATTCGAGCACCTCGGGCCGATCGAGTTCGAACACGACCGTGCCCGCGGGCCACGGCAGTCGGTAGGCGCGCGCGTCCAGGCCCGCGGCCAGAATCACCGCCTGGCGTACTCCCTGGTCGGCGGCGGAAACGAAATGGTCGTCGTAGAACCTGGTGCGCAAGCCGATCATGCCCGAGCCAAGCAGCCAATCATCCTGGGCCGCAGGACCTTCCAGCATCGCGATCATTCGCTCGTGCCCGGACGCCACGACAAAGTGCGCGGCATACTCGTCACGCACCAGCGGGTCGGGCTTAGCGGTCTCCATGGCCCGGGCAGCCGCGATGCCAAGCGCGGTGACACCGACGCTGCTCACGATGTCCCACGAATCTCCCTCAGCACGCACGGCATTCCTCCGATCAGCAGACCCAGTTGTGACACAGCGCAAACGAGCGACCGTCAGCAGCGGCGACACGACATGACCTTATGTCCGTCAACCAAACTACGCCCAACTGAAAACAACCCGACTGCAAACAACCGATGACATGCCCGAATCAACGGCGGTCGCCCTGTTCGTTCCGCCCCAAGCGCTGTCGGCACGCCGCGCGCTGCCGCGCATAGTCGTAGCCGACGGCACCTCAGGGGCGGTGGATCTCGGGGCTGTGTTCACCAGGACGATGGGTGAGCTCGAGGTGTCCATCTCGGGCCGGTTGGCCGGGCGATCGGGGTCTGCGGGGGGCGACTAGGGGTGGGTTGGTGAATCTTCTTGTTGGTAGCCGAGTTTCACGTCGTGGTTCACTTCGCCGCCGGTGACGGTTATTCGGCTGGTGGATGGGGGGTAGCCGCGGGCTACTACGGTGTATTGGCCTTGGGGGAGGTCGGTGACGAGGTAGCGGCCGTTGTCGTCGGTGCGGGCGGTGGCGGTCAGGTCGCCGGTGGTGTTGAGGACGCTGATCTGGGCGTCGGGGACGGGGCGACCGTCGTCGGCCAGGGCCGACCCGACGAGTACCGCCATGGGACCCAGTTCGATGTCGTGGCGGAGCAGGCCGGTCTCGGGGACGGTGAGGGTGGTCGCGCTCGGGCGCATGTGTTCGGCTACGGCGACCAATGTGTATGTGCCGGAGACGATTCCGTGACAGGTGTATCGGCCGTCGGCGGTGGTGGTTGCCGCGCCGACGACTTCGCCGCGCAGGTCGGTCAGCGTGACGGTGGCGCCGAAGAGCGGGGTACCGCGGGCGGCCGAGCGCACAACGCCGGACAGTTCGCCGGAGCCGAGGAGGGTGAGGTCAAGGTGTTGCGCCCGCTGCCCGACCGAGACTGTCACCGCGGCCGGTTGATGGTCGGTCGCCGAGATGATCAGCACGTAGCTGCCGCTCTCCGGCACGCCGATAACGTAGCTGCCGTCGGGATCGCCGGTGGCTCGCGAAACCTGATGCCCGCGTTGGTCGATCAGGGTGAGCGCGGCGTCGGGCACCGGTTGACCGTTCTCCCGGCGGATGCGCCCGCCGATCGCACCGTCGCCGTATCCGTCGAAGCCCTCGATCGAGTCGAGCACGGTCACCGTGGAACCAGCTGCCGCCATGGCGAACTGGCGCGAACCGTTGCCGAGATGCTCGACAGGCGTGTGCCTGGCGACAGCACCGGCCAACACCGGTTCGGGTTCCGCGAGTGCCTGCGCGGCGCCCTCCCAGATCTGATCCTCGTCCCAATTCGACGCCACGGCAGGCGAAGCCGCGACAGGCTTCGGATCGTCCTGCAGCGGAATCTCTTTCATGAACACCAGCACGAAGCAGGCCAGCAGCGCCACCGCCGCGGCGACATAGAACACGCCGTGCATGGAGTTGGTGAACCCGATGAGGATCGGCACCTTCAGCTGCTCGGGCAGTGACTCGATACCGCTGGTGTTGCTCTGCATATTGCTGAGCTGTTCGGCATCGAACCCCGCGGGCAGTTCTCCGCCGAACGCGTCGATGATCTTGTTGGGCAACAGGTTGAACAGGATCGTCAGGAACACCGCGACACCGAGGGTGCCGCCCATCTGCCGGAAGAAAGTCGCCGCCGCGGTGGACACGCCCATATCCGAACGCGGGCCCGCGTTTTGTGCCGCGATCACCAACGTCTGCATACAGAAACCGAGCCCGAGCCCGATCACCGCACAGTAGGCCAGCGGCTGCCACAGCACGCTGTCATAGTGCACCTGCGCGAACAGCGCCGAACCGAACGCGGTGATGAAAGTGCCTGCCACGGGCAAGATCTTGTAGCGCCCGGTCCATTTGGTGATCCGGCCGCCGAACTGCGAGCCGGCCGTGATGCCGAGCACAAGCGGCAGCATCAACAGACCGGCATTGGTCGGGGTAAAGCCGCGCACCACTTGGAAATACTGCGGAACCATCGTGATGGCGCCGAACATGGCAATGCCGACGATGAAGCCGCCAAGGATGGTGACGCTGAACGTCGAACTCTTGAACAGCCGCAACGGAATCAGCGCCGCGTCCTTCATCAGGAACTCGACGAGCAGGAACAGCAGCAACCCTGCCGCGCCGACCCCGTAGCAGACCAGCGACCGATGCGATTCCCACCCCCAGTTCCGGCCCTGCTCGGCGACGACAAGCAGCGGAACGGTGCAGATCGTCAGCGTCACCGCGCCGAGCCAGTCGATGCGATGATTCTGGCGCTGATGCGGCACATTGAGCACCTTGGCGACCACCAGCCAGGCGAGCACACCGACCGGCACGTTCACCAGGAACACCCAGCGCCAGCCCGCGATGCCGCCGAGGGTGTCGAGATCGGAGAAGAAACCGCCGAGCACCGGGCCGAGCACCGTGGCGAAACCGAAGACCATCATGAAATAGCCCTGGTAGCGCACCCGCTCGCGGGCGGGCACGATATCGCCGACGATGGTGAACGCCAACGACATCAGGCCGCCGGCACCGAGACCCTGGAACGCGCGGAACCCGGCGAGCTCATACATCGAGGTGGCGAAGGTGCACGCCACCGAGCCGATGATGAACAGCCCGATCGCCGTGAGATAGAACGGCTTGCGCCCGTAGATGTCGGCCAGCTTGCCGTACAGCGGCGTGGTGATCGTCGCGGTGATCAGGTAAGCCGTTGTCGCCCACGCCTGTTCATCGAATCCGTGCAGGCTGTTGGAGATCTTCACGATCGCCACGCTGACGATGTTCTGGTCGAGGGCGGCCAGGAACATGCCGAGCAACAGGCCGGACAGGATGGACAGGATCTGCCGGTGCGACAGCGCGGTACCCTCGCCCGCTTCCAGGCCCGGCAGCGCTGCCTGGGTGGTGGAATTCGTCATGTGCGCCCTAATTCTGGTCGGCTGCGTTGTTTGCGTTTTTCCTCGAACACGCGCATCCGGTCGCCGCACCGTACCGATGCGCGGCCGTCGATCGGGTCGGCTCGGCGCTCGGCCAAGCCATGTGCCACAAGTGATCTGCTCTAACTAACTGCTGGTGAAACTCTCAGCGTGCAACTCGCATGACCTGCGCAACTAGTTGCTAATGCAAACATACATAGGCATGCATAGCGGTTTCCATCGCGGGTAGGGTTCACGCCGAACCAACGCCGAGATAGCCGCTTGCTACGTAAGGCCTTTCGCGCCTCCCCGCCCGCGACGAACGGCAATACTGCCCTATCCCGCGCGGCGATACGAACACTGGCCCCGACCACTATCGCCGCTGAACACTTTCGAATTCAACTTCCCAGGTGAGCCACCCGCCCGAATCCGCACGGCAGGGAAAACGCGCGCGACACCCGCCACAGGCAGTAAGGCTCGGCGCGGCCTTCCGGGACGGTAATGTTGGCACGTCGCGAGGTACAAGGCCCGGAGGGTGTGCCGAACGAGTGTGCATGCTCCGCGTTAGTCGTGAGTAACGAGGTAAACGCGGAGGGAAGGAGACCGGAGTCGATGCTTTCCGGGCAGAGTGGGCAGATAGGCCTCCTCGGCGACGGCGACGGCAGGGCCCGCGCAGAAGCACCGATTTCAGAGCGCCGACCCGACCGTGCCACGGTCTGGAGCTGGCCTGAGTTGTCGGTGCTGCTTGTCGAGGACGATCAAGCCGATGCCCTGCTGGTAGAAGAGTTGATCGCCGATGGCGCGCCGGGCCTTCCGGTGCGGTGGGTGCGCTCGGCGGCCGAGGCCCGCGAGCGGCTTGCCGCGGAACTACCCGACTGCGTGCTGTTGGACCTGCACTTACCCGACGCGCACGGCTTGGAGGCGCTTGCCACGGTGCGCGAGTACACCGACCAGGTCGCTGTCGTCGTGCTCACCGGACTCGACCAGGAGCAGATCGGGCTCGCCGCGGTGGCGGCCGGCGCGCAAGACTACCTCGTCAAGGGTCGGGTCGAGCCCGAATTGTTCGGCCGCGCACTGCGCTACGCCATCCAGCGTAAGCAGGCCGAGCGCGCCGCCGCGGCGCTGCGGGCCAGCCAGATGCGCGCGCAGGAGAACGCGCGACTCGAACGCGGCCTGCTGCCGACCCCGCTGCTGCGCGGTGAACGCGCGGTCGACATCGTCGCGCGCTACCGCCCTGGCCGGGCCAACGCCCTGCTCGGCGGCGACTTCTACGACGTGGTGCAACAGGCCGACGGCACCGTGCACGCGCTGATCGGCGACGTCGCCGGCCACGGCCCCGACGAGGCCGCGACCGGGGTGGCGCTGCGCCTGGCCTGGCGCACCCTGGTACTCAGCGATATCTACGGCATCCGGCAGTTGCGGCTGTTGGAGGAGGTGTTGTTGGCCGAGCGCACCGGCAAACAGACCTTCGCCACCCTGACCAGCCTGGTCCTGCGTCCTTACGATCATCGCGTCGTGGTCACCAGGGCCGGGCATCCTGGCATGCTGCTGCGCACCGGCTCGAAGGTGGACTGGGTAGAAGTGCCTGGCGGTCCCGCGATCGGCGTGCTGCCCGGCCGCGCCGAATGGTCCGCCCATGAGGTCGAGCTGCCTGTCGGCTGCGGCCTGATGCTGTTCACCGACGGCCTGTTCGAGGGACACACCGACGCGGGACAGGACCGGCTCGGCGAGGAAGGTCTACTCGACCTGGCCCGCACGATCACCGTCGCGGAACCGGCGGTGTTCGTCGACGAGCTGATCCGGCGCGCGGAGGCGCTCGCCGAGTCGCACGGCGGCCTCGAGGACGACGTGGCAGTCATGTACTTGCAGTGGAATCACCGAGACCTGAAGCAGGACAATCGATGACGACATCCCCCAGGGAAAAGTTCGTGGCCGGTCGGCTGACCGTGCAGGGCTGGTTCATGCTCGTGTTGGCCTTCATGGTGATCCTGGTGATCACCGGCACGGTGATCGGCGGCCTGCAACTCAGCAAGACCAACCAGGTCGCCGACCGGATGGTCGACGGGGTACAGCCCGCCACCGCCGAGACATACCGGCTGCAAGGCGCGCTGCTCAACCAAGAGACCGGCGTCCGCGGGTACGCCATCAGTGCCGACTCGCAGTTCCTCGCACCGTATTCCGAAGGGGTACAGGACGAGGCGCGGTCCGCGGCCAAGATCCGCGAGCTGCTCGCCGACCGCCCGCAACTGCTGGCCGATCTCGACGCGGTGGAACGCGCGGCCGCCGAGTGGCGCACCGGCTACGCCGAGCCATTGACCGCCGCGGTGGCCGCGCGCGGCACCGCGGCCGTCGACGAGAGCGCGGCGGCACGCGGCAAGGCGAGCTTCGACAACCTTCGCGTCCTGTTCGGCACCCAGAACGCCGATCTCGCCGCCGAGGTCGACCGGGATCAGGCCGAGCTGAAAGACACTCGGGCCGTGCGCGATGCGGTGCTGGCCGGAATGGTCGTCGCCTTCCTGTTGGCCGCGTTCGCGCTGACCATTCTGGTGCGCAAGCTGATCGCGCAACCGCTGGACTATCTGGAGGCCGCCTCCCGGCGCGTCGCGGGCGGCGACTTCGACCATCACATCACCGCGCACGGACCCGCCGACCTGGCCACCGTCGCGGAGGCGGTGGAAGGCATGCGCCGCCAGGTCGTCGCCGAACTCGAGTCCTCTCGGGTCCAGGAGTCCGTGCTCGCCGCGCAGACGGCCGAGCTGGACGCGCAGACCGCGGAGCTGCGCCGCTCCAACGCCGAACTCGAACAGTTCGCCTATGTGGCCTCGCACGATCTGCAGGAACCGCTGCGCAAGATCGCCGCGTTCTGCCAGCTGCTGGAAAAGCGCTACGGCGACCAACTCGACGAGCGCGCAACCCAATACATCGCCTACGCGGTGGACGGCGCCAAGCGCATGCAGGTGCTGATCAACGATCTGCTCACCTTCTCCAGGGTCGGCCGCGTCATCGACGGCAATGTGCCGATCGGTCTCGACCAAACCCTGGACAAGGCGATGACCAATCTCTCGGTGGCCGCCGAGGACACCGATCTGCGGCTGGAACGCCCCGACGAGCTGCCCAAGATCACCGGCGACCCGACGCTGCTGACCATGCTGTGGCAGAACCTGATCGGCAATGCGATCAAATTCCGCGCACCCGATCGGGCGCCGGTCGTCCGGCTGGAATGTGTCGCGGATGGCGACACCGGCGGCTGGCTGTTCTCGGTGTCGGACAACGGGATCGGTATCCCGCCCGAGTTCGCGGAGAAGGTGTTCGTGATCTTCCAGCGGTTGCACAGCCGTGAGGAATACACCGGTACCGGCATCGGCTTGGCGTTGTGCAAGAAGATCGTCGAACATCACGGCGGCAAGATCTGGCTCGATACCGAATACACCGGCGGCACGCGCTTCTGGTTCACGCTGAATTCGCCGGTGTCGGTCGAGGAAATAGGGGTACTCGAAGAAACGAGCTCATCCGAAGCAACCAGCGAAACCAGCTGACCAGATCGAACTGTTTCGCCTGGTCGACACGTTCCCCAATGAGTATGTACGCCCGATGAACACAGGAGCTTCCACTTGAGCAATCCCGGCCAGCCCATCGACATCCTCCTCGTGGAAGATGACCCCGGCGACGAGTTGATGACTCGGGAGGCGTTCGAGGACAACAAGATAGGCAACACCCTGCACGTCGCGCACGACGGCCAGGAAGCCCTCGACTTCCTCTATCAGCAAGGCGAACACGCAGGCGCCCCGCAGCCGGATCTGATCCTGCTCGACCTCAATCTGCCGAGGTACGACGGACGCCAGGTGCTCGAACGGATCAAGGCCGATCCGGAGCTTGCCCACATCCCGGTGGTGGTGCTCACCACGTCGGCGGCCGAGGAAGACATCCTGCGCAGCTACAAACTGCACGCCAACGCCTATGTGACGAAGCCGGTCGACCTGGACCAATTCGTCACGGCCATCAAGCACATCGACGATTTCTTCGTCCAGGTCGTCCGGCTGCCACGGCAACGCTGACCTGCGAGGCAGCGTCACGCCCGGTGACGCTGCCTTACTCCTTCAGACGGCGCAGGCCCCAGCCTCAGGCCGGGCGGCGCGGCTCCTCGACGGCGAGCGCGTCGTCCACGGTGTTGTGCACGCTGAGCAGCTTGTCCAAGCCGGTCACCTCGATCGGGCGGCGCACCGGCGGCGAGGCCACCACGCGCAGCTGGCCGGACGGCAGCGACTCCGCGGCGACGAGCAGCACACTCAATCCGGCGGAGCCGAAAAACTCCACCAGGGACAGATCTACGACCAGCATGCTCGGCTGGTCCCGCAGTGCCTCGTCCACCGCGGCCTGGAACTGCGGCGCGGACGCCATGTCGATTTCTCCGGTGAGCGACAGGATGCGCGCGGAATCCACCGACCGCACATCGGACTCGAGGCTCTTGGCCTTGCCGTCAGCGCTCATCGAGCACCCACCTGGACACCGCCGCACACGGCGCCACCGAGCACCATTCGCCCTCGGCTCGTCCGACCTGAGCCTGCTACACCAAACCGGTTGCCTGGCATCGCCACTTCGCTACCTCCGACGCGTCGACCCTCCGCCCGCTCGAGCACGGCGCGGAGATGATCCAACTCGCCAAACTACCGTAGGCCGACCTCGATCGCCGCGCCCGCCTCGGACTGCGGCGCGCCGATTGGGCGAAGTGTCCGGCAGAGTTGGCGGCGGTATCGGCGACCGCGGGGCCCACCTGGCCCGATGTATCCGAAGGTGGTGCGATCGTGCCGATCGTTGATGTCTGACACATGGTTGCCAGCAACCGGTCAGCGCACCCGGGCCGGGTGCCGGTCATCGGCGAAGTCGAGTTCCAATGTCACCGGGATGACCTCGACCTCCAGCGCCGCGCGCAGGCGAGTAACCGCGTGGCCGAGAATCTTGCGGCGCAGTTCGGCGATATCGGCACTCGGTTCCGCGGTGACCACCAGGTGCAGTTCCGGCGCGGTGCGCACACCGGACAGCCAGGCCGAGGCCGAGCGCACGCCCGGGTAGCTCTCGATATCCGCGGCGACCGGTGCGGCGGCGGTCGATGAGGCCAGCGTGGTGGTGCCGGCCGACTCGATACCCGCGGTGCGCCAGGTGACCGATTTCGGCATCCGGAACACCTGAGCCAACAACCAGCGCAGGCACAGCAGGCCGAGCAGCACCGCCACCGCGACCGCGGCCCACAGCACCCAGGTCGGCGGGGCGGCCGTACCGGGAACCAGGGTGTCGTCGGAGTGCACCCAGCGCAGCCGCCCGTAATGCGCGGCGACCGCGAGCAAGCCCGCGGCGAGCAGCAGCACGCCGGTCAGGCCGAGCATGCTGCGGTTCAAGGCGGCCGGACGGTTGGTTCGATTCATCAGGCCTCTCCTGTCTTCGGTCCGTGCAGCTTGGCGCGCACGCGGCGCACCGGCTGCGGGCCGATCTCCTGCACCCGGCGGGTGAGCGTCTCGCAGATCTCCTCCGGCAGGCCCTCGGTGCCCGCTCGATCGGTGTGCGCGGACACCTTGACCGCTTTGCGGCGCAACCGGATTCGCGCCGAACTGACGCCATCCACCGAGCCTGCGGCGCTGCGCAGCGCCGAACGCAATCCGCCGCGCGTCACTCCGGCGGACATCCCGTCGTCGGTGGTGAGCGGCAATACCGCGGCCCGACCCGGCCACAACGCCACCGCGAGGAGCACGAATCCGAACACCATCGCCCCGGCACCCACGGCGAGCACCGGCATGTCGTGCCAGGTCATGCCGTGCAGGTCGTCGGCGACGGTGTCATAGGAAAGGAACTCGTGCGCGCCGACCAGCCGCTGGATCAGCGACACCGCGACCGCGACACAGACCGCGAGCAGCAGCACCGCGACAATGATCGCCGGAACCACCCGGCGCGGTCGGCGCCTCATCGAACCCTCCTGCCCACAACGGTTTCGGTGGTCAGCTCGGCCACCGCGATGTCGATCGCGGACACCGCGAGTCCGGTCAGCTCGCGCGTGCGGCGGGCCAGATGCGCGCGGCACGCCTCGGTCACCCGGCCCACCGGCGACGGGTACAGGATCGGCAGCCGGACATCGAGCGCGGTCCGGTTGCCGAACACTCTGGCGTCGACCTGTACGTCGGCGCCGACGCCCGCCACCTCGCGCGCGGCCTGCGCGACGATCCGCCGGACCGCGCGCGGCGCCACTGTGGTGACGCCCGGATACTCGTCCGCGACGACGGCGGTGGTCATCGCCTGCCCTTGCGCTGTGCCGATTGCAGCAGGCCGGGCAGGTCGAGCTCGCCATCGAGCCAGCGGCCGACCAGCAGGCCGAGCACGGCGAACAGCAGCACGATGGTGAAGGCGCCGAACCCGCCGAACGCACCGGCGAAGCCGAGCGCGAGACCGACGGCGAGGCAGATCGCTGTGGCGCTCATCTACTGCACCCGGCTGCTCGGCACGGGTTCGTCGTCGTCGCCAGGGATGTAGACGTCGTTGACGTTGATGTTGACCTCGACCACGTCGAGCCCGGTCATCTGCTCGATCGCGTTGATCACGTTGCGGCGCACCGCACGCGCCAATTCCGCGATGGCGACGCCGTATTCGACGACCAGCTCCAGGTCGACGGCGGCCTGGGTCTCCCCGACCTCGACCGAAACCCCTTGGCCGATACTGGCGGACGCGCCGGGGATGCGGTCGCGAATGGCACCGAACGCGCGGGCCGCGCCGCCGCCGAGATCGTGCACGCCGCGCACCTCGCGGGCCGCGAGCCCGGCCACCTTCTGCACGACGATATCGGCGATGGAGGTGGTGCCCTGGTCGCTGGCCAGCTTGCTGTCCTTGTCGGATGCCGCGGCGGAGGAAACCCGGCTCGCCGGTGCCTTGTGCTCCGCGGGCGCCTTGGTGTCCGTGTTCTTGTCCGTGGTCGTAGTGGTGCTCATTGCTCCTCCTGATTTCCCTTGCGGTACAGCGGACATCGGCCTCATCTGAATCGACACTCGGTTCGGCCTGATCGTCACGGCCGGAACGGTGTGAGCTAGGTAACCCCCTCACTGCCGAAGGCTCCGGCATCGAGTTCGGTCACCACCACACGCAGGCGGGCATCGGACCAGTCCGTCCCTGCCAACGCGGCGCGCACGGCCGCCGTCGCCTTCTCCAGCAACGGCGCCAACGGCAGCTCGGCCGCCGCGACCCGCACCTCGACCCGCCCCGGTCCTACATCCACCGCGAATCCCCTTGCGTCCCACGGCCACCAGGCCGGGCTCTCCGCACCGAGGGGTGTCGCGGGTCGAATACCGTCGATCGTGTCCAGCGCGCCAAGGATCACGGCGATGATGTCGCTGGCTGAGTTCACGACTGCGCCTCGCTGGCGCTCAGCTCCGTCGTACCCTCCGGCATGCTGGCACTTCGGTTCGCTCGCTGACGCTCACTCACTGCCGCTCCGGCTCGATATCGAGAATGGTCACCGACACCTCGTCGACCGTCTGCCCGGTCTGCTCGAACACCACCCGCGAAACCTCCTGTTGCACCGCGTGACCGATCACCGCCGCGGCGCGTTCGGCCGAAATCACCACGTCCACTTGCACACTCAGCGCGCCCGAGGCGGTCCTGCGCACTCGCACGCCCTCCGCTGGCGCGGGATCGGCACTCGTCAAGCGCTGCTTGCCAACTCGCACCAACGACGAGACCAGCCCGCGAACACCGGGTTCCAGCCGCACCACCCCCGGTGTCGCGCACGCCGCCTGCGCGGCCACCGCGGCGATGACGGGTGCCTCGATCCGCACCTCGGAAACAGCATCAGTCGTCATCGCCGCACGCCCCCCGTATCACCTTCGTCGTAGATATCCGCGACAACCAGATCCAGCGTCGCAAGCACGAGACCGACCTGCGCGGCCAGCGCTGCGCTGACCCGTTCGCGCACCAGCGGCAACGCCTCGCCGACCGTGGCGTGCCCGAACCTGATGGCGACCGACAACTCGACCGCGACCAGGGTTTCCCCGTCCATCCCCATCCCGACGCGGCGCACCCGGCACTGCCTGGCGCGCACGCCAGGCACCGAATCGGCGGCGTAGCGCAGCACGGTGGCGACGGCTTGTTCGCTCACCTCGACCGTGCCTGGCGCGGGTGTCGGCAGGACCAGGGTCCGCCCGCGCCGTGCCTCGGCGCGCACCGCGGACATGATGCGCCCGGTCAGATCGGAAGGCGCCGGGTCCGGTTCATCGATCAGCTCCCTGGTCGCCGCGCGCAGGGCGAGCAGACTGTCCCTGGCGGCTCGGCAATGCGGGCAGGTCTTCTCGTGTTCGTCGCCGAGACCCGCCTCGACCGCGTCGAGCCGATCCCAGACCTGTTCGATCTCGCGGCCGCAGGGCAGCCGATAGTCCTGTTCTGTCGTTCCGTTCACCGCCATGGTTTCATCACCTCGGACAAGTGGGCTCGCGCGCGGGCTATGCGGCCGCGCACCGCCGTCGTATTCACTTCGACGATGTCGCCGATCTCCTCGTAGGTCAGCCCGTGCACCTCGCGCAGCAGCCAGCAGGCGCGCTGTTCGGGCGTGAGCACCTGAAGCGCCGCGTTCAGCGCCTCCAATTGCGTGCTCACCTGCACCGCGTGCTCGGGCTGGGTATCCGAGCGTGGCGATTCGGTGGTGTCCGGGTCGACCTCGACCGTAGGCCTGCGGGCCCGGATCACGTTCAGGCAGCGATTGGTCGTCATCCGATAGAGCCAGCCGACGAAGGCGGCGTCCTCGTTGAGTTGCGGTAGGCGGCGCCAGGCACCGAGAAAAACCTCCTGGACAACGTCCTCGGCATCGGAACGGTCGGCGAGCATCTTGACCGCGAGACGAAACATCTGGGCCTGATAGCGCAGTACTAACTGCTCATAGGCCCGCATATCGCCGTCGCGCGCCCTGCTCACCAGGGTCGCATCATCAGGCGCGGTCTCGGCAACCGTTTCTGTCGTGGTCACAGCACCTCCTCCACCGCTCATCACATAGACACCGGGGATTGGAAACCGTCACGGCCAGTATGACGTGATCGTTGTCTCATTGGTTGCTGCGTGCGCTTTGTGGTGCGGCCGTGTCAATACGACGTGTGCATCCAACCCCGGATGCGCCGCGACACAGCGGAGGTTTCGATGTCTCTGAGCGACAAGATCGGGAACAAGGCCGACGAGCTGGGCGGCAAGGCGAAGGAAGCCGCTGGCACCGTGACCGGCGACGACGATCTGCGCGCCGAAGGCAAGGCCGACCAGGTCGAATCCGCGGTCAAGGGCGCGGTGGAGAACGTCAAGGACGCCATCGGCGACGCGGTGGACAAGGCGAAGAGCGCGCTGGGTAAGTAGTCAGGCGCGTGCGGTGTGCGGCCGCGAGTACGGCCGCACACCGCACGGCTCGAACAGAGGTATGACTGTGATCAATCATCGACCGACCAGAATCGCCGGTGTCGAACCGGGAACCGCAGTGCTGGCGATCGCCACCTGCCTGTTCTTGACCATCGGTGTCGCCGCCATGACGGAGTCCGTCGTCGCGACCGTCGCGGCCTGCGTGAGCATCCTGATCGGGCTCGTTGTCGTGCTGAACATCTTGCCGCACAAGGCTTGAAATTCCTCCTCCGATTTCACCGCACTCGACGCGGTGAGACGTCGATGAAACGTGGGTGAAGGGCGGGGACCGGAGACTCTTCCCTGTAGAAGAACCGCCCGGCGCCCGTTCGGCGCGACGGACCAATGCGCTAGCCGGTCCGCCACGTCGCGGACGTTGTCGGTCTGCTGAGCGAACCGGGCGTTCCATTTGCTGGATCGGGAGCGATAAGCACGACGTGCTCGGTTCGTTGCAGTATCTGCACGGGAGGACAGAGAGTGAGCGAAGCGACGATGGAAAAGGCGGCCTTGGGGGGCCGCGGCGTGCTCGAGGGGGCATTTGCCCTGTTGGAGGCCCTCGCGCATGGTGATGAGCTGGGCTTGACCCAGCTGGCGTCAACGGCGGGACTACCGAAGGCCACGGCCTATCGGTTACTCAATCAGCTGGTCGTGGAAGGAGCGGTGCAACGCCGCAGTGGCCGTTATCAGATCGGGCCACGGGTGTTTCGGCTCGGGCAGACCTGGCAACCGGCGCGGCTGCTGCGGGCCGCCTCGGCCCGGCCGCTCGGGCAGCTGACCGCGGCATCGGATCGGGGCGGTTTCAGCCTCGCGGTGACCGATCGGGGTGACACGATGTTGATCGGCGGCATCGGACGGGATATCGATGAGGTCTTTCCGCTGCGGGCGGGGGTGCTGCTGCCATCGGGCACCGCCGCTGAGCAGGCGCTGGCCGTCGGCCATCCGAATCACACACCGCCCGAGGGGTTCTCCGCGCGCGAGTGGGGTCGTCAGGTCACCTTGACGCGGGAACGCGGAATCGCCTACGACACCGACCTGAGCCGGTTCGGGCTGGCCTGTGTCGCGGCGCCGGTGCGTGGGCCCGCCGGTGAGGTCGTCGCCGCGCTGGCGGGGACCGTCCGCGAGTTGAACCGGGTCCCCGCGATGGCGGAGGCGGTCCGGCGGACAGCGGGCTTGGTGAGTGCCAATCTCACCAGGGTGCTCAGGTCACAGGGCGCCATGTCGCTCTGAGGCGGAGAGCCGTCAGGGTGTCGCCCAGGCAGTGGGGCGACACCCTGACGGCTCGTCCTAACTCCGCACGTGTGGAATGCCGCCGCACCAGACTCGGGCGATGGTGCGGGTGGCGCGGATGTCGGCCAGCGGGTCACCGTCGACGAGAACGAGATCGGCCCGCAGGCCGGGTGCGATCGTGCCACGGTCGGGCAGGCCGAAGTATTGGGCGGGCAAGGTTGTCGCGGCGCGCACGGCTTCCGCCGGGGTCAGCCCGGCGGTGACGAGTAGCTCCAGTTCGCGGTGCAGCGAGTCGCCGTGCGGCGGCTGATACGGGACGCCCTGCTCGCTGTTGGCGTCGCTGCCAGCGAGGATGGGCACACCGGCGGCGTGCAGCGTCGCGACGCTGGCGAGGGAATCGGCGAAACCGAGACGGCCCAAAGCCGTTGCGATGCCCTGCATCATGACGAGGGTTGGCGCGGCGACCCGGCGTTCCACCGCCATCCGGCGCACGTCTTCCGACGGTAGCTGGCCGTCCGAGGGAATGTGGGTGATGATGTCGACCCCCGCGTCCAGCGCGAGGGTGTAGGCGCCGAGCGACGCGGCGTGCGCGACGACGCGCAGATCCTTGGCATGCGCCGCCGCGACAACAGCTTTGGCGGAGGCCTCGTCGGGTCCGCCCTGTCCCGGCGCTTCCAGGATGAGCTTGATGTAGTCCGATCCGGCCGCGGCACGTTCGGCCACCATCGCCTCGGCCTGCTCCGGACCGTGGATGACCGAGTGCTCGGCCAGGCCGGGAATCCGGACGTGCATGCCGCTCGCGCCGATGATCGGCGTGCCCGCGCTGCGAATGTCGGTGGTACCCAGCTGGTTTCGCAGCGCCACGAGCCGCTCGGGCGGGACGGTGGTCATGTCGAGTGCCGTGGTCACGCCGTGCGCGGCGAGCTGGTCGAGTGATTGCGTGCCGTGCAGGTGGACGTGGGCGTCGATGAGTCCGGGCAGCAGGATGGCGCCGTCGCCGTCGATGGTTTCGGCGCCGCTGGCATCGGTGCCGATCACCGCCCCGTCGATCACCACCGTTGTCGGCTCGGTCAGGCCTTGGCCATCGAAGACGCGAACATTGTGCAGGGCGGTTTTACCGGTCGCTGGGGAGTCGACGGTCACGCAAGCCTCCGGTGCGGGTAGTCCATGCAGCGGCGGTGCGACCGCTCCGCTAGGGAACGTTAGTAGCCGACCGCGAATTTGTCCGCACACGAAGTGATAACGCATTGTTCTTGTGACGGCACTGTCCGGTCTCGCTCACGAGATGTACGGCTATTCGGCGATCCGGGCACCTGTCCGCGGATGGAACAGGTGCACGGCGGCGGGATCGGTCACCGTCAGATCGACGGATTCGGCCAGCTTCGCCGGAGATCGCATGGCCGAGCGGGCCACGAACATGAACTGCTCGCCGTCGAGGCCGGTGACCTTGGTGCCGGAAGGGCGCGCGTAGACATAGGATTCGCTGCCGAGCTCCTCGATCAGTTCCACGGTGACGGCGAAACCGGTACCGTCGCGGCCGAGTTCGAGCTGTTCGGGGCGGATGCCGACGGTGACGGTGTCAAGGCCTTGCTCGCCGAGCCTGGTCATCCGGTCGCGGGGCAATTCCAGTGTGCTGTCCGCGATTTCGACGCCGCCGGGGACGAGCGGGGCGGTGCACAGGTTCATCGACGGCGAACCGATGAACCCCGCGACGAACGCGGTGGCGGGGCGATCGTAGAGCTCGGCGGGGGTGCTGAACTGTTGCAACCTGCCGTCGCGCAGCACCGCGACGCGGTCGCCCATGGTCATGGCCTCGACCTGGTCGTGCGTGACGTAGACGGTGGTGGTGCCGAGACGTCGCTGCAGGGCGGCGATTTGGGTGCGCGTCTGCACACGCAGTTTTGCGTCGAGATTGCTGAGCGGTTCGTCCATGCAGAACACGCGGGGCTCGCGCACGATCGCGCGCCCCATCGCTACCCGTTGCCGTTGTCCGCCAGACAGTTTCGCCGGTTTGCGGTCGAGGTAGGGGGTGAGGCCGAGCAGTTCGGCGGCCTCGGCGACGCGGCGTTTGCGTTCCGCGAGCGGCACTTTCAGCATCTTGAGCGCGAAACCCATGTTCTCGCCGACGGTTTTGTTCGGGTAGAGCGCGTAGTTCTGGAAGACCATGGCGATGTCACGGTCCTTGGACGGGACGCCGACCATGTCGGTGCCGTCGATGCGGATCGATCCGGCGTCGATCTCCTCGAGCCCGGCGAGCATGCGCAGTGCGGTGGACTTCCCTGAGCCGGAAGGTCCGACCAGGACGATGAATTCGCCGTCGGCGATGTCGAGGTCGAGCGAGTCGACCGCGAGGGTGTCGGCGCCGGGATAGACGCAGGAAGCCGCGTCGTAACGAATGGTGGCCATGGGTTTTTCCTTACTTGATGGCGCCGAACGAGAGACCGCGCACCAGCTTGTTCTGCGCGATCCAACCGGCCAGGACAACGGGCAACGCGGTGAGCACCGCGGCGGCGGACAACCTGGCCCAGTACAGGCCCTCCCCCGTGATGAAGCCGACCAGGAACACCGGAATCGTCTGTGCCTGAACAGCGGTCAGGTTCACCGCGAAGAAGAATTCGTTCCAGGAGAAGATGATGCAGATCAGCGCGGTCGCGGCGATGCCTGGTGAGACCAGCGGCAGGATCACCTCGCGCACGCCGGTCCAGGTGCTCGCGCCGTCCATGCTCGCGGCTTCGAGGAGTTCGCTCGGCACCTCGAGGAAGAACGAGCGCATCATCCACACCGCGATCGGCAGGTTCATCGAGGTGTAGAGGATGACGAGCGCCCAGATGTTGTCGAGCAGCCCGATATCGCCGACAATCACATACAGCGGCACGATCGCCGCGACCACCGGCAGCATTTTGGTGCCGATGAAGAAGAACAGCGCGTCTTGAGTGCGGCGCACCGGACGCAGCGATAGCGCGAACGCGGCGGGCAGCCCGAGCACGAGCACCAGGATCGTGGACATCGCGGTGGCGAAGGTGGAGTTCAGCAGCGTGGTGCCGATGCCGCTGTCCAGCACCGCCTTGAACTGGTCGAGGGTCGGGGTGAAGAGCAGTTTCGGCGGGTCGGTGTAGGCGTCACCCTCCTGTTTGAACGCGGTGAGCACCATCCACAGCACCGGGAAGAAGAAGCCGATGCCGACCACCCAGGCAAGCACGGTCCAGAAGATGCCGGTCCGGCTGCGTCGGCGACGCACCTGGACGTCGGGTTTCTCGTCGAGGGTAGGCGCAGTCGTCATGCTGCTTCCTCTTTTCCGGTGAAGGACTTGAACAGCAGACGCAACGCCAGGGTGGCGACCACGGTGGTGGCGATGACGGTGATGACGCCCATCGCGGCCGCCTGGCCGATGTCGAAGCCGAGGAACGCGCGCTGGTAGATGTAGAACGGCAGGTTGGAGCTGGCGATGCCGGGACCGCCCGAGGTCATCATGTACACCGCGTCGAAGGTGTTGACCAGGTAGATGGCGCCGAGCACCGCGCCGAGTTCGATGAATCGGCGCAGGTGCGGCAGGGTGAGTTCGCGGAAGACGGCGAAGGAGTTCGCGCCGTCGACCCGCGCGGCCTCCACGATGTCGCGCGGCATGGACTGCAGCCCGGCCAGGATCAGCAGCATCATGAACGGGGTCCACTGCCACACCAGATCCGCCATCACCGAGGGCAGCGGGTATTTGCTCACCCAGTCGACCTGGCCGACGCCGAAGGGTTTCAGCACGAAGTTGATCAGGCCGAAGACCGGGTCGAGCATGGTGGTCTTCCAAATGAGTGCGGCCGCAACGGGAGTCACCAGGAACGGGGTGATCAGCAGGGTGCGCACGACACCGCGGCCGAAGAACGCCCGGTCAAGCAGCAGCGCGAGCAGCAGTCCGAGGAGCACCGAGATGATGACGGTGCCGACGATCATGATCACGGTGTTGAGCGCGACCTCACGGAACTGGCTGTCCCCGAACACATCCGCGTAGTTCTGCAGGCCGGTGAAGTGCCGGGAGCCGGGGCGGACCAGGTTCCACGACTGCGTCGAGTAGTACAGCGTGAAGACGAACGGCACCTGGGTGACGACGAGCATGAAGATCAGCGCGGGCAGCAGCGGGCCGCGGCGGCGCCAGCCCTCGGCGCGGGAGATACGGTCGCGCCGCGAGACGAGCGGTGGTGGCGCTGCGGTGGCTGCCTCGGCGGAAGCCGCTGGGGCCGTGGTGGTTTCGGACATGGTTACTGGCTCTCTCGATACGACCGTCCGACCACCTCGGCGTACTGCTGAGCTTGGTCGAGGGCGTCGCGGACGCTGATCCGGCCCGCGATCGCGGCGCTGATCTGCTGGCTCACCCGGGTGCCAAGGTCCTGGAATTCCGGGATGGTGAGGAATTGGATGCCGGTGTAGGGAACCGGTTGCACGCCTGGGTGTTCCGGGTCGACGCCTTCCATCGCCGACAACGTCAGCGGGCCGTAGGCCTTCGACGCTTCCTTGTACTCCGGAATCTGGTAGGTCGACAGGCGGCTGCCCGGTGGGACGTGTGACCAGCCGAGTTTCTCGCCGACCATCTTGATGTAGGGCTTGCTGGTCATCCAGGAGACGAATTTCCAGGCGGCGTCGGGCTTTTGGCTGGTCTTCGGGATGCCGAGGGACCAGGTGTAGAGCCACCCGGAGTTGGGCTTCTGCTGGATCGGGGCGAGCGCGTAGCCGATCTTGCCGACCACCTTGCTTGCGGCGGGATCTTCCAGCACGCCGACGGCCGAGGTGGCGTCGTACCACATCGCGGTGTTGCCCTGCGAGAGCTGCGTGGCGCATTCGCCGAAGCCGCTGGTTGCCGCGCCGGGCTCGCCGTGGTTGCGCACCAGATCGACGTAGAACTGCACGGCCCGAGCGACTTCGGGGCTGTTGAGTTGGGCGTGCCAGTTCTCGTCGAACCAGCGGCCGCCGAAGGTGTTGATCACGGTGTCGAGCGGGGCGAGCGTCTCGCCCCAGCCGGGCTTGCCGCGCAGGCAGATGCCGGAGCGGCCGTGCTGTGGGTCGTCGAGTTTGGCCGCGGCGGCGGCGACCTGGTCCCAGGTCGGTTCGGCGGGCATGGTGAGCCCGGCCTGCTCGAACAGGTCCTTGCGGTACATCAGGAACGACGACTCGCCGTAGAACGGCACCGAATACATATCGCCCTGATAGGACAACGACTTTCGCAGTGACGGGATGAAGTCCTGCTCGTCGTAATCGGGGGTGTTGCGCGCATAGGTGGACAGGTCGGTCAGCCAGCCGTTGGCGGCCCACTGCGGGGTCTCGTAGTTGCTGATCATCACGACGTCGAATTCGCCGCCGTGGGTGGCGACCGACGCGGTGATCTTGGCGCGCGCCTCGTTCTCCGACAGCGACACGAATTTCAGCTTGGTGCCCGGGTTTTCGCGTTCGAACTCGCCGGACAGCGCGATCGCGTCTTGCATCTGCGAGTTGGACACCATCGCGATGGTGACGGTGTCGCCGCCGCCGGAGGTGAACGAGCCAGCACCCGCGCATCCCGCCGTGACCATGACGGCTGAAATGGCAAGCGCCAGTAGGTGTCTGCTCATCGGCCTATACCTCGACCACGTCATCGGCCACGGCCTCCTTTTGTTCGAGCAGCCACCGCGCGCATTCGATGTCGGTGACGAGGATCTTGGCAAGTCCGCCGCGCAACACCCCGAAGGTGGCCTCGTGTTTGACCTCGCCACCGGCGATCAGCAGCGACGAGCGGCAGGCGCGCACGGCATCGAGAGTGACCGAAACCGTGCGCGCGGCAAGTGATCCCGCGACGTCGCGGCCGTCGGAGCGGAAGAATCGGCCGCCGATCTCGCCGACCGCGCCGAGCCCGCGCAGCTCGTCGAGGATGGCGGTGTCGAGGTAGCTGCCCTCGAACAGGGTGGTCGCGGTGGAGACGGTGCCGACGCCGAACATCATCACGTCGGCGTTGCGGCCGAGTGCCATGGGGTGGCCGAGCAGCGAATCCTGTTCCAGCGCGGTGACGGTCGCGGCATCGGCGTAGAGCGGGGCGTTCAAGCGGACCGGGGTGGCCTGTAGGACGGTGGCGCAGCGGCCGAGCGTGTAGTCGACGCCGGTTTGGTAGTCGACCGAGGTCATTGATCCGTCGAGCTGTACGACGGTGGCGCAGCGCGCGGACTTGGTGCGCAGTTCGCGTGCGACGGCGATTGTCTCTGGGCCCCAGGTGAATCCGAGTGTTGCCTGCGGTTGCAGCCGACGGGCGAGCACGCCGACCGCGGCGCGGGCCAGCGGCAGCAGGCCCGACGGTGAGCCGTCGGGCACGTCGCGGAGCACGACGGCCTCGGTGAGTCCGAACGCTCGCTCGAGATCGCCCTCGATATCGGTGTGCACCGAATCGCGCAGTTCGTCGGGGACGCTGATCTCGATGCGCACCAGGCCCTGCGCGCGGGCCCTGGCGATGAGCCTGCCCGCGGTCGGCCGCGAAACACCGAGTTTGGCGGCGATTTCGGCCTGTGTGGCGCCCTCTAGGTGGTACAGCTGCGCGGCTCGTAACGCGAGCCGGACGTCGTCGGGCGAGCCCGGGCGGGATGGGACGGTGGCCACACGGCCTCCTCAATGAGTCTGAGCATATGCTCAGCATGTGATCTACTGCTCATAGAAGGTACCATCCGAGGTGTGACGTACACAACACTGACGGGGTAATCATGACCTGGGACACAAGCGTGCCGTTGCGTGCCGCGAGCCTGCGGGACCTCGACTCCGGCATTGCCGTACCGACCTATGACCGGTCGGGAATCTCCACCGGCATAGTGCATTTCGGTGTCGGTGGGTTTCATCGCGCGCATCAGGCGATGTATATCGACCGGCTGCTCGAGCGCGGCGGCGCGCGCGAGTGGGGCATCTGCGGGGTGGGCGTGCTGCCCGCCGACCGCAGGATGCGCGACGCGTTATCGGCGCAGGACGGGCTGTACACGCTGTCGGTACTCGCACCGGACGGTTCCTGGACCACGCGCGTGATCGGCTCGATCGTCGAATACCTTTACGCGCCAGACGATCCCGAGGCGGTGCTGACGAAGCTGGCCGATCCGGCCACCCGCATCGTCTCGCTCACCGTCACCGAGGGTGGCTACCATTTCTCCGCGACCACCGGCGCGTTCCACGCCGACGATCCGGATATCCGCGCCGACCTCGCGCCGAATGCGGTGCCCGCCACCATCTTCGGGCTGATCACCGAGGCGCTGGCCCGGCGAAGGGCGCGCGGTGTCACGCCGTTCACGGTGATGTCGTGCGACAACATCGAGGGGAACGGGGACGTCGCGCGCGCGACGTTCAGCGCGTTCGCCCGGCTGCGCGATCGCGAACTCGGCGACTGGGTGGCGCGGGAGGTGTGGTTTCCGAACTCGATGGTGGACCGGATCACGCCGGTCACCCCGCCCGAGGCGGCTGAGGAGGTCGCGCGGCGGTACGGGGTGGCGGATCGATGGCCGGTGGTGACGGAGCCGTTCACGCAGTGGGTGCTGGAGGATTCGTTCAGCCTCGGGCGGCCGGATTACGGCGCGGTGGGCGTGCAGTTGGTCGATGACGTCGCGCCGTATGAGCTGATGAAGCTGCGGCTGCTGAACGCCAGTCATCAAGCGTTGGCGTATTTCGGGTATCTCAGCGGTTATCGGCTGGTGCACGACGCGGCGCGGGATCCGGCGTTTCAGCGGTTCCTGTTGCGGTACATGGATATCGAGGCGACGCCGACCTTGCGGCCGGTGCCCGGGGTCGATCTCGGGCTGTACAAGCGGACGTTGATCGAGCGGTTTTCCAATCCGGCGATCGGCGATACGGTGGCGCGGCTTTGCGCCGAGTCGTCCGATCGGATACCGAAATGGGTGCTGCCGGTGATTCGGCAGCGGCTTGCCGAAGACGGCGAGATCACCTGTGCGGCTGCGATTGTCGCCAGCTGGGCGCGTTATGCGGAGGGTGTCGATGAGCAGGGCGAGCCGATCGAGATCGTGGATCGGCTACGCGACCGGTTGGTCCCGCTGGCCCGCCGCCAACGCGAGGACCGCACCGCATTCCTCAGTGAGCGTTCGGTTTTCGGCGATCTGATCGACGAGCCGCGATTCGTCAGCGCCTATGTCAAGGTACTGGATTCGTTGTACGCCAAGGGATCTCGGGCAACCGTCGCGGAGTTGGCAGGTTAGCGGTTCGGGCCTCCCCCTGCTTGCTGTCGCCGCGGGTGGACCCGATCAGATGGGCAGGATCCGGGTTACCGCGTGGGTTTCGTCGGCGACGGTGAACCAGATATCGAGGCCCGAGCCCGCGCGCTGGGCGGCCAGGTCGACCTGATCGCCGGACTTCAGCGGTTTCACGTACTCGATGATCGCGCGATGCGGGCCCGACTTCAGGTCGTCGTGGTCGGTGAGGACTTCTTCGACGCCGCTGAGGTAGACCGAGTTGTTGACGTGGTCGAGCATGTCGATATCGGTGATACGCAGCGGGAAGGGGCGCACGCGCACGTCGGGGGCGTCGGCACTCGGCGCCGGGTCGGTGAGGGCGGCCTTCCAGCGCAGGCGATGTTCGGTGGTGCTGGCCAGCATCGGTTCCATGAAGCGGTCGCTCATCCGGGCCGGCACGCCGGATTCGGTGCCGAAGTGGATCAGGAAAGCTTCGGTCTCGACCAGCCCGCCCCCGCTGCCGGTGATCTGGACACGCATATTGCACCAGCGCGTCGACAAGCCCGAGCACCAGCGGCGCAGAATAACCCGTTCACCGAACTGAATCGGCTTGAGAACGTCCATCACCGTCCTACGCACCACCCACCCGCGATGGGCGTCCCCATCCTCGACGGCATCGAGATGCTCGAACCCGATGTCCTGCAGATAGCGGGCAATGGCATCGAGCCGAAGTCGCTGATCACCATCGGTATCAGCAAGACGAACCGGCCACCCCGTCTCGAACGGGGTTCCGGCGGTCGGACGTTCCGGCAGCACGCTGGGAATGACCATAGTTCGGATAATGCCAGGTCACCCTCCCCCCTCGCGCGTCGGCACGGTCAGCGCGTCGCCCATCTCACACCACGATCCACCCCACCATCCCCGCATAGCCCCGGTCAAACAACCCAGTTCACGACCAACAGGACACGGTGGCGCCCCGCCCACACTTCCCCACCACCATGTCCCGTTCGACGGTCAACACCACCCCGCACAGGACATGACGGCGGCCGTACTCACACTTCCCGCCACCACGTCCCGTTCGACGATCAACACCACCCCATCCGGGACATGACGACGTCCCCACTCACACTTCCCCGCCACCATGTCCCGTTTGACGATCAACACCACCCCATCCGGGACATGACGACGTCCCCACCCGCACTTCCCCGCCACCACGTCCCGTTCGACGGTCAACGTCACTCCGTCCGGGACATGAGGGCGGCCGTACTCGCACTTTCCCGCCACCATGTCCCGTTGGACGATCAACACCACCCCGCACGGGACATGAGGGCGGCCCCACCCGCACTTCCCCGCCACCATGTCCCGTTGGACGATCAACCTCACTCCGTCCGGGACATGAGGGCGGTACCACTCGCACTCTCCCGCCACCATGTCCCGTTGGGTATGAAGATCCCACTACCTGAGACCGCCCTACTTGGAAAACGCCCGAAAACAGCACCACAGCCAGTCCTCCCCTCCCCAACCGCCACCTCCCACACCCAAGCCGCGGCAGAGAAAGTCGGGTACCCCACCTGACGCGCTCAGCACTACTCGGGCATCCCACGGACGGCCGGAAACCTTGGGGCAGTACACCATTGAACTTCTCTAAGCACTCGATCCTGGGCGGGTATACCAAGAGATTTCCGTCAAGGTGGACCGTCCAAGGTGTTTACCCAGCAGTGCTGGGCACGTCGCCTGCCGTACCCGACTGTAGTTATTCGTCAAGTGCGCGGGGTGAACGTTCCAGCGTGGTCATCTGGCTGTGGTTGCGTCACAAACGCTTCGGACAAGGGAGGGTTGTCGTGTGGCGGCATGGAGGAGGGGTCTCACAGACCGTGCATACCTTTCACAGGGGACAGACCCCCTGTGAAAGGTATGGGCGCTCCGTGGGTTCGGCGGCCCTGGGAGTCGGGCACGGATCAGCCCGGCGCGGCCTGGCAGAGCGAACGGCGTGCAGCGGCCCGCTATGAACAGGAAGATCATCGAGTGGTCCGCCCGCTTCATCCGAATGCGGACCTGCGGGGTCGACCAGCTCACCCGGCGATAGACCGCACTGATGCCGAACAGTCCGCACACCATCAGTCCGCACACCGCGGCACTCCCCTTCGAGCCTGGCCCGGCTCGAGCTCGGCCCCATGCTTCCATGTCCATGATCTGCACCCGGACTCGGGATCAGCACTCGCTTTAGGGGCCATATTCCGGGTGCGGATCCCGAGTCTGGGTGCGAATTCTGCTGAATGCGGCGGCGTTCAAGATCATGGGGAACTGGTGGCGGGGGTTCTCGAACTTTGCCGCCATCAGTTCCCCATGATCTTGAAAGAGCCCCGGGACGGTTGGCGTCTCGGGGCTCTTTCGGGCTGGGGGTTCTGGTCAGCGCTTCTTGGAGGTGCGTTCGCGCTTTTCGCGGACGCGGACCGAGATGCGGACCGGGGAGCCGTCGAAGTTGAACTCTTCGCGCAGGCGGCGTTCCAGGAAGCGGCGGTAGCCTGCCTCGAGGAAGCCGGTGGTGAACAGGACGAACGTCGGCGGGCGGGTGGTCGCCTGGGTGGCGAACAGGATGCGGGGCAGGCGGCCGCCGCGCATCGGGGGTGGGGTGGCCGCGACTACTTCCTTGAGCCAGGTGTTCAGGCGGCCGGTGGAGACGCGCTTGTCCCAGGACTCGAGCGCGGTTTCCATGGCGGGCACCAGCTTCTGCACCGCGCGACCGGTGTGCGCGGAGATGTTCACCCGCTGGGCCCACGGGACGCGGACCAGGTCGCGGTCGACCTCGCGGTCGAGTTGCAGGCGGCGGTCCTCGTCGACCAGGTCCCATTTGTTGAAGGCGAGCACGAGCGCGCGACCGGAGTCGGCGACCATGCTGATCACCCGCAGGTCCTGTTCGGTGATCGGCTCGGAGGCGTCGATCAGCATGATCGCAACCTCGGAGGCCTCCAGTGCCGCCTTGGTGCGCAGCGAGGCGTAGAACTCGGTGCCGTTGGCGTGCGAGACCTTGCGGCGCAGACCGGCCGTGTCGACGAACTTCCAGATCTTGCCGCCGAGATCGACGAGCGAGTCGACCGGGTCGACGGTGGTGCCCGCGACATCGTGCACGACCGAACGCTCGTCGTCGGCCAGCTTGTTCAACAGGCTGGACTTGCCGACGTTGGGCTTGCCGACCAGCGCGACGCGGCGTGGACCGGTGCCGCCGGTGCCCTCGCGCGGAGTTTCCGGCAGCACGGACAGCACATCGTCGAGCAGATCGCCGGTGCCACGACCGTGCGCGGCGCTGACCATCCTCGGCTCGCCGAGACCGAGCGACCACAGCGCGGCCGCCTCGGATTCGACCTTCTGATCGTCGACCTTGTTGGCGACCAGGATGACCGGAATCTCGGAGCGGCGCAGCATCTTTACCGCCGCCTCGTCGGTGGCGGTGGCACCGACGACAGCGTCGACCACGAGCAGAATCGCGTCGGCGGTCTGCATGGCCACCTCGGCCTGGCGGGCCACCGACTGCTGCAGACCCTTGGCGTCGGGCTCCCAGCCACCGGTGTCCTGCACCAGGAAGCGGCGCCCGGACCAGTTGGCCTCGTAGGAGATTCGGTCGCGGGTGACGCCGGGGATGTCCTCGACGACGGCCTCGCGGCGGCCGAGAATCCGGTTCACCAGGGTCGACTTGCCGACATTCGGGCGGCCGACAACCGCCACCGTCGGCATGGCAAGCACCTCTTCGCCCGCGAACTCGCCGTCGAGATCGGTGAGCTCCCAGTCGGTTTCGTCACTCCAGATGCCGTCGCCGGCCATCACGTCTTCAGTCACTGCGGACCTCCCGTCCTGGTCGCCGAAATCTGTTGCGCGACAACGCGATACAGCTCGTCGATGACCTCATCCATGTTCAGGTCGCTGGTGTCGACCAGCACGGCGTCGTCGGCCGGACGCAGTGGGGACACCTTGCGGGTGGAATCGAGGTTGTCGCGTCGCTGCACGTCGGCGAGCACGGCCTCGTAGTCGTCGCCGCGGCCTTCGGCGATGTTCTGCTGGTTGCGCCGGTGCGCGCGGGCCTCGGCCGAGGCGGTCAGGTAGATCTTGGCGTCCGCGTCGGTCAGCACGACCGTGCCGATATCGCGGCCCTCGACCACGATTCGCTGTGCGGACGCGGCGATCTCGCGTTGCAGCGCGACGAGCAGATCACGGACCTCGGACACGGCCGACACCGCGGAGACGGCCTTGGTCACCGCGTCGCCACGGATCTCCGAGGACACGTCCTCGCCGTCGAGCTCGATCAGCTCGCGGCGCGGATCGGTGCCGATGGACAGCGGCAGTTCCTTCACGGCCGCACCGATGGCGGCGGCGTCGGTCAACTCGATGCCGGCGCGCAGCACGCGCAGCGTCGCGACCCGGTACATCGCGCCGGTGTCCAGGTAGCGGGCGCCGAGCCGGGTGGCGAGGCGGCGCGAGACGCTGGATTTACCGGTGCCGGACGGGCCGTCCATGGCGACGACGAGCGGAGTTGTTCCCGACATCTGCCGTGGCGCCTCGACCGGAATCTCCACACCCATCACAACGACACCGCCTCGTAGAGTTTGCCGATTTCACCGCGACCGAGCACGCGCAGCGTGCCGGGCCGTTGGTCGCCGAGCGCGACCGGACCGATATTGGTGCGCACCAACCGGGACACCGGGTGGCCGACCGCGTCGAGCAGTCGACGCACGATGTGCTTGCGCCCTTCGTGCAACACCAGTTTCACGAGGGAACGTCCCTCGTTGATTTCGAGCACCTGGAAGCTGTCGACCTTCGCCGGGCCGTCCTCCAGCTCGATGCCGTCCTTGAGCTTCTTGCCGATCCCCTTGTGCACCTCGCCGTTCACCGTCGCCAGGTAGGTCTTGGAGACCTCGTAGGACGGGTGCATGAGCCGGTGCGCGAGGTCGCCGTCGTTGGTGAGCAGCAGCAGGCCCTCGGTGTCGGCGTCGAGGCGGCCGACGTGGAACAGCCGCTGACCGGCCGCGATGCGCTCGGCGACGATGTCACCGACGCAGGGGCGGCCGAGATCGTCGGACATGGTCGACTGCCAGCCCTTCGGCTTGTTCAGCACGATGTGCACCAGTTCGGAGCGGACCATCACCCGGGTGCCGTCGACCCGGACCACTGCGACCTCGGGATCGATGCGCAGGCCCTGTTCGACCACGATGGCACCGTCGACCTCGACGCGGCCCTGGGCGATCATCTCCTCAGCGGCGCGCCGCGAGGCGACACCCGCCTTGGCGAGGACCTTCTGCAAGCGCTCGCCCTCGCCCCACGGCATCTTGACGTGGCCCTCGGCAGCCGCCGGTTCGACGTACTGGCGCTTGGCAGGCTTGGCGTTGTTGAGCAGCGGGTTCGACTGTGTCTGCTTCTGCGGCTTGGGGTTCTTCTTCTTGCCGGTCGGCGCGGACTGGGTCGCGCGGCGCTGCGGGATACCGCCCTGCGCGGGGGCTTGTGCGGCACCACGATAGGAGTTGCCGGACTGTGCGTTGCCGCTGCCTTCGCCACGGCCGCGGTAGGCGTTGCCGCCGGAGCCAGCTTCGCTGCGGTCGCGATAGGTGTTGCCCTGCGCGGAGCCGCCTTCGGAACGACCACGGTATGCGTTGCCGCCGGAGCCAGCCTCGCTACGGTCGCGATAGGTGTTGCCCTGCGCGGAACCACTTTCCGAGCGGTCGCGATAGCTGTTGCCGCCCTGCGTGTTGCCGTCGCGCGAGCCGCGGTAGCCGCCGCTCTGCGAGGAGCCGCCCTCGGAACGGTCGCGGTATGAGCTGCCACCCTGCGAAGAGCCGCCGCGATAAGCGTTGCCGCCCTGCGCGGAGCCGCTCTCGGAACGGCCGCGATACGCGTTGCCGCCCTCGGAGCGATCGCGATAGGAACTGCCACCTTGTGTGGAGCCGCCGCGATATCCGCTGCCACCCTGCGCGTTGCCATCACGCGAGCCGCGGTAACCGCCCTGCCCGGAACCACCTTCGGAACGGCCGCGATACGCGTTGCCGCCCTCGGAGCGATCGCGATAGGAACTGCCACCTTGTGTGGAGCCGCCGCGATATCCGCTGCCACCCTGCGCGTTGCCATCACGCGAGCCGCGGTAGCCACCCTGCGCGGAACCACCCTCGGAACGACCGCGATACGCGTTGCCACCCTCAGAACGGTCGCGGTAGGAGCCGCCACCCTGCGCGTTGCCACGGTCGGTGCGGCCGCGAGATGTGCCGCCCTCGGAACGGTCGCGGTATCCACTGCCGCCCTGTCCGGTGCTGCCGCGATATGCGTTGCCGCCCTGCGCATTTCCGCGCGGGCTGCTGGATTGTGCGGTGCCGCGGTAGCCGCCTTCACTGCGCGCCGCGCCGCGTTCGGTCCCCCTTCGAGCAGCGCCTGCGCCTCTTACGGGCCGCTGCTGCTCGTCATTGCGTTTCCTGCGATCCGGTGTGCCATCTCGGCGAGCGGAAGTATTCATTTTGTCCTGTCAATCCTCGCTGCCAAGGTCCAAGTCGGCCTCGGCGGGTTTTTTCAGCCTGGTGTAACGGGGGTCCGTATCCAGGCTCTCGTTGATCTCATCGATCAGGTCGACGCCCGGGAGCAGGGGCGCCAGTGGCGGCAAATCGGACAGCGACGCGAGTCCGATCCGTTCCAGGAACAGCTCGGTCGTGCAGTACATCGTCCCGTTGGTTTCCGGGTCGACACCTGCCTCGGCGAGCAGGCCCCTGGCCAGCAGCGTGCGCATCACCCCATCGACGTTCACGCCGCGCACCGCGCTGACCCTGGTCCGGGTCACCGGCTGACGGTATGCCACCACCGCCAGAGTTTCCAAAGCCGCCCGCGTCAGTTTGGTGCGGGCGCCATCGAGCAGCACCCGTTCAACATATGGTGCGTACTCGCTGCGAGTATAGAAGCGCCACCCGTCCCCGACGAAACGCAGATCGATCCCACTGCCCCGCGCGGACAGTTCCGCCCGCATCTCCCGCAACACCTCATCCACCCGCTCGGTGGTGTCGTCGAGCGCCGCCGCCAACTGCTCTACCGGGGCCGGAGCGTCCACAACGAGCAGCATGGCCTCCAACGCCGACCGGAATTCAGCATCGTCCAGATGCTCGGGGGTGAACTCCGCCACTGTGTCATTGGCGACTGGTGTCGCGTCGTGGGTGGTCGAGTTCGGAGCGGCGGCGTCGGGAGCCACGTCGTCAGCATTTGGAGCTGCGTCGTCAGTGTCCGGAATCGCGGTAGCGGCATCCGAAGTTGTGTCCTCAGCAGCCGGGATCACGTCGTCGGCATCATCCGGGGTCGAGTCATCGACAGCCGGAGCCTCGGTGTCGGCGACCGATGTACCGACGGACTTCTTCGCGGTGGCAGCGGTTTCACCCCTCGCAGCGTGCGCCGAGTCGCCCGAGGGTGTCGCGACGGCAGCCGAAATCGCGTCGGCGGCATCACCCGCGGTCGAGTCGTCGACAACCGGAGCCTCAGTGTCAGCGACGGAGGTACCGGCGGACTCCTTCGCGGTGACAGCGGTTCCACCCGTGGCAGTGCGCGCCGAGTCGCCCGAGGGTGTCGCGACGGCAGCCGAAATCGCGTCGGCGGCATCCCCCGCGGTCGAGTCATCGACAACCGGAGCCTCAGTGTCAGCGACGGAGGTACCGGCGGACTCCTTCGCGGTGACAGCGGTTCCACCCGTGGCGGCGCGCGCCGAGTCGCCCGAGGGGGTCGCTTTGGCGGAGAGTTCTACTGCCTCGGTGTTCTTACCGCCAGTTTCCGTCGCGTCGGTGTCGCGGTCGGTTGTATCAGAGACGTCGGCGTCCACGGTGTCGCTCACGACTCCACCTCGCTGACGCTCGGTTCCGTCGCGCGCGAACGCACGCTGCGTCCTTGGTTCGCTCGCTGACGCTCGCTCACCCGTAATCCTCCTCGATGGTCAGGTCCGCAGGCTCGTCCTGGACGTCGTCGCCGATCCAGCTGACCGACAGTGGGCCGAGCGGGTCGGGCTGGTCGAACTCGATCGTTTTGCCTCGGTAGAGCTCTAGTAGTGCGAGGAAGCGCGCGACGATCTCGATCGGCACGTCGCAGTCGACGACCAGTTCGGCGAAGGTGGTCCAGCCACCTTTGCCGCGCAGTTTGAGCAGTTCGAGCACGAGCGCGGCCTGTTCGGCGACCGAGATGGCGTGCGAGTGCAGGTGGTCGAGGCCGACCTTGGGCACCGGGCGTGGGCGGAAGGCGGCTGCGGCGATGGCGGCGAATTCGTGCGCGTCTACTCCCAGCGTAACCTCGGGCAGCAGGTCGGCGAAGCACTCCTCCAGCCCGACCGCGCGCGGGTAACGCCGCAGTGCGACGGCCTCCAGCTCGCCGAACAGCTCGGCAACCTGTTTGAACGCCCGATATTGCAGCAGCCGCGCGAACAGCAGGTCGCGCGCCTCGAGCAGTTCGAGGTCCTCGGCGTCGGTCATCTCTCCCGAGGGCAGCAAACGCGCCGCTTTGAGATCGAGCAAGGTGGCCGCGACGACCAGGAATTCGGTGGTCTGATCCAGGATCTTGTCGGCCCGCAGTTTCATCGTGGCGTCGTCGGACAGCGCTGCGGTCAACGCCTTGGTATAGGCGATGAACTCGTCGGTGACCTGATGCAACGCCACCTCGGTCACGTCGAGCTTGCGCGAACTGATCAGCGTCAGCAGCAGATCGAACGGCCCTTGAAAGTTACTCAGCCGCAGATGGAATCCGGACTTCTTCTCCTCAGGCGCGGAGCCTTCACCGGAGGAAGCGCCGCCGGGCACCGCCGCGGCATCACCGGAAACGACCGCAGCACCGTCGGGCACGACCGCGGCATCACCGGGCCCGACCGCAGCACCGTCGGACACCGCCGCAGCACCACCGGAAACGACCGCAGCACCGCCGGGCACGACCGCGGCATCACCAGGCCCGACCGCAGCACCGCCGGACACCGCCGCAGCATCACCGGAAACGACCGCAGCACCGTCGGGCACGACCGCGGCATCACCAGGCCCGACCGCAGCACCGCCGGACACCGCCGCAGCACCACCGGAAACGACCGCAGCACCGCCGGGCACGACCGCGGCATCACCAGGCCCGACCGCAGCACCGCCGGACACCGCCGCAGCACCACCGGAAACGACCGCAGCACCGCCGGGCACCGCCGCGGCATCACCAGGCACGACCGCAGCACCGTCGGACACCGCCGCAGCATCGCCAGGCACGACCGCAGCGGCAACAACCGCATCGTTGTCCGCGCTGCTGGAATCAGCGGCGCGGACAACAGCACCCATCGATACGACGGCATCGTCTCGCCCAACGGCGTCGCCCGAGTTCTCCGCACGCTCGGCAACATCGCCCACAGCGATCGACTCCGAAACGAATTCGGAGTCCGCGGTGGGTGGCTTGTCGGGCATGTCGACATCATCGAGCACAGTCGTCTCGTGCGATACGTCGAGGTCTGGCGTTGCCGCGTTGCCCGATTCGCTCGAAGTCACCGTGTCGGCCTGTTCGTCCGGGGCGTCGGGGGCTGCGTCGGCCCGCTCCAGGAGATCACCCGGTGCGGAGTCGTCATCGGACTCCGAGCCGGGTGAGTGGGTTACTGCTGCGGGTGGCGCGGGGTCTGGGCCGCCGATCACCGGCCGGACCGGTGGATGACTTCCCGCGCCATTGCCCGATATGCTTCGGCCCCACCGGATTTCGGTGCCCAGGTGGTGATCGGTTCGCCCGCGACGCTGGCGTCGGGGAAACGGACGGTGCGTGAGATCGCCGCGTCGTAGACCAGGTCGCCGAACACCTCGACGACTCGTGCCATCACCTGACGGGAATGGAGTAGTCGAGCGTCGAACATGGTGACCACTATCCCGTACAGGCTCAGCCTCGGGTTCAGCCGGTCGCGCACCTTTTCCACGGTGTCGTTGAGCAGTGCGAGCCCGCGCAGCGAGAAGTACTCGCATTCCATCGGGATGATCACACCGTCCGAACACGCCAGCGCGTTGACGGTGAGTAAACCGAGCGAGGGCTGGCAGTCGATGATGATGTAGTCGTACTTGTCACGAATGGGATGCAGTGCCCTGCCGAGGGAATGCTCGCGCCCAACCTCGTTGACCAGCTGGATTTCCGCCGCCGACAGATCGATATTGCTCGGCAGCAGATCCATGTTCTCGACCCGCGTCGGCATCAGCACGTCATCGATCGAGCCCTTGGAGCCGACGAGCAGGTCGTGCACGGTCAGGTCGAGATCGTGGTGGGCCACACCCAATCCCGCGGACAGCGCGCCCTGCGGGTCCAGGTCGACCAGCAGCACCTTGCGCCCGTATTCGGCAAGCGAGGCACCGAGGTTGATGGTGGAGGTCGTCTTGCCGACGCCACCCTTCTGGTTGCACATGGCGACGATGAGGGCGTCGCCGTGGCGTTCCAGCGGTGGTGGGTCCGGCACGAGGCGCAGTGGGCGCCCGGTGGGTCCGAGTGCCGCGTCCTCCGGGACCGGTTCGGCCCCGGTGCCCCACAGGGTTTCGGCCGCGGCCTCCGAGTACGGACCCGTGCGCTGCCCCGTGCGCGGCTCCGCCCCAGCACCCATCGGCGGCTCTGCCGCTTCGGCTGATGTCACGATCCGCTGCTCCTTATACGTTCCTGCCCGTTGCCTCGCCGAGCGTAGCGAGGCCGATCAGGCCCGACCCTCGCTTTCGTACGGTCCGACTCTCGATAGACGCTACCGCGTACGAGCGGTCAAGTGCCGCGACGCGCGCGGCGTGTTCGCGGCACCACGCCGGGCCGCGAACAGCAAGACGCTACCGCGTATCGCTCAGCGCCACTCCGGGTCACCGTCGAAACGCACGTCGAACCGGTCGTGCGACGCATCCATGCTGCCCCATTCCGCCTCCCCGCGGTCGCTCCGGCCGAGCTGCCGGAAACACTCGAAACGGACGATACCCGGTGTCAGCACAGCGAAAACTCCGCGGGTCGAGACTTCTTCGCACACCCGCTTCATCCGTCACATATCGGGTGGCGTGCTGAGGGGTATGTGAGAGACGAAGGGGGTGTGCGAAGTTGACCTATCTGTCGCTTGGTCTGAGGTCGTTGGCGGTCTCGATGCGCCTGGCTGCGAAGTTCAGCGGGCGCGGGGGTGGGCGGTGGCCCAGACTTCGCGGAGGGTGTTGACGGTGACGAGGGTGTAGATCTGGGTGGTTGTTACCGAGGCGTGGCCTAGAAGTTCTTGGACCACGCGGACATCCGCGCCACCGTCGAGCAGGTGGGTGGCGAAGGAGTGGCGCAACGTGTGTGGCGAAACCGTGGCGCCGATGCCCGCGCGTTCGGCTGTGGTTTGTAGTACCTGCCAGGCGCTCTGCCGTGATAGTCGGCCGCCGCGCGCGTTGAGGAACAGCGCGCCCGCGTTGCCTTTTCCGCTCGCGGCGAGCTTCGGCCGGCCCCGAACCAGGTACGCGTCGACCGAGGCGAGCGCGGGCCTGCCGATCGGCACCATGCGCTGTTTGCCGCCCTTGCCGTGCAGCACGACAGCGCGTTCGTCGGTGTCGATGTCGTCGACGTCGAGGCCGACCATCTCGGAAATCCGTGCGCCCGTGGAATAGAGCAATTCCAGCAACGCCCGGTCACGCAGACCGCGCGGACCGCCGTCGGTGCCCGGCGCGGCATCGGGATCGTTCACCGAACCACCGCCCGCGGCCTCGAGCAGTTTCAACACCTGGTCGTACGGCAGCGCTTTGGGCAGCCTGCGACCCGGCGCTGGCGGCTTCACCGCATGCGCGACATCGGTGGTGGTCATCCCCTCGGCCGCGGCGAAACGATGCAGCCCGCGCACCGCGATGAGCGCGCGGGCCACCGAACTCGCGGCCAGCGGCGGGAATTCGGTGCCACCGGCCCGCAGCGCCATGGTGAACTCGGCGACGTCGCCCTCGGCGACCTGATCGAGCGCGGCGATACCGCGCCCGGTCAGGAAGTCGAGGTACCGGCCGAGGTCACGCCGGTAGGCGCCGAGGGTGTTGCGCGCGGCGCCGCGCTCGACCGCGAGATGGTCGAGGTAGGCGTCCAATTCCCGCGCGAGCACCCGCGGTCCCCGTCAGTCCGTCGACTTCGCGGCTGTTTTGCGGCGCAGGAACGCGGTGGGCTGCCCTGGCCACGGCGCGTCGGCCGACCGTAGCTCGGCATTGCCGGCGCGGGCAGCGGCCAACGCGAAGACACCGGCCACGGCGGTCGCGTTGACGATCTCCCCGGCCAATGCCGCGCGCACCGCCTCATCGACCGGCATCCGGACGATCTCCAGGTCCGCCTCCTCGAATTCCGGCTCCGGCCGGTCGGTTTCGTACAGACCGCGGGCGTAGTACACCCGCAACGCCTCGTCGGTGAACCCCGGCGAGAGCGCCACATCCACCAGCACGGCCCATTCCCTGGCAGCCAGTCCGGTCTCCTCGGCGAGCTCACGCTGCGCGGCGACGAGCGGGTCCTCGCCGGGCAGGTCGAGCAGACCGGCGGGCAGCTCGAGCAGCCGCCTGCCGATCGGATGCCGGTACTGGTTGATCAGCACCACGTTGTCGTCGTCATCGATCGCGGCGACGGCGACCGCGCCGTGATGCTCGATCACCTCGCGTTCGACGACCTTGCCGCCCGGCATCCGCACCTGGTCGAGCCGCAACGCCAGGATGGCGCCGCTGTAGACGGTCTTGCTGGACACGGTCTCGAAATCGTGGCTGCCCGGTTCGGCGGTGCCACCGTCCTGCGTCATCGTCCTACGCCTGATCCGCCGCGCTCGCGAATTCCTCGTCCGGGATGTCGACCGGAAGCCGCTCGGCGAGCTTGTATTCCAGCGCCGCCGCGACGAGCGCCGCGAACAGCGGGTGCGGGCGGGTCGGGCGGCTCTTGAGCTCAGGATGCGCCTGGGTGGCGACAAAGAACGGGTGCACGTCGGCGGGCAGTTCGACGAACTCGACCAGATGCCCGTCGGGCGAGGTGCCGCTGAAACGCAACCCGCTCTTGGCGATCCGGTCGCGGTAGGCATTGTTCACCTCGTAGCGATGCCGGTGCCGTTCGGAAACCTGCTCGCTGCCATACGCCTGCGCGACGACCGAACCCTTCGCCAGGGTGGCCGGATAGGCGCCGAGACGCATGGTGCCGCCGAGATCGGCCTCACCCGCGACGGCCTGTTCCTGATCGGCCATCGTGGAGATGACGGGATGCGGTGTGTCCGGCTCGAATTCGGCCGAGTTGGCCTCGGCAAGACCGACCGAACGCGCCGCCTCGATGACAACGCACTGCAAACCGAGGCACAGCCCGAGCAGCGGAATGCCGCGGGCTCGGGCGTAGCGGATGGCGCCGACCTTGCCCTCGATGCCGCGAATACCGAAGCCACCGGGGATCAGCACCGCGTCCACGTCACGCAACGCGGCCTGCGCACCGGCCGGGGTCTCGCATTCGTCCGACGGCACCCAACGGATGAGTACCTTGGCCCGCGAGGCGAACCCGCCCGCGCGCAACGCCTCGGTGACCGACAGGTACGCGTCGGGCAGGTCGACGTACTTGCCGACGAGCGCGACCTCGACCGTCTCGCGCGGCGAGTGCACCCGATCGAGCAGATCGCCCCACACGGTCCAGTCCACGTCGCGGAACGGCAGCCCGAGCTTGCGCACCACGTAGGCGTCGAGGCCTTCGCGATGCAGCACGCGCGGGATGTCGTAGATCGACGGCGCGTCCGGGGTGGAGATGCAGGCGTCCACGTCGACGTCACACATCAGCGCGATCTTGCTCTTGAGCGCCTGCGGCACCTCGCGGTCACAGCGCAGGATCAGCGCGTCGGGCTGGATGCCGATATTGCGCAGCGCCGCCACCGAGTGCTGGGTCGGCTTGGTCTTGAGCTCTCCGGAGGGGGCGAGGTAGGGCACCAGCGAGACGTGCAGGAAGAAGACGTTGTCCCGGCCGACATCGTGACGGATCTGGCGAGCCGCCTCGAGGAACGGCTGCGACTCGATATCGCCGACGGTGCCGCCGATCTCGGTGATGACCACGTCGGGGGTCTGATCGTCGGCGTCCGGCGCGCTCATGGCGAGCACCCGGCTCTTGATCTCGTCGGTGATGTGCGGGATCACCTGCACCGTGTCGCCGAGGTATTCGCCGCGACGTTCCTTGGCGATGACTGTCGAATAGATTTGCCCGGTCGTGACATTCGCGTCCCGGGTCAGGTCCCTGTCGAGGAACCGCTCGTAGTGACCGACATCCAGATCGGTCTCGGCCCCGTCCTCCGTCACGAAAACCTCTCCATGCTGGAAGGGGTTCATGGTGCCGGGATCGACGTTCAAGTAGGGGTCGAGTTTCTGCATCGTGACGCGCAGTCCACGCGCCGTCAACAGCTGACCGAGGCTGGAGGCGGTAAGACCTTTACCCAATGAGGAGGCGACTCCACCGCTGACGAAGATGTGCTTCGTGGCCGTTCGCGCCTGATTCCGTGTATGACCCACGGGTCTTCACGGTAACACGGATCAGGCGTCCAGTTCTAACGCCACGCACGTTTGCTGTGAGATGGCCGCGTACTTCTAGCGAGGGGCAGAAGCGAGTGTGAGCGAGGTCGCCTTGTCGCCGGTGCCGTATCGGCCGGTGCCGCCGTTCAGTTGTTCGCTCAGCGCGAGCACGGTGGTGACACGGCCGATCTCGCGGTCCAGGTTGTCGACGGTGCTGACCGAGGTGGCCAGCGGGCCGTCGGAGCGGACGATGGCGAGCGGCCCCGGGTTCTCGGCCGCGCCGGAACGTCCGGCGAGGACAACACCCGCGCCACGGCCGCGCAGTGCGCCCGCGAAGCGCGCGATGTTGGCGCCCTGGCTGTTCTCACCGGACTTGGCGCCGTTGCCGGTGATCACGACCGCGGACTGGGCCGGGTGCACCGGGGTGTCGCCGTAGGCGAGAAAGCCGCCGCCGCGCAGTGTTTCCAGGACGAGGCCGAGTTCCTGTGGGGTGCCGCGGGTTTGCCCGTTGGCCGGATCGAGCAGAAGGACGAGGCCGAGCAGGTCACCGGCCATGCTGCCCTGATCGACTGCGCCGGTACGCAATTGGGCACCGGCGGGAATGACATTGGTGACGGTGGTGCGCATCCGGTCGCCCTCGGTGGCGTCGACGAACGCGTCGGTGAGCGCGATCCGGCCGGTGATGGTCGCACCCGAGGTCTCCAGCGACTTGGTCACGCCCTCGATGTCGGCGGGATCGGCGTCGGGCGTGGTGAACACCGCGACGCTGCGATCGGCCAGGGTGCCGCCGAGGATGCGGCCAGCGGATCCGGCGATGAAGCGGTCGGCCGCGTTCATCTGGTCGGTGAGGTGCCGGTTCTGCTCCGACACCGTGTCGACCTGTTGGCGCAGATCCGATTTGTCCGCGCGCAATCCCGATAGCAGATCCGCGGCCAGCGTCTGCGATCCGAGCACAACGCCGATGGCGAGGGCAAGGAAGATCGCCACGATCGAGATGGCGTGCTGGCGTAACGAGATCATCGTTCTCCCTTGGTCATTTGTTGCCAGCGCCGACCAGGCCCTGCGCCCACAGCGCGAACCGGTCCCAGGTGTCGGCGGCCCAGGCCATGGCGTCGGTGCCGGTATTGGAGGCGAGCAGCACCACGATCACCGCGATCAGGGCGGCGAGCACCACCAGCGCGACGCCGATGCCGGACACCCGATTTCGGTACAGCGTGGCGACGGCTTTGGCGTCCATCAGTTTGGTGCCGAGCTTGAGCCGGGTCAGGAACGTCGCCGGATTGCTCTCGCGGCGGCTGCGATCGAAGAAGTCGTCGAGGGTTGCGGCGGCGCCCGCGGTGACGATCAGCGACGCGCCGTGGTGATGGGCGAGCAGCAGCGCCAGGTCGGCGGGCGCGCCGGAGGACGGGAAGGTGGTCGCCCCGATGCCGAGATCCTGGATGCGTTCCAGGCCCTTGGCGTGGCCGTCGGTGTCGGCGGGCAGGATCACCTCGGCGCCGCATTTCAAGGTGGGGCTGGTGATCTCGTCCGGGTCGCCGACGATGAGGTCGGGGCGGTAGCCCTGTTTCATCAGGGTGTCCGCGCCGCGGCCGACGCCGACCATGATCGGCACGTACTCCTTGATGAACGGCTTGAGCCGCTTGAGGTCCTCGGCGTGGTCTGGGCCGTCGGCCACCACCACCACATGCCGATGCTTCATCGATAGTTCCAGCTCCGGCACGCCGATGCCGTCGATCAGCAGCGCGCTCTCGGTGCGGATGAACTCGATGGTGTTGCCCGCGAACGCCTCCAGATGATCGGCGAGCCCGTTGCGCGCCTCGATCATCCGCTCGGCGATATCGGAATCGGTCAGCTCGAGGCCCTCGACCAGGACCTCGGGCTCCTTCTTGGTGAGCTTGTCGGCGTAGACGACACCCTCGTGGATACGGACCTTGACGCCGTCCTTGATCTTGCTGAACGCGTCCGAGCTCACCGTGTCAAGCAGCAGAATGTTGTTCGCCACCAGCACTTCCGGGCCGAGGTTGGGATAGCGGCCGGAAATCGACGGCGACGTATTGATCACCGCGACCACCCCCGCCTCGACCAACCGGTCGGCGGTGAGCCGGTCCAGGTCCATCTCGTCGAGCACGACGACATCCCCCGGTCCGACTCGTTTCAGCAGGCGCCGGGTGTTGCGATCCACCCGGGCCATCCCGGAGAGGCCGGGCAGCGTTTCGGTGTTCCTCGACAACAACGCCAGCATCTTCATGGCTCCGATGCTGCACGCAAACCCTCAACCGTTGGTGGAGGCGCGCCGCACCATCTACCACATACATCACTGTGACAACAGTGACACGACACGCGACACGCGGAAGAAGCCGTGACAGCGTGTCAAACGTGGCGACCGTCACATAAGGGCCCTTAATCCGCGCGCCCAACGAGCAAGACCGCTACCGTTTCGTTACCGTCGACCAGCCCGACGACATCTCGACGTGATGTGACAAAGGACGACAGCGTGATGTGCCTCGAAATAGCCAGGGAGACCAGGCTTTTGCGCCGAAGACCAGACATTTCTCCGATACCGCCAGGTTCTGGACATTGCCGACAAATGCGGTCGATTCGATGAGCCGACACCGGACGATCGATGCCGAGCGGCGCCTTGTCGCCGATCTGCGCAATTCGAGCAGTGGTCAGCAAATTAATAGCTACTCCAAGCGGCAGGCCGATGCGTGGCCGTCGCTGGAGGAGCCGTGGTCGTCGGAAGATCAATGGGCGGCGGCGGATCAGTGGGCTCCGGACGATCGATGGGTGCGGCCCTCGGATCAGTGGCCGTCATCGGTGGATCAGCGAGCACGGTCGGGCGATCGCGTGCCGTCAGCGGATCAGCGGGCACGGCAAGGCAATTCGTGGCCGTCGACGGATCAGCGAGCACGGCCGGGCAGTTCATGGCCGGCCGCGGAGCAGCGGACGCGGCCGGGTAATTCGTGGCCGCCAGCGGATCAGCAGCCACTGCCGGACAGTTCGTGGCCCGCGGCGGAGCAGTGGTCACAGTCGGGTGAGCAGTGGGCGCAGTCGGCCGACCCGTGGCCCCCGGCAGATCCGCAGCCATCGCCCGTCGCCGACCTTCCGGTACAACGCAAGCGCCGCGGCGGCAAGCATCGGATGCCAGCGCCGCCCGCCGCGCTGAAGGGCCGCGCCGCCATCGTCGCGGTTGCCGCCGGTGCGCTCGTCGCCGCCGGGCAGAACTTCTTGACAACCAATGACAAACCGCCCGTGGAAACCGTCGCCCCGATGGCGCTCGGCCAGCCACAGGCATTCGAACCGGCACCGCCCACCGCCACCGAACCGGGGCTGCTCGACGAGGGACCGGCCGACCTCGGTCAGTTCAGCGACATCCTGAGCAACGGCAGCAAGGTCGCCGACGAGATGTCGGCCGAGGCCGCCGCGAAGCTGCGCCCGCTGTTCATGAAGTTCACCTCGGGCACCTTCACGTCTGGCTACGGAATGCGCTGGGGCGCACTGCATCCCGGCGTTGATATCGCCGCACCCATCGGCACCCCGATCGTCGCGGTCGAGGACGGCACCGTCATCAGCTCGGGACCGGCCGCCGGATTCGGCATGTGGGTGCGCCTGCTCGGCGACGACGGCACGATCACGGTGTACGGCCACATCAACACGTCACTGGTCAACATCGGCCAGCGCGTGCTGGCGGGCGACCAGATCGCCACGGTCGGCAACCGCGGCGAGGCCACCGGACCGCACTGCCACTTCGAGGTCTGGCTCAACGGCACCAACCGCATCGACCCGCTCCCCTGGCTCGCCACCCGCGGCATCAGCCTCGGCCCCGAACGCGACTAGTTCGAGGTCGGTCTGCGGCATCAGCCTCGGCCCCGAACGTGACCAGCCCGAGGTCGGTCTGCGGCATCAGCCTCGGCCCCCAACGTGACCAGCCCGAGGTCGGTCTGCGGCATCAGCCTCGGCCCCCAACGTGACCAGCCCGAGGTCGGTCTACGGCATCAGCATCAGCCCCAACGTGACCAGCCCGAGGTCGGTCTGCGCGGCGCCTGCTGACGGCACGATTGCCGGAACCAACCGCGCTGCGCCTACTCGAAGCGACCGCGGCCGCCGAGCGCCCCGACGATGCGTCGAGCCAACTGTCTGTGACACCGGTTACATCAGCGCACTGGCCGCCAAGGTGATACCTATATGCTGCCCGTCACAGGTAACTCGAAGAGGAGACCCCATGGCCAGCACGACCGTCGACGCCATCATCGCCGCCCCGCGCGATGTGGTGTATCGGCTCTTCGCCGACCGCGAGAGCATCAGCCCATACCTCCCGATCCAGGTCAAGCTGACGAAGCCGGGCCTGACCGAGCGCGAAGGGGTCGGCGCACAACACCTGCTCGGGGTCGGCCCGGTCGGCATCACCGAGGAGATCACCAAGCTGGTGCCCGGCGAGCGGATGGAATACAAGATCGTCAAGGGCGCCCCGGTGAAACGGCACGTCGGCGTGGTGACCTTCGCCGACGCCGACAACGGCACCCTGGTCTCCTACACGATGGAGTCCGAGCCCAGCCTCCCTGTGCCCGCCAAGGTCCTCGAGTTCGGCCTCAAGAACCTCATCACCCAGTTCATCAAGGCCGCGCAGAAGGCAGTGCGCTAGTCGCCCGGCTGGCGACCCGGCCGCTGCCCCAACAGCCGCACGCCTTCTGATGTCCCGCACCGCGACTCGCCGCACAAACACGCGTGCGGATGTCAGAAGGCGTGCGACTGCGCTTGACAGTCGCGCCGACCTTCTCAGCGCGCGAGCGCCAGCAGTCTCTCATCGAGGCGGCATAGAAGGCGTGCGCTAGGGCCTGTTTCATAAGTGCTGGGGCAGCGCAGATGAGCTGAAAGTTGTTGCGGTGGTTGGCGTGTTGGTGACCTGATGCGAGGGAGGTCTCCGGTAAAGGGGTTTAGCGACCAAGCAAAACCTTGAATACCGGAGACCTCGTGACCAGCGTATCGGTCGCGGGGCGTGCGGATCTGACCGATGCCCAGTGGGCGCGGTTGGAGCCGTTGCTGCCCCGTGGTGTGAAGGCGGGCCGTCCGCCGAAGTGGACGAAACGGCAGCTCATCGACGGGATCCGGTGGCGGACCCGCACCGGCACGCCGTGGCGGGATGTGCCGGTGCGGTATGGGCAGTGGCAGACGATCTATGGGCTGTTCCGGCGCTGGCAGCGTGGCGGGAGGTGGGCCTTGATCCTGAAAATGTTGCAGGCCTTCGCTGATGCTGTCGGCGCGATCATCTGGCAGATCAGTGTGGACTCCACCATCATGCGGGCCCACCAGCACGCCGCTGGCGCCCGCCGCGACGGCGACGGGCAGAAACATCCACCCGGCGGGGTCGAAGTCGAACCCGCCGACCACGCGCTGGGTCGCTCGCGTGGCGGATGGACCACGAAACTGCACCTGGCCTGTGAGCAGGGCCTACGGCCTCTGGCGTTGCTACTGACCGGCGGCCAAGCCGGTGACAGCCCGCATTTCGCCGCCGTGCTCGCCTCGATCCGAGTGCCACGCCTCGGACTGGGCAGGGCGCGGGTCCGACCAGATCGGGTCCTGGCCGATAAGGCCTACTCCTCCCGCGCCAACCGCGCCTACCTGCGCCAACGCGGGATCAAAGCCACCATCGCAATCCCGGGTGACCAGGTGGCTCACCGCCGTAACCGCGGCTCGGCCGGCGGTCGGGCACCGGCCTTCGACTCCGAGGCTTACCGAAACCGCAACGCTGTCGAACGCGGCATCAACCAGCTCAAGCAACACCGTGCTGTCGCAACCAGATACGACAAACTCGCCGTCCGCTACCTGGCCACGATCCACATCGCCGCCATCAACCAGTGGCTCCGATGCCCCGACTTATGAAACAAGCCCTAGTCGCTCTTACCGGGCGGCGGGTACCGCAGCCGAGTCGGCACCCATAGGCTTCCCGCCACGACTCGATACCGGTCTCCGCCGTGATGATGGCATCGATGACATTGGACCGCAGGCGACTGTCAGACCGTCGCTCCGGACTTCTCCGCGCGGGCGAGGTCGAGGAGTTCCTCGGCGTGGGCTCGGCCGGTCTCGGTGTCGTCCAAACCGGCCAGCATGCGGGCTAATTCGATGACACGCTCGTCTTTGGTCAGGGCGTGCACACCGCTGTTGACCTTGCCCTTGCCGTCGTCGGACTTGTCGACCACCAGGTGGGTGTCGGCGAAGGCGGCGACCTGGGGCAGGTGGGTTACCACGATGACCTGGTGGGTGCGCGCGAGGCGGGCCAGCCTGCGGCCGATCTCGACCGCCGCGCGGCCGCCGACGCCCGCATCTACCTCATCGAACACCATGGTCGCGCCGTGATCGGAGCTGGCGAGCACCACTTCGAGGGCGAGCATTACCCGCGACAGCTCACCGCCGGATGCGCTCTTGCTCAACGGAAGTGACTGCGCACCCGAGTGCGCGGACAACCGGAATTCCACCTCGTCGATGCCTGATGACCCGGCGTGCAGTTCTTTTCCGTCGATGGTCAGCGGCGCGGAATCCTGCGGACCCGCTGGCATCGGACGCACCTCGACCTCGAGCCGCGCCTTACCCATTGCCAGACCACCCAATTCGGCACTCACCGCCGACCCGAGCTTGCCCGCCGCCTTCTTACGCGCGGCACTCAGTTTGCGCGCCGCCTCCCTGACCCGCTCGGCCGCGATATCGACCTCGGCCGCCAACGCCGCCAGGGTCTCCTCGGACACGTCGAGCGAGCCGAGCCGGGCGCGCGCGTCGTCCGCCCAGGCGATCACGCCGTCGATATCGGGCGCGTACTTGCGGGTCAGCGACTTGAGCTCGGCCTGCCTGGTGAGCAGCGAGTCAAGGGCGCCGGGATCCGAGGGCAGATCCGACAGGTAGCCACTGAGTTCGGTGGTCAGATCCACCACCACCGCGATGGCCTCGCCGAGCCGAGGCCCGAGCGCGGTCAGCGCGGGATCGTCGGCCGAGTCGATGCGGGCGAGCGCGGCGCCGAGCAATTCCAGTGCGCCGGAACCCTCTTCGGGCGAATCGACGGGACCGGCGAGCGCGTCGTGCGCGGTCGTCGCGCCCTCGCGCAGCGAATCGAGATCGCTGAGCCTGCGCACCTCGTCGACGATGCGCACGTCCTCGCCGGGTTCCGGTGCGATGGCGTCGATTTCGGAAAGCGAATGCTGCAGCCGGTCCGCCTCCTGCGCCAATTCCCTACTGCGCGCGGTCCGTTCGAGCAGTTCGGTGCGTGCGTCCAGCCAGGAGCGGCGCTGCACACCGTATTTGCGCAGCAGCGGTCCGACGGTCTCGGCGGCGAACTGGTCCAGCGCGGACAACTGCTGATCGGGGCGCTGCAACCGCAGCTGATCGTTCTGGCCGTGCACCGTCAGCAGCGGCGCGGTGAAATCGGCGAGCACCGAGGCAGGCACGCCACGCCCGCCCAGATGCGCACGGGAACGACCGTCGCTACCGACCGTGCGGATCGCGATGATGCTGCCATCGTCATCCTGTTCGGCCGCAGCCGATTCCAGCACCTGCGCCACTTCCGCGCGCGCGGCGTCGTTGACGTCGTCGACGGTGAACCGGCCCTCCACCACCGCACGGGCGGCACCTAGCCGCACCCGGCCCGCGTCGGCCCGCGCACCGCTCAGCAGGTGCAGGCTGGTGACCACCATGGTCTTACCCGCACCGGTCTCGCCGGTGAGAACAGTGAGACCCTCGTGGAATTGCGCAGTGGCCGTCGATATAACGCCAAGGCCATCAATCCTGATCTCTGTCAGCACTAGTCCTCACCCACCCCGCCGGCTGCCGTACCCGGGCTGCTCTCCGTTCGCCGTCGGCCACGCCAGCCTGTCACGGGCAATTGGAACTTGCGCACCATCCGGTCCGCGAACGGCGCGGAATCGAGCCGCACCCACTGCACCGGTTGTGCGCCGCGGACTGCCTCCAGGCGGCTGCCGCGTGGCAGCTCGATGCTGCGCCTGCCATCCAGGAAAACTATCGCATCGTGACCGGTGGCCACGCATTCCACCGCGATCCTCGACTCCGGGCTCGCCACCAGCGGCCGCGCGAACAACGCGTGCGCGTTGCTCGGAACCACCAGCAGCGCTTCGAGTTCCGGCCACACCACCGGGCCGCCCGCGGAAAACGCGTACGCGGTCGAGCCGGTAGGGGTGGAGATCAGAATGCCGTCGCAGCCGAACGCCGACACCGGCCGCCCGTCCACCTCCAGCACCAACTCCAGCACGCCTGTCCGCGAGGCGTTTTCGATGCTCGCCTCGTTGAGCGCCCAGCCGGTCTGCACCACAACGTCGTCCACCCTGACGGTGACGTCGATGGTCATCCGCTGCTCGATGCGGTAGTCGCCCCGAACCACGTGTGCCAGTGCGTCATCCAGATTCTCGGCCTCGGCCTCGGTCAGAAAACCGATGCGGCCCAGGTTGATTCCCAGCACCGGCACCCCGGCCGGGCGGGCGAGTTCGGCGGCACGCAGGAAGGTGCCGTCACCACCGAGCACCAGCACGATCTCGCAGCCGACGGCGGCTTCCGGGCCGTGTTCGACCACCCGCACCGGGTAACCGCCCGGCTCGGCCTCGAACCTGGTGTCGACGGCCTCATCGGCGAGCACCCGCAGGCAGATGCCCGCGTCCGCGAAGATCTTCGCCACCCGGTGGGCGGTCTCGATGATCTCCGCCCGGCCCGGATGCGCAACCAGCAGGATCTCCCGGCCACCGGACCTGGTCGGCGCGTTCACTCTGGACCCTCCTCAACCGCACGCTCGACGAGAGCAGCGACTCGCTCACCATCGTCTTCCGGCTGCCCGTTCTTGCGCAGCCACACAAAGTATTCGACATTGCCCGACGGGCCAGGCAACGGGCTCGCCACTACGGCTTCGGTGCGCAGGCCGAGCGCCGCGGCCGCGGTGGCGACCTCGCGGACCGCTTCGGCGCGCAACGCCGGATCACGCACCACGCCACCGGTGCCGACACGATCCTTGCCGACCTCGAACTGCGGCTTCACCATCGGCAGCAGGTCACCGCCGGGCGCGGTGCACGCGGCCAGCGCGGGCAGGACAAGGCCGAGCGAGATGAACGACAGGTCACCGACGACCAATTCGACTGTGCCGCCGATGGTTTCGGTGGTGATGCTGCGCACGTTGGTGCGATCGACGACGCGCACCCGGTCGTCGTTCTGCAGCCGCCAGATCAGCTGGCCGTAGCCGACGTCCACCGCGATCACCTCGCGGGCCTCGCGCGAGAGCAGCACGTCGGTGAAACCGCCGGTCGACGCACCAGCATCGAGGCAGCGCTTACCCGCGATGGTGAGCCCGGCCGGCTCGAACGCCTCCAGGGCGCCGAGTAGCTTGTGCGCGCCCCGCGAAGCCCACGACACCTCGTCGGGCTGCTCACGGACCAGCAGCGGTGTGCCCGCCTCGACGGCGGTCGCCGGTTTCACGGCGACCGTTCCAGCTATCAGGACGCGACCGGCGCCGATCAGCTCGACCGCGTGTTCCCGCGATCTCGCCAATCCGCGGCGAACCAGTTCGGCGTCAACGCGCGCGCGTCTGGCCACCTCAGATCTTGTCCACCGTGGCCAGTGCCTGCACGAGCACGTCGTGTGCCTGCTCGAGGATGCGCGCGCGGCGGGTGATGTCCGTGCCGGACTCGGCGCCCTCGGCCGCGGTCGGTGAGCCCGGCCAGCTGGTGCGCGTGGCGAGTTCGGTGAGCAGGCCGTCGATCTCGCTACGGATGCGCTCCGGGTCGGCCGGCTCCGGGCGCCCTGGCGCGCCAGGCAGATGCTGGCCTGGCAGCGGGGCCCCGGGGCGGGGGCCGTTCGCGCCGGGCATACCTGGGCCGGTGGGGCGGGGCATGGGAGTAGTCATCGTGGCGTCAACGCTATCGGATTTCCGAACCAGACGCGCGTACCGTCACGGCTCGTCCCGGGTTGCGCCGCAACCGGTCGGCCAGGTCCGCGGCGAGGTCGCTCGGATCCATGTCCGTTTCGGCCGGTATCGGCGGATAGTTCAGCGCGTCCAGCGAATCCGCGACGTAAGTAGGAATGAACTCCGCGGACGCGTCTTTCAGCTCGTCGAGGGTGCTGACGCCGGTCAATACCAGCAGCGATTCGAGGCCGACAGCGTTCGCGCCTTCGATGTCGGTGTCGAGGCGGTCGCCGACCACCAGTGCGCTGCGGGTTCCGGCGCGCACGAGCGCGTCTTCGAGCAGGGGCGCGTAGGGCTTGCCCGCCACGATCGGTTCGCGATCGGAGGCGGTGCGCAAGGCCGCGACCATCGACCCGTTGCCCGGCCCGAGGCCGCGCTCGGTCGGCAGGGTTTTGTCGGTGTTGGCCGCGACCCACAGCGCGTCCGCGCGCAGGGCGTATGCCGCTTCGGCGATATCGGCCCAGCAGGTCTGCGGCGAATGTCCTTGCACGACAGCGGCGGGCGGGGTGCCGTCGAAGCGGCGGATCGGACGCAAACCCACCGCGGTCACCTCGGCGGCCAGATCGTCGGTGCCGACAACGAGCACGTCCGCGCCCGGCTCGAGCCGTTCGGCGAGCAGTCGCGCGGCGGCCTGCGCGCTCGTCACCACCTCATCGGTGGTCGCGCGGAAGCCGAGCCGCGTCAGATGTGCGGCGACCGTCTCCGGCGCCCTGCTCGCGTTGTTCGTGACGTACATGAGCCGCTGCGCGGGCCCATCGTCGGCCAACGCCGCCGGCGCACCCTCGATCACCGCGTCGCCGCGGTACAGGGTGCCGTCCAGATCCAGCAGCAACGCTTCGTACCGATCTCGTAGCCGTCCCACACCACTCTCCGTGTCACCGATCGGCCCAGTGCCGAACTCCGCCCCGCCGAGGCGGTTGCCCTCGCCGGTCCGAGACATCCGAACAATACGCCAGCGGACCGACAGGAAGCTCGTCCGCCTCTCCGCGTATTCAGGCCAGGCTGAGGTGCGGGGAGGGTTGCGTTGGCGGCCGGCGGTGTTGTGGCAAGTTGGGTTAGCCGGTACCCGGGGAGTTACCCATGTGCCAGCGAGATCAGTTGTGGCGGATGGCATATAGGGGTGGCCATTGGGACATGACGGCGGTAGATCGTGGGGTACCGCACCGTCATGTCCCGCTCGCCACGTCTAGTTCTAGGACGCGGTGGGGTGAATCAGCTTGTGACGCAGTTGCCTGCGCCGTCGGCCTTGCCTGCCTTCGGCGACATGATGCCGGGGATGGAGCAGTCCGTGTCCTTGGGCATCGGGACGAACTGGACGGTGTCTTCGCCGGTCTTGTGGCAGGTCGCCGTGGCGGCCACGCCGCCGGGCAGGTTGATGCTCTCGGTGTATTCGAGGCCCGCTTGTTCGCAAGCGGCCTTGGCCTGCTGGCCGTAGTTGGACGGCTCGGCGTTGGCCGATGCGGCACCCATCGCGGTCAACGCGGCGGCAGCCAAGCCGACGAATACAGTGACCCGGACACTACTCATCGTGAATCTCCTTGAAATCGGACGTCCCCGAACGTATCGCTGACCCGTCTCGCTTGATCGGCCACGCCCACCGAAGTCGGCATACCCGTAGCGATTTCGCGCCACGAGAACAATACGCGGTCCACGCAAGGCTAGTGAGCATTCCGCCGAAGAGTCCAACCCCCGACGAACAGCGAATCCTGCTGAACCGCCCAGCAATCCAGGAAACTGGTCGTCATGCTTCGACGGCCACTGCCGGACTTCGCACAGCTACTCTCCCTCGCACACCTCGGCCAGCTAACTGGTGGGTATGTGAGGGGCGAAGCTGATATGCGAAGTTGCCCAACGGATATGCAGGGGGTTGGCTGGGGTTATAGCTCTAGGTTGTCGCCGGGGTGGGTGGGGCCGGTCAGTTCTTCGGCGCGTTCTTCTGCGTCGGTTTCGCCGTCGAGGTCTGCCGAGGCCGCGTTGAGGAACCAGGTCAGGCCCTCGTCGGTGCGGCCTGCGGCGACGAGGGCGTCGGCGTAGGCGTAGAAGAGGCGGGCAGCGGCGGAGCCGGTGCGCGACGGGTCGAGTTCGGAGGTTTGCAGAGTGACCACGGCCTGGTCGTATTCGCCGAGGTCCATCCGGGCGCCCGCGACGACGATGCGCAGTTCGGTGGCTTCGTCACCGGTCAGGGCGCGGGCCTCGTCGCTGCGGCCGAGTTCGATGGCGCGTTCGGGGCGGCCTAGGCCGCGTTCGCAGTCTGCCATCACCGCGAGCAGGCCGGAGCCGCCGGACATGCGGCGGGCGGTGCGCAGCTCGGAGAGAGCTTCGGCCCATTCGCCCGCGTGATACGCGGTGACGCCCGCGGTTTCGCGAACGACCGCGATGCGGCCCGCGCGCTGCCGTGCGGCACGAGCGTGCGCGAGGGCAAGGCGTGGGTCGTCGTCGATCAATTTGGCCGCCATCACCAAATGGCGCGCCACGGCTTCCGCGTTGGACTTGTCCAGGCTCAGCAGGTCGCGGCGGACAGCGGGCTCCAGATCGGTCGGCTGCACGTCATCGGGGAGATCGGGCTCCTCAGGACGCGGCGGACGCCGATCCTGCGAACGGTCGCCACCGGCACCACTGCGAGCACCCTCACCGCCGCGACGCCGATCGTCCGATCCGCTACCCCGCGAATCGCTACCCCGGTCGAACCCACCGCGTCCGCCGGAATCACCACCGCGCTTGAAACCGCCACGATCACCGGAATCACGCTGGCCACCCGAGTCGCCACCACGGTTGAACCCGCCGCGATCACCCGAGCCACCGCTGCGATTGAATCCACCACGATCGCTGGAGCCACCGCTGCGGTTGAAACCGCCACGGTCGCCCGAGTCACTGCCGCGATTGAATCCACCACGGTCGCTGGAACTTCCACGGCCCGAATCACTACGCCCGGTCGAGTCGCCGCGATTGAAACCGCTACGTCCCGAATCACCGCCGCGATTGAAACCGCCGCGATCGCCCGAAGATCCGCCGCGATCACCGGAGCTGCCGCCACTACGGTTGAATCCGCCACGGTCGCCGGAACCACTACTGCGATTGAAGCCGCCGCGATCACCGGAACCACCGTCACGGTTGGAACCGCCGCGATCGCTGGAACCACCGCTGCGATTGAACCCACCGCGATCGCCGGAGTCGCTACTGCGATTGAAACCGCCGCGGCCGCCCGAGTCACTGCCGCGGTTGAAACCGCCACGCTCGCTGGAACTTCCACGGCTGGAATCGCTACGCCCGGTCGAGTCGCCGCTGCGTTTGAAGCCACCGCGGTCACCGGACGCACTGTCATGGCTCGAGCCACTGCGATCGTTGGAGTCACCACCACGGTTGAAACCACCACGGTTGCCCGAGTCGCCACTGCGGTTGAACCCGCCACGGTCGCCGGAACCACCGCTGCGGTTGAACCCGCCGCGTTCATTGGAGTCACCGCTGCGGTTGAAACCACCGCGATCGCCGGAACCGCCGCTGCGGTTGGCGCCGCCACGATTGTCCGAGTCGCCACTACGGTTGGCGCTGCCTGAGGCACCGGCGTCGCCGCGGCGATTGAAGCCGCCTCGCTCGCCGGAGCCCTCGCGGCGCTGGTATCCACCGCGCTCGCCCGAGTCGGTCCGGTCACCGGAGGTACCGCGCTGGGCGGAGCCGCGGTCGTTGGAGTCGTTGCTTCGTTTGAAGCCGCCGCGCTGGCCGCTTTCACGGTCCTGGCGGGTTTTGGAGGAGTCGCTGTCGGCCCCACCGCCGCCCTGAGCTGGGCGATCGGATCCCTCGCCGCGCCCGGAGGACTTCCGGTCGTCGTTCTGTTCCGACACGGTGATCCCTTTCTGAGGTCCGCAAGAGTGGTCGGGGCCCCACAAATTCAATCACGTGTCTTGGTGGGGGCCTGACACGGCTGATCTTTGCGAGCGTCCTGCAAGCAGTCGCAAGCGATGTCGTCTTGGCACGTCAAGGTGCTGAAACGACGATAGGGGACCCAGAATCTGGGTCCCCTATCGTGAAGGATGTTCCGGCGGTGTCCTACTCTCCCACACCCTGTCGAGTGCAGTACCATCGGCGCTGGCAGGCTTAGCTTCCGGGTTCGGAATGGGACCGGGCGTTTCCCTGCCGCTATGGCCGCCGTAACTCTATGAAACTGTCACACTCCGTGTCCCAGGTTCACCAATGGGGGTAAATCTCAGGGGCCTGCGGCCCCTGAAACCCCACCTCGAACCCGTGAACACGGATCGTGTGTTGTTTCAGATACTGCACAGTGGACGCGTAGCTTCTTTGTTGGTAAGTCCTCGGCCGATTAGTACCAGTCACCTACACCCGTTACCGGGCTTCCAGTTCTGGCCTATCAACCCCATGGTCTGTGGGGGGCCTTAACCACTCGAAGGTGGTGAGAAACCTCATCTTGGAACAGGCTTCCCGCTTAGATGCTTTCAGCGGTTATCCCTTCCGAACGTAGCTAACCAGCAGTGCTCCTGGCGGAACAACTGGCACACCAGAGGTTCGTCCGTCCCGGTCCTCTCGTACTAGGGACAGCCTTCCTCAAGTTTCTGACGCGCGCGGCGGATAGAGACCGAACTGTCTCACGACGTTCTAAACCCAGCTCGCGTGCCGCTTTAATGGGCGAACAGCCCAACCCTTGGGACCTACTCCAGCCCCAGGATGCGACGAGCCGACATCGAGGTGCCAAACCATCCCGTCGATATGGACTCTTGGGGAAGATCAGCCTGTTATCCCCGGGGTACCTTTTATCCGTTGAGCGACACCGCTTCCACTTGCCGGTGCCGGATCACTAGTCCCGACTTTCGTCCCTGCTCGAGCTGTCGCTCTCACAGTCAAGCTCCCTTGTGCACTTGCACTCGACACCTGATTGCCAACCAGGCTGAGGGAACCTTTGGGCGCCTCCGTTACATTTTAGGAGGCAACCGCCCCAGTTAAACTACCCACCAGGCACTGTCCCTGAACCAGATCATGGTCCGAGGTTAGAAGTCCAATACGATCAGAGTGGTATTTCAACGATGACTCCACAAACACTAGCGTGCCCGCTTCACAGTCTCCCACCTATCCTACACAAACCGTACCGAACACCAATACCAAGCTATAGTGAAGGTCCCGGGGTCTTTTCGTCCTGCCGCGCGTAACGAGCATCTTTACTCGTAATGCAATTTCGCCGAGTCTGTGGTTGAGACAGCTGAGAAGTCGTTACGCCATTCGTGCAGGTCGGAACTTACCCGACAAGGAATTTCGCTACCTTAGGATGGTTATAGTTACCACCGCCGTTTACCGGGGCTTAAATTCTCAGCTTCGCACCCAAAAGTGCTAACCGGTCCTCTTAACCTTCCGGCACCGGGCAGGCGTCAGTCCGTATACATCGTCTTACGACTTCGCACGGACCTGTGTTTTTAGTAAACAGTCGCTTCTCACTGGTCTCTGCGACCACCCCCAGCTCAGGAAGCAAGTTCCGTCACCGGTTGTGGTCCCCCTTCTCCCGAAGTTACGGGGGCATTTTGCCGAGTTCCTTAACCACAGTTCTCTCGATCGCCTTAGTATTCTCTACCTGACCACCTGTGTCGGTTTGGGGTACGGGCCGTGTACCAACTCACTAGAGGCTTTTCTCGGCAGCATAGGATCACTGAATTCGCCTCAATCGGCTACGCATCACCTCTCAGGCTATATGCGGTGCGGATTTGCCTACACCACGCCCTACAGGCTTACACCAGTACAACCACTGACTGGCCCAGCTACCTTCCTGCGTCACCCCATCGCTTGACTACTACCAGCCAGGGTCATGTGCATCCCTCCACTCGAGACCCGAAGGTCTTCTCGGAAGTTCAGGACACTTAGCACAACTGATTCATCATGGGCGCGGATACACGGGTACGGGAATATCAACCCGTTGTCCATCGACTACGCCTGTCGGCCTCGCCTTAGGTCCCGACTCACCCTGGGCGGATTAACCTGGCCCAGGAACCCTTGGTCATTCGGCGGACGAGTTTCTCACTCGTCTTTCGCTACTCATGCCTGCATTCTCACTCCCATAGCCTCCACAACTAGGTCACCCTGCTGCTTCCATGGCTATAGGACGCTCCCCTACCCATCCACACCGCTGCACACACCCCCGTAGAGATGTGCGGACGTATTGTGTGAATGCCGCGGCTTCGGCGGTGTACTTGAGCCCCGCTACATTGTCGGCGCAAAATCACTTGACCAGTGAGCTATTACGCACTCTTTCAAGGGTGGCTGCTTCTAAGCCAACCTCCTGGTTGTCTTCGCGACTTCACATCCTTTTCCACTTAGTACACGCTTAGGGGCCTTAGCCGGCGATCTGGGCTGTTTCCCTCTCGACTACGAAGCTTATCCCCCGCAGTCTCACTGCCACGCTCTCACACACCGGCATTCGGAGTTTGGCTGATTTCGGTAAGCTTGTAGGCCCCCTAGACCATCCAGTAGCTCTACCTCCGGCGTGAAACACGTGACGCTGCACCTAAATGCATTTCGGGGAGAACCAGCTATCACGGAGTTTGATTGGCCTTTCACCCCTACCCACAGCTCATCCCCTCAGTTTTCAACCTAAGTGGGTTCGGGCCTCCACGACGTCTTACCGTCGCTTCACCCTGGCCATGGGTAGATCACTCCGCTTCGGGTCTAGAACATGCGACTCAGGAACGCCCTATTCGGACTCGCTTTCGCTACGGCTACCCCACACGGGTTAACCTCGCCACATGCCACTAACTCGCAGGCTCATTCTTCAAAAGGCACGCCATCACCCACAGTCAACCAAATGACTCACAGGCTTTGACGGATTGTAAGCGCACGGTTTCAGGTACTATTTCACTCCCCTCCCGGGGTACTTTTCACCTTTCCCTCACGGTACTAGTCCGCTATCGGTCACCAGGGAGTATTCAGGCTTACCGGGTGGTCCCGGCAGATTCACAGCAGATTTCACGGGCCCGCTGCTACTCGGGTACTCACTACAAGAGCCGCTGAGTTTTCGTCTACGGGATTCTCACCCTCTACGACAGGCCGTTCCAGACCACTTCGACTAACACAACGGTTTCTGACTCTCGCTCACTACGGCAGTAGTAAGAAAGTGAGCCCCACTACCCCACACACGCAACCCCTGCCGGGTATCACACGTGCATGGTTTAGCCTCTTCCGCTTTCGCTCGCCACTACTCACGGAATCACTATTGTTTTCTCTTCCTGTGGGTACTGAGATGTTTCACTTCCCCACGTTCCCTCCACACACCCTATATATTCAGATGCGGGTAACACGACATCACTCGTGCTGGGTTTCCCCATTCGGAAATCCTCGGATCTCAGCTCGGTTGACAGCTCCCCGAGGCTTATCGCAGCCTCCTACGTCCTTCATCGGCTCCTGGTGCCAAGGCATCCACCGTACGCTCTTAAACACTTACTAACAAAGATGCTCGCGTCCACTGTGCAGTTCTCAAACAACACACAAAACCCGGCTTCGATCACCACCATGCCCACCATCTCCGAAGAAATAATGCGGTCTGCGTGACCACCGGATCTTGTCGTTTGTTTTGATATCCAGAAAGTGCAGACAGCGTCTGTGCTTTCAGGACCCAATAGTGTGTCGGTATATCACCGCGGAACAAGACTGAGCTCGTTCCGAGTGCGATGAGGTTGTCAGCGTTCCACCCATGAGCGTCCGCGGTCCCACGAATGGGGACACAAACGGTCTCTGACGCGGTCGAAACGACTCTTCGAACCGACCAGCGTAGAAGTGCTCCTTAGAAAGGAGGTGATCCAGCCGCACCTTCCGGTACGGCTACCTTGTTACGACTTCGTCCCAATCGCCAATCCCACCTTCGACGGCTCCCTCCCACAAGGGGTTAGGCCACCGGCTTCGGGTGTTACCGACTTTCATGACGTGACGGGCGGTGTGTACAAGGCCCGGGAACGTATTCACCGCAGCGTTGCTGATCTGCGATTACTAGCGACTCCAACTTCACGGGGTCGAGTTGCAGACCCCGATCCGAACTGAGACCGGCTTTAAGGGATTCGCTCCACCTCGCGGTATCGCAGCCCTCTGTACCGGCCATTGTAGCATGTGTGAAGCCCTGGACATAAGGGGCATGATGACTTGACGTCGTCCCCACCTTCCTCCGAGTTGACCCCGGCAGTCTCTCACGAGTCCCCGCCATTACGCGCTGGCAACATAAGATAAGGGTTGCGCTCGTTGCGGGACTTAACCCAACATCTCACGACACGAGCTGACGACAGCCATGCACCACCTGTACACCGACCACAAGGGGGCCTACATCTCTGCAGGTTTCCGGTGTATGTCAAACCCAGGTAAGGTTCTTCGCGTTGCATCGAATTAATCCACATGCTCCGCCGCTTGTGCGGGCCCCCGTCAATTTCTTTGAGTTTTAGCCTTGCGGCCGTACTCCCCAGGCGGGGTACTTAATGCGTTAGCTACGGCACGGATCCCGTGGAAGGAAACCCACACCTAGTACCCACCGTTTACGGCATGGACTACCAGGGTATCTAATCCTGTTTGCTACCCATGCTTTCGCTTCTCAGCGTCAGTTACTTCCCAGAGACCCGCCTTCGCCACCGGTGTTCCTCCTGATATCTGCGCATTTCACCGCTACACCAGGAATTCCAGTCTCCCCTGAAGTACTCTAGTCTGCCCGTATCGCCTGCAAGCTTAAGGTTGAGCCCCAAGTTTTCACAGAAGACGCGACAGACCGCCTACAAGCTCTTTACGCCCAGTAATTCCGGACAACGCTCGCACCCTACGTATTACCGCGGCTGCTGGCACGTAGTTGGCCGGTGCTTCTTCTACAGGTACCGTCACTTTCGCTTCGTCCCTGTCGAAAGGAGTTTACAACCCGAAGGCCGTCATCCTCCACGCGGCGTCGCTGCATCAGGCTTTCGCCCATTGTGCAATATTCCCCACTGCTGCCTCCCGTAGGAGTCTGGGCCGTGTCTCAGTCCCAGTGTGGCCGGTCACCCTCTCAGGTCGGCTACCCGTCGTCGCCTTGGTGGGCCGTTACCCCGCCAACAAGCTGATAGGCCGCGGGCCCATCTCGCACCGATAAATCTTTCCACCACGAAACATGCGTCCCATGGTCATATCCGGTATTAGACCCAGTTTCCCAGGCTTATCCCGAAGTGCGAGGCAGATCACCCACGTGTTACTCACCCGTTCGCCGCTCGTGTACCCGAAGGCCTTACCGCTCGACTTGCATGTGTTAAGCACGCCGCCAGCGTTCGTCCTGAGCCAGAATCAAACTCTCCGTTGAAGACTCTTGACACACTCCGAAGAGCGAATCAGAAATATCTAAACTAGAGTCCGAAAATCTAGCAAAATAAAACGCCAGCAAAAAGATTTGCTGACTAAATGTCCGACCTCATCAACCGGGGGGTATGAGAGGCCGGAACCAATTAAATAATTGGCACTGACATTCATCGACACACTATTGAGTTCTCAAAGAACACACGCACACACTTCATCCCCGGCGCTAACCGGTTCGTCCGTGAGGCAACTGTTCCAGCCTAAACGGCATCTCCCGCAGAGTCAAGTCCGCGTGATCACCTTAGGTTTCTAGCTGATGGCCAGGCGCTCTCGTACTACCTCGTTTCCCGGTCCATCCGCTCAGCGTTTCCGCTGTGCTTCTCGGCTCCGGGTCGGTGTCCGTGTCGCTCTGACTCGAACTAAGTTACGCGGCGGATAACGCAGAGTCAAATCCGCCGTTCGGGCCGGTGTTTCCCCAGGTCAGAGCCTCGGTTTCGGCCCGACCGGGGGCTTGAATCACATGGATGTGACTCAAGCCACCGTGATCTTCATGCACCTGCCCGCAGTACCCCAGCGAGGTTCTTCTTTCCGCGCCGCAAAACCAGCCAGCGCCCGTGCAGGTAGTCGCTGTCGGCGGGGGTCCATTCCAGATCCGAGACCCGCTCGTTGTTCACCGACGCACCGCCTTCGTTCACCGCGCGCCGGGCCGCACCGCGACTTTCGCTCAATCCGGTGGCGACGAGCAGATCAACGATCGTGCTCGGCTCCCCCGCGGCCAGCTCGGCGACGGCGGCTTCGCGCAGCGCGGCACCCAACGTCGGCTCATCCAGTTCACGCAGCTCGCCGCGACCGAACAGCGCCTGACTCGCCAACTGCACCGCGCGGGTGTTCGCCTCGCCGTGCACCAGCGTGGTCATCTCGGCGGCCAGCCTGCGCTGCGCTTCTCGCGCGTGCGGCCGTTCGGCCGTTGCCGTCTCGAGTTCGGCCAGTTCCTCTCGCGACAGGAAGGTGAACCACCGCAGCTGCCGGACCACATCGGCGTCGGGCGTATTCACGAAGTACTGGTACCAGGCGTACGGGCTGGTCATCTCCGGATCGAGCCACAGGTTGCCGCCGCCGGTCGACTTGCCGAACTTCTTGCCGTCGGCGGAGGTCACCAGCGGAACGGTGAGCCCGTGCACCAGGGCGCTGTCGACCCGTCGGTTCAGTTCGACGCCCGCGATGATGTTGCCCCACTGATCGGAGCCGCCGACCTGCAACGTGCAGTCGTACTGCCGGCGCAGCTGCAGGTAGTCGTTCGCCTGCAACAGCATGTAGCTGAACTCGGTGTAGGAGATGCCCTCGCCGTCGAGCCGTCGCTTGATGGTGTCGCGCGCCAGCATGACGTTCACCGAGAAGTGCTTGCCGATATCGCGCAGGAAGTCGATGGCGGACAGCTGCCCTGTCCAGTCCATGTTGTTCGCGATCACCGCGCCGGTCGACGGATCGTCCAGGTCGACGAACCGTGCCAGCTGCGAACGGATGCGTCCGGCCCATTCCTCGACCGTGTCGGTGGAGTTCATGGTGCGCTCGCCGACGTCGCGCGGATCGCCGATGAGCCCGGTGGCGCCGCCGGCCAGCACGATCGGCCGGTTGCCCGCGCGCTGGAAACGCTTCAGCGCGAGCAGTGGCACCAGGTGTCCGGCGTGCAGGCTCGGCCCGGTGGGATCGAAACCGGCATAGACGGTCAACCGTCCCGCGTCCAGGGCAGCGCGCAGCGCGTCAAGGTCGGTGGATTGCGCGATCAGTCCGCGCCAGGTCAATTCGTCGATGATGTCGCCGCTCACGGTGTCCCATCTTTCCGCACGGGTAGTAGGTGCCTCGAGTGGACCTCAGTGTGTCGCGGTTATCCGCCGCAGGTCGAGCGAATTACGGGGCGGCGGCGAACCCGCGGACGAGGATGTCGACGGTCAGCGTGAAGCGGGATTCGAAGTCGAGGCCGGCGCCGGTGGCCAGCGACTCAGCGAGCAGTGGATAGGCGTCCGCGTCCGCCTCGGCCTGCGCGGAGTCTGCCTGTTCGTGGCCGGGTGTCGTGCCGACCTCGGCGAGGGTGTGCCCGATGACGAACATCATCAGGGCATTGACGATGTCCATCGCCCGGCCGAGCGGCACGCCCTGATCGCACATCACCGCAAGGCCGGATTCCAGAATCCGATAGGCGCCGGGTGAGTTGACCGGCCTGGTCGCGAGGATGCCGAGGGTCGCGGGATGGGCGAGCAGGGTCGCGCGCATCGCGTGCGCCATCGCGGTCATGGCTTCGGGCCACGGCTGGTCCTCGTCGGGCAGCAACTCCCCCTTCGATCGCTCGAGCAGGCGCTCGACCATGCCGTCCAGCAGCGCGGCCTTGCTCGGCACGTAGTGATAGAGGCTCATGCCGTCGACGCCCATCGCCGCGCCGAGTTTGCGGGTGGACAGGGCGGTGAGCCCGTGTTCGCCGACGAACGCGATCGCCGCGTCGAGGATCTTTTCCCTGGTGAGCCCGGCACGCGGACGGGACCTTCGATCTGCCACGCGACCATCCTCGCAGATTTCTCTTGCACTGCAAGAAAACGGCGGCTACGGTTTATCTTGCACTGCAAGATAACTGGAAAGGCCCCCGAAGATGCTGATCGCAGCCATGTCCCGCCGCCTCAACGACGATGTCGACTACGCCACCTTCCGCAAGGCGTGGATCCCCGACGAGACCGTTCCCGGCGACCCGCGCACCCGGATGCTCAGCGCGCTGAACATCGAGGACCCCCGCGAGCTGTTCACCCTCGCGCTCATCGAGAACGCCGAGGTCGCCGACATCCCGGCGTGGATGGAGCGCCTCACTCCGATCGAGGAACGCCGCTACGAACGCATCAAGCACCTGGTGAGCGAACCGACCTTGAACGCCGTGTACCAGGTGGTCGCGGAAGACGATCTCTCCCAGCCGATTACGGAGTGAGGCTGCCCGACAACGCGGCATGACGATCGGCGGACCGAAGTCCGCCGATCGTCCGCGTTATCGAATTGTTCAGCGGGACAACATCTCCCGCACCGCGACGATGCTGTCGCGCCGCTCGTAGGCGATCCAGGCGAAGAGGACCGCGAGCACCAGCGGGAAGGGCGCGAGGGCGGCGGCGTCGAGCAGGAACACCTGGGTGGCCGCGGCGAGCACGGTGGTGATCGACAGGCCGGCGGCGGCAAGCCCGCTCAGCCGCGGCACCAGCAGGCCGATGCCGCCCGCGACCTCGACGATGCCGGTGAAGTAGCGGAACCAGTCGCCCCAGCCGATGTCGTTGAACGCCTGCACGGCGGCTTCCTGGCCGTACAGCTTCGGCAGACCCGAGACGATGATGAAGAACAGGCCGAACAGGATCTGCAGGGTCCACAGCACGCGGTTCAGCTTCTTGCCTGGGCGGGCGTCGGCGGCGGGGGCGGAGGCGGGGATGGCGGTCATGATGTCGTTCCTTCAGGTCGGTCGCGCTGGGTGTTAGCGCGTTCACCAGATAGGACGTGGCCCCTCGGAAAAACTCATCGGCCGCCGAGCAGAAAGTTTTCAGGACGCCTCGGCGCGCGGCGCACGCGGGCTGCGCCGGTAGGTGGAGACCGCGGGCGAGGACGGCAGCCAGAACCGCCACGGCAGGTCCGCCGCGGTACTCACGCCGACGCGCGGGCCGCTGGCGATCTGCTTGGCGGCAATGGCCTTGCCGAGTTCCAGTCGAATCACCGAGGACGGGTCGAATAGCGGAGTTCCGTAGTCGCTCAACGTGATTCCCAGCGCACCACCGAGATTGCCCGGCCCCCTTGCCAAGTCGGCGTCGGTGCGTGCGGTGCGACGCCGCGCACGCACCTCGTCCACCCCGGCTACCACCTCAGCGGACCTGATCAGCGCGGCGCTGGCGATCCCGTCCGGCCCGGTCGTCACATTGATGCAGGTGTGCATGCCGTAGCTGAGGTACACGTACAGCACTCCGGCCGGGCCGAACATCACCGTGTTGCGCTTGGTACGCCCGCGCCCGGAATGCGACGCGGGATCGGGCCACGGTCCGGCGGGATCGCCGCCGTACGCCTCGACCTCGACGATCCGCACGCCCACCGAGCCGGACCAGAGGGTGGCGCCCAGCAATCGGCGGGCGGCAACGGGCGGTTCGACGGCTAGCTCATCGGCACACACAGCCGCCATTGTCCAAGACGACCGCTACGGCAACTCCACCAGCCACTCGTCGACGCCCTTGTGTCCGGAGCAGGTGCCGCTGCGGTGCTGACTCTCGCTGTAGGTGCCGTCCTTGCATCGCGCGGTCGCCCCCGACGGCGCGGTGTCGGCCTGCTGCGGACGCGGGATGCACCGCTTGTCGACGTTCAGGTACTGGCTCGCCGGGCACGCGGTGTGCAGCGCCGGTGTCGCCGCCGCGGGCGCGGATATCAGCGCCGCCATTCCGACGACAGCCGCGAACAGCCCGAGCAGCGATTTCGTTCTCATATGAAATTCCTTGCGACAGAAGGACATTCAACGAGACGAAGAGCATATCTCGCCGGTCGCAACAACCTACCGCGCGGCGTCGATACTCGGGTATCGGCTGTACGACCTACACGTAGGAGCTGTGCTGCCCGGTGCGCAAGGTGATCAGGTCGTCGGCGATGACGGCGATGTAGCCCACCGCGACGAGCGCGGCCAACTGCGCCCACGACACCCACGCCACGCCGATCGGGATGGTCGCGGCGACGGCGACGGCCGCGAGCAGCCGCATCCATGGCCGAGGCAGTTTCAGGGCGACCCGGAAGAAGAACTGCGCGAGGAAATACAGCGCGACACCGCCGGATAGTGCGGACGCGGCGGCGAGGCTGAGGGATTCGTTGCCGTGCCCGATGCTCATCTGGATGCCCGCCGAAGTCACGATGATGCCGATCAGCAGCGGAAACAGCGCGTAACCGTAGCCGAGCACCGCGGGCCGGGAACGCTCGCGGGCGGGTACCGCGGCGAGCGCGTGTTCCCCGCGTTCGTCATCGAAGCCGAAGTAGGCCCACCACAGCACGTAGGCCAGGCACAACGCCAGCGACACCGTGACGATCAGCTGGGGCGTGATGTCCACCCCCGCCAAGCCGACACCGATGGCGACGATGGACTCACCGATCGCGACAATGACCACGAGGCCGTTGCGCTCGCAGAAGTGGCTCGCGCGCACCACGAAATCGCCGGTGTCGACCAGGTAGGGGCTGATCACCTGGACCGCGAACGCCAGTCCCCAGCACAGGTATTGCGGCCAGCCGTGGAGGAAGCCACCGGCGAGCACCAGGGCCGCGGCGAGCGCGTTGTAGGGCCACATGTGTTTGATGGCCCGCCGGGCGGAGGCGCCGCCGCCGGAGACGAACAGCGCGGCATGCACGACCGTCACCAGGACGTAGGCGATGCCGAAGGCGATCCCGGTGCCGTGGAAGGCGTCCGGAATGGCCAGCGCGAGTACGAAGAACGAGAACATGCCGACCAGCAGCCAGGTCCGCCGGGACGAGCTGTTCGGCGCCACCTCGTTGGTGAGCCAGACATACCCGGCGTACATCCACCAGATGATGCCGAACACCAGCGCCACCTGGCCGAGCGCCTGCCAGCTCGGGTGGTGGGTGAACACGTGGGTGAGCTGGGTGATGGTGAAGACGAAGACGAGATCGAAGAACAGCTCCAGCGTCGAAGCCCGCACCTGTCCCCCGTCGACGGACAGTTCTGCGCTCTCGTTGGTCACCGCAGGAGCCTAAAACGCCGAAGTGGCCAACGCTTGTCAGACGAGGCCGAACTCGAGCTGATCGCGGACTTCCTGCGCCGCACCGCCACGGCCGGGCACGATTCGGCCGCCGAACTCGGCGGTTGAGCATTCACCCCTTGCCCCCACGGCATGCTCGCGCTAAATTCATCACATAGTGAATTCAACACTCGATGAATTGAGCCGACCATGTCGCAAAACACCTCATCACCTGCGGTCGAGGTGCAGAACCTGACGGTGCGCCGCGGCGGGCGCGAGGTCCTGCACGATGTTTCGCTGACCATCCCGCGCGGATCGATCACCGGACTGCTCGGCCCTTCGGGGTGTGGCAAGACGACGTTGATGCGCAGCATCGTCGGCACTCAGATCATCGAGTCCGGACAGATCTCGGCGCTGGGGCAGCCCGCAGGGGCGGCGGAGCTGCGGCGCCGGATCGGGTATGTCACGCAGGCGCCGAGCATCTACTCCGATATCAGCGTGCACGAGAACGTCGCGTATTTCGCCGCGCTCTACGGGCGCGAGCGTGGCGCCACCGATGACGCGATCAACGCGGTCGGGCTGGCGGAGCACGCGTATCAGCGCGGCGATCAGCTGTCCGGCGGGCAGAAGACGCGCGCCTCGCTGGCCTGCGCGCTGGTCGCCCAGCCGGAGCTACTGGTCCTCGATGAGCCGACGGTCGGCCTTGATCCCGTGCTGCGCGTGGATCTTTGGCAACAGTTCCGCGAATTGGCGGCCGGTGGAACCACTTTGGTGGTGTCCAGCCATGTGATGGACGAGGCCGAGCACTGTGATCGACTGTTGCTGATGCGCGACGGGCACTTACTCGCCGAGCTGAGCCCCGACGAATTGCGCACCGAGACCGGCGAACAGAACCTCGAACGTGCCTTCCTCACGCTGATCACGGCGCGGCATGCGGCATGAACACTCCCAAAACCTCAGCATCGCCGAACATTAGGCAGCAAAACATGACCAGCACACTCGAGCCCGCGACACGGCGGTCTCCCACCCTTCGCCCGTACCTCGCGACGACCACCCGCATCCTGCGCCAGCTGCGCAACGACCACCGCACCGTCGCGATGATCCTGGTGGTCCCCGCGGTGCTGATGACGTTGCTGTACTTCATCTATCGAGACACACCGACCACCCCGTTCAACCCGGTACCGCTGTTCGACCGGATCGGCATCGCCATGCTCGGCATCCTGCCGTTCATCGTGATGTTCCTGATCACCGCGATCGCCATGCAGCGCGAACGCACCTCGGGCACGCTGGAGCGGCTGCTCACCACGCCGCTGTCGAAACTCGATCTGCTCGGCGGCTACGGCACCGCGTTCTCGCTGGCCGCGGCGGCGCAGGCGGCGGTGGCCTGTCTGGTGTCGTTCGGTCTGCTCGGCCTCGACTCGGCGGGCAGTCCCGGCTGGGTGGTGCTGATCGCGATGGTCGACGCGGTCTGCGGTGTGGCGTTGGGTCTGCTGGCAAGTGCGTTCGCGCGCACCGAGTTCCAGGCGGTGCAGTTCATGCCGGTGGTGGTTGCGCCGCAGATCTTCCTGTGCGGCTTGCTCGTTCCGCGCGGTGATCTGCCCGGCTGGCTGGAGGCGATCAGCAATGTACTGCCGCTGAGCTACGCCGTCGATGCGCTGCAACAGGTTTCGACGCACCCGAACGCGACCGGCGCGATGTGGCGCGACCTCGCGGTGGTCGCGGGCTTCGCGATCGTCGCCCTGTGCCTCGGCGCGGCGACGCTACGGCGGCGCACTCCGTGACGGCGACCAACGAGGACCGTCCCGCCCGCAGCGGGCGCCGACCTGGCCAGTCCGGTGCGCGCGAGGCGATTCTGCGGGCGGCGCGGGACCGGTTCTCGGAAGGGGGTTTCGACAAGACCTCCATCCGCGCCGTCGCGGGCGACGCCGGCGTCGATCCCGCACTGGTGCACCACTACTTCGGGACCAAGCAGGGGTTGTTCGCCGCCGTCGTCCAGCTCCCGGTCGACCCCGAAATCATTTTGCGGACAATCGATTCCGCCCCGCTGGACCGTCTCGGCGAAGCCATCCTGCGCGGCGTCCTCGGCCTCTGGGACTCCCCCGCGGGCCCCGGCATCGTCGCCATGGCGCGCAGCATCATCGCGGGCGGGGAGAACGCGCTGGCCCGCACGTTTCTGCTCGAGGTCGTCTTCGAACGGGTACGTCAGCGCATCGCGACGCCCGAAGACGATGCCCGCCTGCGGATTACCCTGGCCGCGTCACAGATGATCGGGCTGCTGATGGCCCGCAAGGTTATCGAACTCGACCCGATCGCCACCCACCCCCAAGAAGGCCTGATCACCGCGATCGCACCCACCATCCAGCGCTACCTCACCGGCGAAATAGGCACGCCCCCCATCGAAACCCGCTCGGCGTCGCCCGTCGACGCCGAACCCGGCCACTGAGACATCAATGCGAGCGGACACGCTACGAAATGTGAGTATTCGCTGCTGAAGACCCGCATTGACATGCTTCTTAGCGAATTATGCTGTGCCCCTGGCATATTCGATCAGTTAACTTGCGATCGAACCTTCCCCACACCCATACTTCTCAGCGATCACACAGTGAACGATCTACGCGGCCCACATGGCCGACGGGGGAATGGGGTATAGACATGTTCGGGCTATCACACAGGCGCGCACTGCGTTCAGCGGCAATTGCCGTGGCGATATTGAGTTCGATCGGGACGACATCGGTCAATCTCGGTGCGGCGCACGCTGATCCGCTCTGCATGCCAACGGGATCCTCGGGTTGCGCTCCGATACCAACCTCGCCAACGCGGACCATCCGTCCCGGTGATTTGATCAGGTCCGGTAAGGGGGCGTGCTCGGTGGGGCTCACCGGGACCATCCGGACACTGACGTACGCAGTGACCGCCGGTCACTGCTGGGTGCCCGGCAAGAACGTGGATACGGTGACTCATGATGCCAACGGCGAAATCAACGGCACATTCGTAGCCGGGGCGCCCGATTCCGAGAACGTCGTCGGCGCGGCGATGGGCTACGGCTTACTGGAGATCAACCCATTCCAGGTGGCCGTATCGGGATCCTTCGACAGATACTCCCTGGAATCCATCGATACTAATCCGCAAGTAGGACAACAGGTATGCAAACTCGGTGCGCGAACCGGGCTGTCCTGCGGCACCATCTCGCGGATCGGCGACAACTACTTCCTCATCGACGGCATGCACAGCGACCATGGCGACTCGGGCGGCATCGTCTTCCGTGAGCTTCCCAATGGACATGCCGTTTTTGTCGGCACTGTCAACGGTTTTCTCGAGACACAGCGTGAGACGGTCATCGCGCAGTCGGCGAGCAACCTGCTCGGCCAGCTCGACGCCTTCGCCGCCGGCAAGGGCGACACCTTCCATTTCCAGGCGGGGAGCTGAGCCAGCGCTGCGGTCAGGCTTCTACCGGCTGCTCGATGAAGTCGGCGTGTTCGGCGTCGGAGACGTCGCGGGCCTCGTCGATGAGCAGCACGGGGATGCCGTTGTCGATGGGGTAGGCGCGGCGCAGGCGCGGGTTGTAGAGGACGGTGCCCTCGGTCGCGCGGACCAGCAGTAGCGGGCCCTTGTCCTGAGGGCAGGCCAGCAGGCTCAGCAGCGTGGCGTCCAAGGTGTGCTCCGGCATGAGCAAAACCTACCCGACGGCGCCGTCCGCCTCGACCGGCGGTCGGCGGCGGAAGGAGAAGTGGCGGTGGCCGAAGTAGCTGGCGGCGGCGACCAGCGCCATCACCACGACCGCTGCGGGCTTGTCGGGAAAGTGCCAGACCGAGACGGCCAGCTCGAGCAGCAGCATATTCAGCAGCAGCCCACCGGAATTGACCGCGACGAAGCGCAGGAAGTCGCGCAGCAGGTGCCCGCGCACCCGGAACACCAGGGTGCGATGCAGCACGAACGCGATGACGATGCTGACGGCGTAGGACGCGGCCACCGCGACCGACGGCGGCACGCTGTCGCCGAGCACCGCGAGCCAGACAACGGTCAGGCCGATCCCCAACGCGGTATTGAACCCGCCGACCGCGGCGAACGCGACCTCTTGCCGTTGCACGAGACGCAGCAGCGGACCTGGTTTCGCCGCGGTAGCGCTGAGACCGGACGGATCCGCCACTTGGCTCGGATCCGTAATGTCCAGGTCCGGCGCGTCGACCAGGGCGGCTACGTCGCGTGTCACCGTCGCCGCCGCACTGTCGACGCCCGCGGACGCCGTGCTTCGCTCACCGTTGAAATTCATCGGACGTCCACCTCCAGTCGCGCCAGCACTCTATCGTCCTAGCACCGCGACTGATAGGCAGGCGCACCCATTCGAACTGGCGCACCTCGGCTGAGCCGCACGCCTTCTGATGTCCCGCGCCTGGAATCGCAGGCAATTCCAGGCGCGCGAAATCAAGAAACGTGCGGCTGTCGGGTCAGTGCTTCGCGTCGACCAGGTCCGGCTGCGGGGTGGTGGGTTCGGTTTCGATGGTGTCCGCCGAATCCAGTTCGTCGTCGCGCCGCCGACTCCGCAGGAACGCCCACTGCAGCACCCCGACGCCGAGCAGCCCGAGCAATGCCGTCGCGCCGCCGATCTTCCAGCCGGGCGGACGCCAGCTCAACTCCAGGTCACCGTTCTTGGTGCCCGCCGGGATATCCACCGCGACAAACGTTTTCGCGACGACCCTGATCGGGATGTCGTGCCCGTTGATGCTCGCCCGGTAGCCGGGCCAGCCGAGCCGGGCGAACACGACCTGGCCACCGTTGTCCGAGTTCACCCGGACCCGGCTGGTCATATCGGATTCGGCGACCGAGGTCGCGGTGACGCCCGCCGTGGCCGAGACGCGCCCGTTGCGGGTCGAGATCGGGCCGCCGACCCGTTCCAGCACGGAGATGTACTGCTCGTGTCCGGGGTAGTCGACCCACTTCCAGCCATCCGGCGCGGGTTGGTTGCGCGCGTCCGGGTACAGGGCGCGCTGCAGCACGACCCGGTCGACCTTCATCAGGTCGACGACGGTGCGCCCGGTGCTCGGTTCGACGTCGAACGCCCGGCGGAACGCGTCGGGGCACACGCTGGTGTCCCATCGCATGCACAGCATCTCGCCGAACCAGAAGTGCCCGTTCGGGGTGTAGCCGCTGACGTAGGTCTTCTCCAGATCCTTGGCGTAGTTGCCGAACACGAGCGAGCCGTAGGCGCCCTTCAGGTCCCTCGCCACGGGCGGGATCAGCGCTCGATCGGCGAGTTGCAGTGTGGTGCCAGCGAATTCGGGGAACGCGGCCTTCATCTCCGACCGCTTCTCCGGCAGGTTCCAGCTCATCGGCGTCGGCTGCGCGCCGCGCACCTGGATGTAGGCGATCGGGACAACGGCGACGAGGGTCAGCACGCAGGCCGCGACCATCCCCCTGGTCCGCGCGAGCCACACCACCGCGGCACCGAGCGCGGCCACCGAAAGTGCCGCGAGCACATGCCAACCCAGCTCGTGCGGCGCCGCCGAGAACGAGCGAACGAACAACAACCCGATCAGCACGCCGGCGGCCACCCCGCGCCTGCGCCAGCCGTCGAAGGTGGCGAAGCGACCGAGCAGCACACACACGAGCACGAGCAGCCCGAGCGCCACCATCGGCAGCACGCGCGCCGGCCAGCGCAGTGGCCCGATGGTGCCGGGCCCCGCGGTCCACATCAGCCCCATGATCGCGACGAGCGCGATCGCGGTGAATTCCCGCCAGTTCTCCCGCGCCTTGTGCCAGTCGATGAACGCCAGCGCCGGAATCAGGAACCAGGCGATGTAGACCACCGGCATCGGCTGCACGTAACCCCACCAGGAGGTGTACGCGGGCAACGTGCTCGGCAGGCTGGCGTTGAGCGATTCCGACCATGGCACGGTGAGGAACTGGTCGTTGTTGATCTGCGCGGTGCCGCGCCAGGTGACCTTCGCCGAGAACATGCTCGGCAGGTAGGTCGCCAGCCCGGCCAGTGCGGCGAGGGCCGAGGCCGCGAGCAGCCGCACCGACGGCATCCATTTGCGTTGGTAGACAACCTCACCGACGGCCACCGCGCCGATCATCAGACCGGATTCGACGGCGGGGAAGATGTACTGCACCGAGATGGCCAGATACAGGAAGACGAAGGTCGGGATCGGCCCGCTGCGCCCGCGCGCGTAGCGGACACCGGAGGCCCAGGCGTGCACCAGCCAGGCGGTGCCGACGAAGGCGGTGTACCAGCTTGCCTCGTCGAAGAACAGCAGCCAGCCGGTGAACGGAATCGAGATGCCAGCGACCGCGGCCCACGGGGCGCTCGCTCCGTACTCGAGGCACACCCGGTATACGCCGAGTCCGAGGACGATCGCGAAGATCAGTTTGACGATCGTGGCGTAGAGGGCGACGTTGTCCACCGAGGGCGCGATCAGGTCGATCAGCAGCTGCGGCGGATTGAGCAGACCCGCCTCTTCGATGGTGTAGTTACCCGCCATCCAATGCTCGGGGATCATCGCGGGGAACTGCCCGTCGCGCAGGCGATTCCCGAGCATCACCCACAGCGGGGCGTACTGCGACTCGGTGTCGTCGGTGTAGAAATGCCGGACATTGGCCAGCAGAACGGCACCGTATCCGGCCAGCACACCGAGTGCGGTTATGAGGCCCCATTTGTACACGTCCCGCCGGGCCAGGGCGCTGCTTTCCACCACGAGTTCCAGACCCTACATGGCGGCGGGAAACACCTTCGCACGCCGCCGCGACCGCACGTACAGCCACTGCAATACGCCGACGCCGACCAGCCCGACGGCCAGGGTGCCGATGCCGATCTTCCACCCGGGTGGACGCCAGGTCAGGACCAGTTCGGCGTTCTGTGTACCAGCGGGAATATCAACGGCGACAAACGATTTGGCCACGGTGGTGATGGGAATCCGGGTGCCGTCGATGGTGACGCGGTAGCCGGGCCAGCCGAGTCGGGAGAACACCACTTTGCCGCCGTTCGGCGAGCTGACCCGCACCCGGCTGGTGGTGTCGGTTTCGGAGATCGAGGTCGCCGTCGCGTTCTTGGTGGCCGCGACCCGGCCGTTGACCGTGGAGATCGGCCCGTCCGCGCGTTCGAGCACCGAGATGTACTTCTCGTGGCCGGGGTAGTCGACCCACTGCCAGCCCTCCGGTGCCGGCTGGTTGCGGGCGTCCGGGAACAGGGCCCGCTGCAGCACAACCCGGTCGAGTTTCATCAGATCGGCCAGGGTGCGCCCGGTGGTCCGTTCCGGGGCGAACAGGCGCCGGAACGCGTCGGGGCAGACGCTGCTGTCCCAGCGCATGCACAGCAGCTCACCGAAGTAGAAGTGACCGGTCGGGGTGTAGCCGTTGACGTAGGTCAGCTCGAGTGATTTGGCGTAGTTGCCGAAAACCAGGGAGCCGTAGGCGCCGTCGAGGCTGTTGTCCCCCGGCTGCAGCAGGCCGCGCTCGGCGAGCTGCAGTGTGGTGCCGGGGAAGTCGGGGAAGGCGGCCTTGGCGTCGGAGCGGTTGGTCGGCAGGTTCCACGTCATCGGGGTCGGTTGCGCGGCCTGCACCTGAACGAACGCGATCGGGAACATCGCGACGATCACCAGCACGCACGCCATGGCAACGCCCTTGATGCGGGTGAGCCACAGCGCCGCGACACCGAGCGCGACGATCGCGACGGCCGCGAGCACGTGCCAGATCAGATCGTGCGGATCGGCGGAGAACGACCGCACCAACAGCAGCAGGATCAGTACGCCCGCGGCGATCCCGCGATTCTTCAGATCCCGTGTCGTGCCGTAGCGCCCGAGCAGCACGCACACCAGCACCAGCAGTCCGATGGCGAGCATCGGCAGCACCCGCACCGGCCAGCGCAGCGGGCCGATCGAACCAGGGCCCGCCGCCCACATCAGCATCATGACCGCGAAGAACGCGACGCCGAGCAGTTCCCGCCAGCTGTCCTTGGCCCGTCGCCAGTCGATGAACGCGAGCGCCGGAATCAGGAACCAGGCGATGTAGGTGACCGGCATCGGCTGCACGTACCCCCACCAGGAGGTGAACGCGGGATGCGTACTCGGCAGGCTGGCATTCAGCGATTCCGACCAGGGCACCGTCAGGAACTGGTCGTTGATGACCTCCATGGTGCCGCGCCAGGTCACCTTCGCCGACAGCATGCTCGGCAGGAAGGTCAGCAGGCCGGCCAGCCCGGCGCAACCGCCAACAATGGCCAGCCGGAGCACCGGCCACCACTTGCGCTGATAGACGATCTCGCCCACCGCGACCGCGAGCAGCATCAGCGCCGCCTCGACGGCCGGGAAGATGTACTGGGTGGAGATGGTCAGATACAGATAGACGAAGACCGGGATCGGTCCGCCCTTGCCGCGCGTGTAGCGCACCGACGACGCCCACGCGTGCACCAGCCACGCGGTGCCGGTGAGCGCGGTCATCCAGCTGGCCTCGTCGAAGAACAGGAAGAAGCCCGACAGCGGGAATGCGACACCGGCCACCGCCGACCAGGCTGGCCGCCCGCCGTAGGCGAGACAGATGCGGTAGACGCCGAGTCCGGCGATGATCGCGAAGATCAGTTTGACGACGGTGGCGTAGAGGGCCATGTTGTCGACGGACGGTGCGATCAGATCGATCAGCAGCTGCGGCGGGTTGAACAGGCCCGCGTCGTCCATCGTGTTGTTGCCCGACATCCATCGCTCGGGCACCAGCACCGGGAAGGTGCCGTCGCGCAGAGCGTGGCCGAGGCCGACCCACAGGCCGGTGTATTGGGATTCGGTGTCGTCGGTGTAGAAGTGCCTGGCGTTGGCGAGCAGCACCGCGAGGTATCCGAAGATCACTCCGACGGCGGTGACCAGGCCCCAGAGGTACACCGTGCGACGCGACGCGCGGTCGAGATCATCCGGCCCGGCGGCAGCTACGGACCCGGCGGCGTCGGGCTCGGCGGCAGCCACGAAGGTCTCGGCCGTCTCGACCGAATCACCCCCTGTGACCTCGGCGGACCCCGGCCGCGGCACCCTCGACACTGCACTATCCGTCACGACTTCCAAACCCTACACAGCAGTGTGGCGCTTGGCATCCGGCCGCCGCCGCGTTGATGATGTACGGATGCGCTGGCCCAGGATCTCAAACCCGCACCATGCTAAAGTTCTGGGCGGCTCGGGCCCTGCTGTCCAGCGGGGAATACCGGCACGCACCGTCTTCGAAAGTCGATCCAGCTGATGCCGATTCCCTCCCGCACGCCCCGCCCCGCCGCGGTCGCCCCGAACGGCAGGCCGTCACGGCCGCACGCCGTCTCGGTGGTCGTGCCGATCTACCGTGGCGAGGACACCATCGGCGGACTGGTCGCCGAACTCCACGAGCTGGCCCGCCCCACCCAGACCCCCGGCGGCGCCACCTTCCAGATCGACGAGATCATCCTGGTGCACGACCGCGGCCCGGACCGTTCCGACGTGGTGCTGCAAGACCTCGAGCAGAGCTATCCCGAGGTCCGCACCATCTGGCTCAGCCGCAACTTCGGCCAGGACGCCGCGACGATCGCGGGCATGTCGGCCGCCGGTGGCGACTGGATCGTCACGATGGACGAGGACGGCCAGCACGATCCCCGCTTCATCGGCACCTTCCTCGACGCCGCGCTGACCGAGCGCGCCGAGCTGGTCTACTCCAAGCCGAGCAACACCCGCCCGCACGGCTTCCTGCGCAATATCACCTCGCGCGGCGCGAAGCTGGTGCTCGCGACGCTCTTCGCGTTCCCCGATTCGACCCGTTTCGAGAGCTACCGGCTGATCCGCGGCGCCATCGGCCGCCAGCTCGCCGACGTCGCGTCCAACGGCGTGTATCTCGATGTCGCGCTGACCTGGGTGGTCGGCACCGTCGCGCAGGTGCCGGTGACGCTGCGCGCCGAGGGCCGCGAGGAATCCGGCTACAACTACCGCCGCCTGTTCTCGCTGTTCTGGAAGATGGTGCTGTGCAGCGGAACTCGCGGCCTGCGCCTGGTCAGCCTGCTCGGCGTGACACTCGGCCTCGGCGGCGGCGTGATGGCGGGCGTCATCGTGTACGAGGCACTCACGCGGGACAATTGGGCGCCCGAGGGCTGGTCCTCGATGATCGTCGTGCTGCTGCTGGTTTCCGGTGCGATCTTGTTCTCGCTCGGCCTCATCGCCGAATACCTCGGGGTGGCATTGCATATCCTCGTGGGTAAACCGTTGTATCTGACCGTCGATTCACCGATGCCGCGCCCGGTAGCCGCGGCGGACCCGGACACCGTCTTTCCGGCCGGTGCCAGGGAACTGACCACGACCATCGCTAGCAAGGGGAACGACCGGGTTGAGCACTGATCGCATCATCTTCAGCCGCCCGTTTCGGGCAAGCCGCGAACTGACCAACCTCGCCGCTGTGCTCGGCTCCGACCACAGCCACGGCGACGGACCGTTCACCGCGGCGGCGACCGAGAAGCTGAAGGTCATCACCGAGGCATCGCACGCGCTGCTGACCACCTCGTGCACCTCGGCGCTGGAGATGGCGGGCCTGCTGCTCGAGCTCGGCCCGGACGACGAGGTGATCGTCCCCAGCTTCGCGTTCACCTCCACCGCGACCGCCATGGCGTTGCGCGGGGCCACCTGCGTCTTCGCCGATATCGATCTGGAAACCGGCAACCTCGACCCCGAATCGGTGGCGGCCGTGCTCACCGAACGGACCAAGGCCGTGGTGGTCATCCACTACGGCGGTGTCGCCGCCGACATGGAAGGGCTACTCGCCCTTGCCAATACGCACGGCTTCGCCATCGTGGAGGACAACGCGCACGGCCTCGGCGGCCGGTGGCGCGGGCGCCCGCTCGGCACCCTCGGCAGCCTTGGCACGCTCAGTTTCCACGACACCAAGAACGTGCACTGTGGTGAGGGCGGCGCGCTGCTGCTCACCGACGAGATCCTGATGGCGCGGGCCGAGATCATCCGGGAGAAGGGCACCGACCGCGCCCGCTTCCTGCGCGGCGCGGTGGACAAGTACTCCTGGCAGGACATCGGCTCCAGCTACCTGCCCAGCGAGCTGAACGCGGCGGTGCTCGACGCGCAACTCGACGAGTTCGACACGATCCAGGCCGGACGGCACCGGGTGTGGGACGCCTACGCCGCCGCGCTCCCGGAATGGGCCGCCCGCAACGACGTTCGGCTGATGACCGTGCCCGCCGACCGCGATCACACCGCGCACCTGTACTACCTGCGCACGCCCACCGAGGAACGCCGCGACGACCTGATCGCCCACCTGCGGGCACGCGGCATCGTCGCCCCGTTCCACTATGTGCCACTGGATTCCAGCCCCGCCGGGCTCAAGCTCGGCCGCACCCCGCTGACCTGTGTGCGCAGCGCCGAGTTCTCGGGAACCGTTGTGCGCCTGCCGCTCTGGCCCGATCTCACCGACGAGCAGATCGGTCGCGTCATCGAGGCGGTCACCGACTTCACCGTCTGACGAACGCGTGCCGCTCAGCCGCACGCCTTCTGACATACGCACGCGTGTTAGGGCGGCAAGTCTGCGTGCGAGGAATCAGAGGACGTGCGGCTGTTACGTATTGGCGTCGAGGACGTACAGCTTCTCGCGGCCGCCCGCGATCAGCGAGCGACGCAGTACGCGCGACTCGTAAGGACGGAAGAACTCGTCGAGCGTCGGCTCGGTGAACCGGTGCGCCTGAACGCCGTCGCCCGCGTTGGTGAAACGCTTACCGACGGCGGCGAGCACCCGGTTGTCACTGCTGGCCATATTGCGCACCGGTTCGGCGATGATCACCTGCTTGCGCGCGGCGGTCAGCATCCGGTCGAGCACGGGCGCTGGCTCTGGCAGGAAATGATAGAGGCTGGCCTGCATCAACAGATAGTCGGCCGCGGGCAGCGGGGCATCAGAGTTCAGGTTCCACACCTTGCCCTGCCCGCCCGCTCTGGTGAGCCGGGCAACGAATCGCTCGTTGCGATCGAGACCGGTGTAATCGACCGATTTGGCACGCAGATAGCGGGCGTACAAAGTCGCTGGGCCGCAGCACAAATCGACCACGCTGGCGCCCACCGGCAGCAGCCCTTCGACCGCGCGATACCGATCCGTGTAGTACCGGCCGTATAGCGCGCGGATCAGCAGCTCGTAGACGGTGGCGTTGCGGTAGATAAGGCTCGTACTCACCCAGTACTCCTGACAAATCGGACAGCAACGTCAGCGTCGGATGGTACGGCGCTTGCCACCTCTGCGCGCGACCGGGTCGAGCCGCCGACCTGGGAAATCCGGGCCGTTCGGCAACTCGATTCAGTGCGTCAGCGCTCGCCTAGGAGCTTGGGCGCGTCGTCTTCGGTGAGGACCTCGTAGGCGTCGGAAGTCCGGTTGTACCACCAGGTGTCGGGGCCCGGCGCCGGACGTCCCGCCGCCTGCACCGCGCGAGTGGACGGGCGGTACGAGGAGCTGCGCGGGATCTCGTCCACCACGTAGACCAGATCGGGTCGCTTATCGGGTTCGAGGGCACGCAGCGCCTCGGTCACGTCCTTGGGCTCCAGCCGGAAACCCTTACGCACACTGACCGCGGCAACGGCAATGCAGTGTCCACCCACCCCGCCGACTCCGTCGGCCGCCGACCCCCGGTGATCATCGACTTCGAGCCCATAGGCGACTTCCATGTCGATAGAAGTGATGTCGTTGAGGACATCGACGATCGGCTGCCCATACACCGGCCCGCGCCGGGTGCGGATCACGGTGTCCTTGCGGTCGATCAGCCAGTAGTCGCCCTCGCTGTCGCGGCGGAACAGATTCTCCGTCGGCATCCACGAATCGCCCGGCGCGAACACGCCGCGCAACCCACCCGCGGAGATATCAACCCCCTCGGAGGCCTTGCCCAGCAGCAGCCCGACCTCGTTGTCCGCGCAACGCCGGGCGTAGCCGGAATCGTCGACCAGGATCTCCTCGGCGATCGGGTCGTAGGCGACCAGCTCGACCCTGGCGGTGCCCGGCACCGGCCTGCCCTTGCAGCCCCGTTTGACGCCCTTCACATTGGCAAGCACCACGTCGCCCTCGATGGAGGCATAGAACTCCAGCACCCTGGCCGGGGCGAACTGTTCGGTGGTACGTCGCCACAGACCCGCGGGCATCCCTGAGCCGATGAACAGCCGGATCGGATGCCGATGCCCGGCGGGGAACACCTCGGCGTCGAGGATGTCGCGCAGCATCGTCCAGGTGTAGGTGACCACGGTGACGCCGTAGCGGTGCACCTCCTCGGCGAACTGCGCCGGATCCAGCGAACGCGCGAGCGCGATCCGGCTGCCGCCCGCGATCGCACCGCCGAGGCTCACCAGCAGGCCGGACGAATGATGCAGCGGCGCAAGGCAATACACCGTGTCCCTGCGGTTAAGGTCGGCGGTGGTCGCGGTGCCGAAGGCGGAAAGCGCCCAGCGGTGGTTGCTGATGTACTTGGTCTCCAACCGGTCACCGGTGCCGGTGACGAGCACGAACGCCAGCTCACGCGCGAGCCCGGGATCGGCCCGATACCAGCCGGGCAGTCGCACCTGCGCCGGATCGATCTGCTCGAGGTCGATCACCTTGTCGCTCAACGGAATATCGAGCTGCCGGGAATCACCACCACCGAGTACCAGCACCCGTGCGGCCGTGGTCGCAGCCTGCCGCAGGTTCTCCGGATCCGCGACAACCGTGTCGACGCCGGTGATTTCGAGCGCGCGGGCGAGTTCGCTGCCCGGGGCGAGCAGCACCGCCACCGCGCCGAGCCGAGACAGCGCGGCGACCGTCGCCAGCGCGCTCGGCCTGGTCTCCATGATCACGCCGACCCGCATCGCAGGCCGGATGCCGACCGAGACCAGCCCGCGCACCACGTTGTCGATGCGGACGTTGACCGCGGCGTTGGTGTGCACCCGATCTTCGAACAGGAACAGGTCTTTCAGCGGTGCGCGTCTGCCCTGTTCGGCGATCAGGCGTCCGAGCGAGATGCGGGTGTGCGGCTGGATCATGCCGAGCCTGGTCAGTCGCGGCAGTGCCCGCGCGGCCTCACCGGCCAGCTCGACCGAACCGCGCATGGTGTTGCTCGCAATGCCTTCCAGTGCCTTGCCGACGCCCGCGCCCGCCTCGGCCAGCGACGCGGCGGTGTGCACCGCTCGGGTGGCCGCCGAGCGCGGCCGGTTCGAGTCGACATGCTCGGTCATCGGATGGATCTCCGGCGGCAGCACCTTGTCACGTTCGAGCCAGTCGATCCACTGCCGCACCAGCGGCCAGGTCTGGTTGGTCGCCATGCTGCCCGCCACCAGGCCGAAATGCCCGGCGAGCAGATTGGCCTCATATACCTCCGCGTTCGGCGCGGCCCGCACGATACCGCGCACCGCGGCGGGCTGGCCGATGTCGTCGACCTCGCCGACGAACGCGAGGATCGGGCACTTCAGCTCGGCGAGTGAGACCGGCTGATCGCGAATCACGAAGCCGCCCAACATCAACCGATTGTGCGCGACGAACTGCTTGAGCAGATCCGCCGCGGCCGGACCCGCGTAGCCGACCCAGCCGTCACTGTTGAGGAACCGGCGCTGCCGCTCCTTGGGCAGCAACGCCTCCCGGTCGTGCAGCTGCCGCAGGAAGTCGAGCCTGGCCTTCGCGGTCTTCATCGGGTCGAGCAGCTGGAAACCGATGCGCACCATCGAATCGGTGATCGGCAGCCGGGTGACGACGTGATCGGCCAGGAAGTCGGCGACGTCGGACACCATCCCGTAGGGCAGCCCGAACGGCATGCCCGCGACCACGTCGACGGGACTGCCGAACGTCACGATGCTCTGCACGCCCTTGCCGTACCGGTAGGCGGCGACCTGGTAGGCGAACATGCCGCCCTGCGAATACCCCATCAGGTGCACGGCGCTGCCGGTCGCCTCGGTCACCGCGTCGATCGCGCTGCTGACCGCGAGGACATGGTCGGCGAGGTCGCGCTCCCAGCCCCCCTCTTCGCTGGCGGGTGAGCCGAAATCGACTACCCAGCAATCGATTCCGCCGCGCTGCAGGATGCCGACGGCGCCGTCCTCGACGTTCACGTCCCAGATGTCGGCGTTCACCATCAGTGGCGGAACGAGCAGCGCGACCGGACGACCGGGTGTGGTGTCGTCGGGGAAGTAATGCCGCAGCCGGTACATCCGCCTTCTCTCGACCACCTCGAACGGGGACGATTCGACATCGTGGGTCAGCCCGCCGAAGCGGATGACCTCGAGGCCGTTCTGCGCGGTCGCCATCAACCGCTGCACCGATCCGACCAAATCCTTCGCACTGAACTTCAAGATCGCTCCTGGCCCTACCCTAGAACGTAACCCTCATCATCCGCATCCGCGCACTCCACCGAAGGGATACCCTTCGGCCCCCTGGAAAGTGCGCTGCGATGTGTTCTGACGAGCTTCCCATACCGCGTGTCCATTATGTGTCCGCTGTGACACGATCCATGCACGTTATGCGGGGTCAGTGGCCGATTAACGGCAGATTCACAGGCGGCGCCTGCCGCGCAAGGTAGCTACCCGACGGCGATCTGTCCTCAGTTTCCTCGAATCCGTCCGGGAAGTTATGCCCCGGCGATTCGATCGGCAGCGTGTCGTAACCATCCGTTACGGCATCCGCCGTTTCGCTGCGTGCGGCCCGCTGTCCGGCCTACGATCGATGCCGTCTGGAACGCGCTGTCGCGTAAGCCATTTCGCTCGAGTGACTGGTTTCGCGGGCCGCATTGCCCGCTTGTTTCGCCGTGCAGAATAACCGTCTCCGCATAACGGGGTGACCCCTCTCGAGGTGAGGACAACGCATGACTATCGAAATGCCGGTCCAAACGGAAAACAACCACCGCAAGAGCCTCAGCACCTCGGCCGCGGCCAAGCTGGCGCACACCACCAAATCCGAACCACAGATGCAGGGCATCAGCTCCCGCTGGCTCACCCGCATGCTGCCGTGGACCCAGGTCAACGGCGGTGTCTACCGGGTGAACCGGCGGCGCACGCACACCGTCGGCAATGGCGAGGTCGAATTCGACGTGGACGGCCCGAGGGCCAGGGTCATTCCGTCGGAATTGCGTGAGCTGCCCGCATTGCGCGATTTCGACGACGACGAGGTGCTGCATGCCCTCGCGCAACGATTCCAGCAGCATGATCTGGTGCCGGGCAGCGTAGTCGCCGAATTCGGTAATCCGATGCATCAGATCGTCCTTGTCGTGCACGGCAAGCTGAGCAAGAACGGTTCCGGCGAATACAACGAACACACCATGCTCGGAATTCTGGCGGGCGGCAATTACTTCGGCGACCAGATCCTCACCGACCCGCACGCGATCTGGCCGGTCACCGTCAAAACCGTCACCAGAACAACCCTGCTGGTACTCCCCCGCCAGGCCCTGCACGATCTGCTCGGCAACGCGCCGCGGCTGCGTGCGCAACTGTCCCGAATGGCCGAGGCGCCGACCCAACCGCAGAACACCAAGGGCGAGGCCGCCATCGAGATCGCCTCCGGCCACGTCGGCGAGCCACTGCTGACCGGAACGTTCGTCGACTACGACGCCAGCCCCCGCGAATACGAACTCAGCCTTGCCCAGAGCGTGCTCCGCGTGCACACCCGCGTCGCCGACCTGTTCAACGACCCGATGGATCAGGTCCACCAGCAGCTGCGCCTCACCATCGAGGCCCTCTACGAGCGGCGCGAGCACGATCTGGTCAACAATCCCGAGTTCGGTCTGCTGCACAACTGCGACCTGAAGCAGCGCATCTCCACCGAGTCCGGCCCGCCGACTCCCGACGACATGGACGAACTGCTCAGCATGCGCCGCAGCACCAATCTCTTTATCGCGCACCCGAAAGCGATCGCCGCGTTCGGTCGCGAGTGCAGCAAACGCGGGCTGTATCCGGATCCGGTCGACGTGGACGGCCACCGGGTGCCCGCGTGGCGCGGCGTGCCGATCTTCCCGTGCGGCAAGCTCGCGGTCAGTCCGACCCAGACCACCTCGATCCTCGCCATGCGCCTCGGCGAGCAAGACCAGGGTGTGGTCGGCCTGCATCAGACCGGTATTCCGGACGAGTACGAGCCGAGCCTCAATGTCCGCTTCAAGGGCATCGACGACCAGTCGATCATCTCCTACCTGGTCAGCTGCTACTACTCAGCCGCCGTGCTGGTGCCGGACGCGCTAGGCGCGCTCGACAACGTTCTCGTCGCTCGGCAAACGGACTGACGGAGAGATGAGCCATGTCGATGCTGTCGCGCACCCTTGCTTTGCCCGCTACCCACGAGGTCGCCACCGCCGTTACCGCACTGCTCTCCAACCTGAGTGGTGGCGCACCATCGGTATTGGTGCGCAAGGAGGCAGCCGCGCCGGAGGGGGCCGAGACAGCCACGCCGGACGCACCCGCCGCCACTGTGCCCGCCCGGCCACGAATACTGGGTCCGACCGGCCTCGGTGCCGCGTCACTCTTGATCACGCCACCGATCCCCACGACGGGATCGACTGTCCCACCGGTCATCTCATCGACACCGCCGGAACAGCCGCGCATGACGGCCGGCACCGTTGCGGAACAGACCAGCACACCGCCACGCGTGATGCCAACCACCGGCACTATCGGGGAACAGACGACGCCGACAATGCCGTCCGGCCCGACTATCACGCTGAATCCGACTGCCGCACCAAGGATCAGCGAGTCGCCCACCCCGGCGACAAGCCGTATCCCCAGCGGCCCAACTGGATTGGGCACTACATCGACCCGCCGCAGCGGCACCGATGCCGCGGTCCCCCCGCTCTATTGCCCGCCCCCGATGCGCGATGACCCGACGCTTGCCGCGGTCGTCGACGAGCGAATCATTGCCTGGGCCAAGGCGATCGGCCTCTATGAGGGCAGGCTGGACGATCTGCGTGACGCGGGCTTCGGCCGGCTGATCATGCTCGCCCACCCCGACTGCGACGACCCGGACCGGCTGCTCGCCGCCGCGAAGTGCGCGGTCGCCGAATGGTCGGTCGACGACTACTACTGCGACGCCGGAGCCGACGACACCGCACCCGACGGCACACCGTCGAGCGCCGAGACCGAACTGGGCCCGAGGCTCGAACTGGTCGCTGCCGCAATAGATCCCGTCCACCTCCCCGCGCGCTACGTCGCGCGGGTCGAACAAGCGATGCAGGCGGACCCGATCCTGCGCGCATTCCGCACCGCCTTCGCGCACATGGCCGAGTACGCCACGCCCGCACAGCTGGCCCGCCTGCGTACGGAGATCTCGGGCTGGTTCATCGCGCTCGGCGCCGAAGCGGGCTGGCGGCTGTCCGGCCGGACACCGCAGGCCTGGGAGTACCTCACCAACCGCCAGCCGCACAGCTTCCTACCGTGCATGGCAGTGATCGACGTGGTCGGCGGCTACGAACTCCAGGCAGCCGAATACACCGATCCCCGGGTGCGCCGGGTGGTCACCACCGCCGCGCTCGCCAGCCAGCTGGTGAACGACCTTTACTCCATGGCTCGCGAAGACCGTTCGGACGGTAGGGAATTCAACCTCCCGACCGTGCTGGTCGCCGAGGAAGGCTGCACCCAACGCGAGGCCGTCCTGCGCACGGCCGAGATACACGACGAACTGATGCACCGCTTCGAACTAGAGGCGGCGCCCTTGGCCGCCCTCGGCTCCGCCGAACTACGCCGATACCTCACCGGCGTGTGGGCCTGGCTCGGCGGCAGCCGCGCCTGGCACGCGGACAGCAAGCGCTACATCGATTGACACCTCGAAAAGCCGCGCCACCGCTAGCGAAATCGACAGTGCTGCAACGAGAGGGTGAATTGGCATGACCATTCTCAATCCGGCCACCGACGCCGTGCTCCAAACCAGCTACCAGAAGGCCGTTGCCGCGTACTGGAACAACAACCCCAACGATGACCGGGTCAATACGAAACTCGGTGAGGTGGACGGGCTTTACCACCACCACTACGGCATCGGCGCACCCGACCTCTCGGTGCTGAGCGGGCCCGAGGAGACCCGCCAGGAGCGAATCGTCAAGGAACTGCACCGTTTAGAGACCGCGCAGGCCCAGCTGTTGCTGGACCATCTCGGCACGGTCCACCCGGGTCAGCGCCTGATGGACGGCGGATCCGGCCGTGGCGGAACAAGTTTCCTGGCCAACCAGCGCTTCGGCTGCCAGGTCGACGGCGTCACCATCTCCGAGTACCAGGTGCGCTTCGCGAACCAGCAAGCGGCGCAGCGCGGAGTACAGGACAAGGTGCGGTTCCATTTCCGGAACATGCTGGAGACCGGCTTCGAGCCGTGGTCGATGCGCGGCATCTGGACCAACGAGACCACCATGTACGTCGACCTGTTCGAGCTGTTCCACGAATTCTCCCGGCTGCTCGAACCGGGCGGCCGCTACGTGTGCATCACCGGCTGCTCCAACGACGTCACCGGCGGCCGCTCGTCCTCGGTCAGCTGGATCGACGCGCACTACGGCTGCATGATCCATCCGCGCAGCGAGTACTTCCGCGCGATGGCCGAGAACAACCTGGTCCCGATCGAGGTGACCGACCTCACCGCGGCCACCATCCCCTACTGGGAACTGCGCACGAAATCCGAGCTCGCGACGGGTGTGGAGCGCCCATTCCTCACCGCCTACCAGGAGGGCAGCTTCCAGTACCTGCTCATCGCCGCCGATAAGGTGGGCAGGTGACCGAGACCTTCGCCAAGGCGATCACCGACCGCGAGTCCCTGCCCGTCGAGCTCGTCGACGACGCGGGGCACGCGATCGGTACCTGCCCGGTGTCGCAGGCACATCAGGCGCCGGGACAGCTGCATCGCGCGTTTTCGGTGCTGCTGTTCGACGATGCGGGGCGGGTGCTGCTGCAGCAGCGGGCCGCGGTGAAAACCCGCTTCCCGTCGCGGTGGGCCAACACCTGCTGCGGCCATCCCGCGCCGGGTGAGCCCGTAGCGGCGGCCGCGGCGGTTCGCCTCGCCGAGGAGATGGGCCTGGCCACCTCGTGCACCGAGGTAGGCGTGTACCGCTACCGCGCCGAGGACCCGGCGACCGGCCGCGTCGAGTTCGAGTGGGACCACGTCCTGCTCGGCAAGCTCAGCGTCGGTGTCCCTCGCCCCGACCCGGCCGAGGTCGCCGACTACGCCTGGGTCGAGCTCGGCGCGTTACGCGAGGCGATGGCCGCCGATCCGGCCGGCTACACCCCGTGGCTTGCCGGTGTGCTCGAGCTGGCCGAGCGGGCGCTCACTGAAACGTGGCCGCGCTGAGCCGTCCGACACCGGTGCGCACCCCTGGGCCGAGGCAGCCGCCGATCATGGCCGGGGTCATCATCTCGTAGTCGGCGATGATCCGGACCTTGCTGCCCTGGCCGAGCCCGTCGACGACGTCGAGGGTGCCGATCGTCGGCTGCTGCATGGTCACCGGCCACGGTCCCCACAGCCTGCTCGTCTCGCCGTCCGACCAGAGCACGTCGACGGTGATCGGCCCGTCCGCCGGGCGCATGCAGTCCGATGTCGCGATGTGCGTGCCGGTGAAGGTGCCGCCGCTGATGCCCTCCGGGCCGCCGGTGCAGTCGCGGAGCACGCCGACGGAGGTGAACGTCAGCGCGTGCGGCGTCATATCGATCGCGCCGTCCGCCGCCGTCCACCGGAAGTCGCCGTTCGCGCAGGTACCCCCGGGCGGCAATGCGGACACGACAGGGATATCGCACGGGACGAGCAAGGCCGCGGCTACGGCGGTCGTTGTGGCGATCTTCCCGAGCATCAACACTGCGGCACCTCTTCTCGCGGGTGGTGGACCTGCAGAAACGGTGGAGCACGAGCAGGGTGAGACTCCCATACCGTCCATGCTGTTCTAGTCCGACACACTCGGGACCGAGCCTTGATCAACTATGGCAACCACATCCATAGATGCGCATATCTAAGTAATGCCATGTTATAAACCCTGAGAGAAATCATAGGAACGGCACAGGCTATGACCAGGTCGGCCCGGCATTGTGGGGTGCGTAGGAGTTCTCGGCGAAATGAGGTGCGTGATGGTCGAAATCCAGGTCACCGGTACGACTGTGACTATCCAGGTAGTCGGCGGGCATCAGGTGCTCGCCCTGCGTGAGCACATCACCTTCGACCTAGCGAACATCACCGAGGTGGTCCGAGCCGAAGTTGACCTGCGCCCGCCGTGGGTGCGCGCGCCAGGCACCTTCTTCCCCGGCGTGATCGCGGCGGGGACGTTCCGAGGCAAGGGCCGTAAAGAGTTCTGGGACACCAGGTTCGACGGCCGCGCGGTCCGCATCGAGCTCGACGGCGGCCCGTTCACCCGCCTCGTCGTCGACGTCGACGATCCTGACCTCACCCTGCGCGCCCTGCGGACCGCCGCCGCCGCGTAACCGGCACAATCGCACGCCTCCTGATGTCCCGCACCGAACTTCGCACGCGATTCTCGGTGCGGGACATCAGGAATGGGGACTAACCACCGAAGCTACGCAGCATACCGGTGTACGGCTTGGGTGGCGGTGCGGCGAACTCTCCCCTGCCCGACTTGCGCAGGCCGAGCGTGACCAGCGACTGCACGGTCAGCGTCGCCGCCGCCACCCCGTCGATCACCGGCACCCCGATCTCGTCGCGGATGTGTGCGCACAGGTCCGCCATGCCCGCGCAGCCGAGCACGATCGCGTCGGAGCCGTCGGCGTCCACCGCCTCGCGGCAGGCCTCGGTAACGATCTTGCGCGCGTCCGGGTCCGTGTCGAGCGCGAGCACCGGTAGCTCACAGGCGTGGATGCCGAGGCAAAACCGTTGCTGCCCATAGCGTTCCACCAGGTCGCCGGCGCGTCCGATGGTTCGGCTCAAGGTGGTGACGACGCTGAACCCGCGGCCGAGATGACCGGCCGTCCGCATCGCCGCCTCGGCGATACCGATCACCGGACCGCTCGCGAGTTCCCGCGCGGCGTCCAATCCTGGATCGCCGAAGCAGGCGATCACATAACCGTCGACACCCTCCTGCTCGCCGCGCCGTATGGCGGCGAGAATGCCTGGGACGCTGAGGGCTTCGTCGTAGTGACTCTCGATCGACGCGGGCCCCATCTCGGCGGTCACCGCGTCGAGGAGGGTGCCGGGACCGGCGACGGCCCCGGCACACTCCGCGATCGTGTCGGTCATCGCCCGCGTCGTGTTCGGGTTGACCAGACGGATACGCATCAGGCGGGTACTCCCTGCACCGCCAACCTCGTTCGAGTGGCAAGCACGTGGTAGACGGCGAAGCCGAGGCCGCAGCCGATGAACCAGCTGTACTGCGCCGCCGTGTACATGCCGGTGATGTCCTTGGCAAGCACCGGGATCACCGCGACCAGCGCGCCGATCGCGGTCGCGATGACCGCCGCCGGGTTGTATCCCTTTCGGTACCAGTAGCTTCCGGACTTCGACATGGTGAACAGGTCGTCAACCACCACGTGCTGCTTGCGCACCAGGTAGTAGTCGGCGATGAGCACGCCGAACAGCGGACCGATGAACGCGCCGAGCACCTCGAGGGTGTAGTGGATAACCTCGGGGTTGTTGTACAGGTTCCACGGCGTGATCAGCACCGAGCCGACCGCGGCGATCATGCCGCCCGCGCGCCAGCTGATCCGCTGCGGGTTCACGTGCGAGAAGTCGAAGGCCGGTGAGATGAAGTTCGCCACGATATTGATGCCGACGGTGGCGACCGTGAAGGTCAACGCGCCCAACACGATCGCGAACGTGCTGTCGATGCGCGCGACCGTCGCCACCGGGTCGGTGATCAGCTCGCCGTAGACCGGAACCGTCAGCGACGCCGTGATCACCACCAGCAGCGAGAACAGCAGGAAGTTGACCGGAAGGCCGAGCAGGTTGCCCCGGCGCACGGCGGCGAAAGTCTTTCCGTAGCGGGAGAAGTCACCGAAGTTCAGCATCGGCCCGGAGAAGTAGGACACCACGAGCGCGATGGCGCCGAGCATGACCGGCAGCGAGTCCCAGCCCGTGTATTTCACCGTGCCGAGGTTCAGATCGATGGCATGCCAACCCGCTTTCGCGATCAGGTACCCGCAGAGCAGGAACATCACCACGTACACGGCGGGCCCGCAGAAGTCGATGAACCTGCGAATGGATTCCATGCCGCGCCAGAACACGCATGCCTGCACCACCCACAGCGCCAGGTAACTCCCCCAGCCGAGCAGCGAAAGGCCGAGGAAGCCATAATCATCGACCACCGCGTAGGGCGCCAGGCTCGGAAAGAGCTTCACCAGAACGACATCAAGCGCCGCTGAAGCCAGGAAGGTCTGAATCCCGTACCAGGCCACCGCGATCAAGCCGCGAATGATGGCGGGGATGTTCGCGCCGATCACCCCGAAGGCGCTGCGGCACATCACCGGATACGGCACGCCGGTCACCTGGCTCGGCTTCGCGACCAGGTTGCAGAAGAAATAGACGATGGTGATGCCGATCAGCAATGCCGCGAGCACCTGCCAGCTGGCCAGGCCGAGCGCGAACAGGCTGCCCGCGGTGACGTAGCCGCCGACGCTGTGCACGTCCGACATCCAGAAGGCGAAGATGTTGTACGAGCCCCAACTCTGCTCGCGCAGCGGCGCGAGATCCGCATTGGTGAGGCGCGGGTCGTAGCCGGTATTCGGCGATATCGTGTCGGGCGATGCGGCGAGAGTCGGCGGTGCGAAGCTCGGTGCCGCGATGGTTTCGGTCATTGTTTTTCCCATCCGGGAGGTGAAACTGTGCTCGAAACGACGCTAGGGATTCGCCATTGCCCGTCCGTTTCGCCGTTATTTCCCGGCTATTGCGCGGCAGATATATCTTCCGGCGCGAGCAGCCCGGTATCCGTCGGCAACGTCGCGATCACCGTCTCCAGCCTGCGGTGATGGCGTTCGGCGATGAGCAGCAGCCGATCGACGTCACGGGCAAGGAAGGCGTCCATCATCAGCGCGTGATCGGTGTGCAGGCGCACCCGGTCGCCGCGGCTGATGTGCACCATGGACTGCACCGGCTCGGTGACGTTCCACGCCGATTCCAGCATGTACAGCAGCCGGAACATGCGCGACGGCCTGGTCAGCGCGACGTGGAAGTCACGGGATCGGCGGTGGTAGGCGGCCGGATCGTCGTCCCGGATCGCCTGCTCGAGCAGCGCGTTCACCTCGATCAGTTCCGCGCGGTCGGCGGCGCTCGCGTTCAGCGCGGCCGCGGCGAGCGAGGCGTTCTCCAGGGTCTCCCTGACGATGTACATCTCGCGCAGCTCGGCGGCGGTCAGCTGACCCACCGCGTAGCCGCCGTGCGGTTCATGGGTGACCAGGCCCTCGCCGATCAGCGTCTTGAGCGCCTCGCGGACCGGGATGTGACTCACCCCGAACAGCTCGGCCACCTCGCGCAGCGGGATGACGGTGAGCGGGGGCACCGCGCCGTCCAGGATCACCCGGCGGAGTTCGCCGAGGATCACTTGCGGTCGGCCGGGCGCGTCGACAACCAACCTCGCGAGCAGCGCCGAACGTCGTCTCGGGGGCATGCCGAACACGCTAGGCCAGGCGTGTTGCCATCTCGGTCAGCTGTGTGACGCTCAGGAAACGTCTTCGGGAGAACCGACCGGTCGCGTGGGAGGGCGGATACGCCGATTGATCACGTTCGTGCAATTCTGGATTCACGTACTACAGAGAGTTTTCGATGACGGCTTCGGCAGCACAGTTCGTAGATCGCCGGTTCGCGACCCTGGTCGCCGAGTTCGACCGGCTGTTCCGGCGGCCCATCGACGGCGGCGGGGCGCTCGCGGTCTACCTGCACGGCGAGCCGGTGGTCGACGTCTGGGCCGGATACGCGCGGCCGGAGGTGCCGTGGGAGCGCGACACGATGGCCATGGCGTATTCGACCGGTAAGGGCGTGGCGAGCACGGTGCTGCATCGGCTCGCCGAGCGCGGCCGAGTCGCCTACGCGGAACCGGTCGCGACGTACTGGCCCGAATTCGGTGCGGCCGGTAAGGAACGCATCACCGTGCGCGAATTGCTCAGTCACCGAGCGGGTTTGCATCGACTACGCGGTCTGCTGCCCGGTCCGTTCGATCGATTCTTCGACGACGCGGCGGTGACGACGGCGCTCGCCGCGGCCGAGCCGGATCCGCGCCGCCTCGTCACCAGTGGGTATCACGGAATCACCTTCGGGCATTTGGTCGCCGAGCTGGTGCGGCAGATCACCGGCACGGAGTTCACCGAGGTGTTGCGCACCGAGATCGCCGAACCGCTTGCGGCGCACGACCTCTGGTTCCGGGTGCCGGAGGGTGAGCGGAACCGGATCGCGACCAACTTCCCCCGGCTGACGGTGGCGGGTATGAGTTGGGAGAACAGCTCCCGGCTGCTCGGCCGAACCAGGTTCTCGGCCGCCATGGACACCACTCCGAAGGGCTTCGCCGACCTGGTTTCCGATCCGCGCCTGCATGATTCGGTGATGCCCGGCCTCAACGGGGTGTTCTCCGCCCGCTCGCTGGCCCGTGTCTACGGCGCGCTCGCCAATGGTGGCGAACTCGATGGGTATCAGCTGCTTCGCCCCGAGACCATCGAGCTGATCACCCGACGCCAGGTCTTCACCCCGGATTATGTTCTCGCTCTGCGTGTTCCCTGGGGTCTCGGTTATCACGCCGTCCCCATGAAGCCGTCCAAGGCTGAGCCGATCTCCGCGTTCGGCCATTTCGGACTCGGCGGCTCCGGCGCGTTCGCCGATCCGGCCACGGGCATGTCCCTCGGCTTCGTCACCAACCGCTTGGGCGGCCGCCTCACCCCCTTGGGCGACGCCCGCCTGGCCCGCCTCGGCGCGGTTGCGCACAACCTCGCCAAAGCAGCCTGACGCCTGCTCGCCAGAGTGGCGATCGGAGGGCCGCCTTCGGTCGCTCTTGTGCGTCGCCTTCGGTCATAGGTCGACCGACGCATCAGGTCGACTGTCGAACGACGGCGGCATTCCGGCTGAAGTCGCCTTCAGTCGACAGCGGTCGGATGGCCCGTCGAATTGGGGGCGCGGCGTCCGCCCGGGAATCGTGGGACGTATCGGGCCCGGGGTGGCAGCATGTGCGGCATGGAGTTGGTCGGTATGGAACGGATCAAGGCTGCCGCGGAGTTGCTGGCGCCGGTGATTCGGAAGACGCCCATCGTGGCGTCGCGGGTGCTTTCGGAACGAGCAGGCACCGAGGTTTTGCTGAAATGCGAGAACTTGCAGCGGACCGGGTCGTTCAAGCCCCGCGGCGCCTATAACCGCATTGCTAATCTGCCCGCCGAGGATCGCGCTCGCGGGGTGGTTGCGGCGAGCGCAGGTAACCACGCGCAGGGGGTGGCCTGGGCGGCGACTTCGCTTGGCATCACCTCGACGGTTTTCATGCCGGTGGGTGCCTCGCTGCCGAAGCTGGCGGCGACCAAGGCGTACGGGGCCGAGGTGCGACAGGTCGGCGAGATCATCGATGACGCGTTGGACGCGGCGATCGAGTTCGCCGAACGCACCGGCGCGACGCTGATCCATCCGTTCGACCACCCGGACATCGTGGCCGGGCAGGCGACGGTGGCGCTGGAGATTCTGGAACAGATCCCTGATGTCGGGACGGTGCTGGTGCCGACCGGCGGCGGCGGACTGCTCGCCGGCATCGCGGTGGCGCTGCATCATCTGGCCCCGCAGGTGCGGGTGGTCGGCGTGCAGGCGAAGGAGGCGGCCGCCTGGCCGGGTTCGCTGGCGGCGGGCAAGCCGGTGCGGGTCGGGCGGATGGCGACGATGGCCGATGGTATTGCCGTCGGACAGCCGGGGAAGGTGCCGTTCGTTCATGTGGCGGAGCATGTTCCGACCATGTTGACCGTCGACGAGGATTCCCTGTCCAAGGCGCTGCTGCTGTGCCTGGAGCGAGCCAAGCTGATCGTCGAGCCTGCGGGCGCCGCCGCGGTCGCGGCTCTGATGAGTTGTGCCGCAACGGATCTCGATCTGAAGGGGCCGGTCTGCGCGGTGCTGTCCGGCGGCAATATCGACCCGCTGCTGCTCACCCGTTTGATCGGCCACGGTTTGAGCGCGGCGGGCCGCTATCTCGCTGTCCGCGTGACGATTTCGGACCGGCCCGGCGGCTTGAGCGCACTGCTCGCGGTGGTCGGCAAGACCGGCGCCAGCGTGGTCGACGTGGCCCATGCCCGCACCGGCACCCGGCTCGCACTCGACGAGGTAGAGGTCTCCCTCACCCTCGAAACCCGAGGCCCCACCCACCGCGACGACGTCCTCAACGCCCTCGCCAACGCGGAATACTCGGTCCGCGTAGAGGATTGACGTCCCCGAGCGGGACATGGTGGCGGCAAACGTCGAGTAAGCCCGCCCCCATGTCCCGTTCGGCGACCTGGATATGCCGACCGGACGCGGTGGCGCGCCCGGTCGGCCCCTCATCCGACTGTCAGCACTTGCGCTTGTAGAAGTACTTCGCGTTGGCGTCCATGTCCGCCTGGGTGATCGCGATCATGTCGGTCTGAATGTTGCGGGTGACCGGCTTGCCCTCGATGGCCGCGGCGGCCTGGTCGACGCCCTTGGCGCCGATGCCCGCCGGGTCCTGGGCGATAAGTGCTTGCACGGTACCGGCTTTCAGGTCCTCGACCTGCTTGGGGCTTGCGTCGAAGCCGACCAGCTTGACCTGACCGAGCTTGTTCGCGTTGCGCAGGCCGGTGGCCGCGCCCTCGGCCGAGCTGAGGTTGGTGGCGAAGATACCGGCGAGGTCGGGGTGCGCGGCCAGCGTCGCGGTGACGATCGACGCCGCCTGTGCCGCTTCGTTGTTGTTGTACTGCACGCCGAGCGAGCTGATGCCGGGGAAGCTCTTGACCGCGTCCTCGAAGCCCTGTGCCCGTGCGTCGGTGGTTGAGGTGCCCGCCTTGGTGTTGATCACCAGCACCGGGCCCTTCTCCCCCACCAGCTTCGCCAAGGTCTGCGCCGCAAGCGCGCCGCCCTTCGTGTTGTCCGACGAAATCGACGACACCGCAATGGATGTGTCGTCGAGCGCGGTGTCGACCTCGACGATCTTGATGCCCGCGTCCTTGGCCTGCTTGATCGGATTGGCCATGGCGGTGGCGTGCGTCGGCGCGATCAGGATGGCGCCGGGCTTGTTCGCCACCACACCGGTCAGCACCGGGGTCTGCGACCCGGCGTCGAATTTGGTCGGCGCCTGGGTGTCCAGCTTGTAGCCGAGCTTCGCGGCCTCGTCCTGCGCGCCGCACTGCATCGAGATGTAGAACGGCTCGTCGGCGACGCCCGGAATCAGCACCAGCTTCTTGCTGTCCGTGCTGCCCGAATTGCTCACCTGCCCACTACAGGACACCAGCAGCGCGCCGACCGACACGATCGCGCCGATCACCACCGCTGTCCGCTTGGCCACCCTCATTGGCTTACCTCCGCCGTATTGTGTTGTTGCACTATCGAATTCCTACTTCCGGTCCCGGGCCCGGCGGCGGAGCTGGTCGAACCAGACCGCCGCGACGAGTACCACGCTCACCGCGATCGGCTGCCAGAACACCGGCACCTGCGCGATGACGAACCCCTTCTTCAGCACCGACGGAATGAACACGCCGATCACCGTGCCGACGATCGATCCGACGCCACCGAAAAGGCTGGTGCCACCGATCACTACGCCCGCGATGGCATCCAGGTTGTCGGTGGTGTGCCCGCCGATGGTGGTGGTGCCGAAGTAGGCCAGGTTCATGAAACCCGCCAGACCGGCGAGCACGCCGGTGAGCAGGTACACCGCCACCAGATGCCGGGTGACCGCGATGCCGGAACGCCGGGCGGCCTCCTCATTGGAGCCGATGGCGTAGGTGTAGCGACCGAAACGGGTGGTGTGCAGCACCCAGGCGGCGAGCACCGTCACCACGGTGGCGACAAGCACCAGGTTGGGTATGCCGCCCAGCGTGGTGCCGAAACCGAGTGTGTCACGCAGATTTTCGGGCACCGTCCTGGTGTCCACGCCGCCGGTGATCAGCTGGGCCGCGCCGAGCGCGGCGCCGAACGAACCGAGCGTGACGATCAGCGGCGGAATCTTGGCCTTGGCCACCAGCAATCCGTTGATCAGCCCCCAAACACCGCCGCCCGCAATGGAAAGCAGGAAGCCGACGGCGATGATGCCCCAGCCCGCGCCGGTGGCGTCCTGGTCCGGGCTCAGCCACTCCATCGACTTCGCGCCGATCACGCCGGAGAAGATCAGCACCATGCCGACCGAGAGGTCGATGCCGGAGGTGATGATCACGAATGTCATCCCCACCGAAAGCACAAGCAGCACCGAGGTTTCGATGAGCAAGGTCTGAAAGGTGAACCGGGTCGGGAACGCATCCGGCCGGAGGACACTGAAGACGATGCACAGCGCGACAAGGACGACGCCGATCCATACCGTGCTCGCGCCGAGAAGTCGTTGCAGGACAGTGCGTTCGGGCAGCTCGGTGCCGCCGTTATCGTTACCGTCGACTTTGACGGACTTGACCTCACTCATGCCACATCCTGTAACTCGCGGGAATTCGACGCCGTGCGCACTGCGCGATGGTGTCTCACGCCGCCCCCTCCTGTGACAGCGCGCCGGTCATGGCGCCGACCAATTGCTCGAGGGTGGCCTCGGCCGCGGTGAACCTGGCCACCCGGCGACCGAGCCGAAGCACCTCGATGCGGTCGGCGACCGCCAAGACCTCCGGCATGTTGTGGCTGATCAGCACCACCGCGATGCCCTCACCCGCGACCCGGCGGATCACGTCGAGCACCCGCTCGCGCTGCACAACGCCGAGCGCGGCGGTCGGCTCGTCCATGAACACGACCTTGCTCGCCCACATCACCGCCCTGGCCACCGCGACGCTTTGGCGCTGCCCGCCCGACAGCGAGCCGATGGGCACGTCCGCGCTCTGCAGGGTGACACCGAGGCGCCGGAAGTGTTCGACCGCTTGGGCTCTCATGGCGGTCCGGTCCAGCATGCCTAGCCTGCCCGCCAAACCCTTGCGCACCAGCTCGCGGCCGAGGAACAGGTTCGCGGCCGGGTCGAGATCGGGGGCGACCGCCAGGTCCTGATACACCGTCTCCACGCCGAGTTTGCGCGCGGCCGTCGGCGTATTCAGCACCACTTGCTTGCCGTCGAGCAAAATCCGCCCGGAATCCGGCTGCTCGGCGCCGGAAAGGCATTTCACGAGAGTCGATTTACCGGCGCCGTTGTCGCCGATCAAGGCGACGACTTCACCGGCGCTCACCGCGAAGTTGGCGCCGCGCAACGCCTCGACCCCGCCATAGCGCTTCACCAGCCCATCGGCCTGCAGCACGGCAGCGGAATCGCCCGTCGTTTCCGCCTGTTTCGCGGCATCGTCCGAGGTCATCGGCCACATCCGTGCGCGCACAGCTGAGCAAACGTCCAGTCCATCGCCCGATGCTACGTTCGCCCCGACACTTCATGGGACGTATTCGGCAAAATGCGGACAGCGCAACGTAACCCGGATTTCGGGCCGAGAAAACAATGCACTGAACGCCAACTTCGTCAGTTCATCGGGTAGTGCATCGCCAATCCTCGGAGTTTCAGCGCTGAAACTCCCCGAGATTCGCGGGAACCAGCGGGCACCGTCTCACGTCAAAGGAAATGCACAACTTTCCTGTCATCGAGCAGAAGGAGCTGCCGAATGGACCGTAGAAGCCCGCAACCGGACCAGGGCCACCCAGTTACGCTGGCGATATGAACAGCATGGACGCCGATGTGACCCTCGGGGAGTTCGAGGTGCTTGAGCGCGCATCGTCCGAGGAAGTCGACGTTGAGCTGATCAATGGAAGGATCTACGTCGTTCCGGTTCCTGATGGTGAGCATGGTGAGTTCACAGGCATCATCGGTGATCAGATTCGGGACCACTGCCCGGAATGGCGGCTATTCTCCGCCGTCGGCGTATGCATCCCGGCCTATCGCGAAAGCCGTGCCAGAGTGGACGGTGCGGTTGCACAACGAGGCTACTTCCGGGGCCAGCCATCGTGGTCCGACCCGACCGGGGTGCTGATGATCATGGAGATCACCTCGGGTCGAGAACGTGACGCCGACGTCGATCGCATCGAGAAGCGCGACGCCTACGCACAGGCCGAGATCCCGACATACCTGCTCGTCGACCGTCACCGTGGCGAAGTACTGATCTACTGGGAGCCGGCCGACAACGAATACCGGCGTCACGCCACCGCGAAATTCGGTGCGTCGCTACGACTGCCGGCACCGTTCAACTTCGACCTGGATACAAAAGAGTTCCTCTGATCTACACCAGGTTCGGGGTGCCGATCGTTCTCGATGAAGATCGGGACACCCGATAGTTCAGTGCTCGCCGCCGAGTTCGAGAGCGAGTACCCCGAGGATGACCAGCCCGATGCCGCCGACCTGGATCAGGGTGAGCCGCTCGTCCAGAAACAGCACGCCGATGAGGGCGATGGCGGCTACGCCGACGGCGGACCAGATGCCGTAGGCGACGCCGATGTGCATGCCGCGCTTCAATGATTGCGAGAGGAACCAGAAGGCGCTGCCGTAGCCGAGGACGACGAGGATCGACGGGATGACCTTGGTGAATCCGTCGGAGAGTTTCAGCGAGACAGTGGCGGTCACCTCGGACGCGATGGCGATGGCCAGCAACAGCAGGGTCATGGCCGCAGCGTAACGAGTGCCGCAGAATAACAGGAGCGGTGCGTCGGCCAGATGCTGACCGGGCACGTGGGCGGCCATCAGCAACAGCCGCACCCAGACTCGGGATCCGCACTCCCTCTAGGGCCCTATAGCCAGTGCGGATCCCGAGTCTGGGTGCGGATCTGGGGCGGCTAACCGAGCCAGGCGCGGAGTTGGGTTGTGGTGGTGGAGATTTCGTCCAGTTGGATGGTGACCTGGGAGCCCGCGGTGCCGCCGCGGGCGTTGCGGGAGGCGATGGAACCCTGGACCGTCAGCACCTCGCGGACGTTCGGGGTGAGGGCCGGATCGATGGCGGCGAATTCCGCGTCGGTGAGTTCGTCCAGCCCGACGCCGCGCGATTCGGCGGCACGCACGCACGCACCGGCCGCCTCGTGCGCGACCCGGAACGGAACACCCTGGCGCACCAGCCATTCGGCGATATCGGTGGCGAGCGTGAAACCGGCGGGGGCGAGTTCGGCCATCCGGTCGGTGTGGAAGGTCAGCGTGGAGACCAGGCCCGCGATGGCGGGGAGCAGCAGTTCCAGTTGCGCGACCGAGTCGAACAGCGGTTCCTTGTCCTCTTGCAGGTCTCGGTTGTAGGCCAGCGGCTGCGCCTTCAGGGTGGCCAGCAGTCCGGTGAGGTTGCCGATGAGCCTGCCCGCCTTGCCTCGGGTGAGCTCGGAAACGTCCGGGTTCTTCTTCTGCGGCATGATCGAGGAACCGGTCGACCAGGCGTCGGCGAGGGTGATGTAACCGAATTCCGGTGTGCTCCAGAGGATCACCTCTTCGGCCATCCGGCTCAGGTCGACGCCGATCATGGCGAGCACGAACGCGGCCTCGGCGGCGAAGTCCCGCGAGGAGGTGGCGTCGATCGAATTGGCCGCGGACCCATCGAAATCCAGCTCCGCGGCGATCGCCTCCGGATCGAGGCCGAGCGACGAACCGGCCAGCGCGCCGGAACCGTACGGCGACACCGCCGCTCGCTTGTCGAAGTCGCGCAGCCGATCGATATCGCGCAGCAGCGGATGCGCGTGTGCGAGCAGGTGATGGGCAAGCAGCACGGGCTGTGCGGCCTGCAGGTGCGTCTTGCCCGGCATCACCGCGTCGGGATGCGCGGCAGCCTGCGTCACGAGCGCGTCGACCACGTCGAGCACACCGGCCGCGACCCGGCGCACGCCGTCGCGCAACCACATCCGAAACAGCGTGGCCACCTGATCGTTCCGGGACCGCCCGGCCCGCAGCCGCCCGCCCAGCTCGGTGCCGACCCGCTCGATCAGCCCGCGCTCCAGCGCGCCGTGCACGTCCTCATCGGAGTCGGCGGGGCTGAACGCGCCCGAATCCACGTCCGCGGCAAGCTGATCCAGCCCGGTGAGCATCCCGGCGAGGTCGCTCTCGGAGAGCAGCCCTGCCTTGTGCAGCACTCGCGCGTGCGCCTTGGACGCGCGCACGTCGTACGGCGCGAGCACCCAGTCGAAATGCGTCGACTTGCTCAGCGCCGCCATCGCCTCGGCCGGTCCGGACGCGAAGCGCCCGCCCCACAGCGCACCGGTGTTCGTGCTGCCGCTCTGCGTCATGGTGTGCTGTCTCCTCCGGGTCGGATTGCGGTCATCAGTAGGTGGGTGCGCATTTCCGCGGCGACCTCGTCGGGTACGTCACGGCCACGCTCGGTCAAAACCGTTGCCGGGTCGGCTCGTACGGCCGTCCAGCCCTGCTGGTCGAACCAGTCGACCGGATCACTACGGCCTTCGGACGGGTACCACAGCGAGTCGACGTCCAGGTCGATGTCGAGCGCGGCGAGCATCCGATCGCGGCTGTCTTCCTGCTGTCGCATGGTCAGCGTCTGGTCGCCCGGCGTCATATTGATCGCCACCCGGCTGCCCGGCGCGCTGAGTGCCGCGATGTGCGTCAGGAGCCGGTCCTGTGCGTCGGCCGGGAGATAACGCAACAGGCCCTCGGCCAGCCAGGCGGTCGGCACGGCCTGGTCGAAACCCTTGTCGCGCAACGCCGCAGGCCAATCCTCGCGCAGGTCGACCGGGACCTCGCGACGCTCCACCGCGGGCTTGACGTCGTGCGCGTCGAACGCGGATGCCTTGAACTCCAACACCTTCGGCTGATCTAGCTCGAATACCGTGGTACCCGTTGGCCAGTCGAGCCGGTAGGCCCTGGCGTCGAGACCGGCGGCCACGATGACGATCTGCCGGATACCCGCGGCGGCCGCGGCCGCGAGGTAGTCGTCGAAGTAGCAGGTGCGGGCCACCAGCAGATCGCCGAGCGGACCGTAGGAACGCACCGTGGCCGGGTCGAGACCGCCGATACCGCCCTGGCTCAACCGAGTCCAGGAAGGCGAGCCGACCGCACTCACCAGCAGCTCGGCATACGGGTCATGGAACAACGCGTCGGCCCGTCGACTCTCGCCCGCGCGCAGCGCCGCGACACCGAGTGCCGTCGCGCCGACACTGCTCACGATGTCCCAGCTGTCGTCCTCGGTCCGCATCGTCGCTCCCTTCGAGTCGAGCCGATTCCTCGGCCGCCCCCGAGACTACGACTGCTTCCTGAGTGCCCCACTCGCCCACGCTCATCGACCGACCCCGAGACCGCGACCGCCCTCTCGAGCAACCGGCGCCCACGCTCATCGGTTGGCCCCGAGACTACGACCGCTTCTCGAGTAACGGCTCGACTTCCGAGCGCGGGCGAGGTCGCGCCTACTTCTGGTTCAGGTCCCGGCGCGCGGCGACCTTGGAGGACAGCCCGTGGATCTGCACGAAGCCCTTGGCCAGCGACTGGTCGAAGGTGTCGCCCTCGTCGTAGGTGGCCAGGTTGAAGTCGTAGAGCGACTGTTCCGAGCGCCGGCCGTTGACGACCGCGTTGCCGCCGTGCAGCACCATCCGGATCTCGCCGGAGACGTGCTCCTGGGTTTCGCCGACGAACGCGTCGAGCGCGCGCTTGAGCGGGGAGAACCACAGGCCGTCGTAGACCAGCTCGCCCCAGCGCTGCTCGACCTGCCGCTTGTACCGGCCGAGCTCGCGCTCGACGGTGACGGCCTCGAGTTCCTGGTGCGCGGTGATCAGCGCGATGGCGCCGGGCGCCTCGTAGATCTCGCGGCTCTTGATGCCGACGAGCCGGTCCTCGACCATGTCGAGGCGGCCGACGCCCTGGCGTCCGGCGCGGTCGTTCAGCTCGACGATCGCTTCGAGCACGCTGACCGGGCGGCCGTCGATGGCGACCGGGATGCCCTTCTCGAAGGTGATGATGAGTTCGTCGGGCGCCTCGAAGTTGACCGTGGCGTCGGCGGTGTAGTCGTAGACGTCCTTGGTCGGCGCGTTCCAGAGGTCCTCCAGGAAGCCGGTTTCCACCGCGCGACCCCACACGTTCTGGTCGATGGAGAACGGGGACTTCTTGGTGACGTTGATCGGCAGCGCGTTCTCCTCGGCGAAGGCGATGGCCTTCTCGCGGGTCCACGCGTAGTCCCGGACCGGGGCGATCACGGTGAGGTCGGGCGCGAGCGCGCCGATGCCGACCTCGAAACGCACCTGGTCGTTGCCCTTGCCGGTGCAGCCGTGCGCGACGGTGCTCGCGCCATGGAACTTGGCCGCCTCGACGAGGTGCTTGACGATGAGCGGGCGGCTGATCGCCGACACCAGCGGGTAGCGGCCCATGTACATGGCGTTCGCCTGGATGGTCGGCAGGCAGTAGTCGTTGGCGAACTCGTCGCGCGCGTCGACCACGATGGCCTCGACCGCGCCGCAGTCGAGCGCTCGCTGGCGAACCACGTTCATGTCCTCGCCGCCCTGGCCGAGGTCGATGGCAACGGCCACCACCTCGGAACCGGTCTCCTTGGCGATCCAACTGATCGCGACGGAGGTGTCCAGCCCACCTGAGTAGGCGAGTACGACGCGTTCGGACATGGTCTGTGGCTCCTCGGTTTCGATGCTTGTCTTCGAAGTACGGACCGGCTTCCCGCCTACAGCGGCCCGCACGTCCTACAAATGATTATGCACGATGATGCAAGCCCATTCACAGCGGGGGTCCGGTGCACTCCCCCGCCGCCCCGGATCGTTCGCGAAAGTCACTGCCCATCAAGCGAATTACACCCTTGGCGGGCAGGGTCCGGTGTGCGACCCTGAGAAGCGGAATCTTCGGGCGGATAGAAGGATGGACGCAATGCTGCATTTCATCGCGCAAGACTTCAGCACCCTGGGCAACGACGTCCTCAACGTCGGACGGGCCGTGGTCGACCTCATCCAAGACGCGATCAACGCGGGTACACCGAACAGCGCGCCGGGTGGCGGCGGCACCGGCCAGTACCCGTTCTCCTGACCCGAGGTCAGGCGATCTCCTCGATCTTCGCGGCCAGCTCGGCACCGGTCAGCGGCTCACGGGCGATGACGGCGATGGTGTCGTCGCCCGCGATGGTGCCGACTATGTAGGGCAGCGCGGCCCGGTCCAGCGCGCTGGCCAGGTAGTGCGCGGCGCCGGGTGGAGTGCGCAGGACGGCGATATTGCCGCTGTGGTCGGTGGAGACCAGGAGGTCGCCGAGCAGCTTCGCGAGCCGATCGGTGCCGCCGATGACGCCGCGGATCGGATTGCCGTCCTCGGGGACCACGTAGACGCCAGCGCCACCGTCGGCCGCGCGCAGCTTTACCGCGCCGAGTTCATCGAGGTCACGGGAGAGCGTGGCCTGGGTGGTCTCGATGCCCTCGGCGGACAGCAGTGCGGCCAGCTCGGTCTGGCTGCGTACCGCGTGGGCGGTGAGCAGTTCGACGATGCGGGACTGGCGACCGGCACGAGTGCGCGCGATCTCCGGGCCCGTCTTGCCCGATTCCGGATGCGCGACGCTCACGACCGCACCTCCGTCGTGAGCGCCGTTCCCATGGTTTGCTCGCCGCGTTCGCTCACGACCGCACCCCGATGGGAGCCGTGCCGCTGCTGTCCTCACTCACGACCGCACCTCATGTCGGCAACATTCACTCACGCCGCACCACCGTTTCGCTTGGCCAGCAACCACACCAGCAGCGCCTTCTGCGCGTGCAGCCGGTTCTCCGCCTCGTCCCATACCACGCTGTGCGGACCGTCGAGCACCTCGTCGGTGACCTCCTCGCCGCGGTGCGCGGGTAGGCAGTGCAGCACAACGGCGTCCGGCTGCGCCTGCGCAAGCAGGTGGCTGTTCACCTGGAACGGGCGGAACGGGCCGACCCGATCGAGGCCGTCGTTCTCCTGGCCCATCGAGGTCCAGGTGTCGGTCACCAGCGCGTCCGCGCCGTCGGCCCCGGCGATCGGGTCATCGGTCAGCGTGATGGTCGCGCCGGTGTCGGCCGCCCGTTTGCGCGCGGCCTCCAGGATCCACGGCAGCGGCTCGAAACCCGGCGGGGCGGCGATGGTGACGTTCAATCCGGCCGTCACACCGCCGAGCAGCAACGAGTGCGCCATGTTGTTGGCGCCGTCGCCGAAGTAGGTGAGGTTGCGCCCCGCCAGGTTTCCCTTGCGCTCGGCAAGCGTCTGCAGATCGGCGAGCACCTGGCAGGGGTGGAACTCGTTGGATAGCGCGTTCACCACCGGAACCGTTGCGGTCACAGCCATTTCGTCGAGCCGAACCTGCTCGAAGGTGCGCCACACGATCGCGTCGACGTAGCGCGACAGCACCCGGCCGGTGTCGCCGAGGGTCTCTTCGCGGCCGAGCTGGGTGTCGCGCCCGTCCACCACCACCGCGTGCCCGCCGAGCTGGGCGATGCCCATCTCGAAGGAGAACCGGGTGCGGGTGGAGTTCTTCTCGAAGATCACCCCGACGCCGCGCGGCCCTTCCAGCGGGCGCTGCGAGAACGGCGCCTGCTTGAGTTCGGCCGCGAGGGTGAGGATTTCGGCTTGTTCGGCCGGGCTCACGTCATCGTCGCGGAGGAAGTGCCGTACCGCGTGCTGTGCTGAAGTCATTGCGCCGCAGCCTCCTTCGCATCTTGGGTCGCCGCGTCCAGAATTTCCGGCAGATCGGCGACGAAGTTGTCGGCCTGGGTCTCGGTGAGGATCAGCGGCGGCGCGAGCCGAATGACGTTGGGCTTGGCCGGATTGACCAGATAGCCCGCCGCCCGTGCGCGCGCCTCGACATGGGCGGAGACATCGTCGGTGAGCACGATGCCGAGCAGCAGCCCCGCACCACGCACATGGTCGACCAGTGGATGTTCCAGCAGTTCGATACCGTCGGCGAGCCGCTTGCCCACCGACTCCACGTGCGCGAGCAGGTCCTGCTCATCGATGGTGCGCAGCACCGCGAGCGCGGCCGCCGCGCAGACCGGGTTGCCGCCGAAGGTGGTGCCGTGCAAGCCCGGGGTGAGCAGTTCGGCCGCCTGGCCGGTGGCGAGCACCGCGCCGATCGGCAGCCCGCCGCCGAGCCCCTTGGCCAGGGTGATCACATCGGGCACGATGCCGAAAGCCTGGTGCGCGTAGAACTTTCCGGTCCGGCCGATGCCGGTCTGCACCTCGTCGAGGATGAGCAGCGCACCATGCCGCGCGGTGATCTCGCGGGCCCTGACCAGGTAGTCGATCGGCGGAACGACAACGCCGCTCTCACCCATCATCGGCTCCAGGAACACCGCGGCGGTGTCCTCGTCGACGACAGCCTCCAAGGCGGCGGCATCACCGTAGGGCACGTGCACGACACCGGCGGGCATCGGCTCGAACGGCGTCCGCTTGGCCGCCTGCCCGGTGAGCGCGAGCGCGCCCATGGTCCGGCCGTGGAACGCCTCCTCGCACGCGATGATCTTGCGCCGCCCGGTCAGCCGCGCGATCTTGAACGCGGCCTCGTTGGCCTCGGTGCCCGAGTTACAGAAGAACGCGCGCCCGCTGTGTCCGGCGTCCGACGATCCGTCGCCGAAGTGCGCGAGCAGCCGCTCGGCCAGTTCGACAGTCGGTTGGTTGATATAGAGGTTCGAGGTGTGCCCGAGCGTGCCGAGCTGCTCGGTGACCGCGGCCAGGATGGCCGGGTGCGCGTGGCCGAGGCTGTTGACCGCGATGCCGCCGAGGAAGTCGACGTAGCGGTTACCGTCCGCGTCGTAGACCACCGCGCCCGCGCCGCGCACCAGCGCGATCTTGGGGGTGCCGTAGTTGTTCATCATCGCGGCGGTCCACCGCGTCTGGAGTTCTTGATCTGTGCTCATTTTTTCGTTCCGTCCGGCGAGCCTGCCCCATTCGAGGACGGGACAGGCGTCACCATCGTTCCGATTCCTTCTCCGGTGAACAGTTCCAGCAGCATGGCGTGCGGCACGCGACCGTCGATGACGTGCGCGGTCGGCACCCCGCCCTGCACAGCGCGCAGGCAGGCCTCCATCTTGGGCACCATGCCCGCGTCCAGGCGCGGCAGCAACTCCGCGAGCGCCGCCGTGTCGATGCGGGTGATCAGCGAGGAGCGGTCGGGCCATTCGGTGTAGAGGCCCTCGACATCGGTCAGCACCACCAACTTCTCGGCGCCGATGCCCTGGGCGAGCGCGGCCGCGGCGGTGTCGGCGTTGATGTTGTGCACCACGCCGTCCGCGTCCGGCGCGATGGTGGACACCACCGGGATGCGGCCGGCGCGGATCAGGTCGAGCACCGCGTCCGGGTTGACCGAGGTGACGTCGCCGACCAGGCCGATATCGGTCGGTATGCCATCGACCTCGACGGTGCGGCGGGTGGCGGTGAACAGGCCGGCGTCCTCGCCGGAGATGCCGACGGCGTAGGGGCCGTGCGCGTTGATGAGGCCGACCAGCTCGCGGCCGACCTGACCGAACAGCACCATCCGCACGACATCCATCACCTCCGGGGTGGTTACCCGGAAGCCGCCGCGGAATTCGCCTTCCAGGCCAAGCTTTTTCAGCATGGCGCTGATCTGCGGTCCGCCGCCGTGTACCACCACCGGGTGCACGCCGACGGTGCGCAGGAAGGCCATGTCGGCGGCGAATGCCCGCTCCAGTTCCGGGTCGACCATGGCGTTGCCGCCGAACTTCACCACGACGATCTTGTCCCGGAACTTCTGCAGCCAGGGCAGCGCGTCGGCGAGGATGTGCGCCTTGTCCAGCGCCGAAAGGTCCTCGTGGAGTTGGCCGGTCATGAGCTGTAGGCCGAATTCTCTTCGACGTAGCCGTGGGAGAGGTCGGTGGTGCGGATGGTGGCCTGCGCGTCACCGACATTCAGGTCGATGCGGACCTCGATGTCCATCCCGGACAGGTCGACGTCGCGGGCGCCGGGCGCGCCGACGCCGTCGATACAGACCGGACTTCCGTTGAACGACACCGTGATCCGGTCCGGGTCCAGGGTGACCGGCGCCATGCCGACCGCGGCGAGCACCCGGCCCCAGTTCGGGTCGGAGCCGAAAAGCGCTGTCTTGACCAGACTGTCGCGAGCGACGGTGCGTGCGGCGGCCACCGCCTCGTCCTCGGTCACTGCACCCGCGACCGTCACGAGCACCCGTTTGGTGACGCCCTCGGCGTCGGCCATCAGCTGGGCGGCCAGGTCGTCGCAGACCGCGAGGACGGCGGCGTCGAGGTCGGCCTGGCTCGGGGTGACCTCGCTGGCGCCGTTGGCGAGCAGCAGGACGGTGTCGTTGGTGGAGCAGGAGCCGTCGACGTCGAGCCGGTCGAAGGTGCGGCTGGTCGCGTTGCGCAGCGCCTGATCCAGCTGGTCGGCGGTGACGGCGGCATCGGTGGTCAGCACCACGAGCATGGTGGCGAGCGAGGGGGCGAGCATGCCCGCGCCCTTGGCCATACCGCCGACGTTCCACTTGTCGCGGTGGTGGAACGCGGCCTCCTTCGGCACCGTGTCGGTGGTCATGATGGCGTGTGCCGCGTCGAGTCCGCCGGACAGGCCGCCGCCCATCTCGTGCACGATCTCGGTGATCGCGGGCACCACCTTGTCCATCGGCAGCCGGTCGCCGATCAGGCCGGTCGAGCAGACGGCGATCTCACCGGCGCCGGTCTCGGAACCCCAATTGCTCAGTGCCGCAGCGAGTTCCTCGGCGGTCTTGTGCGTGTCCTGGAAACCGCCAGGCCCGGTGCACGCGTTGGCGCCGCCGGAGTTGAGGATCACCGCGCGCAGGCGTCCGCCGGACAGCACCTGCTGCGACCACAGCACCGGGGCGGCCTTCACCTTGTTGCGGGTGAAGACGCCAGCGGCCGCGTATTCCGGACCCTCGTTGAAAACCAGTGCCAGGTCGGGCTTTCCGCTCGCCTTGATGCCTGCCGCGATACCGGCCGCACGGAACCCGAGCGGTCCGGTCACCCCCTGGTTCCGCACCAGCTTGCCGGTTTCGATGGACGCGGATGTCGTCACGGTGCCACTCCTACGGTGGAAAGTCCTGCGGTCTCGTCGAATCCGACGGCCAGGTTCATGGATTGCACCGCGGCGCCCGCGGTGCCCTTGGTCAAGTTGTCGATCGCGCCGATCACCACGAGCAAGCCCGCGTCGGCGTCCACCGCCACCTGCAGGGTGACGGCGTTGGAACCGAGCACCGCACCGGTCTGCGGCAGTACGCCTTCCGGTAGCAGGTGCACGAAAGGTTCGTCGGCGTAAGCCTTTTCGTAGACGGCGCGGGCCTGCGCGGCGTCCACCGTTGTCGGCGCCGTGCAGGTCGCCAGGATGCCACGTGGCATCGGCGCGAGCACCGGCGTGAACGATACGGCGACGTCGATACCGCCTGCCGCGGAAAGGTTCTGGGTGATCTCCGGGGTGTGCCGGTGCGCGCCAGCGATGCCGTATGCTCGCGCCGAACCCATCACCTCGGAGCCGAGCAGCCCGACATCGAGCTTGCGGCCCGCGCCCGAGGTTCCGCTCACCGCAACGACATTCACGCGCGGCTCGACGATCCCCGCCGCGACGGCGGGCGCGAGCGCGAGGCTGGCCACCGTCGGATAGCAGCCCGGCACCGCGATCCGGCTTGCGCCGCGCAGCCTGTCTCGCCCGCCCGGCAGTTCGGGCAGCCCATAGGGCCAGCTACCCGCGTGCGCGCCGCCGTAGTACTTCTCCCACGCGCTGGCGTCGGTCAGCCGGAAGTCGGCGCCGCAATCGATGATCACCGTCGACTCGGGCAGCTGTTCCGCGATCGCCGCGGACTGCCCGTGCGGCAGCCCGAGGAACACCACATCGTGCCCCGCCAGCTCCTCGACACTGGTCGGCCCGAGCACCCGATCCGCCAGCGGCAGCAGATGCGGCTGCAACTCCCCGAGCGTGCTCCCGGCATTGGCCCCCGCCGTCAGCGCCCCGATCACGAGGCGCCCGGCTCGATACGCCGGATGCCCCAGCAGCAGCCGCAACACTTCCCCGCCCGCGTATCCACTCGCCCCGGCCACCGCAACCCGCAACGCGGGCCCGCTTGGCTCCGGCGCGTGCACCGAATCAACCATGTGATGATTATGCACGACTATGCAATCTCATTCACGCGGTGGGGTCTCGAGCCAGCCCTCGATGGTCGCCTGAGCCAGTCTGCGCATGCGTTCGCCATAGGCCGAATACCCGTCGCCGACGTAACCACCGGCGCCGTCGGCGAGGTCGTGCACGCTCAACGCGAAGCCGCTGGGAAAGTCCGACCGCGGCAGTGCCGCGTACGGCTCCAGCGGCGCCGTATCGAATCCGCTCTTGACCTTTCCATTGCGCGCGACCTGATGCCGAGCGAACCAGACGGTCGCGTCGACGCCTTTGTCGATATAGAACTGCAGCGTCCGAAACTGCCCGTCGGCGTGCTGCGCCAGGAAGTGCGAACGATGCTGCAGCACGAAGGTGCACACCAAGGGCAGGTGCCATGGGTACATCGCCGGATCTTCGCGTTCGGCCCCGAGTACCGCATGCCAGGCCTCGAGGCACGGCAGCACCGCACCGCACTCACACGTCCCCGCCTCGGCCACGTTTCGAGATTAGCCGTTCTTAGTTGACCACCGCCTTCGTCGCACAACGCTGCTGAAGACGCACACCCGCCGACGACTGGGGAACTCGCGTGGACACAAGTTGTTAACATGATCTCCGGGAGCAATCCCCTTGAACCAGTGGGCATTTCAGACCCCTATGCGGGCAGACCCACAGCGTAGGAACGACCCCGCCACTCGGCGTGGAGAGCTATTTCCCGATCGGCTCCGTTGCCGCGCGTCAACTCCTGATTCGACGCCACCGCGGCTCCCGCGCGGCCATCTCACGGCGCGTTAATTTTTACGTATTCCACTGTGGCACAACAGATTTCATCGATTTCCCCAGTGCGATTCTTGCTACGCTCAGTGCCGTCGACGTCGACTGGCCAGGCCAAGACAAAGCCCCCGGCGCGACCCACGAGGTGCCCGGGAGCGACCACGTTTCACGAGATACGTGGGTGAAGGCTCTACGAAAGGCAGATCATGAAAAACATCGGAGGCGCGCTCGCCGCGGCCGGCGCGATTCTCGCATTGGCTCTCGGCGGAGCCGCCACTGCTCATGCCGATACCGATCCGGCGACCATGGAGGCCAGGGGCACCTTCGTCTACACCGGCCACCACGGCGAGCGTCAGCGACTCGAAGATCCCAAGAACAACCAGTGCTACCGCATCGAGGGCAAAGGTTTCGCCGAGAACAACACCAATCGCGTCGCGGAACTCTTCCGCGGTGACGACTGCCGCGGCCAGGTCGTGAACGCCATGGCCCCCGGCGAACGTGAGCGCGACGTCGAGTTCCGCTCGGTGCGATTCAACAGGTAGTCACTGCCACGGCGATGCTCCAGTCCACCTCCTCCGCGAGCTCAGCGGAGGAGGTGGACGCTGGCATCGGATGCGCTATCATTAGAACATGCGTTCGAACACAGTCTTCGAGGAGCAGGTCAGCGCGCTGGAGCGCGCGGTGGCCGGGGTGCGCGGGCTCGATGTTTCGCGGGCTACCGAGGACGAGTTGGTCGAGTTGCTGGAGCGGTTGGAGTCGGGGGCTCGGATGTTGGCGGGGATCATCGCGCGGGTCGCCTATCGGCTCAGGCAGTTGCGGGATCCGGCGTAGGGGCGAGCTGAAGTGTGGAGGGCTCGATGCCGAGCAGGGCGTGCAGGCCGTCTTCGCCCTGCGCGGTGACGCGGATCGCGCGGCCGGTGCCGATACGGGTGATCCAGTCGAGTTCGTGCAGGCGGCGGCAGAGCTGGGCACCGGCGGCGCCGCCGAGGTGAGTGCGCCGTTCGGTCCAGTCCAGGCACGGGCGGGCGAGGGGACGGCGGGTGGTGCGCAAGGCGGCGGGCTGAACTCCCAATGGTCCGGTCAGCCACGCCAGACCCGCCTCGGTGAGCGCGAAACCGCCGTCTTGGTCGAGTAGCGCCTTGGCGGTCATGGCATCGGCGATGGCAACGCCGAGGCGGCCGGCCAAGTGGTCGTAACAGGTGCGGCCGCGCGCCAAAGCCGCAGCGACAGTGGCGGTTCGGAGGTTGGTCACGGCGGGGCGAGGTGGGTCGAGATGGGTGACCATGGACTCGAGGAGTTCGGCGACCTGCGGGCCCGCCAGCTGAACGTAACGGTGCCGACCCTGGCGACGTTCGACGAGCAGCCCGCCGTCGAGCAATCGGTTGAGGTGTTCGGTGGCGGTGGACGCGGCCACGCCGGTGTGGCGGGCCAGCTCGCCCGCGGTCCACGCGCGGCCGTCGACCAGCGCGAGGCATATGTCGGCGCGGGTGCGGTCGGCGAGCAAGGCCGCCAGACCCGCTAATTCGGCTCCTCTGGATGACACAACCCCATGATGGTGCGTGAACGTTTCGGCGGCCACCGAAACGACGGGGGGATACGGTCACGGCATGAATCAGACAGTTCCGCTGATCACCGGCCCCGATCAGGTGCGCGCCGCATTGATCAACGCACCGGTGCCCGCCGTGCCTTCGGTAGACGCGCCGGTCGGTATCGCGTGGCTGCGCGCCCATGTGCCGCGCTTCACCGAGGGTGCCGAGCATCGGCGGCTGCGGGCGTTGGTCACTGCCGAGCTCGACCGGCTCTCCCCCGCCGACCTGCGCCACCGTGCGCGTTCTGCGGACGGACCACTGCCCCATGTCCGCGTTTTAGCGGAAGCCCTTGGACTGCAAGGTATTTCCGTCGGCACAGTGGCGTTGGTCGCCGCGCACTATCAGCCGTACGAGCCGGACAATCCCGCGGCCGATGCGGCCGTCGTGGAATTGGTAACGGCGCTTGGCGGTTTCGCCGACGACGCCACGGCGGCGCGAATCTGCCTGCTGGTTCAGGCCTGCGCGGCGACCGGCGCGCTGATCGCCAACGCTCAGCAGCTGAACGCGACCGGCACCGCCGAGCAGATCATCGCGCGGACCATGGACGAGAACCCGCCGCTGCGCTCGACAAGACGCGTCGTCGACGCGGAGGTGGTCGAACTCGACATGCGGCACCCTGGACTGGGTTTCGGGGCAGGCCCGCACGCCTGCCCCGGCCGCGAACACGCCATCGCCATCGCCGCCGGAATCATCGAGGGATCCGAATGAACAAGACGAAGATCTTCCACGAACTGCATCACGGCGATCAGCCGCTGGTCCTGCCGAACGCCTGGGACTTCGGCTCCGCGGCAGTCCTTGCCGCCGAAGGGTTTCCGGCGATCGGAACCACCAGTCTCGGCGTCGCCGTCGCGGCAGGCCTCCCCGACGGCACCGGCGTCACCGCCGACGCGACCCTGGCGCTGGCCCGGTTACTCGCCAGGCTCCCGGTGCCGGTCACCGTCGACATCGAGGGCGGCTTCAGCGAATCCCCCTCAGCCGTCGCCGAATACGCGGCACAGCTCGCCGAATTAGGTATCGCCGGAGTCAATCTGGAGGACGGCCGCGCGGAAAGCACCCTGGCCGAACCGGATCACCAAGCCGAACTGATCGCCGCGATCAAAGATCGCGTGCCAGACCTATTCGTCAACGCCAGAGTCGATACGTACTGGGTAAAGGACGACACCGAACACACACTGACCCGCGCCGAGCGCTACACCGCCGCCGGAGCCGACGGCATCTTCGTCCCCGCCTTGACCGATCCCGACGCCATCGCCGCAATCATCGCCGCAATTCCCTTGCCCATCAACCTCCTCTACTCGCCGACCGGCCCCTCCATAGCAACACTCGGCACCCTCGGCGTCCGGCGAGTCAGCACCGGCTCACTCCTGTACCGCACAGCCCTGTCCGCAGCCATCAACACCGCCCGCGCCGCCCGCGACAACACCCCCCTCCCCCTCACCGCCCCGCCGTACCCCGAAATCCAAGCCCTCACCGAGGGGTAGCTCCGCCAACGGGACATGGCGGCGGCAAACACCGAGTGGAGCCGCCGTCATGTCCCGTTCGCGGGCCAGACTTGCCCGGTGGAGCCGCCTGTTTCGGGGTGGTGGGGAATTCGGGGCGGATAGTTTCGGCGGAAGTGTCGAATTGGTGGGTAGCCGTTCGTGTAGGTGGTGAAGCCGACGACGGGTCGGCCTTTTCGAAGGAGTAGGCATGGTCAGGACCACGATTACCGTCGGCATCTACTAGCTCGGATGAGGAGGAGTAGTCGATGAAGCAATATCTGCTCAGCATCTATCAGCCCGATGGTGAGGGCGTGCCGGACAATATCGACGAGATCAATCGTGATCTGGACGCGGTCAACGCCGATCTGCGGGCCGCTGGCGCGTGGGTGTTCGCGGCGGGACTGCACGCCCCGAGCACCGCGACCGTGGTGCACGCCAAGGACGGTGAGGTCCTCGTCACCGACGGGCCGTACGTCGAGGGCAAGGAACACATCGGCGGGTTCACCATCATCCAGGCCGCCGATCTCGACGAGGCCCTGGACTGGGGCCGCAGGCTGGCCACGGCGATCACGCTGCCGATCGAGGTCCGCCCGCTGCGGGACAGCTAGATGAGCGCACCGGTGACCGCCGCGGTGATCGAAGAGGTGTTCACCGAACAGTACGGCCGGGCGGTCGCCAGCCTGATCCGCGTCTTCGGCGACATCGGGGTCGCCGAGGACGCGGTGCAGGACGCGTTCACCGCGGCGGTGCGGCGGTGGCCGTCGGACGGGCTGCCGCCGAGCCCGCCCGGCTGGATCATCACCACCGCGCGCAACCGGGCGATCGATCGGCTCCGCCGCGAAGCCGCCCGCGCCGACCACTACGCACAGGCCGCGTTGTTGCACGCCGACGACGAACCGGCCGAGGAGGGCGCGGTGCGCGACGACCGCCTACGACTGATCTTCACCTGCTGCCACCCCGCGCTGGCCCGCACCGCACAGGTGGCGCTCACCCTGCGGCTGCTCGGCGGGCTGACCACCCCCGAAATCGCCCGCGCCTTCCTGACCTCGGAATCGACCATGGCGCAACGACTTGTCCGCGCCAAGGGCAAGATCCGCGACGCCCGCATCCCCTACCGGGTGCCCGCCGACGCCGACCTCCCGGCCAGACTGCACGCCGTTCTCGCGGTCATCTATCTGATCTTCACCGAGGGGCACACGGCGACCTCCGGTGACCGGCTCGTCCGCGCTGACCTGTGCGCCGAGGCGATCAGACTCGGCAGGCTGCTCACCGAACTCATGCCCGATGAGCCGGAAGCCGCCGGGCTACTCGCCCTGATGCTGCTCACCGAGGCACGTCGCGCGGCCCGCACCGACGCGGACGGATCCTTGGTGCCGCTGCCCGAACAGGACCGAGGGCGATGGGATCGCGAACGCATCGCGGAGGGTCACGCCATCGTGCGAGAGTGCTTGCGCCGCAACCACCCTGGTCCCTATCAAATCCAAGCCGCGATCAATGCCGTGCACACGGACGCCCCGCTCGCGGCGGCCACCGACTGGCCGCAGATCGTGCGCCTCTACGACCAACTGAGCGCGTTGACGCCGAGCCCGATCGTGGCGCTCAACCGGGCGGTCGCGGTCGCCGAAGTCGACGGACCAGCGGCCGCGCTCGCCCTGCTCGACGATCTCGACTTCGAAAAGTACTACCTGTACCACGCGATTCGAGCCGATCTCCTCCAACGCCTCGGCCGCACAACGGAAGCCGCGTCGGCCTTCGACCTGGCGATCGCCCGCACCGAGAATGCCGCCGAGCAAACCTTTCTCACGCGCCGCCGCGCATCGTTGGCCGACAGTGGCTGAATGCCGTCCGTCGCCTGCTCTCGTTGGGCCCTGCCGTACACCTCGCGACACGACGCATATCCACCAGCGGCTTCCCATTGTTGACTACCATCAATAGCAGCGGCCACGGCCGAAAGGGGGTCGCTATGTTCGAGAGATTCTCCGATCAGGCCCGCCGGGTGATCGTGTTGACGCAGGAAGAAGCGCGCGAGCACGGCCACGACTACATCGGCGCCGAGCACATGCTGCTCGCCGTGCTGCGCGCCTGCGAGATCGGTTCCGCGGCCACCACCGCCCGCGCACTTGCCGAGCTCGGGATCGATCCGGCGGCAGCCAGGGCGCGGATCGCGCTGCCGCAGGGAACGGCCGACCACAGCACGTCGGGCCATATTCCCTTCACCAAGCAGGCCAGAAAAGCGCTGGAGAACAGCCTGCGGGAAGCACAGGCGCTCAACCACGCGCACATTGAACCGAGCGATCTGCTGCTCGCCCTGACCAGCACCGCCGACGACGATCCGGAGACACCCGTCGGCGCCGCCGTCAGCACGCTCGAACTCACCCACGAGAAACTACGGCGGGCCCTGCGCGCCGGCGCGACGTATCAGGCCGCCGCCACCGTCACCCCGCACTTCACGCCGCAAGCGCAGAAAGCGTTGGCGCGCGCCGAGATCGAAGCGCGTAAAACCAACAGCGGCAGAGTCGATACCGGGCATCTGATGCTCGGGCTGCTCGCGTATGACGACGAGGCCGTGCAAGCCGCGCTACAAGCGCTCGGCATCGATCCGCAGCAACTCGCCACCGAAGTGCTCAACCGGCTGCCACGGGAGAAGTAACCGCTGCCGGGTTCAGGCGTGCCGCCTTTCTGACCGTAAGTCCGAATGAACCACTGATGCAACGGTTTCGATGCGAAGCCCGCAGGGGCGGGTGTCGCGGTCCGGTGGCGATCGCAGCACCGCATCAGTGCTTACGCACTACCCGCTCGCCCTCGCCCGGCTTCCAGATGGTGATGTCCAGATGGTCGCCGATCACTTCCACCGTCGAAGCGCTGCTCAGGTCCGCGATGTAGAAGTGGTCGAACTCCTGGTCGCGAATGTCGAACCCGGTGTCATCGAACAGCTGTTGCGCGAAGCGAACGTGCACGTCCTTGTCCGGGAGGTCGACGACGGTGCCGAACAGTTTGGCGTCACCGTCGCTGGCCTTCGTGTCGACGGTGGCGGTGTGCAGACAGAACCGGGGGTCACGAGCCAGGTCGCGGAACTTGGTCGTGCCTGGCATGCCCGCGATCACCAAGGTGTCCTCGAAGATCCGCGGCTCCACCGGGCTGATCCGCGGGAACCCGTCCGAGCGGAGGGTGCCGAGCATGCACAGGTAGCCGGTGGCGGTGTACCTGCGCACGAAGAGTTCGGAGATGTGCGGCGCTTCTGCGGTGAACTGGCTCCAAGTGGTCATGTCCTCGACAATACGATCGATCCTTGACATCTATTGTCAGGTTTTGTGGCTAATCTCGACTGATGCGAGCAAGTCGATTGGTGCAGCTGTTGCTGATCCTGCAAACGCGGGGGCGGTCGACGGCGGGCGAACTCGCCAAGGAGCTCGAGGTGTCGGTGCGCACCGTGTACCGGGACGTCGAGGCGCTGGCCACCGCGGGCGTACCGGTCTACAGCGAACCCGGCCGCGCGGGCGGCGTGCAGCTGGTCGACGGCTACCGGACCCGACTGACCGGCCTCACCACCGACGAGGCCGACGCCGTACTACTCGGCGGATTACCCGGCGCCGCAGCCGATCTCGGACTCGGCACCGTCCTTGCCACCGCACAACTCAAGGTGCTCGCCGCACTTCCACCCGAATTACGCGGCCGCGCAACCAGAATCGCCGAGCGAGTCCACATCGACGCACCAGGCTGGTTCCACCGCCCCGACGAGACACCCACGCTGAACACCGTCGCCGACGCACTCTGGCACGACCGCAGGCTGCACGTGCGCTACGGCCGCAAAGACAAAGTCGTCGACCGCACCCTCGACCCACTCGGCCTGGTCATGAAGGCGGGCACCTGGTATCTGGTCGCCCGGGACGGCACAGCAATCCGCTCCTACCGCGTCAGCAGAATCGTCTCCGCCGACCCGACAAACGAAACCTTCGACCGCCCTTCGGATTTCGACCTGGCCGACCATTGGTCAACGGCAGCAGACGATTTCGCCCAATCGATGCTGCGCGTACGCGCCCACTGCCGGATAGCCGCCACCCACCTACGCCTGCTGCGCTTGATGAACGAACCGGTAGCCGTCGCCGAAGCACTCGCCTCCGCGACCGAACCCGACGCCGAAGGATGGGTCGAACTGACCCTGCCCTCCGAGTCATACGAGGTCCTCGCCCACGGCCTCATGCCGCTCGGCGAATACGCCGAAGTACTCGATCCGCCCGAACTACGGGCACTAATGGCGGCGACCGCGGCCCGGATGCACGCGCGCTACCGCGACTAGTGCGACAACTCGCTGCCCCTCCTACGGCCCCCACAACATGAACCCCCGCAACCCCTCCCCGATGATCAGTCAGCACCCGACCACTCGTCGCCCCCGTCACCGCTTCCCCCAACCACCCGTACGTCGTGGTCACTGACCCTCACATCATCATCCGAGTACTCGAAGAACTCGATAAACCCACCTTCGAACGCCTGAATTCGCACGCGCCGCACCATATTTAACCTCTCCGATGATGCCCGAACTGCCGATGCGGGCTGGACGAGCCACCGGATGCCGCGCACCATTTCCGGAGGTTAAGCGTGGCGAAACCGCATCGTCCAACGGTTTGCAGCACCTTGCAGTGGCTCGGCGAAAACGTTCCCTAACGGGTGTCTACCAGGCAATATGAATAGCACCAGAGCGCAACACTGCACACCGTCAGACGGGAGCAAAGATCATGCCTCTCAAGTTCCTTGGCAAAGGCGGCTCGGACGATGGAGCTTGCCCGACCCTCTACGCCACCGACCTCGGCTACGTAGCGCAAGGATGGCAAACGGGAAAGCCCGAAACCATCGAGATACCACACCTGTTACTGGGCTTCGCCGAGCCGGATACATTCATCGGTGCCACACTCACCGATACCGGACGAGGAACGTTCCTGCTCACCGGACGGCCGATCACTGACGATGAAACGCTCTCCCAGCTAGACCTGGCCGCCGATGAAATCGCTATCGAAGTGCCGAAGGCCGAAAGGACGTTCTACGGTGCAGTTCCGCAACGGTGACCGTTACACGCTGTGGCCCAACCTGTTCCGTGAATGCCACCGTGAAGCGTTCCATCTCGAGACACGCGACTCGTACGCGGTGCCGCACGAAGCCGAACGGATTGCCCGCTTCCTGAACGACGAGCCGCCGCCGGATCCTAAAACCCCGTGGCAAGACCTCATGCGGGAAACGACCGGACGCGGGGTGACGGTAAGCCGGGTGCGTGTGATCACGGTGCCACACACCGACTATCACCGTTGGCTGCTGTCGGCCACCGTTCACAACGTCAACGCTGGAGAAGACATCCGGTATGTGCCGCGCCATCTAGCGGGAAACGTACCGTCCGATGATTGGTGGCTCATGGATGGCGAGCGGGTGGCGTACAACCTCGTAGCCGACGATGGCACACAGGCCGGTATCGGCATCACCACCGATCCTCGGATTGTCGACTACTGCGCGGACGTGAAACGGCGGCTGTGGGCGTTGGCGACACCGTATGCGGAATATCTCGACAGCGTGCATGCCAGGCAGTGACGAGCAGCGTTCATGACGCCGCAGAAGCTCTCGGAGCGCGGCTCAGGGAGCTTCGTCACGGCGCCGGACTGACCGGCCGGAGGCTTGCCGAACTCGCGGGGTGGCACGAGTCGAAGGTCTCGAAGATAGAACACGGCACAACCAAACCCTCAGATACGGATATACGCGCTTATTGTGCACACACCGGCGCAAACGACCAGTTGCCGGATCTGCTGGCCACTCGGCACAACATTGATGCCGCATACCTCGAATGGCGTCGAGTACTCGACACAGGCACCAAGCGGCGTCAGCAGAAGGCAGTGAAGCTAGAAGCCGAAGCAAAGGACATCCGCGCCTACAATCCGCAGATCATCCCCGGCCTCCTCCAAACCGCCGAATACGCCGAAGCCAAGTTGCGCAGCGTAATCGAGTTCCACCGCATCCCTGACGATCTCTCCGACGGCGTAGCCAAACGGATGGAACGGCAACGGATCCTCTACAACCGTGACCATCGGTTCCACTTCCTGATTGCCGAGCAAGCCCTGTACACCACCGTGGGTGGAAACGATGTGATGGCACGACAGTTAGAACGGCTCACGTCCATCATGACCACGCCAAGAGTCACCCTCGGGATCATCCCGGCCAAGGCCGAAGCGGTCGTAGTGTCCACGAACTTCGTCATGCTGGACAACCGGTTGGTGCTGGTCGAGGGAACAGCGGCCGAGCTGACCATTACTCAACCGCGCGAGATAGCCGTCTACGGTCGTGCATTCGACACTCTCGCAAGGCAATCCGCAACCGGCAACGCCGCTCGAGCACTGATCAGCACCGCCTTACAAACGCGGTGCTGATGGGAGAAGAGGAGTTGTACAGTGCAGTATCGGCCCGCCGATGAGCCCAACCTGTGGCCGAGACTATTCTCCGAGGCACAGCGCTACGCCTTCCACCTCGAACAGCGAGACTCGTATGCCGAACCCGCCGAGGCCGAACGAATCAAACGCTACCTCGCCGGTGCGACACCCCCGGACAGCACTAACCGGGAATGGCCGGACCTCATTCACGAGGCCACCGGGCGAGACGTAACCGTTTCCCGAGTCCGCGTGGTCACGGTGCCCCACACCGACTACCACCGCTGGTTACTGTCCGTGACGAACGTCCGGGTTGCCGATGGCGAGGACATCCGCTACCTCCCACGCCACCTCGCGGGAGAAGTTCCGCCCGATGATTGGTGGCTGTTCGATGGAGCGAAGATCGCCTACAACTTGGCGAACGAAACTGGCGGCCCAGCGGGGCTGGCGATAACCGCCGATCCCTGGATAACGGAGTACTGCGAGGACGTGAAAGTGCGCCTATGGAACCTCGCCATTCCATACGCGGAATACGTGAAAAGCGATTTCGCTCGGCAGTGACGAACGGTGTCGACGACGTAACTGTCATCGAAGTAGCAAGGTGGAAGGGCGTTCTGCGGTGCAACTGTTGACCGGAAATCCGTGGCCTGAGTTGTTCGGGCAGTGTCAGCGGGGAGCGTTCCACTTGGAGGTGAAGGATACCTATGCGGTGGCGAACGAGTCGGAACCCTTGCGGCGCTTCCTTGATGGCGAACCGGACGACAACGCGTGGTTCGAGCCGTGGGGGGAGCTTGTGCGGGAGACGACGAGGCGGGGTGTGCAGGTGACTCGTGTCCGCGTGATCACAGTCCCGCATGTGGACTATCAGCGGTGGTTGCTCACGCTGACTGCGTTGAATATCGCGGCCGGAGAGGACATCCGATACCTGCCCCGGCATCAGGTCAGCGGTGGTCAGGTGCCAGCGGATGACTTCTGGCTGCTCGATGACGAGCGGGTTGTGTTCAACCTCGTAGACATGAACGGCCGGGCAGCGGGGGCATCCGCTCTTACGACCGACTCCCGCATTGCCGAGCTCTGCCGCACCGTGCAGCAAAACCTTTGGCCGCTAGCGACCCCGTACCGGCACTACGTTGCCGGGCGTGCGGCGGATACGCAGGGGTGACCTCTCCGACGACGCCCGTAGACGCCGATGCGGGGCTGGACCGATGGAGCGGCTCGTCTGGATCGATGAGCGTGGTGCTCCAGCAGTTGTCCAGCCCCGCAAGGGACTTCAGCTGACGATGGCGAACAGGATCGCGGCTACCGCGAAGCTGACTATGGAGAGGATGGTTTCCAGGACGGTCCAGGTTTGCAGGGTTTGTTTTACGGTGAGGTTGAAGAACTTCGAGATGATCCAGAAGCCGCCGTCGTTGACGTGGCTGAGGATGATCGAGCCCGCGGCGATGGCCATGGCGATCAGCGCGATCGACATTTGCGAGTAGCCGTGGCTTGCCACCAGGGGGGCGACGATGCCGCCGGTGGTGACGATGGCGACGGTGGCCGAGCCCTGGGCGATGCGCAGACCGCAGCTGATGATGTAGGCGAGCACGATCACCGGAAGTCCGGCCGCGGCCATGGTGTCGGCGAGGGCGGTGCCGATTCCGGTGGCGGAGATGACCTTTCCGAAGAAGGCTCCGGCGCCGATCACCAGCAGCAGCATGCCGACCGGCCGCAGCGATTCCGCGGTGAGCTGACTGAGCTCCTGCACGGTGGATCCGCGACGCACGCCGAGCACGTAGAAGGCGACGAGCACGGCGATGAGCAGCGCCACCGCCGGTGTGCCGAAGAACGTCAGCACCTGCAGCAGCTGAGAGTCCTTGTCCAACAGCTGACTACCGAAGGTCGCGCCGAGGATCAACAGCAGCGGGATGGCGATGATCGCGCCGATCAGCCCGACCGACGGCGGCGTCGTCACGGTCTTCGTCGCGACCCCACCCGCGGTGGCGACGCCACCCGAACCACCGGAAACCCGCTCCCCCTCATCGGGAGCGGCCTCCGTCCCCTCGTCCTTGCTGACGAGGAATTCCGCGGGCACCTCGACCTGAACGCGCTTGCCGATGTAGCTACCCCACACGATGCCGGCGGCGATGAATCCCGGTATGCCGCAGATGAATCCCATGAGGATCAGCCAGCCGAGGCTGACGCCGAGCAGCCCGCCGAGCGCCACCGGCCCGGGGTGCGGCGGCAGGAACGCGTGCGTCATGGACAACCCGGCCAGCATCGGCATGGCGTACAGCACCAGCGAACGCCCACCCTGCTTGGCAGCCACGTAGATCAGCGGCGCGAGCACGAAGATGCCGATATCGAAGAACACCGGGATGCCGAAGATGAGCCCGAGCAGGCCCATGGCGACCGGAGCACCCTTCTCGCCGAACAGGTTCAGCAGCCGACGGGTCAAAACGTCGGCGCCGCCGGAGCGTTCGAGGATCGCGCCGAGCACCGTGCCGAGGCCGATGATCACCGCGATGTGCCCGAGGATGCTGCCGAAGCCGGTCTCCAGGATGGAATCACCGGACTTGATCGCCGTGCCGACGATCTTCGACACCGGTAGTCCGGCGGCGAGCGCCAGCGCTAAGCCGGTGAGCAGCAACGCGATAAACGGCTCCAGCTTGACTTTGATGATGGCGAACAGCAGCACGGCGATCGCCAGCCCACAGAGCACAAGCAGCCCCGGGGTGGTGGTGCGCAGCCAATCGACGGTAGCGCCCATGGTGGACCTCTCAATTCATGGATCGAACGAACGATGCCGCGCGTGTTGCGATTTCGGACCAGCGGCCCGCGGCGACATCGGAAGGGGCAACAACGTCGGTTCCGGCCGTGACGGCAACTGCGCCCGCGGCAAGGAATTCGGCGGCATTACCCGCGTTGACGCCACCCGAAGGGATGAGCGCCACGTCAGGGAACGGACCACGCAGGTCCTTCAGGTAACCGGGGCCGAGTGCCCTGGCCGGGAAGATCTTCACCGCGGCCGCGCCGAGATCGAGCGCGGTGAGCACCTCGCTCGGCGTGAAAGCGCCCATCACGACCGGGATGTCGTGCTGCGCGGCGACTTCCGCGACGTCGACGCGCAGACCCGGCGTGACCAAGAACTGAGCGCCACTGTCGATGGCGGCCTTGGCCTGTTCACCGGTGAGCACGGTCCCGACACCGACAACAGCCCCCTCGACCGCGGTGGCCGCAGCGAGATAGCCGAGCACACCCGGGGTGGTGAAGGTGAGTTCCAGCGCCCGAATCCCGGACGACGCAAGCGCTTCGGCGAGCGCGACCGGATCGGGGATCTCGGGTGCGCGAACCACGCTCAGCACGCGATCGGCGCGGATCACCGCCATGGCCGAGATACTCACACTGTCTCCTTCCGTGAGGCGTCCATGCGCAGCGCACGTCCGGCGAGTGTTCCTGTGGGCGCGCCGTTTTCGATGGCGAACTCACCGTTGACGAGCACGTGCCTGATGCCACGCGCCTGCTGTTTGGGGTTGTCGAAGGTCGCGGTGTCCACGACGGTGGCCGGATCGAACACGACCAAATCCGCGGCGTACCCGGTGGATACGAGTCCACGATCACGCAGCCGCAACCGAGCGGCGGGCCGACCGGTGAGGTGGTGCACGCAGTCCTCGAGTTCGAGCACACCGAGTTCACGAACATAGTGGCCGAGATAGCGCGGGAAGGTGCCCCACGCACGCGGGTGCGGCCTGGCCGGTGCGAGCAGCGCGTCACTGCCGCCCATGTGCCCGGGGTGCACCATGATCGCGCGCACGTTCTCCTCGTGCCCGACGTGCTGCAGGACGCTGGTCGCCAACTGGTCGCGGCGCAAGAGATCGAAGAAGACGTCGACCGGCGCCATATCGCGTTCGGTGGCGATCTCGTCGATCCGCTTGCCGACGTATCCCGCTAGCTCCGGGTTGGCCACGCCGCTGATCTGGATCGTCTCCCATTCGACGGTCACACCGTGACAGCCGTCGGACCCGTTCACGTTCACGTCCACCGCAATGCGCGCCCGCGTCGCGACGTCGTCGAGTCGAGCGAGTGCCGCGTCCGGACCGCCGGACATGGCCCAGCTCGGCAGCAGCGCCGAAAGCGTCGTCGCGCCGGGCAGATACGGGTAGGTGTCCAGGGTGATGTCGCAGCCCCCGGCCCGCGCGGCATCGATCAACGCCAGGAATTCCGGTGCACGACCGCGGTTTACGTGGAAGTTCATCGTGGCATGCGTGAGATGCAGCGCGCATCCGGTGGTGCTGGCCAGGCCGATCATCTCGGCGTACGCCTCCAGCGCGCCAGCACCGTACGAACGGGTATGCGGCGCGTAGAACCCGCCGAACTCGGCGACCACCTCGCACAGCGCGGCCAATTCCCCGGTGTCGGCGTACATTCCGGGGGTATAGGTGAGCCCGCTCGACATGCCGACCGCACCCTCGCGCAGCCCCTGCGCGAGCAGTTCCCGCATGCGGCGGATCTCCGCCGCCGTCGCCGGGCGTTGATCGGCGCCGACCACGAGCAACCGCAGCGTGCCCTGCGGCACGAGATAGGCCGCATTGGGCGTGATCCCGCGATCGAGCCGGTCCAGGAACTCGCCGACGGTGCGCCAGGAGAAGTCGAGATCGCTGGGATTGCCGTTCCACCCGGCGATTTGACGCCGCACCACCGCGAGGGTTGCGTCATCGATCGGGGCGTAGGACAGTCCGTCCTGCCCGATCAGTTCGGTGGTGATGCCCTGGCTGATCTTCGGAAAGTGGCCGGGTTCGGTGAGCAGGTGCAGATCCGAATGGGCATGCATATCAATGAAGCCCGGACACAGCACTGCACCCGGCCCGGCATCGATGACCCGGTCGGCTCCGGTGATGCTGCCCGGTTCGGCGATCCGCGCGATTCGCCCCTGCTCGACAAGCACATCGCCGCGGCAGCGCGGCGCACCGGTGCCATCGATGATGTCGATAGCGCGAAAAAGTAAGTCCGTCATGGTCTTCGGCTCGTCAGAAGAACGTATGCAGGAAGTCGACGACCCGCGGCGACGGCGCGTCGGCATCATCGATCACCGGAATGAGCCGCCACTTGTCGAAGGCGGTACACGGGTGGGACAGGCCGAGCCGCACCACCGCACCGATAGGCAGCTCGGTGTCCGCAGGCAGCCGCAGGAACGTGTGCTGGTCGTTGAGCGCGGATACCGTCGCCGCCGGATCAAGCGCCGAACCTTCCGGTCCCGCAACGTATTGCGGCACCGGAAGCCCCTCGTCGAAGGGCAGATCGCGTCGACCCGCGTCCAGCAGCGCCAATTCCGGCTCCGGCCGCGAGATCGCGCGCGCCCAGCCGTGCATGGCCGAACGCAGCGGCTTCTCATTGCGCGAGGCGGCGAAGGGGGAGATGCCCGCGTAGAAGCCGTCATCGTGGATGATGTATGCCCCGGAGCGCAGTACGACCGAGGTCGGAACACCCTGTGCGCCTTGTTCATCGGCGAGACCGGCCAGGCGTTCGACAACCAGGTCCGGATAGGCACTGCCGCCCGCGGTCACGATCGCGCCATCCGGATATTGTCCGGCGGCGGCGAGTTCGCGGTGCAGGCGGGCGAGTTCGTCGAGGTAATGCCGCACCGTGTCGGTGGCGACGTCCGTGCGGTCGTGTGCGAGCGCGCCCTCATAACCGCCGACTCCGGCCAACGTCAGCCGCTGCGCGTCGGTCACGGCCGCCGCGACCGCGTGCGCCTGTTCGATGGTGCGCGCGCCGGTACGACCATGTGGCCCGCCGAGTTCGACGAGCACCCGGACTTTCGCCGCGCCCGGCGCGGACCGCAGGTGCTCGTCCATCAGCGCGATCGTCTCGACGCTGTCCGCCCAGCAGACGAACTCGAAATCCGGGTCGTTCGCCAATTCGGCGGCAACCCAGTGCAATCCGACGGGATCGACAAGCGCGTTGGCCAGCAGCACCCGACGCACCCCGAACGAGCGCGCCACCTGCACCTGCCAGATGGTGGCCAGGGTGATCCCCCAGCAGCCCGCGGCCAGCTGCTGCGCCCACAACTGCGGCGACATGGTGGTCTTGCCGTGCGGCGCGAGTTGCACACCCGCAGCGGCAACCCAATCGGCCATGACGGCGATATTCGCCTCGACGGCGGACCGGTCGATGGTCAGCAGCGGCGTCTCGAACTGATCGAGACTCGGTGCGGCGGCGAGGAATTCGCGCGCGGTGCGCCCCCACGCGGCGGGCGGCAACCCTTTGTGCTCGGGACCGAGTGTCCGGTCTCCGAGTCCTGCTACGACTTCTTTGTCGATCGCCACGGCATTCCTTCCCAGCGAATTCGCATCATTATGTATAGCATCTCGCTATTGCATATTTTGCAATGCTTGTTGCGCATCGTGTTTCGTGTGGTTATTCTGCACGGGATGGCCGGTGGCCGCAAGCACGGGAAGGAGAACGGTGTGACGTGGCCTACGTCGACCCGCCCCAGGGCGGTAACCGTCGGCGAGGGACTCGCTGTGCTGGTGGCACAGCCGGGACCGCTGGAGGAGTCGGAGACCTTCGAGCGAACGGCGGGCGGTGCGGAGGCGAACGTGGCCACCGTGCTGCCCCAGCTTGGTGTCGATACGGCCTGGCTGTCCCGGGTCGGCGACGACGGCTTCGGCCGGTACCTCGTCGCGCACCTCGCGCAACGCGGCGTCGACGTGTCGGCAGTCGTCACCGATCCCGGCCGCCCCACCGCGGTGTACGTCAAGGAGCGCGGGAGCGGCTCGGGTAAGGCCACCGATCTGGCCGAGCGGGCCAGCCGCATGCTGTACTACCGGACCGGCTCCGCGGCAAGCGCGCTGTCGCCGTCCGATCTCGCGGCCACCGCGGCGGCCCGGCTGCTCGGGCAATGCGACCTGATCCACTTCACCGGGATCACCACCGCGCTGTCGGAGTCGGCGACCGAACTCACCGAGGCGCTGCTCGCACTCCCCCGCGACGGCAGGCTGGTCAGTTTCGACCTGAACTTCCGGCCCGCGCTGTGGGCCGGGCGCGTCGAGCTTGCCGCCGAGGTGCTCGCGCGCCACGTGCGCGGCTGCGATGTGGTCTTCCTCGGCGCCGACGAGGCCGGTGCGGTCTTCGGCACCGACGACGCCGACGAGTTGCGCGCGCTGTTCCCCGAACCGGCGCAGCTGATCGTCAAGAACGACGCGCACACGGTCACCGGATTCGCCGGTGCCCACCGCGTCGAGGTGCCTGCGCTCGGGCTCGAGGTCACCGAACGGATCGGCGCCGGCGACGCGTTCGCCGGTGGTTACCTCGCCGCGCTGCTGCACGGACGGCCGCTGGAACAGCGGTTGCGGCTCGGACACCTCTGCGCCGCAGCGGCTTTGACCGGTACCGGCGACGGCGCCGAACTTCCCGCACCGGCGATACTGGAGCGGCTCGCCACCGTGGACGAAAACGCCTGGGCCGAGCTGCATTACAACGACAGCCTCATTGGAGAATGTGGCCCCATCAGCCACCTTGAAGTCAGCGAGTCTCAGTCATGAGTCAAAGTTTGTCACGCGCGTTGACCATTCTCGTTGCGCTCGGCGAGGATTCGCGATCGTTGGACCAGCTGGCGACCCAGCTCGGCGTGCACAAGTCGACGGTGCTTCGACTGCTGCAGACGATGGAGGCCCAGCGCTTCGTCACCCACGACAACCAGCACCGCTACGTGCTCGGGTCGCGGCTGTTCGAACTGGCCAACCGCACCCTGGAGCAGCGCGACGTGCGCACCCTCGCGCGCCCGCACCTGAGCGCGTTGAACGCCGACACCAAACAGACGATCCACCTGGCCACCTACGAGTCCGGCGATGTCATCTACATCGATAAGCTCGACGCAACCCAGAGCGTGCGCATGTACTCGCGGGTCGGCCGCCCGGCCCCGCTGCACTGCACGGCCGTCGGCAAGGTGCTCATCTCGTCGCTGCCCCGCTCGGAATGGCGGGTCATCGCCGAGAAGATCGACTTCCACCCGTTCACCGAACGGACCATCCGCACCCCCGAGCGCTACCTGATGGAGCTGGAAAAGGTTGCCGCGCTTGGTTATGCGGAGGACCACGAGGAACACGAGAGCTTCGTCAACTGCATCGGAGTTCCGGTGCGCAACGGCACCGGCGCGGTGGTCGCCGCGGTCTCCATGTCGGTGCCGGACATGCTGCTCGATCACGACCAGGTGCTGGCCGAACTGCCGCGGGTTCGCGCGGCGGCCGACGCCATCTCCGCCGAGCTCGGCTGGATTCCCGGCCGCGCCACCACATCCACGAAAGGCTGACCATGAGTGAGAAGATCGCCGTCCGCACCACCGACGCGCCCGCACCCGCGCACACGTTCTCCCAGGGCGTGCGCAAGGGACCGTTCGTGCAGGTCTCTGGACAGGGCCCGGTCGACCCGGTCACCAACGAGTACCTCTACCCCGGTGACGTTGCGGCGCAAACGATCCGGACGCTGCAAAATGTGAAGGCGATCGTCGACGCGAGCGGGGCGACGTTCGACGATGTGGTGATGCTGCGCGTCTACCTGACCACCCGCGACGACTTCGGCGCGATGAACGACGCCTACGGCGAGTTCGTCAACGCCAACACCACCGGTGACGTATTGCCGAGCCGCACCACCGTTTTCACGGGACTGCCGCGTGCGGAAATGCTCGTCGAGATCGACGCCATCGCGATCGTCTCCGAGTAGAAACGAAGCAGCCGCCCCGACCAAGTGGGCCGGGGCGGCTGTTGCCGCGCCACGTAGTCAGCCGCGACGCGGGGCCTCGATTCGGCTGCGGTCCTTAGACTTTGGCAGCCAGCTCCTCGATAGACGCCGTGACGTCGCCATCCTTGGCAGCGTCGTTCGGCACGCTGTCGCCGACCACACCCGTGCCGGGGATCGCGTCCAGCAGTTGGCGCGTGTACGGGTCGGCGGGCGCGGTGAGCACGTCCTCGACCGGACCTTGTTCCACCACCTGCCCATTGCGCATCACCACGACGTCATGGGCCAGCGCGCGCACCACCGCGAGGTCGTGCGAGATGAACAGGTAGCTGACACCGAGCCGCTCCTGCAGCGAGGCGAGCAGCGTCAGAATCTGGTCCTGCACAAGAACATCCAGCGCCGACACCGCCTCGTCGCACACGACGAGCCGAGGCTCGATGGCAAGGGCACGGGCGATCGCGACACGCTGACGCTGGCCACCGGACAGCTCGTTCGGGTAGCGGTGCGCCATCGCGGCGGGCAACGCGACCTGCTCCAACAGCTCGGTCACCCGCGCGCCGCGGGACTTGCGATCGCCGATACCGAAGGCGCGCAACGGTTCCGCGATCAGTCGCTCGACCGTCCACATCGGGTCGAGCGACGCGTACGGATCCTGGAACACCGGCTGCATCGACAACCGCGCCGCACGCAGCTGCTCGCCACGCAGGCCGACCATGTCGACACCGTTCAACTTGATGGTGCCGGAGGTGACGGGCACCAGGCCGAGCACCATCCGCGCGGTCGTGGTCTTGCCAGAGCCGGACTCGCCGACGATCGCCGTGGTGCGGCCGCGAGCGATGGTGAACGACACATTGTCGACCGCGCGCAGCACGCCACCGCGACCGCGGATGCGGTACTCCTTGCTGATGCCGGAGACCTCGAGGATCGGGGAATCCTTGGCGGGCTCGGCAGTTACGGGCTTGGCGGCGGACTTTTCAACGGCGACCTTGTCATCGACAGCCTTGTCGTCGGTGACATTGCTGTCGGCGGCCGCCACGTCGGTGGTCTCGTCAGCGGCCTTCTCGTCGGCAGCCTTGCCATCGACAACCTTGCTGTCGACAGCCTTCTCGTCAGCGACCTCGCCCTCGGCGGACTTGCCCTTGGCGATCTTGCTGTCAGCGGCCTTGCCATTGGCCGACTTCTCGACGGCAGCCTCGCCATCAACGGCCTTCTCCGCAACGGCCTTCTCCGCAACGGCCTTGTCCCCGTCTGCGGCCGCACCATCGACAGCCTGCTCATCGGCGACTTCGCCGTCAGCAGCCTGCACGTCAGCACCCTCGCCAACAGCGGCCTGCTCCTCGAGCACCTCATCCACCACAACCGGATCAGCCCGCCGCGGCGCGATCAACGCGGGCGCCGCCGCGACCAACCGCCGCGTGTACTCCTCCTGCGGATCCGTCAGCACCTGCCGCGCCGGACCGGACTCCACGATCTTGCCGTCCGACATCACCACCACCCGGTCCGCCCGCTCGGCCGCGAGACCGAGATCGTGCGTCACCAGCAGCAGCGCGGTGCCTAGCTCCTGCGTCAGCTTCTCCAGGTGATCCAGAATCTGGCGCTGCACAGTCACATCCAGCGCCGAGGTCGGCTCGTCGGCAATCAGCAGAGCAGGACGGCAGGCCAGCCCGATCGCGATCAGCGCGCGCTGGCGCATGCCGCCGGAGAACTCGTGCGGGTACTGCCTGGCCCGCCGCGCCGGCTCGGGCAAGCCCGCCTGCCCGAGCAGCTCGATGGCCCGTTCCTTCGCCTCGCGCCGCGAGCAAACCTTGTGCGCGAGAAGGGTTTCCGAGACCTGACGACCCACCCGTGAGACCGGGTTCAGGTTGGACATCGGGTCCTGCGGCACCAGCCCGATCTCTTTGCCGCGCAGTTCGCGCAGCCGCTTCTCCTCGGCGTGCGTGATGTCCTCGCCGCGCCACCGAATGGTGCCGCCGGTGACCTGGCCGGAGCCGGGCAGCAGACCCATGATCGTGTGCGCCATAGTCGATTTGCCGGATCCGGAGGCGCCGACCACCGCGACCCGCTCCCCAGGCGCGATGACCAGGTTCGCGCCCTGTACCGCGGTCACCCCGCCGAAGGACACCCGCAGATCCGTGATCTCCAAGAGTGGTTCTGTCATTGCGGGCTCCTTCAGCGCCGTGTCTTCGGGTCGAGCGCGTCCCGCAGGGCGTCGCCGAAGAGGTTGAATCCCAAGCAGATGATCGCGAGCGCCACACCGGGGAAGATGCCCGGCCATGGTGTGCGGGTCAGGTACTGCTGTGCGTCGGACAGCATGATGCCGAGGCTTGGCGCGGGCGGCTTGATGCCGAGCCCGAGGAAGGACAGGATCGCCTCGCCGATCACCGCCGTCGGCATGATCACCGTGGCCTGCACGATGATCGGCGCCAACGAGTTGGGCAGGATGTGCTCACCGAGGATGCGCCAGGACGGCACGTCCATCGTGGTCGCGGCGAGCACGAAGTCGGTTTCCTTGAGCCGCAACGTTTCCGCGCGCACCACCCGCATCATGATCGGCACCTGCGCGATGCCGAGCGCGATCGCGGCGTCGGCGAGCCCGCCACCGTTGATCGCGGTGAACCCGACCGCGAGGATGACGAACGGGAACGCGAGCAGCACATCGGACACCCGCGACAGGATCATGTCCAGCGACCGCCAGTACCCGGCGAGCAGGCCGAGCGGCACGCCGATGAGCACCGCGCACAGCACCGAGAGCACGCCGACCTCGAGCGAGGCCCGGGTGCCGTAGAGCACCCTCGAGAGGATGTCGCGTCCCAGATCGTCTGTGCCCAAAGCGAATCCGACGGTCGCCGGATGCTGGAACGGGGTGCTGAAGTGCACCTCGCTCGGCGAGTACGGCGCGAGCAACGGCGCGAACACGCCGACGAAGATCACGATCAGCAGCAGCACCGCGCCGACCATGCCGAGCGGGTTGCGCCACAGCTGGCGCAGCACACGACCGCGCACCGCCGCCAATGGCGGGGTTTGCACCGGGCCGGTTTCGACGCCGGGGTTGGTTTCGGCGACCGGGGTGTCGATGACTGTCATTGCGCCCTCCCGGACACTCGCACGCGGGGGTCGATCACCGTGTAGAGCACATCGACCAGCAGGTTGATCACGATGTAGGACGCGGCGATCACCAAGATGACCGCCTGGATGACCGGGTAGTCGCGGGTGAACACCGAGTCGAGGGTGAGCTTGCCCATGCCGGGCAGGCTGAAGATGCGCTCGGTGACCACCGCACCAGCGATGAGCCCGCCGAGTTGCAGGCCGACGATCGTGGTGACCACGATCAGGCTGTTGCGCAGGCCGAATCGGAAGATGACCGCGCCGCGGCTGAGCCCCTTGGCCCGTGCGGTGCGCACGAAGTCGGCGGTCAGCGTCTCCACCATCGACGACCGGGTCTGGCGCTGCACCACCGCGGCATGCGCGAGACCGAGGATGATCGCGGGCAGCGTCAAGAAGTAGAGGCCGCGCAGCGGATGCTCGAACGGCGAGACGTATCCCGAGGCCGGGAACCAGTTCAGCTGCACCGACAGATACAGCACGGCGAGGATGCCGACCCAGAAGGTCGGCACCGACAGCGCGGCAAGCGAGAAGCCGTTGGCCGCCCACTCGGGCCAGCGACCGCGATACACCGCCGCGATCACACCGCCGATCACACCGGCCAGCACCGCGATGACCATGGCGTACAGCGCGAGCTGCATGGTCACCGGCAGTGTCGTGCCGATCATGTCGATGACCGGCGTTCCGGTGCGGATCGACCGGCCGAAGTCACCGGTCAGCGCGTGCCAGACGAATTCGAAGTACTGCACCGGCAGCGACCGGTCCATCCCCAATTCGGCGCGCACAGCGGCGATGGCCGCCGGATCGGCTTGCTCGCCCGCCATCACCGTTGCCGGATCGCCCGGTAGCGCGCGCACCCCGAGGAAGACAACGATCGACGCGAGCACCAACGTGACAGCGGACTGCCACAGACGGTGAAACACATACTGCAACATGGATTTTCAGCCCTTCCGATCCGCGACGAACGCGGCCTTGCCGAGCCGCACAGCGCCGTCGGCGTACACCTCGATGCCCGTCACCCATGTCGAGTGCACGGTCAAGTTACGCAGACGGTAGGTGTAGACATACGGGTTCTCCCGCGAGATATACCGCACCGCCTGCTCATAAAGCGCACCGCGTTGCGCGGCGCTCGTACTGTGTGCGGCCCAGCCGAGGATGTCGTCCAGGGCGGGTGAGTTGTATCCGCTGTAGTTACCGTTCGAGCCGGTGGTCAGGAACCGGGCGGTGTTGCCGTCCGGGTCGATGCGGCCGGACCAGCCGAGCAGCAGTGCCTCGTAGGTGCCGCGCTTCTGCGCGTCAAGCATGGCCGAGTACTCGGTGGGCACGATCCGCAGGTCGAATCCGCCCTGCGCGACGCTGTCCCGCAGTTCCTGCGCGTATTCCAGCTGATCCTGGACGTTCATCACCTGCATGGTGACCGGGTACGGCAGCTGCACCCCGGCCTCCTCCAGCAGCTCCTTCGACCGCTTCGGATCGAAGAGCGGGCAGGCGGTACTTGCCTGCGTCGCGTAGGAGGTGCGTGGCGCGATCGGCGTGCAGGCGGGCTCGTACCAGTTGTTGAACGCCTTCTTGACCAGCGCGTTTCGATCGGTGGCCAGCGAGAACGCCAGCCGGACCCGCGCATCCTTGGCGATCGCGGTGTTGATCGGCTTGATCGGTTTGCCCGCGCCGTCGACATTGCCGACGTTAATATACAGGCCCTGGAAGCCGAACGACCCCGACTGCAGCAGATGTAGCTGCGGAACCTTGGACAGCTCGTCGATGTCCTGTGGAGACATGGTGTCGGCGACTTGAATGTCACCGGAGCGCAGATTCGCCGCGCGCAGCCTGGAGTCGGGCATGATCCGGTAGGTGATCGAATCGAAGTGCACGTTCTTCGCGTCGTAGTACAGCGGGTCACGCACGACGGCGATCGACGTGGTCGGCACCCGCTTGGCGAACTTGAACGGCCCGACGCACACCGGGTGATCGCCGAAGTCCTTGCCTGACTCTTTCAGCGCGGCCGGCGACATGATCATCCCGGCGCGGTCCGCCAGCGCGGCAGTGAGCGGCGCGAACGGCTCTTTGTACTTGATCACCACGTGGGTGGAGTCGGCGGCCTCGATCTGGTCGATCGGGCCCATCTCGCCGGTGCGCTGGGAGCCTTCCATCTTCCAGTGCCGCTGCAAGCTGGTCTCGACCGCGTCGGCGTTGAAGGTGGTGCCGTCGGCGAACTGGATCCCGCTGCGCACCGGAATGGTGACCGTCAGGCCGTCCGCCGAGATATCCGGGAGCGCGGTGGCCAACTGTGGCACCAGGTTTCCGGACGCGTCGTTGTCGTAGAGCTTCTCGCAGATCGTGCTCATCACGTAGCGCATGTAGAGCGAGCTGGAGGTGGTCGGATCGAGCTTGTCCGGGTCGTTCGACAGGCCCATCACCAGATCACCGCCCTCACGCACCGGCTGCGTGCCTACGGGTGTGCCGTAATCATCGACGTGCGTAGCGGTCTCGGTGGGTGGTTGCGTCGGTGCGCAGGCAGCGAGGACGGCGGCGACGACACCGAGGACCGCCATCCGAGTGGAGCGAACGAGCATGGGCTACAACATACTTCAACACGCTGCATTTTTCGCCACCACCGTTTCTTTTTGTACATTGTTCTCTTAACCGCCACTGTACGAAATGAAGGTGAGCGAAAAAGGATACGGAAAATAGCGGTCCGGCGAATCCGGACCGCTATTCCCGATCAGTGTTCTGCTATTGAGCTACGGCGCGCCTTTTCAGCTCTTCTGATCCTTGTAGGCGGCCTTCCCGAGCCGGATGACACCGTCGGCGTATGCCTCGATACCGGTCACCCGCGTGGTGTGCACGGTGAGCACGCGGATTCGGTAGGTGTAGACGTAGGGATTGTCCTGCTGGATCAACGCCGTCGTCTTGCCATAGAGCTCGGCACGCTGTGCCGGGTCGGTGGCGCGGGCGGCTTTCGCGAACAAGTCGTCCAGGGCGGGGTTGCTGTATCCGGCGTAATTGCCGGACGAGCCGGTGGTGAGGAACTTGGAGATATTCGCGTCCGGGTCGAGCCGTCCGGACCAGCCGAGGTAGAGCGCCTCGTAGGTGCCGCGCTTCTGGACGTCGAGCAGGGTCGCGTACTCGGTTGGCACGATCTTGAGGTCGAATCCGCCCGCCGCGAGGCTCGCCTGCCATGCCTGCGCGTAGCGGAGCTGGTCCGGGGAATTCGTTACCTGCATTGTCACCTGGTACGGCAGCTTCAGCCCCGCCTCGGTGAGCAATTGCTTGGACCGCTCCGGATCATAGGCGGGACAGGCGATTCCGGCTTCGGTCGCGAATGTGCTGCCAGGCACAATGCCCGAGCAGGCGGTTTCGAACCAGTTGTTGAAGACCGTGTCGACCAGCGTTTTGCGGTCGGTGGCCAGCGAGAATGCCAGCCGGACCCGGGGATCCTTCGCGATCGGGGTGTCGATCTGCTTGGTCGGCTTGCCGACGCCGTCGACGTTGCCGATATTGATGTAAGCGCCGTAGAAGCCGAGCGATCCGGATTGCAGCACCCGCAGGTCGGGATCCTTGGCCAACGCGTCGACGTCCTGCGGCGAGATCGTGTCGGCGACCTGGATGTCACCCGAGCGCAGATTCGCCGCGCGGATGTTGGCATCGGTGATGATCCGGTAGGTCACCTTGTCGAGGTGCACGTTCTTCGCGTCGTAGTACAGCGGGTCGCGGACCACCTCGATCGAGGTCTGTGGCACCCGCTTGACGAATTTGAACGGTCCGATGCACACCGGGTGATCGCCGAAGTTCTTGCCCTCGTCCTTCCCGAGCGCGACCGGCGACATGATCATCCCGGCCCGGTCGGCAAGGGCGGCGGTGATCGGCGCGAACGGCTTTTTGTAGCGAATCACAACGTGCGTCGGATCGGCGGTCTCGATGGCCGAGATCGGGCCCATTTCGCTGGTCCGCTGCGAGGTCTTCATGGTGAAGTGCCGCTGCAGACTGGTCTGCACCGCGGCCGCGTCGAACGGGGCACCGTCGGCGAATTTGACGCCTTCACGGACCGGAATGGTGACCGTCAGCCCGTCCTCGGAGACGTCGGGCAGCGCGGTGGCCAACTGCGGCACCAGGTTTCCGGACGAGTCGTTGTCGTAGAGCTTCTCGCAGATCGAGTTCATCACGAAACGCGTGTACAACGAACTGGAGGTAGTCGGGTCGAGCTTGTCGGGTTCGGAGGAAAGGCCCATCACCAGGTCGCCGCCCTCACGTACCGGCTGCGATCCCACGGGTGTGCCGTAATCATCTGTGTGCGTCGCGGTCCCAGCGATGTGCTGTACCGGTGCGCAGGAGGCGATGGCCACGGCGGTTACGCCGAGCACCAGCATCCGTGTGAAGCGAGCGAGCATGCGCTACAAGATACTTCAACGTTTCGCACTTTTCTCGCCGGGTATTCGTTTTCGTAGATTGTTCTTGTTTACGCCATCGGGCGAATCGCCGGGCTCCTGAAAATGACACGACAAATAGCGGTCCGGCGTATCCGGACCGCTATTTGCTATTTAAGTGTTCAGTTATCGTCCCGCGGCGTAGCCCTGCATGCCTCGGGGATTGGCTCCAGCTGAAAGTACACCGTTCTCACGGTCGCGAGCCACCGCGCACAACCGGCCTTCCGACCACGGCGGGCCGACCGTCACGCGATGTCCCCGTCGTTCCAGGTCGGAGATCACCTCGGTGCCGATCCGCGACTCGACGATCACCGCACCCGGGCTCATCGCACGCGGATAGAACGAGCCGGGGAAACTCTCCTGATGCCAGTTCGGTGCGTCGATGGCGCCTTGCAGATCGAGACCGCCGCGCACTTTCTCGCGCATCGCGACGGCGAGGAAGAAATGCAGGCTCCATTGATCCTGTTGATCGCCACCCGGAGTGCCGAACGCCATAACGGCCTCGCCGTCGCGCAGCGCCAGCGACGGGCTGAGCGTGGTGCGCGGGCGGCGGCCCGGCGTGAGCGAATTGGGTAGGCCCGGTTCCAGCCAGGCCATCTGTAGTCGGGTGCCGAGCGGGAAACCGAGTTCGGGCACCACCGGATTGGATTGCAGCCAACCGCCACTCGGCGTCGCCGCGATCATATTGCCCCAGCGGTCCACGATATCGACCTGGCAGGTGTCGCCGCGGGTGGCGCCGGAGGTGGCCACCGTCGGCTCGCCCGCGCCGAGCGGAACATCAACGGCGTCAATGGAACTGGTCTGCACGTAGCCGCTGAGCCGAGGGCGCTGGCCGTCCGGGCTGCCCGGACGCAGTTCGTAGGACGCCTGCGGTCCGATCAACGCGCTGCGCTGCGCGTTGTACCAGGGGGAAAGCAGCGTCGCGAGCGATACCTGGGTGCTGTCGCCGTACCAGGCCTCCCGGTCGGCCATCGCGAGCTTCGAACCCTCGATCAGGGTGTGGTAGTACTCCGGCGTGCCGTACTCGAGCCGTTCCGGCAGCAGCGCGAGCTGCTGCAGCATGACCGGACCCTGGCTCCACAGGCCCGGCTTCGCGACGGTCCAGCCGTTCCAGGTGTAGGTGACCGGATTCTCGTACGACGCTTCGAAGTTCGCCAGATCGTCACCGGTCAGCGTGCCGACGTGGCGCTCACCCGAGGTGTCCATGGTCGGCCGCGCGGCGGCGGCGACCAGCGCCTCGGCGATGAAACCCTCGCGCCAGATGCGGCGCGCGGCCTCGATCTGACCGTCCCGATCGCTGCTCGCGGCCTCGGCTTCGGCGATCAGCCGCCGCCAGGTCGCGGCCAGTGCCGGATTCCGCAGCAGCGCGCCCGCGGCGGGTGCCTTTCCGTCGCGCAGGTAGAGCTCGGCGGAGCTGGTCCACTCGTTCTCGAACAGCTCGGCCACCGTCTGGACGGTCTCGCCGACCCGCTCGACCGCGGGGTGGCCGCGCTCGGCATTGCTGATCGCGTACGACAGCACCTCGGCGAGCCGCTTGGTGCCGTGATCGCGCAGCAGCACCATCCACGCATCGAACGCGCCGGGCACTGCGGCGGCCAGCGGCCCGGTGCCTGGCACCAGGTCGAGGCCGAGCGCGTTGTAGCGGGCGATGGTGGCCCCGGCCGGCGCCGGACCCTGGCCGCACAGCACACGGGGGGGCAGCCCCGCGGGCGCCAGGATGATCGGCACTTCACCGGCCGGGCCGTTCAGATGTGGCTCGACCACGTGTAACACGAACCCCGCGGCGACCGCCGCGTCGAACGCGTTACCGTCGTTCTCGAGTACCGCCATCGCGGCGGCCGAGGCGAGCCAGTGGGTTGATGACACCATCCCGAAGGTGCCCTGCAAGGTGGGACGCGTGGTGAACACCTGCTGAGTATCTCTCCCGAACGGTACGTACGTCCAAGACATCTATGGCACCAAACCGATAGCCTATGGTTATGGAACGCAGGCAGCTGGAGTACTTCGTCGCCATCGTCGAGCACGGCGGGTTCACCCATGCCGCGCGGGCACTACGGGTAGCCCAGCCGTCGCTGTCGCGGGCGATCGGCAAGCTCGAGCGCGAGCTAGGGGTGGCGCTATTCCATCGGGTCGGCCGCAATGCCGTGCTCAGCAATGCGGGCGAATTCATGGCCGATCGCGCGCGGCAGGTGCTGCGTGATCTCGACGCGCTGCGGGCCGCCGCGCAGGCCGTCGGTGAAGGTGTGGTCGGCCGGGTGGATGTCGCGGCCACCTCGTCCTCGACGCTGGAACCGGTGATCAGCACCATCGCCGAACTCCGCGAGCATCATCCCGGTCTGACGGTGGGCACCTGGTCGGCGCTGTCGGCGGCGGAGGTGGTCGCCATGGTGTTGCGCGGGCGCTGCGAGGCAGGGGTCTGCGGCAGCGCGGAGCGACCAGCGGGCCGCGGCCTGGTGGCGCATCACCTGCGTGACGAACAGTTCCTGCTGGTCGCGCCGCCGGGCACCAAGCTCGGCACCGATGGCACAGTCACGCCAGAAGACCTGCGCGGCATGAGCTTTGTCATCACCCAGCCGGCCACCGCGGTCCGGGCCCGCTTCGACCGGCTCGCCGCCACCGTCGGCGATCTGCGCATCGCCGCCGAGGTCGGCGACCGCAGCGTGGTGCTGCCGATGGTGTTGCGCGGTATCGGCTGTGGCCTCATGCCCGACGGCTGGCACGATCTGGCGCTGCGCGCGGGAGCCGAGGTCTATCGGTTCGATCCGCCGGAGAAGCTGCCGCAGTGGCTGGTACATCGCGGCGGTCCGCTCACCGCCGCAGCCCAAGCCTTCGTCGACACCACACTCACCCAGGCCGCACGCGCGCGCTCGGCCGCCTGAGCCGCACCAGTTTTGGCATCCGCGCGCGGGTCAGTACGGCGAGTCTGCGTGCGGGACATCAGAAGGCGTGCGCCTCTGCAGCTGCGCGCCAGTACGTAGCGCCCGATCGAATCGGGCCCCGCCGCGGCCGCACCACTTCTGACAAACGCACGCGTGTTAGTGCGGCGAGTTTGCGTGCGGGCTATCAGAAGCGTGCGGTTAGCCCGAGTTGCGCAATGCGGTGGCGAGGCCGTTCATGGTGAGCAGGATGCCGCGCTTGACGAGTTCCGAGTCGTCGCCCGCGCGCAGTCTGCGCAGCAGCTCGACCTGCATCTGGTTCAGCGGCTCCAGGTATGGGAAGCGGTTGTGGATCGACTCGGCCAGTGACGGGTTGTCGGCGAGCAGGTGATCGTTGCCGGTGATCGCGGCGTGCATCCGGATGGTCCTGGCGTGCTCGTCGCGGATCATCCCGAAGATCTGCTCCCGCAGCGCCACATCCTCGACCAGCTCGGCGTAGCGGGCGGCGATATCGAGGTCGCTCTTGGCCATCACCTGCGCCAGGTTCGACAGCACGGTGCGCAAGAACGGCCAGCGGCGGTACAGGTCGGTCAGGGTCGCCAGTCGTTCGGGATCGCCACCGATCCATTCCTCCAGCGCGGTTCCGGTGCCGTACCAGCCGGGCAGCATCACCCTGGCCTGGCTCCAGGACATCACCCACGGGATGGCGCGCAGATCCGACACCGAGCTCGTCGGCTTGCGGGAGGCGGGCCTGCTGCCGATATTCAGGTCGCCGACCTCGGCCACCGGGGTGGACTGACGGAAATACTCGACGAATCCCGGTGTTTCGTGCACCAGTCGCGCGTAGGCCGCGCGGGCACGATCGGCCAGTTCGTCCATCAGCTCGTAGGACGGCTCGGCGTCCGGCCCGAGTCCCTCCACATCGAGCAGCGTCGACTCCAACGTGCCCGCGATGAGCGACTCCAGATTGCGGTGCGCCGCACCGGGTTCGGCGTACTTGGCGGCGATCACCTCGCCCTGCTCGGTCAGCCGCAACGAACCGCGCACCGCACCCGCGGGCTGGGCCAGAATGGCGTCGTAGCTGCGGCCGCCGCCGCGACCGACGGTGCCACCGCGACCGTGGAAGAGCCGCAACCGAATTCCGGACTTGCGCGCCACCTCGATGAGATCGAGCTCGGCCCGGTAGAGCGCCCAGTTCGCGGCAAGGTACCCGCCGTCCTTGTTCGAATCCGAGTACCCGAGCATCACCTCCTGCCGCATACCGCGCGCCGCGACCAGGTCGCGGTACACCGGGACATCCAGTGCGGCAGACAAAGTCGCCGCACCCGCGCCGAGGTCCTCGATCGTCTCGAACAGCGGAACGATGCCGACCGAGCAGTGCGGCGGCCCGTCCGGCTCGCCGGGATCGAGCAGGCCGCCCTCCTTCAACAGCAGCGCCGCCTCCAGCATGTCGCTGACCGAGGTGCACATGCTGATGATGTAGTTGGGCACCGCCTCTGCGCCGAAGGTATCCACCACATCGCGTGCGGCACAGACGATATCGACCTCCTTGCGGGCCAACTCGCTCAGCCTGGCGTGCGGACCGAGCAGCAGACGTCGGGTGCGCAGCTCCTCCGCGAGCAGCTCGACGCGCTGTTGTTCGGGCAGGCTCGCGTAGTCCGGATGCACACCGGCCCAAGCCAATAGCTCGGCGACGACCTGTTCGTGCACCTCCGAGTTCTGCCGCATGTCCAGGCCCTGTAGGTGGAAACCGAAGGTCTCGATCGCGTGCCGCAGTGCGGCGAGACGGTCGTCGGCGAGCAGCTGATCGCCGCTGGCCCGCAGCGAGGCGTCCACCGTGTCGAGATCGTCGAGCACCGCCTGCGGCGTCGGGTACGGCTCGGCGTCGACATCGAGTCCGTTCGGCGGCACCGTGCCGAGGGCGCGCAGTGCCGAGGCCGTCAACCGTCCTCGGATGCTGTGCAGCGCACGGCGATACGGCTCGTCGGCGTGGCTGGCCGGATCGGGGTAACCGGCCTCGGCCAGCGCACTCACCTCGGGCGTCACCGCGACCAGGCGCGACGACAGCGCAAGGGCCTTCTCCAGTTCGACAAGCTCGCGCAGATACCGGGAGAAGGCGACCTTCGCCGCCTGATGCCCGGCCTGCCGCACGACATCCGCTGTCACGTACGGGTTTCCGTCGCGGTCGCCGCCGATCCACGAGCCGGGACGCAGGATCGGGCGCGGCAGCAGTTCGGCGCCGGGCCAGCGGGAGCGCAGCGCCGCACGCACCTCGGCGTTGATCGCCGGGATCACGTCGAACAGGGTGATGTCGTAGTAGCGCAGGCCCACCGAGATCTCGTCCTGGATTCGCAAGCGCTGCAACCGGATCAGCGCGGTGCGCCACAGGCTGAGCACCTGATGACGGATCTGCTGCTCGAATTCGGCACGCTCACGCTCGGTTTCGGTGAAACGCTGACGCAACCGCATCAGCTCGGTGATCCTGGTCTGCCCGTCGAACACCGTGCGGCGGCGGGTCTCGGTGGGGTGGGCGGTGATCACCGGCGAGACCAGCGCGTCGGCAAGCAGGTCGGCGACCTGCGCGCCGTCCAGCGCCGCCGCGTCGAGCTTGCGATAGGTGGCGGCCAGCGAGGAGTCCTGCGGCGGCTCACCGGCCGCCTCGTGCGCCTTGCGGCGGCGGTCGCGCTGGATGTCTTCGGCCAGGTTGGCCAGCAGCACGAAGTAGCTGAACGCGCGGATCAGCGGCAGCGCCACCCCGATATCGACCCCGTCGAGCATCTCCGCGACCGCACTGCGCTCGACCTCGGCACGCCGCACCCGGAAGGCCTCGATGCGCACCCGCTCGATGAGGTCGAACACCTCGGGGCCCTCGTGGTCGCGGATGGTGTCGCCGAGCACGCCACCGAGAAATCGGATGTCGTCGCGCAGTGGCCGGATGGCGTCGTGTTGCGTCTCGCTCGTCGATTCACCCATGATCAAACAGTATTGCCGTCGAACCGGTGTTGGTATGCGACGCCGCCCACACCGTGTCGCCGAGGGCGACCGGCGGTACCGTAGGCCATGGTCGAGAACGCCCCCGACAACCGCGCCGCGCTCACGCTCAGCGGCCGAATCGCGCATTTCGGCAGTACGCGGTTGACCACCATCAGTCACTGGCAGGGCCGCCTGCACAACGCGCTGTACCAACGATTCAGCGGAACGGTGCTCGGAAAATGGATGGGCCGCCCGGTATTCCAGCTGACCGTGCCTGGCCGCAAGTCGGGCGAGCCGCGCCCAGTGATCTTGATGCTGGTCCGCGACGGCGACGATCTGCTGGTCACCGGATCGTTCGCCGGCAACCCGAAACCGCCGAACTGGTGGGGCAATCTGGTCGCCGCCGGTGGCGGGGAGGTGCGGGTCGGCCGGGAGAGTTGGCCGGTGACCGCCAGGGTGATCACCGATCCCGCCGAATACTCCGCGTACTGGCGCACCATGGTTGCCCAGTACCCGGATTACGCGACGTACCAGGCGCTCACCTCGCGCAAGCTGCCGATCGCGGTCTTGACCCGGGCCCGTTGACCCCCGGAGAAGCCCAGGGGGTCAACGAGTTTCGTTCGGTCAGCCGAGGATCTCGGAGAACCGCAGGTAGTTGCCCCACGGGTCGCGGAAGCCGCAGTCGCGCACGCCGTACGGCTGAGTGATCGGCTCCTGGGTGACCTCGACGCCCGCGTCGCGCAGGCGGGCGAAGGTGTCGTCGGCCGACTCGGTGGTGAAGATCAGCGTGCCCGCCGCGCCGTTCTTCAGCCGCGCCTGCGCCGCCTCGCGCGCCTCCGGGGTCGGGTTCATCTCGGGAACCTCGAGGATGAATTCGATGCCGGGCTGACCGACCGGTCCGACGGTCAACCAGCGGCCGCCCGGGAACGCCATGTCCTGGCGCACCTCGAGGCCGAGCACGTCGCGATAGAACTCGAGCGCCTTCTCCTGGTCGCCGACCAGCATGGCGACGTGGCTGAGTGCGAGATCTTTGCCGTTGCTCATTATGTGTTCTCCTTCAGAAAGCGGGACACCACTACTGACGGCGCCGCCGAGCCGAATTCATCGGTCGGCGCAGTGTCTGTCGTCACAGTTCAGAAGTATCGCCCAAGGCCCCTACAGCTCGCGGATCACCCGCGCTGGATTACCGGCCGCGAACACCCGCGGCGGCAGGTCCCTGGTAACCACACTCCCCGCGCCGACCACGGTGTTGTCCCCCACGGTGACACCAGGACACACGATCACCCCGCCGCCGAACCACACGTTGTTCCCGATCCGGATCGGCGCCGCCGTCTCCCACCGCTGTCTGCGCAGCTCATGATCTTCCATCGGATGCAACGCCGTCAGCAACTGACACCGTGGCCCGATCGATACGTCATCACCGATGCTGATCGGCGCGCAGTCCAGCAGGATCGCATCGTAATTCAGAAAGCTGTTCGCGCCGATCTCGATGAGATACCCGTAGTCGCACTGGAATCGCGGCATGATCCACGACCCCTCCCCGACCTTCCCGAGCAACTCCCGCAACACCGCGTCCCGTCGCTCGGTCTCCTCGGGCCCACTCCGGTTGAACTGATCACACAGTTCGGCAGCCCGCCGCCGCTCCCCCACCAACTCCGCGTCATTGTCCCGATACAGCTCCCCGCGGAGCATCCGCTCCTTCATCTCACCCACCCGCGCCACCCTAACGAACGAACGGGACACGGCGGCGGCAAGCTTTCGAGGGCTGACGCGGCTATGTCCCGTCCGGTGGAGGTAGTTACGCGGGCAGACCCTGCACCGATAGTCGGTGGAACAGGACCTGCTCCAGCAGGGCGACGAGCACTTCCTTCACCGATTCGCGGTCGCGCGCATCGCATTCCAGGACCGGGATCCAGTCGTCGAGTTCCAGGGCCTCGCGGACCTCGGCGAGGTCGAAATGCATGCCGTTGTCGAAGCGGTTGACCACCACGACGAATGGCGTCTGCTTTTCCTCGAAGTAGTCGAGCACGGGGTAGCAGTCGCCGACCCGGCTGGTGTCGACCATGATCACCGCGCCGAGCGCGCCGTCGACCAAGTCGTCCCACAGGAAGACGAAACGGTCCTGGCCCGGCGTGCCGAACAAGTACAGAATCAGGGAGCGGTCCAACGTGATTCGGCCGAAGTCGAGCGCGACCGTGGTCTGCGTCTTCTCCGCGCGCCGACCGGGGTCATCGATGCCGATGGCCACCTCGGTCATCGCCGCCTCGGTGACCAGTGGCTCGATCTCGGAGATCGCGCCGATGAATGTCGTCTTGCCGACACCGAATCCACCGCTGATCACGATCTTCACCGAGGACGGCATCGTCGGTGGTGGCGGCGCGTTGTTCACGTCAGAGTGCCCGTACAAGGTCCCTGATCCTCTCGATGGCAGCGGTGGACAGTTGATCGGCCTCGCGCACGGTCGCGTACCCTCCGGCGACGAGGTCGCTCACGACGACCTTCGCGACACCGACCGGAACGCGCAGCGCGGTACCGATTTCGGCGATGGAATGGGGCTGCTGGCACAGCTGCACCACGGTGCGCTGTTCGAATTGCAGCGGTGCGGAAAGCGCCGAGGGCGGCGCCTGCACCAGGGTTTCGATGCGCAAACCGTCCATCAACGGCGTAGTGCGCCCCGCGGTGACGACAAAGGGACGCACAAACTGTTCATCACTGTCGACAAGTTCTTCGGCCGGCGGCTCTTGCTGGCCTGGGCGGTCCGGATCGAACCACCCGAACATCTGATTCATCGGGATCATCCGCGGGTCCGGCAGCCTCGGCCGGTCAGGATCTCTCATCTTCGCAACGTCTCTCGCAACTCGGATATCAACGTCGGGTCAAGGAGCGACCCGGCGCGTTCGGCCAGCACGGCCATTTCGTAGCCGACAAGGCCGACATCGCAGTTGCCGTCGGCGATGACGCCGAGGCAACTGCCGTCACCCATGGCCGAGACGAGCAGGAAGCCGCGCTTCATCTCGATCATGATCAGTTTGAGTCCGTCGAACGAGTAACTGCGCGACGCGCTCTTGGCGAGGCTGGCCAGACCGGACACCATGGCGGAGAGCCGGTCGGCGGAGGTGCGATCGAGACCTTCGGACATCGCGATGAGCAGTCCGTCCGAGGAGACCGCGACGGTGTCGCGGACACCGTCGGTTTCCCGGACGAAGTTGGCGAGCATCCAGTTGAACGTGTGCGGGTCGGCGCTCGGCAAGTGAGTGGTCACCGGTTCTCCTCTGCGATGGTCTGAGCCTGATCGTCGGCACGGGTGTCATGGTCACGGGCACCGACATAGGGTCGGGTGGTCGACGGCGGCGGCGGGGCACCGCGATCGTGTCCGGCCCGGAACGACGACAGCATGCTACGGGTTTCCTCCGGCGAACGTTCCGGAATCGGCGCACGATCCGGGCGCTCCGCCGTGCCGTTGGTTTCGCGCCGCGGATCGGTGCCCGGCGCCGTGCCCGCGGTGCGAGTCTTCTTGTTGCGCTTGACAAGTCCGTTGCGCGTTGTGCGCGGCGCCGAACCGGTCGTCGCCGAGCCATTGACGCTGTGGTTGCTGTGATGGTTCTCCGGCGCGCCGTGATTGCTGTGCTGCGCGTTGTGATTACCGTGCTGCGCGCCGTGGTTGCTCTGCTGACTGCCGTGGTTGCCCTGCTGACTGCCCGGCGCATCGGGCAGCCGCCACGTTCCGGTATCGGTCAGCAACCGATCCGAGGTGTCCGGCGGCGGGGCCGCCGGTGGTGGCGTGGAAACCGTTGGCGGGGAGACGAACTGGGAGTACGCGGAGGGCGCTGGGCCGCTCGGCGCCGCATGCTGCGGACCGGTGTCGAACCGGTCGTTGCGCGGCACCGCCCGCTGCCCGGCGGTCCACGGCCCCTCGGCCTGACGGCCCGCGCCATTGCGCTCGCTCGGCGGCGGCGTCGGCGCCGCGTGCGCCGGACCACGTTGGCTCGGCGGAATCGGCTCCGGCGCGGTGTTGCCGCGGATCACGGCGGGAGATGTCATGGGGCCGTTGTTATTCGGCGCGGGTTCCAGTTCGGCGACGCCGGTCCCCTCCGAGTCGGCGCCCCACGACCGCTCCAGCCCGGCCCCGGAAATCTTGGCCTGCACCGCGGGCTGGCGCCGATCCTGTTCCTGGACAAGGATTTCCAGCGGCAGCGACATCCGCGCGACGATGCCGCTCACCGGCGAGACGTTCAGCTCGACGTCGATGCCGAGCCGCTCCGCCAGTCGACCGACCACGTAGTGGCCGAGGTAGCGGGTCGGCGCGACGATGAAGTCCTGTTCGCCGCGCAGCCTGGCGTTCGACTGGGCAAGCTGGTCCATCGGCATGCCGACACCGTGGTCGACGACGGCGAGCAGATATCCGTGCGGCACCCGGCGCCCGTAGATCTCGACCTCGAGATCCGGTGGGGAGAAGGCGAGTCCGTTCTCGATCAACTCGGCGAGCATGTGCGCGAGCTCACTGACCACCGCGCCGGTGATCATGACGTCGTCCACCCGGCGCAACACGACCCGGCGGTAGTCGTCGACCTCGGACAGACCCGCGCGGATCACGTCGCTCAACGCGATCGGCTGGGCCCAGCGGCGCGGGCTCGCCTCGCCGACGAGCACCAACAGACTTTCGGCGTTGCGGCGCATGCGGGTCGCGAGGTGGTCGAGCTCGAACAGGTTGGACAGACCCTTGGGATCGAGTTCCTCGCGCTCGAACTCACTGATCAGGCCGAGCTGGCGGCGGACCAGGTTCTGGTTGCGCCTGGCCAGGTTGGCCATCGACTCAGTGGTGTTACGGCGCACCAGCGCCTGCTGCGAGGCCAGCTCGAAGGCGGTGGTCTGCACCCGGTCGAGCGCGCCTGCCACGGCGGCGATTTCGGTACTCGCACCCGCCGGCGCGAGCACCGGCAGTGGCGCCTCCGGCCGACTGTCGTCGGTGCGCGACCAGGCCTCGATGACCTGGGGCAGGCGGCGCGAGGCCACGTCGTCGGCCTCGCCGGCCAGTGCGGCAAGCGGGCGAACGATGGCGCGCACCGAGGTGATCACCAGCGCGATCATGGCGGCGATGGCGATCGCCGACGCGACGAGGAAGGCGATCAGCTTGGTGGCCGCGGCGCTGCGCAGGCTGTCCGCGCGGGCCTGCACGTCGTTGCCGACCGCCTGCTGCACGGTGCGCTGTTCGTCGAGGACGCTCGACATCTGCGTCCACCAGGTCATCGGGTCGACCTCACGGACAAGCGGTCCGTCGCTCGACGCGATCGCGATGCTCTCGGATTGGTCTGCCTTGGTGGCGTTCTCGCTCAGCATCGCGGCGTCCAGCTTGGCCTGCTGTGCCTTGGTCGCGTAGCGGGAGAACGCGGTGAAGCCCGCGAGCTTGGTGGAGCGGATCTCCATGAACTGCACGTACTCGCCGCCGTTGAAGCGGCCGGCGGTGAAGACGCCGTTGAGGAAGCCTCGCTCCTTGTCGACCTCCTCCTTGGCCGCGCCGAGCGCGTACAGGGCCTGCAGACCGCGCTGGATCTGCGGGTCGCGCGCCTGGTCGAGGCCGAGCGCGAGACGGTTCAGCGCGCTGACACCATCGGTGTAGAACTGGAAAACGACCTGCCTGCTGACGCGCCGCGTGTCGATCTGCGTGCGGGTGTTGGCCAGCAGATTCAGCTGGCCGAGCGCCGCGCGCACCTGATCGGCGCCGGGGGCGTCCCCGGCAGCGGCGGTGGTCAGCACGCCGAGCGCGGTGTCGACCTTGCCGCGCTGGTCGAGCAGTGGCTGCTGCAGGCGGTTGTCGCCGCCGAGCAGACCGTTGCTCAGACCGAGCTCGCGCTGGATCTGGTTGTTGAGGTCCTGCACACTCAGCGCCAGCGACACGGCCTTCACCGTGTCATTGGACTCGCGGAAGTCCGAGATCTCGCGGAAGACAGTCACTCCCAGCAACGCGAGCACCAAAATCAGCGCGAGCGCGAGAATTCGGGTCAGCTGACCGCCGATGGTGCGCGGCCGGACGATGGCCGCCATTCTGCCGCTTGGCAACGCGGAGGGAACCGCGATAGTGAGATCCGGTGTGTCCCCGGGCTTTGGTTGCCGTAGACGTGAACGCACCAACCTGCTACTCCTCCGAAAAGCCGGCCGTGACAGCTCCACGACGAGCGCACGGAAAGTCTCCGAGCAAAATCCCATATGCCCGGTCCGGCGTCAACTCGAGAACCCCGAATAGGGAACTTTGTTCATACTTTTCAACCCCCACTGCAACCTGTTGCTACCAACTGTCCAGTTTGGGACAGAAAGGTCGTACAAGGTTGAAGCAGAACTAATATCCCACCCTGCTCAGATGCGACATCAGGAAGATCAGTCGGCACCCGGGCGCCGGCCCGAAATGCCCTCGAATCGTAGCCGAGTCGCGGCCCTTCGCGCACCTCGAGCGGTGACAACTCGGGCGGCGCGGTCGGCCCTTCGCGCGCAGGTGGTCGCCGACGATCGGCAACCACCTGGCAAGCGACCGAGGAGGTTACGCGCCGCCGAGAATCGCGAGTACCTTCTCGGAGGTGTAGAACGGCGCGAGCCGCTCCCGAATCAACGTGGACAGCACGCCGTTTCGCTTCGCGCCCTCGATGACCGCGGGGCCGTAGCGCAGGATTTCGGTGGCGATGGCTTCGGCGGTCAGGCCGAGCTCGGGCAGCATGGCCGCCAGGGTGTAATCGCCGTACTTCTCGAAGAACACCTCGACACATTCGTCGACGAGCAGGCCGAAGTATTCCTTCTCCCGCGTGGTGACCGCGATTTCGTAGCAGATCAGCACGAGCTCGTTCAGGTCCTTCTGCGACAGATAATCGCGCAGGCCGCTCACCGGCTCGTCGGCGTGCAGATCCCAGAATTCCATGGCGGCGTCGTGCACCGGTGCGTCGCGCAGCATTTCACGGATCGCGTTGTTGGTGCGCTTGAGCGCGAAAACCGCGCCCTTGCCTGCCATGTCGCCGATGAAGGTGCTCTCGGTCGCCTTGCGCGCGGTCTTGGCCGCGGACTGGCCCATCGAGATCAGCGAGGAGACGCCGGGGATTTTCCCGGCCATCTGCTTGTTGGCCTCCATGAAGTCGGAGATCAACTTGTCGACGAACTTCGACGCCACGGTCGCGACCAGCGGGCTCTCGGTGAGCCGGTCCAGGATGCGCTCCTGCGCCTGATGCATGCCGAAGATCTTCTCCAGCAACGCCTCGACCGGTGCGCGGTCGACCACCTGGCCGAGGGTGTACTCGTTGTTGTTCGCGATGTGGTCGTAGATCGAATCGGCGAAAACCCCGACCATGTCGGCGATGACCGGGCTGCCGCCGATCAGGTCGATGATGGTCGCGACGGTCTGCTTGGCCTGATCGACCTCGACGATATCGCGGAAGACCAAGGTGTCTGCGACGCCGAGCACCGACTCGACATCGCGGGCGACAACTTCCGCGAAGCGGTCGCCGGTGACCTCGGCGAGCACGAATTCCACCTGTGCATCGAGTAGCCGTTCAGCAATCTCGCGCGGCTCCGTCATCGCGTTCCACCCATTCACAGTCGTAGTACGGTGCGCCCGGCCAGGTTACGGTCCGTGTGTTTCGGTGTCGTTGCCGCGCAACGACTTCCGTATCTGATCCAGGCGTTCACGCGCCGCCTGCTCGCGCGCGTCCCATTGCTCGTCGGCGCTGCGGCCCGCCGGAGTCTGCTGATCGAGCTCGCTCATCCCCTGCGCGGTGCCGAAGCGCTGCTCGACCTTATCGCGAACTGACCCCCAAGTAGGGACACCGGAAGTCGAATATCCGCCTGTCTCAGTCGGTGCCGAGATACCGGTCGGCGGTACCGGTACCGCGGGTACCGCAGAGGTGCCTCCGACCTGGCCGGATACGTCGTGCAGCGGTGGCGCGTCATGCACCGATGTCGGCATCGTGGTAGGAGTCACACCGCTGACGGTCTGCGCATCACCGGAATCGAGGAGGCCGAGCAGCGCGGCGTGCACGACGTCGAATCCGGGACGTTCCGCGGTGGCGACCAGCAGTACGCCGACCAATTCACCATCGGTCAGCGCCGCTAAACGGGCCGCGATCTCGCTGTTCTCAGTCATATGACCAGGCTACGCAGCGGCTGCCGCTCGATCGTGCGTTGCGAACAGGGCTTACGGCCGGACTATCGCACCGGCCCAGTCACGCACAAGCTCGAACCAGGTCGTGCCGCCGACCATGATCAGATCGTTGTGGCCGGCGCCGGGGAACACCTTCAGACGTTTCGGTTCGCGGGCGGCGGCGTAGAGACGTTCGGCGTGCCGCAGCGGCAGAAGTTCGTCCTGATCGCCGTGCATGATCAGGACCGGGGCGCGCAGGGTGCGGATGCGCCGTTCACTCGGGTACGCGTCGGGCACGAAGGGGCGCGGCAGGAACGGGTAAACAGATCTGGCCGCGTCGCGCAGGCCGGAGAAGGTGGACATCAGCATCAGTCCTGCGGGTGGATGTGCCTGAGCAAGTTCGATCATGACGCCGCCACCGAGCGACTTCCCAAGGTAGAGAACGTGATTCGGATCGACGCCGGGTTGTTCGAGCAGCACCCGGCGCGCCGCGCGGGCGTCGAGGTAGGTGCCGTGTTCGGTCGGACGGCCGGTGCTGCGCCCGTATCCGCGATAGTCGAACGCGAGCACATCGAACCCGGCCTCGACGAGCAGCGCGAACAACGCGACCCGATCGCCGACATTGCCCGCGTTGCCGTGCGCGAACAGAATGTGCCCGATCGACTTCGGCGCCGGCACCCACCACCCGTGCAGCGTCTCACCGTCGGCCGTGCTGATCGACAGATCGGTGTAGGCCATCCCGAGGATGGCCGGCGTCTGCACGATCTGCCGATCCGGCATGTACGTCAGCGCGTTCAGTATCGGACTGGCCGGGTGTCGCATGCTGTCGTTCTTACCCCTCCCCCGCGCGTTTTGGTCACTCGACCCGCACGACGTTCGCGCGACTCACCGGAAATCAGGCGGCTTCGCGGGCTACCGGAACGGGTATACAGGTCGGGGATTGTCAACCGACGAAAGGGAACTTCTTCTATGCGGACAACGATTCTCGCGACTGTGACGCTCGTGGCGGCTCTCGCCGGTATCACCGCTGCGGCTGTGCCAGCGGGTGCCGTCCCCGACGCGGATACCTGCGCGTCGGTCAGCGCGATGGCCAACGAGCTGACCGCCGGGATCAACGCGTCCAAAGCCGACAGCGGCGGGTCTGCCGCGCAGGTGAAGGCGGCGTTCGGAAACGCGGCCGCGAAGTTGGACACCGCTGCGGCCAATGCCGACGAAGGCCAGGTGAAAACCGCGATCACCGCCGCAGTGCCCTACCTGAACAAAGCCGCCTCGGCGTCCGATGAGGAACTCCCCACCGTCCTCCAGGACCAAGGCCTGCAATCCGCCATGTCCACCCTCGACAAGGCGTGCGGCATGTAGCGGATTCTCCGCCGAATCAGGCCCGGAAGCTTCGGTTTCCGGGCCTGATCGCGTGTTGGCTAGCCGCGCAGTACCGCGCCGACGGCGTTCGCTGCTGCCGCTACCGCGGCGTCGCGGGCGGCGCTGGCCTCGTCCTCGGTCAGCGTGCGGTCGGTGGCACGGAAGCGCAGGGCGTAGGTGAGGGACTTGCGGCCCTCGCCCGCCTGGGTGCCCTCGTAGACGTCGAACAGGGCGATGTCCTCGAGGAGTTCGCCGCCGCCGGTGCGCAGGGCCGATTCGACGGCGGCCGCTGGGGTCGCCTTCTCGACGCTGACCGAGACGTCCTGCAGTACCGCCGGGAACGGGGAAATCGTTGGGGCGGGGCGGGATTCGAGCAACGGCAGGGCATCGAGGTCGAGTTCGACGGCACAGGTGCGCTGCGGCAGACCGGAACGTTCCAGCACGGCGGGGTGCAGTTCGCCCGCGTAGCCGACGACGGTGCCGTCCACGACCAGTTCGGCGCAGCGACCCGGATGCCACGGCAGCTCGGCGGCGGTGCGGCGTTCGATGGTGACGCCCGCCGCGTCGGCCACCGCGTCGGCGAGGGCGAACGCGTCGGCGGCCTCGGCCGGACGACCCGGACCCCACGGCCCGCGCGGTTCGCGGCGGCCGGTGAGGACGGCAGCGACGTGCACGGGCTGGGCGGGCAGCGAGTCGAGCAGATCGGCGATCTGCTCGTCGGTGGGGCGACGATCGACCGGCAGCGCCTCGACCGGATGCACATTGTCGCCGGTCAGCACCACCTGCGCGATGCCGTAGATGGTGAGGTCACGGGCGCCGCGAGAGATGTTGCGGGCGGCCACTTCCAGCAGGCCGGGCAGCAGCGTGGTCGCCAGCTCGGCGCGCTCCACGTCGAGCGGGTTCAGCACCCTGGTGGTCGCCCTGCGCGGGTCGTCGGCGTCCAGACCCCAGGTGTCGAAGACACCGGCGGGCAGGAATACCGGCGCGGGCACCTCGACGGCACCGGCGAAGGCGAGCGCCCGGCTGACCGCGCGGCGGCGGCGCTGGGTGGCGGTGAGGCCGCGTCCGGCGGGCGCGGTCGGCAGCACGGACGGGATCTGCTCGAGCCCCTCCAGCCGCAGCACCTCTTCGACCAGGTCGGCGGGCTGGGCCAGGTCGGGCCGCCAGCTCGGCGGGGTGACCTCTAGCTGACCGTGCCCGGTGGTCTCGTCGACGGCGACCTCGACGATGCAGCCGATCTGGGCGAGCCGGCGCGCGGACGTGCCGGTCGGGTAGACGACACCGGCGACCCGGTCGGCCAGGTCGATGTCCATCCGGATCGGCGGCGCGGACGGCACCGGGACGCGAGCGTCGGTGAGCGCGGATGCCACAGTGCCACCGGCGATTTCGGCCAGAAGGCTGGCGGCGCGGTCGAGCGCGGCCACATTGATCTCCGGGTCGACGACGCGCTCGTAGCGCTTGCCAGCCTCGGACACCAGCTTGTGCCTGCGCGAGGTGCGGTAGACGAGCAGCGGGTTCCAGGTGGCGGCCTCGAGCAGGATATCGGTCGTCTCGGCGCCGACCTCGGTGCTCGCGCCGCCCATCACACCGGCCAACGAGACGACGCCGGAATCATCGGCGATCACCACGTCTTCGGCGTCGAGGGTGCGCTCCACCTCGTCGAGGGTGCGCAGCGTCTCACCCTTGTTGGCGGTGCGCACCACCAGGCCGCCGTTCAGCTTGGCCGCGTCGAAGGCGTGCAGCGGCTGGCCGAGTTCGAGCATGACGTAGTTGGTGACGTCGACGGCCGGGGAGATCGGGCGTACCCCGGACAGCAGCAACCGGCGCTGTAACCACCAGGGGCTCACCGCATTCGGATCGATGCCGGTGACCCGGCGGGCGGCGAAGCGGGTGCATTTGGAGTCGGGTTCGAGGCGGATCGACCAGGCGTCAGGCTCGTCGTCGGGCAGGATGCGCACGGCCGGGTCCGCATAGTCGAGGTCGAAGCCGCAGGTGAGTTCGCGGGCAAGGCCGCGCACCGAGAAGCAGTAGCCGCGGTCCGGGGTGATGTTGAGTTCGATGACCGTATCGTCCAGGCCGAGCAGCTCATTCGCGTCCGCGCCCGGCTCGGCGGTGCCCGGCTCCAGCACCAGGATGCCCGCATGATCCTTGCCGATACCGAGTTCGGCGACCGAGCAGATCATGCCGTTGGAGACGTGCCCGTAGGTCTTGCGCGAGGAGATCGCGAATCCGCCGGGCAGCACACCACCGGGCAGCACAACGACGACCAGATCGCCGACGGCGAAGTTGGTTGCGCCGCAGACGATTTCCTGCAGGTCCGGGTTGCCGACGTCCACCTTGCAGAACCGGATCGGCTTCTTGAACTCGGTCAGCTCGGTGATCTCGGCGACGCGGCCGACGACAAGCGGCTTGTCGATATCACCGGTGATGGGCTCGAGCTTGTCGACCTCTTCGACCTCGAGACCAACACGGACGAACCCCGCGTCGAGTTCCTCCGGCGTCACCGACCAGTCGGGGTTGGTGCGCTGGATGATGTCGGTCAGCCAGGACTGCGCTACTCGCACTTGACGTTTCGCTCTCTCGATCGAAGGGTGGGGTCAGGACCGGTTGCCGAAGGGCAGCGTGAAACGCACATCGCCCTCGACGATGTCGCGCATGTCCGGGATGCCGTTGCGGAACTGCAGCGTCCGCTCCAGGCCCATGCCGAACGCGAACCCGCTGTACACCTCGGGATCGATCCCGCTGGCGATCAGCACCTTCGGGTTCACCATGCCGCAGCCGCCCCATTCGACCCAGCCCGCGCCGCCCCGCTTGTCCGGGAACCAGACGTCGACCTCGGCGGAGGGCTCGGTGAACGGAAAGTAGTTGGGGCGCATCCTGGTTCGCGTGTCCGGCCCGAACAGCGCCCGCGCGAACGCATCCAGGGTGCCGCGCAGGTGCGCCATGGTCAGGCCCTTGTCCACGGCCAGCCCCTCGACCTGGGAGAAGATCGGGGTGTGCGTGGCGTCGAGTTCGTCGGTGCGGAAGGTGCGGCCGGGGCAGACCACGTAGATCGGCAGGTCGCGTTCGAGCAGCGAGCGCACCTGCACCGGGGAGGTGTGCGTGCGCAGCACCTGGCGCGAGCCCTCCGGCGCGATGTGGAAGGTGTCCTGCATGGTGCGGGCCGGGTGGTCGGGCAGGAAGTTGAGTGCGTCGAAGTTGAAGTGCTCGGTCTCCACCTCCGGCCCCTCGGCGACCTCCCAGCCCATCGCGACGAACACGTCGGCGACCTGCTCGGAGATGACGCTGACCGGATGCCTGGCACCGAACGGATGCCTGCGCGCGGGCAACGTCACGTCGATCGCCTCGGCGACAAGCACCGCCGCGTCGCGCTCGGCGAGCAGTGCGGCACGGCGGGTGTCGAACGCCTCGGACACCCTGGCCCGCGCGACGTTGACCCGCTTGCCCGCGTCGGCCTTCTCGGACTTCGGGATGCTGCCGAGCGCGCGCTGCGCCAGCGCAAGCGGCGCCTTGCCGCCGAGGTGCTCGGTTTTCGCGACCGCGAGCGCGTCCAGGTCGGCCGCAGCGGCGAACGCCTTCTCGGCGGCCGCCGCCGCGGCGGCCAGTGCCTCCTCGGTCAGCGTCGCGTTCTGCTCGACTGCGTCGTTGTCGTCGGCCACGATGGTTCGACTCTCCCCTGGGGATCGGTTCGCGGGTACGGCTCGTTCCCTACCCACATTGCTGCTGGTGGAATCCTATTGGATGCGTCATATCCGATTCACGCGGATTCCCCGCTGGCCCGCGATACCCCGCCCGCCCTGGTATAACACCGCCGAGTCACGACGATCGTGCCCGTGTCGCGGGATGGTTCCCAGCGGTGGGCGCATCCGTCGACACCCGACGTTGCCGCCCTGCGCACGCGACGCCGCCACCACGAACCACACGACATTGCCGTCCCGATTTCGGGCGACGCCACGCACTGATACCAGCCTCATCCGCAGATTCGGCTGGCATCACGTGGGCACTCCCCCCGGATCGCGTCAGACCTGCGTGAGCTTGGCGGGCAGCAGGAGCGAGAGGACGGCGCCGACCGCGACGATGGCGGCGCCGACCCAGATCGCGGGCACGAGACCGTCGACGAAGGCCTGCGGGCTGAGATACGAACCGTGCGAGGCGAATACGGACGCGAGCACGGCGACACCCATCGCGACACCCACTTCACGCAGGGTGCTGTTGGTGCCCGATGCCATGGCCCGATCGTCCGGGGCGGCGCTGGCCATGACGACCGACGCGCTCGGCGGCATGGTCAGTCCCATGCCGATCCCGCCGAGCACGAACGGCCCGACGAAAGCGCCGAAGCCGACGTCGACGGTGGTGATCGCGGCCATCCAGCCGAGCGCGATCGCCAACAGCAGCTGACCGGACGCCAGCAGCGCGCGGGGGCCGACCCGGTCGACGAGCAGACCCGAAATCGGGGCGACCACCATCGGCACCATCGTCCACGGCATCGTGCGAATGCCCGATTGCAGCGGGCTGTAGCCCTGCACCACCTGGAAGTACTGCGCCAGCAGGAAGATCGACCCGAAGACGCCCATGGCGAAGGTGAAGCTCGTCGCATTGCTGATCCGGTAGGCCCGCGAGCGGAACAGCCGCAGCGGCAGCATCGGATCGGGTGTCTTCAGCTCCCATGCGATCAAACCGGCCAGCAGCACCGCGCCGACGACGAAACTGCCGAGCACGGTGGCCGAGGTCCAGCCGTCGTCGGCGCCGTGGATCACGCCCCACACCACCGCGAGCACACCGCTGGCCGACAGCACAAGCCCGAACAGGTCGAGCCGCCTGGTGCCGCCGTACGACTCGCGCAGCACGCGTGCCGCGAACGGCACGACGACGATGCCGATGGGCACGTTCAGCCAGAAGATCCACTGCCAGCTCAGCCCGTCCACCACCGCACCGCCGACGAGCGGCCCGACCGCGACGCCGAGTCCGGCGATGCCACCCCAGATCCCGATGGCGGCGCTACGCATCCGTTCCGGCACCGCCGCCGAAAGCAGGGTCAGCGAGAGCGGCATGACCGCGGCGCCGCCGAAGCCCTGCACAACCCTGGCGGCGATCAGCATCCACGGCTCGGTGGCCAGCGCGCACGCCGCCGACGCGACCGTGAACAGCGCGATGCCGGCCAGGAAGATCCGGCGGCGACCGAGCCGGTCACCGATCGCGGAGACAGTGAGCAGTAGCGAGGCGAAGGACAGCGTGTAGGCGTTGATGAACCACTGCAGGTCGGACAGGGACGCGCCCAATTCGGTACGAATGACCGGCAAGGCGTTGGTCACGACGAGGTTGTCGAGCGTGACCATGAACATCGGGATGCCAACGGCGGCGAGCACTGCCGCGACCGCGCGGCCACTCATGGGCTTGGTGGGCTCGACGGGCGCCAGCGAGGCGGCCGGTTCGAGGGTTTCGGTCATGTCCAGCCTTAGTTGTTATTCACTGATAACTAGTGATTCGAAGAGTATGCATCGACTGATAACATGTCAATACCTGGGGGGCGACACACGGAATGGAGCACGATGTCGAGTTCGACCAGGGTCAGGATGACCGCCTCCGAGCGCGGCGAGCAGGTGCTACTCGCGGCCGTCTCCGCATTCGCCGAATCCGGGTACGCGGCCACTCGCACCGACGAAATCGCCAGGCGCGCAGGGGTTTCCCAGCCCTATGTGATCCGGCTCTTCGGCACCAAGCAGCACCTGTTCCTCAGCGCGCTGCATCGGGTGTGCGATCGGATCGAAGAGGTGTTCCGTACGGCGCGCGAAACGGCCGCGCCCGATGTGCCGCCGGAGGTGGCGCTTGACGCCCTCGGCCACGGCTTCCAGACCTTCCTGGACGACCGGGAAATGCTGCAACTGTTCCTGCACGGCTTCGCGGCGAGCGGGGACGCGACGATCGGCGATGACGTGCGCGACCGGTTCGGCAAGATCTATCAGCTGGTGCGCGATCTCACCGGCGCCGATGCACACGGAACCCGCGAGTTCATCGCCACCGGCATGCTGCTCACCGTCTTGAGCGCGATTCAGGTAGCAGGCCCCGACGCGGTCGAGACGCCGTGGGCGGTCGAGATGTTGAACGACTGCGCGATACCACTCAGCGATTGAGCTGGCAGCCGCACTACTTCTGACACACGTACGCGTGTTAGTGCGGCGAGTCGCGGTGCGGGAGATCAGCGGGCGTGCGGCTGGACCTAGTCCGCGTAGCGCACGCGGGAGTTCGCGTACAGGCAGATGGCGGCCGCAGTGGCCAGGTTGAGGCTTTCCGCGCGGCCGCGGATCGGGATGCGGATGCGGTGGTCGGCACGCTGCGCGACCGCCGGATCCAAGCCGTGCGCTTCGTTGCCGAACAGCCAGGCGACCGGTTCGGTGAACAGTTCGTCGGCGTCGTCGAGGTCTACCTCGCCGTTCGCGGCGGTCGCCAGGATCGTGATGCCTGCCGCCGCAAGGGAATCCAGTGTTTCGCCGACCTCGCGGTGCCGCGCGATCGGCACATGGAACAGGCTGCCAGCGCTGGCGCGCACGCACTTGCCGTTGTGTGGGTCGACCGAGTCGCCGGCCAGCACCACCCCGTCGGCACCGACCGAATCGGCGACTCGGATGAGGGTTCCGGCGTTGCCGGGTTCGGCCATCTCGACGGGTACGGCGAGCATGCGGGGCTGCGTGGCGAGCACGTCGGCCAGCGGCACGTCGATCAGTTCGCAGACCGCGACAAGCCCTGGCGCGGTGACGGTTTCGCCGAGCTGTTTGGCGGCGCGGTCGCTGACCAGTGTGGTGCGCACACCCATCCCGGCGGCGTTGGAAACCAACTCGTGCTCACGAGCAGCGGCATCGGCGGAGTAGAACAGCTCCCGCACCCGCCCCGTATCCAGTGCGGCCGCAACCGAATTGGCGCCTTCGGCGAGGAAGAGTCCGGTCTTGCGGCGCTGGGCACCGCGCTGGAGCTTGACAGCGGAAACGACCCGTGGATTGCGCTCGGAGAGCGCTTCCACGGGTCGTTCCGAAAGATACCCGCTCGTCAACGACTTTACGCAGCCGGGGCGTTGACGTCCTGCGGCAGGGCGGCCTTGGCGATCGCGACGAGACCGGCGAACGCCTCGGCGTCGGAGACGGCGAGCTCGGCGAGGATCTTGCGGTCCACCTCGACACCCGCGGCCTTCAGGCCCTGGATGAAGCGGTTGTAGGTGATGTCGTTCAGACGCGCCGCGGCGTTGATGCGGGCGATCCACAGCTTGCGGAAGTCACCCTTGCGCGCCCGGCGGTCCCGGTAGGCGTAGGTGAGCGAGTGCAGCTGCTGTTCCTTGGCCTTGCGGTACAGCCGCGAACGCTGGCCGCGGTAGCCCTTGGAGGCCTCGAGGATGGAACGACGCTTCTTCTGAGCGTTGACGGCCCTTTTGACGCGTGCCATGGGTCAGTCCTTTGTCGATCTAGGGGGCGCATGCGGCACCCGGAGGTTGGTCAGTTGGTCGGCGTCCGGAATCCGGAACGCGGTTGCTCGCTAGGTCTCAGTTCAGAGACCGAGCAGCCTCTTCACGCGCGGGACGTCGACGGACGCGACGGCCTCCGTGCCATCCAGACGACGAGTCCGGCGGGTCGACTTGTGCTCGAGCAGGTGGCGACGGTTCGCCTGCTGGCGAAGCAGCTTGCCTCGGCCCGACACCTTGAATCGCTTCGAGGCGCCGCTGTGGCTCTTCATCTTCGGCATGGATTCCTCTAATCTGTCTCGTCCCGGCGGCCCTTGCGGACCGCCGGCTCTTATCGGTATTACTGCGGCGGGTCGGCCTGCTCGGCCGGAGCCGCGGCGGGCGTGCTGTCTGCGGCGACGGCCTCAGCGGGCGCGGGGCTCTGCTGCGCAGCGGGCTGCTGCGGCCGCGGAGCTGCGGACTCCTGCTGTGCCTTCACTCGCGTCTTCGCACCCTTGTGGGGCGCGAGGACCATGGTCATGTTGCGACCGTCCTGCTTGGCCGAGGTTTCGACGAACCCCAGGTCCGCCACGTCCGCGGCGAGACGCTGCAGCAGCCGGTAGCCCAGTTCGGGCCTTGACTGCTCACGTCCGCGGAACATGATGGTGACCTTGACCTTCGACCCGGCCTCGAGGAAGCGCATGACATGGCCCCTCTTGGTCGCGTAGTCGTGGTCGTCGATCTTCGGGCGGAGCTTCTGCTCCTTGATCACGGTCTGCACCTGGTTCTTCCGAGACTCGCGCGCCTTCTGCGCCGTCTCGTACTTGAACTTGCCGTAGTCCATGATCTTGCAGACCGGCGGACGTGCATCCGGAGCGACCTCGACGAGATCGAGATCTGCCTCCATGGCGACGCGTAGTGCATCTTCAACACGCACGATCCCAACCTGCTCGCCGCTGGGTCCGATGAGTCGGACCTCGGGAACACGGATGCGATCGTTGATGCGGGTCTCAGTGCTGATGGGGCCTCCTAGGTCAAGCGGTGTCGTCAGGACGACCGCACGCAATAACTGCAACCCCTTTTCAACACAAAAGCCCCGCTGCGGTATTCCGCATCGGGGCCCGAGGTCGACCGATCAGCGCACGCCAAAGACTCGCGTGCGATCTTGTGCGTGGCTCTCGCGAGAGAACCCCTGCACAAGAAACCCGCCTCCGAGAAGGCGGGTGACCGGACCGTTTGACCTGACGATCGCTCGTCGGCAACGGTGGGAGTCGGGCTCCACTTATCAGCCCCAGGCTCGAAATCTTGGAAGAAGACACAACCAGGGGCGGTCGTCAGCGGAAAGTCTAACATTCTGTTCGGCTATCGCCGAATCGGCCCGGCGACCGCGCGTCGAGCTCGGCCGAGTCCAGTCGCCGGAGGTCGCGTCGCTAGCCTGATGAGCATGACAGAAGAGCTCGACAACTCCGTGCGCGAACTGGCCGACATCCCCGCGGTCGAGGTGATCAGCCGGGCCGCGGTGATGCTGATGAGTTCGGCGGCGGAGAAACTCGGGCTCGCGGACGAGGATCCGGAGACGAGCACGCGGCGCGATCTGGACGAGGCGCGACGGGTGATCACGGCGCTGGCCGGGCTGGTCACGGCGTCGGTGGAGTACCTCGGGCCGCATGCCGGGCCGATTCGCGAGGGGCTGCAGTCGCTGCAGCGCGCGTTCCGGGAGTCGTCGGCGCATCCGGACGAGCCGGGCAAGGGTCCGGGCGAGAAGTACACCGGCCCGGTCTACTGATCCTTCGTTCACGCGAATCCCCTTGCGGCAGCGCGCCGACCTGACACTTAGCGGGTAAGCGCTGCCGGTAATTTTTCCCGGTGGGAAATTTTGCCCACCGGGCACGTTTTTTCGGTAGGCTGTCGTCATGCCGGATGACGACGTGCTCGGACTGCGCGAACGCAAGAAGCTCGACACCCGGATGGCGCTGAGCGACGCGGCGCTGGAACTCGCCTTCGAGCGGGGCCTGGAGAACGTCACCCGCGAAGAGATCGCGGCCCGCGCCGGGGTGTCGGTGCGCACGTTCAACAACTACTTCACCGGCAAGAACGACGCGATCGTCTACCGGCAGTCGGTGCGCATCCGACGCAGCTTGGCGATATTGCGGGATCGCCCCGCGGCCGAGCCGCTCTGGACCGCGCTCACCGCGGCCCTGCTCGAGCCGTTCGAGGCCGACGGCGCCCAGTTCAACCTGCCGAACCCGGCACAACTGGCCGAGATCCGAAAGCTGTTCTCGCTGGCCGAATTACGCTTCGCGGTGGCCAAAGAGGTGTCCGCCGACTGGCTCGAAGTGATCGCGGAACGCACCGGAACCGACGCGCTGCGCGACCTGTATCCGCGACTGGTGACCGGCATGATCGGCGCCGTCATCGAGGCGGTCATGGTGGCCTATACGCACGCGGACCCACCGATACACATCACGTTACTGCTCCGCCGCGCCCTCGCCGAAGTCGCCGCGGGTCTGCCCGAACCACCGCGCTGAACCGACAGCGCACCGCAACAACCACACCGAACAAGGGGTGTATTTGTCATGTCCGAAATACCTACCGACGTAGTCATTTCCGGTGCCGGACCGACCGGGCTGCTACTCGCCGGTGAACTAGCACTGGCCGGTGTGCGCCCGATCGTGCTGGACGAACTGCCAGGCCCGAGCGCCGAGCCCAAGGCGAACGGCCTTGTCGGCCAGGTGATTCGGCTCCTCGACCTGCGCGGGCTCTATCACGAGTTCGGCGGCGCGCCCGGAGCACCCCAGCCCGCGCCTGCCTTCTTCTTCAGCGGGCTGCCGCTGTCGTTCGCCGAACTGGCGGACAACCCGATGGCCGTGCTCGGTATTGCGCAGCCGAAACTCGTTCGGCTGCTGGAAAAGTGGGCGGCGGGGCTCGGGGTGGATATCCGGTGGGGACACCGGCTCAGCGCGCTGACCCAGCGGGACGGCGGCGTCGACGTCACCGTCGCCGGTGCCGACGGTAACTACCGCCTCGATACCAGGTACTTGATCGGGGCCGACGGCGGCAAGAGCTTCGTCCGCAAAAACGTCGGCATCGAGTTTCCCGGCTACACGTCAACCGACAGCATCGCGCGGATGGGGCACGTGTGGCTGCCGGACGAGCTGCGGACCGGTGACGGCGGCATCGAAGTGCCGGGGTTTGGGCGAATTCCGTTCGGGCACAACCGACTAGAGCGTGGCGGATTCATCTTCGCCGAGCTGGAGCCGGGTCGGCCGCTCGTCGCGACCATCGAGTTCGGTGGCGAACCGGTGCCCGAGGAAACTCCGATGACCCTCGAGGAGCTACGCGCGAGCACGCGGCGAGTGCTCGGCGTCGACCTGCCGATGGCAGCGCCGCACGGCGCAGGGCCACATGCGTTGCGCCGCACCGACAATCAGAACACTCGGCAGGCCGAGCGGTATCGGGAGGGCAACGTGTTCCTCGTCGGCGATGCGGCGCACGTGCATTCCGCGATGGGCGGGCCCGGGTTGAATCTCGGTCTGCAGGACGCGGCCAACCTCGGCTGGAAGCTAGCCGCGGCGATAAACGGTTGGGCCCCGGCGGGATTACTGGATACCTACCATGCGGAGCGGCATCCGGTCGGTGCCCGCGTGATGATGAGCACGCTAGCGCAGGCGGCGCTGTTCGCGCCGGGGCCTCAGGTGACCGCGATGCGCACGCTGCTCGGCGAGCTGTTGGAACGGCCGGAGAACACCGCGCACATCGCACGCTTGCTGGCCGGGTCGGACACTCGCTACGAGACCGGCGACGATCACCCGCTCGCCGGGCGGATGGCCCCCGAACTCACCGTCGAAACCTCGGACGGCACACAGCGAGTCGCCGAGCTGCTGCGCAAGGCGCGGCCGGTGTTGCTCACCCTCATCGGTGACGCGGCCAGCACCGATGTCGCGCAAGGCTGGCGTGATCGGGTCGACCTCGTCGTCGCGACCAGTATCGACGCACCCGTCGCGGCAATGTTGATCAGGCCGGATGGGTACGTCGCGTGGGCTTGCGACGACGTCGAGCATTCCGACGCGGATCGCCTGCGCGAAGCACTGACCCGCTGGTTCGGCGCACCACTGACCTGACCGCCCTCGGAATGGAACCGCGCGAGGCCCCCTCGCCCACCCCGATCGCGTGACACCAGCTCGCGCGGATCAGCTTGCCGCGCCCGAATTATCTTGCCGCGCAACCATTGCCAGCGAGCTCACGCACGGCCAGGCAACTCGTGCGCGGCCAGGCCCCACGCGGCCGCTGGCCCGCCTACGTACCGTATGCCGGTTTAACTGCTGCGCACGAGTTGTCTTGCCGCGCGCTTATTCGTCAGCATCCATGCGCGGCCGGATAGTCCGTGCGCGGCACCGTGTGTTGGCTGGTGGTCAGGTGGGCGGGGATTCGTTGAGGAGGAAGTTCGACACTGTGGTGGTCTGGCCGAGGATCGCGTGGCCGACCTCGGGTAGTACGTGCACTGTGGCGTGTGGGACGCAGCGGTGGATGCGCTCCGCGGTGGCGGCGGAGTCGAGCATGACGTCGCGGGTGCCGACGATTACCAGCATTGGCATGGTCAGGTGGCGGAGGGCGTCGTCGGAGAATATGGGGAGGCGCTCGGTGCGCGGCTTGTACTGGGTGAAGGTGAGTACTACGTCGTCGAGGACTTGTTCGGTCAATTTTGTGTCAAGGCCGGTGGCGATGCGGGCGGTCTGCCGGACGCCGCGACGTCCGAAGAAGCGGAGGAACAACGCTATTGGCAGCCAGCCCATTTTCTGGGCACCGATACCGCCGGGGCACAGCAGGGTAAGGCGGGTGATCCGGCCCGGTCTGCGGACGGCGTAGTCCAGCGCCACCCAGCCACCGAGGGAGGCCGCGACGACCGAAATGGTGTCGAGCCCAAGACCTTCCAGGACATCGTCGAGCCACAGCGCGAGCCGATCGGAGTCCAGCGGTGGACGCGATGGCGCACTCGCACCGGCTTCGCCGATGATGTCGACCGCGTAGGTGCGGAAATGTGTTGCCCAGGAGGTGATCTCGCCGCGCCACATCGTCGTGTTCGCGCCGGAACCGTGCAGCAGAACGAGGGGCGGCGCGTCCTGCGGGCCGGAGACCACAACGAAGGTCTCTCCTTCCCCGGTCGGCACACGCACGTGCTCGGCGGGTACGGGCCAGATCTCGAGCAGTTCCTCGTAACGCCGCCGCACCCGGCTCGCACCACTCTCGGACTTGTAAATCGTGCTCATGACTCCCCCTCGTTGACGCTCGGCTCCGTCATGCGCACGGCGCACAGCGACATGATTCGCTCGCTCATGACGCGAGTACCCCTTCCATGTAATCGAACAGCCGCGCCGTATCAGCAAGGCCGCCAAGGACAATCACTTTCATGCGGGCCCGCTCCGCGTCGTACACCGTCTCGATCCGCAGCGGCTCAGCCTCGGCCGAGCGGGTGTTGGCCGCACCCATCAGCAGGGTGGTCAGGCGGTCGGCCAGCTCGGCACTGATCGCCTCGACCTGAACGATGCTCGACACCTCGGTGTGCCGCTCCCGCCCCGCCGTTTCACGCGCCGTCGCAGGCACCGGTAGCCCAGTGAACGCCTCGAGATCCGCCTCTGCGATCCGATACTGCTTCCCGATCCGGACCGCATTGAGCCGCCCGTCCCGCACGTAGTTGCGGATCGTCCGAACGTGCAGGCCGAGGCGCTCGGCGACTTGCTCCACTGAGTACAGGCGATTCGTCACTAAACGACCTTAAACTTCCCTATTGAACATCGCAATAGGGAAGTTTAAGGAAGCATGAGCGAGGCAGGTGTCACACCACACTCTGTGGCGGGTTCACGGTGACGGTGTCGATGTGGCAGCGGCGGCCGTCGGTGGTTGTCGGCGCGGTGATGGTTCCGCCGGTTCCGGTGTAGGTGAGTTCCGGGCTGAGGCAGCTTTGCTCGGCTGCATTCTGGAAGGTGATTGTGGTGTCGGAGAAGACGAGTCGGTTGGGGATCGTCGCGTTGTCCCAGGGCTCGATCGCGAACAGGGCCATGTTCTGGGCCTGCTTGCCCATATTGATGGAGTAGCGCACCGAACCCGATTTTCCGGTAATGGTTTGCGTCCAGACGCCGGTGGCCTGGTCAAGGGCGATGTCTATGTCGAGGGCCTCACCGACCTTCAATGACATCGCCCGGCCGGAGTGACAGTCGGCGTAGCTGGGGTCTTTGGAATAAACGTTGACGTACTGGCCGGAAATCCACCAGGTCGAGTAGGTCGGCGGCTGCTGCACGGGGGCGCAGGCATCACCCCAGGTGAGCACGGGCTGCAGGACGCCGAGACCGATCGGGTAGTAGTTTCGGCCACCCTCGCGAGGCTCGAGGCCTGGCCACAAAAACATTGTTCCCACCCTGGGAGGTTTCGGGGGGACCGTGAAATGCGTCTGCAGCCGGACCATTTCGTTGGCGGCTGGAATCTTGAAATAGATCCGCGACTGCTGATCCGGCTGAAGTGGTATCGGCTGTGTTCTCGGCGCCATCGATCCGGGCGGCGCCGGAGTGGTCGGCGGCTCCGCGAACGAACTGGGCATGGCGACGAAACCCGTTGCCAATATTGCGATTACGACCGTGACGAAGCGACGAGCCGTGGCTCTGCGTATGAGACTCATACTTGCCCATGAAATCACACGGAATTACTCGAGCGAACGAGATCAACTGGGGATAACAAAAGCGCTGCCCAGCCTTCCCCAATCCCCTTCCCCCAAAAGGAATTACCGGGTACAAAACAATTCAACCAACCGCAGCCCGCATACCTGCATGATCCTTCGTGGTTGAACACTGTGCAAAGAACCAAAATAGATGTGCAATGTGCAACACAGGGTCGCCGTCCAACCGCCAACTGGGCCGCGACCGAGATCGGCGGGCCCGCACGAACGACATCGCGCCCTGGCCAGCTAGGGCCAAGGCGCGATTCGTGCTCGAAAGCTGTTCGCTCGCTGAATGATCAGCGCAGGGCGGCGGCCTTGCGCGCCAAACGTTTGGTGGCGGTTTTCGCAGCGGCTTGCGCTTCGGTCGGCTTGTCGGCCACCGCCTTGGTGGCCTTTTTCGCCGGAGCCTTCTTGGCAGGAGCCTTGGTTGCCGACGCCTTCTTCGCGGCGACCTTCTTCGCCGCCTTCGGCGCACCCGCCTGTTCCAGCGCCTCCCGGAGGAACTGCCCGGTATAACTTTCGGCTACGGCGACAACATCTTCCGGCGTTCCCTCGGCAACGACCATGCCACCACCGGACCCGCCCTCGGGACCCATATCGATCACCCAGTCGGAGGTCTTGATGACATCCAGGTTGTGCTCGATGACGATGACGGTGTTGCCCTTGTCGACCAGACCGTTGATCACCTTGAGCAGCTTGCGGATGTCCTCGAAGTGCAGGCCGGTGGTCGGCTCGTCGAGGATGTAGACGGTGCGACCGGTGGAACGCTTCTGGAGTTCGGCGGACAGCTTCACCCGCTGCGCCTCACCACCGGACAGCGTTGGCGCGCTCTGACCGAGCCGCACGTACCCGAGCCCGACATCCACCAGCGTCTTCAGGTATCGATGAATCGAGCTGATCGGCTCGAAGAACTCGGCACCCTCCTCGATGGACATATCGAGAACCTCGGCGATGGTCTTGCCCTTGTAGTGCACCTCGAGGGTTTCCCGGTTGTAGCGGGCACCGTGGCAGACCTCGCACGGGACGTACACGTCCGGCAGGAAGTTCATCTCGATCTTCAGCGTGCCGTCACCGGAGCATGCCTCGCAGCGACCGCCCTTGACGTTGAACGAGAATCGGCCCGGCTGGTAGCCGCGCACCTTCGCCTCGGTGGTCGACGCGAACAGGGTGCGGATCTTGTCGAACACACCGGTGTAGGTCGCGGGGTTGGAGCGCGGGGTGCGGCCGATCGGCGACTGATCCACCTGGACCAGCTTGTCCAGGTCGTCGAGCCCCTTGATCCTGGTGTGCCTGCCCGGCACCTGTCGCGCGCCGTTGAGCTTGTTCGCCAGCACGGTCGCCAGGATGTCGTTGACCAGGGTGGACTTGCCGGAACCGGAAACGCCGGTGACCGCGGTGAGCACGCCGAGCGGGAAGTTCACGTCGATGCCGCGCAGGTTGTGCTCGGTCGCGCCGACCACGGTGAGCAGGCGCTTCCTGTTGATCGGACGGCGAACGAGCGGCAGCTCGATCCGCTCACGACCGGAAAGGTATGCGCCGGTGAGCGATTCGGGTTCGGTGAGCAGCTCCTGATACGGACCGCTGTGCACGACACGGCCGCCGTGCTCACCGGCCAGCGGGCCGATATCGACCACCCAGTCCGAGGCGCGGATGGTGTCCTCGTCGTGCTCGACGACGATCAGCGTGTTGCCGAGATTGCGCAGCCGGGTGAGGGTTTCGATGAGCCGCCGGTTGTCCCGCTGGTGCAGGCCGATGGACGGTTCGTCGAGCACATAGAGCACACCGACCAGGCCGGAGCCGATCTGGGTCGCGAGCCGGATGCGTTGCGCCTCACCGCCGGACAGCGTCGCCGCGGCCCGCGAGAGCGACAGGTACTCCAGGCCGACATCGAGCAGGAAGCCGAGCCGGGCCTGCACCTCTTTCAACACCTGCCCGGCGATCGCGGCCTCGCGCTCCCCCAGCGTGAGCGAGTTCAGGAAATTGGCGCAGTCCCCGATGGACAGGTCGCTGACCTCGGCGATGGACTTGTTGTCGCCGCCGGCGTTGATGGTGACCGCGAGGATTTCCGGGCGCAGCCGGGCACCGTTGCAGACCGGGCACGGCACGTCGCGCATGTACCCGTCGTAGTGCTCCTTCATCTGCTCGGACTCGGTGCTCTCCATGCGCCGCTGCAGGAACGGCATCACGCCCTCGAAATCGGCGTAGTAGGAACGCTTCCGGCCGTACCGGTTGGTGTAGGAGACGTGCACCTGGTCGGAGCTGCCCTCGAGCACGGCCTTGCGCGCCTTGAGCGGCAGGTCTTCCCACGGGGTCTTCATCGAGAAGCCGACGGACTCGGCGAGCCCGGACAGCAGCCTGGTGAAGTACTCCGCGGTCTGCCCGCGCGACCACGGCGCGATGGCGCCGTCGTTCAGGCTGAGCGCCGGATCTGGCACCACCAGGTCCGGGTCGACCTCCTTGCGAATGCCGAGGCCGGAGCAGTCCGGGCAGGCGCCGTAGGGCGAGTTGAACGAGAACGACCGTGGTTCGAGGTCTTCGATGTCGAGCGGGTGCCCGTTCGGGCAGGCCAGCCGCTCGGAGAAGCGGCGCTCCCGGTCGTGCGCGTGCTCGTCGCGATCGACGAAGTCCAGCACCACAATGCCGTCGGCCAGCCGCAGCGCGGTCTCGATCGAATCGGTGAGGCGCTGTTTGGAATTCGTCTTGACGGACAGGCGGTCGACGACCACCTCGACGTCGTGCTTCTCCTGCTTCTTCAGCTTCGGCGGGTCGGTCAGCGGATACACCACGCCGTCGACCCGGACCCTGGAGTAGCCCTGCGTGTTCAATTGGTCGAAGAGATCGACGAATTCGCCCTTGCGGGTGCGCACCACCGGCGCGAGCACCTGGAACTTGATGCCCTCCTCCATGGCGAGCACCTGGTCGACGATCTGCTGCGGGGTCTGCTTCTCGATCAGCTCGCCACACACCGGGCAGTGCGGGGTGCCCGCCCGCGCGTACAGCAGGCGCAGGTAGTCGTACACCTCGGTGATGGTGCCGACGGTGGAGCGCGGGTTGCGGTTGGTCGACTTCTGGTCGATCGACACCGCGGGCGAGAGGCCCTCGATGAAGTCGACGTCGGGCTTGTCCATCTGCCCGAGGAACTGCCGCGCGTACGCCGACAGCGATTCCACGTACCGCCGCTGGCCCTCGGCGAAGATCGTGTCGAACGCCAGGCTCGACTTGCCGGAGCCGGACAGTCCGGTGAACACGATGAGACTGTCGCGGGGCAGGTCGAGGTCGACCCCCTTCAGGTTGTGTTCCCGAGCTCCGCGCACAGTGAGGCGTTCCGCCACCAGGTGAGTCCCTTCTCGATCGTGTTCGGGTGAACCGACAAACGGCTCCAGACGTATCCGGCCGTCATGCTAAACACACCCACCGACAAGTTTCGCTCGCGCGGGCCGTACCAGCTACAACAGCGCTCGCGCCGACGATATTGCGACGGGTTCCGCCAAGGGTCGGAGCTAGGTCCGCCGCAGGTCTCCGGACAAACCGCGGACCTGCCAGCCGTCCGCGTCGACGGTGACCGACAGCACGTCCGAGCCGACACGCAACCCGCCTACCCGCAGCGGCAGGTAGCGAGCGGGAACCACCGGTGCGACCGACAGCACCCCCTCCGGAACGCTCGGTTCCAGTCTCAACAGCGTACGCAAAAACAGCAGCGGCGCGGCAGCGGCCCATGCCTGCGGCGAGCAGGACGTCGGATAGGGCACGGGGATGTCGAATTCGGCGCGGTCGAAACCGCAGAAGAGTTCGGGCAGCCGGTAGCCGAATCGGGTCGAGGCGTCGAGCACGGCGGAGACGACGCGGTTCGCGTGGTCGGTGAAGCCGTAGCGCATCAGGCCGGCGGCGCAGATCGCGTTGTCGTGCGGCCAGACCGAGCCGTTGTGATAGCTGACCGGGTTGTAGGCGCCCATCGAGGTGGCCAGTGTGCGGATCCCCCAGCCGCTGAACATCTCCGGTGCGAGCAGGTGGTCGGCGACCCGCTCAGCCTTGTCCTCGTCGATGATCCCGGTCCACAGGCAGTGCCCGATATTGGAGGTGAGCGCGTCGATCGGCTGCTTGTCCCGGTCGAGCCCGATCGCGTACCAGCCGCGGTCAGGCAGCCAGAATGCCTCGTTGAAGGCGGTTTTCAACTGTGCGGCCTTGGTCCGCCAGCGTTCGGCGGCCGGGTGGTCGCCGGTGCCTGCGGCGAGCGTGGCGCGGGCGAGATACGCGGCGTACACGTAGCCCTGCACCTCGGCCAAGGCGATCGGTGCCTCGGGCAGCGTGCCGTCGGCGAAGTTGACGCCGTCCCAGGAGTCTTTCCAACCCTGGTTCGCGAGGCCGTGTTCGGCGGCGCATTGGTATTCGACGAAACCGTCGCCGTCCGCGTCGCCGTAGCGCTCGATCCATTCCAGTGCGCGATCCGCGTGTGGCAGCAGCTCGTCGCGGATCCGCGCGTCCAGTCCCCACCGGTACAGCTCGCCGAGCAGCATCACGAAAAGCGGGGTGGCATCGGCGGTGCCGTAATACGCGGTGCCACCGCCGAGAAGTTTCGTCGCCGCCCGGCCGAACCGCACCTCGTGCGGTATCCGGCCCGGCTGCTCCTCGGTCGCCGCGTGCACTCGCGCCCCTTGCAGGTCGGCCAGGCTCTGCAGCGTGCCGACGGCGAGCCTGCGGTCGAGCGGCAACACCATCCAGGAGGTGAGCAGCGAGTCACGGCCGAACAGCGCCATGAACCAGGGCGCGCCCGCGGCGACCACCGCGCGTTCCGGGTGGTTGGGGTCGAAGATGCGCAGCGCGCCGAGATCGGTGAGGGTGCGTTGCAGCACCGAGGCGAGGGTTTCGTCTTCGGTCTGCACGGTCGGCGAGTTCGCGTACCACTCGCGCAGTCGTTGCGCGGGGGCGCTGCGGTTCACCGGGGTGCCGCATGGGTAGCGCGGCGGCGCGGGGTCGGTGCCGAGAGCGGGCAGGTACTCGATGCAGGCCGACCATTCGCCGCGCCCGGGAAGGGTTGTCTCCCAGCATAATTCGCGATCCGTCGCGGTGGCTCCGCGGCCGCTGACGGTCACCGCGACGCCCAGCTCGGCACGGCTGATCTGGATCGCACCGTCCATCGCGCGCGCCGCGGTGACCACCTCGTGGTCGTGGCCGATGCGGCCCTCCTTGACCTCGAAGAGGTCGGCGAAATCGGCGTCGAGTTCCAGCCGGATCGTGCACTCGAGAGGTGCGCCGGAGAGGTTGCGCACCACGAGATCTTCGCGCATACCGTCGCCGACATGCCTGCCGATGATCACCAGCGCGGTGCTGTCGGCGGTACCCGCCCGTGGCGCGGTGCGGGCGAGCAGCGTCGCGCTGTACGGCTCGTCGTAGCGAACCGTGAGCGGTTGTGGTTCCATCCCGTCGACGGTCAGTCGCCAGTGCGACAGCACCCTGGTGTCGCGAACGAACAAGCCCGCCGGGCGATTCGGACTGATCGCCCCGCTGACGTCACTGATGCAGAAGGTCGAGCCTTCTACGAGGGTGACCCCGGCATTGATCGCCGTCGGCGCCTCCGTATCCGAGCCGTCGCCCCATGGATGGGTCACGACATTGCCCAGGGCAAACTCACGCCACCGTGGTGGGCGCCATGACCCGGGTCGACCGTTGCGCCAAGATACGGCGATACAGCCGCTCGTGATCGCGTGCCATCCGCAACCTGCCGAACCGCCGCTCGGCGACCGCGCGGCAAGCCCTGCGATCGATGGTGTGCACCTGATCGAGGGCGTCCACCATCTCATCGACGTCGCGGCACAGGAATCCGGTCGTGCCGTGGTCAACGATTTCCGGGGCCGCGCCGTTGGGGAACGCGAGAACCGGTGTACCGCAGGCCAATGCCTCGGCCATCACGAGGCCGAAGGGTTCTGGCCATTCGATCGGATTGATCAACGCGTCGGCGTGGCGCACCAATTCGACCCGGCGCGCGGTCGGTTCCTCGCGCGGTTCGGGGTCGTCGGGGCCCATCAGTGGACGCACCCGCTCAGTGTAGTAGCGGCGCTCCTCGGGTTCGCGCATCTTGGTGATCATGAGCAGCTTGCGTCGGGCGAGCCTGGCGATCTGCACCGCGCGGTGCACGCCCTTCGTTTCGTTCATCCGGCCGACGAAAACCACGTAACCGCCACCGCCAGGGCCGTATCGGTGCGCGTTCAGGTCGATGCCGTGATGGATCACCTCGGCGATCGGCACGCTGCCCGCCAGCCGGCGTTGCGCCTCCGAGATCGCGACGATGCTGGCGTGGCGCGCCATCGAACGGAACAGTTCCTGGCGCATCTCCGAGAAGGGACCGTGGTTGGTGGCAACCACCGGCGGACCGTTCTGGATGGCGCCGACGAACGGGCCGAGCGAGGTGTGGTCGTGGATGATGTCGACGTCGGCCAGCGTCTCGTAGGCCGCGAGCACGTGCATCAGCTCGGCCTCACCGACGCCGATCTGCGCGGTCGGATGGTCGTAGAGGGAGTATCGGCGCACCGGGCAGGTGGATTCGCCCACCGTGAACAGGTGCACGTCGTGGCCTAGCGTGGCGAGACCGACCGAGAGATTGCCGACCACCGCTTCGGTGCCGCCGTAGGCGGGCGGTGGTACCGGGACCCATGGCGGGACTATCTGCCCGATCCTCATGGGAGCCTGCGTTCTTCGACGCCGGGCCCTTCCTCGGTCGGGCCCCAGTGCGCGCCGCAGCCGCCGCAGCGCATCAGGACATCGGGTAGTTCGTCGAAGCTGTCCGCTCCGCAGGCCGGACAGGCACGCGGCGATCCGAAAACCGCGCTGAAATCTAGTGTCGCTGAATATGTCATCGCTCGAGTTCCCACGTACATATGAGCCTTATGGCTCCGCTGCCCAGGGCCCCTCTGGTTGACTTCATTGCAAGCTTACCCGGAACCTCGTTATCTACCCGTGGTATTCGTGGGGCTGCTTTCGTCCGGTTAGACGGCGACAGGGAGGCCGACGTGCTCGAGGTGTTTCTGGTCGATGATCATGAAATCGTCCGGCGCGGTCTGATCGATCTGCTGGAGGGCGACCCCGAGCTGACGGTGATCGGCGAGGCGGGTGATGTCGCGCAGGCGATGGCCCGAATTCCCGTGCTACGCCCCGATGTCGCGGTGCTCGACGTCCGGCTGCCCGACGGCAACGGCATCGAGCTGTGCCGCGACCTGCTCGCCGAGGTCGAGGGGCTGCGCTGCCTGATTCTCACCTCGTATACCGACGAGCAGGCGATGCTCGACGCGATCCTGGCCGGGGCCAGCGGGTACGTCGTGAAGAACATCAAGGGCATGGAGCTGGCCGCCGCGATCAAGACGGTCGGCGCCGGCCGTTCGCTGCTGGACAACCGGGCCGCCGCCGCGCTGCGGGCCCGGCTGCGCGACGGCGCACCGGACGACGACGGACCGCTGGCCGGGCTCACCGAGCAGGAACGCAGGCTGCTCGCGCTGCTCGGCGAGGGACTCACCAACCGGCAGATCGCGGCACGAATGTTCTTGGCGGAGAAGACGGTGAAGAACTACGTGTCGAGGCTGCTTGCCAAGCTCGGCATGGAGCGGCGTACGCAGGCGGCGGTGCTGGCCAGCAAACTCGGCGAGCGCTGACCAGCGACATGGCCGACGCCGTGCCGCACCCCGTGTTCGACACGCTGCGCACCGTCGTCGACACCGCGACCCGCATCGCGATCGACAACGCCAGGCTCTACGAGTGGGCCCGCACCAGACAGGCGTGGATCGAGGCGACCAGGGACATCGCCACCGAGTTCCTGGCCGGCACCGAACCGGATCGGGTGCTCGCGCAGGTGGTCGAGCACGCGCGCACGCTGACCAGGTCCGAGCAGGCGATCCTCGCGGTGGTCGAATCCGGCATCCCACCCGAGGAGGCCACGGAACTCGTTGTGGCGCAATGGTCGCGGGCGAGCGCGCCGGACGAGGGGCAGACCGTGCGGCTCACCGACACCGCCGCGGGCAAGGCCTTCGCCGAGCGCGCGGCCGTGCAGCTGACCGACGCGCGCGGCATGGATCTCGGGGCGCCGGTCGACGCGGCCGGGCCTGCGCTGATCCTGCCGTTGCAGACCGCGGGGGTGGTGCTCGGCGTGCTGATCGTCGTGCGCGCGCCCGACTCCGCGCCGTACTCCGACGAACTCGTCGCGCTCGCCGCTGCCTTCACCGATCAGGCCGCGCTGGCCATGCAGCTCGCCGAGGCGCAGCGCAGGGCGCGCGAACTCGATGTGCTCGCCGACCGCGACCGGATCGCGCGCGATCTGCACGACCACGTCATCCAGCGGGTCTTCGCGGTCGGCCTCGGCCTGCAGGGCATGGCGGCGCGGGTCGACGATCCGCAAGTCCGGCAACGACTTTCGGACGAGATCGACCGGCTGCAGGAGGTCGTGCACGAGATACGGACGACGATCTTCGACCTGCACGGCGGCGCGGGGGCCTCGCTGCGACTGCGGCTGGAGGACGCGATCCGGCAGCAGACCGAGGCGACCCCGATCCGGGCGCGGCTGCGCGTCGACGGGCCGCTGTCGGTGGTCGGTCCCGCACTGGCCGATCACGCGGAAGCCGTTGTGCGCGAATCGGTCAGCAATGCGGTGCGGCACTCCGGCGGTGACACGGTGACGATCGAGATCACCGTCGCCGACGAGTTGACCATCCTGGTACAGGACAACGGCTCCGGCGTGCCGGACGACGTAATCTCCAGCGGCCTGGCCAATCTCGCGCAGCGAGCGACCGAATCGGAGGGCCGGTGCAGCATCGAGCGCGCCACGTCCGGCGGGACGCGGGTGCACTGGTCGGCACCGCTGACCTGAGCCGATTACGCCGGTTCGACGAGGCTCAGATCACCGTCGTAGCGGCGGTATAGCAGGCGGCCGCGGCCGCTCGCCTGGTCGGTGAAGAACAGGAACGGCAGGCCGTGATGGCACAGGACGTGCGCGGCCCGTTCTTCGTCGAGGATGGGCGCCGGTTCCGAATCCACGGTGAGCGGTAGCAAATTCACCGCCGGCGGGCCGACAACCGTCGCGTCCTGACGGAAGAGCCGGACGCCGAGCGGGTCCTGCCAGGCCACCGCGGCCTCGGTGCCCGACGCGCTGTCGATGAACAGGTACGCGTCGTAGTCCATCGCGTCCATCACCGCCGTTGCCTCGGCGGGGGTGCCGGTGAGCAGCTCGCACTGCTTGCGGCGCACGATCGGGCGCGGCTCGGTGACCTTGGCCAGCGGCGGACGGGCTGGATCGGGCCAATCACGCGACTGGGTGGTCGCGAGGCGGGCCAGCTGCCGGTCCAGCCGTTCGGCGGCGAAGGTGACCGCGAACCCACCCGGCCCGGTCACCTGTACGCGGGTGGCGACGGTGCGGCAGCGAATGTTGGCCTGCACCACGGTCGCCTCGCCCGCCGTCGCCGGCGCGGTGACGCGCACCCTGGTCGCCGCGTCGAGGTGGTGTCGTCGCAGCACCCGGCCGATCGCCCGGACGGCCCGCGTCACGTCCACGTCCGGCACCGCGCCGAAAGTGGTCACGGCTAGATCGAGATCGCTTGCGGTGAACCAGTGTTGTGGTGACGACATATGCAACAGCCCCGACGACTTCATCCGACACGCCCTGCCTTCGATATTCGATCCCGTCGCCCCATGTCATCATCGCAATGCGGTGGCGAACAGGGCCGAAAGTCCCCGAACGGCGAACTAGACTGGGACAAGGCGCAGTTCGCGCGCTCGCTACCAGGGGAAGCCGATATGACCGACGATCGCGGCAACGATCCCTATTCGTTGCGCGACACCCTGTCGCAACTGCGGCTGCGCGAATTGCTCAGCGAGGTCAAGGAACGCGTCGAGCTCATCATCGATTCGCGCGACCGAATGGACGGTTTGGTCGAGGCGATGCTGGCCGTCACCTCGGGCCTCGACCTGGACGAGACGCTGCGCACCATCGTGCGCACCGCGATCAGCCTGGTCGACGCCCGCTACGGCGCGCTCGCGGTGCGCGGCCACGACCAGCAGGTGGTGCAGTTCATCGATGAGGGCTTCGACGACGAAACCCGCAGGGCCATCGGACGATTGCCGGAAGGGCACGGTGTGCTCGGCGTCGTGTTCAACCAGTCGAAACCGCTCCGGCTCGACGAGCTCGCGAATCATCCTGCCTCCGTTGGCCTTCCGAAACACCACCCGCCGATGCACACCTTTCTCGGTGTGCCGGTGCGGATTCGCGGCGAGGTGTTCGGCAGCCTGTACCTGACCGAGAAGGCGGGCGGGCAGCCGTTCACCGACGATGACGACGTGCTGGTGCAGGCGCTCGCGGCCGCAGCGGGTATCGCGGTGGACAACGCGCGGCTCTATGAATCGGCGCGCACCAGGCAGGCGTGGATCGCGGCGACCCGCGATATCGCCACCGAGTTCCTGGCTGGTACCGAGTCCGATCGCGTGCTCGCGCACGTGGTCGAGCACGCGCGCACGCTGACCGGTTCGCATCAGTCCTTCCTCGCGGGACCGGTCGACGAGCCCACCGAGCTCTGCGTCACCCAATGGTGCGGTCCCGGTGCGGGATTCGAGGGCACGACCGTGCCCACCGAGGGGACCGCGCTCGGCAAGGCGTTCACTCGCCGCACCCCGCTGCGCTTCGACGACGCGGACGCGGTCAGCCTCGGCCTGGCGCTGCCCGACGCGGGACCGCTGCTGATCCTGCCGCTGTGCACCCCCGACACCACGCTCGGCGTCTTGACCACGGTGCGTCCGGTCGGCGCGGCACCGTACTCCGACGAGCTGGTCGAGCTGACCGCCGCGTTCACCGACCAGGCGGCGCTGGCCATGCAGCTGGCCGACGCGCAGCAGCGGATGCGCGATATCGACATCCTGGCCGATCGCGATCGGATCGCGCGCGATCTGCACGACCACGTCATCCAGCGACTGTTCGCGGTCGGCATAACGCTGCAGGGCGCGGTCGCACGGGCTACTGTTCCCGAAGTGCGCCAACGCCTTTCGACCGTGGTCAACGACCTGCAAGAGGTGGTGCAGGAGATCAGGACCTCGATCTTCGACCTGCACGGCGGCAACGGCAACCCGCTGCAGCAGCGGCTGGAGCACGCGATCCGCCAGCAAACCGCCGAAACCCCGTTGCGGTCCACCTTTTCGGTATCGGGCCCGCTGTCGGTTTTAGAGGCCGAGCTGGCCGATCACGCCGAAGCGGTGGTGCGCGAGGCGGTCAGCAATGCGGTCCGGCACTCGGGGGCGGATACTGTCGCGGTGGAGATCAGCGTCGACGACGATCTGACGATTGTGGTGACCGATAACGGCTGGGGCATTCCGAATCACGTGGTGCGCAGCGGACTACGGAACTTGGAGCAGCGGGCGGAGAAGTCCGATGGGCAGTTCGTCATCGGTGCCGCCGGTAGCGCGGTCGGTGCCGCCGAGAACGCGACGGACGACGGCGCGGCGATGCCGGGTACCCGGCTGTGCTGGTCGGTGCCGCTGCCGTGAACGAGCGCAAGCGGGTGAACCGAAGCGATGTGACCGCTGAGTCAGTCGACCGGCCCGAGTACGACGACGGAATTGTTGCCGCCCATGCCCAACGACAGTTTCGCGGTGATGCCGCCCTCGAATGGCTGCGGCCCGTCGAGCAGGCGCGGATGCGCGGGCGCGACGATGGGCGCGGCGGGCACGATGCCGCGGTCGTAACCGAGCGCGGCGGCGGCCACCTCGACCCCGGCTGCCGCGCCCTGGCAGTGGCCTGCCAGCGGTTTGAGCGCGTAGACGTGCGGCTGGTCGCCGAACATATTGGTCAGCAGGTCCCGTTCCGCCTCGTCGCATTGGCGGGTGCCGGTGCCGTGCGCGTTGAAATAGCGCACGTCGTCGGCGGTCACACCGGCGTTGTCGAGGGCGCGCCTGGTGCATTCGAAGATCTGCTCGTGGGTGGGATCGATCGACACCACGTGATAGGCGTCATTGGTCATGCCGCCGCCGAGCACCGCCGCGTATGGCCGTTGCACCGAGCGGCTCAGCACGAACGCCACCGACGCCTCGCCGATGCAGAAACCGCGGCTGCCCTGCTGGAACGGACGACAGGCATCGAGCGGTTCGGTGTCGGCCACCGAGGCGCCGAGGCGGACGAAGTGGTCGACCATGTCGGGCGTGCCGGACATGTCGGTGGCGATGCAGACCACGTCGTCGGCGATGCCGGCGTCCAACCACAGCTGCGCGGTGATCAGCGCGACATTGGCCGAACTGCACGCCGCGGACACGTTCATGGCGGGGCCGTGGAAGCCGAACTCCTGCATGAGCACCGAGATCGGGGTGGACGGGATCAACCGCATGTAGTCGCGGGGTCTGCGGTGGCCGTGATCGACGAGGTAGAAATCGCGCCAGTTGACCACGTCGCCGAGCACGATCGCGTGCAACAAACCGACCGTCCTGCCCGGTTGCCAGCCGCGCGCCAGCGCATCCGTGATCGCCTCTCTGGCCGACTCGTGCATGGCCCGCCCGTACCGGCTCGTGCTGACCGCGTTATCGCCACCATCGGGCACCAGCGACACCCAGGCATCCTCGTCGCGACCCGGCCCGTACCCCGATTGCACGGAGGCGGCCGACTTCCCGCTGAGCAGTCCCTGCCACAGCGCGTCCCGTCCCCAGCCATACGCGGTGACGGCACCGATCCCGGCGAACGTCATATGATCTTGATGCTGTTGTCGGTTGTTCGGGTTGGCGCCCGGCATAGCATCGCTCCTTCACCGATTCCTTGGTCGAACTGCGATCGACCAGTTAATCCTTAGAAAACCGGTTCTGTAATGATCACCAGACAGTGCCCGATTAAGTGCCCGAACTGTGATCGAAGCAATAGCGTCGACGCTGTGATGTTCTGCACGTCGATACCAGAATAATCCCATGTCCCAATGGCCATAATCGGGTCGACGATCGGGGGTTCGAGTGGGTGAGGACAAGGTAGCCGCAGCGGTCGACGCCGCCGAGCAGCTAGCTGAGCGCTACCGTTCTCTGGTCGAGCACACGCCCGACGGCATCTGTGTGCACGAGCGCGGCATCGTGGTCTACGTCAATCCCGCAACTGTGCGTTTGCTGGCTGCCGAGAGCGCCGACGAATTGATCGGCAGACCGCTTACCCAGTTCGTCCATCCCAGCTCCGTTCCCGGGATGCTGGAGCGAATCAGCCACCTCACCACCAAGGGCGCCGCCTCCGACCCGACCGAAATGGTGCTGATCCGGATGGACGGCGTCCCGATACCCGTGGCGACCGTGTCGGTGCTCACCGCCTGGCACGACCACCTCGCCTACCAGGTGGTCATCCACGACCTCACCGCCCAGCGCCACGCCGAGGCCGCCCAGCACCTGGCCGAACAGCACTTCACCACGGTCGTCTCGCAATTGGAGGAGGGCGTGGTGGTGATCGATCCGGAGGGCCGCATCGAGTCGGCCAACCCGGCGGCCATGCGCATCTTCGGCAACGAGGGCTCCGACGACGAACTCATCGGCAAGACGATCCAGTCGCTGCCACTGACGCTGCTCGACGCGAACGCGCAGCCGCTGTCGCCGACCCGCCATCCGATCGCGCGCACGCTGGCCACCGGCGAGACCATCACCGGCTACGTGTTCGGCGTCGACCGTGCCGACGGGCAGCGGCGCTGGCTATCGGGCAGTAGCCGCCTGCTCAATCCCGGCGACCGTCGCTCGTCCGCGGTCTCCTCGTTCGCCGACATCACCGAATTCCGGGCCAGCAGGCGGCAATTGGAGTATCAGGCGACGCACGACTCGCTGACCGGACTGGCGAACCGCTCACTGATCCTTTCCCAGCTGGCAGGCGCGCTGGCCACCAGCGAGGACCTGCCGGTGTCCACCGTGCTGTTCATCGACCTCGACGGGTTCAAGGCGATCAACGACACGCTCGGGCACGCCATCGGCGACACGGTGCTGCAGATCGTCGCGCAGCGGCTGCAGCGCGCGCTGCGCAGCGACGATATCGTCGGCAGGCTCGGCGGCGACGAGTTCCTTGTGCTGCTCTCCGGTGGCACCCGGCGGGTGGATATCGACGCGCTGGTTGCCCGGCTGCGTTCGACGATGGCCGAGCCGATCATCGCGCGCGGACATCGGATCGAGGTGAACGCCTCGATCGGCGTCACCCCGCTCGCCGTCGGCGACCGCCGCACCCCGGAGGCCGTGCTGCACGATGCGGACCTGGCGATGTATCGGGCCAAGCCGTCCGGGCATCGCGAGGGCTCGGCCAGCTTGAGCCGCAGACCGAACAGCACCCACGCTTCCTGACGGTTCGATCCATGATTGTTCAAGTTTTTCGCGCAGCGCCGGAATACCCGCGGTGCACGCGACTGTTGCACCACTTCTATGACCAGTTCCCGGTGGTCGAGCACAGCACACCAGTAACCGTTGCGCACAACGGTGCCTGGCGGGCGGCACGACACCGGGTACACCTGCGGATACGGCGACCCCGCCGCAATCGCAGTAGACTCGACAACCTTGTTTTCCGAACGTTCGCGCGCGTATTGCCCTGCGTGTGTACCGTTCGCTCGGCTCATCGCGGTGAAGGAGTTCAGTTTGCCCGACCTCACTCAGGACCGTGCCACCCGTGACGGCGCGCCCGAGCTGACCCGCGAGACCGAACAGGAACAGGCGTACCTGTCGGTGCTGTACGACCGGCTCGACGAGATGCGCGACTACGCGCGCAACCGGTTGCGCACCGTGCTGCTGGAATCCGGCGGCACCCCGCAGGCTCGCAGCGAACGCGAGTCGTTCAGCCAGCTCTATAACGAGGATCTCGCGAAATACGATGCGGCAGAACACGGTCTGTGTTTCGGCCGGATCGATCTCGACGACGAATACCGCTACATCGGCAGGCTCGGCATCCTCGACGAGAAGGACGACTACGAGACGCTGCTGCTCGACTGGCGCGCCCCGCTTGCCCGCCCGTTCTACCTGGCCACCACCGCGGCACCGGACGGCGTGACCAGGCGCAGGCATATCCGCTCGCGCAACCGCACCGTCACCGCGATCAACGACGAATACCTCGATCTGGATGCGGCCAGGCAGGCGGGCGCGGCCGACGGCGACGCGGGAGTCGGTGCCGAGAGCGCGCTGCTCGCCGCGTTGAACGCCGCGCGCACCGGGCACATGAACGACATCGTCGAGACCATCCAGCACGAGCAGGACGCGATCATCCGCTCGGAGCACAAGAGCGTGCTTGTGGTGCAGGGTGGGCCGGGCACCGGCAAGACGGCCGTCGCGCTGCACCGCGCCGCCTACCTGCTCTACACCTACCGTCAGCAGCTGGCCAAGAGCGGCGTGCTGATCATCGGACCGAACGCCACCTTCCTCGACTACATCGGCCAGGTACTCCCCTCGCTCGGCGAGACCGGTGTGTTGTTATCAACCATCGGCGACCTGTACCCGGGCGTGAAGGCCACCCGTGAGGATTCGTTGCGGGCGGGCGAGATAAAGGGCTCCCTAAACATTCTGGAGGTGCTCAAGCAGGCCGTGCGCGACCGGCAGGAGGTGCCGACCGCACCGGTCCGGCTCAGCTTCGACGGCTACCAGGTCACCCTCGATCGCAAGATCGCCACCCGGGCGCGTGGCCGGGCCCGTTCCTCGCGGCGTCCGCACAACCTGGCCAAGCCGATCTTCACCAGCGCCGTGATCGACGCGCTCACCGAACAGCTGGCCGAGACCATGGGCTCGGATCTGTCCGGTGGGCCGAGCTTGCTGAGCCGTACCGATATCGCTGAGATCCGCGATGAGATGCGGGCCGACCAGGAGATCCAGCAGGCCATCGGCAAGCTGTGGCCGCTGCTGTCCCCGCAGGACGTACTCGCCGATCTGCTGGCCGACCCCAAACGCCTCGACCGCGTCGCGAGCAGTCTCCCGGCCGAGGATCGGGCCGAGCTGGCGCGACCGGACAACGGCGAATTCAGCGCCGCCGACGCACCGCTGCTCGACGAGCTGGCCGAGCTGCTCGGCGTGGACGACACCGAGGAACGCGAACGCTCCCGGCGCCGCTGGCGCGCTCAGCTGGCCGAGGCGCAGGACGCGCTCGACATCCTGACCGGTTCGGCGCCACAGGATCTCGAAGACGAACTCGATCCGGAAATCCTGATGGCCTACGACCTGATCGACGCGAGCCAGCTCGCCGAACGCCAGAACGTGCGCACCAGCCAGACCACCGCCGAGCGCGCCGCGGGCGACCGCACCTGGACCTACGGGCACGTCATCGTGGACGAGGCGCAGGAGCTGTCGGAGATGGCCTGGCGAATGGTGATGCGGCGCATCCCGAATCGCTGGATCACCGTGGTCGGCGATGTCGCGCAGACCGGCGACCCGGCGGGCGCCTCGTCCTGGCAGCGGGTGCTGGAACCGTATGTGGCCAAACGGTGGAAGCTCACCGAGCTGACCGTGAACTACCGGACGCCCGCCGAGATCATGGACGTGGCCGCAGACGTGCTCGCCGCGATCGATCCGTCCGCGTCCGCGCCGCGCTCGGTCCGCGACAGCGGCAACCCGCCGCGCGGATACCTGGTCACCGCGAACGAGGTGCGCGACCAAGTCGCGAAGCTGGTCGCCGAGGAAACCGGGCCCGGCACCACCGCGGTGATCGCGCCGCACCCGCTGATCGAGGAGCTGTCCGAGCTTGCCGATGAATCGGTGCGGGTGCTGACCGTGCACGACGTGAAGGGCCTGGAGTTCGACGCGGTGTATCTTGTTGAGCCGCAAGCGATCCTGGATGAATCACCACGCGGCCTCAATGACCTGTACGTCGCGCTGACCCGCGCGACACAGCGACTCGGCGTAGTACACAGCGCGGACCTGCCCGAGGTGCTGAGCGCGCTGACCTAACCACCCACCCGTCCGAGGGCCCCTTTAGGCGGCCACACCGACAAAAGGCGCCCTTCAGTCGAGTGAACGGTCTCGACTGAAGGGCGCCTTTGTGGTCGGTCTGCTGTGTCGAAGGGGGCCTTCGGGAGGACAGCTAGCGCGTTGTGTGCACGATCAGGACGTCCGAGCGGGACTTGCGGGCGACGTCGGACGGGACGGAGCCGAGCAGGCGGCCGGTGAGGGTGTTCAGGCCGCGGTTACCGACGACGAGCAGGTCGGCGTCCACGTCCTTGAGCAGGGTGAGCAGGGACTCGACCGGCTCGCCGACCACGGCGCGCTCGACGATGTCCTTCGCGCCGGCTGCGACGGCCTTGTCCCGCGCGGTGCGCAGGATCTCGCTGGTGGGGGCGGACCCGCGCACCTGGTAGGCCTCGTCCTTGAGCACGTCCGCGGCGGCGGCCACGTCGCGATCGTCGGTCGGGTAGTAAGCACACGCGATGACCAGGGTCGCGGCGGACACTCCAGCCAGCGCGGCGGCCTTCTCGACGGCGACGTACGACGAGTCCGAGCCATCAGTACCGACAACAATGGTCCGGTAGGCGGTCATTCTCTCCTCCAACTGTGCGTGGTCAGATGCCTGACGCCCGGTACACATCAGAACGTGCCCCGGCGCAGCGACTTGGGTCGACCCTAGCGGCAAACAGACCGGAAATATCAGAAATCGCAGCAGATCACATCGGGGGTGTCCTTGCATTGGCGCCACATGTTCGCCAGGAAATGCGGTAGGGCATGAGCAACCAGGGCCGACACAATTGTCAGGTGCCGAAACTGTGATCAAGCACAACGCCGATGAACGGTCTTGTCTCCCTGGGATATTCGTCACATACCAGCGGGGATCGAACAGACATCGGCCCGCCTCGGCGCGGAAATCGCGCACCGGGACGGGCCGAGGCGAGCCTGGGACTAGCGTGCCATTACGGCCACTGCTGGTAGTTCGCCCAGAATAAGCCCAGAATCGCTCCGATGATGTCCATGCCTTCCTCTCCCTGCAGTAAAAAGGACGCGCAATATTAGCGCGGGAAGCACGCTCAGAGGTTGAAAAGCGGTCCGGTGATGGTCAATCCGAGGCAGCTGTCATGGGCGAAGAACGCGAACAGCATCAACGAGGCACCGGCGAGCGCCAGATTCTTGTTGAAGTTGATCATGTCCGCCTGTTTGGCCTGCGGATCCGACACCTTCCAGAACTGATGCATCATCACCGCGGTCAGCAGGAGCAGCACCAACAGCACCAGCGAGCCGAGATCGGCCCATACGCCGAGCAGCACGCTCAGCCCGCCGAGACCGAAGAGCGCGCCCGAACCGAGCACCGACAGCTTCGCCATCGGCACGCCCTTGCTCGCCGTGTAGCCCGCCATCTGTTCGGTCTGCGTGAAGTGCCCGAGCGCGGAGCTCAGGAACAACACCGAGAACAACACCCGTCCGATCAACACCACAACATCCATGTCCAGCTCCTCATTTGGCTGACGGTAGGTAGTGCAACATTCAACTAGGGAGCTGGGAGTTACCCTTGTGCCCCGCAGTCGAATGGTCGAATACGGTCGGCCCCAGCAACTATGTCCCGGTCGGAATGACCTTTGCAGTGACCTCGTTGCGCGAGCGTAGCGAATTCTTGGCGTATTCCAGTGGAGCCATTCCGACTTCCGCGGTGAACTCCCGCGAGAAGTGCGCCTGATCGAAGTATCCCAGTTCCGCGGCCAATGTGGCGAGATCTTCGGTACGACCGCGCGCGAGTAGTTCGGCGCCGTCCTGCAGGCGATACCGGCGCAGCACCCATTTGGGGCCGGCGCCGACGTAGCGCCGGAACATGCGCTGCAACGTACGCGTCGGTATGTCGAACCGATCGGTGATCTGATCGACCCTGGTCAGGTCCTGGTCCTGTGCCATTGAGTCGATGATGCGCAGCACCAGGTGGTAGGTCGGATCGTCGGCGGCGGGGCGGGCGGCGAAGAAGTCCTCGAGGATGGCGCGGCGCTGCTCGTCGGTGGGTGCGTCGAGGACGCGTTCGGTCAGGCCGTGCGCGTCGGGCATGACCTCGGTGAGTTCGACGACGGTGTCGCGGAACGAGCCGACGTCGAGCCCGGTGCAGGCGCCGAAGCCGCCCGCGCGGAAGCGCACGCCGAACGTCTCCCCCGCGCCGCTGAGCTCCCTGACGAATTTGGTGGTGCACACGCCGTTGACGAAACCGCCTGTGCGGGTTGCGGATCGCTCGAAGGTGACGTTCACGCTCGGGTAGGACAGCACCTCGGCCTGGTACGGCGGCCTGCCGCGCAGGCCCCAGCGCACCGACCAGTACCACTCGACGAATCGGTCGACGGCGGGCCCGGCGGGTAGTCGAGCGAGCGAGCGGAACTTGGCCTGTTCGTCCGGGTGCAGGATGCCGGTGGTGTCCGCGGGAGCCACCGGATTCCGGGGTGGCGGCGCGAAATCAGTGCCGCCGGACATGATTTCGCTCCCGCTCGGCGCCGTGTCGCGTTCTTACAAGACCAGAAGCACCCACCCGACCAGGATTGATGTCATGACAGACACCGTGAATCCCATTGCCGAGGGCTACCACTCCATCACCTGTTTCCTCGCGGTCGGCGACGGCAACAAGGCCATCGATTTCTACTCCGCCGTCTTCGGCGCGGAGGTGATCAGCCGCAACGACATGCCCGACGGTCAGCCCGCACACGCCGAACTCAAGATCGGCGACTCCACCCTGCAACTGGGCATGCCCATCCCCGATAACAACGTGCTCGCCCCGAACGGCGAGTGGGTACACACCTCGATCGTGCACTACTGCCCCGACGTCGACGCCGTCATCAAGCGCGCCATCGAGAATGGTGCCCGCAGTGCCGAAGAACCCCAAACCTTCGTCACCGGAGACCGTTTCGGCGTGGTACTCGACCCCTTCGGTCACCGCTGGGCTGTGCTGACCAAGGTCGAGAACGTCTCCCGCGAGGAAGCCGAGCGCCGTGTCAACGAGTGGATGGCCACCCAGAGCTGACGCCGCACCTCCGGTACTCAACTCAATCCGGCGGCGTCCATGCCGCGCAGTTCCTTCTTGAGATCGGCGATCTCGTCGCGCAGTCGGCCTGCGAGCTCGAACTGGAGCTCGCGGGCCGCGTTCATCATCTGCGCGGTGAGTTCCTTGACCAGGTCCGCGAGTTCGGCGCGCGGCATCGACTTGATGTCGCGGTCCTCGTAGACTCCGGCGCTGACCGCACGGCCCGGCTCGCCCTGGGCGCGGCGGCCGCGGCTGGAGTTGCGGCCGGAGCCGCCGACCGCGACCTCGGTGTCGTCGGCCTCCAGATACACCTGGTCGAGGATGTCGGCGATCTTCTTGCGCAACGGTTGTGGGTCGATGCCCTTCTCCGTGTTGTAGGCGACCTGCTTGGCCCGGCGGCGATCGGTCTCGTCGATGGCGTGCCGCATCGAGTCGGTGATCTTGTCGGCATACATGTGCACCTCGCCGGACACGTTGCGCGCCGCGCGGCCGATGGTCTGGATCAGGCTGGTGCTGCTGCGCAGGAAGCCTTCCTTGTCCGCGTCGAGGATCGCGACCAGCGACACCTCGGGCAGGTCGAGGCCCTCGCGCAGCAGGTTGATGCCGACCAGCACGTCGTACTCGCCGAGCCGCAACTGACGTAGCAGTTCGACGCGGCGCAGGGTATCGATCTCCGAGTGCAGGTAGCGCACTCGCACACCGAGTCCGAGTAGATAGTCGGTGAGATCCTCGGACATCTTCTTGGTCAGCGTGGTGACAAGCACCCGCTCGTCCTTCTCGGTGCGCTGCCTGATCTCGTGCACCAGGTCGTCGATCTGCCCCTTGGTCGGCTTGACCACGACCTGCGGATCGACCAGGCCGGTCGGGCGGATGACCTGCTCGACCACCTCGCCACCGACCTGGCCGAGTTCGTACGGACCGGGGGTGGCGGACAGGTACACCGCCTGACCGATCCGTTCGGCGAACTCCTCCCAGGTGAGTGGGCGGTTGTCCACCGCGGACGGCAGCCGGAACCCGAATTCGACCAGGTTGCGCTTGCGCGACATATCGCCCTCGTACATGCCGCCGATCTGCGGCACCGTCACGTGCGACTCGTCGATGACGAGCAGGAAGTCGTCGGGGAAGTAGTCGAGCAGCGTCGCGGGCGCCGACCCGGCCGGGCGGCCGTCGATATGCCGCGAGTAGTTCTCGATACCGGAGCAGAACCCGACCTGCCGGATCATCTCCAGGTCGTATTGAGTCCGCATGCGCAGCCGCTGAGCCTCGAGCAGTTTGCCCTGCCGTTCCAACTCGGCCAGCCGCACCTCCAGCTCGGCCTCGATGTCACGCACCGCGCGCTCCATCCGCTCCGGACCCGCCACGTAGTGGGTGGCCGGGAAGATGCGCAGCATGTCGACCTGGCGGACCACGTCGCCGGTGAGCGGGTGCAGGTAATACAGCGCCTCGATCTCGTCACCGAAGAACTCGATGCGGACCGCGAGTTCCTCGTAGGACGGGATGATCTCGACGGTGTCGCCGCGCACCCGGAACGAGCCGCGGGTGAACGCCATGTCGTTGCGGGTGTACTGCACGTCGACAAGCAGCCGGAGCAGCGCGTCGCGATCGACCTCGCCGCCGACCTCGAGCTCCACCGACCGATCGAGATAGGACTGCGGGGTGCCGAGGCCGTAGATGCACGACACCGACGCGACGACCACCACGTCGCGGCGCGACAGCAGGCTCGACGTCGCCGAGTGCCGTAGCCGCTCGACATCGTCGTTGATCGAGCTGTCCTTCTCGATGTAGGTGTCGGTCTGCGCGATGTACGCCTCGGGTTGGTAGTAGTCGTAGTACGAGACGAAGTACTCGACGGCGTTGTTCGGCAGCATCTCGCGCAGCTCGTTGGCCAGCTGCGCGGCGAGGGTCTTGTTCGGGGCCATCACCAGCGTCGGGCGCTGCAGCCGCTCGATGAGCCAGGCGGTGGTCGCTGACTTGCCGGTGCCGGTGGCGCCGAGCAGCACGACGTCGCGCTCCCCCGCCTTGATCCGGCGTTCGAGCTCCTCGATGGCGGCGGGCTGGTCACCGGCGGGCACGTGCTCACTGACCACCTGGAAGCGCGCGTCGCTGCGCTCGATATCCCCGACCGGACGGTGCTCGGAGTGGGCGAGCGGTGTCTCGCCCGCGACCCTCTCCTCGTAGCCTTCCGTCGGAATCTCGGTTGCGAATGCCATGCTCACCAGCCTAAGCCCAGCCACCGACAAGTTTGGATGGTCGCCGGGGCGGTGGCCATCGCCGACCCGGGCGAGCGGGTTTCGGCCCGCATAGTACGCCCAATCCCCGATGATTAAACCTCGGTCGGCCCTCCCCCATTCCCGAGGCCGATAAACCTACTGCGGCAAGTTTTACCGGACCAATACCATGCTTTACCGGGACAATACCGTTTCACTCTCAGGCGCCGTTATGTGTCCGAAATGTCCCTTGCCGCAACACATTTCGTGGCCAAAAACATATCGCGTCAATCCGCCCGATCACCATTTCCCGGGTGTACTCTGGCTTGGTTGTTCGGACAACAAAGTTCGGATGTGGCGAAGGACTAGAGCCATGAGAGGTCTGATTCCATTGCTCAATACCGTGCCGACCACCGGCTTCGCAGGAAGTATCGCTCGACACATCCGTGCCGCGGTACCTGGCCTCAATCACAACGTCAACGCCGCCGCCCCGCCGAACACCGCGTTACCGCCCGGCCATCCGCCGCACCGGCCGCACGTCGAGTTCTTCAACCTCGCCGAACACACCAGCACCGACAGCAAGGGCTTCGTCCGCCAGGTCGAGCGCTACCACCACGAACCGTGGGGCGTATATATGGCGCGCATCGTCCCGGTGCCGCACCACCACTACCTGGAGTCCTGGCTGCTGCCCGCGCTCTCGCTGCGCGTGACGGTCACCCGACGGAATCCGGCGCACCACGTCGACCATGACTTCCATCTCGATATCGGCGAGTTCACCCAGGTCGCGCCGAAGCGTTGGAAGGCCGTCGACCACTACCTCGACATCGAGGTACATCGCGGCCGCCACGTCGAACTGCTCGGCGTCGACGACCTACTCGCCGCCCACGCGGCCGGATTGGTGGACACAGCGCAGGCGCACCGTGCCTTCGAGTGCGCGACCGCCGCGCTGGACGGACTCGCCGCCAACGACCACTGCGTCGAGGACTGGCTCGCCACCCAGGGCATCACGCTCACCTGGATGTAACCGCCACGCCACTCGACTACGCCCGCGCGGCGGTAGATTCTGAATGCATGACGCAGGCACCTTCCGTTGACGTACATCGGCCCAAGGTCGAGTACTTCGACCTCGCGGACCTGACGAACACGGATCCGAAGGGATTCGTGCGGCCGGTCGAGCAGTACCACGTGGAGCCGTGGGGCCTGTACATGGCGCGTACCTCCGACCATGAACAGTTCCACTACATCGAATCGTGGCTACTGCCCGACCTGGCGCTGCGTGCCACCGTCTTCCACTACCATCCCGAGCACAAACGGGACCAGGACTTCTACCTCGACCTCGGTCAGTTCAGTCAGGTAGCGCCCGAACGGTGGAAGTCGGTGGACCACTACCTCGACATCATCGTGCGCTCCGGCCGCGACACCGAGCTGCTCGACGTCGACGAGCTGCTCGCCGCGCACGCGGCCGGACTGCTCACCGCCGCCGAGGCCCAGGCCGCCATCGAGACCGCGACCAGCGCCATCGACGGCATCGCCGCCAACGGCTACCGACTGGACCGCTGGCTAGAGCCGCAAGGCGTCACGCTCACCTGGAAGTAGCGGAAGCTGTTGCGCTGCTAGCTATCCCGCCAGGCGAGCATGCGGGGATAGACAGCGGTGAACCACGGTTCCTTGACATCGAGGTACGCGATCGTCGCCGCCGCGCCGGTCAGCCCGGCCGCCTTCGCCTCCGCCGCGCGCTTCACCTCGACGTACTCGGCGCGGGCGTCGGCGTCCGCGCGCAGCCAGTCACGGAACAGCAGCGCGAACTCCTGCCCCGGCGAACCGTCCACGCGCACATGCACATTGGCGAGGCGGCCGGGGTCGGCGTTGTTATGGAAACGCTTGGTCCACAGCGACACATCGATGCCTGCCGGATCCTGCGGCGTCGGCCTCGGGTTGTCCTGGGTGATCTCCGGCCGAACCGGAAAACCCGCCGCCCCCAACGCATCTCGCAGTCCGTCCGCGGCAGCCAGATCGGCGACGGTGATCTGCAGATCGATCACATCCTTGGCGGGCAGGTCCGGCACCGAGGTCGACCCGATGTGGTCGATCCGCGACGCGCCCGCACCGCACGCCACCCACAGCCTGGCGATGAGCCGCTGCGCCTGCGCGGCCCAATCCGGGTTCGCGGGCTCTACCCGTATCTCCGTCGTGCGCCGCGCGGGCGTCCTAGTGCGTAGGTTGTGCTCGAACGGCACCAGCCGCTCCCGCCACAGCTGCCGCACCGTGCCCTCGATCGCCGCCGGCGCCCCGCTGTTGTCGAGCAACACATCGGCGACCGCGCGCCGCTGCTCATCGGTGGCCTGCGCGGCAATACGCGCCCGCGCATCGGATTCGGCGACGCCGCGGAATTCGACAAGTCGGCGCAGCCGAGTTTCCGCATCGACATCGACGACAATTACCAAATTCATCAATGGCGCGAGACCATTTTCGACCAGCAATGGAATATCTTGCACGACAATGGCGTCGCTCGGCGCCGCCGAAATGAGTTCGGTCGTTCGCTTGCCGACAAGCGGGTGCGTAATCGAATTCAAGGTCGCGCGCGATTCGTCGTCCGCGAATGCCTTGGCCGCCAACGCCGGCCGATCCAGGCTCCCGTCGGCGGCGAGGATCTCGGCGCCGAACGCGTCGACGAGTGCGGCGAGGCCCTCGGTACCTGGCGCGACGACCTCCCTGGCGATCAGGTCGGAATCGACGATCACCGCACCGAGGTCGGCGAGAATCCGCGCCACCGTCGACTTGCCCGCTCCCATGCCTCCGGTGAGGCCGATCCGCAACATTCGACCAGTCTCGCATCCCGCGCCGACGGCGAGTTCGCCACCCGACGACACAATCGGCTCGATTACCCATCAGGGCCGCGCTTTCCACCTGCCGCCGCCGTAATTGCCCGATCCGTGACGAGGCCGAGACCGATTCGCAACAATTCCGGCGGGACCGGGTAGTCCGGCGACAACTTTCCGACACGCCGAGGCAATTACTTGCGCAAAATACTCTGCGCGGCACTTTCGTTCGGCTAATCTTCGCCCTGGCGATCGGAGCGCCAGCACCAGCAAGCAAAGGAACACCATTGGGCACCAGAATCAACCAGACGGCTCGCCACCGCCTGGGTATGGCGGGCGGCGTGCACTGCATCCACATCCCCGCCGTCGCGGCCGCGTTGGCCGAACACCGTCGCACCTGGTTCACCGCGTTGCTCAGCCCCGCCAGGCACAGCTTCGCGGCCATGCGAAAACGCTCCGTCGTCCCGTCCGTCCGGTGGGTGCCCGCCACCGCAAGCTGACCCATCCGTCGAGAAGTGGCCCAGCCCCCGCCAGGGCTGGGCCACTCTCATGCCCGAATCAACCCGCTCGGCTTGCGCCGGGTCCCGGGTTGCTGTGTCGGCATCGAATTCGGCGGCACCGGATAGGGAATCCCGGTCGTCGCCGTACCCAACGCGATATTCGGGCCGCATTGGGCGACCGCGGCATCCATTTTCGGTTTCGGATCGGGCAGCACCGGTTTCGCGATATTCGGTGCAGAGCCGAAATCGAACGTGGAGGTCATATCGCCGGTGACGCCGCGTCGCCACGCGGTCACATTCGGCACCTCCACTCCGAACCTGGTTTCCAGCAGTCGCAGCTGTGAGGTGTGGTCGAAGGTCTCCGAGGCGACGAGCCCGCCCCTGGTGTACGGCGAAATCACCAGCGCGGGAACGCGATAGCCCAAACCTATCGGACCGGCGATACCCTTCGCGGCGGACACGCGGTCCAGCGGCACGGTGAGGAACTCGCCCGGTGTGCCCGGCGGCGGGGTCGGCGGGGTGACGTGGTCGAAGAAGCCGCCGTTCTCGTCGTAGCTGATGATCAGCGCGGTCTTCTCCCACACCTTCGGGTTCGAGGTGAGGATATCGAGCAGCTGTACGATGCCGAACGCGCCGAAAGCCGCTGGCAGCGCGGGATGTTCGCAGTTCAGCAGCGATGGGATCACCCAGGAGACGGCGGGCAGGGTGTCATTGGCGACATCGGCTTGAAAGTCGTTGGGGTACACCGGCGCCATGCCGCGACGCGCCAATTCCGAATTGGGGTCGGCGGATTGGGTGAAGCAGCCGAGCATGCCGTCGAGGATCACCGAGGACAGCGGGCCGACATCGCGGTTGTTGTAGACCTTCCAGCTGACCCCGGCGTCGGACAGGTTCTCCGGGTAGGTGCGCCAGCTGTAGACGTGCTGCGGGATCAGCTTGGGCGTTTCCACCAGCGGGCCGCCCGCGAGGCCGTCCGGGTCGATGGTTCCGCTGATCCAGTACAGCCGGTTCGGGTCCGTAGGGCCGAGCACCGAGCAGTGGTAGTTGTCGCACAGCGTGAAGGCGTCGGCGAGCGCGGTGTGGATCGGAATGTCTTCGGGCAGGTAGTAACCCATCGCCGCGGGCGCGTTGGCCGCGCCGACGCTGGCCACCGACATCGGCATCCACTGGTCGTTGCGGCCGCCGTTCCACGCCCGGTGCATGCCCTCCCAGGAATGGTCTGGGTCGTTGATGCATTCGCCGTCGAGCGAGGCGCCGCGGGTGGTGTCGAGGCGGAACGGATTCACGAAGCCGTCGGGGCCGGGGCCGGCACCCGGCGTCCAGCCGTACTGCTGCCACGTCGTCGACGGTTCGTTGAACCCGCGGACGCCGGACAGGGTGCCGAAGTAATGGTCGAACGAGCGGTTCTCCTGCATCAGCAGCACGAAGTGCTCGATATCGCCGAGTCCACCCATACCAGCGGGGTCGGCGGCGTAGGCCCGCTCGATGATCGGGTTGGCCCACGAGGCCAACGCGCCCACCGCACCGGCCGCAGCCGCCTTCGCTAGGAATTGTCTGCGATTGAGCCCACTGAACGGCCCCGCTGCGCACATGTCTTCGGCCGACCTTTCCGCCATGGCTGTAAAGCAGAGTTTCGCGATCCGCGCCGACCATACCCGACGTGCTGCGACACCGCAGACAAAGATCGTTTAGCCGCGTCAGGAAGTGACCGGAACCACGGTGCGAGACGGCGATTCCTGCATGTTTGCCCAGCAGCTGGCTGAAATGTCGTACCGTTCTGAGTGTTTCACCCGTTTTGCCCGCTTTCGTCCTTGCCGAAAGCACGGATTCCCGCGTGGGCGTGGCGATGTCGGCGTCACCGCGCGACCAGCAACCACGCAGGCAACAGCAGCAGCGCTACCAGCGAGGTCTTGGCGACGACCGACGCGGCGAGGTCGACGTCGGTGTCGTAGCGCTGGGCGAAGATGAACAGGTTCTGCGGCGCGGGCATGGCGGCGATCAGCACCAGGTAGGTCAGCCAGACACCGTGAATACCGAAGAGGTACTTGCAGATCAGCAGTGCCAGTAGCGGGAAGGCCAGGCATTTGAACGCGATCAGCGCGTATTCGTCGCGCGCGGCACCGCGCAACCGCAGACCCGTTCCGCCGAGGTGCAGGCCGAGCGCGAACAGGGCCACCGGCGCGGCCGCGTTACCGGCGAACGACAACGCGTCGAGCAGCCAGCGCGGCACCGGCACCTTGGCTACGTTCGCGGCGATCCCGAGGTAGCAGGCAACGACGATCGGCGTCGCCAACGCCGCGAGCACGCCGCGCAGCACGGCAACCCGCACGGGCTTATCCGGATCATCTTGTCCGGCACCGAATTCCATCACGGCGATGACGACAACGGTGAGCACACAGACCTGCAGCAGAATGATCGGGAAGATCGGTGAGACATCGCCGAACAGCAGCACGAACACCGGAATCGCGAAGTAGGTCGTATTGACCTGCACGCCGGCCATGATCCGCAGCGCGACGCCCCTGGCATCGGCCCCGGTCACCCGCCGCGACCAGACCCCGACGGCCACCATGCCGAGCAGCGCGGTAACAAGGTACGCGGCGATGGCCCGCAGATCGAACAGCCGCCCCAGGTCACTCGAGTAGAGCGAGCCGACCAGATAGCACGGGATCGCGAACAGGAAAGCGAACTCGGAGAACGCCTTCGACACCTCGGCCCCGATGATCTTGCGCCGCGCGAAAACCACCCCGGCACCGAACACCAGCGCCACCGGGGCCAGTTTCCCCGCGGTAGTGACCAGATCACTCACCGGCTACCACCCGCGTGAATGGACCAGGGCGAACATCTCGGTATGAAAGAACTCTGCGGAGTCTCTGTATTGCGGCACCAGCTGACCGTAGACCGCGAGCGCGATCGGGCCGTGTGTGCTGCCGCACACGCGCGGCGCGAGCGGTGCCGCGGGCGGTGGCTCGGAAAAGTCCCCGACGAAACCTGTCGTACCCCCCTGCCACAATAGAAACCAGGTCGGACGTCGATCGAGTTGTTGCCCAACGTAACTGGCAACTCGACCGAGGAGGCGCAATGCCTGACGTTCCAGCATCGATGCCCGACCCGCGTGACCCGATGTTCCTCGACGTCGACCAGCTGGTTGAGCTGGCGGCTGAGATCGAACGGCATCGGCATCTGCTGCGCTCCGCCGCCGAGGGATATCGGTGGCGGATCGCGCGGCGGGTGGAATACCTGGACCCGCCGGATCGGGACATGCGGATCGCGCATGCGGAGCGCTTGATCGAAACGTTGATGATCGACCCGATTCGGCACAACGCTCTGGATCTCGACGCCTACCGGGCGGTGCGCGACGGTGCGCCGATCGAGTTCGACGCCGAACGCAGGACCTATGTGTTGCGCAGGCCAGGACGAGAGCCGCTGCCGATTCGGCCTGGCATGCCGGAACATCGCCTCGGCGTGATCGCCCGGCTCGCCGGACTCGGCCTGCGGTTGGAGCAAATCCAGGTGGTCGCCCTCACCTCGGCGCAGGGCGCCGCTCGGGCGGTGCCACCGAAGACCACGCCGCAGGTGAAGCGTGGGACGACCAAGCCCTCGCGGCGCATCTATCAGGCCGACCGGGAGAAACAGGAGCTGGATATCTGACAGTCCCTTGCTAACTTTCCCTCGATGTTCGTATGCTTGCCGACAGCACCTGATAGTGACTGTCAGATAGCAACCCTGGGAGGGGCGATGGCACAATCCACCATCCTCGATCGGCCGGAACCGCCCCACCCGCAACCGCGGTGGGGTGCGGCCGGGCGGTGGGGCGTCGCGGTGGCCAGGCATCGCAAGATCGTGCTCGGGGTGTGGCTGCTGCTCGTGGTGGTGTGCGGCGCGGCCTACCCCGCGCTGCACGGACGGCTCGGGTCACCCGACTACTCCGTGCCGGGCTCCGACTCGGCGGCCGTCGATCGCCTTGTCGCGCAACACTTCTCCCAGTTCGGCACCGAACAGGACGTGATCGTCTTCCATTCGGCGCAGAGCACCGTCGACACACCGGAGTATCGCGCGACGATCGATCGGGCCGTCGGTATCGCCCGGCGGACGAACGGCGTGGCCGGGGCGGTCGGACCGTTCGAGGGCAATGCCACGGCCCAGATATCCGCCGACCGGTACACCGCCTTCGGCATCGTCGGCGTCAACGGCGATATCTCCGAACGCGTCCGGGTCGTGCGGGAATTGCGGACCGCCCTCGCCGCCGCGCCGAGCGACGGCACCCAGGTCGCCCTCACCGGCTATGCGCCGATCCAGGCCGACCTGATGGACAACGAGACGGCCGATCTGCAACGCGCCGAGGCCTTCGGCCTGCCGGTGGCGACGGTGCTGCTGGTGCTGGCGTTGGGCGCGCTGACCGCCGCGCTGCTGCCCATCACGGTCACCGCGGCGGGGATCGCGATCGCCGTCGGCGCGTTGTTCGGCCTGACGACCTTCCTCGCGTTCGACTCACTGGTGCTTTCGGTGGCGACCATGATCGCCACGGGTACCGCGATCGACTACGCGATGTTCATCGTGAGCCGCTTCAACGAGGAACTGACCCGCCGCGGCGTGCGAAACCGCCGGGACCACAACGCCATTCAGCAGGCGGTCGGCGCGGCGATGGACACCACCGGCCGGACCGTGCTCGCGTCCGGACTCATCGTGATGATCTCGCTGTGCTCACTGGCCGTGGTGGGGCTGCCGATGTTGAACGGTATCGCCGTCGGGGTGGTCACCGCGGTGCTCTCGACGATGGCCGGAGCATTCACCCTGCTGCCCGCGCTGCTCGCGACGCTGGGCCCGGCGATCAATCGCGGCGCCCTGCCCGCGCGCATGCGCCCTGCGGAGGTGCGCTCGGCGCAGGCGTCCAGCGCCTGGGCCCGCTGGGCGCACGCCGTGATGGCGCGGCCCGTGCTGTTCGGCACGGTCGGCGTCGCGCTCCTGGTGCTGGCCGCGGCCCCGCTCACCGGCCTGCGCTATGGCGTCGATGTCGGGACCGAGTCGCTCGCGAACCATCCGTCCGGGCGGGCCATCGCCCTGGTCGAACAGAACTTCCCGCCTGGCCTGCTCGCCCCGATCGAGGTGGTCGCGACCGGCGCGGACGATTCGCCGTTGACCGGCGACGCACGCGACGACACCGATCGGTTCATCAACGGCCTCTCGCACGATCCCCGGATCGCGACCGTGCTACCGCAGTACGCGCAAGGCCGGGTCTTCGCGGCCGTGATCCCCAAGGCAGCGTTCGGGTCCACCGCGGCCACCGACCTGGTTTCCGATATCCGTTCCCGCGCATCGACTCTCGGCGACGCCGAGGTTCGCGTCGGTGGTACGACGGCGTTGTTCGTCGATGTGTCCCAACGGATTACCGGTCGATTCCCCTGGGTGATCGCCCTCGTGCTGGCCGTCTCGTTCGGCTTCCTCGTCGCCACGTTCCGCAGCATCGTGCTCGCGGCCAAGGCGATCCTGTTGAATCTGCTGGCCACCGGTGCGGCACTTGGCATTACGGTCGCGGTCTTCCAGCACGGCATCGGCGAATCCGCGCTCGGATTCCATAGCACCGGGTTCCTGCAGATCTATCTGCCGATGCTGGTGTTCGCGGTACTGTTCGGCCTGTCAATGGATTACGAGGTATTCCTCATCCGCCGGATGAAGGAACACTGGGACGCCCATCACGACAACGCGGCGGCCGTCGCCGATGGTCTGCAACGCACGGCAAGGCCGATCACCGCCGCCGCCGCGATCATGGTCGCCGTCTTCGCCGCGTTCGTCACCGCGGATGTGTTGGAGCTCGAGCAGATCGGCTTCGCGCTCGCTGTCGCCATCGCGATCGACGCGGTGCTGGTGCGGCTGGTGTTGGTGCCCGCGTTCATGCGGCTGTTCGGCCGCTGGAACTGGTGGCTACCGAGGTTGCGGACGGATAAGGCGACTATCGGAACATGATCTCGATCTGCTCGATGATCGATCCGATGGCCTCGGTGTAGACGTCCTTCAATCGTCCGGCGAAACCCGTTCCTGCCCAATGGTCGAGGGCGGCCACGCAACCCCAGACCGCGGTGGCCGCGGCCATCCGCACCCGTAAATCGTTGGGGTCGAAGCCGGTTCGTTCGGCGAACAAGGTCCGGAACTGATCCTCCAGGTCGCGCATCTGCTTGGACTGGCCGACCTTGATCTCGGGGATCGCCGCCGTGTATTGCAGCCGCTGACGGATCCGGCGCTCGGATTCCTCGGTCAGCAGCGATTCGGTCAGCAGCGGCAGCAGCATCCGGGCGACGGCGATCAGGTCCGCGGGTTCGACGGTGGTGTCCCCGCCCGCGGTGCGCACCGCTTCGAGGACCTTCGGGTCCGCCTCGTCGTACAGGACGAGCATTTCCTTGGTACCGAAGTATCGGTAGACCGAGCTCGGCGAAACTCCCGCCTCGGTCGCGACCCGTTCGATCGTCACGTTCCGGTATCCGTGCGCGTCGAAGAGATCCAGCGCGACCCGCTGAATCCGGCTCATCGCCTCGATCTTCCTGCGCTCCCAGGAAGTGGACGGAAGCTCAACTGCGGCATCGGACATCACTGTTCAGAATACCGGGAGCCCACTCCGGAAATAGCCAACCCGGCCCCGAAACGGGCGAAGGCCCCGGTCCAGTGGACCGGGGCCTTCGTCACAGGTGCTATCAGGCGTTGCCGGAGAGCTTCTCCCGCAGAGCCGCCAGCTGCGCGTCGCTGGCCAGCGAACCGCCGGCCGACTCGGACGAGCTGGAGGAGGAGGAAGACGACGACGATGCCTGCGAACCGCTCTCGGAAGAGTAGTTCGACGAGCCGCCACCGTTCGCGGCCTCGGCCGCGGCGTCGGCCGCCATCTTCTCCATCTGAGCGGTGTGCATCTTGTGGCGACGCTCCGCCTCGGCGTAACGGCCTTCCCACTCTTCGCGCTGCTTGTCGAAGCCCTCGAGCCACTCGTTGGTGTCGGGATCGAAGCCCTCGGGGAAGATGTAGTTGCCCTGGTCGTCGTAGCTGTCGGCCATGCCGTACTTCGACGGGTCGAACTCGGCGTGGTAGTCCTCGTTCGCCTGCTTCAGCGACAGCGAGATCCGGCGACGCTCGAGGTCGATGTCGATGACCTTGACCATCGCGTCGTCGCCGACGGCGACAACCTGGTCCGGGACCTCCACGTGGCGCTCGGCCAGCTCGGAGATGTGCACCAGGCCCTCGATGCCCTCTTCGACGCGCACGAACGCACCGAACGGAACCAGCTTGGTGACCTTTCCTGGCACGATCTGGCCGATCGCGTGGGTCCGGGCGAACTGACGCCACGGGTCTTCCTGAGTTGCCTTGAGCGACAGCGAAACCCGCTCGCGGTCCAGGTCGACGTCGAGGACCTCGACGGTGACCTCGGTGCCGACCTCGACGACCTCGGAGGGGTGGTCGATGTGCTTCCAGGACAGCTCGGAGACGTGCACCAGGCCGTCGACGCCGCCAAGGTCCACGAAGGCACCGAAGTTGACGATCGAGGAGACCACACCCTTGCGGACCTGGCCCTTCTGCAGCTGGTGCAGGAACTCGCTGCGGACCTCGGACTGGGTCTGCTCGAGCCATGCGCGGCGGGAAAGAACCACGTTGTTGCGGTTCTTGTCCAGCTCGATGATCTTGGCCTCGATCTCCTTGCCGACGTACGGCTGGAGGTCGCGGACACGACGCATCTCGACGAGCGAGGCAGGCAGGAAGCCACGGAGGCCGATGTCGAGGATCAGGCCGCCCTTGACGACCTCGATGACGGTGCCCTTGACGGCCTCGTCCTTCTCCTTGAGCTCCTCGATCGTGCCCCACGCGCGCTCGTACTGAGCCCGCTTCTTCGACAGGATCAGGCGGCCTTCCTTGTCCTCCTTGGTGAGAACAAGAGCCTCGACCTCATCACCCACGGAAACGACCTCATTCGGGTCGACATCGTGCTTGATGGAGAGTTCGCGGGAAGGGATGACGCCTTCGGTTTTGTAACCGATGTCGAGCAGAACCTCGTCGCGGTCGACCTTGACGATGGTTCCTTCGACGATGTCGCCGTCATTGAAGTACTTGATCGTGGCGTCGATGGCGGCGAGGAAATCCTCGGCGGAGCCGATGTCATTGACGGCTACCTGCGGCGAGGTGACGGTGGTGGGCATATGTCGGTTTGCTCCGGACGGATTGTGGTCGGTTGCGGACATTGGAACTTTCGGTACGCTGGCGAATTCACCGCGCTGGGTGTGAAGACGGACACTAGGAACGTACCGCACGTAACGCACATGAAACTCAGCGGGTGATTGACTCCGGTACGGCTGTACAGAAGGCACTCGCGCGTTCAGCGTACGCGACCTTGGTCCGGCCGGGCAAACCGGTCCGGCCGCCACGCCGGGATACCCTGACGGCGTGTCGGAAGATCGCCATGCAGAGGCAAACTCACTGCTCGGAACCGCCGGGACCGCGCGCACCCGGATCGGCTCGGCAGCCAGTCAGCGGGCCAGTCGCCGCTGGTGGGACGCGGACGCCGGTCAGTATCACGAGACGCACGCGGATTTCCTCGGCGTGGATTCCCCAGACGGCGAATTCGTGTGGTGCCCGGAGGGGCTGCACGAGGGCGATATGCGATTCCTCGGCGACGTCGCGGGCAAGCGGATCCTGGAGATCGGCTGCGGCTCGGCGCCGTGCGCACGCTGGCTGGCCGGGCAGGGTGCGCATCCGGTCGGACTTGATCTGTCGATGGGCATGCTGGAGCGGGGCCGGGCCGCGATGGAACGCGGCGGGCCGCAGGTGCCGCTGATCCAGGCGGGCGCCGAGATCCTCCCCTTCGCCGACGCGTCCTTCGACCTGGCCTGTTCGGCGTTCGGCGCGATCCCGTTCGTCGCCGATTCCGCCGAGGTGATGTGCGAGGTCGCCCGCGTGCTCAAGCCCGGTGGGCGCTGGGTGTTCTCGGTGAACCACCCGATGCGCTGGATCTTCCCCGACGATCCCGGCCCGGCCGGCCTCACCGCGGCCATCCCCTACTTCGACCGCACCCCGTATGTCGAGGTCGACAGCGATGGCGAGCCGACCTACGTCGAACACCACCGCACCATCGGCGACCGCGTCCGCGAAATCGTCTCCGCCGGGCTACTGCTGGTGGACATCGTCGAACCGGACTGGCCCGAATGGCTCGACCGCGAATGGGGTCAGTGGAGCCCGTTGCGCGGCGAAATCTTCCCCGGCACAGCCATTTTCATCACCGAGAAGCCCGCCTAGCTGGGCAGACGCACGCCTCTCGATTTCCGGCACCGAGATTCGCATGCGATTCGCCGTGCGGGAAATCAGCAGGCGTGCGGCGGTCTGCAACGGGCGTGAGTCAGGCCCGCAGTGGGCCGGTGAACGGGGGTAGGGCGGCGAAGCCGGGGGCCAGGCGGGCGGTGGGGACGGTGCGGGCGACCCAGTTGCGGGCTCGGGTGAGCGGGTGGTCGGGGAATTGGGGGTCCCAGCGGATGTCGTCGGCGGCGTTGTAGGGCAGGCGGCCGCCGAGACCGGGAGCGTAAGGGTGTGGGGGGAACATGTTTTCGTGGCCGATTTGGGTCATCAGGACGGCCTCGCGAATACCGGTGGTGCCGGTTTCCGGGCAGAGGATCTGGAATGCCGCGCTGCACCGGTCTTTCGGCACAACGATCGAGGCGACGAACGCCAGCCCGCTCGGCTGATTCGGCAGTGGAAACTTCTCCATGCGCAGCAGGGCGGGAACTCGGTCGACCCAGATGATGAAAGCTTCGATCAGACAACCTGTTTCGGCCCGACCCTCGGCGAGCGCGCGGCGAAGCAGGTCCACCTCTTCGAGAGGTGCGGGCAGGTCGGGAACCAGGTCGAAGTAGGACTGCGTGACGACATCCCCAGTACCCGGATCCCCCCACGAGTTGCTGTCGAGCTGTTGAAGCCCGCCGGTATCGAACGAGATTGGCACCCACCCACGCTAACCGCCCTCCCCTGCCCCCAACCGAGGCACCTCTCGCTGAATCCGCACTCTGACTCGGGATCCGCACTCGGAATTGGGGCCCTGAAGCCGGTGCGGCTCCCGAGTCAGGGTGCGGATTTCGCTGTCGTGGGCCGTGGGGCTGCGCACAAGATGATGGGGAACTGGTGTCGATGGCGACATCAGTTCCCCCGTGATCTTGGCAGGGTTACTTGGGTTTGCGGCCTGCGTGTTCGAGGGCCAGGCGTAGGGCGTATTCGATTTGGGCGTTGATGCTGCGTAGGTCGTCGGCGGCCCATTTGGCGATGGCCTCGTGGATGGCCGGGTCGAGGCGTAGGAGGAGCTTTTTGCGCTCAGCCATGGCTCAGTTGTAGAGGGAGCCGGTGTTGACGACGGGCTGGATTGCTCGGTCACCGCAGAGGACCACCAGGAGGTTGGAGACCATGGTGGCGCGGCGTTCCTCGTCCAGTTCCACCACGCCCTGCTCGGTGAGCCGGTCCAGGGCGAGGCTGACCATTCCGACGGCGCCCTCGACGATCTGGGTGCGGGCGGCGACCACCTGGGAGGCCTGCTGACGGACCAGCATGGCCTGGGCGATCTCCGGGGCGTAGGCGAGGTGGGTGATGCGGGCCTCGAGCACCTCGATGCCGGCGAGCAGGGTGCGGTCGCGCAGCTCGACGGTCAGTTCCTCGGCCACCTCGGCGCCGTCACGCAGGCTGGTGCGGGTGGCGTCGTGCGAGTCGTAGGGGTGTGTGGTGGCCAGGTGCCGGACCGCGGCCTCGGACTGGGTCTGCACGTACTCCTCGTAGTCGTCGACGGCGAAGGCGGCCTTGAAGCTGTCGATCACGCGGTAGACCACGACGGCGGCGATCTCGACGGGGTTGCCGTCGGCGTCGTTGACCTTCAGCTTCTGCGTCTCGAAGTTACGCACGCGCAACGAGATTCGCTTGCGGTCGGTCAGCGGCAGCACGGAGAAGAAGCCGGGCTCACTCACCGATCCGATGTAGCGGCCGAAGAACTGAACGACCTGGGCCTCGTTCGGGTTGACCACGATGAGGCCGGTCGCCGCGAGCAGCAGCACGAACACGAGCAAGCTCGCGACGATCGCCCCGACCAGCGCGGGCACATTGTGGTGCTGGGCCATCGCGATGTAGCCGAGCGCGGCGGCGCCGCCGAACAAGAGCGTGAGCACCAGCCACGACAGCAGCACCAAGAAGCCGTTGACGTGTAATGCGGGCCGAAGCTTCATGACATCCTCCAGGTATCAAAGTGATATCACGAAGATAGCAGACGATGGCCGGGGATGGCACTACCGAAAAGCCCCGGGAATCTCTGGGCCAGAGGTTCCCGGGGCAGCGGATCAGTTCGCGGCGGGATCAGTTCGCGGCGGGATCAGTTCGTGGCGGGGCGGATGTTGCGGTTGAAGCGGAACATGTTGTGCGGGTCGTACTTTGCCTTCAGGTTCGCGAGGTTGGCGTAGGTGTCGGCGGTGTATCCGGCCCGGGTTTGCGCCTCGTCGGCGTCGGCGCCCGCACCGTAGAGGAAGTTGAGGCTGTGGCCGATGGTCCACGGGGCGAGTGCGGTGCGGATCTTGTCCTTGGCCGCGGTGTCGTCGTCCGGATCGGTGATGACGCGCACGATGTAGGCGGCGTCGCGATGATCGACGACGGTGCCGGTCTTGCTCGGGCCGCTCAGCGCGCCGCCGAGGTGGCGGATGTCGACGACGGCGTCGGTGCCGGAATCCGGGCCCGCGGCGGATCGCAAGGCGGACAACGTTTCTCCGGTGAGGTCGCTGAGCAGCGCGTTGGTCGCGGCGTAGGCGTGCGGGTGGTCGGGGTCGCTGTGGATGGTGTGCGATTCGGTGTAGGGCATCGTGCGCAGGTCATCCTTCAGGCGGTCGCCGACCGCGCGCAGCGGGGCGACCAGCCGCTCGCCTTCCTCGGCGGACCCGTTGAAGGCGATGCGGAACGACGCCACGTACCGACCGCGCAGCGGCGCGGGCAGCTGCGGGATGTCGGGGTAGGTCAGCGTGACGACGGTGGAGGTCAGTTCGTCGGGAACCGTTGCGGTCCACTGCTTCCAGGCTTCGAGGGCCTGCTCGACCAGCGGGGTGTCGAACACGAGCTGACCGCCGTACACCTCGGTGACGGGCAGCAGGTCCAGTTCGATCGCGGTGACCACGCCGAAGTTGCCGCCGCTGCCGAGGACCGCGCCGAACAGCTCGTCGGCGGGGAGCAGCCTGCGCACCCTGCCGTCGGCGGTGACCAGTTCGATGGCGCGCACCTGGTCGGCCGCGTAGCCGAATTCCCTTGCCAGCAGCCCGATTCCGCCGCCGAGGAGGTAGCCGACGACGCCGACCGACGGCGAGGAACCGTTCAACGGCGCCAGCCCGTGCGCCGCGGCGGCCTCGACCAGGGCACCGGCGCGCACTCCCGCGCCGACGCGTGCGGTGCGGGCCGCCGGATCGATATCGAGGGTGGTCATCCGGCGGGTGCTGATCAGCACGCCCCCGTCGGCCGCGACCGACAGGCCGTGTCCGGTCGCCTGCACCGCGACGGGAAGACCTTGGCGCGCGGCGTATTCCACCGCGGCGCGGACATCCTCGGCGTGCACCGCGCCGACGACGAGCGCGGGCCGGTGCGTGTAGGCGGTCTGGAAGCCGGAGATCTCCTCGTCGTATCCGGCGTCACCCGGACGGAAGACCGGGCCGGTGAAGGTGTCGAGGTCGATGGTGTGTGCTGCGGTGTTTTCCATGCGTTCGACGATGCTCGCCCCCGAACCAGAAGTACAACAGATAGCTCTTCTAGTAGCTAGAATCAACAGTTATGGAACTGCGCCAGCTCCGCTACTTCGTCACCGTGGTGGAGGAAGCCAACTTCACCCGCGCCGCCGCCCGCCTGCACCTGGCGCAACCCGGGTTGAGTGCGCAGATCCGTCAGCTGGAACGCGAGCTCGGCCAGCAATTGCTCGACCGCGGCGGCCGCACAGTGACCCCGACCGAGATCGGCACGGCGGTGCTTCGACACGCCCGCGCCGCGCTCGCCGCGACCGAACGGATCACCGAGACGGTGGACGAATTCGCCGGTCTCCTGCGCGGCAACGTCCGTATCGGCCTGATCTCCGGCGCCGCCACCGAGGAGCTCGACGTCGCCGCCGTGCTTGCGGACTTCCATGACGATCACCCGCAGGTCGGCATCAGCCTCACCGAGGACACCTCGGAGGGCATGCTCGCCGCGCTGAGCCGCGGCGACCTCGACGTCGCACTGATCGGATTGACCGGCGCGCCAATGGATTCCGGCGTCGGCCTGGACGTGGTGCTGGAAACCGCGATCGTCGCCGCGGTGGCCGCCGACGACCGGACCCACGGTGACGACATCCCACTCACCGGCCTGCGCGATCATCCGCTGATCTGTCTGCCACCCGGCACCGGCATCCGCGGCGTCTTCGAACGCTCCTGCGCGGCAGCGGGATTCGAGCCGAACATCGCCTTCGAAGCCGCCGCTCCCCCGCTGCTGCTTCGACTGGCCGCCCGCGGTTTGGGTATCGCGGTCGTCCCGGGGTTAACCTCCAAGGAGGCAACAGCTTTCGGCGTCCGCACCGTCCGGATCATCGAGCCCGAACTGCGCGGTCGACTGGCCCTGGTCTGGAGAACCGACCGGCCCACAAACCCCGCCGCCAAAGTACTGCTGGGCCAACTACGTATCGCGCTGGGCGGCAAGGCCGCGCAACGAAGCGCGACGCACCAATCGCCGCACACCGCCACCTAGTTCGCCCGCGTGGTCGGCCCCACGGTTCTCGCAATTCGCACACTCGCGATTCGCACACGTGCGGACGACCGGACGCGTATCCCGAGAAGGTGCGGAACTCGCACAGCGCCAACCGCTCCCAGCACGCCTGAGACGCACAGAGCGCCCACACGCTTCACAGGGGGTTAAGGGGATGCCCTGCGAACCGTATGAGCGCTCTGTGGGATACGTGAGACGCCCGGAAGGGGCGGCCTAGAGCAGCCGGGACAGGAACGCTTGAGTGCGTTCGTGTTTCGGGTTGGCCAGCAGTTCGCGCGGAGCGCCTGATTCGACGATGACGCCGCCGTCCATAAAGACCAGCTTGTCGGCTACCTCACGGGCGAAACCCATTTCGTGGGTAACCACGACCATGGTCATGCCGGACTGGGCCAGCTCGCGCATGACGGCGAGCACCTCACCGACCAGTTCGGGGTCGAGGGCGGAGGTCGGCTCGTCGAACAGCATCAGCTTCGGGTCCATGGCCAGTGCGCGGGCGATGGCAACGCGCTGCTGCTGGCCACCGGACAGCTGCGCGGGGTAGGCATTCGCCTTCTCCGCCAAGCCGACTCGGTCGAGCAGCTCCTGCGCCTTGGCCACCGCTTCGGCCTTGGCGACCTTCTTGACCTGGGTCGGCGCCTCGATCACGTTCTCCAGCGCCGTGCGGTGCGGGAACAGATTGAAATGCTGGAACACCATGCCGATCTCGCGCCGCTGCCGCGCCGCTTCGCGCGGATGCAGTTCGTAGAGCTTGCCGTTCTTCTCCTCGTAGCCGACGAGCTCGCCGTCCACGTAGAGCCGACCCGCGTTCACCTGCTCGAGGTGGTTGATGCAGCGCAGGAAGGTGGACTTGCCCGAGCCCGACGGCCCGATCACGCACAGCACTTCGCCGTGGCCGATCTCCAGCGAGACGCCCTTGAGCACCTGCAGCGCACCGAAGTTCTTGCAGACCTGCTCGGCGACGATCATCGGCCGCGCGTCCTTCGCGACGTTCACACTCATTTCGCCTTCACAATCTGCTGGGCGTCGGCGAGATCCTGTAGCTGCTTACCGGTCAACTGCCGGGACAGGCCACGCGAGTAGTAGCGCTCCAGGTAGAACTGCCCGACCATCAGCACGCTGGTGACCGCGAGGTACCAGGTCGCGGCGACAAGCAGCAGCGGGACCGGCTGGAAGTTGACGCTGTAGATGTCGCGGGCTTTGCCGAAGAGGTCGGTGGTCATCGGTAGCGCGGTGACCAGCGAGGTGGTTTTCAACATGCCGATGAGCTCGTTGCCGGTCGGCGGGATGATCACCCGCATGGCCTGGGGTAGCACGGTCCTGCGCATGGTCATGCTCCAGGTCATGCCGAGCGCGGTCGACGCCTCACGCTGCCCTTCACCGACGGAATTGATTCCGGCACGGACGATTTCGGCCATGTAGGCGGCCTCGTTCAGGCCGAGGCCGATCACCGCGAACAGGAACGGCATCTGCAGGTTCTGCACGTCCAGCTTCAGCAGCTGCGGTCCGAACGGGACGCCGAGCACGATCACCTTGTACAGCGACGGGAACAGTCCCCAGAACACCAACTGCACGAAAATCGGTGTGCCACGGAAGATCCAGAGATACACCCAGGATGCCGAGCGCAACACCGGGTTCGGCGACAGTCGCATCACGGCGAGGATGGCGCCGAGCGAGACCGCGAGCGCCATGGACAGCACGGTCAGCTCGAGGGTGACCACCGCGCCGGCGACAATCCGGCTGTCGAACAGGTACTTCCCGAAGGTCGACCACTTATAGGCGTCGTTCGTCGCGGCACCGTAGACGAACAGCCCGAGGAGAACCAGGATGACCGCGGCGGCGATCCACCGGCCGGGCCTGCGCAACGGAACCGCTTTGATCGGTTCCGGCTCCTTGGATAAGTCTGCCGCGCCGGGCCCGGGGTCACCGGGCACCGACGTGTTTTCGTTCGACGTCATCGATCAGCTCACGGCACCGTTGACGACCGACTTGGTGATCGCGCCTTCCTCGACGCCCCAGTTCTTCGCGATCTCCAGGTACTTGCCGTTGTCGATCAGGTTCTGCACGGCCTTCTGCAGCACGCCGGCCAGCGGCGAGCCCTTCGGGACGGCCCAACCGTACGGCGCGGAATCGAAAGGCGAACCGGCCTTTTCGAGCTTGCCGTCGCTCTGCTTGATCGCGTACGCGGTCACCGGCGAGTCGGCCGAGACGGCGTCGACCTGGCCGAGCACGAGGGCGTTGGTCGCGGCGCTCTGCTCATCGAAGGGCTTGATGTCGATGGCGGGCTTGCCGTCGGCGACGCACTTGGCGCTCTTGGCCGGCACCTCGTCGGTGTGCTCAACGGTGGTGGCCTGCACGGCGACCCGCTTGCCGCAGGCGTTGTTCGGGTCGACCGGCTTGCCCTTCTGCTGCGCCCACTGGATACCGGCGCTGAAGTAGGTGGTGAAGTCGACCTGCTGCTCGCGTTCCTTGGAGTCGGTGATCGAGGACATGCCGACGTCGTAGGTACCGGCCTGCAGCGTCGGAATGATCTTCTCGAACGCGGACTCGAGGTACTCGGCCTTGACGCCGAGGGTCGCGGCGACGGCGTCCATCAGGTCGACATCGAAGCCGACGATCTTGCCGCTCGCGTCCTTGTACTCGTTGGGCTGGTAGGGGATGTTCACGGCGACAACCAGCTTGCCGGACTGCTTGATCTTGTCGGGGAGCTGCGCGGCGATCGAATCGACCTTCTCGATTCCCCCTACCTTCTGCACCGCGGGCCCGGAGTCTTCGGAATTACTACAGCCCGTCAGCACAAGTGCGCCACCAGCGAGCACGCACATCGCTTGCAGGGCGCGCCTGCCAAGAACCGATCGAACAGACACAGCAGCCCTCCACATTTCGGATTCAAGAAACCCGGGTGTCACCACCCGTTGGCAATCTAAGCGACCGAGACGCTTCGTGCTGGACAGTAACGGAAGTTTCATCCGTTCCTTGCTGAACACTCCGAGCTACCACACTCTGACTACCGGCGGTGGACCCTAGCACAAACTTGTTCGGTGAACTCGCTGGTCGACGCCAGTCCGCCCAGGTCCGCCGTGGCGATGCCCGCTTCGAAGGTCGCCGCGACACCCCGTTCGACGCGCTCGGCGGCGTGCCGGAGGTCGCTACGGCCGTCGCGAGTTCCCAACCAACGCAACAGCATTGCCGACGACAGTTGCAACGCGACCGGGTTCGCGCGGTTGTGCCCCGCGATGGTGGGGGCCGCGCCGTGCACGGCCTGCGCCATGGCCCGGGTGGCCGAACAGTTGAGCGAGGCGGCCAGACCGAGCGAGCCGCTCAGCTCGCCGGCGAGATCGGAGAGGATGTCGCCGAAGAGGTTTTCGGTGACGAGCACGTCATAATCGGCGGCGGAACGGACCAGATGCGCGGCCGTCGCGTCGACGTGTTCGTCGGTGACCTCGACGCCGGGATAGGCGTGGGCAATTTCATAGCAGACGTCGCGGAACAGGCCCATCGTCATCGGCAGCACGTTGGCCTTGTGCACGATAGTCAGTCGCTTGCGGCGCGTCGTGGCGAGCCGGAACGCCTCGTGCGCGATCCGTTCGCAGGCCTGCCTGGTCACCACGCCGACCATCATGGCGACGTCCTCGGTCGGCCGGAACTCCCCCGACCCGGCGAACATATTGCGGTCGGCGTAGAAGCCCTCGCTGTTCTCCCGGACGATCACCAGGTCGATCTGCGGCGCCGTGGCCCGCACACCGGCGAACGCGCGGGCCGGGCGGATGTTGGCGTACAGCCCGAAGCGTTTGCGAATGACACCGCCCGGCGCGCCCGGGGTGCGGTGTTCGGCCGGGTAGGAGGCGTTATCGTGCGGGCCGAGGATCCAGGCGTCGACGCTGTCCAGCGCGGTCAGGGTCTGTTCCGGCAGTGGATCGCCGTGTTCCTCGATGGCTCGATGGCCCATGAGCAGCGGCACCCATTCGATCGGCGCGGCGCCCGCGGCCGACACCGCCTCGTCGACGACCTGCCGCGCGGCACGCACCACTTCCGGTCCGATGCCGTCGCCCTCGATCAGCCCGAGCCGCAGAGGTAATTCGCCGCTCACGACAGTTCCCCACTGACGCTCGCCGCTGTTCGAATAGGTCGCTCGCCACACTCGGTCACGGCATCATCCTCGCGCCGCACTCCGTCTGTCCGCGAACCGACCCACCGTCTGTTCGGCAACCGCTATTTTCCGGAGATCATGCGGTGGGGGTGTCAGGGCGTGTCTGCCGGGGAAGAACCGTACTGAGGACAAACAGCACAGCTCAGCTCCATGGGCCATTTGTCCGTGGAAGATATAGGCAACTGTCGGCGTTGTAGCTGGCACACCGAATACGAGAGGACGTCATGGCCACCCAGACGCTGACCCAGCAGAACTTTGATGAGGTAGTCACCGGAAACGACGTGGTACTCGTCGATTTCTGGGCTGAGTGGTGCGGCCCGTGCAAGAGCTTCGCGCCCACCTTCGAGGCCTCTTCGGAGAAGCACGCCGATGTCGTGCACGCCAAGGTCGACACCGAGTCCGAGCAGGGGCTCGCGGCCGCCGCCAACATCCGCTCCATCCCGACCATCATGGCGTTCCGTGAGGGTGTGCTGGTGTTCGCGCAGCCAGGCGCGCTGCCGCCCGCCGCGCTGGAGGACCTGGTCACCCAGGTGAAGGAGCTGGATATGGACGAGGTGCGCAAGCAGCTCGCCGAGCAGCAGGCCGGCGCCGAGCAGTAACCACGCCGAAACGCCAAGGGCCGTCCCGCTCATCGGAGCGGGACGGCCCTTGTTTTGTCTGTCAGCTGCCGAGCAGGTTGACGCCCGCAATCATCGCGCGAACGGTCGATTCGGAGCTGTCGTCGGCCAGTGCGGCGCCCCAGCCGCGCCTGCCGTTGCATTCGCACTGCACGAAGGTCGCGGTGCCTTCGGCGGTGCGACGCTGGTGGAACTGCAGGATTTCGACGTGATAGCCCTCCTCGTAGAGGGCCGAGGTCATTGCCGCCACCAGGCTGCCGGAGGCGACGACCGTGCGCAGATGGTCGGCGAACTCCAGCGTCACCGCGAAGTCCGCGCTGCGGCTACCCGCTGGCGACCAGTCACCGAGCCGGATCGGCCCGGTGTTCTCGCAGTAGCGGTCGTGGAATTGGGTGGGAGTGAGATCGGCGCTTTCGTGACGCAGGCCCTTGGGCGCGGCGGCATGGAACGCGTGGGTATCGAGAGTGAGGATTGTCATTGAAAGTAGGTCTTCCCGAGGAATGTCGTGGCTCAGTTGACAGAGGGGACCAGCACTAACAAGTCGTTCAGCCCGCAGCGAGGGGGCCGGTCCGAATCAGACCCCGCTACGGCGGGTTACTACGAGGAGAAGTCGCCGCTGCGCCACCATCGCGGTAAGCGGAATTAGCCCAGCGCTGTCGCGGTCTGCGACATTGAGCGCTGCGCTGAGGCGGGCGGCGGGAATCGACACGCGCTTGAGGATAGGGACATCTCAGCGCAATAGCAACCATATTCGATGCCCGATTTGTCTACTGGCCGGTAGCGTTCGCGCAGCTCAGGCCGGTTCGGCGGGCTGGGCGGCCGATCGTGGCCGTGCCGCGCGGCACATGTTCAGGTCCGCGTCACGCACTCGACATTTTGGCTGGGCGTGTCGGGCGAGCGTGTCAACTCCCCCTGACATGACGAGATCCGGGCCCGTGGACCCGGATCCCGTGACGAGTGCGGCGCGTCAGTCGCTGAGGACCTCGTTCAGCTTGCCGGTGGCCACGTCGAAGATGAAGCCGCGGATGGAGTCCTTGTGCGGCACGAACGGGCTGGCGACGATGCGGGCAATGGATTGGCGCACATCGGTTTCCAGGTCGGTGAACGCCTCCGCCGCCCACTCCGGCTTGATGCCGACCTCCTGTTGAATCGACGACTTGAAGTCGTCGTCGGTGAAAGTGAGCATGCCGCAATCGGTGTGGTGGATGAGGATGATCTCGCGGGTACCGAGCAGGCGCTGACTGATCGCGAGCGACCGGATCTCGTCCGCGGTGATCACGCCACCCGCATTGCGAATGACGTGCGACTCCCCCTCGTTGATGCCGAGCGCGCCATAGACATTCAGCCTCGCGTCCATGCACGCGACCACCGCGACGTGCTTGGCGGGCGGCAACGGCAGCGGGCCGGTGAAGGTGCTCGCGTAAGCCGCGTTGTTCTGCAGGTACTCATCAGTCACGGTCATGGGTCGTCCCCTGCGATCGGTATGCGTGGATACGTATGCGCTTATATGTGGCGTGGCTCACCATAGGCGCGCCCAACCGCGCGGGGACCTGTCCCACTCACCGTGATTCGTTTACTGGCGTGCCGAGAGCGACACAGGCTCACCTCACATTGCCGGTGTCGCAACACCTCTCGCACAAGCTGTCGCTGCGCAGCGGACCGCCCGCCACCGGTACCCGAATCGCGACCAGGGGGAACTCGGCGCCTGGATACGTTGCTGGACAAGCGATCACGGGGAACTGGTGGCGTTGGTCTCTCGGGCGATGCCGCCATCAGTTCCCCATGATCGACTGACCAGATCAGTCGACGTGGATGACGATGGCGGTGGCGTTGTCGTTTCCGCCTGCAGTGTCGCAGGCGGTCAGCAAGGCGGTGATGGCTGATTGTGGCTGGGGGCCGCGGCCGAGGAAGGTGCGTAGGTTGTCGTAGTCGACCTGTTCGGAGACGCCGTCGGAGCACAACAGGTATCGGTCGCCCGGTCGCATTGTCACGCTGAGTACATCCGGTTCCGGTGCGCCGCGCAGGCCGATGTATCGGGTCAGGTGGTATCGCGCCGACGCGGCCTGCGCCGAGTCGAAGGGATACCAACCGTGCACGGCCCCGAGCCACGCCATCGTGTGGTCGGTCGTCAACAGTTCGAGCAGCCCACCCCGCAACCGGTACACCCGCGAGTCACCGATCTGCACGATCCAATAGCCCTGCGGTGTCGCGACCATGGCGGTCAACGTGCACCCGGCCAGAGTCCGCAATTCGTCGCCGATTCGCCCTACCCGGGCCTGCGCCGCGGCCACCGCATCCCGCAACGCGTCCGGTCCAGGTTCCGGCGCGCGCGTGACGTGGTCGACGAAGACATCGACAGCGGTCCGTCCCGCGGCCGCACTGCCCGGCCCATCTCCCATACCGTCCGCAATCACCGCAAGCAGTGGTTGTTCGCGCAGGTAAGTGACATCGAAGTTCGCCGAATAACGTCTGCCTATATCGCTGCCCACAGCGACATGGATCACGGGACTGCGCACGCACGAATTCTGGCACAGCAAGCCCACCTCAGGCTCTTGTCGAAACAACTGCTTGCATGCGGCATTTTGTCACCCGTGACACCGCCGCTACGCGCTATTTCGAGCGGTTCCCCACGGCGGCGGGCAAAGGATTGGACGATGAATGCTGCGGTGCGACGCGCACCGCATCTCTTCCCGTTGTGTCCCGCGATCTATGTCCGCCACACAGGAGGAACGAAGCCCAATGATGACTACCTCGAACTTTCGCCGCCCCGCCCGCATCGTGGCCGTCTTCGCCGCGATAGCCGCGGCCTCGGTGGCGACCGCCGCCCCCGCGCTCGCCGACACGACCCTCGACATCCTCGATGTCGGATCGAACATGGTCAACGTCAACTACAGCTGCGACGCCTCCTCCGGAGTGGTGAGCATCCAGGCAATGCTGGGCGGCACCGACGCCGACCGCCCCACCGCCCAGGGCGCCCAAAACTCCGTCGACTGCGACGGCTCCTCGAAACAAACCACCGTCCGCCTGACATCGGACCCCAGCCAGCCACAACTGACCTCCGACACCGAAGCACAGGTGCGAGTCGCGCTCGTCAACGACAACGGCACCGTGGTCTCCGGCCAGGCAAAGAAGTTCACCGTGCAATAACCGATTCCGCACTGGCGCAACCGGCTTCACTCCTGCGGACGATGCGACTACGCGGGCAAGGTTGATTCCGGGTAGACCGCGATCTCGATGAGATTCCCATCCGGGTCGTTGCAGTAGTGCGAGATCATGTCGCCGAGCGCCCCGGTTTTGCCGACCGGACCACTCACCACCTCGACACCGCAGGCGGCGAGGTGATCACGCACCTCCGCCACCGAAGCATTCGCCACAAAGCACAGATCTTCGGAACCCGCACTCTCGACCGCGGCCGTCGACCAGGTCGGATCGGTAGCCAACGCACCGACCGGACGCAGATTCAGCTTCTGGTTGCCGAATCTCAACGCGGTTCGACCGCTCGGCCCAAACGTCTCCACCCGCATCCCCAAAACCTCGACATACCACCGCGCGGTCTCGGCGACATCGCGACAGTTGAGCACAACGTGGTCGATTCGATCAACACTGAACCCCATGATCAGAACTGTAGCCCTCTCCGCCAGAACAACATTCAGCATGTGCGTAGCCCAACACCGACATGGGTGCGCGGAGAGCTGACCGGTACGCTCGGGCAGAACCGTTCCACCCAACTGTCCGTCGAGCAGTGGCCGACCGGTGCGTCAGCCCACCACGGGTCGGTCCGCCACGGGCCGACCCGCGACGGGCCGCCGACCATTTGCTGGAATCCACTGCGTTTCAACGAGTTCGGCCGATAAGGTTGCCTCACCTCCACCCGAGGGGCGATGGACATGGTCCACACATCGCGCCCAGGGAGGAGGTGGTGGGGAATGGCGAAACATCGCCGGGCAAAGAGCAAAGCCCCGGTCGACTACGGCATCATGCTGGCAACAGCTGCCGTGGTCGCCGGGGCGCTCGTGCTGGTCCGCTGGATGAGGGGCTAGCTAAACCCACCAGGTGGGGCGTCGCTCACAACGGCGTCCCACCGCCCAGCATCACTTGCGTGATGTCGACAGTCTAGCGCGCTAGACGGTTCGCAGGCTAGCTTCTTGCACGGATGCGAGGAGTATCGCTTGCTAGTTGCGGTTGGCTGTCCTGAGCAGGATGCCGGGCCACTTCATCTGCATGACGAGATTCGGTGGAACCTTGCATCGTGCGAGTTTAGAGCTGGTCGCGGTGCGGAGGTCTGCGCAATTCAGTTCTGCGCGAATGCAGTTCAGGGCATTCGAGTACGAAACGTAACTAAGTTCTGCTGATGCCGCGCGTCGAATAGGCCGGCGCGCGGCATCGGTGCGGTCAGTGGGCGGCGTTGTCCCAGCTGCGGCCGGTGCCAACCGAGACGTCGAGAGGGACCGAGAGGTGGATGGCGGCGGCCATTTGTTTCTTGGCGAGGGCTTCGAGGGTTTCTTTCTCGCCCTCGGCTACCTCGAAGAGCAATTCGTCGTGGATTTGCAGGAGCATCCTGGAGCGCAGGCCTGCTTCCTGGATTGCCTTGTGCACGTTGATCATCGCGACCTTGATGATGTCGGCGGCGGTGCCCTGGATGGGGGCGTTGAGAGCCATGCGTTCGGCGGCTTCGCGGCGTTGGCGGTTGCTGGAGTCCAGGTCGGGGAGGTAGCGGCGGCGGCCGAAGAGGGTGGAGGTGTAGCCGACCTTGCGGGCCTGCTCGACCACCTCGTAGAGGTAGTCGCGGATGCCGCCGAAGCGGTCGAAGTAGACGTCCATCTGTTCTTTGGCCTCGGTGGTGCTGATCTTCAGCTGCGCGGCGAGGCCGTAGGAGCTGAGACCGTAGGCAAGGCCGTAGGACATCGCCTTGATGCGGCGGCGCAGCTCCGGGGTCACCTCGGCGATCGGGATGTCGAATGCCTTGGACGCGACGAAGGTGTGCAGGTCCTCGCCGGAATTGAACGCCTCGATCAGCGCCTCGTCCTCGGAAAGGTGCGCCATGATGCGCATCTCGATCTGGCTGTAGTCGGCGGTCATCAGCGACTGGTAGCCGGAGCCGACGACGAAGGTGTCGCGGATCTGCCTGCCGGTGTCGGTGCGGATCGGGATGTTCTGCAGGTTCGGCTCGGTGGATGACAGGCGGCCGGTGGCGGCGATGGTCTGGTTGAACGTGGTGTGGATGCGGCCGTCGTCGGCGACGCACTTCAACAAACCGTCGACGGTGACCTTCAGCCTGGTCGCGTCGCGGTGCTCCAGCAGATGCTGTAGGAACGGGTGCTCCGTCTTCTCGAACAGCGATTCCAACGCGTCGGCGTCGGTGGTGTAGCCGGTCTTGGTGCGCTTGGTCTTCGGCATGTCGAGCTCGTCGAACAGCACCACCTGCAGCTGCTTGGGCGAGCCGAGGTTGATCTGCTTGCCGATCACCTCGTAGGCCGCGTTGGCCGCCTCGGTCACCTTGTCGGCGAACTGACGCTGCAGCGTCTCCAGCTGGTCGGTGTCGACCGCGATGCCCGCGTCCTCCAGGTTGGCGAGCACGCTGAGCAGCGGCAGCTCCATATCCTCCAGCAGCGGAACGGATTCGATCTGCTGGAGTTCGGTGTCGAGCGCGTCGGCGAGGTCGGCGACCGCCCTGGCGCGCAGCATTTCGGTCTGCGCGAGCTCGGCGTCGACGGTGTCCTCGTCGTCGAGCAGCGACAGCTGCGGGGTCTCGTCGGTCTCGGCGCGCAGCTCGCGGCGCAGGTAGCGCAGCGAGAGGTCGTCGAGGTTGAAGCTGCGCTGGCCGGGACGGACCAGGTAGGCGGCGAGCGCGGTGTCGCTGGTGAGCCCGCCGAGGGTCCAGCCGCGGCCACGCAGCGCGTGCATGGCGGACTTCGCCTCGTGCAGCGCCTTCGGCACGGCCGGGTCGGCGAGCCAAGCGCCAAGTGCCGCTTCGTCTTCCGGGGTCAGGATGGCGACGTCGATGTAGCCGCTCTCGCCGTCGCCCGCCGCGATGGCGAGCGCGCGCACGTCACCGCCGCCGGGGGTGCCGCTGCCGACAACCGAGACACCCTGCCGGACACCGGCTTTCGCGTGCTCGACGAGCCAGCCCGCGACCGCGCCGACCTCGAGCGCGCCGCCGCTGATCTCGAAGCCGGCCTCGGCCTCTGGCTCCTTCGGGGCCAGCGTCTCGAACAGCCGGTCCCGCAGCACGCGGAACTCCAGGTCGTCGAAGAGCTGATGGATCTTGTTGCGGTCCCACGGCGCCTGCGCCAGCTGATCCGGCGTGTAGGGCAGCGGCACGTCGCGGATCATCTCGGTGAGCTGACGGTTGAGCACCACGCTGCTCAGGTTGGCGCGCAGCGAGTCGCCGACCTTGCCCTTCACCTCGTCCACCTTGTCGACGAGGCTGTTCAGGTCGCCGTATTCGCGGATCCACTTGGCCGCGGTCTTCTCCCCTACACCGGGGATGCCGGGCAGGTTGTCGCTCGGGTCACCGCGCAGCGCCGCGTAATCCGGGTACTGGGACGGGGTGAGGCCATACTTGGCGAACACCTCGTCGGGGGTGAACCTGGTGAGATCGGAGACACCCTTCTTCGGGTACAGCAGCGTCACATTGTCGTTGACCAGCTGGATGGCGTCGCGGTCGCCGGAGACGATCAACACCCGGAAGCCCTGCGCCACCGCCTGCGTTGTCAAGGTGGCGATGAGATCGTCGGCCTCGAAGCCCTCGATCGCCATCACGGGGATGCCCATCGCGCCGAGCACGTCCTTGGTGAGTTCGACCTGCCCGCGGAACTCGTCCGGCGTCTGCGAACGGTTCGCCTTGTACTCCGGGTACGCCTCGGTGCGGAAGGTCTTCCTCGACACGTCGAACGCCGTCGCGATATGCGTCGGTTTCTCGTCGCGCAGCAGGTTGATCAGCATCGCGGTGAACCCGTACACCGCGTTGGTGGTCTGCCCCGTCACCGTCTTGAAGTTCTCCGCCGGTAGCGCGAAGAACGCGCGATAGGCAATCGAATGCCCGTCCAACAACAGCAGAGTCGGCCGGTCACCCGACACGGAATCGCCGGAGCCGGACGCGGTGGCAGGACGCTGAGCAGTCGTGGGTGAACTCACGCCACAGAGTCTAGGGACCAGCACCGACAAGGTGATACGCCGACACCCGGCCAGCCGTTAACCATCCGTTTTCCCAGCGGAGACCGAGACCGAGTCGGACGCCGAAGCCCCGACCCGGTCCCGGAACCTCACACCAGAGACGTGACGAGTTCCCGCAGCACAGGCAAGCTGACCGAGCCCGAGCCGAGGACCTTGTCGTGGAAGACCTTGATGTCGAACGCGCTGCCGAGGCGCTCGGTGGCGAGCAGGCGTTGACGGCGGATCTCCAGCTGGCCGACCTTGTAGCCGACGGCCTGACCAGGCATACCGATGTAGCGGTCCACCTCGGTGGTGATCTCGGCGATGCCGGCGGGCGAGTTGGCCACCATGAAGTCGATGGCCTGTTGCCTGCTCCAGCCTTTCGCGTGCAGGCCGGTGTCGACGACCAGTCGGCAGGACCGCAACGAGTCGCCGGCGAGCATGCCGAGGCGGCCCAAATCGTCCTCGTACAAGCCCATTTCGTCGGCGAGCCGCTCGGTGTACAGCGCCCAGCCCTCGACGAACGCGGTGTTCGCGTAGGACTGGCGCTGGAAGCGGGGCAGGTGGTCGAGCTCGTTGGCGATGGTGAGCTGCAGGTGGTGGCCGGGGATGGCCTCATGGAAGGCCACCGAGGCGGTCTCGAATCGGCCGCGGCCGGTGGGATGGGAGGTGTTGACGAAGTAGGTGCCTGGCCGGGAACCGTCCGCGGCGGGCGAGAAGTAATACGCGGGCGGCGCGTCCGCGGCGAGGAAATCCGGCACCGGGACGATGTCGCACGTTTCCTTGGGCAGCCTGCCGAACCAGTTACCCATCTCGGCGTTCGCCGCGGTCACCGCGTGGCGTGCGTCGAACATGATCTGCTCACCATCGACGTAACACAGCGCCGGATCGTCGCGCAGCCTGGCGAAGATCTCGCCGAGCTCGGCGGTACCGAACAAACGCTCGCCGATCGTCGTGTACTCCTCGCGCAGCGCCGCCAGCTCGGTCAGGCCGAGCTCATGGATCTCGTCAGCACCGAGATCGGGCAGGTTGGTGTGATACCGCAGCTGACGGCGGTAGATGTCCTCGCCATCCGCGCCGAGCCAGCACAGGCCCGGCTTGTCGTCGGGACGGCTCGCGGGCAGCAGCTCGTTGAACAGCACCTCGCGATAACTCTGAAACGCCGGGCGAATGATGTCCCTTGCCACGTCGGTCAATTCGGCCCGCCAGAACGCTTCGCCGTCCCACTCCGGTGGACCGGCGATAGTGACGAACGGATCCGCCGACAGCTCCGAGGCCAGGTATCCGTCGAGCTGGTTCAGCGACCGTTCGAGGGTGATCCTGGCCGGCGTGCGACCTGCGGCGAGGCCGTCGCGGAACCGTTCGACCGCCTGACCCAGCATGTCGCCGTACTGCCGAAACCGCAGGACGAGCGCCCGCGCACTGCCCGGCGTCGGCGCGTTGGTCTGCGGCGCCAACGTCAACGCGTAGGCGTGCACGCCCTCCATCTGATCGGAGGCCAGCTCCAGCGGCCGCCACTCCAGCCGGTCGATCACACCGGTCAATTCGGTGCGCAAGAGACTGCGGGTGATTCGATCGGTCTCGTCGAGTTGCTCAGCGTCGAGCGCGTCGACCTTCCCAAGCAACTCGCGCCAGGTCGCGAGCAAACGCTCGTCGGCAGCCGCGGACAGATCCTCGATGCGGTCATCGAACCGCCGGTCGCCGAGCAGTGTCGCGTCGCTGGGTTTGGCCTCGAGGAAGGTGTCCCAGTACCGCTCGGCCAGACCTGTCAGCTCATCATGACCACTCATGGTCACGATCATGCCTCGAGGACGGCCTTGCGGCACTGGGGTTTTACACCGGGGACTATCCGACGCCCAAGTACGCCGACTTCACCGACGGGTCGGTGAGCAGCTCGCGGCCGGAGCCGGTCTTGGTGACCTCGCCGGTCTCCATGATGTAGGCGCGGTCGCTGCGCGAGAGCGCCTGCTGGGCGTTCTGCTCGACAAGCAGCACCGTGGTGCCCTGCTGGTTGATCTCCGTGATGATCCGGAAGATCTGCTGAATGATCATGGGCGCCAAGCCCATCGACGGCTCATCCAGCAACAGCAGCCGCGGCCGCGCCATCAGCGCACGACCGATGGCGAGCATCTGCTGCTCGCCGCCGGACAGGGTGCCGCCGATCTGCTTGCGCCGTTCCGACATGCGCGGGAACAGCTCGAACACCCACTCGAGCGTCTGGTTGTATTCTGCCTTCTGCTTGAACGGCCTTCCGTAGCAACCCATATCGAGGTTTTCCTGCACCGTCATACCGGGGAAAACACCCCGGCCCTCCGGTGCCTGGATCAGGCCCTCACCCACCCGCTCGTGCGCCTTCATATGGGTGATGTCGCGGCCCTGGAACATGATTCGGCCACGGGTCAGCGGCAGCAGGCCAGACAGCGCCCGCATGGTCGTGGTCTTGCCCGCGCCGTTCGCGCCGAGCAGTGTGACCAGCTCGCCCGCCGCCACCTGCAGCGAAATCCCGTGCAGCGCCTGGATTCTGCCGTAGTTGACGACCATGTCGGTGACCTCGAGCAGCGCGTCAGAACTGCCCTTGGTCGCCTCGACGGTCTGCTGATCCGGTTCTCTGTGCGATGCCATCGCTGCTCCTACCCGTCCGTCCCGTGCGCGCTTGCCGTCCCCGACTCGGTGCCGTCGTCGGGCACACCGAGGTAGGCGGCGATCACCGCGGGGTCCTCCCGGATATCGGCGGGCAGCCCGTCCGCGATCTTGCGGCCGAACTCGAGCACCACGATCCGGTCGGTCACGCCCATTACCAGGCGCATGTCGTGCTCGATCAGCAACACGGTGAACCCGTCGTCGCGGATCTTGCGGATCAGATCCATCAGCGCCGACTTCTCGCTCGGATTGAATCCGGCCGCCGGCTCGTCGAGGCAGAGCAACTTCGGCTCGGTGGCCAGCGCCCTGGCGATCTCCAGCCTGCGCTGATCGCCGTAGGACAGGTTGCGTGCCTTCTCCACCGCTTTCGGTGCGATGCCGACGAATTCGAGCAGCGCCATGCCCCGCTCGATCGCGTCGTGTTCCTCGCGGCGATGCCGGTTGGTGCGGAAGATGGCGCCTGGCACCGAGGTTTTGTGCCTGGCGTCGGTGCCGACCACCACGTTCTCCAGCGCGGTCATCTCGCCGAAGAGCCGGATGTTCTGGAAGGTACGCGCGATGCCGAGCCGGGTGATGGCGTTGCGCTTGGTCTTCGTCAGCGGCGCGCCGTCGAAGTACACCGTGCCCGACGCGGGCCGGTACACACCGGTGATCGCGTTGAAGCAGGTGGTTTTCCCGGCACCGTTGGGCCCGATGAGCCCGAGGATCTCGCCGCGGCGGATCTCGAAGCTCACCGCGTCCAACGCGGTGAGACCGCCGAACTTGACGGTCAGCTCCTCGGTGCGCAAAAGCGGTGCACCAACGGCCGTTTCGATCTCCCGGCTGGAGGCGACGACCTCCGCGACCGTCTCGGCATCGGCCAGATCCGGAATCACCGCGGTCAGATCGACCACACCGGCACTGGGCGCCGCCTCGGGTTCGGCCACGTAACCCGCGGCCATGTCCTCGTTGTCGAACAGTGCGCCACCGGCGCCGGGCCCGGTCATCGGGTCGCTCCGAACGCCTGGTCGCCGAACGGTTTACGCACAGCCTGGTACACCTGACGCCCGTAGGCGAGCAGCTTCTGCCGGACCGGGAACAGGCCCTGCGGTTTGAAGATCATGACCACCATCAGCGTGATACCGAAGAACAGATACTTGTAGTCGCCGAGCGACTGAGCGCCCGCCTCATGGAATTTCAGCACATTGCCGAGCACGACGAGCAGCACAACGACCGCGACGATCGACCCTGCCAGATAACCGAGCCGGATCGGCCGTTCCTGATCACGAGCCCACCTGCGCCACACCATGATCAACGCGATCAGGACCGCGACGGAGAACACGAGCACCACCCATCCGGTCGCGGTCTGCCCGACGGCCTGCACGGAAAGCAGCCGGTTCGGCAGATACACGATGATGAACGCGCCGACGATCACGCCGAGCTTATTGCCCTGCCCGCCGATGACGACCGCGCACAGGAACAGCATCGAGTTGATGATGTTGAACCCGGTCGGATTGATGAACTGCACCTGACCCGCGTACAGCGCGCCGGAGAGTCCGCCGACCGCGGCACCGATCATGAACGCCCACAGCTTGAACTTGAACGTCGGCACGCCCATGATCTCGGCCGCGTCCTCGTCCTCGCGGATCGCCACCCAGGCCCGGCCGACCCGGCTGCGCTCCAGGTTGCCGACGATCAGCAGGACGATGATCACCAGGATCATGCCCACCCAGAACCACCAGGTGCCCGCGTTGGCCTTGTCGAAGATGTTGGAGGTGTCCGAGTTTCCGACATTGCCGGAGGAGAACACGCCGTTCTGCTTGTGCGCGGACTCGCCGAGGTGCGGGTAGGCGATGCCGGACAGGCCGAGGCTGCCGTTGGTCACATCACCGAGGTTGTCGGCGAGCAGCCGGACGATCTCACCGAAGCCGAGCGTGACGATCGCCAGGTAGTCGCCGCGCAACCGCAGCGTCGGAGTGCCGAGGATCAGACCGGATACCGCGGTGACCGCCGCCGCCAGTGGCAGGCAGGCCAGCCAGGCCCAGTCCTCGCTCAGCCAGCCGCCGTCCGTCTGATTCCACGGACTGTTGGGACTGGTGAGCAGGCCGACGGTGTACGCACCGACGGCATAGAAGCCGACATAGCCGAGGTCTAGCAGACCCGCCTGTCCGACAACGACATTCAGGCCGACGGCGAGCAGCGCGTACATGGCGAACTGCGCCATCACGCCGCCGAAGCTGGTGCCAGGAGTATCGAGGAACGGTGGCGGGAACAGTGGAAGCAACGCCAACAGGATGATGGCGGGAACGCCGACGGCCCACTGGGCCGGTCGGGACAGACCGCTCCACCAGGAACGCAGGCTGTCGCCGACGCCGTGCATCGGCCGTTCCGGCTTGATCGGCGGGGTAGCGGTTTTGGTGTCCGTCATGCTCGCGCCTTCCCGAGGCTCTCACCCAGAATGCCGGTCGGCCGGATCATCAGCACCAGCACAAGCACCACGAACGCGACAACGTCGCGCCATTCGGTGCCGAACAGGATCTGGCCGTAATTCTCTGCCAGCCCGAGCAGCAGGCCGCCGAGCAGCGCGCCACGCAGGTTGCCGATACCGCCGAGCACCGCGGCACTGAATGCCTTGATGCCGAGGATGAATCCGCCCGAGTAGATGATCCCGTTCGGAATCTTGAGGGCGTACAGCAGCGCCGCCGCACCGGCGAGCACGCCGCCGATGAGGAAGGTGAGCATGATGATTCGTTCCCGCGAGACGCCCATCAGCGTCGCGGTATCGGGATCCTGCGCGACGGCCCGGATGCCGCGGCCGAACTTGGTCTGATTGATCAGCAATTCGGTGGCGATCGCCAAAATCACTGCGGCGCCGATGATCACGAGCGTCACGTTGGTGATGTCCGCGCCGCCGAGGCTGAACTGCTTGGTCGGCTCCACCAGCATGATCGGCTTCTGCGCGTTGGTGCCGCCGACGCTCGGCCAGATCTTCGGCAACACGAAGTGCACGATCTCCTGGATCACGAACGAGGCGCCGATAGCGGTGATGAGAAAGATCAATGGTTTGGCGCCGCGCCTGCGCAACGGCCGATAGGCCACGCGCTCCAACCCGACCGCGGCGGCGCCGGACACCGCCATGCCGAAGATCATCGCCAACGCCAGATAGGTAATCGTGAGAATGATGCCCTGCGAGTAGACATCACCGCTCGGTGAGAAGCCGAGCAACATCAAACCGATGTACTGGCCGAACAAGCCGAGCATGAATATCTCGGAATGGGCAAAATTGATCAGCCGCAAAACGCCGTAGACCAGGGTGTAGCCCACCGCGACCAGTGCGTAGATCGCACCGTAGGACAATCCGTCGACGGTCAGTCGCCAGAAATCGTGGATCACTCCCTCATAGTTGAAGTCGATTGATCCGCCAGCGAGTTGTACAACGCCGGCCAATGCCGTTGAAGTCATTCGTTAATTCGCCCTCATTCATTCACCCGTGACGACACAGCAGCACGTACTGGGATTCGCGCGAACCCCGGTACGTGCTGCGCGATCTCGTGCTGTGGGTTACTTGACCGTGTAGATCCAGATGAGCGCGTTGCTCAGTTCCCCGTTGGGGTTCCACTTGTACTGGCGCGCGAGACCGGCACCGTCATAGGACTTCACGAACTCGAGCAGGTCGGGGCGGGTGAGCTTGCCACCGTCGATGCCCTTGGCCAGGATCGTGGACAGGTCGTAGGCCTCCACCGAGTACACACCCGACGGCTGGCCGTTGAAAGCCTGGTAATCCTTGGCGAACTTATCCGGCGCGGGACCACAGGGGCAGGTCAGCGTCGCGCCCTTGGCCGCGCTGCCCGCCTGGGACAGGAACTGCGGGTCGTTGACACCGTCGGGGCCGACGAAGACACCCTTGAAACCACCGGACTTCAGCTGCTGGGCCAGCGGCGCGCCCTCGGCGTAGTAACCGGAGTAGAAGACCGCGTCGGCGTTGGCCGAGACGACCTTGGTGACCGTCGCGGAGAAGTCCTTGTCACCGGTCTTGATGCTGGACGAGCACGCCGAGTCGGCCGCGGCACCGAGACCGTCGGTGATGCTCTTGGCCAGGCCGGTGCCGTAGTCGCTGTTGTCCTGGATGACGCAGACCTTCTTGTAGCCCGCGGTGCCGGTCAGGTACTTCGCGACCGACGGACCCTGCACGTCATCGTTGGCGAGGCCGCGGAAGAAAGTGGTCCAGCCGTTCTGGGTGAGGGTGGCGTTCGTGGCCGAGGAGGTCACCGAGACCAGGCCCGCGTCGCTCAGGATCTTGCCGGTCGCCTTGGTCTCACCCGAGAACGCCGGGCCGACCAGGCCGATGATCGACTTGTCGTTGACGACCTGCGGGATCACCTGGGTTGCCTTCTGCGGGTCACCCTCGGTGTCGAACGACTTCAGTTGGATCTGGCAGCCAGGGTTGGCCTTGTTGTGCTGGTCGAGCGCCAGCTTGGCACCCATGTTGATGTTGATCCCGAGTGCCGCGTTCGGGCCCGTCAACGCGCCCGCGAAGGCGATGGTCGTACCGGCCGGGCAGGTCGCCTTGCCGTCACCGGCGGGATCGGCGGCCTTCGCCGGATCCGTCTTCGGGACCGCCTTGCCGTTGATGTCCACCTGCTCCACCGGCACGATCGACAACCCGGCCGCGCCGCTGGTGCCGGACGAATCCGTACCGGTGCTGGTCGATTTGTCACTGCATCCGGTCAGCACCAGCGCGGCGGCAGCGCCGATAGCCAAAACACCTCGCGTCGTACGACTGTGCCATGTCGAACTAAGCACGTTTCACCTCTAAGTCCTGTGCTCCCCCGGCATCACCGAGGAGGCCGACCACGTCAGCCCGATCAGAACCTAGCGTTCATACGTTAGTTCCGCATCACATTCGGATCATGAACGCAACATCGCATCGAATTTTTGTTCACGATTGCGTTTCGCGCGCGTAAAATCCACGACTAATCAGCCCACACGGGCACAGTCCTTCGTCGCGCCGTGCCCCGCCGGATCGACCGCGGCGGTCCGCTCAGCGGACCCTGCCCGTCACTTGGGCGCGAGGTTCTCCAACACGACCTCGGCAACCGCCTTCATCGTAGTCCGGCGATCCATCGCAGTCCGCTGAATCCACTTGAATGCCTGCGGCTCGGAAAGACCCTGCGTCTGCATCAGCACACCCTTGGCTCGTTCCACCAGCTTGCGCGTCTCCAGCCGGTCCGACAGGTTCGCCACCTCGCCCTCCAGCGCGGTGATCTCATGGAAACGGCTGGCCGCCAGCTCGATCGCGGGCACCAGATCCGACTTGGTGAACGGCTTCACCAGATAGGCCATCGCACCAGCGTCACGGGCCCGCTCGACCAGATCACGCTGACTGAACGCGGTCAGAATCACCACCGGCGCAACACGTTTCGACGCGATCTCGGCGGCCGCATCAATACCATCACGGCGCGGCATCTTCACATCCATGATGACCAGATCCGGCCGATGCTCCACCGCCAAATCCACCGCCTGCTGGCCGTCACCGGCCTCACCGACCACCAGGTAACCCTCTTCGGTCAGCATCTCGACCAGGTCCATGCGGATGAGCGCTTCATCCTCTGCGACGACAACCCGCTTCGCCCCCGCGTCGCGCTTAGTGCTTGCGCCCCCTGCTGCTGTGCTCATAGGTAGACCCCTCTGGTTCAGATGCCTGTCCCGACACACGGCAGAGTGGACGTTGGTCCAACTAGCCGACCATCGACCCCACCACCGCGCTATCGAGTGATGTAAAGAGTACCTTTCACTTCGGCATAGAACGCATATACCCAGGGCAAACCGCCCGCGCGCGCCCCCAAACCCAACCAGTTAGGTCCAACCCCACCCCACCCGCTATCATTTCCTCCCGGTGCGCCGGGTTGGCGGAACTGGCAGACGCGACGGTCTCAAAAACCGTTGTCCGAAAGGACGTGTGGGTTCGAGTCCCACACTCGGCACTCGACAATGGGTCAACCCTGTCCGCGGAATGCGCGGACGGGGTTGTCTCGTCATTACACCGGGGGTGCAACCCCCGGACCCCGCTCGGCGGGGCTTCGCCCCCCGAACCCCCCTTGCAGTGGTTGCGTCCGTGGGGAAGTCCCGATCCACCGCCCCCCTTGCAGTGGTTGCTTACGTGGGCAAGTCCCGATCCACCACTCCCCTTGCAGTGGTTGCTTACGTGGGCAAGTCCCGATCCACCACTCCCCTTGCAGTGGTTGCTTGCGTGGGCAGGTCGTGATCGATCGCATGCCGCGTCGTCGCGGTTTCGTGGCCGAGCGTCCGCTGGACGACTTTGATATTGGCCCCCTGCACTGATCCGCCAACGAAGCCGCTGTATGCCGAAGAGCATGCGGCACAACCCCCTTCAATCCCACCGCGGCTCACGCTGCTCATCGCTGGCCCACGGCTGCGAGGCGCGTGAAACCTCGAACGGGTTGTCGCCGACTTGCCAATCGAAGCCGTCAAGCAGAAATTCGATCTACCTCGCCGACCTCGCGGCGGCCACCATCCTGAAGAAGAACCCGGAGCAGGAGAACTGACGCCGAACGGGACATGACGGCGCCGTCACTCGCACGTTCCCGCCATAATGTCCCGTTCGCTGCACGAGTTATCGCCGCAAGCACCACGAACACCTCCGAACGACCGCGGGCGTCCTCGGCACAAATGACGCCGAACTCAAGTAGTAAGTGCCCCAACGGAAACCGATGCGAATCCGCAACGAAAGTCGCACCGGTCGTCTGTTTCACCGATCACGGAACATCCTGCCACCACAGTTCGAAACCAACCCGATGACGCGGTCGGGCTGGGTTACCGTGGCCCCATGCAAGAATCGGCATTCAGCGGTTGGCGTCATGCACTTCAGGAGCTTGCCGCAACCAAAGAGGCCGCGGAGTCGTGGCGGCACACGAGATACCAGTTCGCGCACAAACTGGGACAAGCGCTTACAGGCAGCGGCGATAGCGGCGAACCAACCATATCTGGGCACGTGGTGTACGGGGTGTGGCTGGAGTGGGGACTGCTGTACGTCGGGCAAACCAGCAAGGCCGAGCGGCGGCTGCGCGACCTGCCGGTCGGTGAGAGCCACCACCTAGCCAACACCTTCCCACCTGAGATCTGGAGCCGCATCGTCGTGATCTCGTGGCCCCGACTTCCGGAGGCCGAAGTACCACTACAAACACTCGGAGTGCAAGAGGTCGGCCTCGGGTTGGAGCATCGCCTGCAGGCATCACTGCACCCCCTCGTCAACGCGACACGCAGAACATCCGAAGGCACATGGCGGAATGTGGACTGGAGTAAAAGTCGATCGCGGGGCGCAGTCGCCAGCGGACAACTCGATGAGCTGTTTGCAGCCGTCATGAACATCTGGGGTGAGACATCGAACTCCCTCACATGTCGGGTTGTGCATCCCGCCGACCTCCTCCAGCTGACCACGGAACCGGATGCCACACACTGATTCCGCTCGCCACCTCGATTCTGGACATCTTCAAAGGCGCGCCCAGCGGGTAACAGCTTCAGCGACACGTGAGCGACACAACTGCCGTGCACACACCCGACAGACGAATACTGAACGCGAAGTGAGACGCCCGCCCCGACTAATCGAGGACACCGGAAACCTGCTCAAGTCTGCCTCCGGATCAGAAGCTCCCCGACCGGACTCGGTCCGCAAGGAGTCCGCGGCTGCGCACGACGCGATCGAATCCCAACCAAGGACACCAACCCGCTAGTCAGTCGTGCGCCACTACTGCGCCCGAGATCCTTTGGACCACCTTGAGATTGGCCCGGCGCTGATTGTCAACGAAGCCGCATGATGCCGAAGATCATGCGGCACAACCCCTTCAACCGATCGAGCTTCTTACCGTCCCACCTTGTGGACAGCTCAAACCGATTACGTTGTCGGTTCAGCAGATAAGTGGCCACATACGTCGCCGATGCTCCGACGAGTACAGCCCCAACGGCTATGAGTTGGCTGATCACGTGTCCCCCGAATGATGCAATTCCCGCCCTATACGGCATCGTCAGACCACAAACCTAATAGGCACGACGGCAGCGGTCAGCCAGGTTCTCCCTTAGATACGACCTCCCTCAGCTCCCGAATGGCCAGTAGGAGAAAGCAGAGATGGAAGTGCCCAGACATCCAGGCGTGGCGAACGGGGCGACCGGGAGTGTCGGGATAACGGCGGATCTTGATCTCGGTCCGATTGGCCGAACCTGATGGTTCGGCAGGAAGGACCGACGAATGTCGGAGACACTCGATGCCGTGACCAACGATGCGGTGGACACCAAGAAGCTGGCCCAGCAGCTGCTCGCTCAGGCCAAGGAACAAGGAATCGATCTGGTCGGGCCGGGCGGGCTGCTCAACCAACTGACCAAGACCGTGCTCGAAACCGCGCTGGAAGCGGAGATGACCGAGCACGTCGGCTATGAGAAGCACGACCCGGCTGGGCGTGGAAGTGGCAACTCCCGCAACGGAACTCGATCCAAGACCGTGGTCACCGAGATCGGTCCGGTCGACATCGATGTCCCGCGCGATACGAGTTCCTCGTTCGAACCCAAGATCGTCCGCAAGCGTCAGCGGCGACTGTCGGGGGTGGACGAGATCGTGTTGTCGTTGACCGCGAAAGGACTGACGACCGGCGAGATCTCGGCGCATTTCGCCGAGATCTATGGAACCTCGGTGTCGAAGGACACGATCTCGACGATCACCGACAAGGTTGTCGCGGAGATGGTCGATTGGTGCAACCGGCCCCTGGATCGCGTCTATCCGGTCCTGTTCATCGATGCCATCCACGTCAAGATCAGAGATGGTCAGGTGGCCAACCGCCCGATCTATGTGGTCATCGGCGTCACCACCGCCGGGGAACGCGACATCTTGGGTTTGTGGGCCGGCGAGGGCGGTGAAGGCGCCAAATTCTGGCTGCAAGTGCTCACAGAGCTCAAGAACCGCGGCGTCGCCGACGTCTGCATCGCCGTCTGTGACGGACTCAAGGGGCTGCCCGAGGCGATCAACACCGTCTGGGAACGCACGATCGTGCAAACCTGCGTAATCCACTTGCTGCGCAACAGTTTCCGCTACGCGGGCCGTCAGCACTGGGCCGAGATGAGCCGCGACCTCAAACCGGTCTACACCGCGGCGACCGAGGCCGCGGCCCGCGAACGGTTCGGCGAGTTCACCACGAAATGGGGTGGCCGCTACCCGGCGATCGTCAAACTCTGGAACAACGCCTGGACCGAGTTCACACCGTTCCTCGACTACGACGTCGAGATCCGGCGAATCATCTGCTCCACCAACGCGATTGAATCATTGAACGCCCGCTACCGGCGCGCGATCCGCGCCCGCGGGCACTTCCCCAGCGAGCAATCGGCGTTGAAATGCCTGTATCTGGTGACCCGTTCCCTGGACCCCACCGGTCATGGCCGGGCACGATGGGCGATGCGGTGGAAACCGGCCCTCAACGCTTTCGCCATCACCTTCGAAGGCCGGATCCACCCGACCGGGAACTAACCCACACCGAGACCGGATCCACCGTTAAACCGAAACTCCCGGGCGACCAACTTCCGGGCTGAGATGTTTGTCAAGACTTGTGGATTGAGCAGCGTCAGCCCTTGGCGGAATTGCGCAGGGTGTCGCGTAGCGGCTCGTAGCCGATGCCTAGTGCCACAAGCACGTCGTGGGCGAGGCCCGCACCGACGGTGATGAGCCCGAGGAGCAGATGGCCGGTGTCGACGGTGGCGGAGTCGGCGCGAAGTGCCTCGCGTGATGCGTGTTGCAGGGCGGTCATTGCGAGCCGGGTGAATGGCGTGTCGTCGGGCAGAGGCTCGCCGGTAGGGATCCCGATACGGCCGTCGACGGCGGCGCGGACAGTTTCGGCTGAGGGGCCACAGGTTGCCAGCGCTAGTGTCGCCGGGTCATCGGGCCGGGCGAGTATGGCCAGGAGCAAGTGTTCGGTGCCGAGGTAGGTTTTGCGTCGTCGCTGGGCCTCCTCGTGGGCGGCGGAGACGACCTCCTGCAGGCCGGGGGCAGCTCGGCCTTGGAGGTCGAGCCGGGAGTCGTCGTCGGGGAGGAAACGTTTCTGCACCGCCTGGCGGCTGACGCCGAGCTGTTGGCCGATTTGTGCCCAGGTCGCGCCTTCTCGACGCGATTCGTCGACGAAGTGGCCGACCAGCGCGTCGCCAAGTTCGCCAAGATGCGCGGATACATCTACGGATCGGGTCAGCCGGTCCAATGCCGGAGACTTCTGCAGTCCGGATCGAACATGGTCGATGAGTGTGTCCAGGGAGATGGGAGCATTCGAAGATGCGGTCATGATGCAACTCTAGGTTGCCTACGTCAGATGTGGCAACTACAAGTTGCATATAGAGCCTGATGCAATTACACGTTGCCTCGACTTCGACCGTTGCGCGGTCCAGGCGACCTCCGAAGAACGGTGCTCGTTGTCAGCGACCTCCACGCCGCCACCATCGTGGTTGCTGAGGTCTAGTTTGTCCCGATCAGGCAGATCGTCCGCGCGACAGCGTGGGGTCACCGGCCCAACGGCAATCGAACTACCCGCCAGCAAATCCCCACCAAGTCGCCCCGTCATGACCCCGTTCGGCGCCCCGAACCCCTTGTTGTGGTTGCGGCCGTGGGCAGGTCGCCGTCGAGCGCATGCCGCGTAGAAGTGGTTGCGCTCGGGCCGCGCTCCCGCTTACACAACTGCAGACATGTCCCGCTGCGGACCGTACGGGTATGCGCACCATAGGAATACAACTCGGCGGCGGTGCGGCGGCGACCTCGCGCTGCCGCGCGCCCGTGCATTAAGTGCGCAGCCTTTCTGCGACCCGCACACCCTCCACACCCTTCGTCGCGCGACGAATGCACCATGCGCGCACTTCTTGTGGTGCCGCGTACGAAAGTGCTGGCGGTTTCGTGTGCGGGGCGAGAAGCAGTGTGCGGCATCCACATTGAGCGGCTTCATCGCCAATCATGCTCGAGTCCGCAATCACGGCCCGTTGACCCCGCTGGAACTGGTCGACGCGTGACCGAAGCTGTGGGAGATAAAGGTGGGTACGGCATATGACGTGCTCAGCGCTGTCGGGTTGCGTCGGTACTCGGCCCGTTCAGCATCGGATCAACTGGGCCGCACCGCAGGCGAGGTGTATCGAACTGATTGTTCATACGGCCCGTATTCACGCGTAGGGTGGGCGATAGACGCCCAAATCAGCGGAGGTTGCGATGCGGGTGAACCGGAACACGGTGGATCTGGGTGGGTATCCGGATCTTGTTGTTATTTATCTCGGGATGCGGGTGCGCAAGGCGCGCGGCATGCTGCGGCTGCTTGGGCTTGGGCCGAAACTGTATAGCTCACACCAGGATCGGCCGGAGGGGCTGCTGTCGCACGAGGATGTGATCTGGTCGCTGTTTCCGCCACACTGGGGGGCGCGGCAGTACTGGCGGGACCTGGACAGTCTGGAACGGTGGACTCGGTCGGCGCCGCACCGGGATTGGTGGCAGAAGTTCCTGCAGGACTCGGGCGGGACCGGGTTCTGGCACGAGGCGTACTTCATGCAGGGTGGCATCGACGCGATGTATGACGACATGGACGCCAAGACGGGGCTGACGCGGTTCGCTCCGGTGATCGCCTCACGCGGGCGGATGTTCTCCACCAGGGGTCGGGTGCAGGACAAGCCGGCCAAGGTAGCGCCGGTGGTTGACGAAAAGACTTACTACAGTAGCGAACTCGATTAGTTACCCAATCGAACGAGTACTAGTTACGCTGGCGTATCACGACGCAATCACAACGCGACGTTTCGGTGATCCCGTCATGGGGTAAGTGCACAGGGACACAGTCGAACATGATCGTTTATAAATGCGACGCACACCTCATGTGCGCCGCGTCCCGTGTACGGCATCTGACCTGTAGATGAATATTGCTCCAGACCGCGCGTTTCGGAGGTTTTCGGACATCAGCAGCGTTATCGAGCGATTACCGTATTCCTATGCACGTCCTGTTCGTCTGCAACGGCAATGTTTGCCGTTCTGTGATTGCCGAGCGCCTCACCCGCGCGCTCGCGGTCGAACACGGCTTGCCGAACCTGACCGCGGAGAGCGCGGGAACCCGTGCGCTGGTCGGTTTTCCGGCCGAACCATTGGCCGCGCAAGCCATCGAAGGCCTCGGTGCGGACGCGAGCGGCTTCAAGGCGAGGCGGCTGAAGGACGAGATGGTCGACAACGCCGATCTGGTGCTGACCATGACCCAGCAGCTGCGCGACACGGTGAGCGAGATGGGCTTCGGCGTCGCCTCGCGCACCTTCACGCTGCTGGAGGCGCACCGGATCGCGCACGTCACCGGCGCACGCTCGATCGCCGAACTGCACCGGGCCCGCAACGACCTGTCGATCGTCGGCCGGGAGAACATCACCGACCCGGTCGGGCTGTCCGAGCAGGCGTACTGCGAGGTCGGCGACCGGATCGCGGAGTCATTGGTGCCGCTGTTGCTCGCGCTGGCCCCGCACGAGCAGACCAGGCCGGTCGCGGATGAGCGTCCCGGCCTGGTTATCGAGCCGGGCCAGGCGGCCCCACCGCTGGCTTCTTTCCTGGCCGCGCACCGCATCAGGTAGTCTTTCGACCCACCCAAATAACACTCTCCGACACAGCAATGCAGAGCTGCTATGTCCATTTCCCTGCCGGACGTATTACACTCCCGCGGACACCAACTTCCACCGTTGCTGGTTCGACACACGACAGGAATAGACATGCCGAAACGCATTTCGGATGTTTCGCTCCATGTGTATGTGACACCGGAAACCCTCGAACGAGTCGTCGAGACCGTGCGCGAGGTAGTGGACGACCACCTGCAGGACCGCGAGGTGTTCGCGTGGCGCTTCACGCTACCGGTGGACACCGACGATCCGACCCACGTGACGCTCGAAACCCAGTGGCGGATGGAGCATCCCGGCGACGAGCCGGGCGAGCGCGGCACCTACGAGATCGCGCTGAGCCTGGTCGGCTCACCCGCCGAACTCACCGACGCCGACATCGCCGGGCTGGAACAGCAACTGCTGCACGGGATCTACGGTGCCGCACGCACCGAGCCCGGCCAGAACATCCCGTTCTCGATCCGCGCCAGGCAGCGGGCCGACGTCGACCTCGATATCGAGCGCGAACGGATCTGACCCCGAAACGACTGCGCCGCACCGGCTTCCCGACATATCTACCGCCGGGAAGCGGATGCGGCGAAGTTCAGCGGGTGATTACAGCTCCGGCGACCGCGCCGGGAAGTGGCGGATCAGCCCCTCCTGCACGGTGGTGGCGAGCAGCTCCCCGTCGCGGGAGAAGAAGCGACCGGTGGCCAGGCCACGCGAGCCAGACGCGACCGGGGATTCGGTGGCGTAGAGCGCCCACTCGTCGAAACGGAACGGCCGGTGGAACCAGATCGAATGGTTCACCGTCGCCGCCACGATCCGGTCGAGTCCCCAGGAAAGTCCGTGCGTGGTGATGATCGAGTCCAGCACCGTGGTGTCGGACGAATAGCCAAGCGTCGCAACATGAAGCAGCGGATCGTCGGGCAGCCGACCGTCGGTGCGCATCCACACCCGATTGTGGTTGAGCCGCTCCCCCGTGCCCTTCATGATCCAGGCCGGGTCGTTGGTGTAGCGCATGTCGATCGGGTGCGGCGCCTTGATGAACATCGCCAGCTTGTCTTCCAGGCCGTGGAAGCTCTCCTCGACCCGGGGCAATGACTCCGGGTCGGGCACGTCGGGCAGCGGGTGGCCGTGCTCAAGGCCCTTGTTCCAGTCCTGGAACGCCGCGAGCATGACGAACAACTCCTGATCGTCCTGGAGAGCGGTGACGGTGCGGTTGGCGAACGCACGGCCGTCGCGGTGCCGGTCGACCCGGTACTCGATCGGCTTCTTGGTATCGCCGCCGCGCACGAAATGCGCGTTGATCGCGTGTACCGGCCGGTCACCGACCGTGCGGCCGGCCGCGATGATCGCCTGCGCGACGAGCTGGCCGCCGAACGTGCGGCTCCACACCTTCTCCGGATGCTGACCGACGAACACGTCCTCGTCCATCTGCTCCAGATCGAGCAGACCGAGCAAAACGTCGAGATCGGACTTCCCGGCCGCCGACGAATCGACCACCGACCCTCCAAGGGAGCTATTCACAACTAATGGTCCTCCTCACCGATTCGGTGCACGTGGATCAGGTTGGTAGAACCGACCGTACCCGGCGGGGAACCGGCAACGATTACCACGAGGTCACCCTTTTGGTATCGCTCCATCGACAGCAGTGCTACATCGACCTGGTGGATCATCGCGTCGGTGGTGTCGACCATCGGCACGATGAAGGTCTCCGTACCCCAGGTCAGCGCGAGCTGGCTGCGCACCTCCGGCAGCGGGGTGAACGCCAGCAGCGGCAGCGGGGTGTGCAGCCGGGCCAGGCGGCGCACGGTGTCACCGGACTGGGTGAACGCGACGAGCGCCTTGGCATTGAGCCGCTCGCCGATATCACGGGCGGCGTAGGAGATGACGCCGCGCTTGGTGCGCGGCACGTGGGTCAGCGGTGGCACCCTGGTCGATTCGGTTTCCACCGCGTGCACGATGCGCGCCATGGTGCGCACCGTCTCGATCGGCCACGCGCCGACCGAGGTCTCGCCGGAGAGCATCACCGCGTCGGCGCCGTCGAGCACCGCGTTCGCGACGTCGGAGGCCTCGGCCCTGGTCGGGCGCGAGTTCTCGATCATCGACTCGAGCATCTGGGTCGCCACGATCACCGGCTTGGCGTTCTCGCGCGCCATCTGGATGGCCCGCTTCTGCACGAGCGGCACCTGCTCCAGCGGCAGCTCGACGCCGAGGTCACCGCGCGCGACCATGACCGCGTCGAACGCGAGCACGATGGCTTCGAGGTTGTCGATCGCCTCTGGCTTCTCCAGCTTGGCGATCACCGGCACCCGGCGGCCGACCCGATCCATGATGTCGTGCACCAGCTCGACATCGGCCGGGGACCGCACGAACGACAGCGCGATGAAGTCGACACCGAGCTTCAGCGCGAATTCCAGGTCCTCGATGTCCTTTTCGGACAGCGCGGGCACCGAGACGTCCATGCCCGGCAGCGAAACACCCTTGTTGTTGGAGACCGGTCCACCCTCGGTCACCCGACAGACGACGTCGTTGCCGTCCACTCGGATAACGGTGAGACCGACCTTGCCGTCATCGACGAGCAGTCGGTCGCCCGCCTTCGCGTCCTGCGCGAGTTCCTTGTATGTGGTCGAAACACGGTCGTGGGTTCCGTCGACCTCGTCGACGGTGATCCTGACCTCTTCACCCGTCGCCCAGACGGTCTTGCCCTCGATGAATCGGCCGAGCCTGATCTTCGGTCCCTGGAGGTCGGCGAGGATGCCGACCGCTCTGCCGAGGTGATCGGAGGCCGCCCGCACCTTCTTGTAGTTCTCTGCGTGATCCGCGTGTTCGCCGTGACTGAAGTTCAGTCGAGCCACGTCCATGCCGCTCTCGACGAGTTCGCGGATACGGTCCTCGGTGGCAGTAGCCGGGCCGAGCGTGCACACAATCTTCGTCCGTCGCATCACGGGTAGAGCCTAGTCCCGACGGGTACCCGGGGCCGCCTGTGCCCCAGGTGAAAGCTGAGTGAAAAAATGAACCGCGACTTGGCGAAACCTACGAAACGTTACGCATTACGCAACGCGCCTGGCCAGCGTCGGGTATTCGAAACAACGGCACTCGAATGTTACTCGTTGGTAGTTATTCGCGGTGCCGAATCGGGTGAAATCGGGCGGTCTGAGCCGACGATGTTTCGGATGCGACGGCGGCGCGGATCGAGGGTGATTTCGCGATCGGGGTAGCCGGATTCGGGAGACCGCGGCACCCGGCCACCCGACGCGGGTGGCCGGGCTGGTCGGTCAGGTCGCGACGTGCCGGGCGAGGCGCGTCTCCAGCCTGGTCTGGCCGAAGCCGAGGATCAGGCAGATGATCCAGTAGTAGATGGCCGCGACGCCGTACAGCGCGAAGAAATCGAAGGTCGGCGCCGCCGCCAGCTGTGCGACGCGCAGCAGTTCGGTCACCAGGATCGTGGAGGCCAGCGACGTGTCCTTCACCAACGAGATCAAGGTGTTGGACAAGGGCGGGACCGCGATGCGGGAGGCCTGCGGCAGGATGATCAGCCGCATCATTTGCGGATACGTCAGGCCGAGGGCCTGCGAGGCCTCCCACTGCCCCTTCGCGACGCTGAGGATGGATGCGCGCACCACCTCGGCCGCGTAGCCACCGACATTGAGGCTGAACGCGATTACCGCCGCCGGGAACGGATCGATGACAAGACCGAACTGCGGCAGCGCGTAGAACACGATGAACAGCTGCACAAGCAGCGGCGTGCCCCGGATGATCGAGATGTAGAACCGGGCGGCCGCCGACACCGGCCACACCGGTGACATCCTGGCCAACGCGACGAACACCGCGATCGCCAGGCCGATGACGAAGCTGACCGCGGTGAGCGGCAGCGTCTGTTTGAGGGTCGCCTGCAGCATCGGCCACAGGTTGTGCCAGATCAGTTCCCTGGTAGCGGGGTCCATGGAGGGCGTCGGCTACTTGCTGACGTCGGTGCCGAAGTACTTGTCCGAGATCTTGGCAAGCGTGCCGTCGGCGCGCAGCTCGGTCAGCGCCTTGTCCACGTCCTTGATCACGGCGTCGTCCTTGCGCGCGGCGAAGGCCTGCTGGCTGGTCTCGCCGGTCTTGCCCGAGACCTTCACTCCGGTGTCGCCGGTCTTCTTGGTGTACTCGCCGACGGCGAGGGTGTCGTTGACGGTGGCGTCGACGCGGCCGTTCTTCAGCAGCTGGATGGCCTGCACGAAGCCCTCCACCGCCTCGACCTTCGCGCCCGCGTTGGTGGCGACCTTGCCCCAGTTGCTGGTCGCGGACTGGGCGCAGGTCTTGCCCTTCAGGTCGGCGAGGGTGGTGATGCCGTTGTTGTCGGCGCGGGTGACGATCACGCCGTCGGAGGTGGTGTACGGGGCGGACAGCGCGTACTTGCCCTTGCGCTCGTCGTTGATCGTCACCTGGTTGGCGACCAGGTCGAAGCGCTTGGACTCGAGCCCGGCGAAGATGGCGTCCCACGGGGTCTGCACGAATTCGACCTTCTTGCCGAGCTTGTCGCCGACGGCTTGGATCACCTCGATGTCGTAGCCGGTGATCTTGCCGTCGGAACCCTGGAAGCTGAACGGGGAGTAGGTGCCTTCGGTGCCGACCTTCAACACGTTCGGATCGCTGCTGCTACCGCAGGCGGTGAGCCCGGTGGCGGCGACGATGGCGAGCATGGCGGCGGCGAACAGCTTGCGACGCACGGGTTCCCTCTCTTCGGTACGCGGACATCCCACGCACAACACGCAAATCCGGCTCATGCTACGCCGGGACTTATCCGAAGGACCCTATATCGATCATGGTGCGCGAAAGGGTTGCACTCGCCGACTTACCTGCTGCTGAGTGTGCGTGCGTAGTTGACTTGGTGCAGCACCATGGGGAACGTCTGCTGGTTCTGCACAGGGATCATCGTGGAGTGATATCGGCCCTCGCTGGTGACCGTGACCTGCACATAGCCGGTTGTCTTCTGCTCACGGATCAGCAGGAAGAGCAGGCCGATGAAGCAGAACGGAAAGAAGAGTATCGCCAGCACGACCGCATAGCCCGGGGTTCGCTCCGCGGTCTGTGACATATCGGTCGCGGTCCACATCGCGCCACGCAACGGCAGGATTCCGGCGGGGGTGCTGACGAAACCTTCGGAGATCGCGATATCGCCGATGCCGAGCAAGAACGCCGGAGGCCCGGGGAAGCCGCTCATCTGGTGGGCTGCGGGCGGTTGCCCGTATTGGCCGAAACCGTTCATCCCCAACGGTTCTACCTGCCGGTCCGTCGGCTTACTCAGGTCGGGGCCCGTCGGGCCGTCCTGCGGCACAGGGTAATTCTGGTATGGGTCGGTCACCCGTACTCCTCATCGATTCGGGCGCCACCTCGCCGCCCCCCAGGTAGCCGCCACAGTGGCTGACTCGCCCGGCGACAGCAGGCATTCTCGTCCAGATGACCGCGTTTGTCCCCCGAATCGATACCAGGGCAACCGTTTACAGCAAAAGACAACTGCGGGCACCGCCATCTCGGTACCCGCAGCTTCCGTCCCCGTGACTCAGTCGCGCAGCGGGCGGCCGTCGCTGTCGGGCACCTTGCCGACGAGCATCAGGATGCCGTCGACGAAAGGCCAGATGCCGCCGATGCCACAGGTCAGCCAGGTGACCGCGATCTGGGCGATGGCGATGCCTGTGTAGCCGGTGTAGAAACGGCCGATGCCGAACGCGCCGAGGAAGATCTGCAGCAGACCGGCGATCAGCTTCTGCTTGTCGGAGAACGGAACACCGAACTGGTCACGGCCCCACGGTGCTTCCGGATCGTTCGGGTTGTAGCCCTGCGGGCCGTACCCGCCCGGCGGGTAGCCGCCCGGCTGCTGGCCGTAGGGATTCGGCTGGCCGTATTGCGGCTGACCGTACTGCGGCTGGGCGAACTGGTCGGCGGGCGGCTGCGCGTCGAACTGCGGCATCGCGGCGGTGTCCTGCGGCTTGTTCAGATCCGGCCCCGTACCGGGCGGACCGTACTGCGGTCCACCGAAACCTGGGTTGTTCTGCTGGTAGGGGTCGGTCACTAATGTCCTCCTCATTCGTGCAAGGCACCCTCTGCCTGGCATTGATCGATCTGCCGAGCGGGGAAGATGCTCGCGACGATCACGAGTCATTGTGGTCGGACCGGTGTGATTTGTCGCCCCGTATCCCTCGGCACTCCCCCGTGTTATCGCAGGTGAGACGTCGCCGTTATCCGCGGCGGGAAATTCGGAGCAACCTCGAGGGTGGATACGACGGTGCCGCCGCGTAATCGGCGGCGGCACCGTCGAATTCAGGACTTGTCGGAATCCGCGACACTCTTCGACGTGGTCGTCGCCGCAGTGGTGTCGGCGGTCTTTTCCGCGTCGGTGCTGGTTGTCGTCTCGGTGGACGGGTCGTCGACGGGTTCGCTCAACTTGTCCGGCTCGAGGACGTCCGTAGCCGTCGCGCCGTCGGTGGCCACGGCCGAATCCTTCTCCAGCTCAACCCGATCCGAGGCCATGGCCGCCGCGGACGCGGCACCCGCCGCGCGCAACGCACCGATCTGCCACGGCCATGGACGACGTTCCGTCGATGGTTGCAACTGTTCGGCGGCCTCGCGTCCCTTGGTCGCGAACACGAAATAGGCGATGGCCGCGAGGAATACTAGCGCGGAGGTGAACGAGTTGATGCGGATGCCCGCGATCTTGGTCGCCTCGTCGTCGCGCATCAGCTCGACGAAGAAGCGGCCGAAGCTGTAACCCGCGACGTACAGCGCGAACAGGCGGCCGTGGCCGATCCGGTAGCGCTTGTCCAGCTGCACGAGCAGCACCACGATCAGCACGTTCCAGACGAGCTCGTACAGGAACGTCGGGTGCACGACCTTGTCGACGACGCCGTTGGAGATGCCGTTCATCGCGTCCGGCTTCAGGTTGTCGTCGTAGCGGAAGTAGATCTCGAGGCCCCAGGGCAGGTCGGTCTTGCGGCCGTACAGTTCCTGGTTGAAGTAGTTGCCGAGGCGGCCGATGGCCTGGGCGAGCAGGATCGGCGGCGCGATCGCATCGCCCAACGCGGGCAACGGGATTCGATACACCCGGCAACCGATCCAGGCGCCGACGGCACCGAGCGCCACCGCGCCCCAGATGCCGAGGCCGCCGTTCCAGATCTCCAGCGCCGCCTTGGGGTCACCGTCGGCGCCGAAGTACTTCTGCCAGTCGGTGGCGACGTGATAGAGCCTGCCGCCGACCAGACCGAACGGCACCGCGAACATCGCGACGTCAAGGATCGCGCCCTGCTGCCCGCCGCGGTCGCGCCAGCGCCGCTCGCCCCACCAGATGGCGACGACGATGCCGATGATGATGCACAGCGCGTAGGCCCGCAGCGGGAAAAAGCCGATGTGCCACACGCCCTGCGGGGGGCTTGGTATGTACGCCAGGACTCGTAAGGTCACGGGGCCACCGTAGCGGAGAACCTCAGCGACGCTGGAACCACCGCACCGTGGCGACCGCCGAGCGGTCGAACCGCCTTACGAAGCGACGGTCGCCGAACGCACGCCCTCGGCCAGTTCGGCGGTCAGCGCGCGCACCGCGTCGAGGCTCTCGCCCGCGGCGCTCACCAGTGCCGAACCCACGATGACTCCGTCTGCGTAGGAAGCGATTTCGGCCGCCTGCGCACCCGAGCGGACGCCGAGGCCGACGCCGATCGGGATGTCGGAATGCGTCCTGATCCGCGCGCACAGCGCGGGCGCTGCGGAGGACACGGCGTCACGGGCGCCGGTGACGCCCATGGTCGATGCCGCGTACACGAACCCGCGCGAGGCCTCCAGGGTCTTCACCAGACGCTCCTCGGTGGAGGACGGCGCGACCAGGAAGATGCGGTCCAGGTTGTGCGTGGACGAGGCGACGAACCAGTCGTCAGCCTCTTCCGGAATGAGGTTCGGGGTGATGATGCCCGCGCCGCCCGCACCGGCGAGGTCACGCGCGAAACGGTCGACGCCGTAAGCCAGCACCGGGTTCCAGTAGCTCATCACCACGGCCTGCCCGCCCGCCGAGGTGATCGCCTCGACGACGGAGAACACGTCGCGCACCCGCACACCGCCGCGCAGCGCCTGATCGGCGGCGGCCTGGATAGTCGGGCCGTCCATCACCGGATCGGAGTAGGCGATGCCGACTTCGATGATGTCGCAACCGGATTCGACCATGGCGCGGACGACCTCGATGGAACCGGCCAGGTCGGGGTAGCCCGCGGGCAGGTAGCCGATGAGCGCCGCACGCCCTTCACCACGAGTCGCGGCAAAGGTATTGGCAAGACGAGACTGTTGATTCACGACTGCACTGCCCCTTCATCGAACAGCCCGAACCAGCGCGCCGCAGTATCCATGTCCTTGTCACCGCGGCCGGACAGGTTCACCAGAATGATCGCGCCCGGGCCGAGTTCCTTGCCCAATTGCAGTGCGCCAGCGACCGCGTGCGCGGACTCGATCGCGGGGATGATGCCCTCGCGACGGCTCAGCAGCAGCAACGCGTCCATGGCCTCGGTATCGGTGATCGGCAGGTATTCCGCGCGGCCGATGTCCTTGAGCAGCGCGTGCTCGGGGCCGACGCCCGGGTAGTCGAGACCGGCCGAGATGGAGTGCGACTCGATGGTCTGGCCGTCCTCGTCCTGCAGCAGATACGAGTAGGCACCCTGGAACGCGCCCGGCGTGCCACCGGTGAAAGTGGCCGCGTGCCTGCCGGTTTCGACGCCGTCACCGGCCGCCTCGTAGCCGATGAGGCGGACGTCGGGGTCGTCGAGGAAGGCGTGGAAGATGCCGATGGCGTTGGAGCCGCCGCCGACGCAGGCGACGACCGCGTCGGGCAGCTTGCCGGTGGATTCCCGCACCTGCACTCGGGCTTCCAGCCCGATGACGCGCTGGAAGTCGCGCACCAGCATGGGGAACGGGTGCGGGCCCGCGGCGGTGCCGAAGCAGTAGTAGGTGTCGTCGGCGTTGCTGACCCAGTCGCGCAGCGCCTCGTTGATCGCGTCCTTGAGCGTCTGCGAGCCGGTGGTCACCGAGATGACCTCGGCCCCGAGCAGCCGCATCCGAGCCACGTTCAATGCCTGCCGCGCGGTGTCGACGGCACCCATGTAGATGACGCAGTCGAGGCCGAGCAGCGCGCACGCGGTGGCGGTGGCGACGCCGTGCTGGCCGGCACCGGTTTCGGCGATGACGCGGGTCTTGCCCATGCGCTTGGCGAGTAGCGCCTGGCCGAGCACGTTGTTGATCTTGTGAGAACCGGTGTGGTTCAAGTCTTCCCGCTTGAGCAGGATGCGCGCGCCGCCCGCGTGCTCGGCGAGCCTGGTGCATTCGAACACCGGCGACGGACGGCCGGTGTAGTCGCGTTGCAGCCGGTCGAGCTCGTTCAGGAAGTCCGGGTCCAGGCGTGACTTCTCGTAGGTCGCGGTGACCTCTTCGATCACGGCCATCAGCGCCTCGGGGACGTGCCTGCCGCCGTAGACGCCGAAGTGGCCGCCGTTGTCCGGCTCGTGGGTGCTGCGGTGTGCGACGCCGTCACTGGCCTTGGGTAGTTCGGTCACCTCGGTCACCGGCCCCGCCGCGCCGGCTTCGGGCAGGACGGGTGGGTACCCGCGGTCACCAGTTCGGAGACGGCCGCACGCGGATCGCCACTTGTCACTAAACCCTCGCCGACGAGAACGGCGTCCGCGCCGGCGCCGGCGTAGGCGAGCAGGTCGGCGGTGCCTCGGATGCCGGATTCGGCGATCCGGATGACCTCGGTGGGCAGGCCGGGCGCGATCCGGGCGAACACGTCCCGGTCGACCTCGAGGGTCTTGAGGTTGCGGGCGTTCACGCCGATCACCGAGGCGCCTGCCTCGAGCGCGCGGTCGGCCTCCTCCTCGGTGTGCACCTCGACGAGCGCGGTCATGCCGAGCGATTCGGTGCGGTCGATGAGCGAGGACAGCACGTCCTGCTCCAGCGCCGCGACGATCAGCAGGATCACGTCGGCGCCGTGCGCGCGGGCCTCGTGGATCTGGTACGGGCCGACGACGAAGTCCTTGCGCAGGATCGGGATGCTCACGGTGGCGCGGACCGCGTCCAGGTCTTCGAGCGACCCGTGGAAGCGGCGACCCTCGGTGAGCACGCTGATGATTCGCGCGCCGCCGTCCTCATAGGACTTGGCGAGGCTGGCCGGGTCGGGGATGTCGGCGAGTTCGCCCTTGGAGGGGCTGGCCCGCTTCACCTCGGCGATGACGCCGATGCCGTCTTCGAGGAGTGCCGCACGCGCGTCGAGCGGGCCGTTGGCCGCCGCGGCGGCCGCTTTGATCGCCTGGAAATCGAGGAGGGCTTCCCGAGCGGCCACATCCGCGCGGACCCCGTCGAGAATCGAGTCGAGTACCGTCATCTGGCTCGAATCCTTTCTGGGGAGACGGACTTGCTGCCTGAGAATCTCCCCAGGCGCTGTCTCACCGATGCTGACAAAGAATAAATGGGCGTACCGGCCTCGTTTGCGCCGGGTCGTGTTGTGGACCAGGCAACCAGTCCGTCCGCAAGGTGTGCACCGCCACAGTCGACGCGCGCGAATCGCTCAGTGCGCACGGCGGCCTGCCTCGTCGGCGGGCGGATCGTTGGGCCGCCCACCGGTGTTCACGGCGTCCTCGGTCGGGTCGGTGCCCGCGTCCAACGCGTCCCACAGCACGCGTTCGGAGAGTTGGCCGCGGCCGCGCGCATCCTCGGCTGCCGAGCCCGCACTGGAACCCGGCGCCGCGCCGTCGTCGCGCTGCTTGCTCACCTGCTCGGTGGCGGCCGCGCGGCGGAACGCCGGGTTCTCGTATTTGCCGGATAGCCGGGCGGTTTCCTGCGGCATCCGCGCGAGCAGCCCGCCCGCGGCGAACGCGGCCAGCGCGCCGAGCAGGGCGAGCACGGCAGGGAACAGCGACGTCGTCGCGTGCTCCACCTGCGCCCGTGCGGGTAGCTCGGCCAGCTTGGCGGCGCGTTCACTGATCTTGCCGGAGTTGGTGAGCAGGGCGAAGGCCGGTACCGCCGCCACGGCGGCGATCAGGGCGATGAGCACACCGAGGATCCGACGCAGCCAGCCTCGGGTGGCCAGCACGGCCGCGATGGACGCCAGCAATACCAGGGCCAGCGGCGTGAGCGCGCCGAACCAGACGCCGCCGTTGAGGTGGTCGGTGCGTGGTTCGGTGAGTCCGTCGGAGGAGGTGACCGTCACCCAGGTCATCCGCGAGGCGCCCCACAGCGCGGCGGCCGCGACGGCGAGCAGAACGAGCGCGCCGATCGGCGACTTGCGCCGCTTTCGCGCGGGTTCGACCGTCTCGGGCCCGGCGGTCTCCGGGGTGACGAGGTCGGGATCGGGGGTGTCGGCCTGGCCGCCGGACTCGGCTGCCGTCACGAGTCCTCGCCGTTCGTCGCGCCGTACGCGCGCACCGTCTTCGCGGCCGCGATCGCTTTGAGCACCGCCATCGCCTTGTTGCGGGCCTCGACGTCTTCGTACTCGGCGACCGAGTCGGCGACGATGCCCGCGCCCGCCTGAACGTAGGCGGTGCCGCCCTTCAGCAGTGCCGTGCGGATGGCGATCGCGGTGTCCGCGTCACCGGCGAAGTCGAGATAACCCACGACGCCGCCGTAGACGCCGCGACGGGTCGGCTCGAGCTCCTCGATGAGTTCCATCGCGCGCACCTTCGGCGCACCGGACAGCGTGCCGGCCGGGAAACAGGCGCGCACCGCGTCGAGGGCGATCTTGCCCGGCGCGAGCCGACCGGACACCGTCGAAACCAGGTGCATCACATGGCTGTAGCGCTCGATGTGCCGGTACTCGGTGACCCGCACGGTGCCCGGCTGGCAGACCCGCCCGATGTCGTTGCGGCCGAGGTCGACGAGCATCAGGTGCTCGGCGTTTTCCTTCTCGTCGGCAAGCAGGTCCTTCTCCAGCAGCAGGTCGTCCTCTTCGGTGGCCCCGCGCCAGCGCGTGCCCGCGATCGGATGTGTCGTCGCCACACCGTCTTTCACGGTGACCAGCGATTCCGGACTGGAGCCGACGATGGAGAACGCGGTGCCGCCGTCGCCGTCCGGGATGTGCAGCAGGTACATGTACGGGCTCGGATTCGACGCGCGCAACATCCGGTACAGATCGAGCGGCGCACCGTCGTAGTCCATTTCGAAGCGCTGCGAGAGCACCACCTGGAATGCCTCGCCCGCCTCGATCTCCTTGACCAGGCGGCGCACGCCAGCACCGAACTCCTCGGTGGTGCGCCGGCGCCGGAACTCCGGCTCGGGCCGATCGAAGACCGACACCGTCGACGGTGCCGGGGCGGCGAGCGCCTCGGTCATCCGGTCCAGCCTGGCGAGCGCGTCGTCGTACGCCTCGTCGACCCGGTCGGCGGTGCCGTTCCAGTTGACGGCGTTGGCGATCAGCGTGATCGCGCCCTCGTGGTGGTCGAACGCGGCGAGGTCGGTGGCGAGCAGCAGCACCATTTCCGGCAGTTGCAGATCATCAAGGGCCAGGTTCGGCAGCCGCTCGATCCGGCGCACCGCGTCGTAGCCGAGGTAGCCGACCATGCCGCCGGTGAGCGGTGGCAGGCCGGGCAGCGGCTCGGTCTTCAGCAGTTCCAGGGTTTCGCGCAGCGCGAGCAGCGGATCACCGCCAGAGGGCGCGTCCACCGGAGTGTTGCCCAACCAGGCCGCCTCGCCGTCGACCACGGTCAACGCCGACGGACTGCCCGCGCCGATGAACGACCAGCGCGACCACGATCGTCCGTTCTCGGCGGACTCGAACAGGAACGTTCCCGCTCGATCGTCGGCGAGCTTGCGGTAGGCCGAGAGCGGAGTTTCGGAGTCCGCCAACACCTTTCGGGTCACCGGAACAACTCGATGCTCCGCGGCGAGCTGATGGAACTGTTCACGGGTCGTTGTGGTTGGAGTCGACGCGCCTTGCATAACGACATCATCCCAGGTCTGTCCGACACCTCCCGAGGCGCACCCCGCGGGATTCTCGCGCGTTAACTCCAGTCACAAACACGACCGCCCGGTTCTCATGCCCTCGACGGGGCTGTGACGGGCGTCTCTACACTCGCTCCGTTCCATCTCGCACGCGGTATCCATGATCGAGAGGAGACAACTGATGTACCCCTCGCAACCGGAGGGCAGGCACGCCGCCCCGGGCGGTGCGCCGAGCCAGCCCCCACGGATGGTCGGACTGCAGTCGAAGGCGGGCCAACAGGGTGCCCCGAACGCACTAGCCACCTTCGTCACCTATGCGAAGGCGCTCGAATCCCTGGACAAGAACCACTTCCCGGACGAATACGCCACGCACGCCGACCGCATCAAGGAACTCAAGCCGTTCCTGCGCGCACACGGCATTCTCGACGTCATGCAGATCAAGAACCCCGAAGTCGCGGCACTGATCGGCATATAGGACGTAGCCGCGTCGTCCGTCCTCAGGCCGCGCCTGGCCGCAGTGAAGACGGAGGTGCGCATTGGAGGCAGAACGGACCGGTACCGGGTGCGACATGCGCCCGGTACTGTCCCTTTTATGCAGACAGGACAGCTCGCTCCACAGTTCGAGCTCCCCGATCAAACCGGCACGCCCCGTTCGCTCGACGCGTTGCTCGCGCACGGCCCACTGGTCCTCTTCTTCTATCCCGCCGCGAACACCCCGGTGTGCACGGCGGAGGCCTGCCACTTCCGTGACGTTGCCGCCGATTTCGCGGCGCTCGGCGCCTCGTGCGCCGGCATCAGCGCCGACGGCGTCGACACCCAGGCCGGTTTCGCCGACAAGCAGGGTCTCGGTTATCCGCTGCTCTCCGATACCGACGGCGCGGTCGCCGCGCAATTCGGCGTCAAGCGCGGGCTGCTCGGCAAGCTGGCGCCGGTCAAGCGGCAGACCTTCGTGATCGATCAGGACCGCACCGTCCGCAAGATCATCACCGGCGAGCTGCGCGCCAACGTGCACGCCGACGAGGCGCTGAAGTTCCTGCGCGAGCGCGCGAAGTAGTTTCCGACACGCCGATTCGGCCGCCAGGGCGACACCCCGGGACGGCCGTACCGGAAACGCCGGGGCGATCACCACGTTTCCGCCGCTCACCCGGCTTACGCTGGGTTCATGACTGCGACCGACGGACAGCTGGAGCAGAAATCGACCGGGCCCGCCTGGAAGACATGGGCCATCGGCGGATTGGCGGTTCTCGCCATCCTGTTCATCGCCTACTTCATCTTGTCCGCGTTCATCCCGCGCTGGTGGGCGCAGCGGATCGCGGAGATGGTCAACGGCAGCTTCGCCAAGGGCATCGGCTGGGGTCTGGTCTTCGGCGGCGTGTGCACGGTCATCCCGCTGTTCCTGCTGCTGTTCGCGCTGCGGGTGTGGCGGCGCAGGGCGGGCCGGTTCATGGCGGGTGCGGCCGCGGTCATCGCGGTGCTGGTCGCGATACCCAATCTGATGACGCTCACCATCGTGCTCGGCGGCAGCAATGCCGCCCATGCCGGACAGCGGATTCTCGATGTCGACGCGCCCGCCTTCCGCGGCGCAACCCTCGCCGGTGCGATCGCCGCCGCCGCGATCTTCCTCGCGGCGCTGGCGCTGATCGTCGTGCGCTGGTGGCAGCGCAGGCATCCGAAGCGGCAAGCCGCACAGACACCCCCGCCGACCACCACCGATGCGGCTATGACCCGCCCGGACGGTTTGTGAGTGAACTCACGCTAGTCAGCAACTGCATGACGGGCGAGCGAAGTCGTGGCAAACTCAAAGCCACGGGTGACTGTGAACATGCTTTTCAATAATCAGTAGGCTTACTAACAAAACCACGTCACTTGGCTTGAAAGAAGGCACACAGTGACGAAGTGGTTAGACCCCGTAGAACAACGAGCTTGGCGCGCCATTGTCGCGTTGATGACCCGCCTACCTGGCGCTTTGGATACCCAGCTGCAGCGCGAATCCGGGGTCACCCATTTCGAGTATTGGGTTTTGACTCTGCTGTCCGAGGAACCGGGCCATCGGTTGCAAATGAGTGACCTTGCCCACAAGGCAAATGCATCGCTATCACGGCTTTCGCACGTTGTGTCGAAGCTGGAGCGGATGGGTTGGGCGGAGCGCTCGGCAACCGCCGGGCGCCGCGGCGTGCAGGCGGTACTGACAGACGACGGCTACCACAAGGTCGTCGAGGCGGCCCCCGGTTATCTGGATGCGATGCGCCACTTGGTGTTCGACGGTTTGGAGCCGGAGCAGACGGCCCAACTGGCGGAGCTGAGCGAGCTGCTCGCCGACCATCTCACCGATGCGCTGAGTCAGCCCGGTGGGACGAGCCAGGAAGATCGACCCTCGGGCAGCTAGGAATTAACGGCCTCGTCGGTCAGCAGGACGTCGGCATCGAAACAGGTGTGCGTTCCGGTGTGGCACGCGGCGCCTTCTTGATCGACCACCAGCAGGATGGTGTCGCCATCGCAGTCGAGCCGGACCTCGTGCACGTACTGGGTGTGGCCGGAGGTCTCCCCCTTGACCCAGTACTGCTGGCGTGAACGCGAAAAGTAGGTCGCCTTGCGCGTTTCCAGCGTGCGGGCCAGTGCCTCGTCGTCCATCCACGCGACCATCAGCACGTCACCGGTGCCGCGTTCCTGCGCGACGGCGGCGACCAGACCGGCGTCGTTGCGCTTGAGCCGGGCGGCGATGGCGGGGTCGAGAGTCATAGCACCGTTATAACAGTCGGACATGGGCGCGACGCAGGGCGGCCACGGTGTCGTCGTCGGATTCGTCGAGCGCGACGGTGAGGGTGTCACGGTAGGTGTCGCTGGCCGAGCGGTGTCGTTCGCGGCCCTTGTCGGTGATCACCGTGTAGACGCCGCGCCGATCGTCGGGGCACAGATCCCGGTAGGCCAGCCCGGCGGCGTCGAGCCTGCCGACCAGCCTGGTCACCGAGCTCTGATTCAGACCGAGGCGCGCGGACAGGTCCTGCATCCGCAGCTCGCCGTCGGGCGCCTCGGCCAGGAAGCCGAGGGCCCGGAACTCGGAAAGCCCGAGGTCGTAGCCGCGCTGCACCGCCGCCGCCAATCGGCCCTCCACCTGGGCGTGCAGGGCGATCAACCGGTTCCACATCTGCTCGTCGCGCACACTGTTCGACACATTTTATTTGTACATGCAAGCTTCTATCGAGGCAATGTAGTTGCAACTGGCCCATGAGCCGCGATGACGTGGCGTCGGAAGATCCACCGCGCGGACGCATTCGCCTTCCGCACACACTCCCCGGACACGCACGAAATCGCTAGCGATTTCGTGCGCGGCGGGTAAAGACATGCGCGGCAGACGAACTCGCGACCGACGCGGTTCGGCAGTCAGCGGGCGCGGTTCAGTTCGCCGAGTAGTTGCCAGGTGCGCTGTTCGTCGGCGGGGGTTGTCAGGTCGGTTTGGGCGAAGACGACGTCGGTGGCGCCTGCTTCGAAGTACTCGGCGACGCGATCGGCGACGGTTTGCTCGTCGCCGATGACGACGAGGTCGGCGGCGCGAGAAGCGCCGGACAGCTCGATGATTCGACGATAGGAGGGGATGTCGTTGTAGAAGGCGGTGTCCCGCTCGGCCGCCGCGCGGGCGCCGTCGATATCGGCGGTGACAACGCCGGGGACCATCGCGACGATGCGCGGTGCCGGGCGGCCCGCGCGCGCAGCGGCTTTGGTGATGGGGGCGACGATGTGTTCGGCCAGCGCCTTCGGTCCGACCAGGTAAGGCAGTGTGCCGTCGGCGAATTCGCCGGTGACGCGCAGCGCCTGCGGGCCCATCGCGGCGACCAGGACCGGCACGGTCGGCTTCGCACCCGCCACCGCGGCAGGCAGCGGCGCGACCGCGGTGAGCGTCTCGCCGTGGAAATCGACTGTGCCGGTTTCCAGTACGTCGTGCAGCGCGATCAGGAATTCACGAAGTCGAGTGATCGGCCGGTCGAAGGAGACACCAAAGACCGGCTCGGTGAACGCCTCCGTGCCGAGGGCAAGGCCGAGCGTGAACCTGCCGTGCGTCGCCGCCTGCGCCGTCTGCGCCTGACTGGCGATCAACAGCGGATGTCGCGCCGAGATCGGCACCGCCGAGGTCCCCAACTCCAGCTCGGGCACCTCCCGCCCGACCACCGCGGACAACACGACACTGTCATGACTGAACGTATGCCCGAACCACAGCGAACTCAGCCCCGCCGCGGCAACTTGCCGACCAGCGGCAACCGCGGCATCCACCGCATTGTCGGTCGCGTCGAGAGTGAACGGAGTCACTGAAATACCGATGCTCATCTCCTACACAACACCGACCCGCGCGAAACGGATTCCGCCACGGCGAATTTCCGCCGAGTCCATCTGCCGCGCAGACGCAAGCGCGCCGCGCGCAGACCGCCTCGCCGCGCACAGCGCTGGCGAATCCGTGCGCATCGAGCCGAACTAGTGCGCGGGCCAGCCACTCCGTGCGCAGCATGCTCCCGCCGCAACCGCCGCTACGACAGAGCCGACGACGGCCAATCGTGCCGCGCACAGATCGTCCGAGCGCGCACGAAATCGCTGGAAAATCCGCGCGCGACTAGCGAACTCGCGCGCGTGGTGGGCGCGACTAGCGGACGACGATGTGCTCGGCGCGCATCGAGTCCTTGACCTGGCCGATGGTGAGGTCGCCGAAGTGGAAGACGCTGGCGGCCAGGACGGCGTCGGCGCCTGCTTGGACGGCGGGGGCGAAGTGTTCGACGGCGCCCGCGCCGCCGCTGGCGATGACCGGGACGGTGACCGCGGCGCGGACGGCGCGGATCATCGCGAGGTCGAAGCCCGCCTTGGTGCCGTCGGCGTCCATCGAGTTGAGCAGGATCTCGCCGACGCCCAATTCGGCTCCGCGCGTTGCCCATTCGACGGCGTCGATGCCGGTGCCGCGTTTGCCGCCGTGCGTGGTGACCTCCCAGCCGGAGGCGGTGGCCGGCTGTCCGGCTGGCACCGTGCGCGCGTCGACGGACAGCACGATGCACTGCGAGCCGAAGCGCTCCGACATCTCGCGCAGCACCTCGGGCCGCGCGATGGCGGCGGTGTTGACCGAGACCTTGTCGGCGCCGGCGCGCAGCAGCCGGTCGACGTCTTCGACGGTGCGTACCCCGCCGCCGACGGTGAGCGGGATGAAGATCTGCTCGGCGGTGCGGGTCACCACGTCGATCATGGTGCCGCGATCACCGGTGGACGCGGTGACGTCGAGGAAGGTCAGCTCGTCGGCGCCCTGCGCGTCGTAGGTCGCGGCCAGTTCGACGGGATCGCCAGCGTCACGCAGGTTTTCGAAGTTCACGCCCTTGACCACCCGGCCCGCGTCGACATCAAGACACGGAATAACGCGTACCGCCAACGTCATTGCCTCACCCTTCCTCCGCGGTCGCCGGATCGGCCACCGTGCAGATCATTTCGAGCAGCTCCTCGTGCACGCCGGGCGCGGCGGCGAGCACCGAGCCCGAGGTGATGGTCCACGGCGCACCGGCCAGGTCGGTGACCACCCCGCCCGCGGCGCGGATCAGCGCGACGCCCGCGGCGTTGTCCCACGGATGATGGCCGAACACGATGGCCCCGCCGAGCACACCGGACGCGGTGAACGCGAGGTCGATGCCGGTGGAGCCGTGCATCCGCACGCGGGAGGAGAGCCTGCTGAGCGGTCCGAGCAGATCGAATCGGAACTGCCCCGGAATCCGCCCTCGCGCATCGACATTGAACGCGCCGAACCCGATCATCGCCTCGGCCAGCTTCCCGTGCGGCAACGGCGGCAACGGTTGGCCGTTCAGCAGGACTGGTCCGCCCTCGATCGCGGCGTATCGCTGACCGAGCAGCGGAAGCCAGGTCAGGCCGAGCACCGGCTCGCCGTCGTGCACCAGCGCGAGCAGCATGCCCGAAAGTGGGTGTCCGGACGAGTAATTGAAGGTTCCGTCGATCGGATCGAGCACCCACGCGGTGCCCGAGACGAGCTGTGGGCCGCCGAATTCCTCACCGTGCACCTTGATTCCGGTGCGCTGCTCCAACTGGGCGGAGATGGTGCGCTCCAGCTCCAGGTCGAGTTCGGTGGCAAAGTCGTTGCGGCCCTTGGTGACCGCGCTCGGCGCGCCGACCCCCTCGATGAAACGGGAGGTGACCGAGTCCAGGATCTCGCGTGCGACAGCGAGCAGTGCCGATAGGTCCTGGCTCATCTCACCGCGGCCAGCGCCTCGGGCAGCGTGAACCGGCCCGCGTAGAGCGCCTTGCCAACGATCGAACCCTCGACGCCCTCGGGCACCAGTTCGGCGATCGCGACCAGGTCGTCGATGGTCGAGACGCCGCCGGAGGCGATGACCGGCGCATCGGTGGCGTTGCACACCTCGCGAAGCAGGTCCAAGTTCGGGCCGGTCAGCGTGCCGTCCTTGGTGACGTCGGTGACCACATAGCGCGAGCAGCCGTCGCGCTCCAGGCGCTCGAGCACCTCCCACAGGTCGCCGCCGTCGCTGACCCAGCCGCGCCCGCGCAGCCGGTAGTCACCGTCGATGATGCGCACGTCGAGGCCGACCGCGACGCGCTCGCCGTGCCTGGCGATGGCCTTGGCGCACCACACCGGATCCTCCAGCGCGGCGGTGCCGAGGTTCACTCGGGCGCAACCGGTGGCCAGTGCGGCCTCCAGGGTTTCGTCGTCGCGGATGCCGCCGGACAGCTCAACCTTGACGTCGAGTTCGCCGACAACACCGGCCAGCAGTTCGCGATTCGAGCCACGACCGAACGCCGCGTCGAGATCGACCAGATGCACCCACTCCGCGCCGGCACGCTGCCATTCCAGGGCCGCGTCGCGCGGCGAGCCGTAGCTGGTTTCGCTACCGGCCTCCCCCTGCACGAGGCGCACAGCCTCTCCATTGGCAACGTCGACAGCGGGTAGCAGCACAAGACTCACCCGAGTGAGCCTAGTGGTTCGCCCCACCCGGCCGGTCCCCGGCCTGCGCAGATAGGAGCTGGGTCACCGATCGAGGATGCGCGTGAGTAGTCGGACGAGTTCAGCACGCTCGGCCGGGTTCAGCCCGGCCAGCAGTTCGTCCTGGGCACCGGCCAGCCGCTCATCCAGCTCGGTGAGATGGGCCATGCCCGCCGCGGTGATGGTGACGATCTTGCGCCTGCGGTCGCCCGAGTCCGGGCTGCGCTCGACGAAGCCGCGGTCGGCCAGCTCGTTGACGGTGGCGACGATGTCGCTGCGGTCGATGCGCGTGCGTCGGCCCAGGTCGGCCTGGCTGATCGAACCGAATTCGCCAAGCGCGGCGAGCAGTGCGTAGTGGTAGCGCCGGGAGCCGGTGGCGCTCAGCGCCCGCTCGGTCGCCCGATTGGCGACGAGGGCAACTTGATTGACCAGCCGGGTGGGCAGCGCCCGCAGCCTGGCGGGAGCACCCTCGTGCGAGATCTCCATGGCAGCAATCTAACTCTTGTTGGTCACACCCACAATATGTGAACGTTGACCGGCACCCGCCCCTGTCCGTCATGGACCGCTGAGCCTGCTCCAGCGGACCGCCCCCGCTCCCAGGGAAACGCCGGTAGTGTCTCGCCTCGGCGATCACTCCGAACGCCTACTCCGTACTCTCCCTAGGGATCTCGTATGTCGCGCTCGACCCTCCCTGCCGTGCTTTTGATTTCGGCAGCCACCTGCACCGCGGTGCTCGCCACCGCGCAGACCGCCGCGGCCGCCCCGCCCGAGGAGGCGCGGCTGGCCGGGTGCGACTTCGGCAATATCGCGGGAACCTACGACTACGCGAACTTCGATGAGCACGCCGGCCGGATGCTCGGCATCACGACCGGGGCGTTCCGCGCGGAATTCGAGCAGGCCAGGCCGACCATTCAGGCGAACGCCACCGCGAGTCACACGCGCGCGACGGTCGATTCGGTGGACTGCCGGATCGTTTCCGGCGACGACACCCACGCGGACGTGACCGTCAGCGTGGTACGGACGACGACCAGCGACGCCACCGATGGCATGCCGAAGACCAACAAGATGTCGCTGCTGTGCACCGTCGAGAACGTGAACGGACGCTGGCTGGTCAACCGGGCCGAAACCGACTAGGCCCGTTCGGGTTACAGCGTCCGCACCCAATTGCGCAGTAGCTGAGCCCCGGCGTCGCCGGACTTCTCCGGGTGGAACTGGGTCGCCGAGAGCGCCCCGTTCTCCACCGCGGCGAGGAACGGCACGCCGTGCTCGGCCCAGGTCAGTTTCGGGGTGGCGAAGTGCTCGCCGGGCGGAAGATCCCAGGTTTGGGCGGCGTAGGAGTGCACGAAATAGAAGCGAGTGTCGTCGTCCATGCCCGCGAACAGCACGCTGTCGCGCGGCGCGGACACGGTGTTCCAGCCCATGTGCGGCAGCACCGGAGCGGACAGCCGTTCCACCACGCCTGGCCATTCCGCGCAGCCTTCGGTCCGCACGCCGAATTCCACGCCGCGCTCGAACAGGATCTGCATGCCGACACAGATGCCGAGCACCGGGCGGCCACCGGCCAGTCGCTGCCCGATCATGCGCTCGCCCCGCACCTTTCGCAGTCCAGCCATGCAGGCCGCGTAGGCGCCGACACCGGGCACGACCAGACCGTCGGCGGCAAGCACGATCTCCGGATCGGCGGTCACCTCGACCTTCGCGCCCGCCCGAACCAGCGCACGCTCGGCCGAGTGCAGATTGCCCGAGCCGTAATCGAGCAGCGCGACAGACTTCAGCGTCACGACTCCGCCTCGCTGACGCTCGGCTCCGTCGTGCCTCTGGGCAGGCTGTATCTCTGGTTCGCTCGCTGACGCTCGCTCACAAGGTCCCCTTCGTCGAGGGAACACCCTGCACCCGCGGGTCGAGTTCGACCGCGGCACGCAAAGCCCTTGCCACCGCCTTGAATTCGGCCTCGGTGACGTGGTGCTGGTCGCGGCCGTACAGCACGCGCACGTGCAGCGCGATGCGGGCGTTCAACGCGATCGACTCGAAGACGTGGCGGTTCAGCACGGTGGAATACGGTGCGCCAGGACCGGAGCCGGGGATCACGGCGTGCAGCAGGTGTTCGGGCTCACCGATGTGTACGCAGTAGGGACGTCCGGACACGTCGACCGCGGCGTGTGCCAAGGTCTCGTCCATCGGAATGTAGGCGTCACCGAACCGGCGGATACCCACCTTGTCGCCCAACGCCTTTCCCAGGGCCTGGCCGAATACGATCGCGGTGTCCTCCACCGTGTGGTGCGCCTCGATCTCGATATCGCCCTCGGCACGCACGGTCAGGTCGAAGCTGGCGTGCGCGCCGAGCGCGGTCAGCATGTGATCGTAAAACGGGACGCCCGTGGCGATCTCGGTCTTGCCGGTGCCGTCCAGGTCCAGCTCGACCACGATGCTGGACTCTTTGGTGACGCGCTCCACCCGCGCGGTTCTGTTCATGATTGCTTCCTCCACAGGCGGATTCATCGGGGCGTGAGGTCGGTGTGCACCAGGACGCGGCTGACCCGCAGGAGTTCGTCGTTCTCCGCGGCCAGCCCGATGGTGGTGCGCAAGTAGCCGGGAATGCCGACGTCGCGGATCAGCACACCGTGGTCCAGGTAGCGCTGCCAGCTCGCGGCCGCGTCGGTGAACCGGCCGAACAGCAGGAAGTTCGCGTCGCTCGGGATCACGTCGAAGCCGATCTCGGCCAGCGCCGCCGCGACCCGATCGCGTTGCGCGGCGAGTTCGGCGACGCTGCCGAGGGTTTCGTCGGCGTGCCGCAGCGCCGCCCGCGCGGCCGCCTGAGTGACCACCGACAGGTGGTACGGCAACCGCACCAGCAGCATCGCGTCGATCACCGCGGGCGCGGCGACCAGGTAGCCGAGGCGACCACCTGCGAAGGCGAACGCCTTGCTCATGGTCCTGGTCACCACCAGCTTCGCGGGGAACCGGTCGATCAGCGCGATCGCGCTCGGCCGCGCGGAGAACTCACCGTAGGCCTCGTCGACCACCACGATGCCCGGCGCGGCAGCCAGGATCCGCGCGAGATCATCCTGCGCAATGCTGTGTCCGGTCGGGTTATTGGGGCTGGTCACGAACACCACGTTCGGCGAACGCTCCGCGATGGCGGCCACCGCGTAGTCGATGTCGAGGGAGAAATCCGCGTTGCGCTTGGCCTCGACCCATTCGGTGTCGATGCCCTCGGAGATGATCGGGTGCATCGAGTACGACGGCACGAAACCCAGTGCGCTGCGGCCAGGTCCGCCGAACGCCTGCAGCAGCTGCTGCAGGATCTCGTTGGAACCGTTTGCCGCCCAGACGTTATCGGTGTCCACCGCGACATCCGTTTGCCTGCTGAGGTATTCGGCCAGGTCGGCGCGCAGTGCCACCGCGTCCCGGTCCGGGTAGCGGTGCAGGTCGGCGGCGGCGATCCGAATGGACTCGGCGACATCGTCGATCAGCGCCGTGCTCGGCGGGTGCGGGTTCTCGTTGGTGTTCAGCTGCACCGGTACCGTCAATTGTGGTGCGCCATAAGGCTTCTTGCCGCGCAGGTTGTCCCGCAGCGGTAGGTCGTCCAGGCTGATGTCCGCGCCGGGCACGGTGGCCTGCCGACTCATGACAGCGCCTCGAAACGTGCCTGCACGGCCTGACCGTGCGCGGGCAGGTCCTCGGCATTGGCCAGCGCGACAACGTGACCGGCGACATCCTTGAGCGCCGCCTCGGTGTAGTCGACGACGTGGATGCCGCGCAGGAACGTCTGCACGCTCAAACCCGAGGAGTGCCTGGCACATCCGGCCGTCGGCAGCACGTGATTGGAACCGGCGCAGTAGTCGCCGAGGCTCACCGGTGCGTACGCGCCGACGAAAATCGCTCCGGCACTGCGTACTCGGGCGGCCACCGCGGCGGCGTCGACGGTCTGGATCTCGAGGTGCTCGGCCGCGTAGGCGTTCACCACGCGCAGGCCCTGCTCGATGTCATCGACGAGCACCGTGCCGGACTGCTTGCCGCGCAACGCTTCCGTCACTCGGTCGGCGTGCTTCACTACGGTCATCTGCCTGCTGAGCGCCGCGTCCACCGCGTCGGCCAGTTCCGCGCTGTCGGTGACCAGCACGCTGGCCGCGAGCACATCGTGCTCGGCCTGACTGATCAGGTCTGCCGCCACGTGCACCGGGTCGGCGGTCGCGTCGGCCAGGATCGCGATCTCGGTCGGCCCCGCCTCGGCATCGATGCCGACCAGGCCGCGGCACAGCCGCTTGGCGGCGGTCACGTAGATGTTGCCTGGCCCGGTGATCAGGTCGACCGGCTCCAGCTGGGCGCCGTCGGTATCGACGCCGCCGTAGGACAGCAGCGCCACACCCTGCGCGCCGCCGACCGCCCACACCTCGTCCACGCCGAGCAACTGCGCGGCGGCCAGGATCGTCGGGTGCGGCAACCCACCGAACCGCGCCTGCGGCGGCGAGGCAACCACCAGCGACCCGACGCCAGCGGTCTGCGCGGGCACCACGTTCATCACCACGCTCGACGGGTAAACAGCATTGCCACCTGGCACGTACAGCCCGACCCGCTCAACGGGCACCCAGCGCTCGGTCACCGTGCCGCCGGGCACCACCTCGGTGGTCTTGTCGGTGCGCCGCTGATCCGCGTGCACCTTCCTGGCCCTGGCGATGGATTCCTCCAGCGCGGCACGCACGGCGGGATCCAGCTCGGTCAGCGCCTTTTCCAGCTCGGCCGCGGCGACCCGCACCGTCGCCGGGCGCACCCCATCGAACTGCTCGCTGTACTCCTGCGCCGCCGCGACGCCACGATCGCGGATCGCCTCGACCACCGGTCGCACCTGATGCAGCACCGAGTCCACGTCGACTCCCCCGCGCGGCAGCGCGGTGCGCAGCTCGGCAACAGTGGGAGTGCGACCGCGCAGATCAACGCGGGCGAGCTCGATGCGGGTAGTCATGTGGTGTCGATCCTTGTCCTCAGCCGAATCCGCAACAGGAAAGTTGCAGCTACCAGCCTAGTGTGCCGACGCCAGCGGTTATCCTCGCGGGCCGCTCAGCCGAGCCCGCGTCTAAGCCGCAGCTCAGCGACGCTCCTGGTCGCAGCCCTTTCAGGAAAGGTTGGGGAAGCGGGTGTCGCTGTCGAGGAGCAGCTTGCCACCGGAGCTGACCACTCGAAGGGTTATCGGCTTGTCTTGGCCGTCGACGATCAGGCTGGCCAGCTTGATGTCGAGCGAGCCGTCCGGGTTGTTGGGGCCTGCCGCGCGGATGCTGGCGAAGTTCTCGACGGTGTGCGCGTCCCAGTACGTACGGAACGCGGTCTCGGTGCCATAGACCTTCTGCGCCGCGGGCGTCAGGATGGACCACGATCCGCTCGCGTCGTCGTAGAACTGCTTCACCAGCGCTCCGGCGGGCATCTCGGTGACCGGGCCATCGCTGGTGGTCTTGCCGGGCGCGCCGGACGGCGGAGCGGAGGTCGTGCCACCGGCCGATGAACTCGTCGACGGCGGACCCGCCTGTACCGTCGGCGAATTCGAGCTCTTCTGGCTCAGCGCGCCGATGAGAATCGCCGCCACCGCCACGACGGCACCGATCACGGCGCCGATCATGATGGCCTTGCTCTTGCCACCGGACTTGCGCGGCACCGGTCGCGGCTGGGCCGCGGTGCGCGGATGGGTCGCCGTGTTCGACTGCGCGGCCCGTCGCGGCGCGTGCTGCGGCCGCTGTGCGTGCTGCTGCGGACGCGGCTGCCGTTCGGTCGGCTGATGCACCGGCGCGGACACCGCCGACGGACGCAGCGCGCGCGTCGCCGATTCCGGCGCCCCGTTGCGGCGACGCACGAAAGCCTCACTGGCGGGCACGAATCCGGCGGCCACCGGCGCGGGACCGGAGTCGGCGAACGCGGCGAGATGATCGAGCGCCGCGCGCATGGTCGGCCGATCCTGCGGTTCCGGGCTGAGCAGGTCGAGCAGGAAATCCGTTGCGGGACCGGCGTTTCGCGGTTCGCTGACCTGACCGTTGGCCGCGGCGTACAGCACCGCGAGCGGGTTGGCGTTCGCGCCGTATGGCGGTTCGCCCTCCAGCGCGTGGAAAAGCGTTGCGCCCAAGGCGAATACGTCCGAGGCCGGGGTCGGGTCCGCGCCACGCGCCATCTCGGGTGCGAGGTAGGCGGCGGTGCCGCAGATCAGGCCGGTTTCGGTGAGCGTGACGTCACCGGCGGCGCGGGAGATGCCGAAGTCGGTGATCTTCACGGTGCCGTGGTCGTCGAGCAGGATGTTGCCCGGCTTCACGTCGCGATGCACGATGCCCGCGTCATGCGCGGCGATCAGCGCCGAGGCGACCTGCTCACCGATCCGCGCGACCTGCGTCAACGGCAGCGGGCCCTGCGCGGAAAGCACGCCGGCCAGGCTGTTGGACTTCAGGTACTCCATCACCAGGCAGGGATCACCCTGATGCTCGGTGATGTCGAACACCACGATGGCGTTCGGATGCTGGAATCGGGCGGCGTTGCGCGCCTCCCGAATGGCGCGTTGGCGCACCACATCGCGCTCGGCCTCGGGCAGGCTCGGCTTGATGTGGATCTGCTTGACGGCCACCGAGCGTTGCAGACGCTCGTCGATGGCACGCCAAACTACACCTGTGCCGCCGCTACCAATCCGCTCGACCAGGCGGTAATGCTCCGCGATCAACTGACCGGTATCGATGGCGCCTACTCCGAACCTTCTCGAAATCGTGACATCCCGCTTATTGCTTACAGACGCGGTCCGGGGACGAGTGTAGCTGGCCGCGAGACTTCGGTCCGCGCCAGCACGGGCATATTCTCCGCCCACATCGGCGCGCCGTGGCTAGCGCGCCGCGCGAAGCATCCGTCCGGCCGCGTCGACGGCGGGCGTCGAGCTGTTCGCGTCGTTGATGAATACGGCAAACGCCAGGTCATCCCGGATGCCGACGAACCAGCCGTGCGCGTGCGTGTCGTCGATGAATTCCGCGGTGCCGGTCTTGCCGAGCAAGCCGGGGATATCGCGCAACTGGGACGCGGTTCCGGCGGTGACCGTCTCGCGCATCATGGCCTTGACCTGGTCGGCGATGTTCGCGGGCAGCGGGGCCGGTGTCTTGTCCGGCGTACCGGGCTGGCCCTTGACGATCGTCGGCGCCGGCACCGAACCGTGCGCGATGGACGCGGCGACCAGTGCCATGCCGAACGGTGTCGCGGTCACCTGCCCCTGCCCGATCGCGGATTCGACCCGCAGTGCCGGGGTGTCCGCGGACGGCACCTTGCCGGTCACGGTGGTCAGGCCGGGTGTGACGTAGTCGATGCCGAGACCCAGTTGTGCGGCCGCGTTCGTCAGCGCGTCGGCGGGCAGTTTCACCCCGAGCTCGCCCATCGTGGTATTGCACGACTTGGCGAACGCGGTGTGCAGCGGGACCTGGCCGAGGTCGAAGTTGTTGTCGTTGGGGATCTTGCGGCCCTCGATATCCGCGACGCCGGGGCAGGGCAGCACCGTGTCCGGGGTGACCGTGCCCGCTTGCAGCGCGGCCGAGACGGTGACCGTCTTGAAGGTCGAACCCGGCGGGTACAGGCCGGTGAGCGCGATCGGACCCTGCGCGTCGGCGGGGCTGTTCTGCGCGACCGCGACGACATTGCCGGTGGACGGTTGCAGCGCGACGATCGCCGCGGGCTGGGTGATCGGCGCGAGCGCCGCCTCGGCCGCCTGCTGCAGGTCGATATCGAGGGTGGACGTGATGTCGGCGGTCGGTTTGGGGTCCTGGCCGCCGACGCGCTGCGTGCCGTCACCGGTCTGCGCGCGCACCGCCCAGCCCGCGTTGTCGTCGGCGTTCTTCTGCCACAGCTCGGCCAGTCCCGACAGGGTCGGCGACGCGAGGGACTTGTCGGTGGTGAGCAGGCGGGTCTGCGGCGCGAGCGTGACGCCGGACATGGCGGCCAGCTGCGGCTGGATCGGCGCGAGGTCGGTGTCGCGCAGGCTGATCGCGGTGATCGGTTTCCCTTGCGCCCCAGCAAGATCCTGCTGCAGCGACTGCGCGGTGATATCGGGCGAGATCGGGCCGAGCAGCCCGGCGAGCGCGGCGGTGTCGGCGCCCTGGCTCACGTTCACCAGCGTGACCACCTGCTGGGTCATCAGATTGCCGCCGGTGGAATCCAGGATGCGGGCGGGCTGCGGATAGACCGGGCTGTAGCTCAGCGGGCCCGCCGAGAGACCCGGCGCGACCGTGTCCGGGTTCCACTTGACCTTCCAGCCGTTGCCGCCGTCGTCCGCGGTGCCGGTGGTCGTGTAGGTCCACTCGGACTTGCCGTCCTTGCCGAGCTTCCAGGTGGCGGCCAGCGTGAAGGTGTTCTTGTCGGTCGAGCGGACGTCGAAGTGCACCTGTTTGCCCAGGCCGTCGTATAGCTTGCCGAGGGCGTCGGAGGCCTTCGTCGGATCGTCGGTGAGCCCCGCCGCGGCCGCGACGTCGTCGCGGTTCAGCGCGTCGGCGAACTTGCCTGCAACGGTGTCGGGCTGGTTCGGGCCCGATGAGCAGGCGGCGAGCACGAGCGCGGGTGCGGCGAACAGGACGAGGTAATTCCGGCGGGTACGCACCCCGCCGACTGTAACGGTCGACCCCGACGCAGTGGGAGAGGCCGCACCGGGGTCGACCGCCGGCGTGCCTGCGTCAGGAGCCCGTGACCAGGGCGGATGCGTCGGCGTCGGTGAGGACGATATCGAATTCCTCGGCCAGGATCTTCGGCAGTTCGGTCGCCTCGATCAGGCGCGTCTCGCTGGTTCCGTCCGGGCGTTCGGCGGTCAGGGTGGTGCCGTCGACGGTGCGGTGGACATCGGGGGTGAAGCGCTGTGCGTAGGGGCGGGTGGTGAACGGCGAACGCGGCGATGTCGAGACGAAGTGGTTGCCGACGGCGAAGTCGATGCGGTACTGCGGGGTCATCGCGAAGGTGTAGCGGCTGATCCAGCCCTCCTTGCCGAACTGGTGCAGCACCCACAGGTCGCTGTCCAGCTCGCCCCGGGTCAGCTCCAGCCGGAACCGCCAATCACCCGCCGTGAATTCGCTTACTTCCGTGGACAATTCGAACGGTTCGAGCGGACCGGAGCCGAATCCCACGTCACACAACCACACTCGATCGTCGTCACCGGTGGCCACTCGCAGCAGAGCGTGGGTCGCCGGACGCACACCCTCGTCCGCCCCCATCGTGACCCGCGCACTCAGCGCGGTGACGCCGAACCCGAGCCGTTCCAGCGCGGCCGCGAACAAGCCGACCTGCTCATAGCAGTAGCCGCCACGACGATGCCGAATCATCTTGTCCTGCAACGACTCCAGGTCGAGCAGAATAGGGCGGCCGAGAATGATCTCCAGATTCTCGAACGGAATCGTAGTGGTATGCGCGTAGACCAACTTCCGCAATGTCTCAACCGTCGGCGCACGCTCCCCATCGAACCCGATACGCGCCAGATACCCGTCAAGATCCAGCTCCGCCCCATTCCAGCGGTAAGGCGGGTCAGTCGGCTTGCTCATGACCGCACCCCGCCCGTTATACGCAAAGCGCACTGCGACACCATCTCACCCTCACTTCATCATCGATCTTGTCAACGTCAACCGCAGCCAGTCACGATCCTGTTCCCATCGGCGACACTGCCACGTGTGGACTCCACCATGCCGACACGCACTGGCGAAATAGGGCACGCCACCACCGCACCCGCCCGGACCCCATCGAGGCGAGTCATATGGTCGCTAAACGATCTCCAACAGCGACCATATGACTCACCTCAACTCGCCAATGACCATTTGACTCGCCTCGATCCCGGAAGCTCAGTCAACGGGACCACAGCCAGTCCGCACGCTGGAACTCAGGCGTTGCCCATCCCAGGCTGCGGAAGAGAAAGCCGGGTACGGCACCCGACGCGCTCAGCACTACTCGGTCATTCCCTGGGACAGGTACACCTACCGGGTGAGTACAGCTAAGAACTCTCGACGCAACCAGCCCAGTGAGCTGAAGACCCACCCAGGTATTCCTGTAAGTAGTGTGGGCGCGTCGCCTGCCGTACCCGGCTTTAGGCGCACGTCAGGTGCGCGATGCCACGTTCCCGAGGTGGTCATCTGGCTGTGGTGGCGTTGTCGAGCATTCAAGATCAAGTGAGTCAAATGGTCGCTGCTCGAGATCTTTTAGCGACCGTATGACTCGCCTCGATCTCCTGTGGTGGCTGAGTGCCGATTCGCCGACCGATGGGCCGGGCAGCGCCTGACCGAGTGATCACCTGAATCGGTGGCCGACGGGGACGCACTCGGCGGCGTCGCCTTCGGTCGGCGGTGCCCAGATGCGAACGTCGGGCCTACCGCCTGGCGGTACTCGGCGCAGTCGATCGAAGACCGACCAGAACACCGCCCCCGATAGCGGCCGCGATTACTACGATCGCGAAAGCTGTTGCGCCGCTGGTCAAACCGATTGTGTCGCTGAGGAAGCCTGCGCTCAGTGGGAGTATGGCGGCGGGGAGGTAGCCGCCGACGTTTTGGGCGGCGTTGGCTTCGGCTAGGCGGTCGGCGGGGACGGTGGTGCTGATGGCGGTGAGGCCGCCGAATTGGCCTAAGCCCTGGCCGATTCCGGCGAGGATGGCGGCTGTACCGAACAGGGCGAGTGACGATAGTTGCAGGGACAGGATCAGTGTCAGCATGCTTGTTGTTGTGGCGACCGCGCCACCGAGCAGGATGGTGCGGACCCGTAGTCGTCGCGCGGCGAACTGAATGCCGGTGGCGCCGAGGAACATCACGAAGGCCAGCGCGCCCGCGATCACTCGATTGGTGGCGCCGAGCAGGTGCGCGAGCAGGGATGGACCCAGTGACAGCACGAACGAGGTGGACGTGATCCCCGGCGCGAACACCGCGATACCGAGCAGCATCGCCGTCCGCCCACCCGGCGCCACCGCGGGAATCCGAATCCACGGGCCGCGACCGCCCGCGCCCTTGGGCAGATCCAGCCGGGCCACCACCACGAAAGCCGAGGCGAGCAGCGCGATTTCGACAATAAAGATGGTGACCGTCGGCCCGGGCACAGTCTCCGACAGCACACCGGACAGCAGCGGCCCGAACCCGGCGCCCAACACCATCGCCGACGAAGCGGCCAGCGCCGCAAGCCGTTTGCGCGCGGACCCACCGACATCGGTCACCGCCGCCATCCCCGCGGACACCGCCGCACCCACCGCGATTCCGGTGAGCAACCGCGCGACAGCAAGCACCGCAACCGAACTCGCGGTGGCGAACAGCACGCACGCCACCATCGCCAGCGCTATCGCGGGCAGCAGCACCGGCTTACGCCCGACCCGATCCGACACCACACCGGCGACCAGCAGCGCGCCGAGCAGTCCGGCGATGTAGCTGGCGAAGATCGCCGTCAGCGTGCCGGAGGAGAAGCCGAGCTGGCGCTGCCACACCACATACAGCGGTGTCGCCGCGTTCGACAGCACGAACACCGCCATCACCGGCCATGCCGCCAGCCACACGATGCCGTTCCTCGACCGTTCCACCAACTCCCGGTCCACCGCGATCGTCATGCCAACCTCCACTAGTTCGACTTTTCTCGTACTTGTACGACCGGAGTCGAACTTAGCATCTAGTACGATAAAACACGTACAAGGCGCAGACGACCTCAGGAGACCCGATGCCAGCGGCCACCGCAGCCCCCGATACCCGGCTCCCCGAGCCCGACCGCGCCGACCTGCGCCTCGACCAGGTGCTCGCCGCGCTCAGCGATCCCCTGCGGCTGACCATGATTCAGAAGCTGCTGATCGAATCCCCCGACACCGACCGCTCCTGCGGCTGGTTCGACATCGACCGACCGAAATCCACACTCACCCACCACTTCCGGGTGCTGCGCGAGGCGGGCGTGACCAGGCAGCAGCGGTACGGACTCGAACGCCGCAGCAAGGTCAGGATCGACGACCTCGACGCCCGCTTCCCCGGCCTGCTCGACCTGGTCCGCGCCTGGGAACCGGCGGACTGACGCCGAATCTTTTTGCGGCCGAGACTGTTCGGCGAAGCCCGGTTCGAGGACAACTGCGACCGCCTGACCAGCGATCCCGCCTTCGGCCGCGCGCACGTCCTGCAGCAGATCGGCAAGGCGGCGAGCAAGCCGACCGAGGCCGACGCGGTGATCCGGATCGGCATCATGATCGGCAACGCGGACGGCAACTTCGACGAGTCCGAGATCGCCGCCGTCCGCGCGGCCTGCCAGACGCTGCGACTGAACCCGCAGGACTTTGGACTCTGACCGAACCGTCGAACGCTAAGATTCGCTTATGCGTTCGATTGATGTGGCCGAGCGACGGGCTCGGTTGTCCGTGCGGCACCGGCTCGCGGCGCCGACCCGGACCGATCAGGTCGCCGAGATCGTCCGGTCGCTGGTGGTGCTGCACGCGACCGATCCGGCGACGGTGTATCTGTCGGTCGGGGCACGCAGCAACACCGCCCGCCCGGCTGATGTGGAGCAGGCGCTCTACGACGACCGGACGTTGCTGCGCATGCTCGCGATGCGGCGCACCATGTACGTCGCACCGGTCGAGCTGGTCCCGGTGCTGCAGGCGTCGTGCGCGGATGCGTTGGCGCACAAGCAACGTCGCACCTACGGCAAGTACATCGAGCAGTCCGGCGCCGTCGAGGGCGACGTGTGGGGTTGGCTCGCGGAGGTCGAGGCGGAAACGCATGACGCGCTGCTCGCCAAGGGCGCGGCCACCGGCGTTCAGCTGAGCAAGCTCGTGCCCCGGCTGCGCACGCAAGTGAATACCGCTCCGGAGAAGGCGTATTCGAAGCCGACCAACATCACCACCTGGGTGCTGGTGACCCTCGGCTGCGAAGGCCGCATCGTCCGCGGCCGCCCGAACGGCAGCTGGACCAGCAGCCAATACACCTGGGAACCCATCGAATCCTGGCTGCCGGAAGGGGTTCCGGCGCTGCCCGCCGAACAGGCACGCGCCGAACTACTCCGGCAATGGCTGCACACCTTCGGCCCCGCCCCGATCACCGACCTCAAGTGGTGGACCGGCTGGGGCCTCGGTGAAACCCGCAAGGCGCTCGCCGATCTCGATGTGGTCGAGGTCGATTTGAATGGCACCACTGGACTTCTGCTTGCCGACGACGCGGAACCCGTTGCGGCACCTGAACCTTGGGCCGCATTGCTGCCCGCCCTCGATCCGACCCCGATGGGCTGGCAGTCCCGCGACTGGTACCTCGGCCCGCACGCACCGGCCCTGTTCGACACCAATGGCAATATCGGACCGACCATTTGGTGGGACGGGCGCATCGTCGGCGGTTGGGCGCAGCGCACGGACGGCGAAATCGTCTATCGCCTACTGGAAGACGTGGGCGCCGACGCCACGGCGATGATCGAGGCGGAAGCCGCGCGCACCACCGAATGGTTCGGTGACGTGCGCGCTATCCCCCGCTTCCGCACTCCGCTGCAACGCGAACTGACCGCTTGATCACGCCGCGCAGTTAGTGCCCGGCGGTGGCGGGGGCGCGGTGTCGACACCGGCGAGCACGTTGATGACGTAGTCGCGGGACGCGCCGTCCACCGGCTCCAGCCCCTCTGCGACCCGTTCGACCACGCAGATGCCCTGTTGCCACGTCGGACCGACGTCGTGCACGCCGGGTTGGATGCTCCCGTCGGGACCGCGATCGGTGACCACCGTGTACATCGAGTACGGCTTGCCCGCCGCCGCCAGCGCGTTCTTGAAGTCGACCGAATGCTGGTACGGCACATCCACGTCAAAAAGCCCGTGGATCAAGAAGATTCGATCCGCCTGCAACTTCGGCGCGACGGCGACCAGGGAGCGGTCGGCGTACGCCTGCGGACACTCCTGCGGCGTGCAACCACCCGCGTCACGCTCGATCTGCCCGTGCTGCACCGGAAAGAGCACGCTGGTCAGATTCCAGTAGTCGATGACATTCGTCGGCGCGAAGGCATCCACCACGTAGTCGAACAGCCCAGCGGGCCCGTACGCCGATGCCAACCCGGCCGTCAAGCCGCCCTGGCTCCACCCCCACAGCACCGTCTTGCCGATCGATGGGTGCTCGGCCTTGTACTGCTGCGTAAAGGCCACCGTGTCATGCCAACCGGCCCAGGGGCTGAACTCGCCTGGCTTCCACACGCTGTTTTCGGCACGCTGATCCAGCGTCAGCAGCGCGGCGCCGGTACGCCGGGCGATCCCTGCCATGACGTCGGGATAGGAGGCGGCCGTCTCGCTATAACCATGCACCGCGACGATGAGGCCGCGGGGACTGAGATCACCGGGATCGCACCGATACGGCTCATAGATCCGCCCGGTCGCCTGTTCGCCATCGACGACGGCGGCGATCGACCGCACGGCCACATCGCCAGCACAGTCGGGCTCGGCAGACGCCGACGGTGCGGCAAGCCACGACGCGGCCAGCACGGTCACGATCGACAACAACCACGCGAGTGAGCGACGGCCACCAGTCATCGCCGCAGGATACCCGGCCATGGCAAATACTCGGCTAACAGCTGGGGCCGCGACCGCCCAACCAGCGTCAGACACGCCACTCCCCCGCGAGAATCCCCGAGTTCAGCCGCCCACGGCTCCAGTTGGACGAATGATCATGGGGAACTGGTGGCGGCATCGGCCGAGAGCCCACTTACACCAGTTCCCCCTCGATCCATCACAAACGCCGTTCGCTACATGTCGAGCCCGAGGTCGAGCACCCGCACCGAGTGGGTGAGGGCGCCGACGGAGAGGTAGTCGACGCCGGTCCCCGCGTACTCGGCGGCGACGTCGAGGCTAAGTCCACCGGAGGATTCCAGTTTCGTCTTCGGCGCCGTCGCGTTGCGGCGCTGCACGGCGGCCTGGGTCTGCCAGAGCGGGAAGTTGTCGAGCAGCACCAGTTCCACGTTTTCGGCGAGGACGGCGTCGAGTTGTTCGAGGCTGTCCACCTCCACCTCGCAGGCGATATCGGGGGCCAACGCGCGGACGGCACGCAGCGCTTCGACCACCGAGCCGGCGGCGACGACGTGGTTGTCCTTGATCAAGGCGGCGTCGCCGAGACCCATTCGGTGGTTCACCCCGCCGCCGACCCGCACCGCGTACTTCTGCAGCGCGCGCAGGCCGGGCAGGGTCTTGCGGCTGTCCCGGACCTGGCAATCCGTGCCCGCGACCGCGTCCACCCAGGCGGCGGTGGCGGTGGCGATGCCGGAGAGGTGGCAGACCAGGTTGAGCATGGTGCGCTCGGCGGTGAGCAGGCCGCGGGTGGGTGCGACCACGGTGAGCACGGATTGTCCAGGGGTGACCCGGGTTCCGTCGGCGACACGTCCGGTGACCTCGTAGTTCCCCGCGCCGATCACCTCGTCCAACACCAGCAATCCGACATCGAGTCCGGCGACCGTCCCCGGCTGCCTCGGCACCACGGACGCCTTCACCACCGCGTCGGCGGGTACCGTCGCCGCGGTCGTGATGTCCGGCCCGTAGCGCAAGTCCTCGTCCAGGGCGTTCCGAATGAGGGCAACGACCTCATCCCGATCCAACCCACTATCCAGAGCCATCAACCACTCCTCTATCTCTTCGTCGTACGTACCAGGGGTGAGTGACACTCCATGGCAAGGCTTCTCGCTCTTTGCCGCGACACTCGCCGGTCGGGTGTTCATGGGTCGAGCCGGGGACGTCCGTCCTCATCCAGGACGACCGACATGCTGTGGCGGAGCCGGTCGTCGGGGTCGGGATGGTCGGAACGGGTGTGACAACCGCGACTTTCGGTGCGGGCAGAGGCGGCGAGCAGCAAAGTACGCGCCGCCAAGGTGAGTGCCGCGTCCTCGATTCCCGCGATACGCCGGGCGATCTCGGTGTCGGGTGTCGCATGCGACCCTGACAGTTCGGTTTCCCCGACACGACCGGCGAAGCTCGACTCGGCCCTAACGACCACAGTTTCGCGTTGCGTCACAGCATCTTTCATGCGCTTGATCGCCTCGTCCAGACCGGCGCGGTCACGCACGACCGACGCGTGGTCGGTCATCAGTTGCTGCAGCACACGACGATCCGCGCGTTCGGCGACACGGGTAGGTATATCGGTGACTCGACTTCGCTCGCCGAGCCGTTCGGCGGCCGCCGCGCCGACACGTTCGCCGACGACAAGACCTTCGAGCAAGCTGTTGGACGCCAACCGATTCGCGCCATGCAGACCGGTGCGGGCGACCTCCCCCGCCGCGTAGAGACCGGGCACCCTCGTGCGGCCGTGCGGGTCGGTCACCACACCACCGCATTGATAGTGCGCCGCCGGGGCAACCGGGATCAGGTCGGTGCGCGGATCGATTCCCGCAGCCTGACAGGAGGCGGTGATCGTCGGAAACCGTTGCGGGAAACCGTCGATGGCCCGCGCGTCGAGGTAGACGTGGTCGGTGCCGAGGGCGCGCATGCGGGCCGCGACGGCACGCGAGACCACGTCGCGCGGTGCAAGATCGCCGCGCGGATGCACCCCGGCCGTCACCGAATCTCCTTCGGAGTCAACCAGAATGCCACCTTCGCCGCGCACGGCCTCACTGATCAGCGGGCGCCGTCCGAGTCCACCCGGCGTGTACAGCACGGTCGGATGGAACTGCACGAACTCGAGATCGGCCACCGCGGCTCCGGCCCACAGCGCGAGCGCGACACCGTCGGCGGTCGCACCGGGCGGGTTGGTGCTGAGCGCGTAGAGCTGACCGAGACCACCGGTCGCGAGCAGCACCGCCGGCGCATGCACCACACCGAATCCCTTGTCGGACACCGCGAGAACACCCTGTACGCCGGTAGGCCCGGTGAGGATCTCGCAGGCGGCCGCGCCGAACAGCACCGGAAGCCCGGCCGCGTTCAGCGCGCGCTGCACCTCCGCGCCGGTGGCATCGCCGCCCGCGTGGATGATGCGCCGAGTGCTGTGCCCGCCCTCGCGGGTCCGCGAAATCTGACCGTCCCGGCCGAGATCGAAGACCGCGCCGAGATCGGTCAGCGCCGCGACCGCGGCCTGCCCGCCCTCGACGATGGATCGCACGGCGTCGACGTCGCACAGCCCCGCACCGGCCTCGACCGTGTCGTGCACATGCGATTCCACCGAATCACCATGCGGCGCAACAACAGCGATCCCGCCCTGGGCGTACTGGGTGGACGTATCGGCGGCGCCGCCTTTGCTGAGGGTGAGCACCCGCAGCCCACGCAGCGACGCGGTGCGCGCCGCGGTGAGCCCGGCGACGCCGCCGCCGATCACCACCAGATCGGCTTCGGTTTCCCAGTCGATCGACACTGGAGTCATTCGCCCGTGCCTCTCTGTGTGTTGCGCGGGTCACCCGCGACGAGAATGGGTGTCCGGCCGGTCGTCCCCGCTTTCGCCGAGACGACCGTGCTGTGCCGAAACCGCTGTCCGACCACCGCCGCAAGGGCAGGAGTCGGCGTCATTCACCACCGCCCGGAGTGCCGATCTCGATCATCCGCTGCACCGAATTACGGCCACGCGCAGCGGTTTCCAAATCGACGTGCACCTCGTCGCGGCCTTCGACCAGGCAGCGGAGCAGCGCCGCCGGGGTGATCATCTTCATGTACTTGCACGAGGCCCGGTCGTTCACGGCCTGGAAGTCGATGCCGGGGGCGGCCTTTCGCAGCTGATGCAACATGCCGATCTCGGTGGCGACCAGTACCTGGGTCGATTGGCCACGGTGCTGTTGCACCTGCTTGGCCGCGTCGATCATGCCGCCGGTGGACAGGATGTGCACCCGCTCGGCCGGGAACGCGCCCTCGCCCGCCAGGTACAACGCCGAAGTGGCGCAACCGCATTCGGGGTGCACGAACAGGTCCGCGTCCGGGTGGGTGCGCGCCTGTTCGGTCAGCTCGTCGCCGTTGATGCCGGCGTGCACGTGGCATTCGCCCGCCCAGATGTGCATGTTCTCGCGGCCGGTGACCCGCTTGACGTGCGCGCCGAGGAACTGGTCCGGCAGGAAGAGCACCTCACGGTCCGGGTCGATCGAGGCGACCACGTCGACCGCGTTGGACGAGGTGCAGCAGATGTCGGTGAGCGCCTTCACTTCCGCGGTGGTGTTCACGTACGACACCACCACCGCATTCGGGAATTCGGCCTTCCAGGAACGCAAGTCGGCCGCGGTAATGGAATCCGCGAGCGAGCAGCCTGCCCGCTGATCGGGAATCAGGACGGTCTTGGCGGGGCTGAGGATCTTCGCGGTCTCGGCCATGAAGTGCACGCCGCAGAACACGATCGTGTCCTCCGGTGCCTCGGCCGCGATCCGGGACAGCGCCAGCGAGTCGCCGACGTGATCGGCCACGTCCTGGATCTCCGGCAACTGATAGTTATGCGCGAGGATCGTCGCGTTTCGTTCGCGGGCAAGTCGCTTGATCTCCTGCGCCCACTCCGGGGTCGCTTCGACACCTGCGAACCCCGACGGCCCATCGAACACCTGCCCCATCAGCGGAGGCGCTAGTTTCGCACCCATCGTCGCCATGATGGCTCCCTTCGTCGCGCGATCAGCTACTCCGCCGATTCGCACTAAACCAGGTTTTCGACTTACAATCGAAAACGTGGCCCATAGTAGCACTATCCACGAATCACTCACCGCGGTGTTCCAGGTTCGCCGCTTTCCCGCGAACATCGCCGCAGGTCCCAGCCCTGCCGACGCCGGAGACGAGGTAAACGGTCGCCGCTCACCTGGACATCGGACCGAATTGGCGGTGCTGCTCTGGCAGCGCGCGCTCGACCCACAAAAGGGCACCTGGTCGCTTCCAGGCGGCCGGTTGCGCGACGACGAGGACCTCGACACCTCGGCTCGGCGCCAGCTCGCCGAGAAGGTCGATGTGCGCGAGCTGGCTCATCTCGAGCAGCTGTCGGTCTTCAGCGCCCCCGACCGCGTCCCGGCCCCGCGCCGCATCGCCTCGGCCTACCTCGGCCTGGTCCCGCTCACAGCAGACCCGCGGCTACCCGACGACACCGCCTGGCACCCGCTCTCCGCACTCCCCCTCATGTCCTTCGACCACGGCACTGTCGTCGACCATGCCCGCACCCGCCTCGCCGCCAAACTCTCCTACACCAACATCGCGTTCGCGCTCGCCCCCGCCGACTTCACCATGTCCACGCTGCGCGAAATCTACTGCGCGGCACTCGGTTACGACGTGGACACCACGAACCTGCAACGAGTCCTCACTCGCCGCAAGGTAATCACGCCCACCGGCAAAACCCGAGCCCCCGGCCGCGCGGGCGGCCGCCCCGCCGCCGTCTACCGCTACACCGACTCCGGCATCCGCGTCACCGACGAATTCGCCGCCCTGCGCCCACCGACCTGAGTAATCCCGAAACGGCGGACTCAAGATTCGGCGATCGCCTTCCGATGCTTACTCCCCCGCCGATACCGCCGCTTGTTCGCCACCGGCTGCGCGGCGCTACTGCGCCGCAACGCATCCCGCCGCCGCCACGCAACCAGATCGGCCCGCTCACGCACCTGCTCGGCAGGCAGATCCGCAGCAGCCGCCCTCGTGTTCTCGTGCACCGTCGGACCTCCCTTCCATAGCTGACCGATCCAACTGAGCTACGCTACGCCCGCCCCTGACATTCCCTCCACCCATTTTGCCGCTGATCAGCCGGGGTGCGCCGCACGCCGTGGGAGATTCACGACGGTGCGCGCGTGGTTCCAGTGCGCGGCAAGCGCGGTGAGTTCGGCGGTTTCGGCGCTCACGTCGCCCGCGGTGGAGGGTAGTGCGAGCACCTCGGCCGAGGCGGGTACGCCTGCGGACTTGGCGGCACAGGCGTGCGCGAGCTGGATCGCGTAGGCCCGGACGGCGTGCGTGTCGCCGGTGTCGGAGGCGGCGTCCGGGATATAGCGGGACAGGATGCGTAGGCAGTCCCGGATCTCGATCACCGTGCGGTGCAACAGGAATCGGCTGCCGAGATCGGGGGTTGGTTCGCGGTAGACGATCTCCGGGCAGGCGGCGGTCAGGTCGGACCAGAGTGGTAGCAACCGTTTTCGGCTGCGCGACGCACTGTCCAAGCCGAGTCGCGCGACGAGCCGGAACAGCATCGGCACGGTCATGCCGATGGCGAACAGCGCGGTCTGATACAGCAGGATGTCACGGTCGGCCAGGGTCAGCATCGCGGTGAAGACGTTGTGCTCACCGTGGATCAGGAAGATCGTCGCGACCGGCGCCGAGCTGAACCCGATCAGGTGGACCAGCGGAAACAGCGAAATCGCCGCGTAAACCAGCACCTCTCTCGGATCGGACCGCTTCCGCAATTCGGCGACACCGACCCGGATGACCAAGTAGTCGAGCCAGACGATCAACGGCAGCAGCGACAGCCAGAAACCCAGTGGCGCCCAACCGGTTTCCTCCTCGATCAACACACCGTGATCGCGCGCTCCGGTGCCGAAGTACAGCGCGGCCAACGCACCGGCCACGGCAATACCGTGCACTAGCACCGGCCGGTAGGCCCGTCCGGAGGCGGTGGCGACCATCAACACGTTGAACCCGACGACCCCGCCCATGAGGATCATCGCGAATTGGAACAGGAAGGCACCGGAAACGTGGCCACCGCACAGGTCGACGATCCAGCGCTGCGTGGTGGGTTCACGCATGGTCGACGCGACGGTCAGCGCGATGAGGGCCAGATTCGCGTGCCGATCGAGGGGCGAGGTACGAAAGGCGGTGAGGCGCACCACCACCAGGATCCAGACGTAACCGACCAGCGGCAGCGAGCACGCGGTCGGCCAGGATGAAGTCACCATGTGTCGCAGCTCAGTCCAAGAACATGAGCCTGCGCAACGGCGAACCCGCGGTGGCCGTTCGGGATTCGGACATGACCAGCGAGGCGAACAGTTCCGCTTGCCGTTCGGCGGCATCGTTGTAATCGCTGCGCTGCAGTACCCGCAGCACGCTGTCGGGATCCATACTGGGAAAAAGGATTTCGACCGTCGCCCTGGTGGTCCCGTCGGCCGTGCTGTCGGCGTGATCGAGCAACAGATGCCCGATCTCGTGCAGCACAATGTGATCGGCGTGATAGCCGGAGCTGTGCGCGTCGTAGGCGATCACGATGTCGGCGGCGCGTTCGAGCACGAAACCGCAGGGCAGGCCATGGACCGAGTCCACGGGCAGCGGGATGAGCCGAATCTTTTTGCCGAGCAATGCCGTTACCTGCTCCAGGAAGGTCGCGAGGTCCCACGGATCCGGCACCCGCAATGTCGAGATCAGTCCGCGCACCTGCTCGACCAGCCTGTCGCGGCCGCGCCGGCCCCTCACGGTTGATCCCCTGAGCCGAGCGTGATCCGCGCAGCACGGAACCGGCGAACTGCGTCTGGCCACCGCGTGCGCACCCTAGAAACGCTACCTCGAGACCAGCTCAGGCAGTCTTCATCTGTGGCTGCGGTGGGGGAACCGCGGTGCGGGTGAACACCCGGGTGATCCCCCAGAAGACCAGCTCCACCAACCAGAACAGCACTAAGAAGACCTGCACGACGATCGCCGGAATCGCCAGGAAGACAACGGATGGCACCGCGATCAGGACCCAGGCGGCCACGTCGCCGGGGCTCGCGCCACGCAGGCCGCTGGCCAATCGCACTGCGGCCCACATCATCCAGCGGCGCGGCACCGCGGTACCCAGTTCGCGCAGGCAGCGCCGGAAGATCCCGTCCGCGTCCGCGACGCTCACCGCGTGCGAGCTGCGCAGGTAGTCGTGCAGGATGGCGGCGCGGGTGTACACGCCGTAGCGGGGTACGAGCCACACCAGGGCTCGCGGCACCGAGGCGAAGTCCGTGCGGAACCCTGCGGGGATCACGAATTCCTCGGAGCTACCGTGATAGACGAGCGGTTCGACCACCCGCCAGAATTTGGCGTCGAGTTCCTCGACGATGGGCCCGCTACCGACGAACGCCACGACTCGTTCCTCTCTGAACGCACAGCGTGTCCCACGATTCTAGGCCGTTTTGGTACGCATGTGCCGTCCCGCGGGCAACGGTTCGGATAACGCCTCAGCGGTGGGGACGAGTCTCCGGCAACGAACCGGAACCGGCCTCCCTGGCCGGTTCGTAACTACCGTAAGGGAGTGGCCCGGCCGCCGCTGGGTACGACGCGGCGCCGTACGGTCCGAACGCGCCTGCCGGGCCGAGCGATCCGCTCGCGACGGGAGTACCGGCGCCGAGATCCTCCGACGGACTCAGCGCGGCGAAGAACAGCACGAGCAGCGACGCGATCAGCGGCTGCACGATCAGCGCGAGCCAGGTGCCGACCTCGACCGGCAGCTCGACGATCTGCCCGATCGGCGGATCGTGCGGACGCGGGTGGTACCACTGCGCGACCTGCTCGCCGAGCCGCGCCATCACCACGGCCCCGATCAGCGAGCCGACAAGCAGCCCGATCTGCAACAGCGGCCCGCGCGCGCCGCGCAAGCGCCACGCGGCGACCGCCGTCAACAGCCCGGTCACCGCGCCGAAGCACACGAACATCGCCACCGCGTCGAACTGATGCGCGCTCTCCCCGGTCAACACGGCACCGCGGCCGGGCTCGACCACGAACAGCTGCTCGGTCGGCGCGAGCAGACCCCACCCGACGCCGCCGAGCGCACTCACCACGATCACGGCCACCGCGACAATCACCGCGGCCCGCGCCTCACGCCGGAACCCGATCCGTGACGCCTGCACTAGCGCAGTTCCAGACTGGCCGCGTCGATCACACCGTGCCGGGAGCACTTGGCCCACCAGCCGTCGGGGCTCACCTGCACGATCATCCGGCGACCGCAGTGCTCGCAGAAGCGCGGCGGCTCCAGCCCGAGCGCGGCGGCCGCTGGCACGGCGTCATCGAGGCCGGGCACGATCCGTTTGCCGGTGAACGGGTTGTAGCGCTCGTCCATGCCCATGACATTACTCATGCGTGCGCTCAGAGGGTTTCGTTGAGCGCCTTGATCGGCATCTTCAACTCGCCGAGCAGATCGAGATCCGCCTCGGCGGGCCGGCCGAGGGTGGTCAGGTAGTTGCCGACGATGACGGCGTTGATGCCGCCGAGGATGCCCTGCTTGGCACCGAGGTCACCGAGGGTGATCTCGCGACCGCCCGCGAAGCGAAGGATGGTGCGCGGCAACGCGAGCCGGAACGCGGCGACGGCGCGCAGTGCGTCGGCGGCGGGCAGCACCTCGAGGTCGCCGAAGGGGGTGCCAGGGCGCGGGTTGAGGAAGTTCAGCGGCACCTCGTCGGGCTCGAGCTCGGCCAGGTTCGCCGCGAATTCCGCACGCTGCTCAAGGCTTTCGCCCATGCCGAGGATGCCGCCGCAGCAGACCTCCATGCCCGCCTCGCGGACCATCCGCAGCGTGTCCCAACGCTCTTCCCAGCTGTGCGTGGTGACCACGTTCGGGAAGTGCGACCGCGAGGTTTCCAGGTTGTGGTTGTAGCGGTGCACGCCCATGGCGGCGAGCTGGTCGACCTGTTCCTGGGTGAGCATGCCGAGCGAGCACGCGACCTGGATGTCGACCTCGTTGCGAATGGCTTCGACACCGGCCGCGACCTGCGCCATCAGCCGCTCGTCCGGTCCGCGCACGGCGGCGACGATGCAGAACTCGGTGGCACCGGTCTTCGCGGTCTGCTTGGCGGCCTCGACGAGGCTAGGGATGTCGAGCCAGGCCGCGCGCACCGGCGACTGGAACAAACCGGACTGCGAGCAGAAGTGGCAGTCCTCCGGGCAGCCGCCGGTCTTGAGGCTGATGATGCCCTCGACCTCGACCTCGGGGCCGCACCACTTCATCCGCACGTCGTGCGCCAGGGCGAGCAGCTCTTCGAGGTGGTCGTCGCCGAGGCGGAGCACCTCGAGGGTCTGCTCCTGAGTCAGTCCTTCGCCGCGCTCGAGCACTTGCTCGCGGGCGATGGCAAGGATCCTGGGGTTGGCAGCCGGCGGAGCCGGCGGGGCGGGTGAATCAGTATCGACAGGAGCCTGGGTCACTGCGCGAATCCCTTCGGTCGGCCGAGGTGGCCGGGCAACTTGAACGGTGTTCAGGCTAGGGTAGACGAGACAGTGAGTCAAAACACTGCGAGCCGGGTACGGGGGCTGCGCGGGCCGCCGACGCGCGAGCGACGGTAACCTGCGTAACCACGACGACGGCCGCGAGCGCCGCGATCGGACAGGGAGGAATTCGGGTGCAACTGCACAGAGCGGACGTGGTCGACGGCGCCATCGCGATTCTCGACCAGTACGGCCTCGCCGACCTCACCATGCGCAGGCTCGCCGGTTCGCTCCAGGTGCAGCCTGGCGCGCTGTACTGGCACTTCCCCAACAAACAGGCCCTGCTCGGCGCGGTCGCGGACAAGATACTGCTGCCGATGGACGATCCGATCGACGCCACCGAATGGTCCGGCCAGCTCAGCGAATTGGCGCACCGGCTGCGCGACTGCCTGCTCGCCTACCGCGACGGCGCCGAATTGGTCTCGGCCACTTACGCATCAAGGCTCACCACGAGCAAGGGCCGGGAACGCATGGTGAGCGCGACCATTCGCGCGGGCATGCCCCGTCCCGAAGCCGAACTCACCTCGTTCACGCTGCTCTACTACGTCCTCGGCCAAACCGTCGACGAACAGTCCAGGATGCAAATGGATTCCGCCGGAGCCCTCCCCGACGACGAAACCCCCCTCGACGAAACCCCCGACCCCACCGCCCGTTTCGACTTCGGCCTGCAACTGTTCATCGCAGGCGTCCGCCACCTCCTCGGTACCCGAGTCCGCTGAGCCGCACCCGCCGCGCACCCTCCAACGCCGCGCGCACCTCCCGACGCCGCGCGCACCTCCCAACGCCGCGCGCACCTCCCAACGCGGCGCGCACCTCCCAACGCCGCGCGCACCTCCCAACGCCGCGCGCACCTCCCAACGCGGCGCACACCTCCCAACGCGGCGCACACCTCCCAACGCGGCGCACACCTCCCAACGCGGCGCACACCTCCCAACGCGGCGCACACCTCCCAACGCGGCGCACACCTCCCGACGCGGCGCGCACCTCCCGACGCGGCGCGCACCTCCCGACGCGGCGCGCACCTCCCGACGCGGCGCACACAGAATCGCACGCGATTCCGTGCGCGGGAACCTAGAAGGTGCGCGGCGACGAGGACGCCCGGCCAGCCCCGCGGTCGAGTGTCCGCAGCGCGTGCATTGGTGCCCCGCACCGGATCGCATGGCGTAGACGGCCATCGGCGCGGCCACCGTCCAAGTGAGCGGCCGGAGCCGAACGGGTGTTCCGCGCCGACTCCCGCACTCACCCGGGCGCAGACCAGCGGTGAATCAGTGTGAGACAGTCACTTTCGGCGCAATCCGCACTGGGCCAGGACCGGATGGCGGGCCGCCCTACCCCTCCGGACGCGGCAGGCCGAAGTGGTCACGCAGCGTCGTGCCGGTGTATTCGGTGCGGAACAGGCCGCGCTCCTGCAGGATCGGCACGACGGTCTGAGCGAACACCTCCAGTCCGCCCGGGTAGTACGGCGGCATCACATTGAAACCGTCCGCGGCGCCATTGCGGAACCACTCCTCGATGGTGTCGGCAACCTGCTCGGGTGTTCCGGCGAACACCCGGTGCCCGCGCGCACCGGCCAGCTTGTGCAGCAGCCCGCGCACCGTCGGCCGCTCTCGCTGCACGATTCCGGCGACGACCTGCAGGCGGCTGCGCGCATTGTCGGTGACGTCACCCGCGTCGTCGAACAGATCGACCGGCACCGCCTCGTCGAGCGGCAGGTGACGCAGACTCTTGCCGACGATGTTCTCCAGTTGCGTCAGACCGTATTCCGGCACGGTGAGCTCGTTGAACTCGCGTTCCAGCCGCTTGGCCGCTTCCTCGGTGTCGCCGATGAACGGGCTGATACCTGGCAGGATCTTGACGTGCTCCGGGTTGCGGCCGAAACCCTGTGCCTGCGCTTTGATGTCGGCGTAGAACTTCTGCGCATCCTCGAGCCGCTGATGCGCGGTGAAGATCGCCTCGGCGTATTTGCCTGCGAACGAACGCCCTTCGTTGGACGCGCCAGCCTGCACGAGCACCGGATACCCCTGCGGCGTGCGCGGCGCGTTGAAAGGTCCACGCACCCTGAGGTGTTCGCCGACGAAGTCGATCGGATGGATCTTGTCCGGGTCGGCGTACAACCCGCCCGCCTGGTCGAGCAGGATGGCGTCGTCCTCCCAGCTGTTCCACAGCGCGACCACCGCGTCCACGAATTCCCTTGCTCGCGCGTACCGTTCGGCGTGGTCGGGGTGCTTGTCGAGCCCGAAGTTGGCGGCCGCCAGGTCGGTTCCGGTGGTGACAATGTTCCAGCCCGCCCGGCCACGGGAGATGTGGTCAAGCGTGGAGAACAACCGAGCCAGGTTGTAGGGCTCGTAGTAGGTGGTGGAGGCGGTGGCGATCAGCCCGAGATGCGTTGTCGCCGTGGCGATGGCGGTGAGCAGGGTGATCGGCTCGAGGCCGGAGCCCGCGTTGTACTTGACGTTGGTGCGCAACGCGGGCCCGTCGGCGAAGAACACCGCGTCGAGTTTCGCCGCCTCGGCGGTGCGGCCGATCTCCTGGTAGTAGTCGACGTCATAGATCCGGCCCGGCTGGCTGTCGGGATGCCGCCAGGCGGCCTCGTGGTGACCGGACGGGTAGATGAACGCGTTGAGGCTGAGCTGACGCGGAGTACTCATGAGGCTTGCTTCTCTTCTTCGTGGTGGCTCGGCAGGCCGGTGGAACCGACGCCGAGGCTGGCGAGCAACAGGGACCGATGGCGGATGAAGGCCGGATCGCTGTGCGTGCGTGGACGTTCCAGGTCGATGCGCTGGTCGACGGCGATGCGCCCCGCATCGAGCACGAGGACGCGGTCGGCGAGCAGCACTGCCTCGTCGACATCGTGGGTGACCAGCAGGACGGCGGGTCGATGCTTGGCGCACAGGTCTTGCAGCAGTGCGTGCATCTTGATCCGGGTGAGCGCGTCGAGCGCGCCGAACGGCTCGTCGGCAAGCAGCAGTTCCGGCTCACGCACCAGTGAACGCGCCAGTGCGACGCGCTGCTGTTCGCCGCCGGAAAGCTCTCTGGGCCACGCCTTTTCGCGACCAGCCAGGCCTACCTCGGCGAGGGCGGCACGACCGCGCTCGGCGGCGCCGTGCCCGCTCAATCCCAGGATCACATTGTCGAGCACCCGAACCCACGGCAGCAGCCGCGAATCCTGGAACACCACGGCACGTTCGGCGGGAACCGTCAGTTCGCCCGAGCCGGGCACGTCATAGTCCAGTTCCGCCAACGCCCGCAGCAGCGTGCTCTTGCCCGAGCCGCTACGACCCAGCAGGGCAACGAATTCCCCGCGCGCGATGTCGAGGTCTATGTCGCGCAACACGACTCGTTCGCCGAACCCGCGACGCAGTTCGCGCGTCCGGACGACATTCAGTCCCCCAATGTCTGTCGCCATGACAGCGCCCTCCTTTCCACCGCGCGCACGGCGAGATCGCCGAAAAGCCCGAGCAGGCCGTAGATCACGAGCCCGACCACGATCACGTCGATCTGCCCGTAGGTGCGGGCCTGCGTCATCAGGTAGCCGATGCCGCTGGTGGCGTTGACCTGTTCCACTACGACCAAGGCCAGCCAGGCGATGGTGACCGCGAGCCGAAGTCCGGTGAAGAACCCGGGCAGCGAACCGGGCAGCGCGATCCGGCGGATGAAACCCCAGCGCGAAAGGCCGACCGTCTGTGCGAGTTCCACGTACCTGGCGTCGACGCTGCGCAAATAGGCGTGGGTATTCAGATAGATCGGGATCGCCACGCTCGTGGTGATGACGAGCAGCTTCATCTGCTCGCCGATGCCGAACCACACGATGAACAGCGGGATCAACGCAAGCGTCGGAATCGCGCGCTTGATCTGAATCGGGCCGTCCACCAGCGCTTCACCGATCCGGCTCAAGCCAGCGACGAGCGCGAGGACCAGGCCGATCAGCACACCGATGGCCAGGCCGATACCGGCCCGCTGCACCGAGGTGAGCAGGTTGGATTGCAGCCTGCCGTCGGAAATCAGGTCACCGGCGGTCGCGGCCACCGTCCACGGCGCGGGCAGCGTCTCCGGGTCCAGTGTGCCGGAGGCGGAGCCGAGCACCCAGGCGGCGATCAACAGCATCGGCCCGATGGCGGCACCGAACGGAATCGGTCGTCCCGGTCCGAGCCTTGGCCGAGTTGGCTTGCGCTTGGCCAACTCTCGCGCCGGTGCGGTGCTGCGTCCGAGCCTGTTCCATACTCCGGCGTCCAGTGTGGCCATCAACGTTCCTTCGGTGCGAACGCGGCACCGCTTGCGGTGACCGCCTCGGTGATCGCGGCGTCGTAGCGCAGGTCGAATCCCTTGGCCGCCTGCACCTTCTTCGGCAGCTCACCCGCCTTGTCGATGGCGTCGATGGTGGCCTGCTGCCGGTCGATGAGCTGCTGATCCAGGTGCGGGAAAGTGAAGGTGCCGAGCGAGTCCACGATGCGCTTGGCGTCCTCGGGACTGACCTTCTGGTTGTCCACGTAGTACTTGCGCGCCCACTCCTCCTGATGGGTGTTGACCCACTGGTTCGACCGCACGAAGGCGGCGACCAGGGCGCGGGTCGCGGCTGCCTTGGCCGGATCCTGCACCACCGCGCGGCGGGCATACAGGTAGCCGAGACCACCGTAGATACCCTCGGTCTGCGAGTCCGGGATCACCGAGGCACCCGGAGTCCGCAGCAGCCGTGTGACATTCGGCTCGATCAGCGGGGCGACATCGACCTGACCGGTGCGCACCGCGTCGAGGAACTCCGCCAGCTGCAGCCGGACCAGTTGCACGTCACCGGGTTTCAGACCGGCCTTGTCCAACGCGCGCAACACCGCGGCCTGCTGCGCGGTGCCCTCCGCGTAGGCGATCTTCTTGCCCTTCAGATCGGCCAGCGTGGCAATCGATTTACCGGGTGCCACCGCGAGTTTCAGTGCGGTGGTGCTGGTTTGGTAGGCGGCCACGATCGGCACGTCCTGCCCGGCGATCAGCGCGTGGATCGGCGGGACATCGCCGACCTGCGCGACGTCGGCGGCTTGCGCGCGGAAGGCTTCGAGAATGGCCGGGCCGCCGGTGAAGTTGGCGAACTCGACCTTGAACGGCAGCTTGTCCAGCTCGCCGGAAATCCGGAGCCCCTGCTGCAGGCGCTCGGATTGATCGGCGACGACCAACTTGGTTCCAGCTGGAACTTCAACGGGCAGTGGCGTGTCCGCGGCGACGGGACCGACCGGCTTGTCGTTGTTCGCGCAGCCGGTGAGTCCGAGGGTCGCAACGGTCGCCACGGCGAGCAATGCGGCGGTAGTGCGGCCATGGCGGCCGAACAAAAACGTGCGTGGTCGATACATGTACGGATTCAAACAAGACAAAACTGGCCGGAACACCGTTTGTCTCAGGCTGGTTCCAACTGCTCAGCGCGGTGCCCGTCACCTCATCAACGCGGTGCCCGTCACCTCATCAGCGCGGTGCCGCCACGACCGGAGTCCCCCGGACCTGCGCCTGGTAGCGCTGAATGAACGGCACGATCTGCTGTTCGATGAACGTGTTGTATTCGACCGGCCGCTGCATCGGGTTGGCGTGCCCGGTGTTTCGCGCCAGCACCACCGACAGTGTGCCGTCCACGCCGCCGGACTGTTCGATCAGCACCCGATGCGAGTACTCGACGTCGACCACCTGATCGTTGTCCGGATTGCGCGGACGGATGAAAACGATGGCGGGACGCGGCTTTCCGTCCGCCGGGGCGGCCAGCGCCCGCAGATCGCCGGTCGCACCGCCCGCGACGATCGCGGTGAACTGCGCCTCGATCAGGCCGTTGCTCGCCGCGTCGCGCGAGAAGATCTTCTCCCGCAGCACCTCGTCGAGCACCTCGTGCAGCTGAGCGAAGCGGATACCGGGCGGCACGCCACCACCGCCGTCATACACGAAACGGTCTCGGCGCGCGTAGGTTTCGACCGCGAGCCGCAGCAGGCGGCTCTCGCGCGCGCCGGGCAGCCAGCGCATCCAGCGCACCATGTCCTCGCCCGCGCCGCGGCTCTCCGGGCGCACCGCGTTCAGGTCGACCGGGGTGCAGTCCAGGATCACACCGACCACGCGGCGGTCGCTGTCGAGGTGGATGTGCTTGGCGACCTCCAGCGCGATCACCCCGCCCATGCTGTGCCCGACCAGCACGATGTTCTTCAGCCCGGACAGCTCGGCGGCGCGCACGATCAGGTCGGCGATCACCTTGGTGTCGATACCTTCGTTGTCGTAGCGGATGGCCCACACCACGCCCATCCCGCGCAGCGCGGGCAGCGCGGCGGCGGTCGCGCTGGCATCGAGGCCGCCGAGACCGACCATGTCCACCACGACGGTGTCCCAGTTCTTGGGATCGGCCGGGGCGGCGACGGGCAGGATCGCGGGCTCGGTGCGGGCCAGTCGTGCTTGTTCGGGTTTTATGTCGTGGGTGAGGTACTGGGCGAAGACGACCAGTACGGCGGCGAACAGTACAAGCACTCGCAGGACTGCCGACCTGGTCCGGCGCAACGTCTTCCACTCGTGCCACAGGCTGGTGTCCCGTAGCCGGGCTTTGCGTCGCGCGTCGTCCCAGTCCGTGACAGTGGACGGGTGCCGGTCTTCGAACGGCGACATCTATCCCACTGTAGGTAAGGGTGTGGACTGCTGCCATTCCACTCGCAACCCGACGGCAAGTGTGAACCCGACCGACCGGTAGAGTTCTTCCGTCATCCCTGGCGGGTGCGAGAATCCGGTGCAATCCCGGAACGGTCGCGCCACTGTGATCGCCCTCACCGGCGAGAGTCAGACCTCCCCTGCCGGACAACTCTGGAGAGGCCGCGACTTGCCTGTGGAGCACCACCGATGAACCGTGCCCGCACGGCGATCATCTTCCCCGTCCTCGGGGCGCTGCTGATCTGCGCGATGATTCTCGCGACCGGCTTCGGCGCGGAAACCCTGCCGGTCTCCTCGGTGCTCGAGGTGCTTCGACACCGCGTCACCGGTCAGCCGCCCACCGACTTCGGCCTCGACACCATCGTGTGGCAGCTGCGGGTGCCGCGCACGGTGCTCGCCGCGATCGTCGGCGCGGGGCTGGCGTTGGCCGGGGCGGCCATGCAGACCCTGGTGCGCAATCCGCTCGCCGACCCGTACCTGCTCGGGGTGTCCTCGGGCGCGGGCGTCGGTGCGGCGGCGGTCATCACCTCCGGGTTGTTCGCCGGAGCCGGTGTGTGGGCGTTGTCCGGTGGGGCGTTGGTCGGCGCGTTCATCGCGGCGGGGCTGGTGTTCCTGATCGCGGTCGCGCAAGGTGGACTGACCCCGTTGCGGTTGGTACTCACCGGCACCGTGCTCGGCTCCGCGTTCGCCGCGCTGAGCAGCTATCTGATCTTCCGTCGCCCCGACCCCGCCGCAGCCCAGTCGGTGCTGTTCTGGCTACTCGGCAGCCTCGCGGGGGCCGACTGGACGCGAATCGCGTTGCCGCTGAGCGTGGTCGCGCTCGCCGGTATCGCGCTGCTCACCGCGAGCGGCTGGCTCGACGCGCTGACCGTCGGCGCCGATACCGCCGCCTCCCTCGGCGTTCCCGTCAAAGAACTCCGCATCGCCCTGTTCGCGCTTCTGGCGGTGCTGGTCGGGGTGCTCGTCGCGGTTTCCGGCGGCATCGGCTTCGTCGGGCTTGTCGTGCCGCACGCCGCGCGCCTGCTTGTCGGCCCTCGGCACCGCCGCCTGCTGCCCGCATGTGCCCTCTGCGGGGCGCTGTTTCTCGTCGTCGCGGACGCCGTCACCCGAATCGTGGTCCGCCCCACCGAAATTCCGGTCGGCGTGCTGACCGGTCTCATCGGCGCGCCCGCGTTCTTGATCCTGATGGGACGACGACGCTATCGGTTCGGTGAATCATGAACGGCAGGTCAGACCTCGACGGCCGTGCTGCCGACCAGCCCGCTAACTTGGCCGAAAACCGGAGTAGCGCTGCGGCTTTGGAGGTACACGGGCTGGCGTGTGCCGCCGGGCGACGGACCGTGGTCGCCGACGTGACCTTCGCGATCCAGGCCGGAGAGACGATCGGGATCGTCGGGCCGAACGGCACGGGTAAGACGACCTTGCTGCAGACACTTGCCGGAGTGCGGCGGCCGGTGCGCGGGCAGGTGACCGTGGATGGTCAAGTGCTGCACGAGATGTCGTCGCGACAGCGGGCGCGAACGGTAGCGATGGTCGCGCAAGACGAGCGGCCTCCCGCCGACCTGCGCGCGGGCGAGGTCGTGGCACTGGGACTCACGCCCTACCTACCGCCGTGGGGTGCCGGTTCACCGCATGAACAGCAGGTCGTCCAGGACGCGTTGGCCACGGTCGACCTGGCCGGATTCGCCGACCGCCCGGTCCATCGACTCTCCGGCGGCGAACGCCAAAGAGTGCTGCTGGCACGCGCACTCGCGCAGAACACCCCCGTCCTGCTCCTGGACGAGCCGACCAATCACCTCGACATCACCCACCGCCTCGAACTCCTGACGCTGGCCCGCGGCCTGAACCGCACCGTCATCATGGCACTGCACGACCTGGCCCTGGCCGACCGCTACTGCGACCGAATCCTGGTGCTACACAACGGCACCGCCTATCCCCTCGCCCCACCCGCCACCGCCCTCGCCCCCGAGGTCGTCGACACGGTCTTCGGCGTCCGCGCCCTCCGCGTCCCCCACCCCGAAACCGGCGACCCCCACCTCCTCATCACCCCACGAGAGCCCGCCCCATGACTCCGGAACACGGCCGACACCCGACCGAGACACCCCTCCCGATCCGCCCCGGGCAGATCCCGCCGCGAGTCCACCGCATGAGTCCAGTCAGCCAAACCGCGGACGTCACCCGACCAGACACCGTCGAGCGCCCCATCAGACATATCCCGTCGCGCGAGTCCACCGCACGGCACACCCCGTTGGCACACCACCACCGGCCCGGCGCGCTCACCAACGGGACATCACGGCGGGGCTCACTCGCGATTCGGCGCCACCATGTCCCGTTGGCGGACCGCAAGACCACGCCGAGCATCGGCGCGCCATCGCGAACGGGAATCCCAAGCGCTTCCCCACGATCCGCCGCCTCCACATCCCGTTGGCACACGAACACCGGCCCCGCGCGCTCACCAACGGGACAATCCAGCACCTCCTCACGTTCCGCCGCGTCCACATCCCCGTTGGGCACCTCCACCGCCCGACGCGCTCACCAACGGGACATCACGGCGGGGCTCACTCGCGATTCGGCGCCACCATGTCCCGTTGGCGGAGCACTACTCGAACTGTTGGTTACCTTGAGAGGCGAATGTATGAAGCACACTTTGCGAGTGTTGGTGGCGGTTGCGCTAGCTGCGGCGGTGGCGGGGTGTAGTGCGCAGAAGTCGGCCGCTGGGGATCTGACGATCCGGAATTGCGATGTGGACGTGCGGTTTCCGGCGCCCGCGAAGCGGTTGTTCGTCAATGACGGGAACATGATCTCGATGGCGCTCGCGCTCGGGGCGCAGGATCAGGTGGCCGCGGTGTCGAGTGTGCAGCGGGACGCGGACACGTTGCGCAGGCACTACGGGCCGGTTGTCGATCAGTTGAAATCTGTTGCGCCGGAATACCCTTCGCGGGAGACCGTGCTCGCACAGGGGCCCGATGTGATGGTCGCGGGGTGGAACTACGGGTATGACGAGGCCAAGAACCTGACCCCGGATTCGTTGGGCAAGGCCGGGATCGCGGCCTACACCCTCACCGAGAGCTGCCGCCAGCACAATGGCGAACGCCCGCGCGGCATCGTCGAACCGTGGACGGCGCTGCGCGAGGACCTCACCAACCTCGGCGCCATCACCGGCCGCACCGATCGCGCCACCGAGGTCACCGCCGACCTTGACCGGCGGCTCACCGCGCTGACCAGCGCACCGCAGGCCGAGCGCAAGCCGACCATCTTCCTGTTCGACAGCGCCACCGATTCCCTCATGTCCAGCGGCAGTTTCGGTGCGCCGCAAGCGATCCTGGACGCCGCGGGCGGCCACAACGCGCTCAGCGACGTGCCGGACACCTGGACCAGGGTGTCCTGGGAGCGCCTCGCCTCCGCCGACCCCGACGCCATCATGTTCGTCGACTACCCACCACAAACCTTCGCCCAGAAGGTCGAGGCACTGCGCGCCAAGCCCGGCATCAACCAGCTCCGCGCCGTCACCGAGGGCCGCTTCCTCAACCTCCCCTACGCCATGTGGACCAGCGGCCCCCTCAACATCGACGCCGCCGAACAAATCCGCAAACAACTAGAACAGTGGAACCTAGTCCCCACCTCCACCATCCAGCCCCGCGCCGACGACACCATCCGCTGATCCGCGCGCGGAGCACCGCTCTCCAGCCGCGCACGAATCTGCCGATCTCGCACGCGAGAGACGAAACCGTGTGCGGCCCAACGGAATACGCAATGCGGCACCCGCACCCAGCGCGGGACACTCCATACGCCGCGTCACAGACTGCGGACGTTTTCGCCAGCGAATTCGTGCGCTGGAGAAGGATCCGCGCGCGGCGGCGCCGCTGGGCGGCCGCCGTTAGGGGATGACGCCTGCTTCGGCGAGGGCGGCGAGCTTGGCGAGGGACATGCGCCAGCCGAGGTCGTTGTCTTCAGGCGGGACACCGGCGGGCAGGTTGTCGTGCACTGCGTCGATATCGGTGCCGCCGTCCGCATCGGTGAGGGTGTAGGTGATGGTCTGCTCGCCGCGAATGGTCGGATCGTCGGTCTCGAACTCGACGATCTGCACCACCTGCTCGTCCGGAACGAGCCGCGCGAAATGCCCGTGGAAGGTGTCGGTCCGCGCAGTGGTCTTGCCTGTCTCGGTCGGCTCGTCATAGGTGAGCGAAATCCGGAAAGCCCCACCTTCGCGCACGTCGAACTCATGCACCTCGCTGGTCATCCCCGTCGGCACCATCCATCGCCGCACCGCATCCGCATCCAGCAACAGCCGATACACGGTCGCCCGCGACGCCCGCACATGCCATCGAATCCGAGTCGTGGTCACCCAGCCACGATAGATCCCCCCACCGACACAGCAAGCCGATCCACAGACCCCAACGCCGCGCCGCCGCCACGCCGCGCACCAATCCGGCCGCCGCGCACGAATCCGCCAGCAGATTCGTGCGCGCGGGGTGAAACCGTGAGCGGCACCTCTGGCCAGCAAACCCGTCCGCGACGTGCGAAATGAATGCGCAGCGCAACCCTCGTCGACGCACCATCCACGCACAACCCAGAACACATGCAACACAACACTTCTCCAGCTACGCACGATTCGCCAGCAGATTCGGTGCGCGGCGAAACGACGCGCAACACGGCATTCTGAGAACCAGCCAGACGCAACCGAGGAACGTGCAACACACCCATTCTCTCGCCACGCGCGAAATTGCCAGCAGATTCGTGCGCAGGGGTGAAACACCGCGCGGGGCGGCTGGCCTGCGGGTGAAACCGTGCGCGGGATGCCGTAGCGATTAGCCGAGGGGGGACCAGGTGGGGGTGAACCAGGTGGGGGCGGCGGTGGTGAAGGGGGTGCGGTCCCAGGAGCCGGTGCCTTCGGGGATGACGCCGACTAGGTCTACGCCGGTCACGCGAGGTAGGTCGATGCGGTTGCATTCGGCGGCGAGGTCGGGGGTGGTGGGCCAGGAGCCGATTACCAGGCCTGCGCATCGTATGCCCGCTGATTGCAATGTGCGGGTGGTCAATTCGGTGTGGTTGAGGGTGCCTAGGCCAGCTGCGGTCACCAGAAGTACGGGGGCATTGATCTTTTGGGCTAGGTCGAGCAGGGTGAAGTCGCCGAGTCGGACCAGCAGGCCGCCCGCGCCCTCTACCAGGGTGAGGTCGGTGTCGGCGAGTGCGTCTATGCCAGCTACGGTTTCGGCCAACGTCAGCTCGGGCAGGCCGGCGCGACGGGCGGCGGTGTCGGGGGCCAGCGGGTCCGGGTAGCGCGCGAGTTCGAGGGTTCGAGTGACGCCGCTGAGGCGCTCGATCTCGGCGAGGTCGCCGGGTTCGCCTGGGGCAACACCGGTTTGGCCCGGTTTGCAGACGGCCACCGACCGGCCTTCGGCCAGCGCGGCAGCGGCGATGGCCGCGGTGACTACGGTCTTGCCCACGTCCGTGGAAGTTCCGGCGATCAATAGAACGCTCATGCGGCCACCACCAGCACAAATGTTGCGGCGACCAAGGACAAGCTCAGGGAGCCGATCAGCGCGATCGTGCCCGTTATTCTTCGCGACCGATGTGCTCGAGGACTTGCACCGCCTCCGATACTCACGCGCGCACCACATCCAATCCGCGAGCCTGGACCAACACCTCACCGAGAACCGTTGCGATGGTATCGAGTTCGATCGAGGTGAGATTGGCGCGGGCGGTCAGCCGCAGCCGCGACGTACCCTCCGGCACCGACGGCGGCCGAAAGCACCCGACGTCGAGCCCACGAGCTCGGCATGCCTGCGCCGCATCGAAAGCAACCTGCGCTTTACCGAGCACAACGGACACCACCGCCGAATCCGGCTCGGGCACACCGGCAATCCGCGCGATGTCGGTGGCCCGCTCCAGCACCCGCCCGGCCAGTTCGGGTTCCCGACGCAGCACCCGCAGCGCCGCACGGGCCGCACCGACGGCGGCGGGCGCAAGACCGGTATCGAAGATGAACGTGCGTGCCGCATCGATCAGATGCGCACGTACCCGTTCACCGGCCAGCACCACACCACCTTGCGCGGCAAAGGATTTCGACAACGTCGCGGTGATCACCAGATCCGGTTCCCCGGCCAGACCGACCTCGTGCACCAACCCGCGCCCACCCACGCCGCGCACCCCGAGCCCATGCGCCTCGTCCACGATCAGTACCGCGCCCCGCGCCCGGGTGACCCGATGCAACTCGGTGAGCGGCGCGAGATCACCGTCCGCGCTGAATACCGAATCGGTGAGCACCAACGCCCGCTCCTCGGTCCGCTCGGCAAGCAGACGGTCGACCGCGTCGACATCACCGTGCCGAGCGACCTCCACCCGAGCCCGAGACAGCCTGCACGCGTCGACAAGTGACGCATGACTACCCGCATCGGAGACCACCAACGCCCCGCGCCCCGCCAGCGCGGTGACCGCACCGAGGTTCGCGGCATAGCCGGAGGCGAACACGAGTCCCGCTTCCGCACCGACGAATTCGGCAAGCTCGGTCTCCAACAACTCATGTTCGGCAGTGGTACCGGTGACGAGCCGCGACCCGGTCGATCCAGCCCCCCAATGCCGCACTGCCTCGATCGCACCGTCGATCACCTCAGGATGACGAACCAGCCCGAGATAGTCATTGGACGCCAGATCGATCGACGGCGACCGCGCCGCCCTCGGCCGCAGTTCACGACGCAACCCCGCGGCCACCCGCGCGGCCGCCCGCTCATCCAACCAACTCAACGGATCGGTAGTCACAGCTCCGGAGCATACTTGAACACCGTTCAGGAACGGTAGCCCCAAGTGTTCCCCGCACCCAACGAACCAGTTCGATGCACCGATCCCACGCACCCCACCCACCATCACCCCGCACAGATCCTGCCCGAGCCACCCCGACCCACACCAAGTCGGCGGGCAAACATTCACAGACCCGATCGAAGATCCACACCGACCGATCCAACGCATCAACGGCACGATAAATCAACGCACCACCACACCCTCGAGTAAGCCAGCACGCGGTAGCCCAGCGAGCCACCTCATTATCCGCGCCCGCAGCAGACCAGCACATGGTCAGCCAGTGCGCCACCATGCCCACCAGTAGTAGGCCAGCACACGGTCGAGCAACGCGCCGCCACACCACAGGACTCGCAGCAGGCCGGCGCACCGCTCAGCCAGCACGCCATTCGTTCAAGATCATGGGGAACTGATGGCGGCGCCCTCTCGAACAATGCCGCCACCAGTTCCCCATGATCTTGAATCATGTTGACGATCAGCCAAATCTGCACCCTTTGTCGGGATTTGCAGCCTCTGGGGGGCACCCGCCAAGGGTGCGAATCCGAGAGCGAGTGCGACTGTTGCCAACGGGGACATCCGCGCCCGCGGTATCCCAGCGCACGGTCAGCCAGTGAGCCGCAGCGCTATCTGGGCAGGCAGTTGAGCAGCGTGCGATCGGCCACGCGCCACGACACCGTCCGCGGTAAATAGGCGAGCACACAGTCGATCAACGCGCCGCCCACACCACGGGACTCGCAGCAGGCCAGCCCATGGTCAGCCATCCCGCTACTCGTTCAAGATCATGGGGAACTGGTGGCGGGGCCCTCTCGAACAATGCCGCCACCAGTTCCCCATGATCTTGAATCATGTTGGCGATCAGCCAGATCTGCACCTTTGTCGGGGTTCGCAACCTCTTGATGGCGCCCGACGGGGCATCCGCGCACGCAGCAGACCAGTGCAACCGGTCAGCGTGCTATTTGCGACCACAGAAGTAGGCCTGCAGACCTGGCCCGTCGCCGGTATCGGGCAGCTTCTTGCAATGCTGTGTTATCCAGCTGATCCGGTCGTCCTGGGCTGGGGAGATCAGCACCAAGCCGACTTGGTCGCCTTGGATCATGCGGGCGAGGTCGGCGGTGGTCGGGACTGGGGATCGGCCGGTGAATCCGCCGATGGACGGGATCTCGGTGCCGGTGGCCAGGATGAAGGGCGATGCGAGTACCGAGGTGTAGGTCATCAGGGGATAGCGCTCGCCGCCGGGGGATTCCCAGAGTTTGTCCATCAGTCCGGCGGCCTGGTCGACGGAGCCTGCGAGGAAGCCCTGGGTGACCTGGCGGGCCTGCGCGGATTCGAACGGGGTGTCCAGCGGGCCGTAGTCGTCGGCGACCACCGAGGCCGAGGCGACGGCGGGCGCGGCGAGGATGGCGATGAGCAGTACCGGCAAGGCGCGCGCCCCGCGCACGAATGCCGCTGCCACGCAACAGATCAGCGCCACACCGACGGTAACCCAGCGCAACTCCTCCGACGCGGCACCGAGTAACCACCCGCCGTAGGCGACGGTCGCCACGGCCGCGCCGACGCCGACCCAGCGCACACCGCGCACATGCGCCGACTGGACGAACGCGACAACCCCCATCCCGATCAGCGCCGCGATCGCGGGCGTCAGCACCGCGAGATAGTAGGGATTGACCGTGCCGACGATCAGGAACGCGGCCAGATGAATGACCAGCCACCCGCCCCACAGCAGCACGGCACCGGTGCCGGGATCGATGCGCGGTCGCCGCCACGCGAGCACCGCGAGCACGATCAGACCGAGCAGCGCCAGCGGAACCAGCCAGCCGATCTCGCGCCCACCGCCGCCACCGAAGACGTGGTCGAACCGGCTTTCGGGCCCGAGCACCAGTTCGGCACGGTAGCCGGCCTGATCCTTCCCGGTCGCGAAGTTCGCCGCGCCGACGTTGAACGAGTCATTGGCGCGACTCGCGGCGTTGTAGACGAAGACCTGCTCGAACAGCGAATTGTCTTGGCTACCATCGGCATACGGTCGATCTCGATCGGGCACCAGGCTGACCACCGACATCCACGCCAGCGAAATCCCCAGCGCGACAACACCGAACAGCACGGTGGCGGTGATCCGTTGCCGCAGCCGTTCTCTCGGCGCGCAAACCAGCACCGCGACCGCGATGACCGGCACCACAATCCACGCCTGCACCATCTTGGCTTGAAAGGCGAGGCCGACAAACACGCCCGCGTACACCATGTTTCGCGTTCGTCCCGACTCGATCGCGGCCGCGGCCTGATCGGCGGCGAGTACCAGCAACAGGACGAGCAGTGTATCGGCGACGTTGCCGCGATTCAGCGCGACCGTCGCCGGAATGATCGCCGCGACGACCACCGCGACGATCCCCGCCACCGGGCTCGACAGCCTGCGCACCGCGCGGTAAAGCACCAGGATCGTCAGCACACCCTCGATCACCTGTGGCAACAGATACGCCCATAGGTGCGGCCCGAAGATCCGCACCGACACGGCCTGCACCCAGAATGCGCCGGGCAGTTTGTCGATGCCGATGGTCGCGTCCGGATCGAAGGCGGCGAAGAAGAAGTTGTGCCAGCTCATCGACATCGAACGCACAGCGGCCGCGTAATAGAGGTGCGGCGCCTCGGACCGGATGCCCCACGCGTACAGCACCGCGGTCACCGCGGCGACGACGAGCAGCGCCGGGCGCGCCCACCCGGGCTGCCCCTGCGGTGAACGCCAGAACTGCCATCGACTAGGAGCCGGACGCACTGACGTATCCGCAGTCACCCCACCAATATCGGCAGAGCCGGTAGCGCTGTCAACCGAATTTCGCTGCGGCGAACTGGGCTTCGACCGCGGCCCGCATCCCGGCCGTGATCGCCGCGACGTCCTGCGAGGTGCTGATGAACGGCGGCATGGTGTACACGAGATTCCGGAACGGCCGCAGCCACACCCCCGCGTCGACGGCGGCATCGGTCGCGGTGCGCATGTCCACCGGCCGGTCGAGTTCGATCACGCCGATCGCGCCGAGCACCCGCGCCTCGACCACACCGGGCAGCGCACGCAACGGCGCCAGTCCCGCTTCAAGTTCCGATTCGATGCGCGCCACGTCACCGCGCCAGTCCCCGGCCGTCAGCAGTTCGATCGAGGCCACGGCGACCGCGCAGGCCAGCGGGTTGCCCATGAAGGTAGGCCCGTGCATCAACCCACCGTGTCCCGCACTGATCGTCTCGGCGATGAGCGACGTGCACAACGCAGCCGCCAAGGTGAGGTATCCCCCGGTCAACGCCTTGCCGACGCACATGACGTCCGGGCTGACCCCGACGTGGTCGGCCGCGAAAAACGTTCCGGTACGGCCGAATCCGGTCGCGATCTCATCGAAGACGAGCAACACGCCGTGCTCGTCGCACAGCCTGCGCAGATCGGTCAGATACCGCGGGTCGTGCCAGCGCATCCCGCCCGCGCCCTGCACGACGGGTTCCACGATGACCGCCGCGAGTTCGTCGGCGTTGGCGCTGATCATCCGCGCCAACTCGGCCACGTACTCGGGCCGATAGTCGCTCGGCGGCATCGGCGCGAAGACCTGATCGACCAGCACATCGGTCCACAGCGAATGCATGCCGCCCGTCGGATCGCAGACACTCATCGGCGTGAACGTGTCACCGTGATAGCCACCGCGCCAGGTGAGCAGCCGCCGCTTCGCCGGTCGCCCGAGCGCACGCCAGTACTGCAGGCACATCTTCACGGCGACCTCGACCGATACCGAGCCGGAGTCGCACAGGAACACCTTGTCCAAACCAGCCGGAGTCAGGTCGACCAATAGCGCGGCCAACCGCGCGGCGGGTTCATGGGTCAGTCCGCCGAACATGACATGACTCATCCGCTGCGACTGCGCCACCAACGCGGCATCCAACACCGGGTGGCGGTAGCCGTGGATGGCGGCCCACCAGGAGCTCATGCCGTCGATCACTGCGCGGCCGTCGGCCAGCGTCAGCCGCGTGCCGGAGGCTTCGGCGACCACCAGCGGTTCGGTCGTCGCGGGAAACCCGCCGTAGGGATGCCAGACGTGCTCGGCATCGATGGCGGCGATCTCGTCAAGGGTCAGTGCCACAGGAATCCTCGCGGTCGAGCGACGGCCCGAAAGGCGGGCTTGAACGCCGTTCAAGTTACCACCGGAGCTGGTATACCCCGCAATTCCGGCCGTCCGGCGGCGACTCATGGTTATTCTTTGACTCAGTCAAAGAATGGAGCCGTCGTGACCATCGTCGCCGCCACGGATATCGCCGCGGTCCGGGAATTCAACCGTCGCTACACCCGGGTCATCGGCGTGCTCCAAGAAGGCCTACTCGACAGCGAGTATTCGCTGACCGAGGCGCGAATCCTGTTCGAGCTGGCCAACTCCGGAACCGCCGAGGTCGTAACCCTGCGCCAGACACTGGATCTCGACGCCGGTTACCTGAGCCGCATCCTGGCCCGCTTCGAGAACACGGGCCTGATCAAGCGCATCCGCTCCGACAGCGACGGCCGCCGCCAAGAGGCGCGACTCACCGCCCGTGGCAAGGAGATCGCCGCGGTGCTCGACGAGCGCTCCAGCACCGAGATCGGCCATCTGCTCAACGCCAAACCGCCCGCCGCCAGGGCCCGCATGGTCGCCGCGATGCACACCATCCAGCAGATCCTGGACCACCCGGACAACGCGGCCCCGTTCGTCATCCGAGCACCGAAGCCAGGCGACTACGGCTGGGTCATCGAACGGCACGCCCGGCTCTACGGCGGCGAATACGGTTGGGACGGAACATATGAGGAGCTGATCGTGCGCATCGTCGCCGACTACCTCGCCTCGCACGATGAGCAGCGCGAACGCGCCTGGATCGCCGAATCCGGCGGCGAACCGGTGGGCAGCGTTTTCTGCGTCGCCGAGAACGACACCACCGCACGGCTGCGCCTACTGCTGGTCGAGCCGACCGTCCGCGGCCTCGGCATCGGCTCCGCACTGGTCGAGGAATGCCTGCGCTTCGCCACCGCGGCGGGCTACCGCGAGATGGTGCTGTGGACCAATGATGTCCTCACCGCGGCCAGGCACATCTATCAGCGCGCCGGTTTCGAACTGGTCGAACAGACCCCGCACCACAGCTGGGGCGCCGACCTGATCGGCCAGACCTGGCGACGGTCACTCGGGACGCCCTGAACATTGCTGTGGGATTACCAGAACGGCAACCTCCCCCGAATCCCACGCCGTCCACGACCCCGCCAGGCTGGGCGGATCGTCGCGCCCGGCCGTCCGGCGAGACCACTCGTAGCGCTGGCTGGACACCCGACCAGCGCCCGCTGACCCGCCCGGTCGCAACCACCCGCGCCGAGTAATAGGCCGCTGCCGCTAATGTCGTTGCTATGGCTCAGCCCGACGCAGCGTCCGGTGACGCGACACCACTCGGTGTGTGGCCCGGCACTGCCTACCCGCTCGGCGCGACCTACGACGGGGCAGGCACCAACTTCTCGGTGTTCTCCGAGGTTGCCGACGCCGTCGACTTATGCCTGATCGACAGGGACGGCACCGAATCCCGGGTACCGCTCGACGAGGTCGACGGGTACGTGTGGCATGCCTACCTGCCCGCGGTCGGGCCTGGTCAGCGCTACGGCTTCCGGGTGCACGGTCCCTACGATCCGGACCACGGATTGCGTTGCGACGCGAGCAAACTGCTACTCGACCCGTACGGCAAGGCGTTCGACGGCGACTTCGACAACGACCCGTCGCTGTACACGCACGGCCTCGACTCGCTCGGCCACACCATGGCGGGCGTGGTGATCAATCCGTACTTCGATTGGGGCACCGACCGCGCGCCGAACCGGCCGTACCACGAGACGGTGATCTACGAGGCGCACGTCAAGGGCATGACCGCCACCCACCCCGATATCCCGGAAGAGTTGCGCGGCACCTACTCCGGCATCGCGCACCCGGCGATCATCGAACACCTGAAGGGCTTGGGCGTCACCGCGATCGAGCTGATGCCGGTGCACCAATTCCTGCACGACAGCGTGCTACTCGATCAGGGGCTGCGAAACTACTGGGGCTACAACAGCTTCGGCTACCTCGCCCCGCACAACGAGTACGCCGCCATCAAACGCGCCGACTCCGCCGTCACCGAGTTCAAGGCGATGGTGCGCGCGCTGCACGCCGAGGACATCGAGGTGATCCTCGACGTGGTCTACAACCACACCGCCGAGGGCAACCACCGCGGGCCGACCATCGGCTTCCGCGGCATCGACAACGCCGCCTACTACCGCGTGCTCGACGAAGATCCGTCGCACTACATGGATTACACCGGCACCGGCAACAGCCTGAACGTGCGTCACCCGCACACGCTGCAGCTGATCATGGACTCGCTGCGCTACTGGGTACTCGACATGCACGTCGACGGCTTCCGCTTCGACCTGGCCGCCACGCTGGCCCGCGAGCTGCACGACGTCGACCGGCTGTCCACGTTTTTCGATCTGGTGCAACAGGATCCGGTGGTCAGTCAGGTGAAGCTGATCGCGGAACCGTGGGACGTCGGCGAGGGCGGATACCAGGTCGGCAACTTCCCAAGCCTGTGGACCGAGTGGAACGGCAAGTTCCGTGACACCGTGCGCGACTACTGGCGCGGCGAGCCCGCGACGTTGGGCGAGTTCGCTTCCCGGCTCACCGGCTCGTCGGATCTGTACGAGGCCACCGGCCGCAGGCCGAGCGCGAGCATCAACTTCGTCACCGCGCACGACGGGTTCACGCTGCGGGATCTGGTGTCCTACAACGAGAAACACAACGAGGCGAACGGCGAGGACAACCGCGACGGCGAGAGCTGGAACCGGTCGTGGAACTGCGGTGTCGAAGGCGACACCGACGACCCGCACATTCTCGCGTTGCGGGCCAGGCAGAGTCGCAACCTGCTTGCCACGCTGGTGCTCAGCCAGGGCGTGCCGATGCTCGCGCACGGCGACGAGATGGGCCGCACCCAGCACGGCAACAACAACGTGTACTGCCAGGATTCCCCGCTGGCCTGGATGGATTGGTCTCTCATGCAGACGAATTCGGACCTGCTCGAATTCACCCGCAACGTGATCGCGTTGCGCACCGAACACCCCATCTTCCGGCGCCGCCGCTTCCTCGACGGCAGGCCGGTGCGGTCGAAGGATCGCGCGCGCGACATCGCCTGGCTCACTCCGGAAGGCGCGGAGATGACCACCGCGGACTGGGACAGCGGCTTCGGTAAATCGCTCACCGTGTTCCTCAACGGCAAGGGCATCCACGAACCAGACCCGCGCGGCGAGCGGATCACCGACGACTCGTTCCTGCTGTGCTTCAACGCTCATGACGAGGCCATGGACTTCACACTCCCCAACTCCGACTACGGAACCGACTGGACTGTCGCACTGGACTGCTCGACACCGACCGGCCGGACCGACGCGAGCTACGCCGCGGCGGCCACCCTCCCGGTCGAATCCCGGTGCCTGCTTGTGCTCCGTCACGCCGGATGACTCGAACGCCTATGACCACACCGGAACCCGCCGAGCCGCACGCAACCGATTCGCTCTCGCTGCGCCGCACGCCGGCCAGGCCGACGACGATCCGCAGCACCTACCGACTCCAGCTGCGGCCCGACGCGCTGACCTTCAGCGATGCCAGCACGATCGCGGAATACCTTCAGCAGCTTGGCATTTCGCACCTGTACCTGTCGCCCATCCTGACCGCGGCGCACGGTTCGACGCACGGCTACGACGTCACCGACCCAACCACGGTGTCGGCGGCCCTCGGCGGCCCCGCCGGGCTCAAGGCACTGTCCGACGAAGTACGCAGTCGCGGTATGGGTTTGATCGTCGACCTGGTGCCCAATCACGTCGGGGTGGCCGACCCTCGGCAGAACGCGTGGTGGTGGGATGTGCTGCGCAACGGCCGCGAATCCGCGTACGCGCACTACTTCGACATCGACTGGAGCTCGGGCAACGGCGCGGGCGGCCGTCTTGCCCTCCCGGTGCTGCAGAGCGAGAACGACCCGGCGGCGCTCACCGTCGACCGCTCCGGCACCGAACCGATGCTGGCCCTGCACGATCTGCGCTTCCCCATCGCGCAGGGCACCGACGGCGACAACGCCCTGCGCATCCACGACAAGCAGCACTACCGGCTGGTGAGCTGGAAGGCGGGCGTGTGCACCTACCGCCGGTTCTTCGCCGTCAGCAGCCTCGCCGCGCTCCGTCAGGAGGACAAGGAGGTCTTCGAGGCCACCCACCGCGAGCTCGCCGCCTGGTGCGAGCACGACCTCATCGACGGCGTGCGGATCGACCACCCGGACGGATTGTCCTATCCCGCCGCCTATCTCGCGCGGGTGCGCCGATTGATCGGCCCGAACCGGCTGCTGCTCGTGGAGAAGATCCTGGCCAACCGGGAGCCGCTGGATTCGACCCTGCCGGTCGACGGCACCACCGGCTACGACGCGCTCGCCGACGTCGGCGGCGTGCTCATCGACCCGGACGGCGAGCAGGCGCTGACCGAGCTGTCCAAGAAGCTCGCCGGGCACGGCAGCGACCGCTCCTGGATCGGCGAGACCGAACACCGGATCAAGCGCGCGGTCGCGGAAAGCATTCTGGCGCCGGAGGTTCGGCGGCTGGTCGCGGCGATCAAGCGGGACGCGAGCGCGGAGAGCTTCGACACCATGGCGATGACCAACGCCACCATCGAGGTGCTCGCGTTCATGCCCGTCTACCGGGCCGACTACGCGCCGCTGGCAGGCATGATCGGCGCCGTCATCGCCGAGGTGGAGAAGCGCAACAGCGAACTCACCGCGCCGCTCGCGGTGCTGGTCACCGCGCTCGCCTCGGACGGCGAGGCCGCGGTGCGGTTCAGCCAGGTCTGCGGCGCGGTCACCGCGAAGGCGGTGGAGGACACCATGTTCTATCAGGCCGCCCGGCTGGTGTCGCTGCAGGAGGTCGGCGGCAATCCGGCCCGATTCGCCCACTCGCTCAACGAGTTCCACCTGTCCAACAGCGAACGTTCGCAGCGCTGGCCCGCCACCATGACGACGCTGTCCACGCACGACACCAAGCGCGGCGAGGACGTGCGCGCCCGCATCGGCGTGCTCTCCCAAGCGGCCGACACGTGGGCGCAGAGCGTCGAGTCCTGGGAGGAGACCGCGCCAGGACCGGACGGCGCGACCACACTGTTCTTGTTGCAGAACATGTTCGGGGTGTGGCCCGCCGACGGGCGCCCCGCCGCCTCGGTGCCCGGTTTACGGGAGCGGCTGCACAAGTTCGCCGAGAAATCGATTCGCGAGGCGGGCACCAAATCCTCCTGGGAGGAACCGGATGCCGACTTCGAGACCTCGGTGCACAGCTGGATCGACACGGTGATCGACGGCCCGGTCGGCTCCGAACTCGGCGACCTGGTGCACGAGCTGGCGCCGCACGCGTGGTCGGATGCGTTGTCGCAGAAGCTGCTTCAGCTGTGCGGACCGGGTATCCCTGACGTCTATCAGGGCTGCGAGTTATGGGAGGACTCCCTCGTCGATCCCGACAACCGCCGCCCGGTGGATTTCGCGGTCCGCACCGGCATGCTGCAATCGCTCACCGGCACACCGGCTCTGGACACCACCGGCGCCGCGAAGATGTGGATCGTCGCGTACGCGCTGTGGCTGCGCAGGGAGCGCCCCGACTGCTTTGTCGGGGGCACCTATCTGCCGCTGTTCGCCACCGGCGAGCAGGCGAGCAGGCTGGTGTCCTACGCCAGGGGCCGCATCGGTGCGGCCCCGGAGGTGATCGTCGCGACCACCAGGCACAGCCTCGACCTCGCCGAAACCGGTTGGGGTGACACGACTCTCGATCTACCGCAGGGCACCTGGACCGACCGGTTAACCGGCCACACGTTCCAGGGCCGGGCCCGGCTGGAAAAGCTCTTCGGCAGGCTGCCGGTCGCCCTGCTGGTGCGCTGAGACCCGGCTGACCTTCTCCAGCAGCTCCTCGGGGAACATGCCGCCGAACCGCGCGCGCCAGCGGCGCAGGTTGGGCGGGCAGTAGTCGTCGGCCTCGTTGACCGCCGAGGCAAGCCGGATGCCCTGCTCGTTCCCGTTGGCCAGCCGTCGCCATGAGTCGAGGTAGAACCGCTGGCTGCGCGGATGACGCACGGTGCGCAGCACATTCAGCACGCGGTAGGCGGCGCCGAGCGACGAGTGTGGCCGCATGTGGCCTTCGTCCTCGGCGCGGCAGTCCTTGGACAGTTCCTCCAACCGGTCGCCGTCGAAGACGAGCCCGACGGACTCGGCCTCACGCACCATCCACCGCAGCGTGATGTCGGAGAGTCCACATTCGGAGTAGCCGCCGCCGATATCGCTGTGCACGCCCTCGAACCACACCTGCTTGACCCGCTGGAATCCCCTGCGGTACTTCACATTCGGCTCGACCGGCACCTCCCACAGGCACGGTTCGAAATTGCGCCGCCGCTCATCGATGGCCAGCGCCTGGCGCGCGCAGTGCACGCTCGGGGCGAGCTTGACGTCGTGGAACTTGTACCGCAGCGAGGTAAGCCCCGGCACGCCGAGCGCGCCGACGGTGTCGAAGACGCCGAGGAAGTTGATCGTCGGCCTGACCTTGTGGCAGTTGTCCCTGCGGAAGTCCAGCCACTGCTGCGGAATCGTGCCGTCTTTCGGCGCCACCTGATGATGGATCGCCAGCGCCTCCGGGTACTTGCCCTTGATCATGGCCTGTGGCGTCATGATTCCGATGCGGTCGATCAGGCTGGACAGGCTACGCGCGGTGAACGCGCCGCGGCTGAACCCGAAGATGTAGATCTCGTCGCCCGGTTCCCAGTTCAGCGCCAGGTGCCAGTACGCGGACGACAGGTTCGCCTCCAGCCCGAGCCCGAACGCGCCACCCATCAGCCGGTCGGACAGGAAGCCGCGGGAACCGGGCCCCGACACGTAGGTGACCCACTGCTGGATCTTGTCCCCCACCGGACCGGGCGCGTCGTACCGGATCGTCTGCGCGATCTTGATGATGTTCGATACCGTGCTGCTAGACTCCGCTTTCCAGGTGCCGTCACAACATACGACCAGGCGTTTCATGAACCAGATCCTCCCGCCGGAATCCTGTTGAATCCCGCGTACTCGACTACTCGAATCATCGAGCGCGCAGTGGGCAGCGTTAATGAACAACGCCGGTGTCAACAGGTAGGAAGCAGGAATCAGAGCCAGGTGGGATCGCCGAACACAGCCCCGGAATCGTCGACCTCGGGGGACTTGTAGTCGACGTAGGAGTACTGCCGGAGGGTAACCGGGCCGGTGCACGAATTCACCTTGATGTGGAAGTCGCGGAAGCTGAGCTGAATCAGCTTGCCGGGAATCATGTCCTTTTCGGCGATCGCGACTTCGCCGATCTCGCCGGGGGCCAGGTTCAAGGTGGCGACCGGGTTCGGGTTGACGCTCGGCTGCTGTCCGATGACGAGGTCGGGCGTCGCACCGAGGGTGCCTGCGCCGATGGTCACGGCACAGCCGACGTGATAGCCGATGCGCAGCTTGCCCGCCGTTGCCCCGTCGACCTGGCCGTAGGCGATCGAACTGACCAGCGCCTCACGGGAGGTCCCCATGAAGTTCAGCGGCGGGATCCGGTAGATGAACTCGTCCCTGCTGCCGATGGTGAACTTCTTCGCGCCGCCGCCCGGTGGGATGAACGACTTCTCGTGCGGGGGCATGCTGATGATCTCGGCGTGCGCCGCCGGTGCGAGGGCAGCCACGGACGCGCAGGTCACGGCGGCGCCCGCCAATGCCTGAACCGCCCTTTTCACATTCGACGCCATAGCCCCAGACCTTAGTAGCCGCTCGCTATATCAGACGCTTGCGACACGGCGGAAAGGGGTACCGACCGGCGACTGATCGCTCGTCCAGCAGACGGCTACGGTGTGGGCATGCTCCAGGGAAGACACGCCGAACAAGCGCACATCGATCGGCTTCTCGCTGCGGCACGGGACGGGCGAAGCGGTGCGCTGGTCCTGCGCGGCGAACCGGGGATCGGCAAGACCGCGCTGCTGGATTACGCGGCGGCCCAAGGCATTTCGACGGTGCGCAGCGCTGGCATCGAATCCGAGGCCGAATTGCCTTTCGCCGGACTGCATCTGCTGGTTCGCCCCGGCCTCGCGCTGCTCGACACCCTGCCCGACCGGCAGCGCGACGCGTTGCGCGGCGCTTTCGGTCTGGCGCAACAGGATCCGGGCGATCGCATGCTGATCGGTCTCGCCGTGCTGTCGTTGCTGGCCGAGGAGGCGACCAACGGCCCGCTGCTCTGCCTGATCGATGACGCGCACTGGCTCGATCGCGCGAGCGCGGAAGCGCTGCTGTTCGCGGCGCGACGACTCGACGCGGAGGGTGTAGTGATCATCTTCGCGACCCGCCCCGGCGCGGATGACTTCCCGGCACCCGGCCTGCCCGAGCTGATCGTCACCGGGCTGCCGCCGGAGGCCGCCGCCGCGCTGGTGGACAGCCGCGACCCCGACCTGTCGCCGGTGCTGCGTTATCGGCTGCTGAGCGAGGCGGGTGGTAATCCGCTGGCCTTGCGGGAGTTGCCCGCCGTGCTCGCCGCGGAATCGCCTGGCGCAGGGCCGAATCCGCTGCCGCTGACCCAACGACTGCAGGTCGCCTTCCACGGCCAGGCGAGCAAGTTGCCCGCGCGTACGCGGGTGCTGCTGCTGGTCGCGGCCGCCGCGAGCAGCGCCGAGCTGGCCACCGTACTGCGCGCGGGTGCCGCCCTCGGCGCGCACCTGTCCGACCTGACGCCCGCCGAGGACGCCGGACTCGTACACAGCGACGGACGGACACTGACTTTCCGTCATCCGCTGCTGCGTTCGGCGATCTATCAAGGCGCGCCACTGACCCAGCGCCTCGCCGTGCACCGCGCGCTGGCCGAGGCACTCACCGCGACCGAGGACGCCGACCTACGGGCCTGGCATCTCGCGTCGGCGGCGACCGGACCGGATGAAATCGCCGCGGCCGCACTGGAAGACACCGCCGACCGGGCGCGCGAGCGCAGCGGCTACCACGGTGCCGTCGCGGCATACGAGCGCGCGGCCGGACTCAGTACCGTTTCGGCGGACCGGGTGCGCAGGCTGGTGCTCGCCGCCGAGACCGCGGGCGAAACAGGCCTGCCCGATCTGGCCGGACAGCTCGCCGAACGCGCGGGTGCCCAGACGACCGATCGCCTGGTGCTCGCGCGTCTCGATCTCGTTCGCGGTGTCGCGGAATTCGGTGCGGGCAAACCACTTTCGGCACACCGGCTACTGCTCGGCGCGGCCGCCGCGCTGCGCGAGTCCGACCAACCGCGGGCAGCCCGCGTCCTCGCTCAGGCACTGCACACGGCCTGGTATCTCGGCGAGCCGGAACTGGCGCAGGTGCGCGATTCGCTGACCGAACTCGCGCTGCCGGACAGTGACCCGCTCTCGCCCATCGCGCGCTACCTGGTCGCGGCGATCTCCGGCCGGTTCACCGTCGACCTGCGCACGGCGGCCGCCGCGGCAAGAGACGCGGGCGCGGACAGCCCGCGCGATCTGGTGCAGATGTGCGGGATGGGCCTGGTCGTCGGCCAGGATGACCAGGTCACCGAGCTGGCGAACGAACTCGTCGCCGAATGTCGCGAACAGGGTCGAATCGCGCTGCTGCCAACGCTGCTGTTCTTCCGCGCCGAGGCCGAGGCCTTCCTCGGCAGGCCGGGTGAGGGCCGAGTCGCCGCGACCGAGGGACTGCGGATCGCGACCGACCTCGGGCACGGGCAGTGGATCAGTCAGCTGTCGGCCTACCTGGCGTATCTGGCCGCGCTGGACGGACATGCGGAGCAATGCCGTGAGCTGGCCGATCGCGCGCTTGCCGAGGAGTTCGGCGGCGATACCGCGCCCGGTGCGCCGTGGACCCAGCTCGCGCTCGGCCTGCTCGAACTCGGACTCGGCAAGGTCGACAGCGCGCTGGCCCGGCTGGAACCGCTGACCAGCGAACCCGCGCGGCATCACGTGGCCGGGCTGCGTGCCATGCCCGATCTGATCGAGGCGGCGGTGCGACTCGGCGTCCCGGCTCGCGCTGGCGACGCACTGGACCGGCTGACCGAGTGGGCGGCGGCCGCGCGGCAGGACTGGATCGCGGCGCTGGCATGCCGCTGTCGAGCACTGCTCGATGACGCGAACGCCGAGCAGCATTACCTCGCGGCGCTGAAGCTAGGCGGCCGACCGTTCGAACAGGCCAGAACCCAACTGCTGTACGGCGAATGGTTGCGCCGCAATCGCCGCAAGGCCGACGCACGGACCCAGTTGCAGCCCGCGCTGGAGATCTTCGAGCGGCTCGACGCCGGTCCGTGGGCGCGACGATGCCGCACCGAACTCGGGGCGCTCGGCGTCGGCACGACCGCCAGGCCCGCGCACGGCGTGCTTGCCACGCTGACGCCGCAGGAGCTACAGATCGTGCGATTGGCGGCGCACGGCATGTCCAACCGGGACATCGCGGCGCAGCTGTTCCTCAGTCCACGCACGGTCGGGCATCACCTGTACAAGGCGTATCCGAAGCTGGGTGTGCTGTCGCGAGGTGAACTGGCGGAGCTACCGCTCGACGCGGACTAGCTGCTTCGACCGACGCGCGACGGCTATCCCGAGCAGCCAGCGGGCCGCACCGACCGTGGCCGCGATCAGCACCGCTACCTGCGGCGATCCCGTGATCAGCGCAAGGATCAAGCAGATCACCAGCGCGGCAGCCACGGCCTCGAGCTTGTAGAGCGGCCAGGCACTACCCGCGATCTCGATCGTCGCGGAGCGGGCCGACGGGTGAACAACTGCCATCTAGTGAGGATATACGGACGGGGAAGTTCGGTCTACCGAACTTTGTGTTGCCGGGAACACAGTCGGCTCCAGCCACGTTTGGGCAGTTATGCCACTGACAGGAGAATACGAACCGAGCCCGTCCGCCATGGCCCGCGACCAGGTCGACATCTATGAGAACTCGGGCGGCACCGAGGGCACCACGCACGAGGGCAAGCCGGTCATCCTGCTCACCACCAAGGGTGCGAAGTCCGGCAAGCTGCGCAAGATCCCGCTGATGCGGGTGGAGCACAACGGTGAATACGCGGTGGTCGCCTCGTTGGGCGGCGCACCGAAGAACCCCGTCTGGTACTACAACATGAAGGCCGAACCGCACGTCGAACTGCGCGACGGCACCGTGAACAAGGATTACACCGCGCGCGAGGTCTTCGATGACGAGCGCCAGCAGTGGTGGGACCGGGCCATCGAGGTCTGGCCGGACTACATCGAGTACACCAAGAAGACGGATCGAACGATCCCGCTCTTCGTGCTGACGCCGCGGGACTGATGCACCGCTACCCGCCGCAGCAGCCCGGCGCGGCGGGTGGCAGCATATTTCGAGTGTCCAATCCGCTTGATGTCATCGACGCACGGTCCGCTTCTCGTCCCGCGCTGAGCGCGGACGAGATCGACGCTGCCGCCAAGCGAATCGCCGACATTATCGAGCCGACTCCGCTGCAGCGCAGCGAGCGGCTATCGCGGCTCACCGGAGCGAACGTGTACCTCAAGCGCGAGGACCTTTCCGCAGTCCGCTCCTACAAGCTGCGCGGCGCCTACAACCTGGTGATGCAGCTGACCGAGAGCGAACGCGCCGCCGGTGTCGTCGCGGCCAGCGCGGGCAACCACGCGCAGGGTGTCGCGTTCGCCTGCCACGCGATGGGCATCAAGTGCCGCATCTACGTGCCGACCACCACCCCCAAGCAGAAGCGCGACCGGATCCGGGTGCACGGCGGTGAATTCGTGCAGCTGATCGCGGTCGGCGAAACCTACGATGCCGCCGCGGCCGCCGCCGCCGACGACGTCGAGCGCACCGGCGCGACCATGGTGCCGCCGTTCGACGACGTACGCACCGCGGCCGGTCAGGGCACCATCGCCCCGGAGATCCTGGAGCAGCTCGGCACCTCGCCCGACCTGGTCGTGGTACCGGTGGGCGGCGGTGGCTGCCTGGCCGGTGTCGGCACCTATCTGCGGGACCGGTCTCCGCACACCGCGATCCTCGGCGTCGAACCGGCCGGTGCGGCCTCGATGACCGCGGCGCTGGTCGCTGGCGGACCGGTGACGCTGCCGGAGATCGACCCGTTCGTGGACGGTGCCGCGGTGCGCCGGATCGGCGTCGTGCCGTTCGCGGCGATCGCCGGGTTCGGCGGCCGGGTCGTCTCGCACGCCTCGCTGCCGTTACTGACCACCACCGAGTCGCCAAGCGGCACAAGCTCTTTCCGGATGATGCAGGTCGACGAGGGCGCGATCTGCACAACCATGCTCGACCTCTACCAGAACGAGGGCATCATCGCCGAACCCGCTGGCGCGCTGGCGGTTACCGCGCTCACCGAGCTCGCGGTGGAGCCGGGATCGACGGTGGTGTGTCTGGTCTCCGGCGGCAACAACGATGTGTCGCGCTACGGCGAGATCATCGAACGCTCGCTGGTGCACCGCGGCCTGAAACACTATTTCCTGGTGGACTTTCCGCAGGAGCCGGGCGCGCTGCGGCGCTTCCTGGACGAGGTGCTCGGGCCGGACGACGACATCACCATGTTCGAATACGTCAAACGGAACAACCGCGAAACCGGTTCGGCGCTGGTCGGTATCGAGCTCGGCGCCCCGGATGGGTTGGGCGCGTTGCTGGAACGGATGACCGAATCGCCGATCCAGTGCGAGCGGCTCGAACCGGGCTCTCCGGCCTACCGCTATCTGACCTGAGTCAAGCCGCCGCCTCGCGCGTCTCCTCCATCGGGATGCGCCGGGTGGCGCGCAGGCAGTTCAGCAGCAGCGGCAGCAGCCAGAAGGCCGCGGACTGGTCGTAGGACAGTTGGCCCGCCGAGAGGCGGTTGTGCACGAAGCCAACCGAAAGACCAAGTCGCGGTTCGGCCCAGCCGAAGGAGCCGCCAAGACCGATGTGGCCGAATCCGGCGTGCGCACCCGGCATCGGCAGCGAGTGGTAGCCGAGACGCCAGAGCATGGGCGCGTAGAACAGGGCGTGGTCGAGGCGGTATGTCTGAATCCGCCTGATCGCCTTGATGGTTCGCGGGCTGATGAACTGACGACCTTCCGCCACACCGTCATTGGCGAGCGCGCCGTACAGGGTGGCGAGGGCGGGTGCGGTGCAGACGCCGTTGCCCGCGCCGAGCTCGGTCTGCAGGATCGGCGGCAACTCACCCGCCAGGATCGATTCCAGTCCGGGCAGGAACAGGCAGCGGGTGGCCGCGCCCAAGGCGCCGGGGATTCGATGGCTGCGGCCCAATACCATTGCGCTGACCGGCTTTCCGATCATGGCCAGCTGGGAACCCGCCAACGGCGCGTAGGTGGTCGGCGCTTGCGGCGGCGGTGCGCCTAGGTAGATGCCGTCGATGCCGAGCGGGTCGGCGATCTCGGTGCGGAACAACTCCGCCATGCCACGGCCGGTGATCGCGCGGGCGAGCCCGGCCATCAGCCAGCCGAAGGTGAGCGCGTGATAGGCCGGAACACCAAGCAGGCGATCGGGTTTCGCGGCGGCGAGACGCTGCTCCATCAGTTCGTGATCGAGCACGTCGTCTAGGCCGGTGGCGATCGGCGCGAGGGCGGACAGGCCCGCACTGTGCGTCATCGCTTGGCGCACCGTGATTGTGTCCTTGCCGTTGGCGCCGAACTCCGGCCAGTACTCGGCGACCGGTGCGGCATAGTCGATCAGGCCTCGGTCGGCGAGGCGGTGAATGACGGTGGCGGTGACGCCCTTCGTCGCGGAGAAGATGATCGACCCGGTGTTCTGGGTCCACGGGGTGTTGCCGCCGGAGCCGGTCCAGATATCGAGCAGCGGCTCACCGTGCAGGTGCACCGTCAACGCGCCGCCCGCGCCGCGGCGGTGTCCGAATGTTCTGGCGAAAGCGCGCACCAGTGGGGCGAATTCGGCGGTGGCGCTGCCACCCATCCCGGTCGGGATCGGCGCTAGATCCCCGGAAGCGTCGTTGCTCATCTTTCTACGGTAATGGCGGCGGTCACACCCGGCAATGCGTCTGTCTCGGACAGTGCTCGATCGTGACTTTCCCGCAACCGGATTCGGGTGCGTAGGTGCGGAATGTGGTCGGCTGTCCGCCTGATCAGTTACCTGTCCACGAGGACCGCGAACGAGTGTGCGGGAATCGTTGTCGCCGAGGGGCCTTCGGTCGGCGGTTCCCACGACAGCAGCGAGAATCCGGTGACCGGCACGGTGACCTGGTCCTCGGACAGGTTGCACACCAACTTGAGTGGACCACGATGCACGACGATCCAGCGCGCGGTTTCGTCGTAGTCGACCGAGATGTGGGTCAGCCATGGGTCGGTGAGCTCGGGCCGCTCCCGGCGCAGGGCAAGCAGCTTGCGGTAACAAGAAAGTAGCCGGATGTGCCGGGATTCCTCGAGTTCGGCCCAGTTCAGCTTCGAACGCTGGAACGTCGACGGGTCCTGCGGGTCGGGGACCTCGTCGGTGCGCCAGCCGTGTTCGGCGAATTCGGCCTTGCGGCCGTCGGCGGTGGCGGCCGCGATCACCGGGTCGGTGTGCGAGGTGAAGAACAGGAACGGGGTGTGCGCGCCCCACTCCTCGCCCATGAACAGCATCGGGGTGTAGGGCGAGCACAGCACCAGTGCGGCTTTGATCGCGAGTTGGCCGTCGGTGAGGTAGGCGCTCGGTCGGTCGCCGATGGCGCGGTTGCCGATCTGATCGTGGTTGCAGGTGTAGGCGAGTAGCGCGCTGGCCGGGATCACCGTGGTGTCGATCGGGCGGCCGTGCGTGCGGCCGCGGAAGCTGGAAAACGTTGCGGCGTGGAAGAATCCGTGCGTCACCGTGTGGGCCAGGCAGCGCAGCGAGCCGAAATCGGCGTAGTAGCCCTGTCGTTCACCGGAGACCGCGGTGTGGATCGCGTGGTGCAGGTCGTCGTTCCACTGCCCGGTCAGCCCGTAACCGCCCGCGGCGCGCGGGGTGATCAGGGTGGGGTCGTTGAGGTCGCTCTCCGCGATCAGCGTGAGTGGCCTGCGCACGTGTGCCGCGAGACGCGTTGTCTCGGTGGCGAGTTCGGCGAGTACGTGCGTCGCGGTCCGGTCGACCAGCGCGTGCACGGCGTCGAGCCGTAGCGCGTCGATGTGGAAGTCGCGCAGCCAGCGCAAGGCGTTGCCGATGATGTGCCCGCGTACCTCATCCGAGTCGGGTCCGTCCAGGTTGAGGCTCTGCCCCCACGTGTTGCGCCCGTCGGTGAGGTAGGGCGCGAAGCGCGGCAGGTAGTTCCCCGAGGGCCCGAGATGGTTATAGACAACGTCAAGCGCGACCGCCAACCCCTTGCCGTGGCAGGCGTCCACAAACCGTTGCAACCCGTCGGGCCCGCCGTACGGTTCGTGCACCGCATACCAGAGCACCCCGTCGTAACCCCAGTTGTGCGAGCCATCGAACGCGTTGACCGGCATCAACTCCACCACGGTCACTCCGAGGTCGACCAGATGCTCGAGCCGTTCGATCGCCGAGTCGAATGTCCCGTCCGGCGTGAAGGTGCCGACGTGCATTTCGTAGAACACCGCCCCAGCCAACGGCCGCCCGGTCCATCCGGCGTCCGTCCACACCGACTGATCAAGGCTGTGCACCGCCGACCGCCCATGCACCCCGTCTGGCTGCCGAGCCGACCGCGGGTCGGGCAATACCGTCGGATCATCATCGAGCAAATACCCGTACCGCGCCCCATTCAGGGCATCCACCTCAGCCCGCCACCACCCACCCCCACCCCGGCTCATCGAGTGAATCGCACCATCCACGTCCACCTGCACCCGCTCCACCCGCGGCGCCCACACCTCGAACAAGGTCACCCCGCCAGCATTCCACGACGCCGCCGCCCTCGCCCGCGTTGATCTAGGTCCTGTGTCGAAGTCCGGACGGATGCATCCGGGGGCTGGATCGTCGCCTGGCAAGGCGGAGGAGTCGCCGATACCTGGTCTGTATCGGCGGCGACAACGCGGCCAGGCGGCGATCCAGCCCCCGGAGGCGCCGGATGGGACTTCGACACAGGGCCTAGTTGTGGCGCGCGCGGGTGGGTCCTGGGAGAGTGGGCTCGTGGGCTTTTATGGAGATCGGGTTGTGCCGCGGATCGTCGATGTCGCGTGTGGGATGCGGTTCAATGAGCCGTTGCGGGAGCGGGTGTGTGGTGGGCTGCGGGGGCAGGTTGTGGAGATCGGGTTCGGGTCGGGGTTGAATGTGCCGTTTTATCCGGAGTCGGTGGATAAGGTCAGTGCGGTTGAACCGGCCGATCTCGGGTGGAAGCTGGCGAGCGAGCGGGTTGCCGGGTCGAAGGTTCCGATCGAGCGAGCGGGTCTGGATGGGCAGTCACTTCCTTTCTCGGACAACACTTTCGATTCCGCCGTGTCCACCTGGACCCTGTGCACCATCCCGGACGTCGTGACCGCGCTGGCCGAAGTTCGCCGAGTACTCAACCCCGGCGGCACTCTGCACTTCGTCGAGCACGGCCTCGCCCCGGATCCCAAGGTCCAGGTGTGGCAAAACCGCCTGAATCCGCTGCAAAAAACCTTCTGCGGCGGCTGCAACCTGAACCGCGACATCCGCGGCCTCCTGACCACAGCGGGCTTCGATATCCAAGACATCGACATCTTCTACACCGAAGACGCCCCCCGCTTCCTCGCCGCCCAATCCCTCGGCGTCGCCGTCTCCCCCTAACCGCAACCCCCTTTGTAACTCGATCTATCAAATACCCGAAGCTGGTTCGCAATTCGAAGGCCCGCGTTGTACGGCAGAACTGCGGGTCATGGAATGGCTAGCACCAGCTTCAACGCCGTGTTGACCGCCATGATGGTGGCTGGGCTTACCGTGCCGAGGAGCGCTGTGAGCTCGTCGCGATGCAATTGCTGCAGGTCATCGGCAACGATATGACCGACCATCGGATCGTCGGTTGACAACGGGACCACGGTCGGCAAGCTCGCATACTTATCAGTCGTCGTAATACGGGCCGCCAGCAGATAGGGCAGCTGCCGATTTCGGCGGTTGTTGGAAACGATCAACCACGGTTTGGGCCCGTGGCCAGTGTCGGCACGGTAGATCTGGCCACGGGTAGGCGCGACGAGTGTCATCCGGGCATCACCTGATCGACTTCGTCGGCATACCTGCGCCTCCGTGCCCGAGCTTCGTCTTCGTCGTGGATCTCCGGCCAAATCTCGGCGAGCTGTTGATAGCCCTCATCCAGCGCTTGGTCGATCAGCACCTGTGCGCCGATCGACATCAGCACTCGAATCACGGTCGCTTCGGAGGCGTCGGGAGTGAGGGAGTAGCCGAGGTGGGCGGCGATGGATTCGAACAGCACCCACTCGGCTCCCTTACGGTCACCGAGCGTCGCCAGGGTGCGTTCCTCCCGCTCGGTCAGTGTCAGGGTGGTTCGTCTGGTCATGCATCAGATCTTACATCGATATCGATGCGCTATCCAGCATCAGTTTGTGATGCGCTTGCTCGCATCACCTGTTTTGCAACGTTCAGTTCAAAACCGTGATAGCGTCGTTCGCGTGGCACGACCGAGGCAGTTCGACGAGGAGCGGGCGGTGGATGCCGCGATGCGGGCGTTCTGGATCGCGGGCTACGAGGCGACCTCGACCCAGGATCTGTGTGACGCGACGGGGCTGGGGCGCAGCAGCATCTACAACACCTTCACGAGCAAGCATGATCTGTTCGAGCGGGCGCTACGGCGGTACATGGCGACGAAGAATGCCGCCACCTTCGCGATGCTCGACGGCGACGGGTCCACGAAGGAGAAGATGCGGGAGATCCTGTGGCGGGTCGTGCACGCGCCGGAGGACGATCCACTGGGCTGCCTGGTCGTCAATTCGACGATCGAGCTCGCACCACGCGATCCGGAAGTGGCTGCGGCACTGCGCGACGATCAGGAACTGCGGTTGTCCGCGCTGACGGCGGTGCTCGAAAGCGGCAGGCGCGCAGGGGAAATCGATAAAACCAAGGATGCCCGCGAGCTGGCACACTTCATCAACGCCACCATTGCGGGGATGCGCGTGGCGGCACGCGGCGGCGTTGGACAGGACGCATTGGAAGCCATCGCCGCGACCGCACTGAACGCCCTCTGACCTCACTCCCCCATGACAAAAGTCCCTTTTTCATGTGCCAATTTTGAACTGAATGATCCAAAACAAGAGAGGTACTCGATGCCGTTCGCCGTCTACATCTTGGGCTTGTCCATCTTCGCCCAGGGCACCTCGGAGATGATGCTCTCCGGCCTGCTCACCGAGCTGTCCACCGACCTCGGTGTCACCATTCCGCAAGCGGGACTGCTGATTTCGGCGTTCGCACTTGGCATGCTGGTCGGCGCGCCGGTACTCGCCGTCGCCACGCTGCGGCTGCCGCGGCGCAGTGCGCTGCTCGCGTTTCTCGCGGTGTTCGTCGGCGCTCATGTGGTCGGCGCGTTGACCTCGGACTACGGGGTGCTGTTCGCGACAAGGGCGGTCGGCGCGTTCGTGTACGCCGGATTCTGGTCGGTCGCGGCAACCACCGCCATCGGCCTGGTGCCCGCGAACGCGCGCGGCAAAGCGATGAGCATCGTCGCGGGCGGCCTCACCATCGCCACCGTCATCGGCCTGCCCGCGGGCACCGTGATCGGCCAGCACCTCGGCTGGCGCGCGGCATTCTGGGCGGTCGCGATCATGTCCGTGCTTGCCATGATCGGGGTGCTCGCGAAGATCCCGGCCGGTCGCGCGGAAACCGAGCCTGACTTACGAAAAGAACTGCGCAGCATGGTCAATCCCCGGCTGTGGCTCTCCTACAGCACCACCGCGCTCTCCATCGCCGCCCTGATGGTCACCTTCGCCTACCTCGGTGCGCTGCTGTCGCGGACGACCGGTCTGTCCGACGGCTGGATCCCGATCGTGCTCATGGTGTACGGCGTCGGCAGCTTCCTCGGCATCATCGTCGGCGGCCGCACCGCCGACGCCCACCCGACCCGCACCCTGTACGTGGGCATCATCGGCCTGATCATCACATCGGCCCTGCTCGCGTTCACCGCCGAGCACACCGCCCCCGTCGTCGTACTCACCTTCCTGCTCGGCGCCTTCGGTTTCGGCACCAACCCCACCCTCAACAGCCGAGTCTTCAACCTCGCCCCCGACGGCCCAACCCTGGCCCCCGCCTTCAACGTCTCCTCGTTCAACATCGGCATCACCGTCGGCCCCTGGCTCGGCGGCCTGGCCATCGGCGCCGGCCTCGGTTACGCCTCAGTCGCCTGGATCGGCGCCGCGATCGGCATCGCCGCCCTATCCACGGTCACCTGCGAACAACTCCTGAACCGCCACCCCACCCCCGCCCCAACCCTCAACAACCAGCCAGAACTAATCCACTGACCCCTACCCGCAACCGCTCCCAGCAAATCCGCACCCGGGCGGATCCCAAGCCCGGGTGCGGATCCGGCTGATCAGCAACACGATTCAAGATCATGGGGAACTGATGGCGGCAAAGTTCGAGAGACCCCCGCCGCCAGTTCCCCATGATCTTGAACGACGCCCATCAGCAACCGTGGCCAGCCTACGAGCGTCGGCCCGAAGCTCCTGAAACGCCACCACACACGCTGGAACATGCGCCCGCGGGCCTGACCGATGACTCAAGCCGGGTACGGCGCACGACGCGCCCAGCACTGCTAGGAAAATCACCGGTAGGCGGACCTAGCCGGAGATTTTCGCGTCAACCACCCCAACCGCAGTATGTTCCACGAAGCGCCCAACCCCCACCGCCCCGACTCGCATACTGAAATCGGAAGCGTGCCTGACTGGAAAAGGGGCCAGCATTGACACTGGCTGGGCATTGCCCATGCAGGTTCGAATCCTGTCGCTTCCGCGGACCACCGGACCTGGCGGTCAGACCGCCAGGCAGCCGGGCCCGAGTAGCGCTTTCAAGTCACCCATCAGCGCCGACGACGGCGTAACGCGCAGGCTGTCATCGAGTTTCAGCAGTGTCGTCTTCTCCCGCGCACCCACGTGCCGCACGTGCACGTCGGCGGTGCCCGGATGCCGGGACAGGATCCGTTTGAACTCCCCGATCTTGTCCGGGGTACACATCCGGGTCGACATGACCACCGCGAGCGGCTTGGCGACACCGATGGACGACAGGTCCGGCACGGCAAGGTCGTTGGCGATCAACGAGATCCGGTCGTCGCGCACCGACACGCGGGCCTTCACCAGCACCACCGCGTCCTCGACAACGTCCATCCCGTACACCGAGTACGCCTGCGGGAAGAACAGCACCTCGATACCACCGGCCAGGTCTTCCAGCTGCGCCGAGGCCCACGCGAGGCCGTTCTTGTTGATCCGCCGGTTCACCGAGGCGAGAATGCCGCCGACGGTCACCTGGGTGCCGTCCTTGATGTCACCTTCGAGGATCCCCGGAATCTGCGTATCCGATTGTGCCGCAAGGACATGCTCGACACCGTTGAGCGGATGCCCGGACACGTACAGGCCGAGCATCTCGCGCTCGAGCGCGAGCTTGTGCTTGGACTCCCACTCGTCGTCGGGCACCTTCACGTTGAACACCGACGACACCGACTCGTCCGCGTCCACCCCGCCGAACAGGTCGAACTGCCCGATCGCCTCGGCCTTCTTGGTGGACATCACCGCGTCGATGGCGTCGGAGTGGATCAGCAGCAGCCCCTTGCGCGGATGCTCAAGCGAGTCGAATCCGCCTGCCTTGATGAGGGATTCGGTGACCTTCTTGGTGCAGGCGACCGCGTCGATCTTGTTCAGATAGTCGGAGAAGTCGGTGAACTTCGACTTCTCCTTGCGCGCGGCGATGATCGAGGACACCACGTTCGCGCCGACATTGCGCACCGCGCCCAACCCGAACCGGATGTCCTTGCCGACCGAGGCGAAGTTCAGCTCGGATTCGTTGACGTCCGGCGGCAGCACGGTGATGCCGAGGCGGCGGCAGTCCGACAGGTAGACCGCGGCCTTGTCCTTGTCGTCACCGACGGAGGTGAGCAGTCCGGCCATGTATTCGCCGGGATAGTTGGCCTTGAGGTAGGCGGTCCAGAACGAGACGAGACCGTAGCCGGCGGCGTGCGACTTGTTGAACGCGTAACCGGCGAACGGAAGGATGGTGTCCCACAGTGCTTTCACCGCGGCCTCGGAGAACCCGTTGGCGGTCATGCCCGCGTGGAAGCCCTTGTATTCGGCTTCCAGGACTTCCAGCTTCTTCTTACCCATGGCCTTACGCAGCGCGTCGGCCTTACCCATCGAGTAGGAGGCGACCTTCTGCGCGATGAACATGATCTGCTCTTGGTAGACGATCAGGCCGTAAGTCTCCGAGAGGATGTCCTTGAGCGGTTCCTCGAGCTCGGGATGGATCGGCGAGATCGGCTGCCGGTTGTTCTTGCGGTCGGCGTAGTCGTTGTGCGCGTTCATGCCCATCGGGCCTGGCCGGTACAGCGCGAGCACCGCGACGATGTCGTTGAAACCGGTCGGTTGCATGCGGCGCAGCAGGTCGCGCATGGGGCCACCGTCGAGCTGGAAGACGCCGAGAGTGTCACCGCGCGACAGCAATTCGTAGGTGGCGGGGTCGTCCAATGGCAGCGTGTCGAGGTCGAGGTCGATGCCGCGGTTGGCCTTGATGTTCTCCATCGCGTCACCGATGACGGTGAGGTTGCGCAGACCGAGGAAGTCCATCTTCAGCAGGCCGATGGCCTCACACGACGGGTAGTCCCAGCCGGTGATGATGGCGCCGTCCTGGGCCCGCTTCCACACCGGGATGGTGTCGGTCAGCGGCTCGGAGGACATGATCACCGCGCAGGCGTGCACGCCCGCGTTGCGGATCAGGCCCTCGAGTCCGCGGGCGGTCTCGTAGATCTTCGCGACATCGGGGTTGCTGCCGATGAGTTCGCGGACCTCGGCGGCTTCCTTGTACCGCTCGTGGTCGGGGTCGGTGATGCCGGCCACCGAGATGTCCTTGGCCATGATCGGCGGCGGCAGCGCCTTCGAGATCTGGTCGGCGATGGCGAAACCGGGCTGACCGAACAGCACGCGCGCCGAGTCCTTGATCGCCGCTTTGGTCTTGATGGTGCCGAAGGTGATCACCTGGGCCACCCGGTCGGTGCCCCACTTCTCGGTGGCATAGCGGACCATCTCACCGCGGCGGCGATCGTCGAAGTCGATATCGATATCGGGCGCGGACGGGCGTTCCGGGTTCAGGAACCGCTCGAACAGCAGGCCGTGCGGGATCGGGTCGATATTGGTGATGCCGAGCGCGTAGGCGACCAGCGAACCGGCCGCCGAACCACGGCCGGGGCCGACCCGGATGCCGACCTCTTTCGCGTGCGAGACGAGGTCGCCGACGACGAGAAAGTAGGCGGGGAAGCCCTTCTGCTTGATGACGTCGAGCTCGAAGTAGGCGCGGGTGTAGTAGTCGTCCGGCACACCGTCCGGGAATCGGCGCGCGAGACCGAGGTCGACTTCCTTGCGCAGGAACGAGTTCTGGTCGTCGCCCTCGGGCACCGGGAACACCGGCATCCGGTCCTTGAACGCCCACACGTCGTCATAGGACTGCACGCGCTCGCCGATGAGCACGGTGTTGTCGCAGGCGCCGGGCACTTCGGCGTCCCACAGCTCGCGCATCTCCTCGGCGGACTTCAGGTAGTAGCCGTCGCCGTCGAACTTGAACCGGGTGGGGTCACTGAGCGTTTTGCCGGTCTGAATGCACAGCAGCGCTTCGTGATTGGTCGACTGGTCCTTGGTGACGTAGTGGCAGTCGTTGGTCGCGATCGGCGGGATGTCGAGCTTCTTGCTGATCTCGAGCAGACCTTCACGCACCCGGCGTTCGATGGAAAGCCCGTGGTCCATGATCTCCAGGAAGAAGTTCTCCTTGCCGAAGATCTCCTGCCACTTGGCAGCCGCCTCGAGCGCCTCGCGATCGTGGCCGAGGCGCAGTCGCGTCTGCACCTCACCCGACGGGCAGCCGGTGGTCGCGATGATCCCCTCGGCGTACTGGGCGATGATTTCCTCGTCCATACGCGCCCACTTGCCGAGCTGCCCCTCCAGCGACGCCAGTGACGACAGCTTGAACAGGTTGCGCAGCCCGGTCGCGTTCTCGGCGACCATGGTCATGTGGGTGTAGGCGCCGGAGCCGGAGACGTCGTCGCCCTTCTGGCTCGGATCGCCCCACAGCACACGCTTGGTGTCGAACCGCGAGGCGGGCGCGATGTAGGCCTCGATGCCGATGATCGGCTTGATGCCAGCCTTCTTCGCCGAGTTGTAGAACTCGGAGGCGCCATACATGTTGCCGTGGTCGGTCATCCCCACCGCGTTCATTCCCAAGCGTTTCGCCTCGGCGAACAGGGGCGAAATCTTAGCCGCACCGTCGAGCATGGAGTATTCGGTGTGGTTGTGCAGGTGAACGAACGATCCGGACGAGGCGGCCAAGACGGTCCTTCCTCCCAAGGTCTCGACGGGGGTTGGCCTAGCGATTCTAGGCACGTCGGTATGACAATTTTTCCGAGGCGCGCGGCGCGCTTCGAGACGTCCCAGGAGGGTCCGGCGTGTCGGTGTCGAAGATCACCGGCGCGTCTGGCGAGTCGCCCTAGAGATGTCTGATTTCCGCGAGTGACGTCTGGCGCGGAACGGTTGACCCTACTCTGGCCGCGCCGAGCGACGCGCGGCAGTCGCCAGCGACACACACGGTCAAGTTTTCTTCCGCCAGACGAATTTCAGTCCGGACCAATCGTTGTCGAATGCGGCGACCTTCAGATCCACGACGCCGATCGGCAGCAACAGCTCTCGAAGGTCGTTCTCGGCGATGTCGCTGGCGTGTCCGCCCGCCTTGCGCGGCCAGGCGATCCACAGCATGCTGCCGCGCGGTAGGTGGGCCGCCAGGTTCGGCGCCTCGTCGGCCAGGTCGGCATGCGTGCGATAGAAGGCGAGCAGCACATCGGGAGTTCCGGCACTGACGACCTCGACATCGGCTGGAAGTTCGGGAATCTGCCAGCCCGGCGGACAGTGCCGCAGCACGACCCGATGGCCGGGCTTGATGCCCAATTTCTTGGCCAACGGCGTTCCGGAGTAACCGGCTGTCATCGCTCAACTCTAGGCGGCTGCCCCTGGAATCGAGGGCACCGAATCGGGGATATCGGGCCCGCGAAAGGGGCATAGTCGGAGATACGACAGACGCGAGTGTTCCCAAACCTGCCGAGGTGTTGATGAATTCGCTCAGAGCACTGTTCGCCATTCCCGCCGTACCCGCCGTCGCCGTGGCAGCCATGGTCGCCACTTCGGCGCCTGCCACAGCCCAAATCGTCGACCAGTTCGACAGTTTCTACTCGCTCACCGACGGACTCTGTGTCGCGCAGGTCAGCTCCGCCGTCACGAGCAACGCCTATCCGGAGCACGCGGCGTTCAGCGTGGCGACCACCATGGTCGGCGTCGGCGACTGCACTCTGCCCCTCACCCTGAACTGGCGCAATGTCGAAACCGGCGAAACAGGCGCCTTCACGGTGACCGCGCACGGGCCCGGATACTGGGGCAACAGCGGCTACTCCGCCCTGTTCCACCCGGGCATCGGCCACTTCACCGGCACCATGACCGTCGGCGCGGCACACACCCCCGAGCCCGGCTCGGTCGATTTCACGGTCGACCACTACCAGGGATAAGCGGACCTCCAAGTTCACTTCGGTCGAGAGATCGTCACCCAGACCGGTGCGCGTCTCATCCGTGTACCTCCACCCACGCACGGACTTTCAGCCACGCGGGATCGCCCAACCACCCACGGCCTCCAGCTATGCGTGGGCGCCACGCACGGACCTCCCCTACTGGCCAGTCTCAGGCGGCGCTCGACAGGCTGCGCTCGCTCCTTACTGGCTCCGCCAATGACCCCGGCGGTCCGGTCCCACGCCAAGTCTGGGGCTACTCCCCTCATCGCACGGCGAATCCACTGACGCGCGGCGAGTGAACGCGATAATCAGCGCATGAATGCGCTGCCGGTGTGCTGGTTTCCGGGACCACGATGACGACTACCGTTGTCGCCTTGGTTGTCTCGGCGGCGTTGATCGCGGGGGCATTGGTCATTTGGCCGCGGACTCGCCGGGTGGTGACCACGCCTGCCGAGCGGGCGGTGCATTCGGCGCTGCATACGGCTTCGCTGGCGGCTATTCCGTTGCGGCGCGGGCTTACCGCGCGGTCGGCGCAGGAGTCCGCTCCGCATCTGCGGGTGCTCACCGGGGCCGAGGCGCTGGGCGTTGCCGATCCGGACGGCACGCTGCTTGCCTGGGATGGGCCGCATGCCGAACTCGCGGAGCACTTCACCGAGGCGGCCAAGCGGGCCGTCGCGGGTGAGCGGCCGGTGCTGGTCGCCGGGCCTGGCAGTGGTGAGCATGCGGGGCGCACGCTGATTGCTCAGCCGCTGTTGATCGACAGCACCGGGGTGGCCGGGGCGATCGGCGTGGTTACCAGCGGTCAGCCGGGGCCCGGGTGGCTCGGCGCGGTGGCCGAGGTGGCTCGATATGCCTGCGGCCAGCTGGAATTGGCCGAGCTCGACGCCTCGCGGGCCCGCCTCGACCGCGCCGAGGTACGGGCGTTGCGCGCCCAGATCAGCCCGCATTTCATCTACAACGCGCTCAACACCATCGCCTCGTTCGTGCGCACCGACCCGGATCGGGCCCGCGAACTGATCCTCGAATTCGCCGACTTCACCCGCTACTCGTTCCGCGCCGCGGGCGAATTCACCGTGCTGGCCGACGAATTGCGCAATATCGAGCGCTACCTCGCCCTGGAGCGCGCCCGCTTCGGCGACGCCCTGGACGTGCGCCTGCAGATCGCGCCGGAGGTCCTCGGCGTCGTGCTGCCGTTCCTCGCGCTGCAACCCCTGGTGGAAAACGCGGTCCGGCACAGCCTCGCCGGCGCCACCCGTGGCGGCACCGTGAGCATCACCGCCACCGACGCGGGCACCGACTGCCTGATCAGCGTCGAAGACGACGGCGTCGGCATGGACCCAGAACTACTCCGCTCCGGCGCCCTCGACGCCATCGAAACCGGAAGCGGCCCAGCAAGTTCCGGCGAGTCAGCGCACGTCGGCCTCGCCAACGTCGACGACCGCCTGCGCGCCGCCTTCGGCAACGACTACGGACTCGTCGTCGAAACCGCCCCCGGCGCGGGCACCAAGGTCTCCCTCCGCGTCCCCAAATTCCGCGCGGGCATCCAGGCGTGAGCTCACGGCTCGGCGGTGAATGCTTACGATGGAGCGATTGTGACGCGGACCACCGGTAGCGCGGGCGGTGCCTTGCGGGTGCTGGCCGTTGATGATGAGCAGCCTGCTCTGGATGAGCTGGTGTATCTGTTGCGCGCGCAGCCCGGGGTCGGGGAGATCCATGCTGCGGCTGACGCGACCACGGCGCTGCGGGTGTTGCGGGCGCATCCGGTCGATGCGGTGTTTCTGGATATCAATATGCCCGGGCTGGATGGGATGGAGTTGGCGGGGATTCTGTCGGAATTCGCGAGTCCGCCCGCGGTGGTTTTCGTGACCGCACACGATGATCGGGCGGTGGCGGCCTTCGACCTCGGCGCGGTGGACTACCTGCTGAAGCCGTTGCGCGAGGCGCGACTTGCCGAGGCGGTCCGCCGGATCGTCGCTACTCGCGCCACACCGGCTCCCGTTGTCGATGGGCCGCGGGCGGATCCGAGTGAGGTCATTCCGGTTGAGCTAGGTGGCGTGACCACGCTGGTGTCCCGGGCGAGCGTCAGCTGGGTGGAGGCGGACGGCGACTACGCGCGGCTGCACACCAGCGGTGGATCGCACCTGGTGCGGATTCCGTTGTCCGCGTTGGAGTCCCGGTGGCAGGGCGCGGGATTCCTCCGGGTGCACCGGTCTTACCTGGTCGCGCTGCGGCTGGTGACGGGCCTGCGCACGGTCGGTACCGGCACGGTGGTGTGCCTGCGCGCCGACGGTAATGCCGCGGCGGTGGAATTGCCGGTCAGCCGCCGACAGGTGCGCGAGCTGAAACAGCGTCTGGTGCACGGACCCCGGCAGCAGTGGACCGGCCAGTGACCGGACCGCAGCACCGTCCGGCCAGGCAGCGCGTGGTGCTGTCGGAGCGGCGTGGCGCGCGGCGGGTGCGCACGCGGAGGGAGGTGGTCGAGCAGACCGAGATCGGCGAGGCGTTGATCGGCGGGCTGATCCGCGCTCAGCTCGGGCTCGCGCTGCGGCTTGGATTGGTGATGGTCGTCGTATTGTGCTCGCTGCCTGTCCTTTTCGGGATCGGCTCGGTGGGCTCCGTGATCGTGTTCGGCATCCGCCTGCCGTGGCTCCTACTCGGCGTCGTGGTCTACCCACTGCTGTATCTCGTCGGACGGCTGTACGTCCGCTTGGCCGAGCGCAACGAGCAGGACTTCCTCGACCTGGCCGAGGATTGACGTGCGCGCCTGCGCTGCAACAGAAGCCACTGTGGACCCACCGCCGTACGCGCCACGCACCTTGGTCGTCGCACCCCGCAGTGATCCCGCGGCCGCCACCATCGCTCGCCGCAGGTCGTCTTGCCTACCGCGCGCGGTTTCCCTCGCCCCGCACAGAACATCCACACGCAGGAGGCCAAACGGTGCGCCGCGTGGTGCCGGGTCCAGGGTCGCGCTGGCGACATGCTGGGGAGGCGCTCGGTGACCGCGGGGTCGGTGCCGGTGTTGACGGTGCTCGCCGTGCTGCTCGCCGCGACGGCCACCGTCGCGATCGGTGCGTACGGAGTTCGCTTGGCGCGCACCACGTCTGACTTCCTCGTTGCCTCACGCAGTGTCAGGTCCGGGTGGAACGCGGCCGCTATCTCTGGCGAGTACCTTTCGGCCGCTTCGTTTCTGGGCGTTGCCGGATTGATCGCGAAGTACGGTGCGGATGCGCTGTGGTATCCGGTGGGTTTCACCGCAGGATACCTTTCGCTGTTGCTTTTCGTCGCGGCGCCGCTGCGGCGGTCCGGCGCCTATACGGTGCCCGACTTCGCCGAATTCCGTTTGGGCTCGGTGCGATTGCGCAGGCTGGCCGCGACCGTGGTGGTGGTTGTGTGCGCGGTGTATCTGATTCCGCAGTTCCAAGGGGCCGGGCTGACGTTGCATACGCTGCTCGGCGTGCCCGAATGGGTGGGGGCGGCGGCGGTGGGGACCATCGTGATCGCGAATGTGGCTGGCGGCGGGATGCGGTCGATCACGCTGGTCCAGGCCTTCCAGTACTGGCTGAAGTTGACGGCGGTGGCGATTCCGGCGCTGGTACTGCTCGGCCATTTCCTCGCTGAGGACCAGCAACTCGGCGCGCCAGCTCCCCCGGTGGTCAGCGAGCGCACGGTGGTGGACATTCGCACCGACGTGGTGGTGCAGGTCGCTGCGGCACAACAGGTTTCGATCACCGGCACGCTCGACGACCAGTCGGTGAACGGTCACGTGCTGCTTACCCCTGGCCCGCACGAGCTGTCCGCGGGCACCGAGCTGACGCTGGCGGCGGGCGCCACGGTGCCGGTGGTGGCCGGTGCACCCGCGGACGGCGCGGGCTGGCTGGAGCCCGGCGGCGGCTTCGGCGGCGCGCATCCGACGTATCAGGTGTATTCGCTGATCATCGCGACCTTCCTTGGCACCATGGGATTGCCGCATGTGCTGGTGCGCTTTTATACGAACCCGGACGGCCGGGCCGCGCGCGCGACGGCGGTGGCGGTGATCGGACTTGTCGGGCTGTTCTACCTATTCCCCGTGCTGCTAGGGGCTTTCGCGCGACTGTATGTGCCGCAGCTGTTGATCACCGGGACCTCCGATGCCGCGGTGGTGCTGCTGCCCGGTTCGGTGGTCGGCGGACTACCGGGGCAATTGCTGGCCGCGCTGGTGGCGGCCGGCGCGATCGCGGCGTTCCTTTCCACCTCGTCGGGATTGCTGGTGAGCATCGCGGGCGTGCTGAGTACCGACATGCTGCGTGGGCGGATTCGCGATTTCCGGGCGGCGGCCTTGGTGGCTGGTGTTGTGCCGCTTGCCCTTTCGCTCACAGTGGCCTCGCTCGATCTGTCGCGCACGGTCGGTCTCGCGTTCTCGGTGGCCGCCTCGACCCTGTGCCCGCTGCTGGTCCTCGGCATCTGGTGGCGCGGACTCACCGCGGCGGGCGCGGCGGCCGGGCTGATCGCCGGTGGACTGGTGGCCGGTGGGGCGACGGTGGTCTCGGTGACCGGTGGGCTGTCCGACGAGGTCGCGGGCGGGTGGCCCGCCGCGCTGCTCGGCTATCCGGCAGCGATCAGTGTTCCGCTGGCGTTCGCGGCAATGCTGCTGGTCAGCAAGGTGACTCAGGGCCCTGGCACGCGACGGGTCGGCCGCGTGTTCGTCCGCATGCACGCGCCCGAGCGGCTCGGCATGGGCGCCGACCGCGAACGCGACCTGCACTCGAACTGAGAGCTACCCTCGACCGTTCGTCGCGTCGAAGCAACCGTTCACCGCACAATCGGCCACCTTCCCGGAGTGACCCACGCCACATCATCATTTCCTCATGCGGCCATGGCTACGGTGCTGAGCAAGTAAGCCATGTCACAAGCTAGGACGACCATGACAAGTACAGAACTCGACGGCACCGCCCCACGGCGCACGCCGAGTGCAGCCGAATTCATCGAAGTACAGGCCAGCCCGGACTTTCAAGAGTTACGAACCCGCCTGCGCCGCTTCGTATTTCCGATGACCGCACTGTTCCTGCTGTGGTATCTCAGCTATGTGGTGCTCGGCGCCTACGCGCACGACTTCATGGCGCACAAGGTCTTCGGCAACATCAACCTCGGATTGCTGCTCGGCCTCGGGCAATTCGTCTCCACCTTCGCCATCACCGCGCTCTACGTCCGATTCGCCAACCGGGAACTGGATCCGCGCGCGGCGGCCATCCGCGGCAAGCTCGAGGGAGGCCAGGCGTGAATCACGTCAGCACCTACGCCGCAGGCGCGACCGTCGGCAACCCGACGGCCAATATCGCCATCTTCGCGGTCTTCGTCGCGATCACCATGGTCGTCGTCATCCGGGCCAGCCGCAACAATGCCACCGCCGCCGACTTCTTCACCGGCGGGCGCGGCTTCTCCGGCCCGCAGAACGGCATCGCCATCGCGGGCGACTATCTTTCCGCCGCAAGCTTTCTCGGCATCGCGGGTGCCATCGCCGTATACGGCTACGACGGTTTCCTGTACTCCATCGGGTTCCTGGTCGCGTGGCTCGTCGCGCTGCTGCTTGTCGCCGAAATGCTCAGGAACACCGGCAAATTCACCATGGCCGATGTGCTGAGCTTCCGGCTCAAGCAAGGCCCCGTGCGCACTGCCGCGGCATTGACCACCCTCGCGGTGTCGCTGTTCTATCTGCTCGCGCAGATGGCCGGTGCCGGTGGCCTGGTCGCGCTGCTGCTCGACATCTCCGACAAGACCGGGCAGTCCATCGTCATCGCCGTGGTCGGCGTGCTGATGATCGTGTATGTGCTGGTCGGCGGCATGAAGGGCACCACGTGGGTGCAGATCATCAAGGCCGTGCTGCTGATCGTCGGCGCGGCGCTGATGACGGTCATGGTGTTCGCCAAGTTCGGCTTCAACCTGTCCGACATTCTCGGCTCGGCCCAGGAGCACGTGTCCGGTGCGAAGACCAAGGGTGTTGCCGCCCGTGACGTGCTCGCGCCCGGCGCGCAGTACGGCGGCAACTCCACCTCGAAACTGAACTTCCTGTCTCTCGGTTTGGCGCTGGTGCTCGGCACCGCGGGTCTCCCGCACGTGCTGATGCGCTTCTACACCGTGCCGACCGCGAAGGAGGCGCGCCGATCAGTCGTATGGGCGATCGGACTGATCGGCGCGTTCTACCTGTTCACCCTGGTGCTCGGCTATGGTGCGGCCGCGATCGTCGGACCGGACCGGATCCTCGCCGCGGCGGGCGGACAGAACTCCGCGGCACCGCTGCTCGCGTTCGAGCTCGGCGGCGTAGTCCTGCTCGGTGTCATCTCCGCGGTCGCGTTCGCCACCATCCTCGCGGTGGTCGCCGGGCTCACCATCACCGCGGCGACCTCGTTCGCGCACGACATCTACGCCGGAGTCATCAAGCGCGGCAAGGTCGATGACGCCAAGCAGGTGCGGGTGTCCCGAATCACCGCGGTGGTGATCGGCGCGATCGCGATCGGCCTCGGCATCCTCGCCAACGGGCAGAACATCGCGTTCCTCGTCGCGCTGGCGTTCGCGGTGGCGGCGGCGGCGAACCTGCCGACGATCCTGTACTCGCTGTTCTGGAAACGGTTCAACACCACCGGCGCGCTGTTCAGCATGTACGGCGGTCTGATATCGACCATCGTGCTGATCGTGTTCTCCCCCGCCGTTTCCGGCACTCCGACCTCGATGCTGCCCGGTTCCGATTTCGACTGGTTCCCGCTGTCGAACCCCGGAATCGTTTCCATCCCACTGGCTTTCGTGCTCGGCGTGGTCGGGACCTTCCTCGGCAAGGCCGACGAGAACCCGGCCAAGGCCGCCGAGATGGAGGTCCGTTCGCTCACCGGTGTCGGCGCCGAAAGAGCAGTGGTGCATTGAGAAATCGCGTGACCACCGATACCACCTGGTGGCAGACCGAGACCGGCGTCATCATGATCTCCCCGCTGCCCGGTGTCACCGCGACCAAGCCGGGTGCGGCGATGGGCGCGCTGCCCGGTATCTCGGCGAAGGTGGTCGACGAGCTGAAAGCCGCGGTGTCGCACGAGATCAGCCCCATCGCCCGCGGGTAGCCCCCGCACCGCGACGGACCCGGCCACCCGTAATGGCGATGAGGGGACGGGTCCGTCGCCCAGGGAATCTAGGGCATGTGCGAAGTTCGGCGGGTGGTTACGCTCACGGTGTGCGAGTCACCGTGCTTCGCCTCTTCGCCGTCTTCCTGCTGTTCGCCGCCTGTCTGCTGTCCGGCGCGCCGGGGGCGCAAGCTCAGATCGACAAGCGCTGCTTCACGAATGGCGCGGGTACCCGCTGTTACTACCTGCATGTGCCGCCCGGCGCGGCCGCGGGTAAGCCGCTGATGGTGTACCTGCACGGCTGCGACGATCCGATCGACCATCCGCAGCCGACCGGCTTCTCGCTCACCCGGGTCGCCGACGAAATGGGTTTCGTGCTCGCCTATCCGCTGCAGGATCCGGCGGCGAACAAGGAACTGTGCTGGAACTGGGACAAACCCGGGAATCAGCGACGCGGCGAGGGCGAGCCGTCCATCATCGCGGGCATCACCACCGCGCTGATCGATGAGTTCCACCTCGATCGCTCCCGCGTCTACCTCGGCGGATACTCCGCAGGCGGCGCGACAACCACCATCCTCGGCGCCACCTACCCCGACCTCTACGCGGCGATCGCCCCCATGGCGGGCGCACCGTACCTCACTCAGCCAGACGGCCAGGTCATCATCGACGCGATGGGCCCGCGCGCCCGCCCGATGCCGACCTACTTCCTGCAAACCCTTTTCGACGAGATCAGCAACATCGTGATCGGCCGAGCCAACCTCGCCCAGTGGCGCGCCGCCGACAACCTCGCCGATCCCGGTTCGGCACCGTCGATTCCGACCGATCTACAGGTCCTCGCCCTCGGCCCTGGCGTACCGATCCCCCTCACCATCGAGCACTACGCCAGCCCCCGCGGCTGCGAACTCGCCCAATTCACCACACCCCTACTCGCCGAACACGCAATCGGCGCGGCCCTGGTACAGCAGGATCACGGCATCGAAATCCAACGCAACCTGATGCGCTTCCTCCTGGCCCACCACCTGACACCCCCAAACCAATCCTGCTGAATTCCCCAGCCCCCCACACAACTTCAAATCCCAAGGTTTCCCAACCAATCACCAACGGGTAACCCCATAACGGCAGACCCTGCCACCGCAACGTTGAGGGGGGCCGGGTCTGCCGCCAACTCTGCTACGTCATTGATCGGAACGTGGCTCACCAACGCGAGTCGTCCGTTGTCTCGTACAACATTGCTCGCAACTCATCACGCGAGTTCGTGGTGTCAGGGCCGAGACGAATCAGCTCCCGGACGATCTCAGCCGCGGGAATCCACCGCTTCCGTCGTGCGTTTCGCAAGTCCCGGCCGGTCAGCGCGTTCATGCCATGACGATAGCGTCTTGCTACTGTCGGATGGGAAATGTCCAGCAACCTACGATTTCGACAGCGGCGTGTGCAACGCCGAGATCGTCGCCGCGTTGCTCACGTGGCGGATCGCGGTGATCCCCACGGACTCCGCTCCTGCTACCGCGATCTCTGAGTCGTCGATGAATGCCGCCTCGCTGGGGGCGACGTTCAGGCGGGTGCACGCTAGGAGGTAGATCTGGGGGTCGGGTTTAGCCATGCCGACCTCATGGGAGTACACGATGTCGTCGACCAGTTCCTCGAAACCGTAAGCGCCCCGGCGAAACTGTTGCTCAACAGACCGGTCCGATACCGCGGACGCAATCCAGCGAGGTATTCGATCAGCTCCGTGTTAGCGACCCCGAGATACTGCTCCCACATGTCGGCGAGTATCGCGGTCGCGACCGACTCATCGACTCCCAGACCAGTACGGATCGCTTCGCGCACTTGCGATTCGGTGACCGTACCGAGCTCACCCGCCGCCCAGATATCGATCAGCTCCGGCCCGATCTCGTCGATCGAAAGCCCGAGCCGGCGAAGCCAATCACCGACAAAGGTCATATCCGAAGTGATTTCGAGAACCCCGCCGATGTCGAACAAGACCGCGCGCACCCCCATACCCTGCGAGTGTAGATGGCCAGCCCGACGGAACGGTCAGGGCCACAATCGTGTTCGTGACCAGGAGTCGCCCTCGGCGGAGTAGCGGAGCCGTTGGTGGCGGCGCTGGGAGTCGCCCTGCCAGAACTCGACTTCTTCGGGGCGGACCGCATAGGACAGCCACTCGTCGGGGACGAGGTTCGGGGTCGCTGCCAGTTCCTGGTGAGCGTGTTCCAGTGCCTCGTCCAGTTCCGCGGGATCGCTGAAGGGCTGGCTCTGTCGACGGGTCAACGCCATCTGCCGCGAACCTGGTGGCCGCGCACGGAAGTCGGCTGCGGCCACAGCTGGTGGATCCGCCACTACCGGGCCGCTGACCCGTACCTGACGGACCAGCTCCGGCCAATAGAACGTCAACGCGGCGAACGGTCGCGCGGCAAGCTCGCGTCCCTTGCGGCTGAGCGTGCTGATCGCGAAATGCCAACCCGCGCTGTCGACATCCTTCAAAATCAGCACCCGTGCCGACGGACGCCCGTCCGCGTCGGCCGTCGACAGGGTCATCGCGTGCGGCTCGGTCACGCCCGACCGGACTGCCAGCAGGAACCACTCACCGAACAGCTCCATCGGACTGTCCGGCGCGCTCGACGGATCGAACTCCGGTGCCGTCCCCTTCAATACGGTCAGCTTCCGCAATTCGGACCGCAGCCCGTCAACCGTCTGCTCCGCCACCCAAGTCCTCCCGTATCTCGCCGCCATCGAACGGGCCGAGCCTATCCACGCCGACGAGGCGGCGCGACACGCCGATACCAGGCTGTCGTGAATGTCCGCTTGAACCGCAGGGTGCCCTGCCCCGTTTCCCATGCGAAGAGCGGAGATCGCATGAAACGTCTCGGGCCGTGGCTCACCTTGGCAGCGGTGGCCGTGCTCGGCATTGTGCTGCTCGTAGTCAATATGTCCGAAGAGACCGAACCGGCGGTGGCGAAATCGAATACGCCGGTGGTGACGACCAGCGCCGTAGCACCGACGACCACCGCTCCGGCGCAGTTTCCGGCGAAAGCGGATTATGTCGGCCACATTCCGCTGGTGTCCGGTGCTCCGCTCGCTCTCTCGATCACTGTCGCGGGTGACAAGGCGATCGCCTATGTCTGCGACGGGAAGGCGGTCGAGTCGTGGCTGCGGGGCGGCGCGGGCACTGGCGCACTGCAGCTGACCGGCAAGAACGACGCCAGACTTGACGGCCGCTTCGACGGCAAGGTGGTCACCGGGACACTGTGGCTCGGCCCCAAGCAGTGGGACTTCACCGCCGCGCCGGTGCAGTCGCCCGCCGGACTCTATGTCTACAACGCGGGCGGCGTCAGGCAGAGCTGGATCGTCGACGCGAACGGCAATGTCACCGGTGTGCAGCGTGGCACCGACGGCGCGACCTCTCCTGCCCCCGCCCTGGCACCCGACGCGACGGCAATCGTCAACGGCAAGAAGATAACTGCGAACAAGGTAAGTGGTGGTGACAGTGTCGGCTGAGCGAGAGACGACGCCCGGGCGGCCACGGGCCGCGGCGGCCATCGCGATCCCGGTGCTGATCGGCGCCGCGGTCTCGGTGCTGCTCGGTGTCTACGCCAAAACCCATGAGCCGTCCGGCTATTCGGTCAATGTCGCGGGCTTCTCCAGTCCGCTGGTGGTCAAGACCTGGTTGGCGACCGTCGCATTCGTGCTCGCCCTCGGCCAATTCGTCTCGGCGCTGGCGATATACGGCAAGCTGCCGGTTCGCGCGCCGTCCTGGATCGGTGCCGCGCACGTCTGGTCGGGCAGGCTGGCCGTGCTGGTGAGCGTCCCGGTCGCGGTGCACTGCCTGTTCGCCTTGGGTTTTCAGCAGTACGACACGCGAGTGCTGCTGCATTCGCTGGTCGGCTGCTTTTTTTACGGCGCGTTCGTCACCAAGATGCTGCTACTTACTCGAAAAGGGCTGCCCGGCTGGGTCATTCCGGTCGCGGGCGGCCTGGTCCTTGCCGGGATCACCGGCCTCTGGCTCACCTCATCACTCTGGTTCTTCCACACCAACGGCCTCACTTTCTGATCGGAGATCGGCATGACCATCGACGAATCGGTCTGCACCCGTCGCACCGCTGTCGCGGCCGGCGCTGGCATTGTTGTCGCGGCGGCGGCGCTGACCGCATGCGCCACCTACGGCAAGGAAAACGCCACTCCCGCACCGAATCCCACACCGGCGAGCGCGGATCAGCCCGCCGGAACCGCGCTCGCCAAGACCGCCGACATCCCCGTCGGCGGCGGGGTGATCGTCGGCGACACCGTGGTGACCCAGCCGAGCGCCGGAACCTTCGTCGGCCTGTCCTCGACCTGCACGCACGCCGGTTGCACGGTCACCTCGGTATCCGGCGGCACCATCAACTGCCCGTGCCACGGCAGCAAATACCACCTGGACGGCTCGGTCGCCCGTGGTCCGGCGCCCAAACCTCTAGCGGCTAAAGCTGTTCGGGTTGTTGGTGATTCGGTAGTGCCAGGCTAGCGGATCAAGGCCCAACAACACCTTGCAGCCGACGCACCTGCGCGGCGGTGAGATCGCTGAGTACCCCCGCATCGACCGACTCCGGCGCGGTCACCGCGACCTGCGCCAGCGTGTTACCGACCTGGACGATCGCGACCGACGAATTCAGCGTCAGCCCTTCGCTGGTGGTGCGCACCTGAAAGGCGGCAAGCGCGTCACCGGCCTTCGGCTGCGCGAGCCCGCCGACTCGGTAATCGACATGGATACCGGTGGCATCGGTACCGGAATAGTGGGCGCAGCGCCGCAAGGTCGCCTGCACGTCCGAAAACGCGGGCGCCACCGCGTCATCCCGGTAACTCGCCGCGTCGATATCGATGCTGGAGAAGTTCGGGCCCGAGTATTGAACCGACGACTTGGTCAGCGCGCCCGGCAGCTGCTCACCTAGCGGCGTGAGGACTTTCACGCATTCCGCCGGATCGGTCGGCGAGCCCTGCGCGTCGGCGGGCGTCTCGGCCCGCGCGGGCAGCAGGGTGAAGTTCGGCGGCAGATTCGTATTGGTCAGCAGTTGATCGTGCAACCGGTCGGCATCGGCGATCGGCGATCCGGTCACCGGCGCGGCGGCCGCGACGGGACCGAGTGGTGGCAGCTCCGGCGCGGCCGGGGCCGCCGATTTCGGCGATCCGCACGCGGCGACGAGCGCGGTGGTCGCGGCGACGAGCAATAGGGCGCGCCCGCGGATCACTCCGTCCACGACACCTGCGTGTCGATCGTCTGCTGCAGCACGCTCGCGCTGCGCGGATCGCGGTAGCCCTGATGGCCGCCGACCGTGATGGACCCGGAGACGGGCAGCGGCAACCCGAGATCGACGGTGATGGTGCCGTTGCCCTGCATGACGTAATCCTCGATGTCGAGCTTGCCCGCGTTGTTGGGCAGGTTCCACTCCGCGGACTTCGGCTGCTGGGTGACATCGAGCTCGATGGTCAGCCGGTCACCGTCGCGCTTGGTCAGCGTCGCCGTTGTCACCTGTTCGAGCGTGACCCCGCCGGTGATCTCCTGCTGCACCGTCCAGACCGCGCCCTCGCCGACCGGCTGATCAGGAAACGCGATCGAACGGTAAACCGCCTGATAGAAGGCCTGTTCCAGCGCGGCCCTCGCCGGGTTGGAGGTATCAGGCGCCGGTTCGAGCCGCAGCGCGGTGATGGCGCCGAAGTCGCTCAGGTCGAATCCGGCGTGCGAACCGCCGGACTTGGTGAACGCCTTGGCCAGCGTCGGGTCCGGCGTGGTGACGGTGCCGAGCGTCAGATCGATGCCTTCGGCGTCGGTCTGCGCGGTCATCGGGATCGACAGGGCGGGCGCGGAGAAGTCGCGCGCGGGTTGATCGTTGATCTGCTGGGCGATGCGATGCGAGGTATTCAGCGTCACCTGCTGCGTGGTGCCCGCCGGGTAGTCGCGGCGCAGCAACGAGCGCGGCTCGTCGCCGGGCGAGACGATGGTGGTGATCACGGCGGGGATCGGCACGGTCACCCTTTTGCCGATGCCGAGCGGCTCGGTGGTATCGGTCTCCGAGCGCGACTCGGTACCACCGCTGCAGCCGGTTCCGAACGCGGTCAGGCCGACCGCGAGCACTATCAGCAACACACCCGACCGCGCGAACCGAGGGATGTGGGGGGAAGACAACACCGTCACGAGTGTCAGGGTACGACCGGTTCCTGAGTGTCAGCTGGGACTTGCGGGTGACCACCGCACAAGGTGTCGGGTACCTCGAGAGATGATGGTGCGTGTGAGTGATGACCCGCCGCCCGAGGAGAACCCAGCGAACACCGCCGAGGAGGCGACACCAGCGACTCCGCCGCAGCGGCTGCGGACTCTGCTCGCCATCGCGGCCGTCCTGCTCGGACTCGACCTACTCACCAAATGCATCGTCGTCGCGAACCTGAAGCCGGGCGAGCCGGTGTCGATCATCGGTGACTTCGCGCGGTTCAGCCTGGTGCGCAATCCCGGCGCGGCCTTCTCGATGGCGACCGGCATGACCTGGCTGCTGACCTTGGTCGCGGCCGCCGTGGTGATCGGGGTGATCCGGATCGGGCGCACGCTGCGGTCGCTGTGGTGGGCGATCGGGCTCGGCATGGTGCTCGGCGGCGCGCTCGGCAATCTGGTCGACCGGCTGTTCCGTGCGCCGGGGCCGTTGCAGGGGCACGTGGTCGACTTCATCGCGATCGGCTGGTGGCCGGTGTTCAACGTGGCGGATTCGTCGATCGTCTGCGGCGCGATCCTGCTCGTGGCGTTGACCGTGTTCGGCTTCGAGCCGAACGGGACGCGCACCGGGCGCGGCGAGCCCGAGACCGACGACGCGACCGACACCACTGTGCACAAGACCACCAGCGAGGGGAACACTGCATGAGGGAAACACGAACCATGCCCGTTCCCGACGGGCTCGACGGCATGCGGGTCGACGCGGGCCTGTCCCGGCTGCTCGGCCTGTCCAGGACGGCCGTCGCCGCGCTCGCCGAGGAAGGCTCGGTGCAGCTCGACGGCATCGCGGCGGGCAAGTCCGATCGGCTCGCCGCGGGCGCCTGGCTGGAGGTGATCTTCCCTGAACCGAAGCGGGAGCTGTCGATCGAGGTCAGGCCGGTGGAGGGGATGCGGATCCTCTACGCCGACGACGACATCGTCGCGGTGGACAAGCCGGTCGGCGTCGCGGCGCACACCGGCGTCGGCTGGACCGGGCCGACGGTGATCGGCGGGCTTGCCGCGGCGGGGTATCGCATCTCCACCTCCGGCGCGCACGAGCGCCAGGGCATCGTGCACCGGCTCGACGTCGGCACCTCCGGGGTGATGGTGGTCGCGCAGTCCGAGCACGCGTACACGGTGCTCAAGCGCGCGTTCAAGCAGCGCACCGTGGCCAAGCGGTATCACGCACTGGTGCAAGGACATCCGGACCCGAGTAGCGGCACCATCGACGCACCGATCGGGCGGGCCCGCGGCAACGACTGGAAGTTCGCGGTCACCGCCGACGGACGCCCCAGCGTCACGCACTACGACACCGTCGAGGCGTTCCAGGCCGCGAGCCTGCTCGACATCCATCTGGAAACCGGTCGCACCCACCAGATCCGGGTGCACTTCTCCGCGATCAGGCACCCTTGCTGCGGCGACCTCACCTACGGCGCCGACCCGCGTCTCGCTCAGCGCCTCGGCCTGGAAAGGCAATGGCTGCATGCCCGTTCGCTCGGTTTCAACCATCCCGCGGACGGCCGCTGGCTGGAGATCACCAGCGACTACCCCGACGATCTGAAGCACGCGCTGGACGTCCTGCGCAATGCCTGACCGGCGGACGCTGCCCTTTGGTCGACTCGTCCTCGGGGCGGCGGCTGTCGCGCTGGTCGTTTTCATTGTGCTGCTGGGTGTACTGAACCCGCCTCGTAAAGCGGGGGTGTTCACCGATCGACTCGGGCCGGAGCAGGGCGAGCAGGTCGCGGATTACCTTGCGCGAGCCCGTGATTCACTCGGCGGCATGGATGCCGCCGAGCACTGGGCGCTGGTGTCGTTCACCGAACCACTTGTGCCGGAACAGATCCCGCCGCACAGCGCGGGTATGCGGATAGCGCAAGTGCTGTACCAGGTTCCGATACCTCGGGTGCAAACCCCGTTGGTCGCGGTGCCCGTCCCCGCTGGCGATGCGGCGGCGATCGACTCCGCGGAGTCGGCGGCATGGCTGCTGCCCCGGTCCGCGCCGGACGAACGTGCCACGCGGGTCACCGCGCTGTCGGCTGCCCGGCTGCGCTCCGGTTGCGCATGCACCGTTGGGCTTGTTCTGCGCGGGCCCCTCGATTGTCTACGAAAGCTCTCCTCCCAGAACGGAATCCGTGCGGTCGAGGCGCTGCCTGCCGACGCCGTTGCCGGTCGATTCGGTGTAGTGCCGCTACTTCCCGAGCAACTCGACGTCATCCAGCCTGGGCCGAACGACGGTCCCGTCCCGGATCAGTGAAGCCGCGCAACGGTTCTCCTGCCGCGTGAGCTGATTCGTGCGCGAGAGAGCAGGGTGCGCGGCGCGGTCGGGCCGTCAGTGCCGCAATAGCCAGTTGGCAATGTCAGCGATGACGGCGAGGTCGACGTGCTGTGGGGTCTGGTAGTCGCTTGGCGCGGAGGGGCCGTCACCGGGGAAGAAGAGGTGATCAGCTTGTTCGTAGACGCGGAGCGTGGTGTCGGGGTGGTCGGCGAGGCCTGCCTGCCAACCGGCGAGGTCGTCGGCGACGGTCACCTGGTAGTCGCGTGCGCCTTGCAGGATCAGTAGGGGCTTGGTCAGGGCGGCGGCGGTCGAGACGGGTTGGTAGGCAAGCAGATCCAGCCAGTAGGTGCCGGAGAAACCGAAGGGCAGGTCCACACGCGGAGTCTCCGGGGATAGCGTCGGGCCGTCCACCACCGCAGCCTGTCGGGTGATCGCGGCAACCGCGGCATCGGAGTCCGGGCCGGGTTCGAGCGCCGCGATATAGCGGATGACCCGGACGGCGGCGTGCTGCATGGGCTGGGTATCGCCCGCCATGATCACCAGTCCGGCGACCTCCGGTGCCGCGGCCGCTACCCGCGGCGCGACCTTGCCGCCCATGCTGTGGCCGAGCAGGAAGACGCGGTCGATGTCCGGGCGTTTCCGGAGCAGATCGACGGCCGAAACCGCGTGTGGCACATACTCATCGGCCATTGTGAAGCCAGCCTGGTCGGCCACGTGCGGATGCGCGTAGGTCACCTTGTCGAAGCGAAGCACAGCGACACCGCGGCTCGCCAGGCCCCAAGCCAGATCCTTGAACGGCTTGTTCGGACCGCCGGTTTCGTCTCGATCGAACGGACCACCGCCGGAGAGCAGGACGACAGCGGGCCATGGGCCGGAGCCGCGCGGCACGCTCAGCGTGCCATCGACCGCGAGTTCGCCTGAGCCGACGGTGATCTCGCGCTCCTCGAAGGCGCTCGGGTCGGCATAGCCCGGCGGCGTCCACGCGGTGTCGGTGTCGGCCAACCGCAGCCCTTGCAGCAGGCCCGCCGCATCGATGGACATGATCATGGTGAAGCCGCCGCGCTCGCACACCACCGGCACACTCGCGCGAATCAGACCGTCACCGCACGGCTCCAACGCAGGCTCGCCGATCACGGAAACCGCACCGACCCTGCTCATTTCGGCCATCCAGGCGGCGCGCAGCGAATCCGGCGAGACCGCTGCCCGCAACGGTCCGTCGAACAACTCCGCGACCCGCGTGAACTCGCCGTCACGCACCAACTCCACGACTCGGACGGCCGTAGGCCCATCCGATTCCATTACCGTTCTCATGTTTGAGAACGGTATCAGCTGTGAGATCGTAGAGCAATGGATTCCATGGAGCTGCTGGCGCACCCGGTGCGGTTGCGGATCGTGCACGCCATGCGCGGCGGGCGCATGCTCACCACCGCCCAGCTGTGCGAGCGACTTCCCGATACGTCGAAGGCGACCGTCTATCGGCATGTCGAAATGCTCACCGCGGGCGGCATTCTCGAAGTGGCCGAGGAGCAGCGGGTTCGTGGCGCCGTGCAGCGCCGCTACCGGCTGCGCCAGGACCGCGCGACCATCGACCCCGAATCCGCTCGATCGCTGAACCCGGACGACCACCGCCGGGTATTCGCCACCGCGATGGCCACCCTGCTCGCCGAGTTCAACGCCTACCTCGATCGTCCCGAGGCCGACCTGACCCGTGACGCGGTCGGTTACCGCCAGCACGCGGTCTGGCTCAGCGACGACGAGGTGCTCGAGTTGATCGCGGGCATGCGCGCGGCGATCCTGCCCGCACTAGCCAACGAGGCGACCCCCGACCGCACCCAATACCTGTTGAGCCCGATCCTGTTTCCCCTCGAGGACCAGCCTTGACCAGGTCGAAACCGGCACGGCCCGTGCATGATTCGGCCGAACCCGAGTCGTCGCGAACCTCGCGGGACAGACCTCCGCCGGGATGATTCATCCCCGCCTCATCCCAGCGGAGGCCTGAAATCACCACGCCGCAACAGTGATTCACAGCGCCGTGGTGACAGAGCGCGACTCGATGGCGGCACGGCCACGTTTCGGCGGCGCCAAGGCGCGCGAGCTGTGCTGGCAGCACGCGTGAGTCGCAAGGGCTCCCGTCAGTCCGGTAGTTGCACAACCCCATCCAGGTACCGGCGGCATCGTCCGACGAGTAGCACCCGGTCGCCGACGAGTTCGCAGCGCAGGCTGCCGCCGCGGCGGGAGAGCTGGCGGGCGGTGAGTTCGGTGCGGCCGAGTTCACCGGCCCACAGCGGAACCAGTTGGGCGTGCGCCGATCCGGTGACCGGGTCCTCCAGCACGCCGACGCCTGGCGCGAAGAAGCGCGAGACGAAGTCGGCGCTCTCGCCGCGCGCGGTGACGATGGCACCGCGCGGCAACGGGGGGAACGCGGTGAAAATCGGTACGGCGTCGCGGACTTCCTGTTCGGTGGCCACCACGATGACCTCGTCGGTGCCGGTGCAGGCGCGCACCGCGCGCACCCCGAGCGCGGCGACGAGGACCAGATCGGGTTCCACCTCGGCGCTCGGCACCGCGGGCAGATCGAGCACGAATTCATCGTCGTCGGTGCGGTCGACGTGCAGCCAGCCGCTGCGGGTGAAGAAGCTCACCCGGTCGGCGCCGGGGTGCATGTCCTCCAAAATCTGTGCGGCACTGGCCACCGTGGCGTGCCCGCACATGTCGACCTCGACGGCGGGGGTGAACCAGCGCAGGTGGAACGCGGGCCAATCTCCTGGAGGCGCACCGGCCTCCGGCGGTAATTCCGCGGTGTAGAAGGCGGTTTCGGCGAGGTTGTTCTCCTCGGCCAGGTGTTGCAGCAACGAATCCGGGAGCCACGACGGGAGCGGCATCACCGCGGCTGGGTTGCCCGAGAACGGTGCGTCGGCGAACGCGTCGATCTGGTGCAGCAGTACCTCCATATTGGGAGAAGGTACTCCAACACTGAATGGTCGCCTCGCACAAGGCTTCTCGCGGCGCGCCGGGTCGGATGTCCAGTTTGTCAGGAAACGCCGTTATTCGAGGTCGGGAAGAGTTGCCGCTTCTCGCCGAGCAGCGTCGCGCTGACCCACCACGCGACCTCGACGAGCACGATACCGACAGCGCCGCAAATGAATGCGGCCGTGGTGAGTCCGACATCCGACGGGTCGAGCTTGAAGAAGTGGCGGGTGAACGGGACGGTGAACAGAATGATGTACGCGGCCACCGAGGCCGAGATGAGCACCACCTTCCACCACACGTACGGCCTTGCCACGATGGCGAGCACCCACACCGCGATCATGATCAGGGTGATCAACGCGGTGGTGCCCGCCTGCTCCTTCTGCTGCGCGGTGGCGTCCGGACCGGCGTAGGCGATCAGGTAGGCGACGAAGGTGGCGGTGCCGATCACCACGCCGGACGGGATGGCCAATCGCATGACGCGCCGGACGAATCCGCTGCGCGCGCGCTCGTTGTTCGGCGCGAGCGAGAGGATGAACGCCGGGATACCGATGGTGAACCAGGCGGCGATCGTGACGTGGCGCGGCAGGAACGGGTAGCCGATCGGGTCGTAGCCGAAGATCTGCGAGCCGACGCCCGCGATGCCGATCAGGAAGGCGAGCAGCACCGAGTAGACGGTCTTGGTGAGGAACAGATTCGAGACCCGCTCGATATTGCCGATCACCCGGCGTCCCTCACCGACCACGTATGGCAGGGTCGCGAACTTGTTGTCCAGCAACACGATCTGCGCCACCGCGCGGGTGGCCGGGCTGCCCGCGCCCATCGCGACGCCGATGTCGGCATCCTTGAGCGCGAGCACGTCGTTCACGCCGTCGCCGGTCATCGCGACGGTGTGGCCGCGAGACTGCAAGGCGGCCACCATGGCTCGCTTCTGGTCGGGGCGGACCCGGCCGAAGGTGGTCTCGTTGTCCAGTACGTCGGCGAGTTGTTCGCGGTCCTCGGGCAATTCGCGCGCGTCGACCGCGTGGTCGCCGCCGGTGAGGTCGAGCGAGGAAGCGACCGCGCCCACCGAGACGGCGTTGTCGCCGGAGATCACCTTGATCGAAACATTCTGGCTGGCAAAGTATTCGAGCGTTTCCTTGGCGTCGGGCCGGACCCGCTGCTCGAGCACCACCAGCGCGGCGGGGCGCACGGTGCCAGGCGCGTCCGCCGCGTCGACCGGACGATCGCTGCGGGCCAGCAGCAGGATGCGCAGCCCCGAAGAGCCGAGTTCCTCTGCCACCCTGGCGTTTTCGGAATCCGAGTCGAGCAGCACATCGGGCGCGCCGAGCAGCCAGTCGCCGTGTTCGCCGTAGGAGCAGCCGCTCCACTTCTTGGCCGAGGAGAACGGCGCGACCGCGGTGCGCTGCCAGCCAGGACCGTCCGGCAGCGCCTCGGCGATCGCCTGCACGCTCGCGTTCGGGCGCGGATCGTCGGCCGCCAGCGCGGCCAGTGCCTGCCGAACCTCGTTGTCCTCGAACGATTCCAGGGTCTTGATGTCGGAGAGGCGCATGCCGTTCTCGGTGAGCGTGCCGGTCTTGTCCGCGCACACCACGTCCACCCTGGCGAGGCCCTCGATGGCGGGCAGCTCCTGCACCAGGCACTGGCGCCGCCCGAGCCGCACCACGCCGACCGCGAACGCGACCGAGGTCATCAGCACCAGGCCCTCGGGCACCATCGGCACCAGCGCCGCGACCATGCCGGTCAACGCGGGCCGCCACGACTCCTTGCTGGAGAACAGCTGGTTGTAGATGCTCAGCAGGCCCGCCGGGATCAGCAGGTAGGTGATCACCTTCAGGATGGTGTCGATGCCGCTGCGCAGCTCCGACTTCACCAGCGTGAACTTGCTTGCCTCGTCGGCAAGCTTGGCCGCGTAGGCGTCCTTGCCGACCTTGGTCGCGCGGTAGCAGCCGCTGCCGGAGACCACGTAGCTGCCCGACATCACCTCCGCGCCGACCTGCTTGTCCATCGGGTCGGCCTCGCCGGTGAGCAACGATTCATCGATTTCCAGCAGCGAGGCCTCGGCGACCTCGCCGTCGACCACGATCTGGTCGCCGGGGCCGAGCTCGATCAGGTCGTCGAGGACCACCTCGCGCGGCGCGACCTCGACGGCCTTGCCGTCGCGGCGCACGGTCGGCTTGGCCTGGCTGACGATGGCCAGCTTGTCCAGGGTGCGCTTGGCGCGGACCTCCTGAATGATGCCGATCGCGCTGTTCGCGATGATCAGCAGGCCGAACATGCCGTCGACGATCGAACCGGTGGCCAGCACCAGGATGAACAGCACGCCGAGCAGGGCGTTGATCCTGGTGAAGACGTTCGCCCTGACAATGTCGCGTACCGAGCGGCTTGCCCGGTCCGGTACATCGTTGGTGAGCCCGTCGCGGCGGCGTTGCTCGACCTCCGCCGCGGTGAGTCCGGTGGCGCGCGAAGCCTGCACGGTAGTCGACATGACCGCAAGGCTACGTGAGAAGTAGCGTCGCAAGCGTGCAGCGGAGCAGGTCTATCCCGGGTGTTGCGTTCGGTACGAGCGCCTTTTTCCTCTGGGGTTTGTTCCCCGCGTTCTTCGGGTTGCTGGCGTTCGCCAGCGCGGCCGAGGTGGTCGCGCAGCGGATTCTGTGGACGTTGCTGGTGGTGCTCGCGGTGCTGATGGTGACCGGGCGACTACGCGAGCTGCGTGGCATCGGGGCACGGACCTGGCGGCTTGCCGCGGTGGCGTCGGCGGCGATCGCGATCAACTGGGGTGTGTATGTGTACGGCGTCACGTCGGGGCATGTCGTGGAGTGCGCGCTGGGGTACTTCATCAACCCGTTGGTGACGGTCGCGTTCGGGGTGCTCATCTTCCGTGAGCGACTGGCGAAGGTGCAGTGGGCCGCGCTCGGGCTCGGCGCGGTGGCGGTGGCCGTGCTCACCGTCGACTACGGCAGGCCGCCGGTCATCGCACTGGTGCTTGCCTGTTCGTTCGCCACGTACGGTCTGGTGAAGAAGGTGATCCCGCTGGACGCGTTGCGCGGTATCGCCGCCGAGGGGGTGGTCGCCGCGCCGTTCGCACTCGCCTTCGTCATCGTGCTCGCGGTCACCGGCCGTAGCGAATTCGGTTCCAGCGCAGGGCATGCCGGACTGATGCTGGCGACCGGCCCGGTCACGCTGGTGCCGCTACTGCTGTTCGCCGTTGCCGCGCAACGGGTTCCGCTGTCGACCATGGGGCTACTCCAGTACCTCACCCCGGCCCTCCAGATGGCCTGGGGCGTGGCCGTGGCTCACGAACCCATGCCTGCCTCCCGCTGGGCAGGGTTCGCACTCATCTGGACGGCCCTTGCCATCTTTACCGCGCACGCCCTGTTGCGTGCGCGGCGTACCCGTCGGGCGGGCCGACGCGCGGAATCATCTGCCGGGTCGGAGCGCGTATAGCGTTGCGCGCCAACCCGTATCAGCGATTCGCTACCAGTCGGTGTTGATGTGGCCTGGGGTCCAGGTACCCCACCGTTGGGTTTGGTCGATGGTGACCTTCGCCGTCTGCGCATTGGGGTCGAGCGGCAGGTACTGCTCGATCGAGCCCCAGTCGCGATCCCAGTCCTTGTTCAAATAGGCGGGCAGAGCGCGAGCGGTGAACAGCAGTTGGGTCCAGCCGAGCGGGCCGCCGCCGTCGTGCGCCTGCCAGAGGTTGGTGATGGTCGCGCCGTTGCGATCCGGCAGGATGCGGTAGCTGGGCATGTCGCTGACGCCCGCGTGGGTTGGCACGAGGTTCTGGCAGGGGTAGGTCATGGCAACCTCCCAGTCCAGCAGGACCGGCGTCCGCGAACCGACCACGTCGTTCAGGGTCTTCGTCTGCGGCACGCGCGGCGGTGTCACCGCGAGCCACTGATCCTTACCGAGATCCTTGTCGCTCGCGACGATCCGGACGACGTTCGCGTCACCTGGCAGCTTGTCGAACGGCACGCGCAGGTTGCGCCACGTCGGTGACGGTCCGATGTCGATCGGGTCCACACTGCCGAGAGTGACTGCCGTGCCGTCGGATTCGGCGCGACCGTACTCGAGGCGCAGATCCTGTCCGGGATGGACAATGCCGTCGCGATCGACGTGCCGGATCCGCCCGGCGACCGCGATCGAGATGATCGGGCCGCGACTTCCGTTGTTGTCGCTGGGAAGTCGGTACCACCCCGTCGTCAACTCGGCGGGTTCCTGGGTACCGTCCCGATAGCTGCCGAGCACCGGGATGGTCGCCGGATCCAGGCCGAAGGGCAGCGGGACACTGCTGCCGTTGATCCCGGCTCCCTTCGATGTACCGGTCTCCGAACCCGGCGACTTCGACCCTGCCTTCGGGTCGGCGGGCTGATCGGAATCAGTGCTGGTGACGGAATTCGCCTTGCCCGTGGTGGATTCGACCTCATCGGAGGTGAGGTCGGTAGCTACCCCATTCGGGGTGAATCCGGTCGAGTCGGAACCGGCCAGCGCCGTCGCGGCGTCGCCGGTCAGCGGGCTCAACACCGATGCGTTGGGATCGGTCTCGACCAGTACTTGGTCGGCGAGTCCGCAGCCACCGGAAACGGCTGCGGTCAGGTTCGATTGGGTGACCGAATACGCCGGATACTGTGCCACTGCCGCTTTCGCTAACGACAGCACCTCGAACAACACCATGGCGGCCGCGACGACGGCGAGCACGGGAATACGGCCGACCCTACCGGGCACCGAGTCAGGACGCGGCTGCGTCTCCGGGCGAATGTGGAACCATGCCGCGACGGCCAGTGCGAGCACCGAAAGGCCCGCCGCGAAGGTCGACAGCCCGAAACCGGCAAGCGTTGGCGCTTTGTCCCACCAAGGGACTCCCCACGCAGACACCCACCAGTAGCCGTTCGAGCCGATGAAAGTCAGCGCAAGTGCGAAGAAGACCGCCGCAGCGAACAGTGCCCGGTTGCGCAGCGGACGCGTGACGCGAGGACTGATCGCGACGGCGGTGAGCCCCGCGACGCAGGCGGCCAGCCCGGCGAAGACGCCGAACAGGTGGATCCATTTCGTCGGCGAGAACATCAGCAGCACCATCGCGGCGATGGTGATACCGATGAGTCGTCGCGACGGCCCGACGGCGGTCCCGGGAATGTGCCCACCGCGGCGCAGCATGACGACCGCGCAAGCCACCAGGCCGAGCAGCATCATGAACATGCCGAACCGCCGTGTCAGCCAACCATCGCCGCTGGGCTGCAGCAGATACTGGTAGCGCAAGAACTCCATGAACCACGACTCACCGGGCTGAATCCTGTTGTGCACGTAGGAAAACTCGAGCACTCCCGCAAAGGTCCGATCCGCGAAGATCGCGGTCAGCACCACTAGACCGGCGGCAACCAACGGCAGCAGCAGCGCAAGGTACCCGGTGTTCTTCGCCCGGCGCACGAGCACCGGGATCATCGTGCGTGCGCCGGCCGCCAGCGCACCGACACAGATCAGACCCGAGGGTGCGCACGTCAAGGTGAACGCCGCGATGACGATCGCCAGCGCGTAGGGCAGCAGCCGACGAGTAGCGATCGCTCGCTCGACAGAGGCCCAGGTGAGGATCATGCCCACTGCCACAAAGGGTTCGGCGCGCAACCCGTTGTTGTAGGGCAGCCAGAACGCGAGGAACACCAGTGCGCTGGTCCAGACAACGACCGAGTTCTCACGAAGGGCGGCGCCGAGCCGTGGCAATAGCTCGCGGCTGATCACCCACCAGGCGATGACGCTGACAATCAAGGTGGGCAACCGAACCCAAGGGCTCAGGTTCGATACGTGGGTCAGCAACCCGATCATGTTGGTGTACGGCGTGTAGAACGGCCCCTCGTCGATGCTGAACCAGCGGTAGTAGTTCGACATGAATCCGGAGCTGCGCTCAGCGCGCGCCATCCCGATGATATAGCCGTCATCAGAGGTGTTGGCGCCGATGAAGTGCCACACAAGCAGGGTGGCGAAAACCAGATAGTCCGCTGGCCGCAACCGCCACCACCGAGTGGGCAGGAACCGCCGCGACTTTCGGCCGTCGAGGCTGTCCAATCGGTACAGCGCGACGAGTGCGACCAACGTGGCCAACGCGGCCAGCACGATCGCGACCAGCTTCAGCGGTGTCGGCGACGACGAAAAGCGAGAATCGACTTGAACATTCACGTGCAAACCCGACGGCACCGCGCCGGTCAGCTCGCTGAAGACACCGACCACCTGCGGACGGACGTCGGTCGTGAACTCCTTGTCCGAATCCCCGAGACCCTGGACCGACACCGTGGTCCGCTTGGTATTCATCTCGATGCCGACCGAACAGGAGTGATCGCGGACAGCGCTCAGCGGTGACGACCACAGCAACGTGTTGCGCGACACCACGTCGACCCGGCCCGGCCGGTCCGCCGTGTCAGCAACGACTTTGGCCACGAAGCCGTAGTGCTCCAGGTCGGGTGACTGACGCGGAATCGTCGACACCACGACGCCGCCCGAATCCGCGAGGGCGGTGAAAGCGGCGCACGGGATCTGCGCCGAGAGATTCATCGGCGCGTAGGTGATCAGCGGCGATGTCACCGAGGTCACCGCGGCCGTCTGCGGCCACGCCACGCTGGACTGGTCCTGCCGGACCGGAAGGAACGGGATCGAGATCGCCGCGATAACGGCGATCAGGCCGCTGACGACTGCCAATATCTTGATTCGTCGAGCGGCGGCGCCGAGGAAGTGTTCCTGCGGATCCCCCCGCTGTGCCGACGGTTGGGCGGATTCGCGCACAGCGTCACTGACAGTCACGACGGTGGATGCTAGCGCGAAATCATCCGACGACACAGAGTCCCAGCTACCGGTGCTCGAATCACGCACTCAGCCTGCGTATTCGGCAACCGTGCGGCACCGGACAAACAGACCGTTGTCGCGGCCGACTCGGGTTGAGTCGGCCGCGACGAAACGAACTAGCTGCAGGCCGTCGAGGTCTGGCCAAGGTTGGTCAGCATGGCGCAGGCCCAGGACTTCTGGATCTTCCACTTGCCGTTGTCGGCGACGAACGGGACGTCGACGATGTTCTCCTGGCCGTTCACCACGAACTTGGCCTTGGCGTTGACGCTGTCGCCGAAGCTGGTGACGTCGGTGACGGTGATCTTCACATCGGCGCCCTTGGCGGCCTGCGAGAGGCGATCCGGCAGGGTCGGGTCGGCCTCGGCACCTTGGACGCCGTCCAGCTTCTCCGCCGCGGGAACCGTCGGGTCGAGCGCGCGGGTCAAGGCGGTGTTCAGCTCGTCGACAGTCGGGACCGGCGGCAGGTTCGCGGTGTTGGCCGATGCCGACGCGCTTGCGCTGGTCGACGTCTTGGCCGCTGGCTTGCTGTCCTTGCTGTCGCTGCTGCACGCGGTCATACCCAGCGCGGCAACGACGGCCAGTCCGGCGATCGCGATGCGTCCAGTCTTACGAAGCTTCAACTGCTCGTCCTTTGCGTTCGAGTAGGTCCGTGTCATGTCCACCAATGGCAGCCTCCACCCGACCGGCGGCGCTGCACGAGCACCCAGGCTACCGGCACAGAGGACTACCGCGTGGACCCACACGGGACTGACTGATGTCGTCGGCAGCGAACGTAGCCGCTGGGCTCGGCGATGTCGAGCCGTTCGCTTGGCGTGGTCACCGCAGACTGTGCAGCGGATCGGCTCTGGTCAGACTCGGATCGTCGGCGGCGAAGGTGCGTGCCGGGCCAGGACCGGTCGAGCGGGTCTCGAATCGGACGGTCACCACGCCGTAGCCGCCGCCCTGCACCCAGCCGTGGCCGTGCTCGGCGTGTTCGACGTCCATGCCGGGGTGCCAGAGCGGACTCAGCAGCGCTGTCGCCAGGGGTCCGGTGTCCGCGGTGTCCGATTCGGGCTCGGCGGGGGCCGCGCTCTGTTCCTCGGCGACGGGTGCCTGATCGAGTTCGGGGAACAAGGATTCCTGCCGCACGGTGGACAGTCCGCCGTAGCCGACGCCGACCAACCGGATCGGGCCGAGCTCGGTCGGGTCGATCGCGGAACGCTGGGCGGCGGTGGTGAGCGTGGTGAGGTCCTCGGTCGCGTACGGCAGGGTGAACGAGCGCGTCACGATGCTCATATCGGATTTGCGCAGCTTGAGGACCACCGTGCGGGCGGCGCGACCGTCCTTGACCAGGCGGCGATGCGCGGCCGCCGCCATCGACTCGATGGCGGGACGCAATTGGGCCAGCGTGACGATGTCGGTCTCGAAGGTGGTTTCGGCGCTGATCTGTCTGGCCTCGTTGCGTTCGGCGACCGGACGGTCATCGATGCCGCGGGCCAGCCGGTGCAGCGCGGCGCCGACGCTGCCGCCGAGGATCGACATCGCCTCCGATTCCGGCAGCGCGGCGAACGCGCCGACGGTCTCGATGCCGAGCGAGCGCAGCTTGTGCTCGGCCACCGGGCCGATCCCCCACAGCTTCCTGACCGGAAGCGCGGCAAGCATCTCGGGCTGCTCGACCGCCGAAACCACCCGTATCCCATCGGGTTTGGCGAGCGCGGAGGCGATCTTGGCGAGCTGCTTGCCGGTGCCGGCACCCACCGAGGCAGTGAGTCCGGTGCGTTCGCGCACCACCGCACGCAGCTCCTCGCAGAACTCCTGTACCCGCGCCACCGTGGCGCCGGCCAGTTCGGCGGGCTCGCCGAACGCCTCGTCGAACGACAGCGTTTCCAGCACCGGGATTCGGCTGCGCAGCGCGTCGAACACCTGACCGCTCAACGTGCCGTAGACGACGCCGCGCGGCGGAACGACCACCGCGGTGACGCCGACCAGCCTGCGCGCCATATGCATCGGCATCGCCGAACGCGCGCCGTACACCCGCGCCTCGTAACTCGCGCCAGCGACGACACCGCGCCCGCCGGTGCCGCCGACGAGCACCGGGCGCCCGCGCAACGTGGGGCGGGTCAGTTGCTCGACGGACGCGTAGAACGCATCCATATCGATGTGCAGCACCCAGCGCCGCGCAGTGCTCTGCGCGTCGGCACGCACGGGGCTCCCCACATCGGCGGTCACAACGCTCCCCACATCGGCGGGTACAGCGCTCTGGACGTCGGTGGGTACAGGGCTCTGCGCGGCGGCGCGCGCAGGTGGATGCTGCTCGCTCACCGTGGTTTCGCCGAGGGTTTCCTTGGCTTGGGTACACGCACCGGCAGCTGGTCGGCGCTGCGCGGCACGAACTCCCCCAACCAGGTCGAATCCGCCGATCGCGGCGCCTTGTCGGTACTCACGAACGGAAATCTACGCCCGAACACCGACAGATCCGGACAGGTCCCGACGCTGGGTAGTCACTACGTACTTGCTGTTGATTTCCTGTAGAGATCACCGGCGGTCGACCACTCGTCAGCTACCAGGCCTTGAACGGACAACCAGCCCACGACCTGGGCAGATATCGACCGCGCTGACGCACTACACGGTTTCGGTATACAGTTGACGAAGCACGGGGACCGCCCTTGCGGTCCAGCTTCATGTGTGATGATCGGACGCATGAAGATCCGCAAGGCCGTGATCCCGGCCGCCGGTATCGGTTCCCGGCTCCTCCCGCTGACCAAGGCCATCCCGAAGGAGATGCTGCCGGTCGGCGATAAGCCGGTCATCGAACACACGGTCCGCGAGCTGGTCGCGTCGGGCATCACCGACATCACCATCGTGGTCAGCAGCGGAAAATCGTTGATCCAGGACCACTTCCGGCCCAATCCGGCGTTGGTCGCACAGCTACGTTCGGACGGGAAGACCGCGTACGCCGACGCCGTCGAAGAGGTCGGCGAACTGTCCAGGCTCGGCCACATCACCTACCTCGACCAGCACGGCCCCTACGGCAACGGCACCCCCGTCCTGAACGCGGCCCGCAATCTCGGCGACGAGCCGATGCTGGTGCTGTGGCCCGACGACGTGTTCGTCGCCGAGGTCCCGCGCGCCCAGCAGCTGATCGACGCCTACGAGGCTACCGGCGCCCCGGTGCTCGCGCTGATGCCGATGGACCCGGCCGAGTCCCAGCGCTACGGCGTGCCGGTCGTCGCGGACGACCAGGGCAACGGGCTGCTGCGCATCACCGGCCTGCGGGAAAAGCCCAAGCCCGAGGACGCGCCGTCGGACTTCGCCGCGATCGGCGGCTATGTGGTCACCCCCGGCATCATCGACGAGCTGCGCACGCAGACCAAGGCCTGGTACGAGCACCGCTCGGGCGAGGTCTACCTGACCGACGCGATCAACGTGCACGCGGCCGACAACCCGGTGTTCGGCCAGGTGATCCGCGGCAGCTGGTACGACACCGGCAATCCGGCCGACTACCTGGTCGCCCAGTTCGCCTCGGCGCTGGCCAACCCGCAGTACGCACCGCTGCTGCGCAGTCTCGTCGAAGACGCCGACTGAGTCGCACGAATCCTGATGTCCCGCACCGGAAATCGCCGGTGCGGCCAGGCGTGCCGCTAGAAGCGGCGGATGGCGTAGATGTCGAACTGGCGCAGCGGGCTGAGGCCGACGGGCACGCCCCAGTCGTAGGCGTTGAAGATCTGGCCGAACCCGGCGTAGATGCCGACGTGCGAGCCGTCGGTGTTCAGCACCACCACGTCGCCGGGTGAGAGCGCGAAGAACGGGACGGGCGCTCCTGCTCTGGCCTGCTCCCAGGTCGTGCGCGGAATGTTGACGCCGACCTGCCGGAACGCCCACTGGACCAGGCCCGAGCAGTCCCAGGCGAACGGGCCGGTGCCGCCCCACTGGTAGGGCTTTCCGGTCTGCGATGTGGCCGCCGCCAGCGCACCTACCCCGTGCGAGCTCGGCAGCGGGATCGCGGCGGAACCGGAGGCGGACAGAGATTCGGCGCTGCCGGTCGCGCTTCCGGTGTCCGACCATCCCTGACCCGCAAGGAGCAACGTCGCGGCCGTCGCTAGGAGGAATCCGAAAGCGATGCGACGCAAGGGTTTTCTGTTCACGTGCTCGTCCCTTCCGGCGGCCCGGCGTGCGGGTCACCATCCGGCGGTCCCGGCGGACGCCTGGGTCGAGCAGCGCCATCCACAAGGAGCCGCAGCCGCCGCACCCGGCGCGGCAACGCCGGACACAGCACGTTTCAGGTAGGACAATCCACGAACTCACTGCTGCCTCAGAAGTCCATCTCCGCAACAGCAGTACCACTTCTGATTCTGCCGCGCGGCCCCGACCTGCGACGACACTTCAGCAAATCTCTAGCATGTGATCTACATCACATAGCAGAACGGGCGGGACCGGCTTCGGCCCCGCCCGCACTGCCTCGAACGGTCAGGCCTTGGTTACCTTGGCACGCGCGCCGCCGACCAGATCGGCGGCGTCGGCACCCGCGTCGCCGAGGGTGAGGGTGGTGGCGAGGATTTCGCCCGCGATCAGGTCGCGGTGCGTATCGGCCCATCCGGCCCGGTCCGCTGGTACCTCGAGCAGCACCGTGATCCGGTCGGAGACGTCCAGTCCCAAGGACTTTCGGGTCTCCTGGAGATCGCGGATGAGGTCGCGGGCCCAGCCCTCGGCCTCGAGTTCCTCGGTGACCACCGAGTTCAGCACCACCAGGCCGGCATTGCCGGGCAGGGCGGCGGTGGACTCGGGTTCGGCGGCGACCAGCCGCTGCGTGTATTCCTCAGGGAGCAGGGCGATTCCGGCGGCGGTGACGACGCCGTCGGCGTCCTCGGACCATTCGCCCGCCTTGACCGCCTTGATCACCGTCTGCACGTCCTTGCCGAGGCGCGGGCCGGCGGCACGGGCGTTGACGACCAGCTCGAAGCGGCCGTGCACGGCGACGTCGGTGGTCAGGTCGACCTTCTTGACGTTGACCTCGTCGGCGATGATGTCGGCGTAGGGCGCGAGCCGCTCGGCATCGGCCGCGGCGATGGTCACCTCGGCCAGCGGCAGCCGCACCCGCAGGTTCTGCGCCTTGCGCAGGCTCAGCACCGTCGAGCAGACCACCCTGGCCTCGTCCATCGCGGCGACCAGCTCCGGATCAGCGGGCAGCTCACCATCTTTCGGCCAGTCGGTCAGATGCACCGACTCGCCGCCGGTGAGCCCGCGCCAGATCACCTCGGTGATCAGCGGAAGCAGCGGCGCGGCCAGCCTGGTGACCACCTCGAGCACCGTGTGCAGTGTGTCCACCGCATCCGGTTCCTCGCTCCAGAAACGCGAACGCGACCGCCGCACATACCAATTGGTGAGCGCGTCGGCGAACCCGCGCAGCTCCTCGCAGGCACCGGCGATGTCGTAGGTCTCCAGCGCCTCGGTCATCACGTCCCGGGTTTGCGCGAGCTTGGCCAGGATGTAGCGGTCGAGCACGTTCGGTGAATCCGTGCGCCAGGTACCGGGTTTCGAGGCGTACAGCTGCAGGAACGTCCACGCGTTCCACAGCGGCCGCAGCGCGTGGCTGACGCCCTCGCGGATGCCGCGCTCGGTGACGATGAGATTGCCGCCGCGCAGGATCGGCGAGCTCATCAGGAACCAGCGCATGGCGTCGGAGCCGTCCCGATCGAACACCTCGTTGACGTTCGGGTAGTTGCCCTTGGACTTGCTCATCTTCAGGCCGTCGTCACCGAGCACGATGCCGTGCGCGGCAACGGTTTTGAAGGCATGACTGTCGAAAAGCGCGGTCGCCAGCACGTGCAGCGTGTAGAACCAGCCTCGGGTCTGCCCGTTGTACTCGACGATGAAGTCGCCGGGGAAGTGGCCGTCGAACCACTCCTTGTTCTCGAACGGGTAGTGCACCTGGGCGAACGGCATCGAGCCCGACTCGAACCAGCAGTCGAGCACCTCCGGCACCCGGCGCATGGTCGACTTGCCGGTCGGGTCATCGGGATTCGGCCGAGTGAGGTCGTCGATCATCGGCCGGTGCAGGTCGGTCGGGCGCACGCCGAAATCGCGTTCGAGCTCGTCGAGCGAGCCGTACACGTCCATCCGCGGATAGGCCGGGTCGTCGGAGACCCACGCCGGGATCGGGCTGCCCCAGTAGCGGTTCCGGCTGATGTTCCAGTCCCGCGCGCCTTCGAGCCACTTGCCGAACTGACCGTCGCGGATGTGCTCGGGCACCCAGTCGATCTGCTTGTTCAGCTCGACCATCCGGTCGCGGAACTTGGTCACCGCGACGAACCAGGACGGCACCGCCATGTAGATCAGCGGCTGACCGGAGCGCCAGCTGTGCGGGTAGGAGTGCTCGATCGTCTCGTGCCGCAACAGCTTCCCCGCGGCCTTGAGGTCCTTGATGATCACCGGGTTGGCGTCGAACACCATCAGGCCCTCGTACGGCGGCACCATCGAGGTGAACTTGCCGCCCTGGTCCAGCGGCTGCACGATCTCGATGCCGTTGGCGGTGGCGACATCCATGTCCTCTTCACCGAAGGCCGGTGCGAGGTGCACGATTCCGGTGCCGGAGTCGGTGGTCACGTAGTCGGCGTTGAGCATGCGGTGCGCGCGCGGATGCCCGAGGAAGAAGTCGAACGGCGGCTCGTAGGACAGGTCGGTGAGCGCGGCGCCGTCGAACTCGCCGAGTACCTCGGGCTCGTCGCCGAGTTCGCGGGTGTAGTGCGACACGCGTTCGGCCGCCAGCAGATAGCGCTTGCCGTCGGCGCCGCGCAGGTGCACGTAGCGGACGTCGGGGTGCACCGCGATCGCGAGGTTGGACGGCAGGGTCCACGGGGTGGTGGTCCAGATCAGCGCGTTGGCGCCGTCGAGCACGTGCAGCGGATGCTCGGCGGGCACGCGAAGCACCATGTCGACGGTGACCGCCGGATCCTGGCGCATCTTGTACGCGTCGTCGAGGCGGGTTTCCTGATTCGACAGCGGCGTCTGCTCGTACCAGCTATAGGGCAGCACCCGGAAACCCTGGTAGATCAGCCCCTTCTCGTGCAGCGACTTGAACGCCCACATCACCGACTCCATGAAGTCGAGATCAAGTGTCTTGTAGTCGTTGTCGAAGTCGACCCAGCGAGCCTGACGCGTCACGTAATCGCGCCATTCGCCGGTGTAACGCAGCACGGAAGATTTACAGGCCGCGTTGAATTCGGCGAGGCCCATTGCGTCGATCTGTGATTTGTCCGTGATACCGAGCTGCTTTTCCGCCTCGAGCTCCGCCGGCAATCCGTGACAATCCCAGCCGAAACGCCGGTCGACACGCTTGCCGCGCATGGTCTGGAAACGCGGAACGAGATCTTTGACGTATCCGGTGAGCAAATGCCCGTAATGTGGCAGCCCGTTCGCAAACGGCGGTCCGTCGTAGAAGACGAACTCCGCTGCCCCGGAACGGTTTTCGATGCTCGCGCGGAAGGTGTCGGCGGCCGCCCATGCGTCTAGCACCCGACGCTCCATGTCGGGGAACGTCGCCCCACTGCCGACCCCGAGGTCGACGCGCGGGTACGCACTGTTGCTGGAAGTTTGGTCCGCCATCGCGGATGCGTCTCCTCGTGCCGTGATCGTTGGCACGGGGACGATCTCGACGCCGGTGCGCCGATACCGCGGTACCACCCCGCTTGTCCGGCCGGAGCGGCCGAACCTCTCGTTGTGAGCTGTGACGGGCTCACCCGTTCGGTTCTACTTGGCAGCGCCGCCGAGCGGGCAGCGGGTGCCGTTCTTCCGAAGGCTCCCCGGTGATGGCCGGATCAACACCATGTTGTTCATGTTTGATTCTAGCCAGTGCGGTGAAACCTGGTTAAGGCGCGCCTAGCGTTTGGCGTGGCGACCAGGCGGCGGAGCGGAATCTCCGTCCGGCTTACGCATAGACAGGGCATTGACAAGCAACAGCACCGCACCGAGCACGCACACCACGATGCAGCCCCACGCCCAGATCACCGATCCGGTGGTCAGCGCTGCGACCAGTAGGGCGAAGCCGACGGCGGCAAGAACAAGCGTCAAGACGAGCATGGTGACCCCCCGGGGGGTTGTGCTCGGGTGAGCGGCTTACTTGCCACCCTTGGCGAATGTGGCGGGCTGCAGGTTGTTGGCCGTGTTGGCGTCGGCGAAGGCCTCGCCACCGTCGACCGGGACCGCCGAGCCGCGGTTCTCCAGCTCTTCGAGCTGCGACTCCAGGTAGGACTTCAGCCGCACCCGGTACTCCCGCTCGAAGGTCTTGAGCTGCTCGATCCGGCTCTCCAGCACGCTGCGCTGCTGGGTGATGGTCGCCATGATCTCGGTGTGCTTGCGCTCGGCGTCGGCCTGCAGCGCGTCGGCCTTTTCCTTGGCCTGACGCAGCTGGTTGTCCGAACGGGACTGCGCGTCCGACAGCATGGCGTCGGCCTTCTGGCGCGCGTCGGCGATCATCGCCTCGGACCGGGTCCTGGCATCGCCGACGAGACGCTCGGAGTTTGCCCTGGCGTTCGAGAGCAGGTTTTCCGCCTCGCCCTTCGCGTCGCTGGTCAGCCGGTCCGCCATCTCCTGGGCGAGGCTGAGCACCTTGGCTGCCTGCAGATTCGCGTCCGCGCTCGGCGGTTCCTTCGGGGCGGGCGGCGCAGGCATCGGCGCGGGCGGCGCCTGCTGCACCGGCGGCTTGATCGGCTCCGGAGGCGGCGGCGGGGCCTGCTGGACAGGCGCTTTCACGTTGTTCGGGCCGACAGGACCGCGATTCTTCTTGGCATCAGCCAGTTCCGCGTCGAGTTCGGCGACCCGTTGACGCAGATCGGCGTTTTCCTCGATCAGACGCGAGAGTTCCTGCTCGACGAGATCCAGGAAGGCGTCGACTTCATCCTCGTTGTAGCCGCGCTTCCCGATCGGCGGTTTGCTGAACGCGACGTTGTGCACATCGGCTGGAGTCAGCGGCATGGAAGGATCCCTTCACGCGTCTTTTGGAGATCTAGCAGATCTAGCAAGCTACTTCACGGCCCATTCTGTCACACCGGGGCTACCGGTTGCCCGAGCCTGCCCACGATCGACATCAAGATGAAGACGATGAAAAGCAAGACCATAATCGACAGATCCAGGCGAATTCCTCCCAATGACACCGGTGGTATCAACCGCCTCAGGAGTTTCACCGGAGGGTCGGTGATCGTGAAGATCACCTCGAGGATGATGACCACGACACCGGTAGGGCGCCAGTCACGAGCGAAGCTACGGATGAACTCGACGATCACCCGGCTGATCAGCAACAGCCAGAAGATGAACAGTACGAAGTACAGCACCGCGAACAAGGCCACGAGTTCACTCTGCCGCAAAATCCGCTTTGCGCAAAATGACCGCGCCGCCCCACCTGCGACCGGTCTGCGACACCCCCCAGATCACGACCTTATTTCTGGGTGTAGAAGCCGGTCTCGGCGATGCGACGGCGTTCTTCGGCTGATACGTCGACGTCGGCCGGTGAGAGGAGGAACACCTTCGTGGCGACCTTGTCGAACGAGCCACGCAGCGCGAACGCCAGCCCGGCGGCGAAGTCGACGAGGCGCTTGGCGTCGGCGTTGCTCAGGTCGACCAGGTCCATGATCACGGGGTTGCCCTCGCGGAACCGCTCGCCGATGATCCTGGCCTCGCTGTAGTCACGCGGGCGCAGTGTGGTGATCTTGGACAAGGGACCTCCGTCCTCGAAGATCCCCGGCCTGCGGGCTGGCGCCGGTTCGGGGCGCACGCGCTCCTCCAGCCGCCGCTCCTCGGCATCGGGATCGACGGCGAGCGCACCACGGGTGGCGCCGCGCAGCGGTGGCACGCTGCCACCCGCGCGGAACCGGCCCGACGAGGGCGCGGTCTCGATCCGAGTGGGACGTCGCTGCGTCTCGTAGCGATCCTCGCCGTAGGACTGGTCGGCGTACTCGTCGCGGCGGGAGACCGGGTAGCCGGCCTGGTACGGCGACTTGTACGCGGGCTCCGGGTAACCGGCGTCCTCGCGGTCGAATCCGTCGGCGGCGTAATGATCTGCGCCGTAACGGTCTTCGGCGTAGCGATCGGCAGCGTAGCCGTCGCGTTCTGGGTAGTCACGGGGCCGAGGGCGACGCGCTACGCGATCGTCACTACCCCGAGGGGCGCGATCGTCGACGTAGTCGTCTTCGTAGTCTTCGAGCGGAACCATACCGAAGTACGCCTTGAACTTATGCAGCGTGCTCATGCCTCCACCTCGCTAGCGCTCGGCTCCGGCATGACCACGCAAGTGGCTGCATCTTCTGGCCGCTCGCTGCGCTCGCTCATGACCTGGCCTCGCTGACGCTCGGCGCAGTCATGACCACGATGGTGGCTGCGTCGAGAACTCGCTCGCTGCGCTCGCTCATATTGGTCGACCTTCCTTCGGCCCCGGTGGCGGCCGGGTGTTGAAGTCTTGCTCAGCCCTCGTCTGCCTCAAGCATATGTGTCGAATGTGACTGATGAGGTTTCTTTGCTACGCCGAGGTTATCGGTCGAGCGCCCATCAAGGCGGTACCGACACGCACACACGTTGAGCCGTGTTGGATGGCGGATTCCAGATCGCCCGACATTCCCGCCGAAAGTTCTGTCGCGCCGGGATGCTCGGCGAGCAGCAGGGTGTGCAAAGTCGCAAGTCGCGCAAATGCCGCATCAGACTCAGCCCCCAATGGGGGAATGGCCATCAGACCGGACAGTCGTAATCCCTGAGACGCCGCAACATGTTCCGCGAGCCCGGCCAATTCGTCGGGTGCGACACCGCCGCGCGAGGGGTCGTCATCCAGGCTCACCTGCAACAGGACGCGCACCGGGTCGGTCCGCTCCCCCGCGTCGAGCGCGGCGCGCGCACCCCCGTCAAGGGCCGTTGCCAGTCGTTCGCTGTCGACCGAATGCACGGTGTGCGCCCAACGCGCGACGACCCGTGCTTTGTTGCGTTGCAGGCGTCCTATCATGTGCCACTGCACATCTGAGCGGCCTTCGTCACCTTCAGCACCCTTGGCTACCAAAGACGGCAGTGTCGCGACTTTCGCCGTTGCCTCCTGCTCGCGCGACTCGCCGAACTCGCGTCGACCGAGGCGGTACAGGATCGCCACGTCGTCGGCGGGGAAGAACTTCGTCACGGGGAGTAGACGCACCGAGTCCGCGTCGCGCCCCGCCGCGAGGCAGGCGGCGTCGACGCGCTGGAGTAGCGCGGACAGGTTGGTGGCCAGCTCGGCGGTTCGCGCGTCGACTTGCGCCGCAACGGCTTCCGGATGACTCACTACCGCACCTCCGCCCAGATCGCGCTGGCGAGCCGTCCGGTCGGCGCGCCGCGGCGATGGCTGAACAGGGTGCGGTCTTCGATGGTGCAGCGCGGGTCGATGGCGACCCCGTTGACTCCGGCTTCGAGGAGCTGCCTGCTGATTCCGGCGCGCAGATCGAGCGAGGGGGTTTTACGCACGGTGGTGGCGGCGCTGCCGGGCAGGTGCTTCTCGACATCGGCACGCATCGCGGCGGGCACTTCGTATTGGCGCCCGGACGCGGCTGGGCCGAGGAGCGCACCGATCCGGTCGACCCGCGCACCGATGGACACCATCGCCTCGAGCACCTTTGGCACGATGCCGATCCGCGCGCCGATGCGTCCGGCGTGCACGGCGGCCATGACGCCCGCTTCGTCGTCGGACAACAGGATCGGCACACAGTCGGCGGTCAACACCACCAGCGCGAGGCCGGGAACGTTGGTCACGATCGCGTCGGTGGCAGGCACCGGCTCCTCCCGTGGCCCGTCGATGATCTCGACATTGCGCCCGTGGATCTGCTCCATCCACACCAGCCGATCAGGCGTCAGCCCGATCCCCTCGGCCAGCCGATCCCGGTTGCGCCGCACCGTCGCCGGATCGTCGCCCACGTGATCGCCCAGATTGAACGACTCATACGGCGGGGCAGAGAACCCACCCGCCCTGGTCGTAGTCACTCGTCGAACGGTCAGCGTAGGGGCGGAAGTCATGTCACCGAGCCTAGTAGCGCGCCAGACCCCCGAGCCGAGCGCTACACCACACTCCCGCGCGGCCGGAGGGGACTGTTAGCAAGAGCGGGGTTTTGAGAGGGGGTGTGGACGGCGCGAAGGCCCTGATCCCGTTGGGGGTCAGGGCCTTTGTGGGTGTGCTGTGCGCTGGGTTCGCGTCACCGCCGCATGAAGGACGGCACGTCGACGTCGTCGTCATCGTCGTCGGGGGGTTCGATGTGCGCCCGTGCGTTGTTCGCGACGGTCGGGTCGGCCATGCGGGCCTTCTCGGTTTCCCGGTAGCTCGGGACCGCGCCGCGGGTCGAGCTGGTTGAGCTCGCGGTGGCGGAGGCGATGTCGGTGCTGCGTGCCGCTACCTCGGCCGGACGGTTCTGACCGATCTCGCCTGCGCGGGCCGATCCGATGGTGCTCCGGCTCGGGTTCTCGAAGGTCCGCCGGGCGGGACCTCCCCCGTCAAAACCCGCTGCGATCACGGTGACTCGCACTTCGTCGCCGAGCGAGTCGTCGATCACCGTGCCGAAGATGATGTTGGCCTCGATGTGCGCGGCCTCCTGTACCAGCGACGCGGCCTCGTTGATCTCGAATAGGCCGAGGTCGGAGCCGCCCGCGATGGAAAGCAGCACGCCGTGCGCGCCGTCCATGGACGCCTCGAGCAGCGGCGAGTTGATCGCCGACTCGGCGGCTTTCACCGAGCGGCCCTCGCCGCGCGCGGAGCCGATGCCCATCAGCGCGCTGCCCGCGCCGGACATCACGCTCTTGACGTCGGCGAAGTCGACGTTGATCAGGCCGGGGGTGGTGATCAGGTCGGTGATGCCCTGGACACCGTTGAGCAACACCTCGTCCGCCGAGCGGAACGCGTCCATCAGGCTGACCGCCGCGTCGCCGAGCTGCAGCAGCCGGTCGTTGGGGATCACGATGAGCGTGTCGCAGGACTCGCGCAGCTGGCCGATGCCGGTCTCGGCCTGGCCGCCGCGCCGCTTGCCCTCGAACGAGAACGGGCGCGTGACGACGCCGATGGTCAACGCGCCGAGCTTGCGCGCGATCTGGGCGACGACCGGGGCACCACCGGTACCGGTGCCGCCGCCCTCGCCCGCGGTCACGAAGACCATGTCGGCGCCCTTGAGCACCTCTTCGATCTCGTCCTTGTGGTCCTCGGCGGCCCTGCGGCCGACCTCGGGATCGGCGCCGGCGCCGAGACCACGGGTGAGTTCGCGGCCGACGTCGAGCTTGACGTCGGCATCACTCATCAGCAGGGCCTGCGCGTCGGTGTTGACCGCGATGAACTCGACACCTTTGAGGCCCTGTTCGATCATCCGGTTGACGGCATTCACACCGCCGCCGCCGATACCGACGACCTTGATCACGGCAAGGTAGTTGTGCGGGGGCGTCATGGGCTCTCGCCTTCCTTCGATCTAAAGCCTGTCGTTTTCGGATTCGAGACACTCCGCCCGTTCTTTGGGCCGAGTCTCGCCTGAGCGGCTTCACTCAGCGATCCACCGCCCGGGCAAACCCTAAACCTCAACCATAGGGTTAGCGTTATGTCAAGTATCCGACTGCTGCGGAACGCTATTCGCCGCCGCCGCAATACGCGCGCAGGCGCGCCGAAACAAGAGAGAGAATCTTGTGTGATCCCTCTCGTCTCGCCGCGCCGCACGACGTATGGTGAACGGTTGCCCCCCGGCGCTCTGGTCCCGGCGGAGGCCGGTGACGTGAGCGTCAGGCCCGGAGGCAGCAGTTCGCGGGACCACGGAGAGTCTGCGAACACCACCCGTCGAATTCTGCAATTCGACGCGGGCGCAATGGGTATCGCTCACTTTACCGTGACCAGATTGGGACTCGACACATCGAACACCGTTCCAGGGCGGGTCAGCAGCGGGAGCACGACCGCCGACTTGCGTTCGGCGTCGTTCATCCCGCCCCAGAGTACCGTGCGGCCGTCCTTCAGATTCAACGAAACATCCGAAATAGACCGCGCCACAACCTCGTCCACCTGAACGACCAGCGCGGGCGGCAACGCGGCGAGCACCGCGACCGCGGCCCTGGTCACGGGCGCGTCGCTGGCCGGATGATCGGTGACCAACTTGGGCACCCCGATCGGCGCGTCCTCGATCGCGAACTCCACGCTCTCCGCGTCGAGTAGATGCGCGCCCTGCGGACTGTCGAAGAACAGCACGGGCACCCGCTCGACAACGGTCACCCGCACCGTCGACGGGAAAACGCGCTGCACCCTGGCCGTGCGCACCTTCGGAATGCTCGCGACCCGCCGGGCGATGGCGGTGGTATCGATGCGCAACATCGACCGCCCCGAAGGGATTTCGAGCAAGCCGCGCACCTGCTGCTCGGGCACCGTGACCACGCCGTCGATCCGCACCGTGCGCACCGAGAGCACCGGCGTGAACCAGGCGACACCACCGACGATGACGAGCACGCACACGCCGAGCAATCCCCACAACCGAATCCGCCGCCACCCGCTCGGGCTGATCCGCGCACCGGACGACCGCGCCGCGCCGAAACGCGCTCGGCGGCCCACCGTTCCGCTCACAGCCTCACCGCCCGTACTGCGGACGCGCCCGTAAACCGTCGAGGATCTGGCTGCCGAGCATCGTGACGTCGCCGGCACCCATGGTGATCACCACGTCACCGGGCAGCGCGAGCTTCGCAACCTGACGGCCGACGCGCGACATATCCGGCTGATAGTGCACGGGTTTGGTGACCGACTGGGCCACCAGCGCGCCGTTCACGCCGGGCAGCGGCTTCTCCCGCGCGCCGAACACATCGAGCACGACCACCTCGTCGGCGAGGCTCAGCGCGGCGCCGAAGTCCTGTGCGAAAGTCGCGGTGCGGCTGTACAGGTGCGGTTGGAAGACCACGATCACCCGGCCCTGCCGAGACCTGGCCCCGTCACGGGCCTCCTGCTGCACCAGCTCCGCGGCGGCGCCGAGCACGGCACGCACCTCGGTCGGATGGTGTGCGTAGTCGTCGAAGACGCGCACCCCGTTCTCTCGGCCCGCGAACTGGAATCGACGGTGCACGCCGCCGAAACCCTCCAGGCCCTGGATGATTTCGTCCATGTCGGCCCCCGCCGCGCGGGCGGCGAGCAGCGCGGCGAGCGCGTTCAACGCCATATGCCTGCCGGGCACCGACAATCGCAGGGTGCGCGGCGTCGCTTCGTCGTCGAGCTGGAACTGGGCAATGCCGCCGACATCGCGCGGCTCCCAGCTGTGCAAGCGCACGCCGACGGGCACCGGCGCGTCGGCGAGCTCGCCGGAGCCGTAACCGAGTACGCGAATGTTCTTCGCGGCCAGCTTGGCGCCGACCCGTTCGGCCAGTGCCGAGGAACCCGGATCGTCCAAACACACCACCAGCAGGCCGCCTTCGGTGAGCCGGTCGGCGAAATCGTCGAAGACCTGGACGTAGGCCTCGTCGGTGCCGAAGTAGTCGAGGTGATCGGATTCGATGTTGGTGACCACGGCGACGTCCGGGTCGTACTGCAGCAGCGACCCGTCGCTCTCGTCGGCCTCGGCGACGAAGATGTCCCCGGTGCCGTGGTGGGCGTTGGTGCCTGCCTCGTTCAGCTCGCCGCCGACCGCGAAGGACGGGTCGAATCCGCAGTGCTGCAACGCGACAATGAGCATCGAGGTGGTCGAGGTCTTGCCGTGCGTGCCGGAGACGAGCAGGGTGCGATGGCCCTGCATCAGCGACGCGAGCACGGCCGGGCGAAGCAGCACCGGGATGTCGCGCCGATTCGCTTCCACCAGTTCGGGATTGGTCTTCGGAATGGCCGCGTAGGTGGTGACCACCACGGTCGGTCCGCCGGGCAGCAGATCGAGGGCGCTGGCGTCGTGGCCGATGCGCACCTGCGCGCCCCGCGCCCGCAACGCCAGCACGCCGCGGCTTTCCTTGGCGTCCGAGCCGGATACGGCGCCACCGCGGGAGAGCAGAATCCGCGCGATACCGGACATCCCGGCCCCGCCGATTCCGACCATATGCACCCGCGCCAGTGACGGCGGCAGAGCCGAAAGGTCGTCAGCCACTTACTACCTCCAACACAATCCGCGCCACCGCGTCGGCGGCGTCGCGGTGCCCGGCGCTTGCCGCGGCGCGGCCCATCTCGATCAGCCGTGCGGAGTCCATGAGCAGCGGAATCACCTCATCGATCACGTATTTCGGCGTCAGCTCCGAATCCGGGACAATTCTGCCCCCGCCCTGTCGGACGACGGGCCTGGCATTGAGCTCCTGCTCGCCGTTGCCGTGGGCGAGCGGCACGTAGAACGCGGGCAGACCGACCGCCGACACCTCGGCGACGGTCATCGCGCCCGACCGGCAGACCACCGCGTCGGCGGCGGCGTAGGCGAGATCCATCCGGGAAAGATACGGCACCGCGACATACGGTGCGCTCGCGCCACTCTCAGCAATGTCGAGGGTGTTCTTCGGTCCGTGCGCGTGCAGCACCGAGATGCCCGCCGCCGCGAGTTGCGGCGCGGCACCCGACACCGCCTCGTTCAGGCTGACCGCGCCCTGCGATCCGCCGAACACCAGCAGCACCGGCCCCTCGGCGGGCAGCCCGAAGTGCGCCCGCGCCTCGGCCCGCAGCGCGGCCCGGTCCAGCGTGGTGATCGCGGCGCGAACCGGGATGCCGACGACCTGCGCACCGGCCAGGCCCGAATCCGGCACCGCGGCAAGCACTCGCGCGGCCCGGCGCGCGCCCACCTTGTTCGCGATCCCGGCCTTGGCGTTCGCCTCGTGCACCACCACCGGCACCGCGCGACGCCGCCGCAGCAGGCCAGGCCCGGCGGCCAGGTAGGCGGGCAGCGCTACGTATCCGCCGAAGCCGACGATCACATCGGCCTCGACCGCGTCGATCACCGCCCTGGTCCGCGCCACCGAGGCACGGACCCGGCCGGGCAGTCGTAGCAGGTCCGCGGTCGGCTTGCGCGGCAACGGAACCGGCGGGATGAGCTCGAGTGGATAACCGCGCTCGGGGACCAGCCTGGTCTCCAATCCGCGTTCGGTGCCGAGCGCCGTCACCCGGATCGAATCGTCGAGCCGACGCAGCGCGTCCGCCACCGCCAGGGCGGGTTCGATATGGCCCGCCGTCCCGCCGCCTGCGACGATTACCGAGATCACCTAGATTTTCCTCGTTCTCTTGTGTGGTTGACCGGGTAGCTGGGTTCCCACGCTCTGGTGGCGCGCAGCGAGCTGGTGCCGCGGCTCTCCGGCGAGCGGCGCCGTCCCGGCTCCGGCTGCGGGCGCCGCGCTGGCAGCGCCTGCTTCCGTGGCGCCTTGCCCCGCTGCGCGGATTTCTTCGCCCTGGCCGCACTGGCCCGCGCCGGTGAGTACACCTCCGGCTTGGGCAGCCGCAGCAACTTGCTGAACCTACCGTCTTGCCCGGCGTGCAGCGCGGAGACAGCCTCCGGTTCGTGTCGTGCCGCGTTGGCGATGATGCCGAACATGAACAGGGTGATGGCCAGCGACGAACCGCCCGCGGAGACCAGCGGCAGCTGCAGGCCGGTGACCGGGAGCAGGCCGACCACGTAGCCGATGTTGATCAGCGCCTGGCCGGTGATCCACGTTGTCGCGGTGGCCGTGAGCAGCCGAAGGAACGGGTCGACCGAGCGGCTGGCGATGCGGATCCCGGTGTAGACGAACAGCGCGAACAGTCCGAGCACCAGGGCACAGCCGAGGAAGCCGAGTTCCTCGCCGATGATGGCGAAGATGAAGTCGTTGTGCGAGTTGGGCAGGTAGCTCCACTTGGCCCGGCTCTGCCCGAGGCCACGACCCCAGATGCCGCCGTCGGCCAGCGAGTAGAGCGCTTGGCGTGCTTGATAACCGATGCCCTGCGGGTCGTCGCCCGGGTTGAAGAACGCGCGCATGCGATCCGATCGATAACCCGCCGACAACGCGAGCACGGCCGCGGCGATCAAACCGGATACCGCGACCGTCACGAACAGCCGCAGCGGCAGGCCGCCGAACCAGAGCAGCGCGGCGATCACGATGCCCAACGCGATGGTCGTCGACAGGTTCGGCTCCACCACGACGAGCAGACACACCAGCAGACCCGCCGGAACCAGCGGCATCAGAATGTCTTTCAGCCCGGCGTGCTCGGAGCGGCGCGACGCGAGCAGGTGCGCACCCCACACGACCAGGGTGACCTTCACGATTTCCGACGGCTGCACGTTGAAGAAGCCGAGATCGATCCACCGCCGCGCGCCCTGCACCTTGGACCCGATGCCGGGGATCAGCACCAGCACCAGACCGAGCACTGACAACACGAACAACGGGAACGACCACTGCCGCAACCGGCGCAGCGGAATACGCAACGCGAGATAGAACAGGACGGTACCGATCGCCGCGAACATCGCCTGCTGGATGAACAACGAATACGCCGATCCCCCATCGACATACGCCTCGACGCTCGACGCGGAAAGCACCATCACCAAGCCGAGCACGGTCAGCAGCGTGGCGATGGTGACGACCAGATGAAACGACGCGAGCGGCCGAGCCAGCCAGGCGACGAACCTGGCTCCGGCTCGGGGTTGTTCCTTACGCCGCGCCGTAGTCGTCATAGCTGCCGCCCGACGTCACCGTCTTCCAGTGCGTGCACCGCCGCCGCGAAACTGCGACCCCGGTGCGTGTAATCGGCGAACATATCCAACGACGCCGCGGCGGGCGCGAGCAGTACGGCGTCGCCGCGACTGGCGAACCCGGCCGCGGCCTGTACGGCACGCGCCATCACGGCGTCGGCCTTATCTCTCGACGCGTCACCCATCCCTGCATCGTCTCCCGCGATCAGCTCGATGACCGGGACCTCAGGCGCGTGTCGCGCCAACGCGGCCGCGAACACCGGCGCGTCGGCCCCGATCAGCACCACGGCGACCAGCCGGTCGGCGACCTCTTCGACCAGATCCTCGATCTGCGCGCCCTTGAGCTGACCACCGGCAAGCCAGACCACCTGCTGGTGCGCCAGGATCGCGGTGCGCGCGGCGTGCGGGTTGGTGGCCTTGGAGTCATCGATGAAGTCGACGCCGCCGACCTCGCGCACGAACGCCGACCGGTGCGGGCCGACCTTGTGCTCGATCAGCCCCTCCCGAATGAACTGCGGCGCCACGTCGATGGCCCTGGTCAGCGCGGCGGCGGCGAGCGCGTCGGCGACACCGGCCGGACCGGGCGGGCTGATATCGCCGACCTCGGCGAGGATCGCGGCCTTGGTGAACGCGCGATCGAGCAGTTTGCCGTCGACGACACCGAGCTCGCCGTCGGCGGGCACGCCGATCCGGAAGCCAACGGTGCGACGGGCTTTCGAGCGGCGGGCCAGCGAGGCCGCGACCGGATCGTCGAGCCCGACCACGCCGACGCGCCCGACCAGCGCCCGCGCCTTGGCGGCCGCGTACGCGTCGAGGCCGCCGTGCCAATCCAGGTGATCCTCGGCCACATTGAGCACAACGCCCGCCTCCGGACGCACCGACGGCGCCCAGTGCAGCTGGAACGAGGACAGCTCGACGGCGAGCACCTGCGGTCCCGGGTTGCGCCGCAACGCATCAAGGATCGGCAGCCCGATATTGCCGCAGGCGACGCTCGGGATGCCCGCGGCGCGCAGGATGGCGTGCGTCATCTGGGTGGTGGTGGTCTTGCCGTTGGTTCCGGTGATCACCAGCCACTTGCGGACCGGTCCGTAGATCCTGGCTTGATCGACCCACCAGGCGAATTCGACGTCGCCCCACACCGGGGTGCCCTCGGCGACCGCCGCGGCGAGCACCGGCGAGTCCGGCCGCCAGCCCGGACTGGTGATCACCAGCGCGAACCGGCTCCAGTCGGTAGTTTCCAGTTCCACGCAGGTGGCGACGTCGAGGCCGAGCTCGGCCGCCTCGGCCAGCGCCGCGGCGCCACCGTCGGTGACCACCGGGCGCGCGCCGATATCGCGCAGCGGCTCGACGAGCGAGCGTCCCGATATGCCCCAGCCCGCGACGAGAACGTCACGGCCGCGCAGGAATTCGAGCATGGGCCCAGGTGATCGCAGGGCCCGAGGAGAATGTTCGACCATCGCTAGTTCACCCGACCGCAGAGAGATATTCGCTGTAGAACAAGCCGAGGCCGACGGCCGACGCCATCGCGGCCAACAGCCAGAACCTGATGATGACCGTAGTCTCGGCCCACTTGCTGAGTTCGAAATGATGATGGAACGGCGCCATCTTGAACAACCGGTTGCGGGTGGTGCGGTAGACCGCGACCTGCAACACGACCGACAGGGTTTCGGCGACGAAGAGCGCGCCGATGACGATCATCAGCAGCTCGGTCCGTGTGGTGATGGACAGCCCGGCCAGCATGCCGCCGAGCGCGAGCGAGCCGGTGTCACCCATGAAGATCTTGGCGGGCGCGGCATTCCACCACAGGAAGCCGACGCACGCGGCGGCGCCCGCGGCACAGACCAGTGCCAGGTCGAGCGGGTCACGCACGTTGTAACAGCCGACCTCGGCCTTGATCTCGCAGGCGTGGTAGTACTGCCAGAACGTGATGACCACGTAGCCGCCGAGCACCAGGCTCATCGATCCGGCCGCGAGTCCGTCAAGGCCGTCGGTGAGATTCACCGCGTTGGACCAGGCAACCACGACGAGGCAGACGAAGACCAGGAACACGACGACACCCATTGTCACCGTGCTGATGTCGCGCACATAGGACAGATGCCTGCTGGCCGGGGTCAGCCCGCTGGCACCGCGGAACTGCAGCGCGAGCACGCCGAACACGACGGCGGCGGTCAGCTGACCGAGGTACTTGCCCGCGGCGGTCAGGCCGAGGTTGCGCTGCTTGCGGATCTTGATGAAGTCGTCGACGAAGCCGACGCCGCCGAGCGCGGTGGCCAGACCGAGGACAAGCAGGCCGGAGGCCGACGGGCCGTCCGCACGGTAACCGATGCCGATCAGGTGCGAGCCGAGGTAACCGGCCCACATGCCGATGATGATGGCGACACCGCCCATGGTTGGCGTGCCGCGCTTGGCCTGGTGACTAGCCGGGCCGTCGACCCGGATCTCCTGGCCGAAGCCCTGCTTGGCGAACATCTTGATCAGCAGCGGGGTCAGCAGAATCGACACGGCCAACGCTATCGCCGCCGCGAACAGAATCTGTCTCACGACTGACCCTCGCTAGCGCTCGGTTCAGCCGTACGACAAGCGGTCGCTGTGTTGATGGTTCGCTCGCTCCGCTCGCTCACTGAACTCCCTCCGTGCTTCCCGTAAGTCCGCTGGATGGCTCCGATGTGATCAGGTGTTCGGCGACCTCCCAGAGGCCGACCGACTTCGACGCCTTGACCAGCACCACATCACCCGCCTCGACTTCGTCGTCGAGCAACGCGATGGCCGCGCCGATGTCGGGCACGAGGATCGACTCCTCGCCCCATGAGCCTTCCATCACCGCTCCCTGATGCATCGCCCGGGACGGCCTTCCGGTGCCGACCACGATCAGCCGATGCACGTCGAGGCGCACGGCGAGCCGTCCGATCCGGTCGTGTTCGATCACGGATTCTTCGCCGAGCTCGCCCATTTCGCCGAGCACGGCCCAGCTGCGGCGCGGGGTTTCGCCCGCGCGCGACATGGTGACCAGCGCCTTGAGGGCGGCGCGGACCGAGTCGGGGTTGGCGTTGTAGGAGTCGTTGACGACGGTCACGCCGCCCGCGGTGGTTCGCACATCCATCCGGCGGGCGGACGCGGCGTGCGCTTCGGCCAGCGACCGCGCGATGGTGTCGAGGTCGGCGCCGCATTCGAGGGCGACCGCGGCCGCGGACAGCGCGTTGCCGACCTGATGCTCGCCGTGCACGGACAGCTGGATCGCGATGCTGCCCACCGGGGTATGCATGGTGAAACCGGCGCGTGCTTCGCCGTCGAGCCGGATATCGGTGGCCCGCACCTCGGCGTTGTCGGATTGGCCGACGGCGATCACGCGGGCGGTCGTGCGCGACGCCATCGCGGCGACCTGCGGGTCGTCGGCATTGAGCACGGCCAGCCCGGACGGCGGAAGCGCCTGCACCAGTTCGCCTTTGGTCTTGGCGATCGCCTCGCGGCTGCCGAACTCGCCGAGATGCGCGGTGCCGACATTGAGCACGACGCCGATGCTCGGCGGTGCCACCTCGGCCAGCGCGGCGATATGGCCCGGCCCGCGCGCGGACATCTCGAGCACCAGGAAACGCGTATCGGCGTTGGCGCGCAACGCCGTCCACGGATGGCCGAGCTCGTTGTTGAACGAACCAGGCGGCGCGACAACGGACCCGAGCGGCGCGAGCACGGCCGCGAGCAGGTCTTTGGTCGAGGTCTTGCCGGACGAGCCGGTCACCCCGATCACGGTGAGAGTTCCTGCCGCGGTGAGCCGTTGCACGCTGGCGCGGGCCAGCTCGGCGAGTGCGGCGAGCACGGCCGCCCCGGAACCATCCGAATCACCGGCCAGCGCAACCGAACTCGACGGCACCGAGCCCGGACTCGGCGCGACGACGATGGCAGGCACTCCGACCGGACGGGCCGCGAGCACCGCGACCGCACCGGCCGCGACCGCCGTGGCGGCCCAGTCGTGGCCGTCGGACCGCTCACCTGGCAAGGCGAGGAACAGATCACCGGAACCGATTCGGCGCGAATCGAATTCGACCGAACCGGTTACTCGCACCTCCGGGTCGGGAACGTCGTGCAGCGTGCCGCCGACGACGTCCGCGAGCTCCCGCAGTGTCATCTCGATCATGAAACCGTCAAGTCCTCCGCGTCCGCGTTATGCGGACTTCGCTTGTCCAGTGCCGCCGCGAGCACGTCGCGGTCGTCGAAGGGGTGTTTGACACCCCGGATCTCTTGCCCTGCCTCGTGCCCCTTGCCCGCAACCAGTACCACGTCGCCGGGCTGAGCCCAATTCACCGCCGCCGCAATGGCTTCGGCGCGGTCGCCGACCTCGCGCACGTCGCCGCGATCTGGCACCTCCTTCGCGCCGGAATACAGCGCGGCCCGGATCGTCGCCGGGTCCTCGCTGCGCGGGTTGTCGTCGGTGATGATCACCAGATCGGCGCCGCGGGCCGCTACCTCGCCCATGAGCGGACGTTTACCCGCGTCGCGGTCGCCACCGGCACCGATGACCACGGCGAGGCGTCCCGGCGATTCCGGCACGTCCGCCGCGAGATGTCCACGCAGCGTGGCGATCACCGATTCCAGCGCGGCGGGCTTGTGCGCGTAGTCGACGATCGCGAGGAAGTCCTGGCCGCGTTCCACCCGCTGCATCCGGCCAGGCACATCGACGGTGGCCAGGGCGGGCGCGGCGATCGAGGCGTCGACACCGGCGGCCGCGCACACGGCGACCGCGAGCAGCCCGTTGGCCACGTTGTAGCGGCCAGGAAGACGCAGCCGCACAGCGACATTGCCGTCCGGTCCGGCCGCGGTGAATTCCTGCTCGCCGCCGTGCGCCGCGATCGGGCCGTCGAGGCGCCAATCGCCGGTTCCGGTGGTGGACACTCGGATCGGGGCCGCGAGCCCGTCCGCGAGCCGCACGCCCCACTCGTCGTCGACGCAGACGACCGCGGTCCGCGCGGCGATCGGCGAGTCCGGCTCGAACAGCCTGCGCTTGGCGGCGAAGTAGTCCTCGAAGTCGGCGTGGAAGTCGAGGTGATCCTGCGACAGGTTGGTGAACGCGCCCACCGCGAATCGGACGCCGTCCACCCGGCCGAGCGCGAGCGCGTGGCTGGACACCTCCATCACCACCGCGTCGACGCCCTGCTCGACCATCAGCGCGAACATCGCGTGCAGCTGCGGCGCCTCGGGCGTGGTCAGCGCGCTCGGCACGCGCCGACCGCCGATCCTGGTCTCGATGGTGCCGATCAGCGCGGTCGACAGGCCCGCGGCGGCCAGACCGGCCTCGACCAGGTAGGACGTGGTCGTTTTGCCCGAAGTGCCGGTGATGCCGACAATGCGCAGTCGTTCGCAGGGGTTGCCGTAGACCATCGCGGACAGCTCGCCGAGCACCGCGCGCGGATTCTCGCGCACCAGCACCGGCACCGTCAGCTCCCCGGCCAGTTCGGCGCCCTCGGCGTCGGTGAGCACCGCGACGGCACCCCGCTCGACCGCGTCACGCGCGAATCGGGCGCCGTGCGCCGTGGCGCCGGGTAGCGCGACGAACAGGTCTCCTGGCAGTACAGACGCCGAGCGCTGCTCGATGCCGGTCACCGAGACCGTGCCGAGCGGTCGCGGGCCGACCGGATTCGCCGCGACGGCGGACGCGAGGGCGTCCAGCGGCGTCACGGGTGACTGGGCGGGCCGCAAGGTGCGCGGTTCACCGGACTGCACAGAAATCAGGCTCCTCTCGGCGGCGGCGATCGACGTGTCAGGTTACCGGCGACCGACCACCGCGTGACCAGGCAGCCCCCAACAGGTTTGCCGACGCAGCCGACTCAGTGTGCTTCGAGGACGAATCGCTTGGACGGTTCCGGCGACGGCGGCACACCGTCACGCTGCAGCGCCCACGAGGCGATGTTGTGGAACAGCGGCGCGGCCGATTGGCCACCGCTGCCATCGGCGCTGCGTACCGGGTTGTCGAGCATCAGCCCGATGACGTAGCGGGGGTTGTCGGCAGGGGCGATGCCGGCGAAGGTGATCCAGAACGACGAGGTCGAGTAGCAACCGCACGCTGGATCGACCTTCTGCGCCGTGCCGGTCTTCCCGGCGATCTGGTAGCCGTCGATCGCGGCGGGCCCGCCGGTGCCGTTCTGGGCTGCGCTCATCGGATCACGCTGGACCACCGCCTGGAACATCGTGCGCAGTGTCGCGGCGGTCTGCGGGCTGACCACCCGCACCCCGTCCGGCTGCGTTTCCTCCGTGCGTGCGCCGCCCGGCGCGATCTTCGCCTTGATGATCCGGGGCGGTATCCGCACGCCGTCGTTGGCGATGGCCTGGTACATGCCCGTCATCTGCAGCGTGGTCATCGAAAGGCCTTGCCCGATAGGGAGGTTGGCGAAGGTGCCGCCGGACCACTGATCTCGGGCGGGCACCACACCGCCGCTCTCGCCGGGCAGGCCGACCCCGGTTCGCTGGCCGAGTCCGAAGCGATTCACCATGTCGGCGAAGCGATCCTCGCCGACCCGCTGGGCGAGCATCAGGGTTCCCACGTTGGACGACTTACCGAAGATGCCGGTGGTGGTGTACGGCGCGACGTCGTGGCTCCACGCGTCGTGCACGGTCACCCCGGCCATCCGGATCTCGCCTGGCACCTGGTGCACCTCGTCCGGAGTGGTCAATCCATACTCGATGGCCGCGGCCGCCGTGATGATCTTGTTCACCGAGCCTGGCTCGAACACATTGGAGACCGACGGATTGTCCATGTCGGCACCGGCCCAATTCTGTGGCGACAGTTTGGGATTGAACGTGTTGTCGTTGGCCATCGAAAGCACCTGGCCGGTCTTGGCGTCGAGCACGACCGCGGAGGCCGAGTTGGCGCCCGACATCTCCCGCGCCTGCTGCACCTGCTGCTGCACGTAGTACTGCAGATCCGAGTCGATGGTCAGCTCGACGCCGTTGCCGTTCACGGCATCCTGCTTGTCGCGCCAGCTGCCGGGAATGACCGTGCCGTCGGAGCCGCGGTCGAAGGTGTGCGAACCGTCGGTGCCCGCGAGCACCGAGTCGAGCGAGGACTCCAGCCCGATCTGGCCGTGGCCGTCCCAGCCGGTGGCGCCGATCACGTTGGCCGCCAACGAACCTCCGGGATAGTCCCTCGGGTACTGGGGATCCGCGCCGACCTCGGGGAACTGCGTGCGGATATCCGCGGCGATCCTCGGGTCGACACCGCGCGCAAGGTACAGGAACTTCTCGTCGCTGCGCAGCATGGCGAGCAGGTCCGATTCCGACGGGCCCGCCTTGCCGAGCTTGTCGTGCACGGTCTTGGCGATCGCCTTCAGCCGCTCGTCCGGGTCGGGCGCCTTGCTGTTCTTGGCTTTCGCGTCGGCGAGCTGCTTGCGGACCGCGATCGGCTGGAAGGTCAGCTGTTTCGCGGCGATGGTGTACGCGAGCGACTTGCCGTTGCGGTCGGTAATCGGGCCGCGGACCGCGTAGTCGACCTCGACGTTGGTGCGCTGGTTCGCCGCCTGCGCGGACAGGCTCGGCGCGTTGATGGTCTGGATCCACAGCAACTGCAACGCGACGACACCGAGCGCGACCAACATCAGGATCCGGCCTGCGCCGAGCCGTCGGCGCAGCGGCCGGTCCTTCTTCGGCGGCGCGGCCCGCGGTCTTGTCGCTCGTTCGGGCCCGCGTCGTTGCCGAGGTGCGGGCCTGACCTGTGTCACCGTTGCCCTTCCTCATCGGGAAGTCGTTGCGGCTGTGGTGTTTCCGGCTGCGCGAGCACGGCGGGCGGTTGCGGCACGGCGGCCTGCACGGCGGCATCCTGCTGCGGCGCGGCGGGTACCGGGCTGGCCGGAACCGGGCTGGACGGGATCGGGCTCGCCGGAGCCGCGTTCACCGGAGCGGGCGGCGGCGGTGTCGTCGTCGTTGTCACGGGCACCACCCGCTCACCGCGGGCCTCCACGTTGCCCGCCGGTGGCGGGGCCGGAGCGGCGGGTGTCACGTTCAGCGGTGGCACCGGCGGGCCCTGTGCCGGAGTGGGTTTGCCGATCACCGTCACGCTGCCGTCCGGGGCGACCACGATGCGGGCCGGGTCCTTGGCCGGGATCATGCCGAGGTCCCTGGCGCGGGCCGCCAGGTCGGGCGGGGAGTCCGCGGACTCGACGTCACGCAGCAGCGCGGCCCGCTCGTCGGCGAGCCGCTTGTTGGTCGCCCTGATGTCGCCGAGCTGGTAGCTGTCCTCCGCGGCGCGGGTGGTCAGCAGCAGGGTGAGCGCGAGACCGCAGCCGAGCAACGCGATGATCGCCGCGACGAACGGAATGCGCGCGGCCATCACCGAACCCTGCCGGGGCGGCAGATCGGGTGTGTCCGAACGGGTTTCGGCGCGTGTCCGGCGCCGGGCGTATGCCCGTTGCGCGGCACCCGATTTCACCCGCTCGGATTCGTGGACCCGGCGGGCGATCCGCCCGGGTGCCTCGACGGTCCGCGTCCGAATACTCATACTGCCGTCCCCTCGTGAGTCTGTGCGGGACATCCGGCCTCCCTTGTCCAGGCCCCGCACCCGGTCCGCCGGAAGAGCTCATGTCTCATCCGACCTCCTGAATTCGCTCCGCCGCGCGCATCCTGACGGGTGCCGCGCGAGGGTTTTCCTCAATTTCCTGTTCGGTCGCCTTCTCCGCGCCACGGGTCAGCATCCGGAATTCCGGTCCCATGCCTGGCAATTCGACCGGTAGGTCGATGGGGCTGCGGGAGGCCGCGCGCGGCGCGAACTCCTGCTTGACCACCTTGTCCTCGAGTGACTGATACGACATGACGACGATCCGGCCGCCGATCCGCAGCGAATCCAGCGCCGCGGGCAGCGCGGCGCGCAGCGAATCGAGCTCGCGATTGACCTCGACCCGCAGCGCCTGAAAGGTGCGCTTGGCCGGGTGCCCGCCGGTGCGGCGGGTCGCCGCCGGTATCGCCGCGTAGAGCAGCTCGACCAGTTCGGCGCTGGTGGTGAACGGCTTCTGCTGGCGGCGGCGCAGCACCTCGGAGGCGATCCGGCCCGCGAAGCGTTCTTCCCCATAGGTTTTCAGCACGCGGGCCAGGTCGCCGTGGCTGTAAGTGTTGAGCACGTCGGCGGCGGTGGGGCCGGTGCTTGGATCCATCCGCATGTCCAGCGGCGCGTCGATGGAGTAGGCGAAGCCGCGATCGGCCTCGTCGAGCTGCATCGAGGAAACGCCGAGGTCCATCAGGATGGCGGAGACCGATCCGGCGGCGGGCAATCCGGCCTGCTCGAGCGCGTCGGCGATCCCGTCGTATCGGGTGTGCACCAAGGTGATTCGGTCCGCGAACGGCGCGAGTCGCTCGGCGGCCAGCTTCAGCGCGGCGGTGTCGCGGTCGAGTCCGACGAGCCGGAGGCCCGGATAGGTGCGCAGGAAGTGTTCGGCGTGTCCGCCGAGGCCGAGCGTCGCGTCGAGGTACACCGCGCCGGGTTCGGTGAGCGCGGGCCCGAGCAGCGCATCGGCTCGCCCGAGCAGAACAGGAACATGGCGGGGGCCGTCCTGCTCACGGTTCACCTCGACCTCCCGGGATCTGCCTCGCTTCGTCGCGCACCGCGCATGGTCGCCTTATTCCTCTGTGCAGATGCGGGAGTTCCCGCATCCCGTCGGCCCGACGAGCGCTCCGCGATGGTGTGTCGTTGGGCCGCAAGTGCATGTGCATAAGAAACCGTGTCCGGAGACGAATGCCCCGTGGTCTCTGACCGAACCTCGGCACCTGGCGTCGGGGAAGTACGTCAGGGTCCGCGTCCGGGCAGAGGCCACGCGGCACTCGTTCGCTCGGGGCTAGAAGATTCCGCCCAGCGACTCGTCTCTCGCTTGCGAGAAATCCTCCTCGTGCTCGGCGAGGTAGGAGTCCCACGCCTGCTTGTCCCATATTTCGAGGAAATCGACCGAGCCGGTCACCACGCAATCCCGTTGCAGGTTCGCGTAGCGCCGATGTTCGGCAGACAACACAATCCGGCCCTGTGCGTCCGGACGTTGTTCATCCGTTCCGGCCGCTAGTGCCCGGACGAATGCGCGAGCCTGCGGGTTACTTCGCGACGCCGCCGCGGCTCGACGAGCGAGCGCGGTGAACTCTTCTTTGGGATACACGGCAAGGCTGTGGTCCTGACCCTTCGTGACCATCAACCCTCCCGCCAGATCGTCTCGAAATTTCGCAGGCAACGTGAGTCGCCCCTTGTCGTCCAGCCGAGGTGTGTAGGTACCGAGAAACAACTCGATACCTCCCTAGTCGATCACCTCGATGGTCGGCCTTTCCTGTAGTGCGCGCTCCACATTACCCCACTTTCCCCCACTTTCAATCGAAACTGCCGGTGATCTGGCTCCCGGCTCAGACGATTCCGCAGGTCATCCCAGCTATCACCCTGGTGGAGAACTTCTTGCGTGTTCTGCCGACACGCACAGTCCGCATGGACAAAGGCCCGGAAACACCCAGCAAACGCCCAGGTGCGAGGTAGCTCGGCCGAGGATGGGGCGATGTGGGGGATCTTGTGGGGAGATGTGGAGCAGGCGCCGCGCACCCCGCGCGGAGATCACCGGCGGGGCGGGCCCGTGCACACGCGAGACGGCGACGCCGCACCTGATCGGTGCGGCGTCGCCGTCTGTCTGCGGTTGTCAGGCTATGAGCGGGCTAATCCTGCTCGAACCGTCGCCGGAATCGGTCCTCCATGCGTTCGGAGAAACCGCCGGACTTGCGTTGCCGTCCACGCTGTCCGGTCGTTCCACCGCTTGGACCGCCGGGCGTGGCGTCGCCGCCGGCCCGATCGCCCTTCGCGATCCCCTTGGACGTGCCGACCAGCAGCAGTACGCCCGCGGCGAACATGACGATGAAGCCGACCAGGCTGATGATCGGGAAGCCGCCGGGCTTCACCGGGGCGGCGATGCCGGCGACAAGTAGAAACAGACCGAGGACGAACAACGCCGCGGCCTGGAGTCTGCGACGACTCGAGGTCGAGCGAAGGCGCCCGCCGCGGACGGACGACGCGAACTTCGGATCCTCAGCGTAGAGCGCGCTCTCGATCTGTTCGAGCATGCGCTGCTCGTGCTCGGAGAGTGGCACGGTACCTCCCCCGGCACTAGGCGTGGCTGTCGCCTCCGGGTAGGCGACCTGATAGCCGACCTTGGCGGCTATCTGTCACCAATGATACGAGTTCGATCAGGGCCGTACCACCTAGTCGCCCATAACTATGTGGGCGTGCCGCCGGTCACTATCCGGTCATGCCGCTTGTCCACCCCGGTGCGGGGCGCAACCGAGCCGATGCGGTAAGGAGATCTTCAATGTCGTGAAGGAATGCTCCTACCCGCGAATAGAACTCGTCGGCCTCGTCATCGTCGATCTCACGATCGAGTCCGGCCTCCAGTGCGGCCCTGGTCTCCGACCGCGCGCTGAAGTAATCGGCCCACATGACGAACTCGGGCGCGGCGGACTGCAGCAGTACCCACGCGTTACGCGAACGAGCCCGCGGCGCGTTGTCGGCGCCGGTGAGCGCGATCACCGCCCCGGCCCCGCGCAATGCGGCGAGATAGGCGGTGCGGAATCGCTCGCGCGGGTCCCGCTCCCCCGCCGCCTGCATGAGCAGGCCATCGGCCCGTTGCAGCAGCTTGCCTGCCCGACCGGGCTGTCCCGGATGTTCGACTCGACCAGACATCTCGCCAGTCCCTCCGCTATCGCGTACCTGGAGCCAACACCGCCTAGTGTGACCGAACAGGTATTCGAACGTTTGAATTGAGATTGAATATAGAGACGCCCACCGACAAACTTTCCGCGCCAACTGTGGACCCGACGAGAGCCATGACCGCCGTCAAGCCCAATCACACTCCCGCACCTGTCGTCGTCGACCTCTCCGTCGCGGCACTGCGCTCCCGGCTGCACGATGCGCTGGCGGTGTATGTCGCGGCGATGGACTATCCGCGCGGCACCGAACACCATCGCGCGCCGATGTGGACCGAGCACACCACTCGTCCCGGCTGGCAGGCCGTCGCCGCGGTGGTCCCCGACGATTCGGGGCAGGTCGACCTACGGTCCTCGCCGATCGTGGCGATCGCCTACGGCTACCGCGGTGCCGCGCACCAGTGGTGGCACCAGCAGGTGCACAGCGGGATGCGGCGCTCGGGCTGGCCAGAACATTCGACGCGCGAACTGCTTTCGGACTATTTCGAGCTGACCGAGCTGCATGTGCACCCGTCGGCGCAGGGGCTCGGCATCGGCGCCACGCTGCTGGAACGGCTGCTGCGGGATCGGCCGGAGCAGGCCGTGCTGCTGTCGACGCCGGAGGTGGACCGGGAGGACAACCGGGCCTGGCGGCTGTATCGGCGGCAGGAATTCACCGACGTGGTGCGGAATTTCGTGTTCTCCGGCGACAATCGGCCGTTCGCCATCCTCGGACGGCGGCTGCCGCTGTGAGGGTTATGCCTTGGCCTGCGTGAGGGTCACGTGACGGTCGCGGTGGTGGGTTCGGGCCATAACGCGCTGGTCGCCGCCTGTTATCTGGCGCGGGCCGGGCACGCGGTGGAGGTCCTGGAACGCGACGATGTGCTCGGCGGGGCGGTGTCGACGGTCGAGCGGTTTCCCGGCCATCTGGTCGATCGCGGCTCGTCCGCGCACATCATGGTGCGGCACACCGGGATCATCGAGGAACTCGAGCTCGATCGCTTCGGGTTGCGCTACATCGATTGCGACCCTTGGGGTTTCACGCCGGGCAGCGATGGGCGCGCGCCACTGGTGTTCCATCGCGAGCTGGATTCCACCTGCGCATCGATCGCGGCCGCCTGCGGTGATCGTGATGCTGCGGCGTATCGGCGTTTCGTCGAGGTGTGGGGGCCGCGCAGCGCCAGAGTGATGCGTGCGTTCGGCGGGGCGCCGACGCCGGGGCGGTTGCTGCGCTCGTTCTGGGGGCTGGACGCGAAGGACGGCGGGAGCGCGCTGTCGCGGGAGTTCCTGCAATCCGGGGACGCGTTGCTGGACACGCACTTTGACGACGAACGACTCAAGGCGTCGCTGGCTTGGTTCGGCGCGCAGTCCGGGCCGCCGATGTCGGAACCGGGTACCGCGCCGATGGTTGGTTTCGCCGCGCTCATGCATACGCTGCCGCCTGGTCGGGCGGTCGGCGGCAGCGGCGCGCTGAGCGCGGCGCTGGTGCAGCGGCTGCGCTCCGATGGCGGCGTGGTGACGGCCGGTGACGCGGTGACCGCTCTGCGGCGCGACGGTGACGGCTGGCGGGTGCGCACCGCCTCGGGGCGAAACCTGTACGCCGACACCGTCATCGCGGGCTCGCACGTGCTGACCACGCTGGATCTGTTGCGCGAGGGCGGTTTCGACGCGGGCGTGCTCGATGACTGGCGGCGGCGCATTCGGGTCGGGCCGGGGATCGGCATGGTGGTGCGGGTCGCTACCCGGTCGTTGCCGAACTACCCCGGCAGCTCGGTGCGCGAATCCGCCCGTGGTCTCCAGTTTCTCGTGTCCGATCGGCGCCAGCTCCGGCTCGCGCACGGGGCCGCGTCGGCCGGTGATCTGCCGCCGCGCCCGGTGGTGCTTGCGATGAGTTTCAGCGCCTTGGATCCGAGCATCGCCCCGCCCGGTGAGCATCAGCTCTCGCTGTGGGCGCAGTGGCACCCGTACCGGCTGGCCGACGGCAGCGATTGGGCCGAGCACGCCGAGCGCGAGGCCGATCGCATCATCGCCGAAGTCGACTCCTACGCACCGGGTTTCACCGATTCGATCTTGCGCAGGCATGTGCAGACGCCGGTCGATCTGGAGCGGGAGATGGGGCTGCTCGGCGGCAATGTGATGCACGTGGAGATGTCCCTCGATCAGATGATGCTGTGGCGGCCGCTGCCGGAACTGTCCGGACAGCGGGTACCGGGCGCACCGGGGCTGTATCTGACCGGCGCGTCGACTCATCCCGGCGGCGGCGTCTCGGGCGCCAGCGGCCGTAGCGCCGCCACCCTCGCCCTACACGACCTGCGCCGCAACCGATTCCCGCTGCTGCGCCGCCGATGACCGTGCCGCCGCACGCTTTCCGATTTCCCGCACCTGGAATCGCATGCGATTTCCGGTGCGGGAAATCGAAAGGCGTGCGGCCGTGAGTGGCGCACGTGCGACAGCGGCGCGGTTTGGGCCCGTTGTTTTGGCGGTGGCGCTGGTCCTGGTGCAGATCGCTTACCCGCTGACGTCGGGGGGTGGGCGGGATCGGGTCACGGTCGCGGTTGTGCTGCTTTCGGCGGGGACGGCGTTGGCGCATGCGACGGTGACGCGCGGGATACGTTATGCGGCCGGGTTTTTGGTGATCGTGTCCGGGATCGGGTTGGCCGCCGAGATCGTCGGCACCGCAACGGGCTTGCCGTTCGGGTGTTACGAGTACGCGGTGGATCGACTGGGGCCCGCGCTGAGTGGGGTGCCGCTGGTCGTTCCGCTGGCCTGGACGGGTGGACTGTATCCGGTCTGGGTGGTGGCCGGGCTGGTGTCGCGGCGCACGCTGTCGCGCATCGGGCTGACGGCGGCCGGGGCGGTCGGCTGGGATCTCTTTCTCGACCCGCAGATGGTCGCCGACGGGCAGTGGACGTGGTGTGACACCGGCTCGGGGCTGCCCGGCCTCGCCGATATTCCGTACACCAACTACCTCGGCTGGTTCGCGGTGGCGCTGCTCATGGGTGGGCTGCTCGCCGTGCGGGATCGCGCGGCGCCCGGTCCGTCAGATGGCTTGGACGGGCCGCTGGCCGCCGGGGTCGGCGCGACGCCCGGTCCGTCAGTGGGCCTGGACAGGCTGTTAGAGGGGCTGAACGCCGCAGCACCGAAAACCGGCTCGATCGCGGTACCGGTGGCCGTTTTCCTGTGGACCTGGCTCGGTTCGACGCTCGCGCACGCCGTCTTCCTCGGTCTACCGTTTTCGGCCTGTTACGGCGCTGTCGGGCTGAGCGTGCTCGGCCTCCCGCTGCTTCGCCACCTCTACTTTTACCGCCCGCGACCCGTCCCGGCGGGCTAGCCGAGACACATCGCTTGCCTCGTTCCGCCCGTCGCGTGGGCATCTGGACGGATGGCCTGGCACGATGTCCCCGTGCAGCCGAGTCCCATCACCACGATGCCCGATGCCCCGGTACTACCGTCGCCGCGGACGCGCCGCCTTGGCGCGCGTGTCGCCGCGGCCGTTCTGCTCGCGGCGATGCTGGTGCCCATGCTCGCGGGGTGCCTGCGGGTGCAGGTGTCGATGGGCGTGTCGTCCAACGACCGGGTGTCCGGTCGGATCGTCGCCGCGGTCGTGCCCACCGACGGCAATGACAAGGGCCCGCAGCTGAAGGCGCCCGACTCGCTCGCCGCGAAGGTGCGGGTGGAGCCCTACACCCAAGACGGGTACGTTGGCAGCCAGGTGTTCTTCGAGGACATGTCGTTCGGCGAGGTCGGCCAGCTCGGTCAGCTGTCCGAGCAAACACAGGGCATGTTCCAGATGCAGTTCCAGCGCACCGGCGACCTGGTCAGCCTGAGCGGGCGCGTCGACCTGAAATCCGTGCCGCCGAGCGGTTCCGACGTGCAGTTCACCATCGCGTTCCCGGCCCGTGTCGCCAAGACCAACGGCAACCGCGAGGGTGACAACATCGTGTCGTGGAAGCTGCCCGCCGGCGACGTCTCCACGTTGCGCGCCGAGGTCAGCTACGCCGACCCGAACACCCGCTCCTTCGCGGGCTGGGCTGGCATCGTCGGCGGCATCACCCTCGCCGTCGCCGCCATCATCGCCACCATGGCCTACATGGACCGGAACCCGCCCGCACCGGGCGCGCCCACCGGGCTGTCCTGGAGCCGCTGGTGGAAAACGGTCACGCAGAGCCGCTGAGCGAAAGCCGACACACGTTGTGCCGCAGCCAGGTTCGGTTCGCCGGATGGTGAAGGTGACGTGGCTCGGTACCGGAATCTCGTTGGTGGGCGCGGGGATCGCGCTCTATAACCGGATTACGGTGCGTCGGCTGGCGGATACCGCGATCGAGGTGATCGATCCGGTCACCGTATGCGTGCCCGCTCGCGATGAGGCAGCGCGCCTGCCCGGACTGATCGCGGATCTGCGGGCGCAGCGCGGGGTCGCGCGGTTGAGCGTCGTGATCCTCGATGACGCGTCGGCCGATGACACCTTCGCGACAGCGATCGATGCGGCCGGTGGTGATCCGCGAATCACGGTGTTGCGCAATGACACCGACCCGCCGCCCGGCTGGACCGGGAAGGCTGCCGCGTGTGCGCGATTGGCCGACTCCGTGGCCACGCCGGTGCTGGTCTTCGTTGACGCGGATGTGCGGCTGGCACCGGGTGCGGTCGCGACGGCGGTCACCGAACTGCGCAGGCGGCGGGTCGCGCTGGTCTCGCCGTGGCCGAGGCAGCGGGCCCGGTCGGTGGCCGAGGCGCTGGTGCAGCCTTTGCTGTGCTGGTCGTGGGCCGCGACGCTGCCGATCTCGCTGGCCAACCGGAGCCTGCGACCGTCGACTTCGGTTGCCTGCGGCCAGTTCCTGGTGTTCGACACCGCCGCCTACCGCGCCGTCGGCGGGCACGCCGCGGTGGCCGCCAGCGTCACCGAGGACCTCGATATCGCTCGAACACTGCGCCGCGCAGGGCAACCCACCGTTCTCGTCGCCGCGGGCCGCATGGCGAGCACCCGGATGTACGCGGGTACCGCCGAACTCGACGCCGGATACACCCGCTGGCTGTGGTCCGCGTACGGCGGCACCGTCGCGGGCGGCGCGGGCGTGGGAACGCTTGCCGCCCTGGCTTATTGGGTCCCGCCCCTGGCCGCGGTCGGTGGTTGCGGAGCGGTCCGCCGGGTCGGTGTCGTGGGCTACACAGCCGCCGTTACGGGCAGGCTGCTGGCCCGCTCCACCGAAACCGGCGGGCCGATTACCCGCACCGATGTCCTTGCGGCCCTGGCTCACCCGTTCTCCGTGGCCGCTTACCTACTGCTGTGGGCACGCTCGCACCGCGCTCGGCGGCGGGACGCGCTGAGCTGGAAGGGCCGCACGCTCAACATAACTGGCACCTAGGACTTACGGGACCTCGGTGATCCCCACCGTCGGCAGGAAGAAGCAGGACTTGCCGCCGTTCTCCACGGTGCCGAAGACCGCGGCGAGCACGGTGCCCTGGCCGGTGTCGACGGGTACGGCGCGCACACCGCCCATCGGGAGGGCGGCGACGAAGAAGTTCTGGATGGCGCGTTCGGCCATGGGGCGCAGGGCGGCCGGGACTTCGGCGGGGATCATGGCGCCGAAGACGGTGGACAGCGGGCCCATGGCGGCAAGTCCGCCGCGGCCGCTGGTCACGTTCATCCAGGCGACCTGCATGCCGGTGGTGTCCGATCCGTCCTGGCCGAGGCCGTAGGGGACGAAGGTGAACATGGTCTGCCCGGCCTTGACGGCGGCCAGGTCGAGCCCGGGGATGGTGATCGAGGTCTTGGGCCACGGGCCCGGCACCGCCCCGGCTACGGCCGGAGCGAGGCCGAGGGAGGTGCCGCCGAGGCAGAACGGGGCCGCGGTCGGGTACAGGAACGGCTGCATGCCGAACGCGCGCAGGCCATCGATCGCGGTGTTGTAGACGCCGAACAGGTCGCCCGGCGCGGCGGTGCCGGTCTGGGTGGGACGCTCGCTCGCCGCGGCGGGCGGAACCGGGGTCACGCCCGGCACGGTCGGTGCCGCACCCGAAGTGGGGGCGGCGAGCGCCAGCGCGACCGAGCAGGTCGCGACAGCGGACATTATGGTCAGACGGCGGTGCACGGCCACGGAGACCTCTTCTCATCGTCGACGCAATCGAAGGCTGACGGTACTCCGGCAAACGCCGTGAACAGGCTGTATTGCTTGTGGCAAGTCATCGGCGTGTCATTCCAGCACCGCGACCATCGCGGCGGATCCGAGGCAACTTCGCGGGGTTCGCATATCGAGGCACGCACCAAGCCGTATGCTGCTCCCCGGCGGAGCCGCCCGAGTACGTGAGCGCACGCCGCTACCGATCACGCTGAGCCAGCGTATATCCGGCTATCGGACTTACCCGGCAAACCGGGCCCCGGCAAGATCTACACTCACGGTGATTACTTCCCTTGTCCAAGGGTTCGCCTGCTGGGCATGATAATTCGGCTCGACCCTGACATCGTCCGGTGTCCGGATCGGCGACAACCATCCAGAGCGACCGAGAGACCTGGCTCGTCGACGTCGCAGCAACCCCCCGGTTCACCGGGTGCGGGTGCTTCCGCCGGGACCGATGGAGGAACCGAAGTGATCATCGCCGCTGTCCGTGGCACCCGTTGGGGCCGCCGTCACATCGATCAATGCAAAGTCACATCCGCGAGCTGTCGGGGCTGACCCGCAGCCAGTCTATTGCACCCGTCGCTGGCCGGGTGATGTGACCGCGGCCCGATGTGGCGCGGTTTCGTTCGTTCTTCCGAAGGACCTCGACATGAGTGCGTCCGCCGCACCCGATGCCGCAGCACCCGGCGCTACCGCCGCCGCCGACCGCGATCCGGTCGCTACCGCGACTCGCGAACCCGGCGCCACCGTCCGTGCCGAAGCCGCCCTCGATCCGGCGCCGGTCGAATCCGCCACCGCGCTGGGCGATTCCGCGCCGACCGTCGCCAAGACGCGCCACCCGTGGCGATGGGTGATCAGTGCCGTCGCGCTCATCCTGCTCGCGCAGTTCATCCACGGACTGATCACCAACCCCGGTTGGGATTGGCCGACTTTCGCGAAGTACATCACCGCGAAGTCGGTGCTCGCCTCGCTGAAGGTGACCCTGGAGCTCACCGCGTGGGGTACCGCCCTCGGCTTCCTGCTCGGCACCGCGCTCGCCATCGCGCGACTGTCGAACAATCCGGTGCTGCGGGTGATCTCGTGGAGCTACATCTGGGCGTTCCGCTCGATTCCGCTCATCGTGCAGCTGCTGTTCTGGTTCAACATCGCCTACCTGTACAACACGCTGTCGGTCGGGATCCCGTTCGGCCCCGCGTTTTTCACCTTCGAGGTGAACGGGGTGATCAGCGGTTTCACCGCGGCGGTGATCGGGCTCGCGCTGCATCAGGCGGCGTACTCGGCCGAGATCATCCGCGCCGGCATCATCTCCGTCGACGCCGGTCAGCTGGAAGCCGCTGCCGCACTTGGCATTCCGAAGGTGCGCCAGTTCCGCTCCATCGTCGTCCCGCAGGCCATGCGCTCGATCCTGCCCAATGCGACCAACGAGGTGATCAGCCTGTTCAAAGGCACCTCGATCGTGTCGGTGATGGCGATCGCGGAGCTGTTCTACCAGGTCCAGGTGATCTACGGACGCAACGGGCGGGTGGTACCGCTGCTGCTGGTTGCCACCGCCTGGTACATCGTGCTCACCACCCTTCTCTCGGTGGCGCAGTACTACATCGAGCGCCACTACGCCAAGGGCACGCAGCGCACGCCACCGCCGTCACCGGTCCAGCGGGCCTGGCAGAAGCTGCGCGAGGTCGCCGAATCCGGTTCCACCGCACCACGAGGAGCGACCCGATGACCGCCGCACCCGCCGTCGAGGTACGCGGCGTCCGCAAATCCTATGGCGCGCACGAGGTGCTGCGCGGGATCGACCTGACCGTGCGCTCCGGCGAGGTGGTCACGGTGATCGGCCCGTCCGGTTCCGGCAAGTCCACGCTGCTTCGGGTGGTCAACCATCTGGAGTCGCTGGACGCAGGCACCGTGCACATCGACGGCGAGCTGATCGGATATCGACTGCGCCGCAACACCTTGCACGCGCTACCCGACCGTGAGGTGCGCAAGCAGCGCTCCCGGATCGGCTTCGTCTTCCAGCAGTTCAACCTGTTCCCGCATCTGACGGTGCTCGATAACGTCACGATCGCACCGCTTTCCGCGCAACGCCGCGACCGCGCCGAGATCGAGGCCGAGGCACGAGTGCTGTTGGAACGGGTCGGCATCGGTGAGCTGGCCGACGCGTACCCGCGCAGGCTGTCCGGTGGGCAGCAGCAGCGGGTGGCGATCGCGCGGGCACTTGCCTTGCGCCCCAGGGTGATCCTGTTCGACGAGCCGACCTCCGCGCTGGACCCCGAGTTGGTCGGCGAGGTCCTCGACGTGATCCGCGACCTCGCGCACGGCGGCACCGCGCTGGTGATCGTCACCCATGAGATCGGCTTCGCCCGCGAGATCGCCGACACCGTGGTGTTTCTCGACGCGGGCGTCATCGTCGAACAGGGCGAGCCCCAAGTAGTCCTCGACAATCCGCGCCACCCGCGCACCCGCGCCTTCCTCTCCCGAGTCCGCTGATGAACAGGTTCCCGATGAAGCTTTCCGCCCTGGCCACCGTCGCCGCGACCGCGGTCGTGCTGTTGGCCACCGGCTGCACCGATCCCGAGGCGGAGTCCGCGGCTCAGCCCGCCGGTGCGATCACCTTCGACCTCTCCGCCGCCCAGACCGGCCGCGTGCGCGCGACCAAGGTGGACAGCATCGCCACCGAAGTGCCGCAGGCCATTCGGGATCGAGGCACCCTGGTGGTGACCGGCGCGTCCGGCACCGCGCCGCCGCTGCGTTTCTACGCCAACGACGACAAGACCGTTGTCGGCTCCGAGGTCGATTTCGCCTCGCTGATCGCCGACGTCCTCGGCCTGAAACTCGATGTGCAGGTGGCGGATTGGTCGCAGAACTTCGTGCGCATCGATTCCGGTGAGGTCGACGCGTTCATCTCCAACGTGACGGTGACCGAGGAACGTAAGGAGAAGTACGACTTCGCCACCTACCGTAACGACACCGTCGCGCTGGAGGTGCCCAAGCAGAGCACCCTCGAGTACAAGGATCGCAAGAGCCTGGCGGGCAAGCGAATCGGCGTCGGCAGCGGCACCAACCAGGAACAGCTGCTGGTGAAATGGAACGAGCAGAATCACGCCGACGGTCTCGCGCCCATCGACATCGCCTACTTCCAGCAGACCAGCGACTATTACCTGGCGCTGGCCTCGCAGCGGCTGGACGGCTACATCGGCCCCAACCCGACCGCGATCTACCACTCGGCCACCGCGAACCAGACCAAGATCCTCGCCACCTTCTCCGGCGCGGGCGAGGCGCTGCAGGGCGAGATCGCGGTGCTCACCAAGAAGAACACCGGGCTGATCACCGCCGTCCAGCATGCCCTGAACTACGCCATCGAACACGGCACCTATCAGCAGGTGATCGATCGGTGGGGTCTGAAGACCGAGCAGGTCACCGAGTCGCGGGTCAACCCGCCCGGCCTACCGAAGCAGCAGTGAGTCGATGACACAACAGCTTTCGGCACGCGAGTTGCGCGTGCACCAGGTCGCTCAGGACGATCCGCTTGCCGCACCGCTGCTCGCCGAACTCGCCGTCGAATACAGCAGCCGCTACGGCCGCAGCCCCGGTGAGATGCACGCATCGCTACGTGACTATCCCGCGACGGAGTTCGCGCCACCACACGGCGCGCTGCTGGTTGTCACCCGCCACAGCGAGGCCGTCGCGGGCGGCGCATTCCAGCGCTACGACGCGGAAACCGCTGAGCTGAAACGAATCTGGACGTCCCGCGAGCACCGCAGGCAGGGACTCGGCTTGTTCGTGCTCGAACAGCTCGAAGCCGAGATCGTGCGACGCGGCTACCGGCGTATCTACCTGACCACCGGTCCACGCCAGCCGGAGGCCGTCGGCCTCTACCTGGCCGCCGGGTACACCGCGCGCTACGACCCGGCCGTGCCCGCCGAGGAGCTCGGCCCGCACCCGTTCGAGAAGCATCTGCCCGCCGTTACCGACGAACTGGGAGCAACCGCATGAAGTTCCTACTGTTCACCCTGGTCACCCGGGTGCCAGACCCGACAACCGGCCGGCTGCCCGGTACCAGGGAGCGACTGCGCAACGTCGTCGAACAGGCAAGGCTTGCCGAGGATCTCGGCTACGACGGGTTCGCCGTCGGTGAGCGGCACGAGGATCCGTTCCTGTCCGCCGCGCCGCCGGTGATCCTGAGCCACATCGCCGCGGTCACCTCCCGCATCACGCTGTTCACCGCGGTCACCACGCTGAGCCTGCTCGACCCGGTGCGCGCCTTCGAGGACTACTCGACGCTGGACAACCTGTCCGGCGGCCGCCTGGAGCTGATCATCGGCAAGGGCAACGGGGCCGCGCAGGCCGAGCTGTACCACGTCACCACCGACGACCAGTGGGACCGCAATCGCGAGGGCTACGACCTGTTCCGGGCGCTGTGGGGCAGCGATAGCGTCACCTGGTCGGGCCGGTTCCGGCCGGAGCTGAAGAACGCCAAGGCATTACCTCGGCCGTGGCAGCCGAAGATCCGGATCTGGCACGGCAGCGCGACCAGCCGGGATTCGGTGGAACTGGCCGCGCGCCACGGTGATCCGCTGTTCTCGGCGAATGTCACCAACCCGATCGAGCCGTATGCCGAACTGGTCCGCCACTATCGGGAGCGCTGGGAGTTCTACGGGCACAACCCGGCCGACGCGCTGGTCGGCGCAGGCACGGCCGGATTCCATGTCGCCCGCAGCTCACAGCAGGCACTCGGCACCTATCGACCGATCTTCGAGGCGCGACTCGCCTTGGCGCGCAAGCTCGGCCTGCCGGTCGTGTTCGAGACGCTGGACGACTTCGTCACCCGCAGTTCGGCTTTGGTCGGCAGCCCCGAGCAGGTGATCGACAAGGTCGGCAGGCAGCACGAGCGGTTCGGCCACGAGGTGATCCACCTGTCCGCCGAGCGCGACGGCCGCCCCGAGATCGACTACCTGGACAGCCTCGCCCTCTTCCAAACCGAGGTGGCGCCGGAGCTGCGCCGCCGAATTCCCAGCCGCCCGTTGGCAACCGGCGCCGATGCCGCCGATCTCGACCCGCGCGACGACCTCGTCCGCACCGAAACTTCTGGAGTTACCCCGTGATCCGACACCGTCACCGAATCATCGCGCTGGCAGGCGCGCTCGCCGCGGCGACCACCGTGGCCGCCTGCGGCACCGATTCGGCCGCGCCCGGCGGCGACGCCGGACCCCCGAAGCCGGGCGGCACGCTGCGCTACGGGTTGTCCCAGGCACCGACCTGCTCGGATCCCGCGCAGGCCGGCACCAACCAAACCCTGTACGTGACACGGCAGATCGTCGATTCGCTGACCGACCAGGATCCGAAGACCGGCGAGCTGAAGCCGTGGCTCGCGCAGAGCTGGGAGGTCACCCCGGACGCGAAGGTGTTCACGTTCCACCTGACCGACGGGGTCACCTTCAGCGATGGCACGCCGCTCACCGCGGACTCGGTGGGCAAGACTCTCGATTCGGTCATCAAGCTCGGCTCGGCGAAAGCGGCCCTGGCCGCGAGCTACCTCACCAACTACGTCGGCACCACCGCCGTGGACCGGTTGACCGCGCGGGTCGAGTTCAGCAAGCCCAATGCGCAGTTCCTACAGGCGTCTTCGACTCCCCAGCTCGGCATCCTCGCCGACGCGACCACCGCCAAGCCCGCCGAGCAGCGCTGCCTCGGCGACAACATCGGCAGCGGGCCGTTCACCTACGCGAGCTACCGCCAGGACGCGTCGGTGACGCTGGCGAAACGCCAGGGCTACCAATGGGGTTCGGCGGTCTTCGGCCACCGCGGCGAGGCGTACCTGGACAAGATCGAATTCACCGTGGTACCCGAATCCGGGGTGCGCACCGGCAGTGTGGCCTCCGGGCAGCTCGATGCCATCAGCGACGCGCTGCCGCAGGACGCACCGCAGATCGAGGCCTCCGGCGGGCGGTTGCTGAGTACCGCGAATCCCGGTGTGCCGTTCGGCTTCCAGACCAACGTGACCCGTGGCCCGCTGCGCGACCCCGCGGTGCGCCAGTCGCTACTCCCCGCCATCGACCGTAAGCAACTGGTGGACACCGTGCTCGGGCCGCAGTTCAAGCCCGCGACCAGCACCCTGGCCAGCACTACGCCCGGCTACCAGGATCTTTCGGCCCGGCTGGCCTACGACCCTGCCAAGGCGCGCGACATTCTGGACAAGGCGGGCTGGGTGCCCGGCGGCGACGGCATCCGGGCGAAGAACGGTGAGCGCCTGTCGTTCTCGGTGCTGTTCACCCAGGTGTTCGCGGGCAATCAGGCGATCATCGAGCTGGTGCAGCAGCAGTTGCGCCAGGTCGGGGTCGAGCTGAAGTTGGATCTGGTGTCGAACGCCGAGAGCACGGCGCGGCAGAACTCGAAGGACTTCGACAGCACCTACTACAACACCACCCGCGCCGACGGGGACATCCTGCGTACCTCCTTCGGCCTCGACGGACGCAATCTCAATGCGCGCGAACGCATCCCGGCCCTCGACGACGCCTTGGACGGGCAGCTGAGCACCGTCGACAACGCCATCCGTACCGGGCTCGTGCACACCGCGCAGCAGCAGGTGCTCGATGCGGGACTGTGGATTCCGACGGTCGAGCTGTCGCAAGCCATCGGCGCGGGCGCCACCGCGCGGGACCTGAAGTTCGAGGCGTCGGCGCGACTACAGTTCTTCGACGCCTGGCTGAGCGGGCGGTAACCATGGCGCGCTATCTGGCTCTGCGGGTCCTGCAAGCACTCTGGGTGCTGTGGGCGGCGTTCACCATCTCGTTCGTGGTGCTCTACCTGCTGCCCGCCGACCCGATCTCCATCGCGGCCGACGGCGGCGGGGCGGGCACACCGGTGGACAAGGCCGCCATCGCTGAACTGCAGGCCCGCTACGGGCTGGATCGTCCGCTGTGGGAACAGTATTGGACCGCGCTCGGGCATGCGGTGCGCGGCGATCTCGGCCATTCGATCGCCACCGGGCAGCCGGTGCGCGATGCCATCGGCGACGCGTTGCCCGCAACACTCGGATTGGCCGGGCTCGCCTTGCTTTTCGCGACCGTCGGCGGTGTGACGCTGGCGTTCGCCTCGACGTACACGCGGCGTCCGTGGCTGCGTACGGCGCTTGCCGCGCTCCCGTCGCTCGGGGTGTCGGTGCCCACCTTCTGGACCGGATTGCTGCTGCTGCAACTGTTCTCGTTCCAGTGGCGATTGGCTCCCGCGTTCGGCGGCCATGGGTTCTCCGGCACCGTATTGCCCGCGCTGACCCTCGCGCTGCCCATCGGCGCGGTGATCGCCCAGGTGCTGGCCGCGGGTCTGGCATCGACCTGGCGTCAGCCGTATGTCGATGTGGCGCTGGCGAAGGGCGGTTCGCGCTGGTGGGTGCAGCGCAAGCACGTGCTGCGCCCGGCAAGCGTGCCAACCTTCACCATCGCCGGGGTGCTTGTCGGCAACATGCTCGCCGGATCGGTCGTGGTGGAGACGGTCTTCGCCCGCCAGGGTGTCGGCCGCCTCACCCAGACCGCTGTGCTGGCTCAGGACATTCCGGTGGTGCAGGGCATCGTCCTGCTCACCTCGGTCGTCTTCGTCACCGTGAATCTCGCGGTGGACCTGGTGTATCCGCTGCTCGACCCGCGCATCGCCACGCGTTCGCGCCGGGCGGTCAAGGACGAGGCGACCGACGATCAGATCGGCGGCACCGCCGAAGGGGTGGCAATTCATGGTTGACGTTATCGACGAAGGACGGCGCAACACGCTGTCGCGCCTGCGCACGCCGGTGCTGCGGTGGAAGTGGTTGCGCGACAACGCCGTACTTGTCCTTTCGGGCGTGGTCGCGGCGGTCGCTGTCGGGTGGGCGCTGTTTCCTTCGGTCTTCGCCAGTGGTGATCCGCTGATCGGGGTGCCCGCGCAGAAGTTCCAAAGCCCCAGTGCGCAGCACTGGTTCGGCACCGACAATCTGGGCCGCGACCTCTACACCCGCATGGTGCACGGTGCCGGGCTCTCGCTCACCGCCACGGTCGCCGCGGTGGGCATCGCGTTGATCGCCGGATCTATCCTCGGCCTGCTGTCGGGGGCCGTCGGCGGGTTCGTCGACTCCGTCGTCATGCGCTTCGTCGATGTGCTGCTGTCGATTCCGGCGCTGCTGCTGTCGCTGGCGCTGGTCACCGCGCTCGGCTTCGGCACCCGCAATGTGGCGATCGCGGTGGGTGTTTCGCTGGTCGCCAACTTCGCGCGGGTGATGCGGTCGGAAGTGCTCCGGGTGCGCAACGAGGTGTACGTCGAGGCGGCGCAGGCCTCGGGAGTCCGCTGGTACACGGTGCTGCTGCGGCATGTGCTGCCCAACTCCTACCAGCCCGTGCTCGCGCTGGCGGCCGTCGAGCTCGGCATGGCGGTGCTCGCGGTCTCGGCGCTGAGCTTCCTCGGCTACGGCGCGAAACCGCCCACCCCCGAATGGGGTTCGCTGATCTCCGAGGGCCGCAACTACCTCGCCACCGCCTGGTGGATGACCACCCTGCCCGGCCTGGTCATCATCGCGGTTGTCGTAGCCGCCCAGCGTCTCGGGCGCGCCGTAGGAAGGAACGAATAGCCATGACCACCACCTCTTCGCCTCGCGCGGCACCCGTCGACGCGCCAGCGCCCGCCGAAACTGCGGCGCCGCAGGCGGGCCCGCTGTTGCGGATCGAAAATCTTCGCGTCCGCTATCGGTCGGACTCCGGCGACGTCACCGCGTTGGCCGGTGTCTCGCTGAGTGTGTCCCGCGGCGAAGTGGTGGCCCTGGTCGGTGAATCCGGTTCCGGCAAATCCACTCTCGCGCAGGCGGTGATCGGGCTGCTCGGCGCGAACGCCGAGATCACCCGCGGCACGATCGCGTTCGACGGGCAGGTCATCGACACCACCTCCGAGCGGGCGCTGCAACGGTTGCGTGGTGCGCGGATCGGGTTCGTGCCGCAGGATCCCGGGCTGTCGCTGAATCCGGTTCGCCGCGTTGGTGATCAGGTGGCCGAGGCGCTGCTGGTGCATCGGCTCGCCGACAAGCGTTCGGCACGCGAACGCGCGGTCGAGCTGCTCGCCGACGCGGGTCTCGACCGGCCGGAACTGCGCGAAGTGCAGTACCCCCACGAACTTTCGGGCGGGCAACGCCAGCGGGTGCTCATCGCGTCCGCGCTGGCCTGCCAGCCGGACCTGGTGATCGCGGACGAGCCGACCAGCGCGCTGGATGCCACGGTGGCGCGGCGGGTGCTCGATCAGCTGGCGGCTCAGATCGCGGCCAAGGGCACCGCGGTGCTGTTGATCACCCACGATCTCGCGGTGGCCGCCGAGCGCGCCGACCGGATCGTCGTCTTGAACGGCGGCGAGATCGTGGAGGTCGGGCCGACCGCGACGGTGCTCGCCGACCCCCGGCATCCGTACACCAAGCGGCTGCTCGCCGCGTCGCCGAGCCTGGCACCGGTCGGCGCCTATCGGACGCCCAAGCCACGCGAGGGCGCGCCACTGCTGGCCCTGCGCGAGGTGCGCAAGCGTTTTCGCGCGCAGGCCGGTGGATCGGTGACGGCGGTCGCCGGGGTCGGGTTCGAGCTCGGCCGCGGCGAAACCCTCTCGCTGGTCGGCGAATCCGGCTCCGGCAAGTCGACGACGGCACGAATCGCGTTGCGGCTCACCGAACCCGACAGCGGCAAGGTCACCTTCGACGGGCACGAGCTGACCCGCGTCCGCGGCACCCGGCTGCGGGCCCTGCGCAAGCGGTTCCAGGTGGTGTATCAAAACCCGTACTCCTCACTGGATCCCCGGTGGCGGGTCGGCACGATCATCGAGGAACCGTTGCGCGCGTACGGCGTCGGCGACCGTGCGGCGAGGCAGGCGCGGGTCGCCGAGCTGCTCGACCAGGTCGCGCTGCCGGAGCACTTCGCGCAGCGCCGCCCCGCCGAACTGTCCGGCGGGCAACGCCAGCGCGTCGCCATCGCCCGCGCCGTTGCCCTGCACCCGGATCTGCTGGTGCTCGACGAACCGGTCTCCGCCCTCGACGCCTCGGTCCAGGCGCAGATCTTGGAGCTGCTCGACCGGCTGCAGGCCGAGCTGGCGTTGAGCTATCTGTTCATCTCGCACGACCTCGCGGTGGTGCGCCGCATCAGCGATCACGTCGCCGTCATGCGGCACGGCCGCATCGTCGAATCCGGGCCGACCGCAGCGATTTTCGACAACCCGCAGCACGAGTACACCCGCGAGCTGCTGTCGGCCATCCCCACCCCCGCCATCGCGAAAGGACCATCCTGATGTCGGAATCGACCTACCGGCACAGCCGGATACTCGTCCGCACCGATCGGCCCGCGTGCTGCCGGAGCAGGCCGGAACCGGGCTCGCTGCCCGCCAGGGCGAAGCGTTGGTGGCGCACGCATCTGCACGCGCCCGAGCACACCGCCGCCACCGACCTGTGGCAGCACGCGTTCTTCTTCGCGCCCGACGCCGCCGGTGTGCACCCGGCGGCGCGGCTGTGCCTCGACTGGAAGGAAACCTACTGATGGCCGAATCCGATTTCTTCCTGGCGGTGGAGCTCGCCGGGACCGGGATTCACCCGGCGTCGTGGCGGCGCGACGACTCACGGGCCGAGGATCTGTTCACCGGCGCCTACTGGGTCGACGCGATCACCGCGGCCGAAAAGGCCGGTGTCGACGCGGTATTCGTGCCCGACTCGTTCGGACTACAGCCCGGTGGACCCGGTGTCGCGCGGGGCAGGCTCGACGCCGTGGCGATCGCCGCCAGAGTGGCCGCCGCTATCCGGCACATCGGTCTGCTGCCGCAGGGCGCCGTGACGCACACCGAGCCGTTCCATCTGGCCAAGGCCATCCAAAGTCTCGACTTCGCCTCGTTGGGGCGCGCCGGGTGGGAGGTCACCGTATCCGAAGGTGTGGAGCAGGCAAGGGCTTTCGGACGCAAGGGCGAGCAGGACGCGGCGTCGCTGTGGCATGAGGCGGACGAGGCGATCGAGGTGGTCACCCGGCTGTGGGACAGCTGGGAGGACGACGCGGAGATCCGCGACGTGCCGACCGGGCGCTTCATCGACCGCGACAAGCTGCACTACATCGACTTCGCCGGGGACAACTTCTCGGTGAAGGGGCCCTCGATCACGCCGCGTTCCCCGCAGGGGCAGCCGATCGTCGCGGTGCGCGCGCATGATGACGCGAGCACGGGCGTCGCGGTGCACCGGGCGGACCTGATCCGTGTTGCCGCAGGCGATTTCGACTCGGCACGTGTCTTGCGGACGGCGCTGCGGACTGCGGTGCGGGCCGCTGATCGCGATCCGGATGCGGTGCGAGTGCTGCTGGATGTCGAAGTCCACCTGGCCGATTCGGCGGATGCGGCGCGCGCTGAGGTGGCGCAGCTGGATCAGTGGACAGAGTCCGGCAGCCCGGCCGGCCTGCGCCACATCGGAACTCCGGCGACGCTGCGCGAATTGCTCGGTGCGATCGGTGCTTCCGGTGCCGCCGACGGCGTCGTGCTCCGCCCGCTCGCGGTGCCGGCGGCGGTGGGCCACCTCGCCGCCTTGGCACGAAAGCCGCTGTCCGCCAGCACCTTGCGCGACCGCCTCGGCCTGCCGCGGCCGGTCAGCCGCTATGCCGACAGCACAACCACGATCCAGGAGGGTACGCCGTCGTGACCGGCACACCACGCAAGCAGATCCACCTCGCCGCGCACTTCCCCGGCGTCAACAACACCACCGTCTGGGCCGACCCGGCGTCCAAGAGTCAGGTCGACTTCGAGTCGTTCGTGCACCTGGCGAAGACCGCCGAACGCGGCCTGTTCGACTTCTTCTTCCTGGCCGAGGGCCTGCGGCTGCGCGAACACCTCGGGCGCGTCCACGATCTCGACGTGGTCGGCCGACCGGACACCTTCACGGTGCTCAACGCGCTGGCCGGGGTGACCGACAAGCTCGGCCTCGCCGGCACCATCAACAGCACCTACAACGAACCGTTCGAGCTGGCCAAGCAGTTCGCCTCGCTGGACCACCTGTCCGGCGGGCGCGCCGCCTGGAACGTCGTCACCTCCTCCGACGCGTTCACCGGCGAGAACTTCCGCCGCGGCGGCTATCTCGAGCACGCGCAGCGCTATCAGCGCGCGGCCGAGGTGGTCGAGGTGACCCGCAAGCTGTGGGACAGCTGGGCCGCCGACACGCTGGTTGTCGATCGCGCCGCGGGGGTGTTCGCCCGCGAGATCCCCGAAACCCGCCATCGCGGTGGGCAATTCGATATCGCCGGACGGTTCGTGCTGCCGCCGAGCCCGCAGGGTCACCCGGTGTTGTTGCAGGCGGGCGATTCCGACGACGGCCGCGAGTTCGGCGCGGCCGCCGCCGACGCGATCTTCACCGGCCACGGCACACTCGAAGCGGGACAACGCTTCTACGCCGACGTCAAGGGCCGGTTGGCGAAATACGGCCGGACACCGGACGAACTGAAGATCCTGCCTGCTGCCACCTTCGTGCTCGGCGACAGCGCGCAGGACGCCGAGGACCGCGCCCGCTATATCCGGCGCCAGCAGGTCGGCCCGCAGACCGCCATCGCCTTCCTCGAACAGGTGTGGGGCCGTGACCTTTCCGGCTACGACCCGGACGGCCCGCTGCCCGATGTCGAGCCGACCGACAATGTCACCATCACCCGCGGCCGCGTACGCCATGCCAAGGACCCGCGCGCCGTCGCCGAAGCGTGGCGGGCCAAGGCCGAGGCCGAAAACCTCAGCATCCGTGAGCTGATCATCGAGGTGACCGCGCGCCAGCAGTTCGTCGGCACGCCCGCGGCGGTCGCCGAGCAGATCGACACCTACGTCCAGGCCGACGCCAGCGACGGATTCATCCTCGTGCCGCACCTCACACCGGCCGGGCTGGATGAATTCGTCGACCGGGTTGTTCCAGAACTACAGGAGCGCGGCAGTTTCCGCACCGAATACACCGGCACGACCCTGCGCGAACATCTCGGGCTGCGCCATCCGCACCAGCACACCACCGCCCACGAAGGAGCACGAGCGTCATGACGACCAGCATCAGCACCGTTTTCGAAACCGAGTGGGCGCACTGGCAGCACGGCAGGGAGGACCAGCTGCGCGACCCGCTCGGCTTCCTCAGCCTGACCGGATTGCATTGGCTCACCGACCAACCCGAGCGGCTACCGGATGTGCCTGGTACCTGGTGGGTCACCGATAACAAGGTGTTCATCACCGCCCAGCCCGCCGACCGTCTCGAGTTCGACGGTGTCGGCATCGCGGGCGTGCAGATCATCAAGCCCGAGGAGGGCGCGCCGGGACTCTCTGTGCTGCACGAGCATCGGGTGCTCGAGGTGATCCGTCGGACCGGGCTGTACGCCGTGCGCGTGCACGACCCGGCCGCGCCGACGCTGTCGAGTTTCGCCGGAATCCCCACCTACGCACCCGATCCGCGCTGGGTCGTGCATGGCAGGTTCACGCCGTTCGACGAACAGCGCACGGTGACCACCGGCGCGGTGGTCGACGGATTGGAACATCACCACACCGCTTCCGGCACTATCGAATTCACCATCGGCGAGGCCACCGAGCAGGTCATCGCGTTCGGCGAGCCGACCGATCTCCGCCTGCTGTTCACCGATGCGACCAGTGGCATCACCACCTACCCGGCGGCACGCGCGCTCGCGGTCGGCGCACCGGACGCGGACGGCACGGTGCGCCTCGATTTCAACCGCGCGGCGAATTTGCCCTGCGCCTTCACCGATTTCGCGACCTGCCCGCTCGCGCCCGCGGAGAACCGGCTGCGCGTGGCGATCGAGGCGGGCGAGCAGCATCCACGGCTAGGGAGGAATTCATGACCGTCCCGCTCTCCATCCTCGACCTGTCCCCGATCAGCGCCGGGTCGTCCGCGCAGCAGGCGCTGCGCAATACCGTCGATCTCGCCCAGCACGCGGAACAGTGGGGCTACCACCGCTATTGGCTGGCCGAGCACCACTTCGTCTCGGTGGCCAGCTCCTCGTCGATCACGCTGATCGGCCTGGTCGCGGCGGCCACCTCGCGAATTCGGGTGGGGTCGGCGGCCGTTCAGGTCGGCCACCACACGTCGGCGTCGATCATCGAGGCGTTCGGCACCATCGACGCGCTGTACCCCGGCCGCCTCGACCTCGGACTCGGGCGGTCCGGGCATCGGCGCAGCCAGTACGGAGCGGAGCCGTCGCACCCGAAAGGTGGTCACCCCCAGGTCGATACGGCGACCGGACGGACCGAGATCAGGGACGGCGTTGTGGTTCCGCCGCCGTTCGATCCCGGCCGGGTCGCCGACCGGTCCAAGTTCCTCGCCTCGGCCGCCGCACTACAGCAGGAGGGTGCGCAGCCGCTGGACTTCGCCGAACAAGTGGACGAGGTGCGCGCGCTGCTCGGCGGGCACTTCGTGAGCAAGGACGGTGTTGCGCTGCACGCGGTTCCGGGTGAGGGCGCGCAGGTCGAGCTGTGGTTGTTCGGCAGCTCGGGTGGTGAGAGCGCGGTGCTCGCCGGACAACTCGGTTTGCCGTTCGCGGCGGCCTATCACGTGTCCCCCGGCAGCGCCCTCGATGCGGTCGACGCCTACCGTGCGGCCTTCCGGCCCTCCGCGCGGCTGGCCGAGCCGTACGTGGTGGTGTCGGCGGACGTGGTCGTCGCCGGTGACGACGCCACCGCGCAACGCCACGCGTCCACCTACGGCCACTGGGTGCACAGCATCCGCAGCGGCGCGGGCGCGGCCGACTACCTCGACCCGGCCACCGCCACCCCACTGACCCCGGAACAGCACCGCCTGGTCGCCGACCGCCTTGCCACCCAGTTCGTCGGCTCGCCGAGCACCGTCACGGAGCGCCTCGCGGCGCTGCAACGCGTCACCGGCGCCGACGAACTGCTCGTCACCAGCATCACGCACAGTCACGCCGATCGGCTGGAATCACACCGCCTGCTCGCCGACGCTTGGGGGTTGCGCGCCGCTCGCGCCGCCTGACCCCGCGCACCAATTCGCCTGGCGCGCACGAGACTGCCAACAGTTTCGTGCGCGTCAGGTAACACGCCTGCGGCCGCGCGGCGGGGCACAGCTGACCGCGACTGCGCACCCTCGGTAGGCGGTTCGTGTTTCTGTTTCGCGCGCGAAACTGTCAGTGATTTCACGCGCGTGGGGCAAGGAAGCGCGCGGAAGGGTGAACCTGGCACCGGGTGGGTGGTGCTGAGCTCGATCGAGTACAGCGGGCCGATATTCGGCAGGGCGCCCAGGTTGGGGCGGGGTTCTTGGGCACATCGACATACTTCCCACAATCGACCATAAACATACAAGCGTGCATGTATATTTCTGGCCGATCAGGAGAGGGAGGATATCGATGAGGATTGCTCCAGCCCGCCGGTGGACCAGGGTTTTCGTCGGAGTGCTTGCGCTGCTTACGGTTTCGCAGGTGCTGGTGACACCTGGGGCCCTGGCCGCACCCGAGGGCGCGGCCGAGTGGACGGCGCTACACGATGGCCCGCAGCAGTATCCGGCGATGCATATCGACTGGGATGTGCCCATCACCATGAGTGACGGCACCGTGCTGAAGGCGAATGTGTACCGCCCGGCGGACGCCAACGGGCCCGTCACCACGCCGCTGCCGACAATCGTGAACCTGACGCCCTACACCAAGCTGTTGTCGATGATCGCGCAGACGGCGCTGTCGGTGCCGGTGCTGTCCGACGCGGTGGTCGGGTTTCTGCGCGACTTCCAGTTGCCCGGTACACCGTTGGAGGCGCTGACCGACGCGACCCGGGTGGCGGGCGGCGGGTTCGGGCGCGCTTTCGCGGTGGACCCCAACCTGATTCGCAGCGGCTACACCCAGGTCGTTGTCGACGTACGCGGAACCGGCTTCTCCCAGGGGATCTGGGAGCCGTGGGGTCCGAAGGACCAGCAGGACACCCCCGAGGTCATCGCCTGGGCGGCGGCGCAACCGTGGTCGGACGGCAAGGTCGGGATGACCGGCGCCTCCTATTCCGGCATCAATCAGGTGCAGGCCGCCGAAAAGCGGCCTCCCGCACTGAAAGCCATCGTCCCGGTGGTGCCTGGCAACGATCTACTGCGCGACATGATCGCCCCTGGCGGTGCCGCCATCGGCATCCTGCTCCCCTATCTGCTCGCGGTGAACACGGCCAAACTCGTGCCGGATCTCCTGTCGCTGGTACAGGGCACCTTCGATACCCAGTGGCTGGCCGACCGGCTGGCCAGCCCGATGTCTTTCCTTGACATCGGAATTCAGACGATGAGCACCGATTCGTTCAACGCCATTCAGCCACAGCTGCAAAGCGTCCTCGATCCGGACAGTCCGATCCGACAGGCCTGGCTCGGCCATCCCGAACGCATCACCGTGCCCACCCTGGTGATCGGCGGCTGGCACGACAACTTCGCCAACGGCGAACCCCGTATCTACCAGGACATTCCGCTGCCGCCCGGCCAGAAGCAGCTGATCATGGGCAACGGCTACCACGTGAACACGGGCTTCGACATGCGCGGCAGGCCCGGCGAACCGCCACGCATCGACGTGCTGCAACGCGCGTGGTTCGACAAGTGGCTCAAGGGGATCGACAACGGCATCGACGGATACGGGCCGGTGACGATGTGGCAGCAGGGCGCGGGCTGGACCAGTAACGAACAGTTCCCGCGTGCCGAGGCGAGCCACCGGCGGCTGTATCTGTCCGGAGCCCCGAGCGGAACGACGACCAGCAGCGTGCACGACGGAACCCTCACGGCCGAACCGACTTCCGAGACGACCCGGCTGACCGTCGCCCCCGGCCTGGCCAGCCTGTGTTCGACGGACTCGGTGCAGGGTACCGCCGGCATCCTCGTCTTCTCCGGCTGCGGCAAAGACGCGAGAGTGCAGGAGCTGAGCGGGCTGACCTTCACCAGTGCGCCGGTGGCCGAACCGACGACGATCTCCGGACCGATCGCAGTACACCTGAACACCGTGTACGACGCCACCGACGGCTACTGGACCGCGACGCTGAACGATGTTGCGCCTGACGGACGTTCGGTGACGCTGACCACCGGGCAGCTGTTGTCGTCGATGCGCGCGATCGATGACGACCAGAGTCGGCGGTCGGCCGACGGCGCTTACACCGATCCGTTTCCGGTGATGTCACTCGCCGCCAGGGCGGCGGTGGTTCCTGGTCAGCCAACCCAACTCGATCTCGGCCTCGCACCCACCGACGCGATACTGCAACCGGGACACCGACTTCGGGTCGACGTGTTCGCGGGGAACTATCCGAAGGGCCTTCCGATCCGGCCGATGCTGGACGCGACCGAGCTGAAACCCCAACACCTGCAACTGGATCCATCGGCGCCGAGCTACGTCAACGTCCCCCTCGCCGGCACCCCAGGCTGGTAACTCCCGCACGCCTTTTGATTCCCCGCACCTGAAATCGCATGCGAATCTCGGTGCGGGAGATCAGAAAACGTGCGGCGTTCGTGCGCTGGACGGCGTGCAGCGGTCAGGCGCTGATGGGGGCGGCGGTGACGCCGTAGCCGAGGTTGGTGAGTACCTCGGTGGTCGCCTTGGCGAAGTTCAGGGTGATGAAGTGCAGGCAGGGGGCGCCCTCGTCGATCAGCCGCTGCGCCATCTCGGTGGCGATCTCGATGCCGACCTCGCGCACCGCGGCCTGATTCCCCTCGGGTGCATCGCCCGCGGCCGCGTTGAGCCGCTCGAGCACCGTCTGCGGCAGCGCGCGGCCGCACAGTTCCTCGGCCCTGGCGACGGTGCGCAGCGAGGTGATCGGCATCAGCTCGGGGATGATCGGCTTGGCGCCCTCGATCGGGTCGAACTTCGCGATCCGGTCGCGCAACCGCAGGTAATGGTCGACGTCGAAGAACATCTGGGTGATCGAATACTCCGCGCCCGCACGCAGTTTCGCGGCGAGGTAGGCGGTGTCGGAGTCGAGGTCCGGCGAGCGGTGATGGCCCTGCGGGAACGAGGCGACGCCGACATGGAAGTCGCCGAGGTCGCGCACGATGCGCACCAGTTCCTCGGCGTAGGCGACGCCCTCGGGATGCTGCTGCCACGCGCCGAGCGGATCGCCGGGCGGATCGCCGCGTAGCACCAGGATGTTGCGGATGCCGGAATCGGCGTAAGAGCCGACCAGCGAACGCAATTCGGAAAGGCTGTGCTCCACCGCGGTCAGGTGTGCCACCGGAAGCAGGGTGGTTTCCTGCGCCAGCTCGCCGGTGACCCGCACGGTGCGGTCGCGGGTGGTTCCGCCCGCGCCGTAGGTCATCGAGACGAACGCGGGATGCATCCGCTCGAACTGGCGAACGGCCCGCCACAGGCGTGCCTCCCCGGCGGCGTCGCGCGGCGGGTTGAACTCGACGGAGAACGGCACGGCGACACTCGAGTGCGTCCGCAGACTCTGTACAACCGAGGGTGTTACAGAGACGTCCGGGTGCGTCCGGGGCGGACCGCCTGGGGTCGAGCGTCCCCGCGCATTGTCGAAAGTCACCAATTCAGTGTAGAGGTGAACGGCTGTGGCCCTCACGGGTCGTACCGACGAGTACGCGTATTCTTCGGACCAGACCACCGGGCCTCGAACGACAGGCAGCGCCCGGGCGTCACGCGTCCACCACCGCACGACCTTGGAGGCTCCCCTGTCCGCCGGACCCGGTACCCAGACGCCTCACCGCACCGCCGCGGCCGAGCTCATCGCACCACAGCCGGGCACCCCGGCCTTCGTCGCCGCCGTGGAAGCCGCGCTGACCAGGTTCTTCGCCACCCGGCGTGGCATGGTCGCGGAACTGGGCCCGGTCTTCGTCGAGGCCGCGGACGCACTGGAGCTGTTCGTGCTGCGCGGCGGCAAGCGCACCAGACCCGCGTTCGCCTGGACCGGCTGGCTCGGCGCGGGCGGTGACGCCGCCGGTCCGACGGCCGACGCGGTGCTCACCGCGTGCGCGGCGCTGGAACTGGTGCAGGCGTGCGCGTTGATCCACGACGACATCATCGATTCCTCGCGCACCCGCCGCCGTTTCCCGACGATGCACGTCGACTTCGAGCAGCGCCACCGCGACCGAGGCTGGGCGGGTGATTCCGCTCACTTCGGCGCCAGCGTCGCGATCCTGGTCGGCGACCTCGCGCTGGCCTGGGCCGACGACATGGTGCACGCCTCGGGGCTCGACCCGGCGGCGATCGCCAGGTTCGCGCCGGTGTGGGCGAGCATGCGCACCGAGGTGCTCGGCGGCCAGCTGCTCGATATCAACGGCGAGGCGGGCGGCGATGAATCGGTCGAGGCCGCGCTGCGGATCAACCGGTACAAGACCGCCGCCTACACCGTCGAACGCCCGCTGCACCTCGGCGCGGCCATCGCCGACGCCGACCAGGGCCTGGTCGACGCCTACCGCCTCTTCGGCACCGATATCGGCATCGCCTTCCAGCTGCGCGACGACCTGCTCGGCGTGTTCGGCGATCCCGCCGTCACCGGCAAGCCGTCCGGCGACGACCTGCGCGAGGGCAAGCGCACCGTGCTGCTCGCCGAGGCGCTGGCGCGGGCCGACGACGCCGACCCGGCCGCGGCGAAGCTGCTGCGCACCAGCATCGGCACCGACCTCACACCGGACAAGGTCGAGAAGCTGCGCGCCGTGATCACCGAACTCGGCGCCGTCGACGAGGTGGAACGCCGCATCACCGAGCTCACCGACGCCGGACTCGCCGCGATCGAAACCAGCACGGCGACACCGGCCGCGAAGGAGCGGTTGCGCGCCATGGCCTTGGCGGCGACCAAGCGCGCCGCGTGAAAGTGGTTGCGCTACTGGAACCAACTTCGGTCGGCGCCGATCCGACGGGTGCCGCGAAGAGGAGAACCGCATGAAAGACGTTGCCGCACCGGCCGATCGACCGCTGCTCGACCGGGGCACGCGTCATCCGCTGAAAACCGTTGCCGGACCGACGGATCGCGTTGTCGTGGTCGGCGCCGGGCTGGCCGGGTTGTCCGCCGCGCTGTATCTCACCGGCGCCGGACGTCAGGTCACGCTGCTCGAGCGGGCCGACCATCCGGGCGGGCGGGTCGGGCGCTATCAGGGACCGGATTACGAGATCGATTGCGGTGCAACCGTGTTGACGCTGCCCGAGCTGATCACCGACGCGCTGGCGGCGGTCGGGCGGACGCCGGAGACCTGTGAGCCCGCCCTACGTATCCATCAGCTGGCGCCCAGCTATCACGCCAAGTTCGCCGACGGCGCGACGCTGCGGGTGTTCGCCGACCCCGATGCCATGGCCGAAGAGGTCGCGCTGGTCTGCGGCCCGGCGGAGGCGCGCCGCTATCGGCGACTGCGGGACTGGATGGCGCGGGTCTACGCGGCCGAGTACGGCGAGTTCATGGACACCAACTTCGATTCGCCACTGGACATGGTCCGGACGCCCGAAAAGCGCCGTGCCCTAGCGGCTTTGGTGCGCCTCGGCGGATTCGGCAGGCTCGGCGCCAAGGTCGACCGGTTCCTGCGGGATCCGCGCCTGGCCCGGTTGTTCACCTTCCAGGCGCTCTACGCGGGCATGCCGCCCGCCCAGGCGCTCGCGGTGTACGGCGCGATCCCGCACATGGACACCTCGCTCGGCGTCTACTTCCCCGAGGGCGGGATGCGGGCCATCGCGGCGGCGATGGCCGAGGCGTTCACCGCGGCGGGCGGGACACTCGAGCTTGGCACCGAGGTGACCGGGGTGGACTACGCGGGGCGGCGTGCCGAGCGCGTGCGTACCGCGGACGGTCGCGCGTTCGACTGCGACGCCCTGGTGCTGACCGCCGACCTCGGCGCCATCGACCGCTTCGGTGTGCGGCGGCGCCGTGGGTTGCGGGCCGCGCCCTCCGCAGTCGTCGCGCACGGCACCGTGCCCGCCGAGGTTGCCCGCACCTGGCCCGTCCAGGCGCACCACACCATCGAATTCGGCGCGGCCTGGGACAAGACGTTCGCCGAGATCGCGGGGCGACGGGGCCGGTTGATGAGCGACCCGTCGTTGTTGCTCACCCGCCCCGCGCTCACCGAGCCCGGCCTCTACATCACCCGGACCGACGGACAGCACGAACCGTTCTCACTGCTGGCTCCCTGTCCGAATCTGGACGCCGCTGCCCTGGACTGGCCCCGAATCGGCCCCGCCTACCTGCGCGAACTGCTCGATGTACTGGAAGAACGCGGCTACGAGGGCATGGCCGCGCATTTCACCGTCGACCATCTCGACACGCCACAAACCTGGCGCGATCAAGGCATGCTCGCCGGTACCCCGTTCTCCGCGGCGCACGTCTTCCGGCAAACCGGACCATTTCGTTCGCGCAATTTTCCGCGCACCAGCGACAATGTAGTTATCGCCGGTTGCGGCACCACGCCGGGCGTTGGGGTGCCGACCACGCTGCTGTCCGGGAAACTGGCGGCAACCCGCATTACCGGCGATCGCCGCCCGCTCGAGATGAAACCGCGCGTACCAGCGAGATAGTGTTCCCGGCGACGCCGTAAACTAGGCGCCGACCTATTCACTCGCGGTTGCGACCGCTGATCATTCGGGGGGACCGACACCAGATGGCATCCCCCGAAACGCGCGCCGCAGAGGCCACATTGACTGAAATCACCGGCCACGCACCGAACACCGCGGCGAAGCGCGAATCGGCCACCGCCGAGCCATCGAGCATGCGGTCGTGGATGCGCACCGTCGCCGTCTTCCTGCGCAGCCCGGAAGGGCATGCCGCGCTGCTCGGCTGCTACGGCGCGATCATGATCACGTTCGGCGGCTTCGGCGCGGGCAGCACCCGCCAGCGCGACCCGATTCTCGAGGCGCTACACCTGTCCTGGCTACGGTTCGGCCACGGCTTCGCGCTGTCGACGATCGTCATCTGGATCGGCGTGCTGCTCATGATCACCGCCTGGGTGCGACTCGGCCGCACCACTATCGGCACGGGCGATCGGCTCGATGCCGGAGTGACGCTCAACGAGTTGCGGGCGATCGTCGGCATCTGGATCACCCCGCTGCTGTTCGCCGTGCCCATGTTCAGCCAGGACGTCTACTCGTATCTGGCGCAGGGCGCGCTGCTGCGCGACGGCTACGATCCCTACGTCGTCGGACCGGTCGCTAACCCCGGCGTGCTGCTCGACAACGTGAGCCCGGTGTGGAAAGCCACCACCGCGCCGTACGGCCCGATCTTCCTGCTGCTCGGCCGCGGCATCACCAGCATCACCGGTGACAATGTCGTCGCGGGCACCATCGCGATGCGACTGGTCATGCTGCCCGGCCTCGCGCTGATGATGTGGGCGGTGCCCTATCTGACCAAGCACCTCGGCGGTAAGCCGACAGTCGCGCTGTGGCTCGCGGTGCTCAACCCGCTGGTGCTGATCCACCTCTGGGGTGGCGTGCACAACGAGATGCTGATGGTTGGGCTGATGTGCGCGGCCATCGCGCTGGTACTGGAACGCCACCACGTCGCGGGCATCGTGGTGCTCTCGATCGGTGTGGCGATCAAGGCGACCGCCGGTGTCGCGCTGCCGTTCCTGGTGTGGATCTGGATGCTGCACGAACGGGAGAAACGCGCCGCCGAGCGGGCCGGGCGCGACCCGGCCAACCTGCCGGAGAACGAGCGGCCGCACGACGCCGCCGAACCGACCGAGGACATGCGGCATCCGGCGTGGATGTTCGCCAAGATCGCCGGACTCGGACTCGGCGTGTTCGCGACGGTGTTCGCGGCCGCCTCCGCCATCGCTGGCGTCGGCATCGGCTGGCTGACCGCGCTGTCCGGATCGAAGAAGATCATCAACTGGCTCTCGCTGCCGACCATCATGCGGGACATGATCACCTGGGTGACGCCACTGAACGGCGACAAGGTGCTGAATGTGACCAGGTTGCTGTGCATGGTGGCGCTGGTCGTCATGCTCGCCTGGACGTGGTGGCGGTTCCGGCACAGCGAGCGCGAGGCGGTGCTCGGTATCCTGATCGCGTTCGTTGGGATCGTCATCCTGTCCCCCGCCGCGCTGCCATGGTATTACTCGTGGCCGCTGGCGCTCGCCGCCGGATTCGCGCTCTCCACAACGACATTGATGGTGCTTGTCGGGTTGTGTACCTGGCTGATGCTGGTGTTCCAGCCGGACGGCTCGATCGGGTTGTACAGCTTCTGGCACGTGGCCCTGGCGATCTTCGCCGCCGTGGTGGCGGCGATGTCGCTGCGCAAGGTGGATCCGCTGCGGTTGCGGGCCACGCCGGCGAGCATCGACCCGGCCACCAACGCCCGGCCATGATCGGCGGTGCGCCGCACGCCGCGGGGCAGCCGGAACTCGCCGTCGCGTATCGCGAATGCAGGCAGATCGCGGCGGCACACGGGCGCACCTACTTTCTGGCGACCCGGCTGCTGTCGGCCGAGCGCCGGCCGGCGGTGCACGCGCTGTACGCGTTCGCCAGGATGGTCGACGATATCGTCGACCACGCGGAAACCGATGTCGCACAACGCTATCCGAGTCACGCGTGGCAGCTGCCCGAGCACGGTCCCGGCGGTGAGCTGGAGCTGATCGAGAAGCAGCTGCGGATCGTGCTGGAGTCACAGGAAGCGGCCAGTGCCGCCGGACTACTCGGGGTCGCGCTGGAACCGTATCGGGCGGCGACGTATGCGACCGATACACGGACGCTGGTCCTGCTCGCCGTCGCCGACACCATCCATCGTTATGACATTGCGGCACAGCACTTCTGGACGTTCCTCGACTCCATGCGCATGGATGTCCCCGGCACCGCGCGCTTCCGCGACCGCTACGCCACGATGGCCGAGCTGCACGAATACATGAGCGGCTCGGCCGCCGCGATAGGCCTACAAGTGCTGCCGATCCTGGGCACCGTGGCGCCGATCGCCGACGCCGAACCGGCCGCCGCCGCGCTCGGCGAGGCGTTCCAGCTCACCAACTTCCTGCGCGATGTCGCGGAGGACCTGGAGCGCGGACGGGTGTACCTGCCCGCCGACGAACTCGCCGCGTTCGGCGTCGACCACGAACTGCTCGTCCACTGCCACCACACGCGCCGCACCGACCCGCGAGTCCGCCGGGCCCTGGCCCACTTCATCGCGATCAACCGCGACATCTATCGGCACGCCGAACCAGGCATAGACCTGCTCGAGCCACGAGTCCGTCCGGCCATCCGCACCGCCGCGGTGCTCTACGCAAGCATTCTGGACCGCATCGAAGACTCCGACTACGCCGTATTCAGCCACCGCGCCGTAGTCCCCCGCCACCACCGCCTCCGCGTCGCCGCCACCCAGTTCACCGCAGCTGCCATCACCCGCTAGCCGCACGCTTCGTCGAGGTGAGTCATATGGTCGCTATTTGATCTTCAACAGCGACCTTTTGACTCGCCTCGATTCCTGAGAACGACCATTTGACTCGCCTCGATCCCGGAGTTCCCTCGACGGAACCACAGCCAGTCCTCACGCTGGGCCTGTGCGTTGCCCATCCCGAGTTGCGGAAGAGAAAGCCGGGTACGGCAGGCGACGTGCTCAGCACTACTCGATCATTCCCTGGGAGTGTGTACCTACCGGGTGAGTACAGCTAAGGACTCCCAACGCAACCAGCCCAGTGAGCTGAAGACCTACCCAGGTTTTCCTGTGAGTAGTGTGGGCGCGTCGTGTGCCGTACCCGGCTTTAGGCGCACGTCAGGCGGACGACGTCAGGTTCCCGAGGTGGTCATCTGGCTGTGGTGACGTCACAAACACTGTGCTCAACAGCAAGATCGGTCAGCCGCAGTTTCCGGTGGTTTCGCCAAGATCCGCACCCGGACTCGGGATTCGCACTCGGATTAGGGCACCAAAAGCCGGTGCGGATCCCGAGTCCGGGTGCGGATTCTGCTGTTGGCTTGGGGGTGTGGGGGGTTAGAAGGGGTCGGCGGCGGCTCGGCGGATTACCTCGCGGGCGAGGGGGCCGTGTAGGGCGTCGACGGGGGTGCCGGGGAGGCTGTCGTCCTCGGTGAAGATCCATTCCAGGATCTCCTCGTCGGTGTATTTGGCGTCCTTCATCACGGTGATCAGGCCGGGCAGGAACCTGACTACGCCTTCGGTGTCGAAGAACCGTTCGGGGACGCTGACCACGCCGTCGCGGCGGACGGCGAGTAGCTGGTGGTCACGCAGCATCTGATGGACGCGGGTCACCACGAGCCCGAGCCGGTCTGCCACCTCGGGTAGCGGCAGCACTGCCACGGACTCCGGAAGGACATCATCACTGCAGGGAAATGCACTCACGCGGATAACGGTAGACGGTCACCCGCAGCAAGTCGTGAGACACCCGGGTGCGTTTGGTCGATACCATCGTGAGGGCCGCACGGGGCGGTCGATCGCTTGTGGGATCAACCGCGAGGGGTGAGAACTTTGTGAAAGCCGGAGGACATCAATTGATCGGCCAGATGCTGGAAGGGCGCTATCGCATCGATGCGCCGATCGCCCGCGGCGGCATGTCGATGGTCTTCCGGGGCGTCGACACCCGCCTTGATCGGCCGGTGGCCATCAAGGTGATGGACCCGAAGTTCGCCGGTGATCCGCAGTTCCTTTCCCGGTTCGAGTTCGAGGCCCGCGCTGTCGCCAAGCTCAAGCATTCGTCGCTGGTCGCGGTGTATGACCAGGGCATCGACGGTGAGTATCCGTTTCTGATCATGGAGTTGGTCGAGGGCGGCACGTTGCGCGAGTTGTTGCGCGAACGCGGTCCGATGCCGCCGCATGCGGTGCGCGCGGTGGCCGAGCCGGTGCTCGCGGCAATCGGTGTCGCGCATTCGGCGGGTCTGGTGCATCGGGATGTGAAACCGGAGAACGTGCTGATCTCCGATGCGGGCGAGGTCAAGATCGCCGATTTCGGTCTGGTTCGCGCGGTGGCGGCCGCCAACACCACCTCGGCCAGCGTGATTCTCGGCACTGCCGCCTACCTGTCCCCCGAACAGGTGACCACCGGCACTGCCGACGCGCGCAGTGACGTGTACTCGTTCGGCGTGTTGATTTTCGAGCTGCTGACCGGACGGGTTCCGTTCACCGGCGACACCTCTCTATCCGTGGCGTTTCAGCGGATCGAGAACGATGTGCCGAGCCCGAGCCGGTTCATCTCGGGTGTGCCGCCGGAGTTCGACGAGCTGGTCGCCAAGGCCACCGCGCGCGAGCCGGCGCACCGGTTCGCCGACGCGAACGAGATGGCGGCCGCGCTGCGCCAGATCGGCGCGAAGCTGAACCTGCCGCCGTACCGGGTGCCCGCGCCGCAGGAGTCGGCCGAGCATTTGAGCGCGAGTTATCGGGTCGCCACGCCGACCAGCCAGCAGCCGACGGCGATGGCCGCGCCCGCCTACACGCCGCCGACGGTGCAGCACACCAAGGTGGTCACCGCGCCGCGGTCCCGGGTGGATTACGGTCCGCCCGACGACTATGACCCGCAACCGCCGCGTCAGCAGTACGCGCCGTCGCCGTATCAGGCCTACGCGCCCGACCGCACCAAATCGCGGCGCACGAGCTGGCTGTGGGTGGCCATCGTGGTGATTCTCACGCTGGTCGTCGGTGTCGGCGGTTGGTGGCTCGGTGTCGGGCGCTATTCGCCGGTTCCGGCGATCGCCGGGATGGACTCCGATCGCGCGGTCGCGGAGCTGCGCGACGCCGGGTTCGAGACTCAGATTCGGCAGAAGGCGTCGGACATCATTCCCGTCGGTGGTGTGGTCGGCAGCGATCCGTCGGCGGGATCGCGGGTCACCAAGGGGTCGACGGTCGCGGTCCTGGTGTCCAGCGGTAAGCCGAAGGTGCCCGACGTACAGTCGGGTGATCCACTCACCAAGGTCAATCAGCTGATTCGCGACGCGGGGTTGCAACCGGTGGATTCCGGCGAGATAGGCAACTCCGCGCCGAAGGGCACGCTCGCCAAGACCGATCCGGGTCCAGGCACCGTCCTCCCGATGGGCGGACAGGTAAAGGTGTACCGCAGCAAGGGTTCTCAGCCGGTTAAGGTGCCCGACGTGCGCGGCAAAGCAACCGCCGACGCGACGAAGATGCTCACCGACGCGGGTATCGCGGTGCGCGAGACCAAGAGTCAGTACGACCGCACCATCGACGCCGACAAGGCGATCGGCACCGACCCGGCCGCGGGCACGACCATCCAGTCCGGTGACGGCGTCACCCTGCTCGTCTCCAACGCAGTGAAGATGCCCGACGTACGCGGTTGGACCGTCGCCAACGCACGCGCGAAATTCCAGTCTCTCGGCGTCCAGGTCGAGGTGAAACAGCTTGTAGCGAGCGACAGTTCACTCATCGTCTCGCAAACCCCCGCCGTCGGCGCCAACATCGAGTCGGGCAACACCGTGTCTTTGGTCGCCCTGCCCTAGGCAGTAATCTCATCCGGCCCGATATCAACTCACGCGCTTACGCCCCCGCAGCCCGGGATCCGGCCTCGCCGTGCGCCATTGCCCTTGTACGCTTCCCGGCCTCGCCACGCGCATGGCCTTCGCCCACCAGGGTTCCCGACCGCGCACCCTTCGTCCAGCCCCGGTTCACACCTCGCCGCACGCTTCCCGATTTCCGGCATCGGGAATCGCATGCGATTTCAGGTGCCGGAAATCAGAAGGCGTGCGGCCGCATAGTGCGGCACTGCGAGCTGTCAGCCGAGTGACTCGCGAGTTGCGATGGGCCACAAGAAGATTTGTGCGCATCTGCGACACGGCCGTTGAAAACCCTTGTTCAGCGGAGCATTTCGGCGACGAGGAAGGCGAGTTCCAGGGACTGCTGGGTGTTGAGGCGGGGGTCGCAGGCGGTTTCGTAGCGGCCGGAGAGGTCGAGGTCGGAGATGTCTTGGGCGCCGCCGAGGCATTCGGTGACGTCTTCGCCGGTGAGTTCGATGTGCAGGCCGCCGGGGTGGGTGCCGAGGGCGTGGTGCACCTCGAAGAAGCCCTGGACCTCGTCGACGATGCGGTCGAAGTGACGGGTCTTGAAGCCGGTGGAGGCCTCGTGGGTGTTGCCGTGCATCGGGTCGCACTGCCAGATCACCTGGTGGCCGGTGGCCTGCACCTTCTCGATGATGGGCGGCAGCACGTCGCGGACCTTGCCGTTGCCCATCCGCGAGACGATGGTCAACCGGCCCGGCTCGTTGTTCGGGTCGAGCCGCTCGACGTACTCGACGGCCATATCGGGCGTGGTCGTCGGGCCGATCTTCAGGCCGATCGGGTTGGCGAGCAGTTCGGCGAGCGCGATGTGCGCGCCGTCGAGCTGCCTGGTCCGTTCGCCGATCCACAGGAAGTGTGCGGACAGGTCGTAGAGCACCGGCTCGCCCGCCGCGTTGCGGCTGAGGCGCAGCATGGCGCGCTCGTAGTCGAGGACGAGCGCCTCGTGACTGGCGTAGATGCGGGCCGACTTCAGGCTGGGGTCGTTCACCCGGCAGGCGGTCATGAACGCGAGGCCGCGGTCGATCTCCTCGGCCAGCGCCTCGTAGCGGGCACCGGCGGGCGACTTGGCGACGAAGTCACGGTTCCAGTCGTGCACCTTGTGCAGGTCGGCCATGCCTGCGCCGGTCAGCGCGCGCACCAGGTTCATCGCGGCGCTGGCGTTGGCGTAGGCGCGCACCAGCCGGGACGGGTCGTGCTCGCGCTGCGCGGCATCGGCGACCAGCGCGTTGACCATGTCGCCCCGGTAGGACTTGAGGCCGAGCGAATCGGTATCGGAGGAACGCGGTTTCGCGTACTGGCCCGCGATCCGAGCCACCTTGACCACCGGCAGGCTCGCGCCGTAGGTGAGCACGACGGCCATCTGCAGCAGCGTGCGGATGTTGCCGCGGATGTGCGGCTCGGTGTTGTCGGCGAACGTCTCGGCGCAGTCGCCGCCCTGCATGAGGAACGCCTCGCCGCGGGCCACCTCGGCGAGCTGCTCGCGCAGGTCCTCCACCTCGGCGGGCACGCAGATCGGCGGCACGCTCTCCAGCACGGTGCGCATCTGCGCGGCCTGTTCTGGATCCCACGACGGCTGCTGTAACGCGGGGCGGGCCAGCGCCTCGTCCAACCGCCTGCGCAATTCGGTAGGCAGCGGCGGCAGTTCCGGGAGGCGATCGATCGGTACGTCCACGGTCCAGTTCACTCGTTCAGAATACGGACCACTCGGACGTCCGTGGTACCCACCATAGGGGTGGTCCCGGCCACCACCCCGCGGACCAGAGCCCGGCTGCGAATCCGGACCCCCTCCCACCTAGGGTGATTGTTCGGGATGTACCCCCGGCGCTACGCCCACAGATCCGGCGCCGTACCGAATTGCTGAGGAGTAGACCGATCTCGCTTCGATACTTTTACGACTGCGAATTCATCGAGGACGGGGTCGTTATCGACCTGGTTTCCATCGGTGTCGTGTGCGAGGACGGGCGCGAATACTACGCGGTGTCCACCGAATTCGATCCGGAGCGGGCCGGCCCGTGGGTGCGCAGGCACGTGCTGCCGCAGCTGCCTTCGCCGTCCTCGCCGCTGTGGCGCAGCAGGAAGCAGATCCGCGACGACCTGTACAAGTTCCTGGTGCCGCGCTCGTCGGTGGTGCCGGAGATGTGGGCCTGGGTCGGCGCGTACGACCACGTGGCGCTGTGCCAGCTGTGGGGTTCCATGGTCGACCTACCCACCGCCCTCCCCCGCTACACCAACGAGCTGCGCCAGCACTGGGACGCGCACGGCCGCCCCGAGCTACCCCCCGTCCCCCCGGACGCACACGACGCCCTCGCCGACGCCCGCCACAATCTAGCCAAGTTCGAGGCCATCGAGGCATCCCGCCGCAGCACGCCTCGGTTGTAGAGCCCAAAAGCCAAGGCCCCGAGTCCGATCGACTCGGGGCCTTCGTGTTTCCCCAGCGTGACAACTGATTTCGCCAGCACAGTGCGGGCACGAGGCACTCGAGGGACGACCTCAACGCAAAGGCCCCGAGTCTGAAATCGACTCGGGGCCTTTGGTTTTCACCTATCAGTGGCTGTGCTTGCCACCATGTTCTTTTTCTTGACGCTTCTGCAACACCGCGAGCTGCTTGTGCTCTTCGGCGTGCTCGGTCTCGAAGTGCTGCTCGCTTTCCTGCCACGGGTCGGGGCGCAGGAAGCTGCCGGTGCCTGGCTTGCCGGACCAGCCGAGCTTGCTCATCTTCTTCGGGACGGTCGCGCCCTGGTACTCCAGCGGGATCGGGTGGCCGTGGTCGTCGACCGGGCCGAGCGGCTGGTGCACCTCGATGTACTCACCGTGCGGCAGACGCTTGATCACGCCGGTCTCGATGCCGTGCTCGAGCACTGCCCGATCGCTGCGCTGCAGGCCGATGCAGAACCGGTAGGCGATGAAGTACGCGAGCGGCGGCACGACCAGGATGCCGATGCGGCCCATCCAGGTGGTCGCGTTCAACGAGATGTCGAACTTCAGCGCGACGATGTCGTTGACGCAGGACAGGGTAAGCACGACGTAGAAGCCGATCGACATGGCGCCGATCGCGGTACGCACCGGCACGTCGCGCGGACGCTGCAGCAGGTTGTGGCCTGCGGTGTCGCCGGTCAGCCGCTTCTCGATCCACGGGTACATGATCAGCACCGTGAACACCAGACCCATGATCAGCGCCACCCAGAACACCGCTGGCACGGTGTAGCGACCCAGGTACAGCTCCCACGGCGGCATGAGACGCGCGAGGCCGTCGGTCCACATCATGTAGAAGTCCGGCTGCGAACCCGCGGAAACCTGGGACGGGTTGTAGGGGCCGAGGTTCCAGATCGGGTTGATCTGGAACAGACCGCCCATGATGCCGATGATGCCGAGGGTGAACGCGAAGAACGCGCCCTGGTCCGCGGCGAACACCGGGATGATGCGCGCGCCGACCACGTTGTTCTCGGTGCGGCCCGGCCCGGGGAACTGGGTGTGCTTCTGGTACCAGACCAGTGCGACGTGCGCGGCGATCAAGGCGAGGATGATGCCGGGCAGCAGCAGCACGTGCGCGATGTAGAGGCGCGGGATGATGATCGTGCCAGGGAAGTCACCGCCGAAGATCAGCCAGTGCATCCAGGTGCCCGCGATCGGGATACTCATCGTGATACCGCCGAACGCGGCCCGCAGGCCGGTGCCGGACAGCAGGTCGTCGGGCAGCGAGTAACCGAAGAAGCCCTCGAACATGGCCAGGATGAGCAGCAGCGAGCCGATCACCCAGTTCGCCTCACGCGGCTTGCGGAACGCGCCGGTGAAGAAGATGCGGAACAGGTGCACGATGATCGACGCCGCGAACAGCAGCGCGGCCCAGTGATGGACCTGGCGGACGAACAGACCGCCACGCACCTCGAACGTGATGTCCAGCGCCGTCTCGTAGGCCCGCGACATGGTGACGCCGCGCAACGGCTGGTAGGAGCCGTTGTAGACGACCTCGGTCATCGACGGATCGAAGAACAGCGTCAGGTAGACACCCGACAGCAGCAGGATGATGAACGCGTAGAGCGCGATCTCACCGAGCAGGAACGACCAGTGGGTCGGGAAGACCTTGTTGATCGACCGCTTCATGAACGCGGCGGCTTGGTACCGCTCGTCCATTTCGTTGGCCTGTGCGGCGACTGATGGACTCATGAACGACGCTCCCAGTAGGCCGGGCCGAGCGGCTCGATGAAGTCGCCGTTGGCGACCAGGTAGCCCTCGGCGTTGACGGTGATCGGCAGCTGCGGCAGTGCGCGAGCGGCGGGACCGAAGACCGGCTTACCCCATTCGGTCGCCAGGAACTGCGACTGGTGGCAGGGGCAGAGGATCTTGTTGGTCTGCGACTCGAACAGCGACGTCGGGCAGCCGAGGTGGGTGCAGATCTTCGAGTAGGCGAAGTAGTCGCCGTAGTTGAAGCTCTCCTGGCCCTTGCGCTTGATCGCCGACTGCGCGTCCGCGGTGCGCAGGCGAATCATCATGACCGCGTTGCGGATACCGCGCAGCGACTGCAGGGTGGCGTGCTCGTCGCCGCGCCACTTCTCCTTCCACGGGAACACCGTCTCCATGGCGCCCGCGTCCATATCCTCGGGGCGGACGAGCACGATGTCCTCGGGGCGACCGGTGTCGCGGCGGATGTAGATGGTCTCGCCCTCGAAGTCCGGCGTCCAACCCGACACCCACAGCGGCGACTTGTCGCGCTTGGCCCACGGGTTCTTCACCATGCCGCCGACGAACACCAGCAGCGCGCCGATGCCGAGCACACCGACACCGGCACCGGCCGTGCGGGTGATCAGCTTGCGGCGGGCCAGCGTGGAGGTTTCCAGCGCGTCGGTCAGCTCGGCGACCAGGGTGCGGCGCTCGACCTCGGGCGACGGGCCGTCGTGGCGGTCCTGGATGGACAGCTCGGCGGGGATGAACATCTTGCGGATCAGCACCACCGCGACGCCGATGACCAGCACCGAGACGCCGAAGGTGACACCGACCAGCGGGGTGAACAGCGAGTAGGCGGTGTGGCCCTCGTCGTCGGACGGCTTGAACTTCCACGGCCAGAACAGGTAGATGCCGACCAGCGCCGCCGCGGCGATGCCGGAAACGGCGAACCAGAACGCGACCGCGCGCTCGGCCCGCTTCTCGGCGCGGGTGCCCGGAACCGGGAACCGCTCGCGCCGGTAGGCGACGTCGACGCCGTCGCGCTCGGTGCCGAGCTTGACCAGCTCGTCGCGCGACATCGCGTCGAGTTCGGCCTCGGTGAATTCCCGCTTCACCGAGTGGCTGTCGGTCTCCGCCACCGCGTGCGCGTCGGACTCCGCGACCGCGTGGCCGTCGGAACCCGCCACTACCTCGTGGGAACCGTGGCCCGTGGATTCCTTCGACGGCTCGCCGTCGTGGCCCTCATCCGGCCGACCCATGTCGTTTGGCTCCTTCTCATCCGTCATGACCTAGACCCGATCCAAATCGCGGCACCGACCACGGTCGTAATACCGATCACCCACATGACCAGGCCCTCGGTCGCGGGACCGAAGCCGCCGAGGTCCCAGCCGCCGGGGGCCTTCTCCTCTTTCGCGTTCATGACGTAGGCGACGATGTCGCGCTTCTCTTCCGGCGTCAGCTGCCGGTCGGAGAACTTCGGCATGTTCTGCGGGCCGGTCATCATCGCGTCGTAGACCTGCTGCTCGGAGGCGGGCTCCAGCGGGGGTGCGAACTTACCGGAGGACAGCGCGCCGCCGCGGCCGGTGAAGTTGTGGCAGGAGGCGCAGTTCATCCGGAACAGTTCCGAACCGCGGGCGATATCGTCGCCGCGCAGCGACTCCTGCGCGATCTGACCGTTCGCGTCGCGCACCACGGTCGGGCCGCCACCATTGGCCGCCACGTACGCCATCAGCGCGTCGGTCTGGTGCTCGTCGAACTTCGGTGGCTTGCGCTGCGCCTGGGCCTCGTTGCGGGCCATCGGCATGCGGCCGGAGGACACCTGGAAGTAGACGGCGGCCTCACCGACACCGATGAGGCTGGGGCCGCGGTCCTGCACACCCTGCAGGTTCGCGCCGTGGCAGGTGATGCAAGACGTGTCGTAGAGCTGGTTACCCTCGCGGATCAGCGCCGACGAATCCTCGTTCGCGGTTGCCCGCTGCGGGTCCGGCGTCAAAGCCGCTGCCAGGAAGCCTGCTCCGACGAGGCCCACCAACAGCGCGAGCCCACCCGCGATGCGACGGCGAACGCGGCGCTGCCTGCGTGTCTTGCTGGCCTCGCCGTTCCCGTTGCTTGCGGGCTCTGGCGCTGACGGGGGAGATGAACTCATCTGTGTCCCTTTGGAGTAGACGGAACCGACGTGTGCAAAAGACTGGGGTATGCCCGACTCAGCGGACGAAGTAGATCGTGGCGAACAACCCGATCCAGACGATGTCGACGAAGTGCCAGTAGTACGAGACGACGATCGCGGCGGTGGCCTGGGCGGGGGTGAACTTACTGACCTTGGTGCGGATCAGCAGGAACACGAACGCGATCAGACCGCCGATGACGTGCAAACCATGGAAACCGGTGGTGATGAAGAACACCGAGCCGTAGGCGCTGCTCGAGATCGAGGTGCCCTCCTGGTACAGCGCGTGGTACTCGGTGCCCTGACCCGCGACGAACATCGCGCCCATGATCAGGGTGACGACGTACCAGCGGCGCAGGCCGAACACGTCGCCACGCTCCGCGGCGAACACGCCCATCTGGCAGGTGAACGACGACGCGACCAGCACGGTAGTGACCGGCACGGCGAGCTTGAGGTTCAACTCGGTCGGTTCCGGCGGCCAGACACCGTGCGCCTGGGCGCGCGCGACGAAATACATCGCGAAGAGGCCGGCGAAGAACATCAACTCGCTGGACAGCCAGATGATGGTACCGACGCTGACCATGTTGGGCCGATTCAGCGAGTGCACACGCTGGGTAATGGCCGATCCGGGGGTCCCTACTGCGGTCGTCACGGGGGTAAGTATGACTCGTCGTAGTACGACACAAGTACCCGGGTGCGAAACTTGTGTCTCCGTGTCGGAAAACCCACGGACAGACAGGCTCTCGACCAGGGCTCGGCGTGTTGAAGTCGGCCCGCCCTCGCCCTGGCGGCGTCGGTCGGGACGTATTCGCGTGCCGGGTCCGCGTGCCCTCGGGTAGCTGGACCACAGCATGACAGGTGTGCGTAAGTAAAAGCTGAGATGGAGGCGATGTGGCACCGCGTGTATGGCGTCGATTGTTCGGGCGAGGCGGTCCGGCGCCGCTGGATCCGAGTCGGGCCGATCTGGTGGTGGTCGCGGCGAGTTTCGATGACGCCGAGGCCTGTTCGGCGGCGTTGGCGCGGGCGACCGAGCTGGAGTCCGGCGCGGACGCGGTGCTGCGGCATCATCTGCGGATACCGCCGGATCAGGTCGAGGCGGTGTGCGCGATCGCCGCGCAGGACGGGTATGCGCCCGCGCCGCAGGTTGGTGGGCCGGGGACGGATGCGCTGGAGCGGGTGATTCTGCAGCGGGTTCAGGTGCTCGACGCGTTGCATTGTTCGCAGGAGCGTTCGCGGATGGCCGGGCTTGCGCAGCGGCATGAGGGTACCGCCGATGGGTGGGACGCGCTGCAGCCCCGTGTTGTGGACGAGCAATCAGGGCCTTGATAGGTACGTCAGCCTTCGTGGTGACCGGCACGATTTAACGACGGGTCCTCCCCCGACAGCGCGCAGTAAGCTGCACCGCGACAAACTGGTGTGAAACCAGTGTGACGGGAGAAAGTAAGTTCATGAGCGTGCGCAGCTGGCCCCAGGTGCTCGGAACCCTCGCCGACGGTGGCGACCTGGCCGCGGACGACACGGCATGGGCGATGGACGAGATCATGTCGGACAACGCCACCCCCGCCCAGATCGCGGCGTTCGGCGTCGCCATGAAGATCAAGGGCCCGACGCCCGCCGAGCTGACCGGCCTCGCCGCCGGCATGCTCGAACACGCCAGGCTGGTGCACATCGACGGCGACGCGGTGGACATCGTCGGCACCGGCGGCGACCGATCCGGTTCGGTGAACATCTCCACCATGTCCTCGATCGTGGTCGCCGCGGCCGGAGTGCCGGTGGTCAAGCACGGTAATCGCGCGGCCTCGTCCAAGAGCGGCGGCGCCGACGTGCTCGAGTCGCTTGGTGTGCGGCTGGTGCTCGGGCCGGAGGCGGTGGCGCGCTGCGTGCGCGAGGTCGGGATCGGGTTCTGTTTCGCGCCGGTATTCCATCCCGCGCTGCGTTTCGCGGGTGCGGCACGCAAGGAAATCGGCATTCCCACTGTCTTCAATGTGCTCGGGCCGCTGACGAATCCGGCGCAACCGCGCGCCGGGTTGGTCGGCTGCGCGTTCGTCGACCTGCTTCCGGTGATCGCGGGCGTGTTCGCCGGACGTGGCGCAAGCGCGCTGGTGGTGCGTGGCAACGACGGACTCGATGAGATCACCACCTCCGACACCACCAACGCATGGGTCGTATCCGGCGGCCAGATGCGCGAAACCACCATCGACCCGACCCGCCTCGGCATCCCCCGCGTCGGCCTCGAGGCGCTGCGCGGCGGCGACGCCGAACTCAACGCGGGCGTAGCGCGCAGCGTCTTCGCCGGAACCAGCGGCGCGGTACGCGACGCGGTCCTGGTGAACTCCGCCGCAGCCATCGTCGCCTACGACTTGTCCCAGGGCACAGTCGATTTCGACGCCGACGTGCACGACGCGCTCGCAGGCGGACTCGAACGCGCCGCCGAAGCCATCGATTCGGGCAACGCTGCCGCCCTACTCGAACGATGGACGAAACTGACCGTCACCCTCGGCAACCGCTGACCTACTCCGCTGGCGAGTGCCGGTCTCAGGGCAAATGCCGTCTCGGGTCGAGTGCCAGCCTCATGTCGAGCGCCGGTCTCAGGCCGAGCGCAGTCCCAGGTCAAGCGCCAACCTCACGTCGAGCGCCAGGCTCAAGTCGAGCGCCAGCCTCACGTCGAGCGCGGTCTCAGGTCGAGCGCCAACCTCAAGTCGAGCACCGGTCCCAGGTCGAGCACCGACCTCAAGTCGAGCGCCAGCCCCAGGTCAAGCGCCAGGCTCACGTCGAGCGCGGTCTCAGGTCGAGCGCGGTCTCAGGTCGAGCACCGACCTCAAGTCGAGCACCGGTCTCAGGTCGAGCGCCAGCCTCACGTCGAGCGCGGTCTCAGGTCGAGCACCGACCTCACGTCGAGCACCGGTCTCACGTCGAGCGCCAGCCTCACGTCGAGCGCGGTCTCAGGTCGAGCACCGACCTCACGTCGAGCACCGGTCTCACGTCGAGCACCGGCCTCACGTCGAGCGACTGTCCCAGGTCAAGCGCCAGCCTCACGTCGAGCGCCAGGCTCAAGTCGAGCACCAGCCTCACGTCGAGCGCCAGCCTCACGTCGAGCGCGGTCTCAGGTCGAGCGCCGACCTCAAGTCGAGCACCGGTCTCAGGTCGAGCGCCAGCCTCACGTCGAGCGACTGTCCCAGGTCAAGCACCAGCCTCACGTCGAGCGCGGTCACAGACTCGGGCTCGCCTGAGTTCTGGGTCAGCCCAAGTGTCAGGGTCAGCGCGGAGCCCGAGACGCACAAATAGGTAGCGCACACACAATGGCCAGCCATTCGGGCGCGGCGAAACATGCGGCGCGGCTGCCGATGCGGCGGGCACAGGGTGAGTACCCACCAGCCGGGTAGTCCGACGGGCCCGGCGCGGGGTATCGCTCGCCGAGTGCCAGGTCGCCGGATCAGCCCGAGTCCCGGGGTCGCTGGGTCAGCCCGAGTTCCAGGTCGCCGGATCAGCGCTGAACGCGAGGCGCGGAAATAGCTAGCGCGCATAAGATATGGTCAGCGCGGTAGCTAGATTGGCACCTCCATTACATAGCCGACTCGGCGCGGGCTTGTGCCGGACGGCTCGACCGGCGAGGAGCACAGCATGCGACGCAGCGTTCGTGCAGTTCTCGGGAGCCTTTCGGTGGCGGCTGTGTGCGCCGCCGCGCCGCTGGCCGTTGCCGACGGTTGCGGGCTGTTTGTCGGCGGCGTGAACTACAACGGCCGAACCGGGTGCGTGCTGCTCGGCGAGGACGCGATCCGCGACTTCCAGAACGACACCGACAGCGTGGTGACCGTCTATGCCGACGCCACCTGCGAGGGCGTTTCGACCGGGGTGCTCGCGCCGCGCGACAGCGGTAACTTCACCGGCAAGTCGATGGTCATCGGCTGATCACTCGCCCAGCGAGAACCCGGCTTCCACGTCCGCGCTGGAGTAGGACTTGAACGCGATGTGCGTGGTGGTCCGCGCGACACCGGCGACCTTGTCGAGCCGGTTGGTCACCACCTCGGCGATCTGCTCGTGGTCGCGCACCCGCACGATCGCGATCAGATCCACATCGCCCGCACAGGAGTACACCTCGGCAACACCTTCGGTGTCCGCAACGGCCTGCGCGGTCTCGGGAATGCGGCCATTGTCGGCGTCAATCATCACGATCGCGGTAATCATGCGCTCAGCCTAAGCGGTCGATGTACTCGTCCTCAGCCGGTTGCGCCCGCGCCGCGGCATCCGCCACGTCCGCCCACCCCAACCACCGCGCGGCCCCATACATCGGCTCCCGATACCCCGCACTGGTCCGCACGATCCGCACCCCCGCCCGCGCAAGCCACCGCGCGACAAGCGCCGCCTCTTCAGGCGAAGCCCCTCGCAACGGCGGCACATTCACCGGCACCCAATCCCGAGCCGCGACGTCGACCACCTCCGCGGCGACGGAGCCCGTCACGTCGAGGTGCGGATCCCCAGAAAGAGTGCGGCTGTCGCCGTTTGGGCGTTGTTCAAGATCATGGGGAACTGGTGGCGGAAGCTTCTCGCGATTTGCCGCCACCAGTTCCCCATGATCTTGAACCGTGATCTGGACCTGAGCGGACACGCCGCCCTCGGGGACGACTGTTTCGGCGGCGGCGACGATCTGTTCGACGACGGCCATCGGGGGCACCCCGCGCGCCGCGTTTCCCGCGCCAGCGAGGCGTCCGTAGCGGATGACGGCGAACTCCCAGCCGCCCGCGCCGTCGGAGTGGGCGGCGATGAGTTCCGCGATGCGCGCTACGGCGGCTAGGCGCTGGGTGCGGTACAGGGCGCGGACGACGGCGGCGGTACGGTCGCGCAACCGGGCGGCCGCTTCGAAATGTTCAGCGCGGGAATGGGTTTCGATGTGGTCGAGCATGGTGCGCAGCGGTGCGTCGGAGTAGCCCGCGAACAGGGCGCGCACGAGCGCGGGGGCCGGTGCGTATTCCTCTGTATTAATAGGAGTGCCGCTGACTGCCGCGGGGCAGCCGCCGACGATCGCTGGCGGGCACTCGTGCGTGCCACTCTTGGGCAGGCGAGTGCTGCAGGTGCGCAGGCCGGTGTATTCCGCGATGATCACGGCCAGTTCGGTTGCGTCAGCGCGGGAGTTGAAGGGCCCCAACGCATCTCGGTTCGGAGTACGGACGATGGAGAATCGCGGGAAGGGTTCGTCGGTGAGCGTGATCCACCAGGCGCGCTTGGGGAACTTGGAGCGACGGTTGTACGGCGGGGTGTGCGCGACGAGCAGTCGCAGTTCGCGGACCCCGGCCTCCAACGCGTGCGCGCACACGACGTGGTCGACCCTGGTCGCCAGGGACACCATCTCCTTCATCCGGCCGCGGGTCTCCGAGCCGGTGAAGTAATTGCGTACTCGACGCCGCAGATTCACCGCCGTGCCGATATAGAGGACCTCATCGGCCGGGCCGCGAAACAGGTACACACCGGGGCTCGCGGGCAGATCGGCGGCGAGGACGCGCTTGGCACGCTGGCGCGGGGTGACGTCGGGTAGATAGTCGACCAACTCGGTGAGGCTGTGCACGCCCTGATTGCCGACCCGGGCGATCAGCGCGTGCAGCACGTCAACGGTCGCCCGCGCGTCGTCCAGGGCCCGGTGCGTCGGCTGCGTGCTCGCGCCGAGCAGCCGAGCAAGCGCGCTCAACCGGACCGAGGGTGCCTCATCCCGATTGAGCACGCGGCGAGCCAGCTTCACGGTGCACAGGACGGTCGCGACGGGCCATGCCGTGTCACTGGCCGCCGCGGCGGCGCGCAGGAACGCCATATCGAACCGCGCGTTGTGCGCGACCAGCACCGCGCCCGAGGCGAACTCGAGGAAACCGGGCAGCACCGACGCGATGGTCGGCGCCGCGTACACCATGGCGGTGGTGATCCCCGTGACCTGCACGATCGCGGGCGGCACCGCCCGTCCCGGATTGACCAGGGTGGCGAACTCGCCCAGCACCTCACCGCCGCGCACCTTGACCGCGCCGATCTCGGTGATCGCGTCGGCGCCCGGACTGGTCCCGGTGGTCTCCAGGTCGACGACCACGAAGGTGGTGTCGTACAGGGGCGTGTCGAGGTCATCGAAGACCAACTGCTGAGCGGCGGCCTTGCGTGGCGCGGGGACGGACACGGGCTGGAGCGTAGAGGGCGGGTCCGACAAGGACGGGCGCGCGCGGACAGACTTCAGCGCACACGAAAACCCCAGGAGATTTCAGAATTACGCCGTGCGTATTTAAGTTTTGGTACCCATGAAATGATCTAGAACGCCGAAAAGTGATGCAGCTCACATTGTCACATAAAACGTATCAATCACTCGGGCGTGTCGGGCAACGCGGACGGGCCGCTTCGGGCTCGCTGTGACCGATCACAGCGAGTTGGCCAACTGGCCAGTGTTCGACCCGTACATGTCCCCGAGATGAACGTAGCGACCTGGGGAAATGTCCAAACGGTTCACTTCCGACGGCCCTCCGGCCATGGCATCGCTGACCGAGATAGCGGCCGGGAAGCTCGCCGACGACAACGCGTCGTTATCTTTTCGTGATTGTTGGGACATATCTCACACTGATTAAGCGTGAATTCACACCCGCGCACGCATTTGGCAGGAGGCGGACTTTACAAACCCCCGTGATGTGTTCGTAACCTTTTCGAGACCTCACGGAGTCCGACGCACCAACTCGGTGCGAACGACACGAAGTCCGCAGCACCAGTCAGGGTGCGGCGTCGTGGGGCAGATTGGGAGTACCGCATCATGACGACCACATCCGTCAAGCGATCGGCGCAGCGTGCCATCGCCGCCGGGGCCGTCGGCGCTGCCACCATCGGCGCGTTCCTGCTTCCGGCCGCCCCCGCATCGGCCCAGCCGGTGACCATCCCCGGTGTTGGAACCTTCGAGGTGCCGAACGAGATCCAGATCCCGCAGGGCATCCCCGGCATCGAGCTACCGGGCCAGGCGCCGCTGCCGTTCGTCGCCCCGAAGCGGACGATCGGCGAGGAAGCCCTCGACGCCGCCATGAGCAAGCTCGGCGCACCGTACGTGTACGGCGCCGCCGGCCCGAACGCGTTCGACTGCTCCGGCCTCGTCAAGTGGTCCTACGAGCAGGCCGGCCTCGAGCTGCCGCGCACCAGCGGCGCCCAGCTGTCCGCCGGCAGCCCGGTCTCGATGGACGACCTGCAGCCGGGCGACCTGGTGTCGTTCTACGGCGGCGGCCACTCCGGCCTGTACGCCGGCGACGGCAATGTCGTGCACGCGTCCACCGCCGGAACGCCCGTGCAGGTGGCCCCGATCTCCTCGATGCCGGTCGCCGGAGCCCGTCGCTTCTGAGAAACCGCTGGTCGGGCCGTACGTCGCGGCCCGACCCCTTGACGGGGCCTGTGATCATTTTGTTCTCTACTGGACACAGACCTAGGCCGTTCCGTAACCTAATCGAGACCTTCTCGAAGTACCCGAGGCACGCCGATCGCAAACCTCGTATTTCGTAGACAGGGGCTCGTCGGTTCAGATCGTCGGTTCCAGAGAGATCGTTTCACGAGAGAGCGGGGCACGGCAGGCTGTGGTTGCACACCGGAGACATGGCACACGACGTCTGGTCGGAGGGGCACTGGCGGCCGGAGTCCTGGCCACCACCGCCCTCTACGGTGGCAGTCCGGCCGGAGCTGATCCGGTCGCACTCCCGACCACGGCCACCGAGGCCGTGCAGCGGATGATCGACCTATCGCGGCAGTCCGAGCAACTCAACCAGCAGGCGCTCGACGCCCAGTCCGACCTCGACGCCAAGCAGGTCATCCAGCGCGACGCCGACGCCAAGCTGGCCGCGAGCACCGACGTGGTGAACCGCGCCCGCGACGAAGTGCGCAAGTACCAGCCGATCATCGACCGCACCGCGATCGCCGCCTACCAGGGCGCACGCACCAATCGGCTGTTCGCCGTGCTGGTCAGCGATTCCCCGCAGCAGCTGCTCGACCAGATGTCGACGCTGGACGTGCTCGCCTCGCAGACCTCAGCACAGCTCGACCAATACAAGGTCGCGACCGACTCCGCCAACGCCGCCGAGACGGTCGCACGCAGAGCCGCCGACGAAGCCCGCTCCGCCGCCGACAAGGCCGACACGGTGCGCGCCGATCTGGAACGCAAGCGCAGCGACCTCGGCGGCGCCATCGCCCAGGTGGTGCAGGCGTGGGGCTCGCTGTCCACCAAGGACAGGTCCGCGCTCGCCGGTTCGCCCTTCCCGCCCGGCTTCGACCGCGACACCCTGCTGCAAGGACTGGTACCCGGCAGCGGCACCAGCGCCCTCGCCGCCGGCCTCACCCGCATCGGCGACCCCTACGTGTGGGGCGCGACCGGCCCGAACCAGTTCGACTGCTCCGGGCTCGTGCAGTGGGCGTTCAAACAGGTCGGCAAGAACGTGCCGAGGACCAGTTCCGCGCAGGCGACCTACGGCACGCCCGTCGCCAAGGACGATCTGCAGCCCGGCGACGTCGTGTTCTTCTACTCCGACATCTCCCACGTCGGCATCTACGCCGGCAACGGACTCATGCTGCACGCGTCCACCTTCGGTGTCCCGGTCGCTGTCGCGCCGATGGGTTCGACACCGTACAACTCCGCTCGGCGATTCTGATCAACTATGAATGGGCATAACCTGTCCGATACCCACCCAGATCTGTCCTGATGGCGGAGGTGCAGTCATGAGTGTGCGAATCATGACGTCCCGCGCCCCACGCATGATGACGCCGAGTACCAGCGAGGCACGGTCGTGAGCGACCTCCGCCGACTCCGCGCATGGTGGTCCGCGCGACGACGCTTCGAGTTCTGCCTCACCGTCGCGATGGTCATCACGCTGACCGGTTTCTGCGGCGCACTCGTCATGCTGCCGAACTCCGCACTACTACCGAAACCGCATGCGGCACAGGCGACCGCCGACGCCGTCGGCCAAGCCCCCGCCACCGACCCGCGGCTGGCCGAGGTGCGCCGCAGCATCGAACCGTTCGGCCCGATCGTCGCCCGCCAGGTGACGACCGGCGACGGACAGCAATCCCTGGTCGTCGGCCATCCCGCCCAGCGCATCGAAATCGACGTCCTCGAACGCGAACTCCCCGCCGCGACCACCGCGGTCAACGACGTGTGGGGCACGGACTGGGCGCAGGCAACCACGGTCGTCGTCGCCTCCTCCCCCTCCGAATTCGCCGGACTCGTGCACGCGGGCAGCATGTCCGCCGAGGTCGCCGCCGCCTCCGTCGCCGACCCGCTCATCCCGGGCACCCGACCGACCGGCCAGCGCATCGTGTTCAGCCCCGACGCGGGCCGCCGCCTCGACCCCGAGGGCCTGCGCACCCTGCTCCGCCACGAACTCACCCACATCGCCACCCGCGCCGAGACCCGCGACGGCGCACCCCTGTGGATGCTCGAGGGTTTCGCCGACTACACCGCGCACCGTGGCCAGGGCCACCGCTTCGCCGACATCGCCCCCACCCTCACCGTGCAAGCGCGCCTGCACGAGCTGCCCGGCGACCTCCCTGCCGACCCCGACTTCACCGGCCGCAACGCCGCCGGAATCTACGAACAGGCCTGGTCCGTCTGCGCCTACATCGCCGACAAATACGACCAATCCCGCCTCGTCGAGCTCTACCGCCAGATCGCCGCGGCCCGCCAAACCCCGGCCACCGAAGACCAGATCCTGCACACCGTGCTCGGCACCAGCCGCGCCGATTTCGTCGCCGACTGGCGCAATTGGCTGACAACACAGACAGTTTGATGTGCGCCCGTTCGGCCGCTCGGATAGGGACACCCGGGCCAACGAACACGCCACGCGCAGGCGCGGAAAATCCAACACAGTAGGTTGTCACCATGGCCCGAACTCTGCTGGTGACCAATGATTTCCCGCCGCGGCCGGGTGGTATTCAGTCCTATCTGCATGCCTTGGCCGGTCAGCTGCCGCCGGACGATCTCGTCGTGTACGCCCCACGCTGGCGCGGCGACAGCCACCTGAAGTTCGATGCCAAACAGAAGTTTCAGGTGGTCCGCCACCCCACCACGCTGATGCTGCCGACCCCGCTGGTGATGCGCCGGGCCGCGCGACTGCTGCGCAGCGAGAAGTGCGACACCGTCTGGTTCGGCGCCGCCGCGCCGCTCGCGCTGATGTCGCCGGTGCTGCGCCGCGCTGGTGCCGAACGCATCCTGGCCAGCACGCACGGGCACGAGGTCGGCTGGTCCATGCTGCCCGGCGCCAGGCAGGCGCTGCGCCAGATCGGTGAGCACACCGACGTGATCACCTACGTCAGCAAATACACCAGGGGCCGCTTCGCCTCGGCGTTCGGGCGCAACGCCGCGCTGGAGTACCTGCCGCCCGGCGTCGACACCGACGCGTTCCGCCCGGACCCGGCCGCGCGCGCGGAACTGCGCGACCGCTACGGACTCGACGACCGCCCGACCATCCTGTGCCTGTCCCGCCTGGTCCCCCGCAAAGGCCAGGACGCGCTGATCGTCGCCATGCGCGAGATCCGCGACCGGGTCCCCGGCGCGGTCCTGGTGATCGCGGGCGGCGGACCCTACGAGGAAAAGCTGCGCCAACTCGCCATCGCCGCCGGCGTCTCCGACGACGTCATCTTCACCGGCCGTGTCCCCTCCGGCGAGCTCGCCGCCCACCACACCCTCGCCGATGTCTTCGCCATGCCATGCCGCACCCGCGGCGCTGGCCTCGACGTTGAAGGACTCGGCATCGTCTACCTCGAAGCCTCCGCCTCCGGCGTCCCGGTCGTCGCGGGGCGCTCCGGCGGCGCGCCGGAAACGGTCATCGAAGGCGAAACCGGGCGCGTAGTAGACGGACGCTCGGTCCAGCAGATCACCGACGCCCTGGTCGACATCCTCTCCGACCCCGACGCGGCCGCCCGCATGGGCGCCGCGGGCCGCGCCTTCGTCGAGGACCGCTGGCGCTGGGACACCCATGGCGTACGACTGCGCCAGTTGCTGCGGTGACGCGTCGATGAAGGCGGACAGCGCCTTCCTAGCGCAACGCTGGCAGATGCGCCGCTCCGCCGGTTGCGTGATCACTGCTGCGAGTTGGCTGGCCCGATCCGATACGCTCACCTACGTGAGGGAGCGCAGCGAGCGAACCATAGACACAGCGCCGGTGGGCACGACGGAGCCGAGTGCTAGCGAGGCGGCATCGTGACCACTATCCAGGTCGCCGATCAAACGTTCGTCGCCGCGCCGGGGATCGCCGTCGCCGATGTCCTATCGGCACCGAACAACTGGCGCCGCTGGTGGCCCGACCTGACCTTGGTCGTCCGAGAAGACCGAGGCGACAAGGGAATCCGCTGGACCGTGGCCGGCGCGCTTGACGGAACCATGGAAGTCTGGTTGCAGCCTGCGTTGGACGGGGTGATCGTGCACTACTTCCTGCACGCCGAACCGCAGCCGACGCTCCCGCCGAACCGGATGGCCGCCGCCAACCGCGCGCGCCGCGTCGCGGGCCGCAACATGGCATTCGAACTGAAATCCCGGCTGGAGGCAGGTCGCCCGGCCGGTGTCGCACCCGCACACGCCTCCTGACGTTCAACCAGCCCCTGAAAGGAACCGCTGTCCGCCATGGCCGACAGGACCCAGAGGTCGATCATCATCGAGGCCCCGTCGCAGCAGGTGATGTCCGTCATCGCCGACCTGGCGTCCTACCCCGAGTGGGTCTCGGCGGCGAAATCCGTCGAAGTACAGGAAAAGGGACCGGACGGCCGGGCGCGCACCGCGCGATTCGTGCTCGACGCGGGCGTGGTCAAGGACAGCTACGTCCTTTCCTACACCTGGCGCCCGGACAACAAAGCGGTCAGCTGGACGCTGGTCAGCGGTGAGCTGCAGAAGGCGCAGAACGGCACCTACGAACTCATCGATCAGCCCGACGGTGGCACCGAGGTCGTGTATACGCTGACCGTCGACCTGAACATCCCGATGATCGGCATGTTCAAACGCAAGGCCGAGAAGGTGATCACCGATACCGCGCTGAAAGAACTGAAGAAACGGGTCGAAGGCTGACGACGCACACGACCCGGGTCGAACTGTTCATCGGCAAAGGCGGGGTAGGCAAGACGACGCTGGCGTGTGCCACCGCTATGTCCTATGCCAGGGCGGGTAGCCGCGTGCTGGTCGCCTCGCTCGACCAGGCGCATTCGCTCGGCGACGCGCTCGGCTTCCGTTTCCCGCACGATCCTGGCACCGTCACCGGGATCGCCAACGTGCTGCCCGGCCTCGACGTGATCGAGGTGGATTCCCTTGCGCTGCTGGAGGATCGGTTCCGCGACGTGCTCCGCGTGCTGTCACCGGGCACCGGACACGAGCACGGCATCGACCTCGCCGCACTCGATCCCGCGGAGCTGACCGGTCTGCCCGGCGTGCAGGAACTGTTGATGCTGGTCGAGATCACCCAGTTCGCGAACGAGGACGACTGGGATGTGATCGTCGTCGACTGTCCGCCGTCGGCCGACATGCTCCGCATCATCACCGCGCCGGACACCCTGCTCGGCTATCTCGAGCGAGTCTGGCCGCCGCACGCCAGGGCGATGAGCACGGTCGGCACCGACCTGCGGCGCGCGATCCTGGCCGCGACCGTCGAACGGATCGTCAAGGCGGTCACCGAGGTCCGCGATCTGCTCGCCGACCATCAGCGCACCGGCGCGTGGCTGATCACCGTCGCCGAGCGGGTGACGCTTGCCGAGTCCGAGCGGGTCCGCTCCGCCGCCGCGCTGCTCGGGTTACGGCTGGACGCGGTGGTGGTCAACAAGGTGCTGCCACCGACCGCGCCGCTCGACCCGGCCGTCCCGCTCGACGCCGCGCACCCCGCGGTGCACTGGTATCTGAACCGGCGCGGCGAACAGCTCTCCGCCATCGCCGAATTAGAACGTTCCATGCCGGGTATTCCGCTGCTGATCGCACAGCACACCGGACCCGAGCCGATCGGACTGACCTCGCTCGCGGCCCTGTCGTACGCGGTGGACTCGAACAGGAACACCGGCGACACAGGACCTATGCTGAGCGACAGTCCGGCGGAGGTTGACGCGAGTTCCGGCGAACCGGTGGTTCGATGTGAATCAGGCACCGGGCTGCACGCGATATACACACTGCGGATGCCCCTGCCCGTCGTCGACGCGGCGACGCTGCGACTTGGCCGAGTGGAGGACGATTTGATCGTGGGAGCGGACGGTGTCCGGCGGCGAGTTCGTCTTGCGCCGGTATTGCGGCGGTGCACGGTCGACGGTGCCGAACTCGACGGCGGACACCTCGTGGTGCGCTTCCGCCCTGACCCGCAGTTATGGCCCGAAGGTAGCGGCGATGAGCGGTGATCGGACGGGCGGGTTCTTCCGGCGGGATGCCGGAGGGCGCGACGTGAACGGTGATCGGCCCGGTAATCCCGAGGGGGACAGCGAGGATCGGACCGGTTCCCACCAGGACAGTTGGGATGCGAGCGGTGATCGAACCGCGCGTGGCTCCGGCCGAACCGCTGGCGGACCGGACGATCTGGCATCCGACGGGCCCGGTGATCGATCCACGCACGATTCCAGGCGGGGCGCCGATGACACGGACGGACAACCGAAAAGTTCTGCGGGAGAACGCGATCCGGTGGACGGCATGGCCGAGTTCGCCGCTGAATTGAAGCTGCTCGCCGAAGCTGTGCTCGAGCGCGTTGAGCCGGTGTTGCGCCAGGCCGCCGACGGGCAGGTGGAGTGGTCGAGTTGCAGTTGGTGTCCCGTCTGCGCGGCGGCGGCGCTGATGCGTGGTCAGCACCACGAGGTACTCCAGACGGTGGCCGATCACGGCACCGCCATCGTGACGGTGCTGCGCGAGGCGTTGGCCGGAGTACCGGTCGATCCGGTCATGCCGGAGCCGGAGCAAACAGGTGGTCATACGCACAATCATGGTGTGCCACAGGATGATTCAACCGGCGCGGAATCCGTTGCCGGACAACACACATCGCGGGCACCCAAGCGTTCCCGCTATGTCAGCATCCCTGTGACGATCAAGGCATGACGCACCGCATAGCAGGTGCGCGACCGCTGACCGTCGGAATCGACGTCGGCGGCACCAACATTCGCGCCTCCGTGATCGATATCAGCGGCGAGGTACTCGACACCGTCCAGGCGCCGACCCCGCATTCGGCCAAGGCACTCGAGGACGCCCTCGCCCGCTCCGTCCGTGAACTGTGCGAACGACACCCGATCGGCGCGGTGGGCTTGGCCGTCGCCGGGTTCATCACCGGCGACCGCTCCACCGTCCGCTTCGCCCCGCATCTGCCCTGGCAGGACACCCCTGTCGCGCAGCGGCTCACCGAACGGCTCGAGCTGCCCGTCATCCTCGAGCACGACGCCAACGCCGCCATGTGGGCCGAATATCGGTTCGGCGCGGCCGCGGGCGGGCACAATGTGGTGCTCATCGCGATCGGCACCGGCATCGGCGCCGCGCTGCTCATCGACGGTCGGCTGTATCGCGGAACCCACGGCGTCGCACCGGAACTCGGCCACCTACAGGTCGTCCCACAGGGCCGCGCCTGCCCATGCGGCAAGCACGGCTGCTGGGAAAGATACTGCAGCGGAACAGCACTCGCCGACACCGCGATCGAAATGCTGGCCACCGACCCGGTCCGCTCCGTCCTGGCCAAGGACGTCTACCGCGACCCGGGCTCACTCACCGGCCGCCGCGTCGCCAACGCGGCGCAGGACGGCGATCCGCTCGCCGTGCGCGTCATGGAGGATTTCGCCCGCTGGCTCGGCCTCGGCCTGGCCTTCGTCAGCGATATCTTCGACCCCGACCTGGTCGTCATAGCGGGCGGCGTCAGCAGCTCCGCCCCCTTGTTCCTGGACGAAGCCCGCGAGGAATACGCCCGCTCGGTAACCGGCGCGGGCCACCGCCCCCTCGCCCGCATCCGCACCACCCAACTAGGCGAGGCCGCTGGCATGATCGGCGCCGCCGACCTCGCCCGCGCCGCCCTGATCGAAACCGAACGCAAATCCTCCCGAGTAGCCCGCAGCCATTGACCCCGCCGCTCCGGCGACAAGCCCGCTGATCATGAAGCAGCAGCACCCAACTCGGGTGGTCGACGTTTCGTTGCCCGCGACAGTGGTATTCGATTATCGAACGCTTGCTTCGGTCGCCGAGGACCACATTCCGGTCGCCGAGGAATCCGCGGCCGGTCGCCGATTACGGCGCGTCCGCTCGCTCATGGCAGAGTGTGGTGAGATTCGCCGCTGCGGTTGGATGTGATCTAGCTCCAAAGGTAAAGTCGGCGACTGACGCAGGTGCCCGCCTCTATCCCGGTCCCGGGGGAAGGACGTCATGTTCTACTGGCTGCTGAAGTACGTGCTGCTGGGACCGTTCATGCATCTCTACAACAGGCCGACGGTCGAGGGTGTGGAGAACATCCCGGCGGACGGTCCGGCGATCATGGCGGGTAACCATCTCTCCTTCGCGGACTGGCTGTTCGCGCCGCTGCTGAGTCCGCGGCGAATCAACTATCTGGCCAAGGCCGAATACTTCAACACCCCTGGCATCAAGGGCGCGTTCCAGAAGTGGTTCTTCACCACCTCCGGCCAGTTCCCGATCGACCGCACCGGCGCCGACGCGGCCGAGGACGCCCTCAACGCCGCGCGCAAGCTGCTCGATCAGGGCCGCCTCGTCGGCCTGTACCCGGAGGGCACCCGCTCCCCCGACGGCCGCCTGTACAAAGGCAAGACCGGCCTCGCGCGCCTCGCGCTGGAAACCGGCGTCCCCGTCATCCCGGTCGCCGTCATCGGCACCGACGACGTGAGCCCGCCAGGACCGTTCCGCTGGCGCCGCCGCAAGGTCACCGTCAAGTTCGGCACCCCCATCGACTTCTCCCGCTATGACGGCATGGGCGGCAACCGCTTCGTCGAACGCGCCGTCACCGACGAGGTCATGTACGAACTCATGCAACTCGGCGGCCAAGAATACGTAGACGTCTACGCCGCCAGCCTCAAAAAGAACACCCCCAACGGCGCCCCCCGCGAAGCAACCCGCATCCCCCACACCGCCGCCAGCTGAGCCGTTCCACCAACGCCTCCAGGCAGCAGAACGCCGCTGGCCAGCCAAACAGCTGACCAGCGGCGTTCTCCATATCCGGCGCACCCCCAACCAACGGCACCACCGCGAGCAATTCAGCACCCATGTCGCACTCGCCATCTCGGCCGAGCAGAAGGTCCGCCGACCACCTACCGCCATCCCACCCTCAGCACGCCGAGCGGGACATGACGGCGCGGCGGTCCCGCAATTCGACACCACCATGTCCGGCTCGGCGTTCCGACCGCACGGATCGGCGTGCAACGGATCCAAGCCGTTGTCGGCCCGAGTAAGTCGCCGTCGGCGTCCTCACCTACGCGTCGGCAAGCGGTAGGTCGCGATTCGGCACAGCGATGTCCCGCTCGGCATTTCCACAGCGCGGCGGTCCGCTCGCCCCACAGCGCCCACAGCCATCCCACCCTCAGCACGCCGAACGGGACATGACGGCGCGGCGTCTCGCGATTCGGCGCCGTCATGTCCCGCTCGGCGCTCGCCTCGAGCGAAACCCGCTACTAGCGTCCGTGTTCCGCCGAGCGGGGCTCCATAGAACAGCGGCTCATTCCGAGCGGTCGACTCACCTGCAACGCCTCGTCGCGGCCGCCGCAGATCGGATAGCTACTGTCCCGCAATGACTTTCAGCGTCAGAGCAGCAACGATCCGGCACGCTTGATCGTCCTGACGATGGGAGCGGTTTCCATCGAATTGATCCCTTGCAGTGGAGCAATCCGTTCAGTCAGGAACAAGCTCAGGTCGGTAGCGTCGCGGCAGTTGACCGCAACCAGCAGGTTGGTCGAGCCGGTGGTCATCGCGGCGAAAACGACCTCCGGCCTGCGAGTCAGGGCTTCGGCGACATCCACGACGTGCGCGGGCTTGGTATTGATCCACAGCCGCGCCTCGGTGCGAAACCCGATAGCGGCAGGCGGCAGATCAAGATGAAACTGCAGCACCCCTGTGCGCCGCAAGGCCGCGACCCGACGCTTCACCGTCGACTCCGACCACCCGGTCACCGCCGTCAGTTCCGCATACGTGGCGCGACCATCCCGGTTGAGCGCGCGCAGCAACGCTCGATCACCATCATCCAATTCAACAGCGGCAGTGGATGTTTCAACGGGCATCGGTTCGAGGCGTGCCGCCTGTTCCGGCGAAAGCGCCACCACACCTTGCCATCCCGATGGCAACGCGAATCCGCGCAGCACCAGATGCGCCGAGACCGATACCACGCGGCTGGTACGCGGCAATTTCTGCAGCAGCAGGGCCTCCTGTTCCTGACTACTCGCCGCTTGCACAGTGCAGGACACCTCGGTACCACCGGACAGCAGATACACGAACGAGGTGTCCGGACGATCGGCCAACGCCTTGGCCACCGAGGCGGCGGCATCCGGCGTACAACGCACCCGCACTGTCCAGGAGACATAGCCAAGACGCCCGCCGTTGACCATGCCGACCACCCGCACAGTGCCCGCACCACGCAGTTTGCGGTAGCGGCGAGCGACAGTGTTCTCCGAAACCCTCAGCACCGCGGCGACGTCACGGAAGGCGGCGCGCCCGTCGATATGCAGCGCGTGGATCAGCCCTCGATCGACAGTATCCATTGGCTCAGAATAGAACTCTGACGGCATCCAGCATGTGCACATATCTGGATGGTGGCGGTACCTGGACCCGTCCTCCCCGGACACTTTCCCCACCCACCCCCGGAAATTCCCCCTGACCGGCGCGAAACTGTCCACCCAGACCGCCCCGTTACCCAACCGGACCGTACCCGTTCACATTGCGTTGAGATAGCTGGTCCAGGGTGATCCCATGACTGGTTCGACGTTCTCCCGCCGCACCCTGCTGCGCACCTCCGCACTCGGCCTGGTTGCCGCCCCCGCGCTGGCCGCGTGCTCGTCGGACGGACCTGCCCTGGTCCGGCAGCGTCCGGTGCTGACGCACGGTGTCGCGGTGGGTGACCCGCGCAGCGACGGCGCGCTGATCTGGGCACGTGCCGACCGTCCCGCGACGCTGATCGTGGAGACGGCGGCCACCGAATCATTCACCAACGCCAAGCGATTCACCGGACCGTTGCTCACCCCGGATTCCGACGGCACCGGCCGGGTACGCATCAACGGCCTACCCGCGGGCGAGCAAGTGCACTACCGAGTGACCCTCGAGGGCGACGACGGCGGCGCCTCCGAACCGATCACCGGCGTGTTCCGCACCGTGCCCACCGGCGCGTCGGACATCAGGCTGCAGTGGTCCGGCGACGTCGTCGGCCAGGGTTACGGCATCAACCCAGACCTCGGCGGCATGAAGATCTTCTCAACCATGGCCGCCCGCGACCCACACCTGTTCCTCCATTCGGGCGACTCCATCTACGCGGACAACCCCGTCAAGGAATCGGTGACGCTCCCCGACGGGCGAATCTGGCGCAACATCGTGTCCGAGGCGAAAAGCGCGCCCGCGCAAACCCTCCAGCAATATCGCGGCGCCTACGCCTACAACCTGACCGACCAGAACTACCTCCGCTTCAACACCTCGGTCGCCCAGGTCGTCCAGTGGGACGACCATGAGACGGTCAACAACTGGTACCCCGGCGGCCTCGTCGCAGAGTCCAAGGGCTACACCGAGCGCAGCATGGACATCCTGGCCACCCGCGCCTGGCAGGCGTTCCACGAGTGGATGCCGGTGGAGCCCAAGGAGGCCGTCGACGGTCGCCTCTACCGCAAGATCTCCTACGGCCCGCTGCTCGACATCTTCGTACTGGACATGCGGACCTACAAGGACACCAACGACGCCGACAACGGCCCCGACGGCCACATCTTCGGTGCGGCACAAACGAAGTGGCTGATCGAGGGCCTGCGCGACTCGCAGGCCACCTGGAAGATCATCGCCAACGACCTGCCACTCGGATTGGTCGTCAAGGACGGTGAACAGCCGAACACGATCGCGTTCGAGGGCCCGGCCAACAACGATCCCGGCGCGCCGTCCGGCCGGGAAACCGAGATCGCCCAGGTGCTCTCGGCGAACAAGGCCAACAGGGTGACCAACGTGGTCTGGCTGACCGCCGACGTGCACTACACGGCGGCACACCACTACGCCCCCGAGCGCGCGGCGTTCACCGACTTCGACGATTTCTGGGAGTTCGTCTCCGGGCCACTCAACGCGGGCGCGTTCGGGCCGAATCCGCTGGACGCGACGTTCGGGCCGGAGGCGGTGTTCGTGCACGCGCCGACGGTGCAGAACGCTTCTCCGCTGGATGCCTTCCAGCATTTCGGCGAGGTACAGATCGACGGCAAGTCAAGGGAACTGACAGTCAATCTGTGCGATGCGAGCGGATCGGTGCTGTTCAGCCAGCGACTCGAACCGACCGTCCGGTAGCACACGAGATCGGGGAGGCGTCGCGGGCCGCGCTGTAGTAGCTTTCGTGCCATGAGCACGCCGCAGTTTGTCTCCGCCGAGGAATACCTACCCCGCGATACGGCGGATGTCGTTCGCACGGTTCGGGATTCACGCGGCCGCGCGGAACCGCTCACCGTGCGCGGCGGCGAGCAACTGGACGATGGACTTACACTGCCCGCTCAGCCGACAGTGGTGTCGCTGCGCCGGATGAATCAGGTGCTCGACATCAATCTGGGGCGGCGGACGGTGCGGGTGCAGGCGGGCGCCAAGCTGTCCGACATCGACCGGCGGCTCGGCGCGCACGGGCTCGGCCTGCCGATCGTCGGCGACCATCGCGACATCACCGCGGGCGGATTCGCGTCCGTTGGCGGGGTGAGCGCCGCGTCGCACAAGTACGGCATGTTCATCGACCAGGTCGTCGATCTGGAGTACGTCGACAACGACGGACGCATCGGCACCTGCGGACGCACCCACCACGCCGAGCGCTTCCACCGCATCCTCGGCGCCGGCGGGCGCGCAGGCATCATCACCGCGCTCACCCTCGACGTGATCGACATCGACAAGGACCGCACCTGGCTGACCACCAACGCCGACCGGTTCCTCGACTTCGACTCCTTCGTCGAACACGCCTACGCCGAGATCATGCGGCCGGGCAACGCGGCGCTGCAGGTGGGTCGCTGGGTCGACACCGCGCCGCTGAAGGTCGCGCGGCCCGGCGGTGTCGGTCATGTGCAGCTGGGGACGGTGCGGTTCGGCCAGTGGTCCACCCTGCATCCCACCGCGCCGACCCGCTCGGTGCGGGCGCGGCGCGAGGTCGGGTCGCGTGCGAGAAAGTCGCTCGGCGTCATCGCGTCCGCGGCCAGCGGACCCGCGGGCATGCCGTTGCGCAACGCCGCGGCGGGCGCGGTGCTGTTCGCGCCGAAGGTGCAAACCATGCGCGACGCCGAGTACCTCGCCGACACCGCGCTCAGCTCGTCCGAACGCGGACCCGCCTACCGGGTCGGTATCTTCGCGCCACTGTCGAGCTACACCTCGGTCTTCTACCGCCTGCACGACCTGTTCGCCGGTCACCGCGAGCGCACCGGCTGCTTCACCGTCATCTCCGCGATGACCTACGGTGTCCGCTCCCGCTACCTGCGCTCCGAATCCGCCACCCGCGGCCTCTCCCCCGAAGACCACGGCCTCATCACCTTCACCAGCCGCCTCCGCCCCGCCGCCCTCCCCTCAGAACTGTTGCGCGACATAGTCTCCGGCATCGATGAGATCTGTCGCTCGGAGAACGCGTTGCGCTACGAGTCGGAGGAGTAAGCGTCGTCGCGCCGGTAGCAGATACTGGCTCGCACACCGGCGCTGCGAGTCACTGGGTCGGCGCGTTCCACCGATCGCCGGGCCGGAGGTGACTGCCGCCCGGCCATTCCTTCCCACGGCGGTGTTCCACGGTGTCGTCACCGCGCCGCAAACCAAGGTTCCACCCGGTAGTGAATGAAATGCGTTTCGAACAAGGTCGCGCACTATCGGAATAAGACATTCGTTGTCATCGGCGTCCTGGATGGAAAAGCCTTCCCTTTTCGTCGACATCCGCGGCACCTGCCGAAACATCGTCCAGCCGACGCACCGGTCCATACTTGGGACACCGGTAGAAGTTTTGTCCACTAACCGCCGATGCGTTAATCTCTCGGTGACTCGAACCACGTACTCGCTCGACTGATCACGCAGACCTGTCCACGGCACATCGAGGGAGCGGTATGAAGCACCTGATTCCGACGCGAATCACCGCGCCCTGATCGGACACTCTGACATTCGAAGCGCTGGGCCCGAGTCCCTGCGGACTCACTATTTCCGTGGGCATGATCTCGTTTGTTTCGGTACGAATCTGATCATCCGTGGAGGAACCTTGAAACTTTCGCATCACACACGCGCGGCAGCGGTTGCCCTGCTGCTTATCGCAGCCGTGGCGTCCAGCACTGCCGCGCACGCGGAACCAGGAGAAAGAAGTCCAGCAGAGACCAAAGAGCTCAGCAAGCAGTACATGAACGCCGTCGGCGAACGCTTCTGCGACAAATTCGAGCTGACGCCGGACCAAGTGGAAGCCTACACGAAAGCCTACGACAGAAGTGAGTTAGTCGGTGGCGAAGAGGCCGAACTGACGGCTCGCAATAAGATCAGGACCTATGCGAGGGGAACCAAGAAGCGGGACGGCTCGCAGGAGTTTGCACCGAGGTACGGCGAGGAGGCCCGGAGGTCCATCGAGAACGACGATTCCTCGGGAATGAGCAACCCCTTCCGCCGACTGATCTGTGACTACGCGGAGGCGTCAACCGATTATAAGGCGAAAAAGGCAGACTACCGAAGCGATGCCAAAAAGAAGTTCAAAGCAGGCTTCGAAGAAAATGACAAGATCGTGGAGCTCAACTACGAGAAAGGCAAGGCAATGTACGGCGTCCTTTGTGAAGCAGGGGTGTCGCTGAAGCCTGTCGAGGGGCAGAAATGCGGCGCCGATAACAAAAACGCCGAAGATAAGGATTGACGTCAGCCCACACCTACCTGATTGCGAACTCGCCCGGTCGCCGAAAACCATCGAGCACCTAGATCCGCATCGCTCGCATCAAAGCCCTTCACGTGACCGAGGTAGCCGAACGGGGCACCCTGTTCGACGGTGATATCGAGCGAGCCCTGTACTCCCGCTCGGCAACACATTTCGCACGGCCCCCGGCGAGTCCAGTCGACGATGGACTCGGACAGCCGACGTCGAGCGGGACATAAGTGCGGCAAATCGCAGGACGCGACGCCATCATGTCCCGCTCGGCGACCAATCTTTGCGGAGCTGAACGTCGAGTGGGACATGATTGCCGTGAGGTAGGACCCCAGGCGGCGGCCCGATCGGCAGCCAGAGGTGCAGGCCTGCGACAGGGTGAGCGTGGGGCATTCGGCGAACGGCTCCATCAACCGGGTGGCAAACCCTATACTGTGACCGGCCGCATGTGGTCGCCAGAAGGTAGCGGCGACAGGTGGCTTCGGCACTGCCGGTGGGGTGCCGTGCGTGTGTTCAGCCCGTTCGCGTGTGAAGGTTGCTGTGCCGATGCCCGAATTTCGTGCTGCTCCGGTCAGATTCGCCGATCGTAAACGTCATCGTCCGCCGGAGCGCTCGCTGGTCGGCCAGCGTGTGCTGATCACCGATGCCAGCTCCGACATCGGCCGTGCCGCCGCGAATGCGCTTGCCGCCCAAGGCGCCCAGCTACTGTTGGTAGCGCGCGGCAACGATGAGCTCATTGCCGCCTGCGAGGAGATCCGCTCGGACGGCGGACTGGCGGACTGGAACCGCTGCGACACTTCGGCGCTCGGCGATGTCGACCAGCTCGTCACCTGGGTGCTCAGCGAATTCGGCACGGTCGACGTGCTGATCAACACCGCTGGACGCCCGGTGCCAAGGCCGGTGACCCAGTCACTACACCGATTCCGCGACTACCAGCAGATGATGGCCGCCAACTACTTCGGCCCGCTACGCCTCACCCTCGGCCTACTCCCCGCCATGCTGCGCTCCGGCTCCGGCCACGTGATCAATGTCGGCCCGTGGAACGTCAACACCGGCGCCGCACCGAATTTCGCCTCCTATGCCAGCGCCCAAGCCGCCTGGACCACCTTCGGCCAATGCGCCGACGCCGAACTATCCCCGCACGGCATCCAGGTAACCGCCGTCCACTACCCGGCCTTCCGCACCGACATCGACGCCGCCCAACACAGCGCCGACCCCACCTTCGAAGCCGACCAAACCGCCCACCGAATCGAAACCGCCATCCACACCCGAACCCCCCGCTTCGAACCCCGCTTCACCCGCACCCTCTACGCCCTAGCTGACATAGCCCCCCGCTCCACCGCCCGCCTCATGCACGCCTTCGGCATCTAGCCGCGTAACCCCACGCACCGCATCGGCATCCGAATCCCAACGCCCCTCGCAGCCGACTTCATCCGATCGCGCACGCCCATCTCCCGCAGTGCCGTCAGCAACTCGGCCCCCGCGACCACCGCGCCTTCGAATACCCCCTGCACGTTGCACGCTTTGACGTCAGCTGCAACGCACCCTGCGTACGTCAAGTCAGCTAGTGAGCAACCGCGCCTCGGTGCAGGCGGATCTGTGGCGGGCCCAACCCATTGGCAGACCGAGGCGGATATCCGGCGACAGCAGGCCAACTCCCAACAGCAGGTCTACCAAGGGTGGCACCCCAGCAGTCGGGACATGATGGCGGCAGCACACGGCATGTCGCGCCGTGATGTCCCGCTCGACGAAGTCCCCACAAAGCAAAGCGCCCCACCGGAGCAACCGGTGGGGCGCTTTCGCTTGCTGCTCAGTGCTTTTCGGGCCCGAGGTAGTACTCGAAGACCAGACCCGCGGCGGCGATGAGGATGCAGACGACGCCGAGTCCGATCAGCCAGAGCTGGAAGAAAGCCAGGCCGAGGGCGGTGATGGCACCGGCACCGGCGAGGGTGATGGGCCAGAAGCTGCCGGGCGAGAAGAAGCCGAGATCGCCTGCGCCGTCGACGATTTCGGCGTCCTCGTAGTCTTCCGGACGCAGGTCGAGGCGACGCGCGACGAAGCGGAAGTAGGTGCCGATGATCAGCGACAGACCGGCGGTCAGCACGGTCGCGGTGGTGCCCGCCCATTCCACGCCGGTGCGGGACTGGCCGGTGAAGAAGCCGTAGACACACGCGACGATGACAAAGAACACCGTCAGCAGTTCGAAAATCCGCGCTTCGATCTTCATATCAGATCAGTCCCTTACTTTGCCTCGGCCGCGGTCTTGGTCGTGCGATCGGTGTTGAACGGCCGGGTCGACGTGGCGACCGGCGATTCACCGATGGACTGCAGCGCCTCGGCATTGGTCTTGCCGCCCTTGCGCGCGTCCATGTACTTGGTGAACTTCTCCGGCGTAACCGCACGTACCTCGAAGTTCATCATCGAGTGGAACGTGCCGCACATTTCCGCGCAGCGGCCGACGAACGCGCCTTCCTTCTCGATCTTGGTGATCTGGAAGACGTTGTCCGAGTGGTTTTCCTTCGGGTTCGGCATCACGTCGCGCTTGAACAGGAACTCCGGCACCCAGAAGGCGTGCACCACGTCGGCGGCGGCGAGCTGGAACTCGATCACCTTGTTGGTCGGCAGCACCAGGACCGGCACCTCCGTGCTGGAACCGTAGGTCTCGACCTTGTCGTAGTGCAGGTAGGACAGGATGTCGTTCGAGGGAAGGCCGTCGTGCATCGGGCCCGGCTGCGGGTGACCGTCCTTCGTCCGTTCCTTGTACCCCTTGAGCTGCTCCTGGTTCGCGGACTCGCGCGTGGTGTCGACGCCGTCGTACTTGGCGCCGTCCTTGAAGTCCACACCGCGGTAGCCGAACTTCCAGTTCCACTGGAAGGCGGTCACGTCGACGGTGACGTCAGGGTTGTCGACCTTCTCGTGCACGTAGTTCTGCACGACGACGGTGAAGTAGAACAGCACCGCGATGATGACGAACGGCACGGCCGTGTAGGTCAACTCCAGCGGCACGTTGTAACCGGTCTGCCGGGGGAACTCCGGGGAGTCGGCCTTCTTGCGGTGGAAGGCGACGGTCCAGAAGGTCAGACCCCACACCAGCACGCCCATCACCAGGGCGGCGAGGACCGACCAGGTCCACAGCTCTCGCATCCGGGTGGCCTGCGGCGTGACGCCCGAGGGCCAGCCGAACCGCAGCCAAACATTGTCGATCGAGCAGCCCGAGACGAGCACCGCGGTAATCCCGAGGGACACCGCCAGCCCGGCCCGCCGAAGGATCCGTCCCCGGGCGGGACGTGCCCCGATCTCTTCGCTCGCCTTGTGCGCCACGCTCACGCCTTCCTGGTCGCCACACATTCCGACATTTGCACCGCCTGGGCTGCGACCGCCCCGGCGATACGTTCTAAGCACATGATCAGGCCGGTCCCCGGTCGAGCGCGTGCGCCGCCTGAGAATGGCCTGAGTACTACGCAGCGTAGACCAAACGAGCACCCTGTTCGTCGTCGGGTCGCATTCGACACTCCGCCTATCGCGCGCCGGGTCGCGGTTACCCGCGCGACCGTGATCAAAAGGCCTGGACAGGGTGCGCGCGACGCGCGAATCCGGCGTGTGCGGCATACTCGGACACAACATTTCGGCCGCTGTGCTCTCCGCGAGGGCAGGCCCCGGCACGTCCCGGAACGACCGCTCGCGGCAGACACTGCGCACCGCCCCCGCAAGACATTCGGACGCCCCGGTTTTCGACGGCGTCCCTACCGGAGAAACGAGGTTGCCGACGCCGTGTGTGGACTGCTCGGGTTTCTGACATCTGACGAGGCAGCCCCTGCCGTGGTGGAGCAGGTGTACGACGCATTGCACTGCCTGCGGCACCGCGGCCCCGACGACCGAGGCACCTGGCACGACGATCATCTGATCTTCGGGTTCAACCGCCTGGCGCTCATCGACATCGAGCACTCGCATCAACCGCTGCGCTGGGGTCCGCCGGAGAACCGGGAGCGCTACGCGCTGACCTTCAACGGCGAGATCTACAACTACCTCGAGCTGCGCGAGGAACTGGCCGAGGCGCACGGTGCCGAATTCGCCGACGACTCGATGTTCTTCACCGAGGGGGACGGCGAGGCCATCGTCGCCGCGTTCCACTACTGGGGTCCGGCGGCGGTGCACAAGCTGCGCGGCATGTTCGCGTTCGCCATCTGGGACACCGAGACCAACGAGCTGTTCCTGGCGCGAGATCCGTTCGGCATCAAGCCGCTGTTCCTGGCCACCGGTCCCGGCGGCACCGCGTTCGGCAGCGAGAAGAAGAGCTTGCTTGCGCTGCTGTCCCCGCTCGGGTTGAGCGATGATCTCGACCCGCGCGCGCTGGAGCACTACACCGTGCTGCAGTACGTGCCGGAAGCGGAGACACTGCACAAGGACATCCGGCGGCTCGAATCCGGCCACTACGGGACGGTCCGGCCGGGCGAGGCGCCGAAGATCACCCGGTATTTCCACCCCCAGTTCAAGGTGCGTCCCTTCACGCCGGGTTCGGCGGCCGCTCGCTACCGCGAGATCGCCGAGGCGATGGAGGACTCGGTCGCCAAGCACATGCGCGCGGACGTCACCGTCGGCTCGTTCCTGTCCGGCGGCATCGACTCCACCGCGGTCGCGGCGCTGGCCATGCGGCACAACCCGAAGCTGATCACCTTCACCAGCTGCTTCGAACGCGAGGGCTACTCGGAGGCCGATGTTGCCGCCGAAACCGCCGCGGCGATCGGCGCCAAGCATGTCATCAAGACCGTCTCCCCCGCCGAGTTCGCCGCCGCGATTCCCGAAATCGTCTGGTACCTCGACGATCCCGTGGCCGACCCGGCGCTGGTTCCGCTGTACTTCGTGGCGAAGGAGGCGCGTAAGCACGTCAAGGTGGTGCTGTCCGGCGAGGGTGCCGACGAGCTGTTCGGCGGGTACACGATCTACCGGGAACCGTTGTCGCTCAAGCCCTTCGAGTACCTGCCTGGCGGACTGCGCAGACTCGCGGGCAAGCTCTCCGACCGCATTCCGGACGGCACCAGAGGCAAGAGTCTGCTGCACCGCGGCTCGCTCACCCTGGAGGAGCGCTACTACGGCAACGCGCGCAGCTTCAGCGACGCCCAATTGCGTTCCGTGCTACGCGAATTCCGGCCCGAATGGACCCATCAGGACGTCACCGCGCCGATCTACGCGCAGTCGCGCGGCTTGGACCCGGTGGCGCGCATGCAGCACTTGGACCTGTTCACCTGGTTGCGCGGCGACATCCTGGTCAAGGCCGACAAGATCACCATGGCCAACTCGCTCGAATTGCGCGTGCCGTTCCTGGATTCCGAGGTGCTCAAGGTCGCCGAGGGGCTGCCGTTCGAGCAGAAGATCACCAAGGAAACCACGAAATACGCACTGCGCCAGGCACTCGAGGGCATCGTGCCGCCGCACGTGCTGCACCGCGCCAAACTCGGCTTCCCGGTCCCGCTGCGACACTGGTTGCGCGGCACCGAACTCTACGACTGGGCCCAGCAGCAGATCCTCGAATCGCAGACCGACCACCTGCTGAACAAGGCCGCGATCAGCGACATGCTCGTCGCGCACCGCGCGGGCACCTCGGACCACAGCCGCCGCCTGTGGACGCTACTGGTGTTCATGGTGTGGCACGGCATCTTCGTCGAGGATCGCATCAAGCCGGAAATCCAGGAGCCGGTCTACCCGGTCTCGCTGTAGGACGGAGAAGTGCCCCTTTGCTGAAAAGTAGAGGGGCACTTCTAGTCTGAACGGCCATTCACTCCGGCTTCGCCTAAATCTGGCCGGATCAGTGCCACAGCTTGATTCAGCGGCAGGCACAAACCTCAGCGGCGAGTTGCCGGATCGCTCATGCGGCGGCGAACGCCGATCGCGCGCACGCGTTCTCCCGCCGCGCACGTAATCGCTGGCAATCTCGTGCGCGGCCCGAGAACAAGTACGCGGAACGCGCCAGCTCGCAGACTCGCAGCGAGCTGGCGGTGGACCACATGGCCGCGCGACGGTGACCGGATCGGCGTGTGCGGCGGCGAACGCCGTTGGGCCGCACGCGTTGTGCCGCCGCGCACGTAATCGCTGGCAATCTCGTGCGCGGCCCGAGAACAAATACGCGGAACGCGCCAGCCCGCAGACTCGGCAGCGAGCTGGCGGTGGCCACACGACCGCCGCAACGGTGACCAGATCGGCGTGTGCGGCGGCGAATACCGTTGGGCCGCACGCGTTGTGCCGCCGCGCACGTAATCGCTGGCAATCTCGTGCGCGGCCGCACAATGTGCGCGCGGGTGCGGTCAGCTCAGAGCAGCGGCTTGATTTCGGCGGCGGCCTCGGCGCCGTAGGCACCGGCGAGGCGTTCGAGGGCGGATTCCTTGTTGAGGGTCCACTCCTGGGTGCCCATGGTTTCCAGGACCAGGACCGCGATGAGGGAACCGAGCTGGGCGGAGCGCTCCAGGCTGAGGCCCGCGGTGTGGCCGGTGAGGAAACCGGCGCGGAAGGCGTCGCCGACGCCGGTGGGTTCGACCTTCGTGGTCTCGGGGACGACGCCGACGGTGAGCTCGGTGCCGTCGCGGTCGACGATGTGCACACCGTCGGCGCCGAGCGTGGTCACCCGGATGCCGACGCGCTGCGCGATCTCGGCCTCGCTGAGACCGGTCTTCTGCAGCAGCAGCGCCCATTCGTACTTGTTCGTGAAAAGGTATGCGGCGCCGTCGATCAGCTGCACAGCCTGGTCGCCGTCGAGGCGGGCAAGCTGCTGGGACGGGTCGGCGGCGAACGGGATGCCGAGCTCGCGGCACTGGGCGGTGTGCACCAGCATCGCCTCTGGGTCGTTGGCGCCGACCAGCACGAGATCCAGCGAGTGCGTCTTGGCGAGTTCGCCGATGGAGATGTCACGGGCTTCGCTCATCGCGCCCGGGTAGAACGACGCGATCTGCGCCATGTCGTCATCGGTGGTGCAGACGAAACGCGCGGTGTGCGCGCGCTCGGAGATCAGCACGCCGGAGCAGTCGACACCGTGCGATTCGAGCCACTGGCGGTACTCGGCGAAGTCGGCGCCGACGGCACCGACGAGCAGCGGCGTGCGGTTCAAAAGCCCCATGGCGTAGGTGATGTTGCCTGCGACGCCACCGCGGCGGATCTGCAGATCGTCGACGAGGAAGCTGAGCGACACGTGGTCGAGCTGATCGGCCAGCAGTGCGTCACGGAACCGTCCGGAAAAACGCATGAGGTGGTCGGTGGCAATGGACGCGGAAACAGCGATGGACACGAGGCTGGCCCTTCAACGGTAGGCGGCAGGCGGTGAAGACCGGGAACGATGTCCCAACATCACCGTACCAATGTTGGCGGAGGGCTCCGACCCCTCAATGCGGGGGACAAGGTCGGCGAGATGCCCGGCGGCGCGCGATCGTTGGGCCGAAGTGTCGTTCTCGACGATTCGGCGAGACGCCCGAATCCTTACGAAATCTGACGCTTCGGCGCCGGCCCGTCGCTCCAAAACCAGCACGCTCGCTCCCCCGCTCGCTGCCGCCCTCGAACGGGACATAGTGGCGGCAAAGTGCGAGTGGCGCCGCCATCGTGTCCCGTTCGGCGCGGTGCGTCGCCGGTTTGGTTCCGCTTCGGGACCGGCGCATCGTGAGTTGCCTAGCGGGGCAGGAGGGCGTGGGCTCAGCACTGGCGGCGGCGCGGCGGCTGGCAGCGGTGCAGCGGCTGGCAGCGGCGCAGCGGCTGGCAGCGGCGCAGCGGCTGGCAGCGACACGGCAGCGGGCGGCGACACGGCAGCGGGCGGCGACACGGCGGCACGGCGGCTGGCGGCTGGCGGCGGAGCTGGTGTCGCCGGTTTGGTTCCGCTTCGGGACCGACGGATCGTGAGTTGCTTAGCGGGACAGGAGGGCGTGGGCTCAGCACTGGCGGCGGCGCGGCGGCTGGCGGCGGCGCAGCGGCTGGCGGCGGCACGGCGGCTGGCAGCGACACGGCGGCTGGCAGCGACACGGCGGCTGGCGGCTCGCAGCGACACGGCGGCTGGCGGCGACACGGCGGCTGGTGGCGGAGCTGGTGCGGGACCCCGGCACTGCTCAGATGCGCCGTATGGCAGTAGAAAACGCGCAAACCCCACGTGCAAACTTCTCACGTGGGGCCGGGCTGTTATGCGGTGAACCCGCTTGCGACGAGGCGGACGGGTTCGGTCAGTTGAAGGAATCGCCGCAGGCGCAGGAGCCGGTGGCGTTCGGGTTGTCGATGGTGAAGCCCTGCTTCTCGATGGTGTCGACGAAGTCGATGGAGGCACCCTGGATGTATGGGGCGCTCATCCGGTCGACGGCCAGCTTGACACCACTGAATTCGACGACGATGTCGCCATCGAGCGAGCGGTCGTCGAAGAACAGCTGATACCGCAGGCCGGCGCACCCGCCGGGCTGCACGGCGATGCGCAGCGCCAGGTCGTCGCGACCCTCCTGGTCCAGCAGCGCCTTCGCCTTGCTGGCGGCAGCGTCGGTCAGCACGGCACCGTGGGTTTCGGTGGCGGTCTCGTTCTGCACAGTCATGAACTCTCCTCGAGGAACCTGTCGTCGACCCGTGAACAGCGCACGGGTCGTGTTGGTCAACACCACTCGGCGGGCTGCTATTCCCCCATCTTGCCACCACTGCGCCCCAAGGAACACGGCACCTACGTGACCCGCCACACCTGCGCGAATCGGACCGCATTTCCCGCCGCGTATTCCATCGAATAGCCTGGTCGATGTGAAATTGTTCCGTCGCGGCGAGTCCAGCACCACCGACGCGGCCGCCGATCAGACGGCGGTCGTGGACGGCGGCTCGGCCGCGGGCTCCACTCGCACGGCGGTCACCGCCACCGCGGGCAAGGGCCGTCCCACTCCGAAACGCCGTGACGCACAAGGCAAGCGCCGTGGCCCGATCGCGCCAGCACCGCTCACCGCGAAGGAGGCCCGCGCCCGGCGCAAGGCCACTCGCGGCAGCAGGGAGGAGCGCAAACAAGCCTCCGCCGAGCGCAAGGCGGCCGTCCAGGATCGGCGCACGCGCATGCTCGCCGGTGAGGACAAGTACCTGTTGCCGCGCGATCAGGGGCCGGTGCGGGCGTTCGTCCGAGACATCGTCGATGGTCGGCGCAACCTGGTCGGCCTGTTCATGCCGATGGCGCTCGTGCTGATCCTGTCGATGTTCGTGGCGCCCGCGCTGCAGACGATCGTCACGCTGGCGATGCTGGTGATGATGTTCTTCATGATCGCCGAGGGTTTCCTGCTCGGCCGGATCGTGAACGGGCGGGTCAGGGAGCGTTTCCCGGACAGTGACGACACCGGGTACAAGCTCGGTTGGTACGCGTTCGTGCGCGCGTCGCAGATCCGTAAGATGCGGGCGCCGAAGCCGCGCGTCAGCCCGGGAGACGCGATTTAGATCGGTCGCGGGCCCGATTAGTGGATTGCGCTGCGTTAAGCGCCATTGACAGTCAACCTGGTTGCCCCGTACATGATTGCGGCCCGGCTCGTGGATACGAGCCGGGCCGCTGCCGGTTGTGGGGACACGGGGTCAGATGTTGGTGGTTCGGCCGTGCATCGCCGACAGGTCGGCCCGCATGCGCTGCGCGTCGCGGTCGGTGACGTTGGACGAGCCCGCGGGTGCGGAGTAGTGGGCCACCAGGCCGGCGAAAGCGAGGATGACTGCCATGGTGATCAGAAAAGTAATCATGGCAGTAATTTTGCGCTCGGTGAGTTACCGCCGAAAGTGGCTGGACTGACATAGTCCGTAAAGATTCAGCCACTACACTGTAGGCATGCTGTCGAAGGTCGCCGTCGTACTGTCCGAGCGCATGGCCATGTTCGAATTCGGGGTGCTCTGCGAGGTTTTCGGCCTCGACCGGACCGCCTACGGACTGCCCGCCTTCGATTTCAAGGTCTGCGGCGCCGAGCCAGGCAAGCCGCTGCACTCCAGCACTCCTGGCATCACGCTGACCCCGGAGTTCGGGCTCGAAGAACTGGCGAAGGCGGATCTGGTCGGCATTCCGGCCGCCGCGTCGAAAACCGCGTTCGATCCGCGCATCGTCGACGCGGTCCGGGATGCCGCCGCGGCGGGCGCGACCGTCCTCACCGTCTGCTCGGGCGCGTTCCTCGCCGGCGCGGCCGGGCTGCTCGACGGACGCAAATGCACCACACACTGGGGCTACGTGGACGAGCTCGCCGCGTTGTACCCCGAAGCCACCGTCGACCCAGACGTACTGTTCGTCGACGCGGGCAACCTGATCACCAGCGCGGGCACCGCCGCGGGCATCGACGCGTGCCTGCACCTCGTGCGCCGCGAACTCGGCAGCGCGGTGGCCAACGCGATCGCGCGCCGGATGGTCGTACCGCCCCAGCGCGACGGCGGGCAGCGCCAGTTCATCGAACGACCCGTCGCCACCTGCACCTCCGACAGCCTCATCCCGACCCTGGAGTGGATGAACGAGAACCTCGACCTCCCGCACACCATCGAAGACCTCGCCGCCCGCTCGACCATGTCCACCCGCACCTTCGCCCGCCGCTTCGCCGCCGAAACCGGAACCACCCCGGTGAAATGGCTGACCAACCAGCGTGTCCTGCTGACCAAACAACTCCTCGAGGAAACCGACCTCGGCCTCGAGCAAATCTCCACCCGCGCGGGTTTCGGCTCCGGCGCCCTACTGCGCCACCACTTTCAACGCCTCGTCGGCATCGCCCCCACCGAATACCGCCGCCGCTTCGGCGCTATGCCGGAAGTAGTCGACACCCCCGCCTGACAAGTCGCACCCTTTCTCGGATCTGCACCGCCAGCAAGGGGTGTGGAGGTCGCCGAGGGCGCGTCGTTCAAGATCATGGGGAACTGATGGCGGAGATCTCTCGAACTTTGCCGCCACCAGTTCCCCATGATCTTGAACCGTGTTGGCGACACTCGCTGCTGGCAGGGTCGGCGGGCGCGTCGAGGGAGATTGATACCGTGCTGACGTGTCGCACAGTGCCTCGTCGGTGGAGTCGCGCCGGATCCTTGTCCTCGGCGGCGCTCGGTCGGGTAAATCGGCCTATGCCGAGGAGTTGGCCACCACGGCGAACGGATCGGTCCGCTATCTCGCGACCTCGATTCCCGACCCCGCCGACCTCGACTTCGCCGAACGCATCGCCACACACCGCGACCGCAGGCCATCCGACTGGACCGTTATCGAAAGTGCCGACCCAGCAGCCGTTCTCAGTGCCCCCGCCCACGAGGGCACGACGCTGATCGATGACATCGGCACCTGGCTCACCGCCCGCATCGACGCCCGCAGCGCCTGGGAATCCCCGCGCGGCACCGTCGCGCCCGACGCCGATGCCCTGGTCGCCGCCGTCGCCGCCTACCCGGATCGCCTGGTCATCGTGAGCCCCGAGGTCGGCATGGGCATCATCCCCGCCACCCGCTCCGGCCGCCTGTTCCGCGACGAAATCGGCACACTGAACCAACGCCTCGCCCAAGCCTGCGACGAAGCATTCCTCGTCGTGGCCGGACTCCCTATGCGCCTCAAGTGAATCGGCACTTACTCGTCGCGTCCCACCGCACAAGTACGCAGCCCACGTCCCACCGCACAGGCCCGGCAGCGCGCACGTGGGCGAAGACACTGGCGGGTTGGGGCGGCTGGTGTGCGAAGTGATGCCAGCGGCGGGCAAGATTGATCGGCGTATGAATGTATGGACCGTCCTGACCGGAAAGGCTCGACAGTGACACACGGATTTGGACCGGTGACGCCTCCCGACGCGCAGGTTCGGGCGGCGGCCGAGCGACGGCAAGCGCAGTTGACCAAACCCGGTGGGGCGCTCGGGCGGTTGGAGGAGCTGGGTAACTGGGTGGCGGCGTGTCAGGGTGTGTGCCCGCCGAAGCAGTTCGAGCGGGCTCGGGTTGTGGTGTTCGCCGGAGATCACGGCGTTGCGCGACACGGGGTTTCGGCGTATCCGAGCGAGGTCACCGCGCAGATGGTCGCGAACTTCCTCGGTGGTGGCGCGGCGGTGAACGCGCTCGCCGTGGTGGCGGGCGCCACCGTTCGGGTCGCGGACATCTCCGTCGACGCCGACACCGATTCGCTCGTCGCCAAACACAAGGTGCGCCGTTCCAGCGGGTCCATCGATCGCGAGGACGCGCTCACCGCTGAGGAGGTCCAAGCCGCGCTTGCAGCGGGTAAGGCGATCGCCGACGAGGAGATCGACGCGGGTGCCGACGTGCTCATCGCGGGCGACATGGGCATCGGCAACACCACCCCCGCCACGGCTCTCATCGCGACGCTCACCGACACCGAACCCGTTGCCGCCGTCGGCCGTGGCACCGGCGTCGACGACGCGGGCTGGGCGCGTAAGGTCGCCGCGATCCGCGACGCGATGCGCCGGGCTCGTCCGATCGTCAAGGATCCGGTCGAACTCCTGCGCGTCGCCGGGGGCGCCGATATCGCCGCCATGGTCGCGTTCCTCGCGCAGGCCGCTGTTCGGCGCACGCCGGTCGTCCTGGACGGGGTGGTTGTGACCGCCGCAGCCCTGGTCGCCGAGGACCTGGCCGCGGGCGCGTCGGCCTGGTGGCTCGCGGGGCACCGCTCCACCGAACCCGCCCACAACCTGGCCCTGCAGCGTCTCCGCCTGGAACCGCTGCTGGATTTGAATATGCGTCTCGGTGAAGCGTCCGGTGCGCTCACCGCGCTGCCCATCCTGCGCGCGGCGGTCGCGGCGCTCGCGGAGATGTCCACCTTCGCCGAAGCGGGCGTGAGCACTGCTGACACTGACACCGCCGAGAACACGGAACTCACGGTCCCCGCTGACAACACGGAACTCACGGCCCCTGCCGACGACGCGAAACTCGCCGTGCCCGCCGAGGACGCGAAACTCACGGTGCCTGCCGAGAACACGGAACTCACAGTGCCCGCCGCAAATGCGAAACCTGGCGTACCTGCCAACACCGCTGCGGACACGAAACCCGCTGTGCCCGCGGCAAACACGGAACTTGCCATGTCTGCCGACACCGCCGAAAGCACCAAACCCGACACCGCTGACGTCATGAAACCCACTGTGCCCGTGGACACTCCCCCGGACTTGCGGAAATGACGGACCGGCCGCCGCTGATCGAAACGCCCGCCACCCAGTCTGGCGAGCCCAACGGCGGCCACGTCGATTCCCTTGCAGCACAACACTTTCCCACGCACCCTGGCCGACATCGACCAGACGCGCCAGTTCGATCATGGCGGCCAGCATGCCGCTGATCAAAACGCCCGCCACCCAGTCCGACGAGCCCAACGGCGGCCACGTCGATTCCCCTGCAGCACAACACTTTCCCACCGCACCCTGGCCGACATCGACCAGACGCGGCAGCTCGATCATGGCGGTCAGCACGCAGCACTACGACCCGGGTCCGCAGGGATGAACGGGCTGCGGCTCGCGCTGTCCTGGCTCACCGTCTTCCCGGTACGCGGGCCGGAGAGCGTGGATCGGACGGCGGCCGCGCGGGCAATTGCGTTGGCGCCGTTGGTCGGTGGTCTGCTCGGTGCGGGAGCGGCCGCGCTGCTGTGGGCGCTGGTCTGGGCGGGGGCGAGTTCGGTGCTTGCCGGGCTGCTGGTGGTCGGGGCGTTGGCGTTGATCACGCGGGGCATGCATCTTGACGGGCTCGCCGACACCATGGACGGGCTCGGCAGTTACGGCCCGCCCGAACGAGCCAGGCAGATCATGAAAAGCGGCGGTGCGGGCCCCTTCGGTGTCGCGGCCATCGTGTTCTCCATTGGCGTCCAAGCCTTTTCGTTCGCCGCACTGGCCGAGGCTGACCGCTGGTTCGCCGTCGCCCTCGCGGTCACCGTCGGCCGCGTCGCGGTAGTTCTCGCCTGCCGCAAGGGAATCGACGCCGCGCCGGACGCCAACTTCGGCTCCCTCGTCGCAGGCACCCAACATCCACTCACCGCCGCCGCATGGTCCGCCGCAGCCCTCGCCGCCGCCATCTTCGCCACCCCCGACCGCTGGCAGGGCCCTCTCGCGATCCTCCTCGCCCTAGCCGCATCGACCGTCCTTATCCGCCACTGCGTCCGCCGATTCGACGGCCTCTCCGGCGACGCCCTCGGCGCCACCATCGAACTCACTGTCTCCCTCACCGCCGCCACCCTGTCCTTCGCCCTCTGAACGCCTTTCATGATCAACGGGACATGACGGAGTCGCCACGCGCACTTCGCCGCCACCATGTCCCGCTGGTCGCTCACTGCGGACAGTCGACACCAGCATCTACTCGCCACTCGAATGACTCCGGTACCGCCTGGGTTCATGATCAACCGGGACGTGGCGGCCACTACTCGGGCGATGTCGCCACCACTGGTTCAGATCTAGATGGGCGGATGTCCAGGTTTTCGGCGGGGCGCCGATCCGGCTCAGCAAACGATTTGCGGCTGCGGCGCGCGGATCGTCTGGGTCGGGCAATAAGGTGTGCGGTATGTCTTCTGAGCGCCTGTATTTTCGCCAGCTCTTGTCGGGGAGGGACTACGCCGTCGGCGATCCGATTGCGACCCAGATGCGGAATTTCGCGTATCTGATCGGCGATCGGGAGACCGGCGAGTGCCTGGTCGTCGATCCGGCGTACGCGGCGGGCGATCTGGTCGACATCGCCGAGGGTGACGGGCTACGGCTGACCGGGGTGCTAGCGACCCATCACCATCCGGACCACGTCGGTGGGACGATGCTCGGGTTCACCCTGAGCGGTGTGCGCGAACTGCTCGAAAAGATAAGCGTCCCAGTGCATGTCAACGCACAGGAGCTCTCCTGGGTGGCCAACGTCACCGACATCGCGCCGAGCGAACTGACCGGCCACGAACACGGCGACAAGGTCAGCGTCGGCACCTTCGACATCGAACTGCTGCACACCCCCGGGCACACTCCAGGCAGCCAGTGCTTCCTGTTGGACGATCGGCTCATCGCGGGCGACACCCTGTTCGTCGACGGCTGCGGCCGTACCGACTTCCCCGGCGGCGACTCCGACGAAATGTTCCGCAGCCTGCGCTATTTAGCCGAACTGTCCGGCGACCCGGTCGTCTACCCCGGCCACTGGTATTCGGAAGAGCCCTACGCCCCGCTCTCCACTGTCCGGGACAAGAACTACGTAATGCGCCCCAAAACCCTAGACGAGTGGCACATGTTCATGCCCAGCTGAGTCGCACGTGGGTGGACATCTAACGCCAGCCCCAACCTCGAGCCATCCACAGCGCGTCATGAGCATCGGGGGCCAAGTCACGCGGACATGCTCATGCCCAGCCAAGTCACACGGACATGCTCATGCCTGGCTGAGTCGCGTGAGCATGCTCGTGCCCTGCCGACTCACGCGGGCACGCTCATGCCCTGCCGAGTCGCACTTGGGTGGGCATCCAAACGCCAGCACCAACCGCGAGCCATCCACAGCGCGCCACGAACACCGGAGCCGGGTCACGTGGACATGCTCACGCCCGGCCAACTCACATGGACATACTCACGTCCAGCCGGGTCACTGACACTCAAATGGGCATCTCTCGCCGAGGATCAACCCAGGCTCAAGCCCTCTCCGACGCGCCAAGACGACAGAAGCCGCGTCGAATAGGCACGCCCGGCCAGTCATGCGGGCGCGCTCACGCCCAGCCAAGTCGCACGGCTACGCGCACGCCCAGCCGAGTCGCGTGGACATGCTCACGCTCACCCAACTCACATGGACGTACTCACGCTCGACCGAGTCACTAATACTCGAGTGGGCATCTCTCCGCCCAGGGCAAACTCGAGCCCTCTTCGACGCGCCGATACCACGGAAGCCGCGTCGAATAGACACGTCCATGCCCCTTGAATTGAGCGACACACCAGCGGACATCCGCCAAGTAGCGACCCGCTCGAGCCATCGATAGCCCGCCCCGGACAACAGCGCTGAGTCGAGTGGCAGACCATGGGCCATCACTCGCCCCTCGCGAACCCGGCTCGAGCAGCGCGCCCCCGATGATGGGTAGCCGGGCGAAGGGTTGCGGGCGTGGCCAATCGCGAGAAAGGCCCCGCGATGGTGTGCCACTCGCGAACTACATTCCGCGCATCCACCCGTGGATGTCGGCGAAGGTCCCGCGCTGGATGCCGGTGAGGGTGTCGCGCAGCGCCATGGTGACCTCGCCGGGCTCACCGCCGCCGATGGTGAATTCGCCCTCGGCGGAGCGGACCCAGCCGACGGGGGTGATCACCGCGGCGGTGCCGCACGCGAAAACCTCACTGATTTCACCGGATTCGGCACCCTTGCGCCATTCCTCGACCGACACCTTGCGCTCCTCGACCGGGTATCCGGAGTCGGCGGCGAGGGTGAGCAGCGAGTCGCGGGTGATGCCGGGCAGCAGCGAACCGGACAGCTCGGGGGTGACAAGCCGCGCCTCGGAGCCGGAGCCGAAGACGAAGAACAGGTTGTTGGTGCCCATCTCCTCGACGTAGCGGCGCTCGCACGCGTCCAGCCAGACCACCTGGTCGCAGCCCTTTTCCGTCGCCTCGGCCTGAGCGAGCAACGAGGAGGCGTAGTTGCCGGCGACCTTGGCCTCGCCGGTGCCGCCGGGTGCGGCGCGCACGTACTCGGTCGACAACCACACCCGCACCGGCTTGACGCCGCGCGGGAAGTAGGCACCGGCCGGGGAGGCCATGAGCAGGTACTTGTAGCCGGAGGCCGGCTTCACGCCGAGCCCGGCCTCGGTGGCAAACATGAAGGGGCGCAGGTACAGCGAGTCCTCGCCGCCCGCGGCGGGCACCCAGTCGCGGTCCACCTCGAGCAGCTGACGCACGGATTCGATGAACAGTTCCTCCGGCAGTTCGGCCATCGCCATCCGGCGGGCAGACCTGCGGAAGCGCGCGGCGTTCGCGTCGATGCGGAAGCAGGCGACGCTGCCGTCGCTGTGCCGGTACGCCTTCAGTCCCTCGAAGATGGCCTGGCCGTAGTGGAAGACCATCGTCGCGGGGTCGAGGGCAAGCGGGCCGTACGGCTCGACGCGTGCGTTGGTCCACTCGCCGTCGATGTAGTCGATCGAGACCATGTGGTCGGTGAAGAACCGCCCGAACCCGGGCGCCGCCAGTACCTCTTGTACCCGCTGCGCCGGGGCGGGCGCGGGATGCGGGACACGGGCAAACTGTGCAGCAACGGTCATGCGGTCGATCCTAACCAAGCCACTTTCAAGCTTTGCGGCCGATCGGCCACCGCACCGCAGAACTTCCCGTCACCCCAACCACTCGCGCACCAATATGCACCCTGCGTCCCAATTCGCCCCAGGAAACCGCACCGGCCGATACGCACCCTGCCCACTCAGCAACCCGCCACGCCGCGACCGCCTGAGCGACACGCCGTGTCGCGCCACGCCGCATGCGCACACCTCGGCGACAACAGTTCGCATGCGATCCAACGAGCCCTGGAACTCGCCGCAACGCACAGCAGCCACACACCATCCGGCCGCAACGCACAGCAGCCACACACCATCCCGCCACAGCGCACAGCAACCACACACCATCTGACCGCAGCACACAGCAGCCGCAGACCGCCTGACCGCCTCCACACCTGCTCGCGGCACACCGCGTGTATCACGACGCCACATCGCCGCGCTCGCCGCGCACGATCTGGACTTGTGCGTGGGGCCGCCACAACCCTCACCAGCAACTGGCCAGGACACGAGAGAAGCTCGATGCGCCACAGATTGCCCGGCGGACGGGCCGGCGATCAGTCCGAGCCACACACCTTCTGCGATCCCACACGCTGACTCGCCTCGCGGCACAACGCGTGTATTACGACGCCACATCGCCGCGCACGATCTGGACTTGTGCGTGGGGCCACCGCAACCCTCACCAGCAACTGACCAGGACACGAGAGAAGCCTCGATGCGCCACCGATTGCCCTGCGGACGGGCCGGTGATCAGTCCGAGCCACACACCTTCTGCGATCCCACACGCTGACTCGCCTCGCGGCACACCGTGTTTCGCGCAAGACGGTGTGCGGTTGTCCAACGCTCGGCGACGTCGGACCGCACGCTGCTCGACCGTCCAGCCGCGCCGATCGTCAACAAGCCACACACCTTCCACGACTTCGCCCGGCACGCCGCTTTTCGATACGGCGCTGTGCCTACTTCGTGTTCGTCTCCACGAACGGCGGGCGGATTACCTCGCAGCGGAGGCGGCGGCCGCGGACGTCTACCTCGACCTCGGTGCCGGGTTCGATGCCAGCCTCGGTGTCGAGGAGGGCGAGGGCGATGCCGATCTTGAGGGTGGGCGAGAAGGTGCCTGAGGTGGTTTCGCCGACCGGCTCGCCGTCACGCAGGACGTTCTGGCCTTGACGCAGAACGCCGCGGTCAAGTGCCTTGAGGCCGAGCAGGGTTCGGCGCGGACCCGCCGACTTCTCCTGCTCCAGTGCGGCTTTGCCCCAGAACTCGGGCTTCTTCCAGCCGACGGCCCAGCCGGTGCGGGCCTGAACCGGGGAGATCTCCAGGGACAGTTCGTGGCCGTGCAGCGGGTAGCCCATCTCGGTGCGCAGGGTGTCGCGGGCGCCGAGTCCGGCGGCCTGGCCGTCGGCGGCGCGCACCTGCGTGACGAGGGCGCGGAACAGCGGCTCGGCGTCGGCCCAGCGGGGCAGCAGCTCGTAGCCGTGTTCGCCGGTGTAGCCGGTGCGGCATACGCGTACCGGGCGTCCGTCCCATTCGGCGTCGGCGTAGGCCATGTATTCCATCTCGGTCGGCAGGCCGAGCGCGGCGAGCACCTCGGTCGAGCGCGGACCCTGCACGGCGAATACGCCGTACTCACGGTGCTCGTCGGTCACCGTGATGCCCTCGGGCGCCACCTTCTGCAGTTCCGCGACCACCGACGCGGTGTTGGCGGCATTGGGGACGAGGAAGATCTCGTCGTCGCTCACGTAGTAGGCGATCAGGTCGTCGATCACGCCGCCGTCGGGCGCGCAGCACAACGTGTATTGCGCCTTGCCGGGCCGGATCCGACCGAGGTCGTTGGTGAGCGCCGAGTTCACGAAGGCCGCCGCGCCAGGGCCGCGCACCGTCGCCTTGCCGAGGTGGCTCACGTCGAACAGTCCGACCGTGGTGCGGACCGACTGATGTTCGGCCACCGTCCCCTCATACGAGACGGGCATTTCCCACCCGCCGAACGGCGCGAAGGTCGCACCGAGCTCGACGTGTACACCATGGATAGGGCCTTGCAGCAGGTTCGAATCGGTCACCCGGCGAGCTTATCCGCCGACCCCGACCTCCGGCCCCCCTCCCGCACCGACACCGTCTGCCCCTCCAGACGACCCACAACCTCCAACCTCGTCAACACCGAAAACCAGCCACCCTCAGAACCACCCACCGCCCCTCCCAGTCCAGACTCCGGCCACCCACCGCTGGCCCCACCGAACGGGACATGACGGCGGCTCCACTCGCACTTTGCCGCCACCATGTCCCGTTCGAGCGGCCCCGAGACCCGGAGGTCGGCCAGCAAGCTCATCCGTGTTCGGACTCCGGGCCCGCCTTTCCTGCCACCATCCGCCTCAGATCAGCCTCGCCGAACGGAACGTGATGGCGGTGCCACTCACCTATCGCCGCATCGCGTCCGCACCTGAACTCCTGGCCCGTTCCGTCACGACCGCAGTCCGACCCTCCAGTCGAGATCGGCCGTCCATAGCGGTCAGGGCGCCTCGTTTGCACCAGACGCCGACCGTCGCCGCCCCACTGAGTCCCGACCCGCGAACGGGACATGGTGGCGCCACTACTCGCACTCTGCCGCCACCATGTCCCGTTCGAGCGGCCCCGAGACCCGACGGTCGGCAAGCAAGCTCATCGGTGCCCGAACTCTGGGCCCCTCCCGGCCACTCGTCCGCCCCAGACAATCGGCCTCGCCGAACGGAACGTGATGGCGGTGCCGCTAGCATTTCGCCGCATCGCGTCAACGCCTGAACTCCCGGCCCATTTCCGCACGGCCGCAGTCCGACCCTCCAGTCGAGATCAGCGGTCAGGCGCATCGTCGACACCAGACACCGAACGCCGCCGCCCCACTTAGTCCAGACCCGCAAACGGGACATGGTGGCGGCTCCACCTCGCACTTTCCCGGCCACCATGTCCCGTTCAAAGCACTAGCCGCGGAACCACATTGGGCGGAGGGTCGGGCCTCCGTCTGGCAGGTCGTGGGTGGTGCCGGTTTGGGCGAAGCCCATGCGGGTGTAGAGGCGGGCGGAGCGTTCGGTGCTTGCTTCGAGGTAGGCGGGGACGCCTGCCGAGGAGGCGGACTTCGTTTGATTCGCGAGGATCGCGGCGCCTGCTCCTTTGCCGCGATGCTGCGGCACCGTGACGATCACCTGCAGATACCGGTGTGGGAGTTCGCGGGGATGGGTGCGTGCGAGCAGGTCGGTCACCACGGCCATCCGCTGCAGCGGGCGCGCGTCGGGCACACCTTCGGCGGCCGCACGCGCCGCGAGCAGGTCGCTCGCGAAACGGTCGACCGAATCCACGTGCTGCCAGATCGACACCGCCCAGATGTCCGATTCCGTGCCTGCGAGCCAGATTTCGTCGTCACGCAGCGCGCGGTCGATCATTTCGGGCACATAGAGCGGACCGAACTCTTCGAAGGGATGCCCCTCGAGCACCCAGGCCGTCACCGCCTCGTCCGGGCAGGCGAGGCTGAACGCCTCGATCACCGCGTCGCGATCCTGCTCGGCCGCCTGTCGAACCACGATCTCCATCCGCTGACCCTTTCCGTAGTGAACGCTGTTTGCTCTCGCCAAGGTAGGCAGGTCAGGATGGTGCCGCTAGTATTTCGTCACACCTGTTCGTGTGTCGAAATGGAGGCCGATATGGCGTGCGGAAGCTGCGGCAACGTCCTCACCCAACCGACGCGCGGCCGCAAACGCCGGTACTGCTCGCGCGCCTGCCAGGCCCGCGCCTATCGAGCCCGCCGCGACGAAGTGACCCCGGTGCCACGCACCGCCCGTCCGACCAGACTGACCACGATCGCCATCCTGCGCGCGGCCGTCGCCCTGGCCGATCGCGACGGCATCGACGGACTCTCGATGCGCCGTCTAGCCAGCGAACTCGGCGCGGCGACAGCGGGCCTGTACCGCCACTTCCCCGATCGCGAGGCGCTGCTGGAAGGCATGGCCGAACTGGTTCTCGCCGAAATCCGCCCGCCCGCAACCGAACTCACCGACTGGCAAGCCAAACTCAGCTACGAGGCACACGAGGAGTGGCAGCTGTATCAGCGCCACCCGTGGATGCTGCCGATCCTCGCGCGCATCCGCCCGCCGATCGGCCCCGCGCTCGCCGACATCCTCGAACGCTCCTTCGCCGCCCTCGACCACCACGGCCTGACCCGCGAGTCGATGCTCACGATCTACCTGTCGTTTTCCGGATTGGTGCAGGGCCTCGCGCTGCTGACGAGTTCCGAACGCGCCGACCGGCTGCGCGGCACCGGAACTCCGGAGGTGCCCGCCGACCTCCCCGAACTGCTCGACCCGGCCGTCCGCCCCGTCATGCACCGACTGTTCGCCGACGGCCCGCCCGGCCCCGACCTGGACTTGGACGGAATCCTCGACGCCGGACTCGCACTACTCCTCGACGGAATCACGATCAGACTGCCCAGTAGCCTGAGCCAATGACCGCTGTTGCAGATCGCTCACTCGGACCGGACCTCGCCCGCACGCAGACCATCGCGGCGGATACCGATGTGCTCGTCCTCGGCCTCACCTCGTCCGAGAACGGTCCAGCCATCGTGCCCGAGGACCTGTTCAGCGATGTACTCACCGCCGACGTACGTGCGGAACTGCTCGATCAGCTCGGCGCGGTCGGCGCCAAGGGCAAGGCCGAGGAACTGACCAGGATCCCCGCCCCGTCCGCGCTGGCGGACGTGACGAGTGTGCTCGCCGTCGGCCTCGGCGCCGCCGACAAGATCGACGCCGAGCAGATCCGTCGCTCGGCCGGTGTCGCCGCCCGCGCGCTGTCGGGCACCGAGCTCGTGGTGACCACGCTGTCCGGTATCGATCTCGGTGCCGCCGCCGAGGGTTTCTACTTGGGCGCGTACACCTTTACGCCCTTCAAGTCGGACAAGTCCGCGCCGAAGCCGGACGAGCGCCCGGTGGCCAGGGTCGAATTGCTGGTACCCGAGCCGGAATTCGGCGAAGAGGAACTGTTCCGCGCGCAGCTGATCGCCGAAGCCGTCGCCACCGCACGGGATTTCGTCAACACCCCGCCGAGCCACCTCTACCCTGCTGAATTCGCCTCCCGCGCACAGGAATTGGCGGAGGCGGCTGGGCTCGAGGTCGAGGTGCTCGACGAAAATGCCTTGGAAGCAGGCGGTTACGGCGGCGTGCTCGGAGTCGGCAAAGGCTCGTCGCGGCCGCCGCGGCTGGTCCGGATCACCTACGCGGGCGGTCCGAAGAAGGTCGCGCTGGTCGGCAAGGGCATCACTTTCGATACCGGCGGCATCTCCATCAAGCCCGCGCAGAACATGGAGAACATGACCTCGGACATGGCTGGCGCCGCCGCGGTCGTCGCCACCACCCTGCTGGCCGCGCGGCTGAGCCTGCCGGTCACCGTCACCGCGACCGTGCCGATGGCGGAGAACATGCCGTCGTCCACCGCGCAACGCCCTGGTGATGTGCTCACCCAGTACGGCGGCACCACCGTCGAGGTGCTCAACACCGATGCCGAGGGCCGCCTCATCCTGGCCGACGCGATGGTGCGGGCGAGCGAGGACGAGCCCGACTACCTGATCGACGTGGCCACTCTCACCGGCGCGCAGATGGTGGCGCTCGGCACCCGCACCCCCGGCGTGATGGGCACCGACGCGTTCCGCGACCGGGTCGCCGAGATCTCCCGCAAGATCGGCGAGAACGGCTGGGCCATGCCGCTGCCCACCGAACTGCGCGCGGATCTGAACTCGAAGATCGCCGACCTGGCCAACGTCGCACCGCATCGCTGGGGCGGCATGCTCTCGGCCGGACTGTTCCTGAAGGAGTTCGTCCCGGACGGCGTGCAGTGGGCCCACCTCGACGTCGCGGGCCCGGCCTACAACACCGGCGGCCCGTTCGGCTACATCGGCAAGGGCGGCACCGGCGTCCCCGTCCGCACGCTGATCGCCGTCATCGAGGACATCGCCGGAGAGTGAGTCCGGTGCGCCGTCCGGAGCGATCCGGGCGGCGCGCCCCTTTCCGCGCTGTCCATCCGACACGTCACCAGGCCGCACGCGCACACCGAGTGGCTCACTTCATACGCCGCAACGACGTGTCACTCGGCACCCTCGAACCGCATGCATCTCGAGTCCCCGCCCCCGATTCGCGTGCGATTTCACGCACACCAAATCAGGACATCCGCGACACCAAAAACGTGTCGCCCAACGGTAGCCAAGGGCTATAGATCGCGCAGATCATCCTCGAACGCGCGCTGGCGTTCGATCCGTTTGCGAGCGTCGTAGTCCCGCATCCGTTGTGGATATCCAGTCTTCCCGACGTCATAAACGGGAATCCGCAAATCCTTGGCAAGCCGCTGCCCTCCGCGCTCGCCAACGATCCGACGTGTCCATTCACCATCGGCCGCGATCAACACGACAGTGACATCGGTCACGGTCGTTTTCGGCTCTAAATAGCCTTCGACGCCGACATGGGTGCGCACCCACTCAGCGAGATAGCGGGCGTCCTCGCCGCCACCCGAACCCGCACGTACCGCGCTACCACCCCGGGTCGCGCCGCCTCGGAAACGATCCAGCAAACCCAACGACGCGCACCTCCTTTCCAACCCCGGTACATCGCACGTACCGGTCTCCCCATCTTGCCAGCTCCGCGAAGTTCACTGCCCTTGTGCTACGCGCCGTGCGGTCGAGTGCAAGGATGGATCGCGGTACAAGAACCACACAGATCTCCGGTGCCACGCACAATGATCGGTGGCTTTCGGACTCGCGCCGCAACCCGCGACGGGGGTCCGCCGAGAGATCAACTGTTGTAGAAACCCGTCGAGCAGTCAGAGGAGTCAGAGGACATGGCCTTCTCCGTCCAGATGCCAGCTCTTGGTGAGAGCGTCACCGAGGGAACGGTCACCCGGTGGCTGAAGCAGGAAGGAGACACGGTCGAGGTCGACGAGCCGCTGCTCGAGGTCTCCACCGACAAGGTCGACACGGAGATCCCGTCCCCGCAGGCGGGCGTGCTGTCGAAGATCGTCGCCCAGGAAGATGATGTTGTCGAGGTCGGCGGTGAGCTCGGCGTGATCAGCGATGCCGGTGAGGCGCCCGAGCCGAGCTCGGCTCCTGCCCCCGAAGCCGCTGCTGCGCCCGCGCAGGAAGCTCCCGCCGAGGAAGCCCCTGCCGCCGAGCCCGCCGCTCAGGAAGAGCAGGCGCCCGCCGCCGAGGCCGCGCCCGCGTCGTCCGGCGACGGCACCTCGGTCAAGATGCCCGAGTTGGGCGAGTCGGTCACCGAGGGCACCGTGACCAGGTGGCTCAAGGCGGTCGGCGACGACGTAGCCGTTGACGAGCCGTTGCTCGAGGTCTCCACCGACAAGGTCGACACCGAAATCCCCTCGCCGGTCGCGGGCAAGCTGCTCGAGATCACCGCGCAGGAAGACGATGTCGTCGCTGTGGGTGGACAGCTCGGCGTGATCGGCAGCGGCTCCCCCGCCAAGGCCGCACCGGCGCCAGCGCCGAAGCCCGAGCCGAAGCCGGAACCCAAGCCTGAGCCGAAGCAGGAAGCGGCCCCCGAGCCGAAGCAGGGTCCCGCCCCGGAACCGGCCAAGCCCGCGGCACCGGCCCCCAAGGCTCCGGCGCCCGCCGCGGCCAAGGCACCCGAGCCGGATTCCTCCGGCAACGGCGCGACCCCGTACGTCACCCCGCTTGTCCGCAAGCTGGCCGACGAGAACGGCGTCGACCTGTCCGCGCTCACCGGTTCCGGTGTCGGCGGACGCATCCGCAAGCAGGATGTGCTCGCCGCCGCGGAGTCCAAGAAGGCGCCGGCACCGGCCGCCGCCGCTCCGGCCGCCGCACCCGCGGCCAAGGCACCGGCCGCCCCCGCGGCTACGAGCGCGAAGCTCGCCCACCTGCGCGGCACCGTGCAGAAGGCGAACCGCATCCGCCAGATCACCGCGACCAAGACCCTGGAATCGCTGCGCACCACCGCACAGCTGACCCAGGTGCACGAGGCCGACGTGAGCAAGATCGCGGCGCTGCGCGCCCAGGCCAAGGCGGCATTCAAGGAGCGCGAGGGCGTCAACCTGACGTTCCTGCCGTTCTTCGCCAAGGCCGTCGTCGAGGCGCTCGGCGTGCACCCGAACGTCAACGCCAGCTACGACGATTCGACCAAGGAAGTCACCTACCACGCCGCGGTGCACCTCGGCATCGCCGTGGACACCGAGCAGGGCCTGCTCTCCCCGGTGATCCACAACGCGAGCGACCTGTCGCTGGCCGGCCTGGCTCGCGCCATCGCCGACATCGCCAACCGCGCCCGCAACGGTGGCCTCAAGCCGGACGAGCTGGCCGGTGGCACGTTCACCATCACCAACATCGGCAGCCAGGGCGCCCTGTTCGACACCCCGATCCTGCTGCCGCCGCAGGCGGGCATGCTCGGCACGGGTGCGATCGTCAAGCGTCCGGTGGTGGTGAAGGACGACACCGGCAACGAGTCCATCGGCGTGCGTTCGATGTGCTACCTGCCGCTCACCTACGACCACCGCCTGATCGACGGCGCGGACGCGGGTCGCTTCCTCACCACGATCCGGCACCGGCTCGAGGAGGCCGCGTTCGAGGCCGACCTCGGGCTCTAACCGTCGTGCTCGCATGAAGGTCGTGATCGCCGGTTCGTCCGGATTGATCGGGACAGCGCTCGTCGCGGCACTGCGCCGCGACGGGCACGAGGTCGCCCGCCTGGTCCGCAGGCGGGCGGCGGGTCCGGACGAATACACCTGGGACCCGGTCCGCGCCGAACTCGACGAGCGGGCACTGCGCGGCGCGGACGCGGTGATCAACCTGTGCGGCGCGAGCACCGGGCGCCGCCGCTGGAACGGCAGCTTCAAACAGGAACTGCGCGACAGCCGGATCACCCCGACCGACGTGCTGGCCGCCGCGGTCGTCAAGGCGAGCGTGCCGACGCTGCTGAACGCCAGCGGCGTGCACTTCTACGGCGGCGCGACCGGCGACCGGGTGGTCGACGAAACCTCGCCCGCCGGTTCGGGTTTCCTCGCAACGCTGTGCCACGACTGGGAAGCGGCGACGCGTCCGGCCAGCGACGCAGGCGTGCGCACCGTGCTGTTGCGCAGTGCCATCGTGCTGTCGCGGCACGGTGGTCTGCTCAGCATGTTGCACCCGCTGTACTCGCTCGGCCTCGGCGGACGACTCGGCAGCGGACGTCAGTACACGCCGTGGATCTCGCTGGCCGACGAGATCGGCGCGATCCTCTTCGCCCTCGGCACCGACACCCTCACCGGACCGCTCAACGTGGTCGGCCCGGCGCCGGTCACCAACGCCGAGTTCAGCCGTGCACTCGGCCGGTCACTGCACCGGCCGACCCCGCTGGTGGTGCCCGCGTTCGCGCTGCGGGCGCTCATCGGCGAGCTCGCTCAGGAGGCGATCCTGCACGGACCGCGAGCAATACCGACGGCCCTCGAGGAGGCGGGCTACGAGTTCCAGCACCCCACCATCGGCGCCGCGTTGGCCGCGACGGTGGGACGACCCGGAGACGATCGATGACCGACCAGCTCGACACCCGCACCGCCACCCTCATCCGCGACGCGCACCGCGACGACCTGTCCGCGATCCTGACGATCCACAACGCGAATATCGCCACCTCCACCGCGATTTGGGATCTGGAGCAGGTCGGCCTCGACGACCGGCTCGCCTGGTTCGCGGATCGCACCGCCGCGGGCCTGCCGATCCTGGTCGCCGAAATCGACGGCAAGGTCGCGGGATACGCGAGCTACGGTCCGTGGCGGCCGAAGGCCGGCTACCGCTTCACCGTGGAGAACTCGGTGTACGTCGATGAGCGCTTCCACCGCCGCGGCATCGCCACCGCCCTGCTCACCGAGCTGATCGACCGGGCACGACAGTCCGGTCACGTGCACGCGGTCATCGCGGGCATCGAATCCGGCAACACCGGCTCGATCCAGTTGCACGAACGCTTCGGCTTCCGCGTCATCGGCGAGTTCCCCGAGGTAGGCCACAAATTCGGCCGCTGGATGGACCTCACCCTCATGCAACTCACCCTCCCCGTCCACGCGCACTAACGTGTGATCGGCGAGCGGCACACCACCGCGGGGCCTTCTCGCGTTTCGCGGCCACCCTGTGCCGCTAAATGTGGATTCGCCGGAGGTCGGTGCCGTTGCCTGTGACTCGCAGCGGTAGATGGCGGTGGTTTTGCGCTGTTAGGTGGCGCCGTCCCACCGGAGCGATGGTTGGTGCTGGTTGCGCGGGGGCGGAGGTGTGCATGTTCTGCGATGCCGGACGGGATGTGGAGGTGGAGTCGTCGAGACTCACGGGTGTGGGTTGATCTCGGTTGTGATCAGGTTCGTGAGCCGCTGGGCAGTGTCGAAGTGCGGGGTGAGGCGCGTTTTGGTCATGGCGAAAGAGATGCCCGTGGCAGTGTCGGCATAGACATAGCTGCCGCCACCACCCACCCAGCCGAACGCAGTAGATCCCTCGTCCGCTCGAGCACCGAGGCGTCCGAGCGGATAACCCAGCGCCAGTCGCACCGGGTTGCCGAAAACTTGGTCGGTGCCCTCGAATGCCACCGCTGTTGCTTCTGCGAGCTGGTGTGCGTCGATTAGCTGGCCGCTGAGGAGCGCGGCATTCGCGGCGGCGATTCCTCGCGCGGTGAAGGTGCCGACCGACGGGATATCTGCTTGCAGGGTCTGGTGACTGTTGCCCATGGCCGCGGTCGGTCGCCTTTCCCAGGGGGCGAGAACGGCCTCGTTGTCGGGTGGGGCGCCCCGGTGCGGTGTAGCGTCCTCGAGGCGCGCCAGCCGGGCCAGATCGGTTGCGGGGACACCGAAGTACAGGTCGCCATCGATCCCCAACGGCGCGGTGACCCACTCGTGGAGGAGTTGCCGCATCGGTTTGCCGGTAGCCCGGCGTGCGACCTCACCGACGAGGAAACCGTAGGTGAACGAGTGATACCCCGTCTTGGTCCCGGGACGCCAGCGTGGTGCGGCGTCGGCAATCGCGGCGCAGACCCGTGACCAGTCGGGCAGGTCGTCGGGTCCGATGTTGCGAGGCATCGCCGGCAGGCCGGTCGAGTGGGTGAGCACATGCCGGAGGGTCACGGAATCCTTGCCGCGGGCACCGAATTCCGGCCATAGCTCGACCACGGGCGTGTCGTAGCCGACCGCGCCCGTCTGGACGAGCAAGTGCGCGATGAGTGATGCCATAACCTTGCCCGAGGAGAAGCTGAAGACCGGAGTCTGCGGTGTCACCCGGCGCCCGGTCGCGCTGTCGGCGATCCCGGCGACGGCGTCGACAACAAGCGTGCCGTGCTGGTAAACGGCAATCTGCAGGCCGGTTTCGGCACCGGAATCGACGAGTTCGTCGAGGACACTCTGGATCTTGTGCTGCAGTGCGGTCATCATCGTCACCGGCCCGGCCACGTGTAGCGGGTCTGACTGGACTTCGGCAGCTTGCCGAATGCGAATCCGACGGTCGGCGTGACTCGATACAGCCGGGTATCGCCGGCGATGACGGCTTTGCCCAACCCAGACCAGGCCCCCTCGGGGTCGGTCAGATATGCACCGTACTTCCGCTCGAAGTCCGTGACAGCCACTTCGCGCTCGGAGCGCTCATTCACTCGCAATGCGACACCCTCGATGACGACGTCCACACCGGTCAGTGAATTCGTGCCGGTTGTCAACAGGCAGCGGGTGTTGTGCTCGAGGTTGAGCGCTTTGCGTTCCCGGCCACCCGTGGTGAAGCACAAGCCACCCAGACTCCACGTCGCCAGCAACGGCGTGACATGCGGTCGCCCGTCCGGGCGCACCGTAGAAAGCCAGAACACCTCCGCCGCACCGAGAATCGCCAACGTCGACGCCCACGGCGTCGCCTGCGCGTCCGGAGACGAGAACGACCCCAGCACAACATCGGGTTCACTGCCTGACATGTCACATCCTTCGGTCACGAAGACATGCTTGGCCGACAGACACCAACGACGTAGTGACAGTAAAGCCGACCTTCACGCCTACAACGGGTTTGCGTTGCTACTAGTTGAAGACGTGAACGCGCCGGGAAACTCATCGGTCAGCGCAGGTATCGGCAAGCCGTTCCGGTGTAACCCGAGTGGTGCGGCAGATCGTGACCGACACAGACCCCACCGCGGGAGGACTTGCCCACCCCAGGTGTGGGCCGTCCATGCAGGCATGACATAGCGAGCACGAAACACACGGTCATAGCCGCTTACCACGCTGACAGAACCGGCCAGCACGCCCCCCGAAATGCATGTAGGGCTGTCGTTCGGGTAGCAGTGACCGGTTACGAACGTTGGCGAGACACCCTGTGCCGCTGATCGTTTCCGCAGGCCAGATCTGTAACGCATGCCGTGTACGCGGCAATGTCAACCTGTCGGGGGTTGCCGATACGCTTCCGGCTCATGCGAATCGGCTACGGGCGCGTCTCGACGCGCCGCGACCCTGCGCGAACTACGCGACGACCTCAAACTGCTCTACAACCGGGTCAACATCTGCATCGACCAGCACATCAACGCCGGTGTCCGTGAGTACCGGACGGCCGACTACATCGAACTGCTCGTCATCGACGAATCCGAACGCCTGACCGCCATCGAGCACCTGCGCGACCAGTACGACCGCGGCGACCCCTCTTGCAACGACTGTTCGCCCAAATCCACCGCATCATGAAAATCAACGAACTCCACACCATCACCGCCGACGTCGTCGAAACCGCCCGCAGCACCCTCGTCATCGGCACCACCTGACGGTCATTCCAGCGCCACTCAACGGCGCGAGAACACCGCCAGTTTCCGCCGCGAGTCACACCGTTGCCGTCCGGCACCTTCCGACGTCCGCACACTCTCGCGGGCCCCAGCACGACGGCGCGCCTTCAACAGAATCCGCACCAGTCCTCAGCATCCGCACCCCACTTCGGGCATCTGCAACGAGTACAGACCCTGAGAAGGAGCGCGGCTTTCGTCCGCAGTGACGGGCTACGCGGCGCGTAGGGCCGCTCCGCTACCTTGTGGCACTCCCCACAGGGCACAGCTGGAATAGAACGACCCGTCCGGCGTACCGTCGAGCACGTGAACGACACGCGCACCACGTGGTCCGCCCGATTCGATACGACCCCGATCGTGGTCGATGATCTCGGACTCATCGACTACCACAGTGCCTGGGAACTGCAGCGATCCATCGCCGCGGAACGGGCCGACGGCACCGGATCCGATCGCCTGCTGCTGCTCGAGCACCCTGCGGTCTACACCGCGGGCCGCCGGACCGAGGCCGACGACCTGCCCATCGACGGCAGCCCGGTGGTCGAGGTCGACCGCGGCGGCAAGATCACCTGGCATGGCCCGGGCCAGCTCGTCGGCTACCCGATCGTGCGGCTCGCCGAGCCGGTCGACGTCGTGCATTACGTGCGCCGCCTCGAGGAAGCACTCATCACCGTCTGCACCGACCTCGGCCTGACCTGCGGCCGCATCGAGGGCCGGTCCGGCGTCTGGCTGCCGGCGACCGACGTGTTCGCCGAGCGCAAGATCGCCGCGATCGGCGTGCGCGTGCAGCGTGGCGTTGCCCTGCACGGCATCTCGCTCAACTGCAATTCGGCCATGGACGGCTTCCAGGCGATCATCCCCTGCGGCATCCGCGACGCGGGCGTCACCACGCTCTCGCGCGAGCTGGGCCGCGAGTTCACCGTGGCCGAGGCCAAGCCGCTCGTCGCCGACGCCATCGCCAAGGCGCTCAATGGCGAACTGCCGGTAACCGCGCACGATATTGCGCGCGTCACACCGGCAGGAGGGGCCGCGAGCGCCTGATCCGGTAGGCGTAATGTCGATCTAGTGACCTCAGCTTCAGCACCGGCAGGACGCAAACTGCTACGCATCGAGGCGCGCAACGCGGAGACCCCGATCGAGCGCAAACCTCAATGGATTCGTACCAAGGCCAAGATGGGCCCGGAGTATTCCGAGCTCAAGGGTCTGGTCAAACGCGAGGGCTTGCACACGGTGTGCGAGGAGGCGGGTTGTCCCAACATCTTCGAATGCTGGGAAGACCGTGAGGCCACCTTCCTGATCGGCGGCGAGCAGTGCACCCGGCGCTGCGACTTCTGCCAGATCGATACCGGCAAACCGGCCGCACTCGATCGCGACGAGCCGCGCAGGGTCGCCGAGAGCGTGCAGGCGATGGGTCTGCGCTACTCGACCATCACCGGCGTCGCCCGCGACGATCTGGAAGACGGCGGCGCCTGGCTCTACGCCGAAACCGTGCGCGCCATCAAGCAACTCAACCCGAACACCGGCGTCGAGCTGCTCATCCCCGACTTCAACGCCGTCCCCGACCAGCTGGCCGAGGTGTTCTCCTCGCGCCCAGAGGTGCTGGCGCACAACCTGGAAACGGTGCCGCGCATCTTCAAGCGCATCCGCCCCGCCTTCCGCTACGAGCGTTCCCTCTCGGTCCTCACCGCGGCACGCGAGGCAGGCCTTGTCACCAAGTCCAACCTGATCCTCGGCATGGGCGAGACCCCGGAAGAGGTCACCCAGGCGATGCGCGACCTGCACGAGGCAGGCTGCGACATCCTCACCATCACCCAGTACCTGCGCCCCTCCCCCCGCCACCACCCGGTCGACCGCTGGGTCAAGCCGCAGGAGTTCGTCGACCACTCGAAGATGGCCGAGGAGATCGGCTTCGCAGGCGTAATGGCCGGCCCCCTGGTCCGCTCCTCCTACCGAGCAGGCCGCCTCTACAGCCAGGCCATGGCCCACCACGGCCGCGAAATCGCCCCCGCCATGGCCCATCTCGCCCAGGAAGGCACCGCCTCCCAAGAAGCCTCCGCCGTCCTGGCCCGCTTCGGCAACTGACTTCTTCGCAGACCTGATCAGGTCCTCGCGCATCCACTGGATGCGCGAGGACCTGATCCGTTTGTGCCGCGCACGTTATGTTCACCCACGCACACTGTTTCGTGCGCAGCGTGCGAAACAATGCGCGGGACCAGGGCGAGCAGCGAACAAGCGCTTGGCGTTACGTCGAGTCCTCCCGCACCCGAACGTGAGTGCGCTTCCACAGCACCAAAACGCCTACGGCTGAGGCGATCATGCAGGCACCGACGACCCACAGACCCGCGCGCTGCGTCCCGGTCCAATCCTTCAGTCCGCCAGTGATATACGGGGCGGCGAAGCCGCTGATGTTGCCGATGGAGTTGATCAGGGCGATACCTCCTGCGGCGGCGGCGCCGGAGAGGAAGGCGCTTGGGAGGGCCCAGAAGGTGGGGAGGGCGGCGAGAACGCCTACGGCGCAGACGGTTACCGCGATCATGGCGGCGAAGGGGTTGCCGAGGTAGAGGGCGACCGGGATGGCCAGTCCGCCGAGCAGGGCGGGGAGGGCGACGTGCCAGGGGCGTTCGCCGGTTCGGTCGCCGTGCCTGCTCCACCAGACCATCACGACGGCGCCGATGACGTAGGGCACCGCGTTGATCAGGCCGCGTTGCACCACCGAATAGTGCGTCCCGTATTGCTGCTGGAAGCCGTTGATGATCGTCGGCAGGAAGAAGCCGAGCGCGTACAGCCCGTAAACGATGCCGCCATAGACGAGGGCGAGGCCGATCACCCGAATATCGGTGAGCGCCTTGCGCACCGTCCATTGCTCGGCCTGCTCCACCGCGGCCTGCTCGGCGGCGAGTTCGGTACTGAGCCACTGCCGTTCGGTGCGGGTCAGCCAACCGGCCTGCGCGGGACTGTCGGTGAGGAAGAACCAGGTCGCCACCGCGAGTGCCAGCGCCGGTATGCCCTCGACGAGGAACATGAACCGCCACCCGCTCAGCCCGAACACCCCGTGCCCGTACTCGATGATCAGACTCGACATGGTCGAGCCGAGGGCGGTCGACACCGGGATCGCGACCATGAACAGCGCGACGATCTTCGCCCGCTGGTTCTGCGGGAACCAATACGTGAGGTAGAGCAGGATGCCGGGAAAGAACCCCGCCTCGGCCACACCGAGCACGAATCGCAGGACGTACAGAACGGTTTCGTTGGGCACGAACGCCATCGCCGTCGCGATCACACCCCAGCTCGCCAGAATCCTGGCGATCCAGCGCCGCGCCCCGAACCGATGCAAGGCCAGATTGCTCGGCACCTCGAGCACCAGGTAGCCGATGAAGAAGATCCCCGAGGCCAGCCCGAACGCCGTCTCGGTGAGCCCGAGATCGGCCTTCATCCCGCTCGGCCCGGCGAACCCGATATTCACCCGATCCAGATAGTTGACGAAATACAGCAGCCCGAGAAACGGCACCAGGCGGAGGGTGACCTTGCGCAGCGTCGCGCGAGGTACGTCAGGTGTGACAACCATCCGCGCACTCTCACCCCCGCGACACCAACCGGTCAAGTCCGGCCCGTCCGCCTCGTCTTCACAAGCCACCCGTAAATCACACCAGGACTACAAGTTTCAGGGTCTGCCCGGCCGTACGCATGCCGTCTACGCTGGCCGCATGGCGAAGATCAACGAACGGCATTCCGACATCCCCGGCGTCGCCCCCGGTTTCGGCTACTCCCACGCGGTGACCACGTCGAACGGGCTCGCGTTCGTCTCCGGCCAGATCGCGATGGACGCCGCAGGCAATCTCGTCGGCCCGAACGACCTGGCCGCGCAGACCAGGCAGGCGATGACCAACCTGCAGAACGTGCTGTTCGCACTCGGCACCGACTGGACCGGACTGGTCAAACTCACCTGGTTCGTCACCGACACCAGCCAGCTGCAGGATCTACGCGACGTCCGCGACGAGTTCCTCCGCCCCGCGCTCGGCGACCGCCCCAACCCCGCCAGCTCGCTCGTCCGGGTCGCCGGACTGTTCCGACCGGAGCTGCTCGTCGAGGTAGAGGCTGTGGTGGCGGTCGACGGAAGCTGAGCGCGCGCCGAAAATGCCCGGCAACTAGCCCCGGCACGGACCGGACAGTCCGTGATACCGGATCTCTCGATCCGTGGACGCGCGGTCACCGCCGGTGGGAAGCTCGAAGGACCGCAGGTGTCGGGGCGCGAGGAAGCGAGACGCACAGTGGACAAGACGAGTGGTACCGCAGGGGGCAACGGCAGAGTGGTTGCGGCCGAGCGGCCGGATCACATTCGAAATGTCGTGCTGGTCGGGCACAGTGGGTCGGGCAAGACGACACTGGTCGAGGCGATGGCGCTGACCACGGGGACGGTGAACCGGGCCGGGCGGGTCGAGGACGGAACCTCCCTGTCGGACTACGACGAGATCGAACATCGCCAGCACCGATCGGTGCAGCTGTCGGTGGTCCCGCTGGCCTGGTCCGGGATGAAGATCAATCTGCTCGACACACCCGGATACGCGGACTTCGTCGGCGAATTGCGCGCAGGCCTGCGTGCCGCCGACGCGGCGCTGTTCGTCATCTCGGCGGCCGAGGGCGCGGAAGGCGTCAGCGGCGCGACCCGCGCGCTGTGGGAAGAATGCGCAGCGGTCGGCATGCCGAGGGCGATCGTGCTCTCACACCTGGACACCGCGCGCGCCGACTTCGAGGAGATGACCGAGACCTGCCGCACTGTCCTCGGCGGCGGCGCGTCGGAAAACGTTCTCCCGCTGCATCTTCCGGTGTACGGACCGAAGAGCGCGGACGGCCACCGCCCGGTCACCGGGCTGATCGAGCTGCTGCCGAACTGCGTGGTCGACTACTCCTCCGGCGAGCGGGTGGAAACCGAACCGACACCCGAGCAGCAGCCGATGCTGGACGAGGCGCGCAACCGGCTCATCGAGGGCATCATCGCCGAGAGCGAAGACGAGACCCTGATGGACCGCTACCTCGGCGGCGAGGAGATCGAGCTCGCGACCCTCGTCACCGATCTCGAACGAGCCGTGGCCAGAGGCAGTTTCCATCCCGTCCTGTTCGGCGCGCCCGCGCCGGAAGGTGCCAAGCAGGGATTAGGCACCGTCGAGCTGCTCGACCTGATCACCGGCGGCTTCCCGACCCCGTCGGAACACATCGTCTCCGCCGTCACCGCCGCGGGCGGCAACACCCGCCGCCAACTCGCCTGCGATCCGTCGGGCGCGCTCGCGGCCGAGGTGATCCGCACCGCGTCGGATCCGTACGTCGGGCGAGTCTCGCTGGTCCGCGTGTTCTCCGGCACCCTGCGCGCCGACGACACGGTGCACGTCTGCGGGCACGGACTGGAGGAACGCGGCCACGAGAGCCACGATGTCGACGAACGGATCGGCGCGGTCTCCTCGCCGTTCGGCAAGGGGCAGCGCCCGCTCGGCCAGGCCATCGCCGGTGACATCGCCTACGTCACCAAGCTGAGTCGCGCGGAAACCGGCGACACTCTGTCTGGCACCGACAAGCCGCTGCTGATCGAGCCGTGGCTGATGCCGGATCCGTTGCTGCCCATCGCCATTACCGCGCACAGCAAAGCGGACGAGGACAAGCTCTCGCAAAGCCTGGCCCGGCTGGCGGCCGAGGATCCCGCCGTGCGGCTCGAACACAACGCGCACACCCATCAGCTGGTGCTGTGGTGTCTCGGCGAGGCGCATCGCGATGTCGCGTTGGAGCGGTTGCGATCTCGGTTCGGGGTGCAGGTCGATGTGGAGGACCATCGGGTCGCGTTACGAGAGACGTTCGCGGGCAAGGCGAATGGGCGCGGCAGACACGTGAAGCAGTCCGGCGGACACGGCCAGTACGCCGTCTGCGAGATCGAGGTCGAGCCGCTGCCCGGCGGGTCCGGCATCGAGTTCGTGGACCGGGTGGTCGGCGGAGTTGTTCCGCGCCAGTTCATTCCGTCGGTGGAGAAGGGCGTGCGCGCGCAGGCGACGCGCGGGGTGGCCGCCGGCTACCCGCTGGTGGACGTGCGCGTGACGCTCTTCGACGGTAAGGCGCATTCGGTCGACTCCTCCGACGCCGCGTTCCAGACCGCGGGCGCTCTCGCGTTGCGCGAGGCCGCCACCAGCGCGGGCGTCGCGCTGCTCGAACCGATCGCCGAGGTGTGGGTGGTCGTCTCCGACGACTATGTCGGCCCGGTGCTGAGCGATCTCTCCAGCCGTCGTGGTCGCGTCCTCGGCACCGAACCGCACGGCGTCGGCCGCACCCGAATCCATGCCGAGGTACCTGAACTCGAACTCAGCCGTTACGCCATCGATCTGCGCTCACTCTCGCACGGCACCGGCGACTTCACCCGCACCTACACCCGCCACGAGCCGATGCCGGGCCAGCTCGCCGCCGCGCTGCGTGAACAGGCGAAAAAGCAGTCTTAGCAACGACATCGGGCCCATCCACGGGTAAGTGATTGGGCCCGACTATCTTTCATCGCTCAGGAGACCAGGTTCTTACGCAGCTTCACGATGGTGCCCGCGTCAAGGCCGAGTCCCTGGGTCAGGAACTTGCCGAGGTCGCCGTAGTCCTGCTCCATCTTGTTCACCGCCGCGTCCAGGTACGCGTCCCTGACCTCTTGCAACGGGATGAGCAGATCGGGATTCTGCATCAGACCCGCCTGCTGCACCTGCTGGCGCAGCGCGGCGTCCGCGGCGGCGCGATACTGGTTGGACAGCAGATAGTCCTGCCGCGCAGTACCTTCCGGCACGCCGACCGCGCGCAACAGCACGTAGGTCAGCCAACCGGTGCGGTCCTTGCCCGCGGTGCAGTGGTACAGCGTCGCCTTGTCGGTGTTGGCGAGATCCTTGATCGTCTGCCCGAACGCGGTACGTGACTCCGGGCGGCTGATGAACGTGGTGTACATGTTCAGCATGATCTGCTCGGCCTTGCCGTTGCCGAGCGCGTCCTGCTGTTTCTGCGGATCGCGGGTCTGGATCACGGCCAGCATCTGCTGGAACAGCCCCGTGTCATCGATCGGCCGGGCCACCGCCTGCGCACCGGGAATCGGCTTGTCCGCACCGGCGAACTGGATCTCCCCCGGTGTGCGCAGATCGATCACCGTCTTCACCTGCAGACCCGCCAACTTCTGCACATCCGCATCGGTCAACTTCTCCAGCGAATCGGACCGAATAGCCTTGCCCGACTTGGTTTTCGCCCCGTCATAGGTCCGATACCCACCGATATCACGCGTATTCACCGCCCCCTGCAAGTCGATCTTCCCGCCCGCGGCCGCCAACTCCGACTCGGGCTGCGCGGTCGCGAGCGGTGGAGCGGTCGTCATCGTCACGGCGAAGATCGCCAAAGCAGCGGTTATCAAAGAAATTAATGAAATCTTCATGGCGCCGGACAGTAGAACTCGTTTCAGCCCGGTATCGGCGTTCGCCCCCATTCCGCCGCATCTGCCCCACTCACCGGGATTCACCTGGCAGTCAACGAGATTCACACTGGACCTGGCACCAAATCCACCTACCATCGCACCCGCGCGCCCGGCGAAGAAGCGGTACTGAGTGTCGAGGTGATATGCCTATCCGCGACACGCCAACGAGACTCGCGCTCGCCACCGAGCCTGATCCGCCCCACATCCCGACCGCGCGGCGCGACGAAGAATTGCAGAAGCAGCACCGATCGCCGACGGCGCCATGCCCATTCATACGACACGCCAACGAGATTCGTGCTAAACACTTGACCCGCACCGCACCGCACCGCACCGCACCGCACCGCACCGCACCGCACCGCACCGCACCGCACCGCACCGCACCGCACCGCACCGCACCGCACCGCACCGCACCGCACCGCACCGCACCGCACCGCACCGCACCGCACCGCACCGCACCGCACCGCACCGCACCGCACCGCACCGCACCGCACCGCACCGCACCGCACCGCACCGCACCGCACCGCACCGCACCGCACCGCACCGCACCGCACCAGCGGACGCCGAGGACGCCGAGGACGCCGAGGACGCGCATCTAGCCGCTCGACAGAACTCGATGTGTACAACCAGATAGACATGCGCGGCCCGCACACGCCGGACCAGACATCCGCATCGGCCGCCGAATCGTCGGCGGCGAGCAACCTACGTCGAGATCAGGCGCACAGACTCGCCACACAACTTACGCATGTCATCGAGGTGGCTAGTCAGCATGACCACAGGCCCCTGCTGCCGCAGCGCCATTTCGGCGATGACGGCGTCGATCGCGTACTTGTGCCCATGCAATCCGGCGGCGAGGAGGAGCGCCGACGCGGACTTCGCGGACGCATCGTCGACCTGTTCGATCCGCAGCGCCGACAGCAGCCAGGCGAGTCGAGCCCGGTCGGTCTTGCGGTGGGTTGCCTCGACGATGGTTAGCGCGCTGATCACGACTTCCATCCCGCGGGAACGCGCTTCGGCGACGATCGCGACCACCGACACGGAGTCGTCGACGAGACGGGACAACCCGTCGCAGTCAAGGACCAACGTTCCCTGATCGCGCACAGATCGATTCAGCTTGCCGCGTGCCACTGCCCCGACTCACCGAGAGCGTGATCGAACAGGTCCCTGGCGCGTTGCCGTTCCGCCTCGGGAAGCGGTCCGTTGCGTCGTTCGTGATCGGCGATGTACTCGTCGAGCAACATTCCGCGAAGCTCGCGCTCGACGGCAGAGGTGACAAAGGACGAGAACTCGCGCTTGCCCACGCGGCGGCGGATCGCCTCGGCGGTGCCTTCCGGCAAGGACAGGCTGACCCGCGTCGCGGGGCCTTCTCCGATCCTATGCTCGGGTTCGTCGCTCATCCCATGAGATTATCAATCAAAGTAGGAAACCTCAACACCCTGCCGGGAACGGGCCGATAGCATGCCGAGTGGAATGCGAGTGATGCATATCGAAATCATCATTCTCGGCGGGATCGACAGGATCCTGTGGGGTGGAATAGGGTTGTGGCCGTGGCAGTTTCGCGCTGCGGGTGACAGCGTTTCCTTGGGGGGATTGCGTTATGAATACACCAGAGGACTCGTTACCAGTCGGCAGACATCGTGTTCAGCTGAATCCCGTTTACGGCGGGCCGTCGGAAATGGACTTTTTAGCCGACACTCAACCTGCTCGGTCGCCGCTGCCATTGCTATCGGTCATTGCATTGATAGCGGCGGGGCTCTCGACCGTGATCGGGGCCACCGGCCTGCTGGTGGCATTGGCCGCTTTCTTCCTCGGCGGGTTGGGCCACAGCAGGAATGAAGCGTTGGCCAAGCACGCCATCTTCTGCTCGATCATGGCGCTACTGTTCGCGCTCTTTGCCGGACCGGCCATCAACGCCTTGGTCTAATCAGAGGACGAAACACACTGCGTACCAACGACTTATCCAAGTACGGTCAAGGTCGCACGCAGCGCACCGGTGTGCTGACGATTCGCGCGGCCAACGGTAGATTCGGCGAATCGGCGGGACCGGTCCGCTGAAAACGCTTGCCCCGGTGCACAACTGCCTGCGGCATAGATATCGCGCACCTAGTCCGACTTCGTGCCGTAGTCCAGCACCACAAGCTCGCCGCCGCAACGAAAGTCATGATCGGGGCCCGGTAACCCTTGCCGGACTTACCGCAGGTACGAAGCCCCTTGCTGCTGAACGGGATTGGTGGCGCACTTATTGACCAGACCGAACAACGGGCAACGGCCCACCCGCGGATCGCGGATGGGCCGTTACCGAACGACTCGATGTACGAACGACTTACACGTCGTAGTACAGCTCGAACTCGTACGGGTGCGGACGCAGGTTCACCGGTGCGATTTCCTGCTCGCGCTTGATGCTGATCCAAGTCTCGATCAGGTCGTCGGTGAAGACGTTGCCTTCGGTCAGGTAGTCGTGATCCTGCTCGAGGCGGTCGATGACCGTGGCCAGGCTGGTCGGCGCCTGCGGGATGTTCTTGGCCTCCTCCGGCGGGAGCTCGTAGAGGTCCTTGTCGACCGGGGCAAGCGGCTCGATCTTGTTCTTGATGCCGTCCAGGCCGGCCATCATCATAGCGGCGAAGGCCAGGTACGGGTTGCCCGAGGAGTCCGGCGCGCGGAACTCGATGCGCTTGGCCTTCGGGTTGTTGCCGGTCACCGGGATACGCACGGCCGCAGAGCGGTTGCGCTGCGAGTACACCAGGTTGATCGGCGCCTCGTAGCCCGGAACCAGGCGGTGGTAGGAGTTCACGGTCGGGTTGGTGAACGCGAGCAGCGACGGCGCGTGGTGCAGGATGCCGCCGATGTAGTGCCGCGCCAGATCCGACAGGCCACCGTAACCGGCCTCGTCGTGGAACAGCGGCTTGCCGTCCTTCCACAGCGACTGGTGCACGTGCATGCCCGAGCCGTTGTCACCGAAGAGCGGCTTCGGCATGAACGTGACGGACTTGCCCTCGGCCCACGCGGTGTTCTTCACGATGTACTTGAACAGCTGCAGGTCGTCGGCCGCACCGAGCAGCGTGCCGAACTTGTAGTTGATCTCGGCCTGACCGGCGGTGCCGACCTCGTGGTGGCCGCGCTCGAGCTCGAAGCCCGCGTTCTGCAGGTTGGTCGAGATCTTGTCGCGCAGGTCGACGTAGTGGTCGTACGGGGCAACCGGGAAGTAACCACCCTTGTTGCGAACCTTGTAACCGAGGTTCGGCGAGCCGTCCGGGTTCGTCTTCGCGCCGGTGTTCCAGGAACCCGAGACCGAGTCGATCTCGTAGAACGCGCCATTCATCTTCGAGTCGTAGCGGATCGAGTCGAAGATGTAGAACTCCGCCTCGGCGCCGAAGTACGCGGTGTCGGCGATGCCGGTCGAGCGCAGGTACTCCTCGGCCTTACGCGCGATGTTGCGCGGGTCGCGGCTGTAGGCCTCGCGGGTGAACGGGTCGTGCACGAAGAAGTTGAGGTTCAGCGTCTTCGCGGCGCGGAACGGGTCAAGGCGCGCGGTGCTGAAGTCGGGCAGCAGGAGCATGTCCGACTCGTCGATCGACTGGAAGCCACGGACGGAAGAGCCGTCGAACGCTAGCCCTTCCTCTGCGAGGTCGGTCGTGAAGGCCTTCGCCGGGATCGAGAAGTGCTGCTGAACGCCGGGAAGGTCGCTGAAGCGGATGTCGACATACTCGACCTCTTCATCAGCGAGGAATTTGATGACCTCGTCGGCCGTGCTGAACGTCACTTGTTCTCCTTACGGATCGGTTCCCAGCGAGTGTCGATTGCATGGGTTCGTCGCGTCCAGACGGTAAGGACGCGGTGTTTCCCGGCAGTCAAGTCTGTGTTTCGCCAGTGTTACACGTACGGCTTGCCGGGTGACTAGGCCCACCCGGACTCGAACAGCATGGTAATCCTGCCATCCGTGCCGACACGCGCTGACGTGAACTCCCCTTATGCGGTGCCGGGCGGCCGGTCGGCCCCGCATATTGTGGGGGCATGGCACGCATGACGGGATCGTGGCTCTCCGGCCCTTCGGAGGGTTCCGGCGATCAGGTAACCCCCGAGTTCCCCGGCGAATATCTGGGGCTGCCGAAGTCCGGCGCCGGCTCGCTGTCCGGGATGGCCCGCCGGATCGCCGCGCTGTTCGTCGACTGGTTGATCGCGCTCGGCATCGCGGCGCTGATCATGCGCGGCGGCTCGACCTCCAGCCTGACGTTGCTGATCTGGTTCGTGATCGGAGTTGCCGCGGTGACGTTGTTCGGGTTCACGCCAGGGCAGTACTTCCTGCGGCTGCGGACCGTCCGGATCGATGCGCCGGTCACCGTCGGCTTCGTGCGCGCGCTCGCCAGGCAGGCGCTGCTGGTGTTCGTCGTGCCCGCGCTGTTCACCGATGCCGATGGTCGCGGGATGCACGACCGTGCGACAGGCACCGCACTGGTTCACTCCCGCTGATACGTGAGCCGGTTACGCTCCGACCGTGTCACTCAATCCGGCGATGCTCGCTATCCGGTTTCTGCTCGAGCTCGTTGCCATCGCTTCCTTCGGTATCTACGGTTGGCGGTCGTTCGATTCGCCGTGGAAGTTCCTGCTCGTCGTACTGTTGCCGCTGATCGCCGCCGCCCTGTGGGGCACATTCGCAGTGCCGGGCGACCCGAGCCGCAATGGCGAAGCGCCGGTCTCCGTGCCGGGCACCGTCCGGCTCGTCCTCGAACTCGTGGTCCTCTTCGGCGGTGCGGCGGCCCTCTGGGCAGCAAGCCTTCCGCGCTGGGCGCTCATCTCTGTCATCGTCCTGGTCATCTACCAAGCCCTCGCCTACGACCGCATCGCCTGGCTCCTGAAGGCCTGACCAAGATCATGGGGAACTGAGGGCGGCATTCACCGAGTAGCTACCGCCACCAGTTCCCCATGATCTTGAAGTCCATCGACGCCTCGCGAAACATACGAAAGGCCCGCGTCCTTGAGACGCGGGCCTTTCGTGTGGGTCTAACTCAGCGCCTGCGGATGGTCCGCTGCACGCCACGCATCTTGGCGCCCGCGGGCATCGGTCCCTTCGGCATGGCCGGGCCGGTGCGGGAACTCAGGGCGGTCAGCCGACCCTCGATGAGGTCCATGCGCTTGGCGTCGATGTTGCGGGGCAGCTTGGTCAGGTAGCGCTGCAGCTCCTTCAGCGGCACCTGGCCTTCGTCGTTGCCGATGACGACGTCGTAAATGGGGGTGTCACCGATGAGCCGGGCGGTGCGCTTCTTCTCCTGCGCGAGCAGCGATTTCACCCGCTGCGGGGCACCCTCGGCGACCAGCACCACGCCGGGCAGGCCGATCACCCGGTGCACCGCGTCGAGCTGAGTGGTCGCGGCGATGCCGTTGGACACCCGCCACTTGCCCTGCAGGTTGTCCAGCACCCAGGCCGCCGCGCCCGCCTGGCCCTCGGCCTTGCCGTAGACGCTCTTCTGCACCCGTCGGCCGAAGATGATGAACGCGGCCAGCGCGCCGAGTACCACGCCGAGCGGGACGAGGAACCAGGTCAGACCGAAGATCAGGCCGATGACCAGGAAGACGGCGGTGATGCCGAGCAAGGCGCCGATCATCAACGGCAGCAGCAGCTTGTCTTCCTTGCGCTGCATCTGGAACGCCTGCCAGAGCTGCTGCCTGCGCTCTTTCGACTGCTGCTTGCGGGCCGCTTTCGCCGCGGCCTTCGCTTCCTTGGTGGGCTTACCTGCTGCCATGTCACTCAGGATAGTGCCCATGTCGTGCGAGTTTCGCCACGCCTACCTCGGCGGCGTTTATTACCGTCGCGGCGGCGTCAATTCCAACCGCGCCTGGCCATCGAGCCGAGCACGGTGAGATCCAGATCACCGGACGCCTCGGTCCACCCCATCGCCCGCAATTCCACCGGCGCGGCCACGCCCAGCGCGTCGCGGAAACCGATGGCGACCGAGCGGGCGAAGTCGATCAGGCTGCGCGGGGAGATGGGCCAGAACATGGTCTTGGTCCAGTTGTCGACCTCGCGGCGCAGCATCGGCTCATTCCAGCCGAGGTCGCGTAACTCCTGCGCGGCGGCGTCCGGAATGGGCTGCGTCAGATAATGATTACCGGCCAGCTCGGCGGACAGTTTGATGTCGTATTGCAGGAACTGGACGTACCGATTACCCGGCGCCGCGATGATCAACGTCGCGCGCGAAGGTAGCTCAGACAGACACTGCGCCAGTGCTTGAACGAACTGCTCCCAGTCCGCGGTCACCGGCTCGTTCATTCTTCCCCCGGGCGCTCGCACTGGCCCGATCATACGCCGCCCCGCCTGAGACACCAGGTGAATCATGTTGTAGCCCCGAATACTTCGCGACGTCCATAGCAAACGCAAATGGCCCACCGTTCGCTGGAAACAACAAGCCATTCAGCTGTCACGTTTACGCCGCCGACACTCCGCTCGACACCACCAACTCCGGTGACCGCCCGCAATCCCGGAATACCCACACCCCCGAACTTGCGCCTCGCCGATCACACGCCCACGACACCACCCAACCGCACCCCCACGCGAATCAGACTGCGTGCGAACCCATTCAGCGCCGCCGAACGCTTGGTTGTGGCGTCGAGAGTGCTCGCCCGGATCTGGCCGCACCGACATCTCATCGACGCACCAGCGGCCATCGAGACGCGGTCGTGCCCCCAACGGGACATGACGGCGGCAAACGTCGAGTGGACACGCCACCATGTCCCGTTCGACGGCCAGTCGTGCACCGAGCGGGACATGAGGGCGGCGAACCGCGAGTAGACACGCCACCGCGTCCATTTCGACGGCCAGTCGTGCGGCGAGCGGGACATGAGGGCGGCAAATCGCGAGTAGACACGCCACCACGTCCCCTTCGACGAGCAGCCATCCGCCGAACGGGACATGAGGGCGGCGAACCGCGAGTAGACACGCCACCACGTCCCCTTCGACGAGCAGCCATCCGCCGAACGGGACATGAGGGCGGCGAACCGCGAATGGACGCGCCACCATGTCCCTTCGGCGAGGAGTCAGGCCCAAGGCGGCGGAGCCATACCGCTCGCGCGGGGCATAGCGGCGGCGAATCGCGAATGGACACGCCGCCACGTCCACTTCGACGAGCAGCCGCGCACCGAACGCAACATGGCCGTGGCGAATCGCAAGCGGACGCGCCACCATGTCCCGTCCGACGAGGAGTCAGGCTCGAGGAGGCGGAAGCATGCTGCTCACGTCAGTCAGATTGGGCGTAGTCCGATTCATCGCGGCCGAACTGCTGTGCCGTGACGGCGAGGGTGCTCACACCGGTTTGGCCGCACCACACCGCAATCTGAACTGCGCGTGGGTCAGTGACCGCGGGCCAGCGAAACGTCGGTCGTGCACCGAACGGGACATGAGGGCGGCAAATCGCGAGTGGACGCGCCACCATGTCCCGTTCGGCGGCCAGTCGTGCACCGAGCGGGACATGAGGGCGGCGAACCGCGAGTAGACACGCCACCACGTCCCCCTCAGCGAGCAGCCACGCACCGAACGGGACATGGCGGCGACGAATCGAATGGGCGCGCCACCATGTCCTGTTCGGCGGCCAGTCGTGCACCGAGCGGGACATGAGAGCGGCGAATCACGAGTGGACGCGCCACCACGTCCCCTTCGACGAGCAGCCGCGCACCGAACGCAACATGGCGGCGACGAACCGCGAGCAGACACGCCACCATGTCCCCTTCGATGAGCAGCCGCGCACCGAACGCAACATGGCCGTGGCGAATCGCAAGCGGACGCGCCACCATGTCCCATTCGACGGCCAGCCGTGCACCGAACGGGACATGAGAGCGGCAAATCGGGAGCAGACACGCCACCACGTCCACTTCGACGAGCAGCCGCGCACCGAACGCAACATGGCCATGGCGAATCGCAAGCGGACGCGCCACCATGTCCCATTCGACGGCCAGCCGTGCACCGAACGGGACATGAGAGCGGCAAATCGGGAGCAGACACGCCGCCACGTCCACTTCGACGAGCAGCCGCGCACCGAACGCAACATGGCCGTGGCGAATCGCAAGCGGACGCGCCCTCATGTCCCATTCGGCGGCCAGCCGTGCACCGAACGGGACATGAGGGTGGCAAATCGCGAGTGGACGCGCCACCATGTCCCGATCGGCGGGCGGCCGTGCGCCGAGCGGGACATGGGTGAGGGGTCCTGTTCGGTGGGGGTGGGTGGGGTGCTGAACCGTTGGGTATCGGCACCGTGCTGTTCAGCTGGTGGCTACCGGGCGGTGTTAGTTTGCGGTGCGTGTGTGCGCGGTTGGTGGTGAGCGTCCATGACGTCGCACCCGCGAGTGCGGCGGAGACGGCGCGCTGGTGTGCCGATGCCGATGGGTTCGGGATTCCGGTGTCGTTGCTGGTGATTCCTGGGCCATGGCGCGGTGCGTCGTTGGCGGAGCGGCCGGATTACGCGAGCTTCCTGCGGGAGCGTCGCGCCAGTGGCGACGAGATCATGGTGCACGGGTGGTCGCATCGGGCCGGACCCGAGGGCGGGTGGCCGCGGCGGACACTGGGTCGCGCGGTGGCGCGCGGGGCCGCCGAATTCGCCGCGCTCGACATCGACGAGGCCGCAGCTAAACTGCGCGCCGCGACCGAGGTGATGACCGAATCCGGACTCTCGACAACGGGTTTCACCCCACCGGGCTGGCTGGCCTCGCCCGCGGCGGAACAGGCATTGCGCGCGGCGGGCTTCTCCCACACCACCGACCACTTCGGCGCGAAGGACCTGCGCACCGGCCGCCGACATCGCGGCTTCGCACTCTCCCACCGCCCCGGTGGCGGCTGGTCGGAACGCGTCGGCGCCGCCATGCTGGAAACCATGGCCCGCCACAACACCGCACGCGGCGGCCTCGTCCGCCTCGCCCTCCACCCCGACGACCTCCACCACCCCGGCCTACGCGAAGCCACCCTCCGCGCCATCGACACGGCCCTCCGCGCGGGCGCCCACGCCACCACCTACGCCGACCTGATCAGATCGGCGGACCACTGATGCGCATCGTCAACTGCTACACCGCAACTCGCCACACGGCTGCCCGCCGCAGTCGGTTCAATTGCCAGCCAGTACGAATCATCAACTGGCACAACGCAGCCCATTGTGCCGGAGCCAGCGCGACGACTTACCCGGATCCGACTGGAAAGGCGGTCTGCTAGTGCGCATCGTGCAGATCGCCAACTTCTACACCCCGGCCTCGGGTGGGCTGCGTACCTGCCTGGATGAGATCGGGCGGGGGTACCTGGCGGCTGGGCACAATCGGGTGTTGGTGGTTCCCGGGCCTGCTGACGGGGATGAGGTGACCGCGTCTGGGCGACGGATTACTGTGCACAGTCCTAAGTTCGGTGCGGGTGGGTATCACGTGCTGACCGCGCGGCGTACCCGGGCGGTGCTCGATCGGTTGCGGCCTGATGTTCTCGAGTGCAGTGACAAGTTGAGTGTTCGGTGGCTCGCGCCGTGGGCGCGCGGGGCGGGTGTGCCGCTTGTGCTGTTCTCGCACGAACGGATCGATGCCATCCTGCGCACCCGTGTCCCACCCGGGTTCCCGTTGACAACGGTCGCCGACCTGGCCAACCGCCGCCTCTGGGTGCGCGCCGAAAAGGTCGTTGTCACTTCGAGTTTCGCGACGGCGGAATTCGCCCGCATCGGCGCGACGAACGTGCGGCGGGTCCCACTCGGCGTCGACCTGACCACCTTTCACCCGGCCGACCCGGAAACACCTTGGGCCGCAAACGATCCGGTTCGCCTGGTATTGGTGAGCAGGCTGTCCAAGGAGAAACGCGCCGAACGCGCCATCGAGGCGGTGCGCGTCCTGGTCGAATCCGGCCTGAACTGCGAACTGACCGTCATCGGCGACGGCCCGCTACGCCACCGCCTCGAACGTCTCGCCACCGGACTCCCGGTGTTCTTCCACGGCCACCTCACCGACCGCACCACCATGGCCACCCTCGTCGCCGACGCCGATATCGCGGTATTCCCCTCCCCCGCCGAAACTTTCGGCCTCGCCGTCCTGGAGGCCCTCGCCTGCGGCACCCCCGTCGTCGTCCCGGCCGCAGGCGCCGCCAGCGAACTCGTCGACGCCCCAGGCTCCGGCATCGTCTCCGACGGCACCCCCCAAGGCCTCGCCGACGGCGTCCGAGAACTCCTCACCGTCCCCACCCCACAGCGCCGCAACGCCGCCCGCACCGCAGCAGAACGTTTCCCCTGGTCAGCCACCGTCACCGGCATGCTCGCCCTCTACGCCGACTACGACTCCCCCGCCCGCACAGCCTGACCTCAAATCAAACGGGACATGGTGGCGGCAAACCCCAAGTAGCCCCGCCACCATGTCCCGTTGACCACGCGACTGACCGCTGTAGGCAACAGCCACCCCTTTCCTCCGGATCCGCCCCGCAACGGCCCGCCAAAGCGAGTGCGAATCTCGAGTACGCGCGTGAATCCGACTGACCACCAAAACAGTTCAAGATCATGGGGAACTGATGGCGGCAAAGTTCGAGAAACTTCCGCCACCAGTTCCCCATGATCTTGAACAACGCCCCGTCGACAACAGCCGCACCCCTCGCTCTGGATCCCACCCCTTACAGGCACCCAGAAACGCCGCAGACACCGAGAAAAAGTGCGAATCCGGCTCATCACCAACACGGTTCAAGATCATGGGGAACTGGTGGCGGCAAAGTTCGAGAGACCTCCGCCACCAGTTCCCCATGATCTTGATGATGCGTTACGGAACACCCACTGGTTGATTCGGCGGATGCGACGGGTCCAGTTCGTCGTGCAGGGTCGGTGAATTCGCGAGCAGCGCGATCCCGGTGATGACCAGGGCGGCCGCGAGGACCAGTAGCACCGGGCGCGGGTGGATGGTTACCGCGAACAAGGTGAGACCGGCTGTGTAGCTGAGGACCGGGTCGGTGATCGTCATCGCGGTGAGTGCGGTGGGGAGGGAGCCGCGGGCGTAGGCCTCCTGGGTGAGCAGGCCGCCGAGGACGGTGGATAACGGGATGCCGAGCAGCGCCCAACTCAGGTTGGGCAGCGCTGACGTCGCGATCACCACTAACACCGCGGTGGTCGAGAAGCAGCAGCCCGCCGCGACCGCGACCAGTGCCGAGCGCAGCTGGGTGGAGTTGGTCAGTCGCGAGACGGCGATCAGCGTGACGATCGCGACGAAAACACCCACGCCGACGCCGGGCAACAACTCCGGACGCACGGCCGCGTGGCCGGGCGCACTCTGCCCAACCAACAGGATCAACCCGCCGCACACGAAAACGGTTCCCGCCCAATCCCGTCCGAGCAACGCACGCTTGCGCCGCGCCGCCGCGAACGGCAACGCGAACAGCAACTGCACCACCAGCAGCGCCTGCACCACCGCGATGGCGCCGAGCCGCAACGCCACCGCGTGCACCGCGAACCCCGCCACATTCGCGCCCTGCCCGGCCAACCACCGCCGATCGGTAATCAGCCGACGAGCAATGCCAACGATCACCAGAAACCGACCTCGCGTGGCTTCCGTCGCAGCCTGCCGCGCCGCCCCCTGCTGCAACGCCGCCGATACCGCGAACAAAAGCGCAGCGAACAGCGCGAGAGAGATCGTCCCCAGTGCGAGCACGTCCACGGACGCACTGCCAAGCACGTCGGCGGCATCCGGCATACCGCCCATGCTCGCGGTCCGGAGTGAACACCGGATGGCATCCGCCCGGCGGCTCGGCAACAGCTCGGCACGACATCTCGACTCCCAACGGCACTCTCCGCCCAGCAGCCCGATGCCCGCTGCCGACGCGGCACCGGGCGGTCGGAACTGACCACCCCGGTTCCGGGGGCTGGACGGTCGTCGGGGCACACTCGATAGTCCTATGGTGAGTGAACGAACCGTCTTGTTGCGGGTGCTGTGTGGGCTGCTGCTTCTGCTGGCTGTGGTTACGCCGGTGACGGCGACGGCGGAGCCGCTTGGGGTGCCGTTTCAGTGGAGGCAGGCGTTCATCGATGCGCCGGACGGCACTCGCTTGCACGCGGATATCGTGCGGCCGGAGGGTGTCGCCGATGACGTGCGCACTCCGGTGGTTCTCACGGTCAGCCCGTATCGCGCTCACCTGGCCTATTTGAGCGAGCCGCGGCTGAGTGGCGGGCCCTCCACGGACAACCTGCAGGCGGATATGTTCCTGCGGGCTGGTTACACCTATGTCATCGTCGATCTGCGCGGGTTCGGCGGCTCGTCCGGGTGCCCGGATTTCGGCGGGCCCGGTGAACGATCGGATGTCGCGACCGCGGTGGAGTGGGCGGCGAGCCAGCCGTGGTCGACCGGCAAGGTTGGCATGTTCGGGGTCTCCTACGAGGCATGGACCGGCCTGATGGGGCTGGCGACCAAGCCGAAGGGCCTGGCGGCTGTCGCGGCGTTCGAGCCGGTGCTCGACCCGTATTCGTACCTGTACATGCAGGGCATCTCGTGGAAGTTCTCCGGCAAGCCGATCACCGAGAACGGTGTGCGCCCAGCCGATTTGGCGGGAATAGAGCACTTGCTGATCGCGTCGACCCCGGGCCGCCCGGACGATTCACCCGAATACCAGGCCAACGCAGCGCAATTGCCGATCCAGTGCTATCAGCAGTATCTCACCGACATGACCAACCACGACGGCAACTCCGCCTTCTGGCGTGACCGCGACCTCGTTCCCCGGTTGCGCGGCAACACGATTCCGCTGTTCCTCGGCCAAGGCTTCGTCGACTACAACACCCGCCCCTACCGCGTGTTCGACATGTGGAACGGTCTCGGCCCCGGCGAGCACAAGGCATGGTTCGGCCAGTGGGGTCACCGCACCTGCCACGACAAGTGCGACACACCGAATTTCGACACCGAACTGCTCGCCTTCTTCGACAAGCACGTAGCGGACCGCGATGTCCAGGTGCCAGGTGCGCGCATCACGGTGGGCCAGTTCGACGGCCATTGGCGTGCCGAAACCTCTTGGCCGCCTGCCGATTCCACCCGCGTGCCGGTCGAGCTGCGCCCCGGCGGCTACACCGACCGCGGCCTGCTGCCCGGACCCGATCGCGAATTCTGGTCCGTCTCCGAACCTTTGGCCAAGGACCAGCACCTGTCCGGCCTGCCGTCCGCGTCACTGAAGATGAACGGACCCCCGAATGCCACGGTCGCCGTGGAGCTCTACGACATCGCACCGGACCAACAGGCCACCGTCATCACCCGCGGCATCGCCCCCGTCGGCGACGGCACCGCCGACGTCCGCCTGCTTGCCCAGGATTGGCCCATCCCGGCAGGGCACCGGATCGGCGTGCGGGTAACCGACGTCGTCGACGACGTCTGGTCGCACTCGCCCGCCTTCGCCCCGGTCACCGTCACCGAGGCGCACCTCGAACTCCCGATGCTGACCACAGTCCACCCCGCTGACCTTCCCGGCGGACTCACGGAGGGCATCACGAAGTGGCGAAACGAAAAGACCATACCGGTCGACCCCGCCATGCTGAACAATGCAACAGTGCCCATGAATTTGCCGAACCGCACCGGTGACCGATGACCGAACCGGTCGACGACCGCACCGCCGAGCGCCTTGCCGCGGCATTGCGCTGCGCCACCGTGTCCACCGACAATCCGGATGAGGTCGACGACCCGGCTTTCGCACAGCTCTCCGCACACCTCGAGCAATCCTTCCCGCTGGTGCACGCCGAGCTCGAGTTGGAGCGATACGGGCACAGCAGGCTCTACCGGTGGCCAGGCGTCGAGCCGGCGGGGGTCGCCGCGATCCTGCTCGCGCATCAGGACGTGGTGCCGGTCGACGACCCGCAGCGCTGGACCCATCCGCCCTTCGCGGGCGTGGTCGACGACGAATTCATCTGGGGCCGTGGCGCGATCGACGACAAGAGCCGGGTGCTGGCGATCCTGGAGGCGGTCGAGGCGGCCCTCGCCGACGGAATTCGCCCGCGGCACACCATCTTTCTGGCCTTCGGACACGACGAGGAGGTGTTCGGCGACCGGGGTGCGGTGCACATGGCCGACCGCCTGCGCCAGCTCGACGTGCACGCGGAACTGCTGCTCGACGAGGGCGGCATGATCACCGATGGCGTCGCCGACGGTGTCGAACAGCCGGTCGCCAACATCATGCTCGGCGAAAAAGGTTATGCGACTGTACAACTGTCGGTCACCGAGGTTGGCGGGCATTCGTCCATGCCTGGCAAGCAGACCGCGGTCGGCCGGATCGCCCGCGCGGTGAGTCGCATTCAGGATCATCCGATGCCGCTGCGGATGACGCCGGTGACCGCCGACATGCTGGCCCGGCTGCGTCAGGCGATGCCCGCGTCGCGCCGCCACCTGCTCGGTATCGCCGGAATCGCCGCACCGCTGATCACCCGGGTGATGGCGCTGCGCCCGCAGACCGAGGCGATGGTGCGAACCACCACCGCCCCCACGGTGATTCGGGGCGGTGTGAAGGCGAACGTGCTCCCGCAGCACGCCGAGGCGTCGGTCAATTTCCGCATCCTGCCCGGTGATTCGGTGCAGTCGGTGCTGGACCACTGCCGGAAGGTGGTGCGCGACAACGGTGTTCGGATCGAGGCGGAGGGCTTGGCCTCCGAGCCGACGGTACATACCCAACCCGGCCCGGCGTTCGAGATGGTCGCGGATATCGCGCGAGCCATGGTGCCCGGCGTCGTCGTCACCACCGGCATCGTCCCCGGCGCCACCGACTCGCGGCACTACCACGACCTCGCGGGCACCCGCTGCAACTTCGCCCCAATTGTGCTGCGCGAACGCGATCTGGCCTCGATCCACGGAACCGACGAGCGCCTCTCCCGTCTCAACTACGCTCGACTCATCGAGTTCAACCGGCGGCTGATCGCGCAGTTCGCGCAGTCGCCGAACACCGTGCCGCAGACGTCAGGAGCCGATGCATGACCGCCGAGCCCGAGGCGACCGGAAACGCTGAGCCGCACGCGACCGATGCCGAATCCAGCGACGATGCCAGGCAGCAACCAGGCGCCGAACCAGGGACCGGCGACCATGCGCCGACCGCGACACAGATCACCACCCGAACCGGTCAATTCGACGGCACCGGCAGCGGAATCGCCTGGCGCGCATGGCTTCCCGACTCCCCCGCCCGCGCCGTCATCGTCCTCGTGCACGGCGTCGCCGAACACTCCGGCCGCTACACCCATGTCGGCCAGCGCCTCGCCGCCGCCGACTTCGCCGTCTACGCGCTCGACCACATCGGCCACGGCAAATCCGCGGGCGGCAAGGCCAATATCGGCTCGATGGACGGTGCCGCCGACAACGTGGCCGCCATGCTCGACATCGCGACCCGCGAACACCCCGGCGTGCCCCGCTTCCTGATCGGCCATTCGATGGGCAGCCTCATCGTGCTGCACCTGGCCACCCGCGCGCCGATCGATGTCACCGGCATCGTGCTCTCCGCACCGCCGCTCGACATCTCGGCGGGTAACGCCGTACAACGCGCACTCGCTCCGCTGCTCACCAGGCTCACCCCGAATCTCGGTGTGATCCAACTGGATTCGTCGCATATCAGCCGCGACCCCGCGGTGGTCCGCGCCTACGACAACGACCCACTCGTGTACCGCGGCAAGCTCCCGGCCCGCACCGCCACCGAGATTCTCAACACGACCATCCTCGTCAAGGGCAGACTGGCCAAGCTCACCGTCCCGGTGCTTGTGCTGCACGGCACCGCCGACGTCCTCGCCGGCCCCTCCAGCACAGACCTCATCGAGAAGCGCGCGGGCTCGAAAGATCTGACCGCGATCCGCTACGAGGGCCTCTACCACGAGATCTTCAACGAACCCGAGCAGGACAAGGTGCTCGGGGACGTGCTGGACTGGCTGGAAACCCACGTTACCGGCAAGTAAGATTCGGGGATGGGAACCACCGGATCCGTCGCGTTCATTCGCGCCAGCTGGCACAGCTCCATCGTCGGCAAGGCCTACGAGGGCTTCACCGCCGAGTACGCCGATCTCGGCTACGACCCGGCTACCGTCGAGGTCTTCGACGTGCCTGGTGCGTTCGAGATCCCGCTGCACGCCAAGCGTCTCGCCCGTTCCGGTAAATACGCGGCGGTCGTCGCGGCGGCGCTGGTCGTGGACGGCGGCATCTACCGGCACGATTTCGTCGCGTCCGCGGTGATCGACGGCCTGATGCGGGTGCAGCTGGACACCGATGTGCCGGTGTTCTCGGTCGTGCTCACACCGCACCACTTCCACGAGCACAGCGAGCACGTCACGTACTTCACCGAGCATTTCGTAACCAAGGGAGCCGAGGCCGCCCGCGCGCTGGCGACAACGCTCAACTCCCTGCGCTCACTGCCGGTGTAGCACTTTACTTTTGACGTCCTCTCCGGTCTGAACGCCGACGGTTCCTACCAGCAAGCCCGCGCGGGCCCGGCTCTCGGTGGGTTCTTGCCTCCTAGCTGAGGGCCGGCGTTCACATCCCGGTCGTGGGTAGTGCCACATCGGCGTGCGCTCAATTCAACCGCACCCTGGCGATCAGCGCGCGGTGATCGGAGCCAGGGATGCTGAGCGTGCGCACCTCCTGCGCCGTGGCATCGGCGAGCAGGATGTGGTCGATGCCGATGATCGGGCCCCAGGCCCGGTCGTTCGGGAAGGTCGGCAGTAGTCCGGCGCCCACCTGGTCGGCCGCGGTGGCGAAGCGGCCGTGCAGCAGTTCGCGAAAGGCCGCGTGGTCGCGCGTCGCGTTGAAGTCCGCGCCGACGATCGCGGGACCCTGTTGGGCGTCGAGGATTTCGCGGATTCTCGGCATTTCCACGAGCCAGTCGGAGAAGTTGAACGGGGGCGGGATCGGGTGGAAGGCGAATACCGTGATCGGTCCGCGCTCGGGATGGTCCATCGTCGCGGAGACCTGGTTCAGGATGAAGCCGTCGTATTTCTTGGTGTCGCGCAACGGGTATCGGCTGTAGATGCCGGTGCCGCCACCTCCCTCGGCCGTCGGTTGCAGGTACGAATACGGCAGCAGCACATCGAGTTTCGCTGCCGCGAGCCGGTCGACGGCGGACTTCGTCAGCTCGTCGACGGTCAGCACATCGATGCGATTGTCCCGCACCGCCCGCACCACCGCGTCGACGTCCGCCTGCCCGAACAGCAGATTCGACTGCATCACCATCACCTCGGGCCCGCTGGCCGCCCGCCCCTTCGGCACGAAGGTGGGCACCAACGTCCACAGCACCACCCCCACCAGCACCGCGGCCACCCCCGCACTGCGCCAACCGCGCGCGATCAGGAAGATCATCAGCCCGATCAGCGCACCGATCATCAGATACGACGCCCCCGACTGGGCCAAAACCAGCGTCCGATGCCGCCACGCCCCGAAATGCAGCACGACCCCGGCGACTCCCGCCGCCAGCGCACACCATCCCACCCCGAGCACCACTCGCTCCAACCATTCAGGCATGCCACGACCCTATGTGGCAGATATGGAGAGGATGTGCGCCGACCGTGGAGTTCCCGGGCGACCACGCCCGATCGGCAGACCGCACCGATGCCAGGGGCTCTGAATAGCGGGTGTCGAGTTTGTCTATCCGAGACGCTCGTGGGCCCGAATATCCCTCGTGCGGTTGGTCAACGCCAAAACGACCGCGCTCGCTGCCGAAGCCTGCGCCAAGGCGCTTGCGCACTATGGCACCTGCGCCCAGCCGGACGAATCTACGGAACCGGACACATCGGACGACCTGGAGGCCGATAGCCAGCACGAGGAAGTTTCGTCTCTGGCACACAAACGCATCGTTGCCAACGAGGCCGAGAAAGCAGCGGCAGGCGCCGCCCGAGCAAACGGCTGGCTCAAATAGGCCGATTTATCGCCAGCGCCGCGAGCTCAGCAGCCCTGCCGGACTGAGCCGAGAGCGGCCCGCCACCAGGTGCCGTCGATCATGACGCCACCTAAACTGGATCGCAAGCGTTGGGAGGAGGCCGGATGTACGTTGAAGAGTTCCGCGTCGCGGGTCCGCTCACCAGCGAGAGCGCCGAAGATCTCGTCGCGGTACTTCTCGGGTACACCTCACGAATCACCGTCAGCAGCAATGGACGCAGTGTGCACGCACCCTTGCTGCCGACCTGCTTGGACGTGCTGCGACTGCGCGTGGGCAGCGTGGTGACGGTGACCGTCGAGCACGGCCACCGACCCGAAATCGACGAAGATCGCCTTGCGATTCGTGAATTCGTCGACCGCTTCCAGGAACTCACCGCCGGGTAATCCCTAGCGCACAGGCACATCCCTCGTCCCCACAACAGATCCGCGTGGGGTGCCTGTGCGCCAGGGAGTCAGGGCCGGGACATCAGATCGATCAGGGTGGCGGTGTCGGTCATCAGCGATCCACCCGCGAATTCCAAAGTGGCGTACGACCTTTGCGCCGCCATCGGATGTCCGGCACCGCACGCGTCGGTGACCATGATCGGCAGGTACGCGAGGTCGAGGCTGTGCCGGACAGTGGGCTCGATCCCGACCTCCATAGCGATACCCGCGATCGCGTAGGAGTCGATCCCGCAGTCGCGCAACGCGATATCGAGCGGGGTCGCCGCGAAGGCGGACATGGTGATCTTGTCGAAGACCACCTCGTCCGAGTTGGGCGTCAGCTCCGGAACGAGCTGGTATTGCGGCGAACCCTGAGGGAAGCTGGTGCGCAACTCTTTCGGGTCATCCACGCGCTGCCACTGCATGGCGGTACGCAGCTGCGCGACACCGGACACGGCGATCGGCAGTGACATGTGCCGGGTGTAGAAGACTCGGAACCCATTGGCCCGCGCGGCATCTCGTAGCCGCACGCACGCTGTCACGATCTTGTCGCCGTCCGGGATCTGACCGACGATGCCGACCTGCATGTCGTAGATCAACACCGCCATCCGCGTGGGATCGCAAGCGTCCGCGACGGTTTGCGGAATGTTGAGGCCGAAGGCGTTGCGCATGGGAGGGGCCTCACTTGGTCCGGTCGTAGGGCTCGGCGACGTCGACCTTCGGATCCATCAGCGCCTCCAGCGGCAGCGGGGCCTGCACCGGGACGTAGGTCCACTCCAGGTAACCGGCCTTGGTGAGCGGGAAGTCGGCGACGTAGTTCTGCGCCGCCTCGACGCTGTCCACCTCGAACACGATCACCACGCCCGGCTCGTCGGCGCGCGCGTAGTTCTCCCGCACGATGCCTGCCTTCCACAGCCGCCATACATTGGCGACCTCCTCGGGCAGGTACGGGTTGATGGTTTCCAAGGTCACGCCAGGCTTGAAACGGTCGAAAACGATGACCTTCATAGGGATTCGAACTCCATGTCTGCGGTAGGGAACGCGGTACTCCCGTCCATGGAATCGCGATGATTACAGTGTTACAAGAACGCACTTTTTAGTGAGTACCCCGGAGGCGAGCGATGGTCGAGAAGCGCTACCACTGCGCGGTGGAGGTGACCGTCGACCTCATCGGCGGCAAATGGAAGCCGGTCATCCTCGCGCACCTCAAAGAGGGTGTGCGGCGCTATGGCGAGCTGCGCCGGGCGATGCCGTCGACCAGCGAGAAGATGCTCGTTCAACAGTTGCGCGAGCTGGAAGCGGACGGACTGGTGCGCCGCACAGTCTTCGACACCGTGCCACCACAGGTCGAATACGACCTCACCGACGAGGGCTGGAGCCTCGTCCCAGCCCTGACCGCGCTCTACGAGTGGGGCGAAAAGCGTGCTGAGCGAACAGGTTTGCTCATCGAGCCCGCACCGTCGATCTCGAACTAATGCTGCGTCCGGAAACCCTGCCGCAGTTCCACCGCAGCCGCACGCCTCTGCCATCCGCACGGGTGTCAGTGCGGCGAGTCGATGTGCGGGAATAAAAGGGAGTGCCGCAGCACGCATTAGCGGTGTGCGACTTCGGCGAACAATTCGATGATCCGCTCGTCGGCGCGTACACGCAGCGAGCTGATGCCGGGTGCACCCGCCTTACTGCCCGAAGACCCTCTCCACCACCGCTTTTGCCCGCCGTGTCACGCGCATATAGTGGTCAAGGAACTCACTACCGTCGTCGTTCGGCCACCCCGCAACGCGCGCGACAGCGGATAGCAGTCGGCCCGGCCCAGGCAGCTGGTCAGCAGGCTTGCCCCGCACCAACACCAACGCATTACGTGCCCTCGTCGCGGTCAACCACGCGTCCCGCAGCAACGCCACATCGGCGGCATCGAGAAGCTTGGTCTCCTCGATAACGTTGAGCGACTCCAACGTTGAGGTGTTGTGCAACCCGATAACGTCGTGCGCGTACCGCAACTGCATCAGCTGCACCGTCCACTCGATATCGGCAAGACCACCACGACCGAGCTTCGTGTGAGTGGCGGGATTCGCGTTACGCGGCAGTCGCTCGGCATCGATACGAGCCTTGATCCGCCGGATCTCACGCACCGCCTCGCTCGACACACCACCCTCTGGATAGCGCACCTTATCGATGACGTGCAGGAACCGCAGACCGAGCTGCTGATCGCCCGCGACCTGATGAGCCCGCAGCAGCGCCTGCACCTCCCACGGCTGCGCCCACTGCTGGTAGTACGCCGCATAGGCCGCCAGGGTGCGAACCAGCGCACCGTTGCGCCCCTCGGGCCGCAGCCCGGCATCCACCAGCAGCGGCGGATCGGTACTCGGCGCGCCGAGCAACTTCTGCACCTTGTCCGCGACGTTGATCGCCCACTTCACGGCCTTGGTCTCGTCCTCACCCTGCCGCGGATCACAGACGAACAGAACATCGGCATCGGATCCATAGCCGAGCTCGAGCCCGCCGAGCCTGCCCATACCGATCACCGCGAAATCGGCGGGTGCGGGCGCACCCATTTCGGCCTCGCTGGCCCGAATCACCGCCGCGAGTGAGGCTTCCAGCACCGCGACCCACACCGAGGACAGCGCACGGCAGACCTGTTTGACCTCGAGCATCCCGAGCAGATCCGCGGAGGCGACGCGGGCCAGCTCGTGTCTGCGCAGCGAACGTGCCGCCGCCACAGCGCGTTTCGGATCGTCATAGCGCCCAGCAGCCCGCATGATCCCGCGCGCAACGTCTTCCGGCTGCGGACTCAGCAGCAGCGGCCCACCCGGCCCGTCGGCGTACATGCGGATGGTGTCGGGCGCGTTGATCAGCAGGTCGGGCAGGTACTCCGAGGAGCCGAGCACGATCATCAGCCGCTGCGCGATCGCGCCTTCGTCGCGTAGTTCGCGCAGGAACCAGATCTGGTCGTCGAGCCCCTCCGACACCCGTCGGTAGGCGAGCAGGCCAGCGTCGGGATTCGGTGTGTCGCCGAGCCATTCGAGCAGGGTCGGCAGTAGCAGCGCCTGGATGCGGCCCTTGCGCGACACTCCGCCGGTGAGCGCCTTGAGGTGGCCGAGGGCGTGTTCGGGAGCCTGGTAGCCCAGCGCGGCCAACTGCCGGACGGCCGCGTCGGGGCTGAGCCGCAGCGCGTCGGGCTCCAGCTTGACCACCGATTCGAGCAGCGGACGATAGAACAGCTTGGCGTGTAATCGCCGCACCCGCACGGCATTTCGGCGGATTTCGTTGCCGAGCACGCCGACCGCGTCCTGCCTGCCGTCGGGCCGGATGTGCGCGGCGCGGGCCAGCCAGCGCATGCCCTCCTCGTCGTCCGAGGCGGGCAACGTGTGCGTGCGCCGCAACCGCTGCAGCTGCAGGCGGTGTTCGAGCAACCGCAAGAACTCATAGGACGCAGTGAGATTCGCGGCATCGTCGCGGCCGATGTAACCGCCGGCAGCCAACGCGGTCAGCGCCTCGACGGTGCCCTGCACGTGCAACGACCCGTCTACTCGACCGTGCACCAATTGCAAGAGCTGGACGGCGAATTCGACGTCACGCAGGCTACCGTGCCCCAATTTCAGCTCTCGCTCGCGCATGTCGGCGGGGACCAGGTCTTCCACCCGGCGCCGCATCGCCTGCACGTCGGCGACGAAGTCGGGTCGCTCGGAGGCGGTCCACACCATCGGCATCAGCGCGTCCCGGTACTGCGCGCCGAGCTCCAGGTCACCGGTCATCGGCCGGTTCTTCAACAGCGCCTGGAACTCCCAGGTCCGCGCCCACCGCTTGTAGTACGCGACATGCGAATCCAGCGTGCGCACCAGCGCGCCCGCCTTGCCCTCCGGCCGCAGCGCCGCGTCGACCTCGAAATAGGCCGCGCTGGCGACGCTCATCATCTCGGCCGCCAGCCGCGTCGCGGTGGCGTCGGCGGGCTCGGCGACGAACACCACGTCGACATCGCTGACGTAGTTCAGCTCGCACGCGCCGCTCTTGCCCATCGCGATCACCCCGAGCCGCACCGGCACCGGGCCGTCCTTGCAGACCCGCGCCACCGCCACCGACAGCGCAGCGGTCAGCGCGGCGTCGGCGAGGTCGGTCAGATGACGGCCGACAACCTGGTACGCCAGTACCGGTTCGTTCTCGACGGTGGCGGCGAGGTCGAGGGCGGCGAGCAGCATCAGCTGATCGCGATACCGCTTACGCAGCAGCGCGACCACCTCGGGGCCGGACGCACCGGCACGGAACAGCAGCGGACCCGCGTTGGGCCCCTCCTCCGGCACCGCGTGCACCGCGTCGAGCAGGTCGGCGATCAACTCCTCGCGCGACGGCAACTCCTTGCGGCGCAAGATCTCCCAGGCCGCCGGGTCAACCACCAGGTGATCGGCGAACGCGCTGGACGAGCCGAGCAGCGCGAACAGCCTGCCGCGCAACGCCGTTTCCGCGCGAATCGCCGAATCCAGTGCGGCCCAATCGTTTTCCAGCCGCTCCCGCAGTTTGATCAACGTGTTCAGCGCCAGGTCGGCGTCGGGCGCGCGCGAGAGCGCCCACAGCACGGGGATACTTTCGACGTTGTCCCAGCCCAATTCGTGCAACGAGGCTGCGGCGGAGGGCTCGAGGAGTCCGAGCCGACCGACGCCGGGGACCGCGGAGCGGGCAGTGGGCGGGCGGACCATAGGTCTCAAATTACATGGTCGAAGCTAACGACTCGCCCGTACCTGGACATACGTTCGGTTGCAGAAACACACCTTTCTCTACAGACCGAGGTATTCCTTCAATTCGTACGGTGTCACCTGGCTGCGGTAGTCCGCCCACTCCCGGCGCTTGTTGCGCAGGAAGAAGTCGAACACGTGCTCACCGAGCGTCTCGGCGACCAGTTCGGACCGCTCCATCGCCTGCAGCGCCTCGTCCAGCGTGCCTGGCAGCTCACGGAAGCCCATCGCGCGCCGCTCGGCGACGGTCAGCGACCACACGTCGTCCTCGGCCTCCGGCGGCAGCGTGTAGCCCTTCTCGATGCCGCGCAGACCGGCCGCGAGCAGCACGGCGAAGGTCAGGTAGGGGTTGCAGGCCGAATCTGGGCTGCGGATCTCGACGCGGCGCGAGGAGGACTTGTTCGGCGTGTACATCGGCACCCGCACCAGCGCGGAACGGTTCGACCGGCCCCACGAGGCCGCGGTCGGCGCCTCGCCGCCGTGGATGAGCCGCTTGTAGGAGTTGACCCACTGGTTGGTGATCGCGCTGATCTCCGGCGCGTGCTCCAGGATGCCCGCGATGAAGGCGCGCGCGGTGCTCGACAGGTTGATCGGGTCGTCCGGATCGTGGAATGCGTTCGCCTCGCCCTCGAACAGGCTCATGTGCGTGTGCATCGCCGAGCCCGGGTACTGGGCGAACGGCTTGGGCATGAACGTCGCGCGCACGCCCTCGTCGATGCCGACTTCCTTGATCAGGTAGCGGAAGGTCATCACGTTGTCGGCCATGGACAGCGCGTCGGCGTAGCGCAGGTCGATCTCCTGCTGGCCTGGCGCGCCCTCGTGGTGGCTGAACTCGACCGAGATGCCCATCGACTCCAGCGCGTCGATCGCGTGGCGGCGGAAGTTGGGCGCCGAATCGTGCACGGCCTGGTCGAAGAACCCACCCGAGTCGGCCGGGACCGGCTGCGAGCCGTCCACCGGGCCGTTCTCCAGCAGGAAGAACTCGATCTCCGGGTGCACGTAGCAGCTGAAGCCGACGTCGGCGGCCTTGTTCAGCTGGCGGCGCAGCACGTGCCTCGGGTCGGCCCAGGACGGCGAGCCGTCGGGCATGGTGATGTCGCAGAACATCCGCGCGGAGTGCTGGTGGCCCTTGCTCGTTGCCCAGGGCAACACCTGGAAGGTCGACGGATCCGGCCGGGCGACCATGTCGGCCTCCGACACCCGCGCGAAGCCCTCGATGGCCGAGCCGTCGAAGCCGATGCCCTCCTCGAAAGCGCCCTCTAGCTCGGCGGGAGCGATGGCGACGGACTTCAGGTAACCCAACACGTCGGTGAACCAGAGACGCACGAAGCGGATATCCCGCTCTTCGAGCGTCCGCAGCACGAATTCCTTCTGGCGATCCATGTCCGCGAGAGTAAGCACCCGGCGTTAAATCCGTGTTACGTACACGCTGAGTGTGTTGTGCTTGTTGTACGAAAATGACATCACCGCCCGGTCGGTCAGCAGGTGAGGCCCGGCTTCGGATCGGTAAGGTCGACCAGGTAGTCGATCACCGCCTGGTCGACGCACGACGATCCACCCGAGAGCGCGATCGTGTGCCGGTTGCCCTTGTAGGTCAACAGCGACGCGCCTAGCTGCGACGCCAGGTCAACGCCAGCCTGGTACGGCGTCGCCGGGTCGTCGGTGGTCGACACGACCACCACCTTCGGCAACCCGGTCACCGTGATCCGGTGCGGCTCACTGGTATTCGGCACCGGCCAGACCGTGCACTGGTCGAGCGGGGCCGCGCCGGTGCCGCGACCGTCATCGAGAAACGGTGCCGCCTTGCGGTATTCGGCGTCCTGCTTGCCGGTGATCGCGCGGTCGCTGATGCGCGGATCATCCACGCAGCGAATGGCATTGAACGCGTCGGTGGTGTTGTTGTAGGTGCCGTCGTCGCGGCGGCCGTCGTACAGGTCGGCCAGTTGCAGCAGGGTGTCGCCGCGGCCGTCGCGCAGTTCGGACAGGCCGAGGGTGAGCACGGGCCACAGATCGTTGGTGTAGAGGGCCTGACGCACGCCGGTCAGCGCGTCGCTGTAGTTCAGGCCACGCGGGTCGGTGGTCGGTACCGGCTTGTCCCACAACGGATTGACCAGCGCGCGGAACCGCTGCACCGTCTGCGTCTTGTCGGTGCCGAGCGGGCAGTCCGGTTTGCTGGTGCAGGCCGCCGCGTAGGCATCGAACACGTTCTGGAAGCCCTCCGCCTGGCGCAGCGACTCCTGCACCGGATCCTGCGAGGAGTCGACGGCGCCGTCCAATACCAGGGCGCGCACGTGGTCGGGGAACTTCTCGGCGTACGCCGAACCGATCTTGGTGCCGTACGAGTAACCCAGGTAGCTGAGCTTCGAATCGCCGAGCGCCGCGCGCATCACGTCCATGTCCTGCACCACCTCGCGGGTGCCGACGTTGGCGAGGAACTCCTTGCCGGTGTGCTCGGCGCAGCGGTCCGCGTACTGGAGATTCTCTTTCTCCGCCGCGGCGATGCCCTCGGGCGAGTTGTCCTTCTGCGGTTCGGCGCGCTCGGCGTCCTGCTCCTGCGCGGTCTCGCAGACGATGGCCGGGGTCGAGGAGCCGACGCCGCGCGGGTCGAAGCCGACCCGGTCGAAGCGGTCGGCCAGCGGTGTCTTGTTGCCGAGCGCCGACATGGTCAGACCCGATTCGCCTGGGCCGCCGGGGTTCATCAGCAGCGAGCCGATGCGATTGCCGGTCGCCTTGATCCGGGAGACGGCGATCTGCGCGGTCGGGCCGTCCGGTGCGGCGTAATCGACCGGCACGGTGATCCGCGCGCATTGCGCGTTGGGGGCGAATCGGTCGTCCTGCGAGCCGTACCCGGTGCAGGTGCCCCACTGGACGTTCTGTGTGTAGAACTTCGTCAACGCGGCAGGCGACGCGGGCATCGGCCCCGTCGGATGACCATTGACCGTGCACCCCGCCGCCACCAACGCCAGCACCGCGACCATCAGCGCGCCGCGCCCACTCCGAACCAAAGCCATCCACTGATAGTGGCAGCTCGACGGCTCGGCGCGGACAACGCACCGGTCAGAGCCCCCGACCACCCTCCGCACGGGTGCGGATCGTGACAACGACTCGACGCAAGAGGGGTGCTCTTAACGGACGCCAGGAGCGTCACTGCGGCGAGCGGATCGAATGTGAAATGGATTTGATTCTTTGTGTAGACGGCAAGTATTCGTTGCGGACTACTCCGTGGATGGAATTCTTTGCTTACATTTCAACCGTTTTGTCCTTTTGCGACCCGGCACGCTAATCTTCCGGCGATTTCCCTATCGCCTATCGGAAGGTGCACTTTCTTGCGCGCGTACCGGATCCTTTGTGCGGTAACGGCTGTGCTCGTCCTCGGCGTGCTGCCGCCCGCGGCGACCGCAACGCCCGGCGAAGCGAGCAGGGCGGCCGCGCCGGAACACGTGAAGGCCGGGGAGTTCACCAAGATCTATGACCCGACCACAAATCTGTTGGGGCAGTGGTACATCAACGACCACACCTTCGTCTTCCACAAACCGACCAACACCTGGCACATGTTCGGCATCACCCACGTCGAGCCCGCCGATCCCGCGACCGAGGTCGTGTTCGCGCACGCCGTCGCGCCGAGCCTGCACGGGCCGTGGCTGAAGCAAATGCCCGCCCTGCACGCCGATCCCGCCTACGGCGAGAGCCACCTGTGGGCGCCGCACATTGTTTTCGCCGACGACACCTATTACATGTTCTACGCGGCAGGACCGGACGGCAGTAAGTCCGCGATCAATCTCGCCACCTCGAAAGACCTTTATCACTGGGAACGCGAACCGAGTGGCTCACTGTTCACCGACGGCTACGACGCACGCGACCCGATGGTGACTCGCGTCGGTAATCAATGGGTCATGTATTACACGGCGACCAGGCCCGCGTCCGGCGGAAATCATGTCGTCGCCTACCGCACCAGCAACGACCTGCGGCACTGGCAAGTAGGCGGCGTGGCGTACACCGACCCGACCTCCGGCAAAAGCGGCGGCAACACCGAATCACCGTTCGTCGTCCAACACGGCGAGTACTGGTACCTGTTCATCGGCCCGCGCCCCGGCTACGTCGGCACCACCGCCTTCTTCAGCAGCGACCCACTCCATTTCGACCCGGCCGACCGCGCCGGTCAGATCGACGCGCACGCCGCAGAGGTGATCGACGACCGCAACCACTACTGGGTCAGCTCGGCGGGCGACAACCAGGGTGGCGTCTCTATCGCGCCGTTGGTCTGGTACTCCGAAGCGAACTGACAACGGTCATCGCCCTGATGTGACCAATTGCACCGGTCGCGGCCCTTAATGCGGCCCGGTGACAGCTGGCACACTGGAATTCGTCAGACGAACCCGGGGACCCGGTTGGGCCCCGAGGAGACACCAGACGAAAGGGACGATGATGTCCGTATCCGATTCGGAAACCCCTGCCTACGGTGCCGCACCCACCGAGCCCAAGAAGGCCGCGCGCAAGACCAGGGTGCATCACCTGCAGCAGATGAAGGCCGACGGTGAGCGCTGGGCCATGCTCACCGCCTACGACTACTCCTCCGCCCGACTGTTCGAAGAAGCGGGCATCCCGGTGCTGCTTGTCGGCGACTCCGCGGCCAACGTGGTCTACGGCTACGACACCACGGTGCCGATCACCGTGGAAGAACTCGTCCCGCTGGTCCGCGGCGTCGTCCGCGGCGCACCGCACGCGCTGGTGGTCGCCGACCTGCCGTTCGGCACCTACGAGTCCTCGCCGCAGCAGGCGCTGGCCACCGCGACCCGATTCATGAAGGAGGGTCAGGCACACGCGGTGAAGTTCGAGGGCGGCGAGCGGGTCGCCGAGCAGATCGCGCTGATCACCTCGGCGGGCATTCCCGTGATGGCGCACATCGGGTTCACCCCGCAGAGCGTCAACACCCTCGGCGGGTTCCGCGTGCAGGGTCGCGGCGATGCCGCCGAGCAGCTCATCGCCGACGCCATCGCGGTGCAGGAGGCGGGCGCGTTCTCGGTCGTCATGGAGATGGTTCCGGCCGAACTGGCCGCGCAGGTCACCGGCAAGCTGACCATTCCGACCGTCGGCATCGGCGCCGGCGCGGAGACCGACGCTCAGGTGCTGGTCTGGCAGGACATGGCCGGTTACACCAGCGGCAAGACGGCCAAGTTCGTCAAGCGGTTCGGCAATGTCGGTGATGAACTGCGGACCGCCGCGGCGGCATACGCTGATGAGGTACGCCGGGGCACCTACCCCGGGCCCGAACACAGCTTCTAGACACGCTCTAGATCGACGCAGCGGAGTAACGATGACCGGCCGAGCAGTGCATGCGCCTGCCGCACTGCTCGGCCAACCGGCCGAGCCACTGATCGACTGGGCCGCGGGCGTGCTCAAGGCACAGGAGATCGAAATAACCGGCGCCCCAACGGAAACCCGTCGCCGCGCCTGGTCGTTGATCGTCCGCATTCCGACCGAGTCGGGCCCGATCTGGGCGAAAGCCAATGCCCGAGCGTTCGCCCACGAGGGCCCGCTGCTCCAACTCCTGGCCCGCCTGCATCCCGGCAGTGTGCTGGAACCCCTTGCGGTGCAACCGGATCACGGCTGGCTGCTGAGCCCGCACGGCGGCGACACCGCGCGCGATACCGACGCCGAATGGTCCGGCCTGCTCGGCTCCTACGCCGACCTCCAGCAGTCCCTCGCCACGCACCTCGATGACCTGGTCGCCACCGGCACCCCCTACCTCCCGCCCGCTCGGCTCGGCACGATCTACCGGCACTTCGAGCCGCGCATCCCCGGGCTCGGCCACCGCATCGAGGAGGCCGCCGCCGAACTGGCCGAATACGGCAGGATCACTCTCGAACACAACGATGTCCACCCCGACAACGTCTTCGCCGGAGCCACCCCCGGCACCGGTCGCCTCTTCGACTGGGGCGACGCGGTGATCACCCACCCGTTCCTCTCCCATCGCATCCTGCACAACCCGCGCCGCGCCGACTACTTCGCGCACTGGCAGCACACCGAGCCGGTCTCCGACGCGGAGATCGCCCTCGCCGAACGCCTCGCCCCCTTGATCGCCCTCAACCCCTGGCGCACGATCGACACCTCGATCCCCCGATTCGCCCGTTTCGTCGACGCACTGCTCGACGAGCTGCGCACGACGTTCCGATAGCCACGACCGGCGCGGATGGCGCACGCGACGGCGCATTGGGGACGGGTCCGGTAGCGCACAGTCTGGGCCGCACCAGCGAAACAATGGCAGACTCGATGCGGACATTCGCGATAAAAGAGCAGAGGTACTGATGCCGCACAGCCGTTGGATTTCACGCAGCACCCTGCTGCTGGCGGGCGTTTTCGCCGCCGCAGCACTGACCGCATGTGGAAGCGAGTCGAACCCGGCTCCGACCGGGAGTTCGAGCTCGACGACGGGGTCCGCGACAGCGACAACCAAGCCGGGTGGCACCGCGGGCACGAACAAGCCTGGCACCCCGCCCAACATCTCCGACGCCGCGTCCGCTCAGCTCTGCGACATGATCAAGCCGGAGCTGTCGAACTGGCGGGTGCAGGGCCCGACGCTCGGCAAGATCGGGCTCAACGCGCTGGTGCACGAGTGGGCGCTGCGCAACGGCGGCATCAACGGCGCGGTGCTTGCCGACAAGCCGATCGTCGACCGGCTCACCACCAAGAGCTGCCCCGACGTGCACCAGCAGGCGATCGAGGCACTGGAACTGCCCGACCTGGCCTCCGGCCTCGCGTTCTGATGGGCGGCGCGCAGATGCGGACGTTGTACCCCGAGATCGAGGCGTACGACTCCGGCAAGCTCGATGTCGGCGACGGCCAGTCGATGTACTGGGAGGTCAGCGGCAACCCCGATGGCAAGCCCGTGGTCTTTCTGCACGGCGGCCCCGGCGGCGGCACCTCGCCGACCCAGCGGCGGTTCTTCGATCCGGCGGCCTACCGGATCGTGCTGCTCGATCAGCGCGGTTGCGGACTCTCCACCCCGCACCTGGCCGACGACCCCAGCCTGGCGACCAACACCACCCAGCATCTGATCGCCGATATCGAGGCATTGCGTACCCATCTCGGCATCGACCGCTGGCAGGTGTTCGGCGGCTCGTGGGGTTCAACGCTCGCGCTCGCCTACGCCGAGACGCACCCGGACCGGGTGACCGAGCTGGTGTTGCGCGGCATCTTCCTGTTGCGCCGCAAGGAAATCGACTGGTACTACAACGGCGCCGCCGGCTACGTGTACCCCGATGAGTGGGCGAAGTTCCTCGCCCCGGTGCCGGAGTCCGAGCGCGGCGAGGACCTGGTCGAGGTCTATCACCGGCTGCTGCACTCCCCCGACGAGCAGGTCGCGCTCGCGGCCGCCGTCGCCTGGTCCACCTGGGAGGGTGCGACGAGTTGGCTGCTGCCGCACCCGGATCGGGTGGCCGAATCCGCCGATCCCCGGTTCGCGCTCGCCTTCGCTCGGATCGAGAACCACTATTTCCGCAACCGCGCCTTCCTCGATGAGGGCCAGCTGCTGCGCGACATCGACGCCATCGCGCACATTCCCACGGTCATCGTGCAGGGGCGCCACGACATCGTCTGCCCGACGGTGAGCGCCTGGGATCTGCACCAGGCGTTGCCCGGTTCGGAACTACATATCGTCGAAGACGCCGGACATGCCTCCTACGAGCCCGGCATCACGCATCATTTGATCGAAGCCACCGATAGATTCGCGAAGGCGGGATAACCATGACGGCCACAGCGGGCAAGGCCATCGTCGCGGCACTCAGCGACAACGTGGACCGGCTGCTGGCCGCTGAACCCGAAGTCCGCGCGGATGAACCGGATTCGGTCCATCAGATGCGCGTGGCCACCCGCAGGCTGCGCAGCGTGCTTCGGTCCTATCGCGGATTGTTCGAACGGACACCGGCCGCGACGATGGGCGATGAGCTCAAGTGGCTGGCCGGTGTGCTCGGCGTCGCGCGCGACGCCGAGGTGCGCGCCGAACGTTTCGAGACGCTGCTGACCAAACACGGCCAGCAGTCCGATCATTCGGAGGCCGACCTCGAGCTGGTGACCGCCCGGCTGGTCACCGCCGAGAACACCAAGTACTCCACCGCGCACGCCGACGTACTGCTGGCCTTGGACAGCGTGCGCTACCGCGAGTTGCGCGGCGAACTCACCAAGTGGCGCATCGAACCGCCGCTGCGTTCCTCCCGCGCCGAGCTCCCCGCCGCGGAATTCTTCAACGTCGTCCTGGAACGCGACCGCGAACGCGTGCAGCGCCTGATCGAGCAGGAAACCACCGTCACCCCGACCGACCGCGTCGAGCTGCTACACGATATCCGCAAGAGCGCCAAGCGATTACGCTACTCCTGCGAAGCCGCCGAACCCGTCCTCGGCACCGACGCCACCGACCTGGGCACCCTTGCCAAACGCCTGCAAACCGTCCTAGGCGACCACCGCGACGCCGTCGAATCCCAACACGCCATCTACGGCATAGCCGCCGACGCCGGCGCCGCAGGCGAGAACACGGCCCTCTACCGAATCCTCGCCGGCGCCGAAGACACCGCCGCCCGCCAAGCCCTAACCCGCTACCCCGACGCCGCAGCAGCGTTGTCCGCCGACTAGCCCACAGCCGCACCCAGACTCCGAATCCGCACCGCCTTTAGGCCCCTATTCCGGGTGCGGCTCCCAAGTCTGGGTGCGGCTGTCACCGTCAGGGGCACGTACCTGGTCAGGCGGGGTAGGCGAAGCTGATCTTGCGGGTGGTGGGGTCGGCGGAGACCAGGCGCACCCGGACGGCCGCACCCTCCGGCGGTTCGCCGACGCACGGGCCGAGGACGGGCGGGTCGGCGATGAAGATCTCCGCCGGCCGGTTGCCGTTGGCCTCGCGCACGACCACCGCGTCGAACTCGGTACCGGCTCGTTCGGCGAGCAACGTGGACTCGGTGAGGTCGATGCAGGCGCGTTCCACCTTGCCCGCGATCGCGTCGCTGCGGCGCATGCTGTCGGCCGTGTCCGCCAGACCGTCGGTAACCCATTGCGGCACTTCGGTTCCCGCGCAGCGGGCCAAACAGATCTCGGTGCTGAACCGGTCGGTCAGCCGCCGCAGCGGTGCCGTGACGTGCGCGTAGGGTGCACGGATCGCGCTGTGCTGCAAGCTTTCCGGCGTGGCGGCCGTGGTGTCCCCGTTCACCACCGTGTAGGACGCCCCACGCAACAGACTCGTCGCCTCCGACATGAGCACAAGCGCGGCAGGCGTATTCGGATCCAACCCGGCCAGCATCTGACCGACCGACAGACCCTCGGCCCAGTCGACCCCCAACGCGGCCGCCGTGCGATGCATGGACGCTATCGCCGACTCGGCGGGCGGCGGCATCGTGCGCAGCAATGCGGGCGCGCCCGCGTCGATCATGATGCGCGCCGCGCACATCCCGGTCAGCAACGAAACCTGCTCGTTCCAGTCGTCGGCGGCGGTCCGCGGCTCGACGATCAGCCGCCAATGACCGTCCGAGTTACCATCGCGCACAATGCTCTGCGCGGGCAGTCGCAACCCGATCGCACCGCGCAACAACCCGACTTCGATGCGCCGCGTGCCGAATTCCGGCAGGGCCGCGATCGAAGGGTGCAGTCGTCCGGCGTCGGCATCGGCCTGCACGCCGGCATAGTCGAGCCTGGCGCGCGAACGCACCATCGCCCGCTCTACCGAAAACCGTTGCGGCTCAGCCTTTTCGTCGAGTTCGATGGTCCACAGCGCGACCGGCCTCGACTGCTCGGGCAGCAGGCTCGCGGTGCCTTCCGACAGCACCGGCGGGTGCAGCGGCACGGTGCCGTCGGGTAGATAGAAGGTTTGCCCCCTGGCGCCCGACTCTTTGGCGAGCGCGCCGTGCGGATCGATCACGGCACCGACGTCGGCGATGGCGTAGTGCAGCAGGAAGCCGGTGCCGGTGCGCTCGAGATGGAGGGCCTGGTCCAGATCCATGGCCCCCGGCGGGTCGATCGTCACGAACGGGATGTCGGTGCGATCGGCCCGGTCGCCCGCGAACGCGTCGGACGCGTCGCGGGCTTCCGTGCTGGCCTCGGCGGGATACGCCGAGGCCAGGCCGAATTCGGAACGAATGGCGCCGAAATCTACCGGCGCCGAGACGATCCGTTGATGCAATTCCACGCTGTCAGTGCCAGACCTACTGCAGCGCCAGCATGGTGCCGTTCAACGAATCGAGCGGCCCGTACACAGTGAAGGTGACATGTCCGCCCGGGACCGCAGCCGACACCGCGGCCGCCGCGTCCAACGCTTCACCGAACGAAGCCGCCGAAGGATGAGGAAGACCACCGAGGGTCTGTCCGAAATGGTTCTGGGCGACCCAGGCCGTGTCAGCCGGGCTGAGATCGACCTGCACCCCACCTGGCAGCGGCGTCACCGCTACGGCACTGGCGGCGCCAGCACCCATCATGGCGAAAACCGAAGCAGCCCCGGCGATCAACGCGCCGGCGACCAGTGAGCGAACAATCCGCATAGAGTTGAGACCTGCTTTCCCGCATTCGAAGTGTGAAGGGCTCGTTGCGGCCACGCAACGGGCCGTGCCAACGCGCACTACTTTATGACGTCGATCACGGTCCGGCTAGTTACCGGCGCATACGCCCGGCGAGTTCACCACGCCAGCATGCCTCCGACGTGGCTGCTAACGTGGGCCGCCGTAGCGGGTGTCACACTTTGCCAGCACATTCCGAAATGTCCTGTACGTCGACAATTGGGAGTTCCACAGCTATGTCATCGATTCTGTTCGACTACCTGGTGCCGCTGATCGGGGCAGACCAGGCAGCGTATTGGGCCCAGGTCTTCGTCATCGCGCCGGTCTGACCCACAAGTCTTCTGCCACAACCTGTCGCCTCCCGTTCACCTGACGGGAGGCGACTTTGGTCCCGGACCGCTAGCATCCCGCTCCGTGATCAGAACTACCGCCGCTCTCGCGGCCAGCGCGACCCTCTGTGCCCTATTGCTCACCGGCTGCGGCGACGACAAGTCGAGCAGTGCGGCCCCCTCCTCCTCAGCTCCCGCGGCGCAGTCGAGCGGCGACGCGCAAGTAGTCGACAACGTGAAGGCAGGCGCGTTCGTCGTCAGCTTCCGCAGCGCGTTCCCGAAACTCGCCGACGGCAAGGACGATACGAAGATCGCCACCATCCTCAGCGACACCTGCAAGGAGATCAAGGCGAACAAGTCCGAGGACGACACCGTCAAGAGCGTCACCAAGCGGGCGTCCGGCAAGACCGACGCGACCCCCGAGGAGGCGAAGGCCGTCTACCAGATGTCCAAGATGATGTGCTGAGCTGTCACTGCTTCAGCCACGGCAGGTAGTCGGGCAGATACTTGAGCAGGTAACCGATCGTGATCATGCTGATGATGGCGATGACGGGGATGAGCACGGACATCGGTCCGGTCCTTACGTTGTACTGCCGGTGCGGGTCGTACGACGCCGAAAACGGCGTCACTGTACCCGTATCGGTATACGCCGGTTGTGTTACGTGCGCGTGTTGTTTCCCTGCGCCGTCGGCGATTCGTCCGGCGCATCGAGCTGCCGTCGCTCCGGGCTCGCGGGTATCGCCGCGGGCTCGTCGGGCTGTTCGGCGACTGCCGCAGGGTGTTCGGCGACTGCCGCAGGGTGTTCGGCAACCGCCGCAGGGCGTTCGGCAACCGCCGCAGGGCGTTCGGCAACCGCCGCAGGGCGTTCGGCAACCGCCCCAGGGTGTTCAGCGACCGCCCCAGGGTGTTCAGCGACCGCCCCAGGGTGTTCGGCAACCGACGCAGGGTGTTCGGCAACCGACGCAGGGTGTTCGGCAACCGACGCAGGGTGTTCGGCAACCGACGCAGGTTCTCCGGCAGCCGCTGCAAGCCGTTCGACAAGCGCCGCAGGGTGTTCAGCGACCGCCGCAGATTCCTCGGCAACCGCACCAGGCTGCTCGGCAACCGCCGCAGGCTCGTCGGACCGCTCCACCGTTGCCGTCGATCGTTGCGGCGCTTGCGAATTGGTCGGCGCCTGCGGCGTGCTGCGCTCGAGGAAGCGAAGCAGTTCGACCGGGAACGGCAGCACCAGCGTCGAATTCTTCTCCGCCGCAACCTGAACGACGGTTTCCAGCAGCCGCAGCTGCAGCGCGGCGGGCGATTCCGACATCTGCGCGCCCGCCTGCGCCAGCATTTTCGAGGCCTGCAGCTCACCCTCGGCGGAGATCACCCTGGCGCGGCGTTCGCGTTCCGCCTCGGCCTGGCGCGACATCGAGCGCTTCAGCGAATCCGGCAGTGCCACATCCTTGATCTCCACCCGGTCGATGTGCACGCCCCACCCGAGCGCCGGGCTGTCGATCATGAGTTCCAGGCCCTTGTTCAGTTGCTCACGATTGGACAACAGGCTGTCCAGATCGCTCTTGCCGATGATCGAGCGCAGCGACGTCTGCGCGACCTGCCCGACGGCGAACAGATAGTTCTGCACCTCCACCACCGCGAGCACCGGGTCGAACACCCGGAAGTACACGACGGCGTCCACCCGCACCGTCACGTTGTCGCGCGTGATGCCCTCCTGCGCTGGCACCGGCATGGTGACGATCTGCGTCGACACCTTGCGCATCCGGTCGACGAACGGAATCACCATGCGCAGCCCGGGATCTCGCGTCGCGACCACCCGCCCGAAGCGGAAGATCAGCCCCCTCTCGTACTGCGTGACCACCCGCATGCTCGCGGCCGTGAACACGCCGCCGATAACCACACCCGCCCCGAGAATGCTGCCGAGAACAGCGAGAACGTCCATGCCTGGCCCCGAATCGCGCCCGCATGCAACAGGAGCGGGCGCCTGGGCGCTCCGGCCCCGCGGCTACCTTCCATGATGGCACCGCGGAACCGGCTGCGGCAGAAGATCAGCTGGCCTTATTTGACGGCCAGTCGCTTGAGCGCCGTGCCACCCTCGAGGCTCTGCGGCTTGTCACCCGACACCAATGAGCTGAAGACCCGCACCGTGTCGCCGACGGCGGGGGTGAACGGCTCGGACTCGGCGATCTTCGTCGCGGTGACCGACACCGTCTGACTTTGCGCGTTGCACGTCGCCTTGGTCTTGGCGCCGACCGTCTGCTCGGAGCCCTCCGCGGTGCTGCGGACGAACACCAGAAGCGTCACGGTTTTGTCCGTCGCCTCGCAGTTGTAGGTCACCGAGACATCGACGCCGTCGCCGGTCACTTTGGCACCGGTGATGTCGATGGTGGTAGTCGGCGGCGGCGCCGTTGTGGTCGTTGGAGCTGCGCCTGCGACACCGGCGCAGGCCACGGCGGCCAGAGCTGTCGCGGACGCAATGACCCCCGCGCGACGCAGCATGGTGTGAACGTTGATGACGATCTCCTAGCAGTCGATCCCGCGGCGGCCCCGAATCGGACACACCGCACAAAACCTCGACCGACAATGTACTGGTATCCCGCGCCTCCCGGTCGACCCAATCATTTGGCCACAGCGTGGATCTCGGCCGTTAACGCCGAGTTCGCCCCGGCGACCACCGGGGATCTGACTCGAAGAGGCGGACGAGTTGGCCTGTAAGCCGGATCCTGTCCCCGGTTCGCACCGGGGGGCGACCATCCATCTGGACACACCGTTGCCGGGTGCCTCGAGCGGTCCACCCGCAGGCTCGGGCGAGCAGCCCTCGAACACCTGCGCAGCCGCACCGCGAACGGTGCGACCTTTGACCTTGCTCCGGGCGGGGTTTACCTAGCCGCCCCGGTCACCCGGGGCGCTGGTGCGCTCTTACCGCACCGTTTCACCCTCACCACACGACCCGAAGGCCGTGGGCGGTCTGTTCTCTGTGGCACTGTCCCGCGGGTTGCCCCGGGTTGCCGTTAGCAACCGCCCTGCTCTGTGGAGTCCGGACTTTCCTCGGCCCCGGGCGGCGGCACAATCGTGCCCGTTCCCGATGCCGCGGTCGCCCGGCCAACTCGTCCGCCGTACCAGAGTACTGGTCGCCGCGCATACCCACAGGGCGCGGGGGCCGCCAACGCAGTACGGTTGGCTGCCATGGAACGTGTCGAGGTCGGCTTCCCCTCCGGAAGCGAGCAGTGCGCCGCCTGGCTCTACCGTCCGGATGGTGCGCCCAAGTCCCGTCCACTCGTCGTCATGGGACACGGCCTAGGGGCGAATCGGGAGATGGGACTCGACCGGTACGCGCGCCGCTTCGTCGCCGCGGGAATGGCCGTCCTGGTGTTCGACTACCGGCATTTCGGCGCGAGCCAGGGTGAGCCGCGTCAGGTGATCCGGATCGGGCGCCAACGTGAGGACTGGCGTTCGGCCATCGCCTACGCGCGCACCATCCGCGGCGTCGACGCGACCCGGATCGCGCTGTGGGGCACCTCGTTCAGCGGCGGTCACGTGCTCGCGGTGGCGCCGGACGACGACTATCTCGCCGCGGTGGTCGCGCAGGTTCCGTTCACCAGCGGCTGGTCCTGCGCGATGGCGAAGGGCCCGATCAGCATGACCAAGGTGACCGTGATCGCCGCCACCGATCTGCTCATCGGCTCGCTGCGCCGCAAGCACGTCGGCATCCGGCTGGCCGGGCGTAAGCGGGCGGCGGCGTTGATGAGCGCGGCCGACGTGCCGGAGGGCAACGGCAGGTTGGCCGAGGAGAGCGAGCACTACAAGCCGAAAGTGGCTGCCCGCATCGCGTTTTCGGCGCTGTTCGACTCGCCGGGCAAGCGAGCCAAGGCATTGAAGATGCCGGTGCTGTACGCGTTGTGCGACGACGACTCGATCACGCCGATCAAGTCCGCGCTGCGTGCGGCGGACCGGACCAAGCACGCGGTCGTGAAGCGTTACCAGGCAGGACATTTCGACATCTACTTCGACGATGTGTTCGAGAAGGCCGTGTACGACCAGACGGAGTTCCTGGTCTCGATCCTGCGTCCGTGAGTAGTTGTGGGCGGCTGGGTATTCCGCTCGTGGGGCATCGGACGGCGGGAGCCAGTGCCGTATCGTGGAGATCAGTTCTTCGAGCATTTCCTGTCGTCGTCGATGGCCCCGATGCGCCGCGAAGCATCGCTTTCATGAAACTTGTTCTGCCCCACGGGAAGGCCCTTCCCGTCCGCCGGTGACGACCGCGCGGGCCAAGTCCCGCCCCGACCTGCGCCGCGAGCGCCGCCAACGCGCACACGGTTGCTGGAATCACCTGATCATCGCGCCCCTGTGGCCCAAACACGGCGTCAACCTCGGCACCATGCTGCGCACCTGCGACGCCGTCGGCGCCTGCATGGCGGTACCGCGCCGACCGTGGATCCCCGACGCCCTCGCCCACGGCAACACCCTCCGGAAACCCCAGTGCGTGCACTGGATCAACGGTCGAGTTGACCACTGGCTCGCGCGTCAACGCTCCGGCGGATCCGCCATCGTCGGCGTAGAACTCACCGACGAATCCATCCGCCTGGCCGACCTCCCCGCCGCCCGACGCCGCACCATAATCGTGCTCGGCCACGAATCCACCGGTATCCCACCGGAAGGATTGGAGCTACTCGACGTAGCCGTCGAGATCCCGATGGTCGGCACCGGACACAGCCTCAACGTAGCCGTCGCGGGTTCGCTGGTGCTGTACAAGCTGGCGGGCCTGTGCTGACGAAAGCCCCCTCCCCGCAACCTGATTCGCCAGCCACCCGCTTTCGTCCCATGCCAACCCAGGCACGATCGAACTCCCCCATCACCCACGCAAGCGACAAACGCCTCCCACCCACCAAGAGTGCGGACCAGTACTGGTCCTCCGAAGGTCCGACCAAGATCATGGGGAACTGGTGGCGGCAAAGTTCGAGAAGCTCCCGCCACCAGTTCCCCATGATCTTGAAACAGGCCCGCACTCAGCGGAATCCGCGCCCATTCGCGGGATCCGCACCCCTTCTGGGCACCCAGAAACGGTGCACCTTCACGGAATACGCGTGAGCCGAGCCCGATCCGCACAACGGACCGGGCTCGTAATACTCACAGGGCGAAACCACTAGGAGCGGTCGAACTCGCCGCCATTTACCCCTGCGGTGAAGGCGTCCCACTCGCCGGGACTGAAGACCAGTGCCGGTCCGGTCGGGTTCTTCGAGTCCCGGACACCGACGATGCCCTCGCCGAGGAAAGCGACCTCGACGCAATCCTTGGAGGCACCACTGCGACGGCTCTTGAACCACTTCGCGTCGGACAGGTCTACGTTCACGGGCATACTCCTTTGCGATCCTGCGAATGAGAGCGCGGCTGTCTGCCGCGTCCACGATAGACACACACGGTCGGGCCGAGTCACGATACGACTCGATCTCCCCCGAGCGCTAGCAGTTCGCGAGCAACCACCCCGCTCCACCATTTCTCGACCCGCTCCGGCGACCATCCGCGTTCGACGGTCAGTTCGGTGTAGACGTCTATGTTGCAGATCGCGGCATAGATATCGAGCGCGGTCAGGAGGTCGAGGTCGCGGCGGAGGGTGCCGGGCGGCCAGGCCGACAGCACCTGACGATGGGCGTCGTCGGCGCGGGCACGGGCGTCGCGATAAGCCTGTGCCAGTTCGGTTTCCGTGCGTCCCGCCTCGCGCAGCAACACGATCACCTCGCCCGCGCGCTCGAACAATCTGCGGTCGTAGGCGGCCATCGCGGCGAGCTGCCGGGCCGGTTCGGGCGCGGCCTCCAGTTCGGCGAGTAAGCGCGACACGTCCGCGGACAGGTCGGCGGCGTCGACCAGCGCCCAGGTCAGCCCGTTTTTGTTGCCGTAGGCCGCGTAGAGGGTCGGCACCGAGACGCCGGCTTCGCGGGCCACGTCACGCACCGTCGTCGCGGCCCAACCCCTGGCCACGAACAACGTGCGTGCGGCGCGGGCGATGTCCGCGCTCGTCTGCTGCGCCTGCGCGGTGCGGCGCAGCGAGTCATAGCGGCGGCGGGCCGGTTCTTCGGTCACGGGGGTTCCTCTTTCGGTTTTCGCTACTTATATTCAATATATGACAGATAAGACAGCGCGCTTAGGCGCCTGGCCGTTCGCTCGTGTCGGAGGTCTCGCCTGCCTCGGGTTCGCCCTGATCATCGTCGGCGCGAACCTCATCCTGGAACCGGCGGGCATGCCCCTCGTCGGCGCCGACATCGGTGAGGTCGACACGTTCTTCACCACGCAAGCCGGGTTCGCCGACCTCTCCTCCGCCTGCACCCCCGCCGCCTGGGTGTGCGTCATCGTGTTCGGCGCGGCCGCCGTCGCCACGATCTGGCCACGCGAGCGCCCCCTCGGCTCGGCCTGGTCGCTGGTCGGTTTCGCCGGGTTGCTGCTACAGAACGGCACTTTCGTCGGCGTCATCGCCCTCCGCCTCGCACTCAGCGCCACCACCGACCACACCCCCGCGGCCACCGCCGGGCTCTGGGCCATGCACAACGCCCTGTTCACCCTCAACGGCACCTTCCTCGCGACCGCCATGCTTGGCCTGTCCGTCGGCGGCCTGCGCACCGGCGTCATCCGCCGCTGGCACGCCATCCTCGGATTCACCGCTGCCGCCGGTCAATTCACCTCCGCCACCATCGCTCCCCTGGTCATCGACCATACGAGCCCACTCGCCCTGCTCAGCCTCGTCAGCTGGCTGCTGTGGGTGGCCTGGCTCGTCGCCTACGGCATCACCCTGCTCCGCCTACAACCCGACGCCGCCTGAACCCGCACACCCTTTGTGGCAGCCGCGCACCCGGTGCACGCCCGATTGTGTGGTGGAGTGCGGCAGCCAGAGTAGTTGTGCGGCAGGGTGATCCAGCAGCGGTAGATTGCGGGGCGGAAGCACCTGACCGGAATCGAGGAGCCGCGATGATCGATCCACTGATCCTGGAAGCTCGGCGCGTCCACCTGCTCGACCAACTACGCGAACTCCGGCGCGGCGTCGCCGAACTCGCCGAAGGCTATGGCGCACTGCAAACTTCGGGCCTACTGATCGACACCGACGGCATCGGCGCCCTCACCACCCCCGCCTACTGCGTGGCAGGTGCCCGAGAAGTCTTCGAGGAGACCACAATCGAACTCGACGCCGCCGCCGATGCCCTCGACCGCGCCGGAATGTATACAACCCGCCTCCGCCCGGTCGCCCTGGACTGAACCGTCCCTGTCGACATTCCGTCGCTACCGTATCCGTCTACAACCTCAGCGCCCGCCCACCGTCATCATCGAGACCACGGACTACTACCACCCAGGATCTCGACGCCGAGCGGGACATAGTGGCGCGAAAGTGCGAGTAGCGGCGCCGTCATGTCCCGTTGGTGTCCGGTCAGACGAAGGCCTTGGCGGGGCGCAGCTGCGACGGGCCTGGCATATCGCCTCATGGTCGGAGGGACTCGCCGCGGCCGCGGCTGCCGCGTTCGGCAGCGCGGGTGTGCTCGTCGGCGGCCGGGTCACCGAGGAGGACGCCTACACTTACGGCAAGTTCGCGCGAATCGCGTTGGGCACCAACGACGTCGACTTCCGCGCCAGGGTGCACTCGGCCGAGGAAGCCGACTTCCTCGCCGCGCACATCGCGGGCCAGGGCATGACGGTCAACTATCGGACCCGGCCGCGGCGCGGTGTCCGGTCAACGACAGCCCACGACACGGTTGTCGGGTCAGCGACGGCGCCATACTCGCCAGAGGACGAACGCGGCCGAGGCGGCGAGGGCGGCCGTGAGTGCCGGATGTCGACGGGCTAGTGAATGACTTTGTGCCGCATAGGGCTCGGATCCGACGCGGTCGGTGGCGACGCGTGCATTTGCCGTTGCCTCGTCGGTGCGTTCGACGGCTTGTTGGATCGCGTCGGCGGCCTTTTCTCTTGCCGCGTCGGTCTTTTCCTTGGCTTGCCGTTGCGTCTCGGCGGACTCCGCCTCGTGGGAAACCTCAGCGGCTTTCTCTTCCGCTCGCCGCGCCACTTCCGCGGCTTTCGTCTCCGCGATCCGGCGCACTTGCGCGGCCCGTTCCTCGGCGAGATGTTCAGCTTCGGTGGCTTTTTCGCGAGCGGTCTCGGTCACCTCGTGGAACCTGTCACGTTCCGGGGGTCCTTGCTGGCTCATCATTTCCTCCTGTCCGCTGCGGAGTCGTCGATTACTCCAGCGTCACTGTGTTTTTCGGCGTCCACGTCGGACATCGCGCGCGTATCACGTGGTGGCAGAAAGGGTTCTTGGTCGGGTGGCAGCCCTTGTTCGATGCGCCGACCGCGGGCGAGTTCGGCATCGAATTCCGCGCCGAGCAGCACCGCGACATTGGAAATCCACAGCCACACCAGAAAGACCGCGACGCCGCCGAGCGATCCGTACACCTTGTTGTAGGAGCCGAAATTGGCGACATAGACCGCGAATCCGGCCGAGGCGGCGATCCACAACAGCACGGCGAGCACGCTGCCCGGACTCAGCCAGCGGAAACCGGGCTGCTGCGCGTTCGGCGCGGCCCAGTACAGCAACGCGAACGCCAAACTGACCAGCACCGCGAGCACCGGCCATTTCGCGATGTCCCACACCAGCACACCGGCCGACCCGACGCCGATCCACCGCCCTAGACGCTCGGCGACCGTGCCCGTCGCCACCACGCCGATGACACACACCGCGAGCAGCACCACCATCGCCGCGGTCAAGCTAATGCGCACCGGAACGGTTTTCCAGATCGGCCGCCCCTCTTCGACGTCATAGATCGTGTTCGCGGCCCGCATGAACGCCGCGATGTATCCCGAAGCGGTCCACAGGGCGGTGCCGAGACCGATGATCGCCAACGGCCCCGCCAAATGTCGTGATCCTTGCAGCTGGTTGATCGAGTCGACGAGCAAGGCGGTGCCGCTGCCTGGGCCGATCTCCTTGATGGTGTCGATCAGCGACTGCGTGGCGGACGAACCGAGCGCACCCAGTATCGCGGTGAGCACGATGAGGCCGGGAAAGATCGACAGCACGCTGTAATAGGTAAGTGCCGCAGCCCAATCCGTGAGATTGTCGTTGAGCAGTTCCGTCACGGTCCGCCGCAGCACACCCCACCACGACCGCCAGTGCAGCACCGAAGGCCCCTTCGACCAATCGACCAGGCGATGTACGCGCCGCGCCGCAGCCTGCTTCGGCATGCCCGTCACCTCCCGATCGAGGGGCGATTACCCGGGCGCCGAGCAGGCAAACTCGGCGTTCTACAGCTTGCGCACCATCTCGTATTCCACCCGAGGTTCGCCAGGCCTGACCAAGCCACTCGCCCCGGTCCGCACGAATCCATGACGCAGGTAAAGCCGTTCGGCCACAACGTTCCCGTCGGCGAACTCCAGCCAGACCGCGGAATGCCCATCCGCGACGGCCAAGTCGATGACCGCGCGCACAAGCAGATCAGAGACCCCGGTACCACGCGCTTCCGGCGCCACCCACATCGAAATCAGATGCACGCCATCACGTTCAGGATCCGATATACCGGCAACCGTACCCAGCTCAGCCCCCTCGGCGCTGGCCACGAACTGCGCGCGATCCAAAAGCGCCGCCCGCCAATCCCCCTCGGTACGCCCCTGCGCCTCCGCCAACGTCGACCCAAAGAACTGCGGAGTATCGGCCAGCGCCCGCAACCGCACCCGCCGGAACACCTCCCACTCATCGGCGGTCAACAGCCGAACGTCGATCGTCGATACGTCCACCCACCATCTTCTACTTGCCAACCCACAGCCCGCGCAAACGCTTTTGGCACCGCTCGGCACGGGCGCTGACTGCACGCCCCAGCTTGCCCTGACCACACCGCCCGGCTCACCCCCGACCACACCGCCCGGCTCACCCCCGACCACACCGCCCAGCTCACCCCCGACCACACCGCCCAGCTCACCCCCGACCACACCACCCAGCTCACCCCCCGACCACACCACCCAGCTCACCCCCCGACCACACCACCCAGCTCACCCCCCGACCACACCACCCAGCTCACCCCCCGACCACACCACCCAGCTCACCCCCGACCACACCACCCAGCTCACCCCCCGACCACACCACCCAGCTCACCCCCGACCACACCACCCAGCTCACCCCCGACCACACCACCCAGCTCACCCCCGACCACACCACCCAGCTCACCCCCGACCACACCACCCAGCTCACCCCCGACCACACCACCCAGCTCACCCCCGACCACACCACCCGACTGGCTAAGCGCAGCGGCAACGGCCGGAGGCACGGTCCGAGCCGCCAACCTCGACCTCGTCAGCCTCCCGGTACAGCGCGCGACGGAGGCAACGATCAGGATTCGCGGCCCGACTCGCCCTGACCGCACCGCCCGGCTGGCGCTGAATTCGGTACTCGAGACGCAATATCCCAAGTTCTACAGCCTCAGCAAGCAGACGCCCGGTCAGTCGTCAGCTCGAAAACCGAAGCCGCACAGTTCAATACCCGGACCGACGCAATCCGGTGAACTCAACAGCCGCGAAACCCGCGACCACCGCAGCGCCGACGAACAGGAACGCAACCCCGAGACCGGTCAGGTCGATCAGACCGGACAACGCGAGCACCACCATCCCCACCGCCGACACCGCGTTGGCCACGACGACGGCGCCCGCCTGACGAAACGGGATCTCCGGCGAACCCGCGATAAGCAGCAGCACGAGCGCACCACCGAGCATGGCGACGCCGAACGGAATCGACCAGGCGGTGGGCAGACCGAGCGGGTCGCGCAGGACCGCAGCACCGGCCAGCATGACGACCCCGAAAACGCCGGTGCTCCATCCATCCACCCGCAACGCGGTGCGCAAGAAGTCGGTGCTCAGCGTCGGCTGGTCGGCAAGGAAGGTCGTGCCCATGTCTATCTCCTGATGGTCGAGTCCACGGGGCCGATCGGCTCCCGGACCTCAACGATGCCGACGTGAGGTGAGCGTCTCAATAACCTCAGAGGTCATGGCCGCACAACACAACCGGAGATTAGCCTGCCCAGGTGGCACAACCTCAGTGGGAAACCCGATCGCAGGTCGGCGTGCTGCTGCGCGAGTGGCGGCAGCGACGCAGACTGAGCCAACTCGACCTGGCACTGTCGGCGAACACCTCGGCCCGGCATCTGTCGTACGTGGAGACCGGCCGCGCCAAACCGAGCCGGACGATGGTGCTGCGCCTGTGCGAGGCACTGGAAGTGCCACTGCGCGACCGCAACACGCTACTGCTCGCCGCCGACTACGCACCGGCCTACCGGGAGAGCAGCCTCGACGACGCGAGCCTGACCTCGGTGCGGACCGCGCTGGAAACGATGCTGACCGCGCACGAACCGTATCCGGCGGTCGTCGTCGATCGACTGTGGAATGTGGTCACCGGCAACGCGGCGATGGGGGTACTGATGCACGGGATCCCCGAGCATCTGCTGCTGCCGCAGCCGAATGTGTATCGGCTGGTGCTGCATCCGGACGGACTGGCCGCGCGGCTGGCCAACCTGAGCCAGGTCCGAGAGTTGTTCGTGGAGCGCCTCGCCAGGCAAGTAGGCGCGAGCGGCGACCCGCAGCTGACCGCGTTGTATGACGAGGTGAGCCGTTATCCGCAGTTATCCGATCCGCCGAACGAGCCCAAAGCTCCTGCGGCGCAACCGAGCCCGTTCGAGGTGCCGATCCGGATCCGCACGCCGATGGGCGAGATGTCGATGTTCAGCACGATGGCTACCTTCGGCGCGCCAGCCGATGTCACACTCTCCGAGCTGGCGATCGAATTGTTCTACCCGCTGGACGAATTCACCGCGGCCGCGCTGCGTGGGCTCGCGGCCGCGGCGAATTCCTGACGCCAGAGACTCAGATGGGCTGGAATCCAGCCCCGACGCCGCCCTGGGCGTTGATGGCGGCCAGGATCACCAGGATCGGCTGGAAGAACGCGGGCGAGTGCACGGGGTTGGCGGCGGTGGTGCACGGCACGTCGAAGCCGACCGGGCCGAGCCCGGTGAGCCGTCCCTGATTCATGCCGACCAGCCGGTCGCCGACGACCACCGGACCACCGGAATCGCCTGGCTTCGAGCAGTATTGGTTGATGCTGGTGCCGTCGAGCTGCCCCCACACGACGCCGCAGTCGGTACCGCTGGTGCGACCACTGGAGCACACGGTGGCGCCAGGGCCCGGCGCGTCGGCGAAGCCCGCGATGGTGGTCGGGCCGACCGTGCGCACCGGCGTGACCCGCGCCGAATCCAGTTGCAGCACAGCGTAGTCCAGGCCCATGCCGTCATCGGAGAACGCGACGGTGCCGAGCACACCGGCCTGCGGCGTACGCTCGGCAATCACCCTGGCACCGGTGGGCGCGCAGTGGCCAGCAGTGATACCGACAAGCCTGCCCGCGCTGTCGTGACCGATCGCGGTCAGCGAACACACGGAGTTATTGTCGAACGCGATGCCGGAACTACCGCCGAGCACCGCACTCGGTGCCGCCGACGCGGTGCCGGCGGCACCGACGACCATGGACGCGATGGCCGCCGTCGCGAGTGCCATCGATCTGAATCTTGTTGTCACTTCTCTCCTTTTCGAAAAGCGAGCACGGCACCACTGCCGTCCTCACCCGGACCGGGGAGGGAACCGCCCCCGACACAATTTGCGGTCGCCATATCAGCAGGCAGAATCGCCTGCGCAGAGGAATTCATCGACACCGGTTACCTGCTGGCTAACTCAGCATTGACATGGGCAGGGCGGGTCCGCAACACACCTGTGCGCTGCACCACAGTGGACCGACGATTGAGACCCGAGCCACACGGCTCCGGATCGGCTCTGAAAAGCCTTCGCCCGAACTGACTTTCACCCTCACCCAACCCCACCTGCGGCCGAATTGCCCGGCCGACGAGACTCAACTGTTATACGCTGCCCAACGCCGCACCGCGAATCCGGACGGAAACCACCAGGCCGACCCGGAGCTCGCGAGACGCGACCACCTCACCATCGGCAGATAGTGACAGAACATGATGACCGGCGCCGAGCATCCGGCGACGGTTAGGTGAACACGGGTGGTCGAATAGCCGACGGCGCGCGCGAGACCGGCGAGCCTCGAACACGTTGGAGCAGCGGACAATCGGCCCGACTGCTACAGGTACGACGTATCGTTCACCAAACGCACCGACGATCCGCCGTCCGGATAGAACTCCGCGATCGACAGCGACGCCAGATCCAGATGCAGCCGATACAGCAGTGACGGCCCGACACCGAGCGCCAGCTGCAGCAGCGTCTTGATCGGCGTGACATGGCTGACCACCACCAGGTTCGCGCCGGGATACAGCGCGACCAGGTCACGCCGGACCGCGTCCACCCGTTCACGAACCTGGTCGAAGCTCTCCCCGCCGGGGGCGGGCAACGACGGGTCGCCGAGCCAGCGGCCGTGCAGTTCCGGATCGCGCTCGGCCGCCTCGGCGAAGCTCAGGCCCTCCCAGTCGCCGAAGTCGGTCTCGATGAGCCCGTCCATGACGGTGAGCGGTGCGTCCAGCGCGGCGGCAGCGGCCTCGGCGGTATCGCGGGCCCGGCTCAGCGGCGAGGACAGCACGGCGGAGATATCGCCTTTGGCGGCAAGCATTTTCGCGGCGCGCGCGGCCTGCTCCCGGCCGAGTTCGGTCAGCGGCGGGTTGCCGCGACCCGAATAGCGGCGTTGCACAGAGAGTTCGGTCTGACCGTGGCGCAGTAGCAGCAGTCTGGTCGGACGGCCGGTGGCACCGGTCCAGCCGGGCGCGGGCTGCGCGGCGACCGCGGCGATGACCGGATCGGGTGCGGCCGTTGGCTTTTCGGCCTCGCGGGCAGTGCGCACCTCGTCGATCAAGGTGCCGTCGTCCATCGCCTCGTTCGCGAGACGGTCGGCGTGCGAATTCTCGGCGCGCGGAATCCAGGTGAAACTCACCTGCCCGAACCCCGCGACCAGCCTGCGGGCCCGATCGGCGAGCGGAATCATGGCCGCGTGCTTGACCTTCCAGCGACCGGACATCTGTTCGACGACCAGCTTGGAATCCATCCGCACCGTGACGATCTCGGCGCCGAGTTCGGCAGAGGCCTCCAAACCGGCGATGAGGCCACGGTATTCGGCCACATTGTTGGTGGCGATACCGATGAACTCGCGGCGCTCGGCGAGCACCCGCACATGATCGGCCGCGTAGACGACGGCGCCGTAGCCCGCCGGTCCCGGATTGCCCCGCGAACCGCCGTCGGCCTCGACGATCACCTCGCGCTCGGTCACCGCGGTGCCCGCAGCAGGCGAGGGATCACAGCCCCGATTCCTTGGTGCGCACGAGGATCGCGCCGCACTCCGGGCACCGCACGACCAGCTCGGGGGCGGTCTTGGCGATCCTGGCGATCTCGCCGCGGTCAAGTTCGATCCGGCACGCGCCGCAGCGACGGGCCTGCAGCAGCGCCGCGCCGACACCGTGCTGGGCACTCTGCCGGTCGTAGATCGCCATCAGGTCGGCAGGGAACAGCGAGATCAGCTTGGACCGGTCGGCGTCGCAACGGCCCTGTGCCACCTCGAGATCCGCGAGGGCCTCGTCGCGCTGGATTTGCGCATCGGCCAGTTCCTGCTCGGTCTTGTCGAGCCGGGCGCCCGCGTGCTGGTAGTCGTCGGCGGAGGCCTCACGCTGTTCCATCACCTCGAGCAGCTCGTCCTCGAGCACCGAGCGCCTGCGCTCCAGGCTGCCGAGTTCGTGCTGGATCTCCGAAAGCTGTTTGGCGTTCACCGATCCGGCGGTCAGCATGCCCTTGTCGCGCTCCTCACGCTTACGGACGGCGTCGACCTCGCCTTCCAGCTTGCGGATGTCGCGGTCGAGGTCGTCGAGCATGATCTGCACGGCGACGGCGGCATCCTTGTGCGCGTTGCGCTCGGCCTCGAGCCGGGCCACCTCCTGCTGTTCGGGCAGCACGGTGCGGCGGTGCGCGATCCGATTCAGCTCGGCGTCGACAGCGGCGAGCTGTAGCAGCTTGGCCTGGATCGGTGGTTCGACATTCAACGCGGACAAACTCCTGAACGCTATGGATTGGGGTCGGTGTTCAACCGTACCCCGCCGACCCGCCCGCGCTGACCGACGCCGCATCAATCGGTGCGGCAGGGGCGGTTGCTAGGGGGTACCTCGGTGGTGTGAGCTCGAGGTGCGCGGCCGTTATGCGGGCGCGCGGGTCTTGATGGCGTCCCTGGAGACGAAGACGTCGTATTCACCGGGTACGGCGATCACCGCGTTGCCGTAGGCCGAGCGCACGAACGGCTCGGTCCACCAGCGGCCCTGGCGCATGTCGTTGAAGAAGTCCTTGTCGCCGTCGTTGAGGAAGATCTGGTGCTGGGTGGTCGCCACGCCGTCCAGGCGCTGGCCATACAACCTGCTGATCTTGTATCCGGAGTGGAAGCCGAGCGCGTTCACCCAGGGCTCCAACTCGACGATGCCCGCCTGCAGCACCCACGTGTCGCCCTCGACCTGGTACTTCAGGTGTTGCTCAGCGTGCTGGTCGTCACCGTAGAGCGTGAGGTCGACGTCGAGCAGGTGGTCCTGCCCGGCCACCGGCTTGGCCACCACGTGCGCCGCCTTGATTTCTCCGGTCAACCCTAGATAGGTCTGCATGAGTGTCGCCAGCCACAGCAACAGCACCGCGACAATCAGCAGCACCAGTCCGCTGCCGCCGCGCGCGATCAGCGCCCGCATTCCGACCCGGCGCGCCCGCACCACGCCGGAGATGAGCAAGACGACGCCGATCAGGATTATCAAGATCAACCCGACCTGCACGAAGCCGAAGTTCACCGGGAAATTCATGCGGTAGTTGTACCCCCGGAACGCCGGTCGACTCGCGGAAACAGCCCACCCCGCAGACCAATCCGGCAGACACGCGCCGACACGCCGTAGTGGCGGTATGGTCTGCTCAATCAAAATTCAATTCTTCGGGGGTTTTCCATGTTGATCTGGGGTTGGCGCCAGTATGTACATCGCCTGGCCGTACTCACCTTGGTATGCGGACGGTGCGGCAATCCGGCGGCGCACGTGCTGCACAAACTGGTCACCAAGTTCACGCTGTTCTTCATCCCGCTCTTCCCGATAAGCACCAAGCACTCCCTGCAGTGCACCTGGTGCGGTGCCGAGTCGAATCTCGTGCAGCAGCAGGTCACTGAGCTGCTCGGGCGGGTGCAGGCCGAGAATGCGCAGGCCTGGCAGCAGCCCGCGGACCCGTCGTGGCAGGGACGGCCGCCGCAAAACTACTGAGGGAGTTCAGCTCGGCGCGCAACCAATGACCGGGGTTGGCTCGGCGCGTAACTGTCGAACGGGGTTGGTGCAGCACGCAATTACCGAGCCGGGTCTGCTCCGCGCGTAACTGTCGCGCCAGGTCGGCGCGACGCGCAACCACCGGACCAAGTCAGCACGACGCGCAACTACCGGACCAAGTCAGCACGACGCGCGACTATCGGACCAGGCCAGCGCGACGCGCAACTACGAACGAGGTTGGCTCCGTGCACCACAACCAAACGGATCGGTGCGGCGTGCGACTACTGAACGCGGTCGGCTCCACGCACAACCGTCAAACGGGGTCAGCACGGCGCCCAACTACCGAACCGGGTTGACGCGGAACTCAACCACCGCGCCAGATCAACGCAGCACGCAACCCTGAACCAGGTCGGCACGATGCGCAATATCGAACAAGTTGGTTCAGCGCTCAGTACCGAGCCAGGTCAGTGCGAGGCGCAGCCACCGAGCGAGTTTGGATCGGCGCGCAACCACCGAATCAGATCAGTACCGTGCCCAACACTGAACCGGTTCGGCTCGGCGCGTAACTGTCGCGCCAGGTCAGCGCGGCACACAATCACCGAACTAGATCAGCGCAGCGCGCGACTACCGCACCGGCTCAGCACAGCGCGCAACCACCGAATCGGGTCAGCTCCGCGCGCAACCACCGAATCGGGTCAGCTCCGCGCGCAACCACCGAATCGGGTCAGCTCCGCGCGCAACCACCGAATCGGGTCAGCTCCGCGCATAACTACTGGACGGGTCGGCTGGGTGCGCTGACTGTCCACGGGTCGGTTCGCAGGGTCGAGACGCGCGTTTCCAGATCGGGCAGGCCAGCCTGGACGACGCGTTCCGCCTGTGCGCACCAAGGGAATTCGGTGGCCCAGTGGGCGGCGTCGATGAGGGCGGGGCCGCCTTTGCGGAGGTGTTCGTCGACCGGGTGGTGGCGCAGGTCCGCGGTGACGTAGGCGTCGACGCCGAGGCGGGTCACCGTGTTCAGGTAGGAATCGCCCGCGCCGCCGCAGACGGCGACTGTGTAGATGGTGCGCTCCGGGTCGCCTGCCGCGCGGACGCCCCACGTGGTCGGCGGCAAGGCGGCCGCGACTCGATCGGTGAAGGCGCGCAACGACTCCGGTGCCGCCAGGGTGCCGACGCGGCCGATGCCGACGGTCGAGGGCAGCTGGGCGCGTTCGGTGATGTGGTAGGCCGGGTCCTCGTAGGGGTGGGCGGCGCGCAGTGCGGACAGGATGGCGGAGCGGGCCGCGGGTGGTGCGATCACCTCGAGGCGGTCCTCGTCGACCTGTTGGAGTTCGCCGATCGCGCCGACCGCCGGATTCGCTTGCGCCATCGGCCGGAATTGGCCGACCGCAGGTACCCGGAGTGCACAGTCGCGATAGTCGCCGCTGCCGCCCGCACCGGCGGCGAACAAGGCGGCCAGCACTGCGTCGGTGTGCGACTGTGGCACCTGCACCACCCAGTTATCCACTGGTGCTTCGGGTTTAGCGTCGAGCGGACCGGTGACGGTGAGGCCGATCGCGGCCGCAAGCGCGTCGGAGACGCCGGGGTCGGCGGAATCGGCGTTGGTGTGCGCGGTGAACAAGGCACAGCCAGAGCGGATGAGCCGGTGCAGCAGTGCGCCTTTCGCGGTGTCGGCCGCGACAGTATCGACGCCGCGCAACAGCAGCGGATGATGCACGACCAAAGCCTGTGCCCGCCAATCGATTGCCTCGTCGACAACGCCCGCTGTCGCGTCGACCGCGAACAGCACCCTGGTGACCTCCTCGGCCGGATCACCCGCAACCAGCCCGACCGAGTCCCACGACTCGGCCAGCTTCGGCGGGTAGGCCGCGTCGAGCACATCGATGAGATCCGCCAGCGTGGTCATCGTTCACCCTCCTCTATTCCAGTCATGCACTGCCGCAACAATTTTGTGCGCGTCGCGGCCCAGACATCGACCGCCCGCAATCACCACGAGCCCGCCATCCGAATCGCGGCGATCAACCGATCCACCTCTACCGCACCACGCACCGCAACCCGCAGATGGTTCGGTCCGAGGCCGGGGAAGGTGTCGGCGCGGCGGACGGCAATGCCCTTGTCCGCCAGGTGTTTCCGGAGGAGTTCGCCGTCGGGGACGTGCAGCAACAGGAACGGCGCTTCGGCGGGGGTATGCACGTGCACACCTAGTTCGGTCAGGCGATCGATCATCGCGTCGCGTTCGACGGCGATGATCTGTGCGCGCTGTCGTTCCTCCGCGACCGCGGCGGGCTCGGCGGTGGCGGCGATCGCCGCCAACTGCAGCGTGCCGAGTGGCCAGTGGGCTCGGCCGTGATTCAGGCGTGCGAGGAGTTCGGGGGCGCCGAGGACGTATCCGCAGCGGAGTCCGGCGAGGGCCCAGGTTTTGGTGAGGCTGCGGAGTACAAGCACGTCGGGTGCGGTGACTCCGGCGAGCGAGGCCGGTTCTCCCGGCACCGCGTCGGCGAACGCCTCGTCCACCACGATGATCCGGCCCGGTGCGCGCAGCGCGCGGATGGTCGAAGCCGGGTGCAGCACCGAGGTGGGGTTGGTCGGGTTGCCGAGCACGACCAGGTCGGCGTCGGCGGGGACGGCTGTCGGGTCGAGTGTGTAGGGCGGCTCGAGCAGCACCCTGGTCACCGCGACACCGGCCTCGCGCAGCGCGAGTTCCGGTTCGGTGAACGACGGGTGGATCACGGCGGCCAGGCGCGGCGCGAGTCGCGGCAGCATGGCGAACCCCTCGGCGGCGCCTGCCAGCAGCAGCACCTCGTCCGGATCTCGGCCGTGCCGCGCCGCGACGGCACACCGGGCGGTGCGATCATCCTCGGCGCTTGGATACCGACCGAGCGTGTCCAGCCGCGCCGCGAGTCGTTGCCGTAGCCAGTCCGGCGGCGCGCTGCCCTGCACGTTCACCGCGAAATCGAGCATGCCCGCGCGCACGTCCACGTCGCCGTGGTGGCGCAGTTTCGCGTGATCGATGCTGTCCTCGGGCACGAGATCACACCCTACGTGGCGGGCCCGTAGGTCGACCGGCCAGAATGGCTGTCGTGGGTGAGCTGCACGTGTCGTTCGTCTGTACCGGCAACATCTGCCGTTCTCCGATGGCGGAGAAGATTTTCGCGACGCATCTGGCCCGCGCGGGACTGGCCGATCAGGTGCGGGTGAGTAGCGCGGGCACCGGTGCCTGGCACGTCGGCGACGACGCGGACGCCCGCACCAACTCGACGTTGCGCAAGTACGGCTATGCGACCGGCCATGTCGCCGCCGCCCTCGGCGCCGACCATCGCGACGCCGACCTGCTGATCGCGCTGGACACTGGACACGAGCGTGAACTGGCTCGGCTCGGTGTGCCGTCGGATCGGCGCAGACTGCTGCGCAGTTTCGACCCGGCCGCCGACGGTCCTGACGTGCCCGATCCCTACTACGGCGACACCGCGGATTTCGAGCTGGTCCGCGACCAGATCGAGGCCGCGATGCCCGGCCTGCTCGACTGGGTGCGCGACGCGCTCGGCCTGCCCGCTGAACCGGCGCTCGACGGGCGCGGCTGATGCACATACCGAACTACGGCAACACCGCAAACTTCCCACCGACTCGCGACCAGATCAAGGCGCCCACGCCCCGCCTGCTCGACTGGGTGCGCAACGCGCTCAGCCTGCCCGCCGAACCGGCGCGGCTGATGCGCACACCGAACTACAGCGACTCCACAGACTTCCAACTGGCCGGCGCCCACATCGAGGCGGCAATTCCCGCTCTGGCCAACCGGCCACGCGACACGCTCGGCCAACCCGCATTCGACGGGCGCGACTGATGCGCAAACTGAACTACAGCGACACCGCAAACTTCCACCACATCGAGGCAGCCGTGCCAGCTCTGCCCAACCGGGTGCGCGACGCGCTCGGCCAACCCACAGTAGACGGGCACGACTGATGCGCAAACTGTCCTTCCTGCTGCGGCCGAGCTGGGTGATCCTCGCGGCGGTGGTCGCCGTGTTCGCCTACCTGTGCTTCACGGTGCTCGCGCCGTGGCAGCTCGGCAAGAACACGACCACCTCGCATCGCAACCAACTGATCGCCGATTCGGTGGGCGCCGCTCCGATCGACATCACCACCGTCCTGAGCAGCTCAGCCGCCGATGACTCGCACGCCGAATGGCGCAAAGTCACCGCCACCGGCAGCTACGTGCCGGACTCGACCGTGCTGGTCCGGCTGCGCCATCTCGACGGTGCCCCCGGCTATTCCGTGCTCAGCGCGTTCCGGCTGGACGACGGTCGGCTCCTGCTCATCGACCGCGGCCTCGTCGCGGCGGTGGACGGCTCCCGCCCGCCGCAGATCACCGACCCACCTGCCGGGACGCAGCGCCTCGAGGCCAGGGTCCGGATGTCCGAGGGCATCACGCCGGGCAAGGATCCGTCCGTCCAAGACGGCTACCGGCAGGTGTACTCGATCGACACCACCCAGGAAGCGGCCTTCCTGCAACAGCCCCTCACCCCGATCCCCACCGGCGAACGCGGCGGCTACCTCCAACTCGACGACAACCAGCCCGGCGCCTTCACCCCCACCCCCCTCCCCCAACTCGACGCAGGCCCGTACCTCTCCTACGGCCTCCAATGGCTCGCCTTCGGCATCATGGCCCCCCTCGGCCTCGGCTACTTCCTCTACGCCGAGATCCGCGAGCGTCGCAGGGAAAAAGCAACCCACACAACCAAACCCTCCGAGCCAGCACCCGCGAGCACCCCACCGCCTCCCGTGGCAACCGAATCCGCCACCACCACACCAACTCCCGCCACCACCACCCCGAACACCGAAGCGCGCCTAGCAGACCGCTACGGGCGCGGCCGCGACTGACACCGTCGCGGCGTCGATGCGATCGTCAGCGCTCGAGTACCTCCGTCGAGTCGGCTGCTCGCGCAAGCGGTGTGCGACCGAAAACTGACTCAGCTTTCTGCCCGATCCAGAAATGGCTACGCCGCACCAACGTGCCGTCAGCGAGCTCGCAAATCTGCCCTATCAGCACTTCGACGGCGACCGAGGCAAGGAGCACTGAGTAACCGGCCTCAGTCTTGGTTGCCGGACAAGGTGGGCCTAATGCCGAATGGGAGACACGGGCGCTGCCACCGCAACAACGCCAGATGCACCGCAACAACGCCAGATGCTCGACGCCTGACATGCGCGCGGCGCCGAGGAGATCCGCGACCGTCCGGGCGGGAACTAGCACCGAGTGAGAGACCAGAGCACTGCGACCCCGACCGACGGCAGTTGCGCACAGCCTCCGACACACGCACGCCGCCACGGAAATCCGCGACCGCCCGGGCGGGAACTAGCGCCGGGTAAGAGACCAGAACACTGCGACCCCGACCGACGCCAGGGGCTCAGCCCCTGACATGTGTACGACACGATGAAGATCCGCGACCGCCTGGGCGGAGACTAGCGCCGTGCGAAAGACCCGAGCACTGCGACCGCCACCGACGCCAACTGCACACCCTCCGAAATGCGCACAGCACCACGGAGATCCGCGACCACCCGGGCGGGAACTAGCACCGGGTGAGAGACCAGAGCACTGCGACCCCGACCGACGCCAGTTGCACAGCCTCCGACATGCGCACCGCGCGATGAAGATCCGCGACGGTTGGGGCGGGGCCGTCGCCGAGGGTGGGGCGGAGTTCGGTGCCGTGGCGGTACTGGGTGCGGCCGCCGAGGCGGACGCCGAGGGCGCCTGCCATCGATGCCTCGACTACACCGGCGTTGGGGCTGGGGTGTTTTGCGGCATCGCGGCGCCAGGCGTGTAGGGCGGCGGCGGGGCGGCCGTTGACGAGCGGGGCGAGTGCGATGGTGAGCAGGCCGGTGAGGCGGGCGGGGAGGAGGTTGGCCAGATCGTCGGTTCGGGCTGCGGCCCAACCGAAGTGGCGGTAGCGGTCGTTACGGTAGCCGATCATCGCGTCGAGGGTGTTGATCGCGCGGTAGCCGAGCAGGCCTGGTACACCGGCCAGCGCGCCCCACACCAGCGGGGCCACCGTCGCGTCGGAGGTGTTCTCGGCGATGGATTCCAGTGCGGCGCGGGCCAATCCGTCCGCATCGAGCACCTCGGGGTCGCGGCCGCACAGCGAAGGCAACAGCGCACGCGCACCCGCCAGGTCGCCCGCCTCGAGTCGCTCGGCCATCTCGCTCCCCGCCCGCGCCAGGCTGCGCCCGCCCAGCACCGTCCATGTAGCCAGCGCGGTCACCGGCAGTCCAAGGGCACTAACCCCAACGCCCAACCCCATCACCCCACCCACCAACAGCACTTCGTGCAGCACCCCCGCACTCCGCCGATCCGCATACGTCACCGATTCGAGCGCACTTGCCGCCGAACCGAATCCAGCCACCGGATGCCACCGCCGCGGATCCCCCAACACCCGATCCAGCGCAAACCCGAGCAACAACCCAGCCGCGGTCGACCGCCCCTTCTGCACCCGCCGAGCGTATCCCTTCCGCACAACCCTCAACCACCCAAGCACCCGCGCCTCCCCTGACCAACGGGACATAGCGGCGCGCCCTATCGCACAATCCGCCACCATGTCCCACTCGCCGCATACCGGCCTGGCCGACTGTCGCGCGCTCGAGGCCCACCCAGCGAGCAGGACACCGGTTCGACGGGGCCACGACGCAACCGCTGTGCGATCGTGTCGAACGCGGCGATCTGGGTGGAGGCGGTCACTGCGGGCGGCGAGTCCGGCGCCGCACTCGCGATCCGCGTCGGCGCGGACTCGCGGCACACACCTCGTAACCGATGGTGAAGTCGACCGCCCGGAGCCGCTAGATCCACATGGCGATATCGAGCGGAGCGTTCTCGTGGCGCGCCTCGTCGGCAACTATGTCCCGTTCGGCGCGTCCACTCCACCGTCCGGCGGAGATTCGCCGATGAAGCCTGGGGCTCGAGCGGTGCTGGACTGGGATTGTGTGGCTCGATCATGTGCCGCTGGGTGGGCTGGCGATGCGGATCCGCTGGTGGCAGGGGCGGCGTGTCACACTCTGATTCTCTGCGTCGTCTACCTGATGACGCACTCATAGGATGCACGCCCGGCGGGGCGGAACGACCGAACGGCGAACAGCAGTGACTTCCGAACAGCCTTCTACTCCCGAACCCATCGACCAGGCCGAATTGGCTCGGCGGTTCGAGGAGCATCGGCCGTATCTGCGCAGGCTCGCCTACAGCACGCTTGGCAGTCTCACCGATGCTGACGACGTGGTGCAGGAGGCGTGGCTGCGGCTGCAGCGCCAGCACGAGGCGGGGACGGCGGGGCAGATCGATAATCTGCGCGCCTGGCTCAGCACCGTCACCGGGCGCCTCGCGCTGGACCACCTCGGATCGGCCCGCTCCCGCCGCGAACAGTATGTCGGCGAATGGCTGCCGGAGCCGGAGGTCACCAGTTGGGACGACCCGGCCGACCGGATCACCCAGGACGAGCGGGTCACCACGGCACTGCTCGTCGTCCTCGAATCCCTGTCGCCCGCCGAGCGCACCGCGTTCGTCCTGCAGGACGTGTTCGGCATGTCCGGCCCGGAGGTCGCCGAGGTCGTCGGCCGCACCCCGGCCGCCGTCAGGCAGCTTGCCTCCCGCGCCCGCAAACACGTCGAGAACGGCACCCCACGCTTCCCCGCCTCGCCGGACGAGCAGGAGAAAGTCGTCTCCGCCTTCGCGGTCGCCTGGCGCTCGGGTGATCTCAGCGCACTGCTCGGTGTGCTCGACGCCAACGTCAGCCTGACCGCCGACGGCGGCGGCAAGGTCCCCGCGATCCGGCAGCCGGTGCACGGCGCCGAGCTCATCGCGAAGATGCTGCTCGGTTGGTACCACGCACCGTCCGCCGCGAACGGTTGGGGCCGCGCGGTGCTGGTCAACGGCGCCCCCGGCCTCGTCGTCTTCGACGGCAACCACACCGGCGTCTTCGCCTTCACCATCGACGACGGCCGCATCGTCGCCATCAACGTCGTCCGCAACCCCGACAAACTGCACGACCTCCCCACCACCGGCGAGCCCGACTGGTACCTCGGCGCAACCCCCACCGAGAACCAATAGCCCACGCGGACAATCTCAGCCGCACACCCGCCACGACCGGGTGTGCGGCCGTCACCGAGGTCCCACACACCCGCCACAACCGATCGCACACCCGAATGCCGCTCGGCACAAGGCAACTCGGTCGGCCAAGGCCGGAAGGTAAGCACTTCCGCACCCCATCTCAGGACCTACACCCTCCGCTGACCCCGGAAAGGACGCGGATCCGGAGAACAGGTGCGGCTGTTGCGGGAACAGCCGGGTTCAATATCAGGTGAACTGGTGTGCGGCACCCCAAGAGAACAGCAGCAACCGACACCAACTGCGGCCGGGTCCATGATCATGGGGGGACCTGGTGGCGGCGCCTCAGAGAACCCGTGCGACAGCCGCCGACCGCCGTCCCGTTCAAGATCATGGGGAACTGGCGGCGGCCCCTTCTCGACCGATACCGCCACCAGTTCCCCATGATCTTGATCCCTACCCCCGCAACGCACCACCAACCCCATACGCCTCATCACGTCGAGATCCGCACCCTGACTTGGGGTCGGTCGGGCGATCTGCGAGTTTCGCTGGGTAGCAGGTCGCCGAACTGCTGGTGGATGTCGAACAGGCCGTCGTGTTGTAGCGGGGTGCCGCTCGAGTCGTGTACCTCGTAGTGCGTCCGCAGGGCGCGCCTGGCTGTGTCAGTCGTGTTTCGCCTCGTAGCGCAGCAAGACCGTGCCGCCAGGGAAGGTGCGGTTCTCCAACAGTCGCAGGGAGATCCATGACGGCAGTGTCGGGAAGAACGGTGTGCCGCCGCCAACGACGGTGGGCGTGACCACGATCCGGTACTCGTCCACCAGTCCGGCCTGCACGATCGGTGCGGCCAGCGTCGCACCGGCGATCTCCAGCCTGCCGTCGGTTTCGGCTTTCAGTTTCGTCACCACCTCGACCGGGTCGCCGCGTTCCAGGCGGGAGTTCCAGTCGACCGACTCCAAGGTGCGCGAGAACACGACCTTGGGCATGTCGCGCCAGATGCCGGCGAAGTCGACGGTCAGCGGGGTGGCGTCCGGGGCCTTGTCGGCGGTCGGCCAGTACGCGGACATCAGTTCGTAGAGCCGCCGCCCGTAGAACGACAGGGCGGTCTCCCGCTCGAAGTCGTTCCAGTATTGGAGGAGCTCTTCGCTCGGATCGGACCAGTCGATGTTGCCTTGCGCGTCGGCGATGTACCCGTCCACCGACACGTTGAAGCCATAAATGAGTTTGCCCATAGAGATCAGACTGCACCGGAGGGCAAAACTCATCGCGCCGCCACACGAGATATCGTCAAGTCCTTGTAGAAGGGGCGAGCGTCAGGCCTCCTTCGTAGTTGTCGAATCGACCGGTCGTTCTATGAGTTCGCCACTACGCCGACGATCGACCAGCCATGGTCGCCCGCCGGGTCGTCGAGGACCTGACGCACCTGCCAGAAACCGGGTCTTCGTTCGATCTGGAACAGTTGCGGTCCGCGCGCGTCCTGGCCGATGCCGATGCGCTCGTATTCATCGAAATACGGGGCCAGTTCGGTTTCCCTTCTCGAACACGGCTCGGACCCGAACGAGGGCGACCAGGTGCGGCGCGCCAGTGTGCCTGAGCGACCTCGATCAGCTTGAACACCATCGCGAGCCTGGCCCCTTGGTGACCTGGCTCCTCAAACGCACTGTCGCGAAACTAGATTCGACGGTTCGTCCTGCTCCGCCGGGTAGTGATAGAACTCCAGCAGCACGTCGGCGTTGTCACCGATCTTCGCGAAAGTGACGAGGGCAGTGGTTTGGTTCGGGGCGGATCAGCCCTCAGCCTGCTAGCCCAACCGGTTGAGGCGTTGTATACCCATGTGCCGCAGCGACTTCCACCGACAACAACCTTCCCGCATCCGCGGTCAACCCGTGGGCGAGGTCGGAGTGGGACGTGCAGGCTTCTTTCCAGCCGAGGTCGGCGATCGCGCGGATGTACGGGAGGGTGGCGTTGGTGAGGGCGACGGTTGCGGTGTGGGGTACCGCGCCCGGCATGTTCGCTACGCAGTAGAACAGCGAATTGTGTACGTGGAAGGTGGGATTGGCGTGGGTGGTGGGATGGGAACCGGCGAAGCAGCCGCCTTGGTCGATGGCGATGTCGACAAGTACTGAGCCAGGGCGCATTTGGGCGACGAGGTCGTCGGGGACGAGTTTGGGGGCGCGGGCGCCGGGCACCAGGACCGAGCCGATGACGAGATCGGCGGATGAGACGGCGCGCTGGATCTCGGCGGTGTTCGAGGCAACGGTGGCGATTCGGCCGTCGAAACGTGCGTCCAACTCGCGCAGGCGGTGCAAGTTGGTGTCCAGCACGGTGACTCGCGCGCCCATCCCGGCGGCGACCGCGGCCGCGTTGGAACCCGCGACACCGCCGCCGAGCACCACCACATCGGCCGGACGCACGCCAGGCACACCGCCGAGCAGCATGCCGGCACCGCCCAACGGTGCCATCAGATGGTAGGCGCCGACCTGACTGCCGAGCTTGCCAGCGACCTCACTCATCGGCGCGAGCAACGGCAGTGAACCGTCGGCGGCGCGCACGGTTTCGTAGGCGATGGCGGTGATCCCGGACCGCAGGATGGCGTCGGTGCATTCGCGCGACGCGGCCAGGTGCAGGTAGGTGAACAACACCTGCTCGCGCCGCATCCTCGGATACTCCTCGGCGATCGGCTCCTTCACCTTCAAAACTAGGTCGGCCTCCCACCAGACCTGATCCGCGACAGGCACCAGCCGCGCCCCCGCGGCGGCATAGTCGGCGTCGACGAACCCCGACCCGACGCCCGCACTTGCCTGGATCAGCACCTCATGTCCGTGCGCGGCCAACTCCCCGGCCCCCGCCGGAGTGAGCGCAACCCGGAACTCCTGCTCCTTGACCTCCCGTGGAACTCCGATCTTCATAACGCCATCGTGAACCCCGCACCCGGCGCACGCCACGAACGACGCGCGGGTGTCACACGATGATCACGAGGCCCCGCGCTGAGGGGCGGTTTCTGCGCAAGTTGATCAGTGCACCGACGGTTGCCTGAACAATCAGTGCTGTTCGAGGGTGCATAGCGCTTCGTCACCGGGCAACCCATCGAATGGAACGCCCTGGCGGCATGAACCCGACCAACGCGACCGCGACGACCAATCCCGGCAGCACCAACCTCGACCAACACGAACGCGACAACCAAACCCCGCAACACCAACCCACCAACACGAAACTGACGGCCATTCGGGCAGCACGAACCCGGCCAACACGAACGCGAAGACCATTCCCCGCCGCGCCACCTCGACTAAACGAGTACTGAATCGCCGGACTGCCAGCGATCCAGTGCTCGAATTGCCAAACTTCGCCCAAAGCCCGGTCAGCGCAGACACTTTCACGCCCAACACATCACCTCGCGCAGAACTACCAGCGAAGATGTCCACTCAGACCGGACACTCGGCAAACAGCGATCTCCCACCAGGCGTCCAGCGCTCGTCCTCGAATTGCCAAACTTCGCCAACCAATTCAAGTAGCGCAGGCGATAAGCCCGGTCAGAGCGGACACTTTCACGCCCAACGCGTCACCACGCGCAGAACATCAAGCAAAGATGTCCGCTCAGACCGGGTATCCGTCAGACAGCGATCTCCTCGCCAAGCGGCGGAATCCGCAGCTGCTTCCCGCGCCCCGCGTACTCGAACAGCAAACTCAGGCGATCCAGCGTCTCACTGAAATGCACCCACCCCTCGCCGTGCACCGGCACGATCACCGCATCGCCGAGCACCTCGGCCGCGAGCACCGCGGTACGCGCGTTCAATGTGAGGTCGATATCGCCGAAGTGACCGACATTCGCCGCGCCGACGAACAGCACCGCGACGTCGATCTGCCCGATCCGTTCAACGATTTGCGCGACCCGATCGACCGAGGCGTTGTCCCCCGAGACGTACACAGTCGGCTGACCATCGGCCTGCAGCACGAACCCGGTCACGACCCCGGTCAACGACTCGCACCCTTCGGGCCCGTGCAGCGCGGGCACCCCGGTGATCCGAATCCCGGAGATGGTGATGGTCTCCCAATTCTCCAGTCCCCGAACACCATTGATGCGTTCCGCGGCACCGGGCGTGGACAGCACCGTCCCCGCAGTCTTCAGGAATTCGCGTCCGGAGTTATCCAGGTTGTCGGCGTGCTCATCGTGCGAGAGCAGCACAATGTCCACCGCACCGACCTGATCCACCGGCACCGCCGGACCGATGAGCTTGTGCAGCGTAACCGGGCCCGGGTAGTCGCCGGGCTCGTCGAAAGTGGGGTCGGTCAGGAAGGTGTGACCCGCGTACCGGAGGCGAACGGTGGGTCCGCCGATGTGGAGAACTTCGAGCTGAGTGGTGGTGATGTCGGTCATGCCATTGAGCTTGTCAATCCGGCAACGCACCCAACAGTGGCCCGCGAGCCGCCTATCGCTAAAATCGGGCCATGCACACGGTCGCTGTTCTCGCCTATGACGGCATGAGCCCATTCCATCTGTCCGTGCCGAGCCTGGTCTTCGGCCGCGTCGGCATCGGCGGAAAGGCGCCGTACCAAGTGGACGTATGCGCCGAGCAACCCGGAACCCTGCGCACCCCAGCGGGTTTCGACATCGAGGTGCGCCACGGCCTTGACCGGCTTGTCCGCGCGGACACCGTGATCATCCCCAGCTGGGAACGCGACATGCCGCTGTCCGAGGACCTGCGCACCGCCCTGCACCAGGCGCACACCGCGGGCGCGCGGATCGTCGGCCTGTGCCTCGGCTCGTGGGCGGTGGCCGCCAGCGGGCTTGCCGACGGCCGCGAGGTGACCACGCACTGGGCCGGTGCCGCCGCGCTGGCCCGCGCCTGCCCCGCGGTCCTGGTCCGCGCCGACACACTGTGGTCGGACCTCGGCGACGTGATCACCTCGGCGGGCGTCGCCGCGGCCCTCGACTGCTGCCTGCACCTGGTGCGTAACGACCTCGGCAGCCGCGCCGCGACCGAACTGGCCAGGGAACTCGTCACCGCGCCGCACCGCAGCGGATCGCAGGCCCAGTACATCCCGATCGCCGTCCCCGACGCCACCGACGACGACCCCATCGAACGCGCAATGGTCTGGGCCAGAACACATCTCGGCGAACCGATCGATCTCGACGGCTGGGCGCGCATCGCACTGATGTCGCGCCGAACCTTCACCCGCCGCTTCCGCGACCGCACCGGAAACAGCCCACAGCAATGGCTACTGCACCAGCGCACCGACCGCGCCAGGCTGCTGCTGGAAACCACCGACGACACCATGGAACGCATCGCCACCGACACCGGCTTCGGCACCGCCGTGAGCCTGCGCCACCACTTCCATCGCATCCTCGGTACCAGCCCCGCCGCCCACCGCGCGTTGTTCCAGGGCGCACGGCTAGGTTCGTCCGCATGAGGATTCAGATCGGCGAGTTCGCCCCGGATATCGACGAGAGCGCGTGGGTCGCGCCCAACGCGACGGTGATCGGGCGGGTGCGGCTCGCGGCCGAGGTGAGTGTTTGGTACAGCGCCGTGCTGCGCGGGGACCTCGAGGCGATCAGCGTCGGCGAACGAACCAACATCCAGGACGGCTGCGTGCTGCACGCCGATCCGGGCTTCCCGCTCACCGTCGGCAGCGGAGTTTCGGTGGGGCACAACGCGATCCTGCACGGCTGCACGGTCGGCGACGATGTGCTGGTCGGCATGGGTGCCACCGTGCTCAACGGCGCGGTGATCGGCGCGGGCAGCCTGATCGCGGCGAACGCGCTGATTCCCGAGGGTGCGCAGATTCCGCCCGGATCGCTCGTCGCGGGAGTACCGGGCAAGGTCCGGCGCGAACTCAGCGAAACCGAGCAGGACGGCATTCGACTGAATGGGACTGTGTACCTACACAACACGGCCAATCACCGTGCCGCAAAAGAGGTGTGAGACAGCGCACACTGATCAAGCGACCAGTAGGAATCGCTGATAACATTTTCCCAGCGTGCCCGGTGACCCGGGGTCTCCTGCCGAAACGGTAGTCGTGCGGCTTGTAGCGCAGTGGATAACCCACCTCTGGGTCGGTGGGTCCGTATGCGAGCGTAGCGAGCGAGGACGCGATCGCGCACGATGAAGTCGTCGTGAGCGAGCGTGGTGATATCGCAACGCACGGTCGCGCACGACGTAGCCGCGAGGCGTGGTCGTGAGCGTGCAGGCAGGAGGTATCACGGTGATGGCATACGCACAGTCGAGTATGCACCGGTCCACGGGGCGGATCAGCGTGGCCGATATCGCGGCCCAGCCGGGCGGCGTCGAGGCATTACAACGGCGAGTCCATGAATTGCGTTCCAGCGGGGTAAATTTCGCCGCGAATGCGATCGAGCAGGAAATGGCGGCGCTGAACTTACCGCGTCAATGATTTCCACCCACGGTCACCGCGTGTCATTCGACCGCGGTGACCGTGGCAAGTCCAGCCGTAGTGTGCTGATCCAACGCCATCAGCGCGGCCCGCACACGCACCGTCTGCCAGCCACCATCGATTCGGCGCAGCCGCAGCCTGCCCTCGGCGCGATGGCGCGCCAACTCCCGTGACATCTCCAGCGCGGCGGTCAGATCGTCCGGATGGATCTGCGGCGGCGGCTGACCGGGCAGATCCGCCCAGGCGATACCGGGCATGGGCGGCCCGATCCAGCGAATCAGTTGCAGCGAACGCAGATTCACGATCGCGCGATACTCCCCCGGCGCCGTTGACGCCTCCAGCAGTTGATACTCCAGAATCATCGGCGGCGGTGCGGACGGCACCGCGATCGCGGCACCGATGTCCTGAGTCACCCCGCGGAACAACACTTCCCTGCGCCCGTTGGCATCGGCCTCGAGAATGATCCGGCAGGCGAAATGCCCTGCGCGCAAGGCATCGTCGTCACGGCGGACCGTCCACACCGCCTGATGCTCGGTGCCCGGCGCGGAATTCACGATCTTCGCCAGCGCCGCACTCTCGTCCCGATTGGTGACCAACCGAGTGAACGCACCGGCGATGGCTAACTCAGCCTCCCGATCCTGGGGTGCGACGCCGTACAGATCGAGCAGGTCCACGCTGCGCACCGACCGGTTGGTGGTGAGGTTGAAGTACCACGCCCCCACCGGTTCTCGCGGCGGCAGCGGCTCACCGACCGGCCCGATGTAGAGCCGAACGGCATGTGCCCGCTCCGGCGTGATGAGCAACGGCTCGGCCCGCACGGTGCGCCGCCCGTCCTCCGATACGCACGCGACCACGGCGCGACTCCGACAGGCCTGCGCGAGAGCCGATTCCGCGTCCGCGAGCGACAGTGGGTTACGCAGGATATTGCTCAGCGACACAAAGGACTTCGGCGCGGCGCCGAACGCGATCACCGTGCCCGGCACGCCCGAAAAGCATTCGACCAGGATCCATTTCGCCATCAGCCGCAGCCGATCGATAGCGCCGGATCATTGACGGCCGTGAGAAGTGTTCGACCAGTTGACATTTCAACATCACCCGTTCCCGACCACGCGGTGCTACGCGGTCAGGAACGAAATACCATGTCCAGCACTCGTTCGTGACAAGAGCCGGTGAACCTTGTGACTAGGTCCACAACAAGGGCGTCCAGTCCGACAAGCACCTTCGCCTCACCGCGCAGAATCGTCCGAGCCGCCACATCGGGACTGGTGCGCGCGACATGCCCCTCGAACCGTCGCGCGACCGCCACCGCGTCGATACCGGACGCGACACTCGCCGACCGCGCGATGGTGGTGAGCACGCCACCCGAATACACGCCGGTCACCCGGACCTTGCCGCCCGCGGCCCGCATGTCCTGGCGCAGCGAGTCGGTGAGCCCGCTCGAAATCGCTGAACGGCGACTCCGCCACCCCGCCGACGTGCAGGATCCCGGCATGATTGAACAGCGCATCGACCGCCCGTACTGCGCGACGGTCGCTGCGGCGTGGTCGAGCGCCGCCACCCGGTCGGTGACATCGAGGGTGGTCACCGTCGGCTCGAGGCCAACGGCGGCGCAGAGCCGCCCGGTCTCCGCGACGACCTCGGGCGACTTGTCCGACAGCGCGAGCAGGGCGCCGTCGCGGGCGAGCGCCAGCGCCGGTTCGCGGCCGATGCCGGAGCCCGCGCCCGTTATCGCCGCCACACGATTAGCGAAATATGCCACGGCTCAACCTTTTCCAGCCGATTCGACATCCATATCGGATATCCATGAAGGCTAACCACACAGAGCCGGACCCGCGACCTATGCCGTATTCCGGCGATCCGCGACCAGGCCGCCGCACGCCGGTGAAATAATGAAGGTCCATCACCCGCACCGTCGCGACGCCATTGCGCACGCTCGGCCCTCGCGCGAATCGACTGGAGACCAGATGCCAACTGTCCCGCCCATGCTGCAGCGCATCCTGGACAAGCCCGTCGCCGACGGCGAGAAACTCCTGGAAAGCGCGCTCTCGGCCTTCCTGGACTTCGGCATCAAACGGACGAGCATGGGCGAAATCGCCCGCCGCGCAGGCATCAGTCCCGCCACCCTCTACCGCCGCTTCGAATCGAAGAACGAGCTGGTAGAGGCGGTGAGCGTGCGGGAGGCGCAGCGTTTCGTCGCGATGATCGACAAGCAGGTGCGGGCCGTCTCCGGCTCCGAGGACCAGCTGGTCGAGATCTTCGTCGCGTTCATCACCGCCATCGCCAACAACGAACTGCTGCGCCGCCTGCTGCGCACCGAACCGGACCTGATCCTGCCCCGGCTGACCACCGACGCGGGCCCGATCCTCGCCGTCGGCCGCGGTTACCTCGCGGAGAAGCTGCGCGAACTGCGCGACACCGAGAACACCCACGACTTCGACGCCGATCTGGTCGCCGAGATCATGGCCCGGCTCGCGCTGTCGCTGGCCCTCACCCCGGACGGGCTCATCCCGGTCACCGATCGGGACGCCGCCCGCGAGTTCGCCCGCCGGACGTTGATGCCCATGGTTGGCGTGCACCTCACCGCATAGTCAGAACGCGGGCAGCGACACCGCGAACGCCGCGGCCACCCGCGCATCGAGATCGGCCCGCGCCGCCGCGTCCGGCACCCGGCCGTCGACGAGCTCACGAGCCAGCTCGATGACGGCCGCCGCGCGTGCCGATCCCGGATTCGGCAGCGGTAACCGCGACACGTACTGGGTGATCCAGCGCCGCCTGCCCGAGTACAGCCGGTTCCCGCAGACCGCGTCGTAGAACCGCAGTCCGAGCGCCGAATTCGCCACGCCCATCAGCAGATACGCCAGTTGGTCTGCGTCGGCCGGGGTCGCGGACAGATCAGGTAGCGAAATCCAATAGCAGTCACCGTTCACCACCGCGCCCGATCGATCGAGCGCGAACCTCGGGCGCTCGCTGATATCCGGAAACACCAACTTCGGCTCACGCCATAGGTGCGGGCGCTGCGGTACCCAGATCTCGAACCATTCCCGGCCGCTAGGACCGAGGTAGTGGCGGGCGGCCAACGTGTCCTTGTGGGCGCGCAAATATTCAGCGGCACAGGGAAATTCGTTCAGATCGATCGGCGTGCGGTTCGGCCGAATCAAGTCGTAGGGGTACAGCACGCGAGTGTCGTGCGATCGGGCTATTCGCCAGGGTTCGAGATCGTGGTGGGTGATCAGCTCGAGTAACAGCTCCGGTTCTGGGGGCGGCTCGACGTCGGACCACCGATCGGAGATGAACACCTTGTCAGCAGTTGTCTTGATCCCCACCCGAATTCGCGCAACCTCGCCGAATGTCCGCCAGGTCGACGCCGCAACACCGCCGAGCCAGGCATCGACCTCAGCGTTCGACATGCGCCACGCAGTCTCCGGTTCCGCTGTGCGCCGCACAGTTTTTCGTCGCCCGGCCGGTTTGGACGGTGGTTCAGGCAGGGACTGCCGCGCGCGAGTCGGTCCGGGTTGCAACGGACCCTCGGCCCGCAGAACCACACCAGACCCGTCAGATTGCAACGCACCCTCGGCCTGCGGATCCGCGTCCGGCTCATCAGATTGCAACGCACCCTCGGCCTGAAGGTCGACATTCCGCCCGTCAGCTTGCCGCGGACCCCCGGCCCGCAGGGCCGCGCTCGACCCATCAGGTCGCAGCGGTCCCTCGGCCCGCAGGGACCCGCTCGGCTCATCAGATCGCAACGGTCCCCCATCCCCCGAGTAAACGCTCGGCACATCACGTTGCCGCAGCCCCTCGGCCCGCAGGTTCTTGCTCGGCTCCTCAGGTTGCCGCGCACCCTCGGGCCCCAGATTCACACCCGACCCATCAGGCAGCCGCGCACCCTCAGCCCGCAGATCCACGCCCGACCCATCAGATCGCAACGGTCCCTCGGCCCACGGGGACCCGCTCGGCTCATCGGATCGCAGCGGTCCCCCATCCCCCAGGTCCACGCCCGCCCCATCAGGCAGCCGCGCGCCTCGAGCCCGCAGATCCGCGCCCGACCCATCAGATCGCAGCGGTCCCTCGGCCCACGGGGACCCGCTCGGCTCATCGGATCGCAGCGGTCCCCCATCCCCTAGATCCACACCCAGCCCACCAGATTGCCGCGCGCCCTCCGCCCCCAGATTCACGCTCGGCTCACCAGATTGTCGTGCGCCGTCGATTCGCAGGTTGACGCTCGATTCATTAGGCAGCCGCGCACTCCCGGCGCCGAGATCTGCGCCTGGCCTATCGGATTCCCGCGCCTCCTCGGCCCCAAGGTCCATGCCCGGCTGATCAGGCTGCCGCCAACCGTCGACCTGAAAGCTCGCGCTCAGCTCATCAGATTGCCGCGAACGCTCGGGCCCCAGATCCACATTCTGCCCACCAGATTGCCGTGCGTCCTTGGCCCGCAGGTTGACGCTCGATCCATTAGGCAACCGCGCACCCTCGGCCCGCAGATCCACGCCTGATCCATCAGATCGCAGCGGTCCGTCATTCCTCAGGTAAACGCTCGGCACATCACGTTGCCGCACCCCCTCGGCCCGCAGGTTCATACTCGGCTCATCAGAACCCCACGCACGCTCGGCCCCCAGATCCGCGCCCGACCCACCAGGCTGCCGCGCGCCCTCGGCCTGCGGGTCCGTGTCCGGCTCATCAGATTGCAGCGCACCCTCGGCCTGAAGGTCGACTTTCCGCCCGTCAGCTTGTCGCGGACCCTCGGCTCGCAGGGCCGCGCTCGACCCATCAGGTCGCAGCGGCCCGTCGGCACGCAGATCTATGCCTGACCCATCGGATTCCCGCGCATCCCCGACCTCTATATTCACGCCTGGCCCACCAGATTGCCGCGCATCGTCGGTCCGCAGGTTGACGCTCGGCTCAGGGCCGTTCGCACGGATCATCGCGGAAACTTGCTGTGCGCCTGAGGTTTCCATTCCCGAACGGGTCGCCTGTCCGGTAACCAGGGTGCCGACCTCGACCGCGAAGGTTCGTCCGCTGTGCGCGACCAGGCAGCCACGATCAGCCAGCAATGCATCGAAAAGGCCTGTCTGCGAGGCATTTTCGCCGCTCTCAACCTCGTACGCGGAGACGTATCGACATTCGGCGCCGCCCCCGCCACGGGTGGCGATGGTGATCGCGGGTAGGACGGCCGCTTCGAACAACTTTGTGTCGCCGAGGTCGTACAGCTCGACCGGTGTCAGCTCGGCGAGCAGTAACCGCCGGATGTTCGCGCCCGCCTTGGTGGTTAGGAATCTGTTGGCGCATAACAAGCCGAGGATCCCGTCGGGGCACAGCAGTCGGGGCAATGTCGCGACGAACGGGTGGGTCAGGTCGATCCGGCCGCGTAGCCCGAATTGCTTGCTGAGCAGCTGCGCGGTGGCCCCGCCCAACTGTTGGGTCCGTACATAGGGCGGGTTCGTGATTACGGCGTCGAATGAACCTGCCGCGAGTTCTTCGGATGCCGTGAGGAAGTCGCCGACGTGCCAGTCGACGCCGGTTCCCGCAGCCCGCGCTCGGGCCGCGGCAAGTGCCGTCGCGTCGAGGTCGTAGCCGGTCGACTCGACTCGGATCCCTGGCAGCCGGATCGCGGCCTCGTCTCGCAAGGCGAACAGCAGCTCCCCGTCGCCACAGGCCGGGTCGAGTACTCGCAGCACGCCGGATTCCGGGCGCGGCACATGGGTGAGCAGCCGTCCGGCCAGGAAGCGCGCGAGCTCGGGCGGCGTGTAGTGCCTGCCGTGCCGCTTGCGATCGTGCGCGGCGGGGGCTCCGGACGCCATGTGCTGGATTCTGCCTTGTCAGAGCGTGGCATTCAGGGCAATGCGCAACGCCGGGCACAAAGCGAGGCGCAACCGTTTCGCACCACGCCGTTCGATGCTAGCGTTTGGTCTCATAATGGAACCTAAATGAGGAGCGGGGATGACGACAGCCGATGCGGCCACCGAGCAGTTCACGGTATTGGCGAGGATGCTCGATGAACGCTGGACTTGTCGGCAGTTCCTTGCCGATCCGGTGCCGAGGGAGGTCATCGAGACGCTGCTGCGACTGGCGCAGCGCACCGCCTCCTGGTGCAACACTCAGCCGTGGCAGGTCGTGCTGACCGAGGGGGCCGGCACCGATCGGTTCCGTAAGGAGTTGCTCGCGCACGTCCAAACCGCAACGCCGGAACCGGATTTCGCGTTCCCCGCGCAGTACACCGGAGCGTTCCGGGACCGTCGGCGCGCGTGCGGGTTGCAGCTGTACGACAGTGTCGGCATCAGCAAGGGCGACCACGAGAAGACGATGCGGCAGGCGGTGCGCAACTTCGAACTGTTCGACGCACCGCACGTGGCGATCGTGACGACCGAGGCGGATCTCGGTGTCTACGGCGCCGTCGACTGTGGCCTCTACCTCGGCAACTTTCTGCTCGGCGCACAGAGCCTCGGACTCGGGGCGGCACCGCAGGCCGCGCTCGCGTCGTACGCACCGTTCATCCGCGCCTACTTCGGCATCCCGGACAATCGCCGGGTGGTCGCCGGGATCTCCTTCGGATATCCGGACACCGAGCACCCGGTCAACGGATTCCGCACCTCGCGCGAGGACCTGGCTCAGGTAGCGACCTGGTGCACGGACTGATCGGCCGGATCGAGCAGACCCGGTCCGGCCTCGGGAAGCACGTCGCGTGCGGTCAGTTCCGTGCCACACACGTCGCATTCGAGTTTCGTGTGCGCCTCGCCCGTGCAGTCCTGGTGGGTGTAGCGCACGGGCGGGCCGTCGGGCGCCATGTAAGCATCGCCCCAGTCCCGGATGGCCATGAGAATCGGATAGATGTCATGACCCTTCTGGGTGAGCCGGTACTCCTCGTGCGCGCCGACCTCGGCCTTCTGCTTGACCAGGATGTCGTGTTCGATCAGCCGGTCGAGCCGGTCCTGCAGGCGGCTGCGCGAAATACCGAGCGCGCTCTGGAACCCGTTGAAGCGGCGAATACCGGAGAACGCGAACTTCAGGATCAGCAGGGTCCAGCGGTCGCCGAAGATCACGAGCGGGCGCGTGATCGAGCACGGCACGTCGGCAAGTTCTTCGTAGCGCACTTCTCGATGCTACCGAGCACCGCTTGCACGACGGCCGACCTCGTTACCGGCAGGTGGAACGCGCTCCCCGTAGAGCACTTTGCACATCCGCTGCTGTCCAGCTACCCCTCCCATTTCGCGCCAACTCGGAAACGGCCGCCGCCGGAAGACGCCGCACAGCCAAGTCGGCACGACGGCACTTCAGCAATGCTCCACGACGGCACTTCAGCAATGCTGCTGCCGAGCAGGCTCACCCTGACCTCGGGTCGACGTCCGCCGACGGAGGAACATCCTCCCCATCGAGCACCTTGCGCATCCGCTCGGTGTCCAGCTGACCCTCCCATTTCGCGACGACGAACGTGGCGACGCAGTTGCCGAGCAGGTTCACCGTGACCCGCATGGAGTCCATGAGGCGATCGGCGCCGAGCAGCAGCGCGACGGCGGCCACCGGAATCGAGCCGTGGCCGATCGCGGTGATGGTGGCCGACAGCGCAAGGAACGACGAACCCGGCACGCCCGCCATGCCTTTCGAGGTCAGCATCAGCACGCCGACCGCGGTGATCTGCTCCCCCAGGCTCAGATCCACACCGAGCGCCTGCGCCAGAAACAGCACGCAGATGGACAGATACAGCGTCGCGCCGTCGAGATTGAACGAATATCCTGTCGGCACAACGAGTCCCGTGGTCGCCCTGGAACAACCGGCCGCGGTGAGCTTGATCATGATGCGCGGCAACACAACTTCGGTAGAGGCGGTGCCGAGCGCGAGGAACAGTTCGTCCTTGATGTACATGACGAACTTCCACAGATTCACCCCGGCGAACACCCGCGCCAGCACCGCAAGGATCAGCAGAAACAGCAGTGCCGCAAGGTAACAGCAGGCAATCAGCTTGCCGTAACTGCCGAGCGAGGACAGCCCGTACTGGCCAACGATATAGGCCATCGCCCCGAACGCGCCGAGCGGTGCCAGCCGCATGATCCAGCCGATGATGGTGAAGAAGATCCGCCCGATGTGGTCGATGCCGTCCAGGATCACCGGTGGCACAGGCTTACCCACGCCGTCGGCCGCCGTCCCCGCCCGCTCCCGGAGCTTCGCCAGCGCCAAGCCGAACAGCACCGCGAAGAACAACACCTGCAGCAGCGCGTTCTCCGCGAACGCCGAAATCACCGATGCCGGAATGATATTCAGCAGAAAGTCGACCGTGTGCGGCAGCTCACCGTTCTTGGTTGTCTTCGCGATCTGCTCGGCACCCGTCGCCAGCGTCTGCGGGTTGATATCGAACCCGGCCCCCGGCTTCACCAGATTGCCGACCACCAACCCGAACAACAACGCGAACGTGGTGACAACCTCGAAGTAGATCAGCGCCTTCACCCCGATCCGCCCCACCGCCTTCATGTCCCCCACATGCGCGATACCGAGCACGACGGTGCAGAAGATGATCGGCGCGATCACCATCTTGATCAGCTTGATGAACCCGTCCGCCAACGGTTTCAAGTCGGCCCCGAACCCCGGCCAGCAGGCGCCGACCACGATCCCCGCCACGATCGCCACCAGGAGCTGCACGAACAACGAGCGATACCACGGTGGTCTCCGCCCGGTCGGCGTTGCTACAGCGGAGTCGATCGTCACGGTCATCCGCGAACCGTACGAACCCGATGTATCGGACCCGTATCCCCGATGTTGCGGCCCTAAGTCCCCCGAGATATATCCGCGCGAAAGGCGTGCGGCGACCCTCCCCCCGGCGCGCGAAGTACTTGCCGGACAACGAAAGTGGGCCCCGGGTATATCCGGGGCCCACTCTGTTGGTTCGTCTACAGCGGGATGTTCTTCAGGTGGCTGGCCCGCGACGGCGCCGACGCCAACGCGGCGGCAATGATGCTGCGCGTCTTGGCCGGATCGATCACCTGATCGACCACGCCGATCGCGATCGCGCGCTCGACGCCACCCGCGATGCGCTCGTGCTCAGCGGTGAGACGCTCGTGCAACGCTTCACGCTCGTCGTCGGGCGCGGCGGCCAGTGCCTTCTTGTGCAGGATGCCGACGGCGGCCTTGGCACCCATCACCGCGACCTCGGAGCCGGGCCACGCGTACACCGCGGTCGCGCCGAGCGAACGGGCGTTCATCGCGATGTAGGCACCACCGTAGATCTTGCGGGTGACAAGGGTGACCCGGGGAACGCGGGCCTCCGCGAACGCGTGCAGCAGTTTGGCGCCGCGGCGGACAACACCTTCCCACTCCATGCTGACGCCGGGCAGGTAGCCGGGAACGTCGGTGAGCACGATGAGCGGGATGCCGAACGAGTTGCACAGTCGCACGAAACGCGCTGCCTTCTCGGCACTTTCGGAGTTGAGGCAGCCACCGAGGCGGATCGGGTTGTTGGCGAGCACGCCGACGGTGCGCCCGGCCAGCCGACCGAGACCGGTGACGATGCTGCGCGCGTAACCGCCCTGCAGCTCCTCGAACGAGCTTTCACCGTCGACGTTGTCGAGCAGCTCGTGGATGATCGGCTTCACGTCATAGGCGCGCTTGGCCGATTCGGGCAGCATCGCCTTGAGATCGACGTCGCCGTGCTCGGCGGCGCGCAGATCGAACTCGCCCTGCTCGGCGAACATCGACACCAGGCGGCGCGCGCGGTGCACCGCGTCGGCCTCGTCATCGGCGACGATGTGGGTGACGCCGGACTTCTTGCCGTGCGTCACCGGTCCGCCGAGGGTCGCCATGTCGACCTGCTCGCCGGTCACGCTGCGCACCACGTCCGGGCCGGTGACGAAGATGCGGCCCTCGGGGGCCATGATCACGATGTCGGTGAGTGCGGGACCGTAGGCGGCGCCACCCGCGGCGAAGCCGACGACCACGGAGATTTGGGGTACCAGGCCGGACGCGCGAACCATGGCCTCGAAGACCAGTCCGACGGCGTGCAGTGCCTCGACACCCTCGGCGAGCCGGGCACCACCGGAATGCCAGATGCCGACGATCGGGACGCCGGAGTCGATGGCGGTGTCGATCGCGTCGACGATGTGCTTGCACCCCTCGACGCCCATCGCGCCACCCATCACGGTGGCGTCGGAGCAGTAGGCGACGGTGCGGACACCGTCGACCTCGCCGATGGCGGCGAGCACACCGGACTTGTCGCGCGGGTGCAACGGAAGCAGGGTGCCGGGATCGAAGAAGCGCTGCAGACGACCGAGCGGATCACGCGGATCTAGCGCCGTGTCTTGTTGCAACGCGGGAGCAATGATGGTCATCGCGTTTTCTCCTCACCTCGAGTGCGCCGCTACAGCGGCTGCAGTATGTCGAACCCCGGCGGGACCCGGCCTGTTGGCCAGGTCCCGCCGGGCTCGTTGTGCAGTCAGTCGAAGCGGCTATGCCCGACCGAAGGCGAGCGCGACATTGTGCCCACCGAAACCGAAGGAGTTGTTGATCGCGTACTCGATCTCCTGGCGGCGAGCTTCGCCGTGAACCACGTCCAGATCGATCGCCGGATCCAGGTTCTCCAGGTTCAGCGTCGGCGGGACGATGCCATCCCTGATGCTGAGCACAGTGAGCACCGACTCGAGCGCGCCGACGGCACCGATCGAGTGGCCGAGTGCGGATTTCGGGGCGTACACCGAGGCGTGCTTGCCGATCGCCAGGTTGATCGCGTTCGCCTCGGCGGTATCACCGATCGGCGTAGCGGTCGCGTGCGCGTTGACGTGGGTGATGTCCTTCGCGGTCAGACCAGCGGTCTGCAGCGCTCGGGTCATCGCCCGTGCCGCACCGACGCCATCGGGGGCGGGTGCGACGAGGTGGAAACCATCTGAGGTGATACCGGCACCGAGCAGACGAGCGTGAATGGTGGCGCCGCGTGCCTTGGCGTGCTCTTCGGTCTCGATGACCATCAGAGCGCCCGCCTCACCGAAGACGAAACCGTCGCGATCCTTGTCGAACGGACGCGAGGCACCCTTCGGATCGTCGTTGCGGGTACTCATGGCACGCATCATGCTGAACGCCGCGATCGGCACCGCGTCGATGTAACCCTCGACGCCACCGGTGACGACGATGTCCGCATCGCCCATCACGATCATCCGCCAAGCGTTGGCGATGGCCTCGGAGCCGGACGAGCATGCCGAGACCGGAGTGACCACTCCTGCCCTGGCCTTCAATTCGAGGCCGACAACGGCCGAAGGACCGTTCGGCATGACCATCTGCACAGCCAACGGCGAAATCTTGCGATAGCCACCGCTTTTCAGCTTGTCGACCGAGTCGATGAGGGCGTCGCCGCCACCCAACCCGGTGCCGATAGCCACACCCAGCCGTTCCGGGTCGACCTCCGGGCTGCCTGCGTTACGCCAGACTTCGCGACCGAGAACGGTCGCGAGCTGCTCGACGTACGCCATGCGCCGGCACTCGACTCGGGTCAGCAGGGTCTCGGGCCGGACCTTCAGGTGACCGCCGATGCGGACCGGAAGGTCGTATTCCTCGACGAAGGAATCCTCGAGAACGTCGATACCGCTCTCGCCGTTGAGGAGTCCCTTCCACGTCGCATCGACATCACCAGCGATCGACGTGGTCGCCGCCAGGCTAGTGACGACGACGTTGGGGAAGTTCCCGTTCAAGGTGGAAGGAGTGGTCACAGTGTCAGCCCTACTCGGCGTCGAACTTGGCCTTGAGCTCCGCGGCGGCTTCGCTGTTCTCCGCCTCGAGCTTCTGGATGTAGCCGACAGCGTCGCCGACCGTCTTCAGGCTGGCCAGATCCTCGTCCGGGATCTTCACGCCGTACTTGTCCTCGGTCTGAACCGCGATCTCGACCATGGACAGCGAGTCGATGTCCAGGTCATCGACGAAGGACTTCTCGATCGTCACCTCGGAGGGTTCGATACCCGTCACCTCTTCGATGATCTTGCCGAGTTCCTCGACGATTTGTTCCTGGGTCAGAGCGGCCACTTCGTGGCTCCCTTCTTGTTCTTTGTAGGGCTTGTACTGGTTTTTCGGATCGAGACGGCCGATGGTTACGTCCGCTCGGTCACAACCGCGCATATTGATGCATGGCTGCGGGAGGAAAGCTAGCCGGAGATGCTTACTCCGGCCAACGCGGGGAGGTCTTCCGGGGTCTTCAGGGCCAGTGTGCGCGTGCCCTTCAGCTCCCGTTTCGCAATGCCGACGAGGGTGCCAGCTGGCGGCAGCTCTGCCACCATGGAAACCTCGGCCTGCCTTACGGTTTCGGTGCACAGGTCCCATCGGACGGGCCGGGTGACCTGAGCAGCAAGCTTGTTGATCGCGTCGCGTCCCGAGGTGACCGGCTTGCCGTCGAAGTTCGACAGCAGGGTCCTGGTCGGGTTGTTCGGCACGATCTGCGCTATGGCGTCGGTCACAGCCTCCTGTGCCGGTGCCATGAACGCGGTGTGGAAAGCACCCGCGACGGGCAGCGCGCGAATCCGTGCTTTCTCCGGCGGGTTCGCGGCGAGTTCCGCCAGCGCGTCCAACCGGCCCGCGGCCACGATCTGGCCCGCCGCGTTGCGGTTGGCCGGAACAAGGTCGAGTTCCGCGAGCCGTGCGAGCACGGTGGCCTCATCGCCACCGAGCACCGCGGACATGCCGGTCGGTTCCAACGCGCACGCCTTGGCCATCTCCGCTCCGCGGATGGCGGCCAACTTCACCGCGTCGTCCGAGGAGATGACCCCGGCGACAGCGGCGGCGGCGAGTTCACCGACCGAGTGCCCGGCGACGATGCTAGCGGCCGGAAGTGAATCCGTGGGGATTTCCGAGTAGGCGAGCAACGCGGCGGCCACGACGAGTGGCTGGGTCACTGCGGTATCGGTAATCTCCTCCGCCGTCGCGATGGTGCCGAGGCGAACCAGGTCCAGGCCGGAGGCCATGGACCAGAGGATGAGCCGGTCACGCGCGCCAGGGAGATCGAGCCAGGGCGCGAGCATGCCGGGAGTCTGGGACCCCTGTCCAGGGGCAAACAACGCGATCACTCCCTAAGAGAACACTGTGAGGTGCCTCGCTGGAGATGTCGACGCGAATGAAGCTTGCCCTCGCGTTTTGTGGGAGTCCCACAAAAGGCCACGTGGGTCGACCCGGATCGAACGTCCCACGAATTCCGTTACAGGCCCTCGTTGCCCACTGTGAAATGAGTGGCCTCTGGGGTAGGTGTTGACGGTTCGTTACGGGTTCGTGTCAAACGACCCACGGTGGCGGCGATTCTGAGCACATACGCGTCCCGCGGATTCATCGGATCACGACCCGTGATTTCGGCAATCCGTTTGAGGCGGTAGCGAACGGTATTTGGATGGACGTACAACTGACGCGCGCACGTCTCGACAGCTCCACCGCAATCCAGATAGGCCTCGAGCGTGTCCGCCAGTGACGATCCCGCCGAGGCCAACGGAAGGACAAGATACTCGTTCAACGCGTCGATCGCAGCCCGATCGCCGAGCAAAGCGCGTTCCGGCAGCAATTCGGTCGCATGCACCGGGCGTGGCGCGCCGCGCCAGCCAACCACGGCCTCCATTCCGGCCAGCGCCTCGACCGCGCTGGCGTGCGCGGCGCCCAGCGTGCGGGTGGTCGGGCCGATCACGACGGGACCGTCGGAAAAGACCTCGGCCAGCAGGTCTGCCAGAAACGGCGATATATAAGAGGAGTCGCCGAGGTGGCCGCTGACCACCATCACCAGCCGGGTGCCCTGTACTACTGCCAGCGCGGCCCGGCCGTGCCTGGCGGCGATCGCGTGCACCGACCCCACCGACGACACGCCTTGCTCGCCGGGCGGGGTACCGACCAGCACCGTTGCCGGTGCGGTGGCGTCCCAGTTCAACGTGGCGGCCCGCGACAGCATGTCCGGACCGGTATCGCCACGCACCACGGCGTCGACGACCAGCGCCTCGAGCCGGGTGTCCCACGCGCCACGCGATTCGGCGGCGCTCGCGTACACCGAGGCGGCGGCGAAGCCGAGCTCACGCCCGTACCGCAACACCGCCTCGGTGAGCGCGACCAGCTGCCGATCGTTGCGCGCGAGCGCGGGCAGCCACTGTTCGAAGAACTCCATGGCCACCCGGACCATGTCGACGGTCTGGCGCAGCGTCAGCCGCCGCGCCAGATCCTGCGGAATCACCTGGAACGCGTCGAGGCTGAACCGGATGTCGCTGTCCGGGTCCTGTAGCCATTCCAGGAAGTTCACCACCGCGGTCTGCACCAGCATCTGGACACCGGCGCGCTGCGCGGCGTCCAGATCGGCGAAGAACGGCAACCGATCCTGCATCGACCCGACCGCCTCGGTAGAGAGACGGCCTGAGAACTGCTTCACGCGTTTGAGCAGCGTGTCCGGTAGTGGGTCGCGGGTTTGCCGGTTCGGGGAGAGCGCGCCCGTCGGCAGATACACCTCATGCTCGGAAGAGCCCTCGGAGATCCGTCGCGGCCGCGGCGGTTTACGGTCCACCATCCAATCGTCCGCTACTCGCCGTCCCCATCGGAACTCGACGCGTTCTTCGGCGCGGCGTCGACGTCGTCGATGCGGTACTTGGTCGCGGCCTCGATCACCTTGGCCTTGTCGATCTTTCCGGCCTTCGCCAGGCCCGAAAGGGCGGCCACCACGATCGATTGCGCGTCGACATTGAACACGCGGCGGGCGGCTGCCCTGGTGTCGGAGAAGCCGAAGCCGTCCGTGCCGAGTGTGATGAAGTCGCCAGGTACCCACTTGCGCACCTGGTCCGGCACCGCGCGCATCCAGTCCGTCGCGGCGACGTACGGGCCATCGACCCGGGACAACGCCTCGGTGATGTACGGGGTGCCGTGGTCCTCGTCCGGGTAACGCAGTGCGGCGATCTCGCGGTGCAGTGCCTCCTTGCGGAGTTCACCCCAGGAGGTCACCGACCAGACGTCGGCCTGCACGCCCCAGTCCTCGGCGAGCAGCGCCTGCGCGCGCAGGCCGTCCGGCACGGTGACGCCGGAGACCAGGATCTGCGCCCGCACGTCGCCCTCGCCGCCCTGCTTGTACAGGTAGATGCCCTTGAGCAGTCCGGCGATATCGACGCCGTCCGGCTCGGCAGGCTGCTGGTACGGCTCGTTGTAGAGGGTGATGTAGTAGAAAATGTCCTCGCCGCCGAAGCCGCCGTCCGCCTTGCGGGTATCGGTGCCGGGCACCGCGTACGGACCCGGGTCCGGGGTGCCGCCGCCGTACATCCGACGCAGACCGTCCCGGATGATGTGCGCGATCTCGAAGGAGAACGCCGGATCGTAGGTGACCACGGCCGGATTGGTGGAGGCGAGCAGCAGTGAGTGGCCGTCGTTGTGCTGCAGACCCTCACCGGTCAGCGTGGTTCGCCCGGCGGTTGCTCCGAGCACGAAACCGCGCGCGAGTTGATCTGCCGCTGCCCACAATCCGTCGCCGGTGCGCTGGAAACCGAACATCGAGTAGAAGATGTACAGCGGGATCATCGGCTCGCCGTGCGTCGAGTACGAGGTACCGACCGCGGTGAACGACGCGGTCGATCCCGCCTCGTTGATGCCCTCGTGCAGGATCTGCCCGACGGTGCTCTCTTTGTAGGCAAGCATCAACTCGGCGTCGACCGATGTGTACAACTGGCCGTTGCGGTTGTAGATCTTCAACGAAGGGAACCACGAGTCCATACCGAAGGTACGGGCCTCGTCCGGGATGATCGGCACGATCCGCTTGCCGATCTCCTTGTCCCGCAGCAGCTCCTTCATCAGCCGCACCAGCGCCATGGTGGTGGCCACGCTCTGCTTGCCCGAGCCCTTACGCACCGACTTGTACGCCTCGTCGCCGGGAAGTTGCAGCGGCTTTGCCGTTGTGCGTCGTTCGGGCAGGTAGCCGCCCAGTGCCTTGCGCCGATCCAGCATGTACTGGATCTCGCGTGACTCCATGCCGGGGTGGTAGTACGGGGGCAGGTACGGATCCTTCTCCAACTCGGCGTCGGTGATCGGAATCCGTTGCAGGTCACGGAAATCCTTGAGGTCCTGCAGCGTCAGCTTCTTCATCTGGTGCGTGGCGTTGCGGCCCTCGAAGTGCTTGCCGAGGGTGTAGCCCTTGATGGTCTTGGCCAGGATCACCGTCGGCTGACCCTTGTGTGCCATCGCGGCCGCGTAGGCGGCGTACACCTTGCGGTAGTCGTGGCCGCCGCGCTTGAGGTTCCAGATGTCCTGATCGGACAGGTCCTGCACGAGCGCCTTGGTGCGCGGGTCGCGGCCGAAGAAGTGGTCGCGCACGTAGGCACCGTCGTTGGCCTTGTAGGTCTGGTAGTCACCGTCGGGCGTGGAGTTCATCAGATTCACCAGCGCGCCATCGCGATCCGCGCCGAGCAGCGCGTCCCACTCCCGACCCCAGATCACCTTGATGACGTTCCAGCCCGCACCGCGGAAGAACGACTCCAGCTCCTGAATGATCTTGCCGTTGCCGCGCACCGGGCCGTCCAGGCGCTGCAGGTTGCAGTTGACCACGAAGGTCAGGTTGTCCAGGCCCTCCAGCGCCGCGACGTGCGCGAGGCCGCGCGATTCCGGCTCGTCCATCTCACCGTCGCCAAGGAACGCCCACACATGCTGATCGGAGGTGTCCTTGATGCCGCGGTCGTGCAGGTAGTGGTTGAACCGCGCCTGGTAGATGGCGTTCATCGGGCCGAGACCCATGGAAACCGTTGGGAATTCCCAGAAGTCCGACATCAGCCGCGGGTGCGGGTACGACGGCACGCCGTGGCCGGGGCCGCCGTGGCTGTACTCCTGGCGGAAGCCGTCGAGCCGGTCGGTGCCGAGCCTGCCCTCGAGGAAGGCGCGCGCGTAGATGCCTGGCGAGGCATGCCCCTGGATGAAGATGGAATCGCCGCCGCCGGAGTGATCCTTGCCGCGGAAGAAGTGGTTGAAGCCGACCTCGTACAGCGCCGCCGAGGACGCGTAGGTCGAAATGTGGCCGCCGACACCGATTCCCGGGCGCTGCGCGCGATGCACCATGATCGCGGCGTTCCAGCGGATCCAGGCGCGGAAGCGCCGTTCCACCTCTTCGTCGCCGGGGAACCACGGCTCGTTCTCGGTGGGGATGGTGTTGACGTAATCGGTCGACGTCAACGCGGGGATGGCGACACGGCGTTCACCGGCCCGCTCCAACAGACGGAGCATGAGGTAACGCGCTCGGCCGGGGCCCTCACGATCGAGCATCTCATCGAACGACTCGAGCCATTCGCTGGTTTCCTCCGGGTCGATGTCCGGTAGGTAGGACGCCACCCCTTCGCGGATCACCCGCACGCGCTCGGTCGGCTGGGCTTGCGGTCCGTTCGGATCGCGGCCGGCCGGAGCGGCGGACTCGGATCCAGCGGGTTGCGCTGGAGCGGAAGAGTGGATCAGGTCGGTCAAATCTGCTCCTCGTACAGGGGTGGACAAGCGGATAGCGTCGGTATCCCTGAGTGGCGGCGCGTGGGTTTGCGTACCACTCGTTTACGAAAGGTCGGGGCGCACCCTCCATCCTTGCCGATGGTGTGCCCCAGGTCATCATGTCAGCAGGAAATCCAGTACCGTGCGCTGGGCAACATGAGCCCAGGCCGCTGTAGTTTTCGAGCGCCGAATGAGGCGCACGTCAAACGGGAGGACGATGAAGACCCTGGACCCGCGCGGGTTCGGATTGGTGTGCGCGACCGGAGCGGTCGTTGTCGGCTTGGTCGTAGCCGGCTGCGCGAACCGGGTCGAAGGCACGGCCAACCCCAACACCGCTGATGTAGCGGCCTATAAGACGGAGGCGGCGGCCGCGTCGTCGGCGGCCGCCTCGTCCAAGCGCGCTGCCGCGCAGGACAAGGCGATCACCGACAACTGTGCCCAGTTCCCGACCACCACCGGTGTCGGCGTCTCCAAGTACAACGAGTTCGTCGACGCGCACGACGCCAACGCGGGCGACTACGCGGCCAAGCGAGAACTTGCCGCGTCAACCCTCGATGACGCCGCGAACAAGGTGGAGACCGGAGTCAACACCGCGAAGGACGCCATGCCCGCGGATCTGGCCGGAAAATTCACCGACTACGTCACAGCGGCGCGCGCGCTGTCCGCGGAGACTCGCAAGATGACCTACACCGCGCCTGTCGGGCCGCTCAACGAGGCAAGTAGGCGGGTCAACGACGCGCGCAACGCCGTCCGCGACGCCTGCCCGAAGCGCTGAACCGGTCCATGACACAACATTGTCACGCGACATTCCGGGCCATTTTCTTCGGATCGGCTTGCGCTGGAGGCCATAACCATGTTCGCTTGCAACTACCTATTGTCGGGAGTTGAGGAGGACACCACCGTGGTCGCCGCGGCGGACGCGCAGAACTACGCTCAGAAGCTTGGCATTACACACGGCTTGGTTGTCCAGGAATTGGGCTGGGACGAGGACGTCGACGACGACTTGAGAGCCGACGTCGAGGAATCCATCGGCAGCGATCTTGTCGATGAGGATTCCGACGAAGTAGTCGACGTTGTGCTGCTGTGGTGGCGCGACGGGGACGGTGATCTGGTCGACGCACTGATGGATGCGATCGGTCCACTCGCCGACGAAGGCTTCGTCTGGGTACTCACGCCCAAGACCGGACATCCGGGTCATGTAGAACCGAGCGAAATCGCAGAATCCGCACCGACCGCCGGTCTGACTCAGACCTCGGCGATCGCCCTGGGTAGCTGGGCGGGCAGCCGCCTGGTGCAACCGAAGGCGCCCTCGAAGCAGCGCTGACCCACCTTTCGCTATGGTGTCGCCGGGCGGTGATCGCGCCGCCCGGCGGAAACCCGACACGATGGAGGATTTGCGATGCCGCTCGAAGTTGGCACTGTCGCGCCGGATTTCACGCTCAAGGATCAGAACAACCAGGACGTCAGCCTGTCGGACTATCACGGCAAGAAGAACGTGCTGATCGTCTTCTACCCGCTCGCCTTCACCGGCATCTGCCAGGGTGAGCTGTGCAAGGTGCGCGACGAACTACCCAAGTTCCAGAACGACAACGCCGAGATCCTCGCGATCTCGGTCGGCCCACCGCCGACCCACAAGATCTGGGCCGCCGAACAGGGCTACGTCTTTCCGCTCCTGTCCGACTTCTGGCCGCACGGCGCCGTCGCGCAGGCCTACGAGGTCTTCAACCAGAAATCCGGCTACCCCAACCGCGGCACCTTCGTCGTAGACCGCGAAGGTTACATCCGTTTCTCCGAGATGAACGGCCCCGGAGAGGCCCGTGACCAGGCGGCTTGGGAGAAAGCGCTCGCCGCGCTAGATTCATAACCCGGCCGGCAAGGTCGAGGGCGTATAGCTCAGCGGTAGAGCTCTGGTTTTACACACCAGCGGTCGGGGGTTCGATCCCCTCTGCGCCCACAGATCCCATGAGATCCCATTAGATCCCCGTAGATGCCATCAGGGTGTCTATGGGGGTTCTGTCCACTTCTCGATCCAGTCGTCCTCTCAGGAGTTGCGCCGGATTCTTAGCCGGCGTCGGAATCAACCACGACGTCATCTCCGGACACGTCAGCCGCTGGTACCACTGTCTGGATGAATGCACCGATGTCGCGGATGGCGACCCGTCTCTCGGGGATCAGGTCGGCGGCGACTGGGAAGACGTGAATCTGGCGGTCCCAGATCTGCAGTCGGCAAGCCACGTTCGCCTCCGCGCAACGTTGTCCCAGCTGCTCGGCGTGGGCTCGTAGGCCCTCGGTCGAGCCGACGATGATCAGCGCGGGCGGCATCCCTGCGAAGTGGAATCGGCGCCAGCGGAATCGGACTCGCCTTCTCCGCGGTCGCCGGCCTCATCGACAACCAACAGTCAGGGAAGATGATCGCCGATTCGATGCGATTCTGGATGGACGGAGTGCAGTCCGCGGATCAAGACAGCTCGAGCGAACGACCCGGCCACGCATCGAAATAGCCTGCACACCAAGTCCCGGTTCATCACGAGAATCAAGCGTTGCGATGACCTATCGAGGACACCAGAATCATGGGACGTTGCTGCACGCTGATCAGCCCTCCCGAAGCGGCTGATGAGGAGAGGCGTGCCGCGGTTGGGCTGGCGGATCTTGCACAGAGGTTATTCAGTTCCGGAACGTGAGTCGAGGTGCGAGCAGGGCGTTTGACGTGCAGATATTTGACGTCAAGGGGGTCGGGTCAGGATTCAACCTGGCCTATACGCCGGACAGTGGGACCAGAACGCCAGAAGGGAAGCGGATTCCCTGGATGGGTCACAGCATGCCGCACGATCTTTATCCCACTGTCGATGGCGAACTTCCGCATCGGCAAAGCACGCTGGGCGCGCTGGACAAGGTCACGGGAGAGACCGGAGCGCAGCAGTCCTGCGGAGCATTCGATCCAATCGGCGCGGCGGATACCTTCGACGAGCCATGCGGCCTCACCACGGTAGGTCCGGATTCGGTGATGCAGAGTCATCGCCAGCGCGATCTCGCGATACCACTCCGGACGACCGTAAGCAGCTAGCCAGGCACGCATCGGTTCCAGGTCCAGATCGAGATAGTCCACAGTACGGAGCGCGGCAATGTCATGAAATGCCGCGGCAATCGCGATCCGCTCCGCCACCTCAGGTCCCGGAGGTGTCAGCTCTCGGGCGAACAGGAACACCCGCTGCGCGTGGTTTCGGTACCCCGCCCATCCCTCGTCGTCGCCACCCGACCAATCCGCGCGGTGTTCGGCGAGGATCTCATCGATCAAGGCACTGGTCATCAGCTCACGCATAGCCACAATCCTGCCCCGGCCGAACCGCTCGCCCCTGCAGCCACACCTGGATCCGTCATGAACACATCCGCAGCGAGGTGGTGGACCGCGCCCGATGAGATTTGTTCAGTTGGTGCGGATGCCGCGGGCGATCACGTCCAGGGCGGTGTGTCGGGTGGGATCGTCGGGGTGGTGGATCGTGGCGGTGATCATGCCTGTGATCAGCGGCTGAATTGCGTCCAGGGTGAGCTCGGGGCGGATCTGGCCGTCGCGTTGGGCCCTGGCGAACAGGTGCTGCAGGGTAGCGTAGAGCTCGCTGTCCGGAGTGACGCCGGACGCCGCGGGATACGGCGTACCCGCCTGCGCAATAAGTAGATGACGGTCCCGTGCGGCCAGATCGAGCAACATGGTGAGCACGTCCAGCAGACCTTGCAGAGCGTCCGCGGAGTCCGCGTATGGACGGGCCCGCTGGTCCATATTCCTGATGGAGTCCGCGACCAAAGCCTCGAGCAGGCCTTGTTTACTGCCGAAGCGCCGGTAGATGGTCGCGACACCGACCCCCGCACGGTGGGCGATGTCTTCGATCTGCGCGTCCGCGCCGGCTTCGGCGACGACGTATCGGCCGGCTTCGATGATCTTGGCGAGGTTACGTGCCGCGTCCGCCCGCAACGTCGCTCCGGCGGCGGGGTTCAGGTCCTGATCAGCGTAGGTGTCGGCCACATCGTTCAGGGTGGCATAGACCACAACTAATTGACAAGTGGAATTCCGTTTCCACATACTGAGCGAGTAAGCGAAACCATGATTCCGGTTAATGCGAGATGCAGATTCCCGACATCTGAGCGCATTCATTCACTCGGCAGAAAGGTTTGTCATGGTGACATCGCAGTTCGCTACGCAACTTCCGCAGGACAACCAGGATCTCAGCGCCTTGCTGGGACAACATCTGATCTACACGTACTCCAACGGCTGGCAGTACGAGCTATACATAAAGAACAACGATCGCGTCGACTACCGAGTCCATCCCAGCATCAAAGACGTGAACCCGCTGACCGGTCGCTGGGTCAAAGACCAGAAAACGGTGATCGCCCGGCTCGGCGACAGCATGTACTCCATCGCCTGGAACGAGCCGACAGGCACCTGCGTCAACCTCGTGCTGGATATCGGACAGCGGTGGGTGCACTTCACCGGCTTCCTGGCCAAATGGGTCAGCGACCATCCCGAGCGCACCGTGGTGTTCCAGAACGAGCACCTGCCAGAAATCCAGGCCTACCGCGACACCGGACCGATAGCACCGCAGACACCGGCCAACCTGTTCGGCACCATCAGTTACGCCGAAGACAGCGGCATCGACAACGAGGCGGTCATCGCCTGCGCCCCCGGCGAGGTACCCGACGGCTTCCTCGACCGCACCAACTGAGACATCGACGACCCAGCCAACCCAGAGCCGCTGTCCGGCAGTCGTTTTCACCACATCCGAACAACGGGGAGGGATTCGATGACCACGATATTCCCGAACACGCACATCGTGCGGGCTACGAATTGAGCTCCCCTGTCATCGAGACCACCGGCAACGACGCCACCGGTATCTGGACCCTGCACCGGTTCACATCGATGGTTCCTGGACCGAGGCTCCGATACCACCGCGAATACCGAAACACCCCCGAGGGGCTGGCGATTCAGCCGCCTAGTCCTGCGAGTTGAGGAGCATGCAGATGACCGCAACGACACCCGTCGAAGCCACCCATGAGCTGGCCGATCTCGTCGGCAGGCATTTCATCTATACCTACGCCAACGGCTGGCGGTACGAGTGGTACGCGCGCAACGAGAAGGAATGCGATTACCGCATCCACCACGGCCTGGTCGGCGGCCGTTGGGTCACCCATCAGCCGATCGAGCTGGTGCGGCTGTCGGAAGACGGTCAGTTCAAAGCCGACTGGCACGAACCCACCGGCAGCTGTGTCAGCCTGTTCTTCGATCTCCCGCGCCGCCGCCTGCACGGCACGATCTTCTTCCCGCAGTGGATCGGCGGGCAGAACCAGCACCCGGAGAAGACGATCTGCCACCAGAACGACTTCATCGAGGATATGCACCGCTTCCGCGACGAAGGCCCCGCCTACCCGTACGTCCTCATCTCCGAGTTCGCGACGATCACCTACATCGAGAACGCAGGCCGCGACAACGACGAGGTCATCAACAAGGCCCCGGGCCAGCTCCCCGATGGATACGCCGACCGCACCAACTGAGACCCGACGCGCGTATGCCACGGGCGAAAACCGTGATTCCGGTTAGCGAGAGGTACGGAGTCCCGATACCAGGAGGATCGCCGTGACGACATCGCAGGCATCCACGCCGCTTCCACAAGCCGATCAGGACCTGACCGGTCTGCTGGGCCAGCATCTGATCTACATCTACTCCAATGGCTGGAAATACGAGCTCTACATCAAGAACGCCGGCACGGTCGAATTCCGGGTCCACCCCGGCAAAGCGGTATCGAACCCGTTGGCCGGGCGCTGGGTGAAGGACCTTGAAGCAGTAATCGCACGGCTCGGCGACGGGCTCTACTCGGTCGCCTGGCTCCAGCCCGTGGGCTCGTGCGTCAGCCTGGTGATCAACACCGGGCAGCGGTGGCTGCACTTCTCCGGTTTCCTCGCCAAATGGGCCAGCGACAACCCGGCACCACTGGCAGGGTTCCAGAACGATCACCTCGACGAGATACTCCGTCTCCGCGACCTCGGGCCGATCGCTCCCCAGCTGCAGGAGGACCTGTTCGCCACGATCACCTTCGCCGAAGACCGCGGCGTCGACAACGAGGCGGTCATCGCCTGCCCGCCCGAACAGGTACCCGACGGCTATCTCGACCGCACCAACTGAACATCGACCGCCCGCCCGCCGAGAGCCGATGTCCGGCAGACATTTTCGCCACATCTGAATCCCGGAACGATGAGGAACAGGAGGAATGCGATGACAACCGACATGAGGGCCGTGCCCGACACCGACCAGGTGATAGCAGGGTTGGCGGCGCGCCTGCAACGATTCGAAGATATCGAGCAGATCCAGGCGATGCACCGAACCTACGTCCGCCATCTGGCCGATCGGCAATGGGACCAGATGGCGGAACTGTTCACCACCACCGCGGTCGTCGACCTCGGCCACGACGGCATCCGCCGAGGCCACGACGACATCACCGCCCTCTTCGACACCATCGACTCGAGAGGCAACCCCCATGCGGGCTACGCGTTGAGCTCCCCTGTCATCGAAGCAACCGGCAACGACGCCACCGGCATCTGGACACTGCACCGGTTCACCGTCGATGGTTCCTGGACCGAGGCCCGCTACCACTGCGAATACCGAAAGACCCCCGAGGGTTGGCGATTCAGCCGCCTACACGCCCGAGTCGTGCTACCCGACCCGCAACCCGAACCCGGCTCCTGAGACGACACACCACGTTTGTCCGACCAGATCGAAGACCAAGTGCGGGTATTCACGGCGGTGGGTGAATACCCGCTGTGCAACAGCGGTCGCCGGATCGCTGTTGCGATCGCCGTGCCTCGTGTTTTGCGCCTGAAATTCGTTTCGGCGCGTCGGCCGATCGGGCGCTTCCGGCTGCTGCATAATACGGGCTGCGCCAATGGCACTGAATCCACATAGCTTCAGGTACACCCGCATCTGCTGGTGCCACTACTCAGCGACTACAGGTAAGCATCGACTGACTGTGCGCGATACGGCAGGCCGAGGAAGGGTGAAATGAACGCCACCAGGTCCGGCATGGGTTCGTGTCGTCGGTGGCGGTCAGTCCTATGCCTGGTCGCGGCGTGTTTTGTCGCCGCTGTCCAATCGGGCGCGGCGGTAACGGCCGCCCCGGCCGCGGACGACGAGTCGCGGACGGTCCCCGTACAACCCGCATTGCCGTTTCCGTTACCGCCGTTGCCGCCGGAGCTCGATCCGGGCTTCTACGCGCCGCCCGCGGATATCGTGGCCGCCAAGAAACCGGGCGAGATCATTGCCGCGCGCGAGGTGCATCTGGCGTTCTATTCGGTGATCCCGTTCAACATCGATGCCTGGCAGTTGTCGTTTCGATCGACCAATACCCGCGATGAGGCCATCGCGGCAGTCACCACGGTCATGAAGCCGCGCGGCGACAACGGAGGAAAACCGCGGAACCTGCTGTCATATCAGTTCCCGCAGGACTCCAACGCGCAATACTGCGGCGCCTCATATCTGCTGCAGCTCGCTTCGTTTCCAGCAAGCCAGCTCGGGCAGCCCGATATCCCAGGCGAATTCGTCGCGCCGCTGACTGCTCTCGGCGCTGGATGGGCGGTCACGATGCCCGACCATGAAGGCCCCAATTCGGCTTTCGCCGCGGGCCCGTTGGAGGGACAGATCACCCTGGACGGAATCCGAGCCACGGAGAACTTCGCACCGATGGGGCTGCCCGGTAAGGAAACCAAGGTCGGCATGGCCGGGTACTCCGGCGGTGCCATCGCCACCGATCACGCCGCCGAGTTGCACGCCTCCTACGCGCCCGAGCTGAATATCGTCGGTGCCGTCGCCGGCGGTAATCAGGCGGATATGAGCGCGTCGTTCCGACTGGCCAACAACTTCGTGACTTCCGGCCTGATCTGGACCGCCGTGCTCGGGGCAGCGCGGGAGTATCCCGAGCTCGACGCCTACATCCAACAGCACATGAATCCTGTTCTACGGCCGTTGAATCCGCTGAAGAACGCGCTGTGTCTGTACTCGATGGCCATCTTCCCGTTCATGAACCTGGAACAGAGTCTCTTCGATACGCCGGACCCGCTGCACAATACGCCGCTCAGCGATGTCTTGGAGAAGGTGTCACTAGGCCATGCAGTTCCCGACATGCCGATATTCCTCTATCAATCGAACAGAGACGAAGTCGCGCCGGTCGAGCCGGTAACTCGCTTGGTGCAGGAAAAATACTGCGCTGATCCGAAGGCGCGGGTGCTGTATGTGCGGGACAACTTCAGCGAGCATCTGATATTGGAGAGCATCGGCATACCGCGCGCGCTGCTGTGGTTGGAGGACCGCTTCAACGGCGTTCCGGTCCCTGCGGGATGCGACATCCACGAGGAGGGATCCATGGCGTTGGACCCTGCCACCTGGCCGGTGTGGTTGAAGGCCGTCGACAATCTGCTCGCCGGACTTCTGCAGCAACCGATCGGCAGCGACCGGGCGTCGCATGACAGCTTCACAGATCCTAGCCGCGGGGCAAGGTGAGCGCGTTCCTTCTCCTATCCATGTCAGTGGGCTATAACGGGTTCCCCCTCGGGCTGGGTGGGGAGTGTGTTCGGCATCAGCACCGCCAGGATGATCGCACCGACGGCGAGGAATCCGGCCGACCACCAGAACGTAGTGATGTAGCTCTCGACCTGCGCCTGGGCCGCGACCTCAGGGGTCGACCCGTTGTCCGCGAGGTAGTTGTTCAGTGTGGTTGCCGCGAACGTGGACAGCAGCGCGGTGCCGATCGAGCCGCCTATCTGCTGCGAGGTGTTCACCATCGCTGACGCAACACCTGCGTCCTCGTGGTTGATTCCAGCTGTCGCGCTCTGGATCGCCACCGATAATGCGGCTCCGATGCCGAGGCCGAGTAGTAGTTCCCCGGACAGGACATGGCTGAGGTAGCCGGTGTCCAACCCGACCCGGGTCAACGACACCATCCCTGTCGCGGCAACGAGGAGCCCGCCTGCCACCGTGGTCTTGGTGCCGAGACGGGGCAGCAACAGCGGCGGTGTCATGGTCGACGAGAGCACCATCGCGGCCACCATCGGCAAGAACGCGACGCCGGTCCGAATCGGCGAGTAGCCGCGGCTCACCTGGAGGTAGTAGGTGAGGAACAGAAGGACGGAGAACAGCCCGATACCGATGGCGAACACCGCGAGATAAGCGCCGCCTCGGATGCGGTCGAGCACGATCCGCAGCGGCAGCAGCGGATGCGGAACCCGTGTCTCCACTACGCAGAACGCGCACAGCAACACCACACCGGCGATGAGCCACCAGATTGTCGTGGCGGTAGACCAGCCGTGCGATTCAGCATGAGAGAACCCATAGACGATGCTGAACAGCCCCGCGGTGGCAGTTATCGTGCCGGGTAGGTCGAGTACCGGCCGCTCGACGGCAACGTGGCGAGCCAGCAGCGCCAATGCGCCGATCAGCGCTACGCCGGCGAACACCAGATTGATATACAGTGCCCAGCGCCACGAGACCCATTCGGTGAGCGCACCGCCGAGCAGCAGACCGATCGCGGCACCGGCGCCGGAGATCGCGCCGAAGATGCCAACTGCTTTCGCGCGCTCCGACGGCACGGTGAAGGTGACCGTCAACAGGGACAGGGTCGCGGGCGCCAGCAGCGCGGCAAAGACACCTTGGGCCACCCTGGCGGAGATCAGCATCTCGGAGTTCACGGCGGCACCGCCGACCGCGGAAGCTACCGCGAAGCCGACGAGACCGATGATGAACGTGTTGCGCCGGCCGAACATGTCGCTCAACCGTCCGCCGAGCAACAGCAGGCTGCCGAACGCCAGCGTGTAACCGGTGACCACCCACTGCCGGGTCACGTCGGAGAAACCGAGCGCCTTCTGCGCGTCCGGAAGAGCGATGTTCATGACCGTCGCGTCGAGCACGACCATCAGCTGCGCGATACCGAGCACTGCGAGGACCCACCAGCGCCTGACATACGAATCGTGAACAGCCCGCTCCGATTCATGCGCGGTCGTAGCCATGATTCTCCTCACGAAGTCAGTAGCGAAGTAGAACTCTTCGAATTGCTCTGGAGCTTCCGAGAACGGCGCGAACGCTGTTACGAACAGTACTACCGCACCTCAGGCTTCCTGACTTTTTGGCACGTCGCTACGAGGTCGTTTCATGCGGACTGCCGGTGCAAGAAGGCAGCCTTTCTTGATGTCGCGCGGATACGCCGAGTAATGCCACATTTCGGATGATTTGTACGCGGATTCTTCGGAGTCATCGGAAGAATTGGATCTGTCCTCAGTGTCACTTCCCAAGTGCCGTCGCTTTTGACGGTTGCTGACGGTTACAGCCGTCCCCCTAGAAAGGTGCCCCAAAACCTCGATCAATTCTTCCTTCGGACGCGCTCGACCACCGATGTTTCGGGGGTGCGGGGCAATTCGATGATGAAGGTTGCGCCGGCCCCGACAGGGCTTTCGACCCAGACCGTGCCGCGATGCGCGGTGATGATCGCTTGCACGATGGACAGTCCGAGTCCGGGGCCGCCGTCAGTGCGGCTGCGAGCAGTGTCGACGCGGTAGAAGCGGTCGAAGACCCGTTCGGCCGCCCCGGCCGGTACTCCGGGTCCGGAATCGGCCACCTCGATCCGTACTCGGTCGGTCGCGGCTGTCAGCCGTACCGAGACGGCGGAGTCGGGTGGGGTGTGGGTGATGGCGTTGTCGACGAGGTTTGTCAGCGCCTGCCGGAGCCTGGCTCGATCACAGATGATCTCGAAACCTCCATCACCATCGATGCCGATGTCGATGAGGTATTGCAGTGCGCCACTGCGAAAGCCAAGTGCCTGCGCGTCGTGGACAACCTCCCTGAGCAGGTGACGCAGGTCGACAGGGCGGCCCTCGAACCGCGGCTGGATGTCCAACCGCGCCAGCGCCAGCAGATCCTCGACAAGGTGTGTCATCCGCAGCGCCGCGCTCTCGATCCGCGCCATCAGCAACTCGCCCTCGGCGTGCCCACCGTGGCTGTAGAGCTCGGCGCAGCCACGGATGACGGTCAACGGAGTGCGCAGTTCGTGGCTGGCGTCGGCGACGAACTGCCGCATCCGCTCCTCGGATGTCTTGATCTGAATCGCCTTGTTTTGCATCAATACCTCCTCGGCTCTGGTGTCGTTGCTGGTGATCGCGACCGGTTGCGGTGGTGACAGGTCAGTGTGTGGTGACGGGCGGCGCCACTCGGTTGTCGACAATGCCGGTCATCGTCACCTCACAGGCCATCCTAAACGGATATTACATATCCGTTTAAAACAACGGTAGCACCTAAGCGGATTTATCGCATCCGCTTGCTGATAGTCTGGAGTCCGTGAAACCCGTCACGAACAGCGACAAGTCGCCGCGACCTGGGCGGATACGGGCCGACGCGGCACGTAACCTGCAGCGGATACTCACCGCCGCGGCCGAGATGTACGCCGAGCGCGGGCTCGAGGTCAACCTCAACCAGGTCGCCGAGCACGCCGGTGTCGGCGTCGGCACCGTATACCGGCGCTATACCAACAAGCGGGAGCTGATCGCCGACGTCTACGAACAGGACATCCGGCGGCTCGTGGAAAAGGCGGAATCGGCACTCCAGCATCAAGATCCGTGGATCGGTCTGGTCGAGTTCTTCGAGTACTCGTGCGGCAACATCGCCACCAACCGCGGACTGGGCGAAGTCATCCGGGCCGGGGACGACTACAGCTCCATCACGGCCGCACTGCGCGAGCGGGTCGAGCCCGCCGTCGACCGGGTGATCGACCGCGCCCGCGCCGCAGGAGTGCTGCGTCCCGGCGTCGAACCTGTCGACTTCTTCATCCTGATCAACATCGTCGACACGGTTGTCGATCTCACCCGCTCGGCCGACCCGACCGCCTGGCACCGATACTTCGAGATCATGCTCGACGGCCTGCGCGCCGATGCCCGCCCACAGCACCGCCTCACCACTCCAGCACTGACCCCCGACCAGATCCGCAACACCAAGTTCGCGGGCTCCGGGTAAAGGCTGCACTCGCACCACATTCGGTTGTACGAATGGCTCGCTACGGCGACGGTGTCGGCTCGACCCGACGGGCGACCAGTTGCTGGATTTTCAAGACGCCGCCAAGGTCTCCGAGTTCGAGTTCGATGTGAATGTTCGGGTCTGCGTGAGCGGCCAGAGCGCGCAGCGCCGAGGGGCTGTAAGCGCGAAGTTGGCTGATCCATGCGTCGTGGGCGATAGGGATGACGGTGCCCAGGACAGCCGCGGCGGGGGTGAGCACGGCCAGCAACGGTGCCGGCAGCCGTCTCAGGTCGACGATGAACAGTGTTTTTGCGGCGCGGGTGCCTTCGGCGATCATCGCGGCGGCTTGGCGCGGTGGAAGGTGGTGAAATGCCATGACGAAGATGGCGAGGTCGTAGTGCTGGTCGGGCGCATCGATGGCGAGAGCGTCCATGACACGGACAGTGGCGCGAGGGTGTGCGCCGAGGTCACCGGCGGCCATATCGGCCACCGAGATCGGTTCGATATCGGTGACGGTGAGATGGGCGTGCGGATGGAGCTCGAGCAGTCTGCGCGACAGACCGCCGTGCGCGGCGCCCAATTCCAGGATCCGCGGTTCGGCGATGTCGGCGACCTGAGCCAACGCCAGCCTCTCGTATAGGTCGTCGAGCCCGTCCCTGTTACTCAGTTTGTGCAGTGAGCGCACGACTGCTCTTTTCTTGGACGCCAGGTGCGGGTCGTCGCGGTCCAGATATTCCAGGCGGGCGGTTTGGAGTTTGCGGTCCAGCCAGCCGGCGTCGAAACCGGCGCGCGGCATCGAGTCGATCGAGTCGGCACAACTTGCGTTGGGGTGGGTTGTCATGGGGTTCCTTGTCTTCGAGTGCGGATATCGGTTGGTCGATCGGCAGTCGTCAGAGCGCGAGGACCGGTTCGCCGTCGGTAGCAGTGGGGATCTTGTGGGGCATCAAGACCGCGACGATGACCGCGCCCACGGCAAGGAATCCCGCCGCCCACCAGAAGGTGGTGATGTAGCTTTCGACCTGCGACTGCGCCACCGCCGTCGCGGTCGACACCCGCCCGGCCAGATAGTTGCTCGCGGTACTCGCCGCGAAAGTGGACAACAGCGCGGTGCCGATCGAGCCACCGATCTGCTGCGAGGTGTTGACCATCGCCGACGCGACACCCGCATCGTCACGGTCGATTCCCGCGGTCGCGGCCTGGAACGAGACCGTCATCACCGCACCCAACCCGAAACCGATCAACACCAACCCCGGCAGAACGTGGATGGTGTAGCTGGTGTGCAGTCCGATCTGGGTCAGCGACACCAACCCGACCGCGCCGATCAACAGCCCGCCAGCGACGCTGACCTTGGCACCGATCCTCGGGAACACCGACGACCCGACCGTCGCCGAGACCACCAACGCCACCACCAACGGCAGGATCGCCACACCGGTATGCAACGGCGAATAACCCAGGATCTGCTCGAGGTAATAGGTGAGGAACAAGAAGATGGCGAACAACCCGATGGACAAGAAGAACACCGCGAGGTACGCGCTTCCGCGGGTGCGGTCGAGCACCACCCGCAGCGGTAGCAGCGGATTCTTGCCCCGGGTCTGCAAGACCACGAACGCGGCCAGCAACACCACGCCGGCGGCCAGGAGTGCGAGGGTGATGGTGTTTGACCAGCCGTCGGTCTCGGCATGCGCGAACCCGTACACGACGCTGAACAATCCGGCGGTCGCGGTCACCGTGCCACTCAGGTCGAGGCCGACTTTGCGGTCGGCGGTGTGGCGGCCCAGCAGCACGGCGGCGCCTACCAGTGCGATCGCGGCGAACACGATGTTGATGTACAGCGCCCAACGCCACGACGCCCATTCGGTCAGCGCCCCGCCCAGCAGCAGACCGATCGCGGCGCCCGCACCGGCGATCGCACCGTAGACGCCGAACGCCTTGGTCCGTTCCGGGCGACCCGCGAAAGTAACCGTCAGCAACGACAACGCCGCCGGCGCCAACAACGCACCGAACACACCCTGCGCCACCCGAGCACCGATCAACTGCTCACCACTGGACGCAGCCCCACCCACCGCCGAGGCCAACGCGAAACCAACAAGCCCGATCATGAACACCGCACGGCGACCGAACATGTCACTCAACCGCCCACCCAGCAACAACAGACTGCCGAACGCCAAGGTGTACCCGGTCACCACCCACTGGCGATCCGCAGTCCCGAACCCCAGATCCTGCTGCGCATACGGCAACGCGATATTCACGACCGTCGCATCGAGCACCACCATCAGCTGCGCGATACACAACGTCGCGAGCACCCACCAATGCTTACTACTCGAGGCCTGGGAACTGCCCGGATCGACGAAGTCGATATCCGCCTGCTTCTCGACAGTGCTGGTCATGGTCACCTCACAGGAGTTAGGTAAGCGGATATAGATTATCCACTTATCGAACGGTAGCACTCAAGCGGATATTGTTCATCCACTTACTGAGTTGCAAAGTATGTGCAGCCCGTCACAAACAGCCACAAGCCGCCGCGACCTGGGCGGATGCAGCCGACGCGGCACGCAATCGGCAGTGGCACTCGCCGCAGCGACCAAATCCGCGACGCCCCAGTCGCCGACTCCGGTAGGCCGAGCCTTCCCGCCTGCGGGCCGAGACGAACATCCGCCCGGTGCGGGCGTGTCACGGGAAGGCCGCGCACACCCTCTACAGTGCCGGGTTGCGCATTTCGGGTCGCAGCAGTCGCAGCAGCCTTTGCATCACAAGGATCACCCGATTGCCAACCAGTTGCTGCTCGTCAAAATTCTTCTGGTTATCAGCGTGTCGCCACCCCGAAACAGCCCAGCTTCTATCGACCTGTACTGATGCTGACACGCGGTCGGCCCGCTGGGCGCATCGATGTGCCGCGTTTGTTGAGAGCTCGGTTGATGCTGCTCGCAGGAAAGCCGGTGAGCCTACTGCAGGCGACCAAGGAGTGCCCTTCGAGGTAGAGCTGCTCGGCACGGTCGATGTCGGCTTCAGTCAAGGACTGGTAGCGGCGCGCAATTCCCTGCCTGGTCAGCAGCGCGAGGACCGCCGTCTTGGATACGCGATACCGGTCGGCAAGTTCTGCGGTAGAGGACCCGTCGCAGTACGCCTGGACCAACTCCTCGACCATGACCTGTGGCAGCCGACGTTCGAGCCGCTGAGGGACCCGGCGGTTCGACTTGGCTCGCGATGGCCGCTTGCGTCGGCGAGGGACCGCTGGAGCACCCTCCACCTCGATCCGGGCACGCGCCGTCTCGAGTTTTCGCAGGTCAGCACGGTTTGAATAACGTCCCGTTAGGTCCACCGTTCCACTCGTAGGTGAGCTGTGCTCATGGAGCACATTCGCCTTGCTCGTTTCACTCGACAGACCGAAGCCGCGCTAGCCCCCTCGCGGATACTCCAGGTCAACTGTCCCAACATCCGCTGATGACCGCTTACGGCGCTGATCGGCCACGGCCTGACACAGGACCTGACATGTCACCTGACATCGGCTTCAGGGTTCAGGTACACCACGAGATCGCGGGGCAGGCCGTGGGTGTCGTGTAGGTAGTGGTAGTCGTCGTCGGTCAAGGGGCCGGTGAAACGGCTGTGGGACAAGACCTTTCGTCCACGCTGGAGCAGCCGATCGAATTTGCGTTCCTCATCGAGCAGGATGGTGCGCACCTGGTGGGGGTGAACAGATTGGCGGAAGTGCCCGAGGGTGTGTTCCACCAGCTCGATCGGCAGGTCGGACAGGGTGCGGGTCGGATCGTCGCGCCACAGCGTGGTCAGGGTGCGGCGGATCAAACGGCGCAGTACATGACCGCGACCGGAGGGGGATGGCGTGACCCGGTCGCCGAGGACGACGATGCTGGATCGCAGATGGTCCGACAGCAGTCGCGGCGACGGTTGGTCCAGCGGGCCCCAGATGCGGGGCAGGGTGCTCAGCCAGGGCTGGAAAACGTCGATCTCGAAGACGGACTGGGTGTTCTGCAGGATTCGCACCAGCCGTTCCAGGCCCAGGCCAGTGTCGATGCCGGGCCGGCGCAGTGGTTCGAGGCTGCTGTCGGGATGCCGGAGGTATCGCATCATGACGTGATTCCACACCTCCACCCAGCGGTCATCGGATGTCGGTGTGCCCTGGGGCATTTCGTCTCCCGTCCAGACGAAGATCTCGGAATCCGGTCCGCAGAGTCCGGTCGGGCCGTTGGACCACCAGTTCTCGTCAGTGGTCGGTTCGACCGGTAAGCCCAGCTCATCCCACGTGCGCCACGAATCGTGGTCAGGCTCGACCTGATCGTCACCGCCGAACACCGTGACGTATATCCGGCCGGGGTCGATGCCGAAGCCGTCGCGCAGCAGTTCAAATCCCCAACGCAAGCTCTGCGGGCCGCCGTAGTCGCCCAGTGACCAGGACCCGAGCATTTCGAACACGGTGAGGTGTGTGTCGTCGCCGACCTCCTCGAGATCGGTGGTGCGCAGGCATCGTTGCAGGCTGGTCAGCCGCTGGCCCAGCGGGTGGGGTCGGCCCATCAGATAAGGGGTCAACGGATGCATCCCGGAGGTGGTGAACAGCACCGGATCCCCCGGCGAGGGAATGAGCGATCCGCCCGGCGTGAGTTCGTGCCCGCGTTCGCGGAAGAAGTCGAGGAAAGTTTGAACGGTCTGGTCTGTCGTGATCACGGTGGTTGCTCCATCGAGGTGAAATCGACCGGAAGCGACCGCACATGGCAAGTCCGGCAACAAGACCGACGCACACCAGCGGACCGTTTCCGGTCGCCGGCATGGGAGAAAGAGGTCAGGCGGGCGCGACCGGCGAGCTGAGAGCTCGTGCGGCCGCGGCAGCGATTCGTGAATTGACCTTCATGGCTGCACGGTAGCAACCAGGCCGTGCGGAGCACGACCGATTATCGGCCGGTGGAGTGATCCGGCATCCGCTTCACCGGACTGGTCTCGGCCGGGCACGGCCGACTTCAGGTTCCTGGCTTATCCGCGCTATGCCGCGACCCGCGCGGTCCGAAGCGGCCAGCGCGGGCCTGGTGACAGCGTTGACCGGCAGAGGCGAGCGATCATGCGTCGTAGGCGCGCTGCGCCTGCTCGATCTCGTCGCTGTGTGCCAGCGTCCACTCGTAGAGCTGCGTGAACGGCACACGAAATGACTGTCCCAGTGGCGTCAGCGAATACTCCACGCCGATCGGTGAGGTCTCCAACACTCGCCGCGCCACCATGCCGTTGCGTTCCAGACGCCGCAGCGTTTGCGTCAGCACTCGCTGTGTCACGCCCTCGAGTTGGCGCTTGATCTCGTTGAACCGGGTGGGTTGCTCGAGGACCGTCAGCGCCATCATCGACCACTTGTCCGCGACCTGATCGAGGATCGGCCGAGTCGGGCAGTCGACGTGAAAACGTGGCTCCGGAGGGCTGTCAGTCGTAGGCATGGTGGTGTCCTCGAGGATCCTTAGTGCGCGCAAAGTGCGTTCTTGACGGTAGTCGGCGAGTGCACGACGGTAAGTATTCATCGCAAACCTACATGCCTATCGACAACCAAAAGGAATGGATACGATGAATCTTCCCGGCTACACCACCCTCCGCGTCAGCATCAGCGCCGGCGTCGCACAGGTCGTACTCGACAACCCGCCGGTGAACGCGCTCAGCGCGACGATGATGGTCGAGCTGCATGATCTGCTGGGGTTGCTGCGGGAGGAGACCTCGGTGCGGGTCATCGTCTTCTCCAGCGCCAACGACGAGTTCTTCCTCGCCCACGTCGACATGCACATTTTCGAGCACATGGATCAGTTGCAGGAGGTCGCGGCGAAGTTCCCGGACGTCAACGTGCATCAGGGGATCGGGGAGTTGCTTCGCCACCAGCCTCAGGTGAGCATCGTCAAGCTCGCTGGCCTGGCCCGCGCGGGTGGTGCGGAGTTCGTGATCGCGGCGGATATGGCTTTCGCGGCGAAGGAGACATCCGGGATCGGTCAGACCGAGGCGCTGCTGGGAATCATCCCCGGTGGTGGCGGCACCCAGTACTTGGGTGAGCGCGTCGGGCGCAACCGCGCGCTCGAACTGGTCCTTTCCGGCGACCTGCTCGACGCCGATACAGCCGCCGCGTACGGCTGGATCAACCGCGCTGTCCCTGCCGCTGACCTCGACACCTTCGTCGACACTCTCGCCGCGAACATCGCGGCCGTTGGCCCTGAGATCATCGCGCAAGCAAAGCGCGTTCTCCCGCCGTCGGACCTGATTGCCGGACTACGCGAAGAGCATGACGCCTGGTCCGCCCTGGTCAGCGGTGAGTCATCGGCAAAACTCATGGCGAGCGCACTCGCGAACGGGATACAGACCCCGCAAGCAGAACGCGACGTAGAAAGCTTCCTGCGCAACGTCGCCGCCACTCTGTAGACCAAGCGCAACCAACCCAGTCGTAACCACAGCGCCGATCCCCCGACGCCCACCATTGGCTCAGAGCCGCGTTCCGACCGGTTCGGCCTGAACCCCTGGCCACACTCAACGCAAGATCTGTAGCCGGGAGCGCCCGCTGCTCCCAGTGTCTCCGAACCCCTTTCGGCGGCGGCATGTCATGTCGCGGGCCGGGACTCCCCCGCCGCGCCTGACCCGCCGGGGCCGGTCCTCCGGCTTGACTTGGAGTGCACTCCAAGTCCTAGTGTCGGAGGCGTTCGTCAGCCCTTCGAGGTACCGCCCGGTCCGCCGGGCATGAGGAGTATCCGCGCATGATCACTCGAACCACGCTCGGCTCGCCCGGTCTCACCGTCAGCGCGATGGGCCTGGGGTGCATGGGGATGAGCGAAAGCTACGGCGCCGCCGACTGGGACGGCGGCCTGGCCACCATCGGCCGGGCCCTTGAGCTGGGCATCACGTTCCTGGACACCGCCGACGCCTACGGCACCGGGCACAACGAGGTGCTGGTTGGCCGGGCCATCCACGGCCGCCGGGACCAGGTGCAGCTCGCCACCAAGTTCGGCATCGATCGCAGCGCCGGAGACCGGGCACGCCGCATCCGCGGTGCCCGGGACTACGTGCTGCGCGCCTGCGACGCCTCGCTGCTGCGGCTGGGTGTCGAGGTGATCGACCTGTACTACGCCCACCGCCCGCCCCAGGACGTGGAGATCGAGGAGACCGTCGGGGCGATGGCCGAGCTGGTCGAGGCGGGCAAGGTCCGTCATCTCGGCCTGTCCGAGGTCGACGGCGAGCTGCTGCGCCGGGCGCACGCGGTGCACCCGATCACCGCGGTGCAGAGCGAGTACTCGCTGTGGACCCGCGACGTCGAGGCGGTCACCCCGGTAATGGCCGAGCTGGGGGTCGGGTTGGTGCCGTACTCGCCGCTGGGGCGGGGGTTCCTGACCGGCACCCTGGACCGATCCACGCTGGGCGAGAAGGACTTCCGGAGCACCAACCCCCGCTTCGCCGGCGCGGCGGGCGAAGCCAACGAGAAGATCGCGCAGACCGTGCGCGAGGTGGCCGACCGGCTGGGTGCCACCCCGGCCCAGGTGGCGCTGGCCTGGGTGTACGCCCAGGCCGAGCGGCTCGGGGTGGCGGTGGCGACCATTCCGGGCACCCGCAACCCGGCCCGGCTGGAGCAGAACGCGGCCGCGCTGGAGCTCACCCTGGACGCCGAGGCGCTGGCCGTGCTGGACCCGCTGAGCCACCAGGTGATGGGCGAGCGTTACACCCCCGCGCACACCGCTGAGGTCGCTCGGGGTTAGCCGATGGGCTCGAGCGCACGACGTCCAGCTCGATGACGTCGCGCCCACCGGTGCGGATCGAGATCCCGGCACGATCGCCCGCCACCTCACCGGACACGAAGAGCTGGGGGAAGCCGAACGTCACGCCCTGCGCCGCGGCCGCGAAGTCCGCCGCGGCCAGGGCTATAGCCTGTAGGTCACCGCGCTGTCCGGCGCGAGGCATCGAAAGATCAATCTGTTCCGGTCTTACGGTTCGATACTCGGCGATTCACGTATCGAGACATCCTGTATGGCAAGGCATCTCGGGCACAGCGAATATCGCACGTTCAAATACTGCGCGTCAGCCACTCGAGCGCGAACAACAACACCGATGATCACGTGCCGAGGATCGGCGACTGCCTTATAGCCGCTGGGCGCGCGGTTAGCGTTTGAGATCGACTGCGGCACAGAACATCCGCGATTGCCGCATGGCGCGATGGTGGCGAGCGCCGTAACTGTCACTAAGGCGTTGCCGGACAGGAGTTTCCGGTGGACGGGGCATTGTTTCTCTCAGGGATCGGCAGCTTGGTTGTCATCGATCTCGGCGTTCGAAGTGCGATCAGTGATCGCGTCCGCGGAACGTGGCGCGGTAGGCACTGGGTGAGACGCCCAGTTCGGTGTGCAGGTGCAACCGCATCGAGGCAGTGGAGCCGAACCCGGCGGCAGTGGCGACTTCGTCGACGGGCAAGCTGCTTCGCTCGAGCAGGGTGCAGGCCCGTTCAACGCGCTGGCGGGTGAGCCATTGACCCGGTGAGATGCCGATCTCCTCGCGGAAGCGGCGGGTGAACGTGCGCGTGCTTGTCGATTCTTGGGCTGCCCGAGGTCGCCTTCCCTTGGATCCCGGACGACGCAGAACGCACGGAGGAGTAGTCCGTTGCGTCATTCATGCGGACAAGCATCCGGTAACCAGCCGCATACCGCGCATTGGCCACCCGTCCAAACTGGTTGGCTGACAGCACTTCCCAACGCGCGCGCATGCCGATTATGTGATGGTCCTGCGTCACGCGAAACGCCAGGCGCGTGTTGGGCGACTCGGCCGCTACCGCGCGGCTGGGGGTAGGAGCCGGCCGCTGAGGACGGGACGATTGTTGAGGTCATCCAGTGGCAGCCCGACACCGAGGTTCTCTGCCAGCCTGTAGAACATTCCGAGGACCCCCAAGGGGCCGTCTCCCAAGGGGTCGTATTCGTCTTCTTCGAGTCGGGCGCCGAGCGCCTGCATCTCGGTGTCGAAGCGGTGCGGGTCACTGCCGGTCCGGTTTGCTGAGGCGAGGCCGGTGGTGGTGTAGAGGCCAGTGATGAGGCGGCCGTCCTCGGCGTACCAGAACACCTCACCCGGTTTCTCGTTGGCGTGCAGCACCAACGCCGCGGTTCCGATCGAGGCGCGCAGCACCAGGCCGCGGTCTTCGACGCATTTCCAGCTACCGTGCTCCCACGCCCAAGCCCAGCTTCCGTAATGCCCTGCGCTGACCACATATCCACCGTCTGAGTCGAGAAGGTCGCCCAGCTCGTCGTGGAAGTCATCCGGCCCGCGCACCGCCACCGTGCTTTGGTCGACGCCCATCCGCTCCAATAGCTCCCGGGCGCTGATCTGACGAGCGAAGGTGAGGCAGAGCAGCGGCAGATTCCTGTCGTACATCCACCCAAGGCCACCGGTCATGGTGTTCACGACGCCCCCGATTCGTTGATCGCGATCAAGGTCGGGAAACACAGTCCATGATCATGAAACCAGGCGTCGTCATCAGCTGAAGCAATCACAACGGCTGACACTGCCATGAGCCACCGACACCCATGGCCGGGCAGACAAGCCGATTCCACATGCCGAGCTGTTGCGGGACTCGATGGAAGTCCAACGTCCGGAAATCAGCGTCAAACCTTGTGTATCGCACTCATCCATGCTGATTTCAGTCAGGACGAGTGAGCGATAATGCCGGTGGGCGCGCGTTGGTCATCCATCCAAATCGGTTGCTAGACAAGGGCTTTCCAACGCACGCACATGCCGACGAGCGAGTGATCCGGACCTATGGCAACTGGATGCTGATCGGTTGAACTGAGCTGCGGCGATAAGAGTGCGGAGGCAGCGTGGATAGGGTGGTGCCGGAACGAGAAGTGATCGAACCCGGATATGTAAGCGGCGAAAGGTGGCGGTCATGACGTGGGAGCTGCCGGAATCGGTGGAGGTCGACGGGGGCGCGGTGCGCTGGGCCAAGCTCGGAAACGGCGAGCGGGCGATAGTGCTGGTCCACGGCACGCCCTACTCCTCATTCCTGTGGCGGGAGATCGCTCCCGCCTTGGCCGAGCGGTACACCGTCTACGTGTTCGACCAGCTCGGCTACGGCTATTCCGAGCAGGCCGAGGGCCAGGACCTGACACTGGCCGCGCAGGCCCGCCGGTTCGCCGGGTTGCTGCGCTACTGGGAACTCGACACCGCCGAGTCGGCCCCGGCCGTGGTGGCCAACGATATCGGCGGTGCGGTGGTGTTGCGTGCGCTGCTGCTAGAGGGCGCCCGCTTCCGCGATCTGACCCTGTTCGACTGTGTCAGCGGCGGCCCTTGGGAGCGGGGGTTGTTCGCGCTGATGCGTAACCACCACGAGGTGTTCGAGCAGCTGCCCGGATACGCCCATGAGGCCCTGGTTTCCGCGCATCTGCGCAACGCGACCCACGCCGGGTTCCGGCCCGGGGTACTGGAGACCTTCCTGCAACCCTGGCTCGGTCCATCGGGGCAGGCCGCCTACTACCGCCAATACCGACAGCTGGCCCAAGCCGACACCGAACCGTTCGAGGCGCTGCTCTCGGGAATCGACATTCCGGTCCAGTTGCTGTGGGGTCGGCAAGACAAGATCCTGCCCCCGGAGTACGGCCACTGGCTGCACGAGCACCTCCCGCAGGCACCGCTGTATTGGATCGAGGATGCCGGACACCTGCTACAAGAAGACGCTCCCGCCCGTCTGCTCGCCCACCTTCTCCCCTGACCTGTGCACCCGCGGCCTGCCTCCACGTGCTGACCGTTCCCGTGCACGTTCTCGGTCACACCCTGGATACTGTTCCCCGAACATGCTCATGGCTGCTGTCCGGGCTCGCCTTTCCCGTCGTTGCTGGTCGGTGAGCATGCGTGTGTAAACAACGCTCGACAGGCGCCGTTTGAGCGCCCGCATCGCTTCCATCGAGGTCTTGCCCTCGGCTTTGCGCCGGTCGTAGTAGGTGCGCCCGGCGCTGGGATTGCGCAGTGAGTGATGGCCATGGTGTGTAAGACGCGGTTGATTTTCCGGTTTCCGGAGCGGGAGAGCCGATGTCGTTGCTGTTGACCGGAGGAAGCGTCTAGGGGTGCGGTGCCGTTCCAGGATGCGAACCGGTTGCGGTCTCGGAATCGGTGCAGGTCACCGACATCGGCGAGCAGGCGGGCCGCGCCGGCGGGTCCGATCCCGTTCAGATCGGTCAGAGTGGAACCACGCTCGGTGACGAGCTCACGCAGTTCTTTGTTCGCGGCCTTGATCTTGCGGTCGATGGTTTCCAGTTCGCCGATTAACTCCACGGTCAGACGGCGCCGGACGTTGCCCGCGGGATCGCGGGGTTTGACGGTGGCGACCAGCTTGCGTGCTTGGGTTGCCGAGAGGAACTTCTTGGCCCTACCAGGCAGCAATTCCAGCAGCAACCGGTGCAGCCGGTTGACGGTGTCGGTGCGGGCGCGCCCGAGTTCATCGCGGCGATCAGCCAGCATGCCCAACGCGATCAACTGCGAATCAGCGTGCACCTGGCGCAGATTCGGTGACCGAAGCGCAGCCAACGCCACCGAATGCGCATCGACGGGGTCGGTTTTGCGGCCGTTGCCGGTCGCGAAGACTCGAATCTGCGCCGAGAGTTTCGCCGGCACGTCGATAACGGTCTCGCCGTCGTGGACCAGGCGGTGCGCGATATGTCGGCCGATGCCGTTGCAGCCCTCGATCGCCCACACTCGGTCTGGGTATCGCTGTGCAGTGGTGAGCATTTCGCTGTATCCGGCGTTGTCGGTGCCGTATCAGCCCGTGGCCAACACCGTGCCGGTGGGGTCGATGATTTCGATCGTGGCTGAGCGTTTGTGCGGGTCCATTCCGATGATGTCCTTCACCAGTGGCGTCCTTCCCAATCCGCGGATGGTGTCCGTGCGGGAAGGCACCGCTACTTCGAGCTGTGGGCAAACCCCTACTTAGCCATTCCCGGCACGGTGACCGGTGAGACGCAAGCCATGTGAGAGCCACACCAATGACGCAGGTGGGCAGCCGATTTGGGAGCTTCTCACCGGGCACCTGGACTCGATCCTGGCCGGGATCAAGTCCTACCACCAGTGTTAAGTAGCCGAAGTGCGTGCGTTGTAGCGCGCCCCATCCATGGTCGGCCTGGTTCCGAATAGGCTTTTGGACCGGTCCTGGTCTTTCGGTGTGACCGGTCCACTTCGGTTTCGTCGCTATCACAGGAGGCTGGAATGGGTGATCGTATGGTGGGGATCGGCTTGGCGTTGGTGGTGACTGCGGCGGTGCTGAGCGCCGGGATGAGCTGGGCGATCACCAGCCCCACACGTGCACGACTCTGTTGGTAAAGCATGTCGCCGCGCGCCTGGTTCACTGTCCGCCGGGCTATCATCCCAACCCGCACAACCCCAAGCAGTGCATACCGCCGACCCCACCGGATCCAATCCTCGTCAAAGATTCCAACTACGAAGGGATGCAAAATTGACCTTTCCTAAAGCAATATGCAGCGCGACAATTGGCGCGTTCGCATTAATTGCACTCATGCCAGCGACCGCTCACGCTGCAGATAAACCATTCACAAAGATAGATAAAGTGACATTCTCATCGAAAGACACGATAAGTGTCGATGTTACATATATGCGCGCCCCTCCAGAGGAGGGTCAGGAGCGCACCGTAGACGCTGACGTCCGTCAACGTTCGAAGGAGGCAGGCGGAGTCACTGCAAAGTCCGCGACCTGCGACAACAAAGAGAAAAAGATCACGCTCACGGTAAAGAGCGCAAGTAATAGCTTCGAAAAAGGCGGCAAAGTCGAAGTTAACACCGGGATTTACACATCAGTGGACGGTGAACCCTTTACCAACCCCGACCGCGGCACCGCCTCTAAGGGCGAGTACAAAACTTAGCCAGACTTCTCGAAATGGTGCCGCGCGGTTTCGGGTGGCGGGTTCAAAGTGAATCGTCGACCGCATAGCAACGGACGACAGTCGGCCGCTGACCATCGAACCGTCCCCGAGCAAGACCTTGAGGTATTGGCCCTGACCGAGCGTGTCAGGTTCGCGTGCGGCCTCGTTTACACAGTCAGGCAAGGTCGACACACCTGTCAATGATCTGCTGATCGTGTACACAACTGGCTGCCGCGGTCGGCACAGCTGAGTGCCGACCGCGAGTCAAGGACATCCGCTCTATGCTGCGGAGCGCGCGTTGGTCGGTCGCCTAGATCCGTTGGTAGACAAGGGTTCCCAACGCACGCAAATAGCCGATGTGCGCACGTTCGATCGACCCTGATCAAGCGGTCGGCCGAACGCTCAGTGAACGTCCGGATCTGCCGATGTGCGAGCGTTCGGCCGACCGTGTCGATTACCTCGGAGGTAACGACATTCGCTGCGCAACCAGCTTGACCGGCTGCGCCAGGCGACGTTGAGCCCGGGGTCAGTGGGAATCGGCGGTGGCGACCACTCCGCGCACCGTCTGCAAGTAGTCGGCGATCGAGTCCCGGTTGCGGGTCAGGCAGTCGATGCGCTGGGTCAGGTTTTTGTGCTCGCGTTCCAGGACGGAGAGCATCTCAGGAGTCGGATCGTCGAAGTAGATGCTGCGGGGCTTATCCAGGCAGGGCAGGATCTGGCCGATGATCCGGGTCGGCAGCCCAGCGTCGAGTAGTCCCTTGATCTGCAGCACGCGGTCGACATGACCTTCCTCGTACTCACGGTAGCCATTGAAGGAACGCCCGGGCGTGATCAGCTGCTGTTCCTCGTAGTAGCGAAGCAGCCGCCGGGAGATGCCGGTGCGCGCTGCCAGCTCTCCGATTCTCATGCGATCGAGCCTACGACGCCGACTCTGGCCAGCCCGTTTGACCTTCACATTGATGTGAAGGTCGCAGACTCGCAACGCGGTTGAGACACAGCCGCTGTGCACCTGCGAATGAGGAGGACCTGCCATGGTTCCGTTCGATGTCCCGGCCTTCTACCAGGAATGGGCGACCCACAGCGGCGGCGTCTTCGACGCGGCAGCCGGGGTAGGATCCGACACCCTGGCCGACATCCGGCTCGCTTACCGAAAGTTCTTCCAGGACAACTTTCCAGCACCGGGCGGGGTGGACTTCGTCGCTGTCAACGCCGGCGGAGTGGCCGCCGAGTATGCGACCCCCACGGACGCGATCACCGGTCGCCACCTGATCTACCTGCACGGTGGCGCCTACCTCGTGGGAGATCCGCAGAGTTACCGCGGCCTGGTCGGCAATCTCGCTGTGCGCCTGCGTGCCCACGTTCTGGTCCCGGACTACCGGCTCGCGCCCGAAGCAGTCTTCCCCGCCGCCGTCGATGGCGTGGTCACGGCCTACCGCTGGCTACTGGAGCAGGGTACTGCGCCGCAGAACGTGGTATTCGCCGGCGACTCCGCTGGTGGCGCCATGGCGGTCAGTGCCCTGGTCGCGGCCCGTGACCAGGGGCTTGCCATGCCCGCCGCGTCGATCGCCATTTCCCCCTGGGCGAATCTCGAACACACCGGGGCCACGATGCGCACACTCGACGGCATAGACCCATCCGTCAACCGCGCGGGGCTGCGCCGCGCTGCGGACCTCGTCCTGGGCAGCGCACCACAGAACACCCCGCTGGCTTCACCGGTCTACGCCGACACACGCGGACTACCTCCGGTCCTGATCCAGATCGGTGGTCACGAGGTCATGCTCAGCGATGCCATCCGGTTGGCCACCAAACTGGCCGAAGACGCCGTACCGACCCGCCTCGACATCGCGCCCGAGATGGGGCACGTATGGCATCTGCTCGCCGGGCTTCTTCCCGCTGCGGACAAAGCGGTCGCCGACGCTGTCGCCTTCGCCGAACAACACCTTGCCCCGGCATGAGCCGGCAGAAACGCAGCTGCCGCGCGAGTGACTGCGACCCGCATGGACACGAACGTCCGGATCTGCCGCTTGGCGCGCGTTGGTCAGCCGTCCAAATCGGTTGGCTGACAGCACTGCCCAACGCGCGCACATGCCGAGGAGCGTGCGTGCATGGCGTCCGCCGTCGAGTGTGCAGCATGTCGGTACCGGCAGACAGAATGCAGGACATGGAAAACGGTGATGACAAGGACGCGGCCAAGCCCTCCCCGGCTGTGAACAGCTGGAAGGTAGGTCTGACCTGCGTCGTGATCGTCGTGACCGGCTACCTGATCGCGTGGCTGGTGCACGAGCCGGAACCGTCGGAGCCCACGGCTCGGGCCAAAAGCTCCTATGTCACTCCGCCGGTCGCGTTTCCGGTGCAGATCCCGGGTTGTGATGTCGTGGAACCTCCGCGGGAACGGCAAACGTTCGGGATGGCTTACTCCGTCACATACGAATACGATAATCCGTCCTATCCGTGGTTCTCCGGTCCCAAGGCGGGCGCGATGACGCAGGCGCTGCAGGATGGGCTGCCCGGTGATGTCGAGATCGCCTTCGCCCCGGTAACGCGCTCGCTGGTGTTCCAGCCGATCCTCGGCGATGCCACGCAGAACAAGGGATTCGGCGGTTGGACCAGGGCGAACGCCACGCTGCTTCGCGGTGACCGAGAGGGCGCGCTGTCGGTGACCGTGCACCAAGCCACCAAGCCGATTCCACCGTGCGTCGCCGGCGAACTCGACGAACGGCGCCACCTTCCCGATGGCACGATCGTCGATACCGATGACACCTGGTATGAGATCGAGGGGGTTCGCACCCTTACCCGCAACGCCACCGCTTATCGGCCCGACGGATCCGTCGCCCATGCGAACGCCACCGATCAAGCCGCTGAGGGCAGCGGCCGTCCCCGAGCCGTCCCCTTGGCCGTCGATGAACTCGTCGCGCTCGTGACCGATCCCGAACTACGCATCAGCGCGCCGGTTCCGCCCGCAACGTCGAGCCCGCCCGAGGTCTGCCTGCCCTTCTCGAAACCCGGCGCGGTGATCGATCAGGCCCAGGCTCGTCGATGGGATGCGGTGCTGGCGCAGATCCCGCTCGACGGTGTGCCCCTGAACCGGCCATTGGGGGCGCTGCGGCAGGGAGAGTGGGGCAGCGGCGTGTGCCAGACGGTTCGAGTAACCACGCCCGGCCGGCAATCGCGGTTGGCCATCGTGATCAGCACCGCGCAACCCCTGCCGCAGGAGCCCGATACTTCCGCTTACGGCAGCACGAGGCGGCGGCTGCCGGACGGGACTGTGGTCGAGACCCACGAAGAGCGAAGTGCGGCGCTGGCGTCCACCCCGCGAACTGACCGTACGGTCACCGTCACCCGCCCGTCCGGGACACAGATCAAAATCTCCTTCGCCGACGCACCCGCCGAGCTTCTGCCGTTAGCGCTGCTCGAGGAGATCGCCCTGAATCCGGGACTCGACGTGTCGTGATGAGAACGATCCGTGCTGACTTCAGTAAGCGCGAGTGACCGATCATGCCGCGAGCCGGGCGTGGGTCGGCCGTCCAAATTTGTTGGCCGACACAGCTTTCCAACGCGCGCGAATGTCGAGTCAGGGTATTTGCGGGCCATGTAGCAGGACCGAGAATCCTCGATCTCGCACGCAGCACGCGTATCCCACGCAAAGGTCCACGGCCGGAGGCTCGTCCGGGATCGACGTCGACTCGATGCCGGCGGCAGCGCGGTTGGACCATCCCGGCGTGCGATGTCGGCGGGCGTCGGCGATGCTGTGGGCGTGGAGTACGTGTCCAGAGTGCCGCGACCGCCGCTGGACGAGCTGATCGACGACCTTTACTACCTGGAGGGTGCGCCGCCGTACAACCGGCTGACGCTGCCGCCGATGCCGTCGGCGCTGCTCATCGTCAACCTCGGGGCGCCGTTCCGCATCCGCGCCGGCACCGACATCGAGACTGCCGAGTACGCCGACGGCTGCGTGGTTACCATGCCCACCCGCGCGTTGGAGTTCGGCTACCCACTCCGGACCCGGTCTGTCGGCGTGCACTTCAAGCCGTGGGGGCTGGCGCCGTTGCTGTCGATGCCCGCGGCCGAACTGTGTGACTGTCCGGTGACGGTAGAGCAGGTTTGGGGCAGGCCCGCCGTTGCTGAGCTGCGAGACCGGCTGGCCACGGCGGACGGACCGCGCGAGATGCTGACGCTGCTCGAGGATGAGCTCATGCGACGGTTGTGCGAGACTGCCGGCCTGGGGCTGGTCAGCCATACGAGCAGCGTCATCGCGGCGACCAGCGGGGCGGTGGCGATCGGCGACCTGAGCGTGGCAGCCGGTGTCAGCAGCACGCATCTGGCTCAGCGGTTCAAGGAGCTCATCGGCGTCACGCCGAAGCGGCTGGCCCGCACCTACCGCTTCGCCGCCACCGTGTTCTCGATCAACCCCGCCGGACCGGTCGACTGGGCCGACCTCGCCGGTGGCGCAGGCTATTTCGACCAGGCCCACTTCGGCCACGAGTTCCGGGCGTTCACCGGGCTCACGCCGACCCGGTATCTCGAAGTCCGGCGGCGGTTCCTGCGCGAACATCCCGGCCACGTGCTGGACAGCTGGCCGCTGCCGGCCGATTGATTTCTTACAAGAGCGCCAGCTCACGACACGCTAATTTGGGGGCACCCGAAAGCAAAGGAGAGCCCCGTGGGCAAGGTGGTCATGTACGCCTCGGTGTCGGTGGACGGCTTCGTCGCGGACGAGAACGACCAGCCCGGACCGCTGTTCGACTGGTTGTCCAGTGGTGACGTCCCGTTGGACGAGAGCGGCGAGGTGAAGGTGTCACAGACGTCCTACGACTACACCCGGCCGTACTGGGACCAGATCGGAGTCACGATCGTCGGCCGGCACGTCTTCGACATGACGGACGGCTGGGACGGGAAGCCTCCGGGCGGGATCGACCACGTGGTCGTCGTGACGCACCGACCGAAGCCCGAGGGCTGGGACTCCGAGGCGCCGTTTCACTTCGTCGACGGCGTCGAGGCAGCCGTGGCCAAGGCGCAGGAGCTTGCGGGTGACCGCATGGTCGAGGTCGCCGCTGGCGACGTCGGTGGCCAGGTGCTTGCCGCGGGCCTGATCGACGAGGTGCGCATGGACGTCGTACCCGTCGTGTTCGGGTCCGGCAAGCGCTACTTCGGGTCGGTCCACGCGCAGCACCTGTTGGCGGAACCTGACGTGGTGATTCAGGGCAACCGGGTGCTGCACCTGCGCTATCGCGTGCGCCGCTGACCGATCTGAGCGGTCGGCGAGAGCGCCGGAATATGAACTGGCCGTGGCTATCCGAGACCTGTCGCCACTCCCCCTCGCTGGCACCGCTTTCATGCGAACGCACGGCTAGGAGGTCGGCCTCGTCACCTGCGGCCGAGGCGAGCACCCGGACCTTGATGTCTTCACTCTCGGAGCGGGCCGCCCGGCACACCTCGATGCTGCTGCCGTCAGGCAGGTAGGTATCGATGAGATCGTGGGCCAGGTCCTCGGGCCGGTCTGCTACCAACGTCTCTGAACGTCTGGATCTGCCGATTACCCGACGTTCGCGCGGGGTGGTCGTATGGTCTGCGGAACCCGTGCCCAGATCCGGTTACCCGACGAGTCGATTCACCTTCGGCGCCTTCGTCGTCGTTGCGGAAGAACGAGATTCGGGGATTGATAGTCGCAGACGTCCAGAAATATCTCTCGGATGTCGGTTGCCCGCACTCAGCGAAACGAATTCTGGATGTTTCGATATCAGCCAGGCATGCGGTAGATGAAACGATTTCGGGTCAGATCAGGCCCGTATCACTCACACGGATTGCGTTTGTAACACCCGGCGCAATTCTCCGATGTGATCTGCATCACCAAACGGTCGATCTTGGCCGGAGAAGAAAAGAGCAAGACCATGAAAACCCTTTCGCGCACACTCAGGACCAGCGGCATATGCCTGGCGGCGATCTGCATACCGCTCGGCATGACAGCACCGGCGCACGCCGCCGAGCAGGTCTACGTCTGCGGCTACACCCTCGACGAGCACGTGGCGAACTTCTCCGGCGAAGAGAACACCGTTACGGGCACCATCACCTATACGTCGTGCGTATCAGTTACCCAACCGACCATCACGCATGGGACCGCCACCATCGAAGGGTCCGCGACCGGCTCGCCTGGTCTGGCAACGATCAACGAACACGACGAGGTGACATGGTTCGACGCCAGCAATCACGTGGTTGGCACCAGTGTCATCAACCGTGAGCGCACCTTCGCGGGATTGCCCGCGCTCATGGTCGAATCCGATCCGTCCGCGTCGCTCGTGTCCGGGCTGTTCTCGCCTAACCAAGTCTCCATCAATGCGGGAACTGCAACCCGCACATGCGCGTCCGGCGACGTCGCCCCGTGCACATATCACAATGAATCCGACGAGGCATGAGGCAGTAGTCCTGCAGTAAAACCATTCAGCCGCCTAGACATTCATCTGGGCGGCTGATTTGGCAGCTACACGCGACGAGCATTTCTCTGGTTGACCCACGCCCGTTTCCGAAAATGGCGTCGGCCCCCGGCGCCGGTTCAGTGTATGTGGTCTGCGGATAAGTTGTAGGCCCCCGCGACATTCGCTCATGACGAATACCGTGCACCCGATCGGGCACGAAACGAGGGCCATCCCTGCCCAGGATTACCTGTCTCTACGCGGCAGTCAGTCGCAGGATCGTCACCAGCTCAGGTTTTCCGTACGCCTTCCGCACCGCTGCGACAGCCTTCTCCTCCGCAACCGCCGCCTTATCGGCAATCGTCTTGTCCATGGGGTCGTCCTCAGCATCTACGGCAGCCGTCATTGCGGCAATGACGGCGTCCTGGACATAGTCGTCCCTGTCGATGTCCTCGGCGCCTTTGGCGGCAACGGCGGCCCACTCGGCGGCCTCCTCGGCGGTGGTGGCCTCCGCTGCTTCGGCAGCCGCATCACAACGCCGATACGGCATTCACAAGTGCGAGCAGCGGGCGTAGCCGATGCGGATGTCGCCGGTCGGGGTGTCGGCGGGGCTCGGTGCCGGGGAGCCGTCATTCTGCTTGGTATGAAAATTAGGTGGACAGGGATGTCCGGGGTGTTCGTGGGGCTGGTGGCCAGTGCGATGGTGATGTCCCCGTCGGCCGGGTACGCGCCCGCCCAATTCGACTACGACAAGTACAAGTCCGTGGTGCTGTCGCGAATCGACCGGTCAGACAGCGCCAAGGAGATCGTCGCGAGAGGCCTGGACCAGTGCAAGGATCAGTATCCCGACCTCGAAGGGCACGCCTTCTGGCACTGTGCGGGCGAGGTGATCAACAACAAATGCTTCTCCTCGGACGAGTGCTGGGACCGGAACGCGATCATGCAGGTGTACGGGGCGAACGAAGAGAAATGCAAGACAATGGTCACGGACAACACGGACAAACTCGAGATGATCGCCTGTGCCCTGGGCAGGCCCCAAGCTACAACGCCGTGACCATTTGATGACCGCTTTGGGCGCCCCTAGTCAAGCACCGGGTGGGGTTGTCGCGGGCCCGGCATTGATCAGCGACCCCAACGTCGACGTGCCGCCGGATCACTGTCGGCCTGAAACCGGCGAAGCCCTCTCGTCGGAGACCCGCGCGTACGGGGTAGCGCCGAGGAGTTGGTGGGCGTTGCGGGTGGTTTGTTGACGCCAGGTGGGGTCGGTTTCGGTCCAGGTGGTGTCGAGTGTGGTGAGGGCGTGGAGGACTTGGGGGTGGCGGGTCCAGACGTAGTCGCTGCCGTAGAGCAGGTGCTCGGGTGTGGTGATGGTGGACAGGGCGGTGATCTGGGATTGGGTGGGGGTGCCTGCTAGGTCGTAGTAGAAGCGGTGCAGCAGTTCGGAAACCGAAGGGCCGTCAGTGTCCTCACTCAGGGTGCGGAACAGTTCCAGTCGATCGGCCAGCAGGGGCAGCACGCCGCCGGCGTGGGGGACGATCAGGCGCAGGCGGGGGTAGCGGTGCGCGGCGCCGCTGAGGATGAAGTCGATGACGGTGCGGGCGGTGTCGAACAGGAACTCGACCATGGGACGTGGACGGCCGAGGGCGAGGGCCTCGTGTCCGGCGCAGCTGGTGGGGTGCACAAACACGACGGCGCCGCGGCGGTCGAGTTCGGCGAGGACCGGGGCAAGCTGGGGGTCACCGAGGTAGTGCCCGGCGGTGTTGGTCATCCAGATCACTCCGTCGGCGCCGTGGGTGAAGGCGTGGCCGATCTCGTCGAGTGCGCCGTCGATGTCGGGTAGTGGCAGGGAGGCGAAGTAGCCGAACCGGTCCGGGTGGTTTCGTTTGATCTGGGCGGCGGCCTGATTCACCTCGCGTGCCAGTCGCCGGGCGGCGGCGGGGTCGCCGAAGTACACCCCGGGTGAGGAGATCGACAGGAATGCGCGGTCGATTCCGGCGTCGGTCATCAGGGCGAGGTGATCCTCGATGGTCCAGTGCGGCCAGTAGCTTTCCGGCATGCCGTCGGCTTCCCGGTGTCCGGCCGCGGTGGCGGCGCGGATGTAGTCCTCGGTGGTGAAATGCGCGTGCACGTCGATCAATCCGTCGGTCATGCCCGGGCCTCCGTCGGGGTGAGCTCGAGGGTCGCGCCACGACCGTCGACAACCTCGGCGTCCGGTGGGCGGGGACCGCCCACGGCGGTGATGACACCGTCGGCGACCTGCACATCCACCGTCCCGAGAAGCTTCTCGCCGTCGAACACTCGCGCGTCGGAGATGACGAACTTGGTCATGGGAACTCCCGTCCTGACTCGCTATCTACCAACTAGTATATACAAGTTGGTACCCATGGGGGCCTGGATTCATGGACGCGGAGATGATCGAGATAGCGGCGCTCGGCCCAACCGCACTCTCATGGCGCTGGGCGCGCGTCGGTCAACGGTCCACAATCGTTGGCAGAAGGCGCTTCTCAATGCGCGCCCGAGTAGCCGAATCGAGCGTGTTCGGCTGGCCCGTCACCCTGGGGGTCTCGAAACGTCCGTTCGGCGGTGGCCAACTTTACGGCGGGATCGTTGACGCGCGCACATGGCTTCCCATTAGGCACTGACCGACTCGCGTTGACCTGGCACCCGGGCGGATTTCAGGGTGTTTCAACGACGATGTCTGTCCGAAACCGTTGCCGGGAGCGGAGGATTGCTGCTCGATCCGGATAAAGCGAGTGCCTGAAGTCTTCTACTGTTCCTGCGAAATCGGTTGCGCAGGAGGCGAATATGGACAGTAATGACGGTTCGCGGTCGGTGGTGATCGTGGGTGCGGGCGTTGCCGGGCTGACCGCCGCCACCGCGTTGGCACGCTCGGGTTGGCGGGTGGAGGTCGCCGAGGCCGATCCGGACCGGTCGACCGCGGGATGGGGCTTGTGTCTGACCGGTCCGTCGCTGCGGGCGCTCGAGAAACTGGACTTGGTCGACGCGTGTCTGTCCAAAGGCTATGGGATGAGCGCGATTACCCATGTCGACGTCGAGGGCATGCCTGCTGACCGGGTGGAGCTGCCGCGGCTGATCGGCGGGCAACGACCGGCGATGGTCGGCATCGCCCGTGCTGAACTGCACCGCATTCTGTATGCGGAGGCCGAACGGTGCGGGGCGGTGATACATCACGGCATGACCGTGACGGCGGTGCAGCAGGCGGCTGACCGGGTCGAGGTGCGGATGTCGGACGGCACGGACCGCCGGGTCGCGCTACTGGTTGGTGCGGACGGGATTCGCTCGTCGGTGCGCGACCTGCTCGGTCTCCGGACCTCGATCGACTACCTCGGCCAGATGGTGTGGCGGGCACTGGTACCGCGCCCGGTGTGGGCCACCGGTATTCACCAGTTCGCCGGGCAGGTCGATACCGCTGGGCTCGTGCCCATCTCGGACAGCCTGGCGTATGTGTTCCTGACCGAGAACGGGGTGCCGCCGAGCGTCCTGCCCGATACCGAACTCGCCCAGCGACTGACCGAGCTGCTTGCGATCTTTCCGGGGCGGGTCGCGCAGCTCCGACCTCTGGTGGCCGCGTCCGACTCGGTCGTGCGCCGCCCGGTCCAGACGGCCGTGCTGACCGGCGCGTGGCACCGCGGAAACGGTGTCGTCATCGGCGACGCCGCACATGCACCGGCCCCGCAAATGGCCAGCGGCGCAGCGCTTGCCATCGAGGACGGCTTGGTGCTTGCCAAGGAGGTGGCACGTCATGCGACGGTCGGCGCCGGGCTAGTGGCCTTTGTCGACCGGCGTGCGCCACGGTGCCGTGCGCTTGTCCAAACCTCGGTGACGATATCCGGCTTGGAGCAGCGGCAGCGCCACCACGAGGCATATCCACTGATCGAGGCCGGTCACCGGCAGCTCGCCGAATCCGCGTAAGCCAACCCGCATGAGGAGACATTGATGACCGCCGCAACAACCCGAACCCTGCCGGACGCGCAGCAGTGGCTGCGTGAACATCTCGCGCGGCGAAAGAACCCCTTCAACGCCATCGATCACGATGCCGCCGCGCGGCACATCGAAACGCTCCCCGGTATCGATCCCGAATCCTGGGCAGGGCACTGGCTGGCGGGGGCGACGGATTTCGCGGCGCGGGCGCGCACCGCCGAGGAGCACGGGGATCGCGAGCAGGCACTGGAGAACTGGTGGCAGGCATACCAATTCGCGTTCCTCGGCCGTTATCCGTCCCCGCTGCACCCGGCCAAACTGCACGCCTACGACCGGGCCGTGGAGTACTTCGGGCGGGTGTCCGCGCTCGAGCACACCCCGGTCCAGCACGTCGAGGCGCCCTTCGACGGACGCGCCGGTGAGGGCGACGTGGTGCGGTTCTTCGTGGCCCGCCCGCCCAGCGCGGCGGTGCGCCCGCCGGTGATCCTGATGTGGGGCGGGATCGATGTGTGGAAGGAGGAAACCTATGCGCGCGGCCGGATGCTGCGCGAGCGCGGGTTCGCGACCCTGCACATCGACAAACCCGGCGTGGGGCAGTCGCCGGTGCACGCGAGCCGCGACGCCGAGCGGCAGTGGGACCCCGTCTTCGCGTGGCTGCGCGAGCAGGACGACCTGGACTCTGAACGGGTAGCGGCACTCGGTTTTTCGTTCGGCGGCTACTGGGCGACGAAGCTCGCTCACACGCACCGCGAGCACCTGGTAGCCGCGGTCAACTGGGGTGGCGGCATTCACCTGACGTTTCAGCCCGAATGGCAGGAGCGCAGCCGCGACGCCTCGTCCTACCTGATGGATCTCATGCCGGCCAGGGCGCGCATATTCGGCGGCGCCACTTTTGCCGACTACGTCGCCCGGTGCCCGGAGCTGTCGTTGCTCGATCAGGGCGTCCTCGACCGCCCGTCGTGCCCGCTGCTGCTGGTCAATGGCAAGGACGATCTCCAAAATGCTTCGGCGGACCTGTATTTGGCGCTCGAGCACGGAGCGCCTAAGACGGCCCGGATGTTTCCCGGCGGTCATATGGGCGAGGGCCCGGTATTTCGCACGGTCGTCGACTGGCTGACCGAGCGACTCGACTGACCACCACACCGCGAGGAGTGCACGATGAACAACCTGATCACCCATCTACGGCACGTCGATATCGCCATGCCGAACTTTGCCGAGCAGCGGCAGTTCTACACCGAGACATGGGGTTTGACGGAAATCGCCAACGACTCCGGCGTCGCGTTCCTGGCGGCCGAAGGCTCCCCGGAACAGTATGTGGTGCGGCTACGCGAGGATATCGGCAAACGCACCGACCTCCTTGCCTTCGGCGCCGCCACCGCCGCCGACGTCGACGTCCTGGCCGCTCGGCTGATCACCCTTGGCGTTCGGCTGGTGCATGAACCGAAGCCGCTGGACACGCCCGGAGGCGGCTATGCGGTCCGATTCTTCGACAACGAGGGTCGGGTGGTGGAGGTCTCCGCCGAGGTGACCCCGCGGCGGCACCGCAAAATCGAGGCTCGCGAGCCGGTCCCCGTTCGGCTTTCGCACGTCTTGATGAACTCGCCAACGCCCGAGGCCACGGTGGCCTGGTACATCCAGCATCTCGGCTTCCGCCTCTCGGACACCATGTGCCTGGGCGCCGACCGCGAAATCATGTGGTTCTTGCGGTGCAATACCTTTCACCACAGCTTCGGCATCGTGCGTGGACCGCACGCGGCGTTCCATCACGCCTCTTTCGAAATGCGCGGCATCGACGAGTACATGCGCGGAACCGGCCGGATGCGGCGGCTTGGTATCGAGCGCCTGTGGGGCCCTGGCCGACACCGCGCCGGTGACAACTCCTTCAGCTACTACCTCGACCGGGCAGGCAACACCGTGGAGTACACCACGGAGCTGGAGATGCTGGACGAGGACGCCTGGCACCCGCACATTTACGATCTGCGTGACCCCGTCAATGCGGACCAGTGGGGCACGGCGAACGAGATGGACGAGTTCATTGCGGCCAAGTCCCACAACGATATCGACCGCGGGCTGTTCGTCGCACCGCCGCTGTGATCGCGACCGCGTGGCAGGTGTTGGCATACTGATCATCGGAGTTGGCCGCACCAGAGACAGCGCGGCGGCCGTCCCGAGGAGGTGAAGGCCATGACCGCGCCGCTGCGCGATTTCCTCATCACCAAGTCGCGGAACCCGGTCGATCTGCTCAATGCGGCCACCCGGCTGTTCGGCGGCTCGATCATCACCTCGCCCCTGGCCGACCTGCCCGAGGGTGAGCACGAGTTGCGCGGTGTCAGCGCGCCCGATTTCGCGGCCGGTTACTTCGCCTCGCCGCTCGACGTGCGCGTCGACACGGCGGTCGGGCGCCGGTCCTACTTCGTCAATCTCGGTGTCTCCGGCGCGATCTCGGCGTCGCGCGGGAGCCTGCGTACGGTCCTCGACTCGTCCACGGCGGGAGTGGTCAATCCCGGCGACACCCAGGAGCTGCGGCCGCTGGGATTCGCGACGCGGTTTCTGGGCCTGCGGATCGACGCCGCACTGGTCGACCAGGAATTCACCGCGCTGACCGGACACCCGCCGCTGTCGACGGTGCGGTTCGACTTCGCTCTCGATCTGGGCGAGCCCAAGGGCCGGGCGGTGCGGTTGCTCGTGCGTTCCCTGCTGGAGCAGTTGGACTCGGGTGATCCGCTGTTCCAGCGCGTGGAACTGCAACGCAGCCAGCTACGGAGCATCGTCACCGCACTGCTGCTGGCCCAACCGCATTCGCACACCGGCGAATTGCTGGACGGTCCGCAGCCCGGATACCCCCGTTCGGTGCGTTCGGCGCTGGCATTCATCGAAGCGAACCTCACCGAGCAGCTCAGCCTCCGCGCGATCGCCGCGGCCGCCGACTGCAGCCCGCGGACCCTGACCGCCGCCTTTCGTGACCGGACCGGCGTGACACCCATGTCTTACATCCGCAACCTTCGGCTCGAACGGATCCGCGCGGACATCCTCGGGTCTACCGACCAGGTCGGTACGATCGCCTACCGGTGGGGTGTCGCTCATCTCGGCCGGTTCTCCGCCGACTACCGTGACCGCTTCGGCGAACTGCCCTCCGATACCGCGGCCCGTCGGTAAGCAATCCGGCTATGCCTCAGTGAGATCATGCGCAGCGTGCCCAGTTCACCAGCCGCCGCGCTCCGGGCAGTGTCCCAGGCCCGGCCCAGCGCGGGCGGCGCGGACTCCGCCAAAGCCGCACCGGCCGTGGTCAATACGACGCTACGCGTGCTGCGGACCAGCAGGGCCGCACCTAGTTCCGCCTCCAATCGGCGCATCCGGGCGCTGAGTGCGGGCTGTGCGATACCACCTCCCGCTGTGGCTGGCCACCGACTCCCCCGCGCTCCTCGAAACGACCTCCATCCCGATGCTGCGCACCCAGCGAGGTCGGGCCTGCATCGCTATCGGCTCCTGGAGCGTCCGGCCGAGCGGGGTCAGGCGGATTGGCATTCTCCGCCAGTCGGCGAATAGACCGCGCGACAGGGTATGACGCAGCCCACACTCGCTCCTCGCGCTCTGCGATACCAACCCTCGTAGTATCGACCATTAGTTCAGTAACTAAGGGACGCTCGCCGACCCGAACAAACTATTTGAAGCGTTGACGCCGGAGGAGGAGATGGGGCAGGCGGTCAAGGGGACCGCACCGTACGCGAACTGGTTGCCGCTATAAGCCGCATTGTTTATACGGCAACGATAGGCCCTCTCCTTGGCTGATGAGCACCAGCCGCCAGGGGGTGGGCATTGCGTCTATTTCGTAGTGTGAGAAGATCTTCTGTGTGACTTGGGGAGTGTCGTTGTCTAAGGTTCGTATCATTGGCGCTGTAGGCGTCGTCGTTCTGATTCTCCTGGCAGGCTCGCTTTACTTCGGCTTGCGCAATAAGCCTGATGAATCTCCGGCGAATCAGAAAGCGATCTCGGTGGCGGTCGACGTGACCAACCTGCCGCAACGCGTGATTCAGGTGAAACAGACGATCCCCGTTCAGCAGGGCGAGGTAGATTTACTTTTTCCGCAGTGGCTGCCCGGCAGCCATTCTCCGTCCGGTCCGATCGACAAGATCGCGGGCATCACCTTCACCAGCGCCGGGAACAAGCTGGAGTGGAAGCGTGACCCGCTGAACGTGTATGCGTTCAAGGTAACTGTGCCCGACGGCGTGGAATCAATTGACGCGAGCTTCCAGTACCTCACCCCCACCGATTCCACTCAGGGGCGCGTTGTGATGACGCCGAATATGCTGAATTTGCAGTGGAATGCCGTGCTCCTCTATCCAGCCGGTGCTCCCGTCAGTGAGATTCCGTTCAACGCGAGCGTTACCTATCCGCCAGGATTCGAGGCCGGAACCGCGCTGGAGGTCGCTGGCAAGGACGGCGACACCGTGAATTACAAACAAGTTCCGTTGGACATCCTCATCGACTCGCCCGTGTACGCGGGGCGCTATCACAGGGAGTTCGACCTGGCTCCCGGCGCGAAAACCCCGGTGCGGCTGCAAGCATTCGCAGACGCACCGGAGCAGCTCGAAGCCAAGCCCGAGCACATTGAGCTGCACAAGGCTCTGGTGCGACAGGCTGTGGAACTGTACGGCGCACAGCACTATGACCACTACGACTTCCTGCTGTCGTTGTCGGATCAGCTCAGCTCCAACGGATTAGAACACCAACGGTCCAGCGAGGACGGCCAACCCACGGACTATTTCACCGGGTGGAACCCCACGGTTGGCAGCGACGATCTGCTCGGGCACGAGTACACCCATTCCTGGAATGGCAAGTTTCGACGCCCGGCAGACCTGTGGACACCCAACTACAACGTCCCGATGCAAGGCAGCTTGCTGTGGGTCTACGAGGGACAGACGCAGTATTGGGGCAACGTGCTCACCGGCCGGTCCGGCCTGCGACCTGCGGACGTCTCCCGTGATGCGTTGGCTTCGGTAGTCGCCGCATACACCGAAAACCGGCCCGGACTCACCTGGCGCGGTCTGCAGGACACCACCAACGATCCCATCATCGCTCAGCGGCGCACGAAGCCGTATCGGTCGTGGCAGCTCAGCGAGGATTACTACCAGGGCGGGCAACTGGTATGGCTTGGGGTGGACGCGCGTATCCGCGAACTGTCGGAGAACACAAAGTCACTCGATGATTTCGCTCGCGCGTTCTTCGGTGTCGACGACAGTAAGTGGACGTCACAGAACACCTACGACTTCGACGACGTCGTCTCGACGCTGAATGGCGTGGTCGCCGACGATTGGGCGAAGTACCTGCGCGATCGCCTCGACGGAAAGGAACCGTTCGCCGCAAGTGTCGAGAAGACGGGGTGGAAGTTGGTCTACGACAACAACCCGGGTGCCCTCCTCACGGCTCAGCGGAAAGAGGCTGACGGCGCCGTCAACTACACCTACTCGATCGGTCTCAACGTGTCCGGTGCGGGCAAGGTCACCGACGTGCGATGGGACGGACCCGCATTCAAGGCAAAAGTCGGCTCCGGGATGACGGTGGTTTCGGTCAACGACGCCCCCTATTCCCAAGCCACGATGGAAGCCGCAATCGAGGCGGCCAAGACAGACCCCGCACCGATCCGATTGCAGGTGAAAGACTTCGATCAGACACGGACCGTTGAACTGAACTATCACGACGGCCTCCGTTACCCGCATCTGCAACGCATCGACGGCACCACGGACTACCTCACCCAGATCCTGGCCGCGCGGAACTAGCGCCGCACGGTCCAGCGCGGACAAGGCATCGTTTCTGTCAGTCCATCAGGGCTGCAAGGGTTTTCCTATCCAGGACGACTGACGAGGTGTGGTCCCACACGATCCGCCAGCCCGTGGCCGCGCGCCGCCAGGTCAGTGAACTTGTCGCCCGCAAGCCGGTCTCGGTGCCGTCGGCGGCTACCAGCCGCGCGACGAAGACCAACCGCGAGGCGGCGAGATCGCCGGACACCAGCACGTGCGGACCATCGGCGAGCCGATGGTCCGCAGCCACCAGTCGGTTGAAGACCGGCTCCCACAGCGACCGGTATTCCTCGGCACTGCGCGCCACGCGGTGCTCGGGGTCGGCGTCGTCGTAGAGCAGGACATCCTCAGCGTCCCAGTCGTAGAACTCGCCCTGGACCGCACGCAGGTCGAACGGAGGATCGCCCTGCTTGCGGTCCCAGCCCCACAGCCACCGCGTATGGGCCGCCGCCACGGTTTCCACGGCGGTCATCACGCAGACTCGCGCATGGACCCGCGGCCGGACTTCTGCATCATTCGCTGTTCTGTGCGTCTCATCCCTCGATGATCGGCAGCGAACAGCCGGACTACCAGGCCGCGTGCCTCCTGGTACTGGAGCACCTACCCACGGTTCGACTCGAAGAGCAGGCTCCCGGTCACCACGAGCGGTCATCGCAATCGTTGGGCAGCAGTCGATTTCAGCAACATCCGCAGCTGCCGCGACCCGCGCGTTGTCGGTCCGTCCACTCGGCTCTCGGAAAGATCAACGGGCCGAGATCACTTGGTCCGCTCGACACACCATAAGCAGCCGATGTGCGGATGCCCGGCGACGAATGTCGATTCCACCGCCGAGGACGCCTGGACACCGATCAAAACTCCCCGAGCGGTCCGGGACGAGGAGGGTCAATGCAAGGGGGCCCTCACAGTACCTGTGTCACCAGGGTCTCCCAGACGTCCGAAACGCCTGTCAACCTGGTTGAGCGCGAAAGCGCCGACAACACTCCAGCTGCGCCGAAGGCGCGACCGTGTCGGCGCATTCTTCGACGACAGAATGGACGGAGACCCATGGCGGACAACCAATTCACCACTCACACAGAACGTTTCGATCTGAGTGGGAAGTACGCCCTTGTCACTGGCGGCACCAGGGGCATTGGGATGATGATCGCGCGCGGCCTTCTCCAGGCGGGCGCCCGCGTCATTATCAGCTCACGCAAGGCAGACGCGTGCGCGGAGGCACAGCAACTACTGTCCGAATTCGGCGACGTTCAAGCAGTCCCCGCCGACCTGTCCAGACACGACGAGTGCCAGCGCCTCGCGGATCTTGTCATGGCTGACTCGGAACGCCTGGACATTCTCGTCAACAACGCGGGAGCGATGTGGCGCGAGCCGCTCGAGACGTTCCCCGACGAGGCCTGGGACGCGGTACTCGACCTCAACCTCAAGTCGCCGTTCTGGCTGGTGCAGGCGCTGCTCCCCGCACTTCGCAGGGCGGGCACCGCCGATGATCCCGCGCGGATCATCAACATCGGCAGTATCGCCGCCATCCACGTCGCCCAGTCGCCCAACTACTCGTACGCCAGCAGCAAAGCGGCACTCCATCAACTCACCAGAGTGCTCGCCAGAGAGCTTGGCCCACAGCACGTTACGGTGAACGCGGTAGCACCGGGAGTGTTCCCGTCGCAGATGATGGCGTCCACGCTCGATGCCATCGGCGACACGATCGCGGCGGCGGCCCCGCTGCGCCGACTCGGCCGCTACGACGACATGGCGGGTATCGCCGTGTTTCTCGCTAGCCGGGCTGGGTCCTACCTCACGGGCACCACCATCCCGGTAGACGGCGGCATCGCGACGACCGCATCGGGTACCCCTTAGACTGCGGAATCCTGACGCGGACAGAACGATCGAGACCTCACGTTCTAGCCATCGCATACTCCGAGAAATCTACGCCCGCAGCCAGTTCCGGTCGCGGGCGACGATTGTCGGCAGCGCCACGCACGCGAACTCGTCAGGAATCCTTATGCACGCTATGCCGCATGGCGCGCGTTGGTCGGGCTGTCCATTCAGTTGGCTGACAGCGCTTCTCAACGTCCGCTCTTGCCTGCGGGTGCTCGACCGACCCCCGATCAAGCCGAGCAGCGTTTGTGCTGACACGCGAAGAGCTGCGTGCGGCCTGCTTTGCCGGTCGGCTCGTCAGTTCAGGTAGCTGGTCAGCCCCTCGACTACACGCTGGGTGACACTGCAGGATGAACGACAGGTGGATCAGCCCGTCGAACAGGTCCGATGCCGGATCGGGTCCAGAGCATTCTTCAGCACCCACAATCGCATCGACATCGCGCCCGTCGACTTGGTAACCACCACACGTCGAAGCTCCTACTGGCCGACGTGGTCTCCGGGTGGCGGCGACACCATGCCGAGAGGCTCCGGACATCGCCCACGTCCGGAGCCTCTCCATCACGGCCGAGGCCTCGGTTGCGTTGGTCTCATTCATCTTGACAAATTCCACCGTGACAACAACTATTGACTTGATCTTCAGTCAAGTCATTTTACCTACGATAAATCTCGATAGGAAATCGATATGACCGCGGTGCCGTCGCGTATGCGCTTTCAAGTGGGTGGGCAGCGCTCTCGGATTGACGCACCGGAACTGGATGCGGGCGCGCTACTCGACGCCGCACGCCAACATGTCGAGCCGCTGTTGCGCGAGGCGGTAGACGGGCTCGCGGCCCCGCTGCGACGAATGGCCGGATATCACTTCGGGTGGTGGGATGTCGAGGGCCGTCCTACCGGCTCGACACTAGGGAAGGGGTTGCGTGCCGCGGCGACTTTCGCGTCGGCGCGAGCGTGCGGGGCCGATGCGGCGGTGGCGGCGCCAGCGGCGGCAGCGGTGGAGCTGCTGCATAATTTCACGCTGATTCATGACGATGTGATGGATGGCGACCATCTGCGTCGTGGCCGGGCGACGGTGTGGCGCGTGTGGGGTGTCAGTGACGCCGTGCTGCTGGGGGATGCGTTGCATGCTTTGTCGACTCGCGTCCTCATCGACAGTTCGGACCGTGTTGGGGTCCGAGCAGTTGCGCTGATGGCATCGACGGCCCTGGACCTTTGCGCAGGTCAACATTTCGACTGCGCCTGCGAGCATGGCGGTGGCGTCGATGTCGCCGACTACCTGCTGATGGCGTCCGGCAAGACCGGCGCGTTGCTCGGGGCCGCGTGTGCGCTTGGCGGGTTGTACGCCGGGGCCGACGACGCCACCGTGGCGGCGTTGGAAACTTATGGCAGGGAGACAGGCATCGCATTTCAAATCATCGACGACCTGCTTGGCATCTGGGGCGATGCGGCCACTACCGGAAAAACACCTGGCAGCGATCTAGCTCGGCGAAAACAAACTCTTCCGATTATTGCGGCGCTCGAATCGGACCATCCCGCGGCAGCCGAGCTGGCAGGTCTGTATTTCGATGACCGAGTGTTGAGCAAGGCCGACTTGGCTCGTGTTGCTGAGTTGGTCGAGCAAGCGGGCGGAATGACTGCGGCACGGCAACTGGCCGAGCTGCATCGACTCGCGGCCATGGCGGCACTGCCCAGTTTTATCAACTCGTCCGAGCTGCGAATCCTTGGTTCGTCGGCTATCGACCGCAACCGATGATTCGATAGGAGTCTGAGTCACGATGCGAGCAGTATTCAGCCAGCACCGAGAACCGCCGAACGGCGTTTTGGAAAATCAGGCGATTCCGACTGCTCCAGGAGCGCTGCCGCTGGTCGGGCATTCGTTGGCGCTGCTGCGGGACCCGTTGGCGTTCATCTCGGCACTTCCCGCATACGGCGATGTGACGACGATACGAATCGGGACGCTTCCGATGGTGATGGTGTGCGATCCGCTACTCACCCGGCAGGTTTTGCTGGAGGACAGCACCTACGACAAGGGCGGACCGGTCATGGACAAAGCCGCCGAGGTGATCGGTGACGGTTTGATCACCTGCCCGCACAGCAAGCATCGACGTCAGCGTCGGCTGTGCCAGGCGGCGTTTCATCCGGACCGGCTCCCCGAATTCGGCGCGGTGTTCGAGCGCGCGGCGAAAGAAATAGCGAGTTCCTGGCACGACGACCAAGTCGTCGACGTCGATCGAGAATTGATGGCAATGACAGCAGGCACGGCCGTGCTGACAATGTTCGCCAACACCCTGCCGGAGACGTCGGAACAGATTATTGCCGATTTGGTCACGGTGGTGGAGGGAGCGTTCCGGCGAATGATCACACCCCCGTTCCTCAACCACTTCGCCCTGCTGGGAAACCGGCGCTTCGACCAGGCGAACAAACGGTTACGGAGTGCGGTGGCCGACGCCGTCGGCAGACGTCGTGCGGACGACGCCGACCACAGCGACCTACTGGCTTTTCTGCAGGAGGCCGTCGATTCCACGGAACACCCGGACAGCAGCGATCGGCTGACCGATATCGAACTGGTCGACCAGATCACCACCTTCTTCGGCGCCGGGACGGAGACGACCGCGAGCACAGTGGCCTGGGCTCTGCACCTGCTTGCCCGTCACCCCGACATTCAGGACCGGCTTCATCAGGAAATCCACGACGTCCTGGCCGGTGAACCGATGACTTTCGAGCGTCTGACCGACATGGAAATGGCAAGTCATGTCATCAACGAGACGCTCCGGCTTTATCCGCCGGCCTGGCTGCTCACCCGCACCGTCACGAAGGACACTTCGCTGGGCGGCTTCCGGCTTCCGGCCGGGACCACGCTGGCCTACAGCCCCTACATCATTCACCGTAGACCGGATTTGTACGACGATCCCGATCGTTTCGACCCGCAGCGCTGGCGAAACACCAAGCCCGATCGAACGGCCTTCATTCCGTTCAGTGCCGGAGCCCGCAAGTGTATCGGCGACCGCGTCGCCATCACCCAAGCGACGATGGCATTGATCGCGATCGTCGGCCAGTGGCGCCTGGCGCCGCTTCCGGATCAATCTCTGAAGCCTGCTGTCAAAGCAACCTTGACCCCCCGCCATCTTCGCCTCCGTGTTACGGCGCGCCGATACCGGTAACCACCCGAATAGTTTGGAGAACCACAATGTCGGTGGACGCAGGACAAGCAGTCGACGGTTTGCGCATCCCCTTCCCCAGCGCCCGCAACCCGCGAACAGAGCTGGTCCGTAAGCCCCATCGGGACTGGATCGACACCATGGGGATCGCCCCTGCGGCGACCGCGGACATCGGTGCCGACCTTCCGCTCATTATCGGCCGTCTCTATCCACACGCCGGTGTAGACGAGCTGGCCCTGGTCACCGACTGGAATTGCTGGGGCTTTCTCTACGACGACGAATTCAACGGCCGTCTGGGCGAATTGCCCGGGGCGGTGGCCGCCTCAGTCGCGGGCATGATCGAAATCATCTGCGCGCCAGCGGCTTTCCAAGAAACTTCCGAGGTGCCGTTGGCTCGGGCGCTCGCCGACATGATGCGCCGGTTCCGGGACAGCGCGTCGGCGATCTGGTTCCATCGATTCAGCGAACACTTCGCCGCGGGCCTTACCGGTTTCGCCCATCACTCCGCCGCTCGCGCGAGGGGCGGATCAACCAGCATCGAGGACTACCTCGCCCATCGACGACTCGATATAGTGTCCGACCCGCTGCTGGATTTCATCGAACTGACCGACGACTGCGAACTGTCGCCGGTAGTGCACACCAGCCCGGCGATGCTTCGCCTGCGCCGGGCAGCATTGGACATCATCATCATGATCAACGACGTCTTCTCCTACGACAAGGAACTCCGCTGCGGCGACACGGAGAATGCGGTAGCCGTCCTGGAACGATCGACAGGGCTCACCCGCGAAGACGCGACGGCCCGCGCGATCGAGATCGCAAACCACAATATCCGCACCCTTGTCGAAGCCACAGACACCTTGCCGGCAGCATTGCGCAAGCTCGACGCCGACCTCGACCAGATCGACCGAGCCCTGCGATTCCTCACCGGAGTTCAGACCGTGGTGAAGGCTACATACGACATCCACCTCGAAAGCGCCCGATACGCCGAATAAAAGTACGAACTACGTCGTGCGGGTCATGGGGAATGCCGAGCACGGCGATGCAGGCATCGAGAATCGCGCGCGCATTTGTTCAGTAAGTATCACAACAATCGTTCGGTGAATTTCTATAGGAGGACTGCGATGCCGGAAGTTCGGTCCGGAGCACGCCAGTACCCGATGGCGCGAGGGCGCTGCCCGTTCGACCCGCCACCCGAGCTCGGCCGCAGGCAGCGGGAGGAGCCGGTGGCCAAGGTGCGGATCTGGGACGACAGCGAGCCGTGGCTGTTCACCCGATACGCGGATATCCGCGCGCTGCTGGCCGATCCGCGCGTCAGCGCCGATTCGGCCAGGGACGGGTATCCGGCGCAGACGGCGGGGATCAAGGCCCATCCCGACCGGGCGAAATTGTTCATCACCATGGACAACCCGGAACATGCCGCGCAGCGCGGGCTGCTCACCGCAGACTTCACCGTGCGAAGGATCGAACAGTTGCGGCCGCGGATCCAGCAGATCGTCGACGATCTGATCGACGATCTGCTCGCGGGCCCGAAACCGGCCGACCTGGTGGAGGCGTTCGCACTTCCGGTGCCCTCGCTGGTGATCTGTGAACTGCTCGGCGTGCCGTACGCAGACCGGGCCTTCTTCCAACGGGTGAGCAAGGTTCTGACCGCGAGCCATACGCCCCCGGCCGAAGCACGCGCAGCGGTGGAGACACTGCTCGACTACCTCGGCGGGCTGGTGCGGGACAAGCTCGCCGACCCGGGCGAGGACGTGCTGAGCCGGCTCGCGACAGAACAGGTCGCCACCGGCGCGGTGACGGACGCGGAGGCGGCGTCTATGGGGCTGCTGCTGCTGGTAGCCGGGCACGAGACGACGACCAACATGATCGCTCTGGGCACCGCCGCACTGCTGGAGCATCCGGATCAGCTCGCCGCCGTCCGCGACGGTGACGACGCACTGGTGGCGAACGCGGTCGAGGAGCTGCTGCGCTACCTCACGATCTCGCACAGCGGACGGCGGCGCGTGGCACTGGAGGATCTGGAGGTCGGCGGGCAGCGGATCTGCAAGGGCGACGGCCTGATCACCGCGGACAGCGTGGCCAACCGTGATCCGGCGCAGTTCCCCGAACCCGACCGGCTCGACGTGACCCGCGAGGCAGGCCACCACCTAGCGTTCGGCTACGGCATCCACCATTGTCTCGGCCATGCGCTCGCGCGGGCCGAACTGCAGGTGGTCTACCGCACGCTCTACCGGCGGATCCCGACGCTGCGGCTCGCTGTTGCGCTGGACGAGGTCGAATTCAAGCACGACATGGTCGTCTACGGGGTCCACGAACTCCCGGTGACGTGGTGAACCCGGAATGATCAGTCAGCGAATCGACATGATGGACGATGCGGGAGTGGAACGGCGGGTTCTCTCTCCTGGCAGCACGGCACCATACGCGACAGAATCGCAGTTGACAGTAGAGGCGGCGCAGCTGCTCAACAACAGCTACTGCAAGCTGACCAGTGCATATCCCGGCCGATTCTCCTCCCTCGTTTCTTGCGAAGCCTTCGGCGCCGACCATCTCGTGCCGGGCAGCGACTTTCCGCACTACTGTTGGTCGATCCCGAATGTCCCCGCCGCGCAGTATGAGTCGTTGATCCATGGTCTGGCGTGCTCGCCGCTCATAGCTGAGCTCGTTTCTGATCGTCAGTGTGTAACGCCCCCAGTCCTTTTCGGGACCGGGGGCGTCTTTATGCGTTCACGGCCGGATGTCGCTGTCATCCGCGAAGGCGATTACGGGCAAGCACTCGTTGGCCGAGCCCACCCGGCTGAAGTCATCCCCGCCCAGTGGTTGACCAGCGCAGAACGGATTCGGGCGAAACGCGGAGGGACAGCGCGGGACTCCCCGGAGTGGCGGGTAGCTGACAGCCCGCCACTCGAAAGCTGAATATGGGCTGACTTTAGTCAACTAAAGTGCGCGGTACTGCCGATTTCCGTACGATGCAGTCAAGACTCGATCTTGGCCGCCGAATGCAGATTCCCGAGCTAACGGGAGGGTGATGGACTGCGCCGGGAACGGGGCTCAGCGGTCGCCGTGCCTACACTGCGGACATGGCTGAGGACGTAGGACCCGCCGACCCCGTCCGGCTGCGGCACGACGTCCAGGTGCTCGCCGCCGGGCCGCGCAGCCGCCGGCACGCGCCGGAGGCGATGATTCTGGCAGAGGAGTACGTGGCGAGCGAACTGGCCAGCGCCGGCTGGCAGGTGCAGCGCGAGCCGTTCGCCGCCCGCTGGGCGGTCGGCTGCACGGACCGGCACGGGAACCGGGCCCTGCCCCTGAAGGTCCGAGTCCACCCGCGGCTGACCGGCGCGAACCTGCGCGCGGAACTGCCGGACGCCGCCGCCGGGCCGACCGTGGTGATCGGCGCCCATCTGGACACCGTGTACGGCTCGCCGGGCGCCGACGACAACGCCTCGGGCGTTGCGGTCGTCCTGGAGGTGGCCCGGCTGCTCGCGGCCCGCCCCGAGCGGCCTGCGGTGACCCTGATGGTCTTCGACCATGAGGAGGTCGGCCTGGTCGGGGCCCGCGCGGCGGCCCGTACGCAGACCCGCTCGCGGCCCGTCGCGGGCATGGTCTGCCTGGAGTCCGTCGGTTACTTCGCGGACGCGCCGGGGACCCAGCGGCTGCCGAAGGGCGCGGGGCTGGCCTTCGGCCCGGCGGTCGCACAGGTACGGGAGGCTGGGCACCGCGGCGACTTCACGCTGGTGGTGCACCGGCGCTCCTCGCAGCGCGCTGCGGAACTCTGGCGCGCAGCGGCGGCGCGGGCCGACCCCGCGCTCCCGGCTGTACTGCTGCGCGACCCCCGCCCGGACGGACCGCTGGGCGCGGCCATCGGCCTCGCCGTCCCGGCCCTGGGCCACCTGGGCCGCAGCGACCACGCGGCCTACTGGAACCGGCGGATCCCGGCGCTGATGCTCACGGGCACGGCCAACTTCCGCAACGCGCACTACCACCGGGCGTCGGACGTGCCGGAAACGCTGGACTACGGTCGGCTGGCGACGGTGGCGACGGCCACGGCACACCTCGGGGCGGCGGGCGACGCGTTCCCGGGCTGAACACGGGGCCGGGTGTCAGTAGTCGAAGGTAGGGTCGGCCAGTAGCGCGACCGTGAAGAGGACGCCGACGCGGAAGTCGTTGGTGACCCCGTCCCCGTCTTCGTCTTTGAACCGTTCCAGCAGAACGTCCGCTCTTGCCGCGGAGAGCGCGATCCAAGCAGGCACTTGCCGACCTCGGACCGGTCGGCCACCAACGCCTCTAGAACGTCCGGATCTGCCGATTACAGCCCGAGTCGGTCAGTCGTGTTCGGCCCAGAACGAGGTGAGTACTCCTGCACTGCGGACCGGGTCCTGCACCATCCAGTAGTGGTTCAGACCGTCCAGCACGGCGACACGGGCACCTGCCCGGGCCGCCGATCGTCGACGCATCTCCACCGAGCCGACGAACCGATCCTCGGTGCCGAGAACGGCCAAACCGGGACGTTCGGCCGCGGCGGGGAGATTACGGCCCAGTTCAGCCATGGTCGGCTGGGCGGCGGAGCGGTAGAAGGCGAGGATCGCGCGGCCCATCTCCGGTCCCTGGGCGGCGGCGATCCGGGTGGCGACCGGTCTGGCGAGCCCTACCGCGACCATGCGCTCGACGCGGTCGCCGACCGTGCCGCCCATCCAGTCCGCGATCGACTTCTCCCCCACCTCGGGCATCTGCCATTCCCGGGCCAATCCGTGCCAGACGTACTCCGGATCGAACACGCCCAGAGAGTCACTGGCCCAGGTTCGTAGCAGGTCCGGTCTGGTCATGGCGACACCGACGACCGTGCTGCCGCCGACATCGTGGCCGACCAGGTCGACCGGTTCACCCAGCGCCACCAACTCGCCGACCAGCCAGTCGCGATAGCCCGCCACCGTGCAGTCGAAACCTGCCGGGACAGGCGCCCCGAATCCGGGCGGAGACACCCGCAGCACATCGGTGCGCTCCAGTTCGGCGAGCAATGGGTCCCAGATCGCTGCGCTTTCGGGATTGCCGTTCACGAATACCGCAGTCACACAGGTCCTTACCGCAGGCCGAACATGATCACCACCAGGGTAGCCGCCGACCGCGCCATGCCGTCAACGCATCCGATAATGCCGCCGAGCGCGCGTTGGTCAGACGTCCAGATCTGTTGATAGACATGACTTCCCAACGCGCGCATCTGCCGAATTGAGTGTGTTCGAATGGGTCGGTCAGGGACTGACGGACCTGTGTCGGTTTACCGCCAGTGGTGATCTCCGAGGGCAACCGTTTCCGATCCTCCGTCTGCGAAGACGATCTGGCCGGTGACGAACCGATTGTTCTCGCTGGCCAGCCAGCAGATGAGTTCGGCCACCCATTCCGGCCGGCCTGGGAACCCGCCGAATGGTTGCGGTGCAGCGGTTTCGACGGCCTTGCGAGCGCTGGCGTCGGCGAAGATCCAGGCGGCCGCGGGAGTGTCGACGACACCCGAAGCAACGACGTTGAGCGCGATGCCCGATCCAGCCCACTCAGCGGTCGGGGCGGTCCGGCGTATCCAGCGATTCAAGGCACGCTTGGCGGTACCGTAACCCGCAGTCGCGCCCCCGGCCGACGGGTTGGCGCCCAGATAGGCAACCGCGGCTGCTTCGTCGCCCTCGAGGCATGCTTGCATGAGGTGCTCGTCGGCTGGTGCCAGCGACGAGGTCGACGAGACCGCTACTGCCCGGGGCGCGGGACTCTGCGCCAGCAGCGGACGAAGGCCCTCCAATGTCGCCACCGCGCCGAAATAATTGGTTTCCAGCATTCCGGTCTTGCCACCACCGGCGATCGCCAGCACAGCATCGATCGCGCCGTATTCGCTGACCTGATCGACAAGAGATCGCCGCCCCGCGGGTGAGGACAGATCGGCGTGGACATCGGCATCGGCGAGATCGCAACCGATGACCTTGGCGCCGCTCTGGCGAAGCAGCGCAGCGGTCGCCGCGCCTATGCCAGACGCCGATCCGGTCACCACATAAGTCCGACCGGCCATACCTGCATGCGATGTCATCGCGTCTTCCCCGTTCACCTGACCGGCATGGCACTTGCGCGCCCGAGCCGACATACAAGACCACCCTATGCACACCCCGCTGTCGCGCGCATACGAGATCCTCTGCCCACCAAGACATCCTCTCCTGCCGCCGAGCGCGCGTTGGTCGGCCGTCCAGATCCGTTGGCCGCCACAGTTTCTGGAACGTCTGCCGAGTTGCGGATGTCGTACCGAGGTGGGCGGGTTGAGGATTTCTTCCGGCTTGCACGCCGATCGTGGAATCGACCTCGCCCCGACCAGCACGCACGGGCGGGGCACAGCCGCGACGCGCAGCAGTTCATGCAGGTCGTCGGTCACCTGCGTGCCGCTGCGCGGCAGGTCAACCAACTCGCTCCAGCCCAGCCCAGCCCAGGCCGAGCCGGTCGTAGATCACGCTGGTGGTGAACTCCGCGACGAGGTTGTGCACGGCCCAGTAGTACAGGCCAGACATCCCGCCACCGGCCAGGAACACCACGGGCGGCCGCCGGTGCCGGACCGGTGCAGCAGCATCGCCCCGCCCGAGAGCTCGTGATGCGTCCCTAGCGGGGCCCCGGCCGCACCCGCGATGTCGTACACCATGCCTGGCACTCCCGCTGTCGGCAACCCGGCCAGCGCACCATCACTGAAAGCCGTTCCGTAACTGAGCATCCCAGCTCAGGACTCTTGCCGCCACGTCGGATGATCTTGCGCCCCGACCGGGCCCGCAAGGATGCTGACTTCGGCGATATCCGCTCATAGCCGCAGGGCGGGCGGTCCGGGCAGGATAAGACGCGCTCGACGGTATCGTGCAGGGGTCGAGCCGAGCGATTTCGATATCAAGGGCCAGTTGCTCCGCTCGCCGCCAGAGTGCTGGCGGCTGTTGTGGTCCGCAGTCGATGATCTACTCGCCGAGCAACCCAGCCCGTGGGAAATCTGCACCCAGAACGCCGACGGTTCCCTTTGTATGCCCTACGCCCGCTACAGCGACGCCGTGGAGCGCGTCAAACAGGCGTTGTTCCAAGTGAATTCGCGTGTGAGATTCGACTGGCCGAACTGGGACGGCATCCAACGCTATCAAGGCGGCCGAGGGTTGGCCGATGCACCGGTCGCCGATGTCTGCCGAATGCTGACCGTGATCACGCACGCTGAGCGATTCCATGACGGAACAATCGGGCGCGCACTCGACGACGGCACCTTCCTGACAGCCCTGCTGCGCCTTCGCAAGTGGTACGACGACATAGCCGACATCCACGCCAAGCACATACACGCACCACCGGGCCAATCGTGGATCTCGCAACGGGTCAGTGACCTTCGCACGTTCCAGGCAGTGCGACGAGACTAATGCAGCGGCCCGCGAACGTCCTCAATTACCGCTGCGCGTGCGTTCCGCAGGCCCGGACTGATCGACCTGTCTGACAACGCATCTGGCTTCCCCGAACACGCTTGATGTTGAGAAGCGCGCGACCTTTCGGACGCGCGCTCATTCCGATGAGCGTGCATCTCCAGGGCGTTTTCCAACAAGGGTCCCAGTAGTTTCGGTGCAAAAACAACGGATATGGCTTGACCGGCAGCGATGGTGTGGTGCCGGGTTCGGGCTGGGGTAGGTGTGGTTGGTGCTCGGCTTGGCTGCCGAGTACCAACCACCCGGCACTGGCGCTGGCGAATCATCCTCTACCAGCACATCCCAAGCCTCGCTGGATTTTTGGCGAGTCCGGGACCACTATTCGTCGGCGCTGTGTTCCTGCACTTCACGCAGGAACCGGTGCCCGGTGTCCACCAGGTCCTGCACGAGGTCAGCCCCGAAACCAGGTTGATTCGCGCTACCTGAGGAACTCGACGCGATGTGATTCGAGATCAATGCTGCACAGGGCTGGACACACCGACACCGCTGCGGGTGTCGGCGCCGAACCTTCGGATGTCGGCGTCCAAGTCGAGAGGGTCGCCGACCAGCTGGTGGTCGTCGGCCGCGATCAGTGCCGCCGGTACCAGCCAACAGACCTCGAACTCGAGCCCGTCCGGATCCTTCGCGTACAACGATTTCGTCGTGCCGTGATCCATCTCGCTCACCAACGCGCCCGCACCGACCAGTTTGCCTCTGATCTGACGGAGCTCTGCCAGGGTTTCCGCTTCCCAGGCCAAGTGATAGAGCCCGACGGTGCGCTGTCCCGCTGCGGAGTCCTCGGCTTGACCGCCCCGTTGAATCAGTCCGAGATCGTGGTCGTTCATGGATCCTTCGGCTTGCAGGAACGCGGCATCGGGAAGTGTGAAAACAGGACGGAATCCGAGAACAGCGCGGTAGAACCCCGCGCTGCGCTCGACGTCGCGGACATAGAGAACGGCGTGGTTGAGACGTTGGATGGGCATGGTGTCTCCGTAAGGTGGAATGAGGTGTCAGAATGCGCAGGGCGCCAGGCGTGGTCGTGACATCTCGTGCAGGGGCGAGGGAGCCGACCGCCTTTGTGGACCGGTCGGGAGCGGATCAGGCAGCGGACCGGCCGGACAGGGCCGAGCCCAGCCGGCGGGCCTGATCGTGTGACTCGCGCATAGACGCCTCGTGCAGCGGCAGCAGCGGCGCCATCACCGGCACATGCGCAGCCATGGTGAGTTCGGGGGTGATGACGGTGAGGTCCAGACCCAGGATGGGCTCTCCCAGAATGTGTTCCAGTGTGGGGACCAGATGGTCCATGCCTTCCTTCGGGGTGCCCGGTCCATAGCCGCCGCCACGGGCAGAGACCACCACGGCGGGGCGACCGGTCGTCGACACGGGTCCGGTGAGGTTCATGGTGCGGCCGATGACCAGGATCTGGTCCAGCCACGCCTTGAACACCGACGGCACGGTGAGGTTGTAGAGCGGCACGGTGAACAGGTAAGCGCTGGCGCCGAGGAACTCCTCGATCAGCTCGTCCTGGATCGCCAGCGCCTCGGCCTCCTCGACAGTGCGGGCGGCCGGGTCGGTGACGCGAGCGGTGACGCCCGCCGCGCTCAGGTGCGGCACGGGGGTCACGGCCAGGTCGCGGTGAACGACCGGCCCCTGCCACTGGTCACGGAAGGACTGGGCGACTTGACGCGAGACCGAGCCCTCGCCGAGTGCGGAAGTATCGATGTGGAGCAGGTAAGACATGAGAGGTTTCGGGCCTTTCCAGAGTTGTTGGGGGGTAGTGCCATTGGGGACCGAATGTCTACCTCCGGCACACACCTCCAATACGAACATTTTGTTCGTAGCGCCATGATGGGCCAGTATCGGAGGCGATACAAAATGCACAGCGGTGTGCGTGACGGAGAGGAATGTGTGCCATGGACGTCAGCGACAGTTCGGGAGCGGCGGCCGCGGCAGGCCCGTGCGCGAACATCCCCGCCGAGCAGATGGCTTTCATCCGCAAGGTCCTCGACCGCGTCGGCGACAAGTGGAGCCTGCTCGTCATCGCCGCGCTCGACGCCGGACCCCTGCGCTACACCGACCTGCACCATCGAGCCTCCGGCATTTCCCAGCGCATGCTCACCCTCACCCTGCGCCAACTCCAGCAGGACGGCCTGATCACCCGCACCGCCTACGCCGAAGTCCCCCCGCGCGTGGAATACACCCTCACCCCACTCGGGCGCGGCCTCCACCAGATCGTCGCCTCCCTGATCGGCTGGGCCGCCGACCACCACGACGAGATCCGCGACCACCGCACCCGCGCCACCACCACACCCTGAACCGATACTGTCACCAGCGCCTCTAGAGCGTCCGCAACTGGCACCCCTACTTATCTCCGAACGATCCGTTCTGTGAGGTCGGTCGTTCAGGTCCGGTGCGGTGACCCCTTTGGCACCCCTTGGTCCTTGAGGCCTTCATAAAGGCCGCGGGCGCCGCGCCCGGACCTCTCTCTGACGGCGGATCCGGTTGGCGCGGTGTGTCTTCCGGCTCCAGCGTTGGTGAGCAGCTGAGATTGTTCGTGGTTCGAGCCCTCCCGCGCGACCAGACGCCCTGCTGAATCGAGAGCCTGTCGAGCTCTGATGCAGACCGGTGCCGTGCGGGTGCGCTGGGATCGCGAACAGCTCATCGGAGGCAAGCCCAACAGGCTCGTAAGTAGGGTGCTGCGCGTTCTCGCCAGGGTTTCGACCAGCGGTAACCATCTGATGGAGGACGGATTTGAACCGATATTGCGGAATCGACTGGGCCGAAGGCCATCACGACATCGCGGTCGTCGATCGCGACGGTGTGCTGGTGGCGAAGAAACGGATCGCCGACGACCCCACGGGTTTCGCCGAGCTGGTCGAACTACTGGCCGAGGCCGGTGACACCGCCCAGGATCCGATCCCGATTGCGATCGAGACTTCGCGCGGGCTGATGGTCGCCGCGCTGCGCGCAAGCGGGCGACCGGTCTTCGCGATCAACCCGATGGCGGTCGCGCGTTATCGCGAACGCCGTAGCCTGGCCCGCGCGAAATCCGATCACCTCGACGCGATGACCTTGGCCAACATTTTGCGTGTCGATGCCCATATTCACCGACAACTGCCTGCCGATAGCGAACTCGCCCAGGCGATCACGGTGTTGGCTCGGGCGCAGCAGGATGCGATCTGGCGGCGAACCAAGGCCAGCAACGAGCTGCGCTCTCTGTTGCGCGAGTATTACCCATCGTTCCTGACCACCTTCGCGGCGAGATCTGTCACCAACCTCGCCAAAGCTGAAGCGCGAGCTGTTCTTTCGATCGCGCCAACCCCGGCGCGAGCGATGAAACTGACCAAGACCCGCGTCGCAGCGGCATTGCGCCGGGCCGGACGTCAACGCGGCATCGACCAACTCGCCGCCGACATCGTCGACGGATTGCGCAAACCGCAACTGCGCCAACCAGAGTTGGTGGAAACTGCGATGGGCCGCCAAGCCGTGGCACTGCTGGCCATGCTCGATGCCGCCTGTGCCGGTGCTGCTGACCTGGAGCAGGCCGCCGCCGAGGAGTTCCGCAAACATCGCGACTACTCCATCATCACCAGTTTCCCTGGCTTGGCCGACCTCACCGGGGCTCGGATGCTCGCCGAGCTCGGCGACGACCGCACCCGCTTCACCAACGCCCGAGGGTTGAAGGCCTATGCCGGCTCGGCGCCGGTCACCCGAGCATCCGGCAAGACCATCTCCATCACCCACCGCCGGATCAAAAACGATCGCCTCGCGGCCGTCGGCTGGGTGTGGGGTACCACCCTGGTTGTCTTGTCCGGTCCGGCCTATGAGCACTACCGGCGTCGCCGCGACCACGGCGACCGGCACGCCCCCGCGGTCCGGCACCTGTTCAACAAAATGCTCGGACAGCTCTACCACTGCCTGCAAACCGGCCAAACCTACGACCCGACAAAAGCTTTCAACCAACTGAACCGCCCCGGCTTTTCGGCCGCTTCTTTCCTTGTGAAGGATGTGGGCCATGCCCAAGCGTTATCCGATCGAGCAGCGTGAGCGTGCGGTGAAGATGGTGCTGGACCGCCTCGACGGGTATCCGTCGGCGTATGCCGCCTGCCAGGCGCTCGCCCCGAAGCTCGGTGTCCACCCGGAGTCGTTGCGGGTCTGGGTGAAGCAGGCCCAGATTGACACCGGGAAGGCTCCCGGTGTGACGAGTGCGGAGCAGGCGCGGATCAAAGAACTCGAACGCGAAGTCCGAGATCTGAAGGAGGCCAACGAGATTCTGAAAGCTGCCTCGATTTTCTTCGCGCGGGAGATCGACCCGCGCCGCCGGTGATCTGTGCGTTCATCGATCAGATGCGGGGGCTGGGTTTCCGGGTCGATCCGATCTGTCGCGTGCTCACCGAGCAGGGCGTGCAGGTCGCCGGACGAACCTATCGGAACTGGAAAACCGCGCCGGCTTCGGCGCGGACAGTGACCGACGCGCGCCTGACCGACGCATTGCTGGCCACCATCGGCACGCCCGAGGGAATGTATGGGCGCCGCAAGATGACCCCGTATCTGCGCCGCCAGGGCCTCCAGGTAGGGATCGGCACCGTCGACCGACTCATGCGTGACGAAGGTCTGTCGGGCGTGGTCCGCGGCGGCAAACACCGCACCACGATCGGCGGGAAAGGCGCCGGTCATCGCCGCGCCCCGGACCTTCTCGACCGCGACTTCACCGCAACCGAGCCAAATCGCAAGTGGGTCACCGACTTTACTTACGTGCCCACCTGGTCGGGGTTCGTGTATGTGGCGTTCGTGATCGACTGCTTCTCCCGTTCCATCGTGGGCTGGCAGGCCGCCACGATCAAGGACACTGCCATGGTCACCACCGCACTGAGAATGGCGCTGTGGCGGCGCGATCACGATGGTCACGCCGTTGAGGATGGATTGATCCATCACAGCGACGCGGGATCGCAATACACCTCGATAAGATTCGCAGAAACCCTTGCCGCAGAACAGATTGCGGCCTCGATCGGCAGTATCGGCGATGCCTACGACAACGCCCTGGCGGAGTCGACGATCGGGCTGTTCAAGACCGAAGCCCTCGCCCGTGACAGCCCGTTTCTCACCGGGCCACTGCGGGCGCTCGACGATGTCGAGTACGCGACGATGGAATGGGTCGACTGGTACAACAACCAGCGGCTGCACAGCCTGCTCGGCCATATCCCACCCGTCGAGTACGAAGCCGCCTATTACGCTCAACAACAGCCATCCCAGCCGGTGATGACTCAACCATGAAGCCGGCCGGAAAGTGGGGACGGTTCAAACCTCCCACCACGCCAACGACATCCGCCGCAGCTTGACAGTTAGCGGAATCGGAGGTCTCTCGTGTCAAGGTGTGGTTTGCAGGTCGGGTTATTCTTGTTGGTGGTGAGTCCAGGTTGTGGCTTGTCCGAAGTGCCGGTGTGCGGGGTTGAGCCGGTCGCGCTGGAGTCAAGAGTCGTCCCCGATTGCCCTCCCGGGCCCGCCCATTCGCGTTGTCGTTGATCGGTGAGCATGCGTGTGTAGATGGTGTTGGAGAGTCTGCGTTTGAGCGCGCGTAGTGCTTCCATCGACGTCTTTCCGCTGGTTCTGCGGGTGTCGTAGTAGACCCGGCCGGCGGTGGGGTGGCGTAGTTGGACGACGGCCATGATGTGCAAGACCCGGTTGATTTTGCGGTTGCCGGCGCGCGAGAGCCGGTGGCGTTGTTGTTCTCCGGAGGAGACGTCCAGGGGTGCGGTGCCGTTCCAGGAGGCGAACCGGTCCCGGTTGGCGAAGCGGTGGATGTCGCCGGTGTCGGCCAAAAGCCTTGCCGCGCTGGAAGGTCCGATGCCATTCAAATCCATCAGCGTCGAGCCGCGGTCGAGGACGAGCTGGCGTAGTTCTTTGTCGGCGGCTCTGATCCTGCGGTCGATGGTTTCGAGGTCCTCGATCAATTCCGTCGCCAATCGCTGCTGGACCGTGGTGACCGGGTCGGTCGCGGTGATCGTGGCGAGCAGTTCGCGGGCTTGGCGGGCGGAGAGGAACTTCTTGGCGCCACCGGGAATCAGTTCCAGCAGTACCCGGTGCAGGCGGTTGAGGGTGTCGGTGCGAGCGTGACCGAGCCCGTCGCGTCGATCGGCGAGCATGCCGAGCGCGATCAGTTCCGGATCAGCGGCAACGCGACGCAGATTCGGTGCGTGCAAGGCTGCGAGGGCAACTGAGTGCGCGTCGACCGGATCGGTTTTGCGGCCGTTGCCGGTGGCGAAGACCCGCACTTGCGCGGAGAGTTTCGTGGGAACGTCCAAGACGGTTTCTCCGTCATGGATCAGGCGATGTGCGAGGTGACGGCCCACACCGTTGCAGCCCTCGACCGCCCAGATCCGGTCGGTGAATCGTTGTGTGGCGGTGCGCATTTCCGCATAGCCGTCGGTGTCGGTGCCGTATCTGCCGGTGGCTAGGATCCGTCCGGTTTTGTCGATGATTTCGATGGTGGCCGAGCGTTTGTGTGGATCCATTCCGATGATGACGGTCATCGCCGTGGCCTCCCGTGGTCTGCGATCGTGTTGGTGTCCGTGCCGGGAGGGCATTGCTAGTTCGAGCGTGGGGCAGATCCCTTTCGAGCCACTCCGGCACGGCACCCGGTGGGAGGCAAACCAATTAGAGAGCCACACCAATCACGACGGTGGGCAGCCGCTGAGAGAGCACCCCACCGGGCACCTGAACCAAATCCTGGCCGGGATCTGATCCTGACACCAGTCTCTAACTAGCCGCTGGGCGCGCGTTGGGCGGCCGTCCAAATTCGTTGGCTGACAGCACTTCCCTAAGCGCGCCGATGAGCGTGCGTGCCACCATCTAGTGGCTCAGGCGATGACTCAAATCGGATTTCCGTCGGGATCGGCCAGCACAATGGAGCCCGCGTCGTCGGGATACTCCCAATCGCCAGTGAGATCCCGCTCTGAACCCAATGCAGACTACCGACGCGACAGTTTGTCCAGGTCGCGTTTGCAGAACCCGTGGTGAGCCCATTCCTCGTTGAGCAGGGTACCGAGGCATTGCCGCACTGCCCGCCCCTTGGCGTACGGGGGCCATCTGTCGTCGTCGGGCACCGGCGCGGTCTGCGCGAGCTGATCAGGGGTGACCTCGGCCAGCCACGTCTCGATCCCCGAAGCCTGCCGGTTGCGCACGGCGAGCACCTCGTCGAGGCTCGGTTGGGTGGACGGGTCGAGCCCGTTCTCCTGGTCCATGACGAACGGTGCACCCAGTCCCATGGCCGTGAACGGCTCGGTGAGCCCGAGCACGCAGCGCCGGAACCAGGAGTCGTGCACGAAGACAAGGTGACGCAGGGTTTCGACCATCGACCACTCGCCGTCGACGCCGTGATGCTCGCTGTTCTCGGGCATGGACCGGACGCGCTCGCTGGTCGTCGCCCAGTCGTCCCGCAGTTGCCGCCAGGCCTGTCGCAGGTCGGCCGGCTCATCGGAGCGGATCAGTAACCGCACCGGGTGACGGCGGTCGAGCTCCGCCTCGACGTACGACATTACCTCGACCCCGTTGACCACGAGATTGGTGACCAAACCGTCGATCTCAGCGTCCTGCATGACCACGCCGACCAGCCGGGCTCTACTCAGGTCGCACTCGCGGAACTCTGCGCCGGTGAGGTCCTCGTCGTCGAAGCGTCGCATGCAGACAGACTAGGCGGCATCGCACACGCAACGCGCGACTCTGCCGCCTATCGCGCGTTGTCATTCGTCCAAACTGGTTGGCTGACAGCACTTCTCAACGTACGCAAATGCCGAATGTGGTGCATGCCGCAGCCGGCGCTGTCCGCATCGGTCACCGCACCATCCCGGGCTGCCGTTCATCCATACAATTGGCCGGATGGGCGAGCTCTTCTCCGAAGATTCACGGGTGGATGAGCACCTAGCCGCCCGCTGATACCACGTCAACACGCGGTAATAGCCGCGGAGCGCGTGTTCGAAGTCGGTGCCCGACGTTGTCACCAAACGATGGATTCTCCACAGCTGGGATGCGTGGAGCCCGCACTACGTCGTATCCGCCCGTTTCCGCCGATATCCACGGACATGGGTCGGGAGCCGTTTCGCGGCCGGGCGGGTGCGTCGCCCAGCTGGAGTGCGTACAAGAGATCGCGGCGTGGTCGACCCTTCTCGTCGCTGCCCCCGCTTTGTCACCTCGCTCGGGCTGACAACGAAATCGACTGCGGCGGTTCGTGTTTCCTCTGGACTGGGGACAAACCCCCCAATCATGAGGTCTATTGGCCCGCACTCGATGATGGGACGATTCCAGCTATCCGAGGCCAACTCCTCGGGCCGGGGCTGGATTTCGGGGTCGCCGCCAGTCCGACGGTGAGGAATGGGAGTACTTGATGAACACACGTATCGGTCGGCCGGGCATCGGTGTCGCTGGGTTCGTTGCAGCCGCTGCTGTTGCCACGGTGTTTCTGGCACCGCAGGCCGGTGCCTGTGACTTCAGTGGTGCCGTAACCCTGACGGTATGCGGCGGGGTGCCAACAACGAGTTCCGACGCCTACTATGTGAACTCGGCGTATACGTTCACGGTCAACTTCCCGGATCCTCCACATCACCGGTTCGAAAAGCCCGTCAATCTGCTCGCTACATATGATCCAGACCATGACATCGATCCGCTTCTTCATCCAGACCTCGCCACCATTGTCGGCTCCGTAACAACGCCTCCGGGAACCACTTCAGCCAGTATCCAGTTCACCCCCACCAAGCCGGGCCACTATGACTTTCTTGTGCAAGACGGCGACGGCGTCAAATACGGGCCGGTATGGTTCACTGCCGCTCCCCCCACCTAAACCCTCCGCCGACCCCTGCTGGTACCGACAGTGCGAAGTCGGTACCGGGCTTGTGGGTTAAGTAGTCGCCACCAAACCCGGTTAGCCACCCCGGATGCTGGCCCGCGCCCTGGATGCCGGGCTGCCATATGGGTGGTTTCGGCCTAGCTCACGACCCGGCAGACGCGGTCGGACTCCAATCCGCCAATCGATTCCGGTTGTCCAGTCCCGAGCATGCCCGGATCGGCGACCGGAAAGATAGAGCCACCGCTACGGAACTGGACTGCGCAGCAGCGGATTACCCGCACAGCTGAGGCGTTCAACGACCCCTCGTCTCAGTCCTGGCGATCGCCTCCAAACACACGCTATTGCCGCGTGGCGCGCGTTGGTCAGTCGTCCAAAATGGTTGGCTGACAGCACTTTCCCGACGCGCAAATGCCGATGCGCGAGCGTTCGACCGACCCTCAATATGCGGTCGGCCGAACACTCGTAGGACATCACTTCGACGATCTACAAGTAACCAACGAACTGGGTACCTACGCCGAGCTGGTCGACAGCGACGGTGGGACCGCGCTGGAGGAAACTGCGATCCCACCGGCTCAAAGGATCGTGGGCCCTATCCCGGGATCAGCGGTGCCGCAGCAGAACCGCCCTTCTTCTTCCAGACCCGGATGGACTTCGTCTTCCCGGTCTTCAGGCAGTCCTTGAACTGGCCGTAGGCGGCTGAATTTGCGGCGCATGCGTCTGTTTTGGAGTCGGCGTTGGCGGGACCAGCGAGTCCGACACTGAGCAAGGCTGCGGCGAACGCGCCGATAACGATGGGGAGGGCTATGACCCTGCGCATCTGCAATCTCCGATCTCTGATGAGCGGCTGTCGGCCCCTGATCAGACGGGGTGAGTGGAGCATTGGATAAGACCCCAGTTATTCGATGCGGTGGTGGTGATGGACTTGCCTGAGCCAGGTCGCACCGGCAGACAATTGGGCCATGGGGAGAGGCCGACTATGTCGACCCAACGGACTGATCGGCAACCGACACCGATGCGCTGCTGAAGCGCCGGGAAATGCTACATCCGTCCAAGCTGAGTTCAGTTAGGGCGAGTAAGCGATTATGCTGCGGAGCACACGTTGGTCGGTTGCCCAGATCTGTTGGTAGACACGGGTTCCCAACGCACGCGAATGCCGATGCGCGCGCGTCTGCTCCGGAGGAAGATCGAACCGGTTGCGGCGGCGCTCGACAGTCGTGTCACATCACGCTCTACTCGTTCGTACGGAAGTCAGCTCATCGGGCCGATTGAGGAGGCGGGAGATTCTCGATGATGTCGTTAGAGGGCGGCTGCAGTGATACCTGATAAGAGCCGATCCGAAGGCTGTCCGGGAACGAATAGGTCATCGGAGGCGAGTCAGGTTGGCTGGTTTGCCCCGACGATCAGGAGGACAGATTGCCTTTCACTTCTGGGCGACTCACAGCGTTCGTGACCGTTTTTGGGTTGGCTGCCGGGTCGTGGCTATTGACAGCACCGGATGCCAATGCGGCAGACCAGACGACTTACAACTGCGATAGCGCCACACTCAATGACGGCACGATCACAGGCACGGCGTGTTACCCGACAGGTGGACACGCAAACAGCAAGGGAGAAGCAACGAACACCGTCGTTTTGTACCGCAGGCGCGGAAAGTCCTCCAGGTCCGTGCTTTGCGCCAAAACTGTCGTCACGGATAGGAAACTGACCGGCACTTCTTGCAAACGCAACTAGTCTGCCGGGGCGAGTTGTCCTGGCATGGAGTCGACGACGTTGTCGGCTCGCGGTCCGGCCTTGTTGCTGGATGCTCGAGGTGGGGCCGAAAATCAGCGTAAGTCGTTTTGCATCGCACCCATCCATCCTGACTTCAGTCGGAACGAGTGAGCGATAATGCTGCATGACTCAGAGCTGGCGTTCGCGTGTCACGTTCGGGACAGTCGCTGTATCAGCTGGTTTACTGCTAGCCGTGATTCCGGGTGGAGCCTCGGTCGCGGAGCCATCCCATACGGTGGCATGCGCCAGCGGCACAACCGTCAGCGTATGAAGTGGTACCACGATTCCAAGACCGGGACGTGCAAGCGGTTCGTGTACGGCGGATGCCAAGGAAACGGCAACAGGTTCGACAGTGAATCTGAATGCAAGCAGCACTGCAAATCGGAAACTAGCGGTTCGCCATCGTCAAACAAGCCGTCGGAGTGACGGCCTGGCTAGGGTCGAGCCGGGCCGACCGAACGCTCGCGTAACATCCGGCATCGCCTGTGGTGCGGGCGTTCGGTCGGCTCCTCGTGTCCATTCCAGATCGCTCGAATCCGCTCTTGTCGGTGCCCGCGCTCACGGAAACCCGACTTTCGCGGCGGCGCAGTTCACGGCGTTGTTCAGATATGAGTAGATGATCGGCGCGCCGTCCACGAGGATCATGCGCCCTGTCGTGCGGCCGTCTAGAAAGTCGGTCACGAGGGGTAGTCGGGCTCGGTGGTGACGACGAGGCTCTCAGCGGCAACACTGCGGGCCGCCAACACTGTCCGATGCGGCAAAGACGTTGGTGCGGTAGCTCATCCAGCACCGCGGGGACCGTCGAGCGAGTTGCTGTATCCGTGCCCGCAATTCTGTGGGCGCGCCCCGGTTCGGTGTACCGTCCCGACGCGTGACGCGATGTGTCTGGGTTTGTGACGTTGCCGTTGGGATGTGCGATCCACGACTCCGGACGGAGACCCGAATACGGCGGCACTCAGATCGAATGCGTTTCCCCGTCAATTCTTAGGAGACACCATGCGACACCGCAATACGCTCGTTCGGATGCCGATCATCGGAGCGTGCGTCGCCGCAGCACTGCTTTCGTCCGGCACAACCGCGAGCGCGGCCGGACCCTACGGCGCTCAGCTGGCGAACACTCCCACCGCTTGCCGTGACTTTCCCATCCCTACCGAGATCAACGGCAACGCGCAGAGCCGCCCCGATCTCGGTCCGCTTGGCACAGTCGGCATTTGGTACGGCTTCCAGCACCGTGCCTTCATCTACACCCCCTGCACGGTGACCGTCACCGCACACTGGACCAACCTCGACACCGGAGACTCCGGCTCGGTGGACGTTCCGCTCAGTGGCGGTTGGGGTTTCGCCCTGCCCGCGAACAGCGGCGCCATCAGCCGGGCCTCTTTCTTCACCGGAGTCGGCCGCGTCAGCATCACCACGACGACGGATATGCCACACCAGGTGATGCCCGCCGCCGAGTTCTACGCCGGCTGATCCACCGCACTCTCGAACGTTCGCGGTTTCGGCGCAAGGGACGCGGTAGCGGCGCTCACGATGCCTGCTCGGCGACGTTCATCATGGCGATCCAGCTGTGGGGCGCGCCGTCGCCGATCATGACGTCGTAAATATCCTCGCCGCCCGCTTCAGCGGCAGCACGCGAGAACATGGCCTGCTCGTACTCGGCCAGCGCGGCCTCGATGTCGTCGGGGTGCGCGGCGATGGCCTGGCCGAGTTCGGCTCCGTCCTGCATGGCCGTGTTCGCGCCTTCGCCGTTCGGGGGCGCGAGGTGGGCGGCGTCGCCGATCAGGGTCACTCCAGGCATCCGAGCCCAGCGGTGCCCGACCGGCAGTGTGTAGAGGGGCCGGATGGCCGGTGTGGTGTCGCTGTCGGTGATCAGCGCTGTCAACTCGGGCGCCCACCCGTCGAACTCGGCGACGATCCGCGCCGACACAGCTGCGCCGTCGGTGTCGGCGAGCCAGTCCTGTGGCGCTGCGAGCTGTACGTAGGTGTGCAGAGTGCCGCCCCTTTCCCGATAAACAAGGAAGCCTTTGCCCGGCGCGAGCGCGAACATCGACCCGGCGCCGACCGCCTCGGCCGTGGCGCGATGACGGGTGTCCGCATCGAATAGGAAGTACTCGACCGACGTGACGCCCACGTACTGCGGGGTGGCGTCGGATAACACCGGTCGAACCCGCGACCACGCCCCGTCTGCCCCGACCAGCACGCCCGTGACGACGGCGGCGCCGTCGGTGAAGCGCAGCTCGTTGCGGCTCTCGCCGAGTGCCTGTACGCCGCTGACCTTGCGCCCCCAGTGCACGATGCCGTCCGGAAGCGAGTCCAACAGCATCTGGCGCAGCTCGCCGCGCGACACCTCGGGACGCTCCCCCGTGCCGTCGTCGGGTCGATCGAGCAAAACAGTCCCTGTCCGGTCCAGAACTCGATAGGACTCGCGGCCGGGCAGCACAAGACCGCGGAACTTCTCGATCAAGCCGGCCGCCTCGAGCGCTGGCTGGCCGTTCCAGGGGTGGATGTCGAGCAGCCCACCCTGGGTACGCGCACCCGCCGAGGCCTCCGCTTCGTAGACCGTGACCGGGATGCCATGCGTGTGCAGGACGCGGGCCAGGACGAGACCGCCGAGGCCGGCTCCGACAACGGTAATCGCGGTATTCATCGTGTTCCTCCGAGATGGTGGATTGCCACTCCAACAACGCTAGCAGAAGTTTGGAGCGGCGATCCATACGTGGCAGAATGGATCCCATGGCGACCAAGTCTCGACGAGCCCCCCGACGCAAGGAGGCGCTGACCAGGGACGTGATAGTCGAGGCCGCTACCGAAATACTCGATGCCGAGGGCGAGGACGCACTGACCCTGCGAGCGCTCACCGTGCAGCTGTCCACCGGATACGGGGCGATATATCACCACGTCGCGGACCGCAACGACCTGCTCGCCGCGGCCACCGACCACGTCATCACCCCCATCGTGACCGACCTCGTCGCCGACGCCGAGCCCCGAGAAGTGCTGCGTGCCATCGCGCTCGGCCTGTTCGATGCGATCGTCGCCCACCCCTGGGTCGGTGGCCAACTCACCCGAGAGCCTTGGCGACCGGCACTGTTGGACATCTACGAAAGCATCAGCGAGCAACTGCAGGCACTCGACGTGCCTCAACAAGGGTTATCCGACTCCGCCGGGGTGCTCGTGAACTACATTCTCGGCGTCGCCGGGCAGAACGCCGCGAATGCCCGCACGCTCGCCAACAACAAGATGGACCGATCAACTTTCCTCGCCACCGTCGCCGCGCAGTGGGCACAGCTCGACCCCGCTAGATACCCATCCGTGCACAAAGCCAGAACGCACCTGCGCGACCACGACGACCGCGAACAGTTCCTCAACGGCATCAATCTCATCCTCGCCGGCATCGAGACCGTGCACCGCACGGGCAAGAACAGCCCTGCCCGGTAGAAGCCAAGATCTCACCGCAAGCTGACCCACCTACGGCGCCCCACGACCACATCGGTAGAGGCGGTGGAGATCAGACCGAACACACGGCTATGCCGCTGTGCGCGCTGGGCGAAGTGGCTGCGCCGCGGTGGTCGGCACTGCGGAGGAGTCGCTGCGGCTCAGAACATCCGGTATCCCCGATAACCGTTGCGCCGCTTCATCGTTCGATTCGAGTTTGATCGATCCAGCGATCACGTGACCGGTGCGTTCCAATGGCCTGCGGCGATCTGCCCCAGCAATTCCCGTGCGACCTCACGGGCACCATTGCTGGCCTGCATGATCTCGATCGCGCTGCGATGAACACGTCCGCCCAGGCTGGATACCTGATATCGCGACCTGGCGCGCAGATAGTCGGCAACCGTGCTGACTCGCGAATCACGAAGGGACGGAATCAGATTTCCCCACCGCACCAGCTTCCTGCATCGTGCCTCCACGATGTCGGGATCGAGCACCTGCCCGGTCTGCGCGACCGAAGTATGCGGCTTGTCCGGCACCACGTGCTGACATGGATCGGTTCTCTATACCCGCCGCACTGATGACTGTCCTCATCGAGAAGTTGAGCGGGTGCACGTACAGCCGAATCCGATGTCTCCGAGCCGTTCCGCACTGAGCTTGCCGCAGCGGCGGCATCGGGTGTGATGCGGGTCGTCGGCAAAGGATGGTGCGGTGAGCGGACCGAGATAGTCGAATCCGTTGTCCTCGGCGAGGGCTTTAGCGTCTGTGTAGGGCACGGGCTCTAGCTCGGCCCAATGTCCCTGCACGGCTCTGGCGTCGGCCGCCCACTTGCGCCAGTAGCAGGCTCGACAGGTCAGCTCACCGTAGCTGCGCTTGTCCACGGTGTAGTTGAACCGGTAGTGCGCTTCGACTGTGCATGTGCGGCAACGAGTCAATTGCCAGCTGTCGGGATGGGTGAACGGCTCCATCGGGTCGAGGCCGCAGGCTCGTTGAATTACGGCGATGTGCTGCTCGCACCACGTTGGTTTGGTGCGGGTCTTGAACGCGGCCGTGTCGGCACAGCCTTTGGCCGAACAGATCTGATCGGTGGGGACCGGCTTGCGGTGCAATGGTTTTGGCGGTTTGGGCTTCGGCCGCTCCTCCAGGGAGACCGAGCGCAGTCGAGTTGGCACCGGTGTCGGAGTTTGGCGATTCGATTCGTTCTCACCGGCCAGCGCGATCTCGTCGAGCGGTTTGCCAACTAGACATCTGAGGAAATCGTCCTCGGTCATTACCTCGATGTCCTGGCCTTTATCCTGAAGCTCGAATGCTTTGCGAGCCTTGCCAGTAACGTTCGAACCTGGACGGAGCACGGCAGGGTTGATATCGCCCACTACGAGGACATTCGTCTTCTTCGTGACATCTTCGTCGGTCCGCGCGCCGACTCGGGCGCACTCTTGCCAGGCGACCTGCCGAGTCATGGACATCAGGGTGCCGGTGAAAACTATGACCCTGCCGTAGAGGTAGCCGTCGGGGTCTGCGTTCGGATCGAGTTCGGGCCGTACGAGCCGGGATCCGGTACCTCCGGAAATCGCGACGCTGCCTTTGTAGATACCACCAGCCATCGTGCCGATGCGCACGCCGACTGAGCCAGCTAGCTCATCGAGGTCGACAGCATTTTGTTTTCGGGCCAGTCCACGGACCACGTCCACCACGGCTCTGGCGTCCGCGAGTGGATCGTGATGGTCATCGATCGACCCGCCGAGTGATTCCAGGACATACGGAAGCCGATACGAAGGCAACGACAGGGCACGGCGCGACAGCACCATCGTGCACAGGAATCGCAGGCCTGGCCACTCGATTTGGTCAACCGCGCAGGCATATCGGACGACACCGGTATCGAAACCCGCATTGTGGGCAACAACAACGTCATCGCCGAGGTAGTCGACGATCCTCGGCAGGATCTCCGCCCAGCTCGGCGCATGCGAGACGGTTTCCTCGCTGATGCCGTGCAGCATGGTGTTGAACCCGTCGAAGTAGTTGACCGCCTCGGGGGGACGGATCAGCCACCGGCGTTCGTCCACCACGACCCCATTGCGGACGCGGACGAGGCCGACCGCACAAGGCGATCCGCGGTAGGAGTTCGCAGTCTCGAAATCGATAGCCGTGTAGTCGAACATCAGGCCACCGGGTCCGGTCGCACTAGACCCACGAACTCGTCCGGAAACGCCACGATGGTCGGGCCATTGAGTTCTTCCGGCATGATCCACGGAGTTTCGCCCGTCTTGGGCGCCACCGTCCGGCGGTGCCGTTGCTCGTCAGTGAACAGCCACGCCGCCCACGCTTGGGCGACGTAGTTGGCCAACGCCAGGGCGCGGTATTGCGGTTCGTCCTCTTGCGGCGGGGCAAGCGCAGGCACAGGCGGAAAGCCTGGGATTACAAGGTCTTTGCGGTTGCGTGTGTTGTAGTTCGCGATCGCTGTGCAGATCAGGTCTTGGTGAGTGGCGGTCTGCTGGATCAGGTCGTCGAACACGTCGAGATGGATGGCGTCCGCGACGCTGATGGGCGGCTCGGTCCCAGTAGTGAGCACGATCGATCGGCCTGCCGTAAGAGCGTGAACTTTTATGTCGTAGCGGGGATCCTCATGTGAGATGACTACCGCGTTGGTGTTGTTCACACTGGTGTTGCCGGTACGGCTGATCACCCAGACAGCGGTGGCGTCGGCGGCTGGTTGCCGATCGATGATTGCGAAGCCGAGCATTGTTCCCCCATAACGTTCGATTCGTGTGTGCGTGAGATCGGAGTGCGTGTGGGTAGTGTTACCGAGGACGGAACATCTCCCGAAATGCCCTGTGTGATAGCCGAATTCCCCATTGGGATGCGAACGGTTCCCAAAATTTCTATGGCGCTTTGCAATTGAGCTCTGAGCTGTCTCGGTACCCCGTGACTACTCGACCTGGCCAAGGCGCTGCACGACCGTTGGTCTGCGACGTAGCGATCTGAGCGCGATGTGTTCATTCGATGAGGCGGTCAGTCGGTCAGGTATGCCACCCAAAGGTAGTCACCGGCGCGGCTCATGGCGACGAGGGTTTGGCGGGCGAGCAGTTCGGCGTGGTCGCGGGCCCCCGGGTAGTACGGTTTCGCTGTCACGGAGCACGAATCCGGGCCCGCCGTCAAGGTCGTCGACGGTGTTGTTGGCCTCGATACGTTGAACGAAGCGCAGCACGGCCTCCCGATGCACCAGCTTCAGCTCCATAAGGGTGAAGTCCTGCACTTCGTCGACCACGATCAGTGCATAAGCCTCGGAATCGTCGAGTGGGCGATCGCGTAACTCTTCGATAGCTTTGCCGACGATGTCGTTGAAGTCGTTGATCTTACGGTCGTCCAGCCGCGCCTGGTACTGCTTGTAGAACAAGTTTCAGACGTCTGCTCGCTGGTTCGGGCCGAGGGCGACGCCGTCCCGGCCCGAGCGCTTTACCTCCTGGTATCTGTCCAGGGCTCGGTGGACGTTCCGCTCAGTGGCGGTTGGGGTTTCGCCCTGCCCGCGAACAGCGGCGCCATCAGCCGGGCCACCTTCTTCACCGGAGTCGGCCGCGTCAGCATCACCACGACGACGGATGCAGTGGCCGTGTTCGCGCCTTCGCCGTTCGGGGGCGCGAGGTGGGCGGCGTCGCCGATCAGGGTCACTCCAGGCATCCGAGCCCAGCCGTGCCCGACCGGCAGTGTCGTCGGGTCGCTCGAGCAGAACAGTCCCCGCTGCGGCGACGCGCGCGTTCGATCAGGCGCAACCGGCGGCCGACAGTTGATCTCGCGTTGGATTGCGGTCGGCCCCAATACCGTGATCACTGCTGAACAGATTGTCGAAGCCGTCGGTGAAGGGAGGCAGCGTCTGGGGGTCGGGGCGCGTAGGTTCGAGGGTGGCGGGCTGTGGCGATGGGAGCTGTGGTGATCAGCAGGAAGGGCGCGAGCACGATGGCCAACTCGGAAGACGACCGTGTCCCCGAACCGCAGGGGAAGGCGGCGGGGGTGCCGTACGACTGGCGACGTCCGACGTGGGCGCGACTGCGTGCCCGGTGGTGGAACCCGGCCGATCCGCGTCTGTTCACCCCGAAATCGTTCGGATGGGGTTACGACATGAATCTGTATCGGCTGTTTCACTGGGGTCCGCGGGGCGACCGTAAAGGTTGATGAGCGGCCCTGCGGATAGTCAGGTGCTGGTCGTCACCACAGGTGGGCACCCATCGTTTGCGATTGGCGGCGAATTCGCGGCAGGGCGGAGAAGGGGCTTGCCGTGGTCGCGGCTGACGGCGCGACGTGGTCTGCGCCATCCGTTTGGGCGGATCGCTACCGCATCGAATATCGTAGGCAGACGCGACGGCCACCCTTGAGGATGCAGGGGTTCAGCCGGGCGGGAGCTGATGAAGTAAGGGCGGACTGCGGCATGGTTTGCACTGAAACTGTTACGGCGGTGGCGCGATGAGCGTCGAGGCCGGTGCGTTGGACATACACCTGGACTGGGTCGACTCGGCGGCGATACTGACCATTGGCGGTGAGGTCGACGCGATGTCGGCGCCACAACTGCAATCGGGCATCGAAGATGTGCTGGTCGATAAGCCGATGCTGTTGGTGGTGGACCTGTCAGGAGTGAGCTTCTTCGGGTCTGCGGGGCTCAGCGTGCTGCTGCTCGCAGAGCGGGCTGTCGCGAAGGGTGGACTGCGGGTGGTGGCGTCGCCGCAGGTGCGACGGCCGATCGAGGTGACCGGGCTCGACGAGATACTCGATCTGTTCGAGACCCTGCAAGACGCGCTGGCACCGGGCGGAACTCCGCATATCGCCTGAATCCGGTTCTGGCACAATGCGTTACCGTGCAACACGCTTGACCGACCTACCCGTCGGCACGGCACACCGCGAGGGATGAGTGGTCGGATTGGTTGCCAGGGTCGATAGGTTCCAGCAGCGGCACCGTGGGTTGGGGTTTCCGCTGGCGGTGATTTATAAGTTCGTCGACGATCAAGGCGGATACCTTGCCGCCTTGATCACCTACTACGCGTTCGTGTCGTTGTTTCCACTGCTGCTGATTCTGACGACAGTGCTCAGCGTGATCCTCAAAGCCGATCCGCATCTTCAACAGCGCATCCTCGACTCGGCGTTAAGCCAGTTTCCGGTAATCGGCAACCAGATCAGCCGCCCGGAGCGGCTCAGCGGCGGCACCGCCGGTCTGATCGCGGGAATCAGCGTTGCGGCGTTCGGTGGTCTCGGTGTCTCGGTTGCCCTGCAGAACGCGATGAATGTTGCCTGGGCGGTACCGGTCAACCAACGTCCCAATCCGCTGATGGTCCGGATACGCGGGCTGATCGGGCTGCTCATCCTCGGTCCGCTGATCCTCGGATCGACTGTGCTGTCCCAGATCGGCGCCGCGTGGCGCATCGGCTTCGGGTTTGCCTGGTTGCTGCTGCTTGCCTCGGTCGTGGTCAACGCCGGGTTGTTCGCGATCGCGTTCAAATGGGCCACTGTGCGCCCGCTGCGCTGGCTGCAGATCGCTCCCGGCGCGGTGGTCGCCGCTGTCGCGTGGCAGTTGCTGCAGCGGTTCGGTTCGCTCTATGTCGGCCGGGTGGTGAGTCATTCCTCGGACACCAACGGTGTGTTTGCCGTGGTCCTCGGGCTCCTCGGCTTCCTCTACCTCGCCTCGTGCTCGGTCGTGCTGTGCGCGGAGATCAACGTCGTGTGGATCGACAAGCTCTATCCCCGTGCCCTGCTGTCACCGTTCACCGAGAACGTCACCCTCACCACCGGCGACCGGCGCACCTACACAGATCAGGCACAAGCCCAGCGCAACAAAGACTTCGAAGACATCACAGTCACCTTCGACCAGCCTCCCTAACTCGTCGCTCCGGTCCGTGCCGGCGCGCTGTTCCACAAGGGCAAGCTGCTCGGACGCCCCGCCGGAATCACCTCGCAGTCAACGGCCGGCGCGGCTGACGGCACCGGAACGTAGGTCGGCTGGACCTGCTGATTCACCGGGTTCGACAATTCCTCGTCGCGTCCGTGGGCCGCCAGGATTTTGGCTCGTTTACGGGGCTGGATGTTGGCCTTGGTGATATCGCCTTCGTAGTGCGCGAGCACCCGCGGATCCATCACGCGCCGCCACAGTGGCGGAATCGCCGCGCACAGGACCATGGTGATGTATCCGGCCGGAAGCCGTGGCGCCTCTTCGGAATTGCGCAGAGTCTGATAGCGACGTCCGGTATTGATGTGGTGATCGCTGTGCCGCTGCACATTGAAGATGAAGACGTTGGTGACCAGCCAGTCGCAGTCCCAGCTGTCCTTGGGCGAGAAGCGAGCCCATGAACCGTTGGGCTTCCGCTCGCGTAGCAGCCCGTAGTGTTCGATGTAGCCGATCGTCTTGAGTAACGCCATGCCGAGCACGGCCTGCAGTAACAGGTACGGCAAAATGGACCAGCCGAATACGGCGAGCAGTCCGCCGAAAAGCACCGCGGTAATCGACCAGGTCTGCAGGATCTGGTTGTGAATACTCCACCACCCCTGGCCTTTTCGGCGTAGCCGCGCCCCCTCCAGCTCGAGCGCGGCACGGAAGGCGCTGACCAGATAACGTGGCAGGAACTCCCAGAGCGATTCGCCGTACCGCGCGCTCGAATGATCGCCAGGTGTGGCTACCCATACGTGATGTCCGCGATTGTGTTCGACGGTGAAGTGGCCGTAACCCGACTGTGCCAGTGCGATTTTCGACAGCCACCGCTCCAGTTTCTCGACCCGATGCCCCAATTCGTGCGCAGCGTTGATACCGATAAAGGTCACGAAACCCACCGTCACCGCCAGACCCAGTTTGTCGAGCACACTCAACTCGTGACCGGACCACATGGCGCACGCGACGACCAGCCCGATCAGCTGAACCGGCAGGAACAGGAACGTGCACCACCGGTAGTACCGGTCGTTCGACAGCTCCTCGTACTCCTCATCGCGCAGATTGTTGCCGTCCTCCCCCACCACCCAATCCAGCACCGGGATAACGATGAACACGATGATCGGACCGCTCCACCAGAAGACCGGCGAGCCCGTGCGCAGCACCAGCTGGGAGGGCAGCAGCGCGGCCGCCGGTGCGATGAAACCTAAAACCCACAGGTGACGCTTGAGATCGGGTGATCCCGGGCGATTGCCCAGTATTCGCATATCTGCCCTTGGATGCGACTCGAAGCTACATTCGGATGCGCGAAGCATAGGACGAGACTGCACGTGCTGCCGTCCAGGACCTTTCAGTTAAGCGCTGGCTTAAATCAATCGTGGGGAAGACAGTGCCCGGTATTCACCGTGGCTTACATCGACGATTAGCAGCGCACTGCGGATCCACAAGCTTCGAAGCCTCTTTGTGTGACGCCTTGGGGGTTTGCTGGGTATTGCTGCATCCTGGGCGGACTCCTGCTGAGATGACCACATGAGGGAACCGAAGCGCTGGCTGGCCGGCGCAGCCATCGTTGTCATGCTCTTCACGCTCGTATGGCTCGCCTACCAGGGTCCGCTGTGGCTCACCGACGATGCGAAGAACGCTGAGACTTTCCGCAATCAACTCATTCAGCTGGTAGGGATCGGGGTGACCGCCGCCGTCGCTGTATACGGCATCAAGAAGCACTACTTGGACAAGGACAAGCAGTACACCGACAGCTTCAGCGCCGCCATCGGTCATCTGGGCTCCGCCGATCCGATCGTCCGCGCTGGCGGTGCGCGCGAGCTCGAACGCATCATGCATTTCACTCCTATCGACCGTATTCGCGTCCTGGAGACCTGCGCCGACTTCCTGCGCCAGCATGCGTCCCAGCCCACCCCGGATGAACAGCCAGCGGCTGACGTTGCCGCGGTCTTGTCTGTCATCCAGCGACGCAAATACTCCCCGGACGAGCCCTCGATGAACCTCGCTCGAGTCCGACTCCCCCGCGCGAACCTACGCGAGACCAACCTCACCGGCGCGCGCCTGACCTGGGCCGAGCTCACCGATGCCGACCTGCGCGGCGCGACGCTCGTGGACGCCGACCTCAGTAACGCCGACCTGAACGGAGCCGATCTGACCGGCGCCGACCTCACCCGGGCCCGCCTCAACAGCGCCCGCCTCAACGGGGCAATCCTCGTCAACACCGTCCTGGCCGGAACCGACCTGACCAACGCCGCACTGGCCGGAACCGACCTCACCGGCTGCACCGGAGTGACCACTCGACAGCTCGAAAGCGCTAGAACCGAACCGGATACGCGACTGCCGTAACGCCCGCATCCGGATAGTTGTCGGGACGGGATCGCTACGATCAGTGATTGTGTCATCCGTCGAGCAGTACCTGTCAGACAGCAGTCGCTGGGCGACCTACCCGAATCGGCGGAGCGTACTTGCGGTGGTGCACAACACCACAGCCGCGTCCAGGCTGTTCGACACGGTCGGGCTGGTGGCATCGGATCCACGGGTCCGTATCGTGTTCACCCGAACCGGATCGTCTGTTTTCGATACGGACACAAGCGAATTCATTGCCTCGCGTGGCGCGCTCGAAATACCCTGGCGCGCAGCGGTATCCCAGCGGTTTGATCTGGCGGTATCGGCTAGCTACGGCGGAAAGCTGCATAAGGTTCAGGCGCCACTGCTCGTTGTGCCCCACGGAATGGGATACAATAAATACCTGAACAAAGAACAAAGAACAAAGAACAAAGAACAAAGAACAAAGAACAAAGAACAAAGAACAAAGAACATTCGGTTTTCGGTTTATCATCCGACTGGCTGCTGCACGACGGGCGCGTCATCCCCTCGGTGATCGTCCTATCCCACGCCGAACAACGCGACCGATTGCGTCGCACCTGCCCACAGGCCGTACCGAACACGCTGCTAGCGGGCGATATTTGCTACGACCGGCTCCTCGCGAGCCGACCCCTCCGGCCGACCTACCGGCGCGCGTTCGGCCTAACCGCCGGGCAGCAACTCATCGTGATCTCCTCCACCTGGGGTCGGGATTCACTCATCGCCGCCGACCCTGAACTGCCGTGCCGCGTGGCCTCAGCGCTACCCGCCGACGAATTCCGAGTGCTGCTTACACTGCACCCCAACACTCGTGCGCATCATTCCCGCTGGCAGGTAGCGGAGTATCTCTCGAGCGCACGACGTGCGGGCGTCCATGTTTCCCATGACGTCGATTTTTGGCGTACCGGCGTGGTCGCCGCTGATCTTCTGATCGGTGATCACGGCTCGGTGCCGTTCTATTCCGCCGCGCTGGGTAATCCGCTCTTGCTGGCGTCCGCGCCGACCCACGCCGTTGATCCCGATTCGCCGAGCGCCCAGTTATTGTCTGCCGCACCGCATCTGGACCTGTCCGCCGATATCCTCGACCAGGTACGTCGCGCGATCGCCGACCATCATCCCGACCGCTACGCCGCCATCGGGGCCCTCGCGACCTCGACACCCGGCAACGGCGCCGAGTTGCTACGGGCCGCGATGTACAGCGCGATGAAGCTCCCCGAGCCGGACCACGCCGCGGATATCGCCGTGCTGCCATTGCCGACGGACCCGCTCATCGGCGCCGACGCACACGTAGTGCATGTCGACGCACATGCCGATCGGGCCGCCACCATCACCAGGTTCCCAGCCGAACGCATGAGAACCGGCGAATCCGCCGGGCCGAACACCCATCTGGCGGTCGGTGTGCAGGAGCCACAGCGCCGGTGGTTGGAGTTGGCCGACCTCATCATCGGATCCCCCGGCCCCGATACCGAGTCATGGATCACCGACACCCTTGCTCAACTGCCCGGTTGCGCGCTGGCCGCGGCACCGACCAGCCGCGGCGACTGGCTGCTCGGCAACCAAGACCAGCAGCTTCGGGTCGAGTCCGCAGAACTTCCCAGTCGGCTGTTCGCGTCACTGGCCTACCATCTCGTCTCCCGCGACCACACGATCGATGACCTGATCGGCGACTGGACCATCCAGTGTGCGGGACACAGTTATCAGGTTGCGGTTACGAAGATTCCGCCCGCGCGATGAGCGCTGTCACCGCGGCTATCTGCTCGGCGAAGCGCAGTTCGGTATATATCCGCAGGCTCGCGCGGTAGCACTGGATCGCATTCGCCGAGTCGCCCGCACCGGCGTACCGATCACCAAGCGCGACAAGAATTTCCGCCTCATCGAACCCGCGGTGCCTGGATCGCATGATCTCCAGCGCACGCGACAACGGCTCTTCCGCCTCGGCGATCCTGCCTTGCTCGACCAACTTTCGGCCGCGCCACGCCAGCACTTTCCCGTGGTTCTCCGTCTCATCGCCGGGCAACGCCGCGAACCCGTCATCGGCGGCATCCAGCAGCGCGAGGGCACGTTCCGGTGGTTCTACCTTCGCCAAATGGAATGCGGCGAGCGCGTTTCGGCGCGGATCGCCGATCGCCGTAGCGAGGTCGTAGTTCTGGCGCAGCGCCGTCCTGGCCTGCTCGACCAGCCCCTGTGCCAACAGCACAAGGCCGAGCCCCTCCAGTGCGGAAGCCTCTAGCTGGGCGCGGATATCTGTCACCTCGACCGAGTGCGCGGCCCGCAGTCCTTCGTCGAACGCCGATGCCGCGTCGGCGAGATCCCGCAACCAATAGCCGTGGAAGCCCAGTTGCGTATGCAAGAAGCTCTCCGCAGCACGGTGCCCGGACCGGCGCGCCGCAATGATGCCGAACTCATGCATGGTGCGCATGGCGTCGAGGTATTTGTCCTTGTCATGGAACGGCCACAGCGACACGCACCACCGCATGACCAGTTCGTCACGACCGTCGTCGAATGCCCGCGCGAGAGCGGCACCGATGTTGGCGATTTCGCGACGCAGCCATGTCCGCGCACCGTCGGCATCGTTGAACTCGCCGATACCGGGCCCCGGAAACACCGCGTCCGGAAACAATATGCCGCGCCACGGACGCCCCGGCGCAAGCAGCACGTCGGCGTAGGAAATCCCGCGGTCGTAATAGTCGAGCATCCGGTTCTCCTCCCGCACGCGTTCGACCTCGTCACGTTGATCGGTGGCGCGAGCATGTACGCGGACCATCGAGCGAACCCAGTATCCCCCTTCCCTTTCCGAGACCAGGTAGAGGTCGGCGAGTTCCATCATCGCCCAGGCGATCTCGTCGTCCGGCAATTCCAGCACCGCGGCGAGCGTGGCTACCTGGATCCAGCCGCTGTAGGCACGCAGTCCGAGTGCGCGATAGCAACGCACAGCCGTGTCCGACAATGTCCGATACGCCGTATCGAACACCTGCGCCAGCGACAGCGCGGTCGAGCGTCGGCGCTCATTGCCCAAAGTGTTTGCCAGGACGGCGATTCCGCGTCCAGGATGTTGGGCGAGCAAGGAACCGACCACGCAGATCGCGAACGGCAAGTTATCGCACAGTGCGACAACACGATCCGCGGCCGCCGACTCCGCGGCCACCCGTTCCGCACCGACGATGCGGGCGAGCAGTTCGCGGGCGTCGGCGTCGCTGAGCTGATCGAGCTCGAAAACCTTTGCGCCACCGACACTCAAGTCGGTGGCCGGACTGCGTTCGGTGACCACGGTCAGCGACGCGCCGTCGGCGGGACGCAGCCGTCGCACCTGCGCGGCCGTCATGGCACCGTCGAGCACCACGAGCAAACGCCGACCCGCGGTCCGCGTCAGGTACCGCCCATATCTGGCATCGAGCCGATCCGGAATGTCTTCTGGCCGATCGCCCAGTGCAAGCAGGAAACCGGCCAGCACCTCGGACTCCGTGCCTACCTGGTCCGATCCATCGGACAACGTGCAGAACAGTTGGCCGTCCACGTAATGGTCGCGCAGCCGGTGCGCCAGCTCGTTCGCCGTCGCGGTCTTCCCGATACCGGGTAATCCGGTGAATACCACGGTCACGTTGCCACGACTGCTCGAGGCCAACCGTTCCACCGCGCTCAACGCCGCCTCGCGATCGACATGATTGCTGTTGCGCGGCGGGATCTGCATCGGCCGAAGTGTTGACGTCACGCTCGTACCTCCCCTTTATCCGGCCGCACCGCATCGTGCGATCCGGCGGCGCGGGACCGTAGTGTGCGCTGACTGAATCCTAAGCGGCCCAAGCAGATTGCTGCTCCCGTGCCGGGCGCGACCCCACCTGTCGCACTCTCGCATGATCTCGTCAAGACCGCCACGATCAATGAATACACCGCCGATGCTCGGATCTGATGTACGCCACGGTTACAAGGTAACCGAGTATTGCCGCACTCCTTCTACTCGGTTTCCGGGCCTACGGCGAGATCGACTGGGCACCTGATTCTCGGCGTCGCGGGAACGACTCACCACTGCTGAAGCCACGGACCTCGGCATGTCGAACCACAGCGACCTCCCAGCTGAACCGGAGGTGCTCACCAGCCTTTCAGTCGAAGGTGGGAATGGCCGTGACGGTCGCGGCCGGTTCAGGGTCCGACGAACCGAACAGAGCGGGGCTGCCAAGATGTCGAAGACCAACCCATTACACAAGGGCCGCAAGAACATTCACGCGTGGTACGGATTGGCCCTGCTGTCGGTGGCCGCGATCGGCTCGGTCACCGCCGGCGCGGGCATCGGCCACGCATCCGGAAACACTGCGACGGACTGTCTTTGGGCGGGCAGTCCGCATCCACAAGGTGCCGCTATCTCAGCCGGCGGCTGGAACTTCAGCTGCGGCACGGGCGCCAACGGGCCGCGCTGGATTCTCGGGGCTGCCACGGGCGCACCGAGCACCGTTCCCAATCCCGGCGCTGCCACCTACCCGACCGGCCAGTTCAGCGACGGCGCGCTGCAGCCAGGCACCGACTACGAGGACTACTGCGTAGGGACAGAGATGGTCGGCGGCGGCGAGGAAATGTACGAGGCGACACTGGACGACACCGGCACCCTGTATTGGAAAGCGGCAGGCCCGATCTCCCAGTGGACCTTCGCCCCCGGCACCGGCCCAACCCCCACCTCGAGCGACGCAAGCCTGTGCTTGCCCGATCAATAGTCCGCGTCCACGGGACCACCGCTCGAGTTCCGCCGCAGACACATGGAAGGCGTTTGCCGACGCCACGGCGGTGAAGAACGCGGCGGCAGATATCAAAGCGATCATCGCGGACTTCCATGGCGCGCACACCAAAGCGCCCGACCTCGGCGACGTCGAAGCACACCTCAACACCTTGTCGAACGATCCTGACGGTAGGTCTGGCCACACTCGGCCCGGCGGAGGCGGAGGCCGCTGCGGGCATTGTTTCGATGCTGTCCGATCCGGAGGAGATGGTTCGCTCCGAGGCTGCCGAGGCCTTCTCAGGTCATTTCGACGCCGACCTTGGGTCACGCACCGCACAGATGCCCCCTGATCCACGGACTGGTTCAGGGGGTGGAGCGGGCGTATTCGGTGGGGGTTAGGCCGTAGGTTTTTTTGAAGGCTCGGATGAAGTGGCTTCGGTCGGAGAATTGCCAGTAGGCGGCTAGTTCGGAGATGCTCAGGGGGGTGTTGGGGGCGGTCAGGGCGCGTTTGGCTTCTTCTAGTCGGCGGTGGCGGATGTAGGTGGCGACGGATTCTCCTGCGGCGGCGAAGGCGCGTTGCAGGGTGCGGATGGAGACGTTGAGGTCGCGTGCCAGCACGGCTGGGGAGAGTTCGGGGTCGGCGAGTTTGCGGTCGGCGAGATCCTTTGCGGCCTGGGTGAGTGCGGGAGTCAGGCTGGGTTCGATGTCATCGAATTGGCCCACTGCCACCGCCTTGACCAGTTCGAGCAGGGCGCTGGCGGCGAAGGCACTTGATGGGCCGAGGTCTTCCCTCGTCGCGCGGACCACCTTCATGTGGGCGAGCAGCAGCCGGATCTCGGCCGAATCCGCGGGTCCGGTGAGGGTCCGATTGCGGAGCAGCGGAACGAGGGCAGGCGACGGGGTGGTGGCGAGTACCTTGGCCGTCGTGTGTGGCGCCATGTCCAAACGCTCCGGCTTCCCGACGCGCTCGAGCAGGAACTGCCCGGCCGACACGGTGCGCGCACCGGTACCGGACGGGCCACCGAGTACGTAGGCGCCGCGCGACACCACGTACAGCTGGATCTCCTTCTCGACCTCATCCGACGGACACACCGTCTGGATGCCCGACGCACCGTGGATGTCGACCATCATCACGTCATGCATCCGGACCGCGTGTGCCCTGACCCGGAAGTCGCGGGCCGTGTCGGAGCTGTAGGTGGGCAGCCCGGTGCCGAAGCGTGCCTCCCACTCATTCCGGTACGCGTCGAAGCCATGCGCCTCGGCGCCAGGGAGCGTGGAGTCCATGGCGAACTCCGCCGCGCTCCCGGTCGCCGGCCGACTGCGGTTGGCTGCTGTCACGATAGGTATTACGTATCGTGACAGCGCCTCACGTCAAGGAGTTAGCAGGTTACGTGCGATTTGTTCGCGATCAGGATGTGCCATCCATGTTGTCCATCTTGGTCGCGGCCTCGTTCATGCCCTTGCTGAACTTGCCCGCCGACTCGATCATGTTGTCGCCGCCGGTCAGCAGGTTCTTCGAGGACTTCTCGTACCCCGAGTCGCCCTTGGCGAACTTGTCGCCGTAGTCGTCGCTACCCCACGGCTTGCCCTGCGCGTTCAGGTTGTTCTTCAACGTACCGATGATCTCGCTGGTCCGGTGGCCGACCGCGTCCATCTTGCTCGCGGCCTGCCGTAATCGCGTGGTGTCCACGCGGACCTTGCCATCTCCGGGCATGTCACTCTCCTACCTTGTCGATCCGAATTCAGTACCGGTCCTCGGGACGTCCCCATTCCCAATGTGTTTCGAGGCGATCCATCAGGTGCTCGGTCTCTCGTTGGAGCCGTTCGGCCAGCTGCCGCCGGCTGGTGCCGACGGCGACCGGCTTGTCGCCCGACGACCACATGTACCGCCCGTCTTCGTTCACATCGCGCCACATCAGCGTTGTCTCCTGAATCCCCCTCGGGCCGAACTTCGATCGGCCCTGCACCACGGAGATCCTTCCGGCGCAATCGGCAGGTCGCTGAAAGAACTGCTGCGACTGGTAGACCGGCCGGTCCTCGAGGTCGTCCTGGACGTAGCTGGCACCCCAGCTCGGCTCATCGCGCTCGGCAGGGTCTAGCACGATCGGAATGTCCGGCAGCCGACCGGCTTCCACGTTCGGCAGCGCACGCACCACCTCGACGACCAGTTCCCTCGGATGGCATTCGGTAATGGTGACCATCGGTGAGTCGAAGGTGAGTTTCCCCGACGGCTGCCGCAGGACGTAGCCGAGCGCACCCGCCCGCGCGGCGTGCAGCCAAAGGTGCTTTTCGATGTTGGCAATGTCCTTGTCGTCCCAAGTGTGTACCAGCACATACAGTTCGGGCGTACGCAGCACCTCGACCACACCGTCGAACGAGCCGTCCAGCCGGCGCTGCAGTTGTTCCCACGTGCTGTGCTTACGACGCTCCAGTTCGTCGGACGGCATCGACTCTTCGGTCTCGAACCAGAACGGCCGCGGTAGCGAACCTCGGTGATAGTGGTCGCAGAGGACCATGAATTCGAGCGCGGTGAATTCCCATTGCTGGGTCACGGCTCGATCACCGGCCTCGATCGCGCGATGTCCGGCCCGAGGGCCTCATCCAGATTGGTCGCCGAATCGAGGAATTTGCCCCGCTTGTACTCCCCGCCCGCCTGCTGCCCGCCGGGGCCGGGGCCGGGGCCCATCGGCATGCCGGAAGAGCCCGCCGCGGACGAGGTCTGCGTCTGGTGTCCATCGAGGGCAGACTGAATCGCCGCCCGCGGGAACAACTTCGACGACTCGGTCGCGAGCGAGTGGGCATTGAGCGGCGGGTGCATTTCGCCACCGGGGCCAGGGCCGCCAGGACCGGGGCCGGGGCCGGGGCCACCGGGGAGCCCGGCGCCGCTGTGCAGGGCCGCCGCGAAATCGTTCGGGATCGGACTGTCTACGTTCATGGGCTGCAGTTCGCCCATGCCAGGGATGCCGAGCATGCCGTTGGTCGCCAGGCCGGCGAGCGCGTCGGTGCCGGTCTTGATCACATCGCCGATCGTCTTCGTGAACCCGGTCAATCCGTCGGTCAACGTCTTGAGCAGGTCCGCACCGCCCGGGGTCTGCGGCAACACCCGACTGAGATCCCGCAACGTCTCCGGACTCAGATTCCGCAACGTCTCCGGGTCCAGGTTCTTCAGCGTCTCCGGACTCAACTGCTTCGTCCCGTCGGGGGTGAGGCCGTTGAGAATGTCGGCACCGTACTTCTTCAGCTGCTCCGGAGTCATCTGCGACACGAGGTCCGCACCCAGCTTCTGCAACCCCTCCGGGGTCATCTGCTTCAACAAGTCCGGATTCAGACCGCCGAGCAGATCCGCCCCGACCTTCTGCAGCGCCTCCGGGCTCAGATTCTGGAAGGGATTCTTGCCATCCGCCAGTTGTTTCAGCAGCTCATCCGGCGTTTTCGGGATCGGCTGGTTCGGTGGGATCGGTAGGTTTCTAATCGGCCGGTTCGGTATTTGCGACTTGTTGTTGCCGTACGGGTTGTCCGCGCCGGTGCCGCCGGGGCCCCCGGTGCTGCCACTGCCGCTATTGCCGCCATTGCCACTGCCGTCGCTACCGCTGCCGGGCCCACCACTGCCTTGGCCACTATTGCCTGGGCCGCTACCGCCGACGTCGGCTTTGCGTTTGTTGACGCCGTCCTGGAAACCGCCCTGGTACTCGGGGCTGTTCTTGTCGATACCACCGGGACCGCTGCCTGCGCCGCCGGGACCGCTGCCGCTGCCTTGCGGACCGGGGCCACCACTGCCCTGGCTACCACCGCTACCTTGGCCGGGCCCACCGCTACCTTGGCCGGGCCCACCGCTACCTTGGCCGGGCCCACCACTGCCTTGGCCGGGCCCACCACTGCCTTGGCCGGGCCCACCACTACCTTGGCCGGGCCCACCACTACCTTGGTTGCCGCCGCCGCCTTGGTTATTGTTATTCTCTTCACTCTGACGCTTGTCGTAGCCGTCCTGGAATCCAGCCTTATAATCAGGGCTGTTCTTATCAATTTTATTGTTGTCGTTATCGCCGCTATCGTTCTTGTCGTTCTTGTCGTTCTTGTCGTTCTTATCGTTCTTGTCGTTCTTGTTGTTCTTGTCGTTCTTGTTGTTCTTATCGTTCCCCGGCGGCGGCGGTGGTGCCGGATTCGGTTTACCTGCTATAGGTATTGTAGGCATCGAATCTAGAGCACCCTTAATACCGGCCACATAATATTTCTTATAGGAATCACGAAAACTAGTGACCCAACTGGCATAGCCTTCGGTACCGGGATGTAGGGGCCAGAACCAATCGTCACGCGGCATACTGGCGTATGTGGCCGACAGCCACTGCGCACAATAGGTCAGATCATTGCCGAGTTCGGCCAAACTATTCGTGAAAGGGACCGTGTTTTCGGTGAAGCGATTGATCGCGTTCATAGCCTGGTCGGCGCCGTTACCTTCCCACATTTCTTTGGTGACGGCTTTCAGCGCTTCGTTCAGATCGGTGAAATCTGCGGAGAGCTTCTTGGATAATGTGATATATAGATCACCTGTGGTATACGCCTTCTGATCATGACCCCACAGTTCATCGCCGAAACTCTTGAAACGCGCCCAGTTCCAGCCGTCAGCAGTATCGGGCACGATAGCTGGGGGATTTGCGGCGACAGTAGGTTTCGGCGGGTCGAAGTTGTCCTTGGCGGAGAATGTTGGCGGCGTCGGAATATCTATTTTCGTAGCAGGGGGATCCTGTAGGCTACCGATATCACTGAACAAATGGGAGTTCCGGTCTTCGGCCCCCATATAGTTATACGCCGCGCTCCCGAAGGTATCCCCCATATCCTCCATGGTCCATCTCAGTGTGTCCAGGTCATCGAAAACTTCTTTGGCCTTAGTGTTGAACAGTTTCGGAAGCTCAATTCCGGCCTTCTCAGTCGAGAATTGCTCCAATTTATCCATTTTGCTTTCGGTGATGAAGGTCTGATATCCCTTCAGTTTCTGGATCATGTCGTGACACTTGGCCACACATTTGGAGATGACGACCGGATCGAATTTCACAGTAAACTTCAACGTGTTTTTGTCCGCTCCGCTGCGGAGGTCTTTCCAGTCGTTGCGAATGTTGTCAGCCATCGGTGGTACTCCTCGTAGTCTTTGTGGTAGCGCGCGTCTCGATGACCGGTTCGGTTACGGAGGTGGAAACGTCCAAAGCGAACGGGGCATCGGTGGAGTTGTCGGGTCCAGCGCGTTGCTCGGGCTCGTCGAACGGCGAGGGCAACAAAAACGGCTTCGGCGGCTTTCGCTGCTTGTCGTCTTTCTTCCGAGACCGGCGCGATTGTTTCTTCGACGATCCAGGAGGACCCCCGGCCGGCGAGGCTCCTGGCGGCGGGGCCGCGGGCGGCGGCGCCCCGGCGGGTGAAGGCTGTCCGGACGAAGGGTGCCCGGACGAGGGGTGCCCGTCCTGCATCGGAGACATGGGCGGCCGCCCCGGCACGGCCGAGTTCGTTCCGTCCCCGCTCGACGCCGAGTCCCCTTGCTGCTCCGGTATTCTCGTATGCCCGTCGGACCCGTGCGTGCCCGTTTGGTCGCCGGAACCCGGTGCACCCGGATGTTCTCCGGCACGAGCGTGACCCGACTGGTTCGCGGAATCCGATGCACCCGAGTGGTTCTCAGAACCTGAAGCACCCGAGTGATTCTCGGAACCCGGGGCACCCGAGTTGTCGCTCACGCCGGGATGGTCGCCCTGCCCTGGCACGCCCGATTGGTCGCCGGAACCCGGTGTACCCGAGTGATTCTCGGAGCCGGGGGCACTCGAGTCGGCGCCGACGCCGGGATGGTCGCCCTGCCCGGACACGCCGGATCGGTCGCCAGAACCATCCGACTGCTTCTCGGAGCCCGGTGCATTCGAGTCGCCACCTGGCTGTTTCTCTTGCCCGGATGCGTCCGCATTGCTTGCTCCGTCAGTGTTTTTCGGGTCGCCCAGCAGTCGACCGGCCGCGTCGCGCGACGAACCGGAGCCGTCCGACTCATTGCCTTGGCCGGTCGTTCCCGGTCGTTCCGACGCACCCGGCCTATCCAGTGCGGCCGAATCGTGTGTTTGGCCCGAGCGGGCCCCGGTGCCCGGCCGATTCGGAACGTCGCGTTGTTCCGTCGCACCCTGCTGATCCGTGGCGCCACGCTGGCCAGCACCTCCGGGTTGCGAGCCGTCGGCCTGGTGGAGCATCCCGCGCAACGCCGACATGTCCGGCTGCTCCGAAACCCCTCCCAGCCCTTGCGATCCCGAGCCGCCACTCGTGCCGCCCGCAGGCGACTGCGTGCTGCTACCTGAACCCAAGCGCAAGAAGTCCGGCGACGGCTCGCCTTGGCCGTTCAGCCCCTGGCCCGTCTCGCCCCTATTCGAGGGGTCGAACGCGCCCTCCCCACCCGGCGGCGGCATCATCGCGTCCGCGCCGTGCAGATTCTGGAGCATCCTCGACAGCATCGCCGGATCCAGTCGCGGAGGTGGTGGTGGCTGCCGGTTCTCAGGCGGCGGCGTGCGGTCGTTGCCCGACGAGCCGCGATCACCACCGGAGTCGTGGCCGCCACCCGAATCATGACCGCCGCCGGGGCCTCGATTGGCACCGGAACCGCCTCCGTCACCGGAATCTCCGGAGTTACCAGAACCCCCGGAATTGCCGGAACCACCAGAGTTACCAGAACCACCAGAGTTACCAGAACCACCGGAGTAGCCGGAACCACCAGAGTTACCAGAACCACCAGAGTTACCAGAACCCCCGGAATTGCCGTTGTTCTGGTAGTTGTTCTCCCACTGATCTTGGTCCGGCGGACCCCAGTACTTGCGATGCGGCGGACCCCAATAATCCTTATCCGGGTCATCGTCATCGTCATCGTCGTCCGGCGGATCCAACTGGAACAAATCCGGCGGTACCTTGTCGTTCTCGGCCCCGTCCGGAATCCAGTCCTCGGTGCGCGGCGCGGCCGGCGCGTGGTAATCACCGGGCATCGACTCGTCGTTCTTCAGCTGCCGCGGCCGAGTCAAAGCCATATAGTCGCCGCCTTCGACATGCGGGCTCTTCGGGTCGGTCGGTTCCGCCTCGGTCCCCTCGTGGTCGGAGATGTGCACCTTGTTCTTGTCGTCGACCGTCCAGCTGGTGGCGTCCGGCCTGCTGCCCCAAGCGGTCTGGTCCTCCGAGGTGACCCGCACGGCCCCATCGCCCCGGATCTCGTGCATTTCCTTGCCGTTGTCGTTGACGAAAGCCGTTCCATCCCTGCGGGTCCCACGGACCACACCCTTACCGTCGGTGAATGTCGCTCCGTTCGGCCCGATCTCGGAGAACGATTTGTCGGTGTGCTCGACCCGGAAGCCATTGGGCGTCCGCTCCAGCTTCACACCGTTGACCAACTCGATCGGCTCCTTCATCGCCCGCGTCTCGGTCTCCCCGTTCGCCTTGGTGATGTGCACAGACCCGCGCGGACCCCGCTCATAGCTGGTGTCGTCGACGTCGAAAACCTTGATGCCCTTTGGCGATGACTCCAGGGTGATCCCGTCGGGCCGATCCATGTGCAGGACGCCGGGCTTGTGCGGACCATCCTGGCTGATGCCGCCGAGCCGATCACGCACCCCGAAGTTCAGGGTGTCCTTCAGGTCGAAGTGGATCACCGTATGGTCGGGATGCTCGGTCCGGCCGCCGCCCTGCACGTCCGTGGCATCGAACACCACATGCTTGGTGTTGTCCGGGAGCTCGACGGTGACGACGTTGTTGTGCTCGACCGTTTGCCGGGTCCCGTCGGGGCCGGTGATCACCGTTGGCTTGCCCGGCCCCGACTCGACCACGGTGCCGTCCGCCTTGAACACGGTCTTGTCACCGGTCGGCGAGACGAATTCCGCTGTCCCATTGGATTTTATGGTGGTGGTCCAGCCCTCCGGGCCCTTCGTCTGTACCGCGCCGCCTTCCAGCACGGTGTGCGAGACATGATCGGGCCGGGTGAACGACTTGAGACCGCCGCCCTCGGTTCCCTCGGTGCGGGCCGCTGGGCCGATGCCGTCCACGCCGACGAACACGAGCGAATGATCTTCGTCGACCTTCAGGACCTGCGGGTCGCCGGAACGGCCGATCCGCATGTTTCCGTGGGTATCGATCTCATGCCAGGTGCCGTCCGGGGAGTGGATGACGAAGTTGCCGTCTCCGTCACGCTCCCACCCCGCCTTGTTGTTCGGCACGATGTGCACGACGTTGTCGGGCTCGGTGACTACCGTCGACTCGCCCGGCCGGCTGTGGACGGCGGTGGCGTCGCGCTTGACGATTGTTATCGAGTTGTCCGGGCCCGTGGTTCGGACCGAGCCGTCGCCGAGCACCGTGTGCTTGGTGCTGTCGTCGCGGCCGAAGCTGAATTCCTCGGTCCGACCCGATTCGGTCGATGCTTTGGTCCGCGGACCGATGGGCGCCACCGGGGGATGGCCATTACTGGGCACGAATTCGACCGAGTGGTCCGGCCGAATCATCACGAACGAGTCATCACCGTGGCGCCCGATAAAGATGTTTTGGTGCTTGTCCACCCAGTGCTCGGTGCCGTCCGGCGAGGTGATCAGCACATCGCCGTCTTTGGTGCGCGTCCAGTTGGGATGTTCCCCATCGCCCTGGAAGGTCCGGCCGCCGCGATCATCCGACCCGGCGTCATCGTGCCCGCGCGGGTTCGAATGCTGGTCCTGCGGAACCGATGCCCGCGGCGAAGGGTGATCTCCGTCGGGCCGATGCGGCGTGCTCCCGCCGACGTTCGACTCCGGCGGACGCTGCCTCGACGGTGCCGCACCGCCCGGATCGGACCCGGGCAGCGGTGCGCGTCGTGACGGCGTCGTCTCGTCGCCGTGGCTTGGATTCGGTACCGAGGGCCGTACCTGCTTCGTGTTGTTCGGATTCGTTTCCGACACCGGCGAATGCTGTTGCTGCCCATCGGGATTCAATCCCATGGGTCGCCGTGGCTGCTGACCGGGACCGGTCGTGCTCGTCTCGGACGCGATAGGCGAACGCTGGGATCCACCCGACTCCGCCGCCGCCGAACGCGACGACTGACCAGAACCGGTCGAACCCGCATCCGACGCCGAACGCGTCGGATGGGAACCGGTCGAACCCGCATCCGATACCCCGGCCGAACGCGGCGGCTGAGAACCAGTAACACCTGGCTCCGGCGAACGCTGTGGTTGAGGACCGGTCACACCGGCCTCCGACGAACGCGGCGCCTGCGAACCAGTCGAACCCGCATCCGACGAACGCGGTGCCTGCGAACCAGTCACGCCCGGCTCCGGCGAACGCTGTGGCTGAGAACCAGTCACACCGGCCTCGGACGAACGCGGCGCCTGCGAACCAGTCGGACCCGGCTCCGACGAACGAGGCGCCTGCGAACCAGTGGAGCCCGGCTCCGATACCCCAGCCGGACGCGACGATTGTCCCGCAGCAACATTCGTGTCAGGCGTGGTCGAACGCGTCGGCGTCTGGACACCATCGCCGTGCGTCTGCGACGTCGACGGGCGTTGGAACTCCGTCGAACCATCACGACCGGGACCCGTGTGCGTAGCTGCCGAGCCGCCACCTTGACTGCCCGCGGTCCGGTCGGCCCCTCCGCCGTTCACCGACGAATTGCGGCTGTCTCCTGGCAGATTCGTCGATGACGTCGTTCGCGACTGCGTCGTCCCATTCGAATTGGCCGGATTTCCGTCGCGCCCAGCCGAATTCGAGGTCGTCAGGCCGTCACGCCGACCACCATCGACGGACGGCGACCGACTCGGCGCCGGACTCGACGCGCGCGAATCACCGTTCAAACCAACGGATTTCGGCCCATTGACCGATGCCGGCGTGCTAGACCGACCGGAATCGGACGGACCACCCGACCGGTTGCCGTTGTAGTTGCTCGGCCTAACCGAGGGTGGTTGCCTGTTCGTAGTCGAGTTGTTCGTGCTCGAGTTGTTCGTGCTCGAGTTGTTCGTGCCCGAGTACTCGTTGCCGCCCGGTTCGTTGCGCGAGACGCCAGCGGGAGACCGATTCAGCGGCTCGGCCGAGTTATGGTTCTCGGTCGATGAGGCGGGGACGGTGGCACGGCTGTCACCCCTGGATCCGTTCGATCCGACCGGCGGGTGCTCGGAGGTGGCGTGATCGCCGCCGACATCGTTCCGGGAACCCTTGAATCCGAGTTTGCCAGGGTCGAACGAGAACCCGGGCCGCTTCGGGATATCCGACGATCCGTCCTTCGGCATCTTCCAGTCGAGCTCGAAGCTCTTGTTGTCGAGCCGGTTGATACTGCGGTATCCCTTGACGCCGCCGACCATCCCACCGCGCGCCACGCCGCCGACCCAGCCTGCCGGGTTACCGATCGTCCCGGCCCAATCACCGGTGATCAGCCCGGCACCGACGCTGCCGGCGCCGTACTCGATCACGCCGGAGCCCATGCCGACGAACGCGCCGTTCGCGGCCCGAACCCACGGGTTTTTGAGCTTGTCCGCCAAGAACTTCGTAGAGAATTTATTGAACGCGTTGCCCCCGATCCGACCGAACGGCGCACCGAGGGCCGAGGAGCCTACCGCAGCCCCGAATTCTGTCCAGTCGAAATGCTTCCGATGTCCCTTGGCTTTCTGCCCCAACTGCACGGCCCCATCGAGCAGACCCGAAATAAACGCCGCCTCGGCGATCTTCAGCATCCAGTACTTGCCGAGATTGGCGAATCTACTCCCGAATACCGAGAACACCTTCGACAGAATTTGGTTCTGCAACTCCCTTTTCATGACTTGCACAACGGACTGGGTCGCCGCTTCCTCTGCCGCCTGAACAGCCGCAGCGGTCGGCGGAAATGCCCAGGCCCAGGCGATTTCGATGGCCAATGCGACCAGCGAGAGGATCGTCATCAGCTTCGCGGCCTCGATCTGCGTGCCGAAGTCGAAGGCGGCATCGGAGATCTGCTCCATGTACTTCGCCAGCGATTCCATCGATTGGTCGCCCTTGAGCAGCAGGTCGAACGTCTCGCCGATCTTTTCGCCGCCGGTGCCGTCGGGATAGGCGGCGACCGCAGTGCGTTTGGCGTCCTCGATGTCCTGGATCTGACTACGCAGCGCCGCGGCGGCGTCCTTGTAGGCGGCCGCGATCGCCCACATCTGGTCCTCGTCACCGTCCGGCCACGCACCGCCCGCGACCCACCCGAGCCAGCGCAGCTCCGGTGGCAGATATAAACTCATTCCGGCACGAGCTCAGTCGTCCAGGTCGCTGACCATCGACCGGCGCCCGAACCGCCCCGCGTCGCTGGAATCCACGCCCTCATCGTCATACCGTCGCTCCGGCGAGTTCGGCGGCGCGGTCGACACGGGCGGCGGCACCGGAATCATCGACCTGGCATCCATGACGCCCTCGATGAGATCCGATACGTGCGGCAACCGGGACTTGCGCTCCCGCAACGGCTCCATGAGCTGATGGCCCTGCTCGACCACTTTCAGGGCGGCTCCCTGCACGGCCTCGGTCATGGCCGCGGCGATCTCGCTGTAGGACAGATCGCTGATATCGTCGGCGAACTGGGTATCGATGAGAATGCCGTCGGCATTGACGGTCACGGTGATTCGCTTATCACACGCGGTGACGCTTGCGGTGAGCCTGGCGCGATCACGCTGCACCTTCGCAATACCCTGCATCTGTGCCGACATCTCTTCTATCATCATCGCGGCATCGGCCCGCAGCCATTCATTCACCACCAGAAGCCTCCGGATCGTAGGTCGAGCGCGTTTCGCAAGACGACGGAATTTCGTGCTATCGCTTCATGTTCAAGACCTGCTGGCGCTCGTTGTCCTCATACAGCTGCGCCGAGTCCCTGAGGTTCTTCGCGTTCTGCGCGAAGACGTCGACAAACGCGGCCAGGGAGGCGAAGGTACCGTCGCGGCCCTTCTTGTATCCCTTGTCCCCTTCGGCGAACTTCTTACCGCTTTTGTCGTCGCCCCACGCCTCACCTTTGCTGCTGGTGTTCGACTTCAGCGTCTCGAGCAGTTTCTTCGCCTGATCGGCGAGATCATCGAAATTGGCTGCGGCGCGGCGGAATCCGTCCGGTTCGATCTTGACGGTCTTGCTCATCGTGCTCCTCGGGTTGTGGTGTCGTCAGCGCGGCGGGTCAGATCACGAGATCGGCGCCGGCTCTCGTCTGGCGCTGTTGGAAGCGTTGTTCGAACCCGGTGGAGTAGGCCGACGGTGGCATCGAGGAGGACGACTGTTCGATCACGCCGTCGTCGGCGATGTAGAAGATGGCGCGGCCGATGGCGATCTCGCCGGGTTCGGTCGGCACGAACACCATCCAGCCGACCTCGAGGCGCTCGGCGACGAGCTGGTCGAGTGGATAGCCGGTGGTGTCGACGCCGAGGTCGAGGATGTACTTGCGCACCAGCGTGATCGCCTGGTCCTCTGGCAGTTCCTCGGGGACCGTGGCCGTGAGTCCGGCCAGCGACAGCTGGTACATGGCGCCGTCGATATTGTCGCCGAGGTCATCGAACAAGGCGGTCAACGTATCCCGGGTGACCACACCGGCCTCGGCGGCATCGACCAGCGTGTCCGCGGCCTGCCGCTGTTGCTCGGTCGGCTCGTCGCCGGATACGCCGCAGACGATGTCGGCCACCGTCTCCGGCGTCCACACGCCGGGAATGGCGGCGCTGATCAGCTCGGGGCCCGGCGACTCCCCGTGGTGCCAGGCGCCGTGCTCCCACCAGTAGCAGAACGACAGCATGCCTTGGGCCGCACGGGGATTGAGCACCTGATTGGCCACCCAGTCGGGGGCGCCGGCATACAGGTCGGGCAGGTCGCCCTCGTTGTTGTAGGCGTCATCGAGTTCGGGGGCGTTCCACAGGCCACCGGAGAGCACCGCGCGGCCACCGGGCAGCACGAACAGCGTGCAGCCGCTGCGCGCCGCGCCTTCGAAGATGGCGAGTGCGGGCCGAATTCGGGGGCCGAGCCCGGAGCCGACGGCGACGAAGGCCGCCGCGATCGTGGCCCAGCGGGCCCACAGCACGGGCAGCGGGGGGAAATCGTCGCGCCCGAGGATCGCGGTGATATTCGCCGCGCGATCGGCGCGGGCCTGCGCGGCGGCCGCCGCGGGCGAGCGCCACTGCCGCTCGTCATGGAAGATGTAGGCGGCCAGCCACACCGGGATCCGTTCGCGCGGAAACGCTTCCAGGTCGGCCCGATAGGCCTCGGCGGCAAGCAGCTGTTCGTCGGGGAAGGGTTCGTCGGCGTAGTCGTAGTCGACCTCGACCTCGCCGGTGGCCTCCAGCTCGATCACCATGCGCCACCAGGGTCCGTCGCCGAGCTGCGCGGAGATCTCGCGATGCAGCACGACGAGTTCGCCGACCTCCGGCGACGGCTCGGCCCGCGAGACCTGTTCGTCGTTGTCGTAATACAGCACGAAGGCCACGCCGCCGGCGACAGTCAGCGAGAAGACCGCCTCCAGCCATTGCCAGCCGTCCGGGCCCGCCACGCCGAGTTCGCGGGCGATGCTGTGGGCCAGCTCGGCCGCCTGCTCCTCGACCGACTGCTCAGCAGCGGCCTGCGGTTCGACTGTGCCGACCCCCTCTTCGGGTGGGGCGGAATCGGTGGGCGCGGAGGGCGTCTCCTGCGCGTCCAGTATCTGCTCATCGGCGCCCTGGGGCTGCGCGGTTGGCGCGCCCAACCTGAAGCTGACGTCGACAGTGTCGCCGTCCCCTGCCGGGTTTTGCTGCTGGGGGTCAGTCATATGATGAATTCTTTCTCGTCGGTGCGACGGCGTCGGCCTACCGAATTCAGGTATACCGCCGACCGGCAATACTCCGCATTTGTTCCGATAGTGCTTCCATCATCATCGAGACATCGACTCGCAGCCTCTCATTCGCACCAAGCAACCTCCGCAGCGTAGCTCGAGCCCGTACCGCAACGCCGCGTCGAACACTTACCACTGTTGGGATTCAACACTATGTAGCTCAGCGTCGGGTAAGAGACACGTAACGGCACGTAGCCAGCGCGTAAGAATGGCCTTATAAATGCGTCACGGCGAGATTTCCCAGAATACGTCGTGATACGTTCGCGCAGTAGTCAATGCGGAACCACGCATCGCTGGTTCACATTTCTTCGTGCGGCAAGGAGAACTCGACGTGAGCAACGACCGGATCCAGGGAGACGCCGTCGATCTGCTCGAGACGGTCAATCGGCACATCCGCTCGATCGCCGAGGTGCAGCGTCAGCGTGTCGAACTCACCGCCACCGCGACCGCGGGCAAAGGCCGGGTGCGCATCACCGTCAACGCCGACGGTGTCGTGATCGAGACCGAGTTCGGTGACGACATCGACGAATTGGACTACGACGAGATCGCCGACGCCGTCACCGAGGCCACCCAGGAGGCGGCCGCCGAGGTGGCGCGCAGGGCCGAGGAGTTGATCGCGCCGATCCGGGAGACCCGGTCTCGGCTGCCCAGCTTGTCGTCGCTGGTCGAGGGCTTGCCCGACATGCGCATGAAAACGCCTGAGCTGCAACGGGCCTCGTTCGATTCGCCCGCCGAGCGTCAGGACCTCGGGACCGGTGATTCGCAGACCCGGCCATGGTCGGTCGCCGACCACGATTGATCGGCGGCGGGTTGTCGTTCATCGCTGAGTCGGACACGCTTCGGCCGGGAACTCCCGGCCGAAGCGCGGGAAGGTGTCCGACGTGTGCCTCCTGATCACCCTGCGGCGCCGTGCATTCGGCTGCGCCGTCGGGTCGGGCTGCCAACGGCGCAGTACCGCGTTGTCGCCGGAGAACTGCGCCGAGCGCGGCGTATTCAGTGCCGGAAGCTCTGATCGATGAGCCTCGACATGCCTTCGGAGCTGAGATGGCTCAGCTACCTGGCGGGTTCCGCGTGGCCGGAAGGCGACGAGGACAAGATGTTCGCGCTCGGCGAGGACTACCAGACGGCGGCGAATACGCTGAACGGCCTCCTCGATCTAGTGCACACCGCTTGCAATACCGCGTCCGATAATTATTCGGGCGACGGCGCTGACAAGATGAAAAAGCAGTTCGAACAATTCTTTACCGGCGATCAGTCGGTCCCGAAGCTCGTCGAATCATTGAAACAGCTCGGTAAATCGGCGCACGATATGGGCGCCGAGATCGAGCACACCAAATGGCAAGTCATCATCACGCTTGCGATTCTGGCCGCCGAGATCGCCTACGCGCTGACCACGTGGTTCGGTGCGGTGGTGATTCCGGCCTTGCAAGCCGAGACCGCGGGCGTCATGGCCGGAATCGGCCGTGCCATGGCCATGCGGCTGCAATTCCTGGTCGAGCACGCCAACGCGATCGCGGCGATGCCGCTGTGGAAGCTAGCGGCCATCAGCGGCGTGACGCAGGGCGTGCTCGGCCTCGTTACCGAGGTCGCGGTAGAGGACATCCAAAAGAAGAAGGGGCATATCGATGGCTTCGACCTGAAGCGGATATTCATCGCGGGAGCCGTCGGCGGGGTGTCCGGCGCGGTGGCCGCGCCGCTCGGCAGCGTCATCGGCAAGGGCTTGGGCAACTGGGTCGGCAAATACAGTACGACCTGGTGGGGGTCCGCGGGCATCGCGGTCGGCGCCGGTACCACCGCGGGCCTCGTCGGTAATCTGGCGGGTTTTGTCACCGGCGGCGCGCTGACCGGGGAGTGGGAATTCGATCCGGCCATGCTCGCCGGTGTTGGCTTCGGCGGCATCATTGGCGGTGTGCACGGCGCGATCGGCCACGCCCGAGCCAAAGCGATGGACACCGAGTCCTTCAAGTCCGCGGCCAGCTCCTCGACCGATCTGAAGATTGCCGACGGCAGTGCCATCCACCCGGCGCCAGCAGGGAAGGACGGTGCGGGTGGTCGCGGAATGGTTGGTGGCCATTCCGTGGATAACGCCGGTACGGAGAAAGAGACAAGGACGGTGTCGCGTGCGGTCGGCACGGATCGGTCAACGGGTCCGGGATCCGCACGCACGGAGAACAATTCGCGCTCCGGCCCGCAGTCGGGGCTCGACAAAGTCACCGCGCCGACTCGATCGTCGTCCGTACGCACCGGCAGTATCGCGGCGGCGAGCGTGCTGCGGCCCCGCGCGGGTTCGGTCGGCTCGATCGGCAATGACGGGTCGGTGTCGCATGTTTCGGCGGCGTCGACACCGAATGGGAATAGCGGGCATCGGTCGGCCAGTGCGCCACCACCGGTCACCCGAGGGTTCGGTGCCAAGCCGGAACCGGCCTCCGGTTCGACATTCCGGGCATCGTCGCCGGAACCGCAGGGTTCACGTAACGGTGGGGTGACGAGGAATGGGGGTTCGGTTGGGGCCGAGACCCATTCGTCGAGTGCGTCCGGATCACGGCACTCGGGCGAGTTCACCGCGGCCGAATCGCACGCCCGGCCGTCCGGCGAGCTCGACGCGCGCAGCCCGGCTGCCCATGCCTCCGGTGAGGTCGACTCGCGCAGCCCGGCCACGCACGCTTCCGGCGAGTTCGACGCGCGCAGCCACGTTTCCGACGGATCCGAGTCGCACGGCTCGATCAGGCACGAGCCTGCGCCCGATCAGGTCGAGTCGCGACCATCGTCGAGGGCCTCGTCGGTCGATGGCACGATGGACTCGCAGAGCCGGGGCCGGACCGCGGACGGGGTATCGAGCAACGGCAGCCGGGTCGGCTCCGAAACCCCCACTCGGACAAACACTCCGGAACCCGAGGCGATACGTCGATCAGCGTCGCCCACCCCCTCGGCGGCCTCGGATGGCGGATCGCACACCCGTATCACCGCGGCGCACAACGAGTCCGGCCCGGCCGTGCAGCGGCCAGCGGTCGCCAGGGCGGATCAGCCATCGGGTTCCTCGTCTCGCGCCGCGTCACCGGAACGCGCCGTCGGTCCCGCGGGCGGTCCGCGGCCCGAAGGCCCCGCCGGGCACAGCGGGCCCGGCTCGGACGGGCCGGCTCGAACAAACTCCCGCAACTCGGGCGACGACGCCCGCACACACCCGGAAACCGGTGCGCCGGAACGCAAACACAGTACCGACGAGCCCGAAGACCGCTCGATTAGACGGCCGCGGACGCACCTGCCCGAAACAAAAGACGGCCCGGCTCTTTCCGAGCAGCCCCCTCTACGAGCAGCCGATTTGCCGACGGACTCCCTCGGAGTGACCTACGAGCGGCTGCGCGCCACGGAGGCATACGACGATCTCGGCCTGCCCATTCGCCAGGCGGCCGAGGAGCCGGTGAACCCGCATGAGGTGAAGCTACGAGATCAGTTGCGGACCGAGGTCGCGGCCGGCGACCAGAATGTCATCGGTACCAGGGAACGACTGAACGCCGCGGCGAAAGAACTCGACGACAGCAGTCGAGCACTCGAATCTGTTCGGGCAGAAAAGGATCGGGAGTCGGGAGCGGCGGACGCCGCCGCGCACGCCGAATCGCGGCACGAGGCGGCGCGCGCGGCGCACGATGCCGCGAAGGCCGAGCACGATGCGGCGGTAGAGCATGCGGTGCAGGAGCGCTATGCGGAATTGAAGGCCGATTCGGAGATCGAGGTTCTCAGGGCCAACCAAGATCGACTGTTCATGCTAGAGGGCACCGACGCGCAAACGGACATTTCTGTTAAGAATCTGCGTAAGGAAATCGCCGATCTGAAGAACCTCAGAAAACTGCACGAAATGGAGAAAGCGCAGCTCGAGGTTAGTCTGAATCATACTCTCGACGAAAACATCAGAGCCTCAAAGGATAAGGTCGCCAAGGCGCGAGAAACGTTCGAGAACAGCAAGAAAGAGTATGAGGAGGCCCGGTCGGGCAACGAGCCGCGGGCGGAATACCTCAAGCAGCTCAATCGTGAAGTCAAGCAGAGTCGGAAGAATCTACGGGATGAAATGATCGAGCACGAGGCGCTGCTGACCGCCGCCAAAGATCGCACCGAGGAGCTGGCCGCGGCGCGGAACGACCGTGCCGAGCTGGCCTCGGATCGACGCCGCAGGTGGGTGTTCAACAGGAGAGTCGAGCAGCGATCCGAGGTCTGGGAGCGGACACTGAGCCGCCGTGAGTCCGATGAGACGGCCCAGTCGCGGGTGGCGGAGTTGGGCAAGGAACTGGCGGCGAAGGAAGCGGCGCACCCCGAGGCGGTCGCGAAGTTCAAGCGCGAGATGCACGAGGTGCTCGAGAAACGCTTTGCGGGGTTGGGGACCGCGAAGGTTCCGGATCTGAACGCGTACGAGAAGGGGCTCGCGGGCCAGCGGGAGGCGATGAGCGCGGCGTCGAAGAAGGCCATGGAAATGGGGGACGCGGTGGTGAAGGCGGCGTTCGTGTACCGGGACGAGGTGTTGCGCCATACCGAAGAGACGGACGCGGTGATCGGGCGGGGCGCGAGCGACGCCGAGTTGGATCGGATGGTGCGCCACGGTTCTCGCGCGGAGCAGGTGGCGGCGATGGCGGAGTGGATGACGCGCCATGATCCGAATCCGGATCCGGCGAAGCGCCGCACGCCACGGCGGACGCAGATGCTGGCGTATGTGCTGACCGAGTTCGGGCCCGCGGATATGAAGGGTGGGGAGGGCAAAACGCTGGTGATGGTCATGTCCGGGTATCGCGATGCCATGAAGCATGGCGCGGAGACGATTCTGACCAGCAGCGAACCGCTGGTGCTCGACATGATGAAGGAGATACAGGGCTACCTGGGGACACACGAAGAACATCGTGCGGGGTTGAAGGATATGGGCGTGGATATGGTGCAGCTGCGGGAGAACGAGCCGTTCCCGCAGTGGGCCTGGGATGCCAAGGCCTCGGGCCGCAACCTGCTGGTGGTGGGGACCAAGGAAGCGGTGCTGTTCATCGGTCTGCACGAAGCGAACTCGATGATCGAGGAGATCGGGCGGGCGGGTGCGCCGAAGGAGGTAGTGGCGGAGGTGAAGGAGTGGCTGCGTACGGAGCCGCATATTGATGCGGTAGCGGATCGGTTGAACGCGATGGCCGAGGAGCAGAAGATCGCGCGGCGGTTCAAGCCGCTCCCGGAGGCGAAGGTCAATCTCGACGAGATCGATACCGCGTTCGACGGGGAGGTGCGGGCCAAGTTGTCGCCGGGTGCTGACGGGGACGCGTCACCGGCCACTGTGACGCAGCTGAAGGATCTGTATGAGAAGTTCCGTCTCGCGATGCTGGATCTGCCTGAGAACCCACTGACCGACAAAGATTTCGGCAGGCCCGAGAACACCAGCGGTCTGTGGCATGCGCGGATGACCGAGGACGCGATCAACAAGCTGACAGCGGTGACCGGGGACCGGGGTTCGGTGCTCGCCAACGCGGAGCATTACACAAAATTCGCGAACGTGAAGTGGGGGCTGCAACGCGACACCCACTTCAATACCTCCCGCAAATACGACAAGGTGATGCAGATGAACGCGTCAACCACCGACCGGTTGATGTGGGAAAAAAATAAATCAACCGAAGTGCGGTTGGAGGGATTGGGACAACATCTCGACATCGTCCAGGGTGTGACGGTGCGGGGTAGTCGTCCGGAGGATTCGCTGACGATGACGTTGAAGCAGTGGATCGGCAGCCGTTACCTGCAGGATCCGACGGGTGTCTCGGGCACGGCGAAAGAAGTGGAAGGCGCCATGCACGAGAGTTGGGGTGGCTCTCATGACAAGCGCGGTGATTATTTCGGGGTGCCCGAAGTCGAGCGGTTCTACGAATCGAATTTGTTCCAGCACAAGCGGTCACACTTCAAGAGTCGCGAGGCGAAGCTGGCCGGCATCGCGACCGATGCCATCGATGCCGCGAAGATCTCGTTCACCGTGGAGGACGGCACGATTGTCGGTATCAAGAAAGAAGGCCAGCCCCAGTGGAACATCCACCTCGACAACGGGGAGATCAGCGGCAAGAACGAGCGACTGATAGAGCGGGCGGTCGACAAGCCGGGCGGTGGGCGGATGGTCGAGGAGACCAGGATCGAGCTGAATGGTTGGCAAGACAAGGAATTGTCCGAGCGCGGGATCGTCGATTGGGTCGACGCGATCGTCGAACGACGCATGCAGCACTACGCGACCGAACACGGGCTGGCGATCAAGGAAGGGGTCAAGCTCGAATATTCAGCGATCGATGCCCGCTGGTATGAGGGGAAAGAAGGTGGGGATAAGGCCGAGCACGCGGCAAATGAACTGATCGCGAAGTTCGGCGAGCCGGGCAGCTTGATGTTCATCAACAAGTCCGGCGCGCGAGGGACGGACCCGAAGCCGACGGATAAGTCGATTGCACTCGGCGGCGTAATCACCAGAGTCAGTGGCGGCCCGGCGTTTTCGCCGCGCGTGTTGTTGCAGGCGATCTGGCGGTCGGCCCGCGGCGGGTCCGGCGAAGATCGGAAGACCGGCGGCACACCCGGCTCGTGGAAGGTGTACACCTCGAACGAGGACTTCCGGACCATGATCGCGGACGCACAGGCCACCCGCGAGATCACGCAGTACATGAAAGCGAAGGACGAACAGGAGCAGGCTGCCAACGAGTACAAAGCCGAGCCCTCGGCGGCGGGCAAACAAGAAGCCCTCAACAAGGCCAACGAGCGAGTCGCCGAAGCCGTCCGAGTGCTGGAGGAGGAGACAACGCCGAGGCTGCAACAGCACGCGGAAGAACAACTGCTCGCCCCACACCTCGGGCCCAAAGACACGGCAACCGCACTGCGACGTGCGATCGAAGACCAGCTGCAGTTGTCCGAGCATCCCGGGGCCTACCGAGCCAATGCGCCTCCGGTGTCTGTTCCTGCCCCGGGCCGGCTGCCCGCTACTCCCCTGGCCCCGCCGGGGATGGACTTCACCGCGCCGCCGCCCGCGGTACAGGTGCCGGAACAGCAGACCGTCACACCGGAGCCGGACGGTGCCGACGACTCCGTCGATACTCCGGGCGACGCCGGTCTTCACCGCGACACCAATACCGATGACAACGCCAATACTCACGACGCTGATACGCACGGCGACACAAGTACTCACGACAACAGTGATACGACGCGGCAGGTGCCGCCCGCCGAGGTAACGCCGCCCCCGACCCGCGAGACAGCTGGCACTCGGCATGACGACAGCTCGCCGCGGACCGCCCGGCGCCCGAATGCGTCGACGTTCGACGGTTCGGCAGATTCTTTGTCGCGCAATGGATCCGATACGTCTGGACGATCCGGAGTGGCCGGGCGATCGGCGTTCGAGCCGCCGGTTGGTGAGACTTACTTCGGTCCGGATCTGGACCGGATCTTCGACGCCGCCGACTCCTATTCGGCCGAGCACCCGAATGTCCTGAATCCGACGGCCCGGGATTCCGGTGTCCAGCACGACGGCTTCCAGAACGTGGCCGCGACGTTGGACGGTACCGCCGATCTCGGCGTGGTCGCGCACTCCGACGACGAGGTACGCCTCGGCCTCGGCCCCGAACACGACAACGCCCCGGCGGACAACCGCATTCGGGTCCTCCACGACGCCGACGCGTTCGTCAGCGATCTCCGTCTGGAAATAGAGCACGCGCAGCTGACGGGCGGCGGATTCCCCACCTATCTGCTCAGCACCAGTGTCGAGGCGGTCGATGAGCTCGGACGACTCCAGCTCATTGTCACCGGCCCCAATGAGTTCACACCTCAATACCGCAGCTTCGGCGACCTGAACGTCCTCTACCACGGGCCCGCCCTGCACGGCCCCGACGTGCTCGCCTTCGTCGACGACCACATGCACCATCAGGACCGCACTTTCACCACCATCACTGTTCGCCGTCCCCCGGCAGATCCCGCCGAGTCGACCTCCCTCGCCGACCTCACCTACCAACTCGACCACAACACCCTGCTCACCGACACGCGAATCCACCTGAGCGACAACACCACGGCCACGCTCCGCGCCAACGGCAAACTCGATCACCACACGCCCGCGAAGTCGGAAACTCTGAACCCGAACGAATTCCTCACTCGCCTCAGCAAGCTCGACACCCCCGACGTCACCGTCCACACACCTACCCCCACCCATTGGAGCGACGGCCACCGCGACCCGATCGACGCCCTCGCCAACTCTCTCGGCCGCGACCCTCAGGAATTCCGCAACGGCATCGCCGACCACCTCGACGCCCACCAGGGCCAGTACATCCATGGCATCACCACCGACGACATCGACGCCGCACTAGCCGGGGAATACGCGTGGCAAAACCAATTCGCCAGCGACCCAATCGCTTACAACGACACCACCGCTGTCAACGCCGAAGGCGCCCGCCGGACGAAATTCCGTAACGACATCACCATCGAACGCACCGCCGCACTCAACAACGAAACCAACGCGCTGCGCGAGGGCCGCACCACCGGTTACCGCTCCGCCACACACCGCGTCCCCTTCCGCCTCGCCGCCGCCGCCGACTACATCAGAACCAACCTCGCCTTCGCTCTCCCCGACGGCACCAGCCACACCCTGATCACCGACCACACCCCCGGCGCCCTCGTGCACCAGCTGCGCCAACACCCCGACGACGACACCTACCAACACGCGACAACATCCACCGGCGACACCCACACCTCAGCAATCCCCGGCGCCCCACTCACACTCCTACAAAAAGATGTCCTCCACCGCGTCATCAAAGGGCACCAGAATCAGCAAATCGTCAAACAGCTCGAAATCACCTACAAAAAACTCGAAATGCTGCTCACCACGGCGGCATATGACCTCAACCTCACCAACAGCATCCATCCAACCCCTTTCCTCATACGAGCCGAAATCGCCGACACAGCCCATCAGCGAAACCAACTCGACCAGCACACCATCAACAATATCCCCAGGCTCAAAGCACTTGTCCGACGCCCGTTCTCACGGCCGTCGACCCTAGAATCCGAAATAATCCAATACAACGCCGCCGGTTTTCACACAGCTCCGCATATTGTCGATCATCGCACACCTAATATTACGAATGACGCCGTATACAGCGCATTCGAAAGAATACGAGGTAAATTCGGGATCGATGCCCTCAGTGGCGATGTATCCGAATACGTTGCGGCCATCTCGGCCATCGCTCACGACTGGAACGATCTCGAGCCGAGGGAGATCAAAAAACTTGAACAAGCCGCGCTCAAGCTACCGTGGAGCGTAGAAAGCAGAATTATTCAGTGCCTCAACTTCGGCATAATTACCCCTGCGGAAATGTACGCCAAGCTCAAGGACCTCGGCGCTATCCAAAATAGGAAAGGAGGAGTCTACCCTCAGCATTCAGTAGATACCACTAGGTCGAGAGTACTCAAAAAAATCGAAGGCGGCGGTCCCGGTGGCAACCCGTCCACCGGAAAGACAAAGCAGGAACAGCTGGCCGAGCGGGTTCCGATCGTGCTGGGCAAAGCTCACCGCAAGGCCAGGCAGGGCGACCTCGACAAAGGCCTGTTCGCAGCACTCATCACACCACTCGATCAATCGGCCCCGACCGCAGCCGACGGCAGCAGCGCTCATCAGCGCCCCGATGCCGCGGCAACCGCAGGCCCGAGGCCGACCATCGGTTACTCGGGGCCCGGCAACCAGTGCTTCCGCCTGGCTCTCAACGGTATCCACCACCGCATCGGCGGTAACGTCATCCAGCCGCTTACCGAAGCAACCCCGATCGAAGGGATCCCCCTCCGCGAAACCTGGAAATATACCGGCACACAACCAAGTCCCTACGCCAGCTACGCCGCTATCGGAAACTTTCTACTCCGGCACGGTCCCGGTAACACGGCATTGGTTGCCCAGAACTTCCGCAGCCCCGTCGGCAGATACCGTATCGGTGGACATGCCATCGACGTACGTGTCACAGAAAACAACGAACTCACCGTCAAGGACCCCAACGACGAAGAAGAAAAGATATTCCCGCCGGAAAACCGATACGAACTCGACCCCGACAACCCTTTCTATGTCTTCACCTACACCGGTACCGGCCAACTCCTCCTGCCATCCCATACCGAACCAGCCGCCTCCCCCGACATCAAAAAAACATTCGGCCTCGGCCCCCAACACGACAACACACCGACAGACCCAGAGCTCGTCGGCCCGGTGCGTCCCACTCCGGCGGTCGGACGCGAAACCGACGCCACAGGTCCCGCCGCACCGCCCCCGGCTGTGCCCGCCGCTCTTTCCGCAGTTGGCCCAGCGGTCGGTCGGCGGCAGCCGCCGACCGAGCCGACGCCGGCGCAGGAGACGGCTCGGCCTGATGTTGTGCCCGCTGCTCTTTCGGCGGTGGGTCCGACGACCGACATCGCGCGGCCCACCGCTCGTCCGGCGGTAGGGCAGACACCCCACGTCGAGCGGCCCACTGATCGTCCGGCGGTAGCCCCGACGACCGGCGCCACGCGGCCCGTCGGCGTACCCGAGGATGCGGTGGCGACGCCGTATCGGGATGCCGAGGGCCGGATCAGTGCGGTGTGGCGGCGACTCGACGTTGGGGTGGCTCAGGGCACCACCATATGGTTCAGTCACGAGAATCGGCTGATGCGAGCGGTATTGGGTCCGATTGTCCCAACTGACGGCTGGCGTCGGATCGATCTCATCGACGATGCGGCGCATCGGACACCGGGTGCGACGTACCGGCAAACGATCGACGCGCCGCGGTTGCGCCAACTGGTCAGAGAATCAGGGACCGGCTATGTGCAACCCCCCGTCACCTCGGCGGCAGGCCACACCGAGAGGCAACAGCCTAGAACCGAGCGGCAGGCCGCGCCGCGACCGGCGGCAACCGATCCCGCTCCGGCAGTGCAGATCCAGCAACCAGCGCGTGGACAACGACAGGTTCCTGCACAGCGCAGGCCGTCGGAGTGGGTGCCGGTAGCCGCTCAGCGGGAGCCGCTGTTCACCGCACTGGCAAAGGTTTTCAACCTCCCCGACGCGATGGCGGTGCGCACCGTGCTCGCCGATCAGCTGCACCGGTATCGCCACGATTACCGGAAAACGCCGCTACTCGCCTCGGCCCAGTTGGCGGCCGACCGGGCCAACGAAGATGCCCGTCGACGGCAATTCGACACTTGGCTCGCCGACCAGCCGGAATCGGCCGCCCAGGAGTGGGGGGCCGCGGAACAGATCCAGCGGGCTAATTTCGAGAACCGGTTTGCGCAACAATACGCCGACAGGCTACGACAGGCTGTCCTGGATCTGCGGAATCCCTCGATCGATTTCGGTCGGCGTACCGCTCCCAGCGATGATCTGACAATTCATCAATTGCTGACCTTGGCAAGCCATAAGTATGGAGCGAATCTCGTTGTGGAATATGCGGTCGGGCCGCCGACTCGTTCACCGGAACAGCCGAGGCGGCCGACCATGTACCTGCGGTGGTCCGCTGACGAGACATACGAGATAGGGGTGAATGAGGACGGTTCACTGTTCTCCTATTTGCCGCCGCTCGAACCGTCTGGTACGCATCCCGATGCGATACCGATGGATAATATTCCGGAGCGGCTCACTCGGATACTTTTATCTCAGCAGATTCCACGGCTGGGCGGTGCGGCGTTGCGCGCACACTACCTCGGGGAGAGACGGCCGATCCGGGCACGGAATGTAGCCCTGCCGAGCATAAGCACGAAATGGGGCCTTTCGCGTAAGAAGATCAAGGTGGTCGACCGCAGAAAGGACAAGATCAAACCAAAGAATGTCGACGTACCGAACCACTACATGACCCCGGAAGAACTCGAACAGCACCGGATATTCGTCGGCCCTGACGGCCGACTGTATCGAGCACGCGACGGCCATCCGTTCCATGCACCGAGGGGCGTGAAGTTCGTGGCGGACGAATTCGGCAACTGGTACGCGGGCGGAACGCATTTGGTGCGATTCCATTCGGCATTCCTTGCCGGGCATACGGTCACCGCCGCCGGTTACCTCATAGTCGAAAACGGAGTACTGACCGTGATGACCGACCACAGCGGGCATTACGAACCCCGACCGGAGATCAACGACTACTTCCTCGACTGGCAACGCCGCCGAGGTCTCATCGTCAGCCCCCGCTTCGAGCGAAGGGGATATGCCTCCACCGCCACCAGCGGTATCGACGGTGCCGTGCGAGAGCGGATCGACGAACTCGACCGGCAGAGGGCCGAGGTCGGACGCCAGACGCTGGCGTTGACCGCCTGGGTCTCGGTGCTCCAGAGCCGGGCGAGCCGCGGCCCGCATTCTGCGGCGGTCCAGGACAGGCTCAACACCGAACTCCAGAATGTGAGTCGCCGGTCCGCCGATCTTTCCGCGTGGCTGCGACAGTTGGACCGTAAGCAAGTCCGTCCTTCGCTGCAGCTGGATCTGTGGGCGCAGCCGAAGCCGGACCCGAGGAACGAGAACGACCGGATCGTGCCGCCGAGCATCCCGGCCGGGCTCGGTAAGACCGGCCCGGCGACCGGCGTGCGTCAACAGACCCAGCAGGCGGCGGCGTGGTGGAACACGCTCGGCCAGGAGTGGTGGAACGCGCTGGACTTCGCTGTCCTGTCGCCGGGCTACCAGAACCACCTGGTCACCGATTACCCGGGCCTGCGTAATTCCGACGGTATCCCGGCCCAGGTCAGGGACACACTCAATCGGAGTTATGTCCACTCCGAGGTGTCCAGACTGAATGGTGAGCTGGAACTTTCAGCGCTCGAGCAGCGGCGCCGAAGTAATCTGAACGCCCTATTGACCGACCTGCACGAGGCGGAACTCGAAGCGATTCTGGTCGCCGCCGAGCAATCCATCACCGTCCCTCCGGTTCATCTGCTGAAGGCCGATCCCGACGCGTTCGACGGACATGGCGCGGCGGTGATCGGCTTCGGAGATATCGATGCCGCCGCGGCGGTGTCCTGGCACGTTCCAGGACTCGATACCTCGATCACCTCGATGAACAGCGATCTGGCCCGCAGCATGGAGCAGTACGCCGCGGCCATCCGCCGCGACCCCGATCATGCCGCCGCGGCGATCGTCTGGGCCGACTATCGCAACCCGCCGCAACCCGGCGGGCGCTCGCGCGAAGACGGCGCACCGCACGACGCGAGCGTCCAGCGACTCCGCAACGCGCTGTCCGCATTCGGGGAGGCCCGCCGATACTTCGACCGAACCGGCCCCACGGCGGTGCCGAACCCTCACCTCGACGTCACCGGTGACGGATACGGCAACCGCATCGCCCGCGACGCCACCGCCGCACCGATCACGGACGGCAGCTCGCCACGGCCCACCAGCACCCAGCCCCTCAACCCCGCCGGCCAACCCATCGCCACCGGCACCACCCCTGACACCACTACCGAATCCACCGAATCGCTGCGCGGTGGCGCCGATCCGGCGCAGGCGTCCTCGTCACGGGCTGGCGCGGCGTGGCCCGCGGCTCCGCCTGGACCAACCGACACCGAGCCACGTTTCGGCCTCGGCCCCGACGAGGACACTGCGGCGGGCGACCACATTCAGGTCTTCCGCGACGCGGACGAACTCCTCAGAGATCTCGACCTGGAAATAGACCTCGCCAAGAGCACGGGCGACCCATTCCTCAACTACCCGCCTGGCACCCGTATCTACCTGCACGACACCAAGGGAACGCTTCGTCTCACCGTTACTAGCCACAACAAGGTTACCTACCAGTACCTCGGTAAGAACGACCCCGACGTCCCCACCAACCAGCCCGGGCTCCACGGCACCCGCATCCTCGGCTTCCTCCGCGATCACATCGCTACCAACAACATCGAGACGATCAGCGTTCACCGCCCGCCGGCGGACCCCGCCTCGGCTGCCTTCCACACCACCCGCGCCGATCTCGCCGACCGGTTGCATCGCAACACCCTGTTTGCCGATACTCGAATTCAACTGTCCGACAACACCATCGCCACTGTCCGCGGCGACGGCAAACTCGAACTCCACATCCCCACCGAATCACCGCGCACCGTCAACGCGACCCAATTCCTCCACCGCCTCAACGCTCGCCACCTCCAGTACGTCACGGTGCACGAACCCGGCCCCGCCGACTGGAGCCCCGACGAGCGGCACCCCTTCATCACCGCCCTCGCCCTCGCACTCGGCAAGGACCCCGCCGAACTGCGCGACGGGATCGCCGACTACCTCGACACCTACCGCGACCGCTACATCGAGCAGATCACCACCCCCGAGATCGACGCCGAAATAGCCGACGAACACGCGCGCAACGACGGCACCGCTACCGGCGCCCGCTCGACCGCCTTCGACAACCACATCACCGCCAAACGCACCGAGGTATTCGACGACGCGATCGCCGGACTTCGCCGGGGATATACCACCGACATCCGCTCGACCAAATACCACGGCCATTTCATCGCCCACGCCGCCGCCGACTACACCAACACCAACCTCGTCATCACCGAACCCGGCACCACCCGGCACACCCTCATCACCGAGCCCACCCCGGGCGCCGCCGTTTATTACCTCCAACAAAACGCCGACGAGCACACCTACCGATACGGCGTCACGCCCACGGGCGACACCCACACCACAACAATCCCGGGCACCGAACTCACACCCGAACAGAAAACCGTCCTCCACCACATCATCAAAGGCCACAAGAACCAACAGATCGTCAAACACCTCGAAGCTCTCGGCTACACCTACGAAAAACTCGAAACACTCCTCGTCACAGCGGCCTACGATCTCAATCTCCCCCTTGAAACCACCCCGTTCATCCAACGCACCGAAATCGCCAACGCGGCCCTTCGGCAGAACCAACTCGACCGCAACACCAGCCAGAACCTTCCCGACCTGCCAGGCCTCGAACCACTGACGACGAGGCCGTCGCGCCTGCAATTCGCGATAATCCAGCACCACGCCGCTGGCCGCCACAAAGACCTGGATATTGCCGCCCACCGCACATCGAACCACAAAGATACCGGCACCTCGGCGGGTAGCATAAAACAATCGCGGCGCGAAATATACAGAATATTCAAAATTGATGCCACCGGTGCCAACCGCACTAATCAGGACAAGTATATCGCAGCGATTTTGGCCATCGCCGACGACTGGGGCATGCTCCACCAGATCACTATCGACATACTCAAAAATGGTGCACCCAAGGGGCCACGGTCCACAGAAAACAAGGTTCTCCAGTGCATGGTTGCAGGCAAAACCGACTCTGAGGACATCTACTCCCAGCTCAAGAATATCCTCAATGCTAAGAACATACGCACCCGTAAGTCGCACCTACTCCAGCGTATCGAGAAACTCCGCGCGGACTACAATCCCGCTTTCGACGGAAGCCACTCGAGCAGCGAAGAGATTGCCGAGCGAGCTGCGCAGGCGATAGCCGATGCCCATAAAATGACCAGGCAGGGTAAGCTCGACAAGGACACCTTCCTCGCTCTCATAACACCGCTACTCGAAGCACCGGCAGCGACCGACGGCAGCGCCGCACACCAGAGAGTTGCCGGTTCAACGCCTACCGGCTCCGTCATTGGCCATGACTGCATCTTCGCTACCTTTACCGATATCAAGGCGGATAATGGTAGCCGTCACATCACAGTGGTGCGGCCTACCGGGCTTCCGGGGGTCTCGCGCCTAGGGGTCGGAATCATCGCCGGGGCACCGCTACATGATTACAACACCCACACCGAGATCGCCGAAAATCTTCTTCGCCACAGCCGTCGCCATGGGCCCGGCGCTATCGCGTTCCTCGGCCACACCTACACCAGTCCTCATTTGGACAGGACTACAGGTATCGGTGCACATGGCCTCCGCCTCACTGTCAATACCGACTACACCATCACGGTCAAAGACCTCGTCACCGGGCAAGAGTATCCATTCCCGCCAGTTCCCCGCCGCGAGCTCGACACCATCAGTGCCATTTGTTATGCCGCCGACGGTGAGATCATCCCGCCCCCAGGCCACACCATCCAGACCTTCGACAACCCTGACAAACTCCTCGACGACCTCACTCGGGAATCGGGCAACGCATTCCCCACTTACCGGCCGCGCGCGCGCATCCAGGTCGCCGGTAGCAACGGGATACTCCTGATAACCGTCACCGGCCCCAACAAGTTCGCCCTCCGATCCCGCGACTACCACGACCTCGACAACACCCAGAACGACGGGCCGACCATCAGCGGCCCCGACATGATTGCTTTCCTCGATCACTACATCCACAACAAAGACCGCACTATCACCACATCAACCGTCCACCGTCCACCGGCCGATTCCGCGGCACCTATTGCCTCGGAACAACCCGCCCCCGCAGCGACCGGCAGCACGCACACCGCACCGGCCACCCTCGACACTGAACGACGTTTCGGGCTCGGCCCTCTTATAGATGTGGGTCCGCCACAGTCGTCCGCATACGACGCTGACCGAGCGGAGGCATCCACGTCACAGGCAGGAGGAGCCTGGCCCGCAGCACCGCCTGTACCAGGCACCGGCGGCGTCCAGGTGTTCGACACACCCGAACGGCTGCTGGACGACCTGATGCTCGCACGCACCCTGGACCCCAACCACACCGACGGCTACCCCATCGGCACCGAGATCTACCTCAACAGCCTGCACGAAACCATCCAACTCACCGTCACCACCGACCACGGCTTACTTCCCCACCGCCACAACCACCGCACCACCAACCCGACGACTCCCACCCCCGGAGATGTCATCTACGGCACCGCAGCCCTAGCAATCGTCACGACCTACATCCACGCGCGCACCCTCACCGCCGTCATCCGCTACCCCACACCCGAAACCCCCGACACCTCCGGACCCATCACCCACACCACCGTCTCGAAACTCACCGACACGACCATCGAAAAATTCACCAACCAACCCCACCACCCCACCCTGTCCATCGGCACCCGAATCGAACTACCCAACAACACCACCGCCACCATCCGCTCCACCATCCGCGGAATCGGCGTCCAACTCAACACGCCGGACGAAATAAAAACTCTCACTCCCATTCAATTCCTCGACTACCTCAAAACACTCCCCACCCCCGAAATCACTATCCACGCACCCACCCCCACCAGTTGGAGCACCGGGCACGACTCACCCCTCACCGCTCTCGCCCACACACTCGGCATAAACGACCCCGACGAGCTGCAGCGACTACACCACCGCATCGCCGACCACCTCGCGCGAAACCGCAACAACTACGTCCAACTCATCACCAACGACGAGATCGACGCCGCACTCACCCAAGAAAACCACGCCCAATTCCAATTCCTCACCAACCCCACCCTCCAGACCCCAGCAGGAATCCAGGCCGAAAAGACCCGCGCCGCCGCATCCCGCGACCGCATCACCGCATTACGCAACACCGCAATTAACACCGCAATCACCGCGATCCGCAACGGCCACACCACCGGCAACCGCTCCACCACCCACCCCAGCCTGCCCTTCGCACTCCACCCCGCCACCGACACCACCACAACCAACCTCGAATTCACCCACCCAGGCGTCACCCGACAAACCCTCACCCCCAACCCCACCCCCGGACAACCAATCCACCACCTCCAATACAACCGCACCTACCAACACGGCCTACATATCGACAGCCTTCCCTACACCACAACCATCTACGGCCCTAAAATCACTCCTCTGCAAAAAGCGATCCTCGAACACCGCGCAGCAGGCTGGGAAACAAACGAAGAAGTCGTCACCCATCTCAAAAATGTCACCGAATTCGCTGACATTACAATGCAAAAAATAAATTCTGCGATAAACGCCAACGGCGGGATGTACAGCAGGCTCCGAGTTTCCGACCGTGATTCAGCTATGGACGAAGCACTCCGGTGGCATCTACTCAACGAAACCCACAACACCACCGGCATCACCGTCGCCGACCTCATTCACCGAATCCACAACAACACCCTGCCCGCCAACACCCGAATCCGTCTCCGGGGCGAGATCGCCACCATCCGCGCCGACGGCACAATCGAACATCGCACCACAGAAGTAGAAACCGTTCACGTACCCGAATTCCTCGACCACCTCAACAAAGACTTCGACTCCCATGACGAAATCACCCTCCACACACCCACCCCAGCTCACTGGAACACCGAAGACCACTCACCCGTCACCGCTCTCGCCCACACACTCGGCATAACCGACGCCAACGAGCTGCAGCAACTACGCCACCGCATCGCCGAACACCTCCGAGCAAACCGCGACAACTACCTCGACCTCATCACCAACAACGACATCGAAACCGCACAAGCCAGCGGAGACCACGACCGCATCACCAGCGCCCGCGACCGGGCACTCGACGACGAAATCGCCGCAATCCTCAACGGCCACACCACCAACAACCGCTCCACCACCCACCCAGGCTTGCCCTTCGCCTTCCACCCCGCCACCGACACCACCACAACAAACATCGACATCCACCACGGCACCACCCGAACCACACTCACCCCCAACCCCAAACCCGGACAACCAATCCGCCACCTCCAACAACACCCCCACAACCACACCTACCAACACGCCACCTTCTCCACCGGCAACCCCTACAGCACAAGAATCCCCGGCCCCGAACTCACCCCCCGCCAGACAGCGATCTACGAACAAAAGGCCGCAGGCTGGAGAAAATACCCCCACATCGCCGCCCAGCTCCAGTCAAAATTTCCTGGAATTGGACCGATTATAGTACATGACGCGATGATCAACAGCACCGACGCAAACAACAAATTCGGTGTCGAATCCGATTTTATGATGGACGAAATTGTCCGTTGGCAGCTACTCGACAAAACCGTCGTCGCCAAAGCCCGCCGGGAGTTTCAGCGGTTCATCGATGAGAGCATCCACGCGCACCCGCTGCCCGAACTACCCGACGCCCCAATACGGCTGAATGCTAAATATCGGATGATACTCGAGAACCTCGAGGCAGGCCGCACCAGTAACGACTACATCGCCAGCTACCTCCGCGACCACGAAATACCCGCGACGTCACTCACCGTAAGGCAAGACAAAGACCGTCTGATCAGAGTCATATTGAGAATCAAGGCCATTCCTGGTCAGTATGGGGGGATCTCAGCCAGAAGGGGGGTGCGGCAAGCCGAAAGGATGATCGACGCGGGTTTACTCCTCGACGAGAAAGGCGCCAAGCTAAGGCTCGGACAGACACCCACCGACGGCAGCAGCGCACACCCCCACACCAGCCACCAGGCACCGGCCGGACCAAGCACCACCCGCCAGACACCGGAGCCGACCGCCGAGACGTCCGCACAACCGTCCCCGGTAGCGATCCACGACAGCAGCCTGCACCACAGTCCCGCCACCCCCGCGGCCGCACGGGAGTCCGACATCGTCGAACGCCCCGACGAGACCCGCGACACCTCCGGACCCATCACCCACACCACCGTCACCAACCTCACTCACACAGTCATCGAGAAATTCACCAACCAACCCCACTACCTCACCCTGTCCATCGGCACCCGAATCGAACTACCCAACAACACCACCGCCACCATCCGCCTCACCACCCGCGGAACCAGCATAATCCAACTCAACACCCCGACCGGAACAAATACCCTCACTCCCATTCAATCCCTCGACTACCTCAAAACACTCCCCACCCTCGAAATCACTATCCACGCACCCACCCCCACTCACTGGAGCCCCGAGCACGACTCACCCCTCACCGCACTCGCCCACACACTCGGCATAAGAACCGCCGACAAGCGACAGCGCCTACACCACCGCATCGCCGACCACCTCGCGCGAAACCACAAAAACTACCTCCAACTCATCACCAACGACGAGATCGACGCCGCACTCACCCAAGAAAACCACGCCCAATTCCAATTCCTCACCAACCCCACCCTCCAGACCCCAGCAGAAACCCAGGCCGAAAACACCCGCGCCGCCGCAATCCGCGACCACATCACCGCACTCCGCAACACCGCAATTAACACCGAAATCACCGCACTCCACGAAGGCCACACCACCGGCAACCGCTCCACCACACACCCCAGCCTGCCCTTCGCACTCCACCCCGCCACCGACACCACCAAAACCAACCTCGAATTCACCCACCCAGGCGTCACCCGACAAACCCTCACCCCCAACCCCACCCCCGGACAACCAATCCACCACCTCCAATACAACCGCACCTACCAACACGGCCTACATAACAACGGCCTTCCCTACACCACAACCATCTTCGGCCCCCATATCACTCCTCTGCAAAAAGCGATCCTTGAATACCGCGCAGCAGGCTGGGAAGCATACGAAGAAATCGCCACTCACCTCAAACAAGGCACCGAATTTCGTGACATTACAAAAAAACAACTAAATTATGCGACGAGCGCCAAAAATGGTGGGATGTACAGCAAGCTCCGAGTTTCCGACCGTGATTCAGCTATGGACGAAGCACTCCGGTGGCATCTACTCAACGAAACCCACAACACCACCCGCATCACCGTCGCCGACCTCATTCACCGAATCCACAACAACACCCTCCCCGCCAACACCCGAATCCGTCTCCGGGGCGAGATCGCCACCATCCGCGCCGACGGCACAATCGAACATCGCACCACAGAAGTAGAAACCGTTCACGTACCCGAATTCCTCGACCACCTCAACAAAGACTTCGACCCCCATGACGAAATCACCCTCCACACACCCACCCCAGCTCACTGGAACACCGAAGACCACTCACCCGTCACCGCTCTCGCCCACACACTCGGCATAACCGACGCCAACGAGCTGCAGCAACTACGCCACCGCATCGCCGAACACCTCCGAGCAAACCGCGACAACTACCTCGACCTCATCACCAACAACGACATCGAAACCGCACTGGTCAGCGGAGACCACGACCGCATCACCAATACCCGCGACCGGGCACTCGACGACGAAATCGCCGCAATCCTCAACGGCCGCACCACCACCAACCGCTCCACCACCCACCCAGGCTTGCCCTTCGCCTTCCACCCCGCCACCGACACCACCGCAACAAACATCGACATCCACCACGGCACCACCCGAACCACCCTCACGCCCAACCCCAAACCCGGACAACCAATCCGCCACCTCCAACAACACCCCCACCACCACACCTACCAACACGCCACCTTCTCCACCGGCAACCCCTACAGCACAAGAATCCCCGGCCCCGAACTCACCCCCCGCCAGACAGCGATCTTCGAACAAAAGGCCGCAGGCTGGGAGAGAAACGAAGACATTGCCGCCCAGCTCCGGTCAGAATTCCCTGAATTTGGAGCGCAAGCAGTAGCAAGCGCGATGACTGACTATGTCGGCTACGGCGCTTACAGCAGGCTCGGAGTCGACCCCGATTTCGCTATGTCCGAAGTCAGCCGATGGCAGCTACTCGACAAAACCGTCGTCGCCAAAGCTCGCCGGGAGTTTCTGCGGTTCGTCGATGAGAGCATCGAGGCGCACCCGCTGCCCGAGCTACCTGACGCCCCTATCCGGCTGAATGCTAGATATCGGATGATACTCGAGAACCTCGCGGCAGGCCGCACCAGTAACGGCTATATTGCCAGCTACCTCCGCGACCGCGAAATACCCGCGACGTCGCTCACCGTAAGGCGGGACAAATACCGTCTGATCAGAGTCATATTGAGAATCAAGGCCATTCCTGATCAGTATGGGGGGGTCACAGTCGGAAGGGGGGTGCGGCAAGCCGAAAGGATGATCGACGCGGGTTTGCTCCTCGACGAGAACGGCAACCGAATCACCAGGTCCAAACTCCAGCAGCCACCCACCGACGGCAGCAGCGCACACCCCGACACCAGCCACCAGGCACCGGCCGAGCCGAGCACCACCCACCACACACCGGAGCCGACCGCCGAGCCGGCCGCACGACCGTCCCCGGTAGCGACCCACGACAGCAGCCAGCACCACAGTCCCGTCAGTCCCGCGGCCGCACAGGGTTCCGATCTCGGCGAATACTCCCGCGAAAGCGAAACAGACGACGCCGACATCCTCCTGCTCCAACAACCCACCGAAATCTCCACAGCCAGCCCGAACTCAATTGACTCGAGCCCAATCGAACAGCCGACCAGCACCGTGGCCACTACCGGCTCGCCGTCGGTCACCCTGACCCGCGAACAGAAAAACGTCCTCAACCACGTCATAAAAAAATACGACAACACACAAATTGTCAAACGCCTCAACATCACCTACCAGGCACTCGAAACAATACTGCTCACATCAGCCCACGACCTCAACCTCCCCTACAACCCCGACCCCTTCTCGCAACGCACCGAAATCGCCGACAAGGCCAAGCTGGACAATAAGCTCGACCAAGACGACATCGACGCTATCCCGGACCCACCATCGGCCGATTATTCCAAGCTCGAACTGAGCGATAAATCGTTCGCGGTACTCCATTATGTTGCCGCTGGCTACACCAATCCCAAAGACATCGCCCGCCACCGGAAATTGAACAACCGAGGCGCCCCCGATTCAGAGGGTAGCGTATATCACGCTCTGTCCGCTATATGCGATGAACTCGGAATAAATAAGAAGCTCGATATGAACGAGCGTATCGCGGCCATGCTCGCCATCGCCCACGACAGAGACCTGCTCGATCAGGGCACCATCGACGGCGCAGGAAAGCCCCCGCGGGCGCCACGGGAAACGCCGAACATGATACTCCAGCGCCTTACCTCGGGCATCTTCCAACCCAGCGATATCCTCGCGAGCATCAAGGCCATGAGTCCTAAGTCTACGGTGGAATCAGCAGAAAGAGAGAAGAACAGGCTGATAGCACGATTCGGCGCAAGCAACGGACCCCTTTCCGGTAGGGAAATAAGAGCGGTCGCCGAAGCAAACAGGCAAGCCCGACAAGGTAAGCTCGACCGGGACAGGGTCACCGCACTCATCGTAGGGACACCCGGCGGAAATAGGTGTGCGCCGCGTACTTTGCGGAGATTGCGTGCGCGTCACCCTAATGCGGGTGTCGGCTTTTTGATAGATCCGATAATAGGTCTCCGCGGAGTGTCGGAGCAAGATTTCAGGAGGGCGATTCCTGGACTGTTCCAACGGTTCCGAGATCACGACAAAATCGAGGAAGAGCTCATTCTTCTCGGGGCGGGTTCGACGGCGTTGGTCGTGGACGAACTGCAGGTCTACGGTACTGACGTCGACGGTATCGGCATAGGTGCGCACACGTATCTGCTGACGAATGACGGCGGCGTTGTGTGGATCGATGAAGAGTTTGTCGGGCCCGATGGCGAGTGGGTTCATCATCGTTACGAATACCAGCCAGGGCTATTGCCCGATTTGCACAACGTTCCCGCCGTTCTCTTCTCGCCGGAAGGTGCCGCAGTCACTCCGCCGCCAGGACAGGAGTTGTCGGGCCTCTTGGTGCGTAGCGGCGGAAATATCGGGCTGACCCCACCCGCTACCGGGTCCGCGGCGGCGCACATCCCCGCCAACCCCGACCGCATAAAGGTACTCAACAACTCCAACGAGCTACTGGGCGAGCTCATCCACGCCGCGGAGACCGGCATCGGCGGCTACGAACCCCGCACCACCATCTACCTCAACCGCCACCCGACGACCCTGCGACTGACCGTCACCGACGACGGCGGCCTACTTCCGCACTACAGCTCCGTCACCAATCCGGACGACCACCCAGACGAACCCGTCCACGGCCATGAAGCCGTTGACCTCATCCGCCGCTACACCGCTGGCGGCGTCACCGCCGCTGTCGTCCGCCTCCCCACCCCCGATACCTCCGGACCAACCACACACACCACCATCACCGACCTCGCCACCCACACCACCATCGACACATTCACCAACCGGCACCACCACCCGACACTGCCGAACGACACCCGAATCGACCTCCCCGACAACACCACCGCCCGCGTCCTCACCAACGGCACGATCGAACTCCGCTCCGCCACGGAACGACGAGTCCTGCACGCCGCCGAGTTCTTCGACCATCTCGAAGACCTCGATACCCGAGGCAACCCAGGCTTCTTCATCCATGCACCCACCCCCACCGACTGGAGCAACGACCACCACGACCCGATCACCGCCCTCGCCCACGTACTCGGCATCGACGACCACCAGCAGCTACGCGACGACCTCGCCGACGACCTCGAAGCCGACCCCGACAAATACGCCCACCTCATCACCAACGACTACATCGATACCGCACAAGCCCACGAAAACCAGCAACGCCACCAATTCGTCGACGGCCAAGACCGCTACCCCGCGATCCGCGTCGAAGAATTCGATCAATACATCACCGGCCTACGTCGCGAAGCACTCAGGCACGAAATCACCGCACTCCGCAACGGCCGCACCGCGCACAACCGCTCCACCACACACCCCGGTGTCCGCTTCGCACTCGATGCCGCCACCAGGTACAAGAAGACCAACATCATCGCCATCCATCCTGGTGCCACCCGATATGCCCTCATCGCAGACCCCACCCCCGGTCAACAAATCCACTACCTCCAACAACGCCCCGATAACACATACCAACACGGCACCCACCTCCCCGGCGTCCCCTACGTCACCACAATTTTCGGCCCCCTACTCACAACCATGCAAATGGCGATCCTCGAACTACGCGCCGCAGGCTGGGAAACAAACGCGGAAATCGCGACCCAACTCAACAAGACCGGATTCATTGGAGTTGAATCTGGGACGGTAAAGACAGCGCTGAGCAGCAGAAACGGCGGCATATACCGCAAACTCGGAGTTTCAGACCGTGAGTCCGCCATGGACGAAGCGTTCCGGTGGCATCTGTTCGACAAGACCCACGACGCCACGCACACCACCATTGCCGACCTCACCCATCGACTCCAGCACAACACCATGCCCGCCAACACTCGAATCCATCTCCCCCGCAACGCAATCGCCACCATCCGTGCCAACGGCACATTCGAAGTCCAGAACCCCAACGGACAACGAACCCTGCACGCCCCCGAATTCTTCGATCGCCTCGAACGCCTCAACACCCGAGGCGCCTCTGGTGTCACCGTCGAGACACCCGCACCTAGCCGCTGGAGCAGCGACCACCAGGACCCGATCACCGCCCTCGCCCACACGCTCGGCATCGACGACCCCCAGCGGCTACGCGACGACCTCGCCGACGACCTCGAAGCAGACCCTGACAAATACCTCCACCTCGTCACCAATGAAGATCGCGAAACGTTCACCCGCGAAATCACCGCACTGCGCAGCGGCCACACCACCCTCCATAGCTCCGCCACGCACCCCGACGTCCGCTTCGCACTCCATGCCGCCATCGAGTACAAGAAGACCAACATCATCGCCGTCCAACCCGACGCCACTCGACAGACCCTCATCACCGCGCCCGCACCCGGCCAACAAATCCACTACCTCCAACAACGCCCCGACAACACCTACCGACACGGCACCCACCGCAACAACGCTGCCTACACAGCAAGAATCCCCGGCCCCGAACTCACCCCCCTTCAGAAAGCGATCCTCGAACAACTCGCCGCAGGCTGGGAAACCGAAGAGGAAGTCGCCGCCCAACTCCAAACTCAATTTCCCAGAAAGAAACCGAGTGAGATCCTCACCGCGATGACCGGCGGCATCCGCGGCGGCGGTGCGTACGACAAACTCGGCGTTTCCGACCTCGCGTCCGCCAAGGACGAAGCCCTCCGGTGGCATCTACTCGACGAAGCCGCCATCGCCGCTGCTCGCGAGCAGCGGCGGCGGATCGACGAGCCCGACATCGACGAGCTATCCGACCACTTCGAACCCGACCTCGGGTCACCCATGAACCTCAGCCCCGAATCCGACAACAGCAGCGATACTCCGCCTGCTGTCCTATTCGATGCCCTTTCACAGGTGGGTGAGACGGATCGAGTCGACCTGTTCGATTGGCGACTGTTCCGGGAGAAATTCGCCAAGGTCGAGTTCCCGGTGGGGACGAAGTTGCAGTTCACCTCCGGTGCTGGGGCGAGATTTGTTGCGCGGCTGGAGGAGTCGGCGGAGCGTGGCCGGTTTGCGCGGCTTGTTCGCGACGGTGAGGTGCAGTTGGCGACCGAGGAGGCGCTGCTGGCAGGTCTGCCGTCGTTGGGGGCCGGGGGTGTGGTGCGGATGGTGCAACCAGCCGTGGTCGCCGGGGTTGCTCGGGTGTGGGAAACGGGTCGGTTCGCACATGTGTTGAGCGATGGCGGATTTGGTGTGGGGACGCGAGTGTCGTGGCGTGAATTGTCGGCAGACGGTGAGCGCAAGGTGCAGGCGGTGCTGCGCGCCGGGGGGCAGTTCGATGTCGATCAGGGTGACGCGAGGTCGTCGACGTTACCGGCGGCGGATTTGCCGAAGCGTTTGCGGGGTGTAGGGGCAGTCGAAGTGGCGGCTGTCGGGCGGGTTCTGCCTGATATCGACCCGCCTTCCGAGACGCATCGGGAGATCCTCGAACTGGTTGCGCAGGGCAAAACCAATGCGGAGATCGTTGCCACCCTGCACCTGGACGTTCCTAGGGAAGATATGCTCCTGGAGGATATTTTCGACAGCTTGGGGGTCGCGCGGGACCGGAGGGTCGCGGTGCGGGCGGGTCGGGAGCATGGATGGTTGCGACCGGATCCGCTGCCCGGTGACGTGGATTTTGTGTATTTCGGTCGGAAACCGGGGTCCGGTAAGCCGGTGTCGTTCAATGCCGGTGCGATGGATCTGCTTCTCCGGACTGCGCGGCTCAAACCCAATTGGGAGCGCAAGCAATATCAGGACCTAGCCCTTGAGTTCAATGCGGCCGGGGATACGCGCGCCACTCGAGGTTCAGTATCCCAGCGCTTTCAGGTGCTGTTCGATGATTTGGGATTGACAAATGGCGATCAGCTCACTGCGATGCGAACGGCCCGTCAGTGGTGGCTATTGCCTCGTGAGCCGGAACCTGGCGACCTGGATTATGAGCATGTCGGGTGGGATCCGACAGCTGATCGGCGGGTGGTGTTCGAGGCCAGTCAAGTCCAGCTGCTTTCCCGGATCGTGCAACGTAAGCCGAATATGGAGCGCAAGAAGCATGACGATGTAGCTGGCGAGCTCGGCATTACCGTTGCGGCGGTAAAGAATCGATGCGTCGTGTTGTACGACGATTTGAAATTGGCGGGTGATGACCGTAGCTACCTGGGTTTGGCGCGGGCGGCTCGCGCCTGGCTGGTGCTCGACAGGGAGCCGGTGCCGGGTGATCTGGATTTCGAGTATCACGGTTTTGATCCGGAGTCGGGCGCTCGTGTTTCCTTTACGGATGAAGAAATGAGCGTGCTCAACAGGCTCGCGGGAGAAGAATTCAATGATCCGAAATCGATAGGTGCGACGCTCGGAATTACTGCCCCCACTGTTAAAAAACGTGTGGCGAAATTGCTCACCGGGTTGAATTTGGCGAACAGTCAGAATGTTCGGGGGCTGGTGGACAGAATGTTCGCCAGGTTGAAGTCGGGGGATAGTCGGGACGTTCGGGAATTGGTGCGGGTTGCGCGTGCGTGGCGGTTGCTGGCGCCGGTGGCGGGGAGCGATGTTTCGATGGACGGCAGCTCGCCACGGCCCACCAGCACCCAGCCCCTCAGAGGTGGCGCCACCCGGCACACCACCAGACTCTCCGTCCGCCCACACATCAACAACATCTACGCACCCGGCGGCGGACTCTGGCAATCACAACCAGGCGACGGCAACTGCATGTTCCACGCCATCGCCCGCATCCTCGACATGAACGACCCCGACGCACACCTCGACCTACGCGCCCGCGCCGTCGAAACCGCCTACCTCAACCGCACCAACATCCTCAACGACTTCATGCCCGCCAACCCACCCAAGCACTTCATGCCCGGATACTCACCCGCCAAACGCAACGAGACCTACGCCGAACTCCGCAACGCCGCCTTCAGCGACCAACTCGAAAACCTCCTCCTCGACACCCAATACACCGACCCCGCAGCAGAATTCCTCCTCCCCGCCCTCGCACACACCCTCAAACTCAACCTCACCATCCACCACCCCGACGGCACCACCCACGACCTCCACCACAGCACCCCCAACACCCCCACCCACCCACTATTCCGCGACAACATCGGCGGCGGCCACTACCACATCGCCATCCACCCCAACGGCCAACCCCTCACCACCCACACCACCAAACAACACACCACCCCCTCAACCAACCCACTCCGCGGCGGCGCCGAACCACAACCCACCCTCGACCTCGACACGGCACCCCTGGATACCGACGACTTGATGGTCGATCTGCCACCGCGTTGGGATCCGGCAGACGGGCGCATCCAGAACTTCCATGACGTCATGGAGTTTTTCTCCGATTTCATGTCGGAGTTGAGCATTATCCAGATCATGGGCGTCGAGTACTCCGGCTACCAGCCCGGCACCATCATCCACCTCGGCGACGACCAAGAAATACTCTGGCTTACCGTCGACGAGAACGGCGGCCTTCGCCCGCAGCGTCGCTCCAACACCAATCCGGAAATCCAGCACGGCGAGCCCGTCGCCGGTGACGACGCCCTTGAACTCGTTCGCGGCCACATCAATACTCCCGGCCGCAATATCACCACGATTTTCGTCGAACGTCCTATCGCTGTCACGCCCGCCGCCGCGGTGCCGGGATGGTCATCATCCATCGGTTTGACGACAGAGATGCTGGAGACCCTCGCCTACATCGACGCCGACTACAGCCAGCCGCGAATGGCGCGAGCTATGGGCATATTATCTCCGAAAAAGAGGATCTTTGCTGCGCGTGAAAAAATGAAAGCCGCAGGTCGTGGCGCAGCAGAGAAGCTGAACTCCGACCGCGAATACATCAGGATAAGAAACAATGTGCCGCATCAGTCCGAATACCTGTCGCCAGCCGAGGAGCGTATTCTCCCATATGCCGCTAAAGGCTACCAGCCTGAACATATCAACGAAATACTTGGCGAGGGCGTAGCTTGGTCATCGCATCACATCATGGAGCTGGGTACAGTATTCGAGATTCACATAGATTTCGATAATTGGACAGAGACCGCCATGGCCTTGCAGCAGAGCGCCTTGGACAATGGCGTGCTGACCCTCACCGATTTGGCGAAGATAGCGGAACCACCTTTCTTGACGCCCACTGAGCGAAACGTCTTCGAGTGCTATGCCGCCGACTACACGATCGAGGAAATTCAGCGGGCATGCCAGCTCTCCCGTAGCGCTGTCTACAAGATTGTGCGCGATGTATCCGCCCGTGTGGATATGGAAGGCAGATTGGACAAGAAACAGATCCCCCAGCTACTTGCGTTGGTCGCGGTTGCTTTGCGGGACAACCAGAACGAGCCGTTGCAGGTGCCGCGGCGCGGTAGGGATGGGACTTCGGCGCCGGACGCGCGGGACGGCACCGCTCCCGCCGCACTGCGAGAACCGGCGGCTGACCCGCGCTCCGGGGCGACTTACCCCGACGGCCAACCCGTCGCCACCCGATCCACCGAACCGCTGCGCGGTGCCACCGAACCCCACGGTAATGAATGTATTCCGATGACCCTTGCCGCGATCAAACATGGTAATGGCAGACATCGCGGTAATAACAGTCGCCACATCACAGTCCCGCCATACGCTGGCCTTCCGGGGATGCTGCGCCTCGGTGTCGACTACTGTGCGGGTGCACCGTTCCATGATTATGGTACCGACGCCGACATCGCCAACAGCATCATTGCCGAGAAAATCCGTAGCGCTGGGCCAGGCGCTATAGCACTTATCGGTCACACCTACACCACCCCTAACATCGACAGGGAAACCGGTATCGGCGCACATGGCCTGTTCGCCATTGTCAACAACAACCCCGAGCTGACCATCACCTCGGTAGATATGGTAACCGGGGAGGAATACCCGTTCCCGCCCGTTGCCCGGCGTGAACTCGCCACCATCAGCGCCGTCTGCTATACGCCTGACGGTGAAATCATTCCGCCGCCGGGCCACACTGTCCAGGCCTTCGACAATCCCCGCGAACTTCTCGGCGACCTCGCCAAAGAAGTGGCTATCGCCGAGGAGACCGGCCGCGGCCTTCCTTCCTACCTGCTCGGCACCCGCATCTTTATCACCGATGCCCACCGCCTACTCGAACTCGCCGTCACCGGCCCCAACGAGTTCACACTCCGAAACCGCTACTACCACGACCTCGACACCCCCCACGACTTTTCGGGCGTCCCAGGCACCGCCATCCCTGCCTTCCTCCGCACATACATCGACAACACCGACCGTGCTTTCACCGTGGCAACGGTCCACCGCCCGAACCAAGCCACACCCGGCGCCCCCGAAACCCGAACACGCTTCGCCCTCGGCCCCGACGACAACAACAGCCACGAGCCTGATTCGCCAAGACGTAAGTCCGATTCGGCGGAAGCGCCCTATTTCGGGGAGTATTTGGCCGAAGTGATGGGTGGTACCGGTTTCGGTGGTTCCGGGCGTACGACCTCGGCGTTCGAGCCAGCGCTTGGTGAAACCACCTTCGGTCTGGATAGCCTTTTCGGATCCACGGACGGTGCGGATAACCTTCCCGGGCCCCCGGACGGTCTGAGTCCGGCGCTCCGGGATATCGGTACCCGGCGCGAAGGTCTCCAGCACCTGATCCACATGCGGCCGGTCCCCTACGACCAGGTGCGGATGCTGCGGGAGCACGTCATCAGAATGGTCGAGGGGGACCGCGGCCCTGACCCGGAATTCGAGGCGGCCGTCATGCCGGCGCTGGAGACAGCTGTCAAGAAATTCTCACAGCTGATGAGCGAGTCGGGAGCGCCGTTGAAGGCGCCCTATCAGAACAACCCTTATCCGGCGTTCTTACGACTTTCACTGCACGTCCTGCGCCGGTCCGACGGTCAGATGGCGCCGGTCAGTGACGGTCCTCCGGTGGGTAATCAGAGGTATGATTCCGGTTTCTCCGACCACGGCAATAGCAACAGCGCTGCCAACCTGCGCTCCGGCGCGTATTCCTACGCTTATGATTGGCCGGTCCGTCTCGGTCCGTTCCGGCGGGTGGCGCTGACCGGGCAGCTGGCCGCCGATTACCACGAGTTGTCCACCAGCATGACCGTCAAGACAACGCTGCAGGTAACTACGAAGCTGCGCAGTCTTGGGCCGTCCGAGCTCTACGACCTGGTCGGGGTGTGGCAGATCCAACTCGGTCACGGTCGGCACGACGTGTTCCGGGTGCGAATGGATGGCTGGGAGACGGTCCACGACGCCGCGTTGCTGCAGGCTTATATCCCGATGTACATGACCATGAGTGGCGAGCTGCCTGCGATCGATCTGGATGATGCCACCACGCAGCCCCCGCCGATCGAACGCCTGCAGCACGAGTTCCCGCTGTACGGCGTCCTCGGCATTCTGGACATCGACCGGCTCCGCGCTAATACGTGCGCCGCGTTCGTGTCCTATTTCAGCGATCTGGACGACGCTTCCCTCGGAGTTCTGTTGCAGTTCTTCGATGAGGAACAATTCCGCGACGAGTTCTCGAAGGCGTGGGGTGATTCGGCCCCCGCATCGAACCGGAACACCGAGGACCCGGACGCGGGCTTCGGGTGGTCGTCACCGATCTTGCGTACAAAATCCGGTGAACCGATGTATCTGCAGGTCGCTATCGAGATGGACAGTGGTGCGGAGATCACCGGCCCGACCGCGAAGCAGAGCCGACTCGAATCCTATGTGGTACGGCAGGTGGGCTTGCACGGTAGTTCGACGATCACCGAGATGCTCGGTGCCTCCGTGGCGTGGACGTTGGACAGCGGCCACGCATCCTCTGGTGGCGGAATCACTCTCCGGGGCGGGGCATCCCGCGAGTCAACGCATAGGCTGCGCTACAGCAACGAGGCCCAGAAGCAGCATTCACTGCGTCTTGCGGGAAATAACTTCCTGAACGTGACAACTAACATGACTGCTCGCGTCAGGCTGGTTCGTCCGTCCGGTCCCCCGGTCGAGCCTGCCAGCGGAACCGCGTTGCACGACGGGAGCCGCCATTCGGTCCGCATGCTGGTGCCGTCGCTGGCAGACCTCGGTGACGCTCCCACCAAGACTTTGTACCCGCCACCGAATGTCGCGCTTCTGCGGCAATACGGAATGAACACGACACCGCTGGGTGTCGACGGCGCCGCGGGGTTGATCCGGCAGGCCCGGCAGCGCCTGGCCGATCGTGGCTTCATCCCGTCCGGACACAACACCCCAAGCCTGCTGGATTGGCTCACCCACAATGCCACCGCCGAACAGCTTCTCGAGAATCGTCGCAAGTTCGACGAAATGTTCGGCCCGACAGGCCTGAGAGCAGCACAGCCTGGGTCGATCGAAGGCGGTGTCATCGAATGGTTCACGTTGAAGACCTCGACCGGGGTCCGGCGCTTCGGGATCGAGTTCGTCACCGAACGCCACTATCCCTCGGATAACCTGTACGACGGCATCGACCACGTCTCGACCTACAAGGAGTCCCAGACGTATAACGTCAGCGGTTCCGCGATGTCGGGCAGCGAGGAATTCTCGGCGTCGTCGCCGTGGCAGAATTTTCAAGGCGGGTTCAACTTCTCGATAAAGACTCCGATAGTCGGCGTCACCGGCGTCTACGACCATTCCCGCAAGAACAAGCGGACCAGGGGATCCGGCTCGACTTTCGGCGAGCAGAAGTTCACCCTCAGCTCGGCTGGTCTCGAAGTCGTCAGACTGTCCGTTATCCACAAGGTGCGGTTCATCGAACGAGGCCGCCCCGACGAGACGATCACCGCGAACGGCAGCGTCCGCGTGGCCATCCCCACCGACGACATGCTGTCCGAACGGCCTGCCGCCGCGCCGCACCCGCCCGCCACCATCCGCGAGCTCACCGCAGAGGACACTCGGCGTCTCGCGCTGCCGTCCGTCGGCCGCACCCTCGAAGTCGGGGTGCTGAGAATTCCCGACGGCGCCGTTGTGCAGCATTTCATCGCCAGCAAGGAACTCAGGAAGGCCGCCGCCGACGCCGTCAGCGATCTGCGCAATTACTACCTGAACTATTTGCGGACAACCTCCGCTGCCGCCATCAGCGATCTCCGCGGCCGGTTCCAGCAGACCGACGAGTCCGCCCAGACAGTGCCGGGTGCCTACCCTGCCGACGAGCAACTGCCGCCGGAACCGTTGGGGGGAGCCGAGGTCCAGGTTCCCAGCTCTATGCCGGAGGACGTCGCGGAGCAGCCTCGGCCGCAGGAACACGAGCAGCAGCCGGAGCGAGCGGACACCAACACGCAGCAGGAGCAGCACAGTGTGGCCCGCGACACCCGGACCGATCCTTCGATGCCTGGCGCGTTTCCGGCCGATCACCTCGAGATCGAAGCGGAGCCTGCTCCGGCGGTGAACTGGCCTGCGGTTGGGCAGGATCTGCTCGGCAAGGCGGAGTGGGTCGTGGATCAGGCCACCGGTGTCGGACGGTGGGTCTGGCGACACGCCTTCGGCGAACCCGCAACGGATCCCTGGTCGAAGGTCGCCGAAGCCATCCACGCCGCCTTCTCACCGGAGCAGATGATGGCCAACGCACTGCCGATCTCGCAAGACAGCCTCGTCGGCGAGGGCCTCTTTTCTAACGGTATCTGGGGAGGAACCAATTACAAGTGGAGGCTGAGGGCTTACCTGACCGATCCCGAATATCTGGGGCGGAGTAGGAAAAACCTGGAGCACTGGGCCAGGCGCGATACCAAATTCCAACGCTCCGCAACCCGCCAACGTGGCGACCGCGGGGGCATCACCCTCACCAGCCCCCCCGGCGAATCCGCCGACGGCAGATTCGTGCCGGGCGGCAGCTATCAGTACGGCCGGACCGACGAAGACCACATCACAGCCGCTGACGGCACTTACTCCAGCCGGGTCCGCAACTCCAACGACGAACGTGTGCACCGGTGGCGTGCCGACATAACGTTTGTCCTCGAGTTCGAGTCAGGTACGCGCAATCCCCTCGTCAATATGCTTCCTGGCGGGCCGCGCACCATTACTCGCGCCATCCCCGTACCCGATGGGGTGGAGTTCTTCCTCGACGACTACGACTTGCAGGACATTCCCGAACTGGCCGCGATTGTCCACGAGAACAGCGACTACCGGATCCCCGCTGCGCCGGAGCCCGACCGAACCCTGCCCCTCAGCTTCCTGGAGACCGGCGGTCATCTCGGTTACGGCGCCGTCGTCAAGGCCACCATCAGGCCCGATGCGGACACCGCCGGAGGCAGCCGCGATGTCCTCGAAGAGCTCGTGATGCAGCTCGTGCAGGAACAAGCCAAGCACGCGGGCCAGATCAATTCGAGCAATTACCTCCCATTCCTCGAGTCCGTGATGAACACCCTCGGCACCACCTTCGGCCTGCGCACCCTCGTCTACGATGGGCCCGACAGCCGCATCACCCTCGGCTTCACCGACCGCGATTGGCCGCATTCGGTCATCCCATCCTTGATAACAATTACGCTCACCGCGCGCCCCGATCCCGATGTCGACCTCGGCACCCTGCTCGGCAGAGAGGTCACCAACCACTCCGCGCTGGACACCATGCTCGGCGTCACCGGCGCCGACGGCAGCGCCCTGCCCATCACGGGTGCCACCGGATTCGGTAAGAAGCGGATCACGAGCCACCAGTTGACCTTCAATCCCGCCCTGAACAACGAGGTGAAGACCGCATTCAGCTTCACCGGCGAGCAACAAGCCATCCAGAGCCACGAGCAGACCTCCGAAACCGGTGCCGCGTCGTGGACGCAGAGTGGCGGGTCCATTACCCAATTCCCGGTCCCGTACCGGGTACAGGTCGAGGTCAGCCGGCGCCTGCTGACCTCGGACCTGAAGAAGATCCTGCTGTCCATGGGCGCCGATATCGCGGCATTCTTCGAGCGCGGGAACGGGATGTTCCAGCTGAACGAAGCCGATCTCCCGCCGCCGGCCAATACTGTCCGCGGCTCGGTGGGGCTCGACACTCTGCTCTGGTTCCACACCTCCGAAACGGGAAACGGTGCCGTCGCGCCCCACATCCCACCCGCCATCTACAGTTCCGATCCCACCGTGCCCCGGCAGGCCGCCCCGGCGGGCACCGTCGCCGTCGAGATGGAGGTCCCGGCAGATCTGCGTGCCCTGGTCACCACCGCGCCCTGGGTGCCTACCAACGAGATCGCGCTCAATTACTTCTCGGGCGCACCGCAAATCGCCGACGCGCTCCGGCAAGTCGACCCGTCGCTGCGCCGCACGGATCCCACGCGGAGCATCGGCCAGCAAACCTATTCCGCAGCGGGCGTATTCAACCTGTTGAAGCAGTTGGCCGTCTCGAATCAGCTCACCCAACTCGGGCCCTCGGCCGCCGAGGCTTTCATCGGTACCTCGGGCCCGAGCGATCAAGTGCCGCGTCCCAAGGAGCACGCCGAGGGCGAGTCGGTCACCGGCACCTTCGTGAAGTTCACTATTTACGCGCCGCGCATCGACTCGACCAGCCGAGATATCGCCGTCCACCATAAGAGGACCAGGAAGACGGGTGAAAAGAGCACGGCCGGACACGGATTCGGCTTCCGCCCGACTATCGGCCTCACCAACGCCTTCACGGCGGACTCCACCACCCACGGCAACCCGTCCAAAGTGCCGTTGGGCGGCTACCACCACATCGTGGAGCAGGTCAGCGGCACGGCCAGGCAGGACGACGATCTTCTCCGCCTTGGTACGACCTCCGTCACGGCCACCGGCGAAGGAGCGCCGAGCCATGACTTCGTCGGCATCGGAGTCGCCCAAGTCGTCGGCGAGAACGGCACGCACTGGGTTTCCGGCATTGTCCGCGGGCGCACCACCGACACACTGGCGGCGTACGACATCGCTCCGGGCAGGCAGATCGCCGGGCGGCAGCCCACGTCCCGAGTGGGTCGGATGGGATCGGTTGTGGAACCGCCGCGTGCGATGACTTCGGTCGGCACGGACGGTTCGAGTGCGAGACCTGCTTCGACAGTGCGGATTCGTACCTCGCCGCCCGTGGAAAACGCCGCGGTCCCGCTGCGGGGGTCCGACGCACTCGACAATCAGTCCGACGCCGAAGCGCAACAGCAACATTCGGAGTCTCACCACACACCGGCCGTACCCCACATCGATCCGACAGGCACTACGGATTCGCCGGACCTCGGTACGGATCCAGCCGCAACCGAAACTGTCGTCCCCGCCCCGGAACTCGAGCACGAGCTGGACCAGCCCGACGAGGCCGACTCCCGTTCCGAGGCCGATCATGATGTCGCGCTGGACAATTCGGCGGAACCGGGCGGCGTCGACCGGGTGGACGAGCCCGGCGATCCCGCGCGGGTAGACGAGCCAGACAACCTCACGCAGGTATCCCCCATTGGCACCGATCTGTTCACCGACATCGCCTGGTCCGCACCGCTGCCCGAACAGGAATCTGTCGACAACGAGCGGCTGTCCGACCTGTTCGACCCGCTCGTTCGCCGACGGGTTGTCCGCACGACCGCCGCACTTCCGGACGACCTCCCGCCCCCATCCCGCTTCGACGGGTCGGTCGCCAGCACCGATTCGGACCACTCCGCACGATCGGGCGAACCATCCCTGCACGAACCCGAGCAGACCGGGGCCGATCGCGCCTCGCCAACCGAATCGGGGACTCCCCGCCGTCTGGCGAACATCATCCGATCCGCGATGCATATCGATGACGACGAGTTGGCTCACGACACCGACGACGAAGCGGTTCGCGACTACGAAGACGAGTCGACCCGGGACGAGCAGACCGCTCCGATCGACCCGGAGATCCGTCTCATCGGGGAGCAGATCCGGTCCGTCGTGGAGTTCGACGACGAGTCGGTGTACAGCACCGACGACGAGTCGGTGTACAGCATCCACGAGGCGGAACCATCTCGGCAGACCGAGCAAACCCAGGACCTCGCGCAGGACGACTCCGAGGCGTCAAGAGACGAGCGCACTTCAGGGACCGGCGAGCAGAACCAACTTCGCCGTGGGCTCGTGCGTCCGGAGATTCCGCCGCGCATCAGTTCGCTGCGGCATGCGCGGGAGGCCGAAACCTCCAGGCAGGCGCCGCTTCCCCGGACCGCCATCGATATTCCGGCCCGGCGCAGTTCCGTACTGCCGCAGCAGCGGGACGACCCCTTCAGGGATAACCGGTTCCCCCTCAGGAGCATCCACAATTCGGCAGACGGCTCCCTGCTGCACTCCGGGCTGCCGGATATGTACGAGCTGCTGGGATCAGACTGGGACACACGGCAATTCCGGCCGACAAGACTGCCAACTATCCCCGAAGCCGAGGAGGAATCCCGCAGTGTTTCCCCGACCGGGGTCACGCCGGATTCCGGGACGCGCGAGCAGCACGGCGAAACATCGCAGGCGGGTGCTCATTTGGGCCCGCTCGAGATGACGCGCCCATCCGGTATGACCACGGAACCCGGGCAGTTCGAGGACGTCCCCGACCACGTCTACGACACACCCGGCACCGAACCTGCGACCCGCGACGACCACATCAGCGATACCCCGCACGTCGACAGCAGCCGCCAAAACACCGACAGCACAACAACTCCCACGACGGAACACCGGAACTCACGCACCTCGAGCACCGACGGCAGCACGCCCGCCCGCACCAAGCACGAGCAACCTTCACGCAGATCACGCGCGCTGCAACGATGGCGAGGCTTCGTCCCCGGTATCCGCGGCGATGGCGACCTGGGGGGCGCGACGACATCGCAGCACGTCTCGGCGATCGAGCGCACCGCACACCGCCCCGCCCGAGCCGCCTTGCACTGGATCCTGCGCCGAACAACCAGCGGCACAACAACTCCCGCGATTCCCGGCCACAGTGACGGCACGGCCGCGCACACGGTCGTCACCGTTCGACCCAGTGCCGCCGCGTCCGGTCCCTACGATTGCTTCGACCACGCGGTCACCGACATCCAGCGCGACACCGGCAGCACCGCAATCCGACCGCGGTACCAGTCCCGCACCGAAATGCTGCTCGGCCGCTGGAAGCACAATCTGCCCGGCGTCTCACGGCGAACAGCCGAGAAGCGGGCCGGCGGCAAATTCCGCCCACACGCCGACGAGTACAGCATCGCCGAGCATCTGGAACGTCTCGGCCCCGGAGCGCAGACCTTGATCGTCGGCATACACCCCGACGTGAACACGAACGGAATCGGCGCACACGCCTACCGAATGGTCAACGACCGCGGCGTCATGGTCATCCACGACATCGACACCAGCGACCCCAACACCCCGAAACACACACGCCGAGGTCCCGGGCCCACCAAGTCGGCCGGTCTCTTCGCTATCCACTACACCGCCACCGGCGAAGTGAGCCCGATGCGCCTGCACGGCCGAGGACTCCCGCATTTCCCACGCAACATCCGCATCGGCGCGCCGTCCGGTCCATCGGCCAAGCGCCGGCGGGTGGTTCCCGAAGCGGGCGGTTCGGCGCAGGCGGCTGCCGGTCCATCGGAACGCTCGTCCATGCCGCATGCCACCCGGCACTCGGCCGAATCGTCGTCGGCCACGATCGGCACCACACTCGGTTCGACCGATCCGACTCAGCCGGTGGTGATGCCTGGTCCCGTTTCGGACGGGGATCGGGTCGACGAGTTCGGCTGGCGGGTGTTCACGGACAAATTCTCCGGGGCTGCCTTCCCGGTGGGTACCCGGTTCGAGTTCAGCGCCGGAAAGCGTGTCCTGCTGATGGCAACCGTCGAGCTCGAGGGAATCCGGACGGTTCGAGCCCGCGATAGGGGTGAGGAGACGACGAGTTCGGATGACTTCTGGCAGGATGCGCGGCGCGGGTCCTCGACGCTGAGTGATGGGGGTGTGGTCAGGATCGTGCAGCCCACTGCGGACGGCACGGTCACGAACCGCGTGTGGGAAACGGGCCGGTTCCTTTACCATTCCAGCCACGTCGGATTCGGTCCCGGTACACAGGTGGATTGGATCGATCCCAAAACTCGAACCGGGATGACCGTGGAATTGCGCAGCGCAGGGTGGTTCACTATTTCTCGCGCCGATCCGGCACTTCCGGCAATTCTGGTCGCGGACATGCAGCAACGCTTGCAGCAGGTGACGGCGGTTCAGGTGAACGCCGTCGCACGGACGTTGACTCCCGTCGGTCGGCCGACGGAAAGATTGCAGCAAGTGCTCGAACTTGCCATGCAGGGCAAAACCAATAAAGAAATCGATCAGGAACCCGGCATGCGCGGCAGTGTGGCCACCGACGAGTTGACGGGCGTCTTCGCCAAGATAGGGTTCAAAGGCGATTCGAGTAAGCGACTGCCATGGCTGCCAGTGATCCGGGAGCTGGGCTGGCTGCGACGAGACCCGTTGCCCGGCGACGCGGATTATCAGCATTTCGGTCGGAACCCGGACACGGGCGAGCCGGTGCCGTTCACAACCGCCCAGGTGGATCTGCTGTTCCGGATATCGCGTCGCAAATCCAACAAGGAGGCCAATACGGTTTCTGGAATAGTTAAAGAAGTTAGCATGACGAGCACCGTGACCCGGGACATGATTTCTGCTATATCCGTACAATTGGGATTGAGCGATAAGGTCGACCATCTGACTCTTGTGCGAACGGCTCGCGAGTGGGGGGTTTTGGCTCAAGAATCCGAGCCGGGTGATCTGGATTACGAACTCCACTCCGAATACAAGGGTACTCGGGTGTCGTTCATGGAAGACGAGTGGACGGTGCTCCAACAGTTTCTGAAAGGTGATTCAAACAACAAGATAGGCCAGACTGTCGGAATTGACCCGCTAACTGTCGCTAAGCGGCTGGATCGCATTGCTGCGGAGAAATTCGGGTTGGATGATCGAAAAAATCTGGTAAATGTGCGGGAGTCGCTGATTCCGGTAGCGAGCGCGGATGCCGAGGTGAGTGCAGGTTCGGGCGTGTTCGCCGATATCGACATCAGCGCACCCGACGTTCATGCAACCGGTACTCGAACACTAGATGATCCCTCGGCTGGTCCCAGCCGGGCCGGGTCGACTTTGCTCGGTCCCGTTTCGGAGGGCGATCGGGTCGACGAATTCGGCTGGCGGGTATTCACGGATAAATTCTCGGGGATCACCTTCCCGGTGGGGACTCGGTTCGAGTTCAGCACCGAGAAGCGAGTTGTGCTGACGGCCTCGGTGGTGCCGCAGGGCGTGCAGATGATCAGCGCACGTCGCGAACTGGTCGGCTGGGATGCATTCTGGCGGGCGGCACGGAGCAGATCCACGAAGCTGCGCAACAACGGGGTGGTCAGAATCGTACAGCCCGCCGTGGGTGAGACGGTGCCGGGGCATGTGTGGGAAACGGGCCGGTTCCTCCACCACTCCAGTCGCATTGGATTCGGCCCCGGTACGCGGGTGCGTTGGAAAGATCCCGAATCCGGAACTCCGGTGCTGGCGGAGTTGCGCGACGAAGGCTGGTTCCCTGTTCCGCACGCCGGTGCGGTGCTGCCGGTCGCACCGGTCATGGACATGCAGCAACGCATGGGGCAGGTGCCGACGGTTCAAGTGAAAGCCGTCCCACGGAAGCTGACTCTGACCGATTCAACTCCGGCCGATCCACCGAAGGCGCAGTGGCAGCGAGTGCTCGAACTGGCCATGCAGGGCAAAACCGATGCAGAAATCGGTAGGGCACCTGGTATGTACCGCAATGTGGCCGCCGAAATTTTGCCGCGCATATTAACCAAGGCAGGGTTCCACGGCGATTCGAGTGAACGACTCGCCTGGCTGCCGCTGATCCGGGAGCTGGGCTGGCTGCGGCGGGACCCGTTGCCCGGTGACATGGACTATCTGCATTTCGGTCGAAATCCGGCCACGGGCGCGCCGGTGCCGTTCACGACCACCCACGTCGACCTACTTTTCCAGATATCGCGACGCAAACCCGACCTGGAGATGAAGAACAACACGTACATGTCAAAAGAACTTGGCGTCGATGTAAAGCGCGTCAAGAAGTATCTTTCCGAGATATCCACACAGTTGGGTTTGAAGGGTAATATCGACTATTCGACTCTAGTGCGAACGGCTCGCGAGTGGGGGGTTTCGGCTCAGGAATCCGAGCCGGGGGATGTGGATTACGAGCTCCACTTCGATTATCAACATAATCGAGTATCATTCACGGAAAACGAGTGGAGTATGCTTGAACAGTTCATGGAAGGCACAGCCGTCAGTTCGATAGTTGCCGGAGTTGGCAAACATGTTATCGAAAATCGGTTGAACAGCATTTCCGCCGAGCTGGGGTTGGATGATCGTCAAGCACTGGTAGGTATGCAGCAGCAGCTGGTTCGCGTGACCACTGGTGCGGTTACCGGGGGCGATGTAAGGACGGACGGTTCGAGTACCTTCGCCGGCGGTGACTCGACCAGTGAATTGTCGGGAAATATGTGCGGACCGCATACTGTGGCGAGATTGAGCGCGCGCACGGGTAATCAGAATATCGGCTTGCTGGAACAGATTGTCGGTCTCGCTGGAACACCGGAAGAGGACTTTATAGCAGCGATACCAGGAGAATTCCGACGTTATTCGCAACATCTGAGTATCTGCATCGAACTCACTGCGATGGCAGAGGGCTCGACGGCCTTGGTCGTGGACGAGCACGCGGTGAACAAGGGCGTCGGCGCGCACACGTATCTGATAACGCACGACGCGGACGGAATCTGGGTCGTCGACGAGGTTGTCGGTCCTGACGGCGTTCTGGTGGTGACTCGTGAACAATTCCGGCCAGGGCTGCTGCCAGAGTCGGCGGGTACTTCCGCCGTCCTCTTCTCACCCAGGTCACCGTCGGGCGAGCCGGGCGTGGCGGTCGCACCGCAGTTCGGTTTCGACTCACCGCTGGAAGGGCGCTTGGTCCGCAGCGGCGGAACCATCGGACTCACACCAGGCAGTCACAACGCACCGACACCAATCAGTGCACCGCAGCAGACGGACGACGGACACAGCGCGGCTGATCCGCTGCGACCACCTGCGACTGCCGCGGTGCCGCCCACGCTCACCCACGATCAGCGACCGCAATTCCGGCCGACAAGACTGCCAACTATCCCCGAAACCGAGGAGGAATCCCGCAGTGTTTCCCCGACCGGGGTCACGCCGGATTCCGGGACGCGCGAGCAGCACGGCGAAACATCGCAGGCGGGTCCTCATTTGGGCCCGCTCGAGATGACGCGTCCACCCGGCATACCCCTGGAACCCGGGCAGTTCGAGGACGTCCCCGACCACGTCTACGACACACCCGGCACCGAACCCGCGACCCGCGACGACCACATCAGCGATACCCCGCACGTCGACAGCAGCCACCAAAACACCGACAGCACAACAACTCCCACGATTCCCGGCCACAGTGACGGCACGGCCGCGCACACGGTCGTCACCGTTCGACCCAGTGCCGCCGCGTCCGGTCCCTACGATTGCTTCGACCACGCGGTCACCGACATCCAGCGCGACACCGGCAGCACCGCAATCCGACCGCGGTACCAGTCCCGCACCGAAATGCTGCTCGGCCGCTGGAAGCACAATCTGCCCGGCGTCTCACGGCGAACAGCCGAGAAGCGGGCCGGCGGCAAATTCCGCCCACACGCCGACGAGTACAGCATCGCCGAGCATCTGGAACGTCTCGGCCCCGGAGCGCAGACCTTGATCGTCGGCATACACCCCGACGTGAACACGAACGGAATCGGCGCACACGCCTACCGAATGGTCAACGACCGCGGCGTCATGGTCATCCACGACATCGACACCAGCGACCCCAACACCCCGAAACACACACGCCGAGGTCCCGGGCCCACCAAGTCGGCCGGTCTCTTCGCTATCCACTACACCGCCACCGGCGAAGTGAGCCCGATGCGCCTGAGCGGCGAAAGGTTCTCGAGACTCCCGCGCAACATCCGAATCGGCGCACCTGACGACCGTGCGACCGACGACCGTGCGACCGCCGCTGGCCGCACGCCCACTCGAACGAACAACCGAGCCGATAACGCGATACGCCCGTTCGAGCCCGAAGGTGACGACACTTACGCCGGCAACCACCTCCTCGAGACCATTAGGAAAACGACAAGAAGATTCGAACGAAAGGGCACAAGACACTTCCCACGCACCCAATTCGACCGCACCAATCTCCAACCACCCACACTCGCCGAACATCGCCAACGCTTCAATAGCCCCGCGCAGCTGGCCAAGCTATACCGACCGATCTCACTTCCGGTCGAAACAGTTCACTTCACTTTCTTCGATGGCAGCGAGGCTCTCACCCTCGTCAACGACCGAGGCGAAGTTATCCGACTACCGGTCGGCGGTCTCGCGTACGCGAACTTGGTCACCCCGCAATCCGGTCGTCCCTTCTACGACATCGTGCACCCGGACGGATACCACCTCTACATTCCTGAGCAGATGGTGGAGGATTTCGATTACCAGCCCGCTAAGGGTCACGGCTACGGCACGCTGACCTGGGACGTGGCGAGCGGAATCCGCATCCTCAGCCACAACGTCGCCAACGGCCAGGAAAAAGTCTTCACAACGGCGTACGAAGACATAGTAATCGTCCTGCCTTACGCAGGGCAGTCGCGAATGATCAAAACCCCTGGGGAGCCGGGCTGGTTCGTCGCTACGGTCCCTTACGATGTCCTGCCCGAAATACCCATACTGACCGCCCGACCGCACGCGAAACTGTACGGTTCGACCGGACGAGCACAACCCCAAGACGTGCGACAAACGGAATACGGCAATTGCCCCTTGCTCGCCCCGCTCAAGGCGATGGCTCACCGTGAGCCGCGGCTGATCGAGGAAATGCTGTGCATGCTGCACGACAACGGAGTCGACATCGTCTACGTCCGCCTCTGCATCGACAAAAAAATCGAATGGGTACCCGTCACGACGGCCATCCACGTAACACCCCGGACCGGCGATGGGCACTACATAGGTCACAAGCCCGGAGAACCGCTGTGGCCGGCCATGATCGTCAAGGCCATCGCACAACGCCTCAGCGAGGAAGACGGCTACTACGGCAGCGAAGAGGCAGCTATAGACGCGCTGGACATCTTCCGTTACCTGGATGTGGGCTTCTACCATCCCGACAACGGAGTACTGACCCAACCGTCCCGGGTCCTCCAGGACGTTAGCTACCTGCACCCACTCCACCTCGCCGCCGATCCCCTCCAGCGACTCGTCGGCGGCGACCCCGACTTCAGCCACGCGGTCGCCGACAAGTTCAACGACCCCCGGCAACAAATCTATGACCTGCGCGAGGCCAGGTGGCAGGAGTTACGCGCCGCCCATCCCGACGACCCCGACGCCGCTGACAAGGTTCGCGACGCCGCCTACGACGCCCGTATGGTCGCGTGGGACAAGTTCAAGCAGACCGAGGACCTCCTCTCACCCGCAGGCTTCCGTAAGTACCTCGACAAGCAGTTCCCCGGAAAGTGGCCAGCAGAGAAGGCCGCCCTCGAGAACTATCTCGAAGCGATCTACGGCGGAGAGACCGAGGAGCGAATCTTCCCGTCTCGCTACCTATTCGTCGCCGAGTGGATCGGCGAACGCATCGACTGGGCGCTGCGACGTGGCACCACAGTCACCCTGGGGACGTACCGGTTCCGAACCCGGGTGCGGGGGTTGGTCACCAACCATACGTACGCGGTCCTCGGTGTCGAACGCGACAAGACCGGTAAGCCGGTGAAACTCGTACTCGAAAATCCACACAACGAGAGTGGTGACTATGTCGCGCCTGAGCAGGGTATCGAATACGTCTTCGTTCCCGGCCGCGGCGGCATCATCACCGTACGTCTCGAGCACCTGGCGAAGTTCAACGTCATCGCAATGGGCGGCCCCGCCACGCGTGCCCTGTACGGCCCCGAAACACCCGACCCCGAAGCCTCCGACTCCGAAACCTCCGACCGCGAAACCTCCGACCCTGAAACGCCCGACCCCGCGACCCCAACCACCACGACCACCGGCCACCACGCACCACCGGTCCGACCCGACGGCAACCGGCAGCCCCGTCCCATCCATCGCACCGCGCCCGGCCGCTCCGAAACCGGGCGCAACGTCCACGTCCTGAACCTGGCCCGCACCGCCACCGGGCCTGACGCGCACCTCCTATCTGGCACCGGCGACAGCCTCCACCCCCGCGACGGCACAACAACATCCGCAACCGGACGCCGGAACAACACCACTGCGGGAACCGACGGCAGCACGCCCGTCCACCCCGGCGGCACCACCCATTCGCCCGGTCCCCATCCGCAGACGGACTCGATCGGCGCACCACCATCCGAGTTCTCCTCGGAGCCGCCGGCGTATGACGAGATCGGTTCGCGGATCGAGGAATTCACCCGCGCCGAAGTGCCTTGGGACGCGCCGCCGCCCTTCGATGCCGATACTCCCGCCCTGGACGCGAACCAGGACCAGCCTGCTCCTCCCGCGTTCTATTACCAGGCGTTGCGCCGGTCCGGTCTGCTGGTCGATGAGAACTTCTTCGACCGCGCCTCATACCGCGATGCGGGCAATGACCGTACGGAGTTGCGGCGGCAGCGTGCCGAGCTCGAGCGTCAGTCGAGCCGGGTCGCGGTGCTGCGTAGTGCGTTATTGATGCGAAGGCTTGGCAAACGCGGCAACACCAATATGCTGTCGGATCGCACGCAGGCAGAACTTGTCTCGATGGGTTTGAGCCGGTACGAAAGCGGCCTGGCCGAATGGGGTGTTCAACTGCGCGACAACAGGATCCGGCCGTCGTTGTCGGTCTCGGAACCGGAGCCTGGTGACCTCCTCAGCCAAGGGCTGTTGCTGATCCCGCTGCAGCGCCCGCCGGGGCTGGCGGGAACCGGACCAGATCCACGCGTGGCGGCGGTGTGGTGGCAGCAGCACGGCCGCCAGTGGTGGACCACCCTCGACTTCGCGGCGCGGACCGCGGCGCAACAACGGCAGCTGCTCACCGAGTTGCCCGGTCTGCGTAACGGGGAAGGCATACCGCGCGCGGTGCGAGATGAGCTGAACCGCGCCCATCTCCGACTCGAACTCGACCGGCTGAGTCACGCGCCCGCCGGCGAGACCGTGCCACAGCAGCGCCATCGGGACGCCATGGTCGAGGACTACACCAGGTTCGCGAATCTGCTGGTCGCCGCGGACCTGGAGGCAGGGATCACTACAGCGCGCCAAGGGCGTGCGCTGCCGCCGGTGCACCTGCTGTCCTTCACTCAGGACGACCGTGGTCGCGGGGCAGTGGTCATCAGTATCGGACCCGCGGACACCGCCGACTACGTGACGTGGCGGGTAGCACCGCCGGATGCGTCGCTCGAGGCGCTGACCGGCGAACTGGTCGACGCGGCAGAGGCCTGTGCCGCAAGTTCTGGAGCGATCCACGCGGCGGTGGTTTCCGCGGGCCACGACGACCTACACGGGCGCTCCGGCAGCAGCCATGGCGCACAACCGATCTCACCTGGGGCCGGGTTCTCCAGGTTGCGAAACCTCCGCATGCTGTTCACTGCTGTGAGCAGTCCCGCAGCGTTACGGCCGGGCGCGAGTCGACTCGGCGAGGCGATCATGGCGTACGCGACTGCCCGTCGTGCCGGCGGCGCCCGGTTGCGGGGAGTCGAGGTGTTTGCGTCCAGACCGCAGGCAGCGGCAATGATGCGGCACGTCGATCGGTCGATCGTGACGATTCACATGCCAGGGCAGTCTCTCCAGGCCACACAGCCCAACCACCCGGGCAATTGCGCACCACGTGCACTCCGCAAAGGGAAGAACTTCAACCCCAGCCTTCGCTACCGGACCCCCGAAGACGTTGTCGGACTGCCCGGTTGGAACGCCGCGGAATTGGAAACCGCTGCCAACGCGACGCTGCAGCACATCGACCCGAAGGTCCCCGACGCGCACGCCATCGTTGTCGACGCACTGCGCGACGCGGGGCCGAACTCGGTAGCTTTCGTCATCGACATCCTCCTCGCCCCCGACGAGCGTGGTTTCGGCGCGCACACCCTCATGCTGTACAACGCCGACGGGGAAATTCGGGTTTACGACCCCGCTACCAGAGAAGATCGCCGCATCGACAAATTCCGCTTCGCCCCAAGCAGTGGTACCGCCGTCATCGTCTTCGCCGCCACCGGTGAACAGCATTTCATACCGGACCAGTCCAACGACGGGGCTCGTGTCCTCGCCGATACCCTCATCGGCGCACCACCATCACCGACCCACGATGTCGATATCCATATGCCCGACGCTGCAGCGCACCCACGACGCGACAACCCCCGCGCACCCCCGGCCCGCTCGCCGCTCACGGACTGGTACGAAGCCAGCGAAGAAACGCACCTCTCGATACCGGAATTCGCCGAGAAATACTCCGGCACCGTTTACCCGGTCGGCACCGTGCTGCAGTTCGCGTCCTTCGACCCGGACGTCCTCGGATTCATAGCCACATTCGGACACGACGAATTCGGGCACAACTCGGTGACATTGATCAGCGAGACGGGCAACACCCGGACCTTGCCACCCGCCCACTTCTGGCAGTCACTCAGCCGAGGCAACTCGGTCCGCGACCTATCGGTGGTCACCGTCACCCAACCGCGCTTGCGTGACGGATACATCAGCCGCGTCGAGAGCATCGAAGACATCGGTGTCACACCGGGACTGCGGACGAAGATAGCGAACAATGACGTGCTGTCCGGAACCACAATAAGTTGGTGGGAACTCACCGGCGACGGACCAGAAGCCGTCTCCGCGGAAGTCCGCGCCGATGGCAAAGGCCTGGACATCCGCCGCTCCACAATCATCGGTTCCGTCACGATGTCCCGATCCGAGATCGATACCCACCTGCAGAACAATCAAATCCCCCCCGCCGCCATCACACTCCCCGCACCCGCCCGGTGGCACCGTCCGCAGGATAAACACGAGCTGCTCGAAGCCATCGCCCATGTCGGCGACCTATCCCGTCGGCAGGAACGATTGCCGGTACAGGTGGCCGAGCATATCCGCCGGAACCCTGACCAGTATGCCCCGCACATCACCAACGACGTACTCGACGAAATAACCGACTTCATTTCCCCCGAAGAACGGGCCGACCGGCGCGCCCGGCTATTGGAGGAGGAAATCAACGCCCTCGCTGAAAGACAGTTCACCGGCAACCGAATCATCGGCGACACCCGTCTGGACTTCGCGGTGTGGGCCACCGCGAAATTCAAAGGCCTCAACCTGATCCACTTCGACGATGATCGGATCACTCAACACATCACCAACAGCCCTTACGACACCTACGCCTTCCTCCGCCCTATATCCGACAACCCCGGATACGAAATCGGCCGCAACTCGGACCTGACCACATCCACCACTATCCGACCCAATCCACTGAACCGAATCGAACGCCTCTCACTCGAACACGCCGCCGCGGGCAAAACCCTTCCACAAACTGCCGAATTAATTGGAAAAATACACAGCGCAAAGAATATTACCGCGCGCACAATAGAAAATATGCGGCAACAGGCCATCATAAAACTAGAGACGCCTAACTGGCGGGACGCTGTCCGAGTGGCTCGCGAAAAGGGGAGTTACTTGGATGAATCCAACGTGAGCAAAATTTCCAGAGCGGAGTTGAATAAGCTACTCAGCCCAACGCAAAAGAAGTATTTCAGAGCATTCGAACGAGCGGGCTTCAAAGTAGCGCCGGCCGCGAGACAGTCCGGCGTAAATCAGAAATCAATGCACGAGGCCCTGAAGATTGGTACACGAAAAATTCTGGAGCTCGGTCTCACGTATCCTGTCGAGAGCGCACCAAGGCAATTCACCGTGCTCGGGATCAGAGAATACAAAGAGGCTTACGAAATCGCCCAGGCCTATGAATTACTCCGAGACGATGCCGGTGCCGAGGAATCGAATGAGCCCAGTTCGGGTGGAGCATCGGAACGTCCGCGAGCCGGGGGTTGGTACAGGGCAAGGCAGGACGTGTTCTCCTCCGTAACCGAGTTCGTCGAGAAGCTCGCGGGTGCCGAGTATCCGACCGGCACGGTGATACGTCTCGCATCCTTGGACGAACAGGTCCAATTCACGGCCGAGTACACGAACGGATCGGTGACGCTGACCGACGCCGAGGGCGACATCGAGACAATGGATCCTCGTCAACTGTGGGAACGTCTCGGACGCGACTCGATGGAAAACCTGTCGGTCGCAGTGACCCAACCAGAATTGCGGATCGGATCCGTCGTCCGCGTCGAAAGTGTCGAAGACATAGATCTCACCACACCGGGACTGCGGACGCGCATAACGAACAACGACCTGTTGTCCGGAACCATCATCACCTGGCGAGAAAACGTATACGGCCGAATAGTGACCGCACGCGCGAGAGTACGCGCCGACGCCAAGGGCCTCGACATCCACCGCTTCGACGACGACAACAACACAGTGGGCGACCGCGTGACACTGTCACGATCCGAAATGAGTGCCCATCTCGAGACCGAGCAGATCAACACAGCCACGATCACCCTGCCAACACCCACTCGATGGCACCACCCCCGAACCATTGACGAACTGTTCACGGCCCTGGATCGCGCCGGCGGCGTCTACCACGGCCAAGGCCCTTTGCGGGCGCGGCTGGCCGTGCATCTTTTCAGGAATCGCGACAGCTATGTCTCGCGTATCACCAACGACGCACTCGACGAATTGGCCCATGTGATGGCCCCCGACGAGATGAACACACGACGAGCCGAGCTGTTGGACGAAGAGATCGAAGCACTCCGCGAAGGGCGGCTCACCGGCAATCGGCTCGCCGGGGATGACACGCTGAATTTCGCACTGTGGGCAGCCGCGAAATTCAGCGGCGTGAACCTGCTCGCTGTTCAGTACGACCGGATCAACGAACACATCACAAGCCCATACGACACACACGTATTCCTGCGACGAGCACCCGACAGCGACGGATACGAAATCGGCTATACCTCGGCCAAATCCATACTAACTACCCTCCGACCCACTCCGCTCAAGAGAAGAGAACGGCTCGCACTCGAGCACGCTGCCGCAAACCTCAGCGCCGACGAAAGCGTCGAACTACTCAAACACACGGCCGATAGAAGCTCACGCAACGCGGTATACCATTCGCGCCGGCTGGCGCTCGCGACTCTGCAGGTGTCCGAACTGAAGGACGGCATTCGAGTTGCCCTTGAGGGGAAATATTTGGATGAGGAGGCTATCAGCGAAATCCGCACATCGAAGGTACCAGTCAACCCACTGATCGAAAAGCAACAAGAAGCCCTCAGAGCGTACGGGCAAAATAACTACGACCTCCACAAAGCCGCAGCCGCACTTTCGCTGACCGCAGAGTCTTCGCTGACCGCAAAGACACTGCGCAAAAGGCTGGAGAGCGCGGCCTATCACCTGCTGCCGCTCGAATCCGAGGAGTCCTCGGCAACCGCATCGGGGAAACCGACGCTGAATGCTGAGGTGTTCAAAGCCGCTTACAACGTCGCCAGGGACAAGGGTTTCCTGAGACGAGACGACCCAGCCGCAGGATCGGATCCCGGCCCGGTCACCGCGGGCCCCTCCGGAACACGCCAGGGTCGACCGACCGCACCCCCCGCCGACGGCAGTGCGCCACACGCACACTCCACCCGCATCGGTGCCGATAACGACCGCAACAACTGCGGCCAAGCCCTTTTCCGCTACCTGAACTCCCACTACCCCAACACCCGCCGCGACCGCCTCCCCACCGGACCCGCGGGCGTCACTCATGCCGACATAGAACAAGCCCTTCCCCCAGGCGCCCACTTCCACACCGTCGCCAGCAACGACATCATCACCGCCACCCTCCGCCGAGAGGGCCCGGCCTCCCGCGCCATCGTCGTCGTCAACTTCCCCGACGACTACGCCCTCGCCGACGAACACGGCATCAGCGCCCACACCTACCTCATCACCAACAATCACAAACTCCCCGGCAACACCACCACCCACGACCTCACCATCACCGACCCCAGCCCGCACCACACCGCGCAAACCATCACCAGAATCGACGTCATCTACCTCGACCACACCAACCACCCCGTCCCACCACCCACCGAACACCACACCCGCACAAAGCACCCACAACACCGCATCGGACTCGACGACAACCCCACCCACGGCCCAACCACCACGACCCACACAACCATCGACCCCAGCCACACGTGGGTCTTCCACGACCCCAAAACACTGCTGACGCACCCCACCCTCCTGCGTACCCTCGACCCGGACCGCGAGGGCGGCTACCCGCCCAGCACCCGCATCTACATCCGTGACCACCGGGGAACGCTGGAGCTGACCGTCACCGGCAACCGCGGCCTACACGCCCGGTATCGCTTCCTCACCAACCCAAACCGCAACGACGACAACGACTTCGTCGTCACCGGCAACGACGCCGAACAACGTATTCGCGATCACCTCGACAACCCCGACCGCACTGTCATCGGCGCACATATCGAAACGCCGAGCACCCATACCGCCGGTCCGACCATCGACGACCTGACCCACCACATCCGGCACAACACCCTGCCCACCGACACCCGGATCAACCTCCCCGACCACGCCACCGCCACCATTCTCCGCAACGGCAAAATCGAACTCGAGACCCAGACCGGGTCGAAATCCCTTCGCCGCACCAAATTCCTCGAGTACCTCGGCACCCACCCCGCCCCCGACACCACCAGCGTCACCATTCACACAGCGACACCACCAAACTGGAGCCGTGGTCAGCTGCCCGTCGCGACTCTCGCCGCCGCGCTCGAAATACGCGATCTTCAGCAGTTCCGTGACTCGCTCGCCGATGCCCTGAGCACTCACCGCGACGAATACCGCGACTACATCACCAACGACAAGATCGACACCGAACTGGCCAGTGGAAACACAGACCAGGACCGCATCACGCGAGCACGTGACCTAGCACTCGACCAAGAAATCGCCGCACTCCGCGAAGGTCACATCACCGACAACCGCTCCACCAAGTACCCCGGTCTCCCCTTCGCGCTCCACTTCGCCGCCGCCAACACCGTCGGCAATTTCGTCATCTACCACCGTCGCACCACTTACACCCTGACCAATAAAGCAACCATCGGCGCCCCCATCCACCACATCCGAGAAACCCCGGGTACCAACGGCATCTACCAATTCGGACAAAGGTCGAACAGGCGCTACAGCTACACCACAACAATCCCGGGGCCGGACCTGTCACGCCTGCAGACATCTATCCTCGAACACACCTACGCCGGTCATAAAACATACGGAGACATCGAGTATCACATAGTAAAAAGCGGAAAAATTTCTGGTATCGGCAGCCGCACGATCCCAAGCACGATAGCCGGGAAACAGACGAGCATATACAGAAAGCTCGAAGTCGCCAACCTGAACGAAGCGGCGCTCGAAGCCGACTGGTGGCAACTCCTCGACAAGACCGAGGTGGACAATATCCGCCAGCGGCGGCTGCGCGACGAAGCGGCAACACCGTCGACATCGACATCCCGGAAATTCGTAAAGATGGGAATTCGCCAGCGGGAAATACTCCTGTGTTTTCAGCAAGATATCACCGGCACCAGCGATATTGCCCACCACCTTTATGGCGGAATTACCACCGACCTCGAGCCGGTCAAGAACTCCATCAGTAGATCCAAGACCTCACTATTCGGGAAACTCGACATCGAACGACTTCCCAACGAGTCTTACGAGGCCATGTGCAGACGAGCGCTGCGCGAGACCCTCCGGCTGGCCGGCGAGAATCTGCTCGACGACGACACCAAAACCGCACTGACACAACCCCTACCCGGCGGCGGACCGACCGACGGCAGCAGCACGCACCCCACCAGTGATCAAGCACCCACCAGCCCCGCCACCACGGGTACCGCCGCTGTCGGCGAGACGCGGACCGGCGCGTCCCGCTTCGCCGCGCAGACCGACACCGTCGGCCTGCGCGAATTCCAGGCATTCTCCGGCGTCGACTATCCGGTCGGCACGAGGATCGTTATCCAGGCTCCCGGCCTCGAGCGGCACGTCGCGTTCACCGACGAGGGAGTTCGCGTCAGCGGCCCTGGGCTCGATGTGCCGTTCGACATGAGCATCGACGATTTCTGGGATGGCCTCGACAGTGTCGAGTTCCCAGAGGGTGCGGGCGGTGTCACGGTGGTGCAACCGCCGCTCGTCGGCTCGTTCGCCGACCGGGTGTGGAAAACCGGCGCTCTGCTGACCGAACTGGGCAAGTACACGTTCGGCGCGGGAACCACCCTGTCGTTGTCCGACGGATCGACCGTGGTCGTCCGCCACGACGGAAATTTCGAATACCGCACCACCGACGGCGACCTCGAAACCGACGACGCGATTCCGTCGACTCGTCTTCTCGGTATCTCGGAATTGGGCCGTCTGCTCGACCACCTGTCCGAGCGAGCGGTAAAGGTCACCCTCCCGGTACCGACGGCGTGGTATCAGATCCACGCCGGACCGGACTCCCTGTCCCACACCCTCGCCTATGTCCTCGACAACAGCGATCCAGTGCGATGGCGGCAGGACCTCGCCGGCCACCTCTTCGACAACAGGAACCACTACGCGAATTTCATTACCGATGATGCTCTCGATGCCGACCTGCGCGCCCCGGCCAACATCACAAGACCCGATAGGGCACAGTGGTTGGCGTCTCGGCGTATGGCATTGCTGCAACGCGAGATATCCGTACTCCTCGACGGTTCGGGAAGCACCGGCAGCCGGGTGGCAGGATCGCCGCACCTGGAATTCTTGCTGATGGCGGCATTGCGGTATAAGCGTATGAACGGCATCGTGCTCGATCCAGGACAGCTGCGAGCCGAATTCACCACCGTTGCCGGGCAGCCCTATCTCATGCTGCGGCGAACCGGTGACGGCTACGAGGTCGGTGTCAACGCGCAGGGCAGTCTGTTCTCGGCCGCGCGCCCCGCGGATCTGCCCGCACGGGAATCCGATGCGGTGGTAGCCGGTTACCTCGAGAACTTCCCAGAGCTGTCCCACCGGCCATACACACTGGAAGAAGTGCACAACCTGGTGCCACCGGGTACGTCCTTCGACGACCTGATGGCATTGCGGAAATTCTCCTATCGGCGCAACGGAATGCACCCTCCGACGCTGTCGCGGGAAAGCCTGGATACTTTCCTGGCGTCCCTGTGGGCCGCTCGCCGCACTGTGCGCGTGTGGCAGCAGGTGTACGGCGCATACCAGGGTTACGGCACGATAGCGGCGGCCCAGAATCCACGTGCCTATGTCGACGCCATGGCACGGATACTCACGAACCGCGCGCCCGGCCCCGCGCGAGTGTGCCACCTACAGGTGACAGCCGACGGGAGCGAGTGGCGGCGGGTCACCGCACGCGATCTCGGGACCTTGACGCCGGGAGATGTCAAATTCGCGAGGTTCGATCGGGTGAACTCGGCCCGCGACCCCGAGCGGCGCCGCGAGGACACGTTCAAGGTGTACATCAATGCCTTCGCCGAGGCGAGACCTCAGGTAGCCGCCGCGATCGTGCGCCATATCCTCGATGACCCGGACAACTTTCCGGGGGTGTTCTCGATGAAGGTGGCCGGACCAGAGTCGCAGCAGCTCGACAATATCGTGGTCCGCGTCAACGACATGGACGCCGTAGCTCGACTGACCGCATGGTTGCGCGCATACCAGGCCGCACACCCCGGGTCACTCGGCTGGGGCGTGCCTGAATGGTCCGAGCGCGCACTGTCCGGTAGCAGTTACGGCGCCGAAGCACCGAGCGCCGGGATCAGCTACGGCGGCTTCCGGTCCAATCTGGTTTTCCGAGCGCTCGAGCTCAGCCGTGACGGCGAATTCGACGACTTCTATGCCGAGGTACTCAACCAGTTCCGCAGCGGTGGCATCGATCCCGTCCGCATCTATCTGAACCTGCGGTGACGCCCACACCGCCGGGTGTCAACGTCTTGTCGAGGCCGCCGTGCTGCCCCAAGGCGCGTGCTTCGGCACGCGGGCATTCTTGATCGCTGCCGCGATAAGCCACGATCAAGCAAGGCCGATACGTCTGCTCGATCCCACTGAGGGGGACGATCCCCGTCAGCTGGCGATCGGCGCGGCGGCGTCCTCCGTCAGCTGGCGATCGGCGCGTCGGAGTCCGAGACGGTCAGCCCGATGCGGCTGCTCCATTGCGCGACCTTGGTCAGAATCGGTTCCGCCTCTTCACCCCGGCCGGCAGCGGCCAGCGCATGGCTGTATACCTGCATCGCCCGCACACGTCGCACTGCGGCCGAGACCTCGGTGAGGGCACGCACCGCCTCACCGGCAACCGGCACCGCCTCACCGGCAACCGACCCGTCGGCATCCCCGCTGTCCAGCATGACCTCGGCCAGCCGGGCCAGCGCCCACCCTTCCTGATGCCGGCGCCCATCGCGGCGAGCCGCGGCGAGCGCCCGCTCGCACAGCTCCCGAGCGGCCTCGGGATCGCCACCTTGCAGCTTCGCGAATCCCAACTCGTGCAACGCCATCGACTCGACCCGCAGGCTGCCGACCTGGCGTGCGTATGAAAGCGCGTGTTCGGCAGCCTCGATGGCCTCCGCCCAGCGCTCGGCCTCACCGTAGACGCGGGCGATCGTCGCCCACACGATCCCTTGACTCGTCGGCCAGTCCTGGCTGATCAGCTCGATAGCGCGCCGGAAATGTGCCAGCGCCGTATCGGTGTCGCTCTGGTACGCCATGGCCGTGCCGAGCATTATCTCGGTGATGCTCGCACCAGCCCGATCGCCCAGGTCGAGCAGGGCCGCACCCGCGTGACGCAGCGCGCTCACGGTGCTCAGATCTCCCATACCGACCAGCCGGGCCATCGCGGCGGCCAGCTGCGCCCTGGCCACGGTCTGACGTTCGCCGTCGGCTTCGGCCGCCAGGCTCAGCGCCTGCAGCGCCTGCGCCACCTGTGGCTGTTGCTGACCCACATCCCCGCCGACCGCCAGCGACAATGCGAGATCGACTGCGAGCGTACGGCTTCGGGCATCGCCATCCTCGGCAACCTGCCGATAGAGCGCCACCACCGCGGCATGCTCGGCCACAACCCATGCGGCGCACTGCCGCCCCGTGCTGAACCGCTGTCCGGCCGCGCTGGTAGCAGCGTATTGGTTGGTACCGAAACCCGGATCACGCAGTTCCACCATGTTTTTCGCGCTGGCGAGATAGAAATCCACCAGTCGGCCAAGGGCCTGCGGCCACTCCCGCCGTCGTTCGGTATCGGCCATCTTGCGCCCGAACAGCCGCAACAGATCGTGATACCGATAGCGACCCAGCTCCGGTGACTGCAACATGCCGAGGTCGACGAGGGCTTCGCAAAGCCGCTCGGCCTCGGCCGGATCTCGGTCGAGCAGGGCGGCAATCGCGGCGACGGACAACGCGGGTGCGTCGGAGAACGCGATGAGCACGAACGCGTGCGCCAAATCCGGGGCGAGCGTGCGGTAGCTGGCCATAAACGCGAGCTCAACGCTGGTGTTGCCGACGGTGAGTTCGGCAAGCCTGCCGCGCTCGTCGGCCAGCCGCTCGGCAACCCCGGCGAGCGGCCAGGTGGGTCGGCTCGCCAACCGCGCCCCGATGATGCGCAGCGACAGCGGCAAATGACCGCATTCGCGCAGGATCTCGTGTGCCGCATCGGGTTCGGCCGACAGCCTCGGCGTCGGCACCATGTGCTCCAGCAAGGCCAACGCCTCGTCCTTGGTCAGGACATCCAGCGGAATCAGTCGCGCACCGAACAATTCCGCGAGACTGGAACGGCTGGTGACCAGCACCCCCGCCGGACCCGTGCCCGGCAGCAACGGGGTGAGATGCTCGACGTCGCGCGCGTTGTCGAGCACAAGCAGTACGCGCTTGCGCGCGACCATGTTGCGCCACACGTCCGTTCGCTCCGACTGGTCGAGCGGCAGCTCGCTCGGCTCGAAACCGAACGAACGCAGTGCGGCCTCGAGCAGCATGCCGGTCGATCGAGGGTGCTCGTCCATGCCACCGAGATCGAGATACAACACTCCGTCCGGATAGTACTGACGCACGCAATGCGCGAGATGTATTGCGAGCGTGGACTTTCCGACGCCACCCATGCCGGTGATCGCGACAACGAGGCGGCGGTCGGAGTCCGTACTCAGCGTCGCCGTCAGCTGTTCGACGAGATGGTCGCGTCCGACGAAATCGGCGATGTCCGACGGCAGTTGCGCCGGGATACGCGGTGCGTGCAAATCTCGGTCGGGAGAAGGCGATTCACTCGCACCGGCCGGCGGTTTGGCCGACAGGATCTCCTGATGCAGTCGGGTCATCCGCGGACTCGGCTCCAGACCGAGTTCGTCGGCGAGCAGCCGACGCGCGTTCCGATATACCTCTAGCGCCTCGACCCGCCGACCGGCCCGGTACAGCGCGACCATCAGCAGTTCGTGCCACCGCTCGCCCTGCGGTTCGGCCGCGACGAGCGCTTCCAACTCCGCGACAGCCGCCGAATATCGGCCGAGGTCGAGCGTGACGGCTATCGCGGCCTCGTCCAGGGCGGCACGCAGGCCGCCGAGGCGCGCCCGCTCCTTGTCCGCCCACGGCCCCGGCACACCCACCAGCGGATCGCCGCGCCACAGTTGTTTGGCCGCAACCAGTTTCTCGTTCGCCAGGTCGGCCGCGCCCGAAGCCCGGTCGGATTCGGCGGCGATGAGCAGATCCTCGACGGTGGCGACATCGAACTCCACCGGCAGGCCGAGTCGATAGCCACCGATCGTCGAGCCGAGCCACTCCGCTCCGGCACCCGCATGGCCATGGGCATCGAACTGCCGACGCACGTCGTGCACGTGATTACGCAGGACATTGACCGCCGAGGTCGGTGGCCGATCCGCCCACAGGCGCGCGGCCAACTGCGTCGTCGACAGGGTGCGCCCGGACTCGGCCGCGAGAATGGTCAGCATGGCCAGAGTCTGCGGCGCCGAGATCTCCAGGCGGCGCTCCGCCAGTCGCACCTCGACCGGACCCAATACGTTCAGCCGAAGTACCCCGGACGGCGCTACCTTGGTATCTGAGAACTCTCGCGTCGTCAAAGCAATCCTTACACTCAACCCAACCGAGGTCGGGGTCACCCGTGGAAGCGGTGATCTATCGCGTCACCTGGTCGCTGTCTCCGACACGCGGAGAGGTCACGGTCACCAGCTCATCGTTACTGCCATCTGATCGAACGGTTATGTCGAAGCGTAAGTAATGCGTCACCACCCGCGTGTGAACCACAGCGACAGCTGTCGAGGACATTCGCGTCGCGCGACACCGCATCGTGCACGCATGCTCAGCATCGAGCGGACCCGACTGTCCTGTCATTGACTGCCAGCGCAGGGCTTTTGGCATCGCGTGCACACCGGCGGCCGCTGGCGCCCGTGATCATCTCGTCGACCCGTTGGTCTGTCCTTCACAGGACTGTTAGCGTTTTCGCGTTCCACTTATCCATTCATGAGGCGATCCCGGGGTTTGATCATGGTTACGCGGTTACGGTCCGAGGACGAGCCTCCGCGAACGCGCGTGGACTACTGGCAGGATGTGCTGTCCAACAACGTTGCGCCGCACCAGATCCGCGTCCCCGGCAGCAATGTTCGCGGCCGGATCGACCATGCCGACATCGGCCCGGTCTCCGTGATGAACCTGCGGACCTCGGCCATACAGGCAAGGCGGACACCCGATCTCATCGAGAAATCCGATCAGGGCATGTTCAAGATCGACCTCGCGATCGGCGGGGAAGGACTCTTCGAACAGGAGGGCCGGGAGTCCCAGCTGGCGCCGGGTGAGTTCATTCTCATGGATCTGGCCCGACCGAGCAATCTGGTCACCGAGAAATGGCAGGAACTCTCGGTCGTCATGTTCCCCCGGCATCTCCTCCCGGTCGGCCAGAATCAGTTCCGGGAGCTCACCGCGGTCCGCTTCGCCGCCGCAGACCCGTACGCCGCGCTTGTCGCCGCACTGACCAGGGAACTGGTCAAGCACCTCGACTCATACGAAAGCGCAAGGGACGCACGGATCGGCACGGCGTTCCTCGATCTGCTGTCGCTCGCCGTCGCGAACCGGATCGACCGCGTATCCGCCGTGCCCCTCGAGAGCCGCGAGAATGCCATGAAGATCAAGGTTCAGGCGTTCATCCAGGATCATCTCGGCGACCCCCAACTCTCCCCCGCCACGATCGCCGCCGCCCATCACATCTCCACCCGCACACTGCACAAACTCTTCGAGGGACAACAGCACACCGTCGCCGCCTCGATCCGGCGTCAGCGACTGGAGCGCTGCCACCAGGACCTACTCGACCCGCGCCTGCGCGACCACCCGGTCAGCGCCATCGGCGCCCGCTGGGGATTCCACGACGCCGCCGGGTTCAGCCGCACGTTCCGCGCGGTCTACGGCGTACCACCCAGCGAATACCGCACAATTCAAACCACCATCAGCACCCCGACCGACCCGCACCCCTGACGGGCATCGTCAACACGGCCGCACGTACCTGCCATGGCCGTGGTCCGCGAACCACAGGTTCGGCATGCGACCCAGCAGTTTGCCTTCGCCGAGAAGGTCTGTGCAGGCGGCGGTCTGGATCGCGGGGTCCGTAGTGTCGAGATAGACGGCGAAGCCATCTGCACTGTGATTCGTGTTCGCGGCCACCACATGCGAGTACCACACCGTGTGGCCATAGTCAGCGGCGAGCCGTTCATGCAGCGATCGCTCGTCGAATATCGAATGCCGGTCGCTGGCGATATAAACCACCAGCCCAACGGCCACAACCACAACCACCGCAATCCTGGGCAACCACAACCACTTTCGCGCAGGCACAGGCGGAAGCCGTGTACCACGTCGCTCCCGCGCCTTCGCCGCATACAGCAGCGCCGCGGCACACGCGGACAAAGCAACCCCGATACCCGCAAAAGCACGCTCGAACCCAATATCAGAAGCAACACCACGACCGAAAATCGACAACCCCACCTGAGCCATCGCACCGGAGTACACCACCACAAACCCGGTCCGCACCCCGACCGACAACTCCCCCCACAACTCCCGCACCTGATCGCCCGACGCCCGCCCAAACCATCGACCGATAACGGCACGAAGCGCCAACATCCCACTCACAAAGGCAATCGCAAAAGGCACCCAGAAAACCCGCTCGGCGTAGGGAGCCCGCAGCGACACGACCCCACCCGGCAGATAAAGCCCACCCAAAACCCCCACATTCACCACCACCCCAACGCCAGCCAGCCAGACCCACCGCCCCACCGAACCAACGCCGACCATCTTCCCCACCGTTCCCGTCCTAATACGCAAACAAAAGATCCGCGACTCCAAATCCACTGCACGCCAACGGAACAGGGCCGAGTCACCACCACCCAGCCCAACACCACAACCTAACAACCCGAACACCCAACCAACAGCCAACAAGACCAGCGCCCCCACTACTGTGGGTTTGGCACCTGGAGACGCGGGACGATTACGGCGCCGCCGAGGGCGCGAGCTACGACCCGTGGATTCCACTGGTGCAAGCCACCGTGACGCGCGGGGTGCAGATTCAGCGGCAAGTCCAGCTCTGCCGGGATATCTATCTTCGGACGTGGAATCAAGCGATCAGGCACGAGGACTACCTACGAGCTGAACACGCCGGGCGGCAGTAACGTGATTCCGTTCATCGAACCCACCCCTTCGGCCGTCCAATTGATGGCACCCACCGTCGGGGCTATCGATTAGGAGCATCAACCCGGCGGGGGCTGAAAAACACGCTAGGCGTGTGTAGTTCGGATCGATCGGGATACGGTGTTGACAACGTGTTTGCTGGTCAGCCGATGCCGGAGGGCGGATGGAATCGGGCTCGCTGCTACGGACCGCCCGCGAGGCGGCGGGGGTGGGGCTGCGCCCGACGGGAAGTTCGCCGCAGCCGCTGAACTGTCGCGGGCAGCACAGACCATTGCCCCGGCGGGTAGTTCGGTGCACATCCAGGCAACAGCTCAGGAGGGTCGCGCACTGGCTCGCCTCGGGGACAGCATGGGCACGTACGGGGCACTACGCAGCCCGCCCTCACCGACATCGTCATGCAGTCAGCCCACTGCACGCAGTGGGCCCACCGACTCCTCCAGGAGAGCGGCGAGACGATCTCGAGTCTCGGTTAGTTCGTCGAGGGTGGATTGGACGGCGGACAGTTTGCGGGTAAAGGCTTCGATGCTGGCCGGGCAGACCGAGTCGAGGGGCGTCACTGTGTCGAGGCAGGGGACGAAGTGGAGGATTTCTTCGGCGGTGAAACCTATCGAGAGCAGGCGGCGGATGTTTTGGACTCGTTGTACGGCCCACTCGTCGTATTCTCGGTACCCGTTGGGTGTGCGCTTGTCGGGCAGCAGGCCGTGTTCCTCGTAGTAGCGGAGGGCGCGGCGGGTTGCCCCGGTCCGCGCCGCCAAATCACCGATTCGCACGCCGCTTCACCTCATCCTGCGCTCAGACCACCGTCCACCCGGATCACCTGGCCGGTCAGGTAATTGGCTTCGGCGCGGGCCACGGTCACGATCCACCAGGCTATCTCGGCCGGGTCGGCGATTCGAGCGAGCGGGATGCGGCTCACGTATTGCTGAGCCGACTCGAGTTGTTCCGGCGTCAGGCCCGCGTTCGACAGGATCGGCGTTCCGGTGATACCGGGTGCCACCGAAACGACACGGATGCCTCGTTCGGCCAACTCCAGCGCCCAGGTCTTGGTCAGAAAATCCATCGCCACCTTGGTCGCGCCGTACACCGAGGCACCCGGCCAACCCTGGTGCGGCGAGTTCGAGGTGACGTTGACAACGACCCCGCCGGGCCCGACATGTGGCATCGCGGATTGCGTCAGGAAAAGGGGCCCAACGAGATTGGTGGCGAATTGCTGTTCGGCGATGTCCGGATCGATCGCGCCGAGGGGTGCTGGCCGAGTGATCCCCGCATTGTTCACCAGCACATCGATCCGGCCGAACTCGCGGACCGCGGACTCGACAATCGCGTCTCGCCCGTCGGTGGTGGCGACATCGGCAACCTCGATTCGCATGGCGGTGCCCGCAGCGGTCTCCTCGAGCGTCTCCTTGGTCCGCCCGACAACCAACACATCCGCCCCCGCCGCGGCGAACTGACGCGCCACCGCCCGCCCGATTCCACTTCCACCACCGGTAACAACCACCGCGCGCCCCGCGAACAACGTCGACTCACTCATGACGCGACGCTAAACCCTGCCCCCGGGGTGAAGGTCAAGTCTCAACGACCCCATGTCATGAACCCCACAACCGACTTCCACTGCCCGACAACACCTTTGGCAGGAACAGCTACGAATCACTCACACGGCGAGGAAGCGAGGGCGGCCGATGGCGAGACGACGATCGAACGCCGAGACGACGGACTTTCGGGACCGGCGAGTCCGATACGACGACTCAATTGCGCGATTTTGCACTGCATCACTTCGGCCTCCTCGGCACGACCAGCAGCGGTCAACGCACTGTGATACACCCGCATCGCCCGCAGCCGACGCACCGTAGCCGAGACCTCAGTGAGCGCCCGCACCGCTTCCGCGGCGACCGGCACCGCCCCCTCGGCGTCGCCGCTGTAGAGGACCACCTCGGCCAACCGCGCCAGCGCCCACCCCTCCTGATGCCGACGACCATCGCGACGAGCCACATCGACCGCCCGCTCACACAACTCCCTGGCACGCACCGGATCACCACGGTGCAGCGTCGCGAATCCCAACTCGTGCAACGCCATCGACTCCAGCCGCAGACTGCCGACCAGTCGCGCGATGAACAGCGCCTGCTCGGCGGCGGCGACGGCCTCCGACCAGCGCCGCGCGTCACAATAAGCGCGAGCGAGCGTCCCCCAGCCCATCCCCTCGCTCCACTGGTTACCGTGCTGACGTCCCAGCTCGATGGCCCGCCGAAAGTGTTCCACGGCAACGTCCACCTTCTCCTGGTAGGCCATGGCCGTGCCGAGCATCTGCTCGGCGATGATGGCGGCGGGCCGATCGCCCAACTCCCGCAGCACCGCACCGGCGTGCCGCAGGGTGCGCCCCGCGCCGAGATCTGCCATGCCGACCAGCCGGGCAACGGCGGCGGCCAGCTGAGCCCTGGCCATCGTCCGCTGATCGCCGTCGTCCTCGGCGGCGCGGCTCAACGCCTCCAGCACCTGCGCCACTTGAGGCAGGTGCTCGCCCGCGTCACCACCCACCGCGAGGGACAGCGCGAGATCGACTGCGAGCGTTCGGGTTCTGGCATCGGGGAGATCGGCGACCTGCCGATACAGTGCGACGATCCCGAACCGCTCCGTCATCGCCCATACGGCACACTGCCGTTCATCGGTGAACTGCTGCCCTGGCATGCTGGTCGCGGCGTAATAACCGGTGCCGACGCCCGGATCACGCAGCTCCACCATGTTTTTCGCGCTGGCGAGATAGAAATCGATCAGCCTGCGCAGCGCCCTCGGCCATTCCCGCTGTTGCGCCGGATCGGCCACCTCGCGGGCGAACAGCCGCAACAGATCGTGATAGCGGTAGCGACCCCGTTCCGGTGTCAGCAACATGCTCAGGTCGACGAGGGTTTCGCAGAGCCGCTCGGCGTCGGCCGTATCCCGGTCGAGCAGGGCGGCGATGGCGGCGACAGGCAGATCGGGTGCGTCGGAAAACGCGATGAGGACGAACGCGCGCGCCAGCTCGGGGGCGAGTTGACGGTAACTGTGCCGGAATACGAGTTCGACACTGGTGTTGCCGACCGCGAGTTCGGCAAGCCTGCCGCGCTCATCGGCCAGCCGCTCGGCAACCGCGGTGAGCCGCCAGGTGGGTCGGCTCGACAGCCGCGCCCCGACAATGCGCAGCGAGACGGGCAGGTGCCCGCAGGCACGCAGGATCTCGTGTGCCGCATCGGGTTCGGCCGACAGCCGCCGCGCGGGCACCATCCGCTCCAACAACGTCCACGCCTCATCCTGGGTCAGGACATCCAGCGGAACCAGCCGCGCACCGAACAATTCCGCCAAACTCGAACGACTGGTGACAAGCACCCCCGCCGGACCCGTACCGGGCAGCAACGGAGTGAGCTGCTCGACGTCACGCGCGTTGTCGAGCACCAGCAGTACGTGCTTGCTCGCTATGGTGTTGCACCACAGCGCTGTTCGCTCCGCCAGGTCCGCCGGTTGCTCGCCGGGCTCGATACCGAACGCGCGCAACGCGACCGCGAGCAACATATCGGCCGATCGCGGATGCTCGTCCATGCCACCGAGATCGAGATACAACACCCCATCCGGATAGCGCTTCCGCACGCGATGCGCGAGATGCACTGCGAGCGTGGTCTTTCCGACACCGCCGAGCCCGGTGATCGCGATCACCGGGCGCAGCTCGGAGTCCACGTCCAACATCTCGGCCAGCTCGAAGGTCAGGTCTTCTCGTCCGACGAAGTCGGCGATGTCGGGAGGCAGCTGCATCGGAACCCGCGCGGGGCCGAAATCTGTTTCGGCAGGCGGCATTTCGTTCGTGGCACCGGTGACCGGCGACTCGGCCGAGAGGATCTGCTGATGCAATCGAACCAGCTGCGGACCGGGATCGAGACCGAGGTCGTCGGCGAGCACCCGGCGCGCGTTGCGATACACCTCGAGCGCCTCGCCCCGCCGCCCACTGCGATGCAGCGCGACCATCAGGAGTTCGTGCCACCGCTCGGAGTGCGGCTCGGCCGCGACCAGCGCCTCCAACTCCGCGACGGCGGCCGAATGCCGACCGAGATCGAGCGCGACGGCCATCGCGACTTCGTGCAGGGCATAGCGCAACCTGCTAAGGCGCGCCCGCTCCCGTTCCGCCCACGGTCCGGACAGACCGATCAGCGGCTCGCCGCGCCATAGTTGCTGCGCCGCAGCGAGTTTCGCGCTCGCCTCGTCGATCGCACCCGACCGTCGATCGGATTCTGCGCCCGCGATCAGCCCCTCGACGTCGACGACATCGAACTCCACCGGCAAGCCGAGCCGATATCCACCTCGGGTCGAATCGAGCCATTCGGTCCCGGCACCGGCATGGCCGTGCGCCTCGAACTGCCGACGCAGCGCGAGCACATGATTGCGCAGCACACTTGGCGCCGATTTCGGCGGGTGGTCGGCCCACAGACCGGTGGCCAACTGCGTCGTCGACAGGGTGCGCCCCGGCTCCGCGGCCAGCATCGCGAGCATCGCAAGCAACTGTGGCGCGGCGATGTCGAGCTGTTGGCTACCCAGCCACACCTCGACTGTCCCCAACATACGTAATCGAAGAGCTCCAGGCCCCGCCCCATCACCCGAGCACTGTTGCGGTGCCAAACAAATCCCTCACATTCGACCCGGCCAACCCAACGGCGCGCACCGAGCAGCTTACTTCCGATCGGGAACTTTGCGCGAGTCGATCATTCAGACCGAGGAATCCGCGGCAGCTCCCGTCCGCCGCGGCTGTTCCGGGACCGTTGTCGCCAAACCCGCCAGCGACAACTGGTACAGCGCACTGTCGATATCGTCGTTCGGGTCGCTGAACAGGGCGACGAGGGTATCGCGGGTGACCACGCCGGCCTCGGCAGCGGCCACCAGAGTTGCCGCGGCGGTGCGCAGTTCGTCACTCGGATCGTTGCTGAGCACGCCGCACAGCACCTCGATCACGGTCTCGGCGGTCCAGATGCCGGGCACCGCCTGGCTGATCCGGTCCGCGGTCGGTGAGTCACCGCGATACCAGCTATCACCCTCCCACCAATAGCAGAACGACATCAGCCCGCGCTCGGCACGCGGATTGAGAACCTGGTTGGCCACCCACTCCGGCGCACCCGCGTACAGCTCGGGGAACTCGGCGCCGTCGTTGTAGGCCGCGTCCAATTCCGGTGCGTTCCACACACCGCCCGAGAGTGCCGCCCGGCCGCCGGGCAACACATAGAGCGTGGAACCGCTGCGCGAGGATCCCTCGAAGACGCCGAGCGCGGGCAGAATACGCGGACCCCACTCCGAGCCGACGGCAACGAAGGCCGCCGCGATCGTCGCCCAGCGGGCCCACAGCACGGGCAGTGCCGGGAAGTCGTCCATCGACCGCACCGCCGCGATACCGGCCTCCCGGTCGGCACGGGTCCGCACCGCGGCCTGCTCGGGTGAGCGCCACTGCCGATTGTCGTGACCGAGGTAGGCGGCCAGCCACGTCGGCAACCGTTGGCGCGGAAACGTTTCGAGATCGGCCCGATACGCCTCCGGCACCAGCAGGTGCTCGTCGGGGAACGGCTCGTCGCCGTAGTCGTAGTCGATTTCCAGCTGGCCGATGACATCGAACCGGATCAACATCCGCCACCAGGGACCGTCGCCGAGCCGCGCCGAGACCTCGCGCTGCCACCGAACCAGTTCCAGGATCGCCTCCGTCGGCTCGACGTGGGCCGCCCGGTCGGCCTCGTCGTAGTAGCGGGCGGTGCGCACACCGCCCGCGACGGTGAGCACGAAAACCGCCTCCAGCCGACGCCAGCCCTCCGGACCGGCGACCGCCAACTCTTGGGCGATCCGGCGGGCCAGATCGGCGGCCTGATCTTCGATCGTCGGCTCGGCCGCGGCCGAATCCGGTTCCGGCGCAGGCGGATCCGCCACTTCCACCGGCGGTGGCGGCGGGACCGAAGGCGATGGCCCGATGCCACCGAGCCGGAAGGCCACGTCCGGCGCGGGACCGGCTTGCACCGCGGTGTTCTGTTGTGGATCGGTCATCTGGTCAGGTCCTCCTCATCGCTACTGCGACATCCCTTCCAACGCAAGGGTTTTCGAATTGCCCGGCGGGGGCGAGATCACGGTGCCGTTGAATCCATGCCATCGATCTTGTTCGCGGCGTCGTACATGCCGGTGCTGAACTTGATCGCCGAATCCGACATGTTGTCGCCGCCGGTCAGCAGGTTCTCCTTGGACTTGGTGTAGCCCTTGTCTCCCTTGGTGAACTTGTTGCCGTAGTCGTCGTCACCCCACGGATTTCCCTTGTTCTGCAGGTTGTCCCGCAGTGTCGTCATGATGTCCTTCGTTTTGTGGCCGATCTCCTCCATCTTGGCCGCGGCGCCGCGCAATCGCGTGCTGTCCACCTGGACCTTGCGTTCTCCTGACATGTCCACACCTCGTGTTCTCGTGCTCGAACGATCAGTACCGGTCCTCGGGACGCCCTGTCTCCCAGTGCGTTTCGAGGCGTTCGAGCAGGTTGTCGATATCGGCCTGGATCCGCTCGGTCAGCTGCCTGCGACCGATGGCGACGGCCACCGGCGCCCCGTCCAGCGCCATCACGTACCGCCCGTCGTCGGTCACGTCGCGCCACATCAGCTTCGTCTCGTGGATCCCGCGCGGGCCGTACTTCGACCGGCCCTGCACCACGATGATCGATCCGGTGCAATCGGCACGCCGCTGGAAGAACTGCTGCGTGTGATAGACCGGCGTGTCTTCGCGGTAGTCCCGGACGTAGCTGCCCGTGACCGGCGCGGTGTGCTCGGCAGGGTCGATCACCACCGAAACATCCGGCAGTCGACCGGCGTCCACCGGCGGCAGCGAGGCGACCACGGCAGCGGCGAGCCTGCGCGGATCGCATTCGGTGACGGTGTACGCCGGAGCGTCGTAGGTGAGGATGCCCGGCGCCTGCTCGAAGAGGTAGGCCAGCGCGCCGGAGCGCGCGGCGTGCAGGTGGTACATCTTCGCCATGTTGTTCGTGTCCTGCTCGTCCCAACTGCGCACGCGCACAAACAGTTCGGGTGCGCGCAGCACCTCGATCGCGCCGTCGAACGAGCCGCCGAGCCGACGCCGCAGCTGCTCCCACACCACGCGCTTGCGCCGCTCCAGCTCGTCGGCCATCACCACCTCCTCGGTGACGAACAGGAACGGCGTCGGCAGCGAACCTTCGCGATACTGCTCGCACAGGACGATGAATTCCAGTGCGGTGAACTTCCATTGCTGAGTCACGGCTCGATCACCGGCTTCGACCGCTCGACGTCGGGACCGAGGGCACTATCCAGATTGTTCGCCGAGTCCAGATATTTGGGTCGCTTGTACTCCCCGCCTGCGCTCTGCGCGGCCCCACCGGGCCCGGGGCCCGGCCCCATCGGCGCACCCGAAGAACCGGTCACCGCCTGCATCTGGTGACCGTCGAGAGGGGACTGAATTGCCGCCCGCGGGAACAGCTTCGAGGACTCCGCCTGCGAGGTGAGGGTGGTGAGCGGCGGATGTATGTCGCCACCGCCGGGACCGGGGCCCGGACCACCGCCACCATGGGCGAGCCCCGCACCGCTCTTGAGGGCCGCCGCGAAATCGTTCGGGATCGCGCCGTCGCCCGGTATCTGCGTCATGTGCTGCAGCTCGCCGACGCCGGGGATGCCGAGCAGCCCGTTGTTCGCCAGACCGGCCAGCGTCTCGGTGCCGGTCTTGACCACGTCGCTGATGGTCGAGGTGATGCCGCTCAGTCCGTCGGTCAGCGTCTTGAGCAGATCCGAACCGCCCGGCGCCTGCGTCAGGGTCCGCCCTATGTCGCGCAGCGTCTCCGGACTCAGGTTCTTCAGCGTTTCCGGGTCGATGTTCTTCAACCCGTCTGGGCCGAGGCCGGCCATGATGTCGGACCCGAACTTCTTCAGATCCTCCGGGCTCAGATGCTGCAGCAAATCGGCGCCGAGCTTCTGCAAATCCTCCGGGCGCATATTCTTCAGCAGATCCGGACTGAGGCCGCCGAGCAGGTCGGCACCGACCTTCTGCAGCGCCTCCGGGCTCAGATCCTTCAGCGGATTCTCGCCGTGCAGCAGCTTGTTCAGCAGATCCTGTGGCGATCCCGGGGGCGGCGGGGAGCCATTGGGGCCGCCGGTGGGAATCTGCGCTGACGGCTGGGGAATCTTCGGCTGGCTCGGGTTGGTGGCGCCTGGTCCGGGACCGATGGGAATGTTGCCGGGTCCACTGCCGGAACTGCCGCTGCCGGGGCCGCTGGAACCGCTGTTGCCGGGGCCACTGCCGCTCGGGACCGTAGTCTTGCGACTTCCGTCAGCGCCGGGGACGTAGCCGGAGAGGTCGGGTATTTGGGCGTTCGGGCCGGGGCCGGAACCCGATCCGTCGCCGCCACCGCTGCCACTGCCACTGCCGCTGCCGCTGCCGCTGCCGCTGCCGTTGGAACCACCGCCGCCGTTCGAACCACCGCCCTTCGAACCACCGCCGCTCGCCCCGGATTTGCTGTCGCCGAGGCCCTTGTCGTGGCCGTCTTGGTAGCCGCCCTTGTAGTTGGGGTTGTTCTTGTCGATACCGCCGCCGCTACCGCTACCGCCGCTGTTGCCACTGCCCCCGCTGTCGCCACTGCCACTGCCGCCGCCGTTACCGCTGCCTTTGCCGTCACCGCCATTGCCGTCACCGCCATTGCCATTGCCGCCGTTGCCGCTGCCGTCGCCTTTACCGCCGCCGTCTTTCAGGCCCTGGTCGTAACCGTCCTTGTAACCAGCCTTGTACTCAGGGCTGTTCTTATCGATATTGCTGTCGCCGTTGCCATTTCCGTCGCCGTTGCCGTTGCCGTTGCCATTTCCGTTGCCGTTCCCGTTTCCGTTGCCGTTCCCATTGCCATTCCCACCGCCTTTGCCATCCCCGCCGCCTTTGCCATCCCCTGGCGGCGGCGGTGGCGCCACCTTCCCGGTCACGGTCACCGCGGGCATCGCCGCTACCGCGCCCGCGATACCGGGCATATAGGTGTCCTTGTACCGGCCGCGGTAATCGCCGAGCCAACCCCGCTTCTGGCAGGCCGATCCGATCGTGTCGTCCCACGTGTCTTCAGGGGTCTTCGCGAAGGTGTAATTCAGCCACTGCGAGCAGTACAGGAGATCATTGCCGAGATCGGTCAGGCTGGTGCTGAAGGCGAGCGAGCCATCGGTGAAGCGTTGCATCGCCTTGCCCGCCTCGTCCGCGCCTGTGCCGCTCCACATTTCGGACGTCACCCGATTCAACGCGCCATTGAGATCCGTGAGGTCTCCGCTGAGCTGTCCGGCTATCCAGTTGTATCGGGTACCGGCCTCATAGGTCCGCCAGTCGTGCCCGATCAACGAGCGACCGAAGGTGTGGAATCGATCCCAACCCCACCCGCTACCGTCTTCGACGCTGATCACCTGGCCGCTATCCGCGCTGGGCGGCGCCTTCGGCTTATCCGGATTGCTGCTGGTGTTCGACAGATGCGGGTCTTGCGGCGGGTCGTTCTTCGGCGCCTTGGCCTCCACATTCTGCAGGCTGCCGACCTTGTCGAATTCCTCGGTCGACTTGCCCTCGGCCCGAAGGTAGTTCGCACCCGCGCTGAGGAACGTGTCCCCCATGTCCTCCATGATCGTCTTCAGGGTGTCCATCGCGTAAAGGACGTCCTGACCCTTTTGGTTGAAGCGGTGCGTGAGCTGTATGCCGCCCGTCTCGTCCGACCAGTTGTCCATGTCGGCCATTTTGTTGCTGTTGATGAAGTTCTGATACCAGTTCAGTTTTGCGATCATGTCGTGACACAGCTGCGCGGCCTGCACGACGGCCTTAGGATCGAATTTCAGCGGATTGACCGTCAACGAATGGTTATCCGCCTTCGAACGCAGATCCTTCCAGTCGCTGGCCTCACTCTTGGTCGTGTCATCGATCTTCTGCGGTTCGTCAGCCATCTGCGTCACTCCTCGTGGTCTTCGTGGTCGATCGCGCCTTGCTGTCCGGTTCGGATTCCTGGTTCAGCGGTCCCAGCGCGAAGGGGACATCGACGGTGTCGTCGGGTCCGGCTCGCTCGGGTGCTTCTAGTGGCGAAGGCATCAGCATCGGTTTAGGTGTCTTTCGTGGCTTGTCGTTCTTCTTGCGATCCCGGCGTGCCGGTTTCTGTTTCGCTTTGGCGGCGGGCGGCGCCGCGGGCGCCGAGGCCCCGGGCGAGGGCGCCCCACCGGGTGGGGACGACCCGGGCGACTGCTGGCCGTCCTGCATCGGCGACCCGGGCGGACGCCCCGGCATGGACGGATGTTGGGCCCCGGCCGCACCCGGCTGCGCCGAGTTGCCGTGCTGCTCCGGGATTTTCGAGTGGTCGGACCTGGACGGATCGTCCTGGCTTCCCGGCGCACCGTGGCGATCGCCAGCGCCCTGACCACCTGGATGATCTCCGGAGCCCGCAGCACCCGCGTGATCGCCGGAGCCCGACGCGTTCGAGTGGTCGCCGGATCCGGGCGCGCCCGCGTGGTCGCCGGATCCCGGTGTGCCCGACTGATCTCCAGCTCCCGGTGCGCCCGAGTGGTCGCCGGTTTCCGAGGCGCGCGCGTGATCTCCAGCGCCAAGACCATCCGAGCGATCCTCGGAACCTGAACCATCCGAGCGGTTCTCAGAACCCTGACCATCCACGCGCCCCTCGGAACCTGGACCACCCGCGTGACCGTCGGAACCCGGATCACCCACGTGGCCGTCGGCACCAGGACCACCCAAACGGTTCTCGGAACCCGGACCGCCCACGCGACCTTCAGAACCGGGACCATCCACGCGACGTTCGGAACCCGAGCCACCCGAGCGGTTCTCAGAGCCGTGAGCACCCGGATGGCGGCTGTTCTCTGGTGCCCCCGAGTTGTTGTCGGCGCCTGGCAATTGGGGGACGCCCAGCTGATTCGGCGCGCCCGAGCCACCCTGCGAGTACCGATCGTTCGGCGCGACCGGGTTGCCCCCGACGCCGGACTGATCCCCCTGCGCTCCCGAATCACCGGAGCCAGGATCGCCCAATTGATTCAGGATCCCCTGCAGCGCGGACAGATCCGGCGGTGGCGGAAGCTGCGCCGAACGTTCGCCGGAGCCGGACAGACTCGAGAAGTCCGGCGACTGCTCGCCCTGCCCATTCGTTCCGTCGGCCCCGCCGCCCTCGCTCGACGGCACGAACGCCCCGCCCTCACCCAGCGGCGGCACCATCCCATCGGCGGCATGCAGGTTCTGCAGCATATTCGCCAGCACCGCGGGGTCCGGCTGCTGAGGAGTCGGAGACTGCTGGTCTTCCGAAGGAGGCGTCCGGTCGTTCCCCGCCGACCCGCCACCATCACCGGAATCGCCGGAGTGACCACCGGTACTGCCGTTCCACCCACCGACGTCAGCGCTGGAATCGCCATAGTCGTTGCCGCCGAAGCCATCCGGCCCGTCACCATGACTCGAGCCGCCACCACCCTGGCCGCCGGAATCGTTACCCTGCCCGGATCCATCACCATCGCCCGAATAGCGGTGATCGTCACCGTAATGATCGGTGTCGTCGTAGTAGTCCGGTCCGTCCGGGCCCGGGTAGTCCGGATCGTCGTCGAACAGATCGGGAATTGGTGGCTCCCAATGATTCCCGTTGCCATTGCCGCCGTACCCAGGCGGAATCCAGTCCTCGGCCTCCGGCGCCTGCGGCGCGTGGTACTCGCCGGGCATCGGACCGATCTCCGGCACCCGACGCGGCCGCGTCTTCGATGTCTCGTCACTGCCCTCGACCCACGGAACCTTGGGGTCGGCGGGCGGCGGCGGCGCGTCGGCCCCGTCCGGATGGTTGACATGTATCTTGCCGCGGCCGTCGACGGTCCAGGTGGTGCCGTCCGGCCTACTCCCCCAGGCGGTCCCGTCCGGCGCGGTGACCCGCACGGCGCCGTCGGGCCGGATCTCGCGGACGGTCCCGTCCGGGTCGGTGACGATAGCCGTTCCGTCCGAACGTGTCTGGCGGGTCGTCCCGTCCGCATCGGTGAACGTGGCTCCGCGCCGGCTGATTTCGGAGGTCGAGCCGTCCGGGTGGACGACGCGGAAGCCGCCGGAGGTCCGCTCCAGGTGCGCGCCGTTGGACAGCTCGATCGGCTCGGTCACGCGCAGGGATTCGGTGTTGCCGTTCGGCGCGGTGACGCGCACCGAGCCCCGCGAGCCCGACTCGTACGTGGTGCCGTCGGGATCGAGCACCTTGATGCCCTTCGGCGACGACTCGAAGCCGGTCCCGTCGGGGCGGTCCATCTGGATGATGCCGTCCTTGCGCGGACCGTCCTGGCTGAAGCCACCGAGCCGATCGCGCACCCCGAAATCCAAGGTGCCCTTCAGATCACTGTGCACGACGGTGCCGTCGGGATGGCTGGTTCGCCCGCCGCCCTGGTTGTCCGAGGAGTCGAACACCACGTGCCTGCTGCCGTCCGGGTTCTCGACCGTGACGGCGCCGTTGCGCTCGGCGGTCTGCCTGGTCTCATCGACGTGGGTGATGACGATGGGCTTGTTCGGCCCGGACTCGACCACGGTGCCGTTCGGCTTCGAGACCGTCTTCTCGCCGCCTGGCGAGGTGAATTCCGTTGCCCCGTTGGGCTTTACCGTCGTCGTCCAGTCATCCGGGGACTTGGTCCGCACGGAGCCGTCCGGCAGCACCGTGTGCGAGACGCGATCCGGCCGGTTGAAGGTCGGCGATTGCACACCGGTGCCCTTGCCTGCGCCGCCCTCGGAACGCGGTGCCGCGCCGGTCCCGTCGGGACCGACGAACCCGATCGAATGATCGGCATCGATCCGGATGGACTGCGGATCACCGGGACGGCCGACCACCATGGACCCGTCGGAGCCGATCACATGCCTGGTGCCATCCGGCGAGGTGATGACGAAGGTGCCATCGGCATTGCGCTCCCAGCCCGCGCGGTCGTTCGGCACGACATGGGTGGTGCCGTCGGGCGTGGTGACCGTGGTCTGGCCGTTGGCCGGGGTGTGGATGACGGTGCCGTCCGGCTCGTGCTGCGTCCGATCGCCGGACGGCGTGCGGAAATCCGTCGCGCCGTTTCGCTGAATGGTCGTCGTCGACCCGTCCGGGGACCTGGTCTGCACCGAGCCGTCGGGCAGCACCGTGTGCTGGGTGCCGTCGGGCCTGCCGAAACCGAACTCCCGCTCCTGCCCCGGCCCGCTGCTTCGCGAACCAGGTTGTGCTGCAGGGTGATTGGCGGAGTTCGGCACGAATTCGACCGATCCATCGGAACGGATGCGGACGGCCGTCGGATCGCCGGGACGCCCGACAGTGATATTGCCGTCCCGATCCACCAGATGCCGAGTGCCATCGGGTGAGGTGACCAGGACCTCGCCCCGCTCGTTGCGAATCCAATTCGGGTTCCCCCGACGGTCGCCCTCATACGTCCAACCGCCGCGACCGCTCTGCACAGCGTTGTCGTGCCCGTGCTGCCCATTCGGATCCGAATGCTGTTCCTGCGGAACAGAAGCACGCGGCGGCGGCTGATGCCCCTCGGGCGGCGGTAGCAGCCGTTGCCCGGGCCGCGGCCCAGACGCTTCGTGATCTCCTGCGGGCGGCCGCGAACTCGACGCCGGGCCACCGGAATTCGACTCCGACACCGGCGGACGCTGCTGCGACGGCGCCGCGCTCGAACCCGACTCCGGCGGACGCTGCGAAGACGGCTGACCACCAGAATTCGACTCCGACACCGGCGGCCGCTGCGAAGACGGCTGCGCACCCGAGTTCGACTCCGAACCCGGCGGACGCTGCTGCGGCGGCGCCGCGCTCGAACTCGACTCCGGCGGACGCTGTGACGACGGCTGCCCACCCGAGTTCGACTCCGAACCCGGCGGACGCTGCTGCGGCGGCGCCGCGCTCGAACCCGACTCCGGCGACCGCTGCGACGACGACTGCCCACCAGAATTCGACTCCGACACCGGCGGCCGCTGCGAAGACGGCTGCCCACCGGTGTTCGACGCGGTGACTCGCTGCGGCGGCTGCCCCGAGTTCGAACTCGACTCCGGCACCGACGTGCGCGACGGTCGACCTGAGGGGTTCGAACTCGACTCGGTCACCGGCGGACGCTGCGACTGCGACCCGTCAGCCGTGCTCGAACTCGACGCCGACGGCCGGGGCTGCGACTGCGACTGCGACCCAACGGAATTCGACTCCGACCCCGGCACACGCTGCTGCGGCGGCGCCGCGCTCGAACTCGACTCCGGCGGACGCTGCGACGACTGGCCTGCGGCGATATTCGGTTCGGGCGTGGTCGAGCGCGCGGGCGTCTGCACACCGGCTGCGGGCGGTTGCGATGATGGCGAGCGTTGGAACTGCGCCGAACCATCGGCCCCGGGAGCCGGACGCGTATCCCTGCCCCCGGCCGTACTCACGGACCGTTCGTCCGACCCACCAGCCGACGACGAATTGCCGCCTCCGGCAGCCGAATTGGTGGGCGCCGACGATCGCGACGGCCCCCCGGACTGGGTCGTTCCCGAATTCTGCGCCTGTTGCCCACCATTGTTCCCGGCGGGCCCGTCGTTCGTCACTGCCTTGGACTGCGGCGGCGGCGCATTGTCCTGCGAATTACTGCCTCCACCAGCGGTATTCACCGGTGGCGACTTGACGTCTCGGCCTCCCCCACCGCCGGACGACGAACCGTCCTGACTGTTCGTCGTGACCTGGTCGGACTCCTTGCTCCCACCCCCCTTGTTCCCACCGGAACTGTTCCCACCGGACTGTCCGCCGGAGTTGTTCTCGCCAGAGTTTCCCTCGACGTTGTGCGAGGTCCCACGAGGAGGCGGATCGACCGGCATATTCGATCCGGTGGACCGAGCCGGAACAATCGCCTTATCCTGCTCGCCCCCAAACGATCCCGAGCGATCGCGCGACCCATTCTCGTCGAAGGTTATCTCGCGGTTACCGCCCCGCGATCCGTTCGATCCGGCACCTTCGGGCCTGGTCGAACTGTAATCGCCGTCGAATCCGTTTCGGGGACCGTTGGATCCGTTGGACCCATCCCTGCCGGGTTCGAACGAAAACCCGCCCTTCGGTGGGCTTTTCGCCGATCCGTCGCTGCCCGACCCCCAGGAAACCTCGAAGCTCTTCCTGTTGTTGAACCCGTGAATGCCGACGTATCCCTTGGCACCGCCGGCCAACCCGCCGCGCGCCCCACCGCCGACCCAGGTGACCGGGTTGAGGAACGTCCCCTCCCAGTCCCCGGTGACCGCGGCAGCCCCGAGACCGCCGAAGGCGGCGCCGACCGGACTGGAGACGATGCCGACGAACACGCCGTTCCCGGTCCGCACCCACGGGTTGGCGACCTTGTCACCGAGGATCTTCCCGGTGAATTTGCCGACCCCATCGGCGGCTATGCGGCCGAACGGCGAACCGATGGCGGAGGCGAGTACCGAGACCCCGAACTCTTTCCCGTCGAAATGCTTCCGATGCCCGGCGGCCATCTGCCCGAGCTGCACGCTCGCGTCCAGCCCACCGGAGATGAACATCGCCTCGATGATCTTCAGCACGTAACTCTTGGCGAGGTTGGCGAACTTCTCGCCGAATATCGACAGCGCCCGCGCCAGAATCCGTTCCTGGAACTGCAATTCCAGCACGCGCAGAAACGATCGCGTCGCCGCGGTCTCGGCCGCCTCGACGGCCGGTGCGGTCGGCGGAAACGCCCAGGCCCAGGCGATTTCGATAGCCAGCGCGATGAGCGAGACGATCGTCATCAGCTTCGCGGCCTCGATCTGCGTGCCGAAATCAAACGCGGCGTCGGAGATCTGCTCCATGAACTTCGCCAGCGAATCCATCGATTGGTCGCCGGTGATCATCTGATCGAACAGCGCGCCCATCTTCTCGCCGCCGAGCCCGTCGGGATAGGCGGACATCGCCATGCGTTTGACGTCTTCGATCTCCGGGGTCAGTTTGTTCAGCGCCGCGCTGGTGTCCTTGTAGGCGTCCGAGACATGCCAGACGTCGGTCTCGTCACCGGCAGGCCACGCACCACCCGCGACCCAGCCAAGCCAGCGGAGCTCCGGCGGAAGATACAGTCCCATCTCGGCGCGACCTCAGTCGTCACGGTCGCTGACCATCGACCGTCGGCCCTCGAATCTCTCCGCATCGCCGAAGCCCGTGTCCTCGTCGTCGTAACGCCGCTGCGGCGAGTTCGGCGGCGCGACCGACGCGGGCGGTGCCACCGGCATGACCGAACCGAAGTCCGGCGCGTCCTCGATCAGCGCGGACAACTTCGGCAACCGGGACTTACGCTCCCGCAACGGTTCCATGAGCAGCCTGGTCTGCTCGGTCACCTGCCGGGCGGCGGCCTGCACGGCCTCGGTCATCGCCGCGGCGATGACCTGGTAGCTCAGATCGCCGATATCGTCGGCGAACCTGGTGTCGATGAGAATCCCATCGGCGTTGACGGTCACACTGATTCGCTTGTCGCAGGCGGTGGCGGTAGCGGTGAGCCGGGAACGGTCGCGTTGGATTTTCGCGATGCCGAGCATCTGCTCGTTCAGCGCTTCCATCATCATCGCGGCGTCGGCCTTGAGCCGTTCGTTCACCACCAGAGGCCTCCGCATCGTAGGTCGGGCTCGCTTCGCAGCGCCGCGCTGAGCCCAGTTGTCACCCAAGAGGATTCAACACGGCCCAGGTAAGCCCCACATAACCGAAGACGTAAGTACGGCATAACTGTTAGATAATCGAGGATCATTACCGGCGATGAGGTGCGGTAGCGTTCGTCGGGGAATCGATGCGCCAGGCATCGCGGGTTCCGAATGTCGTCGGGCAGCAGGAGAATTCGACGTGGACAACGACCGGACCAAAGGCGATTTGGCAGATCTGCTCGACACCGTCAATCTGCATATTCGCTCGATCGCCGACGCACAGCGGCAGCGGGTCGAGCTCACCGCCACCGCTACCGCGGGCAAGGGCCGGGTGCGCATCACCGTCAACGCCGACGGCGTCGTGATCGAGACCGAGTTCGCCGATGACATCGACGAATTGGACTACGACGAGATCGCCGACGCCGTCACCGAGGCCACCCAGGAGGCCGCATCCGAGGTCGCCCGCCGCGCCAACGAGTTGATCGCGCCCATTCAGCGCTCCCGATCGCGGCTGCCGAGCCTGTCCGAAATCGTCGGGGGCCTACCGGATCTACAGGCCCGGGTGCCGGAACCCCAACGCGCCTCGTTCGATTCGCCATCGGCACGTGACAACGCTGACCGCTGAACCAGCACTGGCTGATCGATGAGCATCGAGATGCCCGAGGGCCTGCAGTGGCTCAGCTACCTCGCAGGCGCGTCCTGGCCGAAGGGCCAGGAAGACCCGCTGTTCGCGCTCGGCGACGATTTCCACACCGCCTCCAGCGCCCTGCACGACATCATCGACGCACTGCACGTCGCGTGCAACACCGCGCTGGTGAGCTATTCCGGCGACGGCGAAGACAAGATGAAAGCCCAGTTCGACCAGTTCTTCACCGGCGATCAGTCCGTCGAGAAGATGGCCGAACAGCTCAAGCAGCTCGGTGATTCGGTGCGCCAGTGCGGCACCCAGATCGAGTACTCCAAGCTGCAGATCATCATCACCCTGGCGATCCTGGCCGCGGAGATCGCCTACGCGCTGGCCACGATGTGGGGTGCGTGGGCGGTGCCTGCGATGGAGGCCGAGGCGGCGGGCGTCTGTCAGCTCATCGGCCAACGGCTGGCTACCTTCCTGGCGAACCGGGCCACTCGCCTGGCGGCGATGCCGCTGTGGAAACTGGCCGCGATCACCGGGCTCGAGCAGGCTGCCATCGGCTTCGGCACCGACTTCCTGGTGCAGGCCATTCAGCAGGGCAAGGGTCATCGCGACGGATTCGATGTCAAACAGCTGTTCATCTCGGGTGCCGTCGGCGGCATCTCGGGCGCGGTGGCCGCGCCGGTCGGCAGTCTCATCGGTAAGGGCCTTGGCAATTGGGTCGGCCGCGACTCGATGACGTGGTGGAAGGCGGGCGGCATCGCGATCGGCGCCGGTATCCCCGCCGGTGTGGTCGGCGCGGGCGCCGGGCTGGTCGCCAACGGTGTCTTCACGGGTCAGTGGGAGTTCGATCCGGCGGCGATTCTCGGCGGCGTCGGCGGTGGTCTGGTCGGTGGCGTGCACGGCGTCGCGGGTCACGCGCAGTCGTCGTCGCTCGCCAAGGGCGGTTATATGGGCGTTTCCGCCCCGCCGCCGATCGGCGCCGACGGCACCCACGAGCGCCCGGAGCCGAAGATCGTCGAGCTCAACGAGGGCGATGGCGGATCCTCGCGCGCCTCTTCGCTGTATGACGGTGAAGGCCTGAATTCCCGTGCGCCGTCGGTGCATTCGACGAGTGACCGTTCCGATACCGGCGCAAATTCCGCTGCCACGCACAATGGTTCGACGACCGAACACAGTCGGCAGACAACTCCGGAGACGAACGTCCGGACCAAAAACGGCTCGCAGGGCACGAGGAACGGACAGACCACACGCAACGACAACCAGACCACCCGGAACGACAACTCGGCGACCCGGAACGACAACTCGACGAACTCCACCACGCGGTCGCAGTCCTCGCCCGAGTCGAGGCCTTCGAGCAGCAACGCGCCCGCGCAGCAGCCTGCCGCGTCGTCGCGTACCGAAGGCCAGTCGACACAGACCTCATCGCGCACCGGGATCGATCCCAATTCGGGTTCGTCGCAGACGCCGACGCACTCGGTGAACGCGACATCCACGAATTCGCCTGTCTCCCAGTCGCACGTCGAGCCGACGTCGAATGTCGAGGGCAGCTCGAATCATTCGACGACGCAGCCCGCACAGACACACGCGCCCGTGGAGCAGCCGCGGTTCGACTCGCCCGTCGAGCAACAGCAGCAGTCGCACGTCGAGAACATCGCGAATTCGGCTACGCCACAGTCGAACGCGGGCTTCCGGCCGGATGCGCCGCCAGCTCAGTCGTCCACCGGAAACACCAACGTGCTGCCGGGCAGTACACCGCCAGCGGTGACATCATCGCGAGCCGACGTACCGCCCCCGCCCGCCTCGGTCACCGACAAGGCATCGGTCTCCCCGTCACCGACCCCGCCGCCGTCGCCACGCCCGAGCCTCTCGTCGGTGGGCGACGGCTCCCGCACACCCATCACCGCTGGCGTCCGAACCGACCCGATCACGACCAACCAGCGCGCGGTGACCTCGTCGCCGACCGGGTCGCAGAATCACCCTGTCGAATCGGTGCGGGCGGTCCAGGACCACCCGTCGACCCAGAAGCAACCCGGTGCGGTCGAAACTCCAAGGGAGCCCGTCACTTCCAACGAAACACCCCGTGACTCGGACACGTCCCGAGATCCAAACGCTTCGCTCGGACCGGCCAAGAACTCGGGAGATTTCCCGAAAGGTCCACCGGAGGAACCGGTCTCGCATCCGCCGGCGTCGATCTCACACGAGCAGAATCAGCACGAGCACAACCCCGACACGATCAACGAAAGGCCAAGCACCGGACTGGAATTCGTACCGGAGGAGCGCTTCAACCCCACCCAGGAGCAGGTGGCCGCGCTGCCCGGCTATCGCCTGCAGCGCATTACCGCGGACGGCGACTGCCTGTTCCGGGCGGTGGATCACGTCACCGGCGGAAAGCTCGGCCCCGGCCACGAGGCCGTCCGCGAGAAGTTCAGCCGGGTGTTGCAGGACCGCAAGGACCGTCTGATCGACAAGTTCGTCCCCGATACCGCGGACTTCCGGGAGGCGGCGCGGGAAATCACCAGGCTCGACGCGAATCTTCGCGACTACCCCGACCATCCGGCTCGCCCGGCCTGGGTGCGCGAACGAGAGTTCCGCCAGTGGGACTACGAGTGGGAGCGCTCGGAGGAGTTCGATCGACAGCTCGAAGATCTGTCCAAGCCCGGTCGCTACAACAACGAACTCGGCGATTTCCTCATCCCCGAGGGCGCCGACGCCCACAGCCTGAACATCGTGGTGGTGAACCGCGACGGCACGATGATGCGTTTCGGCCCGCAGGACGGTCCCGAGCACGTCCTGGTTCGGGTCGACGAGAGCGGCGGCCACTATCACGTCGCCGAACCGATCAGGGAACAGCCGTCCAACGACCGCCCGGACGTAATACCTGACGGCAGCACATCATCGGCCGCACACGCCGGAACGGTCACTGCCGAAGATCGGCCGTTCGGCCACAACGCTTTCGAGTCACCGGACCCTCAACCCCGGCACAGCACAACAACTCTCGCGATCATCCGCCCCGACGGCACCGTCATCGAAACATCCGACGGCAGCAGCCATCACAGCGCGACCGACGAAGCGTCACTTCAGGATTCGAGTGTTCATGCGGGTTCAGGTGATCGAATCAACCCGATTACCGCTGCGGCCGTGCCAGGTTCGGATTTCCACGGTCACGTCGAAGCCCCGACGACCAGTCACATCGACGAGGTCCGTACTCAGGTCGACGGAGCACTGCGCGATGTGATCGCTGGCCACGGTGGTTTGCAGGTTGCCCCGATCGACGCGGCCAAAGGCCAGTACCGCGTCACCGACACCACCGGCGTCTACGGCCCCGATAAACACAGCTTCGAAGTGCGCGTCGAAACCCAACGCATCGGCGACGACACCGTAGCCCGCTCAATCCTCAACCACGACAAAGCAAAACACGTCATCCAAATCTCAGACCGCATCTCCACCAAACACATACCCCGCGCACTCGCCCACGAAATCGGCGAAATCGTCGCCGACCGCAAGCGCTACCTCATCGACCGACTCGACGCCTTCGGACCCGACGAAGGCGTCCTGCGCCCTGGTGCGATGACTGGCACCCCCCACCTCACACCTCACGACACCGGTCGAATCCAGGAACTACGAGTGCTCGGGGAGAAACTCGACGAGCTGCCCGCTGCCGGCAACCGGACACCTGAGGAACGAAACCAGTACAACGACCTGCATCACGAAGCCATGGCGTTGGTCGAGCACGTCGGCCTGCGCGAAGGCACACCGGGAGCCGAACAACGCCGAAACCTGATACTCGACCACCTCGAATCATCGCCAACCGCAGGTGATCAGGTCCGTCGCGTACTCGACGACGCGGCCACCCGCTCCGACCAACTCACCTCCGATGACCGCCGACTCCTGCGACAGATCAATCGCCAAGCCGGGACAGACCGAGCCACCTTCGAAACCCACCGAGCCGACCTTCAGCCCGCCTTCAAGCCGCCCATCGCAGACGACGGGGCAAGGATCACCCCCGATCGAGCGCGGGAACTCGCCGACGAAAGCACGCAACAACGTGCGCAACGCAGCGAAGAAACCCTCGCCGACCTGCGCGAAAAGGCCGCGGGCGGCCAATATCCCAAACTATCGGTCATCGAGGCAGGCGGCGGCGCCGCACTGGCTGCTCGTGATCCAGCAGCGTTGCTCGTCGATGACCGCGGCCGCTGGCAATCCGATAATGGCGACCGGATAGCTCAGACCGCAGACCAACTCCGTAACCTCCGGCAGACCGGGCTCGGCGACCCGTATCAATTCGTCGGCGCCGGTCGACCCGATGCTCGCGTACCGCTCGACGCGGTACGCTACTGGGAAGACTCGATCGCGGCCCAAGGGCCAGTCGTCGACGGCAAAGCAACCTTCCGCATGGACAACGGAAAACTGCTTGCCGATATCACTCCGATCGATGGCACCCCGCGGGTCACCGTGGAAGTCGACGGAATCCCGGTCATCGCAACAGGTTTCCCACCCGAGATCATCCCTGGCATCGCACGAGGTATCGGTGGGATGCACGGCACCTTCGACACCGCCACACGGGAGTTGGGCAAGCTCAACACGCCCGAGGCCGATACCGCGAAAGCCCAGATCGAAGCACTCTCCTGGCGGGAAACGAAATCCGCTGGCGATGCACTGAAGATATTGTCCGACAACAACATCGACCACTCCACACTGCCCAAGAACGTCACCGACTCACTCAACGCGATCGACAACTGGAAAACGCTGCGGGAAGACTACCCCGGCCGCGTGCTCTCCGGCGACGACGCGAACTTGGCCGGGGTCAAACCCGAACTTGCTAAAGACTGGATCGTCGCTGGCACCGGCGGCACTGGTATCAGCGGCGTCGAAAACATGCTCAAACTCAGCACCGACGCCAAATTCACCATGATCGGCCGCAACGCACCCGACGGCCTTGGCGAAAACCCCCAATGGAAAGAAGTCCGCAGCACACACGACCTCGGCTACGACCCCAAAAACCCCACAGCAGCCAGCGACAAAATCGGTAATGCCTGGCCCAACCCCACCGCCACCGGCCGACTGACCATGGCCTTCAACCCAACCATGAACATCGGCGCCATCACCGAACTCCCCGGCGACCGCTTCTCCGTCGCCGGATTCGAAGGCGACGGCATCATCGCCTCACTCGGCACCCGCAACGCAGTACCACCCGCTGTCGCCGACCTGGTGGACACCGCGATCAAACGCGACCCAGACTCGGTCTCGGCAAAAATGCTGTTCGACAACGACGGCCAGTACCTCGGCTACCGAATCACAGCCGACGACAAGCACATTGACGTGACCGGCGCAGCCTCTCGTTTCTTCCCCGGCGGACAACTGTTCAAGCCCGGAACAGGAACCGCCCCACCGCTACCGGTGTCGAAACCCGGGACCATCTGGACTACCAACGACTCTCGATACGCACTATCGGGTCGCACCACCGGCTTCGCCGCACAAACCGCCTCCAACAGAGACGCCCCACCAGAAGGCGGCAACTTCGACGGCGGCTACGTCTCCTCCGCCACCCAAGCCACCCACTACGCGGCCTGGCGACGCGGCGACACCACGGACGCATCGCACGACGGCTCACAACGACATTCCCAAAATGCCTCCGCCCCTGCGGGTTCGGGTAATCGAACCAACCCGATCACCGCCGCTGCCGTGCCAGGTTCCGATTTCCACGGTCACGTCGAAGCCCCGACGACCAGTCACATCGACGAGGTGCACGCTCAGGTCGACGGAGCACTGCGCAGTGCGGTCGATGGCCACGGTGGGTTGCAGGTCGACCCGATCGATGCGGCCAGGGGCAGGTATCGCATCACCGACAACACCGGCGTCTATGGCCCCGATCAGAAGACCTTCGAAGTGCGCGTGGAAACACAGCGCATCGGCGACGACACTGTGGCGCGCTCGATCCTCAACCACGACAAGGGTCAGCACGTCATCCAGATCTCTGACCGGATCTCGACCAAACACATACCCCGCGCCCTCGCCCACGAGATCGGCGAAATCGTCGCCGACCGCCAGCGTTATGTCATCGACCGACTCGACTCCTTCGGTCCCGACGAAGGTGTCCTGCGGCCCGGTGCGGTGACCGGCACCCCCCGGCTCACACCGCACGACGCCGGGCGAATCCAAGAACTACGAGCGCTCGGCGAGCAACTCGACGGACTGCCCGCTCCCGGCAACCGGACACCTGAAGAACGAAACCAATACAACGACCTGCATCGCGAGGCGATGGCACTGGTCGAACACGTCGGTCTGCGAGACGGCACACCCGGGGCCGAACAACGCCGAAACCTGGTACTCGACCACCTCGACCCCACCCCGGCCAGTCGTGATCAGGTCCGTCATCTACTCGACGACGCCGCTACCCGCCCAGACCAGCTGACCTCTGATGACCGCCGACTCCTGCGAAACATCAATCGCCAAGCCGGGACAGACCGAGCCGCATTCGAAGCCCACCGTGCTGACCTTCAGCCCGCCTTCAAACCGCCCATCGCGGACGACGGGGCAAGGATCACCCCCGATCGAGCGCGGGAACTCGCCGACGAAAGCACCGCGTTGCGTGCGCAACGCAGCGAGCAGACCCTCGCCGACCTGCGCGAGAAGGCGGCAGACGGTGAGTACCCGAAGCTGTCGGTCATCGAAGCGGGTGGCGGTGCCGCGCTAGCGGCTCGCGATCCAGCAGCGTTGCTCGTCGATGACCGCGGCCGCTGGCAGTCCGATAATGGCGACCGCATCGCTCAGACCGCAGACCAACTCCGCAACCTCCGCCAAACCGGACTCGGCGACCCGTATCAATTCGTCGGCACCGGTCGACCCGACGCCCGCGTGCCACTCGACGCGGTCCGCTACTGGGAAGACTCCATCGCCGCCCAAGGACCAGTCGTCAACGGCAAAGCAACCTTCCGCATGGAAAACGGGAAGCTGCTCGCCGACATCACACCGATCGACGGCACCCCACGAGTCACCGTCGAAGTCGACGGAACCCCGGTCATCGCAACAGGATTCCCACCCGAGATCATCCCTGGCATCGCACGAGGCATCGGCGGAATGCACGGCACCTTCGACACCACCGCACGAGAGTTGGGCAAGCTCAACACATCTGGAGCAGACACCGCGAAAACCCAGATCGAGGCCCTCTCCTGGCGAGACACCTCTTCCGCTGGCGAAGCGTTGAAGATCCTGACGGACAACAACATCGACCACTCCACGCTACCCAAGAACGTCACCGACTCACTGCACGCGATCGACAACTGGAAAACGTTGCGGGAGAACTACCCCGGCCGTGTGCTCTCCGGCGACGATGCGAACCTGCGCGGGGTAAAACCCGAACTTGCTAAAGACTGGATCGTCGCCGGTACCGGAGGCACCGGCATCAGCGGCGTCGAAAACATGCTCAAACTCAGCACCGACGCCAAATTCACCATGATCGGCCGCAACGCACCTGACGGACTCGCCGAAAACCCCCAATGGAAAGAAGTCCGCAGCACACACGACCTCGGCTACGACCCCAAAAACCCCACAGCAGCCAGCCAGAAAAACCCCGACGGCACCTGGCCCAACCCCACCGCCACCGGCCGACTGACCATGGCCTTCAACCGAACCATGAACATCGGCGGCATCACCGAACTCCCCGGCGGTCGTTTCTCCGTCGCCGGATTCGAAGGCGACGGCGTCATCGCCTCACTAGGTACCCGCAACGCAGTACCACCCGCCGTTGCCGACCTGGTGGACACGGCGATCAAACGCGATCCGGACTCGGTCTCGGCAAAGATGTTGTTCGACAACGATGGCCAATACCTCGGCTACCGAATCACCGCCGACGGCCGCCACATCGACGTCACCGGAGCGGCTTCCCGTTTCTTCCCCGGCGGACAACTGTTCAAGCCCGGAACAGGAAGCGTCCCACCACTACCCGTGTCAAGACCCGGGACCGTCTGGAGCACCAACGACTCTCGATACGCACTATCGGGCCCCGCCACCGGCTTCGCCGCACAAACCGCCTCGAACAGGGATGCCCCACCCGAGGGCGGAAACTTCGACGGCGGCTACGTCTCCTCCGCCACCCAGGCCACGCACTACGCGGCCTGGCGACGTGGCGATGCGACAGACGCACCGCACGACGGCTCACAACCACATCCCCAAAACGCCTCCGACCCTGCGGGTTCGGGTAATCGAACCAACCCGATCACCGCCGCGGCCGTGCCGGGCTCGGATTTCCGCGGTCACGTCGAAGCACCGACGACCAGTCACATCGATCAGGTCCACACCCAGGTCGACGGAGCACTGCGCGATGTGATCGCTGGCCACGGTGGTTTGCAGGTCGACCCGATCGATGCGGCCAAAGGCCAGTATCGCGTCACCGACACCAGCGGTGTCTACGGCCCCGACCAACACAGCTTCGAAGTCCGCGTCGAAACCCAACGCATCGGCGACGACACCGTCGCACGCTCAATCCTCAACCACGACAAAGCAAAACACGTCATCCAAATCTCCGACCGAATCTCCACCAAACACATACCACGCGCCCTCGCCCACGAAATCGGCGAAATCGTCGCCGACCGCAAGCGCTACATCATCGACCGACTCGACGCTTTCGGTCCTGACGAAGGCGTCCTACACCCTGGCGCGGTAACCGGCGAACTCAAACTCACACCCCACGACACCGGCCGAATCCAGGAACTGCGAGTGCTCGGCGAGCGACTCGACCGGCTGCCCTCCCCCGACGACCGAACCCCCGAACAACGAAACCAATACGACAACCTGCACCACGAAGCAATGGCACTCGTTGAACACGTCGGCCTGCGAGACGGCACACCGGGAGCCGAACAACGCCGAAACCTGGTACTCGACCACCTCGAATCTTCGCCAACCGCTCGTGATCAGGTCCGTCACCTGCTCGATGACGCAGGCACCCGCCCGGACCAGCTGACCTCCGATGACCGGCGACTCCTGCGACAGATCAATCGCCAAGCCGGGGTGGACCGAGCCACCTTCGAGACCCATCGTGCTGACCTTCAGCCTGCCTTCAAGCCGCCCATCGCAGACGACGGAGCAAGGATCACCCCCGATCGAGCGCGGGAACTCGCCGACGAAAGCACGCAACAACGTGCGCAACGCAGCGAAGAAACCCTCGCCGACCTGCGCGAAAAAGCCGCGGGCGGCCAATATCCCAAACTATCGGTCATCGAGGCAGGCGGCGGCGCCGCACTCGCAGCTCGTGATCCAGCAGCCTTGCTCGTCGATGACCGCGGCCGCTGGCAATCCGACAACGGCGACCGCATCGCCCAAACCGCAGACCAACTGCGTAATCTCCGGCAGACGGGCCTCGGTGACCCGTATCAGTTCGTCGGCGAGGGCCGACCCGATGCCCGCGTGCCGCTCGACGCTGTCCGCTACTGGGAAGACTCCATCGCGGCACAGGGACCGGTCGTCGACGGCAAAGCAACCTTCCGCATGGAAAATGGGAAGTTGCTCGCCGACATCACACCGATCGACGACACACCACGAGTCACCGTAGAAGTCGACGGAATCCCCGTTATCGCAACAGGATTCCCACCCGAGATCATCCCCGGTATCGCCCGCGGGATCGGTGGGATGCACGGCACCTTCGACACGACCGCACGGGAGTTGGGCAAGCTCAACGTATCTGGAGCAGATACGGCGAAGGCGCAGATCGAAGCCCTGTCTTGGCGGGACACCGCATCCGCCGGGGAAGCCTTGAAGATCCTGTCGGACAACAACATCAACCACTCGACACTGCCCAAAAACGTCACCGACTCACTCAACGCGATCAACAACTGGAAAACACTCCGGAAGAACTACCCCGGCCGCGTCCTCTCCGGCGACGACGCAAACCTGCGCGGAGTCAAACCCGAACTTGCCAAAGACTGGATCGTGGCAGGCACCGGCGGCACCGGCATCAGCGGCGTCGAAAACATGCTCAAACTCAGCACCGACGCCAAATTCACCATGATCGGCCGCAACGCACCCGACGGCCTTGGCGAAAACCCCCAATGGAAAGAAGTACGAAGCACACACGACCTCGGCTACGACCCCAAAAACCCCACGGCAGCCAGCGACAAGAACCTCGACGGCACCTGGCCCAACCCGAACGCCACCGGCCGACTGACCATGGCCTTCGACCGAACCATGACCATCGGCGGCATCACTGAACTCCGCGGCGGCCGTTTCTCCGTGGCCGGATTCGAAGGCGACGGAGTCATCGCCTCACTCGGCACCCGAAACGCAGTACCACCCGCCGTCGCCGACCTAGTGGATACCGCGATCAAACGCGATCCGAATTCGGTCTCGGCAAAGATGTTGTTCGACAACGACGGCCAGTACCTCGGCTACCGAATCACCGTCGACGACAAACATATTGATGTCACCGGCGCAGCCTCCCGCTTCTTCCCAGGCGGACAACTCTTCAAGCCCGGAACCGGCGACTTCGCCCCACTGCCCGCCTCGAAACCCGGAACCGTCTGGAGCACCGGCGACTCCCGATACGCCCTATCGGGCCGCACCACCGGCTTCGCCGCACAAACCGCCTCCAACAGAGACGCCCCACCCGAAGGCGGAAACTTCGACGGCGGCTACGTCGCCAGCGCCACCCAGGCCACCCACTACGCGGCATGGCGACGCGGCGACACGACAGACGCACCGCAATCACATCCCCAAAATGATTCTGTCCCTGCGGGTTCCGGCGATCCGGTCAATCGCATCACTGCCGCGGCAGTGCCCGGTTCGGACTTCCACGGTCATGTCGAAGACCCGACAACCAGTCACATCGACCAGATCCACACCCAGGTCGACGGAGCACTCCGCACTGTGATCGACGGCCACGGCGGTCTCCACGTCGACCCGATCGACGCGGCCAAAGGCCAGTACCGCGTCACCGACACCACCGGCGTCTACAGCCACGACCAGAAGACCTTCGAAGTCCGCGTCGAAACCCAACGCATCGGCGACGACACCGTCGCACGCTCAATCCTCAACCACGACAAAGCAAAACACGTCATCCAAATCTCCGACCGCATCTCCACCAAACACATACCCCGAGCCCTCGCCCACGAAATCGGCGAAATCGTCGCCGACCGCAAGCGCTACCTCATCGACCGACTCGACGCCTTCGGCCCCGACGAAGGCATCCTGCACCCCGACGGGCCGACCAACCGACAACTCACACCCCACGACGCAGGCCGGATACAGGAACTCCGTGTCCTCGGCGAGCAACTCGACGACCTGCCAGCTCCCCACGAACGCACACCCGAGGAACAAACCCGCTACAACAACCTGCACCGCGAAGCAATGGCACTGGTCGACCACATGGGTCTGCGCGAAGGCACGCCGGGTGCCGACCAACGCAGAGCGTTGGCCCTCGACCAGGGCGGTGTGCAGGTAAGCAATCTGCTCAATGACGCAGGCGGCCATCCGAACAGGCTTACACCGGACGATCGCCAACTCCTGCAAGACATTCGGGACCAAGCCCGGGAAGACCGCGCCGCACTCGACGCGCACCGTAAGGCGCTGCGCCCCACCTTCGAGCGCCCCATCGCGTTCAACGGAAAACGAGCCACCCCCGACCAAACACGGGCGCTCGCCGACGAGAGCACCCGGCAACGTGCGGAACGAAGCGAAGAAACCCTCGCCGACCTACGCGAGAAAGCCGCGGGCGGCCAATATCCGAAGCTATCGCTCATCGAGGCAGGCGGCGGCGCCGCACTCGCAGCCCGCGACCCAGCAGCCTTGCTCGTGGACGACCGTGGGCGCTGGCAGTCCGACAACGGCGACCGGATAGCCCAAACAGCGGACCAACTACGCAATCTTCGACAGACCGGACTGGGTGACCCCTACCAGTTCGTCGGCGCCGGTCGACCGGACGCCCGCGTGCCGCTTGACGCGGTCCGTTACTGGGAAGACTCGATCGCGGCCCAGGGACCGGTCGTCGACGGCAAAGCAACCTTCCGCATGGACAACGGGAAGCTACTCGCCGACATCACCCCGATCGACGGCACCCCACGAGTAACCGTCGAGGTCGACGGAATCCCGGTCATCGCAACAGGTTTCCCACCCGAGATCATCCCCGGCATCGCCCGAGGCATCGGCGGAATGCACGGGACATTCGACACGACCGCACGAGAGTTGGGCAAGCTCAACACACCCGAGGCCGATACCGCGAAGACCCAGATCGAAGCGTTGTCATGGCGAGAGACCGCATCCGCCGGCGAAGCCTTGAAGATCTTGTCGGACAACAACATCGAGCACTCGGCACTGCCCAAGAACGTCACCGACTCGCTCAACGCGATCAACAACTGGAAAACGTTGCGGAAGAACTACCCTGACCGCGTCCTCTCCGGTGACGACGCGAACCTAGCCGGGGTAAATCCCGATACGGCCAAAGACTGGATCGTCGCAGGCACCGGCGGCACCGGCATCAGCGGTGTCGAAAACATGCTGAAACTCAGCACCGACGCCACATTCACCATGATCGGCCGCAACGCACCCGACGGACTCGCCGAAAACCCCCAATGGAAAGAAGTCCGCAGCAAACACGACTTCGGCTACGACCCCAAAAACCCGACAGCCGCCAGCGAGAAAATCAATAACGCCTGGCCCAACCCCACCGCCACGGGCCGACTGACCATGGCCTTCGACCGAACCATGACCATCGGCGGCATCACCGAACACGGTGGCCGCTTCTCCGTCGCCGGATTCGAAGGCGACGGCGTCATCGCTTCACTCGGCACACGAAACTCGGTTCCACCTGCCGTCGCCGACCTCGTCGACACCGCCATCAAACGCGACCCCAACTCGGTCTCAGCAAAGATGTTGTTCGACAACGACGGCCAATACCTCGGCTACCGAATCACCGTCGACAACAAACACATTGATGTCACCGGCGCAGCCTCCCGTTTCTTCCCTGGCGGACAACTCTTCAAGCCCGGAACCGGCGATTTCGGTCCGCTACCGGCGTCGAAGCCCGGAACTGTCTGGAGCACCGGCGACTCCCGATACGCACTATCAGGTCCCACCCGCGGCTTCGCCGCACAAACGGCCTCCACCAGGGACGCCCCACCGGAAGGCGGCAACTTCGACGGCGGCTACGTCGCCTCCGCGGTCCAGGCCACCCATTACGCAGCATGGCGACGCGGCGGCGTCACTGACCCGACCAATCTCATCACTGCCGCTGCCGTGCCAGGCTCAGACTTCCACGGTCACGTCGAGGCACCGGCAACCAGCCACATCGACCAGGTCCGCACTCAGGTCGACGGAGCACTACACAGCGCCGTCGAAGGCCACGGCGGCCTGCAGGTCGCCCCGATCGATGCGGCCAAAGGCCAGTACCGCATCACCGACACCACCGGCGTCTACAGCCACGACCAGAAGACCTTCGAAGTCCGCGTCGAAACCCAACGCATCGGCGACGACACCGTCGCACGCTCAATCCTCAACCACGACAAAGCAAAACACGTCATCCAAATCTCCGACCGCATCTCCACCAAACACATACCCCGAGCCCTCGCCCACGAAATCGGCGAAATCGTCGCCGACCGCAAGCGCTACCTCATCGACCGACTCGATGCTTTCGGCCCCGATGAAGGCATCCTGCGTCCCGGCACGATGACCGGCGAACCCAAGCTCACGCCCCACGACACGGGACGAATCCAAGAACTGCGCACCCTCGGCGAACAACTCGACCGGCTTCCCGCCCCCGGCAACCGGACGCCTGAGGAACAAACCCGCTACGACGACCTGCATCGCGAAGCGATGGCGTTGGTCGAACACGGCGGCCTACGCGAAGGCACGCCCGGCGCTGAGCAACGCCGAAACCTGATACTCGACCACCTCGAATCGTCGCCAACCGCAGGTGATCAGGTCCGTCACCTACTCGACGACGCAGGCACCCGCCCGGACCAGCTGACCTCGGATGACCGGCGACTCCTGCAAAACATCAACCGTCAAGCCGGAACAGACCGAGCCGCCTTCGAAGCCCACCGTGACGCGCTGCGCCCCACCTTCGAGCGCCCGATCGCCTTCAACGGAGAACGAGCCACCCCCGACCAAACACGGGCACTCGCCGATCAGAGCACCCGACAACGCGCGCAACGCAGCCAGCAAACCCTCGCCAACCTGCGCCAACAAGCAGCGACCTCGCCTGACGAATACCCGAAGCTGTCGGTCATCGAGGCAGGCGGCGGCGCCGCACTCGCAGCTCGTGATCCAGCAGCCTTGCTCGTCGATGACCGCGGCCGCTGGCAATCCGACAACGGCGACCGCATCGCCCAAACCGCAGACCAACTGCGCAACCTCCGCCAGACCGGACTCGGTGACCCGTATCAGTTCGTCGGCACGGGCCGACCCGATGCCCGCGTGCCGCTCGACGCGGTACGCTACTGGGAAGACTCCATCGCCGCCCAAGGACCAGTCGTCGACGGCAAAGCAACCTTCCGCATGGAAAACGGCAAGCTACTTGCCGACATCACACCGATCGACGACACACCACGAGTCACCGTAGAAGTCGACGGAATCCCGGTCATCGCAACAGGATTCCCACCCGAGATCATCCCCGGTATCGCCCGCGGCATCGGTGGGATGCACGGAACATTCGACACCACCGCACGAGAACTCGGCAAACTCAACACACCCGAAGCCTCAACAGCGAAAAACCAAATCGAGGCGCTGTCCTGGCGAGACACCGCATCCGCCGGCGAAGCCTTGAAGATCCTGTCGGACAACAACATCAACCACTCGACACTGCCCAAAAACGTCACCGACTCACTCAACGCGATCAACAACTGGAAAACACTCCGGAAGAACTACCCCGGCCGCGTCCTCTCCGGCGACGACGCAAACCTGCGCGGAGTCAAACCCGAACTTGCCAAAGACTGGATCGTGGCAGGCACCGGCGGCACCGGCATCAGCGGCGTCGAAAACATGCTCAAACTCAGCACCGACGCCAAATTCACCATGATCGGCCGCAACGCACCCGACGGCCTTGGCGAAAACCCCCAATGGAAAGAAGTCCGCAGCACACACGACCTCGGCTACGACCCCAAAAACCCCACAGCAGCCAGCGACAAAATCGGTAATGCCTGGCCCAACCCCACCGCCACCGGCCGACTGACCATGGCCTTCAACCCAACCATGAACATCGGCGCCATCACCGAACTCCCCGGCGACCGCTTCTCCGTCGCCGGATTCGAAGGCGACGGCATCATCGCCTCACTCGGCACCCGCAACGCAGTACCACCCGCAGTTGCCGACCTGGTGGACACGGCGATCAAACGCGACCCCAACTCGGTCTCGGCAGAAATGCTGTTCGACAACGACGGCCAATACCTCGGCTACCGAATCACAGTCGACGGCCGCGATATCGATGTCACCGGCGCAGCCTCCCGCTTCTTCCCCGGCGGACAACTCTTCAATCCAGGAACAGGAACGTTCGCCCCGCTGCCCGCCTCGAACCCCGGGAGCGTCTGGACTACCAACGACTCCCGATACGCACGAACCGCCTCCGGCAGAGACGCCCCACCGGAAGGCGGAAACTTCGACGGCGGCTACGTCGCCTCCGCCACCCAGGCCACACACTATGCGGCATGGCGCCGCGGCGACGGTTCCCTCCCGTGAACAACACAACCAATGGCGTAGGAGGACAAAATGGGACAGCGATCATGACCGCGACCTTCACGGAGGTATGGCGGACACCACCGACCGACGCACCGAACGAGACGGTACGAGCAGTCGCCTACGCCGAGATAAACGCGCGACCGGCCGCGATCTCCATCGCGGGGACAACACTCGCGGCCTGCGATCTGGCGTCAGGTGAGCAGTTCGGCCGCACACACATTCCCGACACCCAAGACACCCTTGTGCTTCTGACGATCGCCGATCTCGACGGAACCCCGATCGCGGTAACCAGCGATATCGGCGGCCGTGTCCAGGCGTTGGACTTGACAAGCGGTAAACCACTCGAACAGCCCGTCGCCGAATTGTACGGTCGCACAAAGGCACTCGTTGCCGCGAAGGACCTGCTGCTGATCGGCCGAGGGGCGGGTGCGACCTCGTCGGTGTACGAGGTTCCCGTCGCCTCCGGCTCGGTCGAGGTGTGGGACATCGCGACCCGGCAATGCGAACGCTGGTTGCGGCACGGCGGTTACACCGATTCGATCGCCGTCACCGAACACCGCGGCCGCACGGTGGTAGTCACCGGATCGACCTATGCCGAACGGCCATTGCTGGACCCGGACGACTCCGAATCACATCTCACGGCATGGGATATCCAGACTGGTGAAAGTCTCGGTACCCCAATCATCCTGCCCTACAACGCATCAGCCGCATCGATGGCGACGGGCGTCCTCGATGAACGCCTTCTCGCGGTCGTCGTTGGCGACGAGGGGTTGAGCGTCTGGGATCTCACCGAACAACGCGAGACGACGACGGTCACCTGCCCCGGTCGAATCGAAACGATCACCTGGGCCCAGACCACCACCGGACCGATCGTGCTGGCCGGTGGCGGTGAGCTGCGAGCCGACGGCCAGAACTGGCTGCGCATGTGGGACCCACGCGACTGGCGCCTGATCGCCGAAACAAGCACCGGCTCCGGCAGCATCAGAAACTGCGCCGCCGCCCCCGACGGCAGCGTGATCGTTCCGTGGGGCGACCACGTCCAACTCCTGCGTCCACAGGAAACCCGTTGACGCACAACATAGTCCAGGAACTAGAGGCGGGCAGCCAGCGCATCCCGGTAGGCGGTCGCGGTCGCTTCGAGCCGCGCCCGAGTGAACCGTCCTGGTTCGCGGGCGTAGGCGGCGCGACCGACCGACGAGATGAACGCTTCGGCGGGCACGGCGTCCATAGCGTCCGGGATGAACTTCAAGACTTCTTCCACAGCCGCGACGGCGGTAGCCACGGCGAGCCGGTCGGGATCCAGCTGTTGCGGCGCGGCGTCGGCCGCCGGTACCAGGGCGACCGATGCGGCAGCCTGCTCGGCGACCAGCAGGAATTCACCGGGACAGATGATCCGCGATGCGACGGAACCACCGAATGCGGGCGGCGAGGGCGGAATCGCCTCATCCAGCTCGAACGTGAATTGCCGCGGCAGCCCGCAGCGCGCACAACTACCCCCGTACACGGCGAGCAGACGACCCTCGTCGTCCTCACGCAAAACGTGGTCTGCCTCGAAACTCGTCTCGCCGCAAGAGCAGGCGTGCAGGTCCATGTAGAGCTGGCATTCAACCGACGACCGAGCGATAAGCACGTCGAAATACTACACCGATCACCCGTTCACCTCCCTGGCCGAGGACACCACAACAGAGGATCACAATGAGTAAACCCGTAGAGATCAAGCCGGACGGACTGCGTCGCGCGGCAACCGGATTCGACGAGGTCGCCGACCGCGCCAAGAAGGTGCTCGACAATCTGAAGAGCTCCTCTGAAAGCAAGGGCGAGCCGTGGGGCGACGACCACGCCGGTGAACGTTTCGCCAACGGGGACAAGGGATACAAGAAGAACCGCGACAACACCTTCACCTCGCTATCCACCCTCGTCGACGTCTTCCACTCGAACGCCAAGAACCTCAGGGACTCGGCGACCACGTTCGAGGAGAACGAGAAGGAGATGGCGAATGCTAAAGAACCACTCCACCCCACCAGGCGTGACGCCATCGCGCGCCCCTACAACTACGCCGATCGCAAGTCCACGGACTGGGCACCGACAAGCAGATTCTTGCGCGACGCCACGGTGACAGAGCGGGGTACCGCCCCATTCGACGCGATGCGGCCGACCGAAAGCACGCCACACGAGGCCTTCCGAACCGACGCGATGCGCCCGACCGAAATCACGCCACGCGAAGCCTTGCGAGCCGACATGTACACGCCGGAGGGCACGGTGACGGACACCGAAATCACGCCACGCGAAGCCTTCCGGGCTGACATGTACACGCCGGAGGGCACGGTCACGGACGGCGAATAAGCTTTGGCGGAGCGGCCAAACTTGTTGAATCTCAAAGTATCTCGACGCCGGAATCACTATCATTCCTCCGGTGAGCTTTCCTGGGTCGATCGTGCGGGCATTGCATGCCGCTCCGGAGCAGGTGATGGTCGAGCACGGGAAGCGCTCGACCACCCGGGGACAGCTGCTCACGATGACGAGCACGATCGCCGGTGGATTGCGCAGGTCAGGGCTCGGCCCGGGGTGCGGTGTCGCCATGACCTTGGACGTCAGCGCCGAGTCGTTGGCCGCCTACCTCGCGGCGTACACCCTCGGCTGCCGTGTCATCGGGGTACGACCCGGCCTGAGCCAGCGACAGCAGGCCCATGTGCTGAGCAACGGAGTGGACGCCGTCTTGGACGACCACCAGGTCGCGGCATTGCTGCGTGGCCCAGCGGAGTCGTTGACAATCGAGGCGCGACCGGGTGACATCGCCCGAGTGGCCTACACCAGCGGCACCACCGGCCTGCCCAAGGGCTGCGCGCAGACGTACCGGGCGTTGTCCGCGCATTGGTCCTGGGGCAGGCAGACGTGGAGCCAGGACACCGCGGAGTTGGCCGCCTGCTTCGACCGCTATCTGCTGTTCGGCACGCTGGCCAGCGCGGTGGTGCAGGACTACCTCGCGCTGTGCCTGCTCGGCGGCGGTACCGCAGTGATCCCGGAACCCGATGGCACGCCACTTTTTCCCGGGGTCATCGAGCGGCTACGGATCACCGCCACGATCATGAACGTGCCCCGGCTCTACCAGATGCTGGACGCCTTGCGCGCCACGCCGACGGACACCGGCAGCCTGCTGGCCATGCTGGTCGCCGGATCGCCGCTGCCCGCGCACCGGCTGGCAGCCGCGGTCCACGCGCTGGGGCCGGTGGTGCATCAGGCGTACGGGCAGACCGAGACCGGCGGCCTGGCCGCGCTGACACCCCGCGATATCGGCGCGGGCGTACTCACCTCGGTCGGCCGTCCGCTGCCCGGCGTGCGCGTCGACATCCGGGACGGCGAGATCTACGTGCGCAGCGACTACATGATGTCGGAGTACTTCGGCGACCAGGCAGAGACCGCCGAAGTGCTGATCGACGGCTGGATACGCACCCGCGATCTGGGCTACCTCGCCAACGGGTATCTCCACCTGACCGGCCGCGCACGGGACGTGATCATCGTGGACGCGCTGCCGGTCTACGCGGGCCCGATCGAACGCGTGCTGGCCAGCCACCCGGATGTAGACCAGGCTTATGTCGTCGGCGCGCCTGATGACCGCACCGGCGAGGCGATACACGCCTTCGTAGTCCCCCGAGCCGGACACCCGCCGGACTCGACCGCGTTATCCGCGCTGGTGCGCGCCGAGCTCGGCCAGTCGAGCGTGCCGCAGACCTACACGGTGGTGCTCGACGCCCCGATCGCGGCAAGCGGCAAGCCGGACAAACAGGCCTTACTGGAGCTATATCCGCGGTAAAGCACGACATTTTGGAGGAGACCTTGACCGAGCTCGACTACCTGGTGATCGGCGCGGGGCCCGCCGGCCTCCAAATGGGCCACCACCTACAGCAGGCCGACCGCAGCTACCTGATCGTGGAGGCCGGCGCGGCCCCGGGCACGTTCTTCAGCAGGTTCCCCCGGCACCGCAAGCTGATCTCCATCAACAAGGTGTACACGGGCTGGGACGACGCTGAACTGAACCTGCGGATGGACTGGAACTCGCTGCTGGCGGGTCCACTGTTCAAGGAGTACTCGCAGCGCTACTTCCCCTCCGCCGACGACATGGTCCGCTACCTCGGCGATTTCGCTGCGGGACAAGGATTGTCGGTCCAATACGACACGCGGATCGAGCAGATCACCCGGCCCGACCTGTTCGAGGCCGTCGACCAGCACGGCAATGTGCTGCGCGCACGACGGCTGATCCTGGCCACCGGCGTCTCGAAGCCCTACGTCCCGGAGATTCCCGGTATCGAGACCGCGGAACTGTATGCCGACATGTCGGTAGACCCGGCGGAGTTCATCAACCAGCGGGTGCTGATCATCGGAAAAGGCAACTCGGCCTTCGAAACCGCCGACAACCTGGTCGAGACCGCCGCCGTCATCCACGTCGCCGGACCCCATTCCATCCGGATGTCCTGGCAGTCGCATTTCGTGGGACATCTGCGCGCGGTCAACAACAACTTCCTCGATACCTACCAGCTCAAATCGCAGAACGCGATCCTGGACGGCAACATCCTCGACATCGCCCGGCAGCCCGACTCGTCGTACCTGGTGACGGTGAGTTTCTCCCGGGCCGACGAGGTCACCAAGGACATCCGCTACGACCGGGTGATCGCCGCCACCGGGTTCCGGTTCGACGCCTCGATCTTCGCGCCGGAATGCAGACCGGAGCTGGTGATCAACAACCGATTCCCGGCGCAGACCCCCGCATGGGAATCGACCAACGTGCCCGACGTGTACTTCGCGGGCACCATCACTCAACAACGCGATTTCAAGAAGTCAACCAGTGGCTTCATCCACGGATTCCGTTATGGGACAAGGTCATTGCACCGAATCCTGGAGCAGCGCCACCATGGGCAGGACTGGCCGCACCGTGCGCTGGCGGGAACCTCCGCAGAGGTAGGCGAGGCGATACTCGAGCGGGTGAACCGGACCTCCGCGCTGTGGCAGATGTTCGGCTTCCTCGGCGACGTCGTCACGCTGACCGCGCAGGGGCAAGCGCGGTACTGGGAGGAAGTTCCGGTCGATTTCGTGGCGGAAGCCGTCGCGGCGGGCTTCTTCGGCGAGGTGGACACCTACCTGGTGGTCACGCTGGAGTACGGCAAGGATCACGACCGGCTCGACCCGTTCGACATCAATGCCCGACGCTTCACCCAATCCGACGCCGAACACGCCTTGGACGGCCGCTACCTGCACCCCGTGCTGCGGCAGTATCGCGGCGACCGGCAGATCGCCGAACACCACATCTCGGAGAACCTCGAGAACGAGTGGACGCACGAAACAGTGCACCGCAAGCCACTTTTCGACTTCCTCGAGACCTCGTTGCGCGCGCCGGAGCCGACGCGATGACCAGCCTGGACGAGCTAGAGCAGCGGGCGAAGAAGCTGCTCGATCCGGTGCACTACGACTACTTCGCTGGCGGGGCAGGCGACGAGATCGCCTTGGCCGACAACGAACAGGCTTTCCGTCGGCTCGCGCTGCTACCCAGGGTGTTACGGAATACCAGCGCCCGGTCCATCGCGACGCCGCTGCTCGGCGACCCTGGCTCCATGCCGATGTTCGTGTCCCCCACCGCGTTTCACCGGCTGGCCCACCCGGAGGGCGAGCTGGCCACCGCACGGGGTGTGGCTGCGGCCGGGCTGATCCTGACCGCGAGCATGGCCGCAACGGTGGCCATCGTCGAGGTCACCGCCGCCGCACGGGAAATCGACCGAGACGCGCGCGTGTGGTTCCAGCTGTACCTGCAGCCCCAGCCGGAGGTGACCGAGGAGATCGTCCGGCGAGCCGAGCGAGCAGGGTGCACCGCACTGATGGTGACCGTCGACTCCCCGGCACACGGCCGCCGGACCAGGGACGACCGCCATGCCTTCACCGACCTGCCCGCGGGCCTGTACGCGGAAAACATGCGGGGCCTGCCCGGGGTGACCGAAAGCGAAGTACGGCAGATCGGGATGTCGTCCGATTTCACGTGGGACCACCTCGACCGGCTTCGCGAGGTGACGCGGCTTCCCCTGGTACTCAAAGGAATCCTGCACCCCGAGGACGCGCGGCTGGCCATCGACCACGGTGCCGACGCGATCCTGGTGTCCAATCATGGTGGGCGGCAACTGGATATCGCGCCCGCGGCCCTGGACGCGCTGCCCGCGGTCGTCGCCGCGGTGGCCGGTCGGATCCCGGTATTCGTCGACGGCGGTGTCCGTCGCGGCTCGGATGTCGCGCTGGCGCTCGCGCTCGGCGCCACGGCGGTCGGCGTGGGACGGCCGGTGCTGTGGGGCCTGACCGTCGGCGGCGATAAGGGAGTCACCGGGGTGCTGGACACCCTGCGCAGCGACTTCGAACACACACTGACCCTCTGCGGGATAGCCGAACTGTCCGAACTGAACGCCGGCCTGGTCGTCGCGCGCGGGGCGGCGGCGCGATGCTGAGGAGATCGACACCGGCACTGGCGATCGTGGCCGCGCTATGGGCGGTGTCGCGCTGGCTGCCGCGGGCGGTGGTTGCCCTTCGGGTGTGGATCTTCGCGAAAGTCAACGGCAGCAACGAGATAACCCTGCCCGGCGAGCGCGGCGGACCGGAGCTGTTCCTGCGGCTGTACGCGAACGCGTCGGCCAAGGGGCGCAGCAAAGGAGCGGCGCTGTCGGACCTGTTCTGGTACTGGCTCGCGCCCGGACCCGAAGTGCACCAGGAACATCTGGAGGACGGTCCACGCTACGACGAGGCGGCACGCACCACCCGTGCCGTGCTGTCGCTGCCGACCACCGCGATCGAGCAGCTCGCCGACCGCTGCGCCCGCCGGGTACTCGACGAGCTGCCGACCGGGCCGATGACCCTGGTTCGACTGCGCGACCTGATGATGCCGATCTGGGCAGAGTTCTTCTACGAGTTGGTCTTTCGCGAGCCATGCCCGCGCACCGCGCGGGATCTCATCGTCGGCAACGCCGACGACGTGGTGTCCTCACTGAAATGCACCGGCCTGCGACACATGCGCCGACGCGACCGCCTCACTCGATACCTGCTCGCCAGGATCGACGCCGGTGATGTGCCGCACCAGCTACCCAGCCTGCTCAGCCGACGCGAACGCGCCTACTACCTCCAGGGCGCGTTCTTCAACACCGCCGTCGTGCAGATGTCCGAGGGGATGGCACACCTACTGCTGGCCATCGCCAAGCACCAGGACGTGCAGGCCCGCATCCTCGCCGAGCCCAACACCCACTATCTGGACCACGTGCTCGACGAAACACTGCGCCAATTCCCACTATTCGGTATCGCGCACCGAATCACCACCGGCGACATCGACATAGACGACGGCAGCACGATCCCCGCGGGAACCGTCCTGTGCTTCAACTACCAGGAATTCGAACGCACCGGACACACCGACCCGGACCGCTTCGACCCCGACCGCTGGTCCACCCAGCACCCCAGGGAAACTCACATCCCCTTCGGCGTAGCCGCCAACCGCCCCTGCCCCGCCTGGCGGGTATCGCCGATCGCGATGCGCGTAGTCACCCGAACCGTACTGGACCGATACCGCCTACAGTCCTCCGTCTCGCACACCCGCTCCATCCCCCACCGCGCCCCCTGCCTCCTACTATCCACCGACAACCCACCACCCCCAATCCTGTTGCGCACCAGCCTGACCGCCCTGCGAGCACGAGACCGATTCGAGGACGTCTGGCGCGGCATCACCCAACTAGTCCTCGGCACCTGGATGGTCCTCGACGCCCGCCATCAAAGCCTTTGCGCAACATACTTCGCCGCGCAGGACTCTCAGGAGCCATCGGCCTGCCCGGTAACAGGCTCGCGCCAGCCTACTTCCGCTCCACCGCACTGACTCAGGCGCATCGGCGGCTCACCCGCCGAACGATCTACTGCGTAGAATCGACGATGAAATCCCGTCCCAGTGCTAGCAGGACGTGGTCCGCGGTCAGTAACTGGAGCCGTTCGCACAACGCCTGAGAAGTGATCAACCGATCGAACGGGTCGTGCCGCACCAACTCGGGGAACTCACGCAAGCCCTCCGCATGTTGTCCCGTCACGTCGAGAATCCCGAGGCCTTGATCACCCATGATGTCGGTGAGGTTCGTCGGCACTGTCAATTTGCCCAGCATGGACTTGATGGTCAGCTCCCAGATTGTCGCCGCCGAAACATAGACCTCCGACGTGGACGTGATCGCTTTGCGAGCCGTCACGCCCAGTCGAGGATTGTCATCGAGCAGCCACAGCGCGGTCTGGCTGTCAAGCAGAAGCATCGGCGTCGTCCCCGTAAAACATCCGCTGGATATCGGGATCGATGTCGAAGGCGCTGTCGCTGTATTGCAGTTGCCCCTTCAACCCGCCGATCGTCACCGGAGCCGCGCGGTGGGGCACCAGGTCAGCGATCGGCTTACCTGCCTTGGAGATCACGATGCGCTCCCCCTTCGAGACACGTTCGAGCAATCTGGACAGGTGCGTCTTGGCCTCATGGATGTTTACTGCCGTCATAGGCCTAAACTACCAAATCTAGTCTAGTTTAGTCTAGTCACATGGCCCGAGGAGGCAATCGTGACTTGGAGGAACGGGCGAAACGGAGGGTCACCAGCTGGAAAGGCCGCAGCCGCAGCCGAACTCCCGCGTCCTCCGAGGTCGCGGGGGCGTCTCCTCGCAGCGGTCGTTCCAGCAGGTCACAGACCTCGAATCCGGTGATGTCGAAACCGGGGGTCACCAGTGCTGAGGCTCGGCCACCGTGTGCCTCGTAGACGCGGAGGACGACATCGCCGGTGCCGTCGTCGGCGAGTTTGACGGCGCTGGTGACTACCGCGTCGTTGTCGATGGTGAACAGTGGCTCGACGGGGTCGGCGACGCCTGGGCGTAGCGGGGTGAGGTTGACGCGGTAGCCCGCGCGTACCGCGTCGCCGATCGAGGCTCCCGGGACCAGTGCGTGCCGGAAGTGGTGGGCGCCGTGGTCGGTTTCCGGATCGGGAAAGCGCGGGGCCCGCAACAGCGATGCCCGAACCGTGGTCGTCGTGCCGCCGTCGGACCGGACCGTGCGGGTGACGTCGTGGCCGTAGGTGGAGTCGTTGACGAGCGCCACGCCCCAGCCCGGCTCGGCGACGTGGACGAAGCGGTGGTTGCAGGCTTCGAACTTCGCGTACTCCCAGCTGGTGTTGGTGTGGGTGGGGCGGAACATGTGGCCGAATTGGGTTTCGGCGGCATAGCGATCGGCGTGAATATCAAGGGGGAAGGCAAGTTTGAGAAACTTCTCGGTCTCGTGCCAGTCGACGCTGGTGTCGATGTCCAGGCCGTGGGCGCCTGCCCGCAGCGTCAGGGTCTGCTCGACCTTGGAGGACCCGAACGAGCGGCCGACCCGAACGCAGTCCTGTTCTGCCACAACGAAGTCCGCGTCGGTGAGGTCGACGACGCGGTTGCGGTAGAAGATATCGACATCCCAGGCGTCCCAGGAGTTCGGCAGATCCTGGTGCAACTGCAGCAGATTCGCGGCCGAACCCGGCGGCAGCGTTTCACGCTGATGTTCGAGGTCGAACGCCGAAACGATCAGTCCGCGCGCATCCACCTCGACCCGCAAAAGTCCGTTGTCGAGAACGAATCCGCCACCCGCGCGCTCGGTCACCGAGCATGGATGACCCGACTGCTCCGGACCCGCCGCACCGGCCGGAATCGACCGCCAGGCGTGCGGGGCCGGGTTGAACACGTTCGGCCCCACCCGTTCACCGCCGAGCGCCCACTGAGCCTGCTCGATGAGCGTCGTAAGCTCCTGCGCCACCACCGCGTACGTCTGCTCCGCCTCCCGATGCACCCACGCGATCGACGAACCGGGCAGAATGTCATGAAACTGGTTCAGCAGCACCGTCTTCCAGATCCGGTCCAGTTCCGCGTACGGATACTCGACGTTCTTGCGCACCGCCGCCGTCGCGGCCCACAGTTCGGCTTCCCGCAACAGATGCTCGCTGCGCCGGTTCCCCTGCTTGGTCTTCGCCTGACTGGTCAGCGTGGCGCGATGCAACTCCAGGTACAGCTCCCCCACCCACACCGGCGGGTCCTGATACTCGGCCTCGGCCTTGGCGAAGAACTCCGCGGGCTTGTCCCACACCACTTTCGGCGAACCCTCGAGATTCTTCATCCGAGCGGCCTTCGCGACCATCTCCCGCGTCGTCCCACCACCGCCGTCACCGTATCCGGTCGGCGCCAAGGACATCGACGCCCGCCCCTTCTCCTTGAAATTCCGTGCGGCGTGCGCGATCTCGCGCCCCTGCATCGAGCAGTTGTAGGTGTCGACCGGCGGAAAGTGGGTGAAGATCCGCGTTCCGTCGATGCCCTCCCACAGGAACGTGTGATGCGGAAACTGATTGATCTGACTCCAGGAAATCTTTTGCGTCAGTAGCCATTTCCCCCCGGCGGCCTTGATGATCTGCGGCAGCCCGGCCGCGAACCCGAACGTATCGGGCAGCCACACCTCCTGATCCTCGACACCGAACTCCTCCAGGAAGAACCGCTTACCGTGCACGAACTGCCGCGCCATCGCCTCGGAGCCCGGCATATTCGTGTCCGCCTCGACCCACATGCCGCCGGTCGGCACGAACCGTCCCGCCGCCACCGCCTCCTTGACCTTCTCGTAGACCTCCGGCCGGTGCCGCTTGATGAAGTCGTACTGCGCGGCCTGCGACATCGCGTAGACGAACTCCGGCTCATCGGCCAGCAACGCGGTCATGTTCGCGGTGGTGCGCGCGACCTTGCGCACCGTCTCACGCAACGGCCACAACCACGCCGAGTCGATGTGCGCGTGCCCGACGGCGAAGACCGTGTGCGCCGACGGTATCGCCGGTGTGGCAAGCACATCAACCACACATGCGCGCGCCGCCGCCGCGGTGCCGTTGACGTCGCGCAGATCGATGGCGTCGAGCGCGCGCTCGATCGCACGCACGATGTCGTAGCGGCGCGCCGGATCCTCCGGCATCTCGTGCATCAGCTCGCCGAGCACCTCCAGATCCAGCACCAGCTGCCAGACCTCGTCATCGAAGACCACGAGATCCATTCGGCCGAGCCGATATTGCGGCTCAGTACCGGCAGTGGTCTTGTCGCCGAGCGGCATCGGCGCGAAGAAGGGAATGACCGGGTTCGACGCCGCCTCGACATGCAACAGCACCTGCTCGCCGCCGACCGCCGGTGCCGCCACCCGCACCCACTGACTACGCGGGTGCAGACCCTTGACCGGCGATCCGTCCGGCCGATAGACCAGGCCCTCGCACTGAAAACCGGTCATGTTCGGATCGAAGCCGAGATCGATGATCGCCTCGACGGTCTTGCCCGCCCACGCATCCGGCACCGTTCCCTCGACCGTGAGCCAGCTTGTCCCCCACGGCGCGCCCCACGGTGCACCGGAATGGGTAGGTGTGCGCGGCGCGGCCAAGCCTTCGGCTACCGGCACGGGCTCATCGGGCGCGACCCAGATGGACACCGTCAGCGGCACCGACTCCGGATAGATCGCGGGAACGATCCGCTCGGTGAGAACCCGTCCGAGACGGTCCTCGATCAACCGACGGTCATCGTGCATGGCGGTGGCTCCGATCGGTCGAGGACGTGATCAACCCATTCTGCGACAGGGTGGTGAATTCTCCGGTACACCGCCCACTTTGGGCCTGGCGTGTGCGAACCTTCGGCCTTATTCCGGGGAATGGGCGTCGGCGGACGACGTGTTGTGACAACGTCAGGGGCAGGATGGATTTGCCTTTCAGGAGGACCCCATGGCATCGAACTGGCGGATGTTCGCGGCGGTGGTGAGCGTCAGCTCGCTCTTGGTCGGTGCGGCGGCCTGCGGGTCGGGCGGTGGGGATTCGTTGACGATCACCGCGAACGCGATCAACTCGGCGGGCGGGAAGAACGCGGCCGAGGCGAAGTGGATCGAAGACTGGGTAATCCCGAAATTCGTGGCCGACCAGCAGGCCAAGGGCGTCACCGTAAAGGTGAAGTTCCAGGCGACCGGGGTCGCGGACGAGGACTACAAGAGCCGCATTGCCAAGGACCTGAAGACCGGCACCGGCGCCGATGTGGTGTCGCTCGACGGGATCTGGGTCGGCGAGTTCGCCGAGGGCGAGCAGATCAAACCGCTGGCCGACCTGGTCGGCGCGGACAAGGTCAAGGCGTGGGAGGGCTGGCAGCACATCCCGGCAACGGTGCAGCAGTTGACGTCCTACAACGGCGCCCAATACGGCATACCGCAGAATACCGATGGCCGCGTGCTGTTCTTCAACCGCAAGCTGTTCCAGCAGGCCGGCCTGCCCGCGGACTGGCAACCGACCAGCTGGGACCAGGTGCTGGACGCAGGCCGCAAGTTGAAGGCGGTGCCGGGCGTGCTTCCGGTGCAGCTGAACGCGGGCACCAGCTTCGGCGAAGCGACGACAACGCAGGGCATACTGCCGTTGCTCGCTGGCACCGGCAGCACGTTGTACGAGGGCGGCAAGTGGGTCGGGAACACCGCGAAACTCCGTACGGTGCTTGACTTCTACCGCACGTTGTACGGCGAGAAGCTTGGCGACGCGGAATTGCAGCAGGACGTCAAGGGCCGGGAGAAGAGCTTCGAGAAGTTCGCCGCCGGACAGGTCGGCATCCTGCTGGAGAGCGACTACTTCTGGCACGACGTGCTGAACCCGACCGGGGGCAGCTTCCCGATGGCCGATCGAGACACCCAGGTCGGCTGGGCGAAGATCCCCGCGGCGACACCGGGGGCCGGGGTGAATCACCAGGACTTCGTGAGCGTATCCGGCGGCGGCGGGCGGGTGATAAGCCCGAAGAGCAAACACGTCGAATTGGCTTGGGAACTACTGCAATTCATGAATTCACCGGAGGCGTACCAGGCGCTGATCGCCGGCGGCGGGCCGCGGATCACCGCGCGACAGGATGTGAACGCCGACGCGCTGCGCGGCGACCCGCTGCTGACCTTCGTGTCCGACCAGATCCTGCCGATCACGTCATTACGCCCCGCGCTGCCGGAGTACGACAAGGTCTCCCAAGCCTTGCAGCAGGCGACGCTGGATGTGGTCACCGGTACCAGCACGGCGGATGCCGCCGCGAACTACGGCAAAGCGGTGGCGGCGGCGGTCGGCAAGGACAACGTAGCCAGTGACTGACCCGGCCGCTGCCGCCGTCAAGCGGGACGCACCCGATACCGACGTCGCCGGATTGGGGCGCTGGAAGGCGAGCGCGTTCGTCACCCCGGCGCTGCTGCTTGTCGCGGCGTTCCTGGTGTTTCCGGCACTCTGGCTGCTGTGGATCGGACTGACCGACCTCACCGTGTCCGGGCGCACCTCGGTGGACGTTTCCTTTGTGGGACTTGGCAACTACACCAAGGCGCTCACCGACCCCCTGTTCGGGAACAGCGTGTGGATCACGCTGCTGTTCGTGTTCGGCTCGGCCATCGTCGGGCAGAACTTCCTCGGTTTCACCCTCGCCTGGTCGATGCGCGATGCCGTCCGCTGGGTGCGCGCCGTGGTGGAGAGCCTGGTGCTGCTGGCCTGGATCCTGCCGGCCAGTGTGGTCGCCGTGCTGTGGATCGCCATGCTCGACCGCGATGACGGCTCCGCCAACCGCCTGTTGCACACTCCCGGCTATGCCTGGATGATCCAGCAGCCGCTGGCCGTCATCATCGTGTTCAACATCTGGCGCGGCACCGCCTTTTCCATGCTGCTGTACTCGGCGGCGCTGTCCACCGTGCCGCCGTCGCACCTGGAGACCGCGCGGCTGGCCGGGGCGTCCGGGCCGCAAATGCTGCGCGACGCGGTGTTTCCGCACGTGCGCGGGCACGTCCTGACCAACACCTTGCTGATCAGTCTGTGGACGTTCAACGACTTCACACCGTATCTGCTGACGCGGGGTGAGCCGAACCATCGCAGCGAAACCCTGCCGATCTTCCTGTACCGGCAGGGAATCGATGACGGCGAATTGGGGTACGGCGCCGCCGCGTCGGTACTGATGCTGCTGATCAATCTGGTGCTCGCGCTGTTCTATCTGCGATTGCTGCGGCGGAGGACGTGATGAATGCTCGGCAGATCGTTTCCCGGATCGTTTTCTATACCTTCGTCGCGGTGGTAACCGGATTCTTCGCGCTGCCGATGCTGTGGCTCGCCTCGGCGCCGTTCGACGCCAATCCCGGGTATGCGCCACGAATACCGAAAAAGCCTACTTTGCAGCACTTCTCGGCACTGTTCGACAACGACCTGACGATGGGTTCGCTGTGGAACTCCGTAGTTCTGTCCGTCTCCTGCATGGTGCTGGTGGTCGCCAGCGCGGCACTGGCGGCATACGCGCTGTCGAGGGTGCGGATTCCCGGCCGTGACGCGCTGCTCTACTTGCTGCTGTTGCTGTCCAGCGTGGTCACCGGCACTGCGGCGATGGTGCCGATCTTCCTGATGATCTGGAAGATCGGGCTGTTGGACAAGCAGTTCGGCGTGGTGCTCGTGCTGTCCGGCGGATTGTTGCCCGCGGCGATCTTCATCCTGAAGGACTTCATGGACGGGGTGCCCCGGTCCTATGAGGAATCGGCGCGGGTGTTCGGGGCCGGACCGCTGCGCATCCTGCGCGACATCGTGGTGCCGTTGGCCCGACCGGGGCTGGCCACGATCGCCGTGTGGACCGTGGTGAATGTGTGGGGCAGCTACCTCGTGCCGTTTCTGCTGCTGCGCGACCAGGACAAGCAGCCCGCCGCGGTGGTGGTGCGCACCTTCTACGACGAGGGCGGCGGGGCACAGCTCGGCCCGATCTCGGCGTTCTCGCTGCTGTACTCGATTCCGGTCGTGCTGATGTACCTGTTCGTCAACCGGCGCTACGGGTTTCGGTTCCACGGAGGGATCAAGTCCTAGATGGCTCGGATCGATCTGGTTGACCTGACCAAGGTCTTCCCCGGCGACGTGAAAGCCCTTGACGCCCTGGCCTTCACGATTCACGACGGTGAGTTCTTCGCGCTGCTCGGGCCGTCCGGCTGCGGCAAGACCACGCTGCTGCGCACCATCGCCGGGCTGGAAACCCCGACCAGCGGCCAGATTCGGATCGGTGCGAAGGACGTCACCCGGCTGTCCCCCGGCCGGCGCGACGTGGCGATGGTGTTCCAGGACTACGCGCTCTTCCCGCACATGACGGTGCTCGACAACATCGCCTACCCGCTGAAGGTCCGCGGCACCGATCGCCGTACCCGGGCGGCGAAGGCGACCGAAACCGGAAATCAGTTGTCCCTACAGGGATTAATGGAGCGCCGACCCGCCGAACTCTCCGGCGGGCAGCAGCAGCGGGTAGCGCTGGCACGCGCAATGGCCTGCCACCCCAAGGTTTTTCTGTTCGACGAACCACTGTCCAACCTCGACGCACGCATGCGTTTGGAAGCCCGCACCTTCTTGAAGAAGCTGCAACACGATCTCGGCGTCACCACCGTCTTCGTCACCCACGACCAAGCCGAGGCGCTGGCTCTGGCCGATCGCATCGCGGTGATGTCGAACGGCCGGATCCGCCAACTCGGCACCGCCCGTGCGGTATTCCGCCGCCCCGCCGACACCTTCGTAGCCAACTTCATCGGATCAACGCCGATGAACCTGATCCCAGGCGAGCTGGTCGGGTTGGACCCCTCCGTCATCTGGGGTGCCCGCCCGGAGTACCTCGGCTATTCCGCCACGCCAGTACCGGATGCCTTGCACGGCAAGGTATCCACGGTCGAACACCTAGGCGCAACCTCCTTGGTCACCGTGGCGGCGGACGGGTTCAGCGTAGGTGTGACGGTGCCAGAGGCGGACGAGCCCGCCCTTGGCACCGACGCTTGGGTGATCCCCCAACCCGACAGAGTCCTGCTATACGACGCCGAATCAGGTCTGCTACGCGCGTAACCATCGTTGTCGAATTTCTTTTACCTCCCGTGACTTCGGGTCCATGGGAAGAAGTCACGTTCGGCAGCGGTGATCAGGTCGCGATAGCCCATGCCGTAGGTCCACGCCGCATACCGGAATGCGTCGAGAGCCGCCTCCAGCGGGTCTTCGTTGTCGACAGAGAAGTAGGCGCCCACCGGTGGATATTGCTGAATGTGCGCACTAGAGCCCGGTACACCGGAGACGATCGTCTTCGATATGCGTGTGTCACTGTCGAGGCGGCGGCGCAACCGTGAACTGCTCTGGAAATGCGGCGGGCGTGGCTGATCGTCGTCCATGGCGAGCAGACCTTCGCGGATCCAATCGACGTCGGCGAGACCCGCGTGTTCGAAGGCACGGTGCACACACCACCGCGCGAAGGCCCGCTGCCACTCCGGGGTGAGTGCTTCGACATCCTCGAGCAGGCCGGGGCCGAGCGCCGACAGATAGTACGCGGAGACGATCCCGGCGAGCGCGGGACTCGGCGGGCGGATACCCCATTGCCGAGTGCGTTCGTAGACGGCCTGTGCCAGTGGATGTTCGGGCGTGACACGCCGCACGTCACCGTTGTCGTCGACGACGTAGACAAGGCCGTAGTCGATTCGGACCTGATCGGTCGGCAAGGGGAGCGGCGCGTTATCGGTTCTGCGCGGCTGCCGGACCCGGGTCACCCCACAGGCGGGCGCCGAGTGTCGCGGCTCGTGGTATTCGGCGAATTCCCCGGTGCGGTAATCGGGGAACTCCCCGGTGTGGAAACCGGGGAACTCCCCGGTATCAGTGGCATCGTTGCCACCGGCATAGGCGGGCAGCAAGAAGCGGCCCGACGGGATCGGATCCTCCGGCGGGTACGGGATCGCGTCGTCGGCGACGGACTCCGCCGCATGGTCGGCATTGCTGTCAGTCCCCCGGAACTGGCTGTGGTGGGACTGGACTCGGTGGCGTGGCGTTCGCATAGTCAATTCCTCTGGCGTAGAAGCAATCGTCTTCCAGCAGATAGTGGGGTCATGCCACCCTCGAGTGTCGAAAGCAACCGCTCCGAGAAGCCGCTACTGGTCGGCCGCCCATGAGGAATAATCAGTAAAAACAGGCATGTGTTATCGGATATGCCACACCTCACACCGGGCGCATAAATTACATAAAGCCACGCTAAACACCCTGTCTATCCAGCTAATTAACCGTTCAGCGCACGGTTAACTCTTTCGGAACTGGGGCCACCCGAAGGACACGTAAATGGTATGCGCGTATCATCACACCTCTGCGTATCGGCGGCAACGAAAGGTGGTGCGCGTGCCGAAATTGGTCGACCATGAGGTGCGGCGGCGCGAGATCACCACCGCGGTACGCACCGTGATGGCGCGCGGCGGACTCGAAGCCGCGACGTTCCAGTCGGTGGCGGCGGAAGCCGGTATCTCAGTGCGCCTGGTGCAGTACTACTTCGGCACCAAACGCGAGTTCCTCCTGGCCACCCACCGCGCCGTCCTCGAAGACGCCGCGATCCGATTCGGGCAGCGAGTGGCCGCCCTCGGCGCGGATGCCGCACCACGGGACGCCCTGCGCGTCATCCTGACCGAGCTACTCCCCCTTGACGACGGCCGCCGCCAAGACACCATCGTGCTCGACGCTTTCCACGCCGCGGCCCTCACCGGCGGCGAATCGTTCCGCATGGCCGATGCCACCGGCGGCTTTCGCCCTCTCGTCGACGTCATCGCCCACTATCTCCGCCAAACCCGCGGCCCCACCGCACCCGCCGTCGACCTCGACGCCGAACTGATCGCCTTCGCCACCGTAGGCCTAGTCCAAGCCACCCTCGAACCCGCCACCGCGGCACTAGCTCCCGCCCTCCTCGAGCGCCTCTTCGACCGCATGCTCGCCCCAGCCCCCGAAGACGCCGCCCCACCCAAGAATTGACGCCCTCGTCACCGACAATGCCCGACCGCACCGACTCGTGGCGTTCGACTTACCCGTCAAGCGTCGAAGCTGCGGCGTGATGTCTCTATGTGGCGGAGGTACCGCTGCGTCCAGTCGCACATGACGTGGACTGTTTCGCGGAGGGCTTGGCCGGACTCGAGCAGGGTGTATTCGACTCGGGGCGGGACGGTGGGATAGACCGTTCGCTCGACCAGACCGTTGCGCTCCAACATGCGCAGGTTCTGGGTGAGCATCTTGTGGCTGATCCCCTCGACCTCCACCCGCAATTCGCCGAAACGCAAGGTGCTTTCGCCTAGCGCCTCGATGATCAGCAGCGCCCACTTGTTGGCGACGTCCGAGAAGATCTCGCGCGCCAGCGAGTCCGCGCGCGTCAGGTCCGCGTCCTCGGGCAGTCCGCTGAGCTGCTTAGTAACCATCAGGTTCCCCAGTCACTAGAAAGTGCGTTCTTCCACGTAAACGGCCACTCTCCTACAGTTCATCAGTAACCACAAGAGAGCACACATGGAGGAAAACAGCATGCCCATCACCCTGGTAAATCCCACCGGCCTACCGGAAGTCGGTGCCTATCACCAGATTTCGATCGCCACCGGCACAAAACTGATCTTCCTCGCCGGTCAGGTCTCTTGGGACGCCGAGGGGAACACGATCGGCGAAGGCGACCTCGCAGCACAGGTCGAACAGTGCTACCTCAACATCGCCACCGCCCTCGCCGCCATCGGCGGCTCCTTCACCGACATCGTGAAACTGACCGTCTACGTAGTAGATTGGACCCCCGACAAGATGCCCCTATTCATGGAGGGCGTAACCCGAGCCGCCACAAAGCTCGGCATCACCCCAGCGGCCCCAGGCACCCTGATCGGCGTTGCCGCACTGGACATCCCAGCCCACCTGGTCGAAGTCGAAGCCACCGCAATCCTCGACTGATCAAACTGGTTCGCGCACTCGGTCATTCACCGCACCCCCGCTATCGTGTGGCCGATGACCGCACACGAAGGGCTCCCGCTGCTCTTCCTCGACGTCGACGGGCCACTGCTCCCGTTCGGCGCCGGTCCGCGGCCCGAACCGCCCAGCCTGACCTCGATCGGGCACTTGGCACGGCTACGGCCAGAAGTCGGCCTTTTGTTGGCGGCCCTGCCATGCGAGTTGGTCTGGGCCACCACGTGGGAGAAAGAGGCGAACACAGAGATAGCACCGCGGCTCGGGCTACCTCGACTACCGGTGATTGCCTGGCCGGATCCGTCCGACGAACATCAGCACGAGGACCAGTGGTTCGGACTGTGCTGGAAGACCCGAACCCTGGTGGACTGGGCGGCCGGACGCCCGTTCGCCTGGGTCGACGACGAGATCACCGACTCCGACCGAGACTGGGTAGCCACCCACCATCAGGGCCGAGCCCTCTTGCACCACGTCGAGGCATCCCGGGGCCTTGACGATGCGGACTTCACCGTTCTCGGGGAATGGTTGCGAACAAACCGGACTCGTTACTAACGGCTCCCTCCGACGGTGTTGCGGAGGGTGCCGATGCCGGAGATCTCGACCTCGACTATGTCGCCGGGCACCATTGGGCCGACGCCGGCGGGGCTGCCGGTGAGTAGGACGTCGCCGGGTTCGAGGGTGATCCAGCGGGTGACGTAGGCGAGGAGGTCTGCTATTTCGAACACCATGTCGGAGGTGGGGGCTGATTGGACTACTTTGCCGCCAATGCGGGTGGTGATCTGGAGGGACGAGGGGTCGGGGATGTCGGTTTCGATCCAGGGGCCCAAGGGGCAGAAGGTGTCCGCGCTTTTGGCGCGGGCCCATTGACCGTCGGCTCGCCAGTCGTCCGCGGTGACGTCGTTCGCGCAGGTGTAGCCGAGGATGTAGTCCGTGGCGCGGGCGGCGGGAACGTCGCGGGCGGTGCGGCCGATGACGACGGCCAGTTCGCCCTCGTATTCCAGGCGCCGCACCTCGGCGGGCCGACGGATCGTCGCGTCCGGTCCGGTAATCGCGTTGGGGGACTTGAGGAATAGCGAGGGCTGTTGCGGCCAGGGTCTGGCCTTCTCGATGATCTGCCCGGCGTAGTTGCTGCCCGCGCAGACGATGGTGCGTGGGTCGCACGGCGCGAGCAATGTCAGCTCCGACAGCCTCCCCACCACCGCGCCGAGCTCGACATCGAGAAGGTCGTGCACGACATCCCCGACCAAGGCACCACACCCGGTCCGTCCGTCGATCGAGTAGCGGACGATCTGCATGATGTCTCCTATTCGATTCCGGCCAGCGCCGCGCGCACCAGCTCGACCGGATGCCACGCGGTGCGGCCCGCGCCGTGAAAGATCTGCTGCCTGCACGACACACCAGTCGCGGCGACGATGGTGTCTTCCGGTTCCGCGGCGAGGGCAGGGAAAAGCCGGTCGCCGCCGACGGCCATGGACGTCTCGTAGTGTTCGGACTCGAACCCGAACGAGCCAGCCATCCCGCAGCAACCGGAATCGATCTCCACGACTTCCACGCCCGGAATCCGGCGCAGCAAGGCCATTGTGGCGGCGGTGCCGACTTCGGCCTTCTGATGGCAGTGGCCGTGGAACACGATCCGTCTGCCCGCGAGCGGGGAATCCGCGCGCAGAGCCAACCGGCCCGCGTCGATCGCGTCGACGAGCAGTTCCTCCACCTGTTTGACCCGACCGGCCACCGCGCGCACAGCGTCCGAATCCGGAAGCAGCGCAACATGTTCGTCGCGCAACATGAACAGGCACGACGGCTCGCAACCGACGATCGGCGAGCCCGGTTCGGTGCGCTCGGTCAGCGACTGGACGAGCGTCGAGGCTTTCTTCTTCGCGTCATCGAGCAGCCCCTTCGACATACTCGACCGCCCACAGCAGCCCCCACTCGCGAGCTCGACCCGCCACCCCGCACGCTCCAGCAGTTCGATCGCCGCCGCACCGATGTGCGGCTCGGTGAACGTGGTGAACGAGTCGGCGAGCCAGTTGACGGTGCCGAGCGGGCCCACCGTCACGTCCCTACGCCGGAACCAGCGGAGCAAATTGACCCGCTGGAACACCGGCAACGGCCGGGCAGCCGTGATGCCGAGCGTGCGGTCCATGATCCGGCGCGCGAATCCGTTGCGCCCCGGCAGGTTCGACAGCGGAGCCGTCGCCGAACCAAGCCGGTTGAGGAACCGGATGGACCCGAAAACCCTCGAGCGCAACGGAGTTCCGTGAATCTCGTGGTGATGCGCGAGCGTCTCGGCCTTGAGCGAGGCCATATCCACGCTCATCGGGCACTCGCTCTTGCACGCCTTGCACATCAGGCACAGATCGAGAATCTCGTGCAGCCGCTCGCCACCGAGCGCGGCATGCGGATCCGGTTCGGACAGCGCCTTCACCAGCGCGTTGGCCCGCCCACGGGTGGCATGCTCCTCGTTCTTGGTCGCGATGTAGGACGGGCACATCACCCCCGAGGTGGACTTGCGGCACAGCCCGATATTCATGCAGCGATCCGCCGCACCACGCATACCGCCGACAACCTCGAAGTGCAGCTTCGTCGTCAAGGGCGGCGCGGGCGGCAGCGCGTCGCGATCGCGCAGGTTGTCGGTCATCGGCGGCGCGTCGACGATCTTGCCAGGGTTCATGATGTTGCCAGGATCGAAGAGCCGCTTGACCTTTCGCATCGCCTCATACAGTTCGTCGCCGAAGATCTCCCGATTGAACTCGCTGCGCGCGAGACCGTCGCCGTGTTCGCTGGAGTTCACCCCGCCGTACTCGGCGACGAGATCCTTGACCGCCTCGGCGACCGTGCGCATCTTGATCACCTGGTCCGGATCGGTCAGATCGACGAACGGGCGGATATGCAGGCAGCCGACCGAGCAATGACCGTAGAACCCCGCCGCCATGTGGTGTTCGTCGAGAATCTCCTTGAACCGCTTGGTGTATTCGGCGAGATGCGCCGGATCGACGGCGGTGTCCTCCACGAAGGCGAGCGGGCGGCGGGTGCCCTCGCCCGCGGCCATCAGCAGGCCGAGGCTGGACTTGCGGACCTTGAGCAACGCGGTCTGATCGGCGGCGGTGATCGCCCGCAGCGTGTGGTAGCCGTGCCCGTTCTGCCGCCATAGCCGGTCGAGCCGGTCAAGCTCGGCGATCAGTTGGGCTTCGTCGTCACCGCTGAAGGAGACGAAAAGCAGTGCGCCAGGATCACCGACGAGGATGTTCCCGAGCTCGGCGTACTCGATCTTCTGCCTGGACAGTTCCAGAATGGTGCGGTCCATCAGCTCGACCTGATGGGGTTCGCAGCTGAGCGCGTCCGTGGTGGCCGCGATGGCGCTGACGGTATCGGTGAAATGCCCAACGGCGTACACCGTGCGCGCGGGCTTGGGCACCAGGTCGACCACCGCGTGCGTGGCGACCACCAGCGTGCCCTCCGCGCCGACCACGAACTTGGCCAGATCGAATGGCTTGTCCGCCCCGAAACCCACCAGCCGGTCGAGCCGGTAGCCACACGCGCGCCGCCAGAACGTCGGCATCCCGGCCTTGATGGTCGCCTCCTCGGCAATGACCAGCTCCGGAAGTTCCTGGTAGATACGACCTTCCAGCGTCTGCGCCGCTGCCCGACGTTTCCGTTCGGCCTCGTCGACCGATTCCAATCGGGCGCGCGAACCATCGGAGAGCACCACGTCCAACGCTCGGACGTGATCGATCGTCATGCCGTAGGTCCTGGAACCGCTTCCCGCGGAATTGTTTCCGATCATCCCGCCGATCGTGGCGCGATTGCTCGTCGAGGTGTCCGGGCCGAACATCAGCCCGTGTGCCGCCGCGGCTTGGTTCAGCTGGTCCTGTACCACCCCGACCTCCACCAGCGCGGTGCGCGCTATCGGGTCGATCTCCAGGATCCGGTTCATGTATCGCGACAGGTCGAGTACCAGGCCGGGACCGACGGTCTGTCCGGCCAAACTCGTTCCCGCGCCACGCGGCACGATCGGTACACCGAGCTCACTCGCTGCCCGCACTGCCGCGGCGACATCGTCGGCATGACGCGGAAACACCACGCCCAGTGGAGTTATCGAGTACATGCTCGCGTCGCGGGAGAAGATGTGGCGGCTGTAGTCGTCGAAGGCGACCTCGCCGTCCATCGTCGCGCGGAGCGTGTCCGCCAGACGCGAAGCGACAGCCGATCGATCGGCCGTTGCGGTAGGTAGGTTCATGAGAGTCCTTCTGATCCTTGGTAATTCACAACAGGGACCATGCGGCGGCCGACCCGGCTGCGGATCGGCCGCCGCGTGCGGTTAGCCGAGCGGTGCCGGATCCCCCTGCACTCGAACTGCTTTCGAGATATCCACTGGCCGCGCGTCCACGAGCACGGGCTCCGGCGCCGGCTGGACCGCGTTCGTCGCCTCGCGCATCTTCTTCCGCAACGTCAGGACGAGCAGCGCCGCGACCGCGAAAACCCCGCCGAAGAACGCCTGCGTAAGCGCGTATCCACCACCGCTGAGGTCGCTGAGCCAGCCACCGATGTAGGGCCCGAAGAAGCTGCCGAGATTGCCGACACCATTGATGAGGCCCAACCCCGCCCCGGCGGCCGCGACCGGAACGAGTTTGGTGACCGTCGCCCAGAACGGTCCGTACCAGGCGATCGACGCCGCCGTGCCCAGGATCATCGCCCCGAGTACCAGCCACTTCTGATTCGGCGAGATCAAGCTCGCGCCGCCGAGAATGATTGCCGCGGCACCGAGTACGAAGAACATGTGCGCGATGTGCCCGCCCCGTTTGTCCGCCGACCTGCCGATGAGAATGATCGCGATGCCAGCGGCGATCTGCGGAAGTATCGCCACGAAACCCACCTTCAAGTCGGTGTGGAAGGCCTTCTTCAACACACTGGGCAACCACAATGTGAGGCCGAGCAAACCCATCTGCGTCAATGTGTAGATGAGCGCGAAATGCCACACGATCTTGCTGGTGAAGGCCGCCTTGAAGGTGCCTCGGTGCTGGAGTGGTTCGCCCTCCGCGACCCGCGACTGCTCGATGAAGTCACGTTCGGCCGTCGACAGCCAGCTGGCCTTCGCGGGCGTATCGCGAACGACCGCAAGCCATGCGGCGAGCCCGACGACCAGCGGCGCACCGCCCTGGATGATGAACATCCAGCGCCAGTCCGTATAGGTCAGCAGAATGCCGGAGAACGGTGCGGCCACGATGGCCGCGATCGGGGTGTACAGCTTGAAAATCGCATAGGCCCTTCCCCTTTCGGCGAAGGGGAACCATGACCGGATGGTGGCCATCAGCGCCGGTTGCACGCCGCCCTCGGCCACGCCGAGCAGGAAACGCGCGATCAGCAGTTGGCCGACGGAATTGGTGAAGCCCTGCGATATCGCCGCCAGACTCCACAAAACCATCAGAATCGCGATCCACTGTCTGGCACTCCATCTTTCGGCCATGTACCCGCCGGGAATCTGCAATATCAGATAACCCCAGAAGAAGATGCCGCTTGCCAAACCCTGCTGCGCTTTGCTGAGCCCCATATCGGCTTCGAGATGCGGCAGCGCGAAACTGATATTCGTTCGGTCGATATAACAGATGACGTAGATGAAGACGACGATCGGCAGAATATAAGTCCACCGCTTCATCTCGGAAAGACGCCGGACTGGCGAAGTTCGCTCGGACAACGACCTACCTCCTCGTAGGTGGCCGACGCGAAAAGCGTCGGCGTATAGCGGATCCCGGCTCATGACGGAGCATCGGGAGAGTCACTCGTGGCGGAGCATCGAGGGTCGAGATCAGGAGGTCGGTATCGCGGTGAAGCACCGATCTGGCTTACGACTTGCCCAGCGGGGAGCGATTGAATTCAGTTGAGATGGGCTGTTTCCGGCTGTGCCGGAGCAGATTTCAGTCGGCTCGTAACACCGCGAGTGCGGCTTGCAATCCGGCGGGATCGACGGCCACACCGGCCAATTCGAGACCCATCTGGACACCGGAGAGTGTTCCGGCGAGCGTCAGGTCGTTGAGGTCACCGAGGTGCCCGATCCGGAACACCCGCCCGGACAGCTTGCCGAGACCCGTGCCGAGTGACATATCGAAGCGGTCCAAGATGATTCGGCGCACCTTGTCCGCATCATGTTCCGCGCCAAGCAATATCGCGGTCAGCGAACTGGAGTACTCGCGCTCGTTGACGCACAGGACCTCGAGGCCCCAGCCGCGCACGGCCGCCCTGGTCGCCGCGGCATGCCGGTTGTGCCTGGCGAAAACGTTGCGCAGCCCCTCTTCTTCCAGCATCAGCAGCGCTTCCCGAAGGCCGTAGAGCAGGTTGGTGGCCGGGGTGTACGGGGAGAAACCGTGCTCGTTGGCGTCGAGGATGGGCGCCCAATCCCAGTAGGACTTCGGCAGCCGCGCGTTCGGCGCGGCCGCGAGCGCTTTATCGCTGATCGCGTTGAAGCCGAGGCCCGGTGGCAGCATCAGCCCCTTCTGTGAGCAGCCGACCGTCACGTCGACGCCCCAATCGTCGTGCCGATAGTCGATGGATCCCAGCGAGGAGATCGTGTCGACCAGCAGCAGCGCGGGATGATCGGCCTCATCGATGGCCGCCCTGATCTCCGGTATCCGGCTGGTGACCCCGGTCGAGGTCTCGTTGTGCACGACCATCACCGCGGCGATGCTGTGTCCGGTGTCGGCGGCCAAGCGTTCGGCAACCGCCGAAGCATCGACACCGTGCCGCCAGTCGCCCGGCACGAAGTCGACGACCAGCCCGAGACGCTGCGCCATCTCGCGCCACAGGCTGGCGAAGTGCCCGGTCTCGAAGGCCAGCACGCGATCGCCGGGCGAGAGCGTGTTGACCAGCGCCGCCTCCCACGCACCGGTGCCGGACGAGGGGTAGATGACGACCGGACCAGCGGTGCCGAAGACGGGTTTCACCCGCTGCCGAAGGTCGAGGCCGAGTTCGGCGAAGTCGGGACCGCGGTGGTCGATGGTCGGTTGCGCGATGGCGCGCAGTACCCGGTCCGGGACGTTCGTCGGTCCGGGGATCTGCAGGAAATGCCGTCCACTATGAGCGGTCATCACATCGGTTCCATTCCGTGCCGTGATATGGCACACTGTGCCGTGAAAAGGTGCAGCAAGGGTAGGGATGTGTGATGAAGGAGTCAATACCTTGCGAAACGTTCTGAATACGCTCCGCGTGCTCGAGGAAGTCGCGGCACGCCAGCCGATCGGCGTCGGCGAATTGGCGCGGGTACTGGAGATGCCGAAGAGTTCGGTGCAGCGGGCGCTGGTCACCCTGGACACGGCAGAGTGGATTCGACCCGCGTCGGGCGAGGTGACCCGATGGGTGCTGACCACGAAGGCACTCGCGGTCGGCAGTCGCGCGGGCGGGGATCTCGGCCTGCGCGGCGCCGCCCTGCCGATCATGGAGAACCTGCGGCGGCACACCGAGGAAACCATCCACCTGACCGTGCCGGAGGGCGGCAAAATGGTGCTGATCGAGCGGCTGGAGACCGATAAGCCCGTGCGCACCAATATGGCGCTTGGCCACTCGCTGCCTTTTCACGCGTCCGCGAATGGCAAAGCGGTGCTCGCGCACAGCGATCCGGAGGTCGTCCGGCAACTGCTCAGCGACGAGTTGCCGCGCTACACCGACACGACCGTGGTCGACCCGGAAGAATTACGCGCCGAACTGGCCGTGATCCGGGAACGGGGGTACGCGGTCAACCGTGGCGAGTGGCGTTCCGATGTCGGCGCGGTCGCCGCAGTTGTCCTGGGAGACAACGGAAAACCGGTCGCCAGCCTCAGCGTGAACGTTCCGTTCAGTCGCCTCACGGAGGACACAGAGCCCGGGTGGGGGGCAGCGGTGAGCGCGGCAGCGACCAGCCTCAGCGCCCGGCTCGGCTAGCCTGACGCCTCGGCCACAGCCGCACGCCTTCTGACATCCACGCGCGTGTTATGGCGGCGAGTCGGTGTGCGGGACATCAGAACTCGTGCGGCTGTCGCTACAGCAGGACGCCGACTGGTGCGGTAGCCCGGCGACTCGGCCAGATCCGCTGCCAACGCAGCCGCACAGCTTTTGATACACGCACGCGGGTCAAGGCGGCGAGTCTGCTTGCAGGACATCAGAAGTGGTGCGGCTTTTACTGCCGGATGCCGCCTGGTCTGCTAGCCCGGCGACTCGACCAGATCCGCTGCCAACGCAGCCGCACGCCTCTCGACACACGCACGCCTTTTGGCACACGCACGCGTGTCAGGGCGGCGAGTCGGTGTGCGGGACATCAGGACTGGTGCGGCTATTACTGCGGCACGATGCCCACGTGGTTCACCGCTGGTCCAGTCGCCATAGTTGTCCGGGGCAGGTGGCGCTCGGCGATGTGGGTGCCGAGGCGTTTCAGCAGCTCCTCTCCTTCGGTGAAGCAGCGATGGACGTCGGGCTCGATCGCCACTAGTGAATAGGCAGCCGTGAATCCGGCGGCGTGTAATCGGTCTTCGGACAATGTGTTTCGCCCGCAAACCGCTACCACCGGGACGTCCGCCGCCAGTGCCGCGGCGGCGACGCCCGCGGGTGCTTTGCCGTGCAAGGTCTGCTCGTCGAGGGTGCCCTCGCCGGTGACGACCAGATCCGCATCAGCCAGGTGAACGCCGAAATCAGCCAAGTCCAAGACCAATTCGATGCCCGGTGCCAGCAGGCTGTCGAGAACCGCTACGGCGGCGAAGCCCACTCCCCCGGCGGCGCCCGCTCCGGGGACGTCTCGGCGATCGGCTCCGGTGGTCGCGGCGACGATGTCGGCCCAGTGGGTGAGGGCGGCATCGAGCGCGGTCACCTGGCGGTCGTCCGCACCCTTCTGCGGGCCGTAGACGGCTGCCGCACCGTGTGGGCCGGTAAGTGGGTTGTCCACGTCGCAGGCGACGGTGATCTCGACATCGGCCATTCGTTCGCGCAGCGCGGTCAGGTCCATTGTCGCGACCTGCGCCAAAGCTGCACCGCCACCGCCGATTTCGGTACCTTCGGCATCGAGTAGCCGGGCGCCGAGTGCTTGCAGCAGTCCGGCGCCGCCGTCGGTTCCCGCACTGCCGCCGATGCCGAGTACGACTCGGCGGCAGCCCGCCGCGACGGCCGCGGCGATCACCTCGCCGGTGCCCCGGCTGGTGGCCGACATCGGGGCGAGTTTCCCGTCGGGCAGTCGGAGCAGGCCTGATACGTCCGCCAGTTCCACGACGGCGAGATCATCGCGTCGCGCATACGTGGTGTCGACCGGTTCGCCGGTCGGCCCGGTGGCGACGACCGGAATCGCCGTGAACCCGGCGGCTAGGGCGGCAGCGACGGTTCCGTCGCCGCCGTCGGCGACGGGCACGACCGTCACCGACGCGTCCGGCAGCACCTGCCGGATACCGGCCGCGACGGCGGCACCGACCTGTGCGGCGGTCATCGAACCCTTGAACTTGTCGGGTGCGATGAGAACTCGGGCCATCGAGTCCTCAGTCCAGCAGCGCGGTCGCGGTGGGTGCGTCCGCAGTGGTTGCGGCCAGTTCCTCGAATTCGACGATATTGTCGATTTCCAAGCCCATGGACACGTTGGTGACGCGTTCGAGGATGCATTCGACGACCACCGGCACCCGATGCTCGACGATCAGCTTCTTCGCATCTTCCAAGGCCTGGCCGATGTCTTGGGGATCGAACACGCGGATTGCTTTGCAGCCCAGCCCTTCCACCACCTTGACGTGGTCGACGCCGTAGCCACCGACCTCGGGGCTGTTGATGTTGTCGAAGTCGAGCTGCACGTAGTAGTCCATGCTGAACGCCCGCTGTGCTTGCCGGATCAGACCCAGGTACGAGTTGTTCACCAGCACATGGATATACGGAATGCCGAACTGCGCGCCGACAGCCAATTCCTCGATCAGGAACTGGAAGTCGTAATCGCCCGAGAGTGCCACCACTGTCGCGTCTGGATCGGCCGTTGCGACACCGAGTGCCGCGGGCAGGGTCCAACCGAGCGGTCCGGCCTGGCCCGCGTTGATCCAGTGTCGCGGTTTGTAGACGTGCAGCATCTGTGCCGCCTGGATCTGAGAAAGACCGATAGTGCTGACGTAACGGGTTTCGGGTCCGAACGCCTTGTTCATCTCCTCGTAGACCCGCTGAGGTTTGATCGGCACGTTGTCGAAGTGAGTTTTGCGTTGGCCCAGCTGCTTTCGTGCCCGCACCTGCCCAGCCCAATCACCGCGATCGGGCAACTGTCCCGCCGCGGCGAGTTCGCGAGCGACCTCGATGAACACCTTCAGCGCCGCACCGGCGTCAGAGGTGATGCCGAAGTCGGGGGCGAAGACTCGGCCGATCTGAGTCGGCTCGATGTCGACGTGCACGAAAGTGCGGTCCTTGGTGTAGGTTTCGATGCCACCGGTATGCCGGTTGGCCCACCGATTACCGATACCGAGCACGAAATCCGATTCGAGCATCGTGGCATTGCCATAGGGATGTGAGGTCTGCAGCCCAACCATCCCCGCATACAGCGCGTGATCGTCGGGGATCGTGCCCCAGCCCATCAAAGTCGGCACCACGGGAACACCCGCCAACTCAGCGAATTCGACGAGCAGCTCCGCGGCATCGGCGTTCACGATGCCACCACCCGCGACGATCAGTGGACGCACCGACGCGTTGAGCATCGCGATGGCCTTCTCAGCCTGAGCCCGCGTTGCTGCGGGGCGAAGCACTTGCAACGGCTCGTAGGTCTCGATGTCGAACTCGATTTCAGCGAGCTGCACATCGATCGGCAGATCGATCAACACCGGTCCCGGCCTACCCTCACGCATCAACCAGAACGCCTTCTGAAAAGTACCCGGCACCTGCGCAGGCTCCAGCACAGTGACCGCCCACTTAGCGACCGGCCCAGCGATGGAGGCGATATCGACAGCCTGGAAATCCTCCTTGTGCAGTTTGGCCACCGGCGCCTGACCAGTGATACACAAGATCGGAATCGAATCCGCACTCGCCGAATACAACCCGGTGATCATATCCGTGCCCGCAGGACCCGAGGTGCCGATGCACACACCGATATTGCCTGCGGTAGCACGGGTATAACCCTCGGCCATATGCGAAGCGGCCTCGACATGACGAGCCAGCACATGCTTGATCCCGCCATGCGCGCGCATCGCGCTATAGAACGGGTTGATCGCCGCACCAGGCAGACCGAACGCCTGTGTCGCGCCTTCCTTTTCGAGAATCAACACCGCAGCGTCAACGGTACGCATCCGTGCCATCGTCAGTTCTCCTTGTCCGCACGCCCACTCAGGCGCTCCACCCCGCGCAGCAGGGCACTGTGGTCGAGTCCGCCGTCACCGCTCGCTTTGGCGGAGGCCATCAACTGCTCCACCAGGGAGCCGAGCGGTACCACCACTCCGGCCTCGCGTGCCGCGACCGTCACGATGCCCATATCCTTGTGGTGCAGGTCGATTCGGAAGCCCGGCGCGAAGGATCGGGACAGCATGTTGCCCTGTTTCTGGTCGAGCACCTTCGAACCGGCCAGCCCGCCGCCGAGCACGCGCAGGGCGGCCTCGGTGTCGACGCCGTACGCCTCGAGGAAGATCACGGCCTCGGCGAGCGCCTGGATATTGGCCGCGACGATCAGCTGATTGGCCGCCTTGACGGTCTGGCCCGAGCCGCTGGGGCCAACGTGCACAACGGTTTTGCCGACCACGTCGAAGATCGGCTTCGCCGCGTCGAAGTCCGCGACCTCGCCGCCGACCATGATTGACAAGGTGGCGTCGACCGCGCCCTTCTCACCACCGGAGACCGGGGCGTCCAGCAGCCGGAAGCCGCGTGCGGCAGCCTGTTTCGCGAGCTCGACGGTGACATCGGGCCTGATGCTGGAGAAGTCGATGATCAGCGTGCCTGGTGCGGCGCTGTCGAAGACACCTTTCTCGCCGGTCAGCACGTCCTTGACGTCGGGCGAATCGGGCACCATCAGGCAGATCACGTCGGCGCCTTGTACGGCGTCGGCGATCGAGCCAGCGGCGATACCGCCCGCCGCGACGAGTGGTGCGGCTTTGGCCGCGGTGCGATTGTATGCGGTCACGGTGTGACCGGCGGTGGCCAGATGGACGGCCATGGGGCTGCCCATGATGCCAAGCCCTATGAATGCGATGTTGGTCATCGGTGATCCCTGAAGTCGTTACTCGACAATGGTTTACGCGGTTGTCCCGCGACGCTCGCGCGGCAGCCAATCGAAGCTGTCGGCGGAGCTTCCGGACGGCTTGTACTCGAGTCCGACCCAGCCGAGGTAGCCGCGGGTCTCGAGTTCGGCGAGTTGCCGCGGCAACGGCAGTTCGCCGCTACCGGGTTGGTGCCTGCCCGGACTGTCGGCGATCTGTACGTGCGCGATCCGGGCGGTGTGCTCCGCGATGACCTTGTCGACGTCGTCGCCGTTGACCGCCAGGTGGTATAGATCCGCGAGCAGCCCGATATTCGTTGCGCCCGTTGATGTTTGCACCCGGTCGATGACAGCCAGCGCGTCGGCCGCGGTGCGAAGCGGATAGCGATCCGCGCCGCTCACCGGCTCGACCAGCACCGTGCCACCGATGCGGGCGGCGGCTCCCGCTGCGAGAGCGAGGTTTTCGGTCGCCAACTCGTCCTGCGCCGCGGCGGCGGCCCCGTCGATCCGATTGCCGTAGAGCGCGTTGAACGCTCGGCAGCCGAGGCGTTCGCCGATCTCGATGGTGACGTCGATGTTGTCGCGGAACTCCGCGGACCGCGCGGGCCAGGAAAGCAGGCCGCGGTCACCGGCCGGCATGTCACCGGCGGCGAAGTTCAGGCCGACCAGGGACACTCCGGCGTTTTCGACAGCGGCGACGAAGGCGTCGACCTCCTTGTCACCGGGCACCGCGCGGTCGAAGGGCCACCAGAACTCGACCGCATCGAATCCGGCCCTGCGCACCGCCGCCGGTCGTTCGAGCAGGGGCAGCTCGGTGAACAGGATCGAGCAGTTGACCTCGTAGCGAAGTGAATGACCCATGAACCCTTCAATTCCACAATGCGGAAAAACTATTCTGATATACGGAATAGCTTAAGAGTCGGACCTGACCTGGTCAAGGAACGTCGAAGGGGCTGGACAGTTCTCGGCCGCCGCCTGACCGCCGGTAGGCTTCCACCATCCGGAAACGTGGAGGCAGCAGTGACCGCAGCGAGTGAAGCCAAGGGACGCACCGGCGGCGTCCAGTCGATCGAGCGCGCGTTCGGCCTGCTCGAAACCATGGCCGACGAGGGCGGCATGATGGGCCTTTCGCAGCTCGCCACCGCCTCCGGCCTGCCGCTACCGACCATCCACCGGCTGGTCCGCACGCTCGTCGACCTCGGCTACCTCCGCCAGGAACCCTCCCGCCAATACGTCCTCGGCCCGAAGCTGATCAAGCTCGGCGAAAGCTCCGCGCACATGCTCGGCCTGCGCGCCCGCCCGCACCTGGCCCGGCTCGTCGACGAACTCGGCGAATCCGCCAACATGGCCATGCTCGACGGTGATCAGATCGTCTACGTCGCCCAGGTCCCGTCCCGCCATTCGATGCGCATGTTCACCGAGGTCGGCCGCCGGGTCCTGCCGCACTGCACCGCGGTCGGCAAAGCCCTGCTGGCGGGCATGCCCCCCGAGCGCACCCGAGAACTATTGCAGCGCAACGGAATGCCCCGCTACACCGAACACACCATCACCGACCCCGAAGAGTTCACCCGCCAACTCGCCACCGCGGCAACCAACGGCTACGCCATCGACGACGGCGAACAAGAACTCGGCGTCCGCTGCGTAGCCGTAGCCGTCCCCCAAGCCCCCGCCCACCTAGCCATCTCCATCTCCGGCCCCGTAGGCCGAATGTCCGAACAACTAGTAGACCGAGCCGTCCCCCTACTCACCGAAGTAAGCCAAGCCCTCTCCACCGACCTCCGCTGAACCCACCCCCAGCGGTCTACCTACAGGTCGGCGGCAAAGCCCAACGCGCGTAAGTGTTTTCCGGCGACACGGTGATCACGTCACATACTCGAACCAACGACTCCGGGATCTCACCGCCGAAATGCGCTGCGCCGGGCGTGACCACAGCTTCCGCCGTCGTCCGCCGGACGACGGCAAGCAACTCGCTGACCGGGTGTTCGGTCCGCGGCCCGAACACCACAGTCTTGCGGAGTTCGTAGCCGAGCCGCTTTGCGACACTGCGGATCTGGGTTTCATCCTGAGCGCCACTATCGACGCTAAGAGCCGGGCGGCGACCAACCTACAAAGGTGCCAAACGGTGCCGAATCCATTGACCTAGCACATTCAATAGCCCGACCATGGGCTCCTATCCGCTCCAACTAATACTGGGGGCTAATCATGTATGTGCGATTGCTCGGCGGCGTCGCAGCCACCGCCGATCCGGTTATCGTCGAGTACGCCTGTTCGATCCGAGATCGGGTGTGGGCCAAAGCGATTCCGCACCAGCAGTACCGGTGGCAGTAAGCGGAGCCGATCGGGCCCGGCAAGCTTTGGGAGCCCGACTACGGGAGCTCCGCAAAGACGCCGGGCTCAGCGGCCGGGAACTGTCCGCCTCCGCAGGCTGGCACTGGACCAAAACCAGCCGCATCGAACTCGGCAAGCGCCCGCCTTCCGAGGCGGACATCGAGGCATGGTGCCGCGTCTGCGGCGCCGAGCTTGCGCTACCCGATCTACTGGCGGCCCGGCGCAACGTGGAAGCCCAATGGGCCGAATGGAAACGGGTCGTTGCCGCCGGGCGCACCGGGCGGCAACGACGCGGCGTCGAATCAAAGTGTTTCTCGGTCAGCCGTGTACCGATCGCGCTCCGCGCTCCGCGGCAATCGTGGCTGCCGCTACCTGAGTCGTCCGTGACACCACTTATAGGGGGATTCCGGGTTTCGCTCTTGCTCCGAAGATGTTGGTGCAGAAGAATTTTGATGGAACCATGACTGGGTGGTTGGTTGCGGCGGAATCTGGCGCGGCCGCCTTACGGAGGGGATCTCGATGAGGTTCGAGGCACTAGGACCGCGGGCTGGGGCACGGGCGATTCGGTTCGGAATCGTGGTGGCGGTGCTGGGGTTGGCTGCCGGGTGTGGAGCCGAGACACCCGCCGCACCGGCGACGAGCGCGTCGGTCGCGCCCGCCGATTACCAGAGCGGTTACGGCACCGCCTTCAAGTCCCCGAGCGGACAGTTTTGGTGCAGCATCGTCGACGGCCATGCGGGCTGCAATGGACAATTTCCGCCGGATGTCCCGCTGGTCCACGATTGCGCGGGCAAGATGAGCGAGCCCAACACGATCTCCGTGTCGCGTGGAAACGAGGGCGGGTTCGTCCGCGCCTGTTCGCCCACGGCCGCTGTCGACTCAAAGATCCTGCCCTACAACGTTGTTCTGCGTATCGCCAAGACGCAGTGCGTGATTCACGAACAAACCGGCGTCAGCTGCGAGACCGGCGATGGGCACGGATTCACCGTGTCCGATAACGCATACATGCTGAAGTAAGGACTAACCCACGTCTCGCCGCAGCCAGGTCACCTCGGCGCCGGATTCGGTGCCGTAGCGATAGATCTCCAAGTCTTCATCCCATGGCGTCCCGAGTGCGCGATCGATTTCGGCGGCCAGGTCGTAGGTGTTGTATTTGCCGAGTTCGCCAGCGGCTTGGAGCATTGCGCGCAGTCGCATTTCACCGAGCGTGACATCACCGTTGGCGCTGGTGGAACCGTGCCAGAGCCCGAGGCCCGGCACGAAACAGTAGCGCTCACCGTCCACCCCCTCACTGGGGTCCTCGGTGACCTCGAAACGCAGCACCGGCCAGGACCGCAATGACTGGGCAATGCGGGCGGCGGTGCCTACCGGTCCCATCCATTCGCTGGTTGCGCGCAGTTGGCCGTCGGCGGGTTGTGCGGTCCAGCGCAATTTGGCTGGCGAGCCGAGTGCGGAGGTGAGCGCCCATTCGACGTGCGGGCACACCGCAGCGGGCGACGAGTGGATGTACACCACACCCGCCGTCACGTCCGCGAACTGACTCGATGCGCGCACTACTAACACCTCCAGCGTCGACGGGGGACGTCTTCCCCAACGAGCCCGTCTGCTGGTGTTGCCTGAGTGTACTGGAGTGTCCGATGTTACGTGTGTTACTTCACCGCCGTGTTGCGTGGGAGTGTCGCCTCCGCAATAACCGCATCACTGAGGGGCGGCCAGGCTGCTCTCGCCCAGTCGCCGAAATTCTGGTCGGTCAATACGAGACACGCCAACGACGACGCGGGGTCCACCCACAGAAACGTGCCGGACTGCCCGAAATGACCATAGGTTCCCCCCGAATTGGCGCTGCCTGTCCAATGCGGAGTCTTCCCGTCACGAATCTCGAAACCCAGACCCCAGTCATTGGGGCGCTGCGAACCGTAGCCGGGCAGCACGCCATTGAGTCCGGGGAATTGGACCGAGGTCGCCTCGGCGTGCGTCTGCGCGGAGAGCAATCGGGGGTTCAGCAATTCCGCGGCGAAACGGGCCAGATCGGCGGCGCTCGACCGGCCAGCGTGTCCGGCGGGCCCGGCCAGTGCCGAGTCGGTCATGCCGAGTGGCTCGAATACCGCGTCGTGCAGGTATTCCTCGAACGCGATCCCGGTCTGCTCGGTGACGAATCGCGCGAGCACCTCGAATCCGATGCTCGAGTAGATGCGGCGGGTGCCTGGCGCGGCCTGGATATCGCTGGTGTCGAAGGCGAGTCCCGACGCATGCGCCAGCAGGTGCCGCACCGTCGACCCCGGCGGCCCGGCGGGCTGATCGAGTTCGATCGCCCCCTCCTCCACCGCGACGAGTACCGCATAGGCCACCAACGGCTTGGTCACCGAGGCGAGCGGGAACACCCGATCCACCTCGCCCTGGCTCGTCGTCGCGCCGTCACGGGTGACGACCGCGGCCGCCGCGTGCCGGACCGGCCAATCGCTGATCTGCTCGAGTGAACGCACTCAGCGAGCGTACGAGAAGAACGCCGTTACGATCGAATAACCATGAGTGAGCAGCTAACGATCCACGGCGAGGTCGAGTCCGGCTTCGGGCCCGTCGCCGACGCTTTCCGGCGCAACTTCGCACAGCACGGCGAAATCGGGGCAGCGGTCGCGGTGTACGCGGGCGACCGGGCGGTGGTGGATCTGTGGGCTGGCCATCGTGATCGGCACCGCACCTTGCCGTGGGAGCGGGACACGATCGTTCCGGTGTTCTCCTCGACGAAGGGGCTTGCCGCGTTCACGCTCGCGGCGGCGGTGTCGAAGGGGCTGCTCGACTATGAACAGCCGGTCGCGAAGTACTGGCCCGAGTTCGCCGCGCACGGTAAGGACAAGATCACCGTGCGTCAGCTGATCGATCATCAGGCCGGGCTGTCCGGCCTGGATTCGGTGGTGCGGCTGAGTCAGATCGCCGACCTGGACGGGCTCGCAGCGATCCTCGCCGCGCAGAAGCCCGCGTGGCGGCCGGGTACCAGGCATGGCTATCACGCGATCACCCTCGGGCTCTATCAAGGCGAACTGCTGCGCCGGGTCGACCCGAAGCACCGCACGCTCGGGCGAATCTTCGCGGAGGACTTCGCGAAACCGCTCGGCCTGGATTTCTTCATCGGACTGCCCGCCGACCAAGGGTTGGAGCGCATCGCCACCATGGCCGCCACCCGCGGCATGGACGCGCTGCGCTACGAACGTGACGTTCCGCTGCGCATCGGCGCCGAGTTCGTCGCCAAGCGCGGCCACGCCTACGCCGCTCTGAGCAATCCGCGCACGGGCAGTCCCGCGCGGGCGACGCGCCGCGAGTTCCTCGAGGTCGAACTGCCCGGCTCCAACGGTGTCGGCAATGCCCGTGCGTTGGCCCGTGTCTACGGTGCAGCGGCAGGGCGCACCGGCGCGCTCCCCATCGGCGACGCCCTGCTCGGCCAGCTGGCCGCCGCGGACACCGCCGACGATGTCCCCGCCGGAGATCTGGTGCTGCACATCAAGACTCGCTACCACCTCGGCTTCCGCAAGTCCGGCGGCGAGTTCCGCTTCGGTTCCGACAAGCGCGCCTACGGCACCACCGGACTCGGCGGCTCCTTCGGATTCGCCGACCCCGCAACGGGTCTCGGCTTCGGCTACTCGATGAACCGGCTCGGCCTCGCCGTCCTCGACGACGTCCGCAGCCGCAACCTCCGCGAGGCCCTGCGCCGCTGCACCAGCTGAGCGCGAGTCAATTGCTCAGTGCCGCACAAAGATCCTCGTACGGGCCGACCAGTGCGAGGAGTTGCCGAGTGGTCTGGCCGCCCTTCGATGTCACACGGACGGACATGAATCCTCGTGAGATGTACCAGTGGTGCTGAGCCGAGGCCGGACTGTCCGTCCCGTGCATGCCCGCGGACCAATCCCCGCCGCTCAGGACGAAGTCACCGGGATCGCGCGTCGGATAGACCAGTGTGCCGTCACCGGATATGTCACGGTCCACCGTCCGGCCCGTGGCCAGATTCGTCGCACGCAACACCAATGCGCCTGTCTCCGTGGCGAATAGCGGGCGGCCCTGATCGTCATACCAGGTGCGCTGCGTCAGATCGCTCACCGGGAATTCGACATGCGCCGGGAAGGCACACACCTCACCCGCTCGATACTCGAACGGCACCTCCTGCGGGTGAGTGACGACCGGGACACCCGGCTCCGCATTCGCCGGTCCACTCCCGACCGTGCACAGCGCGGCGACAATTGCCGCCGAGGACAAGATAATTCGGTTACGCATCACGCGCCCCTTTCTCCGGTGCGCCCATTGTTCTCAGGAACCGCACTGCGCGAGCACAATTGACGTGACCGGGTGAAGTTCCTTCCCTGACAATGACGGGATGAGTGCTCCGGCCGCATGGACTGTCGCCCCCGAAGACTTCGGCTCCCCCGTCGCCGCCGCGCTGTGGCGCGCCTACTACACCGAGGTCAGCGACCGGTGGTATCAGCTGCACGAAAGGCGGGTGACCGATCCGGCGGAACTCGAGCGCGGGATCGCGGCGACGAGCGGGGCCGAGTTCGTGCCGCCTCGTGGCGTGTTGCTGGTCGCCCGGTATGGGGGTGAGCCCGTCGGGTCGGCCGGGGTGCGTCTGCTCGATGACTCGACCGCGGAGCTGAAGCGGATGTTCCTGCGCGCGGATATGCGAGGTCAGGGTGGGGCCGCATTTCTCGGGGAGGCCGCGGAACGACAGGCGCGGGCGCTCGGCGCTGAGCGGATCGTGCTCGATACCCGGCGCGATCTAGTGGAGGCGAGGGCGCTGTATGCCCGGCTCGGGTACGTGGAGTCGACGGCGCACAACGACGAGATGTATGCGGAGTGCTGGTATCAGAAGACCCTTTAACCGGGCGTCCGAGCTGCTTACACTGATGAGGCTGCACCCATTCTTCACCGATTCGATCGATACCAAGCACGGAATCGAGGGACCTCGTGGCAGAGCAGCCCGCAACCATCGACACATACATCGCCGCGTTTCCCGAAGACGTCCGCGGCATCCTCGAGGAAATCCGGCACACCATCCAGCGCGCCCTACCGGAGGCGACGGAGGCGATCAGCTACGACATCCCCGCCTTCAAAGTGAACGGTCACAACACCGTCCACTTCGCCGGATGGAAGAAACACATCAGCCTCTATCCGATCCCGGACGGCGACAAAGCCTTCAACCGCGCCGTCGAACCATATCGGGCCGGCAAGGGAACAGTGAAGTTCCCGTTGACCAAACCCATCCCCTACGACCTCATCGCACAGATCGCGACCACGCTCGCCACCCGCTCCTGAAGCCCATAGGAAAAGGGTCTTCGCCCGCCGCTCGGCGGGCGGCATGATGATCGAGGTCTCGATGTCGATCGGCTGTGCCGGGGAAAAGGTTCTAATGCCAAGCGGTCCCGATAGATTCGGCAAACTTCGCAACGTGTCGCAGATCCGCGCGCAATTGGACGAGGTCGAAACCAAGCTCAGCCAGCTCCACGTTCGCGGTGCGGTTATCAGGACCAAGGACTCGGCATCGCCCGGTGACACCGTGCCCGATCTGACGCTGCTCGACGAGGCAGGCCAGCCGATCACGCTCGGCGAGATCGTCGCGAACCACCGTGCCGTTTTCATCTTTTATCACGGCACCTGGTCCACGCGCTGCGCCGAGACTTTGCGCCGATATCAGCGGGAACTACTGCCCGAGCTGGCCCGCCGCCGCGTCCAACTGGTCGGGATCAGTCCGCAAACTCCCGACGGATCGCAATACACCAGGGACCTGAACAGCTTGATCTTCCCGTTGCTTTCCGACATCGGCAACGAGTTCGCCAGTGCCCTCGGTATCAGAGACCTCGTGGACCCTGACCCGATCGACGCCATCGAAATGGCTCGTTACGCGGCCAAAACCCGCAACTCCGAAGGCGATTGGGAACTCCCGCACCCGACCACGCTCATCCTCGATCAGACCCGAACCGTGCACTTCATCGACGTCCGCCTCAACGACCTGCCGCCAACCCACCCCAAGGACATCCTCCTCGAACTGGGCTAGCAACTGGCCGCACGCTGTTTACCAGTCGGCTTCGGTGTACTTGATGATGCCGCGAATGTTCTTGCCGTCCAGCATGTCCTGGTAGCCCTGGTTGATCTCCTCCAGGGCGTAGGTGCGGGTGACCATGTCGTCGAGGTTGAGCTGGCCCGCCTTGTAGAGGCGGAGCAGGTTCGGGGCGTCCTGGCGGGCGTTGCCGCCGCCGAAGATGGTGCCCTTCACGGTCTTCTGCAGCATGGACAGCAGGAAGCTGTTCATCTTGACGTCGCCGGCGTCCATCCGGCCCATCGAGGTGACGACAAGGGTGCCTGCCTTGGCGGTGAGGATCAGGCCCTCTTCGACGTAGTCGCCGTGCATTTCGCCCATGGTGAGAATGACCTTCTCGGCCATCCGTCCCTCGGTGGCGTCCATCAGCGGCATGATCGCGGCGGCCATGCTCTCGTAGGTGTGCGTGGCGCCGAACTTCTGCGCCTGCTCGCGCTTCCACGGATTCGGGTCGATCGCAACGACTTTCGACGCGCCGGAGAGCACCGCGCCCTGCAGCGCGCTCATGCCGACCCCGCCGATGCCGGCGATCACCACGGTCTCGCCTGGCTCGACCTGCGCGACATGGGTTGCCGAGCCGAAGCCGGTCGGCACGCCGCAGCCGACCAGGCAGGCCACCTCGAACGGGATGCTCGGATCGATCTTCACGACCGAGGTGTGGTGCACCGTCATGTACGGCGCGAACGTGCCGAGCAGGCACATCGGGATGACGTTCTCGCCGCGCGCCTGGATCCGGTAGGTGCCGTCGCTGATCGACTGACCCATCAGCAGGCCGGCGCCCAGATCGCACAGCGCCATATTGCCGCTCACGCAGGACGGACAGCGCCCGCACGCGGGGATGAACGACAGGATGACATGATCGCCCACCGCCAGATCGGTGGGACAGTTCGGCCCGAGCTTGGTGATCACGCCGGCGCCCTCGTGCCCGCCCATGACCGGGAAGGCAGGCATCGGCGTCGCACCGGTGACGATGTGATGATCCGAATGGCACATGCCCGCTGTCTCCAGTCGGATCTGCACCTCACCGGAGACCGGATCGCCGACCTCGATCTCTTCTACCGACCATGGTTGGTCGATCCCCCACAGGATCGCGCCCTTCGTCTTCATTCCTGTCGACCCTCTCGCATGCACGTGCTTATATGTGACTGCACCCACACTAAGCCAAAAGTGGAACGCGTTCTAGTACCGAGTTGGAAATTCAGCGGTATCGGCGATCGACGGTCCGGAACACGTTCTAGTCTTGGGTCGAAAATCAGCCGCGCACGTCGTGCACGTGATGGACGAGATCGTGGAGGAAGTAGCGCGCGAACGAATCGACCGTGAAGGCCGCACCGTCGCTGCGCTCGCCGCGGCGGTCGCGCTGATCGGGCAGCACGGACTCGAAGGCGTGCGCGACCGCGTCGGCCGCCACGGCGAGTTCGGTGGCGACCCACGCCGGGTCCTGCTGGTCGTAGCGGTCGGTCACGGCGGTCTCGTCCTGGTCCCAGTTCGCGAAGCGCGGGACGGTGCCGTCGACCGCACCGCGCAGCATTTGAGCGAGGCGGATATCGAAGAGGCGGCACACGTCACGGACGTGCGCGGCGTACTCCAGCGGCGACCAGGTCGAGTCGTCCGGGCGAACCCTGGCGTCAGGGCGGGCGAGCACCTCGGCGATTCGAGACGCGCTCTGCCGCGTCAGCGACGGCACGTCCTCGTAGCCGATCGCGGCGGGGTCGAATCCACAATCGGGACAAGCACGTTCGACCACCCAGGTCCAGTTCTTCGCATCAGGAACGATCGGCATGCGCCCAACGTAACCTGGCCGAATATCGGCAACCACCGATATTCAGCCGACTGTCGGCAACATCCCGACAATTACTCCATCAGACGATGCGCGCGCTCGAACAACTCCAGCGTGATGGCGTGCAGGAAGTCACCGACCTGCTTGGGCGCCTTGCCGGCGAACGCGCGTGCGTGCGTGCCCTCGAGCACGATGCCGAGCTTGAAGCAGGCGAGCACGGTGTACCAGGGGACGGCGCTGAGGTCGCGGTCGGAGAACTGTCCGTAGTGGGCCACCATCTCGTCCGAGGTCGGCAGTCCGCCCGCGGCACCGATCTTGCCGATCAGCGCGGCGCCGACGGTGCCCGGTTCCGGCCGGGTCGCGATCTGCCAGCCGAGATCGAGCAGCGGATCGCCGATGGTGGACATCTCCCAGTCGACCATCGCCGCGACCTGCGGGCCGTCGAAGGCGAACATCATGTTCGCGAGATGGCAGTCGCCGTGCAGGATGCCCGGCGACCACTGCGCGGGCCGATTGCGGTCAAGCCACTCACCGGTCCGCTCGACGCCGGGGATCTCCGGGCCCGGATAACCCTCGTTGGCCGAGTACGACGCCAATTCGCCGAGCCAGCGCGGCACCTGACGTTCCAGGAAGCCGTCGGGCTTGCCGTAGTCGGCCAATCCGAGGGCTTGATAATCGAGCGCGCCGAGCCGGGCGATGGCCTCGACCGCGGACAGACCCATCTCCTTGCGGATCGCCGCATCGCCCGCATGCAACTCCGGCAGCTCGTTGGCGGGATTGAAGCCGTCGATCGGTTCCATCAGGTAGAAGACCGCGCCGATCACCGAGTCGTCGGGGCAGGCCGCGATCACCCGGGGCGCGCGCACGTCGGTGCCGTTGATGGCGGCGAGCAGCCTGGCCTCGCGCCGGATCACATCGTTGCTCTTGGCGCGCAAATGCTTCGGGCCGCGGCGCAGTACGTAGTCCGTGCCGCCGCGACCGAACCGGAGCATGACGTTCTGCGTCCCGCCGCCGAGCGAGGTCACCTCCTCGAATTCCCCTGCGGGCAAGCCCTGCTCATCCATCCACTTGCCGACGAGGGCGAAGTCAACGAGTGCTTGGTCCACACCGGCCGGTTGCGCAACAGACATGCCCAACATTGTGCACCACCCGTCGAACCCAACTGACGGCACTGGACAACAGTTGGACCCAGTCGGTGCGGCGTAGGGTTTCTTGCACCATGCGCACGTTGTTGATCGACAATTACGACTCGTTCACCTACAACCTGTATCAGCTGATCAGCGAGGTGAACGGCATCGAGCCGACTGTCGTGCGCAATGACGAGGCCGGGGACCTCGAATTGGCCCGTTTCGACAACATCGTCATCTCGCCGGGACCAGGCCGACCGGACGTCGCGCGCGATGTCGGAATCTCGGCCGCGGTAATCGCCGAAACGGACCTGCCGCTGCTCGGCGTGTGCCTCGGCCATCAGGGCATCGTGGTCGCCGCGGGCGGCACCGTCGCCGCCGCACCGGCCGCGCTACACGGCTATCTGGACCGGATCGAGCACGACGACCGCGACCTGTTCGCCGGCATCCCCCAGGGTTTCACCGCCGTCCGATACCACTCGCTGTGCGCCGAGCCGCCGCTGCCGGACAGCCTGGAGATCACCGCGACGGCCGCCGACGGCGTGATCATGGGGGTACGGCATCGCAGTCGGCCGCAGTGGGGTGTGCAGTTCCATCCCGAGTCGATCGCCAGCGAATTCGGCGCCGCGCTGCTGCGCAACTTCGCGAAACTGACTGCGGCACATCGGGAGCAGGCGAACCGAGCCGCCGGGCCGATCGCCGGACGGCCGGAGCCGGTGACGATGCGGCTGCGGCCGGTGACCATCCCGCAGCCGGGCGTCTCGCAATCTCGTTCGGCGACAACGCAATCCAGCACGCCCGCGCTGGCTCCCGAGCAATTCCCCGCCCTGGTCGAGCAATTCGGCGCGATGGGAAGCGGTCCGCTGAGCAGTACCCCCGGTGCGGCGCGTGCCGACGTCCTTGATCGCTACGGCGGGCCGCCTCGGCATTGGCAGTTGCAGCATGCCGTGCTCGAGCGGGCGATCGATACCGAGAGCGCGTTCGTCCGGCTGTACGGCAACTCCCCCACCGCGTTCTGGCTCGACAGCGAGCATGTCGAGCCGGGGCTCGATCGGTTCTCGTTCCTGGGTGATGCGAGCGGACCGCTAGCGGAGGTGGTGCGCTACCGGGTGGGCACGGGCGAGGTGACCGTCGAATCGTCGGACGGGAACCGGCGCGTCGTCGCGGGCGGGATCCTCGACTATCTGGCCGCCGAGTTGCGGCTGCGGCAGCTCGAACTGCCCGATCTGCCTTTCGATTTCGCGGGCGGCTACGTCGGGTACCTGGGTTATGAGGTGAAGGCCGATTGCGGCGGGCAGGCGGCCCATCGCGCCCCGACACCGGACGCGCAATGGATCTTCGCCGACCGGATCGTGGTGGTCGATCATGTCGGCGGCCGCACCCATCTGCTGTCCCTGACGGATTCAACGGCCGACTCGCTGCGCGCGGGCGCCGACTGGCTGCGCGACACCGGGGAAACCCTGGAAAGCCTTCCCACCTGGGCGAATCCACCGACCCTCGACGTGCCGTCCGACGGTGACGCCGTCGAACCGCTGCTCACCCGCGGCCGGGACCGCTACCTCGCCGATATCGCGGTCTGCCGGGAGCGGCTGCTCGCGGGCGAATCCTACGAGATCTGCCTCACCGACAGCGCGACCGTGCCCGCCGTCGAGGACGGCGGCCTCGACTTCTACCGCACCCTTCGCCGCTGCAATCCGGCGCCGTACGCGGCGTACCTGCGCTTCGACGACCTCGAAATCGCCTGCTCCTCACCGGAACGCTTCCTGAAGATCGACCGAAGCCGCACGGTGGAGAGCAAGCCGATCAAGGGCACCGCCCCGCGCGGCGCGACCCCCGCCGAGGACGAGCGGCTGGCCCGCGAACTGGCCGACAGCCCGAAGACCAGGGCAGAGAATCTGATGATCGTCGACCTGTTACGCAACGATCTCGGCCGGGTGTGCGAGATCGGCAGCGTGCACGTGCCCAAGCTGATGGCCACCGAGCCGTATATGACCATGCACCAACTGGTTTCCACGGTGCGCGGCACGCTGCGCCCCGGCGTCGGCGTGATCGACTGCCTGCGTGCGTGTTTCCCCGGCGGCTCGATGACCGGCGCGCCGAAGCTGCGCACCATGGAGATCATCGACGAGCTGGAAACCGAAGCGCGCGGCATCTACTCGGGCACCATCGGCTTCCTCGGGCTCGGCGGCACCGCCGACCTCAATATCGTCATCCGCACCGCCGTGCGCTTCGACGGCCGCTGGCGGATCGGCGCTGGCGGCGCGATCGTGCTCGATTCCGACGCCGAGGACGAGTACCACGAGATGGTGCTCAAGGCCGCGGCCACGCTGCGCGCGGCGACGGATCGCGCCGCAACCTGAACCGGACGGCACCGCGAAAACGCCGCTGACGGCGTGCGGCCCGCCGAATGGAGGGGTCGGCGGAGTCGGCGTGTCGGAGGGTCGTGGCATAGTTCGAACACGATGAAACTCAGCAAAGGCGCCAATGCGGCGGTACCGACATCCCTTCTTGCCGTGGTTGTTTCGTGGCGGTCGGCACACACGGTAGACGCGCATGCCCTCTTGCTCGGCGAGTCGGGCACGGTGCGCACGGATCGCGATCTGGTGTTCTACAACGCGCCGCGGCATGTTTCGCAGGCGGTGACGCTCGATCAGGAGCCCGCGCCACGCACCGCACGGCTGAGTGTTTCGCTGCCGCGCACCGAGGCGGACGTGGATCGGATCGTGATCACCGGATCGGTCGACGAAGGCACCTTCGGCGACATCACGGGCCTGTCGCTCACCATCCACGACGCGCACGGGCCGATGGCCGGGTTCGCGATCGAGGACGCCGACCCGGTCACCGCGCTGATGTTCGGCGAGTTCTATCGCAGGGACGGCCAGTGGCGGTTCCGCGCCATCGCCCAGGGGTGGGAAACCGGATTGTCCGGGCTGGTCACCGAATTCGGGGTCAGCGTCGATGACCGGCCGCGAACATCGCACCCGGCGAACCCCTTCGGTAGCGGACGGTCGCCACATCAGCCGACGCTGGAGCGTATTCCGGTGGTCGACGCCACGCTCGAGCAGAGCGAGGCACCGACGAATCCACGGATACGTCACACGGATCTGCTCGACCAGCCCGCCGTCCGCGCGCACCAGCAACGGCCGGTCGATCTCGCGCGCCGCCTGGCCGACCCGGTACCCGCCCCCGCCGCACCGCCGAATCCCGAGCTGGCCGACTGGCATTCGGATCCCGAGAACCCGGCACGCCTGCGCTGGTGGGACGGAACCGAGTGGACCAGCGCCACCCACCAGCAGCACCAGCCGAGCGACCGGCACTGCGCTCGATGCGGAAACCTGCGGCGCCGCAAGCTGTTCGGCGGCCTCGCACCATGCCAGTCCTGCGCGACCGAGATCGAGGAATTCCTGACGCACTGGCACACCCAGGCGTGGCGGGTGCTCACCGCGCACGGCCCGCGCGGCCCCGAGTGGGCGTCGCTGTGGGCGTCGTTGCGCTATCAGCGCATCGAGGAGAACGCGGGCCGCGAGGCATTGCGCGACGCGGCACTCAGCTATGTGGAGCGGCTGGTCACCTTCATCTTCGCCGACGGTGAGGTCGAGCACGACGAGCTGGCGGCGTTCGAGCACGCCGTCACCGAACTGGCCCTGACCGGTCCGCTGATCGAGGACCTGCGGCGCCGAATGCATCGCGGCCGCACCCTGTCCCGGCTGCGAGCGGGCGATCTGCCGGTGATGCGGACCCCGGGCCTGCACCTCGATCCCGAGGAGAAGGTGCATCTGGATCTGCCCGCGGTGCACGTCCGTCAGCTGGCGCGCGGCCCGCGACTCACCGAGGGCAGGCTGATCGTCAGCAACAAGAAGCTGCGCTTCGTCGGCGACGGTACGGGCACCGAATTGCTGTGGTCTCGCATCGTTTCCGTGCACACCGAGCAGAACGCGGTGGTACTCGCGGCGACCTCGTCGCGCGGCGGTGCCACCTTCACCGTCAGCGACCCGGACTACGTCGCCGCCGCGCTCGAGGGCGCGCTACGGGTGGCCAAGCGCCTGATCCTCACCCCAGGTCAGCTCGACACCCGCAGCATCCCGCAGGAGGTGAAAGCCGAAGTGTGGCAACGCGACGGCGGCAAATGCGTCGAGTGCGGCGACAGCCACTACCTCGAGTTCGACCACATCATCCCGCTCAGCCGCGGCGGCGCCACCAGCGCGACCAACCTGCAGATCCTGTGCCGCTCTTGCAACCGCGCGAAGGGCGCCCGCATCTGAACTCAGTCGGTGAGCAGGCCTACGGCGTGGCCGAGGTCGACCAGCATGGCGTCGAAGAGGATCTCGGGGTTGGACAGCGGGATCGGGTAGTTGCCGAAGACTTCCAGGGTGACGTGCCCGTACAGGCGCGCCCACATCTGGATCATCAGATACATCACGCCGAGGTCGAGCTTCTCCGCCGGGAACTTCTGCCCCGACTCCGACAGCGCCGCGAGCAGCTCGGTCTGGAAGTGCACCAGATCCTCGCGCAGCTCCGGCGGGATGACGTCGGTCGGCGGCGTCACGATGTCGTAGCTGGCGAGCAGCCGACCCGCCGCCGCGAGGAAGATCCGCCCGAACGGCTCGTCGAAGCGGCGCAGCGCGCGGGCCTCGCCGCCGCCGGGCGAGGCGAACACCAGGGTGAACTCCCTGGTGTGCGCCAACGCCCAGCGTCGAAATCCCTTGCAGATGGCGAAGAACTGCACAACGCCGTCGTCGGGCAGCGTCGCGATCTCGGCGGATAACTCCTCGCCGAGATCGGCACAGAACTCGAGACGCAGCCGTTCCAGCAGATCGTCCAGCGAGCCGTAATAGCGGTACAGGGCGGGCGCGGTGATGCCGAGCGCACGCGCGATCGCGCGCAGGCTCACCGCCGCCTGTCCGTGTTCCACCAGCAGCGTCCTGGCCACCCGCCGGATCTCAGCGTCGGTCACGACCGGCGAGCGGCCCCGGGGTTTGGGGTTACTCATGGTCTGATTCAAGCGTATTCGACATCCCAGCGCTTGATGCCGTTCAACCAGCCCGAACGCAGCCGCACGGGTTCTGCCACCTGACGCAGGTTCGGCATCGCGTCGGCGATGGCGTTGAACATCAGATCGATCTGCAGCCGAGCCAGATTCGCGCCGACGCAGTAGTGCGTGCCGGTGCCGCCGAAGCCGACGTGCGGGTTGGGGTTGCGCAGCACGTCGAAGCTGAACGGATCCTGGAATGCTTCCTCGTCGTAGTTGGCCGAGCCGTAGAACAGTCCGAGCCGCTGGCCCTTCTTGATCTGCTGACCGCCGAGCTCGAGGTCCTGGGTCGCGGTGCGCTGGAAGGCGTTGACCGGGGTGGCCCAGCGGACGATCTCGTCGGGCGCGGTGCGCGGCCGCTGCGCCTTGTAGAGCTCCCACTGGTCCGGGTTGTCCACAAAGGCCTTCATGCCGTGCGTGATCGAGTTGCGGGTGGTCTCGTTGCCGGCGACCGAGAGCAGGATGACGAAGAAGGCGAACTCGTCGGAGGCCAGGCCCTCGCCGTCGATATCGGCATTGACCAGCTGGGTGACGATATCGTCGGCCGGGCACTTGCGGCGGTCCTCGGCCATGTTCCACGCGTAGCCCATCACCTCGGCCGTCGCGACCTGGTGATCGCCCTCGAATTCGGGATCGTCGTAGGAGATCATCTGGTTGGACCAGTCGAAGATCTTCTTGCGATCCTCCTGCGGGATGCCGATGAGCTCGGCGATCGCCTGCAGCGGCAGCTCACAGGCGATCTGCTCGACGAAGTCACCGCCACCGGATTTCTTCGCCTCGTGCACGATCTTGGCCGCCCGCTCGGTGAGCGCAGCACGCAGGTTCTCGATCGCGCGCGGGGTGAAGCCCTTGGAGATGATGCGGCGCACCTTGGTGTGCTTGGGCGGATCGAGGTTGATCAGCAGCATGTCGTTGAGCATGCCGATCTGCTCCGCGGACACTTCCTCGTTGAACCGGATGATGGAGCCGTTCTCGTGCGAGGAGAACAGTTCCGGGTGCTTCGAGATCTCTTTGATGTGGTCGAGCTTGGAGACCACCCAGTAGCCGCCGTCATCGAAGCCGCTGGCCCGGCCGGACTGCGCGCACCACCACACGGGGGCGGTGCGGCGCAGCTCGGCGAACTCCTGCACGGGCAGTCGGCTGGCGAGCATGTCGGGGTCGGTGAAATCGAATCCCGCGGGAATCGCAGGCGTGGTCACGGTCACGGCTATCTCCTACCGGTCTGGACTGCAGACCTCACAACGTTGTGTGGAACACGTTCCAGAAAAGATAGAACCACAGAACCGGATCGAGTGAACACCGTTTAGTAAAACCCGTTTACTCGATCCTCAACCGCCACCAAAGCCCGCACCGTTCACGCACACCCAGCCCACGTCGTCCACCGCCCCAATCGAGGCGAGTCACATGGTCGCTACTTGATCTTGAATCACAACCATTCGACTCGCCTCGATCCCGGAAGCTCAGTCAACGGGACCACAGCCGGTCCGCACGCTGGAACTTAGGCGTTGCCCATCCCAGGTTGCGGCAGAGAAAGCCGGGTACGGCACCCGACGCGCTCAGCACTACTCGGTCATTCCCTGGGACAGGTACACCCACCGGATGAGTACAGCTAAGAACTCCCGACGCAACCAGCCCAGTGAGCTGAAGACCCACCCAGGTATTCCTGTGAGTAGTGTGGGCGCGTCGCCTGCCGTACCCGGCTTTAGGCGCACGTCAGGTGCGCGACGTCCAGTTCCCGAGGTGGTCATCTGGCTGTGGTGACGTCACGTACGCCGTGCACAACAGCGAGGTCCGTCAGCACCAGTTCCAGGTGGTCCCGCCAAAATCCGCACCCTGACTCGGGATCCGCACCCGGAATAGGGCCCCCAAAGTCGGTGCGGATCCCGAGTCCGGGTGCGGATTTTGCCGTCGCCTTGGGCGGGTGTGCGGGGGCAGGTTCCCGAGGTGGTCATTTGGCTGTGGTGGCGTTTTTGGTGTGCGAAGGCGTGCCTATCTGTCGCTTGGTTGCGACTGGGGTCAGGGGATCGGGGTCAGGGGTGGTGGCTGCCAATGGCCCTGGATTGCTTCGTCTTTTGGCGCGTACAGCCTCAAGGTTAGGGAGAATTGGCCTGACTCCGGGATCGGCAGCCAGTTGCCTGGTGGCACGTTTGGGCCCGGGTCGGCATGCTGGACCGTGAGATCGACGGAGCCGTCGGGGTTGGGCACCGCCGGGATCTGGTGGCCGATCGCGTAGATTCCGGCCGGGTTGGCCATCAGGTAGCTGTCGGCGTCGTAGGCGGTGAGCGACCAGAAGGCGTCGACCGGTGGCGTCTGGCCCGGCGGGAAGTGCAGTAGGAATCGGCCGGTGCTGCCGTTGGCGCCTGCCGTGGCGAACAGCGTCGGATAGATGGCATCCTTGGGCAGGTTGGCGCCCAACCCTTTCCACGCGACGGCGGCGCGTTGCAGGTAGTTGGTTCCGTAGGCGCCGATGGCGGGGTCGAAGGTCCAGCCGTTCTCGTTCACCGACTTCGGGTCGAGGTAGACCGGGATCTGTTGTCGCGCAGTGCCGACCGCCGCGGTCAGGTCACCGTCGGAAATGCCGTTGACGCGGCCGCCCGGTGTGATGCCGATGGTGGCGAAGCGTTTCATGGCGGGTGCGTCATCGGGGGCCGGCGGGTTGGTCGCCAGCACCGTGCACATCCGATCGAAGAAGGTCCGCGCGTCCATGTCGGCTACCTGTTTGGCCGGTGGTGTCGAATCCGCTTGCGGCGCAGGCGCAACGGGGGCCTGCGGCCGCCCCGCGGTCCAGTCGCTCAGCGACACCAGTCGCAGCTGTTGCTGGAGGGCGCGCACCGCTGGCAGGTCGTCCGCACCGTTGACCTGGATCCGGCCGATCAGCCACACGGTCGGCGTCGGCACGGGCAGCGGGGTGACATCGTCCGGCAGCGTGCCGGACCAGCCGGGTCCGACGACGGCATAAGTGCAGGGCGGTCCCGACTTCGCTTGCGGCCGAAGGCTGCTCGGGCTGTGCGCGGTGTTCGTCCACGCGTCGAGCAGCTGCATCAGCCAGTACCGTCCGCCGTCCATGGCGGGCACTTGCAACACCATCGGCTCGGTCCGCAGGTCGAGCCAGGCGACCGAATACAGCGTGTCCAGGTTGAGCCGCACCACATCCCGGCGCTCGGGCGTCGGCAGCGCCGCGGCGTGCTGGAACCGATTGGCCGGAGTGCTCGCCTCGGCGGCCGCCCTGGTGACGTCCATCAGCACCAGCGGGAAGCCGAAGAGATAGGCGTCCTTGGCGATCGACTGGGCGGCATCGAGCGAGGCGGTGGCGGGACCGGACGACGCGTCATCGGAGCTGCCACACGCCGACAACCCGGCCGCCGCCACGGTTGCCGCCAAGCCGAACATGGTCCGGCGCGACAGTCCGCCGTCGGTCTCGCCCATAGGTTCTTCTCCTGCTTTCCGATCCGATCGGACATTGCGAGAGATCCGCGCAGAAGTATAGCTAAATGTTTGCCGTCAAAGGCTCATGTGCCGAGCACGGCGTTCATGATGGTGCCGGCGCTGGTCGCGATGACACCGCCGATCATGGCGCCCGCGATCATCTTCGGCGATTGCAGCGCACCACCCTGCCACTTCTCCCAGGCGAACTTGCCGCCCGCGTAGACGATGGCGAGGATTCCCGACAGCAGCGCGAACCAGGTGAGGTACCGGACCATCTGTAACAGCTTGTCCGACAGGGGCGGGGCTTCCGGGGTCGGGTTACTGACCTGGGCCAGTGTGTTGAAGGTATCCCCGATCGACGTCAGAATGATGCTCACCGTCTACTCCCTACGCTCCGCTACAACTTTGCCGCCGCCGAGCTGCCACGCGAAAGTTGTTAAACCACCGATGAATTCGATCTTGGTTGAGGATACGGGCCCGCCGGTACTCCCGTGGCCGCCGCGTGCGAAAGCGCACGGCACCGGCCACGATGGCCGAGCTTGCGAGCCCATGCTCCGCGAAGTCACCTGCGGAATCGCCCCCAAGCGGTAGTGAGCGGCAGCCCGCCGACGGATCCGGCGGTGCGCGGCGACCGGGTCTTCGAGCACCCCGCCCCACCCATCATCCCGACCTTCAGCAACCCCGGCAAGGGCCCAGCGACACCGAACTTCACTGCGCTGCACCGACCCGACTACATGGCAGCGAACAAACCGATACCATCGCAGTCAGCGAATCCTGCCCTGTCCCGAATCCAGAATGAGCTGACCACGATGATCCTGCTCGCCGTGCACGACACGCTGCTTGCTCAGATCGGCAACCCCAGCCCCCAGGCTCCGCCGGTCTCCGACAAGTTCCTCCAACTGGTCCGCTACTTCACCTGGTTCGTGCTGCTGGCGGGCATCACCGCCATCATCTACGCGGGCGGCAAGTTCGCGTGGGAGAAGTGGACCGGCGGCGGACTCGACTCCCCGAAGATGGTGGCGGGCGCCATGATCGGTGGTGTCGTCGCCACCAGCGCTGGCACCATCATGAACGCCGTCATCGGAACCTGACCGCGCCCTGGCGCGAGAAGCACACTCCCCCAACATCTCCGGTTGACCCACCGACGACCGAACAGTCGTCAGGGTTCGCTGGGCACGGGAAGACCGCGGCGGTACCGAACCGCTGCGGCCTCGACCAGGATTACTGATCCGCGAGCCAGCTTCCGTGGAACCCGAACGGGACCCGGCGCGGCAGGTGAATGGTGGCGACTGGCGCGGCGGCCAAGTCGGTGGCATCCAGGATGGCCAGATCGCTGCGGTCGGTCTCGGCGTTGTAGACGTAGGTCATGAGATAACCGTTGCCGCCCGGATTCTGGTCTGCGGGCGCGAACGCGGCCTCGCCGGGAATCCGGCCTGGACCGAACTCGTGCGAGGTCTGCGCGCCGGTGTGCAGGTCGTAGCGGACCAGGGCGCCGGAATCGCCGGACACCGAGGCATGACCGAAGCGCGCGTCCAGGCCGACCAGGCGATCGTCCACGCGCGGGAACTCGGCGTCACGATCATCGAGCTGTTCCTCGGCGACGGTGCCGGTGTTGAGATCAATCGTCCAGCGCCACAGGGTCGCCTTGTCGAAGACATGCGATTCGGCGCGCCACAACTCGGAATAGCGCATCACGTGCAGCACGATCTTGCCCGGCTCGTCATGGGCGTTGAGCGTGTGGAAGACGTAGCAGGGGTCGATCGGGAACCAGCGGACCTCGCCGTGCGGGTCGTCGCGCCGCAGCACCCCGAGCCGCGCCTGGTAGCTATCGCTCCAGCGGAACGGCATCCCGTCACCGGAGGCCGCGGTCGCCAGGTCGAAAACAACCGGAAGATCCATGAATACGACATGCTCGGCGGTGAGGTTGAAGTCGTGCTGCATCGTCGGGGCTGGCACGTCGATGGGACGGCTGAGCTGCAGGTTGCCGTCGGCGTCGGCGCGGTGATAGGTCAGGAACGGCTCGCCGACCACCTCGTAGCCGAAGAAGTGCAGCTCGCCGGTGACCGGACAGGTCTTGGGGTGCGCGGTCATCGCGGTGTGCAGCTTGCCGTCGAAATCGTAGGGGCCGACGGTATCCAGTTCGCAGGTCAATTCGTACGGATAGGACGATTCGACCAGCGCGAGCGTGCGGCCCGCGTGCCGGATGACGTGGGTGTTGGCGACACCGGCGGCCAGGTTCCGGTTGCCCATCTCGTCATATCCGCGGGCACCTTCGGTGAAGGTGGTGGTGCGAACCCAGCGATTGCGGTAGGAGACCGCGCGGCCGTTCTCGATCCGCACACCGTGCACCATGCCGTCGCCGACGAACCAGTGCCGGGAAGCGGCGGCGTGCGGATTGGGGCCGTTGCGCAGGTACCAGCCGGTGAGCTCGGCCGGGATCTGCCCGGTGATCGGGAGGTCGTAGGCGGTCAGTTCTTCGGTGACGGGTGCGTAGTTGCCGGTGAGGTGGGGAGCGGGAGTAGTCATGGGAGACAACCGATCTGGTCGAAAAGGTCAGGCTTCGACGCCGTTGGGCGCCTTGGACTGGATGTAGGAGACGTAGCGGATCGTGAAGACCACCGGGATCACGAACGCGAGCACCTGCGCGATGGTCCGCGGTGTCGAGCCGGCATGTGCCAGCATCGCGAGGACCACACAGCCGATGGTAAAGCTCGCGGCCCAGACCGAGGTGAGTATGTAATTGGTGCGCAGGAACACCGGGTTGTGCCAAAGCTCTTGCGGGGTGGTTTGTTTCGCGATGCCGAGGGTGAACGGCTTGCGCAACGCCAGCGAGAGGAGCGCGATCAGCGCGAGCACGCCAGAGGACAGCGCGGGACTGTAGGGATGCAGTGCGGTGTCCGGGTTGGCGAAGGCGAGCACCGTCAGCGCCGCGAAGAAGACCAGCGTGCCGAGGTCGATGATCAAGGCGTCCACGGTGCGGCCGGCTCGGAGCTGGCGGGTCACCTCCACCGCCGAGATGAGTAGTGCGATCAGTGCGGCCCACTGCCAATGTGCGGAGGGGATCACGGCGTAGACGATCCAGGGGGCGAAGGTGCGCAAGTAGGACATGTCCGAAACTCCTCGACTCGCGTTGCCGCGATATTCCAGTTGTGACACGTCAAAACTAGAGACTCCATGTTCGACCTGTCAAGAGTGGAATGTAGAGTGAGGGACATGAGTCTCCGCTACGCCATGCTCGGACTGCTGGCCGACCGTCCCGCCAGCGGGTACGACCTGCTGCAGCGGTTCAAGGTCTCGCTGGCCAACGTCTGGTCCGCGACGCAGAGCCAGATCTACACCGAGCTCGCCAAGCTCGCCGACGCCGAGCTGATCGCCGTGTCGGACGAGGGCCCACGCGGCCGCAAGGAATACACGATCACCGAGGCGGGGCTGGCCGAGCTGCGGCACTGGCTGACCGAAACCAGACCGAAACGGGTGATCCGCAACGAGACATTGCTGCGCGTCTTCTTCCTCGGCGCGGTCTCCCAGGCCGAAGCCGTCGACTACCTGGACGGCATCGCGACCAGATCCGGCAAAAGCCAGCAAGAGCTGCTCGCGCTCAAGGAATCCGTCGACTGGGAGAACAACGACTTCTCCAGGTACGGCCGCATCGCGATGGAGTGGGGGGAACGCTTCTTCGCCATGAACGAGGAGTGGGCCAAGTGGGCGCGAGACCAGGTACCCGAGGACTGAACACCATCCGGCTCAGCGCAGGATGCCCGCCGCCTTGGCCGCCCGCAGCCAGTCGGGGAACTCGCCGAGCAGGCGCGTGTACAACTCGCCGTCGTCGACCCGATCGATGTCGTCGAGCGCGAAAAAGCCAGCGTTGTCGACGATTCGGCCGGTCATCTCGTCGAGCGAGCGCAGCAGGCCGTAGTTGGCGCGGCCGAGGCCGATGAACTGCCAGAAGGCGGGCAGCCCCGAGGCCTCCCGCATTAGAGCGCTGATCTCGCGCCTGTTCGCGAAACCGCCGTCGGTGAAGAACAGGATCAGGGTCGGTCCGTCGCCGGGGTGCAGCGAGGCCATGATGTCGCGCATGATCGGCAATTCGTCGTTGCGGCCGCCGATTCGGCTGTAGTCGATGCCCGCATGCGTGCCGCTGAGGTGCAAATAGGTGGCTGCCCATTCGTCGCCGTGCGCGACGGTGATGTCGGGCAGCTTGGCGAAGGAATGGGCGTAGAGGTAGGCCTCCAGTGCGCCGCTGTCAGCCAGTTGGGTCGCCACCGGAATCATCCGCTGCACCACGCGATGCACGACCTCGGTGCGGTACTGCTTGATCATGCTGCCGGTCTTGTCGATCACCAGCACCACGCGTGCGCGAATTCCCCAGGCGTCCTTGTCGATCAGCACCTTGGCGACCGCTCGCTTGCGCATGTCGAGCTTTCCGCGCTTCTCGAAGGAGAGCGCGGCCTCGCCGGGCACAGTGCGGACCGGTAGTTCCGCTGCGGGTTGCGCGAACTGGGGCGCGGCGGCCGGAGTAGGCTGCGGCTCGGGCGTATCGTCCACGCGCACACCATGATCGGTGACGAGCGCCGCGAATCCGCCTGCGTATCCTTGGCCTACCGCCCGAACCTTCCACTCGGCACCGCGCCGATACAGCTCGAGCGCGATAACCACGGACTCGCTACCGAGCCCCTCGATCCGGTACTCGTACAACACCTTTCCTGCCGGATCGGCCACCGTCGCCACCGGCGCCGCGAACTGCCCGAACTCAGCATTCGGATCGTCCAACGTGATCACCGCCCGCAGCTGCGCGATCTCCGCCGGTACCTCCGCGAGCGAAACCTCCAGCGCCGCAGCAACACCGGTCCGCAACACGACGCCGGGCGCACCGGGCTGATTGAAGAACACGAAGTCGGCATCCGAACGCACCTTGCCCGCCGCGGTCACCAGCAACGCGGACACATCAACGGCCGCCTCGGTCCGCACCGAAACCACCACCCTCGGCTGCGCCAGCGACCCGTTCTGCCCCTTGACAAGTGCAGCACCCACCGAGACTCCCTAGAACGGACTGACGAACTGTAGTCAGCGTAGGACAGTCGCTACCCGACCACCGAGCATGCCGACCGCGGCTGTGCGAGCCGGGTCACAGCCCTTGCGTTCGGAACAGTTGTGAAGTCACAATAGTTGTGTGATTACAACTGTCCAGGAGATGACCGCGCGGCGTAAGACGCTTGTGCTGGCCACCTGTTGTCTGAGCTTGCTGATCGTTTCCATGGACTCGACCATCGTGAATGTCGCGATACCGACCATCCAGGGCGATCTGCACGCGCCGCTGTCCCGGCTGCAGTGGATTGTCGACGTCTACACGCTCACCCTGGCCAGCCTGCTGATGCTGGCGGGTGCGACGGCGGACCGTTTCGGGCGGCGCAGGGTGTTCCGGATCGGGCTGATCACCTTCGCGCTCGGTTCGCTGCTGTGCAGCCTCGCGCCGTCCATCGAGGTCTTGATCGGCGCCAGGTTCTTGCAGGCGATCGGCGGCTCGATGCTCAATCCGGTGGCGATGTCGATCATCACCACGGTGTTCGTCGGACGGGTGGAACGTGCTCGTGCGATCGGGGTTTGGGGCGCGGTGGTCGGTATCTCGATGGCACTCGGGCCGACCGTCGGCGGCGTGCTGATCGACGCGCTCGGCTGGGCATCGGTGTTCTGGATCAATCTGCCGATCTGCCTGCTCGCGCTGGTGATGACGGTGCTGTTCGTGCCGGAATCGAAGTCGGCGACGGTGCGCGGCATCGACCCGATCGGCCAGGTGCTCGCGGTGGTGTTCCTGTTCAGCACGGTGTTCGGGCTGATCGAGCGCAGGCCGGTGATCTTCCTTGTCTCGGCGATCGCGCTCGCGGCGTTCGTGTTCTACGAGTCACGCCGCGTCGACCCGTTCATCGATCTGCGGTTCTTCCGCAGCGTGCCGTTCGCCTCGGCGACGGTGATCGCCATCTTCTCCTTCGCCGCGCTCGGCGCGTTCCTGTTCAGCTGCTCGCTCTATCTGCAGCAGGTCAGGCACTATTCGGCGGTGCACACCGGCCTGCTGTACCTGGCGATGGCCATCGCGATGGTGATCGTCTCGCCACTGTCCGGCCGACTGGTCGGCCGGGTCGGCACCAAACCGTCACTGATCGTGGCGGGTGTGATGATGACCGTTGCCGCCATCATGCTCACCACGCTCGATCCGAATACTCCGGTGTGGCAACTGGTGATCATGTTCGCGGTCTTCGGCATCGGCTTCGGCACGGTGAACGCGCCGATCACCACCACGGCGGTCAGCGGGATGCCGCTCGATCGGGCGGGCGCCGCGTCGGCGGTGGCCTCGACCAGCCGCCAGGTTGGCGTGAGCATCGGTGTCGCACTGTGCGGCGCGCTGGCCGGTGCGGGTCTGTGGTGGCTGATCGCGGTGCTGACCGCCGGGGTCGCCATACTCGGCATAGTCGCGAATACCCCGTGGGCCAAGCGGTCGAGTGATCGCGTCGCCCCGCTGCTGGAACAGAAGGTGCCCGTCCATGCCGGATAACAACCCGACACCCGACGAGGTCTGGGCCCTGCTCACCCGAGTCGTGATGTACTCCCGCGACCCGTGGCGGCGCGCCGCGGTCGAGCGAACGGGCTTGCCGTTCAGTCGTATTCGCGTGCTGCGCCGACTGCGGGCCGCGCCGCTGACCGTGAAGGAGCTGGCGCACGCCGCGGCGATCGACGCACCGGCCGCCACGGTCGCGGTCAACGATCTCGAGCAGCTGGGTTACGTCGTCCGGGAGGTAGATCCGACCAACCGGCGCAAGAAGCTGGTGTCCATCACCACGGCCGGTCGCGCCGTACTCGCCAAGGCACTGGCCACGCCGGATCCCGCGCCGGACTCGGTCACCGCCCTGCCCGCCGACGACCTGCGCGCGCTACGCGACATCCTGAGCCGGATCGAGCACTGAGCCGGAAACCCTTCAGGCGCCGACGAACTCGCGATCGCCGTACTGAACGCTGCCCGCATCCCAGGTGCCGCCCATACCAGCGGCGAATCGTTGCGCCAATTCCATATCGGCGACATCGACAACGAGAATCAGGCTGTCGGCCTCGGTGACCGACCCGCCGACGAGCCGTTCGCGGGCCACCGGATCGGCGACGAGTCCGTCCCGGAACCGCCGCACGTCGACCCCGCGGATGGTGACCGTAAACGCGTCGACCCCGGGCGAATTCGACGCGAGCCGCCGGAAGGTCAGCACCGATTCCTGCTGGAACCTGGTGCGCACCTGATCGGCGATCTGCCGCAGCTCGGCACCGTCGACACAGGCCAGATGGAACTCGCGGGACCGTTCGTAGGTCGCCTGCTGCCGCTCATCGGACCAGAACACGCCGCTGACCAAGGTCGAACCGACGGGTAATCCGATGTGCTGCACCGCGATTCCATCGACCGCCAACTCGAACCCGTCCAGCCGGGTGCGCAGGCGCTGATCGTCGGGGTCGGTGATGGTCGCGGTGTTGTCGGTCGCGAACAGTTCCGCAGTGGGCTGCAACGGATTTCCCGCCGCACACGCCGCCGGGCCGGCCGCGGCGGGCCCCACTCCCCCTACTAGCCCCGCACTGATGAATACCGACGCGACAACAGCAACCATCCGTGCCGCGATCATCCCGAGCCTCCCGAGCCGTTGATCTACGCGATAGACCACTGCACCCTATCGCCAGATCCGCGGCGCGCGAGAGGTTTTGCGTACGGACGCGGACGAGCGGGCGGCGCCCGATGGGGCGCGCACCCGCTCGACGGCAGTGACCGGATTATCGGTCAGTTGCGATCATCGGTCACTTGCGGAAGGCGTCCTTGACCTTCTCGCCTGCGTCCTTGAGGTTGGACTTGATCTGGTCGGCCTTGCCCTCGTTCTTCAGGTCCTGGTCGTCGGTGGCATTACCGAACTTCTCCTTCGCCTGACCGGCGAGGTCCTCAGCCTTGTTCTTGGCCTTGTCAGCTGTGCTCATTGTCTAACCCCTTTCGTCGGGTTCGACCGACCTGCCTTTTTCGGGCCAGTCGTATGGCGGATAACCGGCCTGAGCCGACGCAAACACGCGCGGGCCGTCGCCGGTACCGCCGGTAACCGCCACTTAGGCCCCCGAGCTGGGGCTCAAGCGTAGAGTTTCAGTTGAAAATCCCCGAGTCCCGAAGTGTGGCTCTCCGTGCCCGCGACCGAACCCGGAGGAATCATGACCCTCGTATCCCATGACGCGCTCGTCCAGCCCGCGCCCTCGCGCCCGCCGCCGCAGCAGGCCACTCCCGAGCTGTACGACGCCGCCGAGTTCACCGAATTGGGCGACCGACTGGTCCGGAAACTGTTCGATACCGGCCTACGGCTGGACACCATCCGCATGGCGTTCGATCGCGACGGGCTGACCACCGCCGAACTCGACGAACACCGCGGCGCCATCGTCGACATCCTCGCCAATCTGGACTCGATGATCCGCACCACCGGCCTGGCGATGCTGACCCTGACCGCCGCCGCGCCGATGGGCGAGCTGCGCAGCAGAAGACGGCGATGAGACCCTGGTCGCGCCGCGCCGGGCCGCACCTATCGCTGGGCGGGTATCTGCCGCCGCGTTACGCTGATCCCGTGCACCTCACGGCTGGTCGGCGCGACCATGTCCACGGATGATCAGTACGCCGTCGTCGCCATAGCCTCGTCGGCGGGCGGTATCACCGCGCTCTTCAAGGTCCTCGGCGCCCTCCCGGCCACACTGCCGGTTCCCGTGCTCGTCGTGCAGCATCTCGACCCGCGCCACAAGACAGTGCTCGCCGAATTGCTTTCGCGCCGAACCGAATTGCGGGTGAAACTGGCCGAGGCCGGCGAAACCGTGGGGGCCGGAACCGTGTACATCGCGCCGCCGAACTACCACCTACTCGTTGAGCCGAAAGGGGTCCTGGCGCTGTCCGGCAGCGAGCTCGTCCACTTCGTCCGGCCCTCCGCCGACCTTCTATTCGAGTCGGTCGCGGGCGAGTACGGCGCACGCGCGATCGCCTGTGTGCTGACCGGGTCCGGCAGCGACGGCGCGACCGGCGTGAGCGCGATCAAATCCCGGGGCGGCACGGTGGTCGCGCAGGATCCGGAGGACGCGGAATTCAAGGGCATGCCTGGCGCCGCCGTGGCGACCGGCGACGTGGATCTCGTTGTGCCACTTGACGAGATCGCGGGCGTCATCCGGGGTCTCGTGGTGGAAAGCGCATCGTGACCGAATCGAGCGAGGAGATCATGACGACACCGGGTGAAGACATCGACACCGTCGACCCGGCGCTGGAAGATCTGCTGCTGTTCATTCGCGATTCGCGCGGGTTCGACTTCACCGGTTACAAGCGCTCCTCACTGACCAGGCGTATCCGCAAGCGGATGCACGAGGTCAAGGTCGCCGAGTACCTCGACTATCGCGACCTGCTGGAGAGCAACGCCGAGGAATTCCGCCACCTGTTCAACACCATCCTGATCAATGTCACCAGCTTCTTCCGTGACCTGGAGGCCTGGCAGTACCTACAGCGCGAAGTGCTGCCGGAACTGATCGCGAATACCAAGCCGGACAGCGAGATCCGGATCTGGAGCGCGGGCTGCTCCAGCGGCGAGGAGACCTATTCGCTGGCCATCGCGTTCGCCGAGGCACTCGGCATCGAGGAGTGCGCGAAACGGGTCAAGCTCTACGGCACCGACGTCGACGAGGAAGCACTGCGCGAGGCGCGGTCCGGTGTCTATCCGGCGAAGGCGCTCAGTCAATTGTCCGGCGAGCTGCGCGACCGCTATTTCGAGCCGGTCGGCGACAAGTTCGCCTTCCGCACGGACCTGCGCCGCCGGGTGATCTTCGGCCGGCACGACATCACCCGCGACGCGCCCATCTCCCGCCTCGATCTGCTGGTGTGCCGAAACACGTTGATGTACTTCAACGCCGAGGCGCAATCGCAGATCCTGGATCGATACCGCTTCGCGCTGCGCGAGGGCGGCTTTCTGTTCCTCGGCAAGGCGGAACTATTGCTCTCCGAGGGCGAGCGGTTCGGCGTGGCGAGCATGCGCCAGCGCATCTTCCGGCGCCGGGCCGGCCAGGTCCGGCCGCCACATCAGCCGAGCCCGGCGCGGCTCGACGTCGACCTCGGCCAGGAGGTGCAGGGCCTGGTCAAGAAACGCCAGCTCGGCGAGCTCGCCCTGGAGACCGCCCCGTTCGGGGTGCTCGGCCTCGACGCCGAGGGCAAGGTCTCCATCCTGAACAATCAGATGCGCAGCCAGTTCGGCCTGTCCCAGCACGATCTCGGCAGGCCGCTGAGCGAGCTGGAGATCTCCTACCGGCCGGTCGAACTGCGCTCGCTGATCCAGCAGGCGGTGTCCGAACGCCGTAGCATCAGGATCAGCACGGCCGAACGCAAGCTCGGCCCTGACGATGTCCAGTATTTCGAAGTGCATATTCAGCCGCTGTGGGGCAGCGACGGCTCGGATGTCGGGGTCGTGGTGAACTTCATCGACACGACAGTGTCAACGCGACTTTCCCTCGAAGTGAAAGTGAAAAGGGAAGAACTCGAGACGGCATACGAGGAACTCCAATCCACCAACGAGGAACTCGAAACCACCAACGAAGAACTCCAATCCAGCATCGAGGAATTGGAAACGACCAACGAAGAACTGCAATCGACCAACGAGGAACTCGAAACCACCAACGAAGAACTTCAGTCCGGCAACGAAGAACTCGAGACGATGAACGAGGAGATGCGGCTGCGTACCGACGAACTGAACGAGACCCGCACGTTTCTCGAGGGTGTGCTGTCCAGTGTCGCGGCTGGCGTTGTCGTGCTCGACGATCAGTTGCGGGTCAGGAGCTGGAACCGGGGCGCCGAGGAGATGTGGGGACTGCGTTCCGAGGAGGTTCAGCAGCAGGTTTTCTTCACGCTCGACTTCGGGCTGCCGACGCAACTGCTGCACGAGAGCATCCAGCGCTGCCTCAAAACGGGTCACCGGGACGGACCGGTGGAGATCCCGGCGGTCAATCGGATCGGGCGATCGATCACCTGCGCGGTGACCTGTTCGCCGCTGGACGGCACCGGTGACGGCGTGGTGTTGCTCTTGGAGGAAGTGCCACCGACAAATGTTGCCATACAGGGCAATTAACGCTTTTACCAGCTCTAGCGAGTAGGCTTGCCAACGTGCGGTCGTATTCGGACGCTCACCAGGAAATTGCCCGTGAGTGGCAGGAATTCAGCGCCGAGCGTGAACGAGCCGCTCGTGCGGCGACGGTTGCCGCGAAATACGAGGCGCAGGCCACCGAGCGGCCGGAATCCATGCGGCCATTTCGGCAGCGCATGGCGGAGCTGCATCGACGGATCGAGGGACGGCACCTGGCCTGTGCGCGACTGCACCGGTTGCACGCCCTGCGCTTGCAACGGTGGTACATCGGCGATCGGGCCACGCTGCGACCCGTCTTCATGGCCTCGGTGGCCCAGCACCTCGGCATGGACAACGCCGCGGTCACCCTGTTCGGCCACGCGGGTGAGGAGTTACTGGTCGCCGCCTCGGACGTCACCGCGCGGGCCGCGCACGATCTCGAACTGCTGATCGGCGAAGGCCCGGCCCGCGACGTGCTCGACGGCAGGGAGTACGTCGCCGCGGGCGGTGCCGAGCTCGCCGCGCGCTGGCCGCAGTACGGCCCGGCACTGACCGAGCTCGGCGTGCGGTCGGTGGTCGCGGTCCCGTTGCTCTCCTCCCGTCTGCTCGGCGCGCTGTGCGTGTTCACCAGCCGAGCCGGCCTGCGCACCGAAATAGCTCCGGCCGCAGAGAAAGTGGCCGACGCCCTCGCCAACACGGTGCTGCTCGCCTCGTACGCGACCGCCGACGACGACGCACCGCGGGGCACGTTGTTCGATGATGCCGATTACCTCGCGGCCGTGCATCAGGCGGTCGGTATGGTTGCCGTGCAATGTAGTTGCGATCTCGACGCGGCGCTGGCGCTGTTGCGCGCACGCGCCTTCGCCGACGGGATCGCCGTCTCGGAGATCGCCCGCCGCGTACTGGAGGACGGATACCAATTATGTTGACCGTCAAGGTATTTCATGGCTGAAGAGCTGGCATTAGGGATGTCGGAGTTGACGGCGCTGCTGTTGACCGGCGACGACGTCGCCGAATCACTCTGCGCCGTCGCCGATACCGTCGCGCGGATGCTGCCGGACCACCCGATGACGGGGGTCACGCTGACCCGTGAGCAGGGCACCATCGTCGGCGGTTCCAGCGACGCGCACGCGATGCTCATGGAGGAATCCCGGTTCAGCGAGGGGTACGACCCAGGCCTACAGGCCATCAATACGGCACAACAGGTTTCGGTGCCCGATGTCGCGGCCGAGCACCGCTGGGGCGGCTATTCGATGCGAATGCTCGCCTACGGGATCAATTCGATCTACGCCCAACCACTTTCGGTCGACGGCGAGCCGGTCGGCGCGCTGTCGCTCTACTCGACCCGGCCGCACAGCTTCACCGACCGGGCCAGGCGGGCGGCCACCCTCACGGCCGAACACCTCGGCGTGCTGCTCGCCGTCGCGACCGGCACCGCGCGCCAGGCCAAGCTGACCGAACAGCTGCGCGCGACACTGGCCTCCCGCTCCACCATCGATCAGGCGCTCGGCATCCTGATGGCCGAACGTCGTTGTGACCGTGACGAAGCCTTCGACATCCTGCGCGGCAGGTCCCAGCGGCGCAATGTCCGCGTCGCGGTCCTCGCCGTGGAGATCATCGAGACGGTCACCGGCCGTAAACCCGCCTCACCACATTTCGCCGAGCCGGAAGAGCCGTCACGGCAGCGTCGCCGTTCCTGATCTACCCACTCCCCCAAGGCATTTCGCGAGCTCGAAGGTAGCCGTGCGACAAACCGGCGGCAAAAGCGGTACCGCCGAGTAGAATTGGCCATGTCCTCCTGAGTCCTGAAGCGCGGCTCCGGATCATGCCACTCGACGCTCGGGGGACGGTATGGACGACCCCGCTTTATCCCGTGACCCGATCGACCGCCGCGCGCACCTGCGTTCGCTGTTCAGCGATCGCCGCGACGCGGGTCGTCGGCTCGCCGACCGATTACAGGCCTTCCGCGGACCGGATGTCGTCGTCCTCGGCATCCCCCGCGGCGGCGTCACGGTGGCGCACGAGATCGCGGCGCGCTTGCGACTGCCGCTCGACGCGATCGTCGTCAACAAGCTTCGCGTTCCCTATCAACCGGAGCTGGCCTTCGGCGCGATCAGCGAGGCCGAAACCCGCATCATCGACGAGGTCGTCGTCCGCAGTTCCTTCCTGACCGCCAAGGAACTCGCCGAGACCGAATCGCACGAACGCGACCGATTGCACCGCCTGTCGGAACGGTTCCGGCGCAGCGGTCCGCAGCCGAAACTCGGCGGGCGCACGGCGCTGGTCGTCGATGACGGCGTCACCACCGGCATCACCGCACGGACCGCCTGCCGTGCCGCCTATCGTCGCGGCGCGGTCCGCGTCGTCCTCGCCGTCCCGGTCGCGCCGCACCGCATCGTGCGGACGCTGGCCTATCACGCGGACAAGATCGTGTGCCTGGAAACCTCGGCGAACGCCCGGCCCCTGTTCGAGTCCTACCTGCGCTTCGACCCGGTCACCGATACCGATGTCGACCATCTGCTCGGCAGGCACACACCGGCGCCGAGCGCGCCGGAGCGAATTCGCCTGGCGGAGAGCGGGAACGGCAGCGGATAGCCGGAGTACCCAGCTCGCCGCGCCCGGAAACCGGCGCGGCACCCTTGCGATGGCTGCATCGCCCGCGATAGGTATACGATTCTGCGGGCGGTGGAATGGTCCAACAAACGGCTGGCCACTGGATTTTCGAGCACGCGAGGCCGACGTGCGTGGGATGGACCGGAGGGCGGCATTGTCCGAGATGTCGATTACTGCTTTCGCGGCGGATACCAGTTCCAACGGTGTCAGTGAGGGGCTGCTTTCCGAGCTGGTCGAACACCTGCGGCAGAACCGAACCATCCTGCGCGAGGAGTGGGCGCGCCGCATCACCGAGGCGCAGTTGCTGACCGCGATGACGCCCGACGAGATGTTCTCCGAGGCCACCTCGGTCTATGACAACTACGTGGCCGTGCTGGAGACCGGTTCGGTGGAGGCGCTGCAGGATTACGCCCGCGATCTGTCGGAGCGCATTATTCCGCGAGGTGTCGAGACCGACGAGGTCCTCGGCATCGTGCTGCTCCTGCGTGACGTGCTGGCCCGCTCGTTGTTCGAGAAATACCAGGCCGATTTCCAGCTGCTCAACGCGGTGCTCGACGCCTACGAACCGGCTGCCAACCGCATCGCCAACACCGTTGGCGTCTCCTTCGTCGAGGAACGCGAACGCATCATCCGCCAGCAGCAGGAGGCGATCCGCGAGCTGTCCACCCCGGTTCTCCAGGTGCGTGAACAGCTGCTCATCCTGCCGATCATCGGCGTGCTCGACGGGCAGCGCGCCCGCCAGCTCACCGAACAGCTGCTGCGCGCGATCCGGGCCAACCGCGCGAAGGTGGTCGTCATCGACATCACCGGTGTGCCGACCATCGACTCGACCGTGGCCAACCACCTGGTGCAAACCGTCGACGCGTCCGGCCTGATGGGCGCGAGCGTGATCATCACCGGCCTGTCTTCGGAGATCGCGCTGACGCTGGTGACCATCGGCCTCGACCTGTCGAAGATGAACGCGGTCGGCGACCTGCAGGGCGGCATCGAAGAGGCCGAACGGCTGCTCGGCTACGAGGTCAGCCGCTCCGGCACCGGCGAAACCACCCGACGCCCGGAAGCCTGACGGCTCTTATTCGGGTCCGGCCTGCTCATGCATGGTCAGCAGCAGATGGTCGAACGCGGTCTGCACCTGCGGCGGCGCCGGGGGCAGTGAGTCGAGTTCGGCGATCAACCGCGTGGCCAGGGTGCGCAGCTTGATGTTGGTTTCCTGCGACCGCCACTGCAGCACCCGGAAGGCCTGCTCGGCGTTGAGCCGGTAGACCCGCATCAGCACGCCCTTGGCCTGTTCGATGACGGCGCGCGCCTCGAACAGTTCCGGCAGTGCGTTGGCCAGCGTCTCCTGGCGCTGTTCGTCGAAGGTTTCGGTCAGGTCGACGTAGTAGCCTGTGGTGCCGACGACTTTGCCGTCGTCGTCGGTCATGGTGTCGCCCAAGACGATCACGTGGCGCATCTGACCGGTGGTATCGATGATCCGGTGACGGCTACAGAACGGCTCGGCATTGCGCAACGACTTGGCGATCGTCTCGGCGACTTGCGCACGGTCGTCCGGATGCTTGTGTGACAGCAGCAATTCCGTGGTCGGTGTGACCGTCCCCGGCTCGTAGCCGTGCATCACGGCGACCTCGTCCGACCATTGCCATCGCTGATCGGCGAACCAGAAGCCGAAGCTTCCCGTTGCCTGCGGCGTGCCGCCACCGACCACCTGGACGACCGCATGGGTCGCCGCCTCGGTTGCCGTTGCGCCTGATTCCATCACCGCGTAAGTATGCGCGCTACCTGCGGTTTTTACACTGTGTTGACGGTCGGTCGCCCGTGTCGGAACCGTATTGAAATGCCGCGCAGTCAAATTTCCCGCGTTGCCGAATCCGGCGCCGACCGTGTGACACCGGCAACTGCGCCGCATCCAGATCTCGGCAGCCGGGTTGGGTCGGCGCAACGCGGGTATGGCCCAAGTGAATCGTTGGGAGGCGGTGAAGATGATGAAGGTAGTTTCCCGGACATCGGAACCACAGCAGACGGCCGTTGTCGCACACCGAGTGGCCCTCGAACTGGCCGCTGAGCCGCACGAGTTGGGGATGCTCCGTGCGCTCACCGATACCACCTGCATGATGGCCGATGTCCCGCTCGACGCGATCCCGGACATTCGGCTGGTGCTCAGCGAAGCGGGGACCGCGCTGATGCTCGACGCGGTGCCCGGCTCGACCCTCAGATGCGCGTTCACCTACAACCGGCGTCGACTCAGCGTGCGACTCAGCGCGACGACGACGCGCGATGTCGAAATCAGCCGCGATCCATTGAGCTGGCAGCTGGTTCAGGTACTCACCGATTCGGCCGAGATGATCCAGGATCCTTTTGAACTCGACGTCGGCGGGTATCCGACGGCCATCGAATTCAGTTGGGAGCGAGGAACATCCGATGCAACGTGAGTTCACCAAGGACCGAACCGACACCCCTCGGCGCACGCAATCGCGTGGCGACAGCTACGACAATATCGAGCCGTGGTTCGAGAAGATGGCCGCACTCGCGGCGGGCGACCCGCATCGAAATGAGTTGCGCGAGGAAGTAATGCGGCTGTGCCTGCCGCTTGCCGAGCACATCGCGCGCAAATTCGCCGGTCGCGGTGAGGCTTTCGACGATTTGCAGCAAATCGCCAGGCTGGGTTTGGTTCTCGCGGTGGACCGCTTCGATGTCTCGCGCGGCAGTTCGTTCCTGTCGTTCGCCGTGCCGACCATCATGGGCGAGGTGCGCAGGCACTTTCGCGATCACACCTGGGCCGTGCGAGTTCCGCGCAGGCTCAAGGAGATTCAGCAGTTGATCGGGCCCGCCACCGAGACGCTGTCGAACCGGCTCGGCCGCGTACCCACCGCAAGGGAGATCGCCGCCGAGCTGGAGCTCGAGGTCGGCGAGGTGACCCAGGCGTTGATCGCACGCAACGGGTATCAGGCCAACTCGATCGAGGCCGTGACTCGTGACGACGGCGAGAACGCGCCGTTGGCGGTCGCGGCCGGCCTCGGCGCGGAGGAACCCTGCTACCAACTGCTCGAACAATCGATGACGATACGTCCGTTGATCGCCGCGCTGCCCGAGCGGGAACGCGGGGTGCTGATCATGCGGTTCTTCGAATCGCTGACCCAGGCGCAGATCGCCGAACGACTCGGTGTTTCCCAGATGCAGGTGTCGCGGATTCTGTCCAAGACCTTGAATACCCTGCGCGAACAGGCATCGGACGAGCAGCAGGCCCAGGTGGCCTGACCGGCTATGCCACGTGGCCTGGTTTCAGGTCTGCGACGGTGTTGTAGCGCAGCGGGTCGGTAGGCGGCGGGGCGGACGCGTCCTCCGGTTCGATCAGCATGCCGACGTGATCGCCGAGGTCGTGTCGTTCGAGGATGCGGCCGGTGAACCAGCCCGCCGCGGCGGCCAAGATGGGTAGCTCCCCGGGGCCCGGCTGCCACTTGCAGTGCGCGAACTTGTTGATGTCGTCGCCGGTCTCCGCGCCGAAAAGCGCTGCCAGTGAAGACTGTTCACGACCGAGCAGATGCACGGCCAAGCGCTCGGCCGCCATCGCGACGCCGAAGGTGAAGTTGTTCTTGGAGATGCCGACCAGAAACCGCCGCGGTTCGATACTCACCTGAGAGGTGAACCCGACCAGGCATCCCGCCTGCCGCCCGTCGGCCCGTGTGGTCACGACGAACACCGGATAGTCGGCGGCCGCGATCACCGCATCGAAACCCGATCGACCTGCTGTGGCGTTGTCCGACATGGTCCTCGCTCGGCTCGGCCGCAACCCGGGACCGCCTGGTCAGCGCGGCCCGGGACCGCGGCAAGTGGGCAGTCCACGACCCACACTACGAGACATCGCCGGTGATCAGGGCTCGAAGATTCCGGCTTGCCTCGGTCAGCGACCGGCCTTGATGTCCTGGCGGAGCTTGCGGAGGTTGGCCTTTTCGACGAGAAGGCGTTCGATGCCCGCGTCCAATTGGCGGGTGCGCTCGTCGAGTTGGGCGAGCACCTCGTCGCGGTCCTGGTCGGTGGCGCTTTGCGGGGCGGTGCAGGCGATGTGGATCAGGGCGGCGGCTTCGGTGAGCGAGAGTCCGGAGGCGAGCAGGCAGCGGATGTCCCGCACGGTCTTGATGTCTTCGTCGCCGTAATGCCGGTAGCCGTTGGGGTCGCGTCGCGGGGTCAGGACGCCGGCGTTCTCGTAGTGGCGCAGCATGCGCGGGCTCGCGCCGGTGAGCTGGCTCAAATCTTTGATCTGCACCCTGAGCTTCTCCTTGACATTGACGTTAATGTCATACTTTACCTTGGCCGTATGACGAACGAACGGAGCAAGCCGAACGTACTGCTCGTGGTGTCCCACCCGGATCACCAGTCCGCCACCTGGGCTATCGCCCGCGCGGTCGAGCAAGGCATCCAGGCGGACGGAAACACCACTGCCACAACGCATGACCTGACGGCCGCCGGCTTCAACCCGGTGTTCACCGCCGCGGATCTCGCGGTCCACCGTCTTCTCGGCGACGTTCCCGCCGACGTGCGGCGCGAGCAGGAGTTGATCGAATCGGCCGACGTCGTCGCCGTGCTGTTCCCGGTCTACTGGTGGTCGCTGCCCGCGCTGGCCAAGGGCTGGATCGATCGCGTATTCAGCCGAGGCTGGGCCTACGAGAACACCTCCCCCGACGGCCCGAGCGCGGTAAAAGAGCTGCACTTCATCGCGCTGGCGGGCGTCAAGCAGGGCACCTTCGATCGCCGCGGCTACAAGGACGCGATCACGCTCCAGCTCAAAGAGGGCATCGCCGGTTACTCCGAGATCGCCGCTTCCTCCATCGAAATCCTCTACGGCACCGAGACCACCGACCCGCACGCTCACGAAGAACTGGCCGCCCAGGGCTACAAACTCGGCGCCGACCTAGCCCAGCGCGCTCAAACGGCCTTCGACAACGGCTAAGGCGCGCGAACCAATCCAGAACCACCTCGGGTCCGAATAGCGGGATGGCCCCCGAACCGTCCCCACAGAATCGAGACCCGACCTCGTGTCATACCGACCCGCCCACCTCGCCGCGGCTGGAATCACCACCGTCGCATCGTTGTTCATCCTTGCCCCGGCCGCACACGCCGAAACCTCCCCCAGCTATCACTGCAAAACCATCAAGCCAGGCAAGTCCATCGGCGACAACCTCGCCCCGGTAGCAGCCGCTGGCTGCACCTCCGTCAACGAAGCCCCGACAGACGGAGCGGTCACCGGCTTCTTCTTCATCATCGACCTCACCAAGAAGGGCGCGTTCTACGTGTGCGGCGTCAACCCGGACGGCAAATTCGCCCCCGACAAGACACAGACCGGCACGGCAACCCTCCCCGACAAAGTCAAGGCGACAGGCTGTAAAGCCTTCCCCAAGGGCAAGTTCAAGTTCACCCCCGAGCAGTTCGAAGGCGAACTGGCCAAGCAAGCGGAGGCAAAGGGCACCGCGAGCTAGCGGGGCGTTCGCACCCGCCCGCGTTATCGCTCGGCGCGGAAACCCATGCCGCGCAATACCGTTCGCAGGTGGGTGTCGAATAGTCCGTCGGTGTCGGTGACGATCCTCGGTAAATTGCCCCACAGCTCGGAGATGGTGAATCCGAGGATGGCGGCCCACGCGTTGTGAGCCGCGGCGGGGGTCAGCTCCGTCAGCGCGCGAGGTAGTGCGTGAAGCCAGCGCGACGATTCGTGCCAGCGCCTAGCACCCCACCGCAACCCACGGACCAGGCCATTATCGTGTGTCAGTGTGCGTTGCGAGATAAACGGGACCGGTCGGGATGCGATTGCGGAAGACGCTTCACCGCGGGCGCTGTTCGCAGCCAGGTTGGCGGAACTGTGGGAAGCCGCAGGCAACCCCACACTGCAGCGGGTCACGACCGCCACCGAGGAACGGCTCAAGGCCACCCGCACCCCAGCACAGAACCAGCGCTCATCGATGCAGCGCATCAGCGATTGGCGAAGCGGGCGCAATGTGCCCTCCCGATTCGAATCGTTGGATCCGGTGCTGGTGACGTTGATCGCGCTAGCGCGGAACACATCCGGTCCCGTTCCGTCGGTCTTGACGAACCGGTCGGCCTGGCGGCGTTTATGGAAGGCGGCCACCGTCCAGCCCGTACGCCCGACGGTGCTGACCTCGCTGCGCCGCGATATCCCCACCTTCATTGGACGCGACGAGGAGGTGCAGCGGATTCTGGATGCGGCGGGGCCGGGTCGGGTCGTGTCCATCCACACCATCGACGGCATGCCAGGCGTCGGAAAAACCGCCCTGGTCACCCGGGCGGCACATCTGCTATCCGACTTGTTTCCCGACGGCAGGTTCTTCGTCGAACTGAACACCCACACCCCAGGACAGGTGCCCGCCGATCCTGCCGAGGTCTTGGCCACCCTGCTCACCGGCCTCGGCATCGCACCGAGCCACATCCCGGACTCCCTCGACGCACGACGTGATCTATGGCGCGACCGCGTCTGCACCAAGCGGGTGCTGCTGATCCTCGACGACGCCCGCGACCAGGACCAGATCGAACCGTTGCTACCGGCCGGGCCGGCATGCCTCACCTTGATCACCAGCCGCCGCCGACTCATCGCCCTGGACAGCGCCCTACCGCTGCCACTGGACACCCTCGATCCCGGCAGCGCGGTCGACCTGTTCTGCCAGTTGGCCCAACGCAACCCACAAGGCGACGACATCGCGGCCGTCGCCGAGATCGTCCGGTTATGCGGGTACTTGCCGCTGGCGATCGTGCTACTGGCCGGCCGACTCGCCCATCATCCCGCCTGGACTCTCACCGGCCTGGCCAAGGAGTTCCGCACCGCTCAGGATCGGCTCGGCGAACTCGACGCCGGTCAGCGCGCGGTGCGCGCCGCATTCACCGCCTCATACGACACATTGCCACCCCGCAAGCAACAACTGTTCCGCACGCTGGGCCTACACCCTGGCACCGACTTCGACGCCTATGCCGTTGCCGCGCTGAACGACATACCGCTCGGCCAAGCACGAGCCGACCTCGACGCTCTCTACACCGACAACCTCATCGAGGAGACCACACCCGGCCGGTACTGCATGCACGACCTGGTACGCGAATACGCGCGCGACCTCGCCGACGCGTCATCCAGCGACGTCGAGCGACTGCTCGACTACTACCGCCACACCGCCGCAGCGGCGGACCGATGGCTGACCCGACGGCCCCGCCCCGCCAACAACAACCACACCGCCGGCAGCACCGGTGCCCTGGTGCGCGAATTCGACGACGAGATGACCGCGCTGGCGTGGATGCGTACCGAGCGAGCCAACCTACTCGCCTGCGTCGAGTACACCGCCGACCACGATCCCGCCCGGATGATCGAGCTGACCGAGGTGCTCGCGGCATTGCTGGAACGCGAAGGGCCGTGGTCATCGGCCCTGCGACTGCACCAGCGCGCCGCCGCGACCGCGGACCGCCTCGGCAACCGACTCGGCCATGCCAACGCACTCACCAACCTCGCCATCGTGCAGTGGTGGACCGGGCAATCCGAGCAACCCGCCCACCTGCTCCGACAGGCTCTGACCCTGTACCGGGCGACCGGCTACGCCATCGGCGAAGCCGACACCTTGGCCACCCTCGGCGGTATACACCGATACACCGGTGACAATGCGCAGGCCGCCGACCTGCTCCGGCAGGCTCGCACTCTGTACCGGGCGACCGGCTACGCCATCGGCGAAGCCGACGCCTTGACCAGGCTCGGCGGCGTACTTCGAGATAACGGCGACTACGAACAGGCCGCAGACCTGCTCCAGCAAGCCTTGATCCTGTTCCAGGAGACCGGATACCGCCTCGGCGAAGCGGACGCTCTCGGCTTGCTCGGCAGCGTGCACCGCACGACCGGAGACTATGCGCGGGCCGCCGATTTGCTGGAGCGCGCCGAGTCGTTGTACCAGGCGATCGGCGATCGCCGCAGCGCGGCCAACGCACTCAGCAACCTCGGCCTCGTGAGCCGCGACATCGGGGATCACGACCAGGCCGCCGACCTGATCCACCAGGCGCTGATCCTGTCCAGGGAAATCGGCCACCGCATCGGCGAAGCCAACAACCTCAACAACCTCGCCACCGTGCGCCGGGAAATGCACGACCACGAGCAGGCAGCCACCCTCTCCCGCCAAGCCCTGACCTTGTTCCGCGAGACCGGATACCGCCTCGGCGAAGCCGAAGCCCTCGCCAACCTCGGCGCCGTCTGCCGCGAAACCGGCGATCACGACCAGGCCGCCGACCTCTCCCGCCAAGCTACGGACCTGTTTCGCCAGATCGGCTACCGCGTCAACGAAGCGTAGTTTGAAACGCCGCTGGTCCCCTCCACCTGCGGCGCCTCGACCACCGGCTCCACCACTTCGCAGATGGCGACGCAATCATCACCGCCACCCCATAACCGCCGCCAAACAAACCCGTAACTCCCCCGGTGAACCAGCAGGTCAGAGCCCACAGATCGAAATTCCGGTCCGGATAACACCGGATGCTGAGACCGCCGTACCCACCCTGTCATCGGAGGCGGCCAGCCGAACACGGCATGCGATCGGCGTCGACACGAACACCTAGGAAACCAAAACCTTTGTCGCAGAACCCTGTTCGTGGCATTCGCGAGGAAGAGAAAGATGTGGGGCGGGCGGGGCTCGAACCCGCGACCAATGGATTATGAGTCCACGGCTCTGACCGACTGAGCTACCGCCCCTCTTCTGCGGGTGTACCGCAGGCGTGGGGGATGTTACCGGTTCGGGTGGTGCTTGCACCAGTTGGACCCGGGTGGCGGTTAGGGTTGGGCGTCCGGCAACCGTTCTGGAGGGTCGACGATGGCTAGTGTGTTCACGAAGGTGCTGAAGGCGCATCAGTGGGTGTACGAGAACAGCGGCGGGCTGGTTGGACATCGGGTGCTGTTCGGCAATCCGACGCTGCTGTTGCGGACGGTGGGGCGCAAGACGGGGCAGGCGCGGACGTCGGCGCTGACCTACGGCGAGGATGGGGCGGACTACTTGGTGACGGCGTCCAATGGTGGGTCGCCGCGGCCGCCGGGGTGGCTGGCGAACGTGAAAGCCAAGCCGGAGTGTGAGATTCAGATCGGGCGGCGCAAGGTGGCGGTGATCGCACGGCCGACTTATCCGGAGGATCCGGACTATGCGCGCCGGTTCGCGATTGTCGACAGGATCAACAAGGGTCGCTACGGCGCCTATCAGAAGATGACCGAGCGCCCTATTCCCGTGGTGGTGCTGACGCCGGTCGGCTGAGCGGGGTCAGTCCCGGTCGTCGCGCTCGTAGTCGTCGTCGCGGTCATCCCAGTGGCCGTCGTAGTCGTCGGGATCGTCCCTGTCCCAACGTTTCCCGTCGGCCGGGGGTCTGCTGGCGATTTGCACGACAACGATGACCAGGGCGAGCACTACCAGGACCACGCCTACAACGATCAGAGTCTCCACCCAGGGCACCCTAGCGCCGAGCCAGGGTGCCCGCTAGGTGCTCGACCGAACGGTCTCAGACGGTAGAACCCACGGTCAGCAGGGTGCGGCCCACCGCGGTCCTGGATTCGATGGCGGCGTGCGCACTTTCGGCGTCGTCGAGCGGAAAGGTTTGGCCGATCACCACTTCCAGGCGTCCGGCCACCGCCTCGGCGAGGGAACGTTCGGCAAGCCCGGACCAGTCGGTACTCGCGTCGGTGATATCGAACAGGGCGTAGACGGTAATGCCGCGCGCGGCAGTCACCTCGGCGTCGATCACCGCGAATTCGCCTGCGGCAGCGCCATATCCGAGGAATCGAGCGTTGTCCGCGGCCGCCTCCAGCGCGGCCGCACCCAGCGCACCGCCCGCGCCGTCCAACACCACGTTCGCGCCCGCCCCGCCGGTCGCCGCGCGGGCCTCGGCCGCCCAGCCCGCTTCGGAGTAATCCACGACAGCATCGGCACCGAGACGCTCGGCAAGCTCCAGCTTGGCCCGTCCCCGCGCCGCCGCGATCACGTGCGCTCCGGCCGCGTGCGCGAGCTGAATCAGCAAGGTGCCAAGGCCACCACCGGCCGCGGTGATCAGCACCCACTCCCCCGGCCGGATCGCGGCACGGTCGAACACCGCGAGTGCCATCTTGCCGTCGTGGGCGAGCGCGACGGCCTGCGGCAGGCTCAGTCCGTCGGGCACGGCGGTCAACGATTCGGCCTTGGCGAGGGCCTTTTCGGCGTAGCCGCCGATCGGCTGGCCACCACCGATCCTGCTCGCCGCAGTCGTGGTGGTGACGCGCGTGCCGAGCAAGGACGAGTCGACACCGGCACCGACCGCGCTGACTACTCCGGCGACGGCACCGCCCGGCACATACGGCGTCGTCAGTGTGAAGAACTCGCCGCCCCACCCGCTACGCAACCGGGTGTCGAGGAACATCACGTCGGCGGCGGCCACGTCGACGACCACCTCGCCCGGCCCTGCCACCGGTTCCGGCACCTCACGCACCGTAAGCACTTCGGGTCCACCGAATTCCACTGCCTGCACTGCCCGCATGACGGTCCTCCATCGCTTCGCTGTTTCCTCCGACAGAGACCAGCATGGAACCTGAACCGTTGTTTAGGTCAAGCCGAGCGGTTATGCTCAGCGCATAATCAGGCGACGCCGATAGAGTCACGGTCCGGATTCGCCGCCCACGCACGGACGCGACGCCAGGCGATCAGCAGAACCACCAGTGCGACAAGGCAATACACAACGTTGCCGACCCGCGCGATCACCTGGTCGGTGCTCCCGACGATCGGTGTCCCGAGGAAGCTGCTCCAGCCGTAGGCGACGAACGCACCCGACGCGGTCGCCAGCGTCTCCGGCAGACCCCACTCCGCTCGCCGCCCGAACACCCACAGCGCCGCGACGGCGAGCGCCTCCGTCACCAGGATTACCGCCGCGCCGACCCACCCGTTCAACCAATGTCCGGATCGCACAACAACACTCGCCGCGAGCAGCGCTGCCCCGAAGATCACGAGCACGGGCGGCACGGTCCCGGAACGCCGCGCACCGCCCGATCGTGCGGCGAGCGCGGCACCTACGAACACCACCGCGACCACACCGGTGACAACCATCTGCGCCACGGTGGGGCGGAATTTCGGTTCCGTGTTCAGCGCACCGACCGACAGCAGCGCGCAGCCGAGCACGAATACGACACCGGCGACGATCATGCCGCGGATACGCAACCATGGCGCACGGGCCCGCGCGGGAAACAGGCTCTCGGCCACCGCGATCGGCGCACAGATGCTCCAAATGACATGCAGCGAAAGGACGAACACGGTCCACTTGCCGCCCATCCCGAGCACGTGCAACGGCGCCTCGTCCAGCAGCCGATACCCCGCGTAGTCCGGATTGAACAACGACATCGTGACGTAGCCCTCTTCGATGACGCCGAATGCGAAGGCCAGCAACGCGATCGACGGCCATCCGCGCCCGGTACGGCGCACCACCTCCCGGATGAGCAGCGCCCCGCACCCGTACAGCGGAATGAAGATGACGAAGATGAAAACACTGGTGATCGCCACGTCACCGAGGAGCAGCTCGGCGACGAACGGCGACAGCAGCAGCAACGTGACAACCGGAACCCATCGCCGCGTCTTCGGACCCACTACCGCGTCTACCGCCATATGCCAACGGTATCGACCGTCACGAACCGCTGCCAGCGACGCCGATCAGGAACTGCCACCGCCACAGCTGCTGCCTCCGCCGCCACAGCTCGAACTGCTCCCGCCGCCGCAACTGCTGCTACTTCCCCCACCGCAGCTGCTACCGCCGCTGTCGTGATGACCACCGCCGTGATGGTGGTGACCACCGCCCGAATCCGAGCTACTCGATGACCCGCCGTCCGCGCCGATAAGCCCCGCGCCACCGGCCGCCCAGTACGGATCCGAACTAGTGGAGCCGCTGTCGGATCCACGTCGCGGATCACCACCGCGCCGACCCCGGCTGTTGCGCTGCGATCCGGCGGCGATCTTCGCGACAAACAGCAGCACAACCAGCCCGATCAGCACGATAGCGACAGCTTCACCCATCTCTGCACCGTAGCGGCCGGGCACGCCTGCGTACAGTGAACTGTGCCGTCTTTCAGCTTCCGCAGGTCAGGGCAGCGCGAGATCGATCTCGACGCGGTCAACGCCGCCGTCGCCGCGCTGGAGTTGCCCGAGGCCGTCTACAAGACCTCCCCGTGGCAGCCGAGAGAACTCGTGGAAACCGGCCTGCGGCAATGGTTGCGCTGCTGCGGCGCGGCGATGCGCGACGGGCAGGTGGTCGGCATGCCGTCACACGCCGTTGACGAGGCGTGGCACGGGTTCATTCTCTGCACCGAGCGTTACGCCGAGTTCTGCGCCACCGCCTACGGACGCTTCCTCCACCACTTCCCGGAAGGTGCTGGGCCGCCGAAGGATTCGCACGGCTCGATGGGCGAGCAGCTCGGCCGCACCGTGGTGGCCTGGGCGCTGGTCGCCGCGCCCGGCGAGACCTGCGTGCTGTGGGACCTCGACCGCAGGGTCGGCGTCGAACACCCGTGGGGTGTCGACGCCGAGCGCGTCGCGGCCATCGAGGCCGATCTGCGCACCCTGTCCGATGGTTAGGTGAGCTTCACCCGCGCCGCGACGAACCGGCCGACCGCGGGCGCGAGCCTGCTGAAGTGGTACTGCAACCGCGCTTCCGGCGTCACCGGGACGATGCTGCGGTCCTTCTCGACGGCGCGCACGATCTGCTCGGCCACCTTCTCCGGCCCGTAGCTGCGCTTGCGGTAGAGGTTGTCGTAACGCTCCTGCTTGCGCTTCTCCTCCTCGGCACTGACACCCGAGAAGGTCGTCGTCGCAACGATATTGGTGTGCACGATGCCGGGGCAGATGGTGTGCACCGAGATGCCGCGACCGGCCAGTTCCGCGCGCAGGCAGTCGGAGAACATGAACACCGCCGACTTGCTGGTCGAGTACGCGCTGAACCCCTGTTGCGGGCTGTAGGCGGCCATGCTGGAGAGGTTGACGATGTGTCCGCCCAAACCGCGCTCGGCCATGGCGGATCCGAAGGCACGGCAGCCGTTCAGCACGCCGCCGAGGTTGATCCGCATGACCCGGTCGAACTCCGCCGCCGAGGTGTCGAAGAACCCACCGGCCTGGCCGATTCCGGCGTTATTGATCAGAATGTCGGGTACGCCATGGGTTTCCAGCACGATCTCGGCGTGCGCGTGCACCGCGTCCGCGTCGGCCACGTCGAGCTGATAGGCATGCGCCACACCGCGTTCGGCGGCGATCAGCTCCGCGGTCTCCTTGGCCGCGGCGAGATTGATGTCCGACAGCACGATTTCGGCGCCGCGACGCGAGAGCGACAGCGCCGTTTCGCGACCGATACCGCTGCCACCGCCGGTGATCACCACGAGCTGATCCTCGAATGGCCGTGCGCTGCGGCCGACTTCGGCGCGCCTAAGCCCACGCGGCACCGTGCCGCCGTTGAGCGCGTCGATCAGCTCGGTGGTCGCGGTGGCCAGCAATTCGGGGTGGGAGAACGGCATCCAGTGCCCGGCGGGCACGTCGCGGCGCCACAGCCGCTGCACCCACTTGCGTTCGTCGTCGTATCCGGCGGGCCGGACCGCGACATCGCGACCCGCGACGATGAGCTGCACGGGCACCTCGGTGTGCCGCTCGCGCGGAGAACGCAAGCGCTGCACGATGTTCGCGCGATAGATCAGCAGGCCGTCGACCAGGTCTTGCCGAAACGTCGGACCGAGCGTCACATTCGACGGCGATGTCTCGTTCATGATCGAGACGACCCGCTGCCACCGCCGCTCGGTGCCGAGCAGGCCGAACACGGCCCTCGGCAGCCCCGGCGTCATGAAGAAGAAGGTGTAGGCCGAGGACAGCGTCTGGCTGACCGGCTGCCAGATGTTGCGCGGCGTCGGCCGGGACAGCCTGTTACGCATCCAATTCGCGATGTGGTCCAGATTCGGACCCGACACCGAGGTGAACGACGCGACCCGCGCGGCCGCCCTCGGCTCGCACACCGCCTCCCACACCTGCACCGAACCCCAGTCGTGCGCGAGCACATGCACCGGCCGGTCCGGGCTGACCGCGTCGACGACGGCGAAGAAGTCGCCGGCCAGATGATCGAGCCGGAAGTCCGCGGTGCGCCGGGTCCTGGTGGACCGCCCGTGCCCGCGGGTGTCGTAGGTGACGACGTGGAAGCGGCGTGCCAGCAACGGCACCACCTTGTCCCACAGATGGTTGGTGTCCGGCCAGCCATGCACCAGCACTACGGTTTCCGCGGTCGGATCGCCGTATTCGTAGACGGCGAGCTCGAATTCGCCGTTGCGCACCGTCCGCTCGGCGGCCACGAGCTCCGGTGGTTCGAGGGTCGTCATCGGTTTCTCCTTGCTGACCAGAGGTCGTGGTTACAGATCGAGCACCAGTCGCCCACCGGGCGAACGGGATACGCAGACGAGCATCTCGCCCGCCTCGTGTTCGGCTCGGGTGAGCACGGTTTCGCGATGCTCCGGCTCGCCGGACACCACCCGGACCTTGCAGGTGCGGCAGAAACCCTGGCGGCACGAGTAGGGACGATCCGGCCGAGTCTCGAGGATCGTATCGAGCGCGGAGCGATCCGCGGCCACCTCGACCACCTCACCGGTAGAGGCGAATTGGATCTCGAACGGCACGCCGTTCACGATCGGCGGCGGCGAGAATCGCTCGGAATGCAGTTCCACGCCGGGCATTTCGCGCACCGCCGCGGCGACGGCCGTTGTCATCGGTACCGGGCCGCAGCAGTAGACCGCGGTATCGGCCGCGACGCCGGGCAGCAATGCGGCGGCGTCGGGCAGGCCGTGCTCGTCGTCGGTACGCACGATGACCCGGTCGCCGAACCCGGCGATCTCGTCGAGGAACGGGATGGTGTCGCGGTTACGGCCGGTGTACACCATCGACCAGTCGATGCCGAGCCGCTGCGCGAGCCGCGCCATCGGCAGGATCGGCGTGATCCCGATGCCGCCCGCGATGAAATGCAAACGGGCAGCGGGTGATCCGTGGCCGGGCACGGCGAACGGGAAGGCATTGCGCGGCCCGCGCACGGTGAGCGGCGCACCGACCGGCAGCCCGTCGTGCACCTCCACCGACCCGCCGAGACCGTCCGGAATGCGCCGCACCGCAACCCGATACGCGCGAGTGTCGGCCGGATCGCCGCACAGCGAGTACTGCCGCAACCGCCCCGAGGGCAGCTCCAGATCCAGGTGCGCGCCCGCCCGCCACGGCGGCAGCTCCCGCCGGTCGGGCGCCTCCAGTCGCAGGCTCACCACGTCCTGATCATGCGCCTCGATTCGCCGCTCGGTCACCACCAGCGCAAGCCGGTGGTCGTCCACCTTTGGTGCGAGGTCGCGTCGGTTGATCATGGTGGTCCAGCGCAGCCGCGCCGAGGCGACCGCGTCGAGCACCCGCATCGCCCGGTCCTGATCACGCTTGCCGAACAGGTCCGCGGGGAACTGTTCGGGGACGGGACGTAGGTTCACCACCGCACCTCACCCACGCTGCGCTGTCTCCGATTCACGACGCGATCGCCTGCGCGGCAGGCGACTTCGCGAGGTAGGCCACCGCCTGCGCGGTTGACCCGACCGACCCGGGGTTGTAACCGGGCTTGAATGTCGACAGCGCACTCCACAGCAGCGACGGCACACCGGGCAGCGCGCCGCGCCACATCGCGCCGAACACGCGCTTGATCAGCCGCGGGTAACCGAGGTCGGGCAACTCGGGATCCTGGTGCACCATGTATTTCGTGCCGCGCACCACCAGCGTGATGAAGGTCGGGAAGACGAACGTCATGACCGCCGCACGCCGCACATAACCCGCGCCGAAATAGACCGCGACATCGTGCGCCACATGCCGATGCTCGACCTCCTCGGCTCCGTGCCAGCGGAACAGGTCCGCGATGCGCGGCTCGGCGTCGAACTTCTCCAGGTCCGCGTTCAGCACCCAGTCGCCGAGGTAGGCGAAGAAGTGCTCGAGGCAGGCGATCACCGCAAGCCGCTCGACCAGCGTCTGACGCTCCGCGATGCCCTCGTTCTCCCTGGGGCCCAGCGTCTTTCGGAACAGGAACTCGGCCTGGCGCACGTAGGGTTCCGGGTCGATGCCGTGCGCGGCGAGCACCTCGGTCAGCACCTTGTCGTGCGTTTCGGCGTGCATGGACTCCTGGCCGATGAAGCCGAGCATGGCCTCGCGCAGCTTGTCGTCCTTCACGAACGGCAGCGCCTCGGCATAGGCGGCACAGAACATGCGCTCACCCTCGGGCAGCAGCAGATTCAGCGAGTTGATCAGGTGCGAGGCGATGGGCTCGTTCGGCATCCAATGCAGTGGCGTATCCGCCCACTGGAACTGCACGTTGCGCGCGTGCAGCGCGACCTCGCCCGGATCAATGTCCGGTCGCCGCTCACCTCTACGAAGTAGCTTCATCGGTACTCCTCTCACGACTGCGTCGTCGTGCGCCTTCCTGCATGGCCGTAGCAATCATCATACACATACATGCAACTACGGGTTACATAAACATCTGTAGCGCCACAAATGGGACACCCAGCCGCCGGACCTCGCCGAACGGCGACCAGCCGGGCCGCGACCAATGCCGTTAGCCCGCTTGACAATAGAGGCCACCACTGTGACCCACCTCGCGCCCGTTCGACCAAATACTAGAACGCGTTCTAGTAGGCTTCGGCTATGGAACGACTTACCGGATTGGATGCCAGCTTTCTCTATTTGGAAACCGGAACCCAGCACCTGCACGTGTGTGCCCTGCTGATCCTCGATCCCAGCTCAGGGGACTATTCATTCGATAATTTCAAGGCCGAACTAGGCAGGAGGCTGCCGCTGATTCCGCAGCTGCGCCGCCGCGTCTACGAGGTGCCGTTCAATCTCGACCACCCGGTCTGGGTCGAAGATCGGAACTTCGATCTGGACTATCACATTCGCCGCATCGGCATCGCCGCCCCGGCCGGACGCCGCGAGCTCGCCGAATTGGTCGGCGATATCGCCAGCCGCCCGATGGACCGCGACCGCCCGCTCTGGGAGATGTCGGTGGTGGAGGGTCTCGACGACGGCAAGGTCGCGGTGATCTGCAAGTACCACCACGCCTCGGTGGACGGCATCACCGGCACGAACATGATGATGCACCTGTGCGATATGGAGCCGAACGCGGCCAAGACCCCGCCCGCCGAGCCGTGGCGGCCGGAACCGAGCCCGAACGACTGGCAATTGCTGGCCAAGGCGGTGGTCAAGTTCCCGACCAAGGCGGGCATCGTCGGAATGGTGCCGAAAACCCTCGGCATGGTTGCCGGATTCGCGAACCGACGCCGAAATGACAAGGCGGGCATGGCCTTGCCGTTCTCCGCGCCGCGGACCCCGTTCAATCTTGCCATTACCCCGCATCGCGCGGTCGCGTTCACCGAGGCCGAACTCGGCGCCGTCAAGGAGATCAAGTCCGCGTTCGGGGTGAAGATCAACGACGTGGTGCTCACCATTGTCGCCGGGGTGCTGCGCGCCTATCTGGCGAAGCACGACGAACTGCCGGACCGCTCGCTGGTCGCCTCGGTGCCGGTCTCGGTGCACGAATCCACCAGGCACACCGCGGGTATCAACAAGGTGTCCACGCTGTTCGCGCGGCTCGGCACCGATATCGCCGACCCGGTGCAACGCCTGCTGCAGGTGGCCGAGGACAACCGCGGCGCCAAGGCCGAACACGACCTCATCGGCGCCGACTTCCTGCAGGACTGGTCGAAGTACGCCCCGCCGAACACCTTTCAGCTCGCGGCACGGGTGTACTCGTCGTTGAAGTTGGCCGAACGGCATCCGGTGGTGCACAACCTCGTGGTGTCGAATGTGCCTGGCCCGCCGATGCCGCTGTACTTTCTCGGCATTCGAGTCAACGGGATGTATCCATTCGGCCCGGTCTTTCACGGCGCCGGGCTCACGGTGACCGTGATATCGAACGACGGCAACTTGGACTTCGGCTTCATCGCCTGCAAGGAATTGGTGCCCGACATCGCCGAGCTGGCCGACGCGGTCCCGCACGTCGTCGCCGAATTACTGACCGCCGCACGGGAATTAGGCTGATACACGAATAGGCACCTGTTCGCCATCGCCGCCGAACAGGGCCGAGGTAGCCCTGCCTCACAATCTCGCGGCGACCGCACCGCAGGCTTCGAGCAGCACGGGCACGAAGAGATCGGCCTCGAGCACGCAGGCCGCGTGCCCGCCCTTGATCAGGTGAATGCTCGCCCCGGGGATCATGGTCGCCATCTCCAACTGCCGATAGACCGGAATGGCCCGGTCCCGAGTCGTGATCACCACGGCGGTAGGCATTTTCAGGGTCGACAACCAGTCCGTCGCATCGAATCGGCCGACCTCGCCGATCACCTGGGTAATCGCCCACCCGCTGGTACTGCGCAGCTCGGTGAGCGCCCACCGATCCAATCGTCCCGGCGCCCAGGCGATTTCCGGCAGTTCGGGCAGCCGTCCGGCGTATTCCTCGATCCGCTTGAAGGAATAGGGCCCGACCGCCTCCGCGAACGCCCCGAATGCCCGATGAAAGGCGCGCTCGCGCCACTTGTCCTGGAACCGATACGGCGTTGAGCACAGCACGAGCCCGCTCACCCGATCCGGATGCCGATGTGCGGCAGCCAAACTCACCACACCGCCCAGCGAGTATCCCGCGCACACGGCCTGTGCCACGCCGAGCGCGTCGAGCACGGCGGCGACGTCGTCGGCGCAGTCAGCCACCGAGAAGCGCTCGGAGCGGATACCGCGACCGTGCCAGCGCTGGTCGAACAGGATCACCCGGTACCGCTCGGCCAGCGGCGCCAGCGCCGGAAACCAGTTCAGGTACGCGGTGCAGCCGGTGCCGTGCAACAGGACCAGCGCCGGTGCACCCTCCGGTCCCGCGATGTCGACCACGTAGGTGCTGCCCCGCCCTGGCAAGTCGATCAGCCGACCGCCCGGCACCTCGGCGATATCCGGCACCCGCCGCGCGAGCCGACGCAGTGCCGCCGAGGATGCTGAGTTCGTCATCGCGCGCCTCCCGCGAATCGCGGACAGAATTAGAACGTGTTCTACACGATGATGCCATAGCGCGGCGGCCGACGACGGCGAGACGCCCGATCGAACGCCTAAGCCAGGGCCCGGACGATCGACTCGGCGACGCAGGCGGGCTTCGCCGCGCCTTCACACTCGATCGTCGTTGCGATCACGACCTGAAGCCCGCCCGGCACCTCGTCGACGCTGACGATCGTGGCCCGCCCGCGAATGCGCGAGCCAGCGGGCACCGGCGACGGAAACCGAACCTTGTTGAGGCCGTAGTTGATCCGCACAGCGGCGTCGGTGATCTCGAAGAGCTGCCCGGTGATTTCCGGGAGCAGCGACAGCGTCAGATACCCGTGCGCGACGGTCGTGCCGAACGGCCCGTCGGCCGCGCGCTGCGGATCGACATGAATCCACTGCCGATCCTCGGTGGCCTCGGCGAACGCGGTGATGCGGTCCTGACCGACCTCGATCCAGCCGCTCACGCCGAGGTCGGCGCCCGCGGCGTCGCGCAGCGATGCCATGGTGAAATGGGTTGGCTCACTCATAGGTAAACCGTAGAGCGCGCGGGCCGCCGTGGCGAGAGCCGCTGGCCGATTCCCCGAAGTCGCTGGCTCGCAACGACTTTCTCCGAGGCCGTCCCCGCTATGACACCATCGGACCTGAGACCAGCGTCCGATTCGGCACATTTCTGTAACGTGTTCCAGTACGTTGGCGGGAACAGACGAGAGACGGAGGTGCCGCGATGGGGCGGTTGACCGGCAAGGTGGCATTGATCAGCGGCGGGGCCCGCGGCATGGGCGCGGCACACGCCAAGGCCATGGTGGCCGAGGACGCCCGCGTCGTGCTCGGTGACGTGCTCGACGACGAAGGCGCCGCGGTCGCCAAGGAATTGGGCGACGCCGCCGCCTACGTGCACCTCGATGTGCGCGAGCCGGCGGACTGGACCGGCGCGGTCGCCGAGGCGGTGCAGCGGTTCGGGTCGCTCAACGTGCTGGTGAACAACGCCGGCATCGCCAACGGCAACCTGCTCGTCGACTTCGAGCTGGCCGAATGGCAGCGGATCATCGACATCAACCTCACCGGAACGTTTCTCGGCATGCGCGCCGCGACACCGGCGATGATCGAGGCGGGCGGCGGCTCGATCATCAACATCTCCTCCGTCGAAGGCCTGCGCGGCAGCCCGGGCCTGCACGGCTATGTCGCGTCCAAATTCGCCGTGCGCGGCCTGACCAAGTCGACGGCACTCGAGTTGGCCAAGCACAACATTCGGGTCAACTCGGTGCACCCCGGCCTGATCAGCACGCCGATGACCGAGGGCATTCCCGCGGATTTCCTGCAGATCCCGATGGGCCGGGCCGCCGACCCGTCCGAGGTCGCCGCGCTGATCACCTTCCTGGCCAGCGACGAATCCTCCTATTCGACCGGCGCCGAATTCGTCATCGACGGCGGCCTCACCGTCGGCATCCCACACAAGACCTTCGATTCCTGAACCGCGGCGTCAGTCGCCGTAGTGGTGCGGCATATCGCGGGTCAGCACCAGCGCGAGCACCGGAAGCGCCGTCAGCGCGAGACAGGCGATCACGTTGATCCACTTGTAGGCGATGACAACCGCGGCGAATTCGCGCAGAATCGCGGAAGGCAGATAGTAGAAGGCGGTCCGCGCACCGGTTACCTCGGCGTCCAGGTCGAGGCGCCGGGCCAGGATCGCCGTGCGCAGAATGTGGAAGTTGCTCGTTACCAGCACCATTCGGGTTGACTCGCCGCGCTCGCCCAGTAATTGCTTGGTGTAGAGCAGATTTTCCCGGGTGGTCGTCGAACGGTCCTCCAGCACAACGCTGTCGGCGGGCACGCCGTGCTCGATGAGGTAGCCCGCCATCGCCGCGGCCTCCGACACCGCCTCGTCGGAACCCTTACCGCCGCTGGCGATCAGCAGTGGCGTGCGCCCCGCCGCGAGTTCGGCGCGATACACCTCGATGGCTCGATCCAGGCGGCTGGCCAGCAGCGGCGGCACCCGCGCGCCGATCAGGCCGGCGCCGTGCACGACGATCGCGTCCATGCCTGGCCGATAGGGCAGCGATCCGTAGAACAGCGAATACAACAGGAAGCTGGCGAACAGGAATCCGATGTAACTCACCGCCATGGTCACCGACGCCAAAATCACCACGACCCAGATATCGCGGGTGAAAATAGCAACCCCGAGCAACACATAGGGCACCAGCAGCGCGACACCGAGGCCGAGCGGAAGCAGATTCGCGACGCGCAATCCTTCCCGGCGAATCATCTGTCCGCCGTTGACGATCAGCAACCCGGCGAGCACAAGAACCAGCAGCGGCGACAACAGCACCAGCAGCCCGGCCAGCACCACCGGCAGGTCGCCCTTGGCGCCGGAGCCGATCAGCCACACCCCGGTGAAAGCCAACCCGAGCAGCAGAAACACCCCGTTGCTCAGCCGTCGCCGATCCTTACGGAACCTGAGTAGGAAGACGCCGAGCAGGACGAGGCCGACAACGAGCAGCATCACCGAACCACCGTAACCGGCGCACCGACAACCGTGCCGCGATGCCACGCCCGCCGATCGGCAGGACCGCACGGCGCGGCTCCCTCTCGCCTTTCCGTTTTTCCCATATCGTGTCGCTCGTCCGAACACCGGCCGGGCGATTATCCACGGCCACTTTTCGGGTTATTCGACTTTCCACAAGCTGAACAATCCCCCGTGAATGTCGTGATGAATGGGAGTCGCTCATCGCCATGCTTCGACACCTTCGCCCCGCGCTCGCCGTTGTCGCCCTGCTGATATCGGTCGCTCACGTGGCCGTGCTGCCGGGTTCCGCTGCGGCACAACCGATCTATCCAAGGCCGGACCCCGACCCCTTCTATGCCGCACCGCCGGACCTCGACCGCGCGCAGCCCGGCGACGTGCTGGCCGTTCGCCCGATGCCCGCGCTGCTCGGATTTCCCGGCAGCACGGTCACGATGATCAAGTTCCGGTCCACCAATTCCGCGGGCAATCCGATCGCGGCCACCACCACCGTGCTGACCCCGCACGACCATGTCCCCGGCGGGCCGCTGCTTTCCTATCAACACATCATCAATGGCCTCGGCACCCAGTGCGCCGTTTCCCGGGTGCTCTACACGGCCGATCCGAATCTCGCCGTCCGCGAGGCGCCCGCGCTCAACACCGTGCTGCTGCGCGGCTGGTCGGTGGCGCTGCCCGACCATCTCGGCCCGACCAGCGCCTACGGGGCGGCGAAACTCGGCGGAATGATCACCCTCGACGGCATCCGGGCGGCCCGCCAGGTCGCTGAGCTCGGTGTCGCCAAGAGCCCGGTCGCGATGTTCGGCTATTCCGGCGGCGGCATGGCGACGGGCTGGGCGGCCGCGCTCGCGCCAACCTACGCACCGGAACTCGACATCGTCGGCGCGGCCGAGGGCGGTGTCCCGATGAACCTGGTGAAAATGACCGAGGGACTCGGCTATTCCAAGCACCCGGCGTTCGGGCTCGCGCTGGCGGCGGCCATCGGGCTCGAGCGGGAGTACCCGACGCGGCTGCCGATCAGCGACAACCTGAATGCCTTCGGCCGGGCCACCCGCGACCAGATCGCCAACGGTTGCACCAACGAAATCCTGGCGGCGGGTGCCGGGCACAGCGTCCTTGACGTGGCAAGCTCCACCTCACTGGCCGACGACCCGAGTGCCCGCTCGGTGCTGGAGGAGAACAGCCTGGAGCTCTACGACGGTGTGCCGAAAATGCCGATCTACCAATGGCGTTCGCAGGACGACGCGCTGATCCCGGTCGTCTCTATCGACAACACGGTCCGGCGGTACTGCGCGGCGGGCGTGCGCGTGCAATCGGAGCTGTATCCGAGCCCGGATCACCTGACCACCGCGGTGCTCGGCGCACCGGCCGCGATGTCGTGGATCGACGACCGATTCCGCGGCGTACCGGCACCGACCGACTGCTGATCCCCACGACGGTCCCACCAGCGAGACTCTCCCGCGCCTCGCTGGTGGGACCTAAGGTAGGCGCATGGTCACGATCATCGGCGGTGGAATCGCGGGTACGTTGCTAGCCGGTGCGCTCGCGCGGGAGAAACGACCGGTCACGGTCTATGAGAGTCAACCGGTTGTCGGCGCGGGACACTTTCTGGCACTCGACGGCCGCGCCCATGCGGCGATGGCGGATTTGGGAGTCGAGATCGACCGGTTGCACGCGGCGTCGCATCCGCTGACCGAGCTGCGCGCGGCCGACCATACCGGGGTGATCCGCAGCGACTCCCGCACCGATCGCCGAATGTATCTGCGCGCCGACCTCATGCGGGCGCTCACCGAATTCGCCACTGCCACAACGGCGGACATCCACTACGGCACGCCGGTCACCGAGCTGAACGCCGCCGAGGGCACGCTCTTCAGCGGAGACAACCAGGTGGCCGCCGATCACCTGATCATCGCCGCCGACGGCATCGACTCCCTCGCACGCCGCCGCCTCGAACCGGAGCGCACCGCCGAATACTCCGGGCAGGTCATCATTTACGGCATCACCGACAAGCCGATCCGGCCGGACACCGACCCGTCCGTCCTGCACTTCCAACGCCAACTCGACGACGACGGCCGACCCGTCAGCACCTTCGGCCACTTCTGGGACGACACGATCTCGGTGTGGTTCACTCGCCTCACCCGCGCGCCACTCGCGGTGCAGGACATCGGGATTCAGCCGATCGACAGCTGGACGGAGCCAATCATGGCCGGCGCCACCGCGATTCCCGAACTCGTCGAGAGCCTGCTCGCCGCGACCAACACCGTGCACGTCTCCAACGCCCGCACGGTCCCGCTCGCCGACGCGCGGCCACCGCGGACTCCGGTGATCCTGTGCGGCGACGCCGATCACGCCATCACACCGGCCGCGGGTGTCGGCGCCCGCGACGCCATCGAGGACGCCGCTGCGATCTACGAGGCCATCGCTACCGGCGGCGCACCGGCGGCCGCGATGGCCGAGCGGCGGAACCAGATCCTCGCCGAGCGGGCGCAGGCCGCCCAAATGTTCCGCAGCGCAACATGAATCGGCGGCGCAGGGACAAAAGTCCCCGCGCCGCCGACAACTGGCAGTGACTAGGAATCCTTGGATTCCTTGCCGCTCTCGTAGGCGCTCTGACGGGCCTCATTCAGGGTGGCCTCGGCGCGCGCCTTCTCCGCCTCGGCTTCCTTCTTGGCGGCCTCACGCTCGGACTCGGCCTTGTCCTGCTGGGCGCGGCCCTCGCTCTTGAGGCCTTCGTTGCCGGTGACAATGCCCGCGGCTTCCTTGGCCTTGCCCTTGACGTCCTCGACGACGCCCTCGACGGCCTCGCGCGGTCCGCTGTCGTGCTTGGTCATGACTACTCCTCCAACTAGGGGTGTGGGCGGTCATTCGCCGCATACCCGGCCCCTATGGCCCTAATCAGCACGGACCGCCGCGCTGGCTGTGTCTCCCGTCACGCGAAGGACGCAGCCAACCGCGTTCGCGCCGAACAACACTCGACACCGGTCGGTCGGCAACATTCGAGCTTTCACTGTCCGACGCCGGATCTCGTTCGTCTACGGGTCTGGAGCGTTGAAAACCAACGGGTTCGAACTCCTAGGGACCGGTCAGCAGCAGGCCGACGGCCAGCAGCGTCATCATCACCGCGATTGCGGAATCCAGCACGCGCCACGCGACGGGACGCGCGAACAGCGGGCCGAGCAGCCGGGCGCCGTAGCCGAGCGCGGTGAACCAGACGATGCTGCCGACCATCGCGCCCGCGCCGAGGAACCAGCGGTCGGGGCTCGTATAGGTACTGGCGAAGGAACCGAGCAGGACAACGGTGTCCAGGTAGACGTGCGGGTTCAGCCAGGTCAGCGCCAGGCTGGTGGCGATGGTGGCGCCGAGTGCGAGCGTTGTGCCCGCGGGTCCGGCGGTGAGCGCCGCCGACGCGAACGCCCGGCGGGCCGCGAGGACGGCGTAGCCGAGCAGGAACGCGGCACCCGCATACCTGATCACCGTGAGCACGCCGGGCGCCGATTGGACGACAACACCGAATCCGCCGACGCCCGCGGCGATCAAGACGACGTCCGACAGCGCACACACCGCGACCACCGCGAAGATGTGCTGCCCGCGCACCCCCTGACGCAGGACGAACGCGTTTTGCGCGCCGATGGCCACGATCAGCGAGAGCCCGAAACCGAGACCGGAGAGGGCAGCCAACACCGCCGAGGGAACATCCACATCCACCGACGCTAGGCACGGCATTATCTCAAGGCAAACTAAAGATTCTGCATCACCATTACGATTCCTTAACATGGACCTGCAGCTCGATCAGCTCCGCGCGCTGAACGCGGCGATCACCGAGGGCACTTTCGACGCGGCCGCGAAGCGCCTGCGGATCACGCCGTCCGCGGTCAGCCAACGCATCAAGGCACTAGAGGACGCGGCGGGCCGGGTTCTGGTGCTGCGCACAAAACCGGTGTGCGCCACCGAATCCGGGCTCGCGGTACTCCGACTGGCCAAACAGATCGAGCTGCTCGCCGCGGACACCGCCACCGAACTCGGCGGCGCGCATCGGCCGACCAGGCTGCCCATCGCGGTCAACGCCGATTCACTGGAAACCTGGGTGCTGCCAGCACTGGCAACGGCACCGACCGGCGTCTGCTTCGAAATCCATCGCGAGGACGAGGAATACACCACCCGGCTGCTCCGCGACGGCACCGTCATGGCGGCGATCACCGCCACTTCCACACCGGTGCAGGGGTGCAAAGTCGAGCGACTCGGCGCGATGCGCTATCGACCGATGGCGCAGCCGCGATTCGCGCGCACCTGGTTCGGCGACGGCGCGACCGCCAAAGCTTATGCGGCCGCACCGGTGGTGCTATTCGACCGCAAAGACGATCTGCAAGACCGTCACCTGCGCCGCCGTAGCCGCCAACCGCTGGATCCGCCACGCCATTACGTCCCGTCCTCGGCCGGTTTCCTCGACGCGGTCCGGCTCGGATTGGGCTGGGGCATGTTGCCGGACCTGCAAACCCGCAATTTCGGCACCGAGCTGGTTACCATCGACGGCGAGGCATTCATCGATGTCCCGTTGTACTGGCAGCAATGGCGGCTCGACTCACCGGCATTGAGCGCGGTCGCCGCGGCGATAGCTGCGACGGCGGCAGAATCGCTGCGCTGAGTACCGCCTATCGGATGCGCTCCCTGCGGCCTTGCGCATTCGCGACTCGCAAGCACCTGTGCACTTGCTGTGCACTTCTGCGGCACAGTACTTTTCTCCTCGCCGAGTTCGATGCGATACGGTATTAGTATTTCGAGCAATTACTCGTGCCTACCCAAAGGACGCACCCCATGGCCAAGAAAGTCACCGTCACCCTGGTCGACGACTACGACGGCAAGTCGAAAGCGAATGAAACAGTTCAATTTTCGATCGATGGCGTGGCCTACGAGATCGATCTGTCCACCAAGAACGCGGGCAAGCTGCGCGTGACGCTGGAGCCATGGGCGGAAAAGGCGCGCAAGACAGGGCGGGCGAAGCGCAAAGGCACCGGCAAAGCGACTTCGGCGACCGACCGCGAGCAAACAGCGGCGATCCGCGAATGGGCCAGGAAGCACGGGCACAACGTATCGACCCGCGGCCGGATCCCGGCCGACATTGTGGCGGCATATAACAACGCGAACTAGCGGCACCACGGGATTCGCCTCTCGGCCCGACACATCGCCAGTTCACGGCCCTCGCCGCGAACTTCGGGCGGGCGATGTCTCGCGGCGCGACCGTCGGGTCCGCGCGTGCTCGTCTGTAGAATTTCGAGTTCGTCGGCCGGAGTTCGACCGGCACCGACTCGGACAGGACGGGGTGTGACGATGCGCGTGCGGAAGCTGACCGCTCGGTCGGCAATTCTGAGTGCGTTGCTCGGCGCGCATCCGGCCGAGGCACCGGTCAGCTGGATCGTTTCGGTGGCCGAGGAACTCGGGCTTCAGCAATCGGCCGTTCGAGTCGCGCTGACCAGGATGGTCGCCATGGGTGATCTGGCACGCGCGAACGGCGTGTATCGGCTCTCGGACCGGTTGATCGAGCGACAGCGCAGGCAGGACGCCGCAGTGCGTCCCGTGGTGAAAACCTGGGACGGCGAATGGTTTTTGGCGGTGGTGACAGCCGTCGGTGACGACGCGCCGGCGCGGACCGCCTTCCGAGACACGATGCGCGCCCGCAAACTCGGCGAATTACGCGAGGGCGTGTGGACCAGGCCCGCGAACATCGAGATCGTGCTCGGACCGCAGGCAAGCCGTCGGGTTTCCGTATTCACCGCCGCGCCAACGGATTCACCGATCGCGATGGCGGAAACCCTTTTCGCGCCACAACTTTGGGCCCGCGACGCGGAGCGGCTGCTGCGCGAGTTCGCGAGTTCGTCGACGTTGCGGGAACGGTTCGAGGTGGCGGCAGCGGCGGTGCGGCATATTCTCGACGATCCGCTGCTGCCCGATCCGCTGCTGCCCGCCGACTGGCCGGGAGCGCGCCTGCGCGCCGAATACGCGGCGTTCCGCACCGAATTCTTGGCATTCGCCGAGCAGCTGCTCGTCACCTCGGATGTGTAGCGGCAATCGAGGAAACTGCCGGTCGGTTTCAGTCGCCTGCCTTGGGCGTGGCGCGCTGAATGATGGCGGCGCTATCAATACCTGTCGGTAGGGTGCCGAAAACGTCGCCGTGTTCACCGCCGAGCCTGCTGACGGTGAAGGCGTCCGCGACGGCGGGATGACCGTAGCGAACAAGCAGCGACGCCTGAAGTACCTGCGCCATATCGCCGACGATCCGGCGGGCGCGGTGCTGGATGGTATCGAAGTCACCGAATTGCTGTTCGAGCCGGACGATCGCCGCGTCGAGGTGCGCGTCGGCGCCAGAGGCACGTTTGACTTCGTCGAAAAAGGCGCCGAGGGTTTCCGGTTGTTTGGCCATCGCGCGCAGCGTATCGAGCGCGGCGACATTGCCGGATCCCTCCCACACCGACATCAACGGCGCCTCCCGATACAGCCGTGGCATCCGCGATTCTTCGACATAACCGTTGCCGCCCAAGCATTCCAGCGCCTCGGCGGCGTGGATCGGGCCGCGTTTGCACACATAGTATTTGCTCACCGCCAACGTGATTCGGCGCAACTGATCGGCGCCGTCCACCCCGGCCGTCGCCCGATCGGTGAGATCGGCGAGCCACAGCGCGACCGTGCTCGCCGCCTCCGCCTCGATCGCGAGATCGGCGAGCACATTGCGCATCAACGGCTGATCGGCCAGCGTCGCACCGAAAGCCGTGCGGTGCGCGGCATGATGGGCCGCCATGGCGACGCCGGTGCGCATCGCGGTGGCGGTGCCGATGGTGCAGTCGAGGCGGGTCAGATTGACCATTTCGATGATCGTCTGCACGCCGCGGCCTTCGTCGCCGACCAACCAGCCGACGGTATTGTCGTATTCGACCTCGCTACTGGCATTGGAGTGATTACCCAGCTTGTCCTTGAGCCGTTGCAGCGCAAAGGTATTGCGGGTGCCGTCGGGCAGCACGCGCGGCACGAGGAAGCAGGAAAGCCCGCCGGGAGCCTGCGCGAGCACCAGGAAGATATCCGACATCGGCGCGGAGGTGAACCACTTGTGCCCGGTGATCCGGTAGGCTCCCTCCGACATCGGGGTGGCGGCGGTGGTATTCGCCCGAACGTCGGAGCCGCCTTGCTTTTCGGTCATCGACATTCCGGCGAGCAGGCCGCGCTTGGCCAGCGGTGCGCGCAGAACAGGATCGTATTCCTTTGTGGACAACAAGGGTTCGTACTGGGCGGCGAGTTCCGGAGCCACCCGCAGGGCGGGCACCACCGCGTAGGTCATCGAGATCGGACAGCCGTGGCCCGCGTCGACCGGACCCCACACACTCAATTTCGCGGCCCGCGTCAGATGCGGGTTCGGCCGGGTGTCCGCCCACACCGCCGCGTGCAGCCCGAAGCCGACCGCGTTGGTCATCAGCTGGTGATAGCTCGGGTCGTAGACCACCTCGTCGATCCGGTTGCCGTAGCGATCGTGCGTTTTCAGCGTCGGCGGATGCGCCTCGGCCAGATCGCCGAGCTCGATGGCCTCGGCACTACCCGCAAGCCGTCCGATCTCGTGCAACTCGTCGAGGATGTGCTCGGCGCCCGCGCGGTGCAGCGCCTCGAGCAGCACCGGCTGCTCGGCGGCGTCGTAATCGACGAGCGGGGGAACCTGGTTCGTGACCGCGTGGGTTGGCATAAAATCAGTATTACAGTGCACCGTCAGTTGACACAAGTATGTAATATCAGCGGGAAGTTCGCCGTCCCCCGACGTAGTCAGGAAACCCTCTTGTCAGACTTCGAGAATCAATCCGGCAAGCGCAAGGCCGCTTGGTATGAGGGACTTACCGAAGCGCCCGATTCGCCGTGGGCCGACCGTGCGCTGCCGCCGACGGAAATCAGCTATCGCACGCTGACCTACGAGGTCACCGGCCGGATCGCGCGGATAACCTTCAATCGCCCCGAACACGGCAACGCGATCACCTCCGACACCCCGATCGAGCTCGCGCACGCGGTCGAGCAAGCCGACCTCGATCCGCGGGTGCACGTGATGGTGGTTTCCGGGCGGGGTAAGGGATTCTGCGGCGGATACGATCTGTCGATCTTCGCCGAGAGCGGTTTCGATCCCGGCGAGCCCGGCGAGTCCGCGGGCGCTCCCGCTGGCACCGTGCTGGATCCGGTGGTGCAGGCCCGCAATCACGATTCCGGGCGCACCTGGGATCCCATGGTCGACTACGCGATGATGAGCCGGTTCAATCGTGGCTTCGCCAGCCTGCTGCACGCCAACAAGCCGACGGTTGCCAAGCTACACGGCTTCGCGGTCGCGGGCGGCACCGATATCGCGCTCTACGCCGACCAGATCATCTGCGCCGACGACACCAAGATCGGCTATCCGCCCACCCGCGTGTGGGGTATCCCGGCCGCGGGCATGTGGGCGCACCGCCTCGGCGACCAGCGCGCCAAGCGCCTGCTGTTCACCGGCGACTGCCTGTCCGGCAAGCAGGCCGAGGAATGGGGTCTCGCGGTCGAGTCGACGCCCGCCGACGAACTCGATGAGCGCACCGAGGCACTGCTAGAGCGCATCGCCCGGATGCCGATCAACCAGCTGGTCATGGCGAAACTGGCGCTCAACAGCGCGCTGCTCGCGCAGGGTGTGGCGAACTCCGGCATGATCAGCACCGTCTTCGACGGCATCTCCCGGCACACGCGCGAGGGCTACGCCTTCCAATCGCGTTCGGCCGAAACCGGTTTCCGGGAGGCCGTACGGGAGCGCGACGAGCCGTACGGCGACTGGAAGCGCGCGCAGTTCGAGAAGTAGCGTCCGTTCAGGCCGCGATCTTCGCGATCATCGGGGTGAGCACGCGGCGGGCGCCGGTTTCGATGAATCGGGTCTCGCCGCGCGCCAACAACATTCGGATGCTGTCGGCCCAGCGGACCGGCCCGGAGAGCTGCGCGGCGAGCGAGGTACGCAGTCCGGCATCGGCATGGAGTTCGCCGGACAGGTTGGCCACCACCGGAATTCGGAGTTCTCGGATCGGCGCAGCGGCCAGCACCTCCGTGAACCGTGCCTGCGCGGTCGCCATCAGCGGTGAGTGGAAGGCCCCGCTGACCGGCAGCACCACATAGCGGGTCGCACCCGAGGCCAGGAAATCGGCACGCGCCGCGCGGATCTGCTCGGTGCTGCCGGATATCACCACCTGCTGCGGTGTGTTCAGATTCGCCACCCAGATGCCGCCGTCCGGCCTGCTCGCCGCGACGGCCTCGACCTGCTCGGCGGTCAGGCCGACCACCGCCGCCATGGCGCCGTCATCGGCCTCGGCCATCAGGTCGCCGCGACGAGCGACCAGGGCGAGCCCGGTGGCGAAATCGAACGCGCCCGCCGCGAACAGCGCGCAGTACTCCCCCAGGCTGTGGCCGAGCAGATAGGACGGTCGCAGCGCTGATCTGCGTTGAAAACGTAAGTAGGTCAAGACATTCACGGTGTAGATGGCGGGTTGGGCGTACCTGGTCTGCGCGATGCGTGCGCCGCCGGGTTCCATGCACACCTCGCGCACCGAGTAGCCGAGCACCGCGTCCGCCTCGCGCACGAGGTCGGGGAACTCGTCGAACAGTTCCTTGCCCATGCCGGGGAACTGCGAGCCTTGGCCGGGGAAGACGAATACAGGCATAGTCGGTGCTCCGTCGGTCAGGGGTTGAGGAAGACGAACTTGTCGTTGGCCCCCGCGGCCAGCTCGCGATAGGTCTCGACCGCCTCGTCGAGCGGGCGGGCGATGATACCGGTCGGCACCGGCAGCGCGCCCGATTCGAACAGCGCGCCAATGCTGTTCAGCGCGGCCGCGCTGGCGACGGTGTCGTGCCTGGCCGAGTTGACGCCGACGAGGGTGCCGCCGCGGCGGTAGAGGTCGAGCACCGGGACCCGCTCGTGACCGTCGGCGGGCGCGGCGATCACCGCGATGTGGCCGCCGGTGCCGAGCGCGGTGATCGCCGCGGGCAGCCAGAAGCCGGTGGTGTCGAACACGGCCTCGGCGCCGTTGGCGAAACGGTCGCGGACCTGTGCGGCGAACTTCTCGGTGTCGTCGAGCACGATCGCCTCGACGCCACGGGCGCGCAGTTCCTCGGCGTGTGCCGAACGGCGCACGCCGACAACGACATCGGCGCCGCGGGCGGTGGCGAGCAGATAGGCCGCCGTGCCGACCGCGCCCATGCCGATGAGGACCAGGCTGGTGCCCGCGCCGACGCCGATCCGCTCGACGGCCTCCCATGCGGTCAGATACGGCACACCGGACGCGGCAGCCTCGGCGAAGGAAAGGGCGGCGGGTTTGCGTGCGGCACCCGCGGCGGGCAGCGCGAGGTATTCGGCGTGTGAGCCGTCGCGGACGAACCCGAGTTCGCGTCCGCTGCCCCACACCTGCTGGCCGATGAGCTCGGCGGGACCGTCGACGACGACGCCGGCGAAGTCGCGGCCGGGCGTGCGCGGCACGGTCGTATACGGGAACTTGCCGAGCACGTTCTTGAAGTCGCTCGGATTGACTCCGGCGGCCTGGATGCGCACCACGACCTCGCCCGAGATCGCCTCTGGCCGAAGCACTTCCGCCAGGGCGAGGGCGTCGAGTGAGCCGATCTGGTCGAAACGCAATGCCTTCATAGTCCGTCCTCGGTCCGCGGTGTGGTGGATGTGAGTAGATCCCAATAGGTTTCGAGCGTCTGCTGGTCGCCATGCCGGAATACCGCCGCCACGTAGCCGTCCGGGCGGATCAGCACGCCGGTGCGCGGCGGCACCCCCATCCGCGTGCGCCAGTGTCCAGAAACGTCGAACAGTACGTTGCCGCCCTCCGGTCGCCGGTACTTCTGTCGTGGTGACGGGCGGTCGTAGACGACATAGCAGGCGGTTTCCGCGGCGACCTCCGCGGCGAACGTTTCCGGCGGGTCGGTGTCCTCCCCGGCGAACACCAGCAGAACGTGCCGGTAGGCGCCCAGTTCGTCGAGCAGCCGGAGGGGGTGGCCGTTGGCGGTCTCGAAGGCGCAGTGCGGCATGCGTTCTCCGACGCGTACCCGCGGCCCGCCCGGCGTGCTGCCCGGCGCGGGGCGCGCGAACAGACCGCCCGCGGGATAGCCCACCCGGTACTGGCTGACCTTCGCCAGCTCCTCGGCATGGAACTTGGGTAGCCGGAGCAGATAGTTCTGGTAGCGCAGCAGCTGCCGCTTGAGGCGATTGCGGCCGAAGATCCGTTCGCTGAGCATGTTGTTGTATTCGAAGAGCCGCTTGGCGACCGGATGCCGTTCGTCGTGATAGCTGCCGAGCACCGCGGTGCCGCCGTGGCGCAGGCTGCTGCCGAGCTTCCAGGCCAGGTTCATCGAGTCCTGGATGCCGGTGTTCAATCCCTGTGCGCCGATGGGGCTTTGGATGTGCCCGGCGTCGCCGACGAGGAAGACGCCACCGACCTGTAGTCGTTCGGCGAGGTACTGACGCGGGTTGAATCGGGTGAGCCAGAACGGATCTCCGAGTTTCACGTGCGCGAGGCCGACGGTGCGCAGCAGCGCGTCGAATCGGCGCAGGATGAATTCCTCGTCGACCTCGGCCGACGCGGTGCGCGAGGTCGATATCAGCCGGAAGTAGCGGCCGTCGATCGGCAGGATGGTGAAGAACGTGCCCTCGTCGAGATAGAACGCGTGCCGATCTTCGGGATGGTAAGGGAAACCAGCTATTTCGATGTCGGCCATGATGAAGGTCTCCGACTGCTCCGCGCCGTCGAAGGCCGTCCCGATCACCTCCCGTACTCGGCTGCGGCTGCCGTCGGCCCCCACTACATAACGCGCTTCCACCGTGGTGACGGTCCCGTCGGCCGCGGTGAGGGTGCAGACGTGATCCGTCCCGAGCTGCTCGATCTCCGCGAGTGCGAGACCGCGCTCGACGAGGATGCCGCGCTCGGCCAGTGCGGCGGTGAGGATTTCGATCGTCCTGCGCTGGCTGAGGTGTAGCACGCCGTGGAATTCGCCGTCGAGCCTGGCCAGATCGGTGACCGCGATGGGGCTTCGTCGCTCGGTGTAGTGGTGGATGCGACGCGACAGGATGCCCTCTTCGAGGAACCGGTCGGCGACGCCGAGCATCCGGAAGCATTCGAGGGTCCGCGGTGTCAGCGTCATCGCCTTGCTCAGCTCCGACCATCGATCGAGCTTGTCGACGATCCGGAACCGCACGCCATTGTTGGCCAGTGCCAAGGCCATAGTGAGCCCGACCGGGCCCGCGCCGACGATGAGCACGTCGACCTGTCCTGTGCCATGGGAACTTTCGATCACCACACACCGCCACCGGACAGCTGCCAGGCCGACAGACACTCGGCGATCCGAGGTGCCATGGCGTCGCGGTACGCGGCGAACACGAATCGGTCCGGCCGCAGCACCACGAAGTCGGCGTCCCCGATGGCGCGCACCACGTCGCCAGTGGCATCGTCGAGCACGATCACCCCCGGTTCTCGCTTCTTCGGCTCCCCATGGGCGCGCACCTGGACGACCACCGTGTCGGCACCGAGCAGCGCCCGCCACCCGATGGCCGAGATACGACTGTGCGTTCGCGCCAGCACCGCGAAACCATGACCGAGCAGGTTGTCCAGCGGTTGCGCGACGCCTTCGTGCAGCACCACGGGTTGCGGGAACATCTTTCCGCCGCAAGCCTTTTCGTCGAAGAACCCAGCTTCGTACTCGGGTGCGGGTTTGGCGCGGCGCTGGTCCTGCACCGACAACTCGCGAGCACCCGGGGCTTCGCCGGTGTCACCCTCGATCCGGCGGGCAAGATGCCGCACGAATGCCACGGTGCGCGCGAGATGGTCGCCGCGCTCGATGTCGTAGCTGTCCAGGATGTCGGCGGGTAACCGGCGCTGGAGCACGAAGGCGATCTTCCAGGCCAGGTTGACGGCATCGCGGACGCCGGAGCACAGGCCCTGGCCGCCGTAGGGCGGTACGAGGTGCGCGGCGTCGCCGAGCAGGAAGACGTTTCCGTCGCGCAGTTGTTCGGCGTGCCGAAAGTAGCGTTCGTACACTGCGGCTCGTACGACGTCGACCGGGTGATCGGCGACCAGTGGCCGCAGTGCGTCCCGAATGAGTTCCGGCCCAACGACTTCGGACCGCGCGGCCACGGCCGACAGTCGGCATTCGATGCGGCGCAACCCTTCCGGTAGCGAGATCGACACCATCGGTTGATCGGCGGTGTCTTCGTGCCGTTCGCGCATGGCCGCCGCGAGGAACTTATCATCGCGCACGTCGACGACCAGCCACTTCTCCTCCTGGGTTGCCCCGACCAGTTCCACGCCCAGTTGTTGGCGCACGCGGCTGCGGCCGCCGTCGCAGGCGAGCAGGAAGCGGGCGGACGCGCGCAGTTCCCGCCCGTCGGCGTCGCGCATCAGGGTGACGATCCCGCCCGCCTCGTCGAAGTCGACGAACTCGGTGCCCTCGCGCAGCTCGACCGAGGGCAGCTCGGCCAACCGGGTGCGCAGGCCAGCTTCCAGCCTCGGCTGGAGGAACGTGGCGAGGAACGGATGCCCGAAGGGGCCCGGCGTCGCGGGCGGCTGGAAACGTGAATAGCCCACCGGGGACAGGTATTCGATGGTCGGCGAGTACCGCAGTCGCGGCAGCTGGGTGTCCGCGATGCCGGTCGCCTGCATGGCGCGCATGGTCTCGTCGTCGATGCCGATCGCGCGCGGGTAGGTGTACATCTGCTGCCTGCGCTCGACCACCAGCGTGCGCACGCCGTACTGGCCGAGCAGTACCGCGGTGAACAGGCCGACGGGTCCGGCGCCGATGACGATCACGTCGTATTGCGGTGGCGTGCTGGCGAATCCATTCATCGGGCGCCCCTCGCGATTATCTCCAACACATCGGCGCGGCGTTGCTCGGGGTGCAGGAAGAAGTGGTCACCGTCGAGGACGTGCAGGTCGAAATCCGCTGACGTCCAGGCGGACCAGCCGCGCATATTCGCTTCCGTGACGCGATCGTCACCGCTGCCGTGCAGGGCCGTGATCGGCACGTCCAGCACCTTCGCCTCAGCCTGCCGGAAGCTGCCGACCATGCGAATGTCGTTGGCCAGGATGGGGAGTGCCATCCGCAGGAAGGCCGCGTCGGCGTCGAGGGCGGGGAACCGCAGCAGCCCGGCCAGGCGTTCGAGTTGAGGATCGGTGCGGTCGCGGATGTCCTCGTCGCTCGGCAGATCCGGATAACCCGCCTGCCGCAACTCTTCTCGGCACGCCAGGTAGAAGGGGTTACCGGTGTGATCGGGGCTGCTGAACGCACCGATGTACAGGTGCCGTGGTCCGGGGTGGCCGCGCTCGCGCAGGCGGAGGGCAAGTAGGTAGCTGATCAATCCGCCCGCGCTGTGTCCGTAGAGCGCGAATGGTCCGTCGCCGGAACGGAGTACCTCGTCGGTCAGCTCGTCGACTATGCGGTAGACGTCGGGCACGAGCGGCTCGCCGAGTCTGGTGCCACGGCCGGGCAATGCGACCGGGCATACCTCGATGTCGGCGGGTAGCTGGGACTGCCAGCCGTGGAACAGCAGCGTGCTGCCGCCACCGTAGGGGATGCAGAGCAAGCGCAACGGTGCGTCGGAATTACGCGGCGGGAGATACGGTTTCGCAGTCGATGGTTGCTCCGGTGCGCTTTCGGCCTCGGTGTGTAGCCGAGCCGCCAGGTCGGCGATGGCGATGCCCTGCACGAGATCGCTTAGCTCGACCCGCTCGCGTGGGTTGACCGGTTCCAGTGCTCGGTACAGCCGGGTCGCCTGGATCGAGTCGATGCCGAGCGCGGCGGTCGTGTCGGCGGCGCTGAGGTCGGTGATTGGGATGCCGGTGAGTTCGGCGATCAGGCGACCGACCGCGGCCTCGAGCAGGCCCTGCGCCGTTGATCCTCGCGCCGTGTTGATCTCGGCGATCTCGTCCGAGGTCAGCCGCAGCGTGTCCGTCGACGCGTCCGAGGCGGCGATGACCGAATCGATACCGCTGTCGATCCAGCGGATGGTGCAGGCCTGGCATTCCACGATCGTGGCCGCGTCGGCATCGAGCAGGGCGAAGCGGCCGACCACGCTCTTGCCGTCTGGGGCGAGGCGGATCCCGTCGACCCGAATCGTGTGCGGCGCCACCGGTTTACCGGGACGCACGATCAGTCCCGCCAGGCGTTCAACCATGAACGCGGCGCCCGCGGGGACGACGTCCGGCATGAGGACGTGGAACACTTGCGCGCACGCGTCGAGGATTCCGGGCGCGACCCGGGTTGCCGCGCGTTCGGTACGGATGATGTGCGCGGGATCGATATCGGCGATCGCGACGGTACCGGCGCGGCGCACCGCGCCGACGGCACGGACGCTCCGTCCCAGCCGCAGGCCACGGTTCCGCATGGCGGTATAGAACTCGGGGCCGGCGTATGCGGTGTCGAATCCGCCTGACGCACCGGCGATTTCGGCGAAGACCGGGGGCGGATCGGAGCGCTTGGCGAGCACGCCGGACACATGGGTTCGCCAGCGGTTGGCTTCGGCGTCGACCAGGGAGTGGAACCCGAATCGTGGTGCCGTGGAGTCGATGTCGTCGAAGACTAGGCGGACCGGGACCGGCTTGTCCGTGACGACGAGCGCGGTGCTGAAGGTCATTTCCGCGATATCGAAGCGGGCGTCCGGGGCGAGCCTGGCGGTGGCGCGGAGCACCATCTCGACGAAATAGCCGATGTGCACGATGTTGTGGGTATCGGCCAGTGGGAGCACGCTGCTGGTCAGCACGAAGTCCAGCTCGGAGCTGCCGCGGGGTGAGGGATGGGTGCGGGGCTCCAGCGGGTCGCCGACGGGTACGGCGGCCGGTTCTTCCTGCGTCGTCTCGAGGACGTAGGTCGATTCTTCGTAGGCCGAGGTGGGCACCAGGATGTGATGAGCCCGCGTGCCCTCATACCAGGCCGCCCAATCGATCTCCGCGCCCAGCTCGTACAGGCGTACCAGGGCTGCGAGCAGTGCGTCCGTGTCCGACGCGAGTTCGACCACGGAGAGTGCGTCGGTCATCGCTCGTGTCGGCGCCGATTCGAGGCCGAGCACGATGGCCACCCGCGCGTCGTGACCAGCGCAGAGACGCGCGGTGCGGGCCAGGTCGGGTTCGGCCCGTGCGGCTTCCATCCAGTAGTCGGGGTCGAGTGCCTTGCGTGGGCTGAGGAATTCGCCGGTGGCCGGGCAGATCACGGCGGCCTCGAAACGAAACGCCTGCGCGGGCTCGCGCGTTGCCGGGCGGGTGCCCTCCGGGATCCGCAGCGCGGCAACGCCGGTCGGCGTCGTGCAGGTCGGCACATGGTGCGCGGTTGCGAACGCGTCGATCAGTTCGCCGACGATGGAATCCGGGCTGCGCGCACCGGTTTCGAGGGCTGTCGCGTATAGGCCGATGCCGTCGGGGCACCAGATCTCCGGTTCGATGCCGAAGCTGTGCCACATCCGGATGAGTCCGGACAGTACGGCGAGTTGGTGGCAGGCCGCCTCGGCCGGACTGTCGGTGCGGCTTCCGCTCGGCAGTGACGTGCCGCGGCGTGTGGTCCATGCGGTGGCTACCGTGTCGAATCCGTTGCGGAATCCGGCGAATGCGCGGTACCAGGTGTCCGCGCGTGGATCCGGTTGCTGGGGAATCAGTCCCGCGAGGACGAAGACCGGTTTCAGCGGTCCGGTTCGGGTCAGTTGCGATCTGATGGTGAAATGCGGTGTAGTGGCGAGGGTTTCGAGTGCGTCGAGGAGGTCGTCGCGATTCGCGCCCGTCACGTAGGTGCGGTAGGGGCCGTGTGCGCGACCGGTGGCGTAGGTGAAGCACACGTCCTCGACCTTGGCGTTGGGTGTGGCACGTAGGTATCGCACCGCGTCATCGATGGTGGTCGCCAATGTCTTCGCGGATCGGGCGCCGAGTAGCAGTGCGTGCGTGCGGTGCTCGACGCCCTCGGTACGCGCCCGCATTTCGGGACTGCCGATCACCACGTGCGCATTGGTGCCGCTGAAGCCGAATGAGCTGACCGCGGCGACCAATTCGCGTCCGGGGACGTCCAGGTGCGCGTCGGGGACCCGCAGTCCCAGTTTCTCGAAGTCGATCGTGTGGTTGAGCGCGTCGGATCCTGGTTGCGCCGGGATACGGCGATGCTGCAGCACCAGAACAACTTTGAGCAGTGATGCCAGCCCGGAAGCGGCCTCCAGGTGGCCGATCTGCACTTTGTTGGATCCGACGATCAAAGGGCGGCCGGTCGGACGGTCCTGGCAGTACGCCGCGCTGGCCGCCGTCATCTCGATTGGATCGCCCAATGGTGTTCCGGTTCCATGGGTTTCGAGGTAGTCCACCTCGGCTCCGCGCAGACCCGCCTTGCGCAATGCCTCGGTCAGCAAGTGCCGCTGTGCTCGTCCGTTCGGCACGGTCAGGCCGCTGCATCGGCCGTCGTGGTTGACGGCGGTGGCGCGGACCACCGCGAGTACCTCGTCGCGGTCGTCCCTGGCGTCGGTCAACCGCTTCAGCACGACGACCGCGCCGCCCTCACCGCGACCGTAGCCCTGGCCGTCGCCGGTGAACGGATGGCAGCGGCCGTCCAGCGACAGCGCGCCGAAGCCGGCCAGCGCGCCGACCACCGACGGGTCGAGCAGCAGGTTCACGCCGCCGACCACCGCCACGTCGCAATCGCCGTTGCGGATGCCCTCGCAGGCCAGATGCAAGGCGACCAGGGAGGAGGAGCACGCGGTGTCGATGGAGAGCGCGGGCCCGGCGAAGTCGAAGGTGTGGCTGATGCGCCCGGACACGACGCTGTCGAGGGTGCCCGTCGCCACGTAATGACCCGGCTCCGTGGACTTTCGGGCCAGCGCGCCGTATTCGCCGCCGATGACACCGAAGTAGACGCCGACCTTGCCCGTCATCCGCCACGGGTTGTAGCCCGCCCGCTCCAGCGCCTGAGTAGTGAGCTTCAACGCCAACCGTTGGGTCGGGTCCATATCGCGGGCTTCGTTGGGCGAGATGTTGAAAGCCCGTGGATCGAAGCGCATTACGTCACGATCGAGGTAGTTCGCGGGCGCATAGGCTGCCGCTGTTGGGTGCTGCGCGAAGTACTGGCTGTGCACGGTGCGCAGCCACTCGCTCGCGGGAGCGTCACGCTCACAGGACTTTCCGGAATTCAACAACTCCCAGAAGGCCTCCGGTGAATCCGCACCACCCGGGAGTTCACATGCGGTGCCGATGATGGCAACGGGCGCTACGGCACCGGTACTGGTCGCCGTCTCCCGGTTCAGTTCCCGGATCGTCGCCAGCGACTTCCGCAACAGTGCCCTGAGCTGCCCATTTTCTTCTTCGGGTGTCATCTGGTTCCTCGATCGAATAGCCGGGCGTCAGAGAATCGCGGTAAGGACGCGCTCGAGCTCCACCGGCGAAAGATCGTCGATGGCAGCGGAATCCAGTGCGGTCAGCATGTTCTCGCCGCCGGAGGTGTCCTCGGCGCGTAGCACAGGCAAGGAGGTCGGAACCGAAACCGGCTGGGTTACCGCACTATCGAGCGACCGTTCGAGATAGTCGGCGAACTCGGTGATCGTCGGGTAGTCGAATGCGGTCGTCTCGTCAGGCTCAAAACCCAGCGTGGCCGAGATCCTGGTGCGGACTTCGGCGAGATGAATCGACGTCATCCCGATATCGAAGAACCCCATATCCACAGCGGGCACCTCCCCGTCCGAGTACCCGAGAGCGTCCCCAATCCAGCCCTGCAGACGGCCGCGGAGGAGTTGGCGGCGCAGCGTCGACGGCAGATCGGCCAGCTCCGAACGCAGATCGCCGGTGCTGGCGTCGGACATCACCGACGCAGCTGACGCGACGATTGGAGCGGATGCAACGGTCGGCCCCGTCGCGGCGGTCGGCGCGATATGGGCCGTAATCCCGGGCAGAGTGATCGGGGCGGTCACGGCCGTCGGGACAATCGGCCCAGTCGCCGCAGTCAGCCCGGTCGGCGCAGTCGGCGCGGTCGCCGCAGTCGCCGCAGTCGCCGCGGTCGGCGCAGTCGGCGCACTCGGCGCACTCGGCCGGGCCAGCGCAGTCGAAATCGTCGAGGCAGTCGGCACGGTAGGCGCAGTCACGGCTGTCGGCCACACCGCGGCAACCGCCGCAGTCTGGGGCATCGGCGCGGTCGCCACAGTCAGCCCGGTCCTCGCGGTCGGCGCAGTCACCGCGGTCGGCGCAGCCAGCACCGTCGGCGCACTCGGCGCGGTCGCGTCACTCGCCGCAGTCTGGACTGTCGGCGCGGTCGCCACGGTCAGCCCGGTTTGCGCGATCGGCCCAGTCGCCTCGGTGGGCGCAGGCAGGTCAGTTGCGACGGTGGAGTGGGTCGGTGGGGGCTGCGTTGTCGTCGGTTCGGGCTGCGCCGATGGGCTGGTCGCATCGGGGTGGGTGGTGGGTGTTGGCCAGAATCGTTGGCGCGACAAGGGGGTGGGGGGTAGGTAGGCGGGGAGTTCTAGGTCCAGTTGTGGGTGGACGATGGTCCAGTCGATGGGGAAGCCGACTGTCCATAGACCGGCCAGCCGGTTGTAGTGTCCGGCGGCGGTTAGGTTTTGCACGTAGTCCTGGTCTGCGTTCAATCTATCGCCGAACAGGTTCGTCTCGACTCGGCCTGCGTAGATTCCCTTCCCCCGCAGCTGGTTTCCGCTATCAGGGTGTTCGGCGAAGAAGCGCAGGGACTCGATCGCTTCGGCCAGCGTGGTCGCTACGAAGGCGAATCGGTGCGGGTAGGCGTCGCGGTGCCGTAGCAAGGTTTTCGCGACTGCCGGGAGGGTCACCGTGCCCGCGAAAGCCGCTCGGCGCGGGTCCCGTTCGGTCGCGTCCAGGTAGGTGGCGAGCGTGTCCGCTTGGGCGGCAAGTGTTTCCGTGGTTCTGCCGGATATGCCGATGACGTATCGAGGGGTGGGGGCATTCATGACGGGTACTCCTCGATCAGGACATGGACATTGGTGCCGCCCGCGCCGATCGACGACAGTCCGGCACGGCGCGGGATGGCACCGGCACCCATACGGGCGGGATCCCAGTCCTCGAGTGTTCGTTGGACGTAGACCGGTGAGTTGGCGAAGTCGATGGCCTGGTTGGTGCGTTCGGCGTGCAGCAGCGAGGGGACGAGGGTGCGGTTCTGCAGTTGCAGTAGCACTTTGGCCAGTTGGGCGACTCCGGCGGCTGCTTCCGCGTGCCCGATATTCGATTTGACCGAACCGATGGCGCACTGTCGCTGCCGCGGCGTGGCCGTCTCGAAAGCGTCACGGATGGCGGCGATTTCGACCGGGTCGCCCAGTCGGGTTCCGGTGCCGTGCGCCTCGAAGTAGGTGATCGTGTCGGGCGTCCAACGCGCCTGACGCAGCGCGCGTTCGATGGCCGTGGTGTGCGCTACCGGGCTCGGCACAGTGAAACCGTTTGTCCGGCCGCCGTGGGTGAGCGCACTCCCCCGGATCACGCCATAGACCCGGTCGCCGTCACAGACCGCGTCGGCCAACGGCTTCAGCAGGAACGCGCCGACAGCCTCGGCCGGAACGTAACCGTCGCCTCCTTCACCGAAGGCCCGGCAGCGACCGTCAGAGGAGAGGAACTGGTACTGGGCCAGCATCTGGTACTTCGACGGGTGCAGCGTGAGATTCACGCCACCGGCGACCGCGAGGGAACATTCACCGCGGCGCAGACTTTCGCACGCGAAGTGCAGCGCGTACAGCGACGAGGAGCACGCCGTGTCCAAAGTCAGGCTGGGCCCGCGGAAATCGTTGAGATACGAGACTCGGTTGGCTACCGCATAGGTCTGCGAGTTGATCGGCACGTAAGAGTTCGCGCCCGCGGCTTCGTGCTGCACGAGCTGGTAGTTGTTGAAACTCGCGCCGACGTAGACGCCGACCTGATTGTCGTGCTCCGCGCTGAGCCGCTCCCGCGAATAGCCAGCGACCTCGAGGCAGCCACGGGTGGCCTCGAGGAACAGCCGTTCCTGCGGGTCCATGAAGACGGCTTCGACCGGGGCGATGCCGAAGGCCGCAGCATCGAAAAGGTCTACGTCGGAAAGGAATCCGCCCCATTTCGAGTAGACCTTGCCCGGCACGTTGCGTCGCGGATCGAAGTACTCGGCGTGATCCCAGCGGTCCAGGGGGATCTCGGCGACGGAATCGACGCCGTCGCACAGGTTCTGCCAGAACTCCGGCACCGTATCGGCGCCGGGGAACCTCGCGTCGAAGCCGATCACAGCGATGCCGTCGTCGGCCGACTCCTGCCGAATCCGCTGCCGCACAACGGGCCGCGCGGCCGGGGGCGCGACAACCGAGGGTGCCGGTTCGGTGGCGGGTGCGGAGCCGAAATGCTTGCCAACGCCGTCCGCGTAGTCGCGCTGAATCCGACCAGCGACCTCACCGATATCGCGGCATTCGAAGAACAAGGTCGCGGCAATGTCGCCGAACCGCTCCGACAGCTGCAGGTTGAGCGTGTGAATGATGAGCGAATCGATACCGATGTCCGCGAACTCCGTTGCCGCGCGCAGGTTCTCACGCGGTGACCGGGTCGCCTCGGCGATCAGATCGATCAGGAGCTGTTCCAGTCGCGACGTGTACTCCGGCGGCGGCGCACTCGTGCCCGCGAATACCGGGAGGGACTCGGGACTTTCAGCCGAAACCTCACCACTAGATTCCGACAACTGGGCAATCGCGAGATCCGCTGACGGCACATCGGGCACCTGGCCGTCGATACGAAGATCAGTGTCCTCATGCCAGAACGAATGCTGATCGAACACGTAGCCGGGCAGCCCGGGCAGCCGCGGCGTCTCATCGAGCTGCGGCCCGGCCCAATCGAGATCGCAACCGCGCAACCACAATTCGAGCAACGCGGCGGTCACCGTGCGCTGGTCGCCATCGGCGATCCGCACCACCTCCCCCGATGCTTCGTCCAGCGGCCCGAGCACAACCACGGCCGACGATCGCTCGGTGAGCGCGGCGACAGCCCCCGCGAGGTCGGCACCCGGAGCGGGTAGCTCCAGCCGACGCCCGGTATAGGCCTGCTCGGTCCGCTTCGTCAGCACGCGGAACCGAGGTAACCGCGCCGACCGCACTACTGTTCGGCTGCGTGCGCTATCGGCGATATCCGACAGCTCCGCATCGCCGAAAAGCGCTGCCACAGCATCACTTCGGTCCACGATCCCATCACAGATCAGCACGGCGAGTTCCGCCGTCGCGGGCGGCAGCCACCCCGGCGGCGTCAATCCCCACGCGCGGTCGATCTCGCCCGCCGCCACATTCACCGCGAGCGCGAGCACGGCAAGCTGCTCCGGCGTCAGTTCCGGCGCCACCTCACCGAACCGGCGGATCGCCTCGACCACCGAAAAGCTTCGGGCGGACAGCAATTGCTCCCAGCGGCCGAGCGCCCTGGCGAAGGTGTGCTGATGGTCGAGCAGCAGCGCCGCCTGGGTGATGTACGGCGTGACCTCGGTCAGGGTGCTGGCACAGCCGGTCACCAGGTCGCGCAGGTAGTCCGCGTCGATCTCGTTGGGCAGCAGGCATTCATCGCCGACCAGCACGGTGTAGCGCGGTGATGCCTGCAAGACCAGCGGATCGTCGACCAGCAGCGCGCCGATGGCTTCTTCCATCGGAATCGCTTGCGCGTGCACAAGGGCCGCCGCCGTGCCGACCGCGTCGAGGGCGACCACCTCGGTGATCGCCACCCGGCGCCTGGTCAGCTCGGCCAGACCGTCGAGGTGCGCCACGAACCGCGTGAGGCGCCCGTCCGCGGCGAATTCTCCGTCACGGTCGGCGATCAGTGCGCGCAGTTCACGACCGGCCGCCGAGTCGGACACCGGACCCGCTGTGGCACTTGCCGAGTCGTGCGGCGCGAGCAGCACTATCGGCTCGGGCTGCGCGGCGACATAACGGACAGCGCTCAGCTCACCACGACGCACCGCGGCAAGCAGATCCGCGATACCGTCGGCGGGGACCCCGAGCCGATACGGCAGGCTCAACAGCCGCTGGTTCGCCGCATGACACAGCTGCGGGACGAATTCCGGTTCGGCCCAGCGTGGTTCGTCCGCCCACGCGGCGAGCGTCTTGCGCAGTGCGTCAGGAGTTTTCGCGGCGAGGGTGAAGACGGCTGGCCCGTGCCGCGGCGCGGGGTCCCGCCGACCGGCCGGGGCTTCGTATTCCTGAACTACCGCATGACAATTGACGCCGCCGAAGCCGAACGAGCTGATCCCCGCCGTGCGCGGTCCATGCTCGGCGGGCCAGTCGACGAGGGCGTTCGGGAACCGGATCGTGGCACCGACGGCATGCAGCAGCGGGTTGTGGATCTCCATGTTCACTGTGGGCGCGATGCGGCCGTGCCGCAGCATCAACAGGACTTTGATCAGCCCGGCCATCCCCGCGCCCGCCTCGACGTGGCCGATGTTCGTCTTCACCGAGCCAACGGCCAACGGCGTGCCGCGATTCCGGCCGTACACGCTGTTCAGCGCCTCGATCTCGATGGGATCGCCGAGGCTGGTACCGGTGCCGTGCGCCTCGACATAGCTCACCGCCGACGGCTCGACACCCGCCGCGGCCAGCGCCCGGTTGATCACGTCCGTCTGCGCCGCGACGCTGGGCGCGGTGAGACTTCTGTTGTGCCCGTTGTGATTTGTGGCGATGCCGCGCAGCACACCGTAGATGTGGCAGCCGAGCCGCTCCGCCTTCGCGCGGGTGGTCAGCAGCACGACACCGACGCCCTCCCCCGGCACATAACCGTTGGCGCGCCGATCGAAGGTGAAGCACCGTCCGTCGGGGCTGAGCATTCGCGATTGCGAGAACGCCAGATACCGCCACGGCGAGCAGACCACGTTCACCCCGCCGACCAGCGCGAAATCACAGTCCTCGGTGAGCAGGTCGGCGCGACCCTGTGCCAGCGCGACCAGCGAGGCGGAGCAGGCCGTATCGACGGTCCTGCTCGGCCCGTTCAGGTTGAGCAGGAACGAGATTCGGTTCGCCGCGATGCACGCGTAGTTGCCGGTGGGATCGAAGGCGTCGACCTGCTTGTTGTTGGAGATCCCCTTGATCAGATAGTCCTGCGCCATCAGCCCGACGTTCACCGACGTGCGACCCGACTGCAGCAGGTCGATCGGCAGGCCGGAATCTTCTACACAGTGCCACGTCTCCTCGAGCAGCAGCCGATGCTGCGGATCGATGGCGACGGCTTCGCGTGGCGACAGGTTGAAGAACGCGTTGTCGAAGTAGCGCGCCCCCGCCAGCCTGCCCAGCCACTTCGTGTTGATCTTGCCCGGGTTGCGGTCGCCCGGCGCGAAGAATCGGTCCCGATCCCACTGATCCGGGCCGACTTCCGCGATATCGGAATGTCCCGTCGCTAACGTTCGCCAGAACTCTCCGGAATCGCGCGCGTTCGCGTATCGGCAGGCGAGGCCCACCACGACGACATCTTGTTCCATCGCCTTCGACTCCCTGGAATTCTCGAAGCACCCGCGCCGCGAATGTCCGGGCGGCACAACACCGTTCGGACGATCACGGCGAGCGTGCACAAAGTGATGGCGACAACGCCCATGGGGACCGCACTGACCCCACCGAGCCCGACCAGCGGCGCGACGACGGCGCCGAACAGGAACTGCGTGAACCCGAGCACTGCCGAGGCGCTACCGGCCGTTGCGCCGTGTGGTTCGAGCGCGAGCGCGGTGGCGTTCGGCATGATGAAGCCGATCGAGGCCACCATGAGAAACAGCGCGGGCACCAGGAACAACAGCCCGAGGCTGCCCACCGCGACCACGACGAGCACCGCCGCGCCGCCGAGCGCTAATCCGATCAGACCGATATCGAGCAGCGTGCGGGGCGTGGTCCGATTCAACAACCGAGCATTTGCCGCATTGGCGACCAGTATTCCAGCGCCGTTGATCGCGAAGAAGACGCTGAACAACTGCGGTGACGCCCGATACACCTCCTGGAATACGAATGACGACGCGGAGATATAGGCGACCATCGCACCGAAGGACAATCCGACAACGAGTGCGTACCCGACAAATGACCGGTCCCGCACCACCTGTCGCATATCGTGGCCCATCATCACGATGCCGCCGCCGCGCCGGTGATCGACCGGCAGGGTTTCGGGCACCCAGAGATAGGCGAGCGCCAGAAACACCACACCAAGTCCGGCAAGCACCAGAAACACACCACGCCAGTCCACGAACCGCAACAACTGACCGCCGACAACGGGCGCGATAATCGGCGCGACGCCATTGACGGCGAGCAGGATCGAGAAGGCCTTTCCGGCCGCGGCGCCCTGGTAGATATCCCGGACAACGGCGAACGAGATGACGATGCCCGCCGCCCCCGCGATTCCCTGCAGCAGCCGAAACAGGTCGAATACCACCACATTCGGCGCGATCGCGCACAGCAGCGAGGTGCCGCAAAACAGCGCCATGCCCGCCATCATCGGCCCGCGGCGCCCCCGTGCGTCACTGATCGGACCGACGAGAAGCTGACCGAACGCGAGGCCGATGAGGCACGCGGTGAGTGAGGACTGCACGCCCGACTGCGACGTATGCAATGCGGTGGCGGTTTGCGGCAGGCTCGGCAGATAGAGGTCGGTGGTGACCGGGCCGAACGCGGACAGCGCGCCGAGCACGGCGATCAGCCGCACAGTGCGCATACCTTTGCCGACACCCTGCTCGAGGGTGCCGGTGCCCACGTCACCGATATCGATGTCCACGGCGAACCTCTCTGCCCTCCAGCGAGGCTCGATCCAACGTATTGATTCCCCCCAGGACCCCCTTGGTCGAAAAGTGTAGTTAGATCGGCTTTAACTCTCGGTGAACTGTCTATGGATAAGACGACCGATCTCTATGACGGACGTCACGAAAGACCGGTGAACAGTATTCTGCGCAATTCACCCGAATAGGCCATTGCCGACAAGTCGCCTTTATGCGCCGTTACTTCAGCTCGCGGTTCGAAGCGATTCCTGTTGTCGCACTTGGTATCGCGCTTGCCCTGCCGAAACCCGCTCGAGTTAGAAGTCGACCACGCTGCCTTCGACCCATCGGGGCAGCCGTTCCGCGATGAAGGTCGCCAGGTCGCGGCCGCTGCGTTCGACCTCGCGGATCTCTTCGAGATACGCCGTCATCGCGCGTTGGGCGGTCGCGGTCGAGCTCGATTCCAGGAAGCCGGTTCGCTCGACATGCAGTCCCTTTTCCAGGGATTCGGAGCCACCCTCGTAGATGGCGCGTTTGAGGGCCGCGACCGCGACCGGTGATCTGCGGGCGAGGCGAGCGGCGGTGCCGAGGGCCTCGTCCATCAGGTCGGCCGGTGCGACCAATCGGTGCACGAGGCCGATGTCGCGGGCCCGGGCGGGCGTGATCGGGGCGCCTTCCAGGCACAATTCCAGTGCGCGGGCGGCACCGAGCACCCGCGTGAGCATTTGCGTGCCACCGCCGCCCGGGATGATCCCGACCAGGATTTCGGGTTGGCCGATCTCGTAGGGGCCATCCGCCATCAGCCGGATATCGCAGGACAGCGCCAGCTCGCAGCCGCCACCGAGGGTGCGGCCGTTGAGCGCGGCGACGAATACCTTGTCGGAGTTACGCATTCGGCGACACACCTCGTGATAGCGGCGCAGATCGGCGACGCCGCCCGCACCGGCACGAGCGAGTGCCGCTTGGCCGCCGGGAATGTGGTCGGCGGCGCGGCTGGTGCGCAGGGCCGCGGCGGCGGTGCGCCGGGTGAGGGTGACCGGGGATGCCGCAGCGCCAGCGAGGATTTCGGCGACATCGTAATGGCTGACGAAGACATCCTCGACGGCGCTGGTGAGTACGACGGCGCGGATGGTGTCGTCGTGTTCCAGCGAGGTGAGCAGGTCCGCAAGCGCGGTCATGATTTCGCTGGTGAGGAAGTTGTAGGGCGGGTTGTCCAGCCAGACGGTCAGGACAGTGCCGTCACGGTCGGTGCGGAGCACACTCATGATTCCTCTTCTGCCGGTGATCTTTTCAACGTCGAGCGGATTCCGAGCTTGATCACGGCCACCATGATGCGCTGGTAGCCGACTGGGAACAGCCGTTGGATGATGTCCATTGCCACCGCGTCGGCGCCGATTCGGACCTTCGCCTTGCCGCGCCGGATCCCCTCGGCGATCGCCACCGCCGCCTGTTCCGGTGACATTCGCGCCATCTGGTCGAACATCTCGACATTGGCCGCGGCGGAGTCGGCGCGGGCGACACCGGTGCCCTCGATCCGGGTTGACCGCGCGATATTGGTCCGGATCCCACCCGGGTGCACCGCCATGACGCGCACCGGAGATCCCGCTAGCCGCAACTCCATTCGCACCGATTCGGTGAAGCCGCGGACCGCGAACTTCGTTGCGCTGTAGGCCGATTGGCATGGCATTCCGAGCAATCCGAATATGCTCGACACATTGGCGATGGTGCCGCCGCCGGATCGTTCCAGAATCGGATGGAACGCCCGGGTGCCGTGTACGACGCCCCAGAAGTTGATGTCCACGATCCACCGCAGGGTCTCGTCACTGAGCGTGACGGCGTCGCCAAGTACCGCGACTCCGGCGTTGTTCAACACGATATCCACCCTGCCCCACCGTCTTTCGACGGCGTCGGCGAAGGCGTAGATCGCGTCCTCGTTGCCGACGTCGACCAGGTGCGTGCTCACCTCGGCGCCGAGCCCGGCCACGCGGTCCGCCGTCTCCTTCATTCCCGTCTCATCGATGTCGGCAAGGGCCACCGTGGCACCGCGACGGGCGAATTCGACGGCCGTCGCCGCACCGATTCCCGACGCCGCCCCGGTCACCACCGCTACCTTGCCGTCCAGGCGTTTATCAGACATGTCGCAGCCCTCCGCTCGGTCCCACCCTCGCCATAGTAGAGAACGATCACTCTCTAACTTCGACTTAGGTCGATTCCCGGGCAAGACTGTTCGCGTGCACAGTCGGACGCCATCGAACTGGTGCACCGAGCGGAGGTCGTCGGATAGTCGGATTCGTCTCGGACACAGGTGAATCAGCGGTAGGTGCTCAGCAGGGACGGATATAGTCGATCGAGGGAAACAGGTCTCGCCAGGTTTGCTCATCGATCTGCGAGGCCGAGGAGGCGCACAGTTTGTCCGCGACCGCGTCCGGGTCGATATGCCAGATTTCCGACAGTTGATCGCCGATGCCGATCAGGCGGGAGTCGTCTTTCGGATCGAAGCGCACGAACCACGTCCAGCCGATCTTCGCCTGGATCGGGTCGCCCAGCGGCTTCATATCGGACGGGTCCGAGATGTTCCACAGGCGGGCGGCCTGGTCGTCACCGCCCGAGGCAAGGCGGCGGCCGGATTGATCGATCGCCAGCGTCCGTACCGCGGCGGTATGCGCGCGCAGTGCGCCCAATTCGCGAACCCGCGCCAGATCGGTGACGTCCCACGAGCGGATCATGCCCTTGTCGTCCGCGCCGAAGAGGGTCTTGCCGTCGGGGGCGAAGACCAGCGCACGCGCGTTGCCGCCCTGGGTGTTCAGGGATGCCTCGACCGGCTTGGCCGGATCGGTGATGTCCCACAGGTGGATTCGCGAATCGTCGTCGGCGGCCGCGACCAGCGACCTGCTCGGCGCGAACACCGCCAGTTCGATCTCTCGATCGTGTCCGGTCGGCAATTGCCCTAGTAGTCGCGGCGCGGACGGCTCGGCGACATCCCACAGCTGAAGCGACTGTCGGTCGATGCCGGTGAGCAGGCGCTTCCCGCTCGGGTCGAAGGCGATCGGTCCACTGAGGCCGCCCGGCAGTGCGCCGAGCGGTGCGGGTCGCGCGGGGTCGGCCAGATTCCACAGTCGCACTTCGCCATTGCCCGCGGTGGCGAGCAGCCCGCCGTCCGGACGCAGCGCGACCTGCGGGCCCCGGCGATCGGGCGGGCCTGCCGTCGCCTCGCCGATCAATCGACTGTAGAACGGGATGCTGATGTCCCACACGCCGATTCGTCCGTCGCGAAGGCCGCTGGCCAGCAGTTTGCCCGAGGTGTCGAAGCTGGCCGAACTGAGTGCGCCCTCGAACAGGATGGGCATCTGCACCCTCGCGTGCGTCCAGGTCCGGATCCGTCCGTCCGAGCCCGCGCTCACCACCTGGGTTTCCGAGACGATCGCGAACTGCTGATTGGAACGGCTGTTGCCGTTGACCTCGAGGGGAACGCCGGAAATGCCGTCGTAGCCGCGGGTTTCCCAACCACGAGCGATACCGCCCGCGTCCGAGGTAGCGAGGACCTGACCACCAAGCCAGAACTGCAGATGCGTAATCGGCACCGACCGTTGCTGTTTCCGGTCGATCAGTCGCGGCCGAGCCGGGTCGCGCACATCCCAGACCTGCAGCAGGCCATCGGCGGTACCGGCCGCGATCCGCCCGCCCTCGCCGAAAGCGATTGCCGGAACGGCACCTTCGCTGTCGAGCGGTGCCCCTATCTGGGTTGGGTTTTCGGAGTCGCCAACGGCCCACAGTCGCACCGTGCGATCGTTTCCGGCGGTGGCAAGCACCGCAGCGTCCGGCGCGAGCGCCAGCGCCTTTACCCCACCCGCGTGCGCGGCGATGGGTGCACCGATCCGCCGAATCGTTTGTGGCGTATCGGCATTCAGGAAGTTCAGCGTTCCGTCGACACCACCCGCGACGATCGAACGTCCATCGGGTAAGTACGTGACAGAGGTGGCGACCGTGCCGATGTCGACCTGACCGAGCTGGCGTGGCGCGCGTGGATCGTAGACATCCCAGACCCGTACCGTGCCATCGCTGCCCGCGCTGACCAGCTTGCTGTTGTCCGGGCTGAACGCGACCGATTCGACGTTGCCGCGGTGGCCGCTGAGCTGCCCGGCGGCAGCTATCGTTCGCGGCTCCGAGAGATCCCACAGTCGGATGGTGCCGTCGCTGCCCGCGCTGGCCAGCAGCCGCCGCGCGGTACTCAACGCGAGGGCGCGCACCAGGCCATCGTGCCCCTCCGTCGAGGTGATCTCGATCGGCAGTTCCTGCGCCGCCAGTAGGCGGGCCCGCGCGGTGGGGTCATCCGGGCTCATCCGATATGCCGCAAGCGCGAGCTGAGCGGAGAGCCCGGGGTCCACGCCCTCGATCCGCTGTGACTCCTCGATGAGCTGGCCGAGTTCCACGTCCTTGTGTTCCTGCGCGACGGCCGCGCGCTGTGCGATCACAATCACCGAAAGTGCAAGTGCCACAACGGTCAATACCGCGATAGCGGACAGGATCGCCCGGCGCCGCACCGTCCTGGCGTGCTGGCGCGTCAGCGAGGCGGCCACGAACTCCCTGGCAATCCGGTTCGACGACTCCGTGCGCCGCATCCACCCGGCCGCGTCCTCGAGCCGAGTCCTGGAGTAGAGCAATGCCGTTGGACGGTCCTGCTGTACCCACTCCCGTGCGTCGGATTCGATACGCTGGCGGTCGGGCGCGAATTCCTTTTCCGCGGACAACCATTCGGCCATTCGAGGCCAGCCGGTCAGCAGCAGATCGTGCACCAGCTCGATTTCGCCGTTGCGCTGCACGATCATTCGCACTTCGGTCATCCGCTCGATGACCAATCGCGTCAATTCCGGATCCGCGGACTCGTCGACCAGTAGCTCGATCGACATCCGGTTGCGCACCACCGCGGTTGGTCCGATGACCGTCAGCGCGATGAGCACATGCCGGGCGGCCTCGCGTTCGCTTTCGGTGAGCTCGGACCAGAACATCTCGCTACCCACCGCGCAGGCGCGAGCCAGTCCGCCCGCCTCGCGATAGGCGTCGAGCGTCAGCGTCTTGCTGCGGCGGTTCGACCAGGTCACGGCGAGTACGAAGGACAACAGCGGCAGGCGTGCCGAACTGTGCGCCTCGATGGCGTCGAGGTCTTGCAGCAGGACCTCGACCAGGCTGTCCTCGACCCGCAGCCCGGTGACCGTGGCGGGCCGGACGATCGCCTCGCGCAGTTCCTCCGGCGTCATCGGGTTGAGCAGCATGGTGTGGTCGCGCAGCACCGTCATCAATACCGGGTAGCGCAACAGCTTCGGCAGGTGCGCGGTGTCGAAGGCTACGACGACGGTGGTGCGTTGTTCGGCGTCGGTGGTCGCGAGCGATGTCAACGCGGACAGAAACTGTTGGCGCAGTGCGTCGTTCGGGCAGCGCGTGAACAGTTCCTCGCCTCGGTCGACGACCAGCAGACAGTGGCCTGGCGGCCGCGTTCGGAGCGCGGACGCCAGGGCGGTCATCGGATCCTTGCCCGGGGTCATGGTGATCGGCGTCCGCGAACCCGGCGCGGCGAGCAAGCCCGCGGCGAGCAATGACGATTTGCCGACGCCCGAGCCGCCGAGCAGCAGCACCATCGACGGGGCTTCGGCGGATTCGGCGGTCGAAATCAGCTCGAGCAGTTGCTTTTTCGCTTGGTCGCGGCCGAAGAACAGGTCGCTGTCCTCGGTGCGGTATGCCCAGAGGCCTCGGTAGGGCTCGCGTTCGACGTCGGCGACCGGCGGCTCGACCCTGGCCGCCTTCCAGTCCTCGTGCCAGCGCACCAGATCGAGCAGGGTCGCGTCGATGCCGGGGTTGCTGGCGACCCGGCGCCTGGCCTCCGCGATCAAGACCTCCAGCACCGGGCGGATCGCGAGGAAGGTGGCCGGTGTGCGGTTGCCGCGGCGCCAGTCGCTGATCCGCTGGGCAGTGATGCGCGCCGCGGTGTCCGGGATTCGCGCGTTGGCGGCGCGGACCACCGACTTCACCGGCGGCGTCCCGGCCGCGGCGAACAGCTCACCGAGCCTGGCGACGAAAATGCGACGGCCTTCGAGTCGACTCGGTCCGGCGGTCGGGCGTGGGTCTACCGCGTTGCCGCTGCCGGAACCCGGGCCTGGCGCTGTGCGTCCCTCCACGGCTGCCTATCGCCGCGAGGGTGTCGTCGCGCCGATCAACGAACAGGACGATCGCATGTTCTCCACCGAGGTCTCGGGTGTCCAGGGAATTGCGGTACCTAGCTGAAACGGTGTATCGCGTTCGTGTCATCACCCGATCGACCTACCCTCCGACGTCCTGAAACCGAGCACCTGCGCTTAAAAAAACCAGGCAGGCGGGACTATCGAGCGATGGGCCGATCGTATCAGCCGCCCGCTCCAGCATCGTTTGCGACGCAGTAGCCACAACGCCCACCGTGTGAGTCACGGTGGGCGTCGCGGCCTGTGCGCTGCGGGGTGCTACCACCCCATGATCACGGCGTTCTGCACCGCTGGCAGGAATCCCAGTGTCGTCACCAGCATCATTCCGACGCCGACGGTGAACTGCCGGTGCCGGTTCCACCAGCCGATGGGCCCGGAGCGGGACCTTGCGTGGCAGACGGCGATGGTCTCGGCGTCGGTCGCGTTCTGTTCGTAGTAGCCGAAGGCGACCGGTGCGGAGCTGATGTCGAGCAGGCCCCCGAGCGGGGCGGTGCTGCTTGGCGCGGACCTGGGATCGAACATGATCGGATCTCCTTTGCTTGTCGTTGGTGGTTGGTCAGAAGATGGCGTCGATCCAGGGGTCCATCAGGGAGTCGTAGACGTCCCTGGTGAATTCGCCGCGACCGACCAGATCGCCGAGCACCGCCGCGGTGACCGCTCGGTTGATCGCGTTCATCGCGCCGAGCGAACTGAGCGACTGCAGCAATCCGTGCAGGCCCTCGACGCTGCCGCCGATGGCCGGGGAAATCGCCTGTCCGGCAATCAGTCCCGCGAGCTGAACGGCCCTGGTGCGGCCGAACTCCTGTGCGGTGTCGGCGGCGATCTGCGCGGTCTTCGTTTCTGTCGACGACTTGCGGAAGCTGGACAGCAGCCCGGCGAGGCCGTCGGGGTTGGACAGTCCGGTCGGCTGGCCTTTCTCCGCCGCGATGTTGAGCGTCTCGATTTCGTCTGCGGTGAGCTGGGCGGCGCGTTCGATGATCTGCACGACGTCGCGCCACTGTGGGCCGTAGAGATACTCGAGGTGCAGGCTCGGGTCGGCTGGATCGAAATCGGTGTCGGTGTTGTGCTGTTCGGGATTCATCGTCTTCTCCTCAGATGTGTTGGATTCCGTTGCTGAACAGTGCATTCGGTTGGCTGCCGGTTCAGAGGGACAGCTCGACCAGGCGTCGGTCCTCCTGGTTCGTGATGCGTCCATCCGCGACGTCGTTGCCGACCAGCGGGATCTCGGCGTGGGCGTGCGTGACTTCAGCGCGAGCCCGCGGTGCGAGGGACTTCTGCAGCGAGGCGATGAGCTCCTCGACGCTCGCAGTGTCCTGGATGTCGTCCAGGAACTGGGTTCCGGTCGGCGTCATACCGCTGTCGGAGTGACCACGCGAGGTGTTCTGATCGCGCCAGGCGCGGATCGCGGAAATGATGTAGGACTTCACATCCGGGCTCGACAGGGCGGCCGCGGGCACCACCACGATGACCGCGATGAGCACCGCGATCAGCAGCAGCGGCACCACAACCACCAGCACGCTCGGCACCAGCACGCTGGCCAGCAGCGCGCCGAGCAGCAGCGGAACCGTACTGGCGACCAGCGCCGTCAGTCCGAGCGCGATACCGATACCCACCGGCACCGCGACCGCGAGCAGCAGGCCGAGCAGCGCGACGGTCAGCAGAGCCGCCAGCGCGGCGGGCACGCCGATGGCGAGCAGCGGGATGGTGGCCAGTGCGACCAGCGCACCGATTCCGGCGATCACCGGCGCGAGCGCGGCAAGACCGAGCACCGGCAGTGCCAGCCCGATCAGCAGAGCCCCGATGATGCCGACGGTGACCACCGCGGCAATCGTGGCAACCGCACCAAGAGCGATGGCACCCAACACGATCGGCGCAAGGACAGCACCGAGCAGGATGGGCAACGCCAGCGCGACCAGCGGAGCGAGCGGAGCCAGCGGACCAAGAAGCAAGGCGCCCAGCACAATCGGCGCCAGAACGGCCAGCACCGGCAGCAGCACGGGAAGCAGCGCCACGGCGATGGCACCGAGCACGAGCGCGGGGAGCGCCAGTGCGGCGAGCGGAGCCAATGCGGCGAGGGACAAGGCCCCCAACACAATCGGCGCCAGGATGGCCAGCAGTGCAGGCACCGCCAGTGCGAGCGGAGCCAACGCGGCCAGCGGAGCCAGCACACCAAGCACCAACGCGCCCAGCACAATCGGAGCCAGCGCCGTGAGCAGTGCCGGAATCGCAGCCAGAGCCAGCGCCCCGGACACGATCAGCGGCAGCAGCGCCAACGCGGTGATAGTGGCGACGGCCGCGAGAGCACCGAGCACGAGCAGCACCGGAGGCACCAGTGCGGCCAGCGGAGCCAGTGCGGCAAGAGCCAAGGCCCCCAACACAATCGGCACCGTCAGAGCCAGCACCGCCAGCAGCGCAGGCACCGCGGCCAGGGCCAGCGCGCCCGCCACGAGCAGCGGCAGCAGCGCCAGCGCCGTGATCGCGGCCAGAGTCGCGAGAGCGGCCAGCGGAACCAGTGCGGCAAGAGCCAAAGCTCCCAACACAATCGGCGCCGTCAGAGCGGCGAGCATCGCAGGCACCGCAGCCAGGGCAAGAGCCCCGAGGGCGACCAGCGGCAACAGCGCCAGTGCGGTGATCGTCGCCAGCGCGAGCGCGCCGAGGGCGATTAGGACGGGCAGCGCCAGCGCGGCCAGCGGAGCCAGAGCCGCAAGGGCCAAGGCCCCCAACACAATCGGCGCCGTCAGAGCGGCGAGCACCGCAGGAACCGCAGCCAGGGCAAGAGCCCCGAGGGCGACCAGCGGCAACAGCGCCAGTGCCGTGATCGTCGCCAGCGCGAGCGCGCCGAGGGCGATCAGGACGGGCAGCGCCAGCGCGGCCAGCGGAGCCAGAGCCGCAAGGGCCAAGGCCCCCAACATAATCGGCACCGCCATAGCCAGCACCGCCAGCAGCGCAGGCACCGCGGCCAGGGCGAGAGCGCCTGCCATGAGCAGCGGAAGTACCGCCAGCGCCGTGATCGCGGCCAGAGTCGCGAGAGCGGCCAGCGGAACCAGTGCGGCCAGCGGAGCCAGTGCGGCGAGAGCCAAGGCCCCCAACACAATCGGCGCCAGGATGGCCAGGACCGCGCCCGCGGTGAGCAGCGCGCCGATGATGGCGGCCGTACCGAGAGCGATGGCGCCGAGGGCGATCAGCACCGGCAAGGCCAGCGTGGCCAGCGCGACGGCACCGGCGATCAGCAGCGCACCGAGAACGATCGGTGCGGCCGCCAGGGCCAGGGCGGTCAGGATAGCCGCGCTGATTGCCAACGCGCCGAGCCCGATCAGGATGGGCAGGGTGAGTGCGGCGAGCGCGGTCAGAGCGAGAACTCCGAGCACGATCGGCGCGGTGAGGATCGTCGCCACAACCAGTGCGGTGATGGCCAGAGCGGGGATCGCTGCGGCGATAGCAGCCAGCGTGAGCAGCACCGGCAACAGCGCGGCCAGGGCCAGGGCCCCGAGCACGATCGGTGCGGCCAGCGCGGCGATTACGGCTGCCGTGACCAGTGCGGCGATTGCGGCCAGCACGGGTGCTCCGAACACCGCGCCGATGACGAACGCGGCGAAGGCCAGAGCGGCCAGGGTGACCACCGTGCCCGCGGTCAGCGCGGCCAGGATGATCGCCGTGGCGACGCCCGCGGAGAGGGCCACGATGGCCGCGACCACCGCGATGGCGGCGATCGTGATCATTGCGGGCAAGCCTGTCCAACCCGCGAAGACGAACACGATCAGTGCGGCAAGAGCCAGTGCACCGAGGGTGACCGCCGTGCCGAGGCCGATGGCGCCGACCGTGGTCAGTGCGGCCAAGGTCGCCGTGGCGAGTACGGCCAGCGCGGCCAGGGCCAGTGCCGTCGTTGCGATCGCTCCCGTGATGGCGTAGGCGGCCAGCGCGATCACCGCAGCGAGTGCAAGGGCACCGAGAACGATCGCTTCGACGAGGCCGAGGGCGGCGAGGATGATGCCCGCGATCGGTCCGGTCCAGCCGAGGACCAGCACGACCACCAGCGCGGCGAAGCCGATCACCAGGGTCGCCACCAGAGCGGCGAGACCGAGCGCGCCGAGGGTGATCGTCCCGGCCAGACCCAATGCGATCGAGGCGATCACGATCAGCGAAGCCACCGCCAGAGCTGTCAGTGCGGCAGCACCGGCGGTCAGCAGTGCGCCGAGCGCGACAGCACCGAGGGCGAGCAGTGCGGGCGCGACCACGAGGGCAAGGGCGGTCAGCAGGGCCGCCCCGATTGCCAAGGCGCCGAGCACAATCGGAGCGGGCAACGTCAATGCCAAGAGCGCGAGCGCGCCGAGCACGATCGGTGCCGTCAGCGCGGCGAGTACCGCTACCGCGATCAGTCCGGCGATGACCACCGCGGGGATCGTGGCGGCGATGGCGGCCAGCGCGAGCAACGCCGGGAGGGCGATCGCGGCCAGCGCGGCCAGGCCAGCCAGCACCGGGGCACCGAGCACCACGGTGATGACGAATGCCGCGAAGGCAAGCCCGGCCAGGATGACGGCCTCGCCGACAGCGAGACTGGCGATCACAACCACGGCCGAGAAGACAGCCGCGGCGATCACGATGGCCGCAACCACCGCGATGGCGGCGATCACGATCATGGCGGGTATGCCCGTCCAGCCCGCGAAGACGAACACGACCAGGGCGGCGAAGGCAAGCACACCGAGGGTGACCGCGGCGCCGAGACCGATCGCGCCGACCGTGACCAGCGCGGCCAAGACCACCGCGGCGATCGTGGCGAACGCGGCAAAGCCGATGGCCGCCATGCTGATCGCTTCCGCGACCGCGAACACCGCGAGCGCGACGGCGGTCGAGAAGGCCAGTGCACCGATGACGATCGCTTCGACGAGACCGAGGGCCGCGAGGATGATGCCCGCGATCGGTCCTGTCCAGCCGAGGACCAGCACAACCACCAGCGCGGCGAAGCCGATCACCAGGGTCGAGACCACCGCGGCGAGACCGAGCGCGCCAACAACGATCGTGCCGGCCAGACCGATCGCGACCGCGGCGAGCACGGCAACAGCGGCAACCGCGACGGCCGAGACCGCGACGAGTGCGGCAACCGCCACCGCGCCGAGCGCGACGCCACCGATCAGCAGTGCGCCACCGATCAGTAGCGCGCCGATGACCAGCGGTGCGGCCACCACAGCGGCCAGCGCGAGCGCGCCGAGCGCAACGGCTCCGACGACGACGCCGACGACCACCAGTGCGACGAGCACGGGCAGTTCCATGAACGGCAGGGCCGCATTGTGGCGAGTGCTGACCAGGCCGCTTTCCTGCACCATGCTGCGGATCTCGGTCAGTACCGGCGCCCAGGCGGAGCTGAGCGCGTTGACCGGGTCGGCGAGGAACTGTGTGATGCCTTCGGCCAAGCCCTGCAGCGGGTCGCCGTCACCGACGGTCTGGCCGAGCATCGGGGTCAGCATGTCGCGCAGTGCCTGGGTGGGGTCCGGCCCGTCCTTCGGGAAGTCGAAGAGGGTGCGGGCCTGGTCGATCAGGTTCTCGAGGGGGGCGCCCACCGGATCGCGGCGGGTGCCTGCCTGCTCGACCGCCTGGTTGACGAAGGCGAGCAGGTCCTCGACGGGCCCACGCAGCGGCCCACTCGGGAAGGTCGTGTCGGCCCATCCGGCCAGTTGCTGCAGATCGACGCCGGTGCTGACGACCTGCTCGGCGACGGCGGCCAACTCGGTGACCTGCGACGGCACGAAGCCGAGCGGGGCAGCCGTGGTGGTGGTCGCGGTGGTGGTGCCCGGCACCGTGCCGACGGGTCCCGGCTGGGCCGCGGTCTGCGGCGCCGGGGTGGTGAAGCCGCGGATCATCTCGCCCGCGTTCTCCGCGGGGGTGCCCGCGGTCACGTTGTCCAGTGCGTTCAGCGCCTGGTCGACCATGTTCTGGCCCTCAGGAGCGAGGTTGTTGGTGATGTTGCCGATTTCGGGCACAGCGGCGGCGATGTCGGGTACGGATCCGCCGAATTCGGTCACGGCACCGTTGACGGTGTCACCGAGTCCGGGTACAACCGAGTTCAAGCCGGGGATGAACTCACCCGGGCTGATCGGAATGGGCGGAAACGCCGGTGCTTCGGCCGACGCCTTGCCGGTCGACACCATGACGGTGGCCAGCGATGCGAACGCGGCCGCCGCGTAGAGGCCCCTGCGATTACGCTTCGTTTCCTTGCGATGCTTCGCGGCGCGCTTGGTGGTTCGGTGACGTTCGTTGGCTGCAGACATGGGATGTACCTTTCGATCGGACGCTGATGCAGCGAATACACAGCCGGATCTCGACTGGGTTGGCTGAGCTCGCGCAGAGCTCTCGGGAAAGAACTCGCGGGTCAGACCGGTCCGCTTTCGCCGGTCGCGCACACCGCCCGTGACCAACCGCCGTTCTCGCCGACGGTGGTCCCGATTCGGGTGTGCAGAATGCCGCCGATATCGCGGCACCGGATGTACGCGTGCTGGCCGGCTCCGGCCCCCGGCTCACAGGTGATCGTGAGCTGATTCGGCACTGAGTAGTCGGAGTTGCACCCTGCTGGCGGCGGGTCGGCGAAGGCCGGAGTGGCGGCCAGTCCCGAACCAACAACTACTGCGATCCATGTGGCAGCTAATGCTGCGCAGCTGATGTTTTTGTTCATGGGTTCAGGTTTGGGAAGCGGCGCAAGGGCGTCAATCAAGAAACCGGAGATATGCGGCATCCTCGCAGGTCAAAGGGTCGCCTATACTAATTCGCGGCGGATTATCCTTACGAGATCTTGACGCTGAACGGTATTGACATTCGGCGCCCTATGCGTTGGATGCCGCCCATTAAATCTTCTGTAGCGACTATCTAGCAAACATTTTTCGAGGCCTGTCGACGACAACCTGCGATGCCTTCCGCGGACGCGTGAGTTGATCCTCGAGCGTCGCTGCCCAGCCGTCGGGCCAGACGGGATTGGCAGTGCGTTGCGGTCGAGGGGTGCGAGCTGACGATCGACGAGATGGTCTTCATCGTCGAGGCACTGGACGTCGCGTAGGTAGACGGCCACGCCGTACGCGCGGCGGCGAGCGGGCGTCCGGCCAGAACCTGGACACCCGGATGGCGACTCACGAGGCTTACGCCCGGGCGATTGTCGGTTTCGACGGCCGCCCGGGCGTGATGTCGATGAGCCACATGCGACAGACCGCGCTGAGCACGGCTTCCAGCACGGCCTGGACCCGACTGCTGGATGGCCACGGTGCCAGCATGCGTCGGGGATTGGCCACGGGACCGGCACACGCCGGCAACTGACCACCGGACCGGCACACGCCGGCGACTGACCACCGGACCGGCACACGTCGGCAACTGACCCACTGTGCCGGCATGCGTCGGACAGCCTCCGGACCGGCAAATGACGCCAGGGCCGGCCCGCTTATCGAGTAAGTTTCGCGTCGACTGACGCAAATGCTGCCGACGACGGCACACCAGCCCATTGACGCAGGACAGCTTCCAAGCCGGTGACGGCAGTGCTATCGGTAGCCCAGATGACCACCCCATCCGGGCGAACCAACACCCCGGTCGGTGCCGCATTGTCGTCGATCACACTGTTCACTCGCCCGGCCCAGCCTTCGGCAATGCGAGCGAACGCACCCTCCGGCGTGCGATCGAGCAGCAGGAATCCGCCGCCGTGACCGTGGTCGACCAGCCGGGAACCGTCGCTCAACCACAGGTCAGGCGCGTACCGGCCGATCAGCGGGTGGTCGCCGGGCAGGTCGATGCGCTGGTCGACGCCGGAGACCTTCTTGACCGCGTAGGTCGTGCCGTCCCGCGTGCTCAGCAGATCGGCCACGATCCCCCGCAGCGCGGCCGACTTGGGGTCCCCGCGCAGCATCCCGGTCTGGGCTCGTGTCCAGTCCAGCACCCAGGCGCCGAGGGGACGGCGCTCGGCGTCGTAGGTGTCGAGCAGCCCTTCGGGTGCCCACCCGGCGATCACCGCGCCGAGCTTCCAACCGAGGTTCATCGCGTCGCCCGCCCCGAGGTTGAGCCCCTGGCCACCGAACGGCGGGTGCACGTGCGCGGCGTCACCGGCCAGTAGCACCCGCCCCGAACGGTAGGTCGCGGCTTGGCGGGCGTTGTCGGTCCAGCGGCCCGGGGCGGAGTGCAGCGCGGTCAGTGTGACGTCGGTGCCCGACACTCGGCGCAGGGTGCTCTGCAGTTCCTCGAGGGTGATCGGTGTCGAGCGGTCGGCGGGCGGGGCGTTGAACTCGATGGTGGCCACCCGCCCCGGCTGCGGCCCGTATCGGTAAGCCCCCGCGAGCGACCACGTCCATCCGCTCGCGAGTTTCTCCGGGTCGGCGATGTCGACGACCGCGAGGTACCCGGTGAGTTCGGGGTCGGTACCAGGGAATTCGATGCCGGCGAGGCGGCGTACAGCGCTGTGCCCGCCGTCGCAGCCGACCAGCCACCCGGTGCGTACCGTGCCCTCGGTGGTGCCGACGAGCACGCCGTCGCCGGTGTCTTCCAGCGCGGTGACCTCCACGCCACGCCGCACCGGTACGCCGAGTCGGGCGACCTGTTCGGCGAGCAGCGCCACCAGCTCGGGCTGCGGCACCATCCGTGCGCCGGCGGCCGCGGTGTGCGCGGTGAAGTCGGGATCGGACCAGTCGACGAGGCCGGCATCGAGGACCATGCCCGCGAAGTGCCCGGTGAACCGCGACTCGAGCGATCGCCGACCAGGGTCGTCGGCAATCCAGGAGGACGAGCCCGTCCGCTCGCGCAACTCTCGCTGCACCGCCTCGGCGGCAGGCAGCAGGCCGCGGCGGTCGAGCGCCTCGGCCGTCGGCATGTTGATCGACTGCGCCTTCATCGCCTTGTCCGGTTCGGCCGACCGCTCGAGTACCTGCACCGAGGCGCCCGCGAGCGCCAGCTCGGCAGCGAGCATGAGGCCCACCGGCCCGGCGCCGACCACGGTCACGTCTACGTCTTGATTCGCATTGATTATCACGAACACTGTTCTATCTAAGAACGATGTTCGTGTCAAGAACGATGTTCGTATAAGGAACATTGTTCGTGACGCGCTATGGTGGTCCGGTGAACCCGAAGGAGCGACGCGCGGCGCGCCACCAGCCACCGAACCCCGATGCCGACCCGAGGCCACGGCGCCGCAAGACACTGATCACCGTCGAGCTGGTCATCGATACCGCGCTGCAGGTCGTCGCCACCGAGGGCTACGAGGCGCTGACCATGCGTCGGCTGGCCGCCGCGCTCGACACCGGACCTGCCTCGCTCTACGCCCACGTGGTCAACAAGGCCGACCTCGATGAGCTGCTCATGGGGCGGCTGTGCGCGGAGCTCGTCCTACCCGAACCCGACCCCGCGGCCTGGCGCGAGCAGATCCGCGGCGTGTGCGCCCAGATCCGCGACCAGTACCTGCGATACCCCGGCATCTCCCGCGCCGCGCTCGCGCTGGCCCCGACCGACCTGGAGATCGTGCGCGTCAGCGAGGGCATGCTGGCAATCCTGCTCGCCGGCGGCATCGCCCCGCAGGCCGCCGCGTGGGCCACCGACGCCCTGTTCCTGTACGTGGCCGCCTACTGCCTCGAGGCATCGATCCGGCAGCAGCGATCAACCGACGATGACACCGCCTGGGTCGTCGACCGCGCCGAAGTGATACGTAGGTTCACCGCCCTACCTGCCGAAACCTTCCCGCACACCAGCCGGCACGCCGTCGAGCTCACCGCAGGCGAAGGTCATGATCGGTTCGACTTCACCGTCGGACTGATGATCGACGGACTCGCACACCGCGGCTAACGCTCAACTCACCGCCCGTTGCTCAGGCCGAGTCGTTCGCCGATGTCGGCGATGCTCATGCCGTGGTCGTGCGCGTCTTCGATCGCGGTCTGGCGGATGCCGGACAGTTCGGCGATCCGCAGTTGGTAGTGGGTGATGAGGTTGGCGGCGAGTTGCGCACGTCGGATGGGGTGCGCGACGGCGCGGACCTCGTCGACATCGTCGTCGAGTTCGACATCGAGCGGTTCACGCTGCCGCACCGGCTCTTGATCAATGACGAAGGTCCCCCGGCGCGGAACTGTCCGCACAAGTTGCTGATTACACAGCAGCTGAATTGCTTGACGGATCACCGAACGCGATACGCCGTGCCGCTCGGCGAGCTCAGCGTGACTGGGCAGCTGGGCATCGCCGGGAAGAGTCCCGTTGCGGATCCGTCGTGCGTAGTCGCCCGCGATGGTGACGTAAGCCGCCTCGGCCATCCCGTCGATCCCTTCGTCTGCGGTCGCTGCGTTCGAGGGTACGGCGGAGAATGCGATCGCGTCGGCCGCGATCCCGGGACCTGTTGCGTTTCAACGTTTCCTAGCGGACCAGGCCGTCGCGCAAGAGTGGACCGCTCAGTGCGGTGGGATGACGACGCGCCACGATTGTTGCGGACCAGGTCGTCGCGCGAGACTGGACCGCTCAGTGCGGTGGGATGACGACGCGGCGCCACGGTAGTTCGGGAAGTTCGGCGAGCTGCTCCGCCGTGAACCCGAGCGGCACCCCGTCCACGCAAGCGGTGTCCAGGTAGAGGCGTTTGAGCTGGTAAGCCCAGCCGAGCGACGCGTCCGGGTGGCCGTCGTCGAGCAGCTTCCAGCCCAACGGATCGCGGCGAAGGTGACGAGCCAGGTCGGACGTTCGCGGATCGGCGAGCAGCAGTGCCCACAACTCGTCATCGGTCATCGACGCGATGTCGGCCGCGCGTTCGCCGTCATCGAGCAAGACACTGACCAGCCCACGCAGGGCCCCGTTCGCGACCGCGTTCTCCCAGCTACACAGGTACAACGCTTCACCGAACGCCAGCTCCGCCAAGTAGCTCGCGGTAGCCCGATCCGTGTGCACCGCCCCGTCGACCAGCCGCAGCTTCGCCAACGTATCCGGCGGCGATTCGGCCAATCGAGCGTGCGCACGCCCACTACGCACGAACGATTCGAGATGATCGAGCTTGAGCGCCCCCGACAGTCCCCGCAGGACCGAAACGCCGCCCGCCTCCACCCGCAGCACGGCCGCTACGTCCATGCCGTGCTCACCCAGCAACGACGCCAACCCGCGGACCCGCTGCCGCCCCAACTCATGATGATTCAACCCAGCCAACCCCTCAAAGGTATGACTGAACGGCAAATGCCCAATGTCATGCAGCAACGCCGCAACCCGCGCGACTTCATCATCCGGCGCGAAATGCACCACCAGACTGAGCAATCCGAGACTGTGCTCGAGCCGACTATAAGTCTGATGCGTCGTCACCACCGCCCCACCGGCATGCGCGATGAACTGCAGCCGCCGCACCTCCCAACTCCGCAACAGCCGCCGCTCCACCGGCAGTAGCCGAAACTCCACTCCCCACAGCGGATCTCGATACCAGTCATCCCGACCGAGAATCCCGGCCACCGAACGTGCCCCAATCCCATTGCTACGCAAGTCCATAACCACTCCCCCGGTCCGTGAACACTGCCCGACACTCTGCCAGACACAGCCCGCTTCGCGCAGGACCAAACGGACCCGCCGCACCCGACGCCGTCGACCACATCATCGACCAGTAGCACCACGAACGCCCCTCACCCATGCACGTGATCGGCCGAATCACCCGCCTGCACTGGGCGTTAGCCGAGCAACTCACCCACGTCTTCAGCGAATTCGACCTGGGCCGAGGCGAATTCGACGTCCTCGCCACCCTCCGCCGCTCCGTTTGAACTCACCGCAGGCGACCTACGCGACTCCACGATGGTGACCTCCGACGCCGTCACCAAACGCGTAGACCGCCTCGAACACGCCGGACTAGTCAACCGCCACGCAGCCCAATCCGACGCCCGCAGCCGCCTGATCCAACTAACCAACCAAGGCCGCACCGTCACCGACAAGACAGTCGAACACCACGCCCACAACGAATCGCGTCTACTCTCCGGCCCCACCCCCGAAGATCAGCAAGCCCCAACCACATCGCTACGCAAGCTAACTCAGACATTGCCGCCGAACGAACGTTAAGCCGTCCGCAGCTACGGGCTCTTACCCTCGGCCCGCCCGCGCCAGTATTCGGCCTCATCGATCTCGCCACGTTCGGCAAGCAACCGGCTCAGGTTGCTCATCGCACGGTAGTCATTTCCGTCGGCGGCCCAGCGGAACCAGGATTCGGCATCGTCCGCCTCGCCGCGTTCAACGTGCATTATGGCCAGGTTGGTCATTGCCTCGAGATGACCGGCGTAAGCGATCTGGCGATACCAGAATTCGGCGTCGTGTTTCTCGAACCGCCCGGCGAGCATGATGCTCAGGTTCGCCATCGCGTGTTGGTGGCCGACGGCGGCAGCCTGACGAAACCAGTACTCGGCGCTCCGCGTCGCACCGCGCTCGGCAAGGAAGAGGCCGAGAATGTTCATCGCCCAGGGGTCATTGGCGTTCGCGGCCCGGCGAAACCAGTTTTCCGCCGCCGATATCTCACCGCGCTCGGCGTACAGGATGCCGAGGGTGCACATGGCGCGGGGGTGTTCAGCGGCGACCTGGCGACGCCAGTATTCGACCTCCGATGTCTCACGGCGCAACGCGAGCAGGATTCCCAGATCGGTCATCGTCGTGGTTTCACCCGTACCGGCGCGCGCCGTCGGCCCGCTACTCGAATGATGTTCGGCCGCAGCGCGATAGCGCGAGTATCCGGTTGCCAACCCACAGCGCCACCCTGCGCAGCTCGACCTGTGTGATCCACTTTCACATCCCGCAATCGTCTCTGCCGACGCCCGGCGCGGCCCCCGTGGACCGTGTGGATCCTCCGAATAGATCCCGCGCCCGCCAAGTCCCAACAGCGACACTAATACTCACTTTTGAGTACCGCAACACCCACTCTTCGCAGTTCCAGACCATCAGCTTCGGAAAACTTTTGACTGCTCCGATTGGGTGAGCCGGTGTTGCCATGGATACGCTGGTCCGATGGCGAGAGAGGACGCGTTGGGCGCGCGAGCGCGCGAGCGGCTCAATGCCGCCGTTGCTCGCGCCATCCGGGATCGCCGTCTCAAACGGGAGATGACCAGGGAGCAGGTTTACACGACCGCCGACCTGCCCCGCGCCACCTACGACCGGATCGAGAAGGGCGAGACGCTACCCGACGTCGGCCGACTCGAGGCAATCGCGCACGCGCTCGACACGACGGCGGTCGGAATCATCAACGAGGCCAAGCGATCTCTCGAAGAGACCCCCGAAATCAGCCAGACCGCGAACCGCGAGGAAACATCTGCCCGAGCGGCCAGAATCTACGGCCGCATGCTGGGCCTGGAGTGACGTTGTGCCACAACAACTTCAGCAGTCGCCATAATCCGCCCCCTGCGCTTCGGAGTCGTGCCCGATCAGCATTGGGAGCGAATGCCATTACGCTAGAAGATCTTCCATGTTCGCTGTTTGATCACCCGCGCCCGCTAGCGGAGGTTACCTTTGACCGAAACAGCGGCAGCGAAGTTCGGGTGCGCGCGGATCACCACCGTCGTCCTGTCCACGATCGGCCGAATACGTACGTACCGGGTCGCGCGACCGAATGCACTGGCGGCCACGACAAGACCACATGGAAACCAGCCGGGAAAGAATATAAGCACCACCGGCATAGACACTTCTCCGACAACTCCCGCCTGGGCCGCCATCCACAATACGACGATGGCGACGATGCCGGATAGCGCAAAGACGTAGCCGATCAATCGAAGCACTCGGGACTGCCAGATGCAACGTTTACATACCGGCCAATCGCCGCTGAGTTCGGTGTTGCTCTCCGGTGTGCGACGGTAATGTCGGAGACCCCAGAAAAAGTTTGTCGCCCAGGTACTTTGCACTCGACCATGCGTTCCCTCATGGAAGCGCACCACCCCGGAACGGCGCTCGACAGCGAGCCGGCCGTGTCGAGCGCATACATCGGGCAGCGGTCGACTCACTTCCAACGCCAGGTAACCCGGCACCGCCGTTCGGCCTGCCCTCGCCTGAAGCTCCAGCGCGCTCATCGAACCGGTCCTGGTTCGAACGGGCACAGGTACGTCTTGCTTCACACCATCCATCCACGCTGTCGGCGTTCCCGGAAATACAGATCGTCGTCGTCCGGATCGTCAGGCGCAACAACCTGGTCGCGGTTGGGTTTACGCGTACCCGCGATGACATGTCCCGACCCAGCACTCGGCTGAAGGTTCGGTTGGTTATCGGTCGACGTCAAAGGCGGCGTGTGCACCGGTTCCCCGGGTTGTTCGCGATATCTTTCCAGCTCCGCCCGCCCCCGCTCGGCCAAGCGAGCCCGCTCCTCGTCCGACATTGCCGCAAAACGTTGCAGCGCATCAGGCATCACTCTGTCGAGTGTGCGGCTGAACGCATCGGTGCGCGCGAAGTCGCGCACGCCGAGTTTCCCGGCGAGGACCCCGCGGATCTGTTCCTTCATGGCCGGATCGGAGGTGTTGGCGGCGAGGGTACGCAGCGCGTCGGATAGTCGGCGCGACACGGCGATATCGCCGCGGGCAACGTCGAAGATCGGTTCGGGAATGTTCATCTCACGCTCCAGGGTGGTCGTAACCGGTGCCGGGTAGCTGCGGGATCTCCTTCGACCGCACCGTCGCCACACCGTCCAGGATCGCGGCGACGGCGGTCTCACCGGCCGTAGCGAACGTTGCGTACTTGGTCAGCGCCTGATTCCACAGACCGACCATCTTCACCATGTCGTAGACGACCGCCGCCTCCAAACCGGCCGACGCGATGGCACCGATGCCGGTGGACGCGGCCGCGGTAGCCGCCGCCTCCTCTATAAGCGCGATGACCGCCGTGTCGATGATCGACTGAATCAGAAACGAGACTCCTTGGGCCGCATAGTATGCCGATAACGCGAAGGTATCGATGTCCTGCGCGATATTCTTCAGCGGAGCGACCTGGCTGTCGATCGCATCACGGAACTCATCGAAATACGATCGAGCCGAATCGGCTGCATTTCCACGCCAGGAGTCAACGCCCTTGACTGCGGAATAGACTGTGCGTGCATAACTATCGTTGTATTTCGAGAGGGCCCTTATTGCCGCACCAGCTTTTTGGATCTGCGCCCAGTCTCCGGCGAACTCGGTTGTCGCCCATGCCAGCGGATCCTTGCCGATGACCTGGACGATGAACTGATCAACCCAATACGTCATCGAATACACATTGTTGTTGAGAAACAGCTCGACCGGATCAGCTACCGGATCCTGCACTTCCGGCTCTGTCAGCTGGTCCACTGGCGCGTCGCTCACCGCCGACCTCCGGGGTAGGTTCGGTCCAGCGCAGCCGCAGTGGCGTGATCAGTGGTGCGATACATCTGCGCGGCCTTCGCCACCTCGTCACCCGACTGGCTCGTGAGCCGCCCCAACGTCTCATAGTTCGACGCCAAGTCCACGCGCAGCTGCTGGATGGTGTCGGCAACCCGGCTGAAGATCACTCCGGCTCGGTCTCGCGACAGATCGACATGCTCCTTCAGGTATGTCTCCGACTGAGCGTTGTCAGTCCCAAGTTGCTTCAACTTCGTGGACAAACCATCGAGCGTGGTTGGTTCCACCGTGAGATCGTCTGCCATCAGAATCCTGTCTCCATAGTCCGTCAAAGCTATGACGCACCATGCGCGGCTTTGGTTCCACTCGAGACAGCTCGAACCAAGACGTGCTGGCGTCCGCTTGGGTATTCAGGGGCTGGCTACCGGCCCGCGAACTCACCTGGCATGTTGGGGCGTATGAGCGAACAGTGGCGAGATGGTGAGCTTGCGGAGTTCGTCGGGGTGATTCGACGCGGCATCGAGGACGACGGTGGTGCGGCGTTCAGCTTCCGTGGGCATGGCGTGTTCACGGCAACGTCCGCTGGTGGCCGCGACTACGCGATAACGGTCACCCCGGCCCCGGCTGAGCCGCCTCCCATCGATCAGGCCGCCTACGACCGCGCCGTTGCCGACTATGGGCGTCAGTTCGTCCCCGATGTTGACACCCTGAACGCCGCAGCGAACCTCATCCGTTTGTACGGCCACAAGAAGATCATCGAAGGTGTCCGCGAGGACCGAGAACTCGCGGATAAAGTCCAAGAGTTCGCCGACTGGGTAGGGCGCGGAATCGAACGATGATGGCATTCTCCGACTGACGGCGACCTCAGTTTCACTCGTGGAAGTGCATGGTGCCCGCGAGAATTGGCGGCATGACTGGCTTCGTGCTGACGACACAACGGCGGAACGAACTGGCGGCACTCCTGGAGGACGAGCAGCGGCTCCGGACGGAGTATCCGAAGGTAGCGGACTATCTGGACACAGCTCCGCGGTTGTCCGGCACCGGGGATTCTGGCGCTGACTCGGCGTTCGACCTCCGGCTGGTGCACTACATGACGGGCGGAGAGTCCCCGACGGGAAACCCGTACTGGGACATCGTCGGCCCGTCGGTGGCGGAGGACAGCGGGCGTCGCGTGGTGAACGGCGGTCGATCGAACGGGAGCGCTCGCCTCGGCTACGCGCAGACGATCTTGCAAGCGGCCTACGCCTACGCGGTGCCGTCCCCGGAGACATTGCGGTGGATCGAGCGGTTCGCGCAGGGGCGAAGAGTCCTGGAGCTGGGCGCGGGTCGCGGCTATTGGGCGGGACAGTTGGCGCGAATCGGGGTGGAGGTCGCGGCCTTCGATTCCGAACCACCAGACCGAGCCGGGAACGTGTCGTTTCCTGAAGCGTCCGGACAGCTGGATGTATGGCACCACGTTGGCGGCTTGGCAGAGTTCGCGGCGGAAGAGCAGTCGGGGTGTGTCCTGCTCCTGTGCTGGCCCCCGGGCTGGGGCGATCCCATGGCGTCCAAGGCGCTGCACGCATTCGAGGAGGCAGGCGGGGAACGGCTGATCTACCTCGGCGAGCCCAAGGGCGGCAAGACTGGCGACGATGCGTTCTTCGATCACCTCGACGCGACATGGCATCTCGAATCCCCAGACCCGCACTATGTTTCGTGGTGGAACCTGGCCGATGCCGGTCAGGGGTGGGTTCGCAGGCGTTAGAGACACAGCAGCCCGCTCGATCGAGGCGCATCCGGGCCCGAAAACGAGTTCGGCCCCCGACCAAGATGTATAACTCCTGGTCAGGGGCCGTACAGGCTCCCCCATCTGGACTCGAACCAGAAACCTGCCGACTAGCAGAACAACGGGCTACCACGGACAATCCGAGACTGTCCAGCACTACGTGAAAGCTGTTGTGATGCAGGGTGTTACCCGCATGACGGACACTCTTGAACGATCCGGAACAACTTGGAACTACCGAGACGGCCGGTCACTTAGTGGAGCGTTTCTGGAGCGAGTTCGATTTCGCGGCCGGGCTGATCGCAGTGCTGACCCCCCGCTCTACGACCTGAATGTTTGCTGCGTGCGGCGTGTCGCAGGATGAACCGATCCAAGCTTGCGGCAGATTCGAATACGTCGAGTACCTGTTAACCGACTGATCGGAGAAGGGTCTATGACGTTGTCGAGAGTTGCTTCAGGCGTGCTTGTGGCCGTGGCGTGTGTGTCGCTGGTTGGGTTGTCGGGTACGGCGAATGCCAGGCCGGACGCCACGGTGACGGTCGAGAAGGCAACCTACGTCGATGATTTGAACGTCGATGTGACGATCAGCTACACCTGCGCCAAGGGTGAAGCGAAGGGCGTTTTGGTATCGGTATCCCAAACCGACCCGGCCCTGGATGAGGAGAACGGAGTGGGTGACGCTGGCGGCTCGAATTCGACTGAGAAGATCACCTGCAAGGGCAAACCGCAGAGCGTGACGCTTCGAGTCAACAACAGCGGCCAAGATGAATTCGCGCATCCGGGTGCGGGTGATGTGCGGGCGACGATCTACGGCTCGAATGGCGTGATCAAGGACAACAAGAAGAACCTGACGTGGTAGCAGTTTCTGTCGGATGGGCTGCGGTACCGCGGTAGGTTGTTGATCCGCTAACTGCTGTTCTCCCCGCTTCCTCATAGCTGCCGCCCTGAAGCGAGGGAGTGCGTGTCAAGGGTGGCGTAGCCATCACGGAGTGACGCCGTAGGCGCTCTTGACTCGTGCGAGTGAGGTCAGATACTTCGGCAATGAGGAGGCGGGGGGAATGTCCGCTGGTGTCACCGGGGTGGGCTGGAACCGCGGCGTGGATGGTGGCGTCGAAGCTGGCATTGACGAATCGGGACCACAGCCAGTCACCCCGTCAGGTGCCGGGCGATGCGTGATCAGCTGCGGAGGTAGGTCGGGGACGGCTCACGGCGTGCCCACACTTACTCGGCTATGCCCAAAGCGACCAAGAGTGTCCTGGAGTGGCAGTTGTGAGCGCAAGCGCGGTTACCGACGTGCCGACGCGCCCGCCTGCCGCAGCTTGCGGAGGCCGGCGGTCGCGCGGCGCGGCGCGGCGGTAGCCGCGCGGGCGGCGCGCAGCGCCGCTCTTGATCCTCAATGGCGGAATTCGGCAGCAACCGCGTTCGGTAGTGAGCGAACCTAATTGGGGCGCGTCAGACTGACACTCCAGTGACATCGCGGAACTCGCTGCGGTCCAACGGTTCCGGTGCTTAAGGTGGTGAAACCTCCCCTCAAGGGACGGTGTGGCAGCTGGTCCAGGCCGCATCGTGCCGAGGAAGGAGGTGGTGGGTTTGGCGAAACATCGCCGGAAAAAGCAAGAGGCTCCGGTCGACTACGGCATCGTCTTGGTAGGAGTTGCCGTAATCGCCGGAGCACTCGTCTTGGTCCGCTGGCTGCGAGCTAGCTAGCCCACCGGGGTGGGGCGTCGCACGAACGGCGTCCCACCTTCCAGCATCACTTGCGTGACGGCTTCATGCTATCAAGATTGCATGAAATCATGATAGGGCCGAAGAGATCAGAGGACGTGTTCATGAACCGTCCAGGGCGGTACGGATTTCGGCCATGCTGGTAACGAGCGCAGCGGGAGAGTGCGCCCGGAAGCGAGCGACCTTTTCTGGTCGGTTCGCGAAAGCGATCACAGGGATGTGCGCCGTATGCCCCGCTTCGATGTCCGACACGGAGTCGCCGATGAAGATGCAAGCGCCAGCGTGGGCGTTGAGGTCGTTCGTCGCGGCGTAGAGAAGGTACGGATCGGGCTTCAACAGGGTGAGGTTCTCGGGCGTCCGACCGTAGATCCCGGCCACAAGTTCGCGGAGCCCGTGGGCGTTGAGGTACGTGTCGATGGCGGTAGTGGAGTTGTTGCTAACGACGCCGATAGTTCGTCCGTTCGCGATGAGGGCGCGCATCAAGGCTGGGGTTGCCTCGGTAGGACGCGCCACTCGCACGGCGGCTATTTCGAGCTCTGTTAGTCGATGCTCGACAGTGCGAGCGGTTGCGGCGTCGTAGGCGGCGGCGTAGCTGAGGAGACCGAACGGATCTTTGGCGGAGGCAAGATCGTCGGGAATCGGTGAATCAATCAGGGCTGCAAGCTCTTTGGAGACAGATCGATCAGTGACTTCCGAGAAGACGGCACAGATCGGCCCATCGAAGTCGAAGAGTACGCAGGAGCGGTCGTGCAGTAGTTCGGTGAGATTCACGACGGTCGGTAGTCCCGAGCGACGGAGTTCCAGATGCTGTCGAACCAGATCTGGGACTGTTCGACGAACTGGCTGTCGTTGGAGTCGGGGTCGGCGTCCTGGCCGTGTTCGAAGAGGGTGGCATCCTTGCCCATGAGATCCCAGACAGCGACGGATTCTCCGTCGAGTTCCAGTCGGTGTTCGCGGACTGGGTAGTAGCCGAAGAAGGCTTGCTCGCCGTTCAGGATGTAGAGCTTGAACAGCGGGACGGCGGGGTATGAGCGCACCTGAGCGGTTGCACTGGTGACGAGACCGAGTGACGCGAGTTCGTGCACGGAGTCGACGATCGCAGTCGTGTGGCGCTCCATGATGCGTATTGCACGGCGCCGGAATGCGGGGCTGTCGGCGAGATCATCGGTGCGTGCCGGTAGAGACCACGGCATCGAAGCATCTGGGACCAGCAGGCGGACAACCAGCGACTCTGGCCGAAGTCGTCCCTCCCTGATTCGGTCGAGTGGTTCCGCGATCGCTCCATGCAAAGTCTCGCCAGAGAACCCAGCGAAATCGATGGTTACTGCGGTTGCCTCGAATGCGCGCTCGATGTGGCGGCGCAGACCCACCGGACGTTCAGTGCGCTCACGAACGAAGACGCCGCTGCCCTTTCTGGAGACCACGAGGGACTCGTCGCGAAGAATTCGAATCGCCTGCTCAACAGTCGCTTTCGCCACTCCGTAGCGCTCGACGAGTTGAGGCCCGGAGGGCAGCTTCTCCCCCGGTGCGAGCTTCCTCGTGAGGATGGCCGCCCGTAGCACGTTCGCGATTTGCTGCGAAGCGGGCCGAGGGTCGTCGGGGTCAATGGCATCCATGTCCACAGGATAGTCGATCTGCCTAGGTAAGCCAGGAAGGCTATTGACCTACCTAGGGAACATGCGTAGATTGAAGATACCTAGGGAGGCTGGGTAACTTTCAATCGACTAGGAGTCACGATGGCGATCAGCAAGGGTCACAAGTTCTCGATCGAGTCGTCGGCGGCGTTCCCTAAGCGTTTGTTGCTGATGGGTGGGATCGGTCCGGCGATCAAGTACAACCCGGACCGCAACGCGTTGCCGGAGCAGAAGTTCGATATCGATCCGAAGAACCCTGATGTGGGCACGGGTCTGCCGTTGTGGACGGCAACGGTCACTGATCCGCATGAGGCCAGTGACGGTAAGGGTAAGCGGGCCTCGTTCGAGATCACGTTCGTTTCGCGTCATCAGCCGATTCCGGCTGGTGAGCAGGTCACCGACGATATCTGGTTCATCGAGGTGGAGGGGTTGACCGCTGAGCCGAAGGTGATGGGTCAGGGCGAGTTCAAGTACCTCGGGTACACCTACCGCGCGACGGGCATCAAGGGTGACACCTCCGGTGCCAAGCAGCCGCCGAATGATCCGGGTGCTGCTCGTCCGTCTGCGTCGAAGGCGGCGTGATGATGCGTATCGATGGCAAGGCCAGCTTGTGTGCGGTGTGCGGTCATTCCGAGTACGTGCATCGTTCGATGGTTGCTGATCACGCTTTCGTGCCTGCGGTATCCGGCTTCGGATCGGTTGCGGCGTAATGGGTGCGGCGGATCAGTCGGCGGGGATGGTTTGGGCGCGCTGGTCCGCCGTGGTCATCATCGTCATCATCGGGACAGCTGCGTTCGTACTGTCCTTCGCTGCGTTGCGTGATCTGGCGATTCTTGCCAACACTCCGAAGCAGTGGGCGTGGCTGTTCCCGGTGATCGTCGACGGCACCATCATCCAAGCAACCATCTCCGCCTTGGTGCTGGCTGCCAGTCCCGAACGTCGCTGGTTCCTGTGGGTCCTCGGCACCGGCGCCATGGTGTCGATCGCGGGCAACTCACTGCACGCGGTCGCGGCCGGCCGAATCCTGCCGTGGTGGGCCTCAGCCCTGGTCGCGGCGATTGCCCCGATTTCCCTCCTCGTTGACACGCACGGTCTGGCGGTGTTGTTCCGTGCCGCCCAACACGATTCGATCCCTGAGCCCGTCACGGTGAGCGAACCAGCACCGGCGAAGTCTCCGGTCCCGGCTCGTCGTAAGGCGGTCAAGCGTCGCGATCCGAACATGATTGCTCGGGCGGTAGCGATGCACGCCGCTGGCGAGTCTTACGCCGAAATCGGTAGGGCACTGGGTGTTTCAGCCCGCACGGCGGCGAACTACGCAACTTCGGCCGCACCGACCCCGGCACCTGCTGCGGCTGCCACACCGGCACCAGCAGCGCCCTCCCCCGCACCCGTGGTGGTGCGTCCCATTCATCCCGTGCGGCCGGTGCAACAGGCGCTGCCACTCACGGTGTCCTGACAAGGAGTCTCTGATGTCTTCGACTGTATTCACAAGTGCCACTGCTGAATTCGAGAGGGTGGTGTATCTGCCTGCTCATCCGTACCGCTACGGGCCTGATGAGCGGTTCGAGATGGCCGTTCCGGCTTACGTGCGGGTCGATCTCGGAGCTGATGCGTGGCTGAGGCTGAGCATCGAGGATGCGCGTGGCGTGCTGGCGGGATTGGTGACGGTGCTGGCCGAACACGATGCCGCTACCGCTCGCGTCGATCTGGTGAAGGCGGTGGCGTGATGTCGGAATTGATGCACCAGTGCGAGAACCACTGGGTCACCCCGAACATGTCCGACCGGACCTCGATAGAGATCTCACGCGGCGCAGCCAAGGTCGTTGCCGAGGGTGCGATCGGTGCCCGCTACGACAAGTGCCGTGCGGCGGTCATGCTCACTCTCGGTGGACTGGGAACGGGGTGCCGGGGCCTGTTGGGTGGGTGGTATCTGCGACCGGAAGACATTCCCGGCGTTATCGAGGTCCTTGAGGCTGCTTACCGGGATGCGTTGATCGCCAATGGCGCTGACCTGCCCCCGATTCCGTACGTGGATATCACCCTGCGGGCGCGTGAGAACAGCGAGGTGGCGTGATGCCCGCGACTGCCAAACGCGTTGTCCACCCGCCGTTCCTGGTGGCTGTTCTCGGTGTTCCTGCGGTCGCGATCATGGCGACAGCGGTGCTGCTGACCGCCGACCGCTCACCAGCCCCGGTGGCCTATCACACCACTGTCCGTGCTGATGGGTGCGTGATGTTCTGCGAGGACGTGCCGAAGCCGTCGTTTCGTGACGCGAACTGCCCCGACGGGCCGCCGTTGATCGGTTTCACGTTGTGGACGTGCGCGACCGGTAGCCCGAAACCGGAGGGGAAGCGGTGACGAGTACTCCGATCATGGGTGAGCTGCGGAACGTGAAATACGTTGCGGCATCACCGGTTCAACCGGTCCAGTCCGCGGCTCGGATGTCGTTCCTCGTCGGCCGGACAGAAATCCGGCTGAGCCTCGATGATGCTCGCGTGCTGGCCGAGGTGCTGCCGAACGTGCTCGCTGAGCATTCGGTGTCGCTGTCGTTCGAGCCGTTGCGGGGGTTGGTGTGATGGCGCTGACTGAACTCACGGTCGCTGGTGGTGCGCTCCTCGGCACGGGTGGGTTGGTGTGGCTGCGCCACCTCGGTGCCGGTGCTCGCCCGAAGACGGTGCAGGACATCGCTGCGGATGCCCCGCTCGAATTGCGTACTGCCGTCTCGATTCTGGCCGATCCGCTGCAAACCAATCTGATGTTCGCGGCCCTGGATCTGGGTTCGGTGCAGGGCGGGTTTCCCAAGCTTGAACGCTACGACTACTCGCGCTTCGGGCTAGAGGTCGACGTGCTCATGCTCGGCGGGCAGTCGCTCAAGGACTGGGCAGGCGACGAGACCTTGAACCAGTTCGCGACCTATCTCGGAGTGCCGAAGGTGACAGCGTCGTCACCAGAACCGAGCTGGGTCCGTCTCCAGGTGCGGGTGTTCGACACCCTCGTCGCCCCGGCAACGACGCCGGGAACGGTCCCCAATGGTGTGGACCTGGAGGCGGTCCCGGTCGGAATCACCGAGGACTACGACACCTGGCGGCTCAAGGTCCTCTACTCCCACATCCTGCTCGCCGGGGCCACGGGTTCGGGGAAGGGCTCGGTGATCTGGTCGATCCTGGCCGGTCTCGGTGTGGCGATCCTCGCCGGTTTGGTGGATGTCCGCCTGGCCGATCCGAAGGGCGGTGCGGAGTTCGGACGCGGCGAGGATCGGTTGTTCACCCGCTTCGCTGTCGATACCGACTCGATTCTCGCGATGCTCAAAGAAGCGGTCGCGGAGATGGATGAGCGGTTGGTCCGGATGCGTCGTGCCGGGCTGCGCAAGCTCGTCCCTACCACCGATGAACCGCTGATCCTGATCATCATCGACGAGGCTGCCTCGCTGTCGTCCTATGCCAACCGCGCCCAGCAAGAGGAGTTCCGTCAGCAGACCGGGCTGCTGCTGTCCAAAGGCCGTGCGGCAGGGGTGTCGGTAATCGCGGCCCTGCAGGACCCGTCGAAAGAGACGATGCCCAACCGGCAGCTGTTCCCGACCCGAATCGGGCTGCGCCTGGACGAACCGAACCAAACCACCATGGTTCACGGGCAAGGCGCACGTGATCGTGGTGCGCGCTGCGACGAGATCAACGAACACACCCCCGGCGTCGGCTACGTCGGCGAAGACGGCACCACCGGATTCGTGCGGGTACGTGCCTTCTGGGTCAACGACGAAGCCGCCGACGCGATCGTGGACGCCTTCTCCCCGGCCCCCGAAATCAGCGGCCCCACACAGGATTACAGCGGCTTCGACCCTGACGACCTCGGCGACGGCAACGAAGACGGGGTGGCGGCATGACCAGCATGCGAGACATCCCGGCCGATCCGGTGGTGAGCCTGCGACTGAGCGGGTCAGCAACCTTCGTCAACGACGTGCTGGCGTTGCTGGAAGCCCTCGGTTTCGACCTCACCGTGGAGAGCAACTACCTGGCCCGCCACACCCACCGCGACGTACGTATCTACGCCTCGATCACACCGCGCTCGCTGCGTCCGCTGCGCTGGCTGCCTACCGACTCCGAAAGGCGGTGAACAGACATGAAGCGAGGGTTCGTGACCGAAACTCACGTCGTCATCTACTGCGACATGTGCGGTGACATCTACACCGAAAACACCGGCGAATCAATCTGTTTCGACTCCACACAGCAAGCCGTCGACTACATCCAAACCCGCTCGGCCGGTGTCGGCTGGCTCTACGACGGTGACCGGATCTGGTGTGACGGCTGCATAGCCGCTGACCACTGCGACCGCATGGGACACCAATTCCCCGACACCTGGCAGACCACTAAACGCCTGCTCGGCATCTCCACCCGTCTCCGCACCTGCACTGTGTGCGGCATCCCTGAAATCGAGGCCCTGTCATGACCATTCACCACCTCCACCCCGCCGACGACTTCGACCGCGAAGACATCGACGCCGCCATCCACCTCCGTTCAGTACGCCGCTGCCGCCTCGAACGCGGCGGGCTGGACTCGATCGCTATCGCGGTGCGCTTGCTCGCTGAAACCGGTGAGGCTCCGGGCTGGGATGACGCCCTGGACGACGTCGACGGTTCCGATTGGGACTGGGCAGCATGAGCACCGCTGCGAGGCCGATCTGCTGCGGGACAGCGATGTCCATCGAGCGGGTCAGTGTGTGGGACGGCGGAGAGGTCATGCACTGCTACGAGTGCGGCCATTGGGAACCCTACGAGACCGACGAAGACGGCCATTACTGCGGCGATCCCGAATGCGAACGCTGCGGTATGTGGGAGCCCAATGGCGCGGCCCGGCTCGATGAGTACAGACCGTAAACGGGTGCAGTGGGGCGTGCTGATCGGTCAGGCAGTGCGCCCCCTGCCCAAGGCTCGCAACGTCACCGACGCGGTCCTCTACGCCTGCCACCTCAAAACCAACAGACGGGTGAAAACCATTGTGGTGTACCGGGATTCGGACACCGAGAACTGGCGGAAATGGATCGATGAAACTCCCGTGCCGACACAGCTGGCACTGGATCTGTACGACAAGGAGGCCCGGTAATGGCGACGAAAACCACTGAGACACAACAAAGCCTGGCAGAGGTGCTCACCGAAGCGTTCCTGATGCTGGGGTGGCAGATCCTCAAGGCTGGGGTGGTGACGGTGTGGTGGGCGGTGCTGTTCCCGATGGTCTCGATCCCGGTCGCCGGTGCTGTCGCGGCCGGCCTTTTCTTCGGGTGGCCGTGGGCGGTCGTGGTGGTCGGGGTGTCCATCGCGGGGATGGTGCTCTGGCGTGCGAAGCATCCGGAGACCTTCGAGCGGTGGCTCACCGGACGCGCACGTGCCCGCTTCCTGCGGTGGTGGCGCTACCGGCTGCGCTGGGACAAGCGACTAGACGCCTGCAAACTCACCGTGGCGGGTGAGGCGTCGACGTTCGTTCCGTGGCTCCTCATGGCCGAGATCGGCGACAGCATGGACTGGGTGCGGGTGCGGATGCTCGACGGTCAGTGTCCCGCCGACTACGAGAACCGTGTCGATCGCTTGGCCCACACCTTCCAAGCTCTCGAATGCCGCGCTCACGTCGTCGGCCCCGGTGTTGTCGAGCTGGTGTTCCGCTACGCCGATGCCCTCGCCGAACCCGTCCCGGTACCCCGTCTCGATGCTGCTCGCTTCTGGAAGGACGCTGCCTGATGAACGACACCACCACCGAACCCAAGGCAGGGGGGACAGCGGCTCAGCGCCGCGCCCTACCCAACCTCTACGAGGTCGCCCAGGCCGCAGCTGATCAGTACCAGGTGTGCAAGCGTCCGATCGCGATGCGGGTCGAAGACCCCAAGACCGGCACCGTGACCTACGAGGGTTCGCCGTGCAAGTCCACGATCGAATCGGTGTGCCCGGCGTGTGCAAAGGCGAATCGGCTGCTGCGGATCGCCCAATGCCGCGAAGGCTGGCACGCCGCTACCGAACCCGTCGAACCGGCCAGCGACCCGACCGACTTGCAGGTCGAATTGCTCACCGCCCGAGCCGATCTCGTCGCCCAGTACCGCCAAGCTGTCGCTGACGGGGATGAGGAGTTGGCGGCCGGTATCGCGGAGGTGATCCGGGACCTGGACATCGAGCTGCGGGAAACAGGTCTGCGTGGTCGTCTCCCGGTCTTGGACGCTACGGGCAAGGATCGGCGTCGTCGCTCCACTCGTCGCCGTCAGGATGTGCCGGACCTGCCTCGCCGCAAGGTCACCAAACGCACTGTCGGCAAGGCGATCGGCGGTCACCTGTCCTCGATGTTCGTCACCTTGACCATGCCCAGCTACGGCCACATCAACCGTGACGGCGCGGTCAACGACAAGGGCGAACCCTGCTCCGACGGTTCCCCGGTCGACCCGGACAGCTACGACTACCCCACTGCGGCACGCGATATCGTGTTCTTCTCCAAGCTGGTCGACCGGTGGATTCAGAACCTGCGTCGCTGTGTCGGCTACGACGTGCAGTACTTCGCCACCGTGGAACCCCAGCGTCGCGGTGCCCCGCACCTGCACATCCTGATCCGGGGCGTGGTCTCCCGCGAAATCCTCAAGCAGGTCACCGCGGCTACCTATCACCAGGTGTGGTGGCCGCGCTTCGATGCCGAAAACCAGGTCTACGGGGGCAAGCATCTGCCGGTGTGGGATCACAAAAAGGCGACGTTCGTAGACCCGGAAACCGGTCGGGCACTGACGTATTGGGATGACGCCTTGGACATCCTCGACACCATTGATGACCTCGAGCCTGCGCATACGGTGCGGTTCGGGTCACAGATGGACCGCAAGCAGATCACCGGCATCGCCGCAGGGACGGAAAAGGCCGGCCGAACCATCGGCTACGTCACCAAGTACCTGGTCAAGTCGATCGCCGAAATCGTCGAGCCGCAATCCGACCGTGCCGCAGAGCATTACGACCGCCTGCACACCCAGCTACAGCACACCCCGTGCTCGCCGCGCTGCGCGGTCTGGCTGAAATACGGCATCGTCCCCCAGGGTGCCAGCGACAAAACCGTGCCCGGACGCTGCCGGGGCAAAGCACACCGGCGAGACACTCTCGGCCTGCCCGGTCGTCGGGTGCTGGTCTCGCGCAAGTGGTCCGGCAAGACCCTGCCCGATCACAAGCAGGACCGGGTCGAGTTTGTTCGGCAACTGCTCGCAGACGCCGGAATCGTCAAACCCGACACCAGTCACCTGAAGGTGACGCCGGTCGAACCAGGTGACAAGTCCCGGCCCCTGCGGGAGTACCTGATCATGGGCGCGATCGCCAAACGCACCACCTGGCGCGCGGAACTCCTGAAAGCCCAGCTGGCCGCCGGTCCACCGGAGCCACCAGAAACTTCGGCAACTCAGCAAGCAGCATAGGAGGAGGTCACGCATATGAGCATCCGAGCAGAAGTTACGAGCCTTGGTCAGCGGTGGGCAACCACTCGGGAGGCGGCCGCTATCGTGTGTTGCCATCCGGAGGTGTTGCGTCGCTGGAATCGTGAGGGCTCTGCACCCTTCGCATTGCCGACGCCGAAACGTCGTGGCCGCCAGCTCCTTTGGGATGTACAGGCGTTGCACGAGGCAATGGAGTCGATCGCTGCTGATGAGCGGGCTGCGTAGCGGCATGGCAACAGGTGGTCGGCCGCCTGGTGAGCTGGGCGTCGCGGGTGCGGTCTGGTTGACCGAGCTGCGTCCGGGTCATTGGGAGGCACAGACGTGGGTTCGGGATCGCAGTGGTCGGCGTCGGCGAGTGCGTCGCGTGTCTCCGGATCGGTTCGATAGTCGCGGTCGTCGGGTACCGGATAAGGACGGCAGTCGTGCTGATGCGGCGGTCCGTGCTGCGGCTGCTGGACTGGCTCCGGATACGGGCAACGATCAGATCACCGCACGTACGACCGTAGAAGCCCTGTGGACGGCGTATCGGGCCTATCTGGTGAAGAAGGGCCGCGCGGACAATACGTTGCGGCTCTATGACCGCTGGGCGGCAATGTTGGTTGCCGAGTACGGGTTTCGTCGTATCGGGCAACAGGAGTTCACGACGGGCACCGCAGAGTCGTTCCTGGAGGGGGTAGCGGCGAACCATGGCCGCGGCTCGATGTTGAACGCGCGCTCGATGATGTCGGGCATGTTCCGCTTCGCGGTGCGCCGGAGTCAGGGGGCGATAAGCGTGAATCCGGTGCGGGAGGCCGAGATACCGGAGAACGTGACCCCGAGGGGCCGCACAGGTGGTGCGGCGTACATAGAGATCGAAGACTTGTGCTTCATCCTGGCGTCGGTCTACTGGTCCACGGTTCCGTGTCCGCGCAAGCTGACCAAGGCCGAGCAGAAGCGCGGAATCCGTTCCTACACACCGCCTACGGTCGCGGAGTACTGCGACAGTGCCGATTTGGCAGACCTGGTCACGATCATGAGCGCGGTCGGTCAGCGTCCGAGCCAGGTACTGGGTCTCGCGTGGCCGTTCTACGACCGCAAGCGGCGCACCATTCAGACGGTCGGGAAAGTGGTTCGCGTGCCGGGCAAGGGCTTGGTGCGGGTGGTCAAGGACAACGATCCGAAGAACCCGCAAGGCACCATTGCCCTACCGGAGTACGCCGTCGAAGTCCTCGACCGTCGATGGGAGCGGATGCAGCTGCGCAAACGCGAGACTCCCCCGCCCACCGCATTCGACACACTGCTGGGATGCCGACCTGAGGAGTTGATTTTCCCGTCGTTCGAGTGGACGCTCCGGGATCCGGTGAACGTGAATCATCAGTGGCAGCGTGTTCGTGAGGCGTTGGGGTTGCCCGATGACGTGGTCCCGTACTCGCTCCGCAAATTGATAGCCGGGCTGCTCGATGATGAGGGACTGTCGGCTCGGGTGACCGCTGATGTGCTCCAGCATGCCGATCCGGCAATGACACAGCGCAAGTACATGCAACGCGGGCGGGTGCATCATGGCGCGGCGGCGGTGGTCCACAACGCGGTCATGGCCGGGCTCGGTCGGGATGAGGATGATCGTGACACGGAAGGACGAGGTCCGAGTTTTGGGAGCGTTAGTGGAGCGTTTCGGGGTCTGGGAACGAATTCGACCCCTGACCCGGTTCAGTGATACCCAGGTCAGGGGTCGTATCAGGCTCCCCCATCTGGACTCGAACCAGAAACCTGCCGATTAACAGTCGGCTGCTCTGCCAATTGAGCTATAGGGGACTATCCTCGGCTCGTCTGTGCTAGGCGGGCCGAGGAGAAACTTTAGCGTATGGGCGGGCGCCCGCCCAAATCGCGCCGCTACCTGCTGACTTGTGGGGCGAGGGTGGCGGTGGCGGCGCGGTGGTCGCTGCCGGGGGTGTGGCGGACGGTGGCGTCGAGGGGGGTGAGGCCGCGGGTGAGGATGTGGTCGGGTCTGGTCAGGGGGAATTGGGCGGGCCAGGTGAAGCCGAGGCCGCTGCGGACGTCTTGGAGGGTTCGGGTGAGTGGGGTGAGTTCGGGGTCGGTGGAGGCGGTGTTCAGGTCGCCGAGGATCAGTAGCCGGTCGGCGGGGTCGCGCTGGACCAGGTCGGTGAGGGTGTGCAGGGTGCGGTTGCGTGAGTCGGTTTCGCCGAATCGGACGGAGCCCAGGTGCACGGCGTAGACGGTGATGTCGCCTGCGGGCGATTCGATGCGGGCGCGTAGGGCTCGGGCCCACCCTTGGCCTAGGTCCAGGCGTTCGACGTCGTCAAGGGGGTAGCGACTCCAGAGGCCGATGGTGCCGACGGTGGCGACGTGCGGGTGCTGTGGATCCAGGGCCGCCGCGACGGACGGCCGGTTGCGATCGGTGAGTTCCTGTACCGAAATCACTGCGGCGTCGGTCAATTCGGCGGCTGTGCCGCGCGCGCCGAGGTTCTGGGTGGCGACGCGGAGTTCGGCGGTGGATGACGGCCCGTCGGGCCGTTCGACGAGCTGCGGCACGAATAGGACCGACCAGGCCAGGATCGGTGCCACCACGGCGGCGATACCGACCTTGGAGCCAGTGGCGAGCGCGACGGCGGCGAGTAGCAGCGTCGGGACCAGCAGCCATGGCAGAAAACTGCCGACCAGCTGGCGCAGTCCGCCGATCTCGGGCAGTAGTCGATGGGCGACCAGCAGTCCGCCGAGTAGTGCGGCGGCGGCCGCGAGCGTGATGTCTCTTGGAGTCCCCATGACGGCCACGATGAACGCGGTAGATGAGAGGTTCATGAATCCGGGCGTGTTCGACCGTTCTCACATGGAAGTAACGGCACGGCCACCATCCGGAGAGAGTATGAACACATAGGGCTGAGAACGTGGCGAAGTGGGCACTCCTCAGCAACCCGCTGAGCAAAAGGAACGAGGAGGCCGCCATGAACGAATTCGCATGCGGCGATTGCTGGCGCAACGAGAACCTGACCTTCGCACAACGACTGGATCCGGCGCTCATCCGCCGCGGCCAGCGCCAGCTGTGCGAGGAGCATCGGGCCAAGCGAGAAGAACTCGCCGCCTGACCTGTCCGGTCTCGATCACCTGGTCGGGTTACGCCACCGCAGCTGCCCGACCAGGCCGATACGGCTCCCCTCCCTGGCCGAAACATGCTGCGGGTCTTGCGTGCCGAGGTGGCGCGCCGCCCCAAGCCCCCATCCGGATCGACACGGCCACCGCGCGTCGGGCAGGATAGACCCGCGAACAGGCAACTGGGAGGAGCACATCGAGATGCTGCGGTTGATCATCGGCGTGGCGGCCGGATATGTACTCGGCAGTAAGGCCGGGCGGGCTCGCTACGAACAGATCAGCGCCGCGACCCGTGCGCTGTCGGAAAGTCCGGTGACCCGCAAGTTGGTGCTCGTCGGCAGGCAGAAGTTGTCGGACAAGCTCAGCACCAAGCCGCGGCTGGAACCGATGGAGCCGCTGGACGAGCGCACCACCATCCTGGTGCCGCAGGATCAGCTGCGCCGTTGAGCGCGGTGCCGGACACTGCTCCGCTGGGTGGCGTCGAGACGACCCGCCACGGAACGTGGCACCTGGGGACCCGACGGACGCGAGTTACTAAGCCCCGGTAGCGAAGTCGTCGTGATTCCCCATCGCCTGCGTCAACAGACTCTTGCGATACTGCTCCAACGCCACCAGATCCCCGAACAACGCCATATAGGCATCAGGCTGCTCAGTAGACGACACCCGCTGCAGCTTCGACTTCAGCTCCGCGATCTGCCGCCCCACCCAAGCCTCCTGGGTACGCGCGAGCACCCCCGCGACGAACCGCGGGATCCCCGCCGCGTTCTTCACCGGCAGCGGCTCGTTCGCCAGCTCGGACAGCAGCGCACGCATGGTCAGATCGTCGGTACGGTCCGCGACCGCGTTGACCCACTCGGCACCCCCGAGCCCGAGCCCGGTGCCGCCCACCTCGGCGATCAGCTGCCGAACCGCCGCGTAAGCGGGATGGGTGAAGGCATCGGCCTCCAGCGAGTCGAACACCGACCCTGCCATCGCCGGATACTGCAGCGTCGCGGCGAGCACCTGCCGCTGCGGCATCAACGTCGGATCGTTCGGATTGGGCCGCGCCGCAGGATGTTCGGCGACCGTCTCGGCCTGCCGGGCAGCGGGTGCCTGGCGTCCACCGGTACTGCCGCCGCCCATCCGATTGCGCTTGGCTTCGTCGCCGACCCGACGGACAACGGTCTGGATGTCATCCCAGCCGACCCACCCGGCCAGTTTCGTCGCGTACGCCTTGCGCAACGCGTTGTCCTTGATCTGCGCCACCACCGGAATCGCCCGGCGCAACGACTCGACCTGTCCCTCGGCGGTGTCCAGGTTGTGGTCGGCGAGCAGGCCACGAATCACGAACTCGTACAACGGGGTTCGCCGCGCCACCAGATCGCGGACGGCGCTGTCGCCGGAGTGCTGACGTAGCTCGCACGGGTCCTGCCCGTCGGGTGCCACCGCGATGTAGGTCTGCCCGGCCAGTTTCTGGTCGCCCGCAAAGGCTTTCAGCGCGGCCGCCTGGCCCGCCGCGTCGCCGTCGAAGGTGTAGATGATCTCGCCGCGCCAGAAGTTGTCGTCGAGCAGGAGTCTGCGCAGCAGCGCGAGGTGCTCGTCGCCGAAGGCGGTGCCGCAGGAGGCGACGGCGGTCTTCACACCGGCCAGGTGCATGGCCATCACGTCGGTGTAGCCCTCGACGACGACGGCCTGATGCCCCTTGGCGATGTCCCGCTTGGCCAGGTCGAGGCCGAACAGCACCTGAGACTTCTTGTACAGGATCGTTTCCGGGGTGTTGATGTATTTGCCAGGCATGGTGTCGTCGTCGAAGAGCTTGCGCGCGCCGAATCCGATGACGTCGCCGCCGAGATTGCGGATCGGCCAGAGCAGCCGCCGATGGAACCGGTCGATCGGGCCGCGCTGGCCCTGCCTGGACAGCCCGGCGCCCTCCAGCTCCTTGAACTCGAAACCCTTGCGCAGCAGATGCTTGGTCAGCGTGTCCCAGCCCGCGGGCGCGTAACCGCAGCCGAACTGCTGGGCGGCGGCGGCATCGAAATTGCGGTCGGTGAGGAACTTGCGCGCCGTCTCCGCGCCCGGCTCGCGCAGCTGAGCCATGTAGAACTCGTGCGCGGCGGCGTTGGCGGCGACCAACCGGGAACGGGTGCCCCGATCGCGCTGCACCGAGGTGCCGCCGCCCTCGTAGTTGATCTGGTAGCCGATCCGGTCGGCCATCTGCTCGACCGCTTCGACAAACCCGACATGATCGATCTTCTGCAGGAACGCGAAGACGTCACCGCCCTCACCGCACCCGAAGCAGTGAAAGAGGCCGTGATTCGGCCGCACGTGAAACGACGGCGACTTCTCGTCATGAAACGGGCACAGCCCCTTCATGGAGTCCGCGCCAGCGCGCTTCAGCGCGACGTACTCCCCCACAATGTCTTCGATGCGGACGCGGTCACGTATCGCCGCGATATCGCGATCAGGGAGTCGTCCGGCCACGGCACGAGTCTAGGCCAACCCGAGCCGACGCCTACGCAGCGGACCAACCCCGCTGCTCACCGACTGAGTTCGATGGCGACGCGTTCTAGTCTGCTTTCGGTGTAGGACGCGATCTGGTCGACGATGACGCGGACGCGGGCGGTGTCGTCGGGGGCGGCCTCCCACCACGGGAGTAGGAGGGGGTCGAGGGTTTGCGGGGCGGCGGCTAGTAGGCCCTCGGCTACGGCGTGGATGCGGTCGCGTTGGGCGGCCTGGCGGAGTTTGTGGTCGGGGTCGGACATGACGTAGCGGAGGGCGACGGTTTTGAGGACGGCGACTTCGGCGGCGACGACGTGCGGGACCTCGAGGTCGGCGCCGTAGCGGGCGAGGCTGTCGCTGCCCGCGGTCGCGCGGGTGGCGGTGATGGCGGCGGTGGCGAAGCGGCCGACGAGTTCGCTGGTGAGTCGTTTGAGCGCAACGGAACTGGCGAGGGTGCCGTCGTAGGCGGTGACCGCGGCGACGACGGGGAGTTCGGATAGTCGTTGGGCGGCGGCGACCAGCTCGTCCGCGGACAGGTCGTAGTGCTTGTGGCGGCCGAGGCTGGCCAGCGCGTCCTGTTCGGCGGGGTCGGCAAGGGCACGCAGGTCGATGCGGCCCGCGATCACACCGTCCTCGACATCGTGCACGGAATACGCGACATCGTCGGACCAGTCCATGATCTGGCATTCCAGGCTGCGGCGGCGCTCGGGTGCGCCCTTGCGGATCCAGTCGAGCCGGTCGGTGTCGATGTCGTACGCGCCGAATTTGGTGCCGGAACCCGTTCTGCCCCAAGGGTATTTGAGCGCGGCGTCGAGGGAGGCGCGGGTCAGGTTGAGGCCGGCGCTGGCACCGTCGGCGTCGAGCACCTTGGGTTCGAGGCGGGTGAGAATGCGCAGGTTCTGCGCGTTTCCTTCGAAACCGCCGTGCGCGTCGGCGAACACGTCGAGTGCCTTTTCGCCGTTGTGCCCGTACGGCGGGTGGCCGATGTCGTGGGCAAGCCCGGCCAGGTCGACCAGGTCCGCGTCGCAGCCGAGGCCGTCGGCGATGCTGCGCCCGATCTGGGCGACCTCGATCGAATGGGTGAGCCGGGTACGCGGGGTGTCGCCGTCGCGGGGACCCATCACCTGCGTCTTGTCGGCGAGGCGGCGCAGCGCGGCCGAGTGCAGCACTCGGGCACGGTCGCGGGCGAATTCGGTGCGATGACCGGTCTCGAATTCGCTGCGCGGCGGACCGAGCCCCGCGGTTTTGGCCCGCTCGACGACGAGCCGTTCACAATCGTGTTCGCCGTAGCCGTCCACTACTGTCCTGCCGTATATCGGAAGTCCGCCGCGAAATGGGTGAGCTGATACCAGAGCAAAGCGCCTGTCTCCCTGGCGATTCCGTGTGCCTGCGACTCACGGGTGTAGACGGCGGGCCCGGTCCTGGTCGGCGCGGTCCACGCGTCGAGGCCCTCGTCGCGGGCCATGGTTCGGGTGCGCAGCGAATGCCACGGGTCGCTCACCAGCACCGCGGAGTCCATATCGCGGGCCTGCATGGCCGTCGCGACCGCCTCGATGCTGCGCAAGGTGTCCGAGCCGGTCTCCACGGCCAGGATCTTGTCGCTCGGCACCCCGCGCGACTGCAGATAGTTCTTGCCCGACGCCGCCTCGGTGTACAGATCACCCTCCTGCTTGCCCCCAACGGTGATCACCCGCGGCGCCACGCCGAGCCGGAACAGCCGGTAAGCCTGGTCGAGTCGCGCCTCGAACACGCTGGAGGGAGTGCCGGAGTATTGCGCGGCACCGAGCACCACGATGGCATCGGCGGTCGCGTAATCGTCGATCCGCGCCACCTGCCACACCCGCAATGCCGTCCCTCCGACCAGCACCAACCCCATCAACACCGACCCGGCAACGAGCCGACGAACCCACCTCAGGATCCCCGCGCCGCGGCCTCGCGGCTGAACGGGGTCGGGCGCCGAATCGGCTCGAGCGCGCATCGTTGGCGAATTCACTCCCCAAGTCTGCCAGTACGCGTGCTTCGCCCGGGTTGTTCGGGGATCTACCCCCGTCGACGGGCGGACGCGGGTCTTCGCTACCAGCCGCGTTCCCGCCACTCGGGCAGGTGCGGGCGGTCGATGCCGAGGGTGGTGTCGTCGCCGTGACCTGGGTAGACGACGGTGTCGTCGGGGTAGCGGGCGAAGAGTTTGGTGGTGACGTCCTGGTAGAGCGAGTCGAAGTCCGCGGGGTTGGCGGTGCGGCCGAGTCCGCCGGGAAACAGTGAGTCGCCGGTGAACAGGTGGACCAGCCCATCGCCGTCGGTGAGGGCGAGAGTGACCGAGCCTGGGGTGTGGCCGCGGAGGTGGATCACCTCGAAGCTCAACTCGCCGATGTCGATGTGGTCGCCGTCGGCCAGCAGGCGGTCGGGGCGGACCGGGAGCGGGTCGGCATCGAGTTGATGTGCGGCAGTAGGTGCTCCGGTGGCGGCCGTCGTCTGCTTCAGCGCCTGCCAATGGTCCGGATGCTGATGCGTCGTGACGATCAGCCCGATCTGTCCCGGCGCCACGTAATCGATGAGTTCCGCGACGCGCTCGGATTCATTCGCGGCATCGATGAGCAGCGCGGCACCGGTGGCCGCGCATTGCACGAGGTAACAGTTGTTGTCCATGCCGCCGACGGACATCTTCACGATGCTGGCACCCGGCACGTCACGCTGCTGCGGATCGGCACCCGGCGACACATGGCCGGTATACGGGCGATCGATGTTGATCACACCGTCGATGCTATCGACCACCGCCGTCCCCAGCCACTCGGTCTTGATCAACGGGACGTGACGGCGCCTTCGACCCGACACGCGTCGCGACTCGCGAGTCATCCGGACGTGGAGGGCCCGAGACACGGGAGTCATCCCGACGCGGAGGGCCCGAAACTCGGGAGTAATCCCGACGCGGAGGGCCCGAGACTCGGGAGTCGTCCGGACACAGAGGGCCCGAAACTCGGGAGTCATCCGGACACAGAGGGCCCGAGACTTTGGAGTCATCCGAATGCGGAAGGCGCGGCGACTCAGGAGTCAGCGGGGACCTCGAGGCATTCGACTCGAGTTGTGCCGTTGACCAGCAGCCTGACGGACAGCTCGCGCGATAGATTCTTGCCATGCCGAATCGTGTTGCCCGCTGGACCTCCTGGGTGTTGCTCAGCGTGCTGTTCGCCGTGGGAGCGCTGTTCGGTGCGCCGACGGGGACGGCGGACGCGCCGCTGCGGCTGGATACCTATGTCGTCGATTCGGCCAAGGTGCTGAACCAGGGGCAGCTGGATCGGGTGCGGGCGGCGGTGGATCAGCTGTATGCCGACCAGCAGGTGCGGCTCTGGGTGATCTACGTGCACGATTTCGGCGGGCTCGGGCCGGAGGTGTGGGCGCAGCAAACGGCCACCAAATCCGGGTTCGGCGACCGCGATCTGTTGCTCGCGGTCGCCACGCAGGATCGCGCGTACTGGTTCTACGGCGAATTGCCAAGCGGTGTCAGCGATTCCGACTTGAACAGCCTGCTGACCCGCCAGGTGGAGCCCGCGCTGCGGGAGGGCCGGTGGGACGATGCTGGCGTCGAGACCGCGGACGGTCTGACGTCGGCCATGCAAGGCGGCGGCGTCAATGTCGGATTCCTGATCGTCATCGGTGCGCTGGTCGTGCTCGTGGTCGGCGGACTCGTGCTGTTCTCCCGCAAGCGGCACCGCGACCGGGCGAAGGCCGAACTCGCGGTGGCACGCGAGGTGGACCCGGACAACACCGCCGCGCTGGCCGCGCTCCCGCTGGCGGCGCTGCACGCACGTTCGCGCGAGGCGCTCGTCGAGATCGACAACGCGACCCGCACCAGCGCCGAGGAACTGGAGCTGGCGACCTGCGAGTTCGGCGCGACCGCGACGCTCCCGTTCAGTACCGCCCTCGATCACGCGAAAACCGCTGCCGTCAAGGCCTTTTCGATCCGACAGCGCCTCGACGACGACATCCCGGAAACGCCGGACGAACAGCGCACCCTCCTCGTCGACCTGATCGGCACCGTCGGACGCGCCGATCGCGAACTCGACGCCCAGGTAGCCGAATTCGACGCCATGCGCGATCTGCTGATCAACGCCGCCGACCGATTGGACGGGCTGACAAGGGATCTGGTCGAGCTGAAGAGTCGCCTGCCCGCGTCCGAGGCGGAACTGTCCCGGCTCACCGCCGCGCACCCGGCCAGCGTCCTCGCCCCGATCCACGACAACGCGACCATGGCACGCGAGCGAATCACCTTCGCGGAGCAGAACATCGACGCGGGCCACGCGGCACTCACCCAGCCGGTGGGCAAGCAGGGTGGCGCGGTGGCCGCGATCCGCTCGGCGGAGGCCGCGGTCGGCCAAGCCCGCACCCTGCTCGACGGAATCGACAACGCCGCCACCAACATTCAGCAGGCCCGCGACGGCCTGCCCGCGGCACTGGACGAGCTGCGCCGTGATATCGCCTCCGCCACAGAGCTTTCCGGGTACGGCGGCCAAGACCTGGCCGCCGCGACCGCGACCGCGCAATCCACCCTGGACAAGGCTGCCGCCGCCGCGACAGCCGACCCGCTCGACGCCTTCCACGACGCGGTAGCCGCCGACGGCGAGCTGGACCGCGCCATCGCCGCGGCCACCGATCGCAAACTCGCCGCCGAGGATCTGCGACGCAGGCTCGACCAGGCACTGACCGACGCCCGCTCGCGCGTGAGTGCCGCGGCGGACTACATCAGCACCCGCCGCGGCGGCATCGACGCCGAAGCCCGCACCCGGCTGTCCGAGGCACAACGCAATCTCGATGCGGCACAACAGCAGAGCGCCACCGACCCCGCGCAGGCACTGACCAGCGCTCAGGCTGCCGCGGATCTCGGCGGACGCGCACTCCAGGCCGCGCAGGCCAGCGTGCGGGCCTGGGAGACGGCCCAACCGGTGTCGGGGTCCTCGCAGGCCGGTGCCGTGCTCGGCGGCATCTTGATCGACGGACTGCTACGCGGAGCGGCGAGCGGCGGCCGCCGGTCCGGCTCGGGCGGCTGGAGCGCTGGCTCCTACGGTGGCTCGACGGGTTCGCGGCGGATCAGCCGGGGCGGCCGGTTCTGATGCTTGACCCTGACACAGTGTGAGGTCATAGACCAGGAGTCGTTATGTTCACCATCGGAGACTTCGCCAGACACGGACGGGTGTCGGTACGCATGCTGCGCCACTACGACGCGATCGGGCTGTTGCGCCCCGATCGGGTCGACGAGCACAGCGGCTACCGCTTCTACTCCGGCGCACAGCTGGCCCGGCTCAATCGCCTTGTCGCACTGAAGGATCTGGGCTTCACGCTGGAGCAGGTCGGCCAGATCCTTGACGACCAGGTCAGCGGCGCGGAACTACGCGGCATGCTCACTCTGCGCCGTGCCGAGCTCGAGCAGCGCATCGCGGGCGACCGCGCCAGGCTCGTCCAGGTCGAAACGAGGCTCCGCATCATCGAGAAGGAGGGCGCGATGCCTGTCCATGACGTGATCATCAAATCCATTCCAGCGGTCCGCGTGGCTGAATTGTCCGCTGTCGCAGCCGATTTCGAGCCGAAATCGATCAGCCCGGTGATCGGCCCGCTATTCGACGACATCTGCAGGCGGCTGGAGAAAGCCGGGGTGCCGATCATCGGCCCCGGCATCGCGTACTACGAGGAACGCGAAGACGGATCGATCCTCGCGCACGCCGCCATGCCCGTCGCCCTCGACCCCGCCGACACCTACGATTTCACCGTCACCGACCTACCCGCCATCCCCCAGGCCGCCACCGTCGTCCACCGCGGCAGCATGAACGAAGCCCTGGAACCCTGGCAGGCCCTCGGCCGCTGGGTAGACGAAAACGGCTACCGCCTCACCGGCCCCAGCCGCGAGGTCACGCTGGTCTTCACCGAAGACCCAAGCGGCTGGGTCACCGAACTACAGGAACCCATCGCCCCGAAGTAGTCCCGAGCTAGCTTTCAAGATCATGGGGAACTGGTGGCGGGGGCTTCTCGGCCGATGCCGCCATCAGTTCCCCATGATCTTGATCGCCACCCCCTTCTGCGGAGGTTAGGTCAGACCTGGAGGGTTACCGTGTGGAATCCCGATGGGCCCGTAGGGAATGGGGTGCGGTGGCGGCCCTGCTGGACTTCGCCGGAGCGGCTGATCGTCCTGGCCTGCACTCGATGTTCCCCTGGGGGCAGTTCCAGTGTGGTGCGCCAGCGACGCCAGGCGGCCGGGCCGAGTTCGGTGGCGAGCTCGGCTGGGTGCCAGTCGCCTTCGCCTATGCGGACTTCCACACCGGCGACGCCGTGCGGTGGAGCCCATGCGACACCGGCGATCGTGGTGCTGTCCGCGGCGGCTCGGCCAGGGGCGGTGACGTCGATGCGGGCCTGAGGCGCTACCCACAGTGGGCCCGCTGGCCAGCCGCGCCGCCACCAGTAGTCGACATGGCTGTCGTCGGAAAGTTCCAGTTCGCCAAGCCATTTCGCACCGGTGTACTGACCGTAGAGGCCGGGGACGAAGACGCGGGCGGGGAATCCGTGCGCGGGGGTGAGTGGCTCGCCATTCATGCCGATCACCACGTAGCCGGGCCATTCGCCGGAGCGCAGCGGTTCGACCGGCAGCGAGATCGTGTAGCCGTCAACGGCTCTGGTGACCAGCCGGGTGGCATCGGGCTCCGGGATGGCGTGCTTCAACAGGTCGGCCAGCGGCACGCCGAACCAGCGGCCGTTGCCCGCGCGGTCCGCACCGGCATGGTTGTGCAGGCACACCATGACGGCGTCGAATTCCACGGCGTCCTCGGCCAATTCGGGCAGCGACAGCCGCAACGGATGCGCGACCTTGCCGGTGACCGACAGTCGCCAGTGCATCGGATCGATCCGGGGCGCACGCAGATTGACATCGGCGACGTACATCCGACGCGCGGCGGTGACCAGTGGCGACAGCCCCGGCTCATCCTCCAGCCCGTCCTGCGGCACCACGCCCAGCGCGCCCATCGGCCCGATCCGGCGAATATCGTTGTCCTGCTTACGATCCAGGTCATGCTGCAACGTGTGCGCGGCCACGAACATCCCCGCGCCCGTCGCCGCCCAGGCCAGTGCGCCGCGCATCCCACGCGGCCGCCTGCGCAAACCCGCGGCGAGCACACCGGTGGCCGCGACCGCACCGGCGACGGTGGACGTCGACCGAGTCGGCTGTCGTGTCGCCAATGCTGCCGCCCCGGCACCGAATACGGCCGCGGCGGGCGTGCGCAATCGTTCGGGCAAGCCACCGACCCCGATGGTGGCCGCGAGCGCACCAACGCCGATACCGAACCGCGTGGCGGCCTTGTCGTGCCGACCGAACAGCGCAACGGCGGCCTCGACGACCGGCACCGGCACCGCATCGATGGCCGCCCGCCCGAGGGTGTCGATCAGCGACCCACCCCTAGTCGCCGCGACAGCCTCGCCGACCCCTAGCGCCGCCACCCCGACCGCGGCCGCACCGACCCCGCCGCCGCGCTTCCGGTCTCCGTTTGTCAGCACCTCCGGCACACCCGCTTCCACCCTGATCGTCCGCTGTCACCATGCATTCTGCCCGAACGGCGGCACCGGCCAGCCGGTTTCACCCGCAGCCCCTACGGGCCTACCAGCCCGTCGGCGTACACGATAACGTTCGAAAGATGAACCATCCGGTGATCCCCGACAGCTACGCCGACCTGCTGACCCGTCCGCTCTACGGACACCTGGCGACTCTCACCGCGGGCGGGGACCCGCAGGTAACGCCGATCTGGTACCTCTGGGACGGCGAGGTGCTGCGCTTCACCACGACGACCGATCGCCACAAGTACCGCAACACCCAGAACCACCCCCAGGTCGCGATCAGCATCAACGACCCCGACCAGCCATACCGCTACCTCGAGGTCCGCGGCGTCATGGAGACGGCCGAGCCCGACCCCGACGGCACCTTCTTCGACGTACTCGCCCGCCGATACGGACTAACCTACGACGCGCCGGTCGCCGACCACCCCCGCCGCGTCGTCCTGATCATGCGCCCCAGCCGAGTCAGCTACCAGTAGTCCGCTCCGGATCATCCCGCCAGACAACACATTCAACTGACCAACAGCCGGTCGGCATAGGCACCACCACCCAGCAGGCCAATCGCCGACCAGCCGCCGCGCATCGTGCCGATCACGCGACCCAACCGCATTAGCTACCACCACTCACTGAGCGGCCCGACCGGCCGTTCACGCATCGTGCCAATCATGCGGTTAGCCGAGTCAGCTACCAGCGGGCGGCTCCTGGATTATCTTGACCGACAAAGCATTCAACCCATACGCACCACGGCTAGCAACCGGCTGGCGTCAGCACTGCTACCGAGCAGGCCAACGGCCAGCTGGCCGTTCGCGCATCGTGCCAATCATGCGGCTCCGCCAGTGGGCCGCTCCTCGATCGTCTCGACGGACAACGCGTTCAGCTCTTTGCGCACCGCGACCAGCAGTTGGTCGGCGTTGGCACCACCGCCGAGCAGGCCAACAGCTAGTTGGCCGTGGAAGGTGTAGATCAGGAAGGTGATTGCGGCGGAGGCTCCGGTTGAGGGCCTGGGGTGGGCGGAGAGGTAGACGATTTCGTAGTCGGTGAGCGCGAGGCCCCCGGGGGTTCGGAACGGTGGTACGGCGCCGGTGTTGGTGATTGCGACGTGTCCGGCGAGGGAGTGGATTCGACTGGGGCCGAAGAAGTCTGGGAAGTGCAGCACCGACTGCTGCACGGTGCCGTCGGCCAGGTCGTCGCGTAGTCGTTGCGAAATCCGTTGGGCCAGTTCGATGACGCTCCCAGACGGGTCTACCTCGGCGGCGAACGACGCGAGTCCGGCCATATTGGTGCCCTCGGCGGGAGCCACCCGAGGGTCGAGGCGTGGCCGCATGTCCACCGGATACAGACAACCCAACGGCACCGTGCCATCGGATGTTTCGGATGCGTACGCGCGCAACAGCGCGGCAGTAACCAACCCATTGACACTGACGCCCTGCTGACGCCCAAGTCCGACGATCCGCGCCGTCACAGCTTCATCCAAGCGAACACGCCTGGGCCTGGCGAGCGAAGTGGGCGCCGAATCACCAACGGGGACAGGCACTACCTCCAGCGGACGCGTCACACCCTCGAGACCAGACACCCGCCCAGCGGTAATACCACGCCGCGCAACATGCCATTCCAACGACTGCGGATAGTCCTGCGGCACAACACTTATCGGCGCTGACTCAACAATATCCGTGTAATACCCCCAGAACCGCGACAACAGTTCGACGCAATGCCCAGCATCCGCGACACTGTGATGCGCGAACAGCGTGACCCGCCACCGATCAGCCCCGGACACCACCGCATCCAAATAAGCCAGCTGCGTCCCCGGGTCCACCGGCGTAGCCGGCAAACCCACAGTCTGCACATCCCCCTCGGTGACCGAGGCCCCGACTCGCGAATCCCCAGGGCGCAGTAGATAACCCGCCCCCGCCGCATCCTCCCCGATCCGGCAGAGCACCACCGGAAACGCAAGCTGCAATGCGGCGAAGGCCTCTTTCAACGCCGCTGTATCGAGCTGTCCCGACACCGACACCGACCGACCCGTGTACGTCCCGTGCCGAACAAACCGCTGTTCCGACGGCGCAAGCACGCGCACCACTTCATCCTCATCCCGCAACACCTCGCAAGCGTGCGGCAACACCGGCCGGGGCGCAAACGAGGGAATGCGCAAGACTGGCAGACATGAGTCTCGCCGCACATCTGGAAGAACTCGGCCGTCCCCTGGTCGAGCATCAGCTCGACCATCCCACCGTGGCCGGCATAGCCAAGGGTGACCTGCCCGAGCCGATCTTCCGGTCCTGGCTCGAGCAGGACTACCTCTTCCTGCTCGACTACGTCCGCGTATTCAGCCGCCTGGCCTGGCAGGCCCCGTCGGCGCACCTCGGCGACCTGGTCGATCTGGCGCACGCCACCTACCACGACGAGCTCGCACTGCATCGCTCACTGGCCGCGGAGTTCGGCGCCGACCTCGACGGTGCCACCAAAGGCGTTGCCTGCCAGGCATATACGACGTTCCTGCTCGACTCGGCCGCCACCTACGCCGAGGGCCTCGCCGCCATGTACCCGTGCATGTGGGGCTACTCCACCCTCGGTGCGCGCCTGGCCAAGAACCCGCCCGCCGAGCCGCGCTACCGCCGCTGGGTCGACACCTATGCCGACCCCGGTTTCGCCGCCCTCACCCGCCGCTGCGCGCAGATGATCGATGAGGCAGGTGCCGACCCAGACCGCGCGGAACAACTGTTCCGGGAGGGCATGCGCCACGAACTCGCTTTCTGGGACGTCCCCCGCTAAGGACGCACGCCGTTGATTTCCCGCACTTGGAATCGCATGCGAGGTGCGGGAAATCAAGAGTGGCGCGGGAACTCAGGGATGCAGCACGATCTTGCCGCGCGTGTGCCGCCGCTCGAGATCGCGGTACGCCTCCTGCACCTTGTCCAGCGGATACACCGCGGCAATCGGCACCTCGACGGTGCCAGCGGCGGCGAGATCGGCCAGCTCGGTGAGCACATCGATCGTGCCCGCGGCGGCATTGCCATCGGCCTTCACCCCGTACTTCTCCGCAGCGGCGAAGTTGATGATGGTGTCGATGCGCTCCACCGGAACCCCGAGCTCGATGGCAATGTCCACATAGTCGGCACCGAACGTATCGATGAACGCGTCCACACCATTGGGCGCGGCGGCCCGCAGCCGATCGATCAGTCCATCGCCGTACGCGACCGGCGTCACACCGACCTTCCGCAGCCAGTCATGGTTGCTCGCACTCGCGATGCCGATCACCTCGGCCCCGCGCGCACGCAACAGCTGCACCGCGATCGACCCGACGCCTCCCGCGGCACCGGACACGACGACGGTATCGCCCTCGTTGGCCTCCACCACCCGGATCGCCGCGAAAGCCGTTGTGCCAGCGACATATAACGCGCCGGCGACATCCCAATCCAACCCGGCGGGCTTGGGCGTCACCTGCGTGAAGGGCACCACAACGTGTGTCGCGTGACTGGCCCGGTCGTCGGTGAACCCGAGCACCTCGTCACCGACCTCGATACCGCCGACATCGGCACCGATCTCCACGATCCGCCCCGCGAAATCGGTCCCCTCCCCCGACGGAAACGTCGCGGGCCAGCGGTCGTGCAACGCACCGCTACGGATCATCGCCTCGCCCGGATTGAGGCCCGCCGCGACCACCGCGACCACCACCTGCCCGGTCCCCGCGGTCGGCGTCGGTACCTCGACCACCGTCAACTCATCAATCCCGCCATAACGATCGAACTTCACCGCTCTTGCCATGCTGGGCTCCTCGTTTCGGTGACTTGTTGCACGTCGAGCGTCAACTGTCCACCCGGGCCGGTTAATTCCCGCCGGACCACATCCGGAAACTCCGGCAGCACCAGGGCCGTCAAGCCCTCTGAACACGCCAAGACGCTACCGACCGATGTGTTCGCCCCGATCAGCCGGTCTACACACATGGACCACTGAACCAAGGGAGAACTCATGAACCGCCCGGCCGTAGCAACCCCCGACGAATGGCTGGCGGCCCGCAAGAGCCTGCTGGCCGAGGAGAAGGCACTCACCCGCCAGCAGGACGAGCTCGCCGCCAAGCGCCGCACCCTGCCGATGGTCGCGATCGACAAGGACTACGTATTCGAAGGCGCCACAGGCAAACTCACGCTGAGCGAACTGTTCGAGCAACGTCGCCAACTCATCGTCTACCACATGATGTGGCGCTGGGACCTGGACGCGGGCTGCCCCAGCTGCGCGTTCCTGCTGGACAACGTCGGCAACCTCGCCCACCTGCACCACCAGAACACCTCGTTCGCGGTGGTGTCCCGCGGCCCGTGGGACACGCTGAACCGCTATCGCGAGCGGATGGGCTGGACCTTCCCCATGTACTCCTCGCACGGCAGCGATTTCAACTACGACTACCACGTCACCCAGGACGACTCCGTCACGCCGGTCGAATACAACTTCCGCACCAGGAACGAGATCGAAACCAGCGGCCAGACTTGGCAACTCGACGGCGAGCAGCCCGGCACCAGCGTCTTCTGGCGCGACGACGACGGGGCGGTCTTCCACACCTACTCCTCCTACGCCCGCGGCGGCGATATCCACATCGGCACCCACAACTACCTTGACCTCACCCCGCTCGGCAGGCAGCAGCACGTCGGCGAGGCGGTGCACCACGACAGCTACGACTCGAATGGGCCGCACTGCCACTGAAAGTCAGTGCACCCATTGATGCGCGGATCGCCCGCCACCGCCCTACGCTGGCAATCGTGGGTGCGGAGCATGTGCGGGCGTCTGATGCGGACCGCGAGAAGATCGTCGAACGACTGCGGCTCGCGATGAACGAGGGCAGGCTGACGCTGCACGAGTTCGACGACCGGCTGCAGCAGGTGTACAACGCCAAGACCTACGGCGAGCTGACCCCGGTGCTGGCCGACCTTCCCGCGCAACGTGGTTCGCGCGCGGCGGCGACCAGGCGGATACCGCAGTGGGTCGTCATAATGTGGATCCCGTGGGTCTTCGTGAACATGCTGACCCTGTTGATCTGGGTGGCCACCGGCGCGGGCTACTTCTGGCCGTTCTGGGTGGAGGTGCCGTGGGGCATGGCGCTGCTCATTCCGACGGCGATCGGAATCACCGTGCAGGGCAACGGTTCCGAGCCGAAGACGCCACCGAGTCACTGAACGACGAACGACCCGCACCGATCCACTCGGCGCGGGTCGTCACGATGTCGCGAAAAGCTCAGGACCCCAGCAGATGCTGAGCGAGATAGCCCTCGACCTTGTCCAGCGCGATCCGCTCCTGCGTCATCGAGTCACGCTCGCGAATGGTCACCGCCTGATCATCGAGGGTGTCGAAGTCGACGGTGATGCAGAACGGGGTGCCGATCTCGTCCTGACGACGGTAGCGGCGGCCGATGGCGCCCGCGTCGTCGAACTCCACATTCCAGTTCCGGCGCAGTTGCGCGGCAAGGTCTTTCGCCTTCGGCGTCAGATCAGCGTTGCGCGACAACGGAAGTACGGCGGCCTTGACCGGGGCGAGCCTGCGGTCGAGCCGCAGCACGGTGCGAGTGTCCACGCCGCCCTTGGCATTCGGCGCCTCGTCCTCGGCGTAGGCGTCGACCAGGAACGCCATCAGCGAGCGGGTCAGACCGGCCGCCGGCTCGATGACGTAGGGCACGTAGCGCTCGTTGGTGGTCTGGTCGAAGAAGCTGAGCTCGGTGCCCGAGTGCTCGGAATGCGTCTTGAGGTCGAAGTCGGTGCGGTTGGCCACGCCCTCGAGCTCACCCCACTCGTTACCCTGGAAGCCGAAGCGGTACTCGATGTCGGTGGTGCCCGCCGAGTAGTGCGACAGCTTTTCCTTCGGGTGCTCGTAGAGCCGCAGGTTGTCCGGGTTGATGCCGAGGTCGGTGTACCAGGAGAAGCGGGTCTCGATCCAGTACTTGTGCCACTGCGCGTCCTCGCCGGGCTTGACGAAGAACTCCATCTCCATCTGCTCGAACTCGCGGGTGCGGAAGATGAAGTTGCCGGGGGTGATCTCGTTGCGGAAGCTCTTGCCGATCTGCGCGATGCCGAACGGCGGCTTCTTGCGCGCGGTGGTCATCACGTTGGCGAAGTTGACGAAGATGCCCTGCGCGGTCTCGGGCCGCAGGTAGTGCATGCCCTCCTCGGACTCGATCGGGCCGAGGTAGGTCTTGAGCATCATGTTGAAGTCGCGCGGCTCGGTCCACTTGCCGACGGTGCCGCAGCTGGTGCAGGCGATCAGCTCCATCGAGACCGTGTCGGGGTCGTCGATCTTGTGCTTTAGCGCGTACGCCTCCTGCAGGTGGTCCTGCCGGAAACGGTGGTGGCAGTTCAGGCACTCCACCAGCGGATCGTTGAACACCCCGACGTGGCCCGAGGCCACCCACACCTGACGCGGCAGGATCACCGACGAGTCGAGGCCGACGATGTCCTCGCGGCTGGTGACCATGGAACGCCACCACTGCCGTTTGATGTTCTCCTTGAGCTCGACGCCGAGCGGACCGTAGTCCCAGGCCGACTTGGTGCCTCCGTAGATCTCACCGCTCGGGTACACCAGACCCCGGCGCTTGGCGAGGTTGGCAACGGTGTCCACCTTCGACTTGGGTGCCACTCGAGAATTCTCCATCCACTACGAGTCGGATTCATTCGGTCCGATCAGACCTCGCCCACAGACTATCGGCCCTGCCCAATCGAGTTTCCACCGCACGGCAACCTCGCCGTGTCACCGACACCGGATCACCGGCTTGCGGCGCGCCCGTTTGACATGCGCAACTATGCATATCAAAATGGGATCGCTTTCCAATAAGGAGTTGGTGCCATGACCGCCGAGACCGCCACCGCCCATCCGCACAACCCGTACCGCTCGCCCGCCCCCGCGGCGGTGCCAGCGCGGACCGTGCTCGAGGACGCGGGCGAGTTGCTTCGCGCCCTGGCCGCACCGGTCCGCATCGCCATTGTGCTGCAACTGCGCGAGTCGCCGCGCTGTGTGCACGAGCTGGTCGATGCGCTCGGCGTCACCCAACCGCTGGTCAGCCAGCATCTGCGCATCCTCAAGTCCGCGGGCGTCGTACACGGCGAGCGGTCCGGTCGCGAGGTGCTCTACGAACTCGTCGACGACCATCTCGCGCACATCGTGGTCGACGCCGTCGCGCACGCCGAGGAAGGGTAATTCGTGCCAGAGAACAGTGTCGTTCCGCAGAAGGCGGTCGGCATCCGCAGCACCAGACAGCGCAGTGCCATCGCGGCATTGCTCAGTGACATCGAAGAGTTCCGTTCCGCGCAGGAACTGCACGACGAGTTACGCAAGCGCGGCGAGGGCATCGGCCTGACGACGGTCTATCGCACGCTGCAGTCGCTGGCCGACGCGGGCATGGTCGACGTATTGCGCACCGACACCGGCGAATCCGTCTACCGTCAGTGCTCGACCGGGCATCATCACCATCTGGTCTGTCGGCACTGCGGGCGCACCGTCGAGGTGGAGGGGCCGACCGTGGAGGCCTGGGCCGGTGCCATCGCGCGCGAGCACGGCTTCACCGAGGTCAGCCACACCATCGAGGTGTTCGGCACCTGCCAGTCCTGCGCGTCGTCGGGCAACGGCGACGGCGGGACCGTCGTATAACGCACGCTTCGGTCCGCCCAACGGACCGGTCCCTGGTTAACATCGCCGCTGCCCGTGCAGATTTCAACGCGAACCCAAGAACGCCCGGCCGACCCGGGCGTCGCGCTCTGGGGTTGCACATCTTCTGGAGGCAGCGTGCGCTCGACCATTTCATCCGTAGTTCCGGCGCGTAATCGCCGAATCCGCACCGCCGCAGGAGCCGCCGCGCTGATCAGCGCGGCCGCGATGGTCCTGACGGCATGCAACGACAAGGACGGCGCGGCGACACCAGTCTCGGCGGCACCGGCCACCAGCGTGGCCGCCAACGGCGCGCCGAACAGCAGCAACACGGGCGGCGCGAGCCAGTCGACGGTGCGGACCGTCGGCAAGACCGGCTGGTACGAGGGCTTCGACATCACCGTCAACAAGGCCACCGTCGTGCCCGACGAATTCGGCGGCGCCAAGGTGTTGATCGACATCACTTACAAGAACACCACTCTCGACAACAAGACGATCAGCACCAACACCTCGTTGCTCGTCGGCGGTCAGGTCGACGGCGGCGCGAGCTGGGACAACCCGACGGTGCCCGGCGGCGGCTCGGCCGCGGGCAAGGTGACCACGTCGGTCAAGTCCGCCAAGGACGCCGACCATCTGATCGACACGATGACCGTTGTCTACGGGCAGGCCTCGGACAACCAGACCAAGATTCCGCTCAGCGCCGCGGGCGCGGTCGAGAGCGTGCAGCCCAAGACGCTGCCCGTCACCGGCACGCTCACGCAGGACCAGACCACGATCGAGGTGACCGGGGGCAAGCTCAGCCCGAGCTACACCAAGGACGAGAACGGCAAGTACGAGCTCGCCCTGCACATCAAAATCATTGGCGGGCCTGGCATCTCCGCGGGCGGGGCCAACATCTTCACCGAGTACTTCTCGGTGAAGACCCCGGACGGCCAGAGCCTGGTCGCCGACGACCGCGGCACCATCAACGAACTGCTCGACGCGGGCAAGACCATCGACAACGCCAAGGACTACGTCGTCTTCGTCGTCCCCGCCCCCGGCACCGGCCCCTATGTCCTGACCTACAACAGCCAGAAGGCCGACGGCGCCGCCACCGCCCCGACCCTCCCCTTCACCGTCAGCTGACCATCGGACCGAGATAACTGCTCAGCCCCGCAAAACGGCCCCGGAGATCTTCTCCTGGGCCGTTTTCCGTCCCCCAACCTCTTTCCATCCACGCCGCCCCCGGCAACGAACACCTGATCGACACTTGTTGCTACCGAAGGGGACAACTCGCATGCTCGCGATGAGAAGCAGTCTGCTCGCTGTGCTCGCCACGATTGCTGCCGTGCTGATCGGCGCAACGGCAAGCTATGCCAATGCTTATCCCGAAGAAGTAATCGAGAAGAAATCAGCGGAGATCACGAGCTACGTATGCATGAACGGAGGCAAGGAACCACGCAGCCGCATCTGGTACGAGACGCACAGCGCAATCCAGCGTATGGCTCCGTACGACTGGGTTTGGGATGTTAAATCCGGCTCGTTGAATCCCAATTACAACCCAATGGAAGATACGCTGAAACAGCTCTATGGTGACCGAAAGTTCAATCCACGGACCAGGGTAAAGCTGTGCGCAGATTTACAAAATTACGCCAAGAAGCTGACGGAGAACATCATCGCCCACAAGGGTAAGAACAAGATATGCTGTATCGTCGCAGAGGACACGGAGAAGTTCTTTGAGAAGAAGATCGACGCGCAAATAGACAACAACAATAAGCAAAAAGCAGCCATCGATAGCCCGGGCTACTACGAGAGCGTGCACGAAGGAAACGATCTCAAATACCTGGACATGTGGGCCTGCGATCCCGACGAGCCCCACTGCGACTGAACTCACCGAACGGGACATGACAGCGCGTCCACTCGACGTCCGACGCCGTCATGTCCCGTTCGGCGAATCTCAGCCGGTGGTGACCGGGATGGGGGCGGCGGTGGCAGGTTCGTTGGCGGGACGGGTGCGGAGTGCGCCGACACCGAGCAGAGTGAGGGCGGCGACGGCCCAAATCACCAGTACCGCAAGGGGACCCGAGGCACCCGCGCCATCGAAGAACGCGACCGAGCGAAGTAACGAGGCGGCGGCGCCCGGCGGGAGCAGCTGGCCGATCGCGCCCCATGGCTTCGGAAGTAGTTCCGGCGCCGAGGTCGCCGCGGAGAACGGGTTGCCGACGAGCAGCATGGTCAGTGCCGCGATGCCGATCCCTGCCCGGCCGATCGCGGCCGATAGTCCGACTACCGCGCCCGAGACCGCGAACGAGACCAGCCCGGCGACGGCGGCCAATACCAGGTATGGGCCCGGCACCAGCGACATCCAGCCCTGGATGACCTCCATGCTCAGCAGACCACCGACCACGCCGAAAGTGGCCAACCCCAACGCTTTTCCGCCGATCGTCGGGATCAGCAGGCCGAGCAGCACGCCCGCCGCGATGCCCGACAACGCCAGCGGCAGCACCATGGCGCCGAACGCGGTGCCGCGCGGATCGTCGGAATCGGCGGCGACCACATCATCCACCCGTGCGGCCGGACCGCCGGACAACTGCTGGCCGATCTGCGTGAGTTGTTGCGCGACAGCAGGACTCGCGGCGGAGGCGATCAACACTCGCGGCGGCCCATCGCCAGTGACGATGGCGCCGTACACATCCCGGTCCTCGATGGCGGCGCGGGCGGCAGCCTCATCGGCCGGGCGGGAGACATCGAAGGCGCCGGGGCTGCGCTCCGCTAGCTGACCAACAACTAGGTCGGCCTGCGGGCCGGTGACCGCGATGGGTAGATCACGCGGGGCGATATTGGCGGCGGGCCAGGCGAAGGCAATCAGCATCAGCGCCTGGAGCAGTGCGGCGCCGACGCCGACGGCCAGCGCTCGCTGCGTGGTATCCATGACGTACTCCGTAAATCGAATGATCGTTCTCTTTCGATGAGGAAACGGTCGCACGCACCCCCGACGTTGTCAAGAACGGACGTTCGTTTTACTTTGGAAGCATGCCGAGAGTCAGCGAAGAACACCTGGAACGCCGCAGGCAGCAGATCCTCGACGCCGCCCGCAGGTGCTTCGCGCGCAAGGGCTTCCACGAGACCTCCATGCAGGATGTCTTCGCCGAATCAGGGCTGTCCGCCGGTGCGGTCTACCGCTATTTCAAGAGCAAAGACGACCTCATCGGGGCACTGGCCAGCCAGACGACGGTCGCCCTGCGCGCGTTGATGTCCGAGCTGATCCGCGCCGAACCGCTGCCGCCGCCCGACGTTCTCGTCGCCGCCTTGGCCGAGCACATCGCCGCGCGCAGCGGACCCGACGACCCGCTGCGACTGGTCCCCCAGGCGTGGGCGCTGGCACTCGTGCACCCCGAAGCCGCCGAGTACGTCAAGGAGGCCATCCTCGCCATCCGCAACTGCTGGTACGAATACACCGAGCGCATGCGCGACGCGGGCTGGCTGCCCCCCGACGCCGACATCCACGCGGTAGCCACCGCCATCATGGGCGTGCTTCCAGGATTCATGTTGCAGCACTTGATAATCGGCGATATCGACCCCGAAACCCTGGCGCGCGGCATCCGCACCCTCCTCCCCTACGGGCCCGCCGCCTGACACGCGGCAGTTCGCAGGATCAGAGGCTGAACGCGATCCCGCGCAGCACCAGCGCGACGATGAACACCGCGGTGAACGCCAGGTCGATCGATAGCCCGCCCGCGCGGATCGGTTGCAGCACCCGCCGGACCGGCGCGATCACCGGCTCGGTCGCGGCGTGCGTCAGTTCGCGGGGACGGGTGGCCCAGCTCGGACTGTTGCCGAGCGCCAGCATCCAGTCGAACACCATCCGCGCGAGCAGCAACACGATGAATACCGTCAAGGCGTAACCGATCAGGGTCCCGATGAGGCTCATGCCGATCTCCTTCGTGGTGGCCTGGTTGGCCTTCTCACCAGTCTCAACGCAGCGGACAGGGTAAAAAGTGTCGGGTTTGCCGGGTTCTTAACGGACTATCAGATGATTGATCACCACAGGCCGGGGATAAGCCGTTTGGTACCGGCCCGATATTCCTCGTAGGGGCGGCCGATGGTCGCGACCAAGGCCCGCTCCTCGACATCGATCCGTCGGTTCAGCGCGTAGACCGGGAGCACGACGGCGATGAGCAGCGAGATCCAGTTTCCCGCGGCGAGGCCCAAACCGGTCGTGATGAGCAGGACACCGGTGTAGGACGGATGGCGCACCCACCGGTACGGGCCGCGATCCACCACCGTCTGATCGGTGTCGACCTCCACCGTCGTCCGGAACGAGCTGCCGAGCACGGCGATCGCCCAGACCCGCACGACCAGCCCGAACCACATGATCGCGAGCCCGACGATCTCCCAGGGCAGCCGCCCGCCCGGCAGCTGGAATACGCTCGTCGCGGGCAGTATCGCCGCGATGGCTATGGCACCGTTGACGGCGATCACGACGAGTAACACGATGGTGAGCCGGGTACCGCCGTCGTGCTCGGTCGAACCCTTGCTCCGCAAGCGATCTCGCACCCGCAAGACGAGCTCGAGCGCCAGCCACACCCAGGTGCTGACCATGGCAGCGTTCACGGCAATCGCTCCTTCGCCTGATTCCTACGGTCGATACAGCGAGCAAACCATCAAATGCCGTTGCCGCGCATCAGGGAACTCCCTGATGAGATCGTCGCATTGCCACCGGTGTCCCGTCAGCGCAACTCGCTCGCCAACGAGCGAAAACCACCCGACCCCATGAAACTGACGGCCCGCTGATCCGCGCCGGGCCATTGAAAGCAGCCACTACCTGTGTAAGTGTCGGGGCATCCCCTCGTAGGGCGAATCAGTTTGTCGGAAGGGAAATTTGCTGTGCTCGTTTCGAAGAAGGCCGCTGCCGCGGTGACCACGCTCGGCGCGTTGACGGCCGCGATCACGCTCGTCGCCCCCACCGCGGGGGCCTCGGTCACCCGCGTCGATGTCGCGCCCGGCCTGAGTTTCGGTAGTTCGGGTGGTGCCTACGGCGCCGGTTGTTCGTACACGGTCACCGCGACCGCGCGACCCGGCGCGACCGTGACCTACCTCGATGACGTCGAGGGCGGACGGACCATCGATACGTTCAAGCCGGTCACTCAGGTCGCGGACGCCTCGGGCAAGGCGACGACCACCTGGACCCCCGTCAAGAAGGGCAAGCACGATATCTGGGCGGCCGAGTACGTCCAAGGTGAGTCGTACATCATGACGACGGTGAATGTCGGGACCGGCATCAACCTCGGCCCCGCATGCGTCGTACTGCCGTAATCGCCTAGCGCGCCGCGTCGGCCGCACACCTGGTACGGCCGACACGGCGAAAGTGGCGCCAGCTATCAGTGCGTCGGCGCCGGACTTGGTGTCGGCGTGGCGGACGGCGGCGTCGGTGCCCCGGGAACCGAGTCGTTGCGGCCCGGTTCGCCGGACCTGTCCCCGTGGTGCATTCTCGATCCGTCCTCCCGCCCGGAACGATGGGCGGCGGCCGCCATGTGATGCCCGCCGTGATCGTGGCCGGCGCCACCGGCGGCTAGTCCGACACCGAATCCGATCCCGCCGATCAGCACGGCCGCCAGCACCGCGCTGGCGACCCGTAGCGGCCGCGATCCGCGCCAGCGCGACGCCAGCCGCGATGGTGGCTTCGGTGCCGCCGCTGTTGGGTTCGTACCCTGCTCAGGGGCACTTTCCCCGGTGTTCTCTGCTTCTGCCATGTCCGCGCCTTTATGTATGGATTGTCCCGACCTGGACCTCCGACCGTACGAGCGAAGGGTGGGACACTCCTGCGGATCTGTTGTGTAAGTCCTGTGCGCGTCAGAGCCAGCCGAGGCGTTCGGCGGCGCGGACGGCTTCGGCCCTGGTCGAAGTGCCCGTTTTGCCGATGGCGGACGAAAGATGGTTGCGCACAGTGCCTTCCGACAGATGCAGCTGTTTGGCGATGGCACCCGCGGTCGCGCCGTCGGCGGCGGCGGACAGGACCTCACGTTCGCGTTCGGTCAGCGGGGAGGTGCCCGCCGTGAGGGTCTCCGCGGCGAGGGCAGGGTCGACTACCCGAAGGCCGAGCTGAACCCGACGCACCGCGTCGGCCAATTCCCTTGCGGGAGTGTCCTTCACGACGAATCCACTGGCACCAGCATCGATAGCGCGACGCAGATAACCGGGTCGACCGAAGGTGGTCACCATCAAAACCCGCACGCCGGGGTGGCTGGCATGCAACTGCGCGGCGACCGAAATACCGTCCATCCCAGGCATTTCCACATCGAGCAGCACCACATCGGGATTCGTGCGGGCGACCGCGTCGAGCACCTCGTCGCCGCGACCGACCTCCCCGACCACGTCCAGGTCGGATTCCAGTCCGAGCAACGCCGCGAGCGCGCCACGCACCAGCGCCTGGTCGTCGGCGAGCAACAGCCGGATCATCTGGCCCACTTCCTGTTCCGGAGAACACTTTTCGTCGAACTACTCGGGAACAGTGACACGAACACGCACTCCCCCTTCCGCCGGAGCGGACAGCTTCAATGTGCCACCCGCGGCTATCACGCGTGCGCGCAGACCCGCGAGCCCCGAGCCCGACGACCCGCTCGCACCGAGACCGCGCCCGTCATCGACCACCTCGATGCTCGACGGCGTGACCGTCACCGTGCAGTGCCGGGCGGCGCTGTGCCGGATCACATTGGTGATCGCCTCGCGCAGCACCCAGCCGAACAACTCATTGTCCGGCGCATCCTCGGTCGCGGGCAGGTCGGCGGCGATATCCGCGGCGGCCAACGCCGTCTTGGCATTGGCGAGTTCGCCGCGCAACGACACCTCACGCAACCCGCCGACGGTATCGCGCACTCCGGCGAGCGCCTCCCGCGCGAGCCGCTCGATATCGGCGAGCTCGGTCTTCGCCCGACCCAGGTCGACATCGATGAGTCGTTGCGCGAGTTCGGTTTTCACCGTGATCACGGTCAGCGAGTGGCCGAGGATGTCGTGCACGTCGCGGGCCACCCTGTTGCGTTCCTCCACGATGTCGAGTTCGGCGCGCTGCCGCCGCGCCAGCTCGGTGAGCTGCTCGCCACGCATGCCCAACTGTCTGATCACCCAGACCACTACGGGGACGAAGGCAAGGTAGAACGGGAAATCGGACAGGCTCGGGATGGCGAGCGGCGCGAGCAGGGTCGCGAGCACAACCGCGAAGGTCACGTAGCCGGACTCGCGGCCAGACATATTAAAGATGGCGGCCAGCGCGACGAAGTTCGCGGTGGGCAACGCCACCGGCCCGAGCAACGCGACCAGTGCGACCGTACACACCACCATGCCTGCTAGGAACAGCCATATGCGGGGGTCAACGACCCGGTCTAGCACCGATGCGGTACGGCTGCGGCGACCGAACAGCACAAACGAGCTGACGACCAATGCCGCGTAGCCGAACAACGTCGATGCCGCGAGTACTACCCGCAGCCGCTCACCGTCCGACCAGCTCTGCAGCACCGGCCCGATCATGTAGGACATCCAGGCCACCGACATCAGCGCGCCGAACCACGCACGCCGCCGACCGTTGTCCGAGGATCCGCCCTCGGCGACCACGCTGTCGATGAACGCCAACATCCCGCCGTCGCGCAGCGACCCGAGCCGCGACCTCACATCCATGCCGTACGCCTCGCAGGCAACGGGTCGCGAGGCAGAGTTCGCGCGGCTCGGTCGATCACGAGGACAGACGCTACCGAACCGGTCGATCCAGCCCGCACCCCGAACGTCACGCGCACAACGTCGCGGCCGTCCACCCCGCGAGTAGGACGGCCGCGACGCTGTGCGCCGGGTAGCTCAGCGAGCGGTATCACGACGGAACAGCATCGCCGATCCCCCAGCGAACACCGCGGCCCACACGATGACGTTGACCACCGCGAGCGCGATCGACACCCCGCTGGTGTCGCCGAACGGCAGCCGCGCCAGCGTGGCGACGCCGTTGGTCGGCAGCACCTTCGACACGTCACCGAACCAGCCGCTCAGCGGAACGAACAGCCCGCCCGCGAAGGACAGCACCGCGAGCACCGGGCCGAGCAGCTGCATCACGTTCTCCGATGGAAGCAGGTAGCCGACGAACACGCCGAACGCGGCGAAGACCAGCGAGGTGATCCAGGCGAGCAGGAAACAGCTCACCCACGCGACCGGCGTCAGGTGGGCGCCGAGTACCGCGCCGATCGCGAAGACCGCGGCGACCGAGATCAGGCCGAGCACCATCGCGACGGTGACCTTGGTGGCGATGTAGGCGACCGGATGCAGTGGGGTGAGCCGCAATTGGCGACTCCAGCCCTGTGCGCGTTCGATCGCCACCATCGCACCGCCGCTGGTGTTGGCGAGCATGGCGCCGTAGACGGCCATCGACACCATGATGTAGCCGGTCATATTGCCGGTGCCGACCGTCTCGGTCCGGAAGTCGGATTGCAGGCCGAAGATGACGAAGAACAGCGGCGGTATCACCAGCGTGAAGATCATCGTGCGGCGGTTGCGCAGCATGCGGCGCAGTTCGAGGCGCAGGAATCCGGTACTGAAGCCACCGAGCGGTGTGGTCCGGTGCTTCGTCGAAGCCTGCGGGGCAAGGGTTGTCATATCAGTTGTCTCCGGTGGTGAGCGCCAGGAACGCGGATTCGAGGTTGTGCGAGGTGATTTCGAGATCGGTCGCGGTGGTCTCGGTGAGCAGGTAGCGGGCCACCGCGTCGGAGTCCTTGGTGTGCACGGTGATTCGCTCGCCGCGCACCTCGACATCGTCGACACCGGGCAGCGCGAGCAGCCCTGCGGGCACGGTACCGGCCAGGGTGGCGCCGACCGCGCGGCCCGAGGCCAGGTTCTTGATCTCGGCGGCGGTACCGTCCGCGACCACCCGCCCGGCCCGGACCAGCACGATCCGATCGGCGTAGGCGTCGGCCTCGTCGAGGTAGTGGGTGGCGAACACGACGGTGCGGCCGCGCTGGGAATCCTCGCGCATCGCGTTCCAGAAGTCCCGGCGCCCTTCGACATCCATGCCGGTGGTCGGCTCGTCGAGCACGATCAGGTCGGGGTTCGGCAGCAGGGCGAGCGCGAACCGCAGCCGCTGGCGTTGTCCGCCGGAGCATTTGCCGACCATGCGACCGGCGATATCGGCGATGCCAGCACGGGCGAGCACCTCGTCGACCGGACGCGGGTTCGCGTGCAGCGTGGCCACCAGGCGCACGGTCTCCCCGACCGTGAGATCGGGCAGCAGACCGCCGGATTGCAGTACGGCCGAAATCCGGCCTACCGCAAGCGCTTCCGTCGGCGTGCCGCCGAACACCTCGACGGTGCCCGAGTCCGGCCGCGCCAGGCCGAGCACCATGTCGAGTGCGGTGGTCTTGCCCGCGCCGTTGGGCCCGAGGAACGCGACGATCTCACCCTGTTCGATGATCAGGTCGAGCCCGTCTACCGCCCGCACTGTGCCGCTGCCGGGCACCGCGAAGCTCTTACGCAGATCGTGCAGTTCAATCGCGGGCGTCGCCCGGTGTGCGCCCCGCGCCCCCGAACCGCCAGCCGCGGCGAAGTCGGCCGCGGTCGTCAGTGCTGATGTCATGCCTTAACGTTCGCGCACCGGGGCCGCGAACACCCCACACGTCCGTCACGTGTCTGCCATGACAGATGTCATGGCTCGGTCAGGGCAGCAAACCCTGACGGGCGCGGCCGGCTCCGGAGAGGACCAGCACCAGCATGGTGGCCAGTGCTTGGTCGTCGAGCCCGGCGGCGGGGAAGGTGTAGCGCAGGATGATGTCGGCGAGCTTGTCGTGCGCGATCACGGTGAGCGAGCCGAACTGCAGCGCGTTGTTCCGTTCGGCGACCCGCTTGTGCAGCTGCGGCTTGATCGGACGATCCCAGGCGAGCACGCAGGTCAGCGTCAGCACGTCCAGGCCGGGCGCGAGACTCACCGCGCGCAGCGAGCACAGCGCGCCCTCGTATTCGAAACCGATCGATCCCTCGGGGTCGACGCGCACGTCGATGTCGTAGAGCGACAGGCAGGCACCGGCCCGCGCCTGCAGTTCGTGTTCCGGACTCACCGTTGATTCCATGTCCGTGCCGCCGTTCATTTGGTGCCGCCGAAGCGCCGGTCACGCGAAGCGTACTGGAGGCAGGCTGCCCACAGGTTGCGCCGGTCGAAATCGGGAAACAGGGTGTCCTGATAGACGAATTCGGCGTAGGCGGACTGCCAGATGAGGAAGTTGGAGCTGCGGAATTCGCCGGAGGGCCGCAGGAACAGGTCCACGTCCGGCATGTCCGGCTCGTCCAGGTATTTCGCCACCGTCGCCTCGGTGACCTTCTCCGGATCGATCTCGCCCGCCGCCACCCGGCGCGCGATTTCCCTTGCGGCATCGGCGATTTCGGCCCGGCCACCATAATTGACGCACATGGTGAGGGTCATCACCGTGTTGTCCTTGGTCATCTCCTCGGCGACCTCGAGTTCGTTGATCACGCTGCGCCACAACCGAGGTCGCCGTCCGGCCCAGCGCACCCGAACGCCCATCTCGTTCATCTCGTCGCGGCGGCGCCGGATCACGTCACGGTTGAAGCCCATGAGGAAGCGCACCTCCTCGGGGCTGCGCCGCCAGTTCTCGGTGGAGAAGGCGTAGGCCGATAGCCACTTCACGCCGATCTCGATGCAGCCCTCGACGGTGTCCATCAGCACCGCCTCGCCGCGTTCGTGGCCAGCGGTGCGCGGCAGTCCGCGCTCCTGCGCCCAGCGGCCGTTGCCGTCCATCACCAGTGCGACGTGCTTGGGTACCAGCACGGCCGGGATTTCCGGCGGACGAGCCCCCGAGGGGTGCTGCGAGGGCGGACGAACGGTGCCGGGCGCACCCGACCTGGTCGCGGTGGCGGAGTCTCGACGGAGGATCACGGCCCCTATCCTGCCTGATGGTTGTGGAGGCTTTGTGAAGGTCTCCACCGATCAGGGGATCAGGCGGGGGCTCGCACCGGGCTCGACCGCTCGATCAGCGGCAACGTGCGCAACTGCCGCTCGAGATGCCACTGCAGATGCGCGGCGACCAGACCGCTGGCCTGCCTGCGCACCCCGTCGGGCACCGTCTCGACGAACTCCCACTCGCCGCGCAGCAGCGCGACGAGCAGATCGAGCACCCCTGGCGCCGGTGTCGCCGAACCGGGCGGACGGCAGTGCACGCACACCGCGCCACCGGCCGCGACATGGAACGCCCGATGCGGGCCCGGTGTCGCGCACTTGGCGCATTCGTCCAGCGCGGGCGCCCAGCCCGCGAAACCCATGGCGCGCAACAGGAATGCGTCCAGGATCAGCTCGTGCGGCCGCTGTTTGGCTGCGATGGCGCGCAACGCGCTCGCGGTGAGCGCGTGCAGCCGTGGCGCGGGCGCCCGCTCCTCACCGGCCAGCCGTTCGGCGGTTTCCAGCACCGCGCAGGCCGTGGTGTAGCGGCCGTAGTCGTCGATGATGTCGGCGGCGAACGCCTCCACCGTGTGCACCTGGGTCACCACGTCCAGCGTGCGTCCAGGATGCAACTGCACGTCGATGTAGGCGAACGGCTCCAGCCTGGCCCCGAACCTCGACTTGGTGCGGCGCACCCCCTTGGCCACCGCGCGCACCAATCCGTGCTGGCGCGTCAGCAACGTGACGATGCGGTCCGCCTCGCCCAGCTTGTGCTGGCGTACCACCACCGCCACATCTCGATACAAACGCACGCCTCATCCTCCCACGAAGACCCGACAGCCCCCGGCAGGCGCGGCATCCGCTCAGCCACTTCCCCGACGAATCCACCATGCCGGTCGGCGCACTGCCCTATCCTTTTCCTCTAACCGCACTGCTGGGGAGGGGTTTTCGGATTTGGACGACCTACTTGGTACCGGAACCGCCGCAGGTTTCCGGGCCACTCGTGAACTACTCGGTTTGCCAGTGCCCTGGTGCGCTCGGCTCTTCGCCGTCGCCGAGCGCACCGTAGAACGATGGGAGAGGGGGGCCTTCCAGATCCCGGACACGGCGGCTCGCGAGCTGGCCGAGATCGCCGACGAGACCGAGCAGGTGGTCGAGGCGATGGTCGACGCGATCGGCGCTGGTGAGATCTCCGCGCGCCTGCACACCTACCGGACCAATGACGACTACTGCCGCCACGAGCCGGATACGCGCTATCCGGCCACCTGGCATCGTGCCGTCTGCGCCCGGGTCATGGTCGAATTACCGCAGGTGGAGCTGCAATTCGTGGAGTAGTCAGCGGTACAGCGTCGGCTCGATGACGAGCTGGAAGACCGGGGTGTCGACACGAACGGGGGTCAGTGCGGTCGCGTCGGCGGGCTTGGCGCCCGAGCCTTCGAACAGGCAGTGACCGTTCGGATTGATCACCAGCGCGCGCCCGTCCGCCGCGCCGGGCACGGTGACGCGGGCCGCGCCCCGCAGCTCGACCGCGGTATTCGGCGCGATCGGGACCAGGTTGTGCACCCACGGCGCTAGGTAGGGATGCGCGACGACGGTGGTCGCATCGGCACCGCGCTCGACCTCCGTCGCTGGCACCTGGATCGGCGAGATCGCCGGCGTGAGCGATGTCGCGCCGTCGCCGTTCGGGGCCTGGGTGTAGTCGGGGGTGAGCGGCTGCGCCTGTGCCATTCCGGCCAGTCCGAAGCCGACCGCGAGGCCGACACCTATCGCTACGAGCTTCATCTCGCCGATTCTGGGTGCCCGTGCGACCGGGCACGACTATTGCGCTCGAGCTGATTCAGGTCCGCACGATGCCAGAGATCAGCTGCAGTACCGCCTGCTGGGCTTCGGCGCGGGCGCGGTCCGGGTCCTCGGCGTGCGCGACGATCAACGCCGCCTCGTTGAGGGCGCTGAGTATCAGTTGGGCAAGCACCTGAATGGGGCCGTCGGCGATCAGGCCGGCCGCGCGAGCGCGTTCCAGCTGAGCGATGGTCATGCCGAGGGCGTGCCGGCTTTCGAATTCGCGCCAGGCCTGCCAACCCATGACGGCGGGCGCGTCGGTGAGGGCGATGCGCAGCACGGCTGGACGCTGACAGATCTCCAGAAAGACGCCGAGGCCGACCGCCATTCCCGCCATCACATCGTCGGGATCGACTGTGGCGATGGCGTTTTCGATCTCTTCGGTGGTCTCGATCTCGAGCTGCTCCAAGACCGCGAGGAACAGGCCGCGCTTGTCGCCGTAGTGGTGGTGCAGCGCACCTCGGGTGACCCCGGCTTCGGTGACGAGTTCCTCGGCGGAGGTCGCCGCGAAGCCGCGCTCGGTGAACAGTCGACGTCCGGCCTGTTCGAGCGCGGCCCTGGTGGTGCGGGAGCGGTCCTCCTGGCTACGGCGTGGCATGCAGCCGAGTGAACTCCAGGATCGACTCGGTGAGCAACTCGGGCTGGTCTTCCGGGATGAATGTGTAGGAATCGTCGATGACCTTCAGCGTCGCGTGCGGCAGGTCCCTGGTCAGGCGTTCGGCGTAGGACATCGGGAAGATCTTGTCCTCGCTGGCCCACACCACGAGCACCGGGATCTCCACCGACCCGAACTGCGCCGCGGCTTCCAGCGTGTAGCGGGCCTTCGCGCTCTTCAAGAACAGCCGCAGATCCTTACGAATGGCGCCGGACTCACGGCTGCCCTTCAGATAGGAGTCGGCGATCTCCGGCGGCAGCGGGCGCTTGGCGATCATGCCGAACACCAGCGGCGTCGAGTGCAGCGCCCGGATGCGCGCCACCTCGGTCACCGGGCGCATCGAACCCGGAATCTTGGCAAGCAAGGGGAAGACGTTGAACGGCGGCGGCATCATCGCCTCGTAGCTGTCGACCGCGGCGAGTACCACGCGGCCGATCCTGGCCGGATGACGCGTCATCAGCACCTGGGTGATCGCGCCGCCGGTGTCGTTGGCGACCACGGTGACGTCGGTCAGGTCGAGTCGTTCGAGGAAGGCGGCGATGAGGTCGGCGAAGCCGGGCAGGGTCAGGTCCGCGTCCGGCACCGGGATCTGGTGTGAGCCGAGCGGCCAGTCCGGGGCCAGGCAGCGATAGCCCGCCGCGGCGATGCCGGGGACGACCTTGCGCCACAGGTCCGCGTTGACGAGCAGTCCATGCACGAAAAGGACCGGCGAACCCTCCCCCGTGTCGTGGTATCGGATGCGGCCGCCGGGCAGGTCGATCTCGTGTGTGCGGCCGAGTTCGGTGCTGATTCCCATCGTTCCTCCAGTGCGTTGCGGTACCGCCACTCTTACATACATACGGTATGTATGTCTACAGTTCCACGGCTAACCAAACGGAAATCGGCCAGCTGACACTACTGATTTCCGTTGCGGCACAATTGGAATCGGAACTGCACCGGGACGGCGAACGCCCTAGCCCCTGGTGGCTATCGCACTGAACCGCGCGACCCGCGGATGCGCACCAACCTCCGGCGAACCATCCTCGATCCGAGACACCCCCACCGTCCGCATCCCAGCCGCAGCCGCCGCATCCAACTTCGCCACCGCCCCGGAAACGAACCGAACCCGCTCCGGATCCACCCCGATCACCTTTGCGATCAACCGGTAGGACAACGGCTCATCCCCCTCCCCCTCCGACGCACTGTCGAAATACCCACCGATCCCCCCGGACAAGTCCCCGAACTGCGAGTTCGCGAACCAAAGCTGCTGTACCAGTTCAGATTCCGCACAGAACACATAAACCGGCACCCCCGCCCCAGCCCACTCCTCCAGCACCGCAGGCACATCCGCATAAAACGGCGCCGACAACTCCCCCGCCGCGAACCCACCCAACCAAATCAACCCCTCCAACGCCCGCAACGGCTCAGCCCTGATCCCAAGATCACTCCACTGCTCCAACCGCCCCGTCACCGCAGCCGAATCAGCCCCCACATCCCCCATAGCAAGCCGCACCGCATCGACAATCCGACCGATCTCAGGCTCAGGCCTCCGCACCCACTCCGCCAGACGCTCACGCGCGTAGGGAAACAGCGAATCCCGAATAGCCCCAACAGGACTCACGGTCCCTTCGATGTCGAGAAGAACGGCTTCGTTCATACGCTTAGAACCCCAACTTGCCCAACTGTTTCGGGTCACGCTGCCAATCCTTGGCGACCTTCACGTGCAGGTTCAGGTAGATGCGGGTGCCGAGGATGTGTTCGATTTGGTGGCGGGCGTTGGTGCCTACCTCTTTGAGACGCGCCCCGCCCTTGCCGATGACGATGGACTTCTGGCTGGGTCGTTCGACGTAGAGGATGGCGTGCACGTCGAGCATTTCCTCGTTCTGCTCGTACGGCAGGATCTCCTCGATCACCACGGCCAGCGAGTGCGGGAGTTCGTCGCGGACACCTTCGAGTGCTGCCTCGCGAATGAGCTCGGCCATGAGGGTTTCCTCGGGCTCGTCGGTCAGCTCGCCGTCGGGGTAAAACGCCGGTCCCTCAGGCATTTTCGAGGCGATGACATCGATGAGAACCTCGATCTGCTCACCCTTGACCGCCGACACCGGCACCACGTCACAGTCAGGACCGAGCAGCTTCGATAGCGCGAGCAGTTGCTCGCCGATCTGATCCCGGCTCACCTTGTCGATCTTGGTGACCACGCCGAGCAACGTCGTCTTCGGCGCCATCTGCTTGATCTGCTGCACGATCCACTTGTCGCCGGGACCGATCTTCTCGTCGGCGGGCACGCACAGCGTGATCACGTCGACTTCCGAATACGTATCGCGCACAAGGTCGTTCAGCCGTTGACCGAGCAGGGTGCGCGGACGGTGCAGGCCGGGGGTGTCGACGAGGATGAGCTGGGCGTGATCACGGTGCACGATGCCGCGAATGGTGTGCCTTGTGGTCTGCGGACGCGAGGACGTGATCGCGATCTTCTGGCCGACAAGCGCATTGGTCAGCGTCGACTTGCCGGTGTTCGGGCGGCCGACGAAACAGACGAAGCCGGAACGGAATTCGCCGTCAGCCACCGCGCACCTCGCTGACCGGCTCCGCGTCGACGGACATCTTCGAGTCGTCGACGATCTCGAACACCGCGCCATCACGATCGGTGAAGATGATCCTGGCCTCGGGCGACACCTCACGCACCGCCGCGACCCCGAAGTCGGACAGCCGCCCGCCGACCACCACGGCCGCCTCGAATCCCTCTGCGCCACTGGAGATCGCGGCCGCGACCGCCGCCTGCAACGCGGTCAGCCGCAGTGCCGTCAGGCTCACCTCGCCCGCCGCGTAGGTGCGGCCGTCGGTGTCGCGCACCGCCGCGCCGCTGGCACCGCCCGCGCGGCCCATCGCCCCGCGCGCGAGCACAAGCAGTTTGTTGTCCTCGGGATCCAATTCGGTCATTCGGTGTCTCCGTCCTCGTGTCGACCGGCCGGGGTCTCCCGATCCGCTCCATTGCCTTTGCGCTTGCCGTTCGGCTTCTCGCCGTCGGCCTGCTGCGCTTTGTCCGTCACCTTGCGCACCACCACGGTGTGCACCCGCACCCGCCCGCGCGTGTCCGCGCCGCCCTCGCCACGCAGCATCAGCCCGTGCACCACGACCTTGGACCCTGGCAGCGGCACCCGGCCGAGTTCGTGCGCCATCAGACCGCCGACCGTGTCGACGTCCTCCTCCTCGATGTCGAGCCCGTACAGCTCGCCGAGGTCTTCCACCGGAAGTCGCGCCGAGACCCGGTAGCGGCCGTCGCCGAGGTCTTCGATGGGCGGCGTCTCGTCGGTGTCGTATTCGTCGGCGATCTCCCCGACGATCTCCTCGAGCACATCCTCGATGGTGACCAGCCCGGCGATGCCGCCGTATTCGTCGACGAGCAGCGCCATGTGGTTGCGCCTGCGCTGCATCTCGTCGAGCAGGCTGTCCAGCGGTTTGGAGTCGGGCATGAACACGGCCGGGCGCATGACTTCGCGCACCAGCACCTTGCGGCCCCGTTCCGCGTACGGCACAAGGTCTTTCAGGTACACCACGCCGAGGATGTCATCGACGTTCTCACCGACCACCGGTATGCGCGAGTGTCCCGATCGCACCGCCAGCGACATCGCTTGTGCCGCGGTCTTATCCGCCTCGATCCAGACCATCTCGGTACGCGGCACCATCACCGCGCGGGCGGCGGTATCGCCGAGTTCGAAGACGGACTGGATCATTCGGCGTTCTTCGTCGGCCACCACGCCGCGCTCACTGGCCATCTCGACCACTTCGCGCAGCTCGATCTCGGAGGCGAACGGACCGTTACGGAAACCCTTACCTGGCGTGATCGCGTTACCGAGCAGGATGAGCAGCCTGGACAACGGCCCGAGCAGCGCGCCGATGAACTGCAACGGCAGCGCCGCGCCCAACGCGATCGAATAGGCGTGCTGGCGGCCGAGGGTTCGCGGGCCGACCCCGATCACCACGTAGGACACCAGCACCATGACGATGGCGGTGACCAGCAGCGCCCAGTCGTCTTCCCAGACCGCGATCAGTGCCGCAGCGAGCAGCACAGTGGCGCCGATTTCGCACAGAATACGAAGCAGCACCATGAGATTCACGTAGCGGGCGCGGTCCGCGACGATCTTGCTCAGCCGCACCGCGCCGGGCCGGTCGGCCCGCACCAGGTCGTCGACGCGGGCCGGTGAGATGGTGTTCAACGCCGAATCGACGCCAGCGAACACTCCCCCCACCGGGACGAGCAGGACGGCGAGCATTATCAGGGTCAGCGAATTCACGCGGGTCCTAATGCGTCACCCGGTGTGGTGAAGCCCGCCTTCCCCAGCAACCTGGCGTCTCGGGCGGCGAGTTCGGCCCGCCGCTGTGCCTCGCGCAGGCTCTCGTACCACTCTTCGAGCAGCGTGGCCTGCAGCGCGAACATCTCCTTCTCCTCCTCCGGCTCGGCATGGTCGTAGCCGAGCAGGTGGAGCACGCCGTGCACGGTGAGCAGCGCGAGTTCGTGGTCGAGCGAGTGACCGGCCTTGCGCGCCTGGGCCGCGGCGAATTCGGGGCACAGCACGATGTCGCCGAGCATGGACGGGCCGGGTTCGGGGCTGTCGGGGCGCCCGCCGGGCTCGAGTTCGTCCATCGGGAAGGACATGACATCGGTCGGGCCGGGTAGGTCCATCCAGCGCATGTGCAGGTCCGCCATGGTGTCGAGATCGACGAGCACCATCGACAGCTCCGCGGCCGGGTGCACATCCATCCGGGTGATCACGAAGCGCGCGACACTGACCAGATCTTCTTCGGGCACGTCGATACCCGACTCGTTGGCGATCTCGATACTCACCCGGTCAGCCTAATGCCGCAGGTCGACACCCAACGCCGTTGGGTGTCGACCGAATGACCGACATTGTGCGCAACTCAGTGTCGATCGCCTCGACTTGCGGCACGACGCTGCGCCCGGTTGCCCGGATAGTGCGCGCCGACCTGGGGCGCACGCTCCGACTCGGCCCGCTCGTAGGCGTCGACGATGTCGGCGACCAACCGGTGCCGGACCACGTCACTGCTGGTCAGGTACGAGAAGTGGATGTCGTCGATATCGGTGAGGATCTCACTGGCCGCACGCAACCCGGACCGTGCTCCGGTCGGCAGGTCGACCTGGCTGACGTCACCGGTCACCACGATCTTCGAACCGAACCCGAGCCGGGTGAGGAACATCTTCATCTGCTCGGCCGTGGTGTTCTGCGCCTCATCGAGCACGATGAACGAATCGTTCAACGTCCGACCACGCATGTACGCCAGCGGCGCGACCTCGATGACTCCGGCGGCCATCAACTTCGGAATGGCCTCGGGATCCATCATGTCGTGCAGCGCGTCGTAGAGCGGCCGCAGGTACGGATCGATCTTCTCGTTGAGCGTGCCGGGCAGGAAGCCGAGCCGCTCGCCCGCCTCCACCGCGGGGCGGGTGAGGATGATCCGGGTGACCTGCTTGGTCTGCAACGCCTGCACGGCCTTGGCCATCGCCAGATACGTCTTGCCGGTGCCAGCGGGGCCGATGCCGAACACGATGGTGTTGGCGTCGATCGCGTCGACGTAGCGCTTCTGGTTCAGGGTCTTTGGCCGGACGGTCTTGCCGCGCCGGGACAGGATGTCCAGGCTGAGCACCTCGGCCGGGGACTCGGAGGAGCCCTCCGTGAGCATCGAAACGGTGTGCCGCACCGCTTCCGGGGTCACCACTCGGTTCCGGCCGGTGAGCGCGACGAGCTGTTCGATCACTCGCTCGGCGAGGGCGACGTCGGCCGCCTTGCCGGTGAGGGTGACGGAATTGCCGCGGACGTGAATGTCCGCGTCGAGCAACTCTTCGAGTTCACGCAGGTTCTGATCGGCCGAACCGAGGAACGGGAACACGGATTCGGGAGCGAGTTCGATACTGGAACGCACGGTGCGTGCTGCGGGACCCGAGGTGTTGTCGTCAGCGCTGATGCCTGCTGCGGAGGTTGTCGGGTCGCCGATCTCGCCTTGTGTTCTCAAAAGTGGCTATAGCCTGCTTTCCGGTCTCGACGTGCTGCTGTGTTGATGAAAGTTTAACGCGCCCCACCGACACCGCCCAGTGAATAAGCCGCTAACGGGAGGACCGGATGATCAGGGGATTCCCCGGCGCCGCTGCGCCCAATCCTCGGTGAAATCACGAAACCGGCGCGCCGCCCCTGGAGCGGAGGTCTGCGCGGACCACACCAGCCCGACCTCCCGGGTGGCGCCCGCGTCGGCGAGCGGGATCAGCACCGGCCCGGTCAGCCGCACGTCCGCCTTCACACCGGCAACGCGCGGCGAGCTCGCCGGGCCGATGTCCTCCTCCGGCAACACTCCGACGCCTAGACCTGCGGCGACCAGTCCCGCGACGGTGATCAGGTCGCTGGCCTCGAAGGCGATGCGCGGGCGCAGGTCGGCGGCGGCACACAGTTCATCGACGATGCGGCGCATGCCGAAGCCCGGATGCATGGCGATGAAGTCCTCGTCGGCGACCTCGTCGAGGCGCACCTGCCTGCGGCCGGCGAGCCGGTGATCGGCGGGCACGGCCAGCGCGAGCCGTTGCCGAAGCAGGCCACGCCAGCCGATGCCTGCCATGGTCGGGCGCGGCGAGACGATACCCAGATCCGATGTCCCGTCGAGCACATCGGTGGCCACCATTTCGGCGGGCCCCTGGCGAAGCGCGAAAGTGATTCTGGCCGAACCTCGGCGGAATTCGCCGACCAGTTGCGGAACGAGCCAGCCACCGAAGGAATGCAGAAAGGACAGGCGCACAACACCGTTGGCGGGACTGTTCAGATCGTCGATGGACGTGGCGGCGGTATCGAGTTCGGCTCGCGCGCGGCGGGCGTGTTCGTAATAGATGCGGCCGAACTCGTTGAGGATGATGCGTTTGCCACTGCGGTCGAACAGCTCGACGCCGAGCCTGCGCTCCAGCCTGCCGAGCATGCGGGACAGCGTCGGCTGGGCGATGTGCAGGCGTTCGGCGGCCGCGCCGACCCGTTCCAGTTGGGCGAGCGTGGTGAACCATTCGAGGTCTTCGCTCAGCAACGGTGTCCACCTCCTCGGTGATGCGGGTCACAGGCGCGCTAAGGGCGGCCCCGGCTGCCCTGCCTATATGTGCTCAGTGCATGAACTTCACCATTATTATGCATTTCCGTTCGGAAGGGGTGCGGGGCGATCCTGAAAGCCATGACCTCGACGAAGACCCGGCCCGTCGCCGGGGGCCGCACGTCGCACGAGCGCCGGATCACCACCGCGCTGTTCGCGGCGGGCCTGGCCACCTTCGCGACCATGTACAGCGCGCAGGCGTTGCTGCCGAGCCTGTCGGCGGCGTTCGGCGCGACCCCGGCCCATGCGGCGCTCGCGGTTTCGCTGACCACCGCGTTTCTCGCGCTGGCGATCATTCCGGTGAGCGCGCTGTCCTCGCGGATCGGGCGCACGCGGGTGATGACGATTTCCGCGGTCAGTTCGGCGGTGATCGGACTGCTGCTGCCGTTCAGTCCGTCGCTGGAGGTGCTGCTGACCGGGCGGGCGCTACAAGGTCTCACCCTGGCCGGGGTGCCTGCGGTGGCGATGGCCTATCTCGCGGAGGAGGTCGGCACCGCGGGGCTCGGGGCGGCGATGGGTGTGTACATCGCGGGCACCAGCATGGGTGGCCTGGCCGGACGGGTGATTCCGGCGTTCACCCTCGGACTCGGCTCCTGGCGCTGGGCCGAGGCGACCATCTCGGTCGCGGCGGCCGTGTGCACCGTGTGGTTCGTCCGTAGTCTGCCGCCGTCGCGTGGTTTCGTCGCCAGGCCCGCCGGAATCCGCACCGTGCTCGGCGATCTCGCCGTTCAGCTGCGCAACCGCGGGCTGCTCGCGCTGTTCGCGCTCGCGTTGGTTCTGGTCGGCACCTTCGTCTCGCTCTACAACTTCCTCGGCTACCGGCTCACTCAGCCGCCGTTCGAATTGCCCGATGCGGTAGCGGGTTTGGTGTTTCTGCTCTATCTGGCGGGCACCGCGGTCGCGACGGTCGCCGGGCGGCTCGCCGATCGCGTCGGCCGTCATCGCGTGCTCGCGGGCACGGTGGTGCTCATGGGCGTCGGGTTGGCGCTGACCATCCCCGATAACCTGGTGACCCTCATCCTTGGCATGTCCCTGTGCACCGCAGGCTTTTTCGGCGCGCATACGGTGGCGAGCGCCTGGGTCGGTGTCATGGCGTCAGGCAATCGCGGCGCCGCCTCGTCGCTGTACCTGTTCTCGTTCTACGTGGGCAGCGGCGTCATCGGCGGCGCGGCGGGTATCGCCTATACCAAGCACGGCTGGGCGGGACTCGTCGTCTGCGTTGCGGCTCTGCTTGTGGTGGCCTTGATCCTGGTGTCCACCTTGGCGTTCCACACCAAGCGCGAGACCCTCCACACGGCAACGTCACCCAGCATCTAAGCGATCGCGGACTCGCTTGCACCAGTCACGGCCGCAGCCGCACGCTTTCTGACATACGCACGCGTGTCAGTGCGGCGATTCGGGGCGTGGGGGATCAGAAGGCGTGCGGCCGTTACTACCAGCGCGGAGTCAACGCGCCCAGCGCACCCAACGCAACGGCAGCGGCCGTTGACGTACGAAGCACGGTGGGCCCCAACAGGACAACGTCCGCACCCACCTCGGACAGCGCCGCCAGTTCGGAGCCGTCCAGCCCGCCTTCAGGACCCACAATCAGCACAACTTCGGGCGCATCGGCAAACGGCAGCTCGGTGAACCGCCCGGTACCGGATTCGTGCAGGGCGGCGACGATCGCACCGTCCGCCTTGGCCTTTCGGATCAACTCGAGCAGATCGCGAGTCCGATGCAGGTCCGCCACCTCGGGAATGTACGGACGCCGCGATTGGCGAGCGGCCGAGCGTGCGGCAGCACGCCACTTGTCAACGCCCTTGCCCGCCTTACCTTCCCAGTTCGCGATGCAGCGAGCGGCCTGCCACGGAACGATGGCGTCGGCACCAGCCTCGGTCATCAGCTCGACGGCCAGCTCCGAGCGATCCGATTTCGGTAGCGCTTGCACAACCGTCACCCGTGGCGGAACAGGTTGCGCCACAGTGCGATTCAGCACCTTCAGCTCCAACCGGTCCCGTTGCGCCGCAACGACTTCCGATTCGGCGAGCACACCGCGCCCGTCCGACAACGTGATCGGCTCGCCGACCCGGATGCGGCGCACCGTCGCGGCGTGCCTGCCCTCCTGGCCGTCGAGCACGGCGATGGCGCCCGGTTCGGGCACCTCGTCGAGGTAGAAGACCGTCGCGGCCAATTAGCGCCCGCTGAACGAGGCCCGCAGCCTGGCGAACAGGCCGCTGTTGTGCTCGGACTGGGTGGACATGACCTCGGCGCGTTCGCTGGGGCGCATGCCCTTGTACTTGCGCAGCAGCTCGGTCTGCTTGCCGTCCAGCTTGGCGGGGATCACGATGTCCAGGTGTGCGAGCAGGTCGCCGCGCGCGCCGGAGCGCAGCCGAGGCATGCCGTGACCGCGCAGCACCGAGACCTCGCCGGGCTGGGTGCCCGGCGCGATGGTCAGTTCGGTGGGCCCGTCCAGGATGGTGTCGATCACCACGGTGGTGCCGAGCGTGGCGTCGACCATCGGCACCCGGATGGTGCAGTGCAGGTCGTCGCCGTCGCGGACGAACACGTCGTGCGGCTGCTCGACGATCTCCACATACAGATCACCGGCGTGCCCGCCACCCGGACCGACCTCGCCTTGCGCGGCGAGCCGCACCCGCATGCCGTTCGCGACACCGGCGGGGATCGGCGCGGCGATCTCGCGACGCGCGCGCACCCGGCCGTCGCCACCACACTTGTGGCACGGATCGGGAATGGTCTCACCGGCGCCGCGGCAGGTCGGGCAGGGGCGCGAAGTCAGCACCTGGCCGAGGAACGACCGCTGCACCGATTGCACTTCGCCTGCGCCACCGCAGGTTTCGCAGCGCACTGGCTTGGATTTTCCGTTGGTGCCGGCGCCCGTACACACATCGCAGAGGATCGCGGTGTCCACCGTCAGGTGCTTGGTCACGCCGACCGCGCATTCGGCCAGGCTGAGCCGGGTCCGCAGCAGCGAGTCCGCGCCGGGCTGTACCCGTCCGCGTGGCTTGCGTGCGCCACCCGAGGCGTTCATGCCGCCGAAGAAGGCCTCGAACACGTCGCCGAGTCCGCCGAATCCGGCGCCCGAGAATCCGCCGCCGCCACCGCCACCGGACTCCAGCGGGTCACCGCCGAGGTCGACGATGCGCCGCTTCTCCGGATCCGACAGCACCTCGTAGGCGGCGGACACTTCCTTGAACTTGGCCTGCGCCGTCTCATCCGGGTTGATGTCGGGATGGAGTTCCCGCGCCAACTTGCGATAGGCGCGCTTGATCTCCTGGTCGGTCGCGTTCTTCGCGACGCCGAGCAGTCCGTAGTAGTCCCGTGCCACTTGAGTTCTCTAGTCCTTGGTCGTTCTCGACAGTGCCGACGGTGCTTCACCGTTCCAACCGCATGCTGATGGACAGCATTAGTCGGATGCACTCAACTTTATCCGGCCGGAAGTACGAGGGTATCAGCGGCATCGGAGCCGTCAGCGTTCGGCGAGGACCTCGCCGATGTACCTGGCCACGGCCGCGACCGAGGCGATGGTTCCCGGGTAGTCCATTCGGGTGGGGCCGAGCACGCCCATGCCGCCGAGGATCGCGCCGGAGGTGCCGTAGCCGGTCGACACCACCGAGGTGCCGCGCATCTGCTCGACCTGGGTCTCCTCGCCGATGCGCACGGTCACGGTGCCAGGCTGTTGCGCGGCGGCCAGCAGCTTGAGCACGATCACCTGCTCCTCCAGCGCCTCCAGCACGTCACGCAGCGAACCGGGGAAGCCGAAATCGGCCGCGTTGCGGGTCAGATTGGCGGTGCCACCGAGCACGAGCCGTTCCTCGGGATGCTCTACCAGCGTCTCGACCAACACCGTCGATACCCGGATCAACACGTCGCGCAGGCGAAGCGGCGCCCGCTCGGGTAGCTCCGCCACCGCCGCCGAGGCGTGCGCAAGCCGCTTGCCGTCCATCGCGCCGCCGAGCATGCCGCGCAGCGCGGCCAGATCCTCGTCGTCGATCAGCGCGCCGAGTTCCACCAGTCGCTGATCGACCCGGCCAGTGTCGGTGATCACTACGAGCAGCAGCCGCGCCGGATTCAGCGCGACCACCTCGATGTGCCGCACCGTCGACGCGGACACCGACGGGTACTGCACGACCGCGACCTGCCTGGTCAGCTGGGCAAGCAGCCGCACGCCGCGGCGAAGCACGTCGTCGAGATCGACACCGGACTCCAGGAATTCCATGATCGCCCGGCGCTCGGCCCCCGACAGCGGCTTCACCTCTGCGATCCGATCGACGAACTGCCGATAACCCTTGTCGGTGGGGATGCGCCCGGAACTGGTGTGCGGCTGTGTGATGTAGCCCTCAGCCTCCAGCACCGCCATATCGTTACGAACGGTCGCGCTGGAAACACCCAGATTGTGCCGTTCCACCAGGCTCTTCGACCCGATCGGCTCCTTGGTCGCGACGTAGTCCGCGACGATCGCGCGCAGGACCTCGAAGCGCCTGTCATCGGTGCTCGACATCGGCCCCACCTCCTCGCTTCGTCCTCGGGTATGCCGCTTATGGGCCACCCTCTCATCGCACAACACCATGCGAATCCTGGTCCGTCTGCTTAACCAGTCTAATTGCCCATGCACGAATCGCCCCTTTGCCCGCCGGACGGTCGGGCGAACGGGACATGAGTGCGCGGGCGTTGCGCTGGAATCCGATGGAACCGATCGGCGGTTCGCTGCGTCGGATCGAGTGACGGAATCGCTGCGGGACGACCTTGACCGCATCACGCCGCGCCTGGTCGCAGGATGCCACTTCAGCAGTCGGAATCGTCCTCCTCGCAGGTGCCTTGCGGAGCGGCGGGCGTATGGGCACCCGAGGCCGTGTCGCTCGGTGTGCCATCGGCTTTGGTGCCGAGCGGCAGGCCGTAGCAGCGACCGGACACTTCGAGCGTGCTTGCTTTCTTGGTGGCTGTGCCGTTGGTACAGGCGAAGATTGGGCCTTCACCGTCGAGTGCGATGGTGAACGCTGTTTTGAGCTGACCGGTTGGCTGCGCACTGTTGGTGGCGTTGCAGTAAAGGCCAAGGCTCTGGGGCCCTTTGAAGCTCATTTCCTTGCAGATAAACGTCGCGGAAGTGGCAGGGGCCGCGACGGCAACGGTGGTACCGGGCAGGACGAACGCGGCGGCTAACACGAACAGATTGATGGGACGAACGCTCAAGACGAAACCCCTTCACAGGCCGTGCGAGCCCCACTGCCTCATCTCGACGCAGCGGGCCCGCGACTCTGGCCCCGACCGATCGGTCAGAACTACTCCTGTATTCGAGCCAGCCAACGCCACGGATCGGCCCGAACCGAATTCGACGGGATTCCTCTTCGCAGCGACGCCGGTCACGGAATGGCGTGCAGGACCGTCGGGGTGACTTGGGCGGCTTGCACGCAGGCGTCGAACGGGAAGGGCGGCGAGGCGGGGACGAGGTTCACCGAAACCGTCAGCAGGTTGGCGTTATTCGCGGTGGGTGGGTCGGCGCGGCGATAGTTCAGGGTGATCGCGCAGCTGGAGTTCTGCCGGGTGGGATCGGTGGACTGGACCGTCCGCAGCTCGATACCGGTGAGCCCTTCCACGCTCGTGTGGCGCGCGTATTGGATGGACTGTCCGCCGTCCAGGCCGGACGGTAGGCGCAGGACCTCGCCCGTCTTGACCATCTGCTCACTGGTTTGGTCGAAGGAGATCGCGACGGTGGCGCGCTGGGCGTCGCCGGGCTGGATGAGGGATATCGCGCACTGGTATGCCTTGGTCCAGCCGACCGAGGTCATCTGCCAGCCGGGGAACTGCGCGGTGATCTGGGCCGTTGCCGCACAGGGATTGCGCTGCAGCAGCGACCGCCCGCCCTGATCGTCGATGACGTGCGGCGGCAATGCCACAAGGCCGTCGATGGTCGCGGCGAGGTAATCGCTGGTGAACTGGCACGGCTGCGACCACGGGACCGGCGTCTTCGCCGCGTTCGACAACTTGGCGACGCTGAGGAAATGCGCGAAACCGGTGTCCCCGGCCGGAATTCGGTAGTCACAGCTGGATGCGCCTGGCCGGTCGTCGCTGCTCGCGCTGCGGTACACGGTGTGGCCGCTGATCTGTTCGGCCTTGTCGGCCGCTCGCTTGTCCGAGGTGTAGAGCTGGTCGAGTTGCAGGTTGAACGAGTAGTACGCGTCGTCGGGCGCGCTAACGATCAAGCTGCATCCGGTCCAGCCGTCACCGCGGTCCATGCCGGGGCTGCGGTCGAAGCGCTGGAATACGCCGAGCCGCTCGGCGAATTCGCGATTCAACAGCGCGCACGGGTCGGTCGCGCGGATCCGGGTCATGAGGTCGGCCGTGCCGGGCGCGATGGCCGCCATATCTTCCGAAGCCGGCGTCCCTACCTGCGCTTTCGCCGCTCTCGGTGCCGTGGATTCGACGGTGGCCCGCACGGTCGCGTCTTTGGATATGGTGCCGCATCCGGACAGCGCGATAACGGCCGTGGCTATCGCTACCACGGCCGCCCAGCGCCGACTGCCGCCCACGATCAACGGCAACTCCCTCGGCTTATCGAACGATCCACGGCAGGTTAACCCAATAACGGGTCCTCCCCTATAGGTTCTCGAATACCCGGTGAATCGTGACCCAATCCAGGCCCGAATCCATGTCGCGGGAACAAAACTCATGATCAGCACCCGGTGGGGAGTCGGCGGCGGCCGGTGGACAGTTCGTCGACGAGATCCTCGTACCCGACGGCCAATTCGGCGAGGCGTTCCCAGGCGAACCAGAGCTCCCAGTCCGACTCGTCGGACAGTGCCGCGTAGGCACAGACGGTGAGGTAAGCGAGGCGGTCGAGGATCGCGCCGACGGTTTCGGTGTGCAGGTAGGCGCCGCCGTGCGCGACGGGGAGGTCCGCGGCGACCCAGCGGTCGATGGCGCGGACCTCACGAACGCGGTATTCGTCTATCTCCCGGGCGGTTTCGCGAGCGACCAACCTGCGCTCGTGCAGGGTGGTCAGCTCGCGAGCGGCACGCAACAACGGATGGTCGGTGTCCACGTCACCACGACAGGCTTGCAGCACTTGGCTTCTCGTCGGCAACAAGTCAGTCACCCGGCCCACATCGTGTGGCGGCGCGCGCTTTCCATGCGGCCACGTACGAGATCGCTGGCTGACTTATGCGCGGGCCGCGAAACTATGCGCGCGGTGCGTCCGCGGGGCTGCGGGACGGTCACCGGGTGCGGCTCGCGGACGTGCAGGTTTCGGCGAGGTGGCCAGATATCGCTATCGGGTGCCGCCAGGGCTGTCGCAGTTGACTTCTCGGCGGCGGCACAGTTCTCACCAGCTCCGCTCAATGAGGTTGGCGCGGCAAGCGGCGCGGACTGGTAGGCGATGGGCTTGCGGCGGTTGACTTCTCGGCGGGTGCTCATCGGATCGGCCTCCTGGTGCAGGCACGGAGGTAGTCGATGATTACCGCGCCGGAGGGGCGAAAGGTGTCACGTGGCGGGACGATCCAAGTGCGGGAGGGGGTTTGGGAGTCGGCGGGAGACGGGAGGGCGATCTCGCCGCCGAACGGGACGATGGCGACGTCGAGGTGGAACAGTTCGGTGCAGAGCTGGACACTTTCGGGGACATCGGGTCTGCACAGGAAAGTCCAACGGCGGGAACGGATGTGGGCCACGATGGGCCCGAGTGGGCAGCCGCGGAACAGCATGTCGTCACGGACCCGCTGACCGAGCCGGGCGGGCATGGTGATCGCACCGACTAGTCCGGCTTTGACAACGATGCGGCCCGCCTCCGGGTGGATTCCGGCGGGTAGGCCGCAGGTGCGGCGGTAATAGGCACAGCGGGAAATAGGGGTATCCGTGAACGCTGGGTCGTTCATATCTAACCTCGACTCACCTCGATCGGACGCTTGGTGCGCCCGATCCGAGTGGACCTGAACCCGCTCTCGCAGATAGGGTTTCAAGACTTCGATGACACGGACCGGGGCGCGGATTCAGTAGAGCACCGGAAATGATCGGCGGGAACGTTCCCAGTAGCGGAACCAGGGGAAAAGTCGCAAGGTTCCAAGGATTCCCGTCCATGCGGTTCCAGTTGCATACCTGGCCAATAGTGAGGCTACGAAAGGGAATTGCCGTGACCCCCACCGGATCGACCATCCCGCGACGCATGCTGGCCCGTCAGCTGCGCGAACTCAGGGAGAAATCGTGCGTCAGCGCGGAAATCGCCCGCCAGGCGATAGGCGTTGGCAAGCAGACGCTATGGCGGATGGAAACCGGGCAACCCGTCCGGTTGAATCCGTTGTTCATCGAGCGGCTGTGCGCGCTGTACGGTGCGCGCGACGACGTGACGCGGATGCTGCTCGGATTGGCGGAGGAGTCGCATCGCACCGGGTGGTGGCATGCGTATGGGGATGCCATTCCGAAGCATTTCGATTTGTTTGTCGGGTTGGAAGAGGCTGCTAAGAGGATTGTTTCGTATCAGACAATGCTGATTCCCGGCCTGCTGCAGACCGATGAATATCGGCGCGCGATGACCTGGGTGATGTCACCCACGATGCCAACAGCTGAAGTTGAACGACGAATCGAACTGTTCACTCGACGGAAGGCTCGGGTAACCACGGAAAGCAACCCACTGATTGTCGACGCCATCGTGGACGAAGCGATGCTCCACCGTGCTATCGGCGGTCCGGCTGTCATGGCGGATCAGCTGAATCACCTTGTGAGAGTGGACAAGCTCCCGAACGTCTCAGTGCGAGTGGTCCCACTCAGCGCCGAGGCGTACGGCGGGCTCCGGTTCGGGCCGTTCGTCATGCTCGAATTCCCTAGGCATCCAACAGCACATCTCACCGAACCTCCTGTCATCTACATGCAGGGCTTCACGGGGGCGCTGTACCTTGAGAAGACCGAAGAGGTGCAGCAGTATCAACTGGCGTATGCCGACCTGCAACGCTCGGCATTGGATGAGACTCGCAGTCGCGCTCTCATCCGCAAGATCGCGAAGGAGTACGCGACGTGAACAGAGATCTGCCCAACGCTGCCTGGTTCAAGAGTAGTCACAGCAGCCCGGATCAAGACTGCGTAGAGGTCGCATTCCTCGATGAGAACACGGTCGGTGTTCGCGATTCGAAGAACCCAACCGGACCAGCGCTCGCCTTCAGTCCTGGCGAATGGGACGCCTTCACGGCAGGCGTCGCCGGTGGAAAGCTCGACCGCTCGCACGCCTGAATCAGGAACCTGAGCCGTACGCTCGGAACCTTGCTCACGTGAGGTTCCGGGCTCATACCTCCTAAGCCACTCCCTACCGGGTGCGAAGGAATCCGCTCGACCCGTTGCGACTCGCTTGCACGCAGGTAGAGCCATCGGTAGCGTCAGCATGAGCTGACGAGGGGGCGGAGAAGCCGGTCCAGCCCCTGGGCAATCGATAAAGCACCGGTGAGCGAAGGATCCGATGTCGAGCAGGTCGATCTCGTGGCAGCTGACCACCCTCGCTCTTGGTGCCGTGTTCCTGCTAGGGGGGTGCGGGCCTGACAACGATGGGAACGGCAAACCCACCGGAAGCACGAACGCCCCGTCTACATCAAAATCAGGTCTCGCCGCAGACGTCCCCGCCGGATTCAACGCTTGCAATGACATCCCCCAGGCCGTACTCGACTCCGAGAAACTTCTGGACAAGACGCCGAACGACTCCAATGCCAATGGTGGCATCAAGTGGCGCGGATGCCTGTGGGCTCAGACAGACGGATATGCGGCGAGCATCCAAACAACGAACATCACCCTCGACATGGTCCGGGAGAAGAAGTTTCCGGACAGTCAGGAATTCACCATAGGCAGTCGGCGCGCGGTCTCCACACGACAAATCGATGATCACCCAGAGGCAGCATGCACGGTGAACGTGGAGATGAAGGGCGGCAGCCTCGAGTTCAACCTCACCAATCCCGCGTCGAGCAAGATCACGGGTCACCTCAACACGTGCGACTTAGCGCGCGAATTGGCCGAGAAGGTTGCACCGACGATGCCCGCGACTGCGTAACCACACTCTGAAGGACTGCATTCATCGGGAGGGATGGAACATGGGTGACGACACGACACCGCCTCGGCCAATGGCGAACTTGCTCAGTGCGGTGCGGGAGGGGCAGGCGACGGTAGAGATGAAGCCTGAAGACTTCGTCTACATAGACCGCGACTGCGAATACTTCAAGCGCTTGATCCGGCGGGTCCAGGGCATCGCCGAGCAAGTCTCGCGACAAGAGAGCTGGGGCCTTGGCGAGAAGACTACGAAAATGGTGTCAGGGAAGACCGTGGTCGACCGTTTCAAACAAAAGGCCAAACAAGCGGGCGACGGCAACGATGTCTACGCAATCCTGGACCAGCACTACAAGATCGTCGAAGATCTCCAGGAAGTCCATAAGACGGCGCGAGAGCGAATGATGCAGGCGGACAGCAACTTTGCTGCTGAATTCACTCGATTGAACGATACGCTCCCCGAACGACCACCTGCTCAGCTCCCAGCTGGCCCGTACATCCTCCCCGACAGGACCGCCCGATGACCGGATACGAACCCCCGCGAATTCCCGGCGGCGGCGAGCATGCCGCCAGCTGGGGTCACGCGGAAATCAAGGACGCCTTCGAGCCGCTCGATACCACCAACGCGATCGACCAGGCCGAAAAATACTGGCAGATGCACCAACTCTGGGAGCAAGGCGTATCGACGTTCGCCCGCTCGATCCAGACCTCGATCTCCCAAGCGTGGTCCGGCCCAGCCGCCAAGGATTCCAAGGATTCGATCCAGGCCTACGCGACCGATGCGCACACGCTGACGCCCGCTTTGGCCGAACTACACAGCAGAGTCCGCGATGCCGCGACAGCAATCGTCAACACCAAGAAGGCGATTCCCGATACGGTCGAGACATCGATCCGCTCCCGGGTATTCCACCCGAGCCGCTGGAATATACAGAATGTGCAGAACGAAGAGGCGGAGAAGGCTCGGGTCGCGATGTACGAGCATTATGTGCAGCCGTTCGGCCAGATAGACGGCAAGATCCCGGTCCTGCCAACGCCGACGAGCCCAACCAAGGCTGTCGACATCACACCTCCGCCCGGTGGCTACACGAACGACGGTAGCAACAACGGCGGTCAGCCAAACGGGCCCAAATCGACTGATACCAACCAGAATTCGAAGAACCCCACCGTCCCGGGCGACAAGGACGGCGACGGCAAACCCGACGACTCGACCACCAAGGACGACCAGTCGAAGTCCGACCAAACCACGCCGAGCTCGACAACTCCGAGCAGCACCCAAACCAACCCGGCGAGCACCACCCCGACGACAAACCCGAACTCCCCCACCTCAACGGACCCGACGAAGACCGTGCCATCGAGCACCACCCCGACCGGCACCGGCCTCCCCCACTCCCCCGGCAGCCCAGGCAGCCCTGGCTCACCGAATTCGAGAACCCCCCAACCGGGCCGCAGCATCCCCGGCACCCCCACCACCCCCGGCACCACCTCCAACCCCGCCGCCGCAGCAGCCGCAGCCGCCCGTGGCGCAACCGGAACCCCAGGCATGGGCGGCATGGGCTCGGGCGCCCGAGGCGGCAAATCCGAGGACGACGCCGAACACAAAATCCCCGACTACCTGATCACCCAGGAAAACACCGACGAGCTCCTCGGCGAACTCCCAAAAACCATCCCCGGCGGCGTAATCGGCGGCGACCTCCCCACCTAACCCCCCATGCACCCACCCCAAGCAACCCCCCGAAACCAACCCCCGCCTCCCACCACCCCCATATCCCACTCGCCAACCCCAACATCGCCGGAGCACCCCGAACGGGACACAGTGGCGGCAAAACCCGCACTCCTCCGCCACCACGTCCCACTCGCCGCAGCAACCACGCGGCGGACTGGACCGACGCGCCCGGGACGTCACCGGGCAACCACTCACAACCCGAGCCCGCTCCGGCCCATCGAACGGGACGTGGTGGCGGCAAAACCCCCATTCCTCCGCCACCACGTCCCAGTCGCCGCAGCAGCCACGCGGCGGGCTGGACCGACGCGCCCTGGGCGTCACCGGGCGGCCACTCGCAACTCGAGGCCGATGCGGCCCATCGAACGGGACGTGGTGGCGGTGAAACCCGCATTTTGCCGCCACCATGTCCCACTCGCTGTAGCGACCACGCGGCGGGCAGGATCGATGCGCCCCGGGGCGTCGTTAGGCGGCCGCTCGCGACTCGAGTTCGCCGGACCATCGAGCAGGACATCGCGGCGGCGATACCCGCATTTCACCGCCACCATGTCACACTCGCCGCCCGAACCGGCGGTGCTCGACGGGCTGGAACGACGCGGATGACAGGATGCGTGTGGGAGTGCTGTGGCGGGAGCGGCGGCGGAGAGGGTATTGCGGGGGCTGGAAGGGGCCGCTCGCACGGGGCATGTATCGAATGTACGACAGGGAGAAGATCGGATCGGCATGACTGAATGGACTTGGGAACCAGACGATTTCGCGGCCCTCTGGTACTCCGATGCCCATGACCGGTTTCCCGGCCCCCTGCGCTACACCAGCCGCTTCGCTCTGCGCGACGAGTTCGCCGCACACCGCCGAGCCGTCCACGATCGCTACAGCGCCGACGAGCTGGAGGAGATCCAGCTGGCGCTGCACACCCTCGGCACCTCCGATATGCGGATCGAAATCCTCGGCGGCACAAGCAAACACAAGAACAGCACCGGCGACGACGACCTGCGCGAATACCGAATCCTCGGTGCGCGCAACCCGTATCGCGCCGTCACCCTCATGCAGGGCGGCACCGCCACCGACCACGGACCGATCCGCGTCCGCATGTTCCGCCCGGAAAGCCTGCCCGCCCGCATAGTCCAGGCCATCCCCTCCTGCACCCCGGGCACTGCGGCCCCCGCGACCTTCCACCCCGACGATATCGCCCCGCGCCGCAACGGCTACTTCGAAGACGTCGCCCGCCAAACCCCCCGCGAGCAATACCAACGCCTCCTCGGCCGCCCCACCGACGGAGGCGGCTCCGCCGTTCTCGTCGCCGCCCCACTGCACACCCTCGCCGAACCATGGAACGTCCTCCAATGGCACGACATCACCAACGACGGCCGCTACACCGAAATCCGCGGCCCCCACATCACCGTCCGCCCCACCACCCCCGCCGACCTGACCACCCACTTCACCACCTGGCTGGACCGAGCCCAACAACGCCTAGCAGACGCCGACCCCGACCCCTGGTAGCCCGTTGATCATGAATGCGACCCCGCGTAGGTGACAGGGATTCGATGTATGACGTCCCAGTGTTCGACGATCTTGTCACCCGCCACGCGATACAGGTCGTAGAAGACGATGGGTGTATCCCCGCGTAGGGCTTCGGACATGGTCAGGACGAACTCACCCTCGGCCACGGTGTAGCGCAGTAGTGGGTCGCGCAGGGGTATCCCGGCCGCGCCGAGGGCGGCGTGCAGGGCCTCGATACCGTCGGCGATATCGGGATTGTGCTGGGCGAAGCGCTCATCGATGAATTCGGCGATGCGTTCCAGCTTCCCGCCGAAGACGACGTTCTGCAGGAAGCGGACGACGATCGCGCGGCTCACCTCGGTCTGTTCGGGGACGATGACCTCGGTCGGTCCGTCGAATTGGGTTCGACCGCTGCGGGTGACGTAGACGACGGGTTGCCGCACGGTCCAGTGCTCGGCGAGCTTGCCAGCCGCGATCCGGAACACGTCGAAGGCCACCACGAAGCCGGTGGTGCCGACGCACCGGTAGACGCCGTGCAGCGCGACCATCTCCTCGTCGGCGATCACCCGCGCGAGTCGATAGTCGAGGATGTCGGGTTGTCGATTCAGTACAAAGCGCAGCTCACCCGCGCTGTTGTCGCCGGTCCAGCGGTCCGCGCCGGGCTCGGCGTCCACGAACATCTCCTGGATCGCCTGCAGGGCGATGTCCTTGTTACCACTCACCGATTGCTCCCTTCGATCGATGCGACCTGCGCTCAGAACAGCCCGTTGCCGTGGGCGGAGGTGGGCGGGACCTTGCCGACGACGTCCCAGTGCTCGACGATCTTGTCGCCTTCGACACGGAACAGGTCGTAGGCGAGGATGCGCTCGCCGTCCTTGACGTATTCGCCCATGGTCAGCGCGAACTCCCCCTCGGCCAGCGCGAAGTGCGGGTCCTGCACCATCCCCCCGTCCTCGATGGCGGCGCGCAGCCCGTCGATCCCGTCGTCTCGAAACGGGTTGTGCTCCGCATACCGCTCGGAGCTGACGAATTCGGGCAGCCGCTCGACCTGCCTGCCCATCAGCACGGTCTCGACGAACCCGATGACGATCTTGCGGGTCGCCTCGGTCCGTTCCGGCGCGGTGACCCGAATCCGCCCGTCGACCTGGGTGCGGCCGCCGACGGTCCAGTCGACGACGGGTTGCAGCGCGTCCCAGTGCTCGGCGAGCTTGCCCTCCTCGAGCCGAAAGACGTCGAAGGCGACCAGCGAACCGAAGCGCGTGTCCCGGTAGACGCCGTGCAGCGCGACCATGTCCCCGTCGGCGATCACCCGCGCGAGCTGGTAGCCGAACCCGTCGGGCTGCGTGGCGAGGAACTGACGCAGGCCGTCGGGGCCGTCCGCGACCCACGGATTGTGCTGGCGGTAGTCGGTGCTGGTCCAGCGGTCGACCGCGTCAGGAAGCTTGTGCACGAACAGATCTCGCGTCGCCTGCACAACGATGTCCTTGCTGCTCATTTCGTTGCTCCGATCGGTCTGCGTGCGGAACACGGCGAAGCCCAGCGGCCGTCAACAGTTAAAGCATTAACCATGAATTCGGCCAAGTAAATGTCACCGACGCCACATTGCGGAAGGACGTATCTTTGATTAACGAATTACCCTGGCAATCGGTCGCTAGACTCGGCACCATGGACGAACCGCGCGCGTTGACCGCCGATGAGCGGCCGATGTTGACCACCGACGAGCGGCAGATATGGAAGAAGCTCGCCATCCTGATGTTCCAGGTGCCTGCGGCAGTGGAAACCCAGCTACAGCAGAACGCGGGCATGAGCCACTTCGAGTACGCCGCACTCCACCTGCTCGCCCAGGCCCCCGGCCATAAACTCCAGGTCAGCGCCCTGGCTGACGCGGCACGTGCCTCCCGCCCCCGCGTCTCGCAAGGCATGACCCGACTGGAAAGGCGCGGGTGGGTGCGCCGCCAGCCGAGCCCGCACGACTCCCGCGCCACCTTGATCGTGCTCACCGACGCGGGCCGCGCCCAGCTCGCCGAGGCCACTCCCGGCTATCACGAGACGGTCCGGGCCTTAGTACTCAGCGGCCTCGACAACACCGACGTCCAACACCTCGAAGCCGTCTGTGACCTGCTGCTCAGCAACCTAGAGACCTACCAGGCCGTCACCGGTCCGGCCTGAAACACCCTGTCACGCAAGCGAGCTGACCTATCTCAGCTGGCCGCGGACTGCTGACCTTTCGCCGGGTCATTCACCCATGCTCCGATCCACGAATGGCTCGCTGCCAGTTCCTCTTCGCGTTGTGAGCGCGGTTCCTCTCGGTCATCCGACAAATACATGCGGAGAACGGGAGACGATTGTTCGACGGTGGATAGCGCGAACTCCGGTTGCGGCAGGATAGGAGCTGGCACCGGGTCTTCGGGCACACCATCGGCCGGTGCGCCGCGCCCATCGAGCAGGTTGAGCGCAAGCGCGCACAGCACAATAACTGTGCCGCCTGCGATTCCACTCCAGGTCGGCACCTGTCCGAAGAAGAGTAGCCCGAACAGCAGCCCCCAAACGCATTCGACGGTAAGCATATTACCGCTGAGCACCGGGTCGACTCGTTCGAACGAATAGTTGATGAGGAAGACGTTCAGCACGCTGAGCACTCCGGCGAGACCGACTGCGCCCCAAAGCATTACCGCTGACACGTGCGACGCGACATGCGGCAGACCATCGCCTTGCACAACGGAAGTCAACACCACTCCCACCGCGCCGACACCGAGGGTAAGCGCGGTGAGCTCGTGATTGTTCAAAGTGCCGTCGTGCCAATCCCGGCCGAGATAACTCAGCGACATTGCCACCACGGCGACTAGCGCGAGCAGGTTGCCATAGTTCAACGAACTCGTCGCGCTGCCACTGAATCCCGACAGGATCGCGACACCGACGCCGGAGCCACCGACGAAGATGATCCGGACTGCGGAGACGCGCACGCTGCGAAACAGCATCCCGAGCGCGGAGACCAGCGGTAGGGCGGCGATGAACGAAATATCGCTCACCGCCGTCATTCCCGCGGCCTTCGAGAACAATGTGGTGCCGACTACGTACAGCAGGACGGTACGTCCCACGATCACGCACCATTCCCGCGCCCGGATCCGCAGCACTGTTCGCCAGCGGATCCATCGACTGAATACGACAATCGCGATGAAGAACGCCAGACCGGAGCGCAGATAGACCTGCTGGGCGGGGGTGAAACCGCCACCGAGATAGCGTGACAACACCGTGAGCATCGCGAAAGACGCGGTTAACAGAACCAGCGCTCCGATACCGCGCAGGTCAGTTGAATGTCTGCTTAGTACGATCGCGGACCCGTTGATGTCGCTCACATTACCGATATGACCGACACCCGGTTCCGTACTCCCGGGTATTTTTTACATGACTTGACGCAGCTACAACGGTATGGGGCTAAACGAACCCCGCTGCGGCGTCACGCGCCCGTACGTGCCTCAGTTACTGCGGCATTCGACTAGGCGGGACCCCCTATGACAGGACGAATCTGGAGACGTCGCCGATCGGTACGGCAGCGGCAGCGCCGCCCTCGGGCCAGCCAACCGGCCAGTACCCACGCGACGGCCAATACCGTCACGGCCATCGTGTTCATGGCGGAGGCGCAGGTCACGAAGGTGGCCAGAGCGGTCACCGCAGTCGCGATAGGCGTCATTACGTACACCAACTTTTGGGCGAATGACACATGGTCATCCTCGTCGGTGGTGTACTCCGGGTTTTCCAGGACCCTCCCGACGATGACGATTCTTTTCATGCCCCTAGGGTGCCGCTGACCGGCCAACCCGGCCAGGGATTGCCCCGCCCTTGCACGCCTGGCGCGCAGAACCGCTCGTTTATGGACGTGGGACCAGGTCAGGGATACCGTCGGAAGCGCGGACGACGTACATCCTTACGCGTGTCCGACTACCGGAGCAGCAGGGATCTGGGGAGATGTGTCGTGAGGGAGCTTCAGCGAGCGAACCGAAGATACGCCATCGAGCACGACGTAGCCGTGAACCATCAGGGCGGGGTCGTGTACAAGCCAACCGACCATACAGTGCGCGTTCGCGCATTGCAGAGCTGAGCGTCGACGAGGTGGGTCGATGAACGCACAGCACAGCATTGCGTGTGGAAGACGAGTCGTACGTGAATACGAGGCCGCGGGCGGGTCGACGTGGGAACAGGTCCACGCGGTCCGATCGCACTGCGGCGTCTCGTTGCTACGTGCTCATCGCATCGCACACGGATTCACTTTGGTCGATGTGGCGCATCGGTTGCAGGAGATCGTCAGTACGGACGGGTCGTCGTGCCGCGGGTTGTCGCATCAGAGCGTGTCCCGGTGGGAGACCGGACTGGACATGCCGTCGTATCAGTTCCTCGACGCGCTGTGCCGGTTGTATCGAACCCGGCCGGACCGGCTAGGTTTCGGCCACGACTACACCGACGACGGCGTCCCACCGGTCGCCGTGCCGAGCCGCCTGGTCGTCACGCCCGCGTCGCAGGTGGGCTCCACCGCGCGAGATACCGTGCGCGCGTTGGAAGAAGGGCTCGAACTCAGCGGCTATCTCGTATATGTCCTGCCCCCTTCGGAATACATTCCGGCGCGGATGCGGGACCTGGCGCAGGTCCAGCAGGTGAAGCTCGCCGACCATTCGGCGGATCTGCATCGGCGACTACACCGCATCGAGGCGATTCTGGCTGGCCTCATCGCGTTTCGGCTCAACGATGTCGCCGATCTGCACGACACCTTCATGTGGTTCGCCAAAGCGCGCCGCGCCGCCAGGCAGGCCGGAGACCCGTCGCTGGAGGCCTGGCTCGCCGGGCACATGGCGCACACCCACGAGTGCTATCGGCACGCCCTCGATCAGGGTTTGACGGCGGCCCGTTCGGCGCAGGCGGCCAGCGGCCGTGGTCCGACGGCGGCGGGTGTGTTCGGGCTGCTCGCCGAGGCGGGAATCCAGGCCAGGATCGGGCGGCGCCGGGATGCCGTCGACGCGGTCACCGCGGCGGAACGGATGTTCGCCGCGCTACCCGACACGGCCACCACCGACGACAACCTCGGCACCTCGGAATACATTCTGCGCTGGCATCAATCGCATGCGCTGAGTTCGATCGGCGACTGGCGGGCGGCCGAGGCCATCCGCGGTCGCATGCTCGAATTGCCGATGGCCGAGAAGGATCAGGTCGGGCGTGCGCTGCTCGATCTCGACATGGCCACGTTATGGACCCGGCAGGGAGAACTGGACCATGCGCGCGAACAGATCCGGCAGGTGTGGCAGTCGTTGCCGCCGGAGCTGCGGGTGGGGCAGGTCCGGCGCAACGTCTCGCAACTTGTGGTCGGGTTGCCACAGGCCATGCGGGACAACATCATCGAGCGGTGATCCCGCCGGTTCGGTGGAAGAGTCGGCCCGCGAGGTCGGCGCCGGTGATGTGGCCGTGGTCGTCGCGGAGGAACCAGCCGATGCCGATGGCGTCGCCGAGAGTGCTGCCACGCAACGCGATTGTCGGTTGTCGCATCTGGTTGATGACCGCGGCGGGCAGTATGTCGGTGCGGCCGTCGCCGAGATGGAAACGGGCCCAACGGAGTTGGTCGGCGACCGAGGAAGCGAGGCCGCCGCCGGGGTTGTTGGCGCGGGTGTCCTTCCATGGCCGGGCGACCGCGAGTGTGCCGTCCTCGCCCGGGTTGTGCCCTTCGGCGAAGGGGCGGGCCATGATGTCGTCGGGCAGAAAGTGGCTGTCGGACAGGCCGAGTGGTTCGAGACCCAGTGTGGCGACGGCCTTTTCATAGGTCAGGCCGGTGACTTTCTCGATGAGCCGAACTCGGTGGCTGTCTTCTCGATGAATTCGGCCAGTTGTGCCATGGGGTGCCCCTTGCGGATTCGGTGGATCGTCTGATGTGTATGACGATGCCGAGGGCCGCTGATACGGATTCAGTGCTGCGGCAGGTGGGTGCGCTGGTCGTAGGCCAGCAGGTGATAGCCGTTGGCGGTGCGTTGCCAGCTGGTGATCGATCCGTTGCCTGCCAGACCGGCTTCGGCGAGTGCCAGAACCGCTGTGTCGGTGAGGTTTTCGAGGAGTTGGCGCAGGAACAGGACTATCGCGTCGTGCGCAACGATCAGCACGCGATGGTGCCGCTGATCGGTTTCGAGATCGGCAACGACACCGCGCAGTCGGTCGGCGACGTCCCGGAACGACTCTCCGTCAGGTGGCCGGTAGCCGAGCGGGTCGGCGGCTTCCTGCACGAGTTCCTCGGGAAAGCGTTCGCGCACGGTAGACGGCGGCATATGGCTGAGTTTGCCCCGATGCCGGTCATAGAGCCGCTGATCGATGTGGTGGCACGGTAGCTCGCGCTCCGCCGCACGCAATTCCTGTTCGATAAGTTGCCACGTCTGCGCGGCTCGCAGATATGGCGAACACAACACCAGGTCAGGTACCTGATCCGAGTCGAGCGAAGCGAACCACCGCCCGACGGCAATCGCCTGCCGCTCCCCTAAATCGGTCAGCCCGATAGCCATATCGTCGGAATCGATAGCCGTATCCGTGGCGAAAGCTACATTCGCGGTGCTCTGCCCATGCCGAACCGCATACAACAGATCGACCGATCCAGAGTTCTCCGAATGCGCGCAGGTAGTCTCGAATCCACCTTGCCCCCAAGCATTTCCATCACCGAATGTCACACCATCCCCCTTCGTGATCACACCAGCTTATGCGCCAACCCTGACCGCCGAGCGCAGCGGCGTACGCCGACGTGATCGAGCGGCCGCACACTTCTTGATTTCCCGCACCTGGAATTGGATGCGATTCCCAGGTGCAGGAAATCAAGAGGTGTGCGCCACGTGGGTCAGCGCGGGACGGCCGCCTCGACTACCGCGGTGACCTCGGCGGGGTGGGAGACCAGTGATGCGTGCGAGGAGTTCACCTCACTGGTGTGCGCGCCCATGCGGTTGGCCATAAAGCGTTGGGAGGCAGGGGGAATCACTCGGTCGGCGGCCGAAACGAGGTACCAGCTCGGGGTGCTGGACCAAGAGGGAGCGCCGGAGGGTTCGAGGTTGGCCGCGATCGCGATGGAGTGCTGGTGGGCGATCATGTCGGCGGCGGTGGCGGGGCTGACGTCCTGGGCGAACACGGCATTGAAACTATCGGGCGCGACGAAACCGTCGAGGTTCTTGCCCGCGATGCCGGTGGGGTCGTCGACGATGCCGAGTTGCAGGACGGGCGGCAGGAGTTGGCTGCCTGGGAAGCGAATCGGGTCGAGCAGCAGTTGCGCGGGCTCACCCTGCACGGGGGCGAAAGCCGCGATGTAGACCAGGGATTCGACCTTCGGGTCGTGCACGTTGCTGATCACCGCGCCGCCATACGAATGGCCGACCAGCACAACGGGTCCGGAGATGGTGTCGAGGGTGCGTTGGATGGCGGCCGCGTCGTAGGCCGGACCGCGCAGCGGATTGTCCGGTGTCACAACGCGATAGCCGTCCCCGCGCAGCGCGGCGGCGACGCCGTTCCAGCTGGTGGCGTCGGCGAACGCGCCGTGCACAAGCACGATGGTCGGCAGCGGCGCGGCATTGGCGGGAATGGCCGCCAACGTCGTCGCGGCCGTGATCGCCACCGCCGCAACCGCCGCCCGCAGAGTGCGAGAGATGTTCATTGTTGTCCTGTCGGGTCAGGCTTCGCAGCCGTCGATTCGCGAGAAAGTCCAGCAGGTCGTCGTTGAACACTGCTCGAACTCGCCGTGCAGGCCATGCGATGCGTCAGCGTAGCCCGTCAACCGCGCTTTCGGCGACCATCGCCCCACCCCGACAACCGCCCCGTTCTCGTCATCGTCCCACCCGCAACCACCACCGTGATCGACCCGGATATCGCGCGCAACACGGATCGATGCACCACCTTCGCCAGCAGCAGTCACAGCCACAGCAAGCCGCTGCGTAAAGACCCGATGGCCGCGCACAACAGCCAGCAATACCGCGCGCGTGCTGCGAATCGACGCGCAGCGTACTGCGGCTAGGACAGTTCCGCTGAGCGCCGGGTCGAAGCTGCTGCGCATTCGTCGGTCAGGCCAACCGGGGCCCTGGTCATCCGAGCGACCGCGCAGTAGTAAACGGCCTTCGGCCTGACCCGCTGCGATCGGGACGATCTCGTCATCACCTCGCACGACCACACCGGGCTATCAACGAATCGCAGGTCCTCCATGAAATCGAGTCGTGGAGAGAACACGGCCATGCAATCGCAGGCGGGCCCTGCCCGATCGGGCGCGCGGTCGGCCACTAGTCGGACCGGCCGCACAGTAGAAAGCGGCCTTCGGCCAGAGCGATCGGGACGATCTCGTCGTCGCCGCGCACAGACTGACTCGCCGCGCACGAAACAACCAGCAATATCGCGCGCGTGATGCGAATCCGTGCGCAGCGCGCTTCGGCTAGGACAGTTCCGGCGCCGGGGGGAACTGCTGCGCATTCATACGTCAGGCCAACCCGGGCCCTGGCCATCCGGCAGCCGCGCAGTCATAAGCGGCCTTCGGCCCGAGCGGCGATCGGGGCTCACCGCGCACGACCAACACCGCGATCTCAACGGATCGCAGGTCCTCGATGAAACCGGGTCGTGGGGAGAACACGGCCGTGCAATGCCGGCGGGCCCGAGGACGCCCCGGGCGCGCGTCGGTCAGGCGTGCCGCGAGACCGCTACGGCGAATGGGACATAGTGGCGGCGAAATGTCGGTTTCACCGCCGTGATGTCCCATTCGATGGTCCGGGCAGACTCGAGTTGCGAGTGGCCGCCCTGCCCCGATCGGGCACGCGGTCGGCCACTAGTCGGACCGGCCACGCAGTAATAGGCAGTAGTAAGCAGCCTTCGGCCTGACCGGCTGCGACCGGGACCACCGCGCACGACCACACCGGGCTATCAACAGAGCGCAGGTCCTCGATGAAATCGAGTCGTGGGGAGAACGCCGCCGTGCAATTGCAGGCGGCCCCCGCCCGTGTCGATGTCTCAGCCCGGGGCGGATCGCCCGCGCGCACAACGTGTTGGTGCGGCGGGTGTGCCGGGCCTGTGCGGCGGGGTCGAGCAGTCACTCATCCGGAGGGCCGGGCCGACAGGTCGGGACAGCAGACACCGCACGATCGCAATGATCGCGCGGCGCTGGGGGTTTCGTGACCCGTCGTATTTGCCCGGCGTCTCCGCGCCGCATACGGGCTTTTCCCCGAAAGTGGCGACGGGTGGCGGTCGCCGACGGGGAAGTTTTTAACTAGTCGCAGACCCTGGCTTGCTTGCCAGCGAGTGCGTCCAAACCGAGCATCGCCAATAGGGACTGGCAATCGTCGGCATTTTGTGAATAGCTGGCAACGGTGCGTGCGGCCACCGCGCTCTGTCGCGCAGTTTCGGCCTTTTCGTTTGCCCGCGCCTCGGCGAATTCGCCCGGTTCGTGGATGAGGGTGATGTGTCGTGCCGGGGACATGAATCTCCTTGGGGTTGATCGAAGCCTACAAGGCGCGCTCGCTCAGCGACAGCTGAACCAACCCGGCAGTTCGCTGAAGGCGGTCGGTTGGGCGGTGGACGGCGGGCATCCCGGCGGGCGGCAGGGGCGAGTCGACCGGGCACAGTTGCGGCACTCGCCCGGTGGTGGGGCGGTTGCGGACGCCCCGGAGGAGCCGAGCCCACTTGACGCCGATCGGATCGCGGTGATCACCGGCGTGGCCTGCTGACGAGAGGCGGTGACTAGGCGGGTGCGCGGTGAGCGTTGCGTCACATGATCGCGCTGACGAGCCGCACGGCACTCCCCCACGATCAACCCGGACGATCCCGACCGCGGTAGCGAAGACCTCGGCGTTGACCCTGGTTGGCACTCTTGAACAGCTCCCACCGGCCGGCCGTTTCGCTCAGCTGGCCCCGGCCGACCACCTCGCTCAGTCGGTCAGCAACTGGCTCACCTCGCTGTCGGCTGCCTCGACCGAAAGTCTGACCACCGGACTACGACGCCGTAGTCACGAACATCGCCGAGGCCCTCAGCTGATCCCGGCGGACACACGGTCGGCAGCCACCCACCATCTCCCGCCGTCGGTCGTCGAGTGGCACAGGTCGAGGCGTTTGCCGAGACGCCACTTGCGCCACTCAACAAGTGGCAGCCCATTCTTCGGTGAGGGGCCGTCAGCGATCTGACATCACCGTCTTCTATGCGGCGCGCACCGAAGTATCAGGCGGGCCGGGCGATCGGCGCCGCCCTGGCCATAGCCGGTTTCAAGGGACGAGGAGCTGACGGACTACACCGTCGGCCAGGAGCCTGCCTTGATCCGTGAGAACGAGATGGTCGCCGGAGTGGATCGCGAGCCCGTCGGCGATGACGCGATCGGCGGCGGCGAGCCCGACCGGGTCGAGATCAGCGAGGGGTAGGCCGGTGCGGAGGCGGACGGCCAGCATGACGCGCTCGGTGTAGCGCTCGTCGGGGGTGAGGGTTTCCCAGCCTGCGGCCGGCAGGCCACCCTCGGTCACGCGGTCGGCGTAGCGGGCCGGATGTTTGATGTTCCACCAGCGGACGCCGCCGACGTGACTGTGCGCGCCGGGCCCGGCGCCGAGCCAGTCGCCGCCGTCCCAGTAGCCGAGGTTGTGCCTGCAGGCCGCGGCTTCGCTTGCGGCCCAATTGGATACCTCGTACCAGGTCAGACCCGCGGCGGTGAGGCGAGCGTCGATGCGTTCGTAGCGGGCGGCGAGGACGTCGTCGTCGGGGGCGGGGAGTTCGCCGCGACGCACCCGTCGAGCCAGCGCGGTGCCGTCTTCGACGATCAGTGAGTAGGCGGAAACGTGGTCGACACCCGCGGCGAGCACCGCGTCGAGGCTGGCGTCGAGGTCGCTGTCGCGTTCGCCGGGGGTGCCGTAGATCAGGTCGAGGTTCACGTGGTCGAACCCGGCGGCCCGAGCCTCTTTCGCGGCGGCGACGGCACGGCCGGGGGTGTGCGTGCGGTCGAGCACTTTCAGCACGTGGGCGGCGGCGGATTGCATGCCGAGGGAGATCCGGGTGAAGCCCGCCGCGCGGATCTGCTTGAAGAATTCCGGCGAGGTGGATTCCGGGTTGGATTCGGTGGTCACCTCGGCATTCGTGGCGAGGGTGAAGTTCGCGCGCACGGCGTCGAGCACCGCGGCTAGCCCGTCGCCACCGAGCAGCGAGGGGGTGCCACCGCCGACGAAGATCGTCGCCACCTCGGGCGTCGCGGTCGGCAATGCCGCGAATTGCGCTGCCGCCGTAGCCAACTCGCCACGCAACGCTTCCAGCCAGGACTGCGGCGACGCGGACGTCCCGAGCTCGCCCGCGGTATAGGTGTTGAAATCGCAGTATCCGCACCGCGTCGCACAGAACGGAACGTGCACATAGATCCCGAACGGACCGCCCCCGAAATCACTCAGCACCGGTCCGGACATCTCGGTACCGACGGGGATAGTCGCAGGTGAACTCACCCCTCTAGTGTGCAGGTCCCCCAGCACCCACCCGCCCCCGGGCAACCCGCACGCGATCGAGGCCGCCCCGCTCCCCTGCGGATCTGGACGAATGATCACGGGGAACTGGTGGCGGAAAAGTTCGAGAGTCCGCCGCCACCAGTTCCCCCTCACCGACAGTTAGACGACTTCGGCGACCACGGTGTTCTGGTTGGCGGTGAGCAGCCAGCGGCCGTCTTCCTTGGACATCACATACATCGGGGAGCCTTGGCCGGTGAGTTGGCCGTCGTGGGTGAGGTAGCGCTGGATCACTTTGACGGCAGCGACATCCGGTCGGATGAACAGGACGTGCTCGACCTCGTAAGTGGCGGTACCTTCGCGCATCGCGCCGGGCAGGACGTTGGCGGTGAACTCGGCGATGGCCGCGCGGCCGAACAGTCGCTTGCCGCCGCCGGTGGTCCAGATGGCATCTTCGCGGAACAGGTCGACGAATTCGTCGACCAGTTCGTTCTGCTGGACGTGCTGAATGGTCGCGACTACTGCACGGATGGCGCCGAGGTCGACAGATGCGGTACTCATGATGGTCACTGTGATACCTGAAGTGGACTTCAGGTCAAATCAGCTCCGCCGCCGACCCGGCCGAGGGAAACTCGAGTGGCCCCGCCGTGACATCCCGCTCGCCAGGCAACCGCAGTCGACTCGTGTCGACGGGCCTGCGCGAGTAGCTCCGCCGCCATCCCCGTTCAAGGAACGTGGCGCGGTTCACTCCGGGCGGGTTGGACGCATCAACCGCCGCCCGAGCGGGGCGATCTATGACTGGCGTCACATATCAGGTCAACGGTCCAGGGGATTTCCCGCTGAATTGCGGAAAATACGGACGCCCGGTCCGAAGGCCGCCGCTGAGGTGGCACAATAGGCTTCATGCGCGCATCGGGAGTACGACTTGTGGCACGTCGCCACGTCGACTACAAGCGCGTCTGTAGTGCCTGCTGTCTGACCGATTCCCCTCGGTAGCTCAGCGACGCCCATCCCCGGGTCTTCCCGGCGATCCCGATATTCGACTTCATCGGTCCGCTGACACCGCAGGTGCGAGTCAGCCCCTCGCGCCTCCCGCACGGATACAAACCACCCCGCAGGAGCGACCCCCATGACGTCGAGCCCCGACGCCGGTCCGACCGACCAGTCCGGCCCCGAGCCCCGGCCAGGCCACCACACGCGCCCCGACCGCCCCGCTTCCGAGCGCCGCGTCCGCACGCGCGCCGAAGCCGCCGGCGCCGCGACGGCCACCGCGCCGCGCGCCCGCACGGGTAAGCCGGTGCGCCGCAAGGCCGAGGGCCAGTGGGCGCTCGGCTATCGCGAACCGCTGAACCCGAACGAACAGTCCAAGAAGGACGACAACCCGCTCAACGTCCGCGCCCGGATCGAGAACATCTACTCGAAGCAGGGCTTCGACAGCATCGACAAGGGCGACCTGCGCGGCCGTTTCCGCTGGTGGGGTCTCTACACCCAGCGCGAACAGGGCTACGACGGCAGCTGGACCGGCGACGAGAACCTCGACCTGCTCGAGGCCAAGTACTTCATGATGCGCATCCGCTGCGACGCGGGCGCATTGACCGTCGAGCAGCTGCGCACCCTCGGCCAGATCTCCACCGAGTTCGGCCGCGACACCGCGGACCTGTCCGACCGCGAGAACGTGCAGTACCACTGGATCGAGGTGGAGAACGTCCCCGAGATCTGGCAGCGGATCGAGGCGGTCGGGCTCAAGACCACCGAGGCGTGCGGCGACTGCCCGCGCGTGGTGCTCGGCTCGCCGCTGGCCGGTGAATCGTTCAACGAGATCATCGATCCGACGCCCGCGATCGACGAGATCGTGCGCCGCTACATCGGCAAGAAGGAGTACTCCAACCTGCCGCGCAAGTTCAAGACCGCGATCTCGGGCCAGCAGGACGTGGTGCACGAGATCAACGACATCGCGTTCGTCGGGGTGAACCATCCCGAGCACGGACCCGGCCTCGACCTGTGGGTCGGCGGCGGGCTGTCGACGAATCCGATGCTGGCGCAACGGGTCGGCGCGTGGGTGCCGCTCGACGAGGTGCCCGATGTGTGGGAAGCCGTGGTGTCGCTGTACCGCGACTACGGCTACCGCCGCCTTCGCACCAAGGCGCGGCTGAAGTTCCTGGTCAAGGACTGGGGCATCGAGAAGTTCCGCGAGGTGCTCGAAGAGAAGTACCTGAAGCGCAAGCTGATCGACGGTCCCGCACCGGAGCAGCCGACCAAGCCGATCGATCACGTCGGTGTGCAGAAGCTGAAGAACGGGCTCAACGCGGTCGGGTTCTCCCCCATCGCGGGCCGGGTCTCGGGCACGATCCTCACCAAGGTCGCCGACGCGGTCGAGCGGATCGGGTCGGACCGCATCCGGTTCACCCCGTATCAGAAGCTGATCGTGCTCGACGTCGCCGACGACAAGGTCGACGCGCTGATCGATGAGCTTGCCCCCCTTGGGCTGCAGGCACGTCCGTCGCTGTGGCGGCGAAACCTGATGGCCTGCTCGGGAATCGAGTTCTGCAAGCTGTCCTTCGCCGAGACGCGCAAGCGGTCGCAGGTGCTTGTCCCCGAACTCGAGGAGCGGCTCGCCGATCTCAATGCGCAGCTTGACGTTCCGGTCACCATCAACATCAACGGCTGCCCGAACTCGTGCGCGCGGTCGCAGATCGCCGACATCGGGTTCAAGGGCCAGCTGGTCGACGACGGTAGCGGGAATCACGTGGAGGGCTTCCAGGTTCACCTTGGCGGCAGCCTCGGCTTCGACAGCGCTTTCGGGCGAAAACTGCGTCAGCACAAGGTGACCAGCGACGAGCTCGGTGACTACATCGAGCGGGTGGTGCGCAACTTCACCAAGCACCGCGAGGATGGCGAACGGTTCGCACAGTGGGCCGTTCGTGCCGACGAGGCCGATCTGAAATGAGCCTCGCTTGCGAAGGGCCTTCAGGTGATGGGAGATCAACTGTGACAACCGAACTGGTGGCGAAGCTGGCCGAGGACGAGCTGCGGGCCATCGCGGAAAAGGGCGCGGCCGACCTCGGCACGGAGGCGTCGGCACTCGACCTGCTGCGGTGGACCGAGGAGCATTTCGGCGGTGCCGAAGCAGGCGGCTACATCGTCGCCTCGAACATGCAGGACGGCGTGCTGGTGCACCTGGCCGCGCAGGTTCGCGCAGGGGTCGATGTGCTGTTCCTCGACACCGGCTACCACTTCGCCGAGACCATGGGCACCCGCGACGCCGTCGAGGCGGTGTACGGGGTGAACGTGATCGACGTCCGGCCGGAACACACTGTCGCCGGACAGGATCAGTTGCTCGGCAAGGACTTGTTCGGGCGTGATCCTGGTGAGTGCTGCAGGCTGCGCAAGGTCGTTCCGCTGAAGAAGTCCCTAGCTGGGTACAACGCGTGGGTCACCGGCATCCGCCGGGTCGAATCGCCGACCCGCGCCAACGCGCCGCTCATCTCGTTCGACGAGGCGTTCGGGCTTGTGAAGATCAATCCGATCGCCGCCTGGTCCGACGACGAGATGCAGGCCTACATCGAACAGCACGGCATCCTCGTCAATCCCCTTGTCGAAGAGGGCTATCCGTCCATCGGCTGCGCTCCGTGCACACGGAAGCCGGAGCCGGGAGCCGATCCACGAAGCGGGCGTTGGGCAGGCCTCGCCAAGACCGAATGCGGGTTGCACACCGCCTGACCGAGTCAGGCCCGGAGGCGGCAGCCTGCGTAACCACGTAGGGCCCTCGGGCAGGCAGATTGGACACAGCATGACGGAGACCATTGTGAGCGAACTTCTAGGCGAGTCCTCGAACACCACCGAACGTGCCTTCGGCATCACCGATTTCGATACCCTTGCCGCGCTGGAGTCGGAGTCGATCCACATCTTCCGTGAGGTGGCAGGGGAATTCGAGCGGCCGGTGATCCTGTTCTCCGGCGGCAAGGATTCCACCGTGCTGCTGCATTTGGCGCTCAAGGCATTCTGGCCTGCGCCGCTGCCGTTCTCGCTGCTGCACGTCGACACCGGGCACAATCTGCCCGAGGTGCTCGAGTTCCGGGACAAGATCGTCGAACGGTACGGGCTTCGGCTGCACGTCGCCAAGGTCGAGGATTACCTCGCCGACGGCAGGCTCACCGAGCGCCCGGACGGCATTCGCAACCCGCTGCAGACCGTTCCGCTGCTGGACGCGATCAGCGAGCATCGCTTCGACGCGGTGTTCGGCGGCGGCCGCCGTGACGAGGAGCGGTCCCGCGCCAAGGAGCGAATCTTCTCCCTGCGCAACGCCTTCGGGCAGTGGGATCCGAAGCGGCAGCGGCCCGAGCTGTGGAATCTGTACAACGGACGGCACGCGCCTGGTGAACATGTGCGGGTGTTCCCGCTGAGTAACTGGACCGAGCTGGACATCTGGCGCTACATCGCGCGCGAGGACATCGACCTGGCGAGTATCTACTACGCGCATCAGCGTCCGGTGTATCAGCGTGACGGCATGTGGATGACGCCCGGCGTGTGGGGCGGGCCGCGGGAAGATGAAGTGCTGGAGACGCTTTCGGTGCGCTACCGCACCGTCGGCGACGGATCATCCACCGGCGCTGTGCTTTCCGACGCAGCCGATAACGAGGCGATCCTCGCCGAGGTGGCCGCGTCCCGACTGACCGAGCGTGGGGCCACCCGCGGTGACGACCGCGTGTCGGAAGCCGCGATGGAAGACCGCAAGCGCGAAGGCTACTTCTGATGCGGCCGAACCTGGTGCGCGGCACCGCCCCGATCGCGGAGACCGTGATGAAAGAACGCAAGCGAAAGGGTTACCTCTGATATGTCCGACCTATTGAGGCTGGCTACCGCCGGTTCTGTCGACGACGGTAAGTCCACTCTGGTCGGGCGTCTGCTGTACGACACGAAATCCGTTCTCGCCGATCAGATCGACGCCGTTACTCGCGCGTCGGTGGACAAAGGTCTTGCCACGCCGGATCTTTCGCTGCTCGTCGACGGGCTGCGTGCCGAACGTGAGCAGGGCATCACCATCGATGTCGCCTACCGCTATTTCGCTACGCCGCAACGTTCTTTCGTGCTCGCGGACACGCCGGGGCACGTGCAGTACACGCGCAATACGGTGTCCGGCGCGTCGACCGCGCAGCTGGTGATTCTGCTCGTCGACGCGCGCAAGGGCGTTATCGAGCAGACCCGACGGCACGCGGCGGTACTCGCGCTGCTCGGGGTGCCGAGGCTGGTGCTCGCGGTGAACAAGATCGACCTGGTCGATGACGCGGCGACCGTGTTCGCGGAGATCTCCGCCGAATTCAACGGTCTCACCCGCACACTCGGCTGGTCCGACGACGACGTGCTGGAGATTCCGGTCTCCGCGCTGCACGGCGACAACATCGCCACCCGCTCGGACAGCACCCCGTACTACAGCGGACCCTCGCTGATCGAGCACCTCGAATCGGTGCCGGTCGATGCCGACAGCACCGGCAATCACACACTGGGACTTCGCTTTCCGGTGCAGTACGTGATCCGGCCGCGCACCGCCGAATACCCCGATTACCGCGGTTACGCCGGACAGATCGCGGCCGGTGCGGTCGCGCCGGGTGACGAGGTCGTCGTGCTGCCCTCCGGGATTCGCACCACCGTCGAGCGAATCGACACTCCGGACGGTGAACTCGCGGTGGCGCAGACCGGCCGCAGCGTCACGCTGATCCTCGCCGATGAGGTCGACATCTCCCGCGGCGACACCATCGCCTCGGTCGCCGACGCCCCCGAGCCGATCGACACCTTCGACGCCACCGTCTGCTGGCTCGGCGACAAGCCGCTGCACCCCGGCGCCCGCCTGCTGCTCAAGCACGGCACCCGCACCACCCAGGCCATCGTCGGCGCACTGCTCGAACGCTTCGACGAACAACGCCTGATCGCCGACCCGAACCCAGAATCATTGGCCCTCAACGACATCGGCCGCATCTCCCTGCGCACCGCCGAACCCATCGCCGTCGACGACTACCGAGTAAACCGCCACACCGGCAGCTTCCTGCTCATCGACCCCGCCGGCGGCAACACCCTGGCCGCAGGTCTCGTCGGCGACGTACTGTCGGCCGTCGAAGTCGGCACCGGAGCCTGACATGACGCACCCGTTCGGCATCGCGACAACGCGGCCCCTCGCCGTGCGCGCGGTGCCGGGCGCGCGCGTAACCGCGACAACGGCGACCGGCGGCGCCAATGGCCCGCCGGAAGCCGTCGTGCCGCCACCAGCGCTCGACACCGCCGTAAAGCTGAACGCGCATGCGGCACTGAGCATCTCGGCGCGGCCCTTCGCCGCCAAAGCGGTGGCGGACAGGATGGTGGCGTCGCCCGAGACCGCGGCAGCGTCGACCGGCGGCGCCGATGCGCTGCCGGGAGACGCGGCTTCATCCGTCGCGATGGCTTCATCCGTCGCGATGGCTTCGTCCTTCACGATGGCTTCGTCCTTCACGATGGCTTCGTCCCTCACGATGGCTTCGTCCTTCGCGAGGGCGTCGAACATCACGATGCCGCGCGCCGTCCACGCGGCAGTAGAGACGGATGCGCTTGCGGCACTGAACATCGCTGCTGGGTCACCCGGGAGCGAGGGCACGCCGTTTGACGGCAGGCCTGCGCTGATCGCGGTGGCGCACGGTAGTCGGGATCCTCGGTCGGCGGCGACAATGTCGGCGGTTGTTGCCGAGATCGCGGCTGCCCGGCCGGAGTTCGATGTGCGGCTGGCGTTTCTCGATCTCAGTGCCCCTTCGGTTGATCAGGTTGTGGATGCTGTTGCGGTCCAAGGGCATACACATGCGATTGTCGCGCCGTTGCTGCTGGGCAGCGCCTTTCATGCTCGGGTGGATCTGCCCGGACTGTTGGCTGCGGCGCATGCCCGGCATCCGCAGCTGCACTTGACTCAGGCGGATGTTCTCGGTCCTGATGCCCGGCTGATTGCTGCTCTGCGAGATCGCGTGACGGAAGCGTCCTCGCTCGTTGCGACGCGAGATGCGTTGGAAGCCCCGTCGAATCGACGCCTTGGTATCGCGGTTGCCGCGGTGGGCTCATCCTCCCCCGCCGCCAACGGCCGCACGACCGAGGTGGCCCGCCGCCTCGCCGCACTCACCGGGCACCTCACCGAGATCTGCTTCGCCACCACTGAACCATCACTGCCCCAGGCGATATCGCGCCTGCGCACCCGCGGCGCCGACAACATCCTTGTCGCCCCCTGGTTCCTGGCGCCGGGCCTACTCACCGATCGCCTCGTCACCGCAGCGCCGAATGTGTTCCACGCCAACGTCATCGGCCCACACCCAGCCCTCACCGACATCGTCTGGAACCGCTACGACGCGGCGATCACCAACGCCCTCACCATGTCGGCCTAGTTCACGAGCCGAGCAGGTTGTCGACGATGGCGCGGGCCGTCGCCACGCCCCACTCGTCACCCATCTGGTGGGAGGTGTGCGCGGCACCGATCACGGCGGCCAGTTCGAAGGCGATCACGTCGGCATTGCGTTCGCCGAGGTGTCCTTGCTCCTGGGCGCGCCGGACCTCGTTGGCCACGAAGGTGAGGAAGTCGCGGTTGTCCGCCGAAATCGCATCGCGGATGGGACCGGGGCGGCTGTCGAACTCGGCGATGGTGGCCACCCGGAAGCAGCCGCCGGGGAAGGCGGGCTCGACAACCTGGCCGAACCAGCGATCGATGAGGGCGCGCAGGCGAGGCATGCCACTGTCCTCATCGAGGCTCGGCGTGACGACCTGGTCCAGAAATACGTCACGCGCCGCTTTGACCGCGGCCAGCTGCAGGCTCTCCTTGCTGCCGAACAAGGTCGCGATGCCGCTCTTGCTGAGCCCGAGATCGGCGGCCAGCCTGCCGATGCTCACCCCGGTCAGCCCCTCGACGGACGCCACATCGGCGGCATGCCGGGCAATCGAAGCCCGCGATCGCGCCCCTTTGGCCAACCGCTGATCGATACCTTGCTGCCGGTCAGCAGCGGTAGTGGACTCGGACATGTGCCCATCCTCCCACGAAATCGCGCGAATACGAACGTACGGTCGTACTTCGATGAACGACCGGGTGCTCGCTCCCATTCCCCGATATGGCAGCTAGGGGCGTAGGCGCACCGGCAAAGCGGTCAGCCCTCGGATGGCGAAGCTAGTGCGCCACTCGAGTTCGGAGCGCGGCGATAGTTCCAGATCGGGGTACTGCCGCAGCAACCGAGCCAGTCCGATGCAGCCCTCCATGCGGGCCAAGGGCGCCCCGACGCAGTAGTGGATGCCGTGGCCGAAGGCGAGGTGACCGTTGTCGGATCGGTCTATGTCGATGCTTTCCGGATCGGCGAATCGACGAGGGTCCCGGCCGGTCGCCGCCACGGACAAGGCGATCAGCTCGCCGGCGGCGATGTCGATGCCACCTACGGTGATCGGGGTGGTCGTGTAGCGGAAGGTCGTCTCACTCGTCGGTGACCGATGCCTGAGCACCTCCTCGATGAACGCCGGGATGCTCGCGGGGTCGCTGCGTAACCGCTGGTGTGAGTTGTGGTCTGCCAACAGCGTGACCACTGCGTTGCCGATGAGGTTCGCGGCCGTCTCGAAACCGGCGACCAACAGGACGAGGACCATGCTGCGCAGTTCGCGGGGAGTGAGCCGGTCGCCGTCCGCTCCGGCCGCGATGAGCTCGGAGAGCAGGTCGGCGCCCGGTTCGGCGGTCCGCTGGTGGATGAGGTGATCGATATACGCGACGAACTCGGTGGCGGCCGTCATCCGCTCGCGCGGAGCGTGCTCGCCGGACACGATGACCGTCGACCAATGCTGGAACTTCCCACGGTCCTGGTCCGGCACTCCGAGCAGCTCACAGATCACCGACATCGACAACGGCACCGCATAGCGGTCAAGCAGATCCACGACATCATCGGCGGCCAGCTCATTGAGCAGGGCGTCGGCGAGCTCGGTGACGCGCGGTGCCAGCCCGCGCACAGCTCGTGTGCCGAACGCGCCGCTGAGCAAGGTCCGCAGCCGGGTGTGCTCGGGCGGGTCGTAGAAGACCAGCATGTGTTCGAACGGGCCGCTTTGCCGCTGGTGGCCGGCATTGTTGGCCGCGAGGGCCGCCCGCGCGCCGTCGGAGCCAAGGCGTTTGCTGATGCCGGGATGCGTGAACGCCGCTTTCGCTTCGGCATAGCCGGTGATCAGCCATCCGGTGCTGCGATCAGGAAACACCACCCGGTTGACCGGCCCCCGATCACGCAGCGCGCGGTAGGCGGCCTGCGGGTCACGGTAGAAATCGGGGGTCAACACGAACGGCTTGTTCGCTGATCCGTCGGCGGCAGAAGCGGTTTCGATCTCCATCTGGCGACGCTATCAGCGTGGCGGCGAGTGAAGCCCCGCCATGGTCTGCCGCTTCATGGTCGGCGGTGCGACCTACTGGAGATTCTCCGGGTGTGGGTCAGGGGTGGTAGCGGTCGACGAGTTCGGTGCCGATTCGGGCTAGTTCGGTGCGAACTTCCGGTGGATCGAGGACTTCGATGGAAGCGCCCCAACCTGCCAGTTGCTGGGCGAGCATCCAGGCGGTGGGGGCGGTGATCTGGACTCGGACGCGGCCGTCGTCGACCGGGCCGTCGACTACGCAATGTCTGCCCTGCTGATCGCGCAGGATCGGCAGCAGTCGCTCGGCGATCAGGACGGTTGCGGCGGTGGCGGCGCGGCGCTGCTCGACCTCGTCCACTACCTCGTTCCAGGTGGCGGACAGGTCGAAATCAGTTGGGCGGTGGGCGATTTCGCAGGTAATGACAGCTTCGGCGATGCGGTCGATGCGGAAAGTGCGTTGGCCGTGGTCGGTTCCGGCGATGAGGTACCAGATGGCGTCCTTGTCGATCAGGCCCCACGGGTCAACGAGACGGTCGGTGTGTTCGCCCTTCTTGCTGGCGTAGCGCAGGCGAACCTTGTTGCGCTGCACCACCGCTCGCTGCAGCAGCGCGACCACCGGCGGCAGCTCGCGGTCCGTCTGCCCCCATCGAGCCGGGTCGATCACCACGGCGTCGGCCGCCGCGGTGGCGTCGGTCCGGAACGGCTGCGGCAGGGCGCGAACCAGTTTGCGCAGCGCCGATTTCACCTCCGGCACCGCGCTCGCCGACGGGCCGGCCAGCAGGAACAACGCCCGCGCCTCGCCCGCGGTCAAACCGGTGAGGTCGGTGCGCGCGCCGCCGACCAGCGACCATCCGCCGCCGCGACCGGGCTGCGGATACACCGGGACGCCCGCCGTCGACAACGCCTCGAGGTCACGGCGCGCGGTGGCGACCGACGTCTCCAGCTCCTCCGCGACTTCGGCCGCGGTCACCCGTCCGCGCGTCTGCATCATCAGCAGAATCGCCACCAACCTGTCCGCTCGCATGCGCACAATTCTGCCGGAGAAAGTGCTCATTCGGTGAGCACTTTTGCGCGGAGGATGGTTTCCACAAGCACAGCAAGAACCGATGAAGGAGACCCACAATGCTGCGAGGAATGGCGACGAGCACGTTCTACGCCGACGACGTCGAGGCCGCGAAGGACTGGTACAGCGAGTTCCTCGGCGTCGAGCCATACTTCACCGTCCCCGGCGGCTACTACGAGTTCCGCATCGGCGACTACCTGCACGAATTCGGCCTCATCAACCGCGCCTACGCACCGCAGGGAGCACGCAACGCACCCGGCGGCGCGATCGTGAACTGGCACGTCGATGACCTCAAGGCCACCTTCGACCGCCTGCTCGAACTCGGCGCCAAAGAATACGACCCGATCACCGAGCGCGGCAAAGGCACCGGCTTCGTAACCGCCTCCGTCATCGACCCCTTCGGCAACATCCTCGGCCTCATGTCGAACCCGCACTACCTCGAGGTGCTGGCCAAAACCGGCCCGGCATAACCTCGAAACGGTGACATGGTGCCGGACGGGACTCGTTCGTCCGGCACCATGCCCCGCCGCGTGTCCCGGCCGGTCGCCTCGGCCGGGACACCGCGCGAGCCGCCGCTGGCAGGCAGGCTCTGCATAGAAGTCGAAGCCGGAGCGAGCGCGGATTGGTCCGGATTTCGACGGCGCGCGGGGTAGCGGCGGCGTTGCGGTGGCTGAGGCGTCATATGATCTGGCTCACATCCGCCGTTGCCTCGCGCACGGCTTCCGGCTTGGTCAGGCTTGGAAGGACACCTATGGTCAGCCGCGCCCGAGCTCTACCCGGCGCCCGCACCCCCGACAACATGACCGATGCAGCGAACACCCCGGAACTATTGCTGCGCCGCATCGCTCGCGGCGACGAGCAGGCCTTCGCCGCGCTCTACGACATCGTCGCGGGCCCGGTTCTCGGCATCGTCGCGAGTGTTCTGCGCGACCACGCGCAGTCCGAAGAGGTCGCGCAGGAGGTGCTACTGGAGATCTGGCTCAAGGCGGCGCAGTTCGACGAGCACGGCCGCAGCGCACTGGCGTGGGTGCTGACCATCGCGCACCGGCGCGCCGTCGACCGGGTGCGCTACCAGCATGCCAACGCCGAAAGAGAAAACCGCGCAGGACAATTGGAGCCGCGCCACGGATACGACGAGGTGGTGGAGGCGACGCTGGCCAAGATGGAGCACGAGGCGGTCCGGCAGGCGCTCGACGACCTCACCGAGCTGCAACGCCGATCGATCGTCCTCGCCTACTACGGCGGCCGCACCTACCGCGAGGTCTCCGAGACGCTCGACAAGCCGGTCGGCACGATCAAGACCCGGATGCGCGACGGCCTGATCCGTCTGCGCGAGAGTTTGGGAGAGCGCTCGTGACACCGGACCTGCACAACCTCACCGGCGCATACGTTTTGGACGCGTTGTCCACCGCCGAGCGCGTCGGCTTCGAGCGGCACCTTGCCGACTGCGCGGCGTGCCGCACCGAGGTCGACGAGCTGAGCGAGGTCGCCATGCGGCTGGCCGTCGCGATGCCGCCACAGCCCGCGGCGGACATGAAAGATCGGGTGCTTGCCGATATCCGCGCGCGGCCGCAGCGGCGCTCCGACGACGTCCTCGGGAGTACCCAGTTGTTGCCCGCGCTGGACGCGCTCGGCCGTACCGACATCATGCCCGCGCTGAATGGGTTGGCAGACAACACTATTCCTACACCGCAACGCCGTTGGGTCATTCGGGTCGCGCTCGGTGTCGCCGCCGCCGTCGCGGTGGTCGCCGTGCTGCTCACCGGGCTCGCGTTCGTCGGCAGCGAGCAGCGCGGCGACGTGGTCGCGACGGATCAGGTGCGCGATGCCGGGGACGCGGTCACCAGAACCGGCACAGTGACGACGGGTGACGGTGTGGCACAGGCGATGTGGTCGGCCAGCGTCGGCAAGATGGTCGTCACGGTCACCGGGTTGCCGAGGCCGGATGACGACCACGGCTATCAACTGTGGACCATCCCGGCCGACGGCATGCCGCGGTCGGCCGGGATGATGCACGTCTCCGGTGGTCGCGCCGAGCTGGCGGGCGACCTTGCCAGAGACACCGCGTTGCTCGCGATCACGGCGGAACCGAGCGGCGGCTCAGCTCAGCCGACAACACCCATCGTGGCGCGAATCCCGCTGAGCTGAACTACTTCACACAGGTGAACTGCATGACGTCGAGGTGGCCCGCCCGGAAGTGATGGGCGCATCCCGTCAGATAGCGCATGTATGTCTGATAGGTGTCCGCGCCGCACAGGGCCTCCGCCTCGTCGCGGCGTTCGGCGAGCGCGGCCGCCCAGTGATCGAGGGTTTTCGCGTAGTGCAGTTGCAGCGGGTGGATCCGTTCCACGGAGAAGCCCGCGTTCTGCGCGTACTGGCGCACGCCCGGCGGGAATACGCTGCTGTGAAAGGGCAATTGGCCGCCGGGGAAGATGACGTCACGGATGAAACGGAAGAAGTCGATATCGGTGCGGTCGAGCTTTATGTCGTGTTCGCGCAGATACGTCAATCCGTAGATGACAATGCTGTGCAACAACATTCGGCCGTCTTCGGGCAGCGTGCGGTAGGCGAAGTCGAAGAACTCGGTGTACCGCTCGTGCCGAAAGTGTTCGAAAGCACCGATACTGACGATTCGGTCGACCTTGCCGTCGAACTCTTCCCACCCTTGCAGGCGGACCTCGGCGCGCCCGCCGTAGCCACCCTCGTCCAGCATGTCCTGCACGTAACCGTGCTGGTTCTTGCTGAGCGTCAGCCCGATGACCTTGACGTCGTAGCATTCCAGCGCGCGCATCATCGTCGAACCCCAGCCACAGCCGATATCGAGCAGGGTCATGCCGGGGCGCAGGTCGCACTTGCCGAGGGCGAGATCGATTTTCGCGCGCTGGGCCTGTTCGAGGGTGTAGTCGTCCTGTTCGAAGTAGGCGCAGCTGTAGGTGCGGGTCGGGTCTAGGAACAGGGCGAAGAAGTCGTCGGACAGGTCGTAATGGGTCTGCACCTCCGCGTAGAACGGCGTGCGGGTCATGTCGATAACCTCCGTCGAGTCCATCGATGGTCGACCGATCCGTGCGCTGTGCGACGGGTCGGGCGATGAACAGGCGATCGAGCAGCGGCGGACGCGGACGCGCGCCGCGATGTTCAGGTAGCGGCGATGCTTGGCCAGGCGACGGTCCTGGCATCAGCTACGAACATCGATGTTCACAATAGCGCAGGCGGATGTTGGCCCACCAGATTAGGGGCGAAACCAGCGCTCGAGGACGGTAGCGACGCCGTCTTCGAGCACGTCGCCGGTGACCTCGTCGGCCAGGTCTCTGACCTCGGCGGGCGCGTTTGCCATCGCTACGGAATGTGCTGCCCAGCGCAGCATTTCGCGATCGTTGTAGCCGTCGCCGATGGCAAGGGTGGCGGTGCGTGGGACTTGTAGTGCCAGGCGGAGGCGTTCGAGGGCCCACCCTTTGGAGACGCCTTGGCGGGAAACGGTGAGCCAGGGACCGAATTCGCCGTGCACCCAGCTGGCGCCGGGGACCTTGAGCTTGTGCAGCAGGCGCAGCATTTCCGCCAGCGAACCCTGCGGCCACCAGCCATTGAGCCGTGGGGTCGGCTCGCTGCTCAAGGCGCTGTGGTCGACGAGCAGGTATTCGCCGAGCGAGAACTCCCCCGGGCTGACGCCGGTGGCCCAGTAGCCGATGCCGACCTTCTCCACGGCGAAGATCATCTCGGGGATCAAGGCGCGCAATGCGACGACCGCGGGCGCGGGGTCGAAGTCCTGCACGGTCAACGGTTGGCCCTGAGCTACGTCGACGTGCACCGCGCCGTTGGAACACAGCGCATGCCCTTCGACGAGGCCGAGCTCGGCCAGCACCGACCTGGTCGCCAAGACGGTCCGCCCGGTCGTCACCACTACATGCGCGCCCGATGCGACGGCCGCGCGCACAGCGGCGGCCACCCGCTCGCTGACCGGACTCCCGGTGTCGAGCAGCGTTCCGTCCACATCCAGCGCGATGAGCTGGGGTCCCCCGCTTGCCACCAGTCCATTGTGCCCCGCCGCGACGGTGCTCGTCCGGCGATCAACCGCACGAGACCTCTACGTGCGTCCGATGATTCAGTAGCGCGGTGACAGGCCCTAGAGCGCCGCACCGTAGACACCACCCTGGGTGGGTCTGCCTGGCACCTGGGTATCGCAACACGGTGTACCAGTTTGGCTCTCGGGGGTGAGGTGCGTCCGGTCAAAGCTTCCTAGCGTAAGTCCTGCCAACTGTTGGAGGACGAAATGCGCAGGTGTACCTACATTTTCGGCGCTATATGCGCCACCGCGACACTGACGCTGTGCGCGTGCGGGACCGGGGACCACGCGAGTACCGCTGCCCCGCCCAGCTATACCGACACACGAACCATTCTGCAGCGGTTGACCACTGCCGACGGCGCACCGGGAGCCCTGCTCGAAGTGAGCGACGCGCACGGCCGAACCGTGCTGACGAGCGGTGTCGCGAACATCGAGACCCATGCGCCGATAGCCGAGGACAGCCGGTTCCGCATCGGCAGCATGACCAAGATGTTCGTGGCCACCGTGGTGCTGCAACTCGTTGGTGAGGATCGGGTGGCACTCGACGCGCCGGTCGAGCAGTACCTGCCCGGACTGATCCGCGGCAATGGCAATGACGGGCATGACATCACGGTGCGCCAGCTGCTCCAGCACACCAGCGGGCTGCCCGACTACTTGGACTATCTGAACCAAGAGCAAGTCCTGAATGATCCACTCCAACACCATGATCCCCTGGAACTAGTACAGCTCGCGCTGGCCAACCCGCGACTGTTCCCGCCGGGCACCGGCTGGCAGTACTCCAACACCGACTACCTGCTGGCAGGCATGCTCATCGAGAAGATCACCGGTCGGCCGTACGGAGAAGCGATCGACCAGCGCATCATTGGGCCGCTCGGCCTGCGCGACACATCCGTTCCGGGGGACGAACCGAGCATCCCGGGCGATCACCCGCAGGGTTACGTCAAGCACGGAAACTCCGGCACCATAGACCTGACCGAGTTCAATGCGTCGGTCGCGGGCGCCGCCGGGGGAATGATCTCCAGCGCAACGGATCTCAACCAGTTCATCGACTCCCTCGTCAATGGTCGCCTCCTGAACCCGCCCGAACTCCAGGCGATGATGACGACCCGACCAACCGGCGATTCATCCCAAGACGCCTACGGTCTCGGTTTACAGAGCACACCATTACCCTGCGGTGGCCTGTACTGGGGACACGACGGCGGCATCCCCGGCTTCCAAACGATAGGCGCGACCACAACCGACGGCCGCACCGCAACGATGATGACCAACCTCTACCCTGGCGAAAACGAAGCACAGGACGCGGACATCCGTACCACCCTCGCCACAGCATTGTGCGCAAGCAGCCCCGCGAAACCCAAGCCCTGACCACGACAATCCAGGCAACCGCCGAATCCGAGAGCCCTGAACCGGTTTGACGAAAGCCGCTGTCCGCGTTGATGTATGGGCGGCTGCCACGCCGCCGGGCGGTCACGGCGGGAGCGGTTGTCCGCTGGGCTGCGCTCGCCGCAGTACGGTTCTGGCCAGTTCAGCGGGGGATGCCGTGGTGGTGTCGACGATCATGTCGTAGGGGATGCCGTGGTCGTGGACAGCGTGGAAGTGGCCGCGCGCCAAGCCGATTTCGTTGCCGCGCGCCACTTCTCGCCGCTCCGCTACGGGCAGCGGGCAGTTGACGGACACCAGCTGAATGTCAAGGCCCGCGAGGGCGTTCAGCCACATCGGAAGCAGATCCGGAGTCAGCAACATCTCATCGATAACGAGGTGATCACCGCCGTGGGCGAACGCGGCGGCAGCGGCACAGGCGGACTCCAGCATCCGCCGACCCACCGGCCCATAGCGGACGACCAGCAGCGGGTGGCCGTCGGCGGCTCGCCCGGTGCGGTCGTACCAGAAACCCGCGCGACTGAGTGGACCGTCGCGTCCCCCACCCCAGTTCGGCGGCACCAGGTCGAAGAGGGTGTCGATGCCCCAGTAGACGAACGGGACGTCACTCTCGTCCTGGATGCTTCGAGCCAAGGTCGTCTTGCCCGAACTCGACGTCCCGTTGAGGAGGATGACCCGGCTGGGGCTCGCAACGCTCGGCATCCGGCCACAGTATCGAGTCGACGTCGGACAATCGGCCCTGGCTGGCCTATGGCGGGTCGAGCCCTCCTAGTGGCTGCCTGCGCCGCCGCTCGCTGAACCGCCCGATGAACCGCCGGAGGAAGCGCCGCCGGAAGTCGAGCCTCCTGAAGTCGAGGCGCTGGAGGTGGAGCCGCCGGAGCTGCTGCCGCCGGTGGAGGCGCTGCTTGATGTTCCGCCCGAAGTGGTGCTGCCGGATGTGCTTGTGCCCGAGGAGGTTCCGCCGGAGGACGTGCCGCCGGATGAGGTACCCCCGGACGATGACGTGTCTGCGCCGCCGCTGGTACCGCCGGAAGTCGAGCCACCGGTGGAGGTTTCGCCCGAAGACGAGCCGCCTGTACTCGAATTGCCTGAGGTGGTTCCGCCGGACGTGGTTCCACCGGATGACGTGCTACCCGATGTCGATCCACCCGTGGACTCGGAAGGTGTTGTGCCGGTTGATGTGCTGGTGCCGGAGGTCCGGGTGTCCACGGTGCCGCCGGTTGCCGGGGTGCTCGCGGCGGGTGGGGTGGCGGGCTGCTCAGGCGCTGCGGGGGCCGGATTGGACTGGGGCGCAGCAGGTATGGAGCCGGATATCGGGGCCGGGGGTGCGGCGGGGACTCCTGCGATCGGCGCCGCGGGGACACCTGGAACCGAGGGCTGTTCGGGCGGTGGGACGAGCTGGAAGAAGGGCAGGGGGTTGATGAAGTAGGCGGGGTCGGCGTAGGTGCCGCCGTGTTGCGTTGTGACATCGGGGAATCGGTGCTCGGCGTGGGCGCCGGGGCGGGATTCGGCGATGCTCGGGCCGAGTTTGGTGGTGTGTGCCGCGGGGGTGATGAAGAGGCCGTAGGCCGAGGGTCTCGGCATCCCGGCACCGGCGGCCAGGGTTCGCGATGTCGTCCATCCCGCGGGCGTCGCGACCCAGGCTTCGCGGTGACCGGTCATTTGGTCCAGGCTGGCGTCGTACAGGAGGGTGTCGGTCGCCGGGGAATCGAGGCCGGGGAATTGATCGAGCACCGGCGATGCGCTCGGATTCGCGGGGCTACCGAATACCGTGACCGCCGACATCGCCACCGCGGAAACAACGGCGGCACTGGAGAATACGGCTACACGCGGCGCGTGCTGCTTACCGCCGGACGCGGCGAGCGCCATGGTGCGGGCGGCCATGAGGGCGGCGCCCGCGGCGACGATCTGGCCGGGGTCGGCCGAAACCACCAGGGGGCGGCCGAGTTCGGCGAGGGTGCGGGCGACCTCGGCGGGCCGGGATGCGCCGCCGATCACCAGGATGCTGCTGATATCGGACAGGGTGAGGTCGGCCGATCGAACGGCGGCGCGCACCACCTCGAGCGTGTCGTGCACGTGCGCGGTGCGCAGGCCGTCGATGTCGACCATCGACAGCATCGACGTCGGCGTGGTCGCGCCGGGCCCGGCGTCGTGGGCGTAGCGCGCGATCATCGCGCCGAGTGGCCTGCCGCCGAAGTCGTAGGAGCGCACCGGTTTTCCGACCATCGGGTGGTTGTCCCAGTCCGGGCCGACCCGCACGACGGTGACGTCGAGACTGGTCCCGCCGAGGTCGTAGACGAGCACGAAGCCCGGCTCCAGCGGACCGTGTTCGTTCTCCAACCATTCCGCGGCGGCGACGGGTTCCGGTACCAGCGCGACGTCGCTCGCACCCGACAGGTCGAACGCCTGCCGCAGCAAGGACACATCTTTGTCGGAATACGTTGCGGGGTAGGTGGCTACCGCACCGGACTCGGATGCCGCCGGCTCGGCCTCGCGCAGGCCGTTCACCACCGCGGCGACCAGATTGGCGGGCGACCAGATGCGCCCGCCGACGATCATCGGCTCCGGGTCGGAGCTCAGGTCGGCGAAATCCGTGACGGCCATGCTGAATTGCGGGATGCCGCCGATGCGCAGTCCGCCCGCGCTGTCGAAGGTCACCGCGGTGCGCCGACTGCGCACGACAGGCCGAGTTCGCGCACCGGTTGCCGACGCCGTCATAGAGTTCACTGCGCCGATGCTGAAACCCAGACCTGTGGTCATATGCTATCCCGTCAACGTACCGAGACCACGTCCATCACACAGAGAACCATGTGGCCGCGGTCGTCTTCCAAACAGCCAGCACAGATTAGCTGTTCGGCTCGCTGGAAGGATGTGGAATAGACATGAACGGCCGGAGAATGGCGTGGAACGTTTAGCTCGCTACGGCAATGATCCGCGTCACCTGCAACTATGCTCCGGCCGCAGAATTGTTCAGCCCTCTCGACAGCCGTCGATTCAATAGTGCCCCAGCCGATCCGGTTACCACGCAGCGATCCGGACAATGCTCCGATAAACGATCAACGCCGCGAACTTCGCCGAGAATTACCCGTCACATAAAGACACTGACTGGTCGGTAACCAAACTATAGCCAGCTCCAACGATTTCAGCAAAGCTAAACTCGGCCCGCCAGACACATGATGCATCAACTCAAGGACCGTTTCCCGCCAGCGCGGCCGACCTGCTCCGGCTTGACTTGGTTCTGCGAACGCACCACTCCGGTGAGATCGCAAGAACGAGAAGGGAAATGGAGACCATGGCGACACGGTTCGCGGAAAAGGTCGTGCTGATCACGGGCGCCAGCTCGGGTGTCGGCAAGGCGGTGGCGCTGCGGGTGGCGAGTGAAGGTGCCGCTGTAGTACTCGGCGCGCGAGGCAAGGACGCGGGTGAGCAGGTGGCGGCCGATATCCGGGCGGCGGGCGGGCGGGCGCTGTTCGTGCCGACCGACGTGACGGTAGAAGAAGACGTGGCCCGGCTCACTCAGGCGGCGCTCACCGAGTACGGGCGGCTCGACGCGGCCTTCAACAACGCGGGCGCGCTCAACTCCTTCGGTCCGATCGGCGAGATCGACGAGGCAGGCTGGCGCGCCGACCTGGAACTCAACCTGACGAGTGTGTTCTACGGTCTGCGCCACCAGGTGCCCGCGCTGATCGCCAACGGCGGCGGCGCGATCCTCAACAACGCCTCGAACCTCGGGGTGGTCGGTATGGGCTCGGTCGCGCCGTACGTGGCGGCCAAGCACGGCGTTGTCGGCCTGACCAGAGCGGTCGCGCTGGAGTCGGCGCAGCAGGGCGTCCGGGTGAACGCGATCGTGTCCGGTGCGATCGACACCCCCGCGTTCCGCAACTCGATGGGCGCGACCCCCGAGGGCGAAGCCGCCATCGCCGCGCTGCACCCGCTGGGCCGAATCAGCAGGCCCGAGGAGACCGCGTCCTTCTGCGCATACCTGCTCAGCGACGAAGCCAGCTTCGTCACCGGCGCGGCACTCGCGATCGACGGCGGTTTCACCGCCCAGTAAGGCCCAAAAGGAAGCTCGGACGGGTCACCATCGACGGCGACGTTGGCGTCGATGGTGGCGACCTCGCGGGACTGCGCAGTCCCGCGAGGAGATCGTCAGGAGCGGGCCAGGAGTCGACGGACCGGACTGCGGCGCTTGGTGGCACCCGCGGTCCGGACCTCGGGCTGGCGCTGGTGGATCAGGCGGTCGAATTCCGTTGCGGTGCCAGCAGGTTCAGGAAGGCGACCGGCGTTGTAGTCGTCGGCCAGTTGTTGCACGGTCTGCTGGGCGCAGGACTTGTTGGTGCCGATGAAGCCGGTCGGGCCGCGCTTGATCCAGCCGGTGACGTAGGTGCCCGGCAGGACGGCACCGTTGACTCGTTCGAGGACGCGGCCGTCTTGATTCGGGATCACGCTGCCCGCAGCGTCGAACGGCAGGCCGGGGATCGCGACGCCACGGTAGCCGACCGAGGTGAGCACGAGGCCTGCGTCGAGCCGTTCGGTGACGCCGGTCGCGACCGCGCGAGTGCGGCCGTCCTGGTCGGTGACGAGCTCGTTGCGGCTCACCTCGATGCCGGCCACCCGGTCGGTGCCGAGGATCTCGGTGGGAGAAGCCAAGTAGCGGAACACGATTCGCTTGCGTTCACCGAACGGCCGATTACGCACCGTGTGCAGCAACCGCAGCTTCTGCTCGACCTGATACGACAGACCGTCGGTGACCGCGGGCAGTTCGCCGTCGATCGCGATGTCCACGTCGGCACCGAGCAGACCAACGAATTCCGGCACGGTGAAAGCGGATTCGAGCGGACCGCGGCGGCCGAGGATGACCACCTCCTCGATCTTGCTCTCCCGCAACGCCCGCAGCGCGTACGGCGCAATATCGGTGGCCGCCAACGCATCCGGATCACTGGTCAGAATGCGCGCGACATCGAGGGCGACGTTGCCGTTGCCGACGATCACCGCCCGCTGCTGCGACAGATCGAAGATACGGTCCACGTGATCGGGATGCCCGTTGTACCAGGCGACGAAGTCGGTGGCAGAGATATTGCCGGACAACCCTTCACCGGGGATGTCGAGCTTGCGGTCGGCCGAAGCACCGACGGCGTAGATCACCGCGTGGAAATGATCGAGCAGCTCCTCGTGCGAAACATGCCCGCCCACTTCGACATTCAGGTACGAGCCGAAGCCGTGCTGGGCCGAGATGATGTCGAACAGCTCGCTGACCTTGCGGGTCTTGTCGTGATCCGGCGCGACACCGTGCCGGGCCAGCCCGTACGGAACCGGCAGCCGGTCGAACACGGTGACCGACACGTCGGGCTGGGTCAGCAGCTCGTCGGCCGCGTACATCGCCGACGGACCCGACCCGACGATCGCCACCCGCATCGGCTGGCGCTCGGTCCGAATCTCGGCCGCGGGCACCGGCTTTGCCAGCAGCGGCCGCGGCCGGGCCTGCCGGTAGAAGTCGGCGTTGATCTCGATGAACGGCTTCTGCTCGTCGGTCAGCTTCTTCGCCGAGACGATCGCGTCGACCGGGCACGCGGTGGCGCAGGCGCCGCAGTCGACGCACGCCTGCGGGTCGACGTACAGCATGTCCGCGGTCAGGAAGTCGGGCTCATCCGGCGTGGGATGGATGCAGTTGACCGGGCAGGCGTACACGCACGACGCGTCGCTGCAGCAGGACTGCGTGACGATATAGGGCACGTCAGCCGGCCTTGGCCGCGCGCAACGGCTCCGAACGGTAGCGGGTGGTGTGGCCGTCGATCTTGAGCAGCTTCCATACCGCCTTGGAGATCGGGTTCATCAGGCCGATGTCCTTGGCCAAAGTCCGCACGTCACCGAAGAAGTCGCTGAACTCCTGCTTGGATTCCTTCGACCCGTAGAACAGTTCCTTGCGGACGTAGTCCGGGATGTCGAATTCGCGCCAGAAGGAGCGCGGCGGGGTGAAGATCGAGCGGCCGAGGATGAACATGACGATCGGCATCGCGATCGACAGCACGAACTTGCTACCCGGCTTCGCCTCCGGCACATGGATTTTCAGGAACTCGTGGGCGAAGGAGATGTGCCGCGCCTCTTCGGCCACGTGAATGGCCATGACGCCGCGCATGATCGGGTGCACGTCCTCGCCGGAGCGCAGGATCGCCTTCTGGATGTGGTCGATCGGCTCCTCGCCGGCGAGCACGGCCATGAAGAACAGGTTGGGGAAGAGCGCGGCCACCGGGGCGCCGACGTACTTGAACTTGCGGACGAGCGGGCCCATGCCCGGTACGTCCTCGCCGATCCGGTTCACCATCTCCTGGAACATCAGGGTGTGGTTGTGCTCCTCGATCATCTCGTGGGAGCAGTAGCGGAATTCGGGGGAACCGTTCGGCAGGCCGAAGTTGTGCGTCACCATGCCGCTGATCAGGATCGTTTCGAACTGCAGGCCCACCTTGGCCACGTTGGCCTGGCGGTATTTGCCGATCGCGATCTTGCGCTCGTCGGACTGCGCGAGGTACCAAGGATGACGGCCGAGCGGATCGGCCGAGACCGGCAGGATCCACCGCTCCGGCCCCGCCTTGGGGTCGAAGTCAGGGTTGTCCCAGTCGATGTCCTCGAACGGGTCGAAATGCTTGTTGACCGAACCCTCAGAGAGCAGCAGCAGCGTCGCGGCGTACTCCTGCGCCTTCTCCAGGTCGGTGTCGACCGGGGGCGTCACGGCTGTAGACATCGTCGTCGCCTGCCTCTCCTCGTAGAACGTTTATCTGTTTCCCATAGTTACACCTACGAGTAGTCACGTCAAGCTACCCAGACATAGATCTGGACGATTGATCACGGGGAACTGACGGCGGCGAAACGCGAGAGGCCGCCGCCACCAGTTCCCCCTCGGCGGGGTAATACGGTGGCGGCGGCCTCGCTGAGGATCCGGTGGCGGCTGCCCTCGTCACTGCCGCCGCTGGATCGCCCTTATTAGTGCAGCCCGAGCTGCGCCAAACCCACGACGACCCCGTCGGCAGGTAGTGCGAGTGCCATACCGACGCCGGCGACGGACAGCCCGGCGGCGAGCGCGACCCTGGTCAGCCGCTGTTTGGTCCGCTGCGACAGCCCCAACGCCCTGGTGGCCGCCCGCCGATGCGCGCCGGGGCGGCGCTTGCCGTGGTGCTTGCCGGACAGTTCCTCGGCGGCGACGGCGGCCCTGCGGCCGATGATCGCCGCGCCGTCCGCGATGGTCCGCTCCGGATCGGGCGCGGTGATCACCGGCCGTGCCAGCTCGCCCGCCAGCACCTGGGCCACCTCGACCGGGCGCGCCGCGCCGCCGACCACGAGGACGCAGTCGACATCGGCCATGGTGACGTCCGCGACGCGCAGGCATCGGTAGACGAGTTTCAAGGAGGCCCGCACGTGTTTGGTGCGCAACTCGTCCGCGGTCGTGCCGGTGACCAAGCCGGAGATCGAGTCCGACGGCAATCCGTGCCCGGCCCGCGAGGCGACCAGCGCGCCGAAGGCCCTGCCACCGTATTCGGCGGAACGCATCGGCTCGCCGACGATCGGATTGCTCGGACAGCCCGCACCGACCCGGACCAGCGTGACGTCGAGACTCGCGCCACCTAGGTCATAGACGAGTGCGAGACCGGGCATGAGCGGACCGCGGTCGGCTTCGAGCCAGGTCGCCGCCGCGATGGGTTCGGCGACCAGTTCGACCCGGTCGAGACCGATCGCGTCCAGTGATGCGCGCAGGTCTCCGACATGCGTCTCGTTGTAGCGCGCCGGATAGGTGAGCGCGATGCCGACGCCGGTGCTGTGCCCGTCGTAATGCGGATGATCGAGCAGCGTTTCGGTGATCAGGCTCTCGGCGACCACCGCCACCAGGTCCGCGGGTGAGAGGGCGCGGTGACCGACGCGCGCCGACATGATCGAACGTTGTGTGAGATCGGCGAATTCGATGATCGCGCGACCGTGCCGCGGGATCATGCCGACCCTGGCCAAACCCGTGCTGTCGAAGGTGAGTGTTGTTCGGCGGGTGATGGATTGGGATCGTTGGGCCCAGCGGCGCCCCGGCGGAGCTTTCGCTGAACCTTCCTCCGCGAGTGCGGAAACCGTGTTCACCGTGCCGATGCTCAAACCGAGACCAACCGCCATCGCAATCCACCTGATCGCCGAGCCGATTTGCTTCGAACGCTGTCCACGCAACCACTCGGCGACCTGCATGCCAACCACCGGACACCCTGTTGTCCGCAGCCGCCCTGTTTTGGAACAGGTTGCATAGCATAAGCATCCATCCTGGTCACCTGCCCTGGACGGCGGCGTATGCGGCGGCGGGCGGATCACACTGCGACACGCCGATATTCGAGGGTGTCCCGTCCGTGTTTGCGGACGCACCGAGCAATCGGGCACCCCGGGTGAATACACGTTCTCACATGCTGTGATAGCCCCTAACAATGCCCCGAACGCCTGACACGGGACCGCCGGAGGCGGATACTGTCCCGACGCGCCGGGGCAAAACGACGACACACCACTTAGCTCACGCTTGAACGCCGAGCCCAACAGTCCGCCAGCGCAACTCTTTACCCACTATCGCGGCAGCTGTCCGTCGCGGAAACCGACGGATTCCGTTGCGTCAGCACAAGATCAGCAACGTCTCAGCAGCCGGATGATCAATGTGCGGGCAACTCCGGAATTCTGGTCGCTCGGGCGTACACCGTTTCACCGTCGGACAGCCGCAGCGCCTCCGCGTCACCACGGGTCACCTGAGCGGCGAACAGATCACCGGTAGCCGCGTTACGCAGCTCGACCCGCACCTCGAACCCCAGGTGCACGACCCGCTCGACCGTCGCCCGGGTAACACCCGCCGAGTCCGCGGTCCCCTCGTGCTCGGCCAGCGACATGCTCGGCTCGCGACCGACCCGGATGTCGTGCGGCCGCACCAGATGCCCGTTGAGCCGCGCCACCGCGCCGAGGAACGACATCACGAATTCGTTGGCGGGCCGGTCGTACACGTCCTCGGGCGTACCGATCTGCTCGATCCGGCCCTTGTTCATCACCGCGATCCGGTCGGCCACGTCCAGTGCCTCCTCCTGGTCGTGGGTGACCAGCACGGTGGTCACGTGCACCTCCTCGTGCAACCTGCGCAACCAGGTGCGCAGATCGGCACGGACCTTGGCGTCCAGCGCGCCGAACGGCTCGTCGAGCAGCAGCACCTGCGGGTCGACGGCGAGCGCGCGGGCCAGCGCCATCCGCTGACGCTGACCACCGGACAGCTGTGCAGGGTAACGGTGCTGGAAACCGTCGAGGCCGACGATGCCGAGCAGTTCGTCCACCCGCTTGGCGATCTCGTTCTTGGGACGCTTGCGGATCTTCAACCCGAACGCCACATTGTCGCGAACGGTCATGTGCTTGAACGCGGCGTAATGCTGGAACACGAAACCGATGTCGCGCTTCTGCGGCGGCACCCTGGTCACGTCGTTGCCCGCGATCAGCACGATGCCGGAGTCGAGCGATTCGAGTCCGGCGATCGAGCGGAGCAGCGTCGACTTGCCCGAACCCGAGGGCCCGAGCAGCGCGGTCAGCTCGCCGGACGGGATATCGATGGTGACGTCGTCGAGCGCGGCGAACGAACCGTAGTTCTTCTTCGCATTGGTCACGGTGATCATTTAGTGCCCCGTTTGCGTTCGAGGAGGGTCATCAACAGGAGTGTCACGAGGGCAAGGCCCATCAGCAGGGTCGCGGCGGCGTAGGCGCCGAAGGTGTTGTGGTCGTTGATGTATCGGCCGTGCACCAGCAGCGTCAGCGTCTGCGATTTGCCAGGCAGCGCGGAGGACACCATGATCACCGCGCCGAACTCGCCGAGCGCACGCGCCACGGTGAGCACGACGCCGTAGGTGAGTCCCCAGCGGATGGCGGGCAGCGTGATCCGCCAGAAGGTCTGCCAGCGGGTGGCGCCAAGGGTGGCGGCGGCCTGTTCCTGGTCGTCGCCGATCTCGTGCAGCACCGGCTCGACCTCACGCACCACGAACGGCAGCGTGACGAAGATGGTGGCGATCACCATGCCGGGCAGATTGAAGATCACCTTGACGCCGAGGTCCTCCAGGCCGCCGAACCAGCCGCCCGCACCCCACAGCAGGATCAGCGCCACACCGACCACGACCGGCGAGACCGCGAACGGCAGATCGACGATGCCCTGAACCAGGGTGCGCCCCGGGAACTTTCCGCGCACCAGCGCGATCGCGGTGACGACGCCGAACACCACGTTCACCGGGACCACGATCACCACGATGATCATCGACAGCTGGAACGCCGAGATGGCCGCCGGCGTGGTAATGGACTCGAAGAACGCGCCGATGCCCTTCTCGAAGGTGCGCAGCAGGATGATGATCAGCGGCAACACCAGCAGCACGAACAGGTAACCCAGCGCGACGACCCGCAGCGAAATGCGGGTAGGCCAAGACAGATTCATCGCGATTCCTGTTCCTTGCGCACGCTGCGCTCGGCGAGCAGTCGCAGTATCAGCAGCGTCGCGAACGAAATGACAAGCAGCGCAACCGAAACCGCGGCCGCGTTGACCGGCCGATCGATCTCGATCTGCTTCTGGATGTACTGCGAGGCCATTTCGGTCTTGCGCGGAATCGCGCCACCGATCAGTACCACCGAACCGTATTCACCGATGGCACGGGCGAACGCGAGCCCGCCGCCGGAGATGATCGCGGGGGCAAGGGTCGGTAATACGATGCGGCGGAAGGTGGTCCAGTTGTCCGCGCCGAGCGAGAGCGCGGCCTGCTCGACCTCGCGGTCGGCCTCGATCAGCACCGGCTGCACCGAGCGGACCACGAACGGCAGCGTGACGAACGCGAGCGCGACGATAAGACCGGGCTGGGTTGCGTTGAGGTGGATATCAATGGGGCTCTGCGGGCCGTACAGCGACAGCAGTACAATGCTCGCCACGATCGTCGGCAGCGCGAACGGCAGATCGATCAGCGCGTTGACGATGCTCTTGCCGGGAAAGTCGTCACGCACAAGCACCCACGCGATGAGCGTGCCCATCACCACGTTGACCACCGCGACCACCACCGAGACGAGCACGGTGATCCGCAGCGAGTCCACCGCGGCGGGCGCGCTGATCGCGCTCCAGAAGCCGGACCAGCCCTCATCGAACGAGGTGACGGTGAGCGCGGCCAGCGGAAGCAGCACAATGACGCTGAGCCACAGCACGGCGGTGGCGATGCCGAGCGGGCCCACCGAGCCGGTCACCCGCAGCCACGACCAATTCCGCCGGCTGACCCCTGGGGAACCGCCGGGAGCGGGCGTCGACCCGATCCCGGCGGTGCTGCTGTCAGTCACAGTCGTCCAGTATCCCGTGCGCCGGGGCCGGTTACTTGGTCGCCTTGTCGTAGATCACCGCGACGGAGCCGGTGTTCGGGGTGAACAGGTCCTTGTCGACGGCCTTCCAGCCGCCGAGGTCGTCGATGGTCCACAGCTTCTGCGGGGTCGGGAAGTCCTTGGCGAAATCGGCGGCGACCTTCGGGTCGACCGGACGGAAACCCGCTGCGGCCCAAGCCTTCTGGCCCTCGGGGGTGTAGAGGAAGTCGCGGAAGGCGACGGCCTTGGCCTGGTTCTTGCTGTTCTTGAGCACCGCGACCGGGTTCTCGATCTTGAACGTGGTCGACGGGATGAAGTGCTCGATCGGGTCGCCGTTGCGCTCGGAGAAGATGGCCTCGTTCTCGTAGCTGAGCAGCACGTCGCCGGTGCCCTGCAGGAACGTCTCGGTGGCTTCGCGGCCCGACTTCGGCTGCACCTTGACGTGCTCCTTGGTGATCAGCTGGCTCAGGTAGTCCAGGCCCGCCTGCGGGTTCTTGCCGCCGTCGGACTTGGCCGCGTACGGCGCGAGCAGGTTCCACTTGGCCGAGCCAGAGCTGAACGGGTTCGGGGTCACCACCTCGACGCCGGGCTTGAGCAGGTCGTCCCAGTCCTTGATGCCCTTCGGGTTGCCCTTGCGGACCGCGATCGCGACGACCGAGCCGAACGGAATCCCCTTGGTGGCGTCGGCATTCCAGTTCGCGTCGACCAGGCCAGCGTCAACCAGGCGGGTGATATCGGGCTCGACCGAGAAGTTCACGATATCGGCTTCGGCGCCGTCCTTGACCTTGCGGGACTGATCGCCCGACGCGCCGTAAGAGCCGTTGACGACGACGCCCTTGCCCTTGTCGGTCTTGTTGAACTCGGGGACCACCTTGTCGAAGCCGGGCTTCGGGACGGCGTAGGCGTAGAGGTTCAGCGTGCCGCCGCTGCCGTCGGCGCCACCACCCCCGGCCGTGTCGCTGGCTCCACCGCCGCACGCGGTGAGGGCGACCGCCGCGAACGCGGTGAGTGCGGCGACGGTGGCGCGTCGGCGCGGGGTGAGCCAAGATTTGCGAGACATCGGGGTGGACCTTTCCTACGGACCGCCTGCTCGGGACCTCGAGTGGCGGAGAAAACTACTGTTGGATCGGTAGACCTGCGGCCGCATCGATGCGAGCGGTGGCGTGGCTATCGGCCGGGTAGGCCGTCGGGGGTTCGGGGACGTCTGCGAAAAGGTTGCACGCCAGTCTACGAGGGAGGGACGCGCAAACGTGCCCGGTCAACCGATCAGCGACAGAGAATGTCGGCGACCGCGAGATTGCCGACCGCGATCAACGCCAGTTCATGGCGGACCCGCGGGACACAACTCGAAGACACGGGCAGACTGTAGCAGAGGCCACGGCCCGAGTTCGAATCACAGAGTTCCAGGAAGAGGGGGGTTTCATCCCATGACTAACAGCCCGGATCGCGTACGTACGAGGTTTCCAGGGATCAGCACTCGCGCGTGGGAGCACCCCGCCGACCGCACCGCGTTGGTCGCGCTGCGGACGCTGTCCGGGTTCGACCTCATACTGCGCACTTTGTCCGGTTTGCTGCAAGAACGCCAGCATCGACTTCTTTACCTCGCGACGGCGGTTCGAGTCGACGAACGACAGTTCCGTTCGCTGCATCAATTGCGCGAAGACTGCGTCGCCGTGCTCGACGCCCGCACCACGCCGGAGATTTTCGTGCTGCAGAGCCCGCACGTCAATGCCTTCACTATCGGCATGGACCAGCCGTTCATCGTGCTGACCACCGGTTTGATCGATCTGATGGATACCGAGGAGTTGCGTTTCGTCGTCGGCCACGAGCTCGGGCACGCGCTGTCCGGCCATGCGGTGTACCGCACCATGCTCATGCATTTGCTGCGAATCTCCGCGAGCATCGGCTGGATGCCGGTGGGCGGCTGGGCTTTACGCGCGATCGTCGCCGCGCTGATGGAATGGAGCCGCAAGTCCGAGTTGTCCGGCGACCGGGCGGGGCTGCTGTGCGGGCAGGATGTCGACGCCTCGGTGCGGGTGCACATGAAGACCGCGGGCGGCACCTGGATCAAGGAAATGAACCACGGCGCGTTCCTGGCCCAGGCCGACGACTACGAACGTTCCGGCGACCTGCGCGACGGCGTGCTGAAACTACTCAACCTGGAGCTGCAGAGCCACCCGTTCTCGGTGCTGCGCGCCGCCGAGCTGCGCCGCTGGATCCAGAGCGGTGAATACGACCGCATCCTGGCCGGTGATTACCCGCGCCGGGACCAGGACAGGAACGCCAGCATCACCGAGGAGATCAAGGAAGCCGCCCGCAGCTACCGCGACAACTTCGACCAGTCCGAGGACCCGCTCATCCGCACCGTCGGCAACCTCGGCCGCGATGTCGGCTCCGCGGTCAGCACGGTCGGGCAGGAGGTCGGCGACACCGTCTCCAAGATCGGCAAGCGGTTCAACGACTGGCGGGCCGGGGAGAACTAGCGAGTGACGAGCCAGGCGACGACGACGAGGACGAGCAGGGCGATCAGGGCCAGCTGGACGCGCGAACGTGGCATCAGTGGGCGCCGCTCTGCACGGTCGGGCGAGTTTCGCCGGTCGTGAGGTCGGCGGGCACGGTATCGGGCACGACGGGCAGCGTCGGCTCGGTGCCGTGCTTGCGGTCGAGTACCCGCAGCAGGGCGCGCAGCGTCCGGTCGAGCAGGTAGGCGATGGCGAAGCTGACCGGGACCATGCCTACCAGCACGACGAGGAACTGCGGGATGAACGGGAGTCCCGCGACCCACAGCTCGAAGCTGTCCCACCAACCTGCCATCTGATGCACCACCTCAGCCTAGTGCGTCCACCTGAGAGCTCGGCAAGGTGAATATCGGTCACCCGAACACGCCGCACCGCAGGGGCGACAATAGACACAGTGGACGTAAGCCTCGGGTGGGCCCGAAGATGAGGTATGGCGTCTCCCGAGTCCTCCGACGATCTCACCGTCGACGAGCCGTACGACCTGCCGGTCCTCAGCCACCTGACCGAATCACGCAAGCACGGCGCCTTCCCGCCGATCGATGACTACGCGTTCCTGTCCGACTGCGAGACCAGCTGCCTGATCGCCAGCAACGGATCCGTCGAATGGATGTGTGTACCCCGTCCGGACTCCCCCAGCGTCTTCGGCGCGATGCTCGACCGCAGCGCTGGCCACTTCCGGCTCGGTCCGTACGGCGTCAACGTGCCTGCGGCGCGCCGCTATCTGCCCGGCGGCATGATCCTGGAAACGACCTGGCAGACCGACACCGGCTGGCTGATCGTGCGCGACGCGCTCGTGCTCGGCCCGTGGCACAACAACGACCAGCGCTCCAAGACACACCGCCGTACCCCGATGGACTGGGACGCCGAGCATATGCTGCTGCGCACGGTGAAGTGCGTGAACGGCACCGTCGAGCTCGAGATGAGCTGCGAGCCCTCCTTCGACTACCACCGCGCGGCGAGCCGCTGGGAGTACACCGGCAAGGTCTACGAGGAGGCGACCGCGGTCCGCACCGACGATCCGGGCGCTGGCCCGAGCCTGGTGCTGACCACCGACCTGCGGCTCGGTCTCGAGGGCAGGGAGGCGCGCGCCCGCACCAGGATGGAGGAGGGCGACGAGAGGTTCATCGCGCTGACCTGGTCGGAATTGCCCGCGCCCAAGACCTATGCCGATGCGGCGCAGCGGATGTGGCAGACCACCGAGAGTTGGCGCCAGTGGATCACCCAGGGCAATTTCCCGGATCACCCGTGGCGCAGCTACTTACAGCGCAGCGCGCTGACCCTCAAGGGCCTCACCTACGCCCCGACCGGCGCACTACTCGCCGCTGCCACCACCTCGCTCCCGGAAACCCCTGGCGGTCAACGTAATTGGGACTATCGCTACACCTGGGTTCGCGATTCCAGCTTCGCGCTGTGGGGCCTGTACACGCTCGGGCTCAACCGCGAGGCCGACGACTTCTTCGCCTTCCTGCGCGACGCGACCACCGGTGAAAACGGCGATGCTGTTCCGCTGCAAGTCCTTTACGGCATCGGCGGCGAACGCCAGATCACCGAGGAGACGCTCGACCACCTCAGCGGTTACGAACGATCCAAGCCGGTGCGCATCGGCAACGCCGCCTACAACCAGGACCAGCACGACATCTGGGGCACCATGCTCGATGCCGTGTACCTGCATGTGAAGTCGCGCCAGCAGGTGCCGGAAACGTTGTGGCCGTTACTGGAACGTCAGGTCCACGCGGCCATCGCGCATTGGCACGAGCCCGACCGCGGCATTTGGGAAGTACGCGGCGAGCCACAGCATTTCACCTCGTCCAAGGTGATGTGCTGGGTCGCACTCGACCGCGGCGCGAAGCTGGCCGAGTTGCACGGCCAGCTCGAGCACGCCACCGACTGGTACACCATCGCCGACGAGATCAAGGCCGACATCCTCGAGCACGGGGTGAACTCGAACGGTGTGCTCACCCAGACCTACGGCGGCGACACCCTGGACGCCTCACTGCTTTTGGCGGTGCTGGTCCGCTTCCTGCCGCCGGAGGACCATCGGATCCGGGCCACCGTGCTCTCCATCGCGGACCGGCTCACCGAAAACGGCCTGGTACTTCGCTACCGCACCGAGACCACCGATGACGGATTGTCCGGTGCCGAAGGCGCTTTCACCATCTGTTCGTTCTGGCTGGTGTCCGCGCTGGTCGAGATCGGCGAGCTGCAGCGGGCCAGGCACCTGTGTGAGCGGCTGCTCGGCTTCGCCAGCCCGCTGCGCCTCTACGCCGAGGAGATCGACCCGCGCAGCGGCCGTCACCTTGGCAACTTCCCGCAGGCCTTCACCCACCTTGCGCTGATCAACGCGGTCACCCACGTGATCAGGGCCGAGGACTACCGCAACGCGGGCGGCTTCCAACCCGCCCACTCCCCCGCGAACAACCCTGGGTAGCAGCGCTTTTCGTCAGACGGCCAGACTGTCGGCCTGTTCGCGCAGGCCGCGCAGTTTGCCGAGTTGGGCATCAACGTCGGTGATCCGGTCGCCGCTGCGGTCGCCGTACTTCTCGTAGGCGGCCTCGGCCAGGCGCAGCGCCTCGTCGGCCTGCTTGGCGACGTCGCCGGCGATCTCGGTGAAGTGATCGCGCAGCACCCGCTGCATGGCGCGCAAGCGATTTCGCGATTCCTTGCTCACCTGGAAGATGACGTCGTCCATCAGCCGAGCCACCGCGACCTTCGCCTCGGCGCGACGACGAGCCTTGCGGTTCTTGCGATCGTCCCACAGCGCGTTGACACCGAGCAGCACGCCCGCACCGGCCGAGTACCAGTTGACCAGCGACATGCCGAGCAGGCTGGTGGCAAGACCGACCATGAGGACGCCACCGTAGGAACCACGCAGGCCGGACAGGAACTGTTGGGTCACACCGGCTTTCGCGCTCTCCAGGGGTTCGAGCGGCTGCACCGGTTCGAGGACCTCGCCGGGGTTGTCCAGACGCAGATCGGGCAGCGGCGCGGCTCGGTTGTCCGCCAAGAACTTCGAGGCCACCTGCTCGGACAGCTCGACCGAGCGATAGTGCGCCATCACGAAGTTCTCCTCGACCGCCTCGCAGATCCTGGCGTCGAGGTCGGTGCCGAATTCCTTCCAGCGCCGCGCCGGATCGGTCTTGGTGATCTCGGCCTCGGCGTCGCGCACGAGGTTGCGCAGCCGGTGGCGCAGGTCGTGTTCGATATCTGCCATCAGCTCGGTGCTGCCGTCGACCAGGGTGACCTGCCAGTTCGCCGTGCGCTGGCGCAGTTGATCGGCGCCGTCACGGGCCCGGACCAGCTGGTCGGTGATCTCGTCCCGGCGGCGCGGATCGCGCAGCGACTCGACCTCGTTGCGCAACGTCAACGCGAGATGATCGCTGACCAGCCGAATGTCCTGCACAGCGGCTTCCAGCGCGACGCTGTCCGCGCGGGCGACCACATAGTCGCGCAGGTGGTCGATCAGTTGTGGCACACCGGATTCGATGTCGCGCTGATAGTTGCCGGACAGCCCGGCCTGCCGGTGCAGTTCCGCGGACACCGGCGCCACGGCGAAGCCGAGTCCGGCCGCGTCGAGCAGTTCCCGGTTGCGCTGTTGGGTGTGCGACCAGTGGGAGAACTGGTCGATCTTGTTCAGCACGCAGATGACGGTCGGGCAGATCTGCTGGATGCGCTGCAGGTAGGCGATCTGATCGACGGTGAGTTCGGTGGCCGCGTTGGTGACGTAGAGCACGGCGTCGGCGGCGGCGACCATCGACCAGGTGGTGTTGTCGGCGCCGCGCGCACCGGGCGCGTCCATCACCACGACACCGTCGGCAAGCAGCGAACTCGGCTGGGTGAACTCGGCCCGGATCACGCCGAAGCCGGAGATGGCCGGGCCTGGATCGAGCGGATCCACCGATTGCCGCTCGGTGCGGCCGTCGACCGAACGGACCAGTGTGGCGGTCGGATCCGGTCCGTACTCGACGATGACGGGCACGCTCAGGTCGCTGTCGGTCGCACTGACCGACGCGCCGACCAGGCTGTTGACCAGCGTGCTCATGCCGTTCTTCGGCTCACCGACGACGACGAGACGAACACGGGGATCGCTGACCCTGGCCCGGACCATACTCAGGCGGCTGCCCAAATCGTCCCGGCCCGCGAAACGGGTCATCTCCCGCAGTTCGTCCAGAATCCGGATCAGCGGCGCCATCGCGTCCGGATGTTTCACCGTCGCGGCCTTCAGCCCGGCTGCGGCAGACAACCTGCCTCCTTACATGCGTTTGCTATCGATCGACATGGACGCCCCCTGCACCCCTTGACCTCACAACAAGCTCCGGTTACATCAACGCTATGTCCAAGCCGCCCGGTACCAGGTGGTGGGTCTCGGCCATCGTTGATTCCGGCATCAAGCCGCCGGACAGGCCGCCGCCCGAGGCAACCGCGAGGGTCGCGTGGTCGGTGTAGTAGGCGTGATCGGTGTAGTAGGCGTGGTCCTGCAGCGGCGGCATGGTCGTGTCGACCATGTGGGTGCTGCTGATCGGGTCCGCGCCGACGTGCGACTTCGGGTCGGCCAGCGGCGGCTTGAAGGTCGGCACCGGCGCCTGCGTCGGGGCAGGGTTCTGGAAGGTCGGCACGTCGTGCGTCGGGAAGTTCTGCGTCGGGACCGCGGTCGGCACGTCGTGGGTCGGCACCGAGACGGTCGGCTCCGGCTGGCTCGCGGTCGGCACGTCGTGCGTCGGCACGGACGGCTGGGTCGTTGCCCCACCTGACGTTCCGCCGTTGCCGGTGCTGGGACCGGTACCTGTACTCGGGCCGGTACCCGTGCTCGGACCGGTGCCCGTGCTCGGACCGGTGCCAGGAGTCGTCGAGTCGTCGTTCGGGGCGGTGGTCGGCGTGTGCGTCGACGGAACCTTGGTGGTCGGCACGTCCGGACCCGTGGTGATGCCGCCGTGCGGCGTCGAAGGATGGCCCGCGCCAGGCACATTCGTGGTGTCCGGTGTCTTCGGGACGCTCGGCACGGTGACATCGGTCGGCACGATCGGGGCCGGAACGGTCTTGGTGATGGTGGTCGGCGTGTTCGGCGTGGTGATCGTGACGTCGGTCGGCTTCGTGCTGGTCCCAGGATCGGTCACCGGGGTCGGCTTCAGCACGGGCGTCGGCCGGGCGTGATCGAACAGCACGGGCGTGGCGGCCGCGGGCACGGTGAGCACCGACGGACCCTCCGGCGCCGTGAACACATTCGCGATCGGCGTGGTCGCGGCGTCCGGCTGGATCGTGGTCTGCAGCGGGGTGGCCGCCACCGGCTGCGCGGCACTCGCCACGGGCGCTACCGCGACAACGGGCGCCGCCGCGGCTACCGGAGCGACCGCGGCCGACATGACCGGTGCGGGCGCGACGAGCGGCTGAACGACCGGCTGCGCGGTGGCGGCCGGTGCTGCCGTCGACGAGGACGAGCCCGGGGTGGTGAGGCCGCCGAGAACGCCGGGGTGGCTGTGCTGGTTGTGACCGGTCATGGCCGGATCGGTCACCGAGCGCCCGGTGCCGTCTGGCACGTGCCCGAGGCCGCTGCCGAGGAAGTCGGTGAACTGGTCGAGCTGGTCGCCGACGTGGCCGACGCCGACATCCACCTTCATCTCGGAGTTGAAGTAGACGCCCTGCGGACCGACGCCGAAGTCCACCGACCACTGCGTGCCGACAAAGATCCCGAGGGGATCACCGCCCGCGTGGCCGACACCGTCGAACGGGCCGCCGGCGGTCGGGGTCGCTTGCGAGCCGGGCAGGTCGAAGGCGCCGGAACCCGGCGCGACGAAACCGTTCGCACCCGGCATGCCGAAACCGTGCCCGGCCTGACCGAGCCCGTGGCCGGGCAGGCCGAAGCCGTGGCCGCCTGGCTCGTCGAGATCGTCCGAGACGCCGCCGGTTCCCGGCAGCTGCAGGCCGTTGGACACACCGGCGTCCGTGCCGGGCAGGCCGAAGCCGCCGGAGGTTCCCGGCAGGTCCATGCCCGTCTGGCCGGGCAATCCGAACCCATGTTGAGCTGGCGCATCAGATGTCCCCGGCAATCCGAAGCCTTGCTGCGTACCGGACGTACCTGGCAACCCGAATCCCTGCTGGCTCGGCGCACCGGACGTGCCAGGCAGCCCGAAGCCCTGCTGGCTCGGCGCACTCGACGTGCCCGGCAATCCGAAGCCTTGCTGCGTTCCGGACGTGCCCGGCAGTTCCATGCCGTTCTGACTCGAGGCACCGCCGGGCAGCGTCGGCAGACCCATGCCGGACTGGCCCGCGTCCGTTCCTGGCAGCGGGAAGCCCGCGTCGGTGCCGCTGTAGTCACCGTTGAGGGTCGGCAGCGGCAGGTTCGCGCCACCCTGGGTGGTGCCGGGCAGGGTGAAGCCGTGGTAGTCGTGCGAAACCGGTGAGTTGGTGGCGTGCGGCGGGTTCAGCGGCGCGGGCTCGACGACCTGGTCCGGGAAGGTGATCACCGGCGAAGGCGTGTCGGAATCGGGGTCGCTGTTACGCGCCCAGCCCGCGTTCCTGCTGTCCGCGTGCGACGAGCCGGGATGCGCCGGGACGCCGCCGCCGTTCGCGGCAACCAGCGCGCCGCCGGTGACATACGCGCCCGCCCGCGCTACCCGCGCGACGCCGGTGGCAACTCGGTAGGCGGTGTCACCCGCGCGCTCGGCTGCCTCGGTGGCGTCGTCATCGAAGGGCAGGTCACGCGTCATGAAAGCTCCATCTCGGGTTTCCAGCAACCATCCGCACCGGCCGGCCAGACCGAGTGAAGATCACCTAACACTATTTCGGGAAAACCCGACTGTCACATTCTCCAGGACTGTAGAGACTCCGCCGGTGGCGAGCAACACAACCCTGCCATCCCGAAAACCAGAACGGAAGCCCTATTTCTAGTGGGTTACCCAACCGGACATAGACTCCAATTTGCACCATGACCAGGTCTGATTCCGCTGCGGTCGAATCGCGTCGCGCGCAGGTCGACGAGAACCTAAGAGTTCTCTAACGATTGCTCAACAAGTGGTGAAGATCCTTTGCTTACCGTCGATTTCGTCGGACCAGTCGGACCGGCAGCATCGATCTGAAGGAGTCACCCCTCATGACTGCACTCATCGGACGCCGCGTCGCGGCCGTGCTCAGCGGGACCGCGCTCACCGCCGCCCTGATCGCTGGCATGGCGGGCGCCGCCTCGGCACAGCCGGGACTGCCCGCGCCCGCGCAGCCCGGTCCCCGGATCATGATCGACCCGATCGCACCGGCCGAGCCCACCGTCTGTCCCGAGTTCGGTCCGGACGGCTCGGTGGTGATCACCCACGGCCAGGGCGACGGACCGTGGGTCACCATCGAACGCGACGTGCCGCCCGGTGCCGTGCCCGCGACCCCGCTCGACACCGTCCCCGGCCAGGTCTCGCCCGCGGTCCCCGCCGAACCGGGGTGCGTCGTCGCCAGCGTCCGCTGACCGGCCAGGACTAATGTTGATCCATGACCGGACACCGGATCTTGGTCGTGGACGACGAGGTTCGTGTGCTCGCGTCGCTACGACGCGGGTTGGAGCTTTCCGATTTCGAGGTGGTCACCGCGGCCGACGGCGGCGAGGCGCTGGCGATGGTGCGCGCCACGTCGCCCGACGCCATGGTGTTGGACGTGAATATGCCGACCTTGGATGGTGAGGGCGTGGTCACGGCATTGCGCGCGATGGGAAACGACATCCCGATCTGTGTGCTGAGCGCGCGCAGCGCCGTGACCGACCGCATCGCCTGCCTCGAACGTGGCGCCGACGACTACCTCACCAAACCCTTCGACCTCGGCGAACTGGTCGCCCGGCTGCACGCGCTGCTGCGCCGCCGGGTCACCACCGAACGACCTGGCGCGCAGGTGCGGGTCGGTCAGGTGCAGATCGACCTGGCCGGGCACCGGGTGCTTGCCGCGGGCACACCGGTCGACCTGACCAAACGAGAATTCGAGGTACTGGCCATGCTCGCCGATAACCCTGGCATCGTGCTCGGTCGCGAGCAAATCCTTGCCACGGTATGGGGTTACGACTTCGCCACCGATACCAATGTGGTCGATGTGTTCGTCTCGTATCTGCGGCGCAAGTTGGAGGCGCCCGGCGCGGCGCGAGTGGTGCACACCGTGCGCGGCGTGGGCTTCGTACTGCGGGAGCAACCGTGAAACGCTCGCCATCGCTGCGAACTCGGGTGGCGCTGGTTTCCGGCGTTGTCGCCGCGCTCGTCGCGCTCACGCTGACCATCACCTTCGCGGCGTTGCTGAACGCGACCGGGGAGCGGCAGTTGGACGAGACCGTTTCATCGATGGCGGTCCGAGTTGCGACTCCGCTGAAAAATGTTCCGGCAGAACGGATTCCGTCCCCTCCACCGGCCGCCGCCCCACCACCGGCCGCTGCCCCGCCACAGGCCGCCGAGCCACCGCAGGCCGCCGCGCCACCGCCTCCCGCGGCGACGGCCGGAGCCCCCGGATACGTGACCGAAGCGCCGTACGCGGCGAAAGACATCCCCGATGAGGCCACCGTCGCTCGGCGAGGCAACCTGCCACCCGACGCAGCGGTCACCCGCGTCGACGGCCTCCCCGGCGTGCTCGTCTCACTGGACCCGAACCGCGACGTGGTCGCCTCCGCCATCCACCGCAGCCAGTTGATCGGCCTCGGCATCGGCGTCGCCGGCGCGCTGATCGCCGCGCTGCTCGGCTGGTTCCTGGCCGGTTACGCCGCCCGGCCGCTGCGCAGACTGGCCACCGCCACCCACGGCATCGACACCCTCGAGGAACTACCGCCGCTATCCGGCCAAGGCGCCAGGGAGGCGGAGGAACTCTCCGACGCCATCACCCGCATGCTCGCCCGGCTCGAAGCCGCCCACCGCGCCACCAACCACGCACTCACCAGCGCCCGCGACTTCGCCGCCGTCTGCGCCCACGAACTGCGCACCCCGCTCACCGCGCTGCGCACCGACCTACAAGTGTTGGCCACCAAGGAGATTCCCGCCGAACAGCGCGGCACCATCCTCACCGAGGTGCTCTTCGCCGAACAACAGATCGAGAACACCCTCACCGACCTCGAACGACTCGCGGTGGGCGAACTCACCGAGCCCGACCTCTTCGAACCCTTCGACCTCTGCGAAACCCTAGACCGCGCAGCCCAAGACGCCCAACGCCGCCACCCCGACGTCCGCATCGCCCTCACCGAATGCGAGCCCGTCACGGTAACCGGCCTCCCCGGCGGACTCATGCTGATCGTCACCAACGCCGTAGCGAACGCCGTCCAACACGGTCACGCCGACACCGTCACCATCACCGTCAACCCCGCTACCGACAACACGGTCGAGATCCTCATCGACGACGACGGCACCGGCATCCCAGAAACCCTATGCCCCAACGCCTTCGACCGTTTCGTCAAAGGCCCCGGCTCCCCCGGCTCCGGCCTCGGCCTGGCGCTTGTCCGCCAACAAGCCGAACTCCATTCCGGCACAGCCGAACTCGCGAAGAGTCCGTTGGGCGGAGTGCGCCTGCGGGTACGCGTCGCGACAGTTCCGCAGTCAGTGGCAGAGGTCAGCGGCCCAATCCGGTGAGCTCTATGTCCATATCGAACGGGACCGACGTACGCAACCACCCGTTATGCATCGGTGTCGGGATGGAAGGCTCGTAGAGTTTCGTGGTCTCGTCCAGCTGGAAGGCGTACACGACCGGCTCGAAGTTCTCGGACTCTATCCGCCAGTAGTTCGGTATCCCGGCCGCTGCGTAGTCCATCGGTCGGATCCAGCGATCTTTACGGCGAGTTCCCGGCGAGACGATCTCCACGGCGAGGCGGACAGCAGACTTCGGAAGCACGTTCTCCGCGGGATTCGCTGCCGCTGACTCGATGACAAGAATGTCAGGGATCGGGGCGAAGTCGTCTGCGAGCTCGATCGACTGCTCCATCTCGACCGAAAGATCTAACGGGCAGAGCGCCTCCATCGCAACGGTGAGTCGTCGCAGCACACGGTTGTGCCACATCGACGCCGACGCCATCATCACGGCCACCCCATCCTCGAGCTCGTATCGGAACCCCGGGTCATAACCCGCCCTGACATCGGCGACGGTCAGACCGTCGGGAGCGTACCCGCCGTGGTGCGGCAGCCCACCATAGTGCGGCAGCATAGCCATTTCCGCCTCCTCGGTTGCACTCCCCGTGACTGGGAATCCTGCCTCATGCGTGGTGCCCTATGAAAGCATTATCGCGCAGTTTTGCCGACGTGTGCTTAGTCGGCCTACGTGCCCTTCGGCTTATCCGAATGCCGGGTTGGATAGCTGAGCCCGGCCGGGTCTCAGATCCGTTCGAGATCCTCGAACGAGACGCTTACCTTCATTGCCTCGGGCAGGTCCACGCCAAGTGCGCCTCGATGCGAGAAGACGAGTTGGTAGTTGCGGCCGCTCCAGTCCAGCCGGTACTCCTCGATCGAGTGGACGTGATCACCGTCCATGACCACGATCAGGTAGACCGGAATGCCCTGCGCCGCATACTCGGCCCGCTTGTCGTTGAAGTCGACTTCCACATCGGACGAGGTGATCTCGATCGCGACCAGCACGTCGTCCGACCAGAGATGAGCGCCAGGTTTCAGGCAGTGCAGCACGCTGATGTCGGGGCGCCGAAAGGTGAACTTCTTGCCGTCTCGCATGGAATGCGGGTTCCGGCTCCGGAAGCGCATATCGGTGTCCTGCAAGACGTCGATGCACGGCGCATCGGGCCCGTCCGGACGTGCCGTCAGCAGCGTCATCGTCAAGTTTCGCGATACTCGCTGATGCCCGGGTGTCGGAGACTGACAGAACACGACCAGGCCGTCGACGACTTCGATTGTCCGACACACCTCGGCAGGCAACGCCTCGTACTGCTCCTCGGTGACGACCAGACTGGACGGGTCGGTGGCCCAGGTAGGCAGCGACATGACCGAACTCCTTCGCGATCAGTGTGCGGTCGACACTACTTCCCCTTCGGCTTATCCGACGCCGCGTCCGACGACAACGCCGCCACGAACGCTTCCTGCGGCACCTCGACGCGCCCGATCGTCTTCATCCGCTTCTTGCCTTCCTTCTGCTTCTCCAGCAGTTTGCGCTTACGGCTGATGTCGCCGCCGTAGCACTTGGCGAGCACGTCCTTGCGGATGGCGCGGATGTTTTCGCGGGCAATGATTTTCGAGCCGATGGCGGCCTGGATGGGCACCTCGAACTGCTGGCGCGGGATGAGTTCGCGCAGCTTGGTTGTCATCTTGTTGCCGTAGGCCTGCGCGGCGTCCTTGTGCACGATCGCGCTGAACGCGTCCACTGCTTCGCCCTGCAGCAGGATGTCGACCTTGACCAGCGCCGCGTCCTGCACGCCCGTCTCCTCGTAGTCGAGGCTGGCGTAGCCGCGGGTGCGTGACTTCAGCGAGTCGAAGAAGTCGAAGATGATCTCCGCCATCGGCATGGTGTAGCGCAGCTCGACACGGGTCTCGGACAGGTAGTCCATGCCGCCGAGCTCGCCGCGGCGACTCTGGCACAGCTCCATGATCGAGCCGATGAACTCGCTCGGCGAGATGACGGTGCATTTCACCATCGGTTCGTAGACGTGCCGGACCTTGCCCTCCGGCCAGTACGACGGGTTGGTGACGACATGCTTGCTGCCGTCTTCCATCTCTACGGTGTAGACCACGTTGGGTGCGGTGGAGATCAGGTCCAGATCGAACTCGCGCTGCAACCGCTCGCGGGTGATCTCCATGTGCAGCAGGCCGAGGAAGCCGCAACGGAAGCCGAAGCCAAGTGCCACAGAGGTTTCCGGCTCGTAGGTGAGCGCGGCATCGTTGAGCTGGAGCTTCTCCAGCGCGTCGCGCAGGTCCGGGTAGTCGGAGCCGTCGACCGGGTAGAGACCCGAGTACACCATCGGGCGCGGTTCGCGGTAGCCGACGAGCGGTTCGGTGGCACCGTTACGCGCGGCGGTCACCGTGTCACCGACCTTCGACTGGCGCACGTCCTTCACGCCGGTGATCAGGTAACCGACCTCGCCGACGCCGAGCCCCTGGGTCGGCTTCGGCTCCGGCGAGACGATGCCGATCTCCAGCATCTCGTGCGTCGCGCCGGTGGACATCATCTTGATCTTCTCGCGCGGGGTGAGCTTGCCATCCACCACGCGGACATAGGTGACCACGCCGCGGTAGGTGTCGTAGACCGAGTCGAAGATCATCGCGCGGGCGGGCGCGTCGGAATCACCGACGGGCGCGGGCACGGTCTTGATGACCTCGTTGAGCAGTTCGGTCACACCGACGCCGGTCTTGCCCGATACCCGCAGCACGTCGTCGGGTTCGCAGCCGATGATGTGCGCGATCTCGGCCGCGTAGCGGTCCGGGTCGGCGGCGGGCAGGTCGATCTTGTTGAGCACCGGGATGATCGTCAGATCCTTGTCCAGCGCCAGGTACAGGTTCGCCAGCGTCTGCGCCTCGATGCCCTGCGCCGCGTCGACCAGCAGCACCGCGCCCTCGCAGGCTTCCAGTGCGCGCGACACCTCGTAGGTGAAGTCGACGTGGCCCGGCGTATCGATCAGGTGCAGCACGTAGTCCGTGCCGTCGACCTGCCACGGGAGCCGCACGTTCTGCGCCTTGATGGTGATGCCGCGCTCGCGCTCGATGTCCATCCGGTCCAGGTATTGGGCGCGCATCGCCCGCTCCTCGACCACACCGGTCAGTTGCAGCATCCGATCGGCCAGCGTCGACTTCCCGTGATCGATATGCGCGATGATGCAAAAGTTCCGGATCCGAGACGGATCGGTGAACGTCGTGTCGGCGAAGCTGGCGGGCACTCCACTCCTCATGGGTATTGGCAAACTGCCGTCTATCGTCCCATGAGCAGTGCGAAGCTCCCGCCAGCGGTGTGCTCGAGCGCGGCAGGCCTGGCGTTTCCCGGTCGGGAACAGTGGGCGCCCACACACTCGGTGCCATCCTGCTATGACTCGATTTCTATCCGCGATCCGCTTCCATCCCTGCTAGCGAGGGCCTTTGCGGGAGCTTGCCGTCCGATGCTCCATCGCAAGCCCAGATCAGCAAATTCGTAGTTGGCAGAAGGTGGTCGCGGCGCGGATGAGAAGACGGCGGTGCGCCGTTATATTGCGAATATGGCCCGAAGTTGGAACTCCCTCGGCAAGCAGCTCGGACTGATCGCGAAGGAGCAGGGTCCCAAGATCGTCAGGCAGCAGGGACCGAAGCTGGTTGAGCGACTGGTCGGGACGCTGACCTCGCGGCGGACGCCCGCGGTGAAGGTGCGGCCGACCGCGTCGACCCCGGTGCCGACGGCCGAGCGTGCCCGCCAGATCGTGTACTCACCGCAGTTGGACGGGCGGGCCGATCCCGGTGAAATCGTGTGGACCTGGGTGCCGTTCGAGGAGGATCCGAGCAATGGCAAGGATCGACCGGTGCTGGTGGTCGGGCGGGATCGCCGGACACTGCTCGGGCTGATGCTGTCGTCGAAAGCGGACCGGGCGCACGACCCGAACTGGGTCGGTATCGGCAGCGGCAGTTGGGATCCCGAGGGCAGGCCGAGCTGGGTTCGGCTGGACCGGGTGCTCGATGTGCCAGAAGACGGTATCCGCCGCGAGGGAGCCATCTTGGCCCGCAAGACATTCGACCTCGTCGCGCACCGGCTGTGCGCCGAATATGCTTGGCACTGAGTCGAATACGGATCGAACTCCGCCGAATAGCAACGGGCCCACCGACACCCGGAGATGCCGATGGGCCTGTCGGATCAGTTCAGGAGAGCAGGTTGCGCGAGCGACCGAACAGCAGCCCGTACACCAGCGCGCCGAGCGCGCCGCCGATCAGCGGGAACACCACGAAGGCCCAGACCTGCCCCATCGCACCGTCCTGATAGGGCGCGACGGCGAGGCTGCGGGCCGGGTTGACCGAGGTGTTGTCTACCGGGATCGAGATCAGGTGGATGACCGCCAGCGTGACGCCGATCGACAGACCGGCCAGCGGCACATCGGAGAGCTGATCGGTCGAGGCGAGCACCACGAACACCAGCAGCGCGGTCAGCATGACCTCGATGATGATCATCGCGGCCATCCCGTACCCGTTCTGCAGCACGACCTCGCCGAGCGGCCCCTTCTGCGCCGACGGACTGTGATGTCCCCAGCCGTTCGCGCCGAGCCCGTTGACCGCGCGGTCATAGGACGGCAGATTCTTCGCCAGCGCGAACAGCACAAGCCCGGCCAGGAACCCGCCGATCAACTGCGCGATCCAATACCCGACCGCCGTCACCACGCTGATCCGGCCGAGCAGCAGATGCCCCACCGTCACCGCGGGATTCACGTGACAGCCGGAGATCGGCCCGATCGCGTAGACAAGGAACAACAGTGTGAGCCCGAAGGCGAGCGCCACCCCGAGCGCGCCGACCCGCTCCCCCGCGAGCACCGCGGTGCCGACACCGCCCATCACCAGAACAAAGGTGCCGAGCGCTTCCGCGCCCCATTTCTTGGTGTCGGGAATGGGCCCGTATTCGGCGACCTCTTCGACAAACTCTTGAGCCGTTGACATCTGTCCACCTTCCGCGTTCCAGACGAGTAGCTATTGCCAGCCGTGGTACCGCTTAGAAAACAGAGCCGTTCAAGATCAACGGGTTGTATCACGGACGCTACGCGAGTCGGGTGATCTCTACAACGACCTCGAGATCTGTGGAGCCACCTCCGGAGAATATGCCTTTCAACGGCGGCACATCCGCGTAATCGCGGCCGACACCGACCGAGATGTGCTGTTCGTTGATGGCGATGTTGTTGGTCGGGTCGTAGCCCCACCACATGCCGGTCCACGCCTCTATCCAGGCGTGTGACTGGCCGGCCACCGTCACGCCGATCTCGGCGGCCGGGTTCGGGTGCAGATAGCCGGAGACGTATCGGCTGGGAATGCCCATGCTGCGCAACAGCACCAGGGTCAGGTGCGCATAATCCTGGCAGACGCCTTGGCGTTCGGCGAACGCCTGCACCGCCGAGGTGTGCACCGAGGTGGTGCCCGCGAGATAGTTCATCTCCCGATGCACCCATTCGGCAGCGCGCACAACGGCTTTCGCGGGCGGCAGGCCCTTGGCCAACTGCTTGGCGATACTTGCCAGCTTGCGATCGCTCGGCACATACGAAGTGGGCGCGAGCATTTCGTCGAAACGGTCGACGATCCGCGCGGTACGCAACTGATCCCAGTCCAACTCCTCGGCCGGACCGGCGAACGGCTCGGTCTCCACCACCGACGAGCCGGTGACCTCCAATTCGGTATGGGGAGCGTGCAAGTCGAACGCGGTGACCGCGGTGCCCCAGTAATCGGTGTAGCGGTAGGAGCGAGTGGAGGGCTCCGTCTCGACTCGATTGAGGATCACGTTCTGCCTGCTGTCGGCACGCGGCGTGAGCCGAGCCTCGTTGAACGACCGCGTCACCGGCGCGTCATAGACATAACCGGTGGTGTGCACCACCCGGATCCGCCAGCTCATACCTCCCCCTCCACCTGAACTTGGCCGTCCCGATTACTGTGCAGATCGGTCCACGCCACCCAGGGCGCCGCATGGAAGTACTGCAGCGCGATCGCCTCGCTGACGTCACGACATGCCTTCTGCAACAACAGCAATCGATTTTGCAGATCCTCCAGCAGCACACCAGGCGGCAGGAACTCGAGCTCGCTACGCGCGCGCCCGAGCAACCGCTGCGCCTCATGCCTGGCCCCGACCCGGCTGCTCGGCCGCTGATCCAGTTCGGCAAGACAGGTTTCCGCCACCCGTACCGAGTGGAACACCGATCGCGGGAAAAGCCGGTCGAGCAGGATGAATTCGGCGACCAGGTTGGCGTCGAGCGCGCCGCGATGGGTGCGTAGATAGGTGTCGTGCGCCCCGGCCGAGCGCAGCACGGTCACCCAGGCGGGCGAGGAGGTGCGGTCACCGGCGCGCGAAAGTAACAGCCGCACAGTCATATCCACGCGTTCGATGGATCGGCCGAGCAGCAGGAAGCGGTAGCCGTCGTCGCGGCTGAGCGTGGAGTCGGACAATCCGGCGAACATCGCCGCACGATCCTGCACATAGTGGAAGAACTCGTGCGGACCGAGACTGCGCGCCGCCTTCTCCGCCACCGCCAGCCCGATATAGGTCGCGTTCAAACATTCCCACATCTCACTGGAGGTGACTTCCCTTGCCCCCCTGGCATTTTCACGAGCATTCGCGATCGAATCGATAATCGAGCCACCGTCGTGACTGAAGGCGACAAGATCGGTAACCGACCAGACATCCAACGTCCCGTCCGGCGGCTCGATACCGAGCACCCGCAACAAGACTCGGGAAGTCCGATCCGGATCAACGGTCGCGTCCTCGAGCAGCTGATGCACCGCGACATCGAGAATCCGCGCGGTATCGTCAGCGCGCTCTACGTAACGTCCGATCCAATACAGGGATTCCGCATTGCGAGCCAACATCAGCGCATCACCACCCTTGCCGCTGCTGAGATTGCCTGCCCGGCGACTGACGCTGTTGGCGTTCCGATAATCGTTCGCCCGGCGACTGGCCCTGCTCGTCCTCGGATAGCCGCCCACCCCGCGATCGACGCTGCTCATGGTCCGGCGGCCGACTGCCTTGCGACTGACGCTGTCCGGTCCCCAATAGTCGCCCACTGTGGGGCTGGCGCTGCTCGTGCTCCGATAGTCGCCCACCTTGCAACTGGCGTTGTTCCTGTTGCTTCGATAGTCGATCACCTTGCAACTGAGGTAGTTCGTGTTGCTTCGATAGTCGCCCACTCTGCGACTGCCTCTGCTCCTGCTCCGGTAGTCGCCCTCCTTGCGACTGCCGCTGCTCTTGCTGTTGTTGCTGCTGTTGCTGATTCGCCTGCGACGCCGTCAGATCGCGTCCCACCTCCCGCGAATCCGATTGCGGCGGTTCACCAACCAACTCGGCACCGGACAGTTCCCGATCCGCCAGCGAATCCCGCCCGGACAACACCCAGGTGTCCTTACTCCCCCCGCCCTGACTGGAATTGACCACCAGCGACCCCTCTGGCAGCGCGACCCTGGTCAGCCCGCCGGGCAACACCCAGATCTGGTCACCGTCGTTGACCGCGAACGGCCGCAGGTCGACGTGGCGCGGCACCAGCTCGTTCCCGACCTTCGTCGGCACGGTGGACAGCTGCACCACCGGCTGTGCGACCCATCCGCGCGGGTCCGCCCTGATCCGTCGGCGCGAGGCGTCCAGTTCCCGCGGCGTCGCGTCCGGCCCGATGACGATGCCGTACCCGCCGGAACCCTCGACCGGCTTGACCACCAGCTCGGCGATCCGATCGAGCACCTCGTCGCGCTCGTCGTCCAACCAGCAGCGGTAGGTGTCGACGTTCGGCAGCACCGGCTTCTCGTTGAGGTAGTACTCGATGATCGTCGGCACGTAGGCGTAGATCAGCTTGTCGTCGCCGACGCCGTTGCCGACCGCACTGGAGATCACGACATTGCCCGCCCGCGCGGCATTGAGCAGGCCGGCGACGCCGAGCACCGAGTCCGGCCGGAAATGCATGGGATCAAGGAACGTGTCGTCGATTCGGCGGTAGATCACGTCGACCTGCCGCTCACCCGCCGTGGTCCGCATGTACACGAGGTTGTCGCGGCAGAACAGGTCCCGCCCCTCGACTAGTTCCACGCCCATCTGCCTGGCCAGCAGCGAATGCTCGAAGTATGCCGAGTTGTACACACCGGGCGTGAGCACGACCACCGTCGGATCCGCCTCGTTCGGCGCGGCCGACTTGCGCAGCGCCGCGAGCAGGTGCCCCGGGTAGTCGCCGACCGCACGCACCCGGTGCGAGGAGAACAGGTCGGGGAAGACCCGCGCCATGGTGCGCCGGTTCTCCATCACATACGACACCCCGGACGGCGAGCGCAGGTTGTCCTCCAGCACCCGGAAGTCGCCGCGCTCGTCGCGAATGAGGTCGATACCGGCCACATGGATGCGCACCCCGTTCGGCGGCACTAGCCCCGCGGCCTCGCGATGGAAGTGCTGACACGAGGTGACCAGGCGTTTCGGGATCACCTCGTCGCGCAGGATGTTCTGCTCGCCGTACACGTCGGCGAGGAAAAGCTCCAGCGCGACCACCCGCTGCTTGATCCCGCGCTCGAGCTTGGCCCACTCGGCGGCCGCGATCACCCTCGGCACCAGATCCAGCGGGAATGGCCGTTCCTGCCCGGACAGGGAAAAGGTGATGCCCTGGTCGATGAACGCGCGGTCGAGCGCGTCCGAGCGTGCGGCGAGGTCTGCCACATCGATCGGCGCGAGCGCGGCGAACAGTCCCTTGTACGGCTGCCGCACCCGGCCCGCGGCATCGAACATCTCGTCGAACGCGTCGGCGTAGCGGCCCGGGCGATAACCCTCGAATAGCCCTGGGGGCGCGACCTTGCCGTTGCCGACGGCCCGCCCGTTCATACCGACCGGTCCGGACGCGCCGGATCGCGCCGAACGTGGCGGGGAGGCGGGAGTCATGCAAAAATCGTGCTACACGCAGCGGCAATGCTGTGTGTGACACAGGTAAATTTCTCGCATCACTAGTCCGCTACTGGCGAATTGCCCGGTCATTACACCGACCGGTTGGTGTCTTTTACCCAGGCGGTCCAGTGCTGATTTCGTGCGCCGACCGGCGGCTGGTATCCTCGACCTTCGGCGTTGCGTTACCCGTTTACCGAGGGTGCGACGCACGCGTACGAACTTTCCAGCACAAACCACTCAGCGACAGGAACACGAGGAAACAGGCGTGGCCAACATCAAGTCCCAGTTGAAGCGGATCCGTACCAACGAGGAGGCGCGCAAGCGTAACCAGTCGGTCAAGTCCGCGCTGCGCACCGCGATCCGCAGCTTCCGGGAAGCCGCCGCGGCCGGCGACAAAGAGAAGGCCGCCGCGCAGCTTCAGACCGCGAGCCGCAAGCTCGACAAGGCTGCCTCGAAGGGCGTCATCCACGCCAATCAGGCCGCCAACAAGAAGTCGGCCCTCGCGCTGGCTCTGAACAAGATCTGATTTCCCGGTACCGATCCGGTACCGCATGTTTGTGACGCAGCCGCCGTGGCCTCGACGACCACGGCGGCTTTTGTCGTGCTCATGACCTGCTCAGCAGACTGTTCATCTCCGAGGATTCCGGATCGGGCCACAGCCTGTCGGTGGTTCCAGCTACCATTCGGCGCATGGTTACCGTTTACGCCAATCAGACCGTGGTCCGTGGCGAGGATCTGCCGGACGTGATCCGGGCCGCCGAGGTCCTTGGCATCGGGGTGAAGATCGAGAACGTGATGGTTCCCATCGACGATGAGGGCAATTACTCGTTGGAGTGGGTTGTCACGCGGGACGACGAAGTACCTGTCTACGACGACTGGGAGGGCCGCTATGAAGAGTCCGAGGAAGAAGAAGAGGAGCTAGTACTCAGCTCTGTGGAGTGAGTCCTGGCGGTGTCCGATCGACCAACGGCGCCGGATCGGCCGCAAGCCGGTCCAGCGCCGTCTGAGAATCCTCATCGGCCGCTCGATAGATGATGATGCGCTGGTCAGGATCCTGTATCGGCATCAGCACCTCGTAATTGACCACCACCTGCCCGACAATCGGGTGCCGCAGCGGCTTGGCCCCTCGACCGTTCACCTTGACGTCGTGCTGGGCCCATGCCCGCTCGAACTCGGCGCTGCGGGTGAAGTCGGCGATCAGATCGCCGAGCACCTGATCCTCGGGATGCGCCGCCCAGGCGGCACGCAGATCGGCGATGCCCTCGCGGATGATGCGCTCACGCTCCACGTAGAAATCGCGCATGCTCGGCTCCATCAGGCACAGCCACATGGTGTTGCGATGCCGCGGCGGCAGCGTGTCGAAGTCGATGATCAGCCGCGCCATCTCCCGATTCCAGGCCAGGATGTCGTAGCGATGGTTGACAAGCATCGCCGGTAGTGGCGACAGATCGTGCACCAGCATGGCCAGCGCGGGCGCGGGCGCGGTGCTCGGCTTTCCAGCGTTCGGCTGCCGCTGCTTGGCCAGATCGAACAGATAGGCGCGCTCGTCGGTATCCAGCCGCAGCGCACGGGACAGGGCCTCCAGCACGTCCGCGGACGGGCGCAGGCCGCGCCCCTGCTCCAGCCGGACGATGTAGTCGGTACTGACCCCCGCCAGCTCCGCGACTTCCTCACGCCGCAGCCCCGGCGTGCGCCGCGCCTGCCTGCGCGGCGGCAGCCCGAGGTCGCCCGGCGTCAGGCGTTCGCGCCGGTCCCGCAGGAAAGCCGCCAATTCCTGTGTTGGATTCGCCGCGCTCACGGACCCCCTGTGGCCGTCGGTTCCCACCTTCGCGCCGTTTCTCGCGTTCACAGTTCCAGTCATCGCCTTTGATGTTACGGCTGCATAGGACTCGCTTTCCCAGGAAAAAGCTTCCCTTACCCATCTCCGCGCACAGTTCCAGACTGGGTTTCATCAACAAAGACGCACCAACGACAAGGAGCTGGACATGTCCGGAGCACTCACCCTCGATACCTACCGGCTGCTCGGCCGCTCGGGTCTTCGGGTGTCTCCGCTGTCTCTCGGCACGATGACCTTCGGCGCCGACTGGGGTTGGGGTGCCGATAAAGACGAGGCGCGCAAGATCTTCGACACCTACCTCGATCGCGGCGGAAACTTCATCGACACGGCGAGCCAGTACACCAACGGCACCTCCGAGCAACTGCTCGGCGAATTCACCGCGGACAATCGCGAAAGCCTGGTGCTTGCAACGAAATACACGATGCTGCGCCGCCAGGGTGACCCCAATTCCGGTGGTAACAACCGCAAGAGCATGTTCGCCTCGGTCGAGGCGAGCCTGCGCAAGCTGAACACCGACTACATCGATCTGCTGTACCTGCACGTCTGGGATTTCATGACCCCCGTCGACGAAATCCTGCGTGGCATGGACGATCTCGTGCGTTCGGGCAAGGTGCTCTACGTCGGCATCTCCGATGCGCCGGCGTGGCAGGTGTCGCGCATGCAGACGATCGCCGACCTGCGCGGCTGGTCGCCACTGGTCGCGCTGCAGATCGAATACAGCCTGATCCAGCGGACCGTCGAACGTGACCTCATCCCGATGGCGCGGGAGATGGGTCTCGGCGTTATCCCGTGGTCGCCGCTCGGCAGCGGCGTGCTCACCGGCAAGTACACCCGCGACGACCTGGACCACGAGGCGGACAGCTCACCCGAGGGCACCCGCAAAAACGTTGCGGCGGCACAGGGTTCGCTCACCGAGAACTCGTTGGCCATCGCCGATGTGGTGAAGGAGGTCGCCGGCGAGATCGGCAAGACGCCCGCCCAGGTCGCGCTGGCCTGGACGTTGCGCAATCCCGGGGTGACCTCGCCCATCATCGGTGCGCGCACCACCAACCAGCTCGAGGACAACCTCGGCGCGCTCGAGGTCGAATTCGACACCGCACAGCTGGCTCGACTGGAGCGGGCAAGCGCCATCGAACTCGGCTTCCCGCACGACATGCTGGCGGCACCGATGACCCAGGGCGTCATCTCCGGCGATCTGAAGATCCAAAAGCGCTCCTGAGCAACGGGTTACGCGGCGGTGCGAGTATGCCTCGCACCGCCACGCAAGGCTGTGCCTTTCCGGCATTGCGGTGAAATCCCCGGCCTTACCGGTGACAACACCGAACGCGGAGGACCCAGTGGATAGCCCGCGACCGCGCTGCCGATACACCCTCGCCGAGCTGATCACGCAACTGCGCGAATCGGCCGGATCGGCGCACCGAGCGCCCGGCGTGAGTCCGCTGGATCCGTTGGTAGACATCATGATTCATGGCAACGACAGCACGTCCGCTTGCAGGATCCGCGAGATGCCCGCTGAGCAGGCAAGCGCGGCGCTCGATCGGGTACTGCGCAACCCGTTTCGCTAGTCTTGCCGATATGGATCTGGCGGCACGGGCGTACGACAGTCCGGATGCGCGGAAGCTGATCGCGGCGATCCAGCAGGACCTGGTGGCGCGCTACGGCGAGCCGGATGCGAGCCCGACCGATCCAGCCGAGTTCGAACCACCCCGCGGTACATTCCTGATCGGCTATCTCGACGGCGTTCCGGTGGCCTGCGCTGGCTGGCGTGCGCACGACAGCGACGAGCCCCACTTCCGTGACGGAGATGCCGAACTCAAACGTATGTACGTGGCCGTCGAGGTTCGCGGCCGCGGCCTGGCCAGGCAGCTACTGGCCGCCGTCGAGCAGAGCGCCGCGGCGGCCGGGCGGCGGCGGATGGTTCTGGAGACCGGTGCTATGCAACCGGAGGCCATCGCCCTTTACGTCTCCGCGGGTTACTTGGCGATCCCCGGTTTCGGTATTTACCTCGGCATGCCCGAGAGTCGATACTTCGGTCGAGATTTGCGCTGACCACGGGTCGGGGCGTGCCGATCACCACTGCCCAACGCGCTCACCGCCGCGAGATCGATTCTGGTACAACGCTTTCCAGCAGGTCAGTTGACGCAGGGGATGGTGTCGCCGGTAATGGTGGCGTCGACCGGCTTTCCGACATCCGGTGTCGGCATTGCGGATCCAGCCTGCGGATCGGTGGTTGACAGCGTCTGCGGGTGGGCCGGATTGAACAGTGCGACAGTGGGATCCGGGTCGCCGAACGCGGCGCGCACCTCGCGGCGGATGGCCGCGGGGTCGATGATATTGACGTCCTGACCGTTGATGTTGTCGTAGCGAAGCACCGGAAGAGTGCGGAATTCGACGGCAGGGCTCTCGGACGAGCCGAGGGTGCGCAGGAAGTCGGTGATGTTCCAGCCGTCGGACAGCACGATATTGCGGTGCGCGACGTCCATCAGCGCGGACAGCTTGCCGACATCGGTGAACGTGCCCGCCTGCCGCAGATCGAGCGCCACCGAGGTGAGAAATGCCTGCTGACGGTGGGTCCGATCGAGATCGCCGTTCGTCAAGCCGTGCCGCTGCCGGACAAACGCCAGCGACTGGGCCGGATCGAGCCGCTGCCTACCCGCCGGGAAATCGGCACCGGAGTAGTAGCTGTCGTTCACCGGCTTGTTGAGACACACCTCTACACCGCCGAGCGCCTTGGCCAAGTCGTAGAAGCCCGCCAGCGTGACCTCGCCGAACCGATCGATCGGCACCCCGGTCAGATCCCGAACCGCCTGCACAATCGAAGCCCGTCCCGCCTCGCGCCCCGCCCGCTCCAACGCCTTGCTGTCGGTCACGCCTTGACTGATCAGCTGATCCTGCACGGCTGCCTTCTTCAGGCCATACGCTTCCTTGATTTTCACGTTGGTGTAGCCGGGAATGCCGGACACCTTGACGTAATCGTCACGCGGAATCGACACCGCAACAATCTTTTTCATATCCGCCGGAATATGAACCAGAATCAGCGTATTCGCGTTGTACCCGCCCTCTTCACCGTCCCCCGCATGCAACTGATCAAGGATCTCCTTCGGCAGATCATTCCCATCCTGATCCTTGCGAGTGTCCAGCCCGATCAACAGAACATTCACGTCCCCCGCCAACGATCGAGGCGCATCCACCCCCAACGCCGCCGATCTGGTGAATCCCCTGTCGAACCGCCCCTCCGTCGCAAACCCAACAGCGGTGCCAACCAACACCACTATCGACAATCCCCCAACCACCACTTTCAGCAAGGTCCGCCCCACCCGCCGCTCCGCCCTCCGACGGGCGCCACTCCGCCGCCGTCGAACGTGCCACGCACGGTCCCGCCGGGAATCATCAACCGGAAACCCCGGCGCATTTCTCTCGTCCATAACCAATTCCAGTTTGACATGAAGTGAATAGTCAGCAATTGGCTAAATCCCGGGCGAAACCGCCATCCAGGCCGCACAAAGAACGTTCCCCACCACCCCACAGATACCGGACAAACCTCACCTGACGTTGCGATTTAACACCGGTATCCCACCGAACACAGAAACCACCCACATCCGAACGATCCCGCGATCCCCACCACTGAGTTCTCCACCACATGTGTCAGAGCACACATTCAGCATCACCAACCGAATAGGCCAACAGACAGCCAATGCACGTCCCGTCAGCCCGCGCACGATATCGCTGACGAATCCGGTCGCGGATCGCTATACCGCGCGCATCGGCAGCAACGCATAGCTGGTCAATCCAACGCGGTCGGCGGGTGGCTGTCGAATAAGTAGCGGACGATGGCGGTGAGTCGTACCGGGTCCGTTACTTCACGTAGCGACTCGAAGGACTCCACGGTGACATCCATCAGAGACACCGCCCCGCGCTCTCCGGTTCCGTGGGACGCTTCGGGACGCTCCACGAACCAGATGTAGCACCGATAGGATTCGGGTTCATCCACCGGTGCGCCGTTTCGAAACACCGGGCACAGGAACGCTACCGAGTCGGCCGAGACCTGATGGGCGAGGGCATTATTCGAGCTCCATGCGGCCAGATGTAGCGCCATCGCCTCATCTTGCAGGCGTTGCAGATCACGCTGGTCGGCCACTCGCACGCTCAACCGAGGATCTTCGGCGGATAGATTTATGTGCGGCTGATGACCCTGTATGCGATCGTTCACAGCGGTCCTCGAACTTTCTATCTGGTCGTTACACGACCGTTGTACCCACTGAACCGGCGCCCCGGAAACTCTGGGCAAGCGAAACGGCGTTGGAACCACGGATTCCCCATACGCTTGGAGCGCGAAAGCCCCTGTGCCCCAACGGGTCAGTCGGTATCGTCGCCGACATACGCTCGCGTTGGTCGCGAGTTACGTTCCACCGAGATGGGAGCCCTGTTGATAACCGGTTCACCGAAAGGTGAGGAGGGGCCGAGCGCGGGCCTCCCCCTCTCCTTCGACCGTAGGTTCCGGCCATGGCAATACAGAGTCGGCCACTCGGAGCTTTCGTTCCGGACTGTCGATGCTGGATCCAACGACGACTTCATTGAGATCTGGTTCACCGGCGTTTTGGGTATGAAGCTCAAAACTGTGTATGAAAGGCTCCATATCTTTGTCGCGGACGGCCCTCGAGCCGCGGATATTCTCGAGTTCGCCGACGTTCCCGAGCGGCATGCGGCGAAGATGTGGTGTCTCGCGCTGAACTCCGACGATGACAGTTTCGTGGTGTGCAGGGGGATCAGTGTCTGGTCACACCCCCGCGATGCCCAATTTGACCGGTCAGGCCTTCCGAAAATCGGGTCCACGCTTATATTCCGAGGGTAAGGCCTACTGGTGGCCCAGTGGCTGGGCGAGCCGACCAGTCCCCCCGTTACCCGTTCAACTCCTGTGCGGCCCAGTCGATTTCGTACAGTTCGACGTTGGGCCGCGATCAGCCCGCGGAGTGTAGGTCGAGGATTTGGGTGAGGGCGTGTTCTAGGGCGTAGTTGGCGTCGGCGGCGCCGCCTTTTACGTCGGCGTTCAGCGCCGCGACTACCTGGAGGGCGGAGCCGATGGTGGTTGGGGTCCAGTTGCGGGCCTGGGCTTGGGCCTTTTTGACCTTCCAGGGCGGCATGCCGAGTTGCTGGGCGAGTTTGAACGGGTCGCCGCGGCCCGCTGAGCCGACTCGGGCGATGGTGTGCACGGAATCGGCGAGGGCGTCGGCGAGCAGCACGTGCGGGACGCCGCGGTCGTTCGCCCAGCGCAGCGCCTCCATCGCGCCGGGGCGGTCGCCCGTGACGGCGAGCTCGGCCACGTCGAAACCGGAGACCTCGGCCTTGCCGGAGTAGTAGCGGTGCACGGCGGCGACGTCGATCTTGCCGCCCGTGTCGGAGGCGAGTTGCGAACAGGCGGCGGCGAGTTCGCGCAGGTCGGACCCGACCGACTCCAACATCGCCTGCACGACGTCGCCCGCGACGCGCACCCCGGCGGTCCGGAACTCACCGCGCACGAATTCCACGCGCTCAGCCGACTTGGTGAGCTTGGCGCAATCGTGCACCACCGCACCGGCTTTCTGCAGCGCGGGCACCAATGCCTTTGCTCGTCCACCCCCCGAATGCAGCACTACCAGCACCACACCCTCGGGCGGGTCACCCGCGGCGGCGGTGATCACCGCGACCGCGTCCTTGCCCGCCTCGGCCGCCGACTCCAGGATGATCACCCGGTCCTCGGCGAACAGCGACGGACTCAACAACTCGGCCAGCTCCGCGGTGCTCGCGTCACCTGCCCGCATCCGATCGACCGGCACCGCCTCGGCATCCGGCGCGAGCGCGCGCACCTGCGCGGTGACTTCCCCCACCGCACGTTCGACGAGCAGTTCTTCGTCACCGAGTACCAGGTGCAGCGCGGGCCGCTCGGTCATGACGCCACCTCGCCGACGTTCGCCTCCGCCACGGGCGAAGGCACGCCGTATCGATGGTCCACTCGCTGACGCTCGCTGGGCTCGGTCACGGCAGGCATCCTACGGTCCCCCACCGACAGACCCGCCCCGCAGGTTCCGCGTGTTCACCGAGCCCCGCGCAGAACTCGGCAACTCGCGTCTACAACGCGCCAGGTCAACTCGGTATCGAGCCGGTCGAAGCGTTCTCCCACATGCGTACGCGGCGGCCACAGCAGCTGGTCGGGTGACTTCATCGGGAGGTCACTAGGCGGAGTGATTGCCCGTCGCCCAGTACCAGCACATCACCGCGTTGGTCGGTGCGTGCCACGGTGGTGCCGAGGGTGGACAGCTCCGTGAGAACGCTGACATTCGGGTGACCGAAGGTGTTGTCGGCGCCGACACTGACCACGGCGAGCCGCGGGTGGACGGCGGCGAGGAATTCTGTTGTGGTGGTTCGTGATCCGTGATGTGGGAGCTTCAAAACATCTGCCTGCAGCGAGGTGCCGGTCTGCAGTAGCGCGCGTTGCGCGGAAGCCTCGATGTCACCGGTGAGCAGGATGCGCCCTGCGGGCGTGGTCGCGGCGATAACAATCGAACGATCGTTGGCGTCGTCGGCTTCGGCGCCGGGAGTGGGCCGCGGTCCATCGATCTCGGGCGCGAGTACCTCCAATTCGACTGTGCCGAAACGGAATACCTGTCCGGCCGACAGCTCCAGAAGTGGGATTCCAGCCTCTCCGGCAACCTCCACGACATGCGCCAGCCCCTCTACCCGCGGTCCACGTCGCGCAGCCGCCCCATGCGAGTCATTCGCCGACGATCGGTCGAGTGGCGACGTGCATCGCTTGTCGGTCGGCTTGCACGAATTGCTGGTCGGCTCGCAATGCTCGTCCGCCGACCCGGATCCGCCACTCGCAGAACCATTCTCACTACGCGCCGAATCATGCTGAGCGGCGGGCAATCCGCACTCACCACTTGTCGATCCGGTCCCGAACGCACGCCCGACCTCCGAGGTGGAACGCGATTGCGCAGCCTGGTCCGACTGCGCATCCTCGCCCACCGACGTACCAGCGCTGGGCGTCAACCCATCGAGCTCATGCAGACCGACCGCCACCGCGTCCACGGCACGCCCGTCCAGCGCGCCGCTGATGCCGCCGATGTGATCAGCATGGGGATGAGTCAACACCAGCAGCGCGATCCGCGAGATATGCAAGCGGTCCAAGCAATTTCGGATCGGACGCGGTTCTGGCCCGACATCGATCACTACCGCTGTGCCGTCACCGACCGATAAGGCGAGCCCATCCCCCTGCCCCACATCACAGGCGGCCAGCACCCAGCCGGTCGGCGGCCATCCGGGATGCCAGATCCGCACCGGGATGAACACCGCCGCCACGCCGAAGGCCACGGTCAGGATCACCCTGCGCATCGCTGCGAAGCGCAACACGAGGATGCCCGTCGAGACCACCACGAAGGCGATCAGTCCGCCGAGCGTTCCGCTGGGCACCTCGATGGATGAGCCGGGCACATCGGCCATGTGTTCGGCGACGAACAGCAACCACCACATCGGCGGTATTACACAATGCACTACGAGCTCGGCCAACGGCGACCAGACGCAGGCCAGCACCGCGCCGATCGCGCCGATCACCGTGATCGGCGCGATCACCGGCTCCACAAGAACATTCGCGACAATCGCGACCAGGCTGAGCTTCCCGTCCAAGGCGACCACCAGCGGCGTGGTGATGATGAACGCGCCGACTGCCACCGCGACGATCTCGGCAGGCATGTGCCGCCAACCCTGCGCCCGCAGCCAGTCCGCCCAACTCGGTGCCAGCAGGATCAATCCGGCGGTCGCGCACGCCGACAAAGCGAAGCCAGCGGAAACCGCGAGCGCAGGCCACACGGCGAGCAGGCCGATGACCGCCGCGCAGAGAGCGGGTAGCGCCTGTTTCCGACGCCCGGTCACCAAGGCCAGCAAGGTGATCGCGCCCATCGCTCCGGCCCGCAGCACGCTCGGGTCAGGCCGTGCGACGATCACGAACATCACCAGCGCCGCCCCCGCGACCACCGCTCCGGTGCGCGGACCGAGGGTCAGCACCCGCACCGCTAAGAGCACCGCGCCGAGCAGAATCGTGAAATTGGCGCCGCTGACCACGCAAAGGTGTTCCAGGCCTGCGATTTCGAACTCTTCGCGAAGATCATCGGGTAGCGCGGAGGTGTCCCCGTCGACCAGTGCGGGCAACAGTCCGGCCGGTTCAGCGGGCAATGCCCGGGATGTTGCGGTCGCGAAATCCGTACGCACCGAACGGGCTACGCGCTGCCACCACGGCAACGCACCGACAACCTTCGGCGCTCCCTGCGCCCGCAGTGTCGCCACGGTGAGATCGCGACCTCGGGGCAGATCCGCCCGCGCCTGGAACTCGATCGCCTGTCCTGGCGACAGTTCGGCCCATCCGTCGCCGGACGCCAGAACCACTACCGCCCCACCGACCCGCACCGTCGTTTCGCCGAACTGATACTCGTTCAGACTGCCCCGCACAACCCACCGGTTGCCGCCAAATGAGGTGCCACGCACTGGCTTCGGATCTCCGCTCGGTGTCATCACCACACGCAGCGACAGCCCCGACGCCGCCCGCAGTGGATGCGTCGCCACCCGATGCTCCCGCCACGCCGCAGCCACCGCGAACCCGGCTGCCAGCAGTACCGCCGCTAGCGCAACGATCGCCACGGCCCGCCGCCGTTCCGCCCGATGCGCGATCGCCCACAGCAGCAACACCCACAAGCCGATCGCCAGCACCACTAACGCCGCGGCAAGCAACAACCCCGCCAACCACCCCGCCGTCACCGCGACAATCGTTGCCGCCCAACAGCACAACGCCGCGGGCAACAACCGGGCATCGAGCACCTGCGGTTCGCCGTCGGCCTCATCGCGCTCCGGATCGTCACCTTCGGACCTCATACCTTCACCAGCTCGCGCAGCCGGGCCAGGCGGGCGGGACCGATGCCGTCGATCTGGCCGAGTTGGGTGATGTCGGTGAAGCGGCCGTGCGCGGTGCGCCAGGCGACGATGGCCTTGGCGGTTACCGGGCCGATGCCGGGGAGGGCCTCGAGTTCGGACGCTGTGGCGGTGTTGAGGTCGACACGGCCCGAAGGGGCTGTCGGATGGGCGGATCCGGACGGTGCGGCCGGGCTGCGGCCGCCCGCGTTGATTGTCGCGCTGCCGAGTTGCGGTGGGCCCGGGTTCGGTCCCGATGGTCCGACGAGCACCTGGTCACCATCGAGTAGCCGCTGCGCCAGGTTGAGTCCGGCAAGGTCAGCGCCATCCTGCGCACCACCTGCCGCCACCAGGGCATCGGCGACGCGCGATCCCGCAGGCAACCGCACCAACCCGGTCCGGTGCACCAACCCGACGACACTGACCACCAATTCGGCGCCAGATGCCGCGCCCGGCTCGGCCGGTAGGGGTGCCGCGCCAGGCGATGCGGGTGCCGCGCCAGGCGATCCGGCCGCACTCGGCGGCACCGCACTCGACATCCGCGCAACAGCAGGAGTCGTGGTCGTCCGCACGGCAGCCAGCGGCGGCACCGGTCGAGCAACCGGCCGCTCACGAAACAAGACGACAGCAGCCACCGCCATCGCCACCACCCCAACAACCAGCAACGCGCACACACCCCGCCGCCCCGGATCAACCCGAATCCCCCGAAACCGCTCCGGCACAAGCCGATCCCGCCATCCCCCACCCCCAGCAGGCTCATCCAACCACGCCGGCGAACGCACCTCTCCGACCCCATCTTCCCCCGCACCACCGCCCCCGACCTCAGCCCTAGAAGGCAACTGCACAAGATCCCACCGCCCCGAACGCGAAGCCACCCCACTCACCCCCGCCCTCCCCGCCCCCGACCACCGATCCGCGCCGACCACAGCCCCCTCCGACCCCTCGCCATGCACCCGAGACGCCGCACCCGCGGATACCACCGGGCTAACACCTGAACCCACCACACCCGATCGCCGATCAACGCTGAGCACAACAGCCTCCGACGCCTCAACCTGCGCCCACGACGCTGCTCCCGCCGAGACCACCGAGCTGACACCCGAACCCGCCACACCCGTCCGCCGATCCACCAACGACCCGGGGACAACCGGCAAACCTGCCGACTCAGAGAACACCGAGGCTTCTGAACCCACCTCACCCCATGGCCGATCAACACTGAGCACACCATCCACCGACGACCCGGCTCGCCCCTGCGACGCGCCGCCCACCGACAGCACCGACTTCCCCGCCGAACCCGACCACCGGTCCGCGCGGAGCACACCACCCTCCGACGCCTCAGCCTGCGCCCACGACACTGCTCCCGCCGAGACCACCGGGCTGACACCCGAACCCGCCACACCCGTCCGCCGATCCACCAACGACCCGGGGACAACCGGCAATCCCGCCGACTCAGAGAGCACAGAGGCTTCTGAACCCACCTCACCCCGTCGCCGATCAACACTGAGCACACCATCCACCGACGACCCGGCTCGCCGCTGCGACGCGGCGTCTATCGACGGCACCGACTTTCCCGCGGAACCCGACCACCGATCCGCGCTGAGCACACCACCCTCCGACGCCTCAGCCTGCGCCCACGACACTGCTCCCGCCGAGACCACCGGGCTGACACCCGAACCCGCCACACCCGTCCGCCGATCCACCGACGACCCGGGGACAACCGGCAATCCCGCCGACTGGGAGAGCGCTAAGCCCTCCGAACTCACCTCACCCCGTCGCCGATCAACACCGAGCACACCATCCACCGACGACCCGGCTCGCCGCTGCGACGCGGCGTCTATCGACGGCACCGACTTTCCCGCGGAACCCGACCACCGATCCGCGCTGAGGACAGCATTCGCCGGGTCCTCGGCGGGTGTCCTCGACGGCACGTTATCCACGACGGGGCTAACACCCGAGCCCACCAACCGCCGAGCCGCGCGCAGCACGGCATCCGCTGACGTATCGGCGGGCGCCATCGACGCCTCTGCTGCCGAGACTGACTGGTGCACAATCGAATTCGACCCGCTAAGCAACGCATCTCCCGAGGATCCCGCAGGTACCCGCAGTGCCGGGTTTTCCGAGACAATCTGGCTCGCAATCGAATCCAGTTCGTCCGACCGCTGATCGACACCGCGCACGGCAGCCCCCGACAGCTCACCGCGTGTCCGTGGCTCCGAACTACCGGGGAGTACTTGGCTCGCTCCGGCATTCGGCTCACCCGATCGCCCATCCGCGCCCTGTGCGGTAGCCACCGAAGACTCGGTCCTTACTAGCGACCTCGCGATTTCGGGCAGTACTAGGCTCATGCTGGAGCCCGGCTCAGTGGACTGCCAATCCGCGCCTTGCGCCAGACCTACCGACGAGCGGGTATGCGTCATCTGCACTGGATCTTCTTTCCGTCGCACCCGCGCCGGATCCCCGAGTCCCCGAGCTGCTGCGGGCAGCGCACTCGCCCGATGCGCGCGGCGACCGCCGAGGGGATGTGCGGCTTCGGCTGCGCCCGCGATTCCCGTCCGGCTGGCACCTACGCGGCTGGTCAGTGCGCTCAGCCGTCGCTGTATCCGCTCGCGTTCGTCCTGTCGTGACATGGGGGTGACGGTAGTTCTGGTCGGCGGCGAAAGATCTTGGCCGACCAGGGAATTCATTCGTCCTGTTGATAACTGTGCGGGTGTGGACAACTCGCCGAGGGCGCACAGATCGGTCGGCGGGCGTGGCGCACTGCGAAGTGCAAAACTTGGCCGGTGATCCGATTCCGTTTCGGCCTGACGCCACTGGGCCGAGTCGAGCCGTGGGGAGAACAGCACCGGACTCTGCACTGGTTCGCGCTCACCGAAGGCTGGTACTACATCGACCTCGGCGGCCATGAGCTGCTGCGTCTTTCCGAGCGTTCGACCCGACTACTGCGGACCCAAGCCGGTCACCAAGAGACGCCGTACGACTGCTACGTGGAGTACTACGTCGCCCGCCTTTGGGAGGACGTACTGGCGTTGCTACCGAGCGCCCTCGAGCCGGTGCCCGGCGACCTGATCGACTTCGTCGCCGCCGAATCGACGGACTGGTCATGGACCGAGACACCCGAGGTCCATGCCGCGTCGACCTGGTACGGCGAGCGCACCCTCGACACCGGGTACCTGTGGTTCGGCCCGCGCGTGCGGTGGTGGCGCACGGTCAACGGCAGTACCGATACCGTCACCGTCGCTTGGCGTTACCCGACGGATCCGGAGCGCGAAATGGAGTTCACCGGTCCCCCGACCGGCCGGGTCAGCATGCCGACCGACGAATTCCGCACGGCCGTCATCGAATTCGATCACACCCTGATGACCGCGATGAAGGACCGGATTCGCGAGTTCGAATCATCCGGTCCGCCAGCGGGTATCGAGATCGACCTCGCCCTGTTCGACCACGAGCAACAGGATCGGGCGCACTGGCTGGCGCAGGCCATGGAGCGGCGACCCGAGACGGACTGGGATGCCGTCCGTATCGGCGCCCGCACCCTCCGTCAATCCGCTTCCACGGCGGGCTGATCGGGCCCTTGCGGCAGATCCTTGGCGAAACAGTTCGACAACGGCAGGCTCTCGTACGGCGAGAAGATCGGAATCCGGTGGTATCCGCTGCGTTCGTAGAACCGCACGGCCTCCGGCTGCAGATGACCGGTCTGCAGAATCAACCGCGGTAAACCTCGTTCGCGCACAGCATCTTCCGCCGCATCGAGCAACAGCGGCGCGACACCGGACCCCCGATAGCCGGGCCGAACGTACATACGCTTGAGCTCGAGCTCACCCGCGTTCCAGCGCACCGCCGCATGCCCGACCGGCTCCCCCGCATACACAACGAACGTCCGATGCACCGTCACTGGATCTATCGCATTCGGATTCACCCGCAGCGTCTTGGCCAGGTACGCATATCGCGGCCCCACCTCCGCCGTCATCTCCGCCCGCAACACCTCCGCGTCCGAATGCCCCCACTCGACCGCAACCACCCGCAACACCGACCGAACCGACTGCTCCGCAGAACTCGCCACCCCGCGACCTTAACCACCACCCCCGCCCCACACCCCCCTTCCACTCACCAAGATTGCTGCCCCACCATCACCCGCGAGCAGCACACCCCCTTCCCATACTCCGCCGCCCCCATGTACTACTCAAGTACAGACCACCATCCACCCCAACGGGACATGACGGCGGCCCCACTCGCACTTCTCCGCCACCACGTCTCATTCGAAGCAACCACGCCCACTCCCCGCGGCAGATGGCCGCCGAACGGGACATGAGGGCGGCGACTACTCGCACTTTGCCGCCACCATGTCCCGTTCGGCGCACCCACGTCCACTCCCTACGGCTATCGCCCTGGCATCGCCTTCAGTGACACTCCACCGAGACCCCTCGCCACACCTAACCGGCGCCAAACGCCACTCACCTCAGCAGGTGACCGCCCAACGGGACATGACGGCGGCCCTACTCGCACTTCTCCGCCACCATGTCCCGCTCGACGCAACCACGTCCACTCCCTACAGCGATAGCCCTGGCATCGCCTTCAGTGACACTCCACCGAGACTCCTTGCCACACTTCACCGCAGCAATTCGCCCACTGACCAAGCCCGATATCCCCCAAACGACGCGTGACCACGGCGCAACTCACGTTTCGACGCAGTCGAGTCCGCTCACGACCACGACGGTCACCCGGCCATCCCCGTAAGTGGCACACTTCGGAGACCATTTCTCACACGTTGCCACACTCTGCAGCCACCACGCCCCGTTCGCCGCGGCGGATGGTCGCCGAACGGGACATGAGGGCGGCGACTACTCGACGTTTGCCGCCACCATGTCCCGCTCGACGCAACCACGTCCACTCACCCCGACAGATGGTCGCCGAACGGGACATGAGGGCGGCGACTACTCGGCGTTTGCCGCCACCATGTCCCGCTCGACGCAACCGTCCACTCACCCCGACAGATGGCCGCCGAACGGGACATGATGGCGGCGGCTACTCGGACTTTGCCGCCGCTATGTCCCGTTCGGCGCGACGAGAAGGGTTAGGTGCAGCCGCCGGGGAGGACTAGGACGCCTACTGCGCCTACTCCTAGGTGGACTCCCAGGGCGGGGCCGAATTCGGCGATGATGAGTTCGCGGATGCCGGGGATCAGGTCGCGGAGTTGGGTGGCGACGGTTTGGGCTGCGTCTTCGGCGCCGAGGTGCTGGACGGCGACGGCGGCGCCGTCCTCGCCTGCCGCATCGACCGCTGCCGCAACGAGTTTCGCGAATGCCTTGGAGCGGGTGCGGACCTTCTCGCGGAGTTCGAGGCGGCCCTCGACGATCTGCAGCAGGGGTTTGGTGACCAGTTCGCTGCCGAAGAAGGCGGCGGCGGCGCTCAGTCGACCGCCGCGGCGCAACTGTTCGGTGCGGTTGACCAGGATGAATGTGCGCGCTCGGCTCGACGCGGCGACCGCGGTGTCGTAGACGACGTCCAGCGACGCTCCGCCCTGGGCACGGCGTGCGGCGGCAAGCACCGGCAGCCCGGTGGCCAGGCCCGCGCCGAGCGAATCGACGAGGCGCACCCGATCGGCGGCATCCATGTCGCGGACGGCCTGTCTGCCCGCCTCCCATGTTCCGGAGAGTTGGCGCGAAATATGCACCGCGACAACACCATCGCCGCCGCTGAGCTCCCATGCCTGTTCGTAGACAGCGCGCAGCTCGCCCGGCGACGCGGCCGAGGTGGTCACCGTGTCCGCGGCGTAGTCGATGTCGACGGGGTCGACGCCCTCGCGGATCGCGCGGTCACCGATCAGGACATGCAGTGGTACGACGGCGATATCGAGCTCGGCGGCGAGTTCGGCAGGGAGGCTGGCGGACGAATCTGTCACGACCACGACGGCCACGGACTACCGAACCTCCTGCAGGGTCTTCACCATCGCGTTGGCCACCGCGGTATGCCCGGCCCAGCCCCAGTGGATACCGTCCGGGTTCGCGTCGCCGGAGAAGATGTTGTCGCGCACCGCTTCACCGAGATCGACCAGCGGCACGGCGGTGCGCGCCGACCACGCGCGCAGCGCCTTGACCGCGCGCTCGCGTCCGGAATGCACGCGCCCATACGCGTCGCAATTGTGTACGGACGGAAGCACCGCGACGAACGGCAGGTCGGGACGCAAGTGCGCCAACGCTTCTCGCGACTGCTCCAGGTAGTCCACGCTCACCTTCGGCGGAAGCGCAACGGGGCGACCGAGTTTCGAGAGCTTGGGCTGCAGCCAGCCGTAGGTGGCGCGGACGCCGCGGCGCAGGGCAGGCGGACGCACGTAGCGGATCAGCTCACGGAGTGCGGTCGGCAGCGGCGAGGGCAGCGAGTCCATGCCGCCGACGGCGAACACCACCGCACCGGCGCGCGGCACCGCCGCCCACACCCGCGGATCACCGATCAACGCCCAGTACGCGTCCCGGCAGGTCCAACCAATTCGCCCGACCAACTCGACATCCCAATCCAGCTCGGCCCCAACAAGGTTCGGCCAGATCCGCGGGTGATCAGCAGCCAACCCACCTTTGGGCCCGAAGTAGGACAACGAATCCGCGATCACCAGCAGCACGGGCCGTCCCGAGGGCGACGCGCCAGCCGAAGCGCTGGAATCTGCGGCGGCAGAGGCGGATCCGCCCTCAGCTGACGCTGAGCCGACAGCAGATTCCACGGCCGGGGCACCAGATGTGGGCACAGCCGACTCGACGGCTCCGGCCGATTGTCCTGCCGCAGCGACCGAACCCACAGCTACAGACGCGGACTCGGATGTCGTAGAGCCGATCCCGGCGGCAGTCTCGGTGGCCGGAGCACCGGAACCGACTGCCGGAGAGGTGGACTCCGCCCTTGCCTGCGAGGAGCCAACGCCGACAGCGGATTCGACCGCTTCGGCCGAGTCAGCGGAAACCGAATCAGCGATCGCACCGACAGCAGGTAACTCGGCTGCGGGCGCTTCCGCGACGGAACCAGCTGCGGCAACGCCTGATTCGCGTCCAGCCGCGGCCGGTGCGGAAGATTCACCGACCGGCGTCAACCGTTCAGGAGGTGGATCCACCGAACTGGCGGGAGCGGAACCTTCAGGTTCGGACGGCGCTTCACCCTCGTCCGTACCCGACTCAGCGGCCTCGGGCTCGACCACCGGGGGTACCGGGGGCGGGCCGAACAGCGCGTCCGGGACGGAACGTTCCGGTTTGGCCGACGCCTTCCGGAACAGTTCATCCGGCACCTGCCGAATCGGATCTTCAGAGGACATCCGGGGCCACCTTCGCCGATGCGTTCCACACGTCAAGGCGCCAGCCGGGCTGGTCGATGCTCGGACCGTGACTGCTGAGCTGCACCCAGCTGGTATTGGCCAGTCCACCGAGGACGGGCCAGTTCGCTGGCGGCAGATCGAGCAGCGCGGCCGTGAGACCAGCGATCAGCCCGCCGTGCGCCACCAGGATGATAGTCCGGCCGGGCCAGTCCTGCCGCTCGACAAGCAGTTCCCGCACCACCGGCAGCGACCGCGCGCCGACCTCGAGTTTGCTCTCCCCGTTGGGTGGCCGGTAGGTGGCGTCGAGCCGCCAGGCCTGGCGCGCGCCCGGGTAGTCGGCGTCGACCTCGAGGTGGGTCAAGCCTTCCCAGTCGCCGAGATCGGTTTCGCGCAGCCGCGGATCGGGCACCACCTCGAGTGAGGTGTGATCGGCCAGCGCGGAAGCGGTCTCGAAGGCACGGCGCAGGTCCGAGGCGATGATGGCGATCGCATTGCGCGAAACAAGTTCGCGCGCAGCCTCTTTCGCCTGACGGCGGCCGAGTTCGGTGAGATCGGTGTCGATCTGGCCCTGCATCCGGTCGGCGGCATTCCATTCGGTTTGCCCGTGGCGCAACAGGATCAGGGTGCGCACGTGGGCGTACTTGCTCACGACTGCGCCTCGCTGACGCTCGGCTCCGTCGTGCGCAGTGGCGCGCTGTGTCGTCGGTTCGCTCGCTGACGCTCGCTCACAGTCGCGCCTTTCTGACGCTCGACGCGGTGGCGAGCAACGCTGCCTTACCGATGACTCGCTCGTTCACTCGGTGTCGCTCTCCGCGTCACCGTTCACCGCCGCGGCCCGCGCTTCCGGTCCGCCGATGCCGTCCACCGGCACCACCGGGCAGTCCTTCCACAACCGTTCCAGCGCATAGAAATTGCGCTCGTCGTTGTGCTGGACATGCACCACGACATCGACGTAGTCGAGCAGCGCCCAGCGTCCCTCGCGAGTGCCCTCGCGCCGAACCGGCTTGTGCCCGGCCTCGCGCAGCTTGTCCTCGATATTGTCGACGATGGCGTTGACCTGACGCTCGTTCGGCGCGGAGGCGATGACGAAACAGTCGGTGATCACCAGCTGCTCGGACACGTCGAGCACCACCACGTCGAGCGCCAACTTCTCGTCCGCCGCCCGCGCGGCGACCTGCGCGATCTCGACCGACTCCACAGAGGCACTCATCGGTGCCCCCCGCTACGCTCGCTCACTCAGCTACCTTCCGCTCCTGCGGGCACATAGAGGTGCCGCTTAGATATGTACTGCACCACGCCATCGGGGACGAGGTACCACACCGGCCGGTTCTCGGCGGCGCGGCGACGGCATTCGCTCGACGAGATGGACAGCGCCGGGATCTCGACCATGGTCACCGCATCGGCCGGAAGATCGCGCAGATGCTCCTCGAGATGATCGGTATTCAGCTCGTACCCCGGACGGCTCACCCCGACAAACCTCGCCAGTTCGAACAGTTCGGCCCAATCCTGCCATGTCAGGATGTTGGCAAGCGCATCCGCTCCGGTGATGAAGTACAGCTCGGCGTCGGGATGCTTGTTGCGCATCTCGCGCAGCGTGTCGACGGTGTAGGTGACCTTTTCCCGGTCGATGTCGGCCCGACTGACCGAGAAACTCGGGTTCGAGGCGGTCGCGATCACGGTCATGAGGTAGCGGTCCTCCGCCGGGCTGACCTGTTTATCGGCCTTCTGCCAGGGCTGACCGGTGGGGACGAAGATCACTTCATCGAGCGCGAACCGATTCGCGACCTCGCTGGCGGCGACCAGGTGACCGTGGTGGATGGGGTCGAAGGTACCGCCCATCACGCCCAGTTTGCGGCCGCGCCGACCTGTCTCTTGCATGAGTGCCGAGCTTAACTGGTCGGGTTCGGGTCGCCGGGGGCGGCAAGCCGCAGCGGGCGAGCGCTGAGCGGCCGACCGTTAATCGCCCGCCAGCCCATACCCGTCTTCCGCGTCGAGCATCTCGCTCAGCTCCCGACGGGTCTGTGCGAGCTCCTCGGCTACCTCCCCGCTCGCCGAGCCGCTGTCCGCCAGCTCGGCGATCAGCGCCTCCATCGCGTCGAGCCACGGTCGCCCCGGCTCCGCGTCGAGCCCCCACAACTGCAGCCAGGCCGCCGACCGCACGCAGCGGGCCCTGGACACCACGTTCCCGAGATCGCCGAACAGTTCGGCCGCGCGCCGATACGCCGCCACCGCTGACGCGTTCTGATCGCAGTAGTCCAGCGCGATGGCGGCCGACATGGCGAGTTCAGCATGCAGTTCGCGGCGGTCCGGATCGTGCTCGATCAGTTGAGCGCCTTGGGCGAACTGCCTTGCGGCGTCGTGGTATCGGTGCAGCGCGTTCAACGATTCGCCGAATTGCGCACGTACCGCGGCCAGTTCGGCTGGCGGATATGGAATCCCATCCGCCGCCATCGCCTCCTCGAAAAGGGCGGCAGCCTCGCCGTGTCGCCGACCGCGATGGAACGCTCGGGCGGCAATCACGGTGTGGTGCAGCAGATCCGGCTCCGACAACCCCTCCCAGCGCGCGGCCGCACGCACCGCCGCGTCCGCCAGATCGAGCTCACGATCCGGTTGACCAGCGATAGCGATCACCAACTGCGAACTGAGCCGCGCCAGATGCTCTGCTGCCAATACCCCCGCACCGACCGTCAACGCTTCGCGCAGCCGAGCCTCGGCCTGTTCCGGAGCATCTGCCAACCGAGCAGCACCTACCTCCGCCAGCCGATGCACCTCAGCCACACGATCGTCGTCGGAGACAACGCCCTCGGGCCACTCCTCGGGAAAGGACGAGACCATCCTTCGCCCGACACCGGCCGCCAACACAACACCGCCCGACGAACCGACCCCGACGCGGGAGACGGAACCTGCCATCGAGATGGCACCGCCCACTGGAACGCCGCTGCCCACACGAGCAGCACTAGCCACGAGAGCGCCACCATTCGCAGCCGTCGCGGGACGCGCGGGGCCAGCGTCACCCGCACCGCCACCAGCAGGAACGCCACTGGTGGCGGCACCACCCACAGACGCAGCGCCGCTCGCAGGAGTAGCACTGCCCGCAGGAGTGACACCACTAGCCGTGGTATCACCGCTCACGGGAGTGGCATCACGCGCCGAATCGGCCCTCCCACCTCCGGCAGCCGCACCATTCGTAGAAGCCGCAGCACCCCCGGCACCAGCACCACCTGCCGAAGCAGCCCCGTCAACAGGAGCTACGCCGCCCACAGAACTGCCACCACCCGCAGGACCTCCCCCTCTGGCGGCGGCATCCGCAGAAACTACACCACCTGCTGGGGACGTCCCCTCTTCAGGAGCAGCACCGGCCGCAGAAGCTTCATCGTGCGCAGCAACACCGTCTGCAGAAGCCGCAGCTCCCAAAGCGCCCTCCCCTGCCGCAGGAACAATCCCCGCGGCCTGCGGCAATCTACTGCGCAAGCCGAGTGGAAGTCGTTCCAGCAGTGGCTGTCTCGCGAGACGTGTAGTGACCTGGGTGCTCACCGCCGCGTTTCCGTTGCGAAGGTCGTATCGCGCGCACAACCCGGCGATCTCCGTATCGAGCTCAGCCAGTATGGAATCCACTGTCTCGCCGGCGACCGGTAGGTAGCCGAGGCCGAGGGTGGCGAGTCTGCGTAGCAGCACGCATACTCCGGTGATGAATGCGAGGCGGGCACCGGCGTCGGCGCCGGGGTCGGTGAGCCAGCGGGCGTGTTCGGCGAGTATTTCCAGCCCCCGGCCCTCGTTGCCGGTCAATGCGCAGAACTCGATGTGCATCGCCACCGACGGGCGCAGGCTGTCGCTGTGCCGGACCAGCGGGTATCCCGTCAGATGTGCGCCGCGCGCGTCGGCGATGCGGCCGGTGCGCATCAGCGGGAGCAGTGCCTGGGCCAGCACGCGATGCGGCTCTTCCGCGCAGGTGCGATCGCCGTCGATGACCGGCTGCCAGTGTGCGAGCGCGCCCGCGTCATCCCCCAAAGCCGCTCTGCTGGTGCCCCATTCGTTGCGTTCGCACGCGTCGCAGTCGGACATACCGTCGCGCGGCGCCCCCATGGCTTCCTCGTGCAACCGGGCACCGTCCTCGACGTCACCCAGCTTCCGCGCCAGCTGGGCCCGCAGCGCCAGCACCGGGCGCGGGCTGTAACCGCGCTGGCGGTAACGCTTTTCGAGCTCGTCGAACCAGCGGTAGACGGTCGGCAGCGGTATCGCTGGGTTGTCGATCAGTCCCCAGGTCATCCACTTGAGGTACCAGTGCACCGAATGTGTCAGCGGCCCTAGCTCGGCCGGGAATTCGTCGTAGATCCGCAACAGCCTGCCGTAGGCGACCGGTGCCAGATCGCGTTCGCTCGCGTAGGTGTACGACTCGGCGAGCTCAAGCAGCACCCGGCCCTCGAGGTGCCGGTCCGGGCCCGACTTCGCCATCGCCGCAAGCATTTCCAGCCGTTCGACGCGTAGTCGTCCGTGCGGCAACGAGTAGACGTGCGCGAGCGCCTCATTGATCTCGGCGGTGTCCACGTTTCACTCCGTCTCTTCGCCGGTGCCCGCGGCACGTTGGGTTGCCCAGCTGAGGAATTCGCCGAAGGCGCGGTTGAGCAGCGCCGTATCGGCCGCCCGCAGCGGGCGGTGGGTCATCAGCAGTGCCTGCCCGTACAGCGATTCCACCGCCGTCTTCAGGAAGGCCGGATCGCCGATGCGGGCCAGCCTGCGCACGACGGGACTGTGATGGTTGAGCACGAGCTGGGCGCGCGGCGCGGCGGCATCCAGCGCGCCGAGGATCTCGCTCCACAGCTCGTTGGCGCCGAGCGCGGTCTCCGCCCTGGTGCGTTCGTTGCGCGCGCCGCGTCCGTCCAGGTACAGCGCGGGCACCGAAACCGGGTGGAAGGCACGCACGATCACGTCGCAGGACAGCGGGTCGAGCACCGCGCGGGCAATGGCGAGGACCGGCGTCAATGCCAGTTCCTCGGCGGGGTCGACCGGATCAAGCGCGGCCGTGATGGCGTCGGTGTCCAGGTCGATCACCTCGACACCGGGTAGCAGTCGCGGCAGCGCCGCCACGAGTTCCCGGTCATAGGCGTAGCCGCCGTTGACGATGCCGATCCCCTGCGCCGCCGCGGTCGCGGCGACCTGGCGGAACTCCTCGACCGTCGCCGTCACCCGGATGACCGGGTGCCTGCGCGCGAATTCGGTCAGCGGGAGCCGCCCGTCGGTGGTCTCGAAGCCCAAGTGCGGCAGCATGATCCGGAACAGTTCCGGCGAATGCCTGGCCATCGCCTTGACGCCGAGCGCGTGCACCGCGAGGAACGCGGCGAGCCGTTGCGGCTGCTCGGCCGCGATCTCGGTGAGCCAGTCGCGAATTCGGTCGCCGAGCACCTCGCGGATGATGGACAGCCGCTCGTCCTCGTAGAGCCCCTCGCGAGAGGCGGTCGGGCGCAACGAGTCGGTGTCGATCACGCACCGCACGAAGAACGCCCAGTCCGGCAGCAGCCCGCGCACAGCGTCGCCGAGCAGCATGCCCTTCAGATACACCCGGTGCGCGCTGCTCTCGGCCGGATTGCCCGGCTGCGCAAGCACATACGCGACGCCGCTCACTCCGGCCAGTTCCGCGTCGAGTTCGATAACGTCGAGTGGATCGAATCCGAGTGTGCGCTCGCCGAATTCGAGCAGCGCGTCGCGCCGTTCGATGGCGGACGGGTAGTCCCGATGCCACACCGCGGGCCCGTCGGTGATCGGCACGACGACGCCGTCTGCCTCGACCGTCACCGCGTACGGCAGCAATGAGCCGTATTCGCGGGCGAGTTCGATCACCCGGCGCGGCACGAACCACGACTCCGATCCGGCTCGCGGCGTCAGGTGCACCGTGGTGCCGGGCTCGGGATACTCCATCGGTTCGAGCAGACGCACCGAGTAGGTGCCGTCCGCCGCGGCAAGCCATTCGACCGGTGCGGCCGAGGGATCGTCGGCCGACCGGGTGACGACGCGAATCGTCTCGGCAACGGTGAAGCAGGCCAGCAGGCCGATGCCGAACTGCCCGAGGAACTCTCGCCGCGCACCCTCGATATCGTCACGCTTCGACGATCGGCCGATGGTCGCCAGGAATCGGTGTACGTCCGCCTCGGTCAGGCCAACCCCTGGGTCGGTGATCCGCAAGCCGGTCGCGTCGATGCCGATCCGAATCGCGGTAGGCGCCAAACGGTCCCGCTTGGCGCGCGCGGTGACGGCGTCCACCGCGTTCTGCAATAACTCGCGCAGATACACGCGTGGACTGGAATACAGGTGGTGAGACAGTAAGTCGACGATCCCCCGCAGATCCACCTGAAACGTATAGCTGTCCTGCACCGCCGCCACACCGCTGGGCGTTCTCTCGACCATGGTGGGCAATCCTTGCGGCAATGCCCAATGGTTCGCTTAACGAACGCTGATGATGGGCGATCAGGCCTTCGGCCGCTTGGACTTCGGCAGCTTGGCGACAATCGCGTCGTAGGACTGATCAACGAGTTCCCGCAGCTCATCGTCGGGCACCGCGCCGCCGAACTTCACTACGTTCCACCCGTACCGCCCGATATACGCCGAAGCCGACACATCATCCGGATACACCCGGGTCAGCTCGTCGGCTTCCTCTCGCGTGCGCCCGCACTTGAGCCCCACCGAGGTCGTCCCGAGGAACGCGAAGATCTTGTCGCCGACCTTCGCGACAACATCGCCTTCCCATGGTTCGTCCTGCCAGGCACCGGGTTTCGCCAGGCAGTACTTCAGCAGTTTCGCGTCATCCATGTCGGCTCCTCACACCGGCAGCAGCATCGACACCACGGCCGTCAGCTGGCTGGCCGAGCGGCATTCGTGCATCTCGATCACCTGCCGGTACTTGTCGGCGGCGGAATCGCCCGAACCCCAGTTGGTTTCCATCTCCGGGTTGAGCCAGTGCGCGTGCTTGGCGGTGCGCACCAGCGACCGCAGCGTTTCCAGTTCCGGGTCGCGGTAGTTGGTGCGCGCGTCGCCGAGGATCAGCAGTGAGCTGCGCGCGGTGACGGCATCGGGGTAGTCCCTGGCGAATCCGGCCAGCGCGTTGCCGTAGTCGGAGTGCCCGTCCATCCCGACGACGCTGGCCTCGGTGAAGATCCGGTTCATCGCCTTGTCCAGCTGGGTGCGCGGATCGAAGAACTGCGTTACCTCGTCGGTCTGATCGACGAACGCGAAAATCCTTACCCGCGAGAACTGTTCGCGCAGCGCGCTGACCAGCAGCAGCGTGAAGTTGCTGAACCCGGCCACCGAGCCGGACACGTCACACAGCAACACCAGCTCCGGCCGACCCGGCCTCGGCTTGCGGTTCACCAGGTCGATGGGCACCCCGCCGGTCGACATCGACCTACGCAGCGTCTTACGCAGATCGATCTCACCGCGCCGGGAATGCCTGCGCCGCACCGCGAGTCGCGAGGCGAGAATGCGCGCGAGCCGCTGCGTGCTGCGCCGCATCTCGATCAGCTCGGATTCCGAGGCGCGCAGGAAGTCGACGTCCTCGGATTGGCGCGGAACACCATAACTGGCGACCCGTTCACGGCCGATCCGCTCGGCAACCCGCCGCCGCGTCTCCGCCTCCACGGACGCCCGGAACGCGTCGATGCGACCACGCGCGGCCCGCCGGGCGATCTCGGTGTCGAACGCGCTGGTGTCCGGCCCGGCCGCCAGCCCGGCCAGGATCTTGGCCAGCAAGGTCTGCGGCTGAACATCTTTCAACGCCTGATAGGCCGAGAAGGACGACCCGCTGGCGGACTGATACTGACCGAGCTGCTCCACCAACTGAGCGACCAACGCGTCCAACCGACCATCGCCAGCTTCCTGGCTCAACAGATCCGCGAGCAGTTCCCGCAGCGCCGCGATATCCACCTCGCCCGTCGGCGTCCTGGGAATCTCGACCTCGTCACGGCCGGCGGTACGCTCCCCGATCGCGATCGGGAACCACAGATCGAACAGCCGGTCGAACGTCGCTCGATGCGTGGTCCGACGCAGCAGCGAACACGCGAGCCCCTCGCGCAACACGTCCCGGTCGAGCAGGTCGAGCACGGTCACCACGCGGCCCGCGTCCACGGTTTCCGAGGGACCCACCGGAATACCGCGCTCGCGCAGCGCCTCGACGAACCCGACGAGATGACCGGGCAGCCCGTGCGGCGCGCTCAGTTCCACATCTGCCGCGGGCTGTGCTCGCGCGGACATCGGATCAGGCCAGCTTCAGCTCGGCCAGCGCACGCTGGTGATCGCTCTGGTGCTTGAGCACGACGCCGAGCGTGGCCCGCACGGCCGAGTCGTCCAGGTCGTGCATGCCGAGCGCGAGCAGCGTGCGGGCCCAGTCGATCGACTCAGCCACCGAGGGCAGCTTCTTCAGCTGCATGCCGCGCAGCACGTGCACGATCCGCACCAGCTGGGCGGCGACGGCGGCGGACAGCTCCGGCACCCGGCTGGCCAGGATGCGGCGCTCGAGTTCCTCGTCCGGGAAGTCGAGGTGCAGGTAGAGGCAGCGGCGCTTGAGTGCCTCGGACAGTTCGCGGGTGGCGTTGGAGGTCAGCACCACGAAGGGCTTGCGGGTGGCGACGATGGTGCCCAGTTCGGGGACGGTCACCGCGAAATCGCTGAGCACCTCGAGCAGCAGACCCTCGATCTCTACGTCGGCTTTGTCGGTCTCGTCGATCAGCAGCACCGTCGGATCGCTGCGCCGGATCGCGGTGAGCAGCGGCCGCGACAGCAGGAATTCCTCGGTGAAGACGTCGGCTTTCGTTTCTTCCCAGTCGTTTTCGCTCGACGCCTGGATCCGCAAGATCTGCTTGGCGTGGTTCCACTCGTAGAGCGCGCGGGCCTCGTCGACGCCCTCGTAGCACTGCAGCCGGACCAGTTCGGCGCCGGAGGTCTGCGCGACCGCCCTGGCCAGTTCGGTCTTGCCGACACCGGCCGGACCCTCGATGAGCAGCGGTTTGCCGAGCCGGTCGGCCAGGAACACCGAGGTGGCGGTGGCTTTGTCGGCGAGGTAGCCGGTGCTGGCCAGCTGATCGATCACATCGTCGACCGAGGTGAAGATCGGCTCCTGGGTCGTCTCGGAGGTGGGGGCCACGTGCAGTCCTTCCTTGGGGGCGAGCGAGGCTCGCTCCCTATTACCTATACCGGCCGGATCTGGCCGTCGCCCCACACGATCCACTTGGTGGAGGTCAGCTCCGGTAGCGCCATGGGTCCGCGGGCGTGCAGCTTCTGGGTGGAGATGCCGATCTCGGCGCCGAAGCCGAATTGCTCACCGTCGGTGAACGCGGTTGAAGCATTCACCATGACGGCCGCGGCGTCGACTCGGCTGGTGAATTCGCGGGCCGCGGCCAGCTCGGCGGTGACGATGGCCTCGGTGTGCCCGGTGCCCCAGGTGTTGATGTGCTCGATGGCCGCGTCCAGGCCATCGACCACCTTGAGCGCGATATCGAGGGTGAGGTACTCCTCGCCCCAGTCCTTGTTGTTCGCGGGCACCAGGCCGGGCAGGTCGCCGTGCACGGTCACGCCGTGCCGCTCCAGCGCCTCGATCAGCTTGGGCACCGCGACGGTGGCGATGGCGTCATCGATGAGCACGGTCTCAGCGGCATTGCAGACGCTGGGACGGCGGGTCTTGGCGTTGAGCAGGATCTGCTCGGCCATGTCCAGGTCGGCGGCCGCGTGCACGTAGACGTGGCAGTTACCGGTGCCGGTCTCGATGGTCGGCACCGTCGCGTCGCGGACGACGGCGCTGATCAGGCCGGCACCGCCGCGCGGGATGACCACGTCGACCAAGCCGCGTGCCTGGATCAGGTGGGTGACGCTCGACCGGTCCGCGCTGGGCAGCAGCTGCGCGGCGTCAGCCGGAAGATCCTGTGCGGCAAGGGATTCCCGCAGCACCGCGACCAGTGCGGCGTTGGAGTGCGCGGCCGAGGAGGAGCCGCGAAGCAGCACGGCGTTGCCTGACTTCAGCGTCAGCCCGAACGCGTCGACGGTGACGTTCGGCCTGGCCTCGTAGACCATGCCGATCACCCCGAGCGGCACCCGCACCTGGCGGACTTCGAGGCCGTTCGGCAGCACCGAGCCGCGCACGATCTCGCCGATCGGATCGGGCAGCCCGGCCACCTGACGCAACCCCGAGGCGATGCCGTCGATCCTGGACTTGGTCAGCCGCAGCCGGTCGATCAGCGATTCCTCGACGTTCGCCGACTGCGCCGCGAGCACGTCCTCAGCATTGGCGTCGAGCACCGCGTCGGCAGCGGCGAGCAGCGCATCGGCGGCGGCATGCAGCGCCGCGTTCTTCTGCGCCGTGGTCAGCTGCGCCAACACGCGCGACGCGACCCGAGCCTTGCGTGCGGCATCGTGCACCACCTCGCGGACATCCGGCTCGGTCGTCGTTCCTACCGTCATGGGTACAGCGTACTGATCCGGCATCAGGCCGGATCCACCGCTGTAGGAGGTGGCAGCGCCTCCATTAGCCTTTGACGGCATGGCCCAAAAGACGGATGTTCCCTCGATCGTGGTGCTCGGCAGTATCAATATGGACCTGGTTACGACTACCGATCGGCGGCCGATGCCGGGCGAGACGGTGCTCGGTACCGGGTTTGCGATGGTGCCCGGAGGGAAGGGGTCGAATCAGGCGATCGCGGCGCGGCGGGCCGGTGGGGCCGTGCAGTTTCTCGGGGCGGTCGGTGACGATGTGTTCGCGGCGGAATTGCGGCGCGTACTGACGGATTCGAGGGTTGGTGTCGAGCGGCTGCGAAACGTGGACGGGGCGAGTGGTGTGGCCGCGATCGTGGTGGATGGTGGCGGCGAGAACAGCATCATCGTGGTCGGTGGGGCGAATGCGCGGATGACCGAGCTCAGCGCGGCGGACCTCGAGGTGATCGCCGCCGCCGATATTCTGCTGTGCCAGTTGGAGATTCCGATCGATACGGTGCTGGCCGGGGCTCGGCACGCGCGGGCGAACGGCACAACGGTGCTGCTCAATCCGTCCCCCGCCCAGGATCTTCCGCCCGAGCTGTGGGCGAATGTCGATGTGGCGGTGGTCAATTCGGGCGAGGCCGAACAGCTCGGCACCGCCCTCGACCCGGTCACCCACGTGGTCGTGACGCGCGGCGCGGACGGCGCGGACTATCGAGGGCCCGACGGCAAAGAGCTGTCCCAGCCGAGCCCAAAGGTCGACGTCATCGACACCACCGGCGCGGGCGACACCTTCACCGGAGCACTGGCCGCCGCCTGGCATCGCGGCCCCGAATACGCCCTGACCTGGGCGGGCGCGGCAGGCGCACTCGCCACCACCAAACTCGGCGCAAGCACCTCCATCCCCACCGAAGCCGAAATCACCGCCGCCCTCCCCACGCAATAACGCGTCCGGCAAGAGCTGCCCCCGATCCACTCAGGCATCCGCCCGGCGGTCCGCCACCGCATCGGCTATGGGCCCAGTCTCCGAGCGACCACCGCGCTCATGACCGAACGGGACATGACGGCGCCAAAGTGCGAGTAGGACCGCCGTCATGTCCCGTTCGATCACGAAACCCTGCGCTAATCCGGTGGCGCGCACCGTGATCGGTCCGGGGTTGCTAGTCGCCGACCGTCAGCCGGGCGATCGGCCGCCACGGGTGGAAAAGTCGACGCCGAGGATCGTGCCGCCGACTATCGTTGACGTTCATGGCCACCATGCCGGAGCGCATACCGTTCGATGGCGACAACGAAGCACTCATCGGCAGGTTGGATGCCGATATCGTCGCGCTGACCTTTGTCGACAATGCCGGGATCACCAGGGTGAAGACGGTGCCGATGCGGCGGCTGGCGCTGGCGGCGCGAAACGGGGTCGGGGTGTCGCCCTGTTTCGAGACGTTCGGCTTCGATGACCTGATGGCGGTCGGCAAATACCTCGGCGGGCCCGACGGTGATCTGCGGCTGGTCCCGGATCTGTCGATGTTGACCGAGCTCGCCTGCCAGCCGGGCTGGGCCTGGGCACCCACCGACAAGTACACCCAGGACGGGACACCGTTCGCCGCCTGTCAGCGCGGTTTCGCGACCCGACAGGCCGAGGCCGCACGGCAGGCCGGGTTGCGCCTCTCCATGACATTTGAGACCGAATGGTCTGTTGGTCGGGATGACACGACGGACTTTGTCCCCGCGGTCCACGGCCCCGCCTACGGCCTGGTGCGACTCGGGCAGGTCGCCGACTACGCGCGGGAACTGGTCGCGATATTGGACCGGCAGGGCATTCTCGTCGACCAGTTCCACCCGGAGTACGCGCCGGGCCAACTGGAACTGTCGGTGCAACCGTCCGATCCGGTCGGCGCCGCCGACGACGCGGTGCTGGTGCGGCACACGATCCGACAGGTGAGCCTGCAATACGGCTGGCGCGCGCTGCTCGCCCCCTGCCTCGACCCTGACGGCACCGGTTCCGGTGCGCACCTGCACTTTTCGGCGCAGGACGACCAGGGTCCACTCTTCGCCACCGGCGACGGCCCGTACGGAATGCGCAAGGCCGGTGAGGCATTCCTCGCCGGTGTCCTGCGCGAACTGCCCGCCCTCGTCGCGGTGGGCGCCGGCAATCCGGCGAGCTTCCTACGCCTGGTGCCCTCGCGATGGGCCGGCGCCTGGCAGTGCTGGGGACGGGAAACCCGGGAGGCGGCACTGCGTTTCATCACCGGCGTGCGCGGCACCGAGGAGTGGGCCGCCAACGCCGAGATCAAATGCTTTGACGCGACCGGGAATCCGTATCTGATCGTCGGTTCGGTGATCGCCGCCGGTCTGGCCGGTCTGGCCGAGGAACTGCGGCTGCCCGCCGAAATCAGCGGCGACCCGGTCACCTTCGATGCCGAACAGCTGCTGATCTCCGGCGTGCGCAGGCTGCCGACCGGCCCCGCCGAGGCGGCCGATCGGCTGGCCGACTCCGAAGTACTGGCCGAGGCGATGGGCCCCGAACTGCACGACGCGCTACTCACCGTGCGCCGATCCGAGGCCGAACGCTGCCAGGACACCAGCCCGGAAGAGCTTGTCGCACTGACCCGTTGGCGGTTCTGACGTGCTGACCGACGGTCTCACCCTCACCGACCATCACTGTCACGGTGTCGTCCCGCACGACCTCGACCGAACCGGGTTCGAGCGACTACTCGGCGAGGGACCAACCGGCAGTTTCGATTCCGCGATCGGCCTCGCGGTCCGCCGTTGGTGCGCACCGGCCCTCGACCTGCCGCCACACGTCGGCCCGGACGCTTACCTGACCCATCGGGCCGAACTCGGCTGGCGCGAGGTCGCCGTGCGACTGCTCGGCGCCACCGGCACCACCAGTTGGTTCCTCGATACCGGATTCGGCGGCGGCACAGCGGAATTCAGCCCGCTCACCGATGGCGAGGTGCGCGAGGTGGTACGGCTCGAGCAGGTCGCCGAGCAGGTCATCGCCGAGGTTGGCGCGGGCAAGACGGTATTCGACCAGATCGAGGCCACGCTGCGCGAGCGGGCCCGAAATGCGGTGGGGCTCAAGACCATTGTCGCCTACCGATGCGGCCTGGACTTCCCGCTGCGCGATCGACCACCGAGGGCGCTGATCCCCGGCCACCGCCTCACCGATCCGGATCTGCTCGGCTGGCTGGTCGGACTCGGTGCCCGCATCGGCGCCGAATTCGGCCTGCCCCTGCAATTCCACACCGGCTTCGGCGATACCGACCTGCGCCTACATCGCGCGGATCCATCGCTGCTCACCGATTTTCTCCGCAAAACCGCGAACACCGGCCTCATCGTTATGCTGCTGCACTGCTGGCCATTTCACCGCAATGCCGCCTACCTGGCACACGCCTTCGGACATGCCCGCATGGATATCGGACTCACCGTCCCCTACGTCGGGCACCGCGCGCAGGCCGTGCTTGCCGAAGCGCTCGAACTCGCCCCCTTCCGCTCGCTGTGCTACTCGTCGGACGGCTACGGCCTGCCGGAACTGCACTTTCTCGGCGCGTTCTGGTGGCGGCGCAGCCTCGGCAGGCTGCTCGACGAATGGATCGCCGAGGACCTGATCACCACCGCCGACGCCGAACGCCTGGCCGCGGGCATCGCGCATATCAACGCCGAGGACGCTTACCCGAGCACCCCCGCTCAGTAGAAATACTCGACCGCACCGCGTATTTATTCGAGTGCATTTACCCGCGTCGATCTTTACCGTTGATCAGGAAAACCAACGAAAGGATCGAACAATGTTTCCCGTCGAGCTGCGCGGCACCCGCGCGCAGACGCTTATGTGGGCCGAAGAGCACGCGGTCGAGCAGGCCGCGCTGCAGCAGCTGCGGAATATCGCCGCGCTGAAATGGGTCCACGGCGTCCGCGTGATGCCGGACGTGCACCTCGGCAAGGGTGCGACGGTCGGCTCGGTGATCGCGATGAAGGACGCGGTGTCCCCGGCAGCGGTCGGGGTGGATATCGGCTGCGGTATGGAGAGCGTCAAGACCGACCTCACCGCCGCGGACCTCCCCGATGACCTGCGCTCGCTGCGGTCTCGGATCGAGGCCGCGGTCCCGGTCGGCTTCAGCGCGCACGACAGCGCGGTCAACGTCACCAAGCTCGGCGGCGAGGTCTCCGCGCTCGGCGCGAGCACCGCGACGCTGCGGTCGGGCTGGGACAACTTCTGGGGCTCGTTCTCCTCGCTCGATGACGGAGTGCAGAACCGAGAAGCCAAGGCGCACAAGCAGATGGGCTCCCTCGGCGGCGGCAATCACTTCATCGAGGTCTGCCTCGACCAGGACGGCGCGGTGTGGATTCTGCTGCATTCGGGCAGCCGCAATATCGGCAAGGAACTCGCCGAGCGGCATATGGCCGTGGCACGGAAGCTGTCGCACAACGTCGATCTGCCCGATCGCGATCTAGCCGTATTCCTTTCCGGGACACCGGAAATGGCCGCCTACCGCCGCGACCTCACCTGGGCGCAGGAGTACGCCGCACGCAATCGCGCGGTGATGCTCGCCCTGGTGTGCCGCGCGGTGCGCGACGAATTCGCCGGGCGTCCGGTGCGTTTCGAACGGCCTATTTCTTGTCACCACAACTATGTGGCTGAGGAGCTCATCGACGGCATCCCGATGCTGGTGACCCGCAAGGGTGCGGTCCGGGCGGGCGCGGGCGATCTCGCGCTGATTCCGGGTTCGATGGGTACTCGTTCATATGTGGTGCGCGGCAAGGGAAATCCGGCCTCGTTCCAGTCGGCCTCGCACGGCGCGGGACGGCGGATGAGCCGTAATGCGGCGAAGAAGCAGTTCACCGTCGCCGATCTGGTCGCGCAGACCGAGGGCGTCGAGTCGCGCAAGGACGCGGGGGTTGTCGACGAGATTCCCGCCGCATACAAGGACATCGACGAGGTCATCGCCGCACAGCGCGACCTGGTCGATATCGTCGCGACGCTGCGGCAGGTGCTCTGCGTCAAGGGCTGAATTCGGGCCGCGCCCACCACATGTGGGCGCGGCACCGGTTCATTTGCGCCGCAGCGTGGCCGCGAACGCGGCGCCGATCAAGAACACGCCGGTGAACAGCGCGAAGCCGTTCAGTATCCAATTGTGCAGTGCCAGATGGAAATCGTCGGACAGCTCGGGCAGATTCTCGACCTGCTTGTAGGTGTCGTCCGGAAAAACGATCTGCAGGATCCCGGGGATCAGCCCCCACACCAGCCCCGCGATCGCCGTGCCGACCGGGGAGAACGCGGCAAGCGCCGCCACCAGGAACAGCAGCACCGCGCCGCCGATGATCTGGAAGTTCGAACTCCAGCGGTCCGACGAGCTGCCTAGGATGACCCACTGCCTGGTATCCAGCGCGCCATGCGCGGCCAGCCCCACCCCGATCGGGGTGATCACCAACGAGATCAGCGTGCCGGTCAGCGTCCGGCCGAAGCCGCTGCGACTCTGGAACTGGGCGCCCGGCGGCGACCAGCCCGCGGGCGGCTGATATTGGCTCGACATGGTTGCCCTCCTGCGCGGACCCCCGATGTCGGGAATCCTCTCGCCCTATTCTCCGTCGTTCATGGTCATTTCGCGCCGAATGCCGCGCCGATGTGCGTGAACAAGCCGTAGAGATGGGCAGCGCGGCTGGTTACCATCGAGTATGCGTCAGCAGCAACGGGATTCCGGCTCAGCTACTCCGACCGCGACGGAAGCGGCCGATCCCCCGGTAATTCCGGGCGTTCGCCGATCCTTTGTCACCGCGCGCGGTGTCCGCTTCCACGTCACCGAGGCCGGGCCCGCGGCCGGGCGGCCGGTGCTCGCGCTGCACGGATGGCCGCAGCATCACTACGCCTACCGTCACCTGCTTGCCGATCCGCCGGAGGGTTTGCGCATCATCGTGCCGGATTTGCCGGGTTATGGCTGGTCCGGTCCGGCACCGCATCGATGGGCCAAAAACGAAGTGGCTTCCGATGTCCTGGCGTTGATCGATGCGCTCGGCCTCGACCACGTGCTGCTCGTCGGCCACGATTGGGGCGGCTACATCGGCCACCTCATGGTGTTGCGGGAGCCCGAACGGTTCGACGGATACCTGGTGCTGAACATCGCCCATCCGTGGCAGACACCGCGTTCCGTGCTGCCGCATCTGTGGCGGTTCATGGTTTATCAGCCGCCCGTCGCCGCGTTCGGGAGTTACCTGCATCAGCACACCCGCTTCCTTGACCTGATCTTCGCCAAGAGCATCAAGAATCATGCGGAGTTCGGTCCGGACGTGCTGCGTGCCTACACCGATCGGTTCCGCGATCCGGTCGTCGCCCGCGCCGCGACCGATACCTACCGCACCTTCCTGCTCCGCGAAATGCCCCGCGCGGGCCGCCACGGGGAAACCCGCCGCGCCACCGTCCCGATCCGTGCCCTGTTCGGCGTCGATGACGCTGCCGTGCACCATTCGCTCGCCGCCGCCGAGACCGCGAAGGCCGACGACTACACCCTCGAACGGGTGACGAACTGCGGCCACTTCATCACCGAGGAACGCCCCGACCTGGTCCGCGCGCGTCTGATCACGCTCGCCGCGGAAACCGCCTGAACCCGTTGTGGCGGAACCTGATTCGATTGTCAAGCCGTCCGCGTCGCATCGTGGTCGTCGATGCCCTGCAGCGCGGTGATGTGCTCGACAACCACGGTATTTCCGCCACGCTGTTTCGCCTGATACATCGCGCTGTCGGCACACCGGATCAGATCCTGCACCAGCTGACGGCTGCGGCTGTAGCCGTCGGCACCCGCGTCGGCGACGGCGATGCCGATGCTGGCGGTGACCGAGATCGACCCGACCGGTTCGGCGACCGCGTTGCGTAGTCGCTCGGCGGCATCGACCGCGGTCGGCACGGGCAGGCGCGCGACGACCGCGAATTCCTCGCCACCGAGCCGGGACACGATGCTGTGCGCGGGTGCCGCGTGCAGCAACCGATCGGCGGTATACACCAGCACCTTGTCGCCCGCGGAGTGTCCGAAGGTGTCGTTGACGGCTTTGAACCGATCCAGATCGACCATCATCACGCAGACCGGAACCGGACCGGAGCCACCGACCACCATCGCGGAGTGGTATTCGAAACCACGTCTGCTCAACAGCGTCGTCAATGGATCGGAGAGCATGTCGGTGCGCAGCACCCAGTAACAGAATTGCAGCCCGGGCGGCACCACCGTGGCCGCGACCATGCCGAGGATCATGATCACCGCCGACGCCGCGTCGCCGACACCGAACAGCGGTATCGACAGCACCACGGCGGAGAGCAACGACCACGCTGTGTGCCCGGCGAGCACCTGCGGACTGTGAAAAGCGCTGACATAGATGCCGACGATCAACAGCAGCATCATCCCGACCGACCGGACGACATAGCCGGGGCTCAGCACGCAGACCACCGTGATGCAGACGTCGCCGACCGCGAGCAATGTCAGCGATTCCAGTCTGCTCGGCCACGGCAACCACCACCAGCGCACGACCCACACCACCGCCGCCGCCACGATGCACCACAGCACCGTGCGGCCGAGCACGTTCTGCGGGCCCGCCGACGATGTCACCGTCAGCACGCTGATCAGCGGCGTTGCCAGTCCGCACAGTCCGATGGCGAATTTGACCACCCCGAGCGCCGAGCGGGAGGCGAGGGCGTTCACCACCCAGCGATAGTCGACGCCGTCCCGCCACCAGTCCCGCAGCAAACGCACATAGCCGTTCACAACCGCGCCTCACGCACGCTCGGCTGTGCCATGACCCACTCGCTACGCTCGCTCATTCGACTCGTCCTCGGCGTCTACGGAAGCCTCGTATCGTCTCGAACCGCACTCACTGTGGTGAACGCCGCCGCGGAGGCCGGATTCCGACGTCGTCGCGGCGATTCAGGCAGTGTAGGACACATCGCGGCGCATACCGAGAGTCCGACCGGTATCGATCCCGACATGCACGGTCGAGGCGGGCGAGCGCGACGAGCGCGGTTCGTGTCGGTACCGTCGGGCACGATGGAGCGCATGACCACGGCGACCGATGTCCCGGCGATCGACCTCACCGCACCCGACCTTCGCGAGCGCGCGGAACACCTGCTGCGCGAACTGGCCGGACCAGACGCTCGGCTGCGGGAGGACCAGTGGACGGCGATCGAGGCGCTGGTGGTGCAGCGACGGCGCGCGCTGGTGGTGCAGCGCACCGGCTGGGGTAAGTCGGCGGTCTACTTCATCGCCGCCAAACTGCTGCGCGGGGCCGGGCGCGGGCCGACGGTGATCGTGTCGCCGCTGCTCGCGCTCATGCGCAACCAGGTCGCCGCCGCGCAACGCGCGGGTGTGGTTGCCGCGACGATCAATTCGGGCAATGTCACCGAATGGGACGAGATCCACGCCCAGGTCGCGTCGGGCGCGGTGGACGTGCTGCTGGTCAGCCCGGAGCGACTGAACAATCCGGACTTCCGCGATCAGGTGCTGCCGAGACTGGCCGCCGACGCGGGTCTCGTGGTGATCGACGAAGCGCACTGCGTCTCGGACTGGGGCCACGACTTCCGGCCCGACTATCGGCGTATCCGCACGCTCATCGCCGATCTCGGCTCGGACGTGCCGGTGCTGGCCACCACCGCGACCGCGAACGACCGGGTGGTCACCGACGTCGCCACTCAGATCGGCACCGACACCCTGGTGTTGCGCGGCACGCTGGATCGCGAGTCGCTGCACCTGTCGGTGGTGCGTTTCGCCGACGCCGTGGAACGCACCGCCTGGCTCAGCGGGCACCTGCGCACCCTGACCGGCTCCGGCATCGTCTACACGCTTACCGTCGCCGCCGCCCACGATCTGGCCGACGTGTTGAACTCGCACGGACACACCGTCGCCGCCTACACCGGCCAGACCGATCCCGCCGAGCGCGAGGCGCTGGAGTCGGCGCTGTTGAACAACGAGGTGAAGGCGCTCATCGCCACCTCGGCGCTCGGGATGGGTTTCGACAAGCCCGATCTCGGCTTCGTCGTGCACGTCGGTGCGCCGTCCTCTCCCATCGCCTACTACCAGCAGGTCGGTCGTGCCGGTCGTGGCACCGAGCGCGCCGAGGTGGTGCTGCTGCCAGGACCGGAGGACGCGCGGATCTGGAGTTACTTTGCCTCCGTGGCGTTTCCGCGCGAGCACATCGTGCGTTCGGTGCTCGACGCGCTCGATACGGACCGGGCCCTGTCCACCGCCGCACTGGAACCGCTGGTCGAGCTGAACCGCTCGCGGCTGGAGATGGTGCTCAAGGTGCTCGATGTGGACGGTGCGGTGCGCCGGGTGCGCGGCGGTTGGGTCTCCACCGGTCAGCCGTGGACCTACGACACCGAACGCTACGAGCGGCTGTCCGAGGCGCGTGAGGTCGAACAGCAGGCGATGGTCGACTATCAATCGACGACGGCCTGCCGGATGGAATTCCTGCGCGGTCAGCTGGATGACCCGGGATTGTCTGCGGAACAAGCGGATTCGACCGGCTGCGGCCGCTGCGACAACTGCACCGGTACCCGGCCCGATGTCACGGTGGACGCCGAGGCGGTCGCCGCCACCCGGGCCCGCCTCGACCGGCCGGGGCTCGACCTGAGCCCGCGCAAGCAGTGGCCGACCGGCATGGCGAAGCTCGGTGTTCCGTTGTCCGGCAAGATCACCGGCGGCGCCGAGACCGGCCGCGTCCTCGGCAGGTTGACCGACCTCGGCTGGGGCCAGCGCCTGCGCACCCTGCTCGACGGGCCCGACGATCCCATTCCGGAGAAGGTCTTCGAAGCCTGCGTCGCCGTGCTGCGCGATTGGAAGTGGGACACCCGCCCGACATCGGTGCTGGCGCTGGAATCCCCGCGCTACCCCGTGCTGACCGCCACCCTCGCGGCAGGCCTCGCCGAGATCGGTCGACTCCAGGATCTCGGCACGCTACCGAACCGTCCCGACCGCCCACCGGTGTCCGCCGCCAACTCCGCGCACCGCGTCGCTGGCCTGTTCGACTCATGGGAGGTCCCCGACCTCACCGACATCGAAGGCCCGATCCTGTTGGTGGACACCCTCTCCGACACCGGCTGGACCCTCACCCTCGCCGCACACGCCCTGCGCACCGCGGGGGCGGACGCTGTCCTCCCCTTCGCCCTCGCATCGGTAACCTAGGCCAGCTGAGCATCGACGCGAGTCATATGGTCGCTAATTGATCTTCAACAGCGACCATATGACTCGCCTCAACTCCAGCAACAACCATTTGACTCGCCTCGATCCCGGAAGCTCAGTCAACGGGACCACAGCCAGTCCGCACGCTGGAACTCAGGCGTTGCCCATCCCAGGCTGCGGCAGAGAAAGCCGGGTACGGCAGGCGACGCGCTCAGCACTACTCGGTCATTCCCTGGGACAGGTACACCCACCGGGTGAGTACAGCTAAGAACTCCCGACGCAACCAGCCCAGTGAGCTGAAGACCCACCCAGGTATTCCTGTGAGTAGTGTGGGCGCGTCGCCTGCCGTACCCGGCTTTAGGCGCACGTCAGGTGCGCGATGCCAAGTTCCCGAGGTGGTCATCTGGCTGTGGTGACGGCACAACACTCTCGACAACAGCGAGGTCGGTCAGCGCCACTTCCCGGGTGGTCTCACCAAGATCCGCACCCGGACTTGGGATCCGCACTCGGAATAGGGCCCTATTTCGAGTGCGGATCCCGAGTCTGGGTGCGGGGATCGGGGGTGCCCGAATCGTCCCTTTGGTGCTCAAGATCAAATGTAGCTACTATGTAGCGATCGCGGGATCGCGCTGCTTTGCGCGAGGGTCTCGCGTTCTTTTCGCTGTGGTTCTGCCAGTAGTTATCGCATTTGCGCACTGTGGTTCCGCTTCGTCGCTCGGCATATCTGCCAGCTCCAAACCCCTTTTTCACGCATCCCTGGAAAGGACCACGTCCGGTGGCAACCCTGGGCGGACCGTGCGCGCCCACGCACGGATATTCCGCATGCGATCGTAATCCTGTTGTGCAGTGGCATATTTCGGCGTGTTCGGTGCCACGCGACGGCACCGAACATACGGATCTGGTCGGTGAGTTGCGCGAGTTGCGTGCCCGGATCCTGTACGACCGTGGTCGGCGACCCGACTTTCAAGCCGCCGACGGTACGCACGTCGATGATCAGGAATTGGACTATGGTGCATGGCATTTCGTTGCTCGGCGTGAGCCGGACGGCGTCCCGCTCGGCTATATCCGGCTGTCCACTCCGGCCACCGGCGACCTGTTCCAGTCGCGCGCGTACCTCGGCGACGACGCCTACGACGCGGTGCTCGCCAGCGAGGGCGTGACCGCAGGCGAGACGTTCGAGCACAGCAGATTGGTCGTCGAGCATCGTGCCCGCAAACTTGGCTTGGGCGCGTTTCTGAACGCCGTCGCGATCGGCGCGGCCCACCACCTCGGCGCGAAGATCATGATCGGCACCTCCGGCACCAAGGACGGCCAGGATCAGTTCCATGGCCGGTTCGGCTTCCACCCGGTGCCCGGCACCCGACGTTATGTCGAGTGCTACACCGAAGACGTGGTCATCCTGGTACACCGAACGGCGGCAGGTGCCGGCGAATACACCGACCTGGTGGCCGAGATGTCCACGCGGTTCCCGACCTGGGCGCCGATAGGCCGTTACGCCACAACGCTTCCGACGGATCAGCACGCCGCACCGTCGGCCCTGCGACCGCGCACGCCCGGTGACAACGACTGGCGGCCGGTGTTGTTCGAACCGACGCGCACCGCCGATCGGGCCGCACTGACCGAGCTGCTCGAATCCGGGGTGGTCGGCGCGGTGCACGACACCATCGACACCCAGCTCGTCGAATTGATCCACAGCCGCGAGCCCGCCCGCCGCACCAGTGACAGCGCGCTCGACGCCGATATAGCCACCCAGCTCGCGGGAGTCGAGCCGTGGGCGTACGGCACCTGGGTCTGGTATCCCTGGTCCGCGCGACTGGTGCACGTGCTGCCGCGCGCGGAGTTCCGCCTGGTCCGCACCGATCGCAATCGAGAGAAGATCCAACGCCCGCAACAGCGCCGCCTGCTCGACCGCAGGATAGGGATAGTCGGTCTGTCGGTGGGTAACTGCGCCGCGATCACCCTGGCTCTCGAAGGGATCGGTGGCGCCTTCCGCCTCGCCGACTTCGACGAGTTGAGCCTGTCGAACATGAACCGCTTGCGTGCCGGAGTGCACGACATCGGCGTCGGCAAGGCGGTGCTGTGTGCGCGCCAGTTGTTCGAGATCGACCCGTACCTGGACATCGAGATCATGCCGACCGGGCTCACCGACGCCAACATGGCCGAGTTCTTCGGCACCGGAGCGGCCGCGATCGACCTGCTCGTCGAGGAATGCGATACCCCGTACGTCAAGATCGCGGCTCGTGAACATGCTCGCGCCCTTGGCATTCCGGTGATCATGGACTGCAACGACCGAGGCATGCTCGATATCGAACGATTCGACACCGAGCCGGACCGACCGCTGTTGCACGGCAGGCTCGGCACCATCACGGCCCGCGACCTGCCGACGCTGACCGCGCAGGACAAAGCCGATCTCATCCTGGCGATGGTCGACGCGGATCGGATCAGCCCGGAGCTCGCCGCGGCGTTCCCGGAAATCGGTCGGACACTGAGCAGTTGGCCGCAACTCGCCTCGGATGTCACACTCGGCGGCGCGCTCGTCGCGGAGGCGGCACGGCGCATCTTGCTCGGGATGCCGTGCGAGTCCGGACGGTTCTATATCGATCTCGAGGCCTTGATCGCGCCGGAGCACAACACCGTCGCGCCGCTCGAGAGCACGTTCGCATGAGCGCGGTGCTGGAAGGTGCGGTACCGCGGACCACAGCGGTGCGCCCGGCGCTCCCGATCGCGGTGGCTGGCACCGGAATACACCTGCCGGACCGGGTCATCACGAACGAGCAGCTCACCAGGACGCTGGACACGACCGACGAATGGATCGTCGACCGCACCGGCATCCGCGAACGTCGGCGGCTGGCAGCGGATCTGGCGGTCTCGGATATGGCCGCCGCGGCGGCCCGTTCCGCGCTGACCGACGCGGCACTCGCGGCTACCGACCTCGACGCGATCATCGTGGCCAGCTACACCTCGGACCAACCGCTGCCGTCCACGGCGCTGATCGTCAAGGAGCAGATCGGCGCGCAGCACGCACTACCACTCGACATCACCCAGGCCGCGTGTGCCAACGGATTACAGGCGATCCTGGTCGCGGCGCACCTCTTACAGGTGTCGGCGCGGGCGGTCCTGGTCGTGGCCGCCGACTGCGCCTCGCGGGTCACCGATCCGCGCGACCGGACCACCGGGGTGTTCTTCGGCGATGCCGCGGGCGCTGTCGTCCTCACCCGCACCGAATCCCCCGGCGCCGGGCTGCTCGCCTGGGATTTCGGCTCGCAACTGTCCTACGACGTGGAGATCCGGGCGGGTGGATCGCGGCTGCCGACCACCGAACTCACCGTCGCCGACCGGGATCACTATCTCCGGATGGACGGCCGGGCCGTGTGGGCGACCGCGACAAGTCAACTGCCGCACAGCATTCGCACCGCCGCGGAGGGCGCGGGCCTGCCGGTCACCGAGATCGACCACTTCTTCCTGCACCAGGCCAACCTGAACATCCTCACGGCGGCCATGACCGAACTCGGGGTGCCGATGGAGCGGGCACCGATCACCCTCGACCTGCTCGGCAATACCGGTTCCGCCGGTGTCTTCACCGCACTCCATCACGCCAGCATCCGTGGCCGTATTCGCGCCGGTGACACCTATCTGATGTCTGCTATCGGCGCCGGATTCCAGTGGGGCACACTGTGTTTTCGGCATCCTACGGCCGATCCGGGCGAATTGGGCTGAGCGGCGCGGTTATTGACGGGGGTCGTGCACGGTGATCGTTCGCGGTTCGGGTTCGATCACCTGTGCGGCGCGGCGGGGATAGTGGGCGGTGGGTTCCCGGACACCCGCCGTGCCGCCGCGTTCGGTCGGCGACGAGCGTTCGGTCAGTGGCGAGCGTTCGGTCAGTGGCGAGCGTTCGGTCAGTGGCGGGAGTCCGGTCAGTGGCGGGAGTCCGGGAGGGTGATCGTTTTCGGGTCAGGTTCGATCCGTCGGGTCGCGCTCAGGTGGTTGTCCGGAGGCAGCGGGCGTCGGGGTTCGCGGACGCCCGCGGTGCCGCCGCCACCTTCGCGACCCGGTCGGCCGCCGCCGGTGGTTACCTTGCCGCCCAACAATCTTCGAATGGCTCGCAATAGTTTTCTCATGAGGTCCAGTGTGCTCGCCGGACCGGCGGGCACACTGGTGTTCGCGGGCAGCGAAGCTGGTGGTTTACAGGCTGAGGGTGGCGCGCAACCTGGCGTCGAGTGATTCGGATTCGGTGGTCGTCAGTTCGCCGAGTTGCTCGGTGAGCCAGGGGCGGTAGGCGCGGTGTAGTTCGAGGGTGTCGGCCCAGCCGTGTTCGGTGTACGTGGCCAGGACGTGGCCGGGGTCGGCGTCGCGCAACGGGACGACGTGCAGCCAGCGGTACGGAGAGGTGATCACCGCCGAGTCGGAAACCAGCACGACCGACATGCGTCTTGGCAGCGGGGTGCCGTCGCGCAGTGCCGGGGAGTAACGCCAGACCTCGCCGCGTCTCATGCCGCGCCGCGGTTGCGGCGGGCGTCGGTTTCGGCCGCCTCCGTGACGTTGAGGTCGTCGTAGGCCGCGGCCTGTTCGACGGCGTCGTCGACGGCCAGCTTGGCCAGGCTGTCGTGCACGAGCGCGGTGCGCAGCGAGGCGTTGATCACCGAGGACAGACTGCGATTCTGCTGGTCGGCCGCCTGCTTCGCCCATTCGGCCACCTGCGGATCCAGCGTCACGGTTACGCGCGTCGCCTTACTCATACCCTCATGCATACCAGAACGCAGCAGATTCCGAAGCGTGTTTTCGGACGGCGAGCACGCTGTCGCGTCGGCTATCGTCGGACGCGTGGCCAGCAAGGCTGCGGCGTCGGCGATCGAACTGGATGTCGGCGACCGCACGATCCGCGTTTCCAACCCGGACCGGGTGTACTTCCCGGAGTCCGGCGCGACGAAGCTCGACCTGGTGCAGTACTACCTGAGCGTCGGCGACGGCATCGTGCGCGCGCTGCGTGATCGCCCGTGCATGCTGCACCGTTTTCCGAAGGGGCTGGCCGGGGACAAGGTGCACCAGAAGCGGCTGCCCGCGGGCGCGCCCGACTGGATCAACACGGTGCGCGTCTACTTCCCCCGCTACAGCAGGCACGCCGACGAGCTCTGCGTGCACGAACTGGCCGACGTCATCTGGGCCGTGCAGATGTCGACCGTCGAGTTCCATCCGTGGAACTCCCGCGCGGCCGACACCGAGAGCCCCGACGAGTGGCGCATCGATCTCGATCCGATGCCGGACTGCCCGTGGTCGCGGGTGCAGCGGGTGGCCGAGGTCGCGCACGAGGTGCTCGATGAGCTGGGTGCGATCGGTTGGCCGAAGACGTCCGGCGGCAAGGGTTTACACGTCTACGTCCGCATCGCGCCGAATTGGGGATTCAAGGAGGTGCGCCGAGCCGCGCTCGCCTTCGCCCGCGAGGTCGAACGCCGCGCCCCAGACGACGTGACCACCACCTGGTGGCGCAAGGACCGCGACCCCGAGATGCTGTTCGTCGACTACAACCAGAACGCCCGCGACCACACCATCGCCGCCGCCTACTCCGTCCGCGGCGTGCCATCGGCCACCGTCTCCACCCCGATCCGCTGGGACGAGATCCCCGACATCGACCCCCGCGACTTCACCATCAAAACCGTCCCCGCCCGCTTCGCTGACCTAGGCGACCTGCACGAGGGCATCGACGACGCCGTCTTCGAGATCGACCAGCTGCTCGAATGGGCCGACCGCGACAAGGTGGACGCCGACCTCGACGCGGAAACCGACCTCGACACAGACTGACCAACCCGCTGCCGAGTGCAGCGCGTCTCGGGTTGTGATCACTCCGCTACGAGCTGCTCGGTCGAGCATTGTCGATTCCGCGTCGCCTCGTTTGTCGTCAAGGTAGTCGGGCACATGACGAGAGGACGATCGAGAATGCCGAAACAGTTCGAAGTGGGGTTCGAGGGTGAGCTACCGGCGAGGCCGGGTGAGGTGTGGGAAGCGTTCACCCTGTACACCAAGGGCTGGTACTGGAATATCGAGTACGAGCCGTGGCTCGGCGGTAAGGAATCGGGACTGACCACGGCCGGTGGCATCGTGACGGCGTGGGAGCCGCCGACGCATTTCGGCACCCGCTGCGAGGAGGACAACGGCTGGTGGAACAACCTCGACTACCGCCTCGAGGACCGCGGGGATACCACCTATCTGCGGTTCGTTCATACCGGCCTTTTCGAGCCACACGACTACGACGTCCGCTATGACGCGTGTCGTGGACACACCGCGTTCTACTACCACTCGCTCGAACAGTATCTGCGCTACTTCAAGGGGCGCGATGCCACTTACCTGCGCATCGAGGGGTCGGCGGCCACTTCGGAGAAGGGCTCGTTCACAAGGTTGTGCCGTGCGCTGGGTTTGCCGCTCGGCGCGGTACAGGGGGATCAGGTTCGGTTACATCCCGCAGGGCTGGACCTGGTTCTGGACGGGGTCCTGGACTATCTCACCCCGGCGTTCGTCGGGGTGCGGACCGAGGATGGCCTGTACCGTTTCTATGGCCGCGACGCGTGGGGACAAGCGCTCGGTATGGGCCATCACCTGTTCGCGGACGGCGTGGACGGCCCACACGCCGAACGGATGTGGCAGGGGTGGCTGCACAGATTGTTCGATGAGCCGCTGATGGCGGGTGCTGGACACGATGGCGACCAGGGAGCGACGCGATGACGCAGTACGCGGTATTGATCTTCGAGACGGAGACCGGAACCGAGCCACCGCCGGAGGTGATGGCCGCCCACCAAGAACTGCCTGCGCGGATAGCCGAGCGCGGCGGCAGGATCGTGGCAGGCCTGGCACTCGAGCCGAGCACGACCGCCACGGTGGTCCGCGATGGTCTGATTACCGACGGGCCGTTCATCGAGAGCAAGGAAATGCTGGCCGGGGTGTTCGTCATCGAGGCACGCGATCTGGACCACGCGATGGAACTGGCCGGACTGACCCCCGTGCTGAAAGGTGGGGTGGAAGTGCGTCCGCTTGCGGGATTCTTCACCGATCCGAGCTGAGGTGTCCGACGAAACCACGCTCGCGGAACGGGCCGTCGCCGATGCGCATCGCCGCGAATGGGCGACGGTTCTCGCCGTGACCGTCCGGATCACGCGTGACCTTGATCTGGCCGAGGAATGCGTGCAGGACGCCTATGTCGCGGCGTTGCGAACCTGGACGTCGACCGGCATCCCCGCCAAACCGGGCGCCTGGCTCACCACCGTGGCCCGGCGCAATGCCCTCAATGCCGTGCACCGCGAGCGGATTCTGCGGGGCAAACTGCCGTTGCTGGTCGACCAGGACGGCCAGCCCGACATCGACGATGCCGTCATCCCCGATGATCGGCTACGGCTGATCTTCACCTGCTGTCATCCAGCGCTGATGCGTGCGGCACAGGTGGCATTGACCTTGCGGCTCGTGTGCGGTGTCAGCACAGCGGAGATCGCCGAGGCATTCCTGGTATCGACCGCCACTATGGCCGCGCGGATCACCCGGGCGAAGACGAAGATCGCCGTCGCCGCAATTCCCTACCGGATCCCCGATTCGAACGAACTGCCGCAGCGCCTCCAGTCCGTCCTGACCGTCGTGCATCTGCTGTACACCAGCGGGCATACCGCGCGTACCGGAGTCGAACTCGTCCGGATCGATCTCGTCGAGCGGGCTATCGATCTGGCTCGAATGTTGTATCTGCTGTTGCCCGATCAGGGCGAGGTGCTCGGCCTGCTTGCGCTGCTGCTTGTCAATCATGCGCGTCACGACGGGCGCACAGACGCACGCGGTGACCTGGTCACCCTCGAGCAACAGGACCGTCGCCGGTGGGATCGCGGCATGATCGACGAGGGACACCAGCTGATCATTACTTCGCTGCGCAGCGGCCCTCCTGGTCGTTTCACGCTCCAAGCGGCCATTGCCGCCCTGCACGCTCAGGCACCGAGTTTCGCCGAGACTGATTGGTCGCAGATCGTCACCCTCTACGACCAACTCCTCGAGACCTGGCCCTCGCCTGTCGTGGCGCTCAACCGCGCGATATCGATATCGATGCTCGACGGTCCCGCTGCCGGTCTGGCGGAAATTCAGGCCTTGGAACAGAGCGGCGCATTGAACGGCTACCACTACCTCCCGGCCGCCAAGGCGGACATGCTGCGGCGCCTTGGCCGACGCGCCGACGCCGGTGCTGCCTACTCGGCGGCGCTTGCGTCCACGGACAACGCTGCAGAGCAGCGGTTCCTCGCGGCTCGGCTAGCCGAATGCGGCACCGACAGTCCATCAACGGCCGGGGCGATACCGCGCCGAGTTGGGCCGGATGCGGTGATAACGTCGCTGCGGCGCTGTTGACGGGTGCCTGCGATCCGCTGTACCGCTCTGAAGGAGGTCTATCCATGAACCGACCGGCAGTAGCGATAGCGATCGGGCCGTCGGATCCGCCGCCCGCGTTGTTGGCGAAGACGGTTGTGGACAGCGGGGCGACGGTGACCGGGCTCGACGAGGCTCGGGGGCTGATCTGGTCCGGGACTCCGGGACAGTTTCCGGATGAGCTGCCTGACACGCTCGAGTGGGTGCAGTTGCACGCGGCCGGTGTCGAGGACTGGTTCACCTCGGGTGTTATCGCCGCCCACCCGAAGGTCCAGTTCACTTCCGCCGCAGGCGCTTTCGCGGCGAGCGTGGCCGAGCACGCGCTGATGTTGCTGCTGGCGGGGGTGCGTTATCTGCCCGAGCAGCTGCGCGCGGCCAGCTGGCGGCAGCAGGATTTCTTCCCGCACATCGGTTCGCTGCGCGGCAAGACGGTGACCATCGTCGGCGCGGGCGGCATCGGGCGGGCACTGATTCCGATGCTCACCCCGCTGGGTGCGCACGTGATCGCGGTCAACCGGTCCGGCCGCCCGGTCACCGGCCCCGGTATTCCCGACACGATCGAGACGATCTCTACCGACCACCTCTCCCGGGTGTGGCCGCGCACCGATCACGTGGTTGTCGCGGCCCCCGCCACCGCAGCGACCGAACATCTCATCGACGCGGACGTACTCGCCCGGCTGAAGCCGTCCTCGTGGATCATCAATATCGCCCGCGGCAGCCTGATCGACACCGACGCCCTGGTCACCGCGCTCGCCTCCGGCGCCATCGCGGGCGCGGGCCTCGACGTCACCGAACCGGAACCGTTGCCGGACGGCCACCCGCTCTGGGTGCTGCCGAATGCCATTGTGACGCCGCATGATTCGAATCCGCCGCAGTTGCGCCTCGCGGCCTTCGCCGACCACGTCGGCGCCAACGTCCAGCGCTTCGTGGCGGGCAAAGACCTGCTCGCCCCGATCGATCCGGACCAGGGCTACTGACCTGAGGCTCGCCGACGTACGTATACGACGGCGAAAAGTACCTATAGATGACTGATTCGGGGCGACCCCCTGCGGCCATAACGTAGTTCCTGTCAGCAAGGAAGACAGCGAAACCGCAGACCACAGCCCTGAAGGAGCCATCATGAACACCATCGTCGCCCAGTACCTGGAAGCCTGGAACACCACCGACGCCGCCGACCGCAAAGCCGCCGTCGCCCGGGTGTTCACCGAGACCGCCAGCTACACCGACCCGCTGATGGCGGTGGCCGGGCACGACGCCATCGACGCCGGAATCGCCGCCGCGCAAGCACAATTCCCCGGCTGGACGTTCCGGTTGGCCGGTCCGGTGGACGCACACCACGACCAGGTCCGGTTCACCTGGGAGCTCGGGCCCGCCGAGTCCCCCGCGCTGGTCGTCGGCTTCGACGTGGCCACCGTCGAGGACGGCCGGATCGCCACTGTGTACGGCTTCCTCGACAAGGTCCCCGCGGCTGCCTGAGCGAACCCCCGACGACCGCGGCACCAGCACACCAGCTGATGCCGCGGTCGTTTTCGCAGGTCAGCCCCTATCGCGATCAGCCTGCAATAAATGTGCCATTGACAACTGGCACATTCATCGGTGATTCTGAACGCATGACAAGGTCAACGAGGACCTCGCTCCCCGAGGTGCCGACCACACCCTCCACCCGGGCCACCCTGGCCGCGGCGGCCACCCAGCTCGGGTTGCGGCCGCTGAACAACGCGGTGCCGATGAACGCCCCGGGAGTCTGGTTCGCCCGCAAGCTCGTCGCCACCTTCATGGCCGTCGGCGGCCCGGTGCCACGCGGTACCGCCGTCACCCCGGTGCGTTCCGGGGCGGTGCGCGGGGAATGGGTCCGCGCGCCCGGCGTCGCGTTCGGCAAACGCGCCATCTACTACATCCACGGCAGCGGGTACGTCATCTGCTCCGCGCGCACCCATCGCGGGCTCGCCGCGCAGCTGTCGCGCAAGACCGGGCTCCCGGTCTTCCTGACCGATTACCGACTCGCCCCGGAACACCGCTTCCCGGCAGCCGCCGACGATGTCGAGGCGGGCTACCGCTGGCTGCTCGACCGCGGCTACGCCGCCGATGACCTTGTCATCGCGGGTGATTCGGCGGGCGGGCACCTCGCGCTCGACCTGCTCATCGAGAACGAACGCCGCCACCTACCGCAGCCAGCCGCCGTTGCGATGTTCTCGCCGCTGTTCGACCTCACCCTGCGGCTGGCCGCCGAACAGGAACGGCGCCACCGTGATCCGCTCATTTCCGCCAAGGCGGCGAGCCGGATGCCGCGCGCGTACACCCGTGGCCTGCCCGAGGACACGCCCCGACTTCGGTTGACCGTGCCAACAGGTATGTCCTTGCCGCCCATGCTGATTCAGGTCGGCGGCACCGAAATGCTCAGCGCCGACGCGCGAGCGCTGTGCGAGATGGTGCGCACCGCGGGCGGCAGCTGCGACCTAGAGGTATGGCCCGGCCAGGTGCACGTCTTCCAGGCGTTGCCGACGCTGGTGCCCGAAGCCGATCAGGCCCTGACGCGCGCGGCCGAGTTCCTGCGCGGCGCGCTGGCCGCCCGCACTGTCTCCGAGAAGGTGAGCTGACAATGTTCGGACTGGAAAAGCTGCTGCCCCTTGGCAATCGGCCGCGGCGCACATACGGCGCGCGAGCGGTGGTGACCGGCGCAGGCAGCGGCATCGGCCGGGCCTTCGCGCTGGCGATCGCCGATCGCGGCGGGCAGGTGATCTGCGCCGATATCGATGAGACCCGCGCCGACCAGACCGTCGCGCTGATCGAACGCAAGCATCCAGGCACCGCGCACGCGTTCCGCTGCGATGTGGCCCAGCGCGAAGACGTGGAAAACCTTGCGCGCTTTGCCGAATCGCTGTTCGAACGCCCGGTCAGCCTGGTCATCAACAACGCAGGCGTCGGCATCGGCGGAAAGCGCGTCGGCCAGGTCGGATTCGAGGACTGGGAGTGGGCGCTCGGCATCAACCTGTGGGGCGTGGTGCACGGGTGCGAGGTGTTCACCCCGCAGCTGCGGGCCGCACGTCGCGGCGGCATCATCAACGTCGCCTCAGCAGCCGGGTTCGCCGCCGCGCCATCAATGGCCGTCTACAACGTGTCCAAGGCGGGTGTGATGTCGCTGTCGGAGACGATGGCGGCCGAGCTGAGCGGCACCGGCGTGGCGGTCACCGTGCTGTGCCCGACCTTCGTGAAAACCAATGTGGCCAAGGACGGCCGGATCACGCAGCAGTCGGCGAGCCTTGCCGACACCCTCATGCGCTGGACCGGCTTCTCCCCGGAATCCGTCGCCAGCACCACCCTCGACGCACACGACCGCGGGCAGCTGTACGTGCTGCCACAGCTCGACGCCCATGTCGTCTGGCGGCTCAAGCGCTACTTCCCCGCCCAATACACCTATGTCCTCGGCCTCCTGGATCGGGTTCTGCCCCAGGACAACTCCCCCGCCACCGACCACACCTCGGTCACCGACAAGACAGGAGTCTGACATGGCCATCACGATGGACTTCGACGACATGCTCGCCAAGATCAAAGACCGGCAGTGGGCACTTGCCGATATCGATTGGGACGCACCGGGTGCCGAGACGATCTCGCCCGAACTGCACGCCAAGCTCAAGCCGTTCATGGCCGACCTGATGTGGATCGAGAACGTCGGCGCGCGCGGCTTCGCCGCCATGGCGAAGAAGGCGCCCACCGAGACGCTGCGCGAGATCTACCGCTATTTCCACGCCGAGGAGCAGCGGCACGCGAATGCCGAACTGGCGCTGATGCGGCGCTGGGGCATGCTCGACGGCGACGAGATCCCGCAGCCGAACGTGAACGTCAAGCTGGTGATCGACTTCCTGGACAAGTACGCCGACGGCATGTCGCTGTCGTTCCTCGGCACCGTCATTCCGATGCTCGAGGTCGCGCTGGACGGCGCGCTGGTCAAGTTCATCATGGACGAGATCCACGACCCGGTCTGCCAGGACGTCTTCAAGAAGATCAATAACGACGAATCCCGGCATCTGGCCGTCGATTTCGCGGTGATGGATGTGCTCGGCCACGCACAGATCCGCAAGCTTGCCACCGATCTCGTCGGCGGTTGGCTGAAGCCGTCGCTGATCATCGGCGTGTTGAGCTATGTGCCGCTGCTGAACAAGATGCGCGACAACATCGTCGAGATGGGCGTCGACGAGGAGAAGCTGTACTCGGCGCTCAAGCGGTACGCCAATGTCGGTGAGCGGAGCGAATTCGCACGCAGGCTGCCGATGTATCAGCTGGTGAAGATGCAGGGCGGCTGGGTGATCGACCGCGGCCACCCGTACCACCTGTTCGCCGACGCGCTGGTGAAGATCACCGCCAGGGTGCCGAAGGCGCTGTTGCGCAGGGACCCGACCTGGGTCAAGGAAGTCACCTACGAACCGGCGGCATGAGACATATGACTGACAAGACACTGGACGTCGCCATCATCGGCGGCGGGTTCGCCGGTATCGGCGCCGCGATTCGCTTGAAACAGAAGGGGATCGACGGTTTCGCCATCTTCGAACGCGGCGACGCGATCGGCGGCACCTGGCGCGACAACACCTATCCCGGTGCGGCGTGCGACATTCCGTCGCGGCTGTACTCCTACAGCTTCGCGCCGAATCCGGACTGGTCGCACACTTACTCGGGCAGCAACGAGATCCTCGGCTACATCGAGTCGATGGCGACCGAGTTCGGGCTCGGACCGCATTTCCGGTTCGGCCACAACGTGACCGGGATCGTCTTCGACGAAGCGGCCGGGCAGTGGGAGATCACGATCGACGGCAGGGAGACCGTGCGGGCCCGTGCGGTGGTGCTCGCCTCGGGGCCGCTGGCCAATGCCAGCTTTCCCAACATCCGAGGCATAGACGAGTACGCCGGACACAAGATCCACAGTGCCCGTTGGGATCACGACTACGACTTCACCGGCAAGAAGGTCGCGGTCGTCGGCACCGGTGCCAGCGCGGTGCAGATCATTCCCGAGCTTGTCGATAAAGCGGCCTCGGTCAAGGTCTTTCAGCGCACCCCGGGCTGGGTGCTGCCCCGGGTCAACCGGCGCACCAACTCGGTGACCAAGGAGATCTATCGCCGGGTGCCCGCCGCCGAGCAGCTGGCTCGGCAGGCCTGGTTCTACGGGCACGAGTCGGTCGCGCTCGGCGTCGTCTGGAACACGCCGCTGACCAGGGTCGTCGAGCTGGTCGGGAAGGCCCAATTACGCAGGCAGGTCAAGGATCCCTGGCTGCGACGCCAACTCACACCGGACTTCCGGGCGGGCTGCAAGCGCCTGCTGATGACCGACGACTACTACCCTGCCCTGCAGCGGGACAACTGCAAGCTGATCACCTGGCCCATCGCCAAGCTCTCCGAGCGCGGCATCCGGACCGCGGAAGGCGTTGAGCACCAAGCCGATTGCATCGTGTTCGCGACCGGCTTCGACGTGTCAAAGACCGGCACCCCGATCCCGGTCGTCGGCCGGGACGGCCGGGTGCTCGCCGACGAGTGGTCGGGCGGCGCGTACGCCTACAAGAGTGTCGCGGTGTCGGGATACCCGAACATGTTCCTCACGTTCGGCCCGAACTCGGGACCCGGCCACAACTCGGCGCTGGTGTACATGGAGGCCCAGATCGACTACCTGGTGAGTGCCATCGGCACCATCCTGAAGCAGGATCTGCGCGTCCTCGACGTCAGGAAGGACCGGCAGGATCGCTACAACGCGGGCATGCAGCGCAGGCTGACCAGCACCACCTGGAACTCGGGCTGCCGCAGCTGGTATCTCACCGAGGACGGTTTCAACGCGACCATGTACCCGGGGTTCGCCACGCAGTACGTCAATCAGCTGCGGACCGTCGATCTCGCCGACTACACGGTCGTCGCCGCGGACCGCAATGTTCGTGAGCCCCGGATCGCGGCGGTTTCCTAGATGACCGGTGCCGGCGGCCTTGGCGATAGACTCGGTCGATCAATGACCGTGCTGTTCGGCCGTCGGCAATCCGGCACCGTGGTGGGCGAGGAGGTGGAATCGATGGAGTACCGCATCGATGACCTCGCGCGCGCCGCGGGCACCACCACCCGCAATGTGCGCGCCTACCAGGAACGCGGCCTGCTGCCCCCGCCCGTCGGCAAGGACGGCCGGGCCAGCATCTACGACAACTCGCACCTGGAGCGGCTGCGGTTGATCGACGCGCTGTTGCAGCGCGGTTTCACCACCGCGCACATCGGCGATTTCATCACCAGCTGGGAAACCGGCAAGGACCTCACCGAGGTGCTCGGCCTGCAGCACGCGGTGACGGCGTCCTGGGCCAAGGACGAGACGTTCGAGGTCCCGCGCGAGCTGATCGGCACCATCCTCGGCGCCGAGGCGGACGAGCTCGTCGACCGCCTGCGGGAGATGAAACTGGTCCGGCTCGAGGGTGACACCGTGGTGTTCACCGACACCCAGCTGCTCACCTCATTCGCCGAGTTGCACGAGTACGGCCTGGAATTGCGCACCCTCATCGAGATCTACGCCAAGGTCGCCGACCGCATCGATGACATCACCCACATCATGATCACCGCCGCCAAACAGCACATCGTCGATGAACACGGCCCCGGCTGGCTCCCCGACACCAGCGCCGAAATCGCCGATACCACAACGATGTTGAGCAAGATGCGCGAACTGGCCGTAGCGTCGGTGCACTCCACCCTCGCCCGTTCGCTCGACGTCACTCTGCGCAACGAGCTCGGCGACTACCTCGCCACCGCCGCCGAACGTGAACGCGCACGGACAGATTCGCGCCCCGACTCCGGTTAGACCCGGACTGGATCGTTCTTGTCCGCGAAGGCAAGGAGGCGGGGAATCACCCGCTCCGGAAGCATCCACAGCAGGTCGTGTCCAACGCCGGGATAGCTTTCGATATCGACAGAGGGAACGTGGCGCCGGGCACGACTCGCCGCCTGCTCGGGATCATGTATGACCGTATCGGCGCCGAAGAGAATCAGTAGCGGTGCGGTGATGGCGTCGAACCGCTCGTCGGTGAGGGGGCGCGGCAACGGCTGCGCGAGCCGGAACTTCAAGCACGCCAACACCATTACCCACTCGTCATCGGTCATCTCGATACCGGGGGTGAGCCACTTGTTGAACTTCTCCATCTTCGCTCTGGTAGGCCGGAAACCGGCAACAATGAACTTGAACAGCAGACCCAAGCGCAGCCTGGCGAAGATGGCCGGTGTCGGTTCGAGCAGGCTGACGCTGGCCAGCCGGTCGGAGCGATGGGCCGCGGTCACGGCCGCTATCCAGGCGCCGAGGGAGTAGCCCGCGAGGTGGACGCGATCCTCCCCGAGTCCACTGATCACCTCGGCTACCCACTTGGCGACATCGGCATCGTCACGCAGCGGCGCGGTCTGCACACAACGTCCAGCCCACCCCATGATGTCGGGGGTGTATACGACGCGATCGCGGGCCAGGTCCTCGATGAACGGACCCCAGAACAGGCAGTTGCCCGCCATGCCGGGCAGCAGCAGTAACGGCGCGCCCTCCCCCGTTCCCGACTTACGCACTCTCGTTGTCCCGAACGATGTTTCGACGTCGATGTCCATCGATGGCACCGCCCACTGTGCCGCGATTGTGTCGTAGGCCCGCTGATAGGTGGCCTCCACCTCGGCGCTGGTGAACCGTCCGATCTTCGACATGATCTCCCCTTCCATCTTGATGGTATCAACGTACCATATAAATGGTATGGGCGTACCACCAACGGCCGTGCCGCACAGTTCAGCTGCGGGATCGGCGGGCGAAGAGTGCTGTGGCGCAGGCGTATCCGAGGACAGACAGGCCGACGGACCAGACCACCGCAAGCGCCGCGCTGTTCGCTGAATCGGATCCGGTGAGCAGTGCGCGGAGCGTATCGATCACCGGGGTCGCGGGTTGGTGTTCGGCGAAGCCGCGTAACCAGGACGGCATGGAGACGGTCGGTACGAAAGCGCTGCTGATGTACGGGATGAACATGATGGCGTAGGTGAATCCGCCTGCGGCCTCGGGGTTTTGCGCCAGCAGGCCCAACGCGACCGCTATCCAGGTAATGGCATGGACGAAGAGCACGATCACCGCGAGCGCGCCAAGCCACGCGAAAAAGCCTGCGCTGGAGCGGAATCCCAGGATCACGCCGATCACGAGCACAATGACGACGGCAAGCAGGTTGCGCACGACGCCCTCCCCCACATGCCCGGCCAGCAGCGCTTGCCGAAACATCGGCAAGGTCCGGAATCGATCCACCGCGCCGGTACGCAGGTCGGTCGCTACCGCGGTAGCGGTGATCGACGCACCGAATCCCGTGCACAGCAGGATGATTCCGGGAATCACGTAGTCGATGTAAGGACCGTCGACCTGGATCGCGCCGCCGAACACGTACACGAACAGCAGCATGATCAGTACCGGAAGCACCATCGAGATCAGCAGTGTGTCTCGGCTGCGTAGCGTGTGCCGGACCGCGCGCCGGAACATGACGGCGGAATCGGCGAGAGCCGCTAGTTGGCTCACCCGGCGGCTGCCTCGACAATATCGGCGGTGCGTGGCGTCGCGTCCGCATGCGATTGCAGCTCTCCCGCAAGGGCTTTCGCCCGTTGTGCGGTCTCCGGCTCGAGCAGCTTCCGTACGCCCGCTTCCAGTCGGTCACGGTCGAGCTTGCGGAAACTCAGATGCGCGCCGACGCCGAGGCGTTCGACCTGGGCGCCCCACATCGGCTGATCGAACGACACCGAACAGACCAGCGTCGGCAGACCGGCACGCAGGCTCTCGAAGGTGGTGCCGATACCGCCGTGATGAACGGCGGCGGCACACACCGGGAAGACGATGTCGTGGGCGACGGGGCCGACAACCTTGACCCGTGAACCGGTTTCGGCGTCGGCGGCGGCCAGATCGCTCCAGCCCGCACTGACCAACCCGCGGATACCCAAGCGCTCGCACACCTGCTCGACGATGGCGAGCACGGCGTGCGTGTCGCGAATGGGCATGCTGCCGAAGCCGAAATACACCGGCGGCGCATCCTCCGCGATCCAGGCGATCACCTCGCCGTGATCGGCGGCCAGCTCGCCGAGAGCCTCCCGCGCGGTCCGTTCCAACGGGAGGAATCCCACGAGCGGCCGACGCGCACCCCACTCCTGCGCCAGGCCTGGCACCAGGACCGGATCATAGATCTGCACCTCGGGCACGCCCGTGCGTTCGAGCACGGCGGCCGGGCTCGCGGTCGAGCGCGGCAGGCCGAGCTCCTTGCGCAGCTGGTTGAGATACCGCATGAAGACGATGCGGCGCAGGTTCTCGGCGAGTAACCAGGTGGCCCGATTGACCACGCCCGGCGGTTGCCAGTCCGACGGCAGCGCGCCGGGGAACGGGTACGCGGCGTTGTTCCGGCACGGGAATCCGTGCAACGAGACCAGCGGCACCCGCATCGCCTCGGCGACCGACGCGGCCCGATCCTCGGTGAGCATCGTCGCCACGATGACGTCCGCGCCAGCGCACACATCGATCACCTCGCGGTTCATCCGCTCGGCATAGTCGGCCATCTGCTTGCCGACCAGTTGCATCAGCCGGAAGCTACTGCCGGCGGCCAGCGCTTTCTGTCCTTCGTCGGAGGCGTAGAGCTGCTGCACGTCCGGCCCGCAGCTGACGGCGGACAGGCCGGTGCGGGTGGCGAACTCGATGAGGTTCGGCGGCGCGCCGAGCATGACGTCGTGGCCGCGCCTGCGCAGCTCGAGGCCGAGCGCCACGGCCGGTTGCACGTCGCCGCGGGTGCCCGTCAACGGAATCGCCACTCTCATGCCAGCTCCTGTACTCGGCGGGGGCATCCCCGCACTCCGTCACGCCACGTCGTTGTTCCAGCGTGCGCGCGGTGTACATGTCCGTACCGTGGTCGACATGCACGTCGCGCTGTTCACGGACTTCCATCCCGCGACCCTCGGCGGGATCCAGACCTCGGTACATGCCCAGCGTCGCGGGCTCGAGCGGCTCGGCCACCGCGTCACCGTGTTCACCGCGCCCACGCCGGAATCTACCGAACCGGAGCACGACATCGTGGTCCTTTCCGCACTCGGGGGCGTCATGGTGAACGGTTTCGCCATGGTGTTGCCGACTCCGGCGAACAACCGATTGATCGACACGGCCTTCGCCGAGCGCGGCCCGGTCGACGTCGTGCACACCCAGACCACCTACGGTGTCGCCATCGCCGGACTCCGCGCGGCCCGCCGTAACGGCATCCCCGTCGTCCACACCGTGCACAGCCGCGACGACGTCTTCATCGCCAACACCTCGCCGGTCCCGTACCTGTCCGCGCTCACCATGCGCGCCCTGCACTGCCGGTTCGTCGTCCATCGCGGACATATGCCGCGCACCAACGAGTCCCGAGCGGCGCGGCACGCCTGGCGCACGATGATCGCCCAGGCGGCGGCCGCCGATCGCGTGATCGTGCCGACCGATCACTTCGCCGAACGGATCCTGGCGCACGGGCTCACTCGGCCGCTGCGGGTGATCTCCAACGGAATCGACGACGAACTCCTCGACCATGCACAGGTACCAGAACCGGGTGCGACACGAAACGGTCCACTGCGAATCCTCTGGTGCGCCAGGCTGTCCGGTGAGAAACGACTACTCGAAGCGATCGAGGCGGTCCGACTCGTCGAGAACTGCACGTTCGACATCTACGGCACCGGTGACCTGTGGGAGCGGGCACAAGCGGCGATCGAAACAGCCGGACTGAGCGACCGCGTCCGACTACACGGCGGCGCGAGCCAAGCGGACTGTCTTGCCGCGATGGCGACACACGACGTATTGCTTTTCCCCTCTTCAGGTTTCGACACTCAGGGCATGGCACTGCTGGAGGCGGCGGCGATGCGGCTGCCCGTCGTCTACTGCGATCCGGATCTGGCCGAGACGGTGCCCGAAGGCGGCGGCGTCTGTACCCGCGACCCGTCGGTGATAGCGATCGCCGATTCGCTGCGCGAACTCGCCGATCACCCAGAACAATTGGCGCCGATGCGCAAGATCCTCACCGACCGGACCGATTCCGCGCGGCAGTCCCGCCTCACCGAAGCGATCCTCTCGATCTATACCGACCTGGTCGGAGGTACGAAACCCGCTATGCCGCAGTCTGTTCCGAATGTGCCGACCGCCCCTGGACGGCTTCCCCTGCTCGGCCACAGCGTGCTGGCGCTACGCGACGGCCTGAAGTTCGTGACATCGTTGGCCGAGGTCGGCCCGATCGTCCGGATCTATCTCGGGCCACGACCGGCCTACGTGCTCACCACCCCCGACCTCATCCGCGAGCTGAGTTTCGGCGAGGCAGGCGAATTCCACCGCGAGGAGCTGCGCGACGCGATCAAGGAGGTGATTCGCGGCGCGTCCAACGTGCTCAGTGGTAAGCCGCACGAGCTGCGCCGCCGAATGATCGCGCCGGCGCTGCGGCAGCGCCGATTGAACGAATACGCCGTGGTCGCCGCCGATCTCGCGAACGCGTGGTCGAAGTCGCTACGGCCGGGCCAACAGCTGAACCTGGTCGACGAGGCGCACCGGCTCGTCCTCGACACGATCTCCGCCACCCTGTTCACCGCCGAATTCGGCGCGGACGCGAAACGGGAAGTCCAGCAGAACATCCCGTGGCTGCTCGGCCAGGTGATCCAGCGTGCCGCGTTGCCGCCGCCGGTGCGCCGCCTGCGCGTCATCGCGAATCGCCGGTTCACCACCAAGTCTCGTCGGCTGCGTGCCGAAATCGGCGCCGTGGTCGCCCAATACCGCCGCGCCGACCGCGATTTCCACGATGTGCTCTCCGCGCTGGTGCGCCACAGCGACCCGGAGACCGGCACCCGACTGTCGGACGAGGAGATCATCGATGAGCTGCTGTTGATGCTCGCCGCCGGTGTCGGCTCGACCGCGTCCATCCTCGGCTGGGTGTGGCACGAGATCATGCGCACTCCGGATATCGCCACCGAATTACGCCGCGAGCTGGACGATTTCGTCGCCGACGGCCCGGTAACCCCCGATCATGTCGCAGAGCTGCCCTACCTACGACAGGTCGTGCTGGAGACCCTGCGGTTCTGGGGACCGTGGGTGAGCACGCACACCGCGGACGGCCCGGTCACCCTCGGCGGCACCACACTCCCCGACGGCGCCATGGTCGTGTTCAGCCCGTACATGATCCACCACAGCGCGCACTACTATCCAGACCCGGAAATCTTCGACCCCGATCGCTGGTTCCCCGGCCGCGCCGAGGAGATCGACAAGAAGGCGATCCTGCCGTTCGGTGTCGGCCTCCGGCACTGCCCAGGCAACAACTTCGCCCTGCTGACCATCACCCTGGCCACCGCCGCCCTCTTCGCCCGCTGGCAGCCGGTAGCCGACCCTGGCTACCAGGTGAAACCGTCGAACCGCGATTTCGTCGCCGCGCCGTCCCGGCTGCCGGTGGTCTTGCATAAACGACTCTGATTCGATGAATTCCGCGCCGTCGTATCGTCAGCACAACTATGGACACCAAGAATCTCGCTGACCTCTACGCGCTGCCGGAGCTCGATTGGGCAAACATTCAGAAGACGCTCGACACGAACTTCCCCCAGGCCCCCGATACCGGCGGCCCGAACCGGCACACCTACTGGTTGACCACGATCAACCCGGACGGCAGCCCGCACATGACCGCCGTCGGCGCGCTGTGGCTCGACGGCGCGTTCTGGTTCACCACCGGCGCGCGAACCCGCAAGGGCCGCAACCTCGCCCGCGACCCGCGCTGCGCGATCAGCGTCGCCGCGCACGAGTTCGACCTCACCGTCAACGGCACGGCGACGCAGGTCACCGATCCGGCCACGGTCGCCGAGATCGCCGCGCGCTACGCCGAGGACTGGCCGGTCACGGTCGACGACACCGGCCAGGCGCTCACCGCCGCGTACAGCGCGCCGTCCGCGGGTCCGCCGCCGTGGCACGTTTACCGCATCACCGCGAGCACCGCGATGGCGCTCGGCACGGTGGAGCCGGGCGGCGCGACCCGCTGGCGTTTCTGAGCGGGCATCGACCACCGCTTCGGCGCGCAACCCGCCGCGGGCCCGTACCCTGCTGATTGGCGCAAAGTGCCAACCGTCGAGCGGATGGGAGTCGCCCCGTGGCAGCCGATCACCCGAGAATGCCGCCGCCAGGGCTGGTTCGCGCGGTCGAGCTGGTGCGCAACGGCTTGTCCGTCGCCTACCGCAAGCTCGTTCCCGGGCAGCTCGCGGTGATGGAAATGCTCGCCGCCGGGTGGTTGTCGCAGGCGATCCATGCCGCCGCCGAACTCGGTATCGCCGATGCGCTCGCCGACGGTCCACACAGCGGCGCCGAGCTGGCCAAGACGGTCGGGGCCGACGAGGACGCGCTGCATCGCCTGCTGCGCCTGCTCATCGGGCACGGCATCTTCACCAGGCGCCGCGACGGCAGGTACGCGCTCACCCCGATGGCGAGCGCGTTGCGGCGTGACAGCGACGTCTCGCTGCGCGACGCGGCACTGTTCTTCGGCTCCTCGATCCACCGGGACAACTGGTCGCATCTGGTCGACGCGGTCCGCACCGGCAAGCCGGTCGGCGAAGCGCTGCACGGCATGTCGTTCTTCGAGCACGCACAGGCCGACCGGACGCTCGGCACGCTGTTCGACAACGCGATGACCAGCATCGGCAGCCTCGGGCTCGCTCCGCTGCTCGCGGCATACGACTTCGCCCGCTTCGACACCCTCGTCGATGTCGGCGGCGGCGAGGGCACGTTACTCGCCGAAATCCTGTGCCGCGCACCACAATCCAACGGCATCCTGTTCGATCTGCCGGAGGTGGCCGAGTCGGCGGCCGGGCGGCTGGCCGATCTCGGACTGGCCGACCGATGCCGGGTCGAGCGCGGGTCCTTCTTCGACACGGTCCCGCGGGGCGGCGACGCCTACATTCTCAAACACATCCTGCACGACTGGCCGGAGGACGACGCGGGCCGCATCCTCGCGACCATCCGCGCGGCGATGAAACCCGATGCCCGCCTGCTGATCATCGAACTCGTCATCCCGCACAACTCCCGCCCGCACCCGGGCAAGTTCATCGATCTAGAGATGCTGGTGAACACCGGCGGCCGTGAGCGCACCGCCGATGAATACCGAAAGTTCTTGGCGCGCTTCGGATTCACGCTGAATCGGGTGGTCCCGACCGTCTCGCCGGACAACATTCTCGAGGCTGTGCCCGCTTAGGTTGTCAACACCCCGTCGATGACGGTGGTGACCACCCTGCTGACGGCTCCGGCCTCCGGCGGTGCGCCTTTGCGATCGGCGAACAGCAGATGCCCTGCCCCGATCAGCGTGGGCGCCAACACATCTACGTCGGCCGCCGCGACGATGCGTCCCTGTTCTCGCTCGGCACCGAGGTAGGCAGCGATCATCGCCGTAGCCTCCGCCAACAGCGGAACGCCGGTCGGCCTGGTCTGACGCAGCCTGGCGCGCAACTCATCTCGGAAGGTGACCAGGCTGACGATCGCCACGGCGACGGTCCCGAACACGTCGGTGAGCGCGTCGCTGAGATTGCCGACTACGGTGCCGGTTCCCGCGGACGCGCGCAGTGCGGCGGCCTGGTGGTCGATCCGTGCGATGCGGTCGAGCACGAGTTCGGCGAGGAAGGCGTCGAAGTCGGCGAAGTGCCGGTGCAGCACGCCCTTGGCGCAGCCCGCCTCGGTGGTGACCGCGCGGCTGGTCAGCGCGCTCGGACCGTCCTGAAGCAGGATGCGCTCGGCGGCGTCGAATAGCTGCTCGCGCACGTCGCGCAGGGCCACTCCTGTTGGCACCGGGTACTTCTCCTTACGTTGTTCAGCCCGAATCGGTTGTTAAGTGGGCACATGCCCACTTATAGTGGGCGCATGCCCACTGTACCGTCGAAGCAACCGTCAGTTCCGCGACAACAGTCTCATCAAGCCCGCGATGTCGCGGAGTCGTTCGGCGTGGACGCCGAGCGCTACGACCGCTCCCGACCCCGCTATCCCGAGGCGATGGTCCAATCGATCCTTGCCACCAGTCCGGGACGTGACGTCCTCGACGTCGGCATCGGTACCGGCATCGTCGCCAGGCAGTTCCGAGCGGCGGGCTGCACGATACTCGGCGTCGAACCCGATCCGCGCATGGCCGAATTCGCGCGACGCGACGGCACCGAGGTCGAGGTGTCCACCTTGGAAACTTGGGATCCCGCTGGTCGCACCTTCGACATCGTCGTTGCCGGGCAATCATGGCACTGGGTGGATCCTGTCGTCGGCACGGCCAAGGCGGCCGAGGTGCTGCGACCCGGTGGTCGGCTGGCCCTGTTCTGGAACGTGGGGCAGCCACCGCCCGAACTCGTGGAAGCCTTCGCCGAGGTCTACCGTCGCCTGCTCCCCGACTCCCCCGTCAACCAGACGCTCGCGACCGCCGCGGTGCAGGTCTACGTGGCGGGGGGCGACAAGGCCGCCGACAACATCCGCGAAACGGGCGCCTTCGGCGATCCTGAGCAGCGGCAATTCCATTGGGAGCAGCGGTATACCCGCGACGAGTGGCTGGAATTCTCGGCAACCACCGGCGCCGCCACCCAACTCCCGCGGGCCGTGCTGGACGAGGTGCTGGCTGACCTCGGTGCCGCCATCGACGAAATGGGCGGCAGCTTCGTCGCGCAGTACACCGCGGTGATGGTCACGGCGGCACGACTCGCCACCTGATGTGCTCGACAGGACGCCGACCTGGCTCCAGGACAGCCTTGTGGTGACTATGCGGGCGACACGTATGCCTTGGTGGTGATGCCCAGCGCGCTGCTCGTGATGCACGAGGCGCGCATCGACTGGCCGACCGCGGCCGGGGCCGAATCGGTGCCGGAGTATGGGGCGAAGATCGGGGCGTCGGGGGTCGCCGGGACGCTGATGCCGAGGCATTCGACCTCCAGGACCGAGGATCCGTAGCCTTCGTGGCAGAGCGCGACGGCGTCGGTCACGCCGCGGTCGACGAAGCAGGCCCCGGGGTCGGCCGTTGCCGGGTCGGCCGTCCCGATCACGATGCCGCCGACGAGCGCGACCAGGCAGCCACCTCCGACGATTCGCCGCAGCACGGTTCTCACATGAGTCCTTTCCTCAGCGCGATTGGGCAACCCATCAGTCCGGTACCGGCCCGGCCGCCGCATCAGCGTGAAACGTCCCTACCTGCGCCATTCCATCAGACACGAGGCGCACTCGCGCGGGACACGACGGGGCGGAGCCAACGTTTGCCCAGTTCGGCTAGGGCAAGGCCAGGGCCTGGCCGATCAGGGTGAGGTAGAGCGCGAGGATGAAGACAACAGCGGGAAGGGCGGGATAAGCAACGCGGTCTCGGAACCTCAGGGCACCGAAGGCGGGAATCAACAACAGCACTGCGGGGAGCCAGGCAATGAGCGAGCCGGGCGGCGAGTAGTCCCATGGCTGTACCAACCCGATATCGCACAGCACCGCGGCGACCGCGCAGAGCAACGATGCGACAGTACTTCCCTTGGCACCCAGCACATTCGAGTACAGCAACTCATCAGGTCGCCGTTCGCGCGACGTCTTTCTCGCGAATTCGAACTGCAGGAACGCACCGGCGAAGATACCGGCGACCGCCGCGGCCTGCCAGTGCGGGCGCACCTCGCCGGTGTCGATCGCCGAGACCACGATGTATCCGGTGACGAGCAGCTGCACCGGATAGGTGACAACAAGATTCACCAGAATGTTGGTGCGCACGGTAGCGTACAACCACTCGAGACCCCACAGGACCAGCCCGTAAGCCATTGCGACAGCGATCATTACGGCGGAACCCACGGAGAGCGCGAGACTGCCCGCGATGGCGCCGATCGCGATGAGCCCCATCGCGACCCGCAGCTCGCCGCCACTCACCGCGCCGGTCACCAGCGGACGGTCCGGGTTGTGCACGCGGTCGTATTCGAGATCCTTCTGCTCGTCGACCATCCGCAGATACAGCAGCACGAACGCGACGACGACAATCCGGACCACGGTGGCTCCGGTCGGCCGCCACGCTGAATCCGGCTGCGTGACAAAGGAAGCCGTGCCTTCGAGGGCAAGCACCCACAGCACGCCGTACAGCAGGTAGTGCGGCTTGTACATCACCGCGGTGAACCGGGCGATCCGCGCGGCCGACACCAGCGGGTTGATCACGCCCACCGATCCCACCTGGTCACCTCGGCGGCCGGAGTACGCCGCCCGGGCCCGTCGCCGCCGGGCAACAGCCGCGCGACCGGGACCATGGCCACCTGGGTCACCTCATCGAACGGGATACCGAGCAGGTCAGCGACCTCACGTTCATAGGCCAGGTGCGCTGTCGTCAGGCACGATCCGAGCCCGCGCTCGCGCAGCGCGAGCATGAAGTTCCACACCGCGGGATAGATCGAGCCATAGAAGCTCGCCAACCGCAGTGGCGGCGCGGACTCCGGCAGCCGGCCGAGCGAGCAGACGAGCACGAGCGCGGGTACCTCGGCGAGATGCTCCGCGAGGTAGCGGCCGGAGGCGAGATCGCCGAGCTGATCGGGTCGCGGGGTGCGCCCGGACAGGTTGGCGGCGAAGCCTTTCCGGTAGTACTCCGCGATCCGCCGCTTGGTTTCCCCGTCCTGCACGATGACGAATCGCCACGGCTGCCGATTGGTACCGCTCGGCGCCTGAACCGCGATATCGAGACACTCCAGTAGATCTTGTCGCTCGACCGGCCGCGTGAGATCGAGGCGGCGACGAAACGATCGGGTGGTGGTGAGCAGTTCGGCGCCCGTCACAGTTCGACCTCCGTTTCCTCGAAATCCAGTTCGTCGTCGGCGAATTCGAGATCGACCTCGGCCGCGACCGCGTCGGACTGGCGGATCTCGCAGTGGATCACGGTCCGATCGGCCTGCTGCCCGGTGATCTCCGCGGCGCACTCGGCGGGCCGGTCCAGTTCCACGAAACGCTCGAAAGTGCTTCCGATGCATTCCAATCGGGGCGAGCGGTGCAGCACCATGGCCAGCGCGGTCTGCCTGCACGCCTCGATCAGCAGGCTGCCTGGAACGTGGTCGAGCTGGTGATCGAACAGAAACGGATGGCCGAGATCGGGAACCAACTCAGCGCGTGCGGTGGCCTCGGACAGCTGCGGCGCGGCGATCACGACATTGCGCCAGTTCTCCCGCCCGACCTCGGCCGAGACCGCGCGATCGGCGAGCGCCGAAGCACCCAGAAATGCGCCTAGGCCAAGGCTTTTCCGGAAGGCGTCGCGCAGTGAGGTCCATTGCCGCGCCGTTACCCAGGAAAACGAACCGTCGACGGTCATCATCGACTCGGCGCCACAGTCGATTTCGAGCACCATGTCCAGACCGTGCACCGTCTCGCCGCGCACGTGCCGTCGCGGTACCCGCGCGCGCATCACGAGATCTGCGGGGGCGGTGCCGATTTCCCATGCCGCGGTGTCCGCGCCGGTGCCGTTGAAGGTGCGCACGATGAACGCCATATCGGCGGGCACGCCGTAGAACTCGTGGCTGAGCGCGATGGCGGCCTGCCTGGCCGCCTCCATCACCAGCAGCGGATCGTGGCGCAGGGCGAGCGACCCGGTGTGGTCACCGTAATAGGCGTGCATCCTTGGTAATTGGGCACCGACCACGAACTCGTCCTCGGCGACGGTGTCCAGCGAGGTGACGAACACCTCGGACACCGCGCACCGATGCGCCAGCGCGCGCGAGATCGTGCGCAGATGGGTCGCCGTCTTCACCGCTTCCACGTTCGCCGTCACGGTCGTTCCTCCAGCCAGTCTTTCGCGGACACCGGTCGCAGCGTTTGCGGCTGCGTGCCGACCCGCATCGGGAGTACATAGGACCCGAGCACGATCACCGACCACGGATCGAGTTCCCTGGCCTCGGCCCACGCGGAATACAGCAGCCGCGCGCAGTCCGCGTCCGACTGTGCGTCGAAACCGGGTGCGACCGTGGCACCGGCCGCCTCGAGGTCGCGCAGAATCCGCTCGGTCGCAGCGGCACGGTCGAAGCTGCGCGCGGGTGTCCGCGCGTACAGGTCGTTCGCGATCGCGAGGGCGTCGGACGAGCGGTTGGCACCCGCACCCGCCTCCGCGATCACCGTCGCCCGGCGGTGCTCGTCCAGGTAGATGGCGAGCTCCCGCAGCACATCGGCGGGATCGTCGGGCGAATGCACCAGATTCAGCAGATAGCTGTGCCGGCCGAGCAGATAGCGCAGCTCGCCTGGCCTACGTTTACGTGGGTCGGTGGGGCCCTTGGCCTCGGTAAGGCGCACGGGGACAGGCAGTTCCGCGTCCGCGCCGCGCACGACGAGCACCAGCACATCGGAGATGCCGACGAGCAGGTCGGCCAGGCGCCTGCGTTCGGGCGAGGCGATGTTCCAGGCGAAGTACCACAGCGCGCGGGCGAAATGCCGGTCGGCGGTGATCCGGAAGGCCGAAACGACCCGGAAGTCATTGTCCGACAACCATTTCAGCGTCGGCTCTATCGACCTTGCCACAATGGCGTCCGGTTTCAGCAGCAGCATCGAATGTTCTCTGGCGAACTTCGCGGCATCGACGCCGAGGCGGTCGAGTTGGTCGACGGTCTCCTGTAGGTAGGTGTCGGCGGCATAGGCAGTGACCTTTTCCTGCTGCGGCGTCAGCGCGGCGAGCAGCTCGCGCAACGGCGCGGTCACCGGTCCGCCCCGAAATCATTGCCCGCCAGCACCTCTTCGATCGAAGCTAGTGGCACGCCGAGGTAGCCGGATTCCAGGCAGTAGTCCAGCAGCACCCGCAGATACTCCTTGCCGGTCGGCGGTGCTGGTTTGCCGAGCAGCACTTCGGCATTCGCCGTGTCGAAGACGACCTTGCGCTCGAAGTAGCTGGTGTAGAGCGAACCGATGCGCCGGTAGTACTCGCGCTCGATGGCGCCGAGATCGTCTTCGCGGAACGTCGCCGCGGGCACGAAGGTCGCGACCTCGAACGAGGGGTATTCGGCGAGCACGTCGGACACCTCGCGCAGCGACAGCGTGTCCTGGCCGAGCGCGTGGAAGGTGCGGTGCGTGGCCGAGTCGAAATCCAGTACGGCCGCGGCGATTACGTCGGCGACGTGGTCGACCGGCGCCAGCGAGAGGGTCGCGTCGTATCGGCCGGGCAGCGACCGCAGTTTGCCCTCGACCATGAGTTTGACGACGGTGTAGAGATTCTTGTATTCGCGGATCACGCCAGTGCCGCTCGCCCCGGTCACGATGCCCGGCCGGACGATCGCCCAGCGCAGGCCCTGATCGGCCGCCGCACGCACCAGCTGCTCGGCATGGAACTTGCTCTCCTCGTAGCCGTTTCCGAAGGTCTGGCCCGTGTCGAGTTCGTCCTCGGCGATGGTGCCGCCGCGCCGTCCGCACACGTACGCCGTGCTGACGTGCACGAGCGGGACGTCCCAGGTCTGGGCGAGCGCGATCGCGTTGGCGGTGCCGAGCACATTGAGTTCGTGGTAGTCCGTTGCCGCGGCGTCGAAGGCGGTGGTGGCCGCGCAATGCACGATCATGCCGACGCGTGCGGACAGGTCGGCGGAATCACGCTGGGACAACCCGAATCCGGGACTGCGGATGTCACCGGCGACCGGGCTACCCGCGCCGAGGACGGTGCCGTCGTTGCGGACTATGCCCGAATTGCTGTGCAGCACAGCGGCGACCGGGCGGCTCGCGGCGGCCAACCGGGCCACCACTTCCGCGCCGACCAGTCCTGTTGCGCCGGTTACCAATACGGTGTCGCGCGCGCTCATGACGCCACCACGCTGACGCTCGCCTCCGTTCCGCACAGGGGTGCACTGCGGCTCTGGTTCACTCGCTGGAACTCGCTCATGACTGGTCTTCCACAGCCAATGTGGCCGTCACCAGGCTGATGACCTCGCCGACCCGGCGCACGCCTACCAGTTGCTCGGGCTTATAGCGCGGGAGGTCGAACGACCGCTCCAGCACGACGGTCAGCTCCATCAACCGCAGCGAGTCGAAACCCATGTCCTCGATGAGTCGCTGGCTGTCCTCGGCCGGAGCTTGCGGGTCGGGTGCCATGGCGTGCACCAGTTTCCGGACCCGCTGCGCCACCGCGGCGGTCATGACGGCACCGCGTCGTCGCGTAGGTGTGGTTGTTGCCCGCCGGAGGTGAGCAGGTCGCGGGCCTCGTCGAGCGGCAGGTCGGTGTCGAGATAGCCTGCGATGCGCAGCCAGTCGTAGCCGATGGCCAGCGTGCGTCGCCACTGTTCCCGCGAGTCGAACGAGGCGGGGAAGCCTGCCGCCGCCGGATCCGCGGCGACCAAGCGCACCAGCGTGACGAAGTCGTCGAGGACCGCGATGCCGGTGGCGGTGTCGCCGGTCTCCGAGAACCGCACCTGCCGAGCCGATTCCAGCCGCACGAGCAGGTCGTCACGGTGCGGAGCAGGTGACAGCAGGATGCGGCGCAGGGTCGCCGACGGTGCCACGTCGGCGGGCAATGGGTGAATGCCGTAGGCGGACAACAGCACCCGCACGCTCATCGCGATCATCCGATGTGCCGCGATATCGGCGACGGCGCCCTGGCCATTCTTGACGGCACCCGCCAGATCCTCACGCGCGTTCTCCAGCACGATGTTCGACCACACCAGGTTCATCGCACACTCGGTGAAGCGCCGCGCGGGCAGCGGTGAGAGCGTCACGATCGCGTCCCCGCGCGCGGCGCCGGTCACGCTGAGCGCGGGTGCCAGCGCGGACGGCACCGGGGTATACGGCCGCACCGGTTTGCACATGGCGAGTGCCGGAGTGAGGAGTTCGCCACGGCGCCACTGCAATCCGACGAAGCCGAGCCGGAGGAACTCGGCCAGCTCGGCGGTGCTGTCGGGTTGCGCGCGGGCCAGCACCGCGGCGAGCGAATGGCGGAACACCACCGAACGCCAAGCGCGGGCACCGTTGTCGGAGAGCACGAAAACGTCACTGTCACCGCGAATAACGTGCACGCGCTTGCCGATGGTCCAGGTGGTGACCTTGGGCAGCCTCGCGAACAGAAGCTCGTCGGGATCATCGACGACACCCTCGACGCCGAGGTCGGTGGCGAGTTCGAGCACCTGCGTCCAGGTCGCCCGCTCGGACAGCGCCCGCGCCTTCGCATCACCGAGTACGCCAGGCAGCGCGTCGCCGTAGGTCCGCGTCGCATCGTCACCCGCCCACGTCGCCGGGTCGCTGAGATCGCGGTAGCGGTCGATGAGTTCGTCGCCGCCGATCCGATCCAGTTGCTGCGGCAGCCATTTGGTCTCCAGATAGCTTTCGCCGCGCCGCGCGGCCCAGCCCTTGATGGCCTGCAGCAGGCCGTCGCGTACCCAGTCGATCGACTCGTCGCGCGCCTTCAGTGTGCGCAGTGCGATGGCGTACCGCAGCGCCTGCTTGGCTCGGGCGGTCCACCAGTCCGCGATCAATGTCGTGAAGGTGGAATGCGGTAGCAGCGTGCGTAATTCGTCGATATCCGGGCCGCCGGTCCGGACCACAGTCGCACGCAGGAACCGCTGACATCGATTGAGCAGATCCTCATCGAGCTCAGTGGCGTTGGCGGCCTTCGCCACCTGTTCGAGCTGTCTGCGCAGCTGGGACTCGGAGCGGGTGCGTACCTCGACTCGTCGGCCGTCGATGAACAGCACGGTCGGCAGCGTCGGCAGCTCCTCGTCGCCGGGCGCGAGCACCAAGAAGTCGACGTCGGACCCCTCGTTACCGAATCCTTCGGCCAGTGAGCCCTCGAACAACACGGTCGAATTCGGCGGAACCGCAACGGTTTCCAGTGCGCGGTCGAGCAGCTGACTGACCCATTCGGCGGCCAGCGTCGGCTCGGGCAGGTCGTCCGCGGCGTTGTTCCCCTGCCGTCCCTGCGCACGCTGCGTACCGGCCCCCACCTGGTGGCGGCTATCGTCGGAAGGACCGTCCGCCTCGTGCACAACCGCGTCGGCCAGGCCGCCACCGCGGTACTGCTCCCACATGTACCGCCGCCGCGGCTTGCCACTCGAGGTGCGGCGGATGATGCCGCGCGGACCGGTAATGATGGTGACCGTCTGAGCGGGCCCCAATTCGCCACGAATGATCTTGCGCGCCTCAGTAATCCAGCCGCCGGGTTTGGACTCGGCGAACAGCGCGATGCCCTGGTCGCCCGGTTCGGTGATCGCGACGGCGGCGAGTTTGCCCTTGGTGATGCCGGTTTCCTGAGCGACGCGGGATTCGATGTCCTCCATGAACACCGAACGGCCGCGCACCTTCAGGCTCGACCCCATCCGGCCGAGCACGAATACCTCGCCACGATGCAGGAATCCGGCATCGCCCGAGTACAGTGCGCCGCCGATGATCCTGGTCGACGCGCTGTCGGAATCGTCGGAGTAGCCGAGCGCCACCGAGTCACCGACCACCACCATCTCGCCGAGCGTGCCGTCGGGCAGCTCGTTGCCGTCCTCATCGACCACCGTGACGGTCGATTCGGGGGTCGAGTAACCGAGTCCGGTGATCCAGCCCGCACCGTCGACTCCGTGGGTGTCGTCGAGCAATTCCCGATCGAGGAGGGTGACGGGTTCGCCGAACCGCAGCGTCGGGGTGTCGATGCGCAACGCGGTGATCGGGTGATGCCGCGCCGAGGAGGTGACCATCAGCGTCGACTCCGCCAACCCATACGCCAGCGTGTAGGCGCTCATCGAAAAGCCCTGGGGTCCGGTCAGTTTCGCGAACGACTGAAGGTCGGCTACCTCGACCGGCTCGGAACCGACGGCGAGGGTGCGCCAGCCGGACAGGTCGAGGTCGGCGATCTCCTCCGGCGAAACCCGATGCGCCACATAGCCGAGCGCGAACGACGGCGACGGCGAATGCTGGGCGTGCGCCATCGCGCGCAGCCAGCGTGCTGGCTCGCGGACGAACTGGTCCGGCCGCATCAGATACAGATCGCCCTGATTAGTGACGGTGGTGAGGAACGCGCCGACCAGACCCATGTCGTGATACAGCGGCAGCCACGAAACCATCGCCTCGCCATGTCGCCACTCGACCAGCGCGGAGATCATCGCGATGTTGTTGGCCAGGTTGTGCCAGCTCACCCGCACGCCGCGCGGGGTGGCCGTGGAGCCGGAGGTGAATTGCAGCAGCGCGCACTCGTCGGGCTCGCCGAACACGCGCTGCTCGGGCGCGCACGGGCGCAGCGTCGACGCGTCGATGACCAGTGGTTCGTCGGTGCGTCCGGCCGCCGTCGCGGCCTGCCGCACGAACTGTTCGAATTCCGTCGAGGTGACCACCAGCCGGGGGTTCGCCTGTCGCAGGATGGCGGCGATGTGCGCGATGATCTGGTCGAGGTCACCGAACATCGGCGGCGCGACCGGCGTGAACACCCCGCCGCACGCCCAGACCGCGTAGAACGCCGCGACACAGGGGAACCCGGTCGGCATGATCACGCACGCGCCGTTGCCGCTGCCCATCCCGTGCTGTCGCATGAGCGCGGCGATCGACCAGGTCAGATCGGCGAGTTCGGGGTAGCTTCGATATTCCCAGCCGTCGGCCTCGTCGGCCAAATAGATCCCGGCCTGCCCGGCCGGGCCGGCTAGCCAATCACGTACGGCCGCAACGTCTTTGTCATGCTCCATCGCGGACATCTCCTTCGGCCAGCACAGTAACGGTTCCGTTTGTGCCATCGACCCGAATCCGCATACTGGTCCGTACCTTTTTGGTTACGTCTTTGACCTGGACCACCGTGGGCACCCCGAGTTCCCGCGCGACGATCGCGACGTGGGTGAGCGGGCTACCGCGCTCGATGACCAGCGCCGACGCCGAGGGCAGCGCGGCCACCCAGCCGGGATCGGTCCGATACGCCACCAGAATGCCACCCGCCACGTCGCACGGCTCGTCGACCACGACCGCGGTGCCCTCGACGATCCCGGAGGCCGACGGCGTGCCAGCGAGCACTGTTCCTGCCTCGGCTGCCGGGGTATCGGTGATCGGCACCCAGCCCTTGGCAGCCAGCTCGGCCCGGCCGAACGCAGGCCCGACGGTGACGAACCTGGCCGGAGCCACCAGCCCGGAATCCCTGGCGCGCTGCGCTTTTCGCGCGGCGACAAGCTCACGCAGGTCCACGGTGTCGGCATCGTCATAGCAGCCGCGCAGTTCCTGCACGGTCAGGTAGAACACGTCGGAGAACTCGTCGATGACGCCGCGTTCGGACAGGTCGCGGCCCATCACCCGGATCATTCGCTTGACCATGCCGAAGGCCCTGGTCCGGCAGAACCGTAGCCGCTCACGGTGCGCGGCGCAGCGGGATACCTTGCCGCGCAACCGTTCATAGATTCTGCGGCGGAAGCCGTTCAAGTGGGTGTCGAGGTATTCCTCGGCCTCGTCGCGGTGGCCGAGCGGTGCGTCCGGCAGTGCGCTGCGCAACATGACGAACAGGCTCGCCGGATCTTCGCGCAGGTCAGGTGTTTCCAGTTTGAGTTCGTCCAGGCTTCGATAGCCGTAGCGATCGATGTAGGCGTCGACCTTGTCGCGGAAGTCCGGCCGGTCGGCCAGCGCCGAGTAGATCTGTTCCGGCGCGGTCGAATTCACCAGGGCGGTGAGTTCGGGGTCGGCGCGTGCGGCATCGGCGAGGGCCTTCATCGCGCGGGCTGGTTCGGCAGACTCGACATCGGCGCCGGGGCCGACCACCGCGTAGAGGAACCACTCGGGTGCTTTCGGCAGCAGCAGCTTGGTCAGCAGAAACATCAAACCGGTGCAGGTCAGCAGGATCGCGTCGAGCACCATCAGCGGGCCCCAGCGTTCGACCAGGTCGCGGTCCACTTTGCGGTATGCCGCATAGGCTTCGGGGCCGGACAGCGCGGTGTAGTCGAGGGCGTCGTACTCGTCGTAGACGCGGTAGAAGTCGGTCATGAACTGTTCGACGATGTCGTCGATGCCGAACAGTCGCCGCAGATAGGTCAGCGTGGTCACCGATCGCGACCGCAGCCGACTCAGCGGATTGCCGAAGGTGAACGGGCGCAAGGTCTTCGCGATATCGTCGGCGAGCGGCTCGTCCACGCCGAGCGCGGCCTCGAGCACCTTGCGGTTCAACGGGTACCCCGGCGCGATGCCAACCATCCGGTACCAGTGCAGCAGGTTGTAGTAGACGCGGCCGTGAAAGTAGCCGAGCAGCACCGGAGTCCACCGTTCGGTCTGCCGCAGCTGCGCGTCGGGGACGCGGAGGGATTTCGCGTAGCCGTGGTACACCCGGCCGTAGATATCGGCGGCGGTGGTGTAGGTCAGCGGGGACGTGAGGCCGTTGAAGCTCTCGATGATGTTGGAGTTGTCCCAGATTCGCTGTTCGCCGTCGGGCACGTCCTCGCCGGCGCCGCGGATGATCGCGCCGGGTCGGGCACCGAGCGCGGTGGTGATGGGGCGCGACTGCAGGAACCACAGGCCGTCGTCATCGATCGCCCACTCCACATCCTGCGGGGCATCGAACTCGACCTCCACCTTGCGGCCGAGTTCGGCGACCTCGGCGATCTCGGCATCGGTCAGCGCGGGCAGTTCGCGCCGTGCCGCGTCGACCTCGCTGATCGCGTAGCCCTGAGCGCCCTCGGCCACATACGACCGGTCCTTGTCCCCCAGCACGGTTTCCAAGACCGCGCCGGAGGACTTGTCGACCACCACCGAGTCGGCGTCCACCGCGCCCGACACCAAACCCTCGCCGAGGCCGTAGACCGCGCTGATGACCAGTTCGTCGCGCGCGCCGCTGATCGGATTCGCCGTGAACAGCACGCCGCTGGCCCTTGCCGCGATCAAACGTTGCAGCACAACGGCGACCGCGCCCGCTCTCGGCTGCCTGTTGGCGAATGCGTAACGCAGCGAGCGCTCCGAGAACGCGGACGCCCAGCAGTCGCGCACCCGGTCGAGCACCGCGTCGATGCCGTTGACGTTCAGGAAGGTATCGAACTGGCCCGCGTACGAGTGCTCGGGGCCGTCCTCGGCGAGCACCGACGAGCGCACCGCGATCGGGCCGTCGAGTCGCGCGTAGGCGTCGGCGATCAGCTCACGAATCGCGCGCGGCAGTGACGTCGCGGCGATCTCGGCGCGCAACGCGGCACCGGCGGTGAGTGCCGCATCCAGGTCTTGCAGCAGTGTGACCTCAGTCACTCTTCGGAGCAGATCGGTCTCGGCGGTGAACCGCGCGAAGACATCGGTGCCGAGCACGGTCCAGTCCGGGACCCGAAACCCGCTCTGCCGCAGGCGGTGCAGGCCGCGCGCTTTACCGCCACCGACGGCGGCGATCGTCGCGATATCGGTCCACGGTCCAAGCACCTGCACGGCATGCTCCCATCACCCCAGATCATCGTGCCGCAACAGCACGCACCGACTCGTTCGGGCCGAGCAGAAACTAATGGGGTTTGTTTGGATATATCCGAGAATTCACCGCAGCGTTAGCCCACAATCCTAGGTGCTCGGTGCGGCAACCGCCCCCGCGCGCGGCGACCGTTAAGCTACAAAGCAGTTTCGGTGTGTTCGGTGAGGATGTGATTCGGGCGGTGAGTTGGACCTTCACTCCGGACGAGTTCGCCCACCTGTGGCGCGAAACCGACCTCGACCGGCATCCGTACCCGCTGCGCATCCTCGAGACGCCGCGCACCGAGGACGAGGCAGACCGACTGCGCGCGACACTGAACGAGCGGCTGCCGCTGCGCGCCGACCCGGATCTGAGCGCCTGCCTGCGCATTCTCGCGACACCGCACACCAGGATCGTCGCGATCGGCGGCACGCACACACCGGGCAGCGAGATCAGGCTGCTCGCCGCGGCGATCTTCGACCGGGCCGTGCTCGCCGTGCAGGAACCAGGCTCGACCCCGGATTTCGGCGGCCGCGTACGCCTCTCGATCGGGCACAGCGGCAAACTGGGTGCCCGGATCGCCAGCCTGCTGCCCGCCGCTCAACCCGGTCACGAACCCGCTCGCGTCGCACCGACGGACGCGGTCCGCGACGAGGAGACGGTGGTCGCGCAACAGCCGACGGCGCCGCGAATCCGCAAGCTGCTGCTGAAACCGCACAGCGCGGAAGGCCATATCCGGATCGAGCCAGCGCTGGATCGTCCCACTCCGGCACCGCCGATCCACTACACCTGGTTCGACGTCAAAGGCGACGGGCGATATCTGATCAGGGCGGGCAAGGAAGTCCACATCACCCCCGCCTCGGCCGAGCAGATCGGCGCGCAGCTGCAGAAGCGCATCCAATCGTGAGCGTGCCGACTGATAACCACCGCTGCCCGTTGGATCGGCCACGGGCTAGTCTGAGGCTGACCGACCATCTCAGGGGTGTGCGATGACGATCGAGACCAGCCGAGCCGATATCGCCCGGTTCAAGCAGGCGGCCCAGGCAGGCACCGTCCAGTTCGATCCGGCCGCGGCGCGGCGCTGCGCCGAGACCTACGACCAGCAGGCCGAACGGCTTATCCACCTGCAACAGCGCCTCGAAACCGCCTCGGAGCTCGGCGGATTCGGCGGATTCGTGTCGGCGCAGCAGTTACAGGCCGGGTTCAACCACAAGGCACGCGATGCCGCCACGTTGCTCGATCAGTACATCGAGGCCGCTTACCGGATGAAAGAGGCGTTCCTGATCAGCGGCGGGTTACTCGAAGAAGCCGACGCCGCCAACGCCGCAGCCCTGCGCGCCGTCGCATCGAGGCTTCCGCGATGACCGGCACCGACCCCGACTACATCAGCTCGATGGAGCATTTCGAGTCGATGCGCCACGAAGAGATCTACGCCAAGACCCAGCAGATCGACGCCGCGGAGGTACTGCGCGCCTCGGTCGCCTGGCTCGAGGTCGCTGGCACGCTCAGCACCTCCTTCCCACTCACCCGCAGCAGCGTTGACCGCGTCATGGACGCGGCGGAGTGGAAGGGCGCGACGGCCGACGCCGCGGCCGCAAGCATCCACAGCTTCGCGGCCTCGGCGGACGAACTCGCCGCGATCATGGGCCAGGTCGGCGCCAGGCTCGGCGGTGTTGCCGCGGCGGCCGAAGCGGTCAAGATCGCGGTGGCCCCGCCCGGCTCGTCCGGGCCGATCGGTGCGGTGGCGCGACTACTCGAGGCCGCGCACGTCATCGACGCGAAGATGGCCGAGGAGGCGCTGCGGCAAGAGGCGGTGCTCGCGATGAACATGGTGTACAAACCGGCCTACGGGATGGCGGGCAAATCCGTTCCCGCGCTGCCTTCGCCGCCTGATCTGTCCGCCGAAGTCAAACCCGCGCCAACCGCGCCGCAACAGCAGCGGCCGGTGCCGCCGAGTCAGCAGCCGGAATACACCCCGCCGCAGAGTCAGCCGGACGGCACTCCCCCGCCCCAGCCGAACGGTCACCCGCCCGCACCAGCCCCGTCGGTACCGGAATCGCAAGCGCCGCCGAGCACTACGACGCCGCCACGACCGGTCCCGGATCCCCAGCCGACGCCGCCGACCACTCAGCAGGCGCCACCACCGGCAACCCAGCAGGCGCCACCACCGGCAACGACCCACCCGGCGCCCCCATCCGACGCACCGCCGACCCAGCAGGCGCCGCCGTCGACACAACCTGCACCCGCCCCACAACAGGCGCCCCCGCCATCGTCAACTCAGCAGGCACCTCCACCACCAACCGAGCACGCGCCACCACCACAACCGCCACCGATCCCCGCCCCCGCGCAACCGCCTGTCCCCCTTCCAGATCCAGGCGGCCAGCCAGGCGTCACCGGCCCGATCCCCGCGGAAAACGACCAACAACCCCCGTCAACCACCAACCAACCCGGAGTGGTGCCCGCACAAAAGTAACCACCACACCAAACCCATTGGCGCGCACCCCAACTGGATCTCTCACAACGCAACCACAGCCAGGCGACCACGCTGGAACCTCCACGTCATGTGCCTGACTGATAGCTAAAGTCGGGTACCGCAGGCGACGCGCCCAGCACTGCTCGGTAAACACCTGGGTGGGTCCACCTTTGCGGAGGTCTTTAGGTGCACCCGCCCAGGATCGTGCACTGAGGGAAGTCCGATGGTGCACTGCCCCAGGGTTTTCGGCGGTTCGTGGGATACCCGGGTAGTGCTGAGCACGTCGTGTGAGGTCCCCGGCTTTCTCTGCCGCGGCTTGGGAGGCAAAGGTGGCAGTTGGGAGCGGGAGGACTGGCTGTGGTGCCGTTCTCGAGCGTCATTCAGGCGGGAAGGTTTCGGAGGACAGGGTTTTCGTGATCAACGGGACACGGCGGCGGAAAAGTACGGGTAGGTCCGCCACCATGTCCCACACGGGGGCAACGTCGAAGGCCAACGGGACATAGTCGCGAAAAGTACGAGTGGGGGCGCCCTCATGTCCCGGACGGAAATGGCATTGAAGGCGAACGGGACATAGTCGCGGAAAAGCGCGAGTAAGGCCGCCACCATGTCCCGTTCGGGGGCGGCGTTGAACGCCAACGGGACATAGCGGCGGAAAAGTACGAGTAAGGCCGCCACCATGTCCCGTTCGGGGGCGGCGTTGAACGCCAACGGGACATAGCGGCGGGGAAGCGCGGGTAAAGCCGCCACCATGTCCCGTTCGGGGGCGGCGTTGAACGCGAACGGGACATGGTGGCGGGGAAGTTCGAGTGGGGGCGCCATCATGTCCCGTTGGTGATGAACGCACCCGTTGCCGGCGTCTAGATGGAGGCGCTGGTGCGCCGAACCGGTTGGTGCGCGACCGTATTGACGGTGGTTGGCGGGTTTGTTGTGATTCGGCTGCTGCTCTCGCTAGGACTGGACCGGTGCACTGAACCCGTTGGCGCGCAACACATTGGCCGCAGACACTTACTGCAGTCGGCGCGAGGCATGGCGGCCGTCTCCTCAGCCGCCGACCACGCTCAGACCTTCGGTGTCCTGCGGTGCCGTTCTCGATCGTCATTCAGACGAGAAAGTTTCGGGGGCAGGGTTTTCGTGATCAAACGGGACATAGCGGCGGGAAGGCGCGAGTAAGGCCGCCACCATGTCCCGCACGGGGACAGCGATGAAGGCCAACGGGACATAGTCGCGGAAAAGTACGAGTGGGCGCGCGCTCATGTCCCAGACGGAAATGGCATTGAAGGCGAACGGGACATAGTCGCGGAAAAGCGCGAGTAAGGCCGCCACCATGTCCCGTTCGGGGGCGGCGTTGAACGCCAACGGGACATAGCGGCGGAAAAGTACGAGTAAGGCCGCCACCATGTCCCGTTCGGGGGCGGCGTTGAACGCGAACGGGACATAGTGGCGGGGAAGTTCGAGTGGGGGCGCCATCATGTCCCGTTGGTGATGAACGCACCCGTTGCCGGCGTCTAGATGGAGGCGCTGGTGCGCCGAACCGGTTGGTGCGCGACCGTATTGACGGTGGTTGGCGGGTTTGTTGTGATTCGGCTGCTGCTCTCGCTAGGACTGGACCGGTGCACTGAACCCGTTGGCGCGCAACACATTGGCCGCAGACACTTACTGCAGTCGGCGCGAGGCATGGCGGCCGTCTCCTCAGCCGCCGACCACGCTCAGACCTTCGGTGTCCTGCGGTGCCGTTCTCGATCGTCATTCAGACGAGAAAGTTTCGGGGGCAGGGTTTTCGTGATCAAACGGGACATAGCGGCGGGAAGGCGCGAGTAAGGCCGCCACCATGTCCCGCACGGGGACAGCGATGAAGGCCAACGGGACATAGCGGCGGAAAAGTACGAGTGGGCGCGCGCTCATGTCCCAGACGGAAATGGCATTGAAGGCGAACGGGACATGGTGGCTGGGAAGCGCGGGTAAAGCCGCCACCATGTCCCGCACGGGGACAACGTTGAAGATCAACGGGACATAGCGGCGGAAAAGTACGAGTGGAGGCGCCATCATGTCCCAGACGGAAATGGCATTGAAGGCGAACGGGACATAGTCGCGGAGAAGCGCGAGTAAGGCCGCCACCATGTCCCGCACGGGGACAACGTTGAACGCGAACGGGACATAGTGGCAGGGAAGTTCGAGGGGGGCGCCATCATGTCCCGTTGGTGATGAACGCACCCGTTGTCGGCGTCAAGCTGGAGGCGCTGGTGCTCCGAACCAGTTGGCGCGCGACCGTATTGGCGGGCTTGTTGTAGTTCGGCTGCTGCTTTCGCTAGAACCGGGCCGGTGCACTGAACCCGTTGGCGCGCAACGCATTGGCTGCGGACATTTGCTGTAGTCGGCGCGAGGCATGGCGGCTGTCTCCTCCGCCCGCCGACCACCGACCACGGGCGCACCGTCGACGCCCTGCGGTGAACGGTCCACGGGCGCACCGTCGACGTCCCGCGGTGAACAGTCCACGGGCGCACCGTGGACGTCCCGCGGTGAACAGTCCACGGGCGCACCGTGGACGTCCCGCAGTGAACAGTCCACGGGCGCACCGTCGACGTCCCGCAGTGAACAGTCCACGGGCGCACCGTGGACGTTCTGCGGTGCAGCTCACGCGACGTAAGTGGCGTGCAGTTGATGTAGGTTGCGGCCTGGGTCAGGAGCGTGCAACGTGCGTTGAGTCGGTTAGGGGGCGACTTTGACTAGGTCGTCGGCGTGGATTACTGGGCGTTGCATGGTGTCTGGGAGTTCGGCGGTGGAGTGGCCTAGCATGCTCGCGAGTTCGGTGCTGTCGTAGGCGACTACGCCGCGGGCTATGACTTGGTTGTCGGGGGCTACTAGGTCTACTACGTCGCCGCCGTAGAAGCGGCCGCGTAGGGCGGTGATGCCTGCGGCTAGTAGGGAGCGGCGGGCGGCTACGGCGTGGGCGGCGCCGTCGTCGATGAGTAGGGCGCCTCGGCTGTCGGCGGCGTGGCGGACCCAGAACTTGCGGGCGGACAGGCGGATTGGGCGGGCGGCGAATGCGGTGCCGACCTTGCCGGTGGTCAGGGCTTCGTTGGCCGCGGTGGCGGCGGCGAGCAATACGGGGACGCCCGCGTCGGCGGCTAGGCGGGCGGCGGACAGTTTCGAGGCCATGCCGCCGGTGCCGAGGGCACCGCCGCTGCCTGCGATCACACCGTCCAGGTCGGCGCTGTCGCGGACCTCGGGGATGAAGCTCGCAGCGCCTTTGCGCGGGTCGCCGTCGTAGAGCCCTTCGACATCGGACAGCAGCACCAGGGCGTCGGCGCCGACCAGATGGGCGACGAGGGCGGCGAGGCGGTCGTTGTCGCCGAAGCGGATCTCTTCCGTTGCGACGGTGTCGTTTTCGTTCACCACGGCGATCGCGCCGAGGGAACGCAACCGGTCCAGGGTGCGCTGTGCGTTGCGGTGGTTTTCGCGGCGCGCGAAATCGTCAGCGCTCAACAGGACTTGGCCGACCGTGCGGCCATAACGCGCGAACGAGGTGCCCCACGCGTGGGCGAGCGCGAGCTGGCCGACGCTGGCCGCGGCCTGCTTGGTGGCCAGGTCGCGGGGGCGGGCACTCAGGCCGAGCGGGGCGATACCGGCGCCGATCGCGCCCGAAGACACCACCACCACATCGGATCCCGCGCGCATCCGCGCCTCCACCGCATCGGCGAGCCGATCGAGTCGCGCGGTGTCGAGCCCACCTTTCAGGCTGGTCAGCGCCGACGAACCGATCTTCACCACGACCCGACGCGCCGACGCGATCGCCAGCCGCGCCTCACTCAGGTTCGAATCCGCCCCGGTAGCACCCGAATTCACCGTCATCGCAATCGATCTCCCTGCGCAGCAATAGAACTCGCCGACACCACACCCGCCATCACCGCGTGCCGAACCCTCATGGCACCACTCGATTCCGGCCCGCCATCACCGCGACCATGCGCCAAAACCCTCATAGCACCACCCGATCCCGGCCCGACATCACCGCGACCACGTACCGAAACCCTCACGGCACCACTCGATTCCGGCCCCCAATCACCGCGACCACGTGCCAAAACCCTCATAGCACCACCCGATCCCGGCCCGACATCACAGCGACCACGTACCGAAACCCTCACGGCACCACCCGATTCCGGCCCCACCATCACCGATACCGGGTACCGAACCCTCATAGCACCACTCGATTCCGGCCCGCTACCACCGGGGCCACGTACCGAAACCCTCATGACACCACTCGATTCCGGCCCCACCATCACCGATACCGGGTATCGAACCCTCATGGCACCACTCGATTCCGGCACACCATCACCGCGACCACGCGCCGAAACCCTCATAGCACCACTCGATTCCGGCGCGCACCCACGTCACCGCGTGCCCAACCCTCATGGCATCACTCGATTCCGGCATCCGCCGAAGTGACGGGGAGTGCGCACGCCTACTCCTCGTCGTCCTGCACCAAACCGCGACGCACCCGCGACGCGTGCTTGCGCTCGGCGGCACTGATTCGATCGTCTTGTTCCAGCCGGATATCGGTGCCGCGACCGGTGGGGACCATGTCGATGCCCGCCGAGATCTGCGGCTCCCATTCGAAGGTGACGTTGCCGATGGTCACCGGGGCACCCGGCTCGGCACCCTGCTTGACCAGCTCGTCCTCGACGCCGAGGCGGGCAAGCCGGTCGGCGAGATAGCCGACGGCCTCGTCGTTGTCGAACTGCGTCTGGACCACCCAGCGCTCGGGCTGCGAGCCGCGCACGATGAAGCCGCCAGGCTCCTGCGGGTCCGCGATCACGGTGAAACCGCTCTGGTTGACCGCGATCGGCCGGATCACCGGACGCGCCGGCGCCGCCTTCGGATGTGCCTCACGGTACTGGAGCACCAAGTCCGCGAGCGCGAAAGTCAAGGGCCGCAAGCCTTCTCGGCTGACGGCGGAGATCTCGAAGACCGGCCAGCCGCGTGCGGTGAATTCGGCGGTGACCATCTCGGCCAGCTCGGCGGCGTCCGGCACGTCGATCTTGTTCAGGATCACCACGCGTGGCCGATCGGCCAGGTCGCCGAGGTCGGCGTCGGCGCTCAGCGCCGGTTTGTAGGCCGCGAGTTCGGCTTCGAGGGCGTCCACGTCGGAGACCGGGTCCCGGCCCGGTTCGAGGGTGGCGCAGTCGACGACGTGCGCGAGAACGGCACAACGCTCCAGGTGCCGCAGGAAGTCGAGGCCGAGGCCGCGACCTTCACTGGCGCCGGGGATCAGGCCTGGCACGTCGGCGACGGTGAAGGTGGTGTCGCCGCTGAGCACAACGCCGAGGTTGGGCACGAGGGTGGTGAACGGATAGTCCGCGATCTTCGGCTTGGCCGCCGACAGCACCGACACCAGCGAGGACTTGCCCGCGGACGGGAAGCCGACGAGGCCGACATCGGCGACGGACTTCAGTTCGAGGACCAGGTCGACCTCGTCGCCGTCCTCGCCGAGCAACGCGAAGCCGGGGGCCTTGCGTGCCTTCGAGGCGAGCGCGGCATTGCCGAGTCCGCCGCGACCGCCGCGCGCGGCGATGAACTGGTTGCCCGCGCCGACTAGGTCCATCAGTACCTTGCCGTCGCCGTCGAGCACCATGGTGCCGTCGGGCACCTTGAGCAGCAGGTCGACGCCTTGCTTGCCGTCGCGGTTGCTGCCTTCGCCCGGTTTGCCGTTGCCCGCCTTGGCGTGCGGGTGGAAGTGGAAGTCCAACAGCGTGTGCACGTTGGGGTCGACTTCGAGGATCACGTCCCCGCCGTTGCCCCCGTTGCCGCCGTTGGGTCCGCCGAGCGGCATGAACTTCTCGCGGAGTACCGAGGCACAGCCGTGTCCGCCCTTACCGGCACGCACGTGCAGTACGACACGGTCGATGAACTTGGACATTTCCGAATCATCCTCCTTCAGGACTGGTCGATCGCAGTGGTACGTGTGTGAAAACGCGCTGGTTCTTCTGAAAACGCGAAAACGGGCCAGGGTTGCGACCCTGACCCGCTCGGCTGTTGTCTGGAGAGGTAAGGCCTAGGCCTCGACCGGCTCCGGGACGACGATGTTGACGGTCTTGCGTCCGCGCTTGGTGCCGAACTCGACCGCGCCCGCCGCGAGGGCGAACAGGGTGTCGTCACCGCCACGGCCGACGTTCACGCCGGGGTGGAAGTGGGTTCCGCGCTGACGCACCAGGATCTCGCCTGCGTTGACCTTCTGGCCGCCGAAACGCTTGACGCCGAGGCGCTGGGCGTTGGAATCGCGACCGTTCCGGGAGCTGGACGCACCCTTCTTGTGTGCCATAGCTGAATCTCCTCGGGATGTCTTACTTGATGCCGGTGACCTTGATGACCGTCAGCGGCTGACGGTGACCCTGACGCTTGTGGTAGCCGGTCTTGTTCTTGAACTTGTGGATGCGGATCTTCGGGCCTTTTGTCTGCTCGACGACCTCTGCGGCCACGGAGACCTTGGCCAGCTTTGCGGCGTCGGTGGTCAGGTCGGCCCCGTCAACGACGAGAACCGGATCCAGGGCGACGGAAGTGCCCGGCTTACCCTCGATCTTCTCGACCTTCACCAGGTCACCGACCGCGACCTTGTACTGCTTTCCGCCGGTCTTGACGATCGCGTACGTTGCCATCGGTCGGCTTCCTCCACTCGATTAAGTACAGTCATGTTTCTTCTCGCGACACAACTGCGCGACGCGAGATGTTCTTGGCTGGCTTGCTGCGCGGGGCGTGATATAACGCCCATCGCCAGGCAGCGACCGACCCAGGTTACCAGAGCAGTCCTGCAACGACACAATCCGCCTGTCGGCAGCCTACGAGCAACCCTTTGCCGGGGGTTCCGGCGCCTACGACCGTGCTGCGGCGAATGTCCTCAGCAACGCCGTAGACGGCCCGTGCGTGGCCGTCATCCGACGACGCGGCCGGTCGCACCCAAAGGTGTGACCGGCCGCGTAGAGGCTGTCAGATCAGCTGCTACGACTCCGCAGGCGGCGGGCCCGCGGGACGACCGACGGCACGACGCCGCGGCTTACGCTGCGGCACCTCGACCGGGATCTCGGCGGTGAAGTCGACAGCGGGCGCGGGAGCCTGCTCCGGGGTCGGCAGCACGAACACCGCACCACTGCTGTCCGCGGCGGGTGCTGCGGCCGAACGGGCGACTCTGCGCCGCCGTCCGGTGCGCGGTGCCGGTTCTGGCGCACCGTTGGTTACCGCGCGATCCTCGGCAGGCTTTGCCACCGTTTCCGCAGGAGCCTCGGTGACCGTCTCGACGACTTCTTCCGGTTCCGTCTCTTCGACAGGCACGGCGACCGCGATTTCGGGCTCGACGACCTCGGTCTCGTGCGACTCGGCAACCACCGACTCACGCTCGGCCGCCACCGACTCGATCTCGACGTCCACCGACTCGATCTCGGCACCCGACTCGTCCTCGTCCGCATCACCGTGATGCGCGGCCATCGCCAAGGCAACCGGGTGCGCCCGCTTGACCGCGATCTCTTCCTCGGACTCGACCGGTGCGGTCCCGTTGGTCGCGGCGACCGGCGCGGCGGGCGCCGCACCCTTGTCGCGACCACGGCGGCGACGCGATCCGGTTTCCCGAGCCGCGCCACGGCTCGCACCACTGTCGTCGCCAGAGGACGGCTCGACCGGGTAGGCGTGCACCAGGATGCCGCGCCCATGGCAGTGCTCACAGGTCGTCGAGAACGCCTCGACCAGACCGGTGCCGAGCTTCTTGCGAGTCATCTGCACCAGGCCGAGCGAGGTCACCTCGGACACCTGGTGGCGGGTGCGGTCCCGGCCGAGCGCCTCGGTGAGCCTGCGCAGCACCAGATCCCGGTTCGACTCGAGCACCATGTCGATGAAGTCGACGACGATCATGCCGCCGATATCGCGCAACCGCATCTGGCGCACGATCTCCTCGGCCGCCTCAAGGTTGTTGCGGGTGACCGTCTCTTCCAGGTTGCTGCCGCCGGAACCGGTGAACTTGCCGGTGTTCACGTCGACCACCGTCATCGCCTCGGTGCGGTCGATCACCAGGGTGCCGCCCGAGGGCAACCACACCTTGCGATCGAGCGCCTTGGCGAGCTGTTCGTCGATCCGGTAGGCCTCGAACACGTCGACGCCGTTGTTCTCGTGCCGGGAGACCCTGGCGAGCATTTCCGGCGCGACGGTGCCGATGTACTTCTCGACCGTGCTCCAGGCCCGCTCACCCTCGATGACGAGCTTGGAGAAGTCCTCGTTGAACAGGTCACGGATGACCTTGACCAGCAGGTCGGGCTCTTCGTACAGCGTCTTGGGCTGACCGTCGTTCTTGCCTTCGGCGGCCTTCTCGATGGTGCGCCAGGTCGCCTGCAGCCGTTCCACGTCGCGGGCCAGCTCGTCCTCGGCGACACCCTCGGACGCGGTGCGGATGATCACACCGGCGTCGTTGGGGACGATGTCGCGCAGGATTTCCTTGAGCCGCTTGCGCTCGGTGTCGGGCAGCTTGCGGCTGATACCGGTGGAGGTGCCGCCCGGCACATACACCAGGAAGCGTCCGGCCAGGCTGATCTGCGTGGTCAGCCGGGCGCCCTTGTGTCCGACCGGATCCTTGGAGACCTGAACGAGCACGAGCTCACCGGGCTTGAGCGCCTGTTCGATCTTGCGCTCTTTACCGCCGAGGCCGGCGGCCTCCCAGTTCACCTCGCCCGCGTAGAGCACGCCGTTGCGGCCGCGGCCGATGTCGACGAACGCCGCCTCCATGCTCGGCAGCACGTTCTGCACCTTGCCGAGGTAGACGTTGCCGACCATCGAGGCGGAACCGGTGCTGGTGACGAAGTGCTCGACCAGGATGTTGTCCTCGAGCACCGCGACCTGAGTGGCGGTCGGATGATCGGGGAACGCCTTCTCACGCACCACCATCACCCGGTCCACCGCTTCGCGGCGAGCCAGGAACTCCGACTCGGTCAGGATCGGCGGACGACGCCGACCGGCCTCGCGGCCGTCGCGCCTGCGCTGCCGCTTGGCCTCGAGCCGGGTGGAACCGGTGATGCCCTGCACCTCATCGACGGCGGTGGCACGGCTGCGGCTCTTGTTCCGCGGCTCGCGCTCGTGCACGACGGTGTTCGGCGGGTCGTCTTCGGTGGTGGTAGCGGCCTCGGCCTCGGGGGTGTCGCCCGCCACCTTGCGACGGCGCCGACGACGGCGGCGACGGCTCGCGCCCTCCGGCTCGTTCTCGTCGTCCTCGGTGTCGGCGTTGTCGTCGGACGAGTCGCTGGCGTCCGCGTTGTTGTTGCCGCTGGTGTCGGCGGTGTCGCCGTTCTGCTCGTCCTCGTTGTCGTCCGAGTCGTTCTCGTCGTCGGCGTCGCTCTGCTGCTCGCCACGACCGCGACCGCGGCCACGGCGGCCACGGCGCCTGCGACGCGGCTGACCATCGGCGTCACCCTGCTGATCGGTCGACTCCTGGTCGTCCTCGACCGTCTCGGGCTCTTCCTCTGGCTGCGGCTCCTCGACCACCGGCTCTTCGCGCCGGACATCGCGCTCGGTGCGGCGCTTGCGGCGCGTCTGCTCGGCGGCCGCGGCATCCGGCGGCAGGAACAGCGGTGCCTGCACGACGGCGGCGGACTCGAAGACCACCGGCGCCGCGACGTGCGGCTCCTGCCGAACCGGGTGGGTGAACAGCTGCACCGAGGGCTGGTGTGCGACCTCGTTCGGGTTCTCGGCCCCGGAATTGCCGATCAGCGGTTCCGGCGCGGAGAAGACCAGGCCGCCGTGTCCACGGCTAGGCGCGGGCTCCGGTTCCGCTGCGACCGGCTGGACCGGGGCGTCGACCGGCTGTGCCGGAGTCTCGGCTACTTGCACCGGGGTCTCGGCCGCCACCGGGGTTTGCACCGCTGGGGCGTCGCCCTCCGGCGGACCGAGCGCGTCGCGGACAGACTCCGCGATCGCCCGATCGACGTTCGATTGCGCGCTGCGCGCGTCGGACCCCAACTCGGTGAGCTTGGCCAGGATGCGCTTGCTCGTTACCCCCAGCAGCTTGGCGAGTGCGTGAACACGAATTCGCTCCGGCAATTGTTCGGCATCCTGTGGTGTTGTTTCCAATGGCTCTTTTTCGGCCACGAAGTCTCCTCGGACCCCCGGGCGCGTCCCTCCCGGTAAGGAGTGAAGCGGCCGACGCGGGGGCACTATCCGTTCGCCTCACGCCGCTCAGCGCAAGGTCATATGGTCTCGCCCCGCATGTCCGGTTATCACCATGGTGTTCGTCGGTTTGGGCTAACTGGTCACGCGGCGCCTGGCTGTTGGCTGAACTCCACGATTGTGAGCGCTCATCCAGCGTGCCGACGCGAACAACAAGCCCAGCGACCGGGCCTTTTGTCCGTGGCAGCGATGATCGGCATCGAACCGCGGTGTGTCATCCGGCTGCGATGGCCCCGATAGTCCACGTACCTGCGCGAACAGTCGGCATCAAAAGCAGCCGATGTCAGTATCCCATACCGAGCGCCGCGACCTCACCGCGGCGCACGACTAACCTCGCTAAAGCTCGGCTAGCCGCGCACCGCAGGGCGCTGTGTCTTTGGTTCGCTCGCTGCGCTCACTCACTACCGAGTCCAACTCGCAAACTATTTTCAGGCCGGGAACTCCGGGAACCACAGAGCAATCTCCCGCTTGGCCGATTCGGGCGAATCGGACCCATGCACCAGGTTCTCCTGGGTCTCCAGGGCGAAGTCTCCGCGAATGCTGCCCGGTACGGCCTTTTCCACCGGGTCGGTGCCACCGGCGAGCTGCCGGAATGCCGCGATGGCGCGCGGCCCCTCCAGGATGGCCGCGATAACCGGGCCGGAGGTGATGAATTCGATCAGGGAGCCGAAAAACGGCTTCTCGGCGTGCTCGGCGTAGTGGCCCTTGGCCAGGTCCTCGGACACATGCTTCAGCTCGAGGGCCGCGATCTTCAGGCCCTTGCGCTCGATTCGTACCAGCACCTCGCCGGCGAGGCCACGGGCCACACCGTCCGGCTTGATGAGTACCAACGTCTGCTCAGTCACGGCGCACACTCTAACCGGCACCCCCGGCGGGTACCGAACCAGCGGCCCCCGCACGGTCGGCGAAGCGGGCCGCGACCGCTGTCCGGGGCCGCCAGGACTAGGACGAACGCTGGGCCCGCTGACTCGGCAGCAGACCCTTTTCGATCCGGCCGCGCACGTCCGCGCGCAGCACCAGAATGAAGCCCCAGACCACCGCGAACACCACGCCGATGACCCCGATGGACACATGGATGAAGATGCCGAGCAGCACGAACACCTGCAGGCCGAGATTGAACGGCATCGCCCAGGACCGCCGCTGCAGCCCCGCGCCGAGGAACATCACCACGGCGAGCACCACCAGGTAGGTACCGGACAACCAGGTGACCCCGCCGCCGACCGCGCTGACGACCGGCAGCGCGAGCAGCACCACGATCGCCTCGAGCACCAGCGTCCCCGCCATGACCCCGCGGAAACCCTTCCAGGGATCGGTCGTCGGCGCGGGCACCGAATCCGGTTGTGCGGCGGGCTCACTCATGCGGGGTCCTTTCCGAACAGCGCGCGCGTCGCGCCGGCCGTCACGACGGAACCGGTCACCACGACTCCGGCGCCGGACACCATCTCCCCCGCCTCGCCGACTTCCTCGGCGATGGCGATGGCCGTCTCCAGCGCGTCCGGCAGCGTCGGTGCGGTGATCACCCGCTCGTCGCCGAAGCGCTGCACCGCGAGATCGGCGAGCCGGTCGACGTCCATCGCACGCGGCGAACCGTTGCCGGTGACGACGATCTCGTCGAGCACCGGCTCCAGCGCGGAGAGGATGCCGTCGGCGTCCTTGTCCGCGAGCACGGAGACCACACCGACCAGCTTGCGGAAGTCGAACTCCGCCGTCAACGTCGAGGCGAGGGCCTGCGCACCCGCCGGGTTGTGCGCGGCGTCGATGAAGATGGTCGGCGCACTGCGCATCCGCTCCAGCCTGCCCGGGCTGGTCACACTCGCGAAACCCGCACGGATGGCTTCGATGTCGAGTTGCCGGTCGGCACCCGCGCCGAAGAACGCCTCGACCGCCGCGAGCGCGAGCACCGCGTTGCGCGCCTGATGCTCACCGTGCAGCGGCAGGAAGATCTCGTCGTATACCCCGCCGAGGCCCTGCAGTTCGAGCTGCTGGCCGCCGATCGCGATCTGGCGGGCGAGCACCCGGAATTCGCCGCCTTCGCGCGCCACTGCGGCGTCCACCTCGACGGCCCGGCGCAGCAGCACCTCCATCGCCTCGGGGTCTTGCTCGGCGATCACCGCGACGGTGTCGCGCGGAATCAGGCTCTCCGGCGCACGTTTGATGATTCCGGCCTTCTCCCCCGCGATGGCGGTGAGATCGGTGCCGAGATAGTCGGTGTGGTCGAGGCCGATCGGGGTGATCACCGCGACCTGTCCGTCGATCACATTGGTGGCGTCCCAGGTGCCGCCCATGCCGGTCTCCACGACGGCCACGTCGACCGGTGCCTCGGCGAAGGCCGCGAACGCCATGCCGGTGAGCACCTCGAACTTGCTCATCGGCGGACCGCCCGCCGCGGCCGACTGCGCGTCGATCATCTCGATGAACGGCTGCAGTTCCTGGTAGGTCTCGACGTACCTGGCCGGCGTGATCGGGGCGTTGTCGATGCTGATCCGCTCGGTGGCGAGCTGCAGGTGCGGGCTGGTGATCCGGCCGGTGCGCCGGTGCAGCGCGGTGAGCAGCGCGTCGATCATCCTGGTCACCGAGGTCTTGCCGTTGGTGCCGGCGACGTGGATCGCCGGGTAGCTCTGCTGCGGCGAGCCGAGCAGATCCATCAGGGTGGCGATGCGGGTGAGCGACGGCTCGATCTTGGTTTCCGGCCAGCGGGTGTCGAGTTCGGCCTCAACCAGCGCCATTTCGGCCAGCTCGACCGGCGACGGTCCGGAACTCAGCCGCGGTCCGGCGGCCGGGTGGCGGAGGTCGTCGCCGTACTGCGGTTCCGGTTCGTGGTTCATTTGCCACTCAGTTCTGCGAGTCGGGCACCGATGCGCGCCACCTCGGCGGCGGCGACCTCTTGGCGGGCCTTGATCTTCGCGACCACCGGCTCCGGCGCCTTGCCGAGGAACGCCTCGTTGCCGAGTTTGGCTGCGGTGCTTGCCAATTCCTTCTCGGCCGCGGCCAGGTCCTTCTCCAGGCGGCGGCGTTCGGCGTCCAGGTCGACGGCGCCGGAGGTGTCCAGCTCGACGGTGACGGTGGCACCGCTCAGCCGGACCTCGACGGTCGCGGTCGCCGCGAAGTCGTCGCCGGGCGCGGTGAGCCGGGCCAGGTTCGCGACCGAGTCGTGCAGTTCGGTCAGGCCGGCGGTGTCAAGGCCGATGAGCTTGGCCGCCACCTTCTGCTTGTCGGCAAGGCCCTGATCGCCGCGGAACCGGCGGATCTCGGTGATCAACCGCTGGGTATCCGAAATGCGTTGTGCCGACACCTGATCCGTCGGCACCCCGGAGGCCTGCGGCCATGCGGCGATCACCAGGGATTCGCCGTCGGTCAGCGCCTGCCACAGCGATTCGGTGACGAACGGGACGACCGGATGCAGCAGGCGAAGCACCGCGTCGAGCACGTTGCCGAGCACGACCTGGGTGTGCTCGGTGCGCGCGCCTTCCTCGGCGAACTGCACCTTGGTCAATTCCAGGTACCAGTCACAGACTTCGTCCCAGAACAGGTGGTACAGCGCCTCGCAGGCCTTGCCGAACTCGTAGCTGTCCAGCGCCGAATCCACTTCGGCGCGCACCTCTTCGAGCCGATCCAGGATCCAGCGGTCGGCATCGGTGAGCTGCGCGCGGTCGGGCAGTTCGCCGGTCCGCGCGCCGTTCATCAGCGCGAACTTGGTGGCGTTGAACAGCTTCGTGACGAAGCTGCGCGAGGCGAGCGCGTGCTGTTCGCCGACCGAGAGGTCGCCGCCGGGATGTGCGCCGCGTGCGAGGGTGAATCGCAGTGCGTCGGCACCGTATTCGTTGATCCAGGCCAGCGGGTCGATGCCGTTGCCGCGCGACTTCGACATCTTCTTGCCGTACTGGTCGCGAATCAGGCCGTGCAGGAACACATCCTTGAACGGGACCTGCCGCCCATCTTTGCCCGCGGCAAGCACCGGGTCGTCGCCGACGAAGGTGCCGAACATCATCATCCTGGCCACCCAGAAGAACAGGATGTCGTAACCGGTGACGAGAACGCTTGTCGGATAGAACTTTTCGAGCTCGGGCGTGGCGTCGGGCCAGCCCATGGTGGAGAACGGCCACAGGCCCGAGGAGAACCAGGTGTCGAGCACGTCCGGGTCCTGCACGTAGCCCTCGGGCGCGGTCTCGCCGGGACCGACGCAGACCACGTCGCCCTCGGGGCCGTACCAGATCGGGATGCGGTGGCCCCACCACAGCTGCCGGGAAATACACCAGTCGTGCATGTTGTCGACCCACTCGAACCAGCGCGGCTCCGAGCTGGCCGGGTGAATCACGGTGTCGCCGTTGCGAACCGCGTCACCGGCGGCCTTGGCCAGCGACTCGACCTTGACCCACCACTGCATGGAGAGGCGCGGTTCGATCGGCTCGCCGCTGCGCTCGGAATGCCCGACGCTGTGCAGGTAGGGCCGCTTCTCGGCGACCACGCGCCCCTCGGCGGCCAGCCGCTCGCGCACCGCGACGCGCGCCTCGAATCGGTCCATGCCGTCGAATTCGGTTCCGGTGCCGGTGATCCGGCCGCGCTCGTCCATGATGTTGGGCATCGGCAGGTTGTGCCGCAGGCCCATCTCGAAGTCGTTCGGGTCGTGCGCGGGAGTGATCTTCACTGCGCCGGAACCGAATTCGGGGTCGACGTAGTCGTCGGCGATGATCGGGATCTGCCGCCCGGTGATGGGGTGTTCGAGGGTGGTGCCGATCAGCGCCTGGTAGCGCGGGTCGTCCGGGTGCACGGCCACCGCGGTGTCACCGAGCATCGTCTCGACGCGGGTGGTCGCCACGATCACATGCGGTTCGCTGTCGTCGAGCGAGCCGTACCGCAGCGAGACGAGCTCGCCGGGGATCTCCTGGAAGTTGACCTCGATATCGGAGATGGCGGTGCGCAGCGCGGGCGACCAGTTGACCAGTCGCTCGGCGCGGTAGATCAGCCCGGCGTCGTAGAGCCGCTTGAAGATCGTCTGCACGGCCTGGGACAGGCCGTCGTCCATGGTGAACCGGTCCCGGTTCCAGTCGACGCCGTCGCCGAGCGCGCGCATCTGCCACTGGATGGCGCCGCCGGATTCGCGCTTCCAGTCCCACACCTTGTCGATGAACAGCTCGCGACCGAAGTCTTCCTTGGTCTTGCCGTCGACGGCGAGCTGCTTTTCCACGATGGTCTGGGTGGCGATGCCCGCGTGGTCCATGCCGGGCAGCCACAGCACCTCGTAGCCCTGCATGCGCTTGCGGCGGGTGAGGGCGTCCATGATCGTGTGGTCGAGGGCGTGGCCCATGTGCAGGTTGCCGGTGACGTTCGGCGGAGGCAGCACGATCGAGTAGGGCGGCTTGTCGCTGGTCGCGTCGGCCGCGAAATAGCCAGCGGCTACCCAGCGCTCGTACATCGAGGCCTCTACCTCAGGGTTCCAGCTCTTGGGGAGGGCATCGGCACGATTACGCGTCTTGTCAGGGGCTGCGCTGGTCACCCGACGATTCTAGTGGTCCGGCTCAATCGATTTCCGCAGGGTGCGGGCCGACACCGGACTGTCCCGCCGAGCGCCCCGCGATGGGCGTGCCGAACCGCGCGCCATGTGAGACTTGCCGGTGTGAGTGAGTTCGGCGAATTCCTGAGGGTCAAGCGCGCGTCGATCACGCCCGCGCAGGTCGGTCTGCCGCCGGTCGGTAATCCGCGCCGGGTGGCCGGGCTGCGCCGCGAGGAGGTCGCCCTGCTCGCCATGATGAGCGTCGATCACTACACCCGGCTGGAGTTGGGGCGAGTGACCCGCGTCTCGGACGACGTGCTCGGCGGGATCGCGCGGGCGCTGCTGCTGACCGAGGCCGAACAGACATACCTGCGCCAGCTCATGGTGCCGCACAACAGGATTGCCGCGGAATCGGGCAAAAAGTAAGGCGGAGTCTTCGGTGGATGAGGGACACCGAAGACTCCGCCTACACCTGAAAGCTTACCGTCCCAACTGGAAGGGTTCGGGAATCCATAAGCAATTCTCAGCTTCTGGCATTTTCTACCCCGGATCTCCGCATTAACCGGTCGAAACGGGCTCCTGGGCGGCCGCTAACGCGAGGTCGACATTGATCGCGACGGCGGCGGAATAGCCCGCGGCCGCCGCGCCGACGACCTGAGCGGCGGGGTTCGAGACATTGCCCGCCGCCCAAACCCCCGGCACGCTTGTCCGCCCGGACGGGTCAACGATCGGCCAGCCCTTCTCGTCGAAATCGCATCCAAGGGCGTGCAGCAAGTCGGCATTGGGCAGGAAGGTGGGTGCGACGAACAGTGCCGAGCAGGGCACTGCCCGGCCGTCGGCCAGTTCCACCCCGCGCAAGGTTCCGTCGACGACGAGTCGCGTGACCTCGCCCTCGATGACCCGGACACCGCGCGCCGCGAACTGGGCCCGGTCGGCATCGGACAACTCCATGGTGTGTTGGAACAAGGTCACGTCGGCCGACCATTGCGGCAATACCAACGCCAAATGCGGCACCCGCGGATCGGCGCCGCCGAGCAGACCGAGCGGCTGATCGCGCACCTCATATCCGTGGCAGTACGGGCAGTGCAGCACGTCGATACCCCACCGCTCGCGCACGCCGGGCAGGTCTGGCAGTTCATCGCGCAGTCCTGTCGCGACCAGTATCCGGCGCGCGGTCAGCGTCCGTCCGCTTGCCAGCCCAATGGTGAAATCGTCTCGGCCATCACCCTTTTCGACATCGGTGACGACATCATCGATCAGCTCGCCGCCGTATCCAGCGACCTCCGCCGCGCCCTTTTCGAGCAGCTCGCCCGGCGACATCCCATCCCTGGTCAGAAAACCATGCATGTGCTCGGCGGGCGCGTTGCGCGGCGCACCACCGCGTACCACCGCCACCCTGCGCCGAGACCTGGTCAGCACCAGCGCCGCGGACAGTCCCGCAGTACCCCCGCCGACGACCACTACGTCATATAACTCGCTCATCTAGCGATCACCTCCGCCGAAGAGGATGGAGGGCACGTCGTAGCTGCGACAACATTTGTTGCTGTTTCAGGGAATTGGAGTCATGCGGCCGGGATGAGCGCGTGCACGTCCGCACGACCCCGCGACCAAAAGTCCGAATAGTCACAATTCAACAATGTCCGTATTGTCCGTTCTTGCCAGATCGACCGCAAGTGCGGACCCTGGTAGATGTGAACGCATCCGCCAGTCCGGTTCAGGGAAATCTCAGTGAGAATGCAGGGTTTTCCCCGTTGCCCGGCCAGCGGCCGCTGCGGACGCTGGAAGAGGTGAACCCGCCCCTCGCCCCATCGCCGCCGCACTCCCCCGAGGCGTTACCGCCCGCACTCGCGCCGGATGCCGTGCACGATCTGCGGGGCCGATCGATCGATGAATTGCAGTATCCGCCCATGACGGCCCTGGTTGTCGCCGGGATACCGGGCGCGGGCAAAAGCACGGTGCTGCGCCGGTTCTTCGGTGCGACCACCGAGTCCGAAGACCCATCGGGTGGGCCAGCGGGATCACTGGTGCTCGACTCGCTGCAGGCCCGGAATCGGTTGCGGCACCGGCTCGGCTGGCTGCCGTACTCCCTGTGGCGACCGGTCGTCCATGTCGTGCACTTCGCGGGAATCCGTGCGGCACTGCGTGATACGGACGGACCGGTAGTCATCCACGACTGCGCGACCACCGGATGGGCGCGCCGAATCATCGCCCTCTGGGCCGCCGGTTACGGCAGGGAGCTGCACGTGATCCTGCTCGACGTGCCCACCGCGGTTGCCCGCGCCGGTCAGCACGCACGCGGGCGGCGCTCCAATCGAATGACCTTCGTACTGCACTGTTTTCGCTGGCGACGGTTGATGCGGCGACTGCGCGCGGGCGGCGGCATGCGGCCCGCGCCGGAATCGCTGGTGATCGTCGACCGGATCAATGTCAATCGCATGCGCCGGGTGACCTTCGCCGCGTAGGAAGGGCGCCGGTGTCATCCCAGCGGATGCCGGGCCCGAGTCGCTGCGCGAGAACCTTTGCCGCCACTCGATTCCGGCGTGTGCCGGACGGACGAGAAGGCGTGGGTGCGCCGGCGGCACAGGGAGGTGTTGGTGCGCAGGCCAACGCCTCAGGGGACCAATACCGTCAGTGCGCCGGGGACGGCACGGATGGTGATCGGCAGCAGGCCAGCGGGTTCGCCGTCCGCGGTTGCGGGGGCACCGGGCGCGGTCAGGGTGATTTCCGCGGCTCGATACTGCTTGACCGCCGGGTGATTCTGCCGTTTGCCCGCGGACAGCACGGGCAGTAGGCGCAGCATCTCCCGCCGGGACAGCGCGCCGACCACGGTGAGGTCGAGCAGGCCGTCGTCGAGCACCGCGTCCGGACAGATCAGCATGCCGCCACCGTAGGTGCGGGTATTGCCGATCGCGACCATCACCGCGTTCGTCGCCAATGCCGAACCCGCACCGGGGTTCGTCAGTCCTTCGGTGACCGCGCCGGTCAGCTCGACCCGATAGGGCACGGTGAACCGGCCGGAAATCTCGGCCAGCGCGGCGAGGGTGTACCGCAGCCGCCCCCTCGGCCAGCGCATGGCGTTGGCGCGCAAGGTGACTCGTGCGTCGAACCCAGTGCCGGTGACGGTGGCGAACCACATCGGTGCCGAGGTGGACGCCTCGAGCTGACCGAGGTCGATGGTCCTGGTTCGTCCGTCGATCACGATATCGGCCGCGGCGACCGGATCCTCGGTGGGCACACCGAGTTCCCTGGCGAGATCGTTGCCGGTGCCTGCCGGGATCAAGCCCAGCGGCACGCCGGTCCGCGCGACGGCATCGAGGGTCACGTTCATCAGGCCGTCGCCGCCGATGCAGACCACCGCGTCGGCGTTGCCGCGCTCGATCGAATCGCGCACCAGCTGAACAGTTTCGGCGGCCGACGGTGCCTGCACCTCGGCGACCTCGACCCCGCGATCACGCAACCGCGCCAGCGCCGCGGTCGCGACGTCCTGACCGGCGCCCAGCCCCGCGTGCCGATTGGTCACCACGGTGACCGCACGCACGGCGCGGGACGAATACTGCGTCACGGAACCAGCTTTCCAGGATTGAGGATGCCCGCGGGGTCCAATTCGGCTTTCACCGCGCGCAATACCCGCACCCCGAGGTCACCGATCTCGGCGGACATCCACGGGCGGTGGTCGGTGCCGACCGCGTGATGATGGGTGATGGTGCCGCCCGCCGCCACGATCGCGGCACCGACGGCTTGTTTCGCCGTGTGCCACTGGGCGATCGGCTCGTCGAGCTGCTTGGCGACGATGGTGAAGTACAGCGACGCACCCGTCGGATAGGTGTGCGAGATGTGGCACATGACCAACGGCGGAGTGCCCTGCCCGGCGAGCGAATCGGTCAGTGCCGCAGTCACCTTCGCCTTGAGGTTGGCCAGGTTCGCCCAGGTGGTCGCGGTCTCCAGCGTCTCGCACAGCACGCCGACGTCCAACAGCGCGTCGCGCATGTACGGCGCGCCGAAGCGGCCGTGTTCCCATTCCAGGGCCGGGGTCTCGCCGAGCGCGGTGCCACCGGCCGCGGCGAGCAGCGCGCTCGCTTCGGCGCTGCGTGCCGCGACGTGCGCCTCGGTGCCCTCGAAAGTGGTGATCGCCAGGCAACCCGAGACCGCGTTGCCGCCGATATCGCTGGAACGAGCCAGGTTGACCCCGGTCTCGGCCTCGTCGGAGAGCCGGAGCACCGTCGGCGTCGCACCGGCCTGCACGACCGAACGCAGTGCGGCGGCGCCGGTTTCGAAGTCGGGGAACGACCATCCTTGGTAGGCAATGGTTTCCGGCACCGGATGGACGCGAACGGTGACCTCGGTGATCACCCCGAGGGCCCCCTCGGACCCGACGAACAGCTCACGCAGGTCCGGCCCCGCCGCCGACGCGGGCGGACGGCCGAGTGCCACTGTGCCGGTGGGCGTTGCGATCTTCAGCCGCTGCACCATGTCGTCGAAACGCCCGTAACCCGCCGAGGCCTGCCCGGACGACCGAGTGGCGGCGAACCCGCCGATGCTGGCGAATTCGAAACTCTGCGGAAAGTGCCCGAGCGAAAGTCCTTGTGCGCGAAGCAGTTCCTCCGCGCGCGGCCCCGTGAGTCCGGCACCGAGGGTGGCCATGCCGCTGATCGGGTCGATCTCCGATACCGCGTCGAGCCTGCGCAGGTCGACCGCGATCACGGTGTCGAAGCGGCCACGCACCGGATCGACGCCGCCGACCACGCTGGTGCCGCCGCCGAACGGGACGACCGCGATGGCGTGCTCGGCGCAGTAGGCGAGCACCGCAAGTACCTGCTGGTGATCGGCGGGAAAGACGATGGCGTCCGGTGCGTCCTGCGGGCCCTCGGCGCGGCGGCGCAGCAGGTCGGGGGTGCTTTTGCCGCCCACGTGCCGTAGCCGATCGTGGTGGTCGGCCGAGACGTTGTCCGCGCCGACCACCTCGATCAACCCGTCTCGTTGGGCAGGCGTGATTGCCGACTCTCGGAGTGACACTTCGCCCTCATCGCGGCGCGCCACCGGGTCGCCGGACACTCCGAACACCTGCGTCAGGAGGCCCCGGATCTGTGCCGATAACGGCTTGTGTCCGGCCGGAATGCCCCAGGCATCCCAGACCATACTCGCCGCGGCCTCGGTTACGCCCGAGTTTTCCGCCGGAGCCGATTCCTCGCCGGTGTGCTGCTGCGTCTCGACCATGCGTTACAGTTTGACATAGAATGTCAAGTAGTAACGAACCCGGACCGAAGGTGACGCCTTGACCGCTCCAGACGGCCCAGCTGCTCCAAACGGCTCAGCCGACGACGCGCTCTCCGCCATCGACCTGGCGATTCTCGACGCCGCCCGCCGCTGTGTTGCGGAGTTCGGCGTGCGCCGCACCACCCTCACCGAGGTGGCCCGTCGCGCGGGCGTCAGCAGGCCGACCGTCTACCGCCGCTGGCCGGACACCGGAGCGCTGGTCGCCGAACTGCTGGTCCGCGAGCTGCGCGCGATCGTCGCCGCCACCATGCCCACCTCGGGCGCCGGCCGCACCAGGCTGGTCACGGGCATCGTCGCGGGCGCGGTCACGATTCGCTCGAATCCGTTGTTCGGCAAGATCTTCCGCGCCGACACCGACCTGATGCTCACCTACGTCTTCGGCCGCCTCGGCCGCAACCAGCGCGCACTGATCGACCTGTTCACCGCGGGCATCCGCGAGGGGCAGCAGGACGGGTCCATTCGCGACGGCGACCCGGAACATCTGGCCACCATGCTGCTGCTGATCGCGCAATCCGCAGTCCAGTCGGCTGGCACGGTCGCCCCCTTGCTCGCCGGAGCCGACCTCGACGCCGAGCTGGCCAACGCGCTCGACGGCTATCTCGTTCCGCCCCATCGAAAGGGGTTGTGACGATGGGATATTCGGCGACCACCGCGGCGATCGATCACCGCGGGGCAGCGGCGGCCTGTTACCTGAGCGTCGGCAGGACGACTGATCTCGGAAAGGCGAAGCGATGACAGCGAATTCGGTATCGAGGGGAGATTCGGCACTCAACGCTGAGCGCCGCACCCGGGAGCTACGGCGGCTCGGCGACGAGGCGCGGATCGACGTGCTTGTCATCGGCGGCGGCGTCACCGGCGTCGGTGCCGCGCTGGACGCGGCGGCCCGTGGCCTGCGGACCGTGCTGGTGGAGCGACACGACCTGGCCTTCGGAACCAGCCGGTGGAGTTCCAAGCTGGTGCACGGCGGGCTGCGGTATCTGGCAAGCGGTCAGGTCGACATCGCGCACGAAAGTGCCGTGGAGCGAGGCATTCTCCTTCGCACCACCGCGCCGCATCTCGTGCGTCCGCTGCCGCAGCTTGTGCCGCTGCTGCCCAGCATGGGTGCCGCGCAGAGCGCGCTCGTGCGGGCCGGTTTCCTTGCGGGCGACGTGCTGCGCCGCGGTGCGGGTACCCCGGCCGCGATCCTGCCGCGTTCCCGCCGAGTCGCGGCCGCCGAAGCGCTGCGGCTCGCGCCGACCGTGCGCCGCGACGGGTTGCGTGGCGGGCTCCAGTCGTGGGACGGACAGCTGGTCGACGATGCCCGCCTGGTTGTCGCCTTGGCACGCACCGCCGCCGCGCAGGGCGCGACGGTGCTCACCCGCGTGGAAGCCCTTGCCGTGACCGGCAATTCGGCTCGACTGCGGGACACCCTGACCGGCGAGACCATGACCATCCGCGCCAGCGCCGTCGTCAACGCCACCGGCGTGTGGGCCGACGAGGTCGATCCGAGCATCGAGCTACGCCCGAGCCGCGGCACCCACCTGGTGTTCGCCGCAGAGTCGTTCGGCGGGCTCACCGCCTCGCTGACCGTCCCGGTACCGGGCAGCACCAGTCGTTTCGTCTTCGCCTTCCCCGCCGCGCACGGCCGCGTGTACCTCGGTCTGACCGACGAGGACGCCCCGGGCCCCGTCCCGGATGAGCCGAAACCCACCGAAGGCGAGATCGACTTCCTGCTCGACACCATCAACACCGCGCTGCGTGAACCGTTGACCCGCAGCGACATTCGCGGCACCTACGCGGGCCTGCGCCCACTGCTGAAAACCGCCGACGACAGCACCGCCGACATCTCCCGCAAACACGCGGTGCTGCACTCCCCCACCGGCGTCATCACCGTCGTCGGCGGCAAACTCACCACCTACCGCCAGATGGCCGAGGACGTCATCGACGCCGCCGTCACCCGCGCCGGACTCACCGCGGGCCCGTGCCGCACCAAACGACTTCCCCTGGTAGGCGCGGTTTCCGGGGCCGCACGCGACCGCATCGACGCACCACCGGTCCTGATCGACCGCTACGGCAGCGAGGCGGCCACCATTCTCGCCGCCGCACAACACAATCCGGCGCTAGCCCAGCCGGTAGCCGCCGGAATCGACGTCACCGCAGCGGAATTCCACTTCGCCGTCAGCAACGAAACCGCCCTCGACGCCGACGATCTCCTCGACCGCCGCACCCGCATCGGCCTGATCGCCGAGGACCGCGCGGCCGCCACCCCGGCCGCGATGGCCGCACTGGCCTAGGTTTCCGAGACGGTCCCGTCGAAGGACCACGAATCGAGATCGGCGCTCATGGAGGCGCGCGGCCAGTCGTCAAGACCGTGCGCCGCCTCCGCCGCGCGGATCGCATGCAGGCCCGGCGTCTGCTCCTCGTCGCTCAGGTAACGGAAGCCGAGGCGCTGGTAGTACGGGCCGTTCCAGGCGACGTCGATGAAGGTGGTGAGGGTAATCGACTGCATCCCATGATCTTTCGCCCAGAACACGGCGTGATCGATCAGGCGTTTGCCGATGCGTCTGCCGCGATATCCGGGCAGCACCGACACCTGGTCGATATGGGCGTCGCCGTCGACAACGCCGAGGATCAGGTAACCGACCGGATTATCGCCGTCGTCGGCCCACACCCACGCGCGCCCGGCGCGCTGGAACTCACGTAGCGTTTCCAGCGAGGGCGGCTCATCCTCCGCCACGGCGGTCATGCCGATATCGGCGAACGGTTTACCCGCCGCGATCTCGATCTCCTGCAGGGCTGGCAAATCGACCTCGGTCGCCGGTCGGATCACGGACACCCTTGACATCTTAGAGTTCAGGTGACCGGCGTGGCGAGAATGCCCTCGATCAGCACCCGAAGTGCCCATTTTCCGCGTGCTTCCCCGTCACCGGTCATGAGAGTTTCCCGCATCGCCACGATCATCGGATAACGATCGGCCGGCAGCTCGGCGAAACGCTTGGCGACCTCGGCGAGGTGCACCTCCGCGCGCATGCCTTTGGTGTTGTAGGCGCTCTGTTCGGCGGCGGCCGCGGTGATATGCAGGAACAGCAGGTCGACGGCCCACGAGTTGGTGATCCCGGCCACCCCGCTCTCGGCGAGCACGGCCAGCATCCGGTCCATCAGCAAGAGCGTGTTCGTCGCGGTCGGGATCGATCCGAGCGCGACCAGCGCCAGCCCCTCGTGCCGACTCATCGCCGCGATCGCGGCCTCCACCAGCGCGACCAGGCGTTCGCGCCAGGTGCCGCCGGTCGGTTCCTCGAGCGTGCCGAGCACGTGATCGAGCATGGCGGCCATCAGGTCGTCGCGGTTGGCGACGTAGACGTAGAGCGAGGCCGCGCCGGTGTCCAGCTCCTGCGCGACGCGGCGCATGGTCAGTGCGGCGAGGCCCTCCGCATCGAGGACGCGCAGGCCGGTTTCGATGATCACCTCACGGCTCAGTGGCGCCTTCGCGGGACGGGCCCTGCGGCTGACCGGCGCTGTGCTCATGCCTTCGCCCCACTAGCGATCGAATCCGCCAAAACCGCAGCGGTGGCTGTGTTCATTGCCCGCTCTCCGCGCTCGCTCATGGTGATGAGCATACGCCTGAACGAACACCGTTTGACACGAACGCCGTTCGCCTCGTATGGTCTTCTCAATCGAACAACGTTCGTAACGATCGGAGTTCGATCGGATCTTCTCCACCTCGAAGGAGGTGCCCCATGACCACCGTCACGCACTCCACCCCAGCAACTCCCCAGGTCACCAGCCGGATGTGGGCCGTACTCGCCGTGATCATCGCGGTCGAGATGCTCGACCTGCTCGATGCGACGATCACCAACATCGCCGCCCCGACCATCGCCGCGGACCTGCTCGGCGGCCAGTCCCTGATCCAGTGGCTCGGTGCGAGCTACGCCCTCGCCCTCGGCGTGCTGCTGGTTGTCGGCGGCCGACTCGGCGATCGCTTCGGCAAACGCCGCCTGTTCCTGATCGGGCTGGCCGGGTTCACCGTCGCCTCGATCGCCTGCGGCCTCGCCTTCGACCCGACCTCGATCATCGCCGCCAGGCTGGTCCAGGGCGCCTTCGGTGCGCTGCTGATCCCGCAGGGTTTCGGCATCCTCACGGCCGTCTTCCCCCGCGAACATCTCGGCAAGGCGTTCAGCGTGTTCGGTCCCGCCCTCGGCCTGTCCGCGGTCGGCGGCCCGATCCTGGCCGGTTTCCTGATCGACGCCGATCTGTTCGGTTTCGGTTGGCGCGCAATGTTTTTGATCAATATCGGGCTCGGTGGCGCCGCGTTCGCCGCCGCCTACCGCTTGCTGCCGTTCGATAGTGGCGACCGCACCGTCACCATCGACGGGCTCGGTGCCGGGCTGCTCGGTGTCGCGATGTTCGGTGCGCTGTTCGGCCTGATCGACGGCTCCGCGCATGGCTGGACCGTCGCACCCCTCGGCTATCTCGCGGCGGGTCTGGTCTGCTTCGGCCTGTTCGCCCGGCGCCAGCTGACCGCCGCGGACCCGCTGATCCGGCCGTCGCTGTTCAAGAACCGGGGCTTCACCTCGGGACTGCTGCTCGGTCTCGTGTTCTTCGCCGCGGTCTCCGGCCTGCTCTATGTGCTGTCACTGTTCCTGCAGACCGGACTCGGCTACAGCCCGACCGGCGCCGCGCTCGGCCTCGCTCCCTTGGCCGTCGGCATCGTGATCTCCTCGGTCGCGGCCCATCGGTTCATCGACAGGCTCGGTCGCAACCTCATTCTGATCGGTCTGCTGATCACCCTGACCGGCACCGGTCTGCTGATCGTAATCGCCGTGACCGCAGGAGCATCCGTCGCCCCGTTGGCGCTGTCCGCGCCGATCCTGATCCTCGGACTCGGCATGGGCACCTGCTTCGGCACCATCTACCGGGTCACCATCGGCGATATCGAACAGGCCGAAACCGGCAGTGCCAGTGGCTCACTCACCGCGGTGCAGCAACTCGCCAACGCCGTCGGCGCGGCCGCCGTCACCACCGTGTACTTCCACTCCGTCGGCTCCGGCCAGGCGCACGCGCTGACCATCAGCCTCGTTCTCGTCGCCGCCATCGCCCTCGTCAGCTGCGGGCTGGTCCGACTGCTTCCCCGCAACGCACCCGCCCAGCACTGACCCACCAATGCGCCTGTCCGCCAACCTCTTTACGACGAACTCGCACTACCCTGACCGAACCACCCACGAAGGATTTCTCATGATTCTCCTCACCGGAGGCCGCGGCGCGGTCGCCACCCAGCTGCTCGCCCTGCTGCACGCCGACGGAATCCCCGTCCGGGTCGGCTCCGGCCGCCCCGAACAACTCCAGCTTCCCGAGGGCGTCTCGGCCGTCGCCTGCGACCTGACCGATCCGACCACCTTCCCCGCCGCCCTCGCCGGTGTCACCTCGGTCTTCCTGTATGCCGAGCCCGCGACGATCAGCGAATTCGCTTCCGCCGCAACCGAAGCCGGTGTCGAGCACATCGTGCTGCTCTCCTCGTCCTCGGTGCTCGGTCCCGACGCCACCACCAACTCGGTCGCCAAGGCGCACCTCGACGCCGAGCTCGGTCTCGCCGGCGCACCGATGACGGTCAGTGTGCTACGCCCCGGCGCCTTCGCGGGCAATGCTCGCAGCTGGGCATGGGCGATCAAGGCCGGCAGGCCGATCAACCTCCCCTACCCCAACGCATACGCCGATCCGATCCACGAAATCGACGTCGCCGCAGCCGCGTACGCCCTGCTCACCGCGCCGGAACATCGTGGCGAACAGCACACCCTGACCGGCCCCGAGACCCTCACCTTCACCGAGCAGATCGACCTCGTCGCCACAGTCATCGGCCGCCCCATCGCCGTCGACCAGGTCACCCCCCGAGGCCTGGAAGCGGCAGATGGCCGACTACATGCCCGCCGACATCGCCGACGGCCTGCTCGACTACTGGCGTGGCTACGACGGCGTCCCGTCCGAGATCACCAATAGCATCGCCATCCTCACCGGCCGGCCACCACGCACCTTCACCAGCTGGCTCGAGGAGAACGCCGCCGAGTTCACCGGCTGAACGCTCGACCGACTGAACCCGCACACCGTTTCTGTCAGCCGCACGCCCAGTACACGGGTGTGCGGCTTGCGGCAGCTGTCCGCCTATTTGCGGAGCGTGGGCAGACCGGTTGTGACAGCGACGGATACCGGGAGTCGGGCAAAGACGGTCGGCACTCGCTGCCCAGCCTGAACGGGTGAACACCACGCCGAAAACGATGTGCGCGTCCACCACGGAGCAGGTAGCGCGAGCAGCCGGTCGGAATCGCGACGAGTGACCGCGGCGATACATACCGAGTATCAATCGAGACGGTCGCCACACTTCTCGCCGAGAACCTATGAGACGAGCACCAGGCCAACGACGTTCACAACCTGCGGACACATAGCCGGTTGGAAGGCCAGAGTCCCGGCGGCACTATCGATTTCAGTGGGTCGGCCGATTCTTCAGTCCGAGCACGACAACACGTCCGTGCGCATCCCGCCGCCCATCGACGCACTGATCCGCCCGACGTACACGCTCTATGCTGGCATCGAATGTCGGTCGGGCGCCGGGAAGGAGGGCGCGAGTGCGCAACAAACCATCCACCGTTGGGATCGCGCAAGGTCATGGCCTTGTCGCGCGCTTCGGTGGCGTCGTCGTGTACCTGGCCGGTGAAACGGCCTCCACCGATCGGATCCTCGGCACCATCGAGGCGGTCGCGGAGGGGGAGCATCCCGGCGCGGCGCTCACTCAGCGGCTGGCCGCCGTGGTTTTCGGCAGCACTGCCGAGCCGTCCCCGTTCGGCGTGGTGGCACCGACCGACGACGGCACCCTGATCCTGCTGCGCGGACCGGTGTTCGCCGAGATCAACGGCGCGGAAGGCACCAGGCGACTCGATGGTGCACGCGCGTTCACCTGGGTCGATGAGATCGTGCGCGAACCGCTGCGCCGCATCACGGTCGGCACGGATACCGGAAAACCGTTGAAGGCGCTGCCGCGCACCGATCTCCGCGCGGGCGTGGTCCCCGGTGGTGGATTCGTCCTGCAGACGGCCGTTCGCCGCGCGAGCAAATCGGCCAAGAGTTCCACGACGCCTCGCCCGTCCGTCACCGCGTCGACCGATGATCCCGCGCCGACCGCCGCCGCCGGATTCGCCGCGACGCCCGAACCCACCGGTGCCGACGAAGCGGTCGATACTCCTACCTCAGCGGCGTCGGCCGTCCGATCTTCCACCGCCGCCTCAGGTACGTCGACCGCTCGTTCCGCTTCCGCGGCCCGCTCCGGCTCCGGCTCCGGCTCCGGCTCCGGCTCCGGCTCCGCAGCTTCATCCTCGGCTCCGTCGTCGACCACCAGCTCCCCCTCGGCCGATTCAGCGTCGGCGGCGCCTTCGGCAACCCGATCGACCGCGGCTCAGTCGTCGTCCGCACCCTCAGCAACCCGATCCGCCGCGGCCGCGTCGTCGGCCAACTCCGCCACCAAGATCCAGCCTTCGGAATCGGCGCGGCCACGAGCAAGACCACGCCCCCCGATCGGCCGACCCGCGGTGGACCGCCCGCTCGCTTGGTCCCAGACCCGCCAGCCCGGCGCACACCCCGAACCCATTGCGCTGCACAAGACCACGGTCGACCGTGCCGTCAGTGTCACGCGTCCTGCTGCCGAACACGATCAAGCCGTCGGCACCCTGATCCTCGAGAACGGCACCGCCTACCCCCTCGACCGCCCGTACGTCATCGGACGCGGCCCGCAAACCGACGACTCCGTCCGCTCCGCGACCGCCGCCCCCATCGTGATCCAACGCGACCGCCACGTCTCCCGCGTGCACGCCTACGTCTCGGTCGACCGCGGCAAGGTCTTCGTCCGCGACGCCACCGCCACCTCCGGCACCTTCATCGCCCCACCCGGCGCCGACGAGTGGACCCGAATCGGCTCCTCTCCCACCGAACTCCGCCCCGGCTGGAGCGTCCGCATCAGCGAACGAGTACTCACCTACCGCTGCCCCAACCAGCCCGACGCCTGACTTACCCACGTTCGGCGAGTGTCCGCATGCTCAGGGCGGTGACCTTTACTCACGAAATGCCTCCCTGTGCCGTTGATTCCGAAGACTCAGCTGACGGGTGCTCAGGTTCGCCCTGCTCGGTCACGGTGTCGGCCCGTCGGCCCGAAACTCGAGAGGTTTCGGACTCGGCGATATCGTCCGGGGCGTCGTCGATGTCGTTGTCCTCGTTATGTTCCGGTTCCGGCGGCGGCGACGCGTAGCCGAGCAGAAACGCAACGGCCGCGGTAACTCCCGCGAACGCCAGCCACAGACTGGTATCCGGCACCCACCACCGCGCCACCGACGCGGTGAACGCGAACACCAGCCCGATCCCGAGCCCCGGAGCGAGCACCCGCAAACCGCGCTGCCCTCGATTGGCCGAAAGCCGTTGCCGCGCAATGGTCAACGCCGCGTCGGCGATACCGAGAGCGGTGAGCACGGCAAGCGCGATCCCGAACAGCCCGTACACCGACCACAACGACCCACGCACATCGGTGATCAGCGGTATCGCCGTGACCACCGCGTCGCTCGCACCATAGACCGCGAGCTCACCGCCGATGAGCCCGGTCGCCTGCCCCGCCAACCCACGCAACTCCAGCTGATACTGCAACGACTCGGATTTGCCTGGCGCAACGGTCAATTCAATGGCGGTCGAGTAGGAGAAGAAGCTCAGACCGAGCACATGACCCGAGAGATCAACGTGCCGGACCTCCACCGGCGCACTCGTATTGTTGGTCAACTCGATCGCGACCCGAACGGTGCTGTCCGGCACGAGCCGCAACGGCCGCTCCACCGACGTCCCCGCAATATCGTGCCCATCGAAATTCGCGGTCATGTCGACCCCGTCGGGCCGCGCACCCGCCAGCGCCGCCGCCCACCCCAGCACGATCAGCGACAGCACCGGCCAGACCACCCACCGAATGCCATGGAAGCCACCGCTCATTCGCCCCTCCGCTCAGGTAGCTGCGAGACAAGCCGACGGCCGTAATACCACCCACCGAGCAGCAGAATGAACAGAATCACGGTCAGCGTCGACGTCCCCGCGCCAATACTGCTGACCAGCACCACATCCAGCGGCGCGACCAACGTGCGCCCACACGTCGCCGTCACCTGATACCGACCGACATCCACCGCCCCGGTAACCAGCGGCACCTCGAACGCTCCATCCACTCCGGCAACAGTCTTCCCGGCGGCAACACCCCCGATCGCGACATCAACGGGCGCTCGCGGATCGCATCCATGCCCACTAGCCGTGACACCAGCACCCGGCCCCACCGTCGACGGCGTGAGTTCCAGTGCGGCAGGCAGCAATTGAGGTGGCGCAGGCGGCAGCACCTGGGGAGCAGGCGGCACCACCACCGGCACCCGCACCGGATTCCTCGGCGGCACAACAACATCCGGCAGCCTGACCGGTGGCGGCGGCACCACCTCCTCCGGCGGAGGCGGAATCACCTCAGTCGTCGTAACAGGCGGCGTCGTAGAGCTCTCGGGCGTAGTCGTGACAGGCGGCGTTGTCGTAATAGACGGCGTTGTCGTCACCGGCGGAGTCGTCGTATCAGTCGGGGTCGTCGTATCAGACGGAGTCGTAGTTGGCGAGGTCGTAACATCCGGCGATGTCGGATCACCCGAACAAGTAGACCCATCCGCCCCACCACACGGCTCATACGCTCGACGATTCAGAACAAGCACCAGCTGCCCACCACCATCCTGCGTCGGCGGAGCCAGAGGTTGCTGCGCACCAGCGAGCGGCACTGACCCCTCGCGTATCCCGCCACCAGCCTGCGATGGCAGCGGACTGGCCAACTGCCGTTCCGCGGACGCATTGCGAGTCCCGATATCGTTCAGCCCGCCATCCGGCGGCATCCTCTGCGGCTCAGCTACCGCGGACGTTGGCCCTACCGAACCTGGATCCCCAACAGCGGCCGCTCCCGGAAAACCAAGCAGCACAACCCAACACAGAACCCCCATGCCCACCCGACCCGCGCGCCTGTGCCCCACCTGCCGACGCATTGCGCCAGCACGCGCAGCAATTGGTGCCAGCGTCCCCATCGGCCATGCTCTCGCTAGGCGTACCGCCGCCGTCGCTCCGACCCTGCCCGGTTCGATGGCGGACTCCGTACGACCGCGCCCATCCTGCGTGCGATCTCTAGCATCGTAAGGCCGTGTGTGCCAATGCGGAGCCAACTCGGATGAGCCCATTCCAGGGGCTATCCCCGAGCTAGCGCGTCGATCTGGGGACGCGCACCGATACCGTGCACCCATTAGGGTCAGCGCGTGTGCCGCGCCCGTATCTCCCCGAGTGCATACCATCGAGGTAGCTGGTCCCCTGCCCGACTCAGACAGCGCGAAGAGGACAATACGAACTATGCACCGTAATGGGCCGACCGAGGATATCGATGAGTCCGCGCTGAGCGTGACCGCGCCGAAAGAGCAGGCCGCGGGTGTCACCGCGGTCGCGGTGTCGATGAAACGCGCGGTCGAGGAGATGGGCGTGATCCGCACCGCCCGCACCCTCGCTCGGGTCAATCAGGTGCACGGCTTCGACTGTCCCGGTTGTGCGTGGCCGGAGCCGACCGGCCATCGCCGCCCGGCCGAGTTCTGTGAGAACGGCGCGAAGGCGGTCGCCGAGGAGGCGACGCTGCGCACGGTCACGCCGGAGTTCTTCGCCGCCCATTCGATCGACGAGCTGGCGGACAAGTCGGGTTACTGGCTCGGCCAGCAGGGCAGGCTGACGCACCCGATGGTGCTGCACCCCGGCGACACCCACTACTCCCCCATCGCCTGGGACGACGCCTACCGTTTGGTCGCGGATCACTTGGGCGCCTTGACTTCTCCCGACGAGGCCGTCTTCTACACCTCCGGCCGCACCAGCAACGAGACCGCGTTCCTTTACCAGCTGCTTGTCCGCAGTTTCGGCACGAACAACCTGCCGGACTGTTCGAACATGTGCCACGAATCCTCGGGCGCCGCGCTGACCAGCTCGATCGGCATAGGCAAGGGTTCGGTCTCGATCGACGACTTCGCCGCCGCCGACCTGATCATCGTCGCTGGCCAGAACCCCGGCACCAACCATCCGCGCATGCTAAGCGCGCTGGCCGACGCGAAAACCAAGGGCGCGAAGATCATCGCGATCAACCCGCTGCCAGAGACCGGCCTGCTCGGCTTCCGCGATCCGCAGACCGTCAAGGGCTTCACCACCGGCGTCTCCATCGCCGACCACTTCCTGCAGATCCGCCTCGGCGGCGACATGGCGCTGTTCCAGGCCCTCGGCAGGCTGCTGTTCGAGGCCGAGGACCGCGCGCCGGGCACCGTGGTCGACCAGGAGTTCGTCGACGCGCACTGTGCCGGATTCGCCGAGTACGAAAAGCAGGTCCGCGCGGTCGATTTCGACACAGTACTGCAGGCGACCGGCCTCACTCAGGCCGAACTCGACCGCACCGCAAAGCAATTCGCCGAATCGAAGAACATCATCATCTGCTGGGCCATGGGCCTCACCCAGCAGGCGCACGGCGTCGCTACCATCGAGGAGGCGACGAACCTGCTGCTGCTGCGCGGCATGATCGGCAAGCCGGGCGCGGGCGTCTGCCCGGTGCGCGGGCATTCGAACGTCCAGGGCGATCGCACCATGGGCATCTGGGAGAAGATGCCCGACGCGTTCCTCGACGCGCTTGACAAGGAATTCGGCATCACCAGCCCCCGCAAGCACGGCTTCGACACCGTCGACGCGATCCGCGCCATGCGCGATGGCCGGGCGGCGGTGTTCCTCGGCATGGGCGGCAATTTCGTCTCGGCCACCCCGGACACCGCGGTTACCGAGGCCGCACTCCGCAATTGCGCGCTGACGGTACAGGTTTCGACGAAACTCAACCGCAGCCACGTCGTGCACGGCAAGACCGCGCTGATCCTGCCCACCCTCGGCCGCACCGATCAGGACCTGCGCGACGGCACGAAACAGCAGGTGTCGGTGGAGGATTCGATGTCGATGGTGCATCTGTCCACCGGTCGGCTCAAGCCCGTCAGCAAGTACCTGCGCAGCGAGATCGCCATCGTCTGCGAGCTGGCACTGACCCTGTTCGGCGCGGACCACCCGGTCCCGTGGGCGCGCTTCCGTGGCGACTACGACACCATCCGCGACGCGATCTCCCGGGTCGTGCCCGGCTGCACCGACTACAACACCCGGGTGCGCGCCCGCAACGGTTTCGTCCTACCGCACCCGCCTCGGGACAATCGCGAATTCCGCACCAGCACCGGCAAAGCCAACTTCGCGGTGAACGACCTCACCTGGACCCCGGTCCCCGAAGGCAAACTGATCCTGCAAACCCTGCGCAGCCACGACCAGTACAACACCACCATCTACGGCCTCGACGACCGCTACCGCGGCGTGCACGGCGGCCGCAAAGTGGTACTGGTGCATCCCGACGACATCACCGCCCTCGGCTTCGTGGAAGACGAACTCGTCGACGTGATCTCGGAATGGACCGACGGAACCGAACGCAGCGTCAAGGGTTTCCGGCTCATCGCCTACCCGACCCCGCGCGGCAACGCCGCGGCCTACTACCCAGAGACGAATCCCCTTGTCCCCCTTGACCATGTCGCGGCAAGGTCGAATACACCGGTATCCAAGTCGGTGACCATCAGACTCGAACGGGCCAGCCATGAGTAGAGTGACCGCCCGCCGCAGAATGCGCCGGATCTCGCCGACGGGTGAGATCCAACGCCCCGACACCCTGGCCGTCGAAGAGCCACTCGAAATCCGGATCGGCGGCGAATCACTGGCCGTCACCATGCGCACCCCGGGCAACGATGTCGACCTGGTGCACGGATTCCTGTTGAGCGAGGGCATGATCGGCGTCGCCGAGGAGATCATGGCCGCCCGCTACTGCGCGGGCACCGACGACGACGGCCGCCAAACCTACAACGTCCTCGACCTCACGCTGCGCAACCCGGTGCCGATGCGGCCGCGCAACTTCCTGACCACCGGCGCCTGCGGACTGTGCGGCAAAACGGCACTCGACGAAGTCCGCACCCTCACCAGATACCCGATCGCCGACGGCGGGCCGGTAGTGGACACGCAGGTGCTGGCTGGCATGCCGGATACATTGCGCAGCAAGCAATTCCTCTTCGAGGCGACCGGCGGCCTGCACGCGGCGGGCCTGTTCACCGCGGACGGCGAGGTGCTCGCAGTACGCGAGGACATCGGCCGACACAACGCCGTGGACAAGGTGATCGGCTGGGCGCTGCGGCAAAACCTGGTCCCCGCACGCGATCTGGTGCTCATCGTCAGCGGGCGTGCCTCCTTCGAGCTGGTGCAGAAGGCGGCGATGGCGGGCATCGCGATGCTCGGCGCCGTCTCCGCGCCCAGTTCGCTCGCGGTCGATCTCGCGACCGAGGCCGGGCTGACCCTGGCCGCTTTCCTGCGCGGCGAGACGATGAACGTCTACAGCCATCCGGATCGGATCGTCACCACCCCGAACGCGACATCGTTGCTGGCCTGATCACCTCTTGCCCGGACCGGACGTCCGATTTACCGTGACAGCACGTAATCGGAGCGGTTCGGCGGGAACGGAGAGACCGATGCGGATTTCGGTGGAGGGCACGCAGGAGGGGCTACGCGTGCGGATGCGGTTCGAACAGTACCGCCGCCGCCTGCTGATCACTCGAATCATCTTGGCGGTCTTGGCCGTTCAGGGCGCCGTCATCGGGTTGTGGGCGACCATCGCGCCGCACTCCTGGTACACCAGCTTTCCCGGCTTCGGCATGCACTGGATCGCCGCCGACGGCCCGTACAACCATCACCTCGTGGCCGATGTCGGCGCGTTCTTTCTGGCCCTCACCGCGGTGACCATCGCGGCTCTCGTCCTCAACACCACCGCCGCCGCGCGCATCGCTGGCATCGGCTGGCTGGTCTTCAGCCTGCCGCATTTCGTCTACCACGCCTTCCATATGCCCGCGGATATGAGCGGTGTCAGTGTCGTCCTCAGCCTCATCGCCGCCGCCCTGCTGATCGCCCTCGGGATCGCCTGCCTGGTTCTCCCGCCACGCGGCGATATCCCGATGTCCGATCCGGCGCCGTTCCACCTCAGATTCCCGCGGCGCCGACGCTGAGCGGTAACGACAACGCCCCACAGCCCGTCTAGGCGCTGTGGGGCGTTTGAACTGTCTGTGCGGCTGGGGGCTGAGCTACGTGGTCCGGACCGCGAGCAGGCGGTCCGTCGCGAGGCAAAGCCGCGCCACCGACGTGAGGTTTCGTTCCCCGGTTAGATCAACCGCGAACTGTACTTCGTCAGTCCTTGAGGGCGTCGAGCAACGCCGCACGCTGACGTGCGCCGAGCCCACCGATACGACGATCCTCCGGGATCTCCGCCTGATCCATCAACTTGGCGGCCTTCACCGGTCCGACACCGGGCAGAGCCTTGATCACCGCGGCGACCTTGGTCTTCTTGACCAGCTCATCTGAGTCGGCCTTCTTCAGCAGGTCGGCGACCGAAACCTTGCCCGCCTTCACCTTGCCGATCAGTTCGGAGCGCGCCTTGCGGACCGCTGCCGCTTTGGCCAACGCTTCAGTGCGCTGCTCCGCGGTCATGGTAGGCAGTGCCATGTCTCCTCCGCTTCCACTCGTCACTCGAACATCTGGTTGACCGGACCGAGTAAACAGCACTCCACCGGCAGCGCAAGGCCGACACACCGGGACCGGTTCGGCGGAGTTAGCGATGAGTTTCCTGGCTCGAGGCCGTCGAAAGCAGTAACCAGCGGGCAAAAAGGACAAAAACCGCCTTTGTTCCGCTGGGCGGATCGGCGGTAACACGTTTGCCGGTCGGAGCGACAGAATCTACGAAAGCATCAGCGCGGGATAAAGGTTCAACGACGAACCACGGGGGATCAATGACGATCCCCGGCACCGGGCGCGATCGGGTTTTCCGATCGTCACCGTGTCCCATTACGCCGATGCCGACAACAGCACAGCGACTGCGGGGGCATACCAACTTTCGGGGGGATTCCCAACGGCCCGAGCCACAGAGATCGCCGTTGAGCGCGCAATGTCAGCGCGGAACCGATCCTTGACCGCCCCCGCAAGCGTGCTGATACTGTGCCGAATTAGAACACGTTCCAATTCGGCAGGAGTTTCGATGACCAAGCAGATCCGCGATGTGGTCGAGCAGTACGTCAAGCTGGTCGGCGCGGGCCCGACCGAGGCCATCGTCGAGCTCTACGCGCCCGACGCGACCGTCGAGGACCCTGTCGGCACCCCGGTCAGGAACGGGCACGCCGCGATCCGCGAGTTCTACGACGTGATCGCCGCGCTCGACCGGGACACCGAACTGCGGCCGGAGGCTGTGCGCATCGTCGGCAACGAGGCCGCTTTCATGTTCACCATGGTCACCCGGATGGGCGGTCAACGCTTCACCGTGCGGCCCATCGATGTGATGGAATTCGACGACGCGGGCAAGATCACGCGGATGCGCGCCTATTGGAGCCAGCAAGACATGACCATCGAGCCCGAGTGACTCGCCGGGGTTTTCGGCGCAGATAACGCTTCAGCGTGTCCCCGGCGCGCGGAATCGACTATGAAGAGTAGGTGTCGACGCCACCTGTCCGCTACCCTCGCAGCGAGCTACTACCCAGCTCCCGGTGATCGGGCAGCCCGGCATCTCCCGATTTGTCGAGTTCCGTTCAGCCCATCCACTTTTGGAGCCGCATGCCCGAGGAACACTCCTTCGACGAAGTCGCGCAGTTGGCAAGGCGGGTCGAGCGGGCCCGCGGCCGGCTGGCCTACCAGTTCGATCCCGCGCTGACCGAGGCACTCGCCGAGGACGAGCTGGAAGCCGAACGTGAACTGGCCGAGCGCATCCGCACCCAGGACCGCGGGCAGCGCTGGAAGTACGCCGAGGCTGTCTCCAACGCCGCCGACCGCGCGAGGCAGACCAAAGAAGCCATCGAAAAGGCCGACATCCGCGACCTGCTGATGGCACGCAAAGCCATTGCCGCCCAGCGCCGCGAGTCCAGCCCGCACGCCCAGCTCGCCTCGCTCTACCGGCACCGCGCGTGGTCGCTGCGCGCGCTGGCCGGCGTGGTGATCGCGGGCATGCTGTGGTCCGCGGTCAACGTGCAGCACAACATCGCGCCCGACGGTGTCACCGATCCGCTGTACTGGTTCAGCTACCTGGTCGAGGCGATGATCAGCGTCTGTCTGGTGATCATCATGATCGGCACCAGCAAGCTCGCCGAATGGGGCGTGCTGAACAGCCGCAGCCAGGTCGTCGCCGCCGAAATCGTGCTGCTGGCGTTGACGATCGGGTTGAACACGTACCCGCATGTGCGGGACGCGCGATGGTTCGATGCTGGCGTGCACGCGGTCGCGCCGATGATGATCGGTGTCGCGTTGCTGACGCACAACGCGGCGAGTGCGCGGTACAGCCAGGCGATCACGCGCGCTACCGAGCACATTCGGGAGAATCCTGATCGGCCGCGGCCAACGTATGACAGCACGTTGCTCGGGGCTACGCGCGGGTGATTGCTTAGGCGGCGGCCAGTCTTCTGTTGGCTCGAGCCGCCTGGTTCCGGTGACCGGCAACGGTTTGCTGGGCGCTTCCGCACGTCGTTTACGCCCGATTCGCAACCCGTGGTCGGTCCAGATCTGACTGGACGACAGGCGGGCATCGAGGCGACGGCTCAGCCGGATACCGAGAGTGCCGCGTGTCTCGTGAATACACGCCGAGCCCGATCGAGCCGACACTCGCGAATCCCGCTGAGAACCGCCGATCGCACGCGAAATGGGCACATGTTGTTGCGACCCGCGAGTAGTCGGCGGTACGGTTTGCCCAGGTAACGGGGGTGGGCACCGGGACGCATCCACCTCGGATGGACTTCAGCCACCGGCGATTAGGGGAACGGATGACGAGCAGGGGGAACAAGCTGCGCGGTATCGCCCTGGTAGTGGGTGTTGTGCTGGTGTTGGCGGGGTGTCAGAAGACGACTGGTGGGTCGCCTACGGCGAGCGGGGGGCCGAGTTCGACGGGTGCGAGCAGTGCGAGTGCGACGCCGTCGGGGTCGAAGGATCCGGATGCGGCGATTTGGGATCCGTGCACGGCGCTGCCCGACGATGCGCTGCGGACTGACGGGCTGAACGCGGACACGAAAGACAAGGACGTTGCTGGAGTAGATCCTACTGGCTGGAAGGTCTGTGGCTGGCGCTCATCCGCTCGTTGGTACGACCTGTCAGTGATGTCGTCGATCGTGACGCTCCAGCAGTTCCAGCAACGGACCGACTTCGAGGGATTCACGCAGCTGACCGTCGCTGACCGTCCCGCTTTGCGCTACACGAACGTAGGCGACGATAAACGTCTAGATTGCGGCGTCGCCGTGGAAGTCCCACAAGGGACGGCTAAGGGTTCGGTCCTTTTCGCTGTCACAACGAGACTCTCGGTTGGCAGGCTCGGCGAGCCCTGCGATGAAGCGCTTCGCCACGCCACCGATTTAGCCAAGTTTCTGCCCAAGGGAGGGAGCTGACCGTGGCGGCTGCTGAAGGTAAGGCGGATTGGCAGAAGCTGTTGGACTCGGCGAACGCCGGTGAATTGCAGCTGAGTCCTGATGTTGGTAAAGACCTGGACGCCAAATGCCAAACCTACTTGGACGACCTGGATGACATCCGCAAGTCGACGTTCCGAGTCAGGACGGTGGCCGGTTTCGGAGCCATGCCGTCAGGTCCGATCCTCGAGCATAAGTTCCAGCAGAAGGCCACGGGTGGGGACACATCGATCGACACGTCGATCCAAACCCACATCGAAGAAGTCCAATTGATGCGCCAAGTATTCGCCAAGGCCATCGCGAACTACCAAGCGGTCGACGAGTCCAATAGTCAGAAGATCGCGGCAATCGACGTCCCTGGGGAGGGCGGCTCATGAGTCAGGACGACTACCAATCACGGATCATCGCGGCACAGCAGCAGTGGAACGACGATCGCACCGCGATCTACTCGCACCGCAGCAAGCTCGCACAGGAGCTCGAGCAGGGCTATGACCCGCCGTCGATTACGGATCCCGGCCAGGATCTCTACGCGATCGAGACCGGCACGCTGAAAGATCTGGTCAGCAAGGTCGAGGCGATGAAGCCCGGTCAGGCATGGGATGCCTCGCAGATGTGGCAGAACATCAGCGCCACTTTCCGGGAGAAGTCGCATTCGTTCGGTGATGCGATCAAGGCGACCGTCGCGAACGGATGGCGAGGCCAGGCGGCCGATCAGGCGGTGCAGTCGGTCGGCAGGTACGTCGACCAGTCACAGCAACTCACGCTGGCCAGTGAACTCATCTCGGTAAAGCTCAACGAGCTCTACACCGGCCTGCACCAAACCCAGGCCCTGATGCCCCGAGAGGGCGACAGCAGCCCCGATCTGCGCGGCAAGACCCTCCCTAGCGAGGGCGTGCTGAAGGTCGACGACCACAACCAAACTGAGGCGACGGCGGAGGCGCGGCGGGTGCTGCGCACGGTGTACTGGCAGGTCGCGAACCAGACCGATAACGGCGTTCCCATCGTGCCGAACAGTCCGACCCTGGTGAACGATCCGAATCAGCCAGGTCCCACCCCCTCCCCTGCACCGGGCTCGCAGACCCCCTCCGGCCCCGGCGATCAGCCGAAGCAGGACAACCCGACTTCGACCGACGAGAAGCCCGGTGACAAGCCGGGCGACAAGTCCGGTGATCCGAACCAGGATCAGAATTCGCCCACTCAAGCGGCCAGCAATAACCCACAGACGAACCCCTCCAGTACGACACCCCAATCCACCACGCAGGCAAGCAATCCCACGTCGACGTCGAGCACCACCCCGGCGAGCACGACGAACCAGCCCACGCCGGGCACCACACCGCTGTCGACTCCGGTACCCAGCCGCAGCACGACTCCGGGCTCCCCGACGACAACGCGTTCACCCGGCAGCCCCGGAAGTCCGGGCACCCCAAGCACTCCCGGCACACCAGCCCCTGGCCGCAGCATCCCCGGCAGCCCGCAACAACCAGGCGCCGTGACCCCACTAGCCGCCAAGACCGGCACCGGGACTGCGGGCCGCCCCGGATCGAGCGGCATGCCGATGGGTGGCGCCGGAGGCAAGAAGGACGACGAGGAGAAGACGCACCAGACCAAGGATTACTTGATCGGCGACTGGTCCGAGGAACTTCTAGGCGCGCCGAATAAGGCCGTACCCCCGGTGATCGGGGAAGACTGAGCGTGCGCAGTTGGAGATTCACCGGCCAGGAGTTCGACATCCTCTGGTCGGCCTACGGTCGCGACCGCCTGCCCTATCCGCTGGCATTCCGCCCAACCACCGCGGTCGACTGGGATGACCTTGTGCGGCAACGGGAGTCGGCAGTCCAGGCACTTCTCGGCCAGTATTCCGAGAACCTGGAACTCGCCTTGTCGACGTTACTGGAGCCCGAAACACGCATCGAATCCAAGGGTTTCGGCGGCTCTGGCCTCGCTGCGGTATTCCGATTCCACGGTGCGGTCCGAAATGGGTCCGGCGCCACCCTCATCCAGCTGCCCGGCACTGCCGAAGACACCGGCGGCGACGTGATCATGGGTTTGTGCGCACCGAGCGAGGTGGCCGCCGCGACAGTGGCCGCACTGCCGAAGGCCCAGGCTGGCACCCATCCAGCGGTCAGTTTCCGCAGGGACGAGATCGCCGCCGACCGTCAGCGCTACAGCCGTCGCGCCAACGAGGTCAGCATCAACGAACAACTCAACCGCATGTTCAAGCGCGACCGCACCGCCGTCGGCGAGATCACCGTATTCCCTGGCCCCGCAGTAGATTCCAGGCCGACCACCGATGGTCGCGGCTTCCTCTGGACCGACTACGCCGACGACGGCCGCTACTACATCAAATCCGGCGACCCCATTGTCGCCACCCCCATGAGCCCCACCTCGATGACCAACGAGATAGCCCGCCTCCTCGACCTCACCCGCCGCTACTACCGCATGGAAAACGAGCAGTCCAAAGCCACGTGGTGAAGGCAGCAGGTCGACGGTTACGGTCCGCCAGGCAGCCGCCTGCGCCCAGCGCATACTTCAGCGGCCAAATCGTCGTAGCCGACGGCTAATTCGGCGAGTTGCTCCCAAGCATTACCCAGCTCCCACTGCGACGAGCTTGCCAAGGCCGCGAACGCGCAGGCGGTGAACTGCGCGAGCCGGTCGATCACGGCACCGAGGGTCTCGGTATGGATGTGTGCGGCACCATGCGAGGGCGGCAGTTGCAGAGTGACCCAGCGATCGATGTCACGCACCAAACCGGCACGCTGCAAGTCGATTTCATCGATATGCCTGCGATCGGCGATAGTCTCCCTGTCGGCGCACAACCGTTGCTCGTGCAGGTCGGTCAGGTCCCGCGCGAGCCGCAGCAATGGGTGGTCCATCGGCACCTCACCCCGACATGCCTGCAGCAGTTGATGTTTCGGTGGCAGCGGGTCGGTCAGCACCGAGGTCCCCTCGTGGTGCAGGAGCGCAAGGCGGTCAGGACGATCAAGCCGGAAGGGCGAAAGGTGTCGCGCGGTGCGACGATCCAGTGGCGGTGGCCGGTGCGGTTATCGATCGGTGCGGGCAATGCGATCTCGGCCCCCGGCGGGACGAGCGCGACATTGAGGCGGAGCAACTCCGCGAACAGCGACATGTCGTTCGGCAAGTCGGGACGGCAGAGAAAGGTCCAGCGCCGCGACCGCAGATGAGAAATGATGGGACCGAGGGTGATTCGGTTGTGCAACATATCGTCGCGAACGCGTTGACCGAGCTGCGCGGGCATGGTGATCGCGCCGACGATGCCCGTCCGCAGGATGATCCGGCCGACCTCCGGGTGGATTCCGGCGGGTAGACCGCAGGTGCGCCGGTAGTAGGTGCAGCGAGAAGTTGGTGTGTCCGCGAACATCAGGTTGTCCATGAGAAGCCTCGACTCGCATCGCCGGTTCTAGGGTGCGCCCGGCTGATAACGAAGCTGCTAGGTTTGCTGTGGACTCCCTGCCGCTTCACCGGGCGCACATCAACAAAACACCTGCCAGGGTGGTGATGTGTGCGGCTTCGGGCGGCCCGAAACAAGTCCCCCGAATCCCCAGCAAACCTCCCGTGGCAGTTGCCATGATCTACCCGACGCGGGTCGAACGGCCCGCCCGAAGTGGGGAGGACTTCATGCCGGACACCGGATCTACCCTGCCGCGAAGGCAACTCGGCCGATATCTGACGGAGTGGCGCAGTCGTGCGGGGATGAGTCAGCAGAAAGCCGCCGAGCTACTGGAGATGGGTTCGAGCAGTCTGCAACGACTGGAGCGCGGACAGAACAGCAGGATCAAGGTGCGCGATATCCAGGCGGCGTGCGATCTGTACGGGGTGCCAGGTGAGCTGGTCGATGCGCTCATCGGGCTGGCCCGGCAGGCGAGCGTCAAGAGTTGGTGGCACGAATACGGTGACCTCATACCGAAGGACTTCGATGTCTTCGTAGGCCTCGAATCGGCCGCGGTCGAGTTGCGCTCCTACCATCCCGAATTGGTACCCGGCCAGTTCCAGACACCCGACTACCTTCGCGCTCTGGCGGAACTCCGCTTTCCGGAAGCCGCTGCGGCGGAGCACGACCGGTGGATCCAACTGAAGATGCAACGGCAGAACATAGTGACGCGCAAGACCAACCCCACCACGGTCAAGGCCGTGATCGGCGAGGCGGCGCTGCGCCGTGTCTCCGGCAGCCCGAGAACCATGGCCGCACAGCTCAAATGGCTCGCCGACGTCAGTACGCGGCCGAATGTCACAATCCAAGTACTCCCCTTCCGCGCTGGATTCCCTGTCGGGGCATACATCGGCCCGTTTGTGATCTTGGATTTCGGAATGACTGCGGCCGACGAGCCCGTGGAGCCAACGGTGGTCTTCATCGAGGGCAGCTCGATCGGCAACCTCTACCTCGAAAAACCGGAGGATGTCAGACGCTACGATGATTTGTACGAGGGCATCGGCCACGCAGCGTTGGATGCCACAGCCAGCAGGAATCTGTTCCGGCAGGTAGCAAGGGAGTATCTAGCGTGACCGTCGACCTAACTGGCGCTGAATGGTTCAAGAGCAGCCGCAGCAACCCCGATGGCGACTGCGTAGAGGTCGCGTTCCTCGCGAACGGCATGATCGGAGTCCGAGACTCCAAGAACCCCAACGGTTCCGCACTGATCTTCACCCCCAACGAGTGGGACACCTTCACCACGGGAGTGACCGATGGAGAGTTCAACCGCCCACAGCCCTGAACGCATCCCCCAGTGAACAGCCCTCGGATCGCTGCACGCGACACCCGAGGGCTTTTGCTCCAGGCTCGCGACAATCAGGCTCGGACCGGCGGCGCAGAGATCCCGCTCAAGAACCCTTCACGAACCTGAAATAGAAGGCCCCGAACACCAGGACGATTCCGATGTTCACTATCAGCCGCTCCCAGAACTGGTGTCTGAAGAACAGGACGTCCACGCCGACCACGACGGCGATCAGCGCGAGCACGTAGAGCACGACGACTGCCTGCCTTCCCATCTTTCCTTTCTACTACGTTCGGTCGCGGTTGACGTGGAGCCGGAGCGTCACAACGCAATCTTGGAACACAAACGGAATCCAGTTCCCCGCTGGCCGAGGTCCGGTCTCAGTGGACAGTTTTCGTCAACGCAGACCGGCTCCCCGCCAGCCACTGCTCAACTCAACCTGACGCTGAGCTGAGCACCGAGTTCGCGAAAGCCCAGTGCAAGGGCGACCCGCCTCGACTCCGACGCCCGCGCCCGCCACTGGGCCAGCAATCCCCCCTCGAGTGCGTGCGCCACCGCCGCGGACCCTGCCACCCGAGCCAAGCCCTGACCGCGCCGATCCGGCGCGGTCAGCACGCAGAGGTGAGCGGTCCGACTCGGCCAGACGCGGTATCCGGCAGCAGCGATCACCTTCCCACCATCCCGAATGACGAACGCGGGAGACGTAATCTCGTCCAACCCACTCTCCGCCGCATCCTGATCACCGGCCACCATCAGGAGCTGGCGCAGTTCGGAATCCTCGACGGCCAGACGCTCGACTGCCAGCGAACCTGCCGAAACAGGCCGGAACCCGTCCCCATCCACGTATGCCAACGCAGCCGGACCCAACACCTCCGCCAAGGGCAACGCCCGCCCGAGCAAGTCCGGATCGACAAGCCCATCTGCCGACAACCTCGCGACCGCGGCCCGAATCGCCACCGCAGCACCGGAACTGGGCGCGGTCACAATCGCTTCCCCTTGCAGCGCAACCACACCCATCCATCCCGGCGGGCAAATCAGCGCCCTAGGCGACACCACCACACTCACGCCGGTTGCCGATGAGAACGAAACCGGCACCGCGGCCAACCCCTCCCACAGCGCTCGAACTCTGACCAGCACGGCGTCCGTCGACATGCCCTCATTCTGCTTCGCCCATCGCCGGGTCGCGACCGCCGCACCTATCCCGGACATGCGACTGCCCCAAGGTTGGGTTCGAGGTCAACCTTGGGGCAGTGGGAACGCACGGGCCGCGGATGCCTGCAGGTGTTCACCCGCGACCAGTTTCTAGCTACCTACCGGAGGACCCGAGGGCGCCCGCTACTCCACCAATGAAGTCGGTGACTGCAATGTATGCAGCAGCGATGGCGACCAAAAGGAACTCCACGACAGATACATCTGTCGGCCGCGACGATTCGTTACCAACTTCTTCGGGCGCGTTCACAGCAGGCGTTCTACCAGCAGCAACGTGCCGATGAGGAGCATGGCGACACCGGAAACGCGGGTGACGATGCGGGCGGCGGTGGGGCGGGCGCGCAGGACGGTGCGGGCCAGGACGCCGACGCACAGGTAGATGGCCGCACAGCTCAGCGTGTGGATCAGGCCGAGGGTGCCGATCTGGGCGGCCAGTGGCCAGGAGCCGGTGCGGTCGGTGAACTGCGGGAGCAGTGCCAGGAAGAGCAGGATCGCCTTGGGGTTCAGCCCGCTGATACCGATACCGCGCAGCACGCTGGTGCCCCACGGGGATGGGTTCGTCTGCTCCGGCATGGCGGCGGGGGTGGTCGAGCTGGCCAGGGTGGTGCCGCCGAGCCACATCAGGTACAGCCCGCCGAACACCGTAAGTACGGTCAGCACAACGGGATTCCGGTCGACCACCGCCGCGACTCCGGCCGCGACCACTGCGGTCAACGCGACATAACCCAGAAGCAATCCCCCGACGGCGGGCAGCACCGATCGCTCACGCAGACCGGCGGCGATCGCGTATGCCCAGTCCGCGCCGGGGACGAGGATCAACAGGACCGACACCGTCCAGAACGCGGCGATGTACCCGACAGCCATGCGGAACTCTCCCTTCGAATCAATACCCGAGGGAAGGATAGGCGAGTTGATCAAGGAGGTGATTCCAAGTTTTCGCAGCTGAGCGGCGATATATGGAAGGATCTCCCCCATGGATCGCGTTGACAGGAAGATTCTTGCCGAGCTGCAAAAGGACGGCCGTTTGACGATCACCGAACTCGCCGCCCGAGTCCGGCTGAGCCTGTCGCCGTGCCACCGTCGGCTGCGGGAATTGGAGCGGTCCGGGGTGATCCGCGGCTATCGCGCGCTGGTCGACGCGGCGGCCGTCGGGCTGACATTCGAGGCGCTGGTTTTCGTGACGATGCGTCAGGAGGATCGCAGCACCGTCGCCGCGTTCGAGCAGGCCGTCGCGGAGATACCGCATGTGCTGCAGGCGCAGCGCCTGTTCGGGGATCCGGATTTTCTGCTGCGCATCGTCGCGGCGGATCTGCCTGCGTTCCAACAGCTTTACGACGAGAAGCTGGCCACGCTACCCGGCGTGCAGCACCTGACGTCGACGCTGGTGATGAAGCATGTGGTGCACGAACGACCGGTGCCGTTGTGACCGATCAGTATCGCTGGCGACGTTCGACGGCTTCCTTGGCCTCTTTGAGACCGGCGCCGGTCAGCTCCCGATAGACCTTGATGGCTTGAATCTTCTTGCCGTGGAACAAGAGTTCGTCGATCTCGGCGAAACTGATTGCGGGCGGTGCGGTCGTCGGCACTACCTGGATCGGTTTCGCGGTGGTGACAGGTAGGTCTTGGATCCCCAAGTGCTGGAGGATCAGATCGAGTTTGAAGTTCAGCGCGTCGATCTTCCGCTCGAGGCGGCGGTTGTCAAACATGATCGAATCGTAGTGACCGCCACCGCCTCTCGAAAGCCAGCGCCTCGAAAGCTAGGCGGCGCCGAGCACCGCATCGGCGAGGTTGGCGGCGGTGTCGAAGCTGGCGGTGTCACCGGCGACCTCCAACAACCGGTCGACACAGCGGGGGCCGGTGACCAGGCGGATCCGGCGGTCGGTGTGCCCAGCCCAGGCGCGCGCCTCGACCAGCACGTGCAGACCGGCGACGCCGAAGAACGTCACCTGGGACAGGTCAACGACCACCAACGATGCGGCGGTACTCAATGAACCGATCAGCTGGGACCGGAACTGGTCAGCGGTATAGAAGTCCACCTCGCCCGCGAGGGCACACAGGGTGACGGTTTCGCTCGGGGCGGTGACGGAAACGCTCAATCGGGCCTCGGGCACACTCGGCAACGTCGCTCGACTTGGTGCCACACCCCGACTCGGGCTCGGTCTTTGCGTAGTGCTCGCCGAAACTGCAGGAGTAGCAAGAGTTGTCGACATGAGGATCTCAGTCCTGTCGCGCACGGCAATTAACGTCCATTGCCAGGCAATGCGTTGCGCTCTGGGCGCCGATGAGCGCCAAAACTAGGCTGTCTGCTCAACCCTGAAGACGGAGTACCCATCTGACGGTGCTTTACACAAAAAGAGAAGCCACCGCGCGCTACGCGATGGCTTCTCTGCTGTCTGTGGTGTGGGGTTACGCCGACTTCTCCCGGCGTTCGGTCCGCTGCGCCTTGCGGGGCACGATGGTCGGCAGCACGTTCTCGGTGACGGTGTCGGAGTCGACAACCACCTTGGCGACGTCGTCGCGGCTGGGGATGTCGTACATCACCGGCAGCAGGACTTCCTCCATGATGGCGCGCAGGCCACGAGCGCCGGTGCCGCGCAGGATCGCCTGATCGGCGATCGCTTCGAGCGCGTCGGTGGTGAACTCGAGGTCGACCCCGTCCATCTCGAACAGCCGGACGTACTGCTTGACCAGCGCGTTCTTCGGCTCGGACAGGATCTTGACCAGCGATTCCTTGTCCAGGTTGGTCACCGACGCGACGACAGGGAGGCGGCCGATGAACTCGGGGATCAGACCGAACTTGATCAGATCCTCCGGCATCACCTCGGCGAAGTGATCGGCGGTGTCGATCTCGGACTTGGATCTGACCTCCGAGCCGAAGCCGATGCCGCGGTGGCCGGTGCGCTCGGAGACGATCCGTTCCAGACCCGCGAACGCGCCAGCGACGATGAACAGCACGTTGGTGGTGTCGATCTGGATGAACTCCTGGTGCGGGTGCTTGCGCCCGCCCTGCGGTGGCACACTCGCCTGGGTGCCCTCCAGGATCTTCAGCAGCGCCTGCTGCACGCCCTCACCGGAGACGTCGCGGGTGATCGACGGGTTCTCGCTCTTGCGGGCGATCTTGTCGACCTCGTCGATGTAGATGATGCCGGTCTCGGCGCGCTTGACGTCGTAATCCGCGGCCTGGATCAGCTTCAGCAGGATGTTCTCGACATCCTCACCGACGTACCCGGCCTCGGTCAGCGCTGTCGCGTCGGCGATGGCGAACGGGACGTTGAGCATCTTGGCCAGCGTCTGCGCGAGGTAGGTCTTGCCGCAGCCGGTCGGGCCGAGCATGAGGATGTTCGACTTGGTGAGCTCGACGACCTCGCCGCGGCTGTCGCGGCCCTTGTCACCGGCCTGGATGCGCTTGTAATGGTTGTAGACGGCCACCGCGAGGGTGCGCTTGGCGGTGTCCTGCCCGATCACGTAGTTCTCCAGGAAGTCCCGGATCTCCGCGGGCTTGGGCAGCTCATCGAGCTTGACCTCGCTGGACTCGGCGAGCTCTTCCTCGATGATCTCGTTGCATAGATCGATGCACTCGTCGCAGATGTACACCCCTGGTCCCGCAATGAGCTTCTTGACCTGCTTCTGGCTCTTTCCGCAGAACGAGCACTTGAGCAGATCGCCGCCATCTCCGATGCGCGCCATCTCGTGGGTCCCTACTTCCTTGTCCGCGTGCAACCGTCCGTCCAGGTTGCCAGCTATCTGCCGTCTTGCTGGTCCGCGCCACCGGCCGTGGTCGCAAACGCGTCGACCGGTTCCGGTGGGTGAGGCAGTGCTGTCAACCAGGAGCAAAGGTCCCTAGGTTGACCGTACCTGGTGTGTGCGATGGAGGTCGACAACTCGAGCATGTTTCTCCGCCGGGTTGTGCGAGTTCTCACGGCACCGGAGCGCGTTGTGTCCGTTCAGCAGCCTTTTCGTGCTCCGGCCGCTTGTTTCATCGTGGCTGAATACCGAAGCGTTTCCGGGCCAGCCGTGACACTGAAGCAGTCCGGCCGGGCAGCACACCACAAGGCGCACTTCCCGGCCGGAATTCCCTGGGTTACAGCAACTTACAAGCGAATCGCCGCCGGGATCGGCGATCCACCCTGTTCACATCACTTCTTCTGAGCACTGAGCTTGCGGTAGTCGAACACCTGGTCGATGATCCCGTATTCCTTGGCCTCCGCGGCGGTCAGGATCTTGTCGCGGTCGGTGTCCTTGCGGATCTGATCCGCGTCCTTGCCGGTGTGGTAGGCCAGCGTGGTCTCCATCAGGCGACGCATGCGCTCGATCTCGGCGGCCTGGATCTCCAGGTCCGACACCTGACCCTGGATGCCACCTTCCAGCGACGGCTGGTGGATCAGCACGCGGGCGTTGGGCAGGCAGGCGCGCTTGCCGGGGGTGCCGGCAGCGAGCAACACGGCGGCGGCCGAGGCGGCCTGGCCGAGGCAGACGGTCGCGACATCGGCACGCACGTACTGCATGGTGTCGTAGATGGCCATCAGTGACGTAAACGAGCCACCTGGCGAGTTGATGTACATGGTGATGTCGCGGTCGGGATCGAGCGACTCGAGCACGAGCAGCTGTGCCATGACATCGTTCGCCGAGGCGTCGTCCACCTGCACGCCGAGGAAGATGATGCGCTCCTCGAACAGCTTGTTGTACGGGTTGGACTCCTTGACGCCGAAACTCGAGTGCTCGATGAACGACGGCAGGATGTAGCGCGACTCGGCGCCCTGCGGTGCCATACCGCCGAGCGCTGCGCGTGGGTCAAACTGGTTGGCCATCTTCGTCTCCAAAGTCTGTGTGTGTAAGCCGCTGATGCGCTGAACGGACAGAGAGTCCGGATGGCGCCTAGTTTTTGCCTACGCCGTTGGCCTGGTTCGCGTGGCTGATCACCTTGTCGATGAAGCCGTACTCCAGCGCGTCCTTGGCGGTGAACCAGCGGTCGCGGTCGGCATCAGCGGCAACCTGCTCCACGGACTTGCCGGTGTGCAGCGCCTGCAGCTCGTTGAGCTCACGCTTGGTGTGCGCGAACTGCTCGGCCATGATCGCGATATCGGCGGCGGAACCACCGATGCCCGCCGATGGCTGATGCATCATGATCCGCGCGTGCGGCAGGGCGAAGCGCTTGCCCTTGGTGCCAGCGGTGAGCAGGAACTGACCCATCGACGCGGCCAAGCCCATGCCGTAGGTGGCGATGTCGCACTCGGCGAACTGCATGGTGTCGTAGATGGCCATACCCGCGGTTACCGAACCGCCGGGCGAGTTGATGTAGAGCGCGATGTCCTTGGTCGGATCCTCCGCCGTGAGCAGCAGGATCTGCGCGCAGATCCTGTTCGCGATGTCGTCGTCGACCTGGGTGCCGAGGAAGATGATGCGCTCACGAAGCAGTCGCTCGTACACCGAATCGCTGAGGTTGAGACCAGCAGTCGCGGACGTCATGACGACCCCTGCCTGATTGACTGTCACGGATACCTGCCTTTTCTTACCGGCTCGTTGGCCGTCGGCCATCTCTGGTTCGTTGTCACAAACATTAACGAAGCAGGGCGGCACCGAACTCCCGGTACCGCCCTTCTTCGCTCACAGCGCAACTTCGCTGGCGCTCAGCTGCGCTGTTCGCGAGGGCGCGCTGTGTCTTTGGTTCACTCGCTTCGCTCGCTCACAGCGCAATCAACGCAGCTTGCCGCCGCATGTCACGCGTGCATTCCATGGAATTTATTCGGCCTTCGCCGTCGCGGTCTCGGTCGACTCGTCGGCCGCGTCGGCCTCAGTGGTCACGTCGGCATCGACGACAGCGTCGGAATCTTCGGGGGCACCGAACATTTCGGCGGTGTCCACCACGTTGCCCTCGGAGTCTGTCACCTTCACCTTGCCGACAACGCCCGCAAGGGCCTTGCCGCGCCGGACGTCGGCGAAGATCGCGCCGAGCTGGCCCGCCTGCTGCACCTGCTGGATGAACTGCTCCGGCGCCAGGCCGTAGCGCTGCGACTGGAACAGGATCCGCTCGGTGAGCTCTTCCTGGCCGACCTGGGTGTTCTCCGCCTCGGCGATGGCGTCGAGCAGCAGCTGGGTGCGCACCGACTTCTCGGCGGACTCCTTGGCGTCCTTGTCGAACTCTTCGCGGCTGGAGCCCTGGGCCTCCAGCGCCTCGGCGAGCTTGGCCTCGTCGTGGTCGAAACCGTGCACCGCGTCGTGGGTGACGGCGTCGATCTCGGCCTGCACGACCGCCTCGGGCAGCGGCACCTCGACCTGCTCGAGCAGGGTCTCCAGCACCTTGTCGCGGATCTGGCCAGCCTGCTCGACCTTCTTGCTGCGCTCGACCCGGCTGCTCAGATCGGCCTTCAGCTCTTCGAGGGTGTCGAATTCGCTTGCCAGCTGGGCGAAGTCGTCGTCGGCCTCGGGCAGCTCGCGCTCCTTGACGGACTGCACGGTGACCTTGATGACGGCTTCCTTGCCCGCGTGCTCACCGGCGACCAGGGTCGAGGTGAAGTCCTTGGACTCGTTGGCCGACAGGCCGATCAGCGCCTCGTCCAGGCCCTCGATGAGCTGGCCGGAGCCGACCTCGTGGGACAGGCCGGTGGTGGCCGCCTCGGGGACGTCCTCACCGTCGACGGTCGCCGACAGATCGATCGAGACGAAGTCGCCGTCCTGGACCGCGCGCTCGACACCGGTGAGGGTGCCGAAGCGCTGGCGCAGCGACTGCAGCTGCTCGTCGATGTCCTCGTCGCCGATGGTGAAGGCGTCGACGGTGACCGCGAGGGTCTCGTAGTCCGGCAGCGTGAGTTCCGGGCGCACGTCGACCTCGGCGGTGAACGCGAGCTCTTCGCCGTCTTCGATCTTGGTGATCTCGATCTCGGGCTGGCCGATGACCTTCACGTCGGCGGCGGTGACGGCCTCGCTGTAGCGGCCGGGCAGCACGTCGTTGACGACCTGCTCCAGCACCGCGCCGCGGCCGAGACGGGCCTCGAGCAGCTTGGCCGGCGCCTTGCCAGGACGGAAGCCGGGGATCTTGACCTGCTTGGCGAGTGCCTTGTACGCGCGATCGAAGTCAGGCTTCAGTTCCTCGAAGGGCACCTCGACATTGATCCGGACCCGGGTCGGGCTCAGCTGCTCGACGGTGCTCTTCACGGACATGCTCCTTGTTCGTCGTCTGTTCTGGTTGAGACGCGATCCCCCGTCGTCCCGGACTTCCACCGGGACCCCGGCACCCGCCGGGCTGGCGAGGGACGCGGCGTACGCATCCCGACCAGGTTAGTTGACCGGCCGGGGCGGGCTGCACTCGGCCGCTTTTCGGGCCCTACTTGCCGACCGACACCGCGTCGGTGACGAAGACCAGCGTCTCGTTCGGCGCGATGCCGCTGCGGCCGCTGGCGCCGTAGCCGAGGTCCGGCGGCACGATCAGCAGTCGGCGCGAGCCCTGCTGCACGCCGATAAGTCCCTGGTCCCAGCCCGGAATGACCTGTCCGCCACCGAGGGTGAGCTGGAACGGGGTGCCGCGATCGAAGGAGCTGTCCTTCTTCTGTCCGTTGGACCAGGTGACCAACGCGTAGTTCATGGTGAGCTGCTGACCCGACGCCGCGCCGGGTCCAGTGCCCTGGATGAGGTCCTTGGTGATGAGCTTCTTGGGCGGGTCGCAGTTGTCGGGGAGGGTGATCTTCGGCGCGGTGCCGAAGTCGCCGCTCACGCCGATGTCCTCCGCGGTGCATTCCCGGCCCTTGCTCACGCTGGGGCCGCCCTGCGCCGGTGTGGTGACCTTCGTGACCGAAGGTGCGGAGGAAGAGGAAGGAGAGGACGACGCCTTGTCGTCCGAGCCACAGGCGACCAGAGTGAACGCTGCCGCGGCCATGGTGCCGATCCCGATGATCCTGCCGAGTGTGTGCATGCGGCGGACCCTAGACCATCGTGGCGGTGAATGTCCGAGTCGCCCTTCGCGCGTCGAACTGCCGTTACGCTGACACTGGAATTCTCCCCCCATGACGAGGAGAGTCGGCGCATGACCCACACGAGTGCGGGTAGCGATACCTCGGCCGACAATGTCGGCGGCGCGGGCGGCGAGACCGTCGCACCGCAGCCCTACCGGCTGACGGATATCGCGGGACCGCTCGACCGCGACGAACTGACCTCGATCGACGCCTTCTGGCGGGCCGCGAACTACCTCGCCGTCGGGCAGATCTATCTGATGACGAATCCGCTGCTACGCGAACCTTTGCTGGCCGAACACATCAAGCCGAGGCTGCTCGGCCATTTCGGGACCGTGCCAGGCTTGAATCTGGTGTGGGTGCACGCCAATCGGGCGATCCGCCAGCGCGGACTGAGCGCGGTTTTCGTGGCTGGTCCTGGGCACGGCGGGCCAGGGCCGAACGCGTGCGGCTGGCTGGAGGGCACCTACTCCGAGCTGTACAGCCATATTCCGCAGGACGCCGCGGGGATGGGCACGTTCTTCGCGCAGTTCAGCTTTCCCGGCGGGGTGCCGAGTCACTGCGCACCGGAGACGCCCGGCTCGTTCCACGAGGGCGGCGAACTCGGCTACTCCCTCATGCATGCCTTCGGCGCGGCGCTGGACCACCCGGATCTGACGGTGTTCTGCGTGATCGGCGACGGCGAGGCGGAGACCGGCCCGCTCGCGACCAGCTGGCACGCCAACAAGTTCCTGAATCCGGCGCGCGACGGCGCGGTGCTGCCGATCCTCGCGCTGAACCAGTACAAGATCGCCAATCCGACCATCCTCGCGCGCATTCCGGAGCAGGAGCTGGTTTCGCTGCTGCGCGGCTACGGCTATGAGCCGATCATCGTGTCGGGCAGCGATCCGACGGCGGTGCACCAGGCGATGGCGATCGCGGTGGATACCTGCATGGAACGCATCGCGCAGATCCAGCGGGCCGCGCGCGGTGGCACCGACAGTGTGCGCCCGATCTGGCCGATGATCGTGTTGCGTACGCCGAAGGGCTGGACGTGTCCGCCGGTGGTGGACGGCGAGCAGGTCGAGGGCACGTTCCGCGCGCATCAGGTGCCGCTGCCCGCCGCGCGCACCGACGCGAATCACCGTGCGGTACTGGAACAGTGGCTGCGGTCCTATCGTCCGGAGGAGTTGTTCGACGAGCAGGGCAGGCCGGTGTCGGAGCTGCTCGACCAGGTGCCCGACGGCGATCAGCGGCTGAGTGCCAATCCAGTTGCCAACGGCGGCAGTCTCGTTCGCGATCTGAACCTGCCTGACTGGCGCGATTTCGGGGTGGCGGTCGCTACGCCGGGCGGGTCACAGCACGAGGCGACCAGGGTGCTCGGCGGTTGGTTGCGCGAGGTCACCCGGAACAACCCGGACAACTTCATCACCTTCGCCCCCGACGAGCTGGCCAGCAACCGGCTGCAGGACATCCTCGAGGTGACCGGGCGTAACTGGCAGGCCGAAATCGGTGAGTACGACGAGAAACTCGACCGCACCGGACGGGTGATCGAGGTGCTGTCCGAGCACATGTGCCAAGGGTTGCTGGAGGGCTATCTGCTCACCGGCAGGCACGGGGTGTTCACCTGCTACGAGGCGTTCATCCACATCGTCGACGCGATGTTCAACCAGCATGCCAAGTGGCTCGACGCCAGTGCGGCGGTGCCGTGGCGGCGGCCCATCGCCAGCCTCAATTACCTGCTCTCCTCGCATGTTTGGCGGCAGGACCACAACGGGTTCACCCATCAGGATCCCGGCTTCCTTGATGTGGTGCTCAACAAGAAGGCGTCGATCGTGCGGGTCTATCTGCCGCCGGACGCCAACACCCTGTTGTCCACCTATGACCATTGCCTGCGTTCACGGCACTACGTCAACGTGGTGGTGGCGGGCAAACAGCCGCAGGCGGACTGGCTTTCGGTGAACGACGCGGCCGAGCACTGTGCCCGCGGCATCGGCATCTGGGACTGGGCAGGCAACAACGACGACCTCGGCACCATCCCGGACGTCGTGCTTGCCTGCGCCGGTGACGTGCCGACACTGGAAACCCTTGCGGCGGCGGCGATTCTGCGTGATCGGCTGCCGGGGTTGCGGGTTCGGGTGGTCAATGTGGTCGATCTCACGCGTCTGCAGCCGCAGGACGATCATCCACATGGCTTGCCGGACAGCGAGTTCGACACACTGTTCACCCACGACCGGCCGGTGATCTTCGCGTTCCACGGCTATCCGTGGCTGGTGCATCGACTCACCTATCGGCGGGCCAACCATGACGGGCTGCACGTGCGTGGCTACCAGGAGCGCGGCACCACCACGACGCCGTTCGACATGGTGATGCTCAATGATCTGGATCGGTTCCACCTGGTGATGGACGTCATCGATCGGGTGCCGAGCCTGGGCGAGCGGGCCGCTGGACTGCGTCAGGAAATGGTGGACGCGCGGTGGGAGGCGCGGGCGTGGACTCGGGAGCACGGCGAGGACATCCCCGGGGTCGCCGACTGGAGTTGGCCGTATCCGACCGCTTGACGTACTTGGATGAAACTTCCTTGCGCGGGTTCCCGCGGTTGCGCGACGATCGCTGAATGCTACTGACGATCACCTGCACACCACCGGAGGGCGCTGCCTGGCCAGCGACCGATCTGGGGTTCTTGCTGCACAAGAACCCCGACCGGGTGCAGGCGTTCGAGCAGTCCTACGGCACGGCGCACGTGGTGTATCCCGAGGCGACGGCCGCACGGTGCACCGCAGCGCTGGTGCTGGAGATCGATCCGATCCGGCTGGTGCGCGGACGTTCGCGTGGGACAACGGATTTCAGCCTCGGTCAGTACGTCAACGATCGGCCGTACGCGGCGTCGTCGCTGCTGTCGGTCGCGATCGGCGCGGTATTCCGCACCGCGCTGCACGGGCGTTGCACGCTGCGACCGGAGTTGGTCGAGACCACGCTGCCGTTGCGTATCCAGCTGCCCGCGGTGCCGTGTCGAGGCGGGGCGGAGGTGGCGCAGCGGATGTTCGCGCCGCTCGGATGGACGGTGACCGCCACTGCCCTGCCGTTGGATCCGGCGTTCCCGGAGTGGGGTGATTCGCACTACCTGCGGGTCGAGTTGTCCGGGACGGTGCGGTTGGCCGATGCGCTCTCACACCTGTATGTGTTGCTACCGGTGCTGGACGGGGCCAAGCACTACTGGTTGGCTGCCGATGAGGTGGACAAGCTGATCCGCGCAGGTGGCGGGTGGTTGGCCGAACATCCGGAGCGCGAGTGGATCACGCGGCGGTATCTGGCGCGGCGGCAGTCGCTGGTGCGGACCGCGTTGGCTCGGTTGGCCGAGGTCGACGAGGTGGAGCCGGAGGCGTTGGACGCGGTGGAAGAGGCGGACGACGAGGGCGACTCGAGTGGTGCCGGTTCGTCCGAAACAGGTTGCGCGACAATTGAAGTGGCGTCCACCGCGAGCGATTCGGAGGGGGCTTCCGTGGACGCGCCGGTGGCTGGCATCGATACGGTGACCGATGGACACCGCGAAGTCGAAACATCGTCGAGTACACCGTCATTGGCGGTGACCCGGCGTGCCGAGGTGCGCGCCGCACTACACGAGGTCGGGGCACGGCGGGTGCTCGATCTCGGCTGCGGCGAGGGCACGCTGCTGCGGGAGTTGTTGTCGGACAAGATATTCACCGAGATCGTCGGTGTCGACGTCTCGATGCGGGCATTGCATATCGCCGAACGCAAGCTGCGGCTCGACCGCATGCCCGAACGCGTGGCGCAGCGGCTGACCCTGCGGCAGGGCGCGCTCACCTACACCGACGCCCGGTTGCGCGGCTATGACGCCGCGGTGCTGATGGAGGTCATCGAGCACGTGGATCCGCCGCGTCTCGGTGCGCTCGAGCACGCGGTGTTCGCGGCGGCGGCGCCGGGGGCGGTGCTCGTCACCACGCCCAACGCGGAGTTCAACGTGCGCTTCGAGACGTTGGCGGCCGGTACGTTTCGGCATGACGATCACCGATTCGAGTGGACCCGAGCCGAATTCGCGGCATGGGCCGACGCAGTGGCGGCGCGGCACGGGTATACCGTGCGGTTCGTGCCGATCGGCGCGTCCGACACAGAGGTCGGGGCGCCGACGCAAATGGCGGTATTCACGAAGACCGAGTTCACCACCATCGAGCGGGAAGGGGCAGCGTGATGACGGAACTTTCGGTGCCCGAGCTTGCCCTCGTGGTGTTGATCGGCAGCACCGGATCGGGCAAGTCGACGTTCGCGCGCAAGCACTTTCGGCCGACCGCCGTGGTGTCCTCCGATGCCTGCCGCGGCATCGTCAGCGACGACGAGAACGACCAGTCGGCCACCACCGAGGCGTTCGCCCTGCTGCACCACATCGCGGGCGTTCGGCTGCGGCGCGGGCTGCGCACGGTCGTCGACGCGACCAATGTGCAGGCCAAGTCACGCCAGGAACTGATCGCGGTGGCGCGTGCGCACGACGTGCTGCCGGTGGCGATCGTGCTGGATGTGCCGGATTCGGTGTGCCTGGAACGTAATTCGACACGCGCGGACCGGGCCGCGCTCGGCGCGCACGTGGTCGTCCGGCAGCAGCGCGAGCTGCGGCGCAGCCTGCGTGGGCTGGAGCGCGAGGGCTTCCGCAAGGTGTACGTGTTGCGCGGGGTGGCCGAGATCGCGGCGGCGACCATCGTCGACGAGAAGGCGTGGAACGACAAGCGGGAGCTCACCGGGCCGTTCGACGTGATCGGCGATGTGCACGGCTGCCGTGCCGAATTGGAAACGCTGCTCGGCGAACTCGGCTATGTCATCGATCGCGATGCGGGGGGCCGGGCGATCGGCGCGCGACACCCGGACGGGCGTACCGCGGTGTTCGTCGGCGACCTGGTCGATCGCGGGCCGGACACCCCCGGCGTGCTGCGGCTGGTGATGGGCATGGTCGCGGCGGGAACCGCGCTGTGCGTCACCGGAAATCACGAGAACAAGCTCGTGCGCGCCCTCGACGGCAAGCAGGTGCGGGTCGCGCACGGCCTCGCCGAGTCGCTGGCACAGCTCGAAGCCGAGGACGAGGTCTTCCGCAAGGAGGTGCGCGACTTCTGCCGCGCGCTGGTCAGCCACTACGTGCTCGACGGCGGCAAGCTCGTCATCGCGCACGCGGGGCTGAAGGAGGAGTTCCACGGGCGTGCGTCGGGCCGGGTGCGCTCCTTCGCCATGTACGGCGAAACCACCGGGGAGACAGACGAATACGGCTTGCCGGTGCGTTACCCGTGGGCCAATGACTATCGCGGCCGCGCCACCGTGCTGTATGGGCACACGCCGGTGCTCGATCTGCAGTGGGTGAACAACACGCTGTGCCTTGACACCGGCGTGGTGTTCGGCGGCAGGCTCTCGGCGTTGCGCTATCCAGAACGTGAGCCGGTTTCGGTTGCGGCGGAGTCGGTTTGGTACGAGCCGGTGCGCCCGCTGGAGGCTACGACGATCAGCACAGCCGAAGGTGTGGTGCACCGAGATCCCGGCGTGCTCGATCTCGATGACGTGATCGGCCGCCGGGTGGTCGAAACTCGGTATCACGGGCGGGTCGGCGTGCAGGAGGAAAATGCCTGCGCCGCACTGGAAGTGATGAGCCGCTTCGCGATCGACCCGCGCTGGCTGGTGTACCTGCCGCCGACGATGGCACCGGTTGCGACCTCGTCGCTGGCCGGTCATCTGGAACACCCGGCGGAGGCGTTCGCCTACTACCGCGCCGAGGGCGTCGACCAGGTGGTGTGCGAGGAGAAGCACATGGGGTCGCGCGCGGTAGTCCTGGTTGCCCGGTCGGCGCAGGCCGCGCGGGACCGATTCGGCGTCGACGACGGGGCTACCGGTGTGATCTACACGCGCACCGGTCGTCCGTTCTTCGACGATCCGGTGCACACCGAGACGCTGCTCGCCAGGGTGCGCGCGGCCGCCGAGTCCGCGGGACTGTTCGATGAGCTGCGCAGCGAGTGGCTGCTGCTCGACACCGAGTTGATGCCGTGGTCGGCGAAGGCGATCGGCTTGCTGCGCAACCAGTACGCGGCCGTCGGCGCGGCGGCGCGGGCGGCGTTGGGTGCCGCAAGCGAGGTACTGGCGGCGGTGGCCGAACGTGGACTGGATGTCGCCGACCTCGCGGGCCGCACCGGTGCGCGCAAGGACGACGCCGCGGCGTTCACCGACGCCTACGGCCGCTATTGCTGGCCGGTCGACGGCATGGCCGGTCTCCGGCTCGCACCGTTCCAGATCCTCGCCGGTGAAGGGGCGAATTATGCGGTGCGCGAACATGATTGGCACCTCGCGCTGATCGATCGACTGGTCGCGGCCGATGCCGAGCTGTTCGCGCCGACCGGACGGATGTTCGTCGACCTGACCGACCAGGACAGCGCGGCGGCCGCCACCAACTGGTGGACCGAACTCACCGCGGCGGGCGGCGAGGGCATGGTGGTCAAGCCTCGGCAGGCGCTGGTTCGCGGGCCGAAGAAGTCCGAGGGTGCGACGGGCGATGGGCGTCTGGTGCAACCCGGCGTGAAATGCCGTGGGCCCGAGTACCTCCGGATCATCTACGGGCCGGACTACCTGCGCGAGGCGAACCTGGATCGGCTGCGCTCGCGCGGTCTCGGGCGCAAGCGCTCGATGGCGTTGCGCGAGTACGCCCTCGGTCTCGAGGCGCTGGACCGGCTCGCCGCCGGTGAACCGCTGTGGCGGGTGCACGAGGCGGTCTTCGCGGTGCTCGCGCTGGAGTCGGAACCGGTCGATCCGCGACTATGAGAGCACCCCGTCGCACGGCAACCGCTGCCGTGCGACGGGGGTACTCCTGACGTGCAGATTCGCTACGTCAAGGCAAGTCACTGGACACAATCCACCAGGACAACTGTCTCAGACCCATTGCACGGGGCAACTGATACGCGTTACCGTGGGTGTTAGCAAGCTGCTTGCAAGTGTTATCGCGGCGGCTTGTCTGGCGTACTGGACAAAGGAGTCTGACCATGCCGTTCACCAGCTCGGACAGCGCGCCCACCGCGGGAAACATGCTCATCGACGACCGTTTCACCGTCGTCGCCGCGAAGTTCTTCGCGCTGTTCCGGCGCAAGCGGCAGGGCGGTGGTGCACTCGCGGTCTATCTGAACGGTGAACCGGTGCTCGACATCTGGGCGGGCTGGGCGGACAGCGACCGACGGTGGCGCGCCGACACGATGGCGCTGTCGTATTCGACCGGCAAGGGCGTCGCGGCCACGGTGATGCACCGGCTGGCCGAACGCGGGGTGCTCGACTACGACACTCCGGTGGTCGCCTACTGGCCGGAGTTCGCGGTAAATAACAAGCAGGACATCACCATTCGCGATGTGCTGAACCATCGCGCGGGACTGCAGCGCATCCGAGGACTGGTCGACGACCCGGCGGACCTGCTCGACCACGACGCCTTGGCCGCCGCCATCGCCGCCTCCGCGCCCGACCCACTGCGGCTGCGCGCGTCTGGATACCACGGGCTCACCTTCGGCACCATCGTCGCGGAGATCGCGCAGCGGGCAACCGGTCGCGGATTCACCGAGCTGGTTCGCGCCGAACTGGGGAAACCATTGGGCGACAACGACTTCTATTTCGGCGTCCCGCAGCGCCAGCGGCATCGGCTCGCCAAGCTGTCGCCGCGGCTCGGCGTCGCGCGGGTGCCGTTCGACCGGATGATCGCCCCGTTCGCCTCGATGCGGGCGGTACATTCGGCGCGCGGCGCGGTGTACGACGGCTGGGCGGACATGACGCTCGGCGAGCAGCCCTACGACACGATGATGCCCGGCTGGAACGGGGTTTTCACGGCTCGGTCACTGGCCAAGATGTACGGCGCGATCGCCAACGACGGCATGATCGGCCGGCGCCGCCTGCTTCGGCCCGAGACCACTCGGCTGATCGCGCGAATGCCGCCGAACAGCCGGTTCGACTATGTGCTCGGCGCCCCACCGCATTTCGCCCTCGGCTATCACCGAGGCATCGTCGGCACCAAGCTGACGCGGCAGGCGTTGGGACACTTCGGGATCGGCGGGTCGGGTGCCATCGCGATGCCCGGCCTCGGTCTGTCGGTCGCTTTTGTCACCAATCACCTTGGAAACCACGCGATGTCACTGGGCGACGCACGACTGCCGGTGCTCGCCGGGCTCGCCCAGCGTGCCGCCCGCGGCGTGGAAGACACCGACGGATTGACAGGCTCCCTCGACGTCGCGGTCGGCTGAGGGTGTCAGCCTTCGCGTTTGAGCTTGCGCCAGCCACCGGCGCGATTGTTCGCGATGATCTGCTCGAACATCGCGAGAAGCGGTGCGGCAGGGACTTTTTCGCCTTCTCGAACAGACACGGTTCGTGCGGCCTTGTTGTCGTGCCCTGCGGTGATGATGCCGTCGGGATCCGCCACGATGGCTCCGTCGTAGAGGAAGACATTGACGTGTGTCTTCGCCGCGAGCAGGGCGCAGATGTTGCCGTCGAGCACGAAGTACGGTTGCACGGTGCGCTTGATGGTCTCGACGACGTCCGGGTCGGCGGCATGCACCAGCTCGCGCACCTCCTGACAGATCGCTTGCTGCCAGGCGGGCAGCGCGTCGATATAGGTATCGACGCGCGGGTCAGCCTTGTAGGACATGGGCCGATCCAAGCACGAAACCGGTGGTCCGGTGACTGTTTCTTGCCAGCCTGAGTACGATCGACCGTATGGAAAGTGGCCCCGGTTCTGCGGACCTCGCCCGGCGCGAGCCCGCCGAGATCACCGACAAGCGCCTGCTCCGCGGCGCGAAGACGCGCCAGACGGTGCTGCGGCACGCCGTCGATATCGCCTCGCTGGACGGGCTGGAGGGGTTGAGCTTCGGCAGGCTCGCCACCGACTCGGGGCTGAGCAAGGCGGGCATTCAGACGCTGTTCAAGACCAAGGAAGCCTTGCAGCTGGCCGCCATCGACTACGCGCGCGACCTGTTCGTCGACGCGGTGGTCGAACCGGCCAGGCCCGCGCCGCACGGTGTCGCCCGGCTGCGGGCGCTGATCGAGAACTGGCTGGCCTACGTCAACGGTCCGCTGTTCACCGGTGGTTGCTTCTGGGTCGCGAGCATGGCGGAACAGGACAGCAGGCCTGGCCCGGTGCGCGATGCGCTGTTCCGCGATCGTCGGGCGTGGGTGCGCATTCTCGAGCGCGAGCTGCGGCACGCGGTGACGGCGGGCGACATCGCCGAACAGGACACCGAGCTCGCCGCCTTTCAGATCGACGCGGTGCTGTGCGCGACCAACACCGCCCTGCGCCTCGACGACAAGGACGCCGTGCACCGAGCGTGGCGCATCGTCGAGGGCTTCCTCACTTCGCCCTGACACTCGCGCGGGAGTTCGCCGCGTGCCCAAGCTTGTGCGTCGACACGGAGAAACTGGACTCGCGAATACCCCTATCACCCCCCTACCGGTGGCCATCCGCAGTTCCCGTGGTCAGGTAGCGGAAACCGCGACAGCCATCGCCGACGAGCGCAGATCACCTGACTGACCTGCGCGATTGCTTAAATGTTGTTCCCGTGCACCATCTTTCGTGCACAAACCGAGCGTTTGCCACCGCCACGCGACGGCGCCGATCGGCCGAACATCGCGTGGCAGAGTGACCGTCATGAAGACGATCCTGATCACGGGGGCGACATCGGGTATCGGTCTCGAGGCAGCGCGGCAGCTCGCCGCAGGGGGCGATCGGCTGCTGCTCGTCGGACGGAATCCGAGCAAGCTCGCCGATGCGGCGACCGCGGTGCGCGCGGCGGGCGCGGGCGACGTCGACACACTCGAATGCGACTTCGCCTCGCAGGCATCGGTCCGCCAGCTCGCCAAAAGCGTTCTCGCGCAATATGACCGACTGGACGTGCTGGCCAACAACGCGGGCGGCTATCACAAGAATCGGACCGAGACCGAGGACGGCATCGAGGCCACGTTCGCCGTCAATCACCTCGGCGGCTACCTGCTCACCGAACTGCTCGCCGACCTGATGGTGCGCAGCGCGCCGTCGCGCATCCTGTTCACCTCGTCGGTGCTGCACTTCGGTGCCGGCCTCGACCTCGACGACCCCGGCTTCCGGCGAGGGTATTCGGGCGAGAAGGCGTACAGCCGATCCAAACTGGCCAACATCCTGTACGCCAGGGCGCTGGCGCGACGCCTCGCGGGCACCGGGGTCACGGTCAACGCCTTTCATCCCGGCGCGGTGGCGACCGGCATCTGGAATTCGATGCCGTGGTTCGGGCAACCCTTGGTCACGGTCGCCAAGCGGCTGTTCATGATCACCGCGGCGGAAGGCGGGCGTGCACTCACCCACCTCGCCACCGATCCCGAGCTCGCCGCGGTCACCGGCGAGTACTTCCAGAAGAACCGCATCAAGACTCCGTCGCGTCGTGCGCAAGACGACGCGCTCGGACAGCGGCTGTGCGAGCTCAGCGCGACCATGATCGCGCCTGCCGACTAGACACAGCGGCTGAGCAGTCCACGACAACGTTGTCGAAAGTCCTAGCGACTTGTTTGTCACCGACTGATCTGCTGAAAGCAGGGGTAATGCAGCGTACGCGTTTCGAGTCGATCGGCTCGTACACTCCCGACACCATCCGTTCCACCGAAGAGTTGATCGCCAGCCTCGCGGTGCCGAGGTCACTGGATCTGGAGCGGATCACCGGAATCAAGAATCGGCGGGTCTACGACTCACATCCAGACCGCTATGAATCGTCGTTCGACCTGGCGCTGCACGCCATCGACGATTGTCTGGCGCATTCCGATTACCACGCGGAAGACCTCGACATCATCATCTCGGCTTCCATCACCCGCACGCGGGGAAAGGAAATCTACTGCTATGCACCGGCATTCGCGCTGATGCTCGGCAACGCGATCGGCGCGACGGCGGCACGGCATTTCGACGTCTCGAACGCGTGCGCGGGCATGATGACCGGGGTGCTCGTGCTGGACCGGATGATCAAGGCAGGGGTGGTACGCAACGGCCTCGTGGTCAGCGGCGAGCAGATCACACCGGCCGCCGAGACCGCGGTGCGCGAGATCAGCGAGGCCTACGATCCGCAGTTCGCCGCGCTCACCGTGGGCGACGCGGCGGTGGCCGTCGTGCTCGACGATCGAGGCGACGACGATGACGAAATCCATTACGTCGAGCTGATGACCGCCGCCGACGGCGCCGAGCACTGCCTCGGCATGCCGAGCGACCGGTCCGCCGGGATCGCGCTCTATACCGACAACCGTGCGATGCAGTCCGAATCCAGGTATCGGCAGGCGATCAACCGTTTGGACACCTTTCTGCGGGAGACCGGCCGTACCTGGAAGGGGGAGAACTACGACTTCTGGATCCATCACCAGTTCAGCGGGCCGGCCATCGAGTACATCGGCAACCTGACCGAACAGCATTTCGATACCCCGATGCCGCCGATGCTCAATGTGCTGCATGACTACGGAAATACCGCGTCGACCTCCCATTTCCTGGTCATGCACGAGCATCTGGCGAAACAGAACATTCCCAAGGGGTCGAAGGTCCTGATGATCCCGGCGGCATCGGGAACGGTCTCGGGCTATCTCGCCGCGACCGTCTCGCGTCTGGAGGCCTGAGCCATGGCAAGCACCATCGTCGCGGCCGCGACCAATACCGATCTGGACACCGCAAGCTATTTCGAACTGGCCGCCCGTGCGGCGCGGAGCTGCCTCGAGCGCGCCGATGTCGGTGTCGACGAGATCGGCATGCTCGTCAACGCGGGCGTCTTCCGCGACAACAACATCTCCGAGCCCGCGGTGTCGGCCCTCATCCAGAAGCGGATCGGCCTCGGTCTCGAATACCAGCCGGGCCGGGTTCCGGTCTTCTCGTTCGACCTGATGAACGGCGCCACCGGCCTGCTGCACGCCATCACCGCCGCCGAATGTTTCTTGGCCACCGGCGAAGTCGAGTACGCGCTGCTGGTCGCCGGGGACACACATCCATCAATGCAGCGATATATCGCCGGTTTCCCCTACACCACCGGGGCCGCCGCGCTGTTGCTCGGGAGTTCACCTGCCGCAGGCGGATTCGGCTGCCTGCACACCAGCGAGACCACCGGCACGGCCGACCCGTTGGCCTGGGTGGCGCTGGGCGAGGTGGGCGCGAACGGCCGCTCGGCCATGCGTGTTCGGCACAGTAACGAGGATCCGATCGAACTGGCGGCGGCGGCCGTGCGCGACTGTGTCACCGAGGAAGGACTCGACGGCGACGATTTCGCCGAGGGGCGCGCGGTCTTGCTCGCACCGGCTCCTGCCCTCGGATTCCGTGCCCGCCTCGCCGAAATGCTCGGGCTCACACCGGAATCAGTCGTGGGTGTCGCCTCAGCCGTCGGCGATCCGTACACGGCGGCTCCGGTCCACGCGTACTTGAACGCGCGGGACTCCGGAGTTCTCGACACCGCCGACACGGTCCTGTTCCTGGCCGCCGACGACGCCTCGGCGGCATGTCTGGCCTACCATCCGCAGCCACCGGCTGTCGCCGCGGTGCGCGCCGTCACGGCTACGGGATACGAAAGACTGGGGATCGGCCTGCGGTGACTTGAAAAGCGTTGATACGGAACGCATTCCACAATCGCACTGCGCACCTTAACCATTCCGGTGACTATGTCGCCGGAATGCGGTGACAGAACCCGGCAGGCGACTTACGCTATTCGCACCGGCTGGATCAACGGGGCACCCGGACACGCCCCTGCTGCGACGACGCCGCATCTTCAGTGCACCCGAGCCGCTCTCGATGGTGCCCTTCCACAGTCGGGCACATCTCATCGACGAAGGGGCTCGGGCATGCACCTACCCATCTCGCCGCAGAGCGAACAGTGGTCGATTCTCGCGCGATCTCCGGTCGGCCGGGCCATGGCCGTGCTGGGTGGCAGCAGCACGGTCGGCCTGATCGCCGAGCTGTTGGCCGCTGACGAGGCGACGGTGCGGGTCGTCGTTCGGCAGCTCGCCGCCGGGTCGTCCGCGCGGGCGCTGTTCGACGATCTCGAGATCGGCGATCGGATCCTGCGCGACACCCCGGCGGCGGTTCGGCAAGACCTGCGCCGCCGTGCCGCACAACTGTTGCAGCACAAGGGTTTCCCGGCGGTGGCCGTGGCCGACCAGCTGGTCGAGGCCGGTGCCGTCGATTACCCCTGGGCGGCGGAGGTACTGCTCAGCGCCGCCGAGGAAGCGTTGGCGAACGACCAGATCGATCGCGCCGTCGAGCGATTGGAGTCGGCTTATCGCGCGAGTCGCAGCCCCACCGACCGGGCCGCCATCGCGATCCGACTGGTCTGCGTCGAATGGCGAATCAGCCCGTCGAATCGGACGCCGAACTTCACCCGGGTGCGCACGGCCGTGCTGGCCGGTCGGGTACCTGCCGCGCAATTGCCCTCGGCCGTCATGTTTCTGCTCTGGCACGGGCAGACGCAGCACGTCGATCAGGCTCTCGGACAGCTGAATTCCGGTCATTCCGTCGACGTGGCACCGGAGAACGACTTTCTGTGGGCGTGGCTGCGATCCGCTCATCCCCCGCACGCTCAGCGCCACCAGCGACTATGCGCGGCCAAGGCACCGCGGCAACCGATGCTCGCGAATCAGCGGTCGCCGCACCTACTCGGTGCCGAACTGCTCACCGGATTGTTCTCCCAGCGTCCGCTCGATGAAACCGCGACGCTCGCCCAGTGCTTGCTCACCCGGCATCGGCTCACCTCGACCTCGGTGGAAACCCTTGCGGCAGCGGTGCATTGCCTCATCTACACCGACCGGCTCGATACCGCCGCGTCCTGGTGTGATTCGCTGCTCGCCGAGGCCGAGGCACGCCGGGCACCGACCTGGCAGTCGATCTTCGCGGGCCTGCGCGCGGAAACCATGCTGCGCAAGGGCAATCCGCGCGCCGCGGCCAGCGATGCGGTACTCGCGCTGAATCGTGTTCCCGCCGAACACCTCGGCGTCTGGATCGGGATCCCGATCGCGGCGCTGGTTCGCTCGCTCACCGCGGCGGGCCGGCTCGCCGACGCCGAGGCGCAGCTAGAACGTCCCGTTCCGCAAGCCTTGTTCGAGTCGCGCTTCGGCTTGCCGTACCTGCACGCACGCGGCCACCATCAGCTCGCCGCCGGCCGCGCCGACCTGGCACTGCGCACCTTCCGCCGCTGTGGCTACCTGATGCGGCGCTGGCACATGGATTTTCCGTGGCTGATTCCGTGGCGCAACGACATCGCCGCCGCCCACCTCGCGCTCGGCGAACACCGGCACGCGCGCGTGTTCGCGAACCGCCATCTCGATCTGCTCGGCGGCGCCCAGCAACGCACGGGCGGAGTGTCGCTGCGCTTACTCGCCGCCACCGCGGACCGCTATCAACGGGTTCGGCTGCTGCGTGACGCCACGGCGATCGCGCGCTCCGGCGGCTGCGACCTCGAATTGGCAACGGTTCTAGGCGAACTCGGCACGGCACACCGCTGCGTCGGCGATTACGACAAGTCACGCACGCTGATCCGGGAGGCGGCGAGGATCGCCGAATCCTGCGGCGCCGACGCACTTCTGCACGACCTACTCGGCAATCGCCCGGACATCACGACAACACCCCTCCCCCAGGCCAGCTCAGCCACGAACAGTATCGAGAGTCTCAGCCCCGCCGAGCGCCGCGTCGCCGAACTCGCCGCCCACGGCAAACGCAACCGCGAAATCGCCGCCACCCTCGACATCACCGCCAGCACTGTCGAACAGCACCTCACCCGCGTCTACCGCAAACTGGAGATCGCCCGCCGCACCGAACTGCGCTTCGTCTTCCGCACCCGCCACCATGGGCCTACGAACTCCTCCGTCTCGGCGACCGGCTAGCTCACCGCCCTGACGGCAGCGCGAATACCAGCACCGACGCGACGGTCGCGAGCAGGAAGGTCGCGATCGACGACATCGCGAACGCGTGTCCCGCCGCAGCGACGCTGCCGTGCGCGCTGGGATGGAAGGCGGCGAAGAAGACCGCGCCGATCACCGCGACACCGAGCGCGGCACCGACCTGCTGGGCGGTCGACAGCGCCCCCGATGCCGTGCCGACCGAGTCCGGGCTGATCCCGGACAGCACCGTGTTGAGCAGTGGCGTGATGAGCAGTCCACCGCCGACGCTCTGCAGCATCAGCGTCGGAATCACCAGCGCCGCAGAGAGTTCGGGGCCGTATAGCAGCACGACGGCGGTCGTCAGGTAGCCGGTCGCCACCACGATCGATCCGACTTCCAATACGCGCCGACCGTATTTCGGCACGAGCCGACTGGCGATCATGCTGAAGACGAAGAAGGTGGTCGCGGCGGGCGCGTACACCAGGCCCGCGCCGAGCGCCGACAGGCCGAGGCCGTCCTGCATCGAAATCGACAGTGCCAGATAGTAAGACGTCAGCAGCGCGTATACGACGAGGACCAGGACGATGCCCACCGTGAACGAGCGCTGCGCGAACAGCGCCAGTTTCACGAGTGGGTCGCCACCCGCGCGATCGACCCCTCGTTCGATCGCGACGAACAGTCCGAACACGGCCGCGCTCGCCGCGAAGCACACCAGCGTCCACCATGGCCAGCCCGCCTCGCGGCCCTGAATGAGCGGGAAGGTCAGCAAGACCAGCGCGGCGCTCAACGCCAGTACGCCGGGAACATCCAGCTTGCGCGCCCCCGCCGCACGTGACTCCGGCACATACCGCGCGGCGAGCACGATCGTTGCCACGCCGATGGGCACGTTCACCCAGAACACCCCGCGCCACTGCGAACCGAACAGATCCGCACCGATCAACAACCCGCCGATGAGTTGACCGCCGATGGTCGCCAAGCCGATCACCACGCCGAGCACACCGAATACGCGATGGCGGCCGCGCTCGGGCACGAGTACCGCGATCATCGCGAAGACCTGCGGAACCATCAGCGCCGCACCGAGTCCCTGGACGACCCGCGCCGCGATCAGCGTGCCCGGGCTCTGCGCGACGGCACACATGATCGAGGACAGCGTGAACACGGCCGCGCCGAGGATGAAGATCCGTTTGCGGCCGTACATGTCCGCGAAGCGGCCGCCGGTGATCATCAGCACCGCGTAGCTCAGCTGGTACCCGGCGAGGATCCACTGGAGTTGGCCCTCGGAGGCGCCGAGATCCGCGCGGATTGCCGGGCCGGCGACGACCACGATGTACGAGTCGAGGATCGCCATGAACATGCCGATCATGACGACCGACACCGCGGTCCACGGCACGACGGCCGCGCTCGTGCCGACAGGCTGTCTCACATCCGTCATGATGGAGACAATACGGTCGACCGTATACTTACTGCAACCGCATGCGAATCAGCCTCAGACCGAAGGCTTGTGCGCCACCGCGAAGATCCGGCGGAACGGGAACCAGGTGGCCCCGTCGGACCTGGCCGGGTAGGCCTTGCGCAGGCGGGGTGCCAGTTCGCTGCGGAACTCGCGCCAGTCCTCGTCGTCCAGCGCGGCGCGGATCGGGCGCAGGGCGGTGCCGGATACCCACTCCAGCACGGGATCTGGGCCCGTGAGGCGCTGCAGATAGGTGGTCTCCCATACGTCGACCACGGTGCCATCGACCGCGAGAACCGTTGCGTACTCGGCAGGTCCGGACACGGCATCGGCGCTGCGCAGTGCGATCTCGGCCAATCCACTCTGCCAGCGCGCCTCGGTGGCCAGCGCGCGGATCTCCCGGTGCGACGGCGCGTCGAAGTTGCCAGGCACCTGCATGGCGAACCAGGCGCCGGGTGGCAGCGCGGGGAGCCATTCGGCGAGTAGCGTCAGGTGGTCCGGAACCCATTGCAGGACAGCGTTACTGACGACGATGTCGGTTTCGGCGTCCGGCGCCCAGTCGTTGACGTCGAGCACTCGGGCGTCGATCCCCCGCTCCTTGGCCTCCTGAACCATTTCCGGCGAGGAGTCGAGCGCGTCCAGGTGCGCATCCGGCCATCGTTCGGCGAGCACACCGGTGAGATTGCCCGGACCACAGCCCAAATCGACTACGCGGCGCGGCTTTTCGGCATCGATCCGGCCGATCAGCTCGAAGAACGGGCGTGCCCGGTGGTCGGCGAAGTCGAGATACTTCTTCGGATCCCACATACGAAACCCTTCTCGTAAACAGTACGGACGTACTTAGTACGACTGTACTGTATGGCGTGCTGCCACCTCAGTGATGCCACGCGCAGCGGCCGAGGAAACCAGTCCACACGTATGAAACCGACCAGTTTGATATGCTCACCGAAGGAGCGGCCAGTAGACACCAGCACCTGCGGCAGGTGTCGATCGGATCATCGTTGCCGCGTAGGAAACGGATGGTTGCCGACCCGACCGTGCTGACCGGCCACTCGTGACGGCATCTCCCGACGAGCCGGTCGGTCCCCCACCCGTTCATCAATGTCGTTGCACGCAAGCCAGATACAGTGACCCTGTATCGGAAAGGTGCGTGAATCATGACGGAAGCCAAGTTTGCTGTCGGCGATCGAGTCCGCCACGTATCCATGGGTCATCACGGTGTCGTAGTCGCCGTCGACACGGAGTACTCCCCCGCGCACGACACCAACGACCTCAGCCTCAACCCCTCCATCCGCGCCAGCCCCTGGTACCAGGTGACGCTGGACGACGAGCCTGCCGACACCTACCTGTCCGAATCCCAACTCGACGCCGAATAGCGGACCGCGGCCTCGAACACGCGATGGGCGCCCCACCCCGACAACGGCTCTGGTCGACGCCGCCGACAAGGTCGAGCTCGCCCTCGGGACGCCCTGAAACACACTGTTGGACAAGTGATCACGGGGAACTAGCGGCGGCGCCCTCTCGAACTTTGCCGCCACCAGTTCCCCGTGATCAACTGACCAACTAGCGGTTGGTGACCCAGCACGGGTCGAGTCTCAGGAGGCGGCGGTGATTCGGGGGCGGAGGCCTTCGGCGAAGGTGCGTGCCGCCGCGAGGTCGGCGCCGTTGGGGCGGTCTTTGCGGATGCCGCCGACTAGTTTGAACGGGGCGTAGGTGTCGAAGGCGCGGCAGGAGAAGGTGCCGGTTACCTCGAAACCCTTCTGCGCGAGCAGCTTTACCAGCGGGCGGGAGAAGCGCTGGAAACGGGCTTCGGGGAAACCGCTGGTGGCGAAGACGAATGCCTTGTGGCGCTGTTCTTGCGGGAGAGACTCGATGAACTCGCGCAGTTGGGCGTGGAAGGAGCCGAGGAAGATGCCCGAGCCGAAGCCGACGAGGTCGTAGGCGGCGAGTTCGGCCGGGTCGACCTGGTCGGGGGTGACGACACGGGCGTCGAGGACCTGGCCCATGATGTCGGCGATCCTTTTCGTATTGCCATGGGACACCGAGGTGCACACGATGATGGCCTTCATGACGACGCTCCTTCAGGTTGTGTTGATCCGGTCATCCTCTTAAGACACCGCCCGAGCCGTGACCGTGACATCCGAGTGACTGTGGTCTCCATCACCGCGTTGCGCTGCTACGGTTTTCATCACGCATCCCGTGGCCGGTCGAGTGGGCGAAGCACGTCGGCGGTGCGCAGCTTCTCGGGATTGCGGACGGCGTACAGGCCGGTGATGCGGTCGCCGCCTATTTCGATCATCAGGACGGTATCGAGCCGATTGTCGACGCCGGTCCGGAGCAGGAGCGCGGGCAGCGCGTTGAAGCTGCCGAACTCGATGGTCGTGTCCGCCATGCTGTTTCGGGCCAGGTTGATGATGAACTTGGCGACCTGTTCGGGACCGGTGATCGGGCGGCGGGCGGCGGTGACGTGGCCGCCGCCGTCGGAGATCTGGACGACGTCGGGGGCGAGCACATCCATCAGGGTTTGCACCGCACCGGTGCGCGCGGCGAGCAGGAACCGTTCGATCACCGCCCGATTGGTGTCGGCGTCGGGCTGGAAGCGTTTGCGGCGGGCCTGCACGTGTTCGCGGGCCCGATGCGCGATCTGGCGGACGGTGGTGTCGGATTTGCCGATCATGTCGGCGATCTCGACGAGGCTGTGGCCGAACACCTCGGACAGCAGGAACACGGCCCGCTCGGTCGGACCGAGCGTTTCCAGCACGAGCAGCATGGCCATCGACACCGATTCGGCAAGCAGGACATCATGACTGGCGTCGTGTTCGGTGCGGATCGGTTCGGGCAGCCAGTTGCCGATGTAGTCCTCGCGGCGGCGGCGCAGGGACCGTAACTGGTTGAGCGCCTGCCGGGTGACGATCTGCACCAGGTAGGCGCGCGGGTGCTCGACCTCGGCCGCATCGATGTCGCGCCAGCGAAGGTAGCTGTCCTGCAACACATCTTCGGCGTCGGCGGCGCTGCCGAGGATCTCGTAGGCGATCGTGAACAGCAGCGGCCGGAACTGGTCGAACGCGTCCGGCTCGCTCATCGGACCGCGATCGGGGTCGGCGTGGACACCGTCGGACCGGAACGCCACCGGTAGGCGCGCGGGAAGCGCATCGAGGCGATGGTGTACCGGCACACCCGTTCTTTGACCATCGCGGCCACCCGGCCGGACAGCACGAACCCGCGCGCGGTGTCGTCCCGGTGCGTGGCCTGAATGAACGCGTCGCGCCGCCCCAGGCTGATCGCCTGTCCGGCCAGGCCGATCGACAGCGGTTCCGGTTGTTCGCCCCTGATCAACGCGAGCACCGTATCGGCGCCGTGCGCGCCCATCGGTATCGCGGCTTGGCAGCTCATCCGCAAGTGATCCCCCACCGGTCGAGGCGGCGCGACAGCGTCCCCGACGCCGACGATCCGCTCATGGTCAACGCATACCAACGTATCGTCGGTGCGCAGCCGGCCGTCATCGGCCACCGACAGTCCGCTGCGCAGTGCCAGGTCCGGTACTGCGAACGAGCCCGCCCAGACCGTGCAATCGCTGGGCAGCACGCCAGCATCGGTCGTGATCGCGTCGGCGCGGATTCCGGTGACCCGCAGACCGGTGCGCAGCCGAACCCCGGCGTTCGCGAGCTTGCCTTCGATCCGCGCGCGGCTCGATTCGGGCAACCACCCGGCGACCGACCGCGAAACCAATTCGACCGCCAAAGACGGGTACCGGTAGGCGATTTCGGCGGACGTCTCGATCCCGGTCAGGCCGCCGCCGACCACCACTACCCGCGCGCCCGCTGAAAGTTGCGGCAGTCGCCTGCGCAAGGACTCGGCGCCAGCGAGGTCGGCGATGCTGTACGCGTATTCGGACCCGGCCGGGCCCCTGGCAGCCGTGCTGCCCACCGCGTACAGCAGATAGTCGAATTCGAGTGCAGCACCGTCGTCGAGCAGCGCTGAACGCTCGCCGATCGCGTCCACCGTGCCGACCCGCAGTCGCACGTCGTGGTGCAGCAGTCCCCTCCGCTGCTGCACCGCGTTCGTTCCGCCTGCCGCGTGCTCGTGCAGCCGGATGCGTTCCACGAATTCCGCCCGTGGATTGACCACGATCACCCGCACGTCCGACCGGCCAACGGCCGCAAGCCGATTCGCGGCCATCACGCCCGCATAGCCCGCACCGACAACCACTACCCGCGCCACCACGACCACCTCCGACCAGATCGACTCGACACCTCGAAGACACCGCTCGCGCGGCGACCGTGACATCGGCGGAATGTGGTAACGATCACATCGAAATGGATGGCGCACCAACGAAAACGGCGCTGGCCGTAGAACCCGTAGTGCAAGGTCCTGACCAGCGCCGGAACGCTCAATTCGTTGTCGGGGTGACAGGATTTGAACCTGCGACCCTCCGCTCCCAAAGCGGATGCGCTACCAAGCTGCGCTACACCCCGTTGTCCCTCGCGGCGGTTATCGGCCGCCGCCGAGGCTGAATTCCGTGTGGAGCCGGTGACGGGAATCGAACCCGCACCATCAGCTTGGAAGGCTGAGGTTCTACCATTGAACTACACCGGCAGGCATACGACATCAATGGGATCGCCACGATGTCGCGTGCGTCCCGACTGTACCGAACCCTGCTTCGCAAATGCCAATCAGCCCCCCGCGCAGTGAGTTAGCGCAGGCGCATGTTCCGGTCGTCAGCTCAACGCCCTATCGTGAGTCTCACATGCCAGCCGCCCCGGTCAGGGCATGGCACGCGTAGCAGAACTTAATGAAATTAAGAGGGATCTCTTCCTTGGAACTCGGGCGTGTCGGATTGGAAGCGGGGAGCATATGGGACGCGTGACGACTCCTGTCGGGGGAGCCGTGGCCCACGGGGTGGCCACCAGTCGCGCCCGACCGGTCGCGGAGAGGATGCCACCCATGGGGACATCACGACTCGCCGATATCGCACTAGCAGGAATTTGCACTGTGCCACCGACCGCCGGGTGTGCTGTTGGCAGGAAAAACCGGCTCCACATCTCCACTGGGCAGAAGACCCGCAGACCCTCGGCTACTCACACCGCTACTTCGGCGCCGCGACCAGGCGTGCGACTCGGCGGACGCCCTCGACGGCCACATGGCGTCGAGGTATCGCGAGTGGCCGAGGCGACCCGACTGGCGCGGCGCTACAGCGTGTCGCCAGCGTGTCTCAGCGCGACTTCTCAGCGAACGAAATCCGGGTGTAACGCCAACGCGTGTGCAGCGATCACATACCCGATCGCCATTCGCGAGGCATCGAGAACACGTTGCAAAACAGCGTATTTTGATGCCGGGTGGCTTGCTAGGATCCTTTTTGCCGGACGGGGGTATCTGGAAAGGGGGCGGTGAGCGTGCGCCGAGCGAGGTGGACACAACCGCGTAGCAGTGCGAATGATCGGGGTGACGTCGGCACCTGTGTCAGCACAGGGCCTCTGGGTACCGACGCCACCTGCGCAGGGTGAGTTCGATGTCGATTGATATCGAGCCCCCTGTCGCCGCGATGGCCCGCGCCTGGGCCCGCGCGGTGTGCGCCGAGCCGGGTTCCGGCGCGGCGCCCCAACAGCTGGAACCGGTACTTATCGAGATCGTCGAGCAGCTGCTCACGCTCGCCAGGTCCGAGCCGTTCCCGGTGCCGCAGGCCCGGATGCTCGGAGCCCGGCTGTCCGAGGCACCGTTCGACCGGATCCGGATGCTCGCGCAGGCCTCGAGGTGGCTGCTCGGCTTCCCGTCCGGTGCGCCGGGTTCGCTGGTCGCCACCCGCTGGCCGTTCGTCGCCAGTCAGGCCATCGACAGCTACGCCCAGGCGCTGCAGGAGCGTGCGCTGGCGCAGCAGGAGCAGAACCTCTCGGCCAAGGTATCGCTGCGCGTGCAGGAGATCGCGGCGCTGCAGCATCGGCTGCGGCACGAGGCGACCCACGACGCGCTCACCGACCTGGCCAACCGCACGCTGCTGCAGGATCGGGTGCGGCTGATGTCGACCGACCCGAACCGCGGCGTCGGGCTGCTGCTGATCGACCTGGACCGGTTCAAGCAGATCAATGACGGCTACGGGCACGCGATCGGCGACGAGGTGCTCGTCGAGCTGGCCAACCGGCTGCGCGAGGTCTGCCCGCCCGACACGGTGATCTGCCGGTACGGCGGCGACGAATTCGTGCTCGCCGTCAACCCGTCGCACAACACGCTCGGCGACCTCGCCCATCGGATCGTGTCCGCGCTGCGCGACCCGGTGTGGTCGACGGCGGGGCCGGTGCCGGTCTCGGCGAGCGTCGGCACCGCGTTCTGTCCGCCCGGAAGTCCCTGCGACTTCAGCGATCTGCTTCGCCGCGCCGACCGCGCGATGTACTCGGCGAAGACGGCGGGCGGGCGACGGTTCGCGCTGGCCGACGAACCGGAGATCGACACAGCCGTCGCCGGTTGAGGAGCCGCCCCACCTGACAGCCTGGCCACCTGAAAGCTAGGTCACCTGAAAGCTAGGCCGCCTGACAGGTGGGACACCAGAAGAGGTTTCGCGCCTCCATGACCGCGTGCGCGATCGGTGTGCCGCACACGCGACACGGTGCGCCCTGGCGGCGGTAGACGTAGGTGCGCGGCCGGTCCGCCGCGTACGACGGTTCGCCGTGGTCGTCCTCGGGCCGCACGACGACCATCTTGCCGACCCGGACGCCGACCTTCATCAACGCGACCAGATCGACCCACATCGCGTCCCACTCGGCCGCGGCCAGCGCGGTGCCCGGCCGGTACGGCGAAACGTGGTGCCGGAACAGCAGTTCCGCCCGATAGACATTGCCGACACCGGCGACCACCTGCTGATCCATCAGCAGCGCGCCGATCGGCCTGCGCGAGCGGCGCATTCGCTGCCAGGCGCGGTCTTGGTCGGCGCCGCGACGTAGCGGATCGGGACCGAGCCGATCGGTCAGCGCGGAAACCTCTGGGGCGAGCAGCACTTCGCACGCGGTCGGCCCGCGCAGATCGGTGCCGAAGCCGGGCTGCCCGTCCGGCGCGCCGAGCATCCGCATCCGCACCTGCCCGACCGGCTCCCCCATCGGCAGCTCGGATTCGGTGAACTTCCCGTACAACCCGAGGTGTACGTGCACGATCAGACCCGAGTCGTAGTGGTGCAGTAGATGTTTGCCCCATGCCTCGGCGCGCGTCAGCAGGTGCCCGTCGACGCGGGCGGCTCCCGCCGCGAACTTGCCCTGTGGGCTGGACACGCGCACCACACCGCCCGCGAGGCGCTTGTGATGCAGCCTCGCGAGCCGGTGCAGCGTATGACCTTCAGGCACAGCCGGTTACCGCTCAGTACGCGGGAACCGCCGGCGCGACACCGGACTTCTCGTACTCCGCGAGGATGTCGATGCGCCGCTGGTGCCGATCCTCTTCCGACCACGCGGTGCTGACGAACGCGTCGACGATGGCGAGCGCCTCCTCGGTGGAGTGCATGCGGCCACCGATACCGGCCAGCTGGGCGTTGTTGTGCTGCCGGGCCAGCTTGGCGGTCTCCACGCTCCAGGTCAGCGCGCAACGGGCGCCGGGCACCTTGTTCGCGGCGATCTGCTCGCCGTTGCCGCTGCCACCGAAGACCAGCCCGAGGCTGCCGGGGTCGGCCACGGTGCGGCGGGCCGCCTCGATGCAGAAGGCCGGGTAGTCGTCGAGCGCGTCGTACTCGAGGGCGCCGCAGTCGACCACCTCGTGGCCCGCCTTTTCCAAATGGTCTTTGACGTGATTCTTGAGTTCGAAACCGGCATGGTCGGCACCGAGGTATACGCGCATGGCTGGCATTCTGTCAGGCCCGTTTCCGGCCCGTTACGAAGGGGTTCACGGCCCGATTAACACCGGCGACCGCTACGGCGAATCGAGAGATACCTCGCGAGTGCCCGCAACCACAGCAAGGCCACGGGCCGCACCTGTTCCCAGCAAGTGAATAGAGTTCATTTCATGCAGCCGCACGAACCCCAGCCCCATCAGACGGGCCAGCACGTCGACCCGTATGCCTCGGCCGGGTGGGCGCGGGCGCAGGACACGCCATACGGCTCGCCGTCGCCCTACCCCGCTTCCCCGCCGTATGGGCCCTACCCTGGCGCTCCCGTGCCGCCGCAATACGGCCCCTATCCGGGCGCGCCCGTGCCGCCGAACATGCCGCCGCAGCAGCCGCCACGCGGGCTGTCGCCGTTCGGCATGCCGGCCAGGCACAGCTGGGAGATCCCGATGCTCATCGTGGTCGTTTTGTTCACCGTCTTCGCCTACGCGATCGCGGTGCTGCTGCTGGTGACGGACAACTTCGACCAGTACGTGCTGCTGATGGTGTTCGCGCCGATCCTCGTCTGGCTCGGCCGCGGTGTCCTGTATTCGACTCAGCGGGTCAACGGCGTCAAGATGTCGCCGACCCAGTTCCCGGAAGGCCACCGGATGGTGGTCGAGGCGGCGGCCCGGTTCGGCATGACCAAGGTGCCGGACGCGTACGTGGTGCTCGGCAACGGCCAGATCAACGCGTTCGCCAGCGGCCACGGCTTCCGCCGCTTCGTCGCGGTGTACAGCGACCTGTTCGAGATCGGCGGCGCCGCACGGGAACCCGACGCGCTGGCGTTCATCATCGGTCACGAGGTCGGCCATATCGCGGCGGGTCACGTCTCGTACTGGCGCCAACTCGGGATGTTTCTCGTCCCGTTCCTGCCGTTCATCGGCAACTCATTGATCCGCGCGCAGGAGTACACCGCCGACAATCACGGCTTCTGCAACCGGCACACGGGCGTGCCCGCGGCGATGGGCACGCTGGCGGCGGGCAAGTATATGAACACGCTGGTCGGCTTCGACGAGATGGCCGATCGGGCGGCGATCGAGAAGGGGTTCTTCATCTGGGTGGTCAACGCCATGTCCTCGCACCCGGTGCTGACCTGGCGCATGTGGGCGCTGCGCGACCGCAGCAGGCACGGCAAGCTGTGGTTGCGGCCGAGCCCGCCCGCTGGCACGGTTCCCCCGCCTGGCGGCTATCCGAGCGCCTATCAGACTCCGGCGCTGCCGCCGAAACCCGTTCCGTAGCAAGCACGGTCCGGGTGCCGCGGGTCGAACCCGCGGCACCCGCTTGTTATCAGTCGAACTCGGGGCCCTCGGTGCGGGTGCGCTTGAGCTCGTAGAAGTGCGGGTAGTCGGCCAGCGTCACCGCGGCGTCCCACAGCTTGCCCGCCTGCTCGCCGCGCGGGATCCGGGACAGCACCGGACCGAAGAACGCGGTGCCGTTGATGTGGATGGTCGGCGTGCCGACGTCGGGGCCGACCTTGTCCATGCCCTCGTGGTGGCTCTTGCGCAGCGCCTCGTCGTAGTCGGTGCTCTCGGCGGCCTTCGCCAGCTCGGCGGGCAGGCCGGCCTCGGCCAGCGCGTCGGCGATCACCACCGGGAACGATTCCGCGAGGGTATCGCGCTTGTATTCCTCGCGACGGTTGTGGAAGCGGGTGCCCATCGCGGTGTAGAGCGGCAGCAGCACCTTGTCGCCGTGCTCCTGCGCCGCGGCGGTCAGGACGCGCACCGGGCCCCAGCCCGCGGCCATCATGTCGACGTACTGCTGCGGCAGGCCCTCTTTGTCCTCGTTCAGCACCGACAGGCTCATCACGTGGAAGCGCGCCTCGATGTCGCGTACCTGCTCGACCTCGAGGATCCAGCGGGAGGTGATCCAACACCACGGGCACAGCGGGTCGAACCAGAAATCGGCAACATCTTTCGCGGAGCTCTTATCACTCACGACGGGTCCTCTCGAATCGCATGCTCGACGGGCGGCGCTCAGCCCCGCCGCTATACGGACCAACCATCGCGGCGGCCGATTCGTTCCCATCCGGTGCCCGCGTTTTCCGCAGATGCCGCCGCCGGTCGCCGTAGGGTTTAGCGACAGGAGTCCAGGTTCCCTCTCGACAAGGAGTCCGTATGAGTTCAGACGATCGATTCGTCATCGTCGGCGGCGGTCTGGCCGCCGCCAAGGTGGCGGAGGCATTGCGCGCCAACGACTTTCCTGGATCCATCACGCTGATCGGCGCGGAGGAATGGCTGCCTTACGAGCGCCCGCCGCTGTCCAAGGAACATATGACGGGGAAGAAGCAACTCGCCGAATTCACCGTCCAGCCGCGTCAGTGGTATCGCGACCACAACGTCGAGGTCAGGGTCGGCACGACCGTCGAGGGGCTCGATCCGGCCGCGAAGACGATCACGCTGCCGGACGGTTCGACGGTCGCCTACGACAAGCTCGCGCTCGCCACCGGCTCGACCCCGCGCACCCTGTCGATCCCCGGCGCCGACGCGCCCAACGTGTACACGCTGCGCAACATCGAGGACTCCGACACCTTGATCGAGTTCTTCGCCAGCGCCGCCCAGCGCATTGTGATCATCGGCGCGGGCTGGATCGGCATGGAGGTCGCGGCGGCGGCCCGGGCCGCGGATGTCGAGGTGACCATCGTCGAGTCCTCCGAACATCCGTTGCACGCGTCGCTCGGGCCGGAAATGGGCGAGGTGTTCGCCGAGCTGCATCGATCTCACGGGGTCGATCTGCGCGTCGGCGCCCAGGTCACCGAGATCACCACCACGGAAGGGATCGGGACCAGGCTGGCGACCGGGGTGAAACTCGCCGACGACACCGTCATCGAGGCCGAGGCGGTGCTGGTCGCGGTCGGCGCACGGCCGAATATCGAACTGGCCGCCGATGCCGGGCTCGACGTGGACGGCGGCGTGCTCGTCGACGAACACCTGGCCACCAGCGACCCGAACATCGTCGCCGTCGGTGACATCGCCGAGCAGCAGCATCCGGTGCTCGGCCGCCGAATTCGAGTGGAGCACTGGGCAAACGCGCTCAACCAGCCCGCCGTCGCGGCCGCGACCATGCTCGGTAAGGAGGCCAGTTACGACCGGCTGCCTTACTTCTTCACCGACCAGTACGACCTGGGCATGGAGTACACCGGCTACGCGGCCACCGGCGACTACGACCGGGTGGTGACTCGCGGCGATGTCGAGAAACGTGAGTTCGTCGCGTTCTGGCTCGACTCGGACAATCGGGTGCTCGCGGGCATGAACGTGAACGTCTGGGACGTGACCGACCGGATCAAGGAACTGATCCTCGCTGGTGAACCGGTCGATCCACAGGCGCTGGCCGACACCTCGAAACCACTGTGACGCAGACCACTTCGACGATCGGTGCGATGCGTCGAAACGGCATGCTCGGTTCCGACCCCATCGTGTGAGCGCCACACGGGCGCACCGCTCGATAGCCGGAAGAGGAACCCGATGAAGTACATGCTGTTGAAGACCTACAACACCCCCGCGTTCTGCGACACACCGATCAACGAATGGTCCCCGCAGGAGATCCAGGCGCACATAGACTTCCAGCGCGCCCTCGGCGAGCAATTGGCCAAGTCGGGTGAGCTGGTAGACGCGCAGGGGCTCACCGGCCCCACCGAAGCCCGCATCGTCAGCTCCGACGGCCGCTCGGCGCCGGTGGTGACCGACGGACCGTTCCCGGAGACGAAAGAGTTCTTGGCCGGGTACTGGATCGTCGACGTTGACAGCCCGGAACGGGCCTACGAGATCGCCGCGCGCGCCTCGGCGGCACCGGGGCCGGGCGGCACACCGATCGGCGAATACATCGAGGTACGGCCGGTTTTGAGCGTCCCGGCCAGCGACCAGTGACCAACCGGCGAGTGGTGACCGACGACACACCGCTCCCGGGGAGGGCCGAGGACCTGTTGCGCGAGTTGGCGCCACAGGTCCTCGGTGCATTGGTCCGTCGGTTCGGCGATTTCGACGCCGCGGAGGACGCGCTGCAGGAGGCCATGCTCGCGGCGGCGACCCAGTGGCCGGTGGACGGCCTGCCGGACCACCCGCGCGGCTGGCTGATCCAGGTGGCACAGCGCAGGATGACCGACGCGGTGCGGGCCGAGGTGGCCCGGCGACGCAGGGAGACAACGGTCTTCGACCGCGAGGTGCCCGACGCGATGCCGGTCGATCACGACGACACCCTCGCCATGTTCTTTCTCTGCTGCCATCCCGCGCTGTCCTCGGCCAGTGCCATCGCGCTGACGTTGCGTGCGGTGGGCGGGCTGACCACGGCGGAGATAGCACACGCGTTCCTGCTGCCGGAAACGACGATGGCGCAACGGATTACGCGGGCGAAGAAGAAGCTGGCGAGGCTGGAGCGGCCGTTCGCTCAGCCGGGCGACAGCGAATGGCGTGCACGGCTCGGGACCGTGCTGCATGTGCTGTATCTGATCTTCAACGAAGGCAATACCAGTACGTCCGGGCCGGAATTGCAGCGTGCGGATGTGTCCGGCGAGGCGATTCGGCTTGCGCGCGTGGTGCATCGGGAGTTGCCGGACGATACCGAGGTCACCGGGTTGCTCGCGCTCATGCTGCTCACCGATTCCCGGCGGGCGGCGCGCACCGGCGACCGGGGTGAGCTGATTCCGCTCGCCGAGCAGAACCGTGCGCGGTGGGATCGACGGCAGATCACCGAGGGCGTCACCTTGACGACGAGCACTCTCGCACAAGGACTTACCGGGCCATATCAGATCCAGGCGGCCATCGCGGTGCTGCACGCGCAGGCCGGTAGCGCCGAGGAGACCGAATGGACGAAGATCCTCGCGCTGTACGACCTGCTCGAAAAGCTTTCGGACAACCCGATCGTCACGCTCAACCGTGCCGTCGCCGTCGCGATGGTGCACGGGCCCGACGCCGGTCTCGAACTCGCCTCGACACTGGACGACCAACTGGCTGGCAACCATCGACTCGACGCCGTCCGCGGCCACTTTCACGAAATGGCAGGCGATTTCGCCGCCGCCATCACCTGCTACACCTCCGCGGCGGGCCGCACCCCCAGCGCGCCCGAAAACCACTACCTCACCCTCCGCGCCGCACGGCTGCGCCATCGGTGAGTGGCACACCGTAACGCCGCGCTCTCGACGTTTGCCGCAGCCGGGTGCCACTCACCGATCGGTCCGTGGGGCAGACTGCGAGGGTGACGGATAAGACCAGTGCGGGAGTTTTGGTGTTTCGGCGGGGCGACGCGGGCGTCGAGGTGTTGATCGGGCATATGGGTGGGCCGTTCTTCGCGCGTAAGGACAACGGCGCGTGGTCCATCCCGAAGGGCGAGTACGAGCCGGAGTTGGAGGACGCGCGGGCAGCGGCCAGTCGCGAGTTCAACGAGGAGCTCGGACTGTTCGTGCCGCCCGGCGACTGGATTCCGCTCGGCGACGTGCGGTACAGCAGCGGCAAGGGAAAGAAGACCCTGACCGTCTGGGCCGTCGAGGGTGACCTCGACCCTGCCGACGTGGTGCCTGGAACGTTCGAGATGGAGTGGCCGCCGCGCTCCGGTCGCATGGCGAGCTTCCCGGAGATCGACCGGGCCGAGTGGTTCGACCTGGCCACCGCGCACGAGAAGCTCGGCACGGGCCAGCGGCCGTATCTGGATCGGCTGAACGACTACCTCGGTCAGGCCTGACCACTACGGCCAGGCGTGCCTACTGCGGCCAGACCCGACGACCTCGGCCAGACCCGACGACCTCAACCACGCCTGACCACCACGGCCAGACCCGACTACTGCGGCCAGACGTGACTGCCTCGGCTAGACCTGACTACCTCGGCCAGGCCTGACTACTGCGGCCAGGCCTGACTACTGCGGCCAGGCCTGACTACTGCGGCCAGGCCTGACTACTGCGGCCAGGCCTGACTACTGCGGCCAGGCCTGACTACTGCGGCACACCGGTCCAGGTGCGTCCGGTGACGAGTTCGTATGCCTCCATGTACTTCTGGCGGGTGGCCTCGACGATGTCGGCGGGGATCTCCGGGCCGGGGTATTCCTTGTTCCAGCCGGTGGAGGTGGACCAGTCGCGGACGAACTGCTTGTCGAAGGAGCGTTGCGCGCGGCCGGGTTCCCATTCGGCGGCCAGCCAGAAGCGCGACGAATCGGAGGTGAGCACCTCGTCGCCGAGGGTGAGAGTGTCACCGTCCCAGCCGAATTCGACCTTGGTGTCGGCGACGATGACACCTCGCTCGGTGGCGTGCGCCGCGCCGCGGGAGTAGATGTGCAGGGTCAGGTCGCGCAGCTGCTCGGCGACCTCGCGGCCCTCTTGATTCACCACGTCGGCGAAGGTGATCGACTCGTCGTGCCCCTCGGAAGCCTTGGTGGTCGGCGTGAAGATCGGCTCGGGCAGCTTGTCGCCCTCGCGCAGGCCGGGCGGCAGCGCCACGCCGGACACCGAGCCTTCCCGCTGATACTCCTTCAGCCCCGAGCCGACCAGATAGCCGCGGGCGATGCATTCGACCTGCACCATCTTCAGCGGCTTGACCCGGATCGCGCGACCGGCGAACTCGGCGGGCACGTCGGTGGCGGAGACCACATGGTTGGGCACGTCGGTGAAGTAGTCGAACCACCAGTTGGACAGCTGGGTGAGCAGCGCGCCCTTGTCCGGGATCGGCGTCGGCAGCACCACGTCGTAGACCGAAACCCGATCGGACGCGACGAGCAGCAGGGTGTCGCCGTCCTCATAGAGGTCGCGCACCTTACCGGCGTGCACATGCTTCACTCCGCAGCTCCGATCCTGGATAGGGTTCTAAGGCAGTTCAAAAAAAGTCCCGCGCGGGCAACCTTACCCAGGTGGCATCGTGGGGAATGCCCGAGCTAGTTCTTCGAACCCGAAGGAGCCCTATGTCCGCACCGAACCTGACTCGCGACCAGGCGATCGAACGCGCGTCGACCGTGTCGGTCGACAATTACCGCATCGACCTGGACCTGACCGACGGTGCGGGCAAACCGGGCGAGCAGACCTTCCGCTCGCGCAGCACGGTCACCTTCACCGCGACGCCGGGCGCGAGCACCTACATCGATCTGGTGGCCCGCGGCGTGCGTTCGGCGGTGCTCAACGGCACCGCGCTCGACGTCTCCGGCTACGACGAGTCCACCGGGATCGCGCTGACCGACCTGGCCGCGACCAACGAGCTGGTCGTCGAGGCCGACTGCGAGTACTCGCACACCGGTGAGGGTCTGCACCGCTTCGTCGACCCGACCGACGACGCCGTCTACCTGTACTCGCAGTTCGAGACCGCCGATGCCAAGCGGATGTTCGCCTGCTTCGACCAGCCGGACCTGAAGGCCACGTTCGATATCAGCGTCACCGCGTCGCCCGACTGGCGGGTCATCTCCAATAGCGCCGTCGTGGAAACCCTTGCGGCGGAACCGGGTAAGCACATCTTCCGGACCACGCCGAAGATGAGCACCTACCTGGTCGCGCTCATCGCGGGCCCGTACACGCAGTGGACCGACGTCTACACCGACGACCACGGCAGCATCCCGCTCGGCATCTATTGCCGCGCTTCGCTTGCCGAGCACATGGACGCGGAGCGGCTGTTCACCGAGACCAAGCAGGGATTCGGCTTCTACCACAACAACTTCGGCGTTCCGTACGCGTTCGGCAAGTACGACCAGCTGTTCGTGCCGGAGTTCAACGCGGGCGCGATGGAGAACGCGGGCGCGGTGACCTTCCTCGAGGACTACGTCTTCCGGTCCAAGGTGACCCGCGCGTCCTACGAGCGCCGCGCCGAGACCGTGCTGCACGAGATGGCGCACATGTGGTTCGGCGACCTGGTCACCATGAAGTGGTGGGACGACCTGTGGCTGAACGAGTCGTTCGCCACCTTCGCCTCCGTGCTGTGCCAGTCCGAGGCGACCGAATACACCAGTGCCTGGACCACTTTCGCGAATGCGGAGAAGTCCTGGGCCTACCAGCAGGACCAGCTGCCCTCCACCCATCCGATCGCGGCGGACATCCCCGATCTGGCCGCGGTCGAGGTGAACTTCGACGGCATCACCTACGCCAAGGGCGCGAGCGTGCTCAAGCAGCTCGTCGCCTATGTGGGTCTCGAGCCGTTCCTTGCCGGTCTTCGCGCCTACTTCACCGACCACGCCTACGGCAACGCCACCTTCGGCGATCTGCTCTCGGCGCTCGAAAAGTCTTCCGGCCGTGACCTTTCCGACTGGGGTGCGCAGTGGCTCAAGACCACCGGCCTGAACACCCTCCGCCCGGACTTCGCGGTGGACGACGACGGCAAGTTCACCTCGTTCGCCGTCCTGCAAGGTGGCGCGGCGCCCGGCGCCGGTGAACGTCGCGTGCATCGGCTCGTCGTCGGCGTGTACGACGACCAGGACGGAAAGCTGGTGCGTACCAAGCGCGTCGAGCTCGACGTCCAGGCCACCGAACGCACCGAGGTACCCGAACTGGTCGGCGTGGCGAGCGGGCAGTTCGTGCTGATCAACGATGACGACCTGACCTACTGCTCGGTGCGCCTCGACGCGGGTTCGCTTGACGTGCTCGTCAACCGGATAGCCGATATCGCCGAGCCGCTGCCGCGCACCCTCGCCTGGTCGGCGGCCTGGGAGATGACCCGCCAGGCCGAGTTCCGCGCCCGCGACTTCATCGCCCTCGTGCAGTCCGGCGTCGGCGCGGAATCGGAAATCGGTGTGGTGCAACGGCTTCTGATGCAGGCGAACCTCGCGCTGCGCAGCTACGCCGACCCGGAGTGGGCGGCGAGCACCGGCTGGACCGACTACGCGAACCGGCTGCTGGAGCTGGCCCGCGAGGCCGAGGCTGGCTCGGACCACCAGCTCGCCTTCGTCAACGCGCTCACCGGAGCCAAGCTGTCCGCCTGGCACACCGAGGTACTGCGCGAGCTGCTCGACGGCGATCCCGGCAAGGTCGGCCTGGCCGGGCTCACGATCGACACCGACCTGCGCTGGCGGATCGTGGTCGCGCTGGCAGCGGCGGGTGAGATCGACGCCGACGGCCTCGACACCCCGTTCATCGACCAGGAGCTGGCCAAGGATCCGACCGCGGCGGGTAAGCGGTATGCCGCGACCGCTGCGACCGCCCGTCCGCTCGCGGAGGTCAAGGAGCAGGCCTGGGCCAAGGTGATGGATGACGATTCCATCTCCAATATCACCACCCGCGCGATCGTCACGGGGTTCGCTCCGGCGGGACAGGCCGAGCTGCTCGCACCCTATGTGGATCGCTACTTCGCGGAGGTTCCCGGCGTGTGGGAGCGGCGCTCCAGCGAGGTCGCGCAGACCGTGGTCGTCGGTCTCTACCCGGGGTGGACGATCAGTGACGATGCGGTCGCCGTCGCAGACAAGTTCCTCGGTGGGGACCACCCGCCCGCGCTGCGCCGACTGGTGGTCGAGGGTAAGGCCGGCGTCGAACGTGCCCTTCGCGCACGGGCATTCGACGGGAAGTAACCGGCTGTGATCAACGGGGCATGACTGTGTGAGTCATGCCCCGTTGACCAATGTCATTGGAATAGAGCAGTATTCGCCGCGGCCCACTGGGCGAAGGTGGTGGCGGGGGCGCCGGTGACGTCGGCGATGGTGGTGCTCGGTTGCGGGTGCCAGCCCACCATCGAGCCGGTCGCTTCGACATACCACTCGGCGTTGTTCATGACTCGCGCGAAGATCGCGATCGCTTCGTCACGCGGGACTTGCCGGACAGTCACGGTCCGGCCGAGAGCGATACCGAGTTGCTTGACGCGGTCGGCCCTTGTGAGCACTTCCGGGCCGGTGAGCTGGTAGGTCTGGCCGTTATGGCCTTCGGAGAGCAGGACTTTCGCGGCGACGCGGGCGATGTCGTCCATCGCGACCGGGACGCTCTCGACCTCCGGGAACGGGTCGCCGACCTCGTCGGACGAACGGATCTGGTCGGCCCACATCGTGGCATTCTCGATGAAGTCACCGGCGAACAGGTGAGTCCATTCGAGTCCGGAATTCTCGACCGCCTCCGCTATCGGCGTCCAATGGGCCTCGCCGGAGAGATCGACGATGTGCCGGATACCCGCCTGCTCGGCCAGCGAGACAACCTCATCGATCGTCTCCAACATCGGCGCGAGATACATCCGCTCCACCCCCTCGAAGGCAGCAGGCAACGACGACACCCTGCGCAGATACCCCTCGGCGACCTCCACTCCGGCAGGCAGCCCGGCCCGATCCGGATGATTGGTCAGTGCTCTGACATCGTCGGCACCCCCCGCAAGCAAGTGGTCGACAACCATACGTCCGATATTCCCGGTAGCCCCCGTCACAAGAATCTTCACCTGACCACCCTGCGCGGGCCGCGCGATACGCGGCAACCCCCAAATGTGGTGCTAGCGAACAAGAAAATTTGAGGCTCTAGCGGGGCATTGTGGTCAGGCCGGGCGATGCGGTGCTGCAGTGCAGTGCAGTCAGGCGGCACGGTGCAGAACAGTGCGATGCGGCAGAGCAGCGTGGTGCGGTGCAGCCGAGCAGTCCGGTGCGGCGCGGCTGTGCGGCACACGGTGGTGCGGCACGGACGGCAGCGCGGTGCAGTGCGGCCGGTGTGGCGCAGCCGGGCAGCGCGCGCGGCGCGGCTGGGCAGCGCGGTGGTGCGGCGCGGTGCCGACGGGCAGCGCGGTGCGGACGGGCAGCGCGGTAGTGCAGCGCGGGTGCGGACGGGCAGCGCAGCGCGGTGCGGTGCGGTGCGTGCAGCGGCCAGTGTGCGCAGCGCGGCTGGGCAGCGCGGTGGTGCAGCGCGGTGCCGACGGCAGCGCGGTGCGGTGCAGCCAGTGCGATGCGGACTGGCAGCGCAGTGCGGTGCAGAACAGTGCGGTGCGGTGCGGTGCGGTGCGGTGCGATGCGGCAGAGCAGTGCGGTGCGGCTGGGCGTGCGGTGCAGCCGAGCAGTGCGGTGCGGCTGGGCGGCTGGGCGGCACGGTGGTGCGGCACGGACGGGCAGCGCGGTGCAGTGCGGCCGGGCAGGGTGCGCGGCGCGGCTGGGCGGCGCCGGTGGTGCGGCGCGGTGCCGACGGGCAGCGCGGTGGTGCAGCGCGGTGCGGACGGTGCGTGCAGCGGCCAGTGCGCGCGGCGCGGCTGGGCAGCGGCGCGGTGCCGACGGGCAGCGCGGTGCGGTGCGGCCGGTGCGTGCAGCCGGGCAGTGCGCGCGGCGCGGCTGGGCGGCGCGGCGCGGTGGTGCGGCGCGGACAGGCAGCGCAGTGCGCACAGGCCGCGCAGTGCGGTGCGGCCGGTGCGGCGCAGCCGGGCAGTGCTCGCGGCGCGGCTGCGCGGCCCGGACAAGCGGCGCGGCTCGGCCAACCGGCGCGGTGGTGTGCCGCGGCCGGGTGGCACAGCCGGGTGGCACAGCCGGGTGGCACAGCCGGGTGGCACAGCCGGGTGGCACAGCCGGGTGGCACAGCCGGGTGGCACAGCCGGGTGGCACAGCCGGGTGGCACAGCCGGGTGGCACAGCCGGGTGGCGCAGCCGGGTGGCGCAAACGCCACCGGCGCGCTCACCACAGGGGTGAGCGCGCCGGTGGCATTGCTCGTGACTCCGCCGCTCGGGCGGAATGGTTCAGCGGCCGATGGCGGCGGCCATTACGCGGACCGCGGAGACCAGGCCGTCGATGAGCTGGCCCTGGCGGAACGAGCTGGACGCGGCGGTGACGCCGAGCTGGCAGACCCGGTCGTTCGCGCGGTCGGCGACGTCGCGGCCGGAGCGGACCTCGATCGCCTTGTCGTTGGGCGAGACGGCGATGAGCACCGAACGCGTCGCCTCGGGGGTCGACGGGAAGATCGCGTCCGCGCCCGCGGCCGGATCAGCGCCGAGATCGCCGATGTAGACGTTGAACCGCACCTTGGTGGCTCGGGTCGCCTCGGTGAGCACGTTGTCCATGGCCAGCCGCTCGTCATCGCTGAACGGGGCCTCCCTGAACACGTCGCCCGCCTCGTGCACGCCGGAGACGCGTCCACTCGTGGTGACCACGTACCCGTGCGGCAGGTCGGCTTCGACCACCGCGGGCCAATTAGAACTTGCCACTTGCCCGGCCTCCGATCAGCTCCGCCTGGTTGGCCTCGATCGCCGCATGATGGCCATGCGATGACTCGGCCGCATTGTGGTGACCCGTCGAGGTCACCTCGTCGGTCGCACTCCACAGCACCGGCGCCGCCGTCCACTGCTGACCGAGGTCGTAGTGGACGGGCTTCTCACCGGCGAGTGGCTTACCGAGATACGTCAATCCGGCGATCGCGCCGTATACCACCAGCGGGATGCCGAGGAAGACCAGCACAGTCTCGAGAATGCTCACGGTCCAACGGTAGACGATGCTGTGTAGTAGTTCCTCTTCTGGTCACACTGAGCGTGATTCGTGTCGAGCCGGGCGGGTCGTCAGACCAGCCAGGCGGCGGTGTTCGGCGGCAGCTGACCGCCCGCCAGCGGCGCGCTGGCCAGCAGCACATCGCCGGGTGGCAGCTGGGTCGGCGCCGTCGACGCGTTCAGCACGCAAACCAGTCCGCCCTCACGGCGGAAGGCGAGACAGCCGGGCGGGCTGCCGTACCACTCGACCCGGTCACCGGTGAATTCCGGTCGCAGGCCACGCAATTCGATGGCCATCCGGTAGAGCGACAAGGTCGAGCCCAGTTCTTCGAGCTGTGCTTCCACCGTGTGCCCGGCCCAGTCGGACGGCATCGGCAGCCACGGCGTTCCGGTGGTGAAGCCGAACGGCGGTGCAGTGCCCTCCCACGGGATCGGCACCCGGCAGCCGTCGCGGCCGCGTTCGGTGTGTCCGGAGCGTTCCCACGCGGGGTCCTGCAGTACCTCGTCGGGTAGGTCGTCCACGTTGGGCAGGCCGAGTTCGGCACCGTTGTAGATGAATACCGAACCGGGCAGCGCCAGTTCGAGCATCATCATCGCGCGGGCCCGGTCCACCCCTGCCGCGCCGCCGCCGTAGCGGGTGACTTCCCGTTTGATGTCGTGGTTGGACAGCGTCCAGGTGGGCGATGCGGCGACCGGCGCGACCGCGGCGAGGGAGTTGTCGATCGCCTCGCGCACATCGTCGGCGTCGAATTCGGTCTGAGCCAGGCGGAAATTGAAGGCCAGGTGCAGTTCGTCGGGGCGCAGGTACTCGCCGAATCGAACGTTGTCGTTGACCCACACCTCACCGATCGACACCGCGTCGGGGTAGTCGTCGAGCACCTTGCGGATGCGACGGTGGATCTCGTGCACCGCGGGGTTGTTGAAGCGCAGATCGTCGTCGTCGTTGGCGAGCAGGGCGGTCTTGACCACCGCCATATCGGGCAGGCCCGCCGGTTTGGCCATGCCGTGTGCCACGTCGAGGCGGAAACCATCGACGCCGCGATCGAGCCAAAACCGCAGTGTCTTCTCGAAATCGGCGGCGACCTCGGGGTTTTCCCAATTCAGGTCGGGCTGTTCGGGCGCGAAGATGTGCAGGTACCACTGGCCCGGCGTGCCGTCGGGCTCGGTGACCCTGGTCCAGGCGGGACCGCCGAAGATGCTCGGCCAGTTGTTCGGCGGAGCGTCGCCGTCGGGGCCGCGGCCGTCACGGAAGAGGTAGCGGGCGCGTTCCGGGCTGCCCGGTCCGGCTTCGAGCGCCGCGAGGAACCAGGGATGTTCGCTGCTGGTGTGGTTCGGCACCAGGTCCATGGTGATCTTGATGTGGCGGAAATGCGCCTCGGCGATCAGCTCGTCCATCGCGGCGAGGCCGCCGAAGAGCGGGTCGATATCGCGGGGGTCGGCGACGTCGTAGCCACCGTCGGCCATCGGCGATGTCATCACCGGACAGACCCACAGTGCGTCGATGCCGAGCAGCTCGAGATAGCCGAGCTTCTCGCGTACGCCGCGGAGATCACCGACCCCGTCGCCGTCGGAATCCGCGAAGGATCTTGGATAAACCTGGTAGAACACGGCCGACCGCCACCATGGTTGCGTGGTGCGATCCACCGGCACCAGTACGGCGGGTGTATCAGTCACAGACGTAATAGTGCCAAAGTTTTGCGGCAAAAACCCTTAGGCGGAGCACCTATCTCAACTTCGGGCAAATTGTCAGCGTCCGATCGGACGCGCCGAAAACCCTCGCGCCGACTCGGTTCTCGCGCCAAACGCCCTCACCAGGGGGCGTTCATCAGCGAATTCGCCGCCATCTCCAGGTAGTCCAGCAGCGCCTTGCGATGCTCGTCATCGAGTAGCTCGGGCTCGATCTCGGCTACGGCGATTCGCATACAACGCAACCACGCGTCGCGCTCCAGCGGACCGATCGTGAACGGATTGTGCCGCATCCGCAGCCTCGGATGGCCGCGCTCCTCGCCATAGGTGCGCGGGCCGCCCCAGTACTGCTCCAGGAACATGCGCAGCCTGCGCTCGGCCGGGCCTAGATCTTGTTCGGGGTAGAGCGGGCGCAGCACCTCGTCGTCGGCCACCTCGCGGTAGAACGCCGCGACGATCCGCCGGAACGTGTCCGCGCCGCCGACCGCCTCGTAGAACGACGCTGTCGTCTGCTCTGCCGAAGCCGCTGCTGTCTGCTCGCCCGAAGTCATAGACCCTCTCGATTCGCTGGATGCGCCGACGTCCATTGTGCCCGCGCTCGGCATCGGCAGCCCACATCGCTGTTTTCCGGAGCCGAAAATCGCGGACCGGCAGCTCTTCAGCCACAGTTAACCGGACATTGTTGAAAATCACCGTGCAATAGCCGTCGTTCCATGGTCAACTGGGTGGCAATCTCTGCCGAGCTAACAGCATGATCCTGCCAATCATGAAATTGAGGTCCAGATGAAGCAGCGGCACAGCGCCAGATCACACGAGGCGCGTACACACCGACAACTCCAGCCCGCCGACGTCCACAATCGTGGCTCGGGGGCTACTCCGCTGCATATCCTGTCCGATCATTATCCGGGCGCGCATCACGAACATGCGCACCGCTCCGCACCGCCGCACAATGAGACTCCGAGCTGGTTGAAGCGCCGGGTGCTGCTTCTGAACGCCACCTACGAGCCGCTTACCGCTCTGTCCGCGCGCCGCGCGATCGTCCTGCTCATCTGCGATAAAGCCGACACCGTCCATCACGACGCCGAAGGCCCGGTAGTCCATTCCGCCGAAGCCGCCGTCGCCATCCCCTCGGTGATCCGCCTGCGCACCTACGTCCACGTCCCCTATCGGGCCCGCGTCCCGATGACCCGCGCCGCACTCATGCACCGCGACCGCTATCGCTGCGGCTACTGCGGCGGCAAAGCGGAAACCATCGACCACGTCATCCCACGCAGCCGAGGCGGCGAACACTCCTGGGAGAACTGCGTCGCCAGCTGCGCGCCGTGTAATCACCGCAAAGCAGACAAAATGCTGAGCGAACTCGGGTGGACGCTGCGCTCACCGCTCGTCTCTCCGAAGGGGCCGCACTGGCGGCTGTTATCTACAACGGCCGACCTGGACCCGGTGTGGTTGCAGTATCTCGGCGAAGGCGCCGCCTAGGTGTATTCGATTACCAGGGTTGCCCACGTGCTCGGCGCCAGCAGCTGGAAACGTGTGGGATTGCCCGGGTAGGAGACTCAGTCGCCGGAGCCTGTTTCGACAGGCTCGTCGAGTAAGCCGACTTTCGCGCGTCCGCTCGGGAGTAGCAGCCACGGTTCGGTTCGATGGCGGCGGTAACCAGCGCGCCGTTTCTGTCTGCGGGAATGCCTGTGCTGGTTACGCTTTCGGGATTACTCATGGCCGGACGAGATCAAGGAACACCAGACCGGCTTCGGAACCCGAAAGCGTTTGTGACGCAACCACAGCCAGATGACCACGCCGAAACCCCCACGTCGCGTGCCTGACTGATAACTACAGCCGGGTACCGCAGGCGCCGTGCCCAGCACTGCTCGGTAAACACCTGGGTAGGTTCACTTTTGCGGAGGTCTTTAGGTTTACCCGCCCGGGACTGCGTGCTGAGAGAAGTCCAATGGTGTACTGCCCCAAGGTTTTCGGCAGTCCGTGGGATACCCGGGTAGTGCTGAGCGCGTGAGGTGAGGTTCCCGGCTTTCTCTGCCGCGGCTTGGGTTGCGAGGTGGCAGTTTTCGGAGGGAGGACTGGCTGTGGTGCCGTTTTCGAGCGTTCCTCGGGGCGGGAATGGTCTCGAAGGATGGTTTTCATGATCAACGGGACATGAGGGCGGGAAAGTGCGAGTAAACCCGCCCTCATGTCCCGTTGGAACATGGACGGGCCGCTGGTGGCGGCCGGGGTGGGGCCCGTGTGGTTGATAATCCTCCGCGCGGCGGCGACTGCGATCCAACGGCACATAGTGGCGAGAAAGAGCGAGTAGGCCCACCCTCATGTCCCGTTGGAACATGAACGGCCCGTTGGTGACTGCCGAGATGGGGCAGCTCGGTGTGGCTGATGGTGTGCCGCGCGGCGGCGCCGAAATCCAATGGGACATGGTGGCGGGAAAGTGCGAGTAGGGCCGCCCTCATGTCCCGTTGAATCATGAACGCGCCGTTGGTGACTGCCGGAGCGGGGCCCGTGTGGTTGATGGTGCGCCGCGCGACGGCGACCGCGATCCAACGGGACATAGTGGCGGGAAAGAGCGAGTAGGGCCGCCCTCATGTCCCGTTGGGATATGAACGGCCCGTTGGTGACTGCCGGGATGGGGCCCGGTGTGGTTGATGGTGTATCGCACGGCGGCGCCGATATCCAATGGGACATGGTGGCGGGAAATGCGAGTGGGACCGCCGTCATGTCCTGTTCGTGGTGCATCTGGTCCCGTTGATCGTGAACGGGGGCATGTCGGAGGCAGACGCACCCTGACTCGGAATCCGCCCACTACGGGCGCCCGGAGTCGGTGCGGATCCCGAGTCAGGGTGCGGATCTCGAAAGCGATGGGGTTGATGGTGCGTTGCGGGGCAGGGATCAAGATCATGGGGAACTGGTGGCGGGATCGGCCGAGAAGGGGCCGCCGACAGTTCCTCATGATCTTGAACGGGGCTGCAGTCGGCGTCGGTCGCACGTGTTCGCTGGGGCACCGCGGTCAGGTTTCCCATGATATTGGAAGGTCTGGATTCGGTGGGGGCGCAGCATTTCTCGGGGGGCGTGGTGCTCTTGGAGGTGCTGTGCCTGCGGATTTCGGTGGGGCGCTTGGGGGTGGGTCAGGTTGGGGAGAGGGTGATGCTGCCGGAGCGGCGGCGGGCTACCGAGCCGTAGCGGGCGTCTATGCGTAGCCAGGTGTTGGTGGCGCGGACGCGGACGATTTCGGTGGGGAGGATGCGGCGCGAGTCGGCCTTGTCACCGGAATGCGGGATGAAATCCATTGCGGTGAGGGCGAAGACGACGCGCATCGGGACGTGCACCTGGGTGTCGGCGCTGGAGACGGTGAGCACGGTTTGGTCGAGCAGGGAGGCGGGTGGGCCGTGGCTGCTGCCGTGTTCCTTGGCCAATTGCGCGCCCTGCTCGGCGAGTTCGACCAGGGTGCGGGCGGGCACGTCGTCGATGTGTGCGAAACCGTCCACCGGGGGTAGCGCGCCGCGCCATGCGGAATCCATCGAATAGCCGAGGTCGATGGGCAGACCGGAGCCGAGGCCGGCCAGCACCATATCGGCGCCGACGGTGACATCGTCGACGCCTAGCTCACCGACAATGGTGCGGACCGCGAGCGCCTCGAAACCCGTTGCCACCCAGGCGGAAACGTACTGCTCCCCGCGGCGGCGGATACGTACCACCGCCGCGGGGTCCAGCCGCACAGCCCGAGTCAGGAACGTCGCGAGGTTCTCTCGCTCCGCCGGATCGGACACGTGCAATACACGTTGTTCGGCCATCACGGCTGTGCTGCCGTTCTCGACCAGCGCTCGCCTATGTGGATCAGTCCTTCCACTGGGCGAGATAGTCGCGTTCGGCATTGCTGAGCCGACGCAACCGCTGTGCGGTCATGTCGAACGCGGCAATCTGAGTGGAGGCCGTCACCGCGGGCGGCGAGTCCGGCGCCGCACTCGCGGCGCGCACCTCGTAACCGATGGTGAAGTCGACCGCCCGCAGCCGCTCGATCCACATGGCGATATCGAGCGGAGTGTCCTCGTGCCGCAGCTGGCCGCGATAACGCACCCGCAGATCGGCCAGCACACAGCCGGTCCCGAGCTCAGCAGTCGGACGGCCTGGCTCGAGCAGCCACGGGATGCGCGCCTCCTCCAGCAGAGTCACCATGCGGGCATGGTTCACATGCTGGAAAGCATCCATGTCCGACCACCTGACCTCTACCTGGGTGTGAAAACGCTTGGGCAGCACGACCTTGCCGCCCTGCGCAGCATTCAGACCCTGCGCCTTCCCATTACCGTCCAACGAACTCGTCAACGTGGTACCTCCGATTGAGCGCCCACCCCGCTCACCATGCTTCGCACTTGCCGCGCTGCAACCGACAACGTGGCGAGATCGTGGGTTCCGGACTCGAACAACTCCGACAGTGCCGCACGGGCACGTCCGAGCCGTGACTGGTTCTTCGACTCCCAGTATGCAATCTTCTCGTCCGCGCTCTCTTCCGGGTCACCGGCGGAGAGCACATCGAGGGTCAGCGAACGCAGCGAGGCGTACATGTCGTCACGCAGCGCGAGCCGAGCCAGCGAGTGCCAGCGGTCGCCCCGTTCCAGGTGACTCACCGCCTGCAGCAACCAGTCGATCTTGAGGTGCTCGTTGAGCGCGTAGTACAGCGATCCGACCTCGTCGCCATCACGATCGGTGATGTCGGCGATGTCGACGATGTCGAGCAGCGGGAACAGGTTGAGCAGCCCGAACACCTCGGTGGCCAGGTCGGTCGGTGCACCGCGGGCGATGAGCTCGGCCGACTGATCGGTGAGCGTCGCGACGTGATGTCCGCGCAGCCAGCCCGGCACCTTCGGCGCCAGCGCCTGCACGTCCTGGCAGTACCGGTTGATCTCCGCGCCGACCGCGATCGGCTGCGGCCGGTTGCTCAGGAACCAGCGCGACGCACGGTCCAGTGTCCGTTTGGTTTCCAGTTCCAGCAGGTCGCGCACCGCGGTGGCGGCGTCGGCCGCGCGGATCCGCGCCCACATCTCGGGCAGGCCGAAGATCTCGGTGGCCGCCGCGAACGCGCGCACCGAGTCGGTGGGCGTGGCGCCGGTCTCCTCGCTCAACCGGTGCGCGTAGGTGATGCCGCCGTAGTCGACCATCTCGTTCACGATCATCGTGGTGAGGATCTCCCGACGCAGCCGGTGCTTCTTGATCGCGGCACCGAACCGGTCCCGCAGCGGCGTCGGGAAGTAGTCGGGCAGCCGGGTGACGAAGAAGGGGCTGTCCGGCAGATCCGTGTCGAGCAGGTCGGCCTTGAGCGAAAGCTTCACGTGCGCCATGAGATTGGCGAGTTCCGGTGAAGTCAGGCCGACGCCGTCCTCCAGCATGCGCTTGAGCTCGACGTCCGAGGGCAGTGCCTCCAGCTCCCGGTCGAGGCCGCGGCGCGTCTCGAGATCGTCGATGAGCCGCATGTGCACGTTCAGCATCTGTGGTGCGTCCGTACGGGACATGCCCATCAGGAAGTTCTGCGCCACATTGTCTTCCAGCACCATCTGCGCGACCTCGTCGGTCATCGAGGCGAGCAGCGGGTTGCGTTCCGGCTCGAGCAGCTGGCCCGCGCTGACCACACCGTCGAGCAGCACCTTGATGTTGACCTCGTGGTCAGAGCAGTCGACGCCCGCCGAGTTGTCCAGCGCGTCAGTGTTCATCTTTCCGCCGCTGCGGCAGAACTCGATGCGGCCGAGCGCTGTCGCGCCCAGGTTGCCGCCCTCGCCGATCACCTTGACTCGCAACTGGTTTCCGTTAACGCGCACCGCGTCATTGGACTTGTCGCCCACCTCGGCGTTCACCTCGGTGCTCGCCTTGATGTAGGTGCCGATGCCGCCGTTCCACAGCAGCTGGGCGGGCGCGAGCAGGATCGCGTGCACCAGCTCCGGCGGGGACAGGGATTCGACACCGTCGGCCAGCCCCAACGCCTTTCGGACCTGGGGACTGATCGGAACCGACTTCACCGTGCGGTCGTAGACGCCGCCGCCCTTGCTGATGAGCGAGGCGTCATAGTCCGCCCACGACGAGCGGGGCAGCTGGAACATGCGCTGCCGTTCAGCGTAAGAGGCTGCAGTGTCCGGGTTCGGATCCAAGAAGATGTGCCGGTGGTCGAACGCCGCGAGCAGGCGGATGTGCTCGGAAAGCAGCATGCCGTTGCCGAACACGTCACCGCTCATATCGCCGACACCGACGACGGTGAAATCCTGTGTCTGGGTGTCGATATCCATTTCCTGGAAGTGGCGTTTGACGCTCTCCCACGCACCCTTGGCGGTGATGCCCATCGCCTTGTGGTCGTAGCCGGCCGAGCCGCCGGAGGCGAACGCGTCGCCGAGCCAGAAGCCGTAGCGCTTGGCCACATCGTTGGCGATATCGGAGAAGGTGGCCGTGCCCTTGTCGGCGGCGACCACCAGGTAGGTATCGTCGCCGTCGCGGCGAACCACCCTGGCGGGCGGCACAACCTTGCCGGTCGCGCGATCCACATTGTCGGTGACATCGAGCAGGCCGGAGATGAAGGTGCGGTAGCAGCTGACGCCTTCGGCACCGAGCGCCTGACGGTCCGCGACCGGATCACCGGTGGCGGCCGGCGGCTGCTTCACAACGAAGCCGCCCTTCGCGCCGACCGGCACGATCACCGCGTTCTTGACCGCTTGCGCCTTCACCAGACCGAGCACCTCGGTGCGGAAGTCCTCAAGACGGTCGGACCAGCGCAACCCGCCACGGGCCACCGGGCCGAACCGCAGGTGCACGCCCTCGACCCGCGGCGAGTACACGAAGATCTCGAATTGTGGCCTCGGCTTGGGCAATTCGCTGATCTCGCGAGGCTCGACCTTCACCGACACGTAGTCACGCGACATGCCCTCGGCGTCGGTGACGTAGTAGTTGGTGCGCAGCGTCGCCCTGATCAGGTTGAGGATGGCGCGCAGGATGCGGTCGGCGTCGAGGCTGACCACGTCGTCGATCCGGCCGCGGACCTGGACCTCCAACTCGGCGGCATGGTCGGCCGAGACGGTGTCCGGGTCGAAGCGGGCCGCGAACAGGTCGACGAACAGCCGCGCGACGTCCGGATAGGTGAGCAGCACCCGGGAGATGTTGGCCTGGCTGTACGGAAAACCGGCCTGCTGCAAGTACTTCGCGTAGGTGCGCAGGATCGATACCGCGCGCCACGGCAGCCGCGCGCGCAGCACCAGTTCGTTGAGCGGGTCCGCTTCCGCGCGGCCATACCAGGCCGCTTCGAAGGCCTCGGTGAACCGCTCGCGCAGACCGCGAACCTCCGCCTCGAGCACGGCCGCCCGTTTGGACGACTCGAGCAGCTCGGCGTCCAGATCCCGGTCGAGCGCGCTGCGCAGCAACTCGGGGCGGGCAAGCAGACCGAAGTCGTAGATCCAGCGTTCCCCGCCGGTGCTCGGGTCACCGCCCGGCTGAGCCTCCAGCTCGAGCTGGTACGGCCGCTCGTCGACCACCTCGACGCCGAGGCTCTGCAGGACCGGAAGCACCTGGCTCAGTGAGATACCGGGTCCGGCGACATAGAGCGAGAATCGCCACGAACCGGGGTCGGATTCGACGTTGCGGTACAGGTATTGGTCGATGCCGCCGTCACGCAGGTGCTCCAGGCGGACGATGTCGCCGAGCGCACGGCCTGCCTCGAAGTCCTCCTTGTAGGCGTCCGGGAACGCCTCGGAGTAGCGCTGCACCACCGCGGGGTCGAGCATCGTCGAGGTGCTCACCTCGTCGTTCAGCAGGTCTTCCCAGGTGCGGCTCGCCTCGCCGAGCAGCGCCTGGATGCGCAGCCGGTTCGCCTCGGAGGTGTCCGCGGCCGGTGCCGCGTAGCGCGGCGCACCGTGCTCCGCCTCCGGCATGCGCACCGTGAAATACACACTGGCCAAGTCGCTTTCGCCGACCCTGGCGGAGTAGTCGATGGAGACGCCACCCAGTTCGCGGACCAGGATGTCCTGCATCTCCAGCCGCACCCTGGTGGTGTAGCGGTCGCGCGGCAGGTAGACCATGCACGCCACGAATCGGCCGTAACCGTCCGCGCGCAGGAACAGGCGAACCTGACGGCGCAGCCCGATGTTCAGTACCGCGAGGGCGGTCCGGCGCATCGTCTCGGCGTCGGAGGAGAACAGCTCGGTGCGCGGGAAGGACTGGATGACCTCGAGCATCGCCTGCCCGGAGAACGACTCCAGGTCGAATCCGCTCTCCTCGATCACCGCGCGCACCCTGCGCTCGATCACCGGAATATCCAGCACGTTCTCGTGCACCGCGGTGACCGTGAAGACGCCGATGAACAGATGCTCGCCGACGATGGTGCCCGCGTCGTCGAAGTCGGCGACGCCGATGAAGTACGGGTACACCGAGCGATGCACGGTGGCGGGCACCAGGCCCTGGGTCAGCATCAGCAGCGGCCGGTCGACGGCGTTGATCGGCACCCGGAAATCGGTGCCGACGTCGGGCCGGAGCACGCCGAGGCAGGTGCCAGGCATCGGGTTGGAGCTTTCCCGCCCCTGCTCCGAGCTCAGCTGGTAGCGGGCGTAGCCGAGCACGGTGAAGTTACCGCTGGCCAGCCAGCGCAGCAGGTTCGCGGTGTCGACCAGGTCGGTGTCCGCGAACGGCGCGGTGCCCGACTTCGCGGCCAGCTCCAGATCGTCGGCCAGCCTGCTCTGCACATCCTTGATCGACTCGGTGTCGCCGATGACCTGGCGCACGTCGGCGACCACGTTCGGCATGCCGGATTCGATCCGGCTCAGCAGCGCCCGGCTGGTGGACGGGTGCAGTTGCAGGTGCATCCACGACTCGCGCAACGCGGTCGCGCCGTTCGTGCCGTCGACCTCGTGCGGGGCGGCATGCTGCAGCAGGCCGTCGGCATCGCGCTCGACTTCGAAGATCGGGTGGATCACTTCGCTGACGCTGACGCCGAGCCGGTTCAGCGATGAGGTGATCGACTCGACAAGTAGCGGCATGTCGTCGGTGACCAGCTGTACCGCCGCGCCGAGGCCGGAGCCGTCGTCGGGGTGGTACACCCGGACCAACGCCCGGTCCGCCGGGCGGTGCATGGCCAACTCCATGTGCCGCCGGAAGATTTGAGTGATGCCGGTGATCGCGCAGTCCACATCGCCAGCGTCGACGTGGCGGAAATACGCCTCCTCGAGGGTCGCAAGTTCGCCACGCAGTGCCTGCGGCAAACCAGCGGCCCACGCCGCACTGGACAATTCGGACGAGACCGTCATTTTTTCGCCAACTCCTCGGATTCGGTTCCGTAACAAAGCGACGCCGGTCCGAGAGTAGCTGTGCGTGGAAGACGAGGGGGTGAAATCCCTTCCAATCCTGGGGTGTTCACCATCACGGCCGTGTTCGCCACGCGATTGCCCAGCTCGGATGAATGATCTCGGCACAGCATCGTTCGGACTAAGGAACGTCAGGTGTGTGCGACAGGGTCTTTCTGCGGCGGCAGCGGGGCCGAAGCACCTCGGTTCAGCTCGGCTACCAGGTCGACGGTGGGGACCGCCGATTGCTCGAACTGTGCCTGCGCATTCACGTGTCCCACAGTAGCGAGATTCGAGATGTCCGTGGGGACCGGTCTGGTGCGGTTGTGCCGGATCCGAGACATAACGGACTCATATCGGTGCGGCCGAGCCGGAACCGAGTCGTGACGTCGTGTTGACGCGCGCGGCTCGATCCCGGATCAGGTCAGCTGCCGACGGAGGCCGGTCCGGAATCGGATCAGTCGCGGGTCAGCTTGCGGTGCGTAACCCGGTGCGGGCGGGCCGCTTCCAGGCCGAGGCGCTCGATCTTGTTGGCCTCGTAGGCCTCGAAGTTGCCCTCGAACCAGAACCACTTGGCGTCGTTGTCGGAGTCGCCCTCCCACGCCAGGATGTGGGTACAGGTGCGGTCAAGGAACCAGCGATCGTGGGAGATGACCACGGCGCAGCCGGGGAACTGTTCGAGCGCGTTCTCCAGCGAACCGAGGGTCTCCACGTCGAGGTCGTTGGTCGGCTCGTCGAGCAGGATCAGGTTGCCGCCCTGTTTGAGGGTGAGCGCCAGGTTCAGCCGGTTCCGCTCACCACCGGAGAGCACCCCGGCAGGCTTCTGCTGATCCGGACCCTTGAAGCCGAACGCGCTGACGTACGCGCGCGACGGCATTTCCTGGTTACCGACCTGGATGAAGTCGAGCCCTTCGGACACGACCTGCCAGACGTTCTTCTTCGGGTCGATGCCGGCGCGGTTCTGGTCGACGTAGCTCAGCTTGACCGTATCGCCGACCTTGACCTCGCCGCTGTCCGGCGCCTCGAGCCCGACGATGGTCTTGAACAGCGTGGTCTTACCGACACCGTTCGGGCCGATGACGCCGACAATGCCGTTGCGCGGCAACGTGAACGACAGATCCTTGATGAGCTGACGGTCGCCGAAGCCCTTGTCAAGATGCGAGACCTCGACCACCACGTTGCCGAGGCGCGGACCGGCCGGAATCTGGATCTCCTCGAAATCCAACTTCCTGTGCTTATCGGCCTCGGCCGCCATCTCCTCGTACCGGCCGAGGCGGGCCTTGTTCTTGGCCTGGCGGGCCTTGGCACCCGAGCGGACCCAGGCCAGCTCGTCCTTGAGCCGCTTCTGCAGCTTCTGGTCCTTCTTGCCCTGGACCTCGAGCCGCTGCGCCTTCTTCTCCAGGTAGGTGGAGTAGTTGCCCTCGTACGGGTAGGCGCGGCCGCGGTCGAGTTCGAGGATCCACTCGGCGACGTTGTCCAGGAAGTACCGGTCGTGCGTGACCGCGAGCACGGCGCCCGCGTACGCGGCGAGGTGCTGTTCGAGCCAGAGCACGCTCTCGGCGTCGAGGTGGTTGGTCGGCTCGTCGAGCAGCAGCAGGTCGGGCTTGCTCAGCAGCAGCTTGCACAGCGCGACGCGGCGGCGCTCACCACCGGAGAGGTTGGTGACCGGCTCGTCCGGCGGCGGGCAGCGCAGCGCGTCCATGGCCTGCTCGAGCTGGGAGTCGACGTCCCACGCGTCGGCGTGGTCGAGGTACTCCTGTAGCTTGCCCATCTCGTCCATGAGCTCGTCGGAGTAGTCGGTGGCCATCAGCTCGGCGATCTCGTTGAAGCGATCCAGCTTCACCTTCACCTCGCCGAGGCCCTCCTCGACATTGCCGCGGACCGTCTTCTCCTCGTTCAGCGCCGGCTCCTGCATCAGGATGCCGACCGTCGCGCCGGGCGCGATGAACGCTTCGCCGTTGTTCGGCTGGTCCAGTCCGGCCATGATCTTGAGCACGCTGGATTTACCGGCGCCGTTCGGGCCGACGACACCGATCTTGGCGCCGGGAAGGAAGTTCAAGAAGACATCGTCGAGCACGACTTTGTCACCGTGCGCCTTGCGAACCTTCTTCATCGTGTAAATGAACTCAGCCATAAGGAGGAAGCCTATCGGTGTCGGAAGCGGTGAGTTGAACCGGCGGATACCCCTCGCGGCGCTCGGCCAAAAGTCTGCCGCGCCGGGTCAGGCGCCAGCGTGCTCGGGGTGGGTTGTCAGGGGCGGCGCCGCGGCGGCGGCTGCGCTATTCTCCCCCAGCCCGTCGCCTGCGGGCACCTGGTGTTCAGCGCCGAAGCGGTCTCCAGTATTCCGCATCTCCGACCACCTGGTCACCTGCGCGGTGCAGCGGCCGAGGTCGGGGCCGACGGCGGTCGCCCGCATCTCCAGGTCGCGCCGGTCTACCCCGTCCTTGCTGCGATATTCGAGCGACCGCAGCTGGCCGTGTGCGATGACCGGATCGCCGCGCCGCATCGAGGCGTCAACACCGGCCAACAGCCTGCGCCAGCAGCTCACGGTGAGAAACAAGGTGCCGTTGTCCACCCACTCCCCCGTGTGGTGGTCCAGTCGGCGTGCATTGCTCGCCATCCGGAAGGTCAGCACCTGCTCACCGTTCGGCAGCTCACGCTTCACCGGATGGTTGACGATCGTGCCGATAACGGTCGCGTTCGCTTCGTACATCTTTACGCCCCTTCGCATTCGGCCCGTGGCGGTTGCCCGGGGACTTCCTCCCCGCGAGGAGGACTCCTCAAGCCTCACCGATTCGACGGGCGATTGGGCGCCTCGATCCGAGAATGTGGACAACTTTCTCGAATGTGGATATCCGGTGCTTCTTTCCATGCCGCCGAGGGGTCCGGAAAGTGCGAAAGTGGTTACAGCACCGAAAGATCGGTATTCGCGCCGCAGAGAACGATCACCGGGCGCTCGTCGGGTGCTGGCACGTAGACTCCGCTCTGCACCGCGGCCAACGCTGCCGCACCGGCGAACTCGACGACGATGCGAAACTCGCGCCACAGATAGTCACGGGCGGTCGCGATCGCGTCATCGGTCACCAGCAGCGAACGCACCTGATAGCGCCGCGCGATGTCCATGGCGATATCGCCGATCCTGGTGGCGCCCAAGGATTCCGCCGCGATGCTGGACACGCCTACCTCGACCGGCCGATTCGCCGACAACGCCGCGTGCAGCGTGGGAATACCCTCCGGCTCAACGCCGACCACCTGCTGGCGACGCCCGATCGCGGCCGCGATACCCGAGACGAGCCCGCCGCCGCCCACCGCGGCCAGCACCGACGGCCGCCCGCGCACCTGTTCCTCGATCTCCAGGCCGACCACACCCGCCCCCGCGACGATGGCGGGCAGGTCGTAGGCGTGCAGTTGCAAAGCGTTGCGTTCCGCGGCCAGCTCGTTGGCGTAACCGAGCGCCTCGGCGTAAGTCGTTCCGTGCCAGAGCACCTCGGCGCCATGCGACCACATCGCGGCGACCTTGGTGTGCGGGGCCGACTCCGGAACGATGACGGTGCACGACTTTCCGAGCTGCGCCGCGGCCAGCGCAGCGGCGATACCGGCGTTGCCCGCGGAGGCGATCACCACCTGGTCGATGTCGTCTGGCGACTCCAGCAGCGCGTTGAGGCTCCCCCGAACCTTGAAAGTGCCGCCGTGCTGGAGGTATTCGAGCTTCATCGTGACCGGCACCGGACCGTTCGGCCCGGCGACGGAGGTGTGGAAGACCGGCGTCTTGCGGATCCGTCCGGCCAGCCGCCTACGCGCGGCCCGCACATCGGATCGGTAGATCCGATCGATCGGTCTGTGTTCGGAGAAGACTACGGACCGCTCGTTCACAACAACACCTTGACCAACTCGATACCACCATGACCTGAGACTTCATGCCCAAAGGCATTGCGACTACTACTTGTGTACCCCTCGGTCACGTTTTGCCAGCTCCGCGAACATCGCGTTGTGTGCGGAGAGGGCGGCGTCGTGGTCGCGGTCGGCGGCCCGATCGGTGCGCTGCGCCAGTCGTCGATCGCTGCGCGACCACTGGGTGAGCAGCGCGAGCATCACTACTACCAGCGGCACCTCACCGAGCGCCCAGGCCAGGCTACCGCCGGTGCGCTGGTCGCCGATCAGGTCGCCGTTCCAGCCGAGGCCGAGACCACGGTAGAACCAGCCGCCCAGAACCGTGTTCATGCTCATCAGCGCGATGCCGAAGAAGGCGTGGAAGGGCAGCGAGCCGAACACCATGCCGAGCTTGGTCAGCGGCTCCGCCTGGCGCGGCTTGGGGTCGATACCGATGACGACCCAGTAGAACAGGTAGCCGCTGAGCAGGAAGTGCGCGTTCATCATCAGGTGCGCGGCATGCGAATTCGCGTATGTATCGAAGATCCCGCCGAGGTACAGCGCGTAGAACCCGCCGACGAAGATGACCGACGCCACAATCGGATGGGTCAGGAAACGCGACACCGGGTTGTGTACCGCGGCGAGAATCCACTCGCGTGGCCCCGGTGCGCCGGTGCGTCCTGCGGGCGGCAAGGCCCGCAACGCCAGCGTCACCACGCCACCGAGCGCGAACAGGATCGGCGCGAGCATGGACAACGCCATATGCGCACCCATGTGCACGCTGAACATCGCGGGCGAATACCGCCCGACCCCCGACGAGGTGGCGAACAGCAGCACCGCGCAGCCGGACAGCCAGGCGATGGTCCGCCCGATCGGCCACGCGTCGCCGCGGGCCCGAAGTCGGCGCACGCCAAGCAGATACAGCACCGCGAGCACGATCGCCAGCGTTCCGAAGATCAGGTCGAAGCGCCAGTCGAACAGCATCCGCGCGACAGTCGGCGACCCGGCCAGGTTGTAACCGAGTTCGACCTCGGCCGGTGTCGGTATGTGCGTCGGCGGTGGCGGCGGGGTGCGACCGAGACCGACCGCGAGGCCCATGGTCGCCGCGAAGACCAGCACCTCGACACCGGCGAAACGGATCAGCGCACCGCGATCCTTCGGGTTCGCGGCGAGCGCGGGCAGCGCGGCGCGCCGCTGCGCGAAGCCGATCAGGCCGAGCACGATCAGCGCGGCGGCCTTGGCGAGCACCAGCCTGCCGTAGGTGGTGGTGAACAGTTCGTCCCACGGGACCCGGACCCAGGAGTTGATCACTCCGCTGACCCCGATGGTGACGAACGCGATGGTGGCGGTCAGCGAGAAACGCCGCGCGGCGAGGTCGGTGTGCGCGCCGCCGCGGCGTGCGTGCGCCAGTAGCGCGAAGAGGCCGCCGACCCACACCGCGGCCGAAATCAGGTGCAGGATCAGGCTGTTGGTGGCGAGGTCGTGCGCGCCGCCGGAGGACGAATGCCCGGTCAGCGCCAGCGGCATCATCGTCACGATGGACGCGGCGAACAGCACCGGGGTCCAGCCCCAGCGCAACGCGACCCTGGCACCGATCGCGACGATCAGCGCGAAGACCATCGTGGTGCGCCAGGCGCCGGCCAGCTCGATCTGATCGATGGCGCGCCACAGTGCCTCCGGGCGCAGGGTATTACCGACGGGCTGCCCGGTGGTGTCGGACACCGTCAACGGAATGAGCAGCGCCGCACAGCAAGCCCAGATGAGCGCGAAATTGGAGGCGCGGCGCACCGCCCGGTACCCGCCGACGTCGAGCAGTCCGTTCGCTTGCGGCGGCACCAGGAATGCGGCGAACAACAGCGAACCGACCGTCAGCGCCGCCGACAGATCGGCGAGCGCGCGCACCGCGGGCAGGCCGTAGGTGGTCAGCGCGCCGGGATCCGGAATGCCGAGCAGACTCAATGCCTGGGTCGCGGACAGGCCGACGACAAGCGCGGCGACCACCGCCGCGATCGCGCCCGTGAGCGCGATCACCACGGCGTATGTCGCCGCCGTCCGAGTGACCTCCAGATCAGGTGAAGCGGACGGGTCCTGCGCTGACGACATACGACTGAGCGTAGTTCGATTGTTGTCGCGTGGCCGCGCCGGGTTTGTGCCGATAGGGTGGTCGGCGGATCACGGAGGTGCAATGTCGATCGTGTCGATCGTGTTGATTGCCTTGGTGGCGTTGTTCTTCGCTGCCATGGGCGTTTACGGGCTGTTGCGGCCCAGCCAACTCACCGACCCGCTCGGGCTGCTCGCCGATCGCGCGGACGCCCGCGCCGAGGTACGTGCCGTCTACGGCGGTTTCGGTGTCGCGATCGCGGTGATCCTCGGGTTGGCCGCCGCCGATGTCGGTGACCTGAGATTCGGGGCCTGTGTCGCGGTCGCCGCCGCGCTGGGCGGCATGGCGTTCGGCCGAATCTGGTCCGGCTTCGTGGAAAGCCCGCCCGCGTTCTTCCCCGTTTGGTTCTACCTGGTGGTCGAGGTGATCATGGCCGCAATGCTCGTACTCGCCGTCACGCTCGACCCGTAGCCATCTGGTCGGTCGCTATAATTGGCGCGCTGGACAGCACGACCAATGTCGGCCATGGTGGAACCCACTGCCTCCGTAGCTCAGTTGGATAGAGCAAGGGCCTTCTAATCCCTAGGTCGCAGGTTCGATTCCTGCCGGGGGCGCTTCCCGCTCTGACCTGGATATACTCCGGGTCAGAGCGGGATTACCCAATCAGCACAACGCTTAAACAGCTAGGGATTGTCGCGAGTGGACTTCGTCCATGGGGCAGGATCTCGGATCGCTGCCGCACTGTCCAACATCGCGATCGCGGTGGGCCTGTTCGCACCGCTGTAGGGTGCGGCGCGCGGCGCCCTCGACGTGATGGCCACTGTCCTCGCGACACGGTCGTCTCCCAACCCTGCCCACGCCACGCTGGCCGACTCCCCCGGTGCCCGGCACAACATCGCCGCCGCCGCACACAAGATCGATACAGCCCAGCGCCGCATGCTCGCCATCGCCGCCGCTGTCGACGCCACACCGCCCGGCGAGGCGCTCGCGGCCGAGGAACGTGCGCGGCTGCGGATGGATCTGATCACCGCAGTACGTGAATGCCGCAGCGCGTTCGAGGACCGAACATCCGCTCATCACCGTAAGACGCTCCGTAACGCACTAGCTGCGACCCGCGCGTTGAGGAACGTACACATCTGCCGCGACCCGCGCGTTTCGGCGCGGTCGACAGCACCCCGCAGAAGTCAACGGCCCAAGTGAACTCGGGCCGTTTCAACGCGCTCACATAGCTCCGATGAGCGAGCGATCCGGACCCATGGCACCTTGGACAGATTTGCGTCGATGGGAGCGCGGGGGACACCGTGGATAGGGTGGTGGTGCCGGAAGAGGAAGTGATCGAACCCGGGATAGGTGAGCGGCGAAAGGTGGCGGTCATGACGTGGGAGCTGCCGGAATCGGTGGAGGTCGACGGGGGCGCGGTGCGCTGGGCCAAGCTCGGAAACGGCGAGCGGGCGATAGTGCTGGTCCACGGCACGCCCTACTCCTCATTCCTGTGGCGGGAGATCGCTCCCGCCTTGGCCGAGCGGTACACCGTCTACGTGTTCGACCAGCTCGGCTACGGCTATTCCGAGCAGGCCGAGGGCCAGGACCTGACACTGGCCGCGCAGGCCCGCCGGTTCGCCGGGTTGCTGCGCTACTGGGAACTCGACACCGCCGAGTCGGCCCCGGCCGTGGTGGCCAACGATATCGGCGGTGCGGTGGTGTTGCGTGCGCTGCTGCTAGAGGGCGCCCGCTTCCGCGATCTGACCCTGTTCGACTGTGTCAGCGGCGGCCCTTGGGAGCGGGGGTTGTTCGCGCTGATGCGTACCCACCACGAGGTGTTCGAGCAGCTGCCCGGATACGCCCATGAGGCCCTGGTTTCCGCGCATCTGCGCAACGCGACCCACGCCGGGTTCCGGCCCGGGGTACTGGAGACCTTCCTGCAACCCTGGCTCGGTCCATCGGGGCAGGCCGCCTACTACCGCCAATACCGACAGCTGGCCCAAGCCGACACCGAACCGTTCGAGGCGCTGCTCTCGGGAATCGACATTCCGGTCCAGTTGCTGTGGGGTCGGCAAGACAAGATCCTGCCCCCGGAGTACGGCCACTGGCTGCACGAGCACCTCCCGCAGGCACCGCTGTATTGGATCGAGGATGCCGGACACCTGCTACAAGAAGACGCTCCCGCCCGTCTGCTCGCCCACCTTCTCACCTGACCTGTGCACCCGCGGCCTGCCTCCACGTGCTGACCGTTCTCGGTCTCACCCTGAATACTGTTCGCCAAACATGCTCACGGCGCTGTCCGGGATTTTCATTGGCGACCTCGGCCTGATAGGTCAACCTGATCTGCGTCCGAACGCACGGAAATGCCGATGTCCGGATTGTGCAGCGGATCGAAATAGCCACGGCCGCAACTTGTTCCGACGCCCTGCTGGAGCCGGTGTCGTTGCGGGAGGCCGCAAACGATTCGAGGACACCCGTCTAGAACGGCTCAGCTTCGGCCACCAGTTCCGAGACGGGATGCGTGCTGGTGTCGACCGCAGGACGGGACAGGTGGAGGGCGGTGTGGAAATAGCCGTCGGACTCCTTCCCCTGAGGGGCCTCGCCAGTCGAGGTCACTGCGTCGATGGCGTACCGGCGCTCGTGGACGCTGGTGAAACGGCGTTGCGGGAAGGTCGGCGAGGCGACTCTTTCGGTGATCAGACCGGCCTCGGCCAGGCATTCGGCGATGTGCTCGTAGGAGCCGGTGCGCAGTACGAACGCGGCAACCCACACCGTCTCTTCGGTATGGGCCAGTAGTGGCCGGAAGGTGCGGGCAGACAGGAAGCTGGCACCGCCGGTGATGGTGATCAGCCACGTGCGGCGTGCGGCGTCCAGCAGCGCCGCGGTGGGCGGCGCGGTCTCGAGATTCTCGGTAAAGCCCTCGTCCAGGAGTCCGACAGTGCGTGCGTAGGTGATGGCGTTGGCGGCGATGTCGAGTCCGAAAGCCGGAACTGCATCAGGTCGTCTATGTGCCGCATAGAAGGTCCGGTCCCATTCGATCAGCTCAGCGGTCGTGAGCTCGGCTGCCTGCGGGCAAAGGTAGTGCGCATACAAATCATCCAACGTGAGGTTGTAGTTGAGCAGGGCGGCGTTGATACCGTAGGAGCAACAGATGTCGAGCACCGCCCTCGGGTTCGCACCTCGAGCGATTCTGGCCCTGGTGCGGGCGGCAACCGTGCGCCGGAAGATCCTCTGGGCGTGATGGGGCGTGCGGTACTCGTAAGCCTCGAGCGCTCGGAAGTAGGCGCGAGGATCGGGCTGGTCGTAGATGTCATCGAAGGGCGTCATCGTCTTCTGACCTGAGATGACCACATCGCCTGTCCTGTCATTCATCGCATGCCTCCCTCAACCCGGCACCCAAATACGTTTCCAGTCAACCAAACTCGATCGAACTCGGCCTAGCATTCGCCGCCTGACGACCTTGTCATATTCCGGCCCGTCTCGATGAACACGGGGAGTACGGGCGGTCGCCGGGCTTGTTGTTCGGCTGGCCACCAACACCTCTGGAACGTCCGCTACTGCCGTTGCGACACGAGGTCACACGATGCGAGTGAACTCGCAGATAGGAGGGCCGAACGTGGTTTCGGCTGTGTGAGTTCCGGGCTCGTGCTCGATGCCCGGCCCCGCTCTCTTGTCAACGGGCAGCGGGACCTCCGGGCGGGTGGACTTGACGGGTCCGGTTGGGTGGACAGCAGATCTTCGGGCCGGTGGACATCAGTTCTCCGGCTGAATCAGGTCAGGTCAGTGGCGTCACCCCCTTGCCGGCGAATGCTTCGGCCAGCCGGTGGGAATCACCTTTCGTCAGCACCAGGTGCGCATGATGCAGGAGCCGATCGACGGTCGCGGTGGCCAAAGTTTTGGGCATGATCGAATCGAATCCGCTGGGGTGGATATTGCTGGTCACCGCGATAGAACGCCGCTCGTAGGCGGCGTCGATGACACGGTAGAACGCTTCGGCGGCGTCAGCGCCAACCGGCAACATGCCAATGTCATCAACCACGATCAGATCGCAAGAGCAGATGCGGGCAACCGCGCGAGCGATCGAGCCGTCGACCTTGGCCTTGCCGATCATGGTGGCCAGGGATTCGAGGGTGAACCACGACACCCGCAGATCTTTCTCGATCGCCGAATGCGCGAGGGCTTCGACGAAGTGACTCTTGCCCGTGCCGGAGGGGCCAGCGACAGCTAAATTCTCATGTCGCCCAACCCATTCCAGAGTGGAAAGCGCATTCTGCGTTGCTTCGGAGATCGTTGACTCCTCCGGCAGCCACGACGAAAACGTCTTGCCAGTGGGGAAATTCGCGCGTTTGCGGCGTTGGCGGCGGGTGGCGGAGTTGCGTCCGGTGACCTCCTCGTTGAGTAGTACCCGAACTACCTCTGCGGGGTCCCAGCGTTGGGCGCGGGCGGTGGCCAGGACATCGGGTGCGGCCTTGCGCAGATACGGCAGCCGCATCCGGCGGCAGATCGCTTCCAGTTCGTCGGGCAGCGCCGGGGCTTTCGGGTGGCTCATGCTCCGAACCTCCCCCAGCCCGCGGTCCCGGGTTGGACCGAATGCGCCTCGTCGGCGCGCACGACGTCGGCGAGGCTGGAGAACTTGGCGAGGTGATCGAGGATGGCGGCGGTGTCGCCGTCGTCGAACCGTCCGGCGACCGCAGCGGCACCGAGAGCTTCGTCGACCGCATCGGCCCCGGTGATAGCGGCGAGCTCGAGAGCCCGGGTCATCTTCGCCCGGATCCGCGACACCCCGGTGGCCGAGGCTTCGGTGAGCCAGCGGCGGGCGCCTTCACCGAGGTCGAGAAACGCGATCTCCTCAACCGTCCGAGGCCGCAATTTCCGCACCCGCGGTAGATCCCCGCCCGCGTGATGGGGATAGTGCTCGTCGAGGATGCGCGGATTACCGGGCGTCGAAAGCTGGTGGCGGGCAATCTCGGCCAGCCCGTGCGGGGTTCGGGCGGTGATGACCAACTCCTCACCGGCGACGCGGCACCACACCTTGGCGCCCTGGTGCCCGTCCGGGGTCGAATACCGCACCGACCCCCATCGAACAGTCTGGTCGTCACCGACGAGGCGTTCCTCACCCAGAGCGATCGCATGCGGTTCGCCCGGCAGCACATGCAGATGCTGACGCTCGATCCCCAGGCGAGCGATCGGCGCGACACCGGTCTCGCGATGCGGGCGGGCGTTGATGCGTTCACACCACGCCCAGCACGCATCCGCCAGCTCGGTGAACGAGGAATACTCGGGCAGCAGATTCGCCGTGGTCGGCACCAGATCGGCTTTCGCGATCTTCACCGTGTGTTCCGCGCCGCCCTTGGACTCCGGATCGAAGGGCTCGCATGTTTCCACCTTGCAGCCGTAATGCCTTCCGGCCGCGACCATTTCCGGATGCCGCACCGGCAGCCCTGCGATCCGGTCCACCGTCACCGTTCTCGGGTTGTCGGTGAGCAAATACGTTGGGGCGCCACCGATCCGGCGCAACGTCACATCAATGCCCAGCACCAGCGAACCCAGGGTTTGATCCCACGACGGGATCACCACCCGATATCGTGACCACGCCAGCCAGGCGCAGAACAACTGGGTCCGCCGACCAGCCACCTTCGGGCCCTCACCCCAGTCGAATTGCAGCCACATGCCCGGCTCGGGCAGCCACGGCCGATATTTTCTGCGGTGGCCGGCCTTCCACGCCGTCTTCGCCTCGGCGACCGCGCGGCGCGTCGAGCGGTCGGTGCCGGTGAACCCCATCGCCTGCAGTCGTTGATGCACCACATCAGCGCGCACCTTGCCCTGGGACTTGTCGACCCACTCCTCGATCTTGCCCACGAACGGGTCGATCGACTTCGGCCGCGGCAGTTTCACCAGCGGATCGCGGCCCGCGTCGCGGATCGCGACATACCGGGCCACCGTCTTCTCATCCACCCCCGACAACGCTGCCGCCGAATGCGCGCAGCGTGTCAAATCGAACGCTTCCAGAATCTCCATGATCTCCCTGTCAGACTTGGTCAACGGGATCCCTTCGACGCAGTTGGCGAGCGATCACACACCACTCAGCCAACCCGCCCGAAGAGATCCCGTTTCGCATTTACTCAGGCGTGTCCCGGAGACCCAGACGTCCGCCCATCCGGAGAAATCATGTCCGCCAGCCCGGACCCATATGTCCATCCACCCGGATTATCCGGCGTCCGCTGGCAGCTCTGACGTGCGTTGCTGGTAACGGCAGGGTGCGAAGCTCAGGGAAACACCGAAAAGTTCTCGTTCCATCCGGGGGTCACGGGTCAGGGGCAGACCGGAGGGGTGAATCGCGTGAACCTTCGTTGATGTCTCGTAATGCGGGACCCTGCTCGATGGATAGCAGTTGGCAGGGGGGTAGGCACTGGCCGTTGCAAGGCGGCAGGCGCCGGTCGGGGACGGCACTCGACCGGGAGAGCACCGCCGTCCCCGGGATAGAGAAGGCACCCTCCCCGGTCGTATCTCGCGCGTGTGGAACGTGGTAACCCCGACGGGGTCCAGGCATCGAAAGCTGGTGCCGGGTAGGCCGACCGTGAGGAAAGCTGAACTCCCCGAGCGGGTTTGGGATGGCCCGAGAAACCAATGCCAGTAGCCGAAAGGCAACGGGAAACCATCACGGTAGTCACTGGCCCCTCCGCTGGTGCGTAGTGAGTTAGACGCCGGATACCCGGTGAACGGACCAGAGGGCAACGTCTTCGATTGCCCCGCTACAGGATTGGCGGACAGTCAAGACGCGTACGGCGACGACAGCACCTGACCTCCACGGGCTTGCTCGAGCCGGACGCACAGTAATGTGCACGTCCCGTTCCGAGGGGCCGGGCGCAGTAATGCGCCCGGCCTACCCGGCCTGATCGCGCTGGCAGAACCGGCCAGCGCGGCCCGGCGGAAGTTCAACCGGCCGTGCCGATTGGTATTCCTGCGGAATGCGCCACCATGCCGCATATCGCGCGGTCTCGCAGCGAGTAGTGGCAATTGCCGTCCCTCCCTGGTGGTAGCCCGATCCCCTACCGGGGTTGGATGAGGTCTCGCTGGGTGTGGTCTTAGCGTTGTCTTCGTGACGATCATCCGGCGCTTGGGCCTCGACTTCGCATACACATTCTTGGGATTGCCCCTCGCATTGGTCAGTTTCAGCCTCCTTGTGTCCCTCTTCGCCGCGAGCATCGGCACAGTGGTGATCTTCATCGGGATTCCACTGCTCGCGCTGACGCTGCTGCTCGCGCGCGGTTTCGCCGACATCGAGCGCGTACGCCTTCTACAGTTGACGGGCAGGGCGGCGCCACGGCCTCGGTACGCCCAGGCACCGGAGGGGGCGGGGTGGTTCCGTCGGATCACCGCACCGATCGGGCAGGCGCAGAGCTGGCTGGATCTGTTGTACGCAGTCGTCAACCTACCGATCGCGATCATCACGTTCGTGCTGCCGACTGTGTGGTGGGCAATGACACTGGGTGGATTGACGTACTGGTTTTGGGGCAGATTCATTCCCTATGGCGACAGCCACGACATCGTCGTCGAGACGATCATGGGCGCGGACACCGCCCACAACCGGACAGTTTTCAACACGATCGTCGGTGCCGTAGCGCTGCTCACCGTGTACACCGTCCAGCGGGGCAGCGCCGCCCTGCAGGCCGCCTTCGCGCAGACGCTGCTCACCCGGCTCGCCGTCATTCAGGGACGTATTCAGGATCCGACCACCAGCCGGGCGGCGGCCGTCTCCGTGGAATCGACCGCGCTGCGCTCGAAGGCGGTGGTCGTGTCTCCTTCACAGAGCACCAACCTGGGGGCATAACGAAAGGTATGGCCCACGACGACGACATGTCCCAGCACCGTTCACGCGCTACCGTCGGCAATCGCCGACATGAGCCACCGACGCGGCCTTCGAGATCGTGATCGCCGAAGGCTCCGACGGCGAGCGACTCGCACAACGCCAACATCCCCGCGCTGCACCTACCGCCCGCGGCTGCTCAGCTCGAATACAGCATCAATCACCAACCGACCGGCAAGAAGATGCTGGTCGACGTTGCGATCAGAGCCAGTCGCGTTTCTTGAACAGCACGTAAAGGGTGCCGGAGATGACGATGATGGCCATCGTGGATACCCAGAATCCCCAGGCTTGTTGGAATCCGGGATAGGGCACGTTCTGTCCGTAGAAGCCGGTGATCGCGGTGGGCACCGCGATGATCGCTGCCCAGCTGGTGACCTTCTTCATGATCGAGTTGAGCCGATTGCCCTGCAGCGTCAGCTGTGTCTCGCGGATGGTCGTGACCAGATCACGCAGGGATTCGGTCCATTCGGCGGCACGCAGGATGTGATCGTAGACATCCTGGTAGTAAGGCATCATCGTGTCGTCGACGACGTGCAGGTCGGGGCGCATCAGCGCATTCGCCAATTCCCGCATCGGCAGCACCACCCGGCGCAAGGTGACCAGGCTCTTACGCAGGCGCAGTGAACGCCGCTGCAATTCCCGATAGTCGGCACGGTCGGCGAAGACGAGATCCTCGAGCGCTTCGATCTGCTCGTCCAACGACTGCACCGCCTCGAAATGGCTGTCAACGACATAGTCGAGCAACCCGTGCACCAGGAACCCCACCCCGCTTTTGGCGAGTTCAGCGGCGGCGTCCCACCGTCGCACCACCTCATCGATATCGAAGTTCTCACTTTTGCGCACGGTGACCAGTGCCCGCTCGGTGATGAACGCGGCCAGCTCTGATTTCTCCAATACCCCGCTGGCGGCGTCGAGCCGCACCGTGTACGCCGTCAGGAACGCGTGGGTGTCATAGCGATCGAGCTTGGGTCGTTGATGCTCATTCACCGCGTCCTCCACGGCAAGCCGATGCAGACTCAGCTCCTCGCCGATCCTCGCCAGGTCCTGCGCACTCGGGGAGCACATGTCCAGCCAGACCGTCGCGGTCGTATCGACCAGATAGTCCGAGATCTCCGCCACCGGGAAGTTCTCCGATTCCAGAACACCGTTGCGGTAAAGACGGGTACGCGCCATACCAGCAGACGCTAGTCGGCAGTCCTTAGATCACGTGCGAGGCAAAGGTGCGGGCGCTCTTGACCGACGCCTTCCGTAAGTGAATACTTACCGTTCGTGGGCACTAACCAAGAGGGTGATGGATGGGATGCGCTGGGCGATCGCACCAGGCGTGCGATCGTCGCGTGTCTGGCCGAGCGGCCACGGGCCGTTGGCGAACTGGCTGACGAGTTGCCGGTCAGCAGGCCTGCGGTGTCCCAGCATTTGAAGGTGCTCAAGGATGCGGGGCTGGTCACCGATCGGATGGCTGGCACCCGCCGTATCTATCGGCTCAACCCGGCTGGTGTGGCCGCATTACGCGACCAACTCGACACATTCTGGAACCGAGCGCTGGCTGGCTATGAGGACGTCGTCGAAGAACCGACAGAGGAGAGTTCATGACCCACGCACCGGCCGCGGTGGTCCGCAAGCAGACCGTCGTCGAGGCACCGCTCGACCGAGCCTTCGCCGTATTCACCGAACGGTTCGGCGATTTCAAACCGCCGGAGCACAACCTGCTCGGGGCGGCGATCGCCGAAACCGTCTTCGAGCCACGGGTCGGCGGACACATCTACGACCGTGGCGTCGACGGCAGCGAGTGCCGTTGGGCGCGCATCCTCGCCTACGAGCCGCCGGACCGGGTGGTGTTCAGCTGGGACATCGGCCCGCAATGGCAGATCGAGACCGAACCGGACAACACCAGCGAAGTCGAGGTCCGCTTCATCGCCGAGACCCCGCAGCGCACGCGAGTGGAGCTCGAGCACCGCAACATCGAACGGCACGGCCCAGGCTGGGAAGCCGTCACCGACGGTGTCAACGGCGACGCGGGATGGCCGCTGTACCTGGACCGCTACGCCAGCCTGTTCACCGAGGCCCGCTAAATGCCACCGCTCATCACCAGTACCGAGGTGGACCGCTCGGCGAACGAGGTGTTCGCCTACGCCACCGATCCCACCCGGTTCTCCGAATGGCAACAAGGTGTCATCGACGGCCGCATGGACGCAACGGGCACTCCGAGCGTAGGGACGCGATGCCTGACCACGCGACGCATCGGCATGGCCAACCGGCCGGTCACCTCCGAACTCACGCACATCGACCCGCCTAAAACCTGGGGTGTGCGCGGTACCGACGGACCGATCCGGGCCGTCGTGGACGTCACCGTCGAACCACTCACCGACAGCCGGTCACGTCTCACTATCGCGATCGACTTCGAAGGCCACGGCATCGGCAAGCTTCTGGTCCCACTCGTTGTCCGCCGCGAAGCGCGCAAGGAGATGCCAGCCAACCTCGCCAAGTTGAAGCAGCGGTTAGAGGGCACGGAGTAGGTCAGCAAACCTACTGAGACGGCAGGAACCGTTGTAGATGATCGCCGCTGGTTGATCGGCTGAGGTCAATCCTGGTGGTTGTCGAGGTTGGTTCCAGCGTCGCTGGCAGGAAGCCCGACCTGTCACTTGCACGCGATAAACCTGGCGACGGTGGTGGTCATCCTCGCGATAATGGCCGCCGTGGCAGAAGTCGAAGTTGTTGTCGCCCATCACGAGCGCGCGACCTTGCGCGTCGGTGACGTGTTCCTGAAGGTCGACGCTCATCAGGCGCGCACCGACGTCGAGGTCGAGGCGATGGCTATGGCGCCGATCCCGACTCCGGAGGTGCTGTGGCGCAAGCCGCCCGTGCTCGCGCTCGGCGCCCTCCCCGGCACGGCACTCGGCCGCCTCGGCGAGCCGTCGACCGCGTCATCGGCGGCGTGGGTAGCGGCGGGTGCCGCCGCACGGATGCTGCACGACGCGCCACTGCCGCCATGGCCCGGGCGCAGCCTCGATGAGCTCACATCGGAGCTGGACGGCGAATGCGCGTGGCTCGTCAGGAACGGCGTTCTGCCCAGCGACGTGATCACGCGCAACCGCCGGGTCGCCGAGGCGGCGCTGCGGCCGTGGACACCGGTGTTCACGCACGGCGACCTGCAGCTCAGCCACGTGTTCGTCGACGGTGACGAGATCACCGGCGTGATCGACTGGTCCGAGGCGGCCAAGGGTGATGCCATGTACGACCTCGCCACCTTGACGCTCGGACACGCGGAGCACCTCGGCGACGTCGTCGCGGGCTACGGCACCGACGTCGACCTCGACGTGATCCGCGGGTGGTGGTCGTTGCGAAGCCTGCTCGGCGTCCGCTGGCTGGCCGAGCACGGCTTCGACCCGACCGCGCCAGGCTGCGAGGTCGACGTGCTGAGATCCCTGGCGCGCCGATGAGTTTCGGGTGGATCGGTCGTCAATATCTCTGGATGTACCGACGGAGATGATCATGGGCCGGCAAGTGATCTCGCCGACCGCAGAGAGGAATTCAGGCATGACGAGACCGTTTCGATTCGGGGTTGTCGCCCCGATCAGAACCGACCTGCCGACCTGGCTGGACCGGGTGCGCCGCATCGCCGACAGCGGCTACTCGACGCTGCTGATGCCCGACGTCGCGCAATGGCAACCGGCGCCTGGCCCCACGCTGGCCACCGCCGCGGCCATTACCGAACTGCGCGTTGGCACCTGGGTGTATGCCTCCCCGCTACGACCGGCATGGATGACGGCGTGGGAAGCGCACTCGCTGTCGGTGCTCACCGGCGGACGCTTCGAGATGGGCATCGGCACCGGCAGGCCAGGAATGGAGGACGAGCTCCGCGAAAAGGGACTGCCCATCATCCCGCCGAACAAGCGGCTGGCCCAGATACGTGAGACCGTCAAGGCGCTGCGCGATCTCGATGGCCCCGACCTGCGCACACCTGTGGCGATGGCCGTGCGCGGCCCGAAGGCCCAGGCGCTGGCGGCGGACGTCGCGGACACGGTCACCTTCGCACAGATGCCGAATGAGTCTCGGGTCGAAGTCACGCGACTGGCACGCGAGTTCCGTGCCGACGTCGAGCTCGCGCTCGGGGTGCCGGTTATCGGCGACACTGTCGCACCGTTCATGGCACCCCCCGACACCGACCCTGCCGCACTTCGCGCGGTGGACTCGCTGGCCATACTTCCGGACGACCCGGCCGCCGCCGCCGAGGAAATCCAGCGGCGCCGGGAGGAGATCGGCTTCTCCTACTTCGTCTTCGGCGCCGACTTCGCCGAACGGTTCGCTCCGGTCGTCGCCGAGCTCGCCGGACGGTAGTTGGCAACGACCACCGTTGGCGATTCGCAACCTCAGTGGCGGAGCGTCCGGCCCCTGTCGCGATCGACGGCCCGGTTGCTCGCATGCATCGGGAGGGGGCCATCTGGACCACCGGTGAAAGAGAACTGCGGCCGGATCGACTTGGCGACAACGGCTTTCGTCCACGGTAGGGAGTCCACGTCGTCGGCGGTGGGGATGCGGCCGGCGAGCACGCCGTCGAGCTCGGCGTGCAGGCGGGCGCGGACATCGGGGTGTTCGGCGAGCAGTTTCCACGTCCAGGTGAGCGCGGTAGCTGTGGTTTCCATCCCGGCGCCGATGAATGTCATGAGCTCGTCACGGATTTCGGCATCGGTATAGCGGTCTCCGGGTCGCGGGCCGCCATGAGCAGTGCGAGCAGGTGGTCGCGGTGGGTGATCGCACCGCACCGATGAGTTTTGTGTGGATCCGTCGTCCATACCTCTGGATGCATCGACAGCGGTGGGTCAGCGCAAACGATCCGGACGGGTAAGCAGGAGGCATAAGTGAGTGGTATCAGAGTGTTGGTGGCAGGGGCGAGCATCGCGGGGCCCGCGCTGGCGCACTGGCTGTGCAGGCGGGGGGCCTAGGTGACCGTGGTGGAGCGGGCACCCGAGCTGCGTCCCGGTGGTCAGGCGGTGGACGCGCGCGGGGTGACCAAGGAGGTCATCCGGCGGATGGGGCTGGACGCGGCGGTGCGCGCGGCCTGCACCGAGACCGCTGGCGCGCACACCGTTGACGTGAACGGGAACGTGCTGGAGACCTTCCACGCCGCCGACGACGGCGGCGATGGGTACATCTCGGAGATCGAGATCCTGCGCGGTGACCTGTCCCAGGTGCTCTACGACGACACCCGAGAAGGTGTCGAGTACCTCTTCGGCGACCGGATCGCCGAGCTCACCCAGGACGCGGACGGGGTCGACGTGGTCTTCGCCTGCGGCGACCGGCGTCGCTTCGACCTGGTGGTCGGGGCGGACGGCCTGCACTCGGCGCTGCGCGCGATGGTCTTCGGGCCGCACGAGCGGTTCGTCCGCCATCTCGGGCAGGTGCTGGCCTTCTACAGTGTGCCCAACGAGTTCGGGCTGGACCGCTGGCTGATCGACTACCAGGAGTCCGGGCGCTCCGCCGGTCTGCGGCCCATCCAGGACGCCACCCGGGCGATGGCCATGTTCTCCTTCCCCTCGGCCGACCTCGACGTCGACTACCGCGACGTCGAGGCGCAGAAGCGTCTGCTGCGCGAGCGGATGGCCGGCTTCGGCTGGTTGACCCCGGACATCCTCGCGCACCTGGACGACACCCCGGACTTCTACCTCGACCAGGTCGCTCAAGTGGTGATGGACAGCTGGTCGAGCGGACGGGTAGGGCTGCTCGGGGACGCGGCGTTCAGCTCGTCGCCGCTGTCCGGGCAGGGCACCGGGCTGGCCTTGGTCGGTGCCTACCTGCTGGCCGGAGAGCTGGCCGCCGCGGGGTGGGACCCGGAAGCCGGGTTCGCCGGTTACGAGCGGCGGATGCGCTCGTTCGTCGAGGCCAACCAGGAGATCGGCCGGTTGCATGCGCGCAGCCGCGACGTTCCCGGGGCGGACGCCGAACCGAGCATCGATTTCGACACCGAATGGTTCACCGACCTGATCGAGCGTGCGATCAACGGCGTCGAGCTGCCCGACTACGCGGGGGTGCCGGACTCCGGAGCCGTGGCCGGACCGCCGATCACCTCGTTGGCCATGCCGTAGGTGCCATCCCCACAGACCGACACACAGGTCGGGCTCCGCGGTTCACGGATGCATTCGTGAACCTTTGAGTACCTTGTCAACGACGTTGCGCGGTCCGTACACGGCGATGCCGACAAGGTCCAGGTCGTCGGTGCCGACCGCCCGCACCGCGGCCCGGTTGTCCTGGTCGTTTCCGGTGGTGAACAGGTCGGAGGTGAAGACCGCCGTCCGCAGTCCCCGCGCCAATGCCTTGCTGTGCGCACCGCGCAGCACCTCTTTGCCGCCCTCGAAGACGAGCACCGGCTGCCGGAACATCGGCAGGTAGATCGTTGCGTCCGCGTCCTCGTACGGTTCCCCCATCACCTCCGGTTGTGCCGTGCCGAGACCGCTGACCAGAAATGCCGTCACATTCAACCGCTGCCAGGTCTGTAAGTCCTCGCGCAGCAGTACCGCGATCTTGGTGTCGAAACGTACGTTCTCCATGCCGATGACTCTGCCGCCAGCCGGCCCGCCGAGGCTTGTACGATCCTGACATGGTTGCCGACGGCACGGTCGAGCAGATCAGAGCGTGGCAGCCGCGGGTGCCGGGGATCGTCGAAGTCTTCCATGCCCGTTTCATCGGGCACGTCTACCCGATGCACGCCCACGATTCCTGGACGCTGCTGATCGTCGACGACGGGGCCGTCCGCTACGACCTCGACCGGCACGAACACGGCGCCCTCGGTTCCGTGGTCTCGCTGCTTCCGCCGCATGTTCCACACAACGGCCAGGCTGCGACCGCACACGGGTTCCGCAAGCGGGTGCTGTACCTCGACGATGCCCATCTCTCCGAGGCGATGATCGGTCGCGCCGTCGACACCCCCACCTTCACCGACCCACTACTGCACCGACGCATCCGCCAACTGCACACCGCACTCACCCATCCCGGCGAGGAATTCGAGGCCGCCAGCCGCCTCACGCTCATCCACGACCGGCTGCGCGACCTGCTGCGCGGCACCGATCCACCGACTCGGCACGCCGATCCCGGGTTTGCCCACCGCCTGCGAGAACTGCTCGATTCCCGAACCACCGAAGGCATTTCCCTCACCGAGGCCGCGGCCGTATTGCACGCCGATTCCACCCACCTCATTCGCGCATTCAGCCGCGAGTTCGGGATGCCACCACACCAGTACCTGATCTCCCGCCGCGTTGACCTTGCCCGCCCGCTGCTACTAGCCGGCATGCCCGCGCGAGATGTGGCCGCCACCACCGGCTTTCACGACCAACCACACCTGATCAGGCACTTCAAACGCATTCTCGGCACGACGCCCGGGCTATACGCACACAGCGCCGACGACCGGGCGCACCAGTAACACACTAAGCGTTCCGCCGCGATGCGGGAAACTGTTCGGCCCCTACACCGGACGCCGCAACAGATCCCGTACCGCGTGAACCTCGGCACTGGCGGCATCGGTCGACTTGACGCCGTCGAGAATCTGCAAGGCACGGCGTGGAATCTGACCGACTCGATACTCCAACGGTGTACGCCCCCACACCTCAGCGATTATCCGACAACCCCAATCCAATTCTCCTTCCTCAACTTTCGAGGCGGCCTCATCTAAATACAGAGCTGCCTCACCGACCCGGTCTTGTCGACTGAACGGCAACTCGAGGGCTCGTGTCCGGAGCACATCGGCATCGGTTCGTGCGCCGATCGCGGTCAAGGCGGCGGATTGATGCCAGCGCAGAAAGTACTCGGTGATGTGGCATCCATCGGCTACTGTCTCAGCCTCGGGAAGTGCGGCGAACATCCGATCGGCCGTGCGGATGGCTGCCAAAGTCTCTCTGCGGCAGGCCATCCGAGCCTGGACACCGGCCTCGGCCAGGTAGCCGAATACGGCCGCAGCGTTCGGACGACCACCTCCGGCCGACTGGGCCATGCGCGCGGCGGCGAGGCTGGAGTCGAGGAACCGGCCGTACCAGCCGCATGATGTGCAGACATGTCCGACGATCCACGCCTCCACACCAATGTCACCTGCCAAGCGGCTGGCGCGGCTAGCAATACCGAACCACTCGAGTGAATCATCCAGGCTCCCAACATCGATGATCCGGATGCCGATGAACCCGGCGTTCTTGGCGAACACGCGGTACAGCCGCCGCTGGATACTCGGTGACCGCACCGACATCAAGCCCGCCTTGATGCGCGCCAGATCCGCCATACGTGCCGGGATGAACTCTGTCGGCGCGGCGGTGTACAGCACGTATCCGGCTGCCTCGGTGAGTTCTTCGAGGAGGTCGAGATACGCCGTGGCACCGCGGTCGGGAATGCCGGTACGGCTGATCGGCAACTCGGGCACCGATAACAGGGCGGGTTCCGCGCCGATCGTCGTGGGGTTCGTAAGCACTCGCCGATCGACGTCGGAGTAGTCGTTTCCGAATCCGAGCCGGTCTGGTCTGGTGCGGTACAAAGCGCACAAGGCATCGAGATAGCGCGGTGTCGGCACGTCTCGGCCGTTTTCCCACCGCGAGAGTTGCTGGTGCGCAAGGCCTTCGGATGGCGCTCCACGGGATCGCAGAATCTTCTTCAGCAGTTCGACCGCTTCGACCAGCGTGTGTCCGCGGGCGATGCGATGCGCGCGCAGCAGCGACACCGCACAGTGCCGATGTACGGCAAACGCCGCGTCGTCCGCAAAACCACCCGCCGCCATGACATTTCGCGCCAGGCGGCGTCCACAGGAACTGTTGTGCCGACTGTCCCCCATTACGCTGACCTCCCCAGCAGGCTCACGGGGCCGACCAAGATTGCGGTACTCACCCCTGTCGTCACGCCTACGCGACGCTACCGCCAGGCCCGATGGACGACGATCAGGCCGCGACGCATTTCAAGCAGAACGTGCAACACGATCACCAACCAGGTGTCGAGCCCGGTCAGTCCGTTCGCAACCGATGCATCGGCGCGCACGTGACCCCACGGATATCCCGTATGGCCGCGACCCGCAAGTTCAGTCAGCCGAAACCGCTGGGCGGTGGGCGGTGGGCGGTGGGCGGTGGGCGATCTCGCTCACGTCCGCGCCTGCCGCGTACCGCGCGGCCGTCCGGGCATAACCTTATGTGCAGCAGTAACTTTCGCGAGTTACCGCTTCGGCGGATGTGAATATCTGCGCCGAGGTGGCCGCAAGCAGGTCTTCGTGGCTTCTCCATCCAGTCTCCATAACGGCGAGAGGACGGTTGCGTGCGGCTGCGCCCGCTCGCCGCACGCCGCCGACTGTTACTGGTCGGATGATCACGGGGAACTGAGGGTGGCATCGGTCGAGAGGGGAGTTACCTCAGTTCCCCGTGATCGCTTGTCCAGTACGCTATCTCGGAGGTTGCCAGACGAACGCACGCAGATGCCAATGTGCGGATACTGATGGTTGCTCGGTCGGAGGGCTGCCGCCTTCGTGTATGTCGCGGCATGATGTCCGTTCTCATCTGGGGCGAGATTTCAGGTAGCCGATAGGGATTCGTGTGACCGCTGTAGGAGAAATGCGGTTGGTCCGGAGTAGGCGACGAAGGATGATGATTCGATGCCCATCCTGCTCTCGTGTATGGATCCGCTCGACCAGCGGCGTACCGATCCGCATTTCGCTGCCGAGACAGCCGCTGCCCGGGCATTCGGTGCGGACATCGGGCTGATCGACCACGATTTGCTGCTGGCCGGTGATGCCGGTGCGGCGGTGCGGACCGTGCCACGCGATCGCGGACCGGCCTGGTATCGCGGCTGGATGATTCCTTCGACCGCGTACGCGGCGCTCGCTGGCGCTCTCGCGGCCCGCGGCACACCGCTGATCGTCGATCCGGCGTCCTACCGGGCTGCGCACGAATTGCCCGGCTGGTACCCGACGTTCGCGCCGCTGACTCCGGCAAGCCGCTGGCAGGCCAGCTCGCCGGGCCGGGTACCGGAGGCCGCGACGCTCTCGGCGCTGGCCGCCGCGCTCGGTGCCGGGCCTGGCATCGTCAAGGACTACGTCAAATCAGCCAAACACGCGTGGGATACCGCCTGCTACATCCCGGATCTCGCCGACACCGCGCGCCTGCACCAGGTCGTCGCCGCCTTCATCGCCGAACAAGGCTCGTATCTGGCCGGTGGGATCGTGCTACGAGCCTTCGAGGCATTCACCGCCGATGGGCGCAGGGCCGCGGAGGCCAGGGTGTGGTGGCTGGACGGAACGCCGTTCCTTGTCGGCGCGCACCCCGACACCCCCGGCCAGCACCCCGCCCCAGCCTTGGGCAGCATCGCCGATCGCGTGAAACAGCTGGGTGCACGCTTCGTCACGACAGACCTCGCGCTGCGCAACGACGGTGTCTGGCGGGTAATCGAAGTCGGCGACGGCCAGGTCTCCGACCTGCCCACAGACATCGAACCCGACCTCGTTGTCAACGCACTGCTCGGTGCCCCACACCACTAGGTCTCACTTCCGGGCCGCCCGCCCTGCGACTCGCGCGGATGGTCAGCGCGGTCGGTATGAGCCCGTGAGCCCGTGTTTATCGCTGCCAGATGTCGACGGCGATCTCGCGGGTGTGTTCGCTGAACATTCCACTCGGGCTGGCGTTGTGTAAAAGCTGGCGAAGCTCGGTCTCGAACCCGGCTCGGCGGTCGCCGAACAGGTGTGGTGCCGAGCTGGACAGCGAGAAGACCGCTGCGACAACGTCATCGGCCACACGCGTGACACTGCTGCCTGGTACCTCGAGTCGGCGTTTTCGGGTGAACCCCGCAGCACGGTAGATCGCGTCCTCACCTGATGCTGTGCCGTTGGGAAGCAGGCCCGCGCCCGCGCGTCGCGTCGGACCGAGGTACGTGCGCACCAATTCGTCGATCGCCGAATGCGGTGGTGTGGGGTGCGGAGTCGCGACCGCGCCTGCGATCCCTCGATTTGTCGTAGCGTGCACGTGGACGCAAACACCGCCGGTATCCAGCATATCGTGCACCGCCGCAGCGACTTTCGACCGATCCATCCAGTGAAAAGACTGGGCGAAGGTGATCACCTTGAAGCTGCCGAGTCCGGCGGGGAGGTCCTCGGCGCGCATACACACCCACCTGGCGTTGGGTATTGCGGCCTTGGTAGCGAGCCGATTGGCTTCGTGGATCATGTCGGCGTCGGCGTCGAGTCCGATGACCTGCTCGAACACGTTGGCCAGCAACAGGGTCAGGGAACCTGGACCGCATCCGATGTCGAGCAGGCGACCGGAGCCATCGAGGCAAAGCTCGCCGGTCATGGCCTCGGCGAGCGCCTTGGGATAGGGCATCCGACCTCGCGCGTAATACGTGGCACTACCGCGGTACAGCGACGCATCCCATGCCCACCCGTTTCCCTGCACCGGGTCAGCATAGAAGGCGATCAACGGCAGTCGATGTCGTGACGACCAACCAGCAGAGCAGCGACGCACGCGACTATCCGGGGGTAGGAGCACCAATGAATTGGGGGCAGCTGTGCGTGCAACGCACCCATCTCGTTCGGCGATTATTCCACCATGATCACTCGCCAACTCATCGCAGGCGGATTGCTCTGCGCTGCCTCACTTTTCATTGCGGCTCCGGCGGCTCAGGCGGGAACGGGCAGCTCATCGCTCGGTTCGCTGATCGATGTCGGCTGCCTCCTGCAGACACTGTCCGCCCAATCCCCCACCGCCGATTGCCAACCCCCACATATCCCGACCGCCGGATTCGCGGACACCACCTCCGCACCTGCCGTCCGCTGAGTCATCAGCGCCGAACACCTTCCCGCGCTGCGAGTTGCCCGGTCGCCGCTGCCGCGCAGGATGCAATGACAGCTCTCCCCCCGGTGACTCGCTTACGGCCCACGCCTGTGAGAGCCAGGCTACGAGGCGCCTGCGGCAAGTCGTTCGGCCGCACGGACCCTCGACTGTTCGAGGCGGGCGCGCTCGTCACCCATGCCGACAAGTAAGTCCATAGTGGCTGGACCGAGGACGTTGGTGACGGCGTGACCCTCTTGTCCGAGATAGCCGGTCATTTCGAGTAGCACCACGCCGTGTACCAAACTCCACAGCCGTCCCGCGATATCGGCGATCGGGTCCGCACGGATGCGACCCGCGGCGACCATCCGCTCGACAACGTGCATCATCTGATTGAAAGCTGTTGTGTCGGCTGCGGTTTCGACGGGCGCACGTGGGGCGCTGAGACTACGTGCCGCCGGGCGCGTGGTCTGCGGGGAGACCAGGCCGAACATCAGCCGGTAGCGCTGCGGATTGTCCAGTGCGTAGGTGCAGTACGCATCGCCCGCGACGAAGAAGTCGGCGACCGGATCGTCGGTGTCGGGGACCGCCAATACGGCGCCGAAGCGGGTGAATGCCTCCGCCGCGACCGCCTCCAACAGTTCGTTCATGCCACCGAAGTGTGAGTACACGGCCATCGTGGACGCGCCGATTTTGGTGGCGACCGTGCGCGCACGCAACGCTTCCGGCCCCACCTCCTCCAGTAACTGGATGCTCGCCTCGATCAGTTGGGCACGCCTGCTCTGCGCCGACTGGTCCGATTCCTCGGTCACTATTGCCTCTGCTCCATAACGACGTTATCGTACGGGCATAACACTGTTATGAATTTGGGGGAGGCATGTGCCATCACGATCCCGAGGATGCGGAATCGGCGGCGGTGCTGTCGCCGGAGGCGCTATTAGCCGCGATATCCGGTCATCTCGACTCGGCGGCGCCACTGGTCGGGTGGGCGCGTGAACTAGCTGGTCTGCACGCGGCTCGGATGTCGGAGCAAGCCGACCAGGTGCCGCGCCCGATCGACGTCGATACGGCTGCCGTACGCGCCGAGATCGCGCGGATAATCGCCGCGATCGATTCGTGGGCCGCGGTGCACATGCCTCGAAACCCAGACGCGCGCAAGGAAACCCACTCCCTCGGCGAAGTCCTCAGCCACGTCGCCGGAACATACGTCCAGGCACGATGGACGATCCTGCACCCCGCCGACGAACAGGTACAGCGTGCGGCCTGGCGCCACCTCGGCGAAGCCCAGGAAGGCTATGGCCAGCTCGTGGCGGACATCAATACCCATGACAATCGAGTTCCGTTGGTGTGCAACGGAAACCCCAACTCGAATCCATGGCCTGGCGAGCGCCCATGATCGGCGGCGACCGCGTGGCCCGAATCGCCGAGCGGCTCCCGGAAGGTCAAGGGGCCGAGATCATTTCGGATACTCTTACGCAGGCAGATCGTCCAGTCGGGTTGCTTCGACAAGCAGGTCGTGGGTTTCCTGGTCGAAGGCAACCAGGCGGATCAGGGAAACGTTGGTCCGCGTGGAGCGGATCGTCGCGACGGCGATCCGAGCGGCCGAAGCGGGCGGAAACCCGTAGACCCCGGTGGCGACGGCCGGAAACGCAATGCTTCGGACCCGCAGTTCATCGGCCACCTGGAGGCAACGCCGATAGCACGACGCCAAGGTGTCGGCCTCACCGTAGGCCCCGCCGTCCCACACCGGCCCAACGGTGTGGATCACGTGCTTGACCGGCGGGTCGAGGTCGAAGGCCGGTGTCGCCATCGCGTCGCCCGGCAGACACGGCGCGATCGCGGCACCCGCCTCGGCCAGTCGCGGCCCGGCCGCCTGGTGAACCGCCCAGTCGACACCGCCACCGCCGAGCAGCGACTCGTTCGCCGCGGTGACAATGGCGTCCACGATCTCCTCGGTGATGTCACCGAGCACTACCTCTATCAAGGTCACATTCTCATCGTGGCACCGGCCAACGCTCAGCCGCGCATGTTTCTCCCACAGCGGAGGGCTGACATCCGGTCGGCACCTGCCGAATGGGCACCGCCCAGCCGGAATCCGCAGGTGCCCATCGTGATTGATCGACGAACGCGCGGCAGACCATAACCTGAACCCTGCCTGCCGCCCGCCATCCGCAACGCCGACATGTTCGTCATCGAACAGATCCTGCGCGATTGGCCCGCCGGTTCCTGCACGGTAGAAGCGCACAGCTACCCGCAGGAGCCACGAGTCGATCATGGGCGCCGTGTTCAGCCGAAATCTACGGCGCCCATTCGGAAACCTCTGATCCTCTCCTCGAATTACATTGCCTTGTCACCGGATTCGAGCCATGGCGCGGCGCACGTGACCGCTCATGCCGGATTCAGGCTGTTCACGGGGACTGGGGCGCTAGCCTCCAGGAGCACGAGATCGTCGGCCGATTCGCCTGTTCCCCAGCTGTCGCGAGTACGGGCGTCCAGCACGGCCTGGAGGGTCGGGTAGTGGCCGAAGAGTGTGAACATATCGTCACCGCCGAGCTCGCCGAAATGGCCTCGCCAGATCCGGAACAGGTACAGGCCGATCTTGCTGGCGATCCCGGCTGCCGGGTATTGGGCCTTGGCGTGTGCGAGTTCGGCGTCGGTGATCTGGTCGTCGACGGTGCCGAGTAGGTGCAGGATGCCGCTGCCGTGGTCGAATGCGAGCTTGATCCGCCAGACGATCTCGGTGGGGAGCAGGTCTTCGCATGCTTTGCGCAGCAGCCATTTCTCCACGACCCGGCCGTCAACGGGCCGCAGCAGCCATTCGGGTGGGAGGTTGGTGCCGTATTCGACGATCGCCGGATCGAGGAAGGGCACCCTGGCTTCGAGGGAATGCGCCATGGTGGCCAGGTCGAGCCTGCGGCAGTCCGTGTCACCGATGTTCGCGATCGCGTTGCGCAGCAAGGTCGGGAGCACGCGGCGCGGTTGGCGCCGGAAGTCGCCGTAGCCTGCGAAGATCTCGTCGGCTCCCTCTCCGCAGAGCACGACTTTCACCCCGCGGGCCTTGACCTCGCGCGCAAGCAGCATGCTCATCAGCCCTTCGAGAACCAGCTGGCTGTAGGACTCGGTCTGGTAGACGGCCTCCGATAGCAGCTCCTCGACCTGGTCCAGGTCGAACGCGCACACCACGTGCTCGATCCCGAGGTGCTCGGCGACCTGACGTGCGGCCGCCACATCCGGGGAACCCTCCATCCCGACGGTGAAGGCGATCAGGTCCGGGCGGTGCCGGGCGGCCAAGGCCGTGATGATGCTGGAATCGATCCCGCCCGAAAGGTAGGTGCCGATCTTGATCCCCGGGTCAACGGCCAGATGCTTGTGCACCGATGTCTCGAGCAGTGCGCGCAGCAACGCCGGGTCGGCGACGCTCGTACGCCGGTGTGCGTCGAGCGAATACCACTGCCGGACACCGTCAGCGGTGACCAGCGCACCCGGCGGAACGGCGCGAACCCGATCGATCGGCAGGCCGCAGCCGAGGAAAGCCTTTGCCTCCGAGGCGAAGTACCAACTCGCACCGTCGGTGAGGTAGTAGAGCGGTTTGATGCCGTAGCGGTCACGAGCGGCAAGGAATGTGTCGCGCTCCGCATCGTAGAGAACGAAGGCGAACATGCCATCCAGGTACTCGACAGCATCCGCGCCGAACTGCCGGTAGAGCGCCAGGACAGCCTCCGCATCGGACTCGGTCTGGAACTCGTAGTCATCCGCCAGCTGGGAACGAATCGCCGCGTGGTTGTAGATTTCCCCGTTGCACACCAGATGGACCGAACCGTCGCTGCTTCGCAACGGCTGTTCCCCACTCGCTGCCCCGATGATGCTCAAGCGATGCATCCCGAGCGCGCACCGCTGTCCGATCTCGGCGGTGCCGTAACTGTCCTCGCCCCGATGGGCGATCGCGCCCATCATCCGGTCGATGTTGTGTAGCTGAAATCCGCCGATTATCGCGACAATTCCACACATCGCCTACCCCCTTATTCATCACGGTTCGATCAGGACCAGGAAGCCTCGGTCGAATCGCACTACACCGTGCGAGCGGCGTCCCCGGGCCCCGCAACCGCGCCGCGGCTGGCGGACGCGGCTTCATGGCAGCCTGCCGTTCGGATGTGATGGAGCTGGCCCGCGGCACAGCTCTCCCCCTCAACTTCACGCGCAGACAGCGGGACCACAACCCGGACAAAACACCCGCCGAGGCAACCAAGAAGATGATCTTGAAATACGAGGCAGCCTGTCAATCCCCGCGACACCGGCGCATCCGAGAGTTCACCAAAGCACCCCCGCTTCGCCAACACTCGCTCATCCGCCCGTCGCGTGGTCGGCTCGCCGGACAACGCCACCGACATCCCAGCCAAACCGAGGCAACGCCGCGCGGCCTCCCCCACATCGGCTCCCCTCCGGGCGACGTGAGTTCGGCACACACCTCGGTTCGCTGGTTCAGACGTCCGTGGCTGCCTCTCCCCCTGGCTGCGCACACCGAATACCAGGGTCATCGACGGTCGGCGAGCGGGCAAGCAGTGCGGTCATGTTCCGCGCGAGAACAGCTGGTCAGAACGGGTTTCGGATGTTTCGAAAGCGAACAGTGAGGCGGACGACGCCAACCGCGTCGATGCGGGCGAAGCAGGTCGGACGTTCAGCTTGAAACCGCAGGTAGACCCACGTTTTCGTGTTTCGGAAACGAACGGGAGGTACGGTGCGCCGGTGGATATCGAGGAAACCAAGACCGCAGGCGCCAACCCGCGTGAGGTCCTGGCCGAATCCTTCGCGCAGCTGTACACGGCCGCCGGTGAACCGCCGCTGGCCCGGCTGGCCGCCGAGGTATCGGAAGTCCAACGGCGCAGGTACCAAGGGGCGGTTCCGATCAAGGTGACCGGGCCCCGAATCAGCGAGTGGCGCAACGGACGCCGCGTTCCGGCCCGGTTCGATGCTTTCCAGCTGGTGCTCGAAGTCCTCGTCAAGCACGCCCTGAGTAAATCCGTCCCCGCGCCGCGGCCCGGGATGTACGAAATGCGGTGGTGGTCGCAGCTGTGGGAGCAGGCGCGCGCCGCGACGTCCGGCGACGGGGACAACGGCAAACCGGCCGACACCGCCGCGCCGACGCAGTCGACGTGTCCTTATTTGGGTCTCGCCCCCTACGAGATCGAGGACAGCGACCGGTTCTTCGGCCGGAGTAAGCACATTTCCGAGCTGGTCGCGGTGACCAGAGCTGCCCTGTCACAGTCCTCCGACGGCACGATCGTCAGCTTGATCGCAGCCTCCGGCGCGGGCAAATCCTCATTGCTGCGAGCAGGATTGGTACCGGCGGCCCACCGAGGTCTGCTGCGGCTCGACCCAGGGGAAACGTGGTCGACCATCCTGCTCGTACCGGGCAGACATCCGCTCGCGGCGCTCGGCGACCGGATCCAGCAGGCCCTCGATGCGACGGACCGCGTCCTGATCGTGGTCGACCAGCTCGAGGAAATCTTCACGCTCTGCACCGACGAGGACGAACGCGCCGCCTTCATCACGGCACTGGCGGCGGCATCTACTCCGGCACCCGGCGACTCGACCGCCCGCTGTGCCGTCGTGGTCGGTGTGCGCGCCGACTTCTACTCGTATTGCCTCGCATATCCAGAACTCGCGGATTCGGTCCAGCGGCGGGCCATGGTCCTGCGGCCGATGAATCTCGGCGAACTCCGTGACGTGATCTTGTCCCCCGCCCGATCCGCCGGACTACGGGTGGAACCCGCGCTGGTCGACATGATCCTGCACGACTTCGGCGCGGTCAGCGGGACCAAACAGTCACTGGCCACACCCGCCTCGATGCCGCTGCTGTCGCACGTCCTCGCCACCACCTGGCGGCAGCGGGAAAACGGAGTTCGGCTGACGGTCAAGGGTTATCGGAGCGCAGGCGGTATCTCCGGCGCGGTCACCGTCACCGGCGAGCAGGCATGGGCACGGCTCGACGACGCGAGCAAGGTTGTGGCAGAAGATCTTCTGTTACGGCTGGTCCATGTCGGCGACGATGCCGCGGACACCCGCCGTCGCGTTCCCATCGATGAACTCATCGGTCATTCCAGCGACCCGCGGGCCACCCGCGCGGCGTTGGAGGTGTTCACTGATGCGCGGCTGGTGACGATCGACGCGGAGCTGGTCGAGTTCACGCACGAAGCTGTGATCACCTCCTGGGACCGGCTACGCAAACTCATCGATGTGAACCGCAGCGGCAACATCGTGCGGCAACGCGTGGAAGAGGCTGCGAAGGAATGGGATTCGGCCGGGCGGGACAAGCAGCTGCTCTACACCGGCCATCGCCTCGGCCAAGCCGTCGAGTGGAGCGAAGCGGCGCGCTCCCGGCAGCATCTGGCGGGACTGTCGAGTGAGTTCCTGTCCGCTTCGCAACACCAACGGCAGTGGGTCAACAGACTCAAGGTGGCCGCCATCGCGGCGCTCGCGATCCTGATGGTCATCGCGACCACCTCGGCGACGTATGCCGTTCGGCAGGCCCGCATTTCGGCGGAGCAACGGGACAACGCGGTATTCACCTCGCTGCTTGCCCAAGCCGACGATGTCCGGGCCAACGACCCCAACCTGGCCGCGAAGCTGATCCTGGTCGCCAACCAACTGCGCCCCAAGGATCCGCAGGTGTATTCGCGCATGCTTGCCGCGCAGAACTACCCGATGGCCGCGTCGCTGCCCGGGCATACCGGTGCCGTGTACATGGTCGCGCACAGCCCGAACGGGCAAGTCCTGGCTTCGGCAAGCAACGACAGCACCGTACGACTATGGGACACCACCGATCCCGCCGACTACCGTCCGCTCGGTGCGTCGTTGCCCACCCAGCAGGGGTGGGTCAGTTCGGTCGCGTTCTCCAAGGACGGCCAATTCCTGGCGGCCGGTACCGAGAGCGGCGTGATCTACCTGTGGAACGTGTCCGATCCGGAGCATCCGCGCCAGGTTGGCGCGCCGATCGACGCGGGCTGCAGTTCGATCTTCACCGTCGCCTTCCACCCGCGGCTGCCGATATTGGCCCTCGCCTGCCGGGATTCGACCATCCGGTTGTGGAGTATCAGCGATCATCCGACGTTGTCCCGAGTGATCAGCGGCGCCAAGAACGCGGTGCGCACTCTGGCGTTCAGCCCCGACGGCCGTCTCCTGGCCGCGGGCGGCAATGACACCACGATCAGCCTGTGGGACGTGACCGACCCCATGGCTCCTACCTCGCTCGGGCCGCCGCTGACCGGATTCACCGACATCAGCCATTCGGTGGCGTTCAGCCCGGACAGCCGCCTGCTGGCCGCCGGAAGCGACGATCACACCGTAAAGCTCTGGGACGTAACAACTCCCGCGACACCCGTGCCGGTCGGTCCGGCGTTGACCAACCAGACGGGCCCGGTCTGGTCGGTGGCCTTCGCCCCGGATGGCGCCCGGCTCGCGGTGGGCAGCTGGGACGGCACGATCAGCATCTGGGACGTGGCCAACCCGGCGGCACCGATTCCCGCGGCGGAACCGCTGGCCGACAACAGCGGTGTCAACAGCGTGTCCTTCGATCCGGTTCGGGGCACCCTGGCTTCCGGGAACCAAGACGGCATGGTGCGCATCTGGTCGCTGCCCAAGGCGCACATCGCGGACCAGCAGGCCGGGGTCGCGATGGCCGCGATCAGCCCCAATGGATTACACCTCGCCATGAAATCTCGCGAGGCGGGTGTCGTGACATGGGACAGCCCGAACGGGTCGGCGCAGTGGCGTCGCGATCAGTACCCCATCCCTGGCAACAGCCCCATCCTGACCATGGCCGTGAACCCACGCGGATCGGTGCTGGCCGAGGCCGCGTCCGGCAGCGGCAACATCACCGTCTGGGACCTGGCCGACGCGGCACGCGCACGCACGCCCGGCGCGATCCTGCCGACCCAGAGCAAATACTTCACCGGCCTCGCCTTCGACAACGGCGGCCGGCATCTGGTCGCCAGCGACACCGATCAGTCGATGACCATCTGGGATCTCACCGATCTGAGCCGACCGGTCCCGCTCGGCAAGGTGACCGCCGAGGGCAGCAGCTGGATCACCACCACGATCTTCGACGCGGACGACCACATGCTGGCCGCCGGAACAGCCGACGGCCGAGTGTGGCTGTGGGACGTCAGCGACCCGGCCCACCCCAAGCAACTCGGGGAACCCTTGACGGTCGGCTTCCCCGCGATCAGTGCCCTCGCGTTCGGCCACGATGGCCGCCTGCTTGCCGCGGGCAGCCAGGACGGTTCGATTCAACTGTTCGATCTCGCCGATCCGGCGCGTCCGCGACGGCAGTCCGCGCTGGCGCCGACCGGAGCACCCTCGGAGATATCCTCCGTGACGTTCAGTCCCGACGGTCGAATGCTGGCGGCGGCCAGCAACAACGCCGGAATCCAGCTGTGGGACACCGAGGATTCGGACGACGTCAGTGCCATCGGGCGTTCGATCGTGCCGGTCCGGCCGACTCGATGGAATCTGCAATTCGCGCCCGACGGCCGCAGCCTGGTGGCGGTGGGCCAGAACGGGGGCGCTTATTCCTGGGACCTTGACCCTGGCACCGCGGTCGCGGGCATGTGCGCGGCGGCGCGGGCTACCTTGACCCGGCAGTGGTGGGAGCACTACTTGCCAGCGGTGCCGTTCCGATCGGATGTGTGCTAACCCTCACGTCACGGCCGTGCTCCCCCTCGCGCCAACCATTATCGTCATTGGACATGGCGACCGAAACAGATTGGTATCGAGAGCTTCTCGACATCGAGCAGGAGCTGTTGTCCCGCGTGCCGGAATCCGCGCCGCAACCGAGTCTCGATCGAGTCAGCGCCCTCACCGATCTGATGGGCGGCACCCACCGGGCCTACCCGGTCGTGCATCTGACCGGGACGAACGGGAAGACGTCCACCAGCAGGATCACCGAGGCGGTGCTTCGGGCGCACGGTTTGACGACGGGCGGTTTCACCAGCCCGCACCTGCAGTCACTGACCGAGCGGGTCACCATCGATGGTCAGCCGCTCTCGGCCGAACGTTTCGTACAGACCTACCGCCGGGTGCAGCCGTTCATCGAGCAGGTCGATCGCACGCAACCGCTCACGATGTCCTACTTCGAGGCGTTCATGGGTGTGGTGTTCGCGGCTCTCGCGGAAGCGCGGATCGACGTCGGGATCATCGAGGTCGGGCTCGGCGGCGCGTGGGATGCCACGAACGTCGTGGATTCGGTGGTCTCGGTGATCACCCCGATCGATCTGGATCATCAGAAGTTCTTGGGCTCCACCCCCGCCGAGATCGCCGCGGAGAAGGCCGGGATCATCAAACCGAACAGCACCGTCGTGATCGCCCGCCAGCTCGATGAGGTGCGCCCCGTGCTGGCCGCTCGGGCGGCCGAGGTCGGCGCGACCGCATGGTGGGAGGACACGGATTTCGCCGTCGCGGCCCGAACCCCCACCGACTTCGGGCAGGTAATCGACGTGCGGCTGCCGTCCGGCAACACGTTCAGCAAGCTGGAACTGCCGTTGCACGGCCCGCACCAGGCGCAGAATGCCGCGGTCGCCTTGGCCGCCGCCGAGGCTTTTCTCCGGCCGGAAAAAGACCTCGACCTCGACCTCGTTCGCGCGGGGATCGCGTCGGTGACCTCACCCGGTCGGCTGGAGGTGGTCGGCTCGGCACCATTGACCGTGCTGGACGCCGCGCACAACCCGGCCGGAGCGCGCACTACCGCGCGAGCGCTGGCCGACGCGTTTCCCGGCATCCACTTCGTCGGTGTCGTCGCCATCATGGGCGACAAGGATGTCGCGGGCATTCTGCGCGCGCTGGAGCCGGTGTTGGACAGCATCGTCGTCAGCGTTAACGCCAGCGCCCGCGCACTACCCGCCGCCGACCTCGCCGACCTCGCCACGCAGGTGTTCGGTCCGCAGCGCGTGCACACCGAAGCGACACTCGACCGCGCGATCGCGGCCGCGCGGCAGCTTTGCCGGACACCCGATGGCGGCGTGCTCATCACCGGGTCGATCGTCACGGCGGGCGAGGCCAGAACCCTGTTGGTCTGACCGCGCTGCTCAGAACGGGTAGGTCGCGGGCTTGCGCTGCATAGTGATCCACCGGGTTTCGGTGAACGCCTCGAGGTTCGCGGCAATGCCGCCGAAGCGGCTACCGGTGCCCGACGCGCCGAAGCCACCGAAGGGCGCGACCGCTTCACCACCGACGGTCTGATCGTTGATGTGCACTATCCCGGTGGGGATCCGGTCAGCGAGCTCGAGTCCGCGTGCCGCGTCGGCGGTGACGATACCGAGACTCAGTCCGTAGTCATTGCCTGTCGCGAGTCGCACGGCCTCGTCCTCGCTACGGAACGACAGCACGGGAGCGACCGGACCGAACACCTCCTGCGCGTAGACCGGCATCGTCTCCGATACTCCGCTGAGCACAGTGGGGCGATAGAACAGTTCGCGATACTTCCCGCCGGCCACCAGCTCGGCCCCCGCGTCGACCGCGGACGTCACGAACTGGTGGATCTTGTCGCGTTGTCCGGCGTCGATGACCGGCCCGAGGGCGACCTGTTCGGTGGCCGGATCGCCCACCGGGAGCGCGTCGGCCTTGGCGGCGAGGCGCGCGACATAGTCCTCGACCAGGCTTTCGTGCACCAGATGACGGCCCGTCGCCATGCAGATCTGACCCGAGTGCAGGAATGCTCCCCACGCGCCGAGCCCAACGGCCGCATCGAGATCCGCGTCGTCGAGGACGATCAACGCCGAATTGCCGCCGAGTTCCAGATGCGCCCGCTTGAGGTGACGGGCGGCCAACTCGCCGACCCGGCGACCGACCGCCGTCGATCCCGTGAACGAGATCACCGGCACAAACGGATCGACGATCATCGCCTCTCCGATCTCGGCACCACCCGGCAGCACATGCAGCAGCCCCTCGGGCAGCCCGGCCGCCTCGAAGATCCGCGCGAGCACCACACCGCCGGAAACCGCGGTGCGCGGATCCGGCTTGAGCAGCACGGCATTGCCGAGGGCAAGGGCGGGGGCGACCGAGCGGATGGCGAGGGTGAGCGGGAAGTTGAACGGCGCGATCACCCCGACGACCCCCACCGGTACGCGGCGGCTCATCGACAGCCGGTCGTACTCGGTGGGCAACACCGATCCAGGCGGCGTCGAGGCCAACGCGGCCGCCTCGAAGGATTCCTGCGCCGCCGCTTCCACCTCCACCGCCGCCTTCCCCGGCACCGATCCCGCCTCGCGGATCAGCCAGTGCTGCAGATCAGCGGCATGCTCGTGGAACAGATCGCCCGCCCGACGCAGCACGGCGGCTCGCTCGGTGTACGGCAGGGCAGCCCAGGCACGTTGGTTCGTGGCGGCGGATCGCGCCGCCGCGGCGACGTCGTCGACCAGGGCCGCACCCGCGCGGCCGATCTCGGACCCGGTGGCCGGTTCGATCACCGGAACGGTCGCCTGTGCCGCACGCCAACCGTCGCTGAAGATCTGGCCTGTCCATGTCGCCGAGTCGAGAAAATCAAACTCTGTGGGCATGAGATGAGATCCTTTCACACCGATCCACACCGGCAGCCGCATCGAATACTGCTCTGTAAGCGACCCGCCCTGCTGCCCGACACGCTGTGTTCGCTGGCCAGGAACCTGTACCGACAAGGAGAGTGTTCGTGCGTCTTCAGAGGCGATCGCGCTGGTGGATCCCCATCGCGGTATCGGCGGCGTTGAGCAGCGTTGTCGCACTTCCGGCTTCGGCCCAGCCGAACCTCACGCATGCCAAAACCCAAGTCCAGCAAGGCGATCAGGCCCACGCCATTCTGATGGGCGACTCCTACGCGTCGGGCGAAGGCGGCCGATGGGAGGGGAACGGGCCCAACGCGATAGATCGGGGCGTTCTCCCAACGTATGGCAGCACCTGGGATTATCCGGTTACGCCCCCGGGAAACGCGGGCGGGTGCCATCGCTCCGATGTTGCCGTGATCTACCCCTATGAGAAGTTAGAACTGCTCGACCTCGCACGCAACAAGGTCAATATCGCCTGCGGTGGAGCGGAGATCAAGCATGTACTGACCGAGTCGTGGAAGGGCGAGAAGCCGCAAATCGACCAGCTGAAGGAAAAGCTGAACCCGGGCATAAAGTATGTCGTGCTCTCCGTCGGGGGAAATGACGCCGATGTCAGCGGGGTCGCCGAGGCGTGCATAAAGAAATTCGCGGTCTGGAAGCAGATCATCGGGCCGACGCCGATCGGGCGGAGCGAAGGCGAGAAGTACCAGGATTACCTGAAGGGACTCAAGGAGTCCGACAAGAATCAGGTATGCAGCGCGAATCCGAAGCTGTCGGGTTTGGAGAACAAACTCGAGAATGTGTACGAGACCCTCGTCAAGGAGGCGATCACCCCGCTCGCACCGGACGCCCAGCTCGTTGTGCTGAACTATCCGAGCCCGCTGCCCGCTGACGATACGAAGCTGAGGGGACCGTACGAACAGGATTTGCTCAGCAGGTGGCAGGACGGGGGATGCCCGTTCTTCGACAAGGACTTCGCGAAATTCGCGGGCATCAGCAAGGACATCAACGGCAAAATCGAGCATGCGGTAGCCGCGGCCGCGAAGGATAGCAAGCTGCCGATCCACCTCCTCGACGTGGCCAAGATGTATGCGGGACATGAGATATGCGCGGCCGGAATCACCCAGGATCAAGAATGGATGCGACAGGTTCCGGTCGATCAGCTGGCCCAGCCCGGATTGGCCAGCGAAGCACTGCATCCCAACGCTCTCGGGCAGCGCATGGAGGGTGCTTGCGTGCAGAAGTTTCTCGACCAGCTCAATAGCCGAACCACGAAATCGGCAAGCGAGCACGGCGTATGTCAGGACAACGCGGATGTGCAGATGAATACCACCCAGTGAAGCCGGGCGGACCTGAACTATCGCTACTTCAGCTCGGCTACCGCATCGAGCCACATATCGGGAAGCGCCTCGGCTCCGGGCAGTCGCGAGTCGGTGAGGAAGGAAACGACCGCGAGGTCCCGGTAACTGGTCATCGCGGCGCCCAGGCGGTGCCGAGCTGGCAGAAAACCGATCGGGACGGTTGCCGCGATACGGCGGCCGAGCACGGTCGCCTCATGGGTGCAGCCGGGAACATTGGTGGCGATCAGGTGGGCGAATCGGTCACTGAAATGGTGATACACCCAGGGTAGGAACAGTCGGTACGGCATACCCTTGATCATCGACTGTGCCGTACTGCGTTGCGTCCCAAGGGTATCCGGCGACAAGCGGGCGTCGAGCGCGGCGAGGCGGGACAGCGGGTCCGGATCGTCGCAAGGTAGCGGGACCCGGAAACCGACCGAACGCTGGCTGAGCTTTCCCTGCTCGCTGCCGATACTGAGCGGCACGATCGCCCAGACCGGCTTGCCCTTGTCGCGCAGCATGTGCCAGGGCGACGCTGGCCACTCCCGTAGTACGTGTGTCATCGCGGCGAGGTACACGTTGTTCGCGGTGGTGTTGTGCTGATGGCCGATCTCGCGCAGCTGGTCCAGGCTGGTGTGGCCCCAGTGGATCGTGCGTTCGCCGAAATCCGTTGACCCCGGCAGCGGGCGAGCGAGGGGACGGCAGGCGCTGATACTGTGCGCCACCGTCTTCAGCAGCGACGATTTCGCTCCCGCATCGGCGCGCGGCCGCGGAATCCGCGGCTTCGATTCCTTGACGCTGGCACCGTCGGCGAAGGTCGACATGATCGTCGTGGCGACCGACATACCGTCGTGCAGGGCGTGATGGCCGAGATAGATCAGCGCGAATTCGTCAGCGGCATAGCCGTGCACCAACCACACTCGCCACAGCGGCTGGGAATGGTCGAATGGTCGACGGATCAGTTCATCGACGGTGCCTCGCAAACCGCCTGGGCCCGTTAGTCGTTCGCCGATAAGGGTCCTGAGATCGATGTCGCGCTGTGGCTCCCAGACCGCTCGGCTCAACGGACCGTCGCTCAGTCGGCAGCCCAACTGCGGTAGGAGGTGCAATTGTCGCCGGAACAACTCACGCACCTCGTCCACGGCAGGCGGGGTGCCTTCCATGAGAAGTATCCCGCCGATGCCGAAGGACATGGGCGGGTGCGTTGCCTCGTAGGCGAGAAAAGCACGTTGAAACGGGTCGAGCGGCAGAGTCTTATCTGAAACCTGCTCGGCAATCACTGAGTCCATCGCGCTCTCCCTCGACCGTTGGCCAGCAGTTCGGAGCAATACGACGATCTTCTCGTGCAATTCTGACGATAGCTCGAATCCAGGACTGTGTCACCGCTTTGCCGAATGGTTGCCGTCGTTGTTCAGGCTTGGGACACAGTATTTCTCGTGCATACTGCGCGGAACGAAAGCGTTTCACAGCGCCGAGCCGCCGAGTCGTCACCGGTGACGCGACGTGACGGCCGTAGGCTCGACGGTCTACTGGGTACTCGACAACTGTTGTCGCGATGGATAGCCAACTGGAAGGGCTGTTAGGAATGCTGCGGAAGTTCCTCGATCAGGGTGTCGTCTCGTTGATCGACAAGTCGGCGCGGGTGCAGGCACCGCTGGTCGGCAAGTACACGGGATTCGTTCGCGGCAGGCATCCGAGCGAGTCGCCCGATCAGCTCGTCGAGCGGCTCGGGCGGCATTACTCGGTCGCGGTGACCGCGAGCGGCGTGGTCGTCGGGCTGAGTGCGGCGGTACCTGGCGTCGGCACCCTGGTCGGATTGGCCGCGGCCGGGGCGGACACGCTGTTCTTCCTTGAGGCCTCGACGGTGTATGCCGTTGGTGCGACCGAGGTTTCGGGCAGTAAGGCCACGGCCCCGCACCCACCGCTCGTTTCGGCGGTCGTGCTCGGCCAGGCGGGCACCGAGTCGCTCGGGGCGGCGGGACGCTCGGCCAAGCAGTGGGATACCAAGCTGGCCAACAAACTTCCGATCATCAGGCGCATGAACGACTCCCCGGTCAAGCGGTTCGTCGTGCAGTTCATCGTCAAACGCGGCGCGCTCGCCTTCGGCAAGGTGATTCCCGCCGGTATCGGCGCCGTGGTCGGCGGGGTAGGCAATTACGCGCTCGCCCGCAGCGTCATCAAGAACCTGCACGACGCTCTCGACGAATCGGGACAGACGATTTCCACTCCGCAGCAAGCGCAGAGCGATCGATGAAGGCAGTCCGTTTCACCGAGTTCGGCGGCCCGGAGGTCCTCGAGATCGTCGATCTCCCCGACCCGCATCCGGGGCAAGGCCAGGTCCGGATCGCGGTGCGCGCGGCAGGGGTCAACGCGAGCGACTGGAAGAAGCGCAAGGGCCTGATGGATGAGCTTCTCCCGCAGACCCTCGGCCACGAAGCGGCGGGCGTCGTCGACGAGCTCGGTGCGGGCGTTACGGACGTGGCCGTCGGCGATCGCGTGTTCGGTGTCTCCGCCGAACCGGCGGCCCAGGCCGAGCTGGTTGTGCTGTCCCACTACGCGCCGATCCCGCCGTCACTCGACTTCCCCGGCGCTGCCGCGCTGCCCGCCGCCATCGAGACGGCCACGCGCGCGCTCGATCAGCTCGGCGTCAAGAGTGGGAGCACGCTGCTCATCAGCGGCGCCTCCGGCAGCATCGGTAGCGCCGCGGTTCAGTTCGCCGTTGCGCGCGGTGCGCGCGTGATCGGCACCGCGAGTACGGCAAACCACGAGTACCTTCGCTCGCTGGGGGCCGAGCCCGTTGCCTACGGCGCCGGCCTCGTCGAGCGGGTTCGCGCCCTGGCGCCCGACGGCGTCGACCTCGCGCTCGATGTGGCCGGAAGCGGCGTCCTGCCCGAGCTCATCGAACTCGCGGGCGGCCCGGAGCACGTCGTGACGATCGCCGACTTCGATGGCGCGCAGGCGCACGGTGTGCGGTTCAGCCGCGGCGACTCCGGTCGTGCGCTGCACGTGCTCGCCGAGATCGGCGAGTTGATCGAGTCCGGTCGCTTCTCGCTCCCGGTCGCGCAGACCTTCCCACTCGCCGAGGTCGCGCAGGCACACCGCGTCAGCGAGGACGGACACGTTCGCGGGAAGCTCGTGCTGGTGGTCGACTGAGCAGGCGAGCGGTCAGTGCGGGCGCGCTGGCGAGGCTTTTCAGCTGGCTCCTGTCGCAATCAGGTCGTGCTGGCGTGGTCGAGAGGAGACTGGGCGCGTGACGGGTGACGGGGTTCAGCTGATCGTGGTGGATGCCGCGAATGTTGTCGGGTCGAGGCCTAATGGCTGGTGGCGCGATCGTGTCGGCGCGGCGCGGAGATTGCTCGAGCAGCTCACGACGTTGGCGGCACATCTGGAGCAGCCCGCCGAGGTGGCCGTCGTGCTCGAGGGGAAGGCGAAGGCAGCGGATCCAGCTGTCGAGGGCGTGCGGGTGGTGCTGGCGGATGGTTCGGGTGACGACGCGATCGTCGATGTGGTGGCCGCCGCCGCCGGGCAGGACGGCGCGCGATCGATCACCGTGGTGACGGCGGATCGCGAATTGCGCGGGCGCGTCGAGGATCTCGGCGCGGCGACCGTCGGACCCGGCTGGCTACTTGACCGCATCAATCCGTAGCGGACCGACCAGTTCTGGCCCTTGACATGAACGTTTGCCAACTGCCCCATAACAATCGGTTCGCTGGGTAGTCCCTCGGTATGAGCGATGTATTCGAGGAACGCGGCCAACCGTCCCTCGGGCGCGCATCACCGGAACTACTGGCGGCCCGGGCGGTCATCGAGCAGGCCAAGGGCGCGTTGATGCTGGTCTACGGCGTCGACGCCGAGCAGGCGTTCAGCATGCTTCGCCGCCGATCCCAAGCGACCAACGTCAAACTTCGGGCACTCGCCGCGCAATTGATCGCCGAACTCCCCGCACTGGACCTCGCGCCGCCGGAACTACGCGCCGAGGTCGACTACCTGCTGCACATCGCACACACCCGCAAGCCCAACTCTTGAGCCTTTGACCAGCGCTGATCCCCGCCGATCCGAGCCGGAAGCGGCGCGAAACCTGTTGGGACGTATCGGACAATCCCTCAGCGGGCCATGCGACAACCCGGGCCCCGATGCGAACCGGCGCCGCGCGCCCGCTACCGTGCGCGGGTGATCCTGCTCACTGTCGGCCTGGTTCTGTTAGGTGTCTTCGCACTGCGGTTCCACCTGGACCGGCGGCGGCTGAGCAACGGAATCTATCTCCTCCTAGGCGTCGCGGTCCTCGTCGCGTGGGCGATCGGCTCGGGCGACAACGCGAGTCTGACGCTCGTGCTGATCGGCCTGCTGGTGGTGTTGTCACCGCTGGTGGTGCTCGTGCTGGCCGGGCTGTTGATCGCCAACGGCATGCAGATGGTGCGCCGCGAGGGACTGCGGATCGCGAACCTGCTCTCGATCGGGCCCGGCCTGGTTCTGCTCGTGCCCTACGTGCTGCTCGGCGTCGCCATCGCGACCGGCAGCCTGCGCTCGGTCCTGCTGGCGTCGCTGGCCATGGCGGTGAGCTACTTCGGGTTCGTGTTCGCCAGCTTCGTGTTGTATTCGCTGCTCTACGGGTGGCTGCCGTACCGGCCGGGGATGGACGCGATCGTCGTGCACGGTTCGGGCCTGGTCGGTGCGCGGGTGCCGCCACTGCTTGCGAGCCGACTGGACCGGGCGATCCAGATCTACTGGGCGGAACTGGCCGAGGGCCGCCGCCCGGTGATCATCACCAGCGGCGGCAAGGGCTCCGACGAGGCGGTGTCGGAGGCCGCCGCGATGGCGGACTATCTGCGGGCGCGCGGCATTCCCGACGAGAGCGTGGCAAGGGAGGAACGCTCGACAACGACGCGGGAGAACCTGCTTTTCATCAAGCGGCTGCTCGGCGAGCGCGGAACAACCACTCGCATGGTGTTGGTTACCAGCAACTTTCACATCCTGCGCACGGCGATCCTGGCCCGCAGGCTGAAGCTGGACGCCGAGGTGACCGGCGCGCGTACCGCCTTCTACTATCTGCCGAGTGCGATCCTGCGCGAGTTCGTCGCGATCGTGGTCGCCTACAAGTGGACCAATGCCGTCACGTGTCTGACGCTCGTGGCGTTGCCGCTGCTGCTCGCCTTGGCTACCGGCGGGATGCCCGCCTACCGGTGAATCAGGAGCCGTCGACGCGTTCGTGCACGGTCAGCAGCAGGTGATCGAAGCGGGTGCGGAACCCGGCCGTCTCCTTGTTGAGCATCCTGAGCTCTTGCACGAATTGCGCGGCCAGGTCGCGCAGCTTGGTGTTGGTCTCCTGCGAGCGCCAGCGCAGCACCCGGAACGCCTGCTCCGCGTTCACGCCGTAGGCGAGGATCAGCGCGCCCTTGGCCTGCTCGATCACCGCGCGCGCCTCGATGACCTCAGGGAGGATCTCTTCCATGACTTCCTGGCGTTGCTCCTCGAGCCGTTCGCTCACGTCGACGTAGTAGCCGGACGTCCCGATCGCCGTGCCGTCCCCGTCGATGATGAGGTCGCCAACGACGACCACCTCGCGCGTCTCGCCCTCGGCGTCGACGATCCGGTGCCGACCGCAGAACGGCTGCCCGGTCTCCACCGACGCGGCGATGCAGCTCGCGACATGCTCCCGGTCATCGGGGTGTTTGTGGGACAACAGCAGGTCGGTCGTCGGTTCCACCGTCCCCGGCTGGTAGCCGTACATCGCGGCGAGTTCGTCGGACCATTCCCACCGCTGGTCGGCGAACCAGAATCGGAACCAGCCCGGCTCGGCGCAGGCGTCGATGCCGATGGTGTCCTCCATCGCGCTCACCGCCTCCGGTGCGACCTCTTCACCCAGCGTCACCGCCCCAGTATCCGCCGAAACAGTCCTGCTTCGGAACCCGACCCACGAAATCGATGGTGCGGTGACCGCTGAGCACCGGCCGGGATCAGCGCTGCGGCCCTGCGCGCTCGGCGGGCGCAGGGCCGCAGCGCTCGGGCCGTGGACCTACATTTCGTGGTACGACTCGGCGAGGTCGTATTCGGCCCCCGCCACCTCCAGGTCGTATTCGGCTGCGGGAAAGCGGAATTCGGGTGATGGGTCGCCTGGCATCTCCCAGTCCCGCCAGACCACCTGGTCACCCTCGCGCACGATCGTGACATACAGTGCGCCGCAACACCCTTCGGTGCAGTATGCCTCGGCCAGCTTCACCCTGCGCGGCTGGTCGCTGGCCCGTAATCCCGTGCGGCGCAGCAGATTCTCCGGCTCCTCCCCCGATCCCATCGGGAAGAGGTCGGCGATGATCGGGCGGCCGTCGAGCAAGATCCTGGTCGTCGCACTGCGGTAGACCGATGGTCCCGGCGCGACGGGTATGACGACATGGATCTCGAAGCGGTTGCGGCCCATGGCTTCATGTCGCCGGTCGAGGACATCGCGGACCCACCTCGTTCGGCGTGAGTGGAACGGCTCGACGTAGCCGGGGGCGGGTTCCAGTGTCCGCAGCCATCGTGGTGATCGAAGGACCGACAGGAACCGGTGCAGCACGGCTTCGCGCTCGTATTCGGCCCAGTCGAGGCACGCCGCGGCACCGGTGCGCAGGTCGACGACGAGTGCGGCGAGGTCGGCGCATCGACTCGAAGATGGTGCTATCCGGGCGGTTTCGGCGGCGACGAGGGCGAGCAGACGCCGGGCGTCGACATAGCGATCGGTCCGGTCGCTGGCAGAGATCATGCACAGCAGTAGGGCGACGGCTTGGTCCCAGACCTGTTCATCTCGGCCGTCGGCTATGAGCGCGTCGGCGAGCGATGTCAACGGACAATGCGGCCGCTCGATATGTTCGATCAGGGAAACCGGGTGCTCGAGCGCACTGCGCTCGTGAACTGCACTCACCGGGCGGGATGGGACTCGATTCTCTTCATCACGACGGTAACCATACCGCAGCACACCCGCCGAGGTCAGCAGCGCGCCGTCGACCAATTCGTCACGTGGGCAAAGGATCTCGGCGATGTGAAGGTGAAGAAGGAGTTCTACCCCACCGGCTACGACTGCTTCGACCCCGCGGCGCACACCGCCAACCCGGCCGTCGGGATCCAGCGCGCCGTCAGCACGCTGCTGTCCGAGCTGATGGCAGCACACGGCTTCACCAACCTCGCCGAGGAATGGCAGCACTTCCCCCTGACGGACGAACCGTTCCCGAAGACCTACTTCCACTTCCCGGTGCGCTGCGGCCGACCCGCGCAAAACCGGCCCGCTGTGGCTATATACGCAGGCAGGCCCGGCTCCTACACTGAGAAACTGCGGCACGGTCGACCGTCGGAGCGCCACGGCAACTCAGCGATCGGCATATCTCGAAGTCTCGATCCGCCCAGGGCCGAAGCATTCGGCCCGTTCATGGAGGAGGCAGGATGCCCGATCCATCGCACCTGAAGATCTGCCTGCTCGGCCGGGGCTGCACCTGCCCCACCGTCACACTGTTCCTCGCCCCCGAGCCGCTGATTCCCGGCGGCAGCATCCTGCATCTGCTCGAACAGGCACCGCTCACCGCCGACACTTCCGTGCCGACCCCGGACGCCGACCTGGTCGCGCTGGTGCAGACCGACTCGGCCGTTGCCCACCCAAGCCCGCTGCTGCACACCGAATTCCGGGCGTTCCTGTCCGGTCGGCCCGACCCCGGCCAGATCCGCACCATCCTGCACGACCGGCACATCACCGACACCGCCCCCGTCGGCCTCGACGTCGACGACCCCGCCGAAATGACCCGCCTCGCCCTACTCCCCGAACGCCCCGTCGGATTCCGCCGCACCGAGGACTTCCAAGAAGAGGCGATGCGCCGCGCCATGCTCGCCGTCTACCGCCATTTCGCGGTCGACCAGCGCATCCGGCTGATGTATCACGGGTTTGCCGACCCCGCGACCGGTTGGTTCGCGCTGCGCACCGCGATCGCCTGAGTTACAGCAACCGTAAAACTTCCGACGTATGTCAGTCGAACGTTCGGCTGAAACCGGAATCGTATCCTGTATAGCTTGATCGACCGACGCCGATTTGCCGTGCCGCAAGACATTCGAGTAACGCCCGGGGAGAATAATCGATACTCCGGCAACGGGCGCGCCGATCCGACTGTTGCTTGATTGTTACTATTGCAGAAATTCGAAAGATCAAATGCCAGTGTCTTCCGCAGATCATCTCAGACCGAGGCGCCTGTCCAATTGTGAGGTCGCCGAATGATCACCCTATATTCTGAAATCGGCTTGTTTCGCCGAGGCGAGCCGAGCCCGATCAGCTGGCGAGCGCGGGCGCGTTGGTTCCGACGGTTCGTCGGAAAACTACACAACAAGGCCGAGGATATCGTCGCGCATCCCAGGGACCACGCACGTGGGATCAGCAACTGTCTCACCGCGGTCGGATTGCCGCTCCTTGCGGTGCTGGTGATCGCATCCGGTTTCCACAAGTTTCTATGGGATAACGTGAGTGCAAGGTGCTTCATTATCCTGATCTTGGTATCTATCGCCGTCGCGTGGTTAATTTTGCGGATCAAACTCACCGATCCAGCCGATGAGACTATTCAGACGTTTATTTCGTCGCAGGGAAATAAAAACGAAGGCGAGAAGCGACAACTGCTGGATACGTTGATAGCCGAAGCATCGACGTTCAGCGCACACTACGGCACTGCCGTCATCGCATTGCTAGCGGACATGCTGGCCGAGCCGAACACATATGTACACCGGTCGAGCGAGAGCGTGGAGGTCGGCCGACGGGTCACCAAGCGATCCGTTCAGTTGTATTTGTTCGTCGCCAGGCATCACCTACCGAGCATCGGTCCGAACTATTCGGTGGCCGCCGCCTCCGCCCCCAGCGTTCGGCGACGGCCTGCGTTCAGAGGCCTGATCCACAGCGAGGCCGACCAGAAGATTCTCATTCCGCTTGCGCAGCAGGAGAAGGGGCGGATGTACGAGCGGATGTCGATCCGATCCCAGACCGACGACAACGTGGTCGCGTTGTCCTACGGCGGCGGGGCCATGGCGGCCTACGTTGCGGTTTTGATGCACCTCTACTCAACGGTATTCGATTTGAAGGAGACATATAAAGAGTGGGACGATGACCGGCAACGTGAATTCATCAAGATGGTCGGCTGGATCGCCACATCCGCGACAGGTCTCAGCGCGGTCGGCGGCCGGTTCGCGAAAGCAGCAGGCTCGACAAAGGCCAGGGCGGCCAAACGGCCCCATAAATCATGTGCCGCAGCGGCATATATCGAGCAACTCGAAGAGATCCTCAATACCTCACCAGGCGAGGACAACTCTCCCGCTGACCGGAGTCAACGAAGTAAGCTGCTGCGAATCGCGAAGATCGGCATAACACACTATGTGATCATCGTGCAGTGCGTCCCGGCCGAGTACATGAACTTCAGCTATGCATACAGCCAGCCGACCGCGAACCTCTTCTGCCCGCCACGAAAAGACGAGGGAACTCGCTTCACGCGCAAGGTTCAGGCCTGGACCAAGATATCCAATGGATTCCTCAGATTGTCGATGGCCAGTGCTCGCCATGCCAAGAGCTATCACATGGATATCAGCGTGCAGGAGGCTGGATCATATATCCAGCAAGCGCATTTCCAGGTGGAAAAGGAAGGTGACGCCGCGTTGACAGAGGAAGAGCGACGGTCGGTGCTCGTCAATCCATACCACCCACTCTCCGTGAACAACCCATACCTTCGCAAGCCGACGAACTCACGGGCGAGCGCCCATGTATACGGACGTCACCTCGGCAGGCTGTTTCGCGACGCCGATGGGAACGCGGTCACAGAAATAGAAGACATCCCGACAGGCGAATCATGAACGATCAAGACGACGCGGACGAAGCGGCCGCGACTAATGGGCTCCGTCCGATCGAGTTCTGCGTACGCATTCGCATACGAGAGCGTCCGGCTGGCACCGAACTATTCGCCATGATCGCTTCGGTATCACTGCTACTCGTCACCTATGTGCTGATGAGAATACTGTCGGAGCATATCCACACCGACGTTGCCGTTGCGATCATTGCCCTACCGGCAACCCTCGCGGCCATGGCCGTATTCTTTGTCGACGCAGTCGGACGCAGCCTGTTCGTCTCACCTGCCGGTATGTGGCTCACGTTCGGCACCGCCATCATGGCAGCCGCCAACATTTTCGCCTTCGCCATTCAGGCAACAACCGAGAGCTATTCGGCTGGCTTGTGGTACCCGTCGTTCGCGATCACCGCCGTCCTGGCCACAGCTTCGGTCGGCACGTTCACGATCCGATGGATTCACTACAACTCGAGCAAGACGATCTGATCTCCATGACGATCAGGCCCCTTAACCGACCATCTGATAACCAAAAAGCCGAGGTAGACTTGTTACCGATCAGTAGCATGGTAGGAAGTCTTCAAGGTGATGTGGATCACATCGGAGCTCGGCAGACCCTCCAGCGAACATCCAACAGGCTCGCCGCACCGAATCACAGAAGCAGATATAGGCGCAGGCGACAAGGAGTACGGCAATGAGCAAGCGCGACCCGTGGACCACGCCCGGTGCGATCTATATCCCCAGCGACTACGCCCCGGTTCCCCCGGTACCGGTGGGAACCAAACTCGGCAATGTCCAAGAGATGGCAGACGAGATGGAGACCTTCCATCAGGCGCTGGTTGAGCTGACCAAAGACCCCGTGAAGTTGCGCGAGGCCGTGAGTGCGCTGACCGCCCAATGGAAACCGGACAAGTTCGACAACGAGATCATCGATCAATTGAAGGCGCGGGCGGTTACCCATCCAAGGCGAACAAAGCCGCGCGGGGAGACGCGGCCAGGCGGATCGGCTGCCCGCAAGCAAGCACGTCGGCGCCGAACTGCCCGCACCAGCGAAACCTCACGCTTCCATTCGATCATCACCGCGTGGATAGATCATCTTCGACGCTATCTCCCCGTCGGCTTCGATCGAAAGTCGATCCCTGAACCTTCCTAGAATTCATTCCCGGCGAGGCGATTCCGACCAACATCGACCACACTCAACCCTTACGAGCGACCCCACCGTAAGCACCGGAGCGCTCAGGATTGTCACCCACATCGGCTGGATTGTCGGGCCGCCACAGCGGCAGCGGCACCAGCCCGGGTTCGAGCAACGTCCACCCCTGGAAGAACTCCGCGATCTCCGGCTTGGCACGCAACACGATCTCGGTAGACGTACGGCCGGAAAGCTTTTGCGCCTCCAGGACTTCCTCGGGTTGCCCGTCGGCCGTCGCATGGGTGATCGCGAGGTAACTGCCGGGGGCGATCGCGTCCCGCAGCCGGGCGACACACCCGACCGGATCGGCGTCATCGGCCACGAAATGCAGCACGCCGAGCATCAGCACGGCCACCGGCTTGTCGAAGTCGAGCAGCTGTGCCACCCGCGGGTCGGACAGAATGGTGTCGGGGTTGCCGATGTCGGCTTGGACGACGGTGGCGGCGGGATTTCCGTCGAGGATGGCGCGGCTGTGCGCGACCGCGACCGGGTCGATATCGACGTAAACCACACGCGCCGCAGGGTTTACCGCCTGGGCGACCTCGTGCACATTGCCGACGGTCGGGATGCCGGAGCCGATATCGAGGAACTGATAGATGCCCTGGTCGACCAGGAAACGCACGCATCGACGCAGCAAATCGCGGTTGGCGCGCATGGTCTCCCCGACGCCAGGGGTGAACTCCTCGATCTGGCGCGCCAACATCCGATCGATCTCGAAGTTGTGCATGCCGCCAACGAAATAGTCGTACACGCGGGAGGCGCTCGGCCGATCCAGATCGATACCCTCGGGTGCCCAACTCGGTCTGGTCATCGAACGCCAACCCTTCTCGAATCATCGCATGCCAGCGACGAAAGCATCGCCATCGTAGCGGGGTTCGCGAGCGGCCGCAGTTGGGCGGATACCCGCAAATCGGACTACCATCAGAGCTTATGGCGTGGGATGCCGGGAGCGGTTCAGATCCTGGCGGGCCGCACGCGGAACTGGCCGGGCAATGGGCGGCCGCACTCGGTGGCGGGCCGCGCAACCATGTGGTGCCCATGAGCCGTGCCGAAACCCGCAGTTTGCTGACCGATCTGGCCAGGGAATTCGTCGACGCAGCCGCCAGCGCGGACCCCGCCGATCGAGTCGCCGCGCTCGGTGGCGAGCTTGCCCGATCGCATTTCGTCGGCGACGAGGTGCTCGGCCGCAGCCTCGCCGTACTCAACGCCTATCTCGTCGGACCCGGCGCGATCCACGCCGAGCGCGCGACGGAGTTGCTGTCCGCCTTCGCCACCGGGTATCTGCGCGCCTTCCGCGCCTGGTTGCTTGCCGAGCAGGAGAGCGTCCGTGCCGCCGACATCGCCGCCCGTCGCGTGGTCGAGCAGCAACTTCGGGCCAGCGAGGCGCGGTTGCGCGCGGTGTTCTCCCAGGCCGGGATCGGCACCGGGCTTTCGGATATGACCGGCCGAATCATCGAGGTGAACAACGCATTCGCGGCCATGCTCGGCTATCGGCCCGAGGAGATGTGCTCGCTGTCGGTCACCGATCTGACCCACCCCGACGACGGTCCCGACATGTGGCAGAAGTACGCCGGGGTGCTCGCGGGCAAATACGACAACGTGCAGTTGGAGAAGGCCTACCGGCACCGCGACGGCGGCACGGTGTGGACCCACATCAATGTCTCGCTCATCCGCGACGAGCATGGCCGGCCGCAGTACACGCTGGTGCTGGTCGAGGACGTCTCCGAGCGCCGCGCCCTGCGCGAACGGTTGCAGTACCGCGCGCATCACGACCAGCTGACCGGACTGCCGAACCGATCCCGCTTCTTCGACGCCCTCGGCGCCGCCTTCGCCGACTGCGTGCGGGTCGGGCTCTGCTACATCGATCTCGACCACTTCAAAACCGTCAACGACACCTTCGGGCACGCGGTCGGTGACGAACTGCTCGCGCAGGTCGCCGCCCGGCTCAACGCCTGCGTCTCGCGGACCGACCAGCTGGTCGCGCGCATGGGTGGCGACGAATTCGTCGTGCTCATCCCGCATTCCACCGGTGTCGAGGAAATGGCCGACGTGGCACGGACGGTGTTGCACGCGTTGGCGCAACCCTTCTACGTCCACGAGCACCAGCTGACCGTCACGGCGAGCATCGGCGTGATGGAGGAACGCGCCGACCGCCTGTCCACGGGCGAGTTCCTGCAGGCCGCCGACACCAGCATGTACTGGGCCAAGGCGGCGGGCCGCGGCCGGTACGCGATCTTCGACGCCGACCGCGGCCGCCACGAACACACCAGCGCCGAACTGTCGGCGGCCATGCCGTCCGCGCTGCGGCACGGCGAGTTCTACCTCGACTATCAGCCGATCGTCTCCCTCGCGAACGGGCAGACGGTGGCGGTGGAAGCGTTGGTGCGCTGGCGGCATCCGGATCTCGGCATCCTCAGCCCGGCCCGGTTCGTCGATATCGCCGAGGACAACGGTCACATCGGCGCGCTTGGCGCCGTGGTACTGGAGACCGCCTGCCGGGCAAGCCGCGAGTGGCACGACCGCTATCCGCACACTCCGACCGTCAGCGTCAACGTCTCGGCCGCCGAAGTGGCCGATCCGGCCTGGCTCGAGCACGTCCAACACGTCATCGCGGACACCGGCATGGACGCGAGCCTGCTGCAACTGGAGCTGACCGAGCGGGCGTTCATGCAAACCACCGGCCGGCCGCTGCGCGCGCTGCACACCCTCGCCGACGCCGGTGTGCGAATCGCCATCGACGATTTCGGCACCGGCTACTCCAATCTCGCCTACCTCGGCCAACTTCCGTTGCACGTGGTCAAACTCGCGGGCCCCTTCATCCAGCGCATCCGCACCCCGGACACCGCGAGCCCGACCGACCTGCTCCTGCTGGAAACGATCATCGACCTCACCCACGCCCTCGGCTTCACCGTCACCGCCGAGTGCGTCGAGACCCGCCACCAAGCCGACCAACTCCGCGACCTCGGCTGCGACACCGCCCAGGGCTGGCACTTCCACTACCCGATGCCCGCCGACCAGGTAACAACACTGCTCGGCATGTCCGATCTTCGCTTGAGTTGAGCGTTCCGGAAACTCCTGGCGGAAGTAGCCATTTACCTGGCCTGTTGAACTCAGTTGCCCGTTTTGTCACAACGGCGCTGCTACGCTGCGTGCGGCGCGCCCTCTGAAATACCCCGTTGCGTCGATGACGCGGGCGAAAAGGTAACGGCGTGCAGTGCCAGAGACTGAGTCATATTGCCTCCGCTGCAATGAATTCCGCTGAGCGCAGACCCTCGCGTGTTCATCGACTTCTGAGCAGATCGCAGAGGCCGATCGTGTTCACCTCCAGCGTCGGAGTCGCCCACGGCTGGGCAACGTTCTCCCACCGCGACCCAGCCGAAGTCTGACCGGCCAGAACGAACTGCGACCGCACGCCCCTCGACAGTCGGAGCTCTCGACACGTCCGGCACCTGTGACCAGGCGAGCGCCGGCAAGTCCCGCACCGCGACACCAGCAGCTCGAGCTCGCTCGAGCTTTGGGCGATGGCACCTGATCTGCTCGGCCTCAACGGTTTTGCGTCGAATCCGACGTACTTGCTGATCGCGCGGTGATGAGAACGCTCGCTGCCACACCCCGAGTGCCGCCCCGCAACCGATTTTCGGTTGCGGGGCGGCACTCGTCATATCTGCCCACAGCTTTTCCCGCACAACGGGACCGGCTCGATCGACGAATGTCGAGGTTCTCGCAATGGATTCCACCGCTGAATACAACAAGCCCAGCCAACTGCAGCTTCTAGGGCTGGATCCAGCAACAATGGCCGACCCGAAGAACAGCCCACTGCCGGTCAATGATGACAAGGTCGCCCAAGATCCGCTCTGGTCGATGATCGCCAAACCGAAATCCGAGACTCCGCAACCGAAACCAGAATCACCAACGAACTCTCCCGTCGGTCTCTACAGCACACCGCCACCACGACCAGCGCCCAACAACCGACCCGAAGCAAGCTCGACTACCGGCGTCGAAGGCCATCAGCAACAACAACCTGTACCAGCGCAAGAAAACCCGCTCGCGGACACACCGACCTATAACCCATCGACTCCCGGACTGCTGCCCGTCACACCGCCAGGTCAGACCTATCAGGGGTACAACCCCTCGGACAACTCGCGCGTGCAAATCGAGGTGCCGCAACAGCCCGCTCCGCCCGCGAGTACTCCCTACCCCGCGTCGAAGGTCCGTCTCCCCGACGAGGGAGACGGACCCCGGTGGGCAGTCTTGAACAGCGCAGGTGAGTATCTGTTCACCATCGACGACACCGGTAAGAAAATCAGCACCGGTGGCGGGAACACCACCCCCGGACTCAGCTCGACCGGACCCGCGGCGTCCGCAGGACTAGCGGTCGGGACCGGAACCGTATTGGAAGCGGAATCGGCCGCCGCAGCGGCCACCCGCGCGACCACCAGTGCCGCCGCTCGTGCGGCACTGCTCGCCGCCACGGAAGAAGCCGCAATCCTCGGCGCGCCCGCCGGCCCGCTGGGCTCAGCGCTGACCGCGGGTATCACGCTCATCGTGGCCGGTGGGCTGATCTATTGGGACTACAACCACAACAATCCGTTCAACGGCGACAGCGATACCGAAACCGAGGAACGCATCGATCCCGACTCGATCCCGGAAATCGTGCGGCCGAAACCGACGCCCACGCCAGAGAAGACCAACGTGCCGCCTGCGGACAACGGTGGCATATACGTCGACCCAGGCACCCAACCTGGGCTGGAAAGACCCGTCGACACCACACCGACGACACCCAATTCCCCACCGCTTACGCGACCCACCCGACCAAGTCCGGCCGACGACCCCGACACGAGCCATCAGCAGATTCTCTTCCCCAGCGCAGATCCCACGCAAACAAAAGGGGTCCCTGTCGAAGGAACATATTGGGAAGGCAACCGCCTGAAGTATGCCCCGGGAAACCCTGCGGGCAAACCGCCAAACACCTACGCCAAGAATCCGAACAGACCAACCGAACTCAATCTCGAAGCCGGCCTTTACAAGCTCTTGGAATCGGGTATCGACGATGTCGACGACGAGCACCGGCCAAAGATCATGGCAGCCATGGCCGTTCTTCAGGGCACCTTGTTGTACCGGGACATATACCTCGGAGCCATCGGAGTCGTCGGCGGATCCAGTGCTGACATCGGCAAACTCACCAGCCCTAATAAGAAGACTAAGGAAGAGGAACTAAGGAGACTGGGTGATCTCGGCGTCCCGCAGAACCTGCTGAATAACGCAATCGCGGCTTGGTGGGGTGCGAAGGCGCCGGTAGATCGGGCCAAGGAACTGCTCGGCGAAGCCGGGGCGATCGCGATGCTCGAAATGGACGGGTGGACAGTGAACCCCCGACCCAAGGGCAATAACACCCACGACATCGTCGCCGCCAAGAACGGTGAAGTCATGGTGATCGAAGCCAAAGGCGGCGACCCCCGTCCGCCACGCCCGGGGGAGGCGACCGTCTCGGCCGGCCCTGGCCTTGACACCGACATCCTTGCCCAGCAGATGACCGACCCGTATCTGTGGCACAAGCTGAAACAGGATGCTGACAACGATCCAGACTTCATGCAGTGGCTCGTCGATCAGGGTGTGTGGACCGCCATCAAGGCCGAGGACCCTTCCAAGGTTGGTTATCGCCTGATCAAGGTCGACACCAACGGGAACATCATCATCTATGGCGCCGAGCAGACCCCGACCCGCGAAGGTATCCCCGCCGAGACCGTCATCGGTCAAACCACCGGCAACGGGCCCGGTCCCACCCTGCGGGGAATCGCTCAACCACTACCGCAGACAACTCTTGCTGTGTCGACGGGGACTTTCCTGGACGGATTGCTACCTTCGCCCGGTAGTTGGCTCCGTGATCTGGTCCAGACAGGTTTGCACGATGTCAGCGCGCTCGCACGACTCGCTGTCCCGGTCCCTGTGGTGCCCGCTCTGCAACCCGGATTGTGGTCGGCACGCAAATCAGCGAACGAATCCCTGACAGTCAACGTCGTGCAGGAAACACCGCCCGGGCATTACATGCCGGACGCAGAAGGTCTTCACTGCATGACTTACCTGTGAGCCCAGGGCTTCCCCACGGTGTGGGAGGCTACGACCGCCTGCGGCCGCAGCCGACCACCGACATCGACTATGAGAAAGAGCCTTTCTAATGCGAGCAGACATCGAACGCGCTGCCCAGGCGGTGCGCGTGGCCACCGAGTTCGACTGGACGTGGACCGTAAAGGATTTGCAGCCGTTCTGCGGCCGGGTCGGTTGGCAGGTAAGCGGTCTCGATGAACAGTTCCCAGCCGTGACGACCAATCTCGAGGTCAACCGCCCTGACGCGGTGGTGTTCATGCCGGAGGCACCGACTACCGAACTGTCGCGCCAGACCAATCAGATTTCGTTTCGTGCCAGTGATGTGGTACTCGACCGGGACAACTTAGGTCCCGAGCTGGACGAGGTTTTCGATGCGCTGGTGCAGCGGATGTTCGAACTACACGGGCAGCGGCCGACGGATTGGTGGATCGAACCTACCCGCGGATTGCGCTGGGATTTTCGAGCTCTCGTAGTGACGGCCACCATCTCAGCCACATCGGTCTACGTTGACCTGGTCAGTCCTGCGTACCAGCGATGGCACGACGAACTCGAGCAGAACGCGGATGACGAGTAGCGCACCATGTACTCGCCGAGGCAGCCCGGATCGTCGATCAACAGGATTCACCCTGTCTGCTTAGCGTGACTCCTCCCGGATGCTCCTCAACCCCCTGTCCGGCTCGTCGGAGGGCGCGGGTGGCGGCTGCGGCTCGGCGAGACGACGACGGGGTGGGCCGGGGAAGAAGCGGTTGGTGGTGCGCTGGTAGTCGGCGTAGTCGGGGCGGGATTGCAGGCTGTAGTGCTCGGCGGGGACGGCGCCGGTGTAGTAGACCAGGGTGTAGTAGAAGGCCGCGGAGATGGTGAGCAGGCCGATCAGCGTGAGTATCCACAGCGCGGGCGGGGTGTCGGGGCGGCGGCTGAGCAGGGTCGGTAGGACCAGCACGATCAGTGCGTTCCACTGCATCCACTGGCCGAAGTAGTTGGGGTGGCGGCTATATCGCCACAACCCGGCATCGCAGCTGAGCCGGGTGCCCTCCCGTCGGCTGCGCTCGCTGAAGCGTGCCTTCTGCCAATCCGCCAGGGACTCAACACCATAGAACACGGCCCACAGCACGAGTGCCACGATCTCGACGACGCCGAACGACCGCGAACCCGCGACGGCGAGCGCGGCCGGGATGGCCAGAATGCTCATGTTGGCCGCGCCCTGCAGCATGATCTCGACCTGGATCGACAAACGCTCGCTGCGCAGGCCCGCGCGCTCCCAATGCAGTCGCTGATAGCGATACCGCGGCACGTCCTCGGTCAGCGCCCCGTTGGCCCCGGCGAGCGCGGCCCAGATACCCATCCGCAGACCCATGACCAGGTAGATCACCCCGACCGTCACGGTCAGCGTCGAATCGGCGCCGCCGAACGCGAGGGTCAGCACGCCCAGATCGACCAGGCCCCACGGCCAGGCCAGGTCGACGTAGCTCATGTGCCCGGTGCGATACGCGGGCACACAGGCCAACACCACGAACAGCGCGGCTTGGATCACCAGGTTCGTCACTGTGAATACGCGCAGGTCGGACTGAACCGCCAGCGTGACGAAAGCGCCTGCGGCAATGAGGTATTGCGCAATGCGAGCCTGGGTCACCGACATCTACATACTCCGCTATCCAAAGGCGAGCAGTGGTTCGCTGCCGTCGACGGCGGCATGCTCGGGCAACGACTTCGCGGCACGGGCCGCACGGATCTGTGCGTACTGCTCGGCGGGCCGGACCATCCCGTAGTGGACACGGGCTTCCTCGGGCGACCACACCACCGGGTTCTTCGGTGCCACCTCGCACAAGATCGGGTCAAGGACCGGCGAGCTGAGCGGACTACCCATCCGGACGATGAGTCGTTGTGCCTCAACGCTTTGCGCGACCAACCGGAACAAGATCTGCAACGCGACGGTGGCGAGCGCGTCGGTCACCGGCGACTGCTGCACGCCGCCCATCTTGCGCATCCATCGAGGCAGGCTCGCGATAGTCGCGCGACGGAACAGCCCCTGGGTGAGCTTGGCGACGGGCCACAACAGCACAGAGTCGGGCAGTGGCGCGGACGCGCTGTTGAGCAACTGCTCGACGTGCTGCTGCGTCGCCTCGGTAGCCGCGAGGATCGGGCGCATGCGCTCGTAGTACGCCCGCATCTGCGCACGGGAGCGCGGCACGTCGTCCAGGTTGATGGTCTGGAATTCCGCGGCGCGGGCGCATTCCGCCCAATACTGGTTTTCCTCTTCGGGGCTGAGCTTGCCCGGCCCGAACTTCTCGTAGGTGTAGAGCACGGAATGCCATGCGGTCAGGTGGATCCAGAGTTGCGCTTCGGGATCGTTTGCGTCGTAACGCAATCCGCTGATCGGCTCGGTACCGGTGATCTTCGAATGGATCTTCACGAGAATGTCCGACGCCTTCAGCACCGAATGACTGTCACCGAAGGTGACGGTAGCCATGTACTGCAGTGTCCGGTCATAGCGCAGCGAGGGACGCTTGCTGACCGCGCCGGTATCGTTCACCGAAGCAAGTAGGAACGGTTCATACATCTCCGTGACGACCGTCCGCTGGAACCCGATGGACAGCGCCGTCGGATACCGAAATACCTTCCAGGACACCGAGTCCGGACCGAAGAAACCGTAGTCCTCGTGTGGAACCACCGCGTCGTGGCTGCTCATGGTGTGCCTTTCTCTCTTACTGGTCCGGCTCGATGGCCGCGGATCCCGCACGCCCTCGACGGCCCGGAATATCGTGTCGGCCATGCGCCCGCCTTCACGCAGGGTGAGCGCCGCGATGAGGCCGTCGAGATCGCCGAAGCGCCGATACACGGTGGTCCGATTGACCCCGGCCCGCCGCGCGACGGCGTCGATCTTCAGTCGCGAGACTCCAACGGAGGCCGCCTCCACGAGGGAGGCATCGAGAATCCGTGCCACGGTCCGGTCGGCGTCCTCGCCCGCACCGCCGAAGACCCCGGCCGCGAGGAGGGTGGCAATGCGCTGCTTCATGCGACTGACGGTAACCTCTACAGTCAGCGGATGCAACGATTCAATACGCTTCTGTTGCAAATGTTGCTTTACATCAGATAACGCCGGTCAACGAAAGAGCGCGCACGACGAGCGCGGACGGCTCCCCGCCTGCCGAGACTCCGCGACCTCGCGACCGTGAAAGTCCTGGGTATCACCATCACGCAGGAGCAGATTGGCCAGCACGAACAACGCGACCAGCAGAACAACGACAGTCATGACATCACCTCGCGAAATAGGCCAAGCGCCCTGTTCTCACATTGAGACATGTGAGACATTGATCGCCCGTTTGTCTCGACAGTACTGTTGATCTGCCGGCGACGACAAGGAGTGCAGTGACACGAGTGACCAGGGACACGCTGCTGAACAAGCTGGCGAAACCCGATCCCGAGGTGCTCAAACTGCTCGACGAGGCCGACGAGGTGACCGAGCGGATCCTGGCCGCCGCCTTCGAGCAGATGGCTGTGGTCGGCTGGCGCCGGTCGACGGTCGAGGACGTCGCCAAACGGGCGGGGCTCGGCCGCGCGACGGTGTATCGGAAGTTTCCGAGCAAGTCCGCGCTCACCGAGGCCGTCCTGCTCGCCGAGCTGCGCCGATATCTCGCTGGCAGCACCGCGGCGACGAGCACGCAGTCGACGGTGGCCGACCGGATGGCCGAAAGTGCCGCCTACACAGTCGAATTCCTGCGCGAGCACCCACTGCTGCGGCGGCTGCTCGAAACGGAGCCGGACACCATCCTGCCCGCACTCACCGTCGGCGCCGGGCCCATCGTCGAGTTCTTCCGGGAGTTCTGCGTCTCCCTCTGGCAGCACGAGTTCTACGGTGACGCAACCATTTCGGCCGAGGACCTGCGGCACCTGCGCACCGTTGCCGAGCTGCACATCCGAATCACCCTGTCGCTCATCCTCACCCAGCAAACCGCCATCGGGCTCGACACCGCCGAGCAGGCCCGCGATTTCACCCGCCACTACCTGGCGCCGATGCTGGATGCGAAGTGAACTTCCGATAATGATGCGTACACGACACGCGATTACGGTCCATGGAACCCGGGTATCCCGCACACTGATCGCGGCGTCTCCCGTGCGTCACACCCAGTGAGTTTCAAGGAGCGAATCCATGGGCATCATCTCGATGATCATCATCGGCCTCATCGCCGGAGCGATCGCACGCCTACTCGTCCCTGGCAAGGAGAACTTCGGCTGGATCGGCACGATCGTGCTCGGCATCGTCGGCGGCTATGTCGGCGGCACGCTAGGCAGCTTGGTGTTCGCACCGCACAAGTTCACCCTCCAACCACCGGTCAACCACGCCTTCCTCGGTGCCATCGTCGGCGCGGTGATCCTGCTGATCATCTACAAATTCGTGCGCGCGCGAGTCTGAGAATCGGCGATTTCCACGGTGCCCGCCGGATAGCTCATCGCGTCCGGCGGGTTACTGGTGCGTCGAGCGAGCGGGTAGTAGATCGCGGCGGTGAACACGATGCCGACGATCCAGGAAACGTCTGCGCCGCCTAGCTTTTCGGTGATCGGGCCGGTGTAGAGCTGCTGCGCGAGGAACGGAATCTGCGCGAGCACGCCGAGCGCGTAGCAGGCCAGTGCGGTGATGTTCCAGCGTCCGTACCGGCCGTTCGGGTCGTACAGCGCCGGAATGTCGATGCGTTCGCGCGAGATCAGATAGTAGTCGATCAGGTTGATCGCGCTCCACGGGGTGAACACCATCAGCAGGGTGAGCACGAAATTCTTGAAGTTGCTGAGGAAGTCGGCGCTGGCCCCGATCGCGACGAGCATGGACACCGCGGTGAAGCCGACGATGTAGGCGGCCCGCGCGAACGGCGTGGTGCGTGACTGCCCGCTGAACGCGGTCACCGAGGTCAGGATCGACATGAACCCGCCATAGGCGTTGAGGCAGTTCACCGTCAGCTTGCCGACCACGATCACCAGATAGATCAGCAGCGCGAGCGCGGACGGGCCCGCGAGATCGCCGATGAAGCCGACTTGATTGCCGAGGAACGCTTTACCCGCCACCGCGGCCACCAACGCGCCGAATGTCATCGACCACTGCGAGCCGAGCACGCTGCCCGCGAAGGTCGCCAAGAAGGTGGTCCGGTCGCTGGTCGACCGAGGCAGGTAGCGCGAGTAGTCCGCGACGTAGGGCCCGAAGGTCAGCTGCCAGCCCGCGCCGAGCGAGATCGCCAGCACGAAGGTCACCATGTCGAATGACTTGATGCCGACAAAGTTGCCGACGTCGTACTCGACGAACAGCCGAATGCCGAGGTAGGTGAAGCCGATGACGCCGACCACCGTGGCGATTCGGCCGATCACATGGATCAGCCGGTAGCCGGTCACCGCGACCACCGCGGTGAGCGCGCCGAACACGAGAATGCCGACCGTCGCGTTGTCGATGTGCAGGATCTTGTTCACCGCCTGCCCCGCGAGCACCGTGCCCGTCGCGGCGAATCCGAGGTACATCACGACGACGAGCAGCAGCGGCAGCACCGCACCGAGAACGCCGAATTGTGCTCGGCTGGAAATCATCTGGGGCAGGCCGAGCCGGGGACCCTGCGCCGAGTGCAGTGCCATCACGATGCCGCCGAGGATATTGCCGATGAGCAGGCCGACGATCGCCCACAGCGCGTCGGCGCCGAACACCACCGCGAGCGCGCCGTCGACAACCGCCGTGATCTGCATGTTCGCCCCGAACCACAGGGTGAATTGGCTGAACGGGGTGCCGTGCCGTTCGGCGTCGGGGATCACCTCGATGGTGCGGCGCTCGATCGAACCGCCCGCGTCGAGTCGCTCATCCGCCATGGGCCCGCCTTCCGTCGTCCGAGAACAGCTGTGGAAGTGCGGGTAGTGCCCGGCGAGCTGTCACTGATCAGCAGTATGGCGCACACTGGTCGGTCTTGTACTTCTTTGCGGCGCGCTGAAACTCCCGGCCGGGGGCGTAGTCATACCAGCAGGTGTTGATCTACGGCGCGGCATCACATCCGGTGGGAGACGGTCAATGCTTGGGTGGGTCCGACCCGGGCGGTGGGCCGGACTCGCCGGGCCAGGCGGTAGACCGGTTCCGCGATGATGCTCGCGAGGCGGGTGTAGGGCCAGACCGCGATGAACAGCATCAGGACCAAGCCGCGTGCTTGGTAGATGAACGGGGCGTGCTCCATCGGTTCGGACTGTGGGTGCAGCGTGAACAGCGACCGGAACCAGGCGAACAGTGTTTCGGCGGTGCGATATCCGTTGTCGGAGGAGTTCGGGTCGAACTTGATGGCCACCCAGGTCAGCAGGCCTGCCACCAGGATCGGGAAGGTGATCCGGTCCAATGGGCTGACCGCGGGCTTGGCCGGGCTGCCGATCATGTCCGGCACGAACAGCAATACCGCGCCGATCGTCGCGAACGCGAGGGCGCATATCTCGACGACCGTGATGGTGACGTACCACGCGCCGTCTGGGTATGAGTGTGGCCCGGACGTGATCAAATCGGTAATCCGTGCGGCGACCACGCCGCCGAGCCCGATCCGAAACGCGGTCGCCCCGATCCGCTGCGCCCGATCCATTTCCGCGCCGGCGCCGTACCAACCGAACCGATCGTGCCGGTATCGCCACAGGTGACCGACGACAAATGACAGAAACGCGCTGTACGGCAGGATGATCCACAGCAGCGACATCATCTGTCGACCCGCCTTCTGCATCGAACTAGTAGAAATCGAAACTATCCTAGCTACGCATTACCTTCGCAGAGACAATATCGGTAATCAAGAGCCCAAAACCACGATAGTTGCGCACACTGCACGATCTTGATCGCCGCGCCGCCACCCGCCGCCGCCCGTAAACCCTTGTCGTTCATGGATTCGCACACCAGGCCGGACCATTACTTCACGTCGAGCAGGCGGTAGCCGACGCCGCGGATAGTTTCGATGCTGGCCAGGCCGAACGGGGTGTCGATCTTTCGGCGCAGATATCCGACGTAGACCTCGACCACGTTGTCGGAGCCGTCGTAGTTGCTGTCCCATACCGAGCGCAGGATGTCGAATTTGGTGACCACGTCGCCTTTGTGGCGCATCAGGAATTCGAGCACGCCGTATTCGCGTGGGGTCAGCGAGAGCACCTCGCCCGCGCGGGCGACGCGTCGTCGCGCCGGATCCAGCGACAGGCTGCCCGCGGTGAGCACCACGGGACGTTCCGGGGCACCGCGGCGTACCAGCGCGCGCAGCCGGGCGACGAGGACGACGAAGGAGAAGGGTTTGGTCAGATAGTCGTCGGCGCCCAGGTCGAAGGCGTCGGCCTGGTCGTATTCGCCGTCTTTGGCCGAGAGCATCAGCACCGGGGTCCACACCTGGCGCTCGCGCAGTTCCCGCACGATCTGATAGCCGTGCTTGCCCGGCAACATGATGTCGAGGACGAGGACGTCGAAGTCGCCGGTGGCGGCGCGTTCCAAGCCATCGAATCCGTCGTGCGCGAGTTCGACGACAAAGCCCTCGGCGGCGAGCCCGCGGCGCAGCGTCTCGGCCAATCGGATCTCATCGTCGACCACCAGCACGCGCACGGCCCACCATTCCTTTCCCGAGTCGATTCCATTACAGCTCACCCGGGTTCGTGGCCGGTCGAGGCTCTCAGCGTTTCCACAGCGCCGCGCGCGCAGAGTGGGGCGATGTCCGCCATCCTCGAGTTCATCGAACGTGCCGTCACCGAGGTTCGCACCGAGGCAACGACCGCGGAGATCGCGCTGTGCGTCGGCGTCGTCGCGCTCGCCGTGATCGTTGCCTCGGTGATCGCCGATCGGGTGCGGCCGCCCGATAGTCCCGCGCGTACGGCGCTTCGGCGCGCGGTGCGCGGGCTCGCGGTCGTCGCGGTGTTCGTCGAACTGAGTGTGCATGTGGCGAAATCCGGCTGGCTGACCGGCGCGGACGTTGCCGTGCTCGACTGGTTCGTCGGCCATCGGTCGCCGGGCTTGACCGCCATCGCGCGCGCCGTCACCTCGGTGGGCAGCCCCGCGGGTGTCGCGATCATCGGTGTGCTGCTGGCGGGGTTCCTCGGCTGGCGGCGGCGCAGCGTGCTGCCGACGGTGCTGATTCTCGGCATCGTCGTGGTCGCGGCGGCGGCGAGCACGATCACCAAGCTCGTGGTCGGCCGTGCGCGACCTGCCCCGATGTATCAGCTGATGACCGAAACCGACCTCTCGTATCCGTCCGGTCATGTCACCGGGACCGCAGCACTCGCGGGTGCGGTGCTGCTGGTGTATCTCGGTGCGAAACCGACCGTCCTGCGCGGCACGGCCGCCGCGCTGCTGGCCACCGTTGTGGTGCTGGTTGTCGCGCTGACCCGCCTGTATCTCGGGGTGCACTGGCTCACCGATGTTGTCGGCGGCAGCCTCCTCGGGAGCGCGGTGGTGCTGCTCGGCGCCGCCGTTCAGCCCTACCTGCGATCGAGGTCGCCGCGCCGACCCGTGGCGGGACCGGCGATCGCCGCAGCACCCTCGTGCCAGAGTGAGCAGAGTGAGTACTCGCGGCTCTGACCCAGCGACGCGCCGATTCGCCGACGCCATCGCGGCTCTCGCCCACCCCACCCGGTGGGGTCTGCGCGTGCGGTCCGCGCTCATCGTCGCGGTCGTCGTCGCCGCTGGACTCGCCATCGCCGCCTTGTCACTGACCTACGTGCTGTACCGCTCTCTGCTCAACGCCTCCGACGACACCGCCGCCGAGCGAATCCGCCAGGTGAGCAGTCAACTCACCATCAACACTCCGGCCGACATCGACCGCAGCGCGCTGGCCACCGACAACCGCGTCTCGATTGTGCAGATCATCGACGCGACCGACCATGTCGTGCAGAGCTCCGACGACGACCCGGCCGAGCCGATCACCGAGGTTCGCCCGCAACCGGGTGCCGTTGCCAAGGATCTGCCATCGACGACCGAGGATGCCAGGGTGAGCGCGGCCACCGTCGACGGCCGCGGCGGCCGGTACACGATCGTGGTCGCCACCGATCAAGAGGAAGTCGAACGCACCATCAAACTGGTCGCCGCTCTCGTCGCGTTGGCCGCGCCGTTCATCGTCGTGCTCGCGGCGCTGGCCACCTATGCACTGGTCGGCCGCTCGCTGCGCTCGGTCGACCACATCCGCACCCGGGTCGACGCGATCACCAGCGCCGATCTCTCCGACCGTGTCCCGGTGCCGCCGCAAAACGACGAAATCGCCGCGCTCGCACGCACTATGAACGACATGCTCGCCCGCGTCGAGGCCGGCCACAACGCCCAGCGCCGCTTCATCAGCGACGCATCGCACGAACTGCGCAGCCCACTGACCACCATCACCACCGCCCTCGAACTCGGCCGCGCCCGACCCGACACCCTCGACGCCGCGCTCCTGGACGACACGCTGCTCCCCGAAGCCGAGCGCATGCGCCACCTCATCGACGACCTGCTGCTGCTCGCCCGCGCCGACGAGAACGCGCTCGCCCATCGCCGCACCGATATCGACCTCGACGACATCCTCACCGCGGAGGTCGAACGCACCCGCGCGACAACGGAACTCACCGTCGGCTGCCGCGTCGAACCCACCAGGATCACCGGCGACCCCACCCAGATCTCCCGCGCGATCCGCAACCTGCTCGACAACGCCACCCGCTACGCCGCGACCACCATCGCGGTCAGGCTGCGCCACGAAGGCGACCGCGCGCACATCGAGATCGCCGACGACGGACCCGGTATCGCCCCGCAGGACCGCGAACGCGTCTTCGACCGCTTCTACCGACCACAACACGATCGCGGCCGTGGCACCGGCGGTTTCGGCCTCGGCCTCGCCATCGTCGCCGAGATCATCACCGCCCACGGCGGCACGGTCCGCATCGAGCAGAACACCCCGACCGGCGCGCTCGTCCGCATCGACCTTCCCCGCGACTGAGGTCTCAGGCGGAGGCGATGGCGGTGATGAGGGTTTGGGTCGAGATGGTGCGGGTGGTGATGAGCTGGGTGAAGGTCTTTGGTTGTTCGCCCGGGTATTGCTGGGTGAGTTTGACTTCCCAGTGCGCGAGGCCGTCGTCGCCGTCCCTGGACGGGGCGATCTGGACGCAGTAGCGGGTGCCGACGGGGATCTGGTTGATGCCGCGCTGGATCTGTTCGGCGGGCGAGACGATGGCGTTGTCGGCGACCACCGCGCGGGCCCGGTAGCCGGAACGTTCCACGTAGTAGGCGTATTCGAAGGCGAGGATGGCGTCGGGGCCGTTGGCGGTGCCGCCGGGGTCGGTGCCGGAGACCGCGTCGGGGGTGCGCTTCTGTTCGCAGCCCTGGGTCGCGATGGCCGCGGGTTGCGCGGGCACGGTTGTCGTCGGCGCCGACGAGGCTCCGGCGGAACTCGGTGCGGTGGCGCGCGCGGTGGCCGTTGCGGTCGCCGCGACCTGCGGCGTGCGTTTGCCGAACCCGTGCACGACGGTGAGCAGGATCGAGACGACCGCGATCGCGACACCGAGCACGATCAGTACGGCCAGTACCTTGTTGCCGCGCTGCGGATCACGCCGCCGGGTGGGGTGGCGCAGCGGAACCCCGGGGTGGATGCCGGATCGATTGATGATCGAGGGCGCCGGGTTGACGTCCTGGTCGTACCCTTCGGTGTCGAACTCGCCGGAGCGGACCCGGCGCTCCGGCTCGACCGGCGCGTCCGGCGGCGGGTCGGCCGCGAGTGGCGGGTCGAGCCATTGTTCCCAGTCCCCGGTCCGCCGCGGCCGATCCGCGTGCTCCGGGGCCGGTGGCTCGTACACGGCTACCTCCGGATCTCTGCGACGCACCGGCGCGCGGCGACCGGACTGGCGCCGCCGCTTCTTGGCCTTGCCGGTGGGTGTGCGCAGCATGGGCAGACCCGTGTCGAACGGGTTACCCTGCCCCTCTTGATGATTCGGAGAATTCGGATCAGAGGGTGTCATCGTCGTAGTCGCCGAGGACTGGGGTCACCGCGACGGCGGCGGTCGGCACGGTGACACCGAGCTGACCGTCCTTGGGCTTGTGCTCCTGATCGTCCGCGCGCGGCGGCGGTGGCATCGCGACGCCGCCGCCGGTCCCCGGATGGCTCTGCTGATCCGGGCTGGCGGACTTCGACGGCGTGTCCGAGGGATTCGGCGCGTCCGGCGCGGGTGCGGGGGCCGGCTTGGACACCGGTGGTGCCGGTGCGTCCACCGGGGCCGTCGGCGCTGACCCGTTGTTCTGCGCGGGCGGAATCACCGTGCCGGGACCGGTCGGCTGCGAAGGAGTGGATGGCCGCACGCCCGTACCGAAGTCGAACATCTTCGACGAGGTACCGGAGTTCGAAGTGCCGTTCGTCTGGTCGGCGGTGGTGCTGCCGGGATTGATCGCCTGGGTAATGGCCGTATCCGCACCGGCCGACACGGTGTCGATGGCGTGCGTGCCGACCTCGGCGACCTTGTCGACGATATGCGTGCCGACACCGGCGATCTGGTCGATGATGTTGGTGCCGATATCGACGCCCGCGTTGATGGCGGCGGTACCGACCTGCACGCCCGCGGAGATGAGCTGTTGCTGCAGCTGGAGTTGGGCGGCCAGGGCCGGGTCCACCGGCTGCCCGTTCGCGCCGACACTGGGGATCGTGGTGCCGTACTGGCTCGGGGTCGTTGTACCCGGATCGTATTGGCTCGGGGTCGTTGTGCCCGAATTGTATTGGCTCGGGGTCGTGCCGCCGAGATCGAATTGGCTTGTGCTATCGGGGATGAACTGGCCCGAGGTCGGCTGCGCGGCGGTGACACCGGACGGCTGGGTGACCGTGAGCGGTCCCATCTGGTCCAGTCGCCTGCTGTGGTCGTCCATCTCGGTCTGCGCGGTGTTCACCGTGGTGAGCGCGTCGCGCAAGGCCTGGCTGGCCCGCGCGATCACCGCGTCGGTGTCCGGGGCCGCGGTGGCGTTGCCGAGGATCTGGCGCGCGTCGCGGCGGAAGTCGGCGATGATCTGGTCCACCGACTGCGCGGCGCGGGCGCTGGTGGCGTGCGCGTCGCCGAGCACGCTGAGGTAAGCCGGTCCCCGGTCGGAGATTTCGCCGATCTCGGTCTGCGTGGTGCGCAGCGCGGGCACCGCGGCGTCGGCGCCGCGGGAGGTCCAGGTCGACTCCAGCGCGTGCAGGCCGTCGCGATGCGGACCCTCCACATCAGCGGCCTGGGTGGACGAGGCGGAGAGTGCGTTGGTCGCGGTCTGGTTCGGGACACCGACGCCGCTGCCGAGGGTGGACCGCAGCTGCAGCAGCGGACGGACCAGCGCGGCGACGATCGGCGGATCGACGTTGGGGTCGGAGTAGGTGGTCGGCGCGACGGTGTCGGTGCGGGCCGGGGCGGGTCGCCTGCGTAGTCCGGAAAGGCTTCTCATGTCAGCGTCTCCCCTATCCGGGTGATCGCGCCCGCGGTGTCGGCGTCGACATCCTGCATGCCCGCGCTGTAGTCGCGCAGGATCTGACCGTAGGTGCCGACGAGTTGTCCTGCCGTGGACAGCGCTTGGGCGTGTTCGCCGACCGCCGTGGTGAATCGCGCCGCGAAATCGGCGCCGATCAGGCCAAGATCGGTGACCAGCTGGTCTTGATTCACCGCTCCGGAGGCGACCGCCGCCGCCGAGGCGAGTTGTTGGGAGACCGCGTCCGCGATCGCGGTGTAAGCGGCCACCGCCGCCGGATCCAGCTTCAGCGTGTCCACCGTTCCCCTCCCGGGTTCCCAGTCTTTCGCTACCGCGACATGATTCGATGACAAGCCTACTGCGCGACCTGGACACCCTGTGTCCGATCCTCGCGACTGAGTATGGCAACCAACGGGCCCGCTGTCATGCGCTAGCCCTCGTGGTGTAGCACTTTTCCAAAAACTGCCGGAAGGGCTTCCGTGCGCCCTTCGGCAGGTATTAGGCTCGACTCTTTGTGCGCGAAAGAGCAGAAGGGGACGGACAGCTCGTCGCGACAAGGCATCCGCGGCGCGCGTTCGCGGTATACGCACACCTCGTGCGCGCGGGTTTTCGACGACAGTCGCAGTACAAGCTGGCCATGTTCGCGGGGTTGTTCACCAACTGCGTCTTCGGCTTCGTGCGCGCGGCGGTGATGCTGGCCGCGGTCAGGGCGACGAGCGACTTCGGCGGCTACACCGAGGGTTCCATCGGCGCGTATGTGTGGCTTTCGCAGGGCCTGCTCGGCGCCTTGCAATTCATGGGCCCACCACTGGATCTGTCCGATCGGGTCAAGAACGGTGACATCGCGATCGACTTCCTGCGCCCGGTCGATGTCCAATTCGGTTACCTCGCCGGTGATCTCGGGCGCGCCGCGTGCACCATCCTGCCGCGCGGGGTGCCGAGCGTGCTGATCGGTGTGCTCAGCTTCGGGCTCGTCATGCCGAACACTCCCCTGCCGTATCTGCTCGGCGCGCTGAGTGTGCTGCTCGCCGTCGCCATTTCGTTCCTCTGTCTGTTCGCCGTCGCGCTGATCGGATTCTGGGTGGTTGAGACCCGCGGCTTCCGGGTGCTGTATCAGGTCACCGGCACGTTCCTGGCCGGACTGTTTGTGCCAGTGCACATGTTTCCCGGCTGGTTGCGCGCCATCGCGCAGGCGACGCCGTTCCCCTCGATCCTGCAATCGCCCATCGATGTGCTGTCCGGCCGGATCACCGGGATGGCGGCGGTGAGCGTGGTTGCCGTCCAGGTGTTCTGGGTGTTGGTGATCGGCGGCGTCGGCCGGGTACTGCTCGCGGCCGGGCGGCGCAAACTGGAGGTGCAGGGTGGCTGAGCCGAGCACCGCGCGGGCCGGGACCTGGTTCACCCCGTACGCGGCGGTGCTTCGCTCGCGGATCCGCGCCCAGCAGGCCTACCGGTTGTCCTTCGTCAGCGAGGTTTTCAGCGCGTTCCTGATCGGCCTCGTCGAATTCGCCGAGGTGTGGGTGATCTTCCACAACGTGCGGGTGCTCGGCGGCCTCGATCTGAACGCCGCCCTGCTGCTGTTCGGGTTCGGACAGTCGACCTTCGCGCTGGCCCAGGTGCTGTTCGGCCATCTCGACTCGCTGCCGACGCTGATTCGGATGGGCCAGCTCGACGCCTATCACCTGCGCCCACAGCCGCTGCTGCTGCAACTCATCACCAGCGACATCTCGCTGCGGCGCTTCGCCCGCGCCGCCGTCGCGATCGTGGTGCTCGGTCTCGGGTTCCTGCGCAACGACATCGACTGGACGCCGGCCGGCGCCGGCTTGGTACTGCTCACGCTGCTCAGCGGAATCGCCCTGTTCGGCGGCGTTTTCGTGTGCGCGGCCGGACTACAGTTCTATCTGATCGACGGCGCCGAGCTCACCAACAGCTTCACCTACGGCGGCTCGTTCGCCGCGGTACAACCCGCCACCGTCTTTCCGGCACCGCTGAAGCTGCTGTTCGGCTTCGCCATCCCGGTGTGCTTCACCGCCTATCTACCCACCATCGCGCTGCTGCGGCTACCGGGACCGGCATTGCTGCCCGCGTGGCTGGCCTGGCTTTCCCCGGTTGCGGTGCTGTGGGTGTGGCTGCTCGCATTGTGTTTCTGGCGGTTCGGTACTCGGCACTATCAGGGAGGCGGCGGATAACGTGGCGATTTCCGGCTCATCGGACGCGATCATCGATATCGAGGATCTGACAAGGCAATTCACCCTGTCCCGCAAGGACGGCCGCCGCTGGCGTCGGCGCCGCGAGACGCTGACCGCCGTGCACCGGATGTCCTTCCGGATCGAGCGCGGCACGGCCGTCGGGTATATCGGTGCCAATGGCGCGGGCAAGTCGACCACCATCAAGATGCTCACCGGCATCCTGGTGCCGACCTCAGGCCGGGTGCGCACCTGCGGGCTCGAACCGGTCCGGCAGCGGCGCGAACTCGCCGCGCGGATCGGGGTGGTGTTCGGGCAGCGCTCCCAGCTCTGGTGGGATCTGCCGCTGCGCGAATCGTTTTCGATTCTCGCGGCCATCCACCGGCTGGAGCCCGACACCGCGCGCAAGCGCAAACACGAGCTGATCGAGCAGTTGGAGATGGCCGATACGCTCGACACTCCGGTGCGCCAGCTCTCGCTCGGCCAGCGCATGCGCGCGGAAGTGGCTGCGGCGCTGCTACATTCACCCGAATTGGTGATCCTCGACGAACCGACCATCGGCCTCGACGTGCTGTCGAAGCAACGCCTGCGCGAATTCCTGCGCGCCGAACGCGCGGACCGAGGCACCACCCTGTTGCTCACCACCCACGATATGGGCGACATCGAAAGGCTTTGCGGCCGTGTGCTCGTGGTGGATCACGGCTGCCTGGTCTATGACGGTTCGCTGACCGGGCTGGCGGCCACGGTTGGCGCGCGCCGCGTCCTCGTCGTCGATCTGGCCGAACCGACACCGGACATCGATGACCTGCCCTGCGCGCAGCTGCTCGGCTCCGAGGCCAGTGGGATGCGGCAGCGGCTGGCCTTCGATCCGGAAAAGACCACGGCCGCACAGTTGCTCGCGGTGGTCTCCGTTCGGGCCGAGGTGCGGGATCTGTCCATCGAGGAGCCTGCGGTCGAGGACGTGGTCCGCCGGATATACGAATCCGCCCGCTGAGTCAGCGGGCGGATTCGGTGATTCGTTGTGGTTCAGCGGTTTTCGGGCTCGCGCGCGCCCTGATCGAGCCGGAACGGCGGGTACTCGTCGCGCATCAGTGAGGCATAGGCCTGCACGCGGATGGTCCACCGGCTGACGCCGACGACGAAGTCGTACACCCCCTTCGGGTATCGCGCCGTGAAGAGCAGCCCGATCACCGCGACCAGCAGCAGGATGCTGATCAGCGGAATGCTGCCCGCGCCGGACCATTCATCGTCGTCGTACATGTAGAGCGTCGTGCCGCCGGTCAGCATCGCGCCGACGATCAGGTAGTGCGGAATGGCGAGCAGCCACCACTTCACCAGCACCAGACCACGATGCAGCCGCTCCGGATAGTCGATCTGGAGATCGGCCGCGTACTCCTCGCTCGACTTCAGGCTGAACGGCGGGTACTTGTCGGTGCCGAGCACCGACAGCGCGTAGAACTCGACTCGCCAAGTCCAGCGCATGACACCGACATTGAAGTCGAACATCGCCCTCGGGTATTTGCCGGTGATCAGAATCGCGAAGAACGCGATCACCGTCAGCACGAAGTAAGCGATGTGCAAAAAGAAGAGCACGATGTAATGCGGAATGGCAAGAAGCCACTTGACCAGCCACATCCACCGCGACAGTGCGGGATCCAGATCTCCACGGACACGAACCGGATTGACCGGATAGGCGAGCTCTGCGGAGTAAGCAGGGTTTTCGGGTTCCATGATCGACGCTCCTTTCGGCTGCTTTCGATCCACGCCACAAACCAGGTGCGGAATATCTGTGATTCTCGCGTATCCGGCGGTCACCGACGCCACGATCGGGTACCGACACGCCAACAAATAGCCGCGCACCGAATCGGCATGTCGCAAACTCCGCCATAATCGCCCCGCGACGGGTTCGACGTCGCCGGAGGGTCTCGCCCCACGCGAGCGCTCCGGCCGATACTCCGGAGCGCCCGTGGCCCGCACCTACTCCGGGCCGTCCACGGTTAACCCAGCGGCTTGCTCAGCGGCACGTTCACAAAGCTCGGCGCCGACGGGTCGAGGACAAGATGTTGCGGCGCAACCGAATTCAGGATGCCGCCGTCGAAGAGCAGCGGCGGCGGCAGGAAGCCGCGCGGGAAGTTGCTCGCGAAGACGTTCACGCGCAACCGATGTCCCGGCTGCAGCACGGCGTCGACCGGGTTGACGGCGACATCCAGGGTGGTCGGCTGGCCGGGCACCAGGGTCTGGCGATCGGCGAGGGTCAGCTTGTAGACCGTGTGCGTGTAGTCGCCGTCGGCGTCCTTGGTGCTCTTGTCCTCGTCCACCGCGCGCAGCGACGCGGCGAGCTGGCCGCTGGCAAGCACCGTCGACTGCCCGTTCGGCGCAACATCATTCACGGTCACCGACCAGTAGCCCTCGATGTTGTCGTACATCGTGTTGAGGTGCACGTTGATCGGGCCGGACAGCATGGTTGGCTCGCCGACCGGCGCACCGGTGAAGGTGAGACCGCCGAGCTCGTGGATGCGGTCGTCCCTGCCGCAGAAGTTGGCCAGGCTGATCACGCCGATGGATTCCACGGCGGCATCACGTGAGCACAGCGAGGTGATCCCGGTGATCGGCGATACCGTCAATTGTGCTGCGGCCTCGGGTGTTTGCGCGGTGAGCGAGCCGTCGTAGACGCTGGTCGCGGTGCCGCTGACGGTGGGCGAGAGGTACATCCGCTGGTATGCCATGTCCGGACGCGGGAACGACGACGTGGTGGTCCAGCCGCCGCCCTGCTGCCACAGCGCGACCGGCCCGTACTGGTCGATGCCGTTGTCGATGCCCTTGAGCCACTTGTCGAACCAGGCCATCTGCAGCACATCTAGGCGCGGCGGCTTGCCGGGATCGCCGAGGCCGGAGCCGGGATTGAAGTGATAGGTGTCGCCCATGATCAGTTTCTTCCGCTCCGGCGGCAGCGGAATATCGGAGAACGAGCGGGCACTCGACGAGGCGAAGATGTCCTGCCACCCGCCGTACACGAAGGACGGCACCCGGATCTTCTCAGGGTGGTTGTCGGTGAACGCATTACGCAGCGGACTACCAGGCAGCAATTGCTGCTTCAACGGCTCAGGTATCGATTGAACGTTGAGCGACAACGCCATCAGGATGTAGTCGAAGAATTCCAGCGGCGTGGCGACCCGATCGAGCAGCCATTGCAGATCCAGGTGGCCGAGCGCGATGCCGACCGGGTCCGGGAAATTCGAGATCAGGTCGACGGCCGCGATATACAGCGGGCCGAACAAGCCGAGCCCACCGCCGGGTAATGCGACATCGGCCAGCGTGTCGGTGCTGCCCTCGACCGGGAAGATCGCCTTGAGCGCCGGTGGATTCTGCTCGGCCGCCTTGAATTGATTGATGCCGGAGTAGGAGATGCCCGACATCCCGATATTGCCGTCCGACCACGACTGCTTGGTGGTCCAGTCCATCAATTCCAGGGTGTCCTGGGTTTCCCTGCTCTGCAAGAACTGCCAGGAACCTTGCGAGTATCCGGTGCCGCGCACGTCGGCCACGATGTAGGTGTAGCCCTGCTGCACCAGCTTGCGGTCCGCGCCGAACGTGCGCGGCGCGCCACCGGCAAGCGCCTTGGTCAGATCGGTGATCGAGTCGAACGGCGTCCCGGCGAAATCGAACCTGTTGACCAACTGGATCAGCGCGTCCGACAGTACGGGAATGTTGAGGGCGATATCCGCGAGCAGCGACACGAATTTCGTGTACGGGGTCAGATTGATGATGGTCGGCAGCGGCTCTTCCACGATCCGCCCCGCCGCGTCGACCGGCCGATAGACGTTGGCCTTCAACACCGTTCCATCGCTCATGGTGATCGGCACGTCGAAGTCGATGTGCACCGGGCCAGGGTACTTCGCCGGGCCGTCGTGCGCGGCGGTCCATTGCCTGGCGAGCTCACCGCCGTCCGGCGCCGACTCCGCGACGGCTGTGCTCGGCACGACCCATAGCGCGGTCATGGCGGTGGCGATCACCAGGATCCCGGCACGACTCAACGCGCGGCGAACTGTCCTCATCGACATCGACCCCTCTTGCTGACCTCTTAGAAACACTCGCGTACCTATGTCGATGTGAGAGTAACGGGGACCACATCGAATGGGCAAGTATGGGGCAGATCACTGTCGGAATGTGTCTATCCTCAGGGGATGGGACTCGAAGCCGGTGTCGACCGCGGCCGCCTACCGCGCGGCACCCACGGCATGGCACCGGAGGCGGTCGCCCATTCGCAACGCATGCGGATGTATCTCGGCGTGCTGGAGGCGGTCGCCGAACGTGGTTATGCCGCAACGACTGTCGGCGATATCGTGGCCCGCGCCAATGTCTCGCGGCGCACCTTCTACGAGCTGTTCCGCGGCAGGGACGACTGCTTCGCCGAGGCCTTCGAGGCCGCGGTCGGGCTGGTGTTGGGCGAACTGGCCACCAGCGTGCAGGCCATGCCACGCGCCGAATGGCGTGCGCTCATCCGCACCACCCTGGACACCTACCTACAGGTCCTGGCCGACAACGGCATCTACGCCCGCGCGCTGCACATCGAATGCCTGGTCGCCGGGCCGATCGTCGCCGAGCAGCGCCGTCAGATGAAAACGCTGCTCGCGCACCGCATGCACGCGGCCTTCCGGATCGGCCGCGCCGAAGACGATATCCCGGCCGACATTCCGGCCGATATCTTCGACGCGCTCATCGGCGCCGTGGACGATCGCATTCGCGATTGCCTGGAAGGCCCTGGCGCGCAGGCACTACCGACCCTCGGTGCACACCTGTACCAGATCACCATGGCACTGTTCGGCGTTCCGGAATGGGACGACTAGCCGGGACCGGCCCCCTGCGCCGAATACAGGCTCACTTCGTTGTCCTCGCTGAGGAACGCGTTGACCAGCATGATTCGTTGCGCCTGGAGTTCGTCGGCGGCGGGCGCCTCGGTGGTGATCGAAATCTGCGGTATCGCGGCCCAGTTCACCACGTAACGCTCGGGTGGTCCGTCATCGTCGGACAGCCTGGCCAGACGGAAGACCGATACGGTCTTGCGGAGGATGAGCGTGCGCACAACCTCTCCGATTCGCTCTGGGTCTTCCAGCGCGAACATGAACCCGAATGTCAGCTCGGGTGATGACACGTAGGCAGGCACGAACATCGAGGCTAGCGGATCGAACGACCGCACGCAGCCGCCGCGCCGAACCGGTTGCCGCCCATGCGCCCACCCGCTCTTGTCGGTAATACCGACGGTGCACTCATGTGACCGATCCGTAACGGATCATAACGATTTACAAGCTGCTTTCAGATTTGTACACCATACTATTGCGCCGATTCGGCAACCAAGCTTTCCTGAAAGAGTCCCGATTTCTCGGGGCGTCTTCCTCATCGCATCGTCGCGGATTTCCCGGTTACTTTGCCGTGCTGGTGGACTGTGGGGGGTGGCGTCCGAGTGCGGGGCTGCGCCGGAGCCGAGGGGTGCCCCTCCCCGAAATCCCCCTCGGCCCTGGCGCATCCAGAATAGGGATCGTTACCGCAGGGGTGTGTGCACATGCCGACCGAATACGCAGGCGTCCGTAACGGGACCGAACAGTTACCACCGCCTGCCGAGCTATTGCGCGCGTTCCGCGAGCCCGACGACCCGAACCGCCACCGGCACAGCGTGCTCAGTGCCGCACGGCAACTCGTCGAATGTCACGAGCGAAGGAACACGGCGGTCGAAGCGGCGCACGCGCCGGACGCCCCCGAGGGGCGGGTCGCGGCGTGCAGCCTGCTGATCGAGGACATCGACGGACGTCGGGCCGAACTGGTCGGGCGCATCGACGCCTGGGTGGCCGACAATGTCGAGCACCGCGGCGGCGCCTCGCTGCATACCGAGACGCTCGGCGCGGTGATCGATCGACTAGCGGCGAAATGGATTGCGGCACAACGAGCTTTACGGAGAACGCCGCAGCAGCGGACGCACCCGGTGCAGGTGGACGGGGAAGCCCACCTGCAGTGGTGCAGGCTCGCCGAACTGACCGACGGATATCGGGATCTGATCACCGACGTCACCGAGCACCGGCGCAGGCTGCCGGTCTGGTGATCAGCGGGTCTCGTCGACTCCCGGCTCGACCACCTCGGCGTCGACGAACGGCGCCTCGGTGGTCACCGTCGGCTTCGGCGCCGGGGGTTCGGGATCGTCGTCGTGCTCGAGATCCACCTCGCGGCGCGCCTGGGCATCACGCCGGGCGGCCGCGGCGGCCTCGTTCATCTCGATCGCGTCGGTGAACCACTCACCGATCTCCTTGGTGACCTCCGCGACGGTGCCCGCGATGATGCCGGCGATATTGCCGACATGCTTGGCACCCGAGGACGTCAATTCTTGAATGAGGTCCTTGTTACTTTCGAATTTCCCGATCATTCACACGCCCACTTCGCTTGCCTTTCGCTGACGCATCACGATAACACCGGGAGATGGGTCGCTCTTGATCAAGCTCGGCGGCAACGCGAGTTTGCAAATCTTCAGCCACACCGAGCCGATCTGCTTGCTGAACGACCCCGTGTTGTACGGCAGTCCGTACTTTTCGCACAATGCGCGGACCTCCGGCGCGATCTCCGGATAGCGCGCGGCCGGGATGTCGGGGAACAGGTGGTGCTCGATCTGGTGCGACAGATTGCCGGACATGATGTGGAACAGCTTGCTTCCGGTGATGTTGGCCGAGCCGAGCATCTGCCGGATGTACCACTCGCCTCGGGTCTCCTCGGCGGTCTCCTCTTCGGTGAACGTCTGTACGCCGGTGGGGAAGTGACCGCAGAAGATGATCGAGTAGGCCCACACGTTGCGGACCAGGTTCGCGGTCACGTTGCCCGCGAGCGTGCTGAGGAACAGCGGGCCGGTCAGCGCCGGGAAGATCAGGTAGTCCTTGAGCGCCTGCCTGCTCGCCTTCTTGACCTGGCCGAGCACGGTGCGCTTGATATCGGTCCAGGATCGCTTGCCGCGCACGACATTCTCGATCTCGAGGTCGTGGGCCATCACGCCCCACTCGAACAGCATCATCAGCGCGAAGGCGTAGAGCGGCTGGCCGAGGCGCAGCGGGTTCCACGACTGGCTCTCGTCCATCCGCAGGATGGAGTAGCCGATGTCGCGGTCCTTGTTGTGGATGTTGGTGAAGGTGTGGTGGATGTAGTTGTGCGAGTGCTTCCACTGGTCCGCCGGGCAGACCGTATCCCATTCGAAGACACGGGAATTCAGGCCTGGCTCACGCATCCAGTCGTACTGGCCGTGCATGACGTTGTGGCCGATCTCCATGTTGTCCAGGATCTTCGACACGCTCAGCGCGGCGACCGCGGCCAGCCAGAACGGCGGCAGGAAGCCGAGGTACATCAGGCCGCGCCCGGCGACCTCGAAACCGCGCTGCGCCTTGATGATCGAGTAGAGGTATTCGCGGTCGCGGTCGCCGAGGTCGGCGACGACCTTGGCGCGCAGTTCGTCGAGCGCCTTGCCGAGTTCTTCGATCTGGTCCGGGCTCAGTACCAGCGGGCCGTCTTCGGTTTCGGTCAGGATTGTCATCAGCTGAATCCTTTGTTTCGTCAGATGTCGATGTCGACGTCGCCAACGGGGGCGTTGATGCAGAGCTGGATGGGCTGATCCGGGTCACTGTCGGTCTCGCCGGTGCGCAGGTTGCGGGTGCAACCGGTGCGGCGAACCGCGGTGCAGGAGAAGCAGATTCCCATCCGGCAGCCGTATTCCGGGGTGAGACCGGCGGATTCGGCCTGCTCGAGCAGGGGCGCGCCGTTGTTGTCCGCGGCGACGCCGCTTGCCGAGAAGCGCACAGTGCCGAATGCCTCGTCGGCGTCGACGGGCGTGAGCGACAGCGTGAATTCCTCGGTGTGCAGCCGATCGTCGAGCTGCTCGGCCTCGTAGATCTTGCGCACCGCGTCCATCAGCGACTGGGGGCCGCAGACGTAGGTGTGCGCGTCGGCGAACCACGGTGCCACCCGCTCCAGCTCGTCGTAGTCGAAGTACCCGCTCGACGTCGCGGGTGCCACGTCGATCCACGGTGCCGTCGCGTCGATCCTGGTGGTGTCGGACCGCCACGGATGACGCAGTTCGATGCGAAAGTTCTTGTGCTGCCGCGCGATAGCGTCGAGTTCCGCGCGGTGCGGAACCACCTCGGGCGACTTCGCGTAATGCAGAAAGACGACCTCGCCCGGGTAGCCCTCGTCGGCCAGGGTGCGCAGCATCGACAGCACCGGCGTGATGCCGCTGCCGCCGCTGATCAGCAGCACCCGATCCGGGCGCAGGTCGGGCAGCCGGAACGCACCGGCGGCCGGTGCCAGGTCGACCACCATGCCCGGCGCGGCGTTGCGCGCGAGGTACTGCGATACCAGGCCGTCTGGGTGCGCTTTGACGGTGAGCTGGATGTGCCTGCCCCGGCCACCCGCCGGATCGATCGGCGAATAGCAGCGGGCGTGGCGGACACCGTTGATCACCACGCCGATCTGGACGTATTGCCCGGCGGCGTGGCCTTTCCATTGACGGGTCGGGCGCAGGGTGAGCGTCACCGAACCGGGGACCGAGCGGTCCACCTTGGTGATCTCGGCGCGCATTTCCCGCGCGGTGAGCGTGGGGCGCACGAGTTCCAGGTATCGATCCAGCGGATGCGGCGTGGTCAGGGTCTGCACCAGGTTGATGAGATCCACCATCTGTTCTCCGTGCCTCGTGTCGGGATGCCTCAGGTCGGGGCTGTTCGACTGGGTGAGGACCCGCGACGTTGCGTTCCAATTTCAGTGCACGTCTGTACACTCAACTAGTGTGACCGATGACCGGGGTCCGGTGTCAACCGGCAAAACATGTGACACGAACAACATCTTGGGATTGGGCGAATGGTGAACGGATGTATGCTCACCGTGATGAGCGAGCAGGCAGCAACCCGAGGCGAGCGCAAGGAGCGCACGCGACAGGCCCTACTGGACGGCACCCTGACGCTGGCCGCCGACCGTGGCTTCGCCGCGCTGAGCCTGCGGGAGATCGCCCGCTCCGCCGGCATCGTGCCGACCGCCTTCTACCGGCACTTCGCCTCGCTGGACGACCTCGGCGCGCAGCTGGTCGACGACGGCATCACCGCGTTGCGCCTCGCGCTGCGCGAGGTGCGCCGCAAACCCGACGCGAGCCTGTCCGACACGGTGCGCTTCGTGTTCGCTCAGGTCGACCCGAAGCGCGAACTGTTCGGCTTCCTGACCAGGGAACGCCACGGCGGGTCTGCCGCGCTGCGCACGTCGATCGCGCTGGAACTCCAACTGATCGTCCGCGAGCTCGTCGCCGACCTCTCCCGTATCGCCGCCCTCGACTCCTGGTCACCGCCGGACCTGGAGATCGCCGCCGACCTACTGGTCGCGACGGTCACCGACGGCATCGCCGCCTACATCTCCGCGCCGACCCGCGAGCAGGACGCCCTCATCGACCGCACCGTGCAGCAGATGCGATTGATCTCGCTTGGCATGGGCGCGTGGTGGCCGCCGAAGGAGCGGTAGTCGGTCAGCGAGCCTCCGGATCGAGTGCGAGCACCGAGCGGCCGCCGTCCACGGGCAATACCGCGCCGTTGACGAAGCTCGCATCCGTCGAAAGCAGATAGGCCACCGCCGCGGCGACCTCGCCGGTCGTCGCCACCCGACCGATCGGGTGCAGCTCCGCCATCTGCCGCTCGACCCGCGCGGCAACCGAAGGATCAAGGCTCGCAAGAAATTCCGCGTAGCGCTCAGTCGCGACAGACCCCGGTGCCACGGCATTCACGCGAATCCCCTTGGGCCCGTACTCAACCGCCAACGCACGAGTCAGTCCCTCGATCGCGGCCTTAGCGGTGCTGTACGGCAGAGCGCCCGGCACCGCACGTTGTGCCTGATGTGAGGTGATATTCACAATCGCACCAGGGGTTTCGGCGTTCAGGAACCGGCGCACCGCGGTGGTACAGCCGACAACCGCCGGAGCCAGATTGGCGGTGATCAGCTCGACGACCCGCTCGGCAGAGTCGGAATGCACTGAGGCATCACGGAATACAGCCGCGTTGTTCACCCACCCCGTCAACGTCCCCGCGTCCTGCGCGAGATCCGCCGCCCGCTCCGCAATTTCCTCGGACGAAGCATTCCCGACCACCGAAATCACCCGGCTACCAGCCCATTCGAGCGCCTCGACATCCCGCTCGACGGCAACAACGATGTTCCCCACGCCGAGCAACCGCTCCACGATCCCCCGCCCAATCCCCCGCCCGCCACCGGTCACCACGTACGAAAGTGCCATACACCCGATGCTAGACAACCGGGCCCGAAGCAGGCGCCGAGATGCGGTGCCTTCTCGGCAGCGAGCGGGCTACCCGAAGATCATCCGGTCGGCGCTCACCGAGCGGCGGACCGTTGTGCGCACTAGGGTGTGAAACGTGCGGATTCAGCGGTGGCGGCGCGTGTATCTGACCGCGGAGTACGCGGCACTGTTCTTCGGTGGCGCAACGGTTTACAACCGATATCTGCGTGGCACCAGTCCGATTCCGGCGCTGGTGGCGTCGGCGGCGCTCGCGACGAGTTATCTGCGGCGATCACCCGATTTCGATCGGGCAGCACTGTGGCGGCCGCAGGCGTTTCCCGCGCAAACACGATCGATGGCGACGCTGGCCGGCTCTAGTGCGCTCGCACTCACCGCGGCGGTGGCGCTGCTCCGACGGAAGAACCTCTTCGATCTGCCGCGCGGCAATCCGGCCTTGTGGCTAGCCGTGCTGGTGCTGTATCCGCTGGTGAGTGTGTACCCGCAGGAGTTGATCTTCCGGTCGTTCCTGTTCCACCGGTACGCGCCTGCCTTCGGTGACGGCACCGGGATAGTGGTCGCGAGCGCGGCCGCGTTCGCTTATGTGCACATCGTGTTCGGCAGTTGGATCTCGGTGGTGTTGAGCGCGCTCGGTGGCGCGATCTTCGCGGTCCGGTATCAGCAGACGCAGTCGTTGTTCACCGCGTCCGTAGAGCACTCGGTCTACGGAATCCTGGTATTCACCGTGGGTTTGGGCACGTACTTCTATCACGGCGCGGCCGAGGTACGACCGAAGGACAGCTGAACACCGGGTCGGGCATGGCGACGATGACAAGCCCGAATCGGTCTCAGTTCACTGGCTGCCGATCGACTGCGCCAGGAACGGCCAGGACGTGCGCAGGTCGTCCTCCCAGTAGCCCCACGAATGGGTGCCGACCGGTCGATCGTCGAAGGTCACCGGAATGTTCAACTCGTGCAACCGATTCGCCAGGTTCACCGTGCAGTAGTGGATGGCCGCTTCGATCGGCCCGCCGAAGGCGATCTGTACCGGCAGCGGAATCCGGCCCTCCTGCACCCGCCGATCGAACGGGGTGTCGTGCGGTGCCGCCGCGATGCCGCTGCCCGCACTCAGATAGACGGCGGTTCCGCGCAACCGTTCCGCGTTGACCAGGGGATCATTCTCGCGCCACAGCGGTCCGTTGGCCGGACCCCACATGTTCTCGACGCTTTGCCCGCCGCCCCAGTTCTCCACCGTGAGCCGGACGAACTCGTGCCCGATCGGGTCCGATGTCTGCGCGCAGCCGCTATAGGACGCCACACTGTTCCAGAAACCGGGCTTGGCGATGGCGAGGTTCAGCACCGAGGTGCCGCTCATCGAGACGCCGACCAACGTGCGATTGCCGTTGGCCCCAAGGAACCCCTCGATGACCGGCGGCAACTCCTCGTTGAGGAACGTCTGCCACTTGTTGTAGCCGAGCACGGCATCCGGGCGTATCCAGTCCGTGTAGTAGGAGTTGGCGCCGCCGAACGGGGTCACGACATTGATGTCTTTGTCGCGCAAGAAGCTCACGGCATCGGTCTGCACGTCCCATCCGCTGTCGTTCGGGCCGCCGCCGGAGCCGTTGAGCAAGTACATCGTCGGCCGCGGCGTCGCCCGGTCCGCGGCGCGGATGACCTGCACCATGATCGGCCGGTTCATCGCGGGTGAGAAGACCATGACGTTCTGTTGCCGGTCGTTCACGTCCTGCACCGAAACGACGCCGGGCGCCGCGGACGCGGTACTCGCCGCGCTGACCATGCTTGCCGCGGCAAGCGCACCGGCTAGTACCCAGCGCAACGTTCCCATCCGTGTCAATCGCCGTGTTCTCATTGTCGAAGGTCCTCTCGCTCGCGTGCGGTCGGCTACTTTCGCCACTGCGCTACCGGACGCGGCGGTAACCGCCGACGTCCAGGAGCCGCATTGCAAGGAGATTCGCGTTGCCACGGTGGGCGGTTTGGTCGAACCGCCGACTATTTTCTCAGCGCGGTGGCTGGCTCATGTCCCGGTTCAGCCGCGGGAGCTCGATACTGATCGGCAGGCGGAGTTCGGCCAGGTAGATCAGCGCTGCCTGCCGGAGGAACTCGTCGAAGAGCCAGTAGGCGTCCGGTGCCAGCGGGACGACCGGGAGCAGGCCCTCGCGGACCGCGATGAACGGTCCCCAACTCACTCGGAGCAGCGGGTCCCAGACCGGTTCCCTTGGGATGGCCAGGCCGTCGGCGATCTTGTCGCCGAGCAGGAAGCGGGTGAACGCGCCGAGCACCGGCTTGCTGAGGACGGTGAGGTCGAGGTTCACGCCGAGCCGAAGCAGCCGGTCGGCCAGCGCGACGCCCTCGGGGGTCGGTGCCAGAATCGGGTCGAGGACCTGTGCCGCTTGGGAATTGGCCTCGGCCCACGAGTTGGGGATGTACTCGTCGCGAACGCCGAGCAGGTGCGCGCACACCTGCCACGAATGCAGGAACGCCTCGGATTCGTTGCCGGGGATGGGCACCTGCCATGCGGTCAGCTGCTTCATGACCGTCGTCGGCAGGCTGTGCCAGGTGACCATGAGGTCGTTCTGGCTGATCGGAACGTCCTCCTGGGCGGAGTGCACCCATTGCGGGGACTGTGGCAGCAGGTGCCGCACCGCGGCGTGCACCAGCCGCGTTTTGACGCACGTCACGATCATCTCGCCGTCGGGGGCATAGGCGTTCGCGGTGCCGATGTCGTAGCCGAGTTTCGCGGTCTTGGAGATGCGGTCCTTCAGGTCTTCACCGCCCTTGGAGTAGTAGACCGCCCGCGCCTCCTTGGGAATGACCGTGCTCATCATGCCGCTGGCCAACCCGTACAGCACGCCGAGATACAGGCCACGTTTCTTGTTGAAGTCGACCGCGGCGGCCAGTTTTCCCTGATCGGTCCACGGGGGCAGCTGGCGGGCGTACTCCATGAAATCCCTTAGCTCCGTTGGCAATTCAGCTGGTAGCGGTTGACCATTTCTGGTCCACGTCCGGAGCAGGTCGTTGACCCTCGGCACTTCGCCACGGTCGAGCAGCCCGGCGACCAGAGGGTCCGCTTCGGCGTCCCACACCGTCAACGGGTCGGCCCCCGACCCGCTTCCCGCCACCGAGCCGTTCGGTGACCATGTCCACGGCTCCGCGCGGGCGGGCGTCACCATCGCGAGTGCGCCGAACGCGCCCAATGCGCCGCCTGCCTTCAATGCGTTGCGCCTGCTGAATCCGCCCATGTCGCTACTCCTCGCCGAGCCATGACGCCATCGCGTTGACGCAGGGTCGGCCGGTAGCGCCGATTCGCGCCTTTCGATGGAAGAATAGTCATTAACTTAGCAAGCTGGCCGATGTGCCGCACCGACTTTGAGGAACTGACTCGAAGTTTCTCTCACTGTCCAATCGCCACCTTGGCCATACGGCGGCGATGAGCCGTTGAACAGGTATTTAGCACACACCATCAAGCTTCGTTGCGACCGGAAGGTGGCGGAGATGCGAGCGCCAAGAGGACACCACACATGCCGAGTCCAACTCATAAGCATCGATAACCATTAGTCACTTCAACGTCCCGCCGGCGGTGCTAGCGGGGTGCGGGAATAGCACCGTCGGCAGGAGTGTTGCAGCCCACATGCCGAGACCCTTCACGGAGACCGAAAGTCAGGAATTCCTCACGGGCAAGCACATCGGTGTGCTGTCGGTGGCGGCGAAGGGCGGCCGCCCGCCGTCGTCCGTCCCTATCTGGTACGACTACACCCCCGGCGGAAACATCCGGATCAATACCGGCGCCGAGCGCCGCAAGGCCAGGCTCATCCGCGAGGCCGGGGTGGTGACCCTCACCGTCCAGCGCGAAGAACTGCCGTACCAGTACGTGATCGTCGAGGGCACCGTCATCGACGCCGCGACGCCCTCGCCGCTGGACGCGCGCGAGGCGATCGCCATCCGCTATCTCGGTCCGGAAGAGGGCCGTGCCTTCGCCGAGCGCATGGACGGCAACACGTCCGTCCTGTTCACCATCCGTCCCGACCGCTGGATCAGCCAGGACTACTCGGACGGCGTCTGACTGCTGACTCGGTGTCGTTGCCCGCCAAGGGATAACGACACCGAGCCGACCTCAGAGGCGAGCGGCCAGGCGGGTGCCCTGATCGATGGCGCGCTTGGCGTCCAGCTCGGCGGCGAGCTCGGCGCCACCGATGAGGTAGAGGTTCATGCCCGCGGCACGCAGCTCGTCCTCGAGATCGCGGACCGATTCCTGGCCAGCGCAGATGATCACGTTGTCGACCGGAATCAGTTGCGGCCGTTGGCGTTTCTCACCGAAACTGATGTGCAGACCGTTGTCGTCGATGCGCTCGTAGTTCACGCCGCCGATGTGATCGACGCCCTTGGCCTTCAGCGCCGCGCGGTGCACCCAGCCGGTGGTCTTGCCGAGGTCCTTGCCGAACGGGGTCGTCTTACGTTGCAGGAGCACGACTTCGCGCGCGGCGGGCGACGGCTTCGGCTTGGCGAGCTGACCGCGAACCTGCTCGTCGTCGGCGGTGACGCCCCACTCTTCCTTCCACTCGTCGAGCTTCAGCGTCGGATGCCCTTCGACGGTGAGGAATTCGCTCACGTCATAGCCGATGCCGCCCGCGCCGATGACCGCGACGCGCTTGCCGACCGGCCGCTCCTCACGAACCAATTCGGCGTAGGACAGCACCATCGGGTGGTCGATGCCGGGGATGTTCGGAATGCGCGGCTTCACGCCGGTGGCGAGCACGACCTCGTCATACCGCGCGTCGATCAGCTCGGCCGCGCTCACCCGCTTGTTCAAATGCACTGTCACGCCGGTGATTTCGAGCATCCGCCGGTAGTAGCGGATCGACTCGTTGAACTCTTCCTTGCCCGGAATGCGGCGGGCGATGTCGAACTGGCCGCCGATCTTGTTGTCGGCCTCGAACAGGTCGACGTGATGGCCGCGCTCGGCCAGATTGACCGCGGCGGACAGCCCGGCCGGACCGGCACCGACCACCGCGACGCGCTTGGTGCGCCTGGTCGGCAGCAGCTTCAGCTCGGTCTCGTGTCCGGCCCGCGGGTTCAGCAGGCAGGACACGGTCTTGTGCTGGAAGGCGTGATCGAGGCATGCCTGGTTGCAGGCGATGCAGGTGTTGATCTCGTCGGCGCGATCCTGCTTGGCCTTGTTCACCCACTCGGGGTCGGTGAGGAACGGGCGGGCCAGCGAAACCAGCTGCGCGTCACCGCGAGTCAGGATCTCCTCGGCGATCTCCGGCATGTTGATCCGGTTGGACGCGCAGACCGGAATGTTCACCTGCTTGGTGATTTTCGCGGTGAACTCGACGAAAGCCGCACGCGGCACCGAGGTAACGATGGTCGGCACCCGTGCCTCGTGCCAGCCGATATCGGTGTTCAGGATGTTCGCGCCCGCGGCTTCGAGTTCCTTTGCCAGCGCGATGATTTCGTCGAACGTCTGGCCCTTCTCGACCAGCTCGGCCATAGACAGCCGGAACACGATGATGAAGTCAGGGCCGACCGCGGCGCGGGTGCGGCGCACGATCTCCACCGCGATCCGGCGCCGGTTCTCCGGCGAGCCACCCCACTTGTCGGTGCGCTTGTTGGTGCGCGGCGCGAGGAACTGGTTGATGAAATAGCCTTCACCGCCCATGATTTCGCAGCCGTCGTACCCGGCGAACTTGGCGAGCTTCGCGCAGCGCGCGTAGTCGTCGATGGTCTGCTCGACGCCCTTGGCCGAGAGCTTGCGCGGCCGGAACGGGTTGATCGGCGCCTTGATCGAGGACGCGGAGACGCTGCCTGGCATGTAGGAATAGCGCCCGGCGTGCAGGATCTGGATGGCGATCTTGCCGCCCTCGTTGTGCACCGCCTTGGTGATCGCCCGGTGCCGGTAGGCCTCGGACTTGTTGGTCAGCTTGGCGCCGAACGGCAGCAGCCAACCGGTGCGGTTGGGCGCGTAGCCGCCGGTGATGATCAGACCGACACCGCCGCGGGCACGTTCGGCGAAGTAGGCGGCCAGCTTGTTGGTGTCCCAGGCGCGGTCCTCCAGGCCGGTGTGCATCGACCCCATCACCACGCGATTGCGCAAGGTGGTGAAGCCGAGATCAAGAGGCTCAAAAAGATGGGGGAAGGAGCTCATCGACGAGTCTCACCTTTCTCCGGTTCAATCCGCGCGCGGGGCTGTCGCACGCGGGTGCAGGGCGTTCAGAACTTCGTCGCACCATTCGACGAACCCCGCCTCCACGCGGACACCCGCGCGCAGGACGAGGTACTGGTGCAGAGCGGTACCGGAGAGCTGATCCGGTGCCGGAAAGTCGCGTTTCTCGATGAGGCGATACACCTCGAGGCGTTGGGAGTGTTCGTCGCGGTGGCGGGCGACCTCGGTGCGCAGCGCGCCGATATCGCCGTAGGCGGCGGCGCGGATCTTGACCGCGAGTTCGTTGCGCGGGGTGCCGGTGTCGGAGGGCTCGGCGATCCAGCGGGCCAGCTCGGCGCGGCCCGCGTCACTCACCGCGTACACCTTCTTGTCCGGTCTGCCCTCCTGGGTCACCGACTCACTGTTGAGCCAGCCGGATTCCTCCATACGCTTGAGCACGCGGTAGATCTGCTGATGCGTCGCGCTCCAGAAGTACCCGATGGACTTGTCGAAGCGACGTGCCAGCTCATACCCCGAACCGGCCCGCTCGGTCAGCGATACCAGCAACGCGTGCTCGAGAGCCATCCGGCAAGAATAACCGTGACACCCAGTACTATGCAACTGAGTGCATAAGGTTGGCTTAGGCCCGCGTGCCGGGTATTGCCGACGGACGTTGTGCGGCGCACGATAAGACGGTGTCGGACGCACGCGGCGAACGGAGCACCATCATGCGGGAATTCCTCGTCGAAATCACCACGACGATCCCGGACGGGACGGATCAGGCCGAGGTCGCGCAACGTCGTGCCGCCGAGGCGGTCCGCGCGAAGGAACTCGCCGCCACCGGCCACCTGTTCCGGCTGTGGCGCCCGGTCGGGGAAAAACGCAGCATCGGCGTCTGGCGCGCGGACGATGAAGCCGACCTGCGGGCCAATGTCCTTGGCACACTGCCGCTGCACGGTTGGATGAGCTTCATCATCACCGCGCTCGAACCGCACCCGAACGACCCAGGTACCAGCTGACCCTGCGCGACCGCGCCTCGGACGTGTGCCCACATGTTTATCGGCCACCCGAAGTCGGCTCCGCCGGATAGGCTGCGCGGCAATGAGCGAGCGTAGCGGGCGAACATCGAACACAGTCGGGTCCTCGGTCATGTCGAGCGCCGGTGGGGCGCGGGCATGAGGGACCGAATCATGGTGCGGCGCACCTCGCGCGTGCCGGCGGCGCTGGCATGAACGAGGTGGATGCGCGGGCGACCGTCGGGCAGGCCGCCGGACGCGGGCACGTGCTGGCGTGGGGTTTCTGGGACTGGGGATCGTCGGCGTTCAACGCGGTAATCCTGACGTTCGTGTTCTCGGTATATCTGACCGACAAGGTCGGTGACGATCTGCCGGGCGGGGTTTCGCCGAGCGCGTGGCTCGGGTGGGCGCTCGGACTCGCCGGGCTGGTGGTTGCGGTGACGGCGCCGGTCAGCGGGCAGCGGTTCGACGCGTCCGCGAAACGTAAACGCTCCCTTGCCGTTTTGACCGGGCTCTGCATCGTCTCGATGACGCTGATGTTCTTCGTGCACGACGACTACCACTATCTGTGGCTCGGACTGGCGCTACTCGGGTTCGGCTCGGCGTTCTTCGAACTGGCGAGCGTGCCGTACAGCGCCATGCTCCGGCAGGTATCGACACCGGCGACGGTCGGCCGGGTGTCCGGATTCGGCTGGGCGATGGGCTATTTCGGCGGCATCTTCCTGCTGCTGATCTGCTACTTCGGCTTCATCTCCGGTAGCGGCGACAGTCGCGGGCTGCTCGGCATACCCACCGATGACGGGCTCAATATCCGCCTGGTAGCCATCGTTGCGGCGGTCTGGTTCGCCGCGTTCGCGCTGCCGGTGCTGTTCGCGGTGCCCGAATTGCCGCGCACCGACGCCGATCCCGGCGCGGCGAACGCGGGGTTCTTCGCGTCCTATCGGGTGCTGACGCGGGATCTGCGCGAGCTGTGGGCGACCGACCGGCGCACCGCCGGATTCCTGATCGCCAGCGCGGTATTCCGCGACGGCCTCGCGGGGGTGTTCACCTTCGGCGCGGTGCTCGCGGTCCGGGTGTACGGGATCGCCGACTCCGACGTCCTGCTGTTCGGCATCGCCGCCAATGTGGTTGCGGCACTTGGCGCGATCGTCGCCGGCCGGTTCGACGACCGAGGCGGCCCGAAGATCGTCATCGTGGTCTCGCTCGTCTCGATGATCATCTGCGGCCTCGCCCTGCTCCTAGTCTCGGGCCCGCTGATGTTCTGGATCTTCGGCCTGCTGCTGACCGTTTTCGTCGGCCCCGCCCAATCGGCCGCCCGCTCCTTCCTCACTCGCCTGGCCCCACCCGGTCGCGAGGGCCAACTCTTCGGCCTCTACACGACCACCGGGCGAGCCGTATCCTTCCTCGCCCCAACCCTTTTCGGCATATTCGTGTCGATCTTCGACAGCGACCGCGCTGGCATCATCGGCATCATCCTGGTCCTCGCCATCGGGCTTGCGGCCCTGCTCCCCGTCCGCTCACCGGACCCGGCCGAGATCGCCACCACCCCCTCGCGCTGATCCGAGCGCCCGCCATATAGCCAGCGATGGTGCGCGTCGAGGCGCTGAGCCGTATCGCATAGGCTCCAGTCGTGAGCTTGCCCTCCCCTACCTCTGAGAATCGCGCGGTGGTCACCGGCGCCTCCTCCGGCATCGGCACCGCGCTGGCCGCCGAACTGGCCGCGCGCGGCTATTCGCTGATTCTGGTTGCCCGGCGCGGTGAGGTGCTCACCGAGCTGGCGCAGCGGTTGACACTGGCACACGGGATCGCCGCCGAGGTGCGGGCGGTGGACCTTGCCGACCGGACCAAGCGCGGGGGGCTGGTCGAGGAGTTGTCGGCCCGCAATATCGCGATTCTGTGCAATAACGCGGGTATCGCGACATTCGGCGCCGTCGCCGAGCTCGATCTGAGTTACGAGCGCGCGCAGATGGAGCTGAATGCCGTTGCGGTGCACGACCTTACGCTCGCGGTACTGCCGGGGATGATCGCCCGCGGCAGTGGCGGCATCTTGATAAGCGGGTCGGCGGCGGGGAACATGCCGATTCCGAACAATGCCACTTATGCGGCAAGTAAGGCCTTCGCCAATACCTTCTCCGAGTCGCTGCGCGGCGAGCTGAAGGGATCCGGCGTCAACGTCACGCTGCTCGCGCCGGGTCCGGTGCGCACCGACGTGCCCGATCCGGCCGACGCGTCGATCGTCGACCGGCTGGTTCCCGACTTCATGTGGGTGTCCTCGGAGTACACCGCGAAGGTGTCCATCGACGCGCTTGCCCGCAACAAGATGCGGGTGGTTCCCGGTCTGATCAGCAAGGGAATGAGCGTGGCAGGTCAATACGGTCCGCGCGCGGTCACCGCGCCGATCGCGGGCGCGTTCTACAAGAAGCTCGGCGGTTAGGGAGACCCCCGTCACGGCCGGGTCAGGAATCCGTCAAGATCGGGCCTCCGGTCGTCAAGCACTCGTAAGCTGGACGTTTGCCCAAGAGAAAAGCGGCGTAGTCCTGACAACGGCCCCGCATACGGAATAGCGGGGGCGCACACAGGAGACACCGTGACGCTGCTGGAAATCTTCCCGTCGCTGAAGTCGGGGATGCCCTCACGCCTCGACTCGGCCGTATGGCCGCGCGACACGCATTACGACGACGCGGGCCGGATCACGATCGGCGGGGTCGCCCTCGCCGACATCGCGGATCAGTACGGCACTCCGACCTATGTCCTCGACGAGCGGGAGGTCAGGGAGCGCTGCCGCGCTTACCGCAAGGCCTTCCCCGAGGCCGAAATCATCTACGCGGGTAAGGCATTGATGATCCGCGCGGTTGCCAACTGGGTTTCCCAGGAGGGACTTTCGGTAGACGTGTGCTCGTCTGGCGAGCTCGCCATCGCGCTGGCCGCCGGGGTCGCCCCGCGCCGAATCATCATGCACGGCAACGGAAAATCCTTCGATGAACTGACCGCCGCGATCAAGGCCGGGGTCGGCCGGATCGTGGTCGACTCCCTTGCCGAGATCACGCTGCTCTCGGCGCTGGTCACCGACTCGCAGAACGTGCTGCTGCGGCTGTCCCCCGGCATCGACGTGCACGGACATCCCGCGGTGCGGACCGGTGTCACCGATCAGAAGTTCGGCTTCCCGCTCGGCGGCGACACGGCCGCCGAGGCCGTCGCCCGGATTCTGCGGCAGCCGAAGCTGAACCTGGTCGGCTTCCACTGCCACCTCGGCTCACAGATCAGCGACCCGGACTACTACGGCGAGGCCGTGCGCCGGGTGGTCGCCGAGATGGCGCGGGTCAGGCAGGACCACGGGCACATCCTCACCGAACTCGACCTCGGCGGCGGGCACGCGGTCGCCTACCGCACCGGCGACGCCGAGATGAACCTCGGCGAGCTGGCCGCCATCATCGAGGACGCGCTCGACGCGGCCTGCGCGCGGCAGCACTTCCCGCGCCCGCACATCTCGCTCGAGCCTGGCCGTGCCATCGTCGCGCACGCGGGCGTCACGCTGTACCGGGTGCTGTCGGTCAAGCACATCGAGGGCGGCCACACCTACGTCACCGTGGACGGCGGGATGAGCGATAACCCGCGCGTCGCGCTGTACGGCGCGCGCTACAGCGTCGTCGTCGCGAACCGGCACCCCACCTGCGCGAGCATGACCGCGACCGTGGCAGGCCGGTTCTGTGAGGCGGGCGACATCCTGGCCACCGACGTGCAACTGCCGGTCGATCTGCGGCCCGGTGAGGTGCTCGCGGTGCCGTGCACCGGCGCGTACCACCACAGCCTCGCCTCGTCCTACAACAGCGTCGGCCGTCCGCCGATCGTCGCGGTGCGGCACGGGCAGTGCCGGGAGCTGGTGCGCCGGGAGACCATCGCGGATCTGATGTGCCGCGACGTCGGCTGCTGACCTGAGCAACCCCCCGGACCGCGCGGCATTTCGGGCCGCGCGGCCGGAGCGTCAGCGATCCGTCAAGATCAGGTCGAGGGTGGTCAATGTTGCGCTAAGCGGCCTATGCGCGCCCGTCGCCGCGGCGTAAGTCTTGATAGGCCCCGCAGATAGAGAAAACGGGGGAGCGGATCAGGAGAGCACCCGTGACGCTAGTGGACTTCTTCTCGCCGACGCGGCCGGGACCGGCCGCGCACCTGGATTCCGCGGTATGGCCCTCCGACGCGCGGTATGACGCCGAGGGCAGGATCATGGTGGGTGGCGTCGCGCTCGCCGACATCGCCGAAACCTACGGCACCGCGGCACGGGTGCTCGATGAGCGCGAGGTCAGACAGCGCTGCCGCGCCTATCGCAAGACCTTCCCCGAGGCCGAGATCGCTTACGCCGCAACAGCTCTACTGATCGGCGCGGTGGCCGACTGGGTCACCGGCGAGGGGCTCTCGATAGTGGTTCGCTCGTCCGGCGAGCTGGCCGCGGCACTGGACGCGGGGGTCGACCCGAAGCGAATCATCCTGCACGCCAACGGGTTGCCCCATGAGACGCTGGTGACCGCCGCCGCACGGCGGGTCGGCCGGATCGTAGTCGGCTCACTCGCCGAGATCACCCTGCTTGCCGCCGTCGTCACCCGCCCGCAGCGGGTACTGCTGCGCGTGTGCCCCGGCATCGAACGAGACTCGGCATCCGACCTCGACCAGCCGGGCTTTCCGCTCGGCGAGGTCGACGCCGCCGTGGCGCAAGTGCTCGGCGCGCCGATGCTCGATCTGATCGGCTTCCACTGCCACCTCGGCTCGCAGATCTACAACCCCGATCACTATGGCGAGGCGATTCGTCGGATGGTCGCCGAGATGGCGCAGGTCCGTCACGACCACGACCGCATCCTCACCGATCTCGACCTCGGCGGCGGGCACGCGATCGCCTACCGCAACGGCGACGCGGAAATGAATCTCCCCGAACTGTCCGCGATCATCGAGGACGCCCTCGACGCGGCGTGCGCCCGTCAGCACTATCCACGGCCGAACGTCGCACTCGAACCGGGTCGCGGGATCGTGGCAAGGGCCGGGGTGACCTTGTATCGGGTGTTGTCGGTCAAATACAGCGATGGCGGATATATGTCCGTCGTCATCGACAGCGAGACCCGCACCAAGACAGGCACTTTCGCGGGTATGGCGGTGGCGAATCGGCGGGCGACCGGCCCCATGGTGACCACGACCGTCGCGGGGCGGGCCGGGGATGTCATCCTCGCCACGGACGCCAGGCTCCCCGCCGACCTGCGGCCGGGCGAATTGCTCGCCGTGCCGTGCACCGGCGCCTACCAGCATGGGTCACCGCGCACCCGCGTGATCGCGGTGCGCGAGGGTCACTTCGCGCAACTCGTTCGTCGCGAGCCGACCCTGCTCGACCGCGACGCGAGCTGAATATCGCCGCGTCCCTATCGATTTCCCGCACACTGAGTCGTGGTGTGCGGGAAATCGCGGGTTTGTTGGCCGTCAGCGCTTCCGGGTGCCGAAGATGCTGCGGCTGATCTCGCGGCCGGCGGCGGTGGCCGCGGAACGCAGGAAACTCTTGACCGCAGGGTTTTTCATGATGCGCTCGGCCGTGGAATCGTCGTCGCCCTTCGACGAACGACCAGGCGCCGGAGCGGACTGCGGGCTCTGGTCTGCCGCAGCGACTTTCGCGGCCAGGATCTCGTAGGCCGATTCACGGTCGATGGTCTGGCCGTATTTGCTGTGCAGCGAACTGGACAGTGCGCGCGACTTGATCGCGTCGTCGCCAATGGTGTCCATGAGTGAGCGCGGCGGCTGAATCCTGGTCCACGCCACCGGAGTCGGCGCGCCCTTCTCCGAAAGGACCGTCACCACGGCCTCACCGGTGCCGAGCGAGGTGAGTGCCTTCTCCAGGTCGTAGGTGCTGGTCTTGGGGTAGGTGCGCACCGTCTTCGACAGCGCCTTCTGATCGTCCGGGGTGAAGGCGCGCAGCGCGTGCTGGATGCGCGCACCCAGTTGGGACAGCACCGGATTCGGGATATCGGTGGGCAGCTGGGTGCAGAAGAACACGCCGACACCCTTGGAGCGGATCAGCTTGACGGTCTGTTCCACCTGGTCGAGGAATGCCTTCGACGCGTCCGCGAACAGCAGGTGCGCCTCATCGAAGATGAAGACCAGCTTGGGTTTATCGATATCGCCCACCTCGGGCAGCGTCTGGAACAGGTCGGCGAGCACCCACATCAGGAAGGTGGAGAACATCACCGGGCGCGACGCCTGCGCGCCCAGCTCGAACAGCGTGATGACGCCCTGCCCGCCCGCGACGCGCACCAGATCGCTCGGATCCAGTTCCGGCTCACCGAAGAACGTGTCGCCGCCGTCGCCCTCCAGGTTAACCAGCGACCGCAGGATGACGCCGGCGGTGGCCGCGGAGACACCACCGATGCCCTTGAGATCCTCCTTGCCCTCGGCGCTGGTGAGATGCGTGATGACCGCGCGCAGGTCCTTGAGGTCGAGCAGCGCGAGGCCGTTCTTGTCCGCCCAGTGGAAGATCAGTCCGAGGGTGGATTCCTGAGTCTCGTTGAGCCCGAGCACTTTACTGAGCAATACCGGGCCGAACGAGGTGATGGTCGCGCGGATGGGCACGCCGATGCCGTTGGTGCCGAGCGAGACGAATTCGGTCGGGTAGCCGGTCGGCTGCCAGTCCTCGGCGCCGGTTTCGGCCGCGCGGGCACTGAGCTTGTCGTTGGCCGCGCCCGGCTGCGACAGACCCGACAGGTCGCCCTTGATGTCGGCGAGCACCACGGGAACGCCTGCGCGCGAAAGCTGTTCGGCGATGCCCTGCAGGGTCTTCGTCTTACCGGTACCGGTCGCACCGGCCACCAAGCCGTGCCGGTTCATGGTGCGCATCGGAATGCGCACGCGCGCAGTGGAATCCACCTCGCCGTCGACCACGACGGTGCCTAATTCCAGCGCCACCCCGTCGAACGCGTATCCGGCGGCGATCTCCTGTGCGGCCGCGGCTCCCCCGCTCGCCTTTCCGCCCCCGTCCGCAGTGGCGTCCGCTTTCTTCTGCTCCGCCTTGCTTGCGGCCTCGGCGGCGGCAGCGGCGGTCTGGTCGGCCTTGGCCGCGGCTTTCTCGGCCTTCGCCTTCTGCGCCGCGCTGTCACCGCCCTCCTGCTCGGCCAGCTCGCGTTCTGCGGCCTCCGCGGCAGCCGCCGCCTCTGCCGCGACCCGAGCCGCCTCCTCCGCAGCCTTACGCGCGGCCGCAGCTTTCTCCTGGGGGGTGGGCCCACCCGCCGCCCGACCGCCGCCCCTCATCGAATCGCTTCGCGATCCTGAGTCCATCGCACGTCCTCCGTCTGGTCTGACTCGAACTGCTAACGCAGTGTTTGCTGTCGTACCGAAAACGCCTGTGCCGATCTGCAGAAACTGTATCCCCGTTGGCCCTGCTCGCGGGCTTGCCACCCAGTAAGAGGGCCGTGAACTCGCCGTGCCGCAGACATCGCAAATCAGACAGAGCTAATGTTGCTGCCGTGTCGGACAAATATGTGGTGTGGATGGATTGTGAGATGACAGGCCTGCGCCTGGACAGCGACAAGCTGATCGAGGTGGCCGCGCTCGTCACCGACAGCGATCTCAACATCATGGGCGAGGGCGTCGACGTGGTCATCCACGCCGACGACGCGGCGCTGGCCGCCATGCCCCAGGTGGTCGTCGACATGCACGCGCGCTCCGGACTCACCGAAGAGGTGCGCCGCTCCACCGTCACCATGGCCGAGGCCGAGCAGCAGGTGCTCGACTACATCCGTCAGTACGTGCCGACCGCGGGCACCGTGCCGCTGGCCGGTAACTCGATCGCCACCGACCGCAACTTCATCGCCCGCGACATGCCCGCGCTGGACGCCCACTTGCACTACCGGATGATCGACGTCAGCTCGATCAAGGAGCTGTGCCGCCGCTGGTACCCGCGCATCTACTTCGGTCAGCCGGAGAAGGGCCTCACCCACCGTGCGCTGGCCGACATCAAGGAATCCATCCGCGAGCTGGAGTACTACCGCCGCACCGCCTTCGTCGCGCCCCCCGGACCGTCGACCACGGAGATCGCCTCGGTCGCCGCCGAGATCAGCGGCACCGCGGCACCCCTCGAATCGGCCCAGGTCAACGCCGTGCCGGAAGCCGATTAGGGAGACGACGGGGTAACACGCTAATATCGACGGCGCCGGTGTTCAGCCGGTAATGGTGACCGTAGTTCAGTTGGTAGAGCACCAGGTTGTGATCCTGGCTGTCGCGGGTTCGAGTCCCGTCGGTCACCCGGATAGCCCGGGAGGCTCCGAGAAATCGGACCTCCCGGGCTTTTTCTTTGCCCGAAGTGTGGAAACGGCCCTTCTGCCGATTGCCGGGCGGAGCGCGACGCCCTCTAGACCGCAGCCAACGGGACCTGCCGGACTCCGGCTCCGCGTAGAGCGGGTCGGCAGGTGGCCTCGTCGGCACACCGGCTCCAGGCCTCGCGGGAGACTGGCGGCGCATAGCGACGGGTAACGCGATGGCACTGCGACGCTCATCTCGGTCACAAGACGCTCCCCCGAGACAGCGAACGGGCCACCAGTTCTTACTGGCGGCCCGTTCCCGTTGCCGCTCAACGCGGGTCGGCGTTACCCGCCTTCCACTCCGGCCACGGGATGTTCCAGTCACCCAAACCGTCTACGCCGGAAAGGGTTCCGCCGACGGTGTTCTTGATGATGGTGATATCGCCGCGCTTCGCGTTCTGATACACCCACTGCGCGTTCGCGGGGCTCAGGTTCAGGCAGCCGTGGCTGGTGTTGCTGTAGCCCTGCTGACCGACCGACCACGGCGCGGAGTGAAAGAAGATGCCGCTGTAGGAGATTCGGGTCGCGAAGTCGATCGGCGTCTTGTAGCCGTTCGGGGAGTTCACCGGAACGCCGTACGTCGAGGAATCCATGATGATCTTGTCGAACCGGTCGCTGACGATGTAGACGCCGTTGTCGGTGGGCGTGCTGTCCCTGCCCATCGAGGTCGGCATGGTCCGCACCACCTGACCGTTCTGCTCGACCACCACCTCTTTGGTGTTGTCGTCGGCGGTGAAGATCGTGGCGTCGCCGACGGTGAAGAACGACTGCAGATTGTCCTGGCCGAACAGACCGTTGCCGAGATCACGGCCATACACGTTCACATCGATGGTGACCTTGGTCCCAGGTGCCCAGAAGTGCTCGGGGCGCCACCGGACCTCACGATTGTTCACCCAGTAGAACGCGCCCTCCACCGCGGGCTCTGTAGTGATCTTGATCGCATCCTGGGCCGCTAGGCGATCGGGAATGGTCTCGTCGAACGAGATAGCGACCGGCTGGCCGATGCCGACCACCTCGCCCTCGCCCGGCAACAGATAGGGGTGCGTCTGTTTGTTCGGCGAACTGGTGGTGAAACTCACCGTGGCCGAGCTCGCACCGCCGAGACCGACCACGTCCGCCTGCAACCGGTAGGCCTTGCCGTACCCGAGCACCTCGGTGGTCTCCCACGACTGCCCGTCAGCGGCCAGCCTGCCACCCACCGGGCTGCCCTGCGCGTTCACCAGCGAAACGTTCGTGAACTTGCCGTCCTCGACCCGGAACGCCAGCGGCACGCCCGGCGAAACCCCCATCTCGCCATCCTTGATCGGGGACAACAACTTCGGCTTGATCAGCTCGAGCATCGGATTACGGTCGATGACGACCGACGACGCGTCCGGCTTCTTCGACGAGGAGCACCCCGATAGCACCAGCGCGGCCACCGCGAACACGACGACAGGTCCGCTGATACCTCGTACCCACCGACCACGACCAACGCTCATCACAACCCCGTTTCAAGTCCCGGCGCAACCAGAAGCGCACCGATGGCTTCGGATCCCAACCGCATACAACTCAACCCGCCGTGCCCGCGGAGCGGTCTAGACCACGTTCGGCCATTCTGCCAGTGCGAGGACCTCACACCAACGCGAATGCCGCATCGACACAGGCGTGTTACACGAATAGATCCCCACTGCCGGTTCCCGCGTTAACACCCCAACCGACACGCCCATCACCCCCGGTCAGGAGGCGATTTCACAACTGCCGCCTCGGCCTGTTAAGGTTTGTCCCGCACCGGAACACGGAGCAAGCGCCATTAGCTCAATTGGCAGAGCAGCTGACTCTTAATCAGCGGGTTCGGGGTTCGAGTCCCTGATGGCGCACACTTTCTCTGTCCGCGAACAGAATTCACGTGCTACGTGCTCTAACACACTAGAGCACGGTCCAGATAGCCCCTCTACCGGCGGTTATCTTTCGTCTCCCCAGGGCGTACCTTCCGTGTCGACCGCCTTCGATATCCCACCTTCGTCCGGACCTCTGCGTCTGCGTGGCGGACGGCTGGCGGCGATGCCGTCCACCTCCGACTGTCGAGGTCATACGGTTCTCGGCTCCGTGTTGGTCAACCACAATGGGCGGATCGCCGAACGGTCGGTGCTCGGGGCGCTGAGATGGGTGCCCGGCACCCGGATCGACATCCGATCGGTGACTGAGGGCGTGCTGGAGATCACCGCGGATCCGGGCGGGGCGTACGCGATCGCCCACAACGGCCAACTCCAGATACCCGCGGCGATCCGCCGCCGTGTCCGGCTTCGTATCGGCCACCGCGTACTGCTGGCCGCCCACCCGGATCGCCACCGTTTGATCATCGTCGGCGAGTCCGTCTTGCAGCAGGTCGTCAGCGATGTCGCGGCGTTGATCGACGGAGGTGAGCAGCAATGACGACCTCTGCGCCTGCGGTCACCGACGCCGAAATCGACGCCGCCCGCACCCTGCTGGCCCGCATGGGCATCACCCCCGCCGACCTGCTCGATATCCGCCCCACCGCACCGACATTCGCCCAATACATCCCCGTCATACGCGCCCGGGTGGCCGCACCCGGAACACTGAAGACCTACGACACCCATTGGAAGCGCCTCGAACGCCTGTGGGGCACTCGCCGTATCGACGAACCGACCGTCGCTGAAGTCGCCGAGATGCGCGACGCCGCGCGCCACAACGCCAAATGCGACCGCAACAGCCGCGACGGACGCGGCGCTGCCGAGGCCATGATCAGCGCACTGCGCTTCCTCTACCGCCACGCCGAGAGCGACGGACTCATCCGGCCCGCAGACAACCCGGCACAACGGGTCGCCAAACCACGCCGGGTTCCCTCCACCCGGCGAGGACTGCCACTGACTCAGCTCGCCGAGATCACCCGCGTCGCCGCGACCACCGGCAACGATCCCGAACTCGACACGCTGCTGCTTCGGTTGCATTCGGAAACCGCGTGCCGTCGCGGCGGTGCACTGGCACTACGGCCCGCCGACCTCGACCCCCAGCAATGCCTGATCTTCCTGCAGGAGAAGGGCAAGATATCGCGCTGGCAGCCGGTTTCACCGACGCTGATGGCGAACCTGCTCCACCACGGCCAAACCCGCGGCGCCCGATCTGGCGAGCAGTTGCTCCGCTACCGCCGCGGCAAACCGATCACGCGGCGCCGCTACGACGGACTGTGGACCCGCATCGGTTACGAATTGCCCTGGGTGGAAAAACAGCAGATCACCACCCACTGGATCCGGCACACCACCTTGACCTGGGTGGAGCGAAACTTCGGGTTCGCCGTCGCCCGCGCCTACGCAGGGCACGCCGAGGGCAAGTCCGACGGCTCCACCACCACCTATGTCCGCGCCAGCCTCGAAGAGGTAGCCCTCGCACTGGCGACCCTGACCGGCGAACCACACCCACTCGCAGCCGCAGCCTGAACTCCGTCGTCGCTCGGTTCGCGCTCCGGCACTCGTCACCCTTCGACGGTGCCAGAGCGCGCCCCAGCATTGCCCCGAAGGCGGGCCTCGTTATGGGATATTCCGAACTCGGTGATGGGATATTTCGAACCGGGTCGGTTGATGTTGCGATCGCGGGAACTGCCGGATTACCGTGGTTCTATCCCCGCGCGGGAGCTTCCCGGTAACTGCGACTGCCGAGCCGGATGAATATTCGTTTATCGCTCTGATTCCTGCGAATCAGGAGGTACACAATGCATCCTCCGGTCTCACTCCCTCGGCCCTCGGCCCCCACTTCCCCTGATGCGAATCCCCTCCCTGTTCCCGCATTGAGGCTCCTCGCCCCCACCACCGTGAAGTATCTGTACAGCGTCACCACGATCTGCTGCCACGGCCAACTCAATGACCGTGCCCCCGCCAAACTCCTGCAGTGGCAACCCAGCCGGCGAATTCGCCTGGCAGTCAACGGGCACGCCGTCGTAGCCATCGACGATCCGAACGGTGATGCTCATATCGGACGGGAAGGCCACATCCGGCTCCCGGCAGCTATCCGCCATCAATGTGGCATCGCACCAGGAGACCGGCTGCTCATCGCAGTATCCCTCGCTCGGCTGTCGACCGTCAGGCAATTCCCCCAGGCTGCCGTCACGGAATTCCTCCAGTAGACGTGCCTCGCTGCGAGCGTAGCGAGCCGCTTCGAGGTGGTCAGCTGGCGGGTCGGCCTGGCCGTTTGCGGGGCCGGAACGAGGGTCCGTCCATCAAGACCTGATGGCTGGTGTTGATCAGTCTGTCGAGCAGGCTTTCGGCGACGACCGGGTTCGGGAACAGGGCATACCAGTCCTTCGGAGCGCGGTTGCTGGTCAAGATCAGCGGCTTGGCGCTGAGCGCGCGTTCGCTGATCAACTCGTAGAGGTCATCGGCGTGCAGGGCGGTGTGCTCGCGCATCGCGAAGTCGTCGAGGATCAACACGTGCGGGCGAGTGTATTCACGAATCCTTTTGCCCCAGGACCGATCCGCGTGACCACCGGCCAGATCAGCCAGAACGCGACTGGTCTTCGCGAAGCGGACGTCACCGCCGCGGCGGGCGACGGCATGGCCCAGTGCTTGTGCGACATGGGTTTTCCCGACTCCGACCGGGCCGTAGAGGATGACCGATTCCCCGGAATCGAGCCAGCGCAGCGCGGCCAGGTCGCGGATCATCGCCGAGGGGAGTTTCGGGTTCGCGGCGAAGTCGAAGTCCTCGAAAGTGGCTTGTTCTTCGAACTTCGCTCGCCGGATCCTCCTTGTCAGGGCATTGGTTTCGCGGCGGGCGATCTCGTCTTCGCAGAGGACCTGCAGGAACTCGAGGTGCCCGAGTTTCCCGTCGCGGGTTTGGGCCAGGCGGGCGTCGAGAGTGTCGAGCATGCCGGTGAGTTTCAGCGCGCGTAGAACATCGCGCAGGGCGGGGTCGCTGATGGACATGAGTGTGTATTTCCTTGCTGGAGTGAAGAATTAGGAAAGAATTGTTGGCCGGGTGGCGGGCGGGTCAGTTATTGGCGAACTGGTCGGGACCGCGCAGGAACGCCGGGACCTCGGCGATATCGCTGGTAGCGGTGCCGCCGAATGGGTCTTCGGTCTCGGTGCCGACCGCGAGGATGCCTTTGACGGTGCGGTAGGACGGGTCGCCGACCTCGATCGCGCGTGAGCAGGCCGCTTCGAGGCGGTCGAGACCGTATTTCTCGCGTAGCCGAAGGATGCCTTGCGCGGCGCGTAGATGGTGGATCGCGTTGGGTGACAACAGATCACCGATCACCAGCTCGCAAGCCGGGCCGACATCGATGGCGATCTTGCGGCACCAGGTCGGGCCTTGCAGGTGGAACGCGATGGTCTCGGGCGGATAGTGCTCCATATTCGTCGCCCGCCCCGCCAGGCGGCGGACATGGGTCGCGACGACGTGCTGGTCGCGGAAGATCTGCACGATGTCACCGCTGGTGCGGGCGTGCAGGGTTTGCCCGATCAGCCGCCACGGCACCGAATACAACGCTTTCCCGATCTTGATGTGGGTGTCGAGCCCGACTTTCCCGGTCGACCACACCGACAACACGAACGGCGCCGCCGGCAATGGCATCAGCGCGTCGCGTTCTGTCGCTTCGAACACCGGCAACGGTTGCCCACCGTCGAGCGCCCGCGAATTCCGCAACCCCGCGACGTCGCAGCACCACCGGATGGCTTCACCTTGCATCTGGGCCAGGGTGCTGAATTCCCTTCCACGCCAGAAGGAATCGCGAATGTACTGCATTTGACGTTCGACGCGTGGTTTATCCTTCGGTTTGCGGACCCGAGCCGGGTCGATCAACGTCTGGTAGTGGACGGCGAGTTCGGCGTAGGTGCGGTTGAGTTTCGGGTCGTAGAGATCGGGTTTGTCGACGCCGGTGCGTAGGTTGTCGATCACGAGCCGGGCGGGGACTCCGCCGAAGAACTCGAATGCCGCGACATGGGAAGCGCACCACGATGTTTGATCCATCGACAGCACCGGTTGCAGGAACGGCATCCGCGAGCACGAGAGCACCATCACGAACGCCTGCACCGTCACCCGCCGCCCCGAGGTCGGATCGAACCACGACCCGAGCCGGCCGTAATCGATCTGGGCTTCGCTGCCCGGTGGCACCGGCGGGCGCATCACCGTCACTTTGGCCCGGGCGGCCTCGTCAGCGAAATGTGTTGCTATCCAACGGCGTACAGATGATTCCGATACGTCCACCCCGTGGTCGTCGCGTAAGCGTTGCGCGATCGTGGCGACCGTGACACGGTGACCCAGCCAGGACTTGATCCGCTCAGCGTGCGGGTCGATCAACGACCATGTCACTGCCCGCGCGCCCGGATCATGCAGTGCGGGAAACCATTCCGCGACTCGCTCGGCCCACTGCTCAGCAGAAAGGGGTGGGCTCGCGCCCGGTGTTATGCCAGCGGCAACCGCTGGCGCGACGTACTTCCGGATCGTTTTCCGGTCGATCCCCAGCGATGCCGCCAGTTCGCGTTGTCCGCGACCGGCCTGCCAGTGGGTGTAGAGCTCGACAAGATCGAACATCGAGAAACTCCTCCTCGCCATCTCTTTCTCGCTCTCCTCGCCGGAACAACCGTCGAGGACAAGCGAACATGTGTGCGAGACACGCCGACCGGCGACACACCGCCAGGTGGGGGAATTACGTGACGGCCGGTGGAGGAATTGAGTGACGGACAGTGGGGGAATTCCGTGACGGAACTACCCCTCACCTGGGGGAATTACTTGACGGCTGACACTCGGCGAGCGATGTTCGTCTATCCATTTTCGGTTGTCGACGACAATCTCGCCTCTCTTCACCAACAAACATCACGCATCGCGTCATGACAGCGGCAGCCGAAATCGAGGCGGCGCGACTGCTCCTCGAACGTCTGGGGTTCACCCCCGAACAGCTTCTCCAAGCCACGGCAGCGACCGTACCTACCGTCGGCGAGTACATCGCCACCATCACGTCCTCGATGCCGCACAGCACTCTTCGCGTCTACGGCACCTACTTGCAACGCATCGAAGACGCCTGGGGTGAGCGCGTCCTCACCGAACCCACGGCACCAGAACTCAGGCAGCTCGCTGAACAGACCAAACACAACGCCATCGTCCGCCGCAACTCCCGCGGCGGCCGCAGCGCGGCCGAAACCCTTATCGCCGCCGCACGCTACCTCTACCGCCGGGCCGAAGAAGACCGCTACATCCGCCCCGACAACAACCCCGCGCGCCAAGTAGCCAAACCGCGCCGCCTGGCCAGCACCAGACGAGCGATCTCCCACAGCAAACTCGCCGAGATCGTCCACGTAGCGGCCACAACCGGAAACGACCCACACCTCGACGCACTGTTGCTGCGACTACACATCGAAACAGCCTGTCGCCGCTGCGGAGCCCTCGCCCTACGTCCGAAGGACCTCGACCCCGAGCAATGCCTCATCTTCCTCCGCGAGAAGGGTGAAACAGTGCGGTGGCAGCCCATCTCCCCCACCCTGATGCAGGCATTCCTCAACCATATCGCCGAACGACACCCAACCCCGACCATCAAAACCGGTCCTTTGCTCCGTTACCGCAACGGCCAGCCTGTCACCCGCCGCCGCTACGACTCGCTGTGGAACCGAATCGGTCAACACTTGGAGTGGGTTGCCCGCCAACAGATCAGCACGCACTGGCTACGCCACACCACCCTCACATGGGTAGAACGCCACTACAGTTACGCCGTCGCCCGCGCCTACGCCGGACACACAGAACCCGACAGCCGAAGCGGACAGACAGCTACATACATCCGAGCCAGCGTCCAGGAAGTAGCCGATGCGCTCGCAGCACTCACCAGCGAGCCCCACCCCCTCGCGGCCTGATGAAGTCCGCTGTACGACCTTAGAAAAGCGCCTCGTGCGTCAGTCCAGCCACAAGCCTCCGAAGCAAAGAGGTCGCAGGTTCGATTCCTGCTGGGGGCGCGTATCCCAGCACGGGCCATATGGCAAATATGGCGCCCTACCAGGCGCTTTCCTCCCACGATGAACTTGCCATATGGCCCGTTCTGGGGCCTTATGGCAACCAATGTGGAGAGTAAATGGAGAGCCGTTATGGCAGGTTGTGGCTCATCTGTAGCTGGTAGGCCCGTATCACCCCAGTCGGATCCGGCCGCGGCGCGCGGCCCTGACTGCAACGTCCCTCTCTCTACCCGCAGGGCTCGGACGACAAACCTTCTCAACCACCCCACCGGCGTGTCGCCCCAGCAACACGCCGACAAATCTGTCCGTCAGCATCCCGTCAGCAAATACCCGCTACGTGGCGCACCTGAGTAGGTGAAGCGCCTGGAGCCACAGTCAGGAGACCTCGCCGGTCACTAAACGCGTCGGGTCCGGCATCGACCTCTTAACAAGGTCCAGCGTAGCCCTACTCCGCCCCTGACCGCCAACAGCTCATCAAGCACCATCGAGGGGCCAGGAAGCCGCAGGTCGCAAGCCTTCGCGAGAAGAGCCATCAAGTGTCGGACCACAGTCGTACTCTTGCAGTGTGACGGACACGGGGGAAGGTCTCGCCCAGATTCGCCGTTTGCCGAAAGACCAGGTCAACACTGGTCCACAGACGGAGGACTGGATCCGCTTCGAGAAACATATAGCCGCGCTCGCCCTAGTTCGGGAACTGGTAGCGGGAACCGATATCGAGGGAATCGCGCTCCAGCACTCCGCCGATCTGATCATGCTGTATCACGGTCGCCGACCGAAGCTGGTGTCCATCAAACACAAAGAACCTCATCAGCGCAGCGGGGACAGTGGGTGGAGTCCAGCACAACTGGTAAAGGTGATCGATAGCCTATACAGACAGTGGACCGAGGCTGACCGAAACTGCCAGCCAGCGTTCTGGTCCAACGCCGGCTTCGTCAAAGAGGCACGTGAATATCACGCGCACGTAGTCGCAGGAAGTGACCCTCCACCCTCATTCGTTGACTGGGCAATCAAGAATACGAAAATCCCATCCGCACAGGCCCGTTGCTTCCTTCGGGACCTGGAACTTCTTTCAGAACCGTTGCCACGGAAGAACGAGGCTCTCGCCGTGGGGGCCGAGGCCACTGCCAAACTATTGGAGAAGCATGACCGAGGGGCAAGCCCTCGATTTGCGAAGGAAAGCTTTGAGGCTCTGTGCTCACGAATCATCGAACTGAGCGTGGGATCTCCCCTCGCCCCGGCCCCTGACACACGGCTACAGCTGGTCACCAAACTATTTCCCCGCCTCGACGCTAAGGACGCTGCGGCACTCGCCAGCAGGGTCCTTCCTGCCGCCGAGGCCGAGACTATAGTCCTGCACGAGCACGACCGTCTGATCGCCCGCGACCTTCCCGAAGCTGGATTCAGGTGGGAGGCCGACGATAGATTTGTTGGCCGATCCCAGGCACTGGCCGATCTGACAACGCTGCTCGATCCGGGAGGCGTCAAGCCGGTTGCCCCAGTCAGCATTCGAGGCATGACTGGCGTCGGAAAAACTAGTGTGGCAACACAATTCGCTTCCCAGTGCTCCGACATAATGCAGCCTATATTCGTCAGCGCTAATAGCCGCGCTGACGTCGTAACAGCCCTGCAGCAGCTGAGTCACACCCTCAATAATCCGGACAGCACCGGGCTTGTAGAAGCCCGTGTTCCAGTGACCCCCGCTTTGCCCGCGACCTCGGGAACATTGCTGATCCTTGACGGAGTCACCGACTCCGCGACTTTAGAGGGCTTGATACCCCGGCGAGCGCTGTGCCGCATCTTGATCACCACAACAGTGGCCAATCTTGATATCGGATACCGAGAGCTGGTCCTCGGCGCTTGGAAGCACGGTGAGAGCAAACACTTTCTCGAAGAGCATCTTGCCCACGAACGCACCGATGCTCACGACCAACTCCGCCGGGAGCTGCACGACCATCCCCTGGCGCTGAACCAAGCCGTAGATCATTGCCGTGTGGTGGAACGATCGATCGCCGAGTACATTACGCGGCTCCACGAAGCTCCGACCGAAACCTTACAGCTGGGCCGAGCATCGGGCCATCCGGTGTCAATCATTGAATCCATACGGCTGAACATCGAAGCGGTTGAGGTCAAATCACCTGACTCGATAACCTTGCTTACCCTCATGGCATTTCTCGGGCCGACCCCGATCCCCGAATCAATCTTCGACGCACCCATCACAATTGCGACGATCCAACCCCCTCACCAGACACGCCTCGCCGATAGCCCCAAAAATAGCTCTTGGTGGCATCGCTTGCGGCGCACTCCGTCCCATCCTCCCGAAACTCCCAACCCCTTGGCCGACCCCGCCGCTCGCGAAATGCGAAAGACACTCCGCAACAAAAGTTCTCGTGATCGAGCTATCGAGGGTCTAGCGAGAATGTCATTAATCACGGTGCGGAGAGGCCAACTGTCAATCCACCCCCTCATTGCCCTGGTCGCACAATGTCGTACGCAAGACCCGCGACCGTGGCTTGAGGCAGGAATTGGACTGTTTGTTCCTCAAATACAACCGGATTCGTTCTTTGGCTCCGCGCCCGAGCTCCGCGACTACCTCAGTCCAGCAGCCTACGTAACCTCAGCAGCATTCGACCACGGTTTCGTTGGGTCGGCCCCGATCTTTGTCGCAATGCTACTAGCACAGAGACTTGCGCTCGTGGGGCCGAATGAGGCCGCTACGCCACATGGCTGGACAGCGGTCGACTTCGGGAAGCGTGGAGTGGAATCTGCGATGAAAAACGCAGCCGTCAGCGGAGACCCGATGTGGCTGCTAGTCGCAGCGCAAGTCCGTATACAACTAGTACAAGCATACTCCCTAGGGGGTCAGGTTGACGAAGCTCTAGATGCGATCGCCGAGAACATCGAATTTGGCAAACAGCTCGGCAAGCCACAGCTAGTCGTATCAGCGGTAGCTGCCGCTGAGTCAGTAGCGACGGATCATGGACGCTCAGACATAGCACAGAAGATACTCATACAAGTCGCAGAGTTGTATGATATAAATTTTGAGGACGACTTCCGAGCAGCGCTTTTCATTACTCATGCGAATGTCCTGCGGATGTTGCATCGCCCCGACGATGCAGCCACAGTAATCGAACAGGCGTTGCAAATCGTCGATAACCCCAGGTCGGATATACCGGCTGTTATAAAGGTGAGAGCGTACGGCGCTGCCTCGACTGTTTATCGCGACCAGGGGGACATGCAAGCCTCGCTGAACTATGAGTTGGCCATCGTGGACCTCCAGCGCCGCTCCGATGGAGTCGCAGATATCCCACCCAAAGCACGTATCGCCCATCTCCTGAGCGGCGGCGACGCCGCCATCTCAGCCTATAACCTAGAGCTGGCCCAGGCGTTGGTGACCGAGGCAGAGCAACTTGCGACCGAATGCGAATTCGGTCACACTTCACAGGTATATGCTGATGTATTCGCGATCCGAGGTCGGCTCCACCACGCTCAGGGGCATTACAACGACGCGCGGGCAGACCTGGAAAAGGCAATCACGATATTCCGCATTATGCCGTCGAGCTTCCGCCCTCGACTTCCCGCCCCTCTCCTCCATCTCGCGCAGACCTTGTATGCCTTAGGCGATCAGAAAAAGGCAGCGACCCTCGCGCGGGAGGCGTACAATATAGACTGCGCAATCTTCGGCCCCGACCATATCGAAACCCGAAGAGATGAAGCGATCCTAAACTTTGTTACGGGGGCCCAACCAATGGAAGACCTCGGTACATTACTATCACTATTCGGCTCGAATTACTCCAGCGACACTACCGCACTGACGTCAGAGAATCGACAGTTAGTCGACATCACAAGATTCCTTGGTAACATCCATGAAGGCATGAAAAGGATCGGTGCCGATCCCAATCTCGAATGGGGCATACTGGACTTCGTCTCAGAAGAAGAAATCCTAATAATGTTCCAAAAGCTGTCCCTCGGTCGAACCGTTATTGCTTCGACGTTGGAATCGGCTACATATTTGCTGACCTGTCGATTCGGAGAGGAGCGTCTCGCTCGGCCGATAGGCCCGAGTTTCGACATAAACACGGCTGCACACCTCAGCTTTTCGTACAGTCGTGAAGAGCACGAGCTGGCCCGAACACTGTTGAACGCTGCGCTCGTGGACCGTGTCGAGATTGAATCGGATTCCCAACTCTTCGGTGACCATACGGATTCCAATTCCCTGATTCAGACATGGCTGGTCGTTTTGACCAGCTATTCGTTCATGAACGCTGCCCTTCACGCAGGATTTTAGTTCCCACCGCCACACCGACCCCCCGTCAGTAGCCGCCGTCTACCTGTTTGCCACCGGTCCATCCCCGTCAGTCGTCGTAACAGTCGTAGCACTGGGTCGCGGTGGGACGACGACCGGTATCCCAACAAAAGTCGTGTTCAAGAAGTGCATAACGTACTGGTGGGGTTTGGAATCCGCATCAAGATGCACTTCTACGATACCCTCCTTACCGGCAATCAGCTGCGCGCCCCTTTGAAAACCCAGCGGACTAACAAGGATTCCGCCTGCGGCGCCGAGATCTTTTATCCGGTAGGCAAAACCCCCGACAGTCTCTTGATCGACTCGCTTCGTCGGATATCGCTTGCACTCGACCAGCACGATCCCTTCATCACCGAGCTTTACTCCTTTGGCATCGACTTCCCACTCGGTACCCGCCTCGCCGACCAGATGCTGCTTGCCCTCAACCCGTTCGAGTCCCAACTCGGCAGCCATCTCGTTCAGGAGAAAGCGCGCAACTTCTTCATAGTTTCGCCACCGGCTGCCCTGCTTGCCCATCAGCTTCAATTCCTTCCGTCAGAACCTTGCTAGTAAGGTGTCGCCCACATACCGCCGCACGCCCGGAAGATGCCAGATTCAGCGATAGGTCGCGAGAAGCATCATTGCGGCTCGTACGCTGAACCGGCACGTACGCCCGGATCGTCGAACGCGCATCACCATAGCCTGGTCAGTCCAGACGGCAGCGGAAACGCCGCCTCGACAACGTCACCGGCCAGTGCGATGGTCGTGGCGCTCTCGGTGCGCGTCGTTTCCCGTTGTCCTGTTCCGTTATCGAGGTGCACAGCACGGTTCCGGACTGCAACAAGATCTCTCGTAAAGTTCGCTGGCAACCCGCTATACCCAGTCGCCCTCAAGATCTCAACGCTCGCACCAAGAGTAAGCTCTCGGCGAGTCAGTCGGTCTGCGATTCCTTGGGGCACTGTTACGGACAATTGTGCATTCAGAATATTCTTCACGGCCACTTCTGCTGCACCGCTCGCATCGATCACGGCACGTCGGTATTGGCCCGCCGCATGTAGTGATCGCGCCTCCCTGACAAGGGGCCACGGAAACGCCGGCATCGCACTCGCAGCTGCGAGCGTGAAGCACCGCTGCAGAACTTCCTCTGTCACCAGTGGCATATCTGCCCCAATTGGCAAAACGACTCTACTCACAATCGGGAACGGTTTCGAGAGTGAACCATCCGGCATCACCTGCCACACCGGCGTCTTATTCCCAACTTTTACGACGGGACGCTGGCCCTCTAGCGTCAGGCGTTGTCCGGTAACGATCTCCAACCACGCTTCTGCGGAGGACCACCAAGAGTCCATTGCTGCAACGATACGCTCGACAACAGCTTGTAGTTTTCCTGCCGAGTATGACAGCTCCGCGGTAAGCGCCAGTCGCTCGATCTCCACAAAATACTCGCCCGTCACCGTCTTTCCAACGACGTCTCCCCAGGAATTAGTCGTCGAGATCGTCACATCCACCGGCGGGCGCAAGCCTTCACCCACAGTGACAACGTCGGACGCGGACGGCAAATGAACCATCACGTTCTCACCGGCAACGGTGCTCAAGAATGTCTTCCCAGTCACGCTAGCCAGGCATAGCAGAGCCGAATCCAGCACCCAAAACCACTCAACCCGAACTGTCATGTGATACCTCCTATCACTCGACATTGTCCGACCGACTGGTAGCGCCAGAGTGAGCGTAACCGCAGTGGCGACGACGGTAGCGTCTGGCATCGATTGCGCGGCGGGTGCAGCTGTCAACACGAGCCAGTCTTCTTGGCACGGCTGGCGCGACCAGCACCGCAACCATCCTCCGATCACCGAATCAATCGTTTCTGCCGACGAGGCGGCCCTTTTCTCGCTGTTCGCTGGCGTAATCGCCCAGCAGCGGATTGCAACACTCTCGTCGTCCTGACGCGTTCCCACGAGCCGTTGGGCGGCGGGCGGGCGCACTCTACGCCGGTGGCAACGGGGTCAAGGCGCGAAGAGCGTGCGCCTTGACGCCCGTCAGCGCGCCACCGGCGTAGCTGGAGTGCGCCCACCGCCCAACGACTCATAGCGAGGTCTGGGGTGGGTTGATCGCTCGCCGTCGGCGAGCGGCGACGAACCGATGGTCTCGGTTTGGTCGCTCCAATCCTGTTCTCCAGCAAAGGAGTTCCCGTGTCCTATCTTGATGAGCCCGGCGATCTCGTCGCCGCAGTTCCGGCCATGCTCGGCTTTGTTCCTGAACGGTCCCTGCTTGTGGTGGTGCTGACAGATTCCGCGTGTGAGCCCCAGATTGGTTCAGCATTCGTGTCTGCTGTCCTGCGATTCGACCTTGAACTGCCCGCTGAATTCACCGGCGATCTTGCTGAAATCATTGCTAACGCTGTCATCAGGATCTGTGATTCTGCCGATTCCACCGAGGTCCTGGCGGTCATTGTCGATGACCGAGTTACCACCCCTCCCCCTCCGTGGGTCACAGCTGAGCCTCAAGCAAACGTCGCGCTGATCACTGCCCTCGCCCAGCATCTCGATGATGCTGAGATCGGACTGGTGGGCGGCTGGGCGACAGCGGCGATCGAGTCAGGGCAGCTGTGGTGGAGCGTGCTCGGGGACCGTGACCAGGGCGCGATTCCGGACCCAGAAACCTCGGTGGCCGCGGTCGCCCTGAGCGGCGTGGACAACCAGGTCTTTGCGTCCCGTGCCGAGCTGGTCGCCTTGGTGGAACTGGATCCGGAAAAGGCCGAACAGGTCGGCCGGTCGTTGCCGTCGGCGAGGGCCACAGTCCAGCGCCGCTATGCAGCGAAACTCTTAGACGGAGACCCCGATGGCGGCACCCGGTGGGCACTCAAGCGCGTACTCAAGGTGATCGCCGCACTCGATTCCGGTTGCCTGCCAACGGATTATCGAGCCGCCGAGCTCGCCGTCATACTGGCTGATCGCCGTGTTCGAGATGGATTGTTGGCGACTGCGCTAAGTAACTACGCGCGTCCAGCTGAGGCGTTGTGGACACATCTGACCCGAACGCTGCCTAGTCCCGAACGCGCCGAGGCCGCGACGCTGCTGGCCTACAGCGCCTACGTTCGCGGCAACGGTCCCCTGGCCGGGATCGCCGTGCAGACAGCACTGGATGCCGTTCCCTATCATCACTTCGCACTCTTGCTCGAGGCGTCGCTCGAAATCGGCTTGGACCCACTGACCGTGCGCCGACTCGGTCGATCTGGTGCCGAGGCAATGCGGGGGCTCGGTATCGAGATCGACTTGCCCGAGGCCTCGTCATGAACCCGATACCGACCGACGAGCAGTGGTTGCGGGCGATCGAAAACCGTCAGGCTCAGTTGATGTGCTTCGAAGCAATCGGCTACGCACGAGGGTTTTGCGACGCCGCCGGTATCAGCTCTGGTGACGCGATCGATTTCGGCCGTGCTTACGCGGTCTTGGTCGCCTCGGACACCTCACGCCCCTCGATCGAGGGCGCGTGGCGGAACTGGCAAGCAAGCCTCGACATCGCCAACATGTCGGCCTACGCCGAACCAGAACCCTAAAGTTCCCCCGGGTTCTCCGGAAAGGTTCGACTCCAACATAATTCGCGAGATTGATCAATGACACATTGGCTTCTCGCTGGCTGGCCGGTCGGGGCGGTGGGCGGGCGCACTCTACACCGGCGGCCGCGGAGTCAAGCTCCGCTTTGACCCCGCTACTACGCCGCCGGTGTCGGTTGAGTGCGCCCACCGCCCCACCGGCCCGCACAGCAGCCGATTCGTTTACCGCGCCCCTGCCAGAACGGCATCGTCCAATTCACTTCTACGTCAGCGGTTTTGCCCTATCGCCGCCAGTAGACGTGCAGCGTCCGGTACGCGCACCACCTGTAGGTGTTCGAACGCGTCACGCATCCGCGAAAGCCCGTCAGGTTCATCGACTGATCGGTCCAGGCCCGCCGCCGGGCTACTACATAAGGAGCTACGCCATGAATCAGCTTTTGTTCGTTCATCTTTCGGTGACGGGCCGAATCGGCCTGACACCTACGGTCACCCACCGCATCACACCCGGTCGTCGCCGAGCCAGGCGCAGGCTCGGTGTCTGTTTCGGTGCCGGGCAGCGCTACCGTGCCTGGTTCTCGTTGTGCGGCAGGGCGAGGCGATGAGCGCCGATGCGCGGCGCCGGGCCTGGGCATTGTTGTCGCGTGCGGCATCGGGTCCGTGCCGCCCGCTGCAGAGCCTGATCGCACAGTTGGGTGTCGAGCAGGCCGCTACCGCGGTGGTGGCCGGTGATGTCCCGGTCGCGCTCGACCGTCGTGTTCTCGAACGGGGCCACAGCTTCGACACCGCAGCACGGGACCTGGATCACCTCCATCGCCTCGGCGGCCGTCTGATCACCCCCGACGATAACGAGTGGCCAGCCGATCTCCTCCGCGCATTCGACGCTGACTGCGAGAACCCGGAATTCGTTGCTCCAGTGGCGTTGTGGGCTCGTGGACCACTGTCATTGCGTGTCGCGACCGACCGTGCGATCGCGGTCATCGGTGCTCGCGCGAGCACCGAGTACGGAAACCAAGTCACCTGCGAGATCACCAGCGATTTCGCGGCACGCGGCTGGAGCATCGTTTCCGGTGCCGCGTTCGGTATCGACGCTGTCGCTCATCGTGGTGCGCTCGCCACCAATACCGCGACAATCGCGATCCTTGCGTGCGGGGTCGATCGCGCCTATCCCGCTGCCCATGAGCGGCTCCTTGCCCAGATTGCCGAGTCCGGGTTGATCCTGAGTGAATACCCGCCCGGGACGATCCCGTACAAGGGCCAGTTTCTGGCGCGGAATCGGCTGACCGCGGGGCTTTCGTCTGCGGTGATTGCGGTCGAAGCCGGGTTACGCAGCGGCACCGCCAACACCATCGGCTGGGCCAACCGGCTCCAGCGTCCGACGTGGGCGGTGCCAGGACCGGTCATGTCGGCGGCGTCGGTGGGTTGCCATCGCATGATTGCCGATGGTCGTGCCCGTTTGATGACGTGCGCCGACGATGTCATCGCCGCTCTGCCCGCCCTCTCTTCGACCGCGCATCCATCAGCCACTGTCACCGAAGCTCTGGCTGTAGAGCGGGGTCTGCGATGAACCGGGGAGTGGCGTGGTCGGTCACGTTGGCAGCTCAGCACGCCGAGCCATTGCCGGTGACAGCCACGCTCAGCGTCTGCTCCCCTACCGACGCGCTGTGTACGAACGTGACTCGGGAGTGCCGGGATCGCGTGCGGGCCGCGCTGTTCAACAGCGGCGAGCGGTGGCCTGATGCCATGGTTTGCTTGTCGATTCCCTCTGTGCCACAGCCTGCCGGGATCGCTGATCTGGCGGTAGGTGTATCGGTCCTGGCGGCTAGGGGGGCAGTTCGTTCACCCTGTCTGGACAAGATCCTGTTCGCAGCCGCGCTCGGTCTCGACGGCTCGCTTCGCTCGGTCGAAGGGACCTGGGCGGCGTTCGATCCTGCTCCGGCGCTAGGTATCACCCACGCTGTCGTGCCGGAGCCGCTGCTGCCCGAGTTCGGCGCAAGCACAGGCGTCACTGTTGTGGGCGCACCGACCCTGACTGCCGTGCTGGCCTGGCTACGCGGCACCCACCCACTCCCCTGCGCGGGCACCCACCGGTGGGCCCTATAGACCCCGCGACGGTACTACTCGCCGAAAGTCCGATAACGACATTTCGTTGCCCGGGGCAGCTGAACAGGGTTGCTCCACAACATATTTCGTGCCGTTGAAGTCTGCTCTCAGAAAGGCTTTCTCATGTCGAATCCACAGTTCGTTCGTCATGCCGATTTCGGTGACATGGTCGCCATGCTGCAACAGCAGCAAGCGAGCAAGGTCGATGTCGTCGCACCGGCTACGTCGATGTGTGCCCGTGACGGCATGCTCGAACTCCTCGATGTGCCACCGGTCATCGACGACAACGGCGTCACTGACGTCGCCGGACTCTATCTACCTACCGCTGCGGCTGATTCCCAGATCGGCACGAAACTCAAGATCCCCGTGAGCTATCTGCGCTGGCTGCGCGAGGAAGACCGGCTCGATCTCTACGACACCAACATCAACGGCCTCCTTCACGGCCCCCTCGGCCGTAACGTCGCCCCCGATCCCGATGACAAGCCATTTCTGTTGCGGCTGTTCACTTCCGGGCACCCGAACCGGCCCGGCGTACTGCGTGCCTGCCTGTCGAACCGTTACGGAATCGTCGATAACCTAGACCTACTCAAATGGGCGGAATTGCATTTGATGCAACATATCGCCGAGGGCGTGGATCACCGTATCCGCTGGGTGGGGGCGGTCTGGTCGCCTGGTGTACGAGTGTGGATGGATCTGCTGATCTGGGCTCGTTTCCCTGCCGCATCATTGTTGCGTCTGATACAACAGTCCGGTGACTGGTGCTCCGGGTTCGGTGCAGCTTGTGTTGGCCGACAACGTCGTTCATCTCGATCCGGCTCCGGCGATGTTCGAGGCGATGTTGGAGGGGTGGCGACGGAATCAGTCGGCTCGGTTTCTACGGTCGTCGACGATCGGGTCACGGGTGCGCACGATTCGGCGGTTGGAGCGGTTCACCGGGTTGTATCCGTGGCAGTGGACTCCGGCCGAGGGCGAGGCGTTCATCGATCATTTGCGCGGGTCGACGGTGAAGGCGGTGTCGACGGCGCGGTCCTACGAGGTGACGATCAGTCTGTTCGTGGAGTTTCTGCTCGATCCTCGCTATGGATGGGCCGGGGTGTGTGCCGAGCGGTTCGGGCAGGTTCCGCAGGCGATCTTCCACGAGGGCAACTCGATTGCGCACAAGCTCGACTACGAGGGCGATCCGCGGCGGCGGCCGTTGACCTACGACGAGGTGCAGATGCTGTTCGACGCCGCGGACGCACGTCCGGGCAGGATCGTCGGGCGTGGCGTCAAGGGCGGGTTGTGCGCGGCCCGGGATGCGGCGGTGTTGAAGACGATCTACGCCTTCGGGATGCGGCGGACCGAGACCTCGCGTCTGGATGTGGTGGATTTGCGCCGGAATCGGAAAGCGCCGCAGTTCAAGGATTTCGGGTCGGTGATGGTGCGGTTCGGGAAAGCGCCGAAGGGTTCTCCACCCAAGCGGCGCACGGTGCTGCTGGTGCCGGAGATGGATTGGGTGATCGACACCCTCGAGCAGTGGATCACCGAGTTGCGGCCGCGGTTTCATCCGGGCAGTCATCCGGCGTTGTGGGTCACCGAGCGGGTGGGCAGGCTGTCGCCGCGCTCGATCAACGAGGCGTTCGTCGCTGCCCGCGTCGACGCCGGGCTCGATCCGAGGCTGGATCTGCACTGCTTGCGGCATTCGGCGGTCACGCATTGGATCGAGTTCGGTTATCCGGCACGGTTTGTCCAAGAACAGGTCGGGCATTCACACGCATCGACGACCGCGATCTATACCGGCGTCTCCGACGAATTTCGAAATACGTTGCTGGAGGCGGCATTACGGGATCGTCTCGGCGAGGATTGGGATGGTGGGCGATGATGCGGAAGATGGGGTATCGGTGGCGGCTGCGGGATCTGATGGCCGACCGGCAGATGTTTGCGACCACCGATCTGGTGCCGCTGCTGGCCGAACGGGGGGTGGTGCTCTCGCGTGAGCAGGTGTATCGGCTGGTCACTGCGCCGCCGCAACGGTTGAGCATGGACACCCTGGTCGCGTTGTGTGACATCCTCGACTGCACCCCCAATGATCTGATCGAACCTGCGGTGGTCAGTCAGCAGATCTCTAAACCTGTTGGTGCACAATCGGACCCGGCGCCGATCACGCCGCGCCGGTCGGTGGTGAAACGGCCGGGTAGGCAGTGAAGCGCCGAGGGGAGCGTGCTCACCGTGAACTGGCCCAGACCAGAGCCGCTCTGGTCGCACGGCTGCGCAGTCTCCTCGGCCCGGCGGTCACCGCCGATGCGGCGACGGCGTTGTTGCAGCAGGCTCGTGCGTGGGCTCCCGGATCGGCGCGCAGGCTCGAGAGCTATCTGTCGGCCAATCCGGACGCCTTCACCACCTCGCCGACACATCACCCCGCCTGCCTGGACACGCTCATGCGGCTACTCGATGCCGCCGGTCACGGGCATCTGATCACGCTGCCGGCATGCGTGACCTGCGGTCACCAGGGCCGCCCCTTGCCCTTGGTGACCGATGCGGGCCGCTGCTGCCACCAGTGCCATCTGCGCCGGACCCGCCACCCGTGTGACCGGTGCGGTCGCGTCGGCAATCTGGTGGCGCGCCGACCCGAGGGCCGGATCTGCTCGCGCTGTTACCGGCGTGATCCCGCCACCCAGCGGACGTGCGTGCAATGCGGACGTCGGCGACCAGCACGGCAGCGCCGCGACGACGGCACATACTTGTGCGAGATCTGCGGGCGACCGCGGGAGGAATGCGCCGGCTGCGGCCGGGTCGCGCCGGTCCTGGCGCGAACAATGAACGGGCCGTTGTGTTCTCGATGCCACGACTCCCCGCCACGACGATGCGGGATCTGCGGCAACATCGCCTCGATCCATGCGCGCGCCACCGCGGACCGGCCCGACACCTGCACCAAGTGCTACCGCAACATCGGCCGCTGCGTCGTCTGCGGCCACCAACGCAACGGAGGCCGCTACCGCGGCGGTGAGTTCCACTGCGCGACCTGCTGGCCCCGCACGTCCCGCACCTGCGCCGACTGCGGAAAAGACGCGCCGGTCAAGACGAGCGCCTGGCCGATCGGCCCGGTCTGCGCCGGCTGCTACAACCTGCGCCTGCGTAACCCGAAGCCCTGCACGGGATGCGGGGCGGTGCGCGTGCTCATCGGCACAGACGCGACCGGAAACGGCCTCTGCGGGCCCTGCTCGGGCGTCGACCTGGACTACCTGTGTCCCCGATGCGGCAAGGCCGGAAACATCCACACCACCGGCAGCTGCGCATCATGCGTGGTCGGTGACCGCGTCAACGAATTACTCAGCGGCACAGACGGATACATCAACGAGCAACTGCGGCCACTGGCACGGGTACTCGCCGGCACCGACCGGCCGTTCGAGATGTTGACATGGCTCGCGCGCAGCCGTTCCGCGACGCTGCTGGCACGCCTGGCGCGCCAGCACACCGAGATCACCCACGACAGTCTCGACGAACTCGCCCAGGATCGGGGCACCCGCTACGTTCGCGCGCACTTGGTGGCCACCGGAATCCTGCCCGCCCGCAACGAAAACCTGGCACAGCTGCGGTTATGGGTCGACACGACGCTGACCGGCCTGCCCGCACACCACACCCGCCTGCTGCGGCCCTTCGCCGAATGGCACGTCCTGCGTGATGCCCGACGCCGCGCCGACCGCGGAACCTACACCGAGCACGCCGCCTCCGGCGACCGCACCGATATCCGCGCCGCCATGTTGTTGCTGCAGTGGCTCGATGCGCAGAACCTGACGCTGGCCGATCTCGAGCAAGCCCACCTCGACACCTGGCTGAGCGCGAACCCGACCAAGCAGCGAGCCCTGCGGTCGTTCGCCCGCTGGATCGTCGCCCGAGGAGTCACCGCCAAACTGGAAGTTCCGATCAGAAAGCGGACTGAGCCAACACAATTCGTCGACGACACCGAACTTCGTCGACAACTGCACCGCTGCCTCACCGACGAGAAACTCCCGATTGCGCTCCGAGTTGCCGGCACCTTGATCCGTCTCTACGCCATGCCGGTATCACGCATCGTCGAACTGACCGTCGACCAATACCGACGAGAGGAGAACAACGCCTACCTCACCATCGATCGCCACCCTGTCCTGCTCCCTCCGAAACTGGCCCAGCTCATCGAAACCCTTGCAGCACAACGACCTCGGTCGCTGATCGATCACCCATCCGGGTCGACTCACTACCTGCTGCCCGGCCACATCCCGAACCATCCCCGCCAGGCACTGGCGCTGACCGCGATGCTCCGGCAATACGGTCTGCCCACCATCGCCGCACGCAACACCGCCATGATCGAAGCCGTCACCCAGCTCCCCCCGATCGTGGTCAGCGACCTGTTCGGCCTGAACCCGAACACCGCCACCGCCTGGGCTCGCTACGCCCAGGACAGCTGGGCCGCCTACCTGGCCGCCCGCTCACTTAACGGCTGAACCCGCCAGCCCACTCCACCGCAGCAGACCTCAAGATGGCCGGGAATAGCGCACGATTCAAATATCTGCCGTCCCCCAGGGACCGCCGTTCTCGACGGCATCAACCAGGCAGGCACCCCCGTCACCATCCGCTCCTGTGACCTGACCGACTCCGCGATGCACGTCAAGGTCTACTCACCCGCCGTCGCCCAACTGGCTCCGGCTCTGCTCGCCAACTACCGCAACCCGTTCGCCACATCGCAACTCGCCCACGACCGCACCGCCGTCACCACCCCGCCCGGCCAACCCACGCACGACGCCCTGCCGCCCAGCGATCCGGATCTGCCCGTCATGTTCGCCGGTTTCCGCTTCTCCAACTCCGAGACGGGCCATGGCGCGGTTGTACTGAAACCCGAACTCTACGTCCAGGTATGCGGCAACGGACTGACCCTGCCGATGCTGGCCGTTCGCGACGTACACCTCGGCAGCCGACTCAAGGCCGGCGCTGTCGCCTGGTCCCAGGACACCTACGACAAGCAATTGGCCGTCGTGACGGCCAAAACCCGCGACACGGTCCAGCATTGGCTCTCGCCTGAATTCCTCGCCGAACAGATCGCGCTTCTGGATGCCACCGCGACGACTCCGGTGACCGAACCGGACAAGACGATCACCGTCATCGCCAAACAGATGCGTTTCTCCGATGCAGAACGCACCGGAATTCTCAGCCATTTTATCGCCGGTGGCCAGCTCAATGCAGCGGGGATCGCCAATGCAATTACCAGCTTTTCCCAAACACTCGCCGATCCCACCCGGGCTGACACCCTCGACGACCTGGCCATCGAAGCCATGGCATTGGCATGACCTGATCCGCCGACGGATGAAGAAATTGTCTCGGCATCAGATTTTCGGTCCACCAGCAGCTTTCCGATGCCTATGCGGCGCGGGTCGCCTTCCGTCGTCGTTGTCTTCCGAAAGGACCTGTGATCCCCATGCTCGAATTGATGGATTGGTTCTGTGGCGCCGGTGGCTCCAGTCAAGGCGCGCACGCTGTTCCCGGCGTTCAGGTCACTCGCGCCGCGAATCATTGGGAACTGGCAATCGAGTCGCATTCCAGAAATTTTCCAGCTACCGATCATTATCTCGGTGACATCCGCACCGCGCCGGTGCACCGCTGGCCGGTCGCCGATCTCCTGTGGGCGTCCCCGGAGTGCCCGCAATGGTCCTCCGCGCGCGGAGCACGCCGCGACTTCCACAACAGCATGCAAACCGATCTGCTCGACCTCCCTCGCGACGAGGAGGCCGAACGCTCCCGCGCCCTGATGGAAGAGGTCCCCCAGTACCTGCGCGGTGTCATCGACCGCGGCGGCAGGGTCCGCGCCGGAATAGTGGAAAACGTTGTCGAGGTCAGGGGGTGGGACCAATGGAGTCGCTGGATCGGGGAAATCCGCGCACTGGGCTACAAGACCCGGTTGATCGCGATGAACTCCATGCACGCCCAGCCCGCACGCACCCCGGTCGCCCCACAGTCGCGCGACCGGCTCTATCTGGCCTACTGGGACACCGCGTTGCAGCGGGAACCAGATTGGGACAAGTGGTTGCGGCCTTTGGCGTATTGCGAGGTTTGCGACGAGTGGGTGCAGGCGCTGCAGGTGTTCAAACAGCCCGGCATCGACATGGGCCGCTACCGGCAGCAGTACACCTACCAGTGCCCGCACGTGACCTGCCGGAACTCCGTGCTCGAGCCGCCCGCGTCCCCGGCGGCGACTGCGATCGACTGGAGCTTGGAAGGTACCCGCATCGGTGATCGGGATCGGCCGCTGGCGGAGAAGACGATGCAGCGCATCCGCGTCGGACTCAAGCGCTACGCCACTGTCACGCCGATGATGGTTCCCGCAGGCGGGACCTGGCGCGACGCGGCGATGCCGGTCACCGTGCCGATGAGCGCCCGCACCACCCGCGAAAACGACGGCATCGCCATTCCGGCCCCGTTCCTCGCGTTGCTGCGGTCGGATAGGGCGCGCACCGTCGGATTGCATGAGCCGATGGCCACCGTTGTCGCGGACGGATCCAATCACGGCCTCGTGGTGCCGCCCCTGCTGGTGCCGATGGAGGGCCGCGACGGCAAAGAAGCCGTGCCCGCCACGATCCCGATGCGCACCCAGACCACCCGCGCCGAAACCGCCGTGTGCTTCCTGCCGTTCGTCACCGAATTGCGCGGCGGATCCTCCGATGCCCGGTCCGTGAACGAAGCCCTGGCCACCGTCACCGCCTCCGGGAACCACCACGGCCTGGTTACTCCCCCGGCGACCACGCCGGATGCGTTGTGGGAGTCGATGTTGTTGCCGTACTTCGGCAAGAGCGTCCCGCGTCCGGTCGCCGAGCCCATGGGCACGCTGACCACCCGCGACACCTACGCCCTCGTGGACGTCCTCAGCGAGGAATACATCAACGATGTCCGGTTCAGAATGCTCGAGCCCCACGAAATTTCACGGGCGATGGCATTCGGCACCGAGTACGTCGTGGTCGGCAACAAGCGCCAGCGCGTACGCCAGCTCGGCAACGCCGTCACCCCGCCTGTCGCGGAAGTCCTCATTTCCGCGCTGGTCGAGGCCATCACCGGCGAAGAGATCGACCGCTGGCCTACCAGCCCGGCTCCCCACCAGCGCACCGCGGCGCCGAGCCGCTCCCTACCGCTGGCGGCGTAGACCGGCCTGTACGACGACCTGCTCATCACACGGCACGAGCGTCTTTCACCAACAGCGCCCGTCGCTCCGAACCAAACTCGACACTCACCGGTGCCTACTTCAGGACATTCCCAGCATCCAACCTGGCTGGAAAGCCTTGCGGCATTGTCGCGTCGATGCATTGAAGGTGCGGTCGGTAGGCGGGATCGGTGCCGGGGGGGCTGTCGATCTACCCCAAGGGGATCAGGCCGGGGCAAGGGCGTCAAGCCTGCGGAAAAAGCGCCCCAGGCTTGACGCCCTTGCCGCAGCCCGATGGCGGAGCCATAGATCGACAGCCCCCGGGCACCGATCCAGCTCTTGTCGCTTTCGAGCTGCCAGGGCCGGGGCGGGTCGGTCGTCCTATCCACTCACTTCACCCGAGGAGACTCACCATGTTCGGAGCAATTACTCCCACTATCATCGGCAACCTGACCGCCGACCCCGAACTGTTCTTCAGCAAAAATGGCGAAGCCGGCGTTCACTTCACTGTCGCGTGCAATGACCGCTACTACGACAAGGACGCCGAACGGTACAAGGACCTGCCCGCGGTGTTCATGCGCTGCACCGCGTGGGGTGCGCTGGCAGAGCACATCTCCGACAGCGTCAGCCGCGGCATGACCGTCATCGGCTACGGACGTTTGAAGCAGTCCAGCTACACCGTAAAGGACACGGGCGAGAAGCGCACCGTCATGGAGATGACCGTCGATGTCCTCGGACCATCGTTGCAGTACGCGACCGCGGTGGTCACCAAGGCGTCGCGCGCCGCCACCGTGATCGGCGAGCCGATCGAGGATCCGTGGGGCGCTGCCGCCGACGAGACCCCGGTCTCGGTCGGCGCGGGCGAGCAGTCGGCCCCTGAGAGCGACGACGACAAGCCGCCGTTCTGACACTCATCTCCCATCGCATGTCCCGGTCCCGTACGGCGGGACCGGGACATGCGTTGTTTCCATTCCCTCGTCCTGAAAGGCAAGACGATGACTGTTGTGACTGCGACCGCGCACATCGATGGGTGGGTCGGTGACCTCACCTACGACCCGGACCAGTGGGAACGCATGGAGGGCTCCTGGGCCACCCGCTATCCGACGATCGACCAGCGCGCGCATCAGCTGATGGAAAAGATCGCCCGCAGCGTCTTGGCTCACGATCACGCTGCAGCCCAGGGCCGTCTCGACCGCTATGTCGCGGGGTTGGCTGATCGTGGTGTCCGTGTCGCTGCCGCCGATTTCCGGCGGGCGCAATTCGAGCACTATCACCGTCGTCCGGTAACCCCGCTGCCCGACTGAGTCGGGTGCACCGACGGATGCGTGCGTCATGTCCGAGCCACTCCTACGAGTTGACCTGGAGGCCGAGAATTCTCGGCTACGTGCTCTGGTCGCCGAACTCTCGGACCGCTGTCGCGCTCTCGAAGTAGTCGTCCACGATCTGACCGTGATCGTGGACGACTGTCTCGATCGCGAGTCCGAACAGCTCAACGACGTGCGCCGCGAGCGACTTGCCACCACCGGAATGTCGCGCGTCGCACCCCATCCCGGCAGCTCCTACGGCTGGAGCCTGCCGAATACGCAACCCTCGCCCGGCAACGCGGGCGACATCGCCACCTCCGGCGAGCAGCACGGCATCTGACGGCGGTCAACCGCCGCGCCCGGCGCGGATTGCCAGACCGTGTCGGCACTTGACTCTCCCGCCTATCCCGTAGGTGCGCGGTGACCCGCCGACACGGCCCTGGCAGTCCACGCCGGACCCACAGCGACACTCGCGATCCCTCACATTCCCGTCGGCCCCGGCCGCGCAAGAGAAAGGCTCAGCCGTGGCACTGATCTGGTTGGCTGCCATCGCCGTTGCAGGGTTCCTGATCTTCTGGCCCCTATTTCCCACCCTCGCCAGGCTCGCCGGAATCCTGCTGATATTCGACTCCGTCCTCACGTTGATCCTGTTTCCCGACCGGGCGCCCGCCGCGCATGTCGGCTGGCTGCTGGCTGGCATCGTTCTGTGGCTGGCCGGGCACTTCGTCTTCGCCGTCAAGTACGGCGCGTGGCGTTCGCGCCTCGCCGCGCGGATCGTCCGCGCTTCGGTCCTGCAGCGGTTGCTTCCCTCCGAGCTCCGATAGTCCCGCCGCGTCGTCTCTCGCCGCGACCCGCGACTTCCGGTCGTCATCGCGCGCCGGGCTTGGACGCGCTCGCCTCGACTTGCCGGTGGACGCTGCGTTTCGGGTGCTGCCGAGCAGCTTGCGCAGTTCACCGACCGGCATCTCGGCCCAGATGCCGAGGTCGGCGTCGATGACGCCTCGTTGTTGCATCCGACGCAGCGCGTCGCTCTGCTCCGGCAGCCCGGCGGCCACCACCTTCTCGTAGGTGTCTTTCGCTTTCGCCACAGCTGTCTCGCATCGAGTCATCGCGGAGGCGATAGCCGCGTCGCGGCGCTGGGCTGCCAGCCTCTGGGCGTCGCGGTGGCGGCGGAACAGGTACAGGTCGTCGCCGTTGGCCTTGGCGATCTCGAGCTGGTGCCGCACTGCCTGTGCGGCGATGCGGCGCGCGATCGTCCGTCCTGACGTCGAACGCTTGCGTGGCTGCTGGCTGTCCATGTCGTCCTCCGCTTCCCGGTGTTCTCGCCCCGCCGGTCGCCCCGGTTTCGGGTCCGGCCGGGCGTGGCCGTTCTCTCATTCTGTTTCTTCAGAATTTCAATGTAGCTCTGCCACCACCCCCTTCTGCACACCATTCTTACTTGCGCCATTACAGCCCATTACAGCCCATATGGGCTTACTTTTTCACCACGTCACACCCCTTGCATCGCGATGCGACTTGGGGGACTTTCGAATAGGTGATGACACTTCACCGGCTGCATTCCGGTGACGGCTACGAGTACTTGACCCAGCAGGTCGCCACGGGCGACCGTCTTCGGGATCGCACCCGTGACCTCACCGATTACTACACCGCGCACGGGTGCCCACCGGGTCAGTGGTTCGGGCGCGGAGCCGCCGCGCTCGGTTTATCGGGCGAGGTGACCGAACAGCAGATGCAATTGTTGTTCGGCGAGGGAATGCACCCGGACGCGAACCGTATCATCACCGAAGCCTTGGCCGAAGGAAAGACTATCGCCGAGGCGATCGCCGCCGCTAGTTTGGGTGCTAATTTCTATCAATTCTCCACTTCAACGCCGATATCGGAATTGCTGGATCGGATGGTGGTCGCGTTCACCGAGAAGAACACGCGGCGACCGACCTACGACGAGCGGATGATGCTGCGCACCGAGGCCACCCGCACACACTTGGCAGCCGAACTCGGTGCCGAGCCGTCGACCGAGGCCATCGAGGATGCACTCGCCCAGGAGCAAGAGAAGTCGCGTAAGGCCGTCGCCGGCTTCGACTGTGTCTTCACCCCACAGAAATCGATCGCGGTCCTGTGGGGTTTGGCCGACGACGAGGTGCGCCGCGTCATCTGGGAATGCCACGAGGAAGCGATGCGCGAAACCCTGGAGTGGGCCGAGCACCGGTACGCGGTCGCCCGCCGCGGCCACAACGGTGTTCGGCAGATCGACGCGAACGGGTTCGCCGTCGCGTTGTTCCGTCACTACGACTCGCGCACGGGTGACCCTTTACCGCACACGCACGCCACGATATCGGCCAAAGTTGAAGGCAGCGACGGCAAATGGTCCTCGCTCGACGCTCGCCCTCTCTACGGCGGCGCGGTGGCGCTGTCGTGTCGCTACAACGCGATGATCGTCGGCAAGCTGCGCCGACGTCTCGGGTTGCGGTTCGAGGAACGCTCTCGGGGCCGCGGCAAGCAACCGGTGCTCGAGATCGTCGGCATTTCCGATGCGATGATCGAGTACTTCTCGAGGCGCCGCACAGCGATCATCGTCCGCACCGAACAACTCCTCGCCGCGTACCGGCGAGCACACGGCCACAATCCCGACAAGCGCGCTCAAGCCAAATTGGCGCAACAGGCGACGCTGGAAACCCGGGACGCCAAAGCCGAACCGCACAGCCTGCGCGACATGCTGGCCGGCTGGGATCGCCGAGTTCGCGGTTTCCTCGGCGACGGCCGCGACGCACGACGGTTCGTCACCGATCTCCTCGAACAACACCGGCTCGACAACCATCCGGCCACGTTCGACGCCCGGCGAGTCGCCATCGCCGCGGGCGTGGCCATCGGCGGCGCATCCGAAGTTCTGCGATCCGACGACACACGCCTCAGCGCCGCCATCGAGCACGCCGTGGACGAATGCACCGGCCTGCACATCAGCGACCGCACCCCAGCCATCGCGCAGGTTCGGACACTGCTGCTGTCACGCGACGATGACGAGTTGCTGGCCGACATCGACGAGGCATTCACCGCCACCCAGCGCACTACATACGACCCGAAACGAATCGCCGAAGAAGTCGCGGCCACGGTCGCGCGACGCCGGGCGACCTGGACCGAGGCCAACATCTATTCCGCCGCCGACGAACGAGTCGGTCTGTGCGATTTCGACAGCGACACCGCGCAGCGCGCCGCCGTCGAGGAAATCGTGCAGGCCGTCCGCGACGGACACAGCATCCAGTTGACCATCGACCCGGACCCGGTCCCCGCCGCCATCGCGCGCCGCAACGGGGAAAGCGAATTCACCGTCACCGGCGCGATCCGCTACACCAGCGAAGAAGTCCTCGCCGCCGAGGACCGCCTTCTGGACGCGGCCAACACCGCTACCGAGCACTACCTGCCCCACGCCGCGGTCGACGCGGCCATCGCCGAAGTCGAACGATCCCAACCTCGGCAGGCTCGCCGCCGTCTCAACGCCGCGCAGCAGGCGATCGCGCATCACCTCTGCACGTCAGGGATGGCGTTGACCGCCGCCATCGGACCCGCCGGCAGCGGCAAGACCACCGCGATGAAGGTCGTCTCCCGCGCCTGGCAGGCCAGCGGACGGTCGGTGCTGGCACTCGGTCCGTCGAAGAACGCGGCCCGCGAACTGGGCGACAGTATCGGCGTGCGCGGCTCCACCGTCGCCCGGATCCTGACCCTGGCCAAGTACAGGCTGCCAACCGGAATCACCCCGGGAGCGATGCTGCTCGTGGACGAAGCCGCGATGGCGGCCACCCACGACCTGGACCAGCTGCAACGGCTCGCCCGGCGGCACGGCGCGGTCGTGCGGTGGGTTGGGGACCCGCACCAGCTGTCGGCCGTCGAATCCGGTGGCGCACTGCGTCTGGTCGCCGCCGACACCCGCGCGCCGACGCTGATGACGATCGTCCGATTCAAGACCGCCGCCGAGGCCGCAGCCACACTGGCGGTCCGGGCCGGCGACGCAGAAGCGGCTTGGAAGTTCTACAGCGATGCCGGACGGGTCACCTCCGGGATGGTCGACGAGCTGCGGGAGCGCATCCTGGCCGATCACCTCGCCGACATCGCCGCCGGGAAATCCTCGTTGATGCTCGCCGCCACCCTCGATGACGTCGCCGCACTGAACCTCGCCGCCCAAGCAGCACACACCGTGTCCGGACGTGTCGACACCACGCGCGGCTCGGTCAGATTGTCCGACAGCGCTGACGGTCATGTCGGCGATGTCGTGGTGACTCGTCTCAACGACAACCGGTTGCGGATCACCGGCGGCAAACGCCGCGGCAGCGGCATCGACAACGGCGACCTGTGGCGCATCCGGAAAGTGCACGGCGACGGGTCGATCACCGTTCTCGGTGTCGATCACCGCGGCAGTGTGTGTCTCCCGGCGGACTATGTAGCTGCCAACGTCGAGCTCGGCTACGCGTCCACCGTGCATCGCAGCCAGGGCAGCACTGTCGACCGATGTCGCCTGTTGATCAACGCCACCCTCGGCCGTGCCCTGGCCTACGTCGGGCTCACCCGCGGTGCCGAATCCAACCACATCTACCAGGCCGTCGACGCCCTCGACCCGACCTGCGAGCAGCAGCCCGAAGACCCGATCACCGAACAACAAATGTTCGCAAAAGTCCTCGCCCGCGAGGACGACAATCTCACCGCCACCGAAACCATGCGACTCCAACAGGCCCGCATCGACGATCCGGCGCGGCTGCGTGGCATCTATGACCACATCACCGGACTGCTCGCCGACGCACGCGGCCGTCGCCTGCTCGACAGGGCGCTCCCCGTCGTGCTCTATCGCGACGCCGAAACCTCCGACCAATTCCAAACCCTGCTCGACACGATCGCGCTGGCTGATCACCATCGACTCGACAGCCGTGCCCTCGTCGCCGACATCACCACCAACAACGGCGAGGACCTCGGCGACAGCCTGGCCACCGCCCGCGATGTCGCAGCAGTGCTGTGTGCTCGCGCCGACGACTGGATCGCCCAGCATCTCACGCCCGCGACCACAGCTGTCTCCACCTCGACCGACACGTTGACCGCCGACGCGTCCGGCGACACGACGCTCTATACCGCCGCTGCGGCCGTCAATCGCCGCGAAGTGCTGGCGATACCGGGTCGGTTCAGGGCCCTGCGTGACGCTCCCGTGACCGGCTGTCCACCCGTGCCGAGCCGTCATCCCGGCGTCGACACCGAACTCGCCGATCTTGCCGACGAACTCCGGCGCCGCCTCACCGGCAACCCCGGACCCGCTGCACCGGTAGACACTCCCGATCCCGAGTACGGTCGAGACGACGTCACTCGGTGGATGCGCATCCAACGTCTTGACCGGCTGCGCCTCGACCATGAGCACTACATCAAGCAGCTGTCCAACGAGCGCGGACGGTACCTGCTGAACCGTGCCCTGCCTGTGGTGGTGTACCAAGAAACCGCCCGCTCCCGGCATTTCGCTGCCTTGCTCGACGCGATCGCTCGCGCCGACGCTACTGGCCTGAACAGCAACGCGCTCATCGGTTCGATCACCACCGACGACTTCACCGATTTCGGCACCGGCCTGCTGGACGCGCGAGATCCCGGCGACCTGCTGGCTGGCCGCGCTCAACGGTGGGTCTCCCGCGAGACAGCATCCCGACATACAGCCGCAGCCATCGCGGTCGCCGCGGTGCAACTCGAAACATTGGCGCTCACCGATGACACACCCACCACCAGACTCATCTCAGCAGCAGGCGCGGCAAATCTCCTCACCGAGCACGCCGCACTCACCCCGGCCGGCACGCCACCCCCGACGCTGAGCCCTCCGCCTCCTCGGTTCCCCGGTATCGACCAACGTCTCGTGGATTTCGCGGCCGAGCTTCGACGGCGCATCGCACACGAAGAACGCGCGCTCCGCGACAGCGACCGCGCTGCCGATCACCCTCCAAGCGACACGCCTGTCATCGGCCTGCCGGGGGCGGATCCTCAAAACACCGGCGATGCCATGCCCTCGCGCTCGCTCGACAGCGTCTCAACCCTGCCGTCACCGCGTGGCGACGACACGTCAACTGAGGCGGGATCGGCCCCCGATGACGACGTATCGGATCCCCAGCGTCGTAGGAAACTCCTCCGGCGACAGCGTTCGCTGCCAGTTCGACGTAGCCGTCGATCGCTGTAGCTCGTCGTGGTCGTGTGCCGGTCTGCCATCGCCTCTTGATGCCGATCGGTCTGCGGCGGACAATTTCGGTAGCCACAAGCTCGCTCAACATCGAGAAGGGGCTTCGATCATGGGGCAGACGGGGCTCAGCGTCATCATTGCACTGGTACTTCTCCTGGCCTGGGCGCTATATCCCGGTCTCGCGCGATTCCTCGCCATACTGCTCGTGATCGACTCCATCGCATCCGTCTTCCTGTTTCCGTACAAGGCGCCATTGGCCCATCTCGGCTGGCTCTTCTTCGGCATCGCGCTGTGGCTAGCCAGCCACTGGCGGTTGGCCGCCCGAGATCACCGCTGGCGGTCCGCCCTCGCGAAGCACGCCTATCGACTGCCGATGCTGCGTCGTCTCCGCCCGCGCGCCGTGCGCTGATGCACCTCGCGAACCGTTGCAACCGTCTTTGCGACACTTATGCAGGTGGTGCCGAGGACCCGAAATCAACTCCACCCGTTCGATGCGATCCGCAGCGGGCTCACCCGTCTCAGTTCAGGCTTTGAAGCAGGCCCCCTGGGTCGTGATCAGCACATGGAGCTCGCGCAGAAGGCGAAGATGTCGGTACCTCCGCCTATGGTCGTTCCGTCGGGCGCTAGGCCCGAAGGATTGGCGCATCGAGAAGGGGTGGCGTGGCCGGCACACTCGTCTACAGACTGCGGGTTGAACATATCTTCCAACGCCGCTTCGACTCTGCCGATCTCGGCGTGGCACTACAGTTCAGCAACTGGTATATCATCACCCGCCGGCCTGCCACGAGAATTGCCCCAGACTCGGCCCGCATCGATGACCAAATCCTCACCGCCGACTTCCGCACGCGCACCACCACAGATGATGTCCCTCGCTTATGCACCTGCGGCTCGGACTTCGAAATGCTTGGCGAACTTCGAGATTTCCGGCTGCATGCCGACAGCGCCTACTTCTCGATGTATGTGGGAGATCAGCTCGTTCACGGTGACGCGTGGACGTTGGCATCTCTATTGTCGGGAGCGGATTCAGACCTCGCCGGCCAAGAGGTCATGTACATCGGTAAAGCATTCGGAAAGGACGGCAGCAGCAACGCCTGGCAGCGGATTCGAAATCACGAGAAGCTGCAACGAATCTACGAAGATCACGTTGACAGCGGTTACGAAATCTTCGTGGCTCCACTTACCTTCGAGGAAGGGATGTCGGTAAGCGATGACCATATCGACGATACTGAGGAGGGGCCTAGCCTCGATGCCTATTTGAAAACGTTCTATACCTCTGACGGCAATCCAATCACGAAGACGGCAGTGGACCTCATCGAACACAGTCTCATAGCATACTTCGCTCCCCCGTATAACGAGAAGCTGACAGAGTGGCGGGCAGGCGAGCCGACCGACGCAATGCGTGCCATGCTATCAGCCGGATTTCGTTTGCTGCAGGTCATTCTGGACGGCTGGGGCGGTCTCGCAAGATTCCACTCCACGCAGGCTCCAAACCCGCTACGCAGCCACGTAATCTCGCATGACATTCCGCCCGAGCCTCGCCTCCCAGTAAGTCGCGGCATCGCTGCACTAAAGCTAAGCGAGTGGCGACATGATGCGATTCGGGTACGCGAGGGTCAGGCAATATTTAATGCGCTGACGGAGAAATCCGCCGCAGTGCTGAGGGTGTTCGGAGACGAAGCGCCCCCTGTCCGCCGACCTCCCACTGTACATCTCACCGCCGAACGCGCCGAGAACCCCGGCACCGAATGGCGAAGCCGCAACGCCGATCTGCATAGGTCGATTCGGAATCAAATCGGCTCGGCACGTGCAGCGAAACGTCATGCGAATGAGGCTTGGGTCTACGACGGCGCTCAGACCTACGACCCGTCCAATGGAACTATTATTATCGGCGAGACCATCGACGGCGACCCCGCACCGTTGAAGTGGCGATTGAACAATCCCGACACGGGGGCCGTTTACTCGACACTGGTGATCGGTGGCCCCGAGATGGGAAAGTCCAGCTTCCTACGTCTAGTTATGGTCCAGGCGCTACAGTCAGGGTGCTTCTTCATCTTCCCTTCCGACCCTTCCGGTCGAAACGGGTTCGATGTGACATGGAAGAGCATGTATGACGACGGATTCGTGGCCACAGGATTGGAAGCCACCATAAACCACCTGACGATTGCATGTCGGTTGATCGAATCACGTAGAGCCAGGCGTGATTACAATGCTCCAGGCCAGGATGAGCCAGCCATCTTCGTGGCAATCGACGACGCGGACAACGTGTTGCAGAACCGTCACGGCGCAGCCGCCGTGACTAACATCCTGTCCACCGGCGCCGACGTGGGTGTGGGATTGCTGCTGGTCGTATCGGATATCGCGGGATTGGAATCGAACCCCCAACTCCTAAAGTGCCTGGTCCGACGGACGGAAGTGTCCGCTGTGATGCCGAATGGCAGGTGGGTTATGGCCGATCTCAAAGCCCGGTATATGCGACACCGGCCGACTACCGGTGGCAGCAACGACGCGAATTCAGTTGTCGTACTTCGTGGCCCAGCCGGTTCAGCTGTCGGGATTGTCGCGGCGGTAAGGAATCCGACAGCCTCTCTAGATGCGGCTAAGGAATGGGCAAGGGCGAAGCTGACCGCAAGCAGTATCACCATCGGGGATTGGCGGCCGACCAACAGTCTGTCCACATCATGGCACGCGTACGCCCTCAGCACGATGCACCGTTGGGAATTACGTCGACACACCGACGCCTGGGCGCTCATAAAAATTCTTTCGAATGCTCCGATCACCGACGCTCCGGATGTACTGCACTGGGCATCAGAGGTTATTTCCTTTCGCTTCAACAATGAGCCCATGCACTGGCAGATGGGGCCGTCAACCGTGCACGATGACGTTCTTGCGTATTACGCCGAAATCGTCGACAGCCCCGACCCTACGAGCCAACACCATTGAAATGACCACGGACCAATCTTCCGGAGACTCAACGCCCTAGCAGTTGCACAGATCAGAACAACCGCCGTTGGGTCACCCCACGTGCCGTACCAACAGCAGCCGATATAAGGAACTTACTCGGCCGTGATCCATTCGAGCTCATCAACGATACCGTTGTCGAGCAGATAGCGATCCATCTCAAGATCAAGGATCGTGCCCGGATCGTCGATATCCACTCGGTATTCACGCGCCTGCACGCGCCCGTCTTCAAGTATCCGCACATTCGTGTACCGGCGAACCCCCAGCGGCGTTTCGAACTCGTAGTACATCGTCCACCCATGCTCCGGGGTTTCGCCCCTCAGCTGCGCCATCCCCAGCTCGAACAGCCGTTGCTTCTCACCCGGATCGAGCCCAGCGGTCGGGTCTGTCTCGTCCACTAGCGGCGCCTCTTTCACTGGTCGATGCAGTTCAGTGTCGAACGATGCCGGCGTGTGCGGTTTCGTTTGGCCGAATCGGCCGAGAAGGATGCTCGCCCTGGCCTGGCTGGCTGCAGCGGGAACTCTCCCCGGGCAGCGAAGACATGAACATCCTGACACTACCGGCGACCCGTCGGCTACTCACCGCGTTCGTCCTCGCCCGCCACCATCAGATGCCAGCATGAGTGGGAATGCACGTGGACCTATCGTGCGGCCCACGACGGACCTGGGTGGAACAGGCCGGACGGCTGCGGTCGCAACATCGAACCAGAATCAGTTCGAGGCAGGAGTGTCGGAAATGACCGGTGAGGCCCGACTTGTTGCGCGAATTCCGCGGCGAGGTCACGAAAGAGTGCAATGGTTCGATCAACTGGTCGAGGCGTTGCGGCTAGATGCCCAGGCGCAGCGACGGGATAGCCGTATCAGCGGGATCGAATACATCAGTGGCATACGGCCCGACGACATTGTGGATCCTGCGACGGGACAACTGCGCCCCCTGCTGGAGGATCATCCGCCGGTGTATGTCGGTCGAGACCGTAGTGAAGAGACGATTCGGGAGTCGATTGACCAATATGCTGAGTGGGTCGTCGGTTGTGTCCGGTCGGCATTCGAGACCGAGATGCTCGACGATATCTGGTCCGGACCTGAACTGGTTCTCGTCGACGGTGTCACCTATGCCTGCGGAGTGGATGCAGTCTTCGGCGAGTTCTTCCGCGGCATCGGCTGGCAGGCTGTGTACCACAGGAGCGGCCCGGGAGACCACGCGTACTTCGTGGTCGACGGTCAGGCACCTCTAATCGTGGAGGTCGGAGTTCCGGAGGTGTGGGCACGGATCGAGCAGATCAGTCAACTGGGGTTGTATCGAACTCTGGCGGATAGGCCACGGCTGCATGACGTACTGGTGTTGGGAAGTGAACCGGTGGATCCCGGACGGTCCGTAGCGTGGCCGGAAGACGCGATTCCGGCCGGTGTACTCGGCCAGAGGTGCGAGCCCGACCAGTGCGACGACGTTTCCGACGATCTAGCTCCCCTCGACGCCGGTTGGGTGGGCTGCACCAACTGTGGAAATGTCGCGGTTCATCACTGCGAGCAGAGCTTCCACGCGAGGCCCTGCGGCTGCTATGACTCCGGCGCCAACATCGGCGAACCCGACCGTGAACTCCTCCGCGACGCCTGGAATTCCGCGCTGGACCACGTATTAGACAATACCGAGCCGTAAATCCCGAACGAACGCCCGTACCAGGAGTCGGGGTCTCGACTCACAACCGTGCCTTTCGTTGATCTCGTGCACTTACCGTCTGGCGGCGTCGGTTCCTGCGTTGACCGCGTGTCGTGTCGGCGAGACGAGTACTGATCGCGGCGGTTTCGAGTTCTCCAGCCGCGCTGATAGCTCCGCGTGCCGTGGCGGCCAGGATCTCCGGATGATCGCACGCGCATATCCGGGCCTTCGCCGCTAACGCATCCAGGCGAGCTTGAAACGCACAGAGATCTTCCACGATGTCGGCCGGCACGGTCACCACGGGCAAATGTTGTCCGACCCGCGCGTCGCCGCAGTAGGGGGCGCCGATAGCAAGGTCGCCGAGCATGTCGGTGACGCGTGCGTAGTGCGCGACGCCGACGCGGCCGATTTCGCGGAGTTCGTTGCGGCGCGGGTGGTCTTGCCGGTACTCGACGGTCATCCATTCCCGATCGATCATGCCGACGGTCAGGATTCGGCCGGGTTCAGCGGGATCGGTGAACTGGATGCTGATGCCGCTTGCGAGGGCCTGCTCCAGCGCTTGGGCTGCCTCCGAGGCGGGATCACCGGTGGCAGACCTCGTCAGGGTGGTTCGGGTCAGCTGTTGGGCGGGGCGAGCGGCCGTGATGGCGATCCGGATTGTGTCGGCGACCTCAAGGCCGGTGCCGACACCGAATCGACGTACCGGTGCGAATTCTTCTCCGCTGGCAGATCGGGCGTAGACCGCTGCCGCGGCCAGGGCTGTTCCCGACGCCAACGTGTCGTCGCGTACACAGTCGTGCAGCCACGTCAGCGCCTCGTGCAACGTGTCGAACTCAGCCCTGCGGGGTTGGGGCGTTTCCTGCGGCCGGGCAGGTTCGGCGAGGATTGCGAATGCGGCGAGGTAGGAGCTGGCTCGCCGAGGTTGTCTCGTGGTCATGACGAGTCCTCGATGGATGAGTCGGGTACGACTTACAGGTAGCGGCGCTGGCCGGTCTGCCGGGCCGCGGATTGGGTTCGCCAAAGTCGTTGGCGCCGTTGTTCTGAAGTGATGACCGCGGCGGGTTGCCGTGTGCGCTCGACGCGTTCGCTTCGGTTGCGTACCTCCCCTGTTTTGAGCAGCCTGCTGGGTGGCGCAGTCGAGGCGGGACGGCAGTCGAGGCAGTGTCCGTCGGTCACTTGGCGGAACTCACTGCAGTCCTCGCACCATCCGTTGCCGACGTTGACGGACTCGGTGCTAGCGGTCGATGTGCTGCGCGGCTTCGGCTGTGTTGGTGTCTGCGGTAGTTCGGGGTGGTCGCGGACCCAGGTTTCGATGGCGCGGTATCCGACGTCACCGATGTCTCTGCAAAGGCGCCATTCCTGCCGAAGGACGCTGCGCGCGGCCGGACCGCTGTGTTCGGCGATGAATTCGCATCGAGCGTGGATAGCGTCGATCCTGCTGTGTTCCAGTGGAAGTTCCCGGATTCCGGTCATGCCGTCGATCCGGCACGGGTTGCACAGTCCGTCGTCGCCGCGTCCGGATCGGATGCGTTCGTTGTAGGGCAGCCCGTAGGGCGAGGTGCTGCTGTCGAGTGCCGCGCGTTCGAGGCGGCAGCTCACGCACGGCAGTCCGCGCAGGGTTGGCGCGGCGTCTTCTTTGTCCTGGTCTCGGTCGTAGTCCTCGACCTCTTTATAGCGGTCGTCGTCGTAGTCGCTGTCGTGCTGAATATCCAGTGATGCGAAGGGTTTTCGACTGTCGCGAGCGTACGGCTTGTTGTCGTCGACACCTGCCCGCCCATCCGGCAACTCGTTTACCACTTCGGTGTCGTCGATCGTGTCGTCACCCGCGCGCTTGCGGCGACGGAATTCCGCGGCGCGCGTCTGCTGGTCGGCGGCGGTGTCGCCGAAGTAGGCGTCGACGACGGCGTGTTCCTCGCGGTTGGACGGCCGGCTCGGGCCGGTCCGCAGCGCCGGGTCCACCTCACGGCGGGCGTCGCGGGGTGGGCGGTGGGAATCGCTGCCGTTGCTCGTTGCGCTCGCTCGGATGTGCCGTCCTCCGGCCGGTCGTGCGGGCAGCGGGTTGCCTGATGCCTCGTGCACGTGGGGATCGGTTGGCGGTACCAGCTTTTCGATGAGGGCGCGCTGTGCCGGGTTGTTGTGCCACAGCTGTCTCATCTCGGCTTTGGCCTCCTCGTACGGGTGGCGCTCCCAGATCGAGACACACTGCCAAATCATGCCGAGCCGCTCAGCGTCGATTGTCTTGGCCAGTTCGCGTACCTGCTGTTTGGCGCGACGCAGATCACCGGAGTTCACTAGCGCGGCAACGGCGGAGACGGCGTCGATGTCGCGGTCGATCAGCGGATCAGCCACGGCCCTTGCTCCTGCCACTCGCCAGCGCAGTGCGCTGCGATCCTGGTTGTGAACGGTGTTGTCATCGCGTGCCTCCTTTGCTGCGGGTTACGCGGAGTTCAGATGCGGCGGCGCGGGTGCGCCGCTGGGGGTTTCGACAGGCCGCTGCGTATGCGTTGCGCCCACGACGTGGTGGAGTCAGGGTTTTTCGCTTCGGCGCGCTGTGCTGAGCTGTCTTGGGCGTGATCACCGCCTCGCGCCCGATCACTGGAGCCGTCCAAGGCTCTGACCCCGTGATCGGTCGGGTTGGGTGGCCTCAGCCAGTCGCTGATGCTTTCGGTTGCGCGAGCCGACGATTCGCGGACGGCATCGGAAGTCGCGGTCCGGCCGCCGAATTCGTCCAGCAATTGTTGGGCGGCGTGCGTCCACTCGGTGCTGTGCCCGGCTTCGTTGATCGCGCCGGCGAGTTCTTGGTGCGCGGCACGATAACCTGCTGTTTCCCGTGCTATGTCCAGCCCGGCGGCGAGCTCGGCGACGTCGGTTACGTATGTCCACAACTGTGCTCGTGCCGTGTCGGGAGGGTGAACCGCTGGACGCGGAATCGCTTCTCCTGTCTGGGCGTGGATGAGGACGGGCCTGCTTTCCAGCCCATCGAGGAACTCGCCGAGCCACGGGTGCACTCCGGAGTCGACCAGGTAGTCACCGACGTACGCGGTGAGGTCGTGGTCCTCGTGGTGTTCGTGACGATATTCGCGGGCTTGCCACTGCCCGGCATCGCTGTTGTAGCGGATCGAGACGCGTCGTCCGGGGTTGCCGTCCGCCGGTGCGGCGAATTCGACATAGACTCCGCGGGTTTCGGCGTCGTGGAGTGCTTTCCACTGCGGGTATGCCGGGTCGAACCGCTGTCGGACGGCGGTCTCGATCTGATCGGCGATCTGTGCCAATCTGGTGTCGGCGAAATCGACGAGGCCGGTACTCGGTGAATCCAGATAGTGGCTCCACGGGTCGGGATCGACGTATCCCGTCGCCTTTTCATCCAAAGGCTCGAGACCGTTCAGGACCCGCCCGATCCTCCCGTCGAGCTCGGCCTGCAGCATCTCGCACTCCCAGTAAATCTCCGGGTGCGTATCCCCGAGTCGCATGACGCCCATTTCGCTGCTCACGGCCTGATGAGCTGCAAGTAGTGCGTCCAAAGTGCCCTTTTCCTGAACTCGACCGAGGTGGTTGTCCAGATCGGTCAGGAACTCGAGAAGAGTCGCTTCATGCACCGCCGGCACCAAGACGGGCTCGCGGCGGGTCGGCGCCTTGCCGTTGAGTGTTGGTCCTCTTTTGAGTTGGCCTATCACCGCTGCCAGATGTTCCGTGTCGTCCAAGCGGTAGTTGCCGATCGGACGCAAGGGCACGCCGTCGAGATACATGGGCGCGGGTGCTGATAGCGCGGGCAACCACTCGGGATCTGCGGCCAGTTCTCGGGCGGCGAAGTCATGGAGTTCGGTGAAGGTGATCTGCACGACGCGGTACGGCTGTGTCTCGGTCGCAGCGGCGAACATGACGTTCACCCCTCGGTCGCGCAACTTTTCCAGTTCGACGTACGCCTGGTGCTGCGGATCGAAGCGCTCACGTAGCCGCTCGCGATGCGCGCCGTGCGTCGCGTCGGGCTGCTGAGGTTCCGGGGCCAGCTCCGGAACCGCTCCGCTGGGCTGGTCGAGGTTGGTTGTGTAGGCGAGATCGTCTGGCAGGACGATGATGTCGAATTCGTGTAGCTCGAGTTTCGCCTCGCCCAATGGTCCCTCGACAAGGGCCGTGTATCGGCGATCGGTTGGGCCGCTCGACCGATCCTGCAGTTCCGCTTCGCCGAGGATACGGCCAGGGAGTATGCCAATGGGCTCGTCGCCTCCGTCGGCAGCGAACGCGTTGAGCCACAGAATCCGCTGGCCCGCAGTTACGTCGGCGTCGCCTCCGCCGCGTTCCAGTGCCGTGACCGCGAGTGCTGCACGGTCGAGCCGACGCTTGGCTGTCTCATGTCCTTCCCCTAGGACGTCTGCTGCTTCGCACTCCTGGTGTGCCATCTCCATTTCATGCGTGACGAGCACCCTGTTTTGCTCGCTCACCGCAGCGGTACGTGCTTTGTGCGTTGTCGGCAGTACCTGGGCGTCGGATCGCCGGTGCATGCGCTCGTCCAGCGACGCCATTAAGGTCCGGTATCCGTCTCGGGTGATGTCGTAGAGGGCGATGTCGCTATCGGATGCACCGCCGTGCAGGTCCGGTGCGGACGCCTCGTGGCGCTGCAGTTCTGCAGCGACCTGTTCCCGTACCGCCGCAAGCGCTGCCGGACTGCGGGCGATGCGTACTGCATCACGAACGGTGTTGATCCGGCTTTGGTGTTGTTGCAGGATCGTTCGTTCCTTCTCCGGCACGAGGACGGGCGGTCGTCCGGTTGTCCGGTCGGTCAAGGAACTGTCGTCGTGGAGTACCGGTTCAGCGGCCAGGTACTCCAGCAGCCGCGCGAGCGATTCGCTCTGGATTCGATATTCGCCAACGACTCGTAGGTCTGTCGGTTCGTGCGGACTGATTCCGGTCGAGTCGATTTCGGGCCGTCGGCCTGCTTGCGTTTCCAGCTCGAGTGCCGTCCATCCGTGGTGGGACGTGATCTGAATGATCCGGTTCTCGGCGTCGGGCGCCGATGCGACGAAGGTGACCGAGAACGGCGAGTCGAGCACGTCCCACAGATTGGCGTGCGCTCGCATCTCCGGGTCGAATCGCTCGTCGAGGTCCCGTCGAACCCGGTCGGCGATCCGTTGGACGCCGCCTTCGCTGTCGCTCTCCCATTCGGTCGCGGAGTAGACCACGCCGTCGACCACAAGGTCGTCGCCGATGACGTCGCGCCAGAAATCGAACTCACTCATCGCCGTGACTCCCTTCAGGCAGGTCTGGGAGTTCAATGTCGAGGGTGGGCTGGCCGGGTTCGTCGTGAGATCGGCGATCACGCCATGCCGACGCTGGTGGTGTTGTTTCGCTGGCGGTGTCGAAGATCCATGAGTCCAGCTGCGATGTCGAAATGAGTGAGTCGAAGCCACTGCGCTGCCGGTCGCTGTCGTCGGGGCCGATGATGTAGCACGCCGTGGCCGGCGAGGTGTCGATGAGGGTGAGCGCCGCCATGGGGGTGTCCGGGCCCAGGTTGTATCGAAGCGATTTCACGAACCGTCGTTGATCGTCGGTGAGTCGGTCGACGAGGTGCTTTTCGGTTGGTGTGGTGATGGGGATCCAGTGCTGCGTCACCGTCATGACCGCGATTTGGTCGACATCGGCGGTGCCCTTGTTTGATTCACCGAAGGTGAGGATTCCGATCAGATGCGTGTCGGGATTGTCGGCTCGCAGCGAGAGTTCGGTGCCGAACGTCGCGATCATCCGCGCGTTTGTCTCGTGCGTAAGATGCAGCGGGAGGTCTGGTACGTGCTTGAACAGCAGCGCGGCACCGGTTGTGGTCGGGGTGATGCGTTTGATCTCGCCAACGGCGATCATGAGCCGTCGGCGAGATCCGTTGCCGGTGAGGCATGACATGGCAACTGTGCGCCGGGCGATGATCTCGGCCTTACGCTCGGAGTTGAACGTTTCGGGTATCCAGAGCCGATTCACCAGCGGTGTCCGGTTGGTCGTCTTGTCTTCCGCGGCGGAGAGTAAATACTTGCGGATTGTGGCCCAGTTGCGTTTGCCGAGCATTCCTGGTGTCCATCGGGTGAATCCGGCGTCGTCCCACAGCAGGTGCAGCAGACCGCGCAACGTCAGCTTGGTGAAGTCGCTGGCGCTGTCATCGGTCTCGGTGGCCGCGGCTGTGGTGGCGACGCGGAGTCCGTGGTGGGTCAGAGGGAATCCGAGGGTGATCCGGGTGGCTTCGGGTTGCTCTTTCACCGCCTTTCCCAGTAGGTGTGCCAGTCCCGACACTTCCGGTGGCGGTGCGTAGGAGGCGCACATCGGGTCGTGGGTCGATCCGGTGCCGGGCATTCGTTTGATCAGGTATCGGCCGCTGACCTTGGCGATGTACATGTCGGCGCCGTCGCCGTCTTGGCACGTGCAGCGTGGCCGGGTTCCGGTCATGTGTGCTGTAGCGAGCACCGCTTGGGCGTTGCCCGGGTCACCGTCGATGAGCTGTCCGTTGATGACATACATTGGCTGTCACCGCCTTTCGCGATTGTCGGGATGTGGTCGGTTCGTGGTCATGGCCCGCGCCTGCTGCCGCGTTCGGGGATCCAGCCGTCGGCGATCCGCGAGTACACCCACACGCGGCCGTCGTAGTGGACCGCGACGGTGCGTCCGGCTACTTGGATCGATTGCGCGGATTGGGTTGCGATCAGTTCGGCCATGTCCTCGTCGCCGACAAGTTCCGCTCTCGTGGTCTCCTCCGGCGCCGCGTGGTGCAGCGCGGGTTCGGGTCGGTCGGCGAGATCGTTGTGGACGAAGTCGTCGAATCCGGGATCTGTGAGTTGGGGTTGAGTGCGGTAGCCGCAGCGCCCCGGCCCGCAGCCGGAGAAGTCGCTGGTGCGGGTGAGTTGTTCGACTGCTGGCCAGAGCCATTGCTGGTGCCAGGCGATGAGGTCTTCTCGGGGTGTGTCGTGTTGGTCGGGTCCGGGTAGATAGGCGGCGTGGTGTGCGGCCATGAGCGCGGTGAGCGTTTCCACGGCGCTGCCGTGCCGGTACCAGCAGGTGGGGACCCGGCTGCCGAGTTGGTAGCGATGCCGCAGCCAGTCGACCCAGTCGGCGAGTTCGCGCCACAGTTGGGCGGCGGTGTCGGTGTCTAGGTCGGCCCAGCTGAACCGGCAGGCGCCGTCGCGACCCGTGCTCCGATGCGGTCGGTCGAGCGTCGTGTCCTGCGGTGCGTACGGTTCGATGGTCATCCCCGCCTCACTTCCGGTGCGTCGTGGCGCAGGTGTGGTGGGACTTCGCCTGTGGCGACGATGGTTTCGAAGGTCTCCAGCGCGGCCCGGACCTGGCGTTGGGTGTGGGGGTCGTCCCATACGCTGGGCAGTCGCAGCACGGCGGCGGGTGCGTGGCGGTAGATCAGCAGCCCTTGGTCTTGGTCCAGTTCGCGTATTTCGTCGGCGCGCAAGACCGGTTCGTCGCGTTGGGAGTAGCTGCGACCCATGGACCGCGACAGGCTGGCTTCCCATTGTTTGCGTTGCCCCAGCAGCCTGGAGACGGCTTCGAGTTCGTCGCCGCGCAATCCGGGCAGCAGCAGCATGGCCGGTGGTGATTGGCCGAGCATGCGGCCGCCGATCTGGCCCCATCGCAGTTCGTTCTGGGATTGGTTGTGCGCGAACGCCCAGACGGTGATGCCTTTGCCGCCGCTGTCGGTCATGATGCTGGGCAGTTCCGGGATGGGCGCGACGTTGTTGACTTCGTCGAGCACCAGCCGCACAGGCGGGTCGAGCCGTTTGCCGGGCCGTTTCTGTGAGGCGCGGTCGGCGACGTGGTGGACCTCGGCGGCCAGGGCGGCGACAAACGGGGCCATGCTCTGCGACGTGCCTTTGGACAGCAGGTAGAGGGTGTTAGCGTGCGTGGTGTCCAGGACGAACGGCTCGACATCGAAGGACTCCGCGCCGGGAACGTCCACCGCGGCGAGCATCTTCGGTGAGGCGAGGGGTTCGAGCAGGCGTGCGGCGGCGGCTAGTACGTCATCGCTGGATTCGGAGCTGGAGCCCAGGATCTGGTCGAGTTCGGCGGCCCAGTCGGGTAGGTGGGCGCCGAGGATGTGGACGGCGGTGCGGTTGGTGCGGCTGGGCACCCAGACGCGAACGTCGCGGATCGATCGGTCCTCGAGGGCGGCGGCGTGCAGGTAGCAGCGCAGCAGGGTGGCGGCTTTGGATTCGAAGTAGCCGCCGTTCTTGGTGCCTTCCAGCGGCATCGCTTTGGTGAGCGCTTCGGCGCGGCGGATCGCGACGTCGGGGTCCGCGCAGCCGGACAGCAGTGACCATCGGATTTTCCCGGGCCATCCCGAGAGGTCTTCGGGGTCGAACACCGCGATGCGGCCCTGTGCGGCGCGGTCGAGGAACGTCGACGCCATCAGATCGGTTTTGGTCGAGGTAGCGGCGACGAATCCGGGTGCGTCACACACACGCTGATACGCCAGCCGCCAGGTCTTGCCGGATCCGGTGGGGCCGTAGACGATGACGCCGTCGCGAGGTGACAGGCATACCCACGATCGGGGGTCGGTGGCCAGGACCCCGACCCGCACGGTCAGCCGGTCCGGCGCTGCCGGCGGTCGACGGAGTCGATTCCAGAGGTTCATCACCGCCACCTCCATCGATGACGCCGCGGCTCGCGTCGTGCTTGTTCGGGAAATTCGGCGGCGGATTTGCGGGCGGCCGTGTGCGGGTCGAGTCCGATTCGGCGCAGGTCACCACGGGTTGCCAGCCCGACACGGCGACGGCGGTGACGGCGGCGGGAGTCGATTTCGGCGCCGACGATCGCCACCGCGCTGCACCAGGCGATGGCGACGAGGATCATGCAGGTCCAGGTCAGCCAGGCGGGGCCGGGTCGCGGGTCGGCTGGCCACGCGGCGGCGGGATCACTCCAGTGTTCGGTCAGCCGAGCCAGCGTGGGGGTGAGCCCATGCCAGCCGGGAGCGGCAGGGCCGCGCAGACACAGCAACGCGGACAGGGCCCCGCCGCCGAACACGGCGACGAATCCGCCGCAGACGATGTGCAGGCCCAGCACGACCCCGGCCGGAAGGACCGGTTCCATGCGGATGGGATTGGGCAGCGGTCGTTGGGCGCTCATGCTGCGGAAACCCCCTTCACAGCGCGGTCGGTGTCGGTGAGTTCGGCCTCCAGCGGGGATCGGATGTGCTGCAAGAGAAATGGGTCGCGGCGCCCGATCTTGACCAGGGCTTGGCCGCGGCCCAGGCGCATCAGGGTTTCCTCGGTGCCCGGTGGGAGCCGGTACATGCGGCAGGTTTCGCGAACGTCGTCTTCGCGGCCTTGCCCCATGAGCACGACGATCGAGGCTTCCTGCATCAATGCCCTCGCCGGTGAGTCGACCGGCAGATCGCTGATGTGGTGGAACGCCGACACCGTGCACAGACCCAACCCGCGTGAGAGTTTCATATTCGTCTGGAACACTTCGCCGGTGCTGCCTTGGGCGACGTGCCAGCCTTCTTCGACCACGAGAATCGTTTGGGCGAAGCGCGAGGAGCGGGCGGCGAGCCGGTTAGCCAGCCAGGTGTTGATCACGGTCATGACAACCCGCAGTGCGGGCCCGTCGGTCGGCAGGGCGGACAGGTCGAAATGGACCAGGGGGTGGGTATCGAGGCTGTCGCGGATTTCCTGGCTGGTTTCGGCATCGACCAGTCCTTTGAGGTCTCGGTCGGCCAGCCGCAGCAGGGCCAGGCCCGGCTCGAGGCCCCATTCGAGACCGCGCTCGGCCCATCGACCGCCGACGGTGTCGAAATCGTCTGTGCGCGGATCGAGCAGTCGCATCGCCAGGTCACGGATCACCGGGGCGCGCCCCTGGTTGCGAGCGTCGGCGTTGACGAGCTCGAGCGCGAGCCCGACAGCGGATTTCTCTCGTTCGTCGAGTTCGCGTCCCATACTGTCGGCCAGCACCGCCAGCACGAGCGCTTCTTGGCCAGCAGGCACGATGCCCGACAGTCCACCAGTGTGTTCGCCGCCGGTGCTGATCGCCGGGTCGAGCAGGTTGACGCATGCTCCGCCACCGCCGGCTCGGAACCGGATCGACGCCGCCCCGAGCGTTCGGGCGATCGGTGTGTACTCGCCGCACCCGGATTGCGGTTTCTTGTCCAGGACGACGACTTGCCGGTCGGCGACGAGTTGGCGTAGCCCAAACGCGGTTTTGATCAGCGCGGATTTTCCCTGGCCGATATCGCCGATGACGCAGACGTTGATGCCGGAGATCGCGTCGCCGTAGAGGGCGAACGGGTCGAGGATCTCGAGTTCGCCGGAGACGATGTTCAGTCCGGCGACCACGCCTTCGTGCCGCGAAGAGCGGCGGCTGGTGGCCAAGTTGAGCGCCTCGGCTTGGCGGGTCGTGGTCCACGCCCCTTCCGGGCGGTGCTCGTACCAGCCGTACCTGTCGAGCATCCGACGCCGCTTCGGCACCCCACGCCGATACTGCTCAACGTCCTCGGCCACCGCGCTGGCCCTGTGAGCCCGGCGTGCGCACCACGGAACTCTTCGGCTGAATCTCGGCTCGCCACTGGTCTTGTCGGAGTGCTTGACACGGTTCCGTTTGCGGGTCATCGGGTGTGCCTCGTTTCGGCCAGGCCGCGCCCGAGGGGCAGCGCGGAAAACAGAGCGACGTCGTGATCGCCTGAACACCAACGGATTTCGGCGAGGGCGGACTCTGTTGCGGCTTCGGTGACGCGCAGGCAGGCTCGGTCGAGGTCGTCGGCGTCGCGGCCGGTCACCGCGACCGTGATGGCGTAGACCGCGCCGTGGTGCCCAGACCCGGGCATCAAGTCCTGCCGACGGCGGTCGGATGCGGAGGCGAGCACTTCGGCGGAGCCGTCGCTGATCTTGCCTTTGGCGCGCTCCTTCTGTTTTCGGGCTTCATCGGCGGTGAAGTCGCCTTTGGCCGCGGCACGGGCCTTGTGCGAGGCGACGAAGTCGATGCGCACCGACACCGTGCGAATGGTCGGCATCGGTGGCGTTTCGTCGTCGCCAGGATCGGCGTCCACACCGGTCAACAGCGGTGAGAGCCACAGCGGGCCGAGTGGGACCGGTTCGATGGCGCTCGGCGGGATCAACCCGACGCGGGTGCGCCAGGCGCCCGCGGCGCCGATCGCCACGCAGTCGTTTCCCCCGATGTAGCTGGGCCAGCATGTGTCCCATTCGGAGTCGGCGTGCCGACCCAGCCGGTAGTCGGGATCGATACAGCCGCGCAGCACCGCGCAGGCGCGTTTACGTCCGTAGACCTCGACGCGGCCCATCCCGGATAACGCCAGCAGGCGTGCGGTGCGTTCGACCTCGTCGCGGATGACCGCGGCGATGCCGCCTTCGATCGGCGCGTTCTTCGCTCGCGCCGCCCGTGCGGTGGCGGCCATGAACTCGTCGGTTTGCGGGATGCGCAGCACGACGAAGACTCGATGCTCTTCGGCGAGCGGGGTGAGCACGTCGATGAGGGCGCCGTAGGACTCGACCGCGGGCAGCAACCGGCGGTCGCCGAGCCTGCCGACCTGCTCTTCGGCCCACCGTTGGTGTGGGGTCATGTCCAGTGGCACCGACCGGTGGACCAGTTGCATCCCTCGGATGAAGCTGCCCGGTCGGGCCAGCTGTGCCTGGAAGCTGCCGAACGCCGCCGAAGTCGCCGCATAGGCGGCATCGCCGCGCAGTCCGCCTGCCACACCTTCCACGGCCAGCATCACGGTGAAGAAGGTCCGCTCCCCTGGGTTCGCCGTGCGCAGGATGAACATCTCGTCCAGGCCGGTTCCGGCCACATCCAACGGGCTGGTGTTCGCCAACGGCGGCGGCACCGCCCAGCCAGGGTCGCGGCTGGGCCGACCGTAGGCAGGGTCGGCGGGATTGCGGTAGACGTGTTCGCCGCGGCGGCGACGCGTCCAGGTCCGCAGCTCGTGCAGCCACCGCGATGCCCAGGATCGTTTACCTCCGAATTCCATGGTCGCGGCGAACACCGCGGCCAGCCCGACCGCGACGACGACGATCGACCAGGTCGCTCCACCGCCGATCACATACAGCGCGATCGCGGCGATGATCGAGCATCCCCAAGTGGCCAGCACGGGCTGTGACAGTCCGAGCCAGGAGCGGCGAGCGATCTCGCCGCCGAGCATGTAGGTGCGTTGCTGGTCGGTCATTCCTCGGCCTCCCCGGGTGCGGCTTCGGCGGCGGCACGGCCCTTCTCCAGAGCTGCGGCTGCTCCGGCCGCCGCGACGGGAATCGCCACCGCCCCCGCAGTGCCGACGATCGCCGCGCCCTTGCCGAGGCTGCTGCCGAGTCCGGACGCGAGCTTGCTTCCGATGCCGCCGCTGCTGCTGTGACGATCACCGGTTTTCGTGTGGGAGGTCGCGTCGTTTCGGCGGCTGCCCATCGTGGCGCCCAGATGTGCCTCGGTCGGGCTCCGGCCGTCATCCCGGTCGGCGGTCCGCCAGCTCGGATCACCGCCGTCGGTGCCGCCTCCCCGGTCCTTCTGTCCCGTCGACCCCTTCGCCGTGTCGCTGTCCGATGTCGAGGAGCCGTGCTGAGACCGTCGTCGCGACAGGGCATTCGCGCCGACTCCGCCCATGGCGCCAGCGAGCAGGGAGCTGGAATGCCCGCCGAATCCGTTGGCATCACTGCGCGAAGGCAGCAGAGGCGCGTATCGCAACAGTGACCACGGGGCGAGACCGACGACGATGAAGGCGACAACGACCAGGCACAGTTGCCCGAGCGTGCCGAGGGCGCCCTGCCCGGCGGGCTGGCCGGTCAATGCGGCGTTGACCACGGAGGTTTCCACCGCCAGCAGCAGGAACAGCAGGGGTTTGGAGGCCACGAGGCCGATGAACAGCAGCACTGGGCGCAGAGCCTTGGTGCGCCATTTCGGGTGGACCCACATGCCGAACCCGATACCGGACGCGATCGCCAAGGCGGGCAAGGCGACCGCGTGCATCAACAGGCCGAAGAACACGGCGAGCGAACCCGCGATGAGCAGCAGGAACAGGATGAATCCGACAACGACACCGCCGGGCAGCGCGGGCGCGGTGAGCGTGCCACTGAAGTGTTCCAGGTTCGTCACCATTTCGCCCATGTCCGGACCGGAGATGTGGACGATGCTCTCGGACATGGCGTTCGCCGCGCCGACGATCAGCTGCGCGAGGAACGGTGCGAACAGCATGAGCAGGACGCCTGCCGGGAGGTAACCGAACAGGTCAGCGGCGATGGTTTTCGCGGTTTCACCCTTGGATGCCGCTCGCCACAACGCAAGCAAGGTCATCAGACCCATAACGGCGATGCCGATGCCGGTGGACAGCGCATACCAGCGCAGAAACCATCCTTGGGAGGGGTCGAAGACGCCCACGGCTACGAGGCCACGCAGAACCTTGCTGCTCAGGTCGACGGCCGAGGATTTGGTGGCGTTGGCCCAGTCGTCGATCACGGACTGCGGGTCGGCAACGAATTTGACTACGTTGGGAATCGCGGTGCCGAATACCCAGCTGAACGCACTCACGATCGCGTTGCCAGCCGCGTAGACACCCGCGTCGCGCAATGTCTCGTCGATCCGGTCGGACAGCGATTTGTTCTGGTCGATCCAGTTCGCAGTGCCATCGAACAAGCGCGCCACCCGAGTGTTCCATGCGACGCAGTTGCGCTGGTCTCCACTCGGCGCGTCCGCCTGGTCACAATTCACGAAAAACGCGTGGGTACAGTAGTTTCCGGGAAGACCGCCGCCGCATGGCGCGGTCCACGCCTTATCGGGCACCGTATCCGCGCCACTCGTCTTGCGCATCTCGGTCAAGGACTGTTTGTCCGGGGCGGGCGACCAGACGAAACCCCACGTATTCCATTGGGGATTCGCCCATCGCTTCAGGTCGTCCGCACATGCCGGCTGCGGCAACGCGTAAGCGGGGTCGCCTGACGGGAATACTCTGGGCAGCAACTCATTCGGCGGTTCTCGCCCCGCCTCGACGTCGGCTTCCAGTCGAGGGTCCATCCGGCCGGGGCCAAGCATCCTGACCGCGCCGATGTCGAGCAGGCTCTTCTTCTGTTCGTCGGTCATCGACCAGTAGATGAGGCGGTCCTCGTTTGCCATCGCGGCGTTGATGTAGGAGCCGATGTCACCGCCCCGGTCCTTGCACGTCCCTGTGAACCACGCCGCTTTGAATTCGGGGGTGTTGCCGATGAACTTGCGCAGGTCCGCCGGGAATCCATTCGGCAGTGACCCCTGCGGGGCGACCTGGCCGGGCTCGGGGTCGGCCCCTGCTGTGCCAGCGCCGGCCAGTGTCAGCGCTGACAGCGCCGTGACGATCAAGAGCATCAGAACTCTCCGCATCATGGGCCCCTAGTCGACGTAGAAGGTGTAGTAGCCGCCCTGCAGTGGGAGGGTCAGCGGTGATCCGGGGCCGGGGGCCACGACTTCGTCCGGGGTCGGTCCGCTGCGGGTGGCGAGGTCTTTGGCTTTCCAGTCGCCGTGTTCCCAGACCACCGACACGGTGGTGCTCGACCACAGCGTCATCACCGAGACCGGGTCGCGGGGGGTGATCGAGTCTCGTGACACCGCGACGGTCCAGACCGCGACCTGTGCGGTGTCGGGGTTCAGCGACTCAACGGTGACCGCCGCCGGCAGCACGTTGAGGACATTGCTGTCGTGCTCACGTCCGGACGCGATGTCCATCGATTTCGTCAATCCCGGTCCGGGATCCGACGCGGCCAACGCCGACCGCACCGCGGTCGCGCTCACGCGGCCTTGCCCGGCCTGGGTCAGCGCCTGCACGATATTGACCGCTGCGGTGGCCGCGCCTGCCCGGTCCCGGGTATAGCCGGTGGGCACCCCGGCGGTCACGGTGGTCGGTCCGTGCCCCGCGCGGACTTGCCCGCCGCCCGCACTGGTATCGCTGCAGCCGTGCATCGACAACGCGGCCACCACGAGGAGCAGACCGGCGGCGCCCGCGGCCAGCAGCCACCGCATCGAGACTCGTGGCGCGAGCCGGCGTCGGCGCGAGCCAGGCGTTCCCGGGCGTGCTGGTGCTGTGGACGGCGGCTCGGCGTCGGGCGAGAGTGATCCGAATCCTTTGGCGCTCATATGGTTTCCCTTCGGTGTGCGGCCCGGGTCAGCCGCCGACCACGAACAGGACGGTGCCGATCATTGGTGAGGCCAGCGCGACGAGACCGAGGGCAATCAGGGCGTCTTGTAGCTCTTCTGAGCCTTCGGCCAGGTCGTTGGTGTAGCCGCGGGATTTGGCGCGGCGCACCTTGAAGGCGCCGACGATCACTCGAACGACGCAGCCGATCAGCACCAGGGCCCAGATGAACGCGACCAGCCGTTTCCAGGTGGAGTCCATGGCCTGTCCGAACAATCCGAAATCGGGGGCGACGCCGCCGAGTGGGTTGGGGATCGCCGCGTCGGCCGTCGCGGCGCTGATCGTGACGATCAGCCATGCTGCGGCGCCGCTTACCGCCGTTCGCCAGGCGGCGCGCAGCCGTTGCAACCGGGTGATCGTTGTCATGGGTGTGACCTCTCTGCGTGACGATGGGTGCCGTTGGGTTCTCATGGCGTTCACCGCCGTTGGCCGTAAGGCTGGCCGTGGTGGGGGACCGCGACGCTCGCGCTCGGACAGCCTGATCCGCACCGCGCGCCGATGTGCGTGTCATCGGGGGTGCAGCGGCGGCAGCGCTGCACGTCGCGGCTGCTCGGGGTCCGGTAACTATCGGGCAAATAGGCCGCTTCCAGCGGTGCCGGCATGCGCGTCAACGCTTCGGCGAGCCCGTCGGCGACCGACGCGGCCACCTGTGTCCACGCCCGTACTGACGGGGCCGTCAGCCGCGACCACACGATGCGCTCGCCTCCGGCCAACACCGGGTCGTGCGGCACATCCACGATTCGGGTGATGCCCGCGTGTTCGAGCGCGCCGACAATCGCCTCGCGTGCGGCCGATTCGGTCCCGGACTGCGCGGCGAGGGTGACCACCGCTCCGGTCACCAGGTCCCGGCGGCCGTGCGCGACGATCGTGTCTAGCATTTTCAGCGCCATATAGGCGGCGTCGCGGCGGCATACCAGTGGCACGACCAGTTGGGTGGCGTTGTCGACCGACCAGGAGAACGGTTCTGCTCGGTCGTTGTCGCCGCTGTCGATCACCACCATGGACCGGTGCCGTCTCAGCACCGCCATGATCGCCGCGCACTCGTTGCGCCCGATCACCTCGAGGCGGCCGGAGTGATCCGAGGCCAAGACTTCGTCCAAGCTCGGTTGCAGCCGCAGGTACCGCGCCAGGCTCGAGGCGTCGGCGGCCGGGGAGCACAACGCTCGCGCGTTGGCCAGCACGTCGACCACGGTTGGCTCGGTGTCTGTGCTCACCGCGGCGCGTGCGGCGAGGGTGCCGCGGGATTCGTTGGCGTCCCAGGCCACCACGCTGCCGCCGCGGTGCACGCCGAAGATGTTGGACAGCACGATCGTCACCGGGGTGACTCCGATGCCGCCCTTGGGGTTGGCGACCAGGATCACCGGGGTGCCCGGCAATGGTTGCCGGATCCGTTCGACCGCGCGCCGGTAGGCGACCTCGCTGCCGTCGCGAGGCGGACGCAGCTGGGCCCCGAACGCGTTGACCCGGCCGCGCCAGCCCCATTCGGCCGGGTCGGTGTCTACGCCGTCGGCCTTTTTGAGCACGACCGGACGGGCCTGGTACCCATCGTCTCCGGGAATGGTGTCGGGCCGCAGGTTGTGTTGCCCGACCCCGTACGGGTCCGAGATTGACTTCTCCGGGTCGCCGATCCCGTCGCCGGGATCGTCGACGGCGCTGTCGGGTTCCGACGGCGCGCCCTGTGCCGGGCTTGGCCGCAGGCGCTGGCGGCGCAGGTCTACGATCGCCTCGGCGTCGTATTCCGTTGTGCCGCTCTGGAAGTAGTCCCGTTCGGTGTGCGCCGACATGTCGTCCGGCTGAGGTTGCTGCTGGTGTTCGGTGCTCATCCGAATCTCCTGACTGACGGGTTGGAGCCGACAACGCTCATGGGGGCGGTCTTGATGAAGTCGCCTGTTTGCGGGGCGTGCACGACGGTCCCTTCGCCCACGTAGACGGCGACGTGGCCCGGCGCGGGTCCGGCGGGGAAGACCAGGTCTCCTGGTTGGATCGCCGATTCCGGTACGGGAGTCCCGCGCGGGTCGTCGACTTGTTCCTGGCTGGTGCGCGGCAGGATGATCCGGCCTCCGGTGGCGACGGCCACCGCGCGGCTGGTGAGCCCGGAGCAGTCGAATCCGGGCGCTCCGCCTTGGGCTGCGGTCGGTCCGTCCGGCCCACCGCCGCCCCACACGTAAGGGTGTCCGCGCCAGCGCATCGCCTCGGCGACAATGGCCGCGCCGACCGAGGAACTGACCGATTCACTGCTTGTGAACTCACGCGCGGCGGCCGGGATGGCGCGCACGTAGTTGCGGGTCTCGCCGTTCTGGCAGACCTGTCCCTGCCGTAGGGTCTCGTCGGCGCCGCAGTTGTACATCGACAGCCACAGTTCAGTGAGGTCGCCGCGCAATGTGCCTTCTGCCAGGCCGCGTTTCGCGGTGCCGGCCAGCTCGCAGTCGTAGCGGCCCTGGCTGATGACCGCGTCGGGGATGCTGCGGGGATCCTTACGGCCATCGCCATCGCCGTCGACCCCGTGCGCGTTCCACGTCCCGGGCATGAACTGAGCGGGCCCGACCGCGCCTGCCGGGCTGTGCGCGTCGACGCTGAACCCGGACTCCTGCTGCAGCTGGGCGGCCAGCAACGGCGCGGTCACCTCAGGGCACAGTGCGGCGGCGCGGGCGATCCACGGCTCGAACGCCTCCGGCACCGAGCCCGCCTTCAGTCGCGCGGCGCCCGGCGAAGGGCCGCACCCGCTGCCGTAACCGGATCGCCCGATCAACCCGCTGCGGTTCGCGACTAGGACGGCGGCGTCCGTCGCGGTCCCGCCCGCGCCGTGGGCGGTGAGCCACTGCATCGGATCGGTCTGTGTGCCGCCGGACAGCCGTCCCCCGGGCACGACTTCGAAATGCAGGTGCGGCCCGGACGATTCGCCCTCGCTGCCGACATCGGCGACGTGTTGGCCTGCGCGCACGGTGTCGCCTGTGTGGACGAGCACGCCCGCGGCGGACATGTGCCCGTAGACCGTCGACACGATCCGGCCATCACTGTCGGTGGTGTCGATGACGATCCAGTTCCCGAACCCGTCGGCAGGCCCGGCCGCCACCACCGTGCCGTCGATGGCCGAGTAGATCGGGGTGCCCGCCGCGGCAGCAAAATCCTGTCCGCGATGGAACTTTCCTTCCCGGGGTCCGTACGGCGAACTCGGGACGAAAGTGCCTGCCGCCATCGGCATCACGACGCGAGCGGTCCCACGAGATGTCCCGCCCCGGGGCATGTCGGGAAGACAGTTGGGGTCGGTGTGTCGGGATCGACCGGAGACGATGATCAGCATGACGACCGCCACGACGGCCAGCCCGATGATCATGATCGCTTTGCCGCCGGAGGTCACGGTCATGTCCGCGCTCATCACACGGCTCCGACCTGCCGGATACGCCCGGCGAACCAGTCCGTCAGCCACGTGACAGCGGTGCGCCCGGACTCATCGACGACGAATCGGTCGTACCCCTGATGTGCGCCCGACGCGAAGAACGATGCCGCCGAGACGCCGTCGGCGACCAGCTGCCCGAGGTCAGCCGCGCCTTGCGATGAGCTGTTGACCAATGACTCGGCCAGGCTCGCCAGGTTCGACGCGCCGCCCATTGAGACTGTCGGTTCACCCGACCGCGGGGTGTCGAGCGCGGTGGTGGGGGTCTTGGCGGCTGCGGTCAGTGTGTTCACCGCGGTCGTGGCGAACCCGAGCAGCGTCGGGATCAGGCCGACGAGCCGGGCGCCGATATCGACGAGGTTGCCGCCGCCGGTGATCGCTTTGGCGATGCCCCACAGTTGTTCTTGGAGCCCGCCGACCTGCAATGCGAGCTTGACGACGTCCAGGTTCCCCAGGATTCCGACGATCACCGACGCGATCTGGGCGACGCCCTGCGGGTCGGGGATCATGGCCAGCAGCTTCGACACCGTGTGCAGGTCGACTCCGGCGGCCATTTTCACCAGAGGGTTGCACAGGTTGTTCAAGGTGCCGAACTGCTCGTGCAGGCCACGGACTTTCGCGGGCACGTCGATGCCGCCGTCCGCGACGATGGTCACGATCTGGCGCAGGGTGTCCAGCATCTTCGGGATGTTGGTGGCGAAGCCGAGGGTGTTGGTCGCGACGTTGACCACCTGCTCGAACACCGTCGACGGTTTCAGGATCGACAACACAGTCGTGGCCTGCGACAAGGTGTCCGCAGGCATCGCGGTCAGCAACGCCGTCGAGGACGCCAATGCGTTCGCCGATCCGGCCACATCGGGCGCGAGACCTCCGCCGGCACCGCCCGCTTGTGAGGCGATCGCGGCCAAGGAATCCAGGGCCGTGCCGAGGTCGCTGTTCTTCGCGGCGGCCAGCACCTGGCTCGCCTGGTGTTCGGGCGAGTCGGCCGGTGCGTGTGCCAGCCGTTCGGTCGCCGATGGATTGCTGCCTGTCCAGCCCAGCAGATCAGTCAGAGACCGCAGTGTGTCCTGCACCGCCGTAACCGCGCCCGAGTCGATTCTTCCGGACAGGGCCTGTGACACAACGGTATTGAGATCGGCAGCCAGCTTCGGCAGATCGCCTCCCCCGAAATCGGACATCAGCGACTGGGTCAGTGCCTGCAGCTGCACCGCATCGGCACCGGGCGCACCCGCCTGGTCGGTGTTGCCTGTCGGGTTGTCGCCAGCGGGCGGCGCGCCGTCCGGTTCGGCCGCGGCGGGTTCGTCGCTTCCGCCGGTGAGGATGCGGCCCAGGCCGGCCAGGATCGGGTTGGTCGCGGCGTTCGTGTTGCAGTATTTGTCCCGTGGATCGCATATCTGCGCGGTCACGGCCGACAGCTGGCAGAACCCGCCAGGGCGCGGTCCGGCGATACCGTGCCCATCCAGTGCAGGGCCGACGACTTTGCCGCCCGCCGTGCCTTGATGCGGGTCGGCGATCAACCCCACTGCGATCACACGGTCCGGGGAGATCGCTCCTTTGCCGCAGCCGATGCTCGCGGCGAGGTCGCCGATGACGTCGGCGCCCTGGCTGTAACCGGCCAGCACGAACTTCGCTGCGCTGCAGCGTCGGGCGATCTCGGTGATCTCCGCGGTCGCGGCCGTGACGCCGGTCGTCTCACTGGCGCCGTAGCTCATCCCGCGGTCCCACGCCGAGGCGCTGTAGCCGGGGAATCGGGCCAGGAACCGGTCACCGAACCGGTCGGCTAATCCGGTGGCGACCGGAGCGAGCAGCCCGATCGGGCGTGCAGGGTCGGCGTCCGGGTTGGTTTCCCACGTGCCGGGCACAAAGATCCCCGCCACCGCGGGGCATCCCGATCCGCTCGGGTATGCCGGGGCAGGAGCGGCGACGGTGGGCGTCGTGCCGGCAAGCATTGCGGTCGCGGCGAGTGCCGCGATCCAGATTGCGGGGGTAGCGATCGGTCGCTTCACAGGCCGACTCCCATCACGATATCGGCGTAAGCCGTGGTGGTTGAGGAATGCAGCTGGTCGACGCTGATAGCGACCCCGCCCGCGAGATGCGGGTCGTAGGGGACCTCGAACACGTCGCGCACCCAGCCATTCAGGCTTCGGCGGATCTCGTCGGCAAGTGAGCCCGTTCGCTGATCCTGGTGCGTCACAACAACTGTGGTGTCGGCGACGACGTCGCCGCCGAGGTTCTGGTCCAGCCATTTCAGACTCGCGAACAACCGGTTCGCGGTGCCGCGTCGGGCCGGAGTCGCGAGGATCAGGCTGGTGTGGCCGTCGCAGATCAGCGGCAGCAGCCGCCCCGCCGACACGTGCCCGCCGCCGTCATAAATGCCCAGATACCCCGAGATCCTCAGCAGTCGCGCGGTCGTGCCGATGGTGGCTCGTGCGGGCAACGCTGTGTCGTCTCGCCACAGCAATCCTGCGCCGATGCTTGACGACTGCAGCAGTTCGCGCGTGATCGACGTTGCGCCGTCGGCGATTTCGGTCAGCCACGATTGCAGCGACATCGGCCGCGTCAGCTCGTCTGCCCCGCGCACGCCGAGATCGCCGCCGGAGGTGGTCGCATCGACGGCGACCGCGTCCCAGTCCGTGGTGGCGCCAATGGCCGCCGCCAGTCCCAACGCGGTGGTGGTCGCGCCTGCGCCGCCGCCAGCCCCGACGACGAGGACCGCAGGAGCGATCTGCAGCGGGAAAGCCACCCCTTCGAGTTCGAATGCGGTGCTCATCGCGGCGTGATCCCCGTGATCAGAACCCGACCGTCCACGACGGTGGTGGTCACGGTCTGCCGATAGACGACCGGCGCACGACCCGGGCGGGTCTCGGTGAGGTCGACCTGCCAGGAGTTCGGTCCCGCCGGGTCGACAACGACGCAGAACCGGGTGCCCACCGGGATGGTGTCGATGCCGGCTTGGATGGTCTCTGCCGCAGGCACATTCGCATCAGGGGTAGTCACCGCGCGTGCGGCGATCCCGGACCGCGTCACGTAGTAGGCGGTCTCGAACGCCATCACGACGCCAGGCCCCGACTCGGTGCCGCCGGTCCCCGAGCCGCGGACTGTGCCTCCCGCGACCACCGGCGTCGCAGGACAGTCGCCGCCAGCCTGCGCGGCAGGACCCTGCCCCAAGTTCTGCAAGCTGGCGGCAATTGGGCCGCGGATAGGCACAGCGCTTCGGTCGGCGTAATGCAGGAATACGCCCATGGCGACCGCGCCTGTCACCACGCAGACGCTCACGGCAGTCAGCGTGAGTCTGCGACGACGAGTTCTAGCGGCACCGTCGCGGGCTCGCCCGGACTCGACCCGCGTCCAACGAGCGTCGAAGTCCTCAGCCAAATCGGTCGGGTCCGAAACTCCGCCACCAGGCGTGTCGGCGTCAGCGAGGTGACGCAGCTCAGACGCAGCGCCGCGGTCCAGATCCAGCACAGTGAGGAACCGATCCAGGTGTCGTTGCGTGCTGGTCATCGCCGAGCCACCCATCGGTGCTGCGACGCGGGTCGGCCCAGTAGTGCACCTAGCTGTTGCCACGCGGGTTCGACGGCCTGGCGGACCAACGCCGCGGCGGCATCTACTAGCCACTGAACGTGCGGTGTCACCTGCGCGAACTGTCGCGCGACCTCGGCGACCGTTCCACGGACCTGACTCACCACGGGCTCAGCGCCGGACACTGTCCCGCCACCCGGTGTGACGGGACTTGTCGCACCCGATGGATCAGGCGTGACGCCAACCTGCCCGGAATCGGCGACCGCGAGACCGCCGCACGTTACGGCGACAGCCAGCGGCAACACACTGGCAATAGCGACTCGACGACAACAACGTTGATCGCCACTGGACTTCCGCATCGGCGGACCCACTTCCACAGTGACCCGTCGGCAACCGCGAAAACCGCAGGCGATCAACGCCGTTCGCGGCACACGATGCTCGAACAGGATCAAGGCGAATGCGCACCGACCAGCGGCCTCGACGCAACAGCGCCGATCACCTCACATGTCGGGAAGCCACAGCACAACCACGCGTTCACCGCGCTGTTCGTGCCCTTGTGGCGCTACATCCGGATCCGCTGCCAGCGATCACCGGGAAACCCTCAAGAAGAGGGCGCACATCCAATGTAAGACGAATCACACAACCGCGCAACCCGACAGCAAATAGCCAGGTCAGCCTCCTTCCACATTCCGAATTGTCCTGGCTCAAGGTATCTGGCCAAAACTCACGGTATATGGCGAGTCTGCCGGGCTACCTGGCCAATGCCTCACTGAATCTGCCCAACAAAGTCGTGACCTGCACCTTCCCGGAACGGCGACCCGGGGCTTCATTCTGCATTCGCCAGGTACATCGATCCATCATCCGCAACGGCGGCTCATGGTATCTGGCAACCCGCAGGTCGCGACGTTCGCGATTGTCCAGATACACCGCGCCCGGACACGAATTCGATGCGGCGAACTCGTCGCGGTGGACTTCGACAGCACCCAGCGGACCGTGAAGACGTCCAGCACACCGATCCCGGGGAAGAAGTCCTACCGGGGCTGGCGACCGTGGCCCAGTGCGAGGGCCATAAACAAGGTAACGGGGTAAACTAACGTCCGGGGGTCAAGTTGTTTGAGTCGACATAGCCTCTGACGCCTGTCCGCAGGTCGGTGCCATAGTCCCAGGTACGGCCCGTTCGGGTCGCCAGTCAGGAAACCATCTCCTGGATTGCCTTCGCCCAGGACCGGCGCGTTGCCGGCAGGTCCCAAGTGAATCCTCACACCTGATGCCGTGAAGTCCAGCCGCTGCGGTTTCTGGGACTTCAGCCGGTTCGGCGTCGGCCACTGTGATCTCTCCGTCGAGATATGCGACGCCCAGATCGACGACGCGGTCGGCGGAATTTGTTGTGCTGCCGACGGTCCGGCCGCAGCCGCTACTGCAATAAGCGCGGAGGGAACAATCGTCGCGATTTCCTGATCATCTCGATCTTCTTCCCCGCGAGCTTTCTACCGTAATCCGTTCTCGCACAAGCCATGCCACCACCAATCACGCGCAGTGGGGGGCAGGTCGGGTCGTCCCGGCATCTGATTCGGATAGCCGTGGACCATCTCCCCGCTTATCGGTTGTCTGGGCGGTTCGATCGGGGGCGATAGTCGTCTACTTGGGTGATGCTGAAATTGCGGTAGTACTCGTCCTCATCTTCGTCGTCGTAGCTGACGACATCGGCTGATCGCCCCGGCACACGCGACAGGGCAGCCGCCGCACCTGCTGACTGAGAGGCGGCCGTCGGCCCCGGCACCGGCGTTGGCGACAAGGATGGGTGGGCGACACCTTTCCCCACTGACAAGCCATCTGACTCTGGGCCCGTCTCCACCGCACGGGTTCTTCCCGCTGAATTTCCTCCTTCACCCGTCCCTGCTATTGGCGCGGGCCCGGGGCTGGCGTCAACGAATCCCGCGACGATATCCTTGACGGCCTGCTGGGCTTCGGCTGTTGCTCTGGTGTGGAGCTGTTTGATCATCGCGGCGAGTCGCTCGGCGGGGATCTGTCGGCCGGCGTCGGAAAGTCGGATCGAGTGAATTGCACCGTCGGCGGTGACTTCGACGGTGACCGAACGGGTCGGATCCGAGGCTGTGGTTCGCCGCTCGCTGAGCGCGAAGGTGAGCATCTCGACCGTGTTCATGTTCGCCGTCATCGACATCCTCCCCTGTTCGGATGACCAGAATATGGCAGAATCACCAGGACGCGGCGTATGCCGCTCGAACAGGATATCCCCAGCGTTCCTGTTGGGGCAGGGGCAGCGAGGGGGTGCCGTTCATGGGGGTCAACGACAAACTCGATCTCGATCCAGTACGCGTACGCGCATTGGCAAACGAGCTGGCCGATGCGGCCAGTGACGTCGGCGCTATCCAGGTTCAGCGCACGCATCAGCAGGTAAAAGCCGACATGGCCGGATCAGTCGCGGCGGCGATGTGCGAGCCTGCCGCCGACGTCGCACACCACGCCGCTCACCTGGTCTCGCAGGCTTTGTACGAAATGGGTATCAACACCACTGCGGCGTTGAGCACCTACACCGGTACCGACGAACGCTTCGCCGACCAGGTGGAGGCAGTCGCGGAAGGTGTCCGGTGAGCCCGGACCCCACGCCGTTGACAGCTCTCACCGTCTCTCAGGTCAAGAACTGGAAACCCAATGCGTTCGACCAGCAGGCCCTCGAATGGCAGCTGGCCGCTCAAGACCTGCGCACCCGAATGACTGCCACGGTGTCGACGGTGGACGGATCACACGACTACTGGATCGGCGAGGGCGGCGATGCCATGCGCGCACGGTTCGCACAGGTCAACAACGACGCCACCAAGGTCATCGACGCGCTGACCAACGGTGCGGGCGCGGCCCGCGGCGGCGCAGGCAACATCTCCTCACACCGGCTCGTGGTGGTCAACAAGGCCACCGACGCCGAAGCCAACAAATACACCGTCGCCGACGACGGCACCGTCAGCGTCTCCCCGCAGCAGTGGACCACCCTGGTCGCCAGCGTCGGCGTCGTCAAGGCCAACCAGATGCTGTCGCTGCTCGAGAACGACGCCAAACTCCGCACCGACGAGCTCAAGAACGCCCTCGCCGACCTCCGAACCGCCGACGTGCGCGCCGAATCCGCGATCCAGGAAGCGTTCAAAGACCTACCGACACCTCCGGACTTCGGCCCACCACGTTGGGTCAAGCCGACACCGAAGCCGCCCGCCAAGGACGCCTCGGTCGACGAGAACCGGCACTGGTGGAACTCGCTGACCGCTGAGCAGCAACACGACTTCATCACCAACCACCCCGGTGACATCGGCAACCGCGACGGCATCCCCGCCTCGGCCCGCGACCAAGCCAACCGCAACCAGATCCCCCAAATCCGTGCCACCCTCGAGCAAGCCATCACGACCGCTCAGGCCGCGGGCGCGGACCCCAAGGACTACAAAGAGATCACCAACCGCCTCAACGACCTCAACGCCGTCGACAAAGCGGTCGACGGCAAGCCCGACCGCAAACTCCTACTCCTGGACATGTATTCAGGGCGGCAGGGCCGAGCCGCTATCGCGGTCGGTGACCCGGATAAGGCCGACCACATTTCCGTCACCGCCCCTGGGTTGAACACCACCGTGCGAGACTCGATCGGCGGTATGTCCAACGAAGCGACCAACTTGCGCGACGAAGCGCAGAAGCAGCTCGACGACAAGGGACGAAAGAACGAAACGGTGTCCACTATCGCGTGGATCGGATACGACCCGCCCCAAATACCAGGCTGGCCTGACCCCAACAGTCTCGTCGGCGGCAACGAAGTCGCACGCGATGACGTAGCGCGCGCCGGTGCTGTCGACTTGTCGCGGTTCTACAACGGCCTAGAGGCCGCCAACTCCGGTGACAAGCCACCCCACATCACCGCCGTCGGACACTCCTACGGCTCGCTGACCACAGGCCTGGCGTTGCAGCAGCCTGGCGGCCATCCGGTCACCGACATGGTCGTCTATGGCTCGCCTGGCATCGAAGCCAACACCCCTGCCGACCTCGGCCTGCAGTCGGGACATGGCTATGTGATGCGTGCGGAAGACGATCCGATCAAATGGACTCAAGACGGTCCCGCGATCGCGAAGGTGCCCCTACCGGGCGCGTTCCCCATTGCCATCCCTGGCGCCGCGTACGCGGGCGAGGCCGCAGGGTACGGAGACTTCGGTCCCGATCCGGCCAAGAACACCAACTTCACCCAGCTCGACACCCACGCTGGCTTCACCGCGGATGGCCGATGGCTCGATGGAGCCTCCGGGCACAGCGAATACCCCCAACAAAGCAATAACCAGCCCCGCATCACCGGCTATAACGTCGCTGCCATCATTGCCGGTCTGCCCGAGAACGTGGTGCCCGCACGATGACCACCGTCGCGCGAACACACAACTGGTGGCGTCTCGCACCCATGATCGCGCTGATCGCGTTCACTGCCGGATGCGGACTGACCGACAAGCCGTATGGCGAACCAACCCCACCCGATGACACGACCAAAGCAGCCGAGACCCTCAAAACGCTTCCGTCGCTAGAAGATACCGAAGCGCGACTGAAGCAAGCAGTGGAGCAGATCGGTACCGCTGCCACCGCGATCAACCCGGCATTGCGATGGGCGTGGAATCGTGATCGAGCAACGCTGGGGTGCGACAAACCCTACGACCAGACCAACGGCCAACGCGCGATTCTCCAGCACTACGTTTCCGACACTGCGATCTCTGAACAAGACTGGCCCCGCATCGAGGAAGCCACCCGGACCGCCGCAGCCACGTTCGAAGCCACACAGGTCCAGATCCTTCAGAACAAACCCGGACACCACGACGTCCGGTTCTCCAGCGACGATGGAACCACCTTCGGGATCAGCACACAGCAAGCAGCCGTGATCACCGCCAGAACCGGATGTCGGCTGCCGAAGGCCGGGCCAGAGTCGACATCATCGACACCAGCACGGCCGACCCAGTGAGTTCCGGCAGGAAGCGAGCGGATGTGATAGACGTTGCAAGCCAGGCCATTTCAGCGTCACGGCCTCGTCGCGCTGCGATCGCAGCTTCAGCGGTGTGCGCGATTGCTCTGGTGGTAACGGGCTGCACAAGCACCGACGGCGACAATGCGCCGACGCCCTCGGCATCGTCGGCGCCCTCCTCACCCGTCGAATCCGCGAAGTTCGACCCCTGCACCGACATCCCGCAAAGCGTGCTCAGTGCCGAAGGGCTCGAGAACCGCGGTCCGGACAACAGCCAGAACGAGTCGACCACGTGGACCGGGTGCGGGTACCAGGTCAGCGGCGGCTACGACGTGCGGATCGTCACCACGAACCTGACGTTGGACCAGATCAAGACAAAGTTCCCGGATTCCTACCGAGAGCAGAACTTCGGAGGGCGCCGCGCCGCGTTCTATACGCTGTTTCCGTCACTGGGCGCCGCAAGTTGCGTCGTCAATGTCGAGATGGCGTCTGGCACACTAGAATTCGACCTCGCGAATCAGAAGTCGCGACCGAAGACGGGGCAGCTGGACAGCTGTAGTTTGCTAACCAATCTCGTGCAGCAGACGGTCGCCGCGATACCTCCAGGCGCGTGAGAAGCCAACGCGCGGGCAAGCTCGATGGAACCACGCCACCCCGCAGTGCGTCGAACTATATGAGGCGAGAGTGGAAGCCAGAAAGGGGCGAACATGGAGGATGAAGGGCACCCGGTGTTCGGCCCCCTGATCGAACAGGCCAAAGCCGGTTCTCTATCGCTCAAGGCCGATCCAGCTGCGTTCATCGCCCTCGAGAAGGCATGCCAGGACCATCTTGATGAGATCGGCGATATCCAGCGGGTGATCCGCAAGATCTACGAGCAGCAGGAATGGGGAATCGGCGAGAGATCTGACCTATTGACTTCCGCGCAGACCATGGTGCGACGGTTCCGGGAGAAGGCGATGACCGGCCCGAACAACGCTTACGACACACTCGAAGATCACTACCGGGTCGCCACAGAACTTCAAGCTCTGTTCCAGTCGATCCGTGAGCGTTACGAACAGACAGACGCCGAGTTCGCCGCTCGTTTCAAGGAATTGAAGTTTGCGCAGAGACCTGAGCACGGGGGTGGACGATGACCGACTACGACCCGCCTGCGATCACCAATCCCGAGAACGTCGACGCGCTGACGCACCAGCAGATCAAGGACGCGTTCGACCTGATCCAGAACGCTACCCACGACATGGTGACGAACTGGGGTCATGCGCGTGCGATGTGGCGTGATTCCACCACCGCGCTAGTCCACGCTGTGCGTTCCGCAGTCGACGGGAAGTGGACCGGTGCGGCTGCCGACAGCGCGGCCACAGCCGTGAGCCGGTACGGCAGCACCGCGGAAGAGCTCGTCGCCCTGTTCGACCAGACCGCATCAGTCGTCGTGAACACCGCCACCACGGCGGTGATGACGAAGTCGTTCCTTCCTCCGGTGGTTCAGGTGACCGCAGATCAGAAGGCCGACCCGGTCGAATATGACCGCCAGACACGGAAAGCCGATACCGCGCAGGCCGAAGCTCGGCGAATCATGCAGGAACGCTACGTCGTTGGGTTCATGGACCAGGACGCCAAGCTGCCCACGTATCCACCCGCGGTCTCACCCGTCAACGATGGCCCAGCTCCGAGCCCAGCGACCGGCCCCACTCCATCCGCGGCTCTCACCGAACCGGATGAGACCAACCACGACAGCGCACCTGTCGCCGGGCAACCGAGCGACGCAGCGGCACCGAGTGCCGATGTGCCAGCACAGAATTCACCTGACCACACGCAGGCTGCGGCGACGGAAGGGCAGCCGCCGACCACCACGACCCAGTCGGCCTCGGACAGCAGTCGGTCGGATTCGCCACGCACACCCTCGAGTGTTCCGGCAGCGCCAGCTCAAACGCCCAGTCCCGCAATCACTCCGGGTGTCACGTCCGTTGTCACGCCGCCGGGCGATCCCGCCTACCCCGGTGGGCGGCCCAATCTCGGTTCCGTTGTAGGGCCCAACAATCGTGTCCCGTCGAGCACCGGGAGTCCGGCTGGGCCCGGTGTGTCGCGCCCTGCGGTGCCAACCACGCCGCCCGGACTCACGCCTGCTGCTGCGTCGGGTACCTCGGCAAGTGGTACGCCGGGCAAGCCAGGCGGTGCGCCCGGCATGACGGCGGCCGGCGCCGCGCGCGGCAAGAACGAGGAGCGGGAGAAGAAAGACAAGAAGGTCGATCTGACCCACGAGTCCAACACCATCGAGCTGCTTGGCAAGAACAAGTACGTGCCGCCCACCATCGGTTCGTGATGGCCACCTGGTCCTTCGATGACGAGGAATTCGCTGCCCTATGGTTCGGCCCGGCCAATGATCGGATGCTGTACCCGCTGGACTATTTGAGCCGGTTCACCCACGTCAACGAACGAGACGAGCATTGGACTCGGGTGCGCCACGATTGGTCCGAGCATGGCCGTTTGGGGTGGGAAGAAGCCGATCTACTCCGGCGGGCATTCGCGGTGTTGACCGATCCGGAGGCATGGGTGGAAATCCACGGGTTCTACGACGCCGTCGGCCCGGTTCGTGTGGCCGCTGCCCGCCATTACCGCCATGCCGCACTAGCGGTCCAGTTCACTAAACGCGCGCGGATCAAGGTGTCAGTAACCTCGGCCGAGAAGCTGCCCGCCGTACTGGCAAAGTTGCTGCCCAAACACCAGCCAGGTCGACTGCCCGCGGAGACGTTCCAGGCCGCCGACTTGAGGCCAGAGGCTGAGCCGATAGTCCGCTACACCAACGAGTCAACCCCTCGGGCCAGGTATCAGCGGCTGCTTGGTGGCGACGCTGTCGGTGCGGGACTGATCACGGTGTTTCGCGGTCCCCGGCACAACGGCCCGGCACCGGCACGCAAGATCGGCACCGTCCGCTGGTACGACCTCAAGGAGGGCCGCTACATGGAGACCGGCACGCGAACCCTGACGGTGCGGCCCGCCGACAACACAGTGCTGCGTGGCGTTATCGCGAGACTGCTCGACCATGCCATCACCGAATACCGTGAGTACATCGAGGAACTCGGCGAATTCGCGCATTGAACCCGATCACCGCAGTCACGGATAGTCCGGCTGCCTGAACGGGGGTGACCATTGGCCGATGTTCGCGCCGCTCAACACCACGCAGACCTTCTCGCCGGGCTCCGGTGTGTAGGCACCGGTCAACAGCCCTGCGAGCGCGGTCGCGCCAGCGGGCTCCACCATCAAGCGCCGGTGCTCCCACAGTGCGCGCTGCGCGGCGGCAATGTTGTTGTCGCTGACCAGGATCGAGCGCACGTCGAAGCGCTGGACGGCATCCAGCGCCATCGCCGAGACCCTGTGCGCATCGAGCGTGCCCGCAGCGATCGAGTCGATGCCGATCTCAAGGACCCGTCTCGACTTGAGCGCTGCGTGTAGTCCTCGACGATCCTGATGTTCCACAGCCACGATGCGCACGCCGAAATGGTTTGCTGCCGTGGCGACCCCGGCGAATAGGCCACCGCTGACGGCGGCGACGACGACTGTGTCGAGATCCGGTATCTGCTGGTGGATCTCAACCATCAGCGTTCCCATGCCCGCCGCGAACAATCGATCCTGCGAGGCGTCGACCAGCAATGCACCGGACGAGGCGGCGTAGTCGCGGCATGCGGCCTCAGCCTCGGCCTGGACCAGGCCCGCACGGCGCACATCGGCGTCAAGGGCCTGAAGCGCGTCGATTCGTCGCGTCGGCGTCGTGGCGGGTACGAAGATGGCCGCGCGTGTGCCGGTTGCCTTGGCTGCCCATGCACACGCGAGCCCAGCGTTACCAGCGCAGGCGATCGTCAACCCCGCTGCGGGCAGCGTGGCGTCCGCACGGTGGGTCGAGACGAGATTCTGTGCGCCGCGCAGCTTCACCGAGCCGGAGAACTGCATGAATTCCAGCGCCAGCCACGCCTGGCACTGTCCGACACCGCTGCTGGGGATCGCGCCGGGGTCGACCGCTGCCAGTGTGACCGGACGTACTGCTCCAGCGATGCTGTCCACTGCGTCGCGAATGTCGTTGTAGCTCAAGGCTTGGGGTGTGCGGGCCATCAACGTTCTCCTGCGATCCCGCGTTCGGCTTCGACACCGCGCATCGCGGCGACCAGATCGCGGCTGGTCGGGATTGCCGCGCGCCCCAGGCGGACATAGGTCATCAGTTCTTCTTCCTCGCCGACTCGCGATATCAGCGATCTCTGCGGGCATGGACGGCCAGTCCGAGACAGGATGCGACCCAGGTCGATACGTCGTGGTCGCTGGATCGGGGGTGCACCATAAGGCCGGCGGCGACGCTGTCGACCACTGCCCCTTGTTAGATCCGCTACCAGCACGTCATACCGTTTGCCGCACTCCATGAACGGATCGCATAGAGCGCAGGTGATGAAGCCGGAACCTTCCTCTACGTTGAACCACTTCACGGAACCGTCAGGCACGGCTCACCGCCTCCCCTGACCTCGCACAGACTGATGTCACCAGCTACCCCTGCCGTGGCCAGCCTTCAGCTGCTGGTGGGCTTCGTCGTATTCCTCTTGGATCCTGTCCCACAACGGATTCCATTCCGTTCCGAAATTGTCGCGAAGGTCTTTCAAGGTCGGTCGGTTGCTGAGGTCGAAGCAGATTTGCCCCGACACACCGATCACGTCGCGGGAGCGGTCATTCCATCGGAACGGAGGATGAGGGTCGCCAGGGTTGCAAATTGAGCTCACCTTGATGCCGTCGTCGGCATGGCCTACCCACTTTGCCCAGCGCCCTGCCGATTTGGTTTTGAACAGCCAATTGCCCTCGGCACCAAAGGATTCGATCATTCGTCATGCTCCTGCTGCGCGTCTTCCGGAGCTGTGCCCCTTGGGCAGCGGCGGAGGCGGCCGTCGCGGTCGGGGTGCGTGGGACGGTGTCGCCAGCCGGGCAGACCGTCAACCCACACGACCGGAGCAGGGATGGAGCCGTCGCGGATGCCGTGCCACAAATTCCACACCCCGACCCGATATGTCCTGGCCATGGTTCGGAGGCCGACGAACGGTACACACTCGGGTCTGCGGAATGGGGCGTGCTCGAGCTGTTTCCAGTGCTGTGCACACGGCAGTGACCAGCCCGGTCGGCGGTCGACCATGATGTCGGGTGAGGGTACCCAGACCGGGCCGTGGTTTCGCCACCGGATCAGTACCGTGTAGGGGATCTCGGTCACTGCGGACATTTGCCGGGCACTGAGGTAGGAGCGAACACCGGCGTCTCGCACGTGCGGCCACGGGCGCGTCACGCCGAACGCCTTATGTTCCAGGCGGTTTCGCGAATTTCTGCGACTGTCCATCGGTCGGTTGTGTAGTCCAAGGCTTCTGGATTGAGCTGTTCGAGGCGCGAATGTTCGAGTGGTTCAACCTCATCCCAGTAGGCGTTCTCGACCGCTTCCCAGAGGTCGCGGTGTGCGGGAAATCGTTCCTCTACGAATGGCAGCTCCGGGCGCTCCGAATCCTCACCAAAGTAGACGAGTCCTGTTGGGCCATTTGGTATTTCGACAGTCGAGCCGTCCATTCTTAACCGATAGGCGGGGTCGAGGGCATGGTCGTCGCGGCAGTCGCGAAAAGACTCCATCCAAAGCCGTTTGTGCTCAATCCGCCAGGTGGCCTCGCCATGTTTAGTAGAGGTGATGTGCAACATGATTGGTCCCTTTCCTATCGGCTGGACGGGGCCGGGAACTGGGCCCGGCCTCGGTCGGTGATTTGATAGCCGCGCCGACCCGACATGCCGCCGTAGGAAACGAGTCCAGTCGATTTGAGGTGAAGCACCGCGCGGCGGGCAGCTACCCCGGTAAGTCCGGCTGAACGCGCCAGCGATTCGACGGGCAGGATTCCGCCCGGCCTCAACACCGCCAATGCGGAAGTCTCCGCCTTGCTAAACCGAGTAGCTCTAGCCATGAAGCAAGGGTCTGTCAAGTGGCAAAGTTCGGGAGTAACCCCGGCAAACTTCATGAAACCGTTTCAAATCACCAGGTCACGGTCTGGACCGGGCTATATGATCGGTCCATTCTGAAACAAGACGTGGACTCGGAATGGAACGAGAGGGGAGACCGTGACGGACGAGGACGGAGCAGAGGAAACAGGTAGCACCCTGCCGCGCAGGCAGTTGGGCAGGTTCCTGCGCGAAGCGCGCGAGGGAGCGGGCCTCACTCTCGAAAAATCTGCAACCCTGATGGAGTGGGGCAAGGCCACCTTGCAACGCATCGAGAAGGGCACGACCGAAAAGGTAAGAGTCCGCGATGTTTTGAGTTTGTGCGAAATCTATGGACTAAGCCAGAGCAAGTCAGCGATCGCCAAGGGACTTGCAGAGCAGGCCCCCGTGAAGTCGTGGTGGCAGACCTACAGCGGTTCGATCGCTACTTGGTTCAACCTGTACGTCGGACTAGAAGCTGGCGCAAAGGATTTGGCGCAGTTCCAGCCGTTGATCATGCCTGGTCTGCTCCAAACAGCTGGTTATGCGAGGGCTGTCGACCGCCTGTACTTCTCCGACGAATCCGAAGAAGAGTTAGACCGACGCGCTGAGGTGCGGGCGCAGCGGCAGAACATCCTCACACGGTCGCGCAATCCGACTACCGCCGCATTCGTGCTGCACGAGTCGATGTTGCGAACAGTGGTCGGAGACCACCGTGTGATGGCCGCGCAGTACAGACACATTGCGGACCTCAGCACGCACGACAACATCGACGTACGAGTGATGCCGTTCCGTGCAGGGTTGCCGCTCGGCACCGCTCTACCGCCGTTCATCATCCTGGACTTCGGACGCGACGTGCGAGGCAAACTGGAGGAGCCGCCAGTGGTCTACTGCGAGAGCTACGCAGGAAGCGTCTACCTTGAAGTGCAGTCGGATGTGGTGAGGTTCCGCCGAGCGTTCAAGATTGCTCAAGGGGCGAGCTTGGACCCCCGCTCGAGCCGTGACCTGCTGAGAGAGATAGCAAAGGGAGTACGAGAGTGACCGTTGACCTAACCGGAGCCAAGTGGTTCAAGTCAAGCCTCAGCCAGGGCGGTGATGCCTGCGTTGAGGTCGCATTTGTCGATGGTGAGCACGTTGGAGTGCGCGATTCCAAGAACCCCACCGGCCCAGCCCTTGTGTTCACCCCCGGTGCGTGGGACGCGTTCACCGCTGGTATAGCGGACGGCGAGTTCCGCCGCTCATAGCTGGTCCCGCTCGGCGCGGGACGTCGAGCCCGGCCCTAGATCCGCTGCGGGCCGGGCTCGAGCTACCCGATCAACAAGTGACTGGACGATCGGTCTCAAAGTCGCCCCGCTGCTCAACGTCGAACCCGTCGAGTAATCACTCGGCCCGGAGAATCGTGTCGAGGTAGCCCCGACCGCGGAGTACGTCTACGTCAGACACAGCAAACACCGCGCAGCAGGCACCATCGCGATCGACCAAAGCACCTGGAGCAGCGTGGTTGCCGCCGCTCGGTACCAGTACGTGGGGCCAAATCGGTGAACTTACCCTTGCATCCGCTGACAGTGGCGCCCTGATGAAGTCCGCAGCTCAGGACATCGCGTTACATTTCGATGACGGCGAATGGGCCGCTTTCATCCGCGGCGCGGACGACGGGGAGTTCAACTTCTAGGCTCCTGCCGATCAGAGGCTGCTGCGACATCCGGTGCATGACCCACGCGCTGATCGACCGCCAGATCAGCGAGCACCGGATCGTTGCTGGACTGCTCACCGCCGACCGACTCCCCCACGACCGTGCCCGCCGCCGAGCTGTACCGGCAGTGAAGTCCCTGCTGCCGATCACCTGGGGCGGAGCTGTACCCCGGGTGATCTCCTATGATTGGCATTACGTGCTGTGCCGAAAGCCGTACTGGCACAGTATTATCGACAATTCCGACTATCCCCTCCAGAAGATCCTCGGCCGCCACCTCTACGCGCTCTTCACTGACGAAAGCTGGGGGCCGCGAATGAGTTTCAGCCCTACAAAATTCTCGACCCGGACCACTCGCATCCAGTCATCTCTCCCGGCAGCTCACGGTGCTACCTCATCTACTGCCGCCACGTCGACTCAGCGAATCCTGGGGCCGTGCAGATCATTCCGAAAACCGCAGTGCGCCTTACACATCCGCTAGTTCAGGAAGGTGAGCGCTGCTGTCCATCCGATCATCCGGGATCGATCGAGGTTGAGCACGTGCCCGCTATCGGGAACGATGACCACGGTCAGGCCCGGCCACGTGGTGAGATACCCGGGATCGAGTCCCTGACCGCGGAATCGGCGCTCCATCGCCGCGGGCCACATGGTGACCGGCGAAGCCGCCAACGCAATATTGGCCAGCCATGAGTGCCCAGTGCTGGTGACGATCAGTGCGTCGACCAGTCCGGGTGTGGAGGCGACCGCGGACGCGACGGCAGAGCCGTAACTGTGCCCTACGAGCACGACCGATGTCACGTTCGGTGCGATCGTCCCGGCGCGAATGGCCTGGATCACCTGTTGCACCGTGCTGACGTGCGCCGCGAAAGTGACTCTCCCGCTTGGTGGATGCCACGACTGGCCGGTGCCGAGGCGATCGATGGCCAGCGTCGCCTCACCGTGCTGGGCCATGTACTGCACGTAGGAGTACTCGGGATCGGGGAAATCGAAGTATGTGCGGTTGTAGGTCAGCCCGGGGACGAGCACCTGGATTCGTGTCGTCGCCTCACCGGCCGGCATGCACAGCGTGCCCGCGATCCAGCCGGGTGACTCGCCGAGCACCACCGGCACGGTGATCTCCTGGCATGGCACCGGGTCGGCTCCGGCAGCAACGACCGGCGCCGCGAAACTCGCGATCCCCGCCGCCGCTACTACAACGGCGGCACGACGGTTGTACTTCATCCGCCAACCTTTCCACGGTTATCGATCGGCTAACGAGTTTTCGATGTCCGTGTCTGATCACGTCCCCGTTTAGCCCTCGTGTCGATACGCTCGATAGACCGGCGGCATTGTCGCAGCACATCGAGGTGAAGGCAGGAGCGCGGTCATGTGTCTGGTGTTGATGGGGTGGCGTACCCATCCGATCTACGCCGTGGTTGTCGCGGCGAACCGTGACGAACTCTATCGATTCGCTGCCGCTCCGCTGGCCTGGCGAACGATGTGCGGCGCGCCGTTGCTGGCCGGTCTGGACGTTCCCAGCGGCGGAACCTGGATGGGGGTCAACACCGCCGGCCGGTTCGGCGTGGTCACGAATGTCCGCGACCGCGCCCCGCTCGCCGTGCGCCCGACAGTGTCCCGCGGTGTCCTGGTCCCTGAGTTCGCGGCATCGACCCAGACACCGGCGAATTTCACCGCCGCACTGGCACCCGAGCAGGCCCGCTACGGCGGGTTCAACCTGCTGGTCGGCGATGTCGGTGCCGGTGAGCTGTGGTGGGCCTCGAACCGCACCGAACGACCGAACGAGGCAGTGACGCCAGGGATTCACACACTCAGCAACGCCGAACTCGACACCCGCTGGCCTAAAACGGTGGGCGGCAGCGCCGAGTTCGAGCGGGTGATGTCCGCCGATGACGGCGGCCGCGGCTGGATCGAGGCCTACCTCGATGTTCTCGCCGATCGGCGGATGGCACCGTGGCGTGCGCTACCGCCCGCCCCGGTCTCCCCGCTGCTCGGTAAACCGCTCTCGGCGCGGTTCGTGCGGCTCGGGATCTACGGCACCAGAGCGTCGACGGTGCTGCGGATCCGGCACGACGGCGGATTCGATGTCACCGAGCGACGTTTCAACCGCCTCGGCCAGAAGATCGGACAGACCAGTGAGGCCGGCCAGATCGTCGGCGCCGAGCTGGGCTGAGACCGGGAGTTCGCGACAACAGGAACCGAGCACACGCGGGAGGTCGATGTGGTGGCGGTCAGGCTTATCTACAACGGCGCGCTGCTGGTGGCGTTCGTCGCGAGCTATCTGGTGTGGAACATCTTCGTGGCGACGGTCGTCCTGATGGCCGGAGTCACCCTCGAGGTGCTGACCACCCTGGTGATGCGACGGCGCCCGACACGAATCCAATGGATCGGCCTGGCCCTGGTGCTGGTACTCGGTGGCGCCACGCTGCTGTTCCGCGACCCGCTGTTCATCAAATGGCGGCCCAGCGCGTTCTACTGGACATGCGCGGCCGCATTGATCGGTACCCAAGTGGGATTGGGCACCAACGCAATCCACGCCGCCCTGGGCCGCTGGCTGAGTTTGCCCGCGCCGACATGGACACGGCTGCAATGGATCTGGGTGTCGTTTTTGATTTTCCTCGGATTCGCGAATCTGTTTGTCGCCTACAATTTTTCGACCGACGTGTGGGTGCTCTGCCGGCTGTTCGGCGCTCCCGGCATGATCGGCGCCCTGGCGCTCGCGATGGCGGTGTGGCTGCGCCGCGACGTGCGGCACGCCTGGAAAACCCGCACCGGCCGCGCCGCTCCCGTTACGGCCAGACCCCTGCTCTAAGCTTGTGACCAGCGAAAACAGCTGGACACGACTGCGAGGCGGTGATCGGGATGGCGTCGGATCAATTGGCTGGACAGTGGTTGCTCGTCGAGACGATGGGAGATGATCCCACCGTCATCGCCGAGGGTGATCGTCCGCGCGATATGCGCAAGATCAGCAGCATGTTCCGCGGCCCAGTGAAAGACACGGTCAGCGGTGTCATCGAGGAAGCGATCTCGGCCCGGGAACCGGTGACGCGGCCGGTACCGCCGGCTGCGGTGGAAACCCTCGGCGGGCGGTTCGGGTTCGCGGCGCCGACCATTGGACCAACAGGGTCGGTCGTGGCCGTCCAATGCTGGTTCGGATCCGCCGAGGACAACCCCGGCCCACCGGATCCGATCGGCGTCTGGGAGTGGGAGCTGGGACTCGAGGATCGCCCGCCCCGGTTGCAGTTGACCACCTCCGCGCTGGACCTGCTTGGTATCGACCAAAAATTTCGCGATCGAAGCACCTACGGTCCGGCCGACTATTTCACCCGGATCGAGCGGGTGAGTGACTTGATCGACCTGGACACCAAGATCAAGACCGCCGCGCCGGGCGATCACTCGCACGGCACGGTGATCGTATGCCCTGACGGGGGGTCACTTCGCCGCCTGCAATACGCGCAGCGCTACGTGACCACACCGGTCGGGCCCCGGCTGCAAGGGGTCTGCCGCGACATCACCCAGTTCGACGACCCGGCCAAGCAGCGAGTCGACCTGATCGAGCACACACTGCTCCAGGTGTTGTTGGAAGAAGTGGGCGTCTACGCGGTCATCGGGGATATCACCTGGCCGACCGCCCCCTACGTCATGCGATGGCTGACCCCGCATCCACCCGGCGCTGGGCACGGCGTGAGCACCGGCCAGACTCCCGGCATCCACCCGGACGATTTACCCCAGGTCATCGGTTGGATCTATCAGATCGTCGCGACCGGGCAGCCGGTGCGCGGGCGGGCCCGCACCCGCGCGGCGGGCGGGGGATGGATGGCCGGAAACTTCCTCGGTATGCTGCTGGATCCCGTCGTTTCGAAAACGATCGGCGTCGGCATCGTCTACCCAGATTCGATCACCATCGAGGGCGCCGAGGACACCTCACGGGGCTGAGGTGTCCTGCGGGCCTGCTTCTGTTCGTCGCCGCTGCCGTGAAGCGCTGACACCGAGCACGATTCCGGCCACGATCAGCACGGCCCCGGCCGCGCCCAGCAGGATCGGCCCATAGCGGCCCGCCCACAGCAGCTGGGTGCGCGCGTCGCGGGCCAGCTTGGCGGTGTGATCGAGGGTGGCCTGGTCGAAGGTGGTGCGCGCGTCCAGTGTGGTCAGCGCGTGCGGATCATCGACGCTGCGCGCGAGGAACCGGTGCAGATGTTCCTGCACGGCGACCATCGCACCCGAGAGCGGCTCGACCCATACGTCGCGCTCGATCTCGAAGTACAGATCGAAGGTGACCTGCTGGTCCGCGGGCACGTCCGGCAGGCCCCACGCGGCCGCGGACAGGGTGAGCTTGGCCTCGGGCTGGCCGGGGCGCAGGTTGATCGGTGCCAGCCGCTGATGGAAGTGCCGCAGCCGCATTCCGTCGATCACGCGATCGTCGTCGACGTAATCGATGGGATGTGTTGTACGGCTGGTCATGTCGAAGAACGGATAGCTTCGCCGCTGTACGTCGAACGGGAACTTGTACTGGATCCCGGCGCGGTCCGGTGTGAGATCCGGCGGCCGGGTGGTCACCACCGCCACCTGACTGGGCGGGTCCGCGACTGGCATCGCGGTGACCCGATCGAGGGTGACCCGATCCACCGAGGCGCTGATGAATGGCTGATCGGCGGGCTTGTCCGTGCGGGTCATCGAGGTCGCCGCTTGCACGGTGACCAGGTGGGCGTCCGAAGGTTCTTCTATGGTGACGTACACGCGGAAACGCAGCGGCACACCGGTTTCGGTGCGTGCGTGTCCGCTGGCTGTGGCGGCCGCGTCGACCAGCTGGGACTCGGGTGCTTCGGAGACGGTGTTGGCCGAGACATCGAGCGGGATCTTGCGTAGCTGCGGTACCGCGTAGGTCGGTAGCAGGATCGCCACCGTCCCCGCCAGTGCCCCGATGCCGATCAGCGCGCACGCAACGAGCGTGCGTCGACGCGATGGTGCCTGCCTCATATCTGTGGTGATCCGCCCCGTCATGTTCGTGACAATAGCGACCCGATTGCACAAGATTCTGGTCAATGCCGAAAAAGCAAGCATTTCGCAAGAAAGTGTTCGACATCACAGATGGTTCGGAGTAATAATTACAGGTGAGCCAGCAGCTCCCACTCCACCCGGAGTGGTGCGAGACGCCCCTTCGGCGCTTGCCCGGCGGCTGCTCATGCGTACCTCACCGAGGTTCGACACGCGCCCCTTTGTCGCGTGTCCCGCGCAATCGCTCCGTAGCGCACGGGGTTCACCCTCCGGTGCCGCGCGGATCGATCCGTGGAATCGAACCCAGGAGGAGGCCCGCGATGACCACCAACCCACACCCCGACGCCAATCCCACCAATCACCTTCCGCGTCGGGCCGTCCGCACCACGCCATCGCCAAGGACCCACGAAGACCAGCGGGCCGTAACCGCCGAGCACTGCCCTTCACCGGCACGACTGCCACGTCGACGTGCGGCAGTCCCAAGTCAGGACACTGCGGCACCTGCACTCGAGCCCCAGCCTCAGTTGCTGGGTTGGGTTCTCGCCGAAACGTTGGCCGACAATGGCGAGGCAGTTGTAGTCGCCGAAGGTGGAAACCTCAAATCCCTTGGGAGACTCGACCGTACGCGGATCGCCCAGAGCAGGCGGGCATCGACCGCAATGCCGGCACTTGTGCATCAATGCCTCCTCACACGGAGACGTCAGTACCGCGACATCCCGGGCACCCACCCGTTGACCATCCACGTCGTTCCTGCCGTTGGCCCATCAGGCGCGGTTCATGCCGTCCAACTCTGGACCGGCACGCCGACCCAGAAGCCGCCCCTGCGGGCACCCGTTGGCACAGTCGAGTGGGACGCCACAACCGGTGTCGCCGAACTCAAAACGACGCTGGAACGACAGCTCGGGATCCCCACGCAATTGTCCCGACCGCAGTACACATTGCCCGATCTCCTGAGTCACATCGACGGGTTCGACGACTTTCTCGGCTTCCTCGATCTATTCGATCGAGCGTCCACAGCGGATCGATGGATAGGAACGGTAACGACTCCGGGCCGATTCAGCATGATCCGCCGCCATCTGCGCATCGTGGCCCGAGTCCATATCGAGCCCGGCAAGCGCCGCGTGCGCGCCATCGTCCACGACATCACGACCCTGCAGCCACCACCGCCGCCGCATGTGGACTCGGTCACACTCGCCGGCTACCCCGGCCCGACGACTCACGCGATCGCGCGCGTCGATCTCGGAACCTGCCTCATCAATCGCTGGATCTGTCTCGGTCCAGGCCCTCTCGAGCCATGGAGTCACCAGAATCCCCAGATCGACAACGACAGCGCCGCCGCCATTGCTCGATGCTGCGCGGAGCTGCACCGCGGTGCCACCGGCGCCACCGCCGAATTGAAAGTCAGGTTCACGCCCTCACGCCCATGGATTCCAGTCCACGCCGAGTGGACAGCCCTAGTCGGCGCGCGACGCCCCCAGGCCATCGTCATTCTCACACCACATGAGCCATCACCATGACTGCACATCCGCTGCCCATGAAGAATCGTCGAACCCCGCAACACTCCGCACCGCCATCACCGAGCACCGGCGAGCCGCGCGCTAGCCTGGTTGCTGGCCACTCAGGCACCGAATCGCACGATCCAGCAAACCTGATCCAATTTTCGGAGGCCGAGTGTCGGTCCGGAGAACCGGCTACTGTCCAGTGCCAGTCTGTCCGGTGCGGCGGCGTGCTCGGATCTCCATCACCTCCTGGCCCTTGCGCGGCAGACGGCGGATCGAGAACTCCTTGGTCGCGGCAAGCAGTTTCAGTTCGGACCTATAGCCCCAGCGCGCCGGCGTCCAGTCACGGTCGGCGTGTTCAAGTGCGACCGAAACGGCAGACATCGGGGACCAGCTATTATGCTGTGCCGTTGCGGCTACCGACGCGTGCGACAGCTGCATCAGCACTTCGTCGGAAACCAGTTCGGCGGCACTGCGGCGGCCTACAGTGATGGCGAGGATTCGCTGGTTGATGTCACGACGGGCCGCATCCGAGCTCGGGTGCAATATCTCCTCCACCAGCACCGCCGCAATCCGGCATGCTTTGCGCTGCTCAGGATCTCGGACACAGCCGAGTACGCGACCGAGCAGAACACCGAGCTGCACCCACACCGACTTGTTCGCCAGCGCGACGCTCTGCGTGCGGAACAGAAGCAGCTGGCGAGCCTTCTCCGTCGGATCCGCGTCGCAGACCACTCCGTCGTAGCCGTCCGGCTGGTACGGCTCGTAGACCTGCGGCGCTACGTCCGGGGACGTCAACATCGTTACCCGCCCGTGTGTCAACGGGCAGCGGGACCTCCGGGCGGGTGGACTTGACGGGTCCGGTTGGGTGGACAGCAGATCTTCGGGCCGGTGGACATCAGTTCTCCGGCTGAATCAGGTCAGGTCAGTGGCGTCACCCCCTTGCCGGCGAATGCTTCGGCCAGCCGGTGGGAATCACCTTTCGTCAGCACCAGGTGCGCATGATGCAGGAGCCGATCGACGGTCGCGGTGGCCAAAGTTTTGGGCATGATCGAATCGAATCCGCTGGGGTGGATATTGCTGGTCACCGCGATAGAACGCCGCTCGTAGGCGGCGTCGATGACACGGTAGAACGCTTCGGCGGCGTCAGCGCCAACCGGCAACATGCCAATGTCATCAACCACGATCAGATCGCAAGAGCAGATGCGGGCAACCGCGCGAGCGATCGAGCCGTCGACCTTGGCCTTGCCGATCATGGTGGCCAGGGATTCGAGGGTGAACCACGACACCCGCAGATCTTTCTCGATCGCCGAATGCGCGAGGGCTTCGACGAAGTGACTCTTGCCCGTGCCGGAGGGGCCAGCGACAGCTAAATTCTCATGTCGCCCAACCCATTCCAGAGTGGAAAGCGCATTCTGCGTTGCTTCGGAGATCGTTGACTCCTCCGGCAGCCACGACGAAAACGTCTTGCCAGTGGGGAAATTCGCGCGTTTGCGGCGTTGGCGGCGGGTGGCGGAGTTGCGTCCGGTGACCTCCTCGTTGAGTAGTACCCGAACTACCTCTGCGGGGTCCCAGCGTTGGGCGCGGGCGGTGGCCAGGACATCGGGTGCGGCCTTGCGCAGATACGGCAGCCGCATCCGGCGGCAGATCGCTTCCAGTTCGTCGGGCAGCGCCGGGGCTTTCGGGTGGCTCATGCTCCGAACCTCCCCCAGCCCGCGGTCCCGGGTTGGACCGAATGCGCCTCGTCGGCGCGCACGACGTCGGCGAGGCTGGAGAACTTGGCGAGGTGATCGAGGATGGCGGCGGTGTCGCCGTCGTCGAACCGTCCGGCGACCGCAGCGGCACCGAGAGCTTCGTCGACCGCATCGGCCCCGGTGATAGCGGCGAGCTCGAGAGCCCGGGTCATCTTCGCCCGGATCCGCGACACCCCGGTGGCCGAGGCTTCGGTGAGCCAGCGGCGGGCGCCTTCACCGAGGTCGAGAAACGCGATCTCCTCAACCGTCCGAGGCCGCAATTTCCGCACCCGCGGTAGATCCCCGCCCGCGTGATGGGGATAGTGCTCGTCGAGGATGCGCGGATTACCGGGCGTCGAAAGCTGGTGGCGGGCAATCTCGGCCAGCCCGTGCGGGGTTCGGGCGGTGATGACCAACTCCTCACCGGCGACGCGGCACCACACCTTGGCGCCCTGGTGCCCGTCCGGGGTCGAATACCGCACCGACCCCCATCGAACAGTCTGGTCGTCACCGACGAGGCGTTCCTCACCCAGAGCGATCGCATGCGGTTCGCCCGGCAGCACATGCAGATGCTGACGCTCGATCCCCAGGCGAGCGATCGGCGCGACACCGGTCTCGCGATGCGGGCGGGCGTTGATGCGTTCACACCACGCCCAGCACGCATCCGCCAGCTCGGTGAACGAGGAATACTCGGGCAGCAGATTCGCCGTGGTCGGCACCAGATCGGCTTTCGCGATCTTCACCGTGTGTTCCGCGCCGCCCTTGGACTCCGGATCGAAGGGCTCGCATGTTTCCACCTTGCAGCCGTAATGCCTTCCGGCCGCGACCATTTCCGGATGCCGCACCGGCAGCCCTGCGATCCGGTCCACCGTCACCGTTCTCGGGTTGTCGGTGAGCAAATACGTTGGGGCGCCACCGATCCGGCGCAACGTCACATCAATGCCCAGCACCAGCGAACCCAGGGTTTGATCCCACGACGGGATCACCACCCGATATCGTGACCACGCCAGCCAGGCGCAGAACAACTGGGTCCGCCGACCAGCCACCTTCGGGCCCTCACCCCAGTCGAATTGCAGCCACATGCCCGGCTCGGGCAGCCACGGCCGATATTTTCTGCGGTGGCCGGCCTTCCACGCCGTCTTCGCCTCGGCGACCGCGCGGCGCGTCGAGCGGTCGGTGCCGGTGAACCCCATCGCCTGCAGTCGTTGATGCACCACATCAGCGCGCACCTTGCCCTGGGACTTGTCGACCCACTCCTCGATCTTGCCCACGAACGGGTCGATCGACTTCGGCCGCGGCAGTTTCACCAGCGGATCGCGGCCCGCGTCGCGGATCGCGACATACCGGGCCACCGTCTTCTCATCCACCCCCGACAACGCTGCCGCCGAATGCGCGCAGCGTGTCAAATCGAACGCTTCCAGAATCTCCATGATCTCCCTGTCAGACTTGGTCAACGGGATCCCTTCGACGCAGTTGGCGAGCGATCACACACCACTCAGCCAACCCGCCCGAAGAGATCCCGTTTCGCATTTACTCAGGCGTGTCCCGGAGACCCAGACGTCCGCCCATCCGGAGAAATCATGTCCGCCAGCCCGGACCCATATGTCCATCCACCCGGATTATCCGGCGTCCGCTGGCACCGTGCGGCGGTATCGAGGCGGGAAGCGCGGACCCGAGCCCTTTCACGGCCCGATCCAGGTACTGCCGCCGCGCATCGGCGAGGAAGTTCTCCCCGGGCCAGTACACCTCGCCGAATTCCAGCAGGGCTTCGTGGATCAGTGTGTTCGCGGTGGCGGTGAGCGACAGCGCTTCGTAGATGATTGCTACCGCAGCAGTCGCATCGGCGGGGTCGATCGCTTTCACTCGCTCTACGGCGGTGTGCAAGGCATCCAGCGCGGTCGGCCCGATCTGGGTCGGCGTCTCACCACCGTCGTCCTGCTCCGGTTCACGGTCACCGGTACTGCTATGCCGCAACGCTTCGGTGTAGCGCGAGTTCTGCTCGATCGCCAGGCGCCGGGCGCGGCGCTTGCTTCGGGAGCTGCCGTTCTTCGGCATCGTCGTCCGTTTCCGGCAAGGCGGCCCACGCCGCCCTGCCCGTGACGATTGGTGCCAACGGGGGAAGGAAACGATCAGCGCGGGCCCCTGGGAGGACCTTGGTTCATCGACGTCGCCACCAGCGTGGGCGGGGCAACAGAACGGTGAGCGTGCGCGGCCTGCTCACCCGCGAGCATAGCCGCACCACAAGGCATGGGGTCACCACGTGTCGACGTGTCGTGATCTGTGGTGAAACCGGGCAGACATACTCGGTCAAGCTGGACACACATGTCCTGTCTCGTTGATGCCAGCCCGTGCGCGTTCTTTGACTGACTTCGTGAAGATCTTGTTTGCTCGTCAGCGACGGGCATCGGCATGTCGCTGCGATGGCGTATTTGGCGACGAGCCATTCGACGCGTCGGTGGTCAGTGGTGTGCCATGCCGTGTAGGGAACAGTGGCGGGTCGCGCTCGCCAGGCTGAGCCCGTAGCCACCCCGCAGGACAGCGACGGTATGGGAGGTCAGCGGCGTGTACCGTTGTTTGCGGCCAACAATGCGATGCACGCGATCTTGAAGCACCCATACGCAGCCTGTCGCGCGGGTGCCGCCCATGTCACCGCGACGTCGATGACCTGCTGGTAGCCGGTGGCTCGTTCTGGCTGTCGCCCCTTGGTGTACCCACCGACCGGAACGGCTGCTCCTCTGCGTCCCCTATCTGCCTCCACAGCTTCTCGATCCGCCCGAGCCGCCGCCTCTCCCGAGTTGGGTCAATTTAGTGCGCACATAGATGTCGTAGGCAGCCGCCGTGGAAGGGCGCGTTGCCCAAATACTCACTCCGGGCGTGCAATTCACTTCCACCTCCCGCGTGTCGACTTGACATCCCGGAGGTCGTCTAGCTGAGCTCTGGCATTTCGCTAGAGTTCCCACCCAAGCAGGCACTCTTCGATACCCCAGCGGGGTTCACTCAATACCCCGGCGGGGTGCACGAGATACCGGCTACGGGTATTTGAATGCCCTGTCTGGGAGATCACCAGTCCTGGGGTTGTAGGCGATCACGCGGTGTCGAATGGCATTGATTAGTGCGCGAATTCCGGCCGCCCCCACGACGAAACTGCAGATCACGGCCCTGCGGACCTGTCCAAGATCAAGATCTGACCCAAGTCAGGTATCTGCCTCCACAGCTTCTCGATCCGCCCGAGCCGCCGCCTCTCGCCGCCGACTATCTTCCGCTCCCCGGAAGGTATTCACCGAAACCCGAACCGCCTACGTGCGAGGCACTACTCGAATTCCAAACGGACGGAACCGAGTCCGGTGAATTCCGCGTTGAAGACGTCACCCGGGCGGGCGTCGACGGCGCAGGTGCACGAGCCGGGCAGCACGATGTCTCCCGCCCTCAACCGCACGCCGAAGGAGGCGACCTTGCGGGCCAGCCAGGCGACCGCGATGGTCGGGTCGCCGAGCACAGCGTCACTGCGGCCCTCGGCGACTACTTCGCCGTTTCGAGTAAGTTGAGCATCGATTTTCTTGATGTCTAAGAGATCTGGCCGCGCTCGCCCCAGGCCGAGCACCCATCCCGCCGAGGACGCGTTGTCGGCGATCGTGTCGCACAGCGCAATGTTCCAGTCCTCGATGCGGCTATCGATGAGCTCGATCGCGGGCGCGTAGGCGACAGTCGCGGCGAGCACATCCGCCTCGGTACACCTCTCCCCCGGCAGATCCGCGCCCAGCACAAACCCGACCTCCACCTCGACCCGCGGACACAGATACCGCGAGGTATCGACCGCGACATCCTCGTAGACCTGCATCTCCGCCAGCAAATGCCCGTGATCCGGCTCGTCGACGCCCATCATCTGCTGCATCGCCTTCGACGACAGCCCGACCTTGTGACCGACGATCCGCGCACCGCCCTCGGTACGGAAGCGGATGTTGATCAGCTGGATCTCATAGGCATCGACCACGTCGATCTCCCGATACCGCGCGACCAACGGCTCGGTCGGCACCCGGTCACGCTCGGCGGCCGCGAGCTGAGCGGCCAGTTCACGCCGTACCGCGTCCGACAGCACACCCAATTCCTTCCACTGATGCCCGGTCGACAGCCGCGACGAATATCGAAACAAATTCCGGCAAAGCCGGTTGTATTCGAGAAATGTCGTCCTTCCTTTCATATTGATGCGCATGCTGGTCGCTGCTCTGCGTGAGGGCAGGAATGCTCAGGCCCAGCTCGTACTGAGCCGCCAAAACCGTCCTTGGTGCCGAGCACCATCACCGTCAGCGACTTACCCTCATCGAACACAGTGCTGGTGGTCACGACCGTGAGTGTGCCGAAGATTGGCGCCGATCCGTGCGGTTACGCAGTTCCTCGACTACATCGGCGATGAGGTCTTCCTGCCCCGCGATGGCCTGCCGTCTGCCGAGTTCGAAGAAGACATCGCGCGGATCGACCTCCGCGCGGGCGGCCAGTTCGAGTACTCGAGGCTTGAACCCCGAGAACACCCCCGCCAGCCCACTCACGATGCTGAGCGAGCCGGAGAACGGTGGAGCGGACATCAGGTCTCGCTCCGCGAGGTCGGCAGCATCAAGCAACGCGTAGAGATCGATGCCGGTGCGTAAACCAAGTCGTTCCAGTACCGGTACAAGGACCTCAAGCTGCGTATTGCCGGCTCCCGCACCGAAGCCTCGCGCGCAGCCGTCGATGATTCGTGCTCCCGCCTGGACGGCAGCGACCGAATTTGCGACGGCCATTCCGAGATTGTTGTGTCCGTGAAAGATGACGGGTACGTCGACCGCTGCCGCGATCGCACCGATTCGCTCGGTGACTTCGGATGGCAGGAGATGACCCGCGGAGTCGAGAATGCCGACCGCTTGAGCGCCGTACTGCACGAGCAAGGTGCATTGTTCGGCCAGCTGCTCCGAGGTGGCCATGTGGCTCATCAGGAGTACGCCCTGTGCTTCGGTGCGGGCGTCGTGTAGGAATCCGAGATAGCGTTCGGCTGCAGTAGCCTCGGTGCAATGGATGCCGATGCGCACGACATCGACGCCGTGTGCCAGGGCCTTGCGCAGGTCACCAGTGGTACCCCAACCGGGCAGCATGAACACTCCCATTCGACTGTGCCGTAACGCTTCTCGCACAGTCGACAACATTTCATCATCGGTGAGAGCAGCCCGACCGACCTGGAGGGAGGAAGCGCCGAGTCCGTTTCCATGTCCCACCTCGACCACAGGGATCCTGGCCTTGTCACATGCCTGAGCATAGCGGCGGAGTTGACCGGCGCTGAGTTGGTGCCGAACCGCGTGATGTCCGTCACGCAGTGTCGAATCGTGAATCACGATCTCGGGCTCACGCGCGGTGTTATTGTCAACAATATTCATCATTAGCCCATCTGAGACGCGGCAGCCGAATTCTGCATAGCCGCATATTGTTCGGCCACCAGGATGGCGGCCGCGTTGATGATGTCGAGGTTGCCGGCGTACCGGGGCATGAACTCGCTCGTAGCGGTCACCTCGACCACGACGGAGACCCGCTCGTCGGTGACCGTGCACGCAGTGACGGCGTATCCGGGCGCGAACGCACGAACCTCCTCGGCCGCCGCGGCCACTGCAGCATGCACTGTCGCTGCGTTCGCTCCAAGAATCTCCGCTGAGAGGGCGACCCGGAAGATCGTGGGCGGAACAGCGGCGCTGATGTTGACCATCGCCTTGGTGTCGCGCACTCCGCTGAAGACACTGACTGCATGTTGAGTGGTCTCGACATATTCATCGAGATTGAGCCGGGTTGCGCGGCCGACGATACTGCTTGCCGCCGTGGTGACTACCTCGATATACCGTGCCGAGAATTGTCGGCCGAGTGCATGTGCGATGGGGACGGATGCCTGGCCGCCACAACTGATGAGACTGAGATTGCGGCGATTCGGTATGCGGGTTCCGGTCACGGTCGGAACCACCATCTCCCCCAGTCTGCTGGGAGTCAGATCGATCACCAACGTGCCCAGAGGTTCCAATAGATTCCAATGTTCCAGGTGGGAGTGCGCATTGGTGGCGTCGAAGACCACATCGAATGGGCGCGCGGCTGCGACCACGACATCAATTCCATCGGAGCTGGTCCGATAACCGAGTCCGGCGGCATACTGCAAACCCTCGGACCCCGGGTTGCGTCCGGCAACCAGCCCGCACTCCAGTAGGGGCGACCGATGGATCTTGCTGATCAGATCCATGCCGATCATCCCGGTGCCGATGACGGCAACCAGAATCGGCTTCAGGTTGGCCATGTAGAGTCTCCTTGCTGTCTATCCGTCTCACACAACTATTTTTTTCCCGACGAACAGACGACCCGTCGGAAGCCGATGTCGAATGCATTCGACATCGGAAAAACCTGCATCGGTCAGCTTCTTCATCCATTCTTCTTCGGGCAATAGTTGGCGACCCATGAATTGTTGATGGTAGTAGGTGAAAAGTGCGCTGAACCGACGTTCACCGGGATCCGGAGCGTATGGCACGGCATCCGTGATGGCCATCAAGCCGCCTGGCCGGAGTGACTCACGGCAACTGGCAAGCACGCCGTCCGCAACCGTCGCTTCCTCTGGAAACATATCGTGGAAAACAAACCCCCCGTGTATTGCATCCGCACCTACCAGCGGTGCCGGATCGATAGCTACCGATTGAACGGAACGCTGTATCACTTCCAGCCGGTCGGCGACTCCTGCCCGGTTAGCAGCGTTAGCCGCTTCCCGGCATGCCCCTGCATCGACGTCGACCGCCACCGCAGTCGCATCTTTCAACCGAAGCAGGATGTCAATAAGCAGACGGGCCGTACCACACCCCAGGTCCACCAGGTGTTTCGGCCGTGCGTCGACCAACGTCTCAAGGGTTGCCGGATAGAAGCCCTTCGAACCAACCCATTGAGTGCTCACCGCAACTTGACGTCCGTCACGTCGGTGTCGTATACCCGCGTCGGAAGCCGACTGCAGGAATTCCACTGCATTTTCTATAAACGGCCGGTTGGCAGTCAGCGCCCAGGACAAGTATCCCGCTTCGTACAGTATCGTGGGAAAGGTCGGAACTACTTGAAATCGTCCCGGGTCGTCGACCGATTCCGTCATTATGCCTGCGGCAGCCATCGTGGCCAGGTAGTTGGTGATACCACTAGCCGGCAATTCGGTCCTCGTCGCGAGTTCGTCGCCGGTTACCCACTGCCCCTTGTCGAGATACGGCAGCAACCCCAGACGATCACCGATCTCCAGCAACGCCGCGGCGGCGGCCAGGTCTGCCGCGGTTTCGCTGAATTCTGTCGCGGATTCTCGGGAAAATTCTACGCTCAACGCACTCTGCTCCAATCCCATTACCGTCCGACTTCAGCGCCGAACGAAATCGTACTTACCAGATAGTGGCTCGATCTCCGACTGTTCGCACCGCTTCCACCACTACCAACGAAACGGAAACATCCAGCCTTCGGTATCAGCCGCGCGACCGTATTGAATATCCGTCAACACTTTTCGCAGTCGCGTTGTCACCGGGCCGCCACCGATCGACAAATCGCCGTCGGTCGTTGCAATGCGGCCGATTGGTGCTATCACGGCGGCGGTGCCGCATGCGAATACCTCCGTTATTTTCCCGGCTGCGACACGCTGACAGAACTCCCCGAGCGAGACCCGGCGCTGCTCGACTGGAATTCCCATGCGCGCGGCCAGGGCGAGGATTGAATCACGGGTAATGCCACGCAGCAAAGTACCACTCAGAGGAGGGGTCACGAGAGCGCCTGCATCCATCCAAAAGACATTCATCCCGCCCATCTCTTCAATCCATCGCTTCTCGGCAGCATCAAGCCACAGAACCTGCTGACAATCGTGCGCAAGCGCCTGTTGCTGAGCAATGAAACCAGCGGCATAATTGCCGGCGCATTTCGCTTCACCTGTCCCGCCGGGCGCAGCGCGTGAATAGTCTGTTGTCGCCCACACAGCGATCGACCCGGCCTTCTGGCCGAAGAATGCCGACGTGGGGAATGCGAGCAGCAGATAGGTGCAGGTTCGCGCTGGGCGCAGCGCCAAAGTCGACTCCGTGCCGAAGATCGTTGGACGCACATACAGGCTGCGGTCCTCGCCATTGGGAATCCATCGCTCGTCGACCTGTAAAAGTTCGCTGATAGAAGCAATGAACAGATCCTCAGGAAGCGCCGGCAAAGCAAGCCGGTGCGCCGAGGCAGCCAATCGTCGGCTGTGGTCGACAACACGGAAACCAGCCAGTCCGCCGTCGGACTGCCGGAACACCTTGAGCCCTTCGAACACGACCTGCCCATTGTGCAAACCCGACATCACAGGATTGATCGTCAGGTCACCAAATGGGCAAACGATCCCATCGTGCCAACCTTGCTCGGCCGACCAATTCAGCATGACCATATGCTCGGTGACCGTTGTGCCGAAATCAGCGGACTCTGACAACTGCCGAACCTGCTCAGTAGGCAATCTGCCAACAGGTGCCAGCATGTCTCTGGTCCACAAATCCGACGCACTCATCCAATAATCCTGGAAAATCTTTGCCTACTACTCAACATGCAGCGGACAGGATTCCATCTCTCCCAAATATAGAATTTAGTCATTCGCAAATACCTTTCGTCGCATAAATTTTTTAGCATGCCTCACCTACCCCTTAAAACACTCGCGATGCACAGGATTCAAGGAGGCTATTCATAATGCGGCCGATCAAGGCCATCGGTTCGGCCCGGTCCAAGTCCCCGTGCGCATATTCTACTGCAAACGTTTGAATGGAACCACTGATATGTGGCCGCCAGACCTGCTCCAGCCTGTCCACCGCATCAGGGATCAAATTCCCCTCAGAGTCGATACTAGCACAGAACAGTGCGACATTACCCAAAAAGAATGAGGAAGCATAATTATAGAGCAACTCTCCATTGTTGATGAACATCCTTGCAGACCGCTCTAAAATTTGACCTACCGAATGTTCTTCCAACGGTTTGACCGATCGCTCGTCCATCCATCGCATGAGCGCATCTTTGATTTCATTATGAGTAATTTCAGGGCGCGTAGAGCCACCCAATGCCGGCTGGCTGTCCATCATTCCCAGAAAGCCGATTTGGAATCCTCGTCGCGAGAGTTCGGATGCCATTGCGTGTGCCACCGTGCCACCGTACGACCATCCCAGCAGGAAGAATGGCCCCTCGTTCTGGACGGTCAGGATTTGTTCAATATAGTCGTCAACCATTTCCTGGAACGATTCTGCCATGGGCCCGCCATCGAATCCGCGAGCCTGTATGGCATAAACCGGCCTGTTGGGTAGATGCAGACCTAACGTCCGATAGACCCAACCCACACCTCCGGCCGGAGGCAGACACCACACCGGCTTCTGCAATCCTGAACTCTTCAGCACCAGTATTCTGTCGATGTCATGCAAGGCTGCATCGTCACCTAGGCGTTCGGCCAGTTCTGCCGGTGCCGGTGCCTCGAACAGCACCCGGATCGGGACCTCGACCCCCAACACCGCCCGGATCCTGCTCACCAGCCGGGTAGCCAGCAGCGAATGTCCACCCAGATCGAAGAAGTTGTCGTCGATACCGACCCGCGCCAGGCCCAGCACCTCGGCGAACAAACCGGCCAGCACCTGTTCCTGCTCGGTACGCGGAGCCCGATACTCGACCCCCGACACGAACTGCGGATCCGGCAACGCCGCCCGGTCCAGCTTCCCATTCGGTGTCAGCGGAAACCGCTCCACCACCACAACCGCCGCCGGCACCATGTACTCCGGCACCCGCGACGACACAAACCGCCGCAACCGCGCCACCAGCTCACTGCCACCGCCACCGGCCTCGACGGCGTCGGCAGCGGGGTCAGCGGGCACCACATATCCCACCAACTGCTTACCCAGCTCACCCGCATCGCGGGCCACCACCACCGCCTGCGCTACCAGCGGATGCGACGCCAACACCGCCTCGACCTCACCCGGCTCGACCCGGAACCCCCGCACCTTCACCTGATCATCGACACGACCCACGAACACCAACACCCCGTCTGCCCGCCACCGCACCAAATCCCCCGTGCGATACAACCGCGACCCCGCAGGACCATACGGATCGGCCACAAACCGCGCCGCGGTCAACCCCGCCCGACCGTGATACCCCCGCCCCACCTGCGCACCACCCACATACAACTCACCCACAACCCCCACCGGAACCGGACACAACCCCGAATCCAACACAAACACACACACATTCGACAACGGCGACCCAATCGGCACCGCCTCACCCACATCGTCTCCGATATCAACCGTGAAGTGGGTCGCGAACACCGTCGTCTCCGTCGGGCCGTACCCATTTACCACCTCAACACGCCCGTGGGCGGTTTTGAGAGCCCGGACCGCCGCGGGGACCAGCACGGCGCCACCGGCGATTATCTGCTGCAGGCTTTCCAGCGGATTGTCCTGCCGGTGTTCTACATATTCCACGAGCTCTGGCAGCAGCGCGGATGTGGCGAGCGTCTTCGTCACCCGATGGGACTGGATCAGTCGTGCCATCTCCCCGACGTCGGATCGCTGCTGGCTGCTGAGGACTAGCGCCCCGCCACCGACGAGGGTCGGCCAGATCTCGTAAGTGGAGGCATCGAACGCCATCGACGAATGCACCAGGATCCGATCGCCGCACTCGATCGACCACGCCTGGCAGACGAGATTGACCAGGTTGTGGTGGGTGATAGCGACGCCTTTGGGGGTGCCGGTAGAGCCGGAGGTGTAAATCAGATAGGCCAGGTTCGCAGGACGTAGCCAGCCGCGCCGATCACTGTCGGTCGGATTCCGCTGTTCCGCGTTTGCGGCGGCATCGGGATCGTCGATGGTGTCGGCGAAGAACCGTGGGATACCGGTATCGGGCAGCAGTTCGCCGGTGTTCTGGTCAGTGACCACGATCACCGGTGCAGCGTCGATGAGCATGAACGCCACCCGATCCGAGGGGTAGTCGGGATCGACGGGCAGATAGGAACCGCCAGCCTTCCATACCGCCAGCAAAGCCACGATCAGCTCCGCCGACCGGGGAAGAGCCACCGCGACGATGCTGTCGGGCCCCACGCCGACAGATATCAACCTGTGCGCCATCCTGTTGGCGCGAGTGTTCACCTCGCGATAGGTCAACTCCCGTTCCCCGGAGATCACCGCGACCGCCTCCGGCGTGACTGCGACCCGATCCTCGACCAATCCCACCACCGTCACAGTGGGATCGGCCACGACCGCGGTATCATTCCAGGCCCGCAGGACCTGGTGGCGTTCGGTCTCGTCGAGAACATCCACCGACCCGATCGCATCATCCGGATGAGTAATCGCCTGCTGCAGCACCCGCACGAACCGCGCCGTCAGCATCTTGACGGTTTCTCGGTCGAACAGGTCGGTCGCGTACTCGACGAACCCACCCCACCCACTGCTGGATCCGTTGCCGGTAGGTGTGTCGGTGATGTTGAAGAACAGATCGAACCGCGACGTGCCGGTCGGGGCCGCGATCCATTCGATCTGTGCCTGCGGGAACCGCAGATCGGGCAGGGTGTTGTTCTGGAAGGCCAGCGACACCTGAAACAACGGGTGGTGCGCGGGAGACCGGACCGGGTTGAGTAGTTCGACCAGCAACTCGAACGGTGCGTCCTGATTGTCGTAGGCGGCCAACGCTTTCCGTTTGACCTGCGTCAGGACCTCGGCAAACGACATCGCCGGGGTCAAGGTCGTGCGCAGCACCCATGTATTGACGAAAAACCCGACCAGATCGTTCAACGCCTCGTCGGTACGACCGGCGATCGGGGACCCGATCGCGATGTCGTCCCCGCCCCCCAGCCGCGACAGCAACACCGCCAACCCCGCCTGCAACACCATCGATACCGTGGCGTTGTGTCGCCGCGCCAGTTCTTCCACCGCTGCCCGGGTCCGGACATCGATCTCGAACGCCACCAGGTCTCCCCGATACGAGGCCACCGGCGGGCGCGGCCGATCGGTCGGCAACGCCAGCACCTCGGGCAGTCCTGCCAGCTCATCTCGCCAGTAATCGAACTGTTGGGACAGCAGCGACTCCGGATCGTGACGGTCACCCAACAACTCCCGCTGCCACAGCGTGTAATCGACATACTGCACCGGCAACGGCTCCCACCCCGGCGCCACACCCTGCCGCCGCGCCACATACGCCTGGACCAGGTCCCGCATCAACGGCGACAGAGACCACCCGTCACCGGCGATGTGATGCACCAAAAGCAACACCACGCACTCGTCGGGCCCGCACCGCAACACCGCGACCCGCACCGGCACCTCGACGGCCAGGTCGAACTCGTACCGCCCCGCCTGCACCAGTGTCGTTTCCATATCCGCCGGGTCGACGTCGACCACCGACATCGGCACCGCGGTATCGGTATCGGTATCGGTATCGGTATCGGTATCGGTATCGGTATCGAGGATCTGCTGTACCGGCACCCCGTCGTTCTCGACGAAGATCGTGCGCAGTGCCTCGTGCCGGGCGACCACATCTCCCACCGCCGCCCGTAGCGCCGATACATCCATCACGCCGGTCACCCGCAACGCCATAGGCATGTTGTAGGTCGCCGACACGTCTTCCAACCGATGCAGGAACCACAACCGCCGCTGAGCAAACGACAACGGAATCCGTTCCGGCCGTTGCCGAACCGACAGTGCCGGACGCACCCGAACGCCGGTGTCGAGGCGTTCGGCCAGTTCTGCCGGTGCCGGTGCCTCGAACAGCACCCGGATCGGGACCTCGACCCCCAACACCGCCCGGATCCTGCTCACCAGCCGGGTAGCCAGCAGCGAATGTCCACCCAGATCGAAGAAGTTGTCGTCGATACCGACCCGCGCCAGGCCCAGCACCTCGGCGAACAAACCGGCCAGCACCTGTTCCTGCTCGGTACGCGGAGCCCGATACTCGACCCCCGACACGAACTGCGGATCCGGCAACGCCGCCCGGTCCAGCTTCCCATTCGGTGTCAGCGGAAACCGCTCCACCACCACAACCGCCGCCGGCACCATGTACTCCGGCACCCGCGACGACACAAACCGCCGCAACCGCGCCACCAGCTCACTGCCACCGCCACCGGCCTCGACGGCGTCGGCAGCGGGGTCAGCGGGCACCACATATCCCACCAACTGCTTACCCAGCTCACCCGCATCGCGGGCCACCACCACCGCCTGCGCTACCAGCGGATGCGACGCCAACACCGCCTCGACCTCACCCGGCTCGACCCGGAACCCCCGCACCTTCACCTGATCATCGACACGACCCACGAACACCAACACCCCGTCTGCCCGCCACCGCACCAAATCCCCCGTGCGATACAACCGCGACCCCGCAGGACCATACGGATCGGCCACAAACCGCGCCGCGGTCAACCCCGCCCGACCGTGATACCCCCGCCCCACCTGCGCACCACCCACATACAACTCACCCACAACCCCCACCGGAACCGGACACAACCCCGAATCCAACACAAACACACACACATTCGACAACGGCGACCCAATCGGCACCGCCTCACCCACATCGTCTCCGATATCAACCGTGAAGTGGGTCGCGAACACCGTCGTCTCCGTCGGGCCGTACCCATTGATGACCCGAACAGCCGGGATGAAGGCCCGTGTACGTTCGACCGTCGTCCGGGTCAACGGCTCACCGATAAAGACAACCGTATCGGCAGTAATCGTCACGCCAGTATGGTTCAGGACTTCCCCAAAAGCCGAAGGCACCGTACTAATGACACCCCCACACCATTCACGCCATTCCGACAGAACCAGAACATCTCGGACCACCTCCACGCTGCCGCCCAAGCACAGCGTGGAGAAAATCTCGAAAACCGAAACATCGAACGCTGTCGAAGTACTAGCCAACATCCGAGATGAGGTGCCCTCGCCCAACAGAACCGTGGTCGCCACAATGTTGTTGGCCAGGTTGTGGTGGGTGATAGCGACGCCTTTGGGGGTGCCGGTAGAGCCGGAGGTGTAAATCAGATAGGCCAGGTTCGCAGGACGTAGCCAGCCGCGCCGATCACTGTCGGTCGGATTCCGCTGTTCCGCGTTTGCGGCGGCATCGGGATCGTCGATGGTGTCGGCGAAGAACCGTGGGATACCGGTATCGGGCAGCAGTTCGCCGGTGTTCTGGTCAGTGACCACGATCACCGGTGCAGCGTCGATGAGCATGAACGCCACCCGATCCGAGGGGTAGTCGGGATCGACGGGCAGATAGGAACCGCCAGCCTTCCATACCGCCAGCAAAGCCACGATCAGCTCCGCCGACCGGGGAAGAGCCACCGCGACGATGCTGTCGGGCCCCACGCCGACAGATATCAACCTGTGCGCCATCCTGTTGGCGCGAGTGTTCACCTCGCGATAGGTCAACTCCCGTTCCCCGGAGATCACCGCGACCGCCTCCGGCGTGACTGCGACCCGATCCTCGACCAATCCCACCACCGTCACAGTGGGATCGGCCACGACCGCGGTATCATTCCAGGCCCGCAGGACCTGGTGGCGTTCGGTCTCGTCGAGAACATCCACCGACCCGATCGCATCATCCGGATGAGTAATCGCCTGCTGCAGCACCCGCACGAACCGCGCCGTCAGCATCTTGACGGTTTCTCGGTCGAACAGGTCGGTCGCGTACTCGACGAACCCACCCCACCCACTGCTGGATCCGTTGCCGGTAGGTGTGTCGGTGATGTTGAAGAACAGATCGAACCGCGACGTGCCGGTCGGGGCCGCGATCCATTCGATCTGTGCCTGCGGGAACCGCAGATCGGGCAGGGTGTTGTTCTGGAAGGCCAGCGACACCTGAAACAACGGGTGGTGCGCGGGAGACCGGACCGGGTTGAGTAGTTCGACCAGCAACTCGAACGGTGCGTCCTGATTGTCGTAGGCGGCCAACGCTTTCCGTTTGACCTGCGTCAGGACCTCGGCAAACGACATCGCCGGGGTCAAGGTCGTGCGCAGCACCCATGTATTGACGAAAAACCCGACCAGATCGTTCAACGCCTCGTCGGTACGACCGGCGATCGGGGACCCGATCGCGATGTCGTCCCCGCCCCCCAGCCGCGACAGCAACACCGCCAACCCCGCCTGCAACACCATCGATACCGTGGCGTTGTGTCGCCGCGCCAGTTCTTCCACCGCTGCCCGGGTCCGGACATCGATCTCGAACGCCACCAGGTCTCCCCGATACGAGGCCACCGGCGGGCGCGGCCGATCGGTCGGCAACGCCAGCACCTCGGGCAGTCCTGCCAGCTCATCTCGCCAGTAATCGAACTGTTGGGACAGCAGCGACTCCGGATCGTGACGGTCACCCAACAACTCCCGCTGCCACAGCGTGTAATCGACATACTGCACCGGCAACGGCTCCCACCCCGGCGCCACACCCTGCCGCCGCGCCACATACGCCTGGACCAGGTCCCGCATCAACGGCGACAGAGACCACCCGTCACCGGCGATGTGATGCACCAAAAGCAACACCACGCACTCGTCGGGCCCGCACCGCAACACCGCGACCCGCACCGGCACCTCGACGGCCAGGTCGAACTCGTACCGCCCCGCCTGCACCAGTGTCGTTTCCATATCCGCCGGGTCGACGTCGACCACCGACATCGACGGATCGATCTCCTCGATCGGAAGGATCTGTTGCATCGGTACCCCATCCACCTCCGGGAACACCGTGCGCAATGTCTCGTGCCGGGCGACCACATCTCCCACCGCCGCCCGTAGCGCCGATACATCCATCACGCCGGTCACCCGCAACGCCATAGGCATGTTGTAGGTCGCCGACACGTCTTCCAACCGATGCAGGAACCACAACCGCCGCTGAGCAAACGACAACGGAATCCGTTCCGGCCGTTGCCGAACCGACAGTGCCGGACGCACCCGAACGCCGGTGTCGAGGCGTTCGGCCAGTTCTGCCGGTGCCGGTGCCTCGAACAGCACCCGGATCGGGACCTCGACCCCCAACACCGCCCGGATCCTGCTCACCAGCCGGGTAGCCAGCAGCGAATGTCCACCCAGATCGAAGAAGTTGTCGTCGATACCGACCCGCGCCAGGCCCAGCACCTCGGCGAACAAACCGGCCAGCACCTGTTCCTGCTCGGTACGCGGAGCCCGATACTCGACCCCCGACACGAACTGCGGATCCGGCAACGCCGCCCGGTCCAGCTTCCCATTCGGTGTCAGCGGAAACCGCTCCACCACCACAACCGCCGCCGGCACCATGTACTCCGGCACCCGCGACGACACAAACCGCCGCAACCGCGCCACCAGCTCACTGCCACCGCCACCGGCCTCGACGGCGTCGGCAGCGGGGTCAGCGGGCACCACATATCCCACCAACTGCTTACCCAGCTCACCCGCATCGCGGGCCACCACCACCGCCTGCGCTACCAGCGGATGCGACGCCAACACCGCCTCGACCTCACCCGGCTCGACCCGGAACCCCCGCACCTTCACCTGATCATCGACACGACCCACGAACACCAACACCCCGTCTGCCCGCCACCGCACCAAATCCCCCGTGCGATACAACCGCGACCCCGCAGGACCATACGGATCGGCCACAAACCGCGCCGCGGTCAACCCCGCCCGACCGTGATACCCCCGCCCCACCTGCGCACCACCCACATACAACTCACCCACAACCCCCACCGGAACCGGACACAACCCCGAATCCAACACAAACACACACACATTCGACAACGGACCACCGATCGGGCTGTCGCTGCGGGCAAAGTCGTCTACGGTCAGTTCCCGTTTCGTCGCGTGCACCGTGATCTCGGTGATGCCGTACATGTTCACCAGAACAGGACCGGTGAACGAAGCAGACGAATACCAGCGGCGCAGCCTGAACGGATCCAAAGCTTCGCCACCGAATATCACCATGCGCAGCGCAGACTGGTTGATTGCGGTTTCGTCGAGTGTTTCGGTCAGTGCATAGAAGGCAGACGGGGTTTGATTCAGGATGGTCACGCCCTGCGCGACGACAAGCTTCCACAGGTCGATGACCGACCGCACGGTGTCTCGCGGTACTACCACGAGCTTGCTCCCGTGCAGGAGCGCACCCCAGATCTCCCAGGTCGAGAAATCGAACGCCGCGGAATGACACCACGCCCACACATCCTCCGGCCCCGACCACCGAGCCGTCCCTTCGAACAACGACACCAGGTTGTGGTGGGTGATAGCGACGCCTTTGGGGGTGCCGGTAGAGCCGGAGGTGTAAATCAGATAGGCCAGATTATGCAGGGACAACCCGGTACGGGTGTCGACCTCGACACGGTCTTGACCGCTATCGTGGTCACCGCCAACGTGGAATCGGTCGAGGAGTAGCCGGGGAGTGTCGGTATCGGGCAGTGTTGTTACCGTGGCCTGGTCGGTGAGCACGACAACCGGTACGGCGTCGGTGAGCATGAACTCGAGCCGTTCGACCGGATACTCCGGATCCAACGGCAGGTAGGCCCCACCGGCCTTCCACACCGCCAGCAACGCCACGACCAACTCCACCGACCGCGGCAACGCCACCGCCACGATGCTGTCGGGACCCACCCCGTGCCCAATCAGCTCACCGGCCAAACGGTTCGCCCGGGCATCGAGTTGCCGATAACTCAACCGCGCCCCACCGGAGATCACCGCGACCGCGTCCGGTATCCGCCGGGCCTGCGCCTCGAACAGATCCGGAATCGTCACCGCCGGCAACAACACCACGGTGTCGTTCCAAACCCGCAGGATCCGGTCACGCTCCTCAGCATCGAGCAGATCGACACTTCCGACCACACCCGCCGGATCGGTAGTGATCTGAGACAACACTCGCACGAACCGGGCCACCAGTGTCTGGATAGTTTCTCGGTCGAACAGGTCGGTCGCGTACTCGACGAACCCACCCCACCCACTGCTGGATCCGTTGCCGGTAGGTGTGTCGGTGATGTTGAAGAACAGATCGAACCGCGACGTGCCGGTCGGGGCCGCGATCCATTCGATCTGTGCCTGCGGGAACCGCAGATCGGGCAGGGTGTTGTTCTGGAAGGCCAGCGACACCTGAAACAACGGGTGGTGCGCGGGAGACCGGACCGGGTTGAGTAGTTCGACCAGCAACTCGAACGGTGCGTCCTGATTGTCGTAGGCGGCCAACGCTTTCCGTTTGACCTGCGTCAGGACCTCGGCAAACGACATCGCCGGGGTCAAGGTCGTGCGCAGCACCCATGTATTGACGAAAAACCCGACCAGATCGTTCAACGCCTCGTCGGTACGACCGGCGATCGGGGACCCGATCGCGATGTCGTCCCCGCCCCCCAGCCGCGACAGCAACACCGCCAACCCCGCCTGCAACACCATCGATACCGTGGCGTTGTGTCGCCGCGCCAGTTCTTCCACCGCTGCCCGGGTCCGGACATCGATCTCGAACGCCACCAGGTCTCCCCGATACGAGGCCACCGGCGGGCGCGGCCGATCGGTCGGCAACGCCAGCACCTCGGGCAGTCCTGCCAGCTCATCTCGCCAGTAATCGAACTGTTGGGACAGCAGCGACTCCGGATCGTGACGGTCACCCAACAACTCCCGCTGCCACAGCGTGTAATCGACATACTGCACCGGCAACGGCTCCCACCCCGGCGCCACACCCTGCCGCCGCGCCACATACGCCTGGACCAGGTCCCGCATCAACGGCGACAGAGACCACCCGTCACCGGCGATGTGATGCACCAAAAGCAACACCACGCACTCGTCGGGCCCGCACCGCAACACCGCGACCCGCACCGGCACCTCGACGGCCAGGTCGAACTCGTACCGCCCCGCCTGCACCAGTGTCGTTTCCATATCCGCCGGGTCGACGTCGACCACCGACATCGACGGATCGATCTCCTCGATCGGAAGGATCTGTTGCATCGGTACCCCATCCACCTCCGGGAACACCGTGCGCAATGTCTCGTGCCGGGCGACCACATCTCCCACCGCCGCCCGTAGCGCCGATACATCCATCACGCCGGTCACCCGCAACGCCATAGGCATGTTGTAGGTCGCCGACACGTCTTCCAACCGATGCAGGAACCACAACCGCCGCTGAGCAAACGACAACGGAATCCGTTCCGGCCGTTGCCGAACCGACAGTGCCGGACGCACCCGAACGCCGGTGTCGAGGCGTTCGGCCAGTTCTGCCGGTGCCGGTGCCTCGAACAGCACCCGGATCGGGACCTCGACCCCCAACACCGCCCGGATCCTGCTCACCAGCCGGGTAGCCAGCAGCGAATGTCCACCCAGATCGAAGAAGTTGTCGTCGATACCGACCCGCGCCAGGCCCAGCACCTCGGCGAACAAACCGGCCAGCACCTGTTCCTGCTCGGTACGCGGAGCCCGATACTCGACCCCCGACACGAACTGCGGATCCGGCAACGCCGCCCGGTCCAGCTTCCCATTCGGTGTCAGCGGAAACCGCTCCACCACCACAACCGCCGCCGGCACCATGTACTCCGGCACCCGCGACGACACAAACCGCCGCAACCGCGCCACCAACAGACCGGTGTGCGGGTTGTTGGTGTATCGGTCTGGTTCAGCCGGCGGCGCCGGTGCCGTGAACACGTCGGTGACCTGTTTGCCGCTGGCGATCGAGGAATCGACGAACACCGCGTCCACACGATCCGGGTACTCAGACCAGGTGACCCCGGTAGCGAACCCGAGCCGGCGGCCTATCGTGTGCAGATCCTCCGGCAGCAACCCGTCGCCGCGCCGGTCTGCTGATTCGGGCAGAATCGACTCGGTGCCGAGCCGACCAGCACCAGCGATCACCGACCGGCCAGCCCGGATACGATGCGCGGCCGCAACCTGGTCGATCAGCCCAGCGTGCGGGATAGCGGTGACGCGCACCGATCCGCCGTGGTGGGCGCGCAACGCCGACTCCAGCCAGGCGCGGTCGACGAATTCCACTTGTGGTGCGTCGGCTACCGACAATACCCGCGCCGGGGTTTTGCGGACGACGACGTCGTAGCGATAGCGGGTCAACTCGTTGACCGACAAGCCGCGTTTGAGCTCGATGTCCACCGCCACTGTCTCCTCCAGGGCAGCAGCCAACACCGCGAAGTATTCCGGCGCGACGAGCAGTTCCTGCTCGGCGGAGACACTGCGACGCGCCCGTTCGCGCACCGCGGCAGGATCACCACCACCGCCGCGGGCGATCGCGGTTTCCATGGCGAATTCCTCGACAAGCGCCAGGTTCCTGATATCGCCCAGAAACAGGGCACCGCCGGGGGCCAGTAACCCCAGCGCCTGTGTGATAACCCGGCGCAGGTACCCCTCGCTGGGGAAGTACTGCACCACCGAGTTCACTACCACCGTGTCGAAATAGTCTTTGGGTAAGCCGGTGACATCGTCGGCGGCCTGAACACGTACAAAGACCCGATCAACCCAGTCGGCCCCGGACTGGCGCAGCCCCTGCTCAAGTTCGTCGATCGCCGCTGCAGAGAAGTCGGTGGCCCAATACTCCTCGCATTCGGGCGCCAGCTGCGATAGCAACAACCCCGACCCGACACCGATCTCGAGCACACGCCTCACACCCAAGCTCTGGATCCGTCGCACCGTGACCGATCGCCATTCCCGCATCTGCTCTACCGGGATTGCCGACCCCGAATAGCTGCTGTTCCAGCCGCTGAAGTCGTCACCGAAACCGGCCCGCTGCGCGGGCCCGCCGTACTCGGCACCGGAGTACAGGTCCTCATACACCCGCCGCCACTGCCCCACCAGCTCACTGCCACCGCCACCGGCCTCGACGGCGTCGGCAGCGGGGTCAGCGGGCACCACATATCCCACCAACTGCTTACCCAGCTCACCCGCATCGCGGGCCACCACCACCGCCTGCGCTACCAGCGGATGCGACGCCAACACCGCCTCGACCTCACCCGGCTCGACCCGGAACCCCCGCACCTTCACCTGATCATCGACACGACCCACGAACACCAACACCCCGTCTGCCCGCCACCGCACCAAATCCCCCGTGCGATACAACCGCGACCCCGCAGGACCATACGGATCGGCCACAAACCGCGCCGCGGTCAACCCCGCCCGACCGTGATACCCCCGCCCCACCTGCGCACCACCCACATACAACTCACCCACAACCCCCACCGGAACCGGACACAACCCCGAATCCAACACAAACACACACACATTCGACAACGGCGACCCAATCGGCACCGCCTCACCCACATCGTCTCCGATATCAACCGTGAAGTGGGTCGCGAACACCGTCGTCTCCGTCGGGCCGTACCCATTTACCACCTCAACACGCCCGTGGGCGGTTTTGAGAGCCCGGACCGCCGCGGGGACCAGCACGGCGCCACCGGCGATTATCTGCTGCAGGCTTTCCAGCGGATTGTCCTGCCGGTGTTCTACATATTCCACGAGCTCTGGCAGCAGCGCGGATGTGGCGAACATCTTCGTCACCCGATGGGACTGGATCAGTCGTGCCATCTCCCCGACGTCGGATCGCTGCTGGCTGCTGAGGACTAGCGCCCCGCCACCGACGAGGGTCGGCCAGATCTCGTAAGTGGAGGCATCGAACGCCATCGACGAATGCACCAGGATCCGATCGCCGCACTCGATCGACCACGCCTGGCAGACGAGATTGACCAGGTTGTGGTGGGTGATAGCGACGCCTTTGGGGGTGCCGGTAGAGCCGGAGGTGTAAATCAGATAGGCCAGATTATGCAGGGACAACCCGGTACGGGTGTCGACCTCGACACGGTCTTGACCGCTATCGTGGTCACCGCCAACGTGGAATCGGTCGAGGAGTAGCCGGGGAGTGTCGGTATCGGGCAGTGTTGTTACCGTGGCCTGGTCGGTGAGCACGACAACCGGTACGGCGTCGGTGAGCATGAACTCGAGCCGTTCGACCGGATACTCCGGATCCAACGGCAGGTAGGCCCCACCGGCCTTCCACACCGCCAGCAACGCCACGACCAACTCCACCGACCGCGGCAACGCCACCGCCACGATGCTGTCGGGACCCACCCCGTGCCCAATCAGCTCACCGGCCAAACGGTTCGCCCGGGCATCGAGTTGCCGATAACTCAACCGCGCCCCACCGGAGATCACCGCGACCGCGTCCGGTATCCGCCGGGCCTGCGCCTCGAACAGATCCGGAATCGTCACCGCCGGCAACAACACCACGGTGTCGTTCCAAACCCGCAGGATCCGGTCACGCTCCTCAGCATCGAGCAGATCGACACTTCCGACCACACCCGCCGGATCGGTAGTGATCTGAGACAACACTCGCACGAACCGGGCCACCAGTGTCTGGATAGTTTCTCGGTCGAACAGGTCGGTCGCGTACTCGACGAACCCACCCCACCCACTGCTGGATCCGTTGCCGGTAGGTGTGTCGGTGATGTTGAAGAACAGATCGAACCGCGACGTGCCGGTCGGGGCCGCGATCCATTCGATCTGTGCCTGCGGGAACCGCAGATCGGGCAGGGTGTTGTTCTGGAAGGCCAGCGACACCTGAAACAACGGGTGGTGCGCGGGAGACCGGACCGGGTTGAGTAGTTCGACCAGCAACTCGAACGGTGCGTCCTGATTGTCGTAGGCGGCCAACGCTTTCCGTTTGACCTGCGTCAGGACCTCGGCAAACGACATCGCCGGGGTCAAGGTCGTGCGCAGCACCCATGTATTGACGAAAAACCCGACCAGATCGTTCAACGCCTCGTCGGTACGACCGGCGATCGGGGACCCGATCGCGATGTCGTCCCCGCCCCCCAGCCGCGACAGCAACACCGCCAACCCCGCCTGCAACACCATCGATACCGTGGCGTTGTGTCGCCGCGCCAGTTCTTCCACCGCTGCCCGGGTCCGGACATCGATCTCGAACGCCACCAGGTCTCCCCGATACGAGGCCACCGGCGGGCGCGGCCGATCGGTCGGCAACGCCAGCACCTCGGGCAGTCCTGCCAGCTCATCTCGCCAGTAATCGAACTGTTGGGACAGCAGCGACTCCGGATCGTGACGGTCACCCAACAACTCCCGCTGCCACAGCGTGTAATCGACATACTGCACCGGCAACGGCTCCCACCCCGGCGCCACACCCTGCCGCCGCGCCACATACGCCTGGACCAGGTCCCGCATCAACGGCGACAGAGACCACCCGTCACCGGCGATGTGATGCACCAAAAGCAACACCACGCACTCGTCGGGCCCGCACCGCAACACCGCGACCCGCACCGGCACCTCGACGGCCAGGTCGAACTCGTACCGCCCCGCCTGCACCAGTGTCGTTTCCATATCCGCCGGGTCGACGTCGACCACCGACATCGGCACCGCGGTATCGGTATCGGTATCGGTATCGGTATCGGTATCGGTATCGGTATCGGTATCGAGGATCTGCTGTACCGGCACCCCGTCGTTCTCGACGAAGATCGTGCGCAGTGCCTCGTGCCGGGCGACCACATCTCCCACCGCCGCCCGTAGCGCCGATACATCCATCACGCCGGTCACCCGCAACGCCATAGGCATGTTGTAGGTCGCCGACACGTCTTCCAACCGATGCAGGAACCACAACCGCCGCTGAGCAAACGACAACGGAATCCGTTCCGGCCGTTGCCGAACCGACAGTGCCGGACGCACCCGAACGCCGGTGTCGAGGCGTTCGGCCAGTTCTGCCGGTGCCGGTGCCTCGAACAGCACCCGGATCGGGACCTCGACCCCCAACACCGCCCGGATCCTGCTCACCAGCCGGGTAGCCAGCAGCGAATGTCCACCCAGATCGAAGAAGTTGTCGTCGATACCGACCCGCGCCAGGCCCAGCACCTCGGCGAACAAACCGGCCAGCACCTGTTCCTGCTCGGTACGCGGAGCCCGATACTCGACCCCCGACACGAACTGCGGATCCGGCAACGCCGCCCGGTCCAGCTTCCCATTCGGTGTCAGCGGAAACCGCTCCACCACCACAACCGCCGCCGGCACCATGTACTCCGGCACCCGCGACGACACAAACCGCCGCAACCGCGCCACCAGCTCACTGCCACCGCCACCGGCCTCGACGGCGTCGGCAGCGGGGTCAGCGGGCACCACATATCCCACCAACTGCTTACCCAGCTCACCCGCATCGCGGGCCACCACCACCGCCTGCGCTACCAGCGGATGCGACGCCAACACCGCCTCGACCTCACCCGGCTCGACCCGGAACCCCCGCACCTTCACCTGATCATCGACACGACCCACGAACACCAACACCCCGTCTGCCCGCCACCGCACCAAATCCCCCGTGCGATACAACCGCGACCCCGCAGGACCATACGGATCGGCCACAAACCGCGCCGCGGTCAACCCCGCCCGACCGTGATACCCCCGCCCCACCTGCGCACCACCCACATACAACTCACCCACAACCCCCACCGGAACCGGACACAACCCCGAATCCAACACAAACACACACACATTCGACAACGGCGACCCAATCGGCACTGTGTTGATGTCGGCGTCGACGACCGTGTGGTGGGTAACGTCGACAGCGGCTTCGGTCGGGCCATACAGATTGTGCAATTCGGCGCCGGTTAGCTCGCGCAGGCGATGGGCGAGCTCCGGTTGCAGGGCCTCACCGGAGGTGAACACCATCCGCAGCGAACTGCACTGCGATGCGGCCGCCTCAGCAACAAACGCCGCCAGCATCGACGGAACGAAGTGGGTGACGGTCACGCCTTCGGTCGCGATCAGCCCAGCTAGATACACCGGGTCGCGGTGCCCGTCCGGCTTAGTAACCACTAAGCGTGCACCGTTCTGCAACGGCCAGAAGAACTCCCAAACTGACACGTCGAATGTTGCCGGAGTCTTCTGCAGCACCACATCGTCGCCAGCAAGACCGTAGGCAACCTGCATCCAGATGAGACGATTGACAATCGCGCGGTGACTGACCGCCACCCCTTTAGGGCGGCCAGTCGAACCAGAGGTAAAGATCATGTACGCGGTGTTGTCCGCCCGCACCAGAGTCCGCCGTTCCACGTCGGTCACCGGCGCGGCTGAATAGCCGGACAGGTCGAGCGAATCGATGCGCACCTGTGTGCTATCGATGAGAATGTCGTCGCTGGAAGTGAGTACGCATGCTGGTGCTGTGGCTGCGAGGATGTATGCGGTGCGCTCGATTGGATGATCCGGGTCCAGGGGCACGTAGGCACCACCGGCTACGACCACTGCATATACGCCGACCGCTAGATCAATCGAGCGGCGTATGCCCAGGGCTACAAACGATTCCGCGCCGACGCCTCGCTGTATGAGCCAGCGTGCCAGCTTATGTACACGTGCGGAGAACTCCGCGTAGGACAAGCTCGTGCCCTCGGACGTGACTGCAATCGCGTCGGGGGTGCGGGCGACCTGGGCTTCGAACAAGTCGGACAGAGTGGCCTCAGCCGTCACGGGGATGGCGGTGTCGTTCCAAACCCGCAGGATCCGGTCACGCTCCTCAGCATCGAGCAGATCGACACTTCCGACCACACCCGCCGGATCGGTAGTGATCTGAGACAACACTCGCACGAACCGGGCCACCAGTGTCTGGATAGTTTCTCGGTCGAACAGGTCGGTCGCGTACTCGACGAACCCACCCCACCCACTGCTGGATCCGTTGCCGGTAGGTGTGTCGGTGATGTTGAAGAACAGATCGAACCGCGACGTGCCGGTCGGGGCCGCGATCCATTCGATCTGTGCCTGCGGGAACCGCAGATCGGGCAGGGTGTTGTTCTGGAAGGCCAGCGACACCTGAAACAACGGGTGGTGCGCGGGAGACCGGACCGGGTTGAGTAGTTCGACCAGCAACTCGAACGGTGCGTCCTGATTGTCGTAGGCGGCCAACGCTTTCCGTTTGACCTGCGTCAGGACCTCGGCAAACGACATCGCCGGGGTCAAGGTCGTGCGCAGCACCCATGTATTGACGAAAAACCCGACCAGATCGTTCAACGCCTCGTCGGTACGACCGGCGATCGGGGACCCGATCGCGATGTCGTCCCCGCCCCCCAGCCGCGACAGCAACACCGCCAACCCCGCCTGCAACACCATCGATACCGTGGCGTTGTGTCGCCGCGCCAGTTCTTCCACCGCTGCCCGGGTCCGGACATCGATCTCGAACGCCACCAGGTCTCCCCGATACGAGGCCACCGGCGGGCGCGGCCGATCGGTCGGCAACGCCAGCACCTCGGGCAGTCCTGCCAGCTCATCTCGCCAGTAATCGAACTGTTGGGACAGCAGCGACTCCGGATCGTGACGGTCACCCAACAACTCCCGCTGCCACAGCGTGTAATCGACATACTGCACCGGCAACGGCTCCCACCCCGGCGCCACACCCTGCCGCCGCGCCACATACGCCTGGACCAGGTCCCGCATCAACGGCGACAGAGACCACCCGTCACCGGCGATGTGATGCACCAAAAGCAACACCACGCACTCGTCGGGCCCGCACCGCAACACCGCGACCCGCACCGGCACCTCGACGGCCAGGTCGAACTCGTACCGCCCCGCCTGCACCAGTGTCGTTTCCATATCCGCCGGGTCGACGTCGACCACCGACATCGACGGATCGATCTCCTCGATCGGAAGGATCTGTTGCATCGGTACCCCATCCACCTCCGGGAACACCGTGCGCAATGTCTCGTGCCGGGCGACCACATCTCCCACCGCCGCCCGTAGCGCCGATACATCCATCACGCCGGTCACCCGCAACGCCATAGGCATGTTGTAGGTCGCCGACACGTCTTCCAACCGATGCAGGAACCACAACCGCCGCTGAGCAAACGACAACGGAATCCGTTCCGGCCGTTGCCGAACCGACAGTGCCGGACGCACCCGAACGCCGGTGTCGAGGCGTTCGGCCAGTTCTGCCGGTGCCGGTGCCTCGAACAGCACCCGGATCGGGACCTCGACCCCCAACACCGCCCGGATCCTGCTCACCAGCCGGGTAGCCAGCAGCGAATGTCCACCCAGATCGAAGAAGTTGTCGTCGATACCGACCCGCGCCAGGCCCAGCACCTCGGCGAACAAACCGGCCAGCACCTGTTCCTGCTCGGTACGCGGAGCCCGATACTCGACCCCCGACACGAACTGCGGATCCGGCAACGCCGCCCGGTCCAGCTTCCCATTCGGTGTCAGCGGAAACCGCTCCACCACCACAACCGCCGCCGGCACCATGTACTCCGGCACCCGCGACGACACAAACCGCCGCAACCGCGCCACCAGCTCACTGCCACCGCCACCGGCCTCGACGGCGTCGGCAGCGGGGTCAGCGGGCACCACATATCCCACCAACTGCTTACCCAGCTCACCCGCATCGCGGGCCACCACCACCGCCTGCGCTACCAGCGGATGCGACGCCAACACCGCCTCGACCTCACCCGGCTCGACCCGGAACCCCCGCACCTTCACCTGATCATCGACACGACCCACGAACACCAACACCCCGTCTGCCCGCCACCGCACCAAATCCCCCGTGCGATACAACCGCGACCCCGCAGGACCATACGGATCGGCCACAAACCGCGCCGCGGTCAACCCCGCCCGACCGTGATACCCCCGCCCCACCTGCGCACCACCCACATACAACTCACCCACAACCCCCACCGGAACCGGACACAACCCCGAATCCAACACAAACACACACACATTCGACAACGGACCACCGATCGGGCTGTCGCTGCGGGCAAAGTCGTCTACGGTCAGTTCCCGTTTCGTCGCGTGCACCGTGATCTCGGTGATGCCGTACATGTTCACCAGAACAGGACCGGTGAACGAAGCAGACGAATACCAGCGGCGCAGCCTGAACGGATCCAAAGCTTCGCCACCGAATATCACCATGCGCAGCGCAGACTGGTTGATTGCGGTTTCGTCGAGTGTTTCGGTCAGTGCATAGAAGGCAGACGGGGTTTGATTCAGGATGGTCACGCCCTGCGCGACGACAAGCTTCCACAGGTCGATGACCGACCGCACGGTGTCTCGCGGTACTACCACGAGCTTGCTCCCGTGCAGGAGCGCACCCCAGATCTCCCAGGTCGAGAAATCGAACGCCGCGGAATGACACCACGCCCACACATCCTCCGGCCCCGACCACCGAGCCGTCCCTTCGAACAACGACACCAGGTTGTGGTGGGTGATAGCGACGCCTTTGGGGGTGCCGGTAGAGCCGGAGGTGTAAATCAGATAGGCCAGATTATGCAGGGACAACCCGGTACGGGTGTCGACCTCGACACGGTCTTGACCGCTATCGTGGTCACCGCCAACGTGGAATCGGTCGAGGAGTAGCCGGGGAGTGTCGGTATCGGGCAGTGTTGTTACCGTGGCCTGGTCGGTGAGCACGACAACCGGTACGGCGTCGGTGAGCATGAACTCGAGCCGTTCGACCGGATACTCCGGATCCAACGGCAGGTAGGCCCCACCGGCCTTCCACACCGCCAGCAACGCCACGACCAACTCCACCGACCGCGGCAACGCCACCGCCACGATGCTGTCGGGACCCACCCCGTGCCCAATCAGCTCACCGGCCAAACGGTTCGCCCGGGCATCGAGTTGCCGATAACTCAACCGCGCCCCACCGGAGATCACCGCGACCGCGTCCGGTATCCGCCGGGCCTGCGCCTCGAACAGATCCGGAATCGTCACCGCCGGCAACAACACCACGGTGTCGTTCCAAACCCGCAGGATCCGGTCACGCTCCTCAGCATCGAGCAGATCGACACTTCCGACCACACCCGCCGGATCGGCACCTGAGGCCAGAGTTCGTAACAGTCGAATAATCCACAGATGATGGCCGATAACACTATCTTCGTGACATAGCTCGTCGTTAGCTTCGAAGTCTACCCGGGTACCAGCATCTCCTCGCCGATCGTAAATTGTCAGCGCAGAACCATGTATGTATCCTATCGAGATATTGTGCTCAAGAACACGATGACCTCCGAAAGTGAAATCGTAGTCGAATGCCATGAAATTGACGTCGAAACCAACCAGGCTGCGAATACCACCCTTCAAACCAAGATCACGTGCAATATCCTCAGCTCTATAACGCTGATGACGAATCGCATTGCGAATCTCTTTGTCGGCACTACGGATCGCATCCGATATCATAGTATCTGCACGCACCTGGAGACGTAGCGGCACCATATTGGAGACCATTCCAGGGATACTCTTCAATGCAGCCGTTGGTCTGGCGGTGACGGGAAGGCCGAGCAGAATATCCGACTCGCCTGTCATACGATGCAAGTATATGGCCGCCACCGCAACGATCAATGACGAATACCGAGAGCCGCACTTTGCAGCTAAACGGCGAAGTGAACTGGTCTCTCCGGCGGTAAGATATCCCGTTTGCCGCAGCGAGGGCCGCGCCGATAGAATTCGATTGCTTCCGAGCGAAAAATCTTTGGAGGCGCCGGCTAAATAATCATGCCAATAGTCACGATCTAACTCCAATTGCCCTGAGGCGCGATACGACTCATCTTCACGAATCAGCGTATGAAGCGAGTCGAGTGATGCTTCCTTCACAGGCATCGGATCGCCCTTGGCTAATGCCGAATAGATACCAGCGACCCGTCTAGCAATCAAGGCTGCTCCGGCACCATCAACGACGAGATGATGATACCCATGGTACCAAATATAATGATTGCGTCGGATCTTGAACAGCGCGAATGTGAATAGTAAACCACTTTGCGGTTGCATCGGATTGCTCACCTCTGAACGCATCCAAACCTCAGCCTCAGTCAACGGATCTTCGGCCTCGCTGAAGTCGAATACACAAAACGGCCAGTCAAATACGCGGGAGGCGTACTGATAGATCTCACCATCTTCTTCAACAAAGCGAACCTGAAGACTATCCGCTTCCGAGACTGCCATCCTCGTCGCTTGTTCGATTAGAGCCGGATCAACCTCGCCGCAAATATCAAGATACTGCCCGATACGATGAGCAGACGATTGGGGATCCAGCTCATGATCTATCCATATCTCACGCTGAGCAGCGGTTACCGAAAGTCGGGCGACAGACATCTCTTAACTCTCCCAATGCGCAAACTACACCGATAATGAGCAACAGAAAGTGATCGATATTAACGCCAATACAGTCAACGATACGCAGCTACACCTACAGGTAACCAAATCACCGGACTCTAGGCGCCCGCGACCGCAATACCATGACTGTTATTCACTCAGCCGATTCAGCGAGAAACTGGTTGCCTTCGTGTCGGGAGCAATGCCATCCGACTGCCGCAACGGCATCGTCCGCAGCAGATTGCCTCCACGAAACCATATATCTTGCGAGCCTCTCGCACGCGATATCCAGCTCCTCAACTATGGATAATGGTTCTCTTGACCTAAGATCTCTACACGTCAGGCTCTGGTCAACGCCGCATGCATAGCTTCCCTCAGACTCTTCGGTCGCATATCTTTCCAACTCTTTTCGACATATTCGATACAGTCAGCACGACTGGCTTCGCCCAATACGATTTTCCACCCTGAAGGCACCTCCGCAAAAACTGGCCACAGTGAGTACTGTTCTTCCTCATTCGTCAGCACATGAAAGATGCCAGACTCGTCGTCGAACGGATTCGTATTCATTTGGAAGCTCCTACTCTCCCGCGTCCGGCCGCTGTTTCTTCCGGACCTACGCTTATTTACGGGCACTAGAAATACTTGGCGGGACATCGTCCAGTTGCATGATGTCGGTATCGAGGTTGGGCGGCGCAACGCGGACCGCGGTCAGCTCCATTAGCACGTTGCGGCAGCTCGGCGGCCAGCAGCCCGTCGTATAGCCCACGCCGATATCGCTCTAGACGTTCGGCGCGGTCAGAGGGCAGCAACTCGGCTTCCCCAGCGTAGGTCGCAGTGGGCGTGAAGAGGGTGTTGCCGTCGTTGTGGGCCAGTCGGTCGTAGACGTCCAGCAGGCCGCCCATGAGTACCGTGTTGGATGTGGCGTCGGTGGGGATGTGGTGGCCCCTGATGAGGAGCACGGACTCGATGCGCGCACGCCCCAGCAGCACGAATCGGAACGCACCCTCCTCGCGCAATGCAAACACCGTGATGAACTTGACATACACGGCCCGCCGCAGCTCCTCGTCAGTGGCGCTCGGAAGGTTGCGGACCGAGGGGGTAGTGGTCATGCCATGCTCGGCGGTAACCGGGGTCGGTTTCCCATCCATTTCGGTGATGCTGGTGCGAACCGGCGGGTGTCGCTCGGCTGTCACCATGACCGCAGCCGCCAAGACGTCCAGGGCAATCGCCGACCGCCCCCTCAGGGCCACGCCGATGTTGAACGCGCCGCTGGTAGGCACCATCTTGTACAAAAACCAGAGTACCTGCTGCACGTACGAGAATTGGCAGCTAGACGTTCCGCCCGCTGACACGCCGACCTGAGCAGGACGACCCGGCCGTCGCCTTGTTCGCATAGGCCGGACAGTAATGACCACGGCTATATTCGACCCATACTCGCCGGTATCAGCGTTCAGTGTCGCAGTGCGCAATTTCTAGCCCCAGGACGACAATCCGCTGTCTGTCGGCACTTTCGATGATCTTGGCGGGTCGATCCGGTTAGCATGCAACAGGTTGCCTGCGGTGAGAAGCCGAACCGCAATCGTATGGCCACCCTCGCGGCGGTCTGCGACGCGCAGCCCGCGCCCGCCGACAAGTTGATGGATTCGGCGTTGGCACCAGGCATTGTGCCTGGCGGCGGGAGGGTCTGCGGGTTGTGCCGAGGCGTTGCCACGTGCGCGGCGACCCGCATCAACTCCCCGGCCAGCACCGCGCGCTCGGTATCGCTGACCATCCAGCGCCGCTTCGACGACCGCGGGATTAGTAGGGCCGATTCGCCGAATATCCACCAACAGATCGTTTTCCCAGCAAATGGCGTCGTCCAGCATGGTGCCCCTCATTCCGTCGTCGCAGTATTGACTCCGCTGAGGTCCGGCACTCGGCGGAAACCTCAGAAACCATGTCGCCGTAAGCAACTGAGGGTTCCGCCAGCCGCTGCCAGGCGTAGTGACGCTCAACCTCAGAAGTTGAACTCACGAGAACCACGTGCGCGGCGACACAGAACCGAGCCAGACGATCGACGACTGCACCGACGGTTGCAGCATAGTGGTTGTTATCATCGAACCGCGTGGACTCCGCGGCGAGCATGTGGACAATCGCACTAAAAGTGTCTTTCCGATCTGGTCTTGATTGTTGCGTAAAGAACATCAATCATCCCAGTTCAGAAACCACTTTCCCTATTTCAAGACACCCTCACCCGCACATTTCCACGTTGGATCGAGGCTAAATTCAATACCGTTCAGTTAATGGCACGGATGATAGGATGATCGCCATGCCTCGTTCAGGATGGGTGAAGCCGGAATCGGATCGCCGATTGTCAGATTTGGTATCAATCGGCCTCTTGACCAGGGTCTTCCCTGCTGATGTCGTCGACGAGGTGATTGCGGAGGCAGGCCGCACCGAGCAACGCAACCGGCACGGGTAATGGCGTACTTCTCGATCGGGATGGCGTTGCATTCCGAAGGTTCCTACGAAGGCGTGTTCGCGCACCATCCGAGTTCCTTAACTGAACGGTATTGAGGCTAAATTGCTTGACAGCCCGGGCCCCGGGCTTCGACGGCGTCGTCGCGCAGTGCGGGGGCGACAACAGCGGTCAGCGCCAGCAAGCCCATCGCTGCGGCGACGGCCAAGGCCGTGGCACACGTGCCGAAGGCGCTCAGCAGCAGTCCGCCAACGAGCGCACCGGCCGACCCCAAGCCGGAACCGAGGAGCGCGAATACGCTGGTGACTCGTCCCTGCAGCGCGTTCGGGGTGACTCGCACCTGGCGCACCCCCGCCACCACGTTCATCAGCGCACCGGCGAAACTCATCCCAGCCAGTAGCAGTCCGAGCAGCCATGGGTCGCTGGTGAAGGCGACTGGCACCATCAGCGCCGTCCAGGCGCCGAGCGATCCGGCGAGCACGGTGAACAGCCGCACCCGGTCGACCGCCCACGCCCCTGCCAACGCCCCTACCACGCCGCCCAGCCCGGCCACCAGACCGATGAGACCGACGGTCAGCGCCGATCCGCCGTGCTCCTTGACGATGAGCGCAAGGGTCAAGACAAGGACCTGGAATAGCAGATTGCTCCCGGAGATCAGCCCGACGGCGGCCCGCATAAACCGCTGCCGCCACACCCACTGCACTCCTTCGGCCACTTCAGACCGGACGTTTCGGGTGGGTGCGGTCCGCTCCCCTTGGAGGTCCTTGCGGATGAACAACAGGGTGACGAGGGCGATGAGATGGGACACGGCGGTGAAACCGAACGGCACCCAATGCCCGAGGGTGAAAAAGCCGCTGCCGGCCGGCTGGCCGAGCAGCCCGGCCGCCTGTCCGCGCGCCTCGTTCTGCCCCAGGGCCCGAGGCAGCTGGGAGGAAGGCACAACATGGCTAATGGCAGCCCGCTCGGCAAGCCGGTAGGTGAGCCCCGCCGCTCCGTCGACGAACGCCGCCCCCATCAGTGCAGGCAGCCACAGCCGCCCCGAGGCCAGCATCATCACGACGGCGCCCATAACCAGCATCCCGGCAATGTCGCATCCGATCAGCAGCCGCCGCCGGTCCCAGCGGTCGACCAGTGCGCCAGCGGGCAGTTGCACCAACAACTGCGGCAACAGGACGGCGAATCCGACCATCCCCGCTCCTATAGGGCTGTCCCCGTACCAGAGCATGAGCAGCGGGTAGGCAACTACGCTCGTGCGGAGGCCGAGGAGCGAGACGCCAGCGCCAATCCACAGCAGGAGGAAGTCACGATTGCGGCGCAGAGGGAGTGTCTCGGCTTGCACCGCACCCTGTGCGGATCCGTCGAGCAGACTCACCGGGGACCGCCGGCGGCTTCGTCCGCGATGCTGCCGGCCCGACACCACTCCAGCACCGCCATCGCGCTGTGCATCTTGTTCTCGGCTTGGTCGAAGGCGATACTGCGCGGACCGTCCAGCACCCCCGCCGTAACCTCCTCGCCCCGGTGGGCGGGCAGGTCGTGCAGAAAGACGGCCTTGGGGCTGCCCTCCCACAGTGCCTCCGTGACCTGGAATGGCGCGAAGGACCGCCGCCAGCCGGGATCGGGCTTGCTGGTGCCCGTGGTCTGCCATCGCGAGGTGTAGATGACGTCCACGTCTGCAGGGAGGCCCGTCATGTCGTGCCGCTCGCAGATGGCCGACCCATGTGTGGCGGTCAGGGCCGCGGCCCGCAGCCGCACGTCTTCGCTGACCCCATAGTCCTCCGGCGTCCGCAGTTCAAGCTCGGTGCCTGGGAAACGGGTCAGCCCCAGGGCGAGCGCGGCGGCGGTGTTGTTGCCCTCGCCGACGTAGAGCACACGCAGTCCTTCTATCCGGCCGAAATGTCGCAGCAGCGTGGTGAGATCGGCCAGTCCCTGGGTGGGGTGTTCGTCCGCGCTCATCGCGTTCACCACCGACATACGGTCCTGAGCGGCCCAAGCCCGCAGCTCGGCCGGGTCGCCTGAGGTCCGGGCCACCAGCGTGTCGAGCATGCGTGAGAAGACCCGACCGGTGTCCTCGCTGGTCTCCCCGGTGTTCGTCTGCAGATCGTTGCCGTTGTACGCGATGATCTGCGCGCCGAGCCGCAGAGCACCGGAGGAGAAGGCGGTACGGGTCCGGGTGGAGGTCTTGCGGAAGTAGATTCCGACGACCGTCCCCTCCAACGGTAGCGCGGGCGCCAACGCGCCCGATGAGAACCCGGCACCGCGGGTCACGATCGAACGCAGGTCAACATCGGTCAGGTCATCGAGAGAGATGAGATGGCGGATGGCCACAGCTTGCTCCTTGTCTCCAGCATGTCCGTCCTCCAGCGTCGGGAACGGCTCTATCCGCTTTCTATTTAAAGACGCGGTATAGGCGGCGGAGGCAGGGTCGGCACAGGACTGGATTGGGCTGTTGATCGTCCAGTCACAACCGTGCTATCGAGAGGAACGAACCGGCATGCTTATCCTTCGGCGATCCGACGTGGTGGAGACCCTGAAAGGCCGGGAACTGGACATCATCGACCTTGTCGCCGAGGCATACCGGCTGCACGATGAGGGCAGCACGGCGCTACCACACTCGACTTTCCTGCGCTTCCCCGAGGAGGAACACGAGCGCGACCGCATCATCGGCCTGCCCGCCTACCGGGGCGGCGCCTCGCCCGTCGCGGGGATGAAGTGGATCGCTTCCTTCCCCGGCAATGTCGCAGCCAACCTAGAGCGGGCGAGCGCGACCGTCGTCCTCAACTCCCTGGAGAACGGCCGCCCTTCGGCGTTTCTCGAGGGTTCGGTTATTTCCGCCAAGCGCACGGCGGCCAGTGCCGCCCTGGCCGCGCGCGTCCTCAGCGGCCACGCTCCGCCCACCGGAGTGTCGCTCGTCGGCTGTGGTGTGATCAACCTCGAGATCCTGCGCTTTCTCAAGGCTGCCCTGCCCAGCCTCGGTCAGGCCGCACTCTACGACCAGGATCCAGCGCGTACCGAGGCGTTCGCGCAGACCTGCGCCAAGGCAGTGCCAGGAGTGCGAGCGGTGACCGTGACGGACCTCGACGAGGCCCTCGCCACACACCCGCTCATCTCCCTGGCCACCACCGCAGCCGAGCCTCACCTGGACCTGTCGCCCTGCGCACCGGGCACCATCGTGCTGCACATCTCGCTGCGTGACCTGACCGTGGAGACCATCCTTGACGCGGTCAACGTCGTAGACGACACCGACCACGTCTGCCGTGAGCGCACGTCACTGCACCTCACCGAACAGCACACCGGGAACCGGGACTTCGTCGCGGCGCAGATCGGGGCGTTGCTGCGCGGCACCGCGCACATCCGGCATAATCCAGGGCAGCACGTGGTCTATTCCCCCTTCGGGCTGGGCGTACTCGACATCGCACTCGCGGAATTCGTGCGGGAGCAGGCGGAGCACAACAGGCTGGGCATACAGGTGGACGACTTCCTCGCATCCTGACGTACGCTCCGGCATGGCTGTCGGCGGGCGTGAACATGCCCCGGACAACGTCAGCCTGCAGAGACCACGACAGATCGCCACCGTTGGACCGGACCGTGATCTTGTGACTGGAACCGGGATCGGTCTTGACGCCCACCTGCTGGCTGACTGAGCCTGGATCCACCGCCGTAATTCGGGTATTCATTTGAGTGAGATCGGCTGGTTTCGGGCGAGGTGGGGGCTGCTGGCTTCGAATCCAACCTGTCCACTGTGGTGTTCCGGCTTGTCGAGGGGGTGGCCGTTTCGGTGCGCGGTCAGGCTGCGAGCGCGGCCTGTTCTGCATCATGTGTCCAAACGCGGGGTGAGCGGCGACGATCAAGCTGAAGGCGCCGCGGTCTTTACCGAAAGTCCTTACCGTCCAACAGGTTCAGGCGGGAAAACCCTACCCCGGATTGGTCGGTATTCCTGGCTGACTTCCCCATCCGAGATCACCAGACTGGAGAACATGCTGATTTGGACAAAGCACGGTCCTACCTCAACCCGCACTGATCCGATAAGAATCACGAAGTCTGCAACTTCGGTATCCCATAAGGGACGGCGGACGATTCGGAAGCGTTGGTTCCACAACCGACCGCGGGGGGCCGCGCTGTCGCCGGTCCACAGGTGGGCGGTGGTGGGCGCCGGGGCTGTTGCGGTGTTGCTGATCCCGTGGTGCGTCTTCGTTGTTTGTACCCTTCCGCGGACCATGAACGTGGTGCACTGGCCTCTGCTGTGGCTTGGTCTCGACACAGCAGAGGCGGTCAGTGCGTCAGTAACGCTGCTGCTGCTGCTGCGCCGAAGTCCCGCTGCTGCACTTAGCGCGGCGGTCGGCGCCGGGCTGTTCTTCGCCGACGCCCTGTTCGATGTCGGAACATCGATGTCCAGCGGCGGGCTCCCTGTGTCGATTCTGATGGCGGTATGCGGGGAAATCCCGACCGGTGTCGCCGCACTGTGGTTCGCTGTCCGGGCGCTGCGGCAACATACAGTGCCGACGGGCCGTCAACCGCATCAACGCATGCCGATCGGCGGTACAAGCAACCTAGCGCCCAGCGGTGAGGTCGCCGACGAGGTTCCGCTGGTAGGCGAGTGCGAAAATCCGGGCCGCGATCGACCCCGAATCCCTCAACGAACAGGCGGCAGCCGGCGAAGTATGCCTCCAAGGCCTCCGCTGCCGCTCGCTGCGCCACAATGTCAGCATTCAGCGCCCGCAGCTGCTCCACATCGGGGGAATGCTAACCAGTTCCACTGGATAGGCGTCGCGTGAGCCGCCTACGATCTAGTTACCGTCCTGGGCGAATGCCCCAACACCATCGCGAGCAGTGTTTTGTACACAACAGCCGCTCCAACCAGCTCACCGCCACCACCGACAGCGGCGAAGTCCTGGCCAGCTTCTCGACAGCCCCCACCACGGTGGCCGCCGGTCACATCAACCTGACTATCTCTCAGGCCGACTACTACATCGACGCCACCAGCGTCGTCGGCACCCCGACTGTCACGATCCCCAGCAACCGCTATGCGGGCAACACAATCACAGTCAAGACCCAAACTGGCGGCATCGACATCCACTGACCCAACATGGGCGTGAGGTGCCTGCGATTCCTCTCGCACCGTGAAGGCTTGACTAGGATGACCGGCAATCGTTATGCCGTACAGCAGTGCGGATTCGGGGCTGGAGCTGGTGATCGCGCCGCAACGTTCGGATTCACAATGGCCGATCAGAGGCTGTTCAGGAAGATCCCGTTTCCACCACCGCAAAAGGAGAGCCCTGCCATGCCCACGCTCGCGCCGCTTCTCGAAGCGTTCTTCACCGACCATCTGATGACTCAGCGGCAGGCCAGCCCCAACACCGTCACCGCCTACCGCGACACCTTCCGGACGTTGATCGTGTTCACCCGTGACCGCACCGGCATACCACCGAACACTATCGACATGACCGACTGGGACGTGCCCCTGATCAGCGCGTTCCTGCAGCACCAGGAAGCCGACCTCGCCAACAGCGTGACCACCCACAACGCTAGGCTTGCCGCCATCCATTCCCTGTTCGCCTTCGCCGGTCTGCGACATCCCGAACACGCCTGGCTCATCCAACGAGTTCTGGCCATCCCGCCGAAACGGTACGGCCATACCGGCGTCTGCTTCCTCACCGACGAGGAAACCAGCGCGCTATTGGCCGCCCCGGATCGATCGACCTGGACCGGTCGCCGCGACCACACCCTACTGCAAGTGGCAGTGCAAACCGGACTGCAAGTGTCTGAACTGATCGGACTCCGCTGCCAGGACGCGCACCTGTGCGCCGATCCGCACCTGCGCTGCCACGGCAAGGGGCGCAAGTACCGTGTCACCCCGCTGACCATGACAACCGTTGCCGCGCTGAGTATCTGGCTGGTGGAACGCGGCGACGCCGACACCGACCCGATCTTCTGCACCCGATCCGGCCGACCACTCAGCCGTGACGCCGTCGAGCACCTAGTCACCAGACACGCGGTCACCGCTGCGCGCACCAACCTCACGTTGCAGACCAAACACGTTTCGCCGTACACCCTACGTCACACCGCCGCGATGGCGTTGCTGCACGCCGGGGTCGACCCGTCGGTGATCGCGCTCTGGCTCGGACACGAAACCATGAATCACCGAGAAAGTGATCGAGGAAATGACCGACTGGGTCAACCGGCCCCTCGACAGTGTGCATGCCGCGATCTTCATCGATGCCATCGTGGTGAAGGTCTGCGACAGTCAGGTGACCAACCGTCCGATCTACGCCGCGATCGGGGTCAGTGTCGAGGGCCGCGAGGACGTGCTCGGGTTGCGGGCCGACGCCAGCGGTAAAGTCCTGGAGGGGCGCGCTCACCGACCTGAACAGCCGTCGCTGCTGATCGGTGTCGCTGAGGAGGCGGCGCGTGACGCATTCGAGCTGATGTGGCCCGATCACTCGGGTCCGGCGGGCACGGTCGATCGGCTGCCCGCCGAACGGGTCGTGCCGCCGGACTGGGTGCGTTTTCTTCCGTGCCCGGTGGTGAATCCTGCTCAGGCAGAGGCGATTCCCCGTGTCGTCACGGCAACGATCATCTGGTGGTGGTGGTGGTACCCACCGGTGCCGGTAAGACGGTCATCGGCATGGTCGCGGTGCTCCACACAGTGTTGGAACAACACCGGAAAGCGGCGTGGTTGGTGCCGCAGCGCTCGCTCACCGACGAGCTGAACACCGAACTCGACAGCTGGCGCCGGCGCGGGCTGAGGGTCGAACGCCTCTCCGGTGAGCACCGAGTCGACGCGCAACGGATCCGGGATGCGGATCTATGGGTCACAACCACTGAGAAGTTCGAGGCCATCTGGGGGACCTCCCCCCTCAAAGAAGAGCCACTTGAGCAGACGGATCTGGTAGCGGCGCTGCCAGCCCCCGCAGGCCGTGGACAGGCTGCTGTGGATGTGTGAACAGATGACGACCTCCGCCCACGCCGACGACATAGTTCCCGCCCTCTGGCATACTGCGCGGGCACGTGACCTCACTCACCTGGATTCGCCGGAAACCGCAAGACCCCAAGGGTGCCGATTGAGCCAGCCGGAATACTCGGCCCTATCGCGTAACCGCATGACCGGCACGGTACTGGAAGGCGATAGCGCCACCGTACATCTGACCTACCCGGCCACCGCCGTGTTCGCCGTCTGGTCGGGGGCGAACGCCACCACGGCTCAGGGCAGTGCCACTGCGGTGTTCGCGGTCGGGTGACGTGGGCGAACGAGGAGCGGCGGGTGCACCTGGCGCGGCGACTACGGCGCGGCCGGGGGCCCGACGAGTAATCCGGATGCGAGCCGGCACCCGATCAGGCGTTTGCTCCGGCATCGCAGGTATGTTCGATCAACGCAACCCCCCAGACTCCGACGCGACCGCGAGGACAGCACCTTAATGGGCAAGTACACGATAACCATCACCCCTGAAGCGTCAGACGGCACAGGCAGTGCCGGTCAACCGAGCCTGACCCTGCACATCGATGCCGATACCTCCGAGCCCCGGGTCACCGGTGTGGCCGTGCACTCGAATGCTCCGGAAGGATTGACAGCGACGAACTTTCCCCACATCGATCTCACGGCGATAGCGCGGGCACTGGCCACCCGGACAACCTCTGCGGCTACGGAGTCGCAGTTGACCCTGTTCGCAAGCAGGCCGGATACGGCAAGTATCGCACGGAAATCCACCACCGATAGCGCGCGTAAACCCTTGCCGAGAACCGACGATCGGAAACCGAAAGATACGGATTCTGTCGCTGTCGAGTCATCCGGTTCAATTAACGAGAGCAACGAGCGAGCCTACCGGCGTATGCCGGACCCCCACGAAGTGCGCGAGAAGTTCCGCAGTATCGGCACCGTGACTGGCCTGGCCAAACATTACAATGTGCCACGCCACACCGCCCAGGGGTGGGTCGGCAGGCTGCGTAAGCTCGACAGCTCAACGTCGGCAACACCGACAGGCATGTAATAGGGCGAGTCGAGAGGAGGTGGGTCGAGGTACATGGATAACCTTTACAAGATCAGCATTTCGGTAGTCGAATCGAACAAGATCCTAGCCACGGCCACCGTGGAGGTCAGTGACAACTGGGCGAAAATCGTCGAGGTCCATGCCGAGGTCAGCGAAAATTACGTAGTCCCGACAGAATTGGCGGCAGTCGATTTCTCGGTGCTGGTTCGAACCGCGTCATTGCTGGCAGGAAATCCGATGCTCGATGAACCGGGCGATGTCACCGTAACGGTATCGGTGGCACAGGAAGAAGAGGCAGACGAAGAGTCGGCCAACGTTTCGGAGTCACCAGGCAACGAAAAATCATCGGATGAGATGGCCCCGAGCGAAGTCGAACAGCCTGATCATGGCAATCGCTCCGTAAAAACCGATATGCCCTCGGACTTCGGGGTGACATATTGGAGATTGGGCAGTATCGCAAAAGTCGCGAAACATTATGGTGTTCCTCATCGTATCGCGCAGGACTGGATAAGATCTCTCCAGCGAGAAGGCAAAGTTGCCAGTCCTTGGCCGAAAAAGGCTGCTCGGCCATATCGGTGACCATCGGACTCATCCGCGCCCGAACCAGATCCCTGCCCGCTCTGCGCAGTAGACCAGCCCGTCACCAGCTGATTTCTCGGGCAAGGGTAAGACCGCTCGACTACAACCTGGCTCGCAGGAGTGTTCGCGATGAGGTTGAGGGCCTGATGGTGAGTGGTAGCCAGGCTGCCAGCGATGCTGGGTGAGGTATGTGATGCAACTGCCGGCTTAGGGCCTGCAGAGAGACAACACGTAATTGTTGCCATGTTGCGCCGTGTCCGCTTGTTTGAGTGACAAATTCGCACTTCTCGGTTGTAGTGTTGAGCGTGGTTCCGGTCGGTTCACATGGGTGGCCGCTCTCGTCGAGCATGGGCCGGGTACGTTTGATCGCCTTGAAGATGGCGGTAGTGCTGACTCCGCCTCCTGTTGGTGTCAGCTACTTGTTGTTGAGTCCGTAGCTCAAGGTGAATCCGGTGTTCAATTTCTCGATGAGCCGGGCTTCGGCTTCCCTGATCGCTGCGGCCGAGTCGAACAGATATTCGGCTCGGCCGGAGTCTACGACGATGACACCTTCGTCGTCGGCGAGGATCAGGTCGCTGGGAGCTATCTGGACTCCGCCTCAGGTTATCGGGATCTGTAGTTCGCCGAGTTCGGTGGTGGTGCCTGCCATCGGGGTGACGAAGCGGCTGTAGATCGGGAGCTCGCAGTTTCGCACGTAGGTGATGTCGCGGTATCCGCCGTCGACGACGATCCCACCTAGACCACGGGCCAGCGCCCCGCGGGCAATTAACTCTCCGGCGTATGCGATCTCCTCGCTGCCTCCGTCGACGACGGTGACAGCGCCTGGGACGCCGTTTCGATGGCGCGAAGTACCGCGAAGAAGTCGCCTCGGCATCGGACGGTGTATGCGGGTCCGAAGATCCTCGTATTCGCGGATCGCGCTTGAATCCCGTTGTCCAGCACCCGTGTTGCCTTATCCGCGTCGCAGATCGCAGTGGTGTCGACGGCGAGGAAGTTCGCGACAAGCTCGTTGACCTGCATCGGCAATGCCTTTCGAGACTCGGAGTGTGAGGGCACAGGCTACTTTCCCGGATGGATGTCGAGGGTGTCGGAGCCGTTGTCCTTGGCCGCGATGATGGGCAACGATACCGACGACGGGTGTTCGGCATCCTTGTAGATGGTTTGAGTGGCCGGGACGGCGCGGGCATTATCGCCGAAGGGGTCGCCCGTGTTCGGGTTCGGCGCGTACTGCGGATAGTCGCTGCTGGCAATCGCGATGCAGATTCGGTCGCCCGCCTTGAAAAGATAACTGGTTGGCCAGACTTTGATAGTGAAGAGATACGGCTGGCCGGGGACGAGCGGGGTTGGGGCGGTGAGCGAGTCGCGGTAGACGGCGCGCACGATGCCGTTGTTCAGGTTGACAGCCGAGCCGTCGGGGGAGACCACTTCCAGGCGCGCGACGAAGTCTGTGTCAGTTGCGGTCGAGGAGGCCCACAGCTTCACGGTGATCGGGCCGGTCACTTCGATGTCGGAGCCGAGCGGGTCGGTGCTGTAGGTGAGCACGTCGGAACGTTGCTCCACCGCCGTTTGGTCGAGGGGACCCTGTGGTGTTTCTCCGATGCCGCAGCAGGAATGGCCGCCTATGCTTGGCACCGGGTTAGCGGGGTCGTAGATGTATCGGTCGGTCGGCGCGAGCCCCTTCGGTGCGTCCGTGGTGAGTTTGCCGACCCGACCAGCGAGTCCGTTAACCCCGCTGCCGTTGAAATAGTAATCGGTCCAATGAGTTTCGGGCAGTGGCCAGCTCGGCGCCGTCTTCCACTTATTGGCGCCCATCAGGTAGTAGTCGACGCGCGGCGTGGTGGACACGCCGTTGTCGATCCCCTTGAGGAAATGATCGAACCACGCCAGCATCAGTTCATTGATCGGGCTATCCGCAACCGGGCCCAGCTTTCCGAGCTTGGGCGCGATGTTCGAATTCGGCCGTCCCCAACCCCGGTGGTCCCACGGTCCGATCACCAGTCGCTGGTTCGCCCGCGCTTGCGGGCTACCGCCGTGATCGACCATGCCGGTGAAATTCTCGACGCCGCCCGCGAGGAATGCGTCGTACCAGCCTTCGATATCGAGCACCGGCACCTGGACGTTCTGGTAGCGATCGCGGATGCTCCACTGCTTCCAGTAGTCATTGCGGGTCGAGTTGCGGATCCAGTCGTAGAACCACGACGCGACCGCCGGGTTGCCGGGTTGCAGTGGCGGAAAGTCTTTGTAGGGGCGGTAATTCATCCACTCAGTCACATTCGGAATGTCCGCAAGCAGTTGGTCGGCCGCGGCATTGTCCTTGCGCTGCTTCGCTGCTTCCAACCCGATGGTGCCCATCGCCCACGGCTCGACGAATCCGAGCCGGAACTGGCCGCCCTCGTAGGTCCAGCCGTCGTAGTAGTCCGATGCCGTGTTGGCGGGAACGATGGTCGTCAGATGTGGCGGCGTCGAGACCGCGGCGAGCCATTGGGTCGCCCCGACGTAGGACGAGCCGTACATGCCCACCTTGCCGTTCGAACCCGGCAGTGCCGCAGCCCATTCCACGGTGTCGTAGCCGTCTTTCATGTCATTGGCGAACTCGGCGAACGTGCCGTCCGACTTGCCGAGACCGCGGATGTCCTGGATCACGAGCATATAGCAGTGCGGGGGCTGTATCTGCGCGGAATCTTTGCCATATTGGGTGCGCATCAGGATCACGGGCACGGGATCTGTCGTCCGCGGGCGGTAGACATCAGCGCGCAGGACCGTCCCGTCCCGCATGGTCGCTGGCACGTCGGTTTGCTTGTCGACCGCACAGTCCCCGCGCCCACTGTCCGGCGGCCCGGCACCGGCGTCTGCCGCCGGTTTCGTATCGCTACTCGCCGTGCAGCCACCCACCAGTGCGCCAACGGCCAGCACCGCGGTAAGCGCCCGGACAACTCGCTTTGCATGATCGGACAAGCTCGTACACCCCACTTCGAGGCAACACCGTTGAGCGATGCATGCCATAGCTGCCAGTACACCGGAACCACCGTGCCGGTTCCTCCTATATTTCTTCGGTATCTGTGCTCTCAGAGCGGCACGGAATCAGTGGATCGATGAGGTCCCTCGCGCCCTGCGGATCGCCGGACTGATCGCGGTGAGTGCGGCAATGGCGACGACGGCCGTTGCACCTGGTGAACGTGCTGAACGAAGCCAGCGGACGTAGCAGGAACAGAATGAGGCGGCCCGGCCTCAGCGAGGGCACTCCAGGAATAAGCGTCGATCACGCCCTCAGGCCAACGGGACCGTCCTCATACATGCCTACGACACCACGGTCGTAGGTCATCTCTGTTGCTCAGAACTGCCCGGGTGGCGAGCACTGCGCTGAGGTCTTCGACCGTGCGATATTCCAGGACATCGCGCACGGCGACGTCGAAGCCCGCCCTGCGCAGCGTGCCGACCAGGTTCACGGCACGGATAGAGTCGCCGCCCACCTCGAAGAAGCTGTCGTGGACACCAACCCGAGGAACCCCGAGGACCTGCTGCCAGACCGTAGCCACCTGATTCTCGGCGTTTGAGGGCGCGTTCGGCGGCCAGAAACGGGTTGCGGCAGGCGATCAGCCGTTTACCGGCGTAGTCCGGGCAGGTGATCTCGGCCAGGTCGTGCTGATCGAACAGGGTCATCTGCAGCCGCCCGGAGTCAGCGGCGAGTTTCGGGATTCGCGAGGGCCCCAGCGCGAGCACCGCACGCCGGGGTCGGGTCAGTGGATGTTGATGCTGCCGGTGCCGGTCTTGACCGTGATCGTGTTATGTGCGTAGCGGTCGTTGGGCATCGCGATGGACAAGGCGCCGACCCGAGCGGTGGCATCGATGTAGTAATCGGCCTTCGGGAGGTTGAGGTCGACCGCACCGACACTGGTGGTCACCGCCGCTGCGGTGGGGACGGCGGCGAAGCTCGCCCGGACTTCGCCCTTGCCGGTGACGGCGGTCAGCCGATCCGAGCGGCTGTCATGCACGACGATCTTGCCTGTATCAGTGCGCAGCTCGACAGCGCTCGCCGGGTTGGTGACCTCGATGTTACCGGTTCCGATGTGCGCGGTGAGCGGGCCGGTCGTGTCGGTGGCGGTGATACTGCCCAACGAGACATGAGCTTGGACCTCCAGGCCCACGGGCAACGCAATGTCCAGGCGCAGCGAGCAGGCGCTCTTGCAGCCGCCGGTGACGGTCGTGGTCGAGCCCTCGATGGATGCCGTCATCGTGTTCGGCGTCGTAGTGTAGGCGTAGTCGCCGGTGGCGGTGACGTGCACCGCCGAATCGGGACCAGGGTGCAGGGTGAGTTCGACGCCCTCGGCCTCTACCTGCAGGGTGGTGCCCGCCGCGACGGTGGCGGTCGCGGAGAACGGCTTGCGAACGTGATCGATGATGGACGGGATGGCGGCCGCGATGATGGCGACGAACACGACCAAACCGCCGATCTTGACCCAGCGGCGAGTGCGGATTGTCATTCGGAGACTCCTAAGTAGTGCAGGACCGCCAGGACGCGACGGTTGTCGCCGTCCTCGGCAGGCAGACCCAATTTGGTGAAGACATTGCGGATGTGTTTTTCCACCGCGGCCGCACCGATGACCAGTTCGGCGGCGATTCCGGCGTTGGAGCGGCCCTCGGCCATCACCGCCAGAACCTGGCGTTCACGGGCCGACAGAGTTGCCAGCGGATTCTGTTTGCGGCTACGAGCGAGAAGCTGTTTGACCACTTCGGAGTCCAGCACGGTCTCGCCGCGATGGACCCGAGCCAAGGCGTCGACGAACTCCTCGACCTCCGACACCCGATCCTTGAGCAGGTAGCCGACACCCGCGGTACCCAGGGACTCGGTGTTGCCGATGAGGTCGAGGGCGTAGCGCTCCTCGACGTACTGGGACAGCACGAGCACGCCGACGTCGGGCCAGCTGGAGCGGATCGTCAGGGCGGCGCGCAGGCCCTCGTCCACGAAGGTCGGCGGCATCCGCACATCGACGACGCAGACGTCGGGCCGCTGGTCGCTGAGGGCGCGCAGCAGGGCGTCGGCATCGCCTACGGCCGCGGCCACCTCGATACCCTGCTCGCGCAGCAGGGCCGCGATGCCCTCCCGCAGCAGGGCCGAATCCTCGGCGATCATCACCCGCATGTGATCACCGCTTCGACGACCGTGGGGCCCCCGGCAGGGCTGGTGATGTGGATGCGGCCGTCGACCCCGGCGACACGATCGGACAGGCCGCGCAGTCCGCTGCCGCAGGCGGGATCGGCGCCACCAACGCCGTTGTCGGTGACGGTGACGGTGAGGCGGTCCCCGGTGCGGGTGATTCGTACCCAGGCTCGGTCGGCCCGGGAGTGCTTGGCGACGTTGGTCAATGCCTCGGTCACCACGAAGTAGGCGATGCTCTCCACCGTGAGCGATGGGCGCGGCGTCACCTGCACTTCGACCTCGACCGGAATGGGACACTGGGCGGCAACCGCGGACAGGGCGGCGTCCAGTCCGCGATCGGTCAGCACCGGGGGATGCAGACCGCGGGTCAGATCCCGGATCTCGGTAATCGCCTCGCCCGCAGCGTGTTTGGCCTCTTCGACCAGGGCGCGGCTGTCGGTGTCACCGGACTTCTTCAGCCGGACGCTGGCTCGGCCCAGTGTGATGGACAGCGCGACCAGGCGTTGTTGGGCGCCATCGTGCAGATCGCGTTCGATCCGACGCCGTTCGGCGTCGGCCGCCTCCACGGTCGCCGCCCGCGTACGCGTCAGATGCTCGACGCGCCGGGTGAGTTCAGTGTGCGGAGACGGGGCGAGCAGCGCCGACGCGAGGGCGGTGTCCAACATCATCAGAAGCCGCATCACAATCGGTACCAACAACGCGGCCAAGGCCAGCGTCACTACCACCACGATTGCCCCGCCGAGGGTGTTCACCACCAGGGGACCGAGGGCGATCCGCCCCGGCGGGCGGGCCACCCAGTACACCGGCAGCGGTAACAACGCCAACGGAACCGACCAGGTGATCACCAGGCCGGTCAGTGTGATCGCCGACACCGGCACCCGGAGGGCGAAGTACCCGATGGTGCGCCACAGTGAGCGATCTGCGACGAGGCGGCGGATGGACCGTGGCATCCGACCGTGCAGGTCCGGCGACGGCGGGGCCGGGATGTCCCAGCCACCGGTGGCGGCGAACCTGGCGCGCTCGATCGCCGCCAGTCGGTCTAGCATCCGCCCCGCCGCCATCACCAGCGGAATCCCGACACCGACCGGCACCAATACCAGTGCCACCGCGAACCCCGCCAACACCAGGACACCCAGTACGGCCATCACGCCGTCGACGGCCAAATGCGCGCAGGCCGACCACAACGCTGCCGATCTCCACCCTCGCAGCAGATGAGCCAAAACCGAGAGCGGGATGTTCCGCGTCGTCATGAGCAACTCCCCCACGCGGCACGCACCCATCCGAACTGGGCGGCCTCCCCATGGCGCAGAGAAGAAGCCGCAGGCGTTGAATGCTGCCACCGTGGCCGACTGACCGGCAACCGAGGTCTCACCGGCTTACTTCGCCGCTTACCGCCAGCCCGCCGAGGAACCCGGGACCGACGCCCACCTGGCCGGGCGCACCCACCTACCAGCTGATTCTTGTCGGTGACCGCACCGCTGGGCGCGGGTGATGTCTGAGGCACGAACTTCGTCATCGGCATCGGATCGCCGTGGATCCAGGCGAAACCGTGCTCTATGAAAGAGAGCATGTTCTCCAGTCTGGCAATCGGAGCACGGGTTGGCAGCCAGGAATACCGACCAATCCGGGGTAGGGTTTTCCTCCTGTCCACGAACCGCGAGTCCGATTCGGCCCGCAACAGCGCCAGATCCGAGACACAGTCACCACCGATCGCCAAGCCGACCCGCTCCGCGGCGCGCAGCAGCAACACCGCCCCAGCCTGCGACACCCCACCCGACCCTTCACCGTCTCCAGCGCACACCGTCACCAATTTCGGTCAATCCCCGAGTCTAGTGACCACAGCCGGAGGTGACCGACGTGCCCAGCGGTGGACGGTTGGTTATGGACCTCCTGTCCAGTTCGACGCGGGCCAGGTCCATGGTCTTGATCAGCAGTTTGCCGACCTGGTCGGTCGCAGTGAGGAATCCGTCGTGCCCGTCGCGTGAGTACACGATCTCCAGCCCCCTGCAGCCGGGTAACAGCTCGGCCAGCTCCTGCTGGGTGCGTAGCGGGTAGAGCCGGTCGGAGTCGACGCCGCCGACGATGCACGGCACCGGGGTCGCAGCCAGCGCGGCCTCCACACCGCCGCGGCCTCGGCCGACGTCGTGCCGGTTCATGGCCTCGGTCAGCAGCACATAGGTGGCCGGGTCGAAGCGCTGAATCAGCTTCTCTGCCTGGTACTCCAGGTAGCTCTGCACCGCATACCGGCCGCCGTTCCACGGGTCCTCGTCACCCTCGGCGTGATTGTCGAAGCGGCGGTCCAGTTCGAACTCGGTGCGATAGGTCAGATGCGCGATGCGGCGGGCGATGCCCATCCCAGAGGTCGGCGCCCGCCCGGTGTCGTGGTAGTTGCCCCCCTGCCAGTCCGGATCGGCCTGGATGGCGGCAATTTGGGTGGTCTGGGTGCCGATCTGGTCAGCGGTGGCGCGCGGCCCCACCGCCAGCACCAGCGCGGCGTTCACTCGCCCGGGGTGACCGACCATCCACTCCAGCACCCGCATGCCGCCCATCGACCCGCCGACCGCGGCGGCCAGCCTGTCGATCCCCAGCAGGTCGAGCAGGGCCGCCTCTGCCGCCACCTGGTCGCGGATGGAGATCTCGGGAAACCGTGCGCCCCAAGGCCTTCCGTCCGGCGCCAGGGACGACGGCCCGGTGCTGCCTTTGCAGCCGCCGAGCACGTTGGTGGCGATCACACACCATTCGTCGGTGTCGATCGGGGCGCCCGGCCCCACGATGCCGTCCCACCATCCCGGCAGCGGATGCAGCACATCGGGCGGGCCGACCACATGAGAATCGCCGGTCAGCCCATGCTCGACCAGCACGACGTTGTCCAGGCTCGCGGACGGCTCGCCCCACTGCTGCACGGCAAGGGTTACGTCAGGAAGGATCGCCTCGTTCTCTAGCTCGACGTTCCCGATGGCGATGGTGGCGAGTTGCCCTTCGGACATGCTCGATTCGATGCTCACGGTCAACTAAGTCCAGAACACAACACGGTTGCCTGGAATGACGCCAAGGAAGCGGCCAGCGGTCACCCGCTCACCAGAGGTCGGGCGGACTCCATGGAGCAACGATGCGTTCATGAAGTAGCAATCCCCCGGCTCGAGCTGCAGCGAGATTGTTTGGACGTCATCGAGAGCGTCAAGCGGATACGGATATCCTCGGTCGAAGACGCCGAGGCTGCGCCGCCATTGCGGCGACGGCCGCAGGTCCCAGATAACGGCTTCTCCACCAGACCCGGTACGCGAGACACAAACGTTGAACGAGATCGTGTTCTCGATCGCCTCGATCTCGAATTCGTCGGCACGGACCTTCTCGATCTGGGAAACGTCCTCGTGTGGATGCAGTGACATCTGACCGTTGTCTAGCCAAGCCCGAACCGTGCAGTGGTTGGCGTAAGCGGATTTGTAGCGCGCAGGCCCGAAGTGGAAACCGCGCCGCAAGAACCCCTGCTGCAGAACATTGTCGAGCATGAACGCCGAAACCTGCGCCGACGTCATTCCGTCGAAGAGGCTCAGCATCTGCTGCTGCACCTGCAGAGTGCTGTCGATGTACTCGCGTCCGCCCTTCTCGAACTGCGTCGAGCCGATCTGATCGGTGCGTACGTGCTGATCGAGGCCGCGCTGCGACCCGATCGATTCGATGGCTCGGGTGAAGTTCTCGTGTACCGACCGGCACAGCTTCGGATCGGCGGCACCGCGAATCACGTAAGCCACGATGCCGTCGCTGTGTCCGTGCAGCAGGAGGTCGAGAACCACATCGATATCGAAATTCAGCATATCTGCTTCAGCGCAACGGAAATCGCGGCCGATCTGCGATCCCCGGATCATGACAGTTGCCACTACGGGCCTCCTTGTTTGTTTTCAAAAGGGTTGGAAATGAGGTATTCGCGTGCCCGCCATACCGCTTTCAATGGGTAGGCGTCGTTGATTTGCGCTGCAACGGCAGGCGAGTACGATCGACGACGGATCGAGAGCGACTCGCAGCCTTTCTGCGTTGCGACCTCCGGCACAGCCGAAGGATTTACAGCCCGGAACGGGCTTCCCATCAGGAAGAATTGGCTAGACTGCCAACGAACTTGCGACTCAGGAGATTGAGCCGCCCATTGCGTGGAAACACGTCGCGATCGCCGTGAATCCATGAATGCCTCAATTAGCAGCGCTGGTCTAGCAACACGGTCGGCGGTTGCGAGGACCAAGGCGTGCGCGTGCGGTGTGCCGCCTAAGTCACTGTGACCGCTATGTCTCGACCTCCTGGGTCTCCCTGCGCGCAGCCCCGGCCAGTGCAGTGATGCCTAGCCGCTCGGTGAGGAGTTTTGTGAGCTGCTCCGGAACCGATTCTGTGTAGAAATGCCCACCGGGCAGGGAATGGGCGTCGAATCCGGCCACGGTGTGATCGGACCAGCGCTGGGCATGAGAAAGGGTGAACCCCGTGTCCCGACTCCCGGAAATAGCGGTAATCGGACAGGTCAAGGGAGCTCCGGGCGCGTAGCGGTAGTTCGCTACCATGCCGAAGTCGCTCCGCATCATGGGAAGGAGGAGCTCCTTCAGGTCACGATCCTCCAAGAGGCCCACGCCCGAACCACCCAATGCGCGCATGTATGCGAGAACTTCCTCATCGCTGACGAAAGACAGCGGCTTGGAGGACGGATCCGAGGGGGCACGGCGCGCCGAGACGAAAAGGCGCATCAGGGGAGACGGGTACCGCGGCCGCAGTCGGTGGGCGACTTCGAAGGCCACGGTGGCACCCATGCTGTGGCCGAAGAACGCCACCGGCTTGTCGAAGCACGTGAGTATGACCGGCACTATCCGGTCTACGAGCGTGACCATGTCCGAGAGCGGCGGCTCATCGAAGCGGTCCTGACGTCCGGGATACTGCACGGCCACGAGCTCCACCGAGGACGGCAGCAGGTCCGCCCACTCCTTGTAGGCCGTTGCTCCGCCTCCGGCGTACGGAAAGCAGACAAGACGCACCCGCGCGTCTGGGCGCGGGACGAACGTGCGCAGCCACAGATCGGCATGGTTCCTTGGTAGCTGTGCCATCAGTAGGTGACTCCTCTTCATCGGGATCTGTCGACCACGTTTAGTCGGACATGGCGACGAGTACGCGGCGCGGTCCGGTGAACGAACGGCGGCCGTGTGCGACTAGAAGGTTGTCGATCAGCAGCAAGTCACCGGTGTGCCAGTCCACGTCGACGGCCTCTTCGAGCCCCCGGTCGCGCACCTGTAGGACGTACTCGGGTGAGATCGGGCTGCCGTCGGCGAATCTGACCGACTGGGGCAGGTCCGCCTCGGGCAAGATCTTCGCCAGCGCAGCAGCAGTCTCATCGCCCAGTGCTGCTGGATGCCACTGGTCGGCCTGGTTGAACCAGACTTCGAGACCGGTGACGGGGTGCTTGATGGCGGCAGGGCGCACCTGTGTCACCCTCAGGCCTCCGTCATTCGTCCACTCCCAAGCAGCATCGGAGCTCCGGAGGAACTCTTCGACGTCTGCCTTGTCCTCGGTCTCGAAGGTGTCCTGCCAGCTCTTGCCGAAGCCCGCGCCGCCGTGCAGGTTCTGGGTATAACGCACACCGCCAGAGAATGCCTCGCGCACCTCGGGATCGAGGGCGGCAAGCCAACGAGCTCCATCGACAACCGGCGTGGCGCCACCAGTCTCCGGCTCTTGGTCGCAGAAAAACAGCAGCCGGGCCGGCCACTGGTGGGCGTAGGACATCTCGTTGTGCATCGAGATGGTGTACTCGGCCGGGTACTCCGTCGAGGTGTAGACATTCGCGCCAACCTTGGTGCGCGGCGAATTGCCGTGGACGTACGCGAGCCGCCGAGGTAACAGGTGGTTCATCACCTCATCCAGCTCGTCTCGCGCCACGCCGAACCCCCGGAATACCACGGCCTTTTCCCGTACCAGCAGCTCATCCAGAGCGTCCAGATCCGCCAGGTACTCGGCCAGTGCCCGGCCGCCGACGCCGCTACCCGCGTCCGCGGGGCTGATCTCCAAGGGCGTCCACTGCTGGTCTCCGCTCATGTGCCTGATCTCCTTCCAAGGGGCCGGGTGGCCTGTGGCTCCCAAACCACCGTGCCGGTGCCTTCTATATTTCTTCCGTATCCGCGGTAACTCCGGAGCAGACAAGGCCGAATTCGCCGATGACGGGCCCCAGGGATCGCCCGGGACCCATCCTCGGCGGTGAACTACGACATTGTGGCCGTCTGTTCATCTCTGTTGCTCAGCACTGCCCGGGTGGCGAGCACTGCGCTGAGGTCTTCGACCGTGCGATATTCCAGGACATCGCGCACGGCGACGTCGAAGCCGGCCCTGCGCAGCGTGCCGACCAGGTTCACGGCGCGGATGGAGTCGCCGCCCACCTCGAAGAAGCTGTCGTGGACACCGATCCGGGGAACCCCGAGGACCTGCTGCCAGACCGCGGCCACCTGGTCCTCGACAGACGTACGAGGCGCGACGTAGCGGCCCTCCCCGGACAGTGCTGGGTCCGGCGCAGGCAACGCACGGCGATCGAGCTTGCCGTTGAGTGTGAGCGGGAACCGGTCCAGGGCCACGAATACCGCGGGGACCATGGCAGGCGGCAGCACCCGCGCCAGATCAGCACGCAGCTGGGCCGGGTCCCACTCCTGGTGACCATCACCGAGGACCAGGTAAGCCACCAACTGCTTGCCACCCAGTGTGTCCTCGCGTACGACTACCACCGCCTCGGCGACATCGGAGCGCTCGATGAGTACCGCTTCGATCTCCTCCGGCTCGATCCGCACGCCGCGGATCTTGACCTGATGGTCGACCCGGCCGAGGAACTCCAGACAGCCATCGGCCTGGTAGAACACCCGATCCCCCGTACGGTAGAGGCGGGAGCCGGCCGGGCCGAAAGGGTCGGGCACGAAGCGGTCCGCAGTGAGGCCTGAGCGTCCGTAGTAGCCACGGGTGACGCCAGTGCCACCGATATAGAGCTCGCCGGGCACCCCGACCGGTACCGGCTCCAGCCATTCGTCGACCACGTAGAGCCGGGTGTTGCGGATCGCACGGCCAATGGTGACACGAACGTCGCCGACCTCATTCGGGTCGGTAATTGTGGCCGTCGTGACGTCGTCAGAGCACTCGGTCGGGCCATATGCGTTGATCATCGGGACGTACGGGTAGCGCCTGAGCCAACGCTGACACACGTCCGGCGAGACGGCCTCACCGGTGACTACCAGCCTGTGCATCGCGGGGAGTTCGGGCGCCTGCGTCCCCGCGTCCCAGCCGTCAAGGGCAACGCGCAGCAACGAGGGCACCACTTCCAGTACCGCGACGCGCTCTGCGGCGACACGGTCGAACAGTTCGTGCGGGTCGAGTGCCGTGTCGGCGTCCACAATGCGAACCCAGCCCCCGACGGCCAGCGGCGCGAGCATCTGCCAGACAGAGATGTCGAAGCTGATCGAGGCGTTCTGCACCACGCCATCAGACTGGGTCAGCGTGAGGTCTTCGATCTTGGACAGCAGGTGGTTTCCCATGCCGCGCCGCGTCACCACCACGCCCTTAGGGCGTCCCGTGGAACCCGAGGTGTACATCACGTACGCGAGATTGTCCGGGTCCGCGACCCGCGCGGGGTTGTGCGTGGGCAGCTCGTCCCACTGACCAGGCTCGTCGATGACGACGTGGGTAGCCGACGTCGTCGGCAGCAGCTGCCCCTGAGTCAGCATTACGGGCAGGTTCGCGTCCTCCATCATGTAGGCGAGCCGGTCCGCAGGGTGGTTCGGGTCCAGCGCCAGGTAACCGCCGCCGGCCTTGAGCGCCGCCAGAATGGCGACAATGAGGTCTGGGGAGCGCGTCGCGCACACACCGACCACCGTGTCCGGCCCCACTCCCTGTGCCCGCAGATAGTGGGCTATCCGGTTGGCCTTATCATTCGCCTGCCCGTAGGTGAGACTCTCGTCATCAGCGACTGCTGCCACGGTGGATGGACTGGCTGCCGCGTGCCGCTCGAACTCCTCGACTACACAGAGATGGTCAGGCATGCGGGCAGTCTCGTTCCACTCCACTAGCAGGCTCTGTCGGTCCTCAGCGGGCAGGAGGGTCACTCGAGCATCACCGTCAACGTCCCGCACTATCTGTTCGATAGCCATGCGATACATGCGAGCCAGGCGGTTGGCATTGTCGCGGCTGAAGGCCCGGTTGTTGGCCTTGAGCAAGAAGCCCGCCCGACGGCCGTAGACCTCCAGAACGAACTCACTTGTACCCGCTCCCAAACTTACCTCGGTGTCGATCTCCTGCTCATCGACGAGGTGGAAGTCCTGGTAGTTGAACAACACATCGAGCAACCGCTGCCCGGTATACGCCAACCGCTGTATCGCCGGCAACGGATAACGACGATGCGACCACATCGCCACCTCACGAGCAAAGACCTGCTGCACCAACTCCCGCCAAGTGCGAGCACTACGGTCCATCGGAAACGGCAGCGTATTGAGAAACATGCCATACACCCGATCCGCACCCACAGCCTCCGGACGCGCATCACACACCAAGCCCGTATGAAACGCCGCCTCCCCCGTCAACTGACTCATCACCTTCAAATGCGCAGCAAGCAACACACTCTTCAACGACACCTGGCACTCCGCCGTGACCGCGCGTAGCTGTGCCTCTAGGTCCAGGACAGGCACCCGCACGGAAAACTTCTCGCCGGTGGCATCGGCGGCCTCGTTCCACGCGGCCGGCAGGGCCAGCGGCGCATGTTCGTCGAGGATGTCCTGCCAATAGGCGCGGTCATCGACGGAGTCCAGCGATTCGAGCTCACCAGCGATGAAGTCAGCGAACCGCACCGACGGCGCCTCGTACGGCTCGAGTTCGAGACCGTCGCGCAGCCGCCGATAGCAGCTAAGGATCTCCATCATGAGCACGCGGGCGCTCCACCCTTCAGAGATGGTGTGCGGAGCAGCGAAGGACAGCCACCAGCCACTATTGTCGTCACTGTCAATCAGAGCGGCGACCCGCAGCAACGGGGCTTGCGCGTGATCGAAGGTGTGGGCATGCTCGGCAACGACGAAATCGTCAAGGGCCATCCGGCGCTGCACCTGATCCAGGTGACGCAGATCGTGGACGGCCAATGGGATCTCGCTGTCGGCGTGGACTAGTTGCAGCGGCTGGGAATAACCGGTCAGATCGAAGGATGTGCGCAGCGCGTCGTGGCGGGCCGTGACGATGCTCAGGGAGGTGCACAATGCCTCTTCGGAGAAGGGGAACTCATCGCGCACCCGGAACACGCCGACGCTGTGGTAGACGTTTCGCCCCTCCTCGGCCATCATCTCCACCAGCATGCCGAGTTGTGCTTGTGATACCGGATAGGCGTCGATTACGTCTTGCGGTAGTCGTTGCCGGTCCTCGGGTGAGATCAGTTCGAACGGTTCCACTCGATGATCGGCGGCAGTCATGACCGGGCGTCCGGTGATCAGTTCACCCAGTGCCGCGACCGTGCGGTGGGCGAACACATCCTTCACGGTCACGTCGTAGCCGGCCTCACGCAACGCACCCACCAACCCGACCGCGCGGATGGAATCACCACCCAGATCGAAGAAACTATCGTGGACACCGACCCGCGACATGGCGAGAACCTGCTGCCAAACCTCGGCCACCTGCTCCTCGACAGGAGTACGTGGCGCGACGAACACCTCTGCGGCGAACGCCCCCAGATCCGGGGCGGGCAATGCCCGTTTGTCCAGCTTCCCATTCGGCGTCAACGGCAACGCATCCACGACCACGACCGCCGCCGGCACCATGTACTCCGGCAACACCCGACCCAACACCGACCGCAACACCGCCACATCCACAGCAGGTGTCACGCTCTCACCCACCCCAGCAGGGGTCACATACGCCACCAGTTGTCGATCACCAGGCCTGTCCTCACGCACCAAGACCACCGCGTCACGCACCGCATCCTGCCCAGCCAGTGCCGCCTCGATCTCCCCCAGCTCGATCCGGTATCCGCGAATCTTCACCTGGTCATCGATACGGCCCACGAACTCCAGCGACCCATCCGCGCGCCGCCGCGCCAGATCCCCACTGCGATACAACCGCGCACCCACCGGACCGAACGGATCAGGCACAAACCGCTCCGCCGTCAAAGCCGCACGCCCCAGATAGCCGCGAGCCACACCCGGACCACCCACATAAATCTCACCCGGCACCCCCAACGGCACCAAATTCCCCCACCCATCCAACAAATGAACCCGCAAATCAGCCATCGGATAACCCACCCGACTCAACGCATAACCCTCCACATCCTCAGCTGTCAGCCGAGAAAAAACATCTTCGGCCGTTACCCGATAAGACGTGGAAACCACTGTTGTTTCGGTGATTCCGTACATGTTCACCAACACCGGAGCGTCGAGCCCACACCGCTGCACCCACGGACCCAGGTCGCCCATCTCCAACCGCTCACCACCGAAGACCACTGTCCGCAGCGCCAGCCGCTCGATCCGCAGATCACCGGCCCCCGCCGCAGCCACCAGCGAACGGAACGCCGACGGCGTCTGCACAAGCACTGTCACCTGCTGCTCCACCAGCAGATCCACGAACTCCTCCGACGAACGCGTCACCTCACGCGGCACCACCACCAGCCGACCGCCGTACAGCAACGCCCCCCACATCTCGAACACCGAGGTATCGAACGCGTACGAGTGGAACATCGACCACACATCCGACTCACCGAAAGCGATGTGCCCCCGCACCGTCTCCAACAACCGCACCACATTCGCATGCGACACCTGCACACCCTTCGGGCGGCCCGTCGAACCCGACGTATAGATCACATACGTCAGATTCTCCGGCGCCACCCCCACCACCGGCGCTACCGCTTCACAAGCGGCGATACCGGTTGCGTCGGCGCCATCGAGGACCACCAGCCGATCCACCGGGGCCCCGTCGAACAAACCCGCCAGCTCACGCGTGGTCACCACCACCCGTACGCCCGAATCCGCGAGCACAAAACTCAATCGTTCTGCCGGATTCACCGGATCCAGCGGCACATAACCGGCCCCGGCCTTCAGCACCCCCACCAGCGACGGGATCAACTCCACGCCTCGTTCCAGGCACACCCCCACCAGATCCTCAGGACCCACACCCAGTCCCCGTAGATACTGCGCCAACCGATTCGCCCGCGCATCCACCTCCGCATACGACAACTCCACCCCACCAGCAACCACCGCCACCGCATCCGGCGACAACACCACCCGCTCCACAAAGACCTCATGCACACAACGCCCCACCGTCGGCGCAGCACTATCGTTCATCGCAGCACCGATGTGCCCGGTCTCAAGCAGCCGCTCACACTCACCCTCGGGGAGATAGACGGCCCGCGCATCACCGTCGAGACCGGCAGCCATCGACTCCAGAACCGCCCGATACATCCCCGCTATACGCTCGGCATTGGCCTGGCTGAGGATGTGGGAGTTACTCCGGACGCTCAGGATGTTACCGACTGCACCGACGGCGAGGGAGAACTCGTCGGAGGTGACCGTGATCCCGGCCTTCTCGTCTATGCGGTCGGTGTCGACGTTGTGGAAGTCGAGATAAGAGAAGAACACATCGATCAGCCGGCCCCCGCCGTTGTCCCGCTGGATCTCGGGCATGGGGAAATGCCGGTTCGGCCACTGTTCGACCTCACGCTCAAAGGCCTCCTGTGCCAGCTCGCGCCAGGTGCGGGCGGTGCCGTCCATCGGGAACGGCAGGGTGTTGAGGTGCATGCCATACACCCTGTCGGCGCCTTTCTCCTCAAGGCGGGTGTGACTCACCACGCCGGTGTGGAAGGCCCGTTCGTCGGTGAGCTGGCTCATCACCTTCAGATGCGCCGCAAGCAGGACGCTCTTGAGCGGAACCTCCGCGCAAGACGCGAAGGACCTCAGATCGTCCAGAAGATCCTGGAACGAGAATATGGCTCCCACTTTCTCGGCCGGAACCGACCGGTCCCCATTCCAGCCCACAGGCAGGGTGAACTTGGAGTACTGGCCCACAAGTTCGCGCCAGTACGCACGGGTCTCGGCGGACTCTAGCGCCCGAATCTCGGTAGCCACGCTGTCGGCGAACCGCACCGACGGCGCCTCGTACGGCTCGGGTTCGAGGCCGTCGCGCAGTCGCTGGTAGCAGTCGACAATCTCCATCAGGAGAAGGTGGTAGCTCCAGCCTTCGAGGATGGCATGGTGCTGGGTGAATGTGCAGCGCCAGCCGTGCTCACCGTGGACATGAATCGCCACGCGCCAAAGCGGCGCACTAGAGGTGAGGTCGAAGGCATCTTCCCGTTCAGCAGCCACAAAGGCGTCGAGCGACTCCGCCTGCTCATGCTCATCCATACCGCTGAGATCACTGAACGCACAGGGGATCTCGGCGTCAGCGTGCACGAGTTGCAGTGGCTGGGAGTAGCCGTTCAGCTCGAACGACGTACGCAGCACATCGTGGCGGGCAGCTACGACCATGACGGCCTGCTGCAGGGCCACGAAGTCGAAAGGTTGCTTGTCACGTATAAAGAAGGACGTGACGCTGTGGTAGATGTTGTGTTCCTCGTCGGCGAGGAATTCCACTAGCATGCCGAGTTGTGTCTGGGATACCGGATAGGCGTCGATTACGTCTTGCGGTAGTCGTTGCCGGTCCTCGGGTGAGATCAGTTCGAACGGTTCCACTCGATGATCGGCGGCAGTCATGACCGGGCGTCCGGTGATCAGTTCACCCAGTGCCGCGACCGTGCGGTGGGCGAACACATCCTTCACGGTCACGTCGTAGCCGGCCTCACGCAACGCACCCACCAACCCGACCGCGCGGATGGAATCACCACCCAGATCGAAGAAACTATCGTGGACACCGACCCGCGACATGGCGAGAACCTGCTGCCAAACCTCGGCCACCTGCTCCTCGACAGGAGTACGTGGCGCGACGAACACCTCTGCGGCGAACGCCCCCAGATCCGGGGCGGGCAATGCCCGTTTGTCCAGCTTCCCATTCGGCGTCAACGGCAACGCATCGATAACCACGATCGCCGCGGGCACCATGTACTCCGGCAGCACCTGGCCCAGCACCGACCGCAACACCGCCACATCCACGCTCACACCAACGGGCGTCACATACGCCACCAGTTGTCGATCACCAGGCCTGTCCTCACGCACCAAGACCACCGCGTCACGCACCGCATCCTGCCCAGCCAGTGCCGCCTCGATCTCCCCCAGCTCGATCCGGTATCCGCGAATCTTCACCTGGTCATCGATACGGCCCACGAACTCCAGCGACCCATCCGCGCGCCGCCGCGCCAGATCCCCACTGCGATACAACCGCGCACCCACCGGACCGAACGGATCAGGCACAAACCGCTCCGCCGTCAAAGCCGCACGCCCCAGATAGCCGCGAGCCACACCCGGACCACCCACATAAATCTCACCCGGCACCCCCAACGGCACCAAATTCCCCCACCCATCCAACAAATGAACCCGCAAATCGCTGATCGGATAACCCACCCGACTCGTCGGGTAGCCCGCCCGGATAGGTGCATGCACCTCCATGTCTTCAGCCGTGACCTGGTAGAACGTGGTGTGAACGGTTGTTTCGGTGATTCCGTACATGTTCACCAGAACCGGTGTTTCAAGCCCGCACCGCTGCACCCACGGTCTCAGCTCTCCCATGTCCAACCGCTCACCGCCGAAGACCACCGCCCGCAACGCCAACCGCTGGATCCGCGGGTCACCCGCGCCCGCCGCAGCCACCAGCGAACGGAACGCCGACGGTGTCTGCGACAACACCGTCACCTGTTGTTCCACCAGCAGATCCACGAACTCCTCCGACGAACGCGTCACCTCACGCGGCACCACCACCAGCCGACCGCCATACAACAACGCCCCCCACATCTCGAACACCGAGAAATCGAACGCATACGAATGGAACATCGACCACACATCCGACTCACCGAAAGCGATGTGCCCCCGCACCGTCTCCAACAACCGCACCACATTCGCATGCGACACCTGCACACCCTTGGGACGCCCCGTCGAACCCGACGTATAGATCACATACACCACATTCTCCGGCGCCACCCCCACCACCGGCGCCACCGGCTCACACGCCGCAATACCCGACGCATCCACACCATCGAGCACCACCACACGATCCACCGCGGCCCCGTCGAACAAACCCGCCAGCTCACGCGTGGTCACCACCACCCGCGCACCCGAATCCGCCAACACAAAACCCAACCGCTCCACCGGATTGACCGGATCCAAAGGCACATACCCCGCCCCCGCCTTCAACACACCCAGCAACGACGGCACCAACTCGGCACCCCGCTCCAGACACACCCCCACCAAATCCTCCGGACCAACACCCACACCCCGCAGATACTGCGCCAACCGATTCGCCCGCGCATCCACCTCCGCATACGACAACTCCACCCCACCAGCAACCACCGCCACCGCATCCGGCGACAACACCACCCGCTCCGCAAACACCTCATGCACACACCGCTCCACCGCAGACGCAGCGTGGTCAGCCACCTCAGCACGGCCATACGCAGCCTCGAGCAGCCGCTCACACTCACCCTCGGGGAGATACACAGCCCGCGCATCACCATCGAGACCCGCAACTATCGACTCCAAAACCACCCGATACATCCCAGCAAGACGCTCGGCGTTGCCGCGGCTGACAAAGCGGGAGTTGGCGGTCAGGATGATGTGTCCGGAGCGCGAAGCGACGGTGAGCGGCAGCTCGGTCGGGCTCACATCGATAACGCTGTCAGGGTCCACCAGCTCGCTGTCGACCTGGCGGAAGTCCTGGTAGTTGAACAGCACATCAAGCAACCGCTGCCCCGTGTACGCCAACCGCTGGATCGTCGGCAACGGATAACGACGATGCGACCACATCGCCACCTCACGAGCAAAGACCTGCTGCACCAACTCCCGCCAAGTGCGAGCACTACGGTCCATCGGAAACGGCAGAGTGTTGAGATACATGCCGTACACCCGGTCCGCACCCACAGCCTCCGGACGCGCATCGCACACCAGGCCGGTATGGAACGCCGCCTCCCCCGTCAACTGACTCATCACCTTCAAATGCGCAGCAAGCAGCACACTCTTCAGCGACACCTTCGCAGCGGCGGCCAGCGAGCGCAGGTCGTCTTCAAGGTCGCTCCAGGAGGCCGCAATCTTGTAAGTCTCACCGTCGCTGTCCGAGGCGTCGGCCCAGTCGCTGGGCAATGTGAACTTGGCGTGCTCGTCGACGACGTGCTGCCAGTAGGCGCGGTCATCAGTGGAGTTCAGCGATTCGAGCTCACCGGCGATAGAGTCGGCGAACCGTACCGACGGCGCCTCGTACGGTTCGAGGTCGAGGTCGTCGCGCAGCCGCCGATAGCAGCTGAGGATTTCCATCAGGAGGGAGTGATAGCTCCATCCCTCCAGGACAGGGTGGCACTCGGTCACCGAGAGCCACCAGCCGTCGTCGGTAACGTGGGCGAAGTACCGCAAGAGCGAGGGCACGCCGATATCGAAGAGGTCAGCCCGCTCTCGGGCAGTGAACTTGTGCAGCTCCCGCTCGACCGCCTCTGAGTCGAGACCGTTCAGCATCTGCATGCCGATTGCCAAGTCGGCCGCCTCGTGTACGAGTTGCAGCGGCTGGGAGTAGCCGTTCAGATCGAAGGATGTGCGCAGCACGTCGTGCCGAGCGACGACGAGGCGTACGGCCGCTTGGAGAGCAGCGAAGTCGAAGGGTTGCTCGTCACGAATCCGGAAGGTGCAGACGTTGTGGTAGCTGTTGCGACCCTCCTCGGCCATCATCTCCACCAGCATGCCGAGTTGTGCTTGTGATACCGGGTAGGCGTCGACTACGTCTCGGGGTAGTCGTTGCCGGTCCTCGGATGAGATCAGTTCGAACGGTTCCACTCGATGATCGGCGGCAGTCATGACCGGGCGTCCGGTGATCAGTTCACCCAGTGCCGCGACCGTGCGGTGGGCGAACACATCCTTCACGGTCACGTCGTAGCCGGCCTCACGCAACGCACCCACCAACCCGACCGCGCGGATGGAATCACCACCCAGATCGAAGAAACTATCGTGGACACCGACCCGCGACATGGCGAGAACCTGCTGCCAAACCTCGGCCACCTGCTCCTCGACAGGAGTACGTGGCGCGACGAACACCTCTGCGGCGAACGCCCCCAGATCCGGGGCGGGCAATGCCCGTTTGTCCAGCTTCCCATTCGGCGTCAACGGCAACGCATCGATAACCACGATCGCCGCGGGCACCATGTACTCCGGCAGCACCTGGCCCAGCACCGACCGCAACACCGCCACATCCACGCTCACACCAACGGGCGTCACATACGCCACCAGTTGTCGATCACCAGGCCTGTCCTCACGCACCAAGACCACCGCGTCACGCACCGCATCCTGCCCAGCCAGTGCCGCCTCGATCTCCCCCAGCTCGATCCGGTATCCGCGAATCTTCACCTGGTCATCGATACGGCCCACGAACTCCAGCGACCCATCCGCGCGCCGCCGCGCCAGATCCCCACTGCGATACAACCGCGCACCCACCGGACCGAACGGATCAGGCACAAACCGCTCCGCCGTCAAAGCCGCACGCCCCAGATAGCCGCGAGCCACACCCGGACCACCCACATAAATCTCACCCGGCACCCCCAACGGCACCAAATTCCCCCACCCATCCAACAAATAGACCTGCAAATCGCTGATCGGGTAACCCACCCGGCTCAGCGCATGGGCCTCCATGTCCTCGGCCGTGACCCGGTAGAACGTGGTGTGAACTGTTGTCTCGGTGATTCCGTACATATTCACCAGAACCGGTGCTTCGAGCCCGCACCGCTGCACCCACGGCCCCAGCTCTCCCGCCTCCAGCCGCTCACCAGCGAAGATCACCGCCCGCAGCGCCAGCCGCTGGATCCGCGGATCGCCAGCCTCCGCCCGCTGGATCCGCGGGTCACCCGCGCCCGCCGCAGCCACCAGCGAACGGAACGCCGACGGTGTCTGCGACAACACCGTCACCTGTTGTTCCACCAGCAGATCCACGAACTCCTCCGACGAACGCGTCACCTCACGCGGCACCACCACCAGCCGACCGCCATACAACAACGCCCCCCACATCTCGAACACCGAGACGTCGAACGCATACGTATGGAACATCGACCACACATCCGACTCACCGAAAGCGATGTGCCCCCGCACCGTCTCCAACAACCGCACCACATTCGCATGCGACACCTGCACACCCTTGGGACGCCCCGTCGAACCCGACGTATAGATCACATACACCACATTCTCCGGCGCCACCCCCACCACCGGCGCCACCGGCTCACACGCCGCAATACCCGACGCATCCACACCATCGAGCACCACCACACGATCCACCGCGGCCCCGTCGAACAAACCCGCCAGCTCACGCGTGGTCACCACCACCCGCGCACCCGAATCCGCCAACACAAAACCCAACCGCTCCACCGGATTGACCGGATCCAAAGGCACATACCCCGCCCCCGCCTTCAACACACCCAGCAACGACGGCACCAACTCGGCACCCCGCTCCAGACACACCCCCACCAAATCCTCCGGACCAACACCCACACCCCGCAGATACTGCGCCAACCGATTCGCCCGCGCATCCACCTCCGCATACGACAACTCCACCCCACCAGCAACCACCGCCACCGCATCCGGCGACAACACCACCCGCTCCGCAAACACCTCATGCACACACCGCTCCACCGGGGCACCGGGCCGGTAACCATCCAGGGCACCACTGACCACCGCACGTTCAGCGGCACCCAGGAACTCCAGGCGGGAAACCCGCGTGTGCGGATCGAAAGTGGCGCTGTCGAGAAGTGCGAGGAAGTGGCGCATGAAGCGTTCGACGGTGTCGTGGCCGAAGAGCGACGTGGCGTACTCCAGACGCCCGTTGAAAGCGCCTTCCGGGCCTTCCTCCACTTGCAGCGTGAGGTCGCACTTGGCAATACCTCCGATGAAGCCGAATGGCTCGACCGTCACACCGTCCAGTTCAAAAGCGTCCGCACGCCATTCGTGCATGGTGAAGCCGACCTGGTACAGAGGTGTCCGCGACATGTCTCGCTCCGGCTCCAGCGCGTCTACGAGGCGCGCGAAGGGGACCTCCTGGTGATCGAAGGCGTTCAAGACCGCGCCACGGGCATGGTCCACGAGATCGGCAAAGGTCGGGTCTCCGTCCCAGTGTGCGCGCAGCACCAGGCTGTTGATCCCATAGCCGATCATCTGTTGGAGCTCGGGGCGGGTACGGCCGGAGATCACGGTCCCCACGCAGATGTCGGTCTGGTCCAGGTAGCGGGACAGCAAGACCTGATAAGCCGTCAAAAATATGACGAAGGGTGTGGTGTTGTGCTGCTGGGCTAGCTCACGCACCCGGTCCGCCACCTCCTGCCGCAGAATGAAGCGCACCTCATCACCAGCGACATCCCGCACAGCGGGGCGTGGGTGGTCCGCCGGAAGGTCAATCGGTAGCGCGTCCGCGAGCTGGGCGCGCCAGTAGTCCAGATGGCGCTCCAAGGAAGGGCCGGTCAGCTCCCGGCGCTGCCAGGCCGCATAGTCCGCGTACTGCAGCTGAAGTTGGGACAGCGGTGACGACTCCCCCCCAGCGAAGGCATTGTAGGCAACGGTCAGCTCGGAGCCGAAGATGCGCGTGGACCACGCGTCGCAAGCAATGTGGTGGAAAACGATCGCCAGGACGTGATCGTTGTCCGCGAGGCGGATCAGAGCGCCACGCACCGGCCATTCGCTGTCCAGAGCAAACGGAACCGACGCCTGCTGAGCAACCAGGTCAACGGCGCGCTTCTCGCGTTCGCTCGGCGGTATGTCGGTGAGGTCCGTGAAAGACAGAGGACCTGCGCCGGGGGAGTCCACGATCTGCGCCGGCTCGGCCCCATCCAGGACATAGCGGGTGTGCAGGATCTCATGCCGATCACACACGTGCGCCCAAGCCGCGTCGAGTGCTTCCGTATCCAGCGTGCCGCGCATCCGCAGCGTCAACGGCACCAGGTACTCGGGGCTGTCTGGGTCGAGGCGGTTGAGGATCCACATCTGCTGCTGTCCGTACGACAGCGGCAGGGAAGCGGTGCGGTCGGCAGGCTCGATGGCAGGGTGTCCAGGCCAGCCCTTTCGGCTGGCCAGGCGGCTGCGCAGAAGTGCATCACGCTGGGTGTCAGCGGTGGGTGCGGTCCGGTTGTTTCCCTTGGTATCCATCAGTTCCACTCCTTCAGCATCGAGTCCGTCACCTCGGAGTCGGACATCTGCGCAATCTCGTTCTTGATGTACTGCTCGACCGCCTGGCTCATCCCGGCGACGGTCGGTGCCTCGAAGATGTCGCGTACCGCCAGGTTCACGCCGAACTCAGCCTGGATCCCCGCGATGAGGCGAATAGCGAGAAGGGAATTCCCGCCGCTGCGGAAGAAGTCGTCGTGGACGCCGAGTCGGGTGTCGAGGAGGTCGTGCCATATGTCGGCGATCCGCTCTTCGACGACGGTGCGGGGGGGCGCCGCCTGGTCATGAGCGCTCTCGGGGGCAGGCAGCCGAGCACGGTCGAGTTTGCCGTTGATGTTCAGCGGCACCCGCTCGAGCAGGGTGAATGTCGTCGGCACCAGGTACTCCGGCATCCGTGCCCCGCAGTACCCCGCTAGCTCTTCGAGCACCGCGGGGTCGTTGGCCACGACGTAGGCCGCAAGGCGTACTTCTTGCGTGCCTTCCCCCACCGCCACCACAGCCGCTTCGCGGACCTGGGGGTGCGTGACCAGGGCCAACTGTACTTCGCCCAGCTCGACCCGGTAGCCGCGAATCTTGACCTGGTGGTCGACCCGCCCGAGGAACTCCGCCTCACCGCGTGTGTTCCATCGCGCCCGGTCGCCCGTGCGGTACAGCCGCGTGCCAGGTGCCCGCCCGTCAGAGTCGGGGACGAACCGCTCCGCCGTCAGTCCAGGCATCCCCGCGTATCCGCGGGCAACGCCGGTCCCACCGACGAACAGCTCACCCTCTGCCCCGACTGGCACCGGCTGCAGGTCCTCATCGAGGATCTTCATCACCAAACCTGGCAGCGGGCGCCCGATCGGCACCACTCCCGTCCCGACCACACCGTCGTCGGTTACCGGCAGCACGCAGGTACCAACCGAGACCTCCGTCGGCCCGTATTCATTGATCAGGCGCTCTGGCCCCAGCAGCTCGGCCCAGCGACACGCCAGCGCTTCTGGGAGCGCCTCGCCCGCCACCACGATCACGGCGGCCAGCGCGGCCGCCTGCTCGTCCGACACCTGATGGGAGAGGATCTCCAGGTGCCCCGGCGTCAGCTTGAGGAAGCTGAACGGACCGGCCTCGACGAGGCGGCCTCCCAGCTCCGCGAGGTCCAGGTCCTGCGGAAGCACCACTACGCGCTGGCCGGATACCAACGGCGCCCAGATGTTCGGCACCACGAGGTCGAACGCCACTGACGAGAACAGCGCGCTGCCGCCAGCGCCACGCCCGGCCAGTTCGGCTGCCGCCCACGCCACATGGTTGGACAGGCCACGGTGAGTGACCGCAACGCCCTTCGGACGCCCTGTCGACCCCGACGTGAAAATCACGTACGCCAGTTGGTCCGGGTCTGTCTGTACCGGCGGTGCGCTCGTCGGCTGCCCAGCGATGCGCGAGGCGTCCTCGGTAATGTCCACGCACAGCACCTGGCCCGCGAAGCCTTGGGCCATCTCCGACCCGTAGCGCTCCTGACTGACCAGTAATGCGGCTCCGGCGTCTTCCAACATCGCCGCCGACCGCACCATTGGATGGCCGGGATCCAGCGGTACGAAGGCGGCACCGGCCTTCCACACCGCGAGCAGCGCCACCACCAGCCTCACGCCGCGCTCCAACAGCACCCCTACGACCGACTCCGGTCCGGCGCCCGCGGCACGCAGCTCCCATGCCAGCTGGTTGGCGCGTGCCTCCAGCTCGGTGAACGATAGCGATTCCCCCTCGGCGGTTATCGCCACGGCGTCCGGGGACTCCGCAGCGCGGGCCGCGACCTCCTCGGGAATCGACCGCTCGACCTCGGGACCCGCTGCCCGACCCCAGAGGTCGAGTTGGTGTGCTTCCTCAGTACCAAGGACACCGACATCGCCCAGCGGGGTGTGCGAGTCGGCCGCAAGTGCGGTTAGCAGGCGCACGAAGTTGTCGGCCAGCCGCTCGACCGTGGTCCGCTCGTAGAGGCTGGTGGCATACTCGAAGCCGCCGGTGACCGTTCCGTCCGGACGCTGGCGCATCAGGAGCGTGAGGTCGGTGTGCGCGATCTGCCACGACTCCTGGAGAGTGTGTACGTCGACCAGTTCCATCGCAGCGTCGTTGAAGCTTTCGTCGTGAAGGTCGAAGGCGACCTGGAACAGCGGAGTGCGGGACAGGTCCCGCTCCGGAGCGAGTTCCGCGACCAGGGAGTCGAAGGGAAGATCCTGGTGGGCAAAGGCGTCCTTGCACGCATCGCGGACGCGGTCCAATGCTTTGGCGAAGGTCAGCTCACCGTCCAGTGCACAGCGCAGCACCAGGCTGTTGAGGAAGAAGCCGACGATCTGTTCGGTCTCTGGCCGCTCCCGGCCCGCGACAGGGGTGCCGATAGGGATGTCCCACTTGCCGGTGTATCGGGCCAGGAGTGTGCTGTAGGCAGCCAGCAGCGTCATGAAAACTGTGGCCCTGTGCCGCTGGCCGATATCGGTCAGGGCACTCGCGACATGCCGGGGCACCACGAAGGAGACTAAGTCGCCTTGGCCGTCACGGACTGCCGGGCGGGGCCGATCGGTGGCTGGCGACAGAGGTGTCGTACCGTCCAAAGTTTCGCGCCAGAAACGAAGTTCGCGCTGCAACTTATTCTCCGTCAGCTGCTCGCGCTGCCAGAGGGCGTAGTCGGCATACTGCACGGTCAAGGCCGGAAGATCGGCGGCCCGCCCCTCATGCGCGGCGCGCAGCAGCTCGGTGAACTCACTTTCCAGGATGGAAGTGGACCAGCCATCGCACACAATGTGGTGAACGGTGAGGAGCACCATGCGGGTGCCGTCGGCCACGTCGACGAGCACGGCGCGCACCAGCGGTCCGCACTGTAGGTCGAAGCTGCGGCTGAACTCCTCTTTGAAGAAGGCCGAAAGCTGCTCACGCTCGACCTCCACTTGACGAAGCATGGCGGTTGTAGGCGCATCGATGTGCTGCACCGGCTCCCCGTTGCGGAAGGCGAAGCGGGTACGGAGCGACTCATGCCGGGCAACCAGCTCATCCAGAGCTTGCTGTATGGAACGGAGGGGGGAGTCGGCAGGCACCGGCAGGAAAACAGCGGACGCATACTCCGTGCCGCCAGGGTTTGCCCGATCCATGAACCACAGTCGGCGCTGCCCGTAGGACAGCGGTAGCACGCCGTCGCGCGGTACCGGGCGAATTGCGGGGGACAATGCGGCGTATGCGGCACGGCTCTCGGGAGTGTTCGCTTCGGGAGTGATCAGCCTCGCCTGGGCCTCCACCGTTGTGGCCGTGAGCAGTTCACGCGGATGAATTGGCTGCCCGGTGGCCGACCCGAGCTGGCCCGCCAGACGGGTGAGCTGCAACGAGGTGCCGCCGAGTGTGAAGAAGTCGTCCTGCACACCGAACCCGTCGATCTTCAGCAGCTTCTGCCAGATGTCGGCAACAAGTTGCTCGGTGGCGTTCCGCGGCGCAACGGCGCCTTCACTGCCATCGTCCATGGAGCCGACTGCGGGCAAGGCCGACCGGTCGACCTTGCCATTGATGTTGAGGGGAAACTCCGCCATTTCTACAAAGGCGGACGGTATGTGGGACTCGGGCAGCCGGTCCGACAGGTACGTACGGAGCTCGGCGAGGACACCGGGTATCCGCGGTTGTAGATACGCGGCAAGCCGCTTGGACCCATCAGCGGTCTTGTACGGAGCTACAACGGCGCCGCGGACGTCCGGATGTGTGCTCAGCGCGGTCTCGATCTCACCCGGCTCGATGCGGACGCCGTTGACCTTGACCTGGTGATCGACGCGACCTAGGTACTCGAGAACGCCGTCCTGCTGCCAACGTACCCGGTCCCCGGTGCGGTACAGCCGCGCTCCAGGCGTGCGGCTGTAGGGGTCGGGTACGAATCGCTCCGCGGTCTGCCCTGGTCGCCGCAGGTACCCGCGTGCGACGCCGACTCCTCCGGCGTAAAGCTCGCCGGGAACACCGATGGGGGCGGGTGATCCACTGGAGTCCAGGACCAGGACACGCATGCCGCTGATGGGCCGACCGATGAGCACCGGGCCAGATGCCTGAGCCGGGTCGAAGCGATGGGCCGTGATGTCAATCGAGCACTCGGTAGGGCCATAGGTGTTCCACAGCTCGGCCGAGGTGGGCCGCAGCGCTTTCTGAGCGAGTTCGGCGTACAGAGGCTCCCCGGCGCAGAACAGCAACCGCAGCGAGGTGCACCGCTCCCAGCCCGGCTCCTCGACCAGCAGCCGCAGCACCGACGGTACGACCTGGAGGACGGTGATCCGATGCTCGCCTACAGCTCGCACGAGTGCAGCGGGATCACGCTCGGACCCCACTGGCGCAAGGACAAGCGTGGCTCCGCAGGTCAGTGGCGCGAAGATCTCCCAGCACGCAGCGTCGAAGGTAAGGGCGGTCTTCTGCAGAACCCGGTCCTCGACCGTTAGGTTGTGCTTGTCGACCGCCCAACGCACACGGTTGGCGATTCCCATGTGGCTGACCACCACGGCTTTGGGTGTGCCGGTGGACCCTGAGGTATAGATGGCGTACGCCGCATTGTGAGTGTCAATGACGGCCGGGACCTGGCAGGTAGCGTGGACCTGCAACGAGGACAGCACTACCGGCTTGGCACCCGCCTTCGTCACCAACCCAGCCAGCTCCTCTTCGGTGATCACATAGCTGACGGCGGTGTCCTGGAGCATCCAGGACAACCGCTGGGCGGGTTGACCCGGATCAAGCGGCACGTACGCGGCACCGACCCACAAGATGCCCAGCAGCGCCGCCACCAGGTCGGTGCTACGAGGCAAACACACTCCGACCAATGCGTCGGGCCCGACTTCGAGATCGCTCAGCAGCGCGGCAATCCGGTTCGCGCGGGCAGCCAGTTGCGCGTACGTCAGTGTGGAGTCGTCAGCAACGACTGCGGTCGCTTCCGGAGTCGCCGCCGCCTGACGCACGACGAGCGCGGGAATCAACAGAGGCACCTCGACGGAACCATTCGGCGAAGAATCGGGGAACACGGGGCTACTCCTGGGATGGTGGCGGTTTCTGACCGGCGATGGTTAGCCGCTCAGCCGACGGCGTTTTGCTCCATACGACGGCGCAGGCTCAACGGACGCATATCGGTCCATACCTCGTCAATGTGGTCGAGGCACTCCTGCCGGGAGCCTTCCTTGCCCTCGACACGCCAACCGGCCGGCAGCTCACGGTCGGCCGCCCAGATCGAGTACTGCTCTTCATCGTTGATGACCACGCGGTGAGTACGGTCGTCCTGCTGCTTGTCAGCCATGGTTTTCTCCTGACATACGTTGGATATTCTTTGGGCATTTACTGAGCGACTAGTGCTGCTTGGAGAGTCGTCGCCCCCAAGTGGGAAACTTCGCCGAAAGACCGTGCAATCCAGGAATCGGAATAGATGGGGCTCAGGTACCGATAACCCTCTTCTGGGAAAATGGGGACGCAGTTGGAGCCCACCGATTTCTACTTCTATTCAGATAACGGCGAGTTCACGGACAAGTTGGGACGGCAGGAAGCTGTCGAATTCGATACCCACGCCCAGAGCACGCTCGGTGTCGATGACCAGGCGGCACAGGGCCCCATGCCCAACGATCAGCATGGGAGGGCATCGTGTAGCTCCTCGGCCTGCGAGAGGTTCAGATTCCGATCCACCCAGTCATCCGAGTAAACGGTCTGTAAGTACCGGTCACCACGGTCCGCCAGAATCAGCACACAGTTGGACCCGGCCGGGATCTCCCGCACCTTGCGCAGCAACGCGGCCATCACCGCTCCTGAGGACGCGCCTGCGAGGATCGCCTCGGTGGCGACCAGCCGTCGGCAGGCGGTGACGCACTCGGCGTCGGTAACGTGCATGACTTCGTGTGCGACGTTTGGGTCAAACAACGCGGGCCGAATTGCGGCACCATGCCCGGGCAGCAGCCGTTTCACGTGAGGTTGCCCGCCGAAGATGTGGCTACCTACCGCGTCCACCGCGACCAGCCGGGTTGACAGCGACTGCGCGGCAACGTACTGGGCGCATCCACGTAGAGTGCCGAAGGAACTAACGGCCGAAAACAGGTAGTCGACCTGTCCGCCCATAGCGGACACGATCTCGTGCATGGTCTGCTCGTGGGCACGTGGGTTGAGCTGGTTGGCGTACTGGTTGGGCCAGTATGCTCCGGGCAGCGTGCCGACGAGTTCGCGAACCCGTCGAATGCGCGCCGGGAGGTACTCCCCATCGGCATCCGGCCGATTCACCATCTCCACTTCGGCGCCGTACGCGTGCAGCATGCCGATGTTGTGGGAGTTGGTTTTCGCGTCAACTACACAGACGAATCTGATGCCGTGATAGCCGCAAATCTGGGCGAGCCCGACAGCGAGGTTGCCGGAACTGGACTCGACCACGGTAGACCGGCCGGAGATCAGCTCACCGGAAGCGATCTTGTCGGCCAGCATGCTCAGCGCGGAGCGATCCTTGATGCTGCCGCCGGGGTTGGCCATTTCCAGTTTCGCATAGATGGAAAAGTCAAGTCCTGACGACAGTTTAACCAATTCCACAAGAGGCGTCTCGCCAATGGTAGAGAGAATCCCCTTATGTTTCACGCCCATTAGAATCCCCCAGTCCGTTGTAATTGCCCTGTGATCACAGCTTGATGCCAGCGCCTATACGGGCCCCATACTCCCTCTACTTTTAGGTAAATCCCCTGTATGGGTAGCGGGCCTGGGGCTCGCTGGGGATGCGCGTGCGCACGACCGTACGGGAACGGGTTGACCATCAGCCCCTGCCGCCCTCGAGATGAAATCCATAGAAGCCGCGTACCACCGTCTCCGAATGCGCCCTCATGGACGCGATACTGGATCTGCCCAGCGCCGGCGCCGTCACAGCCGCTCTCATCCTCGCCGTGTGGTCAGATCCGCGCCAAATCAAAACCAAGGCCGGGCTGGCTAAGATCACCGAAACATGCAATTGCCCGGTGACCAAATCGAGCGCATCGAACAGATACCACACATAGTGACATCACGAAACTGAGCTTGGTAACCGCTCAGGGCGAGAGCAGAACCTCGGCGAACGCCCGGCCGAAGAGTTTCTCCCCCGCCGCACGAACACCCAGCACCACTGTGGCGACATTGCTCTCGGGGCCAAGGGCCTGGATACGCCCATCGAGCTCGAGCTCTATGGGGACCCGTTCCTCGACCTGCGCCAACCGAGAGAACCGCACGCTGAACTTCTGGATGGCAGTCGGATCGTCCAGCCACGACGTCAGATATCCGGCGGTCAGCCCCATGGTCAGCATTCCGTGCGCGACTACCGTCGGCAGTCCGGCGAACTGAGCCGCCGCGTCGCTGAAGTGGATCGGGTTTGGGTCACCGGATACGCCGGCGTAATTGACCAAATCGCCGCGAGCGAGCCGGATCGTCCGCAGCGGCAACACGTCGCCGACAGCCAGTCGACCGAATCGCGGCACTGTGTCAACGCTGGTCCCCCTGCGTGATTCGGAGACGTCAGCGACAGGGTTCGCCGCGGCAGCGGTGATCGGAATCAAAACTGGCGCCAAGTCATCGGTAGCATTGCTATGCATGACCACGCCCTCGACGAGCTGCGCGATGTCCGAGAGCACTTTCTCTCCCCGCCGGGCCACGATAGTCGTCGACGCCACCTGGACAACCGCCCCGGCATCGTCGGTGATGGTGAATCCAACGACCACGAAATCCGCGTCGCGTACAGAGCGGATCGACTCTATCGTCACCATGCTGCGCAACCGATCGCCCGCGACGACAGGCCGATGAATCTCGAATATCTGATCAGTATGCAGCACCTGAGACAGATCATAGTCGGTGAGTACCGTATTCAACAGTGCCTGTATGCCGGTCATAACAATAATCGAGGAGAAGGTGGGCGGTGCAAGCACGCTGGTGTAGCCGAGTTGTCGAGCATGGGCCTCGTGTCGATGTGCCGGGTGGCGATTCTGTACAGCCCGAGCGAATTCGCGAACCTTCTCCCTGCCCACCTCGTAATGGTCGCGCACCTGGAAGGTTCGGCCGGCCAGCGCCTGTGCTCGGGGCAACGTGTCGGATTCCGGGTTCGGCAATTCTGTTCCTCTCCTCACCTGTCGACAGAGTCCTCGGCCCAGGGCTCGATCGGTGGGGTGATCGCCTCCGACTCTCTCCGGCACCGATCCACTTCCGGCTCCACACCGGTTGTAGGACAAGCTCTTCCACACAAACTCGCAGTGCGTTTCGGCTGGGAAGGGCCTCCCAGTTTCCCGCCGCCGCCATCTAGGCTTTCCGCGCCCTCTCTCGCCGGGGAGTCCTTGACGTCTGCATCTCCAGGATCGTCACCGCTCCTATGGCCTTCACTGTGAATCGGTCCGGACTCACACGAGCCGGCGACAACAAGCTTCCGACCAAGTTCATGACCGCAACGCGACACCTCCTGATCTCCGAGGCCGCACCGGCTGGAGCACTAGGGGATCGTCACCACCTGAGCGGCGTGAACCAGCCCGGAACCGAAGCCGATGATCAACGCCAGATCTCCTCGGGAAACAGCATCGTCGGCTCTCAGAGCGTGCATGGCCAAGGGGATCGAGGCCGAGGAGGTATTGCCCTGGGTCACGACGTCCTGAGCAATGGTCACAGAGGACGGTAGCTTCAATGCGCGGGTCAGGGTCTCGGTGATCCGCAGGTTCGCCTGATGAGGGACGAAAGCTCCCAGGTCATCCGGGGTGACCCCGGCCGCCTCCATCGCCCGCTCGGCCACCGGAACCATGGCACTCGTCGCCCAACGGTAGACGTCCTGACCGAGCATGGATAACGCGGGGAAGCGGAATCCGGGCTGCTCGAACACCGACGGATCCCGCAACGCGTCCCATGGGGTGTGTTGCCAAACCACCGAGCTCTTCGAACCGTCCGAACCCCACACCACTGGCCCGATCCCTGACTCCGATGAAGACCCGACCACGACAGCGCCAGCGCCATCGGCAAACAGGAACGCGGTCCGGCGGTCTTCGAAATCGGTGACGTCAGAGAGCCGCTCAGTCGACACCACAAGGACCCGCCGCGCGGTGCCACCACACACCATGTCGCTAGCAATGGACACGGCGTAGCTGAACCCGGCGCACGCGGCACCCACGTCGAATGCGCCGACCCGTAAGCCGAGTTCGTGGGCGATCTGTGTGGATACCGACGGCATGCATCGCATGGAAGTGGTAGTCGTGACGATCACACAGTCGATATCCGCGCAGACGAGTCCTGCGTCGGCCACCGCAGCACGTGCCGCCGAAGCACCCATCTCAACCAGGGTTTCCTTCTCCGAGGCGTGTCGTCTGGCCATTATGCCGGAGCGCGACCTGATCCACTCGTCATCGGAATCGATGCGCTCACAGATCTCCTCGTTAGTCACTGTCCGATGCGGGCGATAAACCCCGAGCCCTTCAATGCGAGTGAATTGTGCATGATGGTCAGTCCGAATGCATCGTGGCGACATACTATTATTCAATCACCGTGTACCATACAATTTCCATATTCATTTGGGTAAGACCCACCGTTCTCCCCAGGACGCATGAGTACACCCCATGACGGCAAGCTGGCCAGGCGGCGTCGAGTAGGTGGATCAGGCGGCCCCCGACGAGTTCGAATCGGATGGAGGACCCGAGCGAATTGACTCGGTGCGCAATCGTACGAATTTCTATATCGGTCTCGGCGATCATGATCTCGACCACACCCCTAACGACGTCTGAAATGGTCCAGAACATCCGCTGAGCAGAGTCCGGCATTCCGATGACGTCGATCTCTGCCGTCGACTTCCCGCATCATGTACGTCGCTGTGGTCACAGCTGCTCGGGCGCAGCTCAATATTTCACTTGCCAGGGACAACTCGGATTGATTCAGCAATGCCACTCCGTCCATGGCACATCGAACAAGTTGAGTTGCCGCCGCAGTCAAGGGTTCGTCAGCTGGTATTGTATTCAACTTCTCATATGCACTGCGGAGTAAGTCTTCCACCTCTCCGAAGGAACTTCCAGACATCTCCAACTCTTTTCGGTCGCAGCACAGGAGCCGAGCCCGTCCTTGCGTTCGGCTACCCGCACTGGATGGTCGACCTTCGATTCGATGACAGTGATCCCGCAACCACATCGAATGTTAATCAATTGTTGACTTAAAGCCGCTCGACTATTCGGTCGTAGTCGAATCTCAACGTGTGGGCCACCTCAATATGATTGCGGACCTGCTTCGCGATGCGTTTACATGCCGCCCCGTGATCGGACCCACTTTAGACCCCCAGAGCTCGCGGGTTGAGCGAACTTTCATCACGCAGCCCCGGATTTATCGTTTTCGTGCTGCATGACGTAGTCAGCAAGGTCGGCGACGGTAGTCAGCTTCGGTAGGGCCGAGTCCGGAATCTCAATGCTGAACATAGATTCAGTCGCCACTACTAGGTCGACAGTGGTCAGCGAGTCGACGCCAGCCTCGGCGAAACCGATCGAGGCGTCGTTGTCACCTTCGTATTCGGGCACGAGCTTCTTAATAAGAGCGAAAATCTCGGCGACAATCTCGGTGCGTTTCATGGCTAATAACCCCATTACTGGATGTGTTGACTGAATAAACTGTCATCTATGACAAGCGGACGACCTGAGCTGCGTGGCTCAGGCCGGATCCGAACCCAATGAGTAGGGCCAAGTCCCCATATTGGACTTCGGAATTCTCATAAAGGCGGTGCAGGGCGAGCGGAATTGTTGCCGACGACGTGTTTCCGGTGTCGATGACATCCCGTGCCACCTGAGCGGAGACAAAACCCAGCCGCGATGCGAGCATATCCACGATGCGTCGGTTAGCCTGGTGCGGCACGAACCACTTGATCTCGCCGAGGCTCACACCGGCGAGTTCGCATGCATGCTTGGCAACTTCGGGCATTTTACTCGTGGCCCACCGATATACAATCTGACCGTCCATTGTCGCCAGGTCTTTGGTTCCTTCGCGCACCTGAATTTCGATCACCGATGCTCGTGAGCCGTCGCTGCCCCAGCTAACCGGGCCGATACCCCACTCATTGGACGGCGAGACGACAGCCGCGCCGGCGCCGTCGCCGAAGATGACGAAGGTGTCCGGATTTTCCGGGTCGATCACATCGGTCAGTCGTTCCGAGGATGTGATCAGCACGTTTCGCGCCTGGCCGACGGCCACTGCATTGGAGGCCATGGACAGCGCGTAGCTGAACCCTGCGCACACTGCTCCGAGATCGAAGGCACCAGCGGCCGGAATGCCCAGCCCAGTCGCGACTTGCGGCGCTCCAGCGGGAGCCAGCTGCCGCCTGGTTGCTGTGGTTAGGATGACCAGGTCTACCTCATCCGGGGCTACTTTCGCAGCTTCCAGGGCCTGTTTACCTGCGGCAATGGCCATGGAGACGACGTTTTCGGCCGCATCGGCGTGGTAGCGAGTCGCGATGCCAGTGCCGCCTTGAATCCATTCCGGATCCACTCCAGCTCTGGCTGCCAGCTCCTCGTTTCCCACCAGACGACCGGGACGATAAACGCCCAGGCCACTGATCCTCGTTCCCTTGACACTCACTGCATGCCCCCTGCCCGATCCGGTTCAGCCGGAGTCACAGCGTCACTCCACCATCGATCTGAAATACCTGGCCGGTGATGTACGAAGAGCGGTCGGAGGCCAGGAACACGACCAGCTCGGCGACTTCCTCGGCGGTGCCCGACCGTCCAAGAGTGATCCCGGCGAGTATCTTCTCGGTGCGTTCGGCGGTCAACACCGAACTCATGTCGGTGTTGACCAGGCCGGGTGCCACGACATTGGCCCGTGCGCCGTAGCGCCCGATCTCTTTAGCGAAGGACTTGGTGAACCCGATCATCCCGGCCTTGGATGCCGAATAGTTGGTCTGTGCGAAATTGCCATGAATACCGGCCACAGAGGACACAGTGACCAGCGAACCCGCGCGGCGCCGCATGAAACCACGCACCACGCTGCGAGCGATGTTGTAGAGCCCGGTGAGGTTAACCTCGATGACATCGTGCCAGTCCTGGTTGTCCATGACGACTAGGGGGCTGTCTTTGGTGATGCCCGCGCTGTTCACCACGGCAGCGATCGACCCGACGTTGCGCTCGACGTGCTGGACAAACTCCTGCACCTGGTCGAAGTCGGTAACATCTAGCTTTCGGGATACCACGTTGGCGCCTTTGTCGCTGGCCTCATCGACCACGGCCAGAGCAGCGTCGGTGTTAGATCGATAGACGAAAGCGACGTCGTAGCCATCCTCGGCCAGGCGGTTTACCACCGCCCGACCGATGCCACGCGATCCTCCGGTTACCAGAGCAACCGGTCTTCTCTGGGCTGGTCCAGACACATTAACCCCATGCTCGCTGGTTGTTTCTATTGTCGGGATCAGCCTGCGTCGTGGTTCGATACTGAAGCTATACGCCGGACGAGAAAGCCAGCAATCTGGCTTTTTCTGCCTGGTCCACCATGGACAACCGATCGATGAGCTCGTTGGGGTTGTTCACTGCTGCTTTGATCAGGGTGGTGTAGTGCCGGACCATCTGCTCTGCCGTGACCCTGGTGAAGATCTCATCATTGAACTTCAGTCGCCCCCGGACGGCCTGTGGGGTCTGGTAGATCTCTACCCCAAGGTCGAACTGGCCTTCTTGCTGTTGCAGGTTTAATGCTTCCAGCCGGTGGCCTTCGATTACGGTGTATGCCCCCGTACCTTCCGCAATCGCACGGATCACCTCGTTGTCCCGGCCGACAGCAAGCATCGTCATGAGCACCTGAACCAGCGGTGTTCTGCTGAGGTCACGGGGAACACCCAAGTCACCGGGAAGCAGAGAGAACGGGTACCTGGCGTGCTCGGAAGAAATGGCGATCTGCTCGGCGAGTGACTTACTGAGCTCGGCAACGGTCAGGTTCGCCCTGGGCCCGGCCTTGATCGGCATGGTGTTCACAAAGGGGCCGACTACGTGAGCATTTCGGCGGCCGCGGGTGCCAAAGGCCGAGCCGAGCACGAACTCACGTTGGCCGCTGTACCTCTGCAACAGGACAATCAAGGTAGTAAGCAGGAACGTGAACGGGGTGACACCGCACTCCCGGCAGACGGCTTTGAGATCGGCGACGAGCTGGTGGGAGAGGTCGAAATCGACGGTGTCACCGACTAGGCGGTACCCCGCGGGCCGCGGCAGATCGCCTGGCAAGTCCAGCACCGGATTGACGTCCTCGAGCAGCGACAGCCAGTGTTTGCGCGCGCTCGCGGCCTCCTCGCAGTCGAGCCACTGCCGCTCAGAGCGAACATAATCAGTGAACGAGTGCTCCACGGGAGGCAGTTCGAGGTCCGGTCTGATTGCACTGGTGATCAGATCCTCTAAGATCACGCCGAATGAAAGGAAATCCCCGGCGATGTGGTGCACCACCAGCACTAACAACGCTTCTTCCGCACTTCTGGCGACCAGCAAACAGCGTACGGGCAGTTGCTGACCGAGCATGAATGTGCGACGGACGAATTTCTGCGCCAATTCGTAGATCTGCTCGGTATTCAAAGTCGTTCCGTCGACGAGTTCCGGTTCGATTGCCGCGTCCTCGCTGATCACCCGATGAGCTCCAGCCGGGTCGGCGTGGAAGGTAGACCGGAGCAGATCGTGCCGGGAGAGCACCGTACCGATACCGCGTTGCAGTTGTTCAACGCTGATACTGGGGCAGACGATGAACCCTGCAGCCATGTTGTACGCGGCGCCGTCAGCCGCAACCGTGTTGAGCAGCAACGCCGATTCCTGCTGGACAGTGAGCGGCAATCCGGTAAGCATACATTCCCCTAAGTTTTATACGACAAACTGACTCAAAATGCTCCAACATTATGAGTTCAACACGATGATCGAAACCTGCGAATGACCGAGAGGGAGTCTTCACGCATGGCAGTTGTCACGCGACCGGTCAGAATCTCCCGGTGCGACACCCGAATTTCGGAAATTCACAGGGTGAGTCTCGACTTACCTATAAACTCCTCGGTCATTATGTGCATCGGGTGCCGACAGCGTCGGCTTCGCTCCTGCTCGAGCCGCATGCGGTGGCACCCTCCAGAACATCGATCACGAGTTCCGGAGGGCAATTGAAGTCCGCTCGGAGGGCAGTGCAGGCAGTGGGAGGAGCTTCGGATCGCCGTCGAGCACCGCCTGGAATGCCCGCACGAGATCGAAACCGGGGTCGACCCCCAGTTCCTCCGCGAGTAGAACACGCCCCTTTTCGTAGACGGCCAGCGCATCGGCTTGCCGGCCCGACTGGTATAAAGCAGCCATCAGCTGTACACGAAACCGTTCCCGGAACGGGAAGCGGTTGACGAGGCCGATGAGTTCCGGGATTAGTGTCCGGTGCAGGCCCAGCGCCAGCTCGGTGTCGATCCGGTACTCGGTTGTCGTGGTCCAGGCTTCCTCTAATATTGGTAGTTCTGTTTCGGTCAGATACTCCATGACATTGGTGAGCGCCGAACCGCGCCAGAGCCGGAGTGCTGCCCGAAGCGATTCCGACGCTTCGTCGAATAGCCCTGCGGCCAGCATGTGGCGACCCCGATCGGTCAGCTGCTCGAACACTTCGATGTCCACCCAGGCGTTCTTCGTGTTGATCTGATAGCCGGGGGGCTGGCGGATCAGATCGACATCCGGACTCAGGCGCTTCCGAAGCCGGGATATATACGTGTAGATCTGCGCATCCACCGTCGTCGGCGGACTCCAGCCCCACAGCAGGAAGCTGAGCCGGTCGTCAGAAACGACCTGCCCACGAGAGAGCAGCAAAGCTGCGAGCATCGTCTGTAATTTCTTTCCTGGTAACGCCAGCGCACGATCGTCTCTCGTCGCTATTACCGGACCGAGGATTCTCAGTTTCATATCGTCCCTCTTCTCTCGCGAACACAACAAGATTGTGTAATTCCAATACTGCCGTCACATGTTGCGTGCAATCCGCTCGGTCGATTGGAGATTCTCTCCAGTCGACCGCCTACGGAGTACGCCAGCAGTCTTGTGAGAGATTCCGGCGACAGCTGCGATAGCCCGATCCGACCACTGTGGATATAACGACAGCATACGGAGCGTGGCAACCTTCCGGTCGGCAAGCGACAACGGCAACCCGTGTGCGGTATTCAGTTTCATCGCCAGAACGAATGCCCCTGCGGGACCGCCGTCGAAAAGCGCCGCCGCAATGGTCGTTTCACCGCGCAGCTGAGCCGTACACAGCCGATGCCAGCCGTCCACGACATGCATCGTTTCCCGATGGATGACAATCGGGGGAAGCGCGGCCGCCGATTCGGCAAGCATACGTATCTGACTCGCGTTCACTCCTGCCGTTCGCGGCGGCGAATCCGACGGCAACGCATCGGAGATCGGAAGGTCGACGATATTCGAGCAGAACGGCATTTCATGGATTGATCTCGTCACGGAAAGGGTTCTCTCCGCGGACGAACCGACATTCATAGCATTGCTCATTGATCCCCCTGCGGATCCATAGGGTGAAGCCACCTAACCATGCTGCGGTCGAAGACCGGCGCTAGCCTCCTGTGAGAGATTCGGATTCCGACAGCAGAAGATCAAGTTCGTTCAGCTCGCGCTCGATTGCCCTCGCGGCATGGCGACATCCACTCATACGGAGTGTGGTGATGCGTGCGACCACAGCATCGGTCCCATAAGCGATAACGATATCCAGCAGGCTGATCCGGCCGGTGAATGTCATGTTGATAGTTGCCGAACTTGTACTGACAGTCACATTCTCCCCCATAGATGGAAATGACGGCTAATATGGAACGCTCACCGCCCAAATTGATTTCGGGCGACAAGCATGCGATCCAATCGTGTCGCCGCGACCTGTTTCGTGTTGGCTATATCCAATTGACTTGTGTAGCATGTAGATTGATAGTGCGTCTGAGCGGCGCACCGATCTCTCCCCTCCATATTGTTCAGATCGGTGCGCCGCTCAGACGCACTGTTCCGAACATAGGACTACCGATCGCCGGCGCAAGATACTGCGCATAACACTTGGCGAGCCGTTGAACCTCTGCGGCGTGCGCAAGCAGCCGTTTCTCCTCGGGCAGCAGTGCGCACCCGAGGAGATGAGCGCCATGCGCTGACGGCTGCGCTCGAACAGCGGGGTCGATCTCCCGCTCCAGCGCTCTGATGCTTGGCGACAGTCCCGGTTGGCTGATGAGCAGACGTTTAGCAGCCCTACCGAAGTTGAGTTCTTCAGCGACGGTTAGAAAATGACAGAGACTTCTCAGTTCCACTGCTTATCCTCCCCAAGCCGATGGTCGATCAGACGATACAAACAACGGATGCACGCCCGTGAGACGTATTCGGTCCAGTCACGGGTTGGTGGGCACGCGGGTGAGCGTTCCCTCCGAGAATTCCCATACGGGATATTTCGCGATGAACCGAGGGTTGGTGCGTGCGCAGGTGACGCCATCAGATGCGTCCAGCACCCAACCGGGTAACCATGGCCAACACCAGCGCAGTCAATCTGCCGTCAGCGTATTGCGAACATAGGATCGATGGAACAGCGCTCACCGCCCCATGCCGGGAAACTCCCTTTTCAGTGGGTTGGAACTAATGCCCGGACCGGCCGTCAACCGTCAACCTCCATGCCCGGACCGGGCACCACGCCGTCGACGAACTCAGCTAGGCGAACCTGCGGCTGGACCTCGATGACACTGGACCGTGCGACGCACTCATGTACCCAGGGTGTGCAAACGAAACGTGGCTGCATTCCTCCTGTTTCGTCTCAAAGTCGACCAGGGAAGTCTCGGGACGCATTCGTATTGGTGTTGTGCCGAAAGCTCGTCCGACACCGTGATTCAGGCCGATGGCCAGGCATCATCCGGGCTAGATCGTGCTGGGTCGAGGGTGGCGGTTGCAGTAACGCACCTGAGTTCACGCGGGGTTGTCGACCCGTTCGCACACCCATTTATGGCTCAGAGCCAGCCCGCCATCTACAGTCCCAACCGAGCATCAACTGGCAAACTATAAGCCATGGATCTAGCTACTTCCAATCCCTCCTCGTCATCGATCTCTCGGCGCACGGCGGCATTGGCACTAACCGCCTCGGTAACGGCACTGGTGACAGCCACCTCGAGCGCCAGTTCAGCGGCAGACACGTGCGACCTCGATGAGCCAACACGTATCGCCCTGAACCGGCTTGACAACTATCGGCCGACTGCGGCTGAATGGCAATTCCATGAACTGCAGATGACTCATGCGATCCGCAATGCGGCCAGTAACCCAAAATACCCGTTCGGCACCGTCATCGTCGACACCGGTGGACGACTAATGGCGGAAGGCGTTAATAACAGCTCGGTCCACCCGGGCTATCATGGCGAGGTTGTCGCCATCAATGCATACATCGAACAGTACGGAAATACCGGTTGGGCGAACACCATACTGTATACGACAGGCGAACCCTGCGCCATGTGCCTTAGCATGATCGCCTGGGCTCGAATCCCACGCGTGGTCTGGGCCAGCTCTGTCGATACGATCCGGAATTCAGGAATAGGCCAGATCGCTATCGGTGCAATCGAGCTTGCAGCACGGGCGCATGAGATTTACCAACCTGAATATCTATTGGGCGGTATTGGCGCCGAAGTGATGGACTTCGCATTCCAAACGCGTCCCCGATAATTCGATCATGTCTCCGTCTGCGCATTCGACGAAAGTCGTCATGTGCTATTAGCCCGAATCTTTCCCGCGGTTGACTTGCTGGCCTGAGTGATTTCGGATTGGTGTTTTACAGTCGGGTTTCGACCGTTGGGTCTGATCGGGTGGCCCGTTCAGCGGGTTGGCTGCCGGGTTCCACAAGCCCGGATGGTTGAACCTTTCGTCTGCGGTTTGGTGCTGGTCAGCTGGGTTGCAGGTGCCAGCACGGTGGTGCTCAGCGCGGTATGGGGCCAGTGCGCCGGGAACCGCAGGTGAGTCCGCCGGGCGTGGCGGGCCAGTCGTGCCGCGATAGGAGAACAGGTGCAGGCTGATGCGTTTGGGTTCCCAGGTCGGGCGAGGCGGTCCGCCAGGGTGAGCATCTACATCCAGGCGGTGAGCTCACTCGCGAGGCAAACGATTTCGCATCAGATCTGATTTTGACCTAAGCCGTACGGGGGCAGGCTGGTCACGCCGGTGCCCCCTCATATCTAGCGACACCGCAGGCTTCGCTCCCGCTACAGACCGCTGAGTCGCTTCCCCTACAAGGGCTTTCGACGCTGAGCTTCGACTCGACCCGCTTCCAGGCCGGGCCGCCAGCCTGCTACCGGTCGGGTAGGACCGGCGGGTTGCCCCGCCGATCCCCCCTCAGAACCGTACGTGCCGGTCGTCCCGGCATACGGCTCAAGCAAGCCCCGAGGGCGCTCGCGGAGTGGCGGTGGTTGCTGCTGCTGGGCCTCCGGCCTGTCGCGCCCGGACGGCGCGATGGCAGGAGGCGTGGACAAGGCGTGTTCGACTCCCGTCCGACAGACCCGCTCGGCCCTGATGGGTGAGATGGTCGGCGGCTATCGCCTTCCTGACGACGGACAGCCACCAACGTTCCCAATCCCACGGGGTCTGCGGGGGTTGATCGGCGGCCAGGACATGATCCCCGCACAAGGGACAGCGCCCGTCCTGCTCGGCGAGCAGACGCAGGTTATAGCCGTCCAGCGCGGGTTTGACCTTGCGCCGCCGTGTGGCCCAGTAGTCGCGCAGGTCGGGGTCATCAGGAGACGCCCCGCCCTTGACCACCGTGTGTCGGACGATGGTGGTCCAGGAGAACTTGACCAGATAGGCGATCCTGTCGCCCCGGTCGCCGTAGCGATGTCCGGGGTCGCCGAACACCCATCGGTCGTTCCTGAACCTGTTGAACCGGCCGAAGTAGCGGTTGACGATCCACTTCCTCGGCTTGTTGGGGTGAGTGTGGCAGGCCCACCGCCAGGTCAGCTGCCACACATAGGCGTCCAGCGACGCGAAGATCTTGCTGGACACCACCCCTCGGTAATAGGCGGCCCAGCCCCGAATAATCGGGTTGAGCCCAGCGATTACCGCCCCCGCGTTGGAACCACGCGCACGACGCGTTTCCTCGGCGAGCCTTTTCCGAATTCGCCTGACCGCGTCCGGACTCGGTTTGATCAACAGCTTGCCGAGTCGGCGACCGCCCTGGTCGTAACGGCGGATATTGAACCCGAGAAAGTTGAAACCCTCGGTGAGGGACACGATTCGTGTCTTGTCCTCGTTGAAGACCAACCCTCTCGGAGCCAACCATTCAGCGTGCCGTTCCTTGACCTGTTCGGCCTGCTGCCGCGAATGACAGCATACGGCCAGGTCGTCGGCATACCTCACCAGAACCGGAGTACCGGGCACCGATTTACCGGCGTAAGCGCCGTTTTCGCGGTACCGGACTCCCGCGGCCTCCTCCAGACCATGCAATACCACGTTCATCAACAACGGACTGATCACACCACCTTATGGGCAGTGCTGGGTTATGTGCAGTGGCGGCTGTCGGGCCTGGTGACGGCAGTGCGGGGGCCGAATCACTGTGCATAACGCTGCTGGTCGGGTCATAGGCCGTTCAGCCAGTTCAGGAGTTCGGTGTCGTGGTTCCATTCGGGTAGTTCGTCGGTGACGATGTCGGTGTAGACGGCTTCGAGGGCTTTGCGTTTGGCCTCGGTCGAGGAAAACGCCGGTCGATTCGACCGATTGGTGACCGAGAACATCGGCGATCTGCTCGATCGGTGTGCCGACTTCCATCAACCGTGTCGCCAGCGTGTGGCGCAGGGAATGCATGCCGTGTCGGCGTTTCTCGCTGACCGGGACGTGCGCGGTGCGGGCGTGTTTGACCAAGATCTGATGCAGATGGTCCTGGTCGGAGAACGGGCCGATCGGGGCGGTGTGACGGACGAACACCTGCCGGTGTTCGCAGTCGGGCCGGCCGTGGCGGATGTAGTCGATCACCGCCCACCCGACTTCCTTCAACAGCGGAAGCCGCACCCGGTGACCGGTTTTCGCTTGCGTGAGCAGCAGTTGGTTGCCCGGCCAGTCGAAATCGGCGAACTCCAGCCGCTTGATGTCGACCCCGCGCAACCCGAGCCGGGTGATCAGCAGGATGATCGCGTAATCCCTTTTCCCGCACGGATTGTCACGGTCGATCGCGGCCAGGATCGCGGTGACCTCACCAGGATCCCAAACCGAGGGGATCCGGGCCTGCCGCGTCGAGCGGGCCGCCGGTACCGCGTCCAGACACGACTCGTCGACCAGGCCGACGGTAGTAGCGAACCGCAGCAGCGACCGCACCGCGCACAATTTCTGCTCGACCGTCTTGGCCTGGTAACCGGTCAGCGTGGCGACGAACGCGGAGAGCATCGCGGCATCGCAGCGGCCGAGCCCTCCCCGAGTGTCGGTGAACGCCAGGAACTCTCCGGCCAGCGTGCCGTAGGTCCGCACCGTCGACACCGGCCGGCCGCTCGCGCGGAGATGATCCTGGAACCGTTCGACCGTGCGGGCGCCGGCCTCGTCGAGCTTGCTGACCGACCGGTTGTAGCGGCGCAGCACCGCCCCGTGGACGGCGTACTCCTCGAGCATCGACGCGACCCTGAACAGGTACACATCGGTCTGGGACAAGGCTCCGGCCCGTTCCTTGGCGAAGAAGCCGCAGACGTCATCGACCCACGTCATCGCCGCGTCCAGGGAGAACTCCTCGATCCCGCGCGCGGTGAAGTATTTCTGCATCCGCCGCCAACAGCTCCGTTACCAGACAAGCGTGGAGTCCTTGTAACCCAAGCGCTGTAGTTCGGCCTCCAGGCCCGACACCAGCACGGACAAAGTCGTCATGACGGCTGACCTCCGATCCCGGCGGCCCCGCGCCCTGCCGGACCGACTGATCGGAGAATTCCCTTGGTTATGGGTAGTGATTCGGCCCCCGCACTGCCGTCACCAGGCCCGACAGCCGCCACTGCACATAACCCAGCACTGCCCATAAGGTTCGTTATGCGCAGCTGCGCATAACCCGCCCTGGGGCGAACCCTGTTCGGTCGGCGCGAATTCCCCGTTCTCCATCACCCCAGCTTTCAACCAGCCCCCGACCAGTCCCCGCGCGGGAAAGGAGCCGAGCGTTTCGAGAAGCCGAGAATGATCAATTTTGTCGAATGCGGCAGCCAGGTCGGCATCCAGAATCCACACCCGTTTGGCTCGTGGCCCTTTGAGCGTCGAATACAGGGAACCGATCGAATCGGCACAACTACGCCCGGGACGAAACCCATAGGAGCGGGACTCGAACCGGGCTTCCCACTCGGGTTCCAATGCGTTGCGGACCCGCGCTTGATGACACCGATCCATCACAACGGGGATACCGAGCGGTCTTTGTTTGCCATTGGCTTTCGGAACATACACACGCCGGACCGGCACCGGCTCCCACACCGAACGCGAACGATGCACTCGCACCGCCACATCCGCGCGAGCCTCAGCGGAAAGTGCTACCTCCCCGTCGATACCGGCCGTTCGACGTCCAGCATTGCGCTGGGTCACCTGCCGCACACTGACCAGCGTGTTCGACCAGGAACCCAGCATCAGTTTCTGCAACGACCGGACCGAAGCCCAGTCCTGCTTCCGCGTCGCCTGAAAGATCCTGCGCCGCAACCTCGCTACGTTCTGCTCATGGGCACGCCAATCAATGACGTCCCAGCTCACCACAGCAACGTCCTCGGGTCCGTTCACCTCAACGGCGTCCAACTTGTCCCTTCGGTTCGCGATGCCGTCGGCACCCAATACTTCCAAGGCTCACCTGCCCACGTCAGCGCTCTTTCGAGCCCAGTCATCGGGCTGGTATCCGACCGGTTCCCCACGACCCCCACCGGAGCAGCAGTCATCGGCCGCGGGTCCCGCTGCCTTTCGGCCGTCGGCATTCGCTTCTTGGGCATCCTGTTCCCACCGGGGACTTCCGCCCCTCTCACGATCGGCCTACCAGGCTCGAAAGCCCGGACCCCGACGGGGTTTCCACGTTCCACGCACACGAGACACGACCGGGTAGGGCGCCCTCTCTACCCCGGGACCAGCGGTGTTCACACAGCCGACGAAGCCTCTCAACCGCCGCTCGCCGCCTCCTCCAACGGCAAGGTCCTCAACCCGGGTATCCATCCCGTCTCCCCGGGACTGCCTGACGAGGCATCACAGAGGATTCACTCACGTTCGCCCTTCCCGATCTTCCCCTCGCCCGGTCGCTCCTGCGGACGGAACGCAGGCCCTTGGGCTTCTTCCCTGAGCTTCGCACCCCAACCGGGCAGGACCCGGCGAGGCACGTCAAGGCGGGGACCGACCTTGAACACTGATCGAGAACTACCCGTCCGGCACAGCCGGCCTCCTCCCCGAGAGTTCACTCATGCGCGCGACTTTCGTGTCGCACGGCCTCCTGGCAGCTACCCGGACCGGACTCACACCAGCAGGCGACGACGAGCTTCCAAACAGGTCATGACCGTCTCACAGTCACCTCCCGGTCTCTGGGCGCACCCGTCGCAGTATTAACCCACGTTTTGCTCCGCGTGAGCCGCTCCGATTTTCTCGCCGCGTTCGATCAGGCGGGGCGAAGGGTCCTGCGCGCGCCTGGCAGGCAGATTGCGGATCTGAGCGATGGACACAGTGATGGACAGCGCGTCTGGAGATTCCACGTGACTCAGGAGGGTCTGCTAGAACCAGTCACATTGGGCAAGGTAGATCATACTGCCCAAGATGTCAGCTAATGCGGCCCCTGTCCTGTGCATCGCGCTCAGTCGAGCGTCGAGAGGTTGCGCAATACGGCGGGAACTGGTGTTGTATTTCACGTCACACAAGGCGCTACTTTGCGGGGGCTGTCGTTGGCCACGCGATGCATCGACGCGCATCATCGGGACTAACGTTTCACGAGTAGGGGTGTACTGATGACAGGGGGGGATACTGCAGCGTTGGATGGGCTACAGGCGGCGTCGCGGAGAGAGGTTTTTGCACACAAATTTGCCGAACTGTTCGCGGCGGCGGCTAATCCCTCGATGAGGCGCGTGGCCACGCTAGCCAACACACGGGTACAACAAACGAATAGCAACGGTCGTGGTATCACCGTGTCATCGCAGCGAATAAGCGACTGGACGGCCGGCCGAAATGTGCCTGCGCGATTTGAATCGCTCGCACCGGTCCTGGTGACATTGATCAACATGGCCAAAAGAAAGGGATATCCTGCAGAACACCCATTGCTCGACCTGCGGCAGTGGCGGCATCTGTGGGCGGAATCAAATGGCGCGATCCCGAAGTCCACGAAGATTGGTGAAGCTAGTCCATATCTGGGCCTGAAGCCTTACCATCGTGACGACTTCGAGTTGTTCTTCGGCCGTAGATATGCCACGAAGGCGCTGGTGCAGGAAATCGCCTACAGCTACGAGCCCAGCGGGCTTGTTGTGTTGGTGGGAGCCTCCGGAGCGGGAAAGTCCTCGTTATTGGAAGCAGGGCTGATCCCGGCCCTTGCTGATTCCACGAACGAGTGGGCGATCGCGACCGTGAAGCCTGGAAGTTCGCCGATGGTCTCACTACGAACGGCCATCGACGGCATCATGGGCGAGTCGGTCGTGCCTGCGGTCTCGTCAGCCTCACCGTTGCGCGAGGATTCGATCACGGTAGCGCTGGATGGATGGGCGACAGATCGTCGGCGGCTGCTGATTGTGGATCAGTTCGAAGAGCTGTTCACCATATGTGAGGACGAGCAAGAGCGCGACGCCTTTCTTACTGTCCTCGAGCACGCTGCGGCCCTTCGTCCAGACCATGCATCGATAGTGATAATTGCCGTTCGGGCCGACTTCTACGCGCGATGTCTGGACTATCCGATTCTGGCGAGCGCGCTCAACCGGCACAGCTACGTGCTCGATTCGATGCGTCTGGATGAGCTTGCCGAGGTCATCGCACGCCCAGCGGAGTTGGCCGGGCTCGTACTGGAGTCCGGTCTCCAAGAGCTAGTGATCAGCGAGCTGTACGGAGTAGGTGCACATCGCTTCGGCACAGTCGCAAATGCTGGCACACTGCCCCTGTTGTCGCACGTTATGGAAGCGGTGTGGCAAAGACGCGAAGGCAAGCGTCTGACTATAGCGGGGTATCGCCAGTCTGGCGGTGTCATGGGCTCGGTGGCGACGACGGCCGAACGAGCCTGGGATGACTTGACACAATCGCAGCAGGCAGTCGCCAAACAAATTCTCCTCAGTTTGGTGGCGATCGGACATAACTCCCGCGACACAAGACGAACTATCTCACGCTCGGAGTTGTTGCATTCCATCGAAAGTGTCACCTCGGCGGAGACAGCGCTGGAAACGCTGACCGGGGCGCGTCTGATTACCATCGATGGCGACTCGACGTATCTGACCCATGAAATCGTATTGGACGCGTGGCCGCGGCTCCGTAGATGGATCGACGAGGATCGTGCTGGATACTTGGTTCGACAGCAGCTAGAGGCCGACGCAGCACAGTGGGTGGCGACAGGTCGTGACGCGTCTTTGCTATATCGCGGAGCCCGGCTGGAGTCAGCACAAAACCCCTCCGCTAACCCGCCTGCATCGGGGGACACCAAGGAATTTTTGGCGGCGTCCAACACGGCGAGGCGCAAGGCGCAGCGGCAGGCGTTGATCACCAAATCGATGCTGGCAATACTCGTGGTCGTCGCTCTGGTCATGACCGACGGTTTCTTCGACAGGAGCCAAAGGGCCGAAACACAGCGCGCCGACGCTATTTTCAGCGCGGTACTAGCCAAGGCAGACAGTCTTCAGGACACCGATCCGTCATTATCGGCCCAGCTCGACCTCGTCGCGTACCGACTTCGGCCCGACAGTCCTGACGTCACGGCGCGCCTGCTCGGCACTCAGACCATGGCGCTGGCCACCCCGCTGAGCGGACCCGACAGCCCCGTCTACTACATCGCATTTTCCCCCCGCGGGCTCCTTGCTTCGGCCTACGGAGACGGAAGCGTCCAGCTATGGAACACCAGCGACCCGCTGCACCCATACCGGATTGGGGACCCGATCACTGGAATCAGAGGGTTCGCGTCCGCGGCACAGTTCAGCCCCGACGGCAAGATACTTGCCGTCGGCGGCGAAGATCACACAGTAAGACTGTGGGACGTGGACGATCCGGCGATGCCTCGATCGTTAGCCGCACCATTGATAGGGGGAAACGGCGCGATCTACAACGCGGTTTTCAGCCCGGACGGTCGTACGCTGGCAGCTTCCAACGATGATCACACCGTGGCGTTGTGGAATGTCGGCGATCCCACCAAGCCAACCTTGATCGACCGAATCGGTAATCAGGGTGGCCCGATCCGGTCGATAGCTTTCAGCCCGAATGGTCGTTTGCTGGCGACCGCCAGCGACGACAGGACGGTGCAATTATGGAATATCGCTGATCCGACCACATCGATGCCGATAGGCTCGGCACTCGGCGGATTTACCGCCGTTGCGCACGCCGTCGCGTTCAGCCCTGACAGTCTCAAGCTTGCGGCTGGCAGCAATAACGGGGTCGTACAGATATGGGATTTGACTGATCCGGCAGCACCGCGTCCGGCCACAGCACCGTTCTTGGCCCAGACCGACGCAATATGGTCGCTAGCCTTCGGCCCTGGGGGGCAAACTCTGATAACCGGCGACACCGACGGCACCGCAAAGTTATGGAATTTGAGAGATCCGCGCCCCCGAATTATAGGTAGACCTCTTGCCAGCAAAGCAGGGGGCGTTTACGGCGTCGCGATCAGTCCAGATCAGCGAACGGTAGCCACAGCCAGCCAGGACGGGGTCGTCCGATTGTGGTCATTACCCGGCGACGACACCTTCAGCCATGTCGGCGCTCTCGACTACCTGGCATACGACCCACCGAGCAAGATTCTGATCACCACTTCGGTTGACGGGACAATCCAGACCTGGGACACCCGCAATCCCCACGCCACGCGTCGCCTGGGAGAGCTGGTGACGAACGCACGCATCACAAACATCGCGATCGATCCGCGAAGCCAGACTCTGGCCACCCTCAATCAGGATCCGTCCGAGTTCCGGCTGTATGACATCTCCGATCCGGCAACGCTACGGTTGAATGTAAAAATACCACTGGCCAACTATTTTACAGTCAATGCAGTGTTCAGCCCGAGCTCACCGCTACTGGTCACCAGCTATGACGACCATTCGATCCAGGTCTGGAACATCACTGATCCCAAGACCGCTGTCCCACTGGGGGTTCCCCTGCAGGTATCCGCCGATTGGGTCACCACCGTGCGATTCAGTTCCGACGGCACGTTACTGGCAACCGCCGACAACGTCGGGGCGGTCAAGTTGTGGGACATGTCAAATCCTGCCCAGCCTCGCCAAATAGGTCACACTCTCCAGGTCGGCACCGCCCCGATCCACAGCATCGCGCTGAGTCCCGACATGCACACGTTGGTCTCTGCAGGTGAAGATAAGATTGCTCGAGTCTGGGACATCAGCAGACCGACCGAGCCGGTCCAGATTGGCGATCCGCTCATCGGGCACAATTCTGCGATCAACTCACTCGATTTCAGTCCCAACGGGAAGCTCCTGGCATCGGGTACTCACAATGGGGAAGTCCTATTGTGGGACTTTTCCCACCGTGAACATCCGAAGCCGATTATGCTATCGCCCGTGCTATCGACCGCCCCGAAGAGAAGGGTGGTATTCGACTCGACAGGTGAATACTTGGCTGTCAGCGGGCACGACGAAGGGCTACTCATATGGGACCTGAACGTTGATCACGCAATTAGACGAATATGCGACGTAACCCAGACCATGATAAGCCGAACGTCATGGGCACAAGCCTTGCCGGAACTGCCCTATCGACCGCCGTGTGACTGACAGGCGTCGAGTAGCAATGCGACCCTACGTATGCGTCGAAGGGTGACATCAGCGAGCCCATACCCGAACCCGAAACGCAGATCAACTGATCAGCACTGTCGCATTTGACTTGACAAATTCCGCGGCGATGATAAGCCCCGAGCTGTGGACGTAACATCTTCCATAGCTGCCCTACCGGGCGCCGCGCGGATAAGCAATGCTCAGATGAGGGAAGGAACCGTAGATTGCGGGTCTGTATGGTGTCACACCGGCTCGGAGGCGTTGACGGTGTCAGTGTGGAAGCTGCCAAATGGATAACGGCGCTCCGCGACATCGGCGCTGAAGTGACCAGGGCGGCCGGCCACTTCGACGACCACGAGGACGCAGACGTCACCATTCGGGGGATGTGGGCTGCGGTTCCGGGCGGTACACCTCCCGACGTCGACACCAGCGCGATTGACCGATTATGCTCTGGCCACGACTTACTGATCCTCGATAATGCCGCAACGCTACCGAGTGCCCCTGAAGCATCGCGCGCATGGGAAACTGCCGCCATCGCACATGCCATACCAACGATCGTCCGTCACCACGATCCGCCTTGGCAAACCAAGTCGATGAGGCCGGATCTCGACGGCTCGGTCCCGGTGACCAATTCGCGATTCCTGCATGTGGTTATCAACCAACAGACGTTGCATGAATATGCACAGCGGTGGCCGGAATTGGACTCGATCGGAGCCCTGCGGGTAGTGACCAACCGAGTCGACACTATTCGCCTGTCGAAAGGAGGAGACCGGGAACGAACCAGGCAGCTGCTCGGCGTCGATCCCGACAGCGTGCTGCTGGTGCACCCTGCGCGGGCCGTTGCCAGAAAGAACATCCCTCGGGCGGTCGAGTTCGCAAACACGCTAAGCACGTTGGTCGACCAACCGGTGCGCTACTGGCTGACCGATCCGTCAGTCGTGTCGCAGGAGGATCCGATCGCCGAGGCGCTGAAGGACGCTCCTGGCCTCCTCCGAGGGCACGTGCCCGATCAAGCCGATATGTACGCCGCCGCAGACGTGGTCCTATTGCCCTCGACCTGGGAAGGATGGGGCCTACCGGTGGTCGAGGCGGCTGCAGCGCGTCGCCTGATTGTCGCTGGTCCGTACCCAATCCTCGACGAGATCCGCGCGGCGGTCCCGGTCATATTCGATCCGAGCCAAGCCCCCCAAGTGGCGTCGATCCTGCGGTCGAGAGGAAAGCTCGACGAGTTGCTGCACCATAATGCAATCGCCGCAGCCAAACATTTCGACCTGGCAGAATTGCCCAGCATCCTGACAGAGCTCGCCACGGATGCGCACCGCCTTGCGAAATCATGACCAATAGCGACAGTACCGATCACGTTTGCGCCCATGACAACATCTCCCCATCGACTCACTCGCTAACACCTCCGACACCACCAGCGATCGATCTGATCCTGCGGCGGTGTCTCCCCAGAAATCCCCAACCAGGCTGGATTTCGTGCGTTCCAGGTCAGTCAAGACCTGGATCGGCGCCGACGCTCGGCGTCGGCGCGTGATCGACTCGTCATCGGTGGGGGATGAAGATGTCCCCATGCCGACAGCGCCCCCTCAGGCATCGACGGCCACGTCATCTACCGACCCACGACATTCGATCCCCCTTTTACGGCAACGCCGGGTCTGGTCCATTTTGCCCGCGAATCTCCACCCCTGCTTGCCAATCACCGATGTCAGTCGGGTCTTTCGGCTAGGTTCTGTGTCGAAGTAGGTGAGGGTGGCCGGGCGGCTCCGTCGCTCAATCGTGTCGGAGCCACTGATTGATCGCGGCGATATGGTGGCTACGGCCCGATGCTGTTTGAGCTGGTTGATTCCTCGTTCGACTGCATTGCGATCGCGATAGAGGACCGTGTCGAACGCTGGCGGGCGACCGCCGAGGCCGCCGCGGTTGCGGCGATGGATGAGCTGGTCGGCCGGGACTGGGATGGTTGCTTTGATTCCGTGCCGGCGCATCCAGTCCCGGTTGGCGCGACTGGAATACGCCTTATCGGCGAGCACCCGATCCGGGCGCACCCGAGCTCGCCCGCCTGCGGGTTTGGCAACCTCGATCTTGGTCGAGCACGGTCGTGAACTGCGGGCTGTCACCAGCCTGACCCGCTGTGAGCAGCATTGCCAGCACCCGGCAGCCCTGCTCACACGCCAGGTGCAATTTGCTTGACCAGCCCGCCCCGCGACCGTCCCAAACCATGATCGGCAGGCTCGGGCCCGCTGCTCGCGCCCGGCGGTTCGGCCTGAGCGGCACCGTCACGGCGGGCACCGGCGGCGTGCTGATGAGCTCGCATGATCGTCGAGGCCACACTCACCTGCCATCTGATCGCACCCGCTACATCGGCGAAGACCTGCAACAACTTCCAGATCGCCAACCACGCACCGCCGCGCTGCCAGCGTCGGAACAACCCGTAGATCGCCGACCGGGATCCGTACTGTGATGGCACATCCCGCCACGGACAACCGACCCGAGTCCCCCACCGGATGCCATCGATGAGCTGCCGTTTGGTCCAGATCGGCGGTCGGCCCACCTTCTTACCGCGAGGCAGCAACGGCTCCAACCGCGCCCACTGGGCATCGGTGCTGTCGGGTGTCTTTCGGCTAGTTGTCGGGTGTCGAGTTCCCGCCGGCAGCAGCAGTACAGAGCAGTCGGCCTAGTCATGCCCTGCTTGACCACCTGCCGCTCTGAGAGCTACCGTCGAGCACATGAACACTCCCAGTCATGCTGGGGGACGAGAAACCGTGTTCAAGTCCCCTCCGGACACGACCACTGTGCACACGGGTGGTGGTGGCTGAACTTCAGCTACCACCACCCGTGTTTTGTGGTTGTAGGTCATCTTGAGACCGAGTTGTCGGTAGACCTCGAGTTTGTCGGTGGAATCGGCGGCTCGCAGGATCTTCACAAGACCGCCGAAGGATTTCACGAGTTCGTGAATCTCCTTGCGGCTCAATGCAGGACGCGCGTCTGTCGAGGCTTCCATGGCGGCGATTTGAGCGGCAGCGACTTCCCGTTCGCGTTGGACTTGCTGGGTCCAGGTCGCGATCAGTTGCGGGTCGGCGCCAGCTTCCAACGCGGCCCGGTAGCTGTTGAGTTTGCGGTCGTATTCGGCGAGTGAGTGCCGCATCGAATCTACGGAAGCGATCGCCGCGGTGTTGTCGGATTGGGCGCCTTCGAGCATCGCAAGGAGTGCTCGATCCGGCATCGGCGAGCCGGTACCCGTGGGGTGGGCGCCCGCCGAGATATCGGCCTTCGACTTGCGCCTGTGCCGCCATGGCCGCGCGGACGCGAATCTTGATCCGCGTGCGTTCGCCTTTGGACATGCCACCGAAGACCGACACGATCAGATCGTGGGCTTCGGAATCCGGGTCGACCGGGCCACCGACTTCGGGGACCCACAGCTGGACCCCATAGTGGACGAAGACGGGGAAGGTCAGACCGAACTGGTTGCCGTAGAAGGCGCGTTGAGGTTCACCGATGACGACCGCGTCGAACCTGCGGTCGGGGCGCGCGAGCATGTCGAGTAGCCGCGAGCCTTGCGGGCGACGTTTCCACGGAATCGACCGGGACTGCCCGATGTCGAAGAACTCGGCGACGATTTGACCGTGCCGGTCGATCAGCGCCCGTGCCCGCGCGAGCTGCCAGTTGCGCGACGCGTCGGGGTCCTGTTGATCTTCGGTCGACATCCTTACTCTGACTGTATAAAACAGACACCGCTCGATCCGGCTTCGACGAACGCGCCGATGCCGCAGCTACCCGCAACGAGGTCGACGAGTAGCTCCACACTCGTGGTCGGGGGACCCGGGGCGTGAACCCGACCATGGCCTTCCTCGGCAACGAATGCGCGATTGCCACACCGAGTGCGGCGGCAAGATCAGCTCGAGGCATTCCGATAGCCATGCGGTTGCAGGTGCAATACCGCCTGGTCTACAATTACGATCGCGCCCCTGTTCAGGGAGTTTCCCGGTAACCGCTGGCAGCGAATCCGGATGCAGCGCCGTCGACCTGAGCAGTTTTCTTGCGACGGTTCCCGATCTTGATAACTACGGCACGTTCGCCGTCACGGATCGGGTCTACCCGCTACCTCCGGCGGCCCACCGGCTGATGGTCAGCCCTACTAGGCCCGTCGGATGCCCCTGTGAGGTGTTTCCTATGGCGCACATCCAGCAAGACCCGGCTTCGATCCGCGAACAACAGATTGCCATGTCCGCGCTCGCTCACACGGTGCGCGGAGATTTCAAGGCCGTGACCGCTCTGGTCGACATGATCCAGGACCCCGACGAACGGGTGCGGCCCGCCTTCGTCATCGTCGCCTTGCTGGCCGAGTTCAAGAAGGGCATAGACCAGCACGACGCGGAGGAGTTGGCACTCTGGTTCTCCCACGAGGCCCAAGCCCTCGCCGCGCAGGCCGATCTCACCTGACCCGGCCTCGACATGGAATCCACCCAAGCCCGCCCTGGTGGTGGTCGCGGACGAATTCTGCGAATCCACCAGGTCTCGGCCCGAACCGGACACAGCCCCGACCGCATTCGTCATCTGCGCGTAAAGGGGCACGAGCTCTACGACAGGGCTTGGAAAGCCGGCGCCGCACCCAACTCGCCGCTGCTCTTCGACGAAGCCGACGTCGACGAATGGGTCGCTACCCACAAGGCCGACACCGACCAGCACGGTTGATGACCCGGCAATCCTGTGGCTATCACGCTGGTCTGGACAGCAGCATGAAGGGCACAACACGATGAACGAGCACCGTGACCAGGTCGAAGACGAATGGCTCACCACCGAGGAGGTCGCCCGACGACTCAAAGTCCCGTGTAAAACATTGGCGACGTGGGCATGTTCCCACAAAGGGCCGCCATACGCGAGAATCGGACGCTTCCGCCGGTATAGGCGGCTCGACCTTATCGAGTGGGAGAGCCGTCAGGTCCGGGGTACCCAGTCCTCCGACTAAGTTCGCTCGGCCCATGCCAGTCAATCCATTCTGCCGCTTTGGCAAATATGTTGCAAAGGAATGGGCATGCCCAGACCCGAGATATCGCTTGGTGGACTCGGTAATGTGAGTTGTACTCTACAAAGGTCGGGTAGATACAAAGGAAAATATCGGGCCCGAGGAACGTTCCGGCATCCTTACACAGGTCGGGACTATCCGCTTGATTTCGTCTCCGAGTCCGATGGCAAAGCCAGGAAAAAGCTTCAGGACGATTATCGCGAGCGACTGCAAATCGCGGATAAGAGCCTGGGTGTTGTCAGCAAGTCGATCACCAGAAAGTCCAAGTTCTCCAGCTTGATCGACGCGTTCATCGAGGAGAAGGCTCTCGAGGTCCAGGAAGGCACCCTGGACCAGACTACATTCGAGGGCTACCTCGCCGAGATCAACGACGCCGAGCCCCGCCGCCGGAAGGACGGGACTCCGGACCTTCGCTACAGCAGGAACGCGATCAAAATTCGACCTATGCTCGGCGATCTGAGGAACTGGGAGGTCGATGCCAACCGCCTCGACGGGCATCTCAAGTCCATTCGAGCCAACGGTAATCAGCGCAAGGCTCAATTGCACCACCTGATTCTCACGGGCATCGTGCGGCTGGGTGTCAAACTCGGCGCGATGCCCGTGGATCCCATGAGCGTGGTACGCAAAGGCGGAAAAAGACGCCGCAACAAGGCACCAGCCATGGACGAGGAGACTCGCAATGGTTTACAGGCCCAGTTGAAGAAATGGCTTGCCGGAGAGGAAATTCCGGGAACCCCCGCTTACGCCCATGGTCCGAAACGCGACCCGGACATCCTCCGGATTGCTGACATCCTGTTGGCGTCAGGCTGTCGTCCCTATGAAGGTCTCGCATTTCGCAGATGCGATCTGCTCATGAAGACCGACGACGGCGAGGGAACGGATAAGTGGCGCTTGGTCGTGTGCGGCACCATCAAACGAAAGAAGGGAGAAAACGGGCTCTACCGACAGAACTGGACCAAGACCGACGCGGGATACCGCATCGTTGTCCTGCCGCAGTGGGCTGTAAACACCCTCAAGGAAATGGGAGCAGAGAAATGGCGCGACGACGACGAGTCTCCACTGTTCCCGTCCAGGTCCGGTGGGTGGCGAGACCCGCACAACACGGCACGCACATGGCGAGCCGCACGGGGCACTGAATATGCGTGGATAACGGCTCGAACGATGCGCAGGACGAATCTGACTACCGTTGCTGAAGACTACGGAACCGAGCAGGCGAGCCGTCAGGGTGGCCATGCGGTCATCAGCACCGGTGCCGACATCACCAACATCTACCTCGACCGGCCACGACAGGCTCCCGACTCCACACCCGCTCTCGAAAGGCTCCGATGAAGCAAACCATGGGGGATCGAACCATGGGGGAAACCATGGGGAATCGACCAGTTGGGACGGGTCCGGCCCGGTGTATACCGGGCCGGACCCGCGAAAACTGTGGAGCTAAGGGGACTCGAACCCCTGACCCCCACACTGCCAGTGTGGTGCGCTACCAGCTGCGCCATAGCCCCGAGTGGGTTGCTTTCAGGTTTCCCTGACTGCCTGAACGAAGTTACACCACGGGTGTGGTGGCGGCCAAATCGCGTGGAATGGGGGGTGGCGGCGGGGGGCTGATGGTCGTAGACTCGAACGCATGTTCGAAGGAAGCGATCTCTCGGTGCTTGACTTTCAGGCCATGAGCGATGAGGGGCTGATCGATGCCCTTCGGACTGCGCATGGGGCTTCGGCGGCGGCGCAGGCGGCGGAGGTGTTCGCGGTGCGGGAGTTGTATCGGCGGCATCGGGCGGCCAGTGCGGAGCCGGGGCCCGGTGGGGTGCGGGCCGGTGAGTTCGCGGCTACGGAGGCGGCGGTGGCGTTGCAGGTCGATGAGGGGTCGGTGGCCGCGATGATCGATGTCGGGTTGGCGCTGGAGGATTGGCTGCCGCGCACGCGGGCGGAGTTCGCGGCGGGGCGGATCGATGTGGCGAAGGTGCGGGTGATCGTCGATAACACGCGTGCGGTGGCCAGGGATGTGCTCGGCGAGTTGGAGCCGAGGTTGCTGGAGACGGCGGGGCGGACGACGCCGGTGCGGCTGCGGCAGGCGGCGCGGCGGTGGGTGGCGCGGCTGGATCCCGTTGGGGCGCAACGGCGGCGGGAGCGGCGGCAGGATGATCGGGACGTTCGGATTCGAGCGGTGCAGGACAGTATGGCCGTATTCGATGGGGTGCTGCCCGCGCCGGGCGCGCAGACGGTGGCGATGCGGCTGCGGGAGATGAGTCTGCAGGTGTGCGCGGCGGATCCGCGGACGATGCCGCAGCGGCGGGCCGACGCACTGGTGGCGTTGGCCGATGGGTCGGGGCGGTTACGGTGCGCGTGTGGGCGCGGTGCGCGATGTCCGAAGGGGGAGGTGGCGGGTGCGGCGCCGCGGCGGCCGCTGATTCAGATCGGGATTCCGGCGGACACGCTGCTCGGGATGCGGGAGGCGCCCGCATTTCTGGCCGGATACGGTCCGATCGATGCCGCGTTGGCGCGGATTCTCGCCGAAGATGCTCGGTTCCAAGTGATTCCGGAACGGTCGGCGGCCGACGATCCGGCCGCCGACGATCCGGTCGCGCGTTCGCCGCTGCTGGATCGGGAGGTGCGGGCGCTGGACGGGATGTGCCGATTCCCGGGATGCACGATGCCCGCCGCCGAATCCGTACTGGCTCAACGACAGTCGGCATCGCGCGCCGAGGCGACCGTGTTGTGCCCGCGTCACCACCGCTTGAAAACGTTGTCAGACAACAGGAAAGTGCCGTGGGAGACTTGGTTGGCCGACCCGGACCGGTTGCAGTGGACCGCGCCCACCGGTGACATACACACCACTGCCCGCGAGGGTGCCCGATATCTGTTCCCGCACAAAGACATCGACGTGCCAGCCGGTCTGAACGAGAACCCGCCCCAGACCGAACCCGCCATCGACCTCCCCGACGATCTCGCCTACCCCTTCCGCGGCCACGCCCTGGTCAACCGTCAACTGTGCCGGATCGCTCCAGAAGACGAAATCCCCGATGACGCAACAACTCCCGCGATCAACCCCGCGTAAGGCATGGGGAAATGCGGAAACCAACTCATTCCATCAAGCACCCGGAGCCGCCCTCCACTGACCAACTGAAACTCGACGTGCCGCGGTCCCGGCTGACTGGGGAAGCAGGACCGCGCCGTCGAACGGGCCGAGCCGTCGACTGGTGGAGTCGGCGGCTCGGCCCCACGAACCAACCAACTCGACGCGCCGAGATCCAGAGATGTCGGACCGCATCATCGAACGGCCGAGCGTCCGGGTGGTGGACACGAGGGCTCGACCCCACCATCAACAGACTCGATGCGCCGCGATCCAGGCGGACGTCCAATCGCGCTGTCGAGGGGCCGAGTGTCTGTCGGGCCCAACCCGCCAACTCCACGCGCCGCGATCCGGCCCCGTCAGCCCGCGCCGTCGAACGGGCGCGGCCATCAGGTGATGGACGCGATGGCTCGGCGCCACGGACCATCCGACTCGACGCGCCACCGTCCAGTTCCGACCGCGCCGTCGAACAAGGCCAAGCGCCACGAAGGCTCGACCCACAGAACCGACAGACGCGGTCCAGGTCGTACCGCGCCGTCGAACGGGCCGAGCTATCGAAGGATAGACACGACAGCTCGGCCCACCGACCCATCAAATCGGCGCGCCGCAGTCCAGGCCCTACCGCGCCCTCGAACGGATCGAACCATCAGATGGTGGATACGGCGGCCCACCGACCAACCGAATGCTCGGCCGGTCCGGCTGACTGGGGACGCCGGATACCCCGCCGAGCGGGCGGGGTCTTCGACGAGTTCGTTGGCTCGGCCCTCGAACCAACCGAATGCTCGGCGTGCGTGATCCCGGGGAACTCCTGGAGTCGGATCGCCCGTCGAGCGGGGCCGGGCCGAGGCAAGGTGGTGTGCCCGGCCCGGCCCCACCCGAACTCAGGACTTGACGGCTATTCCGCCGACGATGATCTCTTCGACGAGCGTCAGCTTGTCCCGCACGATGCCCGACGGTCGCCAATGCGACAGCGGCACCAAGCCGGGCTCCACCAGTTCGCAGCCGCGGAACAACCGGAGGATCTCCTCGCGGGTCCGGAATCGCCCGGTACCGAGGAAGTCGAGGAACGACTTCTCCAAGGCACGCGATTCATCGCCGGTGTCGAGGAAGTGGGTGATGAACAGGTGGCTGCCGACGGGCACGGCATCCAGGTATCCGTCGACGACACCCTCGGGATCCTCGTCGTCGTGCAGGTGATGCAGCATGCCGACGAGCATGACGGCCACCGGCTGCGAGAAATCGATCATGTTCTGGACGTCAGGATGGGCGAGTACCGCGGCGGGGTCGCGCAGATCGGCCGTGATGACGCGCGTCTGACCGTTCTCGCCGAGCAGCGCGCGCCCGTGCGCCAACACGATCGGGTCCTTGTCGACGTAGACGACCTTGGATTCCGGCACCAGTGCTTGCGCGACCTGGTGGGTGTTCTCCATCGTGGGGAGCCCGGCACCCAGGTCGAGGTACTGTTTCATGCCCGCTTCACCGGCTAGATACTTCACGCCGCGGCCGAGGACGGCTCTGTTCAGCTTGGCCAGCTCGTCGACCTCGGGCATGGTCTCACGCAGGTGCTCTAGGACGTGTTCGTCGGACGGGTAGTAGTCCTTGCCGCCGAGTAGCGCATCGTAAACTCGCGAGATGCTCGGCTTGGACACGTCGAACTCGACTGGGGCCGACTCGGAACTCGTCATCGTTCATCCCTTTACGCGCGATACCCGGACAATTGACCGCTTTTGAAAAGCCTAGCCACGCAAGTGGATCTCGCGGGGCGCAATTGGCCGATCTGTGTCAAGTCGACATCAGCGCGTGAGGACGTCCACCCAGTCCGCGTTATTGACGTCGATTTTCGTTTTCCCGTCGAACACGGCGGGTGTGGCCGCAGAGCCGCCGAGCGCCGCGTCGAGGGCGTCGGTCGTGGCTTTCGCACTGGCGCGCGCCGTGTCGACCTTGGCGCCGGTCGATATGCACTGCAGCACCGATTCGGGGGCGCCCGCGACGCGCGCTACCGCAGCGAGTTCGTCGTTGCTGAGGTCGGCGCCGCCCTCGCTCGGACGCTTGGTGGTGAACGCCTCGGTGTGGAACTTCGAGTACACCGGGCCCGAACCGCCTTCTGCGACACACTGATTGGCGGCTACCCCGCGGGTCGAGTAGTTCTTGCTCCGCGAGCGGTCATCGAGGAAGTTGACCAGCCGGTAGCGCACCTCCAGCTTGCCCTCGTCGATCTTCTGCGCGATCTCCTGGCCGTAGATGCGCTCCATGTTGCCGCACCCGGGGCAGATCGGATCCTCGAAGATGTCGATCGTCTTCGGCGCGCCAGATTTGCCGAGCAGAATCGAACCATCCGGCTCGAGCACCACGTTGACGCCGGGGTCGTGCGCGGACCCGTACCCGTCGTTACGGACGCTCACCTCGTCGTGCCCCCAGTTGATCGCCGCGATAACGATCACCACGATCAACGCGAGGGCGACGGCGCCCAACGCGTAGGTGGTCTTGCTGGACATGGGCCTCGGGGTGTAGTTCGAACGCGATTCGCTCACCCCCAACACTCTGCCGCAACCAACCCCCACCCCCACCGCCAACCCCCACCAGCTGCGGCGCTTCACACACTTGGTTGCGTCCGCGCACAGCCGTCAACCACCCGATCGCTATGCGAAGCCGCAACGAACTGTGCGAAGCATTGCCTCGCGCCGCCTGTCCAGCGGCCCTCGATGCATCTGCCGCCCACGAACTCTCGCCCCGCGCACGGTCATCCAGCACTTTCGTACGCGGGGGGCGAATCAGTGCGCGGGCTCGTGCCTGCGCAGCGCTAGACGGGCGCTGCGCCGGGTGGTTGGCGTGCGGGCCGTTACCGCGCGATCGAATCGCGGGCGGTCGGCTCGGTGTCGACCGGTTCGGCATCCTGCCGCGCAGGGGTGCTTGGCACTGTGCGGTCGGCGTGAGGTTCGGCGGTCGACGGGACCGGGCTGCTAAACACTGTGCGGTCGGTCTGAGGTTCGGCGGTCGACGGGACCGGGCTGCTAAACACTGTGCGATCGGCCTGAGGTTCAGCGGTCGACGGGACCGTGCCACCGAGCACTGCGCCGTCGGCCTGCGGCTCCGCGATCAACGGAACCGGGCCACCAGACCCAACGCGGTCGGCCAGTGGCGCGACCGGACTACCGGTGACGTGCACAGCGGGATCAACCTGTGGTTCGGCGATCGACGGGACACCAGACCCCACGCGATCAACATGTGGCTCCGCGATCGGCGGAACCGGACTGTCCGCGATAGGCGCACCCGCCGCGTCGTTCACCGCGTGATCGATCTCGGCCGACTGATGATCGGCACCGTCCTCGCGTTCGACCACAGCAGCGTCCTCGGGCGCTCGTTTGCGCAACGGCTCCGGCACCAACGCCCACCCAACGGCCGCGACGGCGAGCAATGCCCCGGTGACCGCGAGGGCGAGCCCATAGGACGCCTTCTGTGCCAGCGCGCCCACGGCGATCGGCCCGAGGACGGTGCCGAGATCGGCCGCCATCTGGAATCCGGCGAGCACCGGTCCACCGCGGGCGTTCGGGCCGATGATATCGGCGACGGCGGCCTGCTGGGTCGGTGTGAACATGCCTGCACCGAGCCCGGCGACGAACGAGGTGGCGAGCAACCATGGCAACGTGTCGGCGATGCCGAGCCCGGCGGTGCCGAGCGCGCACACCAGTGAACCGGCGATCAGGAACGGCTTACGCCCCCATCGATCCGACAGTCGGCCGGAAAAGAACAGCACCGCGACGTTGCCCGCCGCGAACACGGTCAACGCCACCCCGGCCATGCCCGACGACTGGTGCAGCACTTCGACAACCAGCAACGGCACCAACGCCATCCGTACCCCGAACACCGCGGCACCGTTGGCGAAGTTCGACCACAGCACCGCCCGGTACTCCGGACGGGCCCACCCTTCGGCGAAGGACATCATCCGCAGTCCGCCAACGGGTTCCGGCGCGGCCAGTTCGGAATTGCGCAGACTCAGATACACGGCAACGGTCACCAGGAGCAACGCCGCCGCGTAGATCACGAACGGCACCCGCAGCCCGAGCCCGGACAGCGCCCCGCCGACCATCGGCCCGCTCACCGAGCCGATCAGGAAGCTGGTCGACCACAGCGCGGACACCCTGCCCCGCTCGGCGGACGGCGACATCCGGATCACCAGCGCCAGCGACGACACGGTGAACATGGTCGACCCGATCCCGCCGAGCGACCGCAAAACCATCAGCTGCCAATAACTTTGGGCAAGCGCGCTGGCGCCGGTCGACACCGCGACGATCAACAGCCCACCGAGGTAGACCGACCGCTCCCCAAGCCGCTGAACCAGCCGCCCGCTCACCGGCGCGAACAACAACCGCATCAACGCGAACGCGCTCACGATCGCCGACGCCGCCGCAAGCCCGACGCCGAAGCTGCGGGCGAACTGCGGCAGCACCGGCGCGACCAGGCCGAAACCGATGGCGATGACGAACGCACCGCCGACGAGCACCCAGATCTCGATCGGCAGCGGCGCGGCCTTGGTCGATCTACTACTCACCGGCTAGCGCCTGTCCCACCACTTCCTCCGCGGCCGCCTGCACCTGCGCGAGGTGCTCGGGTCCGTGGAACGATTCCGCGTAGATCTTGTATTTGTCCTCGGTGCCGGACGGCCGGGCGGCGAACCACGCGTTCTCGGTGGTCACCTTGAGCCCGCCGAGCGGCGCGCCATTGCCCTTCGCCCTGGTGAGCACGGACGTGATGGGCTCGCCGGCGATCTCCTTGGTGGTGATCATGTCCGGAGTCAACTTCGCGAGTAGCGCTTTCTGTTCCGTCGTGGCCGGCGCGTCGATCCGCGCGTAGGCGGGACTGCCGTAACGACGTTCGAGTTCGACGTAGCGCGCCGACGGGCTCTGGCCGGTGACCGCGGCGATCTCGGCGGCGAGCAGCGCGAGCAGGATGCCGTCCTTGTCGGTGGTCCACACGGTGCCGTCCATCCGCAGGAACGACGCGCCCGCGCTCTCCTCGCCGCCGAAAGCCAGACTGCCGCTGAACAATCCGGGCACGAAGAACTTGAAGCCGACCGGCACCTCATGCACGTCGCGGCCGAGCACGCTGACCACGCGATCGATCATCGACGAGGTGACCACCGTCTTGCCGATCTTGGTGAGCGCGTCCCAGCCCATCCGATTCGCGACCAGGTATTCGATGGCCACCGCGAGGAAGTGGTGGGGGTTCATCAGCCCGCCGTCGGGGGTGACGATGCCGTGCCGGTCCGCGTCGGCGTCGTTGCCGGTGGACAGGTCGTAGTCGTCCTTGATCGCGATCAGCGAGGCCATCGCGTAGCGCGAGGACGGGTCCATCCGGATCTTGCCGTCGCTGTCGAGGGTCATGAACCGCCAGGTCGGGTCGACGAACGGGTTGACGACCTCCAGCTCGAGGTCGTAGCGCTGCCCGATCTCCTCCCAGTAGTCGACGCTCGCCCCGCCCATCGGGTCGGCGCCGAGCCGGATGCCCGCGCCGCGAATCGCGTCCAGGTTCAACACATTCGGCAGATCGGCGATGTAGTGGTCGAGGTAGTCGTAGCGCTGCACGTTGGTCTCCAGCGCGTGCTGCAGCGTGGTGCGCTTGATCCCGGCGAGCCCGCTGCGCAGCAGTTCGTTGGCACGCGCGGCGATGGCGTCGGTGGCGGTGTTGTCGGCCGGACCACCGTGCGGCGGATTGTATTTGAAGCCGCCGTCGCGCGGCGGATTGTGCGACGGGGTGATCACGATGCCGTCGGCCTGGTTCCTGGTGCCGCCCCGATTGTGGCGCAGCACAGCATGACTCAGCGCCGGCGTCGGCGTGTACCGGTCGCGCGCGTCGATCATCGCGGTCACGTCGTTGGCGGCGAGCACCTCGAGCGCGGTCACCATGGCCGGCTCGGACAGCGCGTGGGTGTCCCTGGCCAGATACACCGGACCGGTAATCCCGCGCGTCGCACGGTATTCCACGATCGACTGGGTGATCGCCAGGATGTGCGCCTCGTTGAACGCGGTGTCCAGGCTGGAGCCGCGATGCCCCGACGTGCCGAAAACCACCTGCTGTGCCGGATCCGACGGATCCGGAATACGGCTGTAGTAGGCCGTAACCAGATGTGCGATGTCTTCCAGGTCGGTGGGACGCGCGAGTCGCCCTGCTCGATCATGGGCCATGCTCGGGTCTCCCTTCCGTATCGGCTGCGCCCTGCTCGTCATCAGGATCATGACCACAACCACTGCGTCGTGGACGCGGCGACGAAGACCGCGCTCAGGCTGGCCGCGACACTGATCACGACGTTGCCAACGGCGTAGGCGTAGGCGCCGTCCGTCACCAGCCGGATCGTCTCGTAGCCGAACGTGCTGAACGTGGTCAGCGCGCCGCAGAAACCCGTACCGGCGGCGGCCAGCAGCCAATTGCCCGCGCCCGCGCCGATCAATCCACCGAGCAGCGCCGAACCGACAATGTTAACGGTCAGCGTGCCCAGCGGCAGCAGAGACTCGAAACGTGCTGCTACGACACGGTCTACGAGGTAACGCACGGGCGCGCCGAGCATCCCGCCGAGCACGACGAGCAGCACTGTCATCGGGCGGCTCCCTGCCACAGTTCCAGTGGCGAGAGTGCGACATTGAGAGTGGTGAACAGCTCGGCGTTCTGTTCGACGAACGCGCGCAGCCTGGCGGGTTCGTCGACGAGCATCAGTACCAGCGGCAGATGGTCGGCCATGTCGAGGACGCGCGTGGTGTGAATACGCGAGGACGCGCCGTAGCCTTCGATGCCGCGCCACACGCTGGCCCCGGCCAGGCCGGTGTCGCGGGCTCGCCGGACGATCTCGTGATACAGCGGCGTGTGCCGCCATTTGTCGTCCTCGTCCAGCAGCACCGTCAGTCGCGCCGCCGGTTGCCACTGTCCTGTTTCGCCCACTACCTGGCCCCCTTCCGTCGTGCCGTTGCCGTTGACCGCCGAGCGATTCCAGTTGTCCACCGTGTCATGCCCATGGCGAGCACAACAGCCCCTAGCGACGCCACCACTGTTCCCCCGAGATAGCCGAACGCCTGCACCTCGGCACCCGATTCGAGCAGTCTACGAACCTCGAGACAGTAGGTGGAGAAAGTGGTGAAGCCGCCGAGCACTCCGATACCGAGAAAGGGACGCAGCAGTCTGTGGGCTACCCACACCTCGGTAATCAGAACCATCAGAATCCCGATAGCAAAGCATCCCATGACATTTATCGTGAGCGTCGACCAGGGGACCTGGCCTGGCCGCACGGGCCAGCACACGCCGAGGCCGTAGCGGGCCAGCGCGCCGAGGCCGCCGCCGAGCGAGATCACCACGAGCACCAATGGTTCGACCAACGGGCCGCGCCCCACGTGCTGACCTCCCGAGCCGAACGTCACCTGCGCAATGTTATCGGTTGGACCGAACAGTCCGTTCAACCGGACTCGACAGATCGACACACTACGAACAGCGTTGTTCATTGACATCCTGGCAAGTTCCGCGTACGAATGGCCTGAAGGTTTGGCCGAAGTTGCTCCCACCCCCTCACTCACTCAGGTCGGAGCAACGATGGCGGCACAGCGGGCACAACCGAATGCGCACCCGGAGACGGCGGAACCCAGCCGACGGGGGCGTCAGCAAACCTCGGGCAGACGGCAGCTAGCCGTCGGCCGGACGATCCGTCGGCTCTCCATCGTCGCGCTCGCGACGGCAACGGCCGGGCTCGGCCATCTGGCTCCCGCGGTGGCCGCGCCGATCTATCCGATACCCGATGGCGACGGCTTCTACAGTGCGCCACCGGATGTCGCGAACTTCCAGCCGGGCGATGTGATGCGCAGCAGGCAGGTGCCCGCGGCCGGTTTCCCCGGCGCGACGGCATGGCAGCTGCTGTACCGATCGACCAATTCCGCCGACGCGCCGATCGGCGCGGTGACCACGCTGCTGCTTCCGCCGGGTGGCGGCATGAGCCGTCCGCTGGTGTCGTATCAGCCGTTCGTCAACGCGCTCGGCATGCAGTGCGCGCCCTCGCACAGCATCTTCGACGGCACCATGCAGGAGGCGCCCGCACTGAACCTGCTGCTGGCCAGGGGCTGGGCGGTCGCGGTTCCCGATCATCTCGGACCGACCAGCGCCTACGGTGCCGCGCGCCTCGGCGGCAGGCTGACCCTCGACGGCATCCGCGCCGTAAAGCGTTTCGGCCCAGCCGATCTCGGCGGTAGCCCGGTCGGCATGGCTGGTTACTCGGGTGGCGGCATGGCGACCGGATTCGCCGCGGCGCTCGCGCCCGAGTACGCGCCGGAGTTGCCGATCGTCGGCACGGCGCAGGGCGGTGTCCCGATGAACATCGGCAAGCTTGCCCTCGATGTCGGGTTGCAGCGCAGCCCGCTGTTCGGCCTCGGCTTCGCGGCCGCCATCGGACTGGAGCGGGAGTACCCGGCCGAGTTGCAGATGGACCGGATCCTGAACCCCGCCGGTTACGCGCTGCGCGACCAGATCGCCAACGCCTGCACCAACGAGATCATCAACGCTGGCGCGAACAAGAGCTTCAACGATGTCTTCTACGGTGCGATGGATGCCGACCCGACGGTGGTCCGGATCCTGCACGAGAACAGCATCGAGATCTACCCCGGCGTCCCGCGCACCCCGATCTACGAATGGCACGGCGCCAACGACCAGGTATCCCCGCAGCTGGTACGCGACGTCCTCGGCCGATACTGCGCCCAGGGCGTCCGGGTCCAGCTCGACATGATCCCCGGCGCCGACCACGGCACCGCGATGGCACCGGGCGCGGTCAACGCCTTCAACTACCTCGGCGACCGCTTCGCCGGAATCCCGGCACCCAGTAACTGCTGAGTCCATACACAGCACAGCGCCCGCATTCGGCATCGAATGCGGGCGCTGTGTCGTTCGAGCGGAACGTCAGTGCGCGAGCACCGGCTCACCCTCCGACGGCACCGGCACCGTGTTCGGCATCAGCACCGCGGTGATCAGCGCGCCTGCCACGAAGATCGCCGTCGCCCACCAGAAGCTGGTGGTGTAGCTCTCGACCGCGGACTGCGCCACGGTCAACGGGTCCGGCGAGCGGGTCGACAGGTAGTTGGTTGCGGCCGAGGCGGCGATGGTGCTGAGCAGCGCCGTGCCGATCGAGCCACCGACCTGCTGGCTGGTGTTGATCATCGCCGAGGCCACACCGGCGTCCTCGTGATGCACCCCGGAGGTCGCACCCTGGAACGCGGTCGACATCGCACCACCGAGGCCGAGGCCGAGCAGGATCAGCGCGGGCAGGACGTGCGAGGAGTATCCGGTCTCCAGGCCGATCTGGGTCAGCCAGGCCATACCGCCGGCGGCGATCAGGAAGCCGCCCGACATGACGACCTTCGGGCCGAGCTTCGGCAGCACGAACGAGGGCACCGTGGTGGAGGAGACGACCATGGCCGCCACCATCGGCAGGAACGCAAGGCCGGTCTTGATCGGCGAGTAGCCCATGCTCAACTGCATGTAGTAGGTGAGGAACAGGAAGATCGCGAACATCCCGATGCCCATGACGAACACGGTCAGGAACGACCCGCCACGGGTGCGGTCAAGCACGATGCGCAGCGGCAGCAGCGGATGCTTGACCTTGGTCTCCAGCCAGGCGAAGACCGCGATGAGCACCGCGCCGCCGATGAGGAAGCCGAGCGTGACCGGGTTGGTCCAGCTGGTCGACTCGGCGTGCGAGAAGCCGTACACGATGCCGAACAGCGCCGCGGTCACCACGAGGGTGCCGGGGATGTCGAGCTTGGGCCGGTCGGTGGTCACGTGCTTGGCCAGCAGCAGGATCGCACCGACCAGCGCGACGGCGGCGAAGGCCAAGTTGACGAACATCACCCAGCGCCAGTTCGCCCACTCGGTGAGCATGCCGCCGAGCAGCAGGCCGATCGCGCCGCCCGCACCGGCGACGGCACCGAAGATGCCGAAGGCCTTGGCCCGTTCACCCGGTTCGGTGAAGGTAACGGTGAGCAGCGACAAGGCGGCCGGAGCCAGCAACGCGCCGAACACACCCTGACCGACGCGCGCCGCGACCAGCATCTCGAAGCTGGTCGCCGCGCCGCCGACCGCGGAGGCGCCAGCGAAGCCGATCAGGCCGATGATGAAGGTATTGCGGCGGCCGAAGAGGTCACTGAGCCGACCGCCGAGCAGCAGGAGGCTGCCGAACGCGAGCGCGTAACCGGTGACCACCCATTGCCGGTCGCCGTCGCTGAAGCCGAGGTCGCGCTGGGCAGCGGGGAGGGCGATATTCACCACGGTCGCGTCGAGCACGACCATGAGCTGTGCCACGCCGAGGACGGCGAGCACCCACCAACGCAGGGCGTGCGAGCCGCGACGGCCCTGATCCGTTGTAGCGGGGGCGGGTGCCCCACGGTCGAACGTGGTAGTCATGTGTCCCCTTTGTCTCGAGTATTGATGCGGAGTTGACGCCTCCGGTTATCGTAAGAAGCTACCACCATAACGGAGAGAACGCCTCCGCTTAATCCCGATACTTGATAGGATGTGGGTGTGAATCACGCCACGGCCCTCTCTCCGCCCCGCCGCCTGCGTGCCGATGCCGCGCGAAATCAGCAGCGGATCATCGCCGCTGCGCGCGAACTGTTCGCGGACCACGGACTCGAGATCACCCTCGACGACGTCGCCGAACGCGCCGGTGTCGGCGTCGGCACCGTCTACCGCCGGTTCGCCAACAAGAAGGAGCTGATCACCGAGGTCTTCGAACAGAGCATCAGCGAGTTCGCCGAGGCGGCCGACACCGCCTACCGACACGCCGATCCCTGGTTCGGACTCGTCGAGTTCTTCGAATACGCCTGCCGGCACATGGCGATGAATCGCGGCTTCAGCGAGGTGATGCTCGAGCTGGAAGACGATGTCGACCGGTTCGTCATCGTCCGCGACCGGATCAAGCCGACCGTCATGGCCATCGTCGATCGGGCCCGTGATGCGGGCGTGCTCGCCCCCGGCATCGAACCCTCCGACTTCTTCGCGCTGATCCACATGGTCGACGGCATCGCCGAATTCGCGCGGCCGGTCAATCCCGATGTCTGGCAGCGCTACATGGCGATCGTGCTCAACGGCGTCCGAGCCGACAACACGCCACGCCAGCAGCTGCTGGTGGAACCGCTGAACGATACCGAGGTAGAGCAGGCAAAAGGCGCCTGCGCGGGACGCAAAAGGTAACAACTGCGTTATTAGCAGGCCGTAGCACACGCCGATCCCCTACAGTTGGTCACATGACCAACTCGTGGGTGAACTGGGCTGGCGATCAACACTGCGCACCGGCGACCATCGCCTCCCCCCGCACCGCCGATGAGGTCGCCGAGATCCTCGGCCGGGCCAGCGACGCCGGACAGGTCGTGCGCGTCGCGGGCGCGGGACACTCGTTCACCGACACCGTCCTGACCGACGGCGTACTACTCGACCTCGCGAACCTCAACCGCGTCCTCGATGTGGACGCCGGCACCGGACGCGTCCGAGTCGAGGCTGGCATCACCCTCAACGCCGCGAGCAACGCGCTGCACGAGCACGGCCTCGCCTTCCCCAATCTGGGCGACATCGACGTGCAGACCGTGGCGGGCGCCACCGCCACCGGCACCCACGGCACCGGGGCAACCCTGCAAAACCTTTCCGCCGCACTGTATTCCATCGAACTCATGCTCGCCGACGGCAGCCGGGTCGAGTTGAACGCAGAGACCGATCCCGAGGGCTGGCGAGCGGCCAGGGTGAGTATCGGCGCGCTCGGCGTGATCACCGCCGCGACACTGCAACTGGTGCCGTCGTTCGTGCTCGAAGGTATCGAGCGACCGGTCGCGGTGGACGACATCCTCGCCGACCTGGATTCCTACGTCGACAGCAACGAGCACTTCGAGTTCTACATGTTCGGGCACAGCCCGCTGGCGATGACCAAGCGCAACAATCCCGTCGAACTGCCCGAACAGCCGCGCGGCAAGGCCGTCGACTGGTTCACCGACATCCTGATGTCGAACTACACCTTCGACGCGCTGTGCAAGCTCGGCCGCTGGCAGCCGCGGCTGGTGCCCTACATCCAGCGCGGCGCCGCCTACGCGGGCAGCTACCGCCGCCAGGTCGACCGCTCCTATCGGGTCTTCGCCTCGCCGCGCCTGCTCCGCTTCACCGAGATGGAATACGCGATCCCGCGCGAGCACGCCGCGACGGCGATCCGCGAGATCAAGGATCTGTCCACTAAATTCCATACGGCGATGCCGATCGAGGTCCGCTGGGTCGCCCCCGACGACGCGTTCCTCTCCCCCGCCACCGGCCGCGACACCTGCTACATCGCCGTGCACCAGTACCGAGGCATGGCCTACGAGCCGTACTTCCGCGCCTGCGAGGCCGTGTTCGACAAGTACAACGGGCGGCCGCACTGGGGTAAACGGCACTTCCAGACCGCGGACACATTGCGCGAGCGCTACCCCGACTGGGACCGTTTCGCCGAGGTACGCCGCCGCTTCGACCCAAAGGGCCGCTTCAGCAACGCCTACCTGAACCGCATCCTCGGCCCCGTCGACTGACCGCACGCTTCTTGATGTCCCGCACCGAGATTCGCATGCGATTTCCGGCGCGGGAAATCAAGAGGCGTGCGGCGGGTCGGTGGGTTATGCGCTCGCGGCGAGGATCTCGGCGACCAGTCGCGGGACGGCGGTGCCGATGGGTTCGCGGACGATCTCGCTGGCCATCGAGTCGTACGGCGTCGCTTCGTTGTTGACGATGATCAGGTCGGCGCCGTCCTCGACGGCGATCGCGCACATCGAGGCCGCGGGCTCCACCTGCAGCGAACTGCCGATCGCCAGGAAGACGGCGCTGGTCTGCGCGGTGAGCGCGGCCTTCATCATGGTGCGCCGGTCCATCTGCTGGCCGAACATGATGGTCGCCGATTTCAGGACGCCACCGCAGTTGGGGCACGGCGGGTCCGCCTCGCCCGCCGCGACGCGGTCGAGGGTGGCGGCCATCGTTGTCTGGTAGTCGCATTCGACGCAGACCACCTCGAACATGTTGCCGTGGATCTCGATCACCCGGTCCGCCGGGAAACCGGCGCGCTGGTGCAGCCGGTCGATGTTCTGGGTGATGATCGTGACCGTGCGCCCGGCCTGTGCCAGCTCGGCGAGCGCGGTGTGCGCGGCGTTGGGTCGCGCCTGCCAGGCCGGGTTGTCGCGGCGGGCCAGCCAGGCGCGTTGACGCAGGTCCGGATCGGCCAGGTAGTTGTCGTAGGTCGAAAGCAGTTCGGCGATCGGGTCTTTCGTCCACACGCCGCGCGGGCCGCGAAAGTCGGGAATGCCGGAGTCGGTGGAGATGCCGGCCCCGGTGAGCACCCCGATGCGGCCGTCGCGGCTGCGCCACTCGCTCGTCATAGCTGCAAAGCCTAGGGCGCACGGCAACACCGAACCACCGCACGATTCGAGCTACACAAGACGATGAGAGAATGTTACGCTAATCCTCTCATCGCTTTAGAGGTGCTGATCAAAGGAGATCACGATGACCGTGTCCGCCCTCGAATCCACCAGCGCGCGCACGCCGCGCCGCCCGTTCGAGCCGGGCACCCGCCTCTGGGATGAGACCGGCCTGATCACCTTCTCGCTGACCGCCGGTTCGGCCTTCCTACTGCAGACCATGGAGCCGAGCATCGCCGCGGTGGTCGACGAGCACTCCACCTTCCGCACCGATCCGATGGGTCGCGCCCTGCGCAGCATCGCGTCGGTGATGATGTGGATCTACGGCGGCGAGGAGGCACTCGCCGAAGCCGACCGGCTGCGCGGCATGCACGCCTCGCTCAACACCACCGACGCGCACGGCGTGCGGCACAAGGCCCTGGCAGCCGGGCCGTGGGCCTGGGTGCTGCACACCGGAACGTTCGCCTTCGCCGAGAACGCGAAGTACTTCGCCCGCAACCCGCTCTCCCCCGCGGAGAAGGAGGCGGTCTACCAGGAAATGGTGCAGTTGATGCGCAACTTCTCGGTGGCACCCAAGGAGATTCCGGCCAGCTACGCCGAGTTCGAGACGTTCTTCGCCGACATGGTGGCGAACCAGCTCGAGCCCACCGGGACCGCGCGCGACTACCTGCGGGTAATCCGGTCCGTCGCGCCGCCGAAGCAGCTGCCACGCGTTTTCGCCCCGATCTGGCGGCGTGCCGTTGCCCCGGTCGGGCGGATGCAGTACTTCGTGACGGTCGGCACTACGCCCGAGGTCGCTCGGGAAAAGCTCGGCCTGACCTGGAGCGAGTCCGATGAGCGCAGGCTGCGGGCGCTCGGTTGGGTGATCGCGCGCGCTGTTCCGCTGCTGCCGGAGCGGGTGCGGTACTTCCCGATCGCCTATGAGGCGCGGCGGCTCGAGCGTGATCGCGCGCGGCTGCGGAAGATGATCGACTTCCGTCCGATCTGAGCATTTCCTTCGACGGCGCTGTGGTCATTTCCGACTACAGCGTCGTTTTTCGTTGGGCAGCAACAGCTTTCAGAATCAGCGTGCGAGTTCTCGGCCCATAGTCAACGCGGGAGAGACCGTCCAGTTTGAATGTCAGGCAAACTCACGATGGCAACCCGTTGTGCGCCAACGACTCTCGCCCAGTCTCGACTAGCCTTACCGATATAGATACCGGCACCCCGACAAACCGTCCAGTCCGGAAACAGTGTCCTGTCGAGCCGCTCAGAGGCTATGTCGCGGCAACCGACGACTATCCTGATAGGCAATGCGCAGCAACAACTTTCGAATGCCTTCGACAGAACCGCACCGGGCGTCAATGCGGACGAGGACCTGTCCGCAGTAACGATCTTCGCCACGCTGGTATACGTATCCCGTACGCTTCGACAGCGTTTCGGCCCCAACACGCCGGATAGCCCTTATCTGGCAGCACAGACAATCCTTGCTTCAGCTCCGCTCACCGAAAGGCGCTTCTATGCCGCACAAGCCCAGCGTGCTGTTCATCTGCGTGCACAACGCGGGCAGATCGCAGATGGCCGCCGGGTTTCTCAGCACGCTCGCGGGCGAGCGGATCGACGTCCGGACCGCGGGCAGCGCACCGGCCGCCGCGCTCAACCCGATCGCCGTCGCCGCCATGGCCGAGGTCGGCATCGACATCTCCGGCCACACCCCCAAGCCGCTGACCATGGACGCGGTCGGCATCTCCGATGTGGTGGTCACCATGGGCTGCGGCGACGCCTGCCCGTTCTTCCCCGGCATCAGCTACCGCGACTGGCCGCTGCCCGATCCGTCCGAACAGACCATCGACGTGGTCCGCACCATCCGCGACCGCATCCAGATCCTCGTCGAAAACCTCATCGCCGAACTGGTTCCCGCGCTCGCCCGCTGACCTTCTTCGCTGCGTACTTCACATATCCACCGCACAGCTGGCGGGTATGTGAAGCACGAACCGCGCAGAAACCCAGCAGCTGTCCGATTCGTTCAAGACCGGTGCCGCCCTGGCTGGTTACGGTGCGGGTATGACTCCACAACTCGACGTCATCGGCATTGTTGTCACCGATATGAGCGCCTCGATCGCCTTCTACCGTCGGCTCGGCCTCGACTTCCCCGCCGGCTCCGAAGAACGGCCGCACGCTGAAGCGGCCCTGCCCAACGGTTTCCGGCTGACACTCGACACCGAGGCCACCATCAAGTCCTTCCACCCCACCTGGCAGCCACCGACCAGCGCGGGCCGCGTCGGCCTCGCCTTCCGCTGCGTCGACCCCGCCGAGGTCGACGCCGTCTACACCGCCATCGTCGACGCCGGCTACCACGGCGAGATGAAACCGTGGGACGCCTTCTGGGGTCAGCGCTACGCCGTCATCCAGGACCCCGACGGCAACGGCATCGACCTCTACGCCGCCCTGCCGGCCACCGACTGAACCGACGCCGTCCACGCGGTGCTCGCGTACATGGGTGAGTACCGCCGTGAGCACCTGCGCCCTCGGGCCCAACGGATTCCGCTACCTCTGGAACAGCCCGTGCTCTGCCTAACCGAGGCGGCACGGCACCGCTTGCCGGCCCGCCTCGGCCAGCGAACCGACTGGCCACGGTCTCAGCCCTGCGTTCTCGGTCCGGATCCGCCCCAACGGATTCCCAGACCGAGAACGCATGGCACGACTGGTCAGCCCACCTCCGCCAGCGAGCCCGACACCTGCCCGCCCGACCGAATCAGCACCTGCCCCAACGACATTCCGGTGAGATCACGCACCTCCCGCGCCAAATGCGCCTGATCCGCGAACCCGGTAGCCGCCGCGGTGTCGGCGAACGACGCCCCGCCCCGCGCCGCAGCCAGCGCACGCTGCATCCGCAACACCCGCGCCAACGTCTTCGGCCCATAACCGAACGCCGCCAGCGAACGCCGATGCAACAGCCGCGCATTCAGCCCCGCCGCCTCGGCGGTCGCCCGCACCGACCACCCCGCCGCCAATGCCGCGACCACCTGCCGCAACACCGGATCCGGCGCCGCAACCTCCCCCGCCCGCCGCACCACGATTCGCTCCAACGCCACCACCGGATCGTCGGCCTCCCCAAGCTCCGCACTCAACCGCCGCACCACCCCCGACGACCACACATCCCCCAATTCCACCCGCCGATCCCGCAATTCAGCCGCGGGCACCCCCAACAACGCGGGCGCCGTCCCCGGAAAGAACCGAATCCCGACATACCGCGTCCCCACCGCAACCACTGGCCGATAAGCCCGAGTATCCGGCCCAGCAACAACCAACCGCCCACCAACCCACAACAAATCAATACACCCATCCGGCAACACCGGCACCCCCGCGTCCGCTCCCGTCACCGTCCGCGTCCACACCACCGCTCGCCCAAACCGCGACGGCCGCTCCCGATACCCCCAGGCATCCTCCACGCCCCCGACGCTACCTCCACCCCCTGACATGTTCGTCCGCGAAGTTCAGCGGTCGTGCCCGGCTTCCTCCTCAAGCCTCTTCGATGCACCGCAACCGGCTTGCTCGCTCGGCGTATCAAAGAACTCGAGCAATCGATCGACAAGGACGTCCGGCCGTTCCTCAGAAATGAAATGGCCGCAATCGGCCACCAACTCGAGGCTCATCTGTTCGGCATAGTCGCGATAACTCTCCGGCACGCCCGCCGATAGCGGATCGCACGCCTCACCCGCATGCCGATCGTCGAGCCCGTCGACCCGCGAATCATCCAGGCGGTCAGCATGCGCCGGGCCGATCCGAGCCATGTCATCAGCGCCGGGGCGATGGCGGCCCGATTCGTTCACCCGGCACACCGGCACCAGCTTCCGCCGATATCGCCAGTGGGCTCGAATGCTGAACGTCACGGAGGGCGTCACCGCCGGACATGATCTGACCCGCTGTGCGGTCGACGCGGGCTTCGCAACGCTGTCCCACTTCAGTGAGACCTTCCACCGCATGTTCGGCCTGTCCGCCACAACCTTGCTCGCCACCGGAGTCCGGTTCGATGTGCCAAAACTCTGCGATGAGTTTCGGCGCGCACCATCGTCTTACGTGGGACCGAGGTAGTCGAGGAGAGGAAGCACCATGCGGATCTTGGCTCGTTTGGGTATGAGTGCCGATGGGTATGTCACCACGCCGAGTGGGTGGCCGCCGCAGGTGGTGGATCCGGTGCACGGGCCGGGTAGTCATGGCGTCGCGGAGTTTCTCGAGGGGTGTGAGGCAGCGCTGATGGGGCGCACCACCTTTGAGCCAGCGCTCAGCAATGATCGGTGGCCGTGGCCGGATCTGGCGGTATTCGTGCTCGGATCGCATCGTCCGGCGGGCACGCCCGATCACGTCACCCTCGACAGCGATCCGGTGCGCCTGCTCGAGCGGCTGCGCGCGGCCAATCGCGGCGGCGACGTGCACCTCATCGGCGGGCCGCGCACCGTGGAGACGTTTCGTGCGCTCGGCGCGCTGGACAAGCTCGAATTGGTGGTGCTGCCGTTCCTGCTCGGCGGCGGCATGCGGCTGACCGATTCGCTGGATCCGAATATCGGACTCACCTTCGAGAGCTCCCGCGCGCTGCCGGGCGGCTCCGTCGAAATCGTCTACGCGGTAGACCCGCACCGCGAGTTCGCCCGCGCCAACGATCCGAACTGGGCTCCCGCCTCCCAGCAGCGCTGAGGCTCAGCGCTGCGCGGGAACGGGTGCCACGCCACGCGGGACGACGCGGACGAACGCGTCGGGATGCGCGGCGGCGATTTTCGAATCCGGGTCTTTACAGCCGACCGTGACATCGCCGACCGGCGCGGCGGAAAACGTCCACACCGTCACCCAGTCCTTACCATTCACCGATTCGGTCTTTTTCACATCCGAGGACCGCAGATCTTCGTTCCGGCCGGAACTGTCGACCACGGTGCAGCGCAGCTCATTCGCGGCCGGTCCCCACTCCGCAGGCACCCGGATATCCATCACCGCGTCGGCGGGTACCGCGACTTTCTTGCTCTCGCCGAGCGCGATCCGCACGCCGCCACCGGTATCGCCGTCGTCGCCGGCGTCGGGCGTCGCCTCCGCCGAACTGGATGTCGCCGCATTACTCGACGAGGTCGATTCCTTACTCGACGACTTGCCGTCGGCGCACCCCCCGACCACCACGGCGACCAGCGTCGGACCAACCAGCCAGATCATTTTCACAGATCAAACCCTCTCGTCGCGCCCACTCTCCAGGCGATTGGTTACGGATCAGCGATCGAGCACTGCGGTGTGCGCCTCGTGATCACCTGCACGCCGCCAATAGACAGAGCATGACAACTACGGAGTCGAATGGAGACTACACGCGCCCGAAATCGGCGATTTTATGAGTAATTTGCCGGAGTAATGTTGGCTCGTTCGTTGTCACCATTACTCCACGGAGACTCAGCTGATGACTTCACCTGTCGCGTTCGACGCGGTCGAAATTCCACTGCCCGACGGCACCGCCGACGCCTACTTCGCCCATCTCGACGACGGCCGCGCATATCCGGGCCTGCTGTTCTATCCGGACGCGTTCGGCCTGCGACCGTGGTTGGGCGAGATGGTGCGAACCATCGCGGCTCACGGATTCGCCGTGCTCGCACCCAACGTCTTCTACCGCTCCGGCCGCGCCCCCGTGCTGCCCGTGCCGGATTTCAGCGAACCGGATGCCGCGATGAAGTTCTTCACCGATCTCGGCCCGATGCGGGAGGCGCTGACCCCCGACAAGGCGATGCAGGACGCGCACGGCTATCTCGCGTGGCTGTCGGCCAACGATCTGGTCGCCCCCGGCGCCCTGGCGACGACGGGGTACTGCATGGGCGGCAGGCTCGCATTGCGCACCGCCGCGACGTTCGGTGCTCAGGTGGCCGCCGCGGCCAGCTTCCACGGTGGCTTTCTGGCGGCCGAGGACCGACCGGACAGCCCGCACCACACCGCGGCCGACATCACCGCCGAACTGTTCATCGCGCACGCCGACAACGACTCGTCGATGCCGCCCGAACAGATCACCCGCCTCGAACAGGCCCTCGACACGGCCGGTGTGCGCTACACCTCGGTCGTCTACCCCGACGCGCCGCACGGTTTCACCCAGCAGGACACCCCGGCGTATCGCGAGGACGCTTACCAGCGTCACCTGCACGATCTTCTGACGCTGCTGCATCGCGCCTTCGACAAGGAATAAAGGCCTTACCATCCGATGTTTCGGCTGGAGTCGGCTTCGACTCCAGCCGCCCGGCCGGATTGTGCCTACACGCGACCAACCGGCCGGTTTCTAGGGGCCGTTGCCGCTGGAACCGCCGGTTCCGCATAGTGTTGTGAGTAAGCGATCATCGGGAGGACCACATGGCGAAGCTGGTGTGGATGGAGGAACGCGACAACGGGGCGGAGTATCGGCGTGAGTGACGAACGGGCAATGGCAGCGGCAGCTCAGCGCTACTCGGCATTCAACGGGTACCGCCAGGCGGCACTCACGACAAGCCCCGCTACCCGCCCGGTCTTCATCGGCGTCGCGCTCGTCGTCAGCGTACTGCTGGTGTACGCGGCGCACCCGGCCGCGAAGGACGGCGCGGACCACGCGTGGTTCGTCGGCATCGCGGTAGCCGGCGTATTCGTGGCCCGCGGGCTGCATCTACGGCGTCCGATCACCTTGGCGCACTTCGCGGTCGCCGTCCTGGTGCTGGCGATCGCCAGCCTGGCCTACCGCGCGGAGCATTCCGGCATCGGTTTCGTACTGCTCGCCTCGAGCGGGCTCATCCTGGTGCTGCCGCAGTCGAGTAAGCCGCAGCCCGATCAGCTGTATCGCGTCGCCGAACTGGTCGGCCGCACCGAGCGTGATCCCCTGGCCCCGTTCGCACTGCACTCCTCGAAAACCTACTTCTTCAACGCGAATTCGACCGCCGGGATCGGCTACCGCACCCGCTTCGGCATCGCCGTGGTCGCGGGCGATCCGATCGGCGACCGCGCGGCATTCCCCGAATTGCTCACCGATTTCTCCGAATTCGCGATCAACCAGGGCTGGCGCATCGCGGTGCTCGGCGCGAGCCCCGAGCTGGCCGAGCTGTGGGGCCGTCGCGCACTGGACCACCGTGGGCTGCATGCCGTCCCGATCGGGCGCGACGTGGTGATCGACGTCGACGAGTTCGCCATGGTCGGCAGGCACTTTCGCAACCTGCGCCAGGCCGTGAGCCGCACCCGCAATTTCGGTGTCACCACCGAGATCGTGGACGAGTCCGCGCTCACCGACGCGCAACGCGACGAGCTGCTCGCCATCGTCGACTCGTGGGGCCACGGCAGGCAGACCCGCGGTTTCTCGATGATCCTCGACCATCTGCTCGACGGGCGAAACCCGAACATGCTGGTGGTGATGGCCAAGGACGAGGACGGAACGCTGTCCGGCTTCCAGCGGTACGGCGTCTCCAACCGTGGCCGCGAGCTCAGCCTCGACGTGCCGTGGCGGCGCAAGGACGCCCCGAACGGCCTGGACGAGCGGATGATCATCGACCTGGTCGACTATGCCCGCGAACACGATATCCACCGGATCTCGTTGGCGTTCGCGCCCTTTCCCGAACTCTTCGCCGACAAGCAGAAGTCGCGCACCGCGAAGCTGATCTATGTGGCTGTGCACCTTGGTGATCCGCTGATCCGGCTGGAGTCGCTGTACCGGTTCCTGCGCAAGTTCCACGCGCTGTCCGACCAGCGGTACGTGCTCGTCCGATGGCGTGAGGTGGTCATCGCGGCCGCCGCGCTGCTTACCCTGGAGTTCGCACCGCACCGCCGCGAACACTGAGGAAACCAATGGAACTGACCCACAGCGATATCAAGGCCGCCGTCGAGCGGGTAGCCGGCCGGGTTCGCCCGATTGCCATCGCCCCAGCCGACGAGGGACACCTGTGGTTCGCGCTGGAGTTCTTACAGCACACCGGCAGCTTCAAAACGCGCGGCGCGCTGAATTTCCTGCTGGCGCATCGGGAGAACGGCACGCTGCCGGACGCGGGCGTGACCATCGCCTCCGGCGGCAATGCCGGGCTCGCCTGCGCCTGGGCCGCGCGCAGTCAAGGCGTCCGTGCCACGGTGTTCCTGCCGACCACCGCGCCGAAGGTGAAGGTGGACCGGCTGCACTCCTATGGCGCCGAGGTCACGCTGATCGGCACGCAGTACGCCGACGCGCTCGCGGCCAGTCGTGAATTCGCGGCCACCACAGGCGCGCTGCTGTCACACGCCTATGACAACCCGCTGATCGCGGCGGGTGCCGGCACGCTGATGGAGGAGATCCATCAGCGGCTGCCCGATCTCGACACCATCGTGGTCGCCGTCGGCGGTGGCGGGTTGTTCGCCGGAATCGCCACCGCCGCAGATCATTACGGTGTTCGGACGATCGCGGTGGAGCCCGCGCGCTGTCGTACCCTCAACGCCTCGATCGAGGCGGGGCAGCTGGTGGATGTCGACGTCGATTCGATCGCAGCCGACTCCCTCGGCGCCCGCCGGGCCACCGCATTGGCGCTGTACGCCGCGCAGAACTACCGCGTCGACTCGGTACTCGTCGACGACGCGGACATCGTCGCGGCCCGCCGCGCCATCTGGGAAGACCGCCGCCTCGCCGTCGAATACGGTGCCGCCACAGCGCTCGCCGCGTTGCGCGGCGGTGCCAACCCGCCGGTTTTCCGACCCGAGCCCGGCGAGAAGGTGTGCGTCGTGGTGTGCGGCGCGAACACCGACCCGTCCGATCTGACGACCTAGATCGATCTCGTGCACGGCCGACGATCGCACCGCCGCGGATTCCCGGCGAACACCACCGAGCGGAGTTAGGCTCGTACCGACTTCGATCCCGACGGAAGCACTTCCATGGCGCTCGCATCCCTCATGGTTCCCCTCGGCACACCGGCACCGGATTTCGCGCTGCCCGACCTGGACCACCGGACACATTCGCGCGCGGACTTCGAGGGCGGGCCGGGCTTGCTCGTGGTCTTCGCGTCGAACCACTGCCCCTACGTCAGACACCTCGAATCGGCGCTCGGTGCGGTCGTCGACGCGCTATCCATGCCAACGGTGGCGATCTGCACCAACGACACCGACAACTACCCCGACGACGCACCGATCAGACTGCGCGATCAGGCTATTCGCGCAGGCTGGACGTTCCCCTACCTGATCGACGAGTCGCAGGAAGTAGGCCGCGCGTTCCGGGCCGCGTGCACCCCGGACTTCTTCCTCTACGACGCGACCCTCGCGCTCGCCTATCGAGGCGCCTTCGACGAATCCACCCCCGGCAATGGAAAACCGTTGACCGGCAACGAATTACGTGCCGCCATCGAGACCGTCCTGGACGGCAAGCCGGTGCCAGAACCACACCGGCCGAGCATGGGCTGCTCGATCAAGTGGCGCGGGAACTGAACCGGCGCGCGACAACCGGAGCCGGATCGGCGAAGATAGCGCCGGACAGCGTCATCGGACCCGACCGTCCAACGAAAGGGGTGCGACGTTGGCAACCATCGTCCTCGTACACGGGATCGCTCAGGAGCAGGCCGCGGCCGACACCCTGGAGGCGCAATGGCTGCCCGGGCTCGCAGGCGGGGTGCGCAACCACGGCGACAACGAACTCGCTGATCGCCTGTGGCGCAACGGCTTACCCGGCGACATCTCGACCAGAATGGCGTTCTACGGCAACCAGTTCCTTGCCAAGGGCGCGCAGGGCACCGCGGTGGGCGAGCTCGATGACGAGCAGCTCGAGCTGATGGAACAGCTCGCCGAGGTGTGGTTGGCCACGGCCGCCGACTACGCGGGCGACGAACGCGACCGGGTGACCGCCAAGCGGCTGGCCGCCGTGCCACCGCCGGACGCCAGGGCGCAGGGCGCCAAAGCCGCACTGCGCCCGGCACTCAACGCGCTGGTGCGGCTGCGCTGGTTCGCGCCGTTCGGCATCGGTCTGGCCGAGAAGTTCGTGGTGCGCGCCCTGTCCCAGGTGAGCCGCTACTTCACCGATCAGGCCGTCCGGGAGTACGCCCAGCAGCAGGTGCTCGCCCATGTCGGCCCCGACACCAAGCTCGTCATCGCCCATTCGCTCGGCTCGGTGGTGGCCTACGAGGCGCTGCATCGCGTCGATCAGGAGGTGACGCTGCTGACCATGGGCTCGCCGCTCGGCCTGCGCACCGTCATCTACGACCGGCTCCGCCCGCAACCCTCGACCGTGCCCAAATCCGTTGCCAGCTGGCACAATCTGGTCGACCGCGACGACCTGGTCGCCGCCCACCTCGACCTCGCCCCGTACTTCCCGCCGTTCCCCGGCGCCGACGTCACTCCGGTCACCGAGGAGCCGCTGGACAATGGTGCGAGCCCGCACGATTCGACGCACTATCTGACGAAGGCGATCACGGGCGGCATCGTCGCCAAAGCGCTGGCGGGTTAACGCTTCTCGGCAACTGCGAGCGTCGGCGTGCCGACACGGTCGCGCCACCACAGGTACAGCGCCAACATCAATCCCGCCGCGGTGAGCATCGCGCCGACCAGGGGAATCGACCGCAAGCCCGACCCGTCGCCGATCACCGCACCGCCCAACCGTCCCGCACCCGCCGCCGCGAGCTGAAACCCCGACGCGTTGACCGCGACAGCCAGCGTCGGCGCGGCGGCGGCCGCCGCGACAACCCGCGTCTGCATCCCGGGAATGATCGCGAACGCCAGCGCGCCGATCACGAAAGTCATTACCGCCGCGCCCATTTGGCTACCACCGACCAACCAGAACAGGAACAACGCGCCGACCAGAGCTGCCAGCAGACCCGTCACCGAGGGCAGCAACGCCCGATCGGCAAGCCACCCGCCCGCCTGGTTGCCGACGACCGCCCCGACGCCGTACACCAGCAGCAGCACCGGAACCGTACTCGCGGCGAAGCCACCGATGTCGGTGAGCAGGGGCGCGATGAACGTGAAAACGGTGACAACGCCGATATTCCCGAGCGCGGTGAGCGCGATCGCCGACCACACCGCACGGTCACCGAACACGCGCAGCTCCCCGAGCACCGCACCGCTCGCCGCACCGGGCTGATCCGGCATGAACCGAACCACCATCGGCAGCGCGATCGCCGCGCACAAGGCCACAGCCACGAAAGTCGCACGCCAGCCCAGACTTTGGCCGATGACCGCACCGATCGGCGTCCCGAGCACGATCCCGAGATTCATGCCGAGTGCCACCCGCGCCACCGCGGTAGCTTCCCTGCCAGGCTGCGCCGTCGACACCGCGGTAGCGATCGCCACCGCGAAGAACGTGGCGACAACCAGCCCCGCGGCACCCCGCATCACCAGCAGCGCAGGGTAATTCGGCGCGATCGCGGAGCCGAGGTTCGCAAGCATCGAGAACAGCACCAGCCCGACCACGAGCGGCTTACGCGCCACCCGCGCCGTCAGCACGGTGACCACCGGGCCGCCGACGATCATGCCGATCGCGTACGCGGTCACCAGCATCCCCGCCGAGGACACCGAAACATCCAATCCCCCAGCGACTTCCGGCAATATTCCAGCGATCACGAACTCCCCGGTCGTGAGACTGAAAACCACCAACATCAACGAATACACAGCAGGCCGCATCACAGCATCCTCATGTAGTTCTAACTCAAATGATACGAACTAGAACTATCACAGTTCGAAGCACGAGCGCTAGACTCGGAGCAATGACGCGCCAGCCCCCGCCGACGGTGGACACCGAACTCGATCGGGACGTCTGCAAGCTGGTGCACCAGTTCACCCATCGGCTCGACGTGCACGTCCGTCGGGTCGCCGAACAGCTGGACCTCACCCCGTCGCAGGTCATCGCCCTGCGCGAGCTGTCGGAGCCGATCACCGCGCGGGAACTGGCCACCCGCATGTCCTGCGAGCCGTCCAACGCGACCTTCGTTCTCGACCGGCTCGAACAGCTGGAACTGATCCGCCGCGAACCGCACCCCACCGACCGTCGCGCCAAACAGATCGTGCTGACATCCGCCGGCAAGCGCCGCCGCGCCGCCGCGGTCGAGCTACTCGGGGCCGACTCTCCACTCACCTCGCTGACCGCCACCCAACAGCAAGCTCTGCGCGACCTACTGCACGCCATGACATCCGACAGCCGGGGCTGAAAACCGCTTGAATTAGACATACATACGGACGTATTGTCTTTTCATGACCGTCGCGATCCCCACCGCCGAAGAGACCGACCCGTTCTGCCTGCCACCCCTGGAGGCCGCGGCACTACTCTTCGATGCACCCTGGCAACGATTCGGCGTGATCGGCGACAGCCTGTCCGCGGGCACCGGCGACCCGAGCCCGGGTTACGCGACCCTCGGCTGGGCCGATCGCGTGGCCGATGTGCTGCGCCGCGTGCGCCCCGATCTCGCGTATCTCAACACCGCGCAGGACGGCGCCACCACCATGGAAACCCTACGGCGCCAAGCGGATCGGATGCGCGAGTTCGCTCCCGACCTACTGCATCTACCGTCCGGCGCGAACGATATCGTCCGCCGCACACCGGATTTCGACGAGATCGAGCAGATCATGCGCGATATGTACCGGATGGCGGCAAGCACGGGCGCCGAGCTGGCCACCTTCACCCTCGGCAAAGCCTATGTGGTGCCGGTCTTTCCCGACTGGCGCGACCGCGTCCGCCGCGTCAACGACATCACCAGGGCGCTGGCCGCGGAATACGACGCGACCGTGATCGACATGTACGACCACCCGATCAACGATCGCCCGAACCTGTTGAGCGCGGACGGAATTCACTTCGCCGCCGCCGGGCAGGCGGTGCTGGCGGCCGAGGTCGTCAAGCAGCTCGCGCACCTGCTCGGCACCCCGGCGATGCGGGCCGTCCAGGACGGCCCGCATCGACTCGACTACTGATCCTTGGACAGTGCGGCGGTGGCTTCCTCGTAGCCGCCGGTGGGCGCCGCCTCGTCCTTGGTGTAGACGAGGTGCAGCACGCCGGTGGTGAAGGTCTCCGAGGAGAGCAGCCGCAGCGGCAGCATCGGCTCGTTCTCGTCGAACAGCCGCAGACCCTTGCCGACCACGATCGGGTGCACCAGCAGGTGCAGCTCATCGAGCACCCCGGCGGCCAGCAGCTGGCGGACGATGGAGACCGAGCCGCTCATGCCGATATCGCCGCCGGGCTCGTTCTTCAGCGCGGTCACCGCCTCGACCAGATCCCCCTTCAGCGCCTCGGAATTACGCCAGGTGAGGTCGAGGTCCTGATGCGAGACGACGATCTTGCGGGCATCGCCGAGCGACTTGGCCATGCCCGCGTCCTCGCCGCCCGCATTTTCCCGGTCCGGCCAGGCTGCCGCGAAACCTTCGTACGTCACGCGCCCGAGCAGCAGCGTTTCGGCGGTCCCCAGCTGCGCGCTGACCGCCGCGCCCATCTCGTCGTTGAAGTACGGAAAGTGCCAGTCCTGCGGGTCGGCGACGACGCCGTCGAGCGCCATGAACATCCCCGCGGTGATTTTCCTCATCGTCCATCTCCCTTGATCAGTAATGCCTGTGTTGCCTGATCTGACGGGGCGGCGATCGGAAACTCATCGGTCGCCGGGATCAGACCCGTTCAGCCTCCACTACCCAGATCGGCAGCAGCATCGAGCCCTCCTCGTCGAACTCGAGTCGCGCACCGCTGCGGTCCATGACCTCCTTGAACTCCGGCGACGGCTTGATCGCGGTCAGCTTGCCAAGGCGCAGCTCGGTGAGATTCCAGTCCGGGGCCTGGAAGGTGGCCCGCAGTTCGTCCTCGCTGATCGAGTACGGGGCGTACTTCTCGCTGTAGTCGGACTGGGAGAAACAGAATTGGATCAACCGCGCACCGGGCCGCATCACCCGGCGCAGCGCGGCCACATGCGCTTTGCGCTGCTCGGGATCGAGGCAATGCGCGAGAGCGCTGCTGACGACGGTGTCGAACCGTCCGTCATACCCGGTGAGCACGGTCGCGTCCGCGACGGCGAACGACGCCGTGACGTCGCGTTCGGCCGCACGGGCCCTGGCCTTCTCGATCGCCGTCGGCGCGAAGTCGAGCCCGGTCACGTGGTAGCCGAGTCCGGCCAGATAGATCGTGGTATCGCCTGGGCCGCAACCGATGTCGAGCACGTCGCCGGTGATCCGGCCCGCCTGCTCGAACTCGACGAGCAGCGGTTGCGGTCTGTCGATCTCCCACGGCAGCCGGTCCATGGCCAGGCCCTCGACGATGGTGCCGCCCTGATAGGCCTGTTCGAAATCGATGGTTGACGGGTCGAGCTGGGGTGTTTGGTCTTCGGTCATGACTAACCTGTCCCTCGCCTTGATGGTGGATCGGGAATTCGACGGATGAATTCTAACCAGAAACGGAGTAAGTGTCTCCGGTTTGACATGACAAGTTTTCGGCGCGATTCAGCCCCCGACGGTGGACCCGTGGAACGCGGCGCGATAGCTGTGCGGACTGGTGCCGACCACTCGCTTGAAGCGGTCCCGGAACGCGGTCGGCGAACCGAAGCCGACCTGCCCCGCGATCCGGTCCACCGGGTGCGCGGTCGACTCGAGCAGATACTGCGCCTGCCGAATCCTGGCCCGCAGCAACCACTGCAGCGGGGTGGTTCCGGTCTGTTCGCGGAAGCGGCGGTTGAGCGTTCGGGTGCTCATCCCGGCTTGCGCGGCGATGTCGTCGAGGGTCAGGTCCTTCGCGAAATTGTCCTGCAGCCACCGGGTTACCGGTTCCAGCACCGAACCGCGCGGGGTAGGCGGCTGGTCGTGCACGATGAATTGTGCCTGTCCCCCTTCGCGTTCCAGCGGCACGACGGACAGCCTGGCCACGTCCGCCGCGACGGCGGAGCCGTGATCACGGCGAATCATGTGCAGGCACAGGTCGATTCCCGCTGCCGCGCCCGCCGAGGTGAGCAGTTGGCCGTTGTCGACGTAGAGCACGTCCGGGTCGACGTCGATGCCGGGATAGCGGGCCGCGAACTCGGCCGCGGCGGCCCAGTGCGTGGTCGCTCGGTGACCGTCGAGCAGCCCGGTGGCGGCAAGGACGAAGGCGCCGACACAGATCGACGCGATGCGCGTGCCCGCGGCGGCGGCCAGCCGCAGCACATCGAGGACCTCTTCGGGGACCGTCGCCGTGGTGTCGGCGAGGCCGGGCACGATGATTGTGTCCGCGTCCGCCAGCGCCGACAGGTCCCACGGCGGCCGCAGTGTGAAGGCACCGGCGTCCACCGTCGGCGTCGCGCCACAGACCCGGACCCGGTAGGCGGCCCGACCGTCGGGCAGCCTGGCACAGCCGAACACGTCGACGGGGGTCGTGAGATCGGAGGGGATGACCTTGTCCAGCGCGAGCACAGCCACGACATGCATGGCATCAGGATAGGTGGCCACCGGATTCGAGCCAATACCCATGAACTGCGCATCAGCAGCAAATGACGACGTCAGTACGGTTGGCGAGAATCAACTGGTGTATGGCAGTTTCGCCTATTTCTCGTCGGCCGGATCGCCGCTAGCCTCGCCGCTGTGACGAAGTTTCTGCTGTCGGTCCATGTGCTGGCCGTGATTCTCGCCGTCGGGCCGGTGACGGTCGCCGCGAGCATGTTCGCCCCGACCACGCGCCGGGCGCTCGCCGAGCCGGGCAGCGAACCCGCCGTGCTCGCCACGCTGCACCGCATCTGCCGGGTCTACGCCTACCTCGGCATCCTCGTCCCGATCTTCGGCGCGCTCACCGCGCTCAGCCTCGGCGTACTCACCAACACGTGGCTGATCATTTCGATCGGTTTGACCGCGGCCGCCGCTGGCGTGCTCGCGATGCTGATCCTGCCCGGCCAGCACAAGATTCTCGCCGACTTGCCCGGCGCGACACCAACACTGATCCGCCGACTCGGCATGGACACAGGCATTTTCAACCTGCTGTGGGTCGCCGTCACCGTGCTGATGATCGTCCGGCCCGGCTCGACGACCGGGGCCTGAGCCTTACTCCGGCGCGGCCATGTGCCTGATCGTGTCGCCGCCCTTGGCGTGATGCAGTCGACCGAACTTGCTGTCGAGCAGGTGCGCCATGCTGTCCGCCGCGCCGCGAATCGCATCTTCCAGGGTCTCCGCACGATGAGTGGCCGCCACCGGATGCTGTCCGGTCGGTCGCGCCTCCAGCACGCACTGCTTGTCTTCTGGCCCGCCCTTCTCCCCGTTCTGGTCGGTGAGGTGGGCCTCGACCCGCGTCAGCTGAGCGCTGAAACGGTCGAGCACCGAAGCGATCTCGGCTTCCGCCCACCGGTTCAGGTCTTCGCCGCCGTGGATGCCGCTTCCGGTATTGATCTGGATCTGCACAGCTTTCTCCATTCCGTTAGGTAGCAAACTCCACGAACCCGACACTACCTGCGCGAAACCTGTGGTCGGTGTCATACGGAAAGGCCCGGTCCACCTGGACCGGGCCGTTACCGCTGTTGTTCAGTCGTGTATTCAGTCCTGCGGTGCGCGCTTGCGGGCCAGCACGCTGACCGCCATCAGCGGTCCGATCACCGCGATCATCAGCACCGGCGACAGCCACGCCATGGTGTGCACCGGCAGCTGGTAGGCGAGCACGATCCGGATCGTCGCCTCGGCGAGCAGACCCGCACCCCACATCACCGACAGCACGGTGAACGCCTTGCGCTTGTCGGGATTGGTGCGGTAGGCCTGTTCGAAAGCGGCCGCCTTGGCCGGGCCCTGCGCGCTGATCGCCTTGCGCGCCGCCAGGTAGATCAACGGCTTACCGATCAGGACGCTGAGCAGAAACGCCAGACCGATCAGCGCCGTCGACGCGGAATCCTTGACGATCATCACCCGGGGGTCGCCGGTGATCAACGAGGTAACAAGCCCAAAGACGAAGCCGCCCAGGATAATCGCCGACATCACCTCGAGGCGCCGCGACCGGATCGCCTGGGCGATCAGCATCCCGGCCGAGAACACGGTTCCGGCGAGCAGTCCGGCGAAGTCGCTGTAACCGAGCGCGTGCAGGGCGAAGTAGGCGCCCACCGGGATCGCGATATCGCGGGCGACCGACGCCACCCAGCCGAACTGGCTTGCGGGTGCCTCGGTGGGCTGGTCGAGCTTGCTCGGATCGGATGCGGTGGTGGTCATCGGGTGCTCCTCGTCGGCGTATTCGGCGGTGCGCTACGAGAATTGACGCTACGGACGCCGACGAGCGAGCAGATCTGTCATCCATCACGACTGCGGCATGACAGATGTCATGCCGAGCTACCTGGCCAGGAAGCCCTTGTCGACCGGGATCTGGGCACCGGTGATGACGCCGGACGCGTCGCTGGCCAGCCAGGCGATGACCTCGGAGATCTCCTCGGGTTCCACAAGTCCGTCGGTCTTCAGCAGGTTCGGCTGGAAGCTGTAGACGTAGGTCGGGTGCTTTTCGAACAGCGAGTACATCGAGGTGTCGTTGCCGAGCGGGGTGTTGGTGCCGTACGGCAGCACAGTATTCGCGCGTATGCCGTATTCGCCGAGCTCGACGGCCAGCGATTTGGTCAGGCCGACGACGCCGAATTTGCTTGCGGAGTAATGACCGCAGCCGGGCGGCGCCTTCACCCCCGCCGAGGAACTGACGGTGATGATCGATCCGCCGTTGCCCGCCTCGATCATCGCGGGCACCGCCGCCTTGATGGTGTTCCACACCCCGACCAGGTTCACGTCGATGGCCTCCTTGAACTGTTCGGCCGAGATCTCCCAGAGCCGACCCCAGCTGCATACCCCGGCGTTGGCGACCACGATGTCGAGGCGGCCGAAGGCAGAGATGGTGTCGGCCACGACCTCCTGCTGTCCGGCCAGGTCACGCACATCGACCTGGTAGGTCAGGATCTTGCGCCCTTCGGCCTCGACCAGGCGGGCGGTTTCGGCAAGATCCTCGGGTTCGGACATCGGATACCCGCTGAATGTCGCGGCCTGCGCGCAGACGTCGACGGCGATGATGTCGGCCCCGGCGCGGGCGAGCCGGACGGCGTGCGAACGCCCTTGTCCCCGAGCGGCTCCGGTCACCAGCGCGACTTTTCCGGCGAGTGCGGTCATAGTATTCCCTCGATTCTCGATGGATTCAGTTGTGTGCGGTGAAGGAGTAGTCGTCGATCGACGAGAACCGGCTGAACCACAGTGCGCCACTGATGGTTTGCGGTCGGTAGTAGAGCGCCTCGTTCTGCGAGTTGACGAAATAGGTACGCAGACCGGGATTGCAGTCGACGGTGTAGGTGCTGATCACCTTTCCGTGCCTGCGCATCTTGCGCACCCAGCGACCGAACGCCTCGGTACGCACCTGTGCAACAGCGGCTTCGCGCCGCTTGGCCTCGATGATGACCCGCACGGCGTGCCGCGCGGTGAGGTCGACGAAGGTATGCCAGGCCGCCCCGACGAATCCCTGCGGCGCGACCAGCGACCAGCGGTTGGGCAGGCCGGGATGGGCCGAGCCGCCATAGCTGCGCAGGCCATTGCTGCGGTATTCGTCGGCTAGATCGAAGCCGTTGGGGCCCAGTGTTTTTCCGGTCTGATAGGTCTCCGGATCGGTGAACAGCTCGTAGCCGGTCGCCAGCACGATGAGGTCGTACGGACGTTCCACGCCGTCGGCCGTCCGAATACCGTCGGTGGTGATTCGCTCGATCGGATCGGCGACCAGCGACGCAGAATCCGACTCGAGCGCGGCGAAGAAACCGCTCGACAGCACGGGCCGCTTGGCGAGGATGCCGTAGCGCGGTACCAGCGATTTCCTATCGGCGTCATTGCTGACCTTGCTCCGCAACAGAATTCGGTACAGGCCGCGCCAGATCTTGTCGTACTGCGGCAGTGCCGTCGCGAGCAGTCGGCGTGGCAGCAGGGGAAACACATTGCAGATCAGTTGCAGCGGAAGCTCCATGGCGGCCAGCACCGCCCCGTTGATCGCCGCAGCGACGCCGGGTATCGCCAGAATCCGTTGCGCGCGTGGCGAAAACGCGAAGTCGGGCTTGGGCAGAATCCATGACGGTGTGCGCTGGTAGACGTCCACCCGCTCGGCCTCGTCGACGATCGCCGCGACGATCTGTACCGAACTCGATCCGGTGCCGATTACCGCTACCCGCTTGCCGCGACAGGAGTAGCCGGCGTCCCAGGAGTTCGGCCGCAGTATCGTCCCGCCGAATTCGTCTGTGCCCGTGATGGTGTCGGTCGCTTTCGCGTTGATGTATCCGCCGACGGCATTGATGACGAACCGCGCACGGACCGGCTCGTCCCCGGCGATGTCGAGCACCCAGACCTGGTCTCGGTCGTCCCACACCTCGCGCTCGACCGCGCAGCTGCCGCGAAAGTACTTGTACAGGTTCAGATCCGTGGCAACCTGCTGGTTGTACCGCTGGATCTCGGCGCCCTCGGGGAACAGCCGCGACCAATCGGCCTTGCGCGCGAAGGGAAATTGATAGAAGAGGGTCGGTATGTCGACGGCGAGGCCGGGGTACACATTGTCGCGCCAGCTGCCGCCGAAATCGCCTGCACGATCCAGTATCACGAAATTCGTTATGCCGGAACGTAATAGGTGGTGAGCCGCGGTGATGCCCCCTGGCCCGGCACCGATGATCGCGACCTCGAAGTCGTCACTTGCCATCTGTTTTTCACTCTCTAGTTGTCGCGCGGCGCGAGACCGTGCAGCAGGAACTCGCTTGTGCGCGCCCGCACGTCATCCGCGCTGGCGAAACCGGCGACCGCGAACGGCAAGATCTCCAAACTGAGCAGTACACGCACGATCCAGTCGCCCGCGTGCAACGGCTCGAGCCCTCGGTCGACTTCGCCGCGCTCCTGCGCCTCGGCGACCAATGTCGCCCAGAAGGTGGCCCAGCTGAGGCACAGGTTGTCGCCGTAGTGCTCGAGCAGCGTGACGATGATGCTTTCGGTGCGCAGCGCTGGCGAAAAGGTCTGCGGCGTCTTGACGTGGTCGTAGATCATCCCCGCCGCCGCGCCGATCTGATCGCGCAGCGTCGGCAGTGGCCGCACGCCCGCCGCCAGTCCTTCGATGAAGGCGTTGCACAGGTAGGCCAACCCGGCGTTGATCGCGGTTTCCTTGTCGCCGAAGCCGTTGTACACGGTCCCTCGGGACACCCCGGCGATCTTGGCGACCTCGGTCAGCCGAAACCCGTTGACCCCGAAGCGCCGAACGCATTCCGCCGCACCGATTACCAGTTCGATGGAGGGTTCGCCCCGGGGCGCTTCCTGCGCCGCACTGCTCATGTTGAACATATTGCGTCAATATGTTCAAAGCGTCAAGGGTGCGTCAGCGGAGTCCGATGCCGAAAGCCGAAATTCGTCAGGTCAGCTCAGCGCGACGGCCGAGCGTCAATCCCACAGTGCCGCAACGACTGTCTGATAGTCGCCCACCTCGAGCGTTGGTCGCCCGGTCGCCAGCAACCACCGTTCAACAGCGCGATCACCGTCGGTGCGATAGGTGCGCTGGTCACCGCGCGCGATCTCGATGACGCCACGCTGCACGCGCAGGATCTCCTCGTCCGACAGCTGCGCGACGAAACCCCGGTAGGCACTGTCGTTTTCGACGACGCCCCCGGTCGCGCGCGGTGCCGCGGCGATCAAACCGTGTAGTTGCGCCTCGTCCCCCGGTGCCAACCGCCACCGCGGGTTGGGCTTGTCGGTATGCAGGTCGAGCTCGATCCGGATCATTACCGTCCCCCTGACGACAGTGCGCCGCTACCGTCCCGACCGAAGTCACCGACAGCACGGCCCTCCGTGCGGGCGCCTGAACGCTGCGATCGTAGCCCCGCACCGCCGCGCCCACTAGCGATATCCGCCCTTAGCATGGGGTGTGCGCACGGACGTCGATAGACCGGGATTCATCCGCGAGATGCGGCTCGCGTCGAATGCCGTCGACATGGACGAATATCCGTTCAGCCTGCCCGCCGTGACGCATCTCGCTGCGTCCGGCGGTCTCGCCCTTTCGCCCGGCGTGACCTTTCTGGTCGGCGAGAACGGCAGCGGGAAATCGACACTGGTCGAGGCGCTCGCGGTCGCCCTCGGGATGAATCCGGAGGGCGGTAGCCAGCACTATCGGTTCACCACCCGGTCGACCGAATCGGTACTCGGCGACCATCTGGTGGTGAAGTGGGGCACCCATAAGCCGCGCAGCCGGTTCTTTCTGCGCGCCGAGTCCTATTACAACGTCGCCACCGAAACCGAGGAACTCGGGCCGGACCAGTTGGCCGTCTTCGGCGGGGTGTCGCCGCACGAGCGCTCCCATGGCGAGTCGTTCGTGGATTTGATGCGGCATCGTTTCTTTCCGAACGGGTTGTATCTGCTGGACGAGCCCGAGGCGGCGCTGTCACCGCGCGGTTGCATGGCCGTACTCGCGCTGTTGTCGGATCTGGCCGCCCGGCGATGTCAGTTCGTGGTGGCCACCCATTCCCCGATCCTGCTCGCGCTCCCCGGCGCGACGATCTACGAGATCGCCGAGGACGGCGAAATCGGCGAGGTCACCTATGACCAGGCGCTACCGGTCCGGCTGACCAGAGATTTCCTCGCTGATCCGGACCGCTATCTGCGCCACTTGGTCGATCGGGACTGAGGCGACTCAGCCACCGAAGACATTGCACGCATAACCCAGGTGCACGCCGGTCCCGACGCGCACATCCGCGCTCGCGACAACGATATCGTCGGGCGCTTGCACCGCACTGATCGTGTGCAACCCCTGCGTCGCCGGCACCCAGTCGACCAATGCCACCGCCCCGGACGGCTTGGCCACCGCGAACGGAACCCCGTTGTCATAGAAGACAACCGGCTGCACCACATCGGTCAAAGCCGCCCGCGCCTGATAGGTGCAACCCGTCCCATAATCAGTCGCCGACCCGACATTGACCCCCTGCGACATTCGGACTTGCGTCACCGTCGCTCCCGCACTCGGCATCGCGCACACCGCCGCGGCCCCGATCATTCCCGCAACCGCGCCGACTCGCATCCAGATGGTTCTATCCGTCATGAAGTGGTCCTCGTCCTGGGCGCCGGAGCACCACGCCCCGGCGAGATACCTTGCATCCTCACTCCCCCGGCGCGCCGGTGTGACACAAACGGCCGAATGTTTCAGATCATTCGGCGGATATCGTCGGCGATGCCGGGCAGCGACGCCGTATCGCCGATGGAGGCGAACCAGTCCCATAGCTCGAGGGCGTGGTAGAGGCGATAGAGCGCCGATCTCTCTGTCCAGTCCTCCGGCAGCGGGCCGTAGCCCTGCACGAGCGCGGTCCGCTTTACCTGGCTATCGCGCACGGAGTAGTAGTCGGTCTTGGCGAGGTCGATGAGCGGATCCGCGGCGACGGCGTTCTCCACATCGATGAATCCGGTCACCGTCCAGCCCGCCGCGGCTCGCCCGACGAGAATGTTTCCTTCGTAGAAGTCGTTGTGGCACAACACCGGAGCTTCGCAGCGGCGCAACAAACCAATCCGTTTCGCGAAGTACGCATGGACACCGGTGTGCAGTTCGGGGTCGCCGCCGAGCTCCTCGAATTCGGCGAGCTTCTTGGTGAACTGGCGCGTCATGTAGGCGGTGTTGTCCGGTTCCGGATCGAGAATTCGGGTCGTCAGATAGCCGTAGGAGGATTGCCCGATCCGATGGATCGCCGCCAGGGTCTCGCCCAGCTGCCGGTAGATACGGGCGAGCTGCGCGTCATCGAGATAGGTGCTGATGTGTGCAAGCGGCTGACCGGGAAGCGTCGTCATGACGGTGAAGGCGCGACCAAGCGGCCCAGCGTCCGGCTCGACCCGCAGGATCGTCGGAACCGGCCCGACTCCGTTGGCGCGCAACAGCCGGTATACGTAGACCTCTTTGCTCTGCTTCCAGCGCCACTGATCGGCATAGAACTTCACGATCACCGACTCCGCGGGCTGCTCGCAGCGCACCTCGTAGACCGAACTCAACTGCCCACCCGTCCGAGCGCGGATGTCGGTGACGACAGCATCAGGCCATATCGGCCGGAGCATCTCGGTGGCTTGCCCGTGATCGAACACGCATCTGACGGTAGGTCTGGCGGCCCGCCAAGTCGATCGAATTTCACCAAGCCGCACGTCTTTTGACATCCGCACGCGTGCCAGTGCCCCTGTTCAGCGGCTGCGCCCCGGTGGCGCCTCGGCATGAACAGAGAATCGTCGGGCGCGCTGACATGGCGCTGACACGAGCGAAAGCGCCCCTCGTTATCAGTCGGCAAACAATTCGAACTCCAATAACGTATTCGTTGCCATGACAGTTCTGGATGGGTGTAATTTCCAGTAATTTCACAGTGCGGCACGCACTCTCGAAAACAATGTCTGAGCTGGCATTTTGCCGCACCTCTCAGCATGCGCTAACCTTTGCGCGATCCATCTCGATCCGATGGTCAGGCATGCGGCCGCCGCGCATTGCCTGCCCTTGCAGCTGACGTTCCGTCCTGCAATTGGGCACCAGACAATCCATGACGCGCCGGTAGCCGCAGGCTCAGCTACCGGCGTCGCCGAAACAGCAATGGGAGGTAGCGTTTCTATGCGTACATCGAAGATTCTGGTCGGCAGCGCGATCGCGATCGCCGCGGCAATGCAGATCGGTATGGGCGGCGTTGCGTCGGCCGCGGACGGGGATAGCCTCGGCATCGCCGCCGCGGCCGTCGACAAAGACGGAAACCTGGCGGTCGACGTCCTCTACGTCTGCCCCAAGGACACGAAGCACAAGTCGCTCAGCGTCTACGCCACAGAAGTCGACAAGGACAGCAAGACCGTCGCCGAAGGCGGCGGCACCGCAAAACTCGTCGTCACGGACTACGACCCCGACACGAAGAAGAACACGGAGAAGCCGGGGTGCGACGGCACGCAGCAGCGGTTGACAGTCACCCTCGACAAGGATGACGAGAAGCCGTGGGTGAAAGGTGGAATGGGCACCGTGAAAGTGTCATTCAGCGACGATGTCCAGCTCAACACGACGCAGAACAACCTGAAGTTCATCGAGGATTAGTCAAATTCTGCACGCTGATTCCGGCGCCGCGATTCACATGAACGACGAGTCCTTGGTCAGCCCAAGGGATTCGTCACCACCGGTGATGATCGGCTGACAGTTACCGACACCGGTCGCACCGGTGGAATCGGTGACCCGGACCACGGTGTCGCGGATCTGATGTAGGCGGCGAGCGGATTCGTAGGTGGAGCAGTCCTCGATCCGCTCGCCGTCCACGTGCAGACCAGGCCCGAGCCACGAACCGTGGTGTCGCCCTTCGAATCCGAAATAGAGCCCGGCGCCGAGATGAAACCCGGTGTCCGACACGGCTTCCAGTGTCAGCACCCGCTCCTTGCCGTCCTCCGTCGTCGCCTGGATCTCGCCACCACGCAGCCGCCGATTGTCCGGATCGAAGGACAGATCGGGCACCAGGTCCTTCCACTTCTCGAACCGGCCGTCCGCATGCTCAACCCCACCCATCACCGTCTTGCTGAAAAACCCGTCCAGCTGGACGATTTGGTAGTGCAGGTGCAGTCCATAGCGTGAGCCGTCCTGGCGGGTCATCAGGATCGGCGCCCAGATCATCCGGAACGAAACCTCCGGCGGCAGATCCATCGACTCCACATCACCGAGCGGCACCCCGACGTCGTAACGCACGCCCCACGAGTGATCCCTGGTCGACACCCAGTCCTCGAACGTGGTCCGCACCCCGTCGATACTGACCCACCCGGACGCGGTACCGATCTGGTGATAGCGCACCAAATCCGACATCACCCGATAGCCACGCCGCATATGCGTGCGATCCTCCAGCTGCGCGGGCAGCGCCGCCTCGAAGACCCAATCGAAAGCCACCGGCTGACAATCGTTTTCCGCCAAGCTGAACCGAATCTGCTGCAGCGGCTCCACGATCTCGTACTCGATCGGCCCCACCGACAGCGCCTCGGGCGTAGGCGCCAGCGTCCGACTCCCCCGCACCGTCACCTGCTCGACGCCCCGCGATATCCCCGCATACCCGTCGAGCACATTGCGATTCTTGTACTGCCCCAACCCGAATCCCAGCTGCACCGACCCATCCGGCGCACACGCCATCGCGCACACCTTCTCGGTCCATGCCAAGTCACTGGTGCCGACCGTGGCAACGGTATCGACGATCTGATGATTAAAACCTTCGTCGGCAGCGCCGAGCGGTCCGATCGGATTCACGCCGCCCGTCGTAACACGCCCCGCGAACCCCCGTCGACCCCCGATCCCGCCCACCGGGCGCACCTCCGCCGTCCGTTAACCCTTGTCCGCCGTGCGCGTAGCACCAACCGAAGCGGCAACCACGCAGATGACGCCCACCCACTGCGGGATATTCATGAACTGGCCGAGCACGATCACTCCGGCGAGCGCCGCCACCGCGGGTTCCAGGCTCATCAGCACCCCGAATACACGAGGCGGAATCCGCCGCAGCGCCTCCAGTTCCACCGAGTACGGCAGCACCGACGACAACATCGCCACCCCGAATCCCACCGCGAGAACAGCGGGTTCGAGCAGCGAACTGCCCGCGTCGACGATGCCGACCGGCACCATCAATACGCCGCCGAACGCCATCGCGATCGCGAGCCCACCCCCGCCGCTGGTCCGCTCGCCGAGCGCCGCGCTCAACAAGATGTACGTCGCCCACAACGCGCCCGCACCCAGTGCGAGCAACACCCCGACCCATTCGACCTCGGCGTCGGCCTGGGTCAACAGCACCACCCCGCCCCCGGCCAGCACCGCCCAGACCGGATCGGTCCAGCGGCGCGATCCCGCCAACGCCACGGCGAGCGGTCCGAGGAACTCGATCGTCACCGCCATCCCGAGCGGAATCCGATCGATCGCCTCATAGAACGACAGATTCATCAACGCGAGCACCAGGCCATACGCCAGCGCCACCGGCACCGCGCGCCACCCGATCCGCAACGAGGACCGCCAGAACACCAGCAACACAATCCCCGCGAACACCAACCGAATGCTGACGGCCCCCGCTGCCCCCGTCGTCGCGAACAGCTGCTTCGCCAGCGCCGCCCCCACCTGCACACTGACGATCCCCGCCAGCACCAACGCTGTAGGCGGCACCCCGCCGAGCCCACGCTCCACAACTCCTCGCCACGCCCCGCGAGCCCCACCCCCACGCACCGACCGTTCAACGTCGATCGCTACCACAGCAGTCCCTCCATCCAGTCCCCCGCCGACACCCAGGGTGTCCCGACGCCGGTCGCTATCTGTCGCGCAGTGCGCGCGACGCCGACAATGTTGCCGCAATACGCGGATCACCCGTCAACGGTGCCGCCGCTTCGCTCGCTTGGCGCGCGGCCGTTTGCTCGGCCTGCCTGATCGTCTCCACCAGCACCTGCGCCAGCTTGACGTCGCCGAGCCGGAGGGCCTGCGGGGTAAGTCGGATATCGAGCACGTGACCCTTCGCGTCCACGGTGACGCCCAGTTCACCGTTGCGTGCGGACACCCGGACGCGTATCTGGTTCAGCGCGGTCTCGACTGCGCGCGTCTTTCGCTGGAGTTCAGCGACTGTCGCGCGCTGCCGAGCCTCCCAGTCACCGAGTTCGGTCATCGCTACAGTTTCCCCTCGGCGCGCATCTGCGCCCGCTTGGCTTCGGTCTCGGCCTGGAGTCGCCTGTTGTCTTCGTCTATCGCTTTAGACCGTTCGAGAACTGTCCAAAGCCAGGACTGGAATGTTTCACCTAGCTTCTGGACCTCGGGATGACCTTCTTGGTAAAAGAAGACTGCTGGCGATCCTTTTTCAAAAAAGAAGACCCTATATCCCTGATGATGGCCGAAGAAGAATCTATCCGGCAGCGTCAGTTTCTCGTTCGGGCCTTCAGCGATATCCTCTGCGGCTTCGAATGCGTCCAAGGGCTCAGGAAAGAAGATTGCACTTCCACGCAGCAGGGTTCCCGCCTTCCGGCCGAGAACCTTCAGGAAGGCCACATACTCGTCGGGGAGGGGGAACGTCGCGACGGCAGCAACACGAGCGATCTCTTCGTCGGTGCAACCGGCAATGTCGTCACCTGTGGCGATGCCTGCATCGATCAGTGCGTGACGGAAGCGTTCAACTTCCCGCAGACTCTCCTCAGTTGGGGGGAACGTTGGTGTAGGTGACATTCAGTCTCACTCCAGGGAATTTGGCCGAAAACTGGTTTATGACACTATCGCATGCCCTACAGGGGGCATTCTCGGTATACAAGTCGATCACGCCTTTGGAATCGGGCTTCAGCCGAGTCGCAAGTTCCTCGAGAATCTTATACTCGGAGTCAGTAGGACGAACGACTTCACCGTATTCGTCAGTTGGCCTGAAGACAGGATTCTTTGGAACTTCCACGGTGCCTGTCGGCGATGCCTCTCCGCTGACCGACTCCAACCTCTCCGCAGGTATGAACTGCCCGTCGATATCCGCCTGCGCGACCGCGACATTCCTCTTGTTCTTGATCGTTTCGCCCGCATTCGCCAGGCGGTCTCGCGCGTTCTGCGCCGCCTGCTCACCATTGAATTCACCCGCCTCAGACCCAGGGCGCACCTGCGTCGGCCCCGGCTCACCCCCACCCGGACGCGTATTCGCATCGAACTTCGTAGGCTGCGCATCGAGCAACGGCTGCACATTCTGCAACAACGCGCCACCCGCGACCGCCACACCCGCCAGCCGTACCGCAGACGCATCCGCGACAACGACCAAACCTTCGATAGCCCTGGCGACCTCACCGCCCACCGTCGCGCCCCGCACACCGGCGAGCGCGGCCCCACCACCACCGCCGAGCGGACCGGCAAGCAACCACCCGGCGCCTTCGATCAGGATCGCGGTCCCGACGAACCCTGCGAGCAGCGCCAGGATCTTGCCGTGTGCGTCTTCGATCGCCTGCGCGTAGTCGTCGCAGGCCGAGGCGAGGTTGTAGAACTGGTCGACGGTGGCGGTGATGCCGTTCGCGACGATGTCGATTTGAGTCAGGATCTGCGAGACTTCGGGCGAACTCTGGTCGGCGATAATCGTTCGAGCGCTTGGGATTCCGTAGCCAGCCCCTGTGACGATCCCGGCTGCCGTTCGCCATGCGGTCGCTACCGCTCGCAGCTTGTCGGGATCGCCGTTGGGCCACACATAGCCCTGTACCCACCGGCTGATCAACGCCCAGCCGAACGGTGCGTCCGACGGCCCGCCGTAGGCGCCCTTGAACTTCGGCGCCTGAAGGAATGTGGTCTCCGGGGGGAGCGGCAACTCGTCGGCCGGGTTCGGGCTGACCGACGATTGGCTATGCGCGTTGGCGTGATTCACGCTATTGGCCTGCAACAGATCGTGCAGCTTGCCGAGCGAGTTCACGATCGCGGTGCCCATGTCGACGGCTTTGAAGGCGGCCGGGTCGTAGCTGGAGGTCCACCGCTGGCCGCTGGTGTCGGTGCCGCCGCAGCCCCAGTTGGCGTCCAGGGTCGCGGCAAGCGCCTTCATGCCGAGTGCCGCGGATTCGCGTCCACCCGAAAACGTGCCAGCCGCCTGGCCGAACGCCGCTGGCAGCACGCTGATCGTCGCGGTCGGACTCACCCGGGCCACATCCCCTGAAGATGTTGGCCGTTGGCCGAATACACGTCGTGCGCCCGCTGCGCGGCGGCGGCCAAGGTGCCCAGCGCTTCGCGCATTTCCCGCGCGGCGGCCATCCATTCGTCGTGCTTGGCTCGGTGCGCCGCGGCGGCGTCACCGGACCAGCCGATGTGCAAATCGTCGACGGTCCGTCCGGTGTCGGTCAGACCTTGATCAATGCGATCGCTGATGCGCTTGGCCGCGTCGACCAGATCCAGAATCTCGCCGAGGTTGGCGACATAGCGGCCGCTCACGGCAGATCCAATCCGCGTAATGCCTGGGCATAGCCGTCGTCGGTCCCGCCGAAGCGCGCCGCGGCTTGATGCAGCAGCACCGCGTCCGCGGACAGGGCGGCGACGATCCGGCGAACGCCGCCTTCCCATTCCTCCCATGCTGTGTGGTGGGTGTCGGCGGCATCGCCGAGCCATTCGGCGCCGATCACCGAACGGGCTCTGCGCATCAGTCCGTCGATATCGTCGGCGAAACCCTCGGCCAATCGACTGACTCGATCCGCCGCGGTATGGATTTCAGTCTTGTTAGCCGCCACCCCACCTGACATGCGGACCAGCGTAACAGCGCAGGTCGGCGGCCCACAGTGGTCAGCGGCGGCGCAGGCGGGGGCGGGGGATTTGGCCGTCGGCCGGGGCGGGGGCCTGGCGTTCGCTGGCCAGGGCGAGCATGGCGAGGCCGGTGTCGCGGATCAGCATGTCGAGGTCGTCGACCAGGGCGGTGATGGTGTCGCGGACCTGGGGTTGGGCGACGGGGTCGATGGCGTCGAGTACGTGGTGCAGTTGCAGGCCGACGTCGAACAGGTGGCGGACCAGGCGGTCGCTGGCGTCGGTGAATTCCACACTGCTGCTGGCGGATTCGAGGGGAGGCTCGGCGGATCGGTGCGGGAGGCGGACGCGTGTCGGTCTGCCCGTGTAGCCGAGCCGCGCGGAATAGGGCATGTACTCCTCCTCGATCCATACGTGGCTCGACGCCACATTCGAGCCGCGCTTCGGGACTCCCGGCGATGCCTAATTTTACGGATACTCGGGCAATTTCCGCTATCGACGTCCATGCCCCGAAACCGATCCGCAACAGGTGGAAGAATGGACATATGCCCGCCCACCGCGCAAGCGAGACGCGTGAGCTGTCGGTAGAGGACTCCTTGGACCTGCTGCACACCGTCCGATTCGGCCGTATCGCGTTCTCGCGGCATGCATTACCCGCGATTCGCCCTGTCCGGCACACGATCGTCGACGGCTGCATCGTGATCGCCGCGGACCCGGCCATGATCCGCACCCTGCACAGACAGGTTGTCGCCTACGAGGTCGACACCATCGACCACCAGACCAACCTCGGCCGCTGCGTGATCATCACCGGCGTCGCCGACACGGTCACCGACCAGCAGGAACTCGCCCATTACCAGCTCCACCTGCAGCCGGAGACGGTGCTGGACGGTCAGCTGATCGTGATCGATCCGGACATCATCACCGGCATCGAATACATCGACGGCAACGGCGCCTGAGCCTGCCGAATCCCCTCGCCATGCCGTTGTCTGCCGTGGGCGAACATCGTCCGGATCGGCGGCGCGAGGTGTAAGACTCGTCGCTATGGCAGCAGAAGAGGATGGCGTCGTAGTCGATCTCGATGCGCACCGCCGTGGCGAGCACCGCCGGAATCGGGTCGCGACGGCCGAGCCGCGCCGGGATCGGGTCGATACCGCGTCGCCGCTGCTGCGTTCCGTGTATGGCGAGGTGCTGCGCGACGAGCGGCAGGATCAGGACCGCACGCTGGCCGATGTCGCGACCGAGGTCGGCATGTCCAAGCAGTATCTGTCGGAGATCGAGCGGGGACGCAAGGAAGCCTCCTCGGAAATGCTGCATTCGATCTGCGGTGCGCTGGGATTGTCGATCGAGGTGCTGCTTTTCCGCGGCGCTCGGAGACTGGGCGCGCTGCGGCATCTCAACCGCCCGGTCTCCGAGGCACGCGTCGAACTGCTCGCGGCCTGAGGCGTCAGCGGTCGCGGGTGAAGATCAGTTCGTCGGCCAGGCCGTAGTCGACGGCCTCCTGCGCGGTGAACACCCGATCACGAGCGGTGTCCTTGCGCAACTGGTCGACGCTCTGACCGGTGTGCTTGCTGAGAATGGCCTCGGTCTGCGAACGGATCCGCATCACCTCCGCCGCCTGCAGCGCCAGGTCCGAGATGGTGCCCTGCCCCTGCGCCGACGGCTGATGCAGCAGCACGCGGGAGTGGTTGAGGACGTAGCGCCGCCCCGGCGTGCCCGCCGACAACAGCACCGCCGCGGCCGACACCGCCTGACCCATGGCGTAGGTCTCGAGCGGCGGCCGCAGGAACTGCATGGTGTCGTAGATGGCGAGCATCGCCGTGTTCGAGCCGCCCGGTGAGTTGATGTACAGGCTGATCTCGCGATCCGGTGACTCCGACTCCAGGTGCAGCAGTTGCGCCATCACGACATTCGCGACGCCGTCGTCGATCTCGGTGCCCAGGAAGATGATTCGGTCGTTGAGCAACCGGCTGAAGACGTCGAAGGAGCGTTCGCCGTTCGGGGTGCGCTCGATGACATGGGGAATCGTGTACTGGGACATGGTCACAACCCCGCTCGGTGTGCGTTGGTGAATGGTGCGATCTGGGCGAAGCCCGCGGCGATCTCGTCCACGATGCCGTAGTCGCGCGCCTGCTCCGGAGTGAACCAGCGGTCACGGTCGCTGTCCTCGCGGATCTCCTCCAGCGAATGCCCGGTCTCCGCGGCGAGGATCTGCTCCGACTGCAGCTTCATGTACTCCAGGTTCTCCGCCTGGATCGCGATGTCCATCGCGGTGCCGCCGATGCCAGCGGAGGGCTGATGCATCATGATCCTGCTGTGCGCCAAGCTGATTCGCTTGCCCTTGGTACCGGAGGCGAGCAGCACCTGCCCCATGCTCGCGGCGAATCCGACGGCGACGGTCACCACGTCGTTCGGTATCAGCTTCATCGTGTCGTAGATGGCGAGCCCGGCGAGCACCGACCCGCCCGGTGAGTTGATGTAGAGGACGATGTCGCGCTTGTTGTCCTCACTGGCGAGCAGCACCAATTCACTGCAGGCGCGCTCGGCCATCGCGTCGTCGACCTCACCGGTCAGTTGGATGGTCCGATGGCGGAACAATCGATCGGCTAGTTGTCCCCGGTAGTCCAGGTGCGATGTTTCGATCATGCCTCAGGTCTATCCCCGCCGACACCTCGAATCCCCCGGTGTCTGCCGACAGCAGACCCGCCGCTCGACCGACCGCCTAACGCACGCCGAGCACGAACGGGAATTCCGGTTTCCCGCCGAGCAGGAACGCGCCCGCCGTCTGGATCATCTGGTCGTGCGCCATGAGATGGGTTGTCATGGTGCTCATATCGCGCAGCCAGATATCGAGGGGACTCGGTTTGTAGATCGAATCCGTGCCGACCAGCTCGCACAGGCGGGCGACGATGCGGCGGCAGGCGCGGTACGAATGGGTGCGGGTCAGCAAGGTCTGAATCCGGATGTCCGCGGGCAGGTCGGCAAAACGGTTCTCGTCCAACGCATCCCACAGGGTGCGCAGGCTGTCGACGACAGCGCCGCGGGCGACGATGTATTCCATCTCGCACTCACCCAGAATGTATTGGGCCCGATAGTTATCCGCCCACTTCTGCCCGGTCGCCGCAACGACCTTGCCCCGCGCGAGATCGCGGACGTAGTCCAGTGCGGCGCGCGTCGCGCCGAGCGGGATGCCGGGCATCACCCTGGCAAGGGCCTCGGGTTCGGTGAGTTTTCCTGTGCCGCTTCTCGGTTCGTAGAAGTCGAAGCAGTGCCGCTCGGGAATGAAGAGATCGTCGACCGCGTAATCGTTGCTGCCGCTGCCGCGCAGGCCGGTGCTGTCCCAGGTGTCGAAGACCTGAACCTGATCGCGGCGCATGAAGTACATCTTGGCGATCGGCGCACCGTCGGCGGTCGCGACTTGGTCGCCGTCGAACACCATGGCACCGGCGACGACGAGGTCGGCGTGCGTGATGGCGCTGCCGAGTTTCCATCGGCCGGTCAGCCGATAGCCGCCGGCGACTCGCACGGCCCGTCCGGACGGCGAGATCAGTCCGGCGGTGATCAGGTCCCGCGTCGGCATCAGCTCGGCGATGACCCGCTTGTCGAGGAATCCGGCGTAGATGCCCGTCGCCGCGCCGATCATCGCGCACCAGCCGGTGGCGGTATCGCCGTAGGCGAGTGCCTCGAACACCTCCATCTGCTGTAGCGAGGTCAGCCCTGGCCCGCCGAGTTCGGCGCTGAATCCCATGGCGTAGATGCCCATCGAACGAAGCCGTTCGACGATATCGGCGGGCAACTGCCTGGCCGCATCGATCTCCTGTCGTCGCTTCGCCACTTCCGGCGCGAAGGCGCGAGCCGCAGCCAACAGTGCACTTGCGTCTCCGGTCACCATTGCCCCCAATCAGGTCCAGCCGCAATCGAATTGGCACCATTTCCGGTACTCGCAGCGTATATCGATACGCGAGCTCCAACGCTGAGAATCAAGTTCCCGGAGCAACCACGACCGAAGTATCTCCAGGCACCGCTACCAGCGCCAGCGACCGGACCACTGATCGAACCAACCGGACGCGACGAGCTAATCCAACGACGGCGCGGGTGACTTCCGCAAGGCCGGATCCCCGGTAGCGACCATGCTGCCGAGCAGCGCGAGCCCACGCTCGGACTCGGAGCCGGGTGCCGCGTGATACGCGATGAGCAACTGCCCAGGCGCACCGTTCACGGAGAACGTTTCATAGGACAACGTCAGCTCCCCGACCAGCGGATTGAGGAAGCGCTTGGTTCCAGCGATCTTCCCCCGAATGTCGTGGCGCGCCCACAACCTGCGGAAGTCGTCACTCTTGAGCGACAGCTCGCCGACGAGTTCGGTCAGCCGTGGATCGTCGAGATCGCCCGCGCTTGCCCGCAAACTCGCCACCGTCTCCGCGGCGTGCATAGCCCAGTCCGGGTAGACAACGCGCGCCTCCGGATCGAGAAACATCATCCTGACCTGGTTGACGCCCGGCACCGAACACGAATTGACCGCGGCGGCAAGGGGATTCGCGGCAAGCACGTCCAGATGCCTGCCGAGCACCAGCGCGGGCGTCTGCGGCCACGCCTGCATCAAGGCGAGCAGGCCGGGACTCACCTTCTCGGGACGCTGCGGCGCGCGCCTGCGCCGCACCACCGGGCGGGCCAGCTCGCGCAGATGCGTTGCGCCCTCCTCGTCGAGCGCGAACACCCGCGCCAACGCGGCAACCACCTGCTCGGACGGATGCTTGTCCCGTCCTTGCTCGAGCCGCACGTAATAGTCGGCGCTCACGCCAGCCAGCATCGCGACTTCTTCGCGGCGCAGCCCGGCCACCCGGCGCTGGCCGCCGCCGGACATGCCGAAGTCCGCCGGGCACACCAGCTCGCGCCGTGCCCGGAGAAAGGCGCCCAGTCGGTTGTCGGAGTCCATACTTCGAGGGTAGGTGAGGGGCTTGCCGGCTGGGTGGCCCTGCCACTACCAGGAAGTCCGTACCCTGGCACGGGTCCGTGACCAGCGCGAATGTTGTGGTCATGACAAACAACCTCACCGGCCGCGTCGCGGTCGTCACCGGAGCGTCCAGTGGAATCGGCGCCGCCACCGCACAGCGGCTCGCGGCCGACGGCGCGAAGGTCGCGCTGCTCGGGCGGCGCAAGGATCGGCTCGAAGAGTTGGCCGCCCAGATCGGTGGCGAGGCGCTCGCGGTCACGGCCGACGTGGCGGTACAGCAGTCGATGCTGGACGCCGCGGCGACCGTGCGGGCGGCGTTCGGTCCGATCGACCTCGTTGTCGCCAATGCGGGCGTCATGCTCGGCGCACCGTTCGAGTCAGCGCGGACCGACGAGTGGGACAAGATGGTCGGCACCAATATCAACGGATTGTTCTACACCGGAAGGGCTTTCATCGACGATCTGCTCGCCGCGGCGAGCAACGGCGAACGTGCCGACCTGGTGCACGTCGGCTCGATCGCCGGACACGTCGCGTTCCCCAACTACGGCGTCTACTGCGCGACCAAGGCCGCCGTCGCGCACCTGACCCGCAACCTGCGCACCGAATTCGGGCCGCGCGGTGTTCGCGTCCGGACCATCGAACCCGGATTCGTCGGCACTGAACTCGGTGCCGGCATGCTCGACGAGGACCAGAAGACCGTTCTCGCCGGATGGCGCAGCGAGATGGAAATCCTTGTCGCCGACGACATCGCGGACGCGATCGTCTACTCCGTCACGGCCCCGAAGCGGGTGAACATCGCCGAAATGATCGTCGTACCAACCCCACAGGGCTGATACCCGAACTCGAAGGCCCGCTGACGCATTCGCGCGTCAGCGGGCCTCGGCACCGAACAGCAAATCGCTACTTCTCGATATTCTCGAAGTCGAAGAAACCGTTCCACGCCAGCTCGGCCTTTTTCACCTTGTCCGAACGACCTGCGGCAGCGTTGTAATCGAGCACCGGGATTTCGGCCATGTCCTTGAACAGCAGCATCTGGGCCTGCGCCACGATCTTGTAGGACTCCTCCAGGGTTGGCGCGGCCAGCGCGGCGTTGAGCAGGGCGTCGAACTCCGGGCTGTTGTAGCTGACGTTGTTGGTCTCGGAGAAGCTGTAGTACTGCGAGGTCAGGAACTGCAGCATGGTCGGGTAGTCGCCCTGCCAGCCGCCACGGAACGCCTTGCCGATGGTCTTGGCGGTGATCGCGTCGCGGATGGTCTTGAATGTCGGATACGGCGCGCCGATGGCCTCGATACCGAGGGTGTTCTTGATGCTGTTCGCCGTGGCCTCGATCCAGCCCTGATGGCCGCCGTCGGTGTTGTAGGCGATCTCGTACTTGCCCGACCACGGGGAAATAGCGTCAGCCTGCGCCCACAGCTTCTTGGCCTCTTGCGGGTTGAACTTCAAGAACTCGGAGCCGGGCAGGTTCCCGTTGAACCCGGGCAGCGTGCTCGCGGTGAAGTCACGGGACGGGATCCTGGCGCCGTGGAAGATATTCTCGCAGATCTGCTCTCGATTGATCGCCATCGAGATGGCCTTGCGGCGCAGCACGCCTTCTTCGCCCGCGAAGTGCGGGACATTGCTCTGGATACCGATATTCACCTTGTACGCGATCGGCTTGCTGATCGCGCGGTCGCCGAGATCCTTTTTGTAGCTGGTCATCGCGCTTTCCGGGATGACGTCGAGGGTGTCCAGATTGCCCGCCTGCAGATCGGCGTAGGCCGTGTCGTAGGACTGGTACATCACGAACCGCAGGCCCTTGTTCTTGGGCACCCGGCCGCCCTTGTACTCGGGGTTCGGCACCAGGTCGATCTGGACGTTGTGCTGCCACGCACCGTTCTTCGCGAACTTGTACGGGCCGTTGCCGATCGGATTCTCACCGAACGCCTTCATATCCTTGTACGCGACCTCGGGCAACGGGTAGAACGGCGCGAAGCCGAGCTCGGTCTCGAAGTCGATCGACGGCTGCTTCAACGCCACGGTGAGGGTGTGGTCGTCGACCACCTTCAATCCCGACATCGTCTGCACCTTGGCGTCTTTCGCCTGCACTTCGTCGAACCCGATGATCGGGGCGAAGACGTAGCTCTGCAGCTGAGCATTAGTGCCAAGGGCACCGTAGTTCCACGCATCGACGAACGACTTGGCCGTCACCGCTGTGCCGTCGGAGAACTTCCAGTCCGGCTTGATGGTGATCGTGTAGTTCTTCCGGTCCGTCGTCTCGATCTTCTGCGCCATCTCGTCGTGCGCGCCGCCGTTGGCGTCGTAGTACTTCAAGCCCGCGAACAGCCGGTCGACGACGCGGCCGCCCATGTTCTCGTTGGTGTTGGTGGGCACCAACGGGTTCTGCGGCTCACCACCGTTCGTGGTGACGACGTCGGCATCGCCACTGTCATCCGACGAGCATGCGGTCAGCCCCAGGCTTGTGGCCATGAGCGCCGCGGCGAGCAGCGCACCAGCTCTTGTGAATCTCACGCGTTCTCCCGATTTCGAACAGGTCAACGGGACCCACCGGGACGCGAACAAACTCACCGCGCCCCAACCCGATCACCTTTGAATGTCCTCGGACACTAACCATTCCGAGGACACTTGTCATGGGATCCACCGATGATCGGACCGGGGGCGAGCCGTCATGCGCGGCTCTCGAGCGTCTCCTTCACCTTGGCGATGGCGAAGCCCCATGCCTGATCGAAAGTCGGCTTCGGTGGTATCGAGATCTCGTCGGGGTTGGTGACGACATCGAGGAGCACCGGGCGGCGTTGCGCGAAGGCCTGCGCGACCGCCTCGTCCAGATCGTCCGGGTCGGTCACGCGACGCGATTCCAGGCCCATCGCGGCCGCGACCGCGGCGATATCCGGATTATCGAGCACGGTGCCGAACTCGGGCAGGCCACCTTCTTCCTGCTCTAGTTTGACCATGCCGAGCCGCCCGTTGTTGAACACCACCAGCGTGACCGGCAGATCGTAGGTGACCGCCGTGCGCAGGTCGCCGAGCAGCATCATCAGGCCGCCGTCCCCGCAGAAGGCGACGACCTGACGGTCCCGATCGAGGATCTGGGCACCGAGGGCCTGCGGCATGGCGTTGGCCATGGACCCGAAGTTGTAGGAGCCGATCAGCCGGCGCGAGCCGCGCAGGCTGAGGAATCGGGACAGCCACACCGTGGACATGCCGGTGTCCGAGGTGAAGATCGCGTCGTCGGCGGCATGGGTGTTGACCGCGGCGGCAACGGCTTCGGGTCGGATCAGCTGGTCCGGGTTGTCCAGGTGCCGACGGATCCGGCCGAGGAGTTTGCGGTCGTGCTTTGGTTCGGCCAGCCGCTGCTGGAGTCCGTGCCAGCGCTCGTACTCCGACTGCGCCTTCTTCAGATGCTTGTCGGACGACTTGGTGTCCAGCTTCAGCAGCAGTTCGCGCAGTGACGGGCCCGTGTGGCCGACCAACGCGACATCGACGGTGGTGCGGCGACCGATGTGGTCGAGCCGGGAGTCGAGTTGGACGACCGTCTTGCCGGTGGGATACCAGTCGCGGTAGGGGAAATCGGTGCCGACCATGAACAGCACGTCACAGTCCTCGAGCGCCGAATTGGCGGCGGGGTTGCCGATCAAACCGGTCTGCCCGACCGCGTACGGGTTGTCGTGCTCGAGACCTTCCTTCGCCTTGATGGTGAGCACCATCGGCGCCGAGAGCTGCTCGGCGAGCCGCAGCACCTCCTCGCGCGCCTCCCTGGCCCCGATGCCGACCAGCAGCGTGACCTTGTCCGCCTTGTTGAGCGTCTCGGCGGCCTGCACGATCTCGGTCGTGCCGGGAACCGTCGTGCGGTCGCGCGCGACGAACCGGGGGCGCACGTCGGTGTCGAGTTTCAGCCCGCCGATGTCACCCGGAATGGTCAGCACGGAGACGCCCTGCCGCGACACCGCAGCGTTCACGGCCTGTTCGAGCAGCCGCGGCATTTGACTGGCATTGGTGACCGTCGCGGTGAACTCCGAGACGTCGCGGAAGACCGCGTCGTTGTCGACCTCCTGGAAGTACTCGCTGCCCATTTCGGAGGTCGGCACCTGACCGCAGATCGCCAGCACCGGCGCATGCGATTTCTTCGCGTCGTAGAGACCGCCGAGCAGATGGATCGAGCCGGGACCGACAGTGCCCATGCACACCCCGATGGTGCCGGTGAGCTGGGCCTGAGCACCCGCGGCATAGGCGGCGACCTCCTCGTGGCGCACACCGATCCACTCGATGCGATCCTCGCGGCGGATGGCGTCGGTGATCGGGTTGAGTGCGTCGCCGACGACGCCCCAGACCTGGGTGACGCCCTCGTCGGCCAGCGCGGTGACGATCATTTCCGCAACCGTGGTCATAGTCGGCTCCTTTTCTTCCTAGTCTGCTCGGCGGCCCAGATCAGTGCGACACTCGCCGACCGGTGACAAGACCAACCAGGAACAGCAGGATCACCGCACCGGCGATGCAGGTGAAGAAGCTGAACCAGAGGCCGCCGCCATTGACGTCGACGCCGAACAACTTCAGCAGGAAGCCGCCGAGCAGGCCGCCGACGATGCCGACGACGATGTTCAGGAAGATGCCCTGTTCGGCGTCCGTCTTCATGATCTTGCTGGCGATCCAACCCGCAAGGCCGCCGATGATGATCCATCCGATGATCCCGAGACCCAGCATGATGTCCTCCTGTTGTGGTCGTGCCCGCCGCAACGGCGCGCTTCGGCGGTCATACCCCCGGATCAGCAGCCCAAGCAGACCGGCGAGATTCACCACATCGAGACTCGCTGACCGTTTGCCCGATCCGCCGCAGGGTAGCCGGGAGCCATGACCGACTCACGTCCTCGCGACCGAGTCCGTACCCCGCACGCCGACCGGCCCGAAGACGCCGCGTCCGGTAGTGCGGTCGCGCGGATTCTGGTTGTCGTTCCGGTGCGCGACGAGCAGCGGCTACTGCCCGCCTGCCTATCGGCGTTGGCCAGGGCGGCGGAGCTGGTCGATGTGCCGGTCCGCGTGCAACTCGTGCTCGACGCGTGTACCGACGATTCCGCGCGGGTGCCCACCTCTGCTGTCGAGGTGATGGCGGTCGACGAGCGCAATGTCGGCGCGGCCCGCGCGCTTGGGTTCGCGCGCGCCGGTGCGACCTGTGGAGCCGAAACCTGGTTCGCGACAACCGATGCCGACTCCGAAGTCGAGGAAAGATGGTTGCGTACCCAGCTCGCGCACGCCCGTGCAGGCAGCGACGTGGTTGCCGGAATCGTCGGGGTACGGAGTTGGGCGGGCCACCCGGACGCCGTCCGGCACGGCTATGAGGAGCAGTACCGCACCAGCGGCGAGCACGGTCACGTGCACGGTGCGAATCTCGGCTTCCGGGCCGACGCCTATTGGCGGATCGGCGGCTTCCGGCACCTGCGGACCGGTGAGGACGTCGACCTGGTGTCCCGCATGACGGCCGATGGCGCACGGATCACGTGGGCCGATGACGTCCGCGTCACCACCTCCGCCCGCCGAGTCGGGCGGGCACCGCAAGGGTTCGCCGCACATTTGCGGCGACTCGCGAATACGTACAGTACCGAGAGCAGGAGTGCCTGATGCCGCCGACCGAGGTCCTGAGCACTCCGGCCACGCCAAGCGCGACGGCGAGCGCGCTGCGGCGGCTCGCGGATTCCGGTCGGCTCGAGCTCGCGCTCCCCGGTTCCGGCGGCACCATCGAACGCTGGCGCGCGCTCGCCGACTTCACGTTCGGCAATGTGGTGGTCGGGCGGATGGTCGAGGCGCACGCCGATGCCGCAGCGATTCTGGCCGAGCTCGGCGGTGCCGCCGTCGCGCGCAGCCAGCTCTGGGGCGTGTGGGCCGCCGAGCCGCCGAAGCCGGTGCTACAGGCCACATTCGGGCCCGACGGCTGGACCCTGCACGGGCGCAAACCGTGGTGCTCTGGCGCGACGATCTGCACCCATGCCCTGGTCACCGCGCGGGCCGGGGACGAGCGCAGGTTGTTCGCCGTCGATCTCGCCCAGCCGTCGATCCGCGCGGTGCCGGACACCTGGCACGCCGTCGGGATGCGGGAATCCGACTCCGGCGCAGTGGATTTCACCGATGCCGTGGCCGAGCCGATCGGCGAACCCGGCGCGTATCTGACCCGGCCGGGCTTCTGGCACGGTGCCATCGGCGTGGCCGCCTGCTGGTACGGCGGCGCCTGCGCTGTCGCCCGCACCCTGCACGACCGCGCCACCGACGAGCACGCGCTGGCCCACCTCGGCGCCGTCATGAGCGGATTGCACGCCGCCGCAGTGTGTTTGGCGGATGCCGCGCGGGAGATCGACGCCGACCCGACCGACCGTGCTTGCACCGCGCGGCTGCGCGCCAGGACGGTGCGGGCCGTGGTCGAGGACGCGGCAACCGCGACCATCGACCGGGTCGGGCGCGCGCTGGGCGCCGGTCCACTGTGCGCCGACGCCGAACACGCGCGGCGCGTCGCCGACCTCACCGTCTACCTCCGCCAGAGTCATGCGGAGCGAGATCTGGCCGCTCTCGGCCGTGACTACGCGGAAAAGGAGTTCTCATGGTTGCCGAACCGCTGATCGACCTAGCCGCCCGTGGCACTCCCGAGCGCGCCTGGGCCCGGTGGCGCCTGCGTCGCCCGGAACTGTCGCTCACCGGGTGGCGGCACTTGATCGTCGTCGCACCGCATCCCGACGACGAGGTGCTCGGCGTCGGCGGGCTGATCGCGCTGGCGCGCTCGCGCGACCTGCCGGTCACCGTCGTCACGGTGACCGACGGCGAAGCGTCGCATCCGGGTTCGCCGACCTGTTCGCCGAGCGAACTCGCCGACCTGCGGGTGGCGGAATCTCGTCGTGCCGCAGCGGAATTGGGTGCCGAACCGCCGATCCGGCTCGGTATCGGTGACGGCAGGATCGCCGCCGACGAGGCCGCGGTGACCGGTGCGCTGTCGGAGGTTCTCGCCGAGTGCGGCCATGCGGGCGCGTGGTGCGCGACGACCTGGCGGCGCGACGGGCACCCTGACCACGAGGCCGTCGGCCGCGCCGCCGCTGCGGCCTGTGCGGGCACCGCGACCCGGTTGCTGGAATTCCCGGTGTGGATGTGGCACTGGGCGACGCCCGAACATCCCGTCGTCCCCGCCAGCCGCGCCCGCACGTTGACGTTGCCCGGCACCGCGGTCGACGCGAAGTTGCGCGCCATCTCGCAATTCCGCAGCCAGATCCTGCCGATGTCGGCAGACCCCGCCGACCAGCCGATCCTGCCGCCGCACGTGCTCGACCGGTTCACCGGCAACACGGAAACGTTCTTCGTATGAGCGAGACCCGTTTGGCCGCAGACTATTTCGACGACATGTACGCCCGTGATCCGGACCCGTGGGGCTTCATCACCCGCTGGTACGAGCAGCGCAAGCGCGCACTCACCATGGCGGCGCTACCGAAGCCGCGCTACCGCAGCGCGTTCGAGCCGGGCTGTTCGATCGGCACCCTGTCCGCCGAACTCACCGGCCGATGCGATCGACTGGTGTGCACCGACATCGCGGCCCAAGCCCTCGACTCGGCGGGCAAGCGCATCGACCGGCTGCCCGAATCCGAGCGCGGCGCAGTCGAATTCCGCCGCTGGGGCCTCGGCGAGCTGTGGCCCGACGAGCATTTCGACCTGATCGTGCTCAGTGAGGTCTGCTACTACCTCGACTCCGCCAGCCTGCGTACGGCTTTCGCGCATGCCGTCGAACACCTCGAATCGGACGGCACGCTGCTCTGTGTGCATTGGCGGCGAAAGGTGCCCGAGTATCCGCTGTCCGGCGATCACGTGCACGCGATCGCGCGCACCACACAGGGTTTGACGGCCATGGCGGGCTACCACGACGAGGACATGCTGCTCGACGTCTTCACCGCGGGCGACCCGATCTCCGTCGCGAAGACCGAACACATCGAGTGATCCGCTACATCAGCTTGCGCATGAAGTAGGTGTATTGGAGGACGCTGGTGTGTACCGTTTCGTCGATATTGGCGTCGGCTCCGTGGCCGCCCTCGGTGGCCTCGTAGAAGAGGTAGGGCGTGCCGAGCTCGGCCAGCCGCGCGGCGAACTTGCGGGCGTGCTGCGGGCCGACGCGGTCGTCCTTGGTGGTGGTCCAGACGAACGGCTCCGGATACCGCACGCCCGAGCGCAATTGCGCGTAGGGCGAGATGGATTCGAGGAAGGCGCGCTGGGCCGGGTCGGCGACCGTGCCGTATTCACCGACCCAGGAGGCGCCGGCGGCGATCTGTTCGTAGCGCATCATGTCCAGCAGCGGCACCTGGATGCCGACCGCATTCCACATCTCCGGATGCTGGGTGAATTCGACGCCCATCAGCAGTCCGCCGTTGGAGCCGCCGAGAATGCCGAGACGCCGCGGTGTGGTGACCTTGCGCGCGATCAAATCCTTACCGACGACGGCGAAATCGTCGAAGGCGCGCTGCCGGTTGGTGGTGAGCGCCGCTTCGTGCCACGCCGGGCCGAATTCACCACCGCCGCGAATGTTCGCCACCACGAACGCGCCGCCGTGCTCGAACCACAGCTTGCCGAGAAGCCCGTCGTAGGTGGGTGTTTGGGACAGACCGAAGCCGCCGTAGCCGTAGATGATGGTCGGAGTGGTGCTGTCGAGCTTCATTCCGGCGGCGTGCACGATGAAGTACGGCACCTGGGTGCCGTCGGGCGAGACGGCCTTCTGCTGATCGACCACGAACCGCGACGAATCGAACTGTGGCGACGTGGTTTTCACCTGCTGCACCCGCCCGGTCGCGGTGTCGAGGCTCCACAGTGCGGTCGGCGACAGGAACGAGGTGACCGACAGGTAGGCGACACTGCCTCGTGCGTCGGCGTCGACGGTGTTGATGGTTGCGTTGTCCGGCAACGGCACCGGTGCGCCGGACCAGGAGCCGTCCGGCTGCGGGGTGTAGGCCGTCGCGCGGCCACGCACGTCGTTCAGCGACGTGACGACAATGTGGTCGTGGGTGGTAAGCACGCCCTCCAGCGTCTCCGTCGGGCCGGGCTGGTAGATCGGGGTGGCGCGCAGCCGCTGCGGGTCCTTGGTCACCTCGTCCGCGTTCAGCGAAACCAGCGATCCGGTGCGGAATGTCGCGCCCTCGGTGGTCCAGTCCTGCCGCAGCGAGACCAGGATGTGGTTGCCGACCAGACCCGCCAGGTCCGATTTCGGCGGCAGCGCGAACGGTGTCGTGCCGGACGCGGTGAGCAGGCTGAATCGACGTTCGAAGAACGAGGGGTTGCGCTGGATGACACTCAGCCTTCGCCCGTTGCCGTCGTCGAGCAGCAGCGATTGGGTCGCGAGTCCGTCCGACTTCTCGCCACGGGTGATTTCGGTTGCGTCCGTGAGGCTTTGGCCTCGGCGCAGCTGTTTGACGATGAACGGATAACCCGAGGTGGTCGTCTCCCCCGGCTGCCATTCCCGCGACACCAGCAGCGTATTGTCGTCGGTCCACGTCACGTACTGCTTGCTGCGCGGCAGCACGAATCCGTCGGCGACGAATCTCTTGGTGGCTACATCGAATTCGCGCAGCGTCACGGCGTCTTCACCACCGTCGGACAGCGAGATCAGGCAGCGCTTCTTGGTGATCGAGTCACAGTTGGCGCCCTTCCACACCCAGTTCTTTCCCTCTGCCCGCGCGAGTGCGTCCAGATCGAACAGCGTTGTCCAATTCGGCTGTGGCGACTCGTAATCGGCGACGGAGGTGGTCCGCCAGATGCCGCGCGGATGGTCGGGGTCCTGCCAGAAGTTCGTGAGCGCACCGTCAGAGAACGCGGGCATCGGAATGCGATCGGGTGCGTTCCCGATCCCCTCGGCCGCCGCCAGATTGTCGGCGTAGCGCGGATCCCGCTCCAGCACGCCGAGCGTCTTGGCGTTCTCCGTGTCGACCCACGCCTTGGCCCGCGGGCTGTCGAGCTCCTCCAGCCAGCGGAACGGATCGTCCTGCGCCGCCGGCTTGCCGCCGCATGCCGCGATCGTCACCAGGGCGAGCGCCATCGCCCCGGCCCGCCAAATGCCCCGCACGCTCATGTATAGCGACTACGCCATCGCGAAGCGGAGCAGTGCCTGCTTGTCGCCCTGCTTGATCTTGCCCTTGCGGTTCAGCACTTCCAGCTGCCATGCGGAGCCGGAGCGGAAGGCGCGGGCGACGGCATTGGCGTTATCCGCGCCGAGCAGCGACGGCCAGATGTCGGCGACCTGCTGGCTGCTGCCACCGCTCGCGTCGTAGACCTTGAAGCTGATGTTGTTGGCTTTGTCGAACGAGCTGCCCTTCTTGAAGGCGGCCGCGACGAAGATGATCGAGTCGATGCCGCCGGGCACATCCGCGAAGGTGACGTGCACGGTCTCGTCATCGCCCGCGGCGGCGCCGGTCTGCTCGTCACCGCTGTGCAGCACCGAGCTGTTGCCCAGCGGGTCGAGGGAGTCGAGTCCGGCGAAGCGGACCGGCTCGGCACCCTGCATGAGGATGGCGATCAGGTCCAGGTCGACGCCTTTTTTGCGGCGTGCCCAGCCGAGCGCCCCGCCGCTGGTCCCCGCCGAAGGATCCCAGCTCACCCCGACACTCAGCTTGGTGACACCGGCGAGATCCGCGGCGCCGTCTTCTTTCTTGAGCGTGATCATGGGTTCAGATTAGCGGGGGTTTCGTAACACCAAGCGCCAGAATGATTCTCGTTCGGGTCGTGCACGACCATCGCGAAACCCATTGATAGCGCATAGCTCTCGTGACTGCTCAGGTGCTGGAAGTGGCCTTCGACAGTAGTCGGTGCAGCTGACGTTGCTCCCTGGCCGACAGTCGGCGCAGCGGCAGGTGCTCGGTCATCGCGTCGACCAGCTTTTCGCGTTGCGCCGCACCGGCCGCGGTGAGCGCGACCACTTTCACCCGCTTGTCGTCCGGTCCGGGTAGTCGCTCGACGGTGCCGCGTTTCTCCAGCTTGTCGATGATGAAGGTGACCGTCGAGGGGTCGCTGCAGGTGCGGCGGGCGAGCTCGGACATCGACGGCAGCGCGGCCGCCGGGGTGAGGTGCCAGAGCACGTTCGCCGACGGCACGGTGAGATCCAATTCACGCAGGACGCTGACGAGCGCGGCGTCGAGCTGGTCGGATACCGTACGAAGCTCGGCGAGCAGGCGATAACCCAGGTCCGCTTCAGGCAGGTCCGCTGTCACGGACGACAGTGTAGCCAGCTACTTGAAGTCTCCTATCAAGTTACTTTGACACTCAAATTTCGACGCCGTGCTGTCGGCTGCCGCATCGTGTGATCGCAGCCCGAAGATCGCGTGTCGCCTCGGCGCGCCGCACCGGTCCAGATGATCAATCACCTTGGCCGACTGGCTATTTACAAAGGCGGCCGACGCGCGGTTCGGTGGGGCATGGCTGATCCGCTGAAAGAACACGACCTCACTACGCACGCGCTGGCATTGGTGAATCAGGCGGCGGGGCCGTACCTGGACAGTCTGCCGGAGCGGCTCGTGCACGACGCAACGCACAACCCGCTCATCGACGACCTCGGCGGCCCGCTGCCCGAGCAGGGCGGCGGCGCGCTGGCGGCGATCGAGGAGTTGCTCGCGGTCGGCACGCGGGCGGCGGTGCACACCGCCGGGCCGCGCTTCTTCCATCTCGTGGTGGGCGGGGCAACTCCGGCCGCGCTGGCCGGTGACTGGATAACCGCGCTGCTCGACCAGAATGCCGGGCTGTGGGTGAGCTCCCCGCTGGCGTCGAGCACCGAGACCGTGGTGCTCGGGTGGCTCAAGGATCTATTCGGTCTACCGCAAGACTTCGGCGCGGTACTCACACCGAGCGCCACCTTCGCGAACCTGACCGGGCTGGCGGCGGCTCGCTACTGGTGGGCCGATCGGCACGGGGTGGACGTGGTCGCTCGCGGGTTGGCGGGGCTGCCGCAGCTGCCGGTGCTGACCAGCGGGCTGGTGCACGCCAGCACTCGCAAGGCGTTGCAGATTCTCGGGTGCGGCCGAGATACGTTGCGCACCTTCGTCCGCGACGATGCCGGACGAATCGACCTGGCGGCGCTGGAGCGGGCGCTGGTCGAGCTCGATGGCGCGCCCGCGGTGATCGTCGGCAACCTCGGCGAGGTGAACACCGGCGACTCCGATCCCATCAACGACCTGGCCGACCTGGCCGAGCAGTACCGCGCATGGCTGCACGTCGACGGCGCGTTCGGACTGTTCGCGGCGGTCTCGCCGCGCACGGCGCACCTCGCCCGCGGTGTCGAGCGGGCCGATTCGATCACCGCCGACGGGCACAAGTGGCTGAATGTGCCGCAGGAGAGCGGGTTTTCGTTCGTCAAGGACAATTCGTTGCTCGGCAAGACGTTCGGCAACTGGGCCGCGGCCTACCTGCCGACCCTCGAAGACGGACAGATCAGCTACAACATGCACGGCCCCGAATCCTCCCGCCGCGCACGAGCATTCCCCATCTGGGCGACACTGCGGGCATACGGTCGCGCCGGATATCGCGAGATGGTGGAACGCCATCTGGACGTGGCCGCCCACCTCGGACGAGTCGTCGACGAAGCACCCGACCTCGAGCTCCTGGCACCAGTTCAGTTGTGCGTCACCTGTTTTCGCTACCGCCCGCCGGGCGTGCCGGAATCCGAGCTGAACACCCTCAATGCCCGCCTCGGCCAAGCCATCCTCGACGACGGCCGCGTCTACGTCGGCACCACCACCTACCGAGGGATGACCGCCCTGCGCCCGACCTTCGTCAACTGGCGCATCACCGAACCGGAAGCAGACCTGCTGGTCCAGATCATCCGGGAGATCGGGCCTCGGCTGTGAACCCCTTGCCGCCCGCGCTCAGGTCAGGAACTGGAGAGTCGAGCGCTCGCCATTGCGGAGGGCCTCGGTGTGCGTGGCGACGTTCAGTCCGTCGCTCAAGGTCGAGCCAGCATCCAATTTCGCGATGATCCCGGCTTCGGCCTCCTTGATGGCCGCGGCGGCCTCCAGCAGGGACTCGATCCGGTCAGCATGGACGACGATGGCGCCTTCTTCGTCGGCGAGGATCAGATCGCCGGGGGCTACCGCGACACCACCGCAGGTCACCGGAACCTGAAGTTCACCGAGCTGGGATGTGCCGCCCGCCATGGGAGTGACGAACCGGCTGTAGATCGGCAGCTCGCAGCCACGGACATACCCGATGTCCCGGTACCCGCCGTCGACAATGATCCCGCCGAGCCCTCGAGCAATCGCCCCGCGCGCGAAAAGTTCTCCGGCGAACGCGATTTCACTCCCACCACCATCGACAACGAGCACATCACCGGGCGACGCGGACTCGACCGCCCGCAGCACCGCGAAGAAGTCGCCCCGGCACCGAACGGTGAACGCGGGCCCAACGATCCGCACCTCGGCACTACGCGGCCGAATCCCACTGTCCAGCACCCGAATCGACTTGTCGGCATCGCACAGCGCGGTCGTATCGACAGAGTGGAACTTCGCGACAAGCTGTTCGGCCAGCATCGGCGCCGCCCCTTCAAGGCTCGGAGTGTGCAGTCGCGTCGACTGTACTTTCCGGGGAATGCCGTTATCCGCGCAGGCCGCTGTCGGACACTTCCGGCGGCAATGTCTTTGGGGCCAAGAGAATTCGGGTGTCTACGACCCGTCCATCGCGTGCGATGCTGAATGCGAGCCGAAGCGGATGGGAGACCGAGGAGGCCGGGTGGGGAAATCACGCACGCGATTCGTGGCCGATCAGCTCGTGGCCGAGCAGCAACGGACCCCTCGCAAGCTGGCACTCCCCCACCACCCCACCGCCGGACAGCCCCGAAGCCGATACCGCCCGCTTCCTCCAACCCACCGACTGGATTTCGAAACCAAATACCCCACCCAGCTGAGCACAGGCCGGTCTGCCTGCCCCGGCCGCCGTACGCGTAACGGAACTCGCCGCGGAGACGGTGTGCTGCACGTGAAGCTCGCACGAGGTGGGAACGCTGCGGTGACCGCGCCGACAGTGACCGTGATGCTCAAATGGGGGACCCAGCAGGAGGTCGACCCACAGGCGCTGCTCTTGGCAGCAACCGGGAAGATCCGGACTAACGACGATTTTGTGTTCTATAACGCGCAACGCCACCCGTCCGGCGCGGTTTCGCTGGACGAGTCCGTAGCCGGCCGGGCAGCACTCACTGTCTCGCTGCCTGCCGTTGAGGACGCCGTTTCCCGAGTCGTCATTTCGGGATCTGTTGATCAAGGTTCGTTCCGCGACATCCCCGGCCTCACGCTGACCGTGCAAGACGGGAGCCGCACTCTGATCTCGTTCGACGTCGATCAGTCCGATGCCGTCACCGCGATGGTGTTCGGTGAGTTCTACCGGCGCGACGGAGCGTGGAAATTCCGGGCGGTCGGCCAAGGATGGGTAAGCGGATTGCGTGGGCTTGCCGAAGAGTTCGGTGTCGAGGTCGATGATTCGCCGACCACCCCACCATCGCCCGATCCGGTACCCCATCACGTGGCACCACAGCCTCAGATGGAGCCAGGATGGTATCCGGACTCGACCGATTCGGGTCACGTCCGCTGGTGGAATGGCACGACGTGGACCGGTGACACCAGACCGCTGTTCCCATCGGATCCGGCGGTATGCGAGCGTTGTGGTCGAGCGAAACGAGTTCAGCGTTTCGGTAGCCCGCCACCGTGTCGCTGGTGTGAGTCGGATGTCAACGGATTCATGGAAACGTGGCGGTCTCAGGCGTGGCAGGTGCTGACCACCTCGGGTCCGCACGGCCCCGGCTGGGACCAACTCTGGATCGCCCTGCGCTTCCAGCGGATTCATGAAGCCAGCGGCCGGGAAGCGCTACTCCCCCTCGCCATGGCGTACCTGGAACGGGTAGTCACCTTCGCCTTTGCCGACGACGAAATCGAGGCCCATGAACTCGACGGCTTCGAGCGCGCGGTGACCGATCTTCAAGCGGTCGTTGACATGAGCGTCGCCCACCAGCGGGTGAACGAACTTCGACAGCGCATGCTCCGCGGCAGATCGCTCACCCAGGTGCGTGCCGGTGAGCTGCCTCGCATACAACGACCTGACCTGCATCTGGAGGCTGACGAAACGCTATACATCGACGTCAACGCGGCGCAGGTCAAATACTTGGCCAGCGGGCCACGGCACAACAGCGGCAGGCTGATCGGTAGCAGCAAGAAGCTCCGGTTCGTCGGTGCGGGAGCCGGCACCGAGTTGCCGTGGTCGAAGATCATCTCGATAGCCAGCGAGTACGGGAACGTCATCATCTCCGCGACCACCGCCCGCGGCGGTGGAACCTACAGCGTTCCCGACCCCGAATACGTTGCCGCCGTGCTCGAAGGAGCATTGCGCGTCGCGAAGCGACTGGTACTCGCTCCAGGGCACCGTGATTCCCGATCGATACCACCGGACGTGAAAGCCGCAGTGTGGCAACGAGATGGCGGACAGTGCTGTCAATGCGGCGACACCCACTATCTAGAGTTCGATCACGTCATCCCGTTGAGCCGAGGCGGTGCGACCAGCGTCGGCAACCTCCAGATCCTTTGCCGCAGATGCAATCTCGAGAAAGGCGCACGCATCTGATCAAAGGTCCGCCACCGGGTCATGCGCGGGAGAAGACTGCGTGAAGGAGGGGTGGTTGTTGGGGCGGGAACTCGACTGTTATTGCGGGGTCGGCGAATTCGGCGAGAGCAGCGAGAGCTTGGGGGCGGTAGGCGCGGAGCATGCTGATGATCGCATCGTGCAGGAACGGCAAGATGGTTATCGGGCCCTTGCGCAGCGCGCCTGGCGCCGCGACGACGAGCCCTAACAAGGGGATGAGTGGGAGTATCGGCGTTGGTAGTCGGGCGAGGTCGATCACCAGGAATTTCGTGCCGATGCGGGTGGCTTCGGAGATGGCGCGCCAGGCGAGTGCCGGGGGTAGGTGATGGAACGACATCGCGAATACCACCAGGTCATAGCTGTTGTCGGGCGCGTCGATGGCGGTGGCGTCGACGACCTGGGTGTTGGCGCGCTGGTGCGTGCCGAGGGAACCTGCGGCGATATTGGCGACCGAGGTCGGGTCCAGGTCGGTGACGGTCACCGTCGCGCTCGGGTGTAGTTCGAGGATCTTCGCCGACAGTTTCCCGTGTCCCGCACCGAGTTCGAGGATTCGCGGGCTGTCGATGTCGGCGACCAATGCCAGTGCTGTGCGCGCGTTGTCCTCGTGCCAGTCGCTTTCACCCTTGCGCTCGAGTTCGCTGATGACGACCTGTTTGATGTGATCCGGCACGTCGTAGCGATCGATGTATTCGAGCAGATCGGTCTGCATCCGCCGGTCCAGCCAGGAGGCGCTCGGGCCGCCGCGTGGCATCGTGTCGATGTCGAAGACACATGATTGCTGCTCAGCCATGACTTACCAAAATCCCTTGCTCGCCGATGTTTTCACGGTACCGGGTGCGGGTAACGCGAGCCGAGCTAGCGGGCGGGCAACGGGTTGCCCGCGATCGGCACTCCGGTGCGCTTGGTCTGGGCCAGGGCGGCAGGCGAGTCGGCGCTGTGAGCGGCGGTTTGCGGTATGGCAGGCGGTATCTCGGCTGTCGGCGGGGGCCGATAGTCAGCGAGTACCGCGGTGCCCCACACGTAAGGATCTGCCTGCGCACTGCCGAATGGTGACCAGGCCAGGCGCGTTTGGCCGGTCTTGTCGTCGGTGTCGGAGTCGTAGACGAGGATGTTCATCGCGAACCTGGCCGGATCGACCGGTGCGGGCAGCTCGGTGAGGGGGATCTTCACCTCGACCGAGTAGCCGCGGTACGGCTCGGTGACGATCGCGGCCACCCGCATCCCCGGTATCGTCTCTCCCTGATGATTGTCGGCGTCGCGCTCGGCGGCCGGACCACCGCGGTTCGCCGTGTACGGCAGGATGCCGGTTTTGAAGGTGGTCGAGGTGTCGTCGGAGTCGCCGCGCGGATCGATGGCTATCTCGACCGAGTCGGTGCGCCAATGCCGTTTGATGTCGTCGGCCGCGAGTTCGGCGCCCTTCCGATCGTCGGTCACGGTGACGAGCACGTAGAGGTCGTCATCGTGCCTGGCCAGCTTCGCGGTCGCCGTGCAACTGCCGCCGCCCTGCCAAATAGCAAGCGGCAGTTCAGGTCCCGGGTACTCCCCCGGTCCGTCGGCGCCGTTCAAGATCGGTGCGATCGCAACGGCCGGGATGATGGTGGTCGGGTTCGGCGGGTAGTCCGGCTGGACCCGGTTGGCCAACCAGGGCACCCCGGTTCGGTCGGCCCAGTCCGCGAACTCGGCGTACAGCGGTTTCAGTCCGGTCTGCCGGTGCACCGGCGCCTCGATGAACCGGCCGTCCTCGGCCAGGACGGTGAACCAGTCGGAACCGAGCTGCTGCGGGTCGGTCGGCATTCGCGCGGGCTTCGCGGCGTAACCCTGTGTGAGATATAGCCGAGCCGCGTCGCGCTCGAGCTGCGCCCAGGTCGTGTTGTGTGCGCGCGAGCGGGTGCCGGACCACACGCCGAGGAGCGGCAACCCGGTGTCGGGATCGGTGCGGGGTTGTTCGGGTGCGTCCGGTCCGAGCAGCGAGTCGAAGCCGTAGTTCTGGGCGAGGAGCCTGGTGGGCTGCCACGGCGTCAGGCCCTCGTCGGTGAGCTGCTCGGGATATGACTGCGGGTCGCCTGCCAGTCGGCACGCTTCGATACCGAGACGTGCCGAAAGTTGGTGGCCGCCATGCTGATTGAACGGACGGGGATCCATCACCACGATCGTGTGCGGTGTGGTCAGGCGGACCAGCCGCACCAGTCTGGCCCTGGTGTCCTCGCCCCAGATGCGTGCGGTCAGCGGCGCGGAGAGGGTGTACCAGAAGTCCGGCTTGTCGAGGTAGTAGATGTTCTCGATCCCGGCGAAAGCGGTCGCCTTGCGTTCCTCCGTCTCGCGAATCAGGCCCAGCTCCGGACCTTCCTGCAGCCCAACGGCATTGCCGCCACCCTCGCCACGGGTGACGGTGACGACGCCGGTGCTCCAGCCCAGGTCTTCGTGCCACTGGCCGAAGGTGGACAGGTTGCTCGATTCGTCGTCCGGGTGCGCGCCGATGAACAACACGTCGGTGTGGGCCGGGTCCCGCTGCACCGTGTTCCGTCGCCCGCGGTCCGAGGAACTGTCCGTGACCAGCCAGGTTGCGGCCAGTCCCAAAGCAAGGACGGCTCGGCGGCTCAGCGGGCCCCCTACTCCTGCCATCGAAGCTCGCCTGCCGTCAGTCTTGCAGGGGTAGCCAGGCGAACTGGATGAAGAAGTTGTCGATCTGTTTGATCGCCTCGATCCGTTCGAGAACCTGGCGGCCGTCGTACTTCGGCAGGTTCAGATCGAGCAGAATCAGGCCGGCCCGCGGCGCGTCAGCGTGATCGCCTTGCCGGTAGAGAAAGTCCAGCGCCTCTTGCCCGTCACGCGCCACATGCAAGGTATTGCCAACCTTGTTCTCCTCCAGCGCTTCCCGTGTCATCAGCTCGTCACCGGAATCGTCTTCCACGAGCAAGATGTCGACCGAATCGCCGAAAATGCGCACGCATGCTCCTAGGAATCTGTCTGCGTTCGAGTATTGGGCGACCATGACGATAGTCGGTGGTTAGCTCGACCCGCTCGAGTGAGCGCCGTCCCGAGCCGCGGGACGACAGCAGACGCCCGGTCAACCCAGGTGCTCAATCGTGACGCCACCCCAGCGCCGCGCCAGATATTCCGCAACCAACCGACGATGACAGTGGTGCGGCGCGTCCTCACTACAAAGCAGAACCGCATTGTCGACCAGTTCCCGCGGAACAGCCTCCTCGATACCCCGCTCCGCCATCAGTTCCAGAAACCGCGCCTCATACATCGCCCAGCCAGTACCCAACTTCCGATAGTCATCCAACATCGGCTGCGTAGGCGCCAAATCCGGCCGATGTTTGTACTCCATACCGCACAACTCACGGACGAAGTACCTCAAATCATCCCGCTTAGCGAACCCCGCCAACTGCGAAACATTGTTCAACCGAACATCGATCAGCGTCCCCGCCCCCGACGTCCGCAAGAGTCCGAAGAACCTCTCGGCAGACTTCTTCGTGAACCCGATCGTATGAATCTTCATCCGCCTGCCATCCTGTCGGCGCGAAGCCCTAGTTGACGTACATGATGCCGCATCCCTGACGACCCAGAGCTCTGACAACAGCTGCGCAGGACGAGACAGGTACTCACAGCGGCCGAGAACCTCACCCTGGTTGCAGGACGGCACCTGCTCTCAGTGCCTGTATCCTCCGTCGCAAGACCTCGTTGATCGAATCGTTCAACATGACCTCGAATTGCGTCATGATCTTCGTGTCGACAGTTTCCTCGTCGTCGAATTCTTCCAGAGTCAAGAACAATGATTGAATTTGTTTTGGTATTTCTGGATCTTTTGGATGTTGACTATACATTTTAATCAGCCCTTCGTATCTCTCACGTATATGCACCAAGCGGTAGTAACGTGCAGTCAGCATGTCTACAACACCGTGCCACAACCAACGGGCAGAGTCATCGCGAAAACTGATGCGGAGCCGTTCCTCCAAGACTCGTGCTGAGATGCGAAATTCTTCAAATTGCCGAGTAAATCTTTCGGGATTAGGGGGAACAACCCATCGTTGCGAGCTCGGGGTAGCTGCTTTGTGCTGCTCGACGCGGACTACCTCCGTCAGCCTGAAATAGAACGCGTAGGCAACCGTCATCATCTCAGTACTCAGGTCCTGCCTCAGGGTACGAGTCTCTCGACGCGCTTGGGCTTGCTGGATCAAAACGCTGACAACCAGCCCGCCCAGGAGGGCTGCCACAGTCGGGCTGACAGCATTCAGTGCGGCCTGCCTCCAGAAGTTTTCCCCGGATGTGACCGCAACGAGCAAAGCCGAATCGAGCGCAGCCACGTTACCCCCTCGAATACCAGAACTGTTCGACATGCCTTACGCCACAGCATAATTGAGTCAGGGCTGGTCACGCCCCTTTACACTGCCGTCGGCGTGAGACTTGGACACAACATCGGAGTTGCGCAACCCTCGAGATTCGGCCGGTTAAGCAGCCGTCGATGAGGAATCTTTACCGATCGAGTCGACCGCCGTGAAATCCGGCCCTCCATGGCGCTAGCCCAAGCTGTCTATGCCTGTCGGCCGGACTCAGCCTCACCCGAGCCGACCTCGCCGCACGCAGACCTTTCCACTCGGCGGCAGTAGACGAACAGGATGTTCTCGGGTTCGGCAGCTTCGTGGTCGGAGATGAATGCGCTCTCCCGAGACTCCAAGACCTCGAGGCCTGATCGGCGAAGGCGGTCGAGGTAGTCGGGTGCGGCATAGCTGCTCGCCCGAGTGGGATGGCCCATGAAGGCGATGTCGACCTGTTCCACATCGGCGGGAACGGTGGCGAGGAGCAGGTAGCCGCTGGGGCGTAGCCAGCTCGCCATGCTGTCCACAGATGCGGACGGATCCACTGCACCGCCTGGCGCGGATGCGGTCAAGCGCTCTTCGAATACCCGGCCACAGGCGCCGGCAGGTTCCGCGGCATCATGGCCGCTATACACCCATCTGGTCAGCACTCCCACACATGGTGTCGACTAAACACCGGAATGGCAGCCGCTGGGTCCGACACCACTTTGGGCGGCAGCAGGCAAAGTATTCATGACCGGCGTTGCTGGGACCCACAGCGCAGGCCTCACCGACCCGTACCGGAATCCGGTACCATTGTGAGTGACACCGCGAAAGGGGCCGCCATGACCACCTTCTCTGCCAGCGAGGCACGCGCCAAGCTATACCCGCTCATCGAGCAGGTTAACGACGACGCCGTAGCAATCCACATTACCGGCCGCAAAGGCAACGCCGTTCTCATCTCTGAGGACGAATACAACGCCCTACGCGAGACGCTCTACCTGCTGCGTTCCCCCGCCAACGCCGCGCGGCTCGCCCAGGGCATCGCGCAGGCCGAAGCGGGTGACGTGATCGAGGTGGACATGGATCGGCTCGCGAAAGGGCTTGAATGAGAGTAACTTTCGTCAAGGTCGCATTCGAGGACTTCGAGCATTGGGTCAGCACCGACCGTAAGATGGCGTTGCGGATCATGCGGCTGATCGGCGATATCCAGCGCGACCCGTTCAACGGTCTCGGCAAGCCCGAGCCCCTGAAAGGCGACAAGTCCGGCTACTGGTCGCGGCGGATCAACGACGAACACCGCTTGGTGTACTCGGTCGCAGGCGACACCATCACTATCGTGCAGGCTCGCTACCACTACTGAACCGACACGACAAAAGGCCCGGTCCAGGTGGACCGGGCCTTCTCGGTGGAGCTGCCGGGAATCGAACCCGGGTCCTCTGCCGCGTCTCCAGGGCTTCTCCGTGTGCAGTTCGCTGTGTCTCTACTTGGATCTCCGGGTCTCGCGAACAAGCTCAGATGACGATCCCAGTCGCTGTTTGATGTTCCATTCTGGTCCGCGACCGGCCAGAACAGTAAGTCCCTCTAGCTGATGCCAGGACCCGGGTCGAGGGACGAACCCGGACTGACAGACTTGCTCTGCTACTTAGGCAGCGAGAGCGAAGTCGCGCTGATTGGAATCGGCGCTTAATTGGTTGCGATGACGCTTACGGTGGTCTCTCGCCTGCACCGACACGCTTCCCCTGAATCTACGTACAAAGTCGAAACCGTTCAGCCCCGTACGCCCCGGCACCGTGCCGGGCTGTTCATGTTAACACCGCCCAGCGCCCGGTTCTTCCCATTATTCGGCGGGTGTCGGGCTCAGGCGACGGCGATGAGTCCGACCGCGACTAGGGCGAGCAGCATGCCTGCCTGCTGTTGACGCCCGACGCGTTCGCCGAGCAGCACCATCGCGAGCAGGACGGTGGCCGCGGGGTACAGCGAGCCGATCACGCTGACCAGCGAGAGTAGCGATCCGTGGAACGCGTACAGCAGCGCCGCGTTGCCGATCACGTCCAGCACGCTGATGTAGACGGCCAGCCGTAACGGTTCGCCGCGCAACCGCTTGAACTGTCCGGCCGTGAGCGCAGTACCCCACACCACGCCGGTGGCCGCGGCCCGCTGCGCGAGCAACGGCCACAGCCCGGCTGACGCGGCGGTCTGGTGCATGAAGACGAACATCAGACCGAATGCCAAACCGGATCCGACGGTCAGCAGGGCGACCCTCTTGGTGAACCGCAGCTCGCGGCCACCGGTGATCTCCTCGGTGACGGCGTCCGGCGATTCCCGGCTGACCAGCAGCACGGCGATCAACGCGAACCCGATACCGGTGAACGCGAGCGGCCCTGGACGCTCCCCGATCATCAGCCCGACCAGCACCGGCACGCCCGCAACGAGCACCGCCGTCAGCGGCGACACGACCGCCATCGGACCGCTGGCGAGCGCGGCATAGAACCACCAGACGGCGAGACCGCTGGCAACGCCCGCGGCCAGACCCCAGCCCATCGAGGCGGCATCTATCGTCCCGTCGACAAACGGCAGGAGCGCGAGCACCAGCACGATCGAAAACGGGTAGGAGTAGATGACGACCCGCAGCGCGGTCACCTTTCGGGCCGCGACGCCGCCGAAGAAGTCGCTGACGCCGTAGCCGAGTGCGGCTACCAGCGCCAGCAGGACGGCGGTCAGCGCATGCCTTTGATACGCCGCCCTAGCTCGCGGGTGACTTCGCGCTCAGCGTCGCGCTTTGCCAGATCCTGTCGCTTGTCGTAGTCCTGCTTACCCTTGGCGAGGGCCAGTTCGACCTTGACCTTGCCGTCGGAGAAGTACATGGACAGCGGGACCAGCGTCTGGTTGCCCTCGCGCGACTTGCCGACGAGGCGGTCGATCTCCCGCTTGTGCAGCAACAGCTTCCGGATCCGGCGCGGTGAATGGTTGGTCCAGGTGCCGTGGCTGAACTCCGGAATGTGCAGCCCACGCAGCCACACCTCGCCGTTGTCGACCGTCGCGAACGCGTCAACCAGCGAGGCCTTGCCTTCACGCAGGCTCTTGACCTCGGTACCAACCAGCGCGATCCCTGCCTCGTAGGTGTCAAGGATCGTGTAGTTGTGCCGCGCCCGGCGGTTGGTCGCGATGACCTTGCGCCCCTGTTCCTTCATAACGATCAACCTTAAGTGACGCGGCAACCGGATTATTCCCAGGTCGGGGCGCGGCACCCGAGGTACTAGCCGCCTGGGCGCATAGTGACCCAGAGTGTGAGCAGCGCGATGAAGGCCACGACGAGCAACACCGTGGAAAATCGGGGCCTGCCGGGTCTCGGGGGCGGGCGGTGCCGCAGCCACACCCCTTCGACGGTCGGGTCGATCCCCCTGCGTGTGTTCGGCGGCGCGTCCGGAACATCGGTGCTCGGGGAATTGCCCGACGCGTCGCCCCCGTCGCCTGGGCCATCACCGTGAGCCATAGCGAGCACGGTAGCCCCGCACGGTCGCGACACGCCGCAATTCCCGCGTGCCGCAACATAGTTGGTACTCAGGCGAGACGTCGGGCGAATGCCTCGGTGGCGGCTGAGGTCGCGACGTCGACGGTGAACACGCGCAGGTCGACGGTGGTCGGAGTGAGATCGAGCACCATGAAACCGAGCTCGTGATAGTTCTCGAACAGCGCGGGATGCCCGCCGCGCGGCGTGATCGAGGGTTCGGCGGCGACGGTCTTGGCGGCGGCGCCGGACACGATCTGCCTGGTGCCCTTGGATTCGACGGTCGGCTCCAGCACTTGAAGCGAATGGTCGTGCCCGGAAAGCAGGAACTGGCAGGCGCCCGCGACGTGGTCCTCGATGAGGTGCTTCACGTGGATGCCGTTGATCGGATCGATCGGCAGGTTCTCGTAGTGTCCCGCGTCGCCGTGCGGGCCGTTGTTGAGGTAGGGCTGGTGGGTGCAGGCGATCTTCCAGGTGGCGGTGGATCCAGCGATGGCCCGGTCGAGCCAGGCGCGCTGCTCGTTCATGAACTGCCCGTCGACCGACCAGTACGGCGAAAGGATCGGCGGGATATAGGCGGCGAGCGGGTTGACGTCGAGGACGAAGAACTCGACAACGGGATTCTGCTCCGGCACCCGGACCGAGTAGTACCGGCTCGGCATCCACCAGCGCGGCGAGTTCGCGTGGTACTCGACCTCGTGGTTGCCGCGCGCCAGCCAGGCGCCGTCACCGGGGAAGACGGAACTGGTGTCATGGTTGCCGAGCACCATCAACCACGGGAAATCCAGTCCGGTATTGGGGTTTTCGAACTTGTCGGCGAATTGGCGGTCGGTGCCGCTGTTCGGGCCGAGTTCGTAGATGTTGTCGCCGAGGCCGAGGGCGAGGGCGGCCGGTTCACGGCGATGGAACTCGCGCATGGCGTTGGCGACCGCCCACTGGGTGCGCGTTCCGGTGCCCGCGTCGCCGGTTACCAGCACGCGCAGCGTGCGCCCGGTCGGGAAGGCGAACTTGGTGACTCCGGCCGCGACCGGCACCGCCTGCGCGGGTGAGAGACCGACCAGCGATGCGACGCCCGCCGCACCGGCCAGGAAGCCCCGGCGACCAAAACTGTTGTCAGGCATACGATGTCCTCCGCAGTCCGGCCCCACCCGGCGACCATCCTCGCCTATCGGGCGAACAATGGCGACGCCGGGCGGGGCCGGATCAACTGGGGAGGACTACTTCGCCGCGGCGGCCGGCTTCTTGTTCCGGTCAAGGCCGAGCGCGTCGGACATGGTGAAGAACAGGTCTGTCTGATCGGTCAGACCGACCACGTTGGCGGCACGCGGGCCGTAGGCGGCGAGGCGCAGCTGGGTGCCGGTGTGCTCCTGCGAACCGCCCGCTTCGGCGTTGCCGTAGGAGACGCCCATCTCGGCGCCGTCCTTGGTGACGACCTTGCTGGTCAGCGAGAGCGACTTGGTCTCCAGCGGAACGATCTGGCTGCTGTGCGCGTGGTCGGCGGTGACGATCACCAGGGTGTTGCCGTCGTTCTTGGCGAATTCGAGCGCGGCCTGCACGGCCTCGTCGAGGTCGACGGTCTCACCGACCTGACCACACGGGTTGGCGTTGTGGTCCTGCTTGTCGATCGAGGCACCCTCGACCTGTAGGAAGAAGCCATCCTTGCGCGGCTTGAGCAGGTCGATCGCCTTGCGCGTCATGGTCGCCAGGTCGGGCTGGGTGGCGGCGCGCTCGGGGTTGGGCTTGCAGGTCTGCGCGGGCAGGTTCAGGCCGTTCTGCACGGCGTTGTCACCCGTCCAGCGGACCGGCATGTTGCCGGGCGTGAACAGGCCGAGCACCGGCGCGTCCTGGTCCGCCTTGGTGATGCCATCGAGACCGGTCTTGTCGGCGACGAGGTTGTAGCCGCGCGCCTTGGCCTGGTCACGCAGGGTCTGGCCCTGCCACTGGCCACCGGCCGCCTTCTGCTCGAAGCTCTTCGAGCCGCCACCGAGGGTGACGTCGGCGCGAGTGTTGAGCAGCTGCTCGCTGATGGAGCCGAGGCCGCCCTTCTCCAGCGCGTTGGTCGGGCACTTCAGTGCCGTCTCCTCCGGGCCGTAGCACTTGCGGTCGGTGACGTGCGCGGCGAGCACGGCCGGGGTGGCGTCCTGGATCTCGGCGGTGGTCACGTTGCCGGTGGCCTTGCCGTTGGCCTTCGCGATCTCGAGCAGGTTGGTCTGCGGGGCACCCTTGAGGTCGACGCCGATGGCGCCGTTGTAGGTCTTGGTTCCGGTCGACCACGCGCTACCGCTGGCCGCGGAATCGGTGACGTAGTCCGGCTTTCCGGTGTTCTTGTCCAGCGAGTAGTGCGTGTACGAGCCGGTGAGCGGCAGTGCGTCGATGCCCTTGAAGTAGCCGCCCGCGCCCTCGGCGACGTTGCGCGCCACCGTGATTTCGGAGTCGCCCATGCCGTCACCGATCAGCAGGATGACGTTCTTGGCCTGGTTGCCGTTGAGCGAGGCGCGCAGCGCGTCGGTCCGGTCGCCGGTGGTGCGGCGGGCGCCACCGTTCTCGGTCACCGTGCCCTTGGCGTTGGGGGTGAGGAGATCGCCGTTGCCCTGCTTCGTGGAATCGGAGGAACCGCAGGCGGCCAGGGTCCCGACGAGAACGGCGGCGCCCAGGATGGCGCCCGCACGGAACCGGCGGGGCAGAGAACGCGACGAGGCAGGGGGCATGAGCGAAAACTCCATTGTTCGTAGATACGACGGTTGGTTGGAGCCTTGCGATGTCGTCTGAACAAAAAGGGCATAGCGGGCAACTAGGCGGTTACCGGACGATTTCCCATTAGCATGTCCGCATACGTCAACTAGCCGGGCGGCAGGCGAATACCGCTGCCGCACAGCAACTTTCCCGTAAATCCGGGTACCAACCCGATCTGCTGGTCACTTGTCCGAAAGGTGGAGAATGTCACTCTCCGGCTAGGACCTCCAGCACCCCTTCGCCGTACTTGGCCAGTTTGTTCTCGCCGACGCCGGTGACTGTGCCGAGCTCGGCCAGGCTGGTCGGCTTGCGCGCCACGATCTCGCGCAACGTGGCGTCATGGAAGACGACATAGGCGGGAACGCCCTGCTCCTTGGAGGTCGCGGCCCGCCACTCGCGCAGCCGCTCGAACAGGGGAGCATCCGCGGGTGCCATCTCCACGGCCGCGGCCTTGCCCGCCTTCGCCGCACGCGCCGGTTTGGTCGGCCGCTCACGTTCGCGACGCAGCAGCACCTGGCGGCCTTCGAACAGCACCTCGTTGCTCGCGTCGGTGAGCGTCAGCACGCCGTAGTCGCCGTGTACCGCGAGCAACCCGCCCGCGAGCAATTGCCGCACCACGCCGCGCCATTCGATATCGCGCAGGTCGGTGCCGATCCCGAAGACCTTCAGCTCGTGATGATCGTGCTGCAGCACCTTGGGGTTCTTCTTACCGAGCAGGATGTCGACGATGTGACCCGCGCCGAAGCTCTGGCCGCGTTCGCGTTTGAGCCGCAGCACCGTGGACAGCAGTTTCTGCGCGGGGACGGTGCCGTCCCAGGATTCGGCCGGGGTGAGGCAGGTGTCGCAGTTACCGCACGGCTGCTGGTCGTGCTGGCCGAAGTAGTTGAGCAACTGCACGCGACGACAGGTCACCGTCTCGCAGAGCGCGAGCATGGCGTCCAGGCGCAGCTGCAACTGGCGGCGATGGGCGGCGTCACCCTCCGAGGAGTCGATCATCTTGCGTTGCTGCACAACGTCATTGAGGCCGTACACCATCCACGCCGTTGACGGTTGCCCGTCGCGGCCCGCCCGGCCGGTCTCCTGGTAGTAGCCCTCCACGGACTTCGGTAGATCGAGATGCGCGACGAAGCGCACGTCCGGCTTGTCGATGCCCATGCCGAAGGCGATGGTCGCGACCACCACCAGACCGTCCTCGCGGAGGAACCGCGTCTGGTTCTCCGCGCGGGTGCGGTTGTCCAGGCCCGCGTGATACGGCACCGCGCTGACGCCGTTCTCGGTGAGGAACGCCGCGGTCTTCTCCACCGAATTACGGGACAGGCAGTAGACGATGCCGGCGTCGCCGGCGTGTTCGGTGCGGATGAATTCCAGCAGCTGACGGTCGGGCTTGTTCTTCGGCTCGATCCGATACTGGATATTGGGCCGATCGAAGCTCGCGACGAAGCGGCGGGCATTGCCGAGGTCGAGGCGCTGGACGATCTCGTCGCTGGTCTTCGCCGTCGCGGTCGCGGTCAACGCGATGCGCGGCACGTCGGGCCAGCGTTCGTGCAGCATGGACAGCGCGAGATAGTCGGGGCGGAAATCGTGGCCCCACTGCGAGACGCAGTGCGCCTCATCGATGGCGAACAGGCCAACCTTGCCGCGATCGAACAGCTGCGCCGTCGATTCCAGCCGCAGCCGCTCCGGCGCCAGGTACAGCAGGTCCAACTCCCCCGCCGCGAACTGCGCCTCCACGGTGCGACGCTCGTCAGGGAACTGGGTCGAATTCAAGAATCCAGCGCGCACACCGAGCGCACTGAGCGCGTCCACCTGGTTCTGCATCAGTGCGATCAGGGGCGAGATCACCACTCCGACGCCGGACCGCACCAGCGCGGGCACCTGGTAGCACAGCGATTTGCCGCCGCCGGTCGGCATGAGCACCAGCGCGTCACCGCCCGCGACCACGTGTTCCACGATCTCCCGCTGATCGCCGCGGAAGCTGTCGTAGCCGAAGACTCGACGTAGAACCTCTTGCGCCGCACCGGATCCGGCGTCCACACCGGGATGGGTGTCGGTCGCCGTGGCCGCGAATGCATCGGTGGGAGTCACCCGGCCCATCCTACGAGCGCGCGCTCGCGGCGCTACCGGTACGTCGCCAGATTCTCCAGGTCGGGTCTCGAGTTATCCACATGTGCATAACTCGCCATCGACTGAGCTGGGCCGAGGCCATGACCTGCGACTCACCCCGGTTGGCCCGAATTCATCCGCCCTGCTGCGGCCTCGAGCTGCTGTTAGGTTGGCGCACATGCACATTGGACGGGGAGTCATCGAATACGAGCGGTGCTGGTCACCGTCTGGGCTCTCTACATCACCGGCATGGACGGAACCCCGCGCCGACTACGGCCGCCGGCGAGCATCGATCTCACCCCGGCCACGCCGGGGCGGTAGAAACGAAGAAGTGCGGCCCGACCCCGATCGGGGCGGGCGTAGGTGGAAAGGAACCAAGCATGCCGGAATCGGCTCCCATGATCGTGGCCACGCAGGACGATGCCGAGGACATCGCCAAGCTGCGTGACCGGCTCGCCCAGTGGATGGTCGACAAGGGCATCGTGCAGTGGGTCCCCGGCGAGTACCCCGCGGCGACGGTCGCAGCGGAGGTGGCGCGCGGCGAATGGTTCGTCTGGCGCGACGAGACTCACGCGCTGATCGCCGTCGTGCGCGTGGTCTGGCGCGACCCGGAATTCTGGGGCGCCGACGATGCCGAGGCCGGCTATATCCACGGGCTGATGGTCGCCCCCGAATGGCGGGGACACGACCTCGGCGACCGGATCATCCAGTTCTGCGCCGACTACACCCTCGCCAACGGGATCACGCGGCAACGTCTCGACTTCGCCGCCAACAATCTCGTGCTCCGGAAGTACTACACCGCACAGGGTTTCATCGAGCTTCGCGAGGCACCGCTACCGCCCCGGTTCCACAACCACGGCACGACCAACATCGTACTGATGGAGAAGATGCTGGCCTGATGACCGGAACGGCCACCCGGTACCTCTATCTCGCCAGGCACGGCGAGGCGACGCCGGACGAGAGCGCACTGAGCGAACGAGGTCGCAGTCAGGCCTGGCTGCTCGGTGAGCGGCTGCGGCACAGCCCGCTCGCACAGGTCCACCATGGTCCGCTGCCCAGGGTGACGCAGACGGCGCAGCTGATCGTCGACCGCTTGGACGGCGTGCCACTGCGCGCCGCAGCATCGGCCGGTGACTACCTGCCCTACCTGCCACGCAAAGATGAGCTGCCTGCGGAATCGGCTGACGCGCTCCTCGGCTTCCTCGCCCAGTTCCCCGCCGAGCAGCGCGAGCACGGACCGCATCTGGCGCGGGCAGCCGTCGAGCAGTTCACCGGCCCGGTCGAGGGCGAAACGCCACGGCACGAACTGGTCGTCACGCACGCCTTCCTCATCGGCTGGCTGGTGCGTGCCGCGCTCGACGCACCGAAGTGGCGCTGGATGGGGATCAGCCCCGCCAACGCCGCGCTCACGGTGATCCGTTACGCGCCGGGCAGACCCGATGCCGTGCTGTTCTTCAACGACACCGGCCACCTGCCACCGGACCTGCGATGGACCGGGTTCCCGCCGGAACTGCACCTCTGAGAGAGGCCCCGCGATCAGGGCCGCAAACGACTCAACGTCTCGTCATGCAGCAAACCATTCGTCGCAACGGCATCACCACCATGCGGCCCAGGCTGCCCGGCGAGCGAGGTGAAACGCCCACCCGCCTCACGGACCAGAATGTCGAGCGCGGCCAGATCCCACAGCGAGACTTCGGGTTCGGTGGCGATATCGAGCGCACCCTCCGCGAGCAGGCAATAGGTGAAGAAGTCGCCGTACCCACGAACCCGCCACACCTCGTCGGTGAGCGCGAGGAAGTTCTCCCGCAGCCCGCGCGCACGCCAGCCGGAAAGGCTGGAGAAGGCCAGGCTCGCCGAGCTGAGCTCAGCAACGGCGGACACCGAAATCGGTTTCGGCGCTTCGGCATCGAAGCTGGCCCAGGCGCCCGACCCCGCCGCCGCCCACCAGCGCCGAGACAGCGCGGGCGCGCTCACCACGCCGACCATCGGCACGCCGTCTTCCAGCAGCGCGATCAGCGTGGCCCAGATCGGCACGCCGCGCACGAAGTTCTTCGTGCCGTCGATCGGATCGATCACCCACTGCCGCCCGGTGAACTCGGCGTCCCCGCCGAACTCCTCGCCGAGCACCGAATCAGCCGGCCGCTGCTCGGAAAGCACCTGCCGGATCGCCTTCTCCACCGCGAGATCGGCATCCGACACCGGCGTCAGGTCCGGCTTCGCGTCCACTTTCAAATCGAGCGCCCCGAACCGCGCCCGGGTAATCCCGTCGGCCGCATCGGCCAATCGCAACGCGAGTTCCAGGTCAGCAGAGTCCACAGCCACGTCCGCACCCTATCGGGTCACCCCACCACCCGATCAGCGCGGCACAACTCCGCGCGACCAACCGACCTTCCGCGCAGACAGCTGTGAGCAGGCGGAAGATCTGGATTACCGGATCGCGACGCCGTCGGACCGTGGCGCCAGAGTCCGATGCCACCGGACTATGCGGGCGCCGGACCGTCTTTCCAGCGCCCGCCCATCGCCTCACCCCACCGCGGCAACCGTGCGCGCCGCCGCCAAAGCATCGGCCCACCACTGCAACTGATCGAGCATCGCCAACGCCGCCGCCCCGGGCTCGTCCGGTTCCCGAAGCCGACCTTCCTCATCGAAGAGCAGGTAGTACCGCGGAAACGAGACGTAATTACGCACGGTGTGCGCGTTGAGTTCGTTGAAGATCTGCCGCAGGTGTTCGATGGCGAGCAACCCGCCGCTCGCGCCGCTGTAACCGACGAAACCGATTGCCTTGGCGTCCCATTGGGTGAAATGCCAGTCGATGGCGGCCTTCAGCGCGGCCGGGATGCTGCGGTTGTAGTCGGGCGTGACGATCACGAACGCGTCGGCCGCCGCGAGCCGCTCGGTGAGATCGATCATGCCGTCCGGCCGCTCGGGATTCGGGTCCATCGCCGGTGAGACGGCGGGCAACGCCAGCGGCAGCTGCGCGTCCGCCAGGTCGATAACGTCCACCTCGAACGCGCCGTGTCCCCTGGCGTGTTCGGTGAACCATTCGGCTACCACCGGTCCGAAGCGTCCCTCCCGGACGCTGCCGATGATCACCGCGAGTTTCAATGCCGACATCGAGTTCCTCCCACAGATTTCGGCGACCGGGCGCGGCCGCAGATCCCAATCTCCTAGCCGCCGCGACGACCAGGGAGACCGCCGTAAGAGTGGTAGCGGCAGGGATACCCTGCGGCCGTCGCGACTTGTTACGTTCGAAGCGTGAGCGACAACGAGCTGGGCCTGTTCCTGCGCACCCGGCGCGAGGCGATCACCCCGGCCCAGGTCGGCCTCGCCACCGGACCGCGCCGCCGCACCCCCGGCCTGCGCCGCTCCGAACTGGCCACGCTGGCTGGCGTAAGCGTCGAATACATAACCCGGCTCGAACAAGGCCGCGATCGCCGCCCCTCACCGCAGGTGCTTTCCGCGCTCGCCGACGCACTGCGCCTGGCCCCGAGTGAGCGAGTTCACCTGCACCGCCTCACCAAATCCGCCGACATGGGCTTCAACTGCATGGGTGGCGCCCAGCCGCCGCGCGAGGTGCGCCCCGCGGTCCGCGCGATTCTCGATCGCCTCGAACCCGCACCCGCGGTGGTCGTGAACAGACTCACCGATGTGCTCGCCCACACCGACGGCTATCAGCGCCTGATGGCACCGTTCGGCCTGTTCGACACCACCTCGGCGAACCTGGCCCGCTTCGTCTTCACCGATCCGCGCGCCCGCACCGCATACCCGGACTGGAACCACATCGCCGACCACACGGTCGCCACCCTCAAACACGGCCCGTTCCGCAAGGACCCGCACATCGCCGGGCTCGCCGACGAACTCACCGTCACCGTCGGCCCGGATTTCACCAACCGCGTCGAGACCGTCCCGAGCCTGCCCGCCGCCACCGGCATCACCCGCCTCGCGCACCCCGCCGCAGGTCAGCTGCGCCTGGCCTACGAGATCCTCGACCTCTCCGCCGACGACGACCAGCACCTGATCGTCCACCTCCCCGCCGACGAAACCACTGCTACCGCCCTCGACAAGCTCGCGGGCCTGCGGCCAGGCGCCCTCCACGCGGTCTAGCGGCGCCGCGTACTCCAGCGGCAATCGGTCACTAGGCAGAAAGAGCGAGTTCGATCACCGATCCCCCAACGCAACCCATTCGAGCCGCACTGCTGCTATCCCAGCTGCGCGATACCAGTAGGCTTGACCATCGTGCATCCTGACGTTTCCGCTGATCTCGCCGAACTCGACGCCACGCTCAAGACGGTCGAATCGGTCATCGACATCGAGCAGCTGCGCCGACGCATCGATGAGCTCGAGCACCAAGCCGCAGATCCGGACCTGTGGAACGACCAGGACCACGCGCAGCAGGTGACCAGCGAGCTCTCGCACGCGCAGAACGAGCTCGGTCGCGTCGTGACATTGCGGGAACGCCTCGACGATCTGCCGGTGCTGTACGAACTGGCCGAGGGCGAAGAGGGCGAGTCGCGCGACGTCGCGCTCGCCGACGCCGACTCCGAACGCGCCGCACTGCACGCCGACGTCGAGCTGCTCGAGGTCCGCACCCTGCTGTCTGGCGAGTACGACAAGCGTGACGCGCTGGTCAACATCCGTTCCGGCGCCGGTGGCGTCGACGCCGCCGACTGGGCCGAGATGCTGATGCGCATGTACATCCGCTGGGCCGACCGGCACAAGTACGCCGTCGAGGTCTACGACACCTCCTACGCCGAAGAGGCCGGTATCAAGAGCGCCACCTTCGCGGTGAAGACGCCCTACGCCTACGGCACCCTCTCGGTCGAGATGGGCACGCACCGCCTGGTGCGGATCAGCCCGTTCGACAACCAGGGCCGCCGCCAGACCTCCTTCGCCGAGGTCGAGGTGCTTCCGGTGGTCGAGACCACCGACCACATCGAGATCCCCGAGGGCGAGATCCGCGTCGACGTGTACCGGTCCTCGGGCCCCGGTGGCCAGAGCGTCAACACCACCGACTCGGCGGTGCGCCTGACGCACATCCCGACCGGCATCGTCGTCACCTGTCAGAACGAGAAATCCCAGCTGCAGAACAAGATTTCGGCCATGCGCGTGCTGCAGGCCAAGCTGCTGGAACGCAAACGGCAGGAGGAGCGCGCCGAGATGGACGCGCTCAAGACCAACGAGGGCGCGTCCTGGGGCAACCAGATGCGCTCCTACGTGCTGCACCCGTACCAGATGGTCAAGGACCTGCGGACGAACTACGAGGTCAACAACCCGTCGGCGGTGCTCGACGGCGATATCGACGGCTTCATCGAATCGGGCATCCGCTGGCGCATGCGGGAGCAGCCGAACTAGATCGTTGCGGCTGGCGCAATCGCGGGCCGCTTGCGCGGAATGGTAGGACGTACGGCGGTAACCTGTCTGGCGTGCGTCCAGTTGGGAGTTCTGTCGAGGTGTTGACCATGTCACTCGCAACGACCTCGGAAACCACGAACTGGCTGCGTTCCAACGGGCTCGAGATCGTGTTGTTGCTCCTCGGTGCCGTGCTGTTCAGCCGATTCGCCACCTTTCTCAGGGATCGGATCACCCGCAAGATCGACGCCGAATTCCGCGGCGGCGACGCGCTGGTGCGCACCGAGGCGGCCAAGCACCGGCACGCGCTGGCGCAGGTGGTCACCTGGGTGGTGCTGACCATCGCCTATGTGCTGATCGGCATGGAGGTGCTGCAGCGGATCGGCTTCGCGGTCACCGGGCTGGTCGCGCCCGCTGCGGTGCTCGGTGCCGCGCTCGGTTTCGGCGCGCAGCGCATCGTGCAGGACATCCTGGCCGGGTTCTTCCTGATCACCGAACGGCAGTACGGCTTTGGTGACGTAGTTCGCATCGCGGTGACTGGAGCATCGGAGATGGCAGAGGGTACGGTCGAGGACGTCACGTTGCGGATCACCACACTGCGCAATTCCGACGGTGAAGTGATCACCGTGCCCAACGGCCAGATCGTGAAAGTGACGAATCTGTCCAAGGATTGGGCACGCGCCGCGATCGACGTTCCGGTGTCCGCGAGCGCGGACATCACCAGGGTCAACGAGATCCTGCACGAGGTCGGTACAAAGGCGTACGAAGATCCTCGACTCAAGCCACTGCTACTCGATGAGCCCACGGTGATGGGCGTCGAGGATTTGACCGTTGACCAGATGAACATCCGAATGGTTGCCCGCACCTTGCCGGGCAAGCAATTCGAAGTCGGCCGTGAACTGCGGGTGCGAGTAGCCGCGGCGTTGCGCCGGGAGGGAATCAGTGAGACCACGTAGAACCATCTCGCTCTTGAAGGAATCGGTGCGACCCACCGCGCTCCTGAAGGAATCCAGGCCACGCCGATCCACCGCGATCCTGATGGCCACCTGGGTCGCCACGTTCGTGCTCTACCTGTTCGTCAAGCCGGATCAACCGTTCGCGCCGGGCTCGGAGCCGACCCTGAACACCGTTCCCGCAGCGGTGAATCCAGCGGTCGCGCCGCGCTGAATCAGACAAACGCCACGCTGAGCTCGGCGGACTCGCCGAGCATCAGTGATCGGCAACACGGCGGACACAGATTTGCTGGTTACACTGGCTCCCCGTGATCACGATGCGGAACGTCACCAAGTCGTACAAGACCTCGACGCGACCCGCGCTGGACAACATCACCGTCGATGTGGGCAAGGGCGAGTTCGTCTTCATCATCGGACCGTCCGGCTCGGGCAAGTCCACCTTCATGCGATTGCTGCTGAAGGAGGAGAGCCCCACCGCCGGGCAGATCCAGGTCGCGGACTTCCGGGTCGACCGGCTGCCCGGGCGCAAGGTGCCGAAGCTGCGCCAGCGGATGGGATGTGTGTTCCAGGATTTCCGGCTGCTCCAGCAGAAGTCGGTGCACGACAATGTCGCGTTCGCGCTCGAGGTGATCGGCAAGCGGCGCCAGTTCATCGAGCGCACCGTCCCCGAGGTGCTGGACATGGTCGGTCTCGGCGGCAAAGCCGATCGACTACCTTCCGAGCTTTCCGGCGGCGAACAGCAGCGCGTGGCGATCGCCCGCGCCTTCGTGAACCGGCCGCTTGTGCTGCTCGCCGACGAACCGACCGGCAATCTCGATCCCGATACCAGCAGCGACATCATGATGCTGCTCGAGCGGATCAACCGCGTCGGCACCACGGTGCTGATGGCCACCCATGACAATCACATCGTCGACGCCATGCGCAGGCGAGTGATCGAACTCGATCGCGGCCGCCTGGTGCGCGACGAGGCGACCGGTGTGTACGGGGTGGATCGCTGATGCGCGCGAGCTTCCTGTTCAGCGAGGTCTTCGCCGGTCTGCGGCGCAATGTCACGATGACCATCGCGATGATCCTGACCGTCGCGGTCTCGCTCACCATGCTCGGCGGTGGTCTGCTCGCGGTGCGGATCGCCGACAAGACCGAGCAGTACTTCCTGGATCGGCTCGAGGTTCGGCTGTATCTCACCGAGGATGTCTCCGCCAACGACCCGGACTGTTCGCGCGATCCGTGTAAGACGCTGATGGCGGATCTGAAGGCGACCAAGGACGTGGAATCGGTCCAGTACCTCAGCCGCGACGACGCCGTGCGCGAGGCCAAGGAGAAGACGTTCAAGGACCAGCCCGAGCTGGCCAAGTACGTCAGCGAGACGCCGCTGCCCGCGTCGCTGCGGGTGAAGATGAAGAACGCGGAGCTGTATCCGCAGATCTACGAGCAGTTCTATCAGCGACCCGGCGTCGGCATGGTGCGCAATGACAAGGACATCGTCGACCGGCTGGTCAGCCTGTTCGACGGGCTGCGCAATGCCGCGTTCGGTCTGGCCGTGCTGCAAGCCCTGGCCGCGCTGCTGCTGATCGCGAACATGGTGCAGATCGCCGCGTTCACCCGGCGCACCGAGGTCGGCATCATGCGGTTGGTCGGTGCGACCCGCTGGTATACCCAGCTGCCGTTCCTCCTGGAGGCGGTGGTCGCCGCGCTGGCCGGTTCGCTGGTCGCGGTGGGCGGACTGCTCCTCGCGCGGCCGCTGGTGATCGATCGAGCGCTCGGAGATCTGTTCTCCAGCAAGGTCTTTCCGCGGATCACCGGCGACGATATCGCGATGGTCGCGCTGGTGATCGCACCGGTCGGCATCGTCTTCGCCGCGCTCACCGCGTATGGCACGTTGCGGTACTACGTGCGCGAATAGGTCGTTGCAGTGCGGGCCGGTCCAGGCTGGCCCGCACTGGTTGACACCGGCCCGCACGGACACTTTCCGTGCCGCACAGCGGTATTCGGGCACTCGGCGCCGAGAAATGTCCGGTAAGACCGGGTGCCAGTCAGCGCCCGGCAGGCATTCCCTCTCTGATCAAAGCCCGCTTCACGCTGAGCAATGCCCGCTGCCGCTCGAGTGCCGCAATCTTGTTGTCCAGATCGCTGTGGCGGCTCTCGACGATGCCAAGGGACTCGTCGCAAGACTGAATCCACTTCTTCACATGGTCGGTCGCGCATGGCAGCAGGCTGCGGATGTCCTCGGTCGACAGGCCCGCGGCCAACATGTCCCTGATATGACCCACCCGCTCCGGTGCGTCGTCGGCATACGAGCGGTAGCCGAGCGCGTCGCGCTCCGGTTGCAGCAGGCCCTGCTCCTCGTAGTACCTGAGCAGTCGGGTACTCACGGCGGTGCGGCGCGCCAATTCTCCGATCAACATATGACCTCGCTCACCCTCGCCTTGCCTTCACACTCATGTGAATTCCTAACTTGGCTGACATGACAGCAATTCCCTTGCGCACCACGGTCACCGGCACCGGACCCGGCCTCGTCCTCGCACACGGGGCGGGCGGCACCATCGAGACCAACTTCGGCGCCCTGATCCCCGCACTGGCCGCGACACACACCGTCGTCGCCTCCGACTATCCGGACAGCAATATCCAACTCACCCTCGACGGTCTCGCCGACGCGCTCGTCGCGGCCGCGGTCGATTCCGGCGTCGAGACCTTCACCATCGTCGGGTACTCCCTCGGCAGCACCGTCGCCGTGCGCGCCGCGGTGCGACATCCGGACCGGGTGCGCGGCCTGATCCTCGCCGCAGGATTCGCCGAGTCCGACAACCGTGCCCGCCTCACCGTCCAGATCTGGCAGGACTTGCTCGACCGCGACGACACCGCCACGTTCTCCCGCCTGGCCCTGTCACAGGGATTCAGCCCCGCCTTCCTCAACGCACTCCCCGCCGACCAGGTCGACAAACTTGTCCGAGTCGGTATGACAACCGTCCCCGGCGGCACGCTCCAGCAGGCCAGCCTGGTCGAAATCGTCGACACCACCGGCGATTTGGGCCGCATCGCGGTGCCGACCCTGATCGTCAACGCCACCGAGGACCTGCTGATCGACCCGGCGAACTCCCGCTTCCTCGCCGAGTCCATCCCCGGCGCGGAATACACCGAGATCGCGGCAGGCCACGTCCTCATGGCCGAACAACCCGATCAGTGGCGCACAACCGTCGAACATTTCCTCACCAAGCACCACCTCTAACCCAGGTATTTGGCCTGAGGCCATAGTTCGGAGAAGGGGGCGCGGGGGTGTCGGCAGACGAAGAGAGGGGCGTTTTGCTCGGCGTTGGCGATGCCGAGGCCGTTATCGATGCGACCGGCGGGTTCGATGTCGACGAAGAAGCGCGCTAGGCGGTCTCGGTCGATGCCGATCGTGAGTACCTCGGCGGCGGTGTCGCTCGGCGGGCCCCACCACCAGTAGGAGTTATGGCCGGAGTGGGGTGTCGGGAGGTTGTACGGCGCGCCGAAACGTTCGATGGCAGCGGCCTCGCCGTAGTTGGCGGTGAGGATGGCGAGGTCGGGGCCGAGCCGGGCACGCACCTCCCCGATTTGGCGGGTGAATTCCGGCCAGCCGATCGTCTCGCCCGCGTCGTAGTTGATCGCGAGGACCGGGGTGTCGTTCAACATCGAGATGGGCAGCACCGGAAGGAACAGGATCGCCGAGACGATCGCGTTCGCCGCGACCACGAAACTCATTGCCGCCCAACGTATTCGTCGTTGACCCAGCCACGCCGCCACCGGGACCGCCCCGGCCGCGAGCAGGATCGGGTACATCCCGCCCAGGTAGTACGCCTTTCCGCCGACCGCGACGAACACCACGAAAAGCAGGCCGTAGGCAGCCGCGAACGCTCGATATCGACGATCCCGAGCCAGCCGCCACAACCCGAACGCCCACAACGGCACCAGCAGCGGGCCGATCAGCCCGAACTGTAAGAGCACGAACATGATCGGCGAATCCGAGGTCCCCGACGACCCGCCCGCGATCGCCCGGCCCATCTCCCACTGCGGCCACCCGTTGCGCGCCTGCCACACCAGATACGGCAGCCAGATCAGCACCGCGATTGCGATGGCCATCGGAAAGAACTTGGTGGCGAACAGCTTTCGCGGGCCGAGCACCAGCAACGACACCAGCAGGGCCAGTACCGGAAAGATCAGCAGCAGCTTGTTCTGCAGACCGATGCCGACCAGCGGGCCGAGCACCAGCCACCATCGTTGGCCACCATGACCATCGGCTTCGAACTCCCCTGGCCGAGCTGCCCGTAGCAGCATCAGCACCACCAGCGACACCACCGACCACACCGCCAGATCGAACACGGCCGTGCTCAGCAAGTGCCCGGCCCCCATGATCAGCGCCGCACTCGCCACCGCGGCCGCCGCCAACGCCTGCGCCGCACGCCCGCCACCGAACTCTCGCGCCATCAACCCGGCACACACCACCACCAGGGTGGCCGCGAGCACCGCGGGCAGCCGCAGCACGAATAACGAATCGGGATCGATCGCCGCCATCGCCTTGGCGACCAGCGGCGTGAGCGGTGGTTGATCGGGGTATCCCCACGCAAGATGTCGGCCAGCCGCCAAGAAGTACAGCTCGTCGCGGTGGTACCCATAGCGCGGGGTACATACGAGCAAGACGGCGGCGAACAGCACCGCGACGATAGGCACCCGCCCAGCCTGGCACAGATAGGGGCGTATGCTGCACCTCGACGCGGTTCTTACTCTGGAGTAAGATAGTCTTACTGAGGAGTAAGATAGCCGGGGGCAAGACCTCACCCCACCCACCCGAGAAAACAGGTGATGATGAGCACTCGAGACAGCGCAACGAAGCGAAGTCCAGACACGTCCGCAGTCGGCCTCAGCCACCCCAAGCGGGACTGGATGGGCGCGGCCATGCGGGTGATGACGACTCTTACCGGGTCGGAGCTCGCCGAGAAGTACAACCTGCGCAAGCCGATCGAGCGAGTCACCTACGAGGGCACCAAGACCGGTTTCCGCACGCTCGGCGCAGCCACCCGTGCCTTCGCCAAGGTCACCGGCAACGGTCAGCCGAAGCGCCTGGCCCCCAACGAGGCGAAGACGAAGGACTTCTTCGACCTCACCCCGAGCGACGAGCAGCAGATGATCGTCGAGACGGTGCGGGAATTCGCCGAAGAGATCCTGCGCCCGGCCGCCTACGACGCCGATGCCGCCGCGAAGGCTCCGCGCGACCTGCTGGAGCGCGCCGCCCAGCTCGGCATCACCCTGATCAACGTCCCCGAGGAGCTCGAGGGCGCGGCATCTGAGCGCGGCGCGGTCACCAATTCCCTTGTGGCCGAGGCGCTTGCGCACGGCGACATGGGCCTGGCGCTGCCGATCCTCGCGCCGAGCGGTGTCGCGGTCGCGCTGTCCCAGTGGGGCACCGACGCACAGCAGAAGACCTACCTGCCCGCCTTCACCGGCGAGAACGTGCCGCAGGCCTCCGTGGTGATCAGCGAGCCGCGCGCGCTGTTCGACCCGTTCGCATTGCAGACCAAGGCCGTTCGCTCGCCGAGCGGCTACCGGATCTCCGGCGTGAAGAGCCTGGTGCCCGCCGCCGCGGATGCCGAGCTGTTCCTGATCGCCGCCGAACTCGACGGTCGCCCTTCGCTTTTCATCGTTCCGTCGGATACCCCCGGCCTGGTGGTCGAGGCCGATCCGAGCATGGGTCTGCGTGCCGCCGGTCTCGGTCGCCTGCTGCTCGACAATGTCGCGGTCGGCACCGACGCGATCCTCGGTGACGGTGACGCCAAGCAGCGGGCCGAGGACTACGCCGACGCCGTTCGGCTCGCCCGCCTCGGTTGGGCCTCGCTCGCGGCAGGCACCGGGCAGGCCGTGCTCGACTACGTGATTCCGTATGTGAACGAGCGGGAGGCGTTCGGCGAGCCGATTTCGCACCGTCAGGCGGTCGCCTTCATGGTCGCCAACATCGCGATCGAGCTCGACGGCCTGCGGCTGGTGACCCTGCGGGGTGCCTCGCGCGCGGAGCAGGGGCTTTCCTTCGCCCGTGAGGCTTCGCTTGCCCGAAAGCTGGCCACGGACAAGGGAATGCAGATCGGCCTGGACGGCGTGCAGCTGCTCGGCGGCCACGGCTTCACCAAGGAACACCCGGTCGAGCGCTGGTACCGCGATCTGCGGGGCATCGGCGTCGCCGAAGGTGTCGTGCTCATCTAACCGGCCCGTTCCTTACCTTCCAGGAGACCTCCCATGATCAACCTCGAACTCCCCAAGAAGCTGCGGGCCAGCGCGAACCAGGCCCATCAGGTCGCGACCGAGATCTTCCGGCCGATCTCGCGCAAGTACGACCTCGCCGAGCACGAGTACCCGGTCGAGCTGGACACCATGGCCGCCATGGTGGAAGGCCTCGCTGACTCCGGCACCCAGAAGATCGGCGGCGCCGCCGGTGGCCGCGAGGACGACAGCGAGTCCGACGCGCACGCCACCGAACTGCTCGGAAACTCCAACGGCGGCAACATGTCCGCGCTGCTGAACGCCCTGGAAACCTCGTGGGGTGACGTCGGCCTGATGCTCTCGATCCCCTACCAGGGTCTTGGCAACGCGGCCATCGCGGCCGTCGCCACCGACGAGCAGCTGAAGCGTTTCGGCAAGGTGTGGGCCTCGATGGCGATCACCGAGCCGTCGTTCGGTTCCGACTCCGCCGCCGTCACCACCACCGCCGTGCTCGACGGCGACGAGTGGGTGCTCAACGGCGAGAAGATCTTCGTGACCGCGGGCCAGCGCTCCACCCACATCGTGGTGTGGGCGTCGGTCGACAAGAGCCTCGGCCGCGCGGCGATCAAGTCGTTCGTCGTGCCGCGCGACGCTCCCGGTCTCTCGGTGGCCCGGCTCGAGCACAAGCTCGGCATCAAGGCCTCCGATACCGCCGTATTGCTGTTGCAGGACTGCCGGATTCCGAAGGACAACATCCTCGGTAGCCCGGAGGTCAACGTGGAGAAGGGTTTTGCCGGGGTCATGCAGACCTTCGACAACACCCGCCCGCTCGTTGCCGCGATGGCGGTCGGCGTTGCCCGCGCCGCCCTCGAGGAGCTGCGCGGGATCCTGACCGACGCCGGCGTCGAGATCTCCTACGACACCCCGCCGAACAACCAGCACGCCGCAGCCGCCGAATTCCTGCGCATGGAAGCCGATTACGAGTCCGCCTACCTGTTGTCGCTGCGCGCCGCGTGGATGGCCGACAACAAGAAGCCGAACTCGCTCGAGGCCTCCATGTCCAAGGCCAAGGCGGGCCGTACCGGCACCGATGTCTCCCTCAAGGCCGTCGAGCTCGCCGGCGCCATCGGCTACTCGCAGCGCACCCTGCTGGAGAAGTGGGGCCGTGACTCGAAGATCCTCGACATCTTCGAAGGTACCCAGCAGATCCAGCAGCTCATCGTGGCTCGCCGGGTGCTCGGCAAGACCAGTGCTGAGCTGAAGTAGTAAGTCGCACAACGGAAACCGGCGTCGGTCCGCTCTGGACCGGCGCCGGTTCTGCGTTAGGTGGTGGCGATCAGGAAGTCCTCTCCGCTCGACGGACGGAGACCGTCGGTGCGGTCCGCGAAGTAGCGGTCGGCGAGGGTGGTTCCCGAAACATGTTGTGCGTCTTGGAAACCGGCTTCGCGGGCCAGGGCGAGCATTTCCTGCGGGGTGTAGAAGCTGACGAAGGGCGTTCCCGCTGCGCGTGCCCCTTTTTGCGACGCTTGCAGGCCGGAGCGGTCGGCGTCGGCGAGGAGGTCGGTCGGCAGCAGGAAGGTCATCGCCAGCGTTGAACCGGGCGCGAGCGCGGACAGCTGCCGCAGAGTGGCCGCGGTGGTCTCCTTGGTGAGGTACATGCTGACGCCGGTGGAGGCGACGACCGCCGGTCGATCCGGATCGAAACCGGCCGCAACCAGCTGCTCCCACCAGGATTGGTTTGCCTCGAAATCGACCGGCACCAGCCGCAACCAGTCGGGTACACCGAGGCCGAGGTCGGTCAGCCGTTGCCGCTTCCAGGCCTGGGTGCTCGGCTGGTCGATCTCGAAGGTCGTTAGGCGAGAGGCTATCTCGGGCCTTCGCTGGGCGAAGGTGTCCAATCCTGCTCCCAACAAGACGTACTGGACGACACCCTGGTCGGCCCGCTCGGCAACCAGGTCCTCGATGAATCGCGCACGGGCCACCATCGACGCCCGAAAGCCGCTGGTACCAACGGGATCCATGTCAGGGCGACTGCGCCAGTCCGGATCCGGGGCGACGAGTCGCAAGCCGATTTCGTCCTCGAGCACATGCGGCGGCGGGTCGATCTGGACGTGCATCGCTCGCCACAGGGCGGTTCGTACTGCCGTGCTGTCCGGCACCTCGGTCTGTTCGTCGGCCATCCGTCGTCTCCTTACGGTTACTTCTCGGCCTGTAGTGTCCAGAGCCGTCCATCCGGGTCGCGGACGGTCATTTCCCTTGTCCCGTAGTGGGTTTCCTCGAACGGCGTGACCACCTCGATGGCGGGATCGGCGGCGAGCGCGTCCTCGTCGGTCGCCTTCAACACGAGCTGCATCCCGGGTTTCCGGTCCTCGGGGACCTCGGCGATGAATACGTAAGGGCCGTCGCCATTTCGGAGCTGACCGGAGTTGTGATCGGTCGTGAACTCCAGTTCGTAGCCGAGCGCCTGAAAGAACTTCGCCGCCTTGCCCCAGTTATGAGTCTCGAGGAACACAGCCTCAATGCCATTGGTAGTCATCAGGTTTCCTTCTCGGTCGAGTTCCGTCACTGCTCGGTGGCGTCGTCGAGATAGGCGCGCAGCGCCGCGGCGACCAGCGCCGACAACGAGAGGCCCGACTCGATGGAGTGGTGTTTGACCTGCTTGATCAGCCCGATCGGCAGGTACACGTTGAACTGTTTGATCTCCTCATCGCCCACGCTAGAATGCTAGCATCCTAACAAGCTAAGCGCTACGGCCCACTTTTCATCAAGAAACCTCTGCCGCAGGACGCCTCGAACTACCCGCCCGCAGGCGCGCGAGCTTGATAAGATGGGTTCATCACGAGAGTGATGCCGAGCGGTAGGACCGCTGCGCTAACAGCGGCCCCACCTGGTGGGTTTATCTAGCCAGCCAAACTCGGCGGACCAGGATGAGCGCCCCGGCGATTACGACAGCACCTGTTACGACGATGCCGTAATCGACCGGGGCCTTGCTCTTCCTCCGGCGATGTTTCGCCATCCCCCACCACCTCCTCCCTGGGCGCGATGTGTGGACCATGTCCATCGCCCCTCGGAAGGAAGTTCGATCACAATACCCGGGCCTACCAACAACTTTCGGACGCATTCGCAAATCCGTGCGAATGCGTCTGTTTCACATTTTGCGACCGGCGCGGCGCGGCCGGGCGTTCACATCACTACGGGGCGAACGGGTTACGGTATCTGCCGCTATCACGCATTACACCCCTCGTCACTCATCGACAGGAGAGCGTGCTCTATGACAGTCTCGAAAGTCCGTGCCGCAGTGGCTATTGCCATTGCTGTTGCCTCGTGCGGCGGGTTGCCCGCCGTCGCGTTCGCTGATACCGCGTCGCCGACCATCACCCTCACCGGCGTGGATTACGTGAACTCCGGTGACATGCTTGTCACCTTCATCTACAACTGCGCCAAGGGTGCGGCCAAGGGAGTCACCGTCGGAATCGAGCAGACAAAACCGAAGCCAACGGACGATAAGCACATCGTTGACGCTCGCGCTTCCAGCAAGAGGATCACCTGCGACGGTACCAACAGGACGATGTCCCTGCGCCCCTTCTCGTTCCCGTACGGCACCGGCGGCGGCTTCGAACATCCAGGTTCAGGCACGGCGTATGCCCGGATATGGAATGCGAACAAGGACGACATCCTCGCCGAAGGCAAAGGCGACTTCGCCTGGTGATCCCGTCCGAGACACTCCGGGCCAAAAGGCGTCTCTAGCGGGAAAAGGACGCATCCGAACGGGATAGTAGGGCCGGTAGGCAATGGCTGGCAACGTAACGGCCTGCTGTTCTTGATCGACAGATTCAGCGGACGATTTCTTTCGAGCTGTACCAGAGACCTCGAGGAGCAACTGGATATGGAACGACTGAGCGTGACGCGTCGCCTCGCTACCGTCTTTGCCGCCACGGCGGTTGTAGCGAGTGTTTTTGCTGGTAATGCCGGTGCCGAACCGGCGACCGTCGATTGGGCCGGTGCCGCCGCGCAACTGCGGGCGGCGGCCGCGGGCAATCCCGCGGCCGAGCAGGCGGTGGATCGGCTGGTGGCTTCCGGGCAGGTGAACAAGGTCGGGCAGGTGGCGTTGCCCGCGCAACCGTTCCAGATTCCGGCGCAGTCGGATATCGGGCGTGGTGACGGGCCGGGTGTGTACGGGTCAGGCATCGCACTCGGCCTCGACGGATTCCGGTTCGGATTCTTCGGCGGCCCCGGCACGATCGCGCCGAATCAGGGTGGCGCGAAGCTGGAGGTGCTGTGGATCAACCTGTCCAACGGGCGTAGCGGGACCGAGGTGCTCTACGACCATCAGGACGTCCCGGTCGACACCACGATCAGGTCTCGTCCCCTCGACACCGGCGGCGGCATGATCGTGGCCGCGGTGTACGGCAGCCTGTGGCACCGCTGGTCGGTGCCGGTGAGCGATGCCAATCCGGATGGGTTCCAGTACCAGCTCGGCACGATCTCGGTGCCGTCGTTCGGAGCCGTCTACAACTGATCGAGTCGACACTTCGGCCCCCGTGACGCTCGTCGCGGGGGCCGACGTGTCACCGGACCTCCCTCGATTGCCCTCTTGTCCGGAATTACGTAGTTCCGTAGCTTTTGGGGCGTGAGTCTGGAAGAGCGGGTTGCGCAACTCGAACGGCGGCTCAACGACATGGCCGACAGCGAGAACGAGAAAGAGGCGGCGGCCGCCGATGACCGATGGGCGGCGGTCCGTCTGCACGAGGAGTTCGTCGCGGACGACGAGCCGAACGGCGGCGTGCTGTTCGCCGGTTCGGTACGGCTACCGACCGACGAGCACTACGGGTGGCAGGCGACGTTCACCACCGGCGACCTGATCGAGGACGACTGGGCTGAGACCGCGGAATGTCTTGCCGCACTTGGTAACCCGGTGCGACTACGACTCTTGCGGGAGATCATGGGCGGCCGAAGGACCGCGGCCGAACTCGTCGGGCTCGAGGGTGTCGGCACGTCCGGGCAGGTCTATCACCACCTACGGCAGCTGGCGGCGGTCGGCTGGCTGCACACCGCCGGCCGCGGGCGTTTCGAGGTGCCCGCGGGCCGGGTGGTGCCACTACTCATCGCATTGGCCAGCGCACGACGCTGACCAGCTGACAACTCAGCAGCAGTTATCGCCGCCACAGCTGCACTGGCCGCCTGACTGGCACCCGCACTGGCAGGCCGGACCGCAGTGGCAGTCCGCCGGTACCGAAGTCGATCGAACAAGCTTGACGATCATCGTTGATTCAGCTCCATTCTCTGTTCGACTACCCCCTACCGGTATCGAACGCCCTCCGCGAGGCGCTGTCAAATAACCGTCGTCATGTGACCCCCGACACGCCGCTGCTACGGTAGTTATCTCAGTTACGCCGTTCGATATCGCTTAGGTCGAGTACCGACGCGAGTTTGCTGGTGGAGGTGTTCGACATGAAGGTGGCGCACGCGCTGGAGGCTGTCAAAGCGCTCGGAGTGCTCCGGTCCCGTGGGGTTTCCGATCCGCGCAAGCCGCTGGAAACGATTCGGACACTGAATGAATCGCAGATATTCGGCCCGCAGGCCACCTTGATCCGGCATGCCGCGCGCATCGCGCCCGAGTCCATCGGACTGGCCGACGAGCGCGGCGAACTGACCTACGGGCAGCTCGACAAGCAGTCGACCGCGATCGCGCGGGGTTTGCAGGCGGCGGGGATCACCGAGGGCACGGTCATCGGCGTGCTCGCCCGCGATCACCGCGGTCTGATCCTGTCGATGGTGGCCGCGAGCAAGCTCGGCGTGCGGGTCGCGCTGATGAACACCGGGTTCGCCAAGCCGCAGTTCGCCGAGGTCTGCCAGCGCGAGAAGGTCAAGGCGATGCTGCACGACAGCGAGTTCCTCGGCCTGCTCGACGCGCTGCCCGCCGACCTGCCGCGCTTCCTGACCTGGGTGGACGAGGGTACCGAATTGCCTTCGGGCGCACAGACTCTCGACGATCTGGTGCAGAACAACGCCAGTGCCGACCTGCCAAACCCGAGCAAGCCGGGCGGCTTCATCATCCTCACCAGCGGCACCACCGGCCTGCCGAAGGGCGCGACAAGGGTCAAGGTGTCGCCACTGGCCACCGCGCAGTTCCTCGACCGAATTCCCTTCCCGGACAAGGGTGCTCAGGTGATCGTGTCGCCGATCTTCCACAGCACCGGGTTCGGCACCTGGCTCGTCGGCATGGCCATGGGCAATAAGGTGGTGGTGCGCAGGCGATTCGACGCCGAGGCAACGCTGCGGCTGGTGGCTGAGCACAAGGCGGAGATGCTGGTCGCGGTGCCGACCATGCTGCACCGGATGACGGAACTGGATCCGGCCATCCGCGCCAAGTACGACATCTCCTCGCTGAAGTGCATCCTGCTCGCGGGCTCCGCGCTGTCGCCGGAGCTCACCATCAAGGCCACCCAGGTGTTCGGGCCCGTGCTGTACAACCTGTACGGCTCCACCGAATGCTCGGTCGCCACCGTCGCCAATCCGGAGGAACTCGCGCTGGCCCCCGGCACCGTCGGACGCGCGCCGATCACCTGCGAAGTGCGGCTCTACAACGACAACGACAAGCAGGTCAGCACGATCAATACGACCGCGCGCATCTTCATCCGCAGCGGCACACCGTTCGAGGGCTACACCGACGGCCGCAGCAAACAGATCATCGACGGCTTCATGTCCAGCGGTGATGTCGGCCACATCGACGAGCACGGACTCCTGATGGTGGACGGCCGCGACGACGACATGATCGTCTCCGGCGGCGAGAACGTCTTCCCGCAGGAGGTGGAGAACCTGCTGCTCGAGCGTCAGGACATCTTCGACGCGGCGGTCGTCGGGGTGGACGACGCCGAATTCGGCAAGCGGTTGCGCGCGTTCGTCGTTCCCGAGCCGGGCCACACCCCCGACAGCGAAGAGATCAAAGCCTTCGTCAAGAACAATCTGGCCCGCTACAAGGTGCCGCGCGAGGTGGTCTTCCTCGATGATCTGCCGCGCAACCCGACCGGCAAGCTGCTGCGCCGGGTGCTGGTGGAGTACGAGGTTCCCGCCTGATCGGGGCGGCGCGACCCCAACTGGTTACCCATCGGTAGCTAGTGTTGAGATACGTGACACACCGGGTTACAGATGGTTGCTATTGTTAGCGATAGCACTGGATCCCGAAGCTGCGGTCCGCACCACCCACCGGCTCGCACCGGGTGGGACCGCCGGAAGGTTGTTGTCGAATGGTTGTCTCCTTCCCCGCGTTGAGTGGCACTGCGCGCAAGGCCGGCGTTCTCGCCCTCGGCGTGAATGTCATGGTCAAGCGGCGGCTGTTCAATCCGCTCCGCCCTGATCACGCCGCGCGGTCCGCGTTCAACGTGCTCAAGTTCGGCCCGTTCGCCGGTGTGGTCATGCACGCCGCACAGACCAGACCCGGCGCGGGCGCCATCGTCGACGAGGGCGGTGAGCTGACCTTCGGCCAGCTGAACGAGCAGTCGAACGCGCTGGCCCGCGGCCTCGCGGCACAGGGTCTACAACCCGGTGACGTGGTGGCGGTCCTGGCCCGCGACCACCGAGGCATGGTGCTGAGCCTGCTCGCGACCGGCAAGCTCGGGGTGCGCACGGTGCTGATGAACACCGGATTCGCCAAGCCGCAGTTCGCCGACGTCGCCGCGCGCGAGCAGGTGAAGGCGGTGCTGCACGACAGCGAGTTCGTCGACCTGATGAGCGCCATCCCCGCCGAGATTCCGCGGGTGCTCACCTGGGTCGACGCGAAGGACAATGTCGATCCGTCGACCGCGACCATCGAGTCGCTGTCCGCGGGCCGGTCCACCGATCCGCTGCCAGCACCCGCGAAGCCGGGCGGCATGGTGATCCTGACCAGCGGCACCACCGGAACCCCGAAGGGCGCGCCGCGCGACCGGGTGAGCCCGTTCGCCTCCGCCCAGTTCGTCGACCGGGTGCCGCTGCCGCACAACGGCACCATGATCATGGCGGCGCCGATCTTCCACGGCACCGGGCTTTCCCAGTTCACCATCGGCCTCGCCCTCGGCAACCGGGTCGTCTTCCAGCAGCGCCGCTTCGACCCGGAGCAGACGCTGGCAAACATCGTGAAGCACCGGGCCGATTCGCTGGTGGTCGTGCCGACCATGCTGCAGCGCATCCTCGACCTCGACGACGAGGTGCTCGCCAAGTACGACCCGAGCACCATCAAGGTGATCTTCGCGGCGGGCTCGGCCATCGCGCCCGACGTGGTCACCCGCACGCTCGACTACTTCGGCGACAGCCTCTACAACCTGTACGGCTCCACCGAATGCGCCGTGATGACGGTCGCCACCCCCGAGGACCTGCGCAAAGCGCCGACCACCGCGGGCAAGGCTCCGGTCGGGATCAAGATCGTGTTGCTCGACGAGAACCGCAAGCCGATCACCCGGCCGAACGTCACCGGCACCATCTTCGTCGACAACGGCTTCGCGTTCACCGGCTACACCGACGGCCGCACCAAGGAGGTCGTCGACGGCATGATGTCAAGCGGCGACGTCGGGCACTTCGATGCCGACGGCCTGCTCTACATCGACGGCCGCGACGACGACATGATCGTCTCCGGCGGCGAGAACGTCTTCCCGCTCGAGGTGGAGAACCTGATCGCCGGGCGCGAGGACATCTTCGAGGCCGCCGTGGTCGGTGTCGACGATCGCGAGTTCGGAAAGCGGTTGCGCGCGTTCGTCGTTCCCGGCCCCGACTCCAAGCGCGACCCGCTGGAGATCAAGGACTTCGTCAAGGCGAACCTGGCCCGCTACAAGGTGCCGCGCGAGGTGATCTTCCTCGACGAGCTCCCCCGCAACGCCACCGGCAAGCTGCTCCGCAAGCCGCTCATCGAGATGGAAGTCGACGCGAGCTGACCGCTCCGGGCGCCCTGAGTCGGGCAGCTCCGATCGTCTCCGCCATAGCCGCACGCCTTCTGATTTGCCGCACCGAGAACCGCACATGCGATTTCCGGTGCGGAAGATCAAACGGCGTGCGGCTGTGATTCGCATGTGATCGCCGCGGATTCGGTTTCCGGGTGTTTTTCGGGCGTTTGCCGACAGGGTGGATGCGCGCAATTCGTCGGCTACTATCAGCGCGTGAGTATCGAGTTCGGCCGGTCCGCCGCGGGGCACCGCGGCGCCGTCGCGCGGGTGCGCGGTGGTTCGGCCGGTGCGATCTCGGGGACCATTTCCGTTGCGGCACACGGTTGGGCGTCGGGCGGCATGTCGCCGGACGGTACGACGCTGGCCCTGTTGGTCGCGGCCGCAGCGGTGATCGGCGCCTCCGTGGCCGGTCTCGCGCCACTGCGTGACACCTCCGTCGGATTGATCACCGCGCTCATCGCCGGGCAGCTGCTCGGCCATCTGACCATGGGGTTCAGTTCAGGTCACCTGCATCACGGCGATGCGCAGCTGACACCGGCGATGCTCACCGCGCATCTGCTAGCGGCCGTGGCCGCCGCCATCGTGATCCGCGGCGCGGAAGCCGCCTACCGGACGGGCACCTCGGTGCTCTTCCAGGTATTGCGGTCCCAGACGCCCGCGCCTGTCCTCGCCGACGCAGCTCCGCTGCGCATCAGCCATCGCGACCGCGTCATCCTGCGCGTCTTCACCACCGAATCACTGCGGACCCGCGGGCCACCAATCGCTGTCAGTAGCTGATCTCGCTGCGGCGCTAGAGGCACGAAATGCGTGTTCCGGCACGCACCTTGGACGTGCTCGCGAACATTGGGCAAGCCATCGCATATCGCGCAGTCGATCCACCGGCGCATCGCAGCACGAGACCGCACCGCCGACATAGGCGCAACAGTCACTGCGGCTGTCATCGCTGAAAACGTTGACGTCGCCGATCCGTTGATGTCGCTCATACGTTGCCAATCCGTTGACGTCGGAGTCTCGTTGACATCGCCGCCCCGGTCGGCCTCGTCATCCCTGTTGGCATCTCCGCCGCCGCACCGGCATCGATGCTGCCGAAGCCTTTCCCAGACGCAGCCGAACCCGCGTGTGCAAGGCCCCGAATCACGGCGATCCGACGCAGCACCCTCGACATATGTTGTGGCTCAACGCATGCCGCAGACACGTGCCGTACTTCCCCTGAGCCACAGAGTCCCGACCGCACATCGGAGACAACGCCCGCCCCCACCGGGTTCCCGAACCGCAGAAACGAAATGACCGTGAGCACAACAGAAACCATTACCCCCGACGCCGAATTACCCCCTCCCGCACCCGAGCACACCCCCGCGCGCCCGAGCACACCTGCGGCTCGAAATGGGCTGTACGCGTTGGCCATGCGCCTGCATTTCTACGCGGGCGTATTCGTCGCCCCGTTCATTCTCGTCGCCGCCGTCACCGGCGCCCTCTACGCGATCTCGCCGACCCTCGAGTCGATCGTCTCGCACGACCTGCTGACCGCCGAGGCGACCGGTACCCCGAAGCCGCTGTCCGAGCAGATCAGCGCCGCCGTCGCGACCCAGCCGAACCTCGCGTTGGCCGCGGTCGCACCCGCCCCTGGCGCGCAGGACACCACCCGCGTGCTCTTCAATGACCCGTCGCTCGGCGAGTCCGAGCGACGCGCCGTCTTCGTCAACCCGTACACGGCGCAGCCGGTGGGCGACTCCGTCGTCTACGGCAGCTCCGGCGCACTTCCGTTGCGCACCTGGATCGATCGGCTGCATCGCGATCTGCACCTCGGCGAGCCCGGCCGCCTCTACAGCGAGCTGGCCGCGTCCTGGTTGTGGGTCATCGCGCTGGCCGGTCTGGTGGTGTGGTGGCGCCGGGTGCGCACCCGGCGCAACCGGAACTCGGCGGGCTGGCTGTTCGCGCCGGACCGTTCGCAGAACAGCCGAGGCCGGACGGTGAACTGGCACGGGTCCGTCGGCATGTGGGTGCTTCCGATCATCCTGCTGCTGTCCGCGACCGGCATGACCTGGTCGACCTACGCGGGCGCGAACATCACCGAACTGCGTCAGCAGCTGAGCTGGACCACACCCACGATCACCACGGCATTGCCGGGAACCACTGCACCCGTTCATGATTCGAGCGGCGATCAGCACGGCGGCCACGAAGCAACGCCCGCTGCGGCCAACCCGAACGACCGGATCGCCCAGGTCGATCAGGTCTATGCGACCGCACGCGCCAACGGCGTGACCCAGGGCGCCGAGATCACCATCCCGGCCAAGCCGGGTCAGGCGTTCGCGGTGAAGGAACGGCGGATGCCGGGCACCTACACCGTCGACGCGGTCGCGGTCGACGGCGCCACCGGCGCGGTTACCGATCGCCTCGCGTACGCCGACTGGCCGCTGATGGCCAAGCTCACCAACTGGGGCATCCAATTCCACATGGGCCTGATGTTCGGGCTGCTCAATCAGTTGTTACTGCTCGCCGTCATGATCGGACTGATCACGGTGCTGGTGCGCGGCTACCTCATGTGGTGGCGCAGGCGGCCGACCAAGCGGGCGGGACGGCCCGCGCTCGGCCGGGCGCCGCGACGGGGCGCGTTGCGCAGGACCTCGCCGTGGTACGCGGTGCCGGTGATCGCCGCTGCGCTGCTGGTCGGCTGGTTCGTCCCGCTGGTCGGGCTGAGCCTGCTCGTGTTCCTCGCCGTCGACGTGCTGGTGGGGCTCAGGGCGAGAATGCGTGCGGCGTAAGGCGGTTCCTCTCCGGATGAGGCGGTCTGGCTACTGGCGGCCAGGCCGTCTCGACCGGAGAGGAACCCCGTGCACCCCGAGTGTGCTTGCGCTGTCGCGGAACTCGGGGTGCGGGTTCGGCGGGCCGAATGTCAAGTGTCGGCGCATGGCATCTACCTCCATTTCGAATACGCGGACTTGGTCAGCTAGCGGCTAGCTGTAGAGCCTGGCGATGAACGCCCGCACATTGGCGAGCATCCGCTCGACCTTCTCCTCGGGGTTCAGATTCTCCCGGTACCGATTGCCGAGCGCCGGGGTCTTCTTGCCGCGCGCGTACAGCGGGCAGGCGAGATCGGTGCACATGTAGGTGCCGATCGTGTTGCCTTTGCGTCCGGACGGACCCGCCTTGGCCGCCGTCAGCAGGGAGACGCCGCTGCCGGTGTGCGTGGTCAGGCAGATCGAGCACATCTGGGCTCGACCCGACCCGCCGGTTTCGTAGCGCAGCGCGACCCCGACCAGCTCGTCGTCGTCGTTCGGCATGACCAGATAGCACCGGCCCGGCAGCGACGGATCGCTCCAGCCGAGGAAGTCGAGGTCGTCCCAGGGACGATCGTCGAGATTCTGTGGCACCGGCAGCTTTTTGGCCTCGGTCTTGGAACAGTTGATGAACGACGACCTGATGTCGCGCTCAGTCACTGGTTTCATGGCGTTTCACTCCATTCCTGATTCGTTAGCTGAACAAACCGAACTAACGGTACGGTGCGCCACTTCCCTCGAACAAACGCATTTCGCTCAGGAATACCCGCTGGTCAGCTACTTGTGAACAGCATCACCGGACCGATCGGTCTGCGCTGCGCGATACGCAACGCACAACGAAGGCCCCGCCCGTGGATTGGGCAGGGCCTTCGCACGCGTTCGCTAGGGAGTGGTCGACGGCTCCTCGTCGATCTCCGCGGCAGGCGATTTCTCCGGCACGGCGATCGGACGCAGGACGACCCAGGCGATGAAGAGCAGGCCGACTATGGCCATCCCCAATCCCGCCCAGAGGTTGACGTTGATGTTGCCGGTTTTGGCTTGGTCGGCGGCGGTATTGCTGACCAACCCGGTGATGACCAGGATGACGCCGTAGCTGCCGAGCAGGGTGCCGACGATGGTGCGGATGTCGAAAAGCATTGCGGCTCCTTATCCGACGATGATGTTGAGGGCGATGACGAGCACCAGGGCGATGCCAGCGAGCAGCACCGGGCGCTGATACCAGGGCAGTGAACCCTGCTCCGGATCGGTGCGTGCTTCCTTCGGGGTTTCCGAATAGACCAGGCCGACGAGTTCGGCCACGGGTTTGGGCTTGGTCACCTGGGTGACGAGCACGCTCACCACGATGTCGACCACGAACGCGACACCAGCGGCCAAGAAGCTCGAACCCTGGCCGGACAGGTGGAACACCTTGGTCTGGTGCAGGATGAAAACCACCACGGCGGAACCGGTTCCGAAGACCAGACCCATCCAGCCCGCGGTCGGCGTCATCCGTTTCCAGAACATGCCGAGGATGAACGTCGCGAACAGCGGTGCGTTGAAGAAGCTGAACAGGGTCTGCAGATAGTCCATCATGTTGCTGAAGCTCGACGCGATGAACGCGGTGAAGATCGCCACCACGGTCGCGCCGACGGTGGCCAACCGGCCGACGGTCAGGTAGTATCCGTCCCGGCGGTCCTTGCGCACGTACTGCTGCCACAGGTCATAGCTGAACACCGTGTTGAACGCCGAGATGTTGGCCGCCATACCCGCCATGAACGCCGCGAGCAGACCGGCGATGCCGACGCCGAGCAGGCCGTTCGGCAGCACCTCCTTCATCAGATACAACAGCGCCTGGTTGTAGGTGGTGTCGCTGGTGAAGTCCGGATTCGCGACCTTCGCCGCCTTGTACTCGCTCATCTGCGGCACGAGCACCGCGCTGATCATGCCGGGAATCACCACGATCAGCGGGATGAACATCTTCGGATAGGCACCGAGGATCGGGGTGCGCCGCGCCGCCGAGATGGAGTGCGTCGCCAACGCGCGCTGCACCTCGACGAAGTTGGTTGTCCAGTAGCCGAACGAGAGCACGAACCCGAGCCCGAACACGATGCCGATCACCGAGAGGATGTTGTTGCTGAACCCGCTGAGCTCGTTACCAGGCCAGGAATCCAGTTGCGCACCGCCGCCCGGTGACGCGGTCACCTTGTCCCGCAGGCCATCCCAGCCGCCGACCTTGTGCAGGCCGACCAGGGTGAGCGGCAGCAGCGCCGCCACGATGACGAAGAACTGCAGCACCTCGTTGTAGATCGCGGCCGACAATCCGCCGAGGGTGATGTAGGAGAGCACGATCACCGCCGCGATGACCACCGACAACCACAGCGGCCAGCCGAGCAGCACGTTCAGGATGCTGCCGAGCAGATACAGGTTGACGCCAGCGATCAGTACCTGGGCGATCGCGAAGCTGAGCGCGTTCACCAAGTGCGCGCCGGTGCCGAAGCGCCTGCGCATGAACTCGGGCACACTGCGCACCTTCGAGCCGTAGTAGAACGGCATCATCACCACGCCGAGGAACAGCATGGCGGGCACCGCGCCGATCCAGAAGTAGTGGAAGGTGGGGAAGCCGTACTGGGCGCCGTTGGCCGACATGCCCATGATCTCGACGGCACCGAGATTCGCGGAGATGAACGCGAGCCCGGTCACCCAGGCGGGCAGCGACCGCCCGGACAGGAAGAAGTCGATACTGGACGAGACGCGCTGTCTGGCGAGCAGGCCGATGCCGAGTACGAACACGAAATACAAGGCGACCAGGGCGAAGTCGACGGGAGACGCGTCAAGTCGCAGAGTTGATGAAGCATCTAAATAGGTCGATGCCGTCGACCGCGGTTCGGCGGCGAGCAGCGCGGACGTCAGAACAGGTGAATCGGCAAGCGGCACAGCGTCCCTCCTGGCGGTGAAACCGGGCGTCGAGCGAGATTCTCGTGGTGCGAGAACGTGCGTCTACGGGTACTGCGTGGCGCGCGCGACTCACTCGTCGCCGACCGAATGGTGTCGGCCGACACCTACTCTGCGTGATTGTGCCTCACTCGCGGGCCACAATGGGACACAAAAACCTGGGCGCTCGATCAGTCGGCGCGGTGCGCACCGGCCGCCGGGCCGACGACGAAGGTGCGCGGCTCGGCAAAGCCCGCGTCGGCGAACCGATTCCGCACGGCGGCGACCACGGCGTCGGTGTGCTCTCGATCGACGAGCGCGATGACACTGCCGCCGAATCCACCGCCGACCATCCGCGCGCCGTGTGCTCCCGCCGCGACCGCCGCGTCGGCCGCCGCGTCCAGCGCGGGCGTCGACACCTCGAAATCGTCACGCAGCGAGGCATGTCCCTCGGTGAGGATCGGCCCGATCGCGCGTGGATCCGCACCGGACCGCAATCTTTTGGCAACTGACAACACTCTCGCGTTCTCGGTCACCACGTGGCGAGCCCGGCGACGCAACACGTCGTCGGAGATCCGGTCGAGCGCGGCCACCGAATCGACATCGCGCAGCGCGGGTACGCCGAGTTGTGCGGCGGCAGCTTCACATTGGGCGCGGCGCTCGGCGTAGCCGCCGTCGACATGTTCGTGCGGCTGGCCGGTGTCGATCACCAACAGCTCCAGCCCGAATCGCGCGAGGTCGAACGGAATCTGTTCGTGCGCAACAGCATTCGCATCGTCGCTGGCGGCGAAGCGTCGCACGTCGAGGAACAGCGCGTGCCCTGCCGTGCACATGATCGAAGCCGACTGATCCAGCAAACCGGTCGGCGCGCCGACATAGTCGTTCTCCGCGGCACGGGCGACCTCGATCAGTTCGCGGTCGGTGACGGTGGGCGCGAACAGATCCCGCAGCGCGATCGCCACCGCACAGGACAGCGCCGCGGACGACGACAGCCCGGCACCGATCGGCACCGCACCATCCAGCGCGAGGTCGACCCCACCGATCGCGTGGCCGCGCCGCACGAATTCGGCGACAACGCCGAGCGGATACCGCGACCACCCCGGCACCCGATCCCGCTGCGCCGCCAGCTCGCCCACCCCGACGAGCACCGTCTCGTCCGGCCGCTGCCGCGAGACCACCCGCACGTTCCCGTCCGCACGCACGCTCGCCGCGCACTCCACCACCAGCGGCAACGCGATCGGCAGCACATAGCCGTCGTTGTAGTCGGTGTGCTCACCAATGATGTTGACCCGCCCCGGCGCAACCCACGTCCGCACTTGCCCTCCGTTTTTGTCGTGTCCGCTTGCCCCGCCCCACGTTACGAGACACGCCGCAGGAGCATTGCTTTCGGCCGTCGAAGGTGCGCGATTCGCGTTTGTGGGGCACAGTCGAATTTGTTGCAATACCGGCCTGCAAATTGGGGTCGGGTTTTCTGGAAGAGCACTATGATTCACACCATCCCGCGCAGCGGTCTAGTAGGGCCGCATGGTCACCTCCCGCCGCGCACCTCCTTGGAACACACCGGCCGAGTGCGCGAGCCGATCCTGTGGGGTAACCACCTCTACCGCGGGTACGCCACCCGGCATGCCAATGAACCCAGCGAGACAGCGGGCATCGGCTGGGTGCAGCGCGACGATGACTTCCGGCGCAGGCCTTTTCGTCGAGCACGAGGCCGAAACCGAAGCCGTCGAAACGGTGAGGACGCTGATCCAGTCAAGCGTGGATGACATGACACGCAACCGGCCGGAAAACTTCGGCCCGGTCCCCCTGCGCACGACCGAAACTCGCTTCGCCGGCCGCGCCGACCTGCGCATCGGGGCTTGCCGCATACCATACGATCCACTGGAGTTGGCGCCAATGAACAACCTGCACCTCACCATCGAAACCAAGATCCCGGACGAGCAGATAGCCGTATTCCACCGCCTGTACGAGGAGTCGTTCGGCCCGCTACGCACCAAAACGCTTGTCAAGCAGGTGCTGGATCCCGACGAATTCCGGGCGGAAATGGTCGATCCCAGGGTGGACAAACACGTGGTATGGAATGATGCCGGAGAACCGATCGGGCTGACCACACTGACCAAACACCTCGACACGATCTCGTGGATCAGTCCGGAATATCTCACCGCTCGATTCCCGGAACACGCGACGCGCGACGCGATCTATTACGTCGGCATCACCCTTGTTGCGCCAAGTGCACGACAAGGACCCGCATTTCGTGCCATGATCGAATCAGTTGTCCAGGTTCTGGTTGCCGACCGTGCCGCGGTCGGTTGGGACATCTGCTCGTACAACAACACTCGGTCCTGGTTCACCGAACGCGTGTTGACGATGCTCGGCACAGCGAACCTCGAGGTCTCGGTGGAGGATTCACTAACCTTCTACGGGGCCTGGTTCACCGGGGATGGAGCGACCTAGGGGGGCTGATGGCAGTCGCAGAGCGACAGTCGGAGCGGCGATACCTGCTCCGAACACGATGGTACGCACTGCTTCTCGGGGGCAGCGCGGTCATCATCGGGCTCCATCTGACGGCCGGTTCCTCGCTGCTGTCGTATCTCACGATGACGGCCATCGTTGCGGGCACGCTGGCCATGATCGGCTTCGGCCTGTGGGCACACCGGCCCGCCCATCCGCTGCCGTGGTATCTGCTGTCGTGTTCGGCCGTGCTGTCCGCGACGGGGGCCGCGTTGCGCGATGCCGACAACGGCCTGAACGACGCGTTCACATTGCTCGGATACCTGACGGTCGGCCTCGCCGCCCTGATCTGGCTGCGACCGCGTCAGGTGCGCGGCAACTATGACCTGCTGCTGGACTCTGGGCTGATCGGGCTCGGCGCGCTCCTCGCGTCGTGGACTTTCCTCATCTCACCGATCCTCCAGACGCACGACACCGTGCTGCATACGATGGTGGCGGCCAGTTATCCGGTGCTCGACGCGCTGTTGCTGACGCTCGTCGCGCATTCGGTGGCCACCTCGACCCGCTCGGAAACCTCACTAGAACTGGTACATCTCGGGCTGGGCGCGGCACTGCTCGGCGATCTCGCCGACAACCTGACAGCGGCGGGCACCGTGACGATCAACCGCGACATGCAGGTAGGGCCACTACTCGCGGCGTACGCGATCGTCGGCGTCGCGGCGCTGCACCCGACGATGACGAGTCTGGGGATGCCACGGCGGATCCATCCGCATCACTCGCGTCAGCGTGCCAGCTTCATCGCGGTCGCGTTGATCGTGGCGTCGCTGGTGCCGATTGTCGGCTCCTCGCTGGACCCGTTGAATCGGGCGGTGGTGTCGTCGCTGTTCGCACTGCTGCTTATCGGGGTGCTTGTCCGCAGCGAGCGCGCCATCGTGCGCAGCTCCCGCAGCGAGCGGCGCGCGCAGTATCAGGCCGACCACGACGTGCTCACCGGGCTGTTGAACAGATCGGCGTTACTACGCGCACTGCACCGCAACACCGAGCGCTGGGCGGAGCAGCCGTTGTGTCTGCTGTTCATCGATCTCGACGGCTTCAAGATGGTCAATGACAGTTATGGGCATGCGGTGGGGGATGAGCTGATCGCTAACGCGGCCTCGCGAATTCGGCGGGTGGTGCAGCGCGATGATGTGGTCGCGCGGTATGGCGGTGACGAGTTCGTGGTGCTTTCGCCATTGGATCGGCAGGAAGCCGCGACCCTGGCCGAGCGGCTGCTCGGCGCGTTCGTCCGCCCTTTCGAGTTGAGCGCCGGCGAGATCCCGATCACCGCCAGCATCGGGATCGCCTGCGGGTGTCCGCGCAGCACCGAGTCGACCGTCTACGACCTCATCCGGGACGCGGATTCGGCCATGTACCACGCGAAGGAATACTCGCTCGGCTACGCGTTCCACGACGACGCGCGGCACGCGCCCGACTCCGTGCGGCACATGGCCAACGACCCGGCGCGGCACGCCCCGAACGAGTCGGGGCGGCGGATCTGGCGCGCGAGCACCAGATCCACCAGCACCGCGGTCTGAACTAGTCGACGAGCTCGTCGAGCAGCCGCCTTGCGGCCTCCAGCTCGGCCTGCAGCTGCTGCACCTTGGCCTCCTGCGCCTCCCGTGCCGCGTCGAGAATGCCCGCCACCACTTCGGCCACCTCGGGATGCAGAATCTTGGCGGCCTGCGCCACCGCCGAACTCGGCACCGCGAGACCACGTACGGCGCGCTTCTTGCCGCTGACCACGTCGACGGACCATTCGCCGTCGGCGGTTCCGGTGAGCGTGACGGTGACCTCTGGCGTCTTCGCCTTCGGCCGGGCCGGCGCCTTGGCGGCCTTGGTCGCGGTACCCGCCGTGGCGGGCTTGGCGGCGGGCTTGCTCGCGCCGCTGTCTTGTTCGTCCGATTCCGGGGTGCTCGCAACGGGTTTCGGGACGACCGGTGGCGGCGTGACAGAACTGGTAGTGGTTGGTGTCGCAGTGCTCGTCAAGGTCGACGGCTGGGTCACGGGTGATTCCTTCCTGGTTGTCGACTTCGGCTGGGCAGTGGAAACGGTCGCCGCCCCTCGTGGCGGCTTGGTCAACGTCACTTCTGTCGGAGAAAAGGACAGTACATCCTTCGATCCGGTGGGCCGGACCTGCAGGAAGTCTCCATCGGCCGGGTCGCCGAGGGAGATCACCTTTCCCGACCGTCCTTCCGGCACGCCCACCGCGGCGGCGGTGAACCACACCATGGGCGGGCGGCCGCCGGCGATATCCGTGGCGATCCGCTGAATCTCGCTGTCCGACAATGGCTTGGGCTTGGTTTTAGGCGACGGCATGGTGACTCCGAGCAATATTCGTGGATGGCTGCGTGCACAGATGATGCCGCACCGCACCGACAGATTTACACTCTGCTTCGAAATCGAGTCCCAGAACACGATTCCCACGCGGCCAGCGAATATCGAGCTACGCGCGAACCAGGCCCACAAATCGCCCTGTCACTCAGCCCTGTTCGACCGGCGCCCGCAGCGCGGGGAACCAAATATCGGTGAGCACCTCGGCGGCTCGCTCGGCGGAGACATGGATGGTGCCCTGGACCGCCCAGCGGGTGAAAAAGCGCTCGAGTTGGGCGACAAGCAGTTCCACGCGCAGCCGCGCCTCATCGGCGCGATCGGCGGGCCAGCGGTCGAGATAGGACGTCATCGCATTGGGCAGGGCGAGAATCCCGTTGCGGGCGATCTCGCGGAACTCCGGCTCCAGCGCGGTGGCCTCGTCCCAGGCGGGCAGCAGGTCCCGATATTCATGGAACCACTCGATGGCACGGGACACCCAGGCGACGAACTCGGCGCGAGAGCCGGTGTCGAGCACCCGATCCAGGTCCTCGTAGAAGTGCAGTGCGCTGGGGGCTGTGCTCTGTTCGGCGATCGCGCGCAGCACCTCGAGCTTGCTGGTGAAGTGCAGGTAGAAGGTGGCGCGGCTGCAGCCGACGGCGGCGGCGATGTCGTCGACCCGCACCGCCGCGTAGCCGCTGGTGCTGAACAGCTCCTTGGCACCGGCCATCAGCCGCGCCCTGGTCTGCTGCTTCTGCTCGTCCCGCAGAGTGCTGCCCGTCGGATTCGGGTTCGTACGCAACGGCTACCCCTTGTCGGTCGAAAGTTGTGCTGACGTGCGACTTTCGCTGAGCAAGTCTACTGACGCCGACGGCATCCACCGCCTTCACTAGACAATATGTCATTCACTAGACACCATGTCTAGTGAGTGCTACCTTGTTGCCTACGTCACTCCGGAAGCCGCACGGCTACGGACGGTTTCGGCGCCGCAGGCAGGTGACCGCCCCCTCCCAGCACGAGGACAAGTGAATTGACTCAACCCACTCTGCCCATGGTCTGCGTCATCGGCGCAGGCCCCTCCGGCATCACCACCGCGAAACGGCTGCGGGACTTCGGCATTCCGTTCGATCTGTTCGAGGCGTCCGACGAGGTCGGTGGCAACTGGTACTTCAAGAATCCGAACGGTATGTCGGCGTGCTACCAGTCGCTGCACATCGATACCAGCAAGTTCCGACTGGCATTCGAGGACTATCCGGCGCCCGAGGACTGGCCGGATTTCCCGCACCATTCGCAGTTGTTCCAGTACTTCAAGGATTACGTCGATCATTTCGGCTTCCGGGACAAGATCCTGTTCGACACCAAAGTCACCGCGGCCGAACGACAGACCGACGGCCGCTGGCTTGTCACCGCGAGCGACGGCCGCACCCGCGACTACGACGTGCTGATCGTCTGCAATGGTCACCACTGGGATCCGCGCACCCCCGATTACCCCGGCGAATTCGACGGCGTGCTGCTGCACAGCCACGCCTACAACGATCCGTTCGACCCGGTCGATATGCGCGGCAAGCGGGTCGTCGTGGTCGGCATGGGCAATTCCGGGCTCGACATCGCCTCGGAACTGTCGCAGCGCTTCGTCGCGGCAAAGCTCACCGTTTCCGCCCGGCGCGGCGTCTGGGTACTGCCGAAGTACGTGAACGGCAAGGTCGGTGACAAGCAGAGCGTGCCGTCCTGGATTCCGCGCAAGGTCAGCCTGAAACTCAAGCAGCGCTTCGTCCGTAAGTTCCGCGGCGACATGGAGTTCTACGGGCTGCCCAAGCCCGATCACCTGCCGTTCGAGGCGCATCCGTCGGCCAGCGAGGAGTTCCTGCACCGCGCAGGCTGCGGCGATATCGCGTTCAAGCCCGCCATCACGGCGCTGGAGGGTCCGCGGGTTCGCTTCGCCGACGGCAGCACCGAGGAGGTGGACGTGATCGTCTGTGCCACCGGCTATCACATCAGCTTCCCGTTCTTCTCGGATCCGAACCTGGTGCCGGACGAGCAGAATCGCATCCCGCTGTTCAAGCAGATGATGAAGCCGGGCGTGGACAACCTGTTCTACCTGGGCCTGGCGCAACCGCTGCCGACCCTGGTGAATTTCGCTGAGCAGCAGAGCAAGCTGGTCGCCGCCTACCTCACCGGCAAGTACCTGCCGCCTTCGGAACCGGAGATGCACGAGGCGATCCGCGCGGCGGAGCAGCGCAGGAGCGGGCGCTACTACAACTCGCCTCGACACACCATCCAGCTCGAGTTCGAGCCGTACGTGCGCGATATGAACAAGGAAATGGCAAGGGGCGCAAAGCGTGCCGCCGCGAACGGTTACGCACTACCGGTGCCAGCCAGGGCGCTCGAGAGCGCATGACCGATGACAATTTCCGGCTTCTGTACCGACCAATTCGCCGGTGTCCGAGAGGAATTGGCGAATCAGCTCGCCTCGGGCGAGGAGCTCGGCGCGGCCATCTGTGTGACGGTCGACGGCGAGCCCGTCGTCGACCTCTGGGGCGGGTACCGCGATAGCGAGCGCACCGTGCCGTGGACCGAGGACACCCTGGTCAACGTCTTCTCGATCAGCAAGACGATGACCGCGCTGTCCGCGCTGCTGCTTGTCGATCGCGGCGAGCTGGACGTACGGCAGCGGGTCGCGCACTATTGGCCGGAGTTCGCGGCGAACGGCAAGGGCGACATCGAGATTCGGCACATCCTCGGACATACCTCCGGCGTCTCCGGCTGGGCACGACCGATCGAGCTTGCCGATATCTACGACACCGAGGCGGCCAGCGCTCGGCTCGCCGCCCAACCGCCGTGGTGGGCACCGGGTACCGCGTCGGGCTATCACGCACTGAACTACGGGCACCTGGTCGGCGAGGTGATCCGCCGCATCACCGGCCGCGGCCTCGGGCAGTTCTTCGCCGAGGAACTCGCCGATCCGCTTGGCGCTGACTTCCATATCGGCACCGGTCCCGAACTCCACCACCGCATCGCGGCGCTGATCCCGCCGCCGCGGCTGGAGTTCGACATGGCTTCGCTCGATCAGACGAGCATTCTGGTCAAGACCCTCACCAGTCCACTGCTCGAGCTCGAGGAAGCCAACAGCGCCGCGTGGCGGCGGGCCGAGATCGGCGCGGTGAACGGCCACGGCAATGCCCGTTCGGTGGCCAGGATTCAGTCACTGGTTTCCGGTGGCGGTGTGCTCGACGGCCGAAGGCTGTTGTCGGAGAAAACAATCGAGCTGATCTTCGAGCAACAGTCGGACGGAACCGATTTGGCGCTGCTGGTGCCGCTTCGCTTCGGCATCGGCTACGGCCTCCCCCAGCCACAGACCGCGCCGCAGGTCCCCGACGGCCGCGTCTGCTGGTGGGCCGGACTCGGCGGCGCCATCGTCGTCAACGATCTGGATCACCGAATCACCTTCGCCTACACCATGAACAAGATGGCGCCCGGACTAATCGGCTCCGCCCGCGCCGACGCCTACTTACACTCGGTGTTCACCGCGGTAAGGGCCAACGACGAGGAAGTGCGGTAGATGACAAAGCCTTTCGACCTACAGGCCTTGGCCGCCGCGGCGGCGGCCCGACTCACCGGACCCGGTGGGCGATTCGAGATGGTGGTCGAGGATGTGCTCGGCACACCGCTTCCGGTGTTGCGGCACCGTGGCAAGTCGCTCGGCGACGTGCTTGCGGCGTCGATCACGTGGGGGGAGCGCGACTATCTCGTCACCGAGGACCGCCGGGTGTCGTTCACCGAGCATGCGGCGGCGGTCGGGGCGCTGGCCAGGGCGCTGCGCGACCGATACGGCATCGGAAAGGGTGATCGGGTCGGCATTCTGGCCGCGAACACCCCCGAATGGGTCATGACGTTCTGGGCGGCGCAATGCCTGGGCGCGATCGCGGTGGGCTACAACGCGTGGTGGACGCCGCGCGAGATCGCCTACGGCGTCGAGCACACCGGGCCCGCCGTGCTCGTCGTCGACGCGAAACGCGCGGCGCTGGTGGCGGAGTTGGATATTCGCGTGCCGGTGCTCACCATGGAGCACGACCTGCCCGCGCTGATCGCCGAATTCGGCAGCGGCGCACTCCCACTCGCGGAAGTGGCCGAGGACGACCCGGCGGCCATCCTGTACACCAGCGGTACCAGCGGACGGCCGAAGGGCGCGGTGCATTCGCATCGAAATGTGCTTGCGGTCATCGGTTATCACCTGTTCAACGACACACTGGCCGCCGAGCTCAAAGGCGCGACCGAACCGCCGAGCGGCCGCAGGTTCCTGCTGACCTCCCCGCTGTTCCACATCGCGAGCCTGCACAACCTGGTGGCGCCTCGACTGGTAACCGGCGATACGTCCGTGCTGTACCAGGGCTCGTTCGACGCGGACCGGGTGCTGCGCCTGATCGAACGCGAACGCATCACCAATTGGGGCGCCATGCCGACCATGGCCACCCGTTTGTTGGAACAAGACCTGTCCCGGTACGACCTGTCCTCGCTCGCCTCACTCTCGCTGAACTCGGCGCCGTCCTCGGCGGCACTGCAACACCAACTGCGCGAACAACTTCCGGTGGCGCGCACCGCGCTGGTCACCAGCTACGGGCTCACCGAGTGCAGTACCGCGGCAACTATCACCAGCCCCGCCGAACTCGCCGCGTTCCCGGATACGGTGGGCCGCCCCATCATCGGATCCACCGTGCAGATCCGCGACAGCGCGGGCAACCCCGTTCCCGACGGCACCGAAGGCGAGATCTGCGTGCGCAGTGTGTACGTGATGCTCGGCTACTGGAACAACGAGGCGGCGACCGCGGCCGCGATCACCGAGGACCGCTGGCTGCGCACCGGCGATATCGGCGTGCTGGCCGAGGGCAGGCTGCGATTGTCCGGTCGGCGTTCGGATCTCATCCTGCGCGGCGGCGAGAACGTGTATCCCATCGAGATCGAACAGTGCCTGGAAGAGCACCCCGCGGTCCGCGAATGCGCCGTCATCGGTGTGCCGCACCCCGACCTCGGCCAACAGGTCGCCGCACTCGTCGTCGTCGAAAACTCTTCGGCCACAACCGAAGAAGAGCTGCGCGCTTTCACTGCGGAACGGATCGCCTACTACAAGGTGCCCGCGCGCTGGCGGCTGACCACGACGGCACTACCGCGCAATGCCACGGGCAAGGTAGTGCGCACCGGCATCGAGGTGTGAGCAACAGGCCCGACAGGAACCGCCGAAGTCCCAGCTCACCACTTGACAACATCGTAAAATTGGGGCGGATCGGGTGACGTGTGCACCCGGCCGCTCGCAAGGAGTCAATGTGGACATTTTCGAGCATCGGGGCAGGGCTGTGGCCTTCGAGCGTGCCGGTAGCGGCGCGCCGGTGGTGTTCCTGCACAACGCGGGCACCCAACGCCATATCTGGGACGACCAGGTGGCAACGCTGCGCCGCGACCACGAGGTATTCGCCCTCGACCTGCCCGGTTACGGTGAATCCGACCAGCCTGCGGACGGCTACCGCCTCGCCGACTATGTGCACATGCTCGGCGCTTTTCTCGACACCCACCGTCTCACCGATGTGGTCCTGGTAGGCAACTGCCTCGGCAGCGCCACTTCGCTGAGCTACGCCATGGGCCATCCGGACCGGGTGCGGGCTCTCGTCCTGATCAACCCGCTGACCTTGGACACCGTCAGCTCCGGCCAGTCCGCCGCGCTGGCCTGGGCCGATGCGCGGCTGCCGCTGGGACCGCTGGCCCGCAGGCTCGCGCTGCCCGGCCGCGCCGTCTCGCTGATCATCGCCAACCAGCTCGGTTCCCGAGGTAAGCGGCAAAAGCTGCAGGACTCTCCCCGCCTGCGCGCCCACTGGTCCGATCGCGGCCGCCTGCTCGCCCTGCACGGCCTCGTCCAGGACTTCCCCGCCTACGCCGCCTTCGACCGGTTCGACCCGCCCGCCGACTTCCCGCCGATCTGCACCGTCTGGGGCAAGCAGAACCGCATCCTGTCAGCCCGCGCGGGCGCCCGCCTCAATCGCAAGCTGCACGTCCACACGGCGGTGGAGCTGCCAGACTGCGGCCACCTGCCGATGGTGGAGGACCCGGACAGGGTCACCTCGGTCATCACCGATTTCCTGGCGACGACGAGCAACGCGACGATCCCCAAGGCCGTCGGCGGTTCCTGAGTCACACAGCGACGCCATCGGGTACCGCCCCCGTCACGCTGTCCGAACGCACACCGCAACCGGCGCTTCTGAATCTGTTGTCCAGAGACAACAGATCTCGTTTGCACATGGGTAACTCATCGGGCACGAGCTCAATCCGCACGGACATAACCGCCGGTCGCCAACACCCACTTTCACCGCACCCTGAGTCTGGCCTGAATACACGGAGAGGCGGATAAGCTACGCCCGTTCTCTCCGCCCACCGGGTTTGATGCGACACCTTCCGGGAACCCGGTCGAATAGAGCCGTCGAGGAAAGGGATCCGTCATGTTGTTACGCCGACTTGCCCGCCCGCTTTTGGCCACTGTCTTTGTCGTGGAGGGTGTCGATACGTTGCGGCACCCGGAATCACGCGTGAAGGCGGCGACCGAGCTGGTGCAGCGAGGCCAGCGTCAGCTGCCCGAGGAATACGCGGCGAAGCTGCCGAACGATCCGGGAACTGCCGTACGGATCAATGCGGGCGCCCAGGTAGCCGGTGGTGTGCTGCTGGCGTTGGGCAAGGCGCCACGCCTGGCCGCGTTTGTCCTGGCCGCGACCGTCATCCCGGCCACGGTGACCGAACAGGACTTCTGGAACGAACCGGACCCGGCGCAGAAGGCGACCAAGCGGAACGCGTTCCTCAAGGATCTCGGGCTGCTCGGCGGGCTGATGATCGCCGCCGCCGATACCGAGGGCAAGCCTTCGCTTGGCTGGCGCGGCAAGCGGGCCGCCCGCGACGCCGCGGCAACGGTCACCGCCGCGCTGCCGTTCACCGGATCTTCCGATGGGGCGACCGGCGAGGTGCTGAAGCGTCGTGCACACGAAGTCGCCTCGGCGGCAGGCAGTTTCGGCAGTGCGGCGGCCAGCAAGGGTTCCGAGCTCGCCGATACCGTGCAGCAGCACGGCCCCGAATGGGCCGCTGCCGCAAAGGAACACGCCGCCCCGCTGGCCGAGGTGGCCAAGGAGCGCGGCGCAGAACTGGCCGATGTGGCCAAGCACCGCGGCGCGGAATGGGCCGAACTCGCGCGGGAGCGCGGACCGAAGTGGGCCGAGCTGGCCAGGGAACGCGGCGCCGAGCTGGCGGAGCTGGCCAGGGAGCGTGGCGCGGAGTTGGCCGATGTGGCCAAGCACCGCGGCGCCGAATGGGCCGAACTCGCCAAGGAACGCGGTGTCGAGTTCGCTGAGGTCGCCAAGGAACGTAGCGCCGAGCTGGCCGATACCGCACGCGAGCGCGGTCCCGAACTCGCCGACACCGCACGCAAGCGCGGCAGCCGGTACGCCGACACCGCTCGGCATCGTGTCGAAAAACGGCTGAACTGAGCCGAAAACTAAGCCGTCTCTTCGTATCCGACAGCGCCGTCGGCCAGCGCGGCGCCCAGCGACCTCACCCGATGGAAGCTGGGCGCCAAACCGGTCACCTCGAGCGCGCGATCGACACAGCGCGCCTCGGTGATCAATACCATTCGGCGCCTGGTCTTTTCGGCTTGCGTCTGCGCGTCGACCAATACCCGAAGCCCGGCGGCGCCCATGAAGGTGACCGGTGAAAGATCCAGCACGATCATGACGGATCCGGCACCGAACACCCGGCAGAGCTGATCGCGGAAGCTCGGCGCGGTACACAGATCGATCTCGCCGTCCACCAACATCATCGCGATATCTCGGCGCGGACGGCACACCGAAAAACGAAGAATGTCAGTGACTTCCACTGCCGAGCGATCCAGGGGCGGTGCGGCGAACCGCTCGTCGTCATTGAGGGACATATGCCGACTCCTCGGTCTGCCACCACACGGACAGGCCTGTCTTTCAAGAATGGCACGGCAGCTCAGGTCTGTACAGCACGCCAGCCCCCAGGGGCTCAGCTCGTCGCTTGTTTGCCCAACGCGCCCGCGAACAGCAGTCCGCCGATGACCGCGGCGGGGACACCGAGTGCGATGGTGCCGATAATCGCGCCGATCGGTGCTGCGGCGGCACCGGTTACCAGGCAGCCACCGAGGAAGCCGGGAACCGCGAGGACACCGATGGTCGGGACGGCCGCCGCCGCGCCGACCAGCGCGCCGCCCGCGACGCAGCCGATGCCGGCGCCGATGGCCGTGCCGATCAGTGTGCCTAGTGCGACGCCGAGCCCGGCGACGGTGGCGAAGTTCATCACGGCGGTGTTGAAGTCGGCGGATTGCGGGTCGATGGCGATATCGCGGAGTTCGGGCGGGGCGGGCTCGGCGGCGTCCGGGTCGGTGCTCGGCGTCAGGGTGGCCGTGTTGCCGTCGATCTTGGCTGTGATAGGCCACACTTTGCTGTCGCGTTGATAGCTGAGCGGCATCGAGACGAGCAGGCGGCCCGCGTTGTCGTTGATCAGAAACTGCCCGTCGCGTGCGGTCAGCGAGCCCGCGTCCATGGTCAGCACCACCGACTTGTCGACCATGCCTGCGGTGTAGTGGATTTCAGGCGCGGCGGCATGTGACGTGCCCGCCGAACCGACCAGCGCGGCAACCATGCACGCCGCCACCGTCACGAATGTTGTTCTACCCATGGGAATCCCTCATCTGCTCGCCGCGGCACAGTCCGGGCACGCGGTCTCAACGCGCATACTGCGCCCTGTTGAATACGAAAGTTGTTGCGAAGAAGCACTATTGGCGAGTCAGCCGAGACTGGTCGGGTCGCCTTGCGGAGCGGCACTCGGTGCCGCGGATGGACGCTAGCCCCAGACGGGCTTGCCGTGCAACAAGTCTTCGCCGACTGTCGGCTAGCTCACAGCGATCGCAATAGGCCAGACAAAACGGGCGAAATTGCCGGGAACTACCGGACGTAGTTGTCCGACTAAGTGGTCATGCAGCGAACAGCCATGCGGATCAGCCCGCAGGGAGATTTCGGTGTGGTGGTCGAGGACTTCGACCCCACATCGCACGATGACATCCGTGCGGTCAAGCGTGCCGTGTACCGCGAGCGGATCGCGGTGATCAAGGGCATCGAGCTCGATCCGCACCAATTCGTCGCGCTGGCAAGCGGTTTCGGCGACCCGGTTCGGTACTACGAGCCGATCTATCACCACCCGGAGGTGCCGGAGGTGTTCGTGTCGTCCAATGTCGACACCGGTGAGCAGCGGGTCGGTGTGCCCAAGACCGGGAAGTTCTGGCATTCGGACTACCAGTTCATGGCGCGCCCGTTCGACCTGACCTTCACCCACACCCAGGTGGTGCCGACGCACAGCCGGGGCACCTATTTCATCGACCTCGCCCGCGCCTACCAGCAGCTCAGCCCCGAGCTGCGGCGATCGGTCGCCGATACGGTGGCGACGCACAGCGTCCGCCGCTACTTCAAGATCCGGCCGAGCGACGTGTACCGACCCATTTCGGAGCTGCTGGCCGAGATCGACGGCAAGACGCCGCCGGTGACGCTGCCGACGGTCCACCCGCACCCGCACACCGGCGAGCCCGTTGTGTACGTCAGCGAGGGCCTCACCGAGTCCATCACCGCGGCGGACGGCACCGACCGCCCCGACTTGCTGCACGAATTGCTTTCCGCCACCGGACAACTCGACGACACCTTCGAGCATCCGGCGATCCGGCTGCAGACCTTCGAACGCGGCGATCTGCTCATCTGGGACAACCGCAGCCTGGTGCACCGGGCGCTGCACAACGCCACCTGCGAGCCGGCGGTGTCGCATCGGGTCACCGTGTACGACGACGAGGGCATCCCGGCATGACCGGCGAGGTGTTCCCGAACGATCCGTGGCTGCTGTCGGAGGTGCTGCGCTGCTACAAGCCGCATTGCCGCTATCTGCGCGAGCTGACGGTCCAGCCGAGGGGCGAACAGGCCACTGCCACCGCGACATTCGAGATTCCCGAGTCCTGCTACATCGATGCGACGGGACACCTGAATTCGGTCGAGGTGAACATCTGCTACAACCAGATGCTGTATCAGACCATCGCGGTGCTGGTGCGGCATCGAGCCAGCCCGCTGTTCGGCGACTGGACCATGGACGACTACTGGCGACGCCAGCTGCCCGACATCCTGATCACCCGGCTCGACAGCGAGTACCGGCGACCGATCGATCCGCGGCGGTTCTACGGCGAGTTCACCCTCGACGGCAGTCAGGAACGAATCAGCACGGCCGACGGCACCCCGTTCACCTCGCTGGACACGTCGTTCCGGTGTTGGGATGACGAGGGCGGGCAGTGCTCGGGCAACGTCCGTTTGGCCATCGTGTCCGCGGCGCGACCGCTGGGAGCGGTGCGATGAGCGAGCCCACTGTCACGTCGATCCTGGCCAAGCACGCGCGGAATCGGCCGGACACCCTCGCCATCGCCTGCGCCGGAGTGGGACTCGACTACGCGCGGCTGCGCGCGGACAGCATCCGGCTCGCCCGCGCCCTGCGTGCCGCTGGCATCGCCAAGGGCGCTCGGGTGGCGTACCTGGGCAAGGAGTCCGTCGACTACTACAGCCTGTTCTTCGCCTGCGCGCGGCTCGGCGCGGTGCTGGTGCCGATCAACTTCCGGCTGACCGCGCCTGAGGTCGAACACATCATTCGCGATTCGGGCAGCGCGCTCGTGCTCGTCGACGCCGATACCGTCGATATCGCCCGGTCCGCCGCGCCGGACGTGCGGGCGGTCGGGCTGGACGGCGACGAGTTCGCCGGATGGCTCGGTGGTGTCGCCGACCCTGATCCCGACGAACGGCCGTCCGGCCGCGACGACGCGGTGATCCAGCTCTACACCAGCGGGACCACCGGGCTGCCCAAAGGTGTTGTGCTGGCACAGCGCAGCTTCTTCGCCATCGCGGACGAACTGGCGGAGGCCGGGCTTGACTGGCTCGAATTCCGCGACGGCGACCGCAACCTCATCGGCATACCCGGCTTCCACGTCGGTGGAATCTGGTGGGCCATGCAGGGTTTCGCGGCGGGGATCACCAATGTGGCGATGCCGCGGTTCGACAGCACCACCGCGGTGGCGATCATCGAGGAGGCTCGGATCACCACGATGTGTGTCGTCCCGTCCATGCTGCGGCTCATTCTCGGCGAGCCGAGGGTGACGCCGGAGGCGGTCGGCTCGGTGCGCAAGGTCGTCTATGGCGGGTCACCGATTTCGGAGACGCTGCTGCGCGAAGCATTGGAGCTCTTCGGTGCCGAGTTCGCGCAGATCTATGGCCTGACCGAGACAGGAAACACCGCGATCTGCTTGCCGCCGAAGGAGCACGTGGCTGGCAATCCGCGCTTGGCCGCGGCGGGGCGTCCGTATCCCGGTGTGTCCGTACGGATCATCGATGCTGCGGGCACGCCGCGCGAACCCGGCGAGGTCGGCGAGATCTGCCTGCACACACCGGCCGCCATGCTCGGCTACTGGAATCTGCCGGAAGCCACGGCCGAAACACTCATCGACGGCTGGATTCACACCGGGGACGCGGGCTACGTCGATGCCGACGGCTATCTGTATATCCGAGACCGGTTGAAGGACATGATCATTGTCGGCGGCGAGAACATCTATCCCGCCGAGATCGAGAACGCCCTCGCCCGGCATCCGGCCGTGGCGGATTCGGCGGTGATCGGCGTGCCGGACGACGCCCTCGGCGAATCGGTGCACGCGTTCGTCGCGTGCCGCCCCGGCGAGCAGGTCCGGGTGCGCGAGCTGATGACGTTCTGCCGGGAACACCTGGCGTGGTTCAAGATTCCGGTGCGATTCGAGTTCGTCGAACGCATTCCGCGCAATCCGAGCGGCAAGATCCTGCGCTGGCAACTGCGCGACCGGTTCTGGGCCGACCGGGACAGACAGGTCAACTGATGGAACCACTCACCTACGACAGCGTGCGGGCCGATATCGCCGACCTGCTCTACCTGGAGCCGCACGAACTGGCCGACACCGACGATCTGTTCGCCGCCGGACTGGATTCGGTGCGGCTGATCGGCCTGATCGAGCGGTGGAAGGCACGCGGCGCCACACCGGCTTTCGTTGACCTGGCCGAGAATCCCACCGTCGCCGCGTGGTGGCCGTTGCTCGCGCCGCGGCCTGCGCCGTGAGCGTCGCGCGGCCGTTGACCGCCGCGCAGCTCGGTGTCTGGCTCGGTCAGCAGCTAGATCCGACCGCTGCGGTCTTCAATATCGCCGAGTACGTCGAGATTTCGGGGCCGGTGGCGGTGGATCTGCTGGTGGCTGCCATTCGGGTGGCGGTCGATGAGGCTGCGGCGCTGCATATTCGGTTCATCGAGGACGGTCCGCGGCAGATCGCGGAGTCACCGGACTGGGACGTCGAGGTGGTGGATGTCTCCGGCGAGCCGGATCCGCTGGGCGCCGCGCTGGCTCTGATGGATCGGGACGTCGCGCAGCCGCTCGACCTGACCGGCGACATCCTATTCGCGCACATCGTGTTCCGGCTCGATGCGCGGCGCACGCTCTGGTACCACCGGGTGCATCACATCCTACTGGATGGCTATGGCATGGCGCTGATCGCGCGTCGCGTTGCCGAGCTGTACACAGCGGCCGCGGCCGGAATCGCCGCGCCGCCTTATGCGTTCGGGTCTTGGGATGCCGTCCTGGATACGGATATCGCGTACACCGAATCCGCGGATCTCGATCGCGACCGCGAGTTCTGGCTCGACTACCTCCGCGATCGCCCCGCACCGGTGACCCTGTCCGGTGCGGCGCCGCGCTCGACATCTGTTGCGAGCCGGACACTTCGGGAGTTCACCACGCTGGACTCCGAAACTGTCGCGCTGCTACGTAGCGTCGCGGAAGCCGCCCGCGCCAATTGGACCGACGTGCTCACCGCCGCGGTCGCCGCCTACGTGCACCGGATGACCGGGGCCACCGAGGTGTGTCTCGCGCTTCCGATCATGCTGCGCACCGGCACGCCCGCGCTGCGCGTGCCGTGCATGACGCTCAATGGTGTCGCGCTGTGGACCGATTTCGCGGACGATCCGACGCTGACCGACCTCACCGGTCGGGTCGCCCGGCATCTGGTCCGCAGCCGACGCCATCAGCGCTATCGCAGCGAGCAGGTGCGCCGTGACCTGGGCCTGGTCGGCAGCGACCGCAGCATGTACGGCCCGTCGGTCAACATCATGCTGTTCGATTACGACCTGCGGTTCGGCGAACGCACCAGCGCGGTGCGCAACGTGACCGCGGGCATGATCGACGACCTGGTCTTCAACCTCTACGACCGGATGGACGGCACCGGACCCACGCTGTATCTCGACGGTCATCCGAGCGCGTACACCTCGGCTGAGCTGGCCACTCATTTGCGCCGCTTCACGACGTTCCTCCGTCGAACACTGGACCAGCCGAGTCAGCCGCTCGCCGCGGCTGACCTGTTCCTGCCCGGGGAACAAGAGTGGTTACGCGCCAACAGCCGTGGTCCTGAACGCCGTCGGCCCGACAGCACCGTGCACGACTTGCTTGCCGCCCAGGTTGCCCGCACCACGACGGCTACCGCGCTCGTCACCACCGACGGCACGAAGCGTGCTCTCACTTACGGCGAACTAGCCACGCGGACACGAGCATTGAGCGCCAGGCTGACAGCAGCGGGTACTCGCCGCGGTGACGCGGTGGCGGTGTTGCTTCCGCGCACAGGTGATGCGATCGTCTCGCTGTTCGCCGTACTCGCCTGCGGTGCAACCTATGTCCCGCTCGATCCGGGGCAGCCTGCGCCACGAGTTGCGCTACTCCTTGACGGTCTCGATGGCCACTCCGACGGGTCAGCGCTCACCGCGATCATCACCACGACCGCGTTAGCCGCACTGGTCCCCATACCGCTACGTGACCGCACCATCCTTCTCGATGAATTCGCCACTACTGCACCACAATCAACCGAAGGCACCTACCTTCCGGCCCGGCTGCACCCGGAACATCCGGCCTGGGTGATTCACACTTCGGGCACCACCGGAACACCCAAGGCCGTGGTGATTTCGCACCGATCCGTGGTGAACCTGTATCACCATCATCGCGAGCACCTCATCGAGCCCGCAGCGGCGGCGCAGGGTGGGCGGCGGATGCGGGCGGCGCTCACCGCGTCGATGACGTTCGATACCGCGTGGGAAGGGTTGCTCTGGCTGCTCGCGGGCCATGAGCTGCATCTCATCGATGACGATCTACGGCGCGATCCCGACCGTCTGGTGCGCTACATCCGAGAGCAGCGCATCGACTTCCTCGATGTCACACCGACTTTCGCGCGTGAGCTGTTGTCTGCGGGGCTGCTTGCGGGGGACCACCGTCCGTCGGTAATCGCACTCGGCGGTGAAGCGACCGATCCAGCGCTGTGGACTGCGTTGCGTGCCGAGCCGGGTGTCTCGGTCTATAACCTGTACGGCCCAACGGAATGCACGGTCGATGCCACGTGGACCACCGTGGCCGCGCATACCACGCCGTCCATCGGGGTCCCCGTCACCAATGGCCGCTGTCACGTACTGGATCAAGCCTTACGGCCGGTTCCCCCGGGGGTCGTCGGCGAGCTGTACGTCGGCGGAATGCCGGTCGGGCAGCGCTACCTCGGCCAGTCGGCGGCGACTGCCACACGATTCGTGGCCGACCCGTTCGACGCGAACGGCGGTCGCCTCTACCGCACCGGAGACGTGGCGCGGTGGCAGGCGGACGGCCACCTCGAGTATCTTGGCCGCGGCGACAGCCAGATGTCGTTGCGCGGCTATCGGATCGAGGTCGGCGAGGTTGAGGCCGCGCTCACCGCACATCCGCAGGTCGGCGCGGCCGCGGTGGGTATCCACGCGGAAGTCCTTGTCGCCTATGTGGTGCCGAGCACGGGTGAGCCCGACGCACGAGCCTTGCGCAGCCACCTGGCCGGGCGGCTGCCCGACTACATGGTTCCGTCGGTGTACGTCGTGCTGGATCGCCTGCCGCACACCAGGAACGGAAAGCTGGACCGAGCGGCGCTGCCCCCTCCCCCGGACGCCGAGTGCACCGAGCGGCCCGCGCGTACGCCCACCGAACGCGCACTGGTCCGGTTGTTCGCCGAGGCGCTCGAGCTCGAGTCGGTCGGTATCGATGACGACTTCTTCGCTCGCGGCGGCCATTCGCTACGCGCGGCGCGGGTGCTGAACGGGGTCAGGGCGGCCTTCGGGGTGCGGTGGGATCTGCGCGCCATGTTCGACACACCCACCGTCGCCGGGCTCGCCGAACGTCTCGATTCGGGTCGCGACGTCGATGAGTTGTCCTGGACGGCAGCCGATCTCGAAGCGGATATCCACCTCGATGACGCGATCCGTGCGACGGCCAAGCCGCCGGCCGCGGTGCGCGCGGTGCTGCTGACCGGTGCCACCGGATTCCTCGGTGCGTTCCTGCTCGCGGCTCTACTGGAACGCACCGACTTTCAGGTGTACTGCCTGGTCCGAGCGGACAGTGATCGCGCGGCGCTGCATCACATCCGATCCGCCTTCACCCGTTACGGTCTCGACAACGTGCTGGCCGATCACCGGGTTACCGCAGTCGCGGGCGACCTCGCCCTCCCCCAGCTCGGCCTGTCGCCTACCCGGTATCGGGAACTGGCCGACGCCATCGATGCCATCGTGCACAACGGTGCCCGAGTCCATCACTTCGAGCCGTACTCCCGGCTGCGCCCGGCGAATGTCGAAGGCACCGAACGCATTCTGCGGCTCGCGACGACCGGCACAGTCAAACCGGTGCACTTCGTGTCCTCCGTCGACACCGCGTTCGCCGTGGACGGCAATCCGCCGATCCTCACCGAAGACCGGCGAGTGGCCGCGAACTCGTTGCCGCACAACGGATATGTCGCGAGCAAGTGGGTCGCGGAGGGTCTGGTGTACGCCGCCGCCGACCGCGGCGTACCGGTCACGGTGTCGCGCCCCGGTCGTATCGGCGGACACTCGCGGACCGGGGCCTCCGGCCCGGATGACGCGTTCTGGAGCCTGATTCGCGCGATGGTCGTGCTCGAGGCCGTCCCGGACGAGATCTACGGCGCGGCCACCATCGACATGGTGCCCGTGGATTGGGTCGCCGCCGCCATCACCCACCTGGTCGCCCAACAGCCTGCAGCCCGCACCTTCCACCTGACCAGCCAACGCCCGCTGCGGTTCGCCACCATCGTCGACGCGCTACGCGAACGCGGCTACCCGGTCGCGGCCATCCCCTCCTCGACCTGGCACGCCCGGTTGACCGCCATGGCGGACCGCGCTTCCGCACAGGACGATCACGCACTGACCATTGCCCGCGCGCACACCGCACACCTGGCACCCTCTGGCGACACCATCACCTACGGACGCGACAACACCCGCGCCGCACTCATCGATTCGGCGCTCCCGCAACCGGATTCCGCCGCCGCGCTCACCGCCGGGATCGACTACCTGATCGAGACCCGATTCCTCCCGCCGCCACCAGCCGTCCCGGCCATGGCGCAACGATCGAGAAGGCAACCATGCTGACAAAACGCGCGCTGCTACTGGCACTCGCGGCGAGCACCCTCGCCGTCACCGGCTGCACGACCTCGGTGACCGACACGACGGACAACAGGCCGTCCGCGACGACCGAGGGTGTCACCAAATACCCGGTGTCCCTGGAGAATTGCGGCAAGACCTACACGTTCACCGAGGCGCCGAAGCGCGTCGTCGTGATGAACGGTGGTTCCGTCGGCGAGGTGTCCTCGCTCATCGCGCTCGGCGTCGCCGACCGCGTGGTGGCCAACGCGCAGTCCTACGGCGCCTCCGACATACCGGACCGTGCCGCCGCGATCGACGCGCTGCCGACCGGCAAGTTCACGCCGAACAGCCTGCAAGATATCCCACGTGAGGCGATGCTGAACCAGCATCCCGACCTGGTGATCTCCACCACCGGTGGTGGTTTCGCCGCCGACCAGGGTTTCGCGACCCGCGAGGAGCTGGCTGCCACCGGCGCCAATACCTATGTGCCCCGGTCGAACTGCGCCGTGACCGGAGCCGTCACCGGCACCCCGACCATCGAGGACAGCTACGCGCTGCTACGCGACCTCGGCACCATCTTCGATGTGCCGGGCCGGGCCGACCGTCTCATCGCCGACTCGCAGCGCGCGATCGCCGAAACGACGGCACTGGTCGCCGATCAACCGAAGCAGAACGTGCTGCTCGTCTTCCCCGGCATGGGCATGGGTGACTCCTCGGACTTCTCCGCGATCGCGGCGGGCGGCATCTGGAACGACGTCATCGGCAAGGCGGGCGGGGTGAACCCGTTCAACCGGGACGACGGCACCACCTTCGTGACGATCAGCAAGGAACAGCTCGCGGTGACACCGATCGACGGGCTCATCGTGGTCAACTACCGCAGCCCCGACATCGACGCCGCCGCCAAGCGGATCCTCGAGCAGTTCCCGCAGTGGAGCGCCACGAAGACCAATAACTATGCGGTGCTGTCGGATTCGATCTACCTCGGCCCGAGCAATGACGTCGCCGTGCAGCGCATCGCGAAACTGGTGCACCCCGAGCAGTTCCGATGACCCGTGGGAGCGGCGCCTGCGGAGCGACCCATCGCGGCGGCACCACCCGTGCGCCATTGGCGGCGACGCCGCTGCCGATCGCGCTCGCCGCGTCGGCGGTGGTGCTGCTCGCGGTGATGCTGCTGTCGATCGCGGCGGGCTCGGTCACCGTGTCCGTCGTCGACACCGGCCGGGTGATCCTTGCCCATTTGTCCGGCAAGACACCGGATGTCGGCTTCACCGTCGATCAGATCGTCTGGAACTACCGGCTGCCCCGGGTGATCCTGGCCGCGCTGTGCGGCTGCGGGCTCGCGGTGGCCGGCGTGATTCTGCAAGCGCTGGTGAACAATCCCCTGGCTGACCCGTACGTGCTCGGGCTGTCCTCCGGTGCGTCGCTCGGCGCGGTGATCGTGGTCGTCACCGCGGGCGGCGTGCTCGGCGGCGTCGGGGTGTCCGCCGCGGCGTTCTGCGGCGCGATCGCGACCATCGCGGTGGTGTTCCTGCTCGGGCAGCAACGCGGCACCCTTGTGCCGACCCGCTTGGTGCTGGCGGGTGTCGCGGTGGGCTATCTACTCCTCGCGGCGACGAACTACCTGCAGATGCGTGCGACGCCGAATGAGCTACGGGCGGTGATGTTCTGGACGATGGGCAGCGTCTCCGGGGCCAGTTGGAGTCGGCTCGGCCCGGTCACGGTGGTGGTGCTGGTGACCGTCGCCGTGGTGCTCGCCTTCGGTCGTCGGCTGAATGTGCTCGGCACCGGCGATGAGCAGGCCACCGCGCTCGGCGTCGACGTGCGCGCGCTCCGGATCATCCTGCTGGTGCTCGCCTCGCTGCTGACCGGTGTGCTGATCGCGGTCGCGGGCGGAATCGGCTTCGTCGGCTTGATGATTCCGCATCTGGTCCGCCTCGCGTTCGGCATGGACCACCGGCGGGTACTGCCGCTGTCCGCACTGATCGGCGCCGCGTATCTGGTTGCGGTCGACCTGCTTTCGCGCACCATCGACGCACCCAACGAGTTGCCGCTCGGCATCTTCACCGCCGCGTTCGGTGCCCCGTTCTTCCTCTGGCTGCTGCGCCGAAACGGTGGACTCACATGAGCGCCTCGGCCGAATTGTCGGTTGCCGGAGTGAGTGTCACGTTCGGCGATGCCCCCATCCTCGACAAGGTGACACTGCAGGCACCGCCGGGCACGGTCGTCGGCATCGTCGGCCCCAACGGCAGCGGCAAGACCACACTGCTGCGCACCATCTATCGATCACTGCAACCCACCGCGGGCATCGTCGCGATCGATGGCGCCGACATCGCCGCGATGTCGATCCGCAGCACGGCGCGCACCACCGCGGCCGTGCTCCAGAATGGTTCGGGCTCACCGGAACTCACGGTCGCCGAGGTGGTCGGGCTCGGCCGCAATCCGCATCACGCGCTGTTCAGCCGGGATACCGCGGCCGACCTCCAGGCCATCGACCTCGCGATGGCACGGACCGGCGTCACCGCCTACGCCGACCGCACCGTCGGCTCGCTGTCCGGCGGCGAACGCCAGCGCGTTCTGCTCGCCAGGGCACTCGCGCAACACCCGCGCCTGCTCGTGCTCGACGAACTCACCAACCACCTCGACGTCCGGGCCCGTTTCGAACTGCTCGACCTGATCCGCTCGACCGGCATCACCACCCTCGCGGTACTGCACGAACTCGATCTCGCCGTCCGCTGCTGCGACCGCCTGGTCGTCCTCGATCACGGCAGCGTCGTCGCGGCGGGCGAGGTGCTAGAGGTGATGACACCCGAGCTACTCCGAAAGGTATTCGGCGTACACGCCACCGCGACCCGCCACGACGACGGAGTCATCCGATTGCACTACGCCGCAACCCCTTTGGCTGAGTGACCCGGTTCAGGCGCGCAGTCCGCCGTCGACCCGAAGGACGGTGCCCGTCACATAGGAGGCGCGGTCGCTGAGCAACCATGCGGCGGCCTGGGCGATCTCGTCGGGGTCGGCGACGCGGCCCAGCGGGGTGAGCGCGTTGAGTCGCTCGATGACGCCGGGCGAGTCCGCTTCCCAGTCGCGGATCATCTCGGTCAGCGTGCTGCCGGGGGCGATCGCATTGACGCGGATACCTTCCGGACCGTAAGTGACAGCGGCCGATTCGGTGAGGCTGTTGACCGCCCGTTTCATCGCACCGTAGGTGGGCAGTTCCGGATTGCCCATCAAACTGCCGACGCTGGAGGTGTTGACGATGGCGCCGGTGCCCGCGGTCGCCCGGATAGCGGCGACCTCGGCGACCATGGACAGCCACGGGCCCTTGAGGTTCACGGCGTAGATGTAGTCGAGATCGGCCTCCGGCACCTGGTCCATCGGGCCGGACGGCCCCAATGCCGCCCCATTGTTGAAGGCGACGTCGAGCCGCCCGTACAGGTCGACGGCGCGGTCGACGGCGGCGCGCACGCTGGCCGGATCGCCCAGATCGCACACCACGTAGTCCGCAGTGCCGCCCGCGGCCCTGACCTCCTCGGTCACCGTCTTCAGCTGCGCCTCGGTCCGGGCCGCGAGCAACACTCGGGCACCCTCCCTGGCGAACAGCCGCGCCGCGGCGGCGCCGATGCCGCGTCCCGCACCGGTGATGAAGGCGACCTTGTCTGCCAGCAGGCCCGCCGCGGCATGAGTAGTCAGTGTGTTGTCCATGGCGTCGAGCCTCGACTCGAACGCGGAGCCGATCCAGGTACCGGCTGTACCTGGATCGGCTCCGCGACTGCCGAGCACACTGAAGGTGTGGACAGACGAGAACTAGCGGACTTCCTACGCAGCAGGCGTGCGCGGATCACCCCCGCCGACGTTGGTCTGCCCGCCGGAACACGCCGTCGTACCCCGGGGCTGCGCCGCGAGGAGGTGGCACAGCTGGCTTTCATCTCGACCGAGTACTACACGCGGCTGGAACAGGCCCGTGGCCCGCGGCCGTCGCGCGAGGTGCTGGCCGGTTTGGCTCGCGCACTGCGCCTTTCGGACGCCGAACGCGCCCACCTGCACCACCTCGCCGGTGCACCGCCAGGTCCACCGGCCGGGCCGTCGCGCGAGGTGCGGCAGAGCATCCTCGACCTGCTGCGGCGGCTGCCGCAGGCCGCCGCGATCGTGACGTCGGCGACCTGGGAGGTGATCGCCTGGAACGAGCTGGCGGCCGCGTTGATGGAGGACTTCTCCGCCTTGTCGCGACGCGACCGAAACCTGCTGCGGCGGAACTTCCTCGGGCCGCGCCTGCACGGGCGGCGGTTGTACGGGGTGTCGGACGCGGACACGTTCGCCCGTAGCGCGGCCCATGACCTGCGCGCCGCCGCCGCCCGCTACCCCGACGATCCGGAGGTGACCGAGCTGGTTGCCGAGCTGCTCGCCGGCAGCCCGGAGTTCGCCCGACTGTGGGCATCCCACGATGTGTGTGCCGAGCCCACCTTGTGCAAGACCTTCGAGCATCCGCTGGTCGGCCCGATCGCGGTCAATTGCGATGTCCTCGACATCACCGACCGGGACCAGCGAGTCGTGATCTACACCGCGACCCCTGGCTCACCGACCGAGCAAGCACTCCAGCTGCTGTCGGTCATCGGCACTCAGCGCATGGACGCCGCGCCCTGAACACTCGACTGACCTCTGGGCTGTTCGTAAGCCGGTCAGCCGTTGGCGCTGCGCCGAACGCCGAAACGCGTTGCGGCGACTAGATCTTCGCGTCCGCGAGCCACCCGGGAGCGGACGGTGCCCACCGGGCAGCCGCACACTGCGGCGGCTTCGGCGTAGGACAGACCGAGCACCTGGGTGAGTACCAGCGCCTCGCGTCGCTCCGGCGCGAGATCGTCAAGCAGCAGGTTCAGTTCGACGATCTCGGTCAGCCCGTCCCGGCGCGGCACCTGCCGGTCGGCCGCCGCCATCCAGTCGACGCCGTGCGCGATCTTCGGCCGAGCCACCGCCATGCGCACCTGATCGACGACAACCCGGCGCGCGATGGACAGCAGCCAGGTGCGCGCGCTGGCGCGGCCCTCGAAACGCTTGATGCTGCCGAGTGCCCGCAGGTAGGTCTCCTGGGTCAGGTCGTCGGCACGGCCGACCTCGGTCAGATGGGCGAGCAACCGCCACACATCCTTCTGGGTGGCCCGGATGAAACCTTCCAGTGCCCGCCGGTCGCCACGCGCCGCCGCCAGTGCCAGGCGGGTGGTCTCGTCATCCTCGGCGGGCGTCGGCATGGTGTCGACAATAACCGGCGGCCACGGCGTCAGCGGACCGGCCCGCACGAGGTAACCCACGTCACCACGGCGAGCAGTGAACGCCGCCACCAATAACAACCGCCGGGAACTTCGGCGTCCGGATAGACGACAATCTGGACGTGGAGTGCAAAGTGTGCCGGACGGCGCTGTCGGCCCGGATCGACGGCGAGCGTGAGACCGTTCCCGCCGCCAGGGTCGACGAGCACCTCGAGCAGTGCGCCGAGTGCTGCTCCTGGTACGTCGCCGCGGTGGAGACCTCGAAGCTGTTGCGCGGCGCCTCGTCATACGCGCCGGACCTGACCGACGCCATCTTCGCTGCCGCCGAATTGGAGCGGCCGCGGCCGTCGCGGCTGACCAGGCTGCTCGGCGCCGTGCCCACCGCACGCACCGCGTTGACCCGCGTCCTGCTCGGCTTGCTCGGCGTCCTGCAGTGCGTATTGGCCGTGGCCCAGCTGGCCGGGCTGGACTTCGGCATGAGTCATCAGCACGGTGCCGAGATGACCAGGCACCTGCTCAACGAGAGCACCGCGTGGAGCCTGGCGATCGGCGTCGGGTTCATCTACTGCGCGCTGCGGCCGCACGCCGCCGCGGGGGTGCTTCCGGTGCTCGGTGTGCTGGTCGCCGCGTTGAGCGCGTTCGTCGTGGCCGATCTGTACTCCGGTGTGGTGCCGCTGTCCCGGGTCCTCTCGCACGGCCTGCTGGTCGTCGCCCTGGTGCTGGTCGTGGTCGTGCATCGGACGCGACGCCCGGAAACCTCGCCGCCGACCAGCGACCGCGTCCCGGTCGACCTGGTCCTGCCGCCGGGCGCACAGCTCGGCAGGCGCACCCGCCACCTCCGCTCGACCCAAGATCCCGCCGCGTGATGAACGGACTTTCATGACCATCGAGCTCGACCCGATCGTTCGCACCGACTCGACCGCCGAAGCGAACCGCATCTCCCTCGCCGTCACCGGCATGAGCTGCGCGGCGTGCTCCACCCGGGTGGAACGCAAGCTCAACAAGATCGACGGGATCACCGCGTCGGTGAACTACGCGACCGGGATCGCGACGATCGACGCGGTCGGCGACATCAGCGCCGAGCAGTTGTGCGCCGAAGTCGACGCGACCGGCTTCGGCGCCTCGCCGATCACCGACCGCACCGAGCCGATCAGCTCCGCACCCGAGGACGCGGCGGTCAACGACCTGCTGCGCAGGTTGGTCGTCGCGCTGATGGCGTTCTTCCCGCTGGCCGACCTGTCGGTGATGTTCGCCACCATCCCCGCCACCAGGTTCACCGGCTGGCAGCTGATCCTCACCGCGCTCGCGCTGCCCGTCGTGGTCTGGTCGGCGGCGCCGTTCCACCGCAAGGCCTTTGCCAATGCCAAGGCCGGTGCGGCGAGCATGGACACGCTGGTCTCGGTCGGCGTGCTCACCGCGACACTGTGGTCGCTGGACACCATGTTCTTGCACCCCAACCGTTCCGGGCCCGCGCCCGACGGGGTCTGGGCGGCGATCTGGGCCAGCGACGCAATCTACCTCGAGGTGGCCGCAGGCGTCACCGCGTTCGTGTTGGCCGGGCGGTATTTCGAGGCGAAGGCCAAGCGTTCGGCGGGCAGCGCGTTGCGCGCGCTCGCCGCGCTCGGTGCCCGCGAGGTCACCGTGCTGACCAGGGACGACCGCGAAATGCGGGTTCCCATCGGCGAACTCGTCGAGGGGCAGCGCTTCGTGGTGCGGCCCGGCGAGACCATCGCCACCGATGGACTTGTGGTGTCCGGCGAATCGAGCGTCGACGCCAGCGCGATGACCGGCGAGTCCATCCCGGTCGACGTGACGACCGGCATGGCGGTGATCGGCGGCACCACCGCGCTCACCGGGCGGCTGATCGTGGAAGCCGCTGCGGTAGGGGCGGATACGAAGCTGTCGGGCATGATCCGATTGGTCGAACAGGCGCAGACCGGTAAGGCGCGGATGCAGCGGATCGCCGATCGGGTGTCCGCGGTGTTCGTTCCGTTCGTGTTCTTGGTGACGGCCGTGACGTTCGTGATCTGGTTGGCCACCGGCGCCGGTGCGGACCGTGCGGCAGCGGCCGCGCTCGCAGTGCTGGTCGTGGCGTGCCCGTGCGCGCTGGGGCTGGCCATTCCGACCGCGCTGATGGTGGCCTCGGGACGTGGTGCGCAGCTCGGCATTTTCATCAAGGGCCATCAGGCGTTGGAAGCCACCCGCGACGTCGACACCGTGGTGTTGGACAAGACCGGGACCGTCACCAACGGGGCGATGAGTGTTGTCGCGGTGACCGAGCACGAGTCGTTCGACACGACCGAGGTTCTTCGTCTCGCTGGTGCGGTGGAGGCGGCGTCCGAACACGCGGTGGCCGCCGCGATCACCCGGCATGCGCGCGACGTTGTCGAGGAACTGCCCTCGGTCGAATCCTTCGAAGCGCTACCGGGATTGGGTGCGCGCGGCATAGTGGACGGCCGTCGGGTCCTGGTCGGCCGGGCGCGACTGTTCGACGATCAGGGCATCGATATCCCGCAGGACATGAATCGTGCTGTGCGACAGCAGGAACGGTCCGGCCGCACCGTCGTGCTCATCGCCGTGGATGGTGCGGTCGTCGCGGTGATCGCGGTGGCCGACACCGTCAAGGAGACCGCGTCCGCCGCGATCGCCCGGCTGCACCGGCTCGGCCTTCGGGTCATGATGTTCACCGGCGACAACGCCTACGCCGCGCAGTCGGTGGCCGACGAGATCGGCATCGATGAGGTTGTCGCCGAACTACTTCCGGAGGGCAAGGTCGAGCTGATCGCCCGCATGCAGGAGCAGGGGCGTCGCGTCGTGATGGTCGGCGACGGCATCAACGACGGCGCCGCGCTGGCCACCGCCGACCTCGGCATGGCCATCGGCGCAGGCACCGATGTCGCGATCGCAGCCGCCGACGTCATCCTGGTGCGCGAGGATCTCGGCGCGGTCGCCGACGCCATCGAGCTGGCGCATGCCACGCTGCGCACCATCAAGGGAAACCTGGTGTGGGCGTTCGGCTACAACGTGATCGCCATTCCGGTGGCCGCACTCGGCTTCCTGAATCCACTGATCGCCGGTGCGGCCATGGCGTTCTCGTCGTTCTTCGTCGTCTCGAACAGCCTGCGGCTGCGGCGAGTTCGCTTCAACCGCTGAGGTCAGCGCCGCGTCTGCGCCAGCTGCTCCAGCATGGCGTTGTACGCGGCGAGGTCGGAGTCGCCGTAGTCGTCGTCCTTGCGGTCGGTGCGCACCGCGGTGCGCCGGTCCTGCGCCACCCACTGGGTGAGTAGCGCACCGACCACGAGCAGGATCGGGATTTCGCCGGAGACCCAGGCGATTCCGCCGCCGACGCGCTGATCGGCGAGCAGGTCGATATTCCACGGCAGCTGCAGGTTGGTGTAGAAACGCGAACCGATGACGGTATTCATCGACATCACCGCGACACCGAAGAAGGCGTGAAAAGGCATGACCGCGAACAGAACTCCCAGCCTGCCCAGATGCGGCAGCCGCCGAGGGCCAGGATCGATGCCGATGATGCCCCAGTAGTACAGGTAGCCGACGATCAGGAAGTGCACGTTCATCAGCACGTGCCCCCAGTGGTATCGGATCAGGTTCTCGAACAGCGGCGTGAAATACAGTCCGTAGAGCGAGACCACGAACAACGACAGCGCCGTCGCGGGGTGCGCGATCACCGCGGTCGGTCGCGAATGCAGCAGCGCGAGAACCCATTCGCGCACACCGTGCACCTGCCCGCGCTTGGCCGCCGGAACGGCGCGCAGCAGCAGGGTGACCGGTGCGCCGAGGACCAGCAGCACCGGCACGAACATGTTCAAGGCCATGTGCGTGATCATGTGCATGCTGAACATCGCGAACCCGTAGGTGCCGATGCCCGACGACGTCGCGATCAGCAGCGCGAGGCAGCCGCCGATCCACGAGAGGGTGCGCCAGCGCGACCACTCGTCCCCGCGCCGCCACAGCCGCAGCACGCCGAGCGCGTACAGCACGATCGCGGCGATCGCGGCGGTGCCGAGCACAATGTCGAAGCGCCACACCGTGATCAGCCGCAGCAGGTTCGGCCGATCGAACAGGTCGAACCCGAGGAACACCTCCTGCGCGGTGAACGATCGGTCGGCGAAGGCAGGGGCAGGCTGTACCGCCATGGCCACGGTCGCGGCGAGCGCCACCGCGGCAAGCGCTCCGCTGCAGGCGATCAGGAAGGCGGTGCGGGCGCCGGGGTCACGCTGCTTCAGTACCGCGCGCATCGTCAGCCCGAGATCGGCGCCGACGGCGACAACCACCAGCGCAAGCCGCCCGTACCCGGTGGTGAACACCTCCGACCACGGCAGCAGGATCACCAAGAGCACGAGCCCGCTGAGGGTGGCCGCGGCCAGGCACAGCAGGGCGATCGTCGCGCCGCGACGGGCCGCGGTGCGCGCGTGTGACCCGTTGCGGCGCAGGTGTTCCGCGACGCACCACAGCAGCCCGGGCAGCACCGACACCGCGAGCTGGAAGATGATCATCGCGCCGGTGCCGTAGTCGTGATTCGGCCCCTCCCCCGCATTGCCGACCATCGCGGGCGGCAGCACGCCGATGGCGGCAACCATTAACAACACCGCTGCCCCGTTCCAGGACAACAGCATTCGGGCGCCAAGCGTCACCACGGCGGCAAGCACGGCGACCACGATCCACGCCTTCGGCTTCTCGCTGGCGTCGATCAGCGCACCGAGCGCGCCGATCCGGAAGAGCCCGGAGACGGTAAGCCCACCCACATTCGCCGCGGTCACCGGGATCAGCGCCAGCGCCGACACCAGCCACACCAGGCCGGCGCGCTCGGCGAGCCGAAGACCGGAGTAGCCGTCGACGTCGAGGCGGCCTCGGCCGGTGACCGCGGTACAGCACACCGCGTAGACGAGCGCGCCGAGCGCGGTCGCGCCCGCAAGCGCGGCGGCGACACGCAGCAGCACGTAGCCGAGGACGTCGGCGAACCCCGGATAGGCGGTACCGGCGGCCCGGTAGGGCGCGTCGCCCGCTTCGACCACCGAGCCGACGACAAGGGCAAGCAGAACCGCCGCCGCGACCAGCCAGACAAGATGGACTGTCGAGCGTTTCACCTGCACGTTGACGGCCACCATCCTCGAGAACGAAAGTTTGCACCTGAACCAGGTCTCGCTGATCGGTCGGATCCGGTGCCGGGAAAGTTCCGGCACCGCGACGACTGCGACGCAGGTCACATTTTGCGGTGGTCGGGCTCGAAGTCAGACGGGGTCGGCGCTGATCCCGCCGGTTATCGTTCGGCCGGGCTGATCGGTCCACGCTGGCGTGATGTGAAGTTGCCGTTTACGTTCGTATTGTCCATAGCTACACACGAAACGTTCCGGGTCGGCGCAGCGACGAAGTGGGTGCGGTGTGCGTCGCAGCATCAGGCAGTACTCGCAGGCTGCACATCGCACAGACGCGCGGACCAGCGCGCCCACAATGGTCCCAGGGGGCCAGATGACCGATTGTGAGTACTTCGCCGTGGATCTCGACCAGCTCGTCCGACCTTTCGACACCACACCGACCGACTACGACGCGACCGTGGCCAGCTCGATCGACAGCCCTCGGCTGCGCAGGCTGGTGCATACCGCGGTCGGCCTCTCGCACGATTCCATCGATCTGCTGTCCACCATGAGCGATCGGCTGCGTGCCGTGGAGGGCATGCTCATTCGCGACCCGCTCGATTTCTGACCGGGATCAGGCGGTCCGACTAGCCGCAGGCAGTCCCGGCGCGGCCGGTATCCGTTGATAGCCACGGAGATTGACGAGCCTGCGGCGCTCGGGGGTGTCGGTGAGCCGCAGCTGGGGGAAGCGCTCATACAGCGCGGACAGCGCGACCACACCCTCCATCCTGGCCAGGCTGGCGCCGAGGCAGACGTGCACGCCGTTGCTGAACGACAGGTGCTCGCGCGCGTTGGTCCTGCTGACGTCGAAGGCGCCGGGGTCGGCGAAGACGGCGGGGTCGTGGTTGGCCGCACCGAGCAGCAGCGCCACCGTCTCGCCGCGCGCGATCGTCTGGTCGGCTATCTCCGTGTCGCACAACGCGGTTCGGAAGGTCATCTGCACGGGGCTGTCGAATCGCAGGATCTCCTCGATGGCGTTGGGCCATCGGTCCGGTTCGGCCCGCAGCAGGTCGAGTTGGTCCGGGTGCTCGTGCAGCGCCACCATGCCGTTGCCGAGCAGGTTGACGGTGGTCTCGAAACCGGCACCGGCCACCAGCGCCGCGGTCGCCTTCAGCTCGGGCATGGTCAGACTGCCGTTGACGGCCAGTTCGCTCAGGATGTTGTCGCCGGGATCGACGCGCAGCCGCGCGATATGTCCTTCGATGAACTCCTCGCTCGCCCGTAGCGCGGCGACGGCGCCGCGGAAGGTGCGCCAGGGGATTCCGACGTCGAGCAGCGGCGCGCCCGCGTGCCCGAGCTCGAGCATGAAGTCCTGCTTTTCCCTTGGCACACCAAGGATTTCGCAGATGATCGCCACCGGAAGCCGGAGGGCGAAATGCTCGATCAGGTCGGCGTTCGGTCGGGCGGCCAGGTCGGCGAGCAGTTCCCCGGTCACCTCGCCGATGCGATCGCGCAGGCGGCCGACCGCGCGCGGGGTGAATTCCTGTGCGACGAGTTTGCGGTATCGCGTGTGCTCCGGCGGATCGACCACCAGCATCGACGGGGGTTCGACCGGGCTGGCCAGTTTCAGGTCGGTGGCCCGCACCAGCCGCCGCATCGGGCCAGGCATGTTGATTCCGTCCGGCGGTGTCACGCCGAAGTTTTTGTCGCGCAGAATCTTTCGGCAGACCTCATGGTCTGCGGAGACCAGGGTGAACGGGGTACGGACCAGTCGGCCCTGCTCGCGAATGCGCGCACCCGGCGGGTAGGGGCTGCGGCCGGTGCGCGAGCTCGTCAGGATCTCGGACAACGGATCGCCATGGCGGGCCCGCGTTCTCAGATACCTGCCCGGTCCGCCGTGCAGCGCTACCCAACGAATCCAACTCTTCATTTCGGCCCCCGCCTGTCGGGTGAAGTGCCCTCACCGTACGCATCCGAGTATCGGCGCGCATCGGTCCACGGTCTCATATACCCCTGATACCCAGGGCGTATGAGTTCGGACCGACTTCGATGAGCTTACCCAGTCACAGAAGCCCAGTTGGCGGACCCTATTCGAGCTGATATGGCTAACCTTTGGCAAAGTCGATCAAGGGCTGGCGTGAGACAGTGATCACATGGTTTGGTTGATGTAGGCCGGTCGCGCCGGCCCCCCGTTGGACGGCGGTTCGGAAGGTGGCGGCGGCCGTGAGTGTGACGCAGACCGAACAACTTCAGGCGGTTCGACCGTATCCACGACGGTTGGGGCCGAAGGGTTCCTACCTCTGGAAGATGATCACGACCACCGATCCCAAGGTGCTCGGGGTCATGTACCTGGTCACGGCGATGTCGTTCTTCTTCATCGGCGGGCTGATGGCCCTGCTGATGCGCGGCGAACTAGCGCGGCCTGGGTTGCAGTTCCTGTCGACCGAACAGTTCAATCAGCTGTTCACCATGCACGGCACGATCATGCTGCTGTTCTACGCGACCCCGATCGTGTTCGGCTTCGCTAATGCGGTGCTGCCCTTGCAGATCGGGGCGCCGGACGTCGCGTTCCCGCGCCTGAACGCGTTCAGCTATTGGCTGTACCTGTTCGGCGCCACCATCGCGACCGCTGGCTTCGTCACCCCCGGCGGTGCCGCCGACTTCGGCTGGACCGGTTACACGCCGCTGAGCACCTTCGAGCACTCCCCGGGCACGGGCGCCGATATGTGGATCATGGGGCTGATCCTGTCCGGCCTCGGCACCATCCTCGGCGGTGTCAACATGATCACCACGATCATCTGCTTGCGCGCGCCAGGCATGATCATGTTCCGGATGCCGATCTTCACCTGGAACATCCTGGTCACCAGTATCCTTGTGCTGCTTGCCTTCCCGATCCTCACCGCGGCGTTGTTCGCGTTGGCGATAGACCGGCATCTCGGCGCGCACATCTACGACACGGCCAACGGCGGCGTGCTGCTATGGCAACACCTGTTCTGGTTCTTCGGGCATCCCGAGGTGTACATCGTCGCGCTGCCGTTCTTCGGCATCGTCACCGAGATCTTCCCGGTGTTCAGCCGCAAGCCGCTGTTCGGCTACAACACGCTGGTGTACGCGACGATCTCGATCGGTGCGCTGTCGGTGGCGGTGTGGGCGCATCACATGTATGCGACGGGATCGGTTCTGCTGCCGTTCTTTTCGCTGATGACGTTCCTGATCGCGGTGCCGACCGGGGTGAAGTTCTTCAACTGGATCTTCACCATGTGGCGCGGGCAGCTGACCTTCGAGACGCCGATGCTGTTCTCCCTCGGCTTCCTGACCACCTTCCTGTTCGGTGGGCTGTCCGGTGTCATCCTGGCCAGCCCGCCGCTGGACTTCCACGTCACCGACTCGTATTTCGTTGTGGCGCACTTCCATTACGTGTTGTTCGGGACCATCGTGTTCGCGACATTCGCGGGTATCTACTTCTGGTTCCCGAAGATGACCGGGCGGATGATGGACGAGCGGCTCGGTAAGTGGCACTTCTGGACCACGTTCATCGGCTTCCACACCACGTTCCTGGTGCAGCACTGGTTGGGGGCCGAAGGGATGCCGCGGCGGTACGCGGACTACCTGCCAAGCGACGGTTTCACGACGTTGAACACCATCTCGACCATCGGTGCGTTCATCCTCGGGGCCTCGATGTTGCCATTCATCTGGAACGTCTTCAAGAGTTTCCGATACGGGGAAGTGGTCACCGTGGATGACCCGTGGGGCTACGGCAACTCGCTCGAATGGGCGACGACGTGCCCGCCGCCGCGGCACAACTTCTACGAGCTGCCGCGGATCCGGTCCGAGCGTCCGGCGTTCGAGCTGCACTATCCGCACATGGTCGAGCGGATGCGGGCCGAAGCGCACGTCGGCTGGGGATCCGGGCATCGGACCGCCCTGCTCGTCGAGGATCATGCGGTCGACCAGGAGACGCCCGAATAGCTGTTGCTGAACTAGCAAAGAAGTTTGCCGGTTCAGCCTGGTCCGTGGATTGTGGTGTCCATGACCGAGACACACACCCACGACGGCGCCAGCGATACGGTGGCGTACTGGGAGAACTTCTACCAGGAGCGGGAACGCATCTGGTCCGGCTCACCCAACTTCCTGCTCGTCCGCGAATTCGATGCGGCCCCAGCCGGTTCCGCCCTCGACCTCGGCTGCGCCGAGGGCGCCGACGCGATCTGGCTTGCCCAACACGGCTGGCGGGTCACCGCGGTAGACGTCTCGGAGACCGCACTCGGCCGCGCCCGCGCCCGCGCCGCCGAACAGGGCATCACCGACATCGACTGGCAGCGCCACGATCTCGCGAACTCCTTCCCCGACGGTCGGTTCGACCTGGTCACCGCCCAGTACCTACACTCCCCCGTCGCCCAGGCCGACGAACGCGAAACGATCCTCCGCCGCGCCGCGGCCGCCGTAGCCCCCGGCGGCCAACTCCTCATCGTCGGCCACGCCGAATGGCCGAGCTGGGTCCAAGAACCACCCCGCGACATCCACTTCCCCACCACCGCCGAGGTCAACTCCGCCCTGCACCTCGCCCCCACCGAATGGACCGTCGAAGTCGACGACCTCATCGAACGCGAACAAGCAAGCCCCGAAGGACAACCCGGCACCCGCAAGGACAACATCCTCCGCATCCGCCGCCACTGAGCGGACGGTGCCCGTTCTGGACGAATGATCACGGGGAACTGGCGGCGGCATATCGCGAGAGGCCACCGCCATCAGTTCCCCCTCAGCGCGGTGACTCGAGCTTATCGATGTTGACGAGAACCTTTTCGTGCCAGTCGATTTCGGATTGGATGCGCATTCTGGCGTGGTCGACGACGAGGTCGTCGATCGTGTTCTGGTCCGGCCAGCGGCGGTCGAGTTGGTGTTCGATGCGGGAGCTTCGGGCGCGGAGCGCGGCGATGCGGTCCTCGAGGTAGCCGCGCAGGAGCTCACGGTCGAGGTCGGCACTGACGGCGAGCGCGAGATCGACTACGTCGGGCCGGATTTCGACGTCGGTGAAGGCCTCTTCGCGCAGCACGCGCAGTTCGCGGCGCCCTTCATCGGTGATCTCGTAGACGGTTCTGGCCGGTAGTCCGCCCTGCTGCTCGGTCCGCAGTGGCCGGATCAGGTTCTCGTCCTCCATCCGATGCAGGGCACCGTACAGCGAACCGGGTTTGACCCGAGACCACAGTTCGGCACGATCCAGCCGCGCGTCGCGGCGCAACTGATGACCGTGCATCGGGCCCCGCTTGGCGAGGGCGGCAAGCACGAACAACCGTGTCTCGTTCACACCTCTAGTCTGTCACGACTACTCGTATTTGAGTACTCTGTTTTGCATGACTGTTCGACCAATAGTGATCGCGGGCGACCCTCGGTTGACCTCCCCGGCAACCCCGGTCACCACCTTCGATAACGAACTCGTAGCATTCGTCGACGACCTCTTCGACACCAATACCGCCGCCAACGGGGCGGGCTTGGCCGCGAATCAAATCGGCGATGCCCGAGCGGTTTTCGTCTATGACCTGGTGGACGGCTCGGTTCGCCATCGCGGCTATGTCGTCAACCCGATCCTGGAGACCTCCGAGATTCCGGAAACCATGCCCGATCCCGACGACGACCTCGAGGGCTGCCTGTCGGTGCCTGGCGAGTGGTATCCCACGGGGCGCGCGCAATGGTCGCGGGTCACCGGTGTGGATGTGAGCGGGCGTCCGGTCGTAGTCGAAGCCACCGGATATCTGGCACGCTGCCTGCAGCACGAGGCCGACCATCTCGCGGGGCGTCTCTATCTCGAGCGGTTGATCGGGCGGAATCAGCGGGCGGCGCGCCGAATGATCAAGGCTCGGGAATGGATTCGGCCCGGACGGACATGGTTGCCGGATCGATCGGCGTCCTCCTGACGAAGCCGGTCAGGTCCTGCGGACCTTGCTGATCGGTGCGGATGCTGGGTTACGTGGCTGCACGTCGGGCACAGAACTCATACCTCGTCCAGGCGGAAGACCCGTTGGGCATTCCCTGCGAGGAACAGGTCGCGAACTTCCTTGTCCAGCTCCAGATCATCGAGTCCGGCCAGGGCGTGGTCGGGCATGATCATCGGAAAGTTGGTGCCGAACAACACTTTTCCACGGCCGTGGCCTCTCAGGTAGGTCACCAACTCGGGCGGGTAGCGGCGCACGGTGTAAGCCGAGGTGTCGATGTAGACGTTGGGGTATTTGGTGGCGACCGCGATCATTTCGGTGGTCCACGGGTAGCCGATGTGGCCGCCGACGATGGTCAGTTCCGGGAAGTCGAGGGCGACATCGTCGAGGTAAGGGATCGGGCGGCCGGTCTCCGAGGTGCGCAGTGGGCCGGTGTGGCCGACCTGGGTGCAGAACGGGATACCGAGTTCGACGCATTCGGCGTAGAGCGGGTAATAGCGGCGGTCGTTCGGGGGCAGGCCCCACAACCACGGCACTATGCGCAGCGCCTTCATCTCCAATTCGGTTACCGCGCGGCGTAATTCGTGGACCGCGGCGACCGGCTTGCGCAGATCCACCGAGGCGACGCCGACCAGCCTGCCGTCGGATTCCGCGACGAACGAGGCGACCTCGTCATTGGAGATCAGCACGCCCTCCGGCCCGTACCAGGCACTGATCAACGCGAGGTCGACACCGCCCGCGTCCATGGCCGCCACGGTGGCCGCGACCGGCGGCTGCTCGGTCGGCAGCGGCGCACCCCACCGCCGCAGCGAATCGAACATGTCGTGCTCCACCATCCGCGGCGTCGGATGCTGTGCCCACGCATCGATGATCGCCATCGCCACTCCCCACGCAGATCGGATCGGTCAACGCCGCCAACGGTAGCCAAGGCCTCGGCGCGGCCCGATGAGATTCAGCGAATTCACGCGCGCGATCGAACTCGCCGCTCACCGGGCGATCCGAACATCGTGGGGGTGATGAGCCCGCCGAATGGGTACTAGGTCTTTACGCCGTATCACCGCTGATCGGCACAAGCCAACCGGCCCGGGTGTCCGCAGCGCAACGGCGCGGTGCGGACACCCCTGGTCCGTTGCTCACAGGAGATACCCAGCTCGCTCGCAGCTCCGACAGCGGTAGCGGCGCGATCATGTGCTCATGATCGGGACACATCTCGCGCGGATCGGTGCCGGCGCGCTCGGGGTTGGTCACCTGCCGCGCGAACCACAGTCGAGCCGGGCATGAACGCGCGCGCACGACTGTCGCGCCGAGTGGCGTCCGTCCCGTTACGGATCGGGCTGGTGATCGCGCTGCTGTTGCTCACGGCGACGGCGCTCATCGCCTCGGGCGCGGCGGTGACCTCGGCGTTGAGCCAGTCGCTGACCCAGCGCACCGACGAGCAGCTCTTCGACGCGGCACGGGGCTGGGCCCAGCCGCGGCAGATGAAGCAGGTCCGCACGAACGACGGTGCCGTGCAATGGGTTCCCGCCGACGCCCCCGGTCTGCCGCCGACGCCCCGATCGGCGGCCGAACAACCGCGCCGGTTCTTCGAGCTGCACAAGAGCGCGGGCGGTCAGGTGCTCTTCGAGGTGCCCGGTGGCGGAAACGCCTCAGGTATACCGGATCTCGACGGCCAAACCGGTAGCTCCCCGGCAACGGTCAGATCCGCCGACGACTCGTCGGTGCACTGGCGCGTACTGACCACCTCGAACCAGTACGGCTCGACCACCATCGGATTGCCGCTCACCGACAATCAAGAGACGGTCTCCCGGTTGATCTTCTTCGAGATCGCCACCGGCACAATGGCATTGGTCGCACTCGGCATTGTCGGCTATCTGGTGATCCAGCGCAGCCTGCGTCCGCTGCGCGAGGTGGAGGACACCGCGGCCGCCATCGCGGGCGGCGACCTGCACCGGCGGGTCCCGGTACGCGGCGTTGACACCGAGGTCGATCATCTGGCCCGCTCGTTGAACGAGATGCTCGCCCAGATCCAGTACGGCGTAGCGGCGACCGAGGCTTCGGAGGAGGCGGCCCGGCGCTCGGAGGCCAAGATGCGCCGGTTCGTCGCCGACGCCAGCCACGAGCTGCGGACTCCGCTGACCACCATCCGCGGTTTCGCCGAGTTGTATCGGCAGGGCGCGAGCACCGACGCCACCATGGTGGTCGGCCGCATCGAGTCCGAGGCCGAGCGCATGGGGCTGCTCGTCGAGGATCTACTGCTGCTGGCGCGGCTGGACGAAAAGCGCCCCCTAGAACGCAAACCGGTGGATCTGCTTGCGTTGGCCGGCGATGCCGTGCACAACGCCCAAGCCGTGGCCGCGCGCCAAAAGCCAACGCCCACTTCGCCCGAGCGACGCATCGGCGTGGTTGTCGACGACGGGGAGGGCACGATGGACGTGATCGGCGACGAACCGCGGCTGCGACAGGTACTCGCCAACCTGCTCGGCAACGCCCTCGCGCATACCCCGCCCGAGGCCGCTGTCATGGTGCGGCTCACCCCATTTCGCGACGAGGTGCGCCTCGACGTGATCGATTCCGGGCCCGGCTTGTCGGCCGACGCCGCCGCCCGCGTCTTCGAGCGCTTCTACCGCACCGACACCTCGCGGACCCGGGCCAGCGGCGGCTCCGGACTCGGCCTCTCGATCGTGCACGCGCTGGTGGCGGCGCACGGCGGGCGCGTCACGGTGCAGAGTGAACCGGGCGAAGGCGCCGTCTTCACGGTCTCGCTGCCGCGCGGGCAAGCTGTCGACGCGACAGCGTGATCCGTATTCAGCCGCCGAGGACGAGCAGCGACAGCGCCTTTTGCAATGTGTCCAGTACGCGACCGATGGTGATCATGATATCGACGGTGCCCATCATCACAGGCCCCTTTCCTCGAGGAAGGCAAAGCCTTGATGTATCGATTCAAGACCTGGCGCCCTGGATTAGGAAGGGCATAACGCCATCTTGGCCAATATCGGTGCGCTACATGCCGACGCATTCGATGATCGGCGCCGGATAAGCGGCGGGATCGACGTTTTCGCGCCACGGCGTGTGCACCGCGGCACCGGCGATATGCGCCAGTTCGGGCAGCCAGCGGCGCACGTAGGCGCCGTCCGGGTCGTAGCGCTTGGCTTGGCGCAGCGGGTTGAGCACCCGATTGGGCCTGGTATCGGTGCCGGTGCCGGCCACCCACTGCCAGTTGAGTTGGTTGTTCGCCAGGTCCGCGTCGACGAGCCAGCGCAGGAAATGTTCGGCGCCGACGCGCCAGTCGACGCGCAGTGATTTGGCGAGGAAGCTGGCGGCAATCAGCCTGGCGCGCCCCGGCATCCAGCCTTCGGCACGTAATTGCCGCATGGCCGCGTCGATGACCGGATATCCGGTGCGGCCGTCCCGCCAGGCCGCGACGGCTTGCGGATCATCGCGCCAGGCGATCGATCGCGGCCGATAGTCCGACCACGCGGCATCCGGTCTGGCGGCGAGCAATTGGTGATGGAAGTCGCGCCAGGCCAGTTGTCTGGCGAAGGCATGGCCGCCCGGCGTCGACATGTCGACCCGGTGCACCAGCTCGACCGGGGAGACGCAACCGAAGTGCAGATACGGCGACAGGTGCGAGGTGGCGTCGGCGGCCAGGTCGTCGTTGTTGTCCTCGTAGCCGTCGATCGGCCCGGACAGCCAGTCCCGCAGCACCTTTCGCCCCGTCGTCTCGCCACCGACGGCAAGCTGTGGTGAGGTCGGGCCCGCGCAGAGTTGGTCGGCTTCCGGCAATGGATCGCTCGTCACCGATGGCATGGTGAGCTCGCGCGGCTTCCCCAACGGCTTGCGCTGATGCGCCTCGGCCCACCGCCGGAAGTACGGGGTGAAGACGGCGAAATGGTCCCGCCCGGTGGACGGGACGAGCTCGGCGGGGTCGGCGGCGGTGATCGAGGCGACGTGGCTGTACAGCAGACAACCGTGCTGCTCGAGCCGTTCCCGCAGCGCCACTTCGCGCCTGCGGCTGTAACCGCTCACGTCGGCGGCGATGTGCACGCTGTCGGCCCGCACCTGCGCCGCCACCCTGGCCACTTCCTCGACGACATCACCGCGGCGCACCACCAGCCGACCACCGATCCCCCGCAACTCCGCGTCCAACTCGCTCAGCGCGGCGGCCAGGAAGCGCGCCCGATTCGGCGAGGCGAAACGCCCCGCCGCGATGGCGTCGTCGACGACGAAAAGCGGTACCACCGCGGCACCTTCGCGATGGGCGGCGGTGAGCACCGGGTTGTCGCGCACCCGCAGGTCGCGGGTGAACAGGGCGACGGTGACGGTCATCTGCTCCTCTTCGAAGGGTGAAGTGAAACTCCTCCGGCGCCCACGAGGGTGGCGCCACGGTGTCGCGGGCGGCTCAGCCCGATACCGTCGACGCGACCCTCGCGGGCGCCGGAGGGCGAGCTCAGATCGTGCAGAGCGGGACGATGTCCGCTAGGCCACCGGTGCTCGGTGAGGTCAGGTACAGGCACGGATCTTGGCCTGCGGCAACGATTTCCGCGCGCACCCGCTGCCACTCGGCCGCGTCAAGCATCGGTGCGCGGGCGAGGACGAAGCCGGAGACGCGGCCCGGATCGGTGACGACCGCCCAGGAGTAGTCCGGGCCGAGTGCGGTCACGATGTAGTTGGTCGGCCCGTCGATCCGCTCCTGAGTGGGCACTCCTGGGAAGCTGACGTGCAACTGTGCGCCCGTCGTCCGGTCGTTGACCGTTGCGGTGCCTGCGATTTCGTTGTTCATGTTCGACCAGGTGGTGCAGGTATTGCGCACCGAGACGTTGCCCTGCGGGTCGAGCGCGTAGTTCGCCTGTGTGTCGCGAGCGCAGACGAGGTTGAAGTATTGCGGCACCGCCGCGAGCTGATTCCAGGTGCCGAGATACCGGTTCAGGTCGAGTGACGGCACAGGTGCCGGTGCGGCGACGGACATTGGGGCTGCCTGCGCACTACCCATGGCCAGTATCGAGACGGCCAGTCCGGCCATGGCTACCAGCAGGCGAACGGGATACCGCAGCATTCGAGATGTCACGCGAACTCCTCGGAAATCGACGACTTCCACCATACTAACCGATAACGATGCACAATCGATTCAAGTTGACGATTTCAAGAAGGACCCGGTGAACTTTCCCTGGCTGCCAAGGCTCGCAGGCGCGCTCACCGCGGGATATGGCGTCGCGGTCGCGGCGCGGCCCTCGGTCATGCTCGGACCGTGCGGCTGGTCGGATGACGATCCCGCCCTGCGTGCCGTGGCCAGGATGACCGCGCTGCGCGATGTCGCCTCCGGGCTCGCCATGCTGGCCGCGCCGACGCGCAACGCACTTCGGTTGGCCATCGCCGCCAGGGTCATGGCCGATATGTCCGATGCCACGATCCTCGGGATCGCGTTGCGCGGCCGACCGCAGCGCGGCAAGGCGATCGCGGTCGCGGCTGGTTGGGGCCTGCTGTGCGGCGCCACCGCGGCCAGCACCGTGCGGAGCTGATCGCCATGCCACGGGCGCCGGGCACCCCGCGCGACGCGCAACCGTCCTGGCATGGCGAATCGGGCGAACCGGAACAGGCAGAATAGGGCGATGTCCGCCGGTTCCGCTCCTACTTCCGACGCGGCCGGATACACCGTCCGCGCGGTTGCCGAGCGTCTCGGCATCCCGACGGCGACCCTGCGGAGCTGGAACCGCCGCTACAACATCGGGCCGCCACAGCATCGCCCAGGCAAGCACCGCCTCTACACCGAGGCCGACATCGCACTGCTCGCGCGGATGCTGACGCTGATTCAGGAGGGCGCGAGCCCGGCGGGCGCGGCGGCGGCGGTGCGCGGACCGGCGCCCCGGCTCGGCGACCGATTCCCGTTACTCGCCGCGGCTTTCACGCTCGAGACTCGCGCGGTGTCGAATTACCTGGAGGCGCATTTCCGCGCCTACGGCGTGGTGCAGACGTGGGATCGGTTGTGCCGCCCCGCATTCGCCGACATCGTCGCGCGTCAGGGTGCGGGCGAGCGCTGCATCGATGTGGAGCACCTGCTGTCGTGGTGCATCACCTCGGTGCTGCATCGCACCAATCCGCCACCCGACGCGCCAGCGCCGCAGCCGGTGGTGCTGGCATGCACCAGCGGCGAGACGCATGCGCTTCCGCTCGAAGTACTGCGCGCGGCGCTCGCCGAGCGGGAGGTCAGCGCGCACATGCTCGGCGCGGATGTGCCGACGGGCGCGTTGACCGACAGTCTCGCGCGGCACGATCGGTCCGCCTCGGTGGTGCTGTGGTCGCAGCAGGAATCGACCGCGCTGAGCTCGGCGGTGCGCGCGTGCCTCGACGCGGGGTCGCGGGTGTTCGTCGGCGGGCCAGGCTGGGATTCGGTGATCCTGCCCGAGGCGGCGGGGCATGTCGCCAGCCTGACCGAGGCCATCGATCACCTGAGCTGACCGAGCTGCCAGACCATATCCGCGGACGGGTCTAGGCCGATCATGGCTTGCGGCGGTCCCCGGGGCAGGCCCGCGCCGGATCCGATTTCTCAATTCCGCGAGCAATCCGCCGACAGCACCCAGGCGAAGTCCCTGCGAAGTTCGACCGCACCCGACGGGACCCACCGTGCGCTCCACGGCCGCGTAGCGATACTCGGATCTTGCCCAGCCAACGAAACGATGCATAATCGAGGCAACGGCACGGCATGGCGGACACCGTCGGCGACCCGCTCACCTGACTGCGGTGGCAACCGGTCGGCCACCCACCGCGGGCGACCGCCAAGGAGGAACGCATGGACCAGCACATCGAGCCGAGGCCGGACGGTGTCCGTCGAGTCGCCGTCGTCGGCAGCGGAGTGGCCGGACTGACTGCGGCCTGGGTGTTGTCGAGGTCCGCGGCGGTGACCCTCTACGAAGCCGACCACCGGCTCGGCGGTCACGCCGACACCCATCAGGTCGCCGCGCGCGATGGCGCGCCGGTCGGCGTTGACACCGGGTTCATCGTGCACAACGACCGCACCTACCCGACGCTGCTGCGACTGTTCGGCGAGCTCGGCATCGCGACCAAGGAATCGGATATGAGCATGTCGGTGCGCTGCGACGGCTGCGGCCTCGAATACGCGGGCGCCCGAGGTGCCGGTGGACTGTTCGCCGCGCCGCGGTCGCTGACTCGTGGACGCTATCTTCGCCTACTCGCCGAGGTACCACGGTGGCATCGGCTGGCCCGCGCCGAATTGGCCAATGATGACGAAAAGGTCTGCACGCTAGCGGAATTCGTGGTCGCGAACGGCTTCTCCGAGTACTTTGTCACGCACTTTCTCACACCGCTCGTCGCGGCGGTGTGGTCCTGCGATCCGGCCACCGCGCTGCGATATCCGGCCCGATATCTGTTCACCTTCCTCGACCATCACGGCATGTTGACGGTGTTCGACTCCCCTACCTGGCGCACCGTCGCCGGCGGCTCGGCCACCTACGTCCGCGCCGTCGCCGCGCGACTGGACACCGTGCTGGTCGGCACGCCGGTGCGGGCCGTGCACCGGTTGCCCGACGGCGTCGCGGTGCGTGACGACGCGGACGAGGTCAGGGTTTTCGACGCCGCGGTCATCGCCACCCATCCGGATCAGGCACTGCGAATGCTCGCCGAGCCGACCGCCGCTGAGTCCGAAATCCTTTCCGCCATGCCGTATTCGGTGAATCACACGGTGCTGCACACCGATGCGTCGGTGCTGCCGAGGGCACCGCGCGCACGGGCGTCCTGGAACTATCGGTTGCCGTCCTGCACGGCACAGCCGGATCGAGTGCTGGTGAGCTACGACCTGACCCGGCTGCAGCGGCTCGACGACGAGCCACGATTCCTGGTCACCCTCGGCGACGGAGACCGAGTGGATCCGGATCTGATCATCGATCGGATGGTCTATCAACATCCGCGCTACACCCCGGGTTCGGTGGCGGCACAGCGCCGACTCGGCGAGATCGGTTGCGCGCGGGTGGCATTCGCGGGCGCCTATCACGGCTGGGGATTCCACGAGGACGGTGCACTGTCCGGGCTACGCGCCGCCGAGCGACTCGGCGCCAGGTGGACAGCCAATCCCGTTGCAGCAGCGCATATCTCATGAAAGCGCAGATCGTCCGAACCCGGATCCACCATGTCCGCCGCACCCCGCTGCGCCACGAGTTCAGCTACCGCAGCTACAGCTGGCTGGTCGATCTCGACGACATGCCGAGGCTGCCGCGCTGGCTGCGCCCGCTCGCCGGGTTCCGCGCCGCCGACCATCTCGGCGACCCGAACCGCACCCTGCGCGCGAACGTCGACGGCTTCCTCGCCGAGCACGGCATCGACCTGCGCGGCGGGCGGGTGCTGATGCTCGCCAACGCGCGCGTGTTCGGCTATGTGTTCAACCCGCTGTCGCTGTTCTGGTGCCGCGACAGCGCGGGCGACCTGGTCTGTGTCATCGCGGAGGTGCACAACACCTACGGCGAGCGGCACTGCTACCTGGTACGCACCGACGACCACGGCGTCGCTACCACCGAGAAGCGCTTCTACGTCTCCCCGTTCAACGAGGTACGCGGCGAATACCGGATGCGGCTTCCCGAACCCACCGATCGCCTGCGGGTATCCATCACCCTCACCGAGCACCAGCCGATTTTCGCCGCCTCGATGACCGGACGTTGCCAATCGGCCACCGTCCGTACCATCCTGCGCGCGACAGTGGCGGTACCCCTTGCCCCACTTGTGGTCTCGGCGCTCATTCGCAGGCACGGCGTGCATCTGTGGGCGCGCGGACTGCCTCTCGTTCCCCGCCCGGCCAAGCACTCAGAGGAGTATTCGCAGTGACCATCCAATCGCACGTCACAGCATTGCCCTCGGCTTACTGGCCCGATGTCGAGCGGGTGCCGACCGGTACCCGTGCCGCGATCGCCGCGGCGGTGGCGGACCGGCTGTTCCGGCGCGCGGTGCGCAGGCTGCCGATCCGGGTCGAGTACCCGGACGGGACGGTCCTCGGCCGTGGCGCGGCGGACGCGCCGCGACTGATCCTGCACTGTCCCGCCGATTTCACCGCACGGCTCGGCGTCGGCGGGCTGATCGGCTTCGGCGAGTCCTATATGGCGGGCGACTGGTCGGCGCCCGATCCGGCTGCGACGCTCGCGGTGTTCGCCGCCAACATCGACACCCTCGTTCCCGCGCCGCTGCGCGCGCTGCGCCGACTATATGTCTCGAAACACCCCGCCGCCGAGCGCAACAGCGAGGCGAACAGCCGGGGCAATATCGCCAGGCATTACGACCTGTCGAACAATCTCTTCGAGCTGTTCCTCGACGAGACGCTGACCTATTCCAGCGCGCTGTTCCCGGCGACCGCGCCGCCGCCGCGGTGGGCCGATCTCGCCGCCGCCCAGCAGGCAAAGATCGATCGGATACTCGACCGCGCCGGTGTCGGACCAGGCACCCGGCTGCTCGAAATCGGCACCGGCTGGGGCGAATTGGCGCTGCGCGCGGCCGCCCGTGGCGCGTCGGTGCGTTCGGTGACGCTGTCGACGGAGCAGCGCGCGCTCGCGCTCGACCGCATCGCCGCCGCGGGTCTTGCCGAGCGCGTCACCATCGATCTGCTCGACTATCGCCGGGTGAGCGGCGAATTCGACGCGGTGGTCTCGGTGGAGATGATCGAGGCCGTCGGCTACGAATACCTGGACACGTTCTTCGAGACCATCGACCGGGTGCTCGCCCCGGGCGGCCGCGCGGTGATCCAGGCCATCACCATGCCGCACCACCGCATGGTCGCCACCCGCAACACCTACACCTGGGTGCAGAAATACATCTTCCCCGGCGGCTTCCTTCCGTCAACCAGGCTGCTCGCCGATGTGGCCGGACGGCGCACCGAACTCGTTGTCCGCGAACAACTGTCGATGGGCGAGCACTACGCGCACACGCTGCGGCTGTGGCAGCAGCGGTTCAACGCGCGCACCGACCGGGTCGCCGAATTGGGCTTCGATCCGATCTTCCGGCGGATGTGGCGGTTGTATCTTGCGCACGCCGAGGCCGGGTTCCGTTGCGGCTACCTCGATGTGCACCAGATTCTGCTCACCCGCTGAACTCGTGGCTCAGTGCCGGGCGCGACCGAGCAGATGACGCAGCGTCGAAGCCAGATCCGGTGTGCGGAACCGATGTCCGGCCTTGTCGAGCACGGCGGGCACGACCCGCTGACTCGCGACGGCGAGTTCGCGGGCGCCCTGCTCACCGAGCAGCAGTGCCGGGCCGAACTCGGGCACCGGGACCAGCGCGGGCCTGCGCAGCACGCCGGCCAGGATGTTGGTGTATTCGCTGTTGCGAACGGGTTGTGGGGCAACGGCATTCACCGGACCGGACAGGTCGTTGTCCCACAGCGCGCGATAGTAGATGTCAACCATGTCGTCGATGCCGATCCAGGACAGCCAGTGCTCGCCGTTACCGACCCGACCGCCGAGTCCGGTCGCGAACAGCGGCCGCAGCAGTCGCAGGGCGCCGCCGTGCGGCGACTGCACGATGCCGGTGCGCACCTTGACGACTCGGACCCCGCCGTCGGCGGCCGTATCGGCGGCACTCTCCCATGCGTCGACCACGTCGGCGAGGAAACCGTCACCGCGCGAGGCGTCTTCGAGCAACCGCTGGTCGCCGCGGTCGTAGCCGTAGTAGCCGATGGCGGACGCGCAGACGAAGGTCGGCACACCGGCGCGGGCCGCCAGCGCGGCGAGCCGCTCGGTCGGTCCGATTCTGCTGTCGAGCACGGCCTGCTTGTGCTCGTCGGTGAACCGGCTCGCGATCGAAGCGCCCGCCAGGTGCACCACCGCGTCGACCCCGTCGAGCAGGTCGGGTGCGGGATCGTCCGGGTTCCATTGCCTTTCACCGATTTTCGGCGCATGACGGACCAGGCGGAGCACGGTGTGGCCGCCGGTGGTCAGGAACGCGGTCAGTGCGGAGCCGACCAGTCCCGACGCGCCCGTCACCGCGATTGTCTTGGCCGCGAAGCCCGCTCGCGCCGCGTCGGCGTGCGCGGCCAGGTCGTCGGCCAGCTGCCGGTAGCGATAGTCGAACATCGGGCGCAGGGCGAACGCGGGCACCGGCGACTCGACCCGATCCAGCACCCTGGTGTGCGCGTCGTCGACGACCTCGAAGTCATGCGTGTGCCGCCAGCGCAGCAGCAGACCCGCCGGCAGCGAGCCGAGACCGTCGACGGCGATCCGATCGACGAACCGCTGCGGCGGATCGAAGGCGGCGGGGTCGTGCCGTGCCACCCACCGCAGCCCGCCCGGCAGGGCGAGCACCGCCTTGCCGTCGGCCAGCGAATCGGCCTCGGCGAGCACCGACACCGGCTGCCACGGCGGCGCGAGCCGCGCGAACGCGCCTGGTCGGGCATGCCACGCGAAGACCTCGGACCGGGGTGCCGCGACGACGCTCGAACACTCGATGCCCATGCCTCGACTCTAGCGAGGCGGCAGCGCAATGCAACGTTCATGCATCGCTATTGCCGGACTCTTCCGCCACACCGGAGAATTGCTCCATGACCGATGCGTCCGGCAACCCCAGCTTCTTCGACACGCTGCTCGACCGGACGATCGTGCCCGGCTACAGCCGCCTCGGCAGTCGACTCCGCCGCCGCGACTGGCCAGCGGACGACCCGCATCGCGACGCCATGCGCGGTCGAACGGCACTGGTGACCGGTTCGAATTCCGGTATCGGCAAGGCGATCGCGGCCGGACTCGCCGGGCTCGGCGGCTCGGTACTGCTCGCCGTGCGCGACCGCGAGCGCGGTGAGCAGGCGTGTCGGGAGATCCGGGCGGCCGACCCGACGGCCGATGTCGCCGTGACGGTGTGCGATGTGTCCGACCCGAATTCGGTGTCGGCTTGCGCGAACGAACTCATCGATCGACTACCGAGACTGGACGTGTTGATCCACAACGCTGGCCTGCTGCCGCCCAGCCGCACCGAGACCGCCGGCGGGCACGAGACCACGCTGGCCACACATGTGCTCGGCCCGCTGCTGCTCACCGATAGGCTCGTGCCGCTGCTCGACGCGGCCGACGAGGCCCGGGTGATCCTGGTGTCCTCGGGCGGGATGTACGCCCAGCGGCTCGCCGTCGACGACCCCGAATACCGGCACGGTCGATATTCCGGCACCACGGCGTACGCCCGCACCAAACGGATGCAGGTCGCGCTGACTCCGCTACTGGCCGAACACTATGCACCCCAGCGTATTTCGGTGCACAGCATGCATCCGGGCTGGGCCGACACGCCCGGTGTCACCACCTCGCTACCCGCCTTCCACCGACTCATGCGACCGCTGCTGCGCACTCCCGCAGAGGGTGCCGACACCGCGATCTGGCTCGCCGCCACCTCGGCCACGCTGCCGTCCGGCCGGTTCTGGCACGACCGCCGGATACGCCAGGAGCACTATCTGCGCCGCACGCACTACACCCCCGACGACCTCTGGCGACTGTGGCTGTTCTGCCGGGAAGCCGCTGGTCTCGCCGTCGGATAGGCGGATAGGGCGGCACGAATCGGATACTGCAATTGGAACTTGTTCTACCATGTGTCGAGTCATCGTCGACATCGGAGGATTTGTCATGCCGCTGGAACCCTCGGCCGCGGAACTGTTGACGGCCGTCCAGGCGTCACCGCGTGCGGTCGCCGCGCACGACAAGTCCGCGTGGGTCGATCTCTTCACCACCGACGCCGAGGTGAACGACCCGGTCGGCGCCCGCCCGCACGTCGGCCGGGCCGCCATCGAGCGCTTCTACGACACCTTCATCGGCCCCAACGACATCGCCTTCCGCGTCGAGCGCGACATCGTGCACCCGCCAACGGTGGTGCGCGATCTGACCATCGAGACCACCATGTCGACCGGAGCCAGGGTGTCGGTCCCGATGCACCTGCGCTATCAGCTCATCGAGGAAAGCGGCGACTGGAAGATCGCGCACCTGGCCGCGCACTGGGAGCTCGGCCCGATGATCCTGCAGCTGCTGCGCACCGGGCCGAGCGGGTTCGGTGCCGCGCTGCGGCTCGGACCGCAGCTGATCAGCAATCAGGGCGTCGACGGCGCGCTCGGCATGATGCGCGCGCTCGGCGGGATCGGCCGGACGGGTAAGCGCGCGGCATCGCGGCTGTTCGCGGCGGCGGGCAGCACGGATATCGTCCGAGTCCGCGGTCTGCTCGGCCACTACGCCGTGGTCGAATTACCAGCGGGCACACCGGTTTCGGTGGAGGAGTTCACCAATCGCGCGCGAAGTATGCGGTGGGGCAAGCTGATCGCCGCGGGCCGCACGGTGACGGCGTCGGTGCGTTTCGGCGATACCCGCGGCGTCGCGTTCCTCGAATTCGCCGAGGGCGCACCGACTATCGCCAGCCTCCGCTTCTTCCTCGACAACGCCTGAGATCGACTGTCGGATAGGCGAATCCGGGCGATGCGACGCACCGCCCGGCCTCCCTCAGGTGAGCTGGACCGCCTTGGTCTGCTGCTCCGGCACGACCTGCTCGGCCCAACCGGGCGGACCGAAGACGTAGCCGAGGCGGCCGCGCCAGGTGGTGGCGCCGCGCACGTCGCGGACGAGTCCGGCCAGTTCGTGGTAGTTGACCTTCAGCGGGTTGTCGGTGCCGATGTTCTTGGTGAGCCCGTAGCGAATGGGCTCGGATTCGGCGGCGAAACTGCCGAACACGCGGTCCCAGATGATGAGGATGCCGCCGTAGTTCCGGTCGATGTAGGGCTGATTCGAGCCGTGGTGGATGCGGTGGTGTGCGGGAGTGTTGAACAGGAACTCGATCGGACGGCCCAGGGTGCCGACGCGCTGGGTGTGGATCGGGAACTGGTAGAGCAGGCCGATGCTCTGCAGCAGGAAGATCATCCACACCGGGAAGCCGAGCAAAGCCGCTGGCACCCAAGCCATTCCGCGCAGGACATTGGCCACCGGATGCACCCAGGGCAGGCGGATCGCGGTGGACAGGTTGAAGTGCTCGCTGGAGTGATGCACGCTGTGCGAGGTCCACAGCAGGCGCACCCGATGGTCGGCGCGGTGCGCCCAGTAGTAGCAGAAATCGGTGACCACCAGGCCGAGCACCCAGACCCACCACACCTTCGCCGACAGGTGCAGCGGGGTGATCGCGGCGGCCGCCACCACCGCGGAGAACGGAATCAGGTACTGCGTCAGCGGTTTGGCGAGCCGACCGAGGGCGAAGGTCGCCACGTTGGACGCCGTGTCGCGCCCAGACCCGCCGTTCTTCGGGCGATCCGGATCGCGGCGATACCCGATCCACTCCACGAGCATGAACAACGCGAAGGCGGGGAGGGCATAGGTCAACAGCTCGACTCGGTCCACGTGATCTCCTTGATCGTCCGTCGTCGATTCTCGACGCTACGGGCGATGGCCTGCGCGAACATCGCGCCGCCGAGGGATTCGGCGTCCCCCGCGCGGGGGACGCGACGGCACCGGCGCACGGGCAGAGTGAGCGGGCAGGGCGGCCGATCTCGCTAGGATCGCCCGCGACGGCTCCGACGACCCGAAGGCGGTGGCGAACTGTTGGACGTGAGCAGGTCGCTGGCCCGCCAGTCGCTGGTGGTCGCGGCGGTGGCGGCGGTGATCGATGCCGTAGTACTCGGGCTGAGCGGGGTGTTCGCCGTCGCCCCATGGCAGACCGTCGCCGTGATCGCGGGCGTGGTCGTCGGTGACCTCGCGCTGGCCGCGCCGCCACGCACGGCGGGTGTGGTCGCGGTGACCCAGGTCGTGGTCCGGCTGCTTGCCGCCTTGCTGCTGCACCGGCACGGTTTCGACGGCCAATTCTCCGGGGTGGGTCTGCTGGTCGCCGGGTACCGCACCGGGGCGTGGCTCGCTGGACCGAAATCGGTGCTGACCATGCTCCTGCTGTGCGGGGGCGTCGCCTCCTCGCATCTGCTGTCTCGCGACACCTCCGGGCACGACTGGCGGCTGCTTGTCACCTCGACCGTGGCCGCGGGCTGCGTGCCGTGGCTGGTCGGCCGCTACACCGCGGCGCGCGGCGCCTACATCGCCGACCTGGAACAGCGGGAGCGGCTGCGGCGACAGGAACATCAGGTCGCGCTGGAACGCGCGGTCACCGAAGAGCGCGCGGCGATCGCGCGGGATCTGCACGATGTGATCTCCCATCACGTCAGCGCCATCGGCATCCACGCCGGCGCGGCTCGAATGGCCTTGGCGGACACCACGAATGGCGCGGCCACCCGTTCGCTGGCGGCGGTGGAGTCGAGCAGCAGAGCGGCGATGGTCGATCTGCGGCGTCAGCTCGATCTACTGCACGGCCGCGACGACGACGGACAGCGCCAGCCGGGGCTCGTCGATATCGACGGCCTGGTCGAGCATGTACGTGCCGCGGGATTGAATGTCGAAGTCGCCGTGCGTGGTTCGGTGGTGGAGCTGCCGGAGTCGTTGGATGTCACGGTGTATCGGATCGTGCAGGAGCTGCTGACCAACGCGCTGCGCCACGGCGACGGCGAGCATGCGCGGCTCGTGGTGGAGTATCGGCCGAAGCGGGTGATCATTCGGGCTACCAATCCGATTCCGCCGACCCCGGCGACCGCCGATACCGCGGTGCCGCGTGGTCTCGGCGGGATTCGCCGCCGCACCGAGCTTTTCGACGGCGAACTCGACTACGGGCCCGAGGCCGACGGAACCTCTTGGCACACCACGGTTTCCGTCCCGATCGGCGGATCATGAACGCACCGATCCTGGTCCTGATCGCCGACGACCACAGCATGTTCCGCTCCGGTCTGCGCGCGGTCGTCGACAGCCAGCCCGACTTCGACTGCGTCGCCGAGGTCAGCGACGGTCGCGCCGCCATCGCCGAAACCGCGAGGCTGCGACCGGATGTCGCGATTCTCGACGTGCGCATGCCCAAACTGGACGGGCTCGCCGCCACCGAGGCGATCGTCGCGGCGGGCGGCACCCGCGTCCTGGTGCTCACCACCTACGACAGCGACGCCAATCTCTACCGCGCGCTGCAGGCCGGGGCGAGCGGCTTCCTGTTGAAGAGCCTGCCGCCGGAGGAGCTCGTCGCCGCCATCCGCATCGCCGCCCGCGGCGACGCGCTGATCGATCCGTCGATGACCCGCCGGTTGGCCGCCCGCTTCGCCGCCACCCTCGCGCCACCGCACACGCCGCCCGAGGTCGAACACCTCACCGCCCGCGAACTGGAGGTACTGCTGCTGCTCGCCGATGCGCGCAGCAACGCCGAGATCGCCGTGCTACTCGGGGTCGGCGAGGAAACCGTGAAGACCCACGTCTCCCGCGTGCTCGCCAAACTCGGGGTACGCGATCGCATCCACGCGGTCGTCTATGCCCATCAGCACGGTCTTGTCGCCCGTACCCCGCCCGGATATCGCTGACCGCAGGGCGGCGACCAGCACGAACGCGACACGGCGCGCCCGGTCGAGATCTTCACGAATCAGACTAAATGGACGTACGGTGAATCAGACTGACTGGTCCACTTCGAGGGATGGAGCGCTATGCGTAGGGATCGCCCCCGAGTCGTCGTCATGGTCGTCGCGTGCTCGGCGCTGGTGCTGTCCGGCGTCGGTGTGGCTGGCGCTCGCGACACCGGCGGCGCGGTGCCCGGCGCCCATTCGGTCGAGAAGACCACGCAAAAAGCGCTGATCCAACAGGCGCGGCAGCGGGCGGCGAGTGCGCGTGATCGCGCCGAATCCGCGCGCGGTGCCGACACCTCCGGCACGAAAACCGATCGCAAGATGAAGACCGGCACCGGCCAGCGCGACACCATCCACACCGGGATCGACAGCGCGACGAAGGCCGCCGAGGCCGCCTCGACGGCCGCCACCGCCGCGCAAGCCGCCGCCGACGCGGCCCATGCCGCCTTGACGGCCGTGCTCGCCACCGAAGCGGCCACCAACAGTTTCCTCGGCGCTTTCGAAGCGGATCGCGCCGTTCGCGCGGCAGACCAGGCCGCGGCCGCTCCCGACAATGTCGAGCTGGCCAATGCCGCGGCGGCGGCGGAGAACCGGGCCGTCAAGATGACGACCCGGCGCACCGATGCCGCCATCGCGCCGATCAAAAAGCCGTAGCGGCCGGGTTCGGACAGACGAAGGGTCAGCGCCGAAACGCTGGCCCTTGCTTTGTCTTCCGCGGGGACTACGGCGTCGCGGGGACGATGACGCCGAACGCCTCGCCTTGCGGGCCCTGTAGCACCGCCATCCGGCCGAACGGGCTGTCGTTCGCCGCCATCAGAACCGACGCGCCCAGCTCGGCTGCTTTGGCGACCGACGCGTCGGTGTTGTCGACCTGGAACCAGGTCAGCCAGAACGACGGTGCGTCGCCTGGCGTCTTACTGGCGTCGTTGACGCCGCCGACCGGGTCGCCGTCCTGGGTGAGGGCGAAGGTGGCGTAGACGAAGTTCTCGCCGTCCCCGATTTCGGTGTAGTGCCAACCGAATACGGCCGCGTAGAACTCCTGGGACTGCTTGTACTGACCGGTGTGCAGTTCGTTCCAGCAGTAGGCGCCGTCCTCGTTGTGGATTCCGGCACCGCTGTGCGCCTTGGCTTCCCACACGCCGAAGACCGCGCCGACCGGGTCAGCGGCCACGAACATGCGGCCGACATCGAGCACGTCGAACGGCGGCATCAGCACCGAACCGCCTGCCGCCGTGATCTTTTCGGCGATCGCGTCGGCGCTGTCGGCGGCGAAGTAGGTGGTCCACGCCGACGGCATCGGCATACCGTCGGGCTTGGGTCCGATCCCCGCGGCGGGCCTGCCGTGGCGTAGCGCCATCAGATAGCCGCCCGCGTCCGGCTGACTATCCATGATTTCCCAGCCGAACAGTTCCCCGTAGAACTCGCGGGCCCGCGCGGTGTCGTCGACCTGACTGTCGATCCAGCAGGGTGTCCCCTGCGACCAGTTTCCGTCGTGTGTTGGCATATCCGTGGCCTCCAGACCTCGGTGTACTGACGTGCGGCCGGACGCGACCGGCACGCGGCCAGTCAACCACCGCGCCACTGCGCGAACAGGCGAAATAGCACTTCCGGGCGGGCGAGGGCGGCGAAGCTTCGCGAACCGGACACACCGTGGCTATCTGTTGCCGGAACAGGGCAAGATCAGGAGTATGGCGGGATGAGCACAACATCCGACGTCGGGCGGGAACGTCTGCGGCTGGACGAACTTCCGGTTCGTCCCATTCATCGCAAGCTCGTCGTTCTGGTCGGTGCCGGACTGTTCTTCGATCTGTACGAACTGTTCCTCGCCGGGACCATCACCGGTGTGCTGAAGCAACAGATGCACCTGTCCACGTTTCAGCTCAGCGGGATCCTGGCGTCGGCGTTCGCCGGGCAGTTCCTCGGCGCGCTGGTGATCGGCCGGTTGTCGGATGTGTTCGGTCGGCGCCGCATGTTCATGGTCAACATCGCGCTGTATTCCGGCTTCACCCTGCTCGGTGCGTTCAGCCCGAACATCGTCTTCCTGATGGCGACGCGATTCCTGGCCGGGCTCGGGATCGGCGCCGAGATGACCGTGTCCGATACCTACCTGTCGGAAGTTGTTCCGCCGCAGGTCCGTGGCCGCATGATCGCCTGGGCGTACACGATCGGTTTCTGCGCGGTGCCTGCCGTCGGATTCCTCGCCAAATGGCTGGTTCCGTTGCAGCCCTTCGGTATCGAGGGCTGGCGGTGGCTGTTCGTGATCGGCGGCCTCGGCGCCGCGGTGGTTGTCGTCGCGCGGCGGGACATGCCGGAGTCGCCGCACTGGATTGCCAGGCAGCAGAACAAGACCGCCGCCCTTCCGTTCAGCGCGATTGTCCGGCAACCATATCGGGCAAGGACCTCGTTATTCTCCGCCGTGATGATCCTGCAGGTCTTCGGCTACTACGGGTTCGGCACCCTGGCCGTACTCGTATTGGACCGCAAGGGATTCGAGGTGGTGACCTCGTTGAGCTACTTGGCCATCACCTATCTCGGCTATCCGCTGGGTTCGCTGCTGGCGATCCCGCTGATGGAGCGGATAGAACGCAAGTATCTCGTCATGGGGACCGCGACGCTGATGGCGCTGTTCGGCCTGACCTTCGGCTTCGCCACCAGCGTGCCGCTGATCCTGTTGTCGGGCGGGCTGTTCACCGTGGCAAGCAACGTCTTCTCCGACGCGATCCACGCCTACCTGCCGGAGTCGTTCCCCACCGCGGTGCGCGGCACCGCGTCCGGGGCGACCTATTCGCTGTCGAAGGTCAGCACCGCGCTCCTGCCGTTCCTGCTGCTTCCGCTGCTCGATCGCCCGAACGGGCCGGGTCTGGTGTTCTCGGTGATCACCGTCGCGCTGCTGGCAATGGTTGCCCTGGTTGGTGTTTGGGGTCCGATAACCGGCAGGCGCGCACTGGACGAGGTCTGACGACCTAGTGGGCGAGCGTCGGCGCGGCGTGTGACCAGTGGTGGTCGTCGAGTTCGCCGACGATGAAGCGGGCCAGGTTGACTACGGGCACTTTCCAACCGCCGCTTGGGGTTTCGCCGTCCTGAACTCGGCAGGCCGTCGGCGGGTCGTCGGTCAGGCGGGCGGGGCGAACAAAGGTCCAGTCCAGCGCGGACGCGCTGATGGTGGATTCCATCAGGCGCATGTCGCCGTAGAGCTCGTTCATCAGGGTTCGAGCCAGGAGTCGGTACCACAGTGCGTGATTCGGGTCGTCTCGGCGGACGCCGCTGGAGGTGATGGCGATCAGGCGGTCGACTCCGGTGGCCTGCATCGCCGCGACCATGGCGCGGGCGCCGTCGGAATACAGGCCGTCGGCGACGCGGCCGGCGGGGCCGATCGCGCTGATCACCGCGTCGTGGCCCGCGACGGCGGCGCGCACGCTGTCGGGGTCGCGTACGTCGGCACGCACCACCGTGCACCTTTCCTGATCGACCGTTGACAGCTTCGCCGGCGTGCGTACCGCGGCGGTGACATCGTGACCCGCGCTCAGCGCCTCCGTCACGATGACTCGACCCGCGCGCCCGGCTGCGCCGAAGACGATCACCTTCATGGCATCTCCTACATCTGATTGCGTACCGTTGTCACGATCAGTGATCGTAACGATCACTGATCGTTTAGAACGATGGTCGCTCCGAGCACTGTTTGTCAAGATAGGATTCGGCACATGCCAGGCAGCCCCCGCCCCAATCCCCGCACCAGCCCCGCGAAGGCTCCGTTGAGCCTCGACGCGATCGTGGCGGCGTCCCTCGGTCTGGTCGACGAGCTGGGCTGTGCGGCGGTGAGCATGCGTCGAGTGGCGCAGGCGCTCGACACGGGGTCGGCCTCCTTATATGTCTATGTGCACGACCGGCGAGAGCTGATGCTGCTGACGCACGACCTCGCCGTTGCCGCCGTCGAGCTGCCGACCGACGGCGACTGGCGCGCCCGCCTGGAACTACTCGTCGAACGCACCGTCGCCGCGCTCGCCACGCACCGCGACCTCGCCTCCGTCGGATTCACCGAGGCACCGACGGGTCCGCATATCCTGCGCCTCGTCGAGGAGATGCTTCGACTGCTCCGTCTCGGCGGCATCTCGGACGCCGCCAGCGCCTGGGCGGTCGATCTGCTCGCCCAGTACATCGCCTCGGCCGCCTTGGAGGACGCGGCACGGACCGGCACCGAAACCCTAAGTGCCACAACGGCTCGGCTCGACGCGGTCTACGAAGCACTGCCCGCCGAGGAATTCCCCACGATCCGCGAACTGGCCCCACTGCTCACCGGTGGCAGCCGGGCGACATGGAAACTGCGCGTCATCATCGACGGACTACTCGCCCAGCCCTGAGGGTGGCCTGTTGGAGTTGCGGCCAAGTGGCTCTCCACTCGGGTGTGCCGACCCCGCTAACGTCGCTTGTTGTGACCAAGATTCGTGAAATCAGCGCAGATCAAACGAAGTTGGGGGCGGCGACGCTGCTCGAGCTGCGACCCCGCTGGGGCACGACCGACGCGCTCGTCGAATTCGTCGACACCGACCTGCGGCCGCGCGGCTACCGACTGGCCGGGGTGTTCATCGATGGCAACGACTCGGCGGTCGCGGTGATGGGATTCCGCGAGGCATGGCACACCGCGTGGGGCCACCACCTGTATGTCGATGACCTGGTCACCGCCGCCACCGCCCGTGGCAACGGCTACGGCGATCTGCTCATGACCTGGGCGAAACACGAAGCACGGCGACTGAACTGCGAAGCCGTCCAACTCGATTCCGGCGTCGGCCCCGATCGCGCCGCAGCCCATCGTCTCTACATGCGCCACCACCTGGCGATCACCGCCCACCACTTCACGGTGCCTACCGCAAGCCACTGACGCGCCGCAATCGCACACGGTCGCAGCACCGTTGCGATAGCGGACTCGTCCAGTTGTGCACGTGGACAACCTTTCTGGCGAAATCACCGATACCCGATATAGAGAGCGCTCGCTCCCTATCGTTGAGGGTCAGGGTGGTAGCACCGCGGTGGCTCGATCGTCACGAAGGTCTGTCCAATGATGTGTAGCAATCGTCGATCTGGTATCCGACGATATGCCGTGGTCAGCGCGGTATCCGCAGCTCTCGCAATGGCATTGGGGATGGCGAGTGCCGCGGCCGCGCCGCCGCCGGTGCCGTTTCACGTGCCATGGGGTCCGGTCGACAACGTGGCCGGGATACTCCCGCACGTCGTCGATTTTCAGGGCACACCACCGGGTGCGAACGACTGGAATTGCGTGCCGAGCGCCGCGCATCCCGAGCCCGTTGTGCTGCTGTCGGGGACGAGCGCGGGCCCGGCACAGAACTATCGCTGGCTTTCGCCGTTGCTGGCCAACAACGGATATTGCGTGTTCACCCTCACCTACGGGATCGATCCGGGCACCGTGAGCGGACTGCTCGGCGGGCTGTCCCTGCCTGGCAACGCCGACGAGGCCGTCGTCGCGCGGCAACAGCTCGCGCCGTTCGTCGATCGCGTTCTCGCCGCGACCGGTGCGGCGAAGGTCGACTTCGTCGGCCACTCCCAGGGCACGGTGATGCCACGCTGGTACATCAAATTCCTCGGCGGTGACCAGAAGGTCGCGAAGTCGATCAACCTCGCCCCGCTGTGGAACGGCACCACCCTGTACGGCCTGACCTATCTCTACCAAGCCCTACAGGGAATCGGGGTGGCCCCGGCGGTGGACGCGGTCGCCGGGCTGTTCAGTCATTCGGCCCTGCAGTTCCGCCAGGGATCCGATTTTCTGAACATCCTCAACCAGGGCGAGGCGTTCGCGCCCACCGTGGACTACACCAACATCATCACCCGGTATGACGAAGCGGTGGTCCCCTACACCAGCGGTATCGCACCACCGGGGCCGAACATCACCAACATCGTGCTGCAGGACCTGTGCCCCAACGATTTCAGTGAGCATCTGTTCGTCGCCGCCGACCCGATCGTCGGCCAGCACGTCCTCAACGCGCTCGACCCCGGCGATGCCACGCCCATCGACTGCTACGGGACCCCGCGCAACAGCGGCTGAACCCGCTGCCACCACCGCCAGGTCCCCGATATGCACTGGCTGGACTACGCGGCGCCCGCGGTATCCGGTCGGCGCACGTATCCGACCTCGGTCAGCTCAGGTGAGTGCCGCGCGCAACGCGTCGGACCAGGGCAGCCAGCGCGGGTCTGGGCCGCCGGTGTCGTCGCCGATCATGTTGGTGCAGGTGTAGCCGAGGGCGACACCGGTTTCGGGGTGGGCGATGCCGATTCGGCCGCCGGCGCCGACCTGTCCGAAGGCTCCGTCGCCGAGTAGCTGGGCGGGGCGGGTGAGTTCGTAGCCGTTGGCGAAGTAGTTGCCCCTCGGCATCAGGTCAAGTGGCGCCGGGTGGCCGAGCCCCTCGGTTTGTGGTTGGCGGGCCCTGTCGACGGCTTCCGGGGTGAGCAGCCGGATGCCGTCGATCTCACCGATCGTCGCGGCGAACATCCGCGCCAGCGAGCGCGCGTTTCCGATCCCGTTGCCGGACGGCACCTCCGCCGCGTGTCCTTCGCGGGTATTGAGCAGCGCGATGCCCTCGTCCCTGGTCGCTACCGTCGCGAGCGTCGCTCGAACCAGCCGCGCGCTGACGTCGATCCCCATCCGGCTCAGCATCGCCTCGACTTCGGCGGCGCCTGGCATGTGCCGACGGGTGAACTGCGGAACGACACGATCTTCCTGGCTTTCCGGCAGGCCGATCCACAGGCTCAGTCCGAGCGGCTCGGCGATCTCGGCGGCGAGGAACTCGCCGACACTCTTGCCGCTGACCCGGCGGATCAGTTCGCCCGCCAGGTAACCCCAGGTGAGGGAGTGGTAGTAGAACGCGGTTCCCGGTTGCCACAGCGGGGTCATCGACCCAAGGGCCGACACGCACCGCGACCAGTCCGTCAGCTCCTGCGGCCCGATACCGGCTTCGGCATCGAAGCTGGACAGGCCGCCTCGGTGCGCGAGCAGGTCGGTGACCGCGACATCGGCCTTGCCGCCCGCCGCGAACTCCGGCCAGTAGTCCCGTACCGGGGCGTCGAGGTCGAGCAGACCTCGATCGGCAAGGATGTGCACGCAGGTCGCGGTCATCCCCTTCGACACCGACATGAGCACGGTCAGCGAGTCGACGTCCCAGGTCTTCCCGGATTCAGGGTCCTGTCCCGTCCACAGGTCCACCACGACGCTCCCGTGGCGGTAGACACACAGCTGCGCGGCGCCTTCGTCCTCCTCGTGGGCACGGGCGAAGCCATCTCGGACTTCTTCGAACCCGACCTCGACAAATCCTGCTACCAACGCCTCGAGCCTCCTCGACCAGACCAGCGGGTACACCTGGCGGCGAAACCCCTTCGCCCTCAAGACAATATTCGACCCGCGGCCGGTCAACGCCACCATGAAGGGGAATTCGGCGGAAACGAAGAACGGCCCCGGAACCAGTGGCTCCGGGGCCGTTCTTCTTTGTAGCGGGGACAGGATTTGAACCTGCGACCTCTGGGTTATGAGCCCAGCGAGCTACCGAGCTGCTCCACCCCGCGTCGGTAAACACAACATTACACACGGGTTCACGCTGACGCCAAATCGCCTGTTCAGAGGCACATTCACGACGTCTCGACACAGGTTACGGCGAGGGTTCCAGCGGACGGAAACCGGGGGCGGAGAGCAGGGTCACATGCCGTCGGGAGCGGCGAACCGTGCCGACGGGCACCCGATTGCGCGATACGGATGGGCCTATCACTGGCTTCGGCAACCGCTTAAACGTGACTTGGGTCACCATTTCGTAGTGATCTCGAACACATAACGTTGCTATAACAGACCGATCGGAATGCGTGTCGATGCTATTTCCGACCTGCACAAAGGGTCATATTCGGGTTATTCGCTTCATGCAATTCGAGTGTTATCAAGACGTGATCTGCCGAGATTTCTTCGTTACCGTGCGTTCACGGCCCGGATCATCCGTGAAGGGCTCGAACTCGAACCGTTCGAATACCGGCGACCCTGCCCCACGGTTCGAGGATCCCCGACAACCTGGGGGCAGGGACGCGGCAGCTGGATCGCCGAGTCGGTAGGCGCAGGGAGGGAAATGCACTTATGACTGAGAACCGGAAGTTCAACGCCCGCGCCCTCGGCTTTGCCGCTGTTACCGGCGCCCTTGTTGCCGTCCCGTTCGCACTCTCCACCGCGACCGCATCGGCCGCGCCTGCCCACAACTGGGACGGCGTCGCGCAGTGCGAGAGCGGCGGTAACTGGGGCATCGCCACCGGCAACGGCTTCTACGGCGGTCTGCAGTTCTCGCAGAGCACCTGGGCCGCCAACGGTGGCCACGGCTCCGCCAACAACGCAAGCAAGGACGAGCAGATCCGCGTCGCGGAGAACGTGCTCGCCTCGCAGGGGCAAGGCGCCTGGCCGGTGTGCGGCCAGTACCTGCGCCCCGGCACCTCGGAGCCGGAGCCCCAGGCCGTCCAGGAGCCGGAGCAGGCCGCCCCGGCGCCCGCCGCACCCGCCCTCCCTGTCCCCGGCAGCCCCAAGGCCCTGCTCGAGCAGGCCAAGGCCGTCGGCGGCGACCTGGCCAAGCAGAACGGTCTGGAATCCCAATACCAGCAGATCCTTGACCAGAACGGCTCGCTGATCGAATCGATCGCCAACCGCTAAAGCGTTACCGCACAACGAAAGTGGCGCTGCTACCCCTGGGGATAGCAGCGCCACTTCGTGTTTCGGCTCGAACCTAGCTCAGCGTCCGGCGTCCTGGTACGCCTTCGCCGCCGCGTCCAGGTCGTCCAGGGCCTTGCCGAAGTCCTGGAAGTTACCGGTGCGCATGGCATTTCGCACGGCATCGATCTTCTGGTTCAGTGCGGCCGCGGCAGCGTCCTTCGCGGCGGACGAGCCAGGCGGCGGGGTGACGGTGCCCGGTGGCGGCGTCACCGTGCCGCCCGTGTTCGGCGGCGGGGTGCTGCCCTCCACCGGCGGTGGGGCGGTGCCCGGTTTCGGCCTGATCGCCGGATCGCCACCGAACGGCGTCGCCAGCGAACCCGATCCGGGCAGCACCTGATTCAGCGCGTCCGCCAAGGTCGACGCATAGCCGACCTTCACGCTGCCCGCCGAGTCGCGATAACTCACCAGCACGCGCAACAATTGCGGGAAGGTAGAGGTATTCGGCCCCGTATTGCGTTCGTTATAGAACGGCTCCACATACAAGATGCCGCCGTCGGCAATAGGCAGCGTCAGCAGATTGCCGTACTTGATCTTGTTCGAGTTGGACAGCAATGTCCGCTCGCGCGAAACCTCCGGCGCGGTCGTCATTGTGTTCTGCGTTTGCTGCGGACCCTGCGTTTGGGTATCGGTAGGCAATCGTCGAATGGTGAACTTGCCGTAGCCATCCGGGTCCGACCGCACGGTGATATAGGCGGACAGGAATTGCCGGTTGTAGCCGACCATGGCACTGGTCAGGTTGAACATCGGCTTGTTCGTCTGCGGATCGCCGAGCAGCGCGTAGTACGGCGGCTGGTTGAACGTGCCGCCCTCGATCGTCGGATCGCTCGGCACCGACCAGAACGCGTTGTTGGTGAAGAACTCTCGCGGATCGTCCACGTGGTACTTGGTCAGCATCTCGCGCTGCACCTTGAAGAAATCCTCGGGGTAGCGGAAGTGGGCCCGCAGCTCCGGCGAGATCGCGCTCTCCGGCTTCACCGCGCCGGGGAACACGCCGCGCCACGCCTTGAGCACCGGATCGGTCGGGTCCGTCTCGTACAGGGTCACCGTGCCGTCGTAGGCGTCGACGGTGGCCTTCACCGAGTTACGGATGTAGCTGACCTCCTTGCGCGGAAGCAGCCTGCCGGTCTTCTTGTCGATGCTGTCCTCGACCGTGCTGTCCAGCGATGTCTTCTGGGCGTACGGGTAGTTGTCGAGGGTGGTGTACGCGTCGACGATCCACTGGATCCGTCCGTTGACGACCGCCGGGTAGGCGTTGCCGTCGGTGGTCAGCCACGGCGCCACCTTCTGCACCCGCTCGCGCGGCGCGCGGTTGAAGATGATCTTGGAGTCGTTGCCGATGGCCGAGGAGAACAGGATGTTGCGCTCGGCGTACTTGGCGGCGAAGGCGAGCCGGTTGAACCAGTTGCCGATCGGCACGCCGCCCTTGCCGTCGTAGGTGAATTGCGCGGTGTCGGAATCGTATTCGCGGGGGCGCTGGTTGTCCTTCGCGCCGACGATCGCGTAGTCCGGGCTGGACTGGGAGATCACCTCGCCGTAGTAGATGCGCGGCTGGTCGACCCTGATCCGCTGCTTGTCCGGCGCCGTGAACAGGTCGCTGGTTATGAAGATCGGGTAGCCGCTGTCGCTGCTGCCGCCGGTCGCGTTCGGGTCGTCGGTCTGCGGCTTGTTGACCCGGTTCGCTGGCGCGGCGACGAAACCGTTGCCGTGGGTGTAGACGGTGTGCTGGTTGATCCAGTCCTTCTGGTTACCGCTCAACGCCGCCGGGGACAACTCGCGGGCCGCGACGATGTAGTCCTGCACATCGCCGTCGAGGTTGTAGCGGTCGATATCGAGCGACTCGGGGAAGCCGTAGAAGTTCTTCAGCTGGCGCAGCTGAGTAAAGGTGGGCGACAAGATGTTCGGATCGAGCAGCCGGGCGTTGCCGATGGTCGCGGCATCGACCGGAACCTGCTGTGGGCTCTTGTCGCTCTCTCCCTTGTAGTCCTGATAGGTGATCTTGTCGTCCGTGATGCCATACGCCTGCCTGGTCGCGGCGATATTGCGTTGGATGTACTCGCTTTCCTTGTCCGCCGCGTTCGGGCGCACCGAGAACTGCTCGACCACCAGCGGCCACACCGCGCCGACCAGGATCGAGGACAGCACGAGCAACGCGGCCGCCATGGCGGGCAGCCGCAGATCGCGCAGCACGATGCCGGCGAAGAAGGCGAGCGCGCAGATCACCGCGATGGACAGCAGGATCAGTTTCGCGGGAAGCACGGCGTTGATGTCGGTGAAGGAACCACCGGTGAAGGTCGGCTCCTTACGACTGCTCATCAACAGCTCGTAGCGATCGAACCAGTACGCGATCGCCTTGAGCAGCACGAAAAGTCCCGCGAGCACGGCCAACTGGATGCGCGCGGCGCGGGTCAGCGTGCCCTCGCGACCGCTCAGCCGCAGACCGCCGAAGACATAGTGCGTCACCAGGCTGGCGAAGAACGCGATGACCACCGCGACGAACAACCAGTTCAGGATCATCCGATAGAACGGCAGCTCGAAGGCGTAGAAGCTGACATCGAGATGGAACTGCGGGTCCTGCTGATTGAACGGGCTGCTGTTCAGGAACAGCTGCACGGTGACCCAATTCGATTGCGCCACCAGGCCCGACAGCAGGCCGAGCAGCACCGGGATGCCGACACCGAACAGCCGAAGCCTGCTCATCACGGTGGTGCGGTAGCGCGCGATCGGATCGTTCGGCCCGGCCACCGGCACGAACACCGGCCTTGATCGATAGGCGAGCAGCAACGCCAGCCAGACGACCAGGCCGACGAACAGCGCGACGGCGACGAACAACAGGATCCGCGTCCGCAGCACGGTGAGATACACGTTGCGGAAACCGACTTCGCCGAACCACAACCAATTGGTATAAATGTCGGTCAGTCGTGGACCGAGCAGCAGCAGCGCCGCGAGGGCGATGGCCGCCAGCAGCAGTACGCGGCTGCGTCGGGAAAGCGAAGGTAAGCCGGTGGGGGGCCGCATGCCCACGATGCCACTCTCCAGGGTCCGGCGGCACTCGCGCCTATACGTCCGGCCGAGACGCCGCAGTCCGATGTTGCGGGTGGTCCTGTCGGACCGTCCCGGCCCACTCTACGGAATCGGACAGTTTTATTTGCCGCGCGGGCACGGCCGTTGGGCGTGTAGCTCGGGTTTGTGGAATACCCGCGTGGTCCATTTGATTGGATGTCCCCCGTGACCCCCGCAGATCTGCACGCCGAACTCGTCCTCGCCCGCTCCGTCCGCGAGGTCGCCGAATTCGTCGACGCCGAAGGATGGGGCAGACCGCCACAGATGTTCGCGCTGGTGCCGACGGCGGACCTGGTGGCGGCCCAGCCCGAGCTTGTCGATGAAGTCGACGAGGCGGCCGAGCTCACGCCCGTCGCCCAGGACCTGTTCCCGGACGACATCACCGGCGGCTCGGTGGCGCTCGACGAGTTCCTCGCGACCACCAGCTGGCCGCCCGCCGTCCAGGGCTGCGTGCTGGTGCAGGAGATCGTGGTACTGCCACCTGATGCCGAATCCACCCTGGATGAGGCGCTGGTGCCGCTGCTCGCCGATCACGAGGCGGCCGACGCCGCCGCGCGCGCCGCGGCCGAGGCACATCCGGACCGGCGCGAGGCCCGCCTGTTCGCCGCGGTGCTGCGCGAGGGCGCGTCGCTGTGCCTGCTGCAGGTGCGTCCCGAGGACGACGCCGACGAATTCGCCGACATGGACCTGCGCACCTACCCGAACCTGGCGCCCAATCTCATCGACGCGCTGCACGCCACGCTGGAGTGGGCCGGGATCGACTGACCGAGGTCGCGCCTCAGCCGCAGCTGACGGTGTCCTTGCCCGCGTTGATGTCGTTGAGCGATTGCACGGCGCCGGTGAGGTTTTCGACCTTGACCAGGCGCAGCCCGTCCGGGGTTCGCTGCTTGGCCTCGTTGCAGTTCGCGGCGGGGACCATGAAGGTCTGCGCGCCGGCGTCGCGCGCGGCCATCATCTTGTACTGGATGCCGCCGATCGGTCCGACCTTGCCGTCCTGATCGATGGTTCCGGTGCCCGCGACGAACTTCCCACCGTCCAGCTCGCCGGGGGTGAGCTTGTCGATCAGCGCGAGGCTGAACATGAGTCCGGCCGACGGGCCGCCGATATCGGCGAGGTTGAAGTCGACCTGCAGCGGCGGTCGCGCGCCCTCCCCCGGTGTCACGCCGAGGTAGCCCTTGTTCTTGTCGTCGGGTCGGGCGCCGAGAGTCACCGGCACGGTCTGCTCGGCATTGTCGCGGCGCACCTGCACGGTCAGCTTGGCGCCCGGCGGCTGCGTCGACACGGCCGTCACCACGTCCTTCGGCGCGGCGACCGGCGTGCCGTTTATGCTGATGATCTCGTCGCCCGCCTTGAGCGCGTCCTTGGCCGGGCCGTCGTCGGCCACCTTGCGCAACAGCACGACGGTCGGCATGTTCAGGTAGTGCAGCGCCGCGACCTCGGCATTGTCCTCGGAATCCTTGAAGTCCTGCTGGTTGGACTTGTCGATCTCGTCACGCGACACCCCGGGCGGGTAGACCTCCGAGCGCGGCACCAGGCCGTGCTGGTTGCTCACCCAGAAGCCGAACGCCTCGAAGATACTCAACCCGTCGCGCACCGACACGGTGGTCATATTGAGGTGGCCGGCGGTCTGGTCCAGTTCGGCGCCTCGGACGTCGACCACCTCTTTGCCGTCGACCGTGCCGAGCGTGTTGAAGGTGGGGCCGGGGCCGAGTGCGACGAACGGCACAGTGAGCACGGTGCCGAGCGCGCCGAGCACTAGCACCGGGATCAGAGCGGCCACCAGGGTGAGGATCCGACGATTCACCTGGACCACAGTAGTGATGGCCGCCGTCGAAGGACGCTAGAGGCGGACATTCGGCGTTCCCGCGCGTCCCCGGTTTCGCGCCGCGCGAACATCAACTGCCTGCACTACACGCGTAACGTGAACCATATGAGTGACGTCCCCTTCGGATTTTCGAACCGCGACGACGACGACCGCAAGCGCGGCGACGAGCCGGGCGGTCCCGATTCGAACAACCCGTTCGGAGTGGGTGGCGGCGGTTTCGATCCGTCCCAACTCGGGCAGATGTTGACCTCGCTCGGCCAGATGCTCAGCGGCATGGGTCAGCCCGGTTCGGCGCAGTCCGGCCCGGTGAACTACGACGTCGCCAAGCGACTGGCCCGCCAGCAGCTCGGTGCGAGCGTGACCCCGGTGTCGGCGAGCACCGCGAGTGCCGTCGCCGATGCCGCGCACCTTGCCGAGCTGTGGCTCGACGGCGCGACCAACCTGCCTGCGGGTGCGACCAAGACCGTCGCGTGGACCGCCAACGACTGGATCGAGGAGACGCTGTCCACCTGGCAGCGGCTGTGCGACCCGGTGGCCCAGCAGATCTCGGGCATGTGGACCGCGTCGCTGCCGGAGGAAGCCAAGGAGTTCGCGGCGCCGATGGTCGGCATGCTCGGCCAGATGGGCGGCCTCGCCTTCGGCTCGCAGCTCGGTCAGGCGCTCGGCCAGCTCGCCAAGGAGGTGCTGACCTCCACCGATATCGGTCTGCCGCTCGGCCCGAGCGGTACCGCCGCCCTGCTGCCCGCAGCGATCGCGGACTTCAGCGCGGGCCTCGAGCAGCCGGAGAGCGAGATCATGGTGTTCCTCGCCGCCCGCGAGGCCGCCCATCAGCGGCTCTTCGGTCACGTGCCGTGGCTGCGCCAGCAGGTGCTTGCCGCGGTCGAGGACTACGCGCGCGGCATCCGGATGGACTTCTCCGCGCTGGAGGAAGCCGCGCAGGGCATCGACCCGACGGCGCTGACCGATCCCGCGAAGCTCGAGGAGATCCTGTCGCAGGGCGCGTTCGAGCCGCAGACGACGCCGGAGCAGAAGCAGGCGCTCGAGCGGCTGGAAACGCTGCTCGCGTTGATCGAGGGCTGGGTGGAGGTCGTGGTCACCGATGCCGTCGGTGATCGGCTGCCCGGCGCTGGCGCGCTGGCCGAGACCCTGCGTCGGCGCCGTGCCACCGGCGGTCCCGCCGAGCAGACGTTCGCGACCCTGGTCGGGCTGGAACTGCGGCCGCGCAAGCTGCGCGAGGCCGCGGCGCTGTGGCGCAGGCTCACCAGTGACGCCGGCGTGGAAAAGCGCGACGGCGTCTGGGCGCACCCTGACCTGCTGCCCGATTCCAACGACCTCGACTCCCCCGCCGGATTCATCGACTCGGTGATCGGCGGCGGCACCACCGCTTTCGACGATCCGCTTGCTCAGCTGGCGGAGACCGAGGCGCGCGAAAAGGCCGAGCGAGACAAGTCCGACGAAGCCGCCGATCGCGGCGTGGACGGCGGCGAGTCCGGTCCTGACCTCGGCAAGGACAGCGGCTCGTCCGCTTAGTTGTCCTGTTGGTAGTGCCGAATCCCTTGTGGATAACTACGGGATTCGGCCCTGACCAAATCCGGCGCGGTCGGCATACTGCCCGGCATGACATCACTGTGTCGTGGTCCGCTGCTGCCCCCGCAGGTCACCGTGCTGGTGCGTCCGTCCGGCGTCGTGCAACTCGGTTGGCATCCCGAGACCGCGTTGCTCTTAGACGCCGCCGGGCTCGACGCCGACACCGTGCTCGCCTTCCTACGCCTATTGGACGGGACGCAGACGCGACCCCAGATCGTCTGGCGCGCCGGGGAATGCGGCATCGCGCCGGATAGCGCGATGGCGCTGCTCGACGTGCTGGACGAGGCGGGGCTGCTCGAACATCCCGAAGACCGCGGCGGGCGAATCAGGTCGGTGCGGGTGCACGGACTCGGCCCGATGTCGGACGCAATCACCGCGGGGCTGCGCAAACTCGGTGTGCGGCCGAGCCGTTCGCGCGACTACCGTCCGCACGCGGCGCCGGTGTCGAGCTGGCGGGCCGACCTGGTGGTGCTTGCCGACGTGATGGTCGCCGAGCCACGGCTCATCGACGATCTCGTGCGGCACCGGATCGCCCACCTGCCGGTGCGGATCCGCGACGGCCGCGGCATGATCGGCCCGCTCGTGCTGCCCGGCGCGACCAGCTGCCTGCGTTGCGCCGATCTGCTGCGCGCCGACAACGACGCGGATTGGCCGCATTTGGCCGCGCAGTTACTCGGCCGGGTCGGGCACGCGTCCCCGGCCAAGATCGCGGCCACCGCCGCCCTCGCGGTCAGCGAAGTGGAGGACATTCTCGCGCTGTCGACCCGCCGCAGGCTGGCAACGCTCGATGCGACACTCGAATTGGACCCGCACACCCATGTGCTCGATCGGCGGCGCTGGCCGCGCCACGCGGACTGCGGATGCCAGCGAATTCCCGCTGGGCTCACCGCATGTCGATCTCGCCAGCGCACACCGGCACGATCGAAGATCGAGTGATCGGGGTCACTACCGTCGGCGGCGCCGATTCAAGATTGCCATGGCTAAGTTGCGGTTCCTTCCGCCATGATGGGTACGTGTCTGAGATTGTGCGCCGTCGCTCGTCCCGTAACGCCAAGTTGGCCAAGATTCCGCTCGGCATCGCCGGGCGGGCCGCCGTTGGGTTCGGGAAGAAGCTGGCCGGGGGCGACCGCTCCGAGATCAACGCGCAACTGAACCAGAAGGCCGCTGAGCAGCTGTTCACCGTGCTCGGCGAGCTCAAGGGCGGCGCGATGAAGTTCGGGCAGGCACTCAGCGTGATGGAGGCCGCGGTCCCCGAGGAGTTCGGCGAGCACTACCGCGAGGCACTGACCAAGCTGCAGGCCGCCGCGCCGCCGATGCCGGCGGAGACCGTGCATCGGGTGCTCGATCAGCAACTCGGCACCCAGTGGCGGCAGCGGTTCCAGGAGTTCGACGACAGTCCCGCCGCGTCGGCCAGCATCGGCCAGGTGCACAAGGCGGTGTGGTCGGACGGGCGCGTCGTCGCGGTGAAGGTGCAGTACCCCGGTGCCGACGAGGCGTTGCGCGCGGACCTCAAGACGTTGAACCGGATGACCGGGCTGCTCGCGTCGGTCATCCCCGGCGCGGACGTGAAGCCGATCCTCGCCGAGATCACCGAGCGCACCGAGGAAGAGCTCGACTACCGCAACGAGGCGACCAACCAGCGCGCGTTCGCCAAGGGCTTCGACGGGCACCAGGAGATCGTGGTGCCCAAGGTGGTGGCAAGCGCGCCGAAGGTGATCGTCACCGAGTGGCTGGACGGCACCGCGGTGTCCTCGATCATCAAGGCGGGCGCCGAAGACCCGGAGGGCACCCGCGAGCTGCGCAACCGGGTGGCCGGCCTGATGGGCCGGTTCCACTTCTCCTCCCCCGAAACCGTCGGCCTGCTGCACGCCGACCCGCATCCCGGCAACTTCATGATGCTCGCCGACGGCAAGCTCGCCGTGATCGACTTCGGCGCCTGCGCGCCGATGCCGAACGGCTTTCCCGTCGTGCTCGGCCGGATGCTCGCGCTCGCGGTCGAGGAGCGCTTCGCCGAACTCACCGAGCTCATGTACGACAACGGCTGGGTCATCCCCGGCCGCACCGTCACCCACAAAGAGATCGCCGACTACCTACGTCCCTTCACCGACCCGATCAAGTCCGACTCGTTCCACTTCACCCGCAAGTGGATGCAGCGGGTCGCGGGCAAGGCCTCCGACATCTCCAGCCAGGAGATGAAAACCGCACGCGCCCTGCAACTCCCGGCCGAATACGTGATGATCTTCCGCGTCCTCGGTGGGTCCGTTGGCATCCTCGCCCAACTCGACGCCGAACTTCCCTTCATGGAATTGGTCCGCACCTGGATGCCGGGGTTCCGTGAGGAGCGCTCGGTCAGCTGAGCGGGCTGGTCGGTTAGACCCCGGCAAGCAGGGCGTTCGCGCCGCCGAAGGCTTCCTCGATCGACGGTTGAATCTGCTCGCGGGGCAGAATGTACCCGTTATCCCCGGTGCCGCGATGGCCTTGCCGACCGTGGCGAATTCGTCCTCGTCGGGCGTGCGGTCGTCGCCGGAACCCGGAGGGTGCAGAACCACCTGGCTATAGGACTGAAAGTCGATGGCGGCAGCGATCTTTCGAGACTCTACGAAGTCGACTACCGCCTTTGTCTCCGGTTCGCTGGCTGGGGCGTATCCCACATAGACGTCCGAGCACGCATTGGTACTGGTCGCCGCCTCGCCCCAGACGACTCGGCCCGGACGACTCCAATTGCGGGGAGCTGGGCGGTTGGTCGATTAACCTCGCCTCAGGTCGGATCGGCTCCGTCTACGAAGGGTGATGGCCATGTCGTGCACCGGTCGGGTTGTCGGTGTTTCGATCAGTGCGGCGGTGGTGTTCGGGGTTTCGGTGGCGGCGCCGGTCGGTGCCGCGGCCGGCGAGGACGCGCAGTCGGTGGTGTCGTTGTCGGTGGGGCCTGGGGTGTCGGTCGAGGTCGGCGATAAGCGGGTTGTCAGTTTGATCTGCGCGCCGACGGTGGGCGGTACGCATCCGAAGGCCAAGGAAGCCTGTAAGAACTTGACCGCCGCCAATGGCAACATCCGTCAGCTCGCGAATTTCACTGAGCCGCCGCTGTGTTCGCAGGATTTCGATCCTGTTGTCGCGACCATCGACGGGGTCTGGCAGGGGAAGCCGATCTCCGATCATGGCTTCTTTTCCAATGTGTGCGTATTGCGGGCCACGACGGTAGCGGTGTTCGACTTCTGACGCCGGGTCAGCAAAAGCGAACGGCCAGTACTGATTTCGGCTCGACGCAGTCGGGTGGCGAAGACCAGGTGCACGACCACGCCGACGATGGCGGTCATCGTTACTCCGCTGCCGAGCAGCAGGCGTAGGTCCGTGGGGAATCCGCGGTAGAGGCCGGGGATGAGAATGGGGAGCAGGCCCGCGGTCAAAGCCGCTGTGGCGGTGAGGAGTACGGGGTCGGCGGTGAGGTCGACGTCGCGGAACATGCCGAGGCCCGCGGTGATGATCATGGCGAAGGTGATGGCCGCCGTGCCGCCGATGACCGGGCCGGGCAGCGAATTGACGAGACGGCCGATGGGGGCGAGGAACGCGGCGATCACGAGTAACGCGCCGGTAATGGTGGTGACGTAGCGGCTGCGAATGTTGGTGAGCCGGATCAGGCCGATGTTCTCGCCGCTGGTAACCATGGTCGGCCCGCCGAAGAGGCCGGAGAACAGGGACGTGACGGCGTCGCCGCGAATGGTGCGGCCGACCGTGCTCGGCGTATCGATCTGCTTGTCGACGATCTTCGCGTTGAGCACGGTTTGGCCCGTCGCTTCGGCCATCGAGCCGATGCTGAACACCAGCAGCGGAACAGCGGCTAGTAGATCGAAATGCGGTGTGCCGAAAAGAAATAGGTCGGGCGCCTGGGCCAGCGTGGCACCTGATTGCAGGTGAAATTGCCCAACGCTGGCCGCTACCGCACTGCCGACCGCCATGCCGAGCAGCACGGACAGCCGCCGCCAGCCGGTGGGGAGCAGCCGATAGGCGAGCACCGTGGCGGCAATCGTGATGGCGGCCAGCACCACCGAACGCACCGGTGATCGATCATCGGGCGTGGTGATCAGAGTGCCGGCGACCTTCACCAGGTTGATGCCGATGACCACGATCATGCTGGCGATGACGACGGCGGGCAGGCGGGTGACCAGGCGCCGGGCCAGCGGGACGAGCACAATCCCGGCCAGCGCGGTGATGATGACCGCGCCGCTCGCGGTGGCCGGGCTCGACTCCTGCGCGATCTGGATGAACAGCACAACGGCCGCGCCGCCGGGCAGCATGACGAACGGCAATCCGGCGCCGAGCCCGAAGCGTCCGCTGGATTGCAGGATCGTCCCGATACCGCTGAAAAGCAAAGTGGCGCAGAGCAATGCGCGCGATTGCGAGTCGTCGAGGTGCAGGCTGCGGCTGATCAGCAGCACCGAGGTGATCGGCGTCGCGACCATCACCACCAGATGCTGCACCGCCGACGCCAGTGCCCGGCCGGGTGGCGGGATCTCGTCGACCGGATGCACCGCCGCCCGCGATTCGGTGCCGCTCATCGCGTCTCCAGCCACGGGATGTCCTGGTAGCGATAGGCGCGGAAGATGGCGTTGGAGATGCCGGGAAAGACCTGCGCGGTATCGGGATCCGGGTAGGCGGTGAACGACGGCACCACGTATTCCCAGCAGATCCGTTGCGCCGGAGTCACTTCGAAGATGCGGCCGAACGCGGCCTCGGTGATCAGCGTGTTGCCGTTGGGCAGCCGCTGCGCGCCGCCCATGAACGGGGTGAAGAACGCTTCGCGCGGCGAATCCTGATAGCTCCAGGCGATATCGCCGGTGGCACGGTCGATTTCGAGGATCCGGCTGTAGGTGACCGATTCGCCGGTGCGGAAGGTGCCGTTGTCGAACAGCAGGATATTGCCGTCACCGACCGGGGTGGCGTGATGCTGCTGGGCGACGGTTGAACGGTCGGCGATAGTCGAGACCGCGCCGGTGCGTCGATCGATGGTGATCACCGCGGAGACGCTGCGCAGGCTCGCCACGATGGTGTCCTCGTCGAGCGGATGCACGCTGTTGATCAGCGGCCAGTGCTCACGCCAGTAATGCGGCTGCAGCGCAAAGTCTTTCGGCTCGAGCCGCTCGGCCGCCCGCCACTCCCACAGCAGGCTGCCGTCCGGCGCGACCTCCCTGATGACGTCCGCCCAGACCACGCCGTCGGCTTCGGTACCGGGCACCCCGCCCTGGATGCGCGCCGCTGCCGCACCCGTCAACGGCTCGACCCCGGTGTAGAGGATGCGACCGTCGTCGTAGTGGTGCGCGTCGTGATGCTGGAAGTCGTCGCGATGCTCCGCCAGCAACGCCCCGTCCTTGTCATAGCGGCCCATCGAGCCGCCGCTGTACTTGCGCCACATCGCGAACAGCGCGGGCCGAGCCAGCGTCGCGCCGTTGTAGGCCAGCGAACCGTCGGCAAGCAGTCGCGCATGCCGGCCCGGCCGATACGGAAGATGCCACCGATGCACCACCTCGCCCGCGAGGTCGACCAGTTCGACGAGACCGCGGCCCGCCAACGGGGCGTACAGCGTGTAACCGGGCGACGACGACGCCGCATCGATACCGATCAGCCCGGTACCCCGGCGTTTGAGAGTGTTCTGCTCCACCGATCCTCCTGAATATTCAGCTCCACTGAATATTCAGTAGGCTAGGAGTCGCTGGAAGCATTCCGATCACCGTGATGTAAACACGAGGATTCAGTACCCCGCTGCTGACAATGTGCGATGCAACGAGAGAGGTTTTGAGTAAGTGCAGCAGAACGGAAGCGACGACCAGGCGCGCTGGCCCGGGCTCGGCAACGTCGTGCACGACCGCAGGCGTGCGGCACGACTGACGCTGGCTCAGCTGGCTGCGAAGACCGAGTTGTCGCAGTCGTTTCTGAGCCAACTGGAAAACGGGCGGACGAACACGAGCCTGCGCTCACTGCAACGCATCGCCGACGCGCTCGGCACCACGGCGACGGAACTACTCGCGGCCGCCGACAGCACACCGGGTTCGGTGATTGTCCGCGCGGGCGAGGGCCGTCTCGATCAGGCCGATCGGAACACCGATGGTTCGGTGCGCTCGCTGGTGCACGGCACCAGGGACCTGCGCGCGCTCGAGTTCACCGGCGGAACCGACCGGGGCGAGCGCGAATTCACCCATTCCAACGACGAATTGATCTACGTGGTCTCCGGGACCATCACCGTCGCCGCGAACGGCGAGGAGGTGACGCTGTCCACCGGAGAGTCCTACTACTGCCCGTCGGGCGTGCGCCACCGCTGGTGGGCGCACGCCGACGACACCAAAACACTGCTGCTCGCCGTTGCCGACGGGCTGACGGTCCGCCGGGCACCCCACGGGCCACGACGAACCTGATACTCGAAGACACTGCACGACAACGCAAACGAGCCGCCCACCGGGCAACGGCGGGCGGTTCGTCTGCTTTCTCGTTCGTTGGCTCGGCCCGTGTCAGGACCAACCGAATCGAGCACATCGACCGGAGGGAGGGAAGTTACTCCCGGCTTCATGCCGGGATCGCGACCTTGCGCGGGCGTCCGCGCGGACGCTTACGGGCGATGACGACCCCCTGTTCGAAGATCTCGCCACCCCAGACACCCCACGGCTCGCGCCGATCCATGGCCGCGGTCAAGCAGCCCTTGCGGATGGGGCAGCTGGCGCACAGCGCCTTGGCCTGCTCCAACTGGTTCGGGCTCTCGGCGAACCAGAGATCGGGATCTCCGGCTCGGCACGGCACGGACTTGTTGCCCTCCCGGATCCGAGTGGTCGGTGCCACGGTTCCGCATGTCACGTCAGTAGTGGCCGTTGGCCATTCCTGGGCGGTGAACACGTCGTTCTCCTTCAGCTCGTTTGCAGCGGTTCGTTGTTGTCCGCGAAACCGGTGCCGGTTGGCTGAAGAGCCGAAAAAGATTGGCCACGGTTTCGCTTCGTGCGATCCGTGGCCAGGAGGTCTGGGAGGGAGATTCCCTACCTAGGTATTCGACATCTCTGCCGAGTCCTGATCACGATCGCTTGGTGTGCGGGGCGGAGGCGTGCTGCCTGCAGATCCGCCGGCTCATAACCGGCTGCTGCGGCGACATTGACGTCTGCCGTCTCGACGACAGACGGGTGCCAACCACCCACACTGGGCTTGTCCGACGGGACGGTGCACATTGCGACGTGCGCGAGCTGCGCTTGCGTGCCGAATACACCGATTCCGGACAGACCGATCCCCTGCAAGGCGAGGATCCCCCGGGAGGTCGACATGGGTGAATGCACCGCAACGCCGATCGCATTGAAGTCTGTGTTGTTCATGTCGCCTCCCTCCTAACTCGTTGTGCCTGTTTGGACTGTGCGCGCCGGGATAACCTCCCGGGTGCGTAAAACCACCATAGGCAAGTTCGCCGAACGGTACAACCTATTTTCTACCTGCGGTTTTGGGGTCTTGCGCGCAACCGCGACGCGATGATCGCGAGCACGTCGGCGCCGTACTGTTCGAGCTTCTTCGCGCCGATTCCCGCGATCGCGGCCAGCGCGGCGTCGTCACCTGGGAGTTGTTCGGCGATCGCGGTCAACGTGGTGTCGGTGAACACCACGAATTCGCGCACCTGCAACGCCTGTGCCTTCTCCGCGCGCCACTCCTGCAGCGCGACGAGCAGCTCGGAATCGAGCTCGGCCGGGCAGCGACGACAGCGGCCAAGCATAGTCGCATAGGTGCCGATCAGTGGCTTCGCACACACTCGGCAGGTGGGCCGCATACCTTTCGCCTCGACGACCGGCGCCGCGATCCTTGACGCGGGTGAATGGTCGGGGACCAGTCCGTTGAGGAACCGAGACCGGCGCCGGGTGCGCCGCCTGCCCTCGCCGCGCGCCAGCGCCCAGGACAGCTGCAGATGTTCGCGCGCCCTGGTCACGCCGACGTAGAGCAGTCGGCGTTCCTCCTCCAGCTTCGCCTCGTCGCCGACCGAGCCGTCGTCGGCGAGCACGTGTGCGATCGGCAGCGTGCCGTCGGCCACCCCGACCAGGAAGACCGCGTCCCACTCCAGGCCCTTGGCCGCGTGCAGCGAGGCGAGCGTGACGCCCTGCACGGTCGGTGGGTGCCGTGCCTCGGTGCGGGCGGCGAGCTCGCGCAGCAGGCCGGGCAGGTCGAGCTTGTCGTCGTGCGCGACCAGTTCCTCGGTCAGGCTGACCAGCGCGACGAGCGAGGACCATTTCTCCCGCGCCTGGGCGCCGACGGGTTCGGCCGTGGTGAGACCGATCGGTGCGAGCACCGCGCGGACCAGGGTGACCAGTGCGGCGCCGCTGCGCGCCTCGTCGGGCAGGTCCTCGCGCGAGGCGGCCTGCCGCAACACCGAAACAGCTTGCCGCACCTCGGATCGCGAGAAGAACCCCTCGCCGCCGCGCACCTGATAGGCGATGCCGCGCTCGGTGAGCGCCTGCTCGTAGCTCTCCGACTGCGCGTTGATCCGGTAGAGCACGGCGATCTCGGCGGCGGGCGTGCCCGCGTCGATGAGCCGCTTGATCGACTTGGCCACCGCGGCGGCCTCGGCGGGACCGTCCTCGTATTCGGCGAAGACCGGCTCGGGACCGTCCGGCCGCTGGCCGATGAGCTGCAGCCTGGTGCCGGCGATGCGCCCGCGTGCGACGCCGATCACCCGGTTGGCCAGCGAGACCACCTGCGGGGTCGAGCGATAGTCACGTTCCAGTCTGACCACCGTCGCGTCGGGGAAGCGGCGCGAGAAGTCGAGCAGGTAGCCCGGCGTCGCCCCGGTGAACGAGTAGATCGTCTGGTTGGCGTCGCCGACCACGGTCAGGTCGTCGCGCTCGCCGAGCCAGGCGTCGAGCACCCGCTGCTGCAGCGGGGTGACGTCCTGGTATTCGTCGACGACGAAGCTGCGATAGCGGCCGCGGAACTCGTCGGCCACCGCCGGATAGTCCTCCAGCGCCGCCGCGGTGTGCAGCAACAGATCGTCGAAGTCGAGCAGCAAACCGTCCGGGGTGGCCTTGAGCTTCTCGTAGCCCGCGTACACCTCGGCCACCCGCAGCGCGTCGTACGGCGTCTCGCGGCGCTGCTTGGCCACCGCCGCCGGATAGTCCTCCGGCGCGATGAGCGAGGCCTTCGCCCATTCGATCTCGCTGAGTAGGTCGCGCACGCTGTCGGTGGCCGAGGAGAGCCCGGCCCGGTTCGCCGCCTGCGCGACGATCGGGAACTTGCCGTCGATCAGCCGCCACGGCACGTCGCCGACGATCTGCGGCCAGAAGTACTTGAGCTGCCGCAGCGCGGCCGCGTGGAAGGTGCGCGCCTGCACCTGGTTCGCGTCGCCGCCGAGGCCGAGCGCGCGCAACCGGTTGCGTAGCTCCCCCGCGGCCCGCGCGGTGAAGGTCACCGCGAGCACCTGGTCGGCCTTCACATGTCCCGCGGACACCAGGTGTGCGATGCGATGGGTGATGGTCCTGGTCTTGCCGGTGCCCGCACCCGCGAGTACACACACCGGACCCCGTGGCGCGCGCACGGCGGCGGCCTGTTCGGGGTCGAGCGAATCCAGCTCGCGACCGGTCGATGGGTGTGTACTGGTTGACGACACGGCACCCATCATGACAGTGACCGCCGACAACTCCCGCCGCCCACGCAATACTGTCGCCTCGTGGTACACGACACGCCGTCAACCGACGCTCAACCGACCGACCGGCACGCGACCTGGATGGAGCTGTTCTTCGACCTCGTCGCGGTCGCCGGCATCGGCCAGCTCACCCACCTGCTGCACCGGGGACCCTCGCTCGGCGACTTCGCCCTGTATGTGCTGCTCTACCTGGCCTTTTGGACGGCCTGGGCGTGCATGATGCTGTACGGCAACATCGCCCGCGACCACACCAGGATCTATCTGATGCTCGGCGCGATGCTCGGCCTCGGCGTGATGGCGGCGGCGGTCACCGGCATCCCTGACCGGCACGCGACCACGTTCGCGGCGGTCTACGTGCTCGTGCGCGCGGTGGCCGCGCAGATCTGGGGGCGCGGCACGCTGGTGGTCGACTGGCCGATCGCGCAGCTGTCCCTCGGCGTGCTGCCGTGGATCGTCTCGCTCTGGGTGCCCGAACCGTGGAAGTACTGGCTGTGGGCCCTCGGCCTCGTCCTTGATCTGTGGCTGATGTTCGCGGTGACCGGCGACGAGATGATGGCGGGCGCGCAAGAGGCGATCGATCGAAGAGTGCGCGGCTCGCAGCGGTTCAAGGGTACCGAGCCGCCGAAAATCAAGGCGCTGCACGCCGATTCGGTGCATCTCGGTGAACGACTCGGCCTGTACGTGATCATCGTGCTCGGCGAGGGTGTCATCGCGGTGATCGGCGCGGTGGGTGGTGTGGTGTGGCATCCGAGGGTGCTCGCCCTCGGCTTCGGCGCGTTCGTGGTGCTGGCGAGCCTGTGGGCGCTGACCCTGATGTACGGCTTCGTGCCGCGTCTGATGACGGGCGAGGACACGGACGGTTCGATGCCGAGGCAATACGTGATGGCCATGCACTGCTGGGTCACCGCCTCGATCGCCACCCTCGCGGCCGGTCTCGGGCTAGCCGTCGAACACGCGGACGGTCACGTGTCCACCGGCATCGGCTGGTCGCTGGCCGGCGGTGCGGCGGCGTACTTCTTGATCACCGGGCTCGGTGGCGCGCGCAGCGGGGCCGGGTGGCGCTGGCTGCTGTCCTGGCCGCTGCCGTGCACCGTGCTCGCGGTGGTGCTCGGCTTCTTCGGTCCGCGCATCGGCGCGCTCGGGCTGGTCTACGGCGTGGTGGCGCTGTGTGTCTGGGCCCTGTTGTGCCAGACGCACGACGCGGGCCAGTGGGGCGTCGGGTCCGGTCTCGATCGCCCGCGCTGGAAGCTGTGGCAGCGGCCGGACCACGGCCTCGGGATCGACGAGGTCCTATAGACGCCGGTCGCGCAGGCTCCGCAGGTCGGTGGTGAACTGGCCGGTTCGCGCGCCGAGCGGGCCGAAGAACTCGCGGTCGCAGGCCTCCACCGCGACCACCGCCCGATTCGCCAGTGCCGCACCGGCTTCCGTCGGCACCAGCGACTTCGCCCGCCGATCGCTCGGATGGTCGCGCCGCTCGATCAGGCCCTTCTGTTCGAGCGCGCGCAACACCTGGGAGGTCATCATCGGATCGGTGGCCGCCTGTGCGGCGAGGTCGCGCTGCATCACCGGCTCGCCGGAGATCGCCAGGTAGGTGAGGGAGGCAAGCAGCACGAACTGCACGTGGGTGAGTTCGAACGGCGCGAGCGCCGCGCGCTGTGCCGCCTGCCACCGATTGGTCACCTGCCAGAGCAGCAAACCGGGACTTTCGTCCGCATGCCCGAACTCGGTTTGTAACCCTTCATCACTCATCGGCCTCCTTCACTCGTCCGTCATCGCTTTCGCGATCACGGCATGGTCGTGTGCGGTGAGTTCTATCAGTCCGCGGCGCAAGACCATTCCCCAGTTCGGTGAGCTGGTCAGATCCAGCTCGTCGCGCAGATCATCGATCGCCGTCTCCTTGGCATCGGTCCGGTAGCTGACCGAGCGGCGCCACGGCTGGAAGCAGCCCCCGTCCGGCAGGTCGACCGGGTCGGCCTGCCAGGCCGGGCGATCGTCGATGGTGCCGATCGCGGTGAACGCGCGGATCTGCGCGCCGGAGCGGATGCCCTCGCGGGGCGAGTAGTAGATGAGCGTGTCGCCGGGTCGCATCCGTTCGACGGGGGCGCGCTTGCCGTGATTGGCCTGCGCGAAACCGAGTTCGACGCCGCGCAGCACGTGTTCCTTGGACACGACACCCAACCAGTACTTGGTCATGCCAGCACCCCTTCGGCGGCGGCGACGAGCGCGTCGAGGTCGGGGCGCACGGACTTGGCGAGGTCGCCGCCCATGATCTTGGTCCAGAGCCAGCGCAGCGGGCCCTCGATCGAGACGGTGACGCTGACGGTCGTGACGCCATCGGTCGCGGCGATCTGGTGGTCGAAGATCAGCCGGGCGCCGATCAGCTTGGAGACGTCGACGAATTCGTTGTCGTTGAGCCGCTCGACGACGAACCCCACCTTCGGTCCGCCCTTCGGCTTCAGTGTCCCCGTCGCACCCTGAACGAACGGGCCGTCGAGCCGAACCCACTCGGTGTCGTTGTTCCACTCCGACCAGGTGGCCATGTCGGCCCATTTGGCGAAGAAAGCGGAGGTGGGGGCGGTGGAGGTGGCTTGCGCGGTGGCGATGATGTTCATGAAATTAGTATGCGCGCTTACTAAAAATAACGCAAGGATCTCTGGCGAAGAGGCTGTGGAACACCGACGGCCCGGGCGGCGTTGCACCGTGGGTGACTGACGCGACTCCTGACCTGACGATGTACTCGACCACCTGGTGCGGCTATTGCCGCAGGCTGAAGAAGCAGCTGGAAGAGTCCGGTATCAGCTATATCGAGATCGACATCGAACAGGATCCGGCGTCGGCCGAGTTCGTCGGCAGCGTCAACGGTGGCAACCATGTGGTGCCGACGGTGAAGTTCGCGGACGGCTCGACCGCGACCAATCCCACCCTGGTCGCCGTCAAGCAGGCACTCGCCGCACTGGCCTGATCACTTGTCCGCGCGGGCCGCCGGTGGCCCGTCGCGGATTTTTCGTGCGCTCAGTCGAGCGCGGCCCAGGATTCCATGATGGTGCGGGCGATGGAGATCGAGCCGGGCAGCAGCAGCCGCGCGCCCGTCCCCTTCGCCGACCAGTCGCCGACGGCCAGCGCCTCGCGCACCTCCGCGCGGGTGAACCAGTGCGCCTCGGCGATCTCGCCGTCGGAGAAGACCAGCGGCTGTTCCGGATCCCCGACCGCGGCGAAACCGAGCATCAGCGACCGAGGGAACGGCCACGGCTGACTGCCGAGGTAGTTGATCTCCCGGACATCGACGCCGACCTCCTCTTTCACCTCGCGCTCGACGCACCGCTCCAGCGACTCGCCCGCCTCGACGAACCCGGCGAGCAGCGAGAACAACGTCTCCGGCCAGCTGTGCTGCCGCGCGAGCAGCACCCGGTCACCGCCGTCGTGAATCAGGCAGATGACCGCCGGATCGATGCGCGGGAACTCCTCATAACCGCTCTCGGTGACTCGGGACCAGCCGCCCTTGACCGACGTGGTCGCCGTGCCGTCGGCGCTGTTGAATCCGGCCTTGTCGTGCCAGTTCAACAGGGCGACCGCGGTGGAGAGCACACCGGCGGTGAGATCGTCGACCGTGTTCGACATGCCACGCAGGTCGGTCAGCGAGCCCTGCAGGTCCGGATCGCGCACCGCCCACAGGTGCACGCCGCCGTCGATACCGAGGAACACCGCGGCCGGGCTCGGCTCGGCCGACAGCTCGATCGCCTTGTCCAGAATGAGCGCGTCGTCTTCGTATCTGACCTGGCCGCGGGCGTTCACCCGCAGCAGCTTGGCGTCGCGCCAGCCCGCCAGTAAGGCCTGCGCGTCGGCCCGCGTCTCCTCGGCGCGATCGAGCACGGAACGGGACAGCAGCGGAACACCATTGAGCTGAAAGACCGGCACCCATCGAGACTATCGCGCCCGACGCCGGGAACCCCGGGCGCGGCCTTACTTGGCCGCGCGGCGGATGTAGAGCAGCTTGTCCCCGCCTTCGAGCGAGTCGACGTCCGGCTCGCCGACCCTGGCAAGCACGCCGGCGCGCACCACACCGAGCACGATGTCGCCGAGATGCCGCGGCGAGCCGCCGATCTCCGCTGCCTCCACCTCACGCTCGGCGATCGCGAACCCCTCCTCCGGGGTGAGCAGATCTTCCATCATCTCGACCACCGACGGCGTGGTCGTCGCGATGCCGAGCAGTCGGCCCGCGGTCTCCGAGGACACCACCACCGAGTCGGCGCCGGACTGCCGGACCAGGTGGGTGTTCTCCGCCTCGCGGATCGAGACCACGATCTTGGCGCTCTTGGTGAGCTCGCGGGCGGTGAGGGTGACCAGCACCGCGGTGTCGTCGCGGTTGGTCGCGACGATCACCGAGGCCGCGTTCTGCACACCGGCCAGCCGCTGCACGTCGGACTGGGTCGCCGAACCGTGCACCGTCACCAGGCCCGCGTTCGCGGCCGCGTCCAGCGCGATGACATCGGTGTCGACCACCACGATGTCGGCGGGCTGGACGTTGTCGCCGAGCATGGCGTCGATCGCGGTACGACCTTTCGTGCCGTATCCGACGACCACGGTGTGATTGCGCACGCTGTGCCTCCATCGCTGAATCTTGAAAGCCTGCCGGGACCGTTCCGTCAGCACGCCGAGGGTGGTTCCGACGAGAACGATGAGGAAGAGGATGCGCAGCGGCGTGATGATGACGATGTTGACCAGCCGCGCCTCGGCCGTCACCGGGGCGATATCGCCGTAACCGGTGGTGGACAGCGACACCGTCGCGTAATAGAAGGCGTCGAGGAACGACAGCGGGTCACCGGTGTTGTCGTGGTAGCCGTCGCGGCCGATGAACACCACGACCGCCGCGGCGAACAGCAACCCGAACGCGAACAGCACCCGTCTGGTCAGTGAAATCCACGGGCTGGTCTGCACTTCCGGGATGCGCAGCACGCCGACCAGGGCGAAATGCGGGCGATTCGACAGCCCGAGCGTGCGCGCGCGATCACCGAACACCGGACGCACCCGCCCTGTCTATCCTCGCGTCGGAGGTCTCCGGCATTGCTTGTCCCGCCAGCACAGCACGGGAGCCTACCCGCTGCCCGCGACACCACCCGGCCTCGACGCGAACACCCAGTGAATGTAAAGGTGCCTCATGGCAGATAACGCGCTCGCACCCGTCCGTGACTCCGGTCGACGGCCCGCATTGGCCCTCGCCACCCTGTTGTTCGGCAGTGGGGTGCTGCATTTCGTCATGCCGAAGCCCTACGACTCGACCGTGCCCCGGGTCCTGCCCGGTAAGGCACGCAACTACACGTATGCCTCGGGAGTCGTCGAGCTCGGCATCTCCGCCGCGCTGGCGATCCCCCGGACCCGCGGCCTCGGCGGGCGGCTTGCCGCGCTGCTGTTCATCGCGGTCTTCCCGGCCAACGTGCAGATGGCCGTCGACGTGGTCGGCAACAAGAAGGCGTCGCAGCTGTTCAAGATCGGAACGGTGCTGCGGCTGCCGCTGCAGATCCCGCTGATCACCCAGTCGTTGAAGGTGAGCCGGTCGGCGCGGAATTCCTGATCAGCTCGGCCAGTTCGTCGGGCCCGGCCAGCTCGGCCGGGGCGATGGTCCGTCCGGTGCGCACGTAATGAAAAGCGGCGCTGATGCGTTCGAGCATCTCCTGCTCGGGCCTGCCCGCCCTGGACGCCATCAGCCTCGCCCAGGCCAGTCGATAGACGGCGAGCTGCATGGCGACCGCGGGCTCCTCGGCGGGGGTCGGCTCGGCGCCGGTCTTCCAGTCGACCACGATCCAGCCGCCGCCCGGCTCGGCGAACACCGCGTCCATCCGGCCGCGAATCACGGTGCCCGCCAGGGAGGTTTCGAACGGGACCTCCACATCGATCGGGCTGCGGTTGGCCCACGAGGAGTTCAGGAACGCGTCCTGCATCGCGGTCAGCTCGTCGTCGACGCCCGCGTCGGCGGCGGCATTGTCGGCGGCGCCGGGGAGTTCGTCGAGGCCGAGCAGCCTGGTCGAACCGAACCAGCGCTGCACCCAGGCGTGGAACGCGGTACCGCGCCTGGCCAGCGGGCTCGGCGGGAACGGGAGCGGACGGCGCAGGCGCGCAGCGAGTTTCGCCGGATCGGCGCGCATTTCCACCAGGGCGGTCGCGGCGATCTGGCCGGGGAGTTCGACCTCTTCGGCGGCGGCCTGTTCGGATTCGAATTCGGCGAGTAGAGCGTCGACGTCGGCGGCCCAGCCGTCGGGGTCGTCGGGGTCGGGGGCTGGGCCGAGTGGGTGGTCGTCGGCGAATTCGGCTGCGGCGAAGGCCATGTCCTCGTCGGAGATGAGATCGTGCATGGGGTCGGGTGGGATCTGCGGTTCGACGGGAGGCGCAGAGCTGTCGTCCGGGGCCGGGCCGGGTGCGTCCATGGGGTCGGGTGGCAGGGCATCGAATTCGTCCGGCGGCTCGAAGGGTTCGTTGAATTCGTCTGTGGCGAAGGCATTTTCGTCGAGGAGGCGTTCGGGGGTCGCCGGGCCGAGGTCCGGTTGTCCGGCCGCGGTGTCTTTCGCGGGGATTTCTCGGGGTGTGGTCGGCTTCGCGCGGAGTTCAGCCAGGGCGGCGCGGACCAGCGCGGCACCCTGTTCGATGGGGTCGCGGCGGTTGCCGAGGGGGTCGCGCGGCCATTCCGCGGTGGCCGGATTGTCGGTGAAGGGGTTCACCGCGTCGTGCTCCGGCGGGTCGTCCCAGCGGGCGATATCGACGACGCCGTTGGCGGGGCTGTCGGCGGATTCGCTGGCGTGCTTCAGCTCGAGCAGGAAGTCGGAGGGGCCCTTGGGCGAAGTACCGGTTTCGGCCCAGTGGTGCGACGAAACAAGCAGCACGCGTTCGGTTCTGGTGAGTGCGACGTAGAACAGGCGGCGCTCTTCATCGATGCGGCGACGTTCCAGGGCTTCCTTGTGTGACTTGATGGCGCGTTCCAGGTCGGCGCGGTCGTACAGGTCGGCCAGGTCGAGGACGGGGACGCCCTCGGCCGCATCGTCCTGTTGACGGTCGCCACGCAGTTTGGTCGGGAGTTCGGCGAGAGCGCCGAGCCAGGTGCCCGACGCGGTCCCCGACGGGAACACCCCGCGCACCACGTGCGGCACCGAGACGATCTCCCACTCGAGCCCCTTCGCCGCGTGCACCGTCAACACCTGCACCCGATCCTTGGCGACCTCGACTTCGCCTGGCTCCAAGCCGTTTTCGACCGACTCGGCGGCGGCGAGGAAGGAAAGCAGCCCGCTCAGCGCCGCGCCGGAGTCGGCGGCGTACCCGGCGACCACCTCGGCGAAGGCGTCGAGGTGCTCACGCCCGGCGCCGGTGCCCGACATGGCACGACGGGCCTGCGTCTCCACCCCGACGCCGATGGTGCGCTCGACATCGGCGACCAGTTCGGTGAGCAACTGGCCGCTGCGTTCGCGCAGCGCGGCGAGCTCCCTGCTCAGTGCCTCGATGCGGACGAACCCCGACTCCGAATACTGTTCGCGCGGACCGGGATCGGCGATCGCGTCGGCCAGCCCCGCCTGTTCGGCCGGCTCCGGCGCCACCTCGCGCAATGCCGCCGCCAGCGTGCTCCCGTCGGTGATCTCCGTGGCGTCACCGCTGGTGAACCGGCTGATCGACAGCGTGCGCGCGCGACGGGCCAGCGCCGCGATGTCGGCGACCCCGATGCGCCAGCGAGCACCGGTGAGCACGCGCATCGCCGCACTACCCGACCCGGGTTCGGCGATCAGCCGCAGGGTGGCGACGATATCGGCGACCTCCGGCGTGGCGAGCAGGCCACCGAGTCCGACGATCTCCACCGGCAACCCTTGCGCGCGAAGGGCTTCGGCGAGCGGTGACGCGTCGGCATTGCGGCGCACCAGCACCGCCGAGGTGGGCGGCGGCTCCCCCGCGGCGCGCCGGACCGCCCACTCCTCGGCGATCCGCGCGGCCACCCAATCGCGTTCCTCGGCAACGGTCTCGGTCAGCGCCAGGGCGACCACACCCTGTCCCGCATCGGGTTTCGCACGCAGCGCGTCGACGGTCACGCCGCCACCCTCGATCGCCTTGCGGCGCAGCGGGTCCGCGACCAGATTCGCCAACGCCAGCGCCTCCGGCGGATTCCGCCAGCTGGTCAGCAGCGGCAGCGTCGGCGCGGGAACGCCGGGCGCCATCGGGAAGTCGGTGGCGAAGCGCGGCAGGTTCGCGGCGGAGGCACCGCGCCAGCCGTAGATCGATTGCATCGGGTCGCCGACCGCCGTAACGGCCAGGCGCTGGCTGCCGCGCGATAGGGCTTCCTGCGCAGCGGCATTCGCGGCCTTGGCGGCGCCCCGCTGCCTGCTCGATCGTTGTTGCCCCGACTCGTCACTCATGGGCCGACCGACGTGCCGCGGCTCTCGCGCACCCGCCGCCTGCACGTCACCTGACGGCGAGGTCGTGTCCGGCGACGATGCCGATTCGGCGCCCGCCGACGGTCCGGAACGCACCGGATCGGCCCCGGGCACACCGCCGAACAGGGCGGCGAGCAGGACTCGCTGGGCGTGGCCGGTGTCCTGGTATTCGTCGAGCAGGACGAGGCGGAAGCGGGTGCGTTCGGCGGCGGCCACCTCGGGGTGTTCGGCGGCGAGGCGGGCGGCAAGCGACATCTGGGCGCCGAAATCCAGTGCGCCACGGCGGCGTAACGCGTCGGCCAGTTGCTGGACGAGCGGGAGCAGGGCGATGCGTTCGCGCTGAACCTGGAGGATGCCGAGGAGGGCTTGGCTCGGCCCGCCGCGCTGGCGCGGGCCGGGCGGGAGGCTGTGCACCAGCTTTTCGAGGTCGGTGTGCGCCTCGGCCAGCTGTTCCGGCTCGACCAGATGCTCGGCGAGTTGTCCGGACAGGGCGAGGATGGCCTCGGTGACCGAGACCGGGGTGCGGTCGGTGTCGAGGTCGCCGTCCCAGGTGCGCACCACCTGGTGCGCGAGCTGCCAGAGCTGGGTCTGGGTGAGCAGCGTCGCCGAGGGTTCGACGGGCAGCAGCAGGCCGTGTTCGGTGAGCAGCCTGCCCGCGTACGAGTGATAGGTGCTGATCTCCGGCTCGGCGCCGGACAGCTGGGCCCGCAGCTGCCCGGACGGGTCGAGCTCGCGCAGCAGCGGCGCACCGGCCAACCGGGCCAGCCGGGTCCGGATGCGAGCGGTCAACTGCTGCGCGGCTTTTCGAGTGAAGGTCAGCCCGAGCACCTCGTCGGGCAGCACCAGGTGGTTGGCCACCATCCACACCACGCGCGCGGCCATCGTCTCGGTCTTGCCCGCCCCCGCACCGGCCACGACCAGCGTCGGGCCCGGCGGCGCGGCGATCACAGCCGCCTGTTCGTCGGTAGGTGGCGGCAGGCCGAGCGCGTCGGCCAGCTGATGCGGCGTTACCTGCGCGCCGGTCACGGCTGCACCTCATCGGCATCGCACACCGACGTTCCCGGCAGCGGGCCGCCGGGTCGCGCTCGACGGCCGCGCGTGGCCGCACCGCGCCGCCGCCCGACACTCGAGTGCGCCGCTGCCTCGATTGCGCGCTCGGGTATGACTGTGCAGCACAGGCATTCGGCGCCACAGATCGGCAGCGGGACGCGAAAGCGTTTCTCGCTCACGTCCCCACCCCGTTGCCGCTCGGCTCCGTCGCGCGGTATCCCTGGTCCGCTCGCTGACGCTCGGCTCCGTCGTGACCGTGCGATGCTCGGCTGTGCCCTTGGTTCGCTCGCTGACGCTCACTCACTCGTCGGTCACCTGCCTGCCGGTGTCCTGGACGGGGCAGCTGCCGGCGACCGGGCAGTGACGGCAGCCGTCATTGCGCATGGCGAGGTAGCTCGGGCCCTGGGTAGCCGCGGCGGCATCGTGAATGGTGTTGCGCCACTTGTCGAGTGCTTCGGGATCGAGCGGCGGTTGCATGCGCTGGGTGGCGCCCTCTTTGCTGCTCGGCTTGGCCACATACACCAGGCGGGCGCCACCCGGCTCGCCCAGTGCGCCGGATTCGCCTGCGGCTGAACCCGGTTCGCTCGCGTCTGCGTGCGGTTCGTCTTCGTCCGCATCCGGCTCGTCTGGGATCGCATCGTCTGCGGCCACACTCGGCACGCCCGCAGCCGCCGAATCGTCTGACGGGACAACCAGTTCGCCTTGGACAGCATCCGATTCGACGTCGGCAGAGTCTGATTCGCCCGCTTCGGCGCGTGCTTCCTCGGTGGCCGCGTCGAGCGCACCCATCGCCGCCGCCACCTGATACGTCGCCAGCTGCGCGTGATCGACCGCGGCCTGCTTGGTGACCGGCGACTTCCCGGTCTTCACATCCACGATCACGAAGCGGCCGAGCGCATCCCGTTCCAGCCGGTCCACCCGGCCGCGAATCCGCACGGCCCGTTCGTCTTCGGTGCGCGGCGGCAGCACGCAGTCGACCGGCACCTCGACTCCGGCCTGGGTGAGTTCGCCTCGGGTGTTGCGCACCCACGCCATGAAGGTTTCCAGCATGGTCTCGGTGCGGCGCAGTTCCTGCCGGGAATGCCAGCCGGACCCGGGATCGACCGACTGCCATGCCTTGTCGAGCGCGGCCCGCACCTGCGCCTCCGGCACCTTTCCGGCCAGCGCCTGCACCAGCGTGTGCACCAGGTTGCCCTTGACGGCGTGCGGGTTGTCGCCGTCGGTGCCGCCGTGCCGCTCCAGCGCCCAGCGCAGCGGGCAGGTGCGCAGCAGTTCCACGGTGGACGGCGAGAGGCCGACCGCGCTGTCGTCCTCCTCCCACAGCGTCCGCTGCGAGCTCAATTCCGCTGTGCCATACCAGTCGTCAGGGTGCGTGCCTGGCACGCCGGCACTGGCCAAGCGGGCCAACTGGTGCGCGGCGCGCTGCCTGCGGTCCGGGTCGGACTCGGGATCGCAGACGGCGCCGCGCAATTCGGCGACCAGCGAATGCATCACCAGGGCGCGACCGGGGTCGGCGATCGGCAGCGCGCCGGGTTCGCCGTCCTCGTCGTGCCCGAGCAGCTCGGCGAGGAACCGCGACGGAACCAGATCCCGTTCTCCCGACACCGATTCCACCGCGGTGACCAGCAGCGAAAACCGGGCCCGGCTGCACGCGACGAGCAGCAGCCTGCGCTCCTCGGCCAGGATCGGCGCCGCGCGGCTAACCTGTTCGCCGCCGTCGATGACACCGGCGGTCAGGTCGACCAGGTCCTCGGTGTTCAGCAGCGTGCCGCGCGCCCTCGGGTTCGGCCAAATCCCTTCCTGCACAGCGGCGACCGCAACCACATCCCACTCCCGGCCGGCGGCGGCGTGCGCGCTGACCAGCGCGACGGCCTCCTTCGGCGCGGTGCGCGGTGCCGAACCGTTCGGAATCTCCTGTTGCAGTAGGTATTCCACGAAGCCTTCGATGCTCGCGCGCGGCAGGCGATCCACGTAGCCCGCGGCGGCATCGAACAACCCGACGGCCGCATCGAGATCGCGGTCGGCCTGCATGCCGACGGCACCACCACGTTCGGACTGCCCGACCCAGCGTCGTTCCAGCCGCGACGCGGTCCACAGCGCCCACAGCACGTCCTCGAGGCCCGCCCCGCGACGACGCGCCTTGCGCGCCCGGTCCAGCGCGTCGAGCACCCGGCGCAGCGGCGCCGCCTCGACGTCGGTCAGCCGATCGAGGATTCGCGGGTCACCGGCCCCGATCAGCAGATCCCGCAGCACCTCGGCGGAGGATTGATCGATGCCATGCCGCAATTCGACGGACTCGTCGACCCCTCCTTCGGAACTCTCAGCGGGCTGACCGGAATCGTCCGCACCTTGTTGGGCGCCCGCATCGGCCACGCCGACAGTCCGTTCGGCGCTGTCGGCACCGTCCTCGGCCGGTCGTTCGGCAGCTTCATCGCGCTGTTCGGCCTCATCGACCTCACTACGCTGTTCGGCCTCGCTGCCACGCCATTCGGAGTCCTCCGGAGTCCATTCGGGCTCCACGCCATACCAATCGGCATCATCCGCCGCGCGCTCGAGACTTCCGATAGACGGCTCAGGTAGCCCCGAACTCCGTTCCGAGCTTTCGATAATCCGAGCAGGCTCGTCGGCACTGCGCTCGGAGTACTCGCTCGCCGGAGCTTCCCGCCCTGACCTCGCCCGGTTCCGCTCCGACTCCAGCACGCTGCGCCGCACACCACGCCGCAGCCGCCGCAACGTGATCTGATCGGCGCCACCGAGCGGACCCGCGAGCAGATCTAACGCGTCCTCCGGCTCGAACGCGGACCCCTTCTCCCCCGCGAGCACCGCCCGCAACGACAACAGCATCCAGGCCGCACCACGACGCCGCGCCAACGGCGTATCCAGCGCGGGCTGCTGCACCGGCACCCCGGCCGCCAGCAGCGCGCGACGCAGCGGCGGCAACGACAGCGGCACCGAACGGACGATCACCGCCATCCGTGACCACGGCACCCCGCCGGTCAGGTGCGCGCGCCGCAGGTGATCGGCGATCAGCGCGGCTTCCTTGGCCGGTGTGGCGAGTACCCGCACCCGCACCTCGGTGCCATCGTCGGCCGGTTGTTCGGCCCGTTTCGGCAGCGAAAAGCGTTGCGGCGCACTGCCAGGCAACTTGGCCGCGACCCTGGCGACCGCCAGTCGCACCGGCCCGCCAGCACGATGGTTGTCCCGCAGGACAATTCGCTGCGCGTCCGGCGCGGCCAGATCGGCGACGAACCGCGGGTCCGCGCCGCGGAAGGCGAAAATCCCCTGATCGGGGTCGCCAGCGACGACGGTGGTGTGCGCGCTGTGCCCGATCGCCCTGACCAGGATCGCGGCCTGCGGATCGAGATGTTGTGCGTCGTCGACCAGCAGGTACCGGATCCGCGCCCGTTCGGCGGCAAGCAGCTCGGCGTCACCGGCCAGCGCGTCGAGCGCGGCGCCGATCAGTTCGGCGGCATCGAGCGCGGGCGCCGTCGCCTCGGGCGCCTCGACGCCCACCGACCAGCGCAACAACATCGTCTGCTCATAACGCACCGCGAACTTGCCCGCCGCCACCCACTCCGGTTTACCGTGCTCGCGACCGAGGCGCACCAGATCCTCCGGCCCGAGACCGCGTTCGGTGGCCCGCAGCATCAGGTCACGTAACTGTTCGGCGAACCCGCCGAGCGCGAGCGCGGGCTGCAGGCGTTGCGGCCACAGCCCGTCCGCGCCCGCCGCGATGTCGGTCAGGTCGCCGCGCAGCATTTCGCGCAGCACCGCATCCTGCTCGGCACCGGTCAGCAAACGTGGCGGCGGGTTGCCGTGCGCGGTCGCGTGCCTGCGCAGCACGGAGAAGGCGTAGGAGTGCAGGGTGCGGGCCAGCGGCTCCCTGGTCGCGCCCGGTACGCCGCCCTCGGCATCGGGGCCGGCCAGCCGCGCGGTGATGGCGTCGCGGGCCGCGCTCGCCGCCTGCTTCGAATGGGCAAGGACCAGCACGGATTCGGGGTCGTCGCCCGCGGCGATGCGCTCGGCCGCGAGATCGACGAGCAGGGCGGTCTTGCCCGTGCCTGGGCCGCCGAGCACCTGCCAGGGTCGCCACCCGGGGCGCGTCGGTCCGGCCGCGGCCGCGGCATCCAACAGCGCGCGAACGTCGGCACCCCAGGCGCGCGGCCGGGGTGCCGCCACGTTCCGGCGAACAAGTCGCACCGCGCTATCCGATCGCACCACGCGGGCTATTGCAACAGACACGACCGACACGCCGACGCTCCCCTCGGGCGACTCGCCCAACGGGTGTCGGCGGCGCAGGTCAGAATGGACCGGTGCCTGCTCTGAATGTCTATCGATTCGGCCCTGCCACCGGACCTGCCGTGCTGGCCCTGCACGGGGTCACCGGCCACGGCAAACGCTGGGAACACCTGGCCACCCATCATCTCCCCGACGTCCGGATCATCGCTCCTGACCTGCGTGGACACGGACGGTCGAGCTCGTTGCCGCCGTGGACCTTCGAGGCCGTCGTCGACGACCTGGTCGAGCTGCTCGACGCGGAGACCGCAGATCCGGTGACTGTGGTCGGGCACTCGTTCGGCGGCGCGAGTGCGCTGTATCTCGCGCAGCGGCGCCCGGACCTGGTCCGGCAGCTCGTGCTGCTGGACCCGGCCATCGCGCTGGCACCCGATCTGGTCTGCGACGTCGCCGAATCGCTGCTTGCCGAGCCCGACTACGAATCCGTGGCCAGGGCCCGCGAAGACAAACTCGCCTCCGCGTGGGCCGATGCGGCACCGGACATTCTGGCTGCTGAGCTCGCCGAACACCTGGTACCGACGCCGCAGGGCCGCTTCGCCTGGCGGATGAGCCTGGCCGCGATCACCTCCTATTGGGGTCAGTTGGCCCGCCCGTTCGTGTTGCCGCCACGGGACCTGCCGACGGTGCTCGTGCAGGCGCTGAAGGTACAGCCGCCGTTCGTCACACCCGCGTTCCGCGCCGCGCTCGCCGAACACCTCGCCGACCGCCTTACCGTGCACGAGTGGGACAGCGATCACATGCTCCCGCAAGCCATGCCCGCCGAGACGGCCGCGCTGATCCGCTCGGTGCTCTGATCGCGATGGCGACCACCGACGATCAGGTCGAGCGGGTGCGCGCCCTTGTCGCGTCGATCCCGCCCGGGCGGGTGGCTACCTACGGCGACATCGCCGCGGCCGCCGGACTGTCCACGCCGCGCACGGTCGGCTGGATCATGCGCACCGACGCCGCCGACCTGCCGTGGCATCGGGTGATCGGCGCGGGCGGCAAGCCGGCCGCGCATCTGGCCGACCGGCAGCTGCGGCTGCTCGCGGCCGAGGGAGTGCCGATCCGCGAAGGGCGAGTGCACCTGCGGGCGGCGCGTTTTCCGTTTCCGTAAACGTGCACGGAGTGGGCCGAGGGACGGTTACCTTTGAATCATGTCCACCCGCCTGGCGTGTGTCGTGTTCGATGCAGACCGGCCGCGGTTCGTCGCGGATTTCTGGGCCGAGCTGCTCGGTTGGGGCGTGACCATCGACCGCCCTGATGAAGTGGATGTGGCGGCCCCCGACCCGGACGGCGCCGACCTGGCCCTCGCCTTCCTGCCCGCCGCGCGAGCCAAGCACGGCAAGAACCGCATCCACCTCGATCTGGCCAGCCGCTCGATCGATCATCAACGCTTGCAGATCGACCGCGCGCTGTCCCTGGGGGCGCGACGCGTCGACATCGGGCAGGGCACGGTGCCGTGGGCGGTGCTCGCCGATCCCGAGGGCAATGAATTCTGTGTGCTGGAGCCGCGCGAGGAATACGTGGACACCGGCGCCGTCGCGGCCATCGTGATGGACACTCGAGATCCGCTGCGGCTGGCCGAATTCTGGTCGGCGGCCTCCGGTTGGCCGCTCACGCACGGCGGCGAGCAGGTCGCCGGACTGCGTTCGGCGAACGGGCTCGGCTCGTGGCTGGAGTTCGTGCGCACGCCCGAGGTGAAGTCGGGCCGCAACCTGCTACACCTGAATCTGGCTTCGTTCGACGACCACGCCGCCGAGGTGGCGCGGCTGCGGGCCGCCGGTGCGACACCGATCGATCGCGACGGCGTGCGGCTTGCCACGGCGAGCCTCACCCTCGCCGATCCGGAGGCCAACGAGTTCTGCCTGCTGCGACCCGTGCGCGACCGCTCGGCCGTCTGAACCGTCCGCCTCCCTGGTTCGCGGCGGCGACGAATTAGCATGTCCGCCATGGTGTACCTAGCTCGAGGTTGTGCTCGGTGACCGCTGCCGACGCGATCGTGCTCGCGGGCGGACGAGCCAGCCGGATGGGCGGGGTCGACAAACCCGCGATCGTCATCGGTGGTCGCTCCATGCTCGACGCCGCCCTGACCGCCGTCGCCTCGTGTGCGCACACGGTCGTGGTCGGACCGCATCGGCCCGAGCTGGCGCCGGAGGTCGGACAGGCGCGTGAGGTGCCGCCCGGGTCCGGGCCGGTGGCGGCGATCGGTGCAGGACTGCGCGCGCTCGGCTCGGCGGCGCCGCTGGTCGTGGTGCTCGCGGCGGATCTGCCGTTCCTGTCCGCCTGGTCGGTCAGCGAATTGATCAGGTATGCCTGCGAATCCGGCGCCGACGCGGTGTTCGCTGGGGACGAGTCGGGGCGGCCGCAGTATCTGATCGGGGTGTGGCGGCGCACCGCGCTGACCGCGGCGCTCGATCACTTGGACTCGCTGATCAATCAGCCGATGAAGGCGTTGATTCCGGCCGATTCGGCGATCATCGCGCTGCCCGGTGTCGCCGACTGCGATACCGACGAGGAGGTGCGCCAGGCCCGCGCATCGGTCGCCGCCGACCCGGCACCGGCGCTCTCGCTCAACGAGGCACGGAATATCCTGCGCGACAACCTCTCCCGGCTCACAGCCTACGAGGCAGACCTGCGCTCGGTGCGTGGCGCGGCACTCGCGGCGCCCCTGGCTGCGGTCGGACCGCTGCCCCGCTTCGACGTCTCCGCGATGGACGGGTACGCGGTAGCGGGCGACGGGCCGTGGCGATTGCGCCGCGATATCGGGTTCGCTGGCGGCCAGCGACCGGTCGGGCTGCTGCCAGGCGAGGCGGTGCGCATCGCCACCGGCGCGCACGTACCGGACGGCACCACCAGTGTGGTTCGCGACGAATTCGTCCGGGTGGCAACGGATGACAGCCTGCATCGACTGCCGGACACCCCGATCCGCGACGATGTCCGCCGCCGGGGCGAAGACCGTCATCCCGGCGATCTCGTTGCGCCGCAAGGAACTCCGGTCACCGCCGCATTGATCTCCGCGGCGGCGAGCGTCGAGGTGACCGCGGCGCCGGTGCGCGGACCGGTCCGGGCCCGGATCGTGATGACCGGCGACGAGATCCGCAGCGAGGGTCCGTTACACGCGGGCCAGACCCGCGACTCGATCGGTCCGATCCTGCCGGACCTGCTGTCCTGGTACGGGATTCGCACCGCCGACCGAGTGCACCTGCGCGACACCCCGAACGGTTTCGACGAGGTCCTCACCGAGGCCCAAGGATGCGACCTGCTGGTCATCGTCGGCGCGACCGGCAGCGGCGCCGCCGACCAGCTACGCGCCGCCGTGGCCCGCACCAAGGCACGAGTACTGGTCCAGCGACTACGACTACGACCGGGCGGCTCCACGCTCGTCGCCGAACTGTCAACGGGCACCACGGTTCTCGGCCTCCCCGGCAACCCCTTCGCCGCCGTAGCCACCCTGATGGCACTGGCCCCCGCCCTGGTCGAGGGACGCACCGGCAGCCCCGCTAGCCACCCCCTCCTCGGCCCACTACACAACGCCGCCGACATATCCGGCCCGGTAGCCCGCATCGTCCCCGCCCGCCACGCCCCCCACGGCGGCTGGCTCGGCGACCCAACCATCCGCACCGCCCACCTCGGCGGCCTCGTAAACCGCGACGGCCTCGTCATAGTCCCCGCCAACGCCACCAACAGCACAACCGTCGAATTCCTCCCCCTCCCGCGCTGACACAACTCCCGATCAGTCATCGATCAACGCCCGCAGCGCGCCAACAACGACATCGGGCCGCTCTTCTTGCAGGAAATGACCGCACCGCACCGCGGCGGTGCGTAGATCGGCCGCCCACGCCGCCCACACGGCCTTCGGGTCGAACGGAAGCCGCATCTCCCCCGGGTCCTGCCACAGCGCCAGGACGGGCATCATCAGCCGGTTGCCCACGGCCCGGTCGGCTTCGTCGTGGTCGTTGTCGAGGAAAGCGCTCGCGCGGTAGTCGGCACAGACCGCCTCGATCGCTCCTGGCGCTCGCGCCGCAGCGAGGTATTCCGCCCGGATCTCCGCGGGCACGCTACTGGGATCGTGCAGCCATCCATCGAGAAAGTGCCCGAAGAACACGTCGGGGTCGGCACGAATCATGCGCGTCGGCAGATCCGATTGCTGCGCAAGGAAATACAGGTGGAACGCGAACACGCCGGCCGCACCGCGCAGCGCCGCCCACATATCCCCGGCCGGGATCACATCAAGTATCGCGAGGTGGCTGATCGCCGCCGAATGATCCAGTCCGGCGCGGAACGCGACCAGTCCACCGCGATCGTGGCCAGCCAGCGCGAACCGATCGTGGCCGAGCGCACGCAGCAGCGTCACGATGTCGGCGGCCATCGTCCGCTTGGTGTAGACCGTGCCGTCCGCATCGTCGGCCGGTTTGTCGCTGTCCCCGTATCCGCGCAGGTCCGGACATACCACGAAGTGATCGGCTGCCAGATTCGCCGCGACGTGCCGCCAGGTCAGATGAGTCTGGGGAAACCCGTGCAGCAATACAACGGGCTTCCCGGCGCCTGCCACGGCCGCGTTGAGCGTCACCGCACCCACCGGGATCCGTTCGTAGGTGAAGCCGGGAATTCTGCTGGACATACCGGGATCATCGCGCGGCCCACCGACAGGTTCCGGCTCGTCGGTGGTGCAACAAACCTGTTGCTCTGGTGGCAACTACTCGGCAACAATTGGGGGATGGGACGGAGCTTTGCGGAACTGGTGGCGGAGGCCGGGGCTGTTTCGGTGGCCGGTTGGGATTTCGGGTGGCTGGATGGGCGGGCCAGTGAGGAGCGGCCGTCGTGGGGGTATCAGCGGGTGCTTGGGGAGCGGCTGGGGAAAGTCGCTGCGGCGCTGGATATTCAGACGGGGGGCGGGGAGGTGCTTGCGGGGGCGGGAAGTCTGCCGCCGCTGATGGTGGCGACCGAGTCGTGGCCGCCGAATATCGCCAAGGCGACGCGACTGCTGCATCCGCTCGGGGTGGCGTTGGTCGCCGATCCCGATGAGCCGCCGTTGCCATTCGGGGACAATGCCTTTGATCTGGTGAGCAGTCGGCACCCGGTTACCGTGTGGTGGTCCGAGATCGCGCGGGTACTTCGGCCGTCGGGCACCTATTTGGCGCAACATGTCGGCGATGCAAGCGTTTTCGAACTCGTCGAGTATTTCATCGGCGCGCAGACCGAGGAAATTCGTAAGCGCCGCAATCCCGATGATGATCGGGCAGCGGCGAAGGCCGCCGGACTCGATATCGTCGATCTCCGATACGAACGGCTACGCGTCGAGTTCGGCGATATCGGAGCGGTCGTTTACTTCCTGCGGAAGGTGCCGTGGATGGTCCCCGACTTCACGGTGGAGCGGTACCGCGACCGCCTGCTCGCGATGCACGACGAGATCACAGAAAATGGCCCATTCGTCGCCCACTCGACCAGATTCCTTATCGAAGCACGGAAGCCTTAACCAGTGTATAAGGCGTCTACCTGCGGAAATGACCCGGATCGCCGGTGTGACAGCCTTTTTTCACTTTCCCTTCCGGAATTGCGCAATGCTCGCTATCGTGAGTGACGTTAGGCGAATATCAATCCCCGGAAAGGACCGAGTGGAGATGGCTGAAAAGTCTAAGAACGCGCCTAAGAAAACGCCGAGGCAGATGGATCGGCAGCAACAGCAGCAGCGCCAGGATCAGGACAGGAACCAAGGCATGAACCGCGGCGGCGCAAATTCAGACGCCCAGCGCATGCCGAACCAGCGCCAGTCGGACGACGACCGGCGCAATGACGATCAGCGCAGGATGGGCCAGAACTAACTGGTCTACACCGCGGCCGCCGGTTCATTGTGGAATCGGCGGCTGCGGTTGTGGTCGTTCCGATGCGTTTTACGCGCCGACGGCCACAAGCACCGAACCATCGCCGCGGCCACGCGCGACCGCCGGATCGGGCGTCGGCACCGCGTCGAGCAGCCGCCGCGTGTATTCCGCCCTCGGCCGCGCGAAAACCGCTGCGACCGGCCCGGTTTCGACCACCGACCCGGCGCGCAACACCACAACTCGATCCGCGACCTGATGCACCACCGCGAGATCGTGGCTGATGAACAGGCAGGCGAAGCCGTACTCGTCGCGCAGGTCGGCGAACAGGTCGAGCACCTGCGCCTGCACCGAAACATCCAGGGCACTGGTCGGTTCGTCGGCGACGAGCAGCCGCGGCGCCAACGCCAGCGCCCGAGCCAGGGCGACCCGCTGCCGCTGACCACCGGACAACTCGCCGGGACGGCGCGACGCGTAATCCCTGGGCAGCCGGACGGATTCGAGAAGATCACCGACCTTCGCGCGAACCAGCGAACCGGACGCGACGCGATGCACCAGCAGCGGTTCGCCGATGGCGTCCTCGATGGAACGGCGCGGGTCAAGCGATGCGGCGACATCCTGATGCACCAGCGCGACATGCTTACGCAGCGCACGTAATTCCTTGGTGGCGAGCCCGCGTAGCGAAACCCCTTGCAGCTCGACCTCTCCCGCCTGCGCGGCGACGAGGCCGAGCGCGGTGCGGCCGAGAGTGCTCTTGCCGGAACCGGATTCGCCGACCAGGCCGACCACTTCGCGCGGGGCGAGCGTAAGCGACACGTCGTGCAAGGCACGGAACTCCCCCGCACCGCCGCGGCCCTGGTAGACCACAGTCAGATCGCTGATGCGCAGTACCGGGGTCGGAGGTGGTTCGGTGACAGCCTCGGATTCGGCCCTGACCGTTGCTGCGGCTTTCCGCAGCGTCTGACCTGCATTGTCGACCGTGTGGGCGTCCACTGCGGGCTGCCCGTCGCCGCCGGGCACCACACTGTCCGCCCGAGGCAGCCGCGGCACCGCTGCCAGCAACGTCCTGGTGTACTCCGCGCGCGGCTCGGCGAACACATCGAACACCGAACCCTGCTCGACCACCTTCCCGGCCCGCAACACCACCACCCGGTCGGCGATCTCGGCGACGACACCGAGGTTATGCGTGATGAACAGGATCGCGGTGCCATGATCGCGCCGCAAGGTGCGCAGCAGCGCCAGAATCTCCGCCTGCACCGTCACATCCAGCGCGGTGGTCGGCTCGTCGGCGATCAGCAGCTCCGGTTCACCGGACAGCGCGAGCGCGATCACCACGCGTTGCTTCTGGCCGCCGGAGAGCTGGTGCGGATACCAGTCGACGCGGCGCTGCGGCTCCGGAATATCCACCATCCGAAGCAGTTCCACCGCACGCGCGCGTGCGGCACCCTTCGAGATCCGGCGATGCGCCCGCAGCGCCCGCACGATCTGGGTGCCGACCTTCTGCACCGGGTTCAGCGCGGTCTGCGGCTCCTGGAACACCATTGCCGCGCGGGTGCCGCGCAAGCCACGAAGTTCGGACTCGGGTGCGTCCACTATCTCGTTGTCGCCCAACCGGATCGATCCGGCCGCTCGCGCTCCGTCGGGCAGTAGGCCGAGCGCCGCGCGGGCGGTGAGCGACTTGCCGGAACCCGATTCACCGACCAAGGCGACGACTTCGCCGCGGTGAACAGCGAAACCGATTCCATCCACTACGGTGCGGGTGCCGAAGCGCACCACCAGATCTCGGATCTCGAGCAGCGCGTCCTCGGTCATCCGATCCTCCTGGCCCGGCCAAGCGCCTGGGCGATCAACAGAAATCCGAGGGTCAGCCCGGCGACCACGGCCAGCGGGCCGATCGCCATCGCCGGGTTGGCGTCCAGATTGCCGATGGACTCCGAAATCAGCGATCCCAGTGAGGGATCCGGCGGACGTACCCCGATGCCGATGAAGCTCATCGCGCCTTCGAGGAACACCGCGACCGACATGGACAACGCCAGCTGCACGGCCAGCGGCTCGACGGCATTGGGCAGCACATGCTTTCGCAGCGTCCACCACGGCCCCGCCCCGATCACCTCGGCGGCCTCGACGAACGGCTGCTCGCGCACCTGCAGGATCGACGTGCGGATCTGTCTGCCGAAGATCGGGATCTCCGCCGCGATGATCACCACGGCCACCGCGTGCGCACCCGGCCCGGTGATCGCGGTCAACGCGATCGCGAAGATGAGCGCGGGGAAGGCGAGGATGAGGTCGAACACCCGCTGCGCCAGCACATCCGCGACCGCGTGCAGGCTCGACAGCAGCCCGGCCAGCGCACCGATCAGCGCGCCGAGCGGGACGGCGAGGAACACGATGAGCAGGTCGATCCGGATGCCGTGCAGCACCCGCGCGAGCACATCTCGGTTCAGGTGATCGGTGCCGAGCCAGTGTGCACCGCTCGGCCCCAACAGGTTCGCGCCGGGGATCTGCGCGATCGGATCGTAGGAGGTGAGCACACCGGCGAAGATCCCCGCCGCGGCGATCACGCCGACGAGCAGCACGCCGGTCAGCCCCTGGCCGCTGCGAAAGGCGCGCAGCAGCGGGTGTGCCGAACGCTCGGAAATGTCCTCCGGCACAACGGATTCCACCACAAGCTCGGTCATGACCGGCCCCCGATCCGGATCCGCGGATCCAGGTACGCGTGCGCGATATCGGTGAGCAGCTGGATCGCCACGAACACCGAAACCGACAGCAGCAACAGCACCTGCACGACGGGATAGTCGCGTCGGCTGATGCCCTGCTCGATGAGCTGGCCGATGCCTGGCCACGCGAACGCGGCCTCGACAAGCACGGCACCACCGAGTAGCTGCCCGGTCTGTATGCCCAAGGCCGTCAACATGGTCGGCAGCGCGTTGCGTAGGGCACCGCGAGTCACTATCTGCCAGTGCGAGATTCCCAGCGACCGTGCCGTGAGCACGTACTGCTTGCCGAGCTCGGTGCGCAGCGACTCGGTGAGGAAGCGCGTCAACGCCGCCGCCACCGGCAGCGCGAGGCAGATCGACGGCAACAGCAGGTACTGCACCGCGATATCGGGGCGGGCGATGAAACCATCCGGCGGCACCCCGCCCGCGGGCAGTACCGGAACAGCCACCGCGAAGACGAGCACGAGCAGCACGCTCGTCACGAAGGTCGGCAGCGCGATCGCCACCGTATTCGCCGCGGCGACAAGGGTATTCAGCCAGCGGCTCGGCCACGTCACCGAGACGACACTGACCACGAGGCTCACCACGACCGCCAGCACCAGCGCCGACCCGGTCAGCACCACGGTATTGGTCAGCCCGCGGCCGACGAGATCGGCGATCTGCCCGCCGATGAGGTAGGAGCGGCCGAGATCGAAGCGGAGCAGGTCGCCGAGCCACGTTACGTACTGCGCCGGGATGGACCGATCCAGCCCGAGCTGATGGCGGATCGCCGCGATCGTCTGCGGCGAGGCGTCCGCACCCGCCAGGGTGGTCGCCGGATCGCCGGGCACCAACCGCAACAGCAGAAAGATCAGCACCGAGGCGCCGAACAGCACCAGGACGGCGGAGGGCAAGCGCCGCAACAGATATCGGATCATCGAGCTCAGGCCAGGAAGGCGTCGGTGAGCACGGTCTCGCGACGCTTGGTCCAGGACAGCCCGTGCACCTTGCTCGCCGTGGCGACCTGCTTGAACCTGGCGCCGATCTCGATGAGGAACAGCCCGTCCAGCAGCTGTTCGCTGAGGGCCTGGTAAGCGCGTACCGCGTCGGGCCCGGTGCCCTTGGTGACCTGCCACGCCGCGTCGGCCGCCGCGACATAGGCGGGCGACTCGTAGTGCGAGGCGTTCTTGCGTGCGTTGAACGGGTAGGCGCTGACGGTCAGCGTGGACGGCACGAACTGCGCCCACGAGTGATCGGTGATCCACAGGCCCGGGAATTGCGCGCCGACAAGCTGTTTGACGAAGGTGGCCGAATCGATCGGGTCAAGGGTGACCTCGATGCCGATCTCGGCGAGGTTCGCCTGCACGATCTGCGCGGCTGATTCGTAGTAGGGCGTGCTGGTTTCGTAGGTCAGCGGCAGCTTCGGCGGCTTCGGTAGCTGGGCCAGCAACTGCTTGGCCTTGGTGAGGTCGCGGGCGTATTTGGTGTTGCGATTCTCGTCGAAGGCGGGAGAGGTCTTGGGCCACGGCAGATTCAGCGGGTACCCGGAACCGCGGAACACCTCGGCGATGATCCGTTCCCGGTCGATCGCGTAGGCGACGACCTGGCGCAGGCGGACATCGGCCAACGCCGGATCCTGCACGTTGGCACCGACATACAGCTGCAGCTCGCCGCCCTCGTAGTTGATGGCCTTGAATCCGCCGTTCTTGGCGAGGTTTTCGGTGTCGCGGTAGTTGAGGTCGTGCGCCACCGCGATCTGACCGGACTTCAGCGCGTTCAGCAGCGCCTGACTGTCCGGAATGACCTGTACCTCAACGCGATCCAGGTACGGACGCTCAGGCACCCAGTACTGCTCGTTCTTCTCGAAGACGAGCTGGGTGTTCGGGATGCGCTGAGTCAGCTTGAACGGGCCGGTGCCGACGAACTTGTCGCCCGTCGCGAGCTGGTCGATGGATTCGCTGTCCAGGATCGGCGCGCTATCGAGCAGGTCGAACACATTGCCGAGCGGGTGGGCGAACTGGAGCACGATGCGATGCGGCGCGCTGGTGTCGAAGCCGGTGATCGCCGCGGCCGTACTCTTCAGCTGCGCGGACCATTTCGGGTCGGCGTGGGTGCGCAGCGAGAACTCGACATCCTTCGAGGTGAACGGGCGTCCGCTGTGGAACTTGACGTCGTCGCGCAGTTCGACGGCGAGGGAGAGCCCATCGGGCGCGAGATCCCACGACTTCGCCAGGCGCGGCGCGGGTTCCAGCTTGTCGTTCGGGTAGCGGGTCAGCGTCTCGTAGACCAGTCCGATCAGCGCGGGGGTCGTGCCGGTGTTGGTCAGCAGATTGCCGGGCACGATATCCACCGGGGTGCCGACCTTCAAGGTGCCGCCGCGCACCGGCGCGGCATTGTCGCCACCGGCTGACTTCTGCTCGTTCACCGCCGACGTGCAGGCCGCGAGCGCACCGGTGCCGAAGATCGCGAGTGCGGCAATTCCCGTGCCACGCAAGAAGTTACGGCGATCGAATGCGCCGGGGGTAGAGCTCATCTGATAGATCCTCGAAGACACATCGGCCGGGAGACGGGCCGACTACGGCGCCGCAGTGGCGCCGGGAAAAGGGCAAAGAGTCAGCGGTGGCGTGCGTCAGCCACGCGACGGGCGACACGAACAGCAGGGGTCCTGCGCGCACTCCGCCTGGGGTGCGCAGGGCTGATTCGAGTCCATGCCGGTGACGCTAACAGGTAGCGATCGGGCGAACACCGGTTCCGCGCAGCGTGCGCGAAATACTGGTGACCTGGTCATATTCCACTGTTTCCTGGAAGGATGCCTGTTCCCTCCCATGCGCGCGGTTACGAGTCCTTCTCCGGCACCATCGGACGCACCACCGCCGATTCGACCCCCGAGTGGACCTATCCGCCGACGGCACCGGCCGACGCACCGAACATCATCGTGGTGCTGGTCGACGATATGGGATACAGCGATATCGGCCCGTTCGGCTCCGAAATCGACACGCCGACACTGGATCGGCTCGCCGCGCGCGGTGTCCGCCTGACGAATTACCACACCACCCCGCTGTGCTCGCCGTCGCGGGCCGCGCTGCTGACCGGAATCAACTCGCACCGCGCGGGTTTCGGCTTCGTCGCCAATGCCGATCCCGGATATCCCGGCCTGCGACTGGAACTCGCCGACGATGTGCTGACGCTGCCGGAGATACTGCGCGGCAACGGATACGCGACGTACGCGGTCGGCAAATGGCATCTGGTGCGCGACGCCACGATGAACCCTGCGGCACACCGGGATTCGTGGCCGACCCAGCGCGGCTTCGACCGCTACTACGGCTCGCTGGAGGGCCTGAACTCCTTCTACTACCCGAATCAGCTGGTGTCGGACAGTTCTGTGGTCGATGTCGAGGAGTACCAGGAGGACTACTACCTCACCGACGATCTGACCGACAAGGCGATCTCCTACATCAAGGATCTGCGCGCACACGATTCGGCCAAGCCGTTCTTCCTCTACTTCGCGCACGTCGCCATGCACGGCCCGTTGCAGGCCAAGCCCGACGACCTGGCCAAGTATCGCGGCCGCTACGCCGAGGGCTGGGACAAGTTGCGGCAGAACAGGTTCGCCGCTCAGCTCGCGCAGGGCCTGTTCCCCGAGGGCACCGCGCAGAAGCCGCGCAACACCGAGCCCGGTTATGAAGCGGCGGAATGGGATTCGCTCACCGAGGCGCAGCAGCGCCGTTTCGCCAGGTACATGGAGGTGTACGCGGGCATGGTCGACAGCATCGACCAGAGCCTCGGCCGCATCCTCGACACCCTCGAACAGCTCGACGAACTCGACAACACCATCGTGGTGTTCACCTCCGACAACGGCGGCACCGCCGAGGGCGGCCCGGAGGGAACCCGCACCTACTTCGCCGAGTTCGCGCACATCGACGACCCGGATTGGGTCGGCGATGTCCCGCTCGACGAGGAGCTGATCGGCACCGCGCAACTGGGCGTGCACTACCCGCGCGGCTGGGGACAGGCGTCGAACACGCCGTTCCGCTTCTACAAGGGGCAGACCTTCGCGGGCGGTGTGCGGGTGCCGCTGCTGGTGTCCTGGCCGAAGGGGCTGCCGCGCACCGACGACGACAACGGCATCCGCCACGAATACGCCTACGTCACCGACCTGGCGCCGACCCTGCTGGAACTGGCCGGGCTCAGACGGCCCAGCGTACGTAACGGCCTGCCCGCCAAGGACTTCGACGGCGTCTCCGCCGCCGAACTGCTGCGCGACCCGAGCGCACCCACCAGGCACACCGAGCAGTACTCCGAGATGACCGGGCATCGCGGCTTCTACCGCGACGGCTGGAAGCTGCTGTCCCTGCACGAGCGCGGCGCCGATGTCGACGCGCCGAACTGGCAGCTGTTCGACGTGCGCGCCGATCCGACCGAGCTGCACGACCTTTCGGCACAGTTCCCGGACAAGGCCGCCGAGCTGGCCGCCGCCTGGGACGAATCCGCCTGGGCGAACACGGTTTTCCCGCTGCTCACCCGACAGGATCTGGCGCGCAGGCGGCCCGAGGAGCGACGCTTCAGCGAGCCGCTGCGACTGCTGCCCGGCACCCCGACGTTGGAGCGCTACCGCTCGCAGCGACTGATCGCCTACCGGGACTTCACGATCAACGCGGAGCTGGACAACTATCGACCGGGCGACGAGGGAGTCCTTGTCGCCCATGGCGATCCGCTCGGCGGCTACCTCCTCTATATCGAGGACGGCTGGTTGACGTTCGGGGTGAACAGCTACGGCAGATACCACTCGGTGTCGACGGGCCCGCTCGCGCCGGGCACCCGCCGGGTCTCGGTGTCCGCGACCGTACGCCCGCACCTGCGCTGGGACTTCACCATCGACGTCGACGGCACCAGGGTCGGCGAACTCCGCGACCAGGTGCAACTGGTCGGCATGTCGCCGTGGACCGGCATCTCCGTCGGCGTCGACGCGCGCGGCCCGGTCTCGTGGGACCTGCGGCAGCGGCGCGGCGCGTTCCGCTACACCGGCACCCTGCGCGCGATCACCTACACCCCCGGCCCGATCCGGGTACCGACGGGCACCATCGAGGCGGTGGAACGGGAGGCGGAATTCGTTGCGGAGTGAGCGGCCGACTTTCTCGGAGCCGCTTCCGTCCGATACCGTTGACCAGGCACAACACGGCTCCACGCGATAAAGGATGCGCCTGATGGACGACAGTTCCCTGATCTGGGACGACGGTGCGCTGGTCACCATCGACCAGCGCGGGCTGCCGCACGAGGTCCGCGAGCTGCGGCTCGGCACGGTCGACGCGGTCATCGACGCAATCCGGGTGCTTGCCATCCGTGGCGCGCCCGCGATCGGCATCGCCGGGGCGTTCGGGGTGGTCATAGCCACCGCCGCGCACACCGTCGACGGCGTGGTCGATGAGGTTCGGACGCAGGCCGACGCCGATCGCATCGCGGCCGCCCGGCCGACCGCGGTAAACCTCGCGTGGGCGGTTGAGCGGGTGCGCGCCAAGGTCGCGCAGGGGGCCGATGCGGTGCTCGCCGAAACCCTGGACATGCTCGCCGAGGACGGCCGGGTCAACCGGGCCGCCGCGACGCACGCCGCCGACCTGGTGCAGCGGCTCTGCCCGGACCGGCCGCTGCGGGTGCTCACCCACTGCAACACCGGACGGCTCGCGACGAGCGCGTTCGGTACCGCGATCGGCACGCTTCGGGTGCTGTCCGATCGAGGCGCGATCGAGAACGTCCTGGTCGACGAGACGCGCCCGCTGCTGCAGGGCGCGCGGCTCACCACCTGGGAGCTCGCCGAGGCCGGCATCCCGCATCGACTGACCATCGATTCCGCCGCGGCATGGGCGATGGCGACCGGGCAGGTCGACTGCGTGCTGGTCGGCGCGGATCGGGTCACCGTGAACGGCGATGTGGCGAACAAGATCGGCACGTACGCGCTCGCGCTCGCGGCTCGCCAGCACGACATTCCGTTCATCGTGGTCGCGCCGGAATCGACCCGCGATCCGAATATGGCGACCGGGCGCGACATCGTGGTGGAGGAGCGGGCCGCCACCGAGGTGATCGGATTCGGCGGTGTCGCAACGGCTCCCGAGGGGACCGAGGTGTTCAATCCGGCGTTCGATGTGACGCCAGGGGATTTGGTGACGGCGGTCGTCACGGAGTTGGGCGTGGTGCATCAGGCAGGATCGACCAGATCCGTCGATGACGCCAGCACCGGCGGTAATCCGCTGCCAGGCAAGGTAATTGCCGATATCGCGCGCGGGCTGTACCAGCGCGGCTGGATGCCGGGTACCGCAGGCAATATCTCGGTGCGGACCGGCGAGACCGCCGTGATCACCGGCAGCGGCTTGTCCAAAGGTGAACTCACCGAACACGATATGGTGACCGTCCGGGTTGCCGATTCGACGCCGGTCTCCGCCAGCAGCCGGAAACCGTCGGCGGAGACCACAATTCACACTGCCGCGTACCGAGCCACCACCGCGCAGGCGGTCGTGCACATTCATCCGCCCTACGCCACCGCGCTGGCCACCCGATCCGGCGCGTCCGATGCGGTGACCACCCTGCGTATCACCGACTACGAGCTGATCAAGGGCCTCGGCGGCACCGATCCGGCGGCCATCGATATCCCGGTGTTCCCCAACTGGTCCGATGTGCCGCGCATCGGTACCGACATCGAGCGCTATCTCACCGACCACCCCGCCGCTCCGCCGGTCCTGTTCATCGCGGGCCACGGGATCACCGCGTGGGGGGACAATATTTCTCAGGCGCGCGATCGCGCCGAATGTCTAGAGGCCCTGTGCGAGCTGGTGGCCCGCACCGGGCGTCGGCAGGCCTTCGGTGCCAGCGACGAGACTCTCGAGATTGGACTGACATGACCCTGCTCCAGGTGATGGCCGCCGACAACCCGGCCGACGTGCGGGTACGTACCACCGACGACGCGGTGATCGGCACCGAATTGGCAAAGCACGGCATCACTTTCGGCCGCTGGCCGGTGGTGGACAACGCGGCGGCGGTCGCCTCCGATGAGCTGCTCGCGCACTACACCGACCAGGTCGCCGAGCTGAACGAGTCCGGACGCTACAAGCACATCGACATCGCCCGCATCCACCCGGACGACGCCAACCCCGAGTGGCCGCAGATCGCCAAGGGCGCGCGGGAGAAGTTCCTCAACGAGCACCGGCACGCCGAGGACGAGGTCCGCTACTTCGCCGCCGGACGCGGCTGCTTCTATCTGCACCTCGGGCACGAGGTGCTGGCCGTCGTCTGCGAGGGCGGCGACCTGCTCTCGGTGCCAGCGGGCACCCTGCACTGGTTCGATATGGGCGGTCGACCCGATTTCATCGCCATCCGCTTCTTCGAGGAGGAGGACGGCTGGGTCGGCGATTTCAGCGGCGACCGGATCAGCGAAGGGTTCCCGACCCTCGACGAACTGCTCACCGCCTCATGATCACGACGGTAGTTGTCGATATCGAAGGAACAACCAGCCCAACCAGTTCGGTGCGCGAAGACCTGTACGGCTATACGCGCGAACGGCTTCCGGCGTGGTTGGCCGAAAACCGCACGGACGCGGCGGCTCCCATCATCGCCGCCGCCCGTGCGCAGGCCGGGCGGCCCGATGCCGATACCGATGAGGTCGCGGGCATTCTGCGGGGCTGGCTCGACTCCGACGTCAAAGCCGAGTCGCTGAAGGCGGCCCAAGGCCTGATCTGTGCGGAGGGCTTCCGTAGCGGCGCGCTGCACGGTGAGTTCTTCGCCGATGTGCCGCCCGCGCTACGCGCCTGGCATGCGGAGGGTCTCGCGTTGTACGTGTATTCGTCGGGATCTGTTCGTAACCAACAGGATTGGTTCACGTTCGCGCGCGGCGGTGAACTGGCCTCGCTGATCAGCGGGCACTTCGATCTGTCCACCGCGGGCGGTAAGCGTGAGCCCTCGTCGTACGAGAAGATCGCGGGCGCGATCGGTGTCCCCGGTGACCGCATCCTGTTCCTGTCCGACCATCCGGATGAGGTCGACGCGGCCGTCGCCGCGGGTTGGCATGCGATTGGACTCGCCCGGCCAGGTGAGCCCAATCCCCCACGCCCACCGCATCGTTGGGTCGACACGTTCGCCGACATCGACCCGGCGGCCGGATAAGCAAGATCAGCTCAGTGCCTCGACAACCTTCGTGATCCGCCGGGCGCGGGTCTCCGCACGCTTGGCGTCGATGACCGCCGTGACGTGTTCGCGCCGTCGCGAATAGGACAGCTTGTCGAAGGCGGCTGCTAGACCGGCGGAGCGCAATGCTGCGGCCAGGTCGTCCGGTACCTCGACGGTTCGCGCTGTGTCGTCACGCGCCACCGTGACCACGACCCGGTCACCGGGCTGCTTACCCAGCTCGGTGCGGATCGCCTTCAGCACGCCGAGGCAGGGTCCGGAACCCATGTCGGCGATGGAGCCGTGGTACTCGACGCCGTCGAAGGACGCCGTGACCGGGATCCGGCCGCCGCCGCCCAGCGCGACAACGACCTCGTCCGGCACCGCGACATACGCCCCGCCACCGGCCCCGGACTCGATCGTCGCTTCGAATTCCGCCATGAACCCGACCATAACCCCCGCGTTTACGCGTTGTCGTACGCGTCCTGGAGAGTCTTGATATCAAGCTTGGACATGCTGCGCAGTGCCGTCCCGACGGCGATGGACTTCGCGGGATCATCGCTGCCCATCAGGGTGGGCAGCGCGGCGGGCACGATCTGCCAAGACAGGCCATAGCGGTCGGTCAGCCAGCCGCACGGGCCAGGCTCGCCGCCCTCGGTCAGGGCATCCCACAGCCGGTCGATCTCCTCCTGCGTCTCGACCACAACCTGCAACGAGGCCGCGTCGGTGAACGAATGCCCCGGCCCACCGTTCATCAGCGTGACCGCATGCCCGTCGAGATCGAGCGACACGACAAATGCCGCCCCATCCGAGTTACGCGAAACGTCGGTGATCCGCGAGTTCGGCACCACCGCGGTGTACAGAGCGGCCGCTTCTTCAGCCGCACTGTCGAACCAGAGGAAAGTATTGACGGACATGATGGCTCCTTATCGATGATGTGACGTGCTGTCACCCCCTGGTCGGAGCCATCCGCACCGCTTCGACCTATCTAGCCGAATCCCTCGAAAGAAAGCTCGCTCGACTACGCCTGGTCGTCGATGAAGAGGTCAGAGATCTCGGTTGCGGTCACCGCACGATGGAGCCACGGAAGCACCACCTTCGGGTCTAGGTATGACGTGATGTGAGTACGAACATCGGGTGGGACTTCGATCTCTCGCACATGCAGGACCTCGAGAATGCATTCTTGGATTACCTGTGCTACTACTGATTCTCGCCGCAGCTCATGCACCCGCCGAGAAATCTCATCCAAGACGGACTGGTGGACATAGATCTCCGCCATTAGACCTCGAAAAGTTCAGCGACCGTGGCAACCGTCACCGATTGATCGAGCCAGCCGCGCAGCACATCAAGGTCGGTGCACGACGTGACCCGGTCTCGCACATCATCGCCAATAGCGAATCCGCGACGCTCCAGGACCCGCAGGATGCTTCCAGCAACCTCCTCGGTCCGCCCCTCGTCACGCAGGCGCTGCGAGGTTTCCGAGCGGAAGAACGACAGGTCGAGCGTCATCAGTTGCCTCCAAGTGTCGAGGGCCTGGCTGTTGCCGAGGCCGAGTTCGGTGAGTTCGGCGAAGACGTGGGCGTCCTCTTCGTCGATCTCCCGCAGTGCGGCGGCCAGCGACTTCAGTATCGCATCAATGCTGGGGTCGTTGGCGTGCGTCATTGCGGAGAGGGCGGCTAGGGGGATGTCGGCGGCCGCGGTGGCCGGGTCGGTGACGACGGGGACGTTATCGGGGCCTAGGACGAGGGGGGACATGGTGAGGCTGCCGGCCCAGAACGATGGGCCGAGCGGCACGACGCGGGCGGCCCATTCCGCAGTGCGGCGGTCATGGCAGACGACCAGCAGCACCGCGGGAAGGCGGTACTTCGCGTGGGCGTGGGCTAGGTAGTACGCCCACGCCGAGGGCTTGTCCGAGTCGGCTTCACCTTGTGCCTCGACCAAAAGCAGAAACTGGCCCGTCGGCACGGTGAACCGTAATAGGGTGTCCACTCGGCGCTCGAGCGGTCTGATCTCGGTGAGATCGGTTGGTAGCAAAGCTACTTCGCTCGGGTCGCCCAGGGGGACGTCCAACGCGCGGAACGCGCGCGCGAACATCGCTGGGTGGTGCTGGAAGATCCGGTGCAACGCTTCATGTTGGGAACCGACCATGCCGACGAAGATACCTCGAGAATCGAAAGTATGTTCGAGTCACATTTGGCGATCTAGCACCGGCTAGGCGCAGGGTGGGGCGGGGGCGTCCTCGAAGAGGGGTTTGGCGGTGGGCGGGGCGTAGACGACGTCGAGGATGAGGGGGTCGGGGCCTAGGTTGCGGCCGATGTGGACGTTCCAGGCGCCTGCGGGTTCATAGATGAAGTCACCCGCGTGATAGACGGGGGCGACGCAGTCGGGGCCAGGGTGGGTGAGGGTGCCTGCGCGGATGATGCCGAAGACGGGGCCGTCGTGATAGTGCCAACCGGTGGAACCGCCTGGGGCGATAGTGATTTCGCGGACAACGAGGTCGGTGCCCGCGACGAAAGGGAGGAGTCCGGCGGGGATCTGGGCTGCCGCGAGGGTGACGGCGGTGATGTCCGTGCCGGGAGTGGCGCTGGCGGGGGCACCAACGCAGAGGGCGGTGCCGAGGGTGATGACGGCGGCGGATCCGCGGATGAAGGGCGTCATCGCGGGAGCATATCGGGCTGGACGGCTTACCGGAACAGGTGAATCACACCTGGTGGTGGCCGAATTCCGGGATGCGAGCTGGTGACGGGAGCGTCTGCACGACCGTGCCAGGATGGACAGAGTTCACCCAGTGTTCGCACTCGGCTCGCGGTGTCGAGTTGCCGGGTGCGCTCGAGCGGTCCAACATCGGTCGTTATGGCGTCGAACCCGCTGAACCCCGTAGGCGATATTCCGGAAACCGGAATCCCAGGCGGGCTTTCCGCCGACATGACAATGGCCGAGCAGCATGCCTGGCATCGCGACTATCTGCGACGACACCCGGTGACGCGCCGCAACATCCTGCGCGGCGCCGCGGCTGCCGCGGCCGTGGCGGCGGTCGGCACGTCGCCGTTCGGTAAGCGCGCCTACGCCCAGGACGCGCAGCTCGCCGTCGGCGGCCGGCACGTCGGGTTCGGGCCAGACTCGACCAGCCAGCTGCGCTTCGCGGCCCAGCTGTCCAGGCAGCCCGCGGGCACCAAGGTGTTTCTCGATCACGGCCCGACACCGGGCCTCGGTGCGACGGTGGAGGCCGAGGTACGCAATCTGCTGACCCAGCTGCCGAGCAGCGACGGCGGAGTCCTTGCGGCCGAACAGTTTTACGCGCACGCGCCGGTGGACGGACTGCCCGGCCGGGTGCCGCACTTCTATCGTTGGCGCACCGCCGACGGGTTCACCGGTGATATCCGCGCCGCCGCCACCGCGATGCCCACCGCGCGGGCCGCGATCGTGCCGTTCCGCTTCACCATGATGGGCGACCAGGGCACCGACGAAACACCCGCGCTGCCAGCGGGTCTCGTGCCCGGCGACTACGACGACAAGTACTACAAGGCCGACAACGAGCCGAACGCACCGCACGCGACCAACGTGCTGCGCCAAATCGCCTCGGCCAAGCCGGATTTCCACATCCTGGCCGGCGATATCGCCTACGCCGATCCGTCCGGCGCAGGCAAGCCCGCCCAATTCGTTTCGCACAGTGGGCAACTCCCGGACGGCTTCGACAAGTTCAACCCGTACGTGTGGGACGTCTACTTCGGCGCCATCGAGGCCAGTGCCGCCCAGACACCGTGGATGTTCGCGACCGGCAACCACGACATGGAGGCGACCTACGGCGCCCTCGGCTATGGCGGGCATGCGGCGCGGCTCGACCTGCCCGGCAATGGGCCGTCCGGCTGTCCGTCGGCGTATTCGTTCACCTACGGCAATGTCGCGGTGCTCTCGCTCGACGCCAACGACGTCTCCTATGAGATTCGCGCCAACACCGGGTATTCCGGTGGGGCACAGACGAGTTGGGTGGAGCGCACGCTGGCCGCCTATCGCGCGAACCCCGCTATCGACTTCCTCGTCTGTTTCTTCCACCACTGCGCCTATTCGACGACCGACGCGCACGCCAGCGACGGCGGGGTGCGCGACGCCTGGGTGGCGCTGTTCGACCGCTACCAGGTGGATCTGGTGCTGCAGGGCCACAATCACGTCTTCGAACGCACTGACCCGATCCGCGGCAATGCCGCGACGAAGGTCGCCGGCGACAACTCCGTGGTCTACCCGGAGACCGACGGCACGGTGTACTACACGGTCGGCGGTGGCGGCCGTCCCCGCTACGACTTCCAGCCGGGATCGCGGGAGTCCTACCGCGGCAACGAGATACCGGACACCTCGGTACCCAACAGCTACGTGTGGTCGTCCGGTGGCGACAAGCAGGACGAGGCGGCACCGTGGTCGCGGGTGCGGTTCCGCAACTACTCGTTCCTGCGCGTCGACGTCCGGCCCGGCATCTTCGCCAGTGAGATGGACGTGACCGCCGTCGACGAGTACGGCCGCGAGTTCGACAAGGTCACCTACCGCAGGCAGGTGCGCGGCTGAGGCGAACTACTTCTTCTTTTTCGGCGGCAGCGACCGCGCGTAACCCACGCCGCGGTCAACCCACTCGCGCAGCACCGTGTCATCGTCGGCCGCCTCGGCGGTGACGCGCAGCCAGCCGGCCATGTCCCGGCCACCCATCACCATCGGCTCCACGAACTCGATGGCGAGCAGCTCGTCGCTGTCCTCCGGGTCGACCCGGACCATCAGACCGCCCTGCCTACTGGCCGCCACCGCCATATTGCCGCCGATCAGGAAGGCCAGGCCGCCGAACATCTTCCGTTCGGACAGCTCCGGCCCCGGCTTGATCAGCAGCCGGATGCGGTCGGCCAGTTCCTCGTCGTACGCCATAACGAGATTGTCGGCCATGGCACCGACATGTTCGGGCCGACGAACCCTTAAGCGCCGATCGCCGCGGCGAACAGCGGCCAGGACTGGTGCACGTCGTCCTGCCAGTAGGTCCAGGCGTGGGTGCCCGCCGGGCGCAGGTTCGCGGTGACCGGGATGCCGAGCTCGTGCAGCCGGTCAACGAACGGCCGGGTGCAGCCGCCGACGACGGTCTCCATCACGCCGCCGACCAGCAGCCGGTCGGCCAGGCGGGCCGGGTTGCCGTCGACGCCGGTGTCGCCGAGGTTGTCGTGCTCACCGGGCACGCCGTTGCCCGACGAAATGTAAAGCGCCAGGCCGCGCAGGTGTTCGGCCTGCAGCATCGGATCGTGCTCGGCCCAGGCCGGATTGTCCGGTCCGCCCCACATGTTCGACGCGTTCGCGCCGAACACCGCGAGCTGTGCCGAGACATACGCCTGCGCCACCGGATCACTGGTGCGCGGGCAGCCACTGTAGGCGCCGACCGCCTGGTAGAGGCCGGGTGCGCCGGTCGCGAGGTTCAGCGCCGAGGTCGCCGACATGGACAGTCCCGCAATGGCATTGCGGCCCGTCATCCCGAACTTCGCCGCTAACAACGGCGGCAGTTCCTTGGTCAGAAAGGTGGTCCACTGGTTGCGGCCGAGCGCCGGGTCGTCGCGCAGCCAGTCGGTGTAGTAGCTGGCCCGTCCGCCCATCGGCACGATCACGTTGACGTTCTTGTCCGCGAAGAACTGCGCGACGTCGGTGCGCCGCGTCCACGGCCCGCCGTCCTCGCCGCCGTCGACCGCGTTGAGCAGATACAGCGCGGGCGCGCCGGAGCCGGGATGCGACATCCACAGCGTGATCGGCTTGTTCATGGCCGCCGACTGCACGACGACCTCCAGTTCCCGCCCGCCGAGCGGCCGCACATCCAGGATGCGGGAATCGGGGTCCGCGGCGGCCGTCGTGACCGGGACGAGCGCGGCGACAACCGCGAGGAGAGGAACCAGGCATCGCATCAGCCGGAGCATGGCGTCGAGTATCTATCAGCGGTGCCGGGACATCCGGCATTCAGCGGGCGTGTTCGCCGAACGAATGAACGCGCAGGTCGGTGATGGCGTCGTCGGTGACATCGGATATTCGCAGTCGCTCAGCAATCGACCAGCGCAGGCGCCGAGGCAGGTCGGGTGCGACCTGGGTCAGGTACGCGTACAACCATTCCGTTCGCCCGACCAGGAAGGGGAAGTCGGTGTTCATCATCTTCCGGATCACCAGCATCGGCAGCGGGGCGTCGAGCGGGCGAAAGTCCTTGTTCCACAGGCCGGATACGCCGCAGCCCGGATAGAACTGGCCGAGCATCAACCCCTGCTCCACCACGGCGGTCTTGCCGGCCAGGTGCACGGCGTCGAGCAGTTCGTAGTGGGTGAGGTCGGGAAAGATGGTGATGGAGGCCAACATTCGGGTATCGGTGCGCAGGCCGCGGTGGATCTCGAAGGCATCGTCCACCGCCGCGGTCATGGTGTCGACGGTGACGTCGTTACCTGGAACGACAGCCGCCCACAGGCTGTGGTGCGTCATCGTGTGGCGGACAAAGGGACACACCGGGCCGTCTCGGCCCAGTCGCGGATGCGGGTGCACCAAGTGGTCGTCGATGTAGCGAATCAGGTTGGCGGCGTTCGGGTTCCGCCGCGCCCACTCCCCCGGATCGTCATACACATTGCACCACTCGAACCCGGTGCGCGCACCGACGTGCCTGCGCGCGGTGGACGCGGTCACGGTGCGCTCCGCGCCGCGGCGGGCACGGCGATGCGCTCGAGATGCCTGGCCAGGATCGGACCGATCACGCCGACGACGGCCGCGTTGGTGAGCTGGGCATGGGTGGCCGCCACCGGGTGTTCGATGAGGTCGCCGGTGACGAACGGGCGCCACAGCTCGGCGCCGAACAGTTCGGTCATGCCACGCGTTGCCGAAAAGTACAGCAAGTCACCGTCGAAGACGCCGGGGCGGTGGTTGTGCGAGAGGGCGACGCCGTTCACGTAGCCGCGGTGCAGCCGCTCGAGCTGGGTCACCGACAGGCCGGTGCCGAATGACGCACCCGCACCGGCCAATTCGGCGGCGGCCTCGGCCGCCGTCAGCTCCGGCGCGGTGTCGGCGTCGGCGGGTTCGTCACCGAGCAAGTGGGTCAACAGATCTCGCATCCGCGGCACCGGCGGCGGATCCGCGCCATCGGGGAAGACGACACTGTCCAGCATGGCGAGCGCGGCGACCGAGGCGCCGCGGGCACGCAGCCGCACGGCGATCGCGTGCGCGATCTGGCCGCCGAGGGACCAGCCGAGCAGGTGGTACGGCCCGTCCGGCTGGACGCGGAGCATCGCGTCGACGTAGCTGTCGGCGAGGTCGTCGATGGTGCCGATCGATCGATCCTGACCGGTCAGCGTCGGCGCTTGCAGGCCGTACACCGGGCGGTCGGTGATGTAGCGGGCCAGTCCCGCGTAGCACCAGGCCAGCGGGACGGCGGAGTGGACGCAGAACAGCGGTGGTCGAGTTCCCCTGCGGCGCAGCGTGAGCAGGACGCCGAGGGCGTCGTCGGCGGTGTTGTCCGCGCCGTCGTGGCCGGTGATGCGTTCCGCCAGCGCCTCGACGGTCGGCGTCGTGTAGAGCCAGCGCACCGTCACCGGCACGTCGGTCGCGGCGGTCAGCTCGGCCGAGACCGCAACGCCCAGCAGGGAATTCCCGCCGAGCTCGAAGAAGTCGTCATCGAGGCCGACGCGCGGCTGCCCCGTTGCCTTACCGATGTGCTCGGCGACAAGCCGCTGCGCCGTGGTCTCGGGTGCCCGGTAGGGACGCGGCGCCACCACTGGAGCGGGTAGGGCGGCGCGATCGAGCTTGCCGTTGCCAGACACCGGCAGTCGGTCGAGTTCGATCAGCGCGGACGGGACCAGTGCCGCGGGCAAGGTGGCGCGCAATCCGCGCAGCGTCGCTGCGGGATCTAACCGAGTTCCCGCTGCCGCAACCACATAACCGACCAGGCGGGCCTCCGGTCGCCCGGCATCGGCGACCGTCACCACCGCGTGCGCGACCCCCGGCGCCCGGCGCAATGCCGACTCGATCTCGCCCGGTTCGATGCGCCGCCCGCGCACTTCGACCTGTCCGTCCACCCGGCCGAGGAATTCGAAGGCGCCGTCCGGGCCCGCACTGACCAGATCGCCGGTGCGATACAGCCGTTGTCCGATGCCGAACGGGTCGGCGATGAACCGGACGGCGGTGCCCGCCGGATTACGGAGATAGCCGTCGGCGACGCCGAGACCGCCGAGGTACAGCTCGCCCCTGGCACCAGGCGGCACCTGAATCAACCGCGAATCGAACACCACCGCAAGCACTCCCGGCAGCGCGGCGCCGATCGTGATGGGTTCGCCGGGCACCATTGGCGCGGTTTGCGTTGCCATGACGGTGGTTTCGGTCGGCCCGTAGCCATTGAACAGGCGGACGTGCGGCGCCCACGCGCGCACCAGCTCCACCGGACAGGCCTCGCCGCCGACCACGACGGCCCGCAGGCCGGGCAGATCGGTGGGCGTCAGGGTGGCGAGAACCGCGGGCGTGGTGAGGAAATGGGTGCTGCCGCTGTCCGCGATCAGCCGCGCCAGCGTATCGCCCGCGACCACCGACGGCGGCTCGACCACCAGTCGGGCGCCCGCCGCGAAGCAGGCGAGCAGTTCGAGCAGATGCGCGTCGAACGAGGGCGCGTGCGCGTGCAGGAGGGTCGAATCCCGGTCGACCCCATAGTGTTCGGTGATGTAGTCGGTCAGCGATCCGAGCCCGCGATGGGTGACCAGCACGCCCTTCGGCGCTCCGGTGGTGCCCGAGGTGTAGATCAAGTAGGCGGGGTGATCCGGCCGCAGCGACCGCGGCCGTTCGTCGTCATCGATCGGCACGCTCGCTCGGCGATCGACTTCCGCGACCGTCCTGGCATCGTCGAGCATCAGCCAATGGATGCCGCACCTGCCCGCGGTCTTGCCGACCGCGCCGTCGGTCCGTCGCGTGGTCGCCTGCTGCCTACCGTCCCCGGCGGGGATGGGCTCGGCCTCCTGAGTCGCGAATGCGGTGTCGCACGGCAGGAGGTCCCGCACCGTGGTAACGGTAAACCCCTGTCGCGCTCCGGAATCCGCTATCACGGTGGCGATCCGATCGGCGGGGTCGTTCGGATCGACCGGCACGAAACACGCTCCGGCCTTGGCGACCGCCCACAGCGCGAGCACCGATTCGAGCGATCGCGCAATGGCGACCACAACGAACTCGCCGGGCCTTGCACCGCCCGCCATCAGTTCGCGGGCCCATCGAGACGACGCCTCGTCCAGCTCGCGATAGGTCATGGCGCGGTCGCCGTCTCGCACCGCGACGGCGTCCGGCACCAGATCCGCGCGCAGCAGGTCCGGCAGCACCCGGATCGGGCCCGCGGGATCCGCGACTACCGGCGCGGGCGGCGTGAGATCCAAAGCCGGTATCGGGCACTCGGATTCGGCGGCGAGGAAGTTGGCGAAGTAGTCGAGGAACATGCGGTGCTGCCAGGCGACCATATCGTGCCGGTAGCGGGCCGGATTGGCGTGGAAGTCGATGCTGATGGAGCGGTCGTCGGGACCGGCCTGGTAACCGTTGACCAGGATGTCCTCGACCGGGCCGAGACAGAGCAGGCGCACCTGCCCGGTCAGTGCGCCGAGGCCGAACGGCTCGGTGAAGCCGAGCACGTTGACAACCGGCCCGAAGCCGCCGCGCACCACCTGATGCTGCCCGCGATCGCGCTGCATGTCCTCGTACCGATACCGCTGATGACGCAGCGCGCCGATCACCCGCGACCGCACCTGCGCGATGGCCGCGCCGACGGTGCCGGTATCGAGGCCGGTCAGCCGCAGCGGCACCACATTCGACATCGAGCCGGCCGAGCGGCGCAGTGCCGCGGTGGGACGCGCGGTGACCGGCAAGGTCAACGTGACTTCGCCGCGGCCCGTCATCCGGGCCAGGTAGCAGGCGAATGCGGTGACGGCCAGCTCGGGGAAGGTCGCGCCGTGGCGGGCGCGGGCGGCGGCGAGCAGTTCCGCCGTCGCGGCATCCACCGTCCCGGTCACCCGGTGCGGTCGTGGCTCGGGTGCGGCGGGGCGTCCGGCCAGTCCGAGTGGTTCGGCGAGCGTTTGGAGTTGGTTGTGCCAGTAGTCGCGGTCGGTCGCGGCGCTGGGCGAATCCTGGTATGCGCGTTCGTCTTCCAGCAGCTCCGGCACCGTCAACGCCCGGATCGTCTTCGATGGGGCGACATCGGGCACTGCCACCGAATTCTGCTTGGTCGCAGTGTCATTCACCATCGTGCTGACGGCAGCCATGGTGCGGGTCGAACCCACTGCCGCACTGCCTGATTCGCTGTCGGAGAGGGAGTCCGCCGAGCGCCACAGCACCCGCGCGGTGGGGCGGCGATGGCCACTGCCCGACTCGCGGCCGACCGGCGGCGCCATGCCGATCACTTGTCCCCCAACGACTTCCGCACGGTACAGCTCGCCCGTGCGACGCAGCACCGCCGCAGCGCCAACGCCATCGACGACTATGTGATGACTGCGCAGGTACAGCAGGTGATGGTCCGGCGCCACCCGGAACACCGTCGCGACGGTGAGCTCATCGGTGAGTGGGTCGAGCGGCGAACCATAATCGCGTTCCATCTGATCCTGCGCAGCGGCGATCGGGTCCGCCTCGTCGGTCAGATCCGCGAACCGTATCGGCAGCTCCGCCGCGGCGTCGACATACTGGTGCGGATATCCGTCGACGAGGCGGAATCGCAGGTTCGGCGACTGGAGTTCACGAGCCGCGCGGCGGGCGCACCGCGACATCAGGCCGACGTCGAGCGGGCCGGACAGGTCCAGATACATCGCGACCGTGATCGGCACCGCCGGATGCAGTTGCTGGGCCACCCACCAGCGCAGCTGCGCCGTCGACAGTGGATACATCGACTGTGCCGTTGCGTCCGTGCGGTCGCCGGACACGGCATCGTCGGCTCCGGTCAACACGCCTCCCTGGTATTCGGAAGCCACCGCTGAATCGTTCTCCGGCAAACTTACGGCATTCACACTCGAACCCGCCGTTATTCCAGCACAATCGGCGCGTGCTGACGCAGCTGTCAGCGCATATAGCCGGAGCCGAGCCGATTGCTTCGACCGCACCCCGGCGAGATAAGCAGTCCGGGCATACCTCGCGCTACGTGATCAGATGCGCCTCGGCGAAGGCGTCCCTGACGTCATCCGGCACGCGGCTCGTCCGCTCAGACGACGCGCGCCCGCACCAGGTCCCGCGCGGCGGCGCGGTAGCGGTCGGCGATGAGCCGGACCACCGCGGGATGCACGCCGATCGGCTCGGCGACGCCGTCGGCACCCGCCTCGTGTAAGCGTTGCTGAAACAGGCCGTGCGCCAGAAGGTATGACGCGATGAAGACACGTTCGGAACCGGAATCACGCAGGGCAGCAACGACTTCCGAGATTCGAGGCGTTCCGGTAGCGATGCAGCCGAGGTGGACCGGGCTGCCGAGACGCTCGGTGAGCATGGCGGCGGCACGGCGAACGTCCTGGCGGGCACGGGGATCCGAGGAACCGGCGGCGGCGAAGACGACCGCGTCGCCGGGACGCCAGCCTGCGGCGCGCAGGCGCATGGTCATGATCCGCGCCAGCGCAGGGTCCGGGCCCATGGCCGGGGTGACCGCCACCGCCGAATGGCCACTGTCGGACACTTCTCGCGGGACGTCCTGGTACACGTGGTAGCCGGAGGCGAGGAACGCCGGAACCACCACGGCGGGAACGGATTCCCCCGCCGCATCGCGTAAATCGCGCAGCACCTCGGCGGGTGACGGACCGAGTACGTCGACGAAAGCGGTCCGCACGGCCGAGGTGGACGCGGTCCCGGGTAGCTCGGCATCGCGCCCCGAAATCGCGACGCCGAGCTCCCTGGCCACCGCCTCGGCCAGCGCGGCGATCAGCTGGACGCCACGGGTGCTCCTTGTACCGTGCGCCACCAGCACTAGGGCGGGATCCGTCATGACGTCCCCGTCGTCTGCACGTACCGCGTCGGCGCGACCGCCTGCGGCCCCACCGGCTCGGGTCGCGGGTTGTTGTCGATGCATTCGGCCGCGTCCAGCGCCAACCGGTAGCCGCGTTTGACCACCGTCTGGATCGCCTTCGGCGCACCGAGTCCGGCGCGCAGCCGGGCGATCGCGGTCTCGACGGCGTGCGTGTCGTCACCGCCGCCGGGCAGCGCGGCGAGCAGGTTCTCCCTGGACACGACCCGGCCCGGCTGGCGGGCCAGCGATCGCATCAGTGCCATCGGCGCGGGCGCGAGCTGGCGCACCTCGCCGTCGACCACCACGCAGCCGCCGCGCACGCTGAGTGTGTGTCCCGCGGCGTAGATCCGGTTGGCCCGCCGCGGCAGTTCCTCGGCGACGTGCCTGGCGAGCGCGCCGAGCCTGGCCCGTCCCGGCATCGACGTCGCGACACCGAGCTCCTCCAGCGGCGCCGCGGTGATCGGGCCGACGCAGGCGGCGAGCACCCGCCCGCGCAGCGCGTGCAGCACACCCTCGAGCAGTCCGGTTTCCTTGGCGCGCATCAACATCGACGCGACGGCGGGCGCGCTGGTGAATGTCACGCAGTCCAGGTTGGACGTCACGATGGCCTCGATCAGCTGGTCCATCGGACCCTGATCCTCCGGCGGCATCCACCGATACACCGGCACCGGCACGACATCCGCACCGGCACAACGCAATACCTCGCAGAAGTCGGGTACCGGCTCCCACTCGGTGGTGGCGCCGTGCAGCTGCACCGCGATCCGCACCCCCTCCACGCCCTCGGCGAGCAGGTGATCGAGGACCTCGGCCGACGATTCGGAGGCGGGTGACCATTCCTCACGCAATTCGGCGGCACGGATGGCGCCCTTGGCTTTCGGGCCGCGCGCGAGCATCCTGGTGGCCCCGAGCGTCGCGCGCAGGTCCTCCGCGACGCCCCAGCCTTCGGCCGCCTCCATCCAGCCGCGGAAGCCGATTCCGGTGGTGGCCACCGTGATTCGTGGCGGGTCGACGATGAGCTGGCGGGTCACCCGCTCCAGCTCGGTGTCGTCGGCCAGCGGGATGATGCGGATGGCCGGTGCCGAAACGATGTCGGCGCCACGGCGCAGCAGCAGCGTGGCGAACTCGTCGGCCCGTCTGGCCGCCGTGATGCCGACGGTGAAACCGGCAAGGCAGGGCGCGGCGTCCATGGTGGTCATGCGGTCATCCGTCCGAGGAAGCGGGCCCGGCAGCCACCGGCTCGTTGGAGATCGAAACGATGCCGTCGGCTACACGGACCGCATACACCGGCAGCAGCGCCGATTCGTCGTCCAGGCAGTGCCCGTCGACCAGGGAGAACGCCTGCTTCAGCAACGGCGAGGCGACGACGGGGACGCCCCCGCGATCACCGACGATGCCGCGCGACATGACCGCGGCGCGACCGATCGGATCGATATTGCCAACGGCGTAGAGCATGCCGTCGGCCAGCAGGAACAGGGCGGCCTGACGGCCACCCTTCAGCAACACCGCGACGCCACGGCCCGGGATCAGGTAGTCGAGCCTGCACGCTTGCGTCCAACCGGTGGCGGTAACCGCGGCAATGCCGGGGGTATCGATCACAGTCATGGGTGTCATCCTCCAAACGCCTTACCCATTGGTACAGGCGAGCTGTTTCTAGGGGGTTAAGCCGTCATTTCCCGTGCGTGGCGACCGGTATGTCTGGCATACCGAGCAGCACCGGCACCTTGCGTTCTCCGGTCTCGTCGAACGCGATTGTGGCGTCGGTCTCATCCGGGGCATTGACGAAGGAAACGAAGCGCGACAGCTTCTCCTCGTCTTCCAGCACCGCGGCCCACTCGTCACGGTAACCGGCGACATGCTCGGCCATCGACGCCTCCAGCTCGTCGGCGATGCCGAGGCTGTCCGCGCAGACGACCTGCTTCAGGTAGTCGATCCCGCCGTCGAGTGCCTCCTGCCACGGCGCGGTGCGCTGCAGCCGGTCGGCGGTGCGGACGTAGAACATCAGGTAGCGGTCGATGTACTTGATCAGCGTCTCGTCGTCGAGGTCACCGGCGAGCAGCACCGCGTGCTTGGGCGAAAGTCCGCCGTTACCACCGACATACAGGTTCCAGCCGTGTTCGGTGGCGATCACGCCGACGTCTTTACCGCGCGCCTCGGCGCATTCGCGGGCGCAACCGGACACCGCCAGCTTCAGCTTGTGCGGGGAACGCAGTCCGCGGTAACGCTTTTCGAGCAGCACGGCCATGGCGACCGAGTCCTGCTGGCCGTAGCGGCACCAGGTGGAGCCGACGCAGCTCTTCACCGTGCGCAGCGACTTGCCGTACGCGTGACCGGATTCCATGCCGACATCGACGAGGCGCTGCCAGATCCGCGGCAGCTGTTCCACCCGTGCGCCGAACAGGTCGATCCGCTGGCCGCCGGTGACCTTCACGTAAAGGTCGAATTCCTTGGCGATTTGGCCGATGGTGATGAGCTGGTCGGCCGTCACCTCACCGCCCGGCATCCGCGGCACCACCGAGTAGGTGCCGTTCTTCTGCAGGTTGGCCAGGAAGTGGTCGTTGGTGTCCTGCAACGCGGCCTGTTCGCCGTCGAGGATGTGTTCGCTGGAGGTCGAGGCGAGGATGGAGGCGACGGTCGGCTTGCAGATATCGCAGCCGGTTCCCTTGCCGTACTTGGTGATCAGGCCGGAGAAGGTGCGGATACCGGTGACCTGGACGATCTGGAACAGCTCGACGCGCGACTGGCCGAAGTGCTCACACAGCGCCTTGGACATCTCGACGCCGGACTGCTCGAGCAGCTTCTTGACCATGGGAACGCAACCGCCGCAGGAGGTTCCGGCCGACGTGCACTTCTTGATACCCGCGATATCACACGCGCCGTCGGCGATCGCGCCGCAGATCGCGCCCTTGGAGACGTTGTTGCAGGAGCAGATCTGCGCGTCGTCTGGCAGCGCGTCGGCGCCCAATTCCGCACCGGCGGGCGAGATCAGCGCGGCGGGCTCGGCGGGCAGCGGACGCCCGACCAGCGGGCGCAGCGCGGCGTAGGCGGTGGCGTCGCCGACCAGGATGCCGCCGAGCAGGATCCGCGCGTCATCGGAGACAACGAGTTTCGCGTAGGTGCCCTTGGCGGCGTCGTGCAGCACCACCGACAGCGCGCCCTCGGTGCTGCCGTGCGCGTCGCCGAAGCTGGCCACGTCGACACCGAGCAGCTTGAGCTTGGTCGACATATCGGCGCCGGGGAATTCGCCTGCGCCACCGAGTAATCGGTCGGCGACAATCTCGGCGGTGGTGTAGCCGGGCGCGACCAGGCCGTAGCAGGTGCCCTCGACCGCGGCGCATTCGCCGATGGCCCAGATGCTCGGATCCGAGGTCCGCAACCCGAGATCGGTGCTGATGCCGCCGCGCGGGCCGACCTCCAGGCCGCTGTCGCGGGCGATCTGGTCGCGCGGCCGAACGCCCGCGGAGAAGACGACCAGCGAGGCCTCGATCACCGAGTCGTCGGACAGGTTGACTCGAATGCCGTTGTCGGCCTGCTCGATCGAAGCGGTGCCGACGCCGGTGTGCACGTGCAGGCCGAGATCGGTGACCAGTCGTTCCAGGATCGCGCCGCCGCCCTCGTCCACCTGGGCGGGCATCAGCCGCTGGTTGAACTCGACCACGTGTGGCGTGAGACCGAGCAGCCGAAGGGCATTCGCGGCCTCGAGACCGAGCAGGCCGCCACCGACAACGACACCGACGGCACCGGGCCCGGCGGCTTCGGCGGCCGCCCTGATGCCGTCCAGATCGTCGATGGTGCGGTAAACGAAGCACTCCGGCCGGTCATGCCCGGGTACGGGGGGAACGAAGGGGTACGAGCCGGTGGCGAGCACCAGCGCGTCGTAGCCGATGGTGTCGCCCGCCGACGTGGTGACCTTGCGGGCATCCCGGTCGATCGTCTCGGCGCGATGGCCGAGCCTTAGATCGACCAGAGCGTCACCGGCGTACTCGTTGCCGGGCAGGGCCAGCGCGGTGGTGTCCCAGGCGCCCACGTAGCCGGACAGGCCAACGCGATCGTAGGCGGGCAGCCGCTCCTCGCTCAGCACGACCACCTGCCACTGCCCCGCCTCGTCCCGCGCGCGCAGCGCCTCGACGAACCGGTGCCCGACCATGCCGTGGCCGACGACGACCGCGGTCTTGCGCAGAACTGGTTCGACTCGGTGATTCGTCGACGTGCTCAAGAAGGGCCTCCCAAGATCCGGTTGGCCCCACGGTAGGAAACAGGTATTGCCGCCATGCTGCGCGCGATGACCGCAGCGTCAACGGTTGCTCACGCGGCGAACATCACCCACGTGAGCCGAGCGCAAATGTTGCGCGGCCGTGCCGCACCGATTTCCGCACGTCACCAAGAGATGGCGGGCGTCACGCGCCCTTATGTTGACGGCGTTCACATGTCCGGTTAAGTTAACGTCGTCAACATGACGGAGTGCCTGCGAGCTACACGCTCGACGAGCGGACCAAAGGACGAACGATATGCACGCCACCGCACTCCTGCGTAGCCCGAAAATCTGGGTATTCACCCTGTTCGGCGCACTGCTTGCCATCGTGCTGACCGTCGGATACCTCGGCGGCGCACTGGACACGGATACGCCGACCCAGCGGGTGCCCATCGCCTGGGCCGACACCGACCAGGGCGACGGCACTCAGCACCTGGGCGCCGCGCTGACCGAGGAGGTCCTGACCGGTCGCGCCCACGAGTCGGCGCACTGGCTGCCCGTCACCGACGAGGCGCAGGCCCGCGAGCTGCTCACCACGGGCGCGGCCTACGCCGCGGTGGTGATCCCAGCCGACTTCAGCGCTCGCGTCGGCGCACTGACCGACCCGCGAGCCAAGCCCGACGCGGTCCGCGTCACTGTGCTGACCAATCCGATCGCCGGCCCCGCGGCCAGCGGTACCGCCAACGGCATCGCCCAAGCCGTGCTCGCGGGGCTGTCCCAAGAGCTGGGTGCGCGCCTCGCCTCGGCGCACGCGGCGGATCCCTCGGCGCCGACCGGCATGCTCGCGGCAGGTGGGCTTGCGGCCGACCCGATCCGGGTCACCCTCACTCCGGTCGGACCGGTCCCGGCGCACAGCGCGGGCGGAATGGCCGCGTTCTACTACACCCTGGTGCTGATCCTCACCGGATTCCTGCTCGCTCAGCTGCTGCACTCCGGTGTCGACGGCGTACTCGGTTTCACGCCGCGAGAGTTCCTGCACAAGCGCGCCACCCACCCGCCGCTGCCGATCAACCGGGTGCACACACTGCTGGCCAAGACCGGGCTGATGGTCGGCTGCGCGGTGGTCGCGGGCACGGTGATCGAGGCCGTCGCGGTGCTCGCGTTCGGCATGCCCGCCGAACATCCGCTCGGCCTGTGGGGTCTGTCGATGCTCGCGGTCGCCACCGCCGGTGTGCTTCCGCTCGTCCTGCTTGCCGTCTTCGGCGCACCGGGCGCGCTGGTCGCCACGATTGTCCTTGTGGTGTTCGGCGTTCCGTCCTCCGGCGGCGCCTACCCACCCGAGCTGCAGCCGGAGGTGTTCCGGTGGCTCGGGCGGATCCTGCCGATGCGGCACACCACCGATGCCGCCCGCGACCTGATCTTTCCGGTCACCGGCGACGCGGTGATCGGCAGCGTCCTCGTCATCGCCCTGTGGCTGGTGGCAAGCCTCGCCGCCGGATTACTCGTCACCGCCTTCTATGACCGCACCGGCCGCCACCGCGTCAGCGTCTACGAACGCGCGCAGGCCGACCGCGCCTGACCATGCCTCGCTCATCCGAAAGACAGGACATGCCATGACATCTCCGAAGCCCATGACCGTCAACAGTTCGTGGGGTGCGGTGACCAAGACCGGCACCTGGCAGGTGCCCGCCTCGATCATCGCCACCTCTACGATGGGGTCCATCACGCTGGACTTCACCACGGCCACGTGCGCGCACGACGAGGTCGAGATCCGCGTCGACTGCCGGGCAGGCAAGATCGTGCTGATCGTGCCGGACGAATGGGCGGTGGACACCGATCGGCTCAGCGCCACCGGCGCGGGCGTCGACCTGGCTCCCGGCCGGCGACCGCAACCCGGCATGCCTCGGCTGCGGATCACCGGCCAGGTCACCTGGGGGCGCCTGGTGATCACCGGCCTGGCCGACTATCACAGCGAACGGGACGAGCGCGCCGCCCGGCGCGCGGCCCGCGACGACCGCAACGCCGAGCGGCGCGCGGCACGTCAGCAACGCCACGGATGAACCGAACAGCCTGCGGCTCAACCGATCAGCGCGTCGGTGATGAAGCGCTGGGTCCTAGTGATGGCGTTCTCTCGTTCGACCTCTCCGAGCGTGCTCAACGGACCACCGTCGAGCAGAAATTCGGCGAGGCCGTGCACCGTGACCCACACCGAGAGCTCCGCGCCGGGGCGCCGGGCGGCCGACATGCGCCCGCTGCGCACCAGTTCGTCCAGCGCCTCGGACAGCAGACGGAAGGACTCCGAGCCCGCGGCGGTCGGCGTGTGCTGATCGAACGCGGCACGGAACCAGCCCGGCTCGGTCTCGGCAAACCGCAGATACCCGCGCCCCAAGGCGTGCAGCCGGACCAGCCCCTGGTCGCCGAGCGCTGTCTCATCGACGTGGTCGGGCACCGGCTCGGCCCTCATGGCCGCGGTAAGTGCCTGCTGCGCATAGGCTTTGACCGCGGCCAGCAGATCGAGGTGGTTGGCGAAATGCCGATACGCGGAGGTCGCCGATACCCCGACTTGCCGCGCGACCTCGCGTAGCACCACCGCCTGCGGACCACCGTCCCTTGCGAGCGCAACGGCAGCCGCCACCAGGGCGTTGTGCAGGTCACCGTGGTGGTAGTGCTCCCGCCGGACCGACGAGCTCGCCATACGCAAACACCCCACTCTGCACCGTTGTTTTTCATCGAAACCACAAGTTGACACCGTCAACTTAGCACCCCGGAAAGGTCACACTCATGAGCAAGCCCACCATCGTTCTGGTGCACGGCGCCTTCGCCGATGCCACCAGCAGCTGGCGCGACGTCGCAGGCATCCTGATCGCCCGCGGCTATCCGGTGCTCGCCGCCGCGAACCCGCTGCGCGGCCTGCACCACGACGCCGAGTCCCTGCGCGCGGTCCTCGCCGCGCTGCCCGGTCCCGTTGTGCTGGTCGGCCATTCCTACGGCGGTGCCGTGATCACCAGTGCCGCTACCGAATCCGATACGGTCACCGCCCTGGTCTACGTTGCCGCGTTCGCGCCGGACCGAGGCGAGACCGCTGGCGAACTCGACGAGCGCTTCGCGGGCCAAGCCGAGCACGTCACCACGGTGCGACCGCTACCAGGCGCCGAGCAGGCCGCGGCCGATGGCCCGCCGCAGGTCGAGTTGACCATCCTGGCCGACCACTTCCACGAGGTCTTCGCACCCGATATCGACCAGGACGCCGCTGCGGTGCTGGCCGCTACCCAGCGACCCCTCGCCCTCGCCGGGATGCTAGAGCCGATGGGGGCGCCCGCATGGCAGCGCCTGCCCGCCTACTACGTCTTGGCTACTCACGATCAGATGATTCCCGTTGCGGGACAACGGCTCATGGCCGAACGGATGAAGGCAACCACCATCGAGGTCGCCACCGGCCACGCCGCCATGCTCGGCGCACCCGAGGCCATCGCCGAACTGATCATCGCCGCCGCGGATCGATGACTCGGGCGCACTGAAAGTGACTCAGCTCCAGGTGTCTTCGAGCATGCGCGGCTTGCATGCCTGCCAGGCACCTGCGAGCAACACCAGTACCGCGACACCGAGCAGTGCGAACGGCGCGACCCAGCCGTCGGTCGCCGAATGCAGCACGCCGAACAGCAGCGGTCCGACGCAGGCGACCGCGTAGCCGACGCCCTGGGTGAACCCGGAGAGGGCGGCCGAGCCACCGGGGGTGTTGGTGCGCAGGTTGATCAGGGTCAGTGCCATCGGGAAGGTGCTCGGGCCGAGGCCGAGCAGCACTACCCACAGGATGGGCACGCTCATCGGCGCGACGATCAGTCCGACGAAGGCGGCGACGAAGAAGACCGCGCAGCCGACCACGACGAGGAAGGGATTGCGGAATCGGGTGACAATCGTCGGCGCGCTGAGTGCCGCCGCCAGGCCGACCACCGCGAACAGGCCGAGCATCGAGCCGCCGAATCCAGCGCTTGCCCCGGCGTCGCTGAGGATCTTCGGCAACCAGGTGAACATCGCGTAGGTGATCAAGGACGTCATGCCGAACATGCCCGCCATGCCCCAGGCGACCGGGGAACGCCAGACGCGTCCCGCGCGCGGCGCGTCGGTCGGCAGCGCGGTGGTGTCCTGCAGGTCGCGGCCGCGCCGGTCGCGCAGCACGCCGAGCCACGGCAGCACGGCCGCGAAACCGAGCACCGACCACAGGCCAAGCGAGAAACGCCAGCCGTTCGCGTCGGCGATCGGGACCGCGACGAACGCGGGCACCACGGTGCCGAGCTGCACCATCATGATGTAGAGCGAGCTGACCACCGCGAGGCGATCCGCGAAGTACCGCTTCACCAGCGGCGGGATCACCACGTTGCCGATGCCCATACCGGCGAGCGCGAGCGCGGAGAAGATGAGGAGTTCGGCGGTGCCGGACAGCAGCACCCGGACCAGCTGGCCGGTGCCAGCCATCAACATCGCGATCAGCGCGGTGCGCTCTAGCCCGAGGCGGCGCACGAGCACCGGGGTCAGCAGGCCGGACAGCGCGAACATCGCGGTCGGGATCATGCCGAAGACGCCGACGACCGCGGTTCCATAGCCGACATCCGTACCGATGCGTTCGGCAAGTGGGCTGAACGCGGTGACCGCCACCCGGAGGGTAAGCGCGGACATAACGATGGCGGCCAGAACGAGCAGACGACCCTCCGTCAGCGCGCGCCGACGCTGCCCTACCTGCGCGGATTCCTGCGGGGTCGGGGTTTTCTGGAGGGTTGCAGTCACTGCGAAATCATAGGATGACCGGATGATAGGAGGCAACGGTTTGTGATGAGCGGTACTCTATGCAGGTGCAACCAGTCCGGCGCACCAGCCTCATCGCCCAGGTCACCGAGCAGCTGCGTGCCGAAATTCGTTCCAGCCGTTGGCCCATCGGCTCCCGCATCCCTACCGAACCGGAGCTGACCGAGCTCACCGGAACGGGTCGAAACACCGTGCGCGAGGCCGTCCAGGCCCTCGTCCACGCGGGGATGCTGGAGCGACGCCAAGGTTCGGGAACCTATGTGATCGCCTCCTCCGACCTCGGCGGCACTCTCGGCAAGTACTTCGCCGACGCCGAAGAGCGTGATGTCCTCGAACTACGCCTCGCGCTCGACACCACGGCCGCCGCGCTGGCCGCGCGCCGCCGCGACGACGCCGACATCGCGAACCTACTGCAGCTACTCGGCGATCGCGACAAGGCGTACAACAACGACAGCCCGGCCGCCATCGACTCCGACGTCGAGCTGCACCGCGCCATCGTGGTCGCCAGCCACAACGCGGTTTACCTCGAGTTCTACGACTCGCTGCTGCCGATCATCGAGCAGGTGATCCGGGCTCGGACGTTGAAGTCCGACGACTCCTACCCCGAGGCACACGCCGAATTGGTACACGCCGTGATCGACGGCGAACCCGAGCGGGCCGCCTCCGCCGCCAGCTGCTTCCTCAACACCCTCATCGCCGAATACCCCGAGGTGCTCTAACGGCGCTACCGCATCGGAAGGGAGGCCGAATACGCAACTCTCACTTACCGACCGGCGCGCATGTGAGTCGGAATTGCCTGGAACGTCACGCGAAGCCACGGAGCCGCAACAACCGGCCCCTACGTTGTGAACCGACCGTTACCAAGCAACTCGACTCCGCCGGCGGCGCCAGGCCGCGATGAGGGCCGGTCGAGTGCGAAACGAGAGGAAGCCGATGACTGCCATCGCAGCCGCCACCGGCACCGAGTCGGACACCGCGACTGACGCTCCATCGGACCCACCGCCCTTCCAACACCAGACGCGCGGACGCTGGCTGGAGCACTGGGAGCCGGACAACCAGAAATTCTGGGAGTCCGGCGGCGCGCGAACCGCGCGCAAGAACCTGATGTTCTCGGTATTCGCCGAGAACCTCGGCTTCAGCATCTGGGTCATCTGGGGCACCGTTGTCACCAGCATGGGCGCGGCCGGCTTCGGCTTCCTGGCCGGGCTCGGCAAGGGCGACCCGACCGCGGTGAGCAACGCGCTGCTGCTCTCCTCGACCCCGACGCTTGTCGGCGCCGCACTGCGCATCCCGTACACCTTCGCCATCCCGAAATTCGGCGGCCGGGCCTTCACCGTGTTCAGCGCCGGGATGCTGCTCATTCCCACGCTCGGGCTGGCGTACTTCATCAACCAGCCCGGCACGCCCATGTGGGTCTTCATGATCCTCGCCGCGCTCGCCGGTGTCGGCGGCGGCAACTTCTCCTCGTCGATGTCCAACATCAACTTCTTCTACCCGGAGGGCAAGAAGGGCGCGGCGCTCGGCATCAACGCGGCGGGCGGCAATCTCGGTGTCGCACAGACGCAACTGGTGCTGCCCCTGCTGATCACCCTCGGCACCTTCCTCACGGCCAAGGATCCGTCGGGCTACCGCTTCGGCATCACGCTGTCCATCCTGGTGTGGGTCCCGTTCATCCTCGTGGCGGCCGTCGGCGCGCTGCGCTACATGGACAGCATCGCCAGCGCCAAGTCCGACGGTAAGTCCTACCGGCTCGCGCTGACCAACCAGCACACCTGGGTGATGGCGCTGCTGTACGTCGGCACCTTCGGCTCGTTCATCGGGTTCTCCTTCGCCTTCCCGACGCTGATCAAGGCCAACTTCCCCGACCTTGCCAACATCGGCTGGATCAGCACCATCGGCAACCTCGCGTTCCTCGGCGCGTTCGTCGGTTCGTTCAGCCGTCCGTTCGGCGGCTGGGTCTCCGACAAGATCGGTGGCGCCAAGATCACGCTGTGGGTGTTCGTCGGCATGGCGGTCTCGGTCGCGCTGATCATGGCCTCGCTGGAGCTGAAAAGCTTTCCGCTGTATCTGATCTCGTTCCTGGTGCTGTTCGTGATGACCGGCATCGGCAACGGCTCGACCTACCGGATGATCCCGACCATCTTCAGCGCGATCTCCAAGAAGTACGCCGCCGAGCACGGCCTCGACATCACCGAGTCGACCGCCTCGGCCCGGCGGCAGGCCGGCGCGGCGATCGGCGTGATCGGCGCGGTCGGCGCCTCGGGCGGCTGGGTGCTGCAACAAGCGTTGCGGCTGTCCAACATTCACTATCACACGATGGCGCCCGCGTTCTGGGGCTATGCCGTGGCGTTCCTGCTGATGGGCGCGGTCACCTGGTGGTACTACCTGCGGTCCTCGTTCGCGGTCGAGCGGGTGCCGTCGCTGGCCTACGCCAAGGTGTAACCGGTACAACGCATATCGCAGGTCGGTCGTCGAGAGTCCTTGATTCACAAGGCTTTCGACGGCCGATGCTCGCGTTACAGGAGTAGGCGGACCATGTCCGCCGTGCGCGCCAACCCGGGGAATGCCTCCGGCGTCGAGCGCGGATGCAGCGCATGCACGGCGAGCCGGAACATGACCGCGCGCAACAACATCTGCGGCCACTCCGGCAGATCGCGCCAGCGCTCCAGCAGGCCGTCGTCGGCACCGCCCCAGGCCAGCGCGTCGACCACGATCACCCCGGCCGCCCACGGCGCCGGCCGCCAGTACGGCGTGATGTCGGTGAGACCCGGCGTGAAGGTCCCGGCGAACAGCACCGTCCCGAACAGGTCGCCGTGCACCAGTTGCGCGGGCGTCTGCACCGGTTTGCGCAGGGTGGCCAACTGGCCGATGAGCTCCATGCTTCGCTGGCCGTCGGGCGAGTCCGCCGAGGGCAGTGTGCCGCCCGCGCGCAGGCTGCGCAGCGGCACCGCCTCCCAGGCGGCCCGGTCGGCGGCCACGAACACGTCCACGTCGACCCACGGCGCCACCGGCGGCTGGACCAGGAATCGGGGCCGCTCTAGCTGCGTCGTCGCCTGATGCAGGCGCAGCGACACCGAAACCACTTCGTCGTGCCTCGGTTCCGGAATGCCTTCCAGGTAGGTGTCGGCACGCCAGCCGGAGACCACGTAGCGGCCGTCGGTCGCGCGCACCGGCCGGGCCAGGCGCAGCCCGTCCACCTTCAGCGTCTCGCGCACCTTCGCCGACCACGCCGCACGCGCGTGATCGGCGACCGGGCTGAGCACCACGTCCCCGAACCGCCAGCCACCTTCCCAGTCGCCCAAGGTGACCGGGGAAACTTCGCGCAGACCGAACGTGGCACGCACGTGCTCGGGGGGTTCCACAGAAGTCACGGCCGTACCGTACCGCCGGTATGGACGCCGTACAGGACGCCGCGCCGAACCGCAACCCCCGCCGCCTGGGCGGGGGTCACAGCGGACTTCGGACGATCAGTAGACCGGCAGTGACGGGTCGATCTGGCGGGCCCAGGCGATGACCCCGCCCTGCAGGTGCGTCGCGTCGGAGAAACCGGCGCGCTTGAGGGCGGCCAGCGCCTCCGCGGAACGAACACCGGTCTTGCAGTGCAACACGATCGGACGATTCTGCGGCAGCTCCGAGAGCGCCTCGCCGGACAGGATGCGGTCCTTGGGAATGAGTTTCGCGCCCTCGATGTGCACGATCTCCCACTCGACGGGCTCGCGCACGTCGATCAGCTCGATCTCCTTGCCCGCGTCGAGCAGATCCTTCAGCTCGCGCGCGGTGACCGTCGAGTCGGCCGCGGCGGCCTGGCCCTCCTCGGACACCACACCGCAGAACGCCTCGTAGTCGATCAGTTCGGTGATCGGCTGACGCTCCGGATCGCGGCGCAGCTTGATGGTCCGGTAGTTCATGTCCAGTGCGTCGTACACCATCAGACGGCCCAGCAGCGGCTCACCGATGCCGGTGATCAGCTTGATCGCCTCGGTCACCATCACCGAGCCGATGGACGCGCACAGCACGCCGAGCACGCCACCCTCGGCGCAGGACGGCACCATGCCCGGCGGCGGGGCCTCCGGGTAGAGGTCGCGGTAGTTGATGCCGCGCCCGTCCGGCGCGTCCTCCCAGAAGACCGAGACCTGGCCCTCGAAGCGGTAGATCGAGCCCCACACGTAGGGCTTACCGGCCAGCACCGCCGCGTCGTTGACGAGGTAGCGGGTGGCGAAGTTGTCGGTGCCGTCGACGATCAGGTCGTAGTCGGCGAACAGCTCGACGGCGTTGTCCGGCTCCAGCCGGATCTTGTGCAGCCGCACGTCGATACCGGAGTTGATCTCGAGGATCGAGTCGCGCGCGCTGTCGGCCTTCGGGCGGCCGATATCGGACTCGCCGTGGATGATCTGGCGCTGCAGATTCGAGGCGTCCACCTCGTCGAACTCGACGATGCCGAGCGTGCCGACACCCGCCGCGGCCAGATACAGCAGCGCCGGCGAGCCGAGCCCGCCCGCACCGATGACGAGCACCTTGGCGTTTTTCAGTCGCTTCTGCCCATCCACACCCAGATCGGGAATGATCAGGTGGCGGCTGTAGCGGGCGACCTCGTCCTTGGTCAGCTCCGCGGCCGGCTCGACCAGTGGCGGCAGGGACTTAGGTGATGACACGTCCAGGACTCCTCGAATCGAATGGGTCGATCTCGTTGTGTAACACCCGCGACCAGACCGTTCTTCCCGATCTATCGTCGCGCACCGGCTATCGCGTCAACCCCGTGGGTACGGCCATGGGTTGAAGCGGCAGCGCTTGCCGTCCATCGGGACGACGCCGTCGGGCTCGAGGGTCGCGATGTCGTTGTTCTTGGTGCCGAAGGTCTGCTGCATCATCACCGGGGCGAGACCGCCGTCGATCTCGCACGGCTGATGCTGGTGGTAGCCGATGGCGTGGCCGACCTCGTGGTTGATCTGGTACTGCCGGTAGGAACCGATATCGCCCTCGAACGCGATCGCGCCGCGCACCCAGCGGACCTCGGAGAGCACCACCCTGCCGATGTCGGCGTTGTAGCAGGAGGAGTCGATCGGGATCTCGAAACCGCAGGCCTTGCGGCTGGATTCGCGGGAGGTGAGGGAGACGCGGAAGTCGGTGTCGCCCTGGTCGACTCGGCGAAAGGCAAACTTCTGGTCGTGCGTCCAGCTTTTCGGGTTGGCCAGGGTGGTGTCGATCAGCTTCGCCACGGACTCGTCGCCGCCGAGCGCCGCGGTGTCGACGCCGTCCTCGATCTCCACGGTGTAGCGGAACACCGAATCGGTTCCGGTACCGACCTGCGGGGTCGAGCCAGGCACCACATGCCAAGTGCCCGTGCCGGTTTCGGCGAAGCTGCCGCCCTCCGGCAGTGCGCCGGTCGGCAGGTCGGTGGGAAAGTGGCCGTCCCCGGTCGGTCCGCCGATGATGCCGTTGTTCATGGTGCCGCGCGGACTCAGGTGCCCGAGACCGGGCATGCCGCTGATATTGGTCGCCGGGTCGGAGCCGCGCACCGCGTCGACGACCACCAATACCGTGACGGCGAACAGCACCGGCAGCGCGTAGGCGCGCCAACCGTAGGTGGAGACGAAACGTCCTAGGGCGCTTTGCTTTTTGACGCTGCGCTCGGGACGATCCCTGGTCCTGCCCTCGGTGCTCGCGGTGGGATCCCAGCTGGCGCGCAGCGGTTGATGGGAGCGGTCCTGCTGGTCGTATAGGCCGAGCGGGTCATAGATCTCGACGCCGTCGCGGTCACGCCGTGGTGCTGGCGAATCGGGCTTTGCTTGCGCGCCTGACGTTGCCACGGGTTCTGACCCTACGGAACCGGGCGCGCCGGAGCCAGCACGGCGGCGCGAATAGCGCCCGCCGCCGGACGTAACCGGGGGGTCGGCGTCCCGCTCCCCGGGTCGGTCGGCGCGGAAAGTCACGAACACCAGGTTCTCACAGGGGGCAAGCGCCGCCGTCGGGCACGCCACATCGGCCGAGGGGTGCGACATTTGTCACCGCGTTCCACCAGTTCTCCGGGGCCGGTCGGCGGGCGGGCAACAACCGAGTATCGTTCTTGGGATACCCGGTGCTTACCCCTTGCCGGGGAATCAACTGGGAGAGCCGAAATGACTGACCTCGTGGACCGGATGGCGTCCCGTAGATCGTCGTCCGAGCCCGCCAAACGCGGCACCCGGCTTCCGCGTGACGAGCGACGTCTGCAACTACTCGCGGCGGCCAGCGAGGTCTTCGTGCAGCGCGGATATCACGCCGCGGGGATGGACGAGATCTCGCAGTGCGCCGGAGTGAGCAAGCCGGTGCTTTATCAGCACTTCACCAGCAAGCTGGAGCTGTATCTAGCGGTGCTGCAGAACTATGTGGACATGCTGGTGTCCAGCGTCCGACAGGCACTGCGGTCGACCACCGACAACCGGCAGCGCGTGCGCGCCGCCGTGCAGGCCTACTTCGATTTCGTCGACAACGAGATGCAGGGCTTCCGACTCGTTTTCGAATCCGACCTGACCAGCGAGCCGCAGGTGCAGCGTCGGGTCGAGCAGGCCACCGAGGCCTGTGTCGACGCGGTATTCGATGTGGTGGCACACGATTCCGGCCTCGACCCGTACCGGGCGCGGATCCTCGCGGTCGGCCTGGTCGGCGCGAGCCAGTTCACGGCGCGCTACTGGCTGGAGGCCGACCGGCCCATCCCGAAGGAGGAGGCCGTCGACACGACCGTCTCCCTCGCCTGGGGTGGTCTGTCGCACGTACCGCTGCACCCGATCGACTAGGTTTCAGAACCAAGCGAGCCCCTGCATCCAATGGTTGCAGGGGCTCGTTGCTGTCGGCCCTTGGCCGAGGAAACTCACACAGTCGCGAAGCCGACGCGGCCGCTCGTCACGGTGCCGATCTCGACGTAGGCGACCTTCGAGGCCTGGATCAGGAACTTGCGACCCTTGTCGTCGGTCAGGGACACGACGCCGCCGCTGCCGTTCAGCGCACCGGACACCAGCGCCTCGACCTCTTCCGGGGTCTGCGAGCTATTGATCAAGAGCTCGCGCGGGCTATCCGAAATACCGATCTTGACCTCCACGGCCAACCTCCGAACGTAAGAGTCCTGTGCTGTCGATCCAAGGCTAGTGCAGGGCAACGCCATGATGGCAGACGCCTGCCTGCGCCCTCAGCGAACAGTGACGTCGCGGCGAACACAGCAGCGGCCCGCACACCGTTGTGCGGGCCCGCTCAGCGCGACGGTATTACTTCGGCTCGACGAGCTGGATCTCGAGCTCGATGTTCACCTTGTCGCTCAGCATGCCGGGCAGCAGGCCGCCGACGCCGAAGTCGGTGCGCTTGATGGTGCCGGTGGCGGAGAATCCGGCGTGCCGTTCTCCGGTCGCAGCGTGTTCCTGCACGCCGCCCCATTCGACGTCCAGGGTGACCGGCTTGGTGACGCCGCCGAGCGTGGCCTCACCCTCGACCTCGAAGTTCTCCGCGATCTGCGCGGGCTCGGTGGCGCGGAAGGTCAGCGTCGGGCGGTTCGCCACATCGAGGAAGTCCGCGGTGCGGATGTGCGCGTCGCGGTCGGCGTTACCGGTGTCGAACGAGTCGAGGTGGATGGTCGCGCCGAGGGTGGCGGCACCGGACTCGTCGAGCACGAATTCGGTCTCGAACCGGGTGAATCCGCCGCGCACCTTGGAGATGCCGAGATGGCGAACGGTGAAGGCCACCGACGAGTGCGCGGTGTCCAGGGTCCAGGCGCCGGGCTTGAGCGACTGAGCGGTCGTGGTGGATTCGGAAGAAGTTGTCATATCCTCAATCTTTGCCGGACCACGGTCCGTTAACCAGACCGCCGTTATCCTGGACCTGACAGGGCGAGGCTAAGCCTCCTAGGACACGGCACGATGGAACCCATGGCTCGGAACGGATTCGCGGAATTCCTCATCGCACGGCGCGCGGAACTACGGCCCGCCGATGTCGGCATGCCGGAGGGCAGGCGGCGCCGGACGCCGGGGCTACGCCGTGAGGAAGTCGCCGTCCGGGCGGGTGTGAGTGCGGATTATCTGGCCCGGCTCGAGCAGGGCCGCGACACCAATCCCTCGGTCGCGGTGATCGACGCCCTGGCCGACGCGCTGTTGCTTCGCGGCAACGAGCGCCACCACTTCAGCATGCTCGCCCTCGCCTCCGGCAACGAATCACGCTGCCCGGGAAGCGAATCCGCCGAGGAGAAGGTCGCGGACACGATCGAGTCGATCCTGCGCGCATTGCAGCCGACACCCGCGTTCGTGGTCGGCCGACGATTGAACGTGCTCGGTTGGAACGCGGCATGGGCGGACTTCGTTTCCCCGCTCGATCTGCTCGACGGCGAGGGGCAGCCGAACCTGGCCTGGTACACGTTCCGGCATCCGAGCGCGCGGACGGTGCTGCGGAATTGGTCCGAGGCCGCGGACATCTTCGCCGCCGCGCTGTCGCGGGCCAAGCTGCGCTGGCCGGGCGACAACTCGCTGCTGGAAACGATCGACGCGCTGCGCCACCACCCGGATTTCGCGGCACGCTGGAAGCCCCATCACATCGGGGCCCCGGTCTCCGGCATGCTGCATGTCGATCACCCGGTGCATGGTCTGGTGCAGGTTCCGTTCGAAACGCTCGAGGCCGACCGCGATCAGAGCATCATCGTGTGGCTCACCGACCAGACCCAGGCGCAAACTCCAGGTCTGCGACTGGTCCGGCCAGCGGCGGTCAACGAATAGGTCTTAAATCCCCAGCTTCGCCATGCGCTCGGCGTGGCTCGCCTGCATGCGCTCGAACAGCGCGGCAATGCCGTTGAGGTCGCCAGCGGCGCCGAGGACCAGTTCGGTCAGCTCGTCGCGCTGCGCCATGACGTACTGCGCCTGGGTGATCGCCTCGCCGAGCAGGCGCCTGCCCCAGAGGGTGAGCCGGTCGCGTTCGGAGCGGCTGGTCGCGACCGCGCGACGCACCTCCTCGACGACGAATTCGGAGTGGTTGGTCTCGGCGAGCACGTCGCGGACCACCTCGGCCACCTCGGGGGGCAGCGCACCGGCGATCTCGTTGTAGAAGTCCGCCGCGATGCCGTCGCCGACGTAGAACTTCACCATCGACTCGAGCCAGGTCGAGGGGTCGGTGGAGGCGTGGTAGGCGTCGAGCGCGCGCACGAACGGCGCCATCGCGTCGAAGATGTCGACGCCACGCTCGGCCAGCGCCGACTCCAGCACATTGAAATGGGCCATCTCGGCGGAGGCCATCTTCGCCACCGCGACCTTGCCGCGCAGCGTCGGCGACAGCTTGGCCTCCTCGGCCAGCCGGTAGAACGCGGAGATCTCACCGTAGGCGAGCACCGCGAACAGATCTACGACGCCGGGATGATCGGCGAGAACGGAATCGGTCGAAACACCCAGCGTGGCAGGTGACTGTGCTCCCATGGCCCCAGCCTAGTACGCCGCGGCGGTCACGCCGCTGGCGAGCGAAACTTGTCCGAATTCAGGCCGCCTCCGCCAAGAACTTGTCCAAATACGTCCACGTAGTGTTGCGCGCCTCGGGTCCGGTGAGGATGCCGAGGTGGCTACCGGGAGACGTTTCGTAGCGGACCGAAGCGGCACCGGTGAGGGTTCGGGTGCCCGCTTCGACGGCGGCGGCCGCGGTGATCGCGTCGGTGGGACCGCCGACCAGCAGGACGGGTGCGCTCACCTTGGCCAGCTCGATGCGCCGCTTGCCGAACCGCACGACGCCGCGACCGATGTCGTTGTTCAGGATGAACCTGCCCCACAACTGACCGTAGAAACGACCGGGATAGCCGGGCATATCGGCCATGAACCGGTCGATGGTTTCCATTCGAGCCAGCGTCTCGGTCCGGGTGATATTGCTGGCGACGAACCACGGGCGGGTCAGCTCGCGATCCCAGGCGGTGATCTTGTACCCGATTCGGGTCAGCGACGCAGGCACGCCTCCGACGGCGCGCACGAGTGTCGAGGTCCCTATCCCGCCGGTGAGCTTGGCGACCGCGCGCAGCTGCGGAATGCCCGTCATCTTGTCGTAGTCCAGCGGGGCACCGACCGCGGTGATCGAACGGATCGGCAGTTCGGGGTGCGCGGCGGCGGTGAGCAAGGCCAGCGTGCCGCCGATCGACCAGCCGACCAGATCGACCGGCTGACCGTCGCGGTCGGCGGAGGTGCGCAGCACGGCCTCGGGCAGGATCTCGTCGATCCAGTCCTCGAAGCCCATCCGCCGGTCGCCGAAGGTGATCTCGCCGTAGTCGACCACGTACGGCGCACGGCCGGTCTCGAGCAGGAACCCGGCCAGGCTCTGATCGGGGCGCAGGTCGAAGCAGGTGGCGGGCGCCGCAAGCGGCGGCACCAGCAACACAGCGGAATCCGTTGCGGCCGTGGCTGTTTCGGCACCACCGGGACGATGCTCGAAACGGCGCAACTGCCGATGCGGCTCGTCCCAGAGCACCGTCGACGGGGTGGGATCCGGTGCCTCGACGCCCGAACCGAAGGTCAGTGCCCACGCGTTGCGGGCGGCGGTGGTGACGGTGTCCGCGATATTCACCCCGAAAATGTCTCACATTTCGGTACCGGCGGTAACAGGCAAGTCCGCGTTGCGGCTACCGCTTGCCCATAGCGAGTGGATTCGCCGCGGGCACGATGGCGTCGTGCACTCGGTCGGCCAGCGGCGCGAGCGAGTTCGTCAATTCGGTGACGGAGTCGGCGGACAGCACCGCGAGCGCACCGTTCCATGCCGCGTCGTCCGTGCTCGCCTCGACCCGCCCGAGCAGGTCGGCACCGCTGCCGGTCAGCGCCGGGTTGACCGGCTCCCCCTCGACCACTCCCCTGGCCCGCAATTCATCGAACGCGTCCGCCCATTCCCGTTCGGACAGCCCACGCGCCCCGCGCAGCACCGATTCCATCGCCTTGCCCGCCGCCGCCTGCATGACCATCGCCTGACGCCCGGTCAGTCCGTGCGTGACCAGCGCGGCCACGTGACCATCGCCGCGATGCTCGCGCAACGAGGTGGTCAGTTGCCACAGCGCGCCCACCGGGTCCGCGGCCAGCGGCAGCGCCGCGTTCGCCGCGAAGAGCGGCCTGCCGGTCGGGTCGGCCTGTTCAAGCACCGGCGCGAGCAGCGACACCGCGCGGGCACACTCCGCCTCACCCGCGCCGAAACCACGCAGCAGCGCGGTAGACAGGTCGAGCCTGACCTCGAGGCACTGCTCGGGCGTGGCCAGCGACCAGGCCCCAGGCAGCGCTTTGCGCACCATTTCCGGATGAAAACCGGCGAAAATCGCCTGCACTGTGGCGGGAGTCACCGCACCGAGCGGCGCTGCCCGAAATGCGAAGTAAGTTTGCCAGTAACCGCGCAGTCCGATCGCGACTCCCGCCTCCTTGACGCCGGTCCCGAAATAGACCACATCATGTAGTGGCTCGAGAGTCTTCCAGATTTGCCGCGCGGGATGAATTGCCATGTCGCGCAGCGTACGTCGATGAACGGCGCGGCGAAACCGGAGTTCGGTTTCCGAATAATCGGCGGCGGCAATTCGAGCCGCGCACAATATCACGCTACAATCGCACCGGACAACGAAAAGTTTCGCTCGATGAGTTGCCAGATCTGTGCGTTCACCGCCCCGCGGTACCGACCGATCGGCATAACGAGCCGAGGTTTCGTCGTTCAGGAAAATGTGCGCGCACCAGCTCCGCATCACCAGTGCGCCGCGCCGATGTCTCCCGAGGTAGCCGCCACGCCGCGGCACCCGAAGACATCCAGAGCGTGGCCGGGTGAGTATCACAGGCGGAGACGTGGTCGTCGCGGGCCGACCGGTCCGCCCCACCTCGTGCGCGCGGGACGCGATTACGAGGAAGGCACGAACCTGAGCAAGATCACTGTCGAACAGGAACCCGGGGTAGCGGAGACGCTGTTGACCGCCGAACTGGACGCAACACATACCGCACCCACATTTGCCGAATTGGGCGTTCGCGACGAAATCGTGCGCGCGCTCAACGAGATCGGCATCGAACGTACTTTCGCCATTCAGGAACTCACCCTGCCGTTGGCGCTCGCCGGTGAAGATCTCATCGGTCAGGCCCGCACCGGCATGGGTAAGACCTTCGGCTTCGGCGTGCCGCTGCTGCATCGCATCGCCACCGCCGACACCGGCACCACGCCGTTGGACGGCACGCCGCGGGCGCTGGTCATCGTGCCGACCCGTGAGCTGTGCATCCAGGTCACCTCCGACCTGGAGAACGCGAGCAAGTACCTGACCAACCACCAGGGCCCGCTGAAGGTGGCCTCCATCTACGGTGGCCGCCCCTACGAGTCGCAGATCGCCGCGCTGCGCACCGGCGTCGACGTCGTCGTCGGCACCCCGGGTCGGCTGCTGGATCTGGCGAACCAGAACCATCTGATCCTCGGCAAGGTCGGCGTGCTGGTGCTCGACGAGGCCGACGAGATGCTCGACCTCGGCTTCCTGCCCGATATCGAGCGCATCCTGACCATGGTCCCTGACAAGCGCCAGACCATGCTCTTCTCGGCGACCATGCCGGGCCCGATCATCACCCTGGCCCGCACGTTCCTGAGCCGCCCGACCCACATCCGGGCCGAGGAAGCGCACGAGACGGCCATCCACGAGCGCACCGCGCAGTTCGTCTACCGGGCGCACGCGCTGGACAAGAGCGAACTGGTCGCCAAGATCCTGCAGGCCAAGGGCCGGGGCGCGACCATGATCTTCACCAGGACCAAGCGCACCGCGCAGAAGGTCGCCGACGATCTGGCCGAGCGCGGTTTCTCGGTCGGCGCCGTACACGGTGACCTCGGGCAGATCGCCCGCGAGAAGGCGCTCAACAAGTTCCGCAAGGGCGGCATCGACGTGCTCGTCGCGACCGACGTCGCGGCGCGTGGCATCGACATCGATGACATCACGCACGTCATCAACTACCAGTGCCCCGAGGACGAGAAGACCTACGTGCACCGGATCGGGCGCACCGGCCGGGCCGGACGCACCGGTATCGCGGTGACGCTGATCGACTGGGACGAGCTCGGCCGCTGGGCGGGCATCGACAAGGCGCTCGGCCTCGGCATCGCCGAGCCGGTGGAGACGTACTCGCGCTCGCCGCACCTGTTCGCCGAACTCGGCATCCCCGAGGGCGTGACCGGCACGGTCCGCAAGGCCAAGCCGGAGCGGGACGAGGACGCGGTCGTGGTGGAACGCCCGGCACGGGTCCCGCGTAAGCGCAACCGCAAGCGCACCGTGCGCGGCCAGCCGATCGACGAGGCGGAGACCAACGGCAACGGTGCCGCCAGCAACGGCAACGCCGACTCGGCGCACAGCAACGGCGCGCAGGCCGACGACGCAGCCACCGACGAGAACGGCGATCAGCCCGCCCGTCGCAGGCGTCGCCGTCGCAAGCCAGCGGGCGAGGCAGACAGCGGCGTGGAAACCACTGCCGCCGACTCCGCCAACGACAACGGATCCGATGACTCGGAGTCCGGTGACCAGCCCGCGCGTCGCAGGCGCCGTCGCCGCAAGCCGGTCGGCGAGAATGCGACCGAAGACAGTGGTAACGCGGTCGAGCCCGCCACGGCTTCGGTCTGACCGGCCGGATCCGCTACTCTCGCAACCGTGCTCGCACCCGAGCGGCGAACGCGCGCCGACGTCATCTCCGCTGCCGCGATCGCCGTACTCGTGGTGATCGCGGCGGTGGCGGTGTGGGTGCGTGGCGACGCGCACGGCACTGAATCGGTGACCGCGAGCTCGCCCGTGCCGACACCAACCGCGGCCGACCAGCTGCCGACCACGCTGGGTGAACTGTGGCATGCGCCCGACTCCGTGAGCAGCAGGGCGCTGACCTCCAGCGGCGTCGCCGTCACCGGTGACGACGGCACGGTGACCGGCCACGATCCGCGCACCGGCCAGGACCTGTGGCACTACAAGCGGGATATGCCGCTCTGCGGGATCGAGGGCCAGTTCAGCACCGTCGTCGCGGTCTACCGGGACGAGCGGGGCTGCAGCCAGGCCACCCTGCTCGCCGGGGACAGCGGTGCCAGGCGCACCGCGCGCAGCAGCTACATGGACGAGTCGGTGCGGCTGTCGGTCGACGGCACCTATGTACTCGCGCAGGGGCCGAAGCGGCTCGAGATGTGGCGCTCGGACCTGGTGCGCACGATCGAATACGGGTTCGTCGACGCGCCGGTGAACGTGAAAACCCAACCGCGCAAAGGCTGCACGCTGCTGTCGTCGGGATCGAGCCCGTCCCGGCTCGGCGTGCTCGAACGCTGCCCCGACGATGCCGCCGACCGGCTCACCATGCTGAATCCCGCGCCGAAGGACAACACGGTGCCCGAGGAGTTCGGCTCGCACGTATTGACCGGCGCCGGCGCGGACTCCCCTGACGCGCGGGTAGTCGCGGTGTCGGACAGCAGGATCGTGCTCTACCTGCCCGGCGCACCGGCCGCCGCCGGTGTCGAGGCGGCGGCACCGCGACTCGCCGTCTACGACGCGACCGGCAATCCGATTGTCGTGCACCAGCTTTCGGCGCCGCTGAGCGACAAGACGACAACAACCCGAATCGGTTCGGCCTACCTGGTTTTCACCGGCAACAGCGTAATCGCCTTGAACGGCAGCACCTTCGACCCGCTCTGGACCGCCGCCGGAGCACTCGGCTCCCCCGGTATGATGGCGGGCAGACTGCTCATGCCTACCGCGGGCGCGATCGCCGCCCTCGACCCCGCCTCCGGCGCCGAAGTCGCCCGCATCCCGGTGGACCGCCCCGGCTACACCGGCGCCCCCATCTCCCTCGCGGTACTCGGCACCACCGTCCTCGAACAACGCGGCCCCGAGCTCTACGCCCTCGGCTGACCCGAACTTGTCGGTGGGCTGCGGGACACTTGCGGTCATGAGTGAACCGCAGACGCCCGCAACAGATTCGGCTCGGAAGATCACCTCCTTCGACGATCCCGACGCACCGTGGAACCAAGTCTCCGAGAATGACATCGTGCACTGGAACGACGGCGTCATCGACGAATTCCGCGCGAACGACGGCAAGGTCGGTGGCTCGTATGCGGGTGCCGAACTAGTGCTGCTGACCACCACCGGCGCCAAGAGCGGCAAGAAGCACGTGGTCCCGCTCGCCGTGCTGCGCCGCGACGAGACCCTTTACCTGAGTTCGTTCATCGAGGGCAAATACCCGGCCTGGTACCACAACGTCAAGGCCGATCCACAGGTCACGCTGGAGTTCGGGAACACGACCTACCAGGGCACCGCGCGTGCCCTCGAAGGCGCGGAGTACGACGAGTTCGCCGGGTGGGCGCTGGCGCACAACCCCTTGCTCGCGGACTACCAGTCCAAGGTCGAGCGACCGCTACCGCTGGTCGTGCTGACCCTGGAACTACCAGCTGACCGGCGGTAACACCGGCCGGACGGTAGGGCTCGCCTGGCGTGCACAATGATGGATCCATGTCCGTACTCGACGATGCCCGACTAGTGCTGCTGCGACACGGCGAGACCACCTGGTCCACCCAACGCCGCCACACCGGCCGTACCGACCTGCCGCTCACCGAGCAGGGCGAGGCGCAGGCAAGGGCCGCCGGTCCGCTGCTGACCGCGCTGAAGCTGCGCGATCCGCTGGTGCTCACCAGCCCGCGCCGACGCGCGATACACACCGCGGAGCTGGCCGGGCTCACCGACAGCACCGTCGATGACGACCTGGCCGAATGGGACTACGGCGACTACGAGGGGCTGACCACCCCGGAGATCCGCGAGAGCGCGCCGGACTGGACCATCTGGACCGGTGCCGTGCCGGGCGGCGAGTCCGCCGACGCGGTGCGGGCTCGGGCCGACCGCGTGCTCGCCGCGGTGGAACCGAAGCTGCCGCAACGGGATGTCGTGCTCGTCGGGCACGGGCACTTCTCCAGGGCGTTGATCGCCCGTTGGGCCGAGTTCGATATACATGAGGGCCGCCGGTTCGCCATGTCGACCGGCGCGCTGACCGTGCTCAGCTATGAACACGACGTGCGAACCATCCTGGCGCACAACCTGGTTCCGACCGCTGATGGAGTAACACTGTGACTGTAGTACCGCGTCGCGCCACCCCCGCCGACGTACCAGGCCTGGTTGGTCTGGTCCACGACCTCGCCGAATACGAGAAGGCAAGCGGCCTGTGCACGGTCACCGCGGCACAGCTCGACACCGCCCTGTTCGGTCCGGAGCCGAAGGTCTTCGCGCACGTGGTCGAGGAAGAGGGCCAGCTGGTCGGCTGCGCGATCTGGTTCCTCAACTTCTCCACCTGGATCGGCGTGCACGGCATCTACCTCGAGGACCTCTACGTCAAGCCGGAAACGCGCGGCAAGGGCTACGGCAAGGCATTGCTCGCCACGCTGGCAAAGGAGGCCGTCGACAACGACTACGGCAGGCTCGACTGGGCCGTCCTGACCTGGAACAAACCCTCCATCGATTTCTACGAATCCCTCGGCGCCACACCACAGGACGAGTGGGTCGGCTACCGCCTCACCGGCGAACCGCTCGGCACGCTGGCCAAGGAAGCCCAGTAACACCCCGACGATGACATGGCTCGCCCCCATCGACGAAGACTCCTGGCCGACCACCCTGGACGAAGCCATGGCGATGCAGGACGAATTGCGGCCGAAAGTCGAAACAACCGGGGATAACCAGGAATTCGGCACCATCGCCGGGCTCGACTGCGCCTACGCCGACTCCGGGGAGGTCGCCGCGGCCGTTGTCGTGCTGAACGCGACCACCCTGGAAACCGTCAGTACAGCTGTCGCGCACGGTACTTCGTCCTTCCCGTACTTTCCCGGCCTGCTCGCGTTCCGCGAATTGCCAACGACCGTACGGGTATTGGCACAGCTCGATACCGCACCGGATCTACTGGTCTGTGACGCACAGGGTTTGGCACATCCACGGCGCTTCGGCTTCGCCTGCCACATCGGGGTGCTCACCGGCGTGCCGACCATCGGCGTCGCCAAATCGGTCTGGGGTGACTACGTCGAACCGGGTCTCGAGCGCGGCGCGAGCACCGACCTCACCATCGACGGCGAGGTCGTCGGCCGTGCCCTGCGCACCAGAACCGGCGTGAAACCCGTCTTCGTCTCGGTCGGCCACCGCATCGACCTCGACACCGCGTGCGCCAAGGTCCTCGCCCTCACACCGAACTACCGCCTTCCCGAAACCACCCGCCGGGCCGACTCGCTCTGCCGCGCGGCACTCCGCAGCGCCGTCACCGAATAAGGGGTCAGCACAACCGTACTCGCGCGGTCGAGTTCCGTTGATCAAGAATTCTCGGGCTCGATCGCGTAGTCCGCGGCCATCCAGCGGGTGGAGGCGGGGGCGAACAGCAGTACCAGGGTGGAGACGACGACGATGCCGAGTAGGGCGCCGAAGACCGGCTGATGCGAGTCGGTGAGCAGCGACCAGGTGACCGGCAGCAACAGCAACTGGGCGATCACCGCGATCGCCCGCCCCCACCGCTTGCCGAGCAGCAGGCCGATGCCCGCTGCGAGCACGGCGCCGCCGAGGATGCCGAACCAGGCGGCGGTGCCGTACCCGCTGGCCTTGGACTGATCGTGGCCGAGCAGCCCGCGCACGATCAACACCAGCGCGACGACGACGGCGACGGCACCTTCCAGCGTCACCAGCCCCCCGGCGCCACGCACCGTCCTCGGTGCACCCACGGAAACGTCACCCTTACGTTCAGCCACCCGCCAAGACTACGACCCGCCGTAGTGGCCGTCGCCGCGACCGTTCCGGTTCAGCGGCTTTTCGGACCGGATCCGGCGACGATTAGGCTGCGGGACGTGCGGACGCTGCTGATCGTGAATCCGAATGCCACCTCGACCACTCCGGCGACTCGGGACCTGCTGGCGCACGCGCTGGAAAGCCGCACGCAGTTGACCGTCGCGCACACCCAGCACCGCGGCCACGCCGCCGAATTGGCCCAGTGGGCAGCGACCAACGAGATGGACCTGATCGTCGTGCACGGCGGCGACGGGACGGTCAACGAGACCATCAACGGCTTCCTGCCGCTGCCCGAGCTCAACGACGGGCAGGCCTGGCTGCCCCGGCTCGGCGTGATCCCCGGCGGCTCGGCGAACGTCTTCGCGCGGGCGGTCGGCATCGCGCCGGACCCGGTGACCGCTACCAACCAGCTGATCGATTTGCTGACGCTGGACCGGGACCGCAGGATCGGGCTCGGCCTCGCCGACGATCGCTGGTTCACCTTCAGCGCGGGCGTCGGCCTCGACGCCGACGTCTGCGAGGCGATCGACGCCAGCCGCGCCGACGGCAAGACCGCCACCCCGGCCCGCTACCTTCGAACAACCGTACGACAGTTCTTCCGCGCCAAGCGTAACGAGCCGAGCGTCCGGATCGAGGTCCCCGGCCACGAGCCGGTTACCGACGTGCATTACGCCTTCGTAACGAACACAACACCCTGGACCTACCTCAACACCACCCCGGTGCACACCAACCCAGGCACAAGGTTCGAGGACGGTCTCGGCGTGTTTGCCGTGCGTTCCATGGCGGTACTGCCTACACTGCTGCTTGCCAGACAGCTCTTGGCAGTCGACGGAAACCCCAAGTCTCGCAATTTGTTTCGCGAAGACAACGTTCCGTCCGTGCGCATCGAGACAAAGGAACCCATCGGTCTGCAAATCGATGGTGACTTTATCGGGAAGCGCAACGTGGTGGATTTCACGGCCGTGCCCGCCGTCTTGGATGTCGTGGCGCCGCGACCAGAGTGATGCAGGAAACGCACGAAAAACATCGTGGTAGTGCTGCGAAAACTGGGTAGAGCGAGTACAAAGGACCGGGCAGGTTCCCCTAGCGGGGGCCGATAGAGCGTGAGCTTCCCCACGGTGCACCAGATACCTATTGACATCTACGGTGTTCGTGAAAGCATTCACAAGCAACCGTGCGGAAACATTCGAGTCGCACAAGTGAACGATCCACAAACCGTCGGCGCCATTTGCGGCGCCCAGCAAAGGAGCAGAGGAATGGACTGGCGCCACAAGGCCATCTGTCGCGACGAGGACCCCGAACTGTTTTTCCCGGTGGGTAACAGTGGTCCTGCGCTCGCGCAGATTGCCGATGCCAAGCTGGTCTGCGCTCGCTGCCCCGTTACCGCTGACTGCCTGTCCTGGGCCCTGAAGTCCGGACAGGATGCCGGCGTGTGGGGCGGTATGAGTGAAGACGAGCGCCGGGCGCTCAAGCGTCGCAACGCACGCACGCGCACCCGCACCGTCGTCTAGCAGACGATCGGATTTACCGGACCATTCAGCCCCGGTCCGGTAAACGCATTTAAGCCCGGCACCCCCGAGGTGCCGGGCTCTCTTGTGCCCCAACGCATATAACGAAACGACTTACTAACGGCCGGAACGACGCCCAAGTGGAACGCGAAGCACCGCATCGGTTCCGATGTCGGCGCCGGGGTGCAGGCCGATCGAACCACCCAGTTCCGCGGTCACCAGGGTGCGCACGATTTGCAGGCCGAGGCGATCGGAGGATTCCAGGCTGAAACCGGTGGGCAGGCCGCGACCGTCATCGCTGATGATCACGTCGAGCCAGCGCGCCGAACGCTCGGAACGGATTGTCACCGTGCCGTTCTCGCCGGAATCGAAGGCGTGCTCGATCGCGTTCTGCACCAGTTCGGTCAGCACCATCACCAGCGGCGTCGCGCGTTCGGCGGAGAACACGCCGAGCGAGCCGGCGCGGCGCACCTTGATCCGCGCGGTGTGCACGGTGGCAACGTCGGCCATGATCGGCAGCAGCCGATCGACCACCTCGTCCAGGTCGACCTCTTCGTCCACCGACATCGACAGCATCTCGTGCACCGACGCGATGGAGGTGACCCTGCGCACCGACTCGGTGAGCGCGACCTGCGCCTCCTCGTTCTCGGTGCGACGGGCCTGCAGCCGAAGCAGCGCGGCGACGGTCTGCAGGTTGTTCTTCACCCGGTGATGGATCTCCCGGATGGTGGCGTCCTTGCTCAGCAGCGCCCGGTCCCGCCGTTTGACCTCTGTGACATCGCGCACAAGTACTGCGGCACCGGCCAATTCGCCGTGCGGGCGCAGCACAAGGGTGCGCAGCAGCACGGTCGCCCCGCGCGCCTCCACCTCCATCCGGCGCCCGGTGCGCCCGGCCAGCGCGGCCTGGATGTCGCCGACCACCTCCTGGGCGTCGAACGGGTCGGTGATCAGCGAGCGGGTGAGCACCGCGAGATCCTGGCCGGCCAGATCGGCCTGCAGGCCCATCCGGTGATAGGCGGACAGCGCGTTCGGGCTGGCGTAGACGACGATGCCGTCGGTGTCGAGGCGGATGAAACCGTCACCGGCGCGCGGGCTGGAATGGGTGGCCGCGCGATCCTCGGTGGTCGGGAAGGTGCCGTCGGCGATCATCTGGCACAGGTCGTCGGCGCAAGCGACGTAAGCGATTTCGAGCGTGCTGCGGACCCTGGAGCGCTGCACGTCGGTGTCCCGGCTCAGCACCGCGATGACATCGTCGCCGCAGCGCACCGGGATGGCCTCGCGGACCGCGTGCACCGGAGTCGGGTGGTAGACGCCCGCGGTTTCCACATCACGGTCGGCGCGGACGATCTTGCCGGACATCAACGCCTCGAACACCTGCGGATGATCGGCCTGCAGGGCCAGGGTGCCGACCAGGTCCTCGTGGTGCACGGTGGACGCGGTGGTCGGACGGCATTGCGCGACACACACGATGTCGGCGCCCGCCGCGATCGGTCCCGCGCCGACCCACAGCTGCAGATCGGCGAAGGACAGATCGGCAAGCAGCTGCCAATCACCCACCACGCGCTGCAGATGGTCCACGGCGACGCCGGGTAGGTCGGTGTGTTCGGCTAATAGCTCGCTCAGCGTTGCCATGAAGATCTACCGCTATCGCTCTAGGAGATGACTGCGATGAGGTGACCGGCCTTGATGGCATCGCCCTCTTTGACGCCGATCGAGGTGACGGTGCCCGCGACCTCGGCGAGCACCGGGATCTCCATCTTCATCGACTCGAGGATCACCAGGGTGTCGCCTTCTTTGACGGCGTCACCCTGCTTGACGACGACCTGATAGACCACCGACACCAGCTCGGCGAGCACTTCCTCAGCCATGTGAAACCCCATTCGTTCGGTTGGTTCGCCGCAGCTCACTCGGCGGGTTCGAGCAGCCGGGCCGCACGGCCTGCATCCGCTGAAGGTATAGCCAACCACACGTGAAACAATGGCCTTCAATCAGAAGGGAGACTACTCATGGGTAAGCGCGGACGTAAGAAGCGTAGTCGCAAGGGCAACGCGGCCAACCACGGCAAGCGGCCAAACGCCTGAGCGAGAGCTCGGCCGAAAAACGCAGAGCGGCACGCACTTCCGCAGGGAAGGCGTGCCGCTCAGTTGTTTGCGGGGTGATCTAGGAGTCGGCGGAGTCGATCTTGGTCTCCACCACGGTCACCGTCCGGCGGATCTCGAAGGTGAGTCGCTCGCGCAGCGCGTCCGGCGCGCGGTCGCCGCCGCACTTGCGACTCAGCAGACCTTTGATCTTCTCTTCGATGCCGTAGGCCTCGATGCAAGGCGAGCAATGATCAATGTGGTGCTGCAACCGAGCACGGGTGTCGTCGTTGCACTCACCATCGAGCATCAGCCAGATATCGGTGAGTACGGCCGTGCAGTCCAAGTCCATATCGGGGTCCCGCTCGGTCACGACCGCACCTCGCTGGCGCTCGGCTCCGCCGCGACCGATGGTGCTGCGCTTGTGATTCGCTCGCTGCGCTCCCTCATGACTGCTTGACCTCCTGGCGTTCCCCCGAACGGTTGAATCCACGTTCGCGCGCCACATCGGCGAGCAAACCCTTGAGCTGCTTGCGACCACGGTGCAGCCGGGACATCACGGTACCGATGGGGGTGCCCATGATGTCGGCGATTTCCTTATATGGGAAGCCTTCGACATCGGCGTAGTACACGGCCATCCGGAATTCCTCCGGCAGCTCCTGCAACGCGGCCTTGATGTCGTCGTCCGGGAGTGCGTCCAGCGCCTCGACCTCGGCCGAACGCAGACCCTGCGAGGTGTGCTCGGCGGTGGCCGCCAGCTGCCAGTCGGTGATCTCGTCGGTCGGATACTGCGCGGGCTGGCGCTGCTTCTTGCGGTAGGAGTTGATGTAGGTATTGGTCAGGATCCGGTAGAGCCAGGCGCGCAGGTTGGTGCCCTCTTTGAAGGACTTGAACCCCTGGAACGCCTTGACGTAGGTCTCCTGCACCAGGTCCTCGGCGTCGGCCGGATTCCTGGTCATCCGCAGCGCGGCACCGTAGAGCTGGTCGAGCAGCGGGAGCGCGTCGCGCTCGAACCGCTGGGCCAGCTCGGTGTCGTCGACCGCGGCACCGACACCGTCGGTCACCGCGTCTGCGTCTGATTCGCGGCCCTCGCGGGTCCCTGCGTGGTTACGCTCCGCTGCCGCCTCCGGGCCCGTCGCTCGCGCCGCATGGTCGCTCGTCACACCTGTCCCTTCGATCGCCGTACCTGCCAAATCTACCGGCACTGGCAATCCGTCGGGGAATCCGGCTTCCGTCGGTGACGCCTTCGTCCAGATCGGACGTTCGTCGAGCAGCACGGGCACCGACATCTCCTTCACGTCATTTACTGGGCTGATCAGTGGCGACGGCGGGATATTCGGTCCCAGCCGAGCGCTATGTACTCGCTTCCAACATGCGGGACACGTCCTGTGTTCCCGCGGCGAAACACCGGCACCGCAAAACCCGTTGCGGGCCGGGCGGGTGTCGTCGTTAAGGTTTCCGCCATGGCAGGAGCCTCGACACCGGCGATCCGGACGCTGACCACGGCCAAGGTCGCCCATCGGGTGCATGCCTATAAGCACGATCCGCGCGCCGATTCCTATGGCACCGAGGCGGTGGACGCGCTCGCCGAGGAATTGGGTGTGACGGCGGCGCAGATCTTCAAGACGTTGGTGCTCGAATTGTCGAACGGCTCGCTCGCCGTTGCCGTGCTTCCGGTGCCGAATACGTTGTCGCTCAAGGCCGCAGCGGCCGCGCTCGGTGTGCCGAAGGCGAGCATGGCCGACAAGGCGAAGGCCGAACGGACGACCGGCTATGTGCTCGGCGGCATCTCCCCGCTGGGCCAGCGCAAGCCGCTGCCGACCGTGGTGGACGACTCCGCGCTGAACTGGGACCGCGTCCTGTGCAGCGCCGGCCGGCGCGGGTTGGAGATCGAGGTGGCGCCCGCCGACCTGATCCGGCTGACCTCGGCGGTGACCGCCACAGTGAGGACCGGTCAATTCACTTGATTCGACACAATCTGTGCGTCAATGGACGTGCCAGATTCGTCCGATTCGAGGATGTGATGCGAAATGCCCGCGCACCAGCGTGTACGCCCCGTGATCGTCGCCCTGCTCGGAACCGTGGCCGTCGGCGCGCTGGCGCTGTCGGCCCCGACCGCCACCGCGGCGCCGTCGACCGCGACATGGGTCGGCGTCGACGTCCCGCTCGACGGTAAGGGCATCGACGACAGCAACCCCACCAAAGACAAAAAGGCGGACAAGGCCGAGAAGCTCGGAGGCACCGTGACCGGCCAAGTCATCGACCTGGTCACCGGCATCGTCAAATGTGGGCTCAATATCGCGACCCCGGCCGTGAAGTGCGACCTCTGACGTAGTGCCACCCACGGAGCCGGGCGATCAGAGCAAGCTGATCTGCCCGGCTTCTTCGTCTTCCGACACACGCTCGAGCAGTTCCGGCCCGTTGTTCTTCACGCTGTTGACCAGCGATGGCACCGGTCGCGCCACGATCCCCGCGATCGCCGCCGCGCTCGGCGTCTCCAGCAGCGCGGCCGGTGCCGGGTGGTCCGGGTCCAGCCAGGCGTCCCAGTGCTCCTGCGGCATCGGTAGCGGCATGCGGTCGTGGATGCGGGTCAGGTCGCCGACCGCGTCGGTGGTCAGGATGGTGCAGGACAGCAGCGGCTCGCTCTCGTCGAGGGACTTGTCCCGCCACACCGACCACAGCCCGGCCATGTACAGCCGGGAGCCGTCGGCCTGTGCCATGAAGAAGGGCTTCTTGACGGCCTTGCCCTTGTCTCCCGGCTCAACGACCCACTCGTACCAGCCGTCCATCGGGACCAGGCAGCGCCGGTACTTCACCGCGTCGCGGAACGAGGGGGTGGTCGCGGCCTTGTCGGCGCGCGCGTTGAACAGCGGCTTGCCCTTCACCGGAACACCCGGCTCGGCGGCCTTGGTCCACAACGGAATCAGGCCCCAGCGCATCCGCCGCAGGCGCAGCTTGGGGTCGTCGTCCTTGTGGCCGTGCTCGTGCCGCTCCACCACGGTGAGCACCTGCGTCGTCGGCGCGACGTTGTAATTGGTGAAGGGGGCCGAGCCAGTGCTTTCGGTTTCATCGATCGCATCCAGCTCGACCGCGAGTCGGCCGGGATCTGTCGTGGTCGCATATCGTCCGCACATATCTCGATACTCCCACCCACCACCGACAGTCTCATGGACAATTGATCCATAGCTGGTGACCAGTTGAGAGTTTTGACCTACCATTCTCTCAGAGGATGGGTGGTCTCTGCGCCCGTCCGCTGACGCTTGCGCACCGACCGGCCACCGCCAGGAGCAACCGGGATCGACGTCGTCCCGAGCACCCACCCGGCAAGAGGAGAAACTCACCGTGACATCCACCGACCTCAAACCTGATACGACACTCACGTCGGTCGATCCCGCAACGGGCGAGGTGATCGGCACCCATCCGATCGCGGACGAGGACGCGGTGCGCGCGGCCGTCGCGAAGGCCCGCACGGCCGCCGCCACCTGGGGCGCGCTGAGCTACGACGAGCGCAAGGCGTACCTGTTGCGCTGGTCGAGCCAGCTGGTCAAGGATTCCGACGAGTTCTGCCAGCTGATCCACGCCGAGAACGGCAAGCCGCTCGACGACGCCTTCCTTGAACTGATGCTCGCGCTCGAGCACATCGCCTGGGCGGCCAAGAACGCCAAGAAGGTACTCGCGCCGAAGAAGGTCTCCCCCGGCGCGTTCATGTCGAACTTCGCCGCCAGGGTCGAGCAGCGCCCGCTCGGCGTCGTCGGCGTGATCGGCCCGTGGAACTACCCGGTCTACACCCCCAACGGCTCCATCGGCTACGCGCTCGCCGCGGGCAACACCGTGGTGTTCAAGCCGAGCGAATTCTCCACCGGCATCGGCAATTTCCTGGCCGCCGCGTTCGCCAAGGCCAACCCCGATCTGCCCGAGGGCGTGTTCATCACCATCAACGGCTACGGCGCGACCGGCGCCGCGCTGGTCAAGTCCGGCGTCGACAAGCTCGCGTTCACCGGCTCCACCGCGACCGGCAAGCGGATCATGGCCGCCGCCGCGGACACCCTCACCCCGGTGCTGCTCGAATGCGGCGGCAAGGACGCGGTGATCGTCGCGGGTGACGCGGACGTGAAGGCCGCCGCGGACGCGGTCGCCTGGGGCGCCACCGCCAACAGCGGCCAGACCTGCGCCGGCGTCGAGCGGGTGTACGTGGATCGGTCGGTGCGCGACGAGTTCGTCGCCGAGGTGAAGAAGATCCTGGAGAAGGTCGGGCCCGGCTCGGGCGCCGACGCCTCCTACGGTCCGATGACCATGCCGAGCCAGGTCGACATCGTGCGCCGCCACATCGAGTCCGCGCTGAAGAACGGCGGCACCGCCGTGCTCGGCGGCCCGGAATCGGTGAAGGCGCCGTTCATCGAGCCGGTGGTGCTCGTCGATGTTGACGAGAAGTCCGAGGCGGTGCAGGAGGAAACCTTCGGCCCGACGGTCACCATCCGCACCGTCGACGGCGTGGACGAGGCGGTCGAGCTGGCCAACAGCTCCAAGTACGGGCTGTCCTCGGCGGTGTACTCGAAGAAGAACGGCCTCGAGATCGCGCGCAGGCTGCACGTCGGCGCCACCTCGGTGAACTCGGTGCTCGCCTTCGCCGCCATCCCCGGCCTGCCGTTCGGCGGCGTCGGCGATTCCGGCATCGGCCGCATCCACGGCGAGCCGGGCCTGCGCGAATTCGCCCGCCCGCACTCGATCGCGGTGCAGCGCTTCGCGATTCCCGGCATGGCGCTGCTCAGCTACTCGCGCACGCAGTCAACGATGAAGCTGCTGCGCAGGTTGGTTCCGTTCATCCACGGGCGACACAAGTAGCGCGGGAAATCCGTTGCGCCCCACAGATCTTCTCGCCGCCCTACCGTGCGCGTCCGCGCGGTGAGCTTGCCGCCGGATCTGTGGGGCGACGCCACCCGGACGAATTGCGTTGCATTAAGGCGACCGCCCGCATGTTCGGTTGGGTGATGGGCGAAGATGGAACACGTGAGTTTCTGGCCAGCGCCCTATGTCGATGTCCCTGTACACGCGACCGTGACCCTGCCTGGATCGAAGTCGATCACGAACCGGGCATTGATCTTGGCCGCACTGGCCGATGGTCCGTCCACGCTGTCCGGTGCGTTGCGCAGCCGCGACACGAACCTGATGATCGCGGCGCTGCGCGCGCTCGGCACGACCATCGAGGGCGATGACGACACGTTGACCGTCACTCCGGCCCCATTGCAGGGCGCCAGCGTCGACTGTGGACTCGCAGGCACCGTGATGCGTTTTCTGCCGCCGGTGGCCGCGCTGGCCGCGGGCGACGTGGCGTTCGACGGGGACGCGCAGGCCAGGGTGCGCCCGCTCAGCACCATCCTCGACGCGTTGCGCAGCCTCGGCGCCGACATCGACGGCAACACGCTGCCGTTCACGGTGCACGGCAAGGGCGCGCTGCGCGGCGGCACGGTGACCATCGACGCCTCCGGATCCTCCCAGTTCGTTTCCGGCCTGCTGCTGTCGGCGGCGCGGTTCGACGAGGGCCTGATCGTGCATCACGACGGCAAGGCGCTGCCCTCGATGCCGCACATCGAGATGACCGTCGAGATGCTGCGCCGGGCCGATGTGCAGGTGCAGGCGCCCGAGCACAGCCGCCTGGCGCAGACCTGGCAGGTGACCCCCGGCCCGATCCGCGCGGTGGATTGGGACGTCGAGCCGGATCTGTCCAACGCGACGCCGTTCCTCGCGGCCGCCGCGGTCACCGGCGGCGAGGTCAAGATCCCGCACTGGCCCCGGCTCACCACCCAGCCCGGCGACGTGATCCGCGAGATCCTGGTGCGAATGGGCGCCGAGGCGCGCGTATTCGACGGCGTGCTGACCGTGCACGGTCCCGATCGCCTGGCCGGCATCGATATCGACCTGCACGACGTCGGCGAGCTGACACCGACGGTCGCGGCCCTGGCGGCACTTGCCGATTCCCCGTCGCACCTGCGCGGCATCGCGCACCTGCGCGGGCACGAGACCGACCGGCTCGCCGCGCTGTCCACCGAGATCAACCGGCTCGGCGGCAAGGTCACCGAGACCGAGGACGGGCTGGAGATCGTGCCCGCCGAATTGCACGGTGGCCGTTGGCATTCCTACGCCGATCACCGAATGGCAACGGCCGGAGCGATTCTCGGGCTGCGCGTGCCCGGCATCGAGATCGAGGACATCGGTACCACGGCCAAGACGCTGCCGAATTTCGTTGCGCTGTGGGAGCACATGCTCGATCCGACGGTTTCCGATCAAGGGGCGGCGCACTGAGAAAGCGCGAGTACGACGAAACCGACGTCCGGGTGCGCCCGGGCAAGAGTTCGCGTCCCCGCACGAAAACCCGTCCGCAACACAGTGATGCGGAATCCGCCATGGTGGTCTCGGTGGATCGCGGTCGCTGGGGTTGCGTGCTAGGCGGCGATCCGGATCACCACATCGTCGCCATGCGCGCCAGGGAACTCGGCCGCACCCCCATCGTGGTCGGCGACGAGGTGGACGTGGTCGGCGATCTGTCCGGCAGACCCGATTCGCTCGCCCGCATCGTGCGGGTCACCGAACGCCGAACGGTGTTGCGGCGCACCGCCGATGACACGGATCCGTTCGAGCGGATCGTCGTCGGCAATGCCGAGCAGCTGTTCATGGTTGTCGCACTTGCCGATCCGCCGCCGCGCACCGGATTCGTCGAACGCTGCATGGTCGCCGCGTACGCCGGTGGGCTGCACCCGGTGCTGTGCCTGACCAAGCACGATCTGGCCGCCGAGTCCGAATTCGCTTCCGCCTTCGAGGATCTCGACCTCACCATCGTCTACGGCGGCGTCGACGATCCGCTCGATCCGGTGCTCGAACTGCTCACCGGTCGCCTCACCGCCTTCATCGGCCACTCCGGCGTCGGCAAGTCGACCCTGGTGAATCGTCTTGTGCCAGACGCGTATCGGGCTGTCGGCGAGGTATCCGGTGTCGGCAAGGGCAAGCACACCTCCACCCAATCCGTCGCGCTGCCACTGCCCGGCGGCGGCTGGGTCATCGACACCCCCGGCATCCGTTCCTTCGGCCTGGCCCACATCACCCCCGACGACGTGGTCGCCGCCTTCAGCGACCTGGCCGCCGCGATCGAGGACTGTCCGCGCGGCTGCACCCACCTCGGCCCGCCCGCCGACCCCGAGTGCGCGCTGGACAAGCTGCCGGGCAAAGAGCGCCGGGTGGCCGCCATCCGCCTGCTGCTCACCGCGCTGAACTCCAATGACCACTGGCAGACCAACAACAGTCCACGGCCCGTCGACTAGCGGCAGATCACGGCGGTGACACAGCTGGGGACTTTCCCCAACGTCGCTCAGCCGCCGGATCGGTCCTGTCCGTCGGGCTGGCCCGGAGCGAAGGGCCACTCCTCGAACCACGTGCAGCGCCCGTCCTGATCGAAGCGCAGTACCCATAGGTCGCGCCAGCGTGCGGGCTGGTCCGGGTATTCGACCTCCGCCCGGACGACAGCGGTAAGTCCGTCCACGGCAACGACTTCCGGCTCCACCGTGAACGACTCGTCCGGCCCGTCCCGTCCGCTTTCCCAGAACTTCGCCAGCGCGGGTAGCCCCGTGAGCGGTTCCGCCCACGGAGAAACCTGATATCCGATTTCGGGGGCGAAGAGGTCGCCGAGTTTCTCGGTACCCGGCGATCGCCAGGCCCGTTCGTATTCGCCGACCCATGCCTCAACTGTGCTCCGGTCCACGACCCGAAAAGCTACGCCTCTTCCCCACGCCCCGTGCGCTTTCTCGCCCAAACGCGCGCCCGACCAGTCAGCCGCACGCTTTCTGATTTTCGGCACCGAGAATCGCATGCGAATCTCGGTGCGGGAAATCAAAAGGAGTGCGGCTGATCGGGGCGCGGAATGCGAAAGCGCCCAGGGACGGAAGTCCTTGGGCGCTTTCGCTTTTCAGTTATGGAGCGTCAGCTGCGAGCGCTCAGTGGCGACGACGCGGCTTCGCGGTGCGCTTCGTCTTGTCCTGCGCGCGGGCGGCCTCGCGGCGCTCGCGGCGGGTGGTGCCGTCGCCGTACTCCTCGGCGTCGCTGTGCACCTCGCGATGCCCGCCCTCGTCGGGGCCGGAGTAGCTGAGGCCACGCTGGTTGTTGTCGCCGATACCCTTGGCGCGCAACGCCGCCGGGGCGCTGCTGCCGTTGCCGACGGGTGCCTCGTCGGTGGGCAGCGGGCGCGGCGCGGCCATCGCACCGACCGGCGAGCGCAGGCCCTGATCGACCGAGACGCCTTCGGGCTGCGGCTGCTGCACCTCGACCTGCAGGTTGAACAGGAAGCCGACCGACTCCTCCTTCAGGCCCTCGAGCATCGCCGCGAACATGTCGAAGCCTTCACGCTGGTATTCGACCAGCGGGTCGCGCTGCGCCATGGCCCGCAGGCCGATGCCCTCCTTGAGGTAGTCCATCTCGTAGAGGTGTTCGCGCCACTTGCGGTCGAGCACCGAAAGCAGCACCTGCCGTTCGAGATTGCGCATGCTGCCCTCGCCCGCCAGGCCGTCGATCTCGGCCTCGCGCCGTTCGTAGGCCTCGTGCGCGTCGTCGAGCAGCGCCTCCAGCAGCTCCTCGCGGCTGAGGTCGCCCGCTTCGCCGACCGCGGTCTCGCCGGTCAGGTTCTTGTAGCTGAGCTTGACCGGGTACAGCGTCTTGAGCGCCGTCCACAGCTTGTCCAGATCCCAGTCCTCGACGTAGCCCTCGGCGGTCGCGCCGTTGACGTAGGCGGTGACCACATCCGTGATCATGCTCTGGACCTGGCCCTCCATGTCCTCGCCGCGCAGGATCCGGTTGCGCTCGCCGTAGATGATGGTGCGCTGCTGGTTCATCACCTCGTCGTACTTGAGCACGTTCTTGCGGATCTCGAAGTTCTGCTGCTCGACCTGGGTCTGCGCGCTCTTGATCGCCTTGGAGACCATCTTGGCCTCGATCGGCACATCGTCGGGCAGGTTGAGCCTGGTCATGATCGACTCGAGCGCGGCACCGTTGAAGCGGCGCATCAGCTCGTCACCAAGCGACAGGTAGAACCGGGACTCGCCGGGGTCACCCTGACGGCCGGAACGACCACGCAGCTGGTTGTCGATACGCCGCGACTCGTGCCGCTCGGTGCCGAGCACGTAGAGACCACCGGCATCGCGGACGACCTCCGCGTCCGCCGAGGTCTGCGCCTTGACCTGCTCCAGCGTCGGCAGCCAGGCCTGCTGGTACGCGTCCGGGGTCTCGACCGGGTCGAGGCCCTCCCTGCGCAGGATGAGGTCGGCGATGATGTCCGGGTTGCCGCCGAGCACGACGTCGGTACCACGACCGGCCATATTGGTCGCCACGGTGACCGCGCCCGGCCGACCGGCCTCGGCGATGATCTCGGCTTCCTTCTCGTGGAACTTCGCGTTCAGCACGGTGTGCGCGATGCCGCGCTTGGTGAACTGCTTGGACAGGTACTCCGAGCGCTCGACGCTGGTGGTACCGATCAGCACCGGCTGGTCGCGCTCGTGCCGCTCGGTGACGTCGTCGACCACGGCCGCGAACTTGGCCTCTTCGGTCTTGTAGATCAGGTCGGACTGGTCCGAGCGGATCATCGGCTTGTTCGTCGGGATCGGGACAACGCCGAGGCTGTAGATCTGGTGCAGCTCGGCGGCCTCGGTCTCGGCGGTACCGGTCATGCCGGACAGCGTCTCGTAGAGGCGGAAGTAGTTCTGCAGGGTGATGGTGGCCAGGGTCTGGTTCTCCGGCTGGATCTCCACCCCCTCCTTGGCCTCGATCGCCTGGTGCATGCCCTCGTTGTAGCGGCGCCCGACCAGGATGCGGCCGGTGAACTCGTCGACGATGATCACCTCGCCGTCGCGGACGATGTAGTCCTTGTCGCGCGAGTACAGCTCCTTGGCCTTGATCGCGTTGTTCACGTAGCTGACCAGCGGCGAGTTCGCGGCCTCGTAGAGGTTGTCGATGCCGAGCTGATCCTCGATGAACTCGACACCGGCCTCGTGCACGCCGATGGTGCGCTTCTTGATGTCGACCTCGTAGTGCAGGTCCTTCTTCAACAGCGGTGCGATGCGCGCGAATTCGGCGTACCACTTGCTGGAGGCGTCGGCCGGGCCGGAGATGATCAGCGGGGTACGCGCCTCATCGATCAGGATGGAGTCGACCTCATCGACCACGGCGAAGTTGTGCCCGCGCTGCACCAGATCGTCGAGCGAGTGCGTCATGTTGTCGCGCAGGTAGTCGAAGCCGAACTCGTTGTTCGTGCCGTAGGTGATGTCGGCGCCGTAGGCCACCCGCCGCTGCGCGGGCGTCATGCCGCCGAGGATCACGCCGACCTCGAGCCCGAGGAAGCGGTGCACGCGGCCCATCCACTCGGAGTCGCGCTTGGCGAGATAGTCGTTGGTGGTGACGATGTGCACGCCGTCGCCGCTGATCGCGTTGAGGTAGGCGGGCAGCACCGAGGTGAGCGTCTTGCCCTCACCGGTCTTCATCTCGGCGATGTTGCCGGTGTGCAGCGCGGCGCCGCCCATGATCTGCACCTTGTAGTGCTTCTGGTTCAGCACGCGCCAGGACGCCTCGCGCGCCACCGAGAACGCCTCGGCCATCAGCGCGCCGAGCGGATCGGCGTGACCCTCCTCGACCATGTCGGAGTAGCGCTCGCGGAACTCGTCGGTCTTGCCGCGCAACTCGTCGTCGGTGAGTAGCTCGTACTCCGACTCGAGGTCGAGAACCTGATCGGCGAAGTTGGCGAGCCGCTTGACCATGCGACCCTCACCAATCCGTAGCAACCTCGTCAGTGTCAGCGCAGGCACGGGTCTCGTCAGTCCTCTGGTCGGTGTGTCATTTCGTGTCGTCGGCGCCGGGTGCGAGGTGTGGGCTCACGGCCCGGCGTGCGGGTTCGCGCTCCGAGTGCGGAATCCGCTGCACGCCCCATGGTAATGCGGTGCCGATCGTAGGTGCCGACGAGCAGCGCCGTTCGGCCGGATCAGCGCGTGGCCGGGTCGTCCGCCCTGGTACTCACAGTACGCGGAACGCGGTCAGCTGCCAGCCCGCTCGATGCAGCGTCACGCACGCGGCGACCGCGAAGACCCGCTGCCCGCGCCGGTAGCTGCCGTACACCTCGGCGGTATTCGGGCCGGTCAGCTCGACGCCGAAGTTGGTAAGGCGGGCAGCACCGAGGCCGCGGCCCTGCGGCGCGGACCGCGCGAGCGTCTCGATGGCGGCGAACACCGACGGTGCGGCGAGCCGACGCAGCTGGATCACCGGGCGCCTGCCGTCCAGCACCTCGAGCACGAGCCGTAGCGAACTTTCCGCGAATCGACTTGCCGCGGAACCCGTTTCGCTATCGGTGCCGTACGATGTAAGTCGTCCGTCGTGCCGGGCGCGTCGCTGTGCGGCCCGCGTGGTCGGCCCGCTATGTGACGGCATGCGACGGCAGGGCAGCGCGGCTCGCGGCGACGACGCATCCGACCGCGCGCGACCCGCCCGGTCACCCTCCAACGGCGGCTCGATGTGCGGAGCGGGCGAAAGCGATGGTCGTCGACTGTGCATCCGGTGTCCCCCTGTGGTCGAATCGAGTTCCCCGAGCTCGAGTCGAACAGCTTGCCACGCCAAGCCGGGGCGGTAAAGGGGAACGCCGATTTCACCGGATACGCCACAACGGACGAGCTGAACCCTTGTGGCGACAGCACAATGGGCGTGAGGCGGCATCGAAAAAGGAGCACCTGGCAGCGTGATCACGAGACTGACGCCGCAGGACGCGTCGTTCTATCGGCTCGAATCGAGCAGCAATCCGATCCACATCGGCGCCCTCGCGATCCTCCGAAATACCGAGCAGGACAGCGGGCCCGCCGAGCCGATGCTCGACTACGACCGGCTGGTCGACCTGGTCGAGGCCAGGCTCTCGCTGGTCCCCCGTTATCGCCGCAAGGTGCGCGAGATCCCGTTCGCGCTCGGGCGCCCGGTCTGGGTGGAGGACAGCCAGTTCGACATCACCTATCACATCCGCCGCTCGGCACTGCCGACACCGGGCACCGACGAACAACTGCACGAACTGGTGGCCAGGCTGGCGTCGCGGCCGCTGGATCAGAGCAGGCCGCTGTGGGAGATGTACCTGATCGAGGGCCTGTCCGACGGCCGCTGCGCGATCTTCACCAAATCACATTCGGCCCTGGTCGACGGGGACACCGCGCTCGAGATCGGCCACGTGATCCTCGATACCGGGCCGTCGCCGCGCGAGCTCGCCGACGACGCCTGGCTCGCGCCGCGCGAACCCAACGAGGTGGAACTGCTCGTCGGCGCGCTGACCCATCTGGCCGCCCAGCCGCGCGAGGCCTTGGAGGTCGCCAGGCACGCGAGCGGGCACGCCTTCGCGGTGATCGGCGCCGCGGGCCGGGCGATGGACTCGGTGGTCGCCGCGGTGCGCGCCGCGGCCTCCGGAGCGCCGGACAGCCCGTTGAACGCGCGCACCTCGCGCAACCGCCGCTTCGACGTGGTGCGCACCGACCTCGAGGACTACCGCAAGATCCGCAAGCGCTTCGACTGCTCGATCAACGACGTCATCCTCGCGGTGGTCACCGGCGCGCTGCGCAACTGGCTGCTGTCGCGCGGCGAGGCGCTGACCGAATCGACCACGCTGCGCGCCGTGGTGCCGATGTCGGTGTATGTCGAAGGGACAGACGGGGATCAGCTGAAACCGGCGAGCGAGGTCTCCTCGTTCCTGATCGATCTGCCGGTCGGCGAACCCAATCCGGTGATGCGTCTTTCGCACATCGCGCACGCCACCGAGGCCAACGGCAGGCAGCACCGTGGCGTTCGCGCGCGCACGCTGGTGCATCTTGCCGGGTTCGCACCGGCGAGCCTGCATGCCATGAGCGTGCGTGCGGCGAGTACCTTCGCAGAGCACACGTTCAATCTGGTGATCACCAACGCACCGGGTCCGCAAACGCCGATGTACATCGGCGGCGCGCGGATGCTGGAGATGTATCCGGTGTCGCCGCTGCTGCGCAATCAGGCCTCGAGCATCGGGATCACGTCCTATGACGGACGCGTTTTCTACGGACTCAACGCCGACCGCGACGCGATGGCCGACATCGGCGTGCTTGCCGCGTCGGTGCGCGATTCCATGGAGGAGATGCTCGGTGCCTGCGTCTGATCAGGAGAAAATGCGGGTCTATATCCCCGCGACGGTGCCGTTGCTGCGCGAGCTCGTCACCAACCGGGAATTGCGCCCGATCGGCGGCACCGCGTTCGCGGTGACCCCGGCGCTGCGCGAGGCGTATGCCTCCGGCGACGACGAGGAGCTGGCCGAGGTGGCGATGGGCGAGGCCGCCCGCGCCTCGCTGCGCCTGCTCGCCGCCGAACGCGACGACGCCGACGAACCGGCCGACGACGCGGAGCCGGTGGCCGCCGGGCGGCCGGTCTATCGGCGCGCGGTGATCGCCGCGGACGTGACCGGCGCGAAGCTGCGCCCCGACCTCGACGACGCCGTCGTCAAGCTGGCCGGGCCGATCACCTACGACCAGATCGGCTGCGTGCACGTCGACCTGGCCGAGGCCGAGCCCCAGGTGGCCAAGGCCGTCGACGTGGTCGACGCCGCCGATCTCGGCGATACCGACGCCGAATTCGTGCTCGGCGACGCGGAGGACCACCAGCTCGCCTGGTATGCCGCGCAGGAATTGCCGTTCCTGCTGGAATTGCTCTGACGTTCCCTTATCGCCCGCACGGATGACGCGCAGTCGATCACGCGGGATGATTGGGGTGACGGCCACGACACTCTCGGCTAACCTACGATGCCGTAACCTGGCTGTTGCGTGGGCAGCGCATCCGACGAACAGGAAGATGAACGGCAGCGATGAGCTCGAAAACTGGGGGATTCTCCGTGCGGGGCGTGCGTGAATGGCTGGAGGCTCCGGCCGCCGCCGTCGCCGAACGCGGCGGCAGGCTGAACGTGCTGCGCGGGGCCGTGGCACGCGTCACCACCCCGCTGCTGCCGGATGACTACCTACACCTGGCCAACCCGCTGTGGTCGGCGCGCGAGCTGCGCGGCCGCATTGTCGACGTGCGCAAGGAGACGGCGGATTCGGCCACCCTGGTGATCAAGCCGGGCTGGGGCTTCGACTTCAAATACGAACCGGGTCAGTACATCGGCATCGGCGTGCTGATCGACGGCCGCTGGCACTGGCGGTCCTACTCGCTGACCTGCCCGCCGAACTGGTCGGATCCGGAGGCGGGCGGCAAGCGCGTCATCTCGATCGCGGTGAAGGCGATGCCGGAGGGCTTCCTGTCCAGTCACCTGGTGAGCGGCGTCCCGGTCGGCACCGTGGTCCGGCTCGCCGCGCCGCAGGGCGGTTTCGTGCTGCCCTACCCGCCGCCGGAGAAGGTGCTGTTCCTGACCGCGGGCAGCGGGATCACCCCGGTGCTGGCGATGCTGCGCGCGATGGACCGTCGCGGCATGGTCACCGACGTGCAGCACCTGCACTCCGCGCGCACCGCCGAGGACGTGATGTTCGGCGCCGAGCTGCGCGACCTGCACGACAGGCACCCGAGTTTCACCTCACACCTGAACCTCACCGGCGAGCACGGCAAGTTCGCGCTGGCCGGGCTCGACGAGAAGTTCCCCGACTGGCGCGAGCGGCACACCTGGGCCTGCGGCCCCGCCGCGATGCTCGACGAGATCGAACACCACTGGCGTGACGCGGGCATCGCGGACCTACTGCACGTCGAGCGGTTCGAGATCGAACGCTCCGCGGTCGGCGAGGGCGGCACCGTCACCTTCGGCAAGACCGGCCGCGAGGTCGCGGCGGACGGCGCGACCAGCCTGCTGGAGGCGGGCGAGTCGGCCGGTGTGCAGATGCCGTTCGGCTGCCGGATGGGCATCTGCCAAACCTGTGTCGTGACACTGAGTTCCGGCTACGTCCGTGACCTGCGCAACGGTGACGAGCATCGCGAGGGCGACAAGGTGCAGACCTGCATCTCCGCCGCGGCGGGCGACTGCACCCTCGACGTCTGAGCGCGCGCCGAGCCTCGGCTCGGGACGCCGCCAACGTTCTTTGGGTACCCTCAAATCAAATTGAGCAGCGAAAGGACACCCGGTGGCAATCACCGATATTCAGGCGTTCGCCCACCTGACTGCGGCAGACATCGAAACACTGGGGCAGGAGCTCGATTCGATCCGCCGCTCGGTGGAGCAGTCGCGCGGCGAGCGTGACGCGAAGTACATCCGGCGCACCATCGCCGCGCAGCGGGCCCTCGAGGTGGCCGGTCGCGCGGTGCTGTTCGGCAGCCGCAACCGCTGGGCCTGGCTCACCGGCACCGCGTTGCTGTCGGTCGCCAAGATCGTCGAGAACATGGAGCTCGGGCACAACATCAGCCACGGGCAGTGGGACTGGATGAACGATCCGGAGATCCACTCCAGCACCTGGGAGTGGGATCAGACCGGGCCGTCCTCGCAGTGGCGGCGCGCGCACAACTACTCCCACCACACCTATACCAACGTGCTCGGCAAGGACGAGGACCTCGGCTTCGGCATCCTGCGGATGACCCGCGACGAGACCTGGCGCCCGGTCCACCTGGTGCAACCGCTGGCCAACCTGGTGCTCGCCGCCACCTTCGAGTGGGGCATCGCGCTGCACGACTGGAGCATCGAGAAGGAACTGTCCGGCACGCCGAAAGGCCTGATGTCGGAGCCGAACCGCGAGTTCGGCCGCAAGATCGCCCGGCAGATGACCAAGGACTTCCTGCTCTTCCCCGCGCTCACCGGCCCCGCGTTCATGTCGACGCTGAAGGCGAACGCGACCGCCAACCTGGTGCGCAACCTGTGGTCCTACGCGGTGATCTTCTGCGGCCACTTCCCCGACGGCGCCGAGAAGTTCACCATCGAACAGCTCGAGGGCGAGACCAGCGGCGAGTGGTACCTGCGCCAGATGCTCGGTAGCGCCAACTTCAAGGCCGGGCCCGCGATGGCGTTCATGAGCGGCAACCTCTGCTACCAGATCGAGCACCACCTGTTCCCCGACCTGCCGAGCAACCGGTACTCCGAGATCGCGGTGCGGGTGCGCGAGCTGTGCGACAAGTACGACCTGCCCTACACCACCGGCTCGCTCGGCAAGCAGTACCTGCTCGCCTTCCGGACCATCCACAAGCTCGCGCTGCCGGACCGGCTGCTCAAGGCCACCGCCGACAACGCACCAGAGACCTCCTCCGAACGCAAGTTCGCCGGTATCACCCTGCCGTCGCTGCCGAGTTCGGACACCGCGAGCTGGCTCGGCGTCGACCCGGAAACCGGGCAGCGGCGCGGGCTGCGTTCGGCGATGCGCGAGGCCAAGGTGGTGCTCAAGGAGAAGGCGCGCCAGGAGAAGGAAATGCTGCGCGAGGCCAAGCGCGCGCTGCGCGAGAAGGCCGAGCACGAGAAGGAAGCGCTGCGCGAGGCCACCGTCGCGCTGCAGGACCGGGCCCGCACCGAGCAGGCCTCGCTGCGCCGTAAGGCCGTGCGGCAGCAGGCATTGCGGCGCACGCGTCGACGTCGTTGAGCTGACCGGCCGAGGGCCGGTACCCGCACGGAGTACCGGCCCCGAACCGGTCAGGCAATCACCAGCGGATCTTCAGATCGCTGACGACTGCGGCATGGTCGGAGTAGAAGACGCCCCGACCGTGACGTCGCATGCGCTGGTCGACAATGCGCGATCCGCGCGTCTCGACCTTGCCCTTCGCGAAGATGAAGTCGATCCGCTGATCGGTGAGCAGCTTCTCGGTGGGCAGCGGGCTCCACGTGCGGCCGGGTACCGCGCAGACATCCGGGTTCGCCGCGCGGAAGGTGTCGACGAAACCCGCGTCGGTGACGGCCTTGGTCGCGGTCAGCGGATAGCTCACCCCGAAGTGGTTGGGACAGTTCGCTTGGCTCGGCGTCCAGTCCGCGCCGGGCAGCGTGTTGAAGTCCCCGCCGAGCAGCGTCGGCGCGGTGTTGCCGCCGAGCATCTTCGGGATCTGGTTGTTGACGATGTCGGTGATGTATTGCGTCTGTGCCCGCTCGGCCTGCAGCACGGCGGCGACGGAGTGGCGCGGCTCGCGGCCGTCGCGGCGGTCGATCGCGTTCTCGTCGATCAGGTAGCCGTCCCACGGATCGGTGTAGGTCAGCCAGGTGGCGAACAGATTCAGCTCACCGTCGTGCGGCACCCGCACCCGCACACCGCCGAGATTGAAGTCGCTCACCGGGCCGCCCTGCGGCTTCGGATAGGTCGCGACGACGTCGTATTTGGTGAAGATCCACAGGTTGTCCGACCCGGCGGCGCGGTCGGTGATCTGCACACCGGTATAGCGGCCGTTGTGCGCGCGGCGGGTCAGCGCGTCGGTGATGGTTTCGCCGGATCCGTAGGTCTCCACGGCGAAGAACACGTCCGGCTTGATGTCGATGACCTGATCGATCAGGTCATTCAGATTGTCCGGCGTGGGCTCACGGCCACCGTGCAGGATGTTCCAGCTCAGTACGCGCACCCGCTCGTGGTCGTCGGCGTGCGCCAGCGGCGCAACCCCCACCATGGCGGTGCTCGCCAGCAGAACAGCCGTGAGCAACGCCTTGCATAATCGCATTGTCGAACTCCATTCGTCAGGGACGCTGGAAGTTAGGTGAATGTTCGGAACGGCACATTGCGGGCTGGCGAAAGTTCGGCAAAGTGGCTGGTTGGCCGGATATCCCCAGTCCGAGTGGGGATCCGATGCGCGGCCGCGCGCGCGAAAGCCGGTTCGAGTTGCGAGCGACCGCCCGGCGGTGCAGGATCTAGCCGAGTACGACGGCTTCGACACGTCGGAATTTGGTGTGGGAGAAGGCTTTACGCCGTAACGTCAGCTCTGTTGATCTAGCATCTTATGATCGTGATCGCAATGGGGGATTTACCACATTCGCGTTCAGGTCCCCGTAACCTACGCTCTCGTAACTTACGGTACTGTAGCCGGCATGGCGATCTCGGATGTCAAGGAATACGCACATCTCACCGAGGCCGACGTGGAAGCACTCGGCGCGGAATTCGACGCGATCCGGCGGGATATCGAGGCGTCGCGCGGTGCGCGCGACGCCAAGTACATCCGCAACGTGATCCGTCTGCAGCGCGCACTCGAGATCAGCGGCCGCGGCGTGCTGTTCGCCAGCTTCTTACCGCCGGCCTGGCTCGCGGGCGTTGCCCTGCTCGGCACCGCCAAGATCATCGAGAACATGGAGATCGGGCACAACGCCATGCACGGCCAGTGGGACTGGATGAACGATCCGGAGATCCACTCCAGCACCTGGGAATGGGATAACGCGGGCGCGGCCAAGCACTGGAAGCACACGCACAACTACCTGCACCACAAGTACACCAACGTGCTCGGCATGGACGACGACATCGGCTACGGCCTGCTGCGCGTCACCCGCGACCAGCGGTGGAAGCCGTTCAACCTGGGCAACCCGGTCTACAACCTGGTGCTGCAGCTGCTCTTCGAATACGGCGTCGCGATCCAGCACATGGAGCTCGGCAAATTGGCCGCAGGCCGGTTCAAGCCGGGCACCCCGGAGCGGGCCGACTTCGAGCGCAAGCGCACCGAGGCGCTCACCAAGATGGGCAAGCAGGTCGTCAAGGACTACGTGATCTTCCCGGCGCTCACCGGCCCCGCGTTCTTCTCCACCCTCACCGCCAACCTGGCGGCCAACGCGATCCGCAACGTGTGGTCCAACGCGGTGATCTTCTGCGGCCACTTCCCCGACGGCGCCGAGAAGTTCACCAAGGCCGACATCGACGGCGAGACCAAGGGCCAGTGGTACCTGCGTCAGATGTTGGGCAGCGCCAACATCTCCGGCGGCCCGCTCACCCACTTCATGACCGGCAACCTCAGCCACCAGATCGAGCACCACCTCTTCCCCGACCTGCCGAGCAACCGGTACGCCGATATCGCGGTGAAGGTCAGGGCACTGGCCGAGAAGTACGACCTGCCCTACACCACCGGCTCGCTGCCGGTGCAGTACTTCAAGGCATGGCGCACCATCCTCAAGCTGTCGCTGCCGAACAAGTACCTGCGCGACACCGCCGACGATGCCCCCGAGACCGCCTCGGAGCGCAAGTTCGCCGGTACCGCAGGCCCGGTCATCGACCCGGAGACCGGCCGGCGCCGCGGCCTGCGCACCGCACTGGCCGAAGGCAAGAAGCGCCTCACCCGCCGCCCCGCACTCGTCGGCTGACTCGGAGCCCCATCGAGGCGAGTCAAAAGGCTGCCAAAAGATCTTGAGCAGCAACCTTTCAACTCCCCTCAACGCACTCGCTCGCCGGGGGCTAGTTGAGGCGAGTCGGAAGGTTGCTGTTCAAGGTCTTTTGGCGACCATATGACTCCCGTCGACTGTGGGGCCGGGGGTGGGTGGTTGAGTGAGCGCGTGAGTGCTGACGGGTTGAGTGTTTACGACGCTATTCGGGTGCGGCGCGATGTGCGGGCGGAGTTCACCGGGCAGCTCGTGGATGACGCGACACTGTGGCGGATTCTCGAAGCCGCGCATCGGGCGCCGAGCGTCGGGAATTCGCAGCCGTGGGATTTCGTCGTGGTCCGCGATCCGAGCACGCTGCGGAAATTCGCCGACCACGTGGCGGACAAGCGAACAGAGTTCCGGGCCGCGCTGCCGCCGGAGCGAGCGGCGACCTTCGAGCCGATCAAGATCGAAGGCATTACCGAGAGCGGCACCGGCATCGTGGTCAGCTACGACCACCGCCGCGGCGGCCCGCAGGTGCTCGGCCGCGCCACCGTTCCCGAAACCGGCGTCTACTCCGCCGTTCTCGCGATCCAGAACCTCTGGCTGGCCGCCACGGCCGAGGGCATCGGCGTCGGCTGGGTCTCCTTCTACGACCCCGAATTCCTCACCGACCTCGTCGGCCTGCCCGAGGGCATCCGCCCCATCGCCTGGCTGTGCGTCGGACCGGTCCACGAATTCCAGCAGATCCCCGACCTGGAACGTTTCGGCTGGCGCACCGGACGCCCCCTCCACGACGCCGTCCACCACGAGACCTACCGCGCCTGACGCACATTTCCCGATGTCCCGACTGGAACGTTTCAGCTGGCGCACCGGACGCCTCCTGCGCGACGCCGTCCACCACGAAACGTACCGCGCCTGACGCACATTTCTCGACGTCCCGCACCCATTTTCGCCCGTGCCGCGGTGTGCGGCAGATCACGGGATGTATTTCTGCACGAGGATTCGCCGCCCGAGCGATTGGGTACGTCAAGAACGGATCCATCTCGGACAATGGATTCTTCGCGGACGCAATGTTCTTCGGGCTCAGGAGGTTTGCCATGGCCAACGTCGACGCCGTAAGGCTGTCGAACGAGCTCGGCATCGACCTCGCGTCCGCCATGCTCCGCCTGCGCCGCGAGGCCCTCCCCGGCGAAACCAACCACGACACCTGCCTGCGCATCATCGCCACCGAAGGCCGCAAACCCCAAACCGCCCGCCGCGCCTTCACCACCTACGGCGCCCGCCCCACCGCCGACGGCACCATCCCGGTCATCCCACCCGACCGCCCCCGGTAAGCAAAATCCGCACCCAGACTCGGGATCCGCACTCGGACTAGGGCCCTGAAAGCGAGTGCGGATCCCGAGTCCGGGTGCGGATTTCGGCGGGGGTTAGACGCGCTCGAGCACGGCTGAGGCACCGATGCCGCCGGCGGCGCAGATGCCGAGTAGGGCGGTGTTTTTGCCGGTGCGGGCGAGTTCGTTCGCCATCGTGGTGACCATTCGGGCGCCGGTGGCGCCGAAGGGGTGGCCGAGGGAGACCGAGCCGCCGTGCACGTTGAGGGTGTCGATGTCGATGTCGCCGACGGCGGTGTCGCGGTCGAGGCGGGACTTCGCCCATTCGGTGCTGCCGAGTGCGGCGAGCACGGACAGGGTTTGTGCGGCGAAGGCCTCGTGGATGTCGACGAAGTCGATGTCGCTCAACGACATTCCGGCCTTGTCCAGTGCGCGCGGCATGGAGATCGCGGGGCCGATGAGCACCTGGTCGGTCGGGTCGACGCTGACGTAGCTCCAGGAGCGGAACGCGGCGAGCGGCCGGTAGCCGAGTTCGAGGGCCTTCTCCTCGCTCATCAGCAGCACCGCCGAGGCACCGTCGGTGAGCGGGCTGGCATTGCCCGCGGTCACGGTGCCGTTTTCCGCGAATACAGGCTTGAGTTTCGATAGTTTTTCGATGCTGGTGTTGCCGCGGACCAGTCCGTCGCGGGCGATCTCGGTGCCATCGGGGGTGCGCACCCGCAGCACCTCGTCGTCGAATCGGCCCGAATCGATGGCCGCGGCGGCGCGATGGTGTGAGCGGGCGGCGAACTCGTCCTGATCGGCGCGGCTGATGCCGTGGATGCGGGCCATCTTCTCGGCCGACTCCCCCATCACCTCGCCGGTGGTGCGCTCGGCGATCTTCGGCCTGCTCGGCAGCAGATCGGTGAACGGCGCGAGCTGCGCGACCGCGGACAGGTAGTCCTTGGGCTTCGGCTTACCGAGCGCGAGCGGCGCTGCGGCGTGTACCACCTTCTGCGGCAGCTTGACCTCGGCATTGGAGGTGGAATCGCTGCCGCCCGCGATCATGATGTCGTACTCGCCGCGCTCGATCGCGGCCGCGGCGGAGGTCACCGCCTGCAGGCCGGACGCGCAGGCCCTGGTCACCGTGTACCCCTCGCACCCGGCGTCGAGCCGCAGGTCGAGGGCGATCTCCCTGGCGATGTTCGGCGCCGCGCTCGGCAGGATGACCCCGCCCCACACGATCGCCTGCACCTGCGCACCGGGCAGCCCGGTGCGCTCGAGCAACCCACGGACGGCGGCGTCGGCGAGCGCGATGGAATCCATCCGCGTGTATCCGGTGAACGCACGCACGAACGGCGTGCGCGCACCGGACACGATCACGGCACGGCGAGCAGCCTTGGTGGCCATGCGATTTCCTTTCGAGAGATCTATGACCACCAAACTTACTCCATAGTAAGTTCACCGTCGACCCCCTTCGCCGACGGTGATCCCGTGCGCAGCGGCGATCCCCTCCATCGTCGCTGGACCCGGCCTGTCGCGCGCCGTTGCGCAACAGACCGGAGGCGCCCGTCCCGACGAACGCCCCTGCTCGTCTCGGACCGCTCAACAAGGCCGATGTCGGGTGCGACTCGGCGCACCAGAACAGTAACAATATTGCCACTGATTTTTCAAACATTTTCTATCGATTTGCCTTTGCCCCTGGTCGCGCCTACCCTGAAACGCACTATGCATAGCCCTTCGGAGCTGTCGCGGCGCCAGAAGAGATTCGGCCGAATCATCAAGGAACGCCGGGACGAGCTCGGACTCACGCAGTTACAGATCGGCGACCTCGGGGGGCCATCGGCACCGACGATTCGCAAGATCGAGGACGGCGACGCGGCGATCAGCACGCACACGCTGAACAAACTCGACGCGCCGCTGCGCTGGCTGCCTGGCAGTGCCGCGCGGACCTACGCGGGCGGCACCCCCGCCGTCGACGAACCCGGGCGGGCCGGCCGCGCATCCGGCGAGTCCGTCGTGGCAGGACCCGACTCGATCCGCTTCGAAATCGCCGACCTCACCGGACTTCTCGCGACTGCGGGCCGCCTCAACGACGCGGTCGAGCAGGGCATAGCGACCGACCTTCAGCTCGTCGCCGCGATCAACGACCTCAACGGCGTTGTCTCCAAACTGTCCGCGCGCTACGCGACCACGATGCTGGAACGCAACGGCGGACCCGGCCGAGTACTACACCCCCTCATCGAAATGGCGTTCGCGCACCTGCTCGAGGTGCCCGCCGAAGCCAGCGACGCGACCGAACTGCAGGAACGGCGATACCGGCGCTGGCTCGCCGGACGATCGGAGGACGTGGATGCTACGACAGAAGACCAGTTCCGGGCACGGTGGCTGGCTGCCAATCTGGCCACGACCGCGAGTCGAAACGGTGGGCACTGAGATGACGGGAACGACGAACGACGCGCCGAGCAACGGGACGCTCACGCTGAGCCACAAGATCAATCGGCTCTTCGCGGTCGTACATCCCCGCTCCGCACCGGAGCGCAGCAATGCGACGGTGGCCGAGCAGGCCGGGGACTTCCTGCGCCGGGCCGTCCCGCCGAGCCAGCTGGAACGACTACGCCGCGGTGAATTCGACAGCGAAAGCGCCTACGCCACAGTCGAACTGGATGTACTCGCGGCGATCGCGCAAAGTTTCGGCGTCGCCGCCGACTACCTCACCACCTCGGGTCCGGCGGCCGCCGCCATCGACCGTGAGCTCGAGCTGCTCGCGACCATGCGCGATGCCAACGTGTCGAGCATCGCGCTGCGCGGCTCCAACGTCGACCAGTCGATTCTCGCCAGAATCATCGAGAGCACCGATCGGCCGGTACCGCCGAGTCGGTAATATCGCTACCTACTGGGGGCAACTAGCTTGCTGTAGGAGATCGATCGCATGGCCATGCAGGCCCGATTCCGGCACCTGACCCGGGACGTACCGATACCGCACCCGTGGGATCTGTCGAGCTATCTCGACGATGTCGCGCAGTATCGCGGCCGGAGCATCAGCCTGGTGCCGATCGATACCGCGCTGCTGGCAGGCACCGGATGCGGCACGGGCAGCGGGCTGTGGATCGCCAAGCAGGACAGCGATGTCATCGTCTACGGCGCGGACACCACCGAGTGGCATGCCGAGCACATCATCGTGCACGAGCTCGGCCACATGCTGCTCGGCCACGGCCCGGAACAGCCCGCCGACGGCGAGCCCGCGCAGACCGCACCCACCGTCGCCGCGGTCGCCGAACTGCTGCCATCGATTTCGCCGGAATCCATCGCACACGTCCTCGGCCGCACCGATTACGGGACCACCCGCGAGCGCGACGCCGAGACCTTCGCCGACATGGTCATGCTGCACGCTATGCGGCCGCCACGCCGAGATTCGTTGCTGCACCGGACCTTCTTCCGCGACCGCCGTCGGTGACCTGCAACGCCGCCTCGGTGACCGAGGCGGGGCCGGTAGCGAAACGCACACGGCAACAAGGGATCTGACGGAATTCGTGGCGGAGCCGAGCTTGCTGGCTAACGATCGGGTAGACCGTTGCGGGTCTCCGGGCACCCAACTCGAGCGCTGACTGCCCGGAGAGCGGAAGGGGGTGCGGACCCTGGACTATGCGAGCCGGATGAGGCCGTAGTCGAAGGCGTGCCGACGATAGACAACCGACGGTCGGTCGGATTCTCGGTCTTGGAAGAGGAAGAAGTCGTGGCCGACGAGCTCCATCTGGTAGAGGGCGTCGTCGACGGACATCGGGGTGGCGGTGTGCACCTTGGTTCGAACGATATGGCCTGGTCCGGCCGCGTACTCAGAGGTTTCCAGCAGCTCGCCCGCGCGGCGACGAGCATCGCCTTCGGGGTGGTCGTGCGCGCCGGACGATCCGTTCGGCGGGGTGAACAGCGAGTCGTCCACCAGATCGGCGGTGGCCTGGGCTACCGAGACCGGGGTCTTGTCTCCGTAGTGCACCTTGCGGCGATCCTTGGTGCGGCGCAGGCGGCTCTCCAACTTGGCCGTCACCGACTCGAGCGCGGCGTAGAAACTATCGGCGCATGCCTCGGCCCTGACAATCGGGCCCTTGCCGCGCGCGGTGATCTCGACGCGCTGACAACTCTTGCGCTGCCGTCGATTTCGCTCGTGGAACAGCTCTACGTCGAAGATGAAGATGGACGGATCGAAGCGTTCGAGCCTGGAGAGTTTCTCCGCGACATAGATTCGAAAGTGATCAGGAACTTCGACATTGCGACCCTTCACCACGACGTCCGCGCGGGGCATCTTGGCTTGGTCGGCATTGGATTGCTCGGTCACGTCCATGGTGCTCTCGTCCAGCACCACGGGGTCGGCGTCTTGCACTGAAGGTCGTGAAGAAGTCGTCACGCGTACCTCCCGAATATGGCCGCACAGACAATGTGCGTGCGGCGGGAATGAGCCGTGCCGATCGACGATCTCTCGGCACTTGATGTCCGAGGCGCCACCTCCAAACTCCCGGTTCGGGTGTGTGTTCGCGACGCTAGTACGACATCGGGGAGTGCGCCAGTGTTCACGCAAATTTCCCGGAGTCAAGCAGCACAGGTAACCAGTACGGCACGTGTCCGTAGTCCGATCCCGGCCAGCGCGCGCACCGATGCGGTGGCGGTTGCTCCGGTTGTCAGCACGTCGTCGAGCAGCACTACCTCGGCGTTTTCCGGAATCTGCGGCAGTGCCGGGCAGCCGGGTATCGTGGTGACCCTGCCGCGCAAATTGTGAGACCGCTCACCGGGTGTCAAGCCCACCGAATCACGCACACCCCACCACACTCGGAGCACGGATACCATTTGGCTATCAGGCAGCCAACTCGCGGCTACCCGTGCCGCGCGCAGCACCGGATCGCCGCCGCGCCTGCGCGCCGCGACCTTCCGGCTCGGCGCGGGCACGAGCACCAGTGGCCGCTCCGCGGTCCGCAAGCGCGCGAGACCACCCGCCAGGGCAACCCCGAGCGGCTCCGCCAGATCCCGGCGCCCTTGCTCTTTGACCGCCAACACCGCGCGCCGCCCCGGGCCCGCGTACGGCCCGAGCGCCCAACACGGCACCCCGGGATCGGTCCTCGGCCACACCCGTATCGGCGGACCAGCCAGTGCCGCCGCACATTCGGCGCACCAGCCGACACCGGGGGCGCGACAGCCCGCACACGAGGCGGGCAGGATCAGATCGAGCAACGTCCGCATCGCCCGAGTGTGCGCGCACCCACCGACACCGATGCTCGGCCCCGGCGACCTACACCGCTGATTCCATTGTGTCAGAGCAATTTACGAGGTCCGGTCAGCCGGGCAGCACGGGGACGGCGTTCGCGCCGAGCCCTGGCACCTCACGCCAGTACGGCTCGCCACCGTCGGGGTTACTGGTCAGCTCGAGCACCGCGCGGGAGTCGGCGGCGTACTGATGTTCCGGGGAGGCACTGACCTGCCGGACCGGCGCCGTCAGATTCCGGCTGGTCTGCGGCATCGGCTGGGACCCGTCGATCGACACGGTGCCGACCGGGTCGACATTGCCCTCCCTCGAGATGATCAACCGGTCATTGCCGAACCACGACAACGACACGGCCGCGGCACTCGAGTTGACGCCGACGGGCAGCGGCGAGGCAAGCGAGAACCCGCCACCCGGCTTCGGAATCACCACCGCGACATACACTTTGCCGTCCGCGATCAACGCGGCACGCACGCCGGTACGGGAGATCCGCAGCTCGGTGATGGGGCCGCGGAAGGTCGATCCAGGCCCCGCGTTGGTGAGCGCCGAGGTGTCAACATCCTGCACCGAGACGGTGTTGGTCGTCCGGTCGTTGACGGCGCGGATCACCCGATCGCCATCGATGACGGCCCACGCGGCGGTGCCGTCGACATTCCAGGACGGCCGGGTGATGGTGCCGCCAGCGGCGACCGGAATCGCGTTGCCGCCGTAGGTGCCGATCATCAGCGTGCGGGGCGGTTCGGGCGCCGGCCGTCCGGTGTCGGCGACTCCGGCGACCAGCTGACTGTCCGGCGAAAGCGCGGCGGAGAGCAGGTTGTTCACGGCACCGAAGTAACCCGGCGCCGGCGTGATGGGCGCGTTGTTCTCCGGCACCTGCACCAGCGCGCCACCGCGCAGCGCGTGCAGGCCGACCTGATTGGTGCCGACGGTCGGCTGGCTGTACTGCTGGACGTCGGCGGTCGACCAGCCGCTTGCGGCGAATCGATCGTCGAACGGTTTGCCGTCGGCGAGCAACATGTAGGGGCCGAGGATGTCCGCGCCGGCCAGGGTGAGCACCACCTGCGCGGCGAGCAACTCACGATCGTGCGGGTTGAGCGCGGAAGCACCGGCGAAGTCGATCTTCACCCCGCCTGGGAGCACGCCGACCTCGTCCGGATCGCCATTGGCCCTGGTGATGGGGCCGCGCAAGGTGATCGGCGCGGCCAGCTCGTTGCGCAGCACCGGGGCGAGCGCGGGTTGGGTGCCCTCGCCGAGCATGGCGAGCAGTCGCTGGGTCAGCTGCTCCTTCGGCACCGCGACCCAGCGCAGGTCGGGCACAACGACGCTGCTTGTCGGATCGACGAAGTAGAGCACGTAGCGCCGATACGACTTGGCGAACGCGATGGCATCCATCACGACGCCGTCGGGCAGCTCGTCGATGCGCCACTCGTCGTTGACCCTGATCATCTCGATCTTGTTCTCGAGTGGCGGGTCGGCGGTGGCGCGGTACGCGCCGTTGGCGTCGAGCTCGGCGACCTTGCGGGCGCGGATCCGATAGGTCGCCTTGTCGCCGGTTCGCGACTCGCGCAAGGTATCCGGCTTCTCCACGATGGTGGTGCCCGCCGAGTCGTCCCACTGCGCCGCGGCCGACGGGGTCATGTACTGGCGGGCCGCAAGGTGCCGGTTGGTCGGGTCGGCGGTGGCGAGCAGGAAGTCGCGCAGCAGCAGGTCGGGGTCGCGCCCCTGGATGGGCGCCGGTGGTCCCTCCGAGGTCGGCTCCCGATTGATGGTGCCGAGGGCCTGGGGCGCCGAGGATTCCGGCAGGCTCGCACACCCGGAGAGCACGATCAACGCCGCGAGAGCCGCCGCGCCGAACGCGAACAGCCGCCGCACCTTCGCAGAACCGACCCGCATCCTCATGAGACCCCTTCCCCCGGGACCGGCGCCGCCGCCGTCGGGGACGCACAGCGGATGGCTCGGGCCGGGCGCGCGCCGGGCGGGTTTCGCCATCTCATGACGGTATGTCTCCCGACTTGTGGCCTGCGTCGGCACCCGCCGGCGACTCCGCGACGGCCGAGGAACCGTTTCCGCCCGTAGCCGCCCCCGCGCCGTCGCCGGTCGACGTATCCGCTTCCGGCTCAGCCGAATTCGGCACGATCTCCAGCTCGACCTGCCGCACCACGGCCGGTTTGCGCACGGGTTCCAGCGAAAGCGGGCTTGCGCCGAGCTTCTTGCCGCGCACCAGCGGCAGCGTCAGCCGGAAGCTCGCGCCGACGCCGACCTCACCCCAGGCTTCCAGCCTGCCTTCGTGCAGGTTCGCGTCCTCGACGCTGATCGACAACCCGAGGCCGGTGCCGCCGGAGCGGCGCATCCGGGACGGATCCGAGCGCCAGAACCGGTTGAAGACCAGCTTCTCCTCGCCGGGGCGCAGGCCGACACCTTGGTCGCGCACCACCACCGAGACGGCGTTGGCGTCGAGGTCGCCGCGCATCCTGATCAGCACCGGCTTACCCTCGCTGTGATCGATGGCGTTGGCGAGCAGGTTCCGCAGCACCCGCTCGACCCGGCGCGGATCGACCTCGGCGACCAACGGCTCCTCCGGCATATCGATGACGACCTCGACCCCGGCGTCCTTGGCCAGGTGCCGCACCGTCGAGATCGCCGCCCGCGCGCACATCCGCACGTCCAGCGATTCGACCTGCAACTCGGCGACGCCGGCGTCGTGGCGGCTGATCTCGAGCAGATCGTTGAGCAGTCCCTCGAACCGGTCAAGCTCGTTCACCAACAGCTCCGCGCTGCGGGCAAGCGCGGGATCGAGATCGTCGCTGCTGCCGTGGATCAGGTCCGCGGCCATCCGCACGGTGGTCAGCGGTGTGCGCAGCTCGTGGCTGACGTCAGAGGTGAACCGGCGCTGCAGGTTTCCGAATTCCTCCAGCTGGGTGATCTGGTTGGACAGGCTCTCGGCCATCTCGTTGAACGCCTGGGCCAGCCGCGCCATATCGTCCTCGCCGCGCACCAGCATGCGTTCCTTGAGCCTGCCGTCGGCGAAGCGACCGGCGATCCGCGCCGCCGAACGAATCGGCAGCACCACCTGCCTGGTCACCAGCGCGGTGATCGCGGCAAGCAAAACGAGCAGCACGATGCCGCCGATCAGCATGGTGCCGCGCATCAGCGACAGGCTGCGCGCCTCACTGGCCAGCGGGAAGATGAGATAGATCTCCAGCGTGGGTATTTCGATGCTCGGGCTGCCGATGATCAACGCCGGTCCGTGATACCCGCTCGAGTCCGAGACGGTGGTGAACTGACGGCTGACCTGTCCGCGCCGCACGAAGTTGCGCAGCTCGTTCGGCACGTCCTGGATCGGCCCGGCGTTGACCTCCTGCTGGCTGCTGCTCACCATCACCAGCGCGACGTCGTAGCTGCCCGCGACACCGGTCTGCGGGCTGCCATCGCTGGACAACGCGTTGCGTGCCTCTTTGAGCTGGGCACCGGTGTCGTGCGTGCCGACCAACTGGCTGTGCACCGCGTTGCGGGCACGGCCCATCTCCTCGACCGCCGCGTTGATCTTGGTGTCCAACATCCGGTTGGTGATCTGATCGGTCAGCACCACACCGAGAATCGTGATCACGATCAGCGACAGCGTGATCGTGGAGACCGCGACCCGCAGTTGCAACGATCGCTGCCAGAGGTGACCGAGCACCGTGCCCAGTTCGGTGAACCGGGCAGCCACCGCGGCCAGTCGCCGCTCCAGTTGGTTTCTGGAGCGATCGATCACGGCCGCGCCTCGTCGGCGCTCGATGCCTCCGTCCGCGCGAACGCTGAAACCACGACCCGCGAACCGCGACGGATCACGGCGGTCCGGCCTTGTAGCCGACGCCACGGACGGTCAGCACGATCTCCGGATTCTCGGGATCCTTCTCGACCTTGGCGCGCAGCCGCTGCACGTGCACGTTCACCAGTCGGGTGTCGGCGGCGTGCCGGTAACCCCACACCTGTTCGAGCAGTACCTCGCGGGTGAACACCTGACGCGGCTTGCGAGCAAGCGCGACAAGCAGATCGAACTCGAGCGGCGTCAGCGAGATCTGCGCGCCGGCGCGAGTCACCTTGTGTGCGGGCACATCGATCACGATGTCGGCGATGGACAGCAGCTCGGCGGGCTCGTCCTCGGTGCGGCGCAATCGAGCGCGCACCCTCGCGACGAGTTCCTTCGGCTTGAACGGTTTGACGATGTAATCGTCGGCACCGGACTCGAGTCCGAGCACCACGTCGACCGTGTCGGTCTTCGCGGTGAGCATCACGATCGGTACTCCGGAATCGGCCCGCAGCACGCGGCATACGTCGATGCCGTTCATGCCGGGCAGCATCAGGTCCAGCAACACCAGATCGGGGCGGATCTCGCGAACCGCCGCCAGGGCATGTGTGCCGTCGCCGACCACATGCGGGTCGAACCCTTCCCCGCGCAAGACGATCGTGAGCATCTCTGCGAGTGCCATATCGTCGTCGACGACCAGAATCTTCGGCTTCATAATTACTATGTTGTCATCTCCCAGGCCAGGATCGGGCTGCCACGCCAACACTGGTGTGAACCCGCCGCACATCTAACCCTAGCGGGTTATCAAATCGGCCAATCGCGCAGCCAACGTGGCTGGATCGTCACCGGATCGGAATATCCACCACGGGCCGTACCAGTCACGTTGAGCGAGCTCACGGTACACCGCGCCGGTGCGGTGCTGCAGCCCGCCATCGCGTTCGTACGCGTCGAGCGCCCGGCTGTCGTCGAGTTCGCCGCGCCTGCGCGCCCGCTCGGCCGCGACCTCGGTCGGCACGTCGAGCAGCACCTGCAGCGCTGGCACCGGCAATTCGAACCGCCCGAACTCCAATTCCCCTACCCAGCGCACGATTTCGCCGTCGGCCGACTGTTCCAGCCTGGCCGCCGAATACGCCGCGTTGGACGCGACATAGCGGTCGAGTATCACGATGTCGTTGCCCGCCAAGAGCTTCGACAGCTCGTCGCTTGCCCCCGCCCGATCGAGTGCGAACATCAGCGCCATGCCGTTGATCGACTCGGCCAGATCGCCGTGGCCGCCGCGCAGCGCCTCGGCCGCCAGGTCGGCGTGCACGGATTGCCCATAGCGCGGAAAGGCCACTGTCCGCACGCGCAGACCGCGCGCCCGTAAGTCGACGACGGTCGCATCGATCAGCGTGCGCTTACCGGCCCCGTCGAGGCCCTCCACCGCAACCAATGCACCCATGCGCAGCAGATTAGTGGCTGGTCGCCGAGTATCGGTGCGCGGGTTCGTATGCTAGGTAACGTTTTCGCACCGAATCGCGACTCACGCACCGTCTACCTCTGAACACGATCATCTGGAGAACCATGAGCTCGTCCGTCATGTCACGCAGTTCGATCCGCATGACCCTCGCCGCCGTCGGGATCGGCGCGGCACTCGTCCTCGGCGGCGGTACCGCCACGGCAGCACCGCTCAGCAGCGAGCCCGCCGCAGCGCCGGTGGCCGCCGACTTGCCTTCCGGCGCAGCCGCTATCGCTGATAGCGGTTCGAGTTCGACCGGGTCGGCGGGTCCCGGTTCGATCATCTGCTGGCTGCTGCACCCGAGCCCGACCTGCCAGATCTGATATCGGCCGATCGGTCGAACCTGCCCTGCCGGTCCGAAAGGACCGGCAGGGCAGCGGTTTTCAGTAGCGGTAGTGCTCCGGCTTGTACGGGCCGTCGACGTCGACGCCGATGTATTCGGCCTGGTCCTTGGTGAGCTTGGTCAGCTCGCCGCCGAGCGCCTCGACGTGGATCTTGGCGACCTTCTCATCGAGGTGCTTGGGCAGGCGGTAGACCTCGTTGTCGTATTCGTCCGGCTTGGTCCACAGTTCGATCTGCGCGATCACCTGGTTGGAGAAGCTGTTGGACATGACGAACGACGGGTGGCCGGTGGCGTTGCCCAGGTTCAGCAGACGCCCCTCCGACAGCACGATGATCGACTTGCCGGACTCCTTGAACGTCCACTCGTCGACCTGCGGCTTGATGTTGATCCGGGTCGCGCCGGAGCGCTCGAGGCCCGCCATGTCGATCTCGTTGTCGAAGTGACCGATATTGCCGAGGATCGAGTGATCCTTCATCGCCTTCATGTGGTCGAGGGTGATGATGTCCTTGTTGCCGGTCGAGGTGATCACGATGTCGGCGTCGCCGATCGCGCTCGCCACGGTGACCACGTCGTAGCCGTCCATCAGCGCCTGCAGCGCGTTGATCGGGTCGATCTCGGTGACCTGCACCCTGGCGCCCTGGCCGGCCAGCGACTCCGCACAACCCTTGCCGACGTCGCCGTAGCCACAGATCAGCACCTTCTTGCCGCCGATGAGCACATCGGTGCCGCGGTTGATGCCGTCGATCAGCGAGTGGCGGGTGCCGTACTTGTTGTCGAACTTGGACTTGGTGACCGAGTCGTTGACGTTGATCGCCGGAAACACCAGCTCGCCGGCGGCGGCGAACTGGTAGAGCCGCAGCACGCCGGTGGTTGTCTCCTCGGTGACGCCCTGCACCGAATCGGCGATGGCGCTCCACTTGCCCTTGTCGGACTCGAAGCGCTCGCGCAGCAGGTTCAGGAACACCTTGTACTCGGCCGAGTGGCTCTCGTCCTCCGGCGGGATCACGCCGGCCTTCTCGAACTGCGCGCCGCGCAGCACGAGCATGGTGGCGTCACCACCGTCGTCGAGGATCATGTTGGCCGGTTCGTTCGGCCAGGTGAGCATCTGCTCGGCGGCCCACCAGTACTCCTCCAGGCTCTCGCCCTTCCAGGCGAAGACCGGGGTGCCCTTGGGCTCGTCCACGGTGCCGTTCGGGCCGATCACGATGGCGGCCGCGGCGTGGTCCTGGGTGGAGAAGATGTTGCACGAGGCCCAGCGCACCTGCGCGCCGAGCGCGACAAGGGTCTCGATCAGCACGGCGGTCTGCACGGTCATATGCAGCGAACCGGAGATGCGCGCGCCCTTGAGCGGCAGCACCTCGGCGTATTCGCGGCGCAGAGCCATCAGGCCGGGCATCTCGTGCTCGGCGAGCCGGATCTCCTTGCGGCCGAATTCGGCCAGCCCGAGATCTGCCACCTTGAAGTCGATGCCATTACGGACATCGGCGGTGAGTTCGGTTCGCGCGGGAAGTTCTGAGGTCGTCATAGCCTCTATCTGCCTCTCCTGGAAAGTCGGTACCAACACGCAAGGTTAGTCGCTGGCGCGGCGGCTGGGTACACCGTACTCACCCTTGCTAGCTTGGCGCGATGCCGAACCTCCGCGCCATCGTCACGACCGCCGTCGCCGGGTCGCTCGTCCTCGGTGTGTGTACCGCCTGCGACAGCGGATCCGACTCGTCACCGGCTACCGCACCGCGAACGGTGGAGCTGCAAGCGCACCGCGGCGGCCGCGGTCTCACCGTCGAGGAGTCGCTGCCCGGCTTCAGCAAGGCCATCGAACTCGGCGTGAGCACGCTGGAATTGGACATCGTGCTCACCAGGGACAAAATGCCGATGATCTGGCACGACCCGACCGTGCTCGCGACCAAATGCGCGGACACCGCGCCCGTGACGCCGGGCGATCCGCAGTTCCCCTACGTTGGCAAGCTGATGCACGAGCTGACCTACGCGCAGACGCAAACACTGGACTGCGGCAAGACCCTCGCCGACTTCCCGGGTCAGCAGGCGGTACCAGGCAACCGGATAGCCACGCTGCCCGCGCTGTTCGATCTGGTGAAGACCTATCGCGGCGCGCACCTGCGCTACAACATCGAAACGAAGGTGGAGGCCGAACATCCCGAGCAGTCGGCGACGCCGCAGGAGTTCGTCGACGTCATCCTCAGCACGGTCGCCGCGGCAGGCGAGACCGGCAACGTCGATATCCAAAGTTTCGACTGGAGTTCACTTCCGCTGGTGCGCACCGCGAATCCGGCGATCCCCCTGGTGGCGCTCTACGACGACACCACCTTCGTCGCGGGATCGAAGTGGCTCGGTCCCATTCGCTACGAGGACTTCGCCGGTGATCCGCTCGGCGCGGTGCAGAAGCTCGGCGCGAACGCCGCCTCCCCCGGATACTCGGTCCCGTCCGGCAAGAAGGTGGGCGAGCCCGGCTTCGGTTTGGTGGCGGACAAGGCCTATGTCGAGCGTGCGCACAAGCTGAATCTGCGGGTGATCCCGTGGACGGTGAACGACAAGGCCACCATCGCCGCGCAGCTCGACACCGGAGTGGACGGCGTAATCACCGACTACCCCGACCGCATGCGGGAGGTATTGCAGGAGAAGGGTTTGCCCCTTCCGCCTGCCTACCACCACTGAGCCGGGGTAGTCGGGGGACTATGCCGCGCCGGACTCCGGCACGTCGGACTCCGCCGAATTCTGCTGAGCCTGCGCCGAATTCGCCTGCGCCGCAGCGCTCAGCGTCGCGACGGTGCCGTACTGCTCCAGCAGGCGGCGCCGCTTACGCGGATGGATATTCGCCTTGGTGACGTCGCCGTCGTAGTGCTCGAGCACCCGATGGTCCATGATCGCCCGCCACACCGGCGGCACGATCGCGAACAGAATCATCGTCGCGTACCCGGCGGGCAACTGCGGTGCCTGCATCGAACTGCGCAGCGTCTGGTACCTGCGGCCGGGATTGGCGTGATGGTCGCTGTGCCGCTGCAGATGGAACAGGAAGATGTTGGTGACCAACCGATCGCTGTTCCAGCTGTCCCTCGGCGAGCAGCGCGCGTAATTCCCGTTGGGGCGCTTGGCCCGCAGCAAGCCGTAATGCTCGATGAAGTTCACCGTCTCCAGCAGCGACGCACCGATCACGGCCTGCAAGAACAGCCACGGCAGGATGCCGATACCGAAGATCGCGCACATGGTGCCGAACAGCACGACACTCATCGACCAGGCCTGCAGGATGTGATTGTGCACGCTGAACCAGCGCAGGCCCTTGCGCTCCAGCCGCGCCTTCTCCAGCTTGATGGCCGAGCGGAAGCTGCCGAACACACTGCGCGGCAAGAACTCCCACAGCGTCTCGCCGAGGCGGCCGCTGGCCGGGTCCTCCGGAGTCGCCACCCGCACGTGATGTCCGCGGTTGTGCTCTACGAAGAAATGGCCATAGAACGACTGCGCCAGCGCGACCTTGGCCAGCCAGCGCTCCGCGTGCTCGACCCGATGTCCGAGCTCGTGCGCGGCGTTGATGCCGATGCCGCTGACGAAGCCGAGAGTGGCCGCCAGGCCTAGCTTGTCGACGATGCTCAGCTCGTGACCCGCCCACATCGCACACGCGATGAGAAGGCCGATCAGCTGAACAGGAAGGAAAAGATAAGTGCACCACCGGTAGTACCGGTCGTTGCTCAGCAACTCGTAATCCTCATCGCGCGGGTTGGTGCCGTCCTCGCCAACAACCCAGTCGAGGACCGGGATGATGATCAACACGATGATCGGACCGATCCACCAGAACACCTTTGCGCCCGTTTGCAACACGAGTTGCGAGGGCAAGAGAGCGCTCAGTGGAGCGATCAAGCCGAAAACCCATAAGTGACGTTTGGGATCTGTAGATACCGCCGGTTTGCCAACCGTTTGCACGTTTGCCCCGCTAAATAGGAACCCTTACTCCGATGTACGAGAATAGTTCCAGACTGTACGGGTCTTACGCTGACCTTGGAGCTTGAAACGTGATGAGGGTTACATCCATGGCAGTTGGTTTTTAAGCGGGCTCACATGTGCTTGAAGGCCTGGCTTACTTAGTGCAAACAGACTGTGGTTCTTAGAGGTTCGATCAGTGATCGATCCGTGCCGCCAGAATCGCCTCGACGTACGGACTCAGCAACGCGCTCAACTCTCCCGGCGCGTCCTGTCCCGGAGACGGCGGCGTCGGGATGTAGCTCATCGCGATGCGGACGAGCGCGTGCGCGATGACGTCCGATTCGGCCGCCGTCGCCGCCACCCAGCTGTGCTGGAAAGCCAGCGACAGCCGCCGGGTCGCTTGGTCGAGCAACGGCCCAGCATCAAGAGTGATGAGCCGCAATAGATCCAATTTCACTTCACCGGCGAGCAGTGATTGCACCAGCGGGTCGGCGGCGGCGTCAACAAAGAAATTGGTCATTCCCTGACTGAACGCCGCGCGGACATCGCCGACATTGCCGGTGATGGCCGCGTCGACGTGATCGACCAGATCGTCGGCCAGCCGCAGCGCGTACGACTGCGCTAGCCCACTGCGCGAACCGAACTCGTTGTAGAGCGTCTGCCTGCTGACCCCGGCCTTGGCCGCCACGTCACCGAGGGTGATCTTGGACCAGTCCCGTTCGGTGAGCAGTTCGCGCATGGCCCCGAGGACCGAGGCGCGCAGGAGTTCACGCGCCGCCTCCTGGTAGGGGATGCGGGTTCCGGAGCGCGGCATACCGGCGACACTGTCACGGGCGGTTCCCGCAGTCAAAACCTCACGACCGCTCGATTTCGATCATGAAGAAGTCGGCCTTCGCCGCGCCGCAGTCGGGGCAGGTCCAGTCGTCGGGGATATCGTCCCAGCGAGTACCGGCGACGATCCCGTCTTCCGGCCAGCCCTTGGCCTCGTCGTATTCGAAGCCGCATTGAATACACTGAAAAAGTTTGTAATCTGTCACTTAACAGCTCCCATCGGTTCGAAGTCGATCTTTTCCCGGACACCACAGTCCGGACAGCACCAGTCGTCGGGAATTTTCGCCCACAGCGTTCCCGGGGGAAATCCCTCGTGCGGTGCGCCTTTCGCCTCGTCGTAAACGTAATCGCAGACGGGGCATCGAAAGCGATTCATGCCTGCACCTCGCCGGTCGCGACACCCCCGCGATAGCGGGCAATCACCTTGTCCCGCTTCGCCGGGTGGATGTTCGCCAGCGTGATGTCCCCGTGATAGTGCGCGAGCACCCGCTTGTCCATCACCCGGCGCCACAGCGGCGGGAAGTAGGCGAGCAGGATCATGCTGGCGTAGCCGCTCGGCAGGTTCGGCGCACCGTCCCAGCTGCGCAGCGTCTGGTAGCGCCGGGTCGGGTAGGCGTGGTGGTCGCTGTGCCGCTGCAGGTGATACAGGAAGATATTGGTCACGATGTGGTCACTGTTCCAGCTGTGCACCGGGGCGGGCCGCTCGTATCGACCCGACGAAGTGCGTTGCCGGACAAGGCCGTAGTGCTCCAGGTAGTTGACCGCCTCGAGCAGACTGAAGCCGATCACCGCCTGCAGCACGAGGTAGGGCAGCAGGGCGACGCCGAACACCGCGACGAGCACCGCGTACAGCGCCGCCGACATCAGCCACGCGCTCAGCACCTCGTTCTTCATGCTCCACGGCTTCTTGCCGAGCCGGTCGAGGCGGGCCTTCTCCAACCGCAACGATGAGGTCAGACTGCCCGATACGGTGCGCGGCCAGAATGCCCAGAAGCTCTCGCCGACACGGGAACTCGCCGGATCCTCCGGTGTCGCGACGCGCACGTGATGGCCGCGATTGTGCTCGATGTAGAAATGCCCGTAAAACGACTGCGCCAGCGCGATCCTGGACAACCAGCGCTCCAATCGCACCTTCTTGTGGCCCAATTCGTGCGCGGTGTTGATGCCGATGCCGCCGAGCATGCCGACCGTGATCGCCAGGCCGATCTTGTCGACCAGGTGCAGGCCGCCGTCGAAGCCGAGCCAGCTCACGTTGTCCGCGGTGATGAAATAGCAGGCCGTGATCAGCGACGCGTACTGGAACGGCAAATACAGATAGGTGAGATAGCGGTAGTACTTGTCGTGCTCGAGGTACGCCATCACCTCGTCCGGTGGATTGTCACCGTCGGGCCCGAAGAATATGTCCGCCAACGGAATCAGCACATACACCAGGATCGGGCCGAGCCAGAACGGCACCTGGGCCAGGTGATGCCAGCCAATGGCGTTGAGCGCCAGGATCAGTGGGATACCGATCGTGAAAAGCCCAGTGGGAGCGAACAACCCCCACAACCACAGATAGCGCTTGCGATCGCGCCAGTCGGGGGTGGTCACCGGCTGCGCGGACGTGTCGGCCGCTGTCGACATCGTTGTCTCCCATCCAAAAGCGGCACGTCACGTGTGACGTGCGTTACCTCTTAAATGGACGATAGAGATCGATTTGTCGTTTGTCTAGACAAATCGTCTGATTTGTAAAGCAAATGGGCGGGGTGAACGGCAAACACCCCGGTCGGAACGGGTGTCCGGCCGGGGTGTTGGTCGTCGAGGGGTGTTACCGCAGCAGCACATCGGCGTTCGCGGGCAACGCGTCGACCGGCCACCAGCGCAGGTCGGTGGACTCCGCGCTGCGCACCGGAACCGCAGCCTCTGGCGCGGTGATCCGGAACAGCAGATCGAGATGCCTGGTCGGCACGCCGAGCGAGCAGGTGATCGGATGTGCCTGGGCCCCATACAGTTCCGGCTCCAGCCGGAGCCCGGCGATGCCGGACTCCTCGGTGGCCTCGCGCAGCGCGGCGCCCGCCACCGTGTCATCGCTTTCCTCGCAGTGGCCGCCGAGCTGGATCCAGCGGCCGACCCGAGGGTGCAGGGTCAGCAGGACCTCGCGTTCGTCGTGCGAGAAGACCACCGCCGAGGCGGTGATGTGTCCTGGCGCGTGCTCGCGCAGGCAGCCGCGCGGTGCCGAGCCGAGGAACGCGAGCATCGCCTGCCGCAGCGACTGGTCGGGACCCTCAGCGGGAGACCAGGTTTCGAGCAATTCCGTCGCGGAGGCGTGCAGCGAATCCGCGCTCACAATTCGACAAGCCCGAAACCGGAGCCGGGCGTCGGGCGCGGGGTGAGCTCTTCGAGCGGATGACCGATGGCGATGGCGCCCAACGGGTTCCAGTCGTCATCGAGACCCAGCACGGCGCGGGTGACCTCCGGCGCGAAGATGGTCGAGCCGATCCAGCAGCTGCCGAGGCCCTCGGTGGCCAGCGCGACCAGCAGACCCTGCACCGCCGCGCCGACCGCGACGGTGAACATGGTGCGTTCGTTCGCGCGGCGTCGCTCGTCCGGATAGTCGTGCGCGCCGTCCGGAACGCAGAACGGGATGATCACCTCGGGAGCGTCGAAAAGGATTCGGCCACGGGCGATTCGGCGTTCCACCCGGTCCGGCGCCAGCCCGTCGGCGGTGAGATCGGCACGCCACTTCTCGGTCATCGCGTCGAGCAGCCGAGCCCGCAGGCCCGGCTCGCGCAGCCACACGAACCGCACCGGACGGGTGTGGTGCGGCGCCGGCGCGGTCAAGGCCACCGCGACCGCGGCGCGGACGCGTTCGGGATCGACCGGCGCGTCGGCGAACTGACGGATCGAGCGACGCAGCAGCACCGCCTCGCGGCGCCCCTGTTCGATCGCCTCGGCGGTGCCGAGCCAGAACAGATCGTCGGTGCCGCCGCGCAGCAGATCCACCGCGCTCGACCCGTCGTCGACGATCGGCAGCCCGCGCACCACCGCGACCGGAACGCCGCCGAGCTTGCCCTTCACCAGATCCGCCGCGGCGGCCAGCTCGTCCGCGATCGCCACCTGCGTGACGTGCAGTTCATTGCCCTGTCCGTCGACCGCACCCGCGTAGTCGTGCAGCACCCGAAGGCCGGACGCGCCGATCGCGGTGTCGGTCTGGCCGTTGCGCCAGGCCCGGCCCATGGTGTCGGTGATGACCACGGCGACCCGCACGCCGAGCCGCTCGGCCAGCGCCGAGCGCAAGGCCTTCGCGCTGGCGTCGGGATCGGCGGGCAGCAACACCAATTCGCCCTGTTCGACATTGGAACCGTCGATGCCGGACGCGGCCTGCACGATGCCGAGCTTGTTCTCGGTGATCAAGGTGCGGCCCTTGCGCGCGAGTATCCGGACCGCCTCCTGCTCGACCAGGTCGCGGCGCATCGCGTCGCGCTCCTCCGGATCCAGCGGCGCCTCGACGATGCGCCCCTCGACCTTGGCGACGATCTTGCTCGTCACCACGAGCACGTCACCGTCGGCCAGCCACGGCGCCTGGTCGGCGATGTGTCCGGCGAGGTCGTCGCCGGGCCGGAACTCGGGCAGGCCGGTGATCGGCAGGATGCGCAGCTCGCCCGCCGCGTGATCGATGGTCATCAGGGTTTCACTCCCGCGAGGTCAAGGGCCTCCCGCACCATCTCGGCGGTGGTCGGCGGATCGGTCATCAGCAGCGGCACGCTGCGTACTTCGACACCGGGCACGTCCGCGGTGTCGGTGGTGTGGATCAGCCAGCCGTCCAAAATGCCGGTGGCCGAGCGGGCGCCGTAGTAGCGGCCGATCGCCTCGGCGGTCGTCTCGACCCCGATCACCGACAGGCATTCGTCGGCCATGCCGCGCAGCGGTTTCCCGTCGATCACCCCGGACACGCCGATCACCTTGGCGTCGGTGGTGCGCAGCGCGCCGCGGATACCGGGCACCGCGAGGATGGCGCCGATGCTCACCACGGGGTTGGAGGGAGCGAGCAAGACCACATCCGCGGACTCTATGATCTCGATCACATTTGGGGCTGGTTTGGCGTCCTCTGCCCCAATTGTGGCGAATCCATGGGTCTCGATGTTCGCGCGATAGCGAACCCACCACTCTTGAAAATGGATCGCGCGACGTTCGCCAGGGTTGTCGGGGTCGCTCACAACCACATGCGTTTCACACCGATCGTCGGTTGCCGGGATCAGTTTCACGCCCGGCTGCCATCGGTTGCAGAGCGCCTCGGTCACCGCGGACAGCGGGTACCCGGCGCGCAACATTTCGCTCCGAACCAAATGCGTGGCGAGGTCGCGATCGCCGAGACCGAACCAGTCCGGTTGCGCGTTGTACTTGGCCAGCTCTTCCTTGGCGTGCCAGGTCTCGGCGGGCCTGCCCCAACCGCGCTCGGTATCGATGCCGCCACCAAGGGTGTACATGCAGGTATCAAGGTCAGGACAGATCCGGAGGCCATGCATCCAGACGTCGTCACCGACGTTCACGATCGCGGAGACATCGGCATCGGGCAGCAGTTCCCGGACGCCCTGGAGAAAGCGAGCGCCGCCGACACCCCCGACCAGGACGGCAATCCGTGGCCCGCCGACGGGTTCGGTGTCCGCTTGAAGGGAAGTCACATCCGCACAGCCTATGCGCTGCCGGACCGGGCGATGTTCATGCCATAGTTGCTGGTCATTTGCCCTACTCCGACTCAAGATCATCTTCGAAAGCGTTCGCGGATAGTAACGGAATAGCGACGGCCGCTTGACCATCGACACGTCCGGCGTGTCTAATCACAGTCATGTCATTTCGGGTTCGCGCGAGAGTGCAAGGCGCGAACGGCTTTTCGAACAGATGTTCGCATCGAGATGACGAGCTCGGGGACGTCCGCGGGACAACGTCGCGGGGTATGGCCGTCGGTAAGCGTGTTGGTCCGACGGATCGAATCATTCTGCGCTAACACACAGTGAGGAGGCGGAGCGATGGCCAACGAGATGGTCTCGCCGACCGATTCCACAGCAGGCGCAGCACGTGGCGTCTGCGCAAACAACGGCTGGATCGATCGTGAGGGGGGTGACGAAGTCCCGATGGTTCAGCCTGACATGGGCGACGAAGCGTCAGCGCCCCGGCTCAGCCTGGTCGTCACGGGCTTCGACGAGATGTTCGAATCCATCGAAGAACAGTGGCAAGAGCGCGCCCTGTGCGCGCAGACCGATCCGGAGGCGTTCTTCCCAGAGAAGGGCGGCTCGACTCGCGAGGCGAAACGGATCTGCATGGGCTGCGAGGTGCGTGACGAGTGCCTGGAATACGCACTCGCCCACGATGAGCGCTTCGGCATCTGGGGCGGTCTCTCCGAACGGGAGCGTCGCCGCCTCAAGCGCGGCATCGGCTAGCAGACTTGGGTTGGCCCCCGAGTTATCCGCGATCGCGACAACTCGCTACGGCGACAACAGTTCTCGCGAACACGCGGGTAGCTCCGGGGGTACGCCCCTGCCCCGCTCGAACACCGTCGGCCAGCACGACGCGGCGACTTGGACAGCACTGGGTGCGCGGGTACCGGGCGGGCTGACTAGGTTTTAACCCATGGCACGTTCCCGTAATCGTCGTCCGCCGACCGCACGGTCGGTGATCCGCCGTGGTCGCGGCGTGCGTGGGCCGATGTTGCCGCCAACGGTGCCGGCCTGGCGCACCAGGGGACAGAAGTTCGATCGGCTGGTGCTCGAGGCGTTCGCGCCGCTGGACACGCGCTGGCACGACCGGCTCACCAAACTCGATATCGCGGTCGACGATGTGCCGAAAATCCGTCCGCTGCATCCGGATTCGGTCACCTGGCCGGACGAGGTCGTCGCCGACGGCCCGGTGCCGCTGTCGCGGCTCATCCCGGCGGGCGTCGACCGGCACGGCACCGCGACCCGCGCCAGGGTGGTGCTGTTCCGCAAGCCACTCGAGCTGCGCGCGAGCGATCCAGACGACCTGGTCGACCTGCTGCGCGAGGTGCTCGTCCAGCAGATCGCCACCTACCTCGGCGTCGATCCGGACATCATCGACCCCGAACCCGAGTAAAAACGCACCAAGCCGCGCGCACCTCGGTAACGAATGTTGTTGCGAGCAGCGATAACTGATAACCAACACACGGTGCGCGGCCCGCAGACCGCGCACCGACACGACCTCGGGTGCGACCGCACGGCCCGAGGCCCTTCGCCCGCCAGCGGCAGCCGCCGCGTAACGGGAGTTTTTGCCCGAATCATGAGCGTGTCTATCCACATCGGCACGCCGAGCGGGTTACTCTCATCGGCGTGATCCCCATGCGTCGTTGCTGCCGTCCAGGTTGCAAGAATCCGGCCGTCGCGACGCTCACCTATGTGTACTCGGACTCGACCGCCGTTGTCGGACCACTCGCGACCGTCGCCGAACCACACTCCTGGGATCTCTGCGAAACACACGGCTCCCGCATCACCGCGCCGAAGGGCTGGGAAATGGTCCGCCACGAAGGCGGATTCTCCTCCAGCACACCGGATGACGACGACCTGACCGCGCTCGCCGAAGCGGTCCGCGAGGCCGGGCTGCGCCGCCGCCCGCCGGAACACGACCAGCGCGGCTACCGCGACTACACGCCACCGCCGCAGCGCACCACCCGCACCGGCCGCCGTGGCCATCTGCGCGTACTGCCCGACCCGCCCTCCTGAACAAGCCGAGGACCGGGTCAAACCCAAGCGGCGCAACCACTGCGCTCAACCCACCCCGTCGGCTTCGCCGACTGCCATCCCCTAGGGTGGTGGGCATGACAGTCGCCCGCTCTGCCGAATTCGTAAACGCGGTGATCAAGGCTTACGACGTTCGCGGTGTGGTCGGTGAACAGCTCGACGCCGAATTCGTCACCGATATCGGTGCGTCGTTCGCCAGGCTGATGCGCGCGGAAGGCGCGACGCGGGCCGTCATCGGACACGACATGCGCGACTCCTCCCCCGAGCTGTCGGCGGCCTTCGCCGACGGTGTGCTGGCGCAGGGCCTCGACGTGGTGCACATCGGGCTCGCGTCCACCGATCAGCTCTACTTCGCCTCGGGCAGCCTGAACTGCCCCGGCGCCATGTTCACCGCGAGCCACAACCCGGCCCGCTACAACGGCATCAAGATGTGCCGCGCCAAAGCCATTCCGGTAGGCCAAGACACGGGCCTGGCCACCATCAAGAGCGAAGTCGCCGAGGGCGTCCCCGGCTACGACGGCGCGCACGGCACCGCGACCAAGGTCGACCTGCTCGCCGACTACGCGAGCTTCCTGCGCGGCCTCGTCGATCTCAGCGCGGTCCGCCCGCTCACCATCGCGGTGGACGCGGGCAACGGCATGGGCGGCCACACCGTGCCCGCCGTGTTCGACGCGCTGCCACAGGTCACCATCGTGCCGCTGTACTTCGAACTCGACGGCACCTTCCCGAACCACGAGGCCAACCCGCTCGATCCGAAGAACCTGGTCGATCTGCAGGACCTGGTGGTCAAGTCGGGCGCCGATATCGGACTCGCCTTCGACGGCGACGCCGACCGCTGCTTCGTGGTGGACGAGAAGGGCGACCCGGTGTCCCCGTCCACCATCACCGCGCTGGTCGCCGAGCGCGAACTGGTCAAGGAACCTGGCGCGGTCATCATCCACAACCTGATCACCTCGCACGCGGTGCCCGAGCTCGTCACCGCGCTCGGCGGCACCCCGGTGCGCACCAGGGTCGGCCACTCGTTCATCAAGCAGCAGATGGCCTCCACCGGCGCGGTGTTCGGCGGCGAGCACTCCGCGCACTACTACTTCCGCGACTTCTGGGGCGCCGACTCCGGCATGCTCGCCGCGCTGCACGTGCTCGCCGCGCTCGGCGAGAAGGACCGGCCGGTGTCGGAGCTGATGGCGGCATATGAAACATATGCGGCCTCCGGAGAGATCAATTCCACAGTGCCGGACGCGAAGGAGCGGACATTGGCTGTGGTGGAGGCATTCGGGGATCGGACGATCTCGGTGGATAGGCTGGACGGCGTGACCATCCAGCTCGCCGACGACGCCTGGTTCAATCTGCGCGCGTCGAATACCGAACCGCTGCTCAGGCTCAACGTCGAAGCCCGATCGCCGGAAGAAGTAGACGTACTCGTAACCGAGATTCTGAGCATCGTCCGCTCCTGACTGGAATAGTGGAATCACAGGCCTTGGATTCGTCCACCTCGAGCCCGGCGTGGCAGCTGACCCGGGAGCGAGCGAGGGCGGAAACGACTCAGCGCGATGAGGGGAGGTGGGACGCCCGATGATCGCTGGAACACCGGTGCTCGACCTCGATGACGCCGCTTCGCTCGAGGCGGCCGATACCGGCGGCGCCCTGCGCTCGGCCGCCTCGGGCGGCGCTCAAGTCCGTGCCACCGCGGCAGCCGTCGGTGAGGACGCGCTCGCGCGCCTGGACGGCCTGCGACCGCGCAGCGTGGTACTCGTCTCCGGCTCTGGCCGAGCCGCACGGGCCGCGAGCCTGCTCGTCGCCGCGCTCGGCGACCGCGCCGGGCTGCCCGTCGTACCCGTCACCGCGCTGCCGCCCTGGGTCGGCCCGCTCGATGTCGTGCTTGTCGCCGGTGACGACGCCGGCGACCCGCGCCTGACCGACGCGGTAGATCGTGCGCTGCGCCGCGGCGCCGAGGTGGTCGTCGCCGCACCCATCGAAGGACCGATGCGCGCCGTCGCGGCGGGCCGGGCCGCCGTGCTCGCGCCTCGGGTCCAGGTGCTCGATCACAATCGCCTGCTGCGCTTCCTTGCCGCCGGGATCGCCGTCCTGCGCGCGGTCGACCCGCAACGCAGCGGATCGTTCGTGCCAGACCTCACCGAGCTTGCCGACGTGCTCGACGCGGAGGCGTTGCGCGCCGGGCCGACCAACGAGGTCTTCCGCAACCCGGCCAAAACACTCGCCTCGCGGATGCATCAGCGCGGTGTGGTGTTCGCGGGCGACTCCCCCGCCGCGGCCGAGCTGGCCGAGCACGGCGCCGAGGTGCTGCTGCAGTCGGCGGGCCGGGTCGCCACCGCCGTCGATTTGGCCGAGGCGGTGGCCGCCAAGTCCCGAATGGTCGAGGCCGCAGGCGAATCCGCGCCCGGCTTCGATCCGCTGTTCCACGACGAGGAACTCGACGGGCCGGTCCAGGTGGAACGCATCCGGGTGTTCGTGCTCAGCGCCGACCCCGACCAGTCCGCCGCGCGGCGCCGGATCGCCGTGTTCGGCGGCACCGGCTCCAGCCTGGTCGACGCCGACCTGGTGGCCGCCGAGCTCGATCTGCTGCACACCGGTCTCATCGACCCGTCCGTGCCTGCCCCGCCGCGCCCCGAGGAGCCGGCTCCCGGAACCGGCGGTGAACTCGAACAGCTCGCTGTGCTCGCGGTGCGGCTGGAAATGGCCGCCGCCTACCTACGGCTGATCGGCACCCGAGGCACCGCGACCGACGACCAAGGGCAGTTCGGGGGAAGTTACTAGTGCACGAACTCGTTGGTGCGCTGCGCTCGTATGCCTGGGGCTCGCGCACCGCGCTCGCTCAGCTGTGCGGCCGACCCGTTCCGTCCGCGCATCCGGAGGCCGAACTGTGGTTCGGCGCGCATCCCGCCGACCCGGCGCACGTCCTGATCGATGGCGACAGCCGGTCGCTGCTCGATTATGTCGCCGAGGATCCGAAACGCGAATTGGGCCCCGCCGCCCAGGAATTCGGCGGCAAGCTGCCGTTCCTGCTGAAGATCCTGGCCGCCGAGGAGCCGCTGTCGCTGCAGGCGCACCCGAGCACCGCGCAGGCACGCGCGGGATTCGAACGGGAGAACCGCACCAATGTCGCGTTGGACTCGCCGATGCGCAACTACCGCGACGACAACCACAAGCCGGAACTCGTTGTGGCACTGGACCGATTCGAGGCGCTGGCCGGCTTCCGCGATCCGAACCGCACCGTCGAACTGCTGCGCGCGCTTCAGGTCGACGGCCTCACCTCGTTCGCCAACCTGCTTGCCGCGCAACCGGATTCCGACGGCCTGCGCACCCTGTTCACCACCTGGATCACGCTGCCGCAGCACGTGCTCGCGACGCTGCTGCCCGAGGTGCTCGACGGCTGCGTGCGCTACCTGTCCGGAAAAGGCAAGCGCGAGTTCACCCCTGAGGCGCGCACCACCCTCGAACTCGCCGAGGCCTACCCCGGCGACGCCGGTGTACTCGCGGCCCTGCTGCTGAACCGGCTGACCCTGGAACCCGGCCAGGGACTGTTCCTCGCGGCCGGTAATCTGCACGCCTACCTGCGCGGACTCGGCGTGGAGATCATGGCCAACTCCGACAATGTGCTGCGCGGCGGTCTCACCCCCAAACACGTCGATGTGCCGGAACTGTTGCGGGTGCTCGACTTCGAACCGATCAACCTCCCCGTCGTGCTGCCGGAACCGGCAGGCGACGGCTCGGTCCGCTACCGCACCCCAGCACCGGAATTCGAACTGCGCCGCTTCGACCTCACCGAAGGCTCGGCGCAGGTCCCGCTCACCGCGGCGGGTCCCGGCATCGTGCTGTGCACGGCGGGGTCGGTGCGACTGCTGCACGGCGAGGCCGAGTTGACGCTCGAGCGCGGCGCCGCCGCGTGGATCTCGGCCGCCGACACCGACATTCGCGCCCGCGCGCTGGACGGCGCCGCCCAGCTCTTCTGTGCCTGCGTCGGCAACGTGTGATTCGCCGCTGCGGCGGTGATCGGTCAGGCCTCGGGTATCCGGCGGCCCGCACACGCTAAGTTAGCCAGGATCGGACAATTCGGAGAGAGGACGTCCAGGGCATGTCGGCTGGTGGTGGCAAGAAGGCGATTCTCGCCGCGTTGTCGGCGAACGCGGGGATCGCCGTCGCGAAGTTCGTCGGCGCGCTGATCACCGGTTCCGGCTCGATGCTCGCCGAGGCGGTGCACTCGGTCGCCGACACCGGCAACCAGGCCCTGCTGCTGCTCGGTCAGCAGCGCGCCGCGCAGGAGGCCGACGCGCTGCACCCGTTCGGATACGCGCGCAATCGCTACTTCTACTCGTTCATCGTCGCGCTGGTGCTATTCACCCTCGGCTCCGGTTACGCGCTCTACGAGGGCGTGCACAAGGTCCAGCATCCGGAGGAACTGAGCTCGCCGATCGTGGCGATCGTCATCCTGTTCATCGCGATCACGCTGGAGTCCTACAGCTTCCGGACAGCGATGCGCGAATCCGCGCCGCTCAAGGGCAATTCGAGCTGGTGGCGGTTCATTCGTAACTCGCGCAGCCCGGAACTGCCGGTGGTGCTGCTCGAGGACACCGGCGCGCTGATCGGTCTGGTGTTCGCCTTCGCCGGCGTCGGACTGACCATGCTCACCGGCGACGCGGTGTGGGACGGTGTCGGCACCCTCGCCATCGGCGTCCTGCTCGGCGTCATCGCCATCGTGCTGATCGTGGAGATGCAGAGCCTGCTCATCGGCGAAGGCGCTACCCCCGCCGAGGACCGGCTCATTCGCGAGAACCTGGTCGACGGTGACCGCATCGACCGCGTGATCCACCTCAAGACCCAATACCTCGGCCCCGACGAGCTTTTGGTGGCCGCCAAGATCGGCGCGGTGCCCGGCCTCGATGTCGCGCAGCTCGCCACGGCCATCGATGACGCCGAAGCACGCGTCCGCGCCGCCGTGCCAGCGGCCCGCGTGATGTATCTCGAACCGGATCTCTACCGTTCCGAGTCCGTCTAGCTAAGGGTTGCGGAGCAGGGCCAGCGGGTCGGTCGTGATGCCGAAGCGCTGGCGCAGCACGCTGCGGGCGGCGTGCAGGCCGGACATGCCGTGCACGCCGGGCCCGGGTGGGGTCGACGAGGAGCACAGGTACACGCCGGGAAGCGGTGTGGCGTAAGGGTTCCAGCTCGGGGTGGGACGGAAGGCGAACTGGCGCAGGGTCATCGCGCCCGCCGAGATGTCGCCGCCGATGTAATTGGCGTTGTGCGCGGGCATTTCGGCCGCGGTGTAGACATGCTTGGCGAGGATCAGGTCGCGGAAGCCGGGGGCGAAGCGCTCGACCTGGGCGATGACCGTCTCGCTGACGTCACGGGTCGAGCCGTTCGGCACGTGCGCGTAGGTGTAGAACGTCTGCTTGCCTGCCGGAGCGCGAGTTGGATCGACCACACCGGGCTGGATGGACAGCACGTACGGCCGCTCCGCGTGCTGCCCCGCGGCGCCCGCGCGTTCGGCGGCCATGGCCTCGGCTCGGGTGCCGATCAGGTGCACGGTTCCGGCGCGATCGAGGCCATCGGCCTGCCATGGCACCGGGCCGGCGAGTGCGAAATCGACCTTGCACGCGGCGCCGCCGTAGCGGAAATGCCTGAGCCGCTTGACGTATCGGTCCGGGAACCGATGGCCCGCGATGCGAAGCATTTCCGCGGGCGCGAGATCGAGCACGACCGCGCGTGCGTCGTCGAACTGCCCTAGGGAGTCGACGCGGTGGCCGGTGTGCACCCGGCCGCCGAGGCGTTCGAGCTCGGCGATCAGCGCGTTCGGGATCGCCTGGCTGCCACCCCGTGGGATCACCCAGCCGCCCGCGTGCGCCAGCGTGCCGAGCAGGAGTCCGGCGCCCGCGGCGGGCACGCGGCGCGGCGGGGTGATCGCGTGGGTGGCGACACCGGTCAGCAGGGCGGGGGCGGCGTCGTCTTGAAACCTGGTGTTCCACAACGGTGATCCCTGCTCGAGCGTCCGCAGGCCGAACCGCAGCGCGGTAAGCAGGTCCCTGGGTGGGCGGCGCAGGTCCGACATCGCGAAGTCGACCACCGCCGCCCAGTTCCGCACCAGCGGTTCGAACAGCGAACGCCAGGTGGCACCGTCGCGGCCGAGACCATCGACGGTCCGCTCCAGATCACGCCAGGCAATCCCCGCCGTGCCGCCGTCAAGCGGATGACCGTAGGACGCCTCCGGCGTAAGTAGCTCGACGCCGTGCGCCGCGAGATCGAACGCGCGAAAGAACGGGGACGCCAACGCCATCGGATGCGCACCGGCACACACGTCGTGCTGAAATCCGGGCAGCGTCAGTTCGGCCGTGCGCGACCCGCCGCCCGCCGTGAACTCGGCCTCGTACACCTCCACCGAGAGCCCGGCCTTCGCCAGAATCACCGCGGCGGCGAGACCGTTCGGCCCGGAACCGACGACCACAACATCAGGCATGTCTTCACGCTACCGATCGGCACACCTCGGCCCGCGAAATGCGCGCCCAATCACACCCGGCCTGCCGGATCGGGACGAAGGCGTCGCCCAGCACCGCAGACCGAGGTCGATTCGGTCCGCGGGAACGGGATTCGCTCACGGTATGCGGCTAGGCGGGATCCGCGCCGACCGCGGCCAGCCATTCGGCGACCAGAATGTCGAGGCGCTGTTCGCGCAGGTCCGGCCGGAGGCGGCCGTGCGCGTCGAGGGTCGCGAGGCCGTGCAGCGCGCTCCAGGCCACCTCGGTGCGGGCGCCGAGGTCCGCCTCGGCGACGAACGGGCGGAACAAGGCCTCCAGTTCCGCGAAGCAGTCGCGCAGCGGCTGCGGCGCGTCCAGGCCCCAGACGAGGTCGACGTTCATCATGAACATCGCCTCGTAGCGGGCCGGGTTGGCGGCGGCGAAATCCAGATAGGCGCGGCTGACGCGGGACAGCGCGTCAGCCGGGCCCGCCGCCTCATCATGGGCCTTGCGCAGCACGACGGCCAGGTCCGCGACGCCCTGCAGGGCCACCGCCGTCACGATCGCCGACTTGCCCGCGAAGTGGCTGTACAGGACGGGCTGGCTGTACTCGATGAGCTCGGCAAGCCTGCGCACGGTCACCGCCTCCCAGCCCTGCGATTCCGCCAGCTCACGCGCGGTATCGATGATCCGCTGATGACGTTCGGCTCGTTCACGTTCCTTGCGGGCCTGGGGACTCATGACTAAATACTAGCAGTGCTAGACAAACTACCGAAGCTCCGTTATGGTTGCTCTCGAACCTAGCGACGCTAGGCAGATGAGCAAGACCGCACTAAGAGCACCGCCCTTACCCAACACCACCTCAACCCCGAGAATTGGGCGTCCTGACACTGGCTGCCGACCGTATCGGGATCGGCCAGTCGCTCAGTAGACTCAGAGCATGACCGCAGCACACGAGTACGAAGAGGTCCATCGCCTGGTGGATCATCTGTCGACCACTCAGGTTCGGCGGCTGCGGTTGCTCGTCGCCGAAGATCCCGAGCTCGGCAAGATCGCTGGCGAGCTTGCCGAAGCCCACGATGCGGGCAAAGGATCCGACGCTGTCGATATGCCGCGTCGCCGATCCTTGGGTTTCATCGGCACTCTCGAAGCGGAACCCGATCTAGCCGAGCGGTCGGCCGAGGTAGTCAGAGAGGGCCTGGGCGGCACCGAGTGATCATCCTGGACACCGGGCCGATCGTCGCCGCCATCAACAGTCGCGACAATCGGCACAAGGAGTGCGCCGATCTACTCGAGACAGCGGAGGGCCCACTGATAGTGCCCGCACCGGTGCTCACCGAGGTCTGTTACCTACTGGAGCAACGCAGCGGTACGCATGCAGAGGCAATGTTCATCGCCGCCCTACTGGATGGCGGCCTCGAGCTGGAGCCACTGACTCACCACGACCTACGGCGTGTTCACGAATTGATCCTGAAGTATGCGGATCTTCCGCTCGGGTCGGTTGACGCATCGGTCATCGCCGTTGCCGAACGCTTGGGCGCGCTGAATGTGGCGACGCTTGACCTCAAGCATTTCCGCTTGGTTCGCCCTCGCCACCTGTCGGCATTCAACCTGCTGCCTTGACTCCGGACAGCGCGAAGGGCCCGCAGATCCTGCGGGCCCTTCGTGTTTCACAGAGCAGCTAGGCCGGAACCAGGTCTTTGGTGTCGGGCTCCTGCTGCGGCTGCGCGCCGTGGTCGTTATCGACCATGGTTTGTTCGTCGAAGGGAAGTTTGCGGTTGAGCACGTCGCGGGTGCGCTCGATGTCGATGGTTTTGGTCCAGGTGCCGATGAGCACGGTGGCGACGGCGTTGCCGGAGAAGTTGGTGAGGGCGCGGGCCTCGGACATGAAGCGGTCGATGCCGACGATCAGGCCGACGCCGTCGAGCAATTCGGGGCGGTGACTCTCCAGGCCACCGGCCAGCGTGGCAAGGCCGGCACCGGTGACACCGGCCGCGCCCTTGGACGCCACGATCATGAACAGCAGCAGGCCGACCTGCTCGCCGATGTTGAGCGGTTTACCCATCGCATCGGCGATGAACAACGACGCCATTGTCAGGTAAATTGCAGTCCCGTCCAGATTGAACGAATATCCGGTCGGCACAACCACACCCACGGTCGTCCGCTCGACGCCCATGTGCTCCATCTTCGCGATCAACCGAGGCAACGCCGACTCCGACGACGAGGTCGCGAGGATCAGCAGATACTCACGGGCCAGATAGCGGACCAGCTTCAGCACCGACACCCGAGCGATGGCCCACATCATCACCCCGAGCACGCCGAACACGAATATCAAGCAAGTCAGGTAGAACGCGATCATCAACGTCCCCAACTTCACCACGGCGTCCAGTCCACTCTTGCCGACCAGATTCGCGATCGCGCCGAACGCACCGATCGGCGCGAGCCACAGAATCATCACCAGCACGCGGAAAACGAGCTTCTGCACAATCGCGACACCGCGCACGATCGGCTCACCCGTCTTACCCATCGCCTGCACCGCGAACCCGACGAGCAGCGCGATGAACAGGGCCTGCAGCGTGCTGCCCGAGGTCAGCGAGGAAAACATGGTCGTCGGGACGATGCTGGTGAGGAAGTCCCAGGTGCCGCCGGCGCTGTGTGCGGTCTTCGCGAGATCCTTGCCGGCACCGACGGTCTTGCCGATATTCAATCCGGTGCCCGGCGAAATCACATTGCCGACAACGAGCCCGATGACCAGCGCGACGGTCGACATGACCATGAAGTACGCGATGGTCAGCCCGCCGACCTTGCCGACGGTCGCCGCCGACCGGATCGAACCGATGCCGAGCACGATGGTGCAGAAGATGACCGGCGCGATCATCATCTTGATCAGATTGACGAAAATGGTGCCGAGCGGAGCAACCGACTGCCCGAACCCTGGCGCGAGCCAACCCACGAGAATGCCCGCGATCACCGCGAGAATGACGGCCAGATACAGCCAGTGGGTGCGGTCACGCTTGCGTGGTTGTGCCTCCGGTGTTGCTTCGCTCATAAGTGGTGATGTCCTCCGAGGTGGTGCCGACGTGAGGTGCCTCACGCCCTCCAGGCAGAATGATGACGGTCCGGGTGACGCCGGTCACGGTTTGGTGCATTACGTTCAGCGGAGGAAAGCAGCTAGTGAGACGCGGTCGGCTATCCCTGGCCGGTCAGGCCTTCGCACTACAGCTGATCGTGCTGACCCTGATGGTCGCCGTCGGCGCGGTGCTCGCGGTGCTCGACGCCCGCCATCACAGCGACGTGACGACCACCCGCGAGGTGCGAGATGTCGCGGTGAGTGTGGCTGAGGCTCGGTCCACCCTGAGTGCCGTCTACGCCCCCGACCCCACCGCACTGCTGCAACCGGTGACCGAGCGTATCCGCACCGCGACCGGCATGGACTTCATCGTCGTCATGGCGCCGGACCGCACCCGCTACACCCACACCAACACGGCCATGATCGGACAGCCGTTCAGCGGGAACATCGACCGCGCGCTGGCCGGGGAGACGTTCACCGAGACGTTCACCGGCACCCTCGGCCCGTCCATCCGCGCGGTGACGCCGGTCTACGACGGCGGGCGCGTTGTCGCGCTGGTGTCGGCCGGGGTGACCCGCGCCAAGATCGGCGACCAGGTCGCCACGCAGCTGCCGCTGATCCTCGGCGTCGCCGCGGCGGGTCTCGCGGTCTCTGGCAGCGGGTCGTTTCTGCTGAGCCGTCGGCTGCGCAGGCAGACGCACGGCCTTGCGCCCGACGAGTTGCGCGCCATGTATGAACAGCACGACGCCGTCCTGCATTCGATCCACGAGGGACTCGTGGTCTTCGGCATGGCGGGCGAGCTGGCCGAGGTGGTCAACGACGAGGCGCGCAGGCTGCTCGAACTGCCCGACGGCGAGGTGCGCCGCGGCGACCTGCCGACCTCGATGCAGCAGATGAGCTGGGGCGTTGTCCGCGACGAGATGCACGTGACCGGCGACCGCATCCTGCTCATCAACCAGGACATCGTCACCTGGGAGGGACGGCCGATCGGCACCGTCATGACGATCCGCGACCACACCGAATTGCGGGCGGTGATGGGCGAACTCGACTCGGTGCGCAGTTTCGCCGAATCGCTGCACGCGCAGGCGCACGAATCGGCCAACCGGCTGCACACCGTGGTCACCATGGTCGAGTTGGGCCGCTATCAGGACGCGGTGGAGTTCGCGACCTCGGAACTCCAACTGTCCCAAGCGCTTATCGATCGACTGCTGGACGCGGTCGGCTCGCCCGCGCTGGCCGCGCTGCTGCTCGGCAAGGTGAATCAGGCGGCCGAGCGCAGCATCGAGTTGACCATCACCGAGGAGACCGCGCTCGACTCGATCGAGCCGCTCTCCCCGCAGGAAACGGTGACGCTGGTCGGCAACCTGATCGACAACGCCATCGACGCCGCCGCCGACAGCCCGTCGGGCTGGGTGGAGGTCACCGTTGGACACCGCGGCGATGCGACCGGCGAAAATACCGACGGCGTTTCGGCAGAACAGGATTCAGCGTTGTATGTGCGCGTCGCCGACAGCGGGCCCGGCATGTCGGAGCAGACATTCGCGCGGGCCTCGCAGCGCGGCTATTCGACAAAGGCCGACCATCACGGGCTCGGCCTCGCGCTGGTCCACCGCCTGGTGGCCCGGCACGGGGGAACCATTCGTACCGAACTAGATCCGGAAAGCGCGGTAACCGTGACGATTCCGCGAAAGGACGCACAGTGATCCGAGTGCTGATCGTCGAGGACGAACCACTCATCGCCGAGGCACACCGCGCCTATGTGGACCGCATCGAGGGCTTTACGCCCGTCGGGGTGGCGCACACCGGTCGCGAGGCGATGCGCGCGGCCGCCGACGCCGCGGCCGAGGGCACGCCGATCGACCTGGTGCTCATGGATATCGGGCTGCCCGATGCCAGCGGCCTCGATGTCGCGGCGGCACTGACCGGCCTCGCTCCCCGACCCGACGTCATCGCCATCACCTCGGCCCGCGACCTCGCCATGGTGCGCACCGCCGTCTCGCACGGCGTTGTCCTCTATCTCTTGAAGCCGTTCACCTTCGCCGCTTTTCGCGACAAACTCGACCGCTACCGCGAATTCCGCACCGCCCTGCCCGCGGGCGAGACGGCGGTCTCCCAGCACGACATCGACCGCGCACTCAGCGCGCTACGCACCCCCGACCAGCGGGCGACGACCCCCAAAGGTGTTGCGCCACAGACCCTCGACGAAATCTCGCGCACCGTGCGGGCGGCGCCCGATGGCATCACCGCCGCCGACACCGCGACCACCATCGGCGTCTCCCGCATTACCGCGTGGCGTTACCTGGAGAAGCTGGCCGACGACGGATTGGTCACTCGCCGTTCGGATTACGGTCGCGCGGGCCGTCCGAAGACCCGTTACGTCTGGAAAACCAAAGCGTGACCGAAGCCTTCGCGCAGGCAACTCGAAAGAGGGCCTGCGCGAAGATCTTCCGATCAGACGTCGGTGGAGAAGCGAATTCCGCCGTCGGGGATCTCGACGCCGGGCCAGACTCGCGCGCCGCGTAGTAGTTCGCAGCGGGCACCGACCTGCGCGCCGTCACCGATGACGCCGTCGCGCACGAGGGCGCGGGGGCCGATGCGGGCGCCGAAACCGATGATGGAGCGTTCGACCGTGGCACCCGCCTCGATGATGGCGCCGTCGAAGATGACCGCGCCGTCGAGGCGAGCCCCCGCGCCGACCTCGGCACCGCGACCGACGACCGTGCCGCCGATGAGGAGCGCGCCGGGCGCGACACCCGCGCCGGGGTGGACCAGAGATTCGCCGCGCTGGCCAGGCAACGCGGGCGAAGGCGCGATACCGCGAACCAAGTCGGCGGAGCCGCGCACGAAGTCCTCTGGAGTGCCCATATCGCGCCAGTACGAGGTGTCGACGTGGCCTTGGACGCGAGCACCCTCGGCAAGCAGCTGCGGGAACACCTCGCGCTCCACCGAGACCGGACGTCCTGCCGGGATCTTCTCGATGTACTCGCGGCGGAAGACATAGCAGCCCGCGTTGATCTGATCGGTCGGCGGATCCTGGGTCTTCTCCAGGAACGCGGTGACCCGCCCGTTCTCGTCGGTGGGCACGCAACCGAAGGCACGCGGATCGCTCACCCGGACCAGGTGCAACGTCACGTCGGCATTGGTCGACTCGTGCGTGTCGAGCACCGCGCCGAGTTCGGTGCCGCCGAGCACGTCACCGTTGAACACCATCACGGTGTCGGCGCGCAGCTTGGGCAGCACATTGCGGATGCCGCCGCCGGTGCCGAGCGGCTCGGTCTCGGTGACGTACTCCAGCTCGAGACCGAGCTCGGAACCGTCGCCGAAGTGCTCCTCGAACACCTCCGCCTTGAACGAGGTGCCAAGCACGACGTGCGTGATCCCGGCCTCGGCGATGCGGGCGAGCAGATGCGTGAGGAACGGCAGCCCGGCCGTCGGCAGCATCGGCTTTGGTGCCGAAAGGGTGAGCGGGCGCAGTCGTGTGCCCTGCCCGCCCACCAGGATCACGGCGTCGGTGCCTGCATTTCCGGCCATTCAAGGTCCCCTGTTCACAGTGGATCGATTGTTGCTCGCGCGCCGATCGACGCACGGCTCGCGCCAGTTCACTCCGGGCCGCGCCCGTATCCGTGCGGGCCCGTCGCCCATTGTCGCCCAGCCGCGTGGTTACTGGCCCGCTTCTCGGGCTTGTTGACCTGCACCCTGCGCTTGTTGACTTGCGCCCTGCGCCTATTTACCCGTGTCCTGCGCCTGTTGACTCGCGTCCTGCGCCTGTTGACGCAGCGCCGATCGAACCGCAATCCGGGAGCGCACCGCAAGTCCGGCCCGCAACGCGAGCCGCAACGGCAGCTGCCACCAGTGCGGATGCCGGTCGGCCTGGAATCGGTACGCGCTCGCGTGGTGGGCGGGCAGCATCACCTCGGGGTGCCGCCCCGCGGCGTGCCCCTTCGCGTGGGTGACCTCGGCGGACGGCACGAACACGTTGTGCCAGCCCGCCTTGCCCATCCGGTCGCCGAAGTCGACGTCCTCCATGTACATGAAGTAGCGCGAGTCGAAGCCGTCGATCGAGTCGAAGGCCGCGCGCCGCACCAGCAGGCACGAGCCGGACAGCCAGCCGACGACGCGCTCGGAGATCTGCTCGTTCTCCTGGCGGTAGCGGCGGGTCCACGGGTTCGTCTTCCACACCGTGCCGAGGATCGCGTGACCGGCGCCGTCGAGCAGGCCGGGCACTTGGCGGGCCGAGGGGTAGACGCTGCCGTCCGGTTCCAGCACCAGCGGGCCGAGCGCACCGGCGCGCGGCCAGCGCTGCGCGGCTTCGAGCAGCTTGTCGATGGAATCGGTGCCCCAGCGGATGTCCGGGTTGGCGATCACTACGAACTCGATGTCCGGATCGATCTCCGCGACGGCCCGGTTGATCGCGCCGCCGTAGCCGATATTGCCGCCGGTGCGCAGCAGCCGCACGTGCGAGTTGGCCTCGGCGATCAGCTCGGGCACCCCGTCGGTCGACCCGTTGTCGGCGAGAATCACCTGCGGTTTCTCGGTGGTGGCGTCAGCCAGCGTGGTGATGAAGTGCTCGAGGTGCTCGCCCGGTGAATAGGTCACCGTGACGACGGCCAGGCCTTGATGGACGGAATCCGAGCCTATGGTTCGCTCGCTGCGCTCACTCACGAGCGCACAGCCTAGTCGGACAACCGCGAGAGCGCGTCTTCCAGTGCCACCCGCCACGGACGCAACGGAGTCAACCCGGCGTCATCCCAGGCACGGTGCGACAACACCGAATATGCCGGGCGCCGTGCGGGTCTCGGAAATGCGGACGAATCACACGGCCGGACCCGCGCCGGATCGGCGCCGACCCCCTCGAATACCGCCCGCGCGAGGTCGAACCAGGTGGCCTCCCCGGCATTGGTGGCATGCAGCACGCGCGGGGCATCCGGACGACCCGCGAGTTCCAGCAGACCGGCCGCGAGATCCGCGGCATAGGTGGGCGCCCCGAGCTGATCGTCAACCACGTTGACGGTGTCGCGTTCACGTTCCAGCCGCACCATGGTGGCGACGAAATCGCTTCCGCGCCCGGCATATACCCACGCGGTCCGCACTACATGCGCATCCGGCGCGAGCTTCAGCACCGCCTGCTCGCCAGCGAGTTTGGACTGCCCGTAGACACTGACCGGGCCGGTCGGATCGATGGTCTCGTACGGGCGGTCATGCACGCCCGCGAACACATAGTCGGTGGACAGTTGAATCAGCCTGGCACCGACGCGTGCACAGGCTGCGGCAAGCACGGCGGGCCCTGTCTCGTTGCCCGCGAAAGCCGCCGCTACCTCGGACTCGGCCCGGTCGACCGCGGTGAAGGCGGCGCAGTTGATCACCACATCCCCCGGTTCGATAGCCGCAGCGACCGCGGCCGCGTCGGTGATATCGAGGTCGCGGCGGCCGAGGGCATGCGCATCGGGTGCGCGGCGGAGCAGTTCCTGCCCGAGCTGCCCACCCGCTCCGGTCACCACGAGGCGCGCGGGCCGGACGGTGCCGGACGATGTCGAAGCTGTCACACGGTCGAGTCTGGCACGCCGCCACACCTGCGGATTGCGGGTGGCCGCGCCGCCATTCGTTAGCCTTCAGTCAGTTGCCCTCGGGCGGCACCCGCCGCGAACAAGGGTTTGCCGAATGGGTGCGGGGGGATACGGAAAGGTGGGGTGGTCGCGCAGACCGTGCTGTCGAATGAGGCCCCGAGCGTGTCGAAAGGATATCGAGTTGTCGAGAGGACACAAAGTAGCTGCGGCGCAGGAGGTCCCGGGTGACCCGACCGCGCAGCGCTGAATCGCTGCTGTTACCCGCGGGTGGTCCGCTGCGTGCCTTCGCCGCGGTCATCGCCGTTGTGGTGCTCGTCATCACCGGCTTCGCCTGGCACAGCGTCGACAGCCTGATCTCCAATATCGAACGCATCGGCGGCCTCGGTCTCGGCGGCGGCCGCGACGGCGCCGTCGACATCCTGCTCGTCGGCGTCGACAGCCGCACCGACGCGCACGGCAACCCGCTCTCGGACCGGGAACGCGCGCTGCTGCACGCGGGCGACGAGGTCGGCACCAACACCGACACCATCGTGCTGGTCCGGGTGCCGAACGACGGCCGGTCCGCGACCGCGATCTCCATCCCCCGCGACTCCTACGTCGACATTCCCGACCTGGGCAAGGGCAAAATCAACTCGGCCTACGGCGCGACCAAGGAGACACAGCGGCTGAAGCTGATGAAACAGGGTGTCTCCGAGGCCGACGCGGACAAGCAGTCCACCCTGGCGGGCCGCCAGGCGCTGATCAAGTCCGTCGCCAATCTGACCGGCATCAGCGTCGATCACTACGCCGAGGTGAGCCTGCTCGGCTTCGTACTGCTCACCGACGCGGTCGGCGGGGTCGACGTGTGCCTGAACGCTCCGGTCGATGAATGGATGTCCGGCGCCGACTTTCCGGCCGGACGCCAGCGCCTCGACGGCCCGGCCGCCTTGAGCTTCGTGCGCCAGCGCCATGATCTGCCGCGCGGTGATCTCGATCGCATCGTGCGCCAGCAGGTGTTCATGGCGCAGCTGGTCGGGCAGGTGCTCAACGCCAAGACCCTCAGCAATCCCGGGAAGATGAAACAGCTCAGCGACGCGGTCGGGCGCACGGTCGTGCTCGACGACGACTGGGATGTGCTCGCGTTTCTGCAACAGCTGCAGGACCTTTCGGGCGGGCAGGTGAAATTCGAGACCATTCCGGTCACCGATCTGAATTACATGACGACCAGCGGCGAATCCGTGGTGAAGGTCGACCCCAAGGCGGTGAAGTCCTATGTCGGCTCGCTGGTCGACGGGAAGGCCGCCGACTCGGACGATCCCGCGGTGGATCCGGCGACGGTGGCCGTCAGCGTGTACAACGCCAGCGGTGTCGGCGGCCTGGCCGGTCAGGTCGCGCAGGCGTTGAGCGGTAAGGGTTTCCGCGAGGGTCTGGTCGGCAACTACACCGGCCCCAGCGTCACCAGCAGCCGGGTGCTCGCCGCGAACACCTCCGACGCCAAAGCCAAGGCCGTGGCCAAGGCACTCGGTGGGCTGCCGGTGCTGGCGGATACGACGCTGTCGCCGGATTCGGTGAGCGTGGTGTTGGCGAGCGACTATTCTGGTCCGGGCTCGGCAGCCGGGGGCATGTTCGACTTCTCCGGAACGTCGAGCGCCACCGCGACGCCAGTCCCGCCAGCCCCACCGATCGACGCAGGCCAGAACGGACCGAAATGCGTGAACTAGACCATGCGTGAATTCGACAAGGCGCTCACCCTCACCGAGAAGGTGCTCGATCCGATTCTCGCGCGCGAACCAGCGGGTCCGCGTATCACCTACTACGACGACGCCACCGGCGCCAGGATCGAGCTGTCCGGGCTGACCCTGGCGAACTGGGCGGCCAAGACCGCCAACCTGATTCGCGACGAGTTCGGCCTCAGCCCCGGCGCCAGGATCGCGGTGCTGCTGCCCGCGCACTGGCAAACGGCCGCCGTGCTGCTCGGCTGCTGGTGGGCGGGCACCGAGGTGGTGCTTCGCCCCGACGAGCACGCCGAGCTGGCCCTGGTGACACCCGACCGTATCGACGACGTCGACAACATCCCCGAGGTCGCGGCGCTTTCCTTGGACGCGATGGGCGCACCGGTGCGTGACCTGCCGGTCGGCGTGACCGACTTCGCGACCTCCGTTCGGGTGCACGGTGACCAGTTCCTGCCTGGCGGCGCCGGTGCCGCGCTGGACGGCATGCCGGTCGCGGAGGTGCTCGCCGAAGCGAAGAAATCGGCCATCCGCCAAGGGTTTTCCGAGGGCGACCGGGTGCTGTCGAGCACCCCGTGGGACACCCCCGCCGAACTCATCGACGGCTTCATCGCGGTCCTCGCCGCAGGCGCCTCGCTGGTCCAGGTGGTCAACCCCGATCCAGCCCTGCGCGAGCGCCGCATCGAAACCGAACGCGTCACCGCCCAACGCGCTTAACCGCCAGCGGAACTGCTCGAATCGAACCGCGAGGACGGCTCGGGGCAGTAGCTTGGTGGTAGGGGTGAGTTGATCGCGAACCTTGGTGGGCTGCTCCTACCACGGTATAGCAGGAAGTCCGACTAGAGGACGTTCCACACCCTGGCCGGGTTCCGTACGGTGGAGATATCGCACAACGACGGAGTTGGTGAATGATGAAGCCGCAGTATTGGTTCCGCTGGTTGTCCGTTCAAGGCGCGCCCCGGCTCGTGCTGCGCTTACAAGCTCGGCGCGGTGATCCGTTCGCCGAGCTGATGGGCGGGCCAACCGGGTTCGCCGATCCGTATCCGCTCATCGAGCAACTACGCGGCCAGGGCAGGCTGATCCGCACCCCCATCTCCTGGGCGTCCGTCGATCACGAGGTGTGCCGGTCCATCCTGCGCGACAATCGATTCGGCGTGCGCACCACCGAAAGCTTCGACGTCCCCGGCCCGATCCAGAAGCTGGCCAAGTACTTCCCGCTGCCGGCGAACCCGGTGGAACCGCCGTCGATGCTGGTGATCGACCCGCCCGAGCACACCAAGATGCGCAAGCCGGTCGCCTCCGCGTTCACCCCACGCGCCATCGGCAGGCTGCGCGAGCGCGTCGAGACGGTCACCGAGGAACTCCTGGACGCGCTGCCGTCCGGCGGCTCCGCCGACCTGGTCACCGCCTTCGCCGCCCAGGTCCCGATCGCGATCATCTCCGAGATGCTCGGCTTCCCCGACGAGGACAAGGAACGGTTCCTGCACTGGGGCGACCGGATGACCCCGCTGCTCGACGTCGGCATCTCCTGGCGCGCGCACCGGCAGGCGCTGCAGGCCATGGAGGTGATGAACGACTACCTGGACGAGCACATCGCGCGACTGCGCCGCACCCCGGGCGACGATATCCTCAGCACCCTGGCCACCGCGGGCGAGCTGGATATGTTCGCGCTCAAGGCATCAGCGAGCCTGCTGATGGGCGCGGGCTTCGAGACCACCGTCAACCTGATCGGCAACGGCGTTGTCCAGTTGGTCAACCACCCGGAGCAGCTCGAGCGGCTGCGCACCGAGCCCGAGCTGTGGCCGAACGCCGTCGAAGAGGTGCTTCGCTTCGACTCGCCGGTCCAGACGACGGCGCGAACCGCGTTGTGCGACGTGGAAATCGACGGCGTGCGGCTACGCGCCGGCGACACCGTCGTGTTGTCGCTGGCCGGTGCCAACCGCGATCCCGCGGTGTTCGCCGAGCCGAACCGCTTCGACATCGGCCGCTCGAATGCCAAGGAGCACTTGTCGTTCAGCAACGGCATCCACGTCTGCCTCGGCGCCAGCCTGGCCAGAATGGAAGGCGTCTACGCACTGCAGGCCCTGTTCGACCGCTTCCCCGACCTGCAACTGGACGGTCCGCCGCGGCGGCGAAAGTTGTTCACGCTGCACGGATATGAGCAGCTGCCGGTCCGCCTCGGCCGCCGCGCTCCCGCGCCCGAACCGACAACCGTCAGCTGAAGCCGACGGCCTGCTCACCCCAGGCGGTGTGCAGGTCGGCGTCGGGATCGTCGACTACCCGGTCGACGGTATCGATGACCAACGTGGTGCGCGTGTCCGGGCGGTACGGCGGCCAGTGCTTCGAGCCGTCGAGCGCGGCGGGTACCCCGTGCGTGGCAAAGGCCAACCAGCGCCGCATCATTCGGCCCGACACCTCCATGGCGACCTTGCGACCGCCGAGCCAGAACGTCGGATCATGGTTGAACGAGCCGAAATTGCCGAATACATAAGGCAGTTCGGTGGCATGCCCCGCGCCGACCCTGGCCGCGCGCAGCATCGGCGTCGCATGGTCGAAGCGATACATCCAGGTCGGCGAGTGCTGTGCGTGCGCGTCGGCCACCCAGTGCGCAGGCATCCGGAACGCGGCATCACCGGACATCGCCAGCGCGCCGCGCGTCTTGTCCAAATCCGGGTACGCGGAGGTGATTTCGGCGATGCGCTCGTGCGACAGCTCCGGGTGGCTGGCCGCCACATCGCTGAGCATCGCGTTCACCGCGTCCGGGGTCACCGGCATGATCGGCGAGCGGAACACCCGGAACAGCGACGCCTCGTCCTTGTTGGTGCCGATCATCAACGGCACCCGATGCGAGCGCCCGTGCTGGAACCGATCCATCGGATAGGTCGGCAGCAGATCGCCGTCGACCACCGGCGCCGCCGCAAGCCTGCCCGGCTCCTTCAACGGGACCTCGTCCAGCAGGATGCCCGCGACCTCGACGATCTTCTCGATCGGCCAGTCGAGCAGTTCGATGGCCCGATGCGCTGGCAGCTCGAGTAGCTCGAGGAATCGCCGGGCCACAGCCGCCGCTCGCTCCTGGCCGAACACCGTGGTCGCGGGCGGACTCTCCGCGATGGCCTTGTGGAACAGCCCGGCCGCGCGCGGCGAGGTCAGCAGCGCGGTGACGCACCCGGCGCCCGAGGATTCGCCGAACAACGTGACATTGCCAGGGTCGCCGCCGAACGCGGCGATATTGTCGCGCACCCATTCCAGCGCGGCGATCTGGTCGTGCAGCCCGAGATTCGGGGTGAACGGCCCCGGCAGCGAGGACAGATCGAGGAAGCCGAGCGCACCGAGCCGGTAGTTCACCGTGACGATCACGACGTCACCGGTTTCGGCCAGCTTGCGCCCGTCGTAGATGCCCTGCGCCGCGGTGCCGAGGCAGTAGGCGCCGCCGTGCAACCAGACAAGCACCGGGCGCGGTTCGCCGGTGTCGAAGGCGTGCGCCACGTCGCCGAGGTCGCGCCGGGGTGACCAGACGTTCAGCCAGAGGCAGTCTTCGCCCATCCGCAGGTCGGAGTCGACCGGGACCATGTTGCCCATGGTCTGCGGCGCGATATCGCCGAAGGTGGCGCAGTCGCGGGTCCCGTCCCATTCGGGCGCGGGCAGCGGCGGAAGGAATCGGTTGGCTCCGCTCGGCGCCGCCGCGTAGGGGATGCTGCGCCACACGGCCACCGGACCGTCCCAGCGGCCGCGTACGTCGCCCGAGGTAGTGGTGGCGATCGGCTCGGCGCCGCCCACTTCCCAGCCCGTTTCCGTCTCCAACTGAGCACTCATGGTTCGCACCTCCTGCAAGGGACCCCCTCGGTGTGCTGCCGGTTTGCTCCAGCGGGCCCCGCACCTCGTGATCTCTTCTTCGAGAGTACGTCCATGCTGAGGACCTGGGAACGCGACGCACCATTATGCGACAACCGGCGGTACGCTTGACCGATGCCGAGTTACAGCTATCGGTGCCGCGGTTGCGGGGACACGTTCGAGATGAACCGCCCGATGGCGGAGTCGTCGGATCCGGCGTCCTGCCCGAGCGGCCACACCGACACGGTCAAGCTGCTGACCACGTTTGCCACGGTCAGCCGGGGTGGCACCGCACCAGCACCGAGCCAGGCCGCGCGTCCGACCGGTGGCGGCTGCTGCGGCGGGGGCTGTTGCAGCTGAAGCTCGGCCTTCGGCGACCGAGTTGCGCGGCCGCCCGGTTCAGTCGCGGCGATCGGCGTGGCCGAGATCACGGTCCGGCGCGACCCGATCACGCACCCGTTGTTTCAGCACCGCGATATCGGGAAAACCGCCGTCGGCCTTGCGTTCCCACACCTGCTCGTCGTCGACGGTGATCCGGAAAACGCCGCCCGTTCCCGGAATCAGCGCCACCTCACCGAGTTCGGTGGCGAAGGTGCTCAACAGTTCCTGCGCCATCCAGCTCGCGCGCAGCAGCCAGCGGCACTGGGTGCAGTACTCGATCGCGACACGGCACATAGTGGGTGAGGTTACTCAGGCTTCGATTTCACCGTCGAGGTAGACCCACGCACCGTCGGCGCGCAGGAACCTGCTGACCTCGTGCACCGATCCGCGAGAACCGGCCGCGCGATAGTGCGCGACGAACTCGACCAAGCCGGTCTCGTCGAACAACCCGCCGTCCGCGGTGCGCAGTATTTCCAGGAACAACCACCGCTGGCCGGGATCGAGCTCCAACTCGGCGGGCCTGGTCCTCGGATGCCACGATCGGCGTAGATAGTCGGTGTCGCCGACCGCGAAAGCGCTGTAGCGCGAACGCATCAACGCCTCGGCGGTCGCCGCCGCACGCTTCCCATTCAGCACCGGCCCGCAGCAGTCATCGAAGGCCTCGCCCCGGCCACACGGACACATCCGGGTCCCACTCATCCCCCGATTCTCGCGCGCCGCCCGCGGTGTGGGTCAGGCCGGGTAGGCGTAGCGCTCAGCGGGGCTCGACGGCGGACAGTGCCTTGGCGATCGCGACGGTCTGTTCGCGCCAGCGGCGCAGGTCGGTGACGCTGGGCGCGAGTTCGTAGTCGTGGTGGTGGGCGGCCCTGGACAGCGCGGCCCACAGGGCGGCGACCTGGGCCGCGGCCTCGGGTCCGGCGAAGGTGCGCAGTGCGATCAGCTGTGCCCGCATCGGGCAGCGCATCAGCGGGGGCGCCAGTCGCGCCCACAGCTCATCTACGGACTGCTCCAACGCGATTCGCAGAATCCACGCGGTGGCACGCGACCACAGTCCGCCCGCATCGGTGACCGAACCCGCCAGCAACCGATCAACGGTGTCGAGTCGCTCGGCCACCGACGGCCGCGGCCGCCTCGGGCCTTTCGCCGGTCCGCGCTTGGTCCCGGGTCCGGCACCGGCCGGTCCGCGACGCGGTCCGCGCTGGCCGCTCATGACGCCGCCTCGGTGTTCGGTTCCGTCAGGTGCGGCGCGCCACGCTCGCTCACCGCGCGAGCCATGCGACGAATCGTTCGGTCTCTGTGATCAATTCGCGCATGCTGCGGCCGATCGGCACGTGCGCGCCTGCGGTGGCGTCGCGGAGCGCCTCGACCACCCACTTCCCTTCGCGCGCAACAAGATGCTTGTTGAGATCGTCGACCTTGCCGCCGACCCCCATCACCGCGAGGGCGACCTTCGCCCTGGTCGATTGGGCGCCATCGATGTGCCGCTCCACCTCACGGTGGTTCATGCCGTTCGCGAGCAAGGTGCGTCTGGCGCGGCCGAGACTCGCGGCTTCCACCGCGGAACGGCAACAGGTGGCGACGAGTTCGTCGGCGATGGCCTGCGGCAACTGCGGGGTGCGCACGAGTGCGCGTGCATCATCGAGATAGCGGCGGACCGGGTCGCTGGACACTCTGACCTCGACCACCGATCGGTCGCGGCGCTGCACCTCGAGCACGGTGGCGTCGAGTTGCATCCGGCGCACCGCCTCGGCGAGGCGCTCGTCATGGGTGAAGACGACCACCTGCCGCGTCCACGCGACCGCCGCGAGCACCCTGGCCAGTCCGTCCACCTTCGCCGGGTCCATCGCCTGCACCGGGTCGTCGATCATGACGAAGCGGAACGGGCTCTCCTCCACCGTTGCCCTCGGCAGGAACAGCGACAGACCGAGCGCGTGCAGCTCACCCTGGCTCATCACGCCGAGCGCGGCGCCGTCTACATCGTCGACAGTGACGTCGAGGAGCACCCGGCGGGCCGTTCCGGCGTTGCCCTGCAAGGTGATCGAGCCGAGTTCCACGTTGCTCTGCTGGCGCAGTGTCTGCCAGACCCAGCGCGCCGTGGTCTCCAGCGGAGTCATGCGTTCGCCGCGCAGGCCGGCGGTGGCGGACTTGAGCCAGTCCTCGGCCTTCTTCACGGTGCGCAGTTCGGCCGCATGCGCGGCGACCTCGCGCGCGCCCTCCAGCCAGCTGACGATGCGCGGGACCAGCGGGGTCCACACCTCGTCGAGGCGGTCGAGTTCCTTGCGGGTGCCCTGCTGCACCAGATCGAGTTCGTCGACCAGCCGCGCGTGCGCGCCGCGCAGCCGGTCCGGCAGGTCGGCGGTGTAGTCGGCGGAGGTGAGCGCGGCCCAGTCGGCCCAGGCGCGGCGGACGGCGGAGGTGTCCACCGAGGGCGGGTTGCGCGAGTCGAAATCCAGTTCCGGCGGAATGAGATCCGGTAGGGACCGTGCCGCGCGCAGTGCCTGGCCGAGTTCGGTGCGTGCGGTGGTGAGCGCGTCGACCCGCGCGGCGAGGGTGTTGATCGAGGCGTCCGCCTCGCGGGCCCACGCGTCGTCGAGATCGCCGCGACCGCAGACCGGGCACGGGCAGGTGCCGCTTGCCGCGTGGTGCTCGCGTGCCCGGCGCAACAGCCCGAGCACGCGCAGGTCCGCCTCGGCGTCGGCGGTGGTGCCGAGGGTCAGCGCGGTGCCGCATTCCGCGAGTCTGGTGGCCACCTCGGCCACCTCCGCCGCGGTCGGCAGGGTGAGCCGCACGATCGCGCGCAGACCCGCAGGGCCGTCCGGATCGTCGAAGGTGCCGATCACCTCGCGCCCGACCGCGGCGAGGTCCGGTTGGGCGGGGCGGAGCAGGCCGTTCACCCGCACGGCGCGGTCGTCGGCCACCGTCTCGAGCGCGTCGAGCAGTTCGAGGCGTTCCTGGCGCGAATCGCGAACGGCGCGTTCCAGTTCCAGGCGGCGCATCCGAATTCGCTCCTGCGCCAAGGTCAATTCGTCGAGGCCGAGCAGTTGGTGCAGCGCGTCGAACAGGTCGCTCGGTTTGCCGTCGACCAGCGCGCCGAGTTCGCTGTAGGACAGGAACGGGCGGTACAGCTCCAGCCTGCCCGCCCAGCGGTCCATGTCGAATTCCGTTGGCGCGGTGGGCGGATGCTGTTCGGTCCAGGTCGCGTCGGGCAGGTCGGCGTCGGCGGACCATTCCTTGGCGATGGTCAGCTGCGGCTTGTTTCCGGTGGTGAGCAGCTCGACCTCGATGCGGGCCGTGCCGCCGTCGTGCAGGTTGCGCCAGCCCTCACGCCAGGCTGCGGATCGACCGTCCCAGCGGCGATTTCCGCCGGTGAAGACCAGCTCGGCGGCCTCGGCGAAGCTGGATTTGCCGCTGCCGTTGCGGCCGACGACCAGGGTCAGGCCGGGGCCGGGCGGCAGTTGTAGCTCGGCTTCCTGGCCGATGCCGCGGAAGCCGCGGACTCGGATGGCGCGCAGGAAGATCCCGCCGTCGTCGAATTCGGTTGCCTGATCATCGGTCTCGTTACTGCCGAGGGCACGGAGCACGGTTCGCGCGACCGAGGGTGTCACCGAGGGGTCCGCGGCGAGCCGACGGGTCACCACCTCGGTTAATCGTGGTACCGGATCGGCTTCGGGACGCATCTGGTTGGGACCCCCTCCACCACCGAGCCGCTACACGTCCTCCGATCCCGTGCGCGGCGCCACTGTCGAAGCTGTGCGAAACGCTACCCGATCGCGTCGGATTCGCCCACCGGAGGTGAGACCTCCGGCCCTCGATGCGAATCTGCCCGCGGGGATGGATATGGCCATCGAAACGGCTGGGGCCGCGCCTCGATGTCCACCCCTCGCCAGCCCCGGCGGGCAGCTCGTCGGTGTATCACCCGATTTGGATGGTTCGGTCGAGCCGAACAGGACAGAATGCCAGAGAACACCCATGTGCGCAAGAGGTTTTCGGCATCGAAACCTGTGACGGCGCAGTAATTTCCGGGCGATACACACCGGCCGGGTCGGCACTTGTCGGTGGCCTGGGGTAGAAATCCGGTCAACCGAGGAACGGGGGAAGACATGACGCGCTGGAGCGAGGACCAGGTCACGGCGCTCGCGCCGGACGCGAGCTCGCTGTCGGCCGCGCGGAAACTCGCGAGCCGCTGGCGCGGTGCCGGGCGGCACGACACCGCGCTGTGGGGGTTGTGCCAGGGCAGCGGCGCCAAGCCGTATCAGACGATCATCGATCTGTCCGGGCCCGCCTACAAGTGTTCCTGTCCGAGCCGCAAGTTCCCGTGCAAGCACGCGCTGTCGCTGTTGCTCGAATGGGCGGCGGGCCGGGTCGAGGACGCGCCCGCGATCGCCGATTTCGCGGCCAGCTGGATCGACGGCCGGCTCGCGCGAGCCGCCAAGCCCGCGGCGGAGGCCGCAACCCGTACCGCGAATCCGGCGACCGCTGAGCAGCGGCGGGTGCGGGTCACCGCGGGGCTCGCCGAACTCGACGTCTGGCTCGGCGATCAGGTGCGCACCGGTCTCGCGCAGACCGATCGATCGTTCCGGGCGTTCGAGGCGATCGCCGCCAGGATGGTCGACGCGCAGGCCCCCGGCGTCGCCTCGGCGCTGCGTCAGCTGCCGACCGCCGTTGTCACCAGGGCTGATTGGCCGGAGCTCGTGCTGCGCGAGTACGCGCGGCTGCACCTGCTCATCGCCGCGCATCGGCGGCTCGACGAGCTGGCACCCGAGCTGGGCGCCAGCATTCGAACGCACGTCGGTTATCCGAATCCCGCCGAGGCGGTGCGCACCGAGCCCGCGGTGCGGGATCGGTGGATGGTGCTCGGCGTGCGGATCACCGAGGAGGAACGCCTCTACACCCGGCGAATGTGGTTGTACGGGCGCGAATCTCGGCGCTGGGCGCTGGTGGTCGACCATTCGTTCGGGTCGCCGGGCTTCCCCGCGGACGTGCCGACCCTCGGCTTGCTCGCCGAGGCTGACCTGCACTACTACCCCGGTGCCGCACCGCTGCGGGCGCTGTGGGGTGAACGTCACGGCGCGGCAGAGCCTTTCACGACGCTGCCGACCGATCAGGACCGGCCAGGCACGGTGGCCGCCGCGCTCGCCGACCATGCCGCGGCGCTCGGCGCCGATCCGTGGCTGCGCGGGTGGCCGGTGCTGCTCGTCGATGTCGTGCCGGTGTCCACCGAAAGTGGTTGGTACATCGCCGAATCCGATGGCACCGCACTGCCGGTGGCGTCGACGGAGCAGCCGTGGCGGCTACTCGGGGTGTCCGGCGGTCATCCGGTGACCATTGCCGCAGAATGGACCATCGAGGGACTGGTGCCGATCTCGGTGTTCAGTGCCGGTGAGGTGATCGATCTGGCCAGGCTCGATCCGGTCGGCCGGAGTGCGCCGACTACCAGGACGACACAACCATCGAACTCGGCGGACCTGACCTCCGTCGCGCTGCTCGGCACCGCACGCCGAGCACCGGATCTCGCCCGGCTCGCCGCGCCCGTGGCGGACGCGGCCGACCGACTTCCCGCCGATCCGGCGCTTCGCCTGCTCGAATCCGCCGCGCTACAAGACGTTTTCGCGCGCGGCGGGGTGCGCGCGACCACCGCGACCGCTCCCGAACCCGCCGAGGACGACACCCGACGACTGCTGCCACCTGCCGCTTCCGGCCGTCTCGCACGCATGCTGCGGGAGCGGTCTGCGTTCCTGCCCGAATGGTTCGCCGCGGCCACGCCGTACGACTACCGCGCGCCGGACGCGCTGTGCGGGCAGCTGCTCGACCAAGCGAAGAGCAATGCCGAGCTGCGCGAGCCGCTGCTGCGACTGGCGGGCACGCGTGGCCGGTGGCTGGCAGGCCAGCATCCGGAATGGCGAAACCTGGTGCGCCAGCAGCCCGCCGCGGCGCTGACGGAAGACGTCTGGCAGTTCGGGCAGCCGCCGGAACGCCGAGCGTGGCTGGCCGAACTACGCCGTCGGGATGCCGACGCGGCACGCGAAACGCTCGCCGTGGCGTGGCCGAAGGAATCCGGGCCGCTCAAGGCGGAGTTGCTCGCGCTACTCGCCGAAGGGATTTCGCGGGCCGACGAACCGTTGCTGGAAGCCGGGTTGGACGATCGGCGCTCCGATGTCCGGCGCACCGCCGCCGGTCTGCTGACGCTGCTGCCCGACTCGGCGCTCGGCCACCGCATGACGCGGCGGGCGAGCGACTGGCTCCGTGTCGAGCACCGGATGCTGCACGCCGAACTCGTTGTCGCCCTGCCCGATACGCTGGACCCGCCCGCACATCGCGACGGCATCACCGACCGCAGCGTCGAGTTCACCTATCGCTGGGGCGGCGCACCCGACGTCACCGCGGGCAGGCTCCGCCAGCTGGTCGCGGCGACGCCGCTCAGCCACTGGGCAACCACACTCGGCGCGCCCGACAAGGCGGTCAAGACCACCATCGACGACCGCTTCCGGCAGCCGGTTTTCGACGGCTGGGTGGATGCCGCACTGGCACAGCATGATTCGGAGTGGGCGCGGGCGCTGTTCGACGCGGGCGTGCCGACCGACGTCGCCATGCTGCGCCGACGCGAGCTGTTCGCGCTGCTGCCGTCAGCCGACCGCACCCGCCACCTGCTCGACCTGGACGGCTCTTGGCTCTCCGAGATCGAGGCGCTGCTGCCCGCGATGGGGCATCCGTGGCCGGAACCGCTGGCCCAGCACCTGATTCTGCTGCTGTTCGAACGTGCCCGCGCGGCGGCCCGGCGCCCGGAGGCACACGGCAATACCCCGAACGCACACCGCTCGCTACTCGCCGCGGCGTCGGTACACCTACCCGTTGTCGCCGCGGGCGCCGCCGCCACGGTCGCGCGCCGATGTGGCGATCCCACCTGGGAGCGAGCCTTCGATCAGCTCGCACACGACCTCAACCACCGCTCGATGATGCTCGAGGAGTTGCAGTGACCACTACCGACGTGACGCCCGACCTGCTGCGTCCGCACGCCGAACAGGCCTACGCCGAGGAGCTGAGCGCCCTCGTCGCCGCCGATGAGCGCCCACACCCGCCGTCCTGGCGGCTCTCACCGTGGGCGGTGGTGACCTACCTGCTCGGCGGCACCCTCGACGACGGCACCATGATCAGCCCGAAGTACGTCGGCCCGCGCAGGCTGATGGAGGTGGCGGTCGCGACGCTCGCCACCGACCGGGCACTGTTGCTGCTCGGCGTACCCGGCACCGCCAAAACCTGGGTGTCGGAACATCTTTCGGCCGCTATCTGCGGGGAATCGACGCTGCTCGTGCAGGGCACGTCGGGGACGGCGGAGGAGGCGATCCGCTACGGCTGGAACTACGCGCGGCTGCTCGCCGAAGGACCGAGCGAGGGCGCGTTGGTGCCGTCGCCGGTGATGACCGCGATGCGCGCCGGCTCGATCGCCAGGATCGAGGAACTCACCCGCATCCCGTCCGACGTGCAGGACGCGTTGATCACCGTGCTGTCCGAGAAGACGCTGCCCGTGCCGGAGCTCGGCATGGAGGTGCAGGCGACCAAGGGCTTCAATGTCATTGCCACCGCCAACGATCGCGACCGCGGCGTGAACGAGCTGTCCTCCGCGCTGCGCCGCCGGTTCAACACGGTGGTGCTGCCGCTGCCCGCCAGCGAGGACGAAGAGGTCGCGATCGTCAGCCGCCGCGTCGAACAGCTCGGCGCCTCGCTGGAACTGCCCAAAGTGCCCGCCGCGGCCGAGGAGGTGCGCCGGGTGGTGCGCGTGTTCCGCGAATTGCGCTCCGGCATCACCGCCGACGGCCGCACCAAGCTCAAATCGCCGTCGGGCACCCTCTCCACCGCCGAGGCCATCTCGGTGATCACCAACGGGATCGCCCTGTCCGTCCATTTCGGCGACGGCGTGCTGCGCGCCGCTGACATCGCGGGCGCCGTGCTCGGTTCCGTGATCAAGGACCCGGTCGCCGACGCGGTCGTGTGGACCGAATACCTGGAAGCTGTTGTCCGCGAACGCCCGGAGTGGTCCGACTTCTACCGGGCTTGCCGTGAGGTCTCCGGGTGAGCGACGAAGTCAGCAGGCAGACGAGCAGGGGGTGACACCATGACGCAGGCGCAGAACGGCTCGGCGACCGACAGTTCGACTGCCTCGATGTCCGGCGGCGCGCAGACTCGGGTGTTCGGCATCCGTCACCACGGTCCGGGTTCGGCGCGGTCGCTTCGGTTGGCGCTGGAGGCATTTCAGCCCGACACCATCCTGATCGAGGGGCCCGCGGATGCCGATCCGCTGGTCGGGTATGTCGCGGCCGACGGGATGGCGCCGCCGGTCGCGCTGCTCGCCTATGTGCCGGACGCACCGGCGAAGGCGGCGTTCTGGCCGTACGCGGTGTTCTCGCCGGAGTGGCAGGCGCTGCGGTATGCCGCCGAACACGGTGTGCCCGTTCGGTTCTGCGATCTGCCAGCGACCATGGTGCTCGCCGCCGAGGAGGAGCCGGGCGATCGGTTCGACCCGCTGACCGAGCTCGCCGCGGCGGGCGGTTACGACGACGCCGAGCGCTGGTGGGACGCGGTCGTCGAATCCGCCCCCGACGCCACCGCTTTCGACGCGATCACCGAGGCGATGGGTGCGCTGCGCGAATCCGCCGAACAGGACTCGACCGAGTTGGACCCAGCCGCACTGGACTTCCGCGATATCACGGTCGAACACGATGCCGCCGAACATGATTCAGAAGGGCCGACGGTCGACCTGCGGCCCGACGAGGATGTATCGGCGGGAGCCAACTCGGTCGCCGAGGCAACCTCCGACATCGCGCTGGAACCGATCCGGCTCGAACCCGTCCGCATCGACGCGCACACACTGCGGCGCGAGGCCTACATGCGGCAGACGATGCGCAAGGCGCTGAAGGACGGGGCGGTCCGCCTCGCGGTGGTGTGCGGCGCCTGGCACGCGCCCGCGCTCGCGGGCAAACTCGGGCCCGCCGCCGCGGATACCAGGCTGCTGAAGGGACTTCCGAAGACGAAGGCCACGCTGACCTGGGTGCCGTGGACCCATTCGCGGCTGTCCACGATCTCCGGATACGGCGCGGGGATCACCTCACCCGGCTGGTATCACCACCTGTTCACCGAGACCGAGCGGCCGATCGTGCGCTGGCTCACCAAGGTGGCCGGGGTGCTGCGGGCACACGATCTGCCGGTGTCGAGCGCGCACATCATCGAGGCCGTCCGCCTCGCCGACGCGCTCGCCGCCATGCGTGACCGCCCGCTGGCCGGGCTGTCCGAGGTCACCGAGGCCACCCGCGCGGTGATGTGCGCTGGCGACGAGACGATGCTGCGACTGGTCGTCAACGAACTCGTCATCGGCGAGGCGCTCGGCACCGTGCCCGAGGGCACGCCGACCGTCCCGCTCGATGCCGACCTGCGCGCCAGGATCCGCACGCTGCGGATGAAGCAGGAGGCGCTATCCCGGGTTCTCGATCTCGACCTGCGCAAGGAACGCGAGGTCGAGCGTTCCCGGCTGCTGCATCGACTGCGCGTGCTCGAAATACCCTGGGGCACTTTGACAACCAGCGAGGTACGCAGCACAGGCACCTTCCGGGAGACTTGGACGCTGGAATGGCGGCCGGAGTACGCCATCTCGATCATCGAGGCCTCCCGGTGGGGCACCACCATTCACACGGCCGCCGAGGCGAAGATCGTCGACACGGCCGGCCGCGAGGACAGCACCGTCGGCGACCTCTCCGCCGCACTGGAGGTCGCGCTGCTCGCCGACCTCGGCGGGGCCACCGACGGATTGATCACGCGGCTCGCCTCGGCCGCCGCGCTCGATCACGACATCACCCACCTGCTCGCCGCGCTGCCCGGCCTGATCAGGACGCTGCGCTACGGCGATGTCCGAGGCACCGACACCAAGGCTCTCGCGCACGTCGCCGACGGCCTGCTCGTTCGCGTCTGCGCGGGCCTACCCGGCGCCGTCACCGGCCTCGACACCGACGCGGCCACCGAATTGCGCAGCATGCTCGACGCGGCGCACACCGCCATCAACACCCGCGACGACGGCTGGGCCACCGGCGAATGGCTCGGTGCGCTCGGCAAGCTCGCCGACCGTGACGACGTGCACGGCGCCCTCGTCGGCCGCGCCGTCCGGCTGCTCTGCGACGCGGGCATCATCGACGAGATCGATTCCGCCCGTCGGCTTTCCGCAGCGCTTTCGGTCGGCAATACCGCCGCCGCGAAGGCCGCGTGGGTGGACGGCTTCCTCGGCGGCCGCGGGCTACTGCTGGTGCACGACCGAGAGTTGTTGCATCTCATCGACGATTGGCTGCGCGAACTGCGCGAAGACCAGTTCGTCGAGACGCTCCCCTTGTTGCGCAGGACATTCGGCGCGTTCGAGTCGGGTGAGCGCCGCGCGATCGGCCGAGCGGTGCGCGACGGCGGCGCGGCGGCCATCCGCGCCGGGGACGATGACGGAAGTCTCGACGTCGCACGCGGCAGCGTCGCGATGCGCTCCGCCGCAGAGATTCTGGGGGTCTTGGTATGAACGCGCCGCCACTGTTCGTGGAGCACGCCGGAGAACGTCTCGGCAGGTTGAAGCGAAGACTCCGATCCGGATCGCCGACGCGGTGCATCGACTCGACCGCCGCTCATACCAAGGAGACGCGATGAACGCTGTCGATGAAACACAGGCGCGGCGTTGGCGTTTGGTGCTCGGCACCGCCGCCGAAGAGGGACTCGGCGGGCTCGGCGCGGCCGACGACGTCGCGATGGACCGGGCGTTGTCGGCGCTGTACAACGATGACGAGCGAGCCTCCGGCAAGCGCTCGGGCGGGCTGGAGGGCTCGGCACCCCGGGTGGCGCGCTGGCTCGGCGACATTCGCAACTACTTCCCCTCGACCGTCGTCGAGGTGATGCAGCGCGACGCGGTGCAGCGGCTGAACCTGACCCAGTTGCTGCTGGAGCCGGAGTTGCTCGAGGCGGTGGAGCCCGACGTGCACCTGGTCGGCACCCTGCTGAGCCTGAACCGGGTGATGCCCGAAACCACCAAGGCCACCGCGCGTCTGGTGGTGCAGAAGGTGGTGCGCGAGATCGAACAGCGCATCGCCGCGCACACCGTCGCCGCCGTCTCCGGCGCGTTGAACCGGGCCGCGCGCGTCTCCCGCCCCCGGCTGCGCGATATCGACTGGGACCGCACCATCCGCAAGAACCTGGCCAACTACCTGCCCGAGCACCGCACCGTCGTGCCGGAACGGCTGGTCGGCTACGGCCGCAAAGCCCAAGCGGTACAACGCGATGTCGTGCTCGCCATCGACCAATCCGGCTCGATGGCCGCCAGCGTGGTCTACGCCTCCGTCTTCGGCGCGGTCCTCGCCTCCATGCGCTCACTGAAGACCTCCCTTGTCGTCTTCGACACCGAAATCGTCGACCTCACCGACAAACTCGACGACCCCGTCGACGTCCTCTTCGGCACCCAGCTCGGCGGCGGCACCGACATCAACCGCGCCATCGCCTACGCGCAAACCCTCATCACCCGCCCCACCGATTCCCTGTTCGTCCTCATCTCCGACCTCTACGAGGGCGGCGTCCGCGACGAAATGCTGCGCCGCGTCAACGCCATGAAGGAATCCGGCGTCCAGGTCGTCGTCCTACTAGCCCTCTCCGACGAAGGCGCCCCCGCCTTCGACCACGACAACGCCGCCGCCCTGGCCGCCCTCGGCATCCCCGCCTTCGCCTGCACCCCCGACAAGTTCCCCGCCCTACTCGCCGTAGCCCTCGACCGCGGCGACCTCCAAGCCTGGGCCAACGCCAACACGAGCCATAGCTGACACAACAAGACCTACACAGTTCATACTATAAAAATTAGATCTGTTGCATCTATTGGATCGAAGTTAGTATGAGTCCATGAGTGCAGCACATGCCAAGGTGACCGGAAACGGTCAGATCTCGCTCCCCGCGGATCTACGCCACCGATGGGGCGCTTCATCGGTACTGGTCATCGACCGCGGCGACTACGCGATCGTGCGGCCGATACCCGACGATCCGATCACCGCGTTGATGGGCGCCCACGCAGGTCCGGGGCCTGACAGCGAGGATGCCCGCGCAGCAGAACGCGCCGCCGAGCCAACGAGCAGGCCACGATGACCGTCCTCGATGCCTACGCGGTTATCGCATATTTTCGAGCCGAGCCATCGGCCCGCGAAGTCGCCGGCCTACTCGCCGAGCCGAGCGTTATGTCCACCGCGAATGCCGCAGAGGTGATGGACCAGCTGGCCCGCGTCTACGGCCGCCATCCAGACGACGTCGAGGCGGACATCGCCCTGCTCTCCACGATCGGCATGCGACTCGCTCCGGTGACCGCCCAATTAGGGCTGTTCGCTGGACGTTTGCGAACTCGGTACTACCATCGCGAGCGGATGGCCGTAAGTCTGGCGGATTGCGTCGCCGCAGCCACCGCACTGTCCGAGCAACTTCCCCTCGCGACGGCGGATCCCGCGCTTGCCGAAGTGGTGCGATTGGAAGGAGGCAAGGTCTATCCGCTTCCCGACAGCAAGGGCCGACTGCCCTGATCTATACCGACTCACCCCGACAGGCTGGAGATGGCCGCGACCAGGCTGATCAACTGCGAGGCGATGCTGAGCAGGGTGGAGAGCGTGGTGAGGAATTCCATCGGGCTCCTATCTGAACGGGTTAACCGGACAGCTCAGGAGATCGTACGACAGAGCATGCGGGCGCGAGCCGGGTTCGACAGAGCGCCGCACGACAAGTTTTCAGCTGGTCATAAGGGGTTTCGCCGCCACAGGGCCCATGATGCCCCACGCGGTCGCCGAGGTCGGGACGAGCTTGGGGTGCAGCAGGGCGGCCACGGCCAGCAAACCGATCGCAACGTAGACGTCGAGCCAGTAGTGGTTACCGGTGCCGACGACGATCAAGGTGGTCAGGGTCGGGTGGGCCAGGGCAAGCCAGCGCCACCGTGTGCGGGTCGCCGCGACCACCGCGACGGCGAGCAGCAGCGCCCAGCCGACGTGCAGCGAGGGCATGGCGGCGAATTGGTTGGACAGGCCACCGGATTCGGCTGAGCCATAGACGGATTGGCCGTGCACGGCGGCCAGATCGACGAACCCGTGGTCCGGCAGCATGCGCGGCGGCGCGAGCGGGACCAGCACGTGCACCACCAGCGCGGCGGCGGTCAACGCGGCCATCAGGTTTCGGGTCCACCGATAATGTTCGGGACGAAACATCCACAGCCACAACAGGACCGCCACCGCGACGGTGAAATGCGCGGTGGCGTAATAGAAGTTGGCGGGTACCGCGAAGGAATCGTGCCGCACGAAGACCGACTGCAGCGCCGTCTCGTCGGGCAGCCAGAGCCGGTCCTCCAGGCCGAGCATGCGATGCGCGTTGCCGAACGCGCGCACCGTGTCGTCGGCGGTGACCATCCGGCCGACGCGATAGCCGAGATAGAGCACGGTGATCAGCGCGAGCTGCCCGATCGCCTCACCGCCGCGGCCGTGCACCGTCGCCCGCACCCGCTCGACGATGCCGCCCGGCGCCGCCTCGGCACCGGACCCGCCAAGACCAACAGCCACCATTGCCCGCGGCCTCCTTCCTCATCGCACCAGGCCGATCACGGCAATTAAGTGGAGTTACATCCTCCGTTTAACCTAGCATCGTCTTCCGGCCAACTTCATCGGGGTGCGACAAGACAGACAGGGCGCGCCCATGCCAGCCCCTGACCTGCTGCGGGCCAGTCGATTCCACAACAGAGCTGCGAAAACAGCACAGCGGGCCCTGGAAAACCAGGGCCCGCCGGACAGCGCTGCGCTACAGGTCGGCGATGGCCGCCAAGGGTGGGGTTCGGGCCGCACGGACCGCGGGCCAGAGGGCGGCCAGTACCCCGACCACCCCCGAGCTCACCAAGACCAGGACCAGTTGGGACCACGGGATGGCGATCTGATCGAGGCCGAGATCACGCAGGGTCCGCAGGAACCCCACGCCGAGACCCAGTCCGAGCAGCATGCCGATAATGGCGCCGAACACGGCGATGAGCATGGATTCCAGATAGATGGTTCGGCGCACTTGGGCGCGTTGCATGCCGACCGCGCGCAGCATGCCGATCTCGCGGCGCCGCTCCACCACGGACAGCGCGAGGGTGTTGACGATGCCGAGGATCGCGATCACCACCGCGAGCGCGAGCAGGCCGTAGAGGATGGCGAGCAGGGTATTGATCTGTTTACCTTGCGCGCCTTTGAATTCCTCCCGGTCCTGCACCTGGACCACCGGGAACGGTTCGACCGCCTTCTCCAGATCGCTGCGCATCTCGGTCAGGTTCGCGCCGGGCTTGGCGGTGACCAGTACGACGACATTGCTCTGGAAGTTGACCGGCACCACCTCCTTGTACACAACCGGCGACACCACAAGCGCGCCGAGCAGCGGCGTCTTGCGGTAGATGCCGGTGACGGTGAGCGGAACCTTCTTGCCGTCGAAGCTGACCGGCGAGACCTGCTGGCCGACCCGCCAGCCGCGCTTGTCGGCTTCGTCCTCGGATACCAGCATGTCCCGATCGCCGAGAGCCGCACCGCCACGCAGGATTTCGTAGTTGAGTGCCTGATCGAGGTTGCCGTCCGGCGACGTGCCGCCGATCTGGTCGTCGCCGATCTTGAAGCCGACACCGCGAATCCCGACCACATCGGCTACCCCGGGCACCGACTTGCGGACCGCGTCGGCGGCGCCGAACGGCACCCCGACGAACTGCTGTCCGGCCAGCACGTATTCCGACTTCACCCCCTTGTCGACCAGCACCCCGACACTCGCCTTCGCCGAGGCGCCGAGCATGCCGATCGCGGTGACCAGCATCAGCCCGAGGGTGAGCGCGAAAGCCGTTGCGGCCGTGCGGCGCGGGTTCCTGGCGGCATTGTTGCGCGCCATCCGCCCGATCGGCCCGAACGGGCGGGTCAGCATGCCGAGCCCGCCGACCACCGGCCGCGAAAGCGCCGGCGCGGCAAGCAGAACCGCGAGGATCAGCGCCAACGCTCCGGCACCGACGGTCAACGCCGCGTCGCCACCGGTGGATTGCGCCCCGACATAGACGAGCACCGCACCCGCCACCGCGAGCACCGCGCCGACCAGCGTGCGCACCCGCAAAGAGTCACCGGCGGAAGCGAATTCCTCGCGCATCGCCTCGACGGGCGGGATCTTCGCCGCCCGGCGGGCAGGCGCGTAGGCGCTGAGCACCGTCACGGCGAGGCCGACGAGCAACCCGACCACGATGGTGCGCGGCAAAACCGCCAACGACCCGGTGGGCAACCCGAGATCGAACGCGTTGAGCACCGCGGACAACCCGAACGCCAACCCGACGCCACCGGCCAATCCCAGTGCGCTGCCGACCAATCCGATGACGAACGCCTCCGCAACCACGGACCGGCCGACCTGTTGTCGGCTGGCCCCGACGGCTCGGAGCAACGCGAGTTCACGCAGCCGCTGCGCGACGATCATCGAGAAGGTGTTGTAGATGATGAACGTCCCGACGATCAGCGCGATCGCGCCGAACGCGAGCAGGAAGTAGTTGATGAAGTTGAGCGCGTTGGAGACTTCCTTCTTCAGGTCCGCGCGCACCTGATCGCCATTCTGCACCTTGTAGTTCGGCAGCGCCTTGGCGAGATTGTCGCGCAGTTGGTCGCCGGGTATGCCGGTGGCCGCGATGTCGACGTAGGCCACGTGCAAGCCGTCGGTGAACAGCTTGCGCGCCTGAGCGTCGTCGAACAGCACGCCGATGAAACCACCGGTGTCCGAAGGCACTTGGTAGATGCCGGTGAGCGTGACATCGATCGGATTGCCCTGCGATGGAATCATCACCTTGGTGTGATCGCCGACCTTGAGCCCGGCCCGTTCCGCGCCGCCGGTGTTGATCGCGATCTCACCCGTTTTCGTTGGCGGCACGCCCTGGACGAACTTGTTCGGCTCGGCGACAGCCTGTTCCGGCGGCAGGTACGACTGGCCGACGGTGGGCGCGCCACCGGTCTGGATCGCTTTCTTCCCATCCGGCGTCAGCAGGACCAGGACGCCGTTCACGCTCGGCGCGATCGTGCGCACCCCGGGATACTTCTGCAGTTGATCGACGATGTTGTTCGGAACACCTTGCGCCTGACGCTCTTTGGGACTTACTCGAACATCGACACCTTTCGCCTGCCCGGCGAAGATTCCGTCGAACGTGCGCTGCAGCGTGTCGGTGAACACGAACGAACCCGCGATGAACGCGGTGCCGAGCACCACCGACAACAACGTGAGCGCGAGACGCACCTTATGTGCGGATAGGTTGCGCAGCGCGACCTTCCGCATCGGACTACCGGCCATCACGCTTGCTCCAGCGCCTTCATCCGATCGAGGACAGTATCGGAGGTGGGATCACGCATTTCGTTGACGATCCGGCCGTCGGCGAGGAACACCACCCGGTCGGCGAACCCGGCGGCATGCGGCTCGTGTGTGACGATCACCACGGTCTGCCGGAACTCGTCCACCGCGGCCCGCAGGATCGACAGCACCTCCTCGGAGGCCTTCGAGTCGAGGTTGCCGGTCGGCTCGTCGCCGAAGATGATCTCCGGCTTGCCCGCGAGCGCCCGCGCGCAGGCCACCCGCTGCTGCTGCCCGCCGGACAACTCGCTCGGTCGATGGGTGAGCCGATCGTTGAGGCCGAGCCGCTCGAGCACGGTATCGAGCCAGGCCTGATCCGGCTTGCGCCCGGCGATGTCGAGCGGCAGCGTGATGTTCTCCAAGGCCGTCAGCGTCGGCACCAGGTTGAACGCCTGGAAGACGAACCCGATCCGGTCCCGCCGCAGCCGGGTCATCTGCTTGTCCGAGAGGCCGGCCAGGTCGGTGTCGCCGATCCGGACGGTGCCGGTGCTCGCGCTGTCCAGCCCGGCCAGGCAGTGCATCAAGGTCGACTTGCCGGAGCCGGAGGGCCCCATGATCGCCGTGAATTCCCCCTTCGCGAACTCGGCCGACACCCCGTCCAACGCCCGGACCTGGGTATCTCCGGACCCGTAGACCTTGACCAGGTCGATAGCGCGGGCCGCGATATCGGTCGGAACCGCCACGTCAGGGGTGTCGGCATCCAAAGCTTGCGAAGTCATGCACACCAGTCTTACCGCGTTCGCGCCCACGCGCCATCAGGGAATTCCCCGACTCGCCGAGTATCGATGCGCGGGCGCGGGTTACGTGGTAACGGGTTCGGCCTGCAGTCGGACGACCAACCCCGCGAGCGACTTGGCCAATCGACCATTACCCGCGGCGAGCACGTCAAGGCCGCTCGCGCCGACGGCGCTGTTCATCGACTGGTAGGCGAGCAGCCCGCGGCGGGTCGGGAACACCAGCACCCGGCGGCGATCGGTGTCGTCGACTTTGCGGTGCACCAGATTGTCGGCGATCATCCCGTCGATCAGCCGGGTCAGGTTTGCCCCGGTGAGCAGGGTCGCCTCCGCGAGGTGCGACATCGGGTGGCCGACGCCGTCCACCACCGCCGCGAGGGCGTGCCAGCGCGTGACGGAACCGTCGCCGAGGCTGGTCGCGATGGCCCGGTCGAGTTCCTGCGACGCCCTGCGCACAAGCCTGGCCAATTCCTCCAGCGCGGCGGGAGCGGTGCTATTGTCCACCCAAGTACTATATCCAACCCCGTATGGTTAATATTCAAATGGAAATATACGGTGGTGATTCCGTTGCCGCGCTACGGTTTTCGTCGCTCCACGGTTGATATCGCACTCGTGGTGCCAAGGAGTGGATCCGCGGGTTTGTTCGGGCCGTCCTGTGAGGCCTGCGCGTCACTGGCCGTCGCGGATATCAACGCCGCGGGCGGCATCCTCGATCGGCCGGTCCGGCTGCACCCCGTCGACGCGGGCGCGCCGCTGCCCGTCCTTGCCGCGACGATCGGCCGGATGGTCGACACCGGCATGGTCGACGGCGTCGTCGGATGGCATCTGTCCAACGCGCGCAAGGTGATCACGCCGCACACGGCGGGCCGGGTGCCCTACGTCTACACCACCTTCTACGAGGGCGGCGAGGACTCCGACGGCGTCTACATGGTCGGCGAGACACCGGAGCAGCAGCTGTTCCCCGCGCTGCGCTGGCTGCGCGCCGAGCACGGCATCCGCCGCTGGTTCGTTGTCGGCAACGACTATGTGTGGCCGCGGGAAACCGCGAGGGCCACCAGGGAATTCGTGTGCGACACCGATATCGAGATCGTCGGGGAGTCCTTCGTGCCGCTCGGCGGACGTGACTTCCGGCAGGCACTAGAGCTGATCCACCGCACACCGGCGCAGGGCGTACTGCTGTTCATGGTCGGCGCGGATTGCGCCGCGTTCAACCTCGCCTTCGCCGAGGCGGGCCTCGATGACGGCAGGCTGCGGCTGAGCATGATGATCGGCGAGGACGTGCTGTACGCGGGCGGCGCCGACAGCACCCGCGGATTGTTCACCGCCAGCGGCTATTTCGAGAGTGTCGTGTCACCGGCCGGGATGGATTTCGGCGCGCGCTATCTGCGCGAGTTCGGCCCGGCCGCGCCCGCGCTCAACAACATCGGCGAATCCTGCTACGAGGGACTGCTGCTGTTCGCCTCGCTGGCCGAGTCCGCGCGCAGCCTCGACCTGCGCGCCATCGAACGCAACGCGCCGAGGGTCAGCTACGGCGGCCCGCGTGGCGAGGTGCGGGTCCGCGGCGCGCACACGACCCAGCCGGTCTATCTGGCCGACGCCGACGCGCTCGAATTCAGCGTGCTCGCCGAACTCAACTCCTGAACTCGTAACACGAACTTCACCGTCCGGTTTCGCTGCGGCGATCTGCCGGGCTTTGTATCGTCGTCATACGAAACATATTCAAATGAAACTAATGAGGTCACCGTGCCCCTCTACAGGTTCCACTGCCGCGCCTGCGGCGGCTTCGATCTCGCCTTCGCGATGGCCGAGGTGCCCACCGCCGCGCCGTGCCCGGATTGCGCGTCGAGCAGCAAACGGCAGTTCGGTGTCGCGGCGCTGATCCGGCCGGGCTCGGCCGCCACCCGACTCATCGATGCGACCGAACGCACGGCGAGCGAGCCGTCGGTCGTCGCAGCGCCGCCGCGACGCCGGTCGCTGCCTGTGACGCGAAACCCATTGCACCGCAAGCTTCCCCGCCCCTGACACCGAAGGACATACGATGCCAGAGCTACTGTTCCCACTCGATTCCGGCAAGCGGTTCACCGAGCAGGCGTTCGTCGGCCACAACCGGTGGCATCCCGACATTCCCGCCGCGGTGACCGTCAAGCCCGGCGCCGAGTTCCGGGTGCATGTGCGCGAGTGGTTCGACGGCGCGATCCGCAACGACGACTCCGCCGAGGACGTGTTGAACGCGCCGCTCAGCACGGTGCACTGCCTGTCGGGTCCGTTCGCGATCGAGGGCGCGCAACCCGGCGACCTGCTCATCGTCGACATTCTGGACATCGGCCCCATCCCGCAGGAGGATTCGGGTCCGCTCGCCGGTCAGGGCTGGGGTTACACCGGCATCTTCGCCACCGACAACGGCGGCGGCTTCCTCACCGAACACTTCCCCGACGCGTACAAGGCGATCTGGGATTTCAGCGGGCAGACCACCACCTCGCGCCACATTCCCGGGGTGAAGTTCACCGGAATGACCCATCCGGGCCTGATGGGTACCGCGCCGTCGGCCGCGCTGCTTTCCCAGTGGAACGCCCGCGAGGGGGCGCTCATAGCGACCGACCCACATCGGGTGCCGCCGCTGGCGCTGCCGCCCGAACCGCGCGACGCCATCCTCGGCTCGCTCTCCGGTGCCGAGTTCGACCGGGTCGCCGCCGATGCCGCGCGCACCGCGCCGCCGCGCGAGAACGGCGGCAATCAGGACATCAAGAACTTCACCCGCGGCAGCCGGGTGTTCTATCCGGTGTTCGTCGACGGCGCCCACCTCTCCGTCGGCGATCTGCACTTCTCCCAGGGCGACGGCGAGATCACCTTCTGCGGCGCGATCGAGATGGGCGGATTCATCGACCTGCGGGTCGATCTCATCAAGAACGGCATGGAGCTCTACGGCGTCAGCGAGAACGCCATCTTCGTCCCGGGCAACTCCGGCCCCAATTACGCTGAGTACCTGGCCTTTTCGGGCACCTCGGTCACCCTCGACGGCGAACAGCGCTACCTCGACTCGCAGCTGTCCTTCGAACGCGCCTGCCTGCACGCCATCGACTACCTCACCAAGTTCGGCTACACCCCCGAACAGGCCTACCTCCTGCTCGGCGCCGCCCCCATCGAGGGCCGCTTCTCCGGCGTTGTAGACATCCCCAATTCCTGTGCCACCGTCTACATCCCCACCGCCATCTTCGACTTCCCCATCGTCCCAACAGCATCCGGCCCAACCCGCATCGACCCCGGCCCCGGCGCCCCCCGCGCCACCCGCTGAGGTTCAGCTACGAAAGTTCTTGGGCCCGTCGGCGAAGCATCGCTTCCAGCATGGCGGTGTGCTTGTCGGCGAATCCGATGGTGGATACTCGCTCGACGCCATCCGAGACCCCGGCGACGATCCGGTCGAGAGCCCGGTCCATTGCTCGCCGGGGCACCGAGAGTCGTTCGGCGGCTTGGATCATGACTGCCCGGGTGAGCTTCTGTCTTCATCCGGTACTTCTCCGCAGGATAGAGCCCGAGCACCTGACAGGCACACCACACTCCCGCGCCAGGTTCATGAAGAAGTTCTCGTTTTCGACCAGCTGCGGAAAACCGTCCCGGGGAGCAAGCTCGAGGATCGCCGACCCGGACGTGGTGCCGATGGGCACGCTGAATTCGAGGGCCGAGACTTTGGCCTGGACACCGGGTGAGGAGAATGCCATTAGCCGGCAACCCTTACACCTGAACGTGTCGTCAGTATGAGGTCACAGCCGAGGGCGGCGGCGATCTCCTGAACCAGCGACAACCGAACCGACGCCTGACCGGCCTCGAGCGCCTGCACGCTCGACCGCGAAACACCCGCAAGATCGGCAAGGTCAGCCTGCGTCAGGCGCAACTCATGTCTGCGTGCGATGAACGCATCCGCGACGCTGCCCGTCGAGGGGCGCTTAACACGACGAGGGACTGCCATCTCCCGATGTACCGCGCGTCGCAGATCTGACGCGACCGTCAGATGACTTTGATTGCTGCACCATTGCGGCTGCTCGCGTATAGCGAGGTTGCAATCCTGTTGGCGGCGAACGTCAGCGGACAAATTAGTGGTCATCCGTCAAGTTACTGAATATGGCCCTGGCCCGATGCCACGGTGGTTCAATCGATCTGCGTGTGCTCTGAAGTAGCTGTTGTTGGCGAAAGGAGTTCCATGGCCGCAACCGTCGCCGAACGGATTCGCCTGCGCGTCGACAGATTCCATTCGGACAGGCTTGCCGGGCAATGGGGTGGGCGGCACATGCTGCATGGCCGGGCGCCCAGATATGGTGACATCGTTGTCAGCGGTAACGATTACCTGGCGTTGACCGCCGATCCGCGGATCACCCATGCGATCAGGACGGCGCTGCGGTCTACCTATGTTGGCAGATTCGCGTCGGGTGCTTATCTGCCCGGAAATCATCCGCAGGTCGTGCTGGAACGGGCACTCGCCGAACATATGCGGGCGCCCGCCGGAATTCTGTGCCAATCCGGATGGGACGCGAAGGTCGGGCTGATGCAGTCGATCGCGGACCCCGCAACGCCGGTCTACATCGATCAATTCGCGCACATGTCGCTCTGGGACGGCGCGAAAGTGACCGGGGCGCCGATATATTCGTTCCGGCACAACTTTCCCGGGCACCTACGCGAGCAGATTCGGGCGCACGGGCCGGGGATCATCGCGGTGGACGCGATCTACGGCAGCAACGGAAGTCGCAGTCCGCTGACCCAGATCTGTGATGTCGCGGACGAAACCGACAGCGTGCTCGTCGTCGACGAATCGCACGCGCTCGGCACCGACGGGCCGGCCGGCGCGGGCATGGTCGCGGCACTGGGCCTGACCGAACGGGTGCCGTACCGAATCGCCAGTCTGGCCAAGGCATTTGGTGGCCGCGCCGGGTTCATCGGCGCGAACACCGTCGATTTCGTCGACTACTTCAAGCTGGAGTCGCATCCCGCGGTCTTCTCCTCGACGCTGCTGCCACACGACATCGCGGGCCTCGCCGCGACACTCGACGTGATCCGCCTCGACAACTGGCGGCGGCAGCGACTACGCGAGCTGTCGACCATGGTGCGCCGGGCGCTGACCACGCTCGAATTCGATCTGGAGGGTTCGGCGAGCCACATCGTCGCGCTGCAGGGCGGACCCGACGCGCGGGCCATGGCCATCCGAGACTTCTTGGAGGCGCGCGGCATCTTCGGCGCACTGTTGTGTCCGCCGGCCACCGCACGCGACCACACGCTGATCCGCTTCGGCCTGCACGCTGGCCTGTCCGAGCAGCACGTCGACCGAATCATCAGCGCCTGCAGCGAAATTCGCACGCACTTCGGCGCGACCCCGCCGGTGGAGCCGCTCTCCCGGCCCAAACACGCCCAACCGACCCACGCCACCTCGTCGAGTGGCACCTGAGGGCGGGAAACACCGGGGCGTGATACACGAGTGCTCTGCCCCGCCGTGGCGGGGCAGAGCACCGGTGGTGAAATTAGGCGGGCACGCCGGGGCAGCCCTTGACCGGGCTGGCGCACATCGCGCCGCTGCCCGAGCTCAGGATCTTGGCGAGGCCAGCGGTCAGCGCGGCCGAGCCGGTCAGCGGGGGTTCGGCGATCTGCTGGGTCTCGGAGACGACCTGGGTGTCGACGACCTCGGCCGACGCGAGGCCGGAGCCCCCGAGCACGATGGCGGTCGCGCCGACGAGCAGGACACCGAACATACGGAACTTCTTCAAAGACTTTCCCTTCAGAGAACAGCGGTGGGCACTCCCTCGGTGCCGACCCGATAGAGATATCACGGGGCAGGATCACCGCAGAACGATTCTTGGACATGCGTCCACCATTTGAGTAACTGGAGATTCACACCGCGAGCGGATGTCACCCAGCGGAAAGCAGGCCGGTCCTTGTCTCACAACCGGTTCAACACCGGCCTGTTCAGCGGATGTTTGACGCCATGTCATCCGACTTGCACAGTAGCGAACTTGTGGCAACTTTGAGATATAGCTCACAGATGGCACAATCTGGACGCACCGAGACCTGGTCAGCGTTGCAAGACACAATCGGTCCACCGAAACATGAGCGCGCGCAACCCGATCCCGCAACATTCGAGATGCAGGCTTCACTACGCAAGCTTCACCTCGAGGTTTGCCGGTCGGAGCCTCGCGGAGCAATAGATGTCTGAATGTTTACCCGCAGCCGGTCGAGGTGTGCGATGCCGATGGGTATCGCACACCTCGACGCATCAGACTACTTCGGGCAGCCCGCGCCACCCGGGCAGAACGGGCTGCTGCCGCTGCTCAGCAGCTTGGCGAGGCCGGTGACCAGAGCCGAGGAGCCGGTCGCGGAACCGGAACTCGGCGTAGTGGTACCTTCGTCGGCCATCGCCAGTCCAGACCCGGCCATCACGAGGGAGGCCGCGGTGACACACACGAAACCGAACGTACGGAACTTCTTCAAAGACTTTCCCTTTCAGAGCGTATTCGACACAGCCCTCGGTGCCGACCCGATAGAGGTAGCACGGCGCCGCGACCGCTGGAATACACCAATCATGGGGGCACGAGCCGAAATGTGTACGCGCACAACATGACAGGCCAAACAGCGCCCGGAGTATCCGAGATGAAAGAAAAAATCATTGCCGGATAACTACCGCATGATCGCTTTCTCGGAGCGCGTTATCGGCGGATGTCCGAGGGTTTACCAGCGGACGGTTGGCTGACCCATTCGAACGCATCGGCTTTCGAGCGCGCACCCTCGGCGGTACGGGAGCGATTGGGCTCACCCAGGTCCGCGAGTATGTCCTCGGACAGGTCGACCAGCGCCGCGAGAGTGGCCGGGGTGAACCAGGCGGGACGTGTCGCGAACAGAATGTCCTCGGTGGCGGTGTTACCACTGGCGCCGGGCGCGAACGGGCATCCGCCGAGGCCGCCGAGCGAACCGTCGACCATGGTCGCACCCGACTGGAGCGCGGCCAGGGTGTTGGCGACGCCCATCCCCCAGGTGTCGTGACCGTGGAAGACGATGCGACGCTGCGGAGTTCGGGTACGAACGGCGGAGATCAGCGCGGCGACCTGTGCGGGATGGGCCTGGCCGAGGGTGTCGGCGATCACGATATCGTCGGCGCCTGCGGTGCGCGGATCGTTGGCGATGGCCAGGATCCGTTCCGGATCGACCGGGCCATCGAACGGGCAGGTGAAGCTGGTAGCCAGGCACAACTGGATCGAACCACCGGCGGCCGCGGCGAGGCGGACCGCGTCGGGCATGGCGGCGACGCTGTCCTCGGTACTACGGCCGATATTGGCCTTGTTGTGCGCGTCGGAAACCGAGAAGCAGTACTGGAAATTGCGCACCCCCGCCGCGGCCGCCTTCTCGACGTGCCGCGGCGTCGCCACCCACACCCAACAGCGTTGCAGCTCTTCGGGACTCAACGCGGCGATGAGTTCCATGGTGTTCGCCATCGGCGGCACCAGGTCCGGCCGCGCCATCGAGCCGATCTCCAGTGCGGGCACGCCGAGCCCGAGCAGCCGCCGGACGATGTCGACCTTGCGCTCGACCGGCAGCATCTTTCCGGTGAGCTGCAAGCCATCTCGCAGGGTGACATCGCGCAGGACCGCCTCGGTCACCGCTCGTCTCGCTCCTGCCGCGGCGCACACATCACGCCGCCCCACGGCTTTTCGTGCACACCCGCCGGGTTCGGATGCACCGTCGGCCTGGTGAATCCCGGTGAACGGATATCGCGTGAACCGCGCCCTGGTGGACGCCTGCGGTCTTCCCTCATTTCGCCTCCAAGGCGTCGATCTCGCTGTCGCTCATGCCGAGTAGCCCGGACAACACCTCGTGCGTGTGTTCACCTAGGTCGGGGCCGATATTGCGGATGGGCAGGGACTGCTCGCCGATCACCGGGACGATGCCGGGAAAGCCGACCGTCTTCGGTTCCGCCGCACCGACATCCACCGAGAACGGCTGAATCATATTGCGCGCCTTGTACTGCTCGTCGGCGACGATATCGGCGGCGGTGTAGATGGGACCGCACGGGATGCCTGCGGCCTCGAGGATCTTCAGCGCGTCGGCGCGGGTGTGCTGAATGGTCCACTCGGTGATCGCCGTGTCGAGGCGGTCGTGCTGGCGCCAGCGGCCGGCGTTGTCGTGTAGTTTCGGGTCGGCTGCCAGGTCGGGACGGCCGATCACCTGCATGTAGCGCTGGAAGATGGCGTCGCCATTGCCGCCGATGATGATGCTGACCCCGTCGCTGCACGGGTAGGCGTTGCTGGGGGCGATGCCCTCGACAAGGCCGCCGACACGGCTGCGGTTGATGCCGTAGGCGAGGTAGTCGGGGACGAGGGATTCCATCACCGAGAGGATCGTTTCGTTGAGCGCGACGTCAATAATACGCTCGCGCAACGGAATCGGCGTGTCGTCCGGCTTGCGTTCGCGCTGGAACAGCGCCATCACGGTGCCGAAGGCGGCATAGACGCCCGCGATCGAATCACCGATGGAGACGCCGGTGCGCACCGGCGGCCGGTCTGGTTCGCCCATCAGCTCGCGCAGGCCGCCGACCGCCTCGGCGACGGCGGCGAAGCCGGGCCGCGACGCGTGTGGACCGGTCTGCCCGTAACCGGAGATTCTGGTGATCACCAGGTTGGGGTTCACCTCGTTGAGCACCTCGGGGCCGAGTCCCCATTTCTCCAGCATTCCTGGGCGGAAGTTCTCCAGCAGTACATCGCTCTTGCGGATCAGGTCCAGCACGATGGCGCGGCCCGCTTCGCTGTGCAGATCCAGCGTGATCGACTTCTTGTTGCGGTTGACGGTGCGGTAGAGCATGGAGGTGTCGCCGCCGTAGAGCCGCCAGTTGCGCAACTCGTCACCGGCCTTCGGCCGCTCCACCTTGATGACCTCGGCGCCGAAGTCGCCGAGGATGCGCCCCGCGGTCGGCGCGGCGATGTAATTGCCCAGCTCCAGGACGCGAACACCGTCCAACGGCCGAATACTCATCGCACTAGTGTCTCAGGGGCCCGAGCGGCGGCCTACGACGACACCTCGCTGCGACCGAACAAGATCATGCGCCCCGGCAGTGGCGCATGATCGATGCCCGTGGATTCGCCGACGTGGGTCGGCCGCGGCGTGCGGCACCGCGGCGCCGGTCAGGAGGCCAGCAGCTGGGTGTCCTCGACGATCGAGTAGTGCTCGGCGTTGCCGGTGATGCTGGTGCTCGCGGTGCCGTCGACGCCGACCGGGATGTCGCCGGCCAGGGTGATGCGGGTGAGCTTGCGGGGCTGGTCGTCGTAGTCGTCGATGGCGTAGTGCTGGGTGGCGCGGTTGTCCCAGATCGCGACGTCGCCGGGTGCCCAGTTCCAGCGGGTGGTGTTCTCCAGGCGGGTAACCCGGTCTTGGAAAAGCCGGTACAGGGTTTGTGATTCGGCGCTGGACAGGCCGACGAAGTGCTTGACGAAGTGGCCGAGCAGCAGTGCCCGCTCACCGGTCTCCGGGTGCACCCGGACCACCGGGTGCTCGGTCTCGAAGTAGCTCGACTCGAACTCGGCGCGGTAGGCCTGAGTGTTCGGGCGCAGGGGTTCCACGTTGCGGGCCGCGTAGTCGTAGACGTTGGTGTGCACGGCGCGCAGGTTCTCCGCGAGCAGCTTGAGCGACGCGGGCAGCGACGCGTAGGCGGCGACGGTGGAGGCCCAGGTGGTCGATCCGCCGTAGGTCGGCAGGTGCACCGCGCGCAGGATCGACGCCTTCGGGATGCGGTCGACGAAGGTGACATCGGTGTGCCAGCTGTTCGCGCGGCCGTGCTCGGAGTCGATGGCGAGGCTCTTCACGCCGTGCGAGGTGACCGTCGGGTGCGGCGTGGTCGGGCTGCCGAGCAGCTGCGCGAATTCGTACTGCCCGTCCTCGTCCAGGTGGTCCTGGCCGCGGAAGAAGATCACCTTGTGCTCGTGCAGCGCACGACGGATCGCCTCGACAGTTCCCGCGTCCAGGTCACCACCGAGCCGAACATTGTCGACCTTGGCGCCGATGCGGGCGCCGAGCTTGGTCACCGAGGCAGTGGAGGGGGCGTGTGCGACCGTCATGAGATCACCTTCGCAGTCGAGATCCGATCAATACGTTCTCGAGCACATCACCGAAACCACCCCTACCACCAGGGTTTTCGTCGCCCTGATCCCAAGCCGCACGCCAGGCCCCGTACCAAGGGCGGTTAGCCGAGGTGTTCGCGGAGGTAGGCCAGGTCGTCGGCGACACCCTCGGCGGGCGTCTCCAGGATGACCGGGGCGGCCGCGGTTTTGCAGACCTCGGCGAGCAGTTCCGGATCGATCGTCCCGTCGGAGAAGTTGGCGTGCCGGTCGGCGCCGGAGTTGAAGTCGTCGCGCGAGGAGTTCAAGTGCACCAGGTCGATTCGGCCGGTGATCGCCTTGATGCGGTCGACGACGCCGATCAGTTCCTCGCCGCCCGCCCACGCGTGGCAGGTGTCGAGGCAGAAGCCAGCGTCGAAATCGCCGACGGCGTCCCACAATCGGGCGATCGAGTCGAAATGCCGTGCCATGGCGTGATTGCCGCCCGCGGTGTTCTCGATCAGGATCGGCACCGCGAAGCCGCCCTTGTCCTGCTGGCGCTCGAACAGCTTGCGCCAGTTGTCGATTCCGGTGTCAAGTTCGGCGTCGGAGCGCACATGGCCGCCGTGCACGACGAGGCCGAACGCGCCGAGGTCGGCGGCGGCCTTGGCCTGCTGGGCCACCGCGTTGCGCGACGGCATCCGCAGCCGATTGTTCAGACTCGCCACATTGATCTGATAGGACGAGTGCACCACCACGTTGATCGGGCTTGCCAGGATCTCCTCGGTCCGCGGATGCGGGGTCGGCTTGTCCCAGCTCTGCGGGTCGACAACGAACATCTGGATGACGTCGGCGCCTAGTTTCTCGCCGAAACCGATCGGGTCGCCGTCCTGCCTGACGTGTGCTCCAATCTCCATGGGGCCAGCTTAACGACCACCACCGACAGCAATCCAAGGATGCCGAACGGGGTTTGTTGCATCGTGTCGGCCCCGCGAGATACATCGGTAGTATCCGCGCGCTCGACCCGAAGACGGGGGTGAACACCATGTTGCGGACCGGCAACGCGCCCTATCCCGGCGTGCATCCGGCGTCCGTCCTCAACAGTCATCTGTACGCGCCGGTTCCGCCACCGACCTTTCTGCCGCCGCGTGGAACCGTCCGACCCGGCACGATCGAGCTGCCGGATCTGCCTAGGCGTCCCGGCTCGGCACCCCAAACGGCAGCAGCCACCACCGGACGCACGGCCTCCGCCAATAGCTGTTCGCTATCGAATGTCGCTGGCATTACCCCGCTTTCGCTGGGCGGCCGTCGGTGCAGGGACAACTGCTATGGTTTCGATGTTTTCCGTGGTCCGGCCCGTGCCTGATCGCGCGTACTTATGCTGTACGCCAGTTCGTCGGTGGGTCCCGGCGGGCGGCGGGAAGTGGAGCAGACATGCTGGCCAGCGGTGACGTTTTCGCCGGTTATGTCATCGAGCGGCAACTGGGTCGCGGTGGCATGGGTTCGGTCTACCTGGCGAAACATCCTCGGCTGCCGCGGCTGACCGCGTTGAAGCTGCTGAACAGGGAGATGTTCTTCGACAAGGAGGTGCGGGCGCGGTTCGAACGGGAGGCGGATCTGGTCGCCCAACTCGATCACCCGAATATCGTCACGGTCTACGACCGTGGGCTCGACGACGAGCAGCTGTGGATCTCCATGCAGTACATCGACGGTATCGACGCCGCGTCGGTGCAACCGCAGGCGCTGCCGCCCGAGCGCGCCGTGCAGATCATCAAGGAAACCGGGGACGCCCTCGACTACGCGCACGACATCGGCGTGCTGCATCGCGACGTGAAGCCAGCCAACATCCTGCTTGCCCGCTCCGGCGGTGGCCGCGGCGAACGGGTGTACCTCACCGACTTCGGCATCGCCCGCTTCCGGGACGACACCGGCCATCTCACGCAGACCGGAACCTTCACCGCCACACTGGCTTACGCGTCGCCCGAACAGCTCACCGGCTCGTCCCTCGACCATCGGTCCGATCAGTATTCGCTGGCATGCTCGCTGTTCTGGTTGTTCACCGGCTCCGGTCCTTTTCCCGCGACCAACCCCGCGGCGGTGATCCAAGGTCATTTGCAGGGCGCGCCGCCCGCATTGAGCAGCCACCGCCAGGGCCTGCCGTACGCGCTGGACAGCGTGCTGGCAAGGGCGATGGCGAAGCGACCCGACGACAGGTATCCCAGCTGCGCCGATTTCGCCGAGGCCGCCAGGCACGCGCTCACCAATCGCAGCGTGCCGTCGATGCCGGTGGTCGGCGGGCCTCGGCCGTTCACCGCGCCGCCGACGCCGGTGTCCGGACCACGGCCGAACACCGGACCGAGGCCGAACACCGGACCGCCAACCCCGGCCGGTGCGCCCTATCCAGCGCAGCAGGGTCGGGGTCAGCCGAGCAGTGGTCCGAATTACCTTGCGGGATCGGGATTCCCGACGCCGGCATCGGTGGCGCAACAGCCGCGCGGGACCGGGCCGACCACTCCGTACTCGGGCCCACACTCCGGCTACAACTCGGGGCCGCAGTCCGGATACAACAACTTCGCCCCACCGCCGATCGGCGGCACCGCTCGACCGCCCAAGAAATCGCACGTCGGCCTCATCATCGGCATCTGTGTGGCGGTGGTGGTGCTGATCCTGGTGACGCTGGCCATCATCGGCGCGGTGAGCGATTCTGGCTCCTCGTCCTCGGGCAGCACGACAACCACCTCGTCCCGGCCCGGGTCCGGCGCCGCCGTTGCCGCGACCGCGGACTCGATCAGTGCCGAATTCCCGCGCATGGTGCCCGCGACCAAGTCCGACCAGGTCGGCTACAACGGCGCGAAATGCTGGGACACCGACCCCAGCTACACGCCGACGCCGAGCTCCGGCGAACCGGATTTCGGCGCATGGGGCTGGCAGTGGCGCTGCTATGGCGGCGGCGACAACGCCGATCCGCTCTACCGCATCTACGTCTACAAGACCGCCGCCGACGCGCAGGCGGCACTGAAGACGCTGCCCGCCAACACCAAATCCACGGACTCCAACGGCGGAAAGTCCTACACCAACTACAAATTCGATGCCGGCGGCCCGAAGATCGTCACCGCCTTCACCGGTGATCCGGACCGCGCCCAGTACCTGATGTACACCGACGGGTCCGGCTCCAGCGACCAGACCCTGCGCTGGTGGCGCTCGGCACCGCTGAACTGAGTTGTCGCGGCCGGAATACGCCTAACCGAAGGCGTGGTGCACGAATTCGTGGGTCGGGTGGAAGCCGATGGCCTGGTAGATCTTGCCGGTGGTGCGGTTGGCGTTGTCGGCGAACAGGCACACGTCCAGGCCGTCCGCGCGCAGGACTTGCGCGAGGTGGGCGGTGATGGCGCTGGCGTAGCCGTGGCCGCGCACCTGCGGCGGTGTGTAGACGAGGCCGATGCGGGACCAGCCGTGTACCGGGATCTGGTGGGCGGCAAAGCTTGTCGGACGACCGTCGCGCTCCCAGAACCACATGTGGCCCGCCGCGACCCGGTTGCGGATGGCCGGAAGTCCGGACTGCGCGATCCCGGCCTCGCCGCGCATCGCCTCGGCGAATTCGACACACAGCGCGAGGTCGGATTCCGTTGCCTGGCGGGCTTTCCCGGGCACATCGGGGGCACGCAACGCGCCGAGCCGGTACAGCCGGGTGGTGTAGGACGGCCGATAGCCGACGCCGAAACGATCGCTCCAGCGCTCGGCGAACGCGGTGGCGTCGGCCATGATCCCTTCCACCCCGGTGCTTTCCGGGGCCACCTCGGCCAGCGCGTCGGCCACCGCGCCCGCGCTGTCGTCGGGCAGCTCACCGAGGTACATGTCCCGGCCCGGCACTCGCATGCCGACGCCGACCACGGACGCGTCGTCGGCGTGTAGCGATAAGAATCGCGCGGATCCGTCGGGGGTCTGGATGTCCTCGACATGATTGGCGATGCTCGTGGTGATCACGGTGTGCCGCAACGGATCACGGAGCAGGAAAGACTCGGTGCGCGAGCGGAACTCGGCCGCGTCCGTGGTGATCTCGATCCTCATGATCATCACGGTAGGCGGCTGAAACGTTGCGCGCCCGAGTTTTTCAGTGACCAGCCACGATCACTCGGCGACCGACCGACCAGTAGTGGTTTCGGCCAATGGCGTCAGTTGGGTTCGGCGTCAATCCGTTTCGTTGCCGCCGCTGCCACCTGTGCGGAGTTTGAGCAGGATCAGCCCTGCGGTGCACGCGAGAATCAGTCCGGCGACGGTGATTTCGACGTGTAAGCCGGCAATGCCGAGGACAGCCCCGACGATTCCACCGACGAAGAAAAGCCAGGCGAAGGTCCGCGACATGATCGTGGACAGCGAGCGCGCTGACTTGTTCGACACGAGATGCTGCGAAGTAGCCGACACCGCATCCTTGGCGGCTGCGGACGACTCCCGCTGCGACGCTGTCGAGTAAGCTCCCATCATCTACTCCTCGATGACGCCGATCAGAGAACCAATGCCGCGTTCATCACACAACGCTTCTCTCATCTGGGTACAGGCGTCTCACGCGTAACTTTGCTCACACGCTACGACCATGCCCGGCCGTATGACAGCGACACGTGCCCACGACACGCCGAAGAGATCAATTCGATATCTGAATTGCGGATATTTTAAACGCGCCTGATCGACGCACCGCTGGCGACCGCTTCGCCTGGCCCGGTGGACCGCGCTCGAGTAAGGTGATGCCGACTCGAACCGCAGCAGGAGTGATCACCGATGGAGAGCACCAGGACCAAGATCGCAGGTCCGGCGATCGCCGCAGGCGCGATCTCCGTTGGGCTCGTCCTCATCGGCGCCTGCGGACTCGGCAAGCACGACACCTACGTCGCGCCCCCGCCGTTGCAGTCGGACCCGTACGTCGCGCCGGTCGCGCAGCACGAGGGAGCGAGCGTGACGGCGCCGAAGGTGTCGATCCCGCCGTCGCCGACCTGGCAGATCGCGCCCTATCAGGCGCCACAGGCGACGCCGTTCACCGGATTCAGCACCACCACACCGGGCGAGACGCCGCCGCCGGAAGAGACACCGGCAATCCCGCCGCACGGGAATCCGCCGCACGAAGGCCCCTCCGAGGACGTCAGGCCACCGGCAACCACGACGGAATCACCCACGACCGAGCCTTCGACGACGCGGCCGACCACCACCCGCCCGACGACCAGGCCGAGGCCGACAACGACGACACCGGACGATCCGTCAACGCACCCGTACGGCAGCCCGTCCTCGGGGCTGGCCACCGACGACGAGTAGCCCGCGGTGGTGCGTGGATCACGCACCACCGCAAGGGGTTACAGCTCGGGCAGCGCGTACTCGCCGACCTTCGCACTGAGCACCCGCAGGTGCTCCAGCCCGCCGCCCAGGGTCCGCTCGATCGCGGTCAGCCTGGCCACGTAGTGCCCGACCGGATACTCGGCGGTGACACCGATGCCGCCGTGCATCTGGATGGCTTCCTGACCGATGTGCCGCGCCGAGCGGCCGACCTGGAGCCGGGCCCTCGACGCGATATGCGGATCGACGGCACCGTCGGCGACGGCCGCGGTGGCGTAGAGGCTCATGCTGCGCGCCAGTTCCAGCGAGACGTACATGTCGGCGGCCCGGTGCGTGAGCGCCTGGAACTTCGACAGGGTGACCCCGAACTGCTTGCGCTGCTTCAGATAATCGGTGGTCAACCGCAGCGCCTCCGCCATCGCGCCGACGGATTCCGCGCACAGGCTCGCCTGCGCCTGCACCAGCGCGGACCGAATCGCCTCGGCCGCATCGACATCGCCGCCGAGTAGTTCGGCCGCGGCCCGTTCGAATTCGAGCTGCGCGCCACGCTGGCCATCCACCGTGCGGTAGGACTTGCGGGTCACGCCCTCGGCATCGGCGGCGACCAGGAACAGCCCGGTCCCGCCGCCGGGCAGCTGCGCGCTGACCACGAGTTCATCGGCACAGTCGCCGTGCACGACCGGGTTCTTGATGCCGGTCAGCGCGTACGAATCACCCTGCGGCACAGCGGTGGTGGCGAGTTCGGTGGACGGCCAGCGCACCCCGGGCTCGGTATGGGCGAAGGCGAGCAGCTTGGTGCCCGCCGCGACCTCGGGCAGCACCCGCCGGCGCTGTTCGGTGCTGCCGGCCAGGGTGATCAGCGCGCCGGGTACCAGCACCGCGTCCAGGATCGGCTCCGGTGCCAGCCTGCGCCCCACCTCCTCCAGCACGACCATCGTCTCCACCGGACCGGCGCCGACGCCGCCGTCCTCCTCGGTGAAAGTCAGTCCGAGCACGCCGAGTTCGGCGAGCTGCTGCCACACCTCGCGGCTCCAGCCGAGTTCGGTGTCGGTCACCTTCAACCTGGTCTCGGGGTCGTAATTGCGGGCGAGCAGGTCACGAACCGTGTCCCGCAGCATTTCCTGTTCATCGGTGAGATCGAAATCCATGGCGGCGCCTCACAATCCGAGGATCGTGGAGGCGATGATGGTGCGCTGCACCTCGCTGGAGCCTCCGTAGATGGTTGTCTTGCGGTAGTTCAGGTAGCCGGGGCCGCTGCGCTGCGCCCAACCGGGCGAAGCGATCTCGTCGGCGCCGACCGGCAGCGCGTCCTGGCCCGCGATATCCACGAGCAGCTCGGTGGCGGCCTGCTGCAACTCCGAGCCACGCAACTTCAGCACCGAGGACGCCGGATTCGGCTTGCCGTCGGTGGAATTGGAGACCACGCGCAGCTGGGTGAGTTCCAGCGCGAGCAGCTCGTTCTCCAGTTCGGCGACCCGCGCCGCGAACAGCGGATCGGTCAGCAGCGTGCCGTCACCCGATTTCGTCTGCGCCGCAAACTCTTTCGCGATGCCGAGCTTGACCTTGGTGCGGCCGACACCGGTGATGCCGGTGCGCTCGTTGCCGAGCAGGAACTTGGCGTAGGTCCAGCCCATGTTCTCCTCGCCGACCAGCTGATCGGCGGGGACGCGGACGTTTTCGAAGAACACCTCGTTCACCTCGTAGCCGCCGTCGATCAGCTTGATCGGGCGGATGGTGACGCCGGGCGACTTCACGTCGAACAGCAGGAACGAGATGCCCGCCTGCTTCTTCGCCGCGCTCGGATCGGTGCGCACCAGGCAGAAGATCCAGTCCGCGTACTGGGCAAGGGTGGTCCAGATCTTCTGGCCGTTGACGATGTAGGAGTCGCCGTCGCGCACCGCGGTGGTGCGCAGCGAGGCAAGGTCGGACCCCGCGTCGGGCTCGGAAAAGCCTTGGCACCACCAGATGTCGAGCGCGGCGGTGGGCGGCAGGAAGCGCTGCTTGAGCTCCTGGGAGCCGAAGTGCGCGATCACCGGGCCGACCATCTGCGCGTTGAACGTGAGCGGCTCGGGCACCGAGGCCAGCTGCATCTCGTCCTGCCAGATGTGGCGCTGCATCGGGGTCCAGTCCTTGCCACCCCACTCGACGGGCCAGTTCGGCACCGCGAGACCGTGCGCGTTGAGGGTCTGATGCGAGGTGACGTAGTCGGCGCGGGACAGCTCGTGGCCGTACTTCGCGCGCTCGCGGATGTCAGCGGGGATCTCGGTCCGATAGATGTTTCGCAGTTCGTCGCGAAACGCGACTTCATCGGGGGACAGGCTTATTTTCATACGCAGCTCCGTCTGTGTCTCGTACGTCCGAGTCCAACCTACCCTCCGGTAATCCTCTACTGTCGAGTGCGTCACACAGTTAGGACACGCTCGCGGGCGGCAACTCTGGGTGAACAGCGGCGCTACCTGGGCGATATTCCAGGCGAACTGGTACGTTGCTGCACGTGGGTTGGGGACCCCGAGACTTTGCGTATCGAGGAGTTCGAGTGAACGGCAGGACCATCGCACGCGCCACTTCGGCCGTGACAGCTCTCGGCATCGGCGTTGCGCTGACTCTGGGTGGCACGGCGGCCGCCGATCCCGAACCGTCACCGCTGGACACCGGGCTCGCGCACCTCACCGAGACCGCGGGTGCCGACCCGACCGTGCAGGCGGGTGTCGGCGCGCTGACCGACTACACCAAGCTCGCCGACGTGGCCGGACTGCGCCACGTCACCAGCGCGTTCACCCCGTTCGCTTACGCCGCACCGACTTTCGGCTGCGGCAGCATCGGGCCGATCACCACGATCATCGCGGCCGCGACCACCGACGGGGTCGGCGAGAACCAGGACCTCAATGTCGCGCCGGGCACGCTGCGGTTCAGCGCGGCCCCCGCGCACACCGGCACGCCGCTGGCCTCTGGCCTCGTCGTGGCCTGGGTGAACATCAACAACGGTGCCAGCGGGATCGATTCGCTCGACGACATGACCGAGTACGGGCTTCCGTCGCTGTCCAAGACGGTGAACAGCGGGCCGGGCACGGTGATCGCCTCGATGTGGGGCATCATCGACTACCCGTTCGCGCACTGCTTGATGACGCCGACCGTCGGCACGTTCATGGTGCCGGACCAGCCGGTCAATCAGCCGAAGCCGTCGAACACCAATGCCCCGGGGCTGGTCGCGCCTGGACCCAATGGGACGGAGATCGGCCCGGCGCCGCAGCCGCCCGCCGAGAAGCCCGCGCCCGCCCCGGCACCCGCGGCTCCGGCACCCGTAGCACCCGTCGCTCCCCCTGCACCCGAGCCCGCTCCGGCGCCGGCCCCCGCGCCGTCGACGCCGAGCGCCCCCAGCGCACCCGCAGGTGCGGCCGTGCACGGCGAGTTCACCAAGCCGACACCCTGATTCGACGGCACCGCCACGGATGACGGTGCCGTACAGCCTGATTCAGCCGATCTTGGCGAAGAAAGCACGAATGTCGGCCACGTGCGGCCGCGGACGTTCCATCGGCACGAAGTGATTGCCGGTGTTGCCCGTCGGCCAGTGCACGATGTCGTTGTCGCGCTTGGCAAGTCGCAGCATCAGCGCCGAACCACCGCTGTAAACGCCCGTTGGAACCAGCTTTTGCCCCTTGGGCCAGGCGAATCCGTTGTCGCCGAGGCCGTTGTACATCGGCCACGATGAGGTGGCCGCCGTATTGGTGAACCAGTACAGGCTGATGTTGGTCAGCAGGTGGTCACGGTCGATGACGTCCTCGGCTCGGTCCGCGAGCGGGGCGAATTCGTCGAACTTGTGCATCAGCCAACCGAGCAGGCCGACCGGGGAGTCGGTCCACCCGTACGCGAAGGTCTGCGGGGCGGCGTGCAACAGCGTGTGGTGGTTCACGCCGGTCATCCACTTCTGCATCTGATCCCATTCGGCGCGCTCGTCCGGTGTCATGGTCGGCACGTCGGCCGCGCTCGGCATGCCGATGCCGCCGTCGATGTGCACGCCGAGCACGCGATCCGGTGCCGCGATGGCCATTTCGGGCGCGACGTAGGCACCGAGATCGCCGCCCTGGGCGCCGAATCGGTGGTAGCCGAGCCGTTCCATCAGCACGAGCCACATCTCGGCGACGCGACGCGGCGTCATCCCCCTCTCGTGCGGCGCCTCCGAGAACGCGAAGCCGGGCACCGACGGCACGACGACGTGGAAGGCCTGCGCCGGGTCGAGACCGTGCGTGCGTGGATCGGCGAGCAGGCCGATGGTTTTGCTGAATTCGACGAAGGTGTTCGGCCAGCCGTGGGTCAGGATCAGCGGCACCGCGTCCGGCTCCGGCGAGCGCACATGTACGAAATGCACGTCGAGGCCGTCGATTTCGGTGCGAAACTGCGGGAACTCGTTCAGCGCCGCTTCCTGTGCGCGCCAGTCGAATTCGGTCCGCCAGTACGCGGCGAGCTCGCGCAGGTAGTCGACCGGGACGCCGCGGTCCCGAGCCGGACCCGGCAGTTGCGGCGACCAGCGGGTGCGGCGCAACCGGTCGTGCAGGTCATCGAGGTCCGCCTGCGCGATGTCGATGCGGAACGGGCGAACGGCGGTGCGGTTGTCGGTCATCGTGACTCCTTCGGGTCGGACTTTCGATCTGCGCACCACGTTAGGAACCATCTAGGACCATCTATGTCCTAGTTATCTGTAATTCTGACAATCATGAACGACACCCCCGCCCGGCTGCTGCGACTGCTGTCCCTGCTGCAGACTCCGCGCGAATGGCCGGGCAGCGAACTGGCCGAACGACTCGGCGTCACCGACCGCACGGTGCGCCGCGATATCGATCGGCTGCGCGAACTCGGCTATCCGGTCGAGGCGACGATGGGGGCGGCGGGCGGCTATCGGCTGGTAGCCGGGTCCGCGATGCCGCCGCTGCTGGTCGAGGACGACGAGGCGGTCGCCATCGCGGTGGGCCTGCGTGCCGCGGCGGGCTACGCGGTCGCTGGCATCGAGGAGGCATCGGTGCGCGCGCTCACCAAGGTGGAGCAGGTGCTGCCCGCGAAGCTGCGCAGAAGGGTACGTGTGCTCGGTACCGCGCTCGCGCTGCCCACCGATACGGGTCCGCTGGTCGATCCGGAGGTGCTGACGGCGCTGGCCGCCGCCGTAACCAACAGGGAGCGAGTGCGTTTCACGTATCGAGACGGTGGTGGCGCGGAATCCCGTCGGCATGCCGAACCCGTCGGGCTCACGCCGTCCCGACACCGCTGGTATCTCGTCGGCTACGACGTAGATCGCACCGACTGGCGCGTCTACCGGGTCGATCGCATCGCACGTCCGCAGCCGACCGCCGCCCGCTTCACCCCGCGCGAACTACCCGCCGCCGATCCTGCCGCGTATGTGGCCGGACGCCGAACCGACTGGGGAACACCGACTTTCCGGCTCTCCGTCACGATTCACGCATCGGCGAAACGGATCGCCGGTCGGCTCGGCGACGAACCAGGCGACCTCGTCGCGATCGATGAAAACACCTGCCGCCTTGACACTCTCCGCGACGACTCGCCGGAGTGGTTGGCGCACCGGCTGATTGCCCTCGGTGTCGATTTCGAGGTGCACGAACCGCCGGAACTGCTCCGCCAGCTGCGTACGGTGTCCACCCGCGTCGCGCGCGCCGTCGGCGGTCCGGAAGCTCAGCGGGGCAACTGAACTCGCAGGACGTCGCCGCTCTCGGTACCGGCAAGCAGCTCGTTCGGTCGTCCCGGTGTGGCGACGACCGACGTCAACGGCTGACCGGTCAGCACCGCGCAGGCGCCACCGGTGGCCGGATCGACGCGGACGAGCTGGCCCGAAAGCGTAGTCACGTACAGGATGCCGTCGGCATCGATGAGCAGATCGTCGGCGAAATCCGGCACGCCGGGCAGGACCGAGGAGAGATCCGCGACCACCGTCTGCTGGCTCGGGTTATCGATCGCGATACGGAGGATCCGGCCGAACGGGATGCCGTTCGCGGTCACGTAAAGCGAATCACCGTGCGCGACTATGCCATTGGCGCCGGTCTTGGCCGCCTGTTCGGTCCAGGCGGTGTCGATGCTGCCGTCCGTCCGCACCCGGATCACGCCGGACATCGCGGCGACGTAGAGCGTGCCGCTCGCATCGAAGGCGGCGCCATTGGGCATCGCGAAGCCGGAGACGAAGACCTCGGGCTTCGGGTCCTCGGCCGCCGGATCGAAGCGGACGACGCCGCCGGGTCGTACCGCGCTGGTGGGTGAATCGCCGTACACGACATAGAGCAGCCCGTCCGGTCCACTACGGACGGCGCCGGGGAACTCGACAGGAACGGTCGCGGTCAGCGCGCCCGAACGGTCGTAGCGCTGCACCACGTTGCGGTAGATCCGGGACACCCACAGGTTGCCCTGCGCGTCGTAGCCGACGTTCTCCGACCAGTCGAGCACCGGTATTCCGGCGGGTACCGCGGTACCGACGAGCGCGGGCGCACACGCGGCGATCGGCGACGCGGCGGTGACCGAGTCGGCGGCGGCAACGGGTGCGGTGCACGCCAGGACGACGAGTGCGGCGGGCCACAGCAAGGAGCCTGGGCGAAGGAGTCTTCTCAACGGGCACCTCGAGGTCTCGGCAAGCCGGTACTGCAATCGGCTGGCAGTCTAGCCACCTAGACAGAAGTAGTCCGTCCGCACACCGACCAGGGCCGGGGCGAAGACGGTGCCGCGGCTGGCCGGACACCTCGTGAAGCCCCCTGAGCGACAAAATCTTTGGCAAGATCAGGACATGCCCTTTTTCGACGGCGCGCGGGGCCGGATGCACTATCGGCGGTGGCCGGTCGAAAACAGCGTCGCGACAGTGCTTCTGCTACCGGGGATGGGTCAGCACAGCGGCCACTATCACCGCTTCGCCAGGACGATGAAGGCCGCCGACATCGAGACGTGGGCGCTCGACACCTCGGGGCAGGGGCTCAGCGAGGGCGATCATCGCAACCCCGGCACCCTGGCCGAGTTGGTCGCGGACGCGCTGATGCTGTTCGACATCGCACCGCAACCGCCGCTGATCCTGATGGGCCATTCGCTCGGCGCGGTCACCGCGCTCAGCATGTTCGGCGCGGCGGAACCGGAATCGGGCGATGGGCCATCGGATGCCACCGCTCTGGCACGTTCCTACCCGCTGCGGCCCGCCATTGCGGCGGACGCGCTGACCGGCATGGTGCTGTCCGGCGTACCGAAGCGGGCACTCGGCGGGGGCACGCCGAACGCCGCCGGAACACCACTGCCGCGTAACCTTCCGATCCTCGCGGTGCATGGCGTCGAGGACCGGCGCGCACCGATTGATGCGGTGAGGGTATGGACTCAGCGCCACGAATCGGTAGATTTACGCGAGTACGCCGATGCCGGGCACGATCTACTGCACGAGCCGGTGCACGCGCGGGTCGCTGCCGACATCGCGGATTGGATGCAGGGTGTCGTCGTGGGGTTGGCACGGCGCCCGTGAACTGAGCATCGCTCAGAGATGAGGAAGGGGGACGTCGAGGTGCCAGCAAACGAGAACGCCAACGGGGTCGCGAGCCCGGATCTGTCGGATTTCACCGCACCCGGTGTCAGCGCCGCCGCGCTGCACACCGCGGTCAGCGATGGCGAGCTGTGGATCGACCGCGTGCTGGTGGCCGGCGGGGTGCACGAACGATGCGCGCGCCGCTACGAGCAGCTGGCCAATCAGATCGAGGATCAGATCCGCTCGCTCAACGCCGCCTCCTCGCTACCTGGGTTCGGCGGATTCGCCTCCGGTGACGCGCTGCGCGCCGGCTTCGAGACCAAGGCACACGGCGCGCTCACCCGGCTCTGGGAATACGCCGAAGCCGCCAGGGAACTCGCCCTCACCTTCCGGGCCGCCGGGTCGGCGTACCGGCGCGCCGATCACGTGCTGGCGTCGGCCGTCGGCCGGATCGACGCGGACGGAGCGGGCCATGCGTAAATTGCCGCACACGCCGGGACGGACGCGGCAACGGCGCAACGACCCGCCGTACGCGCCGACCGTCGAGGTCTTCGACAACATGAACCACCAGGAGATCCACGACAAGGTCCAGCTGCTGCAGCCCGCCGTGCTCACCGGCGGGCAGCAGGCCTGGGGCGACGCGGCGGCCGGGCTCGCCGACGCGGTCTCCCAGGCGCACATCGAGATTCGCGCCGCCATCGCCGACGGCTGGCGTGGCAGCGCGGCACAGCGCGCGGCCGACGTTGTGCAGGCGTTCGAGCAGACCGGGCAGGACCTCGCCGACGTGCTCGCGGTCGTCTCGCAACGACTCGGTCAGGCGGGCGACGCGGCGGAGGCGCTGCGGACGGCGGTGTCCGCGCCGTCCGGGAAGACCCCAGACCTCGGTGCCGCGCTGCTGGATCCGACACAGGCCACCAGCAATGTCGCCGACCAGAAGTCGACCGAGCACACCCGCCAGGACATCGTGCGCACGATGAACGACGTCTACACCGGTGTGTTCATCCCGACCGGTACCGACGTGCCCGCATTCCTGGACGAGCAGTTCGGCGACGCGCCGACCACTCCTGACGGAACACCGGTCAGCAAGGTTGCCGGACCCGGCCCGGACGCGGGAACGCCCGTCGCGCAAGCGGTTCCCCCGCAGACGCTCTCGACCGCGGCGCAGCCCGTCGACGCACCTGCTGCCGACGCACCTGCTGCCGACACACCGGCCGAGGAACAGGTCGCCGACAAGCAGCACGACGAAACCGCACCCGCCACGGTTGCCGCGGCGAGCGGGGTCGCCGATGCGAGCGCCGGAAGTCCCTCGGCACCGCCACCATCGCGGGTCACCACGGCCGCGGTGGATTCTCCGCTGTCATTGGCAACGGCCGCGGCCCAACCGCAGCACACCGCGCCCGCCTCGACCGCGGCAACCGCACCGAGTACCACGACCGCTGCGGCGGCACAGCAGATCGTGCCGACCACACCGGGCACCGCGAGCGCGGCCGCACCCGAGGAGCCGCGCAAGCGCGACGATCGCCGCAAGGACAGCGGCGGCGACGCGGCCACCGGGCTCGGCGCGGGCGCGATGGGCGGCCTGATGGGCGGGGCGATGGCCGTCGGCGACACACCGCGGCAAGGCTCGAGCGTCGCCGCCAACGCGGCGACCGCCCGCGCACCGCGTTTCGAGGACGACGAGGACGAGGACGACTTCCACTTCGACGACATGCCGACCTACCTCGAACCGGCCGACGACAACGGCGAGCTGATCGGTGCCATCGATCCGACCACGCCGCCGGTGCTCGGCGAGTGGACCGAGCTGGAGTGAATTGGACGCTGACCCCGGACCAGTTCGCGCTGGCGTGGGCGCGCACGGACGGCGATCGGATCCCGTATCCGCTTGCCGTCCGATTGTCCGCGCGCGACACCGATGAGCGGGACACGCAACTACCGGCATTGCACAGTTGGTGCGACCGGGTGCTCGACGCCGACTTGGAGGCCGCGCTGCGCGTGCTCGGCGCGCCGGAGCTGCGGATCGAGGTGTACGGCGAGCGCGACAGTGCGCCGGACGCGGTCCGGCCGGTGCGGGTGCTCGGCGCCGCCGCGGGCAATGTCGCGGTGGTCGCCGCGCAGCGACCAGGCGCGACCGCGGATCGCGGCGGTGACATCCGGCTGTTCGTCGGCAGTGTGAAAAGCCTGACGGCGCGGGTCGTTTCGATGCTGCCGGAGCGGGCACCTGGGACAACGCCCCGGCTGACCGCGCCGCTGGCCAAGGTCGGCGAGGACAGCCGCGACCTGGTCACCGTTCCGGTCGCCGGGCCGACGGTACCCGCCCGCATCCGCAGACTGCTGCGGCAGCCGAGGGACGGCATCGGCCAGATCGTGGTGTCCGCCCGCCGCGGCGATGGCGACCTGCGCCCGTTCGGGGTGCTCTGCTGGATCGACGTGCTCGACGACGGCCGCTATTCGGTGCGCACCGGCACCGATGTCGACATCGTTCCGGTGACCGCCCACGGTTTCATCGCGCAGCTGCGCCCGATGGTCACTGCGGCCGAGCGCACCAGTTCCTACGCCGACCGCTGGTAGTCGCGCCCGCTCGCGAGGAGCGGTCGCGCCGATCTCGAACCACCGTGCGGCGTTACGGTGTACGAATGCCCCTCTATGAATTCGAAGGCAAACGGCCGCAAGTCGATCCGACCGCGTTCATCGCGCCGACCGCGACCCTGATCGGCGACGTGCGGGTCGAAGCGGGCGCCTCGATCTGGTACGGCGCGGTGCTGCGCGCGGACCTGGCACCGATCACCATTCGCGAACGCGCCAACATCCAGGACAACGCGGTGCTGCACGTGCCGCCGGGTGTGCCGATGGAGATCGGGCCCGGCGCGACCATCGCGCACAGCGTGGTGTTCCACGGCGCGTCGGTCGGCGCGGAAGCCATTGTCGGCAACGGAACCACGGTGCTCGACATGGCGAAGATCGGTGCGGGCACGATGGTCGCCGCGCACTCGCTGGTCCAGCCGGGCACCGAAATCCCCGACGGTGTGCTCGCCGCTGGCTCCCCCGCCGTGGTGAAGCGCCCCATCGAAGGCACGCAGGCCCAGCAGTGGATCCAGCTCAACCCCGGCTTCTATGCCGAACTCGCGCAACGCCACCGCAAAGGCATCACCGAGGTCTGACAAACTTTCTGATGTCTCGCACCGGGATTCGCATGCGATTCCAAGTGCGGGAAGTCGGCAGGCGTGCGGCCGGTTAGGCGAGGAGGGTGGTGACCTCGTCGTCTGCCAGCTGGTGGAAGTCTTCATAGGCGGTGCCGACCCCGCCGAGGGTGCGCGGGATCAGCGGGCAGACGACCTGGTCGGCCTCGGCGGCGACCCTGCGCAACGCTTCGGCGGAGGAGACGGGCACGGCGACCACGATCCGGATCGGCTGGTGCAGGCGGGCGACGCGGCAGGCGACCACGACCGTCGCGCCGGTCGCCATTCCGTCGTCCACGATCACCACGGTGCGCCCGTCCAACGGAATCGGTTTCGCGTCGCCGCGCCACACCATCCGGCGCCGGTCGAGCTCGACCCGCTCGACGTCTTCGATCTCGGCGAACTCCTGCGGGGTTATCCCGATGTGCGACAACACATCCGAGTTGAGCACCCGCACACCGTCCTCGCCGATGGCACCCATCGCCAGCTCCGGCTGCCACGGCACGCCGAGCTTGCGGACCAGCAGGATGTCGAGGTCACCGCCGATGATCTCGCGCACCCCGGCGGCCACCGGAACCCCGCCGCGCGGTAGGCCGAGCAGCACCGGATGTGTCGCGCGCAGGTCCGTCAAATGCGTGGCGAGCGCGCGCCCGGCCGATGTCCGATCGGTGTAGATCATCCATCAAAACGCTACGCCTGATCGCTTCGTGCCGCGCTGGCTATGCCCGCTCGGCGATCTCGAATCGCCGCAACGCGAGGCTCGGATTGGTGCGGCGCACCTCGGCCAGCTGCGCGAGGTCGATTCCGGCGGTGAGCACGCCTGGTTCATCGCCGAGTTCGGCGAGCACGGCACCGGTCGGATCGATGATCATCGACGCGCCGGCCCCGCGCGGCGCGGCCTGGTCGGCGGCAGCCACATAAACGGTGTTCTCGATGGCGCGGGCGCGCAGCAGTGTCGTCCACTGATCGACCTTGGCCGGGCCGGGAATCCACTGGGCCGGCAACACCAGCACCTGGGCGCCCGCGGCGGCCACTCGACGGATGCCCTCCGGGAAGCGCAGATCGAAGCAGGTCTGTAAACCGAATGTCACGTCCGCCACAGTGAAGGTGGCCGCCGGCTCGATCACGCCCGCCGCGACAACCTCCGATTCGAGGAAGCCGAAGGCGTCGTAGAGGTGCACCTTCCGATACACCGTGACGAGGTTCCCGTCCGGCCCGAGGACGACGAGCGTGTTGTGGATCCGGTCACCCCCCGAGGCAACCCGCTCCACGATTCCGGCGACCAGATACACGCCGAATTCGCGGGCGATCGCGCCGAGTCCGGTGACGAACGGCCCGGTCAGCGGTTCGGCGACGGCGACGACGCGCTCGTCGAGCCGGGTGACGGCAAACATCGAGTATTCCGGCGCGACGACCACGCGCGCGCCGCGATCACGCGCGCTACGCACGTGCTCGCGCAGCGCGGAAAGGTTGGCCGTCGGATCGGTTCCCGGGGCGAACTGAACGACCGCCACGTCCAGCTCGTCGGGTGCTGGGGTCTGATTCGTTTCGGAGCTATCCAGTTGCATACGTCTCACCGTATTGGGGCGGTGGCCGAGCAGACCAGCACGAGGCAGTAAACTCCTGGTCAATGAGTACCAATCAGGTCGACAGCGTTCCTGGCGACAACGACAGGGACAACGACGGCCCGACCTTCGCCGATCTCGGGATCGATGACCGCATCCTCGCGGCCATCGCCGATGTGGGCTATGAGTCGCCGTCGCCGATCCAGGCCGCGACGATTCCGCCACTGCTCAGCGGCGCCGATGTGGTCGGCCTCGCGCAGACCGGCACCGGCAAGACCGCGGCGTTCGCGATCCCGATCCTGATGGGTCTGGAGACCTCCGGCAAACTCCCGCAGGCCCTGGTGCTCGCGCCGACCCGCGAGCTCGCGATCCAGGTGGCCGAGGCGTTCGGTCGCTACGCCACGCATATCCCCGGGCTGCACGTGCTGCCGATCTACGGCGGCCAGGCCTACGGCGTGCAGCTGTCCGGCCTTCGCCGCGGCGCGCACGTGGTGGTCGGCACGCCGGGCCGGGTGATCGATCACCTGGAGAAGGGCACGCTCGACCTGTCGCAGCTGAAGTATCTGGTGCTGGACGAGGCCGACGAGATGCTGAAGATGGGCTTCCAGGAGGACGTCGAGCGCATCCTCAAGGACACCCCGTCCACCAAGCAGGTCGCGCTGTTCTCGGCGACCATGCCCGCGGTGATCCGCAAGATCTCCAAGCAGTACCTGAACAATCCGGTCGAGATCACGGTCAAGTCGAAGACCTCCACCGCGACCAACATCACCCAGCGCTGGGTGCAGGTCTCGCATCAGCGCAAGCTTGACGCGCTGACCAGAGTGCTCGAGGTCGAGTCGTTCGAGGCGATGATCATCTTCGTTCGCACCAAGCAGGCGACCGAGGAGCTGGCCGAAAAGCTGCGCGCCAGGGGCTTTTCCGCGGCGGCCATCAACGGCGACATCGCGCAGAACCAGCGTGAGCGCACCATCGGACAGCTCAAGTCCGGCGCGCTCGACATCCTGGTCGCCACCGACGTCGCCGCGCGCGGCCTCGACGTCGACCGCATCTCGCATGTGGTCAACTACGACATTCCGCACGACACCGAGTCCTACGTGCACCGCATCGGCCGCACCGGCCGGGCCGGGCGCAGCGGTGAGGCGCTGCTGTTCGTCGCGCCGCGCGAACGCCACCTGCTCAAGTCGATCGAGCGGGCCACCAGGCATCCCCTGGAAGAGATGCAGCTGCCGAGCGTCGACGACGTCAACGCGCAGCGCGTCGCCAAGTTCGGCGACGACATCACCGAGAGCCTGACCTCGTCGAACCTGGCGCTGTTCCGCAGGCTCATCGAGGATTACGAACGCGAGCACGACATTCCGCTCGTCGACATCGCGGCCGCGCTGGCCGTGCTCTCGCGCGACGGCGACAACTTCCTGATGCAGCCCGAACCGCCGGAGCCGGTGCGCGAACGCCGCGAGCGTCCGGATCGCCCGCGCCGGTTCGAGGGCGACGATGATCGGAGCGGTTTCGGTCAGCACAGTCGCGCCAACGGCACCGAGCTGGCCACCTACCGGATCAGCGTCGGCAAGCGGCACCGCGTTGTGCCCGGCGCGATCGTCGGCGCCATCGCCAACGAGGGCGGCCTGCGCCGCAGCGACTTCGGGCACATCAGCATCCGGCCCGACCACAGCCTGGTCGAACTGCCAGCGGACCTACCCCCGGAGACGCTGGAAGCGTTGCGGCGCACCAGGATCAGCGGCGTGCTCATCCAGCTGACACCGGACCAGGGTCCGCCGGGACAGCGCTCGTTCACTCGCGGCCCGCGCCGCGAGGGCGCTCCGGCGAAGCGGCCGGAGCGGCGTAAACCGCGCTCCTGAACCGGGGAGGGTACTCCGAGGTCAGCGGGGCACTAGCTACAGTGTTGCCGTCCGTGCGTAATTAGTGCTGACGGCAGCGGGTGTCCCGCGAAAACTCGAGACGTGATGAGCGACAATGGCGCAGCCTGCTCATCGATGCCGAATGGGTGCGGGTGTCCCGCAGCGACCCGGGGCGTCGATAGGCGACAATGGCGCAGCCCGTTCGTCGTCGCCGATCGGGTGCGGGTGTCCCGCAAGACACAGGAGGGCCGCGTTTGTTCGTGTTCGGTGATCGTGTCGTCTGCTCCGCCGTCGACCTCGTGCGCGCGGCGCGCTGTGAATTCGCGCTGCTTCGCGCCCTCGATACCGAACTCGGCACCGTCACAGCGGATCCGGAGACCACCGCCGAATGGGCGCCGCGGCCGCGCACCTGGTTCGACGACTCGCGCGATCGCCGGATCAGCGACTTTCGCGACCGGTTCGGCAGCTCGATGGTGGAGATCCAACGGCCGCAGCACAAGTCGGACAGCCCAGAGGCGCTGATCGCCGCGCTGACGGCCGCGCACGCGGAGACCGTCGCGGCGCTGCGGGCCGGGGCGCACGTGATCCACGGCGCCACCTTCTTCGACGGCGCGTTCGACTGCTCCTGCGATTTCCTGGTGCGTGCTGGTCATCGGGTGCGCTACACCGTGCACGGCACCGCGCACAGCAAGCCCGACCGGGTCGGCACCGCACTGGAACTCGCCGCCTGCGCCGACGCGGTGGACCACAGCGGATCGCTGACCGGTCCGCTGATCCGGCTGCATCTCGGCGCGGACAACACCGCGTTCGCGCTGAGCGATCTGATCCCGGTGTACCGGGCGCGCAGGCGCAGAGTCGAACGCATCCTGGACGAGAAGCTGAGCGAGCTGCTACCCGTGCAGTGGGGCGATCCGCGCTATCTCGCCTGCGGGCGCTGCGGTACCTGCACGACGGCGTCGGCGGCCGCGCGTGATCTGCTGCTCGTCGCCGGCATGCCGACCACCACCAGGGCCAGGCTCCGCGAGGCGGGCGTGAGCACCATCGACCGACTGGCCAGCACCGAGAGCACCGTGCGTGGCGTGCCGCCACGGACCTTCACCGCGCTGCGCCGCCAAGCCGAAATCCAGCTGCGCCGGGAGGATTCCGGCCTGCCGACGCACACCCTGATCGACCCGATCGCACTCGGCGCACTGCCGCCACCCTCCCCCGGCGACCTCTCGCTCACCGTTGATGGTGGCGGGCGCACCCCGCTAGCCGTCGACGTCGGCGGACCGGGCACCGTGCACCTGACCTTCCGCGGACCGTTCGGCACCGACGGCGAGCCGGGCAGCGAGGCGGCCGGGCAGCGGCGCGCGCTGGAGGAGGTGCTCGACTATCTCGCGCAGCGGCGACGGATGTATCCGGATATGCACGTCTACCACTACACCGCCGCGGTGCGCAGCGCGCTGCTGCACTGCACCGGCAGCACCGGCGTCGGCGAGGAGATCGTGGACGAGCTGCTGTGCGACGGCGTGCTGGTCGATCTGTATCCGATCGTGCGCAACGCGTTGATCGTCGGCGAACGCTCCTACCGGTTGAACCGGCTGGCGCGGCTGCTGCCAGGCGCTGCGCATTCGCCTGCCGCCGAACGGGATTGCCTGACCGTGCTGCGATTGCGGGACTGGCTGCTCGACCGGGCCGCCGAGCAGCGCATCGACCCGCAGGCGGTCACCCTGGAACGGGCCGGATCCTGGTGTCAGGTGACCGGTCCCGACGAACTGGAGCCCATCCCGCCCTCGCGGCCGTCCTCGTTCGAGGCGGCGCTCGCCGAATACGCGGCGGCACAGGACGAACCGCGCCACGCCGCCGCCATGATGGCCGCGGCGCTCGGCTATCACCGGCGCGAACGGCAGCCGCTGTGGTGGGCGCATGTCGATCGGCTCAGTCATCCGGTCGACGAATGGGCCGACGCGCCAGGGGTTCTGGTCGCCGAATGGGGCACCGTCGACACCAAGTGGCATCGCAGTCCGGACCGCCCGACCATGCGCCGCTATCTCACACTGACCGGCCGGATCGGTTCGAGTTGGAGTGCTGGCGGGCCCGGACCCGCCACCGTGCTCACACCGGGCGCCACCGTCTACACCTTCTACGATCGGCCCGCGGCGGCGGGAATGGTCACCGCCGTCGGGCGGCGCGCCACCGCGATCGCCACCGTGCTCGGCTGCTCGGTGGACACCGAATTCGACGATGCGGTCCGTCTGGAAGAACTGCTGCCGGACGGCTGCGAGCCCTACGACGAGCTACCGACCGCGATCGCACCCGGCCTACCCGCCTGGGACTGGAATGCCGAGACCGCGGTCGAATTCGCCGCCCAGCAGCTGCTTGTCGCGCTCCCGGAGATCCCGAGGGGCGCCGTGTTCGACCTGCTCGCCCGCCGCCCGCCCCGGCTGCGCACCGGTGCCGCGCTGCCCGAGGTGCACGGCGACCACGCCGCCGCGATCACCGCCGCGATGCGCGAACTCGACCACTCCTACCTCGCCGTGCAGGGCCCGTCGGGCACCGGCAAGACCTCCACCGCGGCACGGGTGCTCGAGCGCCTGGTCACCAGGCACAAGTGGCGGATCGGCATTGTCGGACAGACGCATTCGACCGTGGAGAACCTGCTCGACGCGGTCGTGCGGGTCGGCGTGCTGCCGGAGCTTGTCGCGAAGAAGGATGTCGAGTCGGTGGCGCCGGAATGGGTCGTCATCGATGCCTCCCGGTACGCGCGTTTCCTGGACAACGCCATCAGCGGGTGTGTACTCGGCGGCACCCCAACGGATTTCGCGAACGAGGAAATGGTGGCGCGGGAGGGGCTCGATCTGCTGGTGATCGCCGACGCCGGCCGGTTCCCGCTGGCCGACGCCGTGGCGGTCGGGGTCAGCGCGCGAAACCTGTTGCTGCTCGGCGATCCCGTGCCACCGGCCACGCACAGCGCGCATCCGGAGCCGGTCGGCGAATCGGTGCTCGGCTGGCTCGCCGAGGGGCGGCACACGCTGCCCGGCGAACGCGGCTACTTCCTGGACCGGACCTGGCGGATGCATCCGAGTGTCTGCGATCCGATCTCCCGGCTGTATTACGACGGACGGCTGCGTGCCAATGAAACAGTCACGCTCGCAAGGGAACTCGACGGCGAACCAGCTGGCGTGAGTACCGTTCTGGTCCCCCATCACGGCAATGCCACCGAATCCACCGCCGAGGCACGCGAAGTGGTCCGCCGGGTGCGCGCGCTGCTCGCCATGAACTGGACCATCGGCGCGATGACCCGTCGGCTACATCCGCACGACATCTTCGTGGTCGCGCCATACGCGGCGCAGGTCGGCCAGATTCGAACACTGCTGGCCCGAGCCAAGATCGAGGACGTGCTCGTCGGCACCCCGGACCGATTCCGCGGCCGAGAGGCCGCCGTTGTCCTGCTGTCGATGACCACATCCAGCCCCGCCGACGCCCCCTACGGAATGCCATTCCTGTTGTCCCGAGCACTGATTCACGCGGCCCTGTGCCGCGCCATGTGGAAGGCGATCATCATCCGCTCACCCCTACTGAGCGAATACCTCCCCCCGTCTCCAGACGAGATGCCCGACCTGGCCGGCTTCTTGCGGCTGTCCACTTCTCCACGTATATAGCCAGTACTCGGGCTCGAAACCAGGAAGAACAATCTCCCCGTCGACGCCAGCGCACTTCTGATCTAAGTTAGATCATATCTAACTTAGATCAAATCTATGTTTAAATAGGGAGGCGAGATGGAGTTCACGGGCAGAGCAATCGACCTCGATCTGCTGGGCCGACAGCTGGCACTGACCGTCGACCAGAAGGGGGCCACGCGAGGTCGCGCGGTGATCGTGACCGGGCGGCGGCGAGTCGGGAAATCACGGTTGGTCCAGGAGTTCTGCGATCGGTCCGGTCGACCATACGTCGTATTCCAGGCCACTCGTGGACGCAACCCCATGGCCGAGCGCGACGATTTCATCGCCACTATCGCTCATTCGGCGTTGAGCGAAGCGGAGCTGGTAGCCGGGTTACACGCTTCGGACTGGAATCAGGCGCTGCGCGCGTTGGCGATCGCCCTGCCCAACGACACGCCTACCGTCGTCGTCATCGACGAGGTCCCTTGGCTGACCGAACAAGACGCCGAGTTCGAAGGCGCACTGCAGACGGTATGGGACCGCCAACTGTCCGCAAAGCCGGTCCTGTTGGTGCTGGTCGGCAGCGACATCTCGGTCATGGAAGCGCTGCAGTCCCGCGATCGCCCATTCTTCGGCAGAGCAACAAAGATGACCGTCGAACCGCTGCACCTGGCCGACGTGGCGGCCATGACCGATCTCGACGCCGCCGCTGCCGTGGACGCGCTGCTGATCACCGGCGGCTTTCCCGAGATCGTCCAGTCGTGGGAGCAGGGAATGAGCAGAATCGAGTTCCTGCAAGCATCCACCGCCAACCCGCTCTCACCGCTGCTGGTAGCAGGCGAGCTGTCGCTACTCGGCGAGTTTCCCGAAGCATCACGCTCGCGCGCGGTACTCGAAGCCGTCGGCAGTGGCGAACGCACCTTCAGCACGATCGCCGCACAAGCGGGCAGCTCCGGCGCCCTGCCTGCGGGAACCCTCACCCCGCTACTGAACACCCTGCAAGCCAAACGAATCGTCGCCGCGGACCTGCCGCTATCCACCAAGGCCGACACCAAGAACAAGCGCTATCGCATAGCCGATTCCTACGTACGCTTCTGGCTGGCGTTCTTGCAGCGAGGCATTCCGCTCATCGAACGCGGCCGCGGCGATCTCGCCTTGGCCCGCATCGAACGATCCTGGCCTTCATGGCGTGGACGCGCCGTCGAACCACTCATCCGGCAATCACTGCTGCGCCTGCTGCCCAACGACCGATGGCCCGAAACAGAAGCGATCGGTAGCTGGTGGAACCGTCAGAACAACCCTGAAATCGACCTCGTCGGCACCGACCGCGAACCGGTCGCCACCGCCATCCAGTTCATCGGCTCCATCAAATGGCAAGACGACCGCAGCTTCGACCGCCACGACTACGACGCCCTCACCCGAACGATCCTGTCAGTGCCGGGCACCGACATCGACACTCCACTGATTGCCGTATCCCGTTGCGGCGTCGCACCCGACCTACCACTGGCAACCCACTGGGGCCCTGAAGATCTCGTCGACGCCTGGCACTGACATACGACCCCGGCGAGCCGTTGCGGTGCTACCGCTCAGCCGAAGCAGTTTCCTTCGCCGCGGTAGGTGGGGACCGGGGTTCTGGTGCCGTCCGAGTCGACCAGGTGCACCTTGTCGAAGCGTTCGCATAGTTCGCCTGCCTTGGCGTGGCGGAACCATACTCGGTCGCCGATGCGTAGTTCGGCCGCGCCGGTGAGCGGGGTTTGTACCTCGCCGGTGCCTTCGGTGCCGATCAGGCGTAAACCGGTGGGCCATACCGGTTTCGGTACGCGGGAGGGGCCGGTGGGACCGGAGGCGATGTAGCCGCCCGCGAAAACCGTTGCGATGGAAGGGGTTGGGCGGCGGAGTACGGAGGTGGCGAAGAACAAAGCTGGTCTTGGCGTGAAGGACCGGTAGTGGTCGAACAGTGTCGGCACGTACAGGCCGGAACCCGCGGTTACCTCGGTGACGTCCGGGTCGGCGATGCTGACCTCGATCGATCCGGTGCCGCCGCTGTTGACGATCTCCAGCTTGCCGGTCACCGAGCGGACCGCGTCGAGAACACGCTTGCGGCGCTTGGTGATTTCCGCCGCAGAGGCCCGTTTCATCAGGCGCAGTGCGACATTGCTGTCGGGCATGCCGGCGATCTGCGCCTCGTAGGTCATCACGCCGACCACCTCGAACTTGCGGCGCAGCGCTTCGCTGGCGAGGGTGGCGGCCTGTTCGGGGGTGCGCACCGGCGAACGGCGCACGCCGAGGTGGATCGGGCCGATTCGGAGGGAGGCGTCGACATCGAGGCACACCCGCGGGCGCACCAGGTCCGTGCCGATGGCGGCGCGGATGAGTTCCAGCTGGGCGACATCGTCGATCATCAGCGTGATGGAACGGAGCAGCGTCTCCTCGCCCGCGAGTTCGGCAAGGGCGGCGCGATCGACGGTCGGGTAGCCGAGCAGAATGTCGCGGGCGCCGCGACGGGCCAGCCAGATGGCCTCGGCCAAAGAGTAGGACATGATGCCAGCGAAGCCGCCCGCGGCGGTGAGCTCATCGCCGAGCACTTCTTCGAGGACGGCGCGGCAGCGCACGGATTTGCTGGCGACGCGCACCGGGACACCGTTCGCGCGGCGCACCAGGTCGGCGGCGTTCGCGCGCAATGCGGTCAGGTCGAGGGCGGCCAGCGGGGGGTCGAGTTCGGCGGTGGCGGCGTGCAGCCCCGCAATGGGAGACGTTTCCAGCACGACCCCAACTCAACCATCAAACTGGTCAAACGTCCAGCATTTGCGGCTTCCCCATTTCCCGAGGTCGCCGCGCTAGCCGGGCGGCTAGATCTCGGCGGCCCTGGTGGCCAGGCTGCTCACCAGATCGTCGAGCACCACCAGCATTGTCTCGTCATTGCAGTCGGCAAGCCAGCGCAACACGGTGCCTTGCAGCACCGAGACCGCGTAGGCCGCGATGGCGTCCACCGGTTCCAGCCACTGGGCGCCCGAGCGGTCGGCGCACAGCTGAAGGAACGCGGCGACCTCGGTGTCCATCTCCCGGTAGGCCGCCGTCGCGGTCGGGTCGGCGATGCAGTCGGTCTGCGCTGCCCAACGCTGACGCAATGCCCGCAGTGTCGCCTCGTAGGCCTGCACCTGCTTGGCCGGTGCGGCCTTGACCAACGGCCAGTAGGCGCTGACACCGGCATGCAGTAGCACCCGCAGTGCGCGCACACCTCCGTGGTCTAGTGACGCGGCCGCCTTTTCGACGGCCTCGCAGATGGTCGGCCGCAGCCGAACCACTGCGGTGTCTCCTCGTACGCTCAACGACGACTCCCTCGGCGAAAAGATCTCGCGCACCCTCGTCGGCGCGACTCGTCGAACATGGCGGGCAATTCGCTGGAAATCCCAGGCTGCCCGGTCCAACGTTCATCAATGGTAGAGGGTTTTCGGGGTTTAAGAACAGGTTCAGTGGGTAATTCCAGACTGAAAGAATGTTTTGTTACCCAAACGGAATAGTGGGGGTCCCGCTCCGCCCTGCCCGGATTTCCCTCCCTCGAGGTCACTCTCAGCCCTGCCCGGCTGGAAAGCAGACCGTTGTCCACTCTACGGGCGGGTACGAACGTGCCCCGAATCCTGTGGCCGATCACACAGGTGAACCGCGCAAATCGGTCACCTGCGCGTGCGTGGTTCGATCCGGGAACGACACCCGCTCGATGCCAACGGCCGGATAGCCTTGGTCGGTGACTCTCTCGCCGCCAGCCGACCAGTACTTCATCTCCGGCACCTTCAACTTCCGCGACCTGGGTGGACTGCGCACCGTCGACGGCGCGAAGATCCGCCCCGGCGTGCTGCTGCGCTCGGCGCAGCTGACCGGGCTCGACGACGCGGGGCTGGCCGCCCTGCGCGCACTGCGCGTCAGCGACGTGCACGACCTGCGCGGCGAGCGCGAGATCGACCACATCGGCCACGATCGGCTGCCCGAGGGCGTCCGGCTGAACGTCACGCCGTTCGACGCGCGGATGGCCGAGGCGCCGCCGCATCACACCGACGCGCAGGGCGCGTTCACGCACATGCTCGAGGTCTACCGGATGTTCCCCGCGCTGCCCGAGGCGCACGCGGCGATCGCCGCCCTTGCCCAATCGATCGCGCGCGGCGAGGGCGCGGTGCTCGTGCACTGCGCGGCGGGCAAGGACCGCACCGGCTGGGCCATCGCCACGCTGCTGCGCGCGGTCGGGGTGACCGAGGCCGACGTGCGGGCCGACTACCTGGAGAGCAATGGCGCCGTCCCGGCTCTTCGCGCCATGATGACGACGAAACTGCTTGGTGGCGAGGAACTCTCGGTCGACCTGCTCGGCGTGCGCGAGGAATACCTCAGCACCGCTACCGCTTCGATGCACGAGTTGCACGGTGACGTTGACACCTACCTGACGGCCGCTGGGATCACCCCGGACCTGAAGGCTCGGCTGCGCGAACGAATGCTGGAGTGACGCAGCATCATTCGTCTGAATCCTGGCCGCGGCGCACCAGTCCGTCGGCGTCGATGGTGACCTGATCGCCGGTGTGGAACCAGGTTCCGGTGAAGCGGGCCGCGGTCGTGGTCGGGTCGTTCCAGTAGCGCGGTGAGACGTTCGGGCCTCGGCACAGCAGTTCGCCGTGGCCCGCCTGCGCGCGCGGGCCGCACAGCGCCAATTCCGTACCGCCGAAGGGGAATCCGAGCACGGCGTCGGCATCGGCGACCGACTCCGCGTCGTCGACGGCGAGGCCGATGCCGCTGGTCTCGGTGGCGCCCCAGATCGACCATTGCCGCGCGGCGGGAAGCAGCTCGCGCAGTTCGGCGGCCAGGTCGGCCGGGGTGGCCGGCGCCGAGGCCCGCTCGCCACGATGCCCGGCCTTGCTGATCCGGACGATGCCATCGGTGCACACGCCGTCCGCGCGTAACGCGGTGAGCTCGGGCAGCAGGCCAGCGAAGATCCGAGGTGTCGCCGACACCATGTCGATCCGTTCGGCCACAATGGCTTCCGCGAGCCCGCGGGTATCCCTGGCCAGCACAACGGTGCCGCCGACGGCGAAGGTCGGTAACAGCTGATCGACGCAGCCGCTGGCATGGGCGAGCGGCAGCAATACCAGGTTGCGCAGGCCGTCGGTGGGCAGATCGAGCGCGGCGACCACCGAACGTATTGCCGAGAGCAGGTTTTCGTTGGTCAGCTCAACACCCTTCGGCGCGGTGGTCGCGCTGAGCGGCGTGCCACTGGTGTAGCTGAGCAGCGCCAGATCACCCAGTGCCGCACCGTCATCGATGAACGCGGCACCGTCGGGCAATTCGGCGCCGCGGGCGATCTCGCGGCCGAGCACGAAATCCGCACTGCTGTCGGCGATCACCCGCTCGGCCACCGCGTCCGGCAGGCCGTCGTGCACGAGCACCGGTACCGCGCCGCTGAGCAGCGCGCCGAGAAACGCCTGCACCCAGCGGACTCCGGCGGGCATGTGCACGGCGACTCGATCGCCGTAGCCGATGCCGTGCTCCTGCAACCCGCCCGCGATGCGCGAGGCGGAGTGCCACAGCTCCCGGTAGGTCAGCCGAGGGCCACCGACCTCGACCACGGCCTCGCGGGTGGAGAACGCGTGCACCTGTAGGTCGAGCAGCTCGGTGAGCGCCGGGGTGAGGTTGCCGTAGCGCAGCACACCGTCGGCCCCGCGCGCCAGCGGGTTAGCGCAGGCGTACGGGCGGGTCAGGGGGTATTCGACGAGCAACTGCGACATCCGTCCTCCGTGCGCCTCGACTCAGCAGGCACCCCGACTATATGACGCGAGTCACATTTTCGCGGGCGAGGCGACGAACGTGTCCTAGCTGTCACCGCCCGGTGTAGGTGGCCTTCCCTGGTCCGACCTCGAGGAAACTGCGCACCGCGCCCTTGAGATCGGCGGTGTCGAACAGCGCGCCGGACACCTCCGGCGTCACCGAATCCGCGTGCGCGACACCGCCGGAGCGCCACGCCTCGATGATCTTCTTGGTCGCGGCGTGCGCCACCGTCGGGCCATCGGCCAGCCGGTGCGTCAATTCCCTTGCGGCAGTGTCGACATCGTCGTGCACGGCGTTCACCACGCCCCACTCCGCCATGGTCGCCGCGTCGTACAGGCCGCCGGTCATCACGAACTCGCGCGCCCGGCCGGAGCCCGCCCGTTCGGCCAGCCGCTGCGGGCCGCCCATCGACGGCGTCAACCCGACCACGATCTCCACCAAGCCGAACTTCGCCTTCGGCGCGGCCAGAATGATGTCGCAGGCCAACGCGATCTCGAAGGCGGCGGTCAGGGTCAGCCCGTGCGCGGCGAACACCACGGGGCACGGCAGCGCCTCGACCGGATGAACGATCTGCGCGAACAGGGTCCGCCACAGTTCGGCGCCCTGCTCGATGGACAAGCCGTCGAAGACGTGCACGTCGACGCCGCCGGACACCAGCTTGCCTTCGGCGCGCAGCAGCACCGCGCGTGGCGGGTTCGCCGACAGCTCGGCGACGTCCTCGATGAGCGCGTCGAGCATCGCCCGGTCGAACAGGTTCAGGGGCGGGTGAGCCAGCGTCAGGGTCGCCACCTCCGCGCCGCCGTCGGTGATTTCACGTTCCAGGCGGGTGGCCTTCGATTCACTCATGCGGCCAGACTAGGTCCTCCATCTGCGAGACTGTCCAGGTGACCAAGTCGGTGGAAAGCGGCTCCTACGTCGAGCCCGGCGAGTTCAAGCGGGATACGAACTACATCACCACGCGGATCACCGCCGACGGCCGCGACGGTTACCCCGTCGAGCCAGGCCGGTACCGGTTGGTGGCGGCGCGGGCCTGCCCGTGGGCGAACCGCACCCTCATCGTGCGCCGCCTGCTCGGGCTGGAGAGCGTGCTCTCGCTCGGGCTGTGCGGGCCGACGCACGACAAGTTCAGCTGGACCTTCGATCTCGATCCCGGCGGGGTCGACCCGGTGCTCGGCATTCCCCGGCTGCGCGACGCGTATCTGGCGCGGTTCCCGGACTATCCGCGCGGCATCACGGTGCCCGCGGTCGTCGACGTGCCGACCGGGCAGGTGGTCACCAACGACTACGCGCAGATGACCCTCGACTTCGATACCGAGTGGACCGAGTTCCACCGGCCGGGTGCGCCGCGGTTGTATCCCGAAGCGCTGCGCGCCGAGATCGACGAGGTGAACCTCGCGGTGTTCCGCGACGTCAACAACGGCGTCTACCGCTGTGGCTTCGCCGGCTCGCAGGACGCCTATGAGACCGCCTACGATCGACTCTTCAACCGACTGGATTGGCTCTCGGAACGGCTTGCGGCGCAACGTTATCTGGTCGGCGACACGATCACCGAGGCCGACGTGCGGCTGTTCACCACGCTGGCTCGGTTCGACCCGGTGTATCACGGCCACTTCAAGTGCAACCGCGCCAAACTGAGCGAGATGCCGGTGCTGTGGGCGTACGCGCGCGACCTCTATCAGACCCCCGGTTTCGGCGACACCACCGACTTCGCGCAGATCAAGAAGCATTACTACGTGGTGCACCGCGATATCAATCCGACCGGGATCGTGCCGAAGGGTCCTGACCTGGCGAACTGGCTGACCCCGCACGGCCGGGAATCGTTGGGCGGGCGCCCGTTCGGCGACGGCACTCCCCCGCCGCCGCCCGTCATGGCCGAGCGTGTGCCGGCACTCCGGCAACCGGTTTGATGGAACCGATCAGATCGGGTACATCGTTGTCATGACGAGCTTGTGGTCGGTGGTGTCATCCGACGTCCGCCGGGCACTCCGTGGTTACGCAGGCTGCCGCCTCCGTGCCCGGCTATCGCCGGTGCCATAGAGTTCAGGCAGCAGACCGGAAGAGGAGGGTGCCGCCGATGTTCCAAGGCGCGTTCGAGAAGACGGTGGTCCAGCTACTCGATACGGGGTCTCGCCTGCAGGCACCCGCGGTCGCCAAGTACGTCGACCGGATCCGGCGCTCCCACCCGTCGGAAAATCCCGCCCAGATCGTCGAGCGACTGGAGAACCAGTACCTGCTCGCGGTGACCGGTAGCGGCGGCGCGGTCGGCGCGACGGCCGCGGTGCCCGGTGTCGGCACGGTCGCGGCGATCGCGGCGGTCAGCGCGGAGACCACCTTCTTCATGGAGGCCTCGGCCGTGTTCACCCTCGCGGTGGCGGCGGTGCACGGCATCTCGCCGGACAACAAGGAGCAGCGCAGGGCACTGGTGCTGGCCGTCGTGCTCGGCGAGGGCGGCATGGACATCGTGCAGAAGGCCGTCGGCACCGAGGCGAAGAACTGGGGCACGGTGTTCGCCAATCGGATTCCCGGGCTCTCGTCGATGAACGACTCGCTGCTCAAGCGGTTCGTCGTCCGCTTCATCACCCGCCGCGCCGCGTTGATGGCAGGCAAGATCGTGCCCGCCGGCATCGGCGCGGTGATCGGCGGCGTCGGCAACCGGGCGATGGGCAAGACCACGATCAAGAACGCACGCCAGGCATTCGGACCGGCACCGGTGGTCTGGCCCGCCGACCGGCACCTCATCGTCGACGCCGATCCGCTCACCGCGATCGACCCGACGAAGCCGCAATCGCCGACCAAGCCGCAGTGACCGCGGTGCCTTCACTCGCCTTCTCCGTCCGCGGCCTGACCAAGCGCTACGGTCTGGCTTCCGCCGTCGAGAACGTAAGTTTCACCGTCGCGTCCGGCACCACCGCCGCCCTGGTCGGGCCGCACGGCGCGGGCAAGACCACCATCGCGCGGACCCTGCTCGGGCTGCTCGAACCGACCTCGGGATCAGCGGCGGTCGGCGGGCCAGGGTCGAATCGGGCGCACAGCGACGCCGACCGCGCGACCAGCTCGGCCCGCGTCGTCGGCGGGGTGCTCGCACCGCGCGGACTGCATCCCGGCCGGACCGCGCGCGACCATCTTCGGGTGTACGCGGCGGCGGTCGGCGTGCCGGACGGGCGCGTCGAGGAGGTGCTCGAGGCCGTCGGGCTCGCCGAGGTGGCCGGATCGAAGGCCCGCGCGCTCTCGGCCGGGCAGCAGACTCGGCTGGCGCTGGCGACCGCCGTGCTCGGCGACCCGCCGCTGCTTGTGCTCGACGAGCCGATGGAGGGCCTCGATGCCGCCGAACGTGGCTGGCTGCAAGACTTTCTGCGCAGGCACGCCAAGCGCGGCGGTAGCGCGCTTGTGACCAGTGAGAGCTTGGCCGCGGTGCTGCCGGGGGCGGACAGCGTGATCGTGCTGAGCGAGGGCGCGGTGGTGTATCAGGGCAGTCCGGCTCGGTTGCGCCGCGGTCACCCCGATCGGCTCGTCGTCGCGGCGTCCACCCCGATCGCGCTGGCCACCACGCTGGCCGCGCGCGGGTTCATCGACGCGGTGATCCGTCCGGACGGTCGGCTCGCGGTGGCCGAGGCGACCGAGGCCGACATCACCGCCGCCGCGGCGGCGGCGCAGGTGCGGCTGGACAGCATCATCCCCGACCTGATCCATCCCGACCGGGTGCTCGCCTCGCTGACCAAACCCCCGACTCCGGCGGTCTCGCCCTATCCCGGCCTGGCCGGGGCCGCTCATCATCCGTCGCCGACGCCCTACGGAATCCCACGATGATCACGATTGTGCCCCCTGACCTCGTGCCGTCGGTCAACTCCGAGGTTCGCAAGGTCACCACGCTGCCGACGAGCCGGTTCTTCGGCACGGTGCCGCTCGTGGTCGCGCTGCTCGCGAGCATCGCCAGCGCGCTCATGGCAGGCAAGCCCGATCCCAAGGGTGAACCCGCCACCGGCGCCGCGACGATCGGCCTCTACGTCGCCCTCGCCGTGGTGGTCGTGGCGGCGGCCGTGTTCGGCGCGATCGGCAGCGGTGCCGAGTACCGGCACCAGACCATGCCGGTGACCGCGCTGTTCACCGCGGACCGCGACCGGCTCGCCGCCGCGAAGGTCTTGGTCACCGGCGGGTTCGCGCTGGCCGCCGCGCTTGCCGTGGAAGTGGTCTCCGTGGTGGCGCTATTCGCTTTCGGCCGAGGCAAATTCGACTTCGGCATGGACCTGGCGGCCGTGCTCGGCGGCGGACTGCTCGCCGCGGTCTGCTGGTCGGTGATCGGCACGGGTCTCGGGCTGCTGCTCCGGTCGTCGTCGACCGCGGTCGTTGTCGTGCTCGGCTGGCTCGTCGTCGTCGAGCCGCTGCTCTGGCTGATCGCCAACGGCGTCGGCGCCACCGGCTTCGTCACCCTCTTCCCCGGCTCCGCCACCATCAGCACCGTCGCCGTCGGCTCCTTCACCGACAGCGACTTCCTCGCCCCCACTCCCGCCGCCGTGGTCGTCCTGGTGCTGTGGACGATCGGCATCGGGGGCGCTGGCTGGTGGAATCTGCGCCGCCTCGACCTCTGAACCGGCACGCTGCGGGAACAAAGACCTGTCGGTGAGCGTCATTACCGTGGATGGTTATGGGCGGGGTTGTCGAAGCGAGCACACACACCGAGTCGGCTGAGCGCGACCCGGGCGGTCCCGGCTGGATTCGTCGGCTGTGGGACGAAAGCCGGACACACAAAGGCACCCTGACCGGTCTCGGGGCGGCCATTCTCGCCGGGGCGGTGGTGGAGATCGCTGGGCCGCTGCTGACAAAGCGAGCCGTCGACGCCGCGGGGACCGGCCACACCGCGGTGATCGGGGTGGTCGCCGGGCTGCTGCTGTTGCTTGCGCTCGGCCGATTCGCGGCGGGATTCGGGCGGCGGTTGCTCGCGGGCAAGTTGTCGCTGGATGTGCAGCATTCGCTGCGGGTGGATCTGCTCGGGTCGCTGCAACGGCTGGACGGGGTCGGCCAGGACGCGATCCGGACCGGTCAGGTGGTGTCGCGGTCGATCACCGATCTCCAGTTGGTGCAGGGGCTGCTCGCGATGGTGCCGCTGTCGAGCATGGCGGTGCTGCAGTTCTTGCTCGCCGCGGTGGTGATGATGTGGTTGTCGCCGCCGCTCGCGGTGCTCGCGCTGCTTGTCGTGCCCGCGATCGCGGTGGTGGTCTATCGGATTCGGCCTCGGCTCTATGCCGCCACTTGGTCGGCGCAGCAGCGCGCCGCCGATGTCGCCCAGCACGTCGAGGAGACGGTCACCGGCGTCCGGGTGGTGAAGGGATTCGGGCAGGAGGCCCGGATGGTGGACGTGCTCGAAAAGCACAGTCGCACGCTGTATTCCGAACGCATGCGCGCCGCCGCGGTCGACTCCAGATTCGCGCCGACGGTGTCGGCCATTCCGCAGCTCGGCATGGTCGGGGTCATCGTGCTCGGCGGCCTGCTCGCGGTGCACGGGACGATCGGGATCGGCACCTTCGTCGCGTTCGCCGCCTATGTCGCGACGATGACCGGGACGGCGCGGATCATGGCGGGCGCGCTGGTCCTCGCCCAGCTGACCCGTGCCGCGGCCGAACGCGTCTACCAGGTGATCGATACCGCGCCGGTGGTCGTCGATCCGCCCGAACCGGCACAGCTGCCGACGGGTCCGCTCGGCATCGAAATCGACACCGTGACTTTCGGATTCGATCCGGAACAGCCGGTGCTGCGTGAGCTGGATCTGACCGTGCGCCCCGGCGAGACGGTCGCGATCATCGGGCCGGCCGGTTCCGGGAAAACCACACTCTCCCTGCTGCTGCCCCGGTTCTACGCCCCCGACGCTGGCAGCATTCGCCTGTTCGGCACAGACCACACCGACCCGGTCGATATCGCGGATCTGCGCGCCGCCGACCTGCGCGGCGCGATCGGCGTGGTGTTCGACGATCCGTTCCTGTTCTCCGACACCATCGCGGCCAATATCGCCATCGGCCGTCCGGAGGCCACCGACGCCGAGATCAGGCAGGCCGCGAAATCCGCTGCGGCCGACGACTTCATCGCCGAACTCCCCGACGGCTACGACACGGTCGTCGGCGAACGCGGCCTGACCCTGTCCGGCGGGCAACGGCAGCGCATCGCACTGGCCCGAGCCCTGCTTGCGCGGCCGCGCATTCTCGTGCTCGACGACGCCACCTCCGCGGTCGACGCGATCACCGAGGCCGCGATCTTCGGCACGCTGCCCGATCAGGGCGATCGCACCACCCTGATCCTGGCGCACCGCGAATCGACGCTCGCGCACGCCGATCGGGTGATCCGGCTGCCCGCGCCACTGGGTGCGCACCTGCCTGGGCACGGCGGACCTGTCGCGATCCCCGATACCGTCACCAACGGCAGCGCGGGCCGCACCTTCGCCGCGGCGGCCGCCGACCTCGCCGAAACTCCCGAGGTGCGCCGCAATCTCGCGCTGCTACCGCCTGCCACCGAACAGCCGCAGCTGGATGATCAGCGGCTACGTCAGCCCGATCCGGCGTTCCGGCTGACCAGGTTGTTGCGGCCGGTTCGCGCGCTGGTGTTCGCCACGATCGCCCTGCTGATGCTGAACGCGGTGATCGATGTCGCGTTCCCGCCGATCGTGCGGTTCGCGATCGATACCGGCGTCGGTCACGACGATGCCGATGCGCTCGGCCTTGCCGCCGGGCTCGGTCTGCTGTTGGTCGCCGTCGGCTGGGTGGTCGGCGCGGCGAACACGCTGATCACCGCGCGGACCGGCGAACGGGTGCTGTACAGCCTGCGCATCCGCAGTTACGCGCACCTGCAGCGGCTCGGGCTCGACTACTACGAGCGGGAACTGTCCGGTCGGATCATGACGCGGATGACGACCGACCTCGACTCGTTGTCCACGTTCATGCAGACCGGGCTGGCCACCACCTTGATCGGCGGGCTGACCTTCGTCGGCATCGCGGTGGCGCTGTTGCTGATCGACGCGTCGCTGGCCTTGGTCGTGCTGGCCACGCTGCCGCCGCTGTTCGTGGCGACGGTCCTGTTCCGCCGCTACGCGTCCACCGCGTACACCGTCTCCCGGGAAAACGTGTCGACGGTGAACGCCGACTTCCAGGAGAACGTCGCCGGACTGCGTGCGGTACAGGCCAATCGGCACGAGCCGGTCGCGGCCCGTCGTTACGCCGAGTACTCCGATCGATACCGGCGCAGCCGGATGCGCGCCCAGGCCTCGATCGCGCTGTACTTCCCGTTCGTCACCGCATGGTCGGGCGTCTCGCTGGCCGCGGTGATCTTCGTCGGCGCGCGCGAGGTGGCGGCCGGCACGACGACGGCGGGCACCCTGGTCGCCTTCGTGCTCTATCTTGATCTGCTGTTCGCGCCGGTACTCGCGCTGTCTCAGGTGTTCGACGGATATCAGCAGGCGCGCGTCGGGCTGCGCCGGATCGGCGAGCTGCTGCGCACCCCGTCGGCGATCGCGAGCGATCGAGCGGACGCGGTGCCGATCGAACAGCGGCTGCGCGGCGAGGTCGTCCTCGACGACGTGCGCTTCCACTACCCCGGTGTCGAGAAGCTCGCCCTCGACGACGTCTCGCTCACGATTCCCGCGGGCAGCACCCTCGCCCTCGTCGGGCCGACCGGCGCGGGCAAGTCGACCATCGTCAAGTTGCTGGCCCGGCTGTACGACCTCCCCGCCGACGGCACCGGCGCGATCCTGGTCGACGACACCGATATCCGTGATTACCGTCTCACCGAGTACCGCGCCCGCCTCGGCATCGTCCCGCAGGAGGCACACCTGTTCAGCGGCGACGTCGCCAGCAATATCGCCTTCGGAAAACCCACCGCGACCGACGCCGATATCGCCGAAGCCGCAGCTGCGGTCGGTGCGAGCGAGATGATCGCCGCGCTTCCGCACGGCATGAGACAGCCGGTCGGCGAACGCGGCCGCGGCCTGTCCGCGGGTCAACGACAGCTGATCGCGCTGGCCCGCGCCGAGCTGGTGCGCCCCGACCTGCTGCTGCTCGACGAGGCCACCGCTACCCTCGACCCGGACGCCGAGGCATCGGTGCTTGCCGCGAGTCGCTCGCTGACGCGTGGCCGGACCACCGTCCTCGTCGCACACCGGCTCGGTACCGCGGCGCGAGCCGATCGGATCGCCGTCGTCGAGCACGGCCGGATCGCCGAAATCGGCACCCACGTCGAACTGCTCGCCGCGGGCGGACCGTATTCAAGACTGTGGTCAGCGGCACGTGAAACCGGGGGAATATTCTCGGTGACGGACAAGTCGTCTTTTATGAGGTGAGGTTTGTCGGGTGGTCAGTCGCTCCGTCGGTTTGCTGCTGGGCCTATCCTCAGATAGGGCGCATCGGCGCGCATCCGCTGATGCAGGCCCCTCGAGCGACCTGCAAGCAGTCGCTACGCAGTGCCGGGCACGTCACAACGTCGCAGCGCGAAGAACGAAATGAGGCGAACACCTGCTGTGAGCAGCTCAACTTCCCAGTTCGGACAGAACCAGTGGCTAGTCGATGAGATGTATCAGAAGTTCAAGCAAGATCCATCCTCGGTCGATGAGAGTTGGCACGAGTTCCTCGCCGATTACACGCCCGAAGCCACGGGTGATTCCGGTAACAGCTCGGCCGCCCCGGCCGCGGCCGCTCCCGCGCAGGCGCCTACCCCGGCTCCGGCACCCGCGTCGGTGAACTCGGCTCCCAAGGCGAACTCGACCGCCAAGGCGAACTCGGCCGCCAAGGCGAACTCGGCCGCCAAGGCCGCGCCCGCACCGGCCAAGGCCGCGGCCCCCGCGCAGGCCCCGGCGAAGGCCACCGCGCGCGCACCGCAGACCACCCCGGCCCCGGCTTCCAACGCGGCGCCCACCTCCGGCGCCCCGAAGACCGAGACCGTGGCCGACGAGGCCAAGGTGCTGCGTGGTGCCGCTGCGGCGGTCGCCAAGAACATGGCCGCGTCGCTGAGCATCCCGACCGCGACCAGCGTTCGCGCCATCCCGGCGAAGCTGATGATCGACAACCGGCTGGTCATCAACAACCACCTGGCCCGTACCCGCGGTGGCAAGATCTCGTTCACCCACCTGCTCGGCTACGCGATCGTGAAGGCCGTCAACGCGTTCCCGAACATGAACCGGCACTTCGCCGAGATCGACGGGAAGCCGAACGCGATCACCCCCGCGCACACCAACCTCGGCCTCGCCATCGACCTGCCAGGCAAAGACGGCAGCCGTTCGCTGGTCGTCGCGGCCATCAAGGGCACCGAGGAGATGACCTTCGGTCAGTTCCACACCGCCTACGAGGACGTCGTCCGACGTGCCCGCGACGCTAAGCTGACCGCTGCCGACTTCGCCGGCGTCACCATCTCGCTCACCAACCCGGGCACCATCGGCACCGTGCACTCGGTGCCCCGCCTCATGCCGGGTCAGGGCGCCATCATCGGCGCGGGCGCGATGGAGTACCCGGCCGAGTTCCAGGGCATGAGCGACGAGCGGATCGCCGATATCGGCGTCGGCAAGCTGATGACGCTCACCTCCACCTACGACCACCGCATCATCCAGGGCGCGGAGTCCGGTGACTTCCTGCGCACCATCCACCAGATGCTGATCTCCGACGAGTTCTACGACGAGATCTTCCACGGCCTCGGCGTGCCGTACGAGCCGGTGCGCTGGCGCAAGGACATTCGCGAACGCGGCGTCGACAAGAGCACCCGCGTGCTCGAGATGATCGCGGCCTACCGCAACCGCGGCCACCTGATGGCGGACACCGATCCGCTGCGGCTGGTCAAGGACAAGTTCCGCAGCCACCCCGACCTCGACGTCACCCAGCACGGGCTGACGCTGTGGGACCTGGACCGCACGTTCAACGTCGGCGGTTTCCACGGCCAGGAGCAGATGAAGCTGCGCGAGGTCCTCTCGGTCCTGCGCGATGCCTACTGCAGGCACGTCGGTGTGGAGTACACCCACATCCTGGAGACCGAGCAGCTGCAGTGGATCCAGGAGCGGGTCGAGCAGAAGCACGTCAAACCGACTGTCGCGCAACAGAAGTACATCCTGAACCGGCTGAACGCGGCGGAGGCCTTCGAGACCTTCCTGCAGACCAAGTACGTCGGGCAGAAGCGCTTCTCGCTCGAGGGCGCCGAGGCCGTCATCCCGATGATGGACGCGACCATCGACCAGTGCGCCGAGCACTCGCTCGACGAGGTCATCATCGGCATGCCGCACCGCGGCAGGCTGAACGTGCTCGCCAACATCGTCGGCAAGCCGTACTCGAAGATCTTCACCGAGTTCGAAGGCAACATGAACCCGGCCGGCGCGCACGGCTCCGGCGACGTGAAGTACCACCTCGGCGCGCACGGCACCTACCTGCAGATGTTCGGCGACAACGAGATCGAGGTCTCGCTCACCGCCAACCCCTCGCATCTGGAGGCGGTCGACCCGGTCCTCGAGGGCCTGGTTCGGGCCAAGCAGGACCTGCTCGACAAGGGCGACGGCCCGGAGGGTTACTCCGTCATGCCGTTGATGCTGCACGGTGACGCCGCGTTCGCGGGTCAGGGTGTTGTCGCCGAGACGCTGAACCTGTCCGGTCTGCGCGGCTACCGCGTCGGCGGCACCATCCACATCGTGGTGAACAACCAGATCGGCTTCACCACGGCGCCGGAGAACAGCCGCTCCACCGAATACTCCACCGATATCGCGAAGTTCATCGGCGCGCCGATCTTCCACGTCAACGGTGACGACCCGGAGGCCTGCGACTGGGTGGCCCGCCTCGCGGTCGACTTCCGGCAGAAGTTCCGCAAGGACGTCGTCATCGACATGGTCTGCTACCGGCGCCGTGGCCACAACGAGGGCGACGACCCGTCGATGACCCAGCCCGCCATGTACGACGTCATCGACACCAAGCGCTCGGTGCGTAAGGCGTACACCGAGAGCCTGATCGGCCGTGGCGATATCTCGCTGAAAGAGGCCGAGGACGCGCTGCGCGACTACCAGGGTCAGCTGGAGCGGGTGTTCAACGAGGTCCGCGAGCTGGAGAAGTACACGCCGGAGCCGAGTGAGTCCGTCGAGGACGACCAGAAGGTGCCGACGACCGTGCAGACGGCCGTGGACAAGACCGTCCTGCAGCGCATCGGCGACGCGTTCCTGCATGTGCCCGATGGCTTCAACGTGCACCCGCGCGTCAAGCCGGTGCTGGAGAAGCGTCGCGAGATGGCCTACGAGGGCAAGGTCGACTGGGCCTTCGCCGAGCTGATGGCCTTCGGCACGCTGATCGACGAGGGCCGCGCGGTGCGCCTGACCGGTCAGGACTCCCGGCGCGGCACGTTCACCCAGCGGCACTCGGTGATCATCGACCGCAAGTCGGGCGAGGAGTACACCCCGCTGCACAACATCGGCAGCACCGACCCGGGTTGGTTCGCGGTGCACGACTCGGCGCTGAGCGAATACGCCGCCGTCGGTTTCGAATACGGCTACTCGCTTGGCAACCCGAACGCACTTGTGTTGTGGGAGGCGCAGTTCGGCGACTTCGTCAACGGCGCGCAGTCCATCATCGACGAGTTCATCTCCTCCGGTGAGGCCAAGTGGGGTCAGCTCTCCGACGTCGTGCTGCTGCTGCCGCACGGCCACGAGGGTCAGGGTCCGGACCACACCTCCGGGCGCATCGAGCGGTTCCTGCAGCTGTGTGCCGAGGGCTCGATGACGGTCGCCGTGCCGTCCACCCCGGCGAACTACTTCCACCTGCTGCGCCGCCACGCGCTGGACGGCATCCGCCGCCCGATGATCGTCTTCACGCCGAAGTCGATGCTGCGCAACAAGGCCGTCGTGTCGGATCTGAAGGACTTCACCGAGAGCAAGTTCCGCTCGGTGTTCGACGAGCCCGCCTACGAGCAGGGCATCGGCGACCGCAGCAAGGTCAAGCGGATCCTGATGACCAGCGGCAAGCTCTACTACGAGCTGGCCGCCGAGAAGGCGAAGCAGAAGCGCGAGGACGTCGCGATCGTGCGGATCGAGCAGCTCTACCCGCTGCCAACCTACCGCCTGAACGAGTCGCTCGACCGCTACCCCAACGCGACCGATATCGCGTGGGTCCAGGAGGAACCGGCCAACCAGGGCGCCTGGCCCTTCTTCGGCCTCAACCTCCCCGAGCTGCTCCCCGACCGCCTCGGCAAACTCCGCCGTATCTCCCGCCGCGCCATGTCGGCCCCCTCCTCGGGGTCGAGCAAGGTGCACGCGGTGGAGCAGGCGGAGATCGTCGCTGAAGCCTTCGAGCCGACGAGCTAGTAGGTAGCCCCACCCTGATCGAAAAAGGGCCCGCCACACCGGAACCGGTGCGGCGGGCCTTTTGTTGTCGAATTCGAAATGAAACCCTCACTTCGGCGGCCTGCGCAATGGCATAACCAAGTGGAAGCAACCATTTCTCGGCTTTGCCACCCCAGAAATAGGGGCCTATTACTGAGGCCCATGTGGCACTCATCACATTATTCCGGTTTTCGGAGGTTTGTCGGATATGAATATCCCTGTCGATCAATATCAACGCTTCGATTCGTCTGGGGGACAAGGCGTTCCATAGCGATCGGGGGCGGGAGAGAAAGCCTAAATGTTCCGTAAGACTGTCATGCGCGCAGGCCGCAAGGCCCTCCTCGTAGTTCTGCCGTTCGCGGTAGTGGCCAGCCTCGCCGATGCGGGCACCGCGTCCGCGACCGACTACGCCGCGCAGCAGGCGCGGTGGGCCGACAGCCTGGTGGCGTCGGGTAACGAGCAGGGCGTCGAATACAAGACCACCACGTCGCCGGACCTGAAGTCCATCTCCACTGTGCTGAACAGTGGCAAGTTCACCCTGACCGCGGATTCGTCGGCCGTGCAGGTGGAATCGGCCACCGGTGCGAAGGTCACCGAGTTCCCGATGTCCATGAAGACGGTCAAGGGCAACACGATCGCGCTGGCTCCGCAGATTTCCCAGGACGGGAAGACCCTGGTCGTCACCCCGCAGGTGACCCCCGAGGTCGCTACTGAGCTGAACAACGTCGCCGCCACCGGTGACCTGAAGCCCATCGCGACCAACCCGGACGCACAGAATCACGACCCGGTTGCCAACGGTCTCGCCGCAGGCGCTCTCACCGGCCTCGGCATCGCCGCGATCCTGTGCATCCCCGCACTGATCGTCTTCATCGTCGGCTACTTCGCCTGCATCATTGCCAGCGGCATCAGCTACGTCGTGTTCGCCGCGGTGATCGGTGCGATCCTCGGCGCGACGGCCCCGCAGGTGATCCCGCAGGTCCTGCAGTAAAGATCAGCTGACCGGGCGATTCGCCCGGTCAACAAGAGCCCGCCCACACCGAAACCGGTGCGGGCGGGCTCTTTTCGTCATACCGGTCAGCCGCGCAGTGCCGCGGCGAGCGCCGGACTCAACGCGAGCGCCGGTAGCGATTCCACCAGCAGGTCGATAAGTTGCTCACGCGGAATGGGCTTTTCGCTCATCCAGGTGAGAATCGTTTCCTCCACGAAGGCAATCCACCCACGAAGGGCGAGCGTCATCCGGGGCAGGTCGGGATCGTCCGGCGGAATCGGCAGCTCGGTGAGCACGAGTTCAGCAATGGCACTGCGAGATTCGTTTACATAGGTGACCATGCCGGGGTTGTAACTGGAAGGTCCGCGCAGTATCGCGTGGTAGGCGGCGCGGTTCTCTTCGACGTAGCCGACATAGCGTTCGACCGAGTCGCGCAGCATGTCGAACAGACCGAGGCTGCGGTCCGGCGCGGTCGCGGTCAGGAACTCGGCGCTGACGTGCCGCGCAATAGCCTCGTGGAATTCGTTCACCGAGGCGAAGTAGTGGAACAGCAAGCCGCGGGAGATGCCCGCCTCTTTGGCGATGTCGTCGACGGAGATGTCTTGCAGCGCGCGCTCGGCGAGCATCTCGGCGCCGAGGGTGATCAGTTGCAGGCGGCGTTCGTCCGGACTGAGCCGGACACGCTTGGTCTCTCCCGAACCGGAACGACGGATGCTCACACCCACATACTACTGAACGTGATTCAATACTGTTGACTGCTGCTCAATAAGCATCTACGCTCGAATATATGAGTCGCAAGGTTACAGACAAAGCTGTCGGCGACCGGCCCATCCGCCGCGTCAAGACGATCATCATCGGCGGCGGGTTCTCGGGGCTCGGCCTAGCCATTCGGCTCAGCCAGCAGGGACGCGACGACTTCCTGGTACTGGAACGCGGCGGCGATGTCGGCGGCACCTGGCGCGACAACACCTACCCCGGCGCCGCCTGCGATGTGCCCTCGCACCTGTACTCGTACTCTTTCGCGCTCAATCCGAACTGGTCGCGCTCGTTCTCCCGGCAAGGCGAGATCCAGCAGTACATCCAGGGCGTCGCGAAGAAATACCAGGTGCGCGACAAGCACGTCTTCGACTGCGACGTGACCAGCGCACGCTGGAACAACGACACCGCCGAGTGGGAAATCGAGTCGTCCAAGGGCCGCTTCGTCGCCGACACCGTCGTCTCCGCGATCGGCGCGCTGTGCGAGCCCGCGCTACCGGATATCAAGGGCATCAACGACTTCCAGGGCGAGATCTTTCACTCCGCCCGCTGGAACCACGACGCCGACCTGACCGGCAAGCGGGTCGCGATCATCGGCACCGGCGCCTCATCCATCCAGATCGTGCCCGCCATCGCGGACAAGGTCGCCCACCTCGACGTGTACCAGCGCACCGCGCCGTGGCTGCTGCCCAGGATGGACCGCCCGTACACCAAGGCCGAACGGCTCGCCTTCAAATACGTGCCCGGCTTCCAGCGCCTGTCCCGTGCCGCCATCTACGCGGCGCGCGAGACCCAGGTCGTCGGCCTCGCCAAGTTCCCGCCGCTGATGCAGGCGTTCGAGCTGGTCGCCAAGGCCAAGCTGCAGTACGAGGTGCGCGATCCCGAACTGCGCGCCAAGGTGACCCCGAACTTCCGGATCGGCTGCAAACGCATGCTGATCTCGAACAACTACTACCCGGCACTCAGCCGCGACAACGTCGACGTGATCACCGACGGCATCGCCGAGGTGCGGGCGAACTCGATCGTCACCAATGACGGCACCGAGCGCGAGATCGACGCGCTCATCGTGGCGACCGGCTTCCACGTCACCGATTCGCCGACCTACGACACCATCGCGGGCCGCGACGGGCGTACGCTCAGCGAGGTTTTCGACGAGGTCGGCCAGCAGGCCTACAAGGGCGCGACCATCGCCAACTTCCCCAACCTGTTCTTCCTGCTCGGCCCGAACGTCGGCCTCGGCCACACCTCGATGGTGTACATGATCGAGTCGCAGCTCAACTACGTCGCCGACGCGCTCGCCACGGTCGACCGGCTCGGCCTGCAGACGGTCGAGGTGCGCAGGCAGGCGCAGGACGAGTTCAACGCGGACCTGCAACGCAAACTGGGCAAGAGCGTCTGGCTAAACGGCGGCTGCGCCAGCTGGTATCTGGACAAGCACGGCAACAACACCACACTGTGGCCCGACTTCACCTTCGAATTCCGCAGGCTCACCAAGTCATTCGACGTGGACGCCTACGACATCACCACCGCCCGACCCGAGCTGAAAGTAGGGGCAGCACAGTGAGCAGTGACGCTTACTTCAATGACAAAGTCTGTGTGATCACCGGAGCCGGCTCCGGCATCGGTCGCGCACTCGCCGAGAACCTGGCCAAGCGTGGCGCGAAGCTCGCGCTGTCCGACATCGACACCGAGGGTCTCGCCGAGACCGTGCTCCGCTGCGAAAACCTCGGCGCCGAGGTCAAATCCGATCGGATCAACGTCGCCGAGCGCGAGGCCGTGCTGCTCTACGCCGACGCGGTGAACGCGCACTTCGGCACGGTGCACCAGATCTACAACAACGCCGGCATCGCCTACTACGGTGACGTGATGAAGTCCGAGTTCAAGGACATCGAGCGCATCATGGACGTCGACTTCTGGGGCGTCGTCAACGGCACCAAGGCGTTCCTGCCCTACATCATCGACTCCGGCGACGGGCACGTGATCAACGTGTCGAGCCTGTTCGGCCTGATCGCGGTCCCCGGCCAAAGTGCCTACAACGCGGCCAAATTCGCGGTGCGCGGGTTCACCGAGTCGCTGCGCCAGGAGATGCTGGTCGGCAGGCACAAGGTCAAGGTCACCTGTGTGCACCCCGGCGGCATCAAGACCGCCGTCGCGCGCAGTGCCACCTGGGCCGAGGGCATCGACGGCAAGAAGGCCGCCTCGATGTTCGACGCGAAGCTAGCCATGCACACACCGGAGATGGCCGCGCAGACCATCACCGAGGGCGTGCGCAAGGGACACGGGCGGGTGCTGATCGGCTGGGAGGCCAAGCTGATCGACGCGTTCGTCCGGGTCACCGCCTCCGGCTACCAGCGCATCGCCACCGTTGTCAACCGTCAACTCCTCCCCTGATTCGAGTCCGAAACCCATGCGGGACATCAATCTTCCGCTGCCCGTCGCACGAGCGGTGCTGCGTCCGATCTTCCGCGTCACGCTGAACAAGCGGGCGCCGTGGCGGATGCAGCGCCTGCTGCTCGAAGTGGGCTCGGTAGCGCAACTGGTGCCTGCGGGCACCACCATCGATCGGATTCGGCTCGGCGGCAGGCCCACCGAGCGGCTCACCGCCACCCCGACGCCGAACGGGGCGGTGCTCTATCTGCACGGCGGCGGGTACGCGGTCGGCTCACCGGCCACCCACCGGTCGCTTGCCGCGCGGTTGGCTCACGAAACCGGTTGCACCGTCTACGTTCCCGACTATCGACTGGCCCCGGAGCACCCGTTCCCCGCCGCGCTCGACGACGCCGAGGCCGCGTTCCTCGAACTGGTGGACAACGCGGGCTACCGGCCCGACCAGATCGCGCTCTCCGGCGATTCGGCGGGCGGCGGTTTGTCGCTGGCCACCGCGCAGCGGTTGATCGCGCGGCACGGGCACACCCCCGCCGCGCTCGGCCTGATCGCGCCGTGGACCGATCCGAATCAGATCCCGGAACGCGACAGCGACCTGGTGATCAACCGGCTGTGGTCGCGCGCCTGCGCCGCCGCCTACCTCGGCGACGGGGATTCGAGTGATCCTGGTTACGCGCCACTCACCGGCGAATTGGTCGGCCTGCCGCCGACCTATGTCCAGGTCGACACCGGCGAGCTGCTGCACGGGCAATGCGGAGATCTGGTTGCCGCGCTGCGCACAGCGGGCGTGCACGTCCGATTCACCGAGAGCACGGGCCTGTGGCACGTCGCGCAACTGCAAGCCGCGCTGGTCGCCCCCGCCGCCGCGGCACTCAGCGAACTGGCCGCGTTCCTGCGCGAAGCGATTCAGCCGGTCGATATCCGCGACTTAGGATAAGTACGGAGCGGGTCCGTACTCGGGTGTTACGCACGGATCCGTTTCTGGTGGTCGACCTCACGGCCCTGACACAGGTGTCGTAGATTACTGGCGAGTAAACCCACGTGGAAGGGCACTGATGCGAGAGTTCGAAGTCCCGGCTTCCTACACCATTCCGGAAGACGCGAACAATTCCGACAACGTCTTCCGGCATGCCGAGCAGTCGCCCGGCGCGGTGCTGTTCAACGTGCCGAACGGCAGTGGTGGCTTCACGGACGTGACGGCCGCGGAGTTCGCGAAGACCGTCACCGGCGTCGCCAAGGGACTGATCGCCTCGGGCATCGAACTGGGCGACCGCGTCGCCATCATGGCCCCCACCCGCTACGAGTGGGCCGTGCTCGACTTCGCCATCTGGGCAAGCGGCGGCTGCACCGTCGCCATCTACGACAGTTCCGCCGCCGAGCAGGCCAAGTGGATCCTGCAGGACTCCGCCACCAAGCTGCTGTTCGTCGACAGCGACAAGCACCGCGCGATCATCGATGAGATCGAGCCGGGCGCGCTGTCGGATCTGAAGGAGACCCTGCAGATCGACAAGGGTGTTGTCGACGAGCTGCTCGGCCGCGGCGCCGACCTGGACGACCAGGCCGTGCACGACCGGCGCAAGCAGGTCAACGCCGCCTCGCCGGCCACCCTGATCTACACCTCCGGCACCACCGGGCGGCCCAAGGGCGTCATGCTCTCGCACGCCAACCTGTACGCCGAGTCCCAGTCGGACCGGATCGCCCTCGGCAAGTTCATCAAGCCGGGCAAGAAGACGCTGATGTTCCTGCCGCTGGCGCACGTCTTCGCGCGCGCCGTCGCGCTGGCCGCGTTCGACGCCAAGGTGATCGTCGCGCACACCTCCGACTGGTCCACGCTGGTCGACCAGTTCGGCAGCTACCGGCCGCACTTCATCCTCTCGGTGCCCAGGGTGTTCGAGAAGGTGTTCAACAGCGCCAAGCAGAAGGCGCACGACGGCGGCAAGGGCAAGATCTTCGACGCGGCCGCGGACACCGCCATTGCCTGGAGCGAGTCGATCGACAACGGCGGGGCCGGGCTGGTGCTCAAGCTCAAGCACGCGCTGTTCGACAAGCTGGTCTACAGCAAGCTGCGGACCGCGCTCGGCGGCCAGTGCGAGGCAGCGGTCTCCGGCGGTGGCCCGCTCGGCGCACGCCTCGGTCACTTCTTCCGCGGCGTCGGCGTCACCATCTACGAGGGCTACGGGCTCACCGAGACCACCGCGGCCATCACCGTGAACACCCCGGACGACATCCGGGTCGGCTCGGTCGGCAAGCCGATCGAGGGCCACGGCGCCAAGATCGCCGAGGACGGCGAGCTGCTGCTGCGCGGCTCGGTGGTATTCGACGGCTACTGGGGCAACGACGAGGCCACCAAGGACGCCTTCGTCGACGGCTGGTTCAAGACCGGCGACCTCGGCGCCATCGACGCGGACGGGTTCGTCACCATCACCGGCCGCAAGAAGGAGCTCATCGTCACCGCGGGCGGCAAGAACGTATCCCCCGCGCTGCTCGAGGATTCGCTGCGGGCCGACCCGCTGATCAGCCAGGTGATGGTGGTCGGCGACGGCCGACCGTACATCGCCGCGCTGATCACCCTCGACCCGGAGGCGCTGCCCGGCTGGCAGAAGAACCACAACGTGCCAGAGGACACCCCGATCGAGAAGCTGATCGAGAACCCGGACCTGGTCGCCGAGGTCGAAGCCGCGGTCGCCGAGACCAACAAGAAGGTCTCCCATGCCGAGGGGATCAAGAAGATTCGCATCCTGCCGATCGACTGGACGCAGGAGACGGGCGAGCTGACGCCGAAGTTGTCGCTCAAACGTGCGGTTGTGATGAAGCAGCACGCGGACGACATCGCGAAGATCTATAGCTAGCGGTTACACATCCGAGGCGTCGTCCGCGAGTGTCGTTCGCGGGCGGCGCCTTTCGGGTTTCGCAGACGTGCGGTCATGGTTCGCGTTTCAATGGGGCGACACCGTTGCGGACCGGGAGCGTGCTGAGATGACTGATGGCGCAAGGAAATTGCTCGAGGAGATCCAGGCGGAGTTGGCGCCTCGGGACGCGGACAATCGGCTCGTTCCGCTGATCACGACGGGTAAGGCGGCGCGGGCGGTGTTCGCCGCGATCGCGACCGAGGAGTGGCGGATCACGGGCAGCGATTGGCGCAGTTTTCATGCGCTGGCGGCGCGGGCGGACGAGCCGCAGGCCCGCACGTTCTTCGGCATGCTCGCGCCGGGTGAGCAGCAGGCGCAGGCCATGCTGCACGCGCTGGTCGTCGCGGCGGGGCCGGACCCAGGCACCGAACTGCCTCGGGCCGGATGCCAGGCGTACCCGGCCTACCTGGCCTGGCTGGCGCTGAACGGTGAATCGTCCGCGGCCGTCGCGGGCATCTTCGCGAATTTCGCCACCTTCGGCCGTTATTGCGGCGCCGTCGCCGCGGGCATGCGCGAGCACTACGGCTTCGACGACGCGGCCTGCGCGTTCTTCGACTACTTCGCCGCGGACGTGCCCGAGATCGAACAGCAGGCCATCCGCGCGATCCAAGCCGGACTCGACTCAGGACGGCTGGACCGCACCGAAGCCCGCCTATACGCCCGCCTCTTCCAAAGCTACGAACTCATGTTCTGGAACACCCTGGCCGACGAGTTCGCCGGATAGCAAGGCTCCGGGCCGTCACCGAATGGTCACATTCCGTGGGCCTACCCGGCAGTACGCTCGAATTCATGGCCGATCTGCGATTGCGGGTGGCGGCCGGGATCGTCTCGGCAGCTGTGACGCTCGGCGTCGCGGAGCTGCTCGCGGCGTTTTTCGGCGCCGACAGCGCACCACTCAACGCCCTCGGCGCGACCGTGATCGACCACACGCCCGACGGTTTTCGCGAATGGGCCATCACCACCTTCGGCACCAGCGACAAGACCGCGTTGTACCTCTGCATGGGTGTGGTCACGGTGCTGGTCGCCGGGCTGGCGGGTGCGATCGAACGCACCTCGCGGGCGGCGGGTTCGACGCTGCTCGCGGTCTTCGGTGTCGTCGCCACCGTCGTTGTGGTCGGGCGTACCAGCGCGTCCGGTGCGCTACCGACCATCGTCGGTGTCGCGGTCGGGATCTATGCGCTGCGAGTCCTTACCCGCCGAATCGATGAGGCTGTCGAGGTATTCGACCAAGCAGCCGCCCGTGCTGACGCAGAAAGCTCGCCACCCACGGTATCGCCACCGAGCAGTGCCGGAGTTCCGAACGAGATACGGGGCGCCGCAACAGCATCCGCACCGGCCGGGGCCGCCGAGCGCACGGCCCCCGCCGACAGCACCATCGACCTGCCGTCCACGGAACACGCGACTCCCATCGACCCGGTCAGTGCCGGGCGGGCAGCGGCGGCACCGGAACGGCGCCGAGTGCTGCAAGGTCTGCTGGTGGTGGGCGGTCTTGCCATTGTCACCGAGGTCGGCGGTCGCCTGCTCGGAACGCGGCGGCGGGATGTGTCGGGTGAGCGGGCGACGGTGGAGTTGCCGCAGCCGACCGCGCCGGAGGTGCCGATCGCACCGGGAGCCGATCTTCGGGTACCGGGGCTCACGCCCTATCTCACCGCCAACGAGGACTTCTATCGCATCGACACCGCGCTGATCGTGCCGCAGGTGTCCAAGAACGACTGGTCGTTGCGCATTCACGGCATGGTGGATCGCGAAATCCAGCTCTCCTGGGCGGATTTGGCGAATCGTCCGGTGATGGAGCGGCTGGTGACGCTGGCCTGCGTATCGAATGAGGTCGGCGGCGACCTGATCGGCAATGCGCGCTGGCTCGGCTACCGGCTCGATGAACTGCTCGCCGAGGCGGGCCCGCACCCCGACGCGGACATGATGCTCTCGCACAGCATCGACGGATTCACCGCGGGCACACCGCTATCCGTTCTCACCGACGGCCGCGACGCTATGCTCGCCGTCGGCATGAACGGCGAACCACTGCCCGTCGAGCACGGTTATCCCGCCCGGCTGGTGGTCCCCGGCCTCTACGGTTACGTCTCCGCCACCAAGTGGGTGACCGAACTGGAGATCACCCGCTTCGACCGCGCCACCGCCTACTGGACCCGCCGCGGCTGGTCCGCCATGGGCCCGATCAAAACCGGCACCCGCATCGATACCCCGCGCGCCCGCGGCCGAATCACCAAGGGCCGCACCACCATCGCCGGTGTCGCCTGGGCCCAGCATCGCGGCATCCGCACCGTCGAGGTGCAAATCGACAACGGCAACTGGCAACCCGCCCGCCTTGCCGACGAACAATCCATCGACACCTGGCGCCAATGGACCTACGACTGGGACGCCACCCCCGGCCCGCACACCGTCCGCGCCCGCACCACCGACGGCACCGGCACCCCCCAAACCGCCGACCGCGCCGACGTAGTCCCCGACGGCGCCACCGGCTACCCCTCCCTCACCATCCAGGTCGGCTGAATTACCGCACAGCACTGCGCCCCGCGAACGAATGTTCGTGGGGCGCAGTGGGTTTCGGGTCAGCCGGCCAGGGATTCGGCCTTGGCGAGCTTGTCTTCTTGTCCGGACACGGCGGGTTTGCCGTGGCGGATGAAGAGGGCGGAGGCCACTACGCCGATGAGCAGGATGCCTGCGGGGAGCAGGACGGATTGGCTCAGGGCGGTGCTGAAGGCGTCCTTGACGAACTCGGGGATGGGGCCTTGGCCCGCACCACCTTCGGCGACCTTGCCGCCGCCGAGCCCGTTGGCGGACATGCGGGCCGCGATCAGGGCGCTGATCGCGGCGCTGCCGAGGACCGAACCCACCTGGCGGGTGGTGTTGTAGACACCGGCGCCCGCGCCTGCCTGCTGCACCGGCAGGTTGTGCGTGGCGGTCGACGCCAGCGGAGCCCAGATGCAGGCGTTGGCGAAGCCGGCCAACCCGGCGGACACCAGGAACCAGCCGATGGACGAGTCCGGGGTCATCAGCGCGGAGAACCAGAAGATCGAGACCGCAAACAGCGCGAATCCGACGGTCGGCACGATCCTCGGGTGCAGCCGGTCGGCGAACTTGCCGATGAACGGCGCGAAGATGCCGGTGATGATGGCCATCGGCGCGAACACCAGCGCCGACTTGGTCGGCGACAGCTCACGCACCGCCTGCAGGTAGAAGTACGACGGCACCATGAACGCGGTGACCGTGGCACCCATCGACGCGATGGCGGTGTTGGACAGCGCGAAGTTGCGGTCCTTGAACAACTTCAGCGGCAGCAACGGCTCGCCGGTATTGCGTGCCTGATTCACCGCGAACAGCGCGAGTACCACCAGACCGGCGCCGATCACCAGCCAGATCCGCAGCGACCAGTCGTAGCTGTTGCCCTCCTGGATGCCGAAGACCACCAGGAACATGCCGACACCGCTGAGCAGCACGCCGGGGATATCGAACTTGTGCCGATTGGTCGGCAGCGCGGGCACCAACCAGACGCACAGCGCGAAGGCGATGATGCCGACCGGGACGTTGACGAAGAAGATCCACTTCCAGCTGAGGCCGTCGACGAGCACGCCGCCGAGGATCGGTCCGACCAGCGTGGCAAGACCGGCAACGCCACCCCACAGGCCCATGGCCGCGCCACGCTTGTCCGGCGGGAAGGTGCGGGTGATCACCGCCATGGTCTGCGGCGTCATCAGCGCGGCGCCGATGCCTTGGGCGGCGCGCGCGGCGATCAGCATGCCGATGGTGCCGGACAGGCCGCACCACAGCGACGCCGCGGTGAACACGGCAAGACCGATCAGGTAGATGTTCTTGGGGCCGAAGCGATCACCGAGCCTGCCGGTGACGAGCAGCGGCACCGCGTAGGTGAGCAGATAGGCGCTGGTCACCCAGATCACCTTCGAGATGTCGGCGTGCAAGTCCGTCATGATGGCCGGGTTGGCGACCGCGACGATGGTCATATCCAAGAGGATCATGAAGAAGCCGACAACGAGCGCGGTGAGCGCTAGCCACGGATTGCGTTGAGTGGTCATGGGTTTCGGTGTTCCTATCTCGGATTTTCCCGATGCGCGGGAAGAACGGTTGATGCGCGCCGGGGTGCGCTGTCACGGTGGCGAGTCAGCCGCTCGAGATGCGGCGTCGGTGGCGGTTCGAGATGGTTGTCGCTGGCCCACACGTGGTGGTGTGGATTCTTGGCGATCCGGTCGCCGGTATCGGGATCGAAGTCATCCCATTCCAGTTCCCCGCCCTCCAGTTCGGCGAGGAAGCCGTTGACCCAGACGACCTCGGCGCCGAGCATGGCCTGCAGATACGGGAGAACGAGGATGTAGCGGCGCGGCACCTTACGTTCGCCGGCCCAGCCGATCAGCATCCCGATCTCGGCGAGTTCGCCCTCCAGGTGCGCGAGCCGCTCGCGCAGCAGCGCGAGCACGTCGGCTTTGGGCAGGTTGTGCGACTCGGCCAGCCCGATGGGGAACACCGGGTACTCGGGCGCGGGGAACCGAAGGATCTCGGCGATCCTGGTGCGTAGCGCCGCCCGGCCTCGCTCAGTGATCCGATAGGTGGTGCGCTCGGGCCGGTTGCCCGCCCGGTCGACCCCTTCGGCCTGCACCAATTCCTGCTCGGCCAGCCGCGCCACCGTGTGGTACAGCGAGCCGGGGCGCACCTTGACCAGCGCGTCCTCCCGGCGCGCGATCAGCAGCTGAAACATCTCGTACGGATGCATCGGCTGCTCTTCGAGCAGCGCGAGCACAGCGATCGCCAGTGGCGTCACCGCCTGACGCGCCAGCTGCGCCATATCCGTCACCTCCCGCACATCGCCCGCGCATATCAGCACGAGCCGGAGCCATCGACCTACGAGGCGAACGTTAGCCCCGCGCTCCGACATGCTCCACGCTTAATATTCCTAGTGGAATATACGACGCGGAACAATCAGGCCGCAAGATCGGTCGATCGAGCAGAAAGGTGATCACAGGCACAGCGAACCGGCCCCGACATCAGTCGGGGCCGGGCTCGAAATGGATCTAGCGGCCGCTCAGTCGGCGGAACGAACGCTGAGGTCAGGGGCCGCCGGCAGGGCGTTGGCGCGCCGGAGCCGACCGGTGCCGGGGGTACTGGCCCAGACCGTGAGGGCGAGCAGCCCGTCGAGTGCCATGGCCAGCACGGCGACCAGCAGCGCGCCGACCAGGACGCGGTCGTACCGATAGAGGCTGATGCCGTCGAAGATGTAGCGGCCGAGCCCGCCGAGGTTGACGTAGGCCGCGATGGTCGCGGTCGCGATGACCTGCAGGGTGGCACCGCGCAGGCCGGTCAGCAGGATGGGCAGGGCGTTGGGCACCTCGACCCGGAACAGGATCTGGGTCTCGGTCATGCCCATGGCACGCGAGGCGTCGACGACATCGGCTGGGACATTGGCGATTCCGGCGTAGGCACCGGCAAGCAGCGGCGGAATGCCAACTGTCACAAGGGCGAGCAGCGGCGGGATCAGTCCGAGACCGAGACCGAGCACCAGAAAGGTGAGCAGGCCGAGCGTCGGCAGCGCCCGCATGGCGTTGGCGAAACCGACGAGCACGGCGGCGCCGCGCTTGGTGTGACCGATCACCAGACCGAGTGGCACCGCGACGGCGGCCGAAAGGACAATGGTGAGGAAGCTGTACCACAGGTGTTCGGCGATGCGGTGTTCGATGCCCGCGGGCCCGTTCCAGTTGGCGCCGTCGGTGAGATAGTGCCAAGCATCGATGAAAAGGTTCACGACGCACCACCTTTCGCCTTCGCGGACCTGGCGTCGGCGCGCACCCACGGCGTCGACCAGCGGCCGAGCGCGTACACGAGACGGTCGAAGATCAAGGCGAGCGCCAGGATCACGATGATGCCCGCGATGATCTCGTCCGGATAGTCACGCTGATAGCCCTGGGTGAACAGCTTGCCGACACCGCCGACCCCGATCAGCGCGCCGACCGAGACCATGGCGATATTGGTCACCACCACCACCCGCAGGCTGGACACGAAAACCGGGATGGCCAAGGGCATGTCGACGGTGAGCGTGCGCCGCAGCGAGCTGAATCCGACCGCGTCGGCGGCGTCGATCACCTCGGCGGACACCGAATCCAGTGCCGCTGGCACCGCGATCACCAGCAGCGCGGTCGAATACAGCGTCAGCGCGATGATCACGTTCAACGGGTCGATCGTCGAAATCCCGACCAGCGGCGGGATGATCACGAACAGCGCGAGCGACGGAATGGTGTAGGCCAGGCTCGCCGTGCTCACCGTCACCCGGCGCAGCCAGGAGACGCGACGAACCAACGCGCCCACCGGAATCGCGATCACCAGCCCGAGCGCCAGCGGCACCAGCGCAAGGTACAGATGGGTCTTGGTGAAACCCATGATCTCGGCGAAGTTGTCGATCAGGTACTTCACGTCGGCCCTCCGCCGCTCACTTCCTGTTCGAAGAAGTGTCTGTTGCGTTCGGCGTCCTCGACGGCCCGCTGGTCGGCGAGCTGTTGCAGTATCTCGGTGGCCAGTACACCGCCTCGAACAGCACCCGAATCATCAACGGCGACACCGACTCCTGAGGGCGAGGAGATCGCGGCGTCCAGCGCCTGACGCAGGTCACCGGTCGGCGTGAACAGCGACCCACCCGCGGAAGTGCTGTCCGCCAGCGAACGTCCACCGCGCACCGCCTCCACCCCGGTGACGTCGACCCAGCCGTGCGGCTTGCCATCCGCGTCGACGATCAGCACCCAGTCGCCACGATCCAACCGCAGCGCCGCAACCGCCTCGGCGGTGGCGGTCTGAATCTCGTGCAGCGGAACATCTTTCGCCGTTCGGAAGGACAGTCCGCGATAGCCGCGGTCCCGCCCGACGAAATCGGCGACGAAATCGGTGGCCGGTTGGGACAGCACGTGATCCGGTGCGTCGTACTGCTGCAGCACTCCACCCCGCCCGAACACCGCGACCCGATCGCCGAGGGTGATCGCCTCGTCGATGTCGTGCGTCACGAACACGATGGTCTTCCGCAATTCGGCTTGCAGCCTTTGCATTTCGCTCTGCAGTTCGGCCCGCACCACCGGGTCGACGGCGCTGAACGGTTCGTCCATCAGCAGTACCGGCGGGTCGGCGGCCAGCGCCCGCGCCACCCCGACGCGCTGTTGCTGCCCGCCGGACAGCTGGGCCGGATACCGGCTGGCCAGCGCCCGATCCAGGCCGACCCGATCGAGCACCTCCAGCGCCGCGGCGCGGGCGGCTTTGCGTGAATCACCGCGCAGCACCGGCACGGTCGCCACATTGTCGACGACCGTGCGGTGCGGCAGCAGTCCACCGCTCTGGATCACGTAACCGATACCGAGCCGCAGCTTTACCGGGTCGACCGTCGAAATGTCCTGTCCGGCAATGGTGATCGAGCCGGAACTGGGCGTGATCATTCGGTTGATCATCCGCATCGAGGTCGTCTTGCCGCAGCCGGACGGGCCGACGAACACGGTGAACGACCCGGAGTCGATGCGCAGATCGAGGTCGGTGACGGCGCGGGTGCCGTCCGGGTAGGTCTTACTGATACCGCGGAATTCGATATCGGACAACGGTTTTCTCCTACCCGGTCGGGGTGTTCAGCCCCTGCGCGGCCACCCAGGCCGCGGCCGCGGCCTTGGGCTCGGTCTTGCTGCTACCGGACACGGCCTCGTTCAGTTTGATCAGCTCCGCGGTGGTCAGCTTGGCCGAGGCGGCGTTGAGCACGTTCAGCGCCTTGTCGGTCTTCTTGGCCGCGTTGAACAGCGGGATCACGTTCTGCGCCGGGAAGTTGTGCTTCGGATCCGCCAGCACCACCAGGTTGTTCTGCGTGATGGCGGGCGAGGTGGTGAAGATGTCGGCCGCGGTCACCTGGCCCTCGACCAGCGCACGCACGGTGGCCGGCCCGCCGCCGTCGGCGATCGGCACGAAGTTGTTCGCGGCGATATCGAGGTTGTAGTTCGTCTTCAGGCCGGGCAGACCGCCGACGCGCTCCTGGAATTCCGCGGGCGCACCGAATTTCACCTCGGCGGAGTGCGCGGCCAGGTCCGCGATGGAGTGCAGATTCCAGCGCTCGGCGGTGGCCTTGGTGACCACGACGGCGTCGGAATCCTCGCCGGGCGCGGCGGTGCCGACGGCGAGATCGGAACCGAGTGCCTTGGTGAGCGCGCTGTCGACATCGGCGGCGCTGGTCGCGGTCGCGGTCTTGTCCAGGTACTGCAGCAGGTTGCCGTTGTATTCGGGGATCACCGAGATCGCGCACTGACGCACGGCCGGGACGTAGGCCTCCCTGCTGCCGATGTTCAGCTTGGTGTCGACCTTGAATCCGTTGACGCGCAACACCTCCGCGTATACCTCGGCGACGGTCTCGGACTCAGGGAAGTTCGCCGAGCCGACGGTGAGCCCGTCGCCGCTGCAGCTGCCCTTGCTGGCCAGTGGGTCGGAATTGCCGCACGCGGACAGGATCATGGCGACAGCCAATGCCGCGGCCGCGGCGATGAATCGGGTGGCGCGCAGCGCGAGCCGCAGCGCCGACCGACCGTGCCGCGCGGCATCGGGGGTGATCGAGGATTTCACTGGAGGTCCTTCCGGCATGACGGGCAGTGCGAGGTCCCGGGGCAACACAGCCACCGGTACATTCTGGGTGTCCATACTGCCCGCTTCAGGGTGTTCCTGTTAGCTCTGTCGGTCTCTCGGAGAGTTGGTGTCGCCGGATGGTGTTGCCCGCGTCGCTGCGGATGCTGGCTCGAGTACTGGTCGTCGCGACCGCCGCACTAGCCGTATCCTGCGGTAACGGTGATCAAGGCGCGCGGATCACGGTCGGCGCCGGCGATTCGACCGAGTCGGCGGTGCTCGCCGAAATATATGCGGGCGCGCTGGCGAGAATCGGCACGCGCACCTCGGTCGAGCCCCATTTGGGTGACCGCGCCGGCTATCTGGCCGCGCTCGACGCGGGCCGGGCCGACCTGATCGGTGAGCACAACGGCGCGCTGCTCGCCTACCTCGACAGCAAGGCCGCGGACCGCACACCGGACGACGTCCGCAAGGCGCTGAGCAAATCGCTGCCCGAGGGATTGGTTGTCACCGATGCCGCCGACGGCACCGACCTGCGGCCGAGGGTCGTGCTCAGCACCGAGGCCGCGACCCGCGACAACGTCAACGCCGTCGGCGATCTCACACCGCGCTGCGGCACGCTCACGCTCGGCGTCGCGCCCGTGCCGAACCTGATCGCCCTGCCGCCGACGCTGGAACGGGTGACGGACTGCGCCTTCGCCGCGACGGTGCCGTTCCCCGACGCCGCCGCATTGCGAAAGGCCCTGCTGGACGGGCAGGTTCAAGCGGGACTGCTGACCGGCCCACCCGCTGTCGTCCCCGGCTCGACCGACGGCCTGACGATCCTGTCCGACGACACCTACGCGGTGCGCGCCGAGAACGTGCTGCCCCTGTTCCGCAAGGGTGTGCTCGATGACCGTCAGATCAAGAAGCTGAATTACGTTGCGGGCGAACTGACCACCGACGATCTCGCCGCCATGATCCGCGATGTCAGGGACAACGGCGCCAAGCCTGCCGAGCTGGCCCGCAAGTGGCTCGATGATCACTCGCTGTGAACATCGCACCCATGGCACCGGATCTGGCTAACGTCTGAGCCGTGAGTATCAGATTCATCGGCGGCTACGTGGCGCTCGTGGCGATATTGCTGTTCGTCTGGGCGTCGCACCCGGACAAGAATCCCTTGTTCGTGGTGGCTCTGGTCTTCGCGCTGTGCGCGATGGTCGCCATGAACATCTGGATCCACGTATCGGCGCGCAAGCAGACCGATACGCGAAAGGCGCCAAGCCCCGGTCGGGACAAGACGCCTTCCAACGAGTGAACTAGCTTGTTACGCAACGCCTTCGGCGCGCGCTGCGGCCGCGACGGCTTCGGCGACCGCCGGGGCGACCCTCGGGTCGAGCGGGCTCGGCACGATCTTCTCCGGGCCGAGTTCATCGGCGACAACGCTGAGGATCGCGTCGGCGGCGGCGATCTTCATGCCCTCGGTGATGCGGCGCGCGCCCGCGTCGAGCGCGCCCTTGAACACGCCGGGGAAGGCGAGCACATTGTTGATCTGGTTCGGGAAGTCGCTGCGGCCGGTGGCGACGATCGCGGCGTACTTGCTCGCGACCTCGGGGTGGATCTCCGGGTCCGGGTTCGACATGGCGAACACGATCGACTCCGGCGCCATCGAGGCGATGAGCTCCTCGGCGATCAGGCCCGCGGACAGGCCGAGGAAGACGTCGGCGCCGTTGAGTGCCTCTGCCGCACCACCATTGAGCCCGCGCGGGTTGGTCCGGGTGGCCAGTTCGGCCTTCACGTCGTTGAGGTCGCTGCGCTCGCGGCTGATGATGCCCTTCGAGTCGAGCACGGTGACGTCCCGAACACCCGCGGCCAGCAGGATATTCGTGCACGCGACACCGGCCGCGCCCGCGCCGGACACCACGATCTTCATATTGTCGATGGCGCGACCCTGCACCTTGGCCGCGCCGTTGAGGGCGGCGAGCACCACGATGGCGGTGCCGTGCTGGTCGTCGTGCATGACCGGGCAGTCGAGCGCCTCGATGAGTCGCTTCTCCACCTCGAAGCAGCGCGGCGCCGAGATGTCCTCCAGGTTCACCGCGCCGAAGCTCGGGCGCAGCCGGATGATCGTCTCGACGATCTCGTCGACGTCCTTGGTGTCCAACACAATCGGGATCGAGTTGAGCCCGGCGAACTTCTTGAACAGCGCCGCCTTGCCCTCCATCACCGGCAGCGAGGCGCGCGGGCCGATATCGCCGAGGCCGAGCACCGCGGTGCCGTCGCTGACCACGACGACGAGTCGGTCGGTCCAGGTGTAGCGCTTGCAGAGCTCGGCGTCTTGCGCGATCGCGCGGCTCACCTGAGCGACGCCGGGGGTGTACGCGATCGACAGGTCGCGCTGGGTCTCCAGCGGCGAGCTGAGTTCTACCGAGAGCTTGCCTCCGAGATGTCCCGCGAAAATCTCGTCGTGGGTGATTTCGGAAAGACTTGCAGTGGCATTCGGTGCTTCAGTCACAGGTGACACGATTTCACTCCTGCTCGGGCCGGACAAACCGGGGGACGGTTACCGCCGGGTATATAGGTATAAGTGTTTATGGTCGCTGCACAGGCTCCGCTCCTGTGGATTCATTACGCTCATCGAGTGCGCTGACCGGTACGTTTCGCTGTTACGGCGGGTTACGAATACTCGTAGCCGATTTCGCTGACGTGGCGCGGCACTGATCCGCGGAGCGGGAGCCGGACGGGTGGGTCCGGACAGAACATGCGGCGTGATCCTCGGGTCGCGACGGTGCGTCGCGAGGCGGAGATCTCCGTAACTCCAGTACCCGGCGGTGGCTTAGGTAAGGAATCCGACACATTCTGCCAGCATGGTCCGCGACTTGCCAAACCGGTCGGATTCCGGCCGTGTCGCGCGTCGGTCGCCGGCCGAGTGCGGCCTCGCGCATTCGCGGCTCGCAAGCGTCTAAGCGACGGAATTACCGGGCGGTAAGGGAAAACTCGCACGTGGCAACGGCCGAGCGGTGAGTTGTCACAACGCGATCGGGTCGGCCGGTGTGAGCTGCTCGCCCGCCTCGTCCGCCGACCGGATCTCCGGCGCGTCCGGGATCGCCGCCGACCGTGCGCTCAACACCCCGGCCTCGCGGGAGTGCGGGACGGCCGGACCGCGTGCGTCGAGCACGAGGGTCTCGCGCCTGCCGCGCGGGAACGGCTCATGGACGGGCGCCACCGTTATCTCCGTGGCACCGACAACGCCCGCGTCGAGCGCCGCGATCTCCCGCGCGTCCGGGCGCACCCACACGTTGTCCAGTCCCCCCGACATCAACCGCACCCGCCAGTCCGCCTCGGCCCCAGGATGATCGGTGCGCCGATGCATGCCGCGACTCTCGGTGCGCGCCAGCGCGCTGTATTTGGTCCACCGCGCCACCGCGAGCAGGGCCGCCGCCTGCCTGGCCCGCAACCGGTCCAATCCGGTGCCGCCGAGGTCGAATTCGGCGCCTGGCCACATCGCGTCGAGTTCGCCGATGCTGTCGACCAGGCTGCCCGCGCTGCGCCAGTAGCTGCGCCGCAGCGGCAGCGTGTGTTCCTGCACGAGTCCGACCACCGCCCGGGGGTCGATCCGCGCCACCTCGCTGAGCCCAGCGCCGGGCACCTCACGCACCGGGCTGCGCCGGTCGGCCTTGCGCGCGTATCTGGCCGCGCCCGTGCCCGCCCACACGCCGGAGGCGATGGCCCACGCGCCGCCCTGACCGCCGAAGCCGCTGACCGCGCCGGTGATCGGTTCCCTGGTGGTCACATCGCCCGCGCCGAACAGCCCGCCGACTGTTGTCGCGCAGTCCGGGCCCGCGATGCGCAGGCCGCCGGTGCCGCGCACGGTGCCCTCGAGCACCGCCCGCAGCGGCACCCGCCTGGTGCGGTGATCGACCAGGCCCTGCTCGGCCAGCCAGCCGCGCATCGCGACGGGCACGTCATCGAGGGCAGCGAACACCCTGCGGCCGTCCGCGATCGCGGCGAACGCGGCGGCACGATGGCCTTCCAAGACCATGCCCGACTCGTCGTAGAGGGTGGCGAAGTGCAGTCCGAGGCCGGGCGTGGAGTGCGGCCGCACGGTCGGGCACGGACCGTTCACCACGGGTGTCAGGCCGTACGCGCTGGAGAACTCCATGCCCGACAGCTGGGCACCGGCCTCCGCGGCGAACAGCAGTCCATCGCCGGTGTCCACGTCGGTGCCTGCCCCGCCGGACAGGAACGCGCAGCCACCGGTGGCCACCACCACCGCGCCCGCGCGAATGGTCCAGGCCTGGAACTGGTTGTGCTGCTGTACCCCGGTCGCCCCGGCGACCTTGCCGTCGCGATCGATGAGCAGTTGCAGCGCCGGATGGTGATCGAGGATGTGCACACCCGCGTTGAGCACGCTGCGCCGCATCCTGCGCAGATAGCTGGCACCGTCCAGATACACCCGCAGCGAGGTGCCGTGGCCGGCGCCGGGGAATCGATAGCCCCAGCGGGCCAGCTGCTCGACGCGCAGGTGCGTCTCCTCCAGCACCCGATGCATCCAGTCCGGGTCGCCGAGTCCGCCGCCGTGCGTGTACCCGCGGTGCACTGCCTCGTCCCTGGCCGATCCGGGCGGGATGTTCCACAACGAGGTGGTGCCGTGGGCCGTTGGGCCGCTGGTGCCGCATCTGGCCTTGTCGGCGAGCACGACCCTGGCGCCGGTGGCGGCGGCGGATACGGCTGCCCAGGTTCCGGCGGGGCCACCGCCCAAAACCAGTACGTCCGTCTCGAGTTCCGCCACAAAGAGAAATGTTCGGCCACAATTCACAGAACCGCAACCATTAACGGAATATTTATCTGTGCCGTATTCGATCCGTTGTCAGCCGGGTGCCGACAATCAGCTCCACCACTGGGTCCACAGCAATAATCCGGCGACGACAAAAACAACCGCACATCCGGAAAAAGCGGCTAAACCCCGACGCTTATCCGAATAAATCTGTGCCGCAACGGCAATCACCGCGGACGCTACGTGCCACGTCACCGACGCACTGCCCGGACCGGGAAAGTCCCGCCGGGCCGCGACGACCGCGGTGCCGACGACGACGAGCATCAGCGCGACGGTTCCCGCTGCGATCATGCCACTCAGGCCACGCAGCACTTTCACGCGGCGATCACCGGCACGCCGGTCGCCTTGCCGACGAGGACCTCGAATTGCGCGGGGTCGGTGGTGAACTGACCGAGGTGGATGGTCTTGTTGCTGCCGTGGTAGTCCGACGAGCCGGTGGTGAGCAGGCCGAGTTCGGCGGCCAGGTCGGCGAGCACCGCACGGTCCTGCGCGGAATGGTCCGGGTGGTCGAGCTCGAGTCCGCCGAGCCCGAGCGCTGCCAGCTCCCTGATGTCGTCCAGGGCGAGCAGCCTGCCGCGCTTACGGGCCCGCGCGTGCGCGACCACGCTGACCCCGCCCGCGGTGGCGATCATCTCGACCGCGCGACGCAGCGGCGTGTCGGCCTTCTCCGCGTAGTACGGGCCGTGCGGTGCGAGCAGTTCCTCGAACGCCGCGTCGACGCTCGGCACCACGCCCGCCGCGACCAGTGCCCTGGCCAAGTGCGGACGGCCCGCGGACGGCCCGGCCGAGGCGAGCACGGCATCGGGATCGATCGGCAGCCCGTCGGCCACCATCCGCTCGGCCATCGCGCGCACCCGCTCGATCCGCTCGCCACGCAGCCGCTCGCGTTCGTCGGCGAAACTGCGGTCGGTCGGGTCGAACAGATAGGCAAGCAGATGCACCGGCACCGGCCAGCCGTCCTCGCCGAGGCCGACACACGACATCTCCATGCCGCGGACCAGGGTCAGGCCCGTCGGCAGCGCGTCGACGGCCTCGGTCCAGCCGGACGTCGTGTCGTGGTCGGTGATCGCGATGACGTCCAATCCGGCCGCCGCAGCGTTCCGTACCAGTTCGGCCGGGCTGTCGGTGCCGTCGGACGCGGTCGAATGGGTATGCAAGTCGATGCGCACGCCCTCAGTCTTACAGTGCGGACGGCGAGGGCCGCGCACGCAGGCGACGTAGCATCATGGCGTGCCAACGATTCCGCCGCTACCGTCGTTCCGCGGTGCCGGCCGCCAGGTCCGCGCGCTGCCGCGGATCCCGATCCCGACCGCACGGGCGATCGTCGACTGCGGCGTCTATGTCGAAGGACGGCGACTGCCAGGCAGATTCACGCACAAGGACGCGATGGCCGAGGTACAGAACCGAGGCACCGGGTTCGTCTGGGTCGGCCTGCACGATCCGGACGAGGCCCAAATGGCCGATATCGCCGCCACATTCGGCCTGCACGCGCTCGCGGCCGAAGACGCCGTCACGGCGCATCAACGCCCCAAGCTGGAACGCTACGACGACACGCTGGTGCTGGTGATGCGCACGGTCGCCTACGTCCCGCACGAATTGCACAGCATCAGCGAGATCGTGGAGACCGGCGAGATCATGGTCTTCACCGCGCCCGACTTCGTGGTGACCGTGCGGCACGGCGAGCACTCCGAACTGGCCTCGCTGCGCAAGGAACTGGAGGCCGATCCCGCGAAGATGATGTTCGGCACCGGCGCGGTGCTGCACGCGATCGCCGACCACGTGGTGGATTCGTATATCGGAGTGGCGCAATCGGTCGAGCTCGATATCGACGCGATGGAGGAAGAGGTCTTCACCCCGCGCAGCCAGGTCGCGATCGAGTCGATCTATCAGCTCAAGCGCGAGGTCGTCGAACTCCGCCGGGCGGTGAACCCACTCGCGGTCCCGCTCCAGTTGCTCGGCCACAAGCCGGATATCCCGCTGCCCAAGGAGATTCGGCGTTATATGCGGGACGTGGCCGACCACCACGCCGGTGTCGCCGAACGCATCAGCGACTTCGACGAGGCGTTGAGCGCGCTGATCAGTGCCGCACTCGCCAAGATCGGCGTGCAACAGAACACCGATATGCGCAAGATCTCGGCCTGGGTCGCGATCGCCGCGGTACCGACGATGATCGCTGGCATCTACGGCATGAACTTCACGCACATGCCAGGACTCGAAGTGACATGGGGCTTTTGGGCCGTGATCGTGGTCACCCTTGTCATCTGCTTCGGGCTGTTCGCCACCTTCCGGCACAACCACTGGCTGTAACGGGCCGAATTACAGGCTGGCAGCGCCTCTTTCGGGGTCACGCACGTCGATTCCCGCCTCGGCCCACGCATCTCGCAACGCCTGCGCCCCGCGCACCCGCACCCACGCCGCCTCGGTGGCGGTCACCGGCGTCACCGCGAAGTACCGCACCGGCTCGGCGGGCGCGGGCAGCACGACCTCGGGAATCTCGCTGTCCCCCAGTAACACCGCGCTGAACGGCGCGCCATGCCACATCGGCTCGCCCAGGTCCATCAGCGCATCGGCTTGCAGCACAACGCCTTCCACCGCGGGTGCGGCGGCGAGCACGCCGAGCGCCTTTGCCAGTCCCGAGCTCGCGCCCGCCGAGCCGCGCAGCGTGAGCACCAGCTCGGCCCTCGGCCCCTGCACCGGATCGGCAAGCAGCGCAGTGGGATCGCCCATCGGATGACGGGATCCGCCCACCGTGGCGTAGTGCACCAGCTCGCCGTCGACGATCCGCAGGATCTCGATCGGCTCCAACCCGAGGAACGTCACCGACGCCGAATCGACGCCGCTGGCCCGCACACCGAAATGGTCGAGCACACCGGTGCGGACCGTCGACACCACCTCCATGCGTCAGATGGCCAGCCGCGCAAGCATGTCCCGCGCCTGTTCCGCGGACTTCGGGTCGCACAGCACGTCATAGCGCCCGGCCACCAACTGCATGGTGGAGGCGAAGTCGCGCTGCCCCTTGGTCGCCGCGTACGGGATCGAGGTGGAGATCACGCCGAAGATGATGCCGCCGACCAGGCCGACCAGCAGCGGGCCGAACGCGCCGCTGGTGGTGAACAGGCTCAGCAGCAGGCCGAGGAACAGGCCGAGCCAGGCTCCGCTCACCACACCGCCACCGATGACCTTGCCCCACGTCAGCCGGTAGAGGACGCGCTCGACCTGCATGAGGTCGACGCCGACGATGGTCACGTCCTGCACCGGGAACTGCCCGTCGGCCAGGTAGTCGACGGCCTTCTGCGCCTCGGCATAGGTCGGATAGGAGCCGACCGGCCAGCCGGACGGCGGCGTCGGCAGGGCCTGCCTGGCGCGATTCGAGTTCCCCAAGGGATTCGTCATGTCTCTATTCTGCTATTTCTACCGGTTTTCCGGGGGTGTGAAACGCGTGGTCCGCGTCATTGTGGCGGCCCGGCCCTTCTCCGCGATCACCTTGGCCATCTTCGCACTCGCCTCATCGATCATCTCGTCGCCGAGCATGACCGCACCGCGGGCACCGCCCTCGGCCGAGGTGTGGAAGGCGTACGCGTCCAGAATCAGCTCGGCGCGGTCGTAGTCGGACTGACGCGGGCTGAAGATCTCGTTGGCGGCCTCGATCTGGCCGGGATGCAGCACCCACTTGCCGTCGAAACCGAGCGCCGCGGTGCGCGCGGCGGCCCGCTTGAAGCCGTCCGCGTCCCGAATCTGCAGGTACGGGCCGTCGATCGCCTGCAGGCCGTGCGCGCGGGCGGTGAGCAGGATCGTCATCAGGATGTGGTGATAAGCGTCACCGGTGTCGTAGCCCTCCGGCTGTTCGCCGACCACCAGGGTGCGCATGTTGATGCTCGCCATGAAGTCGGCCGGGCCGAACACCAGCGCCTGCACCCGCGGGCTCGCGGTGGCGATCTCGTCGATATTGCGCAGCCCCAACGCATTCTCGAGCTGTGGCTCGATGCCGATGCGGCCGACCTCGAGTCCGGTCGCCTTCTCCAGTTGGGTGAGCAACAGATCCAGCGCGCGCACGTGTCCGGCGTCGGTCACCTTCGGCAGCAGGATGGCGTCCAGCGCGGTGCCTGCGCCCTCTACGATGGTGATCACGTCCGTGTAGGTCCACTGGGTGGTCCAGTCGTTCACGCGGACCACCCGCAATTGTGATCCCCAGTCGGAATCGTTGAGCGCCGCCACGATATTCGCCCGCGCCTCGGCCTTCGCGGACGGTGCGACGGCGTCCTCCAGGTCGAGAAACACCTCGTCGACGGGCAGACCCTTGGCCTTCTCGATCATCTTTGTGCTGCTGCCAGGACAGGCGAGCACGGAACGGCGCGGCTTCAAGATCACTCCCGTCGATCGTGGTGTGGTACTTACACCCGCTCCCGAACCTCTAGCCTGGCAAGCATGGCAGCTACCAGGGTGTACGTCGCCAGGCTTGCCGGCCTGGTGGTGTTGGGGCCGGACGGCGAGTCTATCGGCCGGGTCCGCGATGTCGTCGTGGCCATCCGGTACGACCGCCAACAGCCCCGAATCCACGGCCTCGTCGTCGAATTGCCCACCCGGCGGCGCATTTTCGTGCCGATCCTGCGGGTCACCGCGATCGAGCCCGGCGTGGTGACGCTCAACACAGGGACGGTGAGTCTTCGTCGATTCCATCAGCGACCCGGCGAGATGCTCGCACTCGCGCAGATCGTGGATTCCTCGGTGCGCGTGGAGGATCCGGACCTGCCCGACCTCGCCGACGTGGATGTCGTCGTGGTCGATCTCGGCATGGAACAGGCCCGCACCAGGGATTGGCGGGTGACCAGGGTCGCCGTGCGCGGACATCGGCGGATCGGGCGCCGCCGCACCGTGCACGTGGTGGATTGGATCCATGTCTCCGGGCTGACCCCGAGGGATATCGACCGGCCTGGCCAAGAGGTCACCCAGCTGCTCGAGCAGTTCGAGGGCTTGCGCGCCGCCGACGTCGCACACCTGCTGCGCGAGCTACCGGAGAAACGCCGCCTCGAGGTGGCGGTCGCGCTCGATGACGAGCGACTCGCCGATGTGGTGCAGGAGCTGCCCGACGACGAGCAGGTCGACCTGCTCGGTCATCTCGAGGTACGGCGCGCCGCCGACGTGCTCGAGGCGATGGATCCCGACGACGCCGCCGACTTGCTCGGCGAGCTGCCGGTCAGCGAGGCCGAATCGCTGCTCGCGCTGATGGACCCGGAGGAGTCCGAACCGGTCCGCAGGCTGCTCGAGCATTCCCCGTACAGCGCGGGCGGCCTGATGACGCCGAAGCCGGTGATCCTCACGCCGTCCACCACGGTCGCCGAGGCGCTGGCGCGGGTGCGCAATCCCGATCTGACGCCGGCGCTGGCCTCCATGGTGTTCGTGGTCCGGCCGCCGACCTCGACACCCACCGGCCGATATCTCGGGTCGGTGCACATCCAGCGGCTGCTGCGGGAGCCGCCGGCCCATCTGGTCGGCGGCATCCTCGACGCGGGTCTGGCCCCGCTGCGTGCCGACGTCCCGCTTGCCGCGGTGACCCGCTATTTCGCGACCTACAACCTGGTCTGCGGCCCGGTGGTCGACGAGGAGAACCATCTGCTCGGCGCGGTCAGCGTCGACGACGTGCTCGATCATTTGCTACCCGATGACTGGCGCGACCAGGAAGAGCTACACGAAGGGATAGCCGGACATGATTGACAAGGTCGGCGGCGCGCGGCAGCGGCTGGAGACGCCGGTCGAGTCCCGGTTCCGCATCGATTGGGACGCGGACGCGCTCGCGCGCAGCAGCGAACGCGTCGCCCGCTTCCTCGGCACCGGCCGCTACCTGGCCATTCAGACGATCATCGTGATCGTTTGGATCGCGTTAAATGTGGGCGTCATCGCGTTGCGCTGGGATCCATATCCGTTCATTCTGTTGAATCTGGCGTTCTCTACCCAGGCCGCCTATGCCGCGCCACTGATCCTGCTCGCGCAGAACCGGCAGGACAACCGCGACCGGGTCGCGCTGGAAGAGGACCGGATGCGGGCCGCCCAGACAAAGGCGGACACCGAGTTCCTCGCCCGCGAACTCGCAGCATTGCGGATCGCGGTCGGCGAAGTCGCGACTCGCGACTATTTGCGCAGGGAATTGGAGGAGATGAAGGAGATACTCGAACGGATCGAGGGCACCAAGACACAGCGCAAGAAGAACTCCGGCCGAAAGCAGGCGCCAGCCCCGGTTTCACCGCCTGTAGCTGACGATTGACCGGAAATACCGAACAACTACCTGACTGGTGGGTAACCTGGACAGCGTTGTCCCGAGCGGCGCCGGGAAGGGGATGTCCCAGATAGCCGCTCACACGACGTAGAGGATTGGTGTGGCTGAATGCGTATATCTGCTCCGATAACCGTCTCGGCCCTGGTCGTAGCGGGTCTTGTCGCCACTGGCTCAGCCTCCGATCCCACAACGTCCACCGGCGCGCCCAAGGCACCAGAGGCTTTGCTGGCCGCTGCCACCAATCCCGCCGGATCGACAGATGCCGCGGGTAAGTCGAGCGAGACCGGACTGTCTAAGACAGTTGGACTACTCCCGGTGACCCAGGAGTCCCCCCGCAAACTTCGGGCAATGACTCCGTCCGACGGTTCGGCGCCATTCGCCGGGCGGGTGCCGCTGCAGGAGATCTCGCTGCCGCTGATCGGCGGCGCGCTCGGTATCCCGGAGATCGTGCTCGCCGCGTACCGCAACGCCGAACTCGCGCTGGAGTCCTCCGCGCCCGACTGCGGGTTGTCCTGGAGCTTGCTGGCGGGCATCGGCCGGATCGAATCGGGCCATGCCGGCGGCGGGCGCACCGACGCCGCGGGCACCACCGTCTCCCCCATCTACGGCCCCGCGCTGGACGGCACACTGCCGGGCAACGAGGTCATCAAGGCCGCGAGCGGCGGCTACGTGCGCGCGGTCGGGCCGATGCAGTTCCTGCCCGGCACCTGGGCCCAGTGGGCCGCCGACGGTAACGGCGACGGCGTCGCCGATCCGAACAATGTCTTCGACGCCGCGCTCGCCGCGGGCAAGTACCTGTGCTCGGGCGGGCTGAACCTGCGCGATCAGGGGCAAGAACTACAGGCCGTGCTGCGCTACAACAACTCGGCGGCCTACGCGGCCAACGTGCTCAGCTGGGCCGCGGCCTACCGCACCGGCGGCGCGCCGACCCAGGTGACCATCTCACCCGACCTGATCCCGCCGGGCAGCGCGCCCACCCAGATCCCGGACATGACAGCGGTCACCTACACGAACTCGACGCCGACCACGACGGCACCCTCGGCGCCGCAGACCACCACGACGACGCCGACGCCGACCGAGGTGATGATCACCATCCCCGGCCTGCCCCCGATCCCGTGCGGCATCTTCTGCCCGCCGCCGCCGAAGCCGCTCAATCCCTGTGAGCCCGCGCTGATTCCGGCCCCCATGCCGCGCCCTGGCGAGCAAGCTGAGCCCGCCGTCGTGCCGGGTGCACCCGCGCAGACCTTCGGCGCCGGAACGGCCGCACCGAAGGATCCCGCGCATCCGGACCAGCAGCCCGTCGCGCCGGTGTGCACGCCGCCGGATGCCGCCAAGCAGCAGGCGCAGCCACCACAGGCGCCCGCTCCCGCTCCCGCGCCCGACCAGCAGGCCGTGCAGACGCCCCAAACGCCGCCTACAGTCACAGTCGAGCCGACGCCATCCGCACCCTCCGCAGAAGTGACGCCGACCCCGCAGCCGGGCATCACATTGCCCTTCGGCATCGTGATTCCGCTGCCGCCTGCCCCGCAAGGCTGACGCCACACTCGAAGCAGGTCACGAAGCAGTAACAAAAAGGTCTCGAATGCGGTAGTCTCCTCTTCGTCAGATCACGAAGGGCTCATATCGAGCCGTTGGAGGGTCACCGCACAGTGGGGCGTCACCGAAAGCAACCAGCTGTCACCGTTAAGCGCAGCTCGGTTATCGCATTGACCGGATTGGTTCCCGCTGGACTGATGGCGTGCACCGCCGCGTCCAATGTGGGAAATGGGAGTCAGGCCGCAGCAGCGGTGGAACAGCACCTTCCGGGGGACGATCAGGACGAGCTGGGGGCCAAACCCGCGGCACTGATGACGGACCCGGGCGCAACGACCGAGTTCGCGGCCAACAAGATGGCCAAGCCGAGCGGTCCGCCGGTGGTGAAAAGCGTTGCGCTGGCGGAAGGTCGGCAGCTCGCGTCGCTGCCCGCCGGACCGATGGGCATGCCAGGCATCGCACTCGCGGCCTACCAGAACGCCGAACGCATCCTCGCCGAGGAGAACCCTGGCTGCGCCATGCCGTGGTCGATGCTCGCCGGGATCGGCCGCGTCGAATCCACGCACGCCTACGGCAAGGCCGACGCCGACGGCAATCCGCTCACCCCGGTCTACGGCCCGGTGCTCGACGGAAGCCTCTACGGCAACAACGTCGTTCGGGATACCGACGGCGGCGAGCTGGACGGCCTGGCCGGTTACGACCGCGCCATCGGCCCGATGCAGTTCCTGCCGCAGACCTGGAAGCGCTACGCCGCCGACGGCAACGGCGACGGCATCGCCGATCCACAGAACCTGTTCGACGCGGCACTGACCGCCGGAAAGTACCTGTGCGACGGCGGTTTGAACATGCGCGACCTCGCCCAGCAGTCCAAGGCGATCCTGCGCTACAACAACTCGATGGCCTACGTCGCCAACGTCATGGCGTGGGAAACCTCCTACGCCAATGGCGTCGCACCACGGGCCGGGGACCTGCCCCGAATTTGACACGCCTAAAATTCCTGCCATGCCAGTAGTTACGGAATCGGATGTGCGGGGCGCTCTCGCCAAGGTCGACGATCCGGAGATCCGCAAGCCGATCACCGAACTGGGCATGGTGAAGAGCATTGCGATCAATGCGGACAGCAATGTCCACATCGAGGTCTACCTGACAACGGCGGGCTGCCCGCTGCGCACCGAGATCATCCAGCGGGTCACCAAGGCCGTCGCCGACGTGTCCGGCGTCGGCGCGGTCACCGTCGACCTCGACGTGATGAACGACGAGCAGCGCACCAACCTGCGCAAGCAGCTGCGCGGCGACTCGGCCGACCCGGTCATCCCGTTCGCCCAGCCCGGCTCGCTGACCCGCGTGTACGCGGTCGCGTCCGGCAAGGGCGGCGTCGGAAAGTCCAGCGTCACAGTCAATCTCGCCGCCGCCATGGCCGCGCGCGGCCTCTCGGTCGGCATCCTGGACGCCGACATCTACGGCCACTCGATCCCGCGCATGCTCGGCACCGACGCCCGGCCGACCCAGGTCGAGAAGATGATCATGCCGCCGCAGGCGCACGGCGTGAAGATGATCTCGATCGCGCAGTTCACCCAGGGCAATACGCCCGTGGTGTGGCGCGGCCCGATGCTGCACCGGGCACTGCAGCAGTTCCTCGCCGACGTGTTCTGGGGCGATCTGGACGTGCTGCTGCTCGACCTGCCGCCCGGCACCGGCGATATCGCCATCTCGATCGCCCAGCTCATCCCCGGCGCGGAGATCCTCGTCGTCACCACCCCGCAGATCGCCGCCGCCGAGGTGGCCGAGCGCGCGGGCGCCATCGCGCTGCAGACCCGGCAGCGGATCGCGGGCGTGGTGGAGAACATGTCCTGGCTCGACCTGCCCGACGGCAGCCGGATGGAGCTCTACGGTTCCGGCGGCGGTCAGGTGGTCGCCGACCGTCTCACCCGCGCCGTCGGCGCCGACGTGCCACTGCTCGGGCAGGTGCCGATCGAACAGGCCGTGCGCGAGGCGGGCGACGACGGCACGCCGATCGTGCTGCGCGACCCCGACTCCCCCGCCGCCAAGGCGCTGCTCTCGGTCGCCGACAAACTCGCCGTCCGCCGCCGCGGCCTGGCGGGCATGTCGCTGAACATCGACACGACACGCCACGGGTAGTCGGAACTCGACGACCGATTTCCGCGTGGAGGTTGTTCGCTAGCTGTCGGTGGGTGGCAATAAGCTCGGGGCATGCTCACGTTGCTGCTGTACGTGCTGATCGTCGGTCTCGTCGCCGCGGTGCTGTTCCTGCTCGCCAGTGCGGTATTCGGGCGGGCCGAGGAGCTCGGCCCGCTACCGGAGGGGACAACGGCGACCGTGCTGCCCGCCGAGGCGATCTCCGGCGCCGACGTCAGGGCGCTGCGATTCCAGCAGGTGGTGCGCGGCTACAAGGCGGCGGAGGTGGATTGGACGCTGGCCAGGCTCGCCGCCAGGATCGACGAGCTACAACATCAACTGGCCGAGGCGCAGGCCGCGCGCTGGCAGACCCCGGTCGCACCGGAACCGAAATGAGCCGGGCCGACATGACGGTCGCCGAGGACGACGGCCGGATCCGTTGTCCATGGCCGCTGGAGACCAAGCTGTACCGCGACTATCACGACTTCGAGTGGGGCAAGCCATTACACGGCGACGACGCGCTCTTCGAGCGACTGTGCCTCGAGGCATTCCAGTCGGGGCTGTCGTGGATCACCATCCTGCGCAAGCGGCCCGCGTTCCGGGCCGCGTTTGCCGGATTCTCGATCGAGCGCGTCGCCGAGTTCGGCGAGGCCGATGCGGCGCGCCTGCTCGCCGACACGGGCATCGTGCGCAACCGGCTGAAAATCGAGGCCGCGATCAGCAACGCCCGGGTTGCCCGCGATCTCGATATCGGACTGGACACGCTGCTCTGGTCGTTCGCGCCCGCGCAACGACCGCGCCCGGAAACCGGTGCGGACGTGCCCGCCAGCACACCCGAATCCATAGCTCTTGCAAAAGAATTGAAGCGGCGCGGGTTTCGGTTCGTTGGTCCGACAACGGCCTACGCCTTGATGCAGGCGACCGGGATGGTAGACGATCACCTGGCCGATTGCTGGGTCGGTAGTGACGTGTCCGACACAGTCCGACCGGTCACTTTTTGAACTCAGGTATCCGTCCACATCCGCGATAGGGAAGAATGGGACAGGTGTAGCTCGCCAAATGCCGGCGAGCTCGCTGGTTGGTGACAACTGGAGTTCCAAGAAAGTGCGCAGCATATCGCGCAGATCTGGAGGGAGCAGAGGATGGCGGCCATGAAGCCCCGTACCGGGGACGGTCCCCTCGAGGCAACCAAGGAAGGGCGTGGAATCGTCATGCGGGTTCCACTCGAGGGTGGCGGGCGTTTGGTCGTCGAACTCACGCCGGACGAGGCCGCGGCGCTCGGCGACGAACTGAAGAGTGTCACCAGCTGATACCTCAGCGCTGGCCGCTGTGGCCGGTCTGCTGGCTTGCCCGGAATGCGCGCTCGAACTCGAGCCGCGTGATCGGGTGCTGCGGTGTGGACACGGGCACAGTTTCGACATCGCCAAGCAGGGCTATGTCAGCCTGCTGACCGGCGCGTCGACCAAAATGACCGGTGATACCGCGGCCATGCTGGACGCGCGTGCCGCCTTTCAAGGTGGGGGACATTTCGCACCGATCGCCGCCGCGACAGCAGAGGCGGTCGGGCCGGACGAGCATGCGTCCGGCACAGTGCTGGAGGTGGGCGCGGGCACCGGCTACTACCTGGCCGGTGCGCTCGACGCCGCACCTTCGACCCGTGGCATCGCGCTGGACGTGGCCAAACCGGCCGCCAAGCGCTGTGCCCGCGCTCATCCACGGGCCGCCTCGGTACTCGCCGACGCCTGGCGCGGGCTGCCCGTGCGCGACGGCACCCTGCGCGCCGTGCTGTCGGTGTTCGCGCCGCGCAATCCGGCCGAGGTCGCCCGCGTGCTCGTCGAGGACGGCAGGTTCGTCGTCGCCACCCCCACCGAACGCCACCTGCGCGAATTGATCGGCCCGCTCGGCATGGTGACGGTCGACCCCGACAAGGATCGCCGACTCGACACGGCCATGTCCGGCCACTTCACCGCGGTCGACCGCGTACTGGTCGAGTATCCGATGAAACTCACGAGAACCGACGTCGCGAACGTCGTCGGCATGGGCCCCTCCGCCCACCACGCGGCCACCGAGGACCCGCGCATCGCCGCCCTCCCCGACACCACCGAGGTCACCGCCTCGGTCCTGGTCTCCACCTACCTGAAAACCCATCGAGGCGAGTCATATGGTCGCTAAACGATCTTCATCAGCGACCATATGACTCGCCTCGATGGGTGGGCTCGGCAGCGGCCCGGGTCAGAGTTTGCGGACCTGGTCGTAGACGCCGACGGTCTGGGCGGCGATCTGGGACCAGTCGAATTCGGCGATGGCGCGGGCTCGTCCGGCGGCGCCGAACTCGGCGGCCAGCGCGGGGTCTCCGGCGACCTCGTTGATGGCCGAGGCCAAGGCCCGCTCGTACTCCTCGGGCGCGTTCGGGTCGTAGTGCACCAGGCGGCCGGTGCTGCCGTCGACGACCACCTCGGGGATGCCGCCGACGTCAGAGGCGACCACCGCGGTCGCGCACGCCATCGCCTCCAGGTTCACGATGCCGAGCGGCTCGTACACCGACGGGCAGACGAACACCGTCGCGGCGGCCAGGATCTGCCGGATCTGCTCGGTGGGCAGCATCTCGCGCACCCAGAACACATTGCCTCGACCGCGCTGCAATTCCTCGACCGCGGCGGCCGTCTCCGCTTCCAGCTCCTTGGTGTCCGGCGCGCCCGCGCACAGCACCAGTTGGATGTCCTTGTCGAAGTCGCGGGCCGCGGCGAGTAGATGCCCGACGCCCTTCTGCCGGGTGATCCGCCCGACGAACGCCACCATCGGCCGGTCCGTCCGCACGCCTAGGACGGCGAGCACGGGCCGCGCGCCCGCCGCGACCGGTCCCGGGTACCACATGCCGGCGTCGATGCCGTTGTGCACGACGTGCACCCGGTCCGGGTCGACGGCGGGATAGGCGTCGAGCACGTCGTGGCGCATACCCTCGCTCACCGCGATGATCGCGTCCGCGTGCTCGACCGCGTTGCGTTCCGACCAGGAGGAGAGCCGATAGCCGCCGCCGAGCTGTTCGGCCTTCCACGGCCGTCGTGGTTCCAGCGAATGCGCGGTCAGCACGTGCGGTATGCCGTAGAGCGTGGCCGCGAGGTGCCCGGCCAGGCCGGTGTACCAGGTGTGTGAATGCACGACGTCGACCTGCCCGGCGGCATCGGCCATGCGCAGCTGTGCGGACATCATCTGCAGGGCAGCGTTGGCGGCGTAGAGCTGCGGATCCGGTTGGTGCACCACGGCATCGGTGCGCGCGACACCCATGCAATGCACGGTGATCTCACACAGTCGGCGCAGCTGCGCGGTCAACTGCGTCACGTGTACCCCGGCTCCGCCGTATACCTCGGGTGGGTACTCGCGGGTCAGCATCGCGACCCGAAGCCGGTCCCGCGGGCCGGAATCCGCCGTCGAGCGCCCGGTGTCCGTGCCGAAACTCACCAGGTTCAAAGTAGACGTTCACCTCCGCTGGGGCCACTCGCGCGGCGGTTACCCGGTAGTTTGGCAGTGTGAGGAGCCAGCCGCACGTACTCGGGATCGTGCTCGCCGGTGGCGAGGGCAAGCGACTCTTTCCACTCACGGCGGACCGCGCCAAACCGGCGGTGCCCTTCGGTGGCGCGTACCGACTGATCGATTTCGTCCTCAGTAACCTGGTCAACGCGGGTTTCCTGCGCTTGTGCGTGCTCACCCAGTACAAGTCGCATTCGCTGGACCGGCACATCTCGCAGACCTGGCGGCTGTCCGGTTTCGGGGGCGAATACATCACTCCGGTGCCCGCGCAGCAGCGGCTCGGGCCGCGCTGGTACACCGGAAGCGCCGACGCGATCATGCAGTCGCTGAACCTGATCTATGACGAAGACCCCGACTACATCGTGGTTTTCGGCGCCGATCACGTGTACCGGATGGATCCGGAGCAGATGGTCAACCATCACATCGAGTCCGGTGCCGGTGTCACTGTCGCCGGTATCCGGGTGCCGCGCAGCGAGGCGAGCGCGTTCGGCTGCATCGACTCCGACGAGTCCGGCTTGATCACCCAGTTCCTGGAGAAGCCCGCGCACCCGCCCGGCACGCCCGATGATCCCAATGTCACTTTTGCGTCAATGGGCAACTACGTCTTCACCACCAAGGTGCTGGTGGATTCGATCAAGGCCGACGCGGACAACTCCGATTCCGATCACGACATGGGCGGCGACATCATCCCGTCGCTGGTCGCCGCAGGCCAGGCCGGGGTATACGACTTCGCCGACAACGACGTGCCAGGCGCGACCGAACGCGACCGCGGCTACTGGCGCGACGTCGGCACCATCGACGCCTTCTACGATGCGCACATGGACCTGGTCTCCGTGCACCCCGTCTTCAATCTGTACAACCGGCACTGGCCGATCCGCGGCGCCGCCGAGAACCTGCCGCCCGCCAAGTTCGCCCAGGGCGGCCTCGCGCAGGAATGCATCGTCGGCGCGGGCAGCATCCTGTCGGCGGCCACGGTGCGCAACTCGGTACTCAGCTCCAACGTGGTGATCGATGACGGCGCGACCGTCGAGGGCAGCGTGCTCATGCCGGGTGTGCGAGTCGGCCGCGGCGCGGTGGTGCGCCGGGCCATCCTGGACAAGAACGTGGTCGTCGGCGAGGGCGAGATCATCGGCGTCGACCTGGCGCGCGACCGCGAGCGGTTCGCCGTGAGCAATGGCGGGGTCGTCACTGTCGGCAAGGGCGTTTGGGTGTAGCGAAACGTTGGACAGCGGGCCGCCCGGCCCGGAAGATAGGTCCTATGATCAGGCGCGCACAGTCCGATCCCGCGCTGAAACAGGTTCGCGCACTGACTGCTTCGCTCGATATGCCGCGGCCGTGGCGGCTGCAGACCTTCGTCGATCATGTCGCGACGTCGCTCGGCAAGCCGATCATCCTGTTCCCGCAACCCGATCTGACGGCCGAGGGTTTTCCGTGCGGGGTGGTCATCGAGCGCCCGGACAGTTTCGTTGTCGCCTATGACGCGGCGAGCTCCGGCTATCACACCGATCACATCGTGCTGCACGAAATCGCGCACCTGCTGCTCGACCACGCGGGCTATGTCTCCCCGGCGTCTCGTCATCGAACGCTGAAGCAGTTGTTCACCGAGATCGACACGGACGTGGTGCTTCGCGTGCTGGCGCGCACCGACTACGACGACATCCTGGAGAGCCAGGCGGAACTGTTCGCGTCCCTGGTGATGTCCGAAACCGATGCTCCCCGTTCGGGTTCCGTGCTCGGCCGGGCGATCTTTCAACGTTAGCGGCGTGCGCTGATGCTGCCGGGTACCGTGACGCTGCCGATCACGTTGGCCTCCTGGCTGTTGCTGACGATCCGCCTGCTTCGATTCCGCACCACGCTGGTCGACCGTCGAATCAACATGATGCTCGCCCTGCTGACCGAGATCCTCACCACGCACGAACCGACGCTGCGTGACCAGCTCAGCGCGCGCACCGGCGGGCGGCTGAGCCCTGGATTGATCTACCAGTTCGGCGCCGTCGGGTTCATGCTCACCGCCGCGGCGAGCATGCTGCTCACGGCCGCGATGCTGGGCCGCACGCCGTCGGCCGTCGCCATCTATGGGCTCGCGGGCGCGTCCTGTGCGGTGGCGCTGCTCTGTAGCGGACCGGCGCAGGGGCCGAGCCCGGAGACCATGTATCAGCAACCGGGGTGGGGACAGTTCGGCTTCTGGCTTGCGCTGGCGCCGATGTCCTACTGGATGGTCTTCTACAGCGGCGGTGTGTGCGTGGCCGAGATGCGCAAGCAGCACGATCGCCGCGAACGCACCTTGCACGCCATGTTCCTCGGGGCCACGTTCACCGTGTTCCTGATGTTCAGCCTGACCCTGGTCTGCACGGGCCTGCGGTCGTTCGGGCACGAGAGTTGGCTGACGAACGCGCAAATCGTCATCGATCGCAATGCCGTGTTCGCCCAGGTGCTGCCGTTCCTCGCTATCGGCGTGGTCTCCGTCGTATTCAGGCTCATCGACCGGATCGGGCTCGATACCTGGTCGCGGCGCCGAAAGCGGCTGCTGCCGTTGTGGTTCGACCTCACGGCGGCGTGCCCCGAGATCGTTCATCGCATCTCGACACCGGTCGCCGCGCACCGGAGCCGGTATTTCCTGCACCGCACCGTCATCGAGATCCGGGACAGCGTGCTCATTCTGGCCAGGTACGCCACTGCGACGCCGGCGCACCTGCGGGAAGAGATCGCGAAGGCCACCCGCCCCGGCCCGGACCGCGAAACATTGGATCTAGCGGTGCGCCTCGTGCGCGCCTGCACCGCCAAGACCCGTGGCGAAGCACCGGCGGGCACCGGCTTGTTGCAGCACTGCGCCGGTGCCAATCTGGTCGAAGAAGCCGCCGAGCTCACCGCCATCGCCGCGCAGTGGTCGCGCGCTCGCGCCCTGGTCGACAGCGCGGCGGTCAGAACCGCGGCGCGGGCGTGGCCGGACAGAACGGCGCGCAGGGGCCGGGCGTGCGCGGCACGGTCGACCGCGATGGTTGGCCGAAGTCGGCGGTGCTGACCAGGTAGACCACCGTCACCGCGGCGACAAGGACGAGCCCGAAGGCGATCAGCGCACCGCCCCAATGGATCTGCGGGCGCCCGTCGTCATTGTTGTTGCTGTTGTTCAAGATGTAGTAGATCACTCAGCTCGCACCTCTTCCGTATGCCCAGCGCAGGGCATCACCTTCTGGTCCCGGACGTGCTCTGAGCAGCATGCTCCTCGAATCGCCGCGCTGTTGCCGCATTCGCCGACTCGGCCGTAACGGCGCTGGCGACCGGCCCACCCCTCCGGGGACGGTCACCAGCGATCCGGCAAGCCTTCGCGCGCGTTCGGTTCGGCCTCCCCTCCTCGAACGCGACCTGTCGAAGGCGAACCGACCATCGTACATCCGTTGCGAGCCTTCGCATTCCGTGACTTGTCACCCATCGAGCCGCGCGATATACGGCACGCCAAGCGAATTCGCGGACAGCGCGAAACCACGCGTCACCTGTTGGTGCGCGTGGTTCGGACGGGTTGACTACTGGCCGGGCGCCGGTGGCGCGGGCGGTGCCGTGCAGAACGGTTCGCAGGACCCGTGCGTCGGCGGGACTTTCGCCGGGTCGGAGTGGAAGTTGGCGTTACTCACCACCACCATCGCGATCACCGCGACGACAATGGTCAAGCCGAGGAAGAACAGCACTGGTCGCAGCCAATTCGCTCGATGTTCCATGACGGTGTGGCCGATGTGACCGAGTTCGAAGAGCTCGTGATTTTCCATTGCTGTACCTCCGCCACCCGGATACCCGGTGCAGGACAAGGAAACCGCGATGTCGGTACGAATGTCCAGTGCGGGAACCGAGCAGGTGCGGCGCGATAACCGCGCGGAGACTAACCGCGCGAGGCGCAGAGCAACCCGTCGCCGACCGGAATCAGCACACTGGTGAGTTCCGGGTCCTCGGCGATCGCGCGGGTAGCCGCACGCACCGCCTGGGTCGCCGGATCACGTTGTGCCGCATCGGGAACCCGCCCACCGAGCAACGCGTTGTGCAGCAGAATCGCGCCGCCAGCACGCAGCAGCCGGACGGCTTGCGTGACGTACTGCGGGTGTTCGAGCGGCGCGGCATCGATGAAAACCAGGTCGTAGGCACCATCGGCGAGACGGGGTAGCACGTCTAGCGCGCGGCCGTTGATCAGCCGGGTGCGCGCGGGCGGAATCTCCGCGGCGCGGAAAGCCTCCTTGGCAGCGCGCTGGTGCTCCGGCTCGGAGTCGATGGTGGTCAGCGTGCCGTCCTCGCGCATCCCGTCGAGCAGCCACAGCCCGCTGATTCCCGCGCCGGTACCCACCTCGACCACGGCTTTCGCATCGAGCAGCTGCGCGTACATGCTCAGCAGCGCCCCCACCGACGGTGGCACCGGCACCGCACCGAGTTCGGTGGACCGTTCACGCGCGCTGACGAGGATCTCGTCTTCTACGACGGATTCCTCCACGTAGGCGAGATTTCGCTCCAAATTCGATGCCACGCCTATGAGGTTAATGCTGGGCGGGTTGTATCCGCGTTTCGAACAACACGCCCCGCCGAGCAATCTCCCCGCCAGTTTTCTCAGGTGTCCCTCAGCATCTCCATATCCAGGCCATATCAGGCTAGGAAAGAGTAGGGGCAACGCAAGACCAACAGACCGGCAGACGCGGAACGCGGGAACAACGACGGACAGGTTGTCGGTTGTATCCGAACGTAACGGTTTCAGGTCCGAAAGAGATTTCGGATCGGAGCCAGTTCCGAGTTTACGGTCCCTAGTAGGAGGTAGCCCCATCCACATGGTCGATGCGGCGCGTGAGCACGCCACCCTGCCCGAGCAGATTCTGCCGATCGAGTCCGACGCCGCCGAAGAGGCCGTCGATCTGACCGGTACCGCTGCTTTCGATGCCACCGGCGACCGGGCGGCCATGCCGTCATGGGACGACCTGGTCCGCGAACACGCCGACCGCGTCTACCGCTTGGCCTACCGTCTTTCCGGCGACGCACAGGACGCCGAGGATCTCACGCAGGACACCTTCATCCGGGTGTTCCGCTCGCTTTCCAGCTACCAGCCGGGCACCTTCGAGGGCTGGTTGCACCGCATCACCACGAACCTGTTCCTCGACATGGTCCGCCGCCGCAATCGCATCCGGATGGAGGCGCTGCCGGAGGACTACGACCGGGTCCCGTCCGAGGGCCCCGATCCGGAGCAGGCCTATCACGACGCCCGCCTCGACCCGGACCTGCAACGCGCGCTGGATTCGCTCGCGCCGGAATTCCGCGCCGCGGTCGTGCTGTGTGACATCGAGGGACTCTCCTACGAGGAGATCGGCGCTACGCTCGGCGTGAAACTCGGCACCGTGCGCAGCCGGATTCATCGTGGGCGACAGGCACTGCGCGACTACCTTGCGCATAATGGAAGTGAGCAGCGTTTCGCTGCTGAAGCAAGTATCGGGTGAGCTGGACGAAGCCGGCATCGCCCTACGGTTCGGATGATGTCGGTTGGAAGGGTGAGCACCGAATGAGTGGCGACTCCAGCACGCCCGGTCGTCGTCCGCCTCGATTCCGTCCCACCGAGCATCTGGCCAGCGAGGCTATCGCGGCCTATGTGGACGGCGAGTTGCGGATGAACGCCTATCTGCGTGCCGCCCAACATCTTTCTCTGTGCCCGGAATGCGCGGCCGAGGTCGACGCACAGCAGCAGGCGCGTATCGCGCTGCGCCAGTCGGGCCCGATCTCGATTCCGCACGGCCTGCACGACAGCCTGACCCGAATTCCGCTCGCCGATCTTCCCGGCGCCGCGTCGAGCCAAACGTCGAACACCGACGGGACTCCGCGCAACGAGGCGGTTTTCGGCTTTCTGACCGATTCATTCGCCGCGACTCGGTGGACTACGTGGTGGCGCAAGTAGAGTTTGCCGAGTGACTGAGCGCAGCGAGGGAACCATAAGCACAGCACGGCCCGGCGGCGCGACGGAGCCGAGCGCCAGCGAGGCGGAGTCGTGACGACGGAATCGACGAATACCGGATCGGCCGAGTCCCCGGATCGAGTCCAGGGCAGGCCCACGGATTCGGTGGCCAACAGGGGAAACCTGAGGCCGCCGGACGCGCCCGTCCTTGGGCCGCGCCCGGTCTATCGACCCCATGTCGACAACCACACCGCGCACGCCTTCCGCAGGCCGGCGGGCCAGGCCGGGTCGTTCGCCGAGCCGCTGCCGCGTGGTCCGCTGCAGGCGGCGAGCCAGGACGTGCAGAACCGCCCGCCGGACACCGTGCTCGCCGAGGCGTTCGGTCGCCCGGCGGGTTCCACCGAACTGCTGCAGCGTGACCCCGAGGCGGCCAACGACGCGGCACCGGTCGCCGGGCCCGTCGATCCGTGGCGTGATCCGGACTCCGCCGCCCGGCTCGGCGCCCCCGCGGTGCCGACCCCGAAGGCCGCGCCGCTGCCACAGGCGCAGCGCCTCAGCGCGCGCGAGGTCCTCTTCGGCTCCAGGGTCGCCCCCAAGGCGCTTGCCCTGCTCGCGCTCGTCGCGCTCGCCGTCGGCGTGCTCGGCGGTCTGGTCGGCCGGATGACGGCCGAACAGGCCTCGACCCTCACCTCGCGCAAGGTGACGCTGGAGCAGAGCGCCGACACCGAGCAGCCGCACAGCCAGATCGCCAAGGTCGCCAACGCGGTACTGCCCGCCGTCGTGTCCATCCGGGTCACCGTCGGCGACAACGGCGCGACCGGCTCCGGCGTGGTGATCGACGGCAAGGGCTACATCGCGACGAACAATCACGTGGTCTCGATGGCCGCCCAGGACAAGACCAACCGGGCCGCCATCCAGGTCCAGTTCTCCGACGGCACCAAGGTGCCGGCGAACATCGTCGGGCGCGACCCGAAATCCGACCTGGCCGTGATCAAGGTCGATGTGAAGAACCTCACCGTGGCCAACCTCGGCAAGTCCGGCGACGTCCAGGTCGGCGACGAGGTGATCGCCATCGGCTCACCGCTCGGCCTGAGCAAGACGGTCACCTCCGGCATCGTCAGCGCGCAGCACCGCCCAGTGAAACTGCAGGGCGAGGGCAGCGACACCAACGCGGTGATCGACGCGGTGCAGACCGACGCCTCGATCAACCCCGGTAACTCCGGCGGCGCGCTGGTGGACATGGAGGGCCGGGTCATCGGCATCAACACCGCGATCCGCAGCGAGTCCGGCGGCTCGGTCGGCCTCGGCTTCGCGATCCCGGTGGACCGGGTGACCGAGGTGGCGCAGATCCTGATCAAGGACGGCTCGATCCACCACCCGACCATCGGCGCAAGCCTGCGCAGCAAGGTGGTTGCCAACGAGCAGATGAGCGGTGCCGAGGTCGCCGACGTCACGCCGGGCGGTCCGGCGGCCAAGGCCGGGATCGTAGAGAAGGACGTCATCGTGAAGGTCGGCGATCGCGAGGTGACCGGTCCGGACGAACTCGTCGTCGCGGTGCAGGCGCGCAATATCGGCGACACGGTGAACGTGGTATTGATCCGCGACGGCAGGCAGGTCGACGTGCCCGTCACCCTGGAATCCGACTGAGTTCACCCACCCCGGCCGACTCCGTCGGCCTGCCGTCCCACTGGGCCGCTGGTCGAATAGCCGGGTAGCCTGAAGACGTGTTCAGCAATATCGGCTGGAGCGAGATGATGATCCTGCTCGTCGCCGCCCTAGTGATCCTCGGACCGGAGCGACTGCCCGGCGCCGTTCGCTGGACCACGCGCAGCCTGCGTCAGGTGCGCGACTACGCCAGCGGCGCGACCTCGCAGCTGCGCGACGAGCTCGGTCCCGAGTTCGAGGACCTCCGCAAGCCGCTTGCCGACCTGAACGAGCTGCGCGGCATGACCCCGCGCTCGATGGTGACCAAACACCTTCTCAACGGCGATGATTCGATCTTCCGCAACATGGAGGACGCGCTGCCGGACAAGAAGGACTTCCTCGGCACCAACAGCGGCATGCCGGACTATCCGATGCCCAAGCTGGAAAAGCCGTTGGAGCGCAACGAACGTCCACCGATCGACACCGACGCCACGTAAGTTGGCGCGAACACGTCACGAGATGGGTGCAGTGTCAATAGTTCTAGACACTTTGGCCTGTCCAGCTGTCTAGACTTCCCACATGTCGGCCGATGACGTGGCGCGCGTTTTCGCGATCGAGGACAAGGTCGAGCGACTGAAGGCGGCCACCGATGGTGTGGCTGCGGCCCAGCAGACCATCAACGAGCTCACCAGGATTCGTCGTGCGGTGATCAGGGAGCTACACGCCGACGGCTGGACTTTCGCCAGAATCGGTGCGGCAGCCGGGCTTTCCCGCGCGCGCATCCATCAGGTGAGCACGCAGGGCCCCGCACCGGAGGGTCTGTTCTTCGGGCACGGGACGCTCACGGTGCTGGTGCCGGAGGTGCGGGCGGGCCGGGTGATCGGCGCACCGGATCCCGCCGCACCGCATCGGCTCGTCGAGCTGCTGCGCGAGCTCGGCTTCACCGCCTCGATCGAACACTTCCTACCCGGGCGACCGGTCGACCTGAACCGGGACGGCCTCGTCGTGCTCGGCGGGCCGGAACTCTCGCCGAGCCTGCGGCAGTTACTCGCCGCCGATCCACGGCTGCGGCGGGCGGTGGCCAGGGCGGGCGACGCCAGGCGCGGCATCGAGGACCGGGCCGCGCGGCGGGTCTATCGGCCCGGCGGGCCCGATCCGCACGACATCGCCTATCTGGCGCGACTGCCGCGGCCGGACGGGCGTGGCACCGTGCTGATGATCGACGGCATGCATCCGCCTGGCTCGCTCGGTGCCATCCGCTTGCTCGCCACCCGGCTTGCCACATTGCACGAGCGGGCGGGCACACACCTGTTCTCGGTGCTCGTCGCCTGCCGGTTCGACCGGGCGACCGGCGAACCGCTGGAGGCCGAGCTGCTCACGCCGGTCTATCGGCACGACCCCGAAACCCGTTTGCCCGCACCGGGTATTCGTCGCTGAAAGTCGCGCGCGGCCCACGCGGAGCCGGCCGCCGACGATGATCGCGAAACCCGAATTGTGTCTCAGGTCACGCAACTCTTCCATTCGGGAAATCTCAGTGCAATGCTTGAGTAGCTAGAAGATAACTATGCGTGATAGGTGAGCTCCGATGAGTGTTGAACGTTCGATGGCGGCCAGTTCCGCGCCCACGGTGCGTACGGTGCGGCCGAAGCCGGCACAGTCCGCGCCCGCCGATACGGCGGAACCGATCATCACGACCCATCGGGTCACCTACAGCGACCGGCTGACTTTGTTCATCGGCGCCGGCGAAACCATCGACAACTTTCTGCGCCCGCTGCGCAGGCTGGACGGCTACCACCGCTATTCGGTCCAGCTGACCCGCCTGCCCGCGCCCATGCGTCCCGCCGACATCAGCCCCGCGGTCAGCTCCGCCCCCGGGCAGAACTATCTGCGGTGCACCGGATCAGCGGACGCGCTCTTTCTCGAACTCCGCACCGTCATCGACGGCGTAGCGCGCCGGTGCGTCGTCGGCCGCGCCGGGCATCGCGACGGCGCGCCCGACTGCTCGGTCCAGGTTCCGGAGAGCATGCCCGCGCCGTGGATCTACCCGGACGAGGTCTGCACGGCCGACGACGCGGCCGAGATCTTCGCCGGCTACTTCCGCACCGGCACGGTCCCACCCGACTACACGCTGCGGCTCATCGCCGACTGATGCGTGCCATGAGGAGGCAGTGATGAATCCGCTCGTCATCGTCGGCGGCGCGTTGCTCGCGCTCGGCCTGCTCATCCTGATTGTCACCGTGCTGCGGCGGCCAACCGCCTCGACGCGGCCCCTCACCGTCGCCGCACTCCAGGCGCGACTCGCCGAGGAACACGCGCCCGCGCCCGAGGAGGCCGCGGAACGCCTCGTCGACCACGGCGCGAACCAGCAACCGGGCTGAATAGCTTTCGGATAGCTAGGCTGAGGGGAGCCGGTCTACTCCGGTGCGCCTGCTCGAGAGAGGAACCGTGCTGGTGCGCGCAATGCTCGAGCAATTGATAACGCTGGCGAAGCAGGGTCCGGTGGCCTTGGCGCGCGTCGTGGATACGACCGGTCCAGGCCCGCGTGAGCAGGGTGCCGCGATGATCGTCACCGAATCGGGCGAGGTCTTCGGGTCGCTGTCCGGTGGCTGCGTGGAGGCCGCGGTCGTCGAGTCGGCGCATCAGGTGCTTGCCACCGGCCATGCGGTGACCGATCGATTCGGTTATGCCGACGGCGACGGTATCGCGGTGGGGCTGACCTGCGGCGGCGAGATCGAGGTCTTCGTCGAACGGGTCGGACCGGAGAGCGTCGCGACGCTGACGCAGTTGCGGCAGCAGATCGCGGACGGGCGCCCGGTCGCGCTGGCCACCAGGCTGGATACCACCGCGGAGTGGAAGCTGTTGCGGACCGATTCGGCCGAGACCTGGCACGACGTCGATCGCGACGCCCTCGCGCTGCTCACCGCGGGCCGCAGCGGCGTGGTCGGCGCCGACGAGTGCGAGGCCGACGCCTCCCCGCGCCCCCGGGTTTTCGTGCAGGTCTTCGGTGCTCCGGCACGGATGATCCTGGCGGGCGCGAACGATTTCGTGCGCGCGCTGAGCCGCACCGGCCGTCAACTCGGTTACCGGGTCACCGTGGTCGATGCCCGCGAAACCTTCGCAACCTCGGCACGTTTCCCGTCCGCGCACGAGGTGGTGGTGGATTGGCCGCACCGGTATCTGCGCACCGAACACGAGGCGGGACGGATCGATGCCCGCACCGTGGTCTGCGTGCTCACCCACGACACCAAGTTCGACGTGCCGACCATCGCGACGGCCTTGAGCATCGATGAGATCGCCTTCGTCGGCGCCCTCGGTTCCCGCCGCACGCACGCCGAGCGCACCGAACGGCTGCGCGCCGCGGGCGTCACCGAAAGCAGGCTGGCGCGGCTGAAAAGCCCACTGGGCCTTGATCTCAACGCGCGCACACCCGACGAGACCGCGATCTCCATCGCCGCCCAGATCCTCGCCGAGCGCGGCAACGCCTCGGCCCGCCCGCTCGATCGGATCAACGGCCCCATCCACCGCTGACCCGCCAGGTCACAGCAGGTGTTCGAGGCGGAGCGGGATATCGCGGAAGCGGCGGCCGGTGGCGTGATGCACCGCGTTGACGATGGCGGCGGCGGCACCGATCATGCCGAGTTCACCGATTCCCTTGACGCCCAACGGGTTAACCACGGTGTCATCGACCGCGACGAACGAGATGTCGACCTCGGGGGCGTCCGCGTTGACCGGCAGCAGGTATTCCAGCAAAGACGCATTGGCCCAGCGGCCGTCGCGGGTATCGGGCAGCGAGGCCTCCATCAGTGCTTGGGACAGACCCCAATTCATGCCGCCGAGCACCTGGCTGCGCGCCAGCTTGGCATTGAGCACGCGGCCGGGCGCGAAGGCGCCGACCATCCGGCGGACCCGGATCAGCCCCAGTTCCGGGTCGACGGCGACCTCCGCGAACTGGGCGCCGAAGCTCATCTTCCCGTACGGCGCCGGAGTCGTCGCAGGACGCCAACTGCCGGTCGTCTCGATATCCGAAAGATGGTTCCGCTCCAGCACATCCGCGTACGCGTCCCGCACCGACGGATCTTCGATCAGCCGCAGTATGCCCTCGACGCCTTCGATCTCATCGGGCGTGCGACCGCGCAGCGGCGATTCGATATCGGCGACCGCGATCTCGATGAGCTGGGCGAGCAGCTGGGCGCATGTGGTGTGCACCGCGGCGCTGACGACGGCCGCGCCGATCGATCCGACGGTGGCCGCGATATTCGGGTAGTCGGTATTGCCGATCTCGAAGCGGATGCGGTCGAACGGCATGCCCATCGCGTCGCAGGCGACCTGCGACATCGCGGTCGCCACCCCGGTGCCGAACTCCTGGGTGCCGGTCTGGACGACGAGCGAGCCGTCCGAACGCAGCCGGGCGTGGGCTCGCTGCGGCTGGCCCGGCTCGTACACCGGGTAGCCGGCGGTACCGACGCCCCAGCCGATGAGCCAGTTGCCGTCGGTGTGTGATCCCGGGGTCTGGATACGGCCATCCCAGCCGAAGCGCTCGGCCGCCAGCCGCAGGCAGTCGAGGTAACCGTCTGAGCTCCACGGGTTTCCGCTCTCCGGGTCGACGGCGGCATGGTTGCGCAGCCGCAGCTGCACCGGGTCGGTGCCGAGCTGTTCGGCGAGTTCGTCGATGGCGCATTCGAGCGCGACCATGCCGGAGGCCTCGCCTGGCCCGCGCATGAACGTCGGCGTCATCGTATTGCCCTTGATCAGCCGATACTGGCCCTCCCAGTGGGGGATGCCGTACGCCTTGCTCGCCACCTCCAACGACGGCTCGGCCCAGTCGTCGAAATGCGAAGTGACGGAGAGCTTATGGTGCCGCAACCCGGTGAACCGGCCGTCGGCGTCGCAGACGAGGGTGACGCGCTGCTCCTGCTCTTCCCGTAATCCGGTGCCGTAGAACATCTGTTCACGATTCAGGATCACCCGGACCGGCCTGCCGAGTTCCCGCGCGATCAGCGGGGCGAGCGTAACGTGCGGCCACATCATGGCTTTGGCGCCGAACCCGCCGCCGACGTAGTCGGTGACCACCCGCACCTTGCTCGGCGAGATGCCGAGGTGGGCCGCGATGGTCAGCTGGCTGGCCACGATGCCCTGGGTGGCGTCGTAGACGGTGACCGAATCACCGTTCCACATCGCGGCGGTGACCGAGCATTCGATCGGATTGTGGTGATTGGCGGCGAAGCGGAACGTCACGTCGACGGTGTGCGCGGCGGCCGCGCTCGCCTTCGCGAAGTCGCCGCGCGATTGGGACGCGGGGATCTGGCCCGCGAAGATGCTGTCGGGCAGGTACTGCTCGTCGCGTCCGTCATCGAGGCGAACCAGCGCGGGCTGCTTGTCGTAGCTGGCCTCGACCAGGCGAGCGGCCTGCTGGGCGACCTCGAAGGTGTCCGCGACCACGACGGCGATCGGCTGACCGAAGTAGTGAATCGTGGTGTCCTGCATGGGAAAGAAGCTCTGCCCCGGCGCGGGCTGACCGAACAGCGACGGCAGCAACGGCACCGAAGCGACGCGCGGCAAGTTCTCGTGCGTGAGCACAGCGACCGCACCGGCGCGCAACGCCTGGTCGACGTCGATGGATGTCACGGTGCCGTTGCCGATCTCGGCGCCGACGAGCACCCCGTACGCCGCGTTCGGCATCGGGATCTCGGCGGTGTAGCGCGCTGCCCCGGTGACTTTGGCGTGGCCGTCGATGCGGTCGAGGCCCTGGCCGACGAGCTTGGGTGCGGTAGGTGCACTCATTTCCGGCCTCCCCGCTGCGCGATCCGTTCGGTGACGATCTCCAGGGTGCGCACCATGGTGCGTTGTGCCAGTTCGATTTTGAACCGATTCATCGGATAGCTGCCGTCGGCGGCCGCCAGTTCGGTGGCCGCCGCGGCCGCGAAGTTCTCCTTCGTCGCCGGCTTACCGATCAGCACCGCCTCGGCCATCTTGGCGCGCCACGGCTTGGTCGCCACGCCGCCGAGGCCGATGCGCACGTCGCGCACCTGCCCGTCCGCCAGCTCCAGCGCCACCGCGGCGGAAGCGGCGGCGAATTCATAGGATTCGCGGTCACGCACCTTCAGATAGTGCGAGTTCGCCGCGAACGGCAACGGCGGCACGTCGATTCGCACGATGAGTTCATCGGCGGTGATCGGATGTTCCAGATGCGGTGTGTCGCCCGGTAATAGGAAGAAGTCGTCGAAGGCGATGGCACGGGTGCCGCGCGGTCCCTGCACGTGTACTACCGCGTCTAGTGCGATGAGCGGGATCGCCATATCGGAGGGGTGCATGGCGAAACAGTGCTCACTGGTGCCCAATACGGCATTGCCGCGATGCAACCCCTCCCGTGCGTCGCACCCGCTGCCCGGCGCACGCTTGTTGCAGGCGAACGCGACATCACGGAACTGCGGGCAGCGCACCCGCTGCATCAGGTTGCCGCCCATCGAGGCCATATTGCGGATCTGCGCGGACGCGCCCTTCCACAGCGCGATGGACAGGAACGGAAAGCGTTCGACCACACCGGGATCGGCGGCCACCTCGCCCATCCGGACCATCGCGCCGATCCGCAGGCCACCGTCCGGGCGGTGCTCCAGGTCGGTGAGTGGTAGCCGATTGATGTCGACGACGTTGTCCGGCTCCATCGCGCCGATGCGCAGCATGTCCACCAAAGTGGTACCGCCAGCGAGGAATACGGTATTCGGGCGGGCGGTCACGGCGGCGAGCGCCTGGTCGACCGTCTCGGCGCGGGCAAAGGCGATGGGCTTCATCGGGTCTCACCCATCTCCGCGTGCGCGGTCTTTATCGCGTCCCTGATGTTCTGGTAGGCGGCGCAGCGGCAGATATTGCCGCTCATCCATTCGGCGATCTCTTCGTCGCTGCCGGTGTGGCCCTCTTCGATGCATTTGATCGCCGACATGATCTGTCCCGGTGTGCAATACCCGCATTGGAAGCCGTCGCAGCTGATGAACGCGCGCTGCACCGGGTGCAGCTCCTCCCCCGCCGCGACACCCTCGATCGTGGTGATCTCGCGCCCCTCGACGCTCAAAGCCAAGGTGAGGCAGGACAATTCGCGTTTACCGTCGACCCATACCGTGCACGCGCCGCACGCGCCCTGGTCGCACCCCTTCTTGGTGCCGGTGAGCCGTAGGTATTCGCGAAGGGCGTCGAGCAGGCTGACCCTCGGTTCCAGCGCGACCGGGAAAACGTGACCGTTCACCCGCAGCGTCGCCAGCGTGTAGTCGGGACCGGCAAACTCTGGCTGCCGCGTGTCCTGCTTGGGTAGCTCACCAATAGTCATAGACGTATCTCCTGCTCATGAGCGTGCGATGGCTGCAACATCTCGGAGTACAGAATGCGAACGTAAGACCTGGAAAACACTGTAGCGTCCATCTAGCAAACATGCTCGTCAACCGGTGATCATCGGTTGTCGGCCCATGGCTTTCGGCAAACAGCAACGAACCCGGGCACCGTAGGCACCCGGGTTCGCGTGTCAGAGGTTGCTCAGGCGGCCGCCCACTCGGGGCGCAGCGTATTCATCGGCGGCCGATCGGCCAGCGACACCTCGGTGCTCTGCGCGGTGAACGCGTCGCCGACCAGCGGGAACTGGGTGAGCGCCGCGCCGGAGTCCTGCACGCCACTTCGGCCGAGCACGGTGCCGAGGATCTGCCTGCTCATCACGCCGAGATCGGCGAGCGGGCGGTTGCGGTGCGTGCGCACCCCCAGGTTCACCTGCCCGATCGCGGATAGGCCGAGCTGGTCGTAGGTATCGAGCAGCAACCCGATCTCCACGCCGTAACCCGGCGCGAACGGGACCGAGGTGAGCAGCTCGCGGGTGCCCGCGTATTCGCCGCCGAGCGGTTGCAGCACCTGGGAGAGCTCGGGCCGCAGCGCGGCGAGCAGCGGGCGGGCGACGAGTTCGGTGACCCGGCCGCCGCCGTGCGCGTCCACCGCGCCGCCCTGCCGCAGCGGCCTGCGGTAGTAGGCCTTGACCAGGTGCATTTCGTCCACGGTGAGCAGCGGGCCGAGCAGTTTCGGCACGAATTCGGGGTCGGGGTCGATGAGGTCGGAGTCGACGAAGGCGATCAGATCGCCGCTGGTGACGGCGAGCGAGCGCCACAGCACCTCGCCCTTGCCAGGCACCGGATCCAGCTCCGGCACCGCCTGCTCGCGCGAGATCACCTCGGCGCCCGCGGCACGGGCCCGTTCGGCGGTGGCGTCGGTCGAGCCGGAATCGAGCACGACCAGCTCATCGACCAGGGTGCCGAGCAGCGGCATGATGCTGGCAACCACGTCGGCGACGGTGTTTTCTTCGTTCAGCGCGGGCAACACCACCGAAACGGTGCGGCCTTCTTTGGCGGCGACGAGTTCGTCGACCGACCAGTGGGGGCTGTCCCAGGTATTTGTCGTCGCCCACGCGGGGCGGTCTTCGCGGCTGTGGGGGTGGTGGAATTTCATACCAAACCTCGCAGGGTGCGTGCTGGGGGCCGGATGCCTTGGATCGCGGCGATCATGTCCACCACCCGCCGGGTCGCGGCGACTTCGTGGACTCGGAAGACTCGGGCGCCGGCGGCGGCCGACCATGCTGTTGCTGCCAATGTGCCCTCCAACCGTTCGGAAAGATCGACACCTAGAGTCTCCCCGATAAAGTCCTTGTTGCTCAGTGCCATCAGGACAGGCCACCCGGTATTTACAAGAACGTCCACTCCGCGCAACAACTCGAGCCCGTGATAAGTGTTCTTGCCGAAATCATGGGTCGGATCGATCAAAATCGAATCCGCGCGCACGCCGGCGGCGACCGCGTTTTCGGCGGCGCGCACCACGGTATCGGTCACTTCGGCCACGATGTCGGCATAGCGGACCCGGTGCGGACGGGTGCGCGGGACCGCACCGCCGGTGTGACTGCACACGATTCCGACACCGTTTTCCGCAGCCACCCGCACCAGATCCGGATCGGCGCCCGACCAGGTGTCATTGATCAGATCCGCGCCAGCCCGCACCGCGGCAAGCGCGACATCGGCACGCCAGGTATCAATGCTGATCAATAGCTCCGGGTACTTCGCGCGAATGGCCGCGACGAACGGGATCACCCGCCGCGATTCCTCCGCAGCGTCGACCAGCGAGCCGGGCCCCGCCTTCACCCCGCCGATATCGACCAGATCCGCGCCCTCGTCCACCGCGCGGGCCACTGCGTCCATCGCCGCCGCGTCGGTGAAGGTCGCGCCTTTGTCATAGAACGAATCGGGGGTGCGATTGACGATCGCCATCACTAGCGCCCGATCGGTCGCCACCGGCTTGCCGCACAAGGTCGAAAGCGGCGTTGCGGTGGTACCAGACATTCTTTGACTGTAGCTAGCGGTCCCGCCTCCCCCGGCAATCAGGCCGGACCTAGGTGCCATGACAGTGGCGGGCTAGTTCTTCGGGGCGCGGCCCGCGGCCACCTCGGCGGGGTAGTCGTCGTTGGACGGGATGTAGCCGTCGGCGCGGCCCGCGAGGACGTAGAGGGCGCCGTCGCCGTCGGGGGTGTAGCCCTGTTTGCGGAGTTCGACCTTGCGGCTCTTGAAGGTGGAGGTCTGCTCCAGTTCCCCGACGACGCGGATGAACAGCGGGACGGCGTAGCCGGGCAGCTGCTCGTAGGCCAGCTTCGCGACCGCCTTGCCGTCGAACTCCGTGTCCGGGCGCAGCGTGATCGCGGCCATGCCCGCCTTGCCGTCGGTGCCTGGGATATCTACTCCGTAGACGACCGCCTGCGAGATCTCGTCCGACTGCGTCAGCGCGCCCTCGACCTGGGTGGTCGCGACGTTCTCGCCCTTCCAGCGGAAGGTGTCGCCGAGCCGGTCGACGAACGCGATGTGATGCCAGCCCTGGTTACGAACCAGATCGCCGGTGTCGAACCAGAGGTCGCCCCGTTTGAAGCCGTCGCGGACCAGCTTCGCCTCGGAGGCCTCCTTATCGGTGTAGCCGTCGAACGGCGAGCTGCTTGTGACCTTGGCGAGCAACAGCCCGACGCCGCCGGTGCCGACCCGGTGCAGCCGACCGTTCTTGTCGCGCTTGGCTTTTCCGGTCGCCTCGTCGTAGTCGACCACCGCGTACGGCAGCGGCCCGAAGCCCGCGGTGCGGTCGACGCTGAACGCGTTGACGAAGGCGATATTGGCCTCGCTGGCACCGTAGAACTCGACGATCCGGTTGATGCCGAACCGCTGCTTGAACTTGTCCCACAGTTCCGGGCGCAGCCCGTTGCCGACGGCGAGCCGGACCCTGTGCTGCCGATCCGTCGGCTTGACGGGCTGGTTGAGCAGGTATCGGCACAGTTCACCGATGTAGATGAATGCCGTTGCGTCCTCACGGATTACCTCGTCCCAGAAGCGGGACACCGAGAACTGCCTGCCGAGCGCGAAGGTTGAGCCGGAGCACAGCACCGTCGACAGCGCGACGGTCAGCGCGTTGTTGTGGTAGAGCGGCAGGCAGCAGTACAGGGTGTCGTTGCCGCGCAGGCGAATTCCGAGACCGCCGAGGCCGACCATGCTCTTGGTCCAGCGCAGGTGCGTCATCACGCTTGCCTTCGGCAGACCCGTTGTGCCGGAGGTGAAAATCAGGAAGGCGCGTTCCTTGGCGGTGATCTGCGCGCACACCGCAGGGTCGCTGGCGTCCGCGTGCTGAGCGTCGGCCCGCAAATCGTTGGCGGACAACACATTCGCGAGCGGCTGGGGCAGCGAGTCCAGCACCTGCTCGCATTCCTCGCCGATCACGTTGAGCACGCTGTTCAGCAGGCCGAAGCTGTGCGCGAGCACCTGATCGCGCTGATGATGGTTGAGCAGGCCGACGGTCGCGCCGAGTTTCACCGAAGCCAGTACGGTGAACAGGGTTTCGGGCCGATTGGTCATCAGCACGCCGACCACATCGCCGCGCCGCACGCCGCGCGCGGCCAGCACCGTTGCGTAGCGGTTCACCTCGGCATTGGCCGCGCCGTAGGTGTAGGCGGTGCCCTCGAAGCGCAGGAACGGGCGATCCGGATGGCGGTGCGCGGTGCGCTGAAAGTACAGCCCGACAGAGGATTTGTCGTCCGGCCGCACCAGCATGCCGACCGCGTTGCGCAGCATGCCCGGTGCGTCGAGCGCCATCGCGGGCAGGCTTTTGGCCAGGTCGAATAAGCTCACCGTCGAGCGGCCGTCTGAACTCACTGCTACGTGCTCCTCATCAGGAAGGTGTGTTGCTCACGCCTCCAATGCCGCGAAGGCGGACGAAAGATCGGTGACCACGGTGATGCGGTCCATGGCGGGTTGGGGCACGAACTTACGGTCGTGGAGTTCGTCGAGCCACCGGAACAGACCTTGATAGAAGCCATCCGGGTCCAACAGCACCACGGGCTTATTGTGCTGTCCCAGATAGCCTCCGGTCCAGGTTTCGAAGAACTCCTCGAGCGTGCCGATGCCGCCGGGCAGGGTGAGGAAGGCGTCGGCGCGGTCCTCCATGATCTGTTTGCGCTGGCGCATGGTGTCGGTGACGATCAGCTCGTCGGCATCGACATCGGCGACTTCGCGGTGCACCAGATGCTTCGGGATCACCCCGATGGTGTTCGCGCCACCGGCCCGCGCCGCAGTCGCCACCTCGCCCATCATCGAGACGTTGCCGCCGCCAGACACCAATTGCCAACCGCGCCGGGCGATCTCGGTGCCGACCTGGGCGGCCAGCGCAAGGTAGGCCGGATCGGCGGTGCTTGCGGAACAGTAGACACAGACGGCGTAGGGCTGGTCGGTCACCACTGATCCTCCGTGCCGAGCGCGTCCTCCGCGACGCCGGCCTCCGCGTTGGCGAGGATGATCTGCACGACCTCCTCGACGCTGTCGGTCACATGGATCAGGCCGAGGTCACCGGGTGAGATCTTGCCGGAGCCGCCGAGCGAATCACGCAGCCAATCGACCAGACCGGACCAATATCTGCTGCCGAACAGGATGATCGGGAAGCGGGTGATCTTGCGGGTCTGCACCAGGGTGAGCGCCTCGAACAGTTCGTCGAGGGTGCCGAAGCCGCCGGGCAGGCAGATGAACGCCTCCGAGTACTTCACGAACATCGTCTTGCGGACGAAGAAGTAGCGGAAGTTGATGCCGAGATCGACCCAGTCGTTGAGGCTCTGCTCGAACGGCAGCTCGATACCGAGGCCGATCGAATAGCCGCCCGCCTCGCACGCGCCGCGGTTGGCGGCCTCCATCGCGCCGGGGCCGCCGCCGGTGATCACCGCGAAACCGGCCTTGGCCAGCGCCGCGCCGATGGCCCGGCCCGCCTGATACTCGGGATGGTCCTCGCCGGTGCGTGCCGAACCGAAGACGGTGACCGCGCGCGGCACCTCGGCGAGCGCGCCGAAACCCTCGACGAACTCGGCTTGGATGCGCAGCACGCGCCACGGGTCGGTGTGTACCCAATCGGTGTCGCCGCGTCGATCCAGCAGGTTCCGGTCGGCAGTGCCGGTGCCTTCGATTCGGTCGCGACGGAACATGACGGGCCCGCGGAACTTGGCTGTCGACTTCGGCTTGTTGGCAACCTCGCGGTCAGCGGCGTCGGTGGACATGCGACCCACGCTAGCTCATCCGCCTCTCCGCGTATTCAGGCCAGATTTGTGTGCCACACCGGTGGCGTCGGCGACCGGTGGTTATGTGATGGACGGGTCAGCCCGTACCCGATGAGTTACCCATGTGTTCACGAAATCAGTCGATCAGTCCCGGACCTCAGGCGGCCGAGCCGGTCAGGTAGTTGCGGAGCATCGCGGTGACGGCGGTGATCTGGTCGACGGGGACATGTTCGTCGCGTTTGTGGGCGAGGTTGGGGTCGCCGGGGCCGAAGTTCACGGCGGGGATGCCGCGGGCGGCGAAGCGGGAGACGTCGGTCCAGCCGTACTTGGCGCGCACTCCGCCGCCGCCGTGGCCGTTCACCGAGGCGACCAGGTCCTTGGCGGCCGGGGCGGTCAGGCCCGGCAATGCGCCGGGTGCGGAGTCGGTCACCTCGAAGGTCAGCTCCAGGCCGGCGAACACCTCGCGGACATGTTCGGTGGCCTGCTCGACCGTGCGATCCGGGGCGAAGCGGAAGTTCACCTCCACCTCGCCGACGTCGGGCACCACATTGCCTGCCACCCCACCGGAGACGCGCACCGCGGACAGCCCCTCGCGGTAGCCGCAGCCGTCGATGTCGACCTCGCGGGCCCGATAGTCGGCCAGCCGCTGCAGGATCGGGGCCAGGCGGTGAATCGCGTTGTCGCCCAACCAGGCTCGCGCCGAATGCGAGCGAACACCGGCGGTGGACAACCGAACCCGCAGTGTCCCTTGGCAACCCGCCTCGATCCAGCCGCCGGACGGTTCGCCGAGTACCGCCAGATCACCCGCGAGCCACTCCGGCAGGTCGCGTTCGATACTGCCGAGGCCGTTGAACTCCGACGCGATTTCCTCGCAGTCGTAGAAGATCAACGTCAGGTCGTGCACCGGTTCGGCGACCGTCGCGGCAAGGTGCAGGAACACCGCATCGCCGGACTTCATATCGACCGTCCCGCACCCGTACAGCACCCGCTCCCCCGCCGCGTTCACCGTGAAATGCCCCGGCACGTTGTCGGCGATCGGCACGGTATCCAGATGCCCGGCAAGCACCACCCGTGTCGGCAACCCCCGATTCGTCCGCGCCAGCACCACATTCCCGTGCCGCAACACCTCGAACCCGCTCGTCTGTTCCCGCAACGCCCGCTCGACGAGATCGGTAATCGCCCCCTCGTCCCGAGAAACACTCGGAATATCGACAAGAGCAGCAGTCAACGTAATCGGGTCAGCACGCAGGTCGATGGTCACGCACCCACCCTACGACCGTCGAAACACCGCCGCGCACATCGTTGGCCCGCCGCGCATCAAGCAGTCAGCAATATCGTGTGCGCGACACAGATAACTGCACGGCACATCTGCAGACCGTGTGGTGGGGCACATCGGCGGGGAGCGGGCTCACCACTGGTCACGATGGGTCGGTAACCTCTTGTGACGTGAGCATTCAGGGAGCAGCAGCAGTCGGTATCGCCAATGTGACCGCGGACGGAACCGTCCTGGACACCTGGTACCCGAGCCCGGAGCTGGGCGAGTTCGCCGAGACAGGGACCAAGCGGCTCGATGACGCGCCTGCGGAGTACGCGGCGCTGCTCGGCTTCGATGAGGCGCGGGGGGTCGAGGTGGTCACGGTGCGCACGACGATCGCCGACCTGTCCGCCGCCCCGGTCGACGCGCACGATGTCTACCTGCGGCTGCATCTGCTCTCGCATCGGCTGGTCCGGCCGCACGGGGTGAACCTGGACGGTCAGTTCGGGCTGCTGAGCAATGTGGTGTGGACCAACCACGGCCCGGCGGCGGTGGAGGGCTTCGAGACCACCCGCGCCAAGCTGCGCGCCCGCGGTCCGGTGACCGTGTACAGCATCGACAAGTTCCCGCGGATGGTCGACTACGTCATCCCGTCCGGTGTGCGCATCGGCGACGCCGACCGGGTTCGCCTCGGCGCGCACCTCGCCTCCGGCACCACCGTTATGCACGAGGGCTTCGTGAACTTCAACGCGGGCACCCTCGGCAACTCGATGGTCGAGGGCCGCATCTCGGCCGGTGTCGTGGTCGGCGACGGCTCCGACGTCGGCGGCGGCGCCTCCATCATGGGCACCCTCTCCGGCGGCGGCACCACCGTCATCTCCGTCGGCGAGCGCTCGCTGCTCGGCGCCAACGCGGGCGTCGGCATCCCCCTCGGCGACGACTGCGTCGTCGAAGCGGGCCTCTACCTCACCGCGGGCACCAAGGTCAGCACCCCCGACGGCACCGTCGCCAAGGCCGCCGAATTCAGCGGCAAGAACAACCTCCTGTTCCGCCGCAACTCCCTCACCGGCGCGGTAGAGGTTGTCCCCCGCAAGGGAACCGGCATCGAACTCAACGCCGCCCTGCACGCCAACGACTAACCCCACCGCACGCAAGCTGGCTCGCCGCGCACGAAATCGCTAGCGGATTCAGGCGCGGCAGGCAGATTCGCGCCCGACAGGCGCAGGTTAGGTGAGGCGTTTCTTTTGAACCTTGCCCATGGCGTTGCGGGGCAGGGCGTCGACAGCGCGGATTTCGCGGGGGCGTTTGTGGGTTGAGAGTTGTTCGGCCACATGGGTGATCAGGTCTTTTTCGATGGAAGCTGGTGGGGTGCCGCGTAATACGACGAAGGCGACTATGCGTTGGCCGAGGTCGGGGTCGGGGAGGCCTACTACGGCGGCCTCGGCGACGGCGGGGTGGCCGAGGAGCGCGGTCTCCACTTCGCCCGCGCCGATGCGGTAGCCGCCGGATTTGATGAGGTCGACGGATTCGCGGCCGACGATGCGGTGGAAGCCGTCCTCGTCGATCGCGGCGACGTCGCCGGTTTTGAACCAGCCGTCCTCGGTCCAGCTTTCGGCCGTGGCCTCCGGGCGGTTGAGGTAGCCGTCGAAGAGCATCGGACCGGAAACCTGGAGTCCGCCGATGCTTTCGCCGTCGTGCGCGACGTCGGCGCCGGATTCGTCGCGCAGCCGGGTCTGCACGCCGCGCACCGGCGTGCCCACCCACCCTGGACGGCGTTCACCGTCGGCGCGGGTGGACAGGGTGATCATGGTTTCGCTCATGCCGTAGCGCTCGATCGGCGCGTGGCCGGTGAGCTCACGCAACCGCTCGAAGACCGGAACGGGCAGCGGCGCGCTGCCGGACACGAGCAGCCTGGCATCGGCCAATTGCTTTGCGGCTTCGGGATCTTCGACGACCCGCGACCACACGGTCGGCACCCCGAAGTACAGCGTGCCGCGCGCGGCGGCATACGCCTGCGGGGTCGGCTTGCCGGTGTGCACCAGCGGGCTACCCACCCGCAGCGGGCCGAGCACGCCGAGAATCAGGCCGTGCACGTGGAAAAGCGGAAGCCCGTGCACCAGAACATCATTCGCGGTCCAAGCCCAGGCGTCGGCGAGCGCGTCCAACCCGGCGGCGATCGCACCGCGGTTCAGCACAACACCTTTCGGCAATCCGGTCGTCCCGGACGTGTAGAGCACGAAAGCCGTTGTGGCAGCGTCCGGTTCGGGATAGGTGTGCCATGACCTGGCATGCACCCGCACCGGAACCACCGGCAGCTCACTACCCTCCGGCGCCTCACCGAGCCAGGCTTGCGCCCCGGAATCGGCCAGGATGTGCGCGAGTTCCGCGGTGCCCGAATCCGGCGGCACCGGAACCACGGTCACACCGGCGATCAGGCAGCCGACCACCGCGAGCACCGTGCTCACGGTCGGCTTGGCCAGCACCGCGACCCGCCCCGCCCTGGCGACCCGCTCGGCGACGGAGGTCGCGGCACCGAGCAGATCGCTGCGCGAGAGCGTGACCCCGTCGATGGTGACGGCATCGGGGATATCCGCACCGCCTGCGACGGCGAGCGGATTCAAGGAACTGAGCAGCAACGGCGGACCGAACGACATGCGCCCAAACTACTTCGCCGCACCCATCGCGCCCCCGATACCTCACCCGATCACGGGTGAATGAACCTCCGATGTGACCGTTGACACACACGATGAGGCGGTGAGACCGTTTATGCATAGCCTTCTCAATGAGACAGGGGTCAACGATGACCAGGCCACTTCGCGCAACGACGCACGAGACCGAGCCGCCCGACGATCTCGACATCACCCAGTTCATCGACGGCATCGCGGGCCTGCTCGGCGGCGCGGCGAACGTCATCATGCAGCTCAGCGCCCTGCCCGTCGGCTACGGCGTGCTGAAGAGCACCGTCGACAGCGGCAAAGTCACGCTGCATCCTGTCAAGCGATTGCGCACCACGGTCACCTATCTCGCCGTCGCGATGCTCGGCACGGACGCGGAGCGCGCCGACTACCGCGACGCCGTCAACCGCTCGCATCGCCCGGTGCATTCGACCGCGTCGAGCCCGGTGCACTACAACGCGTTCGACCCGAACCTCCAATTATGGGTTGCCGCTTGCCTTTACTGGGGCGCGAAGGACCTCTACGAGCGCATGCACGGCCCGATGGACGAGCCGACCGCCGACGCCTTCTACCGATACAGCGCCCGCCTCGGCACCACCCTGCAGGTGCGCAAGGACATGTGGCCCGTCGACCGGCAGGCCTTCGCCGCGTATTGGGACGAGCACCTGGCCAGCACCACGATCGACCCGCCCATCCGTGACTACTTCAACGACCTGATCGATCTGAAGATGCTGCCCCGCCCGGTCCAGCTCGTCTTCGGTCGCCCGCACCGCTTCGTCGTCGCGGGTCTGCTCCCCGAGCACCTCCGCGAGCTGATGGGCTTCGCCTGGACCGCGCGCGACGACCGCGCCCTGCGCCGCATCCTGCGCACGCTCGGCATCACCCAGGCCTGGCTGCCTCGCCAGGCGCGCCTGTTCCCGATCAACGCCTACCTGCTCGACCTGCGCGTCCGCCGCCGCCTCGGCCTGCGCCTCGTTTGACTGAGCAATCGGTCAGCAACCGCGTGTCGCGAGCACCTTTCCGCTGCTGAGCGGTGTTATCTCGAAGGGCACACGGGGGGCCGAGCCAGGAGGAAACGATGGGCTATCGGACCGTCGCGCTCGCCGCCGCGGCAACCTACTGCGCACTCATCTCGCCGACCGCCTGCGCGGAACCACTCGATTCCGACGTGGTCCCGCCGCGCACCGCCATCTCCATCCGCTCCACCCTCGGCGCCCGCTGGAGCACCCCGAACGAACACGAGTCACGCACCAGCCTGTCCTTGACCAAGCTCTACCTCGCCGACTACGCGCTGCACCACGGCGACGGCTCCCGCGCGGACCGCGACCTCGCCGAGCGAATGATCCGCTACTCCGACGACGGCGCGGCGACCACGATGGAGAACAAGTACCCGCAGGCGCTCAAATCCATTGCGGCGGAATACCATTTGGCCGACACCCATTCCGCTGGCAGCTGGGGCGCCGCCTACACCAGCACCGCGGACCTGGCCGACTTCCTCGACGCCAAGATGCGCACCGACCCCAACTCGCCGATCTTCGAATGGATGGCCGCCGCGGGCGAGAACGCCACCGACGGCACCGAACAGGATTGGGGCACCGCCCGTTTGCCGTTCGTCCTCGGCACCAAGTGGGGCTGGTCGGATTTCGGCGAACAAGACGTCGCCTCAGCCTCCTACGGCCCCGGCTTCGCGGTCGCTGCGCATACGCACGGCACGGCCACCGAGCAGACCCTCGACATCCTCGCCGCGCTGCCGGTGGTCGGCCTGCAACTCCTCACCGGCCACTAAGGCCCGGTCAGGGCACCCGGAACGACACAACGATGTGATCGCGCGCGAACTGCCGGATCGCCACGTCGTCGCTGAGCGGAATGACCGTCTGCGGCGTCAGCGCCAGCGACAACGCGGTGCGCGCGATCATCTCCGCGAGCGGCGCCGGGTCGTACGCGGGCAGCTTGCCCTCCTGTTGCAGCCGGGCGATGAACTCGGCCAGATAGTCCCGGCCGAGCTCGAGCACCGGCGCGCCCTTGATGGTGAGATACGGCAGCACCAGCTCGGGCTCGGTCGCCAGCAGCCGGTGCACGAGCTTGTTGTCCCGCAGCCCCGTGATGAACGCGGCGAACAGCTCGACGATCTGCTCCTGCGCACTCGCGTCCCGATCGACCTGCCGCTGCAACGCGGCGTCGACCTGTTCGACGAACTCGCGGGTCTGCCGCAGCCCGACCGCCTCGATCAGCTCGGATTTGCTGGCGAAGCGCCGGTACAGCGTGGCGAGCGAGAGTCCGCAGCGCCGGGCCACCTCGACCATGCTGGTGCGCTTGATGCCGAAGTCCAGAAACGCCAGCAGCGCGGCGTCGAGCACGCGCGTCTGATTGCCGTCTTCCGGACCGGTGCTGCGCACCAACGGCAGCAGTCTGCTCAGCCTCGCCATGCTTGCCAGCCTATCCGGGTCGCCGAAACGATGACACAAGGAGCATTGCAGAGCATCATTGACACAGCACTGAGGCGATGAGAAGGTGAGTCAAGAACCTTCTCACCGTTCGATCGTCCGGGCCGCTCCGGATACAGAAAGTCGAGGTCAACGATGACCGCACCGCTGCGCGCCGTCGCGTCCGAGTCGGATCCGAACCGGGCCGAGCCGTCCGTCGAAGCCCTCACGCCGGAAAGCGTCGAGCAGTACATGGACGGCATCGCGGCCTTCCTCGGCGGCACCGCCAATGTGATCATGCAGCTGAGCCTGCGCCCGGTCGGGCGCGGCGTGCTGGAGAGCACCGTGGACAGCGGCAAGGTCACCTTGCATCCGGTCAAACGGTTGCGCACCACGCTGACCTACATCGCCGTCGCCATGATGGGCTCCGACGACGAACGCGCGGCCTATCGCGAGGCGGTCAATCGCTCGCACCGCCCGGTCCACTCCGGCCCGCGGAGCCCGGTCAAATACAACGCCTTCGATCCGAAGCTGCAACTGTGGGTGGCGGCCACCATCTACTGGGGCATCGACGACCTCTACACCCGCATGCACGGACCCCTGGATCCGGCGACAGCCGAGGCGCTCTACCAGTACAGCGCGCGGCTCGGCACCACATTGCAGATGCGCAAGGAGATGTGGCCCGCCGACCGCGCGGAGTTCTTTCCGTGGTGGGAGGAGAACCTCACGCAGTATCGGATCGAGCCCGCCCTGCGCGAGTACTTCGACGGCATCATCGACCTCGAAATGATGCCTCGCCCAGTGCGATTCGCCTTCGCTCGGTTTCAGCGATTCATCGTCGCCGGACTGCTGCCCCAGCATGTGCGCGATGAGATGCGGATGACCTGGACCGAACGGGACCAGCGCCGATTCGACCGGGTGCTGCGCGGTATCTCCGTCGTGCACGCCCGGATGCCGAAGCAGGCGCGGATGTTTCCGTTGAACATCTATCTGTTCGACCTGCGCAGGCGGATGCGACTGGGAAAGCCGCTGGTGTAGGGACTTTCAGGACTTGCTGACCAGAGCACGCAGGAAGAACATGAGATTGGCGGGTCGCTCCGCCAGCCGCCGGGTGAGATAGCCGTACCACTGGCTGCCATAGGGCACGTAGACGCGCACCGCCTTGCCCGCCGCGGCCAAACGCAGCTGCTCGGCGTCGCGGATGCCGTACAGCATCTGATGCTCGAATCGACCAGGGCCACGGCCGGTTTCGAGGACGAGCTGCTCGGCGGCGATGATCGGCACCGGGTCGTGCGAGGCCACCATGGGGTAGCCGTCGCCGTGCATCAGCACCTCCAGGCAGCGCAGGTAGGCGTCGGTCACCTCGGACGCGCGCTGGAAGGCGACCTCGTGCGGCTCGCGATAAGCGCCCTTGCACAACCGGATTCGCGATCCAGACCCGGACAGCTCGCGACAGTCCGCCTCGGCGCGATGCAGGTACGCCTGCACAACCGCACCGAGCCAAGGGAATTCACCGCGCAGCTCGCGAACCGTCGCCAGCGTGGCATCGGTCGTGGTGTGGTCTTCGGCGTCGACAGTCACCCATACATCGGCCTGCGCCGCCTTGGTGCACAGGATGCGCAGGTTCTCGGTGGCGATCGCGGGTCCGTCCACCGGCAAGGCCTGGCCGAGCGCGGACAGCTTCACCGACACCTCGACGGGCGGGGCGTCGATCTCCGGCAGCACCGGACGGTCCAGCGCGGCAAGGTCGTTGATCAGCGAAAGGTATTCGGCCACTGTGGCATCGGCCTGGTCACGGTCGGTGGTGTTCTCCCCGAGAAAGTCCACGCTGACCATCCGCCCGCTGTGCAGCAGTGCCTGCGCCACCTCGATCAGGTCGTCGCGGGTCTCCCCCGCCACGAACCGCCGCACGATATCGGCGGTGACCGGAATGCCGGTGAGCGCGCGCTTCAACCGCGGCGACTCGGCCGCCGCGAGAATGAGGGGACGCAGCGGATGCACGGGTCACCCCTCCTGGTGCGGGTAGCGGTATCCGGTAGGCGGGACGAAGGTTTCCTTGATCGTGCGCGCGGACACCCAGCGCAGCAGGTTCAGCGGCGAACCCGCCTTGTCGTCGGTGCCGGACGCGCGGGCACCGCCGAACGGCTGCTGGCCGACCACCGCGCCGGTCGGCTTGTCATTGACGTAGAAGTTGCCCGCCGCGAATCGCAGTGCGGCGCCTGCCTGTTCGACCGCCTGACGATCCTGCGCGAACACCGCGCCGGTCAGCGCATACGGCGACGTGGCGTCGACCTCGGCCAATATCGAGGCGTAGGAACCGGGTTCGGCATCGTCGTAGACGTGCACCGAAAGGATCGGCCCGAAATACTCGGTGGCGAAGGACTCGTCGTGCGGATCGTCGGCCAGCAACACCGTCGGCCGGACGAAGTACCCTTCGCTGTCGTCGTAGGTGCCGCCGACCGGAATGGTGAGCCCGGCATTCCTGGCCCGGTCGATCGCCGCGGCATTCTTGTCGAACGCACGCCGATCGATCACCGCCCCACCGAAATTGGCCAGGTCGGCCACATCGCCGTAGGTCAGCTCATCGGCGTGGTGCAGGAACTCGTCGCCCATCGTGCGCCACACCGAACGCGCGATGTAGGCGCGCGAGGCCGCCGAGCACTTCTGCCCCTGATACTCGTAGGCACCACGAATCAGCGCGGCCCGCAACGCATTCGGATCGGCCGATGGGTGCGCGACGATGAAGTCCTTACCGCCCGTCTCACCGACCAGGCGCGGATAACTATGGTACCGCCCGATATTCGCGCCGACCTGCTGCCACAGATACTGAAATGTCTTGGTAGAGCCGGTGAAATGGATCCCGGCCAGCCGGGGATCGGCCAGTGCCACCGCCGAGAGGTCGACGCCGTCGCCGGTCACCATGTTGATCACACCGGGCGGCAACCCGGCCGACTCCAGCAGCCGCATGGTGTAGAACGCGGACAGCGTCTGCGTCGGCGACGGCTTCCACACCACCGTGTTCCCCATCAGCGCGGGTGCGGTCGGCAGGTTCCCGGCGATCGCGGTGAAGTTGAACGGCGTGATCGCGTAGACGAACCCTTCCAGCGGCCGATAGTCCAGCCGGTTCCACACCCCCGCGCTCGACTCCGGCTGCTGCGCCAGGATCTGCCGCGCGAACGCCACATTGAACCGCCAGAAGTCGACCAGCTCGCACGGCGCGTCGATCTCGGCCTGCTGCGCCGATTTCGACTGCCCGAGCATCGTCGCCGCGGCGACCGTCTCCCGCCACGGCCCGGCCAGCAGATCGGCGGCCCGCAGGAACACCGCGGCCCGCTCGTCGAACGGCAACGTCCGCCACCCCGGCGCCGCCGCCATCGCCGCGTCGATCGCCCCCTGCGCTTCGGAATGGGTGGTATCGGTATAGGTCCCCAGCACCTGGCTGTGCCGATGCGGCGCGACGATCTCGTGCCGCTCGCCGATCCCCGGCCGATGTTTACCGCCGATCACCAGCGGCACCTCGACGTTCTCCGCCGCGATCTCGGCAAGCTTGGCGACCAACAGGTCCCGCTCGCGACTGCCCGGCGCGTAGGAATGCACCGGCTCGTTGCTGGGAGTAGGAACAACCGTGACAGCGTCCATACTTCAGGCTAACGCCAGCCGGTGTCCGGTGCCGGTGGCCACCGTGCGCGCGACGCGTGTCGTCGCGGAACGCCCGTCCGCGTTACGGCCAGCCGAGCGCGTCGAACACCGCGACGGGGTCGAGGTAGTCGCGCCAGTGCGTGACCTTGCGGTCGGTGATCGTGAGTACCGAGATGTACCGGTTGGTGTACGGGGCCCCGGTCGCGACGACTCGCCCTGCGGAGGCGTACTCGAGCACTACCACGCCGGTCTCGCGATCGTGATGGACCGCGAGGTCGTGGCAGCGGTCAAGGACGATCGCGGTGCCGTACGGGCGGTACAGCTCAGCGACGGCCTCGCGACCCTCGACGTGCCTCGGGTAGCCGGGAATCGTGATGATGTAGTCGAAGACCACATCATCGGCGAGCAGGTCGAAGAAGTGCGCACCGTCGGCAATGCCGTCGAGGCCCTGCTCGATGATGCGGAAGAACGGGTCGAGCGCCTTGAAGTCGTCGAGATCGGTGATCGTCGTCATGATGGCTCCCGGTCGGCGAGTTCGACTTTCGGCAGTGGGCTAGGCGGCCAATCGTTCGGCGGCGGCGGCGATGCGCTCATCGGTGGCCGTCAGCGCGATGCGGACGTGTTCGGTACCGGTGGGCCCGTAGAAGTCGCCGGGGGCGGCGAGGATGCCGCGATCGGCGAGCCAGTCGAGGGTGGTCCGGCACGGTTCGCCGCGGGTCGACCAGAGGTACAGGCCCGCCTCGGAGTGATCGATCCGGAAACCGGCTTGCTCCAACGCCTTTCGCAGTACCTCACGCCGCACCCGGTAACGCTCACGCTGTTGCGCCTCGTGGGTGTCGTCGGTGAGAGCGGCGGTCATCGCGGCCTGGATGGGGTACGGCATCATCATTCCGGCGTGCTTGCGCACTTCCAGGAGTTCGGCGACCAGGGCCTGGTCACCCGCGACGAAACCGGCGCGGTAGCTGGCCAGGTTGGAGGTCTTCGAAAGGGAGTGCACGGCAAGCAGATTCGTGTGGTCGCCATCGGAAACCTCGGGGTCGAGGATGGAAACGGCGCGGCCTTCCCAGGTGAGACCGAGGTAACACTCGTCGGAGGCGACGATGACGTCGCGTTCACGGGCGAATTCGACGACCTTGCGCAGATGGTCGACGCCGAGCACGCGCCCCGTCGGATTCGACGGCGAGTTCACGAACATCACAGCGGGCGTTCGCGGTCCGAGCTGGGTCAGCCCATCGGCGCGCGCGACCTGCGCCCCCGCGAGCAGTGCGCCGACCTCGTAGGTCGGGTAGGCGACCTCGGGGATGACGACCAGGTCGTCGGTGCCGAGGCCGAGCAACCTCGGCAGTCCGGCGATCAGCTCCTTGGTGCCGATCGCGGGCAGCACCGCCGCCGGGTCGAGACCGGTGATCCCGTAACGCCGCTTCAGCGCGTCGACCGCGGCCGCGCGGAGCTCCGGGGTGCCGTGCGTGGCCGGGTAGCCTGGCACCGCGGCCGCCGCGCTCAAGGCCGCGCGGATGAGCGGATCGACCGGGTCCACCGGGGTGCCGACCGACAGGTCGACGATCCCGCCGGGATGCGTCGCCGCCTTCGCCTTCACCGAAGCGATGGTGTCCCAGGGAAAATCGGGGAGCAGACTGCTGACCCGGCCACGTACCGACACGACCGGGCTACTCGCTCGCCATCGGCGGCAGTTCCTTGATGAACGGCGGGTCGTGGTCGACCTGACCGACCTTGGTCGCGCCGCCGGGCGAGCCGAGTTCGTTGAAGAAGTCGACGTTGGCGTTCACGTACCCGCTCCACTGGTCCGGTGTGTCGTCTTCGTAGAAGATCGCCTCCACCGGGCACACCGGTTCACATGCACCACAGTCCACGCACTCGTCGGGATGGATATACAGCATGCGACCACCCTCGTAGATGCAGTCAACGGGGCATTCCTCGATGCATGCCTTGTCCTTCACGTCAACGCACGGTTCAGCGATGATGTACGGCACTGCCGTTCTCCTAGTCTGTCCTCACCTTGCGGGGATAGTCCGCCCAGCGAACCCTATCCGGACACCCCCACGCTACTCCGGGTCAGCCTTGCCTAACTTCTGATGTTTCGCACGCCACTATCGGAGTGCGAAACCGCCGTCAGGCGCAGGCTGTTGAGCGCTACCGGAAGCCTACGCCGCTAACCGACCGTGAGCGGTAGCGCCGAAACCTTGTGCTGTGGAATGCCGTACGTGGTGGTCCGCTCGCGCGCCGGGCGGCCGATGCCTGCGGCGATCTCGACCAGCTCCGCGACGGTCTTCGCCGAGCCGTGCTGGGATCCGGCCATCCGGGAGATGGTCTCCTCCATCAACGTGCCGCCGACGTCGTTGGCGCCGCTGGTGAGCATCACCCTGGTGCCGACGGTGCCGAGCTTCACCCAGCTGGTCTGGATGTTATCGATCCGGCCGTGCAGCATGATCCGCGACAGCGCGTGCGCGGCCCGGTTGTCCCGGTTCGTCGGTCCGGGCCTTGCCGCGCCGGCCAGGTATAGCGGCGCGCTCTGATGCACGAACGGCAGCAGCACGAATTCGGTGAAACCGCCTGTCTCGTCCTGGATTCCGCGCAGCACCCGCAGGTGCCCGACCCAGTGCTTCGGGTTGTCCACGTGGCCGTACATCATGGTCGAGCTGGAACGAAGGCCGATCTGATGCGCGGTGGTGATCACCTCGATCCACGCGGAGGTCGGCAGCTTGCCCTTGGTGAGCACCCAGCGCACCTCGTCGTCGAGGATCTCGGCGGCGGTGCCAGGAATGGTGTCGAGACCGGCCTCCTTCAGCGCGACCAGCCAGTCGCGAATGCTCTGCCCGCCGCGCGAGGCGCCGTTGACGATCTCCATCGGGCTGAAGGCGTGCACGTGCATGGACGGCACCCGCTGCTTCACCGCGCGCACGATGTCGGCATACCCGGTGACCGGCAGGTCGGGGTCGATGCCGCCCTGCATGCAGACCTCGGTGGCGCCGTCGACGTGCGCCTCCCAGGCCCGGTCGGCGACCTCGTCCATGCTCAGCGTGAACGCGTCGGCATCGCCCTTGCGCTGAGCGAACGCGCAGAACCGGCAGCCGGTGTAGCAGATGTTGGTGAAGTTGATGTTCCGGTTCACCACGTAGGTGACGTCGTCGCCGACGGTGTCGCGACGCAGTTGATCGGCCAGCGCGGCGACGGCCTCGAGGTTCGCGCCGTCGGCCGTGGCCAACGCCAGGTATTCGGCGTCGGAGAGGGCGGCCGGGTCGCGCTCGGCCGCCTTCAGCGCGGCGAGCACCTCGGAGTCGAGGCGTTCCGGCGCGACGACCGCGAGATCGCGGGCCTGTTCGCGGACGGTGTCCCAATCGCCGAAGGCGCCGACCACATCCTGGCCGAGCGCGGAATCGCTGCGGCTCTCGGTATTGCGGCCCTCGGTGTCGATGGCGGTGTTGAGGTCGACTCGTCCGGCGGATTCCCAGGACTGGTCCGGTTCCTGCCAGGGCAGGCCGACCGGCATCGCGTCCGGGTTCGCCAGGCCGGTGACCGGATCGCTGAGCGCGGCGACGTGCACGCCGATCCTCGGGTCGATCCATGGGCTGCCGGCGCGCACATACTTCGGATGCGCGGAGGTCCGCTCGACCAGCTGGTATCCGGCCTTCTCGGTGATCTCACGCAACGTGTCCAGGTTCGGCCACGGGCGTTCCGGGTTCACGTGGTCCACCGTCACCGGCGACACGCCACCCCAATCGTCGATGCCTGCGTCGATCAGCGCGAGGCAGTCCTCGTGCGACACCAGGTTCGGCGGCGCCTGCACCGGCACGTCCGGGCCGAGCAGCAGCCTGGTCACCGCGATGGTGGCAAGGAACTCCTCGATGCCCGCGTCGGGAACATCGCGCATTGCGGTGTCGTCCTTGGCACGGAAGTTCTGGATGATCACTTCCTGGATATGCCCGAAAGCCTTGTGCTGCTTGCGAATCGCCATGATCGACTCGGCGCGCTCGGTCAGCGTCTCACCGATGCCGACCAGCAGGCCGGTGGTGTAGGGCACCGAGAGGCGGCCCGCGTCGGTGATCGCGCGCAGCCGGATCGCCGGGTCCTTGTCCGGGCTGCCGTAGTGGCAGGCGCCCTTCTCGGTGAACAGCCGGGTCGCGGTGGTCTCCAGCATCATGCCCATCGACTGCGCGACCGGCTTGAGCCGCGAGATCTCCTCCCACGACATCACACCCGGATTCAGGTGCGGCAGCAGGCCGGTCTCCTCGAGCACCATGATCGAGACGGCGCGCAGGTAGTCCAGGGTGGAGTCGTAGCCGCGCTCGTCGAGCCACTGCGCGGCCTCTGGCCAGCGATCCTCGGGCCGGTCGCCGAGCGTGAACAGGGCCTCCTTGCAGCCGAGCGCGGCGCCGCGGCGGGCGATGTCGAGCACCTCGTCCGGCTCGAGGAACATGCCCTTGCCCTCGGCGCGCAGCTTGCCCGGCACCGTGACGAAGGTGCAGTAGTGGCACTTGTCACGACAGAGGCGGGTCAGCGGGATGAAGACATTGCGCGAGTAGCTGATGGTCTTCGGCCGACCCGCCGACTCCAGGCCCGCGTCGCGCACTCTGGCGGCGCTGTGACTCAGATCTTTGAGATCGTCGCCGGTCGCGTGCAGCAACACCGCGGCCTCGTCCACGTTCAACGTGACCCCGTCCCGGGCTCGTCGCAACGCCCGGCGCATGGCCGATGGAGAGGGAGGTGCAGTAGGAACGCTCGGGTTCGGCAATTCGGTCACGTCCTCGATCATGCGCTAACCATCCGGACCTGTCTCCTTCCGATGCTGATGAGTGAGCGTAGCGACCAGACCCACCGGGCGCGGGACGCCGCGTTCACCACGGAACCCTGTGACAGCGAGGCACCATGTGAGCGTTGACAACTGCGCGAAGCTCGGGCCTATTCCATCGGCACCCCGCCGACATTCCCGGCGCGCCGGTGTGCACGGTCACCCGTGCCGCCGCGCCGCAGGTGATCGGCGGCCCCCGAGGCCGAACTTCATGGAACCATGGCAGGCATGTCTCAGCCGCGCACGATCATGGCCAGTCCGGCCTGGCGTCCAAGTCCGAAGGCCAAACTCTTGTGGACCGTGCAGGCCGCGTTGGTCTGGGTGGTTCCGTTCGCGGCGCAGCTCGTCTGGGCGATCCTCGACTCCGGCAATCGGGGGTGGCAGCTGACGGTGTTCCTGGTGACGCTGCTGCTCGCGGTGCTGAACATCCTGGTGGTGCCGTGGTGGCGGTATGCGGTGCACCGGTGGGAGGTCACCGAGGAGGCCGTGTACACCAGGGTCGGCTGGCTCACCCAGGAGAGCAGGGTCGCGCCGATCTCGCGGGTGCAGACCGTCGACACCGAACGCGGGCCGCTGGCGCGGCTGTTCGGGCTGGCCACGGTGACGGTGACCACCGCATCGTCCGCGGGCGCGGTGCAGATCTCCGAGCTCGACCTGCCGGTCGCCGAGGAGACGGTGACCCGGCTGACCAGGATCGCGGCGCAGCATCGGGGGGACGCGACGTGAGTTCTATGGAGGCGCTCGCGCCGGAGACCGATCAGCCGTGGTCGCGGCTGGACAAGCGAATGCTGTTGGTACACCCGGTCACTGAAGTGGTGAAGTTCATTCCGGTGCTGATCGGGTCGGTGATCCTCGGCACCAGCAGCGGAAATCATGTGTGGAGCTTCATACCGCTGGCGTTGATCGTCGGATTCGCGCTCACCCGCTGGTTCACCACCACCTATCGGGTCGGGCCGACCCATGTCGAGCTGCGTACCGGGCTGCTGCAACGCAAGAAGCTCGCGGTGCCGAGGTCGCGGATCCGGTCGGTGGACATCGAGGCGGATCTGCTGCACCGGATACTCGGTCTCGCGGTGCTCGCCATCGGCACCGGGCAGCAGGCGGACAAGGGTGACAAGTTCAAGTTGGACGCGCTCGACGCGCGTTTGGTACCCGAGCTGCGTACCGCGCTGCTCGCGCACACCGGCGGTGCGCCGCACAGTGTTGCCGGACAATCGCTTCCGAGTGCCGACCCGACCGTCGCCGAGCCTTCGGACGGACAGTCCGGGCGCGAGATCGCGCATTGGAATCCGAGCTGGGTCCGTTACGCGCCACTGTCGTTGACGGGTTTCGCGTTCATCGCGCCGATCGTCGGTGTGGCGTTCCAGTACGGCGTCGGCCAGGTGCTGTTCCGTTCGGACGCGGTGCACCGGGTGCAGACCGGCGGCGCCGCGCTCATCGCCATCGGCACCGTTGTCCTGATCGCGGTGATCGTGCTCGTGGTCAGCCTCGCCGCCTGCGCCCGTTATCTGACAACGTATTTCGGCCTGCGCGTCCTCGATGACGGCCGGACGCTGCACCTGCGGCACGGCCTGTTCACCACCCGCCAGATCACCCTGGATCTGGCCCGCTTCCGCGGCGCGACGGTGAACGAACCGCTGCTGCTGCGGTTGGCCGGTGCCGCCGAGCTCGAGGCCATCATGGTCGGTGCGAGCCCGCGCCAGAAGATCCTGCCGCAGGCGCCGCGCACCGCTGTCGAGCACACGCTGAGTCACCTGCTCGCGCCGAATGAGTTCCAGGACAAGGTGATTGCCGCGCCGACCGAGGGGCCGACGCCGGGCAGCGCACCGCTGATCGCGCACGGGCCGATCGCGCGTCGCAGGCGGTATATCCGCACGCTGGCTCCGATCGCCGTCGCCGCGCTCGTCATGGCGGCGTTTTCGGTTGCGGGCGCGGACTTTTCGCCATGGTGGTTGGCACTGCCCGCGCTGTTGGTTCCGGTCGCGATCGCGCTGGCGGAAGACCGTTATCGCGGTCTTGGCCACGCCGTTCTCCCAGGAACGGCTACCAGACCGACCTGGTTGATCACTCGCTCCGGTTCACTCGGCCGTGACCGTGACTGTCTCGAAGCGCCCGGCGTGATCGGCTGGACCGTGCGGCAGTCGTTCTTCCAGCGCCGTGCCGGGGTCGCCACCGTTGTCGCGGCCTCCGCCGCGGGCAAGAAGCGCTATCACGTGCTCGATATCCCGCTCGATGAGGCCTTCGCCTTCATCGACGCGGTCACCCCCGGCCAGCTCGGCACCCGCTAACGCCTGCTGAACAATCCGGAATTGACGCGAATGTAGATGTACACCAGCGGCGGCACCAGGCCGCAGAACAGTAAAAGCACTGTGCGCCAGTCGCTGGCGAGCATGATGTCCCCGCCGGGGCCGGTGCTCGCGCAGACGAGGAACCCGAAGGTCCACGCGGCCAACGGCAGGAACATCGCCGCCGTCCGCTGCGAAACCGACCGCGCGCCGAGTACCAGGAGGATGTTCACCGGACCGGCAAGCACACCGGACAGCGGAAACCCGGTACTGCCGAAATAGGTGGGCAGGTACAGCACTTCCAGCGCGAGCGTGATGAACGCATCGATCACCAGAATCGCGAGGATGAGCGGCGCCAACCAGGCCGCGGCGGCGGACGGCTCGCCGTTCGTCACAGACGCGTTGCCGTCGACGGTCGCCCTCACGGCACCGGCGGGAAGCCGAGCAGGGTCAGCAGGTGACTCTGCATATCGACGAACCCGTACAGCACCGTCAGGTACAGGTCGTGTTGGGCCTGCCAGTTGGGCTTCATAGTGTCGACGAACGCGGCGATCGCGTCCTGGACCGACCAGTTGTACATGGGAGCGAGTCTATTCCGGCGTCGCCGCGGCCGGGGTCAGCATGATCACTTCTCGCCGTCGACCGGGATGTTGGCGACCACCGGGAACTCGCCGGTGTACCCCTGCCGCTCCTCGGCGATGGACAGCACCCGCTTGCGGGCCACCAGCCAGCCGACGATCAGCATCGGGATGATCAGCACCAGCGAGGCGACGGTCCAGGTGCCCACCGGATAGTCGAAGCCGGTCAGCACCACCACGAAGAACAGGAACACCAGCGTGAGCAGTCCGGTATAGGGCGCGCCGAACATGCGGAACGACGGCCGCTCCGCCTTGCCCTGTTTGCTCCACCGCCACAGCTGCAGCTGGCACAGCACGATGGTGGCCCAGGAGGCGACGATGCCGAGCGAGGCCAGGTTCAGCACGATCTCGAAGGCGCGGTCGGGCACCACGCCGTTCAGTGCGATGCCGACCAGCGCGATCAGGCTGGTCAGCAGGATGCCGCCGTAGGGAACGCCGTTGCGCCCCATCACGCCGGTGAACTTCGGCGCGCTGCCGTTCATCGACATGGACCGCAGGATGCGCCCGGTCGAGTACAGCCCGGCGTTGAGGCTGGAGAACGCGGCGGTGAGCACCACGAGGTTCATCACGCTGCCGATACCTGGCACGCCGAGCATGGTGAAGAAGGTGACGAACGGGCTTTCCTTGGCGGTGTAGGCCGTGTACGGCAGCAGCAGGCCGAGCAGCACCAGCGAGCCGACGTAGAAGATCGCGATGCGGGCGATCACCGAGTTGATCGCGCGCGGCATGATCTTGGCGGGGTTCTCCGTCTCGCCCGCCGCCGTGCCGACCAATTCGACCGCGGCGTAGGCGAACACGACACCGGAGACCACCACGACCAGCGGAAGCACCCCGGTCGGGAACAGGCCGCCGTGGTCCGCGATCACGCTCGGCCCGGTTGGCTTGCCCTGCACGGTGAATCGGCCGATGAGGAAGATGGTGCCGACGATGAGGAAGGCGCTCAGCGCGAACACCTTCACCAGCGCGGCCCAGAACTCCATCTCGCCGAACCACTTCACCGAGATCAGGTTGATGCTGAGCACCAGGACCAGCGCGATGAGCGCGAGCAGCCACTGCGGGATGCTGCTGAACGCGGTCCAGTAGTGGAAGTACTGTGCGATCGCGGTGGTGTCGGCGATGCCGGTCATCGACCAGTTGAGAAAGTACATCCACCCGGCGACGAACGCAGCCCTCTCGCCGAAGAACTCGCGGGCGTAGGAGACGAACGACCCGGATGACGGCCGGTGCAACACGAGTTCACCGAGCGCGCGCAGAATGAGGAACGCGAAGAATCCGCAGACGCCGTAGACGAGGAACAGTCCGGGTCCCGCATTGGCGAGCCTGCCGCCCGCGCCGAGGAACAGCCCGGTGCCGATGGCGCCGCCGATGGCGATCATCTGCAGCTGCCGCGGTTTGAGACTCTTGTGGTAACCCTCGTCCTCGATACTGAGGTGAGCCTTGTCGCCGACCGCCGTCATGAACCGCTTCGCCTCCACATCGCTGAATTCGAGATCACGGGAACGGTACCCGGCCAAGGTTATCGAAGTGACAGCAACCCTCAGGCAATGGATATCCGCAGCTCAGCCGGTACGCAGGGAAGCATTCGAAGATTACGCCGGATTGCCACAGGAACTGCGGAGGACCAGGCGCGCCGTCGATAGAAGTTCGTTATTCAAGGCCCGCTAAAAGATCACGTTCGCGGCCATCCGGACCGACCGGTCCCCTTCTACCGCGCACCAGGACGTAGCACTCCTCCGGCAGTACCGGCTGAGCAACATTGTTGGACAGTGCGAATTCGCGGCCGGACGGTGCCAGCGTGAGCTGGGTGGCGTGTGCGCGCAGCGCGGCGCGTTTGGCGGCGAGCGCGTCGGACACGTCGATGGTGGTCGTCACGGTGCGACTCGGCACGCTCGCGAGTTCGCCATCGGTGGGTAGTCGCCAGCCCGGCGGCAACCGGCCGGGTAGTCCGTCGACGGTGCGCTTGGCCAGCGCGGCCGTGTGCTGGCGCAGCATGTCGGCGTCGGTGACGGTCCAGTAGAACTTCGGCGTGTCCCAGCCGCGCTCGGCCGCGGAATGCACTGCGGCCGTGGTGATCTGGTGGGCGCGAATGTGGTCGGGGTGGCCGTAGCCGCCGTTCGGGTCGTAGCTGATCATGACCTGCGGCCGCAGTTCCAGGATCACCTCGAGCAACGCGTCGACGGCCGCGCCGCCCGACCGCACGAACACCCGAGGCTTCGCCGCCGCCGGGGTCCCGGCCATGCCGGAATCGCGCCAGTGGCCCGCGCCGCCGAGGAACCGCGGCGGCGCGGCGTCCATGGCCCGCAATGCCCGGGTCAGTTCGAGGATGCGATAGCCGCCGAGTTGATCGGCGCGGTCGGCGGTCAACTGCGCCCACTCGTCCCCGATGACCTCGCCCTCCTCACCGAGGGTGCAGGTCAGCACGGTCACCGGCACGCCGCGGCGGCGGTAGTGCGCGATAGTGCCACCGGTGGTGATGGATTCGTCGTCGGGGTGCGCGTGCACCAGCAGCAGACCGCCGGTCATTGGATCTTGCGCCACTGTCCGGCGTCGCCGAAGATGCCGACCTGGATGCTGCCGCTCAGCGAGGCACCGTCTACTCGCGGACCGGCCGCGGCGACGACGTTGTCCTGCACGATCGGCAGCACCGTGGCCAACTCCCACAGCTTGGGCTCGGCGTCGCCGAGTACCCGGCCCGTGTCGATGCCGCGCAACGCGTCGTCGATCGGTTGTTGCAGGCTTGGGTCACATACACCGGACAGGTTGGCCGGAGCGCGGCGCGCCGGGTCCGTGCTCGGCTGCGTGGTAGCGGCGGTACCGGTGGCCGTGCCGGGTTCCGGTGGCGGGCAACCATATCGGGAGGCGAGCGTGGTGGCCGGGTCGGAACCCGCGCGCTCCCAGCCGACGATCGCGTCGATCGTCCCTTCGACGAGCTCGCGCCCGTACAGCTGATCGGCGGAGACGCTGCGCACCGTGGCATCTATTCCGGCACTGCGCAATTGGTCGGCCGCGGTGTTGGCGACGGCGATGGCGGTGCTGTCGCCCTCGACCGCGCCGATCCGAATCGTCAGGGATTTACCGTTTTTCGCGACCGGTCGCGGCGTCGGCGCTGGCGAGGTCGGCGAGTTGACCGGCGGCGGCTCCGGCGCGCGGCCATAGCCCGCCTCCGCGAGCAACGCGAAGGATTCCTCAGCGGGCGGCCGGGGTGGCGAGGTCGGCGCGTAGCCGGGGTCGGACGGCGAAAGTATCTGTGCGCGAGCCGGTTCCACCCAACCGCCGGTCTGCGCGCCGACCGTCGCGAGCAGCGCGGGATCGAGCAGTGCGAGCACCGCGCGGCGCACCCGGATATCGCTGACCGGCCCGGTCCGGCCGTTGAGCGCGAGCTGTAGCTCCCGCGACTGCGGCATGATCGCGGTGCGCACCGACGGAATGGCGGCCAGCTGGGCCTGGGTCGCGACACCGCCGTGCACCAGCGTCATCTGAGCGTCGTTGGTCCGCAACGATTCCGCCAGCTCCGCGGGGGTGCCACCGCGCCGCAACTGGATCTCGTCCGGTGCGGCCGGGGTGCCCCAGAAGCGGGCGTTGCGCTCGAGCAGGATCTCCTCGCGGCCTCGGTCGATGTTCTTGATAGCGAATTGCGCGCCGGAGACCCGGATGCTCTTCACCCAGCCGTCCTGGAACCCGCCGGGCGAATCCTTCATCAGGTGCGAGGGCAGCAGGTTCGTGAACAGCTGCCGCCACGCCGGGAAGGGCTGTCGCAGCGTCACGGTCACGACCTTGCCGCCGCCGGCGGAACCGATGTCGGTGATCAACCGGTACCCGGCCGAGTCGACAACGCCGGGCTGCGAAATCATCTGCTGCCACAGGAATTGGAAGTCCTCGGCGGCGATCGGCGCGCCGTCGGACCAGTTCGCCTCGTTGCGCAGCGTGTAGGTGATGGTGAACGGATCCTGCGGGGTGGCGGCCTCGGGCGGAGTGGTGTCGGCCGTGGCGATCAGCGAGGTGTCGGGCACCCAGTCGGTGGCGCCGGGCGCCACCGGGCTCGGCACCGGGCGGAACGGGCTCGGCAGCACCATCGAACTCAAGGCGGCGGTGGCCGGCGATTGATCCGCGCGCAGATGCGGATTGAAGCCGATGCCGATGGTGTCGATCGCGACGACCACGGTGCTCTTGCCCGGCTTGGCCGGGGTGGTCTTCGGGCTGTCGGTGCTCTCGATCGGCGGCGGCGGGTTCGCGGTGCACCCGGCGAACACCGTCAGCGACGCCGCGAGGATCAGCACCAGGACCCGCCAGGTGGCGCCCCGGCTCGACCGCGGGCTCACGCTGCGCACGCTACCGCGTCGATCGACGGCGGTATCGCCACAGCGGGCGCCGACGTCGGCCGTGCCATGCCATTCCCTGCGCCCACTTTCACGGTTGCGGACTCTACCGCACCCACCTGACGGAATCCTGCCCATGTTGAGGGGGTCTCGACACCGCAATGCGAGCCGGGACGATGCGCGCAAATTGTGTGAACACAGCGCTCGGCAAACGGTCGGCATTCTCGCCGAAAAAGCGGCTCGACGATCGCGTCAGCGCCTGGGCGTTGTCCAGAACGCTTGCCTATCACCGGCATTCGGCACTGAGGACGACCAGCTGATCAGCGCGGGAATCAAGCGAAATCTTCAACGCCGACGCGTGCGCTATTCACCTATGCCGACCTCCAAAATTCCCGATGAATTCAATCCCGGTTTTGCGGCGGCCGGAATTCCAACGGCAAACGGGATCCCAGCGTCGGAAACGCCGGAATCCCGTTGCGGTGGAAACGATCAGAGTGCGGCGCGGTCCCGTGCCTTGCGGCGCGACAGTTCGCGACCACGCTCGGTGGCGCCGAGGATCACCTTGCGCACCCGGACCACCTCCGGCGTGACCTCGACGCACTCGTCGTCGGCACAGAACTCCATCGCGGCTTCCAGGTCGAGGTGCAGCGGCTTGGCCAGCGTCTCGAACACGTCGGCGGTCGCGCTGCGCATGTTGGTCAGCTTCTTCTCGCGCGTCACGTTGATGTCGAGATCCTCGGCGCGCGGGTTGATCCCGACAACCATGCCCTCGTAGGTGTCCGCGCCCGGCTCGACGAAGAACTGGCCGCGATCGGAGAGCTGGATCATCGCGAACGGCGTCACCGAGCCCGCCCGGTCGGAGACCAGCGCGCCGGTGTGCCTGGCCCGGATCTCGCCCGCCCACGGCGCGTAGCCGTGCGAGACGGCGTTGGCGATACCGGTGCCTCGGGTGTCGGTGAGGAAGTCGGTACGGAAACCGATCAGGCCGCGCGAGGGGACGATGAACTCGATGCGCACCCAGCCCGCGCTGTGGTTGGCCATCTGGACCATCTTGCCCTTGCGGGCGGCCAGCAGCTGCGTGACGGCGCCAAGGTATTCGTCAGGGCAGTCGATGGTCAGCTCTTCGTACGGCTCGTGCACCTTGCCGTCGACCAGCCTGGTGACCACCTGCGGCTTGCCGACGGTCAGCTCGAAGCCTTCGCGGCGCATCTGCTCGACCAGAATGGCCAGCGCCAGCTCACCGCGGCCCTGCACCTCCCAGGCGTCCGGGCGGCCGATGTCGAGCACGCGCAGCGAGACGTTGCCGACCAGCTCCTGGTCCAGACGCGACTTCACCATGCGCGCGGTCAGCTTGTGGCCCTTGACCCGGCCGACCAGCGGCGAGGTGTTGGTGCCGATGGTCACCGAGATCGCGGGCTGATCGACCGTGATGTGCGGCAGCGCGACCGGGTGCTCCACATCGGCGAGGGTGTCGCCGATCATGATGTCCGGGATACCGGCGATCGCGACGATATCGCCCGCGATCGCGATCTCGCCTGGCTGGCGCTCGACGCCGATGGTCTGCAGCAGCTCGGTGATCTTGACGGTCTTGACGCCGTCGGCGTGCATCCAGGCGACGTTCTGGCCCTTGCGCAGCTCGCCCGCGTAGATGCGGACCAGCGCGAGGCGGCCGAGGAAGGCCGAGGCGTCGAGGTTGGTGACGTGTGCCTGCAGCGGCGCGTCCCGGTTGCTCTTGGGGGCCGGGATGCTTTCCATCAGCACCTCGAACAGCGCGTCCAGGTTCTCCGCGTCCGGCTCGTGCCCGTTCTCGGGACGCTCCTTGGACGCCTTGCCCGCGCGGCCCGAGGCGTAGAGCACCGGCAGGTCGAGCGCGAGCTCGGCGGCCTCGGCGGCGGAGTCGTCCAGATCGGAGGCCAGGTCGAGCAGCAGGTCGTGGCTTTCCTCGACGACCTCCTCGATCCTGGCGTCGGGGCGGTCGGTCTTGTTGACGACCAGGATCACCGGCAGCGACGCGGCGAGTGCCTTACGCAGCACGAACCGGGTCTGCGGCAGCGGGCCCTCGGAGGCGTCGACCAGCAGCACGACGCCGTCGACCATGGAGAGGCCGCGTTCGACCTCACCACCGAAGTCGGCGTGGCCCGGTGTGTCGATCACGTTGATGACGGTGACGGAACCATCCGGGTGGTGCTTATGCACCGCGGTGTTCTTCGCGAGAATGGTGATGCCCTTCTCGCGCTCCAGGTCGCCAGAGTCCATCACCCGGTCGACGAGCTCGGCTCGCTCGGCGAATGCGCCGGATTGGCGGAGCATGGCGTCGACCAGCGTCGTCTTACCGTGGTCGACGTGGGCCACGATGGCGACGTTGCGAAAATCGCGCGCAGACGACACGCTGAATCCTCCTGCTGTTAGGTGTAGGTACCGGCCGACCCCTGCAAACAGGTGGAGAATCGAAACTCACCGGGCATTGCGGCCATATACACCCTACCTGTGTTCGGGTCACCCCTCCGCTTCAGGCGTGTTACTAAGGGTATGCTAACCGACATGGGCAAGGTCAAGGCTAAGCAGGTTTCGAGTCTGAAACCGAAGAAGAAGTGCTGTCGCAAAAAGACGCGCTGCGTGAAATGCCCTGTGGTCATTATGCGTATGAAGAAGTGCGAAGCCGCAGGCATCTGCGGCAAAGACCTGAAGAAGGCGCTCAAGCAGGCGCGCGCCGCCTGAGGTTTTCGACCCCGTCCGAGGGTCCGCGGACCCCGCTGCGCGCGACCGTTCCGGTAATGACGGACATCACTCCCGGCACAGGAGTAGAACCGGGTTATGAGCGCCCCGTTGCTGACCGAAACCGAACTCACCGAGTCACTGACCGACCTGCCCGACTGGACCAGGGACGGCGACGTCCTGTCCCGCACCGTCCAAGCGCCGAGCTTCCTCGCCGGCATCGAACTCGTCCGGCAGGTCGCCGAGGCGGCCGAGGCCGCCAACCATCATCCCGACATAGACATCCGCTGGCGCAAGATCAGCTTCGCGCTGTCCACCCATGATTCCGGCGGTCTCACCGCGCTGGACGTCGAGCTGGCACGCACGATCGATCGGCTCGCGCAGTTCAGCTGAAACCTAGGATCTAGGCGGCGCGCGCTTGGCCCTCGGTGGCCGCGCGCGCCGCTTCGGTCTCGTCCTGCTTCGCGCGGCGGCCGAACTTGATCACCCAGACGAAGAAGACCAGCGACCCGATCACGTCCACCGTGCCGAGCCAGGCCAGCACCGCCGGTCGTGGGATGGTCCAGATGGAGTCCTGGAAGAACGACAGGATCCACGGCACCCCGATCAGCGTGTTCACCAGCCAGTAGCCCGCGACGATCTTGGCGCCGGGTGCCCGCCGCAGCGGTCCGTAGAGCAGCCACAGCACCGTCGGCAGCAGCCAAACCCAGTGGTGCGACCAGGAAATGGGCGAGACGAGCAGCCCGAACAGCTGCACCATGATCAGCGTGCCCATCCGGTCGTCCGGCTCGAGCACCCGCCAGGCCAGCACCGCGAGCACCGCGACAACCAGCACGCCGGCGATCCACCACGGGCCCGATTGCACGTCGTGGCCGAGGATTCGGCTCAGCGCGCCGCGCAGCGACTGGTTCCACACCGAGCCGACCGGGCCGATCCGGTCAGCGTCACCGATCAGCGTGCCGAAGTACCGCCGCGCCTCGTGCGGGTTGATCAAAAAACTGATCCCGACCGTCGCGCCGAACACCAGCGCCGACCACACCACGGTCTCCCAGCGCCGCCTGGCGACGAAGTACAGACCGGTGATCGCCGGTGTCAGTTTGATGCCTGCGATGACACCGACCAGCCCGCCGGACAGCCACCATCGCGAACTGCGCACCGCGATCATCGCGCCGAGCACGAGGAAGACATTGACCTGGCCGTAATCGATGGTGGTCCGCACCGGCTCCATCCACATGCCGAGCGCGGTCCAGCCGACCGTCGCGGCCTGCCAGCCCGGCTCGCGCATCCGCTCCGCGCCGAGGATCAACTCCAGCGCGATGCGCACGACGCCATAGAGCGCGGCGACGGTGGCAAGCAGCCAGCCGACAGCGACGGCCGTGAACGGCAGATAGTGCAGTGGGAAGAACACCAGCGCGGCGAACGGTGGATAGGTGAACGGCAGCGGGAAGTCCGGGGTCTTCTCCGCGTAGGTGAAGTCGTAGAGCCGGTCGGTGAGCAGCGACGCGGATCCATCCACATACACGTGCAGGTCGACGACGTTGATCCCGTTCTTGTTCAAGAACATCCAGAGCAGCCGTGCCAGCACGGACAGACCGAGTGCCGAGACAGCCCATCGGAGTTGACGGTTCAAATCGCAGGCTTTCGACTCGGGTGCGGTGCGTCGGCCAGGCACCCGGCGATGCGAGTGTTCGGCGACAAGAGTGGACGGCTCCGACTACATTAACCGCAGCGACGATCTAGATCGTCGCGCCCTCGTATCATGAGATCCCTCCCGAATCACTGATAACATTTGCATCACCTTTCACACCAGTAACACCTGTTTCACGCTACCGTCTGATAACACTGATCGTCCGCACCACCTGTAGGGGCACCGCAGCTGTACACATAGCCGCGATATCCCTAGAGTGACCCCCGAAACGATGGATTTTCAGCATCGGCCCCAGATGTAACCGAGGTAAGGACGGCTAGACCAGTGCTTCGCACCCGAGGATCGCGGATTGCATTGTCCGCGCTCGCCATCGCGGCGAGTGCCACGCTTGCCGCGCCGACGATGGCAGTCGCGGCGCCCGCGCCCGCGCCCGCTGCGACCCCGAACACCGTGCCGATGGTCCCGGAGGGTGTCCCGATCGACGCCCTCGCCGCCCTGGCCCCCGCGATCGTCGGCTCGATCGCCGGTCCCGCCGATATCGGTGCGGGCCCGCAGTCGGCCATCCTCGATCAGGCCCGCAAGCTGCTCGCGACGCTGAACCTGCCGCCGCAGATCAAGTCGACACTGGAAAAGGTCATCACCTTCCTCGATGGCAGCGGTGGCGGTGGCCCCGAGCTGCCGCAGGAGGGCCCGGTCATCGCCCAGTTCCTCTACCCGACCATCGGTAAGGGCTGCATCGGCCCGACCGCCGACTCGGTCGGCACCGCGCTCGCCGTATCGGGCCCGGCCCAGCTGCCGCCGCCCGGACCCGCGGCCGGTCAGGCCGGGTTCGTTTTCACCGCGCTCGGCACCAAAGCGCCTACGGCGGTACAGAATCCGCCGATGTCGGTGCAGTGGATGAACCTGGACACCCGCCAGTCCGGCAACCTGCCGCTGACCGACGAGGCCAAGATCAACCCGGGCGGCCCGGCCACCCTGTCCGCGATCGCCGACACCGGTTCCGGCCGGATCGTCGCGGTCATCTCCGGCTCGCTGACCACCAAGGCCGACGACGCCGACCCGAGGACCTGCTCGTTCCTGCCGACGCTCGGTTTCTTCACCGTCGCGTGATTCTCGACTGAAGGCGGCGCCCCTACTCCGGGTCGCCGCCTTGTCGTCGCTACGTGCGAATCGCCGCGATGACGCGTGCGTGGGTGGCGATTGTGGTAAACCGCTAACTATGGCGATCGAACATTCGATACGGCCCGGCCACTGCATCCGCAGCAAGCGTTCGCATCGATCGATACTGTCCTTCCGATCCGAGGGCTCGATCCTGTCCATCGGCTCCGCCTACTCGATCCTCTCGATCGGCAGCGTGGGCTCGGTGTTGTCGATCGGCTCGGTCGGTTCGTTCGGGTCGGCCATCTCCTCGTTCTCGTTCACCAGCCTCGGCTCGGCGTTCTCCGGCCTGTCCCGCTGGTCGCTGCTCTCCTGGCTCGGCGATCACGAGGCACCGGACTCCCGCCCGACCCTGCGGGTCGTACCCGACGACGAGCCCGACCTGCGCGTAGCACCGCTCAGCCACTCGCAAACCTAGGTCCGGCGGCTCACCACTGCCCGTACTCGGCGGCCAGCGCGCGGTTGAGGTCGACCCCGATACCGTCGATCGAGCGCTTGTCGATTTCGAACTGGTGCAGATGCGCGGCGGGGTGCACGACCCCGTTGGAGCCCCAATTGTGTTGCCAGTACCAGGAACCAAGTCCGGCGGCGCGGGCGAGCTCGATGGTGGGTGCGTTGGCGTACATGCCGGTGTTCTCCTTGCCGAGCACCGACTGCCAGCCGAGCAGGTAGGGCGCGATCATGGTGGCGAAGTCGACCGGGGTCGGGTTGTCGTCGATGGCGGCGTAGATCGGCACGTCATCGGGTCCGCCTGCGGCGCGATGCAGGTCGAGCCCGCGCTGGGCGTGCTTCTTGCCCGCTTCCAGTCCGCCGCGCCAGTCCGCGGTCGGCCCCTTGCCGAACTGGTAGCAGGACACGATCCGCAGATCCGCCGCGTGCAACTCGTCGACTTCGTTGGCGCGCAGCGGTTTTCCTTCCATCCATTCCGCGCCTGGCCGCCGGTCGGAGACGTACCTGATCACGCCGCGATGCCCGGCGTCCTTGATCGATTCGGCCGACGGCACCCCGCCCGCGTAATCGATCAAGGTGCCGAAATCGGCGGCGGCGGCGGGTTTCGCGGTAGCGGTGAGGCCGATCGCGGCAGCGGCGGCGGCGTACCCGAATAGCTCACGCCGGGATACAGAAATGGAACGCATCGCAGGACTCCTTCGCGCGACCCCAACCATAGACGGCAGCGTGCCCGGCGCACCTTCCCCAAACATTCAACGCGCGCCGGGAGCCTTCGAACGTGTACTCATTTCACCATATTCACATGTGAACCGCTAGACCCACGGGACATACCCTTTCACACTGGTCACACGAGATAACAGCAATATGCTCGCCGGATGCTGATATAGACGCCTAACCAATGCCGTCGATGCGGGCGGCCACGTCGATGGTTCGGCCGGAGCTGTCCGCAAGCTCTTTGCCGACGACCCCCGCGACCTGGGCGATCACCTGTTTCTTGATGCCGGCCAGCGCGCCGAGCGTCGCCGCGCGCACGCCGTGCGCCTTGAACTCCAGTCGGATGTCGTCGGGGTCGGGCGGCGGCACGTCGATGACGACGAGCAGCGGGTCGGCGGCGCGTGCGGTCAATACCAGCGGCACCTCGACGTCGGCCCGATAGCGGTTGGCCTTCAGCACGTCGACGGTGATGTCCAGGCTGACCGGCAGCGTCATGTCGAAAGCCCGTGGCGTGTCCGTCTTGTCGTCCAGTTGCGGCACTCGAACGCTGCCCCGAACGGTGACGGTCGCCGATTTGCCAGGCCCGGTCTTGAGCGGGCCGACCTCGATCGGCCGTCCCGCCATCTTCTCCACCACGTCGAACACCCGGTCCCGCGTCACGATCCGCGAGAAGAACCGGTGCCCGAATTCGTCGTAGCCGATCCAGTCGAACTCCGCCTGCTCCCGATGCTCCGACCGGGTGCCGCTCACGATGGCCTCGATATCGAAGACTCGGCTGCGGCGCGCCTGCGGATCGGCGAGCATGCCGTTCACCCGGGCGGCGACCTCGCGCTGTACCAGCCCGGCGATCGGGTCGAGCAACCATTCCCACGCCGAGTCCACCGCCTGCGCGCGCAGCACGAAGCTGACGTCGCGCTGGGTGATCGGCGGGATGTCGATGACGATCAGCAGCGGGTCGGCGGTGCGCGCGTGCAAGGTCAGGTCGATTTCGACGCGTGCCTCCAGGCGCAATTTCTTGCCGCCGAGCATCACCTTCAGTGCCAACGACACCGGAACGGTGACCTCGAACGTGACGTGCGGGCCGCTGTGCAACACCTCCGGCTTGCCGACCTTGCCCTCGGCGACAAAGCCCGCGAGACCGGCCGGGCCGAGGGAGAACGGGCCGATCGACAAGCCGCGGCCGGTCATCCCGGACACCGCGGCCTCGATCCGGTCCTTCGTCACCGCGTGCGTGACGAAGCGCTCGCCGAAGTCGGCGTAGTCGATCCAGGCGGGATCGCTGCTCGTTTCGTCGGTCGGCTGCATCAGATGTTCCGGAACCCTCACCTCTCGATGGACAACCGACACGGTACGCGACCGACATTGCCCAGAACTTGCGCGAGGCTGACATGATCGGGTCAAGCGCGGACGCGGTTGCGCACAGTAACCACGCAGCGCTCCCGATCATGTCGACAAGGACACTGAACCCGAGATCCCCGTCCTGCCGATGAGGGGGAGGCAGGGCGGGGACCGGTGACGGCGCTGCCGGGCGCCGTCACTATCCATCGTAGGGCTATCACGCGCGCCTATCGGCCGCGCGCACCAACCAGCCACCGCCGTTGGCAGGCAATACTTCTCACAATCGCCCGAATCCGACGATCCCCGGCACCTCGGCCAGCGCGAATGTGTGAACGCTGACCTGCCCGAACTCGTTGCCGCCGATGGTCGTCACCACCCCGGCGCCGGATGTCAGCACAATGTTCGTGTGCTGGCCGAACGGGCTGGTGTCGCCGTACATCAGCACGTCACCTGTGCGCGGCTGGTAGCTGCCGATCGGGGCGAATCGTCCGGTGCTCGCGTAGTACTCCTGCAACGTGTAGACGCCGGGGATCCGCCACGAACCCGAATTCGGGTTCGCCAGCGGCACACCGGATTCCCGCATCACCCAGCTCACGAAGTCCGCGCACCAGGGTTCGCTCGCCCCTTCGGCGTACTTGCCGCCCGAACCCGGACTACGAAACTCCCGCGCCGTCACCGCGACCACCTTGGCCTGCGTCTGGTCGAGGGTCGAGGTGTCGATCGCGGGGAACGTGGTGCTGCGCTGGCCGACGATCGCCGCCGGGTTCGCATGGTCCTGCCACCAACGGACCCCAACCACTCCGGCGGCCGCGAGCGCGATCACCACCAAACCCACCACGAGCCACAGACCCGGCCGCCGACCCGAACGGCCGTGCCGGGCACCTTCGCTGCGGGGTCGCAGCCGATGCGAGCCTCTGACCTGCTGTTCCGACATCTCTCCCCCGGTTCGTCATGAGCGTGGGCCGGTCTCGACCCTTGCTGACTTGGACGAACGAGGAGCCCGAACGGTTCCCTCGAAAAAACCATTTCCGCCAACGATGTAGCTCAGGTATAGTCTCTACCACCCCAGTCCAGAAGGGTAGAACCTATGGGCCTGAATATAAAAAACGAGAGAGTGCACGGCTTGGTGCGTGAAGCAGCGGAGCGGATGGGGATGTCGCAAACCGGCGTTATCGAGGAGGCACTGAAACGCATGTTGAAAGAACTGGATGCCGAGCACGAGGCGGCACAACAGTCGCGCAAGGCGCGACTCTGGGAAATCGTTGCGGATATCGACGCCAGGATGACCCCGGAGACACGAACATTACTGACCACCGATGATCTCTACGACGATCAGGGGATGCCCGCATGATCGTCGACGCATCAGCCCTGCTCGCCATCATCAACCGGGAACCAGAGCGCGGCAGCTTCATCGACGCACTCGATTCGGCCGAGAGCCGATCGATGTCGGTGGTCAACCACTTCGAAGTGGCGATCAAGGTGGATCGCAATCCGGACCCGATCATCGCGCGGCGCTTCGCGGAGTTGATCGACGACGGAGACATCGAACTCGCTCCGGTCTCGCTGGAGCAGGCCGCCATAGCCCGGGCCGCGTATCGCGATTTCGGCAAGGGCAGCGGACATAAGGCACAGCTCAACCTCGGCGACTGCTTCGCCTACGCACTCGCCACCGTTAAAAAGAAGCCACTGCTCTACAAGGGCAACGACTTCGTGCACACCGATATCCGATCCGCGGTCTGACCTCGGAGCTCGAGTAAGGACGGTATTCCGGGCGGCGCACCGTCGGAATACCGTCCGGCCGAACGAAATCCGCGCTACCCTCCCAGAACACCGGGCGACGGGGAGGTACGACGCTGGACACGCTGTGGACTTTCGTAGTACACCGGCGACAGCAGCTGCTCATCGACTCCTACTTGCATGTGTCGGCGGTGCTGCAGTCGGTGCTGATCGCGACCATCGTCGCGGTGCTGATCGGCATACTGGTGCACCGCAGCCCGCTCGGCTCCTCGATCGCGACGGCGGTCACGAGCGCCATCCTCACGGTGCCCTCGTTCGCGCTGCTCGGCCTGCTGATTCCGGTGCTCGGCCTCGGCGTCGCCCCGACCGTCACCGCGCTGGTGGTCTACGCCCTGCTGCCGATCCTGCGCAACACGATCATCGGCCTTTCCTCGGTGGATCCCGCGGTGACCGACGCGGCCCGCGGTGTCGGCATGAACAGACTGCGGATACTCACCGCCATCGAACTCCCCCTCGCCTGGCCCGCCATCCTGGCCGGAATACGGGTCAGCACCCAGCTGCTCATGGGCATTCTCGCCATCGCCGCGTACGCCAAGGGACCTGGGCTCGGCAACCTCATCTTCTCCGGCCTTGCCCGCCTCGGCAGCCCGAACGCAGTGCCACAGGCCCTGGTCGGCACAGTGCTGATCGTCGTACTCGCGCTCGTGCTTGACGCGATCTACGTCCTCGTCGGACGTCTCACCACCCCGAGGGGAATCCGTGACTGACACCGAAACCCGTTCCGGCGGCATCGAATCGGCGGTGTCCGGCGAGGAGATCGTGCTCGACGCCGTCACCAAACGGTATCCGGGCCAACGCGATCCGGCCGTCGACGAGGTGTCGATGACCATCCCGGCGGGCGAAATCGTCGTGCTCGTCGGGCCTTCCGGCTGCGGCAAGACCACCACCATGCGGATGATCAACCGGTTGATCGAGCCGACCTCGGGCACCATCACCATCGGCGGCCGCGACGCCGCGTCGATGAATCCCGACGAGCTGCGCCGCGGCATCGGCTACTCCATCCAGCAGGCCGGACTGTTCCCGCACATGACGGTCGCCAAGAACGTCGCGACGGTGCCCGGCCTGATCGGCTGGAACCGCAAGAAGATCGCCGCACGCACCGACGAGATGCTCGACCTGGTCGGCCTCGACCCCGACACCTATCGCCACCGCTACCCCCGCCAGCTCTCCGGCGGCCAGCAGCAGCGCGTCGGGGTCGCCCGCGCGCTCGCCGCCGACCCGCCGGTGCTGCTGATGGACGAGCCGTTCGGCGCGGTCGATCCGATCACCCGCGGCCTGCTGCAGGACGAATTGCTGCGGCTGCAAGGCGAATTGGGCAAAACCATCGTCTTCGTCACGCACGACTTCACCGAGGCGGTCAAGCTCGGCGACCGAATCGCGGTGCTCGGCAACCAGTCCCGCATCCTGCAGTACGACACCCCGGCGGCGATCCTCGCCGATCCGGCGGACGAGACCGTCGCTGGCTTCGTCGGCGCGGACGCCTCGCTCAAACAGCTCACGCTCACCCGGGTGAGCGATGTCGAACTGGGGCAATGCCCGACCGCCGTCGAGGACGAGCCGGTCGAGGTGTTGCGGACCGCGCTTGCCGAGCAGGACTGGCCGTGGGCGCTGGTGCTCGACAAGCAGCGGCGGCCGCTGCGCTGGGTATCCGCCGATCACCTTGCGCACGCGAACTCGTTGCGCGGCATCGGATCACCGATCGGCGAACCGCTGTCGCTGCGGTCAACGCTGCAGGACGCACTGGAGGCCTTGCTCGCCGACCAGACGGCGAACGCGGTCGTCACCGGCAAGCGCGGTGAGTACGTCGGGCTGATCACCATCGACACGCTGGTCGCGCACCTGTCGGCGATGCGCGCCGAACACGGATCCGGCCGTACCGCGGCGGGTGACGCGCCGTGACGGCGGCCATCGGAACACCGCCGGCGACCGCCGCGCCCGCCGCCCAGCGCCGGGCCGAGCGGATCCGGCTGATCGCCCAGCCGGTGATCGTGCTGCTGCTCACCGCGGGCGTGCTGGTGTGGGCGTTCGATCGGGACCTGACCACCACCCAGCAGGCCAGTCTCAACGCCCGCAATATCGTGTCCGTCACCTGGCAGCACATCCTGATCTCGGCGACCGTCGTCCTGATCGTCATCGCCGTCGCGGTGCCGCTCGGCACGGTGCTCACCCGGCCCGGATACCGCCGTCTCGCACCGGTTTTCGTCGGCATCGCCAATATCGGCGCGGCCGCACCGGCCATCGGCCTGATCGTGCTGTGCTACCTCGCCACCCGCACCACCGGCTTCTGGATCGGTGTCGCGCCGATCGCGTTCTATTCGCTGCTTCCGGTGCTGCGCAACACCATCCTCGGCTACCAGCAGGTGGATCAGACGCTCACCGACGCCGGGCGCGGACAGGGCATGTCGGCGGTAACGGTGTTGCGACGCATCGAGTTTCCCCTTGCCGTGCCCTACATCCTGGCCGGCTTGCGTACCTCGCTTGTGCTCGCGGTCGGCACCGCGACGCTGTCTTTCCTGGTGAGCGCGGGCGGTCTCGGCATCCTGATCGACACCGGCTACAAGCTGCGCGACAATGTCACACTCGTGGTCGGCGCTGTTCTCGCGGTCGCGCTCGCCCTGCTTGTCGACTGGCTCGGCGCGCTGGCCGAGCAGTTCCTCGGGCCGAGGGGGCTGAAGTGAAGCGGTGGCGTGGTCTGGCGCTGGCGGCCGGGCTGGTGCTGGTAGCGGCCTGCGGCCTGGAATCCGGTGGTGCGGTGCCCCTTTCGGTGGGTCCGGGCAGCATCGGTCCGGTCCCTGAGCTCAACGGCGTCCGAATCATCGTGGGGTCCAAGGACTTCACCGAGCAGAACATCCTCGGTTACCTCATCGAGTTCGCCATGTCGGCGGCGGGCGCGCAGGTGCGGGACCTGACGAACATCCAGGGCTCCAACAGTCTTCGCGACGCCCAGCTGCACGGCCAGATCGACGTCGCCTACGACTACACCGGCACCGGCTGGGTCAACTACCTCGGCAAGGAAACCCCCGTCCCGGACGAGGTCGGCCAATTCGATGCCGTCCGCGACGCCGACCTCGCCGCACACGGCATGGTGTGGGCCGACATGGCGCCGATGAACAACACCTACGCGCTGGTGATGAGCCCGGCCACCGCGCAGGAGACCGGCGTGCGGACGCTGTCGGACTACGCCGCGCTGATCGCGAAGGACCCGGGCGCCGCGACCACCTGCGTCGGCACCGAATTCAATGTGCGCCAAGACGGATACCCCGGCATGGCCCGCAAATACAACATCGATGTCAGCAAGGTGCACAAGCAGATCGTCCAGGATGCCGTGGTCTATCAGGCCACCGCCGACGCCAAGCAGTGCAAGTTCGGCTCCGTCGCCACCACCGACGGACGTATCCCCGCCCTGAATCTCGTTCTGCTGCAAGATGATCAGCGCTTCTTCCCTAAATACAATGCGGCAGTGGTGATGCGCAAGTCCTTCGCCGACGCACACCCGCAGGTCGCCACCATCCTGGCGCCGATCTCGCAGCGGCTCACCAACGAGGCCATCACCGGGCTGAATCGCCTGGTCGACCTCGAGGGCAAGGAGCCCGCCGACGTCGCCCGCGACTGGATGGTCGCCCAGGGATTCGTCACCGCCCGATGACGGTTTTGGTTGCGGTACCTCTGCGCCAGCCCCGTCGGTTGCGCACCGATCAAAGTTCCCGGCCGCCGGCAACTTCGGCTGTATCACTTCTCACGTCGCTACTCGACGTCGAATCTCCTACGCTCACAGGCAGTTTCCTGTCCAGTTTGCGTGCATCGACTCTCACTTCGAGGTCTGGTGTGAGAGAGGTCGGCTATGACCAGCGAGACAACGACGGCGCTTGCGTTGCCACAGACGCCGCTTGCCAAGGGCGTGCTCGAGCTGGCGCTGCGGGTGGAGTCACCGGCGGTCGCCAATCACAGCATCCGCAGCTTCCTGTTCGCGCAGCTCTACGCCGAGCACGCGGGGGCGAAGCCCGCTGCCGACTACGACACCGACCTACTGTTCGCCGCGTGCGTGCTGCATGACATCGGCCTCAGCGACGCGGCCAACGGCGACCTGCGCTTCGAGGTCGACGGGGCGGACAAGGCCGCGGAGTTCCTGACCGAGCGGGGCCTCGGCGCGGCCGCCGTCGACTCGGTCTGGGAGGCGATCGCGTTGCACACCTCCGAGCACATCGCCGATCGCCGCGGCACGCTGTGCCTGCTCACCAAGAATGGGATCTCACTCGACTTCGGCAGGGGCACGGAGTTCATCAGCGACGAAGTCGGCGCCGCGATCCACGACCGCTATCCGCGCCACTCGATGGCCACCTCGCTGGTGAACATCATCGTCGAGCAGGCGACGGCACGACCGGGCAAGGCACCGCTGTTCTCCCCCGCCGCCGAATTACTGCGCATACGAACACAACCGGGCGAGGCGACCGTGCTCGAGCATGCCGCCAACCACGGTCGCTGGGGCAACTGACCCTGGAAACAGCAGAGCCGACCCGGACGAATCCGGGTCGGCTCCAACAGTTCTCAGATCAGGCGTGGCCAGCGATCGGCGCCGCGTCGGGCGCCTTGCGCATCGGGATCAGCGAGGTCAGCACGATCGCGATAACGGCAGCCGCCGTGGCGATCAAGAACGTGGTGTGGAATCCGTCGCGCGACGGGAACACGTGCACGCCGAGCTGCATGGTCATGTGCGCGAGCACCACGCTCATCACGGCCGACGAGGTCGACGTGCCGACCGACCGCATGAGCGAGTTGAGCCCGTTGGCCGCGGCGGTCTCGGTGATCGGCACCGCGCCCATGATCAGGGCGGGCATCGCGGCGTAGGCGAGGCCGACACCGGCGGCGACGATCATCGACGCGACCATGATTTCCCAGACGCTGTTCATCAGCACCACCGCGCACAGGTAGCCCGCCGCGATCACCGCGGAGCCGAGCGCAAGCGTGATCTTCGGACCACGCGCCGCCGACAGCTTCGCCGACACCGGCGAGAGCAGGATCATCACGAATCCTGTTGGCGCCAGCGCCAATCCGGCGTTGACCATGGTCAGGCCGAAGCCGTAACCGGTCTGCTCGGGCGCCATCAGCAGCTGCGGGAAGGTCAGCGACATGCCGTAGAGCGCGAAGCCGACCGCGACGGAGGCGATATTGGTGAACAGCACCCGCGGCCGCGCCGAGACCCGAAGGTCGACCAGCGGCGAACGCTGCCGCAGCTCGTAGGCGCCCCAGCCGAGGAACACCACCAGCGACACCGCGAACAGGATCAGGGTCGTCGGGCTCGCCCAGCCCCAGTCCGCGCCCTTGGTGATCGGTATGAGCAAGGCCAACAGCGCGATCGAAAGACCAAGCGCGCCACCGAAATCGAACCGTGCGGGGGTGCGCACCGGCGACTCCGGCACGAAGACGAAAACCAGTGCGGCACAGATGAGGCCGAGTCCGGCGGCGGTCCAGAACAGCATGTGCCAGTCCGCGTTCTGCGCGATCGCGGCGGCGAGCGGCAGGCCGAGGGCGCCGCCGACGCCGAGCGTCGCGCTCATGATCGCCATCGCCGAGCCCACCTTCTCGGCGGGCAGCTCGTCGCGCATGATGCTGATGCCCAACGGAATAGCGCCGACCGCGGCACCCTGCAGCGAGCGCCCGACGATCTCGGGGATCAGCGAGGTGAAGGTCGCGCAGACGACCGAACCGGCGACCAGCGAGAGCAGGTTGACGAACAGCACCCGGCGCTTGCCGAACATGTCGCCGAGGCGACCGCTGATCGGGGTGAACACCGCACCCGCGAGCAGCGTGGCGGTCACCACCCAGGAGGCGTTGGACGCCGAGGTGCTCAGCAGGTCGGGCAGGGTCGGGATAATCGGGATGACCAGCGTCTGCATCAGCGAGACGACGACACCGACCATGCCGAGGGTCGCGATGAGGACGGCCGGCGATGGACGCCTTCGGTCGTCGGTATCGGAGACGGTCGAAGACGCGTCGGCAGCAACACTCACAAATGTGCACGCTACACACGTTGTGTATCGTGCACAATTGATATAGCCGTGATGAACACGACATAGTGAGGCCCATGTCCGAGAACGGTCCCGACGCCAACGCAGCGCTCACCCGCCTGGTCTTCGAGCTGACCTTGCTCGCCAGGCACTTCCCCGCGTCGCTGCTGCGCCGTCCTGGTTTCCAGCTCGACCGCTCGGCCTTCCTCATCCTGACCAGGCTCGAGTTCAGCGACGCGCTGAGCCTGCGTGAGCTGTCCGAGGCGTTCCAGCTCGATATCTCCACGATCAACCGCCAGGTCGGCGCGATGCTCAAGCAGGGGCTCGTCGACCGCGTCCCCGACCCCGATGGCGGCATCGCCCGCAAGATCCAGGCCACCGTCAAGGGCCTCGATGTGCTGGCCGCGGATCGCCTGCAGAGCCGCGAGGGCATCGGCTCGGTGGTCGCGGACTGGGCTGATACCGATGTCGATCAGCTGAGCAGGCTGATCGCGCGGTTCAACCAGTCCGTCGAGCACATCGAAGAGAACCCGTGGCCGCGGCCGCCTGAGGTGCGGTAACTAGCGACCGCCCGGCGCGGACTTCAGGCCGGAGACGGTCCGGCCGCCCGCCTTCACCGTCGCGAGGACCGGTGCGGTCTCGAGCGTCCGGATCGCCTCGAGGGTGCCGAGGCGGCCGGTGAGGTAGCGGTGCAGGGCGGCGGGGTCCTGGCACATGGCCTGGGCGACGAGGTTGGCCGAGCCGGTGGTCGCGACGACGAAGGCGAGTTCTTCGTGCCCGGCCAGTGTGGTGGCGACCGCATTGAGGTTGGCCGGGGCGACCGACATCCACAGCAGTGCCTGGATGCTCGCGCCGAAGAGCGCGTCATCGAATTCGACGTCGAAGAAGATCGCGCCGGTCGTCCGCAGGTCGGTCAGCCGTCGGGTGACCGTCGCCGGTGACCAGCCGGTCGCCGCGGCGAGCTCGGCGAGGGTGGTACGGCCGTCGCGGCTCAGCGCGTCGAGCAGGGCCGTCTCGGCGCTGGCGAGTGTCCTCGGTTGCGGGGTACCGGCGTTGACCTGAAGTTGTTGCCGCTGAGCGGCATTCAGTGCGTTGACATGACCGTGCCATACCCCGGGCCCGCCGTGGTAGGTGTGCAGCACCAGATGCGCGGACACTCCGGTGATGCCCGCCGTGCGCGGAATGTCGTGCAGCAGTAGCGATCGCGAGGTCTGTGCGCCGAGCGGCACATCGACGATGAGCAGGATCTCGGTGCCGCCCGACATCAGCTTGACCCAGGAGGTGTCGGGTCGGCGAGCCAGGGAGTTGGCGAGGTTCTGCGCGGACGCCGTTGTGGTGGTGAGCCGAACCAGCCACTGCGCCTTGCCGATTCCGCCCGCGTCCGGGAGCGCGACGACGCGCAGGCCCGCCTCGGTACGCAGTCGGCGGTACCGGCGGGCGATGGTCTGGGTCGAGACGCCGAGGACCTGGCCGATCTGACTGAACGGCGCCCTGCCGTCGATGTGCAGCGCGTGGATCAGGCCGCGGTCCACCTCGTCCAGTGTGGTCATTCCTTTCATATCACCACGCCGCATGGAAACTTTCCACTGTTTGCGAGCGGCAGGTGGATCAGTTGCCGGTTCTGGTCGCATTCTTGTTTCAGGCAGCGGGCGCTCGACAGGAACGCCCGCACCATCGAAAGAGGAAGCGACACCATGATTCTCGTAACCGGTGCCACCGGAACCGTCGGCCGCGCTGTCATCGACCAGTTGCGCGCCGCGGGCGCACAAGTTCGCGCGACCAGCCGACACCCGGCGGCCGCGCAACTGCCCGCTGACGTCGAAGTAGTCCAGGCCGACCTCGGCGACCCCACCCGAATGGCCGCCGCCATGCGCGACGCGGACCGGGTATTCCTGTTGTCCACCGGGCCCGCGATTCCCGAACACGACGCCGTCGTTGCCCGCGCGGCCGCCGAGGCGGGCATCGCGCGCCTGGTGAAGCTGTCGTCGGGCCGCACCGGCGACGACACCGCCACCGATCCCATCCCCACGTGGCATCGCGCGGGCGAACAGTCGGTGCGCGCCGCCGGTGCGCCGTGGACCATCGTGCGCCCCTTGGGATTCATGTCCAACGCGCTGCACTGGGCGGGCACGATCCGCGCGCACGGCGCCGTGTACGCGCCCTATGGCCAGGGGCGTATAGCCGTCATCGATCCGCGCGATATCGCGGCGGTCGTGACCGTCGCCCTCACCACCGATGGGCACGACGGTCAGGTGTACACACTGAGCGGACCGCAGGCGCTCTCGCCCGGTGAGCAGACCGATATCCTCGGCGACGTCCTCGGTCGTCGGCTCGAATTCGTCGAAATCGCACCGGAACAGGCACGCCAGGCGATTCTCGACCACGGCGTTCCCGCCGAGCTGGCCGACGCGATCATGGCGCTGCGGGCCACCGCGCTGGAGACGTTCACCTCCGTCGTGCACGACACCGTCGAGCGGCTCACCGGCGTGCCGCCACGCACCTTCCGGCAGTGGGTCGCCGACCATGTCGCCGAGTTCCCTTCTGCCGCAGCCTGACTCGGCCTGGACAGCGCGGTGTCGGCAACCACCGTACGATCAGGGCGTGCGGCTGGGAGTTGGGTTATTGGCCGTGTCCGTCCTCGCGGCCGGATGCGACGCAGGCGAGAGCGAGTGGTCCGACTGGACCGTCACGGTGTACTACACCGCCGTCGAGTCCTACCACGACGGACCCCGCGAAGAGGTACACGGCTGCACCGCCCTCGACTGCGTCGATTACGATGCCCAACTCGGCGACCTGCCAAGCGATTTCGTCGACGCCGTCCGCGACGAGGGCACCGGCCGAATCACCAGCGGCACCAACGCCGGCGCCTACCTGAACTGGTCCTACGACAGCGGCTTCTGGCTCGACTCGCACCCCCGCGACGCCGCCGGCGAAATCCTGGAACCCTTCCGCAGCGCCGCCGCCGACGACCTGGACCACGGCACCCTGCTTCGCCTCACCGACTGCGGCATCATCGATCCCGAAACCACCCCGACCTGCGCCAAATTCCAAGCCGCCGAATGGTCCATCGGTGACGAATTCATCCCCGGCGCGGGCGGCCCCCACCACCTCGACGTCTACGTAGGCGAAGAAACCTCCCAGGACTTCACCGAAACCCCCGACTTCGTCCTCTTCGCCGGTGCCACGGTAGAACCACTCGCCCAAGCGCCGAACGAGACATGAGGGCGGAGCTACTCGCGAACCACCTGTCTCGTTCCGTGCACGGAAGCGCCGGGCGGGCAATGTGATCCGGGGTTTGCCGGTAGCGGGGGTGCGGGCGGGGCTAGGCTCTGCGGCTGGGTCGGATCCGACGTCTTGGGAGGCGCTTCGATTCACACGAAACAACACCCATGGTGGGACAACTATCTCGTCGCGCTGATCGGGCTCGTCCTCGCGGCGGGGTTCGCGTTCGCCGCGATGACCGCGGCCGCCGGCGGGGCCTATCCGTTGGCAATTGCGCTGACGGTGCTGGCGGTTCCGTTCGCGATTCCCACCATCGTTCAAATACTCGGCGAATTGCTCATCTACTTGATGATTCCGGTCGTGCTGGTCGGATTCGTACTGTTTCTCCCGGTTCTCGCCGTCAGTCCGACGGCTCGGAAGTGGGCGCGACGGCGGTGGCACAACCGCTGAGCACCGACTGACGAAGATCACATAGATCGTTCGTTAGCCGTCCGTAGAGTTGTCGGCATCGAGCTGTGTGCCGCGTAACCGATGGACGGAGGCTCCGGTGTGACCAGCAAGGCTCGGACCTGGGACGTACGTGGAATCGCGTGGTGGCTGCCCGGGCTTGTCGTGATCGTGTCGGGTGTGTTGCTGTACTCGCCGTTCGGCGTCTCGCTGATCGAGGGACGGGTTGTCGTCACGGTCGCGATGCTGGTGCTTGCGGCGTCGGCCGCTGCTCGGTGGTGGTTGGCGCGGAGCGCGGGCTCGCCAGCTTCCGAGCCTGATCAGCTGTCGAGTCAGGAGCCGGCCCGGATCGTGCGCGCTCGACGGTTGCTGGGCGTCGAGGCTGTGCTCGCGGTCGGGTTCGGCGTCTTCGGTATCGCCGGGCTGACCATGTCGGTGTCGACGGCACTGGTGTGGGTCGGGGCATGCTGGATAGCACTCGGCAGCTGCGGGCTGGCGGCCGGGGCGCGGCGCGATGATGTCGTCGTCGCGTCGGTGGCGCTCGCGGGCTGGCAGGTGCTCGCCGGCGTGATCCTCGCGACGCTGCCGTTTCGCACGGGCCTGGATTTCACCGCGTGGACCGTCATCACGCTGGTGATCACCGGGGTGGCGATGGTGGTCCGCGGTGTCCGGCTGACCGTCCCGTTGCCGCGCGCGAGCGCGTTGCGCTGGTGGCGGCCGGCGGCGGCGACCGTGCAGCTGATCGTGCTCGCCGTGACGGTCGGCTGGTATGGGACGGTCGTCACGCAGGCCGCCCGCCAGGACGCGGAGCAAACCCGGCTGGCCGCCTTCTACGAAGTGCCACAAGGTATTTCACCCGCGGCACCGGGCACCGTGATCCGCTCGGCACCGATGTCGCTGCCCGGGGTGAACGGCCACGGCTGGCGCATCCTGTACTGGTCAGAGGACCGCCATGGCACCCCGGCGGTGTCGTCCGGCATGATCTGGACTCCGCTCACCGAGGGCACCAACCGGCCCATTCTGAACTTCGCCCACGGCACCGTCAGCCTCGGTGCCGAATGCGCGCCGAGCAGGCAGTCGCGGATCGCCGCGTCCATGCCCTGGCTCAACGACGCGCTCGGCCGCGGCTGGGTGGTCGCCGCCAGTGACTACGCGGGCGCCGCGGGCACCGGCGACGGCGAGCACTACCTCGTCGCCGCCGACCAGGGCCGCGACACCGTGAACGCCGCCCGTGCCGCCCGCAACCTGCCTGGCACCAACGCGGGCACCGACATGCTGATCTACGGCATCTCCCAGGGCGGGCTCATCTCGCTGGCCGCCGCCGCCCAAACACCCACCTACGCACCGGAACTGCACCTCGTCGCCGACGCCGCCACCGCACCGGCCTCCGATATCGCGGGCATCCTGCGCGAGCGCCCACCCCAACTCCTCAACGGCTGGGCCGTCACCCCCTTCCTCACCACCGAATACGCCAAGGTCTACCCCCACCTGGACCCCAACGCCCTGCTCACCCCCGAAGCCGCCCTGCGCAACCACGAAATCGCCGCGGCCGGTTGCGCCGCAACACCTTTCGCCGCCCTGTTCCCCCGCCTCACCGTCCTGCCCGGCATGGGCGACTACTTCAACGGCGACCCCCTCGCCGACCCCGCCTGGCGCCAGGCCTTCGAGGAAAACCGCGCCCCCGACATGCCCTCCGGTATCCCGGTCTATCTGGCCCAGGGCCTGGAAGACAAACTCGTCCCCCCGAAATTCACCGCCGCCCTCGTCAACCGCTACTGCGCCGCGGGTACCCCGGTGACCACCCAGTGGAACCCCGACGTCGGCCACGACAACGACAACGACAAAGCCGTGGCCCCCCGCGTAATCCAATGGTTCGCCGACCACCTCACCAACACCCCCACCCCCAACAACTGCGGCCAACCACTCCCCACCGGACTCACCGACGGCCACTAGCCCAACCAGCTCGTTGCAAATCTACCTAGTTCTAGGTAGATTTGCAGGATGAAGTCTGTTCGAGTGCCCATCACCACCGCATCCCGCAAAGGCGTGTCCGGGCTGGTCGCCGCGAGCGAGGAACAGCGGGTCGTGCTGACCAGCCACGGCCGACCGGTGGCCGTGGTCGATTCGGCCGACCGAATCGATGAGGACATGCGCAAGATTCGCGAAGCGAAGCTCGCAATCCTCGATGCCGCAGCCGATCTCGCATCGAAGCGGACGCGGAAGTTCGACCTCGCCGAAGTGTGCGTCCGACTGGATGTCGATGAGTCCAGGGTGCGGGCGCTGGCGGCTGAGCGAGTCGCGAATCGGTGAGGAAGGGCGAATCGTTCCCCTGCGACCAGGCAGAGATCGAATTCTCCGATGCGTTCGTCGAATACCTGGAGGATCTGCCGCCCGGCGACTGCGAATCCGTCCTCGTGGATCTGCTGACGCTGTGCGGTAATCCAGCCGGTACCCATCCGCTCAGCAATCGAGGTCCCGGGGATCGGCTGGCCGGCTGGAACACCCTCGATGTGCTCGGCAGACAGCATCGCGTCATATTTTCCAGCAGAATCGTCGATGGCGTCGGCGTCATCGAGATTCTCTGCGCCGGCCCACGCCGGGCAGACGCTGCCTATGACATGGCGAATGCCTTGATCCAGAGCGGGCAACTCACCCTCGATGAAGCCACCGAGCTGTGGCAAGCGCTGATTCTGCTCGACGTACTGACCGAAGACATCGGCCTGGACGGCTGGGACTATCGACCCGGACCAGCACCAGAAGGTCTCATCCGTACCGCCGTCGCCGCCGGGTTGCTCGATGAAACCATCGCAAGAGTGCTGTCGAAGGACGAGATCAATGCGGCAATGGCGCACGGCTGGGGTCCCGACGGTCCCGACCCCAGGGGTGCCCTACGCGCCGCATTGGCGCGCGCCCGCGCCGGCGTTGACGCCGGCGATCTGCACCGCATCGTCGTCGGCCGAGGCGAACCACGATGTGGCGCAGCGCTTCCCCGCGCCGGTGCCGCCTGCATCCGCCGCAAAGATCATCCAGGGCCGCACCGCGCCACGCCATGACGGCGCGGTACTGGGTGCTGGTTGGCTAGGCCTCAACCCTGCTGGCCGCTGCCGGGGACCCAGCCGCGGCCGACTCCGAAGGGGGTTCCACCGAGTCGGCCGCGGTCGATCTCGACGGCGGGGCGGCGACGGTATTCGGCATCGAGGATGGGTTCGACCTCTCGATCCTCGTGGACGGCCAGGCAGGGCGCGGTGAATGCGCACGCCGAGCAGTTCGCCGGTGTCGGGTTCGGGTAGAGGTGGATGTCGGAGCGGAACATATCCGACATCTCTTCGACCAATTGGGCTCCAGCAGCGTGGATTTCGGCGGGCGTGCGTCTTATGGCGGTGCGGCGGAGTCCGTCGCCTTCGGACTGGCCGATGCGGTCGGTGGTCTCCGCTGGTCGGCCCTTCACATAGATGCGGCGGGGTGACGAGACGCCGCGGCCACCGCCGCTTGGCTCATGCTGGGGTATGCCGCCGCGGCGACGCTCGGATGGCACCGGCTTTCGCTCACCACCCTGTGTCGAAAGTTCGTTGTATATCGTTCCCGCTACCTGCATTCCGTCATAGAAACGACCCCATGCCCAGCACGCCATCAACGAATCCTCTTCCAGCACAAGCTGTTCCGTTGCCGGGAAGGGCTCGTCGGTCACTCGGTGTCGGACGACCCAGTATCTGTCGTACTCATCGATGGCCAACAGGTCGATCCGCCCGGTGTAGTGGATTCCCCCACCGCTAGGACCGATCAGCCCGCGTTCGGGGTCGGCGGGATCGGGCACGATCGCGTCGAAGTCGGTCTCCACTCGAATCGGCGAGAAGCGGTCGACGGTCGGCGCCCAGGCGAAGTAGCGCTCCAGGAGCAGGTGCGCGCGATCGAGTGTCGCCTGCCAGTCGGGCTTGTCGCCGCCGATCGTTTCGCGCTGGCGGCCGAGCGAGTCATCCAACGCCTTGATCACCAGCGGCAAAACGATATTCGCGTCCCAATCCCACATTCCGGGGAAGTAGTAGACAGCGAGGGCATCGCGCACCGCCCGATCCAGATCATATGTCGTGCGCCGAAGCGGACTCAGGCACCGACGCATGGTCGCGGCAAAATCCCACTGCCGACGACACCGCTTGAATGCGGTGCGATCCACGGCACTGACCAGGTACTCCACCGCCCCGACCTCACCCCGTCCGCCGCCAAGGCCCGCCGATCAGCCACCGACGGCGACCCACATCGACATAGGCTCCCGACCGCGGCTCAGCAGTCAGGATGACGTGCAGTCCCGCGCGATCCACAGCCACCTCACAAGGGTTTTCCGGCATGGTGATTTTACCAACCATCCGTGCGTCAACGCGGCTACAGCACATCATCTGTGCCACAACCACATACCGCCGCTGCGGATAGGGAGGACGCAGGGGCTCGCGTTGTTCGATGCATCTGGGCTACCACGGGAAGAAGAGTTCGCTGTGCGTGATGACGAATTGCGGGGGCGCTGCTACGGCATTGGGCGACTTCTGATGCCAATTACGTTGTGCTGCCGAGGCATTCACCGCTTGATTGTTCGTAGGCCGACGCTTGGAGGGCGTAGAGCTCGGCGTACAGGCCGTCGGCGGCCATCAGGTCCCGGTGGGCGCCGTGCTCGACTACCTGCCCTTTGTCCAGCACGTAGATGCGGTCGGCGTAGCGGACGCTGGCCAGGCGGTGGGTGATCAGCAGCACGGTGCTCTCGGTGGAGTGGGTGCGCACGGTCTCGAACAGGGCGTGTTCGGCGCGGGGATCCAGGGCGGCGGTCGGTTCGTCGCAGATCAGTAGCGAGGCGTCCCGGTAGAAGCCGCGGGCGATGGCGATCCGCTGCCACTGCCCGCCGGACAGCTCGGCGCCGTGCCGGAAGCGCCGGTCCAACTGGGTGTCGTAACCATTGCCGAGCCGGTCGACGACCCGGTCGACGCCCGCCGCTTCGGCGGCTTCGGCCAGCCGCCCGCCGTCGACAGCCCGGCCCATCGTGATGTTGTCGCGGGCGCTCATCGGCCAACGGGTGTAGTCCTGCATGATCACCGCGATTCGCTCGCGCAGCTTGCCGGGGTCGATCTCGCTGACCGACGTGTCGTCCCACCGCACGGTGCCCTCGTCGGGGTTGTAGAGCCCCGCGAGAATCTTCGCCAGAGTGGTTTTCCCCGAACCGTTCTCGCCGACGAGCGCAACCACCTCACCCCGGTGGATCTCCACCGACACCGACCGCAACGCGGGAACGACCGTGCCGGGATAGGTGAACCCGATGTCGGACGCGGTGATCGAGTGGAAGTCCACCGGCCCGGCGCGCTCGCTCGACGGCGGAACACGCCGCTCGGCCTCGGCGCAGAAGTCGAGGTAGTCGCCGAAATACAGCCCGGACTCGAAGCATTGGTTGACCGCGTACAGCAATCCGTAGAGCGAGGACTGCCCGGAACGGATGGCCAACATCGCGGTGCCCGCCACCGCAAGTGGCATGGCGCCGTAGTAGAGCAACAGCCCGAGCGCCAAGTAGACAAGCCCGAGACCGAGGCCACCGACGACGTCGCCGCCGACGGTCATCATCGTCTGCCGACGAGCCAATGCCAGTTGTACGGCTCGCACGTGGCTGGCGAGCTGGTCGTAGGCGTCCAGCAGAAAGCCACCCATGTTGAACGCCCGGATCTCGGCGGCCGAACGCCGGTCGGCCATCAGGTCGGTGAGGATCCACTTGCGGCGTCGGCTCGCCGAAAGCTGGTAAGTGACTTGGTATCTGGTCTTGGCGATGCGCAGCGCGATCAGCCCGTCGGGTATCGCCGCGACCAATAGCAGCGGCAGCAGGATCGGGTTCAGCAGCCCGAGCACCGTTGCCGCGGAGACGAATCCGATGATCGAGGTGAGCACGGCGGTGACGGTGGTGACCAACCGATACGCCTCGGTCAGGCCTCGGTCGCGAGCCCGGCTCAGGGTAGCGTGGAACAGTGGATCGTCGAAGGCGACCAGCTCGACCCGGGTGGTGACCTCGAACAGCCGACGCTCGACAACGTTCTCCACCAACGGTTTCAGTCGCGCCTCCGACCAACTCGACCCGACCGTGAGCCCGACGCGCAGGACCCCGATGCCGCCGACAAGCAACAGGGACGGCATCGCCGCCATCAAGCGCGAGGGTGTCGGCCCGTCCAGGAACAACGCGCTGAGCACCCGGTTGGTCGCCAACAGCCCGAAGGCACCGAGCGCACCGGCGACCACGTCGAGCAGCAAGGTCACCGTGGTGTCCACTCGGCTTGCCGCCCAGCACAACCGGGCTACCTGGACGACAAGCCTCGGCAACTTGCGCAGCACCGCGCCGAACCGCACCGAGCTGAGATCGGCGTCGTAGCTCTCCGACTCTCGATCGTTGAGTTCGTCCGTGCTGGACTTCTCAGCAGTGGAAGTGGCTTTGGATCTGTTCCGAGACATCGGAATTCGCATCGTGCAAACCATCCAACCGATTGACTGCGGTTTTGATCGTGTCCTCGACGGTGGTCGCGAGCATCCCTTCGATGGCTCGGTGTTCGGCGAGCATGTCCTGTGCCTGCGTGAGCTTCTCGTAGACGAGCAGCACCGGTTCGTCGGGTGCCGCCATCGAGAGGGCCGTCGTGAAGGCGTCTTCCATGCCGGTGCAGGGGACGGCTTTGATGCTCGGGTCGGCCGCACACAGCGCCGCGGTGATCAGCTTGGTCATCTCGCCGGGCTCACGGTCGCGCAGGTCGATGTCCTCGTAGACGGCCACCCGGTCGGTCAGGCAGCCGACCGCGTAGGCGGCGTCGGACACCAGCTCGTCGGACCTGTCGCCGGGCAGGGTGAGCGCGACGACCGGGCTGCTGCCCCAGCGTCGCCGCAGCAGTCCGCCGATCGCGGTGAGGGCCGCCGTGTTGTGCGCGTAGTCGACCACGACCGGCCGCTCGCCTATGTGGTAGACGGCGCTGCGTCCGGCATTGTGCAGGCTGCCGTCGAAGGTGACGAGCGCGTCCCGCAATGCGCGGCGTGGCACGTCGAGCGCCCGGCATGCCGCAACGACGGCCAGCGTGTTGGCGACGTTGAACGCGGCCAGGCCGCCGAAGGTCAACGCGACGTCGGCCACGTTCAGCAGCGGTGTTCGCCGCGGGCCCTCGGCCTCGATCAGCCAGCCGTCGTCGAGCAGGTATCCGGTGCCGCCCTGGCGCACGTGCCGTAGCAGCACCGGGTTGGCCGGATCGAGGCTGAACAGCAGCACGTTGGGGTCGCGGCTGGCGACCGCGGGCGAGGTGGCCAGTCCGACGCAGTGCGGGTCGTCAGCGTTGAGTACCAGGCTGCCTCGGTCGGCGATCTCCTCGGCGACCAGTGCCTTCACCCGCACCAGATCCTCGATGTCCTCGATGCCGTCGACCCCGAGATGGTCGGCGGTGATATTGGTGACGACGGCGACATCGGCGCGGTCGTAGCCGAGACCCTTGCCGAGGATGCCGCCGCGCGCGGTCTCCAGCACGGCGGCTTGCACGGTGGGGTCGTCGAGCACCATCTCGGCCGACCTGGCTCCCGAGGAGTCGCCGGGATAGACAAGCGCGTGGTCGACGAACACACCGTCGGTACTTGTCATGCCGACACGTAAGCCGGTGGCGCGCAGCACATGCGCGATCATCCGCACGGTCGTGGTCTTGCCGTTCGTACCGGTCACCGAGACGATCGGCACCCGTGACGGCGTGCCGGTCGGGTACATGTGGTCGATGATCGCGCCTGCCACATCCCGCTGCTCGCCCTTGGTCGGCGACAGGTGCATGCGCAACCCGGGTGACGCGTTGACCTCGAGGACAACGCCCGAGCCGTCCCCCGGCGCCCATGGGCCGCTGATATCGGCCAGTCGCAGATCGATGCCGCAGACATCGAGCCCGACCGCTGCCGCCGTCCGCTGGCACAGCCGGGTCACGTCAGGGTGCACCAGGTCGGTCACGTCGCGGCCGGTGCCGCCGGTGGACATGTTGGCGGTGCGCCGCAACCACACGACCTCGTCCGCCGCCGGAACCTTGTCGGGTCGGAACCCCTGCACGGCCAGGTACGCCGTGACGGCCTCGTCCAGCGTGATCCTGGTCAGCGGGCGGTCATGTCCCTCCCCTCGGCGCGGGTCGTCGTTGGCCAGCTCGACCAGGGCGGCGATATCGGACTCGCCGTCGCCGACCACGTGCGCCGCGGTCAGCTGTGTCGCCGCGACCAGCCGACCGCCGACCATCAGCACCCGATAGTCGGTGCCGGGGACATAGACCTCGACAAGGGCGCCCGCGTGCCGCTGGCTGATCTCCCGGTAGGCCGTGGCGACCGCGTCCGGCGCCCGCAGCTCCAAATGGACGTCCTGGCCGTGGTGTCCGGCCACCGGTTTGACCACGACCGGACCGCCGAGTTCCTCGAACGCCGCGACGGCCTCCTGCTCGCTGTACGCCGCGATCCCGTCGGCCACCGGAATACCGGCGGTATCGAGCAGCCGCTTGGTGATCTCCTTGTCGCTGGCGACATCGACGCCGATCGCCGAGGTGTGCTCGTCCATCGCGGCCCACACCCGGCGGCGATGCTGGCCATGGCCCAACTGCAGCAGGGCGGCGTCGGACAACCGGCGGACCGGGATACCGCGCGCCCGGGCGGCGTCGGCCAGCGCCTGGCTGCTCACGCCGAGCCGCGAACGTTCATAGTCAGCGGTCAGCTCGGCCAACTCGGCGCGGATGTCCAGAGTCCGTCCGCCAGCCAGCTCGGCGACCACGCGGACCGCAAGCCGAAACAGCCGTTCCGGGATCGGATCCCGGTCCCACTCGTCGACCGGGCACTCCATGATCACCCGGTAGAGCCCGGCGCGACCGGCATCGACCGTGCGACCGAAATGCACCTCCCTGCCGATGAGATGCGACAGTTCCAGAGCGACATGCTCGGCGACATGGCCCGCGTAGGTGCCCCGCCGCATCTTGTCCACCAGCCCGTTGGGCCGACCGGCCCCGCAATGATGCTCGGCCAGCCCGGGTAACGCGCGCAGCAGGCATTCGGTGAAGTCCGGCCATTCGCTGGTCTCTTGCCTGGTCAACTCTTCCAAGTCCACCAAGGCGACCGCGACCGGCCACGACACGTACTGGTTGGGTCCGCGTAGCCGTCTGACATGGATGATTCGCATGCTGTCCTCACTCGACGGGGGCACTCAGGTGAAAGTTCGGCCGGGGTGACGGCGTGCTGAGCCGAACAGTCCAGGCCGTGGCGACATTGCCGCGCCTTAGCGGCAAGGTCACCGCGCCGTAGCGGTAAAAGGGTGTTGTTCGGCCAGGACGGAGCCGACGATGCGGTGCGGTCTGGAGATGCCGATGACGTCGATTGGCTGCGGATCTCCTTGTTCAACCGTTCCTGTGATCCTATGAATCATTGGAACAGATATTGCGCCAGAACGGATTTGGGGAACTGATTGGGGAACGCGAGCAGCTCTACGCGGCCATCGGCACAGCTGCGTCAAGGAGCTGGCGGAGGCGAAATCCGCGATACCGCAGTAGTTTCCGCTGAACTGTGCGTCGGATCAGACGTCGGAGCGGAACTCGGCCCCACCGGCAAGGTCGACGGAGTCGGCCAGTGCGTTGTACATCCAGTGATGGGCTTGTCCCACAGTGATACGAGTGCCGAGCAACTGCCCTGTCAACGCCCAATAGCGGTGAATCCGGCGGTCGGTGTCGGCCGCGTTGCTCAGCAATCGCTCACGGAAACGCGGAGAGTCGCGTTCCCCTCGGGCGCTGGCGTGGGCGTTGACGAATCGATCGAGTTCGCTGCCACCGTACGGGCGCACGTCTTTCGATACGAGTGCCGCCACGTCCGCCATGACATCGCCGACGGCGACGTATATTCCGCGCCCGTCCCCGATCAGCTCCGGCTGGCTCCGCCAAAGTTGCTGTCGCACAGTACTGTTCATTTCTGGGACCGCAACGAGAGCAGCCAGCTCGGCATACGCGACGACTTCGTCGACGGACGGATCAGCAGGCGGCTCAGGGACATTCCAGCCCACAAAGATGTCGATGTCGCGCCGGGGTACCGGTGCGAGGACGCGCCGCCAGAACCGTACGAGGCGATCGTGTGCCGCACCACCGTCCTGTGCGGCGGCCAGCAGCGCGAGTCGCTCGGCCCGCTGGGTCGGGGTAGCCGCATCGACTGCCCGCAGTGACGCCCGCCGCCAGGCCAGTGACCTGAATTCGATGTCGAGACGCGCACTTTCGGCGGCGATGGCCTCGGCGATCGAGCGCTCACCGTGCAGCACGTCGGCGATCGAGTCGAGCCCGAGACCGAGCGCGCGCAACCGCCGCACCAGCAGCAGTCGTTCGGTGGCGCTGTCGGCGTCGAACATTCGATGCCCGCCCGGACTGCGGCGGGATTCCAGAATGCCCTCGTCGCAATAGAACCGGATTGTTCGCACCGCGAGCCCGGTGCGACGTGCCAACTCCCCAATGCTCACCAGCACGCTGGACCCTGTGTTGTCCGTCACAACCTCTTGAACCTCCACCCCGGTGGAGCTCTTAGCCTACTGGCACTGCTGCTCGCCCAAGCGAGCTGGCGGATACGTGATTACACCGAGAAAGGGAGTTGTGTGGCTACCACGCAGGAAGAAATCGTCGCGGGCATCGCGGAGATCGTCGAGGAAGTGACCGGAATCGAGGTGTCGGAGGTGCAGCTCGAAAGGTCCTTCGTCGACGATCTGGAGATCGACTCGCTGTCGCTGGTGGAGATCGCCGTGCAACTCGAGGACAAGTACAGCGTCAAGATCCCCGACGAGGACCTGGCGAGCCTGCGCACCGTCGGCGACGCGGTCGCCTACGTCCAGAAGATGGAGGCCGAGCAGCCGCAACTCGCCGCGGAGATGGCGGCGAAATTCAAGGAAGGCCAGGAGAATTGAGCCAAGACCGCAGCGGTCCCGCACTCTCGCCGAGGCGGTGCTTCGATGATCGCTGATACACAGTTGAATCCCGCCGCAGTCGAGCTCGGCAGCTTCTTCCCACAGCCGCCGGACACAGTCTGGCACGCGTTGACCGACCCGGATCTACTGGAGCGCTGGCTGCTTCGACCGACCGGATTCGCCGCCTCGGTCGGAACCCGCTTCCGATTCACCATCCCAGCCGCATCGATCAACGAGGTCGTGTGTGAGGTACTGGCAGCCCAGCCATGTAAACAGTTGACCTACAGCTGGTTTCATCCACAGGCCGAACACCCTGCCCGGCGGATCGTCGACTGGACACTGCGACCACAAGGCCGAGGCACCCGACTCCTGTTGACACAGACAGGTTTTGACATCGAAGACCGTCAACAGAAGATGGTCCGCAACGCCACCGAACGAAGCTGGAAGCGTCTCGTCCTGCCACGACTCGGCGAGGTGATCCACCACTGACCTGCTCGACGGCCCGCCGGGGAGAACGCGTCTTGACAGCGCAGGGGCGGCGAGCCACCGTTGAAGCTGAATCAGTTTGAGCAAGAAGACGATCTACCGTCATTCCCCGAACAAGCGCAGCCTGCTGACGGCTGATGAGCGGGAGGTGGAACTGTGACCGGCACAACCGGCAGGGTGGCATTGGTGACCGGGGCCAGCAGCGGAATCGGTGCGGCCACTGCGCGTCTACTGTCCAAGCGAGGGATGCGCGTGGTGGTCAATTACCTGCACAGCGGTGCGGCAGCCGAGGAGGTCGTCGCCGACATCGAGGCCGCGGGCGGGCAGGCCATGGCCGTTCAGGCCGACGTGCGCGAGACAGCGGCGGTCGAGACCATGATCGAGCAGGTCAAGGCGAGGTGGGGCGGCATCGACGTGCTCGTGCACAACGCGCTCACCCCGTACGCGATCAAGTCGTTCCAGGACATGACGTGGAAAGAGCTGGGCGGCAAGCTCGATGACGAGATGCGTGCGGCGTTCACGGTCACCAAAGCCGTCCTGCCCGCCATGACCGAACAACAGTGGGGACGCGTCATCTACCTCGGCACCGGTCTCAGTCGGCGGCCCCGCGAAGGCATGATCGCATTGGGCACGGCCAAAGCCGCACTCGCACAGTTCGCCCGGTATCTCGCACAGGAGCTCGGCCCGCGCGGCATCACGGTCAACGTCGTCGAGCCCGGCCCGGTCGAGGACACCCGCATCGCGGGCGTCCTCGATGACGAGCTCAAACAGCGACAGGTGGCCGCGACCCCCTTGGGTCGCTTGGCACACACGAGCGACGTCGCCCAGGCGGTCGCCTTCTACGCCAGCGAAGACAACACCTTCATGACCGGCACCACCGCCGCGGTCAACGGCGGGATGGCCATGTACTGAAGGGGGGAACGTTCATGGACACCATCGATCTCGCTTACGTCGGGCGGGGATTACACGAGGAATTGGTCGCCTACATCGCCGACCAGCAGGGCTACTACGCCGACGAGAACGTGCACGTCTCGCTGCGCGACGGTTGTGCCTGGGACGAGGACCGATTGCGCCGCGGCGCCACCATCGGGCTCGGCCGGGCACTCGTGTCCCGACTGGCCGACGGCGTTCCCTGGGTCGGGCTCACCGTCAACACGCACCGCCCGCTGTTCTGGTTCCTTGCCCGCTCCGGCCTGACCTCCTTGGCCGACCTGGCAGGTCAACGGCTTGCGGTGCACGCCACGCACACCGCGCCCGGGTGCTTCGCCCGGATCGTGCTGCGCCGAGCCGGTCTCGACCCGGACCGCGACATCAACACCCTCGTCCGTTCGCCCGGCGATTACGGCATGGACCTACGCTGGCTGCACGACAACAAGATCGATGCCGCCCTGGTCGGCAGCACCATGGCGCCGGAGGCGATCGCCGCCGAGCACGGCTGGCAGGTGCTGGCCTGGGTCGGCGACCATTTCCACATCCCCACCGTCGGCGTGGCCGTCGACCCCACGTACCTCCACCCGGACGACCCCACGGTCCAAGCCGTCGTACGAGCTCACCGACGCGCGCTTCAGGTGGTCCGCACCGACCCCGACACCACCGTGCGCTACCTCCAGACGTTCCTCGGCCGACACACAGCGGACGAAATCCGAACCCACTACACGATGTTCATCGCACCGTATTTCACCGACAACGGCCAAGCCGACCTCGCCGTCGCCGACACCGCGATCACCGCGGTCGCCGCCGAACTCGGTGTTCCGGCCACCATCACCGCAGCCGAGTTCTATCGCACCACACGCTAGGCGCCGCGCGGCCAACGCTGCCGAAGTTCAAGTACCGTGAGGCTGCCAGACCCTCGCATACGTTCAATCGGCCACGATGTTCAACCATATTGAACATCACCAGAGATTGAACAGCCGAAAACCTATACGTTGAAGCGGAATTCGACTACGTCGCCGTCGTGCATGACGTAGTCCTTGCCTTCCATGCGGACCTTGCCCGCGGACTTGGCGGCGGCCATGGAGCCTGCGTCGACGAGGTCGGTGAAGGCTACTACTTCGGCCTTGATGAAGCCGCGTTCGAAGTCGGTGTGGATGACGCCGGCGGCCTTGGGGGCGGTGTCGCCCTGATGGATTGTCCAGGCGCGGGACTCTTTCGGGCCCGCGGTGAGGTAGGTCTGCAGGCCGAGGGTGTGGAAACCGGCGCGGGCGAGGGCGTGCAGGCCCGGCTCGGTCTGGCCGATGGATTCGAGGAGTTCGAGGGCGGACTCGTCGTCGAGTTCGAGGAGTTCGGCCTCGACCTTGGCGTCGAGGAAGACCGCGTCCGCCGGTGCCACCGAGGCCTTCAGCTCGGCGACCTTCGCCTCGTCGGTGAGCACCGACTCGTCGGCGTTGAAGACATAGAGGAAGGGCTTGGTGGTGAGCAGCGAAAGTTCTTTCAGCAGTTCGGAATCCACCTTGTTGCCCGCCGCGAACAGGGTGGTGCCGTTGTTCAGCAGTTCCTGCGCGGCCTTGGCGGCATCGGCGACCGGCTTGCGGTCCTTCTTGATCTTGGCTTCCTTCTCCAACCGCACGACCGCCTTCTCCAAGGTCTGCAGGTCGGCGAGGATGAGCTCGGTCTCGATCACCTCGATGTCGGCGGCGGGGTCGACCCTGCCGTCGACGTGCACCACGTCGTCATCGGCGAACACGCGCACCACCTGGCAGATAGCGTCGGCCTCGCGAATGTTGGCGAGGAACTTGTTGCCGAGACCGGCCCCCTCGGAGGCGCCCTTCACAATGCCGGCGATGTCGACGAACGACACCACGGCGGGCACGATGCGCTCGGAAGAGAAGATCTCGGCGAGGGTGTTCAGCCGCGGATCGGGCAGCGGGACCACGCCGACATTCGGCTCGATGGTCGCGAACGGGTAGTTCGCGGCCAGCACGTCGTTCTTGGTCAGCGCGTTGAAAAGCGTCGACTTTCCGACGTTGGGCAGGCCGACGATTCCAAGGGTGAGACTCACGAGAAGAGGAGTCTACGCGGCAGGCGCGGTGCCCCGACCCGCGCCTGCCCTACCGGTGATCAGGGAATAAGCACGACCTTGCCCAGATTGCCACGGTCCTCGATCACCGCGTGCGCCTCGGCGGCGGCGTCGAGCGCGAATTCCGCGTGCACCACGGGACGAAGCTGATCCGACGCGACGTACTGCCACAGCTCCTGACGCCACTGGTCGAACAGCTCCGGCTGCCCCTTAGCGATGCGAGCAACCTGGAACCCGATCACCGACTTGGCGCCGACGAGCAGGTCGTAAGCCTGGATGGTGCCGCCGCCGGAGCTGTAGTAGACCAGCCGTCCGCCGGGGCCCACCGCGGCGAGAGCAGGTCCGAGCAGATCGCCACCGACCGCGTCCAGCGCGTAGTCGACCGGCTCGCCCCACGATTCCTGCCCGTACTCGATCACCTCGTCGGCACCGAGCCCGCGCACGAACTCGGCCTTCGACTGATCCGAGACCGCGCCGACCACCCGAGATGCGCCACGCACCCTGGCAAGCTGAACTGCGAGATGCCCGACCCCACTGGCCGCCGCCGTGACGAGCGCCGACTCACCTTCGAGTGGATTCGCCGCCTCGAGCGCACCCAATGCGACCAAACCACTGCGCACCAGCGCGACCGCGTCGACGGCCGACGCACCGTCCGGAATCGGCGACGCCATCGCCACCGAGAGGAGCGCGTAGTCGGCATACCCGTGCCCGAACACCAGCCCGGTCACCCGGTACCCCGGCGCGTATCCGGTGACACCCTCACCGACCGCGACTACCTCGCCCGCGACCTCACCGTTCAGCGCGATCGGCTCGCGCTGCTCGCGCACCTTCCGCACCGTCGGCAGGGTCACCCCGATCGCCTCGACCCGGACAAGGAGTTCGCCAGGCCCCGGCGTCGGCACCTCGGCCGACACGACCTCGAGCACCTCAGGACCACCGCTGCGCTCGTATTGGACCCGCCGCATCACACCTCCAGAAATCGTTAGAAGACGACACGGTAACCAGACTCCGCTGTGCGCTCATACTCAATTTCGCCGCCGAGTGCGCCATCTCACCGCGGTTGCGGTCGCCGGTGGGCGGCGTAGCGTGACCTGCATGGAGCCGAGCACCGAACGGGTGACGGCGCGACCGGCGTCCGTGCTCGCGCCGTTCATCGATCAGTACGTCGGGTACCGCATGACGGGGTATCCGGCGGGGCTGCATCGCGGACTGCCGTCGGCACACATGACGTTCATCGTCAGCATCGGCGCACCCATCGACGTTGTCGCACAACCGGATCCGAGCCAGTCCCCGCAGGATTACCGGTGTTCGGTCGGCGGCTTGCAGGCGAGTTCGGCGATCATCGCGCACGACGGCTATCAGGAGGGCATCTCGATCGCGTTGACGCCGCTCGGCAGCCGGGCGCTGTTCGGCGTGCCCGCCGCCGCGCTCTGGGACACGTCGGTGGAATTCGACGATGTGGTCGGCCCGGTTGGTCGCGAACTGTGGGAGCGGTTGCAGGAACCGCTCGGCTGGCCGGAACGCTTCGCCGCCGTCGATCAGATCCTGACCAGAATGGCCTATCCGGATCGGGTGGTCGCGCCCGAGCTGACCTGGGCATGGCGCGCCGTCGTCGGCTCCGGCGGTACCTTGCCAGTCAGCTCGCTTGTCGACGAGATCGGTTGGAGCAGACAGCATCTCGCGCGCCGGTTCAGCAACGAATTCGGCCTGAGCCCGAAGCTCGCTGCCCGGATCACCCGCTTCGAACGGGCCAGGCGGATGCTCGAACACACCCCGTCCTACATCACCATCGCGCAGGTGGCGGCCAGCTGCGGCTATTACGACCAGGCCCACCTGAATCGCGACTTCGCCGAGCTGGCCGGGACCAGCCCGACGCTCTGGCTGAGCGAGGAGATTCCATCCGTCCAAGACACCGACCGGTCCGCCGGACGACGCTGAGGGCATGACGAATCCAACAACTCCCGAAATCAGTACCCGCACCGCGGTCTGGCCAGCCCTGACCTTCCAGGACGCCCGAGCGATGGCCGTCTTCCTTGCCGAGGCCTTCGGCTTCGAGGAGACCGCGATGTACACACGCGAGGACGACCCGACGATCGTCGAGCACGCCGAAATGCGCTGGCCGCTCGGCGGTGGCGTGATGTTCGGCTCCGCGTGCAAGGACGAAAGCGAGTTCGGCAAGCGCATCTCCGGCAACGACTCGACCTACGTCGTCTGTGACGACCCGGACGCGCTGTTCGAGCGTGCCACCGCCGCCGGAGCCGAGGTGCTGCGCGGCGTGCGCGACGAAGACTATGGTTCGCGCGGCTTCACCGTGCGCGATCCCGAGGGCAACCTCTGGAGCTTTGGCACCTACTGGGGCGAATAGCCCGGAACATCGCGCAAGTTGACTTGGGGTCTACGGCCTGACGGCGACGAGCGTCGTTGGGCCGCTAGTCCGTTGACGTTCAGCGGCCACCGAGGCCAGACATGGCCATGCCGCGGATGAACGCGCGCTGGGCGATCGCGTACACCGCGAGCAGCGGCAGCAGGATGATCATCGAGGCGGCCATGAGAATCGGCCACTGAGTGTAATACTGACCCTGCAGGCGCACCAATCCCATTGTGACAGTGGCGATCTCATTGCGTTGGATCATCACGAGCGGCCACAGGAAGTCGTTCCAGACGGTGATCCAGGTGAGCACGCCGAGCACCATCAGGGCAGGTCGGGTGTGCGGCAGCAGAACTCGCCAATAGACCTGCCACGTCGAGCAACCATCGAGGATCGCCGCCTCCTCCAATTCCATGGGCAGGGTGTAGAAGAACTGGCGCATCAGGTAGGTACCGAAGGCGCTGCCGAACAGGCCGGGCACGATCATCGCCCATGGCGTATCCACCCAGCCGAACGCGCGCATCAACAGGAACTGCGGGATCACCGTAACGGTCAGCGGCACCATGAGCGTGCCGAGATAGGCGACGAACAGCACGTCACGGCCGCGAAACCGCAAGCGCGCGAACGCATACCCGGCCAGCGAGCAGAAGAACACCTGCCCCGCGGTGACGCACACCGCGTACACCGTGGTGTTGAGCAGCATCCGCCCGAGCGGCAACAGCTCGAAGACCTTGCCGTAGTTGGACCACTGCGGGCTCGCCGGGAGCAGGGTCCGTTCGGCGATCTCCCCCTCCCGCTTCAACGACCCTGATACTGCCCACAGGATCGGCGCCAGCGCACACCACGCGATGCCGATCAGCACGGCGTAGATACCGACCCCGCGCAGCATCCGGCGCACGATCGCTCGCTCCGCCCTGGAACGAGGCCGCACGACGGCATGCCAAGTGTTCACAGATCCACGGCCTCCCGCCGGGCAAACCGCAACTGCGCCAGCGTGAGTACCAGCAGAATCGCGAAGATCACCCACGCCAACGCCGACGCGTATCCGACCTCGTAGAACCCGAAGGCGTTCTGGAACAACATGATTCCCAGCAGATAGGTGCCGGTCTCCGGTCCCCCATTGCTTCCGGTGAGCGCGTACACCTGATCGAAGGCCTGCATCGAGTTGATGACGGTGATCACGAAGACGAACGACAGCGGCCCGCGGATCAGCGGCAGCGTGATCGCCGAAAACCGCCGCAGCGCACCGGCTCCGTCGATCTTCGCCGCCTCGTAGAGCGGCTCCGGCACGCCTTGCATCGCGGCAAGCAGGATGACCGTCGCGAACGGCACGCTCTTCCACACGGTGACCACGCTCAGCGAGACCAACGCCAGGTCGGGGTCGGTCAACCAGGGCACCGGACCCAAGCCGACCCAGCCGAGCCCGATATCGAGCATCCCGTCCTCGGTGAAGATGAACCGCCACACCACCGCCATCGCCACCGTCGACGCGACGAGCGGCAGAAACGCCAACGTCCGAAAGAGCCCGATACCGGCCAACTTCCGATTCAGCGCGGCCGCGATCCCCAGCCCGATCAGCACCGTCGGCACCAGCGTGAGCACGGTGAACACCGCGCTGTTGCGTAATGCGATGAGAAACAACGGATCCGCCCCGAACAACCGCCCATAGTTGTCCAGCCCGACGAATCGCATCGGCCGAAACAGATCCCATGAGTGAAAGCTCAGATACAGCGAAAACCCCAACGGAAACAACAAGAACACCGCCACCGCGCCCACATTGGGCGCCACGAAGGCCCATCCGGCCCGCTCTCGCTTCCGAGCCAGCACACCATGGCCTGTCTGCCCACTCACGGGGACTCCAGCAGGGCGTCCAGATCGGCGACGAACTGTCCGTCCAGGGAGGCGGCGGTGGCTGCACCGCGCAGGACGCGGTTGGCACCGCGTTCGAGCAGCGCGGAGACCTTGCCCCAGGCGGGGGTCACCGGCAGCGGGCGGGAGTTGTCCGGGCCCTCGGTGAAGACCGCGAGGTTGCGGGTATCGCGGTGTGCGGCAGCGAAACCGGGCGAATTCATCGCGGATTTCAACACCGGGACGAATAGTCCGGAAGCGGCGATGATGGCCTGCCCCACCGGACCGGTAGCGAATTTGACGAATTCCCAGGCTTGTTCGATGCGCGGACTGTCCGCCGCGATGGACAACCCGGTGCTGCCGACATCGGTGATCGCGCCGGGCCCACCGTGCGGCCCGACCGGCAATACGGTGACATCGATCGAAAGCCCATCCCGCCCGGCGAATTCGGAGTAGAGCCAATGCCCACCGAGCACCATCGCCGCCCGACCGGCCCGAAATAGGTCCGGCGCCGAAATCGACAGCTGGTCGGCGACTTTCGGCGCTACCCGGTGCCGCACCGCGAGATCGGCGTAGAACTGGAACCCTTCGGCGAAGCGGGGATCACCGAGGTTGGCCCTGGTCGGCGCCACCGACGGCGTGAACCATTCCGCGCCGTTATTCATGCCGAAGCAGGCGGCCGAGTAGTACGGCACCCAGGCGTCGGCGAAGCCCCACTGCCGGTTTCGGGTGAGTGTGCGTGCGGCGTCCAGGAATTCGTCGAACGACCAGGCATCACGCCAGCGCGCGGGCGGCGTCAGCCCGGCCGCGGCGAACAGTTCCCGGTTGTAATAGAGGAACACCCCGGACCACTGCTCGGGCAACGCGTACTGCCCACCGGCATAGGTGAAGGTGTCGTACAGCGCCGGATAACTATCCCCGCGCAACGTTTCCGCGTACTCGGGTTCCCGCTCGAGCAGCGTGCGCAGATCGAGCAGCACGCCACGCTCGGCGAGCCCGGAGTAGAGCAGTTCCCACGCCATGATGACGTCGGGGCATTTGCCGCCCGCACAGTAGGTGAGCAGCTGCTGCTGCGGATCGGGGCCGGACATGATGGTGCGAATCCTGATGTCCGGGTGCCGCTTCCGGAATTCGTCGATGATCGTCATACGCATCCGCGCCTCCTCCGGCCTGGCCTGGAAGAAGAAGGTCAGCGCGTCGTCCGCGGATCCGCAGCCGGTCGCGGCCAGCAGCGGCGCGGCCAGCGCCGAGCCGAGGAAGGTGCGACGTCGAACCGGTGACACGAGCTCCTCCACGGCGGCGGGCGGATGGATACGTGAATCTCGGCAATGTGAAAAGGCAATACCTAGGACCGGCAGGCTGATGCCGGAGCCAGCATGGCAGCATACGGATGGCAACATCGCCGGGCGAGGGACACGCCCACGCGCACCGGCGAACACCCGGAGACCGTGAACAACGGCCGATCCGGGGCAGCTGACGCCTCGCGGGCCACCCGTACCCGCCCCCGTTTGTAGAAACACACGGTACGAGTCGTCGCCGCGATCGCGATCAGCGTCGCAATGTTCAGACTTCCTCAAGTCTGGCTCATCGGCGCTTCAACTCAGCTACGTTGTGAACGTTTCAGCAAGTCCAGCTCGATTTCACGGGAGAGTAGTTCGCATGGCGACCATCGAATACCTCCGAACAGATCCCGACCTACCTCCCGTTGGTGTCGTGGACAGTTCGCCTATCACCCCCATCAAGAAGGGTATTTTCGCGGCAATCGCGATTGTCGGCGCGATCGCCTGGGCGGTCCTTGCCATCTCGCGCGGCGAGTCGGTCAACGCGGTCTGGATCGTGATCGCGGCCGTGGCCACCTACGTGCTCGCCTACCAGTTCTATTCAAGGCTCATCGAATACAAGATCGTCAAACCGCGCGACGACCAGGCCACCCCCGCCGAGATCCTGGAAAACGGCAAGGACTACATGCCGATGGACCGGCGGGTGCTGTTCGGGCACCACTTCGCCGCCATCGCGGGCGCTGGCCCACTGGTCGGACCGGTCCTCGCGGCGCAGATGGGCTATCTGCCCGGCACGCTGTGGATCGTGATCGGCGTCGTCTTCGCCGGTGCGGTGCAGGACTACCTGGTGCTGTGGGCATCCACCCGCCGCCGCGGGCGCAGCCTCGGGCAGATGGCCCGCGACGAGCTCGGCGCGGTCGGCGGCGTCGCGGCGATCATCGCCGTGCTGGTGATCATGATGATCCTGCTCGCGGTGCTCGGCATCGTCGTGGTGAACGCGCTTGCCGCGACGCCGGGCAAGGACGGGACGCTGCAGGGCGGCAGCCCGTGGGGCGTGTTCTCCATCTCGATGACCATCCCGATCGCCCTGTTCATGGGCGTGTACTTGCGTTTCTTCCGGCCGGGCAAGGTCGGCGAGGTCTCGCTGATCGGCTTCGCGCTGCTGCTGCTCGCCATCCTGTCCGGCAACTGGGTCGCCGGATCCGGTTGGGGCCAGGACCTGTTCACGCTGTCGGGCACCACCATCGCGTGGTTCCTCATCGGCTACGGCTTCATCGCCTCGGTACTGCCGGTGTGGCTGCTGCTCGCGCCGCGCGACTACCTGTCCACCTTCATGAAGATCGGCACCATCGTGCTGCTCGCGGTCGGCGTGCTGATCACCATGCCGGTGCTGAAGGCACCCGCCGTCTCGGAGTTCGCGAGTTCGGGCAAGGGTCCGTCGTTCGCGGGCAGCCTGTTCCCGTTCCTGTTCATCACCATCGCCTGCGGCGCGCTGTCCGGCTTCCACTCGCTGGTCTCCTCCGGCACCACGCCGAAGCTGCTGGAGAAGCAGTCGCAGGCCAGGATGATCGGCTACGCGGGCATGTTGATGGAGTCGTTCGTCGCCGTCATGGCGATCATCACCGCGAGCATCATCGACCAGCACCTGTACTTCGCGATGAACGCGAGCGCAGGGCTCACCGGTGGCAGCGCGGAGAAAGCCGCGACCTACACCAACAGCATTGGCCTGAGCGGGAATCCGATCACCGCCGCCGACCTGAACCAGGCGGCCAAGGACGTCGGCGAGACCAGCATCATCTCGCGAACCGGTGGCGCGCCGACGCTCGCCGTCGGCATGGCCGAGGTGCTGCACAAGTTCCTCGGCGGCAGCGGCCTCAAGTCGTTCTGGTACCACTTCGCGATCATGTTCGAGGCGCTGTTCATCCTCACCACGATCGACGCCGGTACCAGGGTCGCGCGCTTCATGCTGTCGGACTCGCTCGGCAACCTCGGCGGCCCGGCCAAGAAGTTCAAGGATCCGTCCTGGCGCCCTGGTGCCTGGGTGTGCTCGGCGATCGTGGTCGCCGCGTGGGGTTCGGTGCTGCTGATGGGTGTCACCGATCCGCTCGGCGGCATCTACACGCTGTATCCGCTGTTCGGCATCTCCAACCAGTTGCTCGCCGCGATCGCGCTCACCGTGGTTCTGACCATCGTGATCAAGAAGGGCCTGGTCAAGTGGGCCTGGATTCCGGCGATCCCGCTGATCTGGGATCTGATCGTGACGATGTCGGCGTCCTGGCAGAAGATCTTCTCGGCCGACCCGAACATCGGCTACTGGAAGCAGCACAGCGTCTACGTCGCCGCGGTCGACGCGGGGAAGGTCCTCGCGCCCGCCAAGACGGCCGCCGATATGGACAAGGTCGTGCGCAACACCTTCATCCAGGGCAGCCTGTCGATCATCTTCGCGGTGCTTGTGCTGATCGTGGCGATCGTCGGCCTCGTGGTCTGTGTGCGTGCCTGGCGAGCCGGTGGCGGACCGAGCACCGAATCGCCGGACGAGCCGTCGAAGATCTTCGCACCGACGTCCTTCCTCGCCACCTCGGAGGAGAAGGAGGTGCAACGGAAATGGGACGCCCTGATCAAATCGGGGAAGGTCCGCAGGCCGGGCACCGCGCCGGGGAAAGCGACGCCTTGACCATGCGGGGCGTGCGTGCCGCTGGAAGTGCCTGTGCGACAACGGTTCGCACGGTCGGCTGGTGGTTCAACTCGATCCTCGGCGGCCAGGACTACCAGCGCTACGTCGACCATCTTGCGCGCAGCCATCCCGGTTGCGTGGTGCCGACCGAACGCGAGTACTGGCGCGCGCGGCACGCGGACGCGGACAATAACCCGACGAACCGCTGCTGCTGAGGCATGGCGGGGCGGCGCGATGAGGGCGTCGCCCCGCCTGCCGAAGTAGCGGCTGAACTGCGCGTTCACCGCTCGGCCAGACAACGCCTCAGCGCGGATCGGGGGTGATGGCAGATTTCCGCTAGCGGAGTATCTCCGCAGCTGACATTGTGGTTGGCGTGACGATCACGGCGTTTGATTTCGAGCGGTGCTACCGAGCGGTTTCGACCAGAGACTCCCGCTTCGACGGGCAGTTCTTCACGGCGGTGCGGACCACTGGAATCTATTGTCGCCCTTCGTGTCCGGCGATCACGCCGAAGCGGGTCAATGTGTCGTTCCTGCCGACCGCGGCCGCGGCGCAGCAGGCAGGCTACCGAGCCTGCCGCCGGTGCCTGCCCGACGCGGCCCCCGGATCACCCCTCTGGAACACCCGCGCCGACCTGGCCGCCCGCGCGATGCGACTGATCGGCGACGGAGTGATCGAACGCGGCGGCGTGCCCGCGCTGGCCGCCACGCTCGGCTATTCGCAGCGGCAGCTGACCCGCGTGCTCACCACCGAACTCGGTGCGGGCCCGCTGGCACTGGCCCGCGCCCATCGGGCGCACACCGCCCGACTACTGATCCAGACGACGGCAATGCCCATGTCCGACATCGCCTTTGCGGCCGGGTTCGCCAGCATCCGCCAGTTCAACGACACGGTGCGCGAGGTGTTCGCGGTCAGCCCGACCATCATGCGATCCGAGGCGCACCGGGCGAAATCCACGTCGAACGGGCGTCCGGCACCCGCCGTCAACGGTTCGCTCAGCCTGCGGCTGCCCTACCGCGAGCCCCTGGACAAGGCCTGGCTGGAGTGGTTCCTCTCCTCGCATGTGGCACCGGGCATGGAACTGTGGGAAAACCGCACCTACACCAGGAACCTGCGCACCCCGCACGGCCATGCGACGACCAGGCTAAGCTTCCAGCGCGACCACATGCGGGCCGAGCTGGCCCTGCACGATATGCGGGATCTGGCACCGACAGTCGCGCGGCTGCGCCATCTACTCGACCTCGACGCCGACCCGGTCGGCATCGACGAGGCGCTCGGTGTCACTCCGGGACAACGGATTTCGACACCGGAGCTGGCCGACCCGGACACCACTCGACTGCCGGACGCCGGTGCCGGATCACCACCGGACGCCGAGACCGCCCTCGCCACCGACGAAGCCCGACGGCCGGTCTTCTCGCCAGGCATTCGAGTGCCGGGCTGCCTCGACGGGCCGGAGTTGTTGCTGCGCACCATGATCGGGCAGCAGATCTCCGTGTCGGCGGCGGCGACGCACACCGCGCGGCTGGTCGAAGCGCTCGGTGACCGGGTCGACGGGCCGATTCCGCTGCTGTTCCCCACCCCGGCGGTGATCGCCGAACGCGGTGCCGAGGTGCTCACCGGCCCGACCCGGCGGATTCGCTCGATCATCGGCGCGGCCGAGGCGCTTGCCAGCGGCGAGCTCGCGCTGCATCAGGGCCGTACCGCCGCCGACCTGCGGCGCGACCTGCTCGCGTTGGACGGTGTCGGCCCGTGGACGGCCGATTACGTGACCATGCGGCTGCTCGCCGACCCGGACGTGCTGCTGAACACCGACCTGGTGGTCCGGCAGGGCGCCGCGGTGCTCGGCATCGACCTCACCGATACCGCACGCTGGGCGCCGTGGCGCTCCTACCTGTCCATGCACCTGTGGAAGGCCGCGCTGACCGACCGCGCCGACCGATCCAAGTCCGCCGCGGCCAAGTCCGCCTCCTCGAAAGCGAGCGCCGAAGCATGAACGCCACCACCGCTGTTCGCGCGACCAAGCGCCACATCGGCACCGCCACCGCGGATTTCGCAACGGTCGACACACCGATCGGCCCGTTCACCTCGGTGGTCGACGCCGACGGTGCCGTGCTGGCCGCCGGCTGGACCGCCGATGTGGATTACCTGTGCACCGTGGTCCACCCGACGTTGCGTCCGGCCGAACTGCGCCAACGGGATTCGCTCGGCGAGCTCACCCGGGTCATCACCGCCTATCACGACGGCGACCTCGCCGCGATCGACACGGTCCCGGTGCGTCAGCAATCCGGCGAATTCCTCATGCACGCTTGGGAAGTGCTGCGCAAGGTCCCCGCTGGTGCACCGATCACCTATACCGAATACGCCGCCATTTCCGGTCGTCCCGATGCCACCCGTGCCGCGGCCAATGCCTGCGCGCGTAATGCGGCGGCCCTGTTCGTTCCCTGCCACCGCATCTACCGCATCGGTGGGGCCCTCGGCGGCTTCCGCTGGGGACTGCCGATCAAGCGCTGGCTGCTCGATCACGAGGCGTGACGCACAGCCAGCTCCTGCGCCGCGTTCTCCATCACCCCATCATTCGACCTCGGTACCGCGTCGAGTTCGACACTGCGCCTCAGGCGACGGTGGCTTCCAGGTGGGAGCCGGTGCGGCCGCGGCGGACGTGCAGGCGGCTCGGGATGCGCTGACGCATTTCGTCGACGTGGCTGACGACGCCGACCACGCGGCCGCCCGCGCGGAGTTCGTCGAGGACGCCCATCACCGCGTCGAGGGTGTCGGCGTCGAGGCCGCCGAAGCCCTCATCGATGAAGAGGGTGTCCAGTACAAGGCCGCCGGATTCGGCGGCGACGGTGTCGGCCAGGCCGAGCGCCAAAGACAGTGAGGCCATGAAGGTTTCGCCGCCGGATAGGGTTTTGGCCGGACGAATGGCGCCGGTGTAGTCGTCACGGATGTCCAAGCCGAGTCCGCCGCGACGGCCGCGGGGGCCTGCCTTGTCGGAGTGCACGAATTCGTAACGGCCACCTGACATTCGGCGCAGGCGCAGGGAACCCGCCTGGGCCACTTCTTCCAGGCGTGCGGCGAGAACGTATGAGCGCAGCGACATCCGGCGGTTGTTCTCGCCGCGACCCGCGACCACCTCGGCGAGTCCGGCGAGTTCGTCGTGGGTGCGCTGCAGCGGGGCGATTCGATCCACGGCCGCCCACAGCTGGCCGCCGAGGTCCTCCAGCAGGGCGACCCGCCTGTTCGCCTCGGCGTGCACGGCGACGGCGGTGTTCAGCCGCGTCTGTGCGGCGGCGACGGCGGACTCCAGCTCGGTCAGGTCGCCGGGTTCGGTTGACGCGGCCGCTTGGATTTCCGGTTCTGCGAGAACAGCTTCCGCGTGTGCGCGGGTGCGGTCGGCGTTGGTCAGTTCGGCTTCGATGTCGGACTGCCGTTGCGGGGTGCGGCTCGCCGCGGTGACCACACGCGCATACGCGGTCAGTCGCGCCACAACGTCCTGGGATGCCTCGACCACGGCTGCCTGAGGTGCAGGTTCGGTGGCCGAGCCGTTGGCGGTCGCCGCACCGTCAGCGCGTGCTGTGGTCGCATCGCCGCTCGGCGCAGTGGCCGGATCGCTCGATTCATCGGTCGCTGCGCCTGCCGCATAGTGCACTGCCTGCGCACCGGTCGTTGCCTCGGCTCGCCGATGTTTGTCTTCCTGCTCTGGCACGAAACCTGCGGCACGGGCGAGGTTTTCGACGCGGTCGGCGATGACGGCCACCTGTTCGCGGGCCGCGACGGCGTCAGTGCGTGCGTCACGGAGGGTGGTGGCGTCGGTCACCAGCGCGGTGAGACGGGCGTAGCGGCGGTCGATGGTTTCGTCGGCGCCCGCGGCGACGCGGAGGCGGTCGTTGAGTTCGGTGAGACGAGTGGTCGCGGTGGCGACGTTCGCGGCGACGGTGCTTCGGCGCGAATCGGATTCGCGGAGTTCGTCGTGCAGGCGGGTCTCGTCGGTGCGCAAGCGGGTGAGTTCGGCGGTGAGGCCGTCGGCGAGGGCGGCCAGTTCGGCGGTGTCCTCGTAGCGGTCGGTGGCGGCGCGCAGGGCGGCGGCCAGCTCGACCCGATCGGCGTCGCCGCCGCGGGCGGTGAGCGCCTCGATCTCGCGTTCCAGGGCGGTGATTCGGGCAAGCACGCGGTCGCGGGCGTCTTCGGCGGCGCGTTCGGCCGTCACGGCGGACTGTTCGGCGTCCTTGGAGACGGCGGTGTCGGTGGGGCGGGCGGGCGCGGGGTGGTCGGCGGAACCGCACACCGTGCACGGCTGGCCGTCGGTGAGACCACCGGCGAGTTCGGCAGCCATGCCCGCCAGTCTGCGCTCACGGAGGTCGAGGACCCGTTCCTTGGCGTCGTTGTGGGCGGCGCGGGCCGACTCGAACTCGACGCGGGCATGGTCCAAACCTGTTTTGCGGGAGGCGAGTTCGACCGCGGCCGCGGCGGCGGTCTGTAGCCGCTCGCATTCGGCCGTCAGGGTCGGCAGCGTGGCGGCCGCGGTGGTTGCCTCGCGCAGGCGCGCCTCGAGGGTGGCTAGCGAGCCGGGGAGTTGTTCGCGCAGCCTGGTCAGTTTGGTCACCTGGGTGTTGAGGGCCGCGTCCTCGTCGCGTAGCCCCGCCAGCTCCCTGGTAAGCCGAGTGGCCGCCGTCGCGTCGGCCCTGACCTCGTCGAGCCCGCCGAGCAGCGCGCTCCAGCGCCGAATCGCGGCGTCGATGTCGGCGTCGTCCCTGATGACCGCCTGGTCCGCGCGATTCGACTCGGTGCAACGACGATCCGCGCGTAGCGGCCGACTATCTCGCTGCGCCGAGTCGCCGCGGTCCGGTGCCCTACCACCCGGCTCCGCATCATCGCCATCCGTGCCGGTGGGCTCCAGCCGGATCAACTCGACGCCGCCGAGGTCGGCACCGCCGGGCTCGCGCAGGCGGGCCGCTAATTGCCTACTTGCGCTGAGCTTTTCGGTATCGCGGCGACGCATCAGCATGACGGCGTCGCGCGCCTCGTCGATAGCCGCCGCGACCGGCTCGGCCCGGCGGGCCAGTTCGAGTTCGGCCTGCAGCGCGGCGCGCTGGTCCGCCGTGGCGGCGTAGTCGTCGAGTTGCTTGCGCGCAGCCGACATTCGACGGCGTAGCTCGTGCAAGCGGCGTTGTTCCTCGGCGAGTGTCCGCACCCGCCCCGACTCCTGTTGGCAGCGTTGCGATTCCGTGGTCGCGGTGGTCAGATCGGTTCGCGCGATGGCGAGCAGCTCCTGCGACCAGCCGACGGACTCCAGCGGGCTGACGGTCTCGGCCGGGCCAGCCCCCGCCGCGACGCCGACCTGCGCGATCAGCCGGTCGATGCCTTGCTTGCGTGCGTCGAGATCGGCGGTGGAGGCGCGGCGCCTGTCCGCGAGCCACTGTTCGGCGCTGCCGAATCGTTCGGTGTCGAAGAGCTTTTCGAGCAGCTTCTCGCGATCTTCGTTGTCCGCCCGCAGGAATCGCGCGAAGTCGCCCTGCGGCAGCAGCACCACCTGGAAGAACTGGTCGGCGCTCATGCCGAGCAGCCGGATGATCTCCTCGCCGATATCCGGTATCCGGGAGAGGTTTTCGCCGCGTCCGTCCAGCCAGGCCAGTGTCGCCTTGGCGGGGTCGGTGCGCATGCCGGTGCCGCGCAGCTTCGGGCGGTCGAATTCGGGGATGCGGGTCAGTCGCACCCGTCGCCCGCCGAGGGTCGCCTCCAGGATCACTTGCGGCGGTGTCTGTTCCGGCGCGTGATCGGAGTGCAGCCGCTTGCTTTCCCCGCGCGCGCCGGGGACCCTGCCGTAGAGGGCGAACGCGATCGCGTCGAGCACGGTGGTCTTGCCGGCGCCGGTCTGCCCGTGCAGCAGGAACAGACCGTCGGCGCCGAGTGCGTCGAAGTCGACGACCGTGGTTTCGGCGAACGGGCCGAAGGCGGTCATCTCCAGCTTGTGCAGCCTCATGCGGCCGCACCACCGGAAATCGTTGCGTGGCAGCTGTTCAGCGGCAGGTGACCCGCCGCTCGGTAAGCGCTCACGCCGACAGTTCCGCTGCCGATTCGGCCGTCAGCACCCGATCCGGTTCCGCGACGGCGGCGGCGAGTGCCCGCTCCAGCCAAGCCATTTCGCCCTCGCTCGGCACGCCGCGGACGTCGGTGAGGAAGCTCTGCGCTACTTCGGTGTCGCGGCGGCCGTGCACCCGCTCACGGTAGCGCAACTCCGGGTTGCCCTCCGGCCGAACCCACTCGACGTGCACCGCGTGCGGGAACCGTTCGCGCAGTTTGCGCATGGCATCGACGGGGCGGGTCGAGTCGGTGAGCACCGCGGAAACGTAGTGCTCCTCGGCGGCTGCGTTGCTCGCGTCGGTGAGCAACTCGTCGAGCGTGCCGGTGAGCTTGCTCAGCCCGCGGACCAGGGGGAGGTCGCGGCGCTCGACCGAGTGCAGTCCGGCGGCATCGAGTTCAATGATCCACACGGCCTTGCGATGTGAGCTCTCCGCGAACGAATACGGCAGCGGGGAGCCGCAATAGCGCACGGACTCCGACAGCGTCTGCGGGGAATGCAGGTGGCCGAGGGCGACATAGTCGATGCCGTCGAAGGCCGACATCGGCACCGTCTCCACGCCGCCGACCGAGATCGAGCGCTCCGAACCCGTCGCCTCGCCGCCGACGACGAAGGCGTGCGCGAGCACCACCGTGCGCGTCCCGGCCCGCTGTGCGATGTCGGCGCGGATCAGGCCCATGGCCGCGTCCAGGATGTCGGCGTGCGAACGCGCTTGCGGCACACCGAGTTCCGCGCGGGTGATGTCCGGCTCCAGGTACGGGATGCCGTAGAACGCCACCTGGCCGTGCTCGTCGTCGAGCAGTACCGGCCGGTCGGCATCGGCGACGGTGGTGCGTAGATACAGCCCACCGGCCGCCGCGAAGCTCGCGCCCGCGCCAAGCCGCGCTGGCGAATCGTGGTTGCCCGAGGTGGCGACGATGCGGGCACCGGCGGCGCGGATGGCCTCGAAGCCGCGGTTACACACCGCGATCGCGTCGGCACTCGGAATGGAGCGGTCGTACACGTCGCCGGGCAGCACGACCACGTCGACGGACTCCTCGGCCACCAGCTCCGCGATCGTGGCCAGTGCACGAGCCTGGTCGGCAAGCAGATCGACCCCGTGGAACGTGCGCCCGATGTGCCAGTCCGAGGTGTGCAGCATCCGCATCCGCGAAACCGTAGGCCACCGCACCGACACAATTCAATTGCCGAGGCCCTTGTGTCGGATAGCCGCTCTTTCGTTCGGCGTGTCAGCGGTGATTCGTCCGGCACTCCGATGGCTATTTCGCGGCGTACGCGGGCACTGTGCGGCCGATCCGCAGTCGTTCGGTCGCCGGGCTCATAGTCCAACCGCGAGTGTGGTTTTCGATCCAGCGCAGTGCATCACGCCGTCGCGCACTATGCCTGGTCGATCGCCGCCGAGCGACGCGGGTCACGAATTCGGTTGCCTCGTCATGACTGACGGCGGCGCGCCGCCACGTATGTACGGCTTGACCACCGCGTTTGCCGACACGGCGCTGCGTAATTGCCGACCCGCACGTTCTTGTCGGTGGGGTACGGCACTATCGGCGCTATGACCGCACCGATGCTCGTCGCACTGATGCTGGTGTTCGCCGCCGGGGTAGGGCTCGGCTGGCTCGGCCATGCCGCGCGCGCCGGGCAGCGGGCCGCACAGGCGGAGGCGAGACTCGCTGCGGCCACCGACAACGAGCACCTGCTGCGGCAGTCGCTCACCGCGGCGAACGAGGATGCGGCGCGCAGGCATTCGCAGGCGATCGGGGCCATGGTCGACCCGCTGCGCGACGCGGTCGGCGCGTTGAACCAGCACATCCAACAGGTCGAACACCATCGGATCAACGCGTATTCGAGCCTGCGTGAACAGGTCGCCGGCATGCAGCGCACCTCGCTGCAGCTCACCAGCCAGACCAGCCAGCTGGTCGCCGCGCTGCGGGCACCGCAGGTGCGCGGGCGGTGGGGCGAGATCCAGCTGGAGCGGGTGGTCGAGCTGGCCGGGATGACACGGCATGTCGACTTCGACACTCAGGTGACCCGCGCGGCCCGTGGCGACGGCGATGGCGACCGGACCGGCAACGTCCGGCCCGACCTGGTGGTGAATCTGTCCGGCGGCAGGCACATCGTGGTCGACGCCAAGGTGCCGTTCAGTGCCTATCTCGACGCGAGCATGGTCGACGATCCCGATATGCGCGCCGAGCATCTGACCAGGCACGCGAAACACCTGCGCGGGCACATCGACCAGCTGGCCGACAAGGCGTACTGGGCCGCGTTCGATCCGGCGCCGGAATTCGTCGTGCTGTTCGTGCCCGGCGATCCGTTCCTCGATGCCGCGCTGACCACCGACTCGGGGTTGCTGGAGTACGCGTTCGGCCGCAACGTGATCCTCGCGACGCCGACCACGCTGATCGCGTTGCTGCGCACGGTCGCGTTCGGCTGGCGGCAGGAGGCGCTGTCCCGCGATATGGCAACCGTTCAGCAATTAGGGAAGGAGTTGTATGCGCGATTGGGCATGACCGGCAGGCATCTGGACCGGCTCGGCGCGCAACTCGGCAAGGCCGTCGACGCTTTCAACTACACCGTGGCGTCGGTGGAATCGCGGGTCATGGTCACCGCGCGCAAACTGCATGACCTGGAAATAGCGGAGCAGGAGGTGCCAGCAATCCAGCGGGTTGATTCGTGGCCACGTGCGGTGGGCTTCGCCGACGCCGACGATTAGCCGGGACAACCGCCGTGCCATAACGCCGTCCGGGGCGGCGAAGGTTAGTGTTCATAATGTGGCTGCTTCCCAACGTGTGCGAACCCGGGTGCCCGCGCCGCATCGCTCGATACTGCCGACTGTCCCCGGTCTCCCGGTGGGCGCGGCAGTCCTGATCGCGGTTGCCTGCACGTTTCTGGGTTTCTTGATCGATGCGAACGGCGACAGTACCGATCTGACCGGTACCTTCGCCGCGCTATACATCGTCGGTTGTGTCGCAGCCGTACTGACAGTCCGCTACCGCGGCCTGTTCACCACCATGGTGCTTCCGCCGCTGCTGCTGTTCATCGCGGTTCCGCTGGCCTACAAGCAGCTGACCGGCGTTGCCATGAGCTCGATCACCGAGATCCTGCTGAAGCTGGCCGTCCCACTGGTCGAGCGCTTCCCCACCATGTTCCTCGCCACCGCGCTCGTGCTGCTGATCGGCGGTGCCCGCATCATGCTGCAGCGCCGCAGCGAGCCCGCGGACGGCGCGAAGGGGTCCAAGCGCGGCGAAAGCTGGGGTCGTCCCGGAACCAAGCGCCCGCGCTCCGGCAAGGCAGGCGCCGCGGGACTCAGCGACTCGGCCCGACGCCGCACCCGCCGCCCCAAGCCGGAACCCGACGATCTCGACCCTGTCGAAGACACCCCCCGTCCGTCCCGCCGCCCCGTCGCCGACACCCCACCGCGCGTCGCCGGACCCGCCCGCCCGCGCGAGGGCCGTCCTGCCCCGCGCACCGGCGCCCGTCCCGCCGCGGCAATGCCGCGCACGGAGACCGACCCGCCGCGCGGCAATCCCGCACGCCGGCGCAGCGAAATGCCCCCACCCCACCCCCAACCCAATGTCCGCTACCGCGAACGTGATTCGAGCCGCACCGACCGCCGCAGACCCGAAAACCTGTAGGTCGTCAGTTACCAAGGCCACCAGCAAACGGCATCGTTCGCCAGTTCTCGATGGCCGGCTTCAACGCCTCGGCGAGCATGGGCAGCTGCGGCACCAGCGCCAGGCACGCCACCGTCCTCGACGTGCCGACGGCGTTGATGAAACGCATCACGCGCTCGTCCAGCTGACGCAGTCCTCGGCGCTTGGCCTCGGCGTTGTAGGCGGCCTCGCACTCGGGGCCGAGGAACGCCAGATCCCATTCGACCGGACCGAACGTGGCCAGCTCGAAGTCGGCATACAACGCGCCACCCGAGGTGGGGACGATGTTGACCGCGGGAGAGTCTCCGTGGATCGGCTGTAGGTCGACGCCGGGAAACGCGGCCTCGAACTCCGCGCGCGACCGGACGATCGGTGCCAAGATCGCCCATTCCCGCCGCGCGCGGTCGAGATCGTCGGGGTCGATGAGGTCGGGGCGGGCGACGAGGGCGGCAAACCCGTCGGTGACCATCGCCGGTTCGGCCGAGGACAGGAACGGCAGCTCGCCCGGGTAGTCGCGCAGCGCGGCATGCAGGTCGACGACCAGGCGGGAGTTGTGCACGTAGTCGGGCTCGACACTCTGGTCCTGTTCGACGAACTGCCAGAACGTCATCGAGAAACCGTTGCGCCGCACGGGTTCCCGCGGCACCAGTGGACTGGGCGGGATCACCGGGTAGCCCTGTTCGGCGAGCCACGCCACTACGTCGAGCTCCACCCGCTGGCGTGCCGCCTGAGCGTCGAGGTCGACGTGCGCGGGCAGGACAGTGGGTACCCGGACCACCACCGGTGCCGGAGCGAGGTGCACGACCACGGAGAAGACATCGTGCAGGATCTTCGCGTCGGTCACCGTCAGCCCGAGGTCACGGCCCGCGGCGATGGCCGCGTCGAGGGCTCGTGAGGTGCGGGCGGTGAGTTGGTCGGATGTCATGACTGCTGGCATTCGGCCGATGGTGCCAGGCCAGGCGGTCGCGACGCGACGGATTTACCGCGCGCGGGTGGTGCGCAGTTCTCGGGGCAGCGAGAAGACGAGGGTTTCGTTGGCGGTGGTAACCGGCTGCACGTCGGCGTAGCCGTGCTCCTCGAGCATGTCCAGGACACCGCGAACGAGGATCTCGGGGACCGAGGCGCCGGAGGTGATGCCGATGGTGCGGACGCCGGTGAGCCAGGCCGGGTCTACCTCACGGGCGTAGTCGACCAGGTAGGAGGCCTTGGCGCCCGCGTTGAGGGCGACCTCGACCAGGCGGACCGAGTTGGAGGAGTTGCGCGAGCCGACGACGATCACCAGATCGCATTCGGGCGCCATCGCCTTGACCGCGACCTGACGGTTCTGGGTCGCGTAGCAGATATCGTCGCTCGGCGGATCCTGCAGCGCGGGGAAACGCTCGCGCAGCCGCTGCACCGTCTCCATCGTCTCGTCGACGCTGAGCGTGGTTTGTGAGAGCCAAATCACCTTCGACTCATCGCGAACGGTGACCTTGTCGACCGAGGCAGGGCCGTCCACCAACTGCACGTGGTCGGGCGCCTCGCCCGCCGTGCCCTCGACCTCCTCGTGGCCCTCGTGGCCGATCAGCAGGATGTCGTAGTCGTCGCGGGCGAAGCGCTTCGCCTCCTGGTGCACCTTCGTGACCAGCGGGCAGGTCGCGTCGATGGTGTGCAGGTTGCGCGCGGCGGCGGAGGTGTGCACCGCGGGTGAGACGCCGTGCGCGGAGAACACGACCACCGAGCCCTCCGGCACCTCGTCGGTCTCGTCGACGAAGATGACGCCCTGCTCACGCAGCGTTTCCACGACGTGGCGGTTGTGCACGATCTCCTTGCGCACGTAGATCGGCGCACCGTGCTTTTCCAGGGTCTTCTCCACGGTTTCCACCGCTCGGTCCACACCGGCGCAGTACCCACGCGGCTCCGCGAGCAGCACCCGCTTGCCGCCGACGGGATCGGCGGTTCCGGCACCCGCTGAGCGGGCGATTCCGACGTTCAAGGGTATGGCCGTGGACATGCCGACAGCTTACGTGCGTGCACCGACTATGCGCTGTCCGGGCATTGTGCTGTGCGCTGTCCGGCATCGCGCCCGCGAACTGTCCGCGCGGCGGCGAGGCGTGCGCCGCGCACGCCGTTCCATGCGCCAGAATCACTCCCGTGAGCCCCGACCTTTGCATAGCACACCATTTCGGGCAGGCTAGGACCATGTTTCGACCACCGTTCCTGGCCAGGGTAGCCGCCGGGGCCGCCGTATACGCCATAGAGGAAACTCGCCGGCTACCAACGGCCGCAATGAATTTGCCGATCACCGCCATCAGCCAGATGCTGCAGACGACGATGCACGTCCAGCAGTTCGTGACCAGCCTCGCGCTCAAGGGCGACGCGGTCTTCGATCGTCTCGGCAACAATCCGGAGGAACAGCCGGAGTGGGCCACCTTCGACGAGGACCTCGATACCGAGCAAACCCCGAGCGGCGCAACGGCGCGCACCAGCCGTTTCGACCTGTACGCCGCCGACGAACCCGAATCGCCGACCTTCACCACCCGCGAGGCACTGTCCGACGAAGCCGCCGTCCGCGCGACCGAGCGCAACGGCCACACCGCCTCGGTCGAGACCGTCGCCGAGCCGGAAACCGCTGAGCCGGAACCGGAACCAGCGCCGGAGATCGCTCCCGCGCCGGAGATCACCGAGCCGGAGGTAGCCACCCGCTACGACTACCTCAACATGACCCTGGCGCAGCTGCGCGCCCGCCTGCGCATGCTGACCGTCGAAGACCTCGCCGCGCTGCTGGATTACGAGCAGCAGACCCAGGCCAGGGCGCCGTTCGTGACCATGCTGACGAATCGGATCGCCACCGTGCGGGCCCAGTGACCGAACCTCAGACCTCCGCGTCGACGGCTGGCCGGGACAACCCCGGCCCGCCGCGCACACCTGCCCCAGGCATCCAGGACGGCGCCCCCGCCGCTCCGGCGAACTCCGCCGAACAGCCGTACCCGGTCCGCTCCGTCGCGATCAAGGTCGCGCAGTGGATCGACCGGCTCGGCAGCATCTGGGTCGAGGGCCAGATCACCCAGATCAACCTGCGGCCAGGCACCCGCACCGCGTTCCTGGTGCTGCGTGACACGTCCGCGGACATGTCGCTCTCGGTGACCTGCGATCCGGACCTCATCCGCAAGTCCCCGATCCCGCTGCAGGAAGGCAGCCGGGTCGTGGTCTACGGCAAGCTGTCGTTCTTCACCGGCCGCGGCACACTGTCCTTGCGGGTCATCGAGATTCGCCCGGTCGGCATCGGCGAGCTGCTTGCCCGGATCGAGCGGCTCAAGGCACTGCTTGCCGCCGAGGGACTCTTCGATGCTCGGCTCAAGCGGCCGATCCCGTTCCTGCCCACGACCATCGGGCTGATCACCGGCCGCGCGAGCGCCGCCGAGCGCGATGTCCTGACCGTGGCCAGAAATCGCTGGCCCGCAGTGCGTTTCGAGATCCGCAACACCGCGGTGCAGGGACCGACCGCGGTATCGCAGATGCTCGAGGCGCTCGCGCAGCTCGACCGCGACCCGGCCGTCGACGTGATCGTGCTCGCCCGCGGCGGCGGCAGCGTCGAGGACCTGCTGCCCTTCTCCGACGAGGCGCTGTGCCGCGCGATCGTCGCCGCGACCACCCCGATCGTGAGCGCGATCGGCCACGAGCCGGACAACCCGCTCAGCGATCTGGTCGCCGACCTGCGCGCCGCGACCCCCACCGACGCCGCCAAACGCGTTGTCCCCGACGCCGCCGCGGAACTGGCCGGTGTGCGCGATATGCGCGCCCGCTCCGCCGCCGCGTTGCGCGGCTGGGTCGACCGCGAGACCCGCGCGCTGACCCAGTTGCGTTCCCGTCCCGTGCTGGCCGACCCGCTGCGCGAAATCGACCGCCGCCGTGAGGAAGTCGAACGCCTGCGCGCGTCGGCCCGGCGCAACGCCGAACAGTTCATCCGCACCGAGGCCACCGCGACCAGGCACCTGCGCGAGAAGCTGACCGCGGTGGGCCCGGCCGCCACCCTGGCCCGTGGCTACGCTGTCGTGCAGCGCGTCGCGGGGACCGAGCGGCACGTGGTGCGCACGATCGAGGACGCGCCCGCGGGCAGCCAGCTGCGCATCAGGGTCGCCGACGGCGCCGTCGCCGCGGCCGCGCTCGGCACCAAGTCGCTAGGCGCGCAACGACCCACCGAAGACACCGAAACAAGGAGGAGCTGACCTTGGCCGAGCCCGAGACCGAACTGGCTGAGATCGCCACCTTCGGCTACGAGCGCGCCCGCGACGAACTGGTCAATGTCGTGAAGATGCTCGAGCAGGGCGGTCTCGACCTGGACGAGTCGCTCGCCCTGTGGGAGCGTGGTGAAGCGCTGGCCAACCGCTGCGAGGAACACCTCGCCGGTGCCAGAAAGCGCGTCGAGGACGCGCTGTCACGCACCGATCTCGAGGACGACAAATGACGATCCGCCGGGCTACGCCGGACATCCGCACCACCGACATCGAGCGCAGCCGCGACTTCTACAAGTTGCTCGGCTTCGAAGAAGCGATGGACCTCGGCTGGGTCGTCACCATGGTCTCCCCGGCCAACCCCACCGCCCAGGTGCTGCTCGTCGGCCCCGACGCGGAAAAGCTGCAGCCGAACATGAGCGTCGAGGTCGACGACGTGGACGCGGTACACGCAACGATGACCGCCGAAGGCGCCGACATCGTCTACCCGCTGACCGACGAAGAGTGGGGCGTGCGCCGCTTCTTCGTCCGCGATCCGAGCGGCACCATCGTCAACGTGGTCAGCCACCGCTGAGCGAGGCAGCACGCATGTGGCACTTATTTGTGGCACAATTAGTTCATGACCGCTATACCCATCCGTGAACTCTCGCATCACACAGCTCGATGCCTGGCTCTGGTCAAAGCGGGCGAAACGGTAGAGATCACCGAACGCGGCAAGATCATCGGCCGGATTGTCCCGGTAGACGCCGAGCACGATGTCCGGGCACGGATGTTGGCCGAGGGGAGAATGCGACCGGCAACCAGGAGTCGAACCGACCTGCTTGCCGACGTGCGCCGCCGCCTTGCCGGGGAATCTATCGACGCCGAGGGCCAGGCGAGCGCGGCCTTGCAGACGATGCGCGACGACGAGCGTTACTGATGCTGTATCTGGACACCAGTGCGCTGGTGAAGCTCGTCCATCTGGAGGCCGAATCCGCCGCGCTGATGCGCTGGCTCGATGATCGGCCAGATGCGCCGTGGGTGGCCTCCGCCCTCGTCGAGGTCGAGCTGGTTCGGGCGGTGCGTGCCGCCGCGCCAGCCGATCTGATCCATGTTCCAGGGGTCCTTGCTCGCGTTGATCGACTCGACATGGATGGGATCGTGCGCTCGAACGCCGCAGCGATATCACCCGCCACGGTCCGGAGCCTCGACGCGCTGCACCTCGCGACAGCCATAGAACTGGCGGCCGACCTCACGGCATTGGTGACCTACGACAAGCGGCTCGGGGAAGCAACAGAAGCAGCGGGGTTGACGTGGGTCGCACCCTGCTGACTCAGGGCTTGAGCGGCTGTGCCCCGGTGATGGCCTGGGCCAGCGTGACGAACGAGTCGCGCTGGCCCGCACCGGTGATGAGCACGCGCGACTGGCCGAGGTCGGCGATCCAGGCCGGTTCCGAGCCTGGCTCGGAGTAGACGATCCACTTCTGGTCGCCGATCTGCTCGGTGCCGCTGGCGTAGCGGGAGCCGAGGACGAAACGCGACATCGATTCCTCGGTCGCGTTGCTCTGGCTGAAGCGCATGTAGGCGCCGTGGTCAGTGATATAGCCGACAGTGCTGATCGGGCCGCCGCCGGTGCCGCTGATGTTCTCGCGGCTGCCGGAGTTGGGGGTCCAGGCACTGGGGACGGCCGGGTTCCGAATGGGGAATGGCAGGCTGTGCGCGTCCGAAGTCAGCGCCGCCTGCACATCGAAGTGGGGAATCTGTCCCTGCGTCGGACCCTTTGCGGCAAAGCTACATTGGCTCGCCAGGCCCGCGAAAACCACGGCGATCAACACGAGCGGGATCAACGACCAGAACAGATCCCGGTAGTCGTTCATGATGCGTGGCTTTTGTGGGGACACGCACTCAGTATCCACTCGCGCGTCCGGTGGCCCTTCTCGCACCCCGAACCGGCGAGCAGGGTGTACGCCCGTCTCAGTTCGAGTGAGACAATCGTCCGGACCGACGCGCGCGGTCAGGCAGCTTGCGTGACCACGAAGGACCCCGCGCGCGGCGCATGGATTTTGTACCGACGCACAGGAGGCACCCCGCAATGACGGCATCTTCCCCGACACCGAGCCGCCGCGAGGCGCCGGACCGCAACCTCGCGCTCGAGCTGGTCCGCGTCACCGAGGCCGGTGCGATGGCCGCGGGCCGGTGGGTCGGCCGCGGCGACAAAGAGGGGGGCGACGGCGCCGCCGTCGACGCGATGCGGCAGCTGGTGAACTCGGTGTCCATGCGCGGCGTCGTTGTCATCGGCGAGGGCGAGAAGGACGAAGCGCCCATGCTGTTCAACGGCGAGCTGGTCGGTGACGGCACCGGTCCCGAGGTCGACTTCGCGGTCGACCCGGTCGACGGCACCACGCTGATGTCGAAGGGCTCGCCCGGCGCCATCGCGGTGCTCGCGGTCGCCCAGCGTGGCGCGATGTTCGACCCGTCCGCGGTGTTCTACATGAGCAAGATCGCGGTCGGCCCCGACGCCGCCGACGTGATCGATATCTCCGTCCCGATCGGCGAGAACATCCGCAGGGTCGCCAAGGCCAAGAGCCTGTCCAAGTCGGACCTGACCGTCTGCATCCTGGACCGGCCCCGGCACGCCGGACTGATCCAGGAGGTCCGCGACGCCGGCGCGCGCATCCGGCTGATCTCCGACGGTGACGTGGCGGGCGCCATCGCCGCGGCCCGGCCCGACTCCGGCACCGACATCCTGGTCGGCGTCGGCGGCACCCCCGAGGGCATCATCGCCGCCGCCGCGATGCGCTGTATGGGTGGCGAACTGCAGGGCATGCTGGCCCCCACCGACGACGACGAGCGGCAGAAGGCGATCGACGCAGGCCATGACCTGGACCGCGTGCTCACCACCGAGGACCTGGTGGCCGGCGACAACGTCTTCTTCTGCGCCACCGGCGTCACCGACGGCGACCTGCTGCGCGGCGTGCGCTACTACGGCGGCGGCGCGTCGACCCAGTCGATCGTGATGCGCTCCAAGTCCGGCACGGTCCGCATGATCGACGCCTACCACCGCCTGACCAAGCTGCGCGAGTACTCCTCGGTCGATTTCATCGGCGACGAGCACGCGGTCCCGCCGCTGCCCTGATCCCGGCACCGACTCCGGAAAGACGCGCAGGCATACCGCCTGCGCGTCTTTTCTTATTCCACCGTCCGCGTGTGCGAATCACTACAGGCGTGGCAGCCCCATGGCCGTCTGGTGCGGCATAGGGTCGAAATCATGACCGAGGAGACGCAGCAGTATCGGATCGAGCACGACACGATGGGCGAAGTTCGGGTTCCGGTGGACGCCCTGTGGCGGGCGCAGACCCAGCGGGCCGTGGAGAACTTCCCGATCAGCGGACGCGGCCTCGAGCGTGCGCAGATCCGCGCGCTCGGCCTGCTGAAGGCCGCCTGCGCCAAGGTGAATCGGGATCTCGGACTGCTCGACCCGGCCAAGGCCGACGCCATCATCGCCGCGGCCACTGAGATCGCTGAGGGTAAGCACGACGACCAGTTCCCGATCGATGTGTTCCAGACCGGTTCCGGCACCAGTTCGAACATGAACGCCAACGAGGTCATCGCCTCGATCGCCAAGGCGAACGGCGTCACCGTGCACCCGAACGACGACGTGAACATGTCGCAGTCGTCCAACGACACCTTCCCCACCGCCGTGCATCTTGCCGCCACCGAGGCGGTCATCACCGACCTGGTTCCGGCACTGGATCATCTGCGGCTCGCCCTGCTCGACAAGTCGACCGAGTGGCGCACCGTGGTCAAGTCGGGCCGCACCCATCTGATGGACGCGGTGCCGGTGACGCTCGGTCAGGAGTTCGGCGGCTACACCAGGCAGATCGCCGCGAGCATCGAACGCCTCCTCGCGACGCTGCCGCGCCTCGGCGAGCTGCCCATCGGCGGCACCGCCGTCGGCACCGGCCTCAACGCGCCCGATGGTTTCGGCGGGAAGGTCGTCGCGGAACTGGTCCGCTCGACCGGTCTGGACGCGCTGCGCGAGGCGTCGGATCACTTCGAGGCGCAGGCGGCAAGGGACGGGCTGGTCGAGGCGTCTGGCGCGGTGCGCACCGTGGCGGTCAGTCTTACCAAGATCGCCAACGATATTCGCTGGATGGGTTCGGGCCCGCTGACCGGACTCGGCGAACTCCAGCTGCCCGATCTGCAGCCAGGCAGTTCGATCATGCCGGGCAAGGTCAATCCCGTGCTGCCGGAGGCGGTTACCCAGGTCGCGGCGCAGGTGATCGGTAATGACGCCGCTGTCGCGTTCGGCGGCGCGAACGGCGCGTTCGAACTGAATGTCTATATCCCGGTGATGGCGCGCAATCTGCTCGAGTCGATTCGCTTGCTCGCCAACGTTTCCCGGCTCTTCGCCGACAGGTGTGTGCGCGGGCTGGTCGCCAATGTCGACCACCTCCGGACTTTGGCGGAATCCTCACCGTCGATCGTGACGCCGTTGAATTCGGCAATCGGTTACGAGGAAGCGGCGGCGGTCGCCAAGGAAGCATTGAAGCAGAAGAAGACAATTCGCCAGACGGTTATCGATCGCGGTCTGCTCGATGAGAAGCTCACCGAGGAAGAACTCGACCGGCGATTGGACGTGCTGTCGATGGCGAAGGTCGAAGACGGTAAGTAGCAATAACTTTCGACGCTACGTCGAGCGTCACGTTGAACACCCTCATGGTCCAACGTGACGCTCGAGCGAGCGTGTGCGCGGGTACATCAGCCGAAGTCGACGTACCCACGCTTGGCATCACAAAAAGATGCCGAGTGCGGCGAGGAACGCAGAGGCGCCGACGCCGAATAGTGCGACGAGGCCACCAACAATTGCTGCAATCATGATTCTTTCCTTTCTTGCTTCCGCACAATGCGGATGTACACAGCTAATCGCTGGCAACGCGACGTGCGTTTCATCACATTTTCGCGAAGCAAGAAAAAGAATCCGGTCGGCGCGGTAAATCAACGCGCCGACCAGGGGTGATTCAGCGCAGGTGCGAAAGTTCGGCGCGGGCCTTTTCGCCCGCTTCGCCGAGATCGGTCCGCGTGAAAACGTTCCACCGCTGCAGCAGCGGCTTGAAGACCAGCTCGTCCTCGTCGGCCCGGTCGTAGATCCCGGCCGCGGCGAGCACGTCGTCGCTGTTGCGGCCGTCGGCCAGCGTCACCGAGGGCACCCGGAAGGCGGCCACCTGGTCGGCGATGGCACGCAGCGCCTGATCCGGCGCCACGTTCAGGCCAGCCTCGACCAGCTCGGCGAAGACGACCGCCTGCAGCTCGTCATCGAGCGCGATGCGCTCGGCGATCGCGGTGACCATCGGGTTCTCGCCGAGTGCCGCGATGTTGCGATGCCGGATCGCGGCGGCGACCTCTTCGAACGCGCACGCGGCGAGCACGTCGAGCAGGTGCAGGCCGGGACGGCGGAAACCGGTGGTCATGTGCGTCATCCGCATCCGCTCCAGCTCGACCGGGTCCACCGACCTGGTCGTCATGAGGAAGTTGCGGATCATGATCTCGTGGCGGTTCTCCTCGGCGGTCCACCGGCCGACCCAGCGCCACCACGCGCCGGTGCGCAGGTACTTGCCGAGCTCGCGGTGATACGAGGGCAGGTTGTCCGCGATCAGCACGCTGACGGTCAGGGCAAGCTTGGCGACCTCGCTGAGCTCGGACTGCTCCGGCGCCCAGTCGGTCCCGCTGAGGAACGCGAAGTTGCGGCCGTCGTCCCACGGCACGTAGTCGTGCGGCTGCCATCCGTCGGCGGCGTCGATGTGACGACGCAGAATGGATTCCACGTCCAGCGCGAGGGATTCGAGCAACTCGCGATCGGTCAAGAGAGTTTGCACCTAGACAACCTAGCGGCTGAGCCCGTGATACGGGGATTTCGAATGAGACTGGACGGGCGTCCGGGACCGGCTCGGCCGTCCCGGACGCCGAACCGACTACTGCTTCGGCATGACGGTGGTCTTACCGTCGACCCAGGTGATGGTGCCACCGGAGAAGTCGCTCTCCTTGCCGCCCGCGATGTCCTTCTCGTCGCTGGTCGGGTAGCCGAGCTTGCCGGTGGCGCCGCCGTTGTCCTCCCACGCCTTGCGGATCTCGCCCCAGACGATGTGCGCCTCGCCGTCCTTGGCCATGTAGACCGTGCCGCCGACGAAGTCCTGGTACTTGCCGTCCTCGGGGCCGGACTCCTGCGCCTCCAGCGGAGCGCCGAGCGCACCGGCCGGGCCGCCCGAGGCCACGTACTTGTCGAAGATCGCACCCGAGACGGTGAGGTCACCGCGCTGCGTGGCGATCTTGGTCTCCTCCGCCGCACCGGAGGCGTGCTCGTCACCGTGCTGCATCGCGGCCGCGGTGGTCGTGATCGACGCCGCCGCGTTGTTGTCGTTCTTGTTGTCGTCCTTGCTGCATCCGGTCACGATCAGTCCGGCGGCGGCGAGCAGAGCAGTGTATCCAGCCGTTCGTCGAGCGAAGTGGTGCATTTCCATCCTCTCGAAAGTGGCTACCGAGGACGCCGCCGACTCGGTGACGCCGCTGGCAGCCTAGGCCGATGTTCAGCAATGACCCGGCGAATCACCTAGGGACACGCCGGGTCATGCCGAACAGCTATCGCCGGAATATTACCCGGCAATTGTGAGGGGAAACACACCACCCAACTCAGGCGTTGGGGCCGTACTCCTCCAGCATCTCGGTCACCAGTGCCGCGATCGGCGAGCGCTCACTGCGGGTCAGCGTGATGTGGGCGAACAACGGATGACCCTTGAGCTTTTCGATCACCGCGGCAACGCCGTCGTGCCTGCCGACGCGCAGGTTGTCCCGCTGGGCCACGTCGTGGGTGAGCACGACCCGCGAGCCGGTGCCGAGCCGGCTGAGCACCGTGAGCAGCACATTGCGTTCCAGCGACTGTGCCTCGTCGACGATCACGAACGAGTCGTGCAGCGACCGGCCGCGAATGTGAGTGAGCGGCAGCACCTCCAGCATGTCGCGGGCGAGCACCTCCTCCATCACCTCGCGACTGGCCAGCCCGTCGAGCGTGTCGAAGACCGCCTGGGCCCACGGGCCCATCTTCTCGCTCTCGCTACCAGGCAGGTAGCCGAGTTCCTGACCGCCGACCGCGTAGAGCGGACGGAAGACAACCACCTTTCGCTGAGTTCGCCGCTCCAGCACCGCCTCCAGGCCCGCGGTCAACGCGAGCGCGGATTTGCCGGTGCCTGCCCGGCCGCCGAGCGAGACGATGCCGATGCTCTCGTCCAGCAGCAGATCCAGCGCGATGCGCTGCTCGGCGGAACGGCCGTGCAGGCCGAACGCCTCGCGTTCACGCACCAGCTGGACCCGCTTGTCCGGGGTGACCCGGCCGAGCGCGCTGGAGCTACTGCCCAACAACCGGATTCCGGTGTGGCATGGCAGTTCCCGAGCGTCATCGATATCGAGGACGGAATCGGAGTAGAGCTGATCGATCTGCGCCGTGCTGACGTCGAGTTCCACCATGCCGGACCAGCCGGAGGTGACGACGTCCTGTGCGTGGTATTCGTCGGCTTGTAAGCCCACCGCACTCGCTTTGACCCGTAGCGGAATGTCCTTGGACACCAGCACCACCTGGCGGCCCTCGGCCGCCAGATTCAGTGCACAGGCCAGGATTCGGGAATCATTGGTGTCGGTGCGGAATCCGACCGGAAGGACCGCGGGATCGGTGTGGTTCAGTTCCACCTGCAGCGTTCCACCCTCGGTGCCGATCGGCACCTGCTGATCGAGCCTGCCGTGCTGCAGGCGAAGATCGTCCAGGTTGCGCAGGGCTTCCCGCGCGAACCAGCCCAATTCATGGTGATGCCGTTTGCCTTCGAGTTCGCTGATGACCACCAGCGGTAGCACGACGTCGTGTTCGCCGAACCGGGTGAACGCCCAGGGATCGGACAAAAGGACCGAAGTGTCGATGACAAAGGTATCGGCCGGGGAATGCGAGGGGTGTGCCCCCTTCGCGGCGGTTCCGCCTTTCGCGGAACGGGATTGCGCCGAGGGAGCGGGAACGGAGCGTGAAGCAGTCACGGTGGGCTCCTCTTTGTCCGCGCGGCACCCGCACGAACGATCTCGCTGGACCGGTCCGTCCTGATGGGATCTGGCGTTACCGTCAGAAGCCACGAGGGCCGGGTGCCGGCCCCCTCGAACTGATTAGCTCAGTCACGGTCAGGACCTCCCGTACGAGCCACACCGCCGCGGCCCGCACCATCGACGCTACCGTCGAACTACGGTTCCCCGCTCCCGCACAGGTAGGCGTGTCCGTGAATTTGCGGTAAACCTCACTTCGTCGCTGCTCGGCACCCCGGTCGGCGCGAGACGCTCGGCGGTGATCTCGAGCGGTTCGGCGCGACGCGTGGCCGCGGGCAGACTCCGCCTTGCCGCGCCCGTTAGAGTCGCTGCTATGGCCGGTAACGAGGACCTGGAGAAGCTGTCGTCGAAGGAACTGCACGATCGCGCGGTGAAGGTGGCCGTGCGGCACGGGGACGTCAAGTTCCTGTGGCGGTTGCTCACCTCGATTCCGGCCGCCGAGGCCGCCGCGGGGAACCTCGGCGAGAGCGAAGCCGACATCAAGTACGTGCTGCCGATGATCGATGACTACTTCCACGCGGGCGACGGCGAGATCGCCGAGGTGCTGCGGCCGTTCTATCTGGAGTACCTGAACGAGCACAGCTGAGCTACCAGGTGACCGGGAGCCGGTGCACGCCATAGATGTCCGAGTCGTGCCGCAGCGGGACGTCCTGCGCGGCGACGGCGAGGCGCAGGGTGGGAAAGCGATTCAGCAAGGCGGGCAATGCGACCCGCATCTCGACGCGGGCGAGTTGCTGACCAAGACATTGATGCACGCCGTGCCCGAAGCCGAGATGCCCGACCGCGCTGCGCCGGATGTCGAAGGTGTCCGGCTCGTCGAACTTGGCCGGGTCGCGATTGGCCGCCTGGATCGACAGCGCGACCGTCTCCCCCGGCTTGATCACCTGCCCGTCGAGCTCGACTTCCGCGAGCGCCGTCCGCGACGTGGTGTGCACGATGCTCAGATAGCGCATGAGTTCCTCGACGGTCTGGTCGGCGAGTTCGGGTCTGGCGCGTAGCTCGGCGAGCTGGCCCGGCCGCGACAGCAGCGCGAAAGTGCCGAGCGCCAGCATGTTCGCCGTGGTGTCGAGGCCGGCGCCGAGCAGCAGCGTGCCGAGACCGGCGAGCTCGTCGTCGTCGAGGTCGCTGCCGGTGAGATCGCTGAGCAGGTCGTCGGTCGGTTCGGCGCGTTTGGCGAGCACCAGTTCGTGGATGTACCGCTCGCCCGCCGCGTAGACCGCTATCCGCTCGTCCATGGTCAAGGTGAAGTCGTTGCTCGCGGCGACGTAGTCACGGAAGGTATCGCGATCGACAGCGGGAACACCGAGCAGCTCGCACACGGTCAGCGCGGGGACGGGGAAGGCGAACGCCTCGATCAGATCGACCGGCCCGCCGTCGCGTGCCATAGCGTCCAGGTGATCGGTCGTGATCTCCTCGACGCGCTCGGTGAGCATGGTCATCCGGCGCACGGTGAACTTGCCAGCCAACAGCTTTCGGTAGCGGGTGTGTTCCGGCGGGTCGACACCGAGCATGTCGCCCGGCGGCGCGGGCGGCGCCGCGCCTAAATCGGCGGTCGGGTTGTGGCCCAGCTCGTAGCGCACGCTGAAACGGGGGTCGGCGAGGACCGCGCGGACGGTCGCGTGACTGGTGGCGAGCCAGCCGCGATGGCCGTCGGGGAAGTTCATCCGGACCAGCGAGGGCAGGGCGGCCAGTTCGGCGGGCGGGTCGAAGGGGCAGCCGGGCGGGCGAGTGGTGGGGAGTTCGATGGCCTCGGCGGCTGGTTGATTCACCATGATTCCTACTTCGATCGTGTTTTGGCTACATCCAAACGCTACGTTGCGTTCAGTAGATAGCCAACGATCCAAGCACGCTATATCGCCATTTAAGCTGGTAGATTCCAAATCTGAATTGCAATGATTATGCCGATGAATGCGCATGATCAGCTTCGGTATTGCAATGATGTGCCACTGAGCGCAATACTGGATCCGCGTGCTCGATCGATATTCAGGAGGCGAGCCCATGCCGGGTGGCAGGCTGACCCAACACGATCGCGGGCAGATCGCGGACGGCCTCGCGGAAGGTCTCGGATACGCCGAGATCGCCAGACAACTGGGCAGACCGACCTCCACCGTCAGCCGCGAGGTCATCCGCAACGGTGGCCCGAGTCGCTACCACCCTGGACGCGCGCACAAGGCGACCGAGCAACGCGCCCGCAGGCATCGGTCGCACACGGCGGCCGTCACTCCCCCAGCCGCGGGCGACGCGGCGGTCGACGAATTCCTCGCCCGGTTCACCGCACAGATCACCAGGACCGGTCTGCCACGGACCGCGGCAGCCGCCTTGGCCTGCCTGTACACCACCGACAGCGGCAGCCTCACCGCCGCCGAACTGGCGCAACGACTCCGGGTCAGCCCGGCCACCATCTCCTCGGCCGTCGGCATCCTCGAAGCGCAGGGGCTGATCCAGCGCGAACGCGATGCGCGCAGTCGGCGGGATCGCTACGTCGTCGACGAAAACGTTTGGGTCCGTGCGACATTGGTCAGCGCGCAACAGGTGAACGATCTGGCCGAGGTGGCCAGGCTCGGTGCCGAGGCATTCGGCAGCACACCGGCCGGGGCCCGCGCGCGTAACACCAGCCGGTACCTCGACTTCATCGGCCGCGACATCCTCGAGTCCGCCGAGCGCTGGCGAAAAGTGCTCGAGCAGCAGCCGACTCAGGACTGAGCCCGGCCGCGTGGGTTCAGCCGCGCGACAGTGCGGCGCGGAACACCCCGACGGCCGTACCGCGCAGGAAGTTCTCCCAGCTGAAGTGGTCGTGCCACAGGATGATTCGGCCGTCGCGCAGTTCGAACGTGCCGGTCACCCAGAACGCGATCCGCACCGGGCCGAAGCGCAGAATGTCGGTGCGGTCGGTGAGCACGATGTTGCCGTCGGCGGCAATGTGGTGGATCTCGACCGCGAAACCGAACGCGTCCCGATCCAGGCCCTGCAGGATCTTGCGCGCCGCACCGCCGGCGAGGTCGGGCAGCGAGGTGTTCTTCCACACGATGTCCGCGTGCAGCAACTCCAACGCCTCCGCGACGGCGCCGACTTCGAGCGCGGTGAGGAACTTCCGCACGGTGGTGATCGCGTCCTGCTGAACTTCGAGGTCCTGAGTCATGGTCCGACGATAGGCCGAGGACGGTCCGTCCGGCAGCCCCGCGAACGTCGACCGTGCCGATTCACCCGCCCGCCCGGCGGGCTATCAGGACGGCCAGACCGTCGAGGACGCGTTCGATGCCGAAGTTCAGCGCGTCATTCGAGCTGCCTGAGCCCGCAGCCGCATCCTCGGCGAAAGCGGCGGCGACGGCCGGGTAGCGATCGCCCGCCGCGGTCATCATCTCGGCGAGCTGGTCGGCCAACTCCAGCGTCGGGTCAGCACCAAGGGATTGAAGCTGCTGAGCCAGGCTGCGGACGTGGCCGTTGACCAACACGATGGTGTCGAGCCGTTCCGGGCCGGTGAGGCCGGTGCCGTCGAGCGCGACGAGCGCGTTTTCCGTCCATGCCATCTCGTTGGGGCCGAACGGTCGCGCGCCGAGCGTGAGTTCGATCGCCCACGGATGCGCACAGTAACGCTCGTAAATCGACTCGGCCCATAGCCGCAGCCCGGCGCGCCACGTTTCGCTATCCCCCTGCGCCGCAGTGTTATCCGGCGGCGTGCCCATGGCGGCGTCGAGCATCAGCGCGGTCAACTGCTCTTTGCCTGGCACGTACCGGTACAGCGACATCTTGGTGAAGCCGAGGCGCTCGGCCAATCGCTGCATGGACAGCTGCGCCAGCCCCTCGGCATCGGCGAGGGCGATCGCCTCGGCCACGATCCCCTCCAGTGACAGAGCGGGCTTCGGCCCGCGCTTGGACCGCGGCTGAGTGCCCCACAGCAGCTGAACGGTGGTCGGTGTCGGCATGACCAGATCCTTCCGGAGAACGTCTTGACTCGAAACTGTGTCTACCATACGCTCATTCGTGTCCCACGGAAACAGATTCCATCGGACGCAGATAAAGGCCACAGGAGTAATCATGCGTAACAAGACCGTCCTCATCTCCGGCGCCAGCATCGCGGGACCGGCTCTCGCCTACTGGCTGCACCGCTACGGCTTCGACGTCACCGTGGTCGAACGTGCCGCCAGCCTTCGCCCAGGCGGCCAGGCCGTCGACTTCAAGGGCAAGACCCACTTCACCGTGCTCGAGCGCATGGGCATCCTCGATGACATCAAGGAGCGGCGGACCGGCACCACCGACACGGTGTACGTCGACGACAACGGCGAGCGGCTCGCCGTCATGTCCGGCGACTTCACCGGCGGCGACGTGGAAATCCTGCGCGGCGACCTCGCGGAGATCATGTACAAACGCACCGCCGAGCACTGCCAATACCTGTTCGGCGATTCGATCAGCGCGCTCACCGAATTCACCGACGGCGTGCACGTCGATTTCGAGCACGGCCCGACCCGCACCTTCGACCTGGTCTTCGGCGCCGACGGCATCCACTCCCGGGTGCGCAAGCTCGCCTTCGGACCGGAAGAGGACTTCGTCACCTACCTCGGTTACTACTACTGCGTCGCCGGTGCCAACCCATGGCACAAGGACAGCAGCGGACCGCGCGAACGCATGACCGGCTATGCGCACAACGCGCCGGGCAAGCTCGCGGTCACCGGTGGCGCGAAAGCCCAGCAGCTGTACATGTTCGCCTCCCCCGAGCTCGACTACTCCCGCGACGACACCGAGGCGCAGCGCCGCATCGTCGAGGAGGTCTACGCCGATGTGTCGTGGGAGGTGAGCCGCATGCTCGACGACATGGCCGACTTCGACGACTTCTACCTCGACTCGATCAGCCAGGCGAAGCTGAAGGGCAGCTACACCAAGGGACGGGTGGCGCTGGTCGGCGATTCGGCATACGGAAACACGTTGGGCGGCTTCGGTACCGGGCTCGCGGTGGTCGGCGCCTATGTGATCGCTGGCGAACTCGCCCTTGCCGACGGCGATTACGCGATCGCCTTCACCCGCTACAACGAGATCATGAAGCGCTACGCCAAGATCGCGGGCAACAGCAACGCGGGCAGGTTCCTCGCGCCGAAGACCGCGCGCGGCATCACGATGCGCAACTGGTTCCTCGGATCGCGGATGTTCACGCTGATGATGAAGTACGCCGACAGGGCCGCCAACGACATCGACCTGCGGGACTACCCGGCCATGGTCGGCGCCACCGAGATCAACTGAAACCGTTGGCCGCGCGGAAGTTTCGGCCCGCGCACCGGTACCAGGCCGACCGGTATGCGCTGGCCGATCCGCCGATGTGCTGACACCGGAGAATTGGCTGTGTTTCGATGGAACCGAACCGGGGTGGGGCGCGTCTATAGGGTCAGAGGCACTCATGAAAGGGGACGGTGATGGCGGTGGACAGCCCGTTTCCCGGGTACATCGAGGATGCGAAAACCGGGGCGCTGAAGGTGCGGATGGATCCGCAAGGGTTCGTCGATATCGACAAGGCATGTCAGGACTTGATCGACTCGCTGGTCGGGGTGCAAACCGACGCGCGGGCACTCGGTGAGCAATCGTATTGGGGCCTAGGCGAAGCCAATCCTCGATTGTCCTCCGCCATCGAACTGGTCACCATGTTCCGCGAGAAAGCATTCGGCGGCCCGAACAACGCCTACGACACCCTCACCGACTACATCGCGGTAGCCCAGGAGATCCAGGCCATGTTCGCGGCCATCCGCGACACCTACGTCCGCACCGACGCGGCGTTCGCCGCCAAGCTGCGGGAGCTCAACGTATGAACCTCGGCTCCCGTGCAACAGCCACTGCCCGAACCGGTTTCGCGGCAGCGGCGGCCGGACTACTGCTGCTGACCGGCTGCACCGATGACAAGGCGGCAGGCACACCACCACCGGCGACCTCGTCCGCGACCACCCCTGCCACCTCGGCAGAAGCCAACCCTGCCAACGCTTTCGACCCGTGCACCGCACTGACACCGCAGTTCTTGGCCCAACATCAATGGAACGCGAAACTGCCGGAACCGAAGCAGAACAGTGCGGGCGCGATCACCTGGAAGGGCTGCGGTTACGTCGCGAAGGCGAGCTACGGCTTCCTCATCGAGACGACCAACGGCACCATCCCCCAGGTGCGGGAGAAGTTCCCGACCGCCGTCGAGATCCCGACGGGCGCACGGCAGGCGGTGCGCTACGAGGCTCAGCCCAACGTCCCCGGCGGGTGTTCGATCAACATCGAGATGCGCACCGGCTCGCTCTACATCGTGACCAACATTCCGCCGACACCGGCGAACAAGAACCTCGTCGCCTGCGATATCGCCACCGACATCGCCCAAGCAGTCGCACCATTGCTGCCCGCGGGCAGCTGAACAACCCCACGGGGGAGCGATCATGAAACAAACCGATGGCCGCGCGATCACCAATCCGGAGAACGCGCAAAGCTTTACCCACGCCGAGATCAAGCAGGCCGCCGACCAGATGAACCCGGGCGGGCTCGACAGCGTGTTCGACGCGTGGTCGAAGATCTCGACGGCGGTAAAGGACGCCGGTCACCAATTCGAGACCGCCATCAAGCAGGCGGTCGAACAGCATTGGGAGGGTGCGGCGGCCGATAACGCGGTGCGCGGCATCCGCGACTACGCGACCCAGGTCGGCGACTTCGGCGACACACTGAACGCGCAGACCACACCGTTGTCGCAGGCGGCGAGCGCGGCCGCGAAGTTCAAGATATCGGTGCCCGACGTAGTGGAGACCTCGACAAATCCACGCGGGCCCGAGCTGCGGAACGCCGCGGAGGAACAGGCCCGCGACGACATGACCACCCAGTACATCCAGCCGTACGGCACCACCGCGCCAGCCATTCCGACGCTGCCGCCGCCGATCAACCCGGTCTCCGCGCTACCGCCCGGCGGGGACAGCAGCATCGATACGGGCACGATCCCCGGCCCGGTGCAGAGTCCCGACAACAACAACGGTTCTGGCACTGGGGATTCCAGTAAACAGGCACCCAGCGACAAAACCGACCAGTCGACGAACAAGGCCGACGAGCCGACGAACACCGGCACGCCCGAATCCGATAAAACCCCGGAAAAGGATGCCCCGCAGTCTGTTTCGCCGGATCAGACCAACGGCACATCGACCACCCCGGCCGCGACGACAACGGCGGCGACCACCCCGGCCTCTCCGGCCACCACCCCGGCCATCTCGGCGAACCCGATCACGACGGCGCTCCCCACCACGACACTGCCCTCGACACCGACGACCGTCACGCCCGCCTCGTTCAACGCGACACCGAGCACGTCGGCTACCCCGAACAGATCGGGCGCACCGAGCGTCGGCGATCGCCCGAGCACCCCGGCGAGTCCGGTCCGCGAAGCAGGTGGCCCAGGCACCTCCCGGCCGCCGCTGCCCGCCACCCAACCGGTCGCGGCGGGCGCTCAGCCCACCGTCACTCCCGGCCGACCCGGCGCACCGGGAACGTCGGGCTATCCCGGCATGTTTCCGCACGGCGGCCGCACCAGGGGTGAGGACGACGGCGAACACAAGACCGCGGGCTACCTGCGCACCGAAGAGCACGCCAAGGAACTGCTCGGCGAGGTGGAAAAGACTGTGCCGCCGGTGATCGGGGAGAAATGACGGCGCAGTGGTCGCTGTCGGCAGAGCAGTTCGCGGCCGCCTGGTTCGGTACCGGTCTCGATCGCCTGCCCTTTCCGTTCCGCTTCACCAGCCGCTTCCCCGGTCTGCGCGAATACCAGGCCTACCAACAGGATTTCCGCGACGAGCTGGCCCGCACGGAGCGCATCCCGCTGTCCCGCGCCATCACCGTGCTCGCCCAACCCGACTGGCGCATCGAGCTGTTCGGCTACGACAACACCCGCGACGGCATCGAGATGCGCGCGATCGGCTGTGCCACGCGCGGCGGCGCCGGTGTGATCGCGCAGCAGACGCCCGCATCGACCGGCGGCCGAGTCCAGTTGCGCCGATGCCGCGTCGACCAGCTCGCGACCGAACTTGTCCGATTGTTGCCGGAGACCGCCGCGGGCACCACGGGCGAAAAGTCTTTCCTGCTGGACGATCTCAACGATGAACGCCCCGACCACTTCGGTAGCGCACCCGCCAGCGAGGTCAAGGAGCGCTACCGCCGCTTCTGGCGCCAACCCTGCGTCACCCGCGGCGTCGCCGCCGTCCTGCTCGGCCCGCGCAACGCCGAACCGCTGCGCACCGGCCGCCTCCGCTGGATCGACACCCCCGACGGCCGTTACTACGAGGTCCCCGCCAACCGCGCCCTGATGATCCGTCCAGGCACCAGCGCCGACCTGACTCGCTACCTGGACGAGGCGATCGCGCGCGCCAGAGCCAGGATGGATTCGGCGTGAACCGTATTGGTGTCCGCCGAAGGCGCCGCACTCACCGACGGCTACTACCAGCATCTGCTGGGCCGCGATGACGAGGGCATCGAATTCCCCCCGAACTGAAACCGATTGCCGCCCAAGGCGACGGTGCCGTCGATCGGCGAACCTTGCGGGCGATCAGGTGGTCCCTCGGATCGCTTCGGTGAGCATTCGCGCCTCGTATTGATGCCCAACGGCGTTGGCGTGCAAGGGTTGTGCGGGCGAGTTCGGGACGACGCCTTCGGTCCAGCGGAGGTCCTCCGGCGCGCAGGCATCGTGGCCGACGCTCGCCGGGTAGACATCGACGAAGGTGGCGCCGTTGGCCGCGGCCTGGTCGGCCAGCACCGCGTTGACGGCTTCGACACCGGCGTAGATCTGGTCGGCCTGGGTCGGCAGCAGTGGCACCGTCGGGAAGCAGCCGCCCGCACGCAGCCGCTGGATCTTGCCCATCACGAAGATTCTGGCCTGCGGCGCGCGGGCGCGGATATCGCCGAGCAGCGCGGCGAGTTTCGGCACCAGCGCGGTGGCCGTCCAGCCGTCGTCGGCGTAGTCGTTGATGCCGAAATCCACCGACACGATCGACGCGTCCGTAGTCACCGCGTCCAGCTGGGGGAGGTTCGTGCCGCCGAGCGGCAATGACTGTGCCACATACATATTCGCGATCTTCGCCCCGGAACACGCCGGATCGCGCAACGTCAGCCCCAGCGCGTCGGCGGTCAGGTGCGCGTAGTTGTGATCGGAGCGAAAACAGTCGAGCGGGTAGATCTGCTCCGCGATGAAAGGTCCCGCCGCACTCGACTCGCCGACGGACACATAGACATCCGACGGCGCCGCGGCCGCCGCCGACGACACACCTGCGGCGAGCACCACGAGCGTGCAGACCACCGGGACCACACGCCTGCCGACCACCAGGTTGCCTCCGCGTCGAGTCGAGTCACCTACCTGCACAATCAGCGTCCCGCGCCCGACGGACAAGCGAGGGCGATCCGCGAAAACACTAGTGCGATCGCGCCACCGCACCGCTCGGCGACACGCACTCTGACCAGCTCGCCGACCACATCCGCATACGCCCGCCTCCGGATGAACGACGGTCCCGGGCAGTCGGGCCGATAAGCATGTCCAACGGGACATGACGGCGGCATTGCGCGAGTATCGCCGCCATCATGTCCCGTTGATCATGATGAGCCGGGCTCGTCCACCTAGGACACCTCGCGTTGGCGCTGATCGACGTCCACATACGACGCGGGCTCGCACATCCGGTGATCTACCGAATATGCGAGCCCGTCGAGCGGATTCGTGGAACGTCAGCCCAGCAGGCGCCAGTCCTCGAGACCGTCGTAGAGCGGGATGCTCTGCGCCAGCTTGGTGACGCGCCCGCGCAGGGTCTCGACATCGGAGGTGCCGGCGAGGGTGGTGGCGATGATGTCGGCGACCTCGCTGAACTCGGTGTCGCCGAAGCCGCGGGTGGCCAGAGCGGCGGTGCCGATGCGCAGGCCGGAGGTGACCATCGGCGGGCGCGGGTCGAACGGAACGGCGTTGCGGTTCACCGTGATTCCGACCTCGTGCAGCAGATCCTCGCCCTGCTGACCGTCGAGCTCGGAGTTGCGCAGGTCGACGAGCACCAGGTGCACGTCGGTGCCGCCGGTGAGTACGCTGACACCCTTGCCCTTGACATCGTCGGCGGTGAGCCGCTCCGCCAGGATCTTGGCGCCGGACAGGGTGCGCTCCTGACGGTCCTTGAACTCACCACCCGCGGCGATCTTGAAGGCGACGGCCTTGGCGGCGATGGCATGCATGAGCGGGCCGCCCTGCTGGCCGGGGAACACCGCGCTGTTGAGCTTCTTGGCGAATTCCTGCTTGGCCAGGATCAGGCCGGAGCGCGGACCGCCGAGGGTCTTGTGCACGGTGGAGGAGACAACGTGCGCGTGCGGCACGGGCGAGGGATGCAGACCGGCGGCGACCAGACCGGCGAAGTGCGCCATGTCCACCCACAGGTAGGCGTCGACCTCGTCGGCGATCGCGCGGAACGCGGCGAAGTCCTGCTGCCGCGGGTAAGCCGACCAGCCTGCGACGATCACCTTCGGACGAGCCTCGAGCGCGATCTTGCGCACCTCGTCCATGTCGATGCGGTGGTCTTCCTTGCTGACACCGTAGAAGTGCGTCTCGTACAGCTTGCCGGAGAAGTTCAGCCGCATGCCGTGGGTCAGGTGACCGCCGTGCGCGAGGTCGAGGCCGAGCAGCTTGTCGCCGGGGTTCATCAGCGCCATCAGCACCGCGGCGTTCGCCTGCGCGCCGGAATGCGGCTGCACGTTGGCGAATTCGGCGCCGAAGAGTTCCTTGGCGCGGTCGCGGGCGAGGGTCTCGACGACGTCGACGTGCTCGCAACCGCCGTAGTAGCGGCGGCCGGGGTAGCCCTCGGCGTACTTGTTGGTGAGCACGCTGCCCTGCGCCTGCAGCACCGCGCGCGGCACGAAGTTCTCCGAGGCGATCATCTCGAGGGTGTCTCGTTCGCGGGCGAGCTCACCCGCCATCGCGGCGGCGAGCTCCGGGTCGAGCTCACCGAGAGACTGAGTATTGACCGAGGCCGTCGTCTGCGTCACCGTCACAGTCTATGGGCCGCCACTGTGCTGTTCGGCACGGGGTTCGTCGCATGTCTCGAACCCGTCAGCGGTCGCTGACGGGTGGCAGGTAGCGGTCGAGCAGGACCGAAAGGTGCTGCTGCGCGTCGGTCAGCGGCTTGGTGGATTTCACCGCGCGCGACTGCACGATGGCGCCCTCCATCGCACTGATCACGAAGCTGGCGAAGGAACTCGCGTCTTCGGCGGACATGCCGGCCTCGGCGAAGCCGGTGCCGAGTTTCTCGTGCCAGTCGGCGAATACCGCACCGGCCGAGGCTTGTACGTCCGGCTCGGATTCGGCGAGCGCGGCGCCGACGATCGGGCAGCCGGTGCGGAATGAACTCGCGGGCAGCACGGCGACCCACCAGCCGAACAGTGCGTCGAACCACCGATCGGGCGGACGCGACACGGTGATCTTCTCCATCACCGCCGTGAGGCGCGCGCCGGCGATGGTGGTGGCCGTCGCGATGAGCTCGCTCTTGCCGGACGGGAAATGCTGGTACAGCGAATTGCGCGAAGTCTTGCTGCGTTCGAGCAGTGTGGCCAGACCCGCGGCGGCCACGCCTTGCTCGCAGACCAGTTCGATCGCGCTATCGATCAGTCGAGCGCGTGGGCCTGTGGTCATCCGCCACCCCCTGTCCGATGGAAGTTGCCGGTAGGACGGGCGCCATTGTGACTCATACCACTGCGCGGCGGTCGACCAGAGATCCCGCCCGCTATCGGCGGCGCGGGTGCGGCATGAACGTCTCGCACGCGACCCGCCTCCTCCAGCGCTATTGCATGAACCGATCGGTCCATGCTCCAATCATGACAGATGTGGACCGATCGGTTCACCGAAAGGATGAATTCATGTCGGAAGCCACGATCGACCTCGCGCAACTGACGGGCCTGGAAATGCTCCGCCTCGGGATGACGATGAAGGACCGCCCGCCGTTCATCGGCGATCTGCTCGGCATGGAGGCGGACCTGCTCGAGCAGGGCAAGGTGGTGTTCTCGCTGCGGACCCGCCCCGACTTCGCCAACCCGCTCGGCACCACGCACGGCGGCATCTGCGCCACTCTGCTCGACTCGGTCATGGGCTGCGCGGTGCACTCCACCCTCGACGCGGGCGTCAGCTACTCCACGCTGGAACTGAAGGTCAACTACATCCGCGCCGTCCCCACCGACGGCCAGAAACTCACCGCCACCGGCACCACCATCCACGTCGGGCGCAGCACCGCGACCGCCGAGGGCCGGGTCGTCGACGAACAGGGCAGGCTGGTCGCGCACGCCACAACCACCTGCGTCATCCTTCGCGGAAACCGCTGAGCGACAGGGAGTCTCGCCATGAGTGATCGCAGCACCAGCGCCGCCGTCCGCAAGTTCCGCCGCGAACGCCTCATCGGCCGCTACCTGGCCAACCCTGCCGTCGGCCTGCTCGACCGCATCGGCATCCGCTCGGCCCTGCTCGCCGAATTGGAGACCACCGGCGCGAAAACCGGTCAGCCACGCCGGGTTCCGGTCACCGTGTCGGTGGACGACCAAGGCGCGTGGCTCATTTCGCAGCACGGCCGCCGTTCCGGCTGGGCCCGCAATATTGTGGCCGACCCGAAAGTCCGCCTGCGCCAAGGCAAACGCTGGTACACCGGCACCGCCGCCTTCGTCCCCGACGACGACGTGATCGCCCGCGCCCGCAGCTTCGCCAAGGGCCGCGTCCCCGAATCCGCCGCGGAGTGGACCATGAAAGCGCTGGAGAGCGACCCCATCTCGGTGCGCATCACCTTCACCAACGCCTGACCATCCGCTGCCCCCGCCACTCGGGGCACACACATTCGGGGCGCTGCGAGACGTAACGAGACGACCCGATTCCACCGGTTTACAGGTGGAATCAGCTACACCCTGTCTCGAGGGAGCCCCATGTTCACCCTGGTCTCGCTACCGACCAACCCGATCGAAGGACTACTCCGCCAGCTGTCCCTGATCAGCTGCACCCGCTCCGCCGGCCAGAACCGCGCGGTCATCCAGTAGCGCACCGAATTTCGCCGGCCACAGCGTCGGCGAGTTCGCAGTCGCGGCTGTCGGACCGCCCGGCACGGACCGGAGGGGATCGCACCGTGCGGCACGACGCCCGAATGCGGCATTCATGATCAACGGGACGTGGTGGCGGCATCACCCCGCCCCATGTCCCGTTGGATCATTCGCTATGAGCGGCTGGCTTGGCGCAGCGCGCCCGGCGTGAGCGGCTCGTCCAGCAGGCGACGGAAGCGGTCGGCACGCTCGTCCACATCGACGGCGCGATCCAGCCAACCACCGAGCAGGCGATAACCCTCCACGTACGTGGAGATATAGGCGCGCCATAGTGGCGAGGACAGGAAGCGCAGGGACTGGCGGGCGCGTTCCGGGGTGGCCAGGCTCCAGGTCTGCAGGAACTCCGCGACCTCGTCTTCGCTGCGATGCCGGTCGTGCAGCAGCAGTGCCGCATCCTGACGGACGCTGAGCAGCTTCGCCGACGCGGTCGAAAGTCGTTCCGCCCGTTCACCATCGAAGCGCAGGCCGAGGTCGGCGTAGATCTCCTTGGCCCACTTGCCCCAGCCGGGACCAACGATGGCGCGCAGGGCCAGGTCGGCGAGGCCCTCGGCCATCAGGCACTGCGGGGTGTTCACCAGGAACAGGGTCTGTTCGGCCTGGCCCGCGGCGACCAGTCCGGCTTCCTTGCGGCAGTGCTCGGTGTGGTGGCCGGGGTAGGACTCGTGTGCGATCAGCGACGGCAGGTGCGCCATGTGCTGCTTGAGGTCGGAGTTGATCGCGACGCGGGAGTGATAGTCGCCGAGGTAGTAGTTGAAGCCGGACCATGGCTTGTCGCCGACGACCGCATAGGTGACGTGCTCGTGGTCGGGCAGCGGATAACGGTCACGAACCAGCTCACGCAGGGCACCGGAGAACGCTTCGACACAGGCGGACAACCGCTCCGGCGGGATCTCGTCGGCCTTGCGGTGGGCGGCCACCCGCTCGGCCAGCGGGCCGACACCGGCGAGCACCTCGTCCATCTGCCGGTGCGCGTCGCGATAGTCCTCGACGTCGCCCGGCGCGATGTCCACGTCGAAGTAGGCACGCACCTCGTCGACGAAACCGATGTCATCCCCGGCGAACTTGCGGCCGGAACATTCCAGCGCGCGCAGGTGCACGTCGAGGAATTCGGTGCGCTCCGCGCCGAGCCCCGCATCGGGCAATCCGGCACGCAGCTCGGCCGCCCGGCGGGCCAGCTGCCGTGGTTCCGGCGCCGGTGCGTTCGCCACTTCGCGGCGCAGGGCCGGATTCCCGGTGAACGCGTCCACGAACCCGTCTTCGAGCCGGTCGAATGCCAACCCGAGCCGCAGGTACTCGGTCACCAGTGGATGCGCTTGCATCCCGCCGACATTAGCCGCTCACCAGGAGACCTTGCGCGGCACAATCGCGCGACGCCGACATGGGGTGAGCCCGGCGAAATGCACTCAGCTTCGACCCGGTTACCCCCGTATCGGTACCCCGCTTTTCCCACGCTGTTGACGCAGAGCAGAATTCGGTTATGCGGGCAGAGTTAGACCGAATCGCACGGAGCCGACACGGTATGTGTACGCGTTTGCCGAACGGGAGCGTCGGGTAAGTGGGACGAATGAGCGAGCCCAGTCCGTATGTGGAATTCGACCGGAAACAGTGGCGCACACTGCGTAAGTCGACTCCGCTGGTGCTCACCGAGGAAGAACTGCGCGGCCTGCGCGGTCTCGGCGAACAGATCGACCTCGAAGAAGTAGCGGAGGTCTATCTGCCGCTCGCTCGACTCATCCACCTCCAGGTGGCCGCGCGCCAGCGGCTGTTCGCGGCGACCGCGACCTTCCTCGGCGAGACGCACCCCGATCAGCAGGTGCCCTTCGTGATCGGTGTCGCGGGCAGCGTCGCCGTCGGCAAGTCGACCACCGCCCGCGTGCTGCAGGCGCTGCTCGCCCGCTGGGACCACCATCCGAGGGTGGATCTGGTCACCACCGACGGATTCCTCTATCCCACCGCCGAACTCACTCGCCGCGGCATCATGCACCGCAAGGGTTTCCCGGAGAGCTACGACCGCCGCAAGCTGCTGCGATTCGTCACCGAGGTGAAGTCGGGCGCGGCCGAGGTGTGCGCGCCGGTGTACTCGCACATCTCCTACGACATCGTGCCAGGCAAGTTCCACTGCGTGCACCAGCCCGACATTCTCATCGTCGAGGGCCTGAACGTGCTGCAGACCGGGCCGCGGCTGATGGTCTCTGACCTGTTCGACTTCTCGATCTACGTCGACGCCCGCATCGAGGACATCGAGAAGTGGTATGTGCAAAGGTTTCTCGCGCTGCGCGAGACCGCCTTCGCGAACCCGAACGCGCATTTCCACCACTACGCCGGATTCACCGACGAGCAGGCGACCCATGCCGCGCAGGAGATCTGGAACAACACCAACCGCCCGAATCTGGTAGAGAACATTCTGCCGACCCGCCCGCGCGCAACTCTGGTGTTGCGCAAGGACGCCGACCACGCCATCAATAGACTGCGACTGCGCAAATTGTGATCCCGCTTACAATTTCCACGCATCGTCGAGGCGTTTGGCCACATTGATATCGCGGGCCGCGGCAATGTGCGGTTTGTCGATCTCCTTGGCGATATAGCGGGCGACGAATCGCCGGATCTCCTGATCGACGCTGGCAAGGATACGTAGCAGGTTCCCGCGAATGGTGTCGGTGGCCACATTGATGCGGACATCGCTCGACCGCGGCGTCGCGATGTCGATGACCACGCGCAGCGGCTCGGCGGCCCGCACAACCAGGTGCAGATGAATGTGGCCGTCCACCTCGAATCGATGTTTGTCCAGCGCGAGATCGATGAGCATGTCGACGCTCAGCGGGATCTTCAGCGCGAACGAGATCACGTCGTCTATATCGCGACGCACCACCGCCTGACCGAGCTGCACCTGCGCGCTCGCCTTCGCCAACCGACCCGGCCCGACCCCGATCGGGCCGAAATCGAAGGCGGCACCGGTCAACTGGTCGAACGCGCCGAGGATGCGCTGCTCGGTGGCGGCGTATTCGAGGAACTTCCGCCCGAACTCCTCGTAGCTGATGTACGGCACAGGCTCTGTCGCCTTGGATGGCGCGTCCTGGTGTCCGCCGGAGCGGCTGTCGAGGTCACTCATGCCAGACCGCGCAATGCTGATGCCGCAGGGCGGGTGTCAGAGGCCGAAGCGCCGGTGCCGTGCCGCGAAGTCGCGCAGTGCCCGCAGGAAGTCCACGCGCCGGAATTCCGGCCAGTATGCCTCGGTGAACCATATCTCCGAGTATGCGCTCTGCCACAGCAGGAAACCGGAGAGTCGCTGCTCCCCCGAGGTTCGGATGACCAGATCCGGGTCCGGCTGTCCGGAGGTATAGAGGTGCTGGCCGATGGCGTTCACGGTGATCGACTGCACGAGATCCTCGCCGGTCTCGCCCGCCGCGATCTCCTGACGGACGAGTGAGCGCACCGCGTCGGTGATCTCCTGCCTGCCGCCGTAGCCGACCGCGACGTTCACGTGCACGCCGTCGCGTCCCTCGGTGCGTTCGGCGGCCGTGCGCAGGCGCTTGGCGATCAGCTCGGGGAACCCGTCGAGCGAGCCGACGATCCGCACGCCCCAATTCTGTTCCGGCGCCGACAGTTCCTCGAGCACGTCGGTGATCACCTCGAACAGCGTCTCCAGCTCGTCGGGGTCGCGCTGCAGGTTCTCGGTGGAGAGCAGATAGACGGTGACCATCTCGATGCCCTCGGCCTGACACCAGCCGACGAGTTCGGCGATCTTCACCGCGCCGACCCGATGACCGTGGCTCACGTCGGTGAAACCGTTCTCGCGCGCCCACCGGCGATTACCATCGCACATCACCGCGACGTGGCGGGGATGTTGTTTGCCGGCCAGCTGCTTCATGAGCCGGGCCTCGTAGATGCGATACGGCAAACCCCGCACCTGAACCGGAAGCTCCACGCGGCCACCCTACGCCCCACGGGCGAGATCCTGGCAGCGACCGGGTCTCCCGGTACAGTGGCGGAGGGGCAAAACCTACGGTTCCGTAGGTTACCGGTGAGTTCAACCAGGAGGTAGCTCGTGTCCGAATCGGTCGGCGCCGCAGACACCGAAGTGGTCGACGGCTCGGGGTCGGAGTCGCTGGTCGAGGCGCTCGGCAAACCCCGGATGCGCGGCTGGATCCACACCTGGGCGGTCGGCATCGCGGCCATCGCCGCCATCGTGCTCGTCGCCAAGGCGGCCACCATCTCGGCGACCGCGGGCTGGTCCACCGCGGTCTACGGGCTGACGGTGTGCGGACTGTTCGGCATCAGCGCGGTCTATCACCGGGTGACCTGGCCGACCCCGCGGGCCCGCATCCGGATGAAGCGGGCGGACCATTCGATGATCTTCCTGTTCATCGCGGGCAGCTACACCCCGTTCGCCCTGCTCGGTCTGCCCGGGCGCACCGGGCAGACGCTGCTCATCGTGGTGTGGGCGGGCGCGCTGGCCGGTGTCGCGCTGAAACTGTTGTGGCCCACCGCCCCTCGCTGGGTCGGCGTGCCGCTCTATCTGCTGCTCGGCTGGGCCATCGTGCCGGTCGCCGGGCAGCTCAACAGCCAGATCGGCATCGCGCCGCTGATCCTGCTGCTGGTCGGCGGGCTGTTCTACAGCGGAGGTGCGATTCTCTACGCCACCAAATGGCCCAACCCGTGGCCGACCGTCTTCGGCCATCACGAATTCTTCCACGCCGCGACGGTGCTCGCCGCGCTCACTCACTACGTGGCGGTCTGGCTCGTCGTGCTCCGTTGACCAGCACAGACGGCTAAGCTGCTCGTTCGTGTTCCTAGTCACTGTCGTTCGCGGCGTCGGGCAGACCGGCGTGAATGTGCGAACGCCATGATCGCCAAGCTGGTCATCTGGGCGCTCAAAGCCCGCGCGGGTCTCGCGGCGGTGGTGATCACCGCCAATCTCAGCGGCCTTGCCGTCATCATCACCGAGCTGTGGCTCAGCGGGTCGCTCAGCAGGCTCGGCTCGGACTGGATACGACACATCGCACTGGCAGGCATCTATCCGACGCTCGGCTTCCTGGCCGGGGTCGTGCTCGCGGTCCGGGATCGGTCCCACCATTTCGGCTGGCTCGATCAGGGACGTAAACCGACCGAGGAGGAAGCGCGGCAACTACTGCGACTGCCGATCAGCATCACCATGCGCGCGTCCGCGGTGTGGATCACCGGCGTCATCGTGGCCACCGTGTCGCTCATGCGCTTGGCACCGGGCAACGACCCGGCGGTGCTGGCGTCATTGTTCACCTTCGGTGGGATCGAATCGGTGGGGCTGACCTTCCTCATCGTTGACCGGCTGATCCGGCCGACCATTCCGATCGTCGCCGCGGTGCTCGGGCCGACCATGCACTGGAGTTCCTCGGTGCTGGTCCGGGTCGTGGTGAGCTGGGCGGTGGCCGCGGCGTTGCCGCTATTGATGCTGATCGTGGTGCTCGGCAATCCGGTGGCGGACCCGAGCGATCGCGTGCGAACCGCGATCCTGCTCTCGGTGGTCGGTCTCGGCGTCGGCGCACTCGCCACCGCCTTCCTGGCCCGCGCGGTGGCCACGCCGATGCGCACGTTGCGCCGAGCGCTGGATCGGATCACCGGCGGCGATCTCGACGTGCACGTCGCGGTGGGCAGCACCAGCGAGATCGGGCGGTTGGAGAACTCGGTCAACGAGCTGGTGGCGAATCTGCTTGAGCGCCAACGGATGCGGGATGTGTTCGGCAGGCACGTCGGCACCGAGGTGGCCGAGCGCGCGCTGGCCGGTGGGCTCGACCTGACCGGTGACGTGCGGATGGTGACCGCGCTGTTCGTCGACGTGACCGGGTCGGTCGAGCTGTCCACCGGGCTGGCGCCCGAGGAGTTCGTCGCCAAGCTGAACCGGCTGCTGGCAACCGTCGTCGCCGCCACCGAGGAGAACAACGGCCTGGTCAACAAGTTCGAGGGCGACGCGGCGCTGTGCATCTTCGGCGCACCGATCGCCTTGCGCGACAACGCGACTCCCGCCCTGCGCGCGGCCCGCCGGATCCGCGACGAAGTGGTCGCGGCGGGTGAACTCGACATCGGCATCGGTGTCGCGCACGGCCCGGTCTTCGCGGGCGATATCGGCTCCGACACCCGGCTCGAGTACACCGTCATCGGCGACGCCGTCAACGAGGCAGCCCGCCTCACCACCGAGGCCAAAGAGGTCCCGCGCCGAATCCTGGTGAGCGGCTCCGCCATCGAAGACTCGGCACCGCACGAACGCGCGAAATGGACGCTCTACCAAACGATCCTGCTGCGCGGCATGAAGAAACCGACGGCCTGCTGGACCGACCTCGACGAGCGCGCGGCCGACCCGAGCGCGAACGGTGCGCAAATCGCCGCACCGAGCGGCACCGCCGATCCGACGACAGACCGCAGCGGTGTAGCCGAACTCCGCACCGCCGCAACGGAAACCGACTGATGGCCCTCCCCTCGCCCAGAACAGCGCCAGCTATCGCCGCTCCGAGGCTGCTCAGCCGTGGTCGCTTATCGGTAGCGGGGTGCGGCGGCGGGCTCACCACGAAGCAGCGCCTAGATGCGCTCCAAGGCCGCGCACAGCTCGGCCGTAGTCAAGGCCGCGCACAGCTCGGCCGTAGTCGCCACCGGCAAGTCACAGACCGAGCCGCCGCAGACGTAGGCGGCGGGCGGCCCCGCCCTGGCCGCGTCACAGACTGGCGGCTGTGGACTCGGGAGCGGCGCAGGACCAACCGTGCCTGGACGCACGCCGCGGACTTGCAACGCGGCTGCGCCTACGTCCGCTCCAAGGCTGCGCGCAGCTCGGCCGTAGTCGCTACCGGAAGATCACAGACCGAGCCGCGGCAGACGTAGGCGGCGGGCTCGCCGCCCAGTAGTGGGCGGTCGGCAAGCAGGGGAACCGAGTTCGGTGGGGCGGCGAGGATTACCGAGCCGCCGGGGGCGGTGGCACGGGCGGTGGCGAGCAGTTCGGTTGCCCTGCTGGGTGATTCGGTGGCGATGGCGATCTGGAGGGGGCCGCGCAGGGCTGCCTCGGCGACCGTGAGCCACTGGCCCGCGGAGCGCGGGGCGCGAGCCAGGACGACCGCGCCGCGCTGGAGGGTCTGTTCGGCCAGTGCGAAGTAGGGGACGGCGCGGTCGGGGTCGCTGGCGGCCGCCGCGGTGAGCAGTGCCTCGGCGAGGGAGGACGCACCGGCGGGGGTGGCGCCGTCGACGGGATCACGGGGGCGAGTGACCAGGGTTTCGGCGTCGTCGGCGGTGTCGTACCAGCTGCCGGGAATGCCGGGGTCGGCGAAGTGCTGAATCGAGGTGTCCAGCAAGCGTTGTGCGTCGTCGAGCCAGCTGAGTTCGCCGGTGGCCTGATGCAGGGCGAGCAGGCCGGTGACGAGCCAGGCATAGTCCTCGAGCACGCCGGGTGACGTTCCCGCCGTGCCGTTCAGCGAGGCGCGGCGCACGCGGCCGTCGATCACGTGCTCGGACAACAGGAATCGCGCGCAGCGCACCGCGGCCGATATCCAGTCGTCTTCACCGAGCGCGGCTCCCGCCTCGGCCAATGCCGTGATCGCCATGCCGTTCCACGCGGTGACCACCTTGTCGTCGCGGTCCGGTTGCGGTCGCCCGTCGCGAGTCTTGCGCAGGGCAGCGCGGATTCGTTCGAGCCGATCGCTGTCGGCGGGTGCGGGGTCGGCGTATCGGGTGAGCACCGAGGTGCCCTGTTCGAAGTTCCCACCGGTCGTCACACCGAAAAACTCTGCGGCCCAAGCACCGTCGATCGGCCCGAGTTCGCCGACCAGCTCGGCAGGGGTCCAGACATAGGTCGCACCCTCCACCCCCGGCTCACCTGGTTCGAGATGGGTGTCCGCGTCGAGGGCCGAGGCGAAGCCGCCCTGCTCGGTACCCAGATCGTCGAGCAGGAACTGAACGGTCTCACGAGTCACCCTGTGCGCCAGCGATTCCGGCTGATCCGCTGCCGCGCGCCGCGCCAAATGCCCATAGGCGCGCAGCAATTGGGCGTTGTCATAGAGCATCTTCTCGAAATGCGGTATCACCCAGGCGGGATCGACGGAGTAACGCGCGAAACCGCCACGCAACTGGTCATAGATCCCGCCACGCGCCATCGCCTCGGTCGTCCGCGTCACCGCCGCGAGCACGGCCGAATCGCCGGTACGCTCCCAACTGCGCAGCAGCCCCTCCAACAGCGCCGACGGCGGAAACTTCGGCGCCCCACCAAATCCCGCGTGCTCGGGATCCTCATCCCGCAACACCGCGGCGACCGCATGGTCGAGCAGTTCCACACCGATCACCAGATCCGAGTCAGGCAGCCCCGCCGCTTGAGCCTGCAACGCCTCGGTCACCTGCGCGGACGCCTTGTGCACCTCATCGCGCCGCTGCTGCCACGTCTCGGTGATCGCGGTGAGCAACTGCGTAAACGACGGCATCCCCCCACGCGGCAACTTCGGATAGTAGGTCCCGCAGTAAAACGGCTCCCCCGCCGGAGTAAGAAAGCAGGTCATCGGCCACCCACCCTGCCCCGTCATCGCAACGGTGGCATTCATATACACCGCATCCAGATCAGGCCGCTCCTGCCGATCCACCTTCACACAAACAAAGTTCGCGTTCATCAACTCCGCAGTCGCCACATCCTCGAACGACTCATGCGCCATCACATGACACCAGTGGCAGCTCGCGTACCCCACCGACAGCAGTATCGGCACATCCCGCTCCCGCGCCTCCGCCAAAGCCTGCCCATCCCACTCCTGCCAGTGCACCGGATTCTCCGCATGCTGCCGCAGGTAGGGCGAGGTCGCGTTCCCGAGCCGATTCATCCCTCCACGGTCTCACAATCCGAATCCGCGGGTCTGCAGGCGATCGACGGTGACGAACTCGCCGACGACTTCGACCTGGGGCGTCGAGGTCCCGCCGTCACCGACCGACAACTACGACCTCGACGACGCCGTAGCCGAAAAGAACCTGGTGCCGCCCCTTGTCGTAGACGTGCCGTTGAAGTTCCAGCGATCCGGCATCAAGTACGACGAGCTCTCCGACGAGGAGCAGGAGCAGTGGGAGGCGGCGGACTGGTCCGCCGACGACGACGGCGTCCCCGACGAGGTCGCCGCCGACGACCTCAACAAGTTCCTGTTCAACGCCGACACTGTCGACAAGATGCTGGAAGCCGTGATGACCGAAGGTCTCAAGGTCGACACCGGCGAGCACATCGGCAAGACGATCGTCTTCGCGCGCAACACACTGCGCGCCAAGCTCATCGCCGAACGCTTCGATTTGAATTACCCACACTATCGCGGCACGTTCGCGAGCATCATCACCAGCCAGGCCGACAATGCGCAGAGCCTCATCGACAAGTTCGAAATGCCAGGCAGCGCACCGTATCTCGCCATCTCAGTTGACATGCTGGATACCGGTCTGGACGTGCCCGCCGTGGTGAACCTGGTGTTCGCCAAGATGGTCCGCTCCAAGACCAAGTTCTGGCAGATGCTCGGCCGCGGCACCCGGCGCTGCGATAATCTATATGGCCCAGGGGAGAACAAGACCGGATTCGTAGTGTTCGACCTGTGCCAGAACGTCGAATACTTCAACCAGAACCTGCCCACCGCCGAGGGACGCGCCACGATCTCGCTACGCGAGAAGCTGTTCCAACGACGCGCGGACCTGCTGCTGGAGCTGGACCGGCTACAGGACCCCGGCGAAACTCCGGCCGAGATCCCCGACGGCGAACCGCAGAGCGTCTGCGATGTCCGCTGGCAAGTCGCGCAGACCTTGCATCAGCAGGTCGCGGGAATGAATCCGAACGGCATTGAAGTCGGACGCAAGCTGCGGCAAGTCGAGGCATTCACCGACACCGCCGCCTGGCAGCGCATCACACCCGAGATGCGCACCGAACTCGACCAGATCGCCGGGCTGCCCACCGAATTCATCGAGGACGGCAACAGCCCGCAGGCCAAGCGCTTCGACTACCTGCTGCTGCGCCTGCAATACGCGAGCCTTACCGGCGAGCCCGGCTTTCCGGCATTGAAAACCAGGTGCAAGAGGTCGCAGCCGAGCTGCTCAGCCCGAGCTTGCAAAATATTCCAGCCGTCGCAAGACACCACGCCCTGCTGGAAGACGTCTGCTCCGACGCCTGGTGGGAAGACGTCACTCTCCCCATGCTGGAGACGCTGCGCCGGCGCCTGCGCACCCTTGTCTCCAACATCACCCCGGCCCGACGCAGCCCCGTTTACACCGACTTCGAGGACGAGCTCGGCCAGCTGCGTATTCAGGAACTCACCGCGCTCACCGGGATTCGCGGCAAGGCACGATTCGAAGCCAAGGTCCGCGCCTACCTGACCGAGCACTACGACCAGATCGCCGTACAGAAGATCCGGCGTAACAGGCAGATCACCACGATGGACGTGGCCTTCCTGGAGAGGATCTTCATCGCGGAAGGATGCGGCACCGTCGAGGACGTGGAACTCGCCAAATCGGAGCATGATGGTCAGCTGGGGCTGTTCCTGCGGGCGGTTGCGGGTCTCGATGAAGAGGCAGCTGTGGCCGCCTTCGACGAATTTCAGTCGGGCCGTACACTTTCGGCGAACCAGCTGGACTTCTTACGGCTGTTGGTCAAGGTGATCAGCAAGAACGGCGTGGTCGACGTCGGAGCACTCTACGATCCCCCATTCAGTGGCCTGGCACCACGTGGTCCCGAGGAGCTGTTCTCCCAGAGCGACCTCGACGCGATGGAAGAGGTACTGACCCACCTGCGTGGCACGGCGATCCCGCTCGACACGCAGACCGCCTGATCTATCCGCCAGCTCCCAAGAACCAACCGATACATCTGCCACCGACCGGTCAGATGATGGCTCCGCAGTCGCAACCTGCGGTCATGGCCGCAGGTTGCGAACCTGTACGTCAGTTATTCCGAACGCTTCTCGATCTCACGCTGCACGGCCTCGAGGACCTCGACGTCGTCAGCCTCGTCCTCGATCTGTCGACGGCGCAGGTCGAACTCCTCGTAGCGTTCCGCGGAGATTCGCTTAGCCTCCTCGGCCGAGATGACACCCGCGTTCCGCAGCACGCCGCGCTCGTAGAACTGGAGGAAGCGGTCGGTCTGCGTCACCCAGTCCGCCATTGTGATCTGCTCGCGCCGCGCGGCTCGATCCTCGGCGAAGTCGAGGAACATTGTGGTGAGCCGGTTGAGGTCCCCGATTTCCTTCTCCGCCAAGTAGTTCTTCGCGATGTCCACGTCACCCTTGCGGACGATGCTGCCCTTCCAACTGGTCAGACCCATGTTCGGCTCGTTTACGTCGCAGCGGTTCACGATAACTTCCGCCGCTGTGTGGCCGGACACCGCGAACAGCAGCTTGTTCTGGATCGTCTTGAAGAACGTCTGCGCGACAGCGACTTTCGGGTCGTAATCGACGCTGGACGCAGAGAAGACCTCTTTCACCTTCTGGTAGAACCGCTTCTCCGAGGCGCGGATGTCCCGGATCCGGGCAAGCAGTTCGTCGAAATAGTCCACGCCCTGCGGATCCTTCAGCCGGGCGTCGTTCATCGCGAAACCCTTGATCAGGTACTCGCGCAGCACGGTCGTGGCCCAGCGCCGGAACTGCACGCCCCGCGGCGAACGAACACGGTAGCCGACGGCGAGGATGACATCGAGGTTGTAGTGCTCGATCTCGCGCTCGACCTCGCGCTCGCCTTCCGAACGAACTATTCGGAATTTCCGAATAGTTGCCTCCATCACACACTCGCCGTCGGCATAGATGGTCTTGATGTGCTCATTGATGGTCGGCACACTCTTGTCGAACAGATCCGACATCGCGCGCTGCGTCAGCCACACAGTGCTGTCGACAGTACGGAGCTGAACTTCGGTGCGGCCGTCCTCGGTGTTGTACACGACGAACTCACCCGGGACGACAGCGGCAATCCGAGCATCCGGGTCCCCCGTAGCGCCTGCATCGGCGTCGAAGTCTTCTTCCATCCTGATATTTCTCCTGCTTTCGGAAGGCAGATACACCGAGAGAGCTGCCAACAGGAGAAACCCGACAGACCCACAACCTGAACACTGAACTCGTCAGTAGGTTGTCGTAGCATGTGGGGACAATCAGAAACGTCCGCCAAGACAAATCCGAAGCCCTGCTGGAGTCCACCTCTGGCAGGGCCTCGGCGTATCCGGGGACCGGCATTCGCGGTCCCGCCGCAATCGTAGGCGGCACGACCGACACTTAACCGTACCTGCGCGACGGGCTGGACAGATACCACATATATCGCCACCGCCGACACAGTCGAACAGTCCGTGCTGCTGGAGTTCCTACGACCACGGCACCGCACCGTGCTGGTCACCACTCGCGCCGACGGCACCTCCCAGCCCTCTAGTAGGTGACCTAGGATCTCGAACACTCGAAGGTGGGCGAGTGTCTTTGTTCAGCATCGGGTTCGGGCCCGGCAGACCCAACACTTTTACTCGGGTGTGACCACCCACTCACGCCACACGTATTCGTCTTGCACATCGATAGTAGTGTTTTCTGCAAAGAGTTTCACGCCATGACCGGGAACATACGATGCCGCCAATATATCCAGATTATGCGTAAGTATCATTGGAACGTCTGGACGGGATGCCATGAGCTCATCAAATATTCGACTCGACTCAGCCCTTAAGATATTTCGATCGCATCTGATCTGAAAAACAATACGATAGGCGTCGGGGGCTGACAGCTCCCAGCCATTATCATGCATTTCATTGTAAATATTCCAATAAACAGGCCCTCCGACAAATCCGCTCCCAAATTTCGAAGGCCTACTAACGTATAACCCACCGTCGTCTTCGTGCGTACCAACATTGCCGTCGAGGACACGCGCAATCTCTCGAGCCTCAGCCTCCGGCGAGCTCTTTGTCGCAAAATATATCAACTCGGATTCGGACACTGAACATAACCCTTTCCGTAAGTGACCATGGAACCGTCTCCCGAGATGGTTTGCTGCCGGCGGGTGCGTCGGTCACGGCTCGGCGACCTCGGCGATGGCCTCGTCGAGACCGATGGTGATGCCCCGTGATTCGAACTGCGCCCAGGCGTAGATGTCGTCGAAGGGAGTGTCTTCACCGGATTGGCAGTCGTAGCACCGACTGGACTGTTCACGAGTCGAGGTGGGGAAAGCGGCCACAACAAAGCGGGACGTGGAGTTGTCGTGTGCGATCAGGACGAACCTGTGACCGTCGGGAGCTTTCGTTGCATCGCGTCCTTCGCTGGCGAAATATTCAGCGATCGCGTCGTTGTTGATGCCCCACAGGTCGCTGACAGCGAGATCGTTGGTGCCGTACAGATGGCTGCTGCCGAATACCGGCCAGCCGTTGCAGGTGCGCAGCAGATCCCGGTAGGCGTCGTCGAACAAGACGCCCAACCGTTGCTCAGACGCAGAGATATCGGCATCAGTGGCGGGCGGGTTCGGTGGTGCGGATCGCCACGGTTCCGCACGCAATGTCGCTGCGCGTTCTTGCAATTGAGCAAGGGTCGCAACGAGCTGACTCCAGTTCCGCACCGCACCTCCTCAGTTTCCCGCCGTCCGTCCCGACTATTCACGGTTCTTGGCTCCGAACAGGCGGTCGTAGGTTGCGACGGCGCGTTGGCGTAGTTGTTCGTCGCCGAGTCCACCAGCCTCGGCCCGCAGCTGCGGATCGGAAACGTAGTCTTCGACATCAGCGAACAGCGAGTCCAGGAGGTCGAAATCGCTGGGGTGTCATTTGACCACCACCCAACTTTCCTCGCTGCAATATGTTGGCCGCGTCGGTTGCGGACAGCAGCAACACCTTGCGTTTCGGCGGACGCGCGACGGGACCAGCTGATCCGACTCGAGTTCGGTTGCGCCCGAACGGTGTTGCGACGAACTCGATCGGGCACGACGTTGTCTAGCCGGTCGCCGCGAGGCCGGCGCCGACGTGGTCCAGCATTGCGCGCACCGCGGCGATCCGGGCTGCCGCGGGTTTGTCTACCTGCCAGTAGTGGACGGCGGTTCCGAGGGTGGTGACCGCGACGTTGATCACGAGCATGATCTCCGGCTCGGACAGGTGGGGATGACGTTCGAGCCCCCAGGTGCGCAGGTCGATCACCAGCCGGTCGGTCATCGGCCGGGCGGCTCGGGACAGCGTGGGTGAGCCGGACTTCAGGCGCAGATGAACGACGATCTCCGCTTCGAACTCGTCGAGGTAGCCGAGGATGATACCCACCATCGAATCCCACAGCGGCTCATGCGGCGGCCGTTGCTCCATCAGTCGGCGCTGGACCTCGGCCTCGTGCGGGCCGTAGGTGACGACGACCGCATCCTTGCTTTCGAAGTAGTTGAAGAAGGTCCCACGTGCGACGTTGGCCGCGGCGGCGATCTCATCGACGGTCACCGCGTCGAACCCGCGCTCTTCGAACAGGGTCAGGGCCGCGGCGCGGATGGTCCGCCAGGTCTGCGCCCTCTTACGGGCTCGCAGCCCCACTTCGGGCGGGTTGCCGACTTCGGTGTCCATATCACGAGCATAGTCACAATGTTCACCAAAATTGTACTTAGTTCATGTTTACACTCAGTACAACAATCGAGTACCTTGCCCTGCATGCGAACGATCGAAGCAGTCGTGGACATTCCGGCGGATCCACAGCGGGTATGGGACGTGCTGACCGACTTCCCGCGCTATCCGACATGGACGACCTACATCCAAGACCTCCAAGGACGCGCCGAGGTCGGCCAGCGGTTGCGAGTCACCCTGGGACCGCCCGACCGAAAGCCCTACGTCGTGCACTCGCCCATCCTCGAGGCGACACCGGGTGTGCGACTGGCGTGGGCGGCGGTGATTCCCGGTGCCGCCTGGCTGCCCCATGCGATCTACACCGGCGTTCACGAGTTCGTGCTTACCGAATTACCCGACGGCGGCACGAGATTGACGCACCGCGAGCACTTCAGCGGGCTGCTGGCCCGGCTGACCAAGGAAGGACCGGCTGGCGGAGATGAGGGGTTCGAAGCCTTCAATCAGGCATTGAAACGCCGCGTGGAAGCCCTGACCGCCCAAGCAGATGAAGTGCCGCGATGACCGCCTGAACCTGCACCGGGTCGTCCAGATCTGTTGGTGGAGCTGCGTGATCTTGTGGAACGCGCTGTGACATTGGTCGACCGTTGGTGCGGTGTCAGGATGGACAGATGCCACGTATCGCCACCGCCGACACAGTCGAACAGTCCGCGCTGCTGGAGTTCCTACGACCACGGCACCGCGCCGTACTGGTCACCACTCGCGCCGACGGCACACCGCAACTCTCCCCGGTGACCTGTGGGCTCGACTCGCAGGGCTGCATCGCCATCTCCACCTACCCGACCCGAGCCAAAACCCATAACGCCCGCCGCAACCCGCAGGTGTCGCTCTGCGTCCTCTCCGACGATTGGAACGGCCCCTACGTTCAGGTCGACGGGCGAGCCGAAGTCCTGGATATGCCTGAGGCCCTCGACGGCCTCATCGACTACTTTCGCTGCATCTCGGGCGAGCATCCCGACTGGAACGAATATCGCGAGGCAATGGTCCGCCAGAACAAGTCACTGATCCGCGTCCACATCGATCGCTGGGGACCGATCGCCACCGGCGGATTCCCGCCCGCTACCGACGCCTGAGTGAGTCAGATCCGAGGCTGATGCTGCGGCACAGCCTCGGGTAGGTAGTCCGCCGCGGCCGCCGTGTTGGAACAGGTGCCGCTGAAGACATTCAAGCTCACCGGCACCTCGCAAATACATCGGGAATGCGAATACATCGCCGCCGAGTTCGGCATCGGCCAATTGTCGGAAGCGGGCGGAGATTACGCACTGAATCGACAGGGCGCGATCATCTTCTTCAGCCTGAGCCAGCCGGGCAGGTGCGCGAAAGCACCTGTCGCGGCTGACTTCTCGAGCATCCCCGGCGTGCTGGAGGTCGCGATCAACGCCGCTTCCGGCAAGGAGTACCCGGCAACAAGCTCACTGCTCGACGCACTGGACCTGGGCCTGGCGTTCATCGACGCGGCGAACGCTGCCGAACTGGATGAACGGTGCCTCGAGACGAGAACCACGTTCGACTCGGCATTCACCAGCACCGTAAGGGTGTGAAACCGGGGGTCTGCGCCGTCAGGGGACGGCGCAGACCCCGATCGATGCAGGCCCGCTCCTCGAAAATCGTCCTGACCAGCGCCGAAAGCGCCATGACAGCGAAATGTAAGGCGCTGCCAACAACCTTGGTCAGGTACTGATTGCGAGGAGTTCATCGTGCTAGCAACCACTGAGAAAGAAACGGCAAGCGTGTTGCCGCAGCTCAGTTACCGCCGGACCGTCGACCGCGCACTGCTGCATCGCCGCGCGGCGTCCGAGGTGTTCATCACCGACGGCCGGGCGGCGGCCGGTGACGGTTACGCGGTGGCGGCCAAGCTGCCGACGGCCCATCCGTACTACGGCGACCATCTGGCCGGCTCGGCGCTCGTCGATCCGGTGCTGCTCCTGGAGTGCTGCAGGCAGGCCGAGACCTACAGCGGCCACGTCTTCGAGGGGGTCGACGCGGATCAGAAGTTCATTCTGCGGTCGTGGTCGATGTGGCTGCCCGGACTGGTCGCGCCGACGGTTCGGCAGACGTCGACGCACCTGTCCATGCTCGTGACGACACGCAGGCGACGCACCGACGGGCGCGCGCCGCGGACGCTCGGCTACGACATCACGATGACGCTCGGCGAACAGGTGATCGGCGGGGTCACCATCGAGGTCGGGTATCTGTCCAGCAGTGCCTACGCCCATCTGCGCGGCAGCGGGCGCACCGGCGCTCCGGTGCTGTCGACCGAGGCCGTCGCCACCCCGGCCACCGTCGCACCCGAACTGGTCGGCCGCACGAACCCGGCGAATGTCCTGCTTCGGGATCCGGTGCTGCGCGACGGCGGGGCGCGGGCCACGGTCCGGCTCGCGGTCGATAACCGGAGCATGTTCGACCACCCGCAGGACCACCTGCCCGGCATGGTGCTGACCGACGCGGCACAGCAGCTGTGCCTGCTGGCGGGCCGGGCACTGTTCGGCGACGCACCAGCCCGCACGGCGATGGTCGGTTTCGACCTCGCATTCTCCAAATACGCCGAACTGGACGCGCCGACCGAGGTCGTCGTCCATCCACACGATCACGGCCGCCCCGGCCTGACCCCCGGCACCCGCACCTATCTGGTGGTCTTCCACCAGCGCGGCAACGTGATCGCGAGCGGGCGGCTGTCGACCGCGCGGCTGCCCGAATCCGCCGACGCCCGGATCGCCGGTGCGGCATGACCCGCGCCGCCGTCCTCGCCGGCCTCGGCGCGGCGCTGCCGCCGCACCTGGTCACCAATGCGGACCTGGCCGACGTGCTTGCCACCTCGGACGACTGGATTCGCACCCGAACCGGAATCGCCACCCGCTACGTCATCGAACCAGGTTCTGCCACCTCGGATCTGGCGGTCGAGGCCGGACAGCGCGCACTCGCGTCGGCGGACACCCACCGGGTGGATCTGGTCGTCCTCGCGACGAGCACGCCCGACCATCCCTGTCCGGCAACGGCTCCCGCCGTTGCCTGGCGGCTCGGCCTCGGCGGGGTGCCCGCCTTCGACATCGCCGCCGTCTGCAGCGGATTCGTCTACGCCCTCGCGGTGGCCGCCGGACAGATCGCGCTGGGAATCACCCAGCGGGCCTTGGTGATCGGTGCCGACACCTTCTCCACCATCATCGACCCGGCCGACCGGACCACCCGCGCGATCTTCGGCGATGCCGCGGGCGCGGTGGTGCTGCGGGCGGGCGAGCGGGACGAACCGGGTGCACTGCTCGGTTTCGACCTCGGCAGCGACGGCGAGCACGCCGACCTGATCACGGTGCCCGCAGGCGGCTCGCGGGAGCGGTCGACGCCGCACTCGGTCGCCGCGGCGAAGCGCTACTTCACGATGCAGGGCAGGGACGTCTTCTACCGCGCCGTCGTGAGCATGACCGAGTCCGCCACATCTGTTCTGAAACAAACGAACTGGAGCATCGACCAGGTCGACCGCCTGGTCGCGCATCAAGCGAATCTACGGATCCTGCACTCGGTCGCCGACCAATTGGGCATGGATCACGACTCGGTCGTGGTGAACCTCGACCGAGTCGGCAATACAGTCGCCGCCTCGATTCCACTTGCCCTGGCCGATGCCGTCCTGGGTGCAACGTTGCGCGAGGGCCACCGTGTGGTCCTCAGTGGCTTCGGCGGCGGTCTGACCTGGGGTTCGACGGCACTGCGCTGGCCAGATGTGGCCGTCGCACCGTTTTACCCGGAATACCAAGAGAAACAATACGGAGGGAAAACGAAATGACCACCACAGAACGCGCAATGACCACCGCCGCACGCATCTGCCGCCTGCTCGACGAGAAGTTCGGCGTGCCGGTGCTGCAGTTCAGCGAGCAGATCACCTTTGAGCAATTGGAGGTCGACTCGCTGACCCTCGTCGAGTTCGCCCTTGCCCTCAAGAAGGAATTCGGCATCACCCTCAACGAGGCGGAGCGCGATCCCTCGTACTCGATCATCGAGATGGCAACGCTCGTGGATGCGAAGACCGCCGAATTACGATGAGCCGCTTCGATATAGCGATCACCGGCATGGGCCTGGCCACCGCGGCGGGGATCGGGGTCGCGGCCAACTGGGCGCGCATCTGCGCCGGGGCGCCGGCCGCGCGCACCGATCCGACGCTGGCCGGGCAGCCGGTCGACTTCTCCTGCCGGGTACCGGAATTCGACGCGAACGAACTGTTCGGCCGTCAGCTGGCATGGCGGCTCGACCGGTTCGTGCAACTGGCGATGATCGCCGCGCGGGAGGCCGTCACCGGCTCGGGCCACGACACCGCGGCCTGGGACGGCACCAGAGTCGGTGTCGTGATCGGCAATTCGCTCGGCGGCACCGCAACCTTCGAGGCCCAGCACCGGGTCTTTCAGGACAGCGGAGCCGAAGACGTTTCGCCGCTGATGATCCCGATGGGGATGGTCAATATGGTGACCGGATACGTGGCGATGGACTGCGGTGCGCTCGGCCCGAGCCTGACCACCGCGACGGCCTGCGCTTCGGGTGCGACCGCGATCGGGGTGGCTCGCGGACTGCTCGACTCACAGGTGTGTGATGTGGTCATCGCCGGTGGCACCGAGTCCGCGCTGAGCCCGGCGACGATGGCCGCACTGCATCAGATGGGCGCGCTGTCGAAGCGCCGCGACGATCCCGCGACCGCGTCGCGCCCGTTCGATGTGAGCCGGGATGGGTTCGTCGCGGCGGAAGGCGCCGGCATGGTGGTGCTGGAACGCGCTGCCGACGCCCGTGCTCGCGGCGCCCGAATCCACGCTCTGATAACAGGTTTCGGCTCGGCCAGCGACATCCATCACGCCACCGCCCCTGATCCACAGGGCGCGGGCCTCGAGCGGGCGGTGCGGGCAGCGTTGCTCGACGCACAGCTCGACGCGGCGGATATCGCCTACGTCAACGCACACGGCACCTCGACCCCGATCAACGACGCCGTCGAGGCGCGCGCCCTGACCAGGCTCTTCGGCACCGACGCCGCGGTGACCTCGACCAAGGGCATCACCGGCCACCCACTGGCCGGCGCGGGCGCGATCGAGGCGATCTACACCGCACTGACCATCCAGCACGCCACGGTGCCGCCGACGGTGAACCTGCGTGATATCGACCCCGAAATCAACCTGGACCTGGTCACCGGCGCGCAACGCGGCATGCGGGTGAAGGCCGCGGTCAGCACCTCACTCGGGTTCGGCGGTAACAACGCGGCACTGGTACTCACCGCGGCTTGACGACACACGGACACGACGACCAAAAGGGAAAGACCTTTGTTGACAAGGACATTGGGAACGACGGGACCACAGGTCGGGGCGCTCGGCCTCGGCTGCATGGGGATGAGCCGGGCCGCCCGGGCGTCAGCGCGGGACGACGACCGGTCGGCCGAGACTATCCGGACCGCTCTCGACTTGGGCATGACCCTTGTGGACACCGCGGACTGTTACGGCGACGGGCACAATGAGGAGCTCGTCGGCCGCGCGATCGCCGGTCGCCGATCCGAGGTCGTGATCGCCACCAAGGTGGGATTGGTGGTGGACGATCCGCAGACCAAGCAGGTGCACCGGGACGGTTCACCCGAGCATGTCGAGGCGGCGGTCGATGCCAGCCTGCGCCGGCTCGGCATCGACACCATCGACCTGTGCTACTTGCACCGCATCGATCCTGCCGTGCCGTTGGCCGAGACCTGGGCCGCGATGGCCGCACTGGTCACCGCGGGCAAGGTGCGCCGGTTGGGGCTGTCCGAGGTCACCGTCGCCGAAGCCGACCAGGCCCAGCACATCCACCCGGTGACCGCGATCCAGTCCGAGCTGTCCCTGTGGACCAAGGCTCCACTGGTCCGAACATCCAGTGCTGGAACACTTTCCGGCAGCAACGGGCACTCCGGCGACAGCGTGGTCGGCTGGTGTGCGGCGCAGGGCGCGGCGTTCGTGGCCTCCGCCCCGCTCGGCCAGGGCTTCCTGTCGGGCACGGTATCGGTGCCGCACTTCGATACCTCGGACCTGCGCGCGACGATGCCGCGGTTCCAACGGGGTGCGCTCATGGCGAACCTGCGGATCGTCGATGTGATCCGCGCGGTCGCGGACCGGGTAGCAGCGACCCCGGCCCAGATCGCCCTGGCCTGGGTGCTCGCGCAAGGCGATCACGTCATCGCGATCCCCGGCACGAAGAACCCGCGATATGTGCGGGAGAACGCCGCTGCCGCACGGATAGCACTGTGCGAGGACGACCTGACCATGCTGGCCGAGGTCCCGGACCCGGTCGGCGGTCGCTACTGAATCAGCAAGGGGGCCAACATATGTCACCAAGACCAGCGTCGATAGTCTTCGCCGACGTCGACCAGACCCTGATCACCGGCAAGAGCATGATCAGCTTTCTCGAATACCACCTCGACCGGACCGAGCCCGGCGGATTCGCCCGCGCGATGGCCGAACTGGACCGCCTGGCCGCCGCTGGGATGTCGAGGGAGGCGAGTAATCGGGCCTACTACCGATTCTTCGCCGGACAGCGCGTCGAGCAGGTGCTGCGGCACGGCCGCGAGTGGTTCGACATCCAGCTTGCCACGGGCGATCTCTTCCATCGGCCCGCGATGGAGCTCTGCCGGGACCAGCAGCGCCGTGGCGCGCGACTCGCCCTGGTATCCGGATCGTTCGAACCGTGCCTGCGGCCGATCGCCGACCATCTCGGCGCCGACTGGCTGCTGTGCGGTGGGCCGGAGATCGACGGCGGCCGGTACCAGGATCGGCTGCGCCCCACGGTCATCGACGCGGGCAAGGCGACCGTGGTCAACGACCTGCTTGCCCGCACCGGCGTCGCCGCGGCGGACTGCCTCGCGCTCGGGGATCACAGCTCGGATCTGGCGATGCTGTGCGCGGCGGGAGCCGCGGTGGTCGTCGGCGACGATCCCGTACTGCGGGCCGAAGCGGCGGTGCGCGGCTGGCACAGCTTGCCGGGACCGGCGCTGGCCGCGGCGGTACGGATATGAAACTCGGTGCGGGACTGGGGATCCGGTCGGTCACGACCTGGCTGCCTGACACCCTCGAAACAGCCGACGCCGCCGTGGCGCATGGTCAGCTGACGGACGAGGAGTTGACCGACGGTGCCATCGCGGCACTGCCCGTGTCGCACGACCTCGCCGCGCCGGAGATGGCCGTGCTTGCCGCACGGCGGGCGCTGGACACCAGCGGAATCGATCCCGCCACAATCGGTCTGGTCGTCCATTCGTGGATTCACCATCAGGGCCACGATTTCTGGTCGCCCGCGCACTACGTCGCGCATAGTCTGGGCGCGGTCACGGCGGAAGCTGTTGGCGTCCAGGCGATGTGCAACGGCGGTGGCGCGGCACTGGAACTCGGGGCCGCCCGGTTGCTGGCGGACCCGGACACGAACCTGGTGCTCGCGACGACCGCCGATCGCTTCCACGACTCCTCGTTCGACCGCTGGGCCGGTGACTTCGGCGTGTACTACGGCGACGGCGCGACCGCCGTCCTGCTCGGCCGCCGCGACGACGCGCGCGACGAACTCACCCTGCTCGCGCTGACCACGGCGACCGTCTCCGGGGCGGAGTCGCTGCATCGCGGAGCGGACGCGTTCAGCCAGGCACCACGCCAGCACAGCGCACGAATCGACGTGCGCCGCACCAAGAAAGCGTATCTGGAACGGTTCGGTGTCGAGGACTTCCAGCGCGACGTGCACGCCGCCCTGCGGCATGCGGTCAGCACCGCGCTCGACGATGCGGGCTTGTCGCCGCAGGACGCCAGGATCACCCACCTCACCCTGCCGCGCATCGGCATGAAGGTGCGCCGCTCGACCTACTACGACGCACTGGACGGGTTCACCGCGGCCAGGATCCTCGAACTCGGCGAGAAGACCGGCCATCTCGGCGCGGGCGACCTCGCCGCCAATTGCGCCGAACTCGGCGGACTCCTGGAGTCCGGCGATATCGCGCTATCCATCAGTGCCGGTGGCGGATTCGGCTTCACCTGCGCTGTCGTGCAGCGCCCCGCCGAGCCGACGGCTTGACCGGCATCGGTCTCGAAAAGATTGGAAGGAAATCATGAAACTCGGTACAGGATTGGGGATCCGGGCGGTCACGACCTGGCTGCCCGACACCCTCGAAACGGCCGACGCCGCCGTGGCGCGTGGGCTGGTGACCGACCAGGACCTCGCCGACTCGGGTATCGCGGCCGTGCCCGTCTCCGATGAGCTCGCGGCGCCGGAAATGGCGGTGCTCGCCGCGCGCCGGGCGCTGGAGTCGGCTGACATCGACGGCACCGCAATCGATCTGGGGATCCACTCGTGGATTCACCATCAGGGGCACGACTTCTGGTCGCCCGCGCATTACATCGTGCACGCACTGGGGGCGGAGTCGGCGGACGCCGTCGGCGTGCAGGTCATGTGTAACGGTGGTGGCGCCGTGCTGGAACTCGGGGCCGCCCGGTTGCTGGCGGACCCGGACACGGACCTGGTGCTCGCGACGACCGCTGATCGCTTCCACGACACCGGTTTCGACCGCTGGGCCGGGGATTACGGCGTGTACTACGGCGACGGCGCGACCGCGGTCCTGCTCGGCCGTCGCGATGACGCGCGCGACGAACTCACCTTGCTCGCGCTGTCCATTCAGACCATCTCGTGGGCGGAAGCGCTGCACCGGGGCGACGACGCGTTCGCTCCGGCGCCACGCTGGCACAGCTCGCGCGTCAACGCGCGCCGCACCAAGAAGGCGTACCTGGAGCAGTTCGGTGGCGAGGGCTTCAAAGGCGCGGCCCACGAGGCGATCCGCACCATGGTCACCACCGCGTTGGCCGATGCGGGGCTGTCGCCGCACGATCCACGGATCAGGTATCTCACCGTCCCCCGCGTCTGGATGAAGACCCGCCGCGACGTGTACTACCAGGCACTCGACGGGCTCACCGGCGGCACGATCCTCGATCTGGGTGAGAAGACCGGCCATCTCGGCGCCGGTGACCTCGCCGCCAATTGCGCGGAGCTGACCGGCCTGCTCGATTCCGGTGAGATCGCGATCTCGATGTGCTCCGGCGGCGGCTTCGGCTTCACCGCGGCCGTCGTCCAGCGCCCCGCGGAGCGCACTGTATGACGCCGGATGGCAGGCCAGTTCTGGTGGTCGGCGGCGGTCCGGTCGGTCTCGCCGCCGCCACCGAACTGCTGCGCCGGGGTGTGCCGGTCCAGTGCGTCGACAAGGCGGACGGGCCGTCGACGCTGACGAAGGCGCTCGCGGTGTGGCCGCGCGCGCTGGAACTGTTCCGCCGAGTGGGCGGTGCGGACGAGATTCGGCTGCACGCCAAGCCTTTTCACTCGATGAACTACTACTCCGAGGGCCGCCGCGTCGCGCAGGTCGGTTTCACCGGCCGGACTCGGCCGGTCGTGCTGCCGCAGCCCGAGATCGAGTCGCTGTTGACCGGCGCGCTCAGCCGAGCGGGCGGTGCGGTGCAATGGCGCACCGAGCTCACGGCGCTCGATGCCACCGAAGACGGTGTCAAGGCGCGGTTGCGGCTGCCGAATGGCGCGGAGGTCACCGAGGAATTCTCCTTCGTCATCGGCTGCGACGGCGCGAGCAGCACGGTGCGGAAATTGATGGGCATCGAATTCGAGGGCGCCACCTATCCCGCCACCTTCGTTGTCGCCGATGTCGGGCTCACCGGCGCACCTCGCCACGATGCGAGCCACTTCTATTGTTCGGCGCGCGGCATTCTGGTGATATCCGGATTGCCGTCGGGCCGATATCGGGTATTCACTTCCGCGCCACCGGATCTCGACGGCGATTCCGTTTCGCTCGAACTGGTTCAGCGACTTGTCGACGAGCGTGGCCCCGGTGGTGTGATACTGCACAGCCCCACCTGGCTGAGTGCGTTTTCCGTGCACGCGCGCCATGCACAGCACCTCCGCTCCGGGCGCGTGCTGCTGGCCGGTGACTCGGCACACGCGCACAGCCCAGCAGGCGGGCAGGGCCTCAATACCGGTGTGCTGGACAGCCAGAATCTCGCCTGGAAAATCGCATTGATCTGGCACGGATACGGAAACAGCGAACTGCTCGACACTTATGCGACAGAGCGTGCGGAAGTGGCTCGCGCTGTCGTACGGCAGGCCGACAGACAAACCAGGGCCTGGTTACTTCGGAAACGCGCACACGTGCTGGCGCGTGATGTTCTGCTGCGCGCCGCGTCCACACTGCGACTGCCGGAACTGATCTTTGTACCGGCGCTCGCCGGATTGCGTGTGCGGTATCGGTCGGCGCACGGTATCGGCCGACGACAGTTCGCCGGATTCCGGACGGGCGCACTCGTACCCGACCGCCTGATCAAGGATGAAAGTACCGGGCGCGCAATGACATTGCGCGACGCACTCACCGATCTGCGCTTTACCCTGCTGCTCAGTCACGACGCATCGGGTCCGGAGGCCACTCGGCTCGTTGCCCGGCTCCGGGCGCGCGTGCCAGATCTGGTGGAGCTGCGTACCCTGGGCACCGATGCGGTCCTGCGATCCGGGTCACCGCGGCCGCGACACCAGCCGGGGCGCCGGTCGTTCGTGGTTCTCGTGCGCCCCGACCAGCACATTGCCGCCGTATGCGACGCAAGCCACGCGGAGCACATCATCGACGTGCTGGCGACGCTGTTGCGACCGGCGATCGGTCACGAGTTATGACAAAGAAACGGCGGCGGCGGTGAGCACGACAACGCCCTCGGATTTCATCTTGGCGAGCGCGGCCTCGTGCTCTTCGTCGCTACCGGCACCGGTCGCGTCACTGATCACCGCGGCGTGGAATCCCCTCTGCACGGCCGAGATCGCGGTGACGCCGACACCGTGCGGGGTGGCAATTCCGGCGATGATCAGCGAATCGGCGCCGTAGTCATTTCGAAGAATGTCCTCGAGGCCGCGTCCGTCCGCCGCAGTGCCCTCGAATGCGTCGAGCCCATTCTTGGTGATCAATACCTTTGCGGCAGCGGGAGAGATTTGCGGTACGAGACGATTCTCGGGGGCGTCTTCGCCGCCGTCGGCGCCGTCCTCGCGCAGATACCGAACGGGAATCACCGGTATGCCCGCCGCGGCACAGGCAGCAACCAGGCGAGCGCACTCATGCACGATCTCGGCTCCCGTGCGCGGAACCAGGGATAGGTCGACGATCCACTCCTGCAGGTCAACCACGAGCAGGGCGGTGCTTGGCGCGCTCTGAGAGGTTTGCATGGCTGTTACTCTAACTGACTTGGCGCACAAGCGAACTCGTGATCGAAACCGATCGGTTCGTGCCAAGTTCTGATATACCGTTGTTCGATACCCTCGGCTCTGTCGTACCGGTGAGAGTGGGAATTGTGGCTGACAACTCGAATACACCTTCTCGTATAGAGCAATTCATGACGACAAGGGACGGCCTTCGGCTGTGGACCGAGACATTCGGCGATCGACGCGATCCGCCGGTTCTGCTCATTATGGGCGGTATGGCGCAGGGCATCATTTGGCCCGATACCCTGTGCGCGGAACTCGCGGCCGTCGGGTATTTCGTCGTGCGGTACGACCATCGCGATACCGGTCGTTCGGCCGGGGTCGACTTCACCCGGAATCCGTACGATCTCACCCAGCTCGCACAGGACGCCGCCGAGGTGGTCCGCACGATCGCCGGTGGCCCGGCACACGTGGTCGGCCAGTCGGCGGGCGGCATCGTTGCCCAGCTGCTCGCCCTCGACAATGCCGCGCTGGTGCGATCCCTGGTGCTGCTGTCCTCGTCGCCAGAGCCGCCAACGCCCGACGACGACGCCACCGAGTCCGCCGACTCTGTTGCGGAAACTGCCACCACGACAACGGAATACGCGATCGAGGACGCGATGGACGGCTGGCGGCAACTGGTCGGCCAGCACGCGCCGTTCGACGAATCGTACTGGCGCACCCTGCTCACCCGCGCCGCCGCGCGGTCCGCCGGCCCCGACACCACCCTGAATCATGCCCGGGCACTGCGGCGCACCGCCCCGTATCAGGCACGACTGCGCACCGTCGCGGTGCGCACCCTGGTGATCCACGGACGACGAGACCCGATCCTGTCCATCGACCACGGGCGCGCACTCGCCGCGGCGATCCCGGACGCGACCCTGATCGAGCTCGACGACCTCGGCCACATTTTCCCGCCGGAACTCTCACCGCAGATTCTCGAGCTCATCCTGGGGCACCTGCGCGGCCTGGAGCCGATCGCCGCGGCCGGCTGAGCCATCGGCCATCCCGGCGGATCGGAAACGACCGAGCCCCGCACTGGCCGCGGTGATCAGGCACAGCAGCGCGACGTACCCGGTATAGACATGCACCGCATGGTGTTCGCTGAGGTATTCGATGAGATATGGCGCCGAGCCACCGGCGGCCGCGACGATCAACGCGTACGGCACGCCGATACCGGTCGAGCGGACCGCGGTCGGGAACATCGCGGTGACGACGACCGGCATCGCGACCGCCCCGCAGCCGTAGAGCAGCAGCATCATCACCATCGCGGCCAGCAGCGCGAGCTCCGACGATTCCAGGAACTCGAGCGCGACCGGCGCGAGCAGCGCCGATCCGATGCCGAACACCAGCAACAACTTTCGCGGGCCGAACCGGTCGGACACCATCCCGAGCAGGGGCACGGCCGCGACGAACACCAGCTGCGCACACAGCGACGCGAACCAGGCATGGTTCGCCGACATTCCGTGCGCGTGCTGCGCGAACGCGGGCAGATACGCCGAGAACGTATAGAAGGACACCGTCAGACCCGCGGTGATGCCCGCCACCCGCAGCATCGAGCCACGACTCTCGCGCAGCGCGCCGACCCGCGAGACGGTGGCGGGATGGGTGCGGGCCTGCTCGAAGACGGGTGTCTCGCGTAGACGCCAGCGCAGGTAGAGCACGTAGAGACCGGCGATCGCACCGATTCCGAACGGAATTCGCCAGCCCCAGTCCGCGAGCTCCGCCGAACCGAGGGCATTGTGCAGAACCAGCGCGAGCACCGTCGCCGCCAAGGTCCCGATCGTGCTGCTGACATGAATGGCGCTGGCGTACAGCCCCCGCCGCCCCGTCGGCGCCGACTCCACGACATAGGTGGTCATGGCGGCGGCCTCGCCCCCGGACGACAACCCCTGCGCGACCCGGGCCGTGAGCAGCAGCAGCGGCGCGAACACCCCGATCGTGGCGTGCGTCGGCGCACCCGCGATGAGCAGATTGCCCGCGGCCATGAGGAATACGGACACGGTCAGCGCGGGCGCCCGGCCGTGCCGGTCGGCATAGGCGCCGAGCAGCACACCGCCGACGGGACGGAAGAAGAAGCCGACCGCGAAGATGGCCAGGGTGGCCAGCAGCGCGGTCGTCGGCGCGCTGTCCGGGAAGAACTGGGGCGCGAGAATCAGCGCGAACACGCTGTAGCAGGCCCAGTCGTACCACTCGAGCACATTGCCGGCGGCGGCCGCGGCCAGCGAATGCAAGCGCCCGTTCGACGACGCCCGCGCCGAATCGTCCCGGTGCCACTTCGAGTTCACTACGATCAACCCCTTTCACGCACCACATGCACGGGCCGCAGCACGGCCGACACGGTGACCGACGCGGGCTCGTTCGCCCTGGCCGCGTCCAGCAGTCGCTCGGCGTCGGCCAGGCGAAGACGCTGGTCGCTGGTCCGGCAGATATCGAGGGCTCGTTCGGCGCAGCGGATGGATTCGGCCGGATTCCGCGCGTGCAGATGCAGGTGACCGAGCAGCAGCTGCACCTTGCTCTCGGCGATGGGATCTATTCCGGCGGTGACCGTTTCGTGCGCCGTGCGCACGTACTCCATGGCCCGCTCCTCCTCGCCCATGAAGAACTCGGCGAGCGCGAGCCAGGCCGCGGACGTGGCGATCCCGTTGGCATAGCCGATCTCGCGCCCGGCGGACAGCGCGTGCCGCGCGCGTTGCGCCATGCTCGACCACGCACCCTGCTCGACGTCGAGCGCCACCAGCAGGCAGATGGTTTCGATCTCATAGGTGCGGTCGCCGCAGTCGACGAACGTCTGGATCGCCTCTTCGGCCTCGCGACGGGCGGCCTCGGTATTGCCGCGCTCGAGTGCGATGAGCGCCGAACTGTACAGCGCGATGCTGCGGTCGTAGGACGACCCGATGCGCTGCGCGACGGCCATCGCCTGTGCGCAATGCGCCTCGGCGGCATCGAGATCACCCAGTTCATAGCAGGCAAGCGCCATGCCGCGCAGGCCGTAGCCCTCGATGTGCTGTATGCCGAGCTCTCGGGCGAGCAGCAGGCAACGCTCGAAAACCTCCATCGCCATGGTCATCCGGCCACGACTGGCGTGCACCGACCCGAGCAGGCCGAGCGTGGTCGCCATGGTGCGTTGATCGCCGAGCTCGGTTTCCAGGACCAGCGCTTCCTGACACACCTGCTCGAGCTCGTCGATGCGGCCGCTGCTGAGATAGACGAGCCCCATATTGTTCAAGATCGCGGCGGCTTCCTCCACCTGGTGCTGTCGACGGTGGATGTCGAGCGCCTGGGCATAGAACTCGAGCGCGCGCGGATACTGGCCCATGGTGGTGTACAGGTTCGCCAGGCTGCGGTACATCGCGGCGGTGGCCTGTGGATCGCCCGCGGCCACCGCGCTGTCCAGCGCCGCATTGGTCGACTCCAGCCAGTCCATGCGATGGTTGCCCGTCCAGAAGTAGCCACGCAGCCCGTCGGCGAGATGCCAGGAGAACCGGTACGGTTCGGTTCTGGCGAAAAACTGTATGGCCGCAACGAGATTCGACTGCTCGGCAAGCAGCCAGGCCATCGCCTGATCCGCATCGGCGGGCAGGGTCTCGGCGACGAACTCCAGCGGGGGCGCGGGCAACCGGACGAAGTCACGATGCAGCACCCGCGCCGCCGCGTCCACCATCGCCCAATACCAGGAGCCGAGCCGCTGCAGGGCGGGCTCGACCAGGTCCTGCCCGGATTCGACCTGGATTCGGTCCCGCGCGAATCGGCGCAACAGGTCGTGGAAGCTGAACCGGCCGGGGGCATCCGGCTGCAGCAGATTGGCCCCCGCCAGCCGGTCGAGCAGTCGGCGCGCCGCCGCGACCGTGATGTCACCGAGCGCGGCGAGTGTGCCTGCCGCGAAGTCCGGACCTGGCACCAGACCGAGCAGCTGGAATGCCCGGCGCTCGTCACTGGCCAGGGCCTCGTAGGACAGCAAGAATGCCGCGGAGACAGCGCTTTCGGTGTCATCGTCGACGGTGAAGGCGGCCAGCCTGTTGCCGTCGCGCAGATCGTCGACGAACAGCTCGGGCTCAGGGTTGGGTGCGCCGATCAGGTTGGCCAGCGCGATGCGCAGGGCGAGCGGGAGATGGGCACACAACTCCGCGAGCGCGTCGGCCAGCGCTGGGGTGAGCGAAAGCCCCACTGTGGCAGTCGTTTTGAGCACCAGAGCGCGCGACTCGACCGGTGTCAGCGTATCGACGTGGATGGCGTGCGCGCCGTAGGAGACGGCAAGACCGCTCAACCTACGGCGCGCCGTGACGATGACCCCGCAGCTATCGGTGCCGGGCAACAGCATCTCGATCTGGGCGGCGTTGATCGCATTGTCCAACACCAGCAGTACCCGCTTGTCTGCGAGCAACGAGCGGAACATGTTCAACTGCTCCTCCACATCCAACGGTATTCCGTTGGTGGGAGTCCCCATCGCCCTGAGGAATTGCGCGATGACCGAGGCCGGGGTGGCCGGTTGGCCGCTACCGTGGCCGTGCAGGTTCACATAGAGCTGACCATCGGGATAGCAGTCGCGCACGCGGTGCGCGAGGTGGATCGCCAACGCCGACTTCCCGACGCCGGGCGATCCCGAGAAGCTGACTATCGGCACGCCCCCGAAATCACCGGTCTTGCGCAGCACCGCTTCGGCGGCGGCCACCTGGGCCTCCCGCCCGGTGAATCCGACGACGGCCGGGGGCAGCTGCCTTGGTGCGGCCGACGGTGTCGACGACGTTGCCGGCTCGTCGCCGTGTTCGATCCCCAGATCGACCAGGCTCGGATCCGAGGTGAGAATCCGCTGATGCAGTGTGCGCAGGTGATCCGAGGGCTCGGTGCCGAGACGCTCGATGAGGAAACCGCGCACCTGCTGGTATACGTCGAGCGCCTCGGCTTGGCGACCGGCCCGGTACAGCGCGAGCATGAGCTGTTCCCAGAGCCGTTCGCGCAGTGGGTTTTCGATCGCGGCCTCACGCAGGTCCCTGATCAGCATCGCATGCCTGCCGAGGCGCATCTCGACATCGAAATACTGTTCGCGAACCTGCAGCAATTCCTCGGTCAGCGCGTGGCCGAAGTCGTTCCTGAGGGATTCGGAGGGGATGTCCTCCAGCACCGGCCCCCGCCACAGCTTCAGCGCCGCGTCGAGCAACTGCGCACGTTGCTGCGGCTCCGCCGTCGCCTTGGCCCGGGTGGCGAGCTCGCGGAACCGGATGAGATCGAGGGTGCCCGCGTCGGCCCGGATGGAGTACCCGGCGGCGGAGGTTTCGATCAGATCGGGATCCTCCAGGGTCGCGCGTAATCGTCGAATGTAGGTGTGCAGTGCGGCACGGGGATTCGCGACCTTTTCCCCGTCCTCCCACAACCACTGGGCGAGGCGATCGCTGGCGACTACCCGATTCGAGCGCAACAGCAACGCTACCAAGAGGATTCGGAGCTTGCCCGCCGCCGGCAGGGCAGCCCGCTCACCGATGGTGACAGCGAGCGGACCGAGCAGCCGAAAGTCCGGACTTCCCCCCTCAGGCTCATGCAAGACCGCCGAACCTACCCTTCGCGAGACCCAAGCGAAATCTATTGCCTAGCAACACAAATAGCAGAAGACCATCAGGATGTCGAGGCAATGTTCTTTGCTGAATCGAAGCTCGGCGACCGTGGCCTCCCCCTAAATCGGACACCAGATCCACTGGTCGACAGCAGGTGTCGCAACCACCGACGCGTGCGGGCCGCTCGACCCGCAAAATACCGGCGGCGATCTGCCGCGGCAGTCGACTAGCTACCCGTACCGCCGAACTCGCGTTCGCGCTGGTCGCGGCCAGCGTAATTCGATGACTGTCATAAGGCAGGCAAGTGAAAGCGATCTGTAAGCGCGGTCGGCGAACCTCGATACATGTCGACGACTCGGATTCCCGGATCGGGAACCGGCATCGACCGAGTGTTTCTGATGTTGTACGAGAGGGGGCGGCCCACGTGTCTGGTCGCAGCACTGATCGAACCGAAATAATCGTGCTATCCAGAAGCCATGCCAAGCGTGAGGAGTTCGCTGGCTTGCTGCTTGCCGCTTCCGTCGATGCGTTGTCGAAGGTCAGGATGGCACTCGACCCGGCGACCTGTTTGCGGAGCGGATCATATTCCGCCACAGTGGTTCTGCTGTGGCACGTCGGCACCGCCGACTATGCCGATCTTGCCGAAATGCCGAGATTGGCCGAACAGGCGAAGGTGGTACTGGTCCTCGACGACGCGGACCAGGACGCCATATTCGTTGCCGCACAGAACAATGTCTTCAATATCCTGGTCGCCGGTTACTACACCCACCGCGAGCTCGGTCATGGTGTGTCGTCGGCGGCCGAGGGGCTCGGGCATATGTCCGCACCGGCGAGCAATCTACTGAGCCAGCTGGTTCGGCTGATGCAGCGCAATGCGCCCGACGGCGACGGTAATCCGGTGCGCAGCAGGCTGTCCAGGCGGGAGGGCGAGATAATGGACTGCATATCGCGAGGGCTGAGTAATGCCGAAATCGCGGCGGAACTGTTTCTGAGCCAGAAGACCGTCAAGAATCACATCAATCGGCTGTTCGCCAAACTGGATGTCGCACACCGTGGCGAGGCCATCGCCATGTGGCTGGGCACGATGGGATCGCCGCAAGATCCTCGGTTCGATCTGAAGCGCGATCTCGCGCTCATGACGAATCGGCGATGAAGACGCCCGCAGCGCGCGTTGCCGATGCGAAAGTGTGCCGTCCGTCCGGAATTACGCCGATGTGCCGCACCGCTCAGGCGATGCGGCACATCTTCGAAGCTCATCGAGAACCCGGCGGCGCGCCGTGCTGCGCACCATCTCGCCAACTCATCGGATTGGGATAGCTGACTGGTCGCCATTGGACTGGTCGTAACACGGTCGCGGTCGCGGGATCGCGCGCGCAGAGCAACGCGACCACCACCGCCGCTATGGAATGGTCATCGAGCGGGGCGTCGATGCGGAGCACGACTTCGGGATCGGACATCACGACACCACCTCTCACTGCGGCGGATTGCCGTGCTTACGCACAGGCAGATCGGCATGTTTGGACCCGAGCATCGCCAACGACCGGATGAGCACGGCCCGCGTCTCGGCGGGTTCGATCACATCGTCGATCAAGCCACGCTCGGCGGCGTAATACGGATGCATCAGCTCGTCCTTGTATTTGCGAACCAGTTGCGCGCGCATGGCTTCCGGGTGGTCGGCGGCCGCGATCTTCTTACGGAAGATGACATTGGCCGCCCCTTCCGGACCCATCACCGCGATTTCGTTGTTGGGCCAGGCCAGCGCCAGGTCGGTGCCGACGCTGCGCGAATCCATCACGATGTAGGCGCCCCCGTACGCTTTACGCAGGACCACGGAGATGCGCGGCACCGTCGCGTTGCAATACGCGTAGAGGAGCTTGGCTCCGTGCCGGATTATCCCGCCGTGCTCCTGATCGACGCCGGGAAGAAAGCCGGGCACATCGAGCAGGGTGATCAACGGGATATTGAAGGAATCGCACATCTGCACGAACCGGGCCGCCTTCTCGCTGGCGTGGATGTCGAGCACACCCGCCTGATTCTTCGGCTGGTTCGCGACGATGCCGACAACCTTCCCGCCCATCCTGGCCAGCGCGACAACAATATTGGTTGCCCAGCGCTCCTGGATTTCCAGATAGGCGCCATCGTCGACGAGCTCCTCGATGACATCGAGCATGTCGTAAGGTCGGCTGCCATCGGTCGGCACCACATCGTTCAGTACGTCGCAGCGGCGGTCGGGCGAATCCGTCGTCGGTTCGTCCGGCGGTGTGTCGCGGTTGTGCTGCGGGAGGAACGACAGCAGATACCGGACGTCCTCGAGACAGGTGTCCTCGTCGTCGTAGGCGAAATGCGCGACACCGGATACCTCGGCGTGCACATCGGCCCCGCCGAGCTCGTTCTGCGTCACCGACTCACCGGTGACGGCCTTGACGACATCGGGGCCGGTAATGAACATCTGGGAGATGTCGCGAACCATGAAGACGAAATCCGTCAGCGCGGGCGAGTAGGCCGCCCCACCGGCACACGGCCCCAACATCACACTGATCTGTGGAATGACACCGGAGGCCCTGGTATTCGCTTGAAAGATCCCGCCGTATCCGGCGAGCGCGGTGACCCCCTCCTGAATTCGGGCGCCCGCACCATCATTGAGGGATACCAGGGGCGCCCCCGCGGCCAAGGCCAAGTTCATGACCTTATGGATCTTCTGGGCATGCGCCTCACCCAGCGCACCGCCGAAGATCCGGAAATCATGGGCGTAGACAAATGTGGTACGCCCGTGCACGGTGCCCCATCCGGTCACGACGCCGTCGGTATAGGGCTTATTGTCGTCGAGGCCGAAACCCGTTGCGCGATGGCGGCGCAGCGGCTCTATCTCGGTGAAAGAGCCCTCGTCGAGCAGTCGCTCGATCCGCTCGCGCGCGGTGAGTTTGCCCTTCGCGTGCTGGCGCTCGGTCGCCTTCGGATCCGGACCGGTCCGAACGAGGTCCTTCAGCCACCGGAGTTCGTCGAGGCGTGCGATGTCCTCGATGTCGACTATCTCGGTGAGCGCGCTCTTCTCGATCATGATGAGGTCCTTTCTGTCTGATATGTGGCATTTCTGGCCGCGACCCCGTCGAGCAGGCAACTCTCGAAGTACGCCAATGCCTGCAAGTGGTAGGTGCGGGCGGCCCAACCGAGGCTGATGTTGTGCCCCGCCTTGGGAATGCGCTCGGTGCTCACCCTCGGCGCGGCGGCGAACAGCGACCGCAGTTCCGCGAGGTCCTGCTCCGCATGGCGCCACCAGCCCTCGAACTCGGCGAAGGTGAAGCGAACGGGCACGCGGACGCGCGGCGCCAGTTCGGCGAGGCGGCCGGTCCAGCCGAGCACGTCGCCCAACTCACGCGGCGGCGGCGAGCTGATCAGCGCGCTGCTGGATCTGAAGGTGTTCAGCGGGTAGAGCTGCAGCGATCCCCAGTGCCGGATCCACTGTCTTCGACGGCTGCCCGGCACGGATTCCATTGGTACGTAGCGGTATCCGCATCCGGAGACATCGACACCGAGCAGACCGGCCGGATCGGCCGCCCCGATCGTCAACGCGACCTTGGCGCCGAGCGAGTGGCCGAGCAGGAAGAATCCGTCACCGATGTCGTAGCGCCCGGTGAAATCCCGGATACCGGCGAGGACGGTCTCGGCCTGCTCGGCAACCGACTGCCCCTCGGGCAGCCGATCGGCCGACATCCGGTAACCCGGCCGATCCACCGACAGCACGGTGTAACCCAGGCGGGTGGCGATCTCGAACAGGGACAGGTCGGGATGGGCCTGGCCGTGGAAATACCCGGCCGACATCCCCGCGCCGTGCAGCGCGACGATGGTGGCACGCGGCGGCGTCGACACCGGCTCATCGAGCAATGCCGACAGCGTTATCCCATTGGCGTTCAAGGTGATCGGGCGAACGGTGGTCGGCGCCCGCAATACCGAGGCATTGAGCTGGTTCATGACTTGTCCTGTCGGCGTGGTGAGCATCGCGGTTCGGATCGGCGTAACCGATCCGAACCGCGATCTCGGCGAGCGGTACTTCAGGCACTGACCGTCCCCGACAACAGCTCCTCGGCCGGTACGAGCTCCGCGACGACATACTCGACGAATGCGCGCGGTGTGGTCAGCTCGTCGAAAGCGTCATCGGAGATCTTGATTCCGAAGCGCTGCTCGACCCGGGCGGCGGTTTCCAGCAGCGCGATCGAGTCATAGCCGAGGTCGTCGAACTCGGTATCGGCGATATTGTCGATCTGTTCGATGCCTTCCAGCTCACCCGCGCATTCGAGGAGAATTTCACGCAGCGTGTCGATATCGAAGGAGGTAGTCATGGCATTTCCCTTTCTTGTTACGGTTACTTGCATTTCGATTGATCAGCAGGCGGAGACGACAAGGGCGGCATTGAAACCGTTCTCGTCGTGTGCGAGCACCAGCGCGTGCTCGACGGTGACCGCGCGCGACGTTCCGGTGACGAGGTCGATCCAGTAGTCGGCGGCGGCCTCGATGGTGCCGACGGTCGGCGGAATCTCGTTGTGCTCGATGGCCATCACCGCGGCGACGATGTCGACCGCCGAGCCCGCGGCATACATCCGGCCGGTCGCCGCCTTTGGCACGGTCACCGGCACGCCGTGCGGGCCGAACAGCTCACGGATCGCCGCGGCTTCCACCGCATCGGCGGTCGCGATGCCCGCACCGTCGGCGAACACCACATCGATCTGGTCGGGCGTGAGACCGGCGTCCGCGATCGCGGCCCTGGCCGCCACGGACAACGTCGACGGCTTACCTGTCGACGGGGCCGGATCGAAAGTGGAACTGTATCCGGTGATCGCCGCACGAATTGCCTTGGCATTGCGGCTCTTTGCCGCACCGAGCGGCTCGAGCACCATCATCGCGCAGCCCTCCCCGAGCACATATCCATCGGCCTTGTCGGCGAATGGCCGATAGGCGGCCGCCGGATCGTCCGATCGGCTCAGGTAGCCACCCGAAATCCCGGCAACCAGGCCGTACGGGCAGATCGGCGCATCGGCGCCGCCGGTGACGACGAACCGCTGACCGGAGCGCAGGCGGCGGCGCGCCTGCCCCACCGCATCGATTCCGCCCGCCTGTCCGGTGACGACGACGCCGGCCGAACCCTTCAGCTGATTCTTGATCGAGATCTGACCGGTGTTCACGCCGTGGAACCAGGCATAGGACATATAGGCGGTCACGTACTCGGGCCCGCGCCGCCACAATCGGAAGAGTTCGTTCTGAATGAATTCAGCACCGCCGATGGCATTCGCATTGACCACCGACCCTGCGTATTCGTCGAATTCGGTCGGGTCGATCTCCGCCGCGGCAAGCGCCCAGTCCGTCGCAACGAGCGCGAGCTGCGTGCTCCGGTCGGTTTGCGGGCGCAGCCGACTCGGGATGTGTGCCGCCGGGTCGAAATCGTCGATCTGACCACCGATACGGCTCGGGTACTTATCGACGGAGAACCGCGTGATGCCCTTGATTCCGCTACGGCCCGACCTGGCGGACTCCCAGAACTCGGTGAGCCCGGCTCCGGTCGGGGTGATGACCCCGATACCGGTGATGACGGGAGTGTCCTCGGTGATCACTGTTTACCTGCCTTCTCTCGTCAGGATCGCGGCACTCTGAAATCCGCCGAAACCGCTACCGACGCTCAATACGACATCGGTTCGCTGTTCGCGAGCGATCAACGGCACATAGTCGAGATCGCATTCTGGATCGGGTTCGTGCAGATTCGCGGTCGGCGGAATCACCCCGTGCCGGATGGCAAGTGCACAGGCCGCCAATTCGATCGACCCGATGGCGCCGAGCGAATGCCCGATCATGGATTTGATGGAACTGACCGGTGTTTCGTAGGCGGCATTGCCGAGGCTGCGCTTGTACGCGGCCGTTTCGTGCCGGTCATTCTGCTTGGTACCTGATCCGTGCGCATTGATGTAGTCGATGTCACTGGCATCGACCCTGGCCTGCCGCATGGCGTCCCGGATGGACTCGGCCATTTCCTTACCATCGGGCAGTAGGCCGGTCATGTGGTGCGCATTGCAACGGGAGGCGAAGCCACCGACCTCGGCGATGATGTCGGCGCCGCGCGCCTTGGCCGTCTCGTAGTTCTCCAGGACGAACATCGCCGCGCCCTCGCCGAGGACGAATCCGTTACGCCGCCGGTCGAACGGCTTGGAGGCATGCTCCGCATCGTCGTTGTCGCGCGTCGTCGCCTTGATCGCGTCGAAGCAGGCGGCGGTGATCGGCGTGATGGGAGCGTCGGTCGCGCCAGCGATGACCGTGTCCGCGCTGCCTTCCTGGATCAGTTGAAAGGCGTGGCCGATGGTATCGAGGCCGGACGTGCAGCCCGCCGAGATCATCGCCGACGGTCCCTGCGCGCCGGTCAGCCAGGCGATCTCGCGGACCGTCGCGCCGGTGGATTGGTAATCGAGCAGGTGCGGCGACGCGTAATGGTGGTCGAGTTCCCACAGCCTGCCGTCGTCGCTGAGCGCCCGATAGTTGGCGTCGAGCTCGCGCACCGAACCGACCGCACTGCCGACGCTGACGCCGAACCGGCTCGAATTCTCTTCGGTGACTTCGAATCCCGACATCTCGAGCGCCTCGACCGCGGCGACATAGGCGAACTGCGTCGCACGTCCCATCCGGTCGATCTGCTGCGCGGTCAGACCGTGCTCGGCAGGTGCGAAATCGCATTCGGCGGCGACTTTGGATCGGAAATTACTTGCGTCGAAGAACGAGATCCGGCGCGTTGCCGTCTGCCCGTTCGTCATGGTTTCCCAGAATTGTTTAACTCCTATACCTCGTGGCGCGACAACGCCGGTACCGGTTATGACAACTCGATTGTTTTGCCCCATGGGTGATATCCCCTCGATCGGCCAGCGGGCCGCCTCGAAATCGGCCCTTCCAAAATATTCGCAGGCGTCGATCGGTTCCGAGAGGGTCTGCGGACCTAAACACGACCGACCCTGGCGAAACGGCTCGCCGCCGAGGCGCGGATGAGGCCTCTGGGCCCTGGGCGCAGGTGGCCGGGAACCGAAATGATACTTCCGACAATCCGAATTCGTTAGAAGGAGCAGACATCCGTGGAAACCTACGATGTGGTGCTGGTCGGTTACGGTCCTGTCGGACAAGCATTCAGTGCATTGTGCGGCCAGGCCGGTTACAAAGTTGCGGCTTTCGAGGCGCACGAGAATATCGCGGGCATGCCGCGAGCAGCTCATCTCGACGATGAAATCATGCGAACGATGGATCGCATCGGTGCCGGCGCTGAAATCCGGGACGATGCGCTCCCCTGGGAAATGTACGACATCAGGACCACCGCATTCGACGGCGAATTGCTGACCAGTTACGACTGGAGTCACATGGGTCGGCACGGCTGGCGGGCGCACTGGATCTATTACCAGCCCCATGTGGAGGCCGCGATCCACCGGGCCGCCGTCGGATCGGGCAATGTCGAGGTGAGTTTCGGGCACCGCGCCGTCGAGCTGCGGCAGGGCGAGGACTTCTCCGTGGTCGTCTTCGAAGACGCGGCGGGTAACCGTCGCGAGGTACGCGGCAAGTACGTGGTCGGCGCCGACGGTGCGAACAGCTTTGTGCGGCAGGCACTCGGCATCACCGTCACCAATGGCACCAGTGGGCCGGATCGCCTGGTCATCGATGTCGCGGAAAAGCACCCGATGTCGTTCGAGTTCGAGAACGGGCAGTTCGCGGACCCGGTTCGCCCCGGCTGCCTCTTCCAGCTCGGTAAATCGCACCGGCGCTTCGAATTCCAGGTTTTCGAGAACGAGACCGCCGCGGACTTCACCGATGACAAGGTCTGGGAATTGCTCTCGCCGTGGGGCGGGCCGGACGATTTCATCGTCCTGCAGCACCCGATCTTCCCGTTCCGCGAAGTCATGGCCGATACCTGGCAGGCGGGGAACTGCTTCATCATCGGCGATGCCGCGCACGTGATGTGGCCGTTCGCCGGTCAGGGCATGTGCTCGGGTATCCGTGATGCGGCGACCCTGGTCTGGCGGCTGGACATGGTGCTGCGCAATCTCGCCGCCCCCGCGCTGCTGGACAGCTTCACCGAGGACCGCAAGGCCAACGCGCAGGGCTGGATCGACCGCGCCAGGCAGATCGGCCTGCCGTGCATCATTCTGGATCCGGAAGAGATCGAGCGGCGTAATGCGCGGATGAAGGCCGAGATGGCCGATCCGTCCCTCGAGGCGCCGAGGGCCGAGCGGCCGGGACCGAAGGCGTTCGCGCACCCCGACGATCCGGCTGCCGGAACCCAGAGCATTCAGGGCACCGTCGAGGTCGGCGGGCGGACCGGGCTGTTCGACGAATTCGTCGGCTACGGCTGGGTTCTCGTCACCAGGACAGCCGAGGTCACCGCGGCCCTCGAAGGTCGGCTGCGCACCGAGCTCGACTACTTGGGCGTGCACGTCGCGCAGGTCGGCGACGCGGACTCCGCGGCCCCGATCCTCGATATCGATGGCACGTACGGGGATTGGTTCGACGAACTCGACGCGGTCGCCGTGCTGGTGCGCCCCGACTTCTATGTGTACGGCGCGACCGACACCGCGGCGGCTACCGTCGCGATGCTCGAGCAGTTCATCGGCGCCTTGGACGGAAAGCCCTTGCAGTCCGCGGCTCGAACGGCTGGTCTGTGATGGACGCGGTCGAGGTAGCGATTGTCTACCACTCTCGATCGGGCCATACCGCAGCGCTCGCCAGGGCGGTCAGCGAAGGTGTGCAATCGGCCGGGGCGATCAGTCACCTGATATCGGTGGACGCGATCACCGAGCAGCAATGGCAGCACCTGGACGACAGCGATGCCGTCATCTTCGGGAGCTCGACCTTCATGGGTAACGTCTCGGCCGAGTTCCAGCGATTCGCCGAATCCACCTCGAAGCGCTGGTATCGCGGCGCCTGGCGGGACAAGCTCGCCGCGGGATTCGTCAACTCGGGATGCAAGAGCGGCGACAAACTGCACGCGCTGATGTCGATGATCGTGCTGGCGGGCCAGCACGGCATGAACTGGGTCAGCCTCGCGATCGAACCAGGGTGGAATACCAGCGCGTCGAGCGAGAACGACCTCAATCGCCTCGGCTTCTTCCTCGGCGCGGCTGCCCAGTCGTTCGCCGACGTCGGGCCCGACCAGATGCACGAATCCGATCTGGAGACCTGTCGCCAACTCGGCGCCAGGGTGGCGAGAATGGCCGGGATCACGCGACTCGGCAGCCTGTCACCGTCGGAGACGGGAGCGTCATCGTGACCGCGACGCACGCCCATCAGGTCGCCGAGCTCGGCACCCTTGCCGAGATCCTGCCCGGCATTCACCTACTGACACAGCCGGATTGGGGCTGGGGTCTGAACAACAGCGGCGTCATCGTCGGCGACGACAGCGTCCTCGTTGTCGACACTTGCTTCACCGAGCGCCGCACCCGCCGACTGCTCGCCGAAATCGAAAGAGTCACCGACAAACCGGTGCAATATGTGGTCAACACTCACCATCACGGCGATCACACCTTCGGCAACTACGTGTTCTCGAATGCGGTGGTGGTCGGTCACGAGGCCTGTCGGCGGAAGGTACTGAGCGAGGGCCTCGCGGTCCTGCCCTACTTCTCCACCGTCGAGTGGGGTGAAATTCGGATCACCCCGCCGAGCCTCTGTTTCGACGATCGGCTGACGATTAATCTCGGTGACCTCGAGGTGCAGCTGATCTCGGTGGCGCCCGCGCACACCGTCGGCGACGTCGTGGTGTGGCTTCCGGATCAGAAGGTGCTCTTCGCCGGGGACATCGTCATGAACGGGTGCACACCCGTCATCACCGACGGTTCCCTGGCGGGTACCCGCAAGGCACTGGAGTTGGTGCGCGCGCTGGCACCGTCGGTGGTGGTGGCCGGACACGGTGCGCCGACCGATGCGTCCATATTCGACGAGGTATCAGCATATTTCGACCTCGTCGAGCAGGCCGCGACTGCCGGCTATGCCAAGGGACTCACCCCGTTGGAGGTGGCCCGCACCGTCGATCTCGGCAAATACGCCGAGTGGACCGATTCGGAGCGGATCGTGGCGAATATCGCGCGCACCTATTCCGAACTGCGCGGTGAGCCGCTGGGAACTCCGCTGCAGCGCAAGGAAATAGCTCCGATGATGACTGAATTCGCCGGGCATCCGCTGCGCTGCCACGCATAGAGATACATAGGAGGAAGCAATGAAATTCGGTCGAATACTTCGAGATACACCGGACGGTCCGCAGCCGCGCTTGGTTTCGGTACACCCGAATCCCGACGGGGTCGCCATCCTTGACCTGGCCACGGCCTACGTCGAGTTGTTGATCGACGGCGGCGCCACACCCCGCATGGCCCGCGCGCTCGCCCGTGCGCAATTCCCCGGAAGCCTCACCGAGGCACTGGAGTTCGGCGATCACTTCATCGACACCGTGCGGCGAGTACACGCACATGCCGATGACACCACGATGATCGATGGAGAGGAGGTGAACTGGATATCGCCGGTCGACCCGCCGGTGTTGCGCGACTTCAATGCCTTCAAGAACCACGAGGCGACCGCGCCGGATGTCTGGTTCCAGGTGCCGCTGTACTTCAAGATCAACCCGTCCACCATCGTCGGGGACGGCGCGCAGATCGTCTGGCCCGGCGAATGCGAACACATGGACTACGAGCTCGAACTCGGCTTGGTGATCGGGAAGCGAGGCGTGGATCTCACGCCGGACAATGCCGCCGATGTCCTGTTCGGCGTCACCATTTTCAATGATTTCAGCGTGCGGAACCTGCTGCGCAAGGAGATGGAAGGTCGGCTCGGCCCGGCCAAGGGCAAGGACTTCGCCAGCGCGATCGGCCCCTGGGTGGTCACCACCGATGAGATCGATATCCGGAATCTGCCGATGACCGCACGGATCAATGGCGAACTGTGGTCGAGCGGCAACAGCGGGGACATCATCTGGAGCATCGAGGAAATTCTTTCCTATGCCTCCCGGTCCGAACCGCTGGTACCCGGCGAAGTCATCGGCACCGGCACCGTGGCCGGCGGCAGTGGCTGGGAATTGGACAGAAAGCTACAACCCGGTGACGTCGTCGAATTGACGATCGACGGCATCGGCACGCTGCGCAATATCGTCGGCGCGCCCGAGGCGGCACCGTGGGTGCCGCGCGAGCGCGGTCGCGACCGAGTGGAGGTCAGGGCATGAGCACATTCGAGGCCGAGGCCAACAAGGTCCTTACGAAGCGATTGTTCACCGCATTGGAGGTCGCGGACACCGCGGTGATCGGCGAGCTGATCGCCGATGACCTGGTCGATCACAGCCCCATGTTCGGCAGGAACGCCTTCGAGCGCGAACAACTCATCGATGCCGCGGTGACCTTCAAACGCGCCTTCCCCGATGTCCGGATCGCCACCGAGCACGTGATCGCGGAAAACGACAGAGTCGTCGTTTCGGAATTCGTGACCGGCACGAATACCGGCCCGTTCCGGGAGGCCGAGCCGACCGGCCGACGGATGACCGTGCGTGCGACACACGTACTGAGAATCGCAGGCGGCAAGGTCGTCGAGCACTGGGCCGTGCGCGAACTCGAGGGCATGGTGTCGGCGCTGTCGATGGGATGACAACGAAATCAGCTGAGATGAAATGAGATGGCAATGACAACGGAAGCAGGCTGGATCGATGTCCACGCCCATTTCGTTCCGGACGTATTCCGTGCGACATGGACGGCGGCACCGCCCCGATTCCGCGATGGTATGCGCGGTCTGCCGCCGTGGTCGATCGTGTCGGCCAGGGAATCCCTGGCCAAGGCCGGTGCCGCGGCCGCGGTGCTCGGCGTACCGTCGCCCGGCGTGTGGTTCGGGGATCGGCCGGCCGCGATCCGGCTGGCCAGGCAGGTCAACGAGGCCGGGGCGGAGATCGTGCGCGATGCCCCGGAATTCGGACTCTACGGCTGCCTACCCCTGCCGGATGTGCCGGCGACCTTGACCGAAGTGGCCTACTGCGTGGACGAACTCGCGGTGGACGGCTTCATCGTGTTCAGCAATTGGGCAGGTCACAGTCCTGGCGATCCGCAATTCCTACCGGTGTGGGAGGAATTGGATCGCCGGGGCAGGCCGGTACTGATGCATCCGTGCTCACCGTGCGAATCCGAGGGGTCGCTCGGTGTGCCCGGAGTCGTAGCGGAATTCCCGCTCGACACGACCCGTGCGATAGTGGACCTGATTCTGTCCGGCGCATTGGACAAATTCCGGAATCTGCGGTTGATAGTGTCGCATGCCGGCGCGGCACTACCGGTACTCGCCGATCGCATGATCGCTCTGGCCCCCGCACTCGTCGCCGGGTTCGACGGCGATATCCAACGAGATCTCGAAAAGCTGTATTACGACTTGGCTGGGCCCGTTGTGCCACGCCAGTTACGCGCATTACTGGATATGGTCAGCGCCGACCGCCTTGTATATGCGTCAGACGCTCCGTTCATGCCACCACACCTGCTTGGTGGGTGGCGGAAAGCATTGGAATCCACGGAGTTGTTCACGGATTCCGATCGTGTAGCCATCGCTCGGGAGACAGCAGCGTCGCTGTTTCCCAGGGTGGCCGGAGTGCGGTAATTTCCGGCCGAGGGTCGACGTCACCCTCGGTCGTCATATCGGATGCGGGCGGGCCCGGATCAGTGTCTCGAGCACTGATCCGGGCCCGCCTGCGTGTGTGCCCTGACCTGGCCATCGCCGAGTTGATTTCATCTCAGGCAATCGTGGATTGCGAAGGTTGTCATTGTTGAAAGCCCTTGCCCGGCTTTACCTTTGATACCGAACTCCTAATCCATTCTGAAAGAGATGGCGATGAAAAAGCAGATCACTACATTCTCTATATGCGCCAGTACGGCGCTTGTATTCGGTTTAGGCGCCTCGGTGAACCTGGCCATCGGCAAATTGGCGACCAGCGCGCTGCACCCGTCATCGACGGCCGTGCTCTGGATTATCGACGCCTACCTGATCGTCTTCGGCTGCCTGCTCATCCCTGGTGGCGCGCTGGGTGACAAGCTCGGCCGCAAACGCATGATGCTGACCGGTTTGGTGATCCTGGCCGCCGGCTCGCTGATTTCGGCGGTGGTGCCCACCGTGGCACTCGTCATCGCGGGCCGCGGCCTGACCGGGTTGGGTGCGGCACTGATCCTGCCGAGCAGCCTGCCGCTGATGATGGCGGCCTATCCGCCGGAACGCCGCGAGCACGCCGTGGCGATCTGGACCTCCATGACCGCGGTCGGCGGGGTGCTCGGCAATGTCGCGGGCGGGGTAATCCTGCAGTACTTCGACTGGCAGATCCTGTTCGTCGTGGCAGCGCCGTTCGCCATCATCCTTGCCATCGTGCTCGCCTACGCAGCTCCCTCGGTTCCCGGTCACATGCGCCGGATCGACGCGGGCGGCTCCGCCACGCTCATCGTGACGGTGTTCGCGGTGATGTTCGCGGTGATCGAGGGACGCGCACTCGGCTGGACCCAGCCCGTGGTCGTCGGCGCCCTGGTGCTGGCCGTCGTCTTCGGCATCGTCTTCGTCCGGTACGAACTGCGGCAGGCCGAGCCGCTGCTCGACCCGAGGGTGTTCGGTGTTCCCGGTGCCCGGGCCGGTGCGATCGGGGTGTGCTGCTCGTTCCTGGCGATGTACGCGATGTTCTACTTCAACGGCCAGTATCTGATGAGTATCAAGGGCTACTCGGCGATGGTCGCCGGCTTCGCCGTTGTCCCGCTCGCCCTGCTCATGGCACTGCTCGCCCGGGTAACGCCGAAGCTCGGCCAGCGGTTCGGCAACCGTGCGATGGTGGTCGGCGGACTGCTCTGCCTCGCCCTCGGACTCGTGCTGCTCGGTTTCTGCACGGCCACCACGAGCTACCCGGTCTACCTGGTGTTCCTGCTGCTCATCGGCGCCGGTGCCGCGCTGTCGAACCCGGCGCTGTCCTCGGCGATCGTGTCCTCGCTGCCGCCCGCCCAGATGGGCACCGGCACCGGCCTGAACAGCTTCTCCCGGGAGTTCGGCGGTGCGCTCGGCCTGGCACTGTTCGGCACGCTGGTCGGTGGGATGTTCAGCCACCGGCTGTCGGAGTCGGGCATGTCCACCGACGGTCGCGATGTCGGCGCGGTGCTGCGCACGGCGGGCGCTAACGGCGCGGCGGTGCGCGATGCCTTCAGCTATGCGACGAACATCGGCTTCTGGGTCGTCGGCGGGATTCTCGTGGTCGCCACGCTGATCATCGCCTCCTGGCTGCCCGGCCGCGTCGCTCCGGGCGCGCCCGAGGGTGCTGCCGCCAAGGACAAGGTCGGCGTGCGCTGACGAATCACACACCTGAATCAGATTTCCGCGCACGGCACGGTCCGCACGTTCACTACGTGCGCTGACCGTGCCGTGCTGTTTGTCCGCAAGATGTGCCCGACCGCGATTGGGGCCGTAAGCCCTGTCGCCGCCCCGATTCTTCGCGCGATTATTCCATCGGAACTCGTCATTGCATCGACTATCAGAAACAGGACATCGACCATGCCACTCGACGGCGATTACGAACCGAGCGTCGCGCCCAACGCACGCGCCCAAGCCGAAATGTTCAAGGACTCGTCCGGGGCGGAAGGGGGAACCATGTACGGACGGCCCATCGTCCTGTTGACCACCAAGGGTAGACAGACCGGCAATCTGCGCCGGACCCCACTGCTGCGCGTCGAATACGACGGCGAATACGCGGTGGTGGCGTCGCGCCGCGGGGCTCCGGAAAACCCGAGCTGGTATTACAACGCCACCGCGCATCCGTTGGTCGAACTCCAGGACGGCGCGATCACCAGGGACTTCGTCGCTCGCGAGGTCTTCGACGACGAAAAGTCGGCCTGGTGGCAGCGTGCCACCGCGGTCTGGCCGGACTATCACGCCTACCAGCAGGCGACCACCCGCGCCATTCCCGTCCTTGTACTCAGCCCGGTGGAAACCACCGAGACCGACCGGAAGAGTACGAAATGAGTTCTCCTCGGATCATCATCATCGGCGCAGGCCCCGCCGGACTTTCCCTCGCACAGGGCCTGCGCACATTGGATGTCGGCGTCGACATCTATGAGCGGGACAATGCGTTGAATTCGAGAATGCAGGGCTACCGGGTGCATATGGAGCAGCAGGGTGTCGACGCGCTGGCCGAGATCCTGCCCGCGGATCTGTACGAGCTGTTTCTAGCGACGGCCGGTGTTCCGCTGCCCGAGCGGCTCATGTTCGATCACCACGCGGTGCCGATATCCAATACGACGATCCTCAACGAAGGCGTCCATCTCTCGGTCGATCGGATGACGCTGCGGGAGATTCTCACGACCGGCATCGAGGGCAGCGTGCACTTCGGTAAGGCGTTCGCCTCCTTCGAGGTGACCAATGACGAGGTCATCGTGCGTTTCGCCGACGGAACCAGCGCGCGCTGCGACATCCTGGTCGCGGCGGACGGCGTGAATTCCCCTGTGCGCCAGCAATTCCTGCCGCAGACCGACCTGGTCGACACCGGCCTGCGCCAGCTCTACGGGAAGATTCCGCTCACCGACAGCACCCGCGAGCTCTTCACCGACGACATGTACACGGTGATGACCCTGTTCGTCGGTCCGGACAAGAGTTTCATCGGCGTCGCGCCGCACCAGCCGCGCGGGCCGGTCACCGATACCGCCGAGCGGATCGCACCGCACGGTCGGCTGACCCAGGTCGACGACTACATGGTGTGCACCTTCGGTATTCATCACCGGCACCTGCCGTGGTCCGATGAGGAACTCCGGGCGATGTCGCAGTCCGACCTGAAGCGAATGACGCTGCGCCTCATCGATTCCTGGCATCCGATGGTCAAACGGATCGTGCGCACCTGGGACGCGGACACGCTGCTGCTGAATTTCCTGCGGACGAGCGTCCCGATCGAGCCGTGGCCGACCGGGCCGGTCACGTTCATGGGCGACGCGATCCACACGATGAGTCCGGTCGGCGGCATGGGCACCAGTGTCGCGTTGCGCGACGCGAACCTCCTTACCGCGCGGATCGCGGAGATCATCGCGGGCCGACCGGTGCTCGACGCCCTGGGTGACTATGAAAAAGAGATGACGGTTTACGGATTCGATGCCGTGCGCACGACAGCCAGGAACGGTCAGCGACTCGGCCAGAATCCGCTCCCGGTCGCGTAATCCCTACCGGTGCTCCGCTGTTCGCGGCGGAGCACCGGCAACGGCGGTCATGACCGGCGATTGTCCGTCGAGCTCGACGATGCTGGCGTTGACGCAGTGCCGTAGCCAGGCGTGCGCGGGGTCGACCTGATATCTGGCGTGCCAGGCCTGCGAGACGACCACGGGCGGCAGATCGAACGGTATGAGGAAGGTGCGCAGGTCGAGCAATGCGACGGTCTGCCGGCTCAGTTTTTCCGGGGCGAGACCGATGAGGTCGCTGCTGGCGACCACGTGCATGGAGGCCACCCAGCTCGGGACGGCCGTGACGACCTGCCGGTGCAAACCCAGTTCGGCGAGCTTCTCGTCGACCGGACCGCGCAGCTTGCCGCGCCGTGACGCGCTGAGGTGCTGCGCCTCGGCGTACCGGTGTGGCGTCAGCGCACCGGTCAGCAGCGGGTGGTTCGCGCGCACCACCGACACCATCCGATCCGTGATGAGTTCCTGGTGGTAGATGTCCGGAGCGGCACTGCTGATCACACCGATCTCGAGGTCGACCGCGCCGTCGCGCAGTGAGGTGGAACCCTCGACTTCCTCCGTGACGAAGCGCAGTGTCAGGCCGGGTGCCTTCGCGCGTACCCCGGCGAGCAGTGGGTTGACGATGGTGCCAACCAGTATGTCGTTGATCTGTACCGTGAAAGTCTTGGTGACACTGCTCAGCTCGGTCTCACCACCGCTGTCGAACAGTTGCTGAGCCTGGCCGACCAGCGCCTGCACCTGCTCGCGCAGGGCTACGGCACGCGGGGTAAGCACCATTTCCCGCCCGGCGCGCACCAGCAGCGGATCGTGGAATACGCGGCGCAACCGGCTGAGGGTCCGGCTCATGGTCGGCGGGGAGGTATGCAATCGCTCGGCTGCCGCGGTGACGCTGCGTTCGTCGAGCAACGCGTCCAACGCGGTCAGCAGATTGAGGTCGATGGATTGCATGGAAGGCAAGCTACCGCATTACCAGTTATCAAGCGGTGCTGCCGGTTTCGGTGGCAGCCGCGCGCCGGGCAGCAGGGTCGACTTGGGCCCACAGACTCTTATCCGCGCGGGCGCCGGCGGCGAATAGTGGTGTCTACCAGCCAGATATAACCACAGGGAGATGACAATGTCTGCAGTCGGCGACGGTACCTATATTGCGGTCCAGCGGTTGTATGCGGCCCTGGCCGCGGCGCTCGACGAGGAGAGGTTCGAGGAGGCCGCGGCACTGTTCACCGACGACGCGGAGCTTGTCTATGCGGCGGGTCGTCCACCGGTGCGTACGCGCAAGGCCATCCTCGACGATCTCGTCGAGCACAATCGCACCCGACCGGATCGGCAGGCGCGGCGACGGCACTGGTTCGGTCAGATCCGGCTGGCCCACGCCGACGACGGTGGGTTCACCTCGGACGCTTACGCATTGATCGTCAGTACGAATCCCGGCGAATCGCCCGCCATCATGGTCAGCGGAGCCGTGCACGACGTCATTGTCGAGAAGGGCGATTCCTACCTGTTCAGCAGCCGGTCCGTGCGCCGGGACGGTGCTCAGTGACGAGGCGGGATGAAGGCCATACCGTGCGCGCCCTGGTTCGAGATCCCCTGGCCCGCTGGTGATTGCGCGCCACGGTCGACTTCGAGGGTGTCCGCCACCTGGTAGGTGTGCAGGTCGATCACGCTCACGGTGCCCGAGTGCAGGTTGGAGACGAACGCCGTCGCGCCGTCGGGCGTGGCGGTGATGTTGATCGGGCCGATGCCGACCTCGAATTCGGCGAGGGGCCGGTAGCTGACGGCGTCGAAGATCGAGAGCCATCCGTTGCGGGTCTCGAATCCGTCGCCGTCGGCGGCGCGCGGCCACTGTGCGACGAGCAGTTTCTCGTCGGCGGTCACGTGCACCGGGCCCGGCGCGTTCGACAGCCGGATGCGGTGCACGATCTCGTCGGTCGCGACCGCGACGACCTCGATGATGTCGACCTCGGCGCCGGGATCAACGGGGACGAAGAAGGTCGGTGTGGCCACGAACAGCCGTGATCCGTTGGGCGACAACGCGAGGCCCTCGCTGCCGGTGACCGGAACGCGGCGTACCTGACCACCGTCGGCGAGGTCGAGAACCGAGATGTACGGGGCCTTCTTGTTCGCGGTATACGCCTTGCGCCCGTCCGGGGTGAGCACGGCCCAGTGCGGCACCGGCGCCTCCGCCGAATATCGGTCGATCGGCTTATTGGTGGTTTGGTCGACGGCGATCAAACCCCCCGGGCCGTTCGGTCCCTCCTCGACACTGACGTAGAGCAGTTGCCGGGCCGGGTCGAGTTGGAGGCCGTGCGGTGCGTGTTCGGGTGCGAGGTCGATGACCTCGACGATCGCGTGGGTGTCCACGTCGACCACGGTGATCTCGTGGCCCTTCTCCTCGTGTGCGAGGTAGTGCCCCGAGCGGTAGGTGTGGCTCGCGTACACCACCCGCCGCGTTGGATCGAAGCACAGTTCGTGGCCCTGGGGCAGGACGTCGACGAGGTGGGTGCGGTGGCCGGTGTCGAGGTCGAAGAAGCTCAGGGTCGAGCCACTCTGGCTGAGCACGGCGAGCTGAGAACCGGGAGCGCGCATAGGCATGTCTGTCCTCCAATGTCATTTCGCACCAACATAAGTGGATCGGTGGAAGTCCGCCGATGACACCATCGTTGTCAGCCCGCTGGTTGTCGGCAATGCCAATGTTGGACACAGTACTTTTCACGTCATGAAATCGAGCCGGTCGCACCGACAAGATCGCGGACAGGGTGTCGGATCCGGCAGGTACGGTCATCGGTAGGCCCAGCGCGGGGCGCCGCAGGCACGAAATCGAAGGGGGAAGGGGCGCGCGCCCCGGACTGCAATGAGTACGCGGACAGATGAGCTGATGGACTACGCCGACGTTGTCGCCCGCTTCGAGCCGGTGCTCGGGATGGAGATCCACGTCGAGCTCGGCACGACGACGAAGATGTTCTGTGGCTGCCCGACCGAGTTCGGCGCCGAGCCCAATACCCAGGTCTGCCCGACGTGTCTCGGGCTGCCCGGTGCACTGCCGGTGGTCAATTCGGCCGCGGTGGAGTCCGCGATCCGCGTCGGGCTGGCGCTGAACTGTGTGATCCCGCCGTGGAGTCGGTTCGCCCGCAAGAACTACTTCTATCCGGACCAGCCGAAGAACTACCAGATCACCCAGTTCGACGAGCCGATCGCGGTGGACGGCTACCTCGACGTGCCGCTCGATGACGGCAGCGTCGTCCGGGTGGCGATCGAACGCGTCCAGATGGAGGAAGACACCGGCAAGTCGCTGCACATCGGCGGCAGCACCGGCCGCATCCACGGTGCGAGTCATTCACTGCTCGACTACAACCGCGCCGGGGTGCCGCTGATCGAGATCGTGACCAAGCCCGTCACCGGCGCGGGCGAACGCGCGCCCGAGGTGGCGCGCGCGTGCGTGACGGCGCTGCGCGATCTACTCGGGGCGCTCGAGGTCTCGAACGTGAAGATGGAGCAGGGGGCGTTGCGCTGCGATGCCAACGTCTCGCTGATGCCCCTCGGCGCAACACAATTCGGTACCCGAAGCGAGACGAAGAACGTCAACTCGCTGCGCAGCGTGGAGACCGCGGTCCGATTCGAAATGCGCCGCCAGGGCGCGGTGCTTGCCACCGGTGGCGAGGTGATCCAGGAGACCCGGCATTTCCACGAGGGCGAGGGGACGACCTCGCCGGGTCGCCGCAAGGAAACCGCCGACGACTACCGGTATTTCCCCGAGCCCGACCTGAGACCTGTTGCCCACGAAGCGGACCTGGTCGAGCGATTGCGCGCGACGCTGCCCGAGCTGCCGTGGTTGCGCCGCGCCCGCATCCAGACCGACTGGGGACTGTCGAACGAGGTAATGCGCGACCTGGTCAACGCGGGGGCACTCGAGCTGATCATCGCCACCGTCGACGCGGGCGCCGCGCCGACCCCGGCCCGGTCGTGGTGGGTCGCCTACCTCACGGAGAAGGCCAACGAGCTGCGCGTCGAACTCGACGCGCTGGCGATCACGCCAGCCCAGGTGGCCGCCGTGATCACGCTGGTCGAGGCGAAGACCATCAACAACAAGGTTGCCAAGCAGGTTGTCGACTACGTGCTCGCGGGCGAGGGGGAACCGGACGCCATCGTCGCGGCCCGCGGGCTGGGTATCGTCGGCGACGTCGCCGCGCTCGAGGCCGAGGTGGCCAAGGCGCTGGCGGCCAACCCGGATATCGCCGAGAAGATCCGTGGCGGTAAGCAGCAGGCCGCGGGCAAGATCGTCGGCGACGTGATGAAGGCGACCAGGGGGCAGGCCGACGCCGCTCGAGTACGCGAGTTGGTGCTCGAGGCATGTGGGTAACCGCGCATCGCAGGCCCCGGGGCGGGTAAGGGCGACCGGGGCTGCGCGACGAACTGTCAGACCGAGGTAGGCGCGGCGATCTCGGTGAGTTGCTCGATGCCGTGACGCTTACGGATCTCGACGATCTTGGCCATATCGGGCGGAGCCTCACCGGTGAACTGCGCGCCGAGCTCACGCAGATACTCCTCGTGCCCGGCGGGCGATGCCTGGAACAACATCCTGGCGGGCTTGTCACCCGGATTGCCGAACGCGTGCGGGCACCCCGGCGGCACGTACATCACCGTGCCCGCCTTAGCCCGCAGCACCCGCTCCCCCGTGCCGGAAACCCAGTCCTGCCAACGGGGAACGCCGTAGTCCGCCGGTTCGAAGGCGAGCAGGTCGAGCTCGCCTTCGAGGACGTAGAACAGTTCCTCGGTGCTCTCGTGGCGATGGGCGCCGACGTCGAACCCGGGCGGGACCCGCACCTCGAAGGTCGAGGTGTACGGGCTGTCTTGTGCGGACACCTTCATGTCCAATTCGAGCGCGCCGATGCGGATGAGTTCTCCGCCACCGGGCTGGATGCGCATTCCTCGTGCCATCATGCCTCCTCGTACCGTGTCTAGGACGGCTCAATCCTCTTGCACGGGGCGGATTTCCAGCGAGGGCCCGCAGGCCTAACCTTGCCCTGACCTCGATCTTTCGTGCGGGGTTGACTCTCCAGGCGCTGGAACGTTCAGGCTGGCCTCACATCCGACGAGGCGACTGGAGAACCCGGCGTACACCGACGCGGTCGAGACGCTCTACCGAACCGCCTACGGCGCCAAGAAGATCGCGAAGGCGGCCGGGCAGGACTTCGTGGTACCGAAGTTGGAGGGGCTGTGGTGGGTGGAATCCGACGAGCCCGCGCTGACGGTGCCGCGCGAGCAGTGGCACTGGAAGCTGATGATCCGGATGCCGGCCCGCGCAAGGCCTCGACCACACGGTCCGCCGCATCGCCGAAAAATAAGATGCGCCGGTCGAATTCGACCCGATACAGTTCGCATTGCGCCCGGTGCGCGGACAACGGTTGATTCGCCCGAATCGGCGGATCCGGTAGAACCGCCTGTCATTTGGATCGAATATGCGTCGAGTCGATGATGTCCGTCGCATACCGCGTACTCCGGCGCGCACGAACACGCACCCCATAGTGCGCGGCATACATTTCCCTCGTATGCCCGAAATACAGTGGGCGCGTACGAAATAGGGGCCGATATACCTGCATGTGAAACGAAAGGGCAGAATTGCCATGCGCAAATTCAGCATTACCCGTCGAAATGCCGACGGCGCCCGGGATATCAGCGCGGCAACGTCCTGGGTACACGCCGAGCTGCACGCACCGCATCGCAACCACGGTGGCCGACTCGACTACGAGCAGGTCGCGGCCCGCGATCTGCTGCTCCTCGCGGCCTCGACCGTGGTGCGGATCCGGTAGCGCGCTACGGGGTCCGCGCCAGCACTTCCCGGCCGACGTAACCGAGCAACCGGCGATGAGCAGGCTCGTCGTCCGCGACGGCGACCTCGGCGCCGAAGATGCCGGGGGCGCGGAACTTGTCGATGCCGCCCCTGCCCTGCATGGTGGCGAGAAGTTCGCCGCACAGTTCGTCGTCGGCCAGATCGGGCCTGTCGATGGCGACCGCGAGGTCGACGCCGTGCACAACCAGTTCGGTGAGATGTACCAGAGCGGCCGCCTGCGCGGGCAGATCGCCCAGCGAGATGTGCACGGTGTTGTCGAGCGCGTCGGGCCGGTGCCAGGCCGCCCGATCCACCTCGGCGGCCGCCGCGTACGCGCCCTGCGGATCCCCGCCGAGCCAATCGGATTCATGATCGGCGCCCGAATCCGTGCCGCTCAGCGCGGCCGCGAAGACGTGCATGCCACCGACCAAGTGGTTGAGCACGGTGCGCACATCCCACTCCCGGCATGGCGTCGGCGCGGCCATCGTGCTGTCGTCCAGGACTGCGACGATCACGCTCGTCGCGTCGAGGGCACGGTCGATCTGTCCGATCACGTTGTCCATGAGCTTCCTTCGGTCGAACGGTCTGGCTGAATTGGTAACACAGGCGGGCGACATACGGAGGCCGTTGCGAAAGCTGCTCGCGGCGAATTAGGTTGCCAGCAGTGTGCTTCTCGGTGGCCGTTGGATTAAGCGGATGCGCGGGCCGAATACATCTCGCTACAGTGTGCAATGCGTTCGGTGCGCACGCAACGGCCGTCGCGGAACGTTTGAAAACTGTTGCGCTGGCGGCGTTGCGGACCGTAGAGCGCACTACGCAGAGCTGTGAAGCTGACAACCACTTCGATTAAGCTGCACCCGCAAAGATTTCTTTATCCAGTTCAGATGTCGCTTAAACCCGTTACCCTCTAACGATTTCGACGCCGCGCTCCACCGAATGGTGTCGCACGGCGTCGAATTCGGCACTACGCCAAGTCAGGTCTTTTCGGCTCTGCCGTCCGACTCGACCTCGTCGGACCTTGTGGTGATGCCGCGCTCGGTGCCCTCGTCGGCCTCCTGGTCCGGTTCCGGATGCTCCGGCTCGAACGTCGCGGGCAGCTTCTTGAGGTGCTTGTTCATCGACCGAACCAGCAGCACCGTGCCGGCGAGCAGGATCAGGATGATGACCAAGCCGAGCGGGGACGCCTTGCCGAACTCCGGCCCGGTCGGGGTGCCGCCGGGAGCCTGGGCGAGCAGAACCAGCATCACCGCTGCTCGTCTTCGATACCGGCGAACAGATCGGTCTCCGGCAGCGCCGTCTTGACCCTGGTCTTGGCCAGCTCGAACTCCTCGGTCGGCCAGAGCCGCTGCTGTAGCTCGAGCGGGATGGCGAAGAACGCGCCGTTCGGGTCGATCTGGGTCGCGTGCGCGCGCAGGGCGTCGTCGCGCTGCGGAAAGTACTTGGCGCAGTCGATCTGTGTGGTAACCCTGGAGAACACGTCGCCGCGCTCTGGCACGTACTTGCGCATCCGGTCCAGCCACTCCTGCAGCGGGAACGGCTCACCCATCCGCTCGTACTCCTCGGCGAAGACCTCCATCCGCCGACCGGTGAACCCGTGGTCGTAGTACAGCTTCAGCGGCGTCCACGGCTCGCCCGCGTCGGGGAACCGCGCCGGGTCGCCCGCCGCCTCGTACGCGGCGACCGATACCTCGTGGCAGCGGATGTGGTCCGGGTGCGGGTAGCCGCCCATCTCGTCGTAGGTCGTCATCACGTGCGGCTTGAACTCGCGCACCACCCGGACGAGTGCCTCGGTGGCCTCCTCCAGCGGTACCACCGCGAAGCTGCCCTCCGGCAGCGGCGGCAGCGGATCACCCTCCGGCAGACCGGAATCGACGAATCCGAGCCAGTGCTGGCGCACGCCGAGCGCACGCGCCGCGGCGGCCATCTCCTCGCGCCGGACCTCGTTGATCCGATCGAGGACACCGGGGGTGTCCATCGCGGGGTTCAGGATGCTGCCACGTTCGCCACCGGTCAGCGTCACGACGAGGACGTCGTGTCCTTCGTCGGCGTACCGGGCGGTCGTCGCGGCACCCTTACTCGATTCGTCGTCGGGGTGGGCATGCACCGCCATGAGGCGAAGGCCACTCACGTCTCGTTCACCATCGCTCTCGCTCGCGGGTGTCGGGTCTTCGTTCCCTATAGTTCCATTCGACCCACTTTTGTTCCGACGTACCCCCCGGGAGCGACCTTGTGACCGATCGAAGCGACGCCTCGGTTCCGGCGACGAGCAGTAGGCCGACCGACCGGTACGGAACCAAGCCTGCGGTCGAGCGCCGTTGGCTGCCGCTGGTCCTCGGCGTGGTCGTGGTGTTGCTCGGGTGCGGTGTCGCCTTCGTCGGCTACCAGAAGTACGGACCGAAGGACATCGAGTCCGAGCAGCTCGGCTACACCATCGTCGACGACGCCACCATGACGATCCGGATCAAGGTCACCCGCAAGGACCCTGGACAACCTGCGGTATGTTTCGTCCGCGCGATGGCGCGCGACAGCGTCGAGGTCGGCCGCCGCGAGGTGCTGATCGAGCCGTCTACCAGCGGCACGATCGAGCAGACCACCACGGTCAAGACATCGTCTCGACCAGCGTCGAGCAGTATCTACGGTTGCAGCGGGCAGGTTCCCAGCTATCTCCGAGCAGGGTGATATGCCTCTTTTGCCGTACCATTTCTCCTCGAAATTAACTCCGACCTGCACGTTTGTGATTCATGCTAAAATGGCCTGATACACGGTTCCGGGGTTCGGAGCCGTGTTTGCTGCATTGGCGGCCAGCGCTATCTGTTCCGGATTATGAGCTTTGCCCGGAACCAGGGTCTGTCGGGGTTCGATGAACTTCCCAGGATCGCTCTAGCCGTCGACTGGTGCGTGCCCGCCCCACGGGTGGGTACTGCGGCAGTTATCAGGGAATCCCGGCCTGCCGGGAACAACTACTAGGGAGTGATCGAGATGACTGAGACGCAAGTGACTTGGCTGACCCCGGAGTCGCACGACAGGCTCAAGGGCGAACTCGATGCGCTCATTGCCAATCGTCCCGTTATCGCTGCCGAGATCAACGAACGCCGTGAAGAGGGCGACCTCAAGGAGAACGGCGGATACCACGCCGCGCGCGAGGAGCAGGGCCAGCAGGAGGCGCGCATCCGCCAGCTGCAGGAGCTGCTGAACAACGCCAAGGTCGGTGTCGCGCCGACCAAGTCCGGCGTCGCACTCCCCGGCTCGGTCGTCAAGGTCTACTACGACGGCGACGAGTCCGACACCGAGACCTTCCTCATCGCCACCCGCGAAGAGGGCCTGAACGACTCCAAGCTGGAGACCTACTCGCCCGCGTCCCCGCTCGGCGGCGCGCTGATCGACGCCAAGGTCGGCGACACCCGCGAGTACACGCTGCCCAACGGCAAGACGATGAAGGTCACCCTGGTCAGCGCGGAGCCGTACCACAGCTGACGCTGCCGGCCGTGGTCTCCCGCGACCCGGCCGACCCGTTCCCCTGAGACACGAACGGCCGCACCCGATTCCGAGGTGCGGCCGTTTCGTCATGCTCGCTGTTCCTAGCCGAGCGCCTGCTCGATATCGGCGAGCAGGTCGGCGGCGTCCTCGATGCCGACCGACAGCCGCACCAGGTCCGCAGGCACCTCGAGCACGGAACCCTCGGTGGACGCGTGCGTCATCGCGGCCGGGTGCTCGATCAGCGATTCCACCCCGCCGAGCGACTCCGCGAGGGTGAAAACCTTGGTGCGCGAGCAGAAGTCGCGGGCCGCGGCCGCGCCGCCGTTCAGCCGCACCGAGATCATGCCGCCGAACCGGCGCATCTGCTTGGCGGCGACCGCGTGGCCAGGGTGCTCCGGCAGACCCGGGTAGATCACCTGCGAGATGGCCGGATGCCTGGTCAGGAATTCGGCGATGGTCTCGGCGTTGTCGCAGTGCCGATCCATCCGCACGGCAAGGGTTTTGGTACCGCGCAGGGTGAGGAAGGCGTCGAACGGGCCGGGGACCGCGCCCGCGCCGTTCTGCAGGAAGGCGAACGCCGCGTCGAGTTCGGGATCGTTGGTGATCAGCGCGCCGCCGACCACGTCGGAGTGCCCGCCGAGGTACTTGGTGGTCGAGTGCGTGACGACGTCGGCGCCGAGCAGCAGCGGCTGCTGCAGGTACGGGGTGGCGAAGGTGTTGTCGACCACCAGCTTCGCGCCGGTGCCGTGCGCGATATCGGCGAGCGCCGGGATATCGCCGATGCTCAGCAGCGGGTTGGTCGGGGTCTCGACCCACACCAGCTTGGTGTTCGGCCGGATCGCCGCGCGCATCTCGTCCACATCGAAGACGTGCGCGGGCGAGTGCTCGATGCCCCACTGGCTGAACACCTTGTCGATCAGGCGGAAGGTGCCGCCGTACGCGTCGTCCGGGATGACGATGTGGTCACCGGGCCGCAGGATGGCGCGAATGGCACAGTCGGTGGCGGCCATGCCCGAGGCGAACGCCCGGCCGTACGTGCCGGATTCGAGCGCGGCAAGGTTCGCTTCCAGCGCGGACCGGGTCGGGTTGCCGGTGCGGGCGTACTCGAAACCACCGCGCATACCGCCGACGCCGTCCTGGGCGAACGTCGAACTCGCGTAGATGGGCACGTTCACCGCGCCGGTCTGCGGGTCGGGATCGAATCCGGCATGCACAGCTCGTGTGGAGAACCCCAGCTCACTCATTCCTCTACCCTAACCAGGGGCGATCTCCGGGCAACCCCCTGGTTCTCCCGGACCGGCGCGGTGTCGATATTCACACCCCGGTTCCGATCGAGTTACGCAGCTAGCGCGAGTGGACCGGAAATTTTCTGCTGAGTTCCTCGGCTGACCCCGATCTGACCGGTGCCCTTCCCATTTACGCTTAGCCCATGGTGACTGTGGAAGAACTGTTCGCGATCGACTCCCTGCTGTCCGACGATGAGCGCGAGATCCGCGATGCCGTCGCGACCTTCGCGAATCAACGCTTGCGACCGCACATCGCGGACTGGTTCGAGGAGGGCACCTTCCCGGCCCGCGAGATCGCGCCGCAGCTCGGTGAGGTCGGGCTGCTCGGCATGCATCTCGAGGGATACGGCTGTGCCGGCATGTCGGCGACGATGTACGGGTTGGCGTGCCAGGAGCTGGAGGCCGTCGATTCCGGCGTGCGCAGCATGGTGTCGGTGCAGGGATCGCTGGCGATGACCGCGATCCACAAGTACGGCTCGGAGGAGCAGAAGCAGCAGTGGCTGCCGGAGATGGCGGCGGGCCGCGCGCTCGGCTGCTTCGGGCTCACCGAACCCGATTTCGGTTCCAACCCCGGCGGCATGCGGACCAGGGCCAAGCGCGACGGCACCGACTGGGTGCTCAACGGCTCGAAGATGTGGATCACCAACGGCTCGGTGGCCGATATCGCGGTGGTGTGGGCGCAGACGGAGGACGAGGGCAGGCAGGTGATCCGCGGCTTCCTGGTACCGGCCGGGACGCCGGGGTTCAGCGCGCGCGAGATGCATCGCAAGCTGTCGCTGCGCGCCTCGGTGACCGCGGAACTGGACTTCGACGACGTCCGGCTGCCCGCCGATGCCGTGCTGCCGGAGTCGCGCGGGCTGGCCTCGCCGCTGGCTTGTCTGAGCGAGGCGCGGTTCGGCATCATCTTCGGCGCGCTCGGCGCGGCCCGCGACTGCCTGAGCTCGACCATCGAATACGCGCGCACCCGCGAGGTGTTCGACAAGCCGCTGGCCGGGTACCAGCTGACCCAGGCGAAGCTGGCGAACATGGCCCTGGAATTCGGCAAGGGCCAGCTGCTCGCCCTGCACCTCGGCCGGTTGAAGGATCGTGGCACGGTGACCCCCGAGCAGGTGAGCGCCGGGAAGCTGAACAGCACGCGGGAGGCCATCGCGATCGCGCGCGAGTGCCGCACCATCCTCGGCGCCAACGGCATCACGCTGGACTATCCGGTGCTGCGGCACGCGAACAACCTGGAGTCGGTGCTCACCTACGAGGGCACCGCGGAAGTGCATCAGCTGGTGCTCGGCCGCGCACTGACCGACGCCAACGCCTTCCGGTGACAATCGGTCATCGGATTCAACCGCCGGAAGTCGAATAACCGCAAATGCATACCGGACGGTCGCATTTATCCTCGGCTTCTGGCGAACCGGTTCGCGCGCAAGCATTTTCAATGCGGCGAATTTGCTGGACCGCACTTTTCCGGCAAAACAGACTGGGTTAAGCGTCACAGTTTTATAAAGACTCGCCGATTGCTAGCATAGGAACATGTTTCTGCTCGGCCCCGCGTTGCTCGAAGTGTCGGCGCGCAAGATATTGACCCGCCTGCACAAGACGCACGGGGTACCGGCGCTCGCCGCGGCGGCGGAACTGCCCGCGCTCTCGGCGGCGCTGGATCAGCACGCCGCGGCCGTGCGCGACATCCTCGAGCTCGGCGTCGAGGGTGCCGCGCGGGTTCCGGTGAGCGTGCTGCTCGCCGGCTACGCGCGCGGGCTCCTCGACCATGTGCGCGAGGCCGCGGCCGAGCACGGCATGACCAGCGCGGCACCGAGCGATCTCGGCAGCTGGGCGAACGCCGACTGGGTTCAGCTGCGCCTGGCGAGCGTGTGCCTGCACCCGTCGCAGCAACTCGCCTGACGCACCCCCCGGACAGAACGCGTCCGCCGTAGGCCACAGGCCAACGGCGGACGCGTTTGTCGTTCTAGCCGTTCTTAGCGGCGTTCGCCCGGATCGCGGTAACCCATGTACTCACCGGACTGCTCGTACGAACCACCACCCTGCATCGCGCCCTGGTCCCACTGCTGCGAGTGCTGGCCGCGCGAGGCCTGCTGATCCATCCATAGCTGCTCACGCGAGGCATCCTCACGGCCGCGCGAGTACGCCTCCGCGTGCCCCTTGACCGCGGGCATCTCCTCTTCCAGGCCGCTGAGCCAGTTCTCCCAGCGCTGCTGCATCGGGCGAACCATGCCGCCGCCGATGCCGACGACCATGATGCCGCCGATGGTGGCGAGCACGGTGATCAGGATCGGCATGGTGACCGACATGGCCACCCCGATCTGGTTCAGCGCGGCGACAATGCCGACGCCCCAGATGAACACCGCGGCGATCCGGCCGATCATCGCGCCGTAGGACAGGCCGCCGAGCATGTTGCCGACCAGGTCACGCACCGCGGACGCGATCGCACCGGCGATCACGATGATGATGATCGCCACCGCGGCCTTCGGCAGCCACGAGACGATGCCGTCGAGCAGATCGCTCACCGGGTTCGGGCCGAACACACCGAAGCCGAGCTGCAGCGCGATCAGCAGGATCGCGTAGTAGGCAAGCTTCGCCAGCAGATCGGAGGCGTCGTAGCGGCTGCGCGACATCATCTGCTTGAGGCCGCCGCGTTCGACAAGGCGGTCGAAGCCGAGCCGGTCGAGCACCTTGTCCACGATCGTCGAGACGACCTTCGCGACGATCCAGCCGATGAGCAAGATGACAATGAATCCGGCCAGCTTGGGGACGAACGTGGCCACCGAACTCCACGCGTCCGAGAACCCCTTCTGGAAATCGATAGCCAAACTGGAGGTGTACATGCCCATCCCTTCGCTATCCGATTACGCCATGGCGGTTGCCGAGGCTGCTTCAAGGCCGGTTATACCCCGGCGTCATAACTCGAATCACCTGTTTGCAGATAATTTGCCACATTGCGGCTTTCGACGCGACCGCTAACACGTCCGGCGCGCGGAGGCCGTACCGTCGGTGCCGACCATCCCCCGACCGAGCGGTCTCCCTCACAACCGGACAAACGCGATGAGGAGAAGATTGTTACGACCTGTCATCGCGGTGCCATCTCGATGTCACCGACACGCCAAGGTAAGCGGCGCACGCTTATCCCGGATTCGGCATCAGGGCAATGCCTCCCGCCTGACGTCACCCGGAGGAGCACGATGAGTACGCAGTCAGCCGACCCCATCGATCGATGGTTGGTCTCCTGCCCTGGAACGAGCCACAATCCGCTGGGAGCCCGCGATGTTCGTGCGTGATCGCGCGCTACCCGCCACCGGCGCCGCCGCTCGGTCGCTGCCGGATCAACGCGAACTGGTCGCCGCTTTCGGCAGCCACCAGGGTGATCCGAGCACCGACCATCCCCTGATCGACTGGGCCCGCAGTTTGGCGACCCTGCACCGGCAGCGCCACGGCAATCCGCTCGCGGCCGCCGGAATAGATTGCCGCCGAGCCGAATTGGTAGCAACCATCGACACCTGGGTGGCCACTCAGCTCCCCCGCCGCAGCTGCACCGAACACCTGCGCGCCGGATCGCTCGGCGCCACCGTCGATCGCATGGCCGCCGCGCACGCGCACGCGAGCCACCTCTTGCACACGGCCGATAAGGTTTCCGACGATCGGGTGCACGCGGCGTGGTACCGGCTCGCGTCACTGGCCGACGAATGGACCGATCTGCTCGTCGGCGCGGTGCGAAAAGCGTAGTGGCGCAGCGGAACCCGGGCGGGTCAGACCGCCAGCTCGGGTTCTCGCATCCCTATCTGCCGCGCCGTCATCCAGCGCATCCCCTTGGCCAGCAGCGGCAGCATCAACACCATCAGCAGCAGCCGCATGCTCTGCACGCAGGTGATCAGTGGCAGGTTGGCGTCCATCGACTCGGCGGTGGCAAGCACGGCGTTGATGCCGCCGGGCGTGGTGGCCAGGTAGATGTCGGACAGCTCGAGGTCGACGAAGGTGGCGACCGCGAAGGCCAGGCCGGCGACGATGGCGGACAGCGCGACGATGGTGACCGTCATGCCGGGGATCATCCTGGCCATCTCGCGGACGACGTTCCTGGTGAAGCGGGTGCCGACCTCGAAGCCGATCAGCACGAACAGCAGGTCCTTGAACAGGTTCGTCGGCGCGTACCCGTGGCTGACGCCGAGGGCGGTGAGCACCGCGGAGGCCAGCATCGGCCCGATCAGTGCCGGGCTCGGCAGGCTGAGCCGCTTGCCGAGTTTGGTGCCGACGACGCACAGCATCACCGCGATGGACAACCCGGCGACCTGGTCGCCGCGCCCGACGATCATCCAGAACGGCAGATCGGGGTTGGTGACCGCGCCGCCGAGCGTCGCGTGCTGGGTGCTCAGGCTGTCGCCGCTGTTGTTCAGCAGCGCCCCGAGGGCCGGGGCGCTCACCGCGACCAGCGCGACCCGCAGGTACTGCATGAACGCCACCTGGCGCGGGTCCGCGTCCATATCGTCGGCCACGGCGACTACCGCAGCGGAACCGCCTGCCAGCAGGCCGAGCGTCGCGGTCGGCAATTCCACGTGGGCGAATCGGGCGAACACCACCGCGACAAGCAGGCTGATCAACAGCGTCGCCACCGTGACGGCCAGCACGGGGATCAGCGCCAACCCGATGCTGGACAGCAGCGAGACCTCCAGATAGCTGCCCATCAGCACACCGAGCATGGACTGCACGCCGCAGGAGAGTTGTCGAGGCATCGGGGCTGGCAACTTCCCGGCCAACGCCAGGGCGCCGCCGACGAGGATCGCGAGGATCATCTGCGGCGCCGGAAAATGCACTCGATCGAGGAACTCAGCCCCGGCAAGCACCGAGGCCAGCAGAGCTACCCATCCGATCACTTGCCTCCGAGTCATACCTAGTGATTGTTGCCGCAGCTAATGAACAAACAGTAACGACTCCGTTATCAGGGTTAACAGACGGTGTGATCCCGGCCGCATGAAGCCCATTACCTGTTCAGAGCGGACATTTCCTAAACGACGCGTGGTCCTCCTACGTTACCCGATATTCACAATTGCTACCGAGCGAACTTGCAGCTCCCGGCTGTACGGGGGCAATGACGGTGCGAATCGCACGGACCGACACGCCGCCGCGTGTACTATTCGCCCGAACCACCCCCACCGCGGGAGCTCGGGCACGGCCGGGCTGAGAGGGCGGACCCCAGCGCTTCGCCGACCGCATGAACCTGTCCGGGTAATGCCGGCGTAGGAAGAGCGTTTCGGGCATGTCTTCACCAACCCTGCACAACTCCGAACGGCACGAGGCCCCCTTCACCCTCGATGAGCCCGCCCCGAAGGTGCTGTCCTTCTGGGACCAGAGCGCATTCTGGGCAAATCTGGGTGTCAGCCTCATCGCCTTCTCCGGCGCGTACACCGTGCTCGCGCCGAATTCCGACGGCGCGCCGCGGATCTCCCTCTCCGCTGGCATCCTCGCGATGGTCGTCGGGACGGTCGTCGGCGGGCTGATGCTCGGCCTCGCTGCGGTGCCGGGAGCCAAGACCGGCAAGCCGGCGATGGTCCTGCTGCGCGGCCTGTTCGGCGCGAAACTCAGTTATCTGCCAACCGTTTTGAACATCGCCCAGCTGATCGGCTGGGGCACCTTCGAACTGATCGTCATCGGCGACGCGGCCGACGAACTGTTCGGCGGTGGCCCGCACTGGCTCTACGTGGTGGCCGCCGGGGTGCTCACCACGGTGCTGACGATCTGGCCGCTCGGCTCGGTGCGGATGCTGCGCCGGTTCGTCACGGTCGGCGTGGTGATCGCGCTGATCTGGTTCTACATCCAGTTCTTCCGCACGGGCGTGCCCGACCTGTCGGCCAATCCAGGCCCGCACGGCAGCGGTCCGTTCGGCGCCGACTGGAACCTCTTCTGGATCGCCACCGACGCCGCGCTGGCGGTATCGATCTCCTGGGTGCCGGTCGCGGCCGACTACACGCGGCACTCGCGCAGCGCCGGCACCGCGTTCGGCGCGGCGAGCGGGGCCTACGCGATCACCCAGATCGTGGCCTACACGCTCGGCTTGTTCGCGCTGGCCCGTGCCACCGGCGATGGCCAGTACTCGCCGTTCCTACAGGTCAGCCTCGGCGGGCTGTTCTTCTTCGTGTTCGTACTCCGCGAGGCCGACCAGTCGTTCGCCAATGTGTACTCCACCGCCGTCTCGATCCAGAACCTCGCGCCGCGCATCGACCGGCGGATCCTGTCGATCGGGCTCGGCCTGCTGATCACGCTGCTCGCGCTGCGGCTGAACATGGCCAACTACTTCGGCTTCCTCGGCCTGATCGGTTCGGTGTTCGTGCCGCTGCTCGGCGTGCTCGTCGCCGACTTCTTCCTGCGCGCGAAGGGCGAGTGGAACACCGCCGACGATGCACCGCCGCGCTGGGGCATGATCGTCGCCTGGCTGGCCGGGCTCTCGGTCTACCAGCTGATCAATCCGGGCGATGCCGGTGTGTGGACCACCTTCTGGGTGGACGTGCAGGAGAAGCTGCACTTCACCAAGCAGGCGTGGATGAGCGCGTCGCTGCTGTCATTCCTCGCGGCGTTGCTGGTCGCGTGGGCCGTCGGACGTGTCTCCACGCTGCGGCACGCGCGGGTAGCGGGCCGCGAATCCGTCTAGCGCCCGCCTCGATCAGTTGGGGCCAACAACCAGGCGTGCAGACACCGACTGACGTTTCACGACAACAGATCTCGTGCGCACACGGGTAACTCATCGGGGACGGGCTGACCCACCGCCGGGCGCCGACGTCAAATGCTGCGCACCTAAGTCTGGCCTGAATACGCGGAGAGGCAGGCTAGCCGAGCGTGCCGATGCTCAGGAAGCCGAGCAGGTCATGGCGGGTGATGACGCCGACCGGCTTGCCCTCCTCGACGACCATCAGCGCGTCGGTGTCCGACAGCGCCTTGGTCGCGGCGGAGATCGGTTCGCCCGCGCCGATCAGCGGGAGCGACGGGCTCATGTGCTTGCCGACCGAATCCGTCAGGTGCGCACGGCCTTCGAACACCGCGGAGAGCAGATCGCGCTCCGAGACGCTGCCCGCGACCTCGCCGGCCATCACCGGCGGTTCCGCGCCGACCACCGGCATCTGCGACACCCCGTACTCGCGCAGGATCTCGATGGCATCGCGCAGGGTCTCCGACGGATGGGTGTGCACCAGGTCGGGCAGCTCGCCGGACTTGCCGCGCAACACGTCGCCGACCAGCGGTTCGACCATGCTGCCGTCGAGGCGCTCGCGCAGGAAGCCGTAGGAACTCATCCACTGGTCGTTGAAGATCTTCGACAGGTAGCCGCGGCCACCATCGGGCAGCAGCACCACAACGACCGCGTCCGGGTCGCGCTTGGCGACCTCGATGGCCGCGACCACCGCCATCCCGCACGAGCCGCCGACCAGCAGGCCTTCCTCGCGGGCCAGGCGCCGGGTCATATCGAAGGAGTCCGCGTCGGAGACGGCGATGATCTCGTCCGGGATGGCCGGGTCGTAGGCGGACGGCCAGAAGTCTTCGCCGACGCCCTCGACCAGATACGGCCGTCCGGTGCCGCCGGAGTACACCGAGCCCTCCGGGTCGGCGCCGATGATCTTGACTTTGCCGCCGGACACCTCCTTGAGGTAGCGGCCGACGCCGGTGATGGTGCCGCCGGTGCCGACACCCGCGATGAAGTGGGTGACCTTGCCGTCAGTGTCACGCCAGATCTCGGGGCCGGTGGTCTCGTAGTGGCTGTCGGGGCCGCCAGGGTTGGAGTACTGATCGGGCTTCCACGCGCCGTCGATCTCGCCGACGAGGCGGTTGGACACGCTGTAGTAACTGGCCGGATCTTCCGGCGCCACGGCGGTCGGGCACACGACAACCTCGGCGCCGTACGCGCGCAACACGTTGCGCTTGTCCTCGCTGACCTTGTCCGGGCAGACGAAGACGCAGTGGTAGCCGCGCTGCTGAGCGACCAGCGCGAGACCGACACCGGTGTTGCCCGAGGTGGGTTCGACGATGGTGCCACCTGGCTTCAACTGCCCTGACTTCTCGGCCGCGTCGATCATCTTCACCGCGATCCGGTCCTTGGAGCTACCACCCGGATTCAGGTATTCGATCTTGGCCGCTACCAGTCCGGCATTCGGTCCTACAACAGAGTTCAACCGGACCAGCGGCGTATTGCCGATGAGGTCCACGACATGGTCGGCGATGCGCATGCGCCCCATAGTTCCAGATGCACCCGGTGTGAGTTGGCGCACGCCACGCGGAACCCCCGCCGGGCGCGACAAACCAGGGAAACCGGCAAACGCCCATTTAGGATCCGAACCATGAAGCAGCCGAACATCGCCCGTGCCGGTGTTGTGCTGGCCGGAGCGGCGCTGGCCGCGCTGGTCGGTCCCGGCGTGCGGGCGAACGCAGTCACCGTCGAATTCCCACAGGTGCCGACCATGGCGCACGGCGGCCTGTGCGGCACGACCATTCGCACCTGGGCCGACATCGGCCCAGCGTGGCCGGGCCGAGCCATCCTCAATATGCGCGCGCTCCCGGTCATCGGCATCGGTGACGGCGACTATCCGCTTGCCCCGCTGTGCGACGTGCACACCACGGTGGACTGGCGCAATACCACCACCGGCGCGGTGGGCAGGTACGAGGACACGATCGTCACCGGCCTCTACGGCAGCATCCAATACTCGCTGTTCCAGGACACCGGCCCAGGCCATGTCGAGGTCACCGTCACCACCGACGCCGCCAGTATTCCGGCGCACGGCTGGTTCGAGGTTCCCGCTCCTGCTGCCCCGCCTGCGTAAAGTCGGTACATTTTCTTTTGTGAGCGAGCGTCAGCGAGCGAACCAGGGATACAGCGCGCCTGGGCGCACGACGGAACCGAGCGCCAGCGAGGTGCAGTCGTGAGCGCACCACGCATCGGCTGGCGTACGGCCGCGGTGACCGGCGCCGCGACAGTCTTGGCCGGTTCCGGAGCGGGCACCGCATGGTGGGCGACGTCTCGACTGTTGATGGCGCAGGCCGGCGCGGCGCGCGGCGTCATCGGCCGAGATACCTCGAAACCGCCTGAGGCGGACGGCATCTACACCGCAGGCTGCCTGGTGCCGGAACGCTGGCGCACCGGCAAGCACGCGGATCTGCACCTGATGATCTTCGGTGATTCCACCGCGGCCGGTGTCGGCTGCCTGGTCGCCGACGAGGTGCCCGGCGTGCGCCTGGCCCGTGGGCTCGCCCTCGCCACGGGGCAGCGAATCCGATTGAGCACCAAGGCGATCTCCGGTGCCACCTCCAAGGGCCTGTCCGGTCAGGTCGACGCCATGTTCGTGGCCGGTCCGCCGCCGGACGCCGCGGTCATCCTGATCGGCGCCAACGACATCACCAAGAAGCACTCCGTGCGCGCCTCCTCGCACCGGCTCGCCGCCGCGGTCGCGCGACTGCGCACGGCCGACAGCGTGGTGGTGGTCGGCACCTGTCCGAATCTGGGCACGGTCACCGCGATTCCGCAGCCGCTGCGCACGGTGGTGCACAACTGGAGCGTCCGGCTCGCCCGCGCGCAAACGGTGGCAACCAGCGTCGCGGGCGGACGCCCGGTGCCGATGGGTTATCTGCTCGCTCCTGAGTTCCGCGCCCAGCCCGAACTCCTCTTCTCCGCCGACGGTTTCCACCCGTCGGCCGCCGGTTACGAACTGGCCGCAGCACAACTACTTCCGGTCCTGCTCGAGGCGTTGGACGAGGTGACCCCGGGTGTCCGGTCACCGGGGCGCGACGTAGATTCGATAGGAACCCGCGAGTAACAACAGCGGTTCGCACGTTCCTTCCGACAAAGGAGTCCTCATGCCTGAGGCTGTCATCGTCTCGACCGCCCGCTCCCCCATCGGCCGGGCGGCCAAGGGATCGCTGGTCGACATGCGGCCCGACGACCTGACCACCCAGATCGTCCGCGCGGCGCTCGACAAGGTGCCCGCCCTTGACCCCGCCCAGATCGATGACCTGATTCTCGGCTGCGGTTCCCCCGGTGGCGAGTCGGGCTTCAATATCGCCCGCATCGTCGCGGTCCAGCTCGGCTACGACTTCGTGCCAGGCACCACGGTGCACCGCTACTGCGCGTCGTCGCTGCAGTCCACCCGGATGGCCTTCCACGCGATCAAGGCCGGCGAGGGTCACGCGTTCATCTCCGCGGGCGTCGAGACGGTGTCCCGGTACAAGAACGGTTCCGCCGACAGCTGGCCGAACACCCAGAACGAGCTGTTCGCCGAGGCGCAGGCGCGCACCGCGAAGGCCGCCGAGGGCGGCGCCGGCATCTGGCACGACCCGCGCGAAGACAACGTGGTCCCCGACGCCTACATCGCGATGGGCCAGACCGCGGAGAACGTCGCGAGCTTCACCGGCATCACCCGCGAGGAGCAGGACCGCTGGGGCGTCCGGTCGCAGAACCGGGCCGAGGAAGCGATCGAGAACGGCTTCTTCGAGCGCGAGATCACCCCTGTCACGCTGCCCGACGGCTCGGTGGTGTCCAAGGACGACGGCCCGCGCGCCGGCGTCACCTACGAGGCGGTCAGCAAGCTGAAGCCGGTGTTCCGTCCCGACGGCACCGTCACCGCAGGCAACTGCTGTCCGCTCAACGACGGCGCCGCCGCGCTGGTCGTCATGAGCGACACCAAGGCCAAGGAGCTCGGCCTCACCCCGCTGGCCCGCATCGTGTCCACCGGTGTCTCTGGCCTGTCCCCGGAGATCATGGGCCTCGGCCCGATCGAGGCGTGCAAGCGCGCCCTCGCGCTGGCCGGCAAGTCGATCGACGATATCGACCTGGTCGAGATCAACGAGGCGTTCGCGGTGCAGGTGCTCGGCTCGGCCCGCGAGCTGAAGATCGACGAGGACAAGCTGAACGTCTCCGGCGGCGCCATTGCGCTCGGCCACCCGTTCGGCATGACCGGTGCTCGCATCACCACCACGCTGATCAACAACCTGCAGACCTACGACAAGCAGTTCGGTCTGGAGACCATGTGTGTCGGCGGCGGCCAGGGCATGGCGATGGTTATCGAGCGCCTGAGCTGAGATAAGCAATACGCAGGGCGGTCACCGGGCTTCCGGTGACCGCCCTTTCTCGTCGAAACCCGTTGCGCTTAATCGTTGTTGAAGTAGCTCAGCAGTCGAAGGATCTCGACGTACAGCCACACCAGGGTGACGGTCAGGCCGAGCGCGACGCCCCAGGCCGCCTTCTCCGGCGCCTGTGCGCGGATCAGCTGATCGGCGGCGTCGAAGTCGAGCAGGAAGCTGAACGCGGCGATCGCGATGACCACCAGGCTGAAGACGATCGCGAGCGGGCCACCGTCGCGCAGGCCGAGGCCGCCGGAGATGAAGAAGCTGGCGATCACGTTGCCGATGACGAGGACGAGCACGCCGATCATGGCGCCGACAACCATCCTGGTGAAGCGCGGCGTGACGCGGATCGCGCCGGTCTTGTAGACGACCAGCATGCCGGCGAACACACCGAATGTGCCGAGCACGGCCTGCGCGATCATCGCGCTGCCGCCGACCCCGCCGAACGAGATGTTGGTGAACATGAACGACAGCGCACCGACGAACAGGCCCTCGAACACCGCGTACGAGAGCACGATGACCGGGTTGTCCATCCGCCTGGTGAACGTGGCGAACAGCACGAGCCCCAGGCCGATCAGGCCGCCGCCGAGGACGAACAGCGTGGCCAGCGAGTGGTTCGCGTTGGTAAGGCCGTAGGAGATGATCGCCGACAGCGCGAGCACACCCAGCGTGACGGCCGTCTTGGTCACCACGTCGTCGATGGTCATCGCGCGGGTGTCGGTGGGCTGCTGGTATGGCTGCGGCTGCTGGTATTGCTGGCCGTATTGATTACCGAACTGCTGGCCCATCTGGCCAGCACCGGTCACGCCTGACCCGAAGTTGGCGTAGCCACTACCCTCTTGCCGAGGCAAGTTTCGGAAAACCGGATTGCTTGTGCTACGCACTTGCGTCCCTTTCTGGTCGGTGCCGCTGTTCATCGAGTTCTCACTCGAGAACCAACTGCTAGGTCCAACGTGTGCTGCCCGGCGCTAGTTCCCGAGGGCCGCGCCGACGCGGACAATTCGGACTCTACCGCTGCTGCGCGTCGTGCAGACCACGCACGGATCGAGTGACCGTGAATTTACGGTTGCGGCCGACCACGTCGGTGCGGCCGACCATCCGCTCGATCACGCCACGGTAGTTCAGATGTGAATTGAATACCGTCCACAGTTCACCACCGGGGCGAAGCACCCGGCCGGTCTCGGCGAACATCTTGATCGCCGACCCGGTGTGCACGGCGGCGCCGACATGGAAGGGCGGATTGCACAGCACCAGGTCGGCGCTGTTGTCGGCGGCCGAGGACATGGCGTCGTCGCGCACCACCGTCACCCGGTCGGCCACCCCGTTGACGGCAACCGTCGCCCTGGCCGAGGCCACCGCGGCCGCCGACTGATCGGTGCCGAGCACCCGCAGCGCGGGCCTGGCCTTGGCCAAGGCGACGGCCAGTAGCCCGGTGCCGCAGCCGAGGTCGACGGCTTCGCGGGCATCGGGTTTCATCCACTTCAGGTGCTCGAGCAGGAACCGGGTGCCGATGTCGAGCCTGGCGCCGGAGAAGGCGGCGCCGTGCGCGACCACGTCGAGGCCGAGGTCGTCGAGCCGGTCGCGCACCGGGAACGGTGGCTCGCCGACCGGTTTCGGCCCGCTGACCAGCAGCGTGCGCGATTTCTGTCGGCCGCGGCTTGCCCTGACCTCGGAAAACGATTGCGCCAGAATGTCGTTCATCGATTTCGTCAGGTACTTGTCCCGGCCGCCCGCGAACACCACCACCTCGGGATCGGCGTAGCGGGCGATGGCGTCGGCGACCTCGGACAGCCCGGCCAGGGCCTTCGGCAACCGCAGCAGCACCACGCGGACGCCGTCGAGCAGCTCGCGGCCGAGCGGGTACGCGGTGTAGCGGTCGGTGAATCCGAGCGCGCGGGCATTGTTGGCCAGGGCGAGTTCGCCGGTCAGCAGATCCTGATACGTGCGGACGCCGCGCAGGTCGTGCGCCGCGACCGCGCCGATGGTCAGCGCACCGTACGCGTCGCCGAGGATAGCTACCTTTCCGCTATCTATGTTGGCGAGCGCGTCATCGGCGACGTCGAGGATCAGCCGATCGGCGGCATCCACAGCGTAGAGGTTTAAGGCCTCCACATCTGGATAGCGCCGCAGTCGGCTCAGTACGTCCTCGATATCTGCCACGCCTCAAGTGTGCTAGATCGTTGCCCCACGGTCGCAACGGGCCCGGCAAACCGGCGCCAGCAAACCGCACAGTCTCATCTGGATTGTTCCAAATAGCCTGCGCCACAATGGATTCAGCCTAACTGGCACCTGCTTCTCGGCCCGCGAACCGCACCGCGTGCCCGACTCCACCCACTCCTGGACCGAGCGGACTCCCGCTGTCCGGCCCTTGCCGAAGCGATAGATGGGCCAGCCCGCGATGGTGATTTGGCCTGCGCCATCAGCATGTTCGACGAAGCCGACGAGTTGGGGATCAACGCCCGTCCCGAACCCGGCTCGCCACGCCGCGCGATCCGCGGTGGCCACATCGCGCCACAGTCACCGACGCACTTAGACCCGGACGGCGTCGCGGTGCCATTTATCGAACCGGTACGGCGCGCGGTTCGTGGCCGGAACGTATTGTCCGACAGCGCTATTGTTCGCGATGCAGAGCTGAAAGACATCAGTGCCGGTCGGCGCAGCGCCGATGGAGATATCGGCCTGTCCCGCGTCTCGGCGGGCGCCTGGCCCTGCGACGCCGCCAGTGGAGGCCCCACCTCGCCCGCGACCAAGGTCGAGACCGCCGAGGCCGGCGCCGCCGAGAGCGCGAGCGTCAGCGCTTCCGCACTCACTCAGCAAACCGCCGAGAATCACCGAGATACCGGCGAATGGCATCTTGGCTCGCCGGAAGTGCTTGGTCGACAGCAATTCTCAGATCCGCCGGATCGATCGATGACGCGCGATTCGCGTCCGGTCATCGACGGCAACGAGGCAGACCGCCGACCGGCTCACCCGACTGGACATCCGATGGCAAACATCGAGAAACCCGTAAATCCCGCGAGATGCCCCGGTCGACGTTTACCATCAGCCCCATGCGTAACAGGATGGTGTTGACCATCGCCGCCGTGACGGCACTGCTCGCGGGCTGCGGCGACGACGGCTCCAGCACGAGCACCCCTGTCGCCACCCCCGTAACCCCCTCGACCACCGGCACCCTGGCCGAGGCGCCGAACGCCCCGCGCGACGCCATGCCCAAGCGCGGCACGGCATCCGGCGACGCGGGCCTGACCGTCACCAACATCCGGATCGGCCACCAGCCCGGCTTCGATCGCGTGGTCTACGACCTCGGCGGCACGGGCACCCCCGGCTGGATCGTGCAATACGCCGACCGGGCCGTGCAGGACGGCAGCGGCAAACCGATCGACGTGGCCGGGAAGTCGATCCTGGAGGTGCAGATCCTCGGCTCGGCCTACCCGTTCGACAGTGCGGTGGCGCCGTACGCGGGGCCCGATCCCGCGACCGAGCCGAGCGCCCCCGGCATCGCGGGTGTCTATCGGAACACCGTGTTCGAAGGCACCACACAGTCGTTCATCGGCGTCAATGCCGACCGGCCAGGGTTCATCGTCACCACGCTGAACAATCCGACCCGACTGGTCATCGACGTCGCCACCCCGTAGGTACCCGTACCGCCAGGGGGTATCTGAAACTGGCCGGACCGCCGTCACTACACTGGCCGCGTGGTCGAACAGCACCTGCCGCTCCGCGCAACCGGGCTCGCCCGCGCGCTCGGCCTGCTGGTACTGCTCGCCGGAATCGTGGCGATGCACTCGGCGGTGTTCGCGATGCATGGCCACGCGGCCGCTTCCGATCATGGCGCGATGGCGAGAGCGGGCGGCACCGTTCGGATGCCCGTCGTCTCGACCGGCACCAACCCGATGACGATGCCTGTCGGCCACGGTATCGACGCTGACACAACCGCCCAACTTCCGATGGCGACCGGTATCACCGCGGCCCTGCCCGATCATGGTGCGCCAGACCAGGATTGCGCGGGCGACGGATGCGGCGGCAGACACGGCGCGATGCACGGCTGCGTGTTCATCCTTGCCGCCGCCACCCTGTTGTTCGCGCTGGTGCTGCTGTATCGGATGACCGTCGATCGGCCGGGCAATGGTGTTGCGCGGCTGCGTCATCGGCGGCCACAGCGAGAACGGTCGCCACCGTGGACCGTGCTCTCACTGGCCGAATTGTCGATTCTGCGGATCTGACAGGCATGCGGCGACCCGCTCGACGGTCGCCGGAGTTCGCCGTGCCTGAAACCCAGTAGTCCGCAATTCACAAGGAGCACAACCATGTTCATCACCCGTACCCGCGTCACGTCCGTCATCGCGGCGAGCACAGCGGCCGCCGCCCTCGTTCTCGCGGGCTGTAGCGACAACGACGCCATGTCCGGCATGGAGCACGGCACGTCGAGCACGCCTGCCGCATCGAGCACGCCGGCGGCCCGCACCGACTTCAACGACGCCGATGTCACCTTCCTGCAGATGATGTACCCGCACCACGCGCAGGCGGTCGACATGGCGAAGCTGGTGCCGGGCCACAGCCAGAACCAGCAGCTGCTGACCCTGGCCGCGAACGTGGAGCAGGCCCAGGCACCGGAGATGCAGCAGATGAGCACGCTGCTGCAAAGCTTCGGCAAGCCCGCTCCGACCGCGAGCGGACACGAAGGGCACACCATGCCGGGCATGATGAGCGCCGACCAGATGAACGCTCTGCAGGCCGCGTCCGGCCCCGACTTCGACCGGCAGTGGCTGACCATGATGATCGAGCACCACACCGGCGCGCTCGACATGGCCGAGCCCGAGCTCGCCAACGGCACCAACGCCGAGTCGAAGGCGTTGGCCCGCAGCATCATCGACAGCCAGCGCGCGGAAATCGACACCATGCGCGCCATGCTCGGCCAGAGCTGATCCGAGGTCCTGTCGCACCGGGATACCCCTCCGGCCTCGGTGCGACAGGGACCGATCGCCGTGGCCGAGCGGGTGTTAAGGCATACCGCCGCGCTCGAAGAACTGCGTCAACAGCGCGTTGAACGGCGCACCGGTGTCCGGCACCAAGTGACCCATCCCCGCACACACCGCGCGTTCGGCACCGGTCTGTTCGGCGATGGCGTCACAGATGATCTCGTCCGACTCCCCGTGCCCACCGGAGATCACCAATATGGGAAAGCCCGCCGCCCGCAGCCGATCCAAGGGCGGCGCCGCCTCATCCGGCGGTCGCGCACCCTGTAGCCGCCGCATCCCGTCGACCAGCACCGGCGGTATCGCGTCGCCGAGGGTGACGGGTGCCCCGACGACGTCGAAGAATCGGGGCAATGCCACTTCCGGCGGCAGTTCGACGGCCTCGATCAGCGCACGCGTCGCGGCGGCCACCGTGTCGACAACCGGGTTTCCCCTGGCGATCCGGTACAGCGGTGGCTCGACGATGGTGAGCGATCGAACGTGCTCGGGTCGCTGCGCGGCGGCGTACATCGACACGATCGCGCCGTAGGACAGCCCGACGAGGTGAACCGGCTGGTCGAGCAGCTGATCGGCGATCAGCCGCGCGTCCTCCTCGAAATCCTGGCGCGCCGTGGCCGGTGTGCCGCCGTGGCCTGGGCGGTCCGGCGCGAGTACGGTCCACCGGTCGGTCAGCGGGCGTTGCGCGCGCCAGGCTTCGCGGCCGCCGAGGATCCCGCCGTGCACCAGCACGACCGGCGGCCCGGCACCCCACCGGTGCACATGCAGCCGGACATCGGAATTCGTCATCGATCTCCTTCTCGACCGGATCTGTTGACCGTTACCGAGGCGCGGTAGGCGGTCCGCACTTCTCCATGTTCACCTGGGTCATGTGCAGGCTTGCCTGCGCGATGTCGGGACCGACGGTGTCGATCGTGCCCTGTCCCTTCGAGATTGCCCGGTAACCCGCGCTGATCTTCTCGATGTCGCCGGTCACCTCGGGTGGCGCGATGGTCTTCACCTGGTCGAACTGGTCGGCCGTCTTGGCGTAGTCGGCCGGGGTGATATCGGACTTCGAGCTCAGTTCGCGTGTGCTGCGCGACAATTGGAGCATCGACTGGCAGTAGTCGCCCGGCGCGGCGGGTCCCTGCGCCGCCGCCGCGGCGGAGTTGCTGGTCGCGGGGGTGGCCGCGCTGTCGCTCTTGTTGTCGGAGCAGGCCGCGCCCGCGGTCGCGACGAGGGCGGTCAGCGCGATCGTGCAGAGTGTTCGGCGATTCATGGACGGTTCCTCCGAGTGTTGATGACCTGTGCTGCCGTCGATACTTCGGGGTGGACGTCTCACCGGCCTTTCACCCGCGTCTCGAGGACCTACCGCTGCCGGTAGATCACCGATCGAGCACGCGTCGCAGCACCTGAATGAGCTCATCCGTCGGATCAGCACCGATCGTCGGCGCCCGCCAGACGATAACCTGGTCGGGGCGTACAAGCACGGCGCCATCGGTGTCGATGCCGACCCGCCCCTGCCACTCGGGTGCGTCGATCACGGTGGCCGCGAGCGGGATTCCCAGCCGCGCCGCCGCTTCATCGGCCGCACGCACCCATGCCGCGCCGCCTGGACCGGCCAGCACCGCGAACTCCGATCGCACGAGATCGAGGGGTGAACAGGCCGACCGCCTCGGCTGTGTGCTCGACGGAATCGCCACGCGCGCAGTGGGAATCGGCTAGCTCACTCGCCGGGACGTTCGATGACCTGCCAGGCGGGTGCGTCCGCCGAGGCCGGAATGGTTCGCGCGCGCTTGCGCACCTGCTCGAGCACGACGAGCGCCGCGCCCGCGAGCAGTATCAGTACGGCGAAGATCGTCACGACCAAAGCCGCGGCGCCGAACCCCCACATCGCCACCACCGCGGCGGCACCGGCGACGACCACGCCGATGAACAGCAAGCCGAACCCGGCCCAGTTCCGGGTGTCCGCCATTGTCTCGCCCTGCTGCGGCTCCGTAATGCGGGTGATGTCCGGGGCGTCATCGAGCGGCGGAATCTCGTACGGACCATCCACTGTCATGCTGCTTACCTCACGCCGCGATACCGGCTGGTCGGCCGGTGCCTGATGCGACAAGTATGCCCCGATTGCCTCATCCGAAACTCGGTGCCGCGACCCTCGTTGGCGGGCAGGGCGTTTCGCCGTGCGGCGGCACAATCAATTGTAGGACTTGCCGACTCCGTCGAGCAGTCGCTCCAGCGTGTCGAAGGTGGGGGTGGTGATCACGTCGATGAGATCGGCGGCGACCGGGATCTTGTGGTCGGTGGTCACCGCGGCGAACTGGGTGGCGTCGTTGGTACGGAAACCGTGCACCGCGGCGAGGCGTTGCAGGTCGGGGTCGGTGGACAGCAGGCGGCCGATCCGGTCGCCCGCCTCGCCCAACGGGACAAGCGTGTGCCGGGACAGAATGGTCGGCGACGGGTACAGCAGCGTCATATCGGGCTTGATCTGGCCGCGCACGGTGGCGTCGACGAACTGCGACTCATAGATCCAGACCAACGGCGTCGGGCCCATGCCCGAGGCGAGGTAGGCGTCGAACGGACCCTCGCTGCTGCTCTGGGTGTAGCCCTGCCCGACGAAAAGCCTTGACACCGTGGGGATTACATCCTGTTCGGCGGAGGTTCCCTGCACGATCGTGTTGTTGTTCGCGACATAGCCCGCGATGGCAAGATACATCGCCGCCGAGTTCGAGCTGCGTGGGTCGGTCGTGGAGATCAGCACATTCTTGCGAACCGGATACGCGGTGTTGTCGCCGAGCTGGTCCCACCGCGTGTTGTTGCCGACCATCCGCAGATAGGGCGCCATATCGAAGGTCGATACCGGACCCCGGTGCACCACACCGGCTTTGGCGAGCAGGTCGGCGATCGGCGTGAACGTGGCGATCGCCATCGGCGACGAGAACGGAATGTATTTCGCACTCACGTTGCGCTGCCGCTGAATTCGCTCGGCCGCCTGCTCACTCGACGGAAACGCGAAATCATACTTCCCGAGATCCACCGAGGTCGCGATCTCCCGCGACCCCGCCGAATCGACCTCGACCTTCACCCCACTGCGCGCAAGCACCTCGGCGACCTTCGGATCCTGGAAGAACGACATTTTCTCGGATCCGACCACGCCACGCACCAGCGCGAGCGACGAAACCCCCGGCGCCTCGGTCGGTGCGGCGCTCGGCCGGCGCACCGCGAGCGCCACCGTAACAACGGTCACCACAACCAAAGCCGCCACCACCGCGGCGACGGCCGCCGAAACCAGACGCTTATTCGTCAGCCACGTTTCCCGCAGCGCCCCCGGCAACCGACCGTCCCCCGAATCGGCCTTGTGCTTCGCGACCCGACGCGTTCTCCCGGTATCCGGCTGCGTGACCGCGGCCGCCGCGTCCGAACGCTCCAGTTCCCGACGAGCCGACCGCTCCACCAGAATCGGCACGAACTGCCGAACCGGATGCCCCTCGAACCGCCTGCGCGCCCGTCCCACCACCGCGTCGATGTGCTGCACGGAGTAGCTGCCGCCAAAGTTTTCGACCAACCGCTCCGTCAGCTGACGAATCGCCTGTTCCTCACGAACAGTGTCGACAACCACAACATTCTCCTCGGCATCAGGCGCCCAACAAGTCCCAACGACAGCACTCCAACCCCATCGCGCCCGGCCACCCTAGCCCCATCCCACCCACCCCGACACCCACCCAAAAACCACCCCTGACCACACATCTCCCGCCCCCCACACCACCCGCCGGCGCCCCAACACGGAGTCACCCCAGATCAGAGCACCGCTCCCCACCCACCGCCGAAAATGACCAGCACCACCACCCACTGACCAGCCCACCCACCCCACCCACAGAATTCAATACAACCTCGCCAACCCGCCACCCCCCGTTGCGCTGACGTTTGCCCCCGCCAAAATGCTCGGCTTCATAGACGGTGATTGAAAGGGCTATGGTCGGCTGGAGTCGCTGACTAAGGAGATGGTTATGCCGCGCACTGCTGTTGTTACCGGTGCTTCGTCCGGGATCGGGAAGGCGACGGCCGCGGCGTTGGTGGCGCGGGGGTATCGGGTGATCGGGACTAGCCGGAAGCCTGAGGGGGTTGGTGACGAGGCGCGGGTGGCGGGGGTGGAGTATCGGGCGCTCGATTTGACCGAGGCCGGGTCGATCGACGCGTTCGTTGCCGGGCTCGGGGACGTCGACGTGCTGGTCAACAATGCCGGTGAGAGTCAGGCGGGGCCGTTGGCGGAACTGCCGACGGATGCGATCGAGCGACTGTTCCGGCTGAATGTGCTCGGGCCGGTCACGCTCACCCAGGCGGTGTTGCCGGGTATGCGGGAGCGCGGGTTCGGCCGGGTGGTGATGGTGGGGTCGATGATCGCCAGCTTCCCGATGCCGTACCGGTCGTCGTATGGGGCGACCAAGGCCGCACTGAAAGGCTTCGCGGTGGCGGCGCGATTCGAGGAATCACCGTTCGGGGTGTGGATCAGCACCGTAGAGCCGGGCCAGATCAACACAGGCCTGCGCGAACGCCGGACAAAATACCTGACCGAAGGCTCGCCCCACACCACCGACTTCACCACATTCATCGCGAAATTGGATGAGGCACAAGGAAAAGGCATCACTGCCGAACGAGTTGCCGACACCATCGTCAACGCCATCGAAGCCGACCGCCCCCGCCCCCTCTACGCCGTCGGCAGCAACGCCCCCCTCATGTTCGCAGTACGCAGACTACTGCCCCGCACCATGATGGAACGCCTCATCGCCCGCGCCCACGGCCTCTCGCGATAGCACCCAGCCCGTCCCAACCTGCCCCCGCCACATCCAATGCGGCTCAACTTGTCCATCTCGCCGGGAGTTGTTCGCACCATCTACAAAGCTGTTGAACAGTGAGCAAGAATCACCTACGAAACGTCGTTGATGGTTGCTTACGATCGACGGCATGGCTGTGGCGATCGACTACAAGGTTTCGGGGCCGTTGACAGGCCTGAGTGAGGTCAATCCGGTAGCGGTGGAGGGGGTTCCGGGGGATGTTGTCGGGATCTGTCGTCTTGCGCCGGGGCTGGTCATTCAGCCCGGGGATGCGCGGAGGCTCGGGTTGCCTGCGGATCGGTTGTCGGAGAATCAGATTCGTCCGGTCGGCGGGCTGGTCGAGGCGATTCTGGCGCTGAATCCGGCACCTTTGAGTGTTGGTAGGGAGCCGGAGCAGCGGGTGATCGGCACGTGTCGTCATTTCGCGGTGATCAGCTGTGCGTTGCTGCGCTATCGGGGGATCGCGGCGCGAGTTCGGTGTGGGTTCGCTACCTACTTTCAGCGTGGGCAGGGGCTTGATCACTGGATCACCGAGTATTGGCATGCGGATGAGGGGCGGTGGGTGCGGATCGACTCCGAGATACTCGGTCAATCGACGCTGGAGTGTCCCGAGGACCTCAGGGCCGGTGAGTTTCTCAGCGGTGGCGAGGCATGGATCGCGTTCCGGGAGGGGCGCATCGACGCCGATTCGTTCGGTGTATACGGGACCGAGAATTGGGGACCGGCCGAGATTCGGGGGAACGCGGTGAAGGATCTCGCCGCGTTGAACAAGGTCGAGATGTTGCCGTGGGACGTGTGGGGGCGGATGGAAGCGGCCTACAACGGCCAGACCGGTGCGGACTATGACGAGCTTCTCGACACCGTCGCCACCACCACCGCCGGTGATGATCTCGCCGCCATCGCCGAGCTCTACGCGCACGACGAGTTACGGGTGCCGCCCGAGCTCATCCGCTGACGGGATCGAACGCGCAGCGGCGCAAAGCAACTGGCGCACTCAGGGTTTGCGGCCGGCGCCCGCCAGGAGGCGCTCGCTCAGCGACCACAATCGATCGGCGCGGTCGGGGTCGACGGCGTAGGGCAGATAGTGGCCGGGTGGTGGATTGCCGTCCTCGGTCCACGGGGTGGCGACGGCGCAGTCTTCGAGGTAGTTGCCGCCGATCAGCTCTGGCGCCACGGCAGCGAACACTGAAGTCGCGGCACCCTGCTCGGGAGTTCGCCACCCGGGCGGGATGGCGCCGCGGCGGCGCAGCGCGGGCCAGCCAGACGCGGCGAGTTGCTCAGGGTCGAGGTGACGCTGCAGGCCGGTCACGATCCCGCCGGGCATCACGGCGTTCGCGGTAATACCCTCGGCGCCGTAGCGAGCGTGCAGGCCGACCGCGAGCAGCGCGCACGCCGTCTTAGACTGCCCGTACGCCTGCCACGGATCATAGTGGCGGTGCAGGTAATTGGGGTCCGCGAAGTCGATATCGCCGCGGCGGTGGGCGCGTGAGGTCAGTGACACCACCCGCGCCGATCCTGCCGCGCGCAGCGAGGGAAGCAGGCCCATCGTGAAGGCGAAATGGCCGAGATAGTTGACGGCCAAGTGGGATTCGAAACCGTCGACGGTGCGCCGCAGCGGTATCGCCATGATTCCGGCGTTGAGAACCAGGATGTGCAGGGGCTTTCCGGTGGCCGCATGCTTGTCCGCCCACGTCGTCACCGACTCCATCGATGCCAGGTCCAACGGGCGAAACACGATGCGGTCGTTGCTCGTTGCCGCCCGCAGCGCGGCGACGGCGGCCTTCCCGGCGACCCGGTCCCGACTCGCGAGCACCACCCGCGCACCCGCCGCGGCGAGCGCCCGCGCGGTCTCGAACCCGAGCCCGGCGGCACCGCCGGTCACGATGGCTTCCTTCCCGGTCAGGTCATGACAGGCGACCACCTCGAGCGCTGTCGGCATCGTCATCGGGTCAACCACCTTGCAAATCGTGCGATGGGCGAAGGCATTTCGGTCCGCGCCGGGACCGTTCGGGATGTCATCATGTCCCGAGCCTGCTGCTCGACATGCCCACGGAGAAGGTGGCATCACTGCTGGTAGTGCGTTGCCTAGCAGTGACACGACCACCCACGACCGCGACACCCGGTGACACACTGAATGCCATGGCGCAGGCACCCTTCGATGGCACACCGCTCGGCGAATTCCTGCGAGCCCGCCGCGCTTTACAGCACCCCACCGATCTCGGTCTGCCCGCTGGCACCGGACAGCGCCGCACCCCCGGCCTGCGGCGCGAGGAATTGGCCGCGCTAACCGGTATCAGCATCGATTACTACATCCGCCTCGAACAGGGCAGGGAAACCAATCCGAGCCCGGCGGTCCTCGACGCACTCGCCCGCGCACTGCGCTTGGACGACGAATTGACCACGCACCTGTTCGCCCTCGCCGACCACGCGGCGGGCCGCGGCCGACGGTACCGGGCCGAACCGGCGGTACGACCGGGCATCGCGATGCTGCTGGAAACCGTGCGCCCCTGCCCCGCCTACGTCCGCAACCGCACCAACGACATCATCGCCAGCAACCCCGAGGGCCTGGCCCTGCTCGCCGGGATCGATCAATGGCCGCCGAAGCAACGCAACACCACCCGCTACACGTTCCTGCATCCGGCCGCCCGAATCCTGTACGACAACTGGGATTACGCCGCAGCCGCCAGCGTCGCCCAGCTGCGCGCCGCGGTCGCCGCCGACCCGGCCGACCCGCGCCTCACCGAACTGGTCACCGAACTCACCACGGCGAGCGCGGAATTCACCGCGCTATGGTCCCGCCACGATGTTCGCCGCCGATACACCGACCGAAAGACGTTCCACCACCCCGACATCGGCACGATCACCTTCGTCTACGAGACACTCGACCTCGGCACCGACGGCCACCGCCTCGCGCTGTATCAAACCGCGCCGGGTACTCCGGATCATGAGGCCATGCGCCTGCTCGCCCTCTCGGCACGCACCGACGAGTCGAGTTAGCTGGCGGGCACCTGCTGCTGGAACCAGGCCAGCACCTGCGGCACGGCAACGCGACCGGACGTGGTGTGGTCGATAGTGCCGAGGTTCTGCAGGGTGGCATTGTCGCTGTGCAGGGCTTGCAGGCAGTGCTCGGCATTGGCGTAGGGCACGTTGCGATCGGCGGTGGCTGCGTAGAGGTGGACCGGAACGCGCGGGGTCCAGTCACAGGTCCCGTCGCTGTCGGTCATTGCCTTCAGCGCCGCGCCGGTGGGGTGGGTGGCCAACTCGATGAACCGCGGCGTCAACAGCAGATCGGGGGTGATGGGCAGCTTGGTGGCGATGGTGAGTTCGTTGCGGGTGCCGTCGAAGAGTCCCTCGATCTTCCCGGCGTACGGCTCACGGAAGGCTTCGGCGGGGTCGTCATAGAGGTGGTAGATCCGGTTCATCGCGGTCAGCCAGTACGCGAAGTAGAACACCGCGGGACCCGGCGCGACCCGCCCATCGAGACCCGCGGGGGTCTCGACGTCCCGGAGCGCGTAGGGCCCGCTGACCGGCGCCAGCGCGGCGAGACCGAAACCAGGCACCTCCCCCGCCTGCAACGCCTTGCCGAATGCCATTGCGGCATGGCCTCCTTGCGAGAAGCCGGATACGAGCAGGTCGCCGTCGAGTTCTCGATGCTGTTGCGAGGCAATGGTTTTGGCGGCGAACAGCAGATCGGCCGATGCGCTCACTTCGGTCGGCGCGTGCGTGTACGGATGACTCCCCGGCCCGTCACCGAGCCCGAGATAGTCCGGGGCGATCGCCGCATACCCGGCTGCGGCGAACATGACGGTGCGCGCCTGATCGGGTCGGCTGTCGCTATTCACCGACGGCGCATCGCTTTTCAGCGTCAGCGTGCCGTGCTCGAAGGCGACCGTGCGTAACCGAGGCGACGCCGTGCGCGGCAGCACGACCAGCCCGCTCGCGGTGGTCGACTCGCCTTTCGCCCCGATGGTGCGGTAGTCGACGCGATAGGCGTCGACGCCGTTGCGCACGGGAGTATCGAAGCTTTCCTTGGCGAGATAGGCCACGGTCGCCTCGGCCGACAACTGCGCGACCGGCGTCGTGGACACCACCGTGCCCCGTTCGCCTTCCCCTGGCGCGCTGACCTGCTTCGTCTCGGCCGCACAGGCACTGGCCCCGCACAGCAGGACGAGCACACCGACCATGGCGAAACGTCGCGTCGTGAACATGCGGTACCGGCTCCTTCGCTGGCGCGCACCGCGGCTACTGACGACACGCTGCGGCACGTTCTCCCCACTATGCCCGCGATCTCCGCGACAGGGCTTATCCGGCGAGCCGGTCCGCCTCGTCGAGGTGGTCGCGCAGGCCGAGCAGTTCCCAGCGCTGCAACGACAGCGGCACATTGCCTTCGCGCCACAGCCGGTCGTTGAACTCCTTCAGGTCGAACTTCTCCCCGAGTTCGCGCACGGCCGTGCCGAGCAGATCCTGGATCTGCAACTTGCCGATCTGGTAGCTCAACGCCTGCCCGGGATTGCCCGCGAAGAACACCGCTTCCTCCCACGCCGTCTCGCGGTCCATCGGCACGGCGACCGCAAGCCGATCGGTGGCCTCGTCGATGGAGAGTTCGCCGAGCGCGAGCGCGATATCCACCTCGACGCGTAAAGCCCGCAGCCGCATGGCATTTGCCACGAAGATCGCACTGGCCGGTGCCTCGTCGAACAATCCGGCGTGCAGCATCAACTCCTCGTAGTTGAACGCGATCCCCTCGTTGGGCACCGAGTCATAGAACCGGCGCCGCGCGGGATTGTCGTGATGCCAGCCGATCGCGACCTGCTGGGCATGTACTCCCTCGTGCACGATCGCGGTACGCGCGTCGAACGCGGCGGCACGATCGAAGTACGGCAGATCCGGGTGCGGGGTCGGGACATACCGAGTGGCGTCCTCGTCCATCCGGGACGGGCCGGTCAGATCATCGGTCACCCCGAGCCAGGTCAACGGCTCGAGATAGGGCGGACGAGGCGCGAATCGATAGTGCCGCAAGCTCTCCGGCTGACTCAGCAAGCCGCGCTCGTCGGCGAACTCACGCACCGCGCGCTCATCGACGGCTTGGCGCCGCACATGCTCGCCCACATCGGCGGGCAGCGGCGGCGCGGGCGCATCTCGATGTCTGGTGCGCAGCTGGGTCTCAAGTGCGACGGCCCGATGCCACTCCTGACGCCCCATCTCGCGCAACCGCTGTGCCGAATAAGGCAGCAGCGCAACGCGATGCAGGAAGTAGGCCAGCGATTCCGGTCCGACGGGCTCGACCTCGCCCAGTGACGGCAGCTGCTCGTCCAGCCAATCCCGGTACGCCGCAACGGCATCGGCGGCAACCCGGGTCGCCGCGGGCAACTCGGCCGCGTACTCGTCCGGCAGGAACGGAACAAGCGCCGTCATCGCGGATTCGAGCGATCCTGCCGTCTCGTTCAACAGCCGCAGTGTGCTGCGCGCGAACGGTGCGCCCGCATGGCCGGTGAGATTCTCTCTCGCCTGCTCGAGTACGAGCGGAACATGCCGCAACAGCGCGCTGACCTTCGCGGCCCGCGCGGTGTCGAACGGCGACGATACGAGCAGTTCGATATAGATCGGGCCGAGGCTCTGTTGAACATAGAACCCGGGATCGCGCTCCCAGGCCCGGATCAGCTCGAGCTCCCAGCGAACCTTGGCGAGCGCCGAGCCGAGCAGCCTACCGTCGACCCGCACCGCGACCGGCTCGTCGGACAGGTCGAGCTCGCGGTGCCTGCGGGTCAGCTCGGCGAGCACCTCCCTGCGCTCCGCGATCGCCTTCGGCGACCAATCGGGCAGCCAGCCGTCCGGCCGCTGTACCCGTGGCAGATCGTCGCTGGAGTCCGGCAGTGTAGCCAGCCGCCAGTTCCAGAACTCTTCGGCAAGCTTCGCTAGACCCATGCCCGCACAATACAATTCGCGCCAGCGACCGGCCAGCCGTTAGATGCTGGGGAAGGCCTATTACAGCCCGGCGTGTGAGAACAACCCGGGCGAGCCGATGCCCTGCTGCTGCGGTGTCGCGGGCACGATGGTCTCGAACAGCGCGAGGTAGTCGTCGATCATTCGGTCGGCGCTGAACCGCGCGTCCACGTCGTCGCGGGCGGCACGCCGGTCGAGCTGATCGATCTTGGCCAGCGCGGCGACCGCGCCGTCGACATCGGTGACGAGGAATCCGGTGACACCGTCGCGAATGATCTCCGGCATCGATCCCAACGGCGTTGCGATGACCGGTGTTCCGGTCGCGAGGGCCTCGACCACCGCGAGACCGAACGGTTCGGCGAAACCGATCAGATGCAGCAGCGCGCGAGCGCCGCCGAGCAGTTCGTCCCTGCGCTGCGGGCCGACCGGGCCGACGTAGGTCACGCCGGGGTCGGCGAGGTGCGGCTCGACCGCCGTGCGGAAGTACTCCTCGTCCTGAATCACGCCGGCGATGATCAACGGCAGCCCGGTGAGCCTGGCCACCTCGATTGCCAGGTGCGTCCCCTTGTCGGGGTGAATTCGGCCGAGAAAGAGCAGATATTCACCATGCTCGGGCCGAAATGTGAACTGCGTTGTGTCGATACCGTGATGAATTGTCGCCGCATAGCGCAGCGCCGGGTGCCGGTCGGCATCGCTGATCGCCACATAGTGGGCGATATCATCGAATGCCTTATATACGGGCACAATTTTCGGCGAGGAAAAGCCGTGGATCGTGGTTACCATCGGGGTCGACACAAGGCGGCTGTAGGTCAGCGGCATGAAGTCGAAGTGGTTGGCCAGCACGTCGAACTCGCCAGCATGCCCGAATGCGGTCGAATTGTGCAGCGCCTCAGCGACTTTCGCGTCAGCGTCGGCCGTCTCCTCGTAGCCCGACGGCACCGGCGCGACCAGCCGCGCCGACGTCTCGGAGTCCCCGGTGGCGAACAGTGTGACGTCGTGTCCCCGCGCGACGAATCCCTCGGCCAGGGTTGAGGCGATGTGCTCCCACGGTCCATAGTTCTTCGGTGGCGTGCGATGGGCTACCGACGCGATTACGCCGATCTTCATAAAATCCTCGATTACTGGCGAATTAACCGCCGAGAGCCGCCTCCGATCGGGCGGACTTGATGCAACGACCATATCACATCGACCCCGCGTGACCTGGGTGTTACTATCGAGGCCTAGTGGTCGATCCGCCCGTGTCGTGCTCCGGAGTGGATTCTCAAGCGCTTCAGCGCGACACGATTCAGCCAATTGAGTGGCTGCAGACAGCGGCACCGTCGGCGCTGGCTCGAATCAGAAAGGCTGACGTTGTGTCAGTTCGGTCTTACGGCGTTCTGAGCACCTATCCACCGACCCAGTGCGGGTTGGCCACTTTCACCGACTCGCTGGTCGGCGCGCTGGCCATGCCCACCGAAACCGGTTTTGCGACGGTCGATTTCGGTCAGGGTGGCACTGCCGCGCGCACCGTGGGCGTTGTCGCCGTTGTCGACAGCCCCGAGCCTGGCCTGCCGTCGCTGGTGACCCATCAGTGGGAACGCAGTGACCGCCGTGGCGCCGTCACCGCGGCCGCCGCCCTCAACCGCTTCGATGTCGCGATCATCCAGCACGAATACGGTATCTACAGCGGGCGTGACGGCGTCGACATACTAGAAGTCGTTCGCGCTCTTCGAGTTCCGGCCATCGCGGTACTACACACCGTACTCGTCACCCCGACCGCGCAACAGCGGATGATCCTGGAAGAGCTGGCCCGCCGCTGCGCCGCGCTCGTCACCATGACCGAGACGGCCCGCCAGCGCCTGATCGAGCACTACGCGGTCGACCAGTCCAAGGTCCGGGTGATCCCGCACGGCGCCACCGAGCATCGCCCCGGGCCGCACAGCCTCCGGCATCAGCCGATCTCGCGTACCCCGGTCATCCTGACCTGGGGCCTGCTCGGCGAGGGCAAGGGCATCGAATGGGGCATCGACGCGATGGCCCACCTGGCCGATCTGCGCCCGGCCGCGCACTACCGGGTGGTCGGGCAGACCCACCCCAGGGTGCTCGCCCGGCACGGCGAGTCCTATCGCACCGGCCTGGTCAGCCGGGCCGCGCGGCGCGGTGTCGCCAATGCCGTGCACTTCGACGCCCGCTACCTGTCCAGCGACGAGCTGCACCGGCTGATCCAGCAGGCCGATGTCGTGCTGTTGCCGTACGACTCGCGCGAACAGGTGACATCGGGAGTTCTGATAGAAGCCGTCGCAGCGGGTAAACCAGTGGTATCGACGGATTTTCCGCACGCGCGGGAACTGCTGTCGAGCGGCGCCGGTCTCCTTGTCGATCGCGAATCACCGACCGCCATCGCGTCCGCGCTGCGCAAGGTGTTCACCGAGCCCGGCTTGGCGGCCCGCATGAGCGCCGAAGCGAAACGCATTGCACCAGACCTACTCTGGCCAGCAGTGAGCAGGAAATACCATGCGCTTGCCGCAGAGACGCTGCAAGCCGATGCGAAGTTGGCGACAGCATGAGTGAGACCATCACCATCTCGTACGCGCACCTGGTGCGACTCAGCGATGAAGTCGGGATCTTCGAGCACGCGAAGTTCACCACGCCGCGCCTGGAAAACGGTTACTGCGTAGACGATGTCGCGCGTGCGCTCGTCGTCGTCGTCCGTGAGCCGGAGCCGACCGAGGAGCTTGACCGGCTCGTCCAGATATACGCGCGCTTCCTCTTCGACGCGCTCACCGAGGACGGCCGCTGCCACAATCGTCGCGGCACGGATCGGAACTGGCAGGACGAACCGAGCATCGAGGATCACTGGGGCCGCGCCCTCTGGGCGCTCGGCACCCTCGCCGCCCGCAGGCCGGACCTGGCCGAAAAGGCGTTGGCGCACTTCACCATCGGCGCCAAACAGCGCTCCCAGTTCCCGAGGGCGATGGCCTTCGCCGCACTCGGCGCGGCCGAGGTCGTGCGCGCCGATCCCGGAAACCTCACGGCCCAAGCGCTATTGGCCGACGCCGCCAAGCTGATCGGCCCGCCGACCCGTCGTCTCGACTGGCGCTGGCCCGAGCCGCGGCTGCACTACGCCAATGCCGTGCTTGCCGAAGCCCTTCTGGTCGCCGGTGCCGCGCCGGGCCAGGGCCGCACGCACGCCGACGGACTCGCGATGCTGCGCTGGCTGCTCGAGACCGAGACCGCAGGCGACCATCTGTCGGTCACCCCGGTCGACGGCTGGGCGACCGGGGAGAAGCGGCCCGGTTTCGACCAGCAGCCGATCGAGGTCGCGACCCTGGCCGACGCCTGCGCCCGCGCCTACGACGACACCAAGGACTATCACTGGAAGGACGCGGTCATGCTCTGCGAGGCCTGGTTCCGCGGCTCCAACGATGTCTCGACACCGCTCATCGACCCGGTCAGCGGCGGCTGCTGCGACGGACTGGAGCCGACCGGAAGAAACGAGAACCAAGGCGCCGAGTCGACCCTCGCGCTGATCTCGACGATGCAACAGGCCCGTCGCCTGCAACAGGCGGCCTAGTGACCGACACCTCGGCGGTAACCTCAGCTGACCTGGCCCGCCGGGGTGGTCAGGCGCTGTTCCCCGATGGGAGCCGGGTCTTGGCCAGGCTGTTCCAACCCGGCCAAGAGCTACTCGGACATGGCATTTCGCGCGCGGAGGCGATCATCGCGCGGGTGCTGCGGCTGACCGACGCGGACGTGTCGAGCACCCTGACGTCCGCGCTGCGCCGGTTCGGCAACCGGCACCGTGACATCAACGCGATCTTCGCCGCGCACTGCGCGATCGTCGAGCATCTGCTGCCCGAGGGGATCACCCCGGAACGGCGCCTGCTCGTCGGCGCGTGCTTCACCCAGGAGTACGCGGTCGAGGCGGCGGCGCTGTTCAATCCGTCGATGGTCGCGCACCCGGACCAGACCGGGCTCGCCCCAGGCGAATTGCGCTTCGTCATGAGCGTGCGCGCCCTCGGCGAGGGACATATCTCGAGCATCGAGTTCCGCACCGGCGTGCTCGCGCACGGTGATTCGATCCGGGTGAACACGCCGACACCGTTCCTGGCGACCGGCCGGATCACCCTGTCGACGGCCGGAAACTACACGGTGACCTTCCCCGCCGACCGCCCGATGTCGGAGCGGATCCTCTTTCCGGCCAGCCCCGACGAAAGCCACGGCATCGAGGACGCGCGCTTCACCCGGTTCACCGAAAGCGACGGGACGGCAACGTATTACGCCACCTACACCGCGTTCGACGGCGGCCGGGTGGCCGGGCGACTGCTGCACACCAACGATTTCGTCACCTTCGACAGCATCCGGCTCGACGGTGCGGGAGCCACCGACAAGGGCATGGCGCTGTTCCCGCGGCAGGTCGACGGCCGCTATCTGATGCTGTCGCGCTGGGATCGGGAAAACATCAGCGTGGTCAGCTCGCCGGACGCGCTCGCGTGGCGCGACCCGGTCACCATCTATCGGCCGACCAAGCCCTGGGAGCTGATCCAGCTCGGCAATTGCGGGCCGCCGATCGAAACACCCGGCGGCTGGCTGGTTTTGACGCACGGCGTCGGACCGATGCGCACCTACGGGATCGGCGCGATCCTGCTCGACCTCGACGACCCGACCCGGGTGATCGGCGCACTACGTCAGCCGCTGCTGGCACCGACAGAGGGGGAACGCGACGGATACGTGCCCAATGTCGTGTACTCCTGCGGCGCGCTGGTCCACCAGGGCACCCTCGTCCTGCCCTACGGCTGCAGCGACTCGGCCATCAGGTTCGCGTTCGTTGACATGTCGGCGCTGCTCGAGCGACTGACGCACGAGGGCCCGCCGACGAGCTGGTAACCGCCGGTGTGGCTCGGCGGCCGAGGTGGCCGGGGTAGCCGCGATGTACGGTTTTCCTTCGGGGCCGACCGTGCCGTGGTCCCCGCTTGTCACCACAACGAACGGGAGCACCACCCGATGCGACTCCGTCTCCGCGGCCTCGGCCTGGCCGCCCTCGCGGCCGTCACGGTCCTGACCGGGCTGTCGGCCTCGGCCGCCGCCCGCCCGGAACCGCCCGCGCAGGTCGCGCCGCTCGGTTCGGACTTCCTGTGGGGTGTCGCCGCATCGGGGTATCAGTCGGAAGGGCATGCGCCGGACAGCAACTGGAGCCGCTACGGCGCCGCGGGCAAAACCGATGACCCGTACCGTGATTCGGTCGACTTCTACAACCGCTACGCCTCCGACATCGACCTGGCGGCCGGGCTCGGCGTCAAGGTGTACCGGATCAGCGTCGAGTGGGCGCGGGTGCAACCACAGCCCGGCGTGTGGTCAGCGGAGGGATTCCGCTTCTACGACAACGTGCTCGCCAAGATCACCGCCGCCGGGATGCGGCCGATGATCACCCTGGACCACTGGGTGTTCCCCGGCTGGGAGGTCGACCGAGGCGGCTGGCACAACCCGGACATGGTCGAGGACTGGCTGGCCAACGCGCGCACCGTGGTCGACCGCTACGCGGCCGCCGACCCGCTCTGGGTGACCTTCAACGAGCCGACCTTCTACGGCCTCAACGAGCTGCGCCACGGCGGCCTCCCGGCCACCGACGTGCCAGGCATGCAGGACCGACTCGCCCAGGCGCACAACGCCATCTACGACCACATCCACCAGGTGCAGCCCGGCGCGATGGTGACAAGCAATGTCGCCTACATCCCCAGCGGTGAGGACGCGATCAATAAGCCGTTCGTCGACAAGATCGCCGCACGGCTCGACTACATCGGCATCGACTACTACTACGGCATGTCGCCCGACACCGCGACCTCGATGGTGCAGAACTTCAGCCAGCTCTGGAACAACCCGCTGCAGCCGGAGGGTATCTACTATGCCCTGCAACACTATTCGCGCGAGTTCCCGGGCAAGCCGCTCTACATCGTCGAGAACGGCATGCCGACCGAGAACGGCAAGCCACGCGCCGACGGCTACACCCGCGGCGACGACCTGCGCGACACGATCTACTGGATCCAGCGCGCGAAGGCCGACGGCATGAACGTGATCGGCTACAACTACTGGAGCCTCACCGACAACTACGAATGGGGCAGCTACACACCGCGCTTCGGCCTGTTCACCGTCGACGTGCTGACCGATCCGAACCTCACCCGTCGGCCCACCGACGCCGTCGGCGCCTACACCGACATCACGCATTCCGGTGGCGTCGCGGCCGGCTACCGTCCCACCAAGGCACCACAGCCTTGCTCCCTGGTCGATGCCGCAGCCAGCTGCCTCGACCCGCTGACCGTGCCGCGCTGATCAGAAGGATGTCGATGGATACGAAATGGCGTCGTCTGACGGCGGCAGGCGTGGCGGCGGGCATATTGACCGGAATCTGCGCCCCGACGGCGCAAGCGGAAGCTTCCGACCAGACTCCGAACCAATCGACAACGGCCGCAAGCGATATCGCCGGGGGCAAGGATCCGGACGGCAGCGTCCCGCCCGCAGGCTCCGACGACTGGACCTGCCAGCCGACCGCCGCACACCCGCGACCCGTCGTACTGGTCCACGGCACCTGGGCCAATCAGAACGACTGGAACATGCTCGCCCCGCAGCTGAAAAGCGAAGGCTACTGCGTCTTCTCGCTGAACTACGGCCGCGATACCTCGAGCGTGCTCGGCACGATCCCCGGCATGTACGGGGTCGCCGACATCCGCGTCTCCGCCAAGGAACTCGCCGCCTTCGTCGACCGGGTGCGCGCCGCGACCCATGCGGCGAAGGTCGATCTCGTCGGACATTCCCAGGGCGCGTTGATGTCTCGCCAGTATCTGCGCTTCGAGGGCGGCGCCGACAAGGTCGGCCGCCTGATCTCGCTCGCGGGCACCAACCACGGTTCCGCCATGCGTGGCGTTGCGGGTCTGCTCCCCGCCGGCAGCGCGTACTCGGGTTTCTCCGCCGGACTAGCCGGGATCGCCGGAACCGCGGCCGCGCAGCAGCTCGTCGGCAGCGACTTCTTGCAGGCCATCAATGCCGCCGGTGACACCGACCCCGGCGTCTCCTACACCGTGCTAGCCAGCACCTTCGACGATGCCTCCACCCCGCCGCAAGCCACCTTCCTGCAAGCGGGCCCCGGCGCGACGGTGGACAACGTGTGGGTCCAAGACTTCTGCCGCACAGACACTTTCGAGCACGCCACCCTCCCGCAATCCCCCACCGTCGCCTACATCATCAAGAAGGCACTCGACCCGGCATACACCGGCATACCCTGCCCCTGATACACCGCCGGGCGGTAAGGCTGTTGCCCTACCGCCCGAATGTGCTTGGTACTCAGCTGTGTTCGGTGACGAGCCGAGGATCCGGCTCATCGCCCTTGCCCAGCGTCGTCTCCTCCAGCACCGCTTCGCCGCGGGCCACCATGCCCGCCTCGTCGGAGAGCTTCAACTGCGGAATGAACAGCGCGAGCACGAAGATGATGATCGCGCCGGGGATCAGGTACCAGAAGCCGGGCACCAGCGCGTGCACGTAGGCGCCGACGATCGCGTCGTGCAGTTCCGTCGGCAGGTTCTTCACCACCGACGGCACCAGCGCGCCAGGGTCGAGCTTCGCGGCCGCCACCTGCGGCATATGCGACAGGAACGCGTCGGTGAGCCCCTCGGTCAGTCGGCTGGTGAAGATCGAGCCGAAGATCGCGACACCGATCGCGCCACCCATCTCACGGAAGTAGTTGTTGGCGCTGGTCGCGGTCCCGATCTGGTTGGGCGCCACGGCATTCTGCACGACGAGCACGATGATCTGCATGATCAGGCCGAGGCCGCCGCCGATCACGAACAGCATCGCCGAGACCACCCACATCGGGGTGTGCGCGCTGAGCTGGGTCAACCACAGCAGGCCTGCCAGCATGAGCAGCGCGCCGATCGGCGGATACATCCGGTAGCGGCCGGTCTTGGTGATGGTGGTCATCGACCCCATCAGCGTGATCATCATGCCCGCCATCATCGGGATCAGCAGCAGGCCGGAGACTGAGGCGGATGCGCCGGTTGCCATCTGCAGGTAGGTCGGGATGAATCCGATCGCGGCGAACATGACCAACCCGACGAGCAGACCGATCGCCGAGGTCAGCACGAAGGTGCGATTACGGAACAACCACAGCGGCAGCATCGGCTCCTCGGCGCGCGATTCCACCATGACGAAGGCGGCAACCACGACAACCAGCGCGGCGATCATCGCCACAATCGTCGCCGAACCCCACGCGTACTGCTTGCCACCCCAGTCGGTGATCAGGATCAATAACGTTGTCGCGGAAGACATCAGCAGCACACCGAGGTAGTCCGGCTTGGTCTTGGGCCGATGGCTCGGCACGCTCAGGTAGCGGAAGGCGACGAACAGCGCGGCGATACCGATCGGCACGTTGATCCAGAAGCACCAGCGCCAGCCGAGCGTGTCGGCGAAGAAGCCGCCGAGCAGCGGTCCGGCGACCGAGGTGATACCGAAGACGGCACCCATCGGCGCCATGTACTTGCCGCGATCCTTCGCGGGCACCACATCGGCGATGATGGCCTGCGCCAGGATCATCAGGCCACCGCCGCCGACGCCCTGCAGACCGCGGAAGACGATGAACTCCCAGAAGCTGGTCGACGCGGCGGCACCGACGGACGCGGCGGTGAAGGCGGTCACCGCGAACAGGAAAAGCCAACGCCTGCCGAACATGTCGCCGAATTTGCCGTAGATCGGCATCACGATGGTGGTGGCGAGCAGGTATGACGTCGCGGTCCACGCCATGTGCGAGACGCCGCCGAGTTCGCCGACGATAGTCGGCATCGCGGTGCCGACGATCATCTGGTCGAGGCTGGCCAGGAACATGCCGGCGATCAGCGCGGAGAAGATGAGCCAGATACGTTTCTGGGTCAGGACAATGGGGGTGGGCGGCGAGTCAGCCGTCGTGGTCATCGGGCATGTCTCCTATTTCTCGGCAGGCTTGTCGAACAGCCGGGCGGCCATCGCGCAGTGCTCGTGTATCGCCGCGGTCAGCGACCTGGTCGTGTCCTCGGTCACGGAGACGACCGCGCGGGTGGTGAGGGTGGTCATGACTCCCGTTGCGAGCGAGGTGAATTCGGGGGAAACCGGCGCACCTGCCCGCGCGGACAGCAGCTCGCCGATGACGGCTTCCTGCCTGACGCCTGCGGCCATGAAGGCCGCGAGCACCCGAGGTTCGGTTTTGATGAGCTCGACTACCAGCGAAATGGCCTCGCGCACTTCCTTTTCCGGCTCGAAGGCGGAGGAGAACATCCGGGTGAGGTCTTCCATCAGGATGCCGCTCGGCCCACCGGCGATGAACTCTTCGCGCGATTGCGGTGTGCCGATCTCCTCGATCGGGCCGACCACCGCGTCCAGCTTGGTGTCGTAGTAGTTGAAGAACGTGCGCGGCGAGACCCCGACGACCTTGGCGATGTCCTCGATGGTCGTCGCGTCGATCCCGCGCTCGACCGCCAACCGCCGCGCGGCCATACACAGGTCGAGCAGGGTTTGGCGCTTTTTCTGGGCGCGGAGACCGGTCGGCGACTCCCCGCGCGTGGATGCTGGCATGGCAAGAATTTAACACAAACTGCAAAATTTCAGGCAGTGCAATTTTCTGTGATGGTGCTCACCCGGCAGCCCGATCGGGTAACCGGCCCGAGCCGAGACGGCCAGCATCTACTACCGACATGCGTGACTCAGCTCACCAATGCCAGCACATATCCTCTAATAAGCAGCTTCTCAGGTTCGTAACCTACTGTTCATCTCAGTAGATGAGCCGGTTCAGATCACCTGAGCTCATCAGACCAGAGAGGCAATGAGGCCATGGCGCGACGTGTATTTCCCGTGCAATCACTCAGCACCGGCGGCTACCGCCGTTCGATCGCAGCGTTCGCGCTGATCCTCGGCGGCGTCGTCGCCGCGACGGCGCTCACCTCCGGTGTCGCGATCGCGGACCCCGGCGGACGCTCGGACCACGCACCCGGACGCGGCACCCGAGGGGACACCACCGGCGCGCACCACATCGACCCCTCCGGCTATCACCACACCGATGCCAACCCGCTGCGGCAGAACGAGCATCAGAACTCCTTGCGCGACTACCGAAGTCAGCAGAACCCGGCCGAGTCCACGGCGAACCGCGGCAACGGCGATGCCACGACCTGGACCGCCGTGCCGCGAGCCGATGGCGACGGCTGGGTTGTCTGCCGCGCCAATGCCAGCTGGTGCTGACGACTCCGAATCTGCTGCAGCACTTCGTATTACGGCTCGATCGCCGATGGACGCGATCGGCCGGAGATGGAAAGAGAGACGTCGATGAGAACTGTCAACGGCCCCGGGACCACCACGCGCAGCGCGCGGACGAAAGCACTCACCCTGCTCTCGATCGCCGCGATAACCGGCGGCATCACCTTCGGTGCCGGAACGGCAGCCGCCAGTGATGCCCGAACGACTGCGGCAGGCACTGGCGCGCAATGTCTTTGGGCGGCCTCCGCGCATCCGCAGGGCTCGACGGTCACCGCAGGCGGCCAGACCTACCAGTGCACGACCGACCGCGGCGCACCGTATTGGCGGCAAGGACCGGCGGCGAGCCGCTCGAGCACCGTGCCAAACCCCGGCTCGTACACCAATCCGACGGGCCAGTTCAGCGCGGGCGCGCGGCAACCGGGAACGGAATACAACGACTACTGCGTCGGTGGCCAGCTCATCGAAGGCAACGAGGACGTCTACCAGGTGGTCGCGGACCGTTCCGGCACGCTGTACTGGAAGGCGGCCGCACCGATCTCCCAGTGGGCCTTCGACTCCGATGCGGCTCGTCCCGGCCCGTCCTCGCGCTCCGCGAGCCTGTGCATCGACGGCAACCTGACCTGATTCAGGCCGCCGTCACAGTCGCCCGGCCGCGTCGCCGATCGCCTCATCGAGGATGGCCAGGCCGAGAGCGAGTTCGTCTTCGGTGGCGGTCAGCGGCGGGGCGATGCGGAAAACGCCACCCATGCCGGGCAGCTGCACGATATTCATGTGCAGGCCCAACTCCAGGCAGCGGCGGGTGACCTGCGCGCCGAGTTCGTCGGAACTCCGCTTGGTCTCGCGGTCGACGACCAGCTCGAGTCCGGCGAGCAGGCCGCGACCGCGGATGTCTCCGACGACGTTGTGCCGCTCGGCAATTCGCTCCAGACCGTGCCTCAGGTAGGCGCCGAGTTCGGCGGCACGTACCTCGAGACGGTCGCGGATGAGCACGTCGAGCACGGTGTTGCCGACCGCGGCGACCAGCGGGTCGGCGACATGCGTTGTCAGGAAAAGGAACCCGCGATCGTGCGCCTCCTGCTCGATCTCGGCGCTGGTCAGCACGGCCGCCAGCGGCAGTCCGGCACCGAGCGTCTTGGACAGGGTGAGGATGTCGGGCACGATGCCGTCGCGCTCGAACGCGTACCAGGATCCGGTGCGGCACAGGCCGGTCTGCGCTTCATCGAGGATGAGCAGCATGCCGCGTTCGTGGCACCTCTGCCGCAGTGCGGCGAAGTAGCCCGGCGGCGGTTCGATGACCCCGCCGGAGCTGAGAATCGGCTCGACGATGCAGGCCGCCAGGCTGCCGACCGATTGCGCGTCGATCAGGTCGAAGGCGAAGTCCAGCTGGCGGCGCCAGTCGAGTTCGCCGGTGGCCGTTGTGAAATCGGGACGGTAGGAGTGCGGCGCCGGGATGGCGAAGTTACCCGGTGCGGCCGGGCCATAACCTTTGCGGCCCGCACTGTAGGTCGCGCCCGCCGCGGCCTGGGTCATGCCGTGCCAGGAGCGGGCGAACGAGACGATCTCGTGTTTACCGGTGACCAGCTTGGCCATCCGGATCGCCGCCTCGTTCGACTCGGCGCCGGTGGTCAGCAACAACGCCTTGTCCAGCGGAGCGGGCAAGGTGCCTGCCAGCCTGCGGGCCAGGTCGACGACCGGGCGGCTGAGCATGCCGCTGAACAGGTGGTCGAGTTCACCGACCTGGCGGCGGACCGTCGCGACGATGTCCGGGTGCGAGTGCCCGAGGATCGCGCTCATCTGACCGGACGTGAAATCCAGTATCTCCCTGCCGCTTTCGGTGTACACGAAGCTACCCGCGGCGCGGGTGATGATCTCGGGGGTGAAGGTGCCCGCGCCCGCGTAGCGCACGAGGTGGCGGTCGGTGTCGGCCCAGAAGTCGTCGGTGGACCGCGCCGTGAAAGTGGGGGAAGCCATGTTTCGACGGTAAGTGCGGCGCGAGCGACACGTCCATCTCACAATTCCGGCTGTGCTGTTCGGCTCAGCCGTACAACAATCGAGAGATGCTGAACCCTTGGCGGCTGCGTCTGCTCAGCCAGCTCGATTCCCTCGGCACCGTCCGCGCAGTGGCGCAGGCGGCGAACCTGAGCGCGTCCAGCGTGTCCCAGCAGCTCGCGGTGCTTGAGGCGGAAACCCGCACGCAGCTGCTGGAACGCACCGGCCGCCGGGTCCGGCTCACCCCCGCCGGGCTGATCCTGGCCCGCCGCGCCAGAGCCATCCTCGACCACATGGGCACCGTCGAAGCCGAGCTGCGCGGCCTCGGCGCCGAACCGGCAGGGCTGGTCCGGCTCGGCGCCTTTCAAAGCGCCATCCACTCACTGTGTGTGCCAGCGGTGACGCGGCTCGCGCGGACCCATCCGCACCTCGCGATCGAGCTGCACGAGCTGGAACCGCACGAGAGCATGCGCGCGCTGCGGGTCGGTGACGCCGACATCATCATCACCACCACCGATTTCGTGGAGCAGCCGCTCGGCTCCGACATCGATATCGTGCCGCTGGCCGCCGACCCGATCGTGCTCGTGCTGCCGCCAGGCCGGGCCGCCCGCGGACCGGCCGACCTCGCCGCGTACGCCGACGAGCCGTGGGTATTCGATACGCCGAAGTCCTATATGGCGAAGCTGGCGACCCGGCTCTGCCGCGAATCGGGATTCGAGCCGAGAATCATCTGCCGCTTCAGCAACTACATGATGACGCTGCAACATGTCGAGGCCGGACTGTCGATCGCGCTGCTGCCCGCGCTCGCCGTCGATCCGCGCTATCGCGTCGCGACCAGGGAGCTGGCGAGTCCGGTCACCCGGACGATTACCGCCGTAATTCGGCGCGGCACACCCCCGCGTGCGGCCGTCAATGTGGTGCTCGATGCCCTGCGCGGACACGGCGATCTACCGGGCACGACCGGGCCTATCGACGGCCGAAAACGATCTAACGAATAGCGCTTTCCAATAACGATTGGATATATAGTTACCGTTTCGTTATTACTTTTCAGTGTGTCAGAATTTTGTTCGAACACGCTTGTGTCGAAGGATGGAAATCGGATCCGCTTGGACTGACAGATCACCGTGATGTTCTCGAATCGTATTCGGAGACTTTGGTGAAGTCCGGTACGCCAGTATGTGCGGCGCTGCATGGCCGAGCCAAGGCCTCCGAAATGACCATCGGAGGACCTGAATCATGGCATCGAAGACCGACGACGACGTCCGAAGTACCCGCTCGCTGCGGCGGGTGTTCTGGTGGACACTCGCGGCAGGCGCGGCATTCTCCGGCGCACTCCTCTTCTCCGCCGCGGAAGCATCGGCCCAAACCGTGACCGTTCCCGGCATCGGAAGTTTCGACGTTCCGAACGAAATCTCCGTTCCCCCTGGCATTCCCGGCATCCAGATCTCGGTGCCGCCGCAGGAGAGCGCGCCATCCGCTGCTCCCTCCCGAGCCGAGTTCTCCGCTCCCGGAAACGGATTCGCCCTCCCCGACATTCCGGGCCTCGAATACTCCGGCCTGGCAGGCATTCCCGGCATCAAGGCGCCGAACACGTTGCACCCGCAGGTCGCACCGATGAAGACGACCGGCGATGTCGCCGTCGAAGCGGCCCGCGCCAAGATCGGCTCCAGCTACGGGACCTCCGCCGGGCCTGATGTTTTCGACTGCTCGGGTCTGGTGCAGTGGTCCTACCAGCAGGCCGGTGTCTCGGTCCCGCGCACCAGCTACGACCAGCTCGCCGCCGGAACCCCGGTGGCCAAGGACGATCTGCGCCCCGGCGATCTGGTGTCGTTCTACGGCGGCGAACACTCCGCGCTCTACGCGGGCGACGGCAAGGTCATCCACGCCTCGACCTACGGCACCGGCGTCGTGGAATCCCCGATGTCGTCGATGCCGTACGCGGGGGCCTGCCGATTCCGCAGCTAGTCTTTCGGCTCGTCCGCGGGTGCGGACGGGGCCGGAGCAGCGGCTATCCGAATGACACCGGCATCGAGGTCGAGTGCGAGCCGGGGACTGTGTGACTGTCCATCACTGTCCTCGCTGCCCTCGTCGCCCAGCTTCTGACCCGGAAATAGTTCGCCCATGACGCCCATAACTCCACCATAGACCCGCCAGATAACGACGGTCCTGCTATGCCAGGCATTCAACCGCGAGCGACTAGCGCGGATCGCTCCGATACCTGGCGACGAATCGGCGCAATATCTCTTTAGGGCTGATGATCGCTTCCCGGTGGCCGAGCGCGGTGAGGTAATCCGCCTCATCCGGGTCGAAATAGCCTGCGTGCCGGTAGGTTTCGATGCGCAGCGCGAGTCCGTCGCCGTCGAGCTCTGGGTGAAACTGGGTGGCGTAGACGTGCTGGCCGACCCGAATCATCTGCACCAGGCAGTCGGCGGAGGTGGCGAGCAGCACCGCGTTCGGCGGAACCTCTTGACACGCTTCCTTGTGCCCGACGAACGCCCGGAACGACTGCGGAATCCCATGCAGCAGCGGATCTTCGGCCGCTTGGTCGGTCAGTTCGATGGTCTGCGCGCCCGGTGACTCGGCGTATCGTTCGCCGCTGACCGTGCCGCCGAGCGCGTCCGCCAGAATGCTCAATCCGTAGCAGGCACCCAGATACGGGAAGTCCCTTGCGACAATCTCGATGAGCAGCTTCTTCAGTCCTGGCTCGAATCGCTGCTGGTAACCGTATTTCTCGGTCTCCGGGCGGCCGACATTACTCGGCCCGCCGCCAACGATCACCGCCGAGAAATCATCGAGCGACAAGTCGGGAAGTCCCTGGTCCATCTGCACCCGCACCACGTCGGCGACGTCGAGCTCGCCCGCCCGCAGCACAGCGTGATATTCGTCATCCGCCGCGGGGCGCTCGGGCCGCAACTGGAGCAAAAGGCAGGGCTTGGGCATGCACAGATTGTGCAAGATCGGCACCCACCGCAGGGAGAGTTACGTCGACCGAGGGCGAGTCAAGGCTGTCGATCGTTTGAATGTCGGTCATATAACCGATACCCGAGACCCGCCGCGACTGACAGGATCATCGAGTACGACGAATTCTCTCTACGCGACTGAAGCCGGGTACCGAGGGGTTTCATCGGCATCAGTGCGGCAGCCGCAACCCCTGAGCCCTGCGGCTGCCGCTCTGCCGCTTGGTGTGGTTCCGGTTTACCGTCTCAGAGTCCGGGCTGGTCGATCGTGCCGCGCAAGACGCCGATTCCGGCGGTCAAGGCGGAACCTCCTGTGGTCCAATCTATTCCGGCGGGCTGCGAGGTCAGTACGACCACCACGTATGGCAATTGCTGGGTCGAGGGTGGGCCGACCAGGCCGGTGGTGTCCAGGGTTGTCGAGGCGTCCAGCGCCATCCAGCCCTGCTTTACCGCCCAGTTGTCGTCGGTCAAGCCATCCGGGATGCCGAAGTACTGGTCGGTGCCGTCCGCGGCGATCTCGCTGGTGGCGCGCAGCGCACCGATGACAAGAGACCGGGACGGCTCGGGGACGCTGGTGGTGAGGTAGCGGTAGATGGTGACGACATCGCGTGCGGTGGTCAGTGTCTCGCCCCACTGCTCCGGGTCGTCGGGCGGCTGAGTTCCTGGCAGGCCGATCAGGTCGATCATCCGGCTGACGATCGCGTCGCCGCCGTTGTCGTCCCACAGGTCGTCGGCGATGTTGTCGTCGCTGGCGGACAACATCGTGCGCAGCTGTGCCGCGGTATCCGAATCCGGTTGCCAGCCTTGTTGGTTCAGCGCGTCGAGCGCGATCAGCAGCTTGACCACCGATGCGGTGTAGAACTGCTGATCGAGGTTCTGGCCGACAAGCACTGCGCCGGAACTGATGTCGGCCACATCGATGCCGACCTGCGTGCCCGGTGAGACGGCCTGAATCGCCGATTGCATCCGCTGTGCCAGCGCCGCGGACGACGCGGACGACACGACCGGCTGCGTGTAGGTGGCGGGCGAGGCGTGCTGAGCCGGTGTCCCGCTAACCGGCGTCAGCGCGGCCGTCGGGGTGCCTCCGGCTGGCGCCGTTGCCGCCGGGAGCGCCCGGTCTTGTGCACCGGCTACGGCCAGCGGGGCTGCTACTAACGCCGATATCGCAACTGCCGCTACACATCCGGCGGTTAGCGGCACCCGCCCCCAGTTCGATCCCATATCTATTTAGACCATGCCGGGCTGGTGAAACCTCGAGGGGCCCTTGGCAATTAGCTGTGACCCAGTGCCGTCACACGGAACGGTCCGCGCCGCTCATCGATATCGGCTCTCTCGAACCCCATCAGCACACCGTCGGCTAACCGCACCGAGCGGCGACCACTCGAGGTCGAAACGCGAATCCCCATGTCCGCAGCCAGAGGTATCGACTCAGGGTCGAGTCCGTCCAAAGGATGACACCGACAGCGACCACGGGGCGATGCCACGGGCGGGCGAACCGCGCAGAATCGCTGGTGCGGCTCGCGATCACAAGGTTCCTGTAGGGAAACCCTTAGCCGCAGCGGATTTGATGCACAGGTGCGGATGTACGGTTGTCCGTCAACCGCGGCCGAGTCTCGACGATACGGCCCGAAACGCCCGCACAGCGATGCGATAGCTCGATCTACATGGTGAATGGAGAAGACAGTGCCCGCGACGTTTCCGAGGTCCGTCACCGTGGCGACACCTGACGAAGTGCAGGACTACCGCCGCCGCGGGTGGACCGTCGCCGAAACCACCAACGGCGTATGCCTGATCACCGACGAGCAGGTAGCGGCCGTCGAGCTCACCGGGGACCTGGCCGCCGGCGTGCGCCGATACCTGCGGGCGAACAACCTGTCCGGCCCGGTCATCGAGATTCCGGGCGCACAGCGCCGCGAGATTCACCTGGTCGTCGGCGTCGCCAAGGCGGCGATGGCGATCGAGGCGCTACGCGGCGCTGGCGCGACCGTGCACACCGACGGCGCGAGCATCCCGCTGCCGCCGACCAGGCTGTCGACCGGCTCGGCGCGCTGGGATATCTCCCCCGCTGAAGCCCGCTGGGTGCCACCGGTCGTCGCGCTCGCCGCCGCGCTGCGCGCCACTGCCCCGAGCCGCACCGCTCGCCTCACCGAGGTGGCCTGCTGACAGCAGGCGAGAACTCAGCTGCGGCAGTGCTTCTCGTCCGCGGCCGACATCGCGGTCGTCCGGTGGAGGATCAGTCCCGATCGAGACATGAGTCGCACCAGCGACTAGACCTGTGCGTCGGCCACGTCGGGTGACGGCTCGCGGGTCGTCGATCTGCGTAGGGCTATCGCGGTCGCCGCGAGCAGGGCGACGGTGAGCCAGATGTAGGCGTTGCGATAGAGCGTCGTCGGATGGTTGTTGTTGGCGAAGTCGAAGACGCTGACCAGCGTGGGATCGAAAAAGGCAAGGACACCGCTGGATACGACGAGCGCGGTCGCCAGGAAACCGAGCGGTGCGACGAGACCACCGCGGCGCAGTGCCAGATCGCCGAGGCAGATCAGCAGCGGTGCGAGGAAAACCCAATGGTGCACCCAGCTGAAGGGTGAGACCGCCGTCATGGTGACACCAACGCACACCACCGCGGCCAGTTCACGCCCGGTCTGCGACAAGCGCCGCGCGAGATACAGGCAGACCGCCGCCATGAGCCCGGCACCGGCCAGCCAAATCAGTTGGTGCGCACCACCGACGCCGACCAACCGCGCAATCATGCCGCGCAATGATTCGTTCGACAGGTTGTCCGGGATGCCGACGCGTTCCGGGTCGATGAAGGCGCCGCTCCAGAACGTCAGCGAATCCTTCGGCAGCACTGCGAAACCGATGACCAGTGTCGCGGCGAATCCGCCGACCGCCATGCCCGCGGCCCGGTAGCGCCGGGTAACAAGCAGGTAGAGCACGAAGAACGCCGGTGTCAGTTTGATGCCCGCCGCGACGCCGGTCAGCACGCCTTTCCACCGCGACGTGTCCGGCAGTGCCATATCGGCGATGACGATCAGCAGCAGGAAGATATTGACCTGACCGAAGGCCATCGTCATGCGGATCGGCTCGCACCACAGCAGCAGTCCGGCAATCGCGACGGCCGCTATCGCCAGTCGCCGATCACGCCGGTAGCCGAGCATCGACAGCGCCACCAAGCACGAGACGACCAGCATGACGAAATTGCCGAAGCCGCCGACGAAGGTGTACAGATCACCGTGTATCCAGCGCAGTGGGACGAACAGCATCGCGGAGAACGGTGTGTAGACGAACTCCCAGACGCCTCGGGTGTTGCCGAGTAGCGGAGTGTCATAGACCGAAACATGATGGCTCACCCGGTCTCCGGCGATCTGATAAACGCTCAGATCGATCAGATGCAGCAGCACCTGCCGATGCTCGACCACCTGCACCAGGTAGTACACGCCGGCAACGACTCCAGCTACCACGATCGACCAGAACGCCAGCGGCGCGATAGTGCGGGGTACCGGGGCTTTCGGCGCGGCGGAGGACGCTTCGGTGCTCTCGACCGTCGTTATCGACAAACTAACTCCCAAGCAATCGGACTCCGTTCGCGCCACCCCACGCTAGCGGCACCTTCGCGCGCACACCACCCACCGCCGGAACTGGGTATACCCCCACCCACCAGATCAGGCGACCACGTGGCGTGGTTCGGGGAAGTGGCAGGCCGCTTGGTGGCCCTCGGTGGAATTGGCTAGTTGGATCAGCGGGGGTTCTTGTTCGGCGCAGATGTTTTCGGCCTTCCAGCAGCGGGTGCGGAAGCGGCAGCCGGATGGGGGGTTGATGGGGGAAGGGACGTCGCCGGTGAGGCGGATGCGGTCGCGCTGTTTGGCGCTGTCGGGATCGGCCTCGGGCACCGAGGACAGCAGTGCCTGGGTGTAGGGGTGGTGCGGGCGGTCGTAGAGGTCGGCGCGGTCGGCGATCTCCACGATCTTGCCCAGGTACATGACCGCGATGCGCTCGCTGAAGTGGCGCACCACGGCCAGGTCGTGCGCGATGAAGACGAAGGCGATGCCGAGCTCGCGCTGCAGCCGCTGCAGCAGGTTCACCACCTGTGCCTGGATGGAAACGTCCAGCGCGGACACCGGTTCGTCGGCGATGATCAACTTGGGGTCGAGCGCCAGCGCGCGGGCGACGCCGATGCGCTGGCGCTGCCCGCCCGAGAACTCGTGCGGAAAGCGGTTGTAGTGCTCGGGATTCAGGCCGACCGTCTCCAGTAGTTCCCGCACCCGGTTGCGTCGCCCGCCGGGCGGGTTGATGCCGTTGATCTCCATCGGCCCGGCAATGATCCTGCCCACCGTCTGCCTCGGGTTCAGCGAGGAGTACGGATCCTGGAAGATCATCTGGATCTCGGACCGGATGGGCGCGAGCTCGTGCCGAGACCGGTGGGTGATGTCCTGACCGCGGTAGGTGATGGAGCCTGCCGTCGGCTCCAACAGCCGGGCCAGCGCCCGCCCGGTGGTCGACTTGCCACAACCGGACTCGCCGACCAGCCCGAACGCCTCGCCAGCGGACACGCTCAGGTCGATGCCGTCCACCGCGCGAACCACCTCGGTGGTCCGTTTGAACAGGAATCCGGAGCGGATGGGGAAATACATTTGCAGCCCGGTGGCCGTCAGCAAGGGTCCGTCGCCCGTGGGCCGCGACGTCGGCAGGTGCAGAGTCTGTTCGGTCATCATGCCTTTCCGATCCCGAGCGTCGGCTGGACCACGTCGAGGAAGACGCGGTCGGATTCCTCGGTGGTCAGGTGGCAGGCCGAGCCGCGTCCCGTGGCCGAGCCGAGCTCGGGCCGTTCGCTCGTGCAGCGCCCGTCTGCCACGCGGTCCACGTAATCGCACCGAGGATGGAACGGGCATCCGGACGGCACGTCGATCAGGCTCGGCGGCGTGCCGCGCACCGGAGTCAGCGGCGTGTCCACGTCCCCGCCCAGGTGCGGGATCGAGGACAGCAGGCCCCAGCTGTACGGATGCCGTGGTCGTTGGAGCACCTCGCGTACGGTGCCCCGCTCGACGCACCGGCCCGCGTACATCACGAGCACGTCGTCGGCCATCTGCGCGACAACGCCCATATCGTGGGTGATCAGGATGATCGCCGTGTTGAACTCGGCCTGCAATTCCCGCAGCAGGTCCAGGATCTGCGCCTGCACCGTCACGTCGAGCGCAGTCGTCGGCTCGTCCGCGATCAGCAGGTCCGGGTCACAGCAGAGCGCGATGGCGATCATCACCCGCTGCCGCATGCCGCCGGAGAACTGGTGCGGGTACTCGTCCACTCGACGCTGCGGCTGCGGTATGCCGACCTTGGTCAGCATCTCGATGGCCCGCGCCCGCGCCCGCTTCTTGGTCGCGCCGGTGTGCCTGCGGTATGTCTCCATGATCTGATCGCCGACCGTGTAGTACGGCGACAGCGCGGTCAACGGATCTTGGAAGATCATCGAGATCCGCTTGCCACGGAACCGCCGCATGGTTCGCTCGTCCGCCCCGGCCAGGTCGGTCCCCTCGAACAGGATCTGCCCGCCGATCGTCGCCCGCTCCCGGTTGTGCAGGCCGAGGATGGCCATGGTCGACACGCTCTTGCCCGAGCCGGACTCGCCGACGATGCCGAGGGTCTTCCCCCTGGCGAGGTCGTAGGACAGCCCGTCCACCGCCTTGACCATGCCGTCCTCGGTGCGAAAGTGCACGAGCAGATCCCGCACCGACAGAATGGTGTCTTGGCTGGACATGTCACGCTCCAGATTCGTTTCGACGGTCGCGGTCATGACAGCCGCACCCTCGGGTCGATGAACGCGTACACAACGTCCACCACGATGTTGGCGACCACGACGGCGGTCGCGGCAAGCAGCACAACGGCCATCATCACCGGAAGGTCGGAGTCCTGCACGGAGTTGACCGCCAGCTGACCGATCCCGGGCAGATTGAACACCGTCTCGGTGACCAGGGCCCCGCCGAGCAGTACGGCGATGTCAAGTCCGAGCAGGGTGGCGATCGGGCTCATGGTGCCGCGAAAGGCGTGCTTCAGATAGAGATTCGCGCTGCCCATGCCCTTGGCACGCACCGTGCGGATGTAGTCCTCGTTCATCACCTCGACCATGGAGGAGCGGGTGAACCGCGCGTAGGCCGCGGCGGTGATGATGGCCAGGCAGACCCAAGGCAGGAACAGCCCGGTCGCCCATTTCACCGGATTGTCGAAGAACGAGGTGTAGGCGGGCACCTTCATGAGGTGCGTCGAATACACGAAAATGAATAACAGAAACGGTCCGAGTACGAAGATCTGCTGCGCGCCGCCGACCACCGCGAAGCCCATGGCGGCCTTGTCGGTGAACTTCCCTTTGCGCAGCGCGGCCAACAGGCCGAGGCCGATACCGACGACAAGGAACATCACGACCGCGCCGACGGTCAGCGAGAACGTGACCGGGATCCGGTCGAGGATGGTGTCGAGCACCGGTCGGTGATTGTGGAACGAGTAGCCGAGGCACGGAGCCGAGCACTGGGTGTCGGCGATGGTGCGGCCCGCGAAGATCCCGGCGAGGTAGATAAGGAACTGCTGCCAGACCGGTTTGTCCACGCCCAACTGGTGTGCGACGGCGGCGATGAGCTCGGGCGAGCAGGTCTTTCCACAGGCCAGCCTGGCGACATTGTTGCCGGGGGCCACGTAGAACATCATGAAGGTGACCGCGCAAATGATCAGCAGGATCACAATGCCGCCGAGGATCCGGCGAGTGAGGAAGGCCAGCATGCGGACGTGTCTCTCTGGAGGGGGTGGCGGCCGAGCCGGGTGACGGGCAGTCCATCACCCGGCTCAGGACCTCATCAGTCGTGCGCTACTTCTTGAGGTAAACGTTCAACAGGTCGAGGCTGGAGCTGAGCGCGTCCATCCGCGCCCCTCCGACCTTCGAGCCGAACATCACCTGCTTGCGCGCGTACACCACCGGAATCGCTGCCGCATAATCCTTTTGGATCATCTGGTCCAGCGGCATGTACTGCTTGCCCTGTTCGTTGATGTCCTGGATCGACTGGACTCGGTTGATCTCGTCGTCGACCTTCGGTTCCTTGAGCTGGGCTACGTTGTTGCCACCCTCGGTGGCCGCCCCGCTGTAGTACAGAGCGCTGTACACGGTCCGGTTGGTCGGCCAGTCCGGGCTCCACTGGTACCAGATCAGGTCGTACGGGTTGGCCAGGTGCCGGACGGCGTCGTAGAAGCCCTTGTCCGGCACCGGGTTCAGATTGACCTTGAATCCGGCGGCCTCGAGCGCACGCTTGATCGGGGAGCCGATCCGGTCGGCGGTCGGGGTGGTATCCCAGGCCACGTTGATCGGGGTGCCGAGTTTGCCTGCGGCGGTGAGGATCTGCTTCGCCTTCTCCGGATCGCCGTTATCGCCGGCGCCGAACGGGTTCGGCTGCGGCGAATAGCCGACCGAGGTGCGCGGACTGAGCGTGGTGGCGACATTGCCGTAGAAGGGGCCACCCTGCGTGGTGATCATGTCCTGCTTCGGGAACGCGATGGCAAGGGCCTTGCGCACGTCCAGGTCGGTGACCCGGGCGTTGTTGATCATGAAGGCCACCACCGCGCCGGTCTCGTTGTCCATCACGCGCTGCTTCAGGTTCGGATCCTGCATGATCGCCTGAACCTGGTCGGGGTCGACGCCGCCGTAATAAGCGGCCGCGTTCGGGTCGGTGTCCGCCTTCAGCTGATCGGTCTCCTGCTTGGCCTTGACGCCGAACTGGAAGTGGATCTGGTCAACGTACTGATGCCGGACCGGGTCGGTCTTCGGATCCCAGTTCGGGTTCTGCACCAGGGTCAGCGTCTTGTCGACCTCGTGGCCGCCGATCTTGTACGGCCCGGTTGCCATATCGCCGAGCCCGTTGACGTCGAGGTCGTCCGGTTTGGCGTCCAGTTCTTTGCGCACCGGGACGGTCTGGCCCATGGACGCGGCGAACGGGAAGTCCGACTGCGGCGCGGCCAGGTGGAAGATGATGGTCTTGGCGTCCGGCGTCTCGATCTTGTCGGGTCCGAGTTCCTGGCCACCGGAGTACGGACCGGGGTAGACCGAGTGGAAGTCGTCTTTGCCCGCCAGCCAGAGCTGGACCCACTGCGGTCCGGTGGCGAACTTCGTGTCGAAGGTGCGCTCGACGGCGTACTTGATGTCCTGGGACTTGATCGGCACGCCGTCGGCGTACTTCATGCCGTCCTTCAGCGTGTACTTCCAGGTCTTGCCGCCGTCGGAGGCCTCGCCGGTATTGGTGGCCAGGTCGCCCACCAGCGCCATCGTGCCGTCGTCGTTCTGCTTCAACATGGTGAGGCGTCGGTTCATCAGCCGGAACGCCTCGTCATCCGGCGCGGTGTAGATCTTGGCCGGGTCGTAGTCCGGGAAGTCGGCGCGCCACGTCAGGTTGAGCGTGCCACCCTTCTGGGCTCCCGCGACCTCTGCGGCCGGGCCGTTGGACTGCTGGCCGCTCGCGTCGAGGGTGAGCTTGTTCTGCGTGGCCTTCGGCTGGTCACCGCTACCGACATTGGTGCCGCCTGCCGAGCAGCCTGCCGCGGCCAGCACGGCGGCCGTGGCCACCGCGGCGGCCTGCGCGAGATACTTTCTCTTCATTCCAGTTCCTGCCTCTTCCTGACGCCGTGAACCGGCGACCCAACGGGTTATCGGCTTCCCTTCGGGTCAAGGGCGTCGCGCACCGAGTCCCCGAGCAAGTTGAACGCGAGCACAAAAAGCATCATCCCGAGACCGGGGAAGACCAGATAGGTGATGTCCGAGGAGATCAGACCGGCTCCGTTTTGGACCATCACACCCCAGTCGGGCGTCGGATCCTTGATGCCGACGCCGAGAAAGGACAGCGCCGCCTCCGCCGTGACGTACCCGGGCAGGTCCAGCGTCGCGAGCACCAGGATCGGGGTCCACAGATTCGGTAGCAGTTCCCTGAAGATGATGCGTCCTGGACTGGCCCCGGTCACCTTGGCCGCCTCGACGAACTCCCGCTCGCGCAGCGAGAACACCTGCCCGCGCAGCAGCCGGGCGTTGCGAGTCCAGCCGAACAAGGTCAGCAGCCCGATCAAGCTGCCGGCCCGCACCCAGAGCGGAACCTCCTGCCCGGTGGCCAAATAACCGGCCCAGGCGACGGGCATGAAAGCGAGCATGAACAGGGTCGACGGAACCGACAGCAGGGTGTCGGTGATCCGACTGATGATGTAATCGGTCCGGCCGCCCACGTACCCGGCGGTGACCCCGAGCACCGTGCCGATGATGGCCGTCAGCAACACCACGGCCAACGAGATCAGCAGGGAGGTACGGATTCCGTACACCAGCACGATGAGCACGTCACGGCCGGTGTGCGGTTCGATGCCGAACCAGAATTGGCTGTCGATGCCGCCGTTGGGCTTGATCGGGAAGCCGGTGTCGGTGAGCAACCCGTTGCCCGGCGTGGCATACGGGGTGTACGGGTCCTTGCCGTAGAGCCAGGAGATCAGCGGCGCGCCGAGACCGACGGCGAAGAAGAACAGCACGACGATGCCCGCCACCACGCCGGTTTTGTCCCGCTTGAACCGAAGCCAGGCGAGTTGACCGGGAGACCGGCCGAGCGGGCCCTTCCGGTCCACCTTGGCAGTAGTTACCGCATCCGGTGGATTCTCGTCCGTGAGCAAGGTCGCCATTTACATCCCCTTGATCACCACGAGCCAGCAACAATGGGCGAAACGTACGGCCCGTGACCCGTCATCGTCAACCCCCACTCACCTTTACTTAACAAAATGTGCACATAGATCGGGCACTCGGTTTGTGAACACCACAATCAGGCCACCATTGCGTCGGTTTTTGTACCAGAGGCCAAGCCGTCCGAGTACCCTAGCGCCACCGCTGCGCCCAAATCACCTGACCCTCAACAGATCTCACCGTCGGGTGACGGCCGCGGTCCGGCAGCGTCAACTGGGGACTTCCCCAGTCCCGAGGGTTGCGCGGCGAGCGCGAATACGTTACCGCCCACAAGTGCCAGCCGGCTTCGGAATTCGCATCGGATACTCGAGGGCCGAGGTTTATCGCCCCACGATCCAGTGCAGCAGTCGGGTGAGGTCGGCGCGGTGGGTTTGCGCCAGGCCCAGGTCGGGGCTGGCCAACAATGGCAACCGCAGGCCTGCGACAGTCGCGTGCAGTAGGACGGCGGACGAAGCGGCACCTACCTCGGTGAGCAGGTCGGCGATGATCTCGCGGATCTCATCCACCCACAGTGTCGCGACGGTGGCCAGTTCGGGCTGGCGCACGATCTCCAGATAGCAGCTCAGCAGCGGTATCGCCTGGCATCGACCGCCATCGGCCGACCTCAGCAACCAATCGGCCAACTGGTCGACCGGAACGGTTCGCGGATTCCGCGCTGCTGGACGAGGTGGCCACCGTTGGTGCGCAACCGGAGGCGGCCGCGCAATTCGTGGATCCCGCGCAGTACGGGCTGCAGATTCGGCATCAGGTCACCGCGGCGACACTGGACACGAAACTGACCCTCGCCACGGCGGCAGGCAATACCGAACGCACGGTCTACAGCGATCCGATCCCGCTGTAGCGATGATCCGACGGGCGGATCCGTGCTCGGACCCGCCCGTCGACCGTGATACTCCTAGATCAGGATTCGACGAAGTCGGCGTTTACCGCGCACAGCATCCATGTGCCGTCCCTGCGGGACAGGGTGTTGGTGAAGTCGATGTCCTTGAAGTACTGCTTGTACTTGTCGGGCACGTTCGTGTACGTGATATGAGCCAAGAGGGTTGCCGAATCGGGGCTGGTTTGGCTCAAGCCGGTACTGGTGGCGTCGTAACTGACGTCCTTGACCTCGGGGCCGAGATTCGTATCGTTCTGCGGGACCAACTGGGCGACATTCCCGCGGAGCGTCTCTTGCGCCTCGGGGCAGGAGACCGCTGCCAAACTTGTCCAGTCCTTCGCATTGACCATGGTGATCATATCGTTCCCGGTCTTGACCAGGTTCGGGTCGAGCTTGGTCGAATCTCCGGCGGCGATCGGTGCGTCGGGAGCGTTGAATACCGGCGGGGCAGGCAGCGGCTGGTATCCGCCGCGCTTCAAGTTGGCATCCACCGAACGCTGCCACGAACCGTCGGCGATCATCGCCTGGATCGCGCCGGTGATCCGAGTCTGCAGATCGATATTGCCCTTCTTCACACCGACGCCATAGCGCTCCTTGGTAAACGGATGGCCGACCACCCGCAACTGGTCCGGATGCGTGGCGGCATAACCCGCGAGGATCACACCGTCGGTGCTCACCGCGTCCACAGTGCCGGCGAGCAGATCATCGACGCACTGGGAATACGTATCACGAGCAGTCAAATTGACATCGGCGGCGAAGTCTTTCTTGATCTTATCCGCTGACGTGGAACCCTTTGCGCTACAGACACTTCGACCACCGAGCGCCTCGGGACGATCGATGCCGGTTTCCCCTTGACGCACCAGCAGATCCTGACCGGTCATCAGATATGGACCAGCGAAAGACACCTGCTTCTGCCGAGCCGCCGAAATCGAATACGAGGCGACGACGAAATCGACCGCACCCGAGCTCAACATGTCTTCCCGCTGCTCGGTGCGCGCTTCCTTCCAGGTGATGTGATCGGGCTGCACGCCAAGGTTATTGGCGATGTAGGCGGCGGTATCGACATCGAAACCCCGCGGCTTCCCGTCCGCTCCCATCACCGACATTCCCGGCTGGTCGTATTTGATGCCGATGGTGAAAGACGGTGACTTGTCCGCGGCGGACGACGACTGGTCGTTGTCCTTGGAACATGCGGCACCCGATATCAGGGTGGCCGCGAGTGTCACGGTGAGGACGACACGCTTCATTGAGGGCGTAACCTCCATACTTTGTTAGGGACGTGTGTATGCGTGTAGCGGCCCCAGAATCGGCGACCGAGTGCGCGATCCAGGGTTCTCATGCAGGCCTTTACCGGCCGATCTATACCGCGAGAGCAGGCCGATCCCAGACGAATGCCGTGCAATTAGAGCACATCGCTCTAGCTCACGGCCGCAACGAATCGGTCAGTATTCGAGCTGCTGCATATGGTTCAGCACATACCGGAACGGCTCGGCCGAGATCGGCAATCTGCTGCCGAAAGGACTGTCGAGCACACCGACCAGAAATAGCCCGAAGGAGATGACGACGGCCAGAAACGCCAGCAGAATCCGGTGCAAGGTAAGGCTTTTCATCTCGTACAGACACGCAAGGGCCATCGTCGCCACCGCGCCGGTGTAGAGCAGAATGACGATGAGCTCCGGCACGCCGGAGGTGCCGGCGAGCAGCCGAAGCCGCCGTGCGTCACCGACCTCGTTGAGTCGCGTGATCGACTGGGAGTACAGCGGATTGGCGCGCTCCTCCGGCGACACATCGGTATAGATGTGCCATAGCTCGATCAGGCTCGCGTCAGCGCGAACACTGGATTCGTCCTTCGCCAGCAACGGCCATTCCTCGTCGATGGTCAATCGCAGATACGTCCTTGTCGAATCCTGTACGTCACGTTGCACCGGCAGCGAGAACCCGCGCGACATTCGCTCCAGGTTGGCGACCGCGTTCGCCTCCCGTGCCACCCCGGCCTGTGTATCGGAATAGTTGTGCCAGACAACGGAAATGGTGAAGGAAAGAAACAGCGCGTAGGCGCCGCCGACGGTGCCGAGCGCCGCACTGATCATGGCGTTATCGATGGCACGCCCAGCGTCCACCCGCCGGAATTTGTGCACGACGGTCAACACGAGCTGAGCTAATGTCGCCGCGGCGACGACCATCAGCAATCCCCCGAACCAGGTCGGCATCGGTGTCTTCGCCTCCGTTCAGCCGGCCGGGGCCGACCAGTCGCCACCCCACATCCGGAACAATTCGCTCACCATGTCCTCCCACGCCTGCTTGGTCCGAAAGATGCTGTACGGCATCGGATGCACGAGGGCTTCGGATGCCCAGATGATGTCGACCTGCCCGTCCGCGCGAATTCGTCCGATCCGCGGCGTCTTCCACGTGTGCAAGTTTTCCTCGTCCACGTAGACGCGTCCCTGCGGTGCGTTCATCCCCATCCCCCGAATGGCCCGCAATACCCGCTGCGGGTCGGCGGAGCCGGCCGATCGCACCGCTTGCGCCCACAGATGCACACTCGCGTAGGCGGCCTCCATCTGATCGGAGACAACGGTGTCGGGTCCATACCGACGCTTCACCTCGGCGACAAAGCGATGATTATCGGCCGTGTCGATGCTCTGAAAGTAGGTTTGCGCGACGTAATCGCCTGCCATGGTTGCCGTTTCCAGCGATTGCAGCTCCGTCTCGCCCAGTGCGAGCGACAATGTGGGAATGGTTTTGGGCGTGATTCCCGCCGCCCGCAGGTCTCGAAAGAATGGGATGTTCGTATCGCCGACCACTGTGCTGACGATGACTTCGGGCTGAGTTTCCTTGATAGCCTGCAAGATCGGCGCCGTTTCCGACGAGCCCAGTGGCAGATACTTCTCGCCGACCACGGTGCCGCCCAGGTATTCGGCCTGCGCCTTGATCACCGCGTTGGCGGCGCGTGGCCAAATGTAATCGGAGCCGACCAGGAAGATGCGCTTGCCGCGATTTTCCATGAACCACTTCACCGCGGGAATGATGTACTGATTCGGCGTCGCACCGGTGTACACGACGTTCGGGGAGCTCTCGACCCCTTCGTAAAACGTCGGATAGAACAACGCGTTGTGATGGCGTTCGAAGATCGGCACCACGGTACGGCGACTCGCCGAGGTGTAGCACCCGAACACCGCCTCGACGTGTTCCTCGCCGATCAGCCGCTCCGCCTCGGCAGCGAAAGTCGGCCAGTCCGAACGCCCGTCGACGATGATCGGCTCCACCCGCCGCCCGAGCAGACCACCGCTTGCGTTGATCTCCTCGATGGCGAGCAGGGTGGTCTCGTTGATGGGACGCTCAGCGATCGCCACCGAACCGGTCAGCGAATGCAGGATGCCGACCCTGATCGGCTCGGCCTGCGCACTGACCGTCGGCCACCCCGCGGCAGGCACGACGCCAACCCATCCGAACAGCACGACGGTGACCAGCGCGCGCACTGCCGTGCGTGCGACACGGGACCGCGCGCCGACTTCGGCGAACCGCTGTTGCACAGTACTCACCCGCGGGATCTCCCGGAAGATTGGTCGGCGTGGAAAGCGAAGGCAACTCGGATCGCTGAGACGTTGCGGAGATTAGCACCGAACCACAGACAACCGACCCAACCGGCGCACCCCGCCGCGCCGGGCTCGACGAGCTGGCCTGCTTGGTACCCGTCGACAAGGTCGTCGCTATCGTGAACGGCAAGGTCGCCATTCAGTCGTAACCAGACCGACGTGGCCTAGTCGACTCGCGGATCGGAGAGAACGGCATCGGATCATGGCGGAGGACCTGACCGTGACTCGAACGCTGGTGATACCAGCGTCCGAGTTACACGAGCGGTTCTCGCGGTCGTCCGGTCCGGGCGGGCAGCACGTCAATACCACCGACAGCCGGGTAGAGCTGTCGTTCGATCTCGCCAACTCGCCCTCCGTGCCGGAGTGGCTGCGCACCAGGATGCTCGACCGCCTGGCCACCCGCCTGGTCAACGGGGTGCTCACGATCGCAGCATCGGAGCAACGCGCACAGCTGCAGAACCGCGCAGCCGCCCGCGAACGCCTGGCCTCGTTACTGCGTGACGCCGCTGCCGCCCCGCCACCCGTTCGCCGCGCCACCAAGCCCTCGCGCGGAGCAAAGGAACGTCGCATCGCCGCGAAAAAGCGACGCGGTGTCACCAAACGCAACCGCCGCGCCTCCCCCGACGACTAGCTCAAAGAGCGCGTTGATACTGGTCGGGCCACGCTTCTTTATCCGCCGGGCGCTGGCGTAAAGCGAAATACGGGTCGCGGAGCAGCGGGCGCCCCATCATCGCGGCGTCCAGCTGGCCGTTCGCCACCAGTTCGCCGATCAGCGACACGTCGTCGATTTGTCCGACCGCGGTGACCGCGAGTCCCGTCGCGTTCTTGAGTATTGCCGCGAACTCGACGTGGACTCCGGCCCGGATCGGCGGGCGGGCCTCTTGGTCCCGCACCACCAGTCCGGATGTGATGTCGAGGAGATCGATCCCCACGACCGCGAGTTCCTTGGCGAACAGCACCGAGTCGTCGATGGTGAGGCCGCCCTCGATCCAGTCCGTGGCGGTGATCCGGACGGAGACCGGGTTGTCGGCCGGGAAGGCATCCCGGACGGCGCGGGCCACCTGCAGCGCGAGACGCATCCGGTTCTGCGGACTACCGCCGTATTCGTCGGTCCGGCGATTGGACAGCGGTGAGAGGAACTGGTGCAGAAGGTATCCGTGCGAGGCCTGGATCTCGACCACTTGGTATCCGGCCAGGTCGGCCATGCGGGCAGCATGGGCGAAAGCCGCGACCACTTCATCGATGTCGGCGTGGTCGGCTTCCCGGGGTGTGGCCAAGTCGCCGAACGGAATTGGCGAGGGGCCGAACGTCTGCCAGCCGCCGCCAGCCGCGCGCACGGAACCGTTCTGCCCGGCACCCACCCAGGGCAGCTGATGCGACCCTTTTCGGCCAGCGGCCTGCAATTGAATCCCGGGAACCGTGCCGCGCTCGCGGATGAACGAGGTCAGGCGCCGGTGCACGGCGGCCTGATCCTCGTTCCAGATACCGAGGTCCGCGGTGGTGGTCCGGTGCAGCGGGCCAACGGCACTGGCCTCGACCATGATCAGACCGACCGCGCCGACCGCGCGGGCGCCATAGTGCACGAGATGCCAGTCGTTCGGTTTTCCGTCCTGGCCCGCGGCGTACTGGGCCATCGGGGACATCCACACCCGATTGGGCAAAGTGACTTCCCGCAGTCGCAGCGGGCTCATCTCGGGTCTGGTGAATTCTGGGCTGGTCACAGCCGAACCCTCGTCCGCACGCTGGCCAACAGCTTCGCCGTGCCTTCGGGGGCCTCTACCGGAAAGTGGTGGCTGCCCAGGTCGATGAGCACGATGTCGAGGCGGTCCGCGTAGCGGTCGATCGCTTCTTGGCTTACCAGGTCACGGATCGCGAAGACGGTGATCGGCGGCTTCGTTTCGCGCAGCGCCGCGTCCATGTCCCAGCGGATCAGGCCCTCGATGGCCCGCAGACCGGCGGGTTGCCGCACCGCGACCATCTTTTCGAAGTACGCGTCCTGGAGAGCCTGATCTGTTCCAGCCGGCGAACCTCCCTCGACGAGACCGCGCACCGCACCGGCGAAGTCCGCACCGAACATGTGCACCATCGCCTCGGTCTGCTGTTCGTCCAACGCGGGGAACAGCGACAGATAGTGCAGCGCGTCGAGAGCGACCACCTGCGAAACCAGGTCGGGGAACAATCGGCCGACCTCGACGGCGACCGCGCCACCGTGCGAGTGTCCCGCCACGATCACCGCGTTCGCCGACTCGGCTTGCAGTACCGCGGCCACGTCGCGAGCGAACTCTTCGATGGTCCAGACGTCCCGAGTCGACCGCGACTCGCCGTGCTCGGCGAGGTCGATCGCGAGGACCCGGTAGTTCTCGGGCAGATGGTCGGTCACCGCATCGAAATCGCTGCGATCGCACGCCCAGCCGTGGATGAGAGCCAGGGTCGGACCGCCCGCCGGACCGCTGGCCGTGTACCGGATCGTCGTGTGGTCGGATCGCTGAACCTCGAGGTTCCGCTTGGTCCTACCTGAAGTCGTCATACAAACCTCGCAGTGATCGTTGCGTTAGTGACTCCACCGTAGAGCAAACGCACCGATCACTGCAATAAAAAAGCAATGATCGGTGCAATAATGGACGCATGTCGGTGCCGAACCCCTCTCCGCCCCACGCAGGCAGCAGACCTGGGGGGCGGTCCGCCCGAGTCCGCGCGGCCGTACACCGGGCGGCCGAAGAGTTGATCACCAGTGAGGTCACCGAACAATTGACCATCCCCGTCGTAGCCGCCCGCGCAGGCGTCCACGCCACCACCGTCTACCGCCGCTGGGGCTCGGTCGGCGAGCTGCTCGCAGACGTCGCGACCAGCCGCTTTTCCGGCGACATCGTGGTGCCGGACACCGGAACCCTGCGCGGCGACCTGGAGCGCTACGCATGCGACCTGGCCAGGGACCTCTGCGACCCGGACACCCTCGCCCTGGTCCGCGCCACCATCGGCATCGGCGGAGAACAAGGCGCCGCCGCCTGCCGCGGCGAACGCCAACAGCAACTCGAAGCCATCCTCGAACGCGAACAGACCCGGGGAAACCAGCCCCCCACCCTGGAACGCACCACGGATGCGGTGCTCGCTCCCCTCTACTACCGGGCCGTCTTCACCAACGACCCACTCACCCCCGAGTGGGCGCGCTCCCTCGTGACACACCTATTGCCGGACTGACACCTCGGCCACGTCGGTCCGGCTGATGGCCTGCTTGCCGAAGACCTCTCGTGCCCCCAGTCCGGCTCCACCCAGAAGCACATCGTTTGCGGAGACGGGAACCTGGCGACGGCCGGGCAACTGAAGCCCTTGACTGTCCAGACGCGGGTTCAGTTGCCACCGCGTTCGGGCGGGCGTGCCCGGACGAATCCCCAAGCCACGCCGAACTAGCGACCAGTCTCCGATCGAACGCCACGGGGCAGCGCTCCGCCGCGTACACACATTCGCACGCAGGCCGTGAAACTGGCGATTTCCGCCGATGTTCGCGGTGGCCAGATGGTATAAGCGCCGCCAAAGCAGGTTGGCCGATCTGCGAAGATTTAGCTGTCGGATCGGGTGGCGCGCTGGGCTACAGGTTTGTGGTCGCGGATTCGCGTCCTTGGCGCAGCCAGACCCCCGCTCGATGGGCACCCGGTCTGTTCACGAAATGATGGTGTGCTCGTCGTAGGAGCCGGGCGACAGGGTGGAGCGATGTTCGGAGCTTGCTGGCTTCGTAACATAAATGGATGCAGCGAACGACGTAGGGAACATAGAGTTTGGCCTGGCTGCAGGTACCTTGAATTAGGGGACAGGGGAGGTGTTGTGTGGTGTCAGTCGGCGCTAGTGACTCCACGGCGCTCAGCGACTTGACGGCGCCGTCGATGCCGGTGCCGTCGACGCTCGCGGGGCCGCCTGTTCCGCCAAAGCAACGGATCTTCTTCTACGAATCTAGCGAGTGGGAGGAGTTCATCCTCGAATGGGCAGAGGGGCTCAAGGAGGACGATCAGGGGAACGCGTATGCCCAGTTGAAGCGACTCGGCGGTGCAGGCGACGGCGGCATCGACGTCGCGGCTTTCAAGTCTGCGCAACAGCTGGAGGGCCCGTGGGACTGTTTTCAGGGCAAACACTATGCCGTCGGATTGACCTTCTCTGACGCCGCCAAGGAGATGCTGAAGGTCTTCCGACATGCGGTAGCAGGTGACTATCTGCTCCCGGACCGCTACCTGTTCATGGCTCCGCAGGGGGCTACGACGAGCCTGAACCGCTTACTGAGCACACCTGGCAAGTTGCGCTCGATGTTTCTGGAGAATCTTGAGTCGGGGAAGGCTCTTGTTAAGGGTCTCACTTCGCAGGAGATCGAAGCTGTGCATGTACGAGCCGCTCGCGTCGACTTTTCGATGTTCCAAGCGGTCCAGTTGCACGAGATGCTGGATGTTCACCGCAGAACTCCGTACCACGCCGCAAGGTTCGGTACCCCGCTACCTCGACGGACCGTTCCAGCTGAACCGCCGGAACTGATCGCCGAGATCGAGGCCCAGTATATTTCCGAGCTGCGGCAGGTATACGTCGAGAAGGATCCCGAAGGGGTCGACGATTCCACAGTGCTGAGTGAGCATCCTGACTATGGGAGCCATTTTCAGCGTCAGCGGGTGAGTTTCTACAAGGCCGAGTCCCTCCGTATGGATGCGCGAGACGCTGTTCCAGATGGCACGTTCGACGCGCTACAAGGAGATGTTTACGACGGTGTGATCGACGTTGTTGAGGCAAATCACCCAAGCGGCTTGGATCGCCTCACAGCTGTTCTGACTCATGCGACGGCATTGAACCTGGGCCAGCATGCGCTGGTTTCAATCACCAAACCCGACGACGTCAAGGGGATCTGCCACCAGTTGGCCAATGAGTCTCGCCTCTCCTGGACGAAAGGCAGGACGTGAATCCACTTAATAGCCCCCTTGAGACCGGTGTCCGTGTGCTGATGGTTCTCACCTCAGCCTTCCCGGAGCATCTTGGTCTGAACCAGCTCGTGCTGCTGGACCACGGCCTGCTCCACAGCGCAGACCTAGGCGGACCGCCGAGTCTGCATCCGCCGATCCCGATCCGGGCCAGTGGTCTCGGCGTCCGGCGCGCGACTATCGAATCCGGGCTCGATGTGCTGATTCGTTCAGATCTGGCCCACGCGGGTCTGGGCGCTGACGGGATTGAGTACTGGGCCGGAGAACGCGCCGACGGGTTCATCAGGCTCCTCGAATCCGCCTACGCTGCCGAGCTCCAGAAACGAGCTGCCTGGGTCGTTGGGCGGTATGAGGGACTCGATGACGTGGCCCTTCGCCGAGAGTTCAACACTGCGGTGCGCCACTGGGCTGAAGAGTTCCACTACCCGGCCGTTTCATCCGAGGGAACGGGATAGGTCCTGGCATGCGATTGACTTTGACCCATTTGACTTTTCTTGGTGCGGACCGCGAGCCCGCCATCGTGAGGTTTGGCCCCGCGGTGACCGTGATCCGTGGACCTTCCGACACCGGAAAGTCGTTCGTCGTGGACGCGATCGACTTCATGCTCGGTGCCAAACGGCTCAAAGAAATACCCGAGCGCGAGGGCTACACATCCATACTGCTGGGCCTGATTCTGCCTGACGGTTCGCCGGTGACACTGAGCCGCTCGGTCAATGGCGGCAACTTCGGACTCTATCGTGAAAGACTTCATAACCACCCGAACGAGCAACTGCCACCGCCACCGGAAACACTGTCCCAACAACACAACGCCAACAGCGACGGCAACCTGTCGATGTATCTACTCAAGGAGATCGGACTCGACGGGCGATGGATCCGTAAGAATCTGCACAACGCCACTGACTCCCTCAGCTTCCGGAACATCGCTCACCTGTGTGTAGTCGACGAGACCCAGATGCAGTCCGAGGTTCCGCCCGCGCTCACCGGCAACTACGTGACTCGGACCAAGGAAGTTTCGGTCCTCAAGCTGTTGTTGCAGGACGAAGATGACTCCGGTCTCCTTGAAGTGCCGTCGTCCAAAGACAAAAAGATCTCCACCGCAAAGGTCGATATCATCGATCGGCTGGTCGGCGACCTGGAGACGCAGCTGGCCGATGTACCCGAACCATCGCTGCTTCGGGAGCAGGCAGCCAGGCTGGCGTCGTCGATCGATGGGCTCAGCAGTTCAGTCGGGAATCTGGTAGACGAACGCGGCCGCGTTATGCAAGCCATCCGCAAAGCACAGACCTTGGTTGGCGACGCGCGCACCGAGCAAGGAGACCTCCGAGCCCTGCGCGGTCGCTTCCGCCTGCTGCAGTCCCAATACGCCTCCGACATAGAGCGACTGGTCATGGTCCGCGAGGCTGGCAATCTACTGAACTACTTCCGGCGCGGAACTTGCCCATTCTGCGGCGCAGAGCCCGAAAACCAGCACTTGAATACCGAGTGCGACGGCGACACAACGGCGTTCGGCGAAGCAATCGAGTCACAGCTGCGACGCACGCAAGGACTCGCACAGGACCTGGCCGCGACTATCAATGAGGTCACCCAGCGAAGCTCCACGCTGCAAACCGAACTTACGAGCACGCTGAGCGAACTCGACACCCACCGGCAGCGGTTGACGGAACTTGACACCGCAGTCGCAGATCACAACCGCGATTTGCGTGAGCTTTTCGATACACGGTCGAACGTTGAGCGCAACCTGGGACTCTACGATCAGATCGCCACGTTGGAAAAGATGAAGCAAGTAGTCGCCGACGAGGCTGCTGCAGCGACCTCGGCCAGCGGCACCGGGATAGGCCTTCGAGCCCAGCGAGAGTTCTCCGCCGCGTTGGCCACGCGGCTAGCCGCGTGGCGGTTCCCTGAGCCCGAGAGCGTTCGCTACGACACCTCTGAACAGGATATTGTCGCCGACGATCAACTGCGTTCAGCCCACGGCAAAGGCGTTCGCGCAATCCTCCACGCAGCATTCACCCTTGCACTTGCGCAATACTGCCTCGATCGCGACCTCCCACACCCCGGCTTCGTCATCCTCGACTCCCCACTGGTTACGTACCGACCACCTGATGGAGGCAACACCCCGACCGACAATCCATCGGGCACAGAAGACGAGATCCCGGCAGACATCGCCGGGGCGTTCTACGAAGATATCCAGCGCCACTTCACCGGGCAGGTGATTGTCTTCGAGAACACGGACCCGCCTAACGAGCTGGATAACCAGACCGTCGATGTTGTCTTCACCAAGAACGCGTCGGCGGGACGTTACGGGTTCTTCCCTTACTAATAGCCTGTCCCACGGGAATCTTAACGTTTCAACCATGCCCGGCGGAAGGATTCTCTCGCCCTCATTCTCACTGCTGTGCCCCCTCGGGAAGCCAGAGGTGGGCGCCGAGGCGGTCCAACCGGGCACGGCGCTGCTGATAGTCGGGCATTGCACGGGCAACAGCAGCCCAGAATTCGGCCGAGTGATCCTGCCTGTGCAAGTGAGCAAGCTCGTGCACCAGAACATAATCGACGAGATGCGCCGGAAGCTGCATGGTTGCCCAGTGGATGTTCACGCCACCGTTCTGGTTACACGAGCCCCATCGGTAACCAAGCCTGCGTACAGCGACGTTCTCCAGCGGAGCCTGCATGCGCTGCGCCCATGATTCAGCTCGTTTCGGAAGCCAGCTACCACCGCGATGTCGATACCAGGCGATGAGCTCTTCTTGCGCCCGGTCCAGACAGTCCCGCCGCAAAAGTATCCGACCGCGTACCAAGCCCACGGGAACCGGCACTTCGTCCACGATCCTCAGCCGATAATTGCGCCCCAAATAGAGAAATCCTTCGCCAGTCACAAACTGCTTCACCGGACGGAGCGCCGCGTCCTCCACACGGACTTCTAGCTTGTCGTAGATCCACCGGCTTCGTCTCTTAACGACGTGCACCAAAAGCGCGCTGTCCATGCCTGCAGGGACAATCGCAGTGATGCGAGCATCACGCTCCACTGTCAGCCGTACGCTGCCGCGCTCCGGAACCACCACGACGTCGATCTCCAGGTTGCCGACCTGCATCGGGCCCGGACGGACCGGACCCGACGGCTTCACAGCCACGGCTATCACGTCGCCTTCCTCTGAAGGGTGTGGCGATGGTGGTGGATGATCGCGACGAGCCCATCGGCAACATGGCGGGCGGCCCGCGGCTCAGTCACCTGATACTTAATGAGCAGCCGGACGATGGCCTTGCGTAGGTCGTCCTGGTGGACGTCATTGATCCAGAAATCCTTCTTGCGGGATTCCTGGACCGTCGTCTCCTCGATCTTCCGAGTGACAGAGAGGAGGTAGTCACGGGTCTCGTCCAGCACGACCGCGTCCGTGATCGTTGTGTCGATCAGCATTTTGTACAGAGCAAGCTCCATACGACTCAGGCTCGACAACTTCTCATCGGCCTGCTCACTGGTGCCCTCATGTACGTCGACCGTCTCTTCCACAAGTTGCCGGAATAGCGACACTTGCTGCTCCCATTGCTGGGCGTAGTCCCGGAGAATCTCCTCCAGCCGTTCACGCAACTTGCGATACTCGGCAGGGTCTTCGTTGAAATGCACCTCGATGTGGCGCCGGATGGCGTGCTCCATCGTTGATGCCTGAGCCTTGGCACCCGGCAACGTCTCGACCTTGGCTTTGAAATCGTCGGCGGTGATCTGACTGGGCGGTATGACCTGCCGAACATCCAGGGCCGTGATGTGCCGATCTATGAGGTCACGGACCTTCTCGCCGTAGAGCGAAGCATCGAAATCGCTCTGCTCCTCGTAGCGGGACCGCGCCCACGTACTGATAAGCGCATACAGTCGTGCATCGCCCAGGAAGGGCTTGGCATCCTCTCGCGGCATCACGAGATCGACAGTGGCAAGGAGCTTTCGTAGGGCACTGTCGAACTGCGCGCGGAGCTCGTCGACCTCGAGGAGCTGCACACACCCCTCGATGGCCTCACGGGTGTCGGCTGGGGTAACGCCACCTTCCGTAAATAACATCCGCAGCCGGTCGCGGCGCGGCTCCAACCTTGCGATCTCAGCGGACAGGTCGGTGGGGGCTCCCTCGGCGTCGTCGGCCGCGTACGCCTTCATCGCGGCCGACAGATGCCTGGAGACCCCCGCATAGTCGACGACGAATCCGGCTCTCTTACCGTCGGCCGTGCGATTGACGCGGGCGATGGCCTGCAACAGATCGGCCTCCTTGATCCGTCGATCCAGATACATCACCTGCTCGAGGGGTGCGTCGAACCCCGTCAGCAACATGGTTCGCACGATCAACACCGCGACTGGCTTCTCACCCTCGTTTGGCTCTAGCGGGAACGGCCGACGAAATTCCTCGATAACCTCTTTATGGTTGTTCTCATCCGTCCAACGCGCCGTGTCCTGGTCATCGTTGTTATCACCGGAGATGACCGGCACGAAGTCTATAGCTTTGAGCAGCTCCCTCTGCCTATGTGCGGCGCGAACCACGGCCTGCCTGGCGGTCAGCTGCTCGGCTGGCTTCTCGAGTACAGACATGGGAAGCCTCTCCGCCTCAGCGACGAGTTCGTCTCGCGCCTTGATCAACGCATCCCGATACCGCACTGCGATCTTCCGAGAGTAAGCAACAACCTGCGCCTTGAAGCCGTTCGGCATTACGTTGGCGACGTAGTGCCGCAGCATATCTCGGGCCTTCTTAAGGATCAGGCTGTCTGCACTGAGCACGTCGGCTCTCGTGGCGTACTTCTTCTGGAGCTCCTCGTACTGCTCGTCGGTCAGCTCCGGAAACTCCTCGGCAAACGCCTCGTCTAGGTCCTCGGCATCCACGAGCGCGCTCTTGGCGATACGCCCCTCATAGATGATCGGGACGATTGCACCGTCCTCCTCGGCCTCGGCCAGACGGTACTTGTCGATGAACTCACCAAAGATTCCCGTGGTGCGGTTCTTCTCCCGCATAATGATCGGGGTCCCTGTGAAGCCGATGCGCGCGGCGTTGGGCAGAGACTCCATCAGGTTCAGGTGCAGCTTGGAGCCATGGGAGCGGTGTGCTTCGTCCACCAGGATCAGTACGGAATCACTATCATTGAGCAGCCCCCAGCCGGGCGCCCGGTCGTGCGCCAGCGTGTCCGACACTTCGGCCTGCTTCACCTTCTGCGGATCCACCTGCTTGTGGATCATGACGAAGACAAGGCCCGCCCCCTCCTTGGCGAGCGCAGCCGGCACGCCCTTCGAACGTTTGACCTCGACCGGCTTCTCGCCCGTGAGAGCGGCGGTTTCCGCCAGTTGCTCCTGCAGTTGCTTCCGGTCAGTGACGACGACGATCCTGAATTGACTTAGGCCCGGCGTCGACCGCATCTTGCGCACCAGAAAGACCATGGTCAGAGACTTACCCGACCCCTGCGTGTGCCATACAATGCCGCCACGACGGTCTGTCCTACCGTCCTGGTTCTTGGTCTCACCATTCTTGAGACGATCCACAGCGCGGCAAACGGCGCGGTACTGCTGATAGCGCGGGGCGATCTTTACTCGTCGGGTGCCACCGTCGGCTGTGTCAATCTCCATGAAGACAACGAAGTTCCTTACGATGTCGAGGAGTTGAGCTGGCCGCAGCATGCCCGCCACAAGGACCTCCTGCGCGGTCACGGCATCCGCGCTCTTGCCGAGATCGGTGGCCAGCTCGCCATGGGTCTGAGGATGAGGATCGCGCCATACCGCGTAGTGGTCAGGACCTGCGGTGTACGTCCCATACATCGCCCGGTCGCCTGTAGTTGCGATGGTGAGCTGGGTCGTCCGGAATAGCGCTTCATTACCCTCGGGTGTGACTGCGCCCCGCTGGTTCGCATACCTCCGCAGCTGGCGGATTGCCTGACTAATCTTCCCCTGTTGATGCGCTGGCTTCTTGCACTCGATCACCACCAACGGAATCCCATTGACAAAGAGCACCAGGTCCGGCACGACGTACTTCGCACCTGACGTGCCAGGCACATCCATTCGAAACTGTGAGATGACGAGAAACTCGTTGCGCTCCGGCCGCTCCCAGTCGATGAAGTTGACGCGCTGCTCACGCCCGCTATCCCAGCCGGCCCGGCCCGCTACCGTTACCCCGGAAACTAGACGTTCAGTCGCGGCAGAATTCGCCTCAAGGAGGGAAGATGCGCCGATCCGCGTGACCTGGTTGACGACCTGCACAATCCGCGGTTCGTCCAGCCACTCATTGCCGTTCGGGTCGAGATTCAGCCTGCGCAGCTGCCGCCTTAAGTTCTCCTCCAGCACCGGCTCGGCGAATGACTTGCGGAACGAACGTTCGGGACTCGTCGGCACCGCAGCACCGGGAACGCTCCCACGTACATGCCGCCACCTCATCGACTCCAGCTGCGCAATCAGTGGCTGCTCAACCAGAACGTACTCGTAGCCAGATTCCGACACGTATCTACACTCCCCTAAGATCCGAACCCAACCGGCATGCGCACACGACCAGTCAGCAGGTCATCCATGAGACCCTGCTTCAACGTGCGCAACTTGGTCAGCTCACTATCAAGTGACTCTAGTCTTGCGTGATTCGCTTGGACAACCTCAAGAATCTTCAACTGCTCAGCCTTGTTTGGCATGGGTACACGAATCTTCTTAAGCACGGAAATCGACACTTCCGCCCGGGTTGATCCAACAACAGAGTCCTGCAGTCTCCGCTTGATCGATTGAGTCCCCAAGAGCCATTTCAGGAATCGAGGATCATGTTCGGGTGAAACACGAATCCTCGCAAGGTCGCGACTGATATTTCCGTGAAAACCCTCCGGAACAACCGCTACCCGTCCGATCGTCGCCTTGATCGACAACAGAACATCGCCAGCAGTGATACGGCTTCGTGAATAGGAGGCATCGATTGAGGGACTAGTTCGACTAAGGGAAACGAAATCGCCCGCCAGATCCCTGATCATAACTACAGGCACGCCATCGGGATCGTAGGGACCGGCCTGCACAATTCCATAGCAGATTGGAGTTCCCTCAGCGACCTGCTCCAGCGGAGTCAAAGACCAGCCATTCCTTGGGTCGATCCCTGAATTCCAACCAAGAAGGTCTGAATCAACCCCCTGGGCTATCGCTGAGACTTTGTCCAACCCCAGGTTGACAGCATGGATCTGCTCATCAATGTCGTCGAGGACCTCAGCAATACGACACTGCTCTGCAATACTCTCCGGCGTCGGAATAAGGAGTTTTCGAAGCTTGTCTAGGTTGAGGGTATTTCCCTTCACCGCCACTTCCGAGACTGCTCTCGCTGCAACCCGAGGTACCGCATGGTAAAGCCAGCGCGAGTCTGCACGCCCCTTCACCGCCTCCAAGGCAACAATCGCTTCGTTTGTTAGTACAGGAATCCGTGGAATCGTCACTTTTCCCAAACTAAGCTTAAAACTCATGATAGGCGTTCCCGGCTCGACATACTTGAGTCGCGCGGCCCGCCTTCCCTCATCTGTAACCGTTTCTGCTGTTTTCTCAATGAATTTTTTACGAATATCACTAATCGACACCCATGGGGCTCCCGCTTGTTCGTGGGCCCAGTATGAAGGCTCATTTCGGGAAGGAGTTCCTCCCATTCTCAAATTTGCCAGTGATTTCAGCGGAACGAGGCCATAATTGTCATGCATAGCCAAGGTCCTCCAGGTAACCTTCCAGCCGCTTTGCCGCCGCTTCGCGTTGGGCCTCCAGATCCATCAGCGTCACTGCATACTTCTCGCCCCACGTCCGGTATGCCTGAACCAGCCCCCGCCGTCCCGCCTTGACGAACTGATCCATGCGGGCACGAAGGTCGTCGTTTAGGAAATGCAACACCGACTCCCGTGCCTCCGTGTCCGACAGCGCTTCCGCAGCCTTCCTCAGCTCGTCGACGAATGCGGCACGCAACTCCCTGACCCTCGCCCTGGCGGCCCTCAGTTCTGCCCTCAGATTACTCAACTGTTTCGGACTCAGTATCTCCTCCGGGTCCTGGTCCACTTCCTCGTCGTCATCGCCAGGCGTCGTCTTAGGGGTGCCCGCCTTGATCTTCGCGTCCAACTCAGCAACCAGCGCTTCAGCTTTCTCAAGCTGCTCCACATACGTAGGGATCAGCGCCGGCACAAGTCGATGACCGCGGGCCTTGCGCTGGTCAGCACGCAGGCGTGCCAGGGTCTTTGAGTCCGCGTCTTCAGGCTCCTCAAAGGCCGACTCAATGTTGGCGACCCACCGTTCAATAACGCCCGGGAAACCCTGCTGCACCAGACTCTTGAGGTCGTACTGCGCATTGAACCACCATGCTGCTACCGACCCAGCAAGGTGGAAGCGGTTAAGCACACCTACTGCCAACAGATCCTCCGCGAAGGTCTCCAACAGCTCGTTCCGCGTCTTCATCAGCTGCTTGTCGTTCGGCAGGTCGATGATCCGGTGGACGTGCTTGGCCCACCAAGTGTCATACACGTCCGCAAGATCGCGTTCCATCGGCGCTGCGAGTTCCGGGATACGGGCTGCCACAGCTTCGTATCCGCCAGCCGGGAAGTCGTAGTAGTCGACATCCCGCTCCGCGAACAGAGTCGTCACATCGATGCCGTACATGGCGAACTGCTCCAGTCTCACCGCCACCTCCGCCCTCGACACCCCGCCGTGCAGATGTGCCCGTACGTCCTGCGGCTCGGGCAGTGGCGTGTTGTCCACGTAGCGGCGGATATTGAGGTTGTAGTCGTTCTCCGCCAACTCCGCGAAAGAGACAACCCGGGCGAAACCGTCCATCGTCTTACGCTCCAGAAAGGCGGTCACAATCTTCTCGTCGTGCTGTGGCTCGACGAGATTCTGGGCGCGGCCAACCGTAAACTCCTGGTCGGCATTGATGAACAGCACACCGTCGTCCCTGCCCGCGGGCAAACCGTTGGAGCCGCGCAGCACCAGGATGCAGGCTGGGATGCCGGTGCCATAGAAGACGTTCGGCCCGACTCCGATCACCGCCTCCAGACGACGGTTCTTGATGATCTCTTCCCGGATCTTCCTTTCTTCGCCTCCCCGGAAGAGCACGCCGTGTGGCATGACCGACGCCGCCCTACCGCCCGGTTCAAGCACGGCCAACACGTGCTGGATGAACATCAGGTCGGCCTTCTTACCCGACTCTGGGACCCACCCGTAGGTCATGCGCTCAGGATGAGCCATACCTCGGCGCTTGTAGTTCTGGGCGAAGGGTGGGTTGGTGAGGACACGGTCGAAACGGCGCAACTCACCGCTTTCATCCTCGTGGCCTGGTGCGGCGAGGGTGTCGCCGTGGACGATGCCACTACCGGTGATGCCGTGGAGGACCATGTTCATCCGGGCCATCGCCCAGGCACTGCCGTTCTCTTCCTGACCGTAGGCCGCAACTGTGGCTGCATCATGACCGTGCTCCTCGACGTGCTCCTTCGCGAGGATCAGCATGCCGCCCGAGCCGCAACATGGGTCGTAGACAGACTGCCCTTCCTGCGGATCGACGAGGCGGACCATCATACGGATCACCGAGCGGGGGGTGTAGAACTGGCCGCCTTTCTTGCCGCCTTCGTCGGCGAACTCACCAATCAGGTATTCGTAGGCGTGGCCGAGCAGGTCAGGGAACTCGAAGTCCTCGTTGCGAAGCCGGTAGCGGTTGAAATGGTCGATCAAGTCCCGGATCGCAGTGGCGCTGAGTGCAGAGTTACCGACCTTGCGAGTGAAGTCGATGTGCTCCAGTACGCCGTCGAGGGCGGGCGAGTTGGCGTCCTCCAGCGCACCGAGCGCCCTGTTGATCAGGTCACCAGGGTTCGCTTCGCGCGCGTGATCAACCAGCTGTGACCAGCGAGCGGCTTCCGGGACATAGAACTGGCCACTCTCGTACATCTCCTGCATCTCGGCGATGTCTTTGGCCTGGGCTAGAGCGTTTCCGTCAATGACCAGCTCGTCGATGAGCTTCGACCGTACAGCGTCGAACTGGTCGGAGGCGCGCTTGAGAAACAGCATCCCAAAGATGAACTCTTGGTATTGTGCTGCATCCATTTTGCCCCGCAGGATGTCCGCCGCCGCAAACAGATGCCGCTCCAACTGGGGCAGAGTCAGCCGTGTCACCCGCACCTACTTTCATCATTGAGTCCACAAACCGGAGGCCAGGAGGCTGCAGGTTCTTGTCCGCTCTGTATGGTCGCGTCCGTCATACCGCATCGCACTGACAGCATCGGGGATATCATCCCGCAGCAGGGCGTCAAATACGTCACTTACCAGATCTGGTCCCGGTCGCAGGCGAACTTGCGAGGAAGCCAGCGGCGCCGGATAGGCGACTTCCTCAACACCTGTTGTGTTCCATTGGAGCAAGACGGTGAGCGTGGTCCGAGATCCGCGCGGCGGATACTGCTTGCGCGGCTGCGGCGACAGTGGCCACGTCGTGCCACCGACCCTCACCAGTGACGTCGAGATTCGTAAACATCACCCATGACCATCGCCCGGTGTCCACATCGCCTGCAGGGCTCGCGACGTGATCACGGTTGGGGTGACGATTGCGGAGACGTTGTCCCCATCACCCCTGTCTCCGGGCATGTCCCTGGCCACGAAGCTGGTCAACGAGCTGGTCGAGGCCGCCGACGACAAACAGCTGACCAAGACCATCGCCCGCTACGGGCGGGTGGATCTGCTCTGCATCGATGAGCTGGGCTACATGGAGCTCGACAAGCGCGGCGCCGAGCTGTTGTTCCAGGTGCTGACCGAGCGCGAGGAGAAGAACTCGGTCGCGATCGCCTCCAACGACAGATGGGTGGACGAAAACCTTCACCGATGCCCGGCTCTGCGCCGCGATCGTCGATCGACTCACCTTCGGCGGCAACATCATCGAGACCGGCACCGATTCCTACCGGCTCGCTCACACCAAAGCCGCCACGGCCACCAAACCGAAATGACCAACCGGCCCGACCCTGCTGAGCTCGACCCCATCGAGCTCGGCGAGTTGCTGCTGCTCGTCCACGACTGGATCAGTGCTGATCAGGCTGCCCGCATCAGCTTCAACCAGTTCCTGACCACCGGCACCTACACCGCCGATGACCTCCGCTCGGACCTGCTCCGCCACATCGTGCTGCTCGGCATCGACATCGGATAGAAGCCCACAGACCACGCTGACATTCACCAGCAATTTGGCACCCGAACGACGCCAACCACGCTGAAATTCACCAGGAAACCGCGCTGAAATTCACCGGGAAAGCCATGTATGCCAGCGCGAAGTCGAGGATCAGCGCTTCGGAGCAGCTTTTCGGTTTTGGTTGCGGCGTCGGTGCGTGCTCGGCGATGGCAGTCGAGCAGTGTGTTCGTTAGCTGTGTGCTCGGCCATCGCATCGCTCCAGGGGCGATTTGCAGGCTGGTGATGTCGCCTGCGGTGTTGACCTCGATCGTGACCCCGTGGGCGTCGCTGCGGCCTCGGATAGCGGCCATGGCGGTGTTGAGTTTCGCTGTGATGCTGCGTATTTCGTCGAGGTCGCGTTCGAGCTTTTGCTCCCATTCCTGTAGGTAGGTCATGGGGTGTCCTGGTCGAGGGGATCGGCGAACACCGCCTTGATGAGGGGCTTGTTGTCCACCATCGCGACACGATCCAGCGGTGAGTCTCCCCGGAGATTCGAGATTGTCGGGTCGCCGCCGCGGTCGCGCAGCAGCTGCACCACTTGCGGGCTGGTCCATGGGCTGCTCCCGCGACAGCCTGGAGCTGGCGATCATTGCGCCTTGCCACGCCACCGTCGAGACGCGTTCGAGCGCCAAATTACTACTTATCACCATGAGATAGATGCCCCGCAATGCGCGAAATCCGCTGCTGCCAAGGCTAACCCGACCTAGTTATCTGAAACGTACCGACGAGCATGCCGTTTCCATTCAGAAATATCCAGAGAACGCAGGGTGAACGCTAGAACAATTTTGCGGCCGGCTGCTTACGGCGACTGGCCGCGGTCGGAATGCAGGATCGTGCCCCCGGACACCGGCCGTCGCTGGCGGCGGCGGGCGCGCCTCGATGGCTTCTGACCTGGTCGTCAGCAGGATCATCAGCCAAGCTGCACGTTCGCGTGGAGTGTGATGAATTCACGCCAGTTGACCGGTAGGAAGTGTCCGCTCATCGGACACTTCCTCCGCTGCGTCGGTCCGGTCAGGTCATCCGGTGATGGGGTGATCGGTTTGAACTGCCATCGACTTGTGTCGTAGGCTGGCCACGCAGACTTCGGTCGCCCCTAAGGGGCGACCGAAGTCTGCGTGGTTCCGTGATCGCGGTATGTGGGAGGGAAGGCGTGCGTGAATCCCGTAGTGGGCAGGGGTGTTTGGGTAAGGTACCGCGAAAGACGTTCAGTAGAGGCCGCGCCGAGGGGCAGATTCTATTCTGAGGCTGAGCCGGACCGTCGGTGTGCAGTGTTCGGGCGAAGAAGCCATTCTTTCTGACGTCGGAATGCCCATATGTGAATATGCCAACGGGTAGAACGTCATCGCGCGTGATCGCGGTCGGGCGCTGAAACGCCTTCGGGGCCGATCCTGCCTTACGGATATCTAACATTGGACGATCACTATTACGGTGTCTTGAGATGTCGGCGTTGCAATTTGATGGCTCACATCTGATCGTCGGAAATTTTCCCAGCCATTGTGTGGCCACGCTTGCAGAAATTGCTCGACAGTACTCAAGACTGGATGCGGCTGTCGTCGATTCTTGAGGAGCGCGAAGCGGATTTTGATGCAACGCCAGTCAGGTAGGAGGCACTCGTGAACTTTGAACAATCGCGGTCATCGGGAATTGGCGGCGCTGGTGTTCCTCTGAACGAGTCCGACTTGCCGTACTCGTACAGGATCCTCGGTGTACTGGAAGTGCGACGGTATGGAAGGCGGCTCGACATTCCCAATGGAAACACCTTGAACGTGCTCGCCACCCTGCTGCTGAATGCGAACTCATCGGTAACCGGTGACATGCTGATCGAGCGCATCTGGGGAGACAGACCACCCAAGACGGCCCGGGCGGTGTTGCAGAATTGCGTTTCACGGCTTCGGTCGCTCACTGACCAGGCCCGCGGTGCCCGGGCGGTTTCCATGCCGATCGTCACAGAACGCAACGGCTACTCGATCCGCGTCCAAGATGGAGTGCTCGACCTGCATCGATTCGACCGCATGGTGGCAGATGCCGAGGCTGCTTGTACCGAAGGACGACTGCGGGGCGCCGCAGACCTGTTCCATCAGGCGCTGTCGATCTCGCACAACGATCTACTGCCCGATATCACGGCGCCCGGGCTGCGTCAGATCGAGATCCGGCAACTATGCGAGCGTCGAGCTGCCGTTCTGGACCGTTGGGCGGACCTTGAACTCGGCTCAGGACAGGCGTACCGGGTCATTCCCGAACTGCGTGCTGCCATCACAGCTATGCCTACCGCGGAACGACTGCGCTACCAGCTTGTCCGCGCTCTGGTCGACAACCAGCAGATTGGGGAAGCAAGCCAGCTTCTCCGAGGGACAGAGGCGATGCTGCGTGAGCGGTACGGACTTGAGACGTGGCCAGTGCTCGAGCGTTGGTGGAGACAGCTCGTCATCCATGCCCCTGGCGACAGTGAGTGCTTGCCGCAGATCGTCAATCCTGACAGCGCGCAAGGTGCGCGCCTGGCGTGGTAGGTCGACGAATTGTCAGCCCGTCCCGAAACAGGGACGTCGACTGACCTCCAGACGATAGGGATTAATAAGCTGTGTGAAGGAAAGTTAACGAGATGAATCAGTATGTTCGCGCCTTCGTGGAGCAGGGATTCGCTCTTCTACCAGAAGTGCTCGACGAACCGACTCGCAAACGCTGGCTCGCCGCGGTGGATCGAACCGCCGCGACGGTGCGGGCCGCGCCCGAGGCCTATGAGAGTCGGTACACCCTGCGAACTGAGCACGAGACCGACACCTGGGGCGTTAGCCATATCTTCGACCCCTCCCTGTACGACCCTGTGTTCGCAGAGATCTTCGAGCATCCGGAGGTGATGGGCTTCGTCCGCGCGGTGCTGGGCGAGCAGCTGCGGTTCTGGACCGCACACGCTCTGTGGGAGCCGTCCTCGGTGGACTACGAGCTGAACTGGCACAAGGACAATATGGAGACCGACCGATATGCCCCTGACGGTCGCAGCACCCACGTGCAGTTCAACGTCTGTCTCACGGGCGACGACTGTTTCCGTGTCGTGCCCGGTTCACACCGGCGACCTTTGACCGGCAGGGAACGGACCCAGGTCGACGCGAACGGCATAGGTCCGCTGCCTGGGGAACTGACGATGCGGTGCCTGCCGGGTGATGTGTTGTTCATGAACCACCATGCCTTGCATCGAGGCTCCGGTGCCGCCGGTGTCGTGCGCCGGACCTTGCACGTGAATCTGCAGGCGGCGGACGAGCCGACCGGTGGTCACACCTCGTGGCGGTATATGCGACAGGAAGGCTATCTCCACCGCATGTCTACCACTGTGCGTGAGTTGATGGCGAACACGATCGCTTGGGACGATGCGCACCCACTGCCAGTCTCCGAGGTTATGCGCCGACGCCGGGCCAGCCGAGATATCAAGAAGCACGAGGCCGGAGCACACGGAGGAACGTATCGATGACCACTCCACAGCAGTTGCGGCGAGATGCGATCCGGATGACTGCTCAGGCCGTGACGGGACACATCCCGTCGAACCTCTCGGCGATCGAGATCATTTACACCCTGTACATGCGAGTCCTGAGACTGGACCCCTCACATCCGGACTGGCCGGACCGGGATCGCTTCATCGCAAGCAAGGGCCACTGCGCGGCCGCAATCTACCTTGCGATGTCCGCCGCTGGGATCATCGACCGGCGGCGGCTGGACGACTTCAACGTCGACGGCGGCGAGGTGCCGGCGATTCTGGCCCGATACGGCCTGCCTGGGTTGGAGGCAGATGGTGGGCCGCTCGGCCGGGGCCCATCGATCGGCATCGGCGTCGCGCTGTCGGCCAAGCATGATGGCCGGGACTATCACACGTACGTGCTCGTCGGGGACGGTGAATGCCAGGAGGGTCAGATATGGGAGGCGGCGATGCTAGCGCCCACACTGGGCCTGGACAACCTTGTGGTGATCGTCGATAACAACCGGCTGCAGGGCGCGTTCGAGACCGTCAGTGTGGTCGCCACCGATCTGGGTGATCGGTTCAACGCTTTCGGCTGGCAGTGCCATCAGGTCGACGGCCACTCGGTCCTGGAGCTGGAGGCGGCGCTGCGGGCCCCGCAAGACCGGCCGAAGGTCGTCATTGCGAACACGATCAAGGGAAAGGGGGTGTCCATGATGGAGAACGAGGCTGGATGGCATCACCGGAGGCTCACGTTCGGTGAGCTGGTAGAGAGTCTGCGGGAGCTCCGATGACCACGGTAGGGGAAGCGGTCGGCGCGCTGCTGATGCGTGAGGGGCGTCGTGCAGGCGACACGTATCTCATCGTCGCCGACGGTAACCTGAACGGCACCGAACCATTCGTGGCGACGTATCCCGATCGGTTCCTGAACGTGGGCATCGCTGAGCAGAACGCCGTATCGATCGCCTCGGGACTCGCACTCAACGGCAAGACGGTCTACCTCTGGAACTGCAGCACCTTTCTGCTCTACCGGCCGTTCGATCAGATCCGGGTGGACGCTGCCTTTGCGCGGACGCGGCTACGGTTGATCGGCACGAGCACCGGGCTGACTCGTAGCGCATCCGGCATCACGCACATCGCAATCGAGGACATTGCAGTGATGCGGGCTCTTCCGAACATGACCATCGTCTGTCCTGGCGATCTCCTGGAGGCGCGTCAGCTGCTGGAGCAGTGCCATGATCTCGACGGGCCGGTCTACGTGCGTTTTCCGTTGGAGAACCAGGACCTGCCCGAGATCCACGCGCCAGGCACTCGGGTCGCGCTGGGTCGCGCCGTCACGGTAACCGACGGCGATGACGCAGCGCTGATTGCCACCGGGAGCATGCTGGTGGTGGCTCGGGGATGGGTCGACGAATTTGCCGAGGCGGGGATGCGTGTGCGGTTGGTGAGCATGCCGAGTATCAAACCGTTCGACACCTCGGCGGTGGCGGCGTTGGTAGCCGAGCGACTGCCGATCATCACGCTGGAGGACCATTCCGTCATCGGCGGGCTGGGCAGCGCGGTTGCCGAGGCAATCGCTGATACTGGGCGCGGTGTCCCGTTCCGCCGTGTCGGCGTGCCCGATCGATATCCGTACGTCGTCGGCAGCCCTGACTATCTCAACAATCACTTCGGCATCCCCGGGTTTCCAGAACTGCTGGCCTGGATCAGCGACCACGCCGCATCTCACCCGCAGGAGTACGTCATACCGTGAATAAGTCTCTCGCAGTTGCTGTCGCAGGAGTCGGATCCTGTATGTCCAGTCTTGTGCAAGTGGTCGCCCTGGCCCGACAGAGTTCGACGCCGTTGGCTGGCATCATGCACGAGCGCATCGGTGGCTACGCACTCGACGACATCGAGTTCGTCGCAGCCTTCGACGTCGATGCCGGAAAAGTCGGGCTGGACCTGAGCAAGGCCATCTTCCAGTCATCCAACGCCGCCAACGCACACGTCTCTGTGGACCCAGTCGGTGTGGTGGTGGAGGCGGGACCGCTGCTCGATGGGGTTACCGGGCCGCTGAGCCGAATTATCACCACCCACGAGGACAGTGCGGGGCTGGATCCGGACATCATCCGCAGGCGACTGGTCGAGACCGGCGCCGAGGTGTTGGTCTGTCTGCTTCCCACCGGTTCGACCGAGGCGGTGCAGACGTACGCCCGGGCGGCTGCGTTAGCGGGAGTGCCGTTCGTCAACGCGACCCCCGAGCCGGTCGCCCACGATGCCGATCTGGTGGCGTTGTTTGAGAGCAGGGGTGTTCCCCTGCTCGGCGACGACCTGCGGAGTCATTTGGGCGCCACTACCCTGCATACCGCGCTACTCGACCTCCTACACTCGCGCGGGTTGCGGGTGATCAACACGTATCAGCTCAATGTGGGCGGCAACATGGACTTCCTCAACCTCGCCGACCCAGGTCGTTCGGCGAGCAAGCAGCGCTCCAAACGGCGCGCACTCTCTGCCGCCGGGATCGACGCGAGCAATGTCGCAGCGGGCCCCAACGGTTTCGTGCCGCATCTGGGCGACACCAAGATCGGGTTCCTGCGCATCGAGGCGGACTCCGTGCTGGACACACCGCTGTCGCTGGAGATCCGGATGGAGGTCGAGGACAGTCCGAATGCCGCAGGCGTGCTCGCCAACGCCGTTCGAGTGGCAGCAGCGGCCAAAGCAGGCGGGATTTCGGGTGTGGTCGACGATGTGTGTGCCTTCTTGTTCAAGAGCCCGCGACAGGCCGCCACCGAGGCCGTCGGACTGCGCGACTTCCAGGCTTTCGTCGCAGCGTTGCCATGACCATCCGATACGCCGCGCTGGATCTAGATGGGACGCTGATAGATGCCGCCGACCAGCCCTATGAGGGAGTGGTAGCGGGGCTCGAAGCGTTGAGGGAACACGGGGTGGTGCCGCTGCTGGTGACCGGTCGTTCGGCGAGTTCGTTCCGCGGTCTGCGCCACCTGGATGATCTCTTCGCGCAGATGGACGACGAGGTGCTGTTGAGTGAGGGCAATGTCAGGCTTGCCCGTGCCGCGGATGCGCTGACGTTCCTGAGGACCTGCCCGCCCCAGGTGTTGTGCCGCTTGAGCGACGATCCTGGCATCGATCTGGTTGCGGAGTGGTCGGGGGAGCTCCACGCAACTACCGCCCGCGCCGCGACGCAGTTCGCAATGGCCTACCGCGTGCCACGGCATCACATCGCTGTGACCGTCCCGGTCACCGCGCCCACCACCCTGCCAACAGCGGTGACGGTGTTCCGCAGCCGCACCCATGTTTCGGAACTGGTGTCGGACCTGGACTGCGAGATCGTGTCGATCCGGCCTTTCGGTGCGCAGGTTGTCAGACCGCGCGGCACCTGTAAGGCAGCCGCACTCGTGCGGCACATGCGGTGGCGGTTCGGGGAACCGGATCTCAGCCGCACGCTGGCTGTCGGTGATGGTACAGCTGACGCGGCGATGCTAAGAGCCTGCGCAATGAGCGCCGCAACCCAGGGCGCCGACGCGGCGGCGGTTGCGGCCGCCGCCTGGCAGCTTCGGAGCGACCTTGCTTCATTCCTGCACGACTTCCGCCCGAAGGGAGGGTAAGACTGTGACCGAAACGGTTTCCCAGGAGATCGAACTAGTTCTCCTGCTGTCATTGCCGGATCCGCGTCCCGACGAGGTCGACGCGATGCTTGAGCTGTTGAATACATCACTGGACTGGAACCAGGTGCTCGGGATGCTTACAGTCCACCGGGTCATTGGTGTGGCCTGGCACAACATCGTCCTGTACGCGATCGAGCAGCGACAGACGTTGCGATCGGCGTACTTCCTCAAATCGCTGAAAGTGACTGCAGGCGGCCAGCGGGTGATGGCCGAGGAACAGACGTCACGCACCGCGCAGGTACAACGAACCCTGAACCGGGCCGGGGTGCGCAGCGCAGTCCTCAAAGGTGGCGCCGTGGCCGCGATGGCGTTTCCAGATCCGGGCATGCGGATGTTCAGTGACAACGACCTGCTCGTGGACCGGGAGCGACTCCCCGACGCAACAGCGGCACTGCAGGATGACGGCTACGCGCAGGGAAGCTGGGACTACGCCACCGACTCCGTACGTCCCGCGCCGCGACGGCAGGTGTTGCACATGGCCATGCACTCCCATCAGACGTACTCGTACATGAAACCGACACCCGATGCCTTGCTCCTGGAGTGTCATCGACTCGATGTGCACTTCTCGATCGACCTGATGACCGGAAACCGTAGTGACAGTGCGGTGTCGGCTCTGCTCGACGACCGCACCGAGCTCGACGGGATGACCACGATCTCGGCGACCGACATGCTCATCTTCACCTGCTTGCATCTCGCCAGGGAGGCCATGCACCGCAATGAGGTGCTGGCGCTCAAGGATCTGGTGCTGTACAAGCTCGTGGACGTCCTGGCACTGATCACGGACCGCGACTTCGACGATCTGCCTGCGCGAGCCGAGCGACTCGGCTTCGTCCAGGAGGTCTACCTCGGACTGCATTACACCGACGCGGTGTTCCCAGGCCGGGTGCCCGTCGGCTTGCTCGACCGGCTGCGGCCGAACGATCTCAGCTATTTGCGCGAGGTGAGTGATGGCAAGACGGTAGTCCATCGATGGCGCGGGCCGGTCGTGGCGCGGATGTTCGACATCCATCGGCTCCGTGAACTCGATGGTGATCTGAGTATCGCGGTAATGGGTGGATAGAGGAGCGGTGTGATAACTGAACTGATCGAGACGGGTGCCACTTCATGATAGCGAGCGGAGATGTGCGCACCCTCATCGCTGACGTGCATCGAACCGGATGTCGCCGGGACACCGATACTCAGCGACGGCCGGAAATGGACGGCGGCACTCATTTCGTGACTCTAGTGAAGCCGGAGGTTCTGCGGACCTCCAGCGCGGCCGACGCGATGGTGGAGGTCGCGCGGGTGCTCGGCGAAGCCGATGTGACCATCCTCCGCTGTGCTCTCATGCTGGCCAAGGACTTTGGCGAGCTCGGGTTTCTGATCCAGCACTATCCCCGTCTGCACCGCATCGCCGTCGACGGAGCCCTGGGATTGTGTTCGGATGCGCGCCGGGAGCTCGCCTCTTTGCTGGACCGGACGGGGGCCATGGTCGCTGTGGGGGCGTTTGAGGTCGGCGCTCACGACACGGCGCTGTCCTCGGCGACGTTGGAGGCGCGTTGCCGACAGGCGGGAATCCACAAACTGGGGTCCGGCTCGTACGCCTCGGTGGTAGAGCTGAACAGGCATCCCGTCGCGGTGCTGAACGGGTTCGTGCCAGCCCTAGCATCGAGCTACTGTGACCCCACAGCATTGGTCGGCCTTATCGAGTGCCACAGCTACCGGGAGATCGCCGATCTGCGCACCCAGGTCCTCGGCGCCCTCGACCCATCTGCTGCGTCGCCGACCTCATTGCGTGGCGCGCTGGGGACGTTGGTCGGGCACCACGGAATCACGTTGTCGGCGGGCTGCAACGGGGTGCATCTGTCGGCAGGCCACCTTGAAGGGATGTTCCAGTCATGGCGGTACTTCGCCGCGGCCGATGGGCACGGCCTGGACCGCACTGCACTAGGCCGTTCGCTGGCTGGTCGCGGTGTTGCTATGGAGGCCGCGGCGGCACTAGCAGCCGATCACAACATTACCGAGGACTCCGGAAAGACGGTGACGCCGCATGGCGTTACCGAAAATCTCAGTCGCGAGGCGGTCATCGACCGTGTGTGGCAATGGACTGACACATTGAGAGGTTCCAACGCATGACCAGTGTTCCGAGCGGATTTGCCGGTCGCACCGCAGTGGTAACAGGTGGGGCGCAAGGCATCGGGGCCGCGGTGGTCGAGCGGCTGTGCCTCGAAGGCTGCCGCGTTATCATCTACGACAAAAGTGCCGATCATGGCCGTGCCAAGGTGGACGAGTTGGGGCAGCGCGGTCTTCCGACGCACCTGGCGGTCGGCGATGTGACCGATTTAGCTGCAGTGGAGGCGGCTTTCGCGGGTGTGCCATCGGACTGGTTGACGCCGACTCTTCTGGTGAACTGCGCCGCTGGCTTCGTCTTCGAGGGCATCGGAGCGACTACGGAGCAGTGGCGTTCTGCCCTCGATCCCACCATCATCGGCCTCTCCATGGTCACGCGGAGGTTCGTAGACGGCTTGCCGGAGCACACTCCCGACGCCGCGATCGTGAATATGGCGTCGATCTCGGCACATATTGCTCAGGAGGGCTACCTGACGTACAACACGAGCAAGGCGGCGGTGCTCGGATTCACCCGCTGCGTGGCGCAAGAGCTTGCGCCCCGGGGTATCCGGGTCAACTCGGTGAGTCCCGGAACGGTGTGGAACGCCAACAACGAGCGCTATCACCGTGAGGTTCTCGGCCTCGATCGGGCGGCGGCCGAGGCAGCCCCCGAGCACGGAGGCAAGTTCCTACTCAGGCGATTCGCGGACCCGGCAGAGGTCGCGTCGCCGATCGCGTTCCTACTGTCGCCCGAGGCAAGTTTCATCACAGGCGTCGATCTTCCGGTCGACGGCGGATATCTGGCGGTGTGACATGCAGGAACGGACGGATACAGGGGAGATACCAGTGCATGTCAGCCGACTCGCAGCAGCGAGCCCCGTCGGCGCGAACACCCGGCGGCTACAAATACGCGATCACCGGGTCACCGTCGTCACAGCTTCGGCCGGAGCCGCGGGGCTGGTTTCCGAAACCTTCTACCCGGAGGGGATGTTGAGCGTCTTCGGAACCGAGGAGACGCACGAGTCTGACCTGACGATCGTCGACCTGACTTGCGACCATGCCGAGATTCGCGAGCTGCTTCAGGCGGTGGCCACCACAACCCAAGGCGAATACGAACTCACCAGGAACTATCGACTGCCGCGGTTCGATTGCGGCAGCCACACGGTTTTCAGGCTCCAGGACGTGAACTCCGATGAGGTGGCCGCGCTCATCCGCACCGATCGTCGCGTGACCATTGTGCGTCCCCCAACGGATCTCGGTGATAGGTGGCTCACACGCATCATCCGCGACGTGGCAACCAGATACGCCAAGGCCGACGGGTCGCTGATCCTGCACTCCTCGGCGTTCGTCTTCGATGGCGGCGCATATCTGGTGATCGGTGACTCAGGAGCGGGCAAGTCCACGACGGCCATTGCGCTTGCCCGGTTGCTGGCCTCCGGCGGGTGGATGGGCAACGATCGTATCCACCTCGATTCGAATGGTCCGCGCTACCAGGTGACAGCGTGTCCGCTTCCCTTGGCGGTCAACAAAGGGTCGCTCGACGTCATGGGCGTTACCGGGTTTCAGAATTGGCCCGTGCGTGCAGGCATCCCAGGGCCCGGGTCGGACTGGGACCGGTTTCAGGGCGAGGACAAGCTGAAGCTGAGTTCCCGAGAAGTCAATCGCTACCTCGGCGTCCGTGTCGTGCCCGAGGCGGTCCTCGCTGGCGTGATCCTTCCCGCGGTCGACCGCGAGGCGGAGTTCTTCTGCGAACTTGCGAAACCCGACCACGCCGCTGCCGTCATCACACGGAATTGTTTATCTCTCGACGACAATCTCTACGGTGAGGACTGGCTAGAGGTGACAGTCCGCAGGCGTGGCGCGTCCCCATCGCTTGACGGTTTCCTCGACCACATCGCGAATCTTCCCGTGCTGAGCTGCTCCGTTGGTAACGCGGCCGATGTAGCCAGGCTGATGGTCGACTTCCAGCATGCCGTGGGGGTATGAACGATGCCCTCCTTCCGCCGACACATCGCCGACATCCGGGGCATGGACGACTTCGACGAGGATGCCGTGCTCGCGAAGACACATCTCGTCGACGGTGACATCTTGATGCTCTCCGGCTCTTTGGTCGACGGCTCGGGCACGCCGTCGTCGGATTTCGATTTCTGCGTCATCGCCCAGTCGGAGGACGAGCGGTTTGACCGGGCCACCTTCCCTCGTGAAGACCACATGAGGTACTACACGAGCGGTGACCGGGTCAAGGCCAGCTTCGACTACCTGCCGGACAGTCTGCTCGGAGTGGACGTCGAGTACTGGACGGTCCAGAGCATCTCGGACATGCTCGCCGCCCACAGACGGCTGTACGGCCACATGACAAGTCGTGCCCGCAAGTCGTCCAGTTTCGCTTCGTCGGCCGTAGACTTCCGGCTGCTGTCCCGTCTGACGTACGGTGTTGCACTCACGAACGATGCCGAGTTCCGCAGGATCACGAGCGACCTGGTCTCTGGTGAAGTCGCATACACGGCATTCCGCACCGCTATTGGCAGCTACCCGGACTTCCGCGATCTGGCCGGAATGTGGGTGCAGGGTGACTACGAGTCCGCGCTGGTGGCGGCTCGCAAGCTCGGCGTCGACACGTTTCGCGGCCTGACCCACGCCTACGGAAACACGAATCGCAACCCGAAGTACCTTGGCCGTTTCCTGTCCCGACTTCCTGAATCACTGTCCGGGTTGTCCGAAAGGTTCCGACGGCTGAACGCCTATGGCGTGCCAGATGCGGCCGATGCACCCGATGCGATCCTCACCTGGCTTGACCTCATCGACCTGGCATTCGCCGAGATCCGACTGGTGCGCGACGACGTCGAGGCGTTTGTCAGCCGGCTGGACTTCCTCAACCTCCTGAAGGAGGAGCTCCACGAGACTATGAGCTGGAACCCGGAGATCTCGAACGAGTACTGCTTCCGTTCCCGCGAGGCGAGCGACGATGTTCCCCCGCTCCGTGAACTATTGGCAGCCATGGAGAAGCGTAGCGCGGTCGAGCACGCGCTACCGCTGCACCGGTGGGCGGCAGGTCGGCCCGCGCCTGCTGGCGAGAACAACAAGTCCGTCTGATGTGCCGAATCCACGGCTATTTCGGACGAGAGTTCGATGGGTCTCTGCTGGGCGCAGCACGGGATGCTCAGCTGTCAGGCGGGCCGGATCACCAGCACCACGTCACGGGCGACGACTGGGGCCTGGGGTGCAATCGTCTTGCCATCCAGGATCCTGACAGCGGATTTCAGCCCTTCACCAACGCAGACCGCTCTGCACACCTGGTCTTCAACGGGGAGATCTACAACTTTCGCGCCATCAGGAACGAGCTCGCGCGGCACGGCGTGCATGTCGACGGCGACTCCGACGGCTCGATCCTGCTGCCGTATTACGAACTACACGGTGACCGTTTCGTAGATCGGCTCGAGGGGATGTTCGCCATCGCGTTGGTGGACTTGCGTTTCGGACCTCGGCTGAAGCTGTGGTGCGATTCCCTTGCCATCAAGAGCGTGTACTACGCAGTCACCGACGGCGGCGTAGCCTTCGCGTCCGAGCTGCGGGGCCTGGCCGCCCTGCTGCAACGACCGCTCAACGTGGACACTTTTGCCGTTGACGACTACCTGAACTGGCAGTGTCTGCACGGCGCGACGTCGCTGTACGACGGGGTGTCTGCGCTGCTTCCGGGTGAGTATCTGGTCTGTGACGGCAAGACTGTCGTCGAACAACGTCCACAGGAGCTAGGCGCGCCGGACGACGACTACACACCGAGTCGGCTGCGCGCACTGTTGTCCGGGGAGGTGGCGCGTATGACACTGCAGGACGCCCCTATAGCTGTTCAGCTCTCGGGTGGGCTCGACTCAAGCATCCTCGCGACGTTGCTCAGTGAGTGTCGCGATGACGTCACCGGCTTTCACGTTACCCATCAGGGCAGCCACTCGTCCGACGAACTGGTCTTTGCCCGTGCCGCCGCAGCGCACGCCCGCATTCCGCTCCAGGTCGTCGAAGTCCGGCAGGCCGAGCTGCCGGACATGATCCCGGCCATGGTGACGGCACTCGGCGCACCGAATGCGACTCCGCACGCACTCAGCGCGTTCATGCTGTTCCGGGAGATCTCGCACAGCAGATTGCGGGTCTGCTTTGTGGGGGACGGGGCAGACGAACAGTTCGGCGGCTACCGTCGGTACAGCACTGCGCTTGCCGCGGGCGACGACGATTGGCAGTCTCGCTATCTCGATCGGCTGTCACTGGTCCCCCATGCGGAGTATCGGCAGCTCTACACTCCCGAGTACCGCGATCTGATCGACTCGGGTGTGAGCAGCCGACAGCGTTCCCTGGAACGGCTTAGCCGCCGGGCTACGTCACGTCTGGAGCAGATTCTGACCCACGATCGGCTGCACAAGCTGCCGAGCCTTAACCTGCGCAAGCTCGATCATCTGTCTATGGCGCACGCGGTCGAAGGTCGTGTTCCCTACTGCCAGCCGGGCGTCACCAGATTCGCGCGGCATACTGCCGATGCGCTGAAGGTCGACGGATCGCGTCGTAAGCAGATCCTATGGGACGCAGGCGAAGGTTTGGTTCCAGCGGAGGTCCAGGGCCGACACAAACAGCCGTTTACGTTCCCTGTCAGCGCCTTCATGACACCGCCCACCAAATTGTGGGACTTCGTTGTCGACGTCCTGTCGCGGCCGCGGCTCTGTTCCTCGGGCTTTCTGGACAAGGCTGCGGTACGGAATTTGATCGCGGAACACACATCAGGTAGGGACCACTCGCGGTTGCTGTGGGGTCTGATGGTTCTGGAGTTATCGCTTCCATAGCTCTCTTCACCAACCCTACAAGGGAGGTACGCAAACAGTGCGAAATATCTATATCGTCACGCACCTGGAGGCGACGCATCACGTCCAGAAGATGGTCGGCGGGTGGGCGTGATGCGCATCTCAACCCCGCCGGCGTCGACCGCTGTCAACGGCACGCGAATCATGGATCTGGCACAAATTGTGCAAACCGTGCCAGATCTTTTTCACGTGCTGCCGACAACCGCGCGGCGGTCTCCATCGCGGAGGCATTGAGGGCCGCGATGCCCGACTCAGCCGAGGGGCAACTGGACTCGTCGGACTTGCAGCGCACTCGGCAGACGGCCGTAGCAGTGAGTGACCGGTTCGGCGTGCAGCCGATCCTGGATCGCAGGCTGCGCGAGAAGTCCTACGGAGAGGCCGAAGGCAGGCCGCAAGCCTGGTTGGACCAGTGGTTTGTTCCGCCGCCGGTCGCCGGGGATCGGATGGGACATGACGAAGGTGTCAGGTGTCGAGACCAAGGCAGTGTTCGCGCGCCGCGTCTACCTGGCTATGGATGAGATTCTGAGCCGTTTCTGCGCGTATCAGACTATCGTGGACCCACGGTTCCGCCCTGACGTTCATCATCGCGGCCTGGATCAAGATGCCTATCGAGTCAGTCGACTATGCCAATTCCGAGCACCCTCCGGCAGCATCACGACGCTGCGCGAAGAGAACTTCTTTCACAACCGCCAGGTCGTCAGTCTCGGTGACACCCGTCTTCTCTAGCGCACGCCCTGATCAAGTGCTGCCGCGACCTCTGCGACTAGGCCCAGATTGTGTTGGAACCGCGACCAGAAGCGGGAGACCCAGCCGAGATACCACAATACGAGATCCGGGTCGCGCTGCTTGAGCAGCGCGACGTGGCTATACCTCGGCAGGAACCAGACCGCCCCGAGCTTCGCCAGGTCGCTCGCGCTCGCGTACGGGACGTGCAACCGTGCGTGCATTCGTTCGAGGAAGTGACGGACAACTGGCGGGTGCAACACGAAGTCGCCGCGTCCCCGGCGGCACGTGAGCCACAGTGTCTTGCCAGCATCGGCCGGCCGACGAGAGAAACCAGTTTCATCCCAGTCGATAACGGTGGCCTGCCGAGATTCGTTGAAGATCAGGTTTTGGCCATGCAGATCGCCGTGATAGATGACGACGCCGTCTAGGCGAGTCAAACGCGCAGCACTTGCCAGAAGGCCGACGATGTGATGGTCCATTGCCTGTGCGAGGCCGGACCACTCGCCGACCAGCATCGGAGCCGCCAGTCTGCGCTCCCGCTGCCAACCGGACAGCCACGGCGACGCGTAGTCCCCGATCAGGTCCTCCGCGACCTCGATGCCTGCGTCATGTGCGGCCAGGTCGCCGAGAACATCGGCGACCTCGACGATGTGGTGCTGTATGTCATCCGATGAGGCTCCGCTCGCGAACGGCCGGATCACCACCAGAACGGGGTGTTCCGATCCGTGGAACCCTATATCGGTCACCGGCGGATACCAGAGCGTCCCTCGGAGCATTGCATCGACGTGCAATATCCGTTGCAACTCGACCTCGGAGGACCGACTTCTGCAATGAACCTTCACCGCGAGCGGGCGGTCCCCGTCTGTGACCCGATAGGATAAGTTGACGCCTCTGCCATCGAAAATCTCGGCGTCGCCACGCGCGACAACATCCATAGCATGTTGGACCTCGAACAGTGACACCTTGGTCACGAGTTACGATTGTCGCAGGACACGTCGTTCCTGAGCCAATCGGTGACCGCGCTGATTAGCTCAGGCACCGATTCTGCGCTGTCTAGCCGCAGCACCGGGCACGGCAGCTCCGTCAGCCACCGCTCATGTTGGGCTCGGCTGCGCCCGGAGAAATTCGCGTCGTCATAGCCGCGCGCCCAATCCATGAACTCGTGGTGGGCGGCTTCATTGAATCCGCCTTGTTCGATCGTGTCGCCGTACCTGAGGACTTCACGGTTCATCAACCGATCCATGCGCGCGTGCGGATCGACGGTGAGAAATACGACGCCATCGAACATCTTGATGAGGCTGTCGCCCCAGCCCATCAAGGAGCCCGAGAGGATCCAGGCATCGCGTGGCAGAAACAGCGAATTCATCAGGGCCAGCCGGTCTTCGATCGGGCGTTTGTATGTGTACGGCGGGGAGGTCGCTATCCAGAAGTAGTCGTCGACATCCGCGTGAGGTACTGACTGCAGGGAGGCGAGTGCGCGGCCCAGTGTCGTCGTCCCGACTCCGCTTGCCCCGGTGACGAGTAATCGATGCGAGTGAATGGTGTCATCTTTCCTGTCGATCTCTTGTGGCCATGGTGCCTGCACGCCCGAGGCATTCGCCATTGCTAGACCTTTTCGGATAGGTAGTCGGCGAGCCGATCGACCTCCTGGTGGACATTGCGGAAGTCGTATCGGAAGCGGAACGAAGGCAACGCGGTCAACGCGTTACGCGTGCGCTCGAAACTTCCGGGAGACGGCTCGTGGCCGAAGATGTTGAGATGCTTGTTCGGTAGTTCCAGGATGTGTTTCCCCAACAGTTCACTGCTGGCGAGGGGCGACACCGCAGCCAACTCGATCTCTGACGGGTCATTGGCCAGACTCAAGTAGACGAGCGCGTCGACCCTGGTTGACTGTCCGATCTTCGTCTGGAAAACGTCGGCGTATTCCCACGGATAGAGGAGTGCCGTCCCGTGCGGTTCGACTCCTGATTCGCGAAGACTCATCAGAGTCTGGTTGGCGGGGTGCGACAGCGATGACCGGATGGCCTCTGCCTCGTCCCGGCCGAATAGAAGCTCCAAGGTGTCCAACCGCACCGAGATGGATCGCGGCCATCCGACGCCGGTGACACCGTCCTGGCCGGGCAGTGCCGTCATACTCACATCGTCATTGCAGACCATGACGCCGGACCTGTTCAGGACGCTGGCCATGATGAACGAGGTCTTGCCTGCTCGGCTACCGCCGACCAGCGCCACTCCGATGCCGTTCAGTTCCACAAGTCCTGCGTGCAGGAACAGCACACCCTGCCGACTCGCCGCTGAGCGGTGCATTGCTCGGGTGGCCCGAAGGGCGGACTGGGTGACCCACGGGTAGCTGCGGGGCGCGATGTGGAAAAGGGTCTTCTCGGCATAGTCGACCGCGTAGTCCACGGCCACTTCGCCTTGTGCCGTGACTGACTCCGCTTCGGCGCCATCCGGGGGCGCCACCGCGTCCGCGACCACCTGCCATTCTCCCGGCTCTGACGGGCCCGCGTCTATAGCTAGATAGGGCGCCGCGAGGCGATGGACATGCTTGGCCACTGCCACCGTGCAGGTTAGGCCGGTGCATGTGAAGCATGAACGAACCGTGTACCGACGCATCGAACTGCTATGCATAGCCGGGCGTCACCACATCACGATGCCGGTGCTGACCAGTTGCGTAGTGATCCCGGAAACGTCGGCGAGGGATCGCTCCACGATCTCGCGGAGCCGCGCCTCCTCCTCGGCGTCTGGCTCCCACCCGAGCACCCGGACGATGACCTCGTCGGGGGCGCCGAGCGGGGCTTCCTTCGATGTGAACACGTGCGTCTCGACCGGCAGGCCCGTCTCCCGGTGGATCTCGTCTGCGAGATCACGGGCAAGCACACCGTACAACTTGCCGGTGTGATCCAGGGGGTTCTTGCCCGCGGGGGCCTCGATGCTCATCGAACGCATGGGCGTGATCAATCCGTTTATCCGGTTGCCTCGTCCCACCACGCCCACATCACCGGTGTCCGCGACAGATCCGAGTGCGGTCAGATAAGGTCGGCCATTGCGGTCGGTCGGGTTGACCAACAGCTTCGGTCGCGTGCCGAGGAGGCGTTCGCTGAACGCGCCGATGTGTTCCTCGCATTGCAGTTTGCGGGCGAAGTAGTGTTCCAGCGAGCTGATTTGTGCCGCCAGGAAAGGCATGTTGACGATCAGTTTAAAGTCTTCGCCGAACCGGCTCCCGAACACCTTGACGTCCCAGCCGGTGTCCGGGTTCGACCCCTTGAACTCGGCACCGTTGATGTACTGTTCGACGCCGAGCACCAATTGCTCCAGGCGGCTCAGCGGAGCATAGCCATGTAACAGGTTGCAGTCGTTGGATACCAGTCGCGGATCGCCGATCTCGATCAGGTCGTCGAGAACCTGTGGCCGATACCGTGAGTGGCCCCGGCCAGCGCCTTGGTGGTCGACGATCTCGCACTGCACGGTTAGGTGCCGCTTAGGATCGAAGCCTGTGGTCACCTCCGACAGGACCTCAGCTGCGGCTTCGAAGAGCAGCTCGCGCAGCGGAATCGGCTGATCGCCGAATGTGTAGGCACCCTTGCCTGCGAACAGAATGGTGTAGGGCTTGGTCAGATCTCCGCGGCCGTAGTCGATGTCGGCCTCACCGCCGAAGAGCATCACCTTGTCGAACCAGTGGTGCGCGACTCGGCCGAATTGCTTCTGGCAATATTCTGAATAGCGACGCGAGGCTCGTTCCGCAATGGCGTCGCACATCGTGTCCGGATGTCCGATCCCCTTACGCTCCACGAGCTCGTAGGGCAAGTCCTCGATGTCCGCGGAGGTGTCGGGCAGAATACGAACAGTGCTGAGGTGTTCGGCGGTCATTCGGTCCTCACTCTTTTGTGTGCTGCGGTACGGCAGCCTGCCGTGTCTCGGCAGTCAACAGTCGAAGAAGCCCATTATGAGCGCGATCGCGACAGTCTCTTCGGTCGAGGGCTTCGGATCGCTGCGACTTCGCCAGGGCGTGGCGCATCCCGATCTCATAATACGGGGCCATATCGTGACATGCGTAAAAACAAACCTGTTTCTAAATAAAGTCTAATCGCCTTCTAACGCCGCTCTAATTCTCTCATCGTGCAGCTGTTGTCGTTGTTGGGTGAGTCTTCCCATGCGTTCCAATCAAGGGTTAAAACCGAGTCGGTTCCGTTGACGTCCAGCTCGGCGCTCTGTACGTTTTCGAGCATCACGGGGAGGTTGAGGAATATATGTGCGGCGAATCGAAACCGCTTTTTATTCACGAGCTCGTTGCGAACGCCGCCGCACGAAGTCCGGATACGGTTGCGGTCGTCGATCTCAACGGTTCGTGGACCTATGCGGAGCTGAACAGGTACACGAAGGAATACGCATCAGGCATCGCTGCGGCAGGTGTCCGCGCCGGTGACCGGATCCTTATCCGTGCCGCCGCTGAGCGCTGGGTCCTCGCCGCGATCTACGCCTGCTCCCGCATCGGCGCAATAGCTGTGCCGCTCAGCCCCGATCTTCGACCGGGGCAATGGGAGCAGATCAGTGGCGACGCGGAACCGGCACTCGCGCTGAACGAATCGCCGCCGGCTGTTGGCCCGGCGACGAACTGGGAGCCGCCATCGGCGATTGACGCCGGTCCCGGCGACGCAGTGCTCTTCCTCTATACCTCGGGCAGCACTGCTGCGCCCAAGGCTGTCGTGTGTACGCACGGCCCGGTACTGTTCGCGACGACTGCGATCGCCGCTCGGCTGAACTACCGATCCGACGACGTGGTGTTGTGCCGACTCCCGCTCTCCTTCGACTACGGCCTATACCAAGCGTTTCTGACGGCTCTCTGCGGGGCGACGTTGGTGCTGTCCGGAGCAGGCGGCGACGGCGGCTTGCTTGTGACCATTCGCCGGTACGGCGTAACCGTGGTGCCAGTGGTGCCCTCGCTCGCGACTATGCTCGTCCGGCTTGCGGCACGCGGAACGGCCGACACGATTCGCCTGTTCACAAACACCGGCCAGGAGCTGACGGCGCTACAGATCGATGCCCTGCGCCGAACTTTCCCGTCCGCAGCCGTCCAGCTGATGTACGGCACCACCGAATGCAAACGGATCACAATCGAGGAACCTGACGGCGACCTGGCCCGACCCGGTTCGGTGGGGTCGCCGCTGCCCGGCACGACCGTCCAGATCGTCGACCAGGAAGGCCGCCCGCTGCCGCCTGGTGTGGAAGGCCAGATCACGGTTGCCGGACCACATCTAATGAACGGTTACTGGCGGGACGACGAGCTCACCGCGCGGACTTACACCAGCGACTCTGTCACCGGCGAAAGGGTGCTTTACACCGGCGATTACGGTCGCTTCGACGGGGACGGCAACCTGTACTTCCACGGTCGTCGCGACCAGCTGTTCAAGCATCGAGGTATACGCACGAGCGTCGCTGAGATCGAGGCGGCGGCGCGCGCGGTGCCAGATGTCGACGATGTCGCCGTGCTGCCGCCACGTGGTGAAGACGGGGCGGTGCTGGTCGCCGTCACCGATCTGACATCCGCTGAGGTCTTGCGGCGGCTCCGTGAGCGGCTGGAGCCGATCAAAGTGCCTGCGCGTTGCCAGGTGTTAGCGAAACTTCCGCTCGGGACCACGGGTAAGACCGACCTTGCGGCGTTAGCAGCCATGGTTTACGGCGAGAATGTGCAGGCCATTCGTGTCTGACATCGCCACGCTGACCCGGAAGTACGGGAGCCCGCTCTACGTCTACCAACTCGACGCGGTAGTGCGGGCAATCGCAGATCTGCGGGCCGCTCTGCCCACGCAGTCAGTTGTCTACTACTCGCTTAAGGCGAACCCGCACATGGCGGTAGCCCAGGAGCTGCAAAGGTCTGGCTGTAGGGCGGAGGTCAGCTCACCCGGTGAGCTGGCGACCGCCTTGAAGGCGGGCTTCCTCGGCGAGGACTGTCTCTATACCGGACCAGGCAAGACCGACGTGGAGATCGATGTCGCGCTCGCCTGCGGGGTGCGTCGGTTCTCCGCCGAATCCGCCGGTGAAATCGGCCGAATCGGTCGGGCTGCGCGGGCGCACGATACCGAGGCGACGATCCTGTTGCGCGTCAACGGCAGTTCCGCTGGAGCGACCGGGCTTCGGATGACCGGGGCAGAGACCCAGTTCGGGGTGGACGAAGGGCAGGTCATCGCGGATCCTGCGCACTTCACGGAGGTCCCCGGTGCCCGCCTGGTGGGTTTGCATCTGTTCCCGCTCAGCAATGCCCGCGACGAGAGCAGTCTGATCTCGGCTTTCCGGGCGAACATCGCCCTCGCGGCACGGTTGCGCGATCAGGCTGGACTGCCGCTGCACGTGATCGACCTAGGTGGCGGATTTGCTACGCCCTACGCCCGGCCGGGCCGGCGGCCGACCTATCCCGGTCTGCTGGAGGCCTTGAACGCCTCGCTGGACGAAGGTCTGCCCGGCTGGCGGCACCGCGATGTCGAGGTGGCCTTCGAGTCGGGCCGGTACTTGGTCGGTGACAGCGGCCGCCTCGTCACAACCGTTCAGGACGTCAAGACCCGCGGGAATCGCACTTTCGTCGTGCTGGACGCCGGGATCAACCACCTCGGTGGCATGAGTGGGCTGGGAAGGCTGGTCCGACCGGCGGCCACCCCAGACCACACCGGCGGTGAGACCTCGACAGTGACGCTGGTCGGACCGCTGTGCACCCCTGCCGACGTGCTCGGTCGCGACGTCGAAGTGCCCGCTCCGGCTCCAGGTGATCTGCTGGTCGTGCCAAATGTGGGCGCGTACGGACTGAGTGCCAGCCTTGTGGCGTTCCTTGGACGGCCTGCACCGACGGAGGTGGTGCTTGCGCACGATGAGGTGGTCGACGCGAGCCGGTTACACCTGGCCTACGAAAACGTTCCCGCCGCGAAACTCACCCCGGAGGTGTCGTGACGAAGGCCGCTGTGATCGCCGCCGAGCTGGCTCCAGTGCTGGCGCGGCATGCGGCGAAGGCTGACGCCGACGCCGAATTCCCGCACGATAGCATCCAGGCTCTGCGTGCGGCCGGTCTCTTTGGGCTGTTGGTCCCTGCCCAGTACGGCGGCATGGGCGGTGACCTCGGAGACATGATCGACGCGGCGGTGGTGTTGGCTGGTGGGTGCCTGTCCACTGCGATGATCTGGGCGATGCACTGCCAGCAGATCGACACCGTCGTGCGTCACGCAGGTGACCGACTGCTCGCGGACCTACTTCCGCGTGTCGCTGCGGAGGGGTACTACCTCGCCTCGATAACCACCGAACCTGGCAAAGGGGCACACCTGCTGACTGCGAGCTCCGCGATTGTCACAGCAGACGAGCAGCTGTTGGTGCGACGTAACGCGCCGGTTGTGACCGGCGGTGAGTTCGCTGACGGATTTCTGGTCACGATGCGTGCGAGCGCTGACGAACCGCCGAATCGGGTCAGTCTCGTGTATTTGGACCGCAGCCAGGTTGAGGCCGAAACCGTGCGTGACTGGAACGCAATGGGCATGCGCGGCACACGAAGCGTCGCAATGGTGCTGTCCGGCACTGCCTCCGCCGACCAGCTGATCGGGGCAGCGGGTGGGTTTCGAGCGGTGGCTGTGGACAGCATGATACCGGCAGGTCATCTGGCTTGGTCGGCGTGCTGGCTCGGTGCGGCACGGGCGGCCCTGGACTCGCTGGTTTCCCTCATCAGATCCGCGGACCGGCCAGCCAGTATCAACACCGACAGCGATCTCGTCCGGCACCGTCTCGCCCGTGCCCGGGTGGAGCTTGAGCTCTGCGGTGGCTACCTGCTGCACATCCGCAACGAAGTGCTGCACCGCAGGCATGCCGGGCAGGGGATGGACGACTACGCCTTTCAGATCAAACTGGACACACTCAAAGTAGCCTGCTCCGAGTTGACGTTCTCGGCGGTGGACCGCCTGGTCCAGCTGGGTGGCGCGATGACCGGCTACCAGCGAGATGCGCCAGTGCCGTTGGAGCGGCATTTCCGTGATCTGCGATCGGCGAGCCTCAACTATGCCAACGACCGCCTGCTTACCACGATCGGCGCGCTGACCTTGCTGGACGGTGCAGGCCGCCTCGCTGAAGTTCCAAAGACGGTCCCGGGTCCGTGCCATGCGGAGTGAGAAGAGGGATTCGACATGAAGAGTTCCGACCGCACCGTTCCAACTGTGGCCGATCCAAATCCCGGCAAGAGGAGTTCACATGACCCGGCAAACGTGGGCCGAATCGTTCGAGAAGACGTTGCGTACCTATCTACCTCTCCTGTCGGCCGATCAGGAGGTGACTCCGGATCTGAATCTCGCCGATCACGGTCTCGACTCGTTGGCCACTGTGAGTCTCCTGCTCGATCTCGAGGAGACATTCGTCGTAACGATCCCCGATCATCTGCTCTCCGTGACCACCTTCGCGACGCCTGCCGGGCTTTGGGAGGTCATCGACAGTCTTCGGGACACGGAGACGATCCAGTGACCGCGTCGACTGTCTCACGCCTATGACCTTCGGGACAGCTTCCGCTGTTCGACAAGCGGCGACGGGAGCCTGTGCGTTGATTCGGGTCGCGATCGTACTGCCGCACCCGTTGGTCCGGTTGGGGATCGAGCATGTGCTCGCCACAGACGGACGTTTGTGGGTGGTTGGCTCGGCCGACACCGCTGATCCCGTCGACATGACGGCATGGAAGGCCGACCTCGTTGTGTGCGGGCCCGACCTCTTGTCCGTGCTCGGCGGTGGCTGCCCAACTGTGGTGATCACGCCTGAAATCGCGCAGGCCCCCGCCGAGGCCGCGGCGGTAATCGGGTGGCGGGCGAACCCCGACCAGCTCATGACTGCCGTGCTCCGGGCGGCGACCGGTCGACCACAAAGCGTCGGTCTCGCTCCAGAGAAGGGCAAGGGGCAGCTCGGTAAGCGAGAGATCGAGGCCTTGCGGTGGGTTGCTCGCGGCCTGACCCACCGGCAGGTCGGACGCCGGATGGGGCTGACCGAAGAGACAGTGAACACCTACATAAAGCGCATTCGCTCCAAGCTCGACGCCCACAACAAGGCTGCACTGACCCGACGCGCCATCGAACTGGGCTACCTGGCCGGTCATGAGGCGTTCACCTCGGAGTCTGCTGAGTAGTCCGCAGACGGCAGGTCATGACACGCCGCTCGAAATCGGAACGAGGCCGCCACCAGCCACACTGCGATGATGAGAGCGACGATTGCGAAACTGGCCGCGTACAACTGCTCGACCATACTCATGTGTAGCTGCTTGGTCGACTGTTGGGGAACTCCCCACCAGAACAGTCTTGTGGCGAACACGCCGCAACAAAACACGACGACCACAGCAGCCGCGACTGCTGAGCGCGACCGCCAGGCCACCGTACCGACCGCGATCAGCGTCGGCACGATCCAGACCCAGTGGTTTTCCCAAGATATCGGTGAGACCAGCAGCGCGGTCAGTGCACACAGGCATGCCCCGGCCCACTGGTGCACCGCGCCGGTACACCAGCACGGCCGCACCGAGACGGCGAACAGGTCCTGCCGAATTCACCCGGTGCACACGAGATACACCACGAAGATCAGTGGGATTAGTTTCAGTCCTGCGGCCAGTCCGATCGCAATGCCCTGGCCTCGTGCGTCGGAACGAAAAAGGTCCCACGCTACGAGGAGCATCAGCACGATGTTGACCTGGCCGGTCAACATGTAGACGTCTACCGGGGTGAGTGGCAGTAGGAGCACGGTGAGCCCCAGCGTGCCGGCGCGGAGTCGGCCCCTGCCGGTCACGCCGCAGGCACAGCCAGATGGTCGCGATGAGGCAGGCCGCTTCAACCGCGCTCCACGCCACCATCGCAACGGACAAGGAGGGCAAAGACAGGACCCCGAAAACCAGGGCCGCGAAGAATGGATAGATGAACGGCAGCACTCCCACCGGGGGAACGTAGATGCTCATTCCATGCCGGACAGCACCACCTGCGGCACGGTACGCAGCCAGATCCACGGCCCACAGGTTCCAGTGGTGGTGTACCGCGAGCTTGGCGACAGCGATACCCCCTGCTACCAGCAAACAAGCTCCGACGACCATCCAACGGCGCAACCGCGCGACAGCCGGCCTCGCTACCGATACCAGTCGCTGGTGTAGGTCATCAGACCACCGTCCCCATTCATACCATTCCCCCACGGCATTTCCCCTCACAAAAACACGGCCCTACAACGGACGGCGATGGCGAACGCGATCACGGAATACATACCAGTCTCGGTAGCCCAGTTCGTACAGATGATTACGGACTGCCTCGAAGTCATCACCGATCCTGTCTGGCCGGTGAGCATCCGATCCGAATGTCACTTTCACGCCATAGAAGGCGGCTCGCTCCAGTACATCCGGCGACGGATACCATCCGCCGACTTGCTTTGTGCTACCGGAGGTGTTGATCTCCATGACCACGTCCGACTCAGCGATGTCACGCAGCATTCGATCCACGGCGGGTGTACGAATCTCCGCGATCTCCGGACAGTCACCTTTGATAGCGTCGACGTGCCCAAGGATGTCGAACAACCCGCTGCGCGCGGAGCGGCCTACAGCGGCGCAGTAGCTTTCTTTCTGTTCGAGCAGATCCGCTTCGATCCAACGTGCCGGGTCGAAGATATCGCGATCCCCTAGCACGTGCACCGAGCCGATGATGTAGTCCAACGGGTAGTGCGAATATATTTGCCGATACAGATCACAGTGGTCGTCGAAGAAGTCGGATTCCACTCCGACCAGTACCGTGATCCGTTCCCGGTACTCGGCGCGGAGCGCCACGGCCTCGGTCACGTATTTAGGGAATTCCGACTTGGCCATAGCTACCCAGGGTTTGAAGTGGTCGACTGGCTCGGCGAAAAACGGCGAGTGGTCGGATAACCCAATGGTGTCCAGGCCGGCTTCGATCGCGGCTTCGATCATTTGCCGAAGGGTGCCTTCGCCGTGGCCGCATCGGTTGTGATGGGTATGCAGATCGAACATGGCTCCAGTCCTGTTGCTCATTGACACCCCAGATGATTGTCCGGCCGCGCAGTTGTGGCGTCGATGTCCCAGTTCTGGGACGGTGCCATGAATAGGGACGACCATCAATCCGACCGTTAACGTGGATGCACCATGACAAACACCCGTTCCGCCGAAGTTAGCCGACTGTCGAATGCCGTTGCACTCCCTCGGGATCGGGTCATGCTGCTTGCTGAACTGCGCCACGGCGGCCCGGTGGCGGTCGGAACCCTTGTAACCGTGCAGCTGGCGAGCAGCTCTGTGCCAGCGCTGACAGCGCTGGCGATGGAGAATCTGGTCAGTCGTCTGCTCAGCGGTGTGTCGACGGTGTCGGCCTTCTTGATGCTCGGTGCGGTCGTCCTGGTCGGACGGCTTGCCCAAACCATGTCGACGCCGACGAACTATCTGGTGACGCAACGCATCGACGCCGCTCGTCGAGCCGCACTGACCGGACTCGCGGCATCGAGCGCGGAGATCGGAATGCTGGAGCAGCCTCGGGTGCACGAGCTGCTCCGGGTTGCTCGCGCCGATCCGGAGTTCTGGGCCGAACGCACGCCTGGACAGGGGGCGACCGCTCAGCTCGACCTCATCATCCGGTGGGTTGGCGTGCTGCTCTCCGCCACGGTCCTGGCTGGCTTCGCCTGGTGGCTCGCTCCCTTGGTGATCGTCCCGGCGCTGGTGAGCCGCTCTATATGGCGGCGGCAGTTCATAGACCACATCGAAATCGAGCGAGCCGGTGTTCTCGCCGGGATAGCGGCGGACCAGTGGCGGCGGTTGGCGGTGGAGTGGACGGACGGCAAGGAGAGCCGCACCTTCGGGTTGCAGGACTGGGCGGTCGACCGTTGGAGAGAACAGCAGACGGTCATGCTGTCGCCGAAATGGAGCGCCGGTCTGCGCAGCGCGCTGGAGCAGTGGAAAATCGCTGCGGTTGTCGGTCCGCCGTTGATCACGGCGTTCGCGTTGATCGCGTGGCAGGCTGGTGAGCCCGGCGGGAGTGTGGCGGCCGCGGCCGCGGTGCTGGGCGCAGGGTGGGCGATCCTCAACCTGCTCGGCTTCGCTGACGCTCTCGAGATCGAAGGCGCTATCCCGGGCTGCAGGGCTTACGCGGACTTGCGTGCTGAGCTGGCCACAGCGGAGCACACCACCCGAGAATCGCTCTCGGAGCAGCCGGAGAACCGTGCAGCGCCGTTGGTGCGGTTCGAGGGAGTCTCGTTCGGCTATTCCGATTCGACACCCGTGGTGCTCGACCAGTTGGAACTTGAGATCCGGCCCGGCGAGCTGCTGGCGATCGTGGGTCTTAACGGCGCAGGCAAGTCTACTCTCATCAAACTGCTGGCTGGCCTGTACAAGCCGACTGCAGGGCGGATCACGGTGGACGGCGCTGACCTTGCGCACATCGACCGGCGGCAGTGGTATCGCCAGATCTCTATCGTGTTCCAGGATTTCGTCCGCTACCACCTGTCGGTGCTGGACAACGTCGCGCTCGGGTACGCGGCCGTGCCGGTGGACCGGGAGCGAGTCGAGTGTGCTGCCGCCGAGTCTGGACTGAACCGGATCGTGGCCGAACTGCCTCAGGGTTGGGACACGCCACTGGCCCGGTCTCGCACCGGTGGCACCGATTTGTCCGGCGGCGAGTGGCAGCAGGTCGTGTTGACCCGGGCCATATACGCGCTTCAGAGCGGCGCTCGTCTGCTGGTGCTGGACGAGCCAACAGCCCACCTCGACGTCGAATCGGAGTTCGAGGTGTTCCATCAACTGACCAGGCACAAGCGACATGCCGGGGTCGTGCTGATCTCGCATCGCCTGTCCACCGTGCGATTGGCGGACCGGATCGTCCTGCTCGACGGTGGCCGGATCGTGGAGTCCGGTGACCACGCCGAGCTGATGGAGCTCCACGGTATGTACGCCGAGCTCTTTACCACCCAAGCTGAACGGTTCAACCAGAGATTCGACGACCGCTTTGACGAGGGAGAAACGTTGTGACTCGCTACCTGCGCCTGTGGGGCGAGATACTCGGCATCTCGTGGCGTAACGCGCGCGGACTGACCGCCACGGTGTTTGCCACCGAGATCGGCTTGGTCGCCGCCAACGTCGGTATCGCGCTTGCGATGCGCTCCGCAGTGAACGACCTGGTCGCTCGGCATGTTGCAGCGGCCGTCGTGGCGGCGGCTGTCGCGGCTTCAGCGTGCACCTTGGCGCTCGTGCTCAACCGATTGCACGGACTCGTCGGGCTCTTCCTGGTCGTAGAGAAGGTTAGCGTGGTCATCGAAGACCGGCTGATGCGTGATATCGCCAAGCTGACGACGATCGAGCACCTGGAGCGCACCGACTACCTCGACCGGATCACCGTGCTCCGGGGGGCTCCGCGGCGGATTGTCGGCGGGATGTGGGCCGCAGTGCGTGCGTGTTTCACCATTCTCCAACTCGTTCTGACATTGCTGTTGCTCGGGACGGTCAGTCCCTGGCTCGTGATGCTGCTCGTCCTCGCGGTGGTTCCGTTGTGGTGTGACCGCAAGGGGCGTGAGCTGGAGAGCCGTGCCGAGACGGACACTGCCGAAGCGTTCCGGCTCCAGCGGCACCTGTTCGACATTGCCACCGATGCCGGTGCGGGGAAGGAGATCCGGACCGCGCAAGCGGGCGGAGTGGTGGCACGACTGCAAGCGGCGGCGATGAAAGATGCCACCGCTGGCCGATACACCTCCCGAGTACAGGCGGCCTGGTTACGTGCCTTGGGATGGACGGTGTTCGTTGTGGGTTTCACCGGATCGCTCGGTGTGGTGGCGCATCTGGCCAGTTCCGGTGCCGCGACTGCAGGCGATGTCGTCCTCGTCGTGACGCTCACCATCGCCTTGCAGCAGACAGTGCAGACAGCCGTGGGCCAGCTCACCACGACGATGGCCGCAGGCACCTTTCTGGAACCCTATCTGTGGCTCAGGTCGTACCTGGCAGCTGAGCAGCAGGTGCGATTCGGCGACAGGCTGCCTCCGGAGCGGTTGCAGACCGGAATCCGGTTCGAGCATGTCAGTTTCACCTATTCCGGTACCGACAAGCTCGTGCTGAACGATGTTAGCGTGCTGCTGCCCGCCAGCAGCGTGGTTGCGCTCGTCGGCGAGTTCGGCTCCGGCAAGTCGACACTTGTCAAGCTGCTCAGCAAGTTCTACGAACCCGTGTCCGGTGCCATCACCGTCGACGGCGTCGACCTATGCGACCTGAGGACCGAGGACTGGCGCCGCCGCACCAGCGCCGCCTATCAGGACTTCGGCCGGTACCCCCAGATGACCCTCGCTGAGGCGGTAGGGCTGGGTGACCTCGCCCATCTCGCCGACGAGGAGGCGCTGTCCCGGGCGATCAGCACAGCCGACGCCGAAGGTTTCGTCCGACGGCTACCCGAGGGAACGGCAACTCGCCTGTCTCCGATCTATGGTGGGGTCGAGCCGTCCGAGGGCCAGTGGCAGAAGACCGCGCTCGCACGTTCCAGCATGCGAACGGATCCGCTGCTGTTCATACTCGACGAGCCCACCGCGTCCCTCGACGCCCCTAGCGAGCACGCCATCTTCCAGAAGTATATGCAGCGTGCGCGCCGACTAGCAGAGCGGAATGGCGCGATCACACTGGTGGTATCGCACCGGTTGTCCACCGTCGTCGACGCTGATCTGGTGCTCGTGTTGGAACATGGACAGCTCGTCGAACAGGGCACTCACGAGCAACTCCTCGCAGCCAGCGGCAGGTACAGCAAACTGCACCGGTTGCAGGCTAATGCGTACAGCTTGCGTCCGGGTTTCATCCCACTCACCGGCGCGCACGCGGCGGCGCAGTGATGCCGCCGTTGCCGCCCCCATCTAGGGCCCGACGGTGTGCGTTGGTGACCGGGGTTTCACGCGGGTTCGGGTGGCACACCTGTCACGCGCTCAAGGCAGCCGGTTATCGCGTATTGGGAGTGGGCATGGCTCCCTCTCCGCAGAACGATGCACTTGACGACTACCAGGCGGTCGATCTGCGGGAGCCTGTCGCAGCCGACCTCTTCGCATCCGAAGAGGTCGACGTGCTCATCAACAATGCGGGTGTTTACCTCGACGACCCACGTAAAGGATACGGAGATCTGTTCGCGCTTCGCCTTGAGGACTTGAGAAATACCTTTGAGGTCAATCTCTTTGGCGCCGTACAAATGGTTCTCAGATACGCACCTCAGATGATCGCACGGACATCAGGCCGGATCGTGTGTGTCTCGTCCGGGATGGGCAGGCTCCAAGACGCCGACGGAGCGTCGTTCGCTTATCGTTCATCGAAGCTGGCAGTCAACTCCATGGCCCTGACGGTAGGTCGCCACTTTGAGTCCAGTCCTGGCGATCTTTCGGCCTTCTCCTACTGTCCGGGGTGGATTCGCACCGAGATGGGTATGGAATGCGCTCCTCATGATCCGGAGTCCGCAGCGGCTGACCTGGTCCGCTTGCTGGAGCTTTCCGCTGCTCAGTCCAACGGCAAATTTTTCCGTCGACTCAACGAATTAGGGTGGGACACCCGCAGCCCGACCGCGCGCAGTGGACCGGACTACTGACGGGTCGAGCGACGTCAATCAGCTCCAGGGTCAGATAGTCGGGGACTGACCATGCACGCAGAAAACTAGAAGCCGTAGTAGCCTATATCTGTTTCAATATAATCCAGGGTGGATGGTGTTGTATAGCTGTTTAGTAAAGCATTGCCTTAGTGGGTATCCGCGGTCGAGGTTCGCGATATGCTGTGCCCTCGGCAACCGGTCCGGATTTGGTCCGGTACCGATCGACGAATGTGTATGAATGATGCCCGGCCAGCGCGGCAAACTCCTGATCAAGAAGGAACTTACAAGTGCGAACTGTCTACGTCATCGCGCACCCGGAGTCGACCCACCACGTCGACGGACTGGTGGGTGGGTGGTACGACTCGCAGCTCACCACTGCGGGTTCACGCGCTGCGGCTTCGATTGCCCAGGCGCTGCGGGCAAAGATCCCCGAGCAGGCCGACGTGGAGTTGTTCTCATCGGATCTGCAACGCGCTTCGCAGGCCGCTACCGTCATAGGTGATGTGCTAGAAGTGAAGCCGGTCCTCGATCGAAGGTTGCGCGAGAAGTCCTACGGCGAGGCCGAAGGGAAGCCTCAGGAATGGCTGAACCAGCGGTTCGTACCCCCGCCTGCTGTTGGGGTGCGGATGCGACACGATGAAGGCGTGTCGGGATCGGAGACCATTGCCGCATTCGCGCACCGGGTCTATGCAGCAATGGACGCGATCGGGCAGAGTGCCTGCGAACATCAGATCATCGTGACCCACGGCGGTGCAATCACATTCGCCGTGGCATCGTGGGCTAGGTTGCCGGTCGAATCACTCGACTACGTCCGATTCCAAGCCGCTTCTGGAAGCATCACCGAACTCCGGGAGGATGACTATTTCCACAACCGGCAGGTCGTCAGCCTTGGCGACACCCGCCACCTCGTCGCGGAACCGTGATCGAGGAATAGCCTTCCAGGGCGTCTACCTACGCATGTGGTCCGGGACTCGTCCATCGAGCCTCGAGGGCAACTTCTGCGGCGTGGTCGACTTCGGCGACATGTGCGCAGGGGACCCGGCCTGTGACCTGGCTGCCTGCTGGATGCTGCTGCCCAACGGGGTCATCGACCGTTTCTATCAGAGCTACTCGCCAGCTGCTGACGCAGCGACCCAACGCCGCGCTCGCGGTTGGACGGTATGGAAGGCACTCGCCGGCCTACTCATCGGCGATAACGGAATCCACGGCCGCCCAGGTGGAAATGCTACGTGGGCACCGTCGGCAGGCGCAGCCTTGCAAAGCCTCAGTGCGACTCGACTCGAGGGCGTTCGTATCGAGTGAGCTGCGGGTCGATCATGAGGCGCGCGGCGGAACGCGAGGAGCGGAACCGGCTCCGGAAGCGGATCACCGAGCTTGCGCCGTTTCGGAGTCGGCTGGAATCGGCCGATTCGCCCTTTTACCGATTAGGAAACCCGTGCAGTACGTCACCCTCAACAACGGCATCGACATGCCGATGCTCGGTCTCGGCGTCTACCAGATCCCGCCCGAGCAGACCGAACAAGCCGTCACCGATGCCCTGACCGCCGGCTACCGACTACTCGACACTGCAGCCATCTACGACAACGAGGAGGCTGTCGGCCGTGCCATCAAGGCCAGCGGCATTCCACGCGAGGAACTGTTCGTCACCACCAAGCTGTGGGTCCAGGACCCGGGCGAGGACAACACCAAGCGCGCGTTCGACACCTCACTGCGCAAGCTCGGCCTGGACCACCTCGACCTCTACCTCATCCATCAGCCCTACGGCGACGTCTACAGCGAGTGGCGCGCGATGCAGGACCTCCATCGCGAGGGCCAAATCCGTGCTATAGGGGTCTCCAACTTCTTCCCGGATCGGCTCATCGATCTGATCGACAACAACGACATCGTGCCCGCCGTCAACCAGATCGAGACCCACCCGTTCTACCAGCGCTCCGCCGACCAGCAGTTCATGCACGAGCACGGCGTCCAGATCGGGTCCTGGGCCCCTCTCGCCGTCGGCCGGAACGACCTCTTCGCACACCCGGCTCTCACCCCCCTCGCCGAGGCTCACGACAAGTCCGTCGCCCAGATCGTCCTGCGCTGGCTCATTCAGCGCGAGGTCGTCGTCATCCCCAAGTCCGTACGCCCGGACCGCATGATCGAGAACCTCGATATCTTCGACTTCACCCTCACCGAAGAGGAGATGACCGCCATCACTGCCCTCGACACCGAAACGTCCCTGTTCCTCGACCATCGCGATCCCGCGATAGTCAGCGAGTTCGGAAGGTTCCGCGTCGAGAACGGGACTGTCTGATTTGTTTCGGACAGTCCGCCGGAACCGATGACGGCATCCGCTCACTGGAGTTCCGCACCGCTAGGTTCGGCAACACCGATCTCGACGAGAGCTTGACGATGGCCTTCACCGCCGGATGGGCGCTGCACGAACTGCCCCGCCGCCATGTCCCGCCACCGACACCGAAACCATCCAGACCGCCGCGAACCTGGCCAGCCGACTGCTGGAACGCGTCGCGGTCGCCACCTGCGGTCGCGACCGCGACGGCCGTGTCCGAGCGTGTCGTGTCAGCCGTCAAGTAATTCCCCCAGGTGAGGGGTAGTTCCGTCACGGAATTCCCCCACTGTCCGTCACTCAATTCCTCCACCGGCCGTCACGTAATTCCCCCACCTGGCGGTGTGTCGCCGGTCGGCGTGTCTCGCACACATGTTCGCTTGTCCTCGACGGTTGTTCCGGCGAGGAGAGCGAGAAAGAGATGGCGAGGAGGAGTTTCTCGATGTTCGATCTTGTCGAGCTCTACACCCACTGGCAGGCCGGTCGCGGACAACGCGAACTGGCGGCATCGCTGGGGATCGACCGGAAAACGATCCGGAAGTACGTCGCGCCAGCGGTTGCCGCTGGCATAACACCGGGCGCGAGCCCACCCCTTTCTGCTGAGCAGTGGGCCGAGCGAGTCGCGGAATGGTTTCCCGCACTGCATGATCCGGGCGCGCGGGCAGTGACATGGTCGTTGATCGACCCGCACGCTGAGCGGATCAAGTCCTGGCTGGGTCACCGTGTCACGGTCGCCACGATCGCGCAACGCTTACGCGACGACCACGGGGTGGACGTATCGGAATCATCTGTACGCCGTTGGATAGCAACACATTTCGCTGACGAGGCCGCCCGGGCCAAAGTGACGGTGATGCGCCCGCCGGTGCCACCGGGCAGCGAAGCCCAGATCGATTACGGCCGGCTCGGGTCGTGGTTCGATCCGACCTCGGGGCGGCGGGTGACGGTGCAGGCGTTCGTGATGGTGCTCTCGTGCTCGCGGATGCCGTTCCTGCAACCGGTGCTGTCGATGGATCAAACATCGTGGTGCGCTTCCCATGTCGCGGCATTCGAGTTCTTCGGCGGAGTCCCCGCCCGGCTCGTGATCGACAACCTACGCACCGGCGTCGACAAACCCGATCTCTACGACCCGAAACTCAACCGCACCTACGCCGAACTCGCCGTCCACTACCAGACGTTGATCGACCCGGCTCGGGTCCGCAAACCGAAGGATAAACCACGCGTCGAACGTCAAATGCAGTACATTCGCGATTCCTTCTGGCGTGGAAGGGAATTCAGCACCCTGGCCCAGATGCAAGGTGAAGCCATCCGGTGGTGCTGCGACGTCGCGGGGTTGCGGAATTCGCGGGCGCTCGACGGTGGGCAACCGTTGCCGGTGTTCGAAGCGACAGAACGCGACGCGCTGATGCCATTGCCGGCGGCGCCGTTCGTGTTGTCGGTGTGGTCGACCGGGAAAGTCGGGCTCGACACCCACATCAAGATCGGGAAAGCGTTGTATTCGGTGCCGTGGCGGCTGATCGGGCAAACCCTGCACGCCCGCACCAGCGGTGACATCGTGCAGATCTTCCGCGACCAGCACGTCGTCGCGACCCATGTCCGCCGCCTGGCGGGGCGGGCGACGAATATGGAGCACTATCCGCCCGAGACCATCGCGTTCCACCTGCAAGGCCCGACCTGGTGCCGCAAGATCGCCATCGATGTCGGCCCGGCTTGCGAGCTGGTGATCGGTGATCTGTTGTCACCCAACGCGATCCACCATCTACGCGCCGCGCAAGGCATCCTTCGGCTACGCGAGAAATACGGTCTCGACCGCCTCGAAGCGGCCTGCTCACGCGCGATCGAGGTCGGCGACCCGTCCTACCGCACCGTCAAAGGCATCCTCGCGGTCGGCACCGAGACCGAAGACCCATTCGGCGGCACCGCTACCAGCGATATCGCCGAGGTCCCGGCGTTCCTGCGCGGTCCCGACCAGTTCGCCAATAACTGACCCGCCCGCCACCCGGCCAACAATTCTTTCCTAATTCTTCACTCCAGCAAGGAAATACACACTCATGTCCATCAGCGACCCCGCCCTGCGCGATGTTCTACGCGCGCTGAAACTCACCGGCATGCTCGACACTCTCGACGCCCGCCTGGCCCAAACCCGCGACGGGAAACTCGGGCACCTCGAGTTCCTGCAGGTCCTCTGCGAAGACGAGATCGCCCGCCGCGAAACCAATGCCCTGACAAGGAGGATCCGGCGAGCGAAGTTCGAAGAACAAGCCACTTTCGAGGACTTCGACTTCGCCGCGAACCCGAAACTCCCCTCGGCGATGATCCGCGACCTGGCCGCGCTGCGCTGGCTCGATTCCGGGGAATCGGTCATCCTCTACGGCCCGGTCGGAGTCGGGAAAACCCATGTCGCACAAGCACTGGGCCATGCCGTCGCCCGCCGCGGCGGTGACGTCCGCTTCGCGAAGACCAGTCGCGTTCTGGCTGATCTGGCCGGTGGTCACGCGGATCGGTCCTGGGGCAAAAGGATTCGTGAATACACTCGCCCGCACGTGTTGATCCTCGACGACTTCGCGATGCGCGAGCACACCGCCCTGCACGCCGATGACCTCTACGAGTTGATCAGCGAACGCGCGCTCAGCGCCAAGCCGCTGATCTTGACCAGCAACCGCGCTCCGAAGGACTGGTATGCCCTGTTCCCGAACCCGGTCGTCGCCGAAAGCCTGCTCGACAGACTGATCAACACCAGCCATCAGGTCTTGATGGACGGACCCTCGTTCCGGCCCCGCAAACGGCCAGGCCGACCCGCCAGCTGACCACCTCGAAGCGGCTCGCTACGCTCGCAGCGAGGCACGTCTACTGGAGGAATTCCGTGACGGCAGCCTGGGGGAATTGCCTGACGGTCGACAGTCGTGCATGATTTTCTGTACCGGTTTCGAGGAAGCCGAAGAACATCACCCTCAGCGTGGTCGTCAGGTGCAGCGCGTCGTACATGAAGATCCACATGCCCTGCGACCTGACACTTGTCGCGATGAGTGCTGCCAGGAGCGTGCCCGCCGTCTCAGCCTGCCAACCGCGGTGGCGCGCGCAGCCGATGAGCCGACGGCTGCACCCGCAGGAAAGCCTTTCTCTTAGGCTGGAAACGTTGGCGCGATCGGAGAATTAGAGCGGTGTTAGATCCTGCTTAGACTTCGGTTAGTAAATGGTTTGTTTGGTTTCCGCCGTGTCCGGGCTCGATAGTCTGATTCGCATCGATTCAATATGTCGACCGAGATGCGGGTGATGAGATAATCCTGCGATGATGTATAGTTTTCTAGTTCTCTATCCGTAGTTCGTGACATGCGGTGCAGGGGCAAGTTTGATGAATGTGGGCGGCGACGTAAACCCTGACCGGTGGGTGGGTGGAGGCCTAAGCGCGGTTAACTTTCGAGCTTCTCGCCAGACATTTGCTCACGAGGACGCCGCCTTCACATTGGCGAACGTCGTCGGCAACCTGGAAGGATTGTAGTGATTTTGTAATGGGCGATATTTCAAGTATCGATGAATGCATTGTAAACCAACCCTCCATAACCACTGATGTGGTAATTAAGACTGCTCCCGCCACTCTCTGCCAACAGAGTCAGTGGTATGAACAGAGACTGTTTCCTCCTGCTTACTGGCCACACTGGAACGTTTCGTATATTTGGTATCCAAGTGAAGGTGTCCAGCGGAACCGGGCAATTGAGGCTATCTCCAATCTGGTCAATCGCCATGAGGGGCTGAGAACGACACTTCACGAGGGGAGACTCGGCGTGTTGACTCAACGAATCCACAAGTATCGCCAACCCGATGTCTTCGAAGTTGCTTCAGGTTCTTCTGAGGAAAGTTATTTGATCGATCGTCTCAACTCGGCCGGATTCGACCTTGAGCGTGATTATCCGATACGTTTCGGGATTGTGACTAGCGACGACAGGTCGGTTCGAGCAATTCACTGTGTTGGAAACCATATTGTGATCGATAATTGGACGCTCCGAATCCTTAAATTTGAGTTCCAGCATTTGCTGTCAGATGGAGCAGCGGCATCAGATGGAAATCGCGCTCAGGACATCTGGCAACCCAGCGATATCGCAAATATCGAGTGCTCGCCGGAGGGGGCGGGCCGGTCTGCCCGCGCGATATCCTACTGGAAGCGTCAACTCCAAGAGAGTCCCTCATCGTTGCTACCTGGCCTAGACACCGACATCACTGCGCGGATGGCGGACTGGCGCGAGCGGCATCTGATGGGCGTGATGCTGGAGTCGCCTTCGCTGTACAAGGCGGCAACGATACTTGCAGATTCGACTGGAATGTCAGTACAGGCATTTATGCTGTCTTCCTATGTGGCACTTCTTGCACGGTATTTTGGCCTTGATTCAATTCCGCTGAAGGTAATGGTCTCCAACCGGTTTGACAGGAGAACACACGATACGATTACCTGCCTTGCCCAGCCGGTCCTCGTCAACTGCCGAGTAGCTCAAGACCGATCCTTGTTAGGGTTGGCCCGGGATTGTTACTCGACTCTTCTAAAGAGTTACCGACATGGAAGCTACAATAGCGAGAAGATTGATCAACTGGTCATCGAGGAAAGTAGAGAACGGGAGGTTCCTGTCTATATTGAGCGCCTGTTTGATGTCGTCTGGGGCGGTACCGATGAGGCAACGACCGATCACCCGGTCGACGTCTCTGAGCTCGATATCGGATCTTCCGAGATGGAGATTGTGGGCGAATGTGTCGATCGGGGTCCAGAGCAATCATTGCGAGTGCGGGGTTATAATGGGCGATGCCGCGTGACATTGTGGGCCGACAGTGAGTGCATTCCGGAACCAGACATGCGGAGACTCTTATTTGGAATTGAGTCTATTGTCGTTGGCGCATATCTAGATAACGCGATCGATGATTCCGAGTGGCTGAGTGAAAGAATTATGAATTTTCCGAGTCGATTATCTTTGTCTGGCAATAGTGAATGAAGCTCAAGCTTAATAGTGCAGGTCCGATGCTCTGCAGCTAACGACGTTAGATGACGCTTCACGAAATGTGTCTATGGCCATCAATTGTTTCGGCGTCGAAACGACGTCGTCTACCGCTAAATGCAAAGAGGCTACATCTGCAGCTGCAGGTCAGCATTTCGGTTTCGTAGTACTCCGGTGAGGGAGTCCGCGTCCGCAGCCCTGGATTCGGCCGTCTCACAGCTCGTAGGAGTGACCGCCCAGGAGTTGGTCATGTTTGAAAGGCTTCAAGTTATCGGCGACGGTGAGCTCGAATCACTCCCCAAGTCACGCCGAATATTTCGAACGATGGTCTAGCATTGGATCGATGACTGGGATCTCCTGGTCGGCGTTGGCGGGGATGATGCTCGCTGAATCAGTGAGTGTCATCAGCGTTCCTGGTCGATGTCTAGTACATTCGACGATGTGGCGGACGTGTTGAGCCATTTGTCGGACACCAACGGTTCCAGCGTGTCCCATCCTAATTCATTGAGCCGCCGGAAGAATCTGCCGTTGGACTGCGCAGCGGGAAAATTTCAACTGCCGGATCAGGTCGGCCGCTGAGGTCTCGGGTTCATGACGGGCGGATTCCGTAACCAACTCGGTGCGAATCCACCCTGGGCGGTAGGAGAATTCGAACAAGTCCTCAGGATGGGATGCGAAAGTGGCAAGCTGCCGCAAGGACTATGGAATTGAGTGCTAGCTTCGATGAACGATAGGCGAACGACGCTCCGTCGGCGACTCGAAGCCTGCCATCTCGGACGAGACAAATAACTATCCGGCCCGATACCTGTGCGGTTATACCGACATGCGATCATCTGAGGCGCATATCTGAGAAACATCTGTGCGGCGCCCAGCGCCGCAGCTGCCACACGCTCACCAGGCTTCCCGGCCTGCCACACAACCAGCGCGAATGCCGTGATCAGCGGTGGACCGACGACCGCGGCGACTTTCCACTGTTCCAACACGCTTTGCACGCCAGCGCTCCACTTCGGTGACAACATGGCCATCAGTTGCTGTCTCCAGCGGTTGACTGGCCAGTCTTGCAAGCTGAAGGCGCGGCTCGCTTACTACCTGTCCACTCGACAGCCAACCGTCGCCAGTGGTCCGCTGCTATTCCTGCGAGGACACCGGCTCGCTCGATTTCGATGTACTCCATGGAACTGCCGCCTCCAAATAGAGCGGATCACCTGCGTTGTGACGATAAACCAGCAGGGTGAGTCACCATGCGAAACTGGCCAGGATCGCAGTGGAGCCGAGCGCGGCGACCCAATTGTGACAAGAGCTCCGACTGCTAACGGGCCACAGTGGCGCAGCTCAGCAATCAGCATTCGACTGGCGGCTGACCTCAGCCGAACGGATGTTTTGTCATGGTGTATCCACGTTAACGCGCAGAGAGATAACCGTATATGACGGGGCTTGTTGTCAATCCCCTCGAAGCGTGGAGGTTCCTTTATGCGGCCTCGTCTCGTGACCAGGTCGCAGCGGCCGCCGCGCGGACGGCGGCCATATGGATTTCGTAGTTGATCGGTGACAGCCCGCCGCACAACGAGTGCCGGCGGACTGGGTTGTAGAAGCCGGTAATCCAGGTGACAATCTTCAGTCTCGCTTCGGCGCGGGTGCGGAACCGGTGCCGGTGCACGAACTCGACTTTCAGCGTGGAGTTGAACGCCTCGGCGGGGCTGTTGTCCAGGGCCGATCCCACCCGGCCCATGGACTGCACCACACCCACAGCCCGGCAGAGCCGGTTGAACGCCGCAGCCGTGTATTCGCTGCCCCTATCCGTATTAAGCCGAATTCGGCTTAATACAGATTATGCCGAGGTTTTCGTTAAGCCGAGGAAGCGGTGTTGGTGCTGGTGGGCTGTGTGTTTCTGTCGGGTTCCTCGGCTTATCGATTCGGGGTTATCGCAGGCTGTGGAGGGCTTTCAGGGTGTCGTCGGTCAGGGGCGCTCCGGGAGGGATGGCGGTGGCGGAGTTGATGGCGGTGCGCATCATGTCGATGGTGGCGAATGCGTAGAAGGTGGCGGTGGTCGAGGCGTTTTCGTGGCCGAGGAGCCGCATGATGATCGGCAGTGGGATGCCGTGTTGGTAGAGGTCCATGGCCTTGGTTTTGCGCAGCATGTGGCAGTGGATTCTGGCTGGGACTGTGGGGCAGGTTTTTCGGGCGGTCGACGCGGCCTGTGTGAGGACGGCGGCGACGGTGTCGGCCGACAGGGCGGCGGGTTGCCCGCCGCGGAGGCTGTAGAACACCGGACGCGTTGCGGGCTGGCGGGCCGTGTTCGGGTGGAACTCGGTCAGGTAGACGCGCAGGTGCTCGATCGTCTTGTCGGTCAGGGGCACGATTCGTCTCTTGTCGCGTTTCCCTGTGAGGGTGAGGTGGCCGGGTTTGGTCAGCGACAGGTCAGCGAGGGTGAGGGCGGTGATTTCGCCGACCCGGGCGGCGGTGTCGTAGAGCAGGATCAGCAGCATTCGGTTGCGACGTGATTTGCCGGTGCGCCCGGCGTGCGCGGCCAGGACGGCCCGGATCTCGTCTTCGGTGAGGTATTCGATCGGCTTTCTCGGTGCGGCAGGAGCTTTGAGGGTTCGTGCCGCTTGGCTCAGCGCCATGAGACTGACGTCCTCGGCGGCGGCGTAGGCCAGAAACGTTTTGATGGCGCTGATCCGCAGGCCGATAGTTCGCGCGGAGTACTGCTTGTCGTCGGCGAGCCAGGCCATCCATGCTGTCAGGCGTGGTCGGTCGAAGTGGTCGAATCCGACCTGGGTGTGGTCGATGTGTTCGTGGTCGGCAAGGAAGGTGAGCAAGCATTCCAGGCTGATCCGGTAGGCCTCGACCGTTTTCGGTGAGAGCCTGCGGATCGTGGGCATGTAGGTGTGCAGGAAGCCACGCGCGAACGTGTAGAACTCCGGTGCGCCGGTGGTGGTGTCGTGTTTCATTCGAATCCGGCCTCCGGCAGCAGCGACCCGGTATCAGCGGTGATGTGTGAGTAGGCGTTCATGAAGCCAGGCGAGGTCATGTACTGCTTGGTCGATTCCTCGCTGGCGTGACCCAGCACCGCGGCGATGGTCGGCAACGGCGTCGCGGCCCGCAGCATTCGCGAGGCGGCGTTGTGCCGAAGAAGGCGGGTTCCGCCCTTGGCGTCGGTCACCCCGGCAGCGGTAAACACCGTCGCGGTCACCCGGTGGATCGCCGCGTGATCACCAAGGCGAACATGCGGCGCCACCCGGCGCACGAACAGGTGATCGCCGTCTGTGTCGGGCCGCTCGTGCAGGACATAGTCGGCCAGCGTCGAGGCCACAACGTCGATCATCGGCACCGTCAGTGGGTTGGCCGTCTTTTGCTGCACCAGCGAGATCGTCCGGCTTCGCCAGTCGATATCGCCGAGTCGCAGCCCGACGATGTCGCAGGCCCGCAACCCGGTCGACAGTGCCAGCAAGGTGATCGCGGCATCGCGAGCACACACCACACCGGACGCGCACGCGGCGATGATCCGCCGATGATCGCCTTCACCGAGAACCGGCACGATCGGATGAGATCGCCTCACCCCGGCCAGACTGACCGCATCGACCAGATCCACCCGGCCCGTGAACACCAGGAACGGGCGGAAATTCGACACCACCCAAAACAGCGAGGCCTTCGCCCACCGCGGCGACAACGAACCCAGGAACCCCACCACCGTGCCACCGTCGGCATCATCGAGATCGAGGATTCGGCTCGACTCGAGGAAGCACAGGTAGCCGCGGGCTACCCGCCCATAGGCCTCGCGCGTGGCCACCGCCAATCCGCGGTCGGCCATGTCCGTCTCCCACGAAACATCAAGCGCCACAAACCGGCCGGAGGTCGGCCGCGGGCCGCCCCCGCCGCGCTGACGCACCGCCAGGTCGACCCGCCCGGTCGTCACGTAGGAGTCGAACACAGCCACCAGCCGCCGATAGTCGAACCGGCGCTGCGCGCTGAACCGTCCCGTGCGCGGGCTGGTCGTCATCGACGCGAACCCCGCACCCAACGCCGGGGTGTAAACCTCCACACCACGCCGCTTCGCGTGCTCGGTGAGCGCCTTGATGCTCTTGCCGTACTGGCCGATCGTCGACTCCATGTAGCCGGCCGAACGCAGCTCGGCCACAACAACCGCGCCGATCCCGGTGATCGTCGTATCCATCGCCGTCTCCTTCCCATAGGGGGCGTGAACACGACAAACGCTAGCCAGACCACCAATCGTTAAACCGAAAAACTCTCCAGAACATCAAGGGGCACAAACACACTCAGGTTTCCTCGGCTTAACGAAAACCTCGGCACAATCGGAGTGGAAAATCACTCCATCGATATCGCCGCCACGAGTGGCGACTGCCATTCGCAGTGCGGCACAAGTCAATTCAGCGTCATGATGAGCGCTGGTGGCGTATCCGAGCAGGCGGCCCGAGAACCGCTCTTCCACCGACGCCAGATACAGTTTCCCCTCCTCGGTCGGTATTTCGGTGACGTCCCCGCACCACAGCACGTCCCGGGCCACGGCGGTGAATTGCCGGCGCACCAGATCTGGCGCCACGGGGCGTATCCCGGGCCTGGTGCACCCGCGTCTGTGTTTGACTTTCCGTGCCGCCCAGTTGTTTTCGGCCATGATCGCCGCGATGGTGTTATCGGACACCTGCCAGCCGTTGTCCCGCAACTCGTCGCCGATGCGGGGACTGCCATAGGTGTTGCCGGAGAATTCGAAGATCACCCGGATCGCCTCGGTCAGCTCCTCACGCCGCTGCTGCCGCGGTGTCGGCGGCCGGTCGTGCCACTTGTAGAACCACGACTCACTCACGTCCATGGCGCGGCAGGCCACAGCATGCGGGACGCCGTGTTCGGTCCTCTGGGAGGCGATGAACCGGGCCACGCTCACTTGGTCGCCTCCTTCACCCACAGGACCACTGATCGCTTGAGCACATCGCGCTCCATCGCCAGCTCGGCGTTCTCGCGCCGCAACCGCAGCAACTCCTCACGCTCGGACTCGCTCAACCGGTCACCGGCCGCGCCATCGCGCTGCTGCCGATCCCGCGCCACCCACGTAGTCAGCGTTCCCTCGTTCACTCCCAGCTCACGGGCGACCTGCGCTACCGGCCGCCCGGTCTCCCGCACGATCCGGACCGCTCCCTCACGGAAGTCCGCATCGAACTTGCGTCTCTTCTCCGCCATCTGGCCTTTCCTCTATGGTCCGGCCTCCACGATATGAGGGGAATCGCATTGTCCCGGAACTGGGACATTGACCACGGAAGCGAGTAGCTAGATCGTATGGGTGTCTAACGAACTAACTTAGATAGTCGGGATGGTCATGCAAGCAACCCAATCAGCAGCGGTGCGGATCAGCGCACAGGGAGCGTTCGGCGTCGTCGTCGAGGGGTTCGACCCCACTTCGTCCGCACACGTGGTCGAGGTCAGGCGCGCCGTGTATCGCGAACGGATCGCGGTCGTCAAAGGGCTGGATCTGGATCCGCACCAATTTGTAGCGCTGGGACGGCTTTTCGGCGAACCGAAACCCTACTACGAGCCGATCTATCACCACCCGGACGTCGCCGAGGTCTTCGTCTCGTCGAACCTCGACACCGGTGAACAACACATCGGTGTGCCCAAGACTGGGAAATTCTGGCATTCGGACTATCAGTTCATGCCACGCCCGTTCGACCTCACCCTTATTCACCCCCGGTTGGTGCCCTCGCGCGATCGCGGCACATTCTTCATTGATCTGGTACGTGAGTACCAGGCGCTCGATCCGGCCCTACAGCGAGCATTGAAGGGCACCACCGCGACACACAGCGTGCACCGCTATTTCAAGATCCGGCCGCACGATGTCTACAGACCGATCTCGGAGGTGCTTGACGATATCGCCACGACGACTCCGCCGGTGAACCTGCCCACCGTGCATGCGCATCCGCACACCGGCGAGCCGGTGGCCTACGTCAGCGAGGGATTCACCACCGGCATTACCGACGCCGATGGTGTCGAGCGCCCCGACTTACTTCACGAGCTACTCAGCGCCACTGGACAACTCGATAGCACCTTCGAGCATCCGGCGATCCGACTGCAGACCTACGACAAGGGCGACCTGCTGATCTGGGACAACCGCAGCTTGGTGCACCGGGCATTGCATTCGGCTAGTGATGAGCCAACGGTTTCGCACAGGGTCACTGTGTATGACGATGGAGGTCGTTCAGCATGAGCAACGAGACCGGAGGCGGTAGCTGGCGCGACCACAGACAGCCGTGCGAAGTTCGTCATGAACCCGGTGTGCCCACCGAAATCGTCCCGATGGCCGCCGAATTCGTGTCGGTGAGCGAGTCCTCACTAGTGACACGCGAGCACTTCCCACACGACGAGCAGTTGATGGCCGACGTGCTGCGCTGTTACAAGCCTCACTGTCGCTATCTGCGCAGGCTGGCGGTTGACACCGAAGGGCTGCGCGTGACCGGCACCGGGATGTTCGAGATCCCGGAATCCTGTTACATCGATGCCACTGGTCATCTAAATGCGGTCGAGATGAACATCTGTTATAACCAGATCATGTACCAGACCTTCGCGGTCTTGGTGCGGCACGAGGTGGGTCAGTACTTCGGTACGTGGACCATGGACGATTACTGGGAACGGCAATTGCCCGACATCCTCATCACGCGTTTTAACAGCACCTTTCACAGGCCGATCCACCCTCTCCGATTCCACGGGGAATTCACGCTTTCCGCTGTCGAGGAACGCTTCCGCAGCGATGATAGGGCCCCCTTCACAGCGCTGGACACCACCTTCCGATGCTGGGACGACCTGGGAGGGCAGTGTGCGGCGAGTGTGCGGCTGGCCATCGTATCCCCTCGGAGACGGCTGGAGCCGGTGACGTGACGCAGTCGACCATTACCTCGATGTTGGACGATCATGCGAGCAACCGTCCTGCTATCACGGCAATCGTCTGCGCCGGAATTGAACTCGACTACGCCACACTGCGCGCCGACAGCATCCGAATCGCTAACGGGTTGGCAGGCGCCGGTGTGACTACCGGCGTTCGGGTCGCCTATCTGGGCAAAGAATCGGTCGACTACTACCGGCTGGTGTTCGCCTGTGCTCGGCTCGGCGCGGTGCTGGTCCCGATCAACTTCCGCTTGGCCCCACCTGAGGTCGAGCACATCGTGCAGGATTCGGGCAGCACGCTGGTGTTGGTAGATGCCGAGACTGCCGACGTTGCGTGTTCCGCAGCACTGACGCAACGCATTTTGCGGATCGACGACACCGAATTCGTTGCTTGGCTCGGCTGCCCTGCCGAGCCAAGCACGCACGAAACACCATCCGGCCGTGCGGATCCGATGGTTCAGCTCTACACCAGCGGAACCACCGGACTGCCCAAGGGGGTGGTGCTCGCGCAGCACAGCTTCTTTGCCATCACAGACGCGCTCGCCGAGCATGGACTGGACTGGATCGACTTCCGTGTGGGCGATCGCAGCCTTATCGGCATTCCGGGTTTCCACGTTGGCGGAATCTGGTGGGCGATGCAGGGATTCGCGGCAGGCATCACCAATGTAGCGATGCCGCGATTTGACAGCAGAGACGCGGTGCGGCTGATCGAAGACACCGGAATCACTATCGTGTGCTTGGTGCCGTCGATGCTGCGGCTGCTCATCGACGAGCCACACGTCACTGCCGATACCTTCAGTTCACTACGCAAAGTCGTCTACGGCGGATCACCTATCTCCGAAACCCTGCTCCGCGAGGCAATGATGCTGTGCGGCGCCGAGTTCGCTCAGATCTACGGGCTCACCGAGACTGGTAACACCGCGATTTGCCTTCCGCCTGCCGATCATAAGTCGGGCAACTTGCGGCTCGCGGCGGCGGGCCGTCCTTATCCGGGAGTGACCGCGAAGATCATCGATGCGATGGGCAGACCACGGCCCAACGGCGAGGTGGGCGAGATCTGCCTGCACACGCCGGCGGCCATGCTCGGCTATTGGAACCTTCCCGACGCCACCGCACGAACACTGGTGGACGGCTGGATTCACACCGGCGACGCGGGCTTTCTCGATGACGAGGGGTACATCTATATCCGGGATCGCTTCAAAGACATGATCATTGTCGGTGGCGAGAATATCTATCCCACTGAGATCGAGCGCATCCTCGCGGAACATCCTGCCGTCGCGGATTCGGCTGTGATCGGCGTACCCGACGATGTGCTGGGCGAATTGGCGTACGCATTCGTCGCGTGCAGACCCGATCATCAGGTTCGCGCCCGCGAGCTGGTTCTGTTCTGCCGAGACCGCTTGGCACTGTTCAAGATTCCGGCCCGCTTCGAATTCGTCGACTCTATTCCACGCAATCCGAGCGGCAAGATCCTGCGTCGACAGCTGCGCGCGCGGTCGTGGGGCGACAGGGAAAGACAGGTCAACTGAATAACATGACCGGCACACTAACCTATGACGTCATCCGCACCCTAGTCGCCGAGTCGCTCTACCTGACATCGGACGAACTCGGCGATACCGACGACCTCTTTGCGGCTGGGCTAGACTCAGTGCGGTTGATCGGCCTGCTCACGCATTGGAAAACCTACGGTGTCGTAGTAGGTTTCGCCGATCTCGCCGAACGCCCTACGCTGCGGGACTGGTGGTTGCTGCTTATGTCACGGCCTACATCGTGACTGACAGCCTGAAGCGCCGCTCGGCGCCCCGCGGCAAACTTATCGGCATACCACTGACGGCGGCCCAGCTAGGCGTGTGGCTCGCCCAGCAGCTCGTTTCGGGCTCGGCAGTATTCAATATCGCCGAATACATGGATATTTCAGGGCCGCTCCAACTGGATGCGCTGGTCACTTCCATCCGGTCCGCTGTCGCCGAGGTGCCTGCGCTGAATGTGCGCTTTCGCGAGGACGAGGACGGGCCGCGGCAGTACACCGCCCCACTGGACTGGGACGTCGAGGTTGTTGACCTGGCAGACGATGCCGATCCGCTGGGCACGGCACTGGCCGCCATGGCCGATGAGGTTGAGCAGCCGCGTGATCTATTGACGGGAACATTGTTTGCGCACATCGTGTTCCGGCTAAGCGAGAGCCGCACCCTTTGGTACCACCGGGTGCATCACATCTTGCTCGACGGGTACGGAATGGCACTGCTCGCGCATCGAGTAGCCGATCGGTATACAGCGGCGGTCGCCAGTGTCGCACCCGCACCGGTCGCGTTCGGGTCGTGGTATGAGGTGATGGAGGCCGACGCGGAGTACTCCGGGTCCGCAGAGCAGGCCAGTGATCGCGCCTTCTGGATGGACTACTACCGCGGTCGTCCGGCGCCTGTGGCTCTGTCCGGCACCGCCGGAAGCGCTATCCCAGCGCGGGGACTGCGCGAATCCGCCCGGATACCGACCGATCTCGGCGTGCTGTTGCGCCGTACCGCCGAGGCCGCCCGCACCACGTGGACCGATGTGTTCTATGCGGCCGTCGCAGCCTACGTTCACCGCATCACTGGCGTTGACGAAGTCTGCCTGGCGCTGCCAGTGATGCTGCGCACCGGAACCCCCGCTCTGCGCGTTCCATGTATGACGCTCAACGGGATCCCGATGTGGACCGATTTGAGCGGGGCGCCTGCGCTGACGGACCTCGCTCAGCAGGTGGCTCGCCACCTGGTGCGAAGTCGGCGCCACCATCGCTACCGTGCCGAACACATCCGCCGTGATCTCGGGCTGGTTGGCAGTGATCGCCGCATGTATGGGCCGTCGGTGAATATCATGCTGTTCGACTACGACCTGCGGCTGGCCGATTGCACCAGCACCGCGCACAACGTGGCTGCGGGCATGCTCGATGACATCGTGTTCAACATCTACGACCGCGGCGACGGCACCGACGCCCTGCTCTGCCTCGACGGCCACCCAGACTCTTGTACCGCTGCCGAACTCGCTACGCACCTGCAGCGTTTCCTCGGCTTCCTGCGCACTGCGCTGGAGCGACCACATAAGCCAGTCTGGGACGCTGAGCTGTTCTTGCCCGGTGAACGCGCACTGTTGCTCGCTGCGGGCCGCGGCGCCGAGAATATCTGGCCGCACGAGACGATCGCTGAGATCTTTGCCGAGCGGATCAGACAAACTCCGCATGCGCCGGCACTGACCGCGACCACCATCGACCGCAGGCAGGTAACCCTGACTTTCGCCGAGATCGGCACGCACACAGCGGCTCTCAGCGGCCTGCTGCAATCCACCGGCGTGCGGCCCGGGTCGGTCGTTGCGGTCCTGCTGCCGCGGACGGTCGAGGCGGTAAGCGTAGTGTTCGCGATCCTCGACTGCGGCGCAACCTACGTCCCGCTCGAGGCCACTCAGCCCGCTGAGCGGATCGCTCTGCTGCTCGACGGGTTGGACGAACGCGCAGCCGTCGTTACTGTGCGCGCTGATGCACTCGATACCGAAGCGCTGGCACGACAACCTGACGGTCTTGGACGCCATTGACCCTCAGGCGCCGAGCCTGCCGCGTTTCGCCAGCATCCACCCCGACCAGGTCGCGTGGCTGATCCATACCTCAGGCACCACCGGCAGGCCGAAGCCAGTAGCGATCACCCATCGCAGCGCGGTGAATCTGTTCCATCACCATAGGATGCACCTGATCGAGCCCGCCGTGGCAGCGCACGGTGGCCGTCGGATGCGCGCGGCACTTACCGCGTCGATGTCGTTCGACACCTCGTGGGAGGGGCTGCTGTGGCTGCTGGCCGGGCACGAACTGCACCTCATCGATGACCGGCTGCGTCGCGACACCAACGAATTGCTGGCCTACATACGTGAGCAGCGCATCGACTTCCTCGACATCACACCGACTTTCGCCAGGGAATTGCATAACGCAGGACTGTTCGTCGAGCCGCAGCATCCGACGGTCATTGCCGTCGGCGGAGAGGCGATCGATGCGGCGCTGTGGACTGCACTGCGCGAGCAGCCGGGCGTTGCAGTCTACAACCTGTATGGCCCGACCGAATGCACGGTCGACGCCAGCTGGGCCAATGGCGATCGCACCCAGGCGCCCTCGATCGGCGTCCCAGTGACCAACGGGCGCTGCTATGTGCTCGATCGGACGCTGCGGCCGGTGCCTCCAGGAGTGGCCGGGGAGCTATATGTGGGTGGAACACCAGTGGGGCAGGGGTATTCGGGACATTCGTCGGCGACGGCGAGCCGTTTCGTCGCCGACCCGTTCGGCGTTCCCGGCACGCGCCTGTACCGGACCGGCGATCTTGTCCGCTGGACCACGCGCGGCGACCTGGACTATATCGGCCGCGTCGACAGCCAGATGTCGTTACGTGGCTACCGCATAGAGGTTGGCGAGGTAGAAACCACGCTCATCGCCCATCCTCGGGTCGCCGCCGCCGCCGTTCGCATGCACGGCGAGGTACTGGTGGCCTATGTGGTTGCGCACAGTGTGGTCATGGGTGCCGACGTGCCGCAGCCTGCCGCATTGCGCGCCCACGCCGCCGCATTTCTGCCCGACTACATGGTTCCCTCCGTATTCGTCTTCCTGGACCGTCTACCCTCGACCGTCAGCGGCAAGCTTGATCGTGGTGCGCTTCCCGCGCCACCGCCCGCGCTGGTCTCGGTGCGACCCGCCCGCACCGACTCCGAACGCACTCTTGCGCGCCTGTTCGCTGATGCACTAGAGCTGCCCGTCGTCGGGGTTGATGACGATTTCTTCGCTCTCGGCGGGCATTCGCTGCGCGCGGCGCGCGTGCTGAGCGGGATCCGGCAGGCCTTCGGCGTGCGGCTGGACCTGCGCGCGATCTTCGGCAACCCGACGATCGCCGGACTTTCAACGTTCCTCGACGCCGGCGAGTACAGCGGTGAATCAGGTAGTACCAATACCGATATCGCATCCGACATCGCACTTCCCGACGCGATCCAGGCAGGTCGCGCCCGACCCGCGCGGCCCCGTCCGCGCACTCTGCTGCTCACCGGCGCCACCGGGTTTCTTGGTGTCTTCCTACTTGCGGCCCTGATCGAACGCACCGACCTACACATCCACTGTCTGGTCCGTGCCGCCGACGACGCCGCAGCGCTCAAGCGGCTACGCGGCGCGCTCAAGGCACACCGTCTTGACACCGCCGCACTGCACTCCCGGATCACCGCCGTCGCAGGCGATCTTGGCAGTCCGCTACTGGGGACGTCGGCGCTGCGCTATCGGGAATTGTCAGAAACCGTCGACGTCATCGTGCACAACGGCGCCTGGGTCCACCACTTCGAAACCTACGATCGGCTGTATCAGGCCAATGTCCGTGGCACCGAACGTATTCTGCAGCTGGCCACCACCGGTGTGTTAAAGCCTGTGTTTTTCGTGTCCAGCTGCGACAGCGCCTATGCCGTCGACGGCAATCCGCCGATCGTGCCCGAGGGCCGGCGAGTATCCGCGACGTCGCTGGTGCCCAACGGTTATGTTCGCAGCAAGTGGGTGTCGGAGGGATTGGTGTTGCTCGCGGCGGAGCGCGGTGTGCCAGTCTCGGTGTATCGCCCCAGCCGGATCGGCTGCCATTCGGTGACCGGTAGTACCAGTCGCGACGATGCGTTCTGGAATCTGATCAGGGCCATGATCATCACTGGCGCCGCGCCAAGGGACCTGTACGACTGCGGTACGGTCGACCTGGTTCCGGTGGAATGGGTCGCCGCCGCCATCGCTCACCTCGTCACCCGGAAGCCCGTGGGGCACACGTATCACCTGACCAGCCCGCGCCCTCTGGCGTTCAGGGAGGTGATCGAGCAGCTGCGCGCACGCGGCTATCGGATCGCCACATTGTCAAGCCCACAGTGGCAGGCCCGCCTAACTGAGCTGGAGGATCGAGCTGCAGCCGACGGCGACCACACCCTCACCATTGCCCGCACCCACGCTGCCAATCTCGGACAACCGAGCACTCCGATCGTGTTTGACCGTACCAACATCCGGACCGCACTCGCCGATTCGCCGCTCCCACCGGCGGATTCCACCAACACCCTGCCCGCAGGGATCGATTTTCTCATCACGACCGGCTTCTTTCCTCGCCCCCCCAATCGCCATCTCATCGAAGGAAAACCTGTCTCGTGAAATGCGCTTTCGCCACGCTGGCCGTTGTCACAGCGCTTGCGGTGAGTACCCTTGCCGCCGGATGCACTACATCGGTGACTGAAACTTCCACGGGCACGATAACTGCCGCGCCAACGGAGGGCGAAATTCATTACCCTATCTCGATCGACAACTGCGGCAAGGGCTACACCTTCACCGAGATACCGAAACGGGTTGTCGTGATGAACGGAGGTTCCGTCGCCGAAGTGTCGTCGCTGGTCGCGCTAGGTGTCTCCGACCGCATCGTGGCTAACGCCCAGTCGTACGGTGCATCCGATGTGCCCGGCCGCGCCGTCGCGATCGATGCCCTTCCAACTGGTGGCATCATCCCCAACAGCGCGCAGGATATCCCCAGAGAGGCCATTCTCGCCCAGCGACCGGACTTTGTAATCTCCGACTACACGGGCGGGTTCTCTGCCGATGAGGGCTACGCCACCCGCAAGGAGCTGGCCGCTGCAGGTGCCAATACTTACGTGCCGCGCGGGTACTGCGGCGCCACCGGCAGTGTTGTGGGCACACCGTCAATCGAGGACAGCTACGCGCTGCTGCGCGATCTCGGTGCGATCTTCGATGTGCAGGGCCGGGCCGACAAGCTCATCGCCGACTCGGAAAGTAAGATAGCTGCCACGGCTGCGAAGGTGGCTGGGCGGCCGAAGAAAAATGTACTACTGGTGTTCGCCGGTATGGACATGGGTGCGGGGCCGGACCTTCCGTTGATTGGCGCGACAGGTATCTGGAACAAAATCATCAGTACCGCTGGCGCGGTGAACCCGTTCGAGCGGGCCGACGGCACCGCCTTCGTCGCGATCAGCTCAGAGCAGCTGGCGGTCACCCCGGTCGACGCGCTCGTCATAGTAAATTACCGCATTCCGGACATCGACTCCGTCGCCAAGCGCCTGCTCGCAAAGTTCCCACAGTGGGAGGCCACCAAGACCGGGAACTATGCGGTGCTGTCAGACTCGATCTATCTCGGCCCGAGCAACGACCTCGCAGTCGACAAGATCGCTCGACTCGTGCACCCGGAACAGTTCTGAATCATGACACCGCCAGCCATACCCCAGCATTCGACACCGTGTCGCGGCGAGGAGAAACCGCGCAACACCTGAAATCCTAGCGTCCTCCGGAACAAGGACAACAGCCGTCGAATAGTCGTCGTCCACTCGCGGCGACACCTGGTTTTGTCTGTGAATCACGACACCGTTGATCGGTGAATCTCGACACCACCCCTGCGGCGGAAGGTGTTGGTATCCGCCAATTTTGACACCGCCTGACGGGTTGCAGTGGCAAGATCAGCCTGCTATCAGACTGCAACGGCCCGTAGGAGTGGACCTGTGCCGCCGAACCAATCCAAGGCGCAGCTGTATTCGGCGATCCGCCGGGACTCGAGAGCGGGCATGTCTTCTCTGAACTACTCAATCCGTCGAAGTATGTAGCGTGCCAATGTAATTCGTGTCAGGTTCGGCGGCCGTAAAGCATAGGTGGTCGATCAGGTTGTTGGCATGGAAGGCGGGGTGGAGGCTGCCGCGTAACTCAAGGAACTTCTCCAGCAGTTCGGCGATCGGCAGCTCTCGGCAACGAAGGATTCATCGAGCACTGCGAGCAGTTCGGCCAGGTTCTGTGGTTGGTTGTAGCCGTGGGCTTCTGGTGTGGGCATCAGCAGCTCCGAGGTATGGCTGGGCGGTCCGTTAGCAGGACTGTGCAGCCAGGCGATGTCGCGGAAGGCCGGCTACGACGTGCACCATGCCCAGGTATTCGGGCACTGCGCGGCAAAGACCGGGATCGTGCCGTTCATGACCCTCGTCGAGAAGGTCATGACCAGCGAGCCCTACGCCTCGGCCAAGCGTGTGTTCTGGGTGGTCGACAACGGCTCGAGCCACCGAGGCAAAGCCGCCGCCGATCGGCTGGCCGCGCGGTTTCTCAACGCGGTCATGGTCCACACTCCGGTACACGCCTCCTGGTTGAACCAAGTGGAGATCTACTTCTCCATCGTGCAACGAAAGGTCGTGTCTCCCAACGATTTTACCAGACTTGACCAGGTCGAAGACCGGCTCACCGCCTTCGGGCGTCGCTACAACGAGACCGCCCGGCCCTTCGAATGGAAGTTCACCCAGGCCGACCTCGCCGACCTCTTGGCCCGGATCGAGCGACCCGAACAGAACGAGCACTCCCAACAGCCCACCGGCTGCGATCACCAGACTGCCGCATCACCAGCCGCCGCGTGAACCCCCGAAGAACTTGCGGGCGGGACCACTAAGGTTCGCAACCCGAACTCGATCTCGGAGGTACGCGAGCTGCGGTAGTCCCCATCGCCCCCACGAGGGTTCGCAACCCGCAGATGTATCGCTCGTATTACTACCTGGCCTCCGAGTCTCATCGCCCCTACGAGGGTTCGCAGCGGGTCGGACCGGCTCGCTGGTGTCCCGTAGCGGAAGGTCCTCATCACCCCTGCGAGGGTTCGCAACATCACTGTGCAGGCCGGGCCGATCAGGATGAATTCCTTGTCCTCATAGCCCCTAGGAGGGTTCGCAACGGCGTGCGCGATATCGTTGTGTACCAGTCAATTTCGGGACCTCATCGCCCCTACCAGGGTTCGCAACCGGCCACCCACGTCGCCTCCAGCACCAGCCACGACGTCCTCATCGCCCTACAAGGGTTCGTAACCTTCGCTCGGGAGGGGTGCCAATTCCCTGATCAAGCAGGGCCTCATCGCCCCTACGAGGGTTCGCAACTGCATCGACCCGGAGGTGCCCACCAGGATCAGCGTCCGGTCCTCATTGCCCCTACGAGGGTTCGCAATAGCAGCGGCACCGCACGCAGCTTGGCATTGTGCGGAGTCCCTATCGCCCTCTACGAGGGTTCGCAACACGGTCCGAGGATGTGGCGCGCCCAACCGGCGACATCTGCCGTCTGACAGTCAAATTTAGGTCAATAGCCAGCTGCCCGCCAAGGAACCGCTGGTCGCACCCCTTTCATCTGAAGGGTGCCCACCACTGGCGCGAACCTGCTAGCCCGCCGGGGTGTCATCAACCGTGCACACCGATGGTGCGTTGCAGACCTACCAACGCCGCCGGATCGACAGCTCGCCGAGAAATCGCGTTTCGTCTTGTTGAAACCATGGCCGATATCCGGAGTCCAAGGGTGCAGCGTACCAACCGTGCCTGCCCGTGCCCACGATCCCGAACCTGACCCACCCAGAACAACGAAATGAAATTTCTTCTCCTGCAACACTATTGACTAACCGATCGGATGGAGCGTGGATGTCCATACGCGTGGGACGCGCGAACTGTTGGCTCCTAGAGAGACATCTCATGAAGTTAAAAGTCAAGCCGCGACCGCGAGAGGAGGTGGGAACGCGTGATGTTCGTTGAAGAGACTGCTGGTTTGCAGGCAGTGGTGGAGTTGGCCGAGGAATTTGTTGAACAGGTGTCGTTGGGCTTGCTGGTTCCAGTCCCCGGCGGCGCGGCGGGCATCGAAGTGGCGCCGCGCTCCGGGCGAGGCTTTCAGCGAGGACAGCGCCCAGATCGGTCCTACCGCGGCGAGACGCCGATTTTTGATATGCCGGTGCAGGACAACGGTTTTCTTGCCACTGGCGCGGGTGATGGGTGCCGATCCGGCGAAGGCTTTGAGCCCGCGTGCATCGGTGAAGCGGTCGCGGTCGTCTCCGATTTCGGCGAGCACCCGGGCGCCGGTCAACGATCCCAGTCCGGGGAAGCTGACGATGATTTTCGCGTCCGGGTGCCGCTCAAAATGGGCGGTGGCCGCCTCGGCGAGGTCTTCGGCGGCGGTGGCGGCGGCGGCGAACTGGCGCAGCAGCGCGGACAGTTGAATACCCATGGCATTCTCCACCATGGGTGGTTGATGCAGGTAAGTGGCGCGGAAGATCGCGTGCAGGCGTTCGGCGTCGGTGTCGATGCCGCGTTGGCGGCCTGCTTTGGCCAGCAGTGCGCGCAGCTGGGCGCGGGTCAGTTTCGCTGCCCGCGCTGGGGTCGGTGCTGCGGTGAGGATGGTGCGGGCGTCGCGGCGGGCCAGGCCGCCGCCGGACAGGCCGGCGAAGGCTGCCACGGCGGCGGGGTAGAAGTCTTTGAGCAGATCACGCACGCGGTTACCGATCTGCTGACGCGACCACACCGCGTCCTGCTGGGCGCGGGCCAGCACTCGAATCGCCTGCGCGAGTTCGGTATCGGCAGGCAATGGTCGGTGCGCGTCAGCGTCGGTGCGCAGGATATTGGCCAACAGCACGGCGTCGGCGGCATCGGATTTCGATCCCGCGGGTTGATGGCGGGCGCGGTAACGCGAGGCCGAGAGCGGGTTGATCGCATAGACCGGTCGGCTGGTCGCCCGCAGGGCAGCCACCAACAGGCCACGGTCGGTTTCGATGGCGATCGGGATCGGGTTCTCGGCGGTATCGCCGGCTTCGGCGAGCATGTTCAGAAGTTGGGCGAACCCTGCCGCGTCGTGGCCGATCTTGGCTTTGCTCGTCGCCCGGCCGTCGTGGTCGACGATCGCGACGTCATGATGGGCCTCGGCCCAGTCGATTCCACAAGTAGATCCCAAATCACTTCTCCTTCATCAGGTTTCATGCAGGGGACGAGCCTGGTTGGGGTCACGCGGCACCCTAATCACGGGACTCGATGGTCCGACATCTCATTAGCCGTCCGTGACTCCAGCACACCGCAGGACTGTCAACGGGCAGCGGGACCTCCGGGCGGGTGGACTTGACGGGTCCGGTTGGGTGGACAGCAGATCTTCGGGCCGGTGGACATCAGTTCTCCGGCTGAATCAGGTCAGGTCAGTGGCGTCACCCCCTTGCCGGCGAATGCTTCGGCCAGCCGGTGGGAATCACCTTTCGTCAGCACCAGGTGCGCATGATGCAGGAGCCGATCGACGGTCGCGGTGGCCAAAGTTTTGGGCATGATCGAATCGAATCCGCTGGGGTGGATATTGCTGGTCACCGCGATAGAACGCCGCTCGTAGGCGGCGTCGATGACACGGTAGAACGCTTCGGCGGCGTCAGCGCCAACCGGCAACATGCCAATGTCATCAACCACGATCAGATCGCAAGAGCAGATGCGGGCAACCGCGCGAGCGATCGAGCCGTCGACCTTGGCCTTGCCGATCATGGTGGCCAGGGATTCGAGGGTGAACCACGACACCCGCAGATCTTTCTCGATCGCCGAATGCGCGAGGGCTTCGACGAAGTGACTCTTGCCCGTGCCGGAGGGGCCAGCGACAGCTAAATTCTCATGTCGCCCAACCCATTCCAGAGTGGAAAGCGCATTCTGCGTTGCTTCGGAGATCGTTGACTCCTCCGGCAGCCACGACGAAAACGTCTTGCCAGTGGGGAAATTCGCGCGTTTGCGGCGTTGGCGGCGGGTGGCGGAGTTGCGTCCGGTGACCTCCTCGTTGAGTAGTACCCGAACTACCTCTGCGGGGTCCCAGCGTTGGGCGCGGGCGGTGGCCAGGACATCGGGTGCGGCCTTGCGCAGATACGGCAGCCGCATCCGGCGGCAGATCGCTTCCAGTTCGTCGGGCAGCGCCGGGGCTTTCGGGTGGCTCATGCTCCGAACCTCCCCCAGCCCGCGGTCCCGGGTTGGACCGAATGCGCCTCGTCGGCGCGCACGACGTCGGCGAGGCTGGAGAACTTGGCGAGGTGATCGAGGATGGCGGCGGTGTCGCCGTCGTCGAACCGTCCGGCGACCGCAGCGGCACCGAGAGCTTCGTCGACCGCATCGGCCCCGGTGATAGCGGCGAGCTCGAGAGCCCGGGTCATCTTCGCCCGGATCCGCGACACCCCGGTGGCCGAGGCTTCGGTGAGCCAGCGGCGGGCGCCTTCACCGAGGTCGAGAAACGCGATCTCCTCAACCGTCCGAGGCCGCAATTTCCGCACCCGCGGTAGATCCCCGCCCGCGTGATGGGGATAGTGCTCGTCGAGGATGCGCGGATTACCGGGCGTCGAAAGCTGGTGGCGGGCAATCTCGGCCAGCCCGTGCGGGGTTCGGGCGGTGATGACCAACTCCTCACCGGCGACGCGGCACCACACCTTGGCGCCCTGGTGCCCGTCCGGGGTCGAATACCGCACCGACCCCCATCGAACAGTCTGGTCGTCACCGACGAGGCGTTCCTCACCCAGAGCGATCGCATGCGGTTCGCCCGGCAGCACATGCAGATGCTGACGCTCGATCCCCAGGCGAGCGATCGGCGCGACACCGGTCTCGCGATGCGGGCGGGCGTTGATGCGTTCACACCACGCCCAGCACGCATCCGCCAGCTCGGTGAACGAGGAATACTCGGGCAGCAGATTCGCCGTGGTCGGCACCAGATCGGCTTTCGCGATCTTCACCGTGTGTTCCGCGCCGCCCTTGGACTCCGGATCGAAGGGCTCGCATGTTTCCACCTTGCAGCCGTAATGCCTTCCGGCCGCGACCATTTCCGGATGCCGCACCGGCAGCCCTGCGATCCGGTCCACCGTCACCGTTCTCGGGTTGTCGGTGAGCAAATACGTTGGGGCGCCACCGATCCGGCGCAACGTCACATCAATGCCCAGCACCAGCGAACCCAGGGTTTGATCCCACGACGGGATCACCACCCGATATCGTGACCACGCCAGCCAGGCGCAGAACAACTGGGTCCGCCGACCAGCCACCTTCGGGCCCTCACCCCAGTCGAATTGCAGCCACATGCCCGGCTCGGGCAGCCACGGCCGATATTTTCTGCGGTGGCCGGCCTTCCACGCCGTCTTCGCCTCGGCGACCGCGCGGCGCGTCGAGCGGTCGGTGCCGGTGAACCCCATCGCCTGCAGTCGTTGATGCACCACATCAGCGCGCACCTTGCCCTGGGACTTGTCGACCCACTCCTCGATCTTGCCCACGAACGGGTCGATCGACTTCGGCCGCGGCAGTTTCACCAGCGGATCGCGGCCCGCGTCGCGGATCGCGACATACCGGGCCACCGTCTTCTCATCCACCCCCGACAACGCTGCCGCCGAATGCGCGCAGCGTGTCAAATCGAACGCTTCCAGAATCTCCATGATCTCCCTGTCAGACTTGGTCAACGGGATCCCTTCGACGCAGTTGGCGAGCGATCACACACCACTCAGCCAACCCGCCCGAAGAGATCCCGTTTCGCATTTACTCAGGCGTGTCCCGGAGACCCAGACGTCCGCCCATCCGGAGAAATCATGTCCGCCAGCCCGGACCCATATGTCCATCCACCCGGATTATCCGGCGTCCGCTGGCAAGGACTCCATGCTCTCCAAGAGCTCCAAGGCTCGCGAACGAATCGAAGAAGTCACCCCTGCGGCGGGCTCGAGCAACGGAATCCCACCACCACACAGCTCGATCTGCCCTCAGGCGCGCCGTTCTCTCTTAAGGCATTCCAACGCCGGGACACTCTGGGCGTCACCCGAGGACAGACCAGATCCGAGGAACAAGAACCCGGCCGTTCCGGCCGGTACCCCAATCCCTACTAACTGATTAGGACAGACCAGATCCGAGGAACAAGAACCCGGCCGTTCCGGCCGGTACCCCAATCCCTACTAACTGATTAGGACGGTTTCATGGACAAAGTCGAGCTGGACACCGAATACCCCGAAGCATGGCAGGACCTGCCGCTGCTGCTGGCGGTTCCTCGTGCGGCGAAGCTGATGGGCATCAGCCGATCGGCTGGCTACCGTCTCGCACATGCGGGCGAACTGCCTATCAAGCCACTGGGCGGACGGATCTACGTAATCACCGCCCGGCTGCGCGAGATGATGGAGGCTGCCTGATGAAAGGCCACGTCTACCAACGAGGTTCGAGCTGGTACTACAAATTCCCATCGCCCGAGGTGAACGAGAAGGGTAAGCATCCCTCGATCACGAAGGGCGGATTCAAGACCGAGAAGGAAGCGTGGACAGCCTGCCGCGACGCGATCGCAGAGACCGAACGCGGCCGGTATGTGAAGCGATCGCGACGAACTGTCGCTGGGTTCATCAACGAATGGTTGCCCGCGATCAAGATGTCGGTCGACGCGACGACATGGGATAACTGGAGCACCCTATGCCGTGCGTATGTCAAGCCACGCATCGGATCCGGCGTGCTTCAGGACCTCTCAGCGCCGGGTCTGATGAAGTTCTACGGTGAGTTGCTCTCGGCTGGTCGGATCAAGCCGGATACGAACACCGTGATGTATCGGTACTGGTCGCAGCAGGTGAAACGCGGCCGCGACCCAGTACCACGGGACATGGTCTCCGCGTGTGGTGTTTCGATCCATGCCGCGCGCGCCGCGATCCGCAGGTACAAAGCTGGACGGATCCCGGTACCGCAGTCGAAAGGGCTGCAACCTGTCAGCCGTCAAGTAATTCCCCCAGGTGAGGGGTAGTTCCGTCACGGAATTCCCCCACTGTCCGTCACTCAATTCCTCCACCGGCCGTCACGTAATTCCCCCACCTGGCGGTGTGTCGCCGGTCGGCGTGTCTCGCACACATGTTCGCTTGTCCTCGACGGTTGTTCCGGCGAGGAGAGCGAGAAAGAGATGGCGAGGAGGAGTTTCTCGATGTTCGATCTTGTCGAGCTCTACACCCACTGGCAGGCCGGTCGCGGACAACGCGAACTGGCGGCATCGCTGGGGATCGACCGGAAAACGATCCGGAAGTACGTCGCGCCAGCGGTTGCCGCTGGCATAACACCGGGCGCGAGCCCACCCCTTTCTGCTGAGCAGTGGGCCGAGCGAGTCGCGGAATGGTTTCCCGCACTGCATGATCCGGGCGCGCGGGCAGTGACATGGTCGTTGATCGACCCGCACGCTGAGCGGATCAAGTCCTGGCTGGGTCACCGTGTCACGGTCGCCACGATCGCGCAACGCTTACGCGACGACCACGGGGTGGACGTATCGGAATCATCTGTACGCCGTTGGATAGCAACACATTTCGCTGACGAGGCCGCCCGGGCCAAAGTGACGGTGATGCGCCCGCCGGTGCCACCGGGCAGCGAAGCCCAGATCGATTACGGCCGGCTCGGGTCGTGGTTCGATCCGACCTCGGGGCGGCGGGTGACGGTGCAGGCGTTCGTGATGGTGCTCTCGTGCTCGCGGATGCCGTTCCTGCAACCGGTGCTGTCGATGGATCAAACATCGTGGTGCGCTTCCCATGTCGCGGCATTCGAGTTCTTCGGCGGAGTCCCCGCCCGGCTCGTGATCGACAACCTACGCACCGGCGTCGACAAACCCGATCTCTACGACCCGAAACTCAACCGCACCTACGCCGAACTCGCCGTCCACTACCAGACGTTGATCGACCCGGCTCGGGTCCGCAAACCGAAGGATAAACCACGCGTCGAACGTCAAATGCAGTACATTCGCGATTCCTTCTGGCGTGGAAGGGAATTCAGCACCCTGGCCCAGATGCAAGGTGAAGCCATCCGGTGGTGCTGCGACGTCGCGGGGTTGCGGAATTCGCGGGCGCTCGACGGTGGGCAACCGTTGCCGGTGTTCGAAGCGACAGAACGCGACGCGCTGATGCCATTGCCGGCGGCGCCGTTCGTGTTGTCGGTGTGGTCGACCGGGAAAGTCGGGCTCGACACCCACATCAAGATCGGGAAAGCGTTGTATTCGGTGCCGTGGCGGCTGATCGGGCAAACCCTGCACGCCCGCACCAGCGGTGACATCGTGCAGATCTTCCGCGACCAGCACGTCGTCGCGACCCATGTCCGCCGCCTGGCGGGGCGGGCGACGAATATGGAGCACTATCCGCCCGAGACCATCGCGTTCCACCTGCAAGGCCCGACCTGGTGCCGCAAGATCGCCATCGATGTCGGCCCGGCTTGCGAGCTGGTGATCGGTGATCTGTTGTCACCCAACGCGATCCACCATCTACGCGCCGCGCAAGGCATCCTTCGGCTACGCGAGAAATACGGTCTCGACCGCCTCGAAGCGGCCTGCTCACGCGCGATCGAGGTCGGCGACCCGTCCTACCGCACCGTCAAAGGCATCCTCGCGGTCGGCACCGAGACCGAAGACCCATTCGGCGGCACCGCTACCAGCGATATCGCCGAGGTCCCGGCGTTCCTGCGCGGTCCCGACCAGTTCGCCAATAACTGACCCGCCCGCCACCCGGCCAACAATTCTTTCCTAATTCTTCACTCCAGCAAGGAAATACACACTCATGTCCATCAGCGACCCCGCCCTGCGCGATGTTCTACGCGCGCTGAAACTCACCGGCATGCTCGACACTCTCGACGCCCGCCTGGCCCAAACCCGCGACGGGAAACTCGGGCACCTCGAGTTCCTGCAGGTCCTCTGCGAAGACGAGATCGCCCGCCGCGAAACCAATGCCCTGACAAGGAGGATCCGGCGAGCGAAGTTCGAAGAACAAGCCACTTTCGAGGACTTCGACTTCGCCGCGAACCCGAAACTCCCCTCGGCGATGATCCGCGACCTGGCCGCGCTGCGCTGGCTCGATTCCGGGGAATCGGTCATCCTCTACGGCCCGGTCGGAGTCGGGAAAACCCATGTCGCACAAGCACTGGGCCATGCCGTCGCCCGCCGCGGCGGTGACGTCCGCTTCGCGAAGACCAGTCGCGTTCTGGCTGATCTGGCCGGTGGTCACGCGGATCGGTCCTGGGGCAAAAGGATTCGTGAATACACTCGCCCGCACGTGTTGATCCTCGACGACTTCGCGATGCGCGAGCACACCGCCCTGCACGCCGATGACCTCTACGAGTTGATCAGCGAACGCGCGCTCAGCGCCAAGCCGCTGATCTTGACCAGCAACCGCGCTCCGAAGGACTGGTATGCCCTGTTCCCGAACCCGGTCGTCGCCGAAAGCCTGCTCGACAGACTGATCAACACCAGCCATCAGGTCTTGATGGACGGACCCTCGTTCCGGCCCCGCAAACGGCCAGGCCGACCCGCCAGCTGACCACCTCGAAGCGGCTCGCTACGCTCGCAGCGAGGCACGTCTACTGGAGGAATTCCGTGACGGCAGCCTGGGGGAATTGCCTGACGGTCGACAAACCCAAGACCGTTCGCAACATCCACGTCATGCTCCACCGGGCGCTCGCAGACGCGAAGAGCTGGAAGTACATCGTCGACAACCCCGCCTCAGCGGCCACACCGCCACGCGTCACCCGCAAGAAGCGACCGGTCTGGAATCCGCAACAGGCATCGCAGTTCATGGCCCACGCCCGCCATGACCGGTTCTACGCACTGTTCCGGCTGGAGCTGACGACAGGCCAGCGCCGCGGGGAGATATGCGGAGTCCGGTGGCCCTCGATCGATCTCGACCAAGGACGGCAGTCGATCCACGAGAGCCGTGTGGTCGTCGACGGCTATGCCCAGGACGGCCAAGTCAAGACCGACGACTCAGCACGACAGAACTCCCTCGACCCGGAGACCGTCCAAGCACTCAGCGACTGGAAGACCATCCAGGATGCCGAACGAGAATTCTTCGACATCGACTACACCGACACCGACCTCGTGTTCACGTGGGAGGACGGTCGACCTGTCCATCCGGACTCGATCCGGGAGCGGTTCAAACGCCTTGCCGCGGAGGCAGGGCTGCCCGAGATCCGGTTCTACGACCTCAGGCACACCTACGTGACAGGAGCGCTGGCTGCCGGGATCAGTCCGAAGGTAGTCAGCGAGCGGGTCGGTCACGCCGACGTAGCGTTCACGCTCAAGACGTACTCGCATGTGCTGCCAGGGATGGATCAGGATGCGGCGGTTCGCGGTGCGGACTATCTACTGGGCGGCACTGGTCCGCACCCGATAGCGGATCCGGAATCCTGAGCTTAGCTAAGGTTCCCAAATCTGCTCCCAAGGACAACGAAAAACGGCCCGGAACTGTGTGTTCCGGGCCGTTCTTCGTTGTAGCGGGGACAGGATTTGAACCTGCGACCTCTGGGTTATGAGCCAACCGAATTTCTATGCATGGGCCTCATGCGGGCTGGACGTGCTTGTCCGCGGGCTAGACCAGATCCCTGTCTTCCACCGCCGCATCGATCGTCGGGCGATATGACACCGGCAAAATCGGCTACAGCGCAATGCTCACCGCTGCAAGGCGATACCCGGATCGGGTGTGGGCGATCGAGGGATGCGACGGCATCGGCCGCTACCTCGCCCACCGCCTAGTCCATGACGGTGAAACCGTCGTCGACGTGCCAGCGAAGCTCACATCGACAGTCATAGACATCATCCCGGATCGGCGCAGGAAATCTCTATGTTGGAGAGCTCTCAAGTACTCGCAATTCGTCATCGATCGGAACGGTTGCCGGAGGGAGGGTTGTTATGAGCAGTTCTTCGGCGGATCGCTTTCCGACTCGCCCTGCCGCCGAGTATCGAGTGCTGACCAGACGCTTGCTGATCCGCCAGCAACGCACGCCAAGCACTTCACGGTCAGAGCGCGACGGTGTCATCCGGTCGTCGGCATAAAGCCACTCATTCTCGGTGAGCATCGGGAGGTCGTCGTAACTCAGCAACCACCGGAACTGCGCCTTCGTCCTCAAGTAGTTAGCAAGGCTGAGGTGCAGGGTGTAGTCGCTGGGCCGAGCTGCGCCAAGCCCGTCGCCTCCGTAGCCTCCGAGCGGATCGAAAGACGCCCGGTACAGGTGCGAGGCCTTTTCGACGTAGGGCGGATCAAGGTAGGCGACCACCCGAGAGGGAAGGAGTTGCGGATAATACTCGGGAACGTCGTCCAAAGTCTGACGCCAGTCCTTGCACCATACGTCGACAAGGCGGCCTGTGTTGTAGAGGTGGCCGATGTATCGGAGTCGGTCCGCGAGTGCATCTGGATTCCAGCGGCAACTGATCGGGTACGCGCTCGCTTGGGATCGGCCCCCTATGGGCCCAGCTTTTCCGTGCAAGATGCCCGAGAAGGTGGTCCGATTGAGAAACAAGCACTGAGTCGCAGTTGCCAGCCGACGGTTGCGTGGGGTCATCCCCGGCTGGGGAGACCAGGCACGCCAGTGGTCCCATCGTTCAACGGCCTTCTGGCCGCCGTTGCGGACGTAGCGCTTCCACTCGTCGTGCATTCGATCGACGAGGCGCTCCGTGTCATCGGCTGCGGTCTGCCAGAAGGCGGTGACCAGGGGGTCGGCATCAGCGAGGAGGATGCGCTCGACGGTGCCGTCACCGATCATGCGCAGCGATGCTGACGCCCCACCCGCGAAAGGCTCTACCAGGAGGTTGATTTCGGGCACTTCCCGCGATTGCTTCGCCGACGTAATCACTCGCCCGATGACTGGTGCGAGCGAGGACTTGGCCCCGGGGTAGCGCAAGGGTGATTGATAGCGGCCATGAGCGAGGTCGTGTGAGACTGGCTCCAACTCTGCAACCAGCGGACGCGCCTCAGCATCGATTGCTTCGCCGGTGCCGAAAAGATGTGCGCCCCGAGCGAGTTCGCGAGCGGCGAGGGTGGCGGGCGGCAAGATCAACGACGGCATGGTGCTATCTTGCCGGACAGTTGGACGTTCGGGCGCACGGTCCCGGCTATCGGTTGAAGTATGTCGGGGGCTTTACCGCCTGGTAGTCAAACTTCAGTCCTGGAATATTCTGTTGCGCCATCATGGTCAGTACCGATCGTCCAACACCCAGAGGCAGCGCGGCCGCCGAGTGCGCCAGGGCGACGGGTACGACAGCGTGCTGATACATCCGGGTTCTGAGCGAGTCCAGAACCTCGCAGATCAGGCTCAGCGTTGGAAATGCCTCCCAGCCCTCGACCTCGGTGCCTCCGTCGTAGGGCGCAAATCCTGCTGCTGGCAGGACCGTGATCACCAGGGGATCGCCGGCGCGAGTGCGATAGATGAAGCGGCGACCGTAGAACTCGTCCTCGCCGTACTGATTAGCCTCCGCTCTCCCCAAGACTCGGTTGATGTAACTGGTCGGGAGCCGCATGACATGACCAACTGGGATCAAATCCTTGATCAGCTCGGCATGTTCGACGAATGCGCCCTGTTTCTCGATGCCGACCATGAGCGGGGCCGCCAACCCCTGTTGCACGCACCATCCGCTGAGGTCGCCGAGATGCTCCTGGAACCGTCGCTTGAGTGGGGCCAAAGGACCATGGAGCGCCAGCGGGCCGTCGGTGATAAAGATGGTATGGCGCAGGACATCCGGCGCCAGGTCAGCAAAGAAGTTCAAATAGCACAACGACATGAGGCGCTCGGCTGCTGTCATAACGCGCCCGAGGGGCTCGAAGTTCGATCCCTCGACCTTGTACTCCTCGTGTGTGCGGAGCGCATCTGCGAGAAACAAGGGCTTCTTGCACGAGGGGCAGGACCCGCCGGTGCAGGTCACGATGAGGGACGACGCGTTCGCAGCCTTGAGCCCACAACTAGGGCAGACCCGCAGTCCGATCTGACGAGCCGGGGCATCGCGAGTGCCATGAAGAGCCAAAAGTCCATCTGCGAGCGTCATTTCGGTGCTCGAGTCAAATCGTGCGCTGCTGAGAAACTCATCGAGCTCGGCGCGCCAGGTTTCGACACCGCTCAGGCCCGGACGCGCAAGCTGGGAGCCGGGGAGGGCAACGTCGAACGCATACTCGCTGTGGGATTGTCGGACGTCCCGCGGGTCGATATATCGGGCACGTGCCAGTTCTCGGAATACGTCTAGTCGAACCATTGATCCAGCGACCCGGAGATAGCCGACTTTCACGGTGGGGTGCTCACGGGTGGCCTCAACCTCTGTGTCCGAACCATCGACCGTGATTGAGAAGTCAACATCGCCGGGGTGTCCGACCATCGGAAGATCCTCAAGCGGTACGCACAGCCCAGCGAGGTCGTCATCGCTGGTCGGACGGCCGCTGGTGATGACCCACCGCTCAAGGGCATCCTTGACGGCCTTGTTGCGGGCTGTGCCGACGTGCCCGAGACGGGAGGCTTTCTCGCCTGAATAAGGCATCAAACTACTCGCTCTCAGCCTGGGCATCCACGGCTGCCAGGCCCGCGGCCTTGCGTGCACTGTTGACCATGCTGTGGTCAAACTTGGCAATCTGCACCGGCACGATGTACTTACCGGAGTAGGTCTTCATCCGAACAAAGCCGACATCCTCGGCCCGAATAATGCTGGGTGTCCAAACCTTGAAGTCGTAGTAGTCCGCCAACTCCCGCGTCTCGTGGCCAGAGTTCAGATGGGCGATCAGCCAATTCGAAGTGTTCGACAGAATTCTCTTGTCGACAGAAGTGACCTCCTGGGTCGCGTAGATCAGACCCATCCGATATTTCGCCGCTTCCTTCGACAGCCGCACCCAAGGGTCGTCGGCCACTTCGCGCCCACCGCGTTCGAACAGGTTGTGGGCCTCTTCGACAATGATTTGCATGTTGACCGGTTCGTCGTCAGCCCGGAATCGCTCCCCCGCACGGTTCAAGAGGTGACTGACGATCCGCTCCGACATGACCTTCGCGACTTGGTCATTGCCACTGGAAAGATCAACGATCGCCAGGCGGCCAGCAAGCATGTCCTGCCACAGATGTTCGCTCACGTCTCCAGCGGATTGGGCACCGTGGAACCCGCGGATGGACCGGATCGCGGCGGTCACACCCGTGAACTTGTAGACCCCATACACAGCACTGAAGTGGCATTTCTCGGTCTCGTGCCACTTGGGGAAGTCGTCGGGATGTTCGCCAACCCATTCCGCCAGAGCACAGGCACCGGATGGCGACTTCACGCGATAATTTCCGGCCTTTCCGACCTGAAAGACAGCGTTAGGATTCGCGGTCATGAAGTCGTTCATCGGTGCAGCTGGCGCGGTTACTTTGAGATCCTGCGGAAACGAGTCCCCCGGAAAGCCACACTTGGAGAGCAGGCCGTAGAAGGCGACCAGCGCCCAACCCCACCGGGACTGCTGACTGTAGTCATCGGTATCGGGCTCGGCAAGAACCGCAGACCGAAAATTCTTGCCGTAGTTGGTATTTACCGAAGCAGTGGCCTCACTCACCAGGCTCCAGGCGGCTTCGAGCACCTCACGATCGTAGAAGTTGATCCGCAGTGACTTCTCGCGGTTGTCTGACCGGCTCGGCTCGACCTTGTATATCCGGACCCCGCTGTCGTCGTCCCCCAGCAGGCGAAGCCCCGTGCCGTCTTGCCTGTTGACGTTGGCGTACTCACCCTGCGGATCGAAGATCAGCTGACCAATGGCCCGGTCGTGCTCCGATCCATACCGATGGACTGCGGTGACCAAAGTCTTGATGGTGTTGGACTTTCCAGTCCGAGTCATGCCGAACACCGCGGTCTTGCGGCCGACAAAGTCCGAGACGTCGATGCGAACCTCGGCCTGATCGGTGCCAGCGATCAGCGCCTTCCGGCGGGTTGCAGCGAATCGAACTTTCCCGATAGGCAAGGAGTCGCGAGCCTCGGCCGGTTCCGGGTACGAACCCAACCAGGACAGCACCTCCGTCGAAGGCAGGAACACCTGATAGCGAGCGGAAACCACAACGTTGTCGATGTCAGCGCCATACTCGATCCGCGCATCACGGTCGTCCGTCTCGGTATAAAACGTCCCGAGCACCTCGCAATCGAAGGCGGACTGCTGCAACTCGTTCCGGGTGAGCACGTCGGTGACATCGTCGAACCCGACTCCTGACGCACCCGCATCGCGAACAACCGCCAACCGAGTTTGGATCAGCTCCGACTCGTTGGGCAGCGGTGCCGTCCCCCGCACCCGGAGCAGAATGATCTCCTGATCCTCGAGAATGAAACCCGAGTCGGTGTTCTCGCCCGCAACTGCGAGTAGGAACCCGCCCCGGGGTACGCCACCCGCCTCGCGCTTCTTGAAGTCGTCGGTGAGGACGACCGCTGAATCGTAATCGAGCCTGAAAACGCCGCCGACCGGTAGACACCCCCTACTGATCAGTGCTGTGAGCGGTTTCTTGAGCTCGACGTTGCGCCGAACTTCATCCCCAATGCCCATCCCGTGGCACTCCAATCGTCAGCCGCGCACCGAGCGCAGCACCTTCATCATGACTTAACTCCGAGCCCGGCCGAACGTTACACTCGGCCACCGACACAACTGAAACATCCAGTGGCACAACGGTATCCGAACAAACCTCATCCACCGAGCAGCGGCTCACGAAGGAAGCGCTCGAATTCGCTTCTGAGAGTGGGCAAATCAACCTGACGCCCCGACAAAGAGTCCAACAGCTCCTGCAGTCCCCAGCAGGCTAGGTGTCCGTAGCGGGCACTGAAGAACGCGACCTCACGGATGGCGAACTCGTCCTGGAAGTCCAGCAACGCATAGCCGACCATCTGGAACAGCATGGGAGCATCCAGCACGGCGTATCGGCTGCCGTCCTTACGTTTACTTCCGAGTACGGTCTTGATTTCGACGAGTGTTCCAGCCGCGATCAGGTCCGCGTCGGCGTTCATCAACAAGGAGCCCTCGAACGTCGGCCCGACTGCCCACTCGCCGACGCGCGACCTCAGCGCGGGCAAGAGGACTCCTTCGGCCTGTTCGCGCAACGCCACGAGTTGAGCAAGCGCGGCTGGCGAGGCCATACCAAGTAGATCAGCGCCGCTGACAGATCTGGGGTCGAACTCAGCCAGAGGAGAGCGTTCGGGAGGAATCCCACGTCCAAGTTCTGTCAGGTACGACAACGCCCAGCAGCCCCGTGCGAGCGACTCCGGATCCTGATGCGTCGAGAAATTCGGCCCTGCGAACTTCGTCACGGCAACGGGCTCATTTATTGCCTCGGCTGGCGGTGCCACAGCAGCGAGGGCTGCAGCGAGTTCGGCAAGAGCGGTTGGCATTCTTCCCCCGAACCGAAGCGCACCGATGGCAGGGAGATGGACATCAGGCTGCGGATCTACGAGAAACCGGACGAGATGGTCGAAGGCACCCCCCACCGCACCGGTGCCCCCGCCTGTGGGCGAGTCACTGCCAACCATCAGCGGGCCCACCGAGGCCTTGTACCCATCGAAGACCGGCCTGGTAAACGGAAACCGCTGTGCCAGAAATGATTTGAGCGGGGAGTCCTTGAGCCTCAACGACTCCGTCAAGGCAGGCCACCCACTCGCGAAGGTGACGGTATTCGTTCGATCGAAAAACTCTGCTGCACCTCGTGCTGGAGTCATCTTTGTAAGGTAGCCGTCGGGTCTGACATCCCGGGGCGCTTCTGTTACATGCGAATTCAAGCGAGGCGGTGGCTGGCGCCGTTGAAAGGGGCGGCTTTCGCTTCGTTGACATGGCCGCCGCGCGGGGAAGCTGAGTGAGTCGAGCCGCTGGTACACCGCCGTGGTGGCCGTGCGGCATTGGTCGAGGTGGTCGAGCGCGGCCCTGACTATGGCGGCGGTGTCGAGGGGCTGAGACGAGCTCATCGGTCCAGCCTCGCAAGTGCTACCCGCGACACCACTGCCGGAGTGGACTCGAAGCGTGCTCCCAACCACGGTGATTCAGTCAGTGGTCGGTTCTCCATCCCTGATTCATGCGCTGGAAGTATGCGTCATCGGCGGCCCGGATCTCGGCTTCGGTCCTCGGGTGTCGAGGTTCGGTTTCGGGTTTGCCCAACAGTTCTTGGAGCTGGCCGCGGAGGCGAGGGTCGGCTGTTCGGATGATCTGTTCGGTGCTTGCGGCGGCATCGGCTCGTGCACGGCGGTGGCAGTCGAGCAGTGCGCTGGTTAATTGTGCGCTGGACCACCGCATCACGGCTGGCGCGATCTGCAGGTTGGTGATGTCGCCGTTGGGGCTGACTTCGATGACGATGCCCCGGACTTCGCCGCGCCCGGTGACCGACGCTGCGGATTTCCTGAGTTGTTCTCCGCTGCGGTGGATCTCGGCGAGTTCCTGCTTGAGTTGCTGTTCCCACTTCTGCAGGTCGGTCATGAGCGTCCTAGCTTCTTCAGGATCTGCTTGAGGACCTCCGGCATCGGTCGTTGCTCGTCGCTGCGCACCTTTTCCTGGCCGGTGTAGATGCGGTAGTAGCGGGCAAGCTTGGGGCCCAGCAACTTGACCACGTCTGGTTCATCAAAGATGTTTTCGACGAACGAGACTGCGATCAGGTCGGATACCGGATTCTGTCCGTCCCCCCACGCCTCTTCGAGTCGCGCAAAGAACCGCCCCAAACGCGTTGCCGGGTCCTCATTTTCGTGCACGACCCGCACGACCCAGCGTGCGATGTCTCCCATGAGCAACGTCGGAAGCATCTCGTCGTAGTCACGGATGTGCTCGGCGATGAGCGGCCGGATCTCGGGCTCGATAGCGGCAAGGTCATCGATAAACTGCGCTAGCTCGGGCACCAAACTTCGAGTCCAGGTGTAAAGCATGTCCAGTATCTCTTTGTCGGTCTGCTCACTCATGCCTTCGCCTCACCATCTACCGTCCCGCCAATGCGTCCATGAGATTCTGCAGCTCTCGAATCGCCACGGTTCGATCGGCCGGGTCGGTGTTCGACTTGTCCATCAGCCATTTCGCTAGACCCCGCTGTGACTCCATCGCCTTTGTCAGATGCCATTTTCCTTCGGTAGGTACCAAGTTCTGGAGTTCGTTCCTTACCGCGTCTGCGGTGGTTCCGTCGCCAATCCTGTCAGGGTTGTTTGCGCCTTTGTAGAGGTCGTTGAGGATGTTTTGCAGCTTGGTGTCGGTGACGGTCGGTTTGACCGCCGGTGGCTTGGGAGTTAGGCCGGGTGGTGGGCTGCCGGGGTCGGATCGCCACCACTTGGTCTTTGCTTTGTCCAGCCATTCGCCGAGCTTGGCCAGTATCGGTTTGAGTTTGCCGGTGACGGCTGAGCCAATACGCCCGACGATGGCGGCGACTTTGGTGACGAGCCGGTCGATGATCGTGCCGATGCGGGCAGCGTAGACGCCGACCCGTTCAACGACCGCCCCGTTGCCGATCTCGGACAACCCCCCGGTAAACGGGACCAGCACGGCCATGCCTGCTTCGATCGCCGCGGTCTCGATCAGCATCTTCTTCAGCTCGGCGAGGATCTCGTGGTGCGCGTCGTCGAGGTGCTGGGCGTACTCACCGCACGCATCACCGATCTCTCGATACGCGCCCTGTAACTCGATGAAGTTGGTCGATGTGTCACTACAGGAGGCGACCGCAGCCGGTATCTCCGTGGACTGCTGATTTTCCAGAAGACCGACGGCCTGTGGGAACCGGCCGGTGGCGTTGTCCAACGCCTCCGCCGCGGCGGACCAAACGTCTTTCGCCGCCCGCAATTGGTCTTGGTGGCCATCGGGCCACACCAGCCCCGATACCGACTTGATCAGCGACCAGCCAAACGGTTCCGGGCCACCACCACCAGCCGAAGGAGACACGATCGCCAAACACGGGTCGAAGCCCGGTACTGGAGTGGGCGGCGGCGTGACACCGTTCGCGGTGGCTTCGGCGACGGCATGATTGTGTGCCCCTGCCGCGATCAAGTCACTGGTGCGTGCGCACGTCGAGACCAGCTTCGAGGAGGTCTGCAATGCCGCGTCCACGGCCTCGTCGTAGGACTTCGCCCACTGGGCGCCCGCGTCATCGCTGCCACCCATGCCGCCGTAGCCGGACAATGTCCGCAGCAGTGCGCTGTGCACTTCACCGGCGTCGTCTCGAATGCATGCCAGCCCTTCGCTGGCCGAGCGGTAGTCATCGCCTCGGCAGACGATGATCGGGAAGCTCGTCGGCGGGCTCACGGCCACATCTCGGCATTGGTTTGGACCGCGCCTGTGTAGTTCGTGTGCGCCCGGCGCGCTACCGCACGCAACTCCTCGAGGTTCTCCCGCATCTCCGCCGCACCCGCCATCCACCGATCATGGGCAGCGCGCTGCGCTTCGGCGGCTTGACTCGACCAGGACAGGTGCAGATCGGCGATCGTCTGGTCTACCTCTTGTAACCATCCTTCGACGTCGGAATCGAATTTGGCCATCGTTGTGATCGCCTCGTCGAGCTGCTGGAGGTTGACGCGGTAGCTGTAGTCGTCGTCGGCCACGGATTACACCTGTTCTCCCGCTCGCGTAATCGCGTCCCGGTTGGTGAAGTCCCGCATCTCATACCGGTGAGCCGCATCGATAAGGTTGGTTGCCGAAGTCTCGAGTGCGGCGACGACCTCGCCGGCGCCTTGTTTCCACTCGACCCAGGATTCGTCGTAGGCCGAAGCGGCTTTGCCTCGCCAGCCGTCAGCGAGAAGCTCTTTGCCGATCGTGTTGTCGAGCTGCACGACCCCATCCTTGATGGTCCGGGCCCTGTCAGTGATGAACCGAGCTGCCTCACGGAGCCGATCCACCTCAACCCGCAGCTCATCGGACATGCCATCTCCCCTCATGCTGCAGTCCACAGATCGCCTCTGAACTATAAGACGCAGCGAACACTCGCGCGGTTCCGTGCGCTGCGAACACGGCACCACGAAGGTGCGTCAACCGCACCGGGAACGCTCCAAACCCAACTCGAAACTCCTGCACTACCGGGCGGCTCCGAACCCTGTGTCCACCGAACCGGGAACGCTCCACTTCCAGGCGGCCGTTGCCACCGACATGGGCCGCGCAGTGGCACGTTCGGTCCATATGCTTCCAATTTGCTTGCCCGACCTGGGCCGCCAGAACCCGGCGCGCCTGTCCTCGTCCATGTGCACCCGTAGTCCAGATGACTGCATACGAGGCTGAGCGCCAATAGCGCTCACTAACCCGAGCGTTGCTCGATTCTGCTCGAAGAGCGTGCCCGCCCACTCGTGATCCGTACGTCTGTTTGGACAAGCAAACGAAGGGCTGGCAATCCCGTTGACTGCCGATCGGCTCTCCGCCGATCGAAGTTTGTCTGGCTGGTTGTTTCAGAGGCCGAGCAGGAGGTCAATGCGTCGTTCGTGGGCGTGGGCGTGGGCGTGGAAGGCTTGCTCGGCGAGGGTAGTTGGTGATCAGCAGGTCGGTTTCGGTGGTCATGACTTCGGAGACACCATTGTCGCCTGCCAGGGTGATGGGACCACCGGTTTGCCATGAGCATGGGACCGGGTTGGACCCGGTCGCGGGCCGTGTGCTGATGGTGACTGACGACCGAGTCGCTGGTCAATCGGTTGCGGGCTTGCCGTGGCGTGGCTTCTGGCGTTGCCGGTAGGACTCGCCCTCGACGACGAGTTCGTAGGCGGCTGATTGCAGTCGGTCCATCGCTGATTGGGCCAGCAGCGGGTCGGCCATCATGGTCAGGATTTCGGGTGGTTCCCGGTTGCTGGTGATGATGGTGGAAGCTTTGCGGTGACGTTCGACGATCAGTTCGTAGAAGTCGTTGGTCTCGGTGGCTTCGAGCCGGTGCAGGGCCAGGTCGTCGAGGATGAGCAGGTCGACGCGGTGGAGTTTGCGCATCTCGTCTTCGTAGCTGCCGTCCAGGCGTGCCCCGCGCAGGCGTTTGAACAGCTTATCGCTGCGTTCGGTGTGAACCGAATGGTGGCGGCGGACCGCGATGTGTCCTAATGCGTTGGCCAGGAACGTTTTTCCGACGCCCACCGGTCCCATGATGAGGATGTTGTAGGCGTCGGCGAGGAACCGTAGCGAGGTCAGCTCCGCCCAGAGTTCGGAGTCGAAATTGACTGCGGTGGTGTCGTCCCAGGCTTGCAGCTGCATCTGCGGGTCCAGATGCGCGGATTTCGCGCGGCGTTGGGCGGATTGGCGGTCGCGGCGGGTGACCTCGTCGGAGAACAGCATTTCCAGGAAGTCGTGGTGCGGCAGCCGATTCGATCGCGCCAAAGCCAGGCGTTCAGGCAGGGTGTCGAGCAGTTGCCCGAGCTTGAGCCGGCGCATCAACGTTTTGAGTTCCGGTGAGATATCGATCGGTTTGACCGCCGGTGTCGCGGCGGGTCGGCGGGTGGTCATGACGGCCTCCTGATCTCGAAATCGGTTGTCGCGCGGACGAACCGGGACGGAGTCGGCGGTGGTGGCAACAGACTGAGCTGCTGGCCGACCGCGCTGCGGGTCAGCATGCGATCGATGACGCCGACATCGACGACCTCAGCGTCCAGGGCGCGGCGGCAGGCGTCGTCGACGGCGGCGGCGCCGTGACGGCGAACCAGCCCGAGCAGCCGGTAAACCTGGCGCATCTTCGTCCAGGGCAGCGGATGTTCCAGCACCTCCGCGGCGTAGATCCCGACATGAGCGCCATGCTCGGATGCCTTGCGCTGCAAGGTATTCAAGTCCCGCATCGCATAGACGCTGACTTCACTGGGCAGGTCGGCGGGATCGGTGTGCCGGCGGCCCGGCGCCATGACCGGGTGGACCTTGATCAGCTCTCCGCGCCAATACAGTTTCACCGTGGTCGAATCAAGGCGGGCATCCAGGCGGACCCCGACGAGTTCACCGGGAACGCTGTAGAGAGCTTTGGCGATCTGAACATGCCTGTCGGGAGCCACCTTCGGTCGAACCCAGGTCGGGATGTCGAACGGCTCCTGCGAGAGTGGTTTCAACTGCGGGGCCTCCTCGGCGGCGAACACCTCCGCCGGGCGCAGCCGGGTCGTGCCATGGATCCGCATCCCCGCCGTTTCCGCGCACCACTTGGCGGCTCTGGACCGGCAGTCCGACAGGTCCCGGAATTGTTCTCCGGCAAAGAAATTAGACCGCGCATAGGGCACGCAGCGTTCGACGCGGGGTTTGTCGCGGGGGCTGCGGATGCGGGCCGGATCGATGGCGAACCCACGCGTCTGGGCATACTCACGAAACGCGTCGTTGAGTTTCGGATCAGTCGAATCTGCTTTGTCCACAATCGTTTTCATGTTGTCCGGGATCACCACCGCGAACACGCCACCGAAGAATACCCACGCCGACTCGAACCCGTCGATCACATCGTTGAGGGTCTGCCGGTAGCTCGGATAGATCAGCATGTGCCGCGAATAAACCGCAGTGAAGATCAACCCCTGCACCACCCGACGCCGACCATCATCGGCATCGGTGAGCATCCCCAGCCTGCCGAAGTCGACCTGCACCTCAGCACCGGGTTCGCAATCGGCAACCCGCACTGTAGTCCGGCGTTTCCCGAACCCCAATTCTGTTGTCGCATAACGGTTCAAAGTCCGATATGACACCACCACACCACGGCGTCCCAGCAGGATATGGATTTTCGTCAACGTCAGGCCCTCATCGAGCCACGCCTTGATCTGATCATGTTGCGCGGCAATGGTTTCCCACGCATCACTCTTCCCGTTCGGGCGTTTGCGCCGAACCCCGGCTATCACCGCCGCGACTAGCTCATCGGTCAACTGGGCTGCATCACCCTCACGATCGAGCCCACACGAACGCGCCACCTCCACATACCGGCGCACCGTCTTGCGGTCGGTCCCCGACAACCGGGCCACCTCCCGCAAACCCAGCCCCTGCAGCCACAGCCGCAGCATCTCCACGATCTCGATCACCGAAACCTCCCGGTAGCTCATTGGGCCAATACAGCGGCCGAACGACCGGGAACCCCGCAGCCACGCCGGGTGGTCCCATAACTGGCAAAACCCCTACCCAGGTGGTCCCATCAGTGGCAAACAAGCGGTCCCATACTCATGGCAAAACCGTCTCTGAAGTGGTCCCTTCTCCCTGGCAGCCGACAACACCATCGAGTGCGTGGTTGCGGCGTCGATCGCGGACGCGGTCCCATTGTGAGCAGATGGCCACGCCCACGGTCGAACTCCGGGAATAACCACTGGAGGTTCTGCGGCGTGGTCTTCACGATGATGCGATGGTCAACAGCGAGGGCACCGCGTATCGGCTCGACTGGAACGAGGTACCCGCATTGGTGCGGGACCAGGTCGAGCGTCGCCTGGGAGCGAAGGTTCGCACAGCCGACAGCCAGCGAGGCGGATTCAGTCATGGTGTGGCCGCCCGACTCGTACTGGAGGACGGCACACAGGTTTTCGCCAAAGCGATCAGCGGCGACGACGCCCTCGCACCGATGTACCGCGTGGAGGCTGACACCGCCGCACAGTTGCCTCAACGAGTCCCCGCCCCCGGCGTCCAGTGCACCATCGAAACCGCCGGGTGGTTCATCACCATCTTCGAAGACATCGAAGGCCACCATCCTCGCCTCGATCAACCCAGCGATGTAGCGGCGGTGCTCGCCATGATCGAGCAGTTGGCCGAGGTCCTAACTCCCAGCCCCCTAGCCGGTGGACCAACGATCGCCGACGATTACGGACCGAAGCTGATGTGTTGGCGGCAGTTCGCCGAGCACAGCCCACCTGCGGATCTCGATGACTGGTCGCTACGCAATCTGGACCGGTTGGCTGCGCGCGAGTCGACATGGCTCGAACCTGCGGCCGGTGAAACCTTGCTACACACCGACCTTCGCCCAGACAATATGCTGTTGCGACCAGACGGCACTGTCGTCGTGGTCGACTGGGCATGGCCGTGTCGTGGCGCGGCATGGATCGATCTCGTCTCGCTCGCCCCCTCGCTCGCCGCCAGTGGGATCGACCCTGACCCGATCCTGATGGCACATCCCGTCACCCGCACAACCGATCCCGCTGCCATCGATGCTTTCCTCTGCGCGCTGGTCGGCTACTGGGAACACCACAGCCGCCAGCCTGCGCCGCCAAGGTCGCCGAAACTCCGCAGCTATCAAGCGAACTCGGCGCAAGTATCACGTGAGTGGCTGAAACGACGAGTCAGGTGGAAGTAGTAGTTGGCAGTGGTGCTCACGCGCGAACTTCGCATTCACCGCGAGCTACCCAATGGCCCGCTCCGCCAGGTCGAGTAAGGCTCCACAAGATGGCGCAGTGTCGTCGAGTCCTGTCCGGCGTCGACTTCTTCAACCGGATTCACAGCGGCGATTTCGCAGGGGCCGGTTAGCGGAGCTGTTCAGCGCGACCGGCAGTGATCGGGTCAACCACATGAATCCGCGCACGGGATCGCCAGCATGGTGGCCGACTGCACTGGATGTGCGGGTGGCCCACGACTTGGGTGCCAAGTCCCCCGACCACAAAATGCAGGGACGTCACGGTCACCAACTCCGGCACGAATCCGGCGATATCGCAGCCTGGGCATGTCCCGCTAAGTTGCGGGGTCGAAGCGTAGGAGTGGTACGTCATAGAGAGCTTCCTCGGGTATACGGCGCATCCGTGGATGAATGACTTCGATGATGAGCATCTCGGTGAGGAATTGGACACGCGCGCTGAGCAGGTGGCTTGTGTGCCCGGTTGCGGAATACTCTTTCAGGCCGACCGCCACATGGATATGGGGCCGGATCTGGTCGTTGTCTGGGTCGTAGGCGAGGGTGCCGCCGCCGAAGGCTTCGATGTTGGTGAGGTGTACTCGCGACCAGACTGGTGCTTGGGGGTCGTCCAGTTTTTCGCAGGTGCCGACGAGCTCGGCTTCGCTGAATCCGGCGATGAACGAGGGGATGTAGCCCTGGCGGATGTTGTTGTCGCGGCAAAACTCGGTGAGGGCGGGGTAGAAGTCGTCGCCGTGGTCGAAGACGACACCGAAGCTGCGGCCGAGGGTGAGTTCGTGGCTTCGCATCAGTTGTCCTTGCTGGGTTCGATCGGCCAGGGCCAAGTGCTGGGTTCGGTGTAGCCGCCTGCCGCACCGAATGCGGCGGCGATGGTGCGGTGGTCGCACCCTGCGGCGAGCAGGGTCAGTAGGAGGATGCGGGCTTTGAAGGGGTCGAGGTAGCCGGCGGAGATGAGTCCGCGGGACAGCAGGTCGCGTTCGGAGCCGGAGAATCCGTAGGTTGTTGCGAGGACGGATCCGCCCCCAGTGCGGGAGGCGAGGATGACAGGTATTCGGGCACTGAGTGTTTCGAGCATCGGCACCGTATTGGCCGGGACGTGTCCGGCGCCGAATCCGGCGACGATGAGCCCGTCCGCATGGTCGGCGAGAGCCCGCACGGTGGTGCCGTCGTCGCCGAGGGTCATTGGCAGCACGGTAATGCGGATGTTGTCGGTGGGCTTGGCGGGGATGACGGTGCGGTAGGCGAGGTGGTTGAGCAGTCTCGGTTGTCCTTCAACGAGATAGCCGAGCGGGCCGCCATCAGGTGATCGGAAGGTCGAGGGGCTGGTGCTGTGTGTTTTGCGGACGCGGCGGGCGGCGTGGATCTCGTCGCTGAAAACCACGAGTGCACCTTGGTTTCTGGCATGCGGGCTGGCGGCGGTCTGGATGGCGGCCAGGATGTTGGCAGGGCCGTCGGCACCGGCGAGGGTGGGGTTGCGCATCGCGCCGGTCACGATGATCGGTTGCGGTCCGGTATGGAGCAGATCCAGCAGGTATACGGTTTCCTCGATGGTGTCGGTGCCTTGAGTGACGACGACGCCGTCGGCATCGGTGGCCTGGTCGCTGATCTGGGTCGCGAGTGCGGTGATATCTGAGATGGTCAGTGAAGCGCCCGGGACGCGTCGAAAGTCGTGAACTTCCACGGCGATGCCGGTCTCTGCCAGGCCAGGGACGGCCGCGAGCAGGTCGGCCGCGGAGAGAGCTGGTGCTACGCCGCCGCTATCGGTTCTCGACATGGCGATGGTGCCGCCGAGCGCATAAACGATGACGCGAGAGGTCTTTTCGACGATGGGCACTCCGGCAGCCTAGCGATCTCCGTGTCCGAGGTCGGCGACGAATCGGCATGCGCGGTCGAGACCGGCGACTGAGAGGAGGCGGCTGCGTGGCCGGGTGAATCCGGCGATGCCGTGGTCGGCGAGTTCGCTACATCGGCGTACCAGCCATGGCCAGTCCAGTTCCAGGTAGTCGGCCAGTTGGCGCAACCGCTCGTTCGGATGGTGGCCGGACAGGATGGTGTGGGTGCGTGCCCAGTCCGTGGCGTCAGCGAACTCTATGAGCGTTGGTCGGTGGTCGGTGATGTCGACGAGCCATAGACTGTCGGTGTTGATCCATGTGGCGATGATGGCTCGGTGGCCAGAGTCGAGCAGAAAGCCTTGTGTTGCGGTGTATTCCGACTCAACACAGACCGTGATGTGTATGTCGAACGACTCCATCAGTGCCGCGGTGAGCAGCATCAGCACTCGTTCGGGCCGCCAGGAAGTGGACACTGTTTCGGGTGGAATGCAGAACGATCGTGTCACTGAGGCGCTGGCGGAGTTGAACAGTGAAGCCGTGCGCTGCAGGTATTGATACTTGTGTGCGAACAGCAGCCACGTACTGGCTTCCTCGCCACGCTGTTCCCGAGTCCAGAACGCAGGGACGTCGGCGAGTTCGTCGGCGTGGCGCAGGATGTGGCGGGCGCAAAAGTCCGATCCAAGCCACATCTGAGACACCTCCGATAGCTCTCCCGCGAGTTCCAGACCGGCTGTCGAGCGTGGTTGGAGATCGAGGGAGGTAACCCGGTGTGAGGCTGCGGTCAGCTCCGCGTCGTCGTCGAGCAAAGCGTCGTCAAGATTGGTGACTGCCCACAGCAGCGCAAGGGTGAACTCGTCGAGAGCATACGCATGCGGAATCAGAAGGGGCGCATCAACGTTAGCCGCCGTCAACCGAGCGTGCGCGCGCCTGCGGTCTAGTCCGTAGAACCGTCTGCCGTCCTCGTCGAGCACAGTGGCCACCAGGAGTTGGCGGTGCGGTCGTCGCAGCGCAGTGGTGTCGACGATGCCCTTGGTCGGTGTGGCGACAATACGACCGCGGTCCAGGTGCGCAGTAACAGCGAGAACTGGGGTGGTCGAGCCGGAGAAGAACCGTCCCGTCGGCGTTTGGATCTCGACGTTCCTGTACTCGCCGGGATTGGATCCGGTGGTGATACCGGTCAACGCCTGATCGACGGCTGACGAGGGGATCTGGCCCGCATGCTGGGTGGCTTGTTCTGCTTTTGCCTTGCGCCACAAAGCACACAGTTGCCCGTCGGCTGTCAGCGCGGAGTCCAGCGCTCTCACCAGATCTTGCGATGGCAGGCCACGGCCACGTTCGGCGCGCGAGACATATTGCGGGGTGTAGCCGATCCGTCCTGCCAGCTGAGGTTGGCTCCAGCCTGCGGTCTTGCGATGTCGTTTGATCTCCAGCGCGAGCTCGGTCACGGTCGGTGCTGGATTATCCAGCGTGGCTTCAGAATTCGTCACAGACGGCCCCCTGCAAGTCACTCCCATCATTGTCGATGAGAGGGGGGTCAACAAGGTATGGACGGTATTTGACCCCTCCCGTTCGGTGAGATCCATTGGTGTGCTGAGTAGACCGATGCCGCACCTCGCGGCGGTCGGCGGGTTCAGATGATCCGGACGAAGAGGTGTTCCCATGAAGGAAATCGAGTTAGACATCAACTGTGGCGGCATGATCAACGGTGAGGTGGTAACCGCAACCGGCACCGGTCAGGGTTCGGTCGACCGTGGAACGCTTGCGATCAACCTAGCGTTTTCCCATATTCCACAAGGGTTTTCGATCTACTGCGCATCGCAGTGGACTGCGTGCTGTTCCACACCGACCTTCGCGATCGAGCAAGACGGCGGGGTCAACATGTTGACACTCACCAAAGGTCGCTACCGGTGTGAGCGCACGTTCGACTTCGGCGAGTACGGCACCTACCAGTACTACTACGAGATCCGTCTTGATCAATCAACCGGCAAGATGAAAGCCACCGGCGGCCTGCACGGCACGCTCGATCTGCCCGAACTCGTCGCTGTCGAACCCAACTTCACCGAAATCATGGTGTTGGCCGGTCCGGAGCTGGTGCGCTCGTTCTCCCGCTCGGCGTTCATCGCCGCCGACGGGACGCGGATCCCGGTCAGGGTCAGTGGGCAGTACAGCCCACTCGATCGCGATCCCGCCGCTGACTGGACCTGCTGCGCCACCGACCAAGTGCGCAAGTCGTTCATCAACGTTCTCAACGCCGAAGGCACGGAGCTGTCCCTGATCTACTCGACGGTGATCGCCGGAATCCACGCGCCGGAGGCACTGCCGCAATTCGGACTGGCCAACTAGAACCCCGCACTCCGCTGAGGGGCAGGGAACAGGCGAGTCGCCTTGCCCCTCAGCGGTATGCGCGGCCAGGGAAGGGAATTTCTCCTATGTGCGAACTCGAGTGGTCGCGCAGCAGTGTCGCGATGCCGATGAGCGAGCTCGAGTACGACCTGCTTGCGGTCGGCTATGCGACCGGCTTCAGTCGAGCACTCACCGGCTTCCTCAATCACAGTGTCGCTGTACGCATCAGGCGTCAGCGAGGACACCTCTACACCGCGTTGGAGTCCACGAATGGGCCTATCGCGCCGCTGCTTCCGCTGTCAAAAGCCGAAAATAGCTGGCCCGAACCAGTTTCGACCATGATGCTGCAACATTTCGCCGAGTTCCGTGAACTGCTCGGCGGCGATCCGCAAGATGCTCTCTTGCGAGCCCGAGAACTGTTCGCCGACTGTATCGCGCTGCATCACGCGTTGATGCTGCCCGCTCGTCAACAAATCAGCGACCTCATGGCCCTGGTCGCTGAGACCAATAGCGCCGACCCCCAGACAAACTTGGCGCTGACCGCCTTGGAAGCCTCGGTGCATGTGGGCGGCGCGATCTTCGATGCAGCCGCCGAACTCCTCGATGCGGATCCCGAAACATTGGGCGACGCCGACCTCATCAGCAAGGTCGCGGCCGGGGCCTGTGACGGCGATGGCTACGGACTGGCGCAGCCAGGCTGGCTCGACGACCCGCGATACGGCCAACGGATCATTCGCCTGCTCCAGTCCTTCAGCGTGACACCAGAGGTTCTGAGTCGACGGCGTGCCGCCGCTGAAGTGCGTCAGCGCGCCGCGGTCGCCGAGCTGGGCCACACACTGCCCGAGTACATCCGTAGCGACCTCGACGAACGCCTTCGTGCAGCCCGTGCAGCCTCGCATGTGGCTGAATCCCACGGTCCGCTGATGCACGTTCGATACACCCACGAGCTGCGCCGCCTTATAACCGCTCACGGTGCCGCGCTCACCCGAGGCAACCGCCTTGATCATCCGCACGAGATCTTCCATCTCGCACTGTCAGACCTGAGAGGAGACCGAGAATTGACCCACATCGTTCGAGCACGCCGAGCGACGTATCGCGAACAGAGCTGCCAAGGCCCACCTCCGCAGACCTTCCGTGCCGTCGGACGCACAATGTTGCCTAGCTCCATCGGTGCCCGACTGCGCCACCTCACGGCACCGCAAGGCCGACCAACCGGAACCACACAGTGGCGGGGTGTCGGAGCTGCACGAGGCAAAGTTGAAGGCCCCCTGCGTATTTTGCGCACTCAGGCCGACATCGAACGGATCGCTCCCGGCGACATCGCGCTCGTCCCCGATGCTGGTCCAGCTTGGGGATGGCTCACGCTGGCGGGGATACCGCTGATCATCGAACATGGTGGACTGCTCGGCCACGCCCCGGCAGCGGCCAGAGAAGCAGGCTCATGCTGCGTCGTAGGGGCCCAGGGTCTTGCGGCGCTGGTCACCGATGGTGAAGTTGTTAGGGTGTCAGGCGACACGGGCGAGGTGACCTGGTGAACGCCGGGCAGCCCTGGTACCGCGCTAAAACCCCAGTTCAAGTCGCTCGGGATGCGTTGGCCATGGCGTCACGGAAGCACCGGGAGGGGTGTGAGCCCTGCGTCGAGGCGTATCTGAGTTTGGCCCGTGACAACGGGGCGACCGAGGAGCAAATCGCGGCGGCGCTGCCCGGTGGGGAGTCTCAACCGAGAGGCAATTCGGCGTCGCAGTCAGCGGGCAGCGGAAAGGGACACAACAGTGACATCGCAGGCTAAGAAGCGAGTTCTCAGCGGGATCACCGCGACGGGAAGCTTGCACATCGGCAACTACATCGGCGCGATCAGCCAGTGGGTCGACAACCAGGCCGAGTACGAGAACTTCCTGTTCGTCGCCGACCTGCATGCGCTTACCATTCCCGAAGCCATCGTCGGCAAGAACCTGCGAGCACGGGTGGAGGAGATCTTCGCCCTCTACCTCGCGTGCGGCATCGATCCCGAACGGTCGACGCTGTTCGTCCAGAGCGACGTCGTCGAGCACGCCGAGCTGGGATGGCTGATGACGTGTGTGACTCCTGTGTCGTGGCTGGAACGCATGACCCAGTTCAAAACCAAAGGCAAGGTCGCCGACGTCGATTCAGGTGTCGGAGCGGGTCTGCTGTGCTACCCGTCCCTACAGGCCGCCGACATCCTGCTCTACGACCCTGACCTGGTTCCGGTCGGCGAGGACCAGAAACAGCACGTCGAGATCACCCGGGATATCGCCAAACGATTCAACGCGATGTTCGGCGAGACGTTCAAGGTCCCCGACGTGGTGATCCGTCAATCCGGTGGGCGGATCATGGGTTTGGACGATCCCACCGCCAAGATGAGCAAGAGCACCGCGGAACGCAGCCCCGGCCACGCCATCGGATTGCTCGATCCGCTCGACAAATCCCGCAAGGCGATCATGCGGGCGGTCACCGACTCCAACTCCGGAGTCGACTTCTCCAACGAGCTCGCCCCCGGCGTCACGAATCTGCTCACCATCTTCGAGTGCTTCACCGCGACCACCCGCGAGCAGAGCCGCGAACAGTTCGACGGCGCTGGGTACGGAACGTTGAAATCCGCGGTCGCCGATGTTGTAACCGACAAGCTCGCTGAGATCCAAAGCCGCTTCCACGACATCGCCGACGACCGCGACACCCTGAACAAGCAACTCGCCCGAGGCGCCGAACGTGCGCGCGCGATCGCCAGCACCAAACTCGCCCAGGCGTACCGAGCTACAGGACTGCGACAATGATCCCCATCGCCGCCCCTGACGTGCTGGCACCGCATGTCGAAACGTTCACCGCGCAAGGCTATGTGCACTTCAAAGGCGCATACGGCACCGAGCAGGTCGCGGTGTTCCGCGACCTGTATCGACGAGCCGTCGCGGACTGGCAATTTGCACACGGCACCGATGAAAACCCTGGTGCAGTAGCCGGACTGCTTGAGCGCTATCCCCGTGAGGTTTTGCCTGCGGTAACTCATCCGCTGTTCCTCGGCTTCGCCGAAGCAGTGATGGGACCGTTCGTTCAGCTCGACAGCGTCGTTCTCAACAGTGATCCACCAGTGGACGGCGACCAGTACGACGCACCGGTCATGTGGCACCGCGACCGGTACGGTGCGGTGCCACCGGATGTCTATACCCGCCCACTCAGTATCGTGTTCCTGACCTATCTGCAGACCATGACCAACGATGTCGGCCCACTGCGAGTAGTTCCGAGCTCGCACTGCACACCACGCTTGATCGCCCCAGACCAACTACACAACCGCCATGACGACGAGGTCCTCATACCTGCAGAGCTGGGCGACACGGTGGCAATCCACAACAACTTGCTGCACTCCGGTACCAGCAACACCAGCTGCCAAGATCGCCAGTTCCTCGGGTTCATCTACAACACCTCGACGATGCGGCAAGAGGACAACTTCGCTGGCCCGAATTGCCGCGCACTCGCCCAGTCAGCACACAGCTCCAACGACCGGCGCCTCCAACGGCTCCTCGGTGAAGATCCCCTGATCTCCCCAAGGCAGAACAGCGGATTCACGACAGAACCACACCGTGACTGGCACCGTTGGAACGAGGAAGACAACGCCTACGCCGCCGAAGCAGCCAAAACTGGCGCACGCGCACTCAACGCACGCGCCGATCTCGCCATCCCATTCGACGCTGTGCAGCCGAGAGTGCCCACGCCGAGCCCGTAGGTGGATAGGTGGGTCCGCGCGACGCTTGAAGCATGAACGAGCGACGGACGTCATGTGAATCGTCGTCTTATAGTCATAGGCGGTATGCGCTACGGAGGGGAGGCGGGTTGTCGGGCGAGCTTCGAGTCAAGGTCGATCGCTTGCGCGAGGCGGCACAGTTTGCCGCTGACCGAGCGTCCACTATCCGGGCTGAGTTGACGAAGCTCGATGACACGATCGGCAAGAACCTGCTCGTCGACGGCTGGCAAGGCCGTGCGGCCAGCGCATACGACGAGTCGTGGGTGGAGTGGAAACACGGTGCGGAAACGATCATCGCCGCACTGGAGGAATCGTCGGTCAACCTCGCCGAGGCGGCTAACCGCTACGAGTCGCGCGACTCCACCAACCGCGATGTCATCACCGGGTTGAGAGGGCTGGATCTGCCGTGACTAGCGATGACAGTTACCGGGTCGACCTCGACCAGCTCGATGCCGCGATCGAGACGATGGCTACGTTCGGCCGCACCGTCGAGGACTGGTTGGGCGAGGTCGACCGCCACATCGCCGATCTGCACCTCACCTGGTCAAGCACCGCGGCCACCGCCCAGCAGGTCGCCCACGAGAAGTGGACTTCAGGGGTAACCGAGATGCGTGAGAACCTCGATGAGCTTCGCGAGGTCGCGCGCAAGGCACACGGAAACTACAGTGCCGCAATCGAAACCAACACGAAGATGTGGCCATAAATGGCGCCAGTAGTGGTCGACCCACAGGGATTCGCCAAGGCCGCAACCGAATACGAGCGCGTGCACAACACGCTCACCTTCGACATCGGCACACTGACCAAGAACCTGGCCAAAGGTGGCGGTAGCGCGGGGTCGGACAACGCCGGGCACAAGTGGACCAACGACTACGACCCCGCAGCCTGGAATACCGTTGACGCGCTCGGGGATCTAGCGCTCGCGGTCGGTCAAATGCATGACTTGCTGCAGTTCACCTCCGTCAACCACACCAACGCGAACTCCCAATCCGCGCCCGAACCGAACCCGAACGACCTGGTCTTCCCGCCCGGCACGCTCAAGGTCTACCAACCCCCGGAACCGCCTGCCGCCTACGGGGGTAGCGATCCCGAGCCGACCGGCTGGGACTTGGTCAAAGGTGCGGTCGAGGGTGAACTGTGGCCCAACGGTCACCCCGACAAGCTGCGCCAGCTGGGCGCGTCGTGGCGCGACATGGCCAACGGCCTGCGCTTCATCGTCGGCATGCTGGCCGCGCCACGAAGTTTGATCGAGGCCCAGCAAAGCCCCGAAACACCCCAGGCGCTCGAACAGGCCGACATCGTCAAAGCCGAGTTCGAGTCCTCGCCGGCGTGTGCGACGAACTCGGCACAACCTGTGCCTCCTACGCCGACTCGATCGAACAGACCAAGAACGCCGTCAAACGAGCCCTGATCGAGCTACTCGCACTCGTCGCGGTCGACCAGGCATTCGGCTGGATCGCCGCACCATTCACCGGCGGCGGATCCGCGCTGGCCGCCCAAGGCGGTATGGCGGTCGCGATCTCCATCTACGGCGCACGCATCGCCACGACCATCCGCGCCCTCATCGGGTTCGCCGAGGTCGCGCGCGTGCCGGTCGCGGTGTCACAGGCGATCGCCCGCGGCAGCGAAGCGCTGATTCCGCTGCTGCGTGCCCGCCCGGCCCTGGCTGGCGCCGACGGGGCGGTCGCGCCTGGACCGTTTACGTCGTGGGCGAGGCTGCGCCGTCCGGGGTTGTGGGTGGAGACGAGACAAAAGATCATCGACAACACCGACAAGTGGCGAAGACCTGGTGACACCACCGAGGATTTCTATACCGTCAAGTCCGAGCCCGACATCAAGGTGCCGATCGAGAAGAACTACGACAACCACCCCGAGATCACCCAGCTTCCCAAAGACCCGAAAGGGCAGTACTACCTCGACGAAGCCAACCAGGTCCGCTACCCGGTCAAACCCAGCTGGGACTTCGGCCACAACAGCGGATACGAGAACCGCAAGCTCATCGGCGAAGCCCAAGACAACGGCTGGACACAGGAACAGTTGACCAAGCAGGTCAATGACCATCCCGAGTGGTTCCACGTCGAGGACATGACCGGAAACCGAAGCGGCCGAAGGGAACAGAAGTAGCGATGACCCAACGAGACGAATGGGGCCGCACCCCACTGCACTACGCCGCCCTCAAAGGTGACCTCGACGCCATCGAGCGCCTCCTCGCCACCGAAGATGTCAACGTCCGCGACAACGACGACTGGACCCCGCTGCACTTCGCCGCACAAGAAGCCCAACCCCAGGCGGTCGAACGCCTTCTCGACGCCGGAGCAGACATCGACGCACTGACCGAGAAAGGCATGCCCGCGATCTACTGGGCGGCCACAGCCAACGGTGGCGACCCCGTGGCCACCATCCGGGCCCTGCGTGCACGGGGCGCCGACCCTCGGCGGGAAACGATCAAAACCTACTTCGGCCTCAAGAGCCCGCTGCACTTCATCAAGGAAACCACCAACAAACCCCACATCCGAGCCGAGTTCGCGGACCTGATCGATGAGTGAGTACGTCGATGTCGACGCCGCCCTCGCCGAAATCAAAACCAAGACCCTGAAGGTCCAGAAAGCCTTGGCTAGCATCCGCGGAACCGGCACCGCAGGAAACGGCACCATCACCGCGATCGTCGACTCAGCAGGCCATCTCCGCGACCTGAAACTGTCCCCGGACGCCCTGCGATTCGGCAGCCGACTCCCAGGCATGATCGTCCAGGCAACAGCCGCAGCCGAAAAGGACGCCGCCGCAAAAGCCAACGCCGCGATGCGCCCACTTACCAGCGATCATCGTGTCGAGGCTGGAATGCAAACCATCCGAGAAACACTCGGACAAGCCCCACCTCCATCTCCTCGACCTATGACCGATGAGGAGATCCAAGCCGCCGACGACGCCTACTTCGAACAGCGGAACCAACACGGCTGGACTGGTTGAATCCACCAGGCACAGTGCGGCTTGGCCCACTGTGCTGCCGCGACTTGATCGACGAACATCCTCAATTGCCGCAGCGTGCCCGATCAGTCCGGTTTAAGCCGCGAACTCACCGGCGCGGGTGCCTTCCAAAAACGACTCCCACTCGCGAAGAGTGAAGCGAAGCCTCGTCCCTTTGGAGGCCACGGTCACGCCGAACACATCGAGTTCGATCGTAGGCAGGCCGGGCTGAGCCTTAGCCGCATCAAGCCCGTTTGCGACGCTGAGGAAGGCGCCCCAGCCTGTGGCATCAATGGCGATGATCGGCTGGTACGCCGGATCATTGGAGGGGTTGCGCAGATATTTGCTATCTCGCATGAGCACGCTGTCACCAGCGAATCGGATCTCAACGCAGTTGGCAGCTTCCTTCGAGAAGCTCGACTTGAACCAGGTGCCGGTGTTGCTCATGTCTTCGATGCTAGCTCTCTGACCGTCCGGTCGATGAAGGCAAGAGACTCTTCCCTGCTGGGCACCGCAGCGAGCACATTGTTGTAGACAAAGCTTAAATTGCGGACCTGAACCGGATCCTCGACCACTTGACCGAACAGGGCATTCTCATACCATGCGACCGTCGGCAGTCGCGAACTCTCGAAGTCAATCAGGTAAACGTTGCCGCTCAGTGCTATGCACTCCGGCTCGCTCAACGGAATGACGCGAACGTCGATCGTCTCGGAGAACTGCTCGATCAGCGATTGGATATGCCTGAGCTGAGCGAGTTGCACCTGTGGTCCCCACGGACTCTGAAGGAGAACAGCCTCGGTCAGCATCGCAGTTAGGTGCAGCGGTTGCGGCCCAGTCAGCCGCTCCTGTCGCATCAGCCGCGCTTCGATGTACTGATCAGCTTCAACCGTCGAACGCACACCATATGGCGATCTCATCAGCGCACGCATGTAATCAGGCGCCTGCAGCATGGCGGGGACCAGAACTGCTTCGTGGACTCGAAGGCTGTGCGCTCCGTGCTCCAGCCCATACAGGCGCATCAGCTCGTCACCGAACAAAGCCGAGTAGGGAGCCCACCTTCCCGGCTCCTTCGCAGCGGCACGAAGATCCCTCAGCTCCGATCGGTCGGCATCTGAGAATTCCAGGTGATCGAGCAGCTGTTCCAGCTTCTCCTCCGTGAACACGCTCCGTCCAGTCATGACATGAGACCAGTACGCAGGCGTGAAGCCCACAACTTTGCAGAGCGCCGGAACCTTGATCCCGAGCAGTTCCAGCTGTTGACGAAGTCGGATCGCCAGTTCCCAGCGTGCGACCGTCGGCGAGTTCGGAATCAACATCGATCCTCCTTACACGCGAGTACGGGGCGACCTTGAGGTTATCAGCGCTACCGCTAATGCAATCTAGTATTTAGTAGCAGTTGTGCAAACTGGTATACGATACTAACCTGACTGTGTCAGCCATCACACCGATGGAAGGTCTTCCAGCTGGCTCTTTCCAGCGGGATAGAGGAAGCAATGTCGGTACATGTAGTGGACCGCGCGTTGATCGTCTGCGATCGCAGCTCCCACCATGCAAAGTCGGTCGGCCAAGGGGGCTGGGTCGTGAGTTTCCTGCCCGGCCGCACGCTTACGACGGTGCAGGCGACGGCGGCGATCCAGGTCGCGGAGGCAGCCGCAGAAGTCGAGAACCTTGCAATGCTCATCGGCCTTACCGCGCGAGAGGCATTTGGGTTGGCGTGTGCGATGCGCTCTGACACCCGTCCGCCGGTGGTGGGTGAAACCAGTTCGTCGTCGCCGTGCGGCCGGACGCGCTTACCCCGAGACCGCTCCCTCACATCCGCCGTGGAGGTGGCTGGTGATCGGTGAAATATACGGGTATATGCAGCTGCCGCTGGTCGGATCCCAACGCGCCGAGGTAGAAGCCCAGATGGAAGCGCTCGCCGCAGAGTGTGGCGGCAGGCTCGCCGGTCGGGTGTTCTGCGAAGCTGGTTCACCGGCCGCCGTTTTGTGGTCGTTGCTGGTCGCTCTGGATGAGTGTTCGGGTGGCCGGATCATGGAGCCACTGCACGAACTCGCGGCCCGAAACGGGATCGATCTGGCCCGTTTGGTTGCTTCCCCGCCGCCGACACCGGCGTTTATGGCGATGTTGAATGCGTTGTCGCGGTGGGGTGGCGAGTATGTGATTGCACCAGGCCCGGCCCATTTCGATGGTCTCGGCGCACCGAGAAATGTTGTACTGGAACGTATCTCGCAAGCCAGTCGATCGGTGTCGGTGGAGTATGTGCATCCGGTCTCGATGCCGCGTGCGGTGCGGCTGGACCGGGGCGAGGATCGTCTCGCCGAGGACGACGAGGGATGGGATGACGACCGCCCGGTGGGGCTGGGTGTTGAACAGGTCGACGCCTACGGTTTGGCAGTCGAGGTCATCGGGCTCAGTTCTCACCGGCACCTGTCCCGAGCCGGGCTTTGTGATCTGGTCGACCAGGTAGAGGCGTTACTCCGCGAAGTTGTCAGCGCGGCAATCCGTTTCACCGCACGTGCGAATCAGGCACCGGGTGCGAACCAGCTGACCGTGCGCTGGCTGCGCTATCCGGATCGGTTTTTGGTGATGTTCGAGGAGACCCGCGAACACGCCCACGAACCGATCAGTGTCGCACTGCAAGCGCTGTGCGATCAGTATCGCGCCAGTGTCGGCCGCGACCGGCGCGAAGGTGGAGGCACGGTGACCTGGTTCGAGCTGCCTTTGCCGCTGTACCGCTCCTACGGCAAAGAAACCCGGTCGCCATTCACGGGCCGGGCTTCTGGGGGACGGTCATGACCGTGCACGCGTATGCGATTGTGCGCCTGGATTATTCGGGTTCACAGGCCGATGCTCATGTTGCCGGTCTCGAAGCGCTCGCCGCCAGTCGCGGGGTCGAGTTGGCTGCTGGCGGAGTTCTTCTGGCGCAGTCGGATTCGAGCTTCTGCCAGTTGCTCGCCGGTTTGGATTTCGAGGCCGTCGATGTCGTGATGGTGCCTTCGGCCGCCCAGATCAAGGGTTGGCTGGGTGTGTTGCGGTGCAGCGCTGAGGTGTGGACAGCCATCCCCCGGCAGTGCTGGCCGCGGTGCGGCGCAATCCCCAGTCAAGACTGTCGAATCCGTTCCCAGACCGATGTAGCCGGAACGGGTGTGGTCGCGATGTCGCAGTGTCATCTGACTGTCTGTTTCTACGGCGGACCGGTGCTGCATTTCTGCGGCGAGGAATGCGCCGCCCTCGCGTTCGCCCGCGCCGCTTACATCCAACATTCGGCCATGGTCACGATCGACCACAACCTCACCCCGGGGTTGAAACCCTTTCCCTGCCAACGGTTGTGGATGCCTTAGGTAACTACACCAGAAAGCGCGGTGCCCCATGCCTTTCGTGGAACTGACCGACCCGTCGAATCCGGCCCCCTCTACCCTGTGGGCGCAACTGGCTACTACCGCGACGCTGCCCATGCAACGCAACCCGGTCTCCGAAGCGGTGGAAGCAGCGTCCTGGTTCTGCAAACACTGGAACGTCCACCAAGACGCGCCATTGATCAAGAACACCATGCGGCTGATCGTCACCGAGGTCGTAAACCGCTGCTGGTTCGAGCACCAACCCTGGCTGCGCGCACAAGCGATCAACGTCCGGATCCGCTGGAGCGACATCAACACCCTGGTCATCGAGGCCTGGGACACACCACCCGATCAACCCCTCCACGACGCACCTTGCCTGCGATATCGGCTGTTCCAGACAACACGACTACGGGTCGGCCATGGCTAGCCAACGTCGAAACGGTCACCCGGCTCGTGCGCTCCGGCCAGCGCAAGACACCTCATCAACTCACCCGACAAGCGCACACCTTTGAGAGGAAACCCCGATGATGCTCGAAACCACACCGCTCGCCAGTCAACAACCCGCAGCACCGGATCGACCAGACCCCAGCAAGAGTCTGGTGATTCTGGACACCGACATCGGTTACGACCCAGACGATTTCGTCGCCTTGGCGATAGCGGCGCGCACAGTAGATGATCTCGCCGTCATCACCGCTGACGAGACACAGGGGCGTCGCGCACGACTGGCTCGGTGCGCACTCGATGCGCTGGACCGCCACGACGTCCCCGTCATCACCGGCATAGACCTGGGCGGCAATCACCGATTCGTGATGCACGACCACCCGTGCCCACCACCCCGCCGACCCGACGACGCCGTCAATATCGTCGACGAGCTCCTCGACGCGGTAGCCGGAGTGTGTGAGAGAACGAGCGGGCCGATCGTGTGGGTCGGGATGGGACCGATGACCAACCTCGCTCTGGTCTTGTGCAGCTTCCCTGATCTGGCCGATCGCCTGTCGGTGGTCCAGATGGGGGGTTGGCTAGATCACTACCGCGATAAAACCCGCGCCTCGCACAATCTGCATACCGATACCTCCTCGGCAGGACTGGCCCTGCGCGCGATCCGGAGTCCGCGACTGGTGCTGTCGGACTTCACCAACTCCCCCCACATCGACATCACCACCGACTCAGCGTTGGTACGCCACTTACGATCCACGACCGCCACCGCATGGCAGCGCCTGCTCGCGGCGAACTTCCAGGCATGGTTCACCCGCCGCAGCGGCAGCTGGATGCACGACCCCCTCACCCTCAGCGCTGCACTCGATCGGCGTTTCGTCGCCTTCCGCACTGAACGGATACGGATCGCACGCGACGCCCGCCTCTACCGCGACCCCCACGGCCGCCCACTCGACGTCGCTTGCGCGGTCGACTACCCGGAGTTCCTGGCATGGATGCACGAAACCCTGCTCCGATGAACCACCACCGCCCCGATCTCAGGAGGTCCGCTGTGGACCCCATTCCCGGCAAAGACCTGCTGCTGGCGGCATGTCGCGGGATGCCGATGCTCGACCCGACCCACCCGATGCTCGATGCCGCCGCCGAACTGGCGAAGGTCCACGAATGCCTCGAGATCACCGCGGACTGCGACGGCGGGAAGTTGGTGCTACGACGCATCGAGTTAATCCGCGAGATCGACGAATGGATCGCCAACACGGCACCACCACCGTCTCGCGACGCCACCCTGCACACCGAAACCGTTGGCCGAGTCGTCGATCGACTCGCCCGGCTCACCCGCCAGACCTACGTGGCCCTCGCTCACGCCCCCGACAACGTCTACCAGGACTCCTGGGCACGGCTGTGCGATCTCGCTTCCGCCTACCAAGCCCTCGTGGATGAACTCCACCACGGCACCCGCCGCCTACCAGGCTTCTTCCTGCACCTCTGGTAACCGTCCTCCACAGGGCTTGAACGGGCGGCATCACCCACAACCCCCGACCCGGAACCCACCGCAGTCACCGAAGGGACAGCAGTCATGCCAACCGTAATGCTCGACCACCCAGGCTGGTTCCACGCCCCCGACGGACGCACCCACCGTCTCGTCACCGACGACAGCCACAAGCTCTCGCTCGTGACTGCCGAACACCTCGCTCAGGGACTGTTCATCGACTGCTCACCCCTCGGCCCGGTCGGGGCACGCACCGAAGTCGGCTACTTCGATCCAGGCACACTGGCAGGCCCGCTCACCCTGACCGCACCGCTTCGCGCCCTCGGTCCGGTCTCCCGGCTGGCCAACCTCTGGCTCTGGGACGCCCTCGGCACCGCCATCCTCGGACAACTCGCGACACCCAAACAGGTTCGACACCTCTACACCCGACTGTGCCACGCCTACGGGCGGCTGGTCCGAACCCATGTCGGTGACGTGTGGCTGTTCCCCCGCCCAGAAGTACTAGTCGGGTTGGGATTGGAAGACCTCATCGACCTGCAACTACGCGCGAAACAACCGACTCTGCAACTCGCCGCCATCGCCTACCTCCGCCACGGCGAGGGATGGAGCCGATTACTGAGCTCCAATTCGAAACCCACCGACCTGACCGAGGCCATCGCGGCGGTCCTGCCCCAGCTCGACCGCACGACGATCCGTCGCGCGGTCGCCGACCACAGCAACGACTTCACGATCTATCCGGTCGACTCCCTGCTGCGGTCGAGCGTGTGCCGACTGTCCGCACGCCACTCCTGGCCCGTCGACGACGCCGAATTTCACACCGAATGGCAGGCCGTGACCGGTGATCAGCAATCGACGTGGACTGTGCTGACCCTGACCACGGGAACCGGCAGCTATACGACCGCGTCATCGCCCAGATGAGCCCAGCTACTCCGGTTCATGCTCTCCCAGTGCTCCGCCGGGTGGGCGCTGCTGTACCTGAACGGGGTCGTGCCCTACAACCGCTACCTCGGTGCAGGCACGACCCCGCTCAGTCCATCGCTGGCTGGCAGCACTAACGCGGTGCAGTTGGAGTATCACTGCCCAGCCCGATCATCGAACGGCTCTCCTTTCAGGTCGCTGACTCGTTGACGCTCACCTGCTCACGCGGCCAGGGTGGGAGGGGTATGTGGATAGCGTGGCAGCCCTGCCACGGGCGTGGCACGGCGATCGGTGGCGGTGTCGGCGGCGGTAGGTGATCTGAAGATCAGAACGTCCTCGTGGGCGATGAGGTGCACTGGCAGCCCGGCCGCGCGTTGTTTGACGACGAAGTCGCGTTGAAAAAATGAGCTACGGGCGACGATGTCATTCTCGGCGAGGCGGCCGAGCAGCGCGACGCAGCGTTCGACCGGGATGAGTCCGGCCACGGTGGCGCAGGTGATGATGTGGGCGGGCAGGTCGATGAGCTCGGCGTGCTGCCGCCAGGGCCTTGCGGTGACGACGACATATCCACCCGGTCGCAGCACAGGAGCGGTGGCGGTCAGGATTCGGGTGAATCCGCTCAACAACCGGCCCAGGCCGAGGTTGGCGAGGTTGCCGCGGTCCAGTACCGCACCGTAGCGATGGTTGCTTTTGCGGACACCTTCACCGGGGGCCATAGTGACGTGTCCGTGAGTGGAGTCTCCGTAAGGCGGTGAGGTGATCACAAGGTCGACCATGCCGTGATATTCAGCAGGGAGCACACTGCTCAGTCGTCGTGCGTCGCCGGTGAACACTGCGGCATCGTGCTCGATGCCTGCCTCGCGGGCCACACCCACGTTGGTGCGTGCGATCTCGGCCCATCGGGGTTCGTACTCGACGCCGACCGCTCGCCGGCCCGAGTGCAGTGCCTCCACGAGAGTGGTCCCTATTCCACACATCGGGTCCAGGACGAGGTCGCCGGGCTGGGTGTAGGCGGCGATGGCGTGGGCGGCGATGGCGGGCAGCATTTTCGCCGGGTGCGCGGTGCCTTCGGGGCTGTAGCGGCCGCTGCGTTGTTTGGCTGGTGAGGATTGCGCGGTCGCCCACACCGATACTGGCAGCGCGGGTGGGGGTGAGTCGAGGTGGGTGGCGGGTGTGGCGGTCACGGTGGTCCTTCTTCCTGTGCCGGGTTCGCGGTGTCGGGGGTCAGTAGTGGTCACGGCCGAGGTCGGCATGGTTTGGGTTCTGGTAGGGGGTGGTGGTCGTTGGGTTGCACGAACACCAGGACGTCGGTATGGACGCGGCGGTGGGCGCGCCGGAGTGTGAATTCGGCACTGGGGGTGGTGGGGCCGGTGGCGATCGCGTCGCCCCGGATCGCGACGGCGACGACGTGCTGGAGGTAGAGCAGGTCGGCGGCCTGGGCGTCGGCGACGATCGCCGCGGTGGGATCGTTGAGGACACCGTGGGTCCAGTCGCAGCAGGTGAGCACGACCAGCACCCCACCGGCCCGTAACCGGGTCGCGGCGAAGGCGAGCAGGTCCGCACCCGAGGACAAGTCGTGGTGGCCGGGGATCTGGATGGTGATGATCAGATCGGCGCTACCAGGCGCGAAGCTGATTCGGCCCTCCGCCCCGAGTTCGAGGATCTGGACCGTTCGCCCGGACCCCTGAACCTCGGCGAGGGCGGTCGTGATGTCGGGGTCATCACGGCCTGTGTCCTCATGCGGAAGCCGGGGCCACTGCCAAAGCAAGACTTGGTCACTCGAGGTGCTGAACTCGGTGATTACTCGGGTGATGATCGGGGTCGGCCACGCGCTGACGGGGTGGATCGGCTCGGTACCACAGGCCCAGATCGTGGACGGGATGGCTTTGTGCGGTCGCGGGTCGTCCCGGTCGGTGGTGCTGTGAGGTGATCGGCGGCGAGGGTGCTGCTGGGCTGGCATAAGAATCGCCTCTCGATGGGAGTGAATGGCTTATACCTGTCCACTCCGTGCACGATCTCTTCTTTCAACACCGGCATACGGATTTGTCAAATAACCCTCGAACTCAAATAAAATTCGCACGCCCACCGAGCGCCTGAAGAACAGTCACCGAGTTGATGACCCAAAAAAATATTCTCTGAGTTATCCGTAGGATTTCGGTCAGGGATCGGCGAGGTGCTCAGCCCGCCACCGCAACGCCACCAACCTGCCACCGCCCAGCTCAGCGGCCTGACTTCCCGTGGTCTTCCAGAGGATTCGCAGCGAAGTTCGGTCTGATCGAGGGTGACCCGCGCCGGTGCCCGGAAGTCGTTTGGAAGTCGTGCGGAAGTCATTTGGTGGCGTTTTGGTGGCGGTGGTTCTTTTTCCTTGACTCAACGCATTTATCGCGTCGAGCAAAGGAGTCCGACAATGATCGATTCGAATATTATGAAGCGCCGCCGTGACGGGTCCTCACCGTTGGATGTGGTGCGATCGAGTTACGGCCGATTGGCCCGCGAGGTGATCGCGCTCCCGCCGGAGATCGTCAGCGGGCTGGGAACCCACGAGCTCGCGGTAGGTCGGTTGCTCGACCTGCTGCTCGATCCCGGGGTACCGATCGCGACCGTCGATGCGGTGTGGGTGTGGCTGGTGCGACGTTCCCGCACACACGGCGGCGACGCGACGATGGTGTGCGCGGGGATGGCTCTGCCGGTACTGGCCGCGACGTCGGCGCGGCTCTCATACCGATGGGCCGGTGATCTCGCCGATATCGAAGCTGCGGTGTTGTGCGGGTTTCTTGCCGAACTCGCTCGCATCGATCTCACACGGCCGTGGGTGTTGCACCGGTTGCGGTGGGCGGCCTACCGCAGCGGCTACGCCTGCATGCGCGAACGCCAGAACGCCCCCGTCCCGAGTACCTGGGTCGATGCCCCCGAAAACGACGATCCCACACAACGAACGCATCGGCCGATGCGTTCACCGCACGGGCACCCCGACCTCGTCCTGGCCCACGCTGTCGAGGCCGGAGTTATCACCAGCGCGCAAGCGCAGCTGATCGCCTCGACCCGGTTGGAGCGGCACTCGCTGACGGTGCTCGCCGCCGAGCGGGGCGTGTCCTACAAGGCCCTGCACCAGGTTCGACGACGCGCCGAACACAAGCTGGCCGCCTACCTGCGCGAGCGCATGCGCGATCGGGATCCGGGCGCGACCAGCGAGATCGCTGCCCGCGCGGTGGGCTCACCGGCGCCGACGCAAGCACCGAAGGACCGGCCTCACCGTCCTGACCGCGGGGACTCAGGCGTTGCACCGATTGCGCGGCTGGTGTCGAAACCTGACCCGCGATCGGGAGTGCAGGTGTGCAGGGACACCCCAGCCCCCGCCCACCCGAGTCCGGAGGTACGTCGATGCGCATAAACCCTTTCTCCTTGTTGGCGTACCCGAGCGCACGGGCGCGTCGTGTCGCGCTGGTCGCGATCGGACTCACGGTCATCGGGGTTTCGGTCGCCGGTTCGGCAGCGGCACAACCGGTCTCGGTTCTGGCCGTCGCGGGCTCGTTCGAGGAGGTTCTCGACAACCTGCGCAACTGGATCGTCGGGATCCTCGCCACCCTGGCCACGGTGTGCCTCACCGTGGGTGGTGCCCGGTATCTGATCTGCTCCGGCGATCCCGGCGAGGTCGAAAAAGCCAAATCCGCACTACGCGCGGCGATGATCGGCTACTGCCTGGCACTGCTCGCGCCGGTCATCGTGAGCGTCCTGAAATCGATCGTCGGTGGTTGACGATGACACCGACACCACACTCAGCCGACCTACCAGCAATCCACCCACCACGGTCGGCGAGGCCCCGCCGAAGGCGTGGACTGCTGTGCGCGCTGGCGCTGCTCGCCGCACTGCTGGGATCCGGAACTCCTTCGACCGCTGTCGCTGACCCGGCCCTGCCACCAGCTCCACCCGCCTCGGCTCAACCGTCCCCGCCACTATCACCGACTCGGTGGCAGACACCACCCCCGGCCCCGACACCGGTCCTACCGTCACCGGCCCCACCGGCCACCAGTCCGGCACCGTCTGACCCGACTGGTACCGGGGCGGAGGATCCCGACTGCGGGATCCGCCATATCAGTGGCTGTGTCGCCAAAGCTATCGACGGCTTCTTCCAACGCGTGGTCGACTCCGCGTTGAACCCGTTGCTGGAGTTGTTATCCCACACCCTGCTGAGCACGCCGGATCCGGGATCACTGCCCCGCGTCGGCGAGCTGTGGAGTTCCTCGTGGCAGATGGTGCTGGCCTGCTACGGGCTGATCGTGGTCGCCGCCGGGGTCCTGGTCATGACCTACGAGATGCTGCAAACCCGGTGGACGGTGCGCGAACTCGTGCCCCGGTTGGTGACCGGGTTCGTGGCCGGTGCGATGAGCATGCTGATCGCGACCCAAGCCATCAGGTGGGCCAACGCCCTAGCCACCGCTATCGGTGGAGACGCACTGGATCCGAACTCCGCGGCAGCCGCACTCACAGAGCTGACGGCCACGAGCCCGGGTTCAGGCCTGTTCGCGATCCTGCTGCTCAATGTTCTGACCGTCACGATCACGGTGCTGTTGATCACCTATGTCGTGCGGGTCGCCATCACCATCGTGTTGATCGTGGCCGCTCCGCTGGCGTTGATGTGCCACGGGCTACCGCACACCGAGCCGATCGCCCGCTGGTGGTGGCGCGCGTTCGGGGCGTGCCTGGCGATCCAGGTCGTGCAATCACTGGTCCTGGTCACCGCGCTGCGGGTGTTCCTGTCCCCGGGCGGGTTCGTATTCTTCGCACCCACCCAGACCGGGATCGTGAACATCCTCGTCGCGCTGGCATTGATGACGATCTTGGTCAAGATCCCCTTCTGGCTGCTCTCGGCACTCAAGATCGGCCCCGGCCACTCGATGGCCGGATCCCTGATCAAAGGCTTCATCGCCTACAAAACCTTCGGGCTGATCAAAGGCCACAGCTCAGGGCCGACCCCGCGCCGTGCGCCACCGCGACCGCCATCGGGTATGCGCAGCAGCGGCACGGCTAGTGGCGAGACGGACCCATATACGCGGGTCCGGGCTACTCGTGACGGGCAGCTGATGCTGCCGCTGCCTGGTGTTCGCCGAGCCAAGTCGGCCCGGTCCCAGCAACCGCATACCGTGCCCGCCGCAGCATCGCCCAGTCAGCAACGGGGGCAACCGAATCAGCGGCGAGGCCGTCAGCTGAGTTTGCCGCTCTGGGCTCCCGAGCCGACACCACCGGTGGGTCGCGACGGTCAGTACCGGCTGCCGATCACCGTGGCCCGCGTCCCGGCCGTGCGCCGAGCCACACCGCCGAGTCCTGCGGCGCCGAGTCACCGCGGTCAGCTCGCGTTCGATTTCGACCCCGACCCGTTCAAAGGCAACCGTGCTCTGCGCAGCGGCCAGTACCCGCTGCCACTCGAGGTCCGCCGAGAGTCCGCCACCACACCGCCGACACGTAGTGCGCCACCACCGCGTGGTGCGTCCCTGCCCGCCTCAACGCCACCATCGCCGCCGCCCGCAGCGCGCCCGCCGGGACGGCAACTGCGGCTCCCCTTACCGAACCTGCCCGCCACGTCCCGTACCCGTCGTTCTGGAGGTCCGAAGAAATGACTACTCCGATCCGTATCCCCGCTGATGTCGAGCGCGCCGACCGCCTCGTCGGCCCGTTCACCGCCCGCCAGCTCCTGATCCTCGCCGCCACCGCCGTGCTGGGCTATCTCGGGTGGATTCTCACCCGCACGCTGATCGCACCCCCGGTGTTCCTTGCCGCCGTCCTCCCGCTCGGTGTCGCGGCCACGGTCATGGTCCTGACCACCCGTGACGGCCTGGCCGCCGACCAGCTGCTGGTCGCCGCGATCCGCCAACGCCTGCAACCACGCACCCGAGTCCTCGCCCCTGAAGGCATCGGTGCGCCTCCGCGCTGGCTGACCAAATACGCCATCGACTCCAGTGAAGTCGTTACCGCGCAGCCGCTTTCGGCTGCCGATCTTCATCTGCCCGAGGCAGTTACCCCTGCGGGCAGCGATCAGGTCGGTGTCATCGATCTCGGGCGTGACGGGCTCGCGGTGATCGCGGCGGCCGGAACCGTCAACCTCGGATTACGCACCCCCGCCGAGCAAGAAGGTCTCGTCGACGGACTCGGCCGATATCTGCACGCACTCTCCGGGCACGGGGTGCAGATCCTGATCCGCACCGCACGCTTGGACCTGCACTCCCGCATCACCGAGTTGCACGCCGCGACCGAGGCGATGTCACCGGATCTGGCGGCGGCTGCGGTGGATCACGCCGAACATCTGAGAGCACTCGAGACCGAGAGTGACGTGTTGTGCCGCCAGGTGCTGCTGGTGTTCCGTGAACCTTTGGACCTGTCCACGATTCCGGTGGCCGGGTTGGGCGGGCCATCAATCGGGGCAGTGTTCGGGTGGGTGTTGGGCGGGTCTCGGCGCGCTCGCCACCAGCAGCTGTCCGCGACCGTGCGCCGCGCGGCGGAATCACGGTTACTGCGACGCCTCGGTGAAGCGCGCGAGCTCCTCGCTGCCGCGGAGATCACCGTCACCGCCCTCGATGACACCCAAGCCACCGCGATCCTCACCGATGCGGCCAACCCGGGCAGCCTCGTGCCCACCTCGCCCGACGTCGCGTCACGGGCAGCGGTCATCACCACCGGCGACTCCGAGTTCACCGCTACCGAACTCGCCGGCCTGCCCGTCGAGGACGACCCGGCGAGCACGGCGGCGCGAGGCCGCCGCGGCCGGTCATGGCGGCGCGCCGGTCATCACAGTGCCGGTGAGCAGTTCGCGCCCGAGTCACTGACGATCGGTACCCGCCATCTCGAAGTCGGGAACGACCACCTCGCCACCCTCGCCGTCACCGGGTATCCACGGGAGGTCCATCCCGGCTGGCTGGCACCACTGCTGACCCACCCGGGCCGTATCGAACTCGCCTTGCACATCGAGCCCGTCGACCCGGTCACCGCCGCAGCACGGTTACGACGCCAACTCGGGCGTCTAGAGGCCGCGCGGATGCACAATGCCGAGCACGGCCGCCTGGCCGACCCGCAGGTCGAGGTCGCGGCCGAAGACGCCCACGACCTCTCGGCCCGCGTCGCGCGCGGTGAAGGGCGGTTGTTCCGCGTCGGTGTCTACCTGACCGTGCACGCGGATTCGGCTGCCGAACTCACCGAAGAGGTCGCCGCGGTGCGGGCACTGGCAGCAAGCCTGCTCATCAACACCAGTCCGGTGAGCTACCGCAGCGTCCAAGGCTGGGTCGCCACCCTCCCCTTGGGCTTGGACCTGGTGAAACTACGCCGCACCTTCGACACCGCCGCACTGGCCGCAGCGTTCCCGTTCAGCAGCCCGCAACTGCCCGCCACCGACCCGGTCACCGTCACCACCCCGATCGGTGTGCTCTACGGCCACGACGCGGGCTCAGGTTTGTTGTTCTGGGATCGCTTCGCTACCGGCGTCGACAACCACAACGCGGTTGTACTCGGCCGCTCCGGGTCGGGTAAAAGCTATTTCCTCAAGACCGAGATCCTGCGCTCGCTCTACCGCGGTATCGAGATCATCTGCATCGACCCTGAGGACGAGTACCGGCGCATGGCCGAGGCGGTCGGGGGCACCTATATCCGCCTCGGCGCGCAGGGGGTCCGCCTCAACCCCTTCGACCTGGAAGTCCACACCCGCCCCGACGGACGCCGCGCCGCCCCCGCCGATGGGTTGAACCGACGCAAACTGTTCCTGCACACCGTCCTTCGCGTCCTACTCGGGGAACCAACACCCGCGCAGCGAGCGGTCTTGGATGCCGCGATCACCGCCGCCTACACCAGCGTCGGGATCACCGACGACCCCACCACCTGGACCACACCGGCCCCGACCATGCGGATCCTGCGCAAGCAGCTCCTCGATTGTGGAGCCGGAGTCGGGGTCGACCTCGCCGCCGCCCTGCAGCCCTATGTCGGTGACGGAGCGTTCGCTGGGCTGCTCGACGGTCCGACCACCACGGTGGCGGACGGGGCGATGATCGTGTTCAGCTTGCGTGAGCTGCCCGAGGAGCTCAAGACCATCGGCACCATGCTCGCCCTGGACGCGACCTGGCGGCGAGTGTCCAACCCCGGCACGCGACGCCCCCGCCTGGTCAACGTGGACGAGGCCTGGATCCTGATGCGCCAGCCCGCCGGAGCGGAGTTCCTTCTTAAGGCCGCCAAGGCATTTCGCAAACTGTGGGCCGGACTGACGATCGCGACCCAGGACTGCGCCGACGTCCTGGGCAGTGATCTGGGTAAGGCGATCGTGGCGAACTCCGCCACCCAGATTCTGTTGCGCCAAGCCCCGCAAGCCATCGACGACATCACCACGGCGTTCGCGATCTCCGACGGCGAACGCCGCTTCTTGCTCGCCGCCGCACGCGGACACGGCCTGCTCTCCACCGGAGCACACCGGGCTGTGTTCGCCGCGACCGCCTCCGCGGCGGAGCACGACCTCATCACCACCGACCCCGGCGAGCTCACCGGCACTGACGAGGACGCGAATGTCTGCATCGGCGCCTGCGAGGAGTCTCTCGATGCGGTCACCGACACCGACGGCGGCGATATCGATGATGGCGATTCCTACATCGACCTGCAGGACGCGGCATGAACATCGTTGCCGCACCGGCGATCCCGCTACACCGGGCGTGGCTACCCGACCTGCTCCGCGACCCCGGGACACACAATCCGGTCTCGAGTTTCGGCGAGCACGTGCGCCACCTTCTGATTCCGGCGGGGATCACGGTGTCCGCGGTAGTGGGAGTGCTCGCGACGATCGGTGTGCTCGCGGTCCGGCGACGGCGACGCCGGCGGGCCGCGGCCGACGCCCGCGAGGTCACTGTCCTCGCCCCACCCTCCGTCGACCCGGGCGCAGCGGCAGGGTTGTGGGCGCACCTGATCGGGGTGACCCGTCCGGCGTGGAAGCGGACGGTGTTCGGGCAGCCGCATCTGGGGTTCGAGTACCGCATCACCCCGGCGGCCGGAGTCGCGATCACGATCTGGGTACCCGCCGCCATCGCTCCGGGCCTGATCGAACGCGCCGTGGAATCTGCCTGGCCCGGTGCCCGCACCCGCACCCTCGAGCACGCGAGTCCACCATTGCCGCAACCGGAGACCAGGCATCGGCGGCTGCTCGTCGGTGGTGAGCTGCGCCTGGGGCGGGCCGAGACGCTGCCGATTCTGCTGGACTATCGGGGCAACGATCCGATCCGCGATCTGATCGCCGCCGCATCCAACCTCGACGCCGATCAAGCGGCGTGTGTACAGATCCTGGCTCGCCCCGCCACCGGCCGCCGGGTCCGCCGCACCACTGGTGGGGCCGGAGGTCGGTGGTATCTCGCGGTAGTCGCCGATCTGCTGGACCTGATCACTCCCGGCCCGGTGCACACCACTCGCTCGTCGGCCTCTAGCCGAGTCACTTCTCCCGACCGGCAAACCGCGATGGAGTACACGACCCAATCGCGGGCGGCGGCCACCAAAGCCCGTGGGGCGCACTGGGCGACTGTGATCCGCTACGCGGTCAGCACAGACGTTTCCGTCGATGCCGAGCCCGAGGTGGTCCGGGCGGCGCGTGCCGTCACCCGGGGACGTGCGCACACCCTGGCGGCGGTGTTCGCCGCGTGCACCGATCACAACTACTACCGCCGTCACCGCCGCTGGTTTCTCGATACCGCGTTGCGGGATAGGCGTTTGGGGCGTGGGGATCTGCTCTCGGTGCCCGAGCTGGCCGGGATCGCCCACTTGCCGCTGGATTCCGATATCCCCGGCGTCGCACGTGCCGGAGCTCGCGCTGTGGCACCCGCACCCGACGTCGCTACTGGTGGGCCTCACACCAAAGCCCTCGGCGTCAGTGACGCCGGGAGTGGGCGGGCGGTGGCGGTGAAGGTCATCGACGCCCGCCATCACCTGCACGTCCTGGGCGCGACCGGTGTAGGGAAGTCGACGCTGTTGGGGCGGATGATCCTCGATGATGCCGACGCCGGACGCGGGGTGGTCGTCGTCGATCCCAAAGGCGACCTCGTCACCGATGTCCTCGACCGGCTCCCGCGGCGCCACGGGGACAAGGTCGTGATCTTCGATGCCGACTCCCGAGCTCGGCCGCCGTGCCTGAATCCGCTCGATGCCGACCGCGCCGATATCGACCGCACCGTCGACAACCTCGTCACCGTGTTTCGCCGTATCTACGCCCAGTACTGGGGTCCACGCACCGACGACGTCCTGCGTGCGAGCCTGCTCACCTTGTGCGGCCAGCCCGGCATCGCGACCCTGGCCGATCTGCCGCGCTTGCTGATCGAGCCCGCCTACCGGGCCAGAGTCACCGCCTCGGTGACCGATCCGGTGCTGCGCGGGTTCTGGGACACCTACGAAGAGCTCTCCGGCGGGGGCCGCAACCAAGTCATCGGGCCACTGTTGAACAAGTTGCGGGCCTTCTTGTTACGGCCGTTCGTGAAAGCCGCCATCGCCGCAGGCCCGTCCACCGTCGACCTCGCCGACGTTCTCGACCACGGCGGAATCTGCCTGGCGCGCCTGCCCAAAGGATCGTTGGGTGAGGAGACGACGCGGTTGGTCGGGTCGTTGATCGTGGCCCGCACCTGGCAGGCCACCACCGCCCGAGCCAGTACCCCCGCCACTGCCCGCCGGGACGCCGCTTTGGTGCTGGATGAAGCACACAACTTCCTCAACCTCTCCACCCCGGTCGAGGACATGCTCGCCGAAGCGCGCGGGCTCAAGTTGTCGCTCGTGCTGGCCCACCAGAACCTCGGCCAGCTGCCCCGGGAGCTACGCGAGGCGATCTCGGCGAATGCCCGCAACAAGATCACCTTCACCTGCGCGCCCGAAGACGCCCGCGAACTGGCACGCCACACCGCCCCGTTCCTGTCCGAGCACGACCTCACCCACCTCGACGCCTACCACGCCGCCGCCCGGCTGCTCGTCAACGGACAACAAACCCCACCATTCACCCTCACCACCACCGCCCTGCCCACACCAATTCCCGGCCGTGCCCGCGAGATCCGCGCCATCGCCCACACCCGCCACACCGCTGCGCCCACCCCCGGACCCGAGCGGTCCAGCGCTGCGGAGCCGTCGCTGCGCGACCCGCGCCTGTCCTGAACCTCACCGCGTCCTGGGGGTGTCGGACACACGTGGGTCACATGGTGCTGCAACAGAATTCGGAGGACTTCCTGATGATCGTAAAACCGACTCGATCCACCGATATGCGTGCGCTGCGCCCAGGCACTCGCCTCGGCACGGGGCAGTTGGCGGGGCTGGCGGTTCAGCTGACCGAGCGGGACCGGTGGCTATTGCGGATGCTGCACGAGCACCGGGTCCTCACGACGACCCAGGTCGCGAACCTCGGCTTCGACTCCGCACCGGTCGCGCGCCGCCGCATGCTCAAACTGCACCGCTACGGGGTCATCGACCGATTCCGGCCCCAACGCTCCGTCGGCAGCTTCCCCGACCACCACGTCCTGTCCCCCGCCGGAGTCGAAGTCCTCGCCGCTGAAATCGGGTGTGATCCGCGCGAGCTCGGCTACCGCCGCGACCGCACCGCCCGCATCGCCCTGAGCCTGGGCCTGGCCCACACCGTCGGAGTCAACGAATGGTTCACCAGCCTCACCGCCCCACCCCTGCGCCAACGCCCCGACGCCTCCCAGCTGCTGGCGTGGTGGTCCGAGACCCGATGCGCACAGCTATGGGGTGACCTCGTACGGCCCGACGGCTACGGCCGGTGGAGCCGGGACGGGACTCGGATCGATTTCCTGCTCGAGTTCGATCTCGCCACCATGGCGCTGAGCAAGGTCGCGGACAAACTCGCTGGCTATGGCGAGCTCGCTCGGCAAACCCGCATCCTCACCCCGGTGTTGCTGTGGGTGCCCACCTATCGGCGCGAAGTCCACGCCCGCCACGTCCTGGGGCAGATGTGGCGAAGCCTCGACGACCCTACTTCGGTACCGGTCGCGACCGCCGCCGCGGATCTGCTCGACCCCACCAGCGCTCATCCCAGCCCCGCCGACCGGGTCTGGCTGCCTCTGGACAACACCGCCAGCTCCGGCCGCCTCGAACTGCACCAGCTCGCCACCGCCTGGCCCAGAGTCACCGAATCATCGGCGATCACCGCCGAGCAGACGACACCACCAGCCCTGGGCGCCCGGGGCCTCCTCGAGGCTCCGCCGCCGACCCCACCGCACGGAGCCGGTGATCGGTGATGCTCACCAAAGCCCTTGGCGTGGGCGGTGTCTCGGTCCTGTTCACTGCGGTCGTGATCAGCGCGGTCACCGCCACCGTCATTGTCTTCGGTAACACCGCAACCACGCTCACGCCACAGCCCAGCAGCGGTAGCACCCCGAGTGCCGAGGCGGTTGCCGATATTCCCGCTGAGCGCCTTGTCCTCTATCAGCGCGCTGCCGCTGTGTGTCCCGGTCTTGACTGGGCGGTGCTGGCCGCGATCGGGAAAGTCGAAACCGACCACGCCCGCTCCACCCTGCCCGGTGTCTGGGCCGGGGAGAACTTCGCCGGTGCGGGTGGGTCGATGCAGTTTCTGGCACCCACCTTCGATGCCGTAGTGGCCCGCCACCCGATGCCGCCGGGTGGGGCGAGCCCGCCCTCGCGCTACAACGCCTCCGACGCCATCCACGCCGCGGCCTACTACCTGTGCGACTCCGGCGCACCCGCCGACATGCACGCCGCGATCTTCGCCTACAACCACTCCGAGTCCTATGTCACCCAAGTCCTCGACCAAGCCACCCGATACAAAGCCCAACCCCTGGTCCTCGATGGCGATTGCCGCGATATCCAGGCTCCCGACCCGGCTGCCTATACCGCGATTGCCTTCGCGTGCGCGCAATTGGGGCAACCGTATGTGTGGGGTGGTGATGGCCCCGCCGAGGGCGGCTGGGACTGCTCGGGGCTGACCAAGGCCGCCTACGCCGCCGCTGGAATCGGATTGCCCCGCACCGCAATCGAACAGTTCTACGCCGGAACACCGATCCCAGAAGACCAACTGCTGCCCGGTGATCTCGTCTATTACGGCACCGCCACCGACATTCACCACGTCGGCCTATTCCTGGGAGCCGGTCTCATGGTCAACGCCCCCACCTTCGATCAGCCCGTGCAAATCGAGCACTACCGGCACTCCGGAGACGACTACTTCGGCGCTACCCGCCCCACAAACCTTCCCGCATAAATACAGAACGTTCTCGCACTTTCTTCTCAGCGAAAGGTTAGAGATCGATGCGTAACAAGACGACAGTGAGCGCGTTACACGACTGCTCCTACACTCCGCCCGGCAGCAACAAGATGATCTTCCGATTGGACGAGGTCGAAATACCTCTCGCAATCACAGCGAAATGTAAACACACCGACACCCTCTGCCCGCATTGCGTCTCCGCCTGGCAGCGCGAACACCTATTCACCGAAACACTGCCCTGGAATCGGCCCCACGCCAAATAGGCACTGGAACCACAGGATTGCCCCCATACAGGGCCATTAGAAAACAAGATGGGTGTCTTGTTTGATGATCGCTTGACATTTCATCGGGTATCGAGCGTCCATATAGGTGGAACCCCACACAACCGGTAGCGCAACCGAGGGGCACCCGTCCCGGCCGGGATATGACAAACAGCCAACCAACACCCTTGGAGTAGTCATGTCCACCACCGAAACAACCCCGGTAAAAACCGATTCCGAAAAAGCCTTGTGGTCAGCACTGGAATCCAGCCCCGATCGCACCGCCGCCGAACTGGCCGACATCGCCGCAATCAGCGGTTCCACCGCGCGCAAAATCCTGGCCCGCTGGTCTGTCGACGGTCTCGTCAAACGCATCCACCGCAGCGATCCCCGCTCCGCCGACCGATGGAACATCTTCCTCGGCACCGATCCTGAACCCACCACAACAACAACCACGTCCGAACCCGATTACGACACGACCGCCGATGCGGACTCCGCGACCCCGGATACCGCCGCCGCTGACAGCGACGACTCCGCGACCACGACCTCGGAACCGGCCACGGTCGAGGAAACACCATCGCAGCCCACCGCAGAACCCACCACCGATACCGAAAGCGATGGGGCAGCGGTGGAATCGGAGAACGCCAGCACCGACAAACCGGAGAAGCTGGCACCAGGCGCGCTGCGCGGACAAGTCGAAGACCACCTGCGCGACCACCCGAACGACGAATTCAGCCCGCACCAAATCGGGAAAGAACTGGAACGTTCCAGCGGCGCGGTGCACAACGCCTTGGTCAAACTCACCGCGTCCGGTATCGCCACCCAAACCTCGGACACCCCGAAGAAATTCCGCCTCGCCCCAGCCTAGCTCGACGGCGCATGTGGCATCGGAGACAGCAGTCATCCGGTGCCACCATTCCGGCACACAACGCCACACATCCGAGACCCACGGAAGTGCGCGCCTGGCGAACCGATCGACCAAACAACCACGAAAGCAGGTGCATCGCAATGTTTCTGATGAAAGACACGAAATCACACGACCCTGACGGTGCGGTGAAAATCGGAGCCAAACTCAGCGGCAATGCCTACATTTCAGTGCAACAGCGTGACGATCGGCGCGAAATCGGGAAACTGTTGGTCAAACAACCGTCGGCCTGCAATCACGGCGTCACGATCTGCCGCGACTGCGCCTACAGCTGGGAATGGGACTACGTGGTGCACTACGACCGCACCAGTGCGGGCCGCGCTCTACGCACTGAAATCGGATCCACCACAACAGATTCCGAGAAAGTGACCTGACCGGAGTCGGAAGGGCGCGTTACCCAGCGTGCTATCGGAACACCGTCGCCCAACCCCATCAACAGAGAGATCTTTGTCATGCCTGAATTTGCGCATTCGATCTACGGACCCGACGCCGATAGCGTCGGCGCGGTGGCAGCGATACTCGCCGAGGCTGGATACATCGTAGGCGAACCCCTCCATATCGGCGCGACCTGCGAACGATTGGGCTGCCTAGGTGGCACCCGTCACCATCATTGGCTACTGCTCGCCTACGGGTCCCTCTTGAAAGCATTCGGCCCCGATGGCCACGACGACATCACCAGCGCGTGCGCTCTGCATAACGCCCAATACGGCGGAGGCATTTTCTTCGGCACACCTCCACCTATTTCCGGCGTCGAGTCCGACACGAAGGCCAGCGATGTATGAAATCCTCACCGCCCGCCTGGACGAGTCCTACACACATATGGAAACAGGTGTGCAAATACAGCAAGCCAGCCTTGTTCAATTCTGCGTGCTTCCGGCCGAGGAGTGCCTGCATCAAGGAGGCACCATCTGCGCGGACTGCGCGCCGGGCTGGCAGTACGACTACGACTTCGGTGACGAGTTCCCCTTCGACCGGATCGACTGCCGCCCAACCATTGTCGATCTGATCACGGCCGGGAAACTCGGGGTGGGCGACACACTGACCGGCGGTCCGGAGGCCAGCGCGTCGGCGATAGTCACCGCCGAGGGGTTGATGCTGGCCGACGGCCGGATTTATGCCAACCCCTCGGCCGCCGCGAACGCCGCCCAGACCGAGGCCGACGAATCGCCTCACGACGAGCACGCCGAAACCGAACCCGCCCGGTGGCCGCAGGTGTGGGATGTGCAGCAGCTCGCCTACCCCGCCAGCGCCGCCGCCGACACGGTGATCGTCATCGCGATCACCGCCCCGGATCGCCGCCACGCCATCGCACAAGCCATCACCTGGATCCAGGGACACACACGAGCGGGCGAGGACTGGAGCGCCCTCGCACTCGACCGTATCGGGCCCCGCCGCTGGACCGTAGCCCTGACCACGCCCGAGAACTCGGCCACCGGGCCTGCCCGCTGCACCCGTTAGCAATACACATCACAGGAGACTTCCGATGACCAACACCACCAGCCACTCCCCTAGCGATCAACTCCTCGCCGAGATGAGACAGATAGCCGAGCGTAGGAGCACAGCTGTGCTCGGACAGACGCTCGAATTCTTCGACCAGCACGAACCCGGCTTAGGAGCCAACGACCTCCTCGCTCGCGAGATCATCATCGACGTGCTGTGCCGACGCCACCACGAGATCGACGCGGCCTATCAGAGTTGGAAACGCGACGCCGATGCTGGAATCGTCGACAAGCTCGGTGACATCGTTGCCGCCGTAATCCGCAGCCTGGGCCCCCGCTACGTCTACCGATACAACAACGAGGCGGTATGCGGCACCCTCGCTGAATATGCCCTGGCCTGGCAGCAGACCGGCCCAACCCCGCAAGCATTGTCGCCGGAAGTGATCGCCGCCGGGAACGGCCAGTGCCTCACCGTGATGATCGACGAACTCGACGGCTACGACAACGGCGACACCAGTGGAATCGTGTACCGGTTCACCGCAGGCGAGGACGTGATCGAACACCGAATTCCCCACACCACCACCGCCGATGCTCTGGCGATCGCCGAGCCCGCCGACGACAGCGGCGAGGTATTGATCGCTCGCCTCGATGAGTCCTACACCGACTCCGGCACCGGCCAGCGGTTCCCGCACATCCGCGAAGTCCGATTCCGGGTCAACACCCCGAATCGATGCGATCACCGCGAAGGCTCGATCTGCGCCACCTGCGCACCGAGATGGCAACTCGACTACGACTTCGATATGACGCGGTTCCCATTCCCACTCACCCCCCGGGTAGGAATCGCCGAACTGATCAAGAACGGGACACTACGCCCGGGCCAGAAACTCGGAAATCCTGCCGCCGCCGCGACCATCACCCACGACGGGGGGTTGCTGCTGCCCGACGGCAGAATCTTCGACAACCCCACCGCCGCCCAAAACGCGCTCACCACGTCCCGACCGACACCCGAAACCACCTCCGGCGACGCTCTGCCCGACGTACCTCCGGACTGCTGGCACGTCGAACGGCTTCCCCACCACCCCGGCTGCGTCGATCGGGATCGAGTCGTTGCGGTGGCCATCGACGCCACCAGCGCCGCCGAAGCCGAACGACGGACCCTAGCCTGGGCCCGCCACCCTGACAGCGGGATCACCGAGCCCGTCGGCGACAACGCCGCCACTGCAGCCGACATCGGCCTGAACCGGTGGGCGGTTGTCCTGGACATCAGCGGAGGTCAGCAATGAGTCCTCGAACAGAGAGAGCTGCCGACGATATTCGGCAGTTCGGTCACAACTCCGAACAATCGGCGAAGGCCACACCGACTGCCCCGCAGCCGGTCTCACGTCCCGCCGCGCTGGCCGCAGCACTGCACACCGTGTTCTGCACCGCCGATGAGGCAGGGCCCGACAGCATCGGGCGATGGCTCGCCATCGCCGAGGAAGCGACACGGCTACTCACCACCCGCCCTCCCGGGAACATCTCGGCGATACCGATCTTCGCTATCTACGACAGCGAACGCACCGAGGCCATGCTCGACCCCCACACCACCGCTGTATACGTGATCTCAGGCCCCCTGACCGGCAGGCACTACCGAACACCGGTCGAGGCGGCGCACGTGGCTTTATACGCGAATCACGAGACCGTCTATCCATGAAAGCTGACACCACCCCGCAAGCCCCCCACCTTCGTATCCACGAATCTCGAGATCACTGCACGACTCGGCTACCAAGCCGGGAACGCGCTGGTCTGAGCCATATTTGGGTCGAGTGCGGCGGATGCCGTGCTCGGGTGGTGTCGAAATTCGCGGATACCGCAGGGCGTCCGGTCGGCCGCAAGTGGTCTCAGAATTCGCGGATAAGTGGTCCCAGAATTCGTACTTACAGCCACGCACGCGATCCTCGCCCACACCACCGGCACCGACTACACCGTGGACAGCCAGATGAGTTGGCGGCTGCACGGCGGGTTCGGCAACAACCCATCTCCCTTGACAGCTCTCGAGAGGTAAGCGCTCACCGATTCCCCCGGGCGTGCCCGGCTCGCCGAGCCGGGCATGTCCTCTGCCCGTTCCAGACAAATCCGCAGAAGAGCTTTCTGTGTGGTTGTTGAAAAACCGCCCGGAGAACGGGGTCGACGTGTGCAGGGACAACCAAACCCTGCATCGGACTCACTCCTGGAGGCATCGATGATCAACAGCCGCAACGGTTCACGCCGCGACGGCAGGCACCCTCGCCGCCGCAGTACCACAAAGCTGATCGCATGCGCGATAACATGTGCGGCGACAGCACTCTCTCTCAGCGCCGCCGCTGGCTACGCCCTAGCCGACCCCGGCGGGACAGCCGCGTGCCCGCGCTGGACGGCCGTGCTGGTGCCCGGCACCGGGGAAACCGGGCCTACCGCCGACCCGGGACGCCCGGCAGGACTGCTGTCCCCGATCGGTGACGGACTGGCTGCGCGCTTCGGCGCCGATATCGCCGTGCGCTACCTGCCCTACCCCGCAACACCGGTGCCGTACATGGCATCGAAAACCACTGGAGTGGAGGGGCTGCGAACTCTGCTCGGGGGGCTGTGCGAGTCGTCTCAGGTTGTACTCGCCGGCTACAGCCAAGGTGCCGACGCCGCCGGCGAGGTCGCCTCGCAGATCGGCCGCGGCGCCGGACCGATCCCCGCGGACCGTGTCCTTGCGGTGGGACTGCTCTCCGACCCCCACCGTGACCCAGCCACTGCGCAACTCGGCGGCGATACCGCCGGTGAGGGCATCGGCGGTCTCCGCGAGGACTTCGGTCAACTCAGCACACGGGTCAGAACCGTGTGCGCGCAAGGTGATCTGTATTGCTCGACCTCCGAGCAGACCTCACCGGTGCTCGCGGCGATGGGACGAGCGTTCACTGGCAACGGCACTCTGATCGCGCAAAGCTCTACCGCTGCTATGGGCTCTGTGGGGACTTCGGGGCTGGAACCGGCCTCGGTGGTACGCCAAGTCGCGATCGTGGCAGGCGGGTTGACCGGTGTCGCCGCCAACATCCCCGCCATCCTCGACGGGCTCACCCAGCTACCGAATGCCCTCGCCGCCGCGGACCTGCCCCGAGCACACCAGATCGTCGGCGAGCTCAACAACGCCTTCAACCCGCTCGTGCGCATGGCCTCCCAGGTCGATCTGCACATGGTGGCGCAAGCACTGTCGATGGCCGCCCCCTTGGACTCCTCGGGCACCACAGCAGCCGCCGCCCAAATCGTCGACATCCTCGCCCGAGTCGATATTACTCGCGTGGCCACCGACCTCGGAACAGGACAGGAAATCGCCTGGCGTGCAACGCAAAAGGCCACTGCCGGAGACTGGCTCGGCAGCGGGCTCGACCTCGTCGGCCTCGTCCCGATCGCCGCGGACCTCGCCGCAACAACGGCACAAGCCCTCACCGGGCAAGGAGCCGGTCAACTCACGAGCCTGGCCTCGAACATGACCACCCCCACCGACCCGGCCACCGCTGACCCATTGGCAGAACTAGCCCGCCAGGGCGGCGAGGCCGCCACGTTCTACGGCTCCGGTGTACACCAGAGCGGCTACACCGACGGCGTACGCGAAGTCCTGGGCTACCTCATCGACAGCATCGAGCGCGCTCGTTAGGAAACTACGCGCGGCCGTCGTCCGATGCTCCGGTCTGCTGATGCTCGGCAGGTAGCCAGTCAGGTCGTCCTGTCCGCTCGCGGTCTGCTTGGCCACGAATATCCCGGTACCGCAACGAATCCACTGCAAACGGGGCCTCAGGATAGGGGCCTGAGTGACGGTGACAGCGGTACCGGTCACTATTCGCGCGTGTTTGCGTCGGCTCAGGGCGATCAGACCAAGGCCCACGTCAAGGCCGCAGGCGAGAAGGTCAAGCACACTTTTCGCAAGGACTGATAGTCCGGTCGCTGTCGTCGAGCGGGTGACGCCCTACCGGGCGTCACCCGCTCGTCCGCGTGTGGGGTCGGCACTGATCACCGAAGATGGGCCCGCCGTCGTAGGCCAGCAGCAGCGCCGCCAGATCCTTACCGTTGCAGCAGGCCAGCAACGCTGCGATATTCGGGCTGCGGACATTCGGCAGGAGAATTCTGGATGAGGGCACACCTACTCGGCGGGCATGGTGTCGTGGTCGGGAGCCTCGGCTTCGGCGAGCAGTCCGACGCTGCTGATCAGGTCGTGGAATTCACCGAGATCGGCCAGTGCGTGCTCAAGGCAGTTGGCCAGCGAGTCGTTGGGCACGACGGAAGGTGGTCTTCCGCCCACGAGATCGTCGATCACCGTCGCGACTTGTCCGGCGAGCTCGCGAGCGTGAGACAGCGCCTCCTGCTGCTTACGTTCGAGCACCGTTCGGGCGGTGACCCGCTGGACGGAAACCAAGTCCGCCATCTGTTCGGCGAAGGCGAGCTCGTCACCACCGACCCGCCGCAGAAACCACGGTGGGATAGCCACAGCATGCGGGTTGCCCGGCTGCTCGACCAGGCACATGGCGACACCGTCTTCGGAATATAAGAACACCACGTGCCCACCGACAGACCCGTCCTGGAAGTGAGTCACCTTGTCACCGACCGCAATCGGACACGGGGCACCGAACCGATTCGGCAGAGGGTCGGCCTTCACCGACGCGGGGCGGGTGTGCTCGGTCATGGTATTACCTCCGTAGGGATAGGCCGGGGCCGCGCCCCGGAATGATGGGTCGTGCGGTATCAGGCAGTGCGAACATCTTTAGCTGCGGCACAGCCGCTTTCGTGCACAATGGTGGCGGTCAGTCACGCCCTTACCCCGACGTGCTGGTCGGCGGGGTGGCTACGTCGCGTGGCGTGTTTTCCTTTGCCTGCGAGCGGTATTCGACGTAGCTGCCCGGCTGGGCTGTGGCGGGGTGGTGAGGATTCGGTGGGCATCATCTTCGGTTAAAAGGGCGAACTCGATGACAAGGTCGCGGTATTCGGAGTACTCGTTGATTTTGTGTTGGAGCTCTTTGATCTTGCGGCTCCATTCCATGATGGCCACGCGCGGTTCGCCGTCGGCGACCGCGCGGGCAAAGGATGCGAACTCCTCGGTCATACGGCCGAAGAGCTTGTCAGCACTGCGGTGCCGCTTCCGCAGGGTGCAGGTCGCCCTCCGGCATTGCGTTGCGACCAGGGTGTTCATCTGGCCGGTGAATGTCTTGAATTCGGGCTTCGGGTCGACCGGGGTCACCCGCCATGGCGGCACCAGCACCCTGCGCTGGTCGTCCCCGGCGACCTCACACACTGCGATCCCGTCGATACTGATCACGCGCAGGATGTACCCGTGTCCTGAATGTTCGGCGTGATCGTAGGTGACCTCCTCGCCGCTGCGCACCGGGCACGGCGCACCGAACATCCGCGCGGTTTCGTCCTCGGGCGGGTCGATGTTTTCCGGCACGGCCGGGGGGCGTTGGCGTCGGTAGGTGCGGCGCTCGTCGGTGGTCATGAACGCGAACGGGTAGACCCGCCGCGCCGCCCGCCTGGTGTCCCAGAGTGCGATCGGGTACCGCGCTGGCACATCACACCACCACGAATCATCGGTGAACCCGATGTCGCGACAGTAGTTGCCGATATCCAGCACATGGCGTACGTGCTTGCCATGGTCGAGTCGCAATCCGGCTACGAGCGCACGCGCGGCCCACGGTGCCGCAGAACCGCTCGCGGTGGTGGGAGGTTCGTTCGTGTGGTTCATCACTGACTCCTAACTGTTCGGCCCAGCGCTAGGTGCGGGTGGTGGCGGTGTATTCAGGCGGTGCGTACGGCTTGGGTTGCGGCGCGGCCGATTTCGTGTGCGGTAGTGGCGGGGTCGGTCACGGTGTGCACGATCGCGCCGGTCAATGGCTTGGCCCGGTCGTGGGGTGCCAGCCATAGCACCGCGCACCCGCTCGCGCGCAACCGGTTGATCCGTTTCTGCGCCTTCGCGCGAGGGTCGTCACGGAATTCCCCGTCGGAGATGATCACCAGCAGCCGGGTGTTCTCCGGGCGCGACAGCCCGAGCGCGCCGTCGAGGGCGTCGATGGCCTTGTCGATGGCTTCCCAGCAATCACCGGAGCGGAACTCGCTCACGTGGGCGGGTGCTAGCCCGGGATAGGTGACCGGCCCTACTTTCTGCCCGAATGTGACTGTGGCGGTGGCTGTTCCGGCGGGTAGCGTCGCCAAGCGGGCACCGTTGGCGATGATCCATGCGGCCGAGGCGACCGGTGCGGCGTAGGAGCTCATCGACCCGGAAATATCGCAGGCGATACCGACCCGCAAGGGCGGTACGGGGACCGGTTTACGGACAACGCGCGTGAACGGCTCAGCGGTGGGGATCGCCCCCGCCGCGCGTTGGGCGTCGCGGGCCAGTGCGCCGCGCATCCGCAACCGTCCGGGTGGCAGTGCCGAGGTGGTCTTGATGGCGGTGCGTTCACGCCCGCTCGCCGTGGTCAGTGCGCGAGCTAAAATCCGTGCGGCGCGGCGTTCGTCGTCGCTGGGTGCGCGGGTGGTGTGCACGGCGCTCGTCACCCCTGTTCGGGTGCCGAACACCGTGGCGGCGACGGACGCGGTGGCAGCGGCACGCCGTGCCTCGGCGCGTGCTGTGGCTTCCGCTATTTCAGCGGGGTCGGGTTCGACGACGTGCGCGGCGACCGCGCGGGCCACATTGGCGACCGCAGCGGCAACCGCTGTCGACAACTCCGAACCCGGTTCGGGTTCGGCGTGCGGATCGGGGCCGACGATGTCGAGCCAACGGCGAGCCAGCTCGAGCATGGCGGTGGCGTCGTCATCGTCGGTGGTGTGGGCTTCACACCAGATCGCGCGCAGTTGAGCCAACTTGTCCGCCCCCAGGACCGACTCGATCGCGGCGGCGGCGGGTGCGCATTCTGCGGGTTCGAGGATGCCCGCGTCCACCCTGCCCAGCAGCAGCGCGGCATTGTGGGCGGCGGCGTAGTCGTTCATCGCCAACGCAGCGGCACCGGCGGGTCCACCGTTATCGCTGAGAACGAACTCGGTGGCGCTGGCGCGCAACCAGTGCCGGTCATCGGGGCGGCGGCGGATGTGCGCGCCCTCGATGCGGGACTCTTCCAGCAGCATCGCGACTTCGACCACGGCCGGATCGGCGACCATGGGCGGTTCCCACACCGAATGCTGGGCGTGGGCGCATTCGTGGGTCAGTGCACCCCAGGTGGGGGCGTAGCGAGTGCGATCGCTGTTGCGGTGGGGTTTGGCGGTGGCCGGGTCGATACCCAAATGGTTTCCGTCGAGTTCGATCGCGGCATGGCCGGGAAAGAACACCGCCGGGTGCCCATGTGCCGCGCCGGGGGCGATCGTCACGATCAGATCATCACGGTCAGCGATGGGCTCGACTTCAGCGGTCAGCGCGGCCGAGAGCATGTCCCAGCCATGTGCGGTCGGTGCCGGTGCGGGGGTGGTGGCGGGATCGGCGATCACATGGGGAGCCATGGCGGGTGTCCCTTTCCGGTCGGGCGGTGGGTTGGTGGGTTTAGGTGAAGCGGGTGCCGAGCGCCAACGGTTGGTAGTCGGTGCCGAACACCGATTTGACGACACCGGCGACGATGGCGCGGTCGTCCTCGGGGGCGGTGCCGACCAGGTTCGCCGCAGCGGTCGCGATGCCGAGAGTGTCGGCAATCTTTTTGAACGCCAGCAATTCCCGGAGCTGCGGTGCCCACCCGATCTCGCCCTTGGTGTGGCGGGTGGCCAGATTGCGCGCCACCCTGATCGCGTTCGCTGGAACACCGAGTTGGGTGGCGAGCTCGAAATCGCTGGACACGTGGATCTGGAACCCGAACCGCGACGACAACGCATCGGACAAGATCGCGCCGTGCACGCCCGGGTTGTGTCCGGCGACGACGAAAAACCCTGGCGCGGCGGTGATTACCTCGCCGCTGTTGGCTTTGATCACGATCTCTTTCCGTCCGTCCATGGCCGGGTACACCACGGCCAGCACACTGGGCGGGATCAGGGTCGCGTCGTCGACGAACAGGACTCGGCCTTCGCGCATCGCGCGAACGAGTGGGCCGTGGACGAACTCGTATCGGCCGTCGGGGGTTTGGATGTACTCACCTACGAAGTCGGCGACAGTGGTGTCGGCGTCGCCCTGCACGGTCAGCAAATCCGGGTACGCGGCCTCGATCAGCGCCGTCTTCCCTGTTCCGGGTGGCCCGTACAACAGCACCGGCATCTCGTTGGCGCGCATGCGTGCCAGCACATCGACATCGGCCATCCCGGCCAGGGCGCGCGGGTGGTACAGCTGCCCACTAGGGCGCGTTACCGGACCGGTCACGCCCCGCCCCGCCGGGGGCGCAGGGGGAGACGCGGCGGGTGCTGGGGTGGTTTTGCGAGCGCGACGCGGCGCAGCGGGGGCCGCCGGAGCCGCTGGGGTGGGTGCGACAGCGGCCACGGCAGCGGTGCCCGCGTTGGCCCGGTAGCGGCGCGGTGCGGCGCATGTCTGTTCAGCGCTGCCCCCGGTCACCAGTGCCGCCAGGGCGTTGCCGATCGCGCCGGATGAATGGCCGAGAAGTTTCGCGATTTCCCGGGGGCTGTAATCGGTTCCCGGGTTATCGGCCAATACCCGCGCGACCATGCGCCGCAACTCACCATTACCCAATCGTGCCCCCGCGACGGGTGCCGATGACGTGGTGGGTGATGTCATCGCGTTCTCCTTTGCCAATAGTGACGCCGCACCGTTCACACCGGATCGTTGCATACGGGTGGCGCTGCCGGAATTCGGGTTGTCGGTTTCCGGATTTCCCGGGTACCCATCAACGCTAACTCGACTCGACATCAGAATTCAAGCGAATTCGCGAACTATTTCCACGAATTCCCCCGAGAATCGAACGGATTCGCGACAAATCAGATATACATTGACACTTCCCGATCCCAAATTCACCGACACCAACGCGCCTCAAAAGAATGACGAAGGCATATCGGTGGACGAGAAATAAATGAGAATAACCGATTGCAGCCCAACGCAGGAGAACGGAGAATATGGTCGATTAGTCCTCGAAATACACCGGCCCGCCCTATGTATCCATGCCTTGTGGGGACTTGACCCGGGGAACATATCGAACCACGAAAAATGGCCACTAGCTGGACAGATCGCATAGCGCAAGTGGTGCACCCTAACCGCACCACGGCACACGCCGACGGTTGCACCAACGGTCGAACCAACGATCTGGCACATTACTTTCGGACACATTATCTAACCTGGCGATAAACTATGAAATATCCCGCATCGCGTTCAAATTCTCTGCCGAGGTATGAAACTTCCCATTCGGGAGAGGACGCTACAAATCGCGTTTAAATAATCGACCCGATGAACGCAAGCAATATACATCAAATGGTAGCGCCCAATTCTGAGCGTCGCAATTCCATTCCCGACAGGCGCGGACCAGGCGACCTCCGTGACCGTCGAAGTCGTAGTAGGCTCATGGTCTCGAGTCAGGAAAGCAAAGGGCCTTCGCCGCAGGACGTACAACGATTACTCAACTTACGCCTCATGTACCTAGAGTATTTTCGCGAAACAAATACGTCTCGGGTGATACTGACCGCGAGCTCCCCGCTGGCGCTGGTATGACGTGCCGAGTTTGTTATTCAGCTCCGTACTACCAAAGGGATCCGGACCCCAGGTCGCGAGCCCCGCAGAGGCGACGGGCTCGATATCAGCAACCGACCTCATGGGACCGGTGATCATGACAATGCTGGCGAGGATCGTGGCGTCGCCGTTCCTGCGCTGCCCACACATGGCTACAGCGGTAAGCCAGTCCGGGGTGGCTCCAGCGGGGACTTCTCGCTTTTGTAAGGGTCAGGTCTGTGTCCATCAGAAATGCGTCTTACGGGGCTTGCCGGCGAAGTCGTTGGGCCAGCTCGCGGGTCTGGTCAGTCGGTGTCTGCCCTAACTCGGCCAACCGGCGCCCCAGCAGCACCATGGTGCGTTCGATGGCGTCGTGTTCGCCGAGAGTGGCGTGCAGGCGCACGATGTCGCGGTAGATCAGCTCGTTGTAAGGGTCGGCCGCGATGGCGGTTTCGAGCAGGTCGAGGGTGCGGCGTGGATCGTCATCGACGAGGTTGCGTGCCAACGCTCCCAAGGCATTGAGGTGATCGCGGCGCACCGCCTCACGCAGCGGCTCGACCCAGTCGGCACAGAGATCTTGCGCGACAGGGCCGCCTGCGGACTCGATAATGCTGCGGCAGGCGTCCAGGCGATCGTGGTCGGTGACTGCCCAGCGGCGCGCGTCGACCGCTGCGGCGAACCTCCAGTAGTCCACCGCCACATTCGCCGGGTTGAGCTGATATCGGATCCGGTCGTCGGTACTGATGCTGGCTGGCGCTGCGCCGTTGGTTGCCGCTGCCAGCGCGGCACGTAGACGGGTCAGGGCTGTGTTGATGGCATTGGTCGGCCGGGCGGGGCAGCGCGCACCCCACAGCGCCTCGACGAGTCGATCCCGGGGTATGCCTCCGGGGTGCAAGGCCAGCAACGCCACCAATTCACGACTACGAGGCTGCAGCTTGCTCGTGATGTCGATAGCGCCTCCCGCACCGGGCGCATCATGCCAGGTGACACGCAGCGGCCCGAGAACGTTCACAGTCAACGAGGGAATCGGCGCACCATGTTCATCCGACACTGTCGACGTCCGCGCCCCCACCGTGCCCTTCACCGACGCGCGGTCAGTGGACGGGGCCGGACTCGATGTAGTGATCTCCAGTTCGACATCGTTCACCTCCGGCTCTACACCCTGCGCCAGGCAGAAAGGCGTGGGTGTCGGCTCGATGTGCGGGGCGAGGTCTCGATTCGTAAGCCGTCCTGAGTGGCGATACACCGAGGGCCCGATATCGCTGCCGGGTAGGAGATCTCGCCACCGTGGCCGCGATCGACCTCGACCACATCGCGCACCCACTGCAGGCAAGAGTGGCGATCCGTCTGCGACGAGCTGGGCTCGCAGGCCGGTCGCGATCTCGCGGGCCGCCACCGCGAGGGCACCGCGGTGACGGCTAGGGCGGTCACCGTGGAGCAAGACGCTCACGCCATGAGCATCCGTGGGCAACCTTCCCATCACCGGCACGCCGAGCTCGCGCAGAGGCTCGCCGATCGGATCCGAACCCACCAGAACGACAGCCCGAGCCCGGGTATTCCAGCCGGCGATCTCGCGGATCCGGCGGGCCGCGAGCCTGAGGTCGGTGGCCTCCGCGCGAACGAGCACGATCAGGGCATCGGCGCCTGCCATGATCGGCATCGCCGCCGAGGCCGGGTGCGCGATGCCGCAATCGGCGATTACCACCACACTGCCGTCATCGATCCGGTGCGTCTGGCTCGCCGACAGCGCCGGAGCAGCGAGCATCGCGCGAACCTGCTCGGCTGTGCCGGGGGCGGTGAGCACCGACACCCCGGTCGAGAGCAGCTGGGTGTGCTCAACCAGCTGCGCCAGCCCGCAGCGACCCGTGCCCACCGCCGCGGCCAGACGCACCAACCCGAGTCCGGTCCCGGCCAGTACATGCTCGGCCAGGCGGCCTCCGCGTGGATCGGCCTCGATCAGCACCGCATGTTCGGGTCCGGGCCACGCTGCCGACAACGCGACAGCAGCGGTCGTCACCCCGGTCCTGGGACCAATGCCCGTGATGGCGATCAACATCAGCGTTCCCCCTCTTCTCGTAGTAGTCCGTCCTCTGTCGTTTTTTGGTTTGTTCGGCTGGGTTGGTTAGGGGGTTGCTGCGATCGAGGTGATCACGACGTGCCCATTAACTTCGGCGGTCGAAATCCGCTGCCTCCATGTGGTTTCCTGTTCTCCCGGCCGCGCCTCGGTCAGTTCCACCAGGTATTGCCCGCCCACAAGAGCGCGGATCCGGACGCAATAGGTCGTGTCCGCTGGGACGGAATCGATGCCCGCCTGAATCTGCTCCGGTGGTGGCACCGCCGCGTCCGAGGCCACCGCGGCCCGGGCCTGGCTCGCATCGCGGGCGACGTAGTAGGCGTACTCGAATGCCACGATCGCCTGATGGCCACTCGCGACCCAGGGTCCGGCGGCATCGGCCATAACCTCCCTACCTACACCTGACTGACACCGTTGGGGCGCGGTTCCGCTGACGATCGCGGTGGCTGCGGTCGTCTCCGACCGGTCAGGCATAGATGTCGGGACATACACCTGCGTGCTATCGCTCGCCGTCTCCGGCACCCTTTCCCCGCCATTGACGACGAGGAAGGTTCCGATCATGAGCACCGACGCGGCAGTGATTAGCACGACGGCTCGCGGATACCGGCGGCTATCGCCTAGACCGCGGTGGCGGGTCCTCGGCGGAGCAAGCCATCCCGGATGGCCTGTGTCGTCGTGGCTGGCCGCGAGATCGGCCAGCCATCGCGCGAACCCATACACCTGGCCGTCGGTTTCGTCGATCGTGACCATCTCGCCCTCAGGCCCCGCAATGTCGTTGGTAGGCATCACATTCCCCCTCGATCAGACTTGGATGGGTGGTAGTTGGGACAGCCACCCATCCACCTGGGACTGGATCTGTGCGCCGACCAGCTCCCCGGTCGAGACTGCGCCGGGCGCCCTATCCAACGCCGGTGCCGGGTTCTGCCACTGCGGCAGCGTCGCTACGGCGATCTCGGTCAACTCCGCGAGCCCTTGCTCAGGCAGTTCGCCCTCGCCGGAGCCCACCACCGCACTCGCCTCGGCCACCGCGGCGCCAGCGGCCTCGCCGGCCACGGCCGCGAGGTCGGTGAGTCCGGCCTCTGCGAGACTCTGGGCGCCTTCTCCGACGACGGTGTGGGCTCGAGCGAGGCCGATTCCGGCCTGGCCGGCCAGGTAGCCGTTCCACGCGCGCTCTGAGCCCACCAGCTCCCGGGCCAACCATTCCGGGCGTGCGATCCGGGCGGTACCGACGTGGAGCGTGTCATCCACAACCTCTTCCACCGAGTAGCGGTCGGGTGCGTCGTACCTGTCCGGCTCCGACCACTCGCGGGGCGTAGCGCGCTGCGGAACCGGCGACTGTGATCGCGGGACGTTCACTGTCACATCTGGTCCAAGACGGTGCTGTGGTGGTTTCGCCGGTACCGCTGTAACGCCTGCCTGCCCGGGACCCGGGGCCGCGATTACCCCGGCCTGACCACCCGGGTCGGCGGCCCCGGCCATCGCACAGACGACGTATACGACCGGAGCCATGACCAAAGCCGAGATCCGCCGCAGCGATCGGGTACCGACGAACCGACCCCATCGCCGACGCCGCATCACAGGCCTGTCTGTATCGGTGAGCATGGGAACGATGCCACCGAAACCGTTCGCGCGCAGGCAGGTCCATAAGGCACCAGCCTTCAACGCCGACACGTGCACCGCCTCAGCAGTCAAACCCGCTGCTTCGGCTTGCTCGCAAATCACATCTACACGACCGATGACTGCTCCGGCAATCCGGGTCGGCGCGACCGCGACGATCACCACCGCGTTCGCCCCTGCCGGAAAGCACACGGGCACTGGCACATCCAGACGGTTGACCCACTCCCACGACAACACCCGACGCTCGTGCATCCACACCAGCCAGATACCCACCGTCGTGTGCACGGTCCCGGCCGCACGAACAACCGAGGCCAGCGCCGGTTCGACCAGATCCGCAGAACTTTTCGTCTCAGACATCGTTGTGCTCCAATCTTTGTCGGCTGTTGACAGAGGCGGGTTCGTCGTCACCACCGCTGTGCGTAAGCCGGGTTTGTATGGAAGGCGGCAGGTACCGCAATGTCAGGCGTGCCGCATGAGCCAGGGCGCAATGCGCGTCGAGCGAGTGCGCGTGGGGAGGCTCGTGACCGACAAGAACAGACAACGAGGCTTATTGCGGTACAGGACCTCTCGCAGACGGTCGGCGTTCTGGCGCGAGGTCGAAGCCGAGGGCGAGCCAGCCGGGGATCACGGCATCTATTGCAGCTGCCCGGATCCGCGCGCTCCTGCGGCAAGTGACGACTTACCGAAGGCAGGCGATGGACGTCCCCGCGTCGGGAATCGCAGACAGCGAAACGGGTGATCTGGGAGAGCGCCACCGAATGCGCGAATCCCCCATTGCCGACAGGGACGGGCGAGGTTCTTGACCGACGAATAGCTGCCATGGCGTCCTCCGTGAGGTGGTTGTCCACGCGCGCAGGCTTGCGCAGCCAGCGCATCTGTGGAGTTGGACCTCACGGCCGGGGATCAGCCACCCAGCACGTGTGAAGTGAATCACACTCGTCGGTTTGTTTCAAGTGGCAGGAAAAACCAGGAGGCCTGGTGGGCGCTCACCCCAGCTATCAACTGTGAGAGCCTAGAGGTATGACAGTGATGTCCAGCACTCTGCCGATCGACCGGCTTCCCCATGCTCCCGGCCGCCTCCCGCTGCTGGGCGACGTGTCGAGCGTGGACCGTGTCCGCCCTACGCAGCACGAGACCAGGCTGGCCGCCGAGCTCGGGCCGATCTTCCAGCGCAAGATTCTCGGCGCCCGACTGGTAGTGGTGGCCGGTGCCCGGCTCGCTGCGCAATGCTGCGACGAAAATAATTGGGGAAGAGCGCTTGTCGGACCGACCGCGAACCTCAGGATGCTCGCTCCCGACGGACTTTTCTCCGCGCGCAGCAGCGACCCTTTGTGGGGGCAGGCGCACCGCATCCTGACCCCGGGTTTCACCCAGCAGGCCATGCGCGCCTATCACGAAGCAATGAGTTCGGTCGCCGACGATCTCCTCGCCGAATGGTCGACCGTGGGTGGCTCGGTCGACGCGCACTCGGCCATGGCCCGAGCGACCGTGGAAGTCATCGGCCGGGCCGGATTCGGCCAAGACCTCGGCCTGTTCCACCCCACCCCTGGCAGCACCGACGCGCAGCGATTCGTCCGCGAACTCGACTTCGTCTTGCGCTGGGCGGGTGAGGCCACCAACGACCTGCCGATCGTCGGCAACCTGCGAGCCCTCTGGCGCACCCCGGGGGTCAAACGCAGGCACGCCGCGATGTGTGACTACGTCGACCGCATCGTCGCTGAACGCCGAGCTCACCCCAAGGAGACCGGGGACCTGCTCAACCTGATGCTCACTACGGTCGACCCTGACACAGGGCAGGCGTTGCCGCTCGACAACGTGCGCAACCAAGTCATCACGTTCCTGGTCGCCGGTCATCTCACCACGGCCGCGCTCTTGCAGATCGCTTTGCACTACCTCGCTTCCGATGCCGACCTGCAGCATGAACTCGCCGACGAGATCCGTGCTCGGGGCCACGACTACGACGGCGTCGCCGGTATGAGGTTGACCCGCCAGATGCTCAACGAAGTCCTGCGGATGTGGCCCATCGCCCCCGGCTTCTTCCGAGTCGCCCGCACAGACCAGAACGTCGGCGGGTACGAAATCCCTGCCGGTCGTGCGGTTTTCGTGCTCAGCCTCGCCGCCCAGCGCGACACCGACGTCTGGGGACCCACCGCCAGCAGTTTCGACCCCGACCGGTTCGATCCGGCAGCGCTGCGCCGCTACCCCGACCGGTTCTTCAAACCCTGGGGAGCTGGGCCGCGATCCTGTATCGGTCGCGTCTTCGCTATCCACGAGGCCACGGTGCTGCTGGCCCGCATCCTCGACGCATTCGTTCTGTCGACCTCCGATGAGCTGCGGATCCGCGAACGCGCCGCCCTCAGCCCCGAGCCGATCACCCTGCACCTGACGCCCCGTCCGTAAGCAGTCTGAAAAGAGGCCCCCGATGACGTGGTACCTCGTCGAATGCCTTGGCCCGTCCTCGATGAGCATCGTCGCCAAAGACGGAGCGCGAAAAGAGTGGGTCTCGATCTTCCGCATCGAACGCGACGAAGGCATCGACGCGGTAGGCGCGCTGAACTGGGCACGCGGCAGCGGCTCACACCTGGACCAGCGAATGTCGGGCCGCTTGGGCAACCGTCGAGTGGAAATCGTGCCAATCCTGGGGCCCGAAGATGACGTCTATGCGATGCACCTATGGATCGGAGACCCCAGCGTCGACGCTCCCCAGCCCAGACCCGCCGCCGGCCTCCGGTGGAACCTCGGCGACCTCCAAGTCCAGCAACGCCTCGAATCCTGGCTCATGAGCACCAACGACGCCTCGGCCTGGAAAGGCATCCGATCCCCTGGCGAGATATTCCGGAAAGTCTTGCGTTTCGACGACATACCCCAACTCATCGAAATAGCGAACAGCCCTACCCCTGACGCGCAGTTCGAGTCGAGCCTGTGCATCCTCCACGACGACGGCCACCTGATGAACTGGCAGATCATGGCGCGCGGACGCAACGACGAACGCCACGTGGGAGTCCGCGCCCTCACCCACGACGTCACCGACATCGACCCCCCGGTCATCGGCCCGTTCGAAACACTGCGCCTCACCAACGAAGACTCCACCGACGGACCCGCCGCGGCGCTGCTCGCCTTCGGCGCACGCTCGAGCCCACCGACCATCTCGTCCTGGATCGGCAAGGTGCCCAACTGGATCGACTGGCAGCGCGACGGCGACCCCGCCCTCATCCACCCCGATTCCTGGTCGGCACTCAGGCGGACCCAAGCCCTGCTCGAACCAGCCTGCCCCACAATCGAAATGACCACCCGAGCCCGCATCCGAGCCAACACCGACACCGGATGGCAAACAGTCGACATCACCTCCCGCCGATACCCCGGAGAGGTCGGCCGCATCCTGCACATCATCCGCATCGTCAAAGCCGACGACCACAACCCACAACAGCCGTAAACCATCAGGCGCGCATCTCAGGTCTGGCGACCTTCCCAGTCTCTATGCGCCCCCGCCAAGACCCTCGTGCTGACACCGCGCGGCAACCTCGCCAACGTCGGCCTGAGCCGCCTGCTGTCCGGATTGGCAAAGACAGTTCGCAGAGCCTGGCTGCGTTTGGAGTTAGAGTTAAGACGCGAGTCGCATCCTGTGCACTCATTACGTGGAGAACGACCCGACCGCGATCACGACGAGGTGACGAGGTGGTACGTCTGCTCAGATCGGCCCGGCATCCGACCGTCATTGCCGTGCTGACCGGGTGTCTGGCCTTTGTGACGTTCCCGATTTCCCACGCTGGGCCGCTCGACCCGGTATGTGTCTTACCCAGCTCGGGCAGCCAATTCCAGTCCGCGCCACCGCAAGAGCAATCCTTGGATCCGAGCGTGGTCCAACAAGCGATCGACTATGCGACCTCTCACATGCGTGTGTCGGTGCAGATTTTCCGCAACAACTGCCGGGTCGGGGCCGGATCGCTCGAGCAGGCGATCGACTCGATTCCATTACCGGTGTGGAGCTCGGCGAAGTCGGTCGTCTCCTTGCTGGTCGGCATCGCCGCCGAGCGTGGTCTGCTCGCCGTCGATGATCCGATCGGAAAGTACCGGCCTGCCGGACCTGCCTGGGGAGACGATGCCCATCGCGCCATCACTATCGGTGATCTGCTGACTCAGACGTCGGGACTGCGGCAGTCGATCATCAGTGAGGCCGCGTCGTTGCTGTCGGATCCCGACATCGCCCAGGAAGCGCTCGCTCAGCCACTCGACCACCCGCCCGGCACGCATTTCGTTTACGGCCAGCGCCCAGTGGACCTGCTCGCCTTCATCGTGGGGCAGGCCGTCGGTCAAGACCTGCAAACTTTCGCGCAGGAGAACCTATTCGGACCTATCGGAATCCCCGCAGACACCTACGTCTGGTTGCGGGACCGCGCTGGGAACACTTATGGATCCTCGAACCTGATGATGACCGCGCCCCAGTACGCCAAACTCGGCCTCATGGTCCAGAACGGCGGTGTCTGGAACGGACACCGGGTGCTGTCGGAGCAATATCTGCGCCAGGCAGCCGAACCCACCCTCACCAACGGCTGCTACGGCTACCTGTTCTGGACCAACCGCGGCCAATCGTGCACCAGCGCCGCCTTCCCCTCCGCAATAACGGTGGCGCACAACATGATCCCGAGCGCGCCCGCCGACCTATTCGCCATGGTGGGTTTCCTGCACCAGAACAACTTCATCATCCCCAGCCTGCACATGACCGTCACCTGGATCGGCGCCCTCGGCGACACCGCCCCCGACATCGGCACCCTGCTCAGCGCCGACCCCGGCACCTCCGACCTCTACTACAACTTCTTTCGCATCCTCATGCGCGCAGTCACCGACACCCACATCCCAGACCCCGGCCCCTATCAACCCCCACCGACGAATCTCAGCTTCGACCCGCTCAACTTCGCTGACCCCTCGGTCCTACTGGCAGACCTGTTTCCCAACAGCACCTGCAACATCCTCGCCTGCAACAGCCAGACATTCCGATAGCGTCCGTGCCCGCGCAAGGCCCGTCGTTCCCACCCGGCGGTCCAGGACCGCGTCGAGGGTTCAGACCGCCCCTTGAACCCTGACCTTCGAGAGAAGTACCACCTGGTAGGTTGGCCCCCCCGTTACCTTCTTCGTGGCCCCGGACACGGGGCCACGGTCGCCAGGCCCGGTATGACTTCTTCCCCCTGTCTTTCTCATGATCCGGGGGCCCCTGTCTTTCTCATGATCCGGGGGGTGGTGTCGCCGGGTTCTGGTGGCGTCGACGGACCGCTGATGGGGACAGGGCCGCTGGTAGGTCTCTTCGTAACGTGGGTGCCGGGCGTTGACGCTGGATCGGCGATCGTTCCAGGATTTCGACGCGATGAGGAAATGCAAAGTGGCACAGGCGTATGCCGTGATCTGCGGCATAGACGTGGGCAAAGGCGAGCACCACGCAGTTGGTCTCGATACGACCGACGGAAAACGGTTGCACGACAAGGCATTACCGAACGACGAAGCCCGGCTACGGGCTGTGTTCGACCAGCTCGCCGCCCGCGGCCCGCTGTTGATCGTGGTCGACCAGCCCAACACCATCGGCGCCCTACCGGTCACCGTCGCCCGCGCCTGCGGCCACGACGTCGCCTACCTGCCCGGGCTGTCGATGCGCCGCATCGCCGATCTCTATCCAGGACAAGCGAAAACCGATGCCCGCGACGCCTACATCATCGCCGACGCAGCCCGCACGATGCCGCACACGCTGCGCCGCGTCGACACCGGCGACGAAACCCTCACCGAACTCGGCGTCCTCGTCGGGTTCGACGACGACTTGGCAGGTGAAGCCACCCGCACCAGCAACCGGATCCGCGGACTGCTCACCAGCATCCACCCCGCACTCGAACGCGTTCTGGGACCACGTATCTCGCATCCGGCGGTCCTCGAGATTCTGTCGCGTTGCGGTGGGCCGCAAGGCATCCGAGCGGCGGGCAGACGCAAACTCACCACGATCGCGACCAGACACGCACCACGCATGGGCGCGCGGCTGGTCGAGGAGATCCTGACCGCGCTGCCCGCACAGACGGTGACCGTTCCCGGCGCGAACGCCGCCGAGATCGTGCTGCCGAAACTCGCCGACTCTCTGAAAACGGTTCTGCTGCAACGCAAGAGCGTCGCCGAGGATATCGAGAGGATGCTCGATGATCACCCTCTTGCCAAGGTCCTGACCTCGATGCCCGGCGTCGGAGTCAGGACCGGAGCCCGCATCCTGCTCGAAGTCGGCGACGGCTCAGCCTTCGCCACCGCCGGGCACCTCGCCTCCTACGCCGGCATCGCCCCGGTCACCCACCGCTCCGGCAGCTCCATCCGCGGCGAACACCCCGCCCGATCCGGCAACCACAAACTCAAACGCGCCCTGTTCTTGTCCGCGTTCGCCGCCCTGCACGACCCGGCCAGTCGCGCCTACTACACGCGAAAACGCGACGAAGGAAAGAAACACAACGCCGCCCTCATCTGCCTGGCCCGCCGCCGCTGCGACGTCCTCTACGCAATGCTGAAAACCAAAGAGCTCTATCGCGATCCGATTGTGAAAGCCGCCTGACCAGCTGCTCGATAGAGTCGGCACATGCCCGAGTTGATCGCGCCGACCACACACCTTCACGACGCCTGGCTCGACGCGCATGCCGAGTGGGGTCCTGGCGCCCATGAAGACGGGTTCGGATTGGCGCCCACCGACGAGGTCGACTCGCAGGCCGGTTTCACGGCGTGGGTGAAACGACTGACCAACGACCCAGACACCACATACCAGTGGATCGCCGAAGACGACCGCGTACTCGGCGGGATCGCACTCCGACACAGCTTCGACGACTACGTGAAGTGGGCCGGGCACATCGGCTTCGGCATCCGGCCGACAGCCCGACAACGGGGGCTTGCCACCTGGGCGTTGGGCGGGACGCTCAACCAAGCACAAGTACTCGGCATAGACCGCGTGCTGGTCGTCTGCGCCATGCACAACGTCGCATCGGCAAAAACGATCGAGCGCGTCGGCGGCATCCTCGAAGAGGTCCGCAACACCCAACACGGACCCGCGCGACGCTACTGGATAGAACTCGCCCAACCCACCGGGAGCCCGCGCATTGACCGCAATCCGACAGATTGACAAGAACATAGGGACACCCCCCCACACACATAACGACAGTCAACAGCCGTCCAGGGAAGAGATTTTGCAGAGCTGGTAGCACAGGCCGCCTTGTGGCCCTCATCTACAGCGCCGTAGCCCCTGGCGGCTTGGATGCCAACTGTCGCGGTTCTGGTGTCGAATCCAAGCCCAGATTCCAGTGTGAATAGGTATGCAGATGACCCATCTATAGAGCGGGTCATCGCGACCCTCGGAGGCACGTATGCGCCAGACCAACCACGACAATAATATCAGTCGCTACTCGGACCGAACTTTGCGAAACCAGAATTCGTCGCCGAGCATTGTTGCGAACTCCGGATGCGATGACATGTACTGGACCCATACTGATAATGCACCTCTACACTCTAAGACGAAAACAATGTCAAAGGCAAAAGGCGCTGCCCCTCCGAACCTTCCTGACCAGTTGCAGACTGTCGCACAGAAAGACCCCAACACAACGGGTCACCAAGTGGTCGATACTAGGGGAATTAATGCTTCGCAATGGTATTTCACAATGGATGTGAGATATGCCAAAGGGATCGAATCAGACTGGCTTCGCATGGAACTGGTCGGCGCTATCCGAGACCTACTCACATGGTTAATCAGCAATTCGGATACAACCACATATAACAGACCGCAAGATGAGAGGCATGCCGCATGAATGGACGCACCGAGGGCGGATCCCCTACTATCCCGTCCGGCAGAAATGGTGGGCTGAGCGATCTGGCCGTCTCGCCCTTCGGTCTACCACTCGCGCTGCAAGCCAAGGAGTTACGGGTCGCATGGGTAGGACGAACCTCCACCGAAGACCATCAAGACCCCCGGCAATCGCTGCTTCGCCAACTGGAACGCAGCAAGTTTGCTATGCCACCGGCATGGGTGATCGCATGCCATTTCTACGATGTCGAGTCCGGCCGGATGGAGTTGGAGCAGCGCGGACAAGGAACGGGCTACGAACGATTCGATATTCCGATCGCCCGCGCCGGGGGCATAGCCGACCTTCTCGCCGAAGCTAAGCTTCCCAACCGGCGTTTCGACGTGGTCATTTGTGAATCCATGTCCCGGATCGCCCGCAAGATGTACGAAACCCTCTCGGTGGAACGCGAACTCGAACGCGCCGAAGTCCCGATATTCGCATCCAACGAGCCGATCCTCCTTTCTGGCGGTCGCGCCCAGCAGATTCTGCAACGCCGTATCAATCAATCGGTCGCCGAGTATGAAGTGCTAAACATGCTTGAACTGTCGTGGGGCGGTACCTGCACCCACATACGCGAGGGTTACAACATCGGAAAACCACCCTATGGATACAAGGCCAATAAGCTGCGGCATCCGAATCCCGCCAAAGCTGAGAAGGGCGTGACCAAAACCCGCCTCGAACCTGACGGAGCTTGCGCCGAGACAGTCACTCTCATAGCCAAATGGCGCCACCACGAACGGCTTGGCTGCGACACCATCGCTGACCGCCTCAACCAGAACCTCGAACGGCACCCGCCACCCCAGCCACCTGGGCGACTGCGCGCCCGGGGCGCCTGGTCGAAATCCAGCGTCGCCGAACTACTGAAGAACCCGAAATACACCGGGTACCAGGTCTATAACCGACGCGCACGACGTAGCCGGGGCGCGCGTAACAAAGCCAACCCGCCCCAGATGTGGGTCTGGTCGACCGAACCCTCCCACGAGCCGCTCATCCCGAAGTGGATGTTCGACGAGATAAACGCCGCCTTCCACGAACACCAACGATCCCGAGACAGCACCGACCCGCAAACCGACGCACGGGCCAAACACAGCTATCAGTACCGCCGCCGGGTGGTCTGCGACTGCGGTCGCAAAATGATTGGCACGGTGCGACCTAGCGGCATCTATTACCGCTGTCATCCGGCGACCAACAACCGGGGTCGCCCAGACAAGCACGCTGGGCACCCCGCCACGATCTACATCCGCGAGGACCTCATCGCTACGGTAGTCGAGCGATTCTTCAGCGAGCGGGTCTTCGGACCGCACCGACGGAAGCTACTCCTCGCCGACATCGACACCGTAGGCGACACAGCGCGCCGCGAACAACAAGATAGGTCGCAGCGTCTCCGTCGCCAACTAGCCGAGCTTGAACGAAAGCAAGACAACGTAGTCAACCAAGCCGAAGATGCCGACGCAGCCGATCCGTTCACCCAACGCCTGCGAGACCGCTACAACCACCTCGAATCCCAGCGCCACACCCTGCTAGCCACGATCGAGGACTTGGACACCATCGACGCCAATGCCCCCCAACGCGCCACAACCGCGCACGCGGATCTACTAGATGCGCTCCCCCGCCTCGCGGTAGACCTGCAGAACGCGCACGCCGGGCTGGTTGGCCGCCTGTTCGACCTAACCCAACTCACGATCCGCGTCCACTACGAGACGAATGAGGTGACGCTACAGGCGGTCCTCCCAGCCGATTACGCCGACGAAATCGCCGAGGTCACGGCTTCTTTATCGATAGCCCCGGCGACCACTTCCGGGGGCGCCGACGAATCCCCCGGTCACGCACAGTGTGCTCCTAGACAGTGCCCCCAGTCGGACTCGAACCGACACTCGATGGATTTTAAGTCCACTGCCTCTGCCAATTGGGCTATGGGGGCGTTCGGGACAGCGTACCGAGTCGTACGGGTGTACCGGAATTCCGACCGCTCGAGCTGTGCAACGTGTCGGAGTGCTCCTGGAGAATGTCGGGCAATTGACCAATAAGGGCGGCGGAAGGGCGGATCAGGTGGCGTGTGTTATCGCCTGGGCGGCAGTGGGATTCGGGTCAGGTCGGTGGCGATGTGGATGGTGCCGGTGAAGTGTTCGCGGGCTTCGGCGAGGTGCGCGGACAGGTCGCGGTAGCGCTGGGAGAAGTGGGTGAGGACGAGGGTTCTGGTGCCCGCGGCGGCGGCGACGCGGGCGGCTTGACCCGCGGTGAGGTGGCCGTATTCGGCGGCGAGGGTGGCGTCGGCGTCGAGGAAGGTGGCCTCGATGACGAGCATGTCGGTGTCGGCGGCGAGTTCGTGGACGCCGTCGCAGAGACGGGTGTCCATCACGAAGGCGAAGCTCTGGCCGAGGCGGGGTGCACTGACTTCGTCGAGAGTGATTGTGCGACCCGCCATTTCAACGTGGCCCTGCTGTTGCAGCCGCGTGATGATCGGACCGCTCAGTCCGAACTCGCGCAGCCGCTCGGGCAGGATGCGACGGCCGGATGGCTCGGTGAGCCGATAGCCGAAGGTGTCGACGGGATGGGAGAGCGCGACCGCCGACACCGCGAACGGCGCGCCGGGGAAGTCCACCGGGCCCGGCCGATCGACTGGGCGAGGGCGCAATTCGGCTCGCCGATAGTAGGAGGTGGCATTGACGAGCCGGTCGTAATACTCGGCGCCCGAGGCGGGAAAGCAGACGTCGACCGCGTGCGGCACCTGGTCGAGACTGATCCGCTGGACCACACCGGCCAGCCCGAGGCTGTGATCGCCGTGGAAATGCGTGATCGCGATCCGCGTGATGTCGGTCGCCGAAACCCCGGCGTAGGTCATCTGCCGCTGCGTCCCCTCCCCCGGGTCGAACAGCACCCCCTCGTCCTCCCACCGCAGCAAATACCCGTTGTGATTGCGCTGCTTGGTCGGCACCTGACTGGCAGTCCCGAGGACAACGAGCTCCCGCTGCGACACCTTCGTCACGCTACCCGCGCGCCAACGCACGAAGCGTGCCTCGACACGGCGTCGAGAACACGCTTGCGTGGCACACGCACCTACTCCGCGGGAGTGTTGCGCAGGACGGAATGGCGGCGGCTGTAGGCGAAGTAGATGACGAAGCCGAGCACCATCCAGACGATAAAACGGAGCCAGGTCTCGACGGAAAGGTTCAGCATCAGCCAGAAGCACGCGAGCACACCGAGAATCGGCACCACCGGCACCAGCGGAACGCGGAACCCGCGCGGCAGGTCAGGGCGGGTGCGACGCAGAATCAGCACACCGATCGCGACCAGCACGAACGCGAACAACGTGCCGATATTGACCATTTCCTCCAGGGTGCCGAAGTCGACGAACCCGGCGAGCACCGCACAGACGACACCGACGATCGCGGTGATCCGAACCGGCGTGCCGAACTTGCTGGTGTGCGCCAGTTTCCGCGGCATCAGCCCGTCCCGCGACATCGCGAACAGCACGCGGGTCTGCCCGAGGAACATCACCATGACCACCGTGGTGAGCCCGGCGAGCGCGCCGACCGAGATGATGTTCTTCACCCAGGTGTCGCCGTGAATCGCGAAAGCCGTTGCGAGGGTGGCATTGTCACCGGACAACTCGGTGTAGGGCACCATGCCGGTGAGCACAAGCGACACCGCGACGTAGAGGATCGTGACGATCAGCAGCGAGCCGAGGATGCCGCGCGGCACCGCCTTCTGCGGGTTCTTGGTCTCCTCGGCGGTGGTCGCGACGACGTCGAAGCCGATGAACGCGAAGAACACCAGGCTGGCCGCGGCGAGCAGGCCGTACCAGCCGAAGCTGGTATGCCCGGCGCCGGTCAGGAAGGAGAACAGCGACTGGCGCAGCCCGTCGCTCGATTCGCTTGGCTGCGACGGCGGAATGTAGGGGGTCAGGTTCTCCGACTTGAAGTACCTGATGCCGACGATCAGCACCAGCGCGATCACGGCCAGCTTGATCGCGACCGCCACCGCCGACACCCGTGAGGACACCTTGGTTCCGGTGGCCAGCAGCACAGCGAGGACCGCGATCAACAGCACCGCGCCCCAGTCGAAGGACACCGAGCCGATGTGCACGATCGGCGACGAACCCATCACCTCGCCGAGGTACTGCGACCAGCCCTTGGCCACCACCGAGGTGGCCAGCGCGAATTCCAGGATCAGGTCCCAGCCGATGATCCACGCGACGAGTTCACCGAAGGTGGCGTAGGAGAACGTGTACGCGCTGCCGGCCACCGGGACCGTCGACGCGAACTCGGCGTAGCAGAGCGCGGTGAGCCCGCAGGCGATCGCGGCGAAGACGAACGCGAGCGAGACCGACGGCCCGGCCACATTGCCCGCGGTGCGCGCGGTGAGGGTGAAGATGCCGGCGCCGATCACCACCGCGACGCCGAAGACGGTGAGGTCCCACGCGGTCAGGTCCTTGCGCAGTTTCGAGTCCGGCTCGTCGGTGTCCTTGATCGACTGCTCGACGGATTTGGTGCGGAACAGCCCGCCCCATCGAGCCGGATCCTGTCCCGTCGCGTCGTCCGGCTTGCGGATCGCCACACCTTCTCCTCTACCTCTGGTCATGCTGTCGAGCTGTCTATGCCCGGGGGCAGATTAATGCACGCCCGCCATGTGCTCGCTGATCCGCGGCGCGATGGCGGCCACGACCAATCCGGCACAGACCGCGACGGCGCCGGTGATGCCGAAGTAGGCGAATTCGTGGTCTTGGTCATAGAACCGGGCCAAAGTACCCGACATCGACGTGCCGATGCCAACCGAGAAAAAGTACAGCGCCATCATCTGAGCCCGGAAAGCTTCCGGTGCGAGCTGGGTGGTGACCGCAAGACCGATCGGTGAGAGCAGCAACTCCGACACCGCGAACCCGGCCATGACGACGACGATGAGCAAGATCGGCACACGGTGCCCGGTGATGAAGGACAGCGGCACGAACAGGATGAACGCGAGTCCCATGCCGACAACGCCAAGCGCGAATTTGCGTGGCGTGCTCGGCGCTCGCGAGCCGATCTTGGTCCACAACAGGGCGAACAGCGGCGACAACGCGATGACCCAGACCGGCTCGACCGAACTGATCCAGTTCGACGGTGCGGTCCAGCCGAAGATGCTCCAGTTGATCCGCTTGTCGGAATAGCCGGTGAGCACCGTGAAGATCTGCTGGAACAGCGACCAGAACACCGCGTTGGCGATGAACAGCGGGATGAACGCGCGCACCCGGCTTCGCTCGACCTGCGTCACGCTGGCGCTGGTCAGCATGACGACGAAGTAGATGATCGCCGCGGCGGCGATGACGCCGGTGGTCGCGTCCGGCAGGTTGTCCAGCGTCACGAGGCCGGTCGAGAAGACAATGGCGACCAGGACCGCGGCACCGGCAAGCAGTGCGAGCGTCGGGCGGATCGCGCTGCGCGGCAACGGGTTCGGCACCTCGCGGCCGTGTGTGCCGAGATTGCGCCGGAACACGACGTACTGGATGAGGCCGAGTGCCATGCCGATCGCGGCGGCGCCGAACGCGTAGTGGAAGCCGAGGTGGTCGTGCAGCAGACCGGTGAGCAACGGACCGCTGAACGCGCCGAGGTTGATGCCGAGGTAGAACAGCGTGAACCCACCGTCGGCGCGGGCGTCGCCCTTCGGGTACAGCGTGCCGAGCAACGAGGACGCGTTCGCCTTGAGCGCGCCGCTGCCGAGCGCGACCAGCACCAGGCCGACGCCGACACCGGTCAGGCCGGGCAGCACGGCAAGCGCGATATGCCCGGCCACCACAACGACCCCGCCGTAGAACACGGTCCGCTCCATGCCGAGCAGCCGGTCGGCGATCCAGCCGCCGAGCACCGTGGACAGGTAGACCAGACCGCCGTAGGCGCCGACGATGCCGAAAGCGGTTTTCTCGTCGAGTCCGAGGCCGCCGTCGGTCGCCGAGTAGTACAGGTAATACCCGAGGATGCTGACCATTCCGTAATAGGAGAACCGTTCCCAGAGCTCTACTCCGAAGAGGTTCGTCAGGCCGATCGGGTGGCCGAAGATAGTCCGATCGGCTATCGGTGAATCAGCCGTTTTTACTTCCGACATCCTCAGACCTTCCCATGTTTGCGACGATTCTTCGGCATCAACGCCGGAATCTCGAAGATCATCGCAGCATCGCGCCCGGATGCGGATCGTGCCAGACTGCATATCGGAGCGTTTCTTCAGGCCCTCACTTGGCCGCGACAGACGACGAAAGTGACGCACGGATGGAACCGGTAGAAATCACGGTGCCCGCCTCGGCCGAGGACACGTTCGGGGTGCTTGCCGACGGCTGGTTGTACCCGCTCTGGGTGGTCGGCGCCTCGCACATCCGCGATGTCGACCCCGGCTGGCCCGCCGTCGGCACCCGCATCCATCACAGCCTCGGCCCCTGGCCGCTGAACCTGTCCGACACCACGAAGGTCCGCGCGGTTGACCCGCCGCGGATGCTCGAGCTGGAGGCGCGACTGTGGCCGGTGGGCTCGGCATGGATCCGGTTGGAGCTGACCGAGATCACGCCGGACCGCACCCGGATCAGCATGTACGAGCGCGCGATCAGCGGCCCGGCGGTATTGGTACCCGACCTGATTCAGACGCAGGTGCTCGCACCGCGCAACAAGGAATCACTGTCCAGACTGGCCGATCTGGTCGCCGGCAGAGCGCGCAATCGCAAGTCCGAGTAGGGGAACCGTCAGGCGATGGAGAGCGCGATGCCATCGAGGATGTCGTGTTCGGACACGACGATCTCGGAAATGCCCGCGCGACGGGATAATTCGTCGGCGAGGACCTCGGCGATAACGGCACCGCCGCCGATCACGTCGACGCGGCCTGGATGCATGGGACCGAGGGCGGCGCGCTCGTCGTGGGTCATGCCGATCAGCCGATCACACACTGCGCGAAGCTGTTCCAGCGTCAGGCGGGTGAGATGAACCTTCTCCGAGTCGTATTCGGGAAGATCGAGGGCGACGGCAGCCAGGGTGGTCATGGTGCCGGCGACGCCGACCCAGGTGTGCGCGCCTTCGACGGGCACCCTGGCAAAGGCCTCGGATAGTCGTTCGGCGGCGAATTCCCTTGCCGCGCCGACCTGTTCGCCGGTCGGCGGGTCGCCGGGCAGGCAGCGCTCGGTGATCCGGACACAACCGATATCGGCGGAGAACGCGGCCCGCACGCCCGCGCTGTCGCCGAAGACCAGCTCGGTCGAACCGCCACCGAGGTCGACCACGACGAAAGGCCCTGCCTGACTGGACAATTCGCCGATGGCACCGGCGAACGACAGCCGCGCCTCCTCGTCACCGGTGATCACCTCGGCCTCGGCGCCGGGCACCACGGTGCCGAGTTCGGCGCGGGCCATGGCGAAGAAGTCTTCCCGGTTCGATGCGTCCCTGGTGGCGGAGGTTGCCGTCATGCGCACCCGGCGTACGCCCGTCTCGCGCATCAGTGCCACATAGTCGGCCAGCGCGACCCTGGTGCGTTCGATCGCTTCCGGCGCAAGCGAACCGGTCGCGTCGACGCCCTGGCCGAGGCGCACGATCCGCATCTCGCGGTGCACGTCGGCGAGCGTGCCGTCCGCGCGCACATCGGCGATCAGTAGTCGGATGGAGTTGGTCCCGCAATCGACGGCAGCTACCCGGTCGGTCATGCCTGTGCTCCGCTTTCCTGGACGCCGGTCTCGTTGACCCCGGCCCGCTCGTATGTCGGCCAGTCGGCCGGAATCGCGGTGCCGCGCAAGCCATTGTCGGCGGCGAGTGCCACCGCCTCGTCACCGAACGGATTCACCCCCGGCCCCTTGGCCAGCGCGTGCGCGATCAGCACGTGCAGGCACTTGACCCGCTCGGGCATCCCGCCGCCGGTGAAATCGGTGCCGAGCGACTCGATCTCGTTGCGCTCGGCCAGGTAGCTCTCGTGCGCGGCCAGGTAGGCGGCGGCCAATTCCCGGTCGCTGCCGAGCCGTTCGGTCATCTCGCGCATCACACCCGCGGATTCCTGCCTGCTCGCCTCGGCGGTGAGCCTCGGGTCGGTCAGGTAGTACAGGGTGGGGAACGGCGTGCCGTCGGGCAGGCGCGGCGCGGTTTTCACGACGGCCGGGACCCCGTCCGGGGTGCGATAGGCGACGGCGAGCACGCCGCGCGGTTCGCGGCCGAGCTGCGTGGCGATGATCGCGAGATCCTGGTCGTTCGGTGCGCTCACCGTGGTCCTTCCGGTCCTGGCGGCGGCGCGACAGGCGGGGCGGGTGGTGGCGCCTTGTCGGCCGCTTGGGCGGGTTGTGGTTCGGAAATGCTGTGCCACAGCTCGGTGTACCAGGGGTCCGGCGCCCTGGACTTGATCACGGCGGTCGGCGCGGCGGCGGGCTCGTTGCCAGGCACCTGCACGATGTAGGGGGTCTCGCCGGGCAGCACCAGCCGGAGCCGGTCGCGTGCCTCGGAGCGGATGTAGGCCGGATCCTGTTGCTGCGCACGGCGATCGCGCAGCCGCGCGAGATCGGCCTCGAGATCTTTGCGCTCCTGGGCCAGCTGCGCGGCCTCGGCCCGCTGGGTGAAGTACGTGCGCATCGGCACGGCAAGGGTGAGCGCGAGCGCGCACACCACGATGGCGAGGATCACCGCCTTGCCGGTGGACAGGCCAAGAATCGTGCGGTCGTGCTTGTCCTGGCCGTGCTCGGCGGTGCGAAGGCCGACCTGCCGCGGCTCGGCCTTCTTGTCGTCGGATCGCCTACGCGCGGTGCGTTTTACCGCGGCGGGCCGTGCGGCCGTCTCCGTGTCGGATCCGGCCTTCGGCCGCGAGCTCGCCGAACGCGACGTGCGGCGGTCCCCACGCCCGGCCGGACTGGTTCCACGCGCACGTCGCTCCGTCATAGCGATCCTCTGCTCAATCTGCGGTGCTCCCGGGGCCCTTCGTGGCTACGCAGGCTACCGCCTCCTGGCCCGTCGCTCGCACCGCGGTTTACTAACCCTCGAATGCGAAGCGCGGGAACGCGACGTCGCCCGCGTACCGCGCGGAGTCACCGAGCGCGTCCTCGATGCGAAGCAGCTGGTTGTACTTGGCAACCCGCTCGCTGCGCGCCGGTGCGCCGGTCTTGATCTGGCCGCTGCCGACCGCGACCGCGAGATCGGCGATGGTGGTGTCCTCGGTCTCGCCGGACCGGTGGCTCATCATCGTCTTGTAGCCGTTGCGGTGCGCGAGCTCGACGGCGTCCAAAGTCTCGGTGAGCGTGCCGATCTGGTTGACCTTCACCAGCAGCGCGTTCGCCGCGCCCTTGGCGATGCCCTCTTCGAGGCGCTCCGGGTTGGTGACGAACAGGTCGTCGCCGACGATCTGGATCTTCTCGCCGATCTCGTCGGTGAGCGAGACCCAGCCGTCCCAGTCGTCCTCCGACAGCGGGTCCTCGATGGAGACCAGCGGGTAGGAGGCGAGCAGCTCGGCGTAGAACTGGGTCATCTCGGCGGCGCTGCGGACACTGCCCTCGAACTTGTAGCCGCTACCGGTGGTGTAGAACTCGGTGGCCGCGACATCGAGCGCGAGCGCGACATCGCTGCCGAGCTTCAGGCCGGTCTTGCCGATGGCGACGCTGATCAGGTCGAGCGCCTCACGGGTGCCTGCCACGTCGGGGGCGAAGCCGCCCTCGTCGCCGAGACCGGTGGACAGGCCCTTCGACTTCAGCTCCGCCTTCAGCGCGTGGTACACCTCGGCACCCCAGCGCAGCGCCTCCTTGAAGGTGGGCGCGCCGATCGGGGCGACCATGAATTCCTGCACATCCACGCTGGTGTCGGCGTGCGCGCCACCGTTGAGGATGTTCATCATCGGCACCGGAAGCACGTGCGCGTTCGGGCCACCGAGGTAGCGGAACAGCTCCAGGCCGGAGGACTCGGCGGCGGCGCGAGCCACCGCGAGCGAGACACCGAGCAGGGCGTTCGCACCGAGGCGGGACTTGTCCGGGGTGCCGTCCAGGTCGAGCAGCACCTGGTCGACGGTGCGCTGTTCGACCGCGTCCAGGCCGATGACGGCGGGCGCGATCTCGTCGAGCACACCCTCGACCGCCTTCTGTACGCCCTTGCCGCCGTAGCGTTCGCCGCCGTCACGCAGCTCGACGGCCTCGTGCTCGCCGGTGGATGCGCCGGAGGGCACAGCGGCCCGGGTCAGGGTGCCGTCGTCGAGGGCGATCTCGACCTCGACAGTGGGGTTTCCGCGAGAATCCAGGATCTCGCGAGCTCCGACCTGTTCGATGATGGCCACGAAAACGACACTCCTTAGTCTGCAGGCACGGTGGGTATTACGGGAATTGCCGTGCGCTGCGAGCCTAGCGTCCGCTGAGCTGGGCGGGTAACCGGCACTCCGGTGGACGAGGTCATACCCGGCGGCCGACGCTGTAGGCGGCGGCGCGGTCACGCACGGTCAGCAGGTAGCTGTTGGACTGGTTATAGGTGAGCAGCGCCTTTTGCCAGCCCGGCTCGGAGGTCAGGTCGCCGCCGCTTGCGCACAGGTAGCGAGCCGCGGTGAGGGCCGCGTCGTCGATGCTCTGCGGGTCGGCCACGCCGTCGCCATTCGCGTCGACGCCCCAGCGTTTCCAGGTTTCCGGGATGAACTGCAGCGGGCCGAGCGCGCGATCGAACTCCGGGTCACCGTCCAGCGCACCGCCGTCGGTGTCCTTGACGAGCGCGACGCCCGGCGCACCGTCGAGGGGGATGCCGATGATCGGCGGGCGCACCGTGCCGTCCTCGTCGATCCGCGAGCTGCCATGGGTGCCGTGCTTGCTCTCCACGCTGGCGATGCCGGCGATGGTCGTCCATGCGATGCCGCAGTCCGGCTTGGACCTGGCCATCACCGCCGCCGCGTAGCCGTACGCCTCCAACGCGACCACCGGAATGGCCATCCGGTCGGCCTGATCCTCGGCCCATGCGCGCAACTGCACCGCCGTGCGACCGGGACCGTCCAGGTCGAACAGCGGCAGCGGGGTGCCTGGGCCCGGCGGGATGCCCGCGGGAATCGGCGGGAGATTGCGATCGATCCCACACCCGGCCAGCGCGAGGGTCACCATGACGGCGGCCAAAGCGCCGGTCTTCTTGAGGAGCACTCCACCTATCATCCAGGTCCGGCGAAATACTGCGGCGAACTTGCTGGTAGGCCGGGTCGTCGGGCGAGTCCGGTCGCCGGGCCATCGGGCGCGGCCGGTCGCCGGATCCTCAGGCGAATCCGGTCGAACGGGACCTCAGTGCGGTGAACCGCGAGCGATGTCTCGCCGGGCGGCCGCTGGACGGTTCAGCCGAGGAGGGCGTGGGTGGCGGCGTGGGCCGGGGCCGCGAGGATGGCGCTGGTGTCGCCGGATTCGACGATGCGGCCGTGGTCGAGGACGACCAGGTGCGGGCAGTGCGCGGCGACGAGGCCCATGTCATGGCTGATCACCAGGAGACCCATGTCGCGCTCGGCGCGAATGCGGTCGAGCAGGGCCATGATCGAGGCGGCGGTCACGTTGTCGAGCGCGGAGGTGATCTCGTCGCAGATGAGGACCGCTGGTGCCGCGGCGAGTGCGCGGGCAAGGGCGACTCGCTGCCGTTGACCGCCGGACAACTCGTGCGGGTAACGGCCGGCCAGTTCGGGAGCCAGCTCCACGGACGCCAGCAGTTCGCTGACCCGTTGTGCCAGTTCGCGTCTCGGCACACCACCGATACGGCGCAGCGGACGACCGAGGGTCTGCGCGACGGTCCGCCGCGGGTTGAGCGCGGAGCGTGGATTCTGGGTCACGAGCTGAATACCATTGCCGCCATTGGCAGTTCGCCGACGACCGGCAACCGGTATCGACGCGCCGCGCAGCTCGAGCGACCCCGTCGCTGAGCGATGCAGACCCGCGATCACCCTGGCGAGGGTCGTCTTACCCGCACCGGACACACCGACCACGGCCAGTACACCGGCCGCTGCCAGCTCTAGGTCGATCCCGGCCAAGACTTCGCGGTCATCGATCGATGCACCGATTCCGTTGGCGCGCAGGAGCGAGCTAGGAACCCGCACCGCCGAGTCGAGCTTCGGACTGCGCGGCGTGCCGACTTTTGTGATCGTGCTCGACGCCGACGCGTCATCCCCGACTGATAAGCCCTCCGCGGAGGGATCGGCCCCCGTGTCGGCATGCGCCGACCGCGGCCCTCCGCTGATTGCGCCGCAGTCGGCAGCGCTGGCTGGTCTCGGAATGCTCACCGGTGGATCGCATTCCGTCGTGTGATCGATCGTCGGCGTGGCCTGCTCGATCGCCCCGGAAGTAGGCGGACGCTTGTCGCCACCGGCGCCGAAGTACGCCGTCGAGCGCCCAGCTCCGAGTTCGATCACGTTGTCGGCGATCGCATGCACGGTGGCGGTGTCGTGGCAGGACAGCAGGATGGCGGTGGCGCGTTCGGCGGCGATCTCGGTCAGCAGGCGGGCGATGTCGGTGCGCAGGGCGCCGTGCAGACCGGCGAGGGGTTCGTCGAGGATCAGCACGCCGGTCTGCCGGATCAGGGCGCGGGCCAGGGCGACTCGGCGCTGCTGGCCGCCGGAGAGTTCGCCGGATCGGCGGCGCAGGTGTTCGGCCGAGAGGCCGACCAGTTCGAGGGTCTCGACCACGGTGTCACGGGAGGCGTGCCCGGCGACCTCGTGCAGCAGTCCGTGTACTCGCATCAGCGGATTGAGGGCCGAGCCGGGATCTTGCCCGACGTAAGCGACATGTGTGCGGCGGAACCGCTGCAGAGCAACAGAATCCAGCGCGAACACATCGTGGTCCGCCACCGACACCGAGCCGGTGCGGGCAGCGCCGGGCGGCAGCTGTCCGAGCAGTGCGCGCATCAGGGTTGTCTTGCCCGATCCGGAGGGCCCGGTGAGCACGGTGATCTGGCCCGCGGCGATCTGGAAACTGTTGGGCCCGAACAACTCTTGCCCCGTCTGGCCGTGCACCGACAGTTCATCGACCACCACCCGCGCGCTTGCCGCATGGCCCGCGGCGCTATTACCGAACCCCGGCGCTCGGCTGTCCGCGCTGCTCGGCGGGGCATCACCAACGGACGACGGGCTCGCCGCCGCGCGCGGGGCATCGCCACCCGTCCATGCGCCGATATCCAAAGCAGGGTCGCTCACCACAACTCCCCTCGCCGACCAGCCATCGTCGGACGTGCACCGAGCCTGGACACCGTCTGCTCGCTCACGCCCCACCCCAGCAGTGCGCAGGTTCCGACCGCAGGGGCGGCAGCGCAGGGCGCTCGCCCGCTCATCCTCGCTCCCCTCGCCCAAATGCCGTGACGGCCAGGTTCACGCTGACCGCGACGACCGCGATCGCGAGGCTCGGCGCGAGCACGGCCCAGGGGTTGAGCAGCATGCCGGAGGCGTTCTCGCGCACCATGACCGCCCAGTTGCTCGCGCCGAGGGTGGTCGGCAACTGCAGGAACGACGCGGTGCTGACCAGATAGACGGCGGCGACAAAACGCAGGCCGAGCTGAGCGGTGATCACTTCGCGCAGGTTCGGGATCACTTCGCGGAACACCAAGTGCGGCAAGGTCTCACCGCTGGCCTGGGCGACTTCGACATAGCCGGAGGCGGCGACACCCGCGGCCGCGGCGGCGAAAACCCGGGCGCAGTATGGGGTGCCGAACAACAGGGCGACGACGAGCAGGCCGTAGGCGCCCGCGTCGGGCCATGAGGTCAGGACGAGCAGGATGCCGAGGACAGCGGGCAACAGCATGACGAAGTCGGTGGCGCGCTCGATCAGCATGCCGACCCGCGGCCGCAGGGCCGCGATCGTGCCGAGCACGCACGACAGTGCCGTCACAGCCACCGCGATCACGGCGGCCAGCAAGAGCAAACCCCAACCGCCGTACAGCAATTGACTCAGCACGTCACGGCCGAGCCGGTCGGTACCGAACCAGGCATCGGCACCGGCCTGACCGAACGGGATGCCGACCGGAGTCTCGGCCGCGTGCGGTGCCAGCGCGGGCCCGAGCGCGGCGAGCAGGGTCACCACCACGGCGGGCAGCACCGTCAGTAGCCGAAGGCGTTGCACGCGAAGGCGATTGATCCGCACCTCGGTCGCCTGGTCTTGATCGCGCAGTACTCGTCTCATCCACGCCCCCGCAATGACCAGGCCCGGATTCCGTCGGCGACGGCGAGCACGCACATGATGACCGCGCCGGACAGCGCGACCACCGAGGCGACCACCGACACGTCCCGATCGGCCACCGACCCGGCGAGCACGGCACCGAGGCCCGGGTAGTTGAAGATGGTCTCCACCACCAGCGATCCACCGAGCACCATCCCGACGGTGGTCGCGAAGCTGGCCACGATCGTCGGCAGCGCGAACGGCAAAACGTGCCGCAGCAACACGGTGCGCGTCGAAATACCATCCAGCACGGCGCTTTCCACGTGCGGCGCCTGTGCCGCGTCCACCATCGCCGCGCGCACTACCCTGGTATTCCAGCCGATCTGCGGGATGGCCAGCGCGAGCACGGGCAGCACCAACATGTCGGGGCTCGCCGGAAAACCCGAGCGAGCGGTAATGGTGACGGCGGGCAGCCACCCGGCGGCGAGCGCGAACACCAGGATCAGCAGGGTCGCGACGACGAACTCCGGTACCGCCGCGGCCATGGTCGTCGCGGGTTGTAGCAACCGCAGCGCACCATGCCGGATTACCGTGGCGCTCTGGCCGAGCACTGCCTTGGTCTGCCCCGGCGCGATGCGGCCCGACCGGGCCACATCGCCAAGGGCCGACGAACTCGGGGCAACGCTCTGTCGCGCGGCCCACCACATACCAAGCAACAGCGACACGACCACGGTCAACGCCAACGCCAGCCCGCCAAGCAGCAGTGTCGGCGGAAACTTGTCGGCAAGCAGCTCATTGATCGAACGCCCACGCGCGGTGCGACCGAAATCGCCGGTCAACACCCCGGAGATCCAATCCAAGAAGCGTTGCGGCAGTGGCCGATCCAGGCCGAGTTCGTGCTCCTTCGCCGCGACCCGCTCGGGCGTCGCGTCCCGCCCGAGCACCGCACGCGCCGTATTGCCCGGCAGCAGGTCGACAACGACGAAAACCGTTGCCAGCAAGGCGATCAGCAGAATGACACGCCGGACGAGCACGCGCGCGAACGACACCATTACGCCAACCAGGCCCGTTCCAACTGCACCCTGGCGAAACCGCCGAGTGTTGGCAGATCCCGCACGCGCGACGACGCGATGTCGATGCCGTCGGCCATGCCCCAGACCAGGTAGCCGCCGCGGTCATATTCGATGTGCTGCACGTCGCGGCAAGCTTGGACGTAGTCCGAGTCGCTCTGCGCCCCCAACGCTTTCGCGGTCGCGGCGTCGAATGCCGCGTCTTTGAAGCCGGTTTCGTTGCGGTTGGAATCGCTGGACATCAGGTTCTTCGCGTAGAACAGCGTGGAATCGTTGGTGCCCCAGGAGACGGTGTAGAGCGGCGCCTTCAACCAGGTTTGGTCGTAGAAGGCGTTCGACTCCTGGGTGACCACGTCGAGGCGGACGCCGATATCGGCCAGCTGGGTCGCGATGACCTTGGCCGATTCGACCTCACCGGGCGCCTCCGCCTTGGTCACCAGCGGATAGGTGCGCCCGGTATCGAAATTGGCCTCGCGCAGCAGTGCCTTCGCGCCGTCGATATCGCGGGCGCGCTGCGCGATCGTCTTGTCGTACACCGGATCCGCGGTACCGAGAATGTCGTTGGCGACCTTGCCGTACCCCGAATGCACCTGGTTCACCAGGGCGCTGCGATCGACGCCGAGCCGAACGGCGGTCCGCACCCTGACATCGGCGAACGGCCCGTCCGAGGCGCGCATCGCGACGCCGAGCATGGTGTCGTCGGCGCGCCGCACCACCTTCAGGTCGCCATGCCCCTCCGCCGTCCGTCCCGCGATCGCGCCGACATTGGAGGCGAGGTCGATCTGCCCGCCGAGCACGGCATTACCGAGCGCGGTCACGCTCTCGAAGAGGGTGACCTCGATCGCGTCCAGCAACGGCGGCGTGCCGTGCCAGTGCTCGTTGCGGACCAGCCTGGCATTGCCGTCCTGATAGGACTCGAGCCGAAACGGGCCGGTGCCAATGGCTTTGGTGAAGTCGGTGGTGTCCTTCTTGACGGTGAACGTCATCAGCCGCACCAGCAGCGGCAGCTGGGTGTTCGGCTCGGGCACGGTGAGCACCACCCGATTCGGCCCGTCCGCCGTGATGTCTTCCACAGCGACAGGCATTTTCGACGCACCGCCGACCGTGCGCAGCCTGCGCAGCGACCACACGACGTCGTCCGAGGTGACCGGGCTGCCGTCGTGGAAGGTCGCGCCGTCGGCGAGGGTGAAGGTCCAGCGGCGGCGTTCGGTGTCCGGCTCCCACCGAGTTGCCAAGCGCGGCGCGACATTCGGGTCACCGCCGGGCACGGTGAGCGCGTCGTACACCAGCGAGGTGATCAGGAAGTCGCTGTCATTACTGAGATTGGCGTGTGGATCGCGTTCGATCCGTGCCGCGGTGCCGAGCGCGCCGACCCGCAGCGTGCCGCCGCGCTGTGCGGGGCCGGCGGAGTCCGTGTCCTTCGAGCAGGCCGCGACAAAGAGCACCGCCCCGATACCGAGACCCGACTGCAAAAGCTGCCGCCGATTCAAACCCATTGCGCCGCCTTCTTCCTGGACAAACACCTTCGCGCGGTAGACGATCCGCTAACGCGAGCCGTCGAAGCGATCAGGACAGGCTAGCCTAAATGGTTACGCGCCACGCCGCCGCGAGTTGAGCGGCACTTCACCGCATTTATTCATTTCTGCTATTTTTAGCCGACTCGCTTAGGTAAGCCTTGCTTAACGCAGCGAGACGCGATAGCTTCGCAGATCGACGTCAACTTCTGCTTTTTCGAACGATGCGAAGAAGGGAATATCCCGGTGAAAGGCGTTCTCTCCGAACGTAAGACGCTTCACCCGCAGGATATCGAGCGCCGTGAGCTCCCCGCCGCCGCCGGGCGTGCGGTGCGTGAACTCGCGCGAGAGATATCTACCACACTGGACCATACGCTCCAGGACCCCGCCGCAACGGCAAGCACGCTGACCGATCCCGCCGTAATCGCGCAGATCGACGCCAGGGTAGGCGAATTACCCACTGACGTCCGCCGCACCATGCGCCCGCCCGCCACCGCGGCGGGCGCGACCATCGTGAGCAGACTCCCGCTCACCGACGACGAATTCGGCCCGACCCCGCCGAGCTGGCGCGAGGCCGCCGAATGGAGCGGCACCGCCGCCCTGCGCGCGCACTCGTTCGAGCTCGACCTGGTCATGCTGCTACTAGCGCGTTCCGCCGGTGAGCCTTTCGGCTGGCAGGGCCAGCAGGGCGGCCGCCTGGTCAACAACATCCTGCCCTCCCCCGGCCACGAGGACGAGCAGTCCGGCGCGAGCAGCAAGACACTGCTCAGCCCGCACTCCGAGGACGCCTTCCACCCCGAGCGCGCCAACCTGTTGATGCTCGGCTGCCTGCGCAACCCGGACCTGGTCGGCACGACGGTGTCCTCGGTCCGGCGGGTCCACCTCACCGCCGACCAGCGGCGGCTGCTCAGCGTGGCGACCCTGCCGATCCTGCCCGACGTCTCGTACGGCACTGGGCACGAACGGTATTCGGCCGCGCCGCTGCCGACGCTGTGGAGTTCGGCCGGACCGGACGAGGCGACGCTGCGCTACGACCCGGCCTACACCCCGCTCGACGACGCCGACGCCGAGTTCCGCGCCGCCTACGCCCGGCTCACCGCGGAACTGGAACGCGTCTGTGTCACCGCCGCACTCGCGCCCGGCGAGGTGTTACTGGTAGACAATGACGTCGCGGTGCACGGTCGAGTACCGTTCACCGCGCGCTACGACGGCACCGACCGGTGGCTCAAGCGGGTGAACATCCGCCTGCCTGATCGTCAACGGCGGGCCGAAGAGGCCGACGAGAATGGGTACGGGCAACGGATCGTCGCCCCGTTCCGAGCAGCAGTGCATACCGCGTTCGCGTCCGAAGGCTGCGATCCAGCCCGTACGGACGGACACCGGGGGAACCACCCGGTGGCGATAGAGCGGGAAGCAGCACATGATCGAGGATCCTTTGAACATCCGTGACCGGAGCACCCCCTTACGGGTGCTCAGCCGCAGCGACCTGGCGGGCGTACCTATTACGCCCGGCGATGTCGTGCGCGCGGTGGAAGACGCGTATCTCGCGTTCGCCGCTGGTGATTCGGACAACCCACGCAAACTCAGCGTGGCGAACCCAGACGGCTGGTCGGTCTCCTACGCGATGCTCGGCCGGGACGGTCGCCGCCGCGTTGTCGCGATGAAGACCTCCTACAAGTTCGACCCTGGCCACGATCGCAGCACCAAGCGTTACTACACGACCATCACGCTCTACGACGACAGCACCGGCGCGCCGATCGCGATGATGGACTGTTCCAGGGTCGGCGCGCTGCGCACCCCGGCGGTGTCGGCGCTGCTCGTCCGCGAGACCATCCGCCGCGGCGCGGAGAGCGTGCTGTTGATCGGCACCGGAACCCAGGGCCGAAACGCGTTGCCGCACTTGCTTGCCGCGAATCCGCAGCTGCGCAAGCTGATGCTGTACGGCACCCACCCCGAGGGGCTGGACGCGGTGCACCGGCAGCTCGCCGAGTACTACCCGCACGCGCTGCTCGAAACGGTCGAGGACCCGCATGCCGCCGCGGCCACCGCCGACGTGGTGCTCGCCACCGCAGGTCCCGGCACCGAGGTGGCACTCGAATCCGGTGATCTCGCACCGGGTTCGACGGTGGTTCTCGTCGGCTACGGCCTCGCACCGTCCACCCTGATCGACGCCGACCGGGTAATCGCCACCAGCGCTGAGCAAATGGCGTTGACCGGCACCGACATGGTCGGGCCCGACGGCACGCTGCGCGCGGTGGACGCCGAGTTGCCGCAGATCCTGAGCCGTCGCGCGGTCGCGCGTCGTTCGGACGACGAACGCATCTTCGTCTACAACAGCGGGCTGGTGCTGACCGATATCGCCGTGGCGCACGCACTCGCCGAGCGGGCCATCGCCGAGGGACGTGGCACGGAGGTGCCCCTGTGGGATTAGACGTCGGCGGGGTCGGGGTGACGCGCGGCTCCCGCAGCGCCGCCCCGATCCCGGCGCACCTGGACGACTGGGAGCGTCGCGCGCTCGACGACCCGAATCTACTGGGTGACATCGGCTTTGCGCTGGGCGGACCGTTCCACGTCATGTATCCGGCCCGGGTCGGCCGCAATATCGGTGGGTTCCGCGCGGCGTTCGAGCAGGCGAGAGTCGATGGCGTCGTCTACTACGGCAAGAAGGCGAACAAGTCCGCCGCCGCCGCGCGCGCCTGCGCGGAACACGGTGCGGGCGTGGATGTTTCCAGTGTCGGCGAGCTGACGGCCGCACTGACACAGGGCGTTCGCGGTGCCGAGCTGATGGTGACCGGGCCCGCGAAGTCCGACGATCTGCTCTGGCTGGCCACCAGGCACGGAGCGTTGCTCGCCGTCGACGACCTCGGCGAGCTCGAACGTCTTGCCACACTCGGCACCTCGGCCGCACCGGCCCGAGTAATGCTCCGGGTCCTGCCCGCCGCGTCGGCGAGCCGCTTCGGCATGACCGATGCCGAGATCAACAGCGCGTTGACCGCACTCGAAGGCTGCGGATCAATCCGCTTGGAGGGCTTCAGCTTTCACCTCTCCGGCTACGACGCCGTCGCGCGCGCCACACTGGCAGGTGCGTTGATCGCCCGCTGCCTGCACGCGCGGACGCTTGGCCATCCCGCAACGACGCTGTCGATCGGCGGCGGATTCGGCGTCGACTACGTGCCCGCCACCGCGTGGGCCGAGTTCACCGAACAGGTCGACCGGCAGTGGTTCCACTCGGGCAAGTCGTTCGAGTCCTATTACCCCTACCATTTCCCCGCGCCAGGCCCGGCCATGCTCGCCGCGATCCTCGAGCACGACGGGCTGGCACAACGCCTGCGCGACAACACCATCCGGCTGGCGATCGAGCCGGGCCGCGCGCTGCTCGCACACGCCGGATTCACCGTCTTCCGAGTACAGGGCAGCAAGATCCGGCATGCGGACGACGTACCGTACTGCCTGCTCACCGTCGACGGAACGAGTTTGAGCCTGTCCGAGCAGTGGTTCGACAGCGAATACCTGCCCGACCCACTGCTGTGGCCTGCGCGACCGGGCACCCCGACACCGACCTGTGTCGGCGCCGCCACCTGCCTCGATTCCGACATGCTCAGCTGGCGGCGGATCCCGCTGCCGCGTGCCGCGGCCGTCGGCGACCTGCTGATCTACCCGAATACCGCTGGCTACCAAATGGATTCGAACGAATCCGCCTTCCATGACCTGCCGATACCGCCGAAAGTGGTGCTGCACGACGCAGCGGGCGATCGGTTCCGCTGGACGCTCGACAGCTGACATCCACCCACATCAACGAGGAGAAAATCCATGCCGCTCGTCACGCGCGTGACGGACCTGATCGGCCGCACGCCGCTGTTCGAACTGGCGACGACCTCGACCGGCACCCGGCTGCTGCTCAAACTCGAGCAGTGCAACCCGACCGGCGCGGCCAAGATCAGGATGGCGCGCGAGATGGTCCTCGATGCCGAGCGGCGCGGTTTGCTGGCGCGTGGCGGACATATCATCGAATCGACGTCCGGGAATACCGGACTCGGTCTCGCGGTAGTAGCTGCCGAACGTGGGTATCGCTTTACCGCAGTGGTCGATCATCACGCGTGTAAGGACAAGCTGCGCGCTATGCGAGCAATGGGTGCGGAATTGGTGTTCGTCGCCGACGACGGCGACGACAACCTCGCGACCTCGGCACGGGAAGACCTGGCCGAGGCGATGGCCGCCGCGCGGCCGGACGCGTACTTCACCGAGCAACACAACAACGACGCCAACGCGGTCGGCTACTACGCGGTGGCCGATGAATTGCTGGCGGACGTCGAGCGGGTCGATATCCTGCTGTCCTCGGTCGGCACCGGCGGTTCGCTGTTCGGCACCGCGACCCGGCTGCGCCAACTCGGTTGCCCCGCACGGGTAATCGGCGTCGAGCCGGTCGGCTCGATCGCCTTCGGCGGCGAGGGCGGCCCGTACTGGCAGTCCGGCACCGGCACCCCGCCCGGTGCGACCATCGGCACCGCCGTCGACTACTCGCTGCTCGACGAGGGCGTGAAGGTGACCGATGTCGCGGCCTTCGCCACCGCCCGCGCGATCGCCGCCGAGCTCGGTCTGATGATCGGTGGTTCCGCGGGCGGCTCGGTGCATGCCGCGCTCAGCCGCCTCGACGAATTCCCGCCCGGCTCAACGATCGTCACCCTCGTCTGCGACGGCGGCGAGAAGTATCTGGACACGGTCTTCGACGACGCCTGGATGGCCGAACGCGACCTGCTCGACCCCGCCGCCGAAGCCGAGGTACGCACGATGCTGCATCACTACGCCCCCGCCGCCCGCCGCCCCGCCGAACTCGCGGAGGCGCGATGACGCACGAAAACGCGTGCGGCACCGCCGCCGCGCGTGCGGAGGCGGCTCGGTGAACCTCTCGGATTATCGGGCCGATAGTCGTCGGCTGACCACGCTGGCTACGCCGATCGCGATGACGCAGTTGGCGCAGATCGCGGTGTCAACCACCAACGTCGTGCTGATGGGCACGCTCGGCGTGCAGCAGGTGGCGGCGGGTGGGCTGGCGATCGCGCTGTTCAATCAGATTCGGACCATGTGCGTCGGGCTGATCACCGCGAGCGGCAATCAGATTGCCACCGCGGTGAGTTCGGCGGGTAAGCGTGGCGAATCCCCCGATGACGAGATCAAGGATGTGCTGCGGTCGAGCCTGCTGATCGCCACGCTCGCCGGAATCGCCGGTGGCGTACTGCTCATCGGGCTCGGCTGGGCGCTGCAATGGCTCGGCCAGGACGCCGGAGTGCTCGCCGACGCGCGGCCGCTGATGGTCGCGCTGGCGCCAGGACTGTTGCCGTGCCTGTGGTTTCAGGTGTTGCGGCAATACACCGTCGGCATGCAGCGCCCAAAGGCCTTGCTACTGGTCACGCTCGGTTCGGTGGTGCTGAATCTGGTGCTTGCCCTTGCCTTCATCCACGGCCGCGCCGGACTTCCCGAGCTCGGCCTCACCGGGATCGGCGTAGCGACCTCGCTGGTCTTCCTGATCACCTTCGGCGTGTTCTGGGCGATGGTGCGCCGCGATCCCATACTCGGCGCGACGCTGCCGGTGCGGCCGTGGCCGGTGCGGCGATCCACCGTCCTCGCCGAGCTTCGGCTCGGTGGGCCGATCGCGCTCACCTATGGCTCTGAGGCCGGCATGTTCTCGGTGCTCGCCCTGGTCATGGGCAGCATCGGTCCGGCGGCGCTGGCCGCGCACAATATCGTCTACCAGATCATCTACATCGTGTTCCAGGTCGCCATCGGCCTGTCGCACGGCGCGTCGATCCTGGTCAGCCATGCCGTCACGCGCGACGAGTACCAGCACGCCAGGGCGCTGGCCTGGCTCGCGCTGCGCCAGGTCGCCGTGGTTGCCGTGCTCACCGGCGCGGTCTACGTGATCGCGCCCGACCTGGTGCTGCGGCCCTTCTTGAATTCGAGCGATACCAGCACCATTCAGATCGCACACACACTGTTGCTGATCGGCATCGTGCTGCAATTCTTCGATGCCGCACAGAACATCGGCACCGGACTGTTGCGCGGATTGAAGGAGACCAACGCGGGCTTCCGGCTATCGGTCATCGGCTACTGGTGCGTCGGACTCCCGGTCGCCCTGCTGCTCGCCTACCCGATCGGCCTCGGCGCCGCAGGGGTCTGGTGGGGTCTCACCGCGGGCCTGGCCACCACGGCCTGCCTCATGCTGCGCCGCTACTTCGCCCTGCTCGACAGCAGGGAACGCGACCGCCCGCAGTTGATCACGGAGGCGCCGGAGAGCCTCAGCAGCCCGAGCTGATCGCGGGCGTCGCTATTCGGATTCGGCGAACGCCGGGCGGATCTTCCGGATGTCGAGCGGGTTCCGGAAGACCCGCGCCGCGTTCGACACGTGTGCGATCGGTCAGATATGGACGCCGTAGTCGCGGGCGATCCCCGCGAGTCCGGAGGCGTACCCCTGGCCGATGGCACGGAACTTCCACTCGTTGCTGTGCCGGTACAGCTCGCCGAACACCATCGCGGTCTCGGTGGAGGCATCCTCGGTCAGGTCGTAGCGGGCCAGCTCCACGCCGGTCGCCGCGTCGGTGACGCGGATGTAGGCGTTGCGGATCTGGCCGAACGACTGACTGCGCGCGTCCGCGTCGTGGATGGACACCGGGAAGAAGATGTTGGTGATGGTCGGCGGGGTCGCGGTCAGGTCGACGTTGATCACCTCGTCGTCGCCTTCACCCTCGCCGGTCAGGTTGTCGCCGGTGTGCTCGATCGAGCCCTCCGGCGAACGCAGATTGTTGTAGAACACGAAATGCTGATCCGACAGCACCTTCTGGTCCGGCCCGGTGGCCAGCGCGCTCGCGTCGAGGTCGTAATCGGCGCCCGTTGTGGTGCGCACGTCCCAGCCGAGGCCCACCGCGACCTTGCTGAGGTTGGCTGCCTGCTTAGACAGCGAAACATTTCCGCCTTTGGCCAATGTGACGCTCATGAATCCCTTCCGTGCGGCCCGTTCGCGCCGCCTTCATTCCCGATTATCATCGTGAGTCCCGAAACTGTTGTGCAGGTTCAGTTTTGGTTGTCGACCCAGGCACGCAGGGTGCGCACGCGCCCTTCCAGGGCGTGCAGTTCGGCGGGGTCGAGCACGGTCCGCTGGATGCCGTCGGCCACCGCGAAGGCCGACTGCCGATGGTCGTCGATCGCCTCGACATCGATCCGCACCGCCACGTAGTCGGCGGCGTCGGGCATCTCCTCGGCGATCACCCGCGCGGTGCCACGCGCACACAACGCGACGTTACCGCCGCCGAGGATCAGCAACGCCACCTGCGGGCGTTCCCGCAGCCTGGCCAGCGACCCGCGATCGAACTTGAGACTGAGCAGGATGCGCCGATCGCCGGCGCGCACCGGCCAGGACACCGGGATCGCGTGCGGTCCCGGGTCGGTGGTGACCAGCACGGCGATCGTTTCCTGGGGCCATTCCGGTAGCACGTCCAGCTCGGGATGATCGTCGTGATCTGTCGAGTGGTCTTGACGTTGCACGGGGCTCGCTCCGGCTGCCATCTTCGTCACCTCATGGATCGTCGAGCGCGACGGGCTGTGCCGCGCTTGATAGCAGTCTAAAGTGCTGGGCCGCTTGTCTGCTGGCGCTGCACCCGATGTCCGTGCTGCTCTCAGCGGACTATCAGGCCGAGGCGAACGCGGGGATCGGCAGGGTCGCCGCCCAGTCGCGGGCCATGTGCGTCGCGCGGATTTCGGTGGACGCGTCGTGGCGCGCGTGCTCGCCGATCTGGGTGGCGCCGCACTCGATGAGCCGCTCGGCCGCGATCTCGCCACCGCGGTTGAAGGTGTCGCCGTAGATGCTGTCGCCGAGGCCGAACACCGCGAACCGCAGGCCGGTCAGGTCGGGCGCGGCCGCGGTGAGTTCGTCGAAGAACGGCTCCGCGCCGGTCGGCAGATCGCCGTCGCCATAGGTCGAACACACGATGATGTGGAAGTCGTGCACATCGAGGTCCTCGACGGCGAAGTCGCCCAGGTCGTAGACCGACACGTCGTGCGCGGCGAGCGCGTCGGCGACGCTGCCCGCGACGGTCTCGGCCGTGCCCATCTCGGATCCGAACAGAATGACGACGCGCACGGCGCTCCTCTCCACAGCCCTGATTATGTTGGTGAGGCTAGCCTAATTAACTTGCCCGTTCGCCGCCACCCGGTGCCCGTACGGACATGATGCCGATCACGACGACGAGCCAGCCGAGCAGGCGCACGACCGCCCAGATCGGGCCGCTTAGTGGCCATTACCAGGCCACGCGGGGGTGTCGACGCACAAGGGCGGTGCCAAGGGCAGCAGAACGGCAGCGGGTGAGACGGAGTGTCCCGATTGACGAAATGTCACCGCGGATGCATCATTCGTACAGTCCCCATTGTTGTCTGGGACATCTTCTCTTTGCCGGCCGATGATTGTCCGGCCCAGCGTGCTGTCTCCCGTGCGCACGCTCGGTCGTCTCGCCCGCGCGCACGGATGCAGCACACCCCATTTGACGCTATGCGTTCTGCCGTGAGTGAGGTGAAAACGAATGGTTTACCTGTCGTCTACATACCGCGTGATCAATTCGTTCCTGCGCTACGGCATCGTGCCCCACTTCTGAATGCGACCGCGCCGGGCGCGGCGCTCCCCGGCCGACGTTACGACGTCGGCGGCGAGGCCGCTCGGCTCCGGCGCGGTGCCCAGGTAGTTGGCCCCAACGGTGCACGAACGAATGTGGAGAACAGCTGATGATGGACATGGGGGCAGTGAATCCCAGTGCAGTAGAGATGGTTACCCGACCGATGGCGGGCAACCTGGACGTATCTTCCTCGATGATCGCGGATTTGGGCTATCTGCGCTCCGAGCTCGCGGCGGCCGAGGTGCCGTTCCTGCTGGTGCGCGACCGAGGACATCGGCTCGTGCTCGCCGCCGACGCGGCGCATCACCTGATGGTGCGCCGGGTGACGGCCGGTGCGGTCGCGGCCGGTTTCGCGTGTGAAGAGGTGCAGCACAACGTGTTCCGGCTCGGCCGCGACAGCGACCCGGCGCATCGGGTCGATCTGGAGCTGTGGGAGTACCACGGCGACACGGTCGAATGCCCGCGGCCGAACGCGTTGACCCGCACCATGTTCGACCTCGCCGATGTCGAACAGACGCAGGTGCTGCTGTTCGATCGGGCGTGGCCGACCCTGGTCGACATGTTCGCGCCGCAACCGAGCGACGTGAGCTTCGACATCGACCTGGTGTTCTCCTGGGTGGACGGTTCGGATCCGGAGTTCCGTGCCCGCCGCGCCGGCATGCTCGCGCAGGTGGTCGTCGGCGAGGGTGACGACGCGGACGCCCGCATCCGGCAGATCGACGAGCTGAAATACGCACTGCGGTCGGTGGATAAGAACGCGCCGTGGATCCGGCGGATCTTCATCGCCACCGACTCCACCATGCCCGCCTGGCTCGCCGATCATCCCCGGGTGACGGTTGTCCGTGCGCTGGACCACTTTTCGGACACCAGCGGGCTGCCGACCTTCAATTCCCATGCGGTGGAATGCCAGTTGCAGCACATCGAGGGGCTCAGCGAGCACTTCCTGTACTCCAACGACGACATGTTCTTCGCGCGTCCGGTGCGCCCGTCGATGTTCTTCACCTCGGCCGGGATCAGCCGGTTCATCGAGGCGGACACCAGGATCGGGCCTGGCCGTAACAACGAGCGGCGCAGCGGTTTCGAGAACGCCGCGCGGGTGAACCGGGAACTGCTCGCCGAGCGGTTCGGGCACATCATCTCCCGGCATCTGGAGCACACGCCGGTTCCGTTGCGCCGCAGCGTATTACTGGAGATGGAGGATCAGTTCGCGGCCGACTTCGCGCGGACAAGGACCAGCCGGTTCCGTTCCGCCACCGACATTTCGGTGACCAACTCGCTGTATCACTACTACGCGATGCTGACCGGCCGTGCGGTGCCGCAGGATTCGGCGAAGGTGCGTTATGTCGACACGACGAGCCACAAGGGGCTCTCGTTGCTGGATGGGATCGCGCGGAAACGCAACGTCGACTTCTTCTGCCTGAACGACGGAAGCTTCCCCGAGATCTCCGAGGCCGATCGGGTGCTCGCGGTTTCGGCGTTCCTGTCGCGCTACTTCCCCGATCCGGCACCGTGGGAGCGGCTCAGCGCACCGTCTCGTCGTCCGATTCCGGAGTCGTCGCCCGGCGCCGCATGACATGCGGGATGCGCGCGGCGGGCGGGATGACGATCCCCTCCGCCGCGAGCGTCCTTGCGGCCTCCGCCGCGGTCGACGGCCTGCCGACCGTCGCGCCGCGGTCGATCGGGACCACCGAGTGCACCACGGTGTCCGGGTAGATGTGCACGTAGTTGAAGGCCTGCGCGCCGTCGCGGCCGCGCTGGCCGCCCTGCTCGACGCCGAGATCCTGGCTGTAGCAGGTCGCCGAGGCGACCGAGACCGGGATGCCCGCGAACGTCGCGTTGGTCGAGAAGTGCAGGTGCCCGGCCAGGATGGCGCGGACGTCGCTGCCGTCGAGCACGTCGGCCAGCTTGCGCTGATCGCGTAGCTCGACGGTGACGGCTAGGTCGAGCACGCAGGGCACCGGTGGGTGGTGCATGGCCAGGATGGTGCCGAACGGGGCCGGTTCGGCGAGCACCGAACGCAGCCAGTCCAGCTGTTCGTCGGAGATCTCGCCGTAATGATGGCCGGGGACCGAGGTGTCCAGCGCGATGATGCGCAGGCCGTCGATCAGATGTACCCGGTCGAGCGGCGCGGTCGAGGCACGCTCGCCGAGCAGTTTGCGGCGCAGCAGGCTGCGGTCGTCATGGTTTCCCGCGACCCACACAATGGGCGCTGGCAAACTTCTCGCGAATGGTTCGATCAGATTCTTGAGCTTGTCGTACGCCGCCGGCTCACCCTTGTCGGTGAGATCTCCGGTGAACACGATCGCGGTCGGCTGGATCCGACTGGCCGCGGCCTGTTCTAGCAACTGGCGTAATCGCTGGTCCGCGTCGACGTCACCGTATAGATCGCCGTCGCCGGCAATCACGTGGGTGTCGCTGAAGTGGAACAACACATGATCCGGTCGCGGGTGCTCCGCGACTCTGCTGATGTGCACCGGACCGAACGTCCTCCCCGGCGGTTTGCCCGCCATTGGCTTCGGGTTCCACCGCCAGAATAGCGAAGGACTACTGACAGGTTTCCCGACGGACGGTGACGACATGCTTGCGGGAAGGTGAGGTTTCTATGTCGAAATCCCGTAGAGGTGCTCTGACGTTAACCAGGCCCCCGGTTCGTTAGTGACGCGGTTCATACCCGCCCGCCGTCTCAGCCGCACGCCTTTTGCTTTCCCGCACGTGGAATCGCATGCGATTCTCGGTGCGGGAAATCAGGAAGCGTGCGGTGGTGAGCTAGCGAGCGCGGCCGAGGGCGTCGGCGGCGCGGATGGCGTCGAGGGTCATCGCGGCGTCGACAGCAAATGGCTCGTTGTGGATCGACTCGTTCGGTGCGGTGGCACGGGTCGCGATCGCGGACAGGGTCGTTTGGTGGGCGTCGGCTAAGCCGAGGGCTGCGAGGGTGGTTGGCAGGCCGATCTCGGTGCAGAAGTCGAGGACCGTATTGATCTCGGTCGAGGGCGCGCCTTCCAGGACCAACTGCGTAACGACGCCGAAGGCGACCTTTTCGCCGTGCAGGAACCGGTGGGTCTGCGGTGCGGCGGTCAGTCCGTTGTGGACGGCGTGCGCGGCGGCCAACCCGGAGGATTCGAAGCCGAGACCGGACAGCAAGGTGTTGGCCTCGACGATCCGCTCGAACGCCGGGGTGATGGCGTGCTCGCGCACCGCGGCAAGCGCCTGCGGCCCGTCGGCGAGCAGCGTGTGGTAGCAGAGTTCGGCGAGGGCGGTGGCACTGCGCGTCGACGCGCCCCCGCGCAGATTGCGCACCTGTGCCGCCGTGCAGGTGCGTGCCTCGAACCAGGTGGCGAGCGCGTCACCCATCCCCGAGGCGAGCAGCCGCGCCGGCGCCTGCGCGATGACGGAGGTGTCGACGAGAACGAGCGCCGGATTGCGGCGGAGCAGCTGCGAACCCTCGACTTCGCCAGCGTCGGTGTAGATCACGGACAACGCACTGCACGGCGCATCACTCGACGCGGTGGTAGGACAACTGATCATCGGCAGCCCCAGATCGTCGGCGACCACCCGCGCCGAATCGAGCACCTTCCCGCCACCCGCGCCCAAAACCGCTGTGCTGCCGTTGTCCCGCACACCAGCGGTGATCCTGGCGATCTCCGCCCGAGTGCACTCCCCATTCGAAAGATGCACGGAGTAAGCGATTTTCGCGTCCGTCAGGGACCGCTCCCACGCCTCGGTCAACAACCGCTGCGCACTACGCCCCGCCACGATGGTGACCGGCCCACCGATCCCGAGCCGCGTCATCTCCGCCCCGAGCTGTTCGGTCGCGTCTCGCCCCTGCACGTAATGCCCCGGCGAAGAAAACACACTCAACATCCGAAACCTCCCGATCGGCACGGTTTTCCGTCAACTAGCCGTATCAATGATCGGCAGGCCGCGCGGCATCTGCCTTTCCGCATCGAGAAGTTCGACTTCTACCAGCTCACCGCTCGGCGCGAAACGAAGTACGGCGACGACCTCGCCGTTCTCGTCTTCCACGGGGCGGCTCACCGCGACGCCAGCGGATTCGATCAGCGTGAATTTCAGTGACGCGGCGTTGACTTCTCGGTCGAACTCGATCCGGGGGTAGGTCATCGGCTGTCACCTCGGGCTCGCCATCGGATACCTGGCCGTGATCCTACCTACCGGTTGCGCCACACCGTGATGACATAGCCGTTGCTGTTGGCGATCACGGTGAGGCCACCGCGTCCGGTCGTGTACTTCCAGTTCTTCTTACCGGATTGCCATTGCGCGCTGTGGCACGTGGTCTGTACCACGTGTTCGACATAGTCCGAGGTGATGTTCTCGGCGTTCATTTCCTGCTCGGCGTGCCAGCTGTAGCCGCTGACGAAGCACGGGGCGCTGGCCGCCTGGATGATCGGATCCACGGCGGCGGGTGCGGGCGGAGCCGCCTGCGCGGCGAGGCCAGCGCTACCCCCGACGAACAAGGCCGCCGCAGCCGTTACCAGCACGCACCGATGCGTCACGGTGGTGACGACCGCACGCTTCCGAGACGTTCGCGGATCAGACATGGTAGGCGAAGAGGTAGACGTCGGCCAGGGAGCCGGGGTGCGTCCACGAGAAGTTCTTGGTCGACCCCTTGGGGCACGCGGCCGCACTGTATTCGGTGATGCTGCCTTCGAACACCGCCTTGACCTTGACGCACTGTCCGTCCGCTCGCGTATCCGTGACGAAACCACTGACCGTGACAGCGCCATTGTGGCAGTGCAACTCCCAGTGCGCCCGCCCCGCTCCGATGACCGGGTTGGCAATGGCGCCACAGGTGCCGCGCGGCTCAACCGGCGGATTATCCGAAGCAGGCGTCGCCGCGGGCTCCGTCGCGGCGTAGGCAATCCCGGTACTGACAGGACCAATGAAAATCGTTGCGGCAGAAGCGATAATCATCAATAGCTTTGTCGATTTCATGCATACGACGGTAACTCCGCCGTCGGTAGGCAGGTACTCCCCAGCCATGTGGGGAGACCGCGATTTCGAATCGCTGAAGCTATTCGGAGAAATGATCTAGGTCGGCCCAGTATTTGTGCCAGTCGTCGCTGGTTAGTGGGAGGCGTTGGCCGCGGGCGGATTCGGCGGCGTCTTCGGTGGCGCGGATGGTGGTGGCGAAGGTGAGGGTGGCTTTGCGGAGGCGTTCTTCGGCGCTGTCGGGGCCGCCGAGGTGGACCACGCGGAGTTCGGCGGGGATGAGATCGTCTGGGAGGCCCGCTTTGGTGCTGCGGTCGCGGATCTTTTCGGCGAGGGCCAGGGCGGGTTGGGCCATGGCTATGCCGTCCAGGCAGGAGCGGCGGGATTTTTCCGCGGATTTGCGTTCTTCCCAGGCGGATTCCTGGGCGGCGATCTTTTCTTCGAGAGTGGTGTCGGCGGCGAATTGGGCGTCGCGGAGGTATGGGCTGCGGTTGACAAGTTTGGCTACCAAGGCGGCGGCCACGTCGTTGACCGTGAATTCGCCTGCGTGTTCGGCGATTCGAGAATGGAAGAGGACCTGGAGTAGCAGGTCGCCTAGTTCTTCCTTGATGGTATCGGCGTCGTTGTGCTGGATGGCGTCGAGGAGTTCGTAGGTTTCCTCGAGGAGATAGGGGCGCAACGAGTCGTGGGTTTGGGTTACTTCCCAGCCGCCGAAATTCCAGAGGCGGTCCATGACTTCGACGGCGCCGGTCAAACCGGCCGCCACCACCGCGGTATCGGACGGGGTGTCGTTCGATTGGCTAGCGGCAGCGTGGCGGGCGGCGCGCAGAACGGCCTCATCACGATCGCCACTCATCGCGCGGCCGAGACCTCGGTCGCGGTGGTGAGATCCACCGCGCCCTGGGCTTTTCCGTCGAGGGCGAGCAAGAGGTCGGCGACGAATTGCAGGAGCACGACGTCGCGGACGCGGTCGGCGCCGACGCTGTCTTCGACGCGGGGCAGCGGCAGCGAGATCACGCCGCTGGCCGCGCGGTAATTGGCGCTGGGGTAGATCCGTTTGAGGCGCATCTGCTTCGAGTCGGGCAGGTGCAGCGGGGACACCTTGAGTGTTGTTCCGGTGACGGCGATTTCGGTGACCTCGTATTCGCGCGCCAGCAGCCGCAGTTTCGCGACGGAGACCAGGCGGCCGACCTCGACCGGCAGCGGGCCGTAGCGGTCGATGAGTTCCTCGACGACGGAGGCGAGGGCCGAATCGTCCTGGGCGGAGGCGAGTTTGCGGTACCCCTCGAGACGGAGGCGGTCGCTGCCGATGTAGTCGGGCGGGATGTGCGCGTCGACGGGGAGGTCGATGCGCATCTCCTTGGGCTCCTCGGTGGTGATGGGCCTGCCGTCGGCGGCGGCACGATAGGCCTCGACGGCCTCGCCGACCAGCCGGACGTAGAGATCGAACCCGACGCCGGCGACGTGACCGGACTGTTCGGCGCCGAGCACGTTTCCGGCACCACGGATTTCGAGGTCCTTCATCGCCACGGCCATGCCGGCGCCGAGATCGGAATTCTGCGCGATGGTGGCGAGGCGGTCGTAGGCGGTCTCGGTGAGCGGCTTCTCCGGCGGGTACAGGAAGTAGGCGTAGCCGCGCTCCCGGCTGCGGCCGACCCGGCCACGCAGCTGGTGCAGCTGCGAAAGACCAAGGGCGTCAGCGCGTTCAACGAGCAGGGTGTTCGCGTTGGAGATGTCGAGGCCGGTCTCGATGATCGTGGTGCAGACGAGCACGTCGAATTCGCGCTCCCAGAAACCCTCCACGGTGGATTCGAGGGCGTCCTCGTTCATCTGACCGTGCGCGACGGCGACCCTGGCCTCGGGCACCAGCTCGCGAATCCGCTTGGCCGCCTTGTCGATGGAGGACACCCGGTTGTGCACGTAGAAGACCTGGCCGTCGCGCAGCAGCTCGCGCCGGATGGCGGCGGTGACCTGCTTGTCGTTGTAGGCGCCGACGTAGGTGAGCACCGGATGCCGCTCCTCCGGCGGGGTGAGGATGGTCGACATCTCGCGGATACCGGCCAGGCTCATCTCCAGGGTGCGCGGAATCGGCGTCGCGGACATGGTCAGCACGTCGACGTGGGTGCGCAGCGCCTTGATGTGCTCCTTGTGCTCGACGCCGAACCGCTGCTCCTCGTCGACAACGACGAGCCCGAGGTCCTTCCAGCGCACGCCGGTCTGCAACAGCCGGTGCGTGCCGACCACGATGTCGACGCTGCCGTCGGCCATGCCTTCGAGCACGGCGCGGGCGTCTGCCGGGTCGGTGAATCGGGACAGGCCCTTCACGGTGACCGGGAAGCCGGCGACGCGCTCGGCGAAGGTCTGCAGATGTTGTTGCGCAAGCAGGGTTGTCGGTACAAGCACGACGACCTGCTTACCGTCCTGCACCGCCTTGAACGCGGCGCGCACGGCGATCTCGGTCTTGCCGTAGCCGACGTCGCCGCACACCACCCGGTCCATCGGGACCGCCTTCTCCATGTCCGACTTGACCTCGGCGATGGCGGTCATCTGATCGACGGTCTCGGTGAACGCGAACGCGTCCTCCATCTCCTGCTGCCACGGCGTATCGGGGCCGAACGCGTGCCCGGGCGCCGCCTGGCGCGCGGCGTAGAGCTGCACCAGCTCGCCCGCGATCTCGCGAACGGCCTTGCGCGCCTTGCGTTTCGTGTTCGCCCAATCGGACCCGCCGAGCTTGGACAGGCTCGGCAGCTCGCCGCCGACGTAGCGGGACAGCTGATCAAGCGACTCCATCGGCACGAACAGCCGGTCGCCGGGCTGACCGCGCTTGCCCGGCGCGTATTCGATGACGAGGTATTCGCGGCGCGCGCTGCCGACGGTGCGTTCGATCATCTCGACGAATCGCCCGATGCCGTGCTGGTCGTGCACCACCATGTCGCCCGCGTTCAACGCCAGCGGGTCGACCTGGTTGCGGCGCTTGGCAGGCAAGCGCTTGCCGTCGCCCGGCGCGGTCATCCGGTTGCCGGTGAGGTCGGATTCGGCGACGACGACGAGCCCGGCGTCGTCGAAGATCAGACCGTCGTGCAGCGAGCCGCACAGCACGCCGACGACCCCGTTGCTCGGTTCGGCACCGGGTTCCAGTGCCGCAGCTGGCACGTCGGCGTCGCCGAGGCGTTCCAGAATGCGTTGCGCCGTACCGTGTCCGGCGACGACGACCACGGCGCGGCCGCCGGTGGCAACGTGCGCGCGCAGCGAGGCGAAGATGGTCGCAACGAGCTCGTCGGAGCCGCGGGCGGTCGGCCCGGCGAGCACCGGGAGCACCACCTCGGCGGGGGTGCCCGCGGTGAGCGGGCTCAGCGTCCACCAGGGCAGGTCGCGCTCGTCCGCGCTCGCGTGCACGTCGGGCAGCGCCTGATAGCCGGACGCGGCCAGGTCGAGGCCGTGCGCGCCGAGCGGCGCGTCGGCACCGAAGGAGGCCGCGGTCCAGGACGCCTCGAGGAACTCCTCGCCGGTGCGAACCAGGTCGGCGGCGCGGGTGCGGATCTTCTCCGGATCGCACAGCAGCAGATGGGTGCCCTCGGGCAGTACCTCGGTCAGCAGCCGCAGTTCGCCGGGTTTGAGCACCGGAAGCAGCGCCTCCATGCCGTCCACCGGGACGCCGTTGGCCAGCTTCTCCAGCATTTCGACCAGGGCGGCGTCGGCGGCGTAATCGACAGCCACCTCGGCGGCGCGCGCACGAACGTCGGCGGTGAGCAGCAGTTCGCGGCAGGGCGGCGCGACGACAACATCGACCGACACCTCGGTGAGCGAGCGCTGATCGGCGACCGCGAACGGACGCAGCTCGGTGACCTCGTCGCCCCAGAACTCCACGCGCACCGGATGATCCGCGGTCGGCGGGAAGAGGTCGAGGATGCCGCCGCGCACCGCGAACTCGCCGCGCTTGCCGACCATGTCTACCCGGCTGTACGCGAATTCGACCAGGCGCGTGAGGAGTTCATCGAAGTCGAGTTCGGCGCCGACGCGCAGCACGATCGGCTCGATATCACCGAGGCTGCCCGCCATCGGCTGCATGAGCGACCGCACGGTGGTCACCACGGCACGCAGCGGTGCTGGAAAGGCAGGATCTTCGGGGTGGGCCAGCCTGCGCAGCACTTCGAGCCTGCGCCCGACGGTGTCGGCGCCGGGCGACAATCGCTCGTGCGGCAGGGTTTCCCAGGACGGGAACTGCGCGACCGCCGGGCCGAGCATCTCCTCGAGCTCGACCGTCAGGTCATCCGCCTCGCGCCCCGTCGCGGTCACCACGACGATCGGCTGTTTCGCCACGATCGCCGCGGCGACGAACGCGCGCACGCCGGACGGCCCGACCAGCTCGACCGAGGATTTACCGACCAGCTCGGTGACGGTCCGCAACGCGGCATCGGCACCGGCGACCGCCGCGAGTCCCGCAAGCGGTGGACGATGGGTCGGCATCACAACTCCTGAGCTCAAGCCGGGTAATTCGAGCAGCAGGCAAAAGTCTAGTCAAGGCCGCCGACAGATCGAGCTGAGGCTGCTACGGCACGTAGCGACGCAGGCGCCTGGCGGCGAACTCGCGGAAGTAGGCGAGCTTCTCACCGGGGACGATCGACGGAAGCAGGAAGTACCAGACGCGCTCCATGCGCGTCGCCATCTGATCGATCGACTCGGTGCCGACCGCGATGATGTGCACGCCAGCGGTCATCTCCTGCAGCAGCATGCCGATCACGTCGGCGTCGAGCTCGGGCTGCAAATCGCCTTGGGCGATAGCCCTTTCGGAGAGAACGCGGTAGGTGTCGCCCCAGGTCTTGGCGATGTTGTCGCCCTGGGCGCCGCGGTAGTCACCGATCTGATGGGTCAGCTTGAGCATGGCGCCGACCATCGGATCGTTCATCGATAGGTCGGCGACGACATAGGTGATGCCGATACACGCCTCGAGCGCGGGCACCCTGGGATCGAAGAAACCCTGACACGAGCTGACCAGCCGCTCGTTGCCCTGGTCGACCACCGCGCGCGCCAGCTCTTCCTTCGAGCCGAAGTGAAAGTACAAGGCGCCCTTGGTCACATTGGACTGCGCGATGATCTCGCTCAGACTCGCGTTCGCGTAACCCAAGCGCAGAAAGACATCGGCAGCGCCCGCAAGAACGGAGTCGCGGGTGATCTCCGCGCGCGCTTGCCTAGCCATCAGATCCGCCTGTCATCCTAAAAACCAGCCATCCTGAAGTAGACCGACATCACGAAGTAGACCGACTTACCGCCCGAACAGCACCCAAAGGATGGGTGAACCGTACCACCAGGCGGGCCCTCGGCAGTCAATTCGAGCATTCGACTGGACCCGCTTCGCAATTCGCTGGTTAACAACCCGAGTCACTCCTCGATACCGGCGCGCCACTCCGAGCTGAGATGCGGGTCGGCCTCCAGATGGCTCAGCCCGTTCCAGCACAGATTCACCAAGTGCACGGCGACAACCTCTTTCGAGGGCTTGCGTTCGTCAAGCCACCAGGTCGCGGCGGTGGCGACCTGACCGACCAGCGCCTGCGCGTAGAGGGTAGCCAGGCTGGTGTCGAAACCACGGCGCTCGAAGTCACCGGCGAGGATGTGCGCCACCTGGTTCACGGCCTCGTTGAGCAGGCTCGAGTAGCGCCCCTCGGCGTTGCCGGCCGGTTGATCGCGCACCAGGATGCGGAAGCCGTCGGTGCGTTCCTCGATGTAGGTCAACAGCGCGAGCGCGACCTGTTCGAGCCGGACCCGGGACCGATTCTGGGTGAGCGACGACACGATCATGTCGAGCAACATCGACATCTCCCGGTCGACGACGACCGCGTACAACCCCTCTTTGCCGCCGAAGTGTTCGTACACCACGGGTTTGGAGACTTGGGCCCGCTGCGCGATCTCCTCGATCGAGGTCGCGTCATATCCACGTTCGGCGAATAGCGCGCGACCGATCTCGATGAGCTGCTGTCGCCGCTGGGTTCCGGTCATCCGTGGACGAGGCACCCTGGGCGGTTCACTGGTCGACATCGCTTCCGCCTCCCTTCGCCTAACGACCATCCGGTGCCTTAACTGTTCCAGACAGCCGTTCAGATTGCCCCGTCAACCCCGGGCGCGCCTTCGATCAGCTCGGGCCACGACCGTCTCAACGCTCCAACTACCGGCAAGAATCGCGGAGAGGCGTGGGTGTATGCGAGGATCTTTCCCGTGCCGTGGCACGGAGGCGGGTGTTCCCGATCCGCCGATGTGGCAATCCGCCGTGGTGTAATGGCAGCACCTCTGATTTTGGTTCAGATAGTTCAGGTTCGAGTCCTGGCGGCGGAGCTCGGCAGCACGATGACTATCGTTGGCCCGCACATCTGCGCCCAGCACAGCAGACCGAGCACGATGAGCATGAGCCAAGCACGATGACAGGCAGCCGAGGGAGATCCATGCCACAGCAGACCGCCGTCGTCGTTCTCGCAGCCGGTGCCGGGACGCGAATGCGGTCGAAGACCCCCAAAGTGCTGCATTCGCTGGCCGGTCGAAGCATGCTCGCGCACGCGCTGCATGCGGCGAACGAGATCGACCCCGCATATCTGATCACCGTGGTCGGCCACGACCGCGAGCAGGTCGGCGCCGCCGTCAACGCGGTGGCCACCGACCTCGGCCGCGAGATCACCCCGGCCATCCAGGAAGAACAGCTCGGCACCGGTCACGCGGTGCAGTGCGCACTCGCCGCGCTGCCCGTCGGTTTCACCGGTGATCTGCTCGTCACCTCCGCCGACGTGCCGCTGCTCGACGGGCACACGCTGTCCGCGCTGCTCGACGAGCACCGCAGCTACGCCGAACGGTCCGCGGTGACGGTGCTGACCTTCGTGCCCGACGACCCGAACGGCTACGGCCGCATCGTGCGCGATGCCGACGGCCAGGTGGTCGAGATCGTCGAGCACGCCGACGCCACCCCGGCACAGTCCGCGATCACCGAGGTCAACTCGGGTGTGTACGCGTTCGACGTGAATGTGCTTCGCACCATGATCAGCCGGTTGTCCACCGCGAACGCCCAGCACGAGCTGTATCTGACCGACGTGCTCCGCCTGGCCCGCGAGGCCGGGCATCCGGTGCACGGCGCCCGCCTGGTCGACGCGGCCAAGGTCACCGGCGTGAACGACCGGGTCCAGCTGGCCAACGCGACGAGCAGGCTCAACCGCTACATCCTCGAACGGCACATGCGGGCCGGCGTCACGATCATCGACCCCTCCTCCACCTGGGTGGACGCGAGCGTGCGGATCGGCAGGGACGCGGTGCTTCGCCCCGGTGTGCAACTGCTCGGCGACACCGTGATCGGCGAGGACGCCGAGATCGGGCCGGACAGCACGTTGACCGATGTCGTCGTCGGCGACGGTGCGCGGGTCGTCCGAACGCACGGCGAGGGCGCGATGATCGGCCCCGGCGCGAGCATCGGCCCGTTCAGCTACCTACGTCCCGGCACCGTGGTCGGCAATTCCGGCAAGCTCGGCGCCTTCGTGGAGACCAAGAACGCCTCGATCGGCGCGCACTCCAAGGTGCCGCATCTGACCTATGTCGGCGACGCCACCATCGGTGAACACAGCAACATCGGCGCTTCCAGTGTTTTCGTCAACTACGACGGAGTGACCAAGCATCACACCACTGTTGGATCGCATGTGCGAACGGGAAGCGACACGATGTTTGTCGCACCGGTAACGGTGGGTGACGGCGCGTATACGGCGGCGGGTACTGTACTGCGCAGAAGCGTTCCGCCCGGCGCACTCGCGATATCCGGCGGGCCGCAGAAGAACATCGAGGGCTGGGTGCAGCGGCACCGCCCTGGAACGGCCGCGGCGCGCGCGGCGGCAGAAGCCAACGCCGCCAAAGAGAACTCCGGTCAGGCAATCGAGCAAAAGGACGGCAAACAGCAGTGACCGCGTCATGGATCGACAACCAGAAGAACCTGATGCTCTTCTCGGGACGCGCCCATCCTGAACTGGCCGAGCAGGTCGCCAAGGAACTCGACGTCCACGTCACGCCGCAGACCGCGCGTGACTTCGCCAACGGCGAGATCTTCGTCCGGTTCGAGGAGTCGGTCCGCGGCTCCGACGCGTTCGTGCTGCAGAGCTTCCCCGCGCCGCTGAACCAGTGGCTGATGGAACAGCTCATCATGATCGACGCGCTCAAGCGCGGTTCGGCCAAGCGGATCACCGCCGTGCTGCCGTTCTACCCCTACGCCCGTCAGGACAAGAAGCACCGCGGCCGCGAACCGATCTCGGCTCGCCTGGTCGCCGACCTGCTCAAGACCGCGGGCGCGGACCGCATCATCACCGTCGACCTGCACACCGATCAGATCCAGGGCTTCTTCGACGGCCCGGTCGATCACATGCACGCGCAGCTGCAGCTCGCCGAGTACATCCGCACCAACTACACCCTCGACCACATCACCGTGGTCTCCCCCGACTCGGGCCGCGTGCGCGTCGCCGAGAAGTGGGCCGACTCGCTCGGCGGCTCGCCGCTGGCGTTCATCCACAAGACCCGCGACCCGCTGGTGCCCAACCAGATCAAGGCGAACCGCGTGGTCGGCGATGTCGAGGGCCGCACCTGCATCCTGATCGACGACATGATCGACACCGGTGGCACCATCGCCGGCGCGGTCAAGGTGCTCAAGGACGCCGGTGCCGGTGACGTGGTCATCGCCGCGACGCACGGCGTGCTGAGCGACCCGGCCGCCGAGCGGCTCGCCGCCTGCGGTGCCAAGGAGGTCGTGGTCACCAACACGCTGCCGATCACCGAAGAGAAGAAGTTCGCGCAGTTGACGGTGCTGTCCATCGCCCCGCTGCTGGCCCGCACCATCCGCGAGGTCTTCGAGAACGGCTCGGTCACCGGCCTTTTCAACGGCAACGCATAGGTTTTCACCGCAGCGATGGCGGCTCGGACTTGACGTCCGGGCCGCCATTTCTTTGCGTCCGCTCCGTTAGTTGTGGCAATACGCGGGGATACTGAGGGGTATGGACCGTGAACCGTTGGACACAGACCTGGGCGACGACGACCAAGCCGACGAGATCCGCGCTTACGAGCGCAATATCGAGGATCCGCCGGATGACCTGCGCATTCGCTATCACGAGAACGACGATGACGGCAGGCTCAGCATCGCCGACGAGCTGGCGCAGGAATCGACCCCGCGCGAACAGCGCGCCGAGAAAGCCGCCGATGACGAGCGGCCCGCCGAGGTGATAGCCATGGACATCGTCGACGACACCGATCTCTGACACCCGGTCGATGCTCGCCAGGCGCCACCTGACGCAATCGGCTATCACAGCTCCGCCGCCGTGGTACGCATAACGGACAAGCCGGACGCATTCCGTCCGCGGCTGGCGCGGCGGTGAGGTAGGCAGCGGTGGCGACCGGACGACACGAGGAGGCGCGATGAGCACGCCACAGGATCCGAAACCCACCGGCGGCGCGGAACCAGCAGACGCGGAGTCCGCGTCGGCGCCGAGACAGTCGGGCGCCGCGCCTTCGTCGCGCGACTCCGGTGCTGCCGCGAAGTCCCCCGACTCAGCACCTTCGTTGTCGAAAGATGTTGGCGCGGCGGAACCTTCGAGCGAGCCGTATGCGGCGCCGCCACCCTCGGCCGGTGAGTGGTGGCAGCCCACCGACGCGCCCGCCGGGCCGCTGGGTGGGCAATCGCAGCCGTGGGGCTCGGGACCGGCCGGGCCGCCGACCGAGCAGCCTGCCTGGGGTTCGGGGCCCGCTGGGCCGTCAGGCAACCAACCTTCTTGGGGTTCGGGAACGTCCGGCGGGCAGGCATCGGGGAGTCAGCCGTCGTCAGGCGGACCGGCCGGGCCGTCGAGCAGCCAGCCGTCATCGGGCGGCGGACCTGCTGGACCGTCGAGCAATCAACCCTCGTGGGATTCGGGTCCAGCTGGGCCGTCGAGTAATCAACCCTCGTGGGATTCGGGACCGGCCGGACCATCAAGCAATCAACCCTCGTGGGATTCGGGACCGGCCGGGCCGCCTAGCAGTCAGCCTTCGTCAGGTGGCGGGCCTGCCGGACCGGCCAGCGGTCAGCCGCCTTGGGGTGCGGATCCGTCGGATGGTCAGCAGGCTTGGGGTGCGCCGACCGGTGGTCAGCAGCAGTGGGGGGCGCAGCAGTATCCACAGAATCAGCCGCAGTACCCGGGCAGCGGCCGAGCACCGGATTCGGGTGGGGCACCGCAGTATCCGCAGGGTGGGGTTTACAACTATCCGCCGACCGGTGGTTATGGCGAACAGCGCAGCCCACAGCCCGGCGATTATGGCGCTTACCCGCAGTCCTACGAGCCCTACACCACCCCACCGCAGTCGTCCGGCACCCAGGTGTTCTCGATCATCGGTTTCGTGTGCGCGGTGATCGCGGTGTTGTTCTGCCCCATCCTGTTCGGCCCCGCGGGCATCGTGCTCGGCATCGTCGGCCACAACAAGGGCGAGTCGCTTGGCAAGTGGGCGGCGATCGCGTCGGGCATCACCATGATCATCGGCTTCCTGGTGGGGTTCCTTATCTTCAACGGAGACCTGAGAACGTAGATTGCTCTGTATGAGCGACAAGTTCAGCGGCTTTCCGCTGGCGGGGCTGGATTTCTACGAGGATTTGGAAGCCGACAACTCGAAGACCTTCTGGGCCGCGCACAAGGACGTGTACGAGTCGGCGGTGAAGGCGCCGATGCTTGCCCTCACCGCGGAACTCGAGCCGGATTTCGGTGCGGCCAAGATCTTCCGGCCGTATCGCGACGTGCGCTTCTCCAAGGACAAGACGCCGTACAAGAATCACCAGGGCGCGTATGTCTCCGTTGCGCCGAGCACCGGCTGGTATGTGCAGGTCGGCGCGGCTGGACTCTACGTCGCTGGCGGTTTCTACGGCGGATCGTCGGAACAGATCGCCCAGCTGCGCGCCACCATCGATCACGACGTGCGCGGCCCGGAACTGGCGGCGATCCTGGCGAAGTTGACCAAGGCGGGCTACACCATCGGCGGCGAAAAGCTCAAGACCAAGCCCAAGGGTTACGACGCCGACCATCCGCGCATCGACTTGCTCCGGCACAAGGCCCTGGTCTGCAACAAGGACATCGGGGCACCGCCGTGGCTGGACAAACCACGGGCCGCCAAGGAGATCCGCACCGCCTGGGAGACGATGCGGCCCCTGGTCGACTGGCTCGCCGCGGTGGTGACCGGCGCGACTACCCGGTCGCCCTTGCTTGCCTAGTCGCGTGCGGCGAGGACGAGCGCGAAGCGGTTGTCGGGATCGGTCCACACCTGCTCGGTACTGAACCCGGCGGCGGACAGTTCCGCGTTCAGGCCAGCCACGCGGAACTTGGCGGAGATCTCGGTGCGCATCTGCTCGCCGCGGGCGAACCGCACGGTGAGGTCGAGCTCGCCGACCGTGACGGTCATGTCCTCGGTCGCCGCCAAGCGCATTTCGATCCACTCGTGCTCGGCGTCCCACCGCGCGATGTGCTCGAACTTCTCCGGCGCGAAGTCGGCGTCGAGGCGAGAGTTCAAGACGTGCAGCACATTTCGATTGAACTCCGCCGTCACGCCTGCCGCGTCGTCGTAGGCGGGGACGAGCACGGCCGGATCGATGACAAGTCCGGCACCGAGCAGCAGCTGCTCGCCCGGTTCGAGCACCTCATAGATGCTTGCGAGGAATTCGGCGCGCTCGGCGGGGACCAGGTTGCCGATGGTGCCGCCCAGGAAGGCGATCATCCGGCGGCCACCGCCGGGCAGATTGTGCAGGGTGTCGGTGAAGTCGCTGACCACACCGTGCACGGCGAGGCCGGGGAACTCGGCCGCGATCTCGTCGGCCGCGGCACGCAGCGCCGAGGACGAGACATCCTGCGGGACATAGGTCTTCAGCGGGCCCTCGGCGGTCAGCGCGGAGAGCAGCAGCCGGGTCTTGGCGGCCGAGCCCGCGCCGAGCTCGACGAGCACCTCGGCCTGCGCGACGCGGGCGATCTCGCCGACCACCCGCTCGAGCAGGGCGCGTTCGGTGCGCGTCGGGTAGTACTCGGGAAGCTCGGTGATCTTCTCGAACAGTTCACTGCCGCGCGCGTCGTAGAACCACTTGGGCGGCAGCCACTTCGGGTCGGCGGTGAGGCCGAGCCTGGCGTCCGCGCGCAAGGCCGAGGTGAGGTCGTCGTCGGATAGGTGGATCTCCAGCGTAGGTGCGGTCATCGGGAAGCGCCTTTCGTGCTGTCGGGCAGCGGATCGATGGTGAGCTTGCCTGGCCTGGCGATAACCAGGCTGCGGTCGGGAATCGACTGCCAATTCGGATCGTCGTCATAGGGTTCGGAGGCGAGCACGGCGGCGGTGTCGGTGACCAACGCCGACAGGGCGTGGTGCACCGTGGTGGCCCACAGGGTTTCGCCGTCGCCGAGCAGGAAGTTGAGCCGAGCGGTCGGCTCGTGTTTCAGCACGCCGGAGGCGAGCAGGCCGAGGGCGGTGCCGGGGGAATCGACGAAACCGTCCGGTGCCACCGCGGTGAGCAACTGCCGCAGCAGCACCCAGAGCGTCGCGGCATCGGTGGGCGATTCGGCGTCGAGCAATTGGATCGTCTCGAAGAGTCTGGTCGCGCCGAATTGGGAGGCGGCCACGTCCATGTCCGACGACGCGGCGGTGATGACCCGCCGCCAGTTCGGCACCGAACCGTTGTGGCTGAAGGCCCACCGCTCGCTGGTGAACGGCGCGCACGCGGTCCGTTCGATGGGCATGCCGACGGTGGCGGACCGGATCGACCCGAGCACGGCGGTCGAATGAAGTTGGGACAGCACCTCTTCCACCGCAGGGTCGGTCCAGATGGGTGCGGCGTTGCGGTACCGGCTGGCGATCAGCGTGCTGGCCGTCGCGCCATCGCCGGGTAGTGCGCTGGTGGCCAACGGGTTTCGAGTGCCGACCAAATCGGCGTCCCGCCACCACGCGACGCCGAATCCGTCGGCATTGATGGTGCCGCCGCCACGCATGTCTCGCGGTGCCCAGGCCTGGGTCCGCAGGGAATGCGTACCGCCCGTGAGCATCTCACCGACGCGCACCGCCGGGCCGACGTAACCGAGATGTCTGCACATCAGCGTTCACCTCCAGTTGGTTTGTCTGCGGCGCTCATTCGCCCTCCCCCGGCCGCAGATCGCGAGCGAGCCGGAATCCCGAGAAGATCTGCCGCCGGATCGGGTGGTCCCAGTTGCGGAAGGTGCTGCGGCAGGCGACCGGGTCGGTGCCGAAGGAGCCGCCGCGCAGGACGCGATAGTCGCCGCCGAAGAACACCTCCGAGTACTCCTTGTACGGGAAGGCGTGGAAGCCCGGGTAAGGGTCGAAACCCGATGCGGTCCACTCCCAGACATCGCCGATGAGCTGATGCACCCCGGCCGGGGACGCGCCCGCCGGATAGGCGCCGACATCGGCCGGTTCCAGATGGCGCTGACCGAGATTCGCGGTGGCGGCGTCGGGTTCGGTGTCGCCCCAAGGGAATCGGCGGGTGGCGCCGGTGGCCGGGTCGTGGCGCGCCGCCTTTTCCCATTCGGCCTCGGTGGGTAGACGCTTACCCGCCCAGTTGGCGAACGCCTCGGCCTCGAACCAGCACACGTGCACCACCGGCTGGTGCGGGCGCAGCGGGGTCATCACGCCGAAAACGCGACGCCACCAGTGCCCGGCGGGGTCGCGCTCCCAGAATTGCGGCGCGACGAGGCCAGCCTCCGTGCGGTGCGCCCAACCGCGTTCGGACCACAGCTCGGGCCGGTCGTAGCCGCCGTCGTCGATAAAGGCGAGGTACTGCTCGTTGGTCACCGGCGCGGCGTCGATCGCGAAGCCGGGCAACCGAACTCGATGCGCGGGGCGCTCGTTGTCCAGTGCCCACGGATCGGTGGACGTGCCCATGGCGAATTCGCCTGCGGGAACGACGACTTCGCCGGTGACGGGAGCGGTGGTGGTCGGCACGGCAAGCGCCGTCAATACCGCGGCACCGGTGCGCAGCTGGTGGGTGGCCAGCATGGTCTCGTCGTGCTGCTGCTCGTGCTGGGCGATCATGCCGAAGGCGAAACCGCCGTCGACCAGCGGCGAACCGCGTAAGTCGCTGCGGTCGAGCACATCCAACACCTTGTCGCGCACGGTGCCGACGTAGCCCCTGGCCTGAGTCGGATCGAGCAGCGGCAGCGCGGGGCGGTTCGAGCGGGCGTGTTTGAACGCGTCGTACAGCTCGTCGATGTCGGCGCGCACCGGCTCGCGGCCACCGACATCGCGGACCAGCCACAGTTCTTCCTGATTGCCGATGTGCGCGAGATCCCAGACCAGGGGGCTCATCAGCCGCGAGTGCTGGGCCACCAGCTCGGCCTCGTCGATGCAGTCGGTGAGGGTGAGGGTGCGTTGTCTTGCGCGAGTGAGTACTTCGGCGATCTGCTCGCGCAGGTGCTCGGTGGCCGCGTTGTCGGTGGCAGGCGAATGGTGAATGGTCACGATAGGTCTCCGGTGCTAGTTCCTGTCGGCTTCGGCGCAGCTCCGTGCGCCGGACCGGATCGGCAATGCAGACAAGCTCTCGGCACGACCGCGCCAAGGGAAAGCTCACTCATGACTCCACGTCGCTGACGCTCAGCTCCGTCATGACCGAGCGATGCACGGCGGTGTCTTTGGTTCGCTCGCTGACGCGCGCTCACGAGACGGTTCCTGAACCACCCGCCCTGGCACCGGCCGCGGCGGAATCCGCCGCGGGTCTATGGCCGCTGCGACATCGTTCGGCGGCGGATTCGATCTCGCGGGCGGCCTCGTCGGTCGCCGCGTTGGCGGCGGCCAGGCTGAGGAGTTCCACCGCGACCGACCGGATATCCAGATCGGCCAATCCGTGGCGGGCGGCGTCGAGCCAGTGCCCGGCGAGTGGCGCGGCGATGGCGATCGCCTCGGCCACCACGGTGCGGCTGGACATGAGCGCGTCGAGGACGTGGATCGGGACGGTCCAGCTGTCGCCGGGCTGGGCGTCGATATAGCGGACCTCGAGATACCCGGACGCACGCACCGGCGGAAACAGCGTGGTGAGGTGATAGTCGAGGTCGTTGCGGTCGGGCCTGCGCCCGACCTCGTCGTCCAGCGCACCGGTGAGCCAGTCCGCGAAGGTGGCTCCCGGCGGTGGCGACCAGCCAGTGTCGGCGCCGTGACCATTCGTGCTCGGCCCCGCGGTGTCCTCCGGTCTTCGGACGCACAGCAGCGGCACGTCGAGCGCCCACCTGCTGTAGCCGAGGATCGGATCCGCCCAGTCCATCAGCGGCGGCCTGGTCCTGGCGTTGTCGAGGCGCAGCCAGGCCCGCATCCGCTGCGACGCCCACTCACCCGCAGGTGCGCCACGCAACGAGGGCGAGCAGGCGAAGGCGGCGAGCAATGCCGGGCCGATGGCATACAGCGCGGTCCAGCGGGCGGCGATATCGGCGCGATCGGCGCCGGCGTCGACGCTGACCTGGGTCGCGGCGGTATTGCACATCATGAGTTTGCCGAACGGGCCGATACCGGCGAAGGTCTGTTCCATCGCGCGATAACGCGGCAGCTGGAGCAGCCGCTTGGGGCGGCGGTCCGCGTCGGCGGCGAGGGAAACGGTTCGGATGGAACGAGATTCGAGAAGTTCCCGCAAGAGGCGGGCATCGTCGCGGAGCGAGGTACTCAACTGCGCGGCATCAGCGAATGGTGCGCTGGATAGTTCGATCTGACCGCCGGGTTCGATGGTGACCCGGCTGCCCCCTGGCAGTGCCAACTCCGGCGAATCGGGGGCGATGGACCGTGGTGCGTAGGGTCCGAGGGCATCGGCAAGAGCAGTCAATTGCGGACGCGGGGCGGCCGACGGGCCTGACGCCGAACACTCACCCTGCACGGTGAGCCATTCGAGCTCGGCGCCGATCAGCGTAGGTGGTCCCTGCTTGAAGCAGACACCGCCGATATACGCCTCGGCGGCGGCTCGCGAATTGAGCTCCCCGTCGTGAATGACCCGACTGACCAGCTCTGAATGTTCCAGCGTGACCGCCATACCAACCTCCACTGTGCGTCCGAGTTGCTGTGGTTTCGTGTCCGCCGTTGATCTGTAACCGTCGCGTGGCCGTGCTGTGTTCCCGTCGCGGCGATTCATCCAGAGTAGCGAGGGGGACCGACAAGAAATCGACAAGAATCCGAACTGGGGACCATCCCGGTACGGACGGACTCCGCCCGGCTATGCCCGTTAAAGTCGGAATCATGCTGGATGAAGAGCGTGTCCGAGCCGACACTCCGGGTTGTGCGTCCGACGCCGAGCCGGGTTCGGTATTCCTCGACAGTGCCGGATCATCACTGCCGCCGCGCGTCGTTCTCGACACCGCCATCGACCATCTGCGGCGCGAGGCCGAGGTCGGTGGCTACCGCGCCGCGAACGAACGCCTCGACGATCTCGCCGCGGTGAAGACCGCGATCGGCACCCTCATCAACGCGACGCCGGCCAGCATCGCGTTGAGCGACAGCGCAACTCGTTCGTGGGCCGATTTCTTCTACTCGATTCCGCTGGCCGAGGGCGACCGCATCCTGATCTCCGAGGCCGACTACGCGAGCAACGCCATCGCCGCATTGCAGCGCGCCCGCGCGACCGGGGCGACGGTGGAGCAGATCCCGAGCGACGGCACCGGACAAATCGACCTCGACGCGCTGACGAACATGGTCGACGAACGGGTCAAGCTGGTCTCGGTGCTGCATGTGCCGACCAACGGCGGCCTGGTCAACCCGGCCGCCGAGGCAACAAGGATCGCCCATTCGGTGGGTGCGCTCGTGCTGCTCGACGCCTGCCAGTCGACCGGGCAGCTCGCGATCGATGTGGCCGAACTCGATGTCGACGCGCTCTCGGCCACCGGCCGCAAGTGGCTGCGCGGACCGCGCGGCACCGGATTCCTTTACCTGCGAACGGAATTGGCGCGATCCCTCGAACCGGGGCGGCTCGACCTGCACAGCGCGGAATGGACCGGCCCCGACGAATACCGCCTCGCGCCCGACGCCAGCCGGTTCGAGTTCTGGGAATGCGATGTGGCCGGGCGCCTCGGCCTCGGCGCGGCCGTGCGGTATCTGCTCGACCTCGGCCCAGACAACGTCTACGACGCCATCGCGGCCCGTGCGGAGCACCTACGCAAGGCGCTACCCGAGATTCCCGGAGTTACGGTGCGCGACATCGGTATTCGGCACAGCGGCATCGTGTCGTTCACCGTCGACGGTGTCGATTCCCTCGCGGTGCGCGATCGCCTTGCCGCACAAGACATCACGGTGACCGTGAGCCACGCCAGCTCCACGCTGCTCGATATGACCGGTCGCGGGCTGCGGTCCGTGGTCCGCGCCTCGCCGCACTGTTTCGTGAGCTTCGACGAGCTGGACCGGTTCGTCGCGGCCGTCGCCGCGCTGTAGTCGGCCGGTCCCGGCCGCATGACGCGCCGGGACCGGAACACCGCGTGACATGGGCAAACCTGTTCCAGCGGAACATAATTCGGCTGAGTCCAGCTACTCACGCCAGGTGTAGGTCGAGGGCGCGGTCGACCAGGGCGCGAATGTCGGCGGCCGGGGCGACCAAGCGCAGGCTGCGGTTCGCCTGCAGTGCGGCGATGCCGTGCAGGTTCGTCCACAACGCGATCGCGCGCTCGCCAGGGTCCACCGAGTCGGGGTGAGCGGCCTCGCTCACCAACGCCACGAACCGCTGGAACAGTGGCAACGTCGTAGCACGCAGATTCTCGCCGGAACCTTCGAGTAGATCGTGCCGGAACATCAGGGTGAACATCTCCGGCCGTGCACCGGCGAACTCGACATACTCGACACTCATGCGCGCCAGGCGATCTCGCGTGGTCTCGCCACCGGGATCGGCCGCCGCGAACCGCTCGATCAGATCGGCGAACCCGCGCGCCGCGATGGCCGCGAGCAACGCACGGTGAGTCGGAAAGTGCCTGCGCGGTGCCCCATGTGAGACACCCGCGGCCCGCGTAATGGCGCGAAGTCCCAATTGCGCCGCACCAACCTCTTCCAACAGGTCGACGCCCGCGCCGACCAGCCGTTCCCGCAGCGGTTCACTCTCGACCATGCAGACATTGTCTACGGCAGCCATCGCATCCCCCATTCCGGGTGTAGACACTGTCTACACGATGCGGTAGACAGTGTCTACACATTCATTCTTCTGGAGGTCTCCGTGTGGTATCGGCTCTTCAAGTACGTGTTGCTCGGCCCCGTATTGCGGATGCTGGGTAGACCCGAAGTCGAAGGGCTCGACCATGTTCCGCGCACCGGACCGGTGATCGTCGCGGCCAACCACCTCGCGGTGATCGACTCGCTGTACCTGGCGCTCGTGCTGCCACGGCAGGTCACGTTCCTGGCCAAGCAGGAGTACTTCACCGGAACCGGACCGCGCGGCCGCTTCAAGCGGTGGTTCTTCTCGGCGACGGGCCAGGTGCCGGTCGACCGGACCGGCGGCAGCGCGGCGGCGGACGCACTGGCCGCCGCCACCCGCATTCTCGAAGCCGGTGGCGTCTGGGCCATCCACCCCGAGGGCACCCGCTCGCCGGACGGACGGATCTACCGCGGCCGCACCGGCACCCTGCGCGTCGCGATGGCGACCGGCGCCCCGGTGATCCCGGTCGTGCTCTCCGGCACCGATCGCGTCAACCCCCGTGGCCGTCGGCTGCCCAGGTTCGGCAAGGTCAGGATCAGCTTCGGCGCCCCGCGCTACTACCTACCCGCCGAGCAGCACCACGTCGCGCGGACGGCCACCGACGAGCTGATGCGCGAGCTGGCCGCCCGCTCCGGCCGCCACTACGTCGACCGATACGCCACCACCTTCCGCTGAACTCCGCCGCGATAACGGATACCCGCGACACTCCAGCAAACTCCGACACGCAGGAAGCAGGTTAACGCCACGCCGGAATGGCGGGATAGTTGATTGCAGGTCGGCAGGCGGCCCGAAGCTGGTGATGAGGGAGTTGACGTTGAGCAGGTTCACCGACGAGATGTACGCGACGGCGCAGGCGTCGACCCGTGGGCTGGTGACCGGCGAGCCGAGCGCGCCCCTGCGCCAGGGCTGGGGCGAGATCCATCGGATCGCCCGGCGGATGGCGGGCGGCCTCGCGGCGGCGGGCATCGGCCACGGTGACGCCGTCGGCGTGCTCGCGGGCATGCCGGTCGACATCGCACCCGCCTGCCAGGGCATCTGGATGCGCGGCGCCTCGATCACCATGCTGCACCAGCCGACCCCGCGCACCGATCTCGTCGTCTGGGCCCGCGACACCGAGACCGTGCTGACCATGATCGAGGCGCGCGCGGTGGTGCTCGGCGCACCGTTCGAGGCGGCCGAGCCGCTGCTGCGCGAACGCGGCATCACCGTTGTCCGCATCGACCAGCTGCGCGACGGCACCGACACCGACCCGGTGCCGACCACCGAGGACGATATCGCCTTGCAGCAGTTGACTTCTGGATCAACCGGCTCACCCAAGGCGGTGCGGATCACGCACAGCAACTTCTTCGTCAACGCCTACGCCATGTTCGACCGGGTCAAGTTCCAGCTCGACGACGACGTGATGATCAGCTGGCTGCCGCTGTTCCACGACATGGGCATGGTCGGATTCCTCAGTGTCCCCATGCAAATCGGCGCCGAGGTGGTGTGCGTGACGCCGCTCGACTTCCTGCGGCGCCCGCTGCTGTGGGCCGAGCTGATCGCCAAGTATCGCGGAACAGTCACCGCCGCACCGAATTTCGCGTACTCGCTGCTTGCCCGCCGACTGCGGCAGGCCGACGACGGCGCGTTCGATCTCAGCAGCGTCCGCTACATGTGGAACGGGGCCGAGCCGGTCGACCCGGACACCATGGAGACATTGGCCGCGGCCGGAAAGCGCTTCGGGCTCAGCCCGATGGCGCTGACCCCGGTGTACGGCATGGCGGAAACGACACTGGCCGTGTCGCTTCCGGACCCCGGCCTCGGCCAGGTGGTCGACGTGATCGACTCCGACCTGCTCGAGGCGGTGGGCAAGGCCGTTCCGGTGACCGACGAGCACGGGCACACCGGCAATACCCGCAGGCTGCCGACGCTCGGCTACCTGGTCGATCATCTGGAGGGCCGGGTCGTCGACGAGGAACGTCAACCGCTGCCGAGCCGTTCCGTGGGCGTCATCGAATTACGCGGCCCGGCAGTCACTTCCGGCTACGTCACGGTCGACGGCTTCCGCCCGGCGCAGGACGCGGCCGGCTGGCTCGACACCGGCGATATCGGCTACTTCACCGACGAGGGCCTGATCGTGGTGTGCGGCCGGATCAAGGACGTCATCATCATGGGCGGCCGCAACATCTACCCAACCGACGTCGAGCGCGCCGCGACCAGGGTGGCCGGAGTGCGGCCCGGCAACGCCGTCGCCGTGCGGCTGGACGCCGGGCAGAAGCGCGAGAGTTTCGCGGTGGTGGTGGAGAGCAACGAGTACCAGGATGCCGAGGCGGTCAAGCGGATCGAGCGCGAGATCGTGCACGCGGTGTTCTCCGAGGTCGGCGCCAGGCCGCGGACCGTGGCCATCCTCGGCCCCGGCGCGCTGCCGAAGACCTCCTCCGGCAAGCTCCGCCGCTCCGCCACCGCCGTCCACCTGCGCTGAGGGAAAAGCCTCGGCACCGATGAGTCTCCGGCACCGGCATCGTCTGCATTGATAGCCAGCGAATAGGAGACGGCGATGCCCGAACTCGAGCCGACCACCGAACTGCACGAGGGCTTCAGCAGCCCCGGTGCGACCCCACCGGCCTGGTCGGCGGTGCGCGAGGTGCTGACCACATCGGAAATGTTCTGGCTGTCCACCACCCGGCGCGACGGCCGTCCGCACGTCACGCCGCTACCGGCGATCTGGCACGACGGCAGCCTGCACATCTGCACCGGTGCGCAGGAGCAGAAGGGGGTGAACCTGGCCGCCGAACCGCGCTGCATTCTGAGCACCGGCACCAACGAGATGAACTCGGGGCTCGATGTGGTGGTCGAGGGCACGGCTGTCCGAATCACCGACCAAGCGACGCTTCGACAGCTGTCGAAGCTGTGGAAGTCCAAGCTGGACTGGGACTTCACGGCGGTGGACGCGGGCTTCGACGATGGCGCGGGACATGTCGCCTACGTCTATGCCGTCGCACCGGCCAAGGTGCTGGCCTTCGGCAAGGGCGAGCCCTTCAGCCAAACCCGTTACCGCTTCGGCTGAACAGCGACGCGAAGAGCGAAAGACATTGACAGCGCGGCGAATTCGCGACGCTCAGTGCACCCGGTTCTGCGCGGCTTCGAGACCGACCCTGAGCAACAGCTCGACGGCGTCGGCGGCCTGCTCCACGATCACCGGCACCTCTTTGCGTTCCGGCGCCGCGAACGGCTTGAGCACGTAATCAGCGGGATCCTGGCGACCGGGCGGACGGCCGATGCCGATCCGGGTGCGCAGATACTCCTTGGTGGTGAGGGCACTGGAGATAGAGCGGAGCCCGTTGTGCCCGCCCTCGCCACCGCCGCGCTTGAGCCGGATCTCACCGAACTGGAGGTCGAGCTCGTCGTGCACGACGATCACCTCGGTGGGCGGCACGGAGAAGAACTTCGCCAGCGCGGCGACCGGGCGCCCGGACAGGTTCATGAACGAGCGCGGCTTGGCGATCAGCACCTGGCGGCCGTCGAGGCGGGCCTGCAGCAGGTCGGCGCCGGACTTCTTGTGCACGGCAAAACGGCCGCCGACGCGCTCCGCGAGCACGTCGGCGACCAAAAACCCCACATTGTGCCGGGTCCGCTCGTATTCGGTTCCTGGGTTTCCCAGTCCGACGACGAGCGCGGGCCCGGTCGTGGATTCGGTCATCGACAACCGATTCCGGTGTTATTTACTCGGCGCTCGCGGCTTCGGCGGCGGCCTCGGCAGCCTCGGCGGCTTCCTCGGCCTCGGCCTCGGACTGCGGGGCGGCGATGATGTTGACGATCAGGGTCTCCGGATCGACGATCAGCGTGACGCCCTTGGGCAGGGTCAGCTGGCTGGCGTTGATCTGGGTGCCGGCCTCGATGCCCTCGACCGAGACCTCGATGGACTCGGGAATGCTCATCGCGTCGGACTCGATGGAGATGGTGGTGGCGTCCTGGGTGACCAGGGTGCCGGGGGCGGCGTCGCCGGTGACGATGACGTTCACATCGGCGGTGACCTTCTCGCCCTTCTTGATGATGAGCAGGTCGGCGTGCTCGATGTAGCGGCGAATCGGGTGCACCACAACCGATTTGGTGAGCGCGAGCTGCTTCTTGCCGTCGATGACGAGGCTGAGCACCGCGTTGGTGCCGTGCTCGCGCAGAATGGCGGAGAAGGCACGGGCGTCGAGCGAGAGGTGCTGCGGGTCGGCCTGGTGGCCGTACAGCACGGCGGGAACGTTGCCCGCGCGACGGGTACGGCGGGCGGCACCCTTACCGAACTCGGTGCGTACGGCGGCTTCGAGAAGGTTGGCGTCGGACATGACTGGATCTACTCCCTACGGCTGTTCCGGGCTGTCAACAGTGCGCCAGGGTCTGTTTCCGCCCTGGCTAGGTTGGTCTACTCGTCCGACGAAAGAACCAACGGGGACGGCCGGAAGCCGAGCCGCGTCGATCACGGTGAACGCAAATCAAGGTCTGCGGTCACCCTCGCCGAGACAACCCGAACACCATACCGCAATGGTTATGTGCAGGTTGAATCGGGTGGTCAGGCACAGGTCGTGTCGGGGACATGTGGATCGCGTAGATTAGACAGGTTGCCGATCGGTCGTCTGTGAAAGGTTGTTCCGTTGACCGCCTCCCCTGAGGGACTTCCCGCCGAGGTTTCCCGACGGCGCACGTTCGCGGTGATCTCACACCCCGACGCGGGCAAGTCGACGCTCACCGAGGCGCTCGCGCTGCACGCCAGGATGATCTCCGAGGCGGGCGCCATCCACGGTAAGGCGGGCCGCCGCTCCACCGTCTCGGACTGGATGGAAATGGAGAAGGCGCGCGGCATCTCGGTCAGTTCGACCGCGCTGCAGTTCAATTACCGCGCCGAGGGCTCCGATGTCGACAGCGTGATCAACCTCGTCGATACGCCGGGCCACTCCGATTTCTCCGAAGACACCTACCGGGTGCTCACCGCCGTCGACGCCGCGGTGATGCTGATCGACGCCGCGAAGGGCTTGGAGCCGCAGACGCTCAAGCTGTTCCAGGTGTGCCGCCACCGCGGCATCCCGGTCATCACCGTGATCAACAAGTGGGACCGGCCTGGCCAGGCGCCGCTGGAACTGCTCGACGAGATCAACGAGCGGATCGGGCTCACCCCGACGCCGCTGTTCCTCCCGGTCGGCATCGCCGGCGACTTCCGCGGGCTGCTTCGCCGCGGCGAAGAGGGCGCCCCGCTCGAATACATCCACTTCACCCGCACCGCGGGCGGCGCGACCATCGCGCCGGAGGAGTCGCTGACCCCGGCGCAGGCCGAGGCGCGCGAGGGCGAGCCGTGGACCACCGCGGTCGAGGAGAGCGAGCTGCTCTCGGCCACCGGGCAGGACCACGATCAGGAAATGTTCCTCGCCGGGCAGACCTCGCCGGTCATCTACGCCTCGGCGATGCTGAATTTCGGTGTGCGCCAACTGCTGGAGACGCTGGTTTCGCTCGCACCCGCGCCAGGCCCGCGCCCGGACGTGAACGGTGGTGCGCGCGAGATCACCGAGCCGTTCAGCGCCGTCGTGTTCAAGGTGCAGGCCGGCATGGACTCCGCGCATCGCGACCGGCTGGCGTTCATGCGGATCGTGTCCGGCGAATTCGAGCGCGGCATGGTGGTCACGCACGCGCAGACCGGCCGCCCGTTCGCGACGAAGTACGCGCTGACCGTGTTCGGCCGGGAACGCAACACCGTCGACACCGCCTACCCCGGCGATGTGGTCGGCCTGGTGAACGCGACCGCACTCGCCCCCGGCCACACGCTGTTCGTGGACAAGAAGGTGGAGTTCCCGCCGATCCCGTCCTTCGCGCCGGAGCACTTCGCGGTGCTGCGCGCCGAGAGCGCTGGCAAGTACAAGCAGTTCCGCAAGGCCATCGATCAGCTCGACTCCGAGGGCGTTGTGCAGGTGCTGCGCAACGACATTCGCGGCGACGCCTCCCCCGTGCTCGCGGCCGTCGGGCCGATGCAGTTCGAGGTGGTCACCGCGCGCATGCTGACCGAGTTCAATGTCGAGACCAAGATGGACAACCTGCCCTACACGCTGGCCAGGCGCACCGATGCCGCGTCGGCGGACGAACTCGGCAAGCAACGTGGCGTCGAGGTGTTCACCCGCAGCGACGGTGCGTTGCTCGCGCTGTTCAGTGACAAGTGGCGGCTGCAGTACATCGAGAAGGAATTCCCGAGCCTGACGCTGGAGCCGCTGGTCGCGACGGCGGACTGATCACCCGGCTTCCGGCTCGCGGCGCACGGGCGGTACGCCAGGGTCGCGTTCGACGGCGGAGATGACGCCGTCTTCTCTGGAAATGAGACCCCAGCGGCTCGACGTCAAACGCAGGCTCGGCAGGTCGCTCAGGGAAAGCACCACTTCGTAGGTGCGCTCGTAACCGGTGTGCGAAATGCGCCAGCGACCGTCGTCGCAGCGCACGTATTCGTCGGAGTAGAAGGCCGCGCCGCGCAGCAGCATGTTGTGGCCGGGGATGAGCACGGTGTCGGCGAGGTACCAGGTGCCGGTCGCGGAGTCACCGTCGACATCGATCTCGGGATGGTCGCAGCGGTGCTCGGTGATGACGTGCGGGCCGAGGGTGTTGCGCATGAACGCGATGAACGCGTCGCGCGATTCGAACTGGAGATATTCGCTGTAGGTGGCGGTCGCCTCGGGAATCATGGTGTCCGCGAACTCATCCCAGGATTTCGTGTCGAGGCTGCGTAGGTATCGGAACTTCAGTCTGCTGATCGCGGTGATGTCGTCGAGTCCGCGATCGTCGCCGCGCGGTACCCCCTCGCGGCGGCGCTGCTCGCCGGTCTGCATGCCAGGGTCGCTGCGCTCCGGCCCGCCGATCTCGATCCTCGGGTTACCCCGCTCCTGCCCGTCGCCACCCGCACTCGGGTCGCCGCGCCCCTGCCCGCCGGTTCCCTGATCCATACTTAACAATCCCATCCGAAGCCGTACGGCTACATGATTTGGGAGATTTGTATCAGATCGCTATCACTGTTGGGGGGACATTCCGACCTAGATCATCTTTTGGTCAGTTGGCGATGGTGAAGCAGGTGCGGCAGAAGTCCTCGCCGAACTCGGTGAGGCGCAGACTCTTGCGCACGATCTTCGGCGCGCGGCCCGCTTTCTTCAGCGCCGCCTCGACCACCGGCTGCACCTCGAGCACCATGTATCGGCTCAGCACGACCGGGTCGTCGGAGATCCGCGTCAGCCCGAGTCGGCTGAGGTTGATCAGGTAGGGGCGCGATCGGTCCGGGTAGCGCACGCCCGCCTGCTCCGGCACCGAGGTCAAGTCCCCCTGGACCAGTTCGGAGCCGATGCCGAGCGGCCGGTTGGTCCGCACATCGACCGAGGGCTGCGGGCCGTTCTGCGCCATGAAGCGCAGGATGCGGGCCTCGTCGGGAGCGAGCTCGTCGAGGATGCGGTCATAGGCCGGGTGCACGTCTTCGGTGAAATAGACGTCGGCGGAACGCGCGAGCAGTGCGTCACCGCGGCGGCGCAGTTCATCGATACTCGCCGAACGGAGATAGGAGCCGACGGCGAGCGCCTGCTGTTGCGCGCCGCTGTTGTTGCCTGGACCGTTCGGCGTCGGCACGTAGCTGACGATCTCGCGCACCGAACCCTCGGTGACGCCGAGCGCGCTACGGGCTATGGAGCGCAACGCATTTCCGGTTCGCTCCGCGATATCGGCGGACGACTCACCGTCCAGCGCGGCCTGGGTGATCTCCTTGGTGACCTCGTAGGTGGTGCCGACCGCCCACTGGCCGCCGCGCACGACACTGCCCGCCGCGACCCCGGCCGCGCGGAATACGCCGCGAATCAGCCGTGCCTCGTTACTGATCTGCCGCTGTTCGACATCCGAACTGCGCTCAACGGCGCGGGAACCGGCTCGCGTGATGTCCCGTCCGGTCCTGTCGTCTGCCACGTCATACTCCGATATCGCCAGGTGAACGAATCCGCCCCACAGATTACTTCCCCCTGTGTCGCTGGTCATTCTCGCCGTCGGACTCAGCCCATGCGGCATTGCGCACAAACACTGTGACCGATATCTCGGCAAGCGGCACTGTGGCGCCGCGCACTCGAGGTGGACCCATCTCTTCTCCTCACAATAAGGTCCCGGTGCCGACAGGGTGCTACTTTGATGATCCGGTGAGGCGGCGGTCACCGGTGTGTCGGCAGGAGGGTGTCGTGTTAGAGAGTGTGTTCGGTGTCCACCCAACAATCCTGCTAGAGCTTCTGACTATCCCACTTTTCACGGGAATCATCGGCTACATCACCAACTGGACCGGCGTGCTCATGCTGTTCCAGCCGATCGCCTTCCATGGCGCTCGACTACCCGGACTTCGCGCGCTGTATCCCTTCCTGCCCAAAAGAATTCAAGTACTTCCGCTACTGAGTTACGACGGCAGATTCGGCTGGCAGGGCATCGTCCCCTCGCGCGCGGACAAGATGGCGAGCATCGCGGTCGACAAGGGCCTTGCCAAACTGGGCAGCGTCGCCGACTTCTATCGCGAACTGGAACCTGACAAGCTCGCCGAACATCTCGCGAGCATCGCCGACGAACAGATCCAGACCATCGTCGAAGATATTCTCAAGCGCGAACATCCACAGCTCTGGTACAACCTGCCGAGCCAAGTGCGCGACATGGTGCAGGCCCGGGTTCGTCAGCAACTGCCGGATATTCTGCGCGAGCTGACAGATGAATTAGGCGCGAATATTGATCAACTGCTCGACGTGAAGCAGATGGTGATTCGCTACTTCCAGGGCAGGCCGCAACTGCTCAACAGCCTGTTCCAAGTACTTGGTGCGAAAGAGTTGCGGTTCATGATCAACTTCGGCTTCTACTTCGGCGCGCCGATGGGCGTCGTGCTTGTCGCCATCTTGCACCTGACCGGTTGGTCGGCACTCGTCGTGTTGCCGATCGGCGGCGTGGTGATCGGCTGGGTCGTCAACTGGGTCGGCATCAATATGATCTTCGCGCCCGCCTACCCGAAGTGGTGGTGCCCGTGGCGGCAGGGTCTGCTCATCAAGCGCCAGTCCGAAATCACCGACGGCTATGCCGAATTGGTGTCCAGCCAGGTGCTGACGGTCGCCAATATCGGCGACGAGCTGCTCAACGGCCCGCGCTCGGACCGCACCGTCCAGATGCTCGAGGACACCCTGCGCCCGGCCGCCGACCGCGCGCTCGGACCGGCACGGCCCGCCGTCAAGTTCATGCTCGGCAGCCGCGATTACGACTCGCTGCAGGACACCTTCACCGCCGAGGCCATGGCCATCGCCCCGATCGCCTTCGCCGACCCGGAGTTCAACGTCCGCCAGGGCCGCCAGATCAACACCTACATCGCCAAACAGATGTCGGCGCTGCAGCCGCCGGACTTCGTCGACATGTTGCGATCGGCCATCAAACAAGATGAATGGCTGCTTTTTCTCCATGGCGGCGTGTTGGGCCTGTTCGCCGGATACGCTCATATTCTGATATTCGGAACAGGAGTGGCGACCACATGGCTGTAGCGAAATCCGATCCCGGCGACGACGCCGGGGCCGTCGAGCACTCCCCAGGGGCCGAGGTGCCGTCGACGGAGATCGCGAGACGGCCGGTGCGCGAGGTCGTCCGCCACGGCGAAGCACCCTCGCGGGTGCCGTATCCCATCGCCGGAGTGCGCGCGGCCACCGGCGTGGCCAGGGTGGCCTGGACCGCGATGACCGGTTTGACCGCGTGGGGTATCGGCACGGCGGTCGGGGTCACCTCGACGGTCGTGCAGCGCAGCATCCAGGGCGTGCCGCCGCGAGAAGTGCTGGCCGAGGCCGAATCCGAGGTGCGCGACCGGTTGCGCCACGCGCTCGGCTTCCCCGACGCCCCCAATGAGCCTGCGGCGCAGGCCGTTCCCACGCTGCGCGAGCAAGGCGCGGCGCTGCTGCGGTTGTCGGCGAGCACGCACGGCGACGAGGAGAACCATCCGGCCTTCGCCGGCATGCTGGCCGAGCTGACCCCCGACGAGGCGCGGATCCTGCGCTTCCTGCACCTGGACGGCCCGCAGCCCTCGATCGACATCCGCACCGGACGCCCGCGCGCGCTCGGCGCGGAACGCGTCGGATCCATGCTGACGCTGGTCGGCGAGCAGGCCGGGCTGCGCTTTCCGAACCGGATCCAGCAGTACCTGACCAACCTGCGCAGGCTCGGACTTGTCGAGCACGCGCGCGAGCCGGTCGGCAATCCGCATCGGTACCAGCTGCTGGAGGCGCAGGCGCCGGTCCGCGAGTTGTTGAAGCGGTCCGGATTCGGCACGAAGGTGATCTACCGCAGCGTGGCGCTCACCGGGTTCGGTGGCGACTTCGTGCGGACCTGCCTGCCGGTGGCCATTCAGGACGATCGCGCCGCCGGACACTGACCGGGTACCGGCTGACACTGACCGCAGTACCGGCCGACGCTGACGTATCGACTAGTTGCCGTCGGCCAACTCCATCCAACGTTCCTCCGCTGCTTCCTTTTCCGCGACTACCTGCTTGAGTTCGGCACCGAGCTTGACGAGCTTGTCCGGGTCGGTCGCGGCCTCGGCCAGCGCGGTGTGCAGTTGCCGTTCGCGCTCGTCGAACTTCTCGATGGACCGTTCCAGCTTGGACAGTTCCTTGCGCGCGGCCCGCTGGGTCGCGGCGTCGGTCACCGGCGCGGATTTCGCGTCGGCACCACCGGCGCGAATCACCGAGTCACCTTGCGCGGCGCGCTTTTTCAGGTATTCGTCGATGCCGCCGGGCAGGTTGGTGAGTTTGCCGTCGCCGAACAGCGCCCAGGTGGTGTCGCAGATGCGCTCGATCAGGTAGCGATCGTGGCTGATGACGACCAGGGTGCCCGCCCAGTTGTCGAGCAGGTCCTCCAGCTGCTGCAGGGTGTCGATGTCGAGGTCGTTGGTCGGCTCGTCGAGCAGCAGCACGTTCGGCTCGGCCATCAGGATGCGGGTCAGCTGCAGCCTGCGCCGCTCGCCACCGGACAGATCGCCGACCGGGGTGCGCTGGCGGGCCGGGGTGAAGCCGAGCCGTTCGGCGAGCTGACCCGCCGAGATCTCCTTGTCGCCGAGCATGATTCGCTGCGCGACCTGCTGCACCGCTTCCAGCACCCGCATATTGGTCGGTAGGTCGTCGAGTTCCTGACGCAGCCAACCGATCTGGACGGTCTGGCCCTGAATGCGCTTGCCGACCGCCGGTTCCGTCTCGCCCGCAAGGGTGCGCAGCAGGGTCGTCTTGCCGGAGCCGTTCACCCCGACCAGGCCGACCCGCTCGCCCGGCGCGAGCCGCCAGGTCAAGTCGCGCACCAACTCCCGGCCGTCCGGGGTGGTGAGGGTGGTGTCCTCGAGTTCGATGACGACCCGTCCCAGGCGCTTTCGCGCGAACGCGGCCAGCGAGACGCTGTCACGTGGCGCGGGTACGTCGGCGATCAGCGCCTCGGCGGCCTCAACCCGGTAGCGCGGTTTGGAGGTGCGCGCCTTCGCGCCGCGGCGCAGCCAGGCGAGTTCCTTGCGGGCCAGGTTGGCGCGCCGCGCCTCGGAGGCGTCGGCCTGCCTTGCCCGTTCGGCGCGGGCGAAGATCCAGTCGCCGTAGCCGCCCTCGTAGGTCTCGACCTTGCCGCCGACGACCTCCCAGGTGTTGGTGGCGACGGTGTCGAGGAACCAGCGATCGTGGGTCACGACCACGAGCGAGCTGCGCCGGTTGAGCAGATGCTCGGCCAGCCACTGCACGCCCTCGACGTCGAGGTGGTTGGTCGGCTCGTCGAGCACGAGCAGGTCCAGATCGCGGACCAACGCGGCGGCCAGCGCGACTCGGCGCCGCTCGCCGCCGGACAGGTTGTCGATCGAAGTCGCCAGGCCGAGCCCGGCGATGCCGATGCCCTCCATCACCGAACGGATGCGCGGGTTGGCGGCCCACTCGTGTTCGGCGACATCGTCTGACCCACCCGCCGGCAGGCCGCCACCCCTCATCGAATCGCTACGCGATCCCCAATGTAAGTCATCGGCCAGACCAGCCAGCACGACATCACCAACGGTCGACCCCGGCGGGAGCACACCGCGCTGCGTCACCGTGGCGATCCGCAGCCCACCGACGCGGCTGACCCGTCCGCTGTCCGGCGGCTCGAGTCCGGTGAGCACCTCGAGCAGTGTGGTTTTACCGCCACCGTTGAGACCGACAACCCCGATGCGCTCGCCCGCGTGGACGCCCATCGACACGTTGTCTAGTAGTGGCGTGATCCCAAAGCTCTTGGAGACCTGCTCGAGGTTGATCAGGTTGGACATGAATCCTTCCGGTTCTTGCAGCGGCGGGCGAGGTGCTTGCCCTCAGTCAGCGTACTGAGCTGCCCAACCGGGCCCGCGTCTCAGCCCCGGCAAGACCCCCTTGCGCAACGAACGTTGTTCGTATAAATTGATGTCAACGAACAACGTTCGTTACGAACGAAGTTAGTAAAACAGGCGCTCTCCAGAACAACGCCGCGGAATGGGAGCCCCACCTCGGACGACGAGGTGAGCGGGCGGCACGATCAAGTTCGCTTTCTCACGGAGGTTTCTCCCATGCACGTCGGTCTCGGTCTGCCCATCTCCGATCCCACCGTTCTGCTCGACTGGGCCCGCCGCGCCGACGCGGGCCCGTTCTCCACCCTCGGCCTGCTCGACCGGCTCGTCTACGACAATCCCGAACCGCTCGTCGCGCTCGCCGTCGCCGCGGGCGCCACGTCACGCATCAAGCTGCAGACCGAGGTGCTGATCGCGCCACTGCGCGAGCCGACCCTGCTCGCCAAGCAGGCCGCGACGCTGGACCGCATGTCCGGCGGGCGCTTCGTGCTCGGCCTCGGCGTCGGCGGCCGCGAGGACGATCACATCGCATCCGGCACCGATATCCGCACCCGAGGCCGACGCCTGGACGAACAGCTGGAGATCATGCGTCGCGTCTGGTCCGGCGCCCCGTACGGCGCCGACTGCGGCCCGATCGGCCCCGCGCCGCTGCGTCCCGAAGGCCCCGAGGTGCTGTTCGGCGGCTTCCAGCCCGCCGCGCTCGAACGCGTAGGCCGTTGGGGCGGTGGCTTTCTCGCCGCCGCCCCCGCCGCCTGGGCAGGCGGATTGTTCGACACCGTGCGCAAATCCTGGACCGACAACGGCCGCTCCGGCAAGCCGCGCATCGTCGCCCAGGTCAACGTCGTGCTCGGCGACCAGGCCCTGATCGACGAGGCCCGCGCCGCCATGGGTGGCTACTACGAATTCAGCGGCCGCGCCGATTACATGCTCGAGGGAATGCTCACCACCCCCGACGCAATCCGTTCCGCCATCAAGCAATTCGACGATCTCGGCGCCGACGAAGTCATGCTCTACTGCTACGGCAGCGACGCCGACCAGGTCGACCGCCTGGCCGACGTCATCGACTGAACCCAATCAAGGGGGCGACCGAAAAGCCGCCCCCTTCAACGCTTTCCGGGGGTTTCGCTGCTGAGGACACGGGCGCCTGGCACCGGACCGCTCGCCGTCCGAATGCTGCGGCAGACACCGGCGCCCGCCAGTTCCGCCGCCACCGCCACCGCGGATTCCTCGCTCTCGCAAAGGAATGCGCAGGTGGGGCCGGAGCCGGAGACCAAACCCGCGAGTGCGCCCGCGTTGACACCGGCGCGCAACGTACGGCGCAGTTCCGGCTTCAGCGACAGCGCGGCCGCCTGGAGGTCGTTACCCAATAGTGGCGCAAGTTGTTTCGGATCGCCGAAGGCCAAGGCCTGCATCAGCTGTTGCGGTTCGCCGAGGCGCGGCGGGGTGCCGTGTTCGCGCAGCCGGTCGAGTTCCGCGAAGACCGCCGGGGTGGACAACCCACCCTTGGCCAGCGCGAGTACCCAGTGAAAGCTGTTGCGGGACAACACAGGAAGCAGCCGCTCACCGCGCCCCGTGCCGAGCGCGGTGCCACCGTGCAGCGCGAATGGCACATCGCTGCCGAGTTCGGCGGCGACGGCGGAGAGCTCGTCCCGAGTGAGCCCGAGATCCCACAGTTCGTTGAGACCGACCAGCGCCGCCGCGCCGTCCGCGCTACCGCCCGCCATTCCGCCCGCTACTGGAATGCCCTTGGCGATAGCGAATTCCACCAGCGGCGCCCGGCCCGCCAGATGTGCGAGCCGCACGGCCGCCTGCCACACCAGGTTGGTGCGATCGGTCGGTACGTCGGCGGCGCCTTCGCCGGAGACCCGCACGGCGAGCGAGGCCGCCGGGGCGATCTCCACGTCGTCGCTGAGCGAGAGCGCCTGGAACACCGTTGTCAGGTCGTGAAACCCATCGGCGCGCAGGTCACCGACTCCGAGGTGGAGGTTCACCTTCGACGGCGCGCGCACGGTGATGGGGCTTGGCACAACTGACAGCACGGTGCCCAAGCCTAACGGGTGGTCCTGGCCGTCGCGCGCCTCGATATCGGCCTTTCACTCGATGTGAATCATTCGGTCACAGCAACGCGCCGCCGGTGGCGTCGATCCACTGTCCGGTAACCCAGCGGGCGGCGTCGGAGGCGAGGAATCCGACGATATCGGCCACATCGGCGGGTTGGCCGAGCCGCCGCAGCGGGGTCAGGGCCTCGACCGCCGCCACGGTCTCGGGATTGTTCAAGAAGCTGGCGTTCATATCGGTGTCGATGATGCCGGGCGCCACCGCGTTCACGGTGATGCCGCGCGGGCCGACCTGCTTGGCCAGCACGCTGGTGAAGGAATCGATCGCCGCCTTGGTCATCGTGTAGGCGATCAGCTCAGGCATGTGCAGGCCATGGGTGAGGCCGGTGGAGATGTTGATGATCCGGCCGCCGTCGCGCAGCCGGTCGAGGCCGCGCTTGGTGACGAAGAACGGTGCCTTGGTGTTGATCGCGAAGACCCGGTCGAACGCGGCCTCGTCGGTGCCTTCGATCGGTTCGCGGACGCCGTCGGTGCCCGCGTTGTTGACGAGGATGTCCAGGCCGTCGGCGTGCGCGTCGAAGGCAGACCACAGTGTCGCCGCGTCGTCGGGTACGCCGAGTTCGGCGCGGATCGCGAAGGCCGAGCCGCCCGCGGCCTCGATCGCGGCGACGGTTTCCTTCGCCACCTGCTCGTTGGCGTTGTAGTGCACGGCCACTAGCGCGCCGTCCCTGCCGAGCCGTTCGGCGATGCCTCGGCCGATGCCACGGCTGCCTCCGGTCACCAGTGCGGTCTTGCCTGTCAGTGCGCCCATTGCGCCTTCCTTTCTCTAGTGATCACTACAGAACAAGGACACTAACACATTCACTAGCGATCGCTATAGAATTATTTTCATGAGTACCTCGACTCGCGGCCGGCCACGCTCGTTCGACCGGGAAGCCGCACTGGACAAGGCCATGCGGCTGTTCTGGGCGCGCGGTTATGAGGCGACCTCGATCGGCGACCTGACCACGGCGATGGGCATCGGCGCGCCGAGCCTCTACGCGGCGTTCGGCGATAAGGCGTCGCTGTTCCGCGAGGCCGTACAGAGCTTCGGGGCGCAGTTCGGCCAGTTCATCCCGCGCGCGCTGGCCGAGGAGCCGACGGCCGAAGCGGCGATGCGGCGCTCCTTACGTGACGCGGCGGTCGAATACACCAGGCCCGGCTACCCGCAGGGCTGCCTCGTGATGACCGCGGGTGTCAACACGAACAGCGGCGAGGTCGCCGACCTGCTGCGCGAGCTGCGCACTCGGAACATCGGATTGCTCACCGAACGGATTCAGGCCGATATCGACGCGGGCGTGCTCGACGCCGAGGTCGACGCGCCGACGATGGCTCGGTACATCGGTACCGTCCTGCAGGGCATGTCGCAGGCGTCCAGGGACGGCGCGAGCCGCGCGGAACTGGAGCAAGTCGCCGAGTTGGCCATGCACGGCTGGGGCCGGACAGCACCAAAAGTATGACAACGCAGTGCGATAAATAGCCCTCGAGTATGAAGGGGACAGTGCAGGCACCGTGTGACGATTTCCCGGTGATAGCTCAGCCCGACCTTCCCACCGCCGACACCGCGCGGACCGAGCAGCCGGTTCCGGTACCGACCGGCCGCGTCTTCTGGACATTGATCGGGATCTACGTCCTGGCCACGCTCGTCGCCTCGGTGGCAATGCTTGCGCTGCAACCGGTTTCGGGCATCGACGCGGCGGCGCTTTCGCTAGTCCAGTTCGCACCGGCGCTCGGCGCGCTGGTCACCTGGCTCATCGGCCGCAAAGTCATCGGCCCGCTGTTGCCCGCCGCGGTGTCCGCCCGACGGGTTCGCGAGAATCTCGGATACATCCTGGCGGCATGCCTGCTGTTCGGGCTATTGATCGCCGGTGCGACGGCATTGACCGGCCACGACCTGGTCGGGCCTGTCGCGGTCGGCGGGGTGCCGTTCGTGGTGTTCTTCGTGGTGCAGCTCATCGGCGCGACCGGCGAGGAGATCGGCTGGCGCGGCTTCCTGCAACCGCTGCTGGAAACGCGGATGCGCCGGTTCGCGGCGATCGCGGTGACCGGTGCGGTGTGGGCGCTGTGGCATGTGCAAGCATTCGGCGCCGGCCCGGTGGTCGCGGTGTCGTTCTTCGTCTCGGCGATGGCGTTCGCCGTGTTGTTGGGCGCGCTCGGCACCGGTAGTTTCTGGCAGCGGGTGCTGGTCGCGGCGGTGGGACACTGGTTGATCAATGTCGGGATCTACCTGAGCGCGGGCGATGACACACTCGCCAGTCCACAGGTCGTGATCACCGCGCTCGGAGCGGTTTTCATCGCCGCGGCGACACTCGCAGTACGGTCGTCGCGCGCGCGATGAACGGCGATCCGGCCACTTGCGCGCAATACCCAGCGGGGGTATGTTCGATCAGGGCGGGGTACCCCCGGCCCGTATGATGGAGAATGAGCGAAGGAGTCGGAGATGCCCAGTTCCACCTACACCGTCACGGGGATGACCTGCGGGCACTGCGTGAGCTCCGTCAAGACGGAGATCGGCAAGATCGACGGCGTCACCAGCGTCGACGTCGACCTCGCCAGCGGTGCGGTCACCGTCGACAGCGCGGCACCGATCGCCGACTCCGATATCGTCGCCGCCGTGGACGAGGCAGGCTACGAGATCGCTGTCTGACGCAGGACCGGCTTCCACACCCCGCGTGCGGGCGCTCGTCGGCCGCATCTAGACTTCTCACACGGCGACCGGCTGAGTTCACGATGGAACTGCCTATGGTCGAATCATCCACAGGCCCATCCACATCCGGCGGCGCACCACATCCGGGTGGCAGGTACCGATGTCCACACCCGCCGACCTGCGCTCGATCGAGTTCGCGATAGGCGGGGTGACCTGCACTTCCCGTGCCGCGCGGATCGCGAAGCAGCTCAACCGAATCGACGGCGCCACGGCGACCGTCAACTTCGTGACGAAAAAGACAAAAGCGGGTTATCCACAATCCGTATCGCCGGATTCGCCGGTGGAACACGTTGTCGATGCGAGCACGCGGTGTACGTATTCGGTTCCGCCGCAACGCAAACCGACCAGTACGCCAACCTCGTCGCGCTGCCACGCAGGCTACTGATCAGCATCGCACTCGCCGTGCCGGTGATCGTGTTCACGATGGTTCCCACGCTGCAATTCGAGAACTGGCAATGGGTTTCGCGCACCGCACCGGCGGGCTCGCCCAGCGTGGTCAGGATTGGGCGGCGAGGCGGACGAAGGCTGCGGTGTCGAGGGTTTCGCCGCGGGCGGTGGGGGCGATGCCCGCGGCGAGCAGGCGGCGTTCGGCTTCGGCGGGCGAGCCTGCCCAGCCGGCGAGGGCGGCGCGGAGGGTTTTGCGGCGTTGGGCGAAGGCGGCGTCGACGACCTCCCAGACGCGGCGGCGGTGGGCGTCGTCCATCGGCCACGGAGGTTCGGCGTAGCGGTCGACGCGGACCAGGCCGGAGTCGACGCGCGGGGCGGGCCAGAAGACCTGGGTGCCGACGGCGCCCGCGCGGCGGACGGTGCCGAAGAAACCGGCCTTCACGCTGGGCACGCCGTAGATGCGGCTGCCGGGGTCGGCCGCGAGCCGGTCGGCAACCTCCGCCTGCACCATCACCAAAGAGACTGCGATGCTTGGCAATTCGGCGAGCAGATGGAGTAGCACCGGTACCGCGACGTTGTACGGCAGGTTCGCAACCAGCGCGGTCGGCAGCGCGGGGAGATCCGCGGCGGCGACCCGAAGCGCGTCGGCCTCGACCACCTTCAGCCGGTCGGCCAGTTCGGGCGCCCGGTCCGCGACGGTCACCGGAAGGTGGCGCGCGAGCACCGGATCGATCTCGACGGCGACCACCGAATCCACCACGTCGAGCAACGCCAACGTCAGCGAGCCCAACCCGGGCCCGACCTCGAGCACCACGTCGGCACGCCCGACCCCGGCCGCCGCGACGATCCGCCGCACCGTGTTCGCGTCGTGCACGAAGTTCTGCCCGAGCTGCTTGGTCGGCCGCACACCGAGCCGCTCGGCCAGTACCCGCACCTCGGCGGGCCCGAGCAACGCGGCACTCCCACGAGCGGCAACTTCAGGTTCGGACACCTGAAGAACCTATCAACCCCCGCGCCCCCACATCGCCGCGCACCTTTTGCCCGTGGCGCACGAAACAGCTGGCCACTGCGCGCGGCACGCGAATCCAGGCGCGGACCGGCGAAGTTGTGCGCGGGGACGGTGCCGGCTTACTGCTGGAGCGGAGTGGCCTTGATGCGATCGAGGAAGGCGTCGAGGGCGGCTTGCATCGGGGGGTTGAGCTGGGTGTGCTTGCCGGTGCCGGTGACGGTGTTGAAGTCGACGCCATTGGCGGCGAACTGGGCGGCGAGGGCGGCGTGCAGCGGGGAGGGGACAGTGGTGTCGGTGATGTTGAGTAGCAACAGGATCGGTGCGTTGTAGCCGGAGGTCGGCACGGTGAGGTAGGCGTCGAGGGCGGAGCGGATCGGCTCCTCGGCGAGCGGCCTGGCGAGCAGGTCGCCGACGCCGAGGCCGTGCACCCGATCGATGATGCCGTCCAGGCACAGCGGGCCGACGCTGTCGAGGACCGCGCGGCCCTGCGGGGTGAGGTACTGGTCGACGTGCACGTCGGGGCGGGCCGCGCGCAGCCCGGCCAGGATGCTGACGAAGAAGCTCATCGCACCGTCGTTGCCGGGAACGGCGGGGATGACCGGCCCGGCCAGCGGCAGTATCTTCTCAACGTCGGATTCGGGATCGATCGCGACGGTGCCGCGGAAGTCGAGGTCGGGCGCGTAGCTGGCCTGTAGGTGGCCGGTGCCGAGCGCGGCCTGGCCGCCCTGCGAGACACCGAGCACGGCCCAGGTGCGCGACAGCTCGGGGTGCGTGGCGCGGGCCGCGCGCAACAGGTCGATGGTTGCCGTCGCCTCGGTGGCGATCTCCAGATAGGGGTGCGGACCGGTGTCGAAGCGGCCGAGTCCGAGGTAGTCGGGCGCGACAACGGCGAAGCCCTGCGCGAGCAGGCGCTGGATCAGCTGATCCTCTTTCGACCGGGTCTGCTGATAGGGATGACCCTCCGGCGCGGATTGGCCGCCGCAGCCAGCACCGAGACCACTGGTGCCGTGGTCGTACGCGACGACCGGCCAGCCGGACGCGGGCGGCGTGCCCTGCGGGACGAACAGCGCGCCGCTGGCCTGCCGTGGCGTGCCGTCGGATCCGCGCATCCAGTATTCGAGCACCGAACCGCCCGATACCCCGTGCCAGCCGTCCGGCTGCGCGGCGGTCGAGATCAGCGTCCCCGGGCTTTCCGCTTGCGCCGGAGCGACATTCACGAACAACGCGGCACTGGCCGACATCGTGGCCACGGCCACCGCACGCCTGCACAGCTGAACAACCCTCATCGAACACACCTCACTGACCCGACCCACACCGCCACAAACCTGGACGAGTGTACAGATCAGCACATCCGCATGACCGCCGGGCGAATCGCAGGCAACACCAAGAAATCCTGCTCCGTAACCGCGCTCACCCCACCGCCGCAGCAGGCGTGCGGCCGAATGCGAACGGCGCCCAACAGATGCCAAGCCGTCTGATGGTCGGCCGCCCCCAAACCGATGCCCCGCAGACCGACGCGGACAGTAGTCAGCCGATGCCGCACCGGCTGATGCCGATTTGCGCCTAGGTGGCGGCGGGGGTTACTCGATGCCGAGGCGGCTGGTGCAGGCGGGCCAGGCGCCCCAACCCTGGCGGGCGCGGGTGACCTCGGCGATGGCGATCTGCTCTTCGCGGGTCGCCAGGTCGGCGCGGGGGGCGTACTTCAGGCCGCCCTGGCGTTCCCAGGTGCCCTGGTCGAATTGGATGCCGCCGTAGTAACCGTTGCCGTTGTTGATGCCCCAGTTGCCGGTGGACTCGCAGCGGGCCAGCGCGTCCCAGGTCGAGCCGTCGCGCACCGGCGGCACCTCGGTGCCCGGCTTGGCGCCCTTGCGGACGGTCTTCGGCTGCGCGGTCACCGTCACGTTCGAGGCGATCGGCTTGCGGTCCACTTCGGTGCCGTTGACCATGGTGACCGCGAAGGTGACGTCCTGGACGCCGGGCGCGCCCTGGGTTTCCACCACCGAGCGGCTCATGTTCATGGTCGGGTCTTCGATCACGTTCTCCGGCGGGTCGAGCGGCAGCGTCTCCGTGCGGTTCTCGATTCGCTTGCGGGTCACCGTGATTCGCACGCCGTCGGTCAGCGGGGTGGACGCGGCAGGCTCAACGGTGTCCTGCTCGATCAGCGGAACACCGGCCACCGTGAGGAAGTCGCCGACGGTCGGCGCGGCGAGCCGCACGTCGACGGGAGCCCCGATGCCGTCGAGCAGCGAGACCGATCGCGGCGTCGAGACATTCAGCGCGGCGCCTTCCAGCGGCAGCTTCTCGTTGCGCGCGGGCGATACGAACACCTCTTTGGGCATGCTCAACTGCTCGAGCGCCTCGCCAGCGGTCAGCCCGGTGGTCCATACCTCGCGCGCCTGGCCGTCGACCATCAGCTTGACCTCACGCGCCCGGTTGAGCGTGATGGTGGCGCCGTCGCCGATCTTCGCGGCGAGCGCGGGGGCGACCCGGTCGCGCTCGGTCACGGCGAACCCGGCGGCCCGCAGCACACCGCGGACATTGAGCGACATCGTCGTCTCGATCCGCTTCTCACCGTCGACGACGACCGTCACCGTCTTGCGGTTCACAATCGCCAGCCCCGCGCCGATGATCAGTGTCATCAGCAGCGCGCCGACCGCCGCGTACAGCAGCGGCGAGCGAGACTGGTTGATTCGCGTGACTGGCCACAGCATCGCGGAGTGATCCCGTGAGGGGCGGCGGGCGGGTGACGGGTTGGCCATGGTCACAGTACGATAACGAGGGGTTTGGGGGTAGACAACCTTCACTTGCTTCAGCTGGCGCTTTCAATATCACGAACAGATATCGCTACCGCAGGTTGATCACGAAATATACACGCCGATGTGACCTAAGACACACCTCGCATATCCAGCCCCCTTGCGGGTACTCAAATAGCCGGAAAATAGCGGTTTGTTCAGATTCCGTAGACGCGGCGCGCGTTTGCCGTGGTGATCTTCGCCAATTCGGCCGGGTCCGTTTCGCGTACTTCCGCGAGGGCGCGCACGGTGTACGGGAGGCAATACGGTTCGTTGGGAGCACCACGGAAAGGATGCGGCGTTAAATACGGTGCGTCCGTTTCGACCAGAATCAGCTCGTCCGGCACAACTTTGGCGGCTTCGCGCAGCTCGTGCGCATTCTTGAAACTCACCGTTCCGGAGAAACTCAGCAGATAACCCTCTGCCACGCAGGCCAGTGCCATATTGGTATCCGAAGAGAAGCAATGGAAGATCACGGTGGACGGCGCGCCCTCGTCCAGCAGCACCGTCAGCAAATCGTGGTCGGCCTCGCGATTGTGGATCATCAGCGGTTTGCGCAGCCGCTTCGCCAGGTCGATGTGCCAGCGAAAGCCCTCGATCTGGGTCTCGATGTCGGCGCACCCGTCGAGTTTGCCCGGCCAGTAGTAGTCGAGTCCGGTCTCGCCGATCGCGACCACGCGCGGGTCGGCGGCGAGACGTTCGAGTTCGGCCTTCGCGGCATCGTCGAGCGCGTTGGCACGGGTGGGGTGCAGTGCGACGGCGGCGTAGACGCGAGCGTCCCAGTGCGCGGCTTGCACTGCCCACTGCGCGGCGGCGAGGTCATCGGCGACAGTGACCACCTGGCCCACCCCGACCGAGGCGGCGCGGTCCACGATGACAGCGGTGGACGCCGCGTCGGTGGCACCGCAGGCGTCGAGGTGGGTATGCGCGTCGATGATCGGCGCGAGCGGCTCCGGCAGGTCCGGCGCGGGACGCTTGCTGCTCATCGAAAACCGCCGGACACAGCGGAATCGGCACCGGTCGGCAGGATCGCCGCGGCGACTGAAACGGCACAGCGGATATTCGCGTGAGCGATAGAAACCACGGCCACTACAGTAGACACACCATGAGCGAGCGAAGCGAGCGAACCATTAACACAGCCGCCCATGCGGTCATGCCGGAGCCGAGCGTCAGCGAGGTGCAGGCATGAGCGCAGCTGACCGCCCCGCCTTCTACATCACTACGGCCATTGCCTACCCGAACGGTGCGCCGCACATCGGCCATGCCTACGAGTACATCTCGGCCGACGCCATCGCCCGCTTCAAGCGGCTCGACGGGTTCGACGTGTTCTTCATGACCGGCACCGACGAGCACGGTCAGAAGATGCAGCAGACGGCCGCGGCCGAGGGTGTCCCGGTGGAGGAGCTCGCGAGTCGAAACTCCGATGTGTTCGAGGCGCTGGACAGGACCTTGGACATCTCCTACGACCGGTTCATCCGGACCACCGACGAGGATCACCTGGCGGCAAGCACCGCGCTGTGGGAGCGGATGCTCGCCAACGGCGACATCTACCTCGGCAACTACTCCGGCTGGTACTCGGTGCGTGACGAGGCCTTCTACACCGAGGAAGAGACCTCGCTGCTCGATGACGGCACGCGGATCTCCACCGAGTCGAAGACGCCGGTCACCTGGACCGAGGAGTCGAACTTCTTCTTCAAGCTCTCGGCGTACCAGGACAAGCTGCTCGCGCTCTACGAGGAGCATCCCGAATTCATCGCGCCCGCAACGCGGCGCAACGAGATCGTCAGCTACGTCAAGGCCGGGCTGAAGGATCTGTCCATCTCGCGCACCACCTTCGACTGGGGTGTGCCGGTGCCCGGCCATCCCGATCACGTGATGTACGTGTGGATGGACGCGCTCACCAACTACATCACCGGCGTCGGCTACCCGGACACGGAATCGGCTGCGTTCCAGAAGTTCTGGCCCGCCGACGTGCACATCGTCGGCAAGGACATCACCAGGTTCCACACGGTGTACTGGCCCGCGTTCCTGCTTTCGGCGGGCGTCGAGGTGCCGAAACGCGTTTTCGTGCACGGGTTCCTGTACAACAAGGGCGAGAAGATGTCCAAGTCGGTCGGCAATGTGGTCGACCCGCTGGAGCTGGTCGATACCTATGGCGTCGACGCGGTGCGCTTTTTCCTGCTGCGCGAGATCTCCTATGGGCAGGACGGCAGCTACAGCCACGACGCGATCGTCGGCCGGATCAACTCGGATCTGGCCAACGAGTTCGGCAATCTCGTGCAGCGCAGCACCAAGCTGGTCGCGCGCGACTGCGGTGGCGTGGTGCCGACGCCGGGCGAGTTCACCGATGCCGACCGTACGCTGCTCGATCTCACCAACGGGCTGCTCGACCGCTGCCGCGCCGAATACGACGCTCAGCAAATGCATCTCGCGCTGGAGGCGATCTGGCTGACGCTCGGCGAGACGAACAGGTACTTCTCCGCGCAGGCGCCGTGGGCGCTGGCCAAGTCCGGGACACCGGAGGATCTGGCGCGCGAGGCGACGGTGCTGTACGTGACGCTCGAGGTGCTGCGGATCGTCGCGATCCTGGTGCAGCCGGTGGTGCCGGGCTCGGCGAGCAAGATCCTCGATCAGCTGGGTCAGCAGGATCGCACGTTCGCCGATATCGCGACGCCGATCGTGCCCGGCGTGGTGTTGCCAGCACCGGAACCGGTGTACCCCAAGTACATCGAGCCGAAGGACTGATACGCACGCGGCCGTCTCGGCCGCGGCCCGAAACGGCCCTCGTTGCCCACCGGCGCGTAACCCATTGTGCGCACAGTCGCATAATGCTGGGTTACGAACGTTCGCCGAACAGGGAGGGCACCCATGCGCCGAAAGCAGGCGCCAGACTCGACACCCGTGCCGCAGAACAGTTTCGCCGACCGGCATCGGGCGGCACGGGACGCCGTCCTGGTCTCCCAACGCGGTCGACTCATCGAGGCGATGGTCGAATGCGTCTACCGCAACGGGTATTCCGGCACGACGCTCACCGATATCGTTGCCCGAGCACGGGTCTCGCGCAGCACGTTCTATGAGCACTTCGCGAACAAGGAGGATTGCTTCGTCGAGGCGGTGCACACCGGCGTCGACATGGTGGCCGCCCGGATCACCGAGGAGCTGGCCCAGCTCGCGCCGGATGCCGATGCGCACGCCAGAATCGAGTCGATCGTCGGCACGTTTTGCGAAACCGTCGCGGCGGAACCTGATTTCGCCAGACTCGTGCTGGTCGAATCGTTCATGGTGAATCAGACCGCGGTCAACTATCGCGACCTTGCCGTCGACCGCTTCGCCGAGCTGTACCGCCTCTTCTATCACCAAGCGCGCCAGGCGGATCCGGCGCTACCCGAGGTTTCGGACGAGCTGATCGCACTACTCCCGGACGCGATCGGCGAGCGAACCCGCCGGGTCATCGTGTCCGACGGCCCCTCGCGTGTCCCCGAGCTGGCTCCATTGTTCGTGCATTTCGTCAGCACAACACTCGGCTTGTCCGCCTGAAACCGATTCCCCTGCTTCGGCATTCAGGGGCGAATGGTCTGGCCCTGCGAATACCCTTGCACGGCGGCCACATACAACTTCGCGACGTCGGCGACCGGCGTGCCACCGGACTCGTCCATGCCGAGCTTTGCCAGCGTCTCACTGATCCAGCCTGGGCTGATCACATTGATGCGCAGATCATTCGGCAGTTCGGCGGACGCATTCCGGACGAACCCCTCCAGGCCCGAGTTGATGAGCGCCCCGAGCGAGCCACCGGCCAGTGGCGCGACGAAGGTCCCGCTTGTCAACGTGATCGAACCACCAACGCGCAGATGGCGAATCGCCCGCTGCGCCAAGGCAACCTGGCCGAGCAGCTTGCCCTGGATACCGGCGGCGATCTCATCGTCGTCAGCCGCTACCAGATCGACGAGCGGTCCGCTTGCCGCGCAACACACCACCGCGTCGAGATCGGTCACCTCCGTGAACAGCGCGTCCACCGACGATACGTCCTCGAGATCGACCCGCACCGGCCCGCGCCGCCCCGCCCGCACCACCTCATGCGAACCGGCCAACACCTCGGCAACCGCACCACCGAGCATCCCACTGGCCCCAACCACAAGTACCTTCACCCATCGATCATCGCAGGCGTCCTCGACGAGTGGCACAGGGTTGTGGCGTTGGCCGCGAAGGGTTCTCGATGGTGTGCCACTCGTCGGTACTCGGTTACTTCCAGCGCGCGAGGAGGCGTTCGATCTCGGCGGTGAGGGCGCGCTGCAGGTAGGGGCCGAAGCTGATGCGGGCCACGCCCTGGTCGGCGAGCACCGCCTTGTCGGACTTGTCGGGCAGGCCGACCATGCTGATGGGCAGCGGCAGTTCGCCGGTCAGGCGGCGCACGTCGGCGTCGGCCTGCGCGCCTGCGGGGAAGAGCACATCGGCACCCGCGGCGGCGGCCAGTCGCAGGCGCTCGATGGCGCGGTCGACCCGGTCGGCCTCGTCGCCGTCCTGGCGCAGGAACATGTCGGTCCTGGCGTTGACCACCACGTGCACCCCGGCCGCGTCGGCGAACTGGCGCAGGCCGTGCACGAGGTCGGCGTGCTCCTGCGGCGCGCGCAGGCGCTTGCCCTCGCTGTGCACGGTGTCCTCGATGTTCAGCCCGACGGCGCCCGCCTCGAGCAGGCCCTCGATCAGCTGGGCGGGTTCGAGGCCGTAGCCCGACTCGATATCGACCGATACCGGCACCTCGACGGCCTCGGTGATCTGCCGGACCCTGGTGAGCGACTCGGCGAAGGTCATGCCTTCGCCATCGGCGCGGCCGATCGAGTCGGCGACGGGATGACTGCCGACGGTGAGCGCCGCGAACCCGGCGTCCACCGCGACCTTCGCCGACCATGCGTCCCACACGGTGGGCAGCACGGCGGGATCACCAGGACGGTGCAGTGCGAGGAATGCCTTGGCCTTGCTTTCCAGAGAGGTCATAGGACGATCATGCCGCGTCGGCGAGACGCGCGCATCGGTCAGCCCTGCGGCGTCAGGCGGGTGACGGTGCCCGCGAAGCTGGTGACTACGCGAGGCGGTGCGCCGATGCGCGAACTAGCAACTCTCCGTTGCGATTTGGTCAGTCCTCGCCATCACGGCGGGCGACGAGCACCGCGTCGTAGAGCTCGTTGCGGGAGACACCGTTCTCGCCCGCGATTTGCGCGCAGGCGTCCTTGAGGCGGGTGCCGTCGGCGGTCAACGCCTCGACTTCCTCGACCAGGTCGGCGGGGTCGGCCGATTTCGGTTGCGCGCCTTCGAGCACGACGGTGATCTCGCCGCGGGCGCCGTCCACGGCCCAGGCGGCGACCTCGGCGAGGGTGCCGCGGATGACCTCCTCGTAGGTCTTGGTCAGTTCGCGGCACACGGCGGCGCGCCGATCGGGGCCGAGCACCTCGACCGCATCGGCCAAACAGTCGGCGAGACGGTGCGGCGCCTCGAAGAAGACACAGGCGCGCGACTCGGTAGCCAAGGTGCGCAACCATTCTCGGCGCTGACCGCCCTTGCGCGGCGCGAAGCCGTCGAAGCAGAACCGTTCTACCGGCAGGGCCGACAGCGCGAGCGCGGTGGTGACGGCCGACGGTCCAGGCAGGCAGGTCACCGGCAGATCCCGCTCCGCACAGGCCGCGACCAACCGGTAGCCGGGGTCGCTGACCGACGGCATGCCCGCGTCGGTCACCAGCAGCACGGTGCGTCCCGCCTCGATATCGGCGAGCAGCGCCGGAATCCGCGCGATCTCCACGTGGTCGTAGAAGCTGACCACCCGCCCGGTGATCTCCACTCCCAGCGACTTGGCGAGCGACTTGGTGCGCCGCGTGTCTTCGGCCGCGACGATGTCGGCCGACCCGAGCGCGTCGCGCAGCCGCTGCGACGCGTCACCGATGTCGCCCATCGGCGTCGCCGCGAGCACCAGCCTGCCCGGCCCTGTCGCCTCGTCCGCCACCGCACTCCCGTCTCGACCCGCCCGGCACCCACCGGGACCTCCGCAGCCTATCGACTCGCCCATCCCGCACTCGCAGCCCGACTCGGCGTTGGCTATCGGATTCACCCGGTGTCGGGCTCACCGCTGCGGGACCTTGCGGCGCGCACAGCATACGATCGGAGCGTGACACAGGTGACCGACCAGCGCGCGACCGCTCCGTTCGGGGCCGTGCCCTCCTGGTCGAGCCCCGCGCCGCGGCGGCCATCGCCCGATTTCGGGCCGACCGATACCGTGCGCGGTTGGGTGGTCACCGCGTTCCTCACCGCGATCGCCGCGGTGACGCGGTTCACCATGCTCAACTATCCGACCGACGCAGGCACCCCGGTGTTCGATGAGAAGCATTACGCGCCGCAAGCCTGGCAGATGCTCAACGGCGGTGGGGTGGAGGACAACCCCGGCTACGGGCTCGTTGTGCATCCGCCGGTCGCCAAGCAGCTCATCGCGATCGGCGAGGCGATGTTCGGCTACAACGGCTGGGGCTGGCGCTTCGCCTCCGCGATGGCCGGAACCGTGCTGATACTGCTGGTGATCCGGATCGTGCGAAGAATGGCGCGGTCCACCCTGATCGGCGCGATCGCTGGCATCCTGCTGATCGCCGACGGCACCACCTTCGTCTCGTCGCGCATCGGCATGCTCGACATCTTCCTGGCGTTCTTCGCCACCGCGGCCTTCGGCTGTCTGATCGTCGACCGCGACGAGGTGCGGGCCAGGATGGCGAAGGCCGACGCCGAGGGGCGGATCGACGAGACACCGTGGGGTCCTCGGCTCGGGGTGCGCTGGTGGCGCTTCGGCGCCGGGATCATGCTCGGATTGGCCTGCGGGACAAAATGGTCCGGCGTCTACTTCATCGTCGCGTTCGGCCTGATGAGCGTCTTGTTCGATGTGGCGGCGCGGCGGGCGTACGGGGTGCGCAATCCATGGTTCGGCGCCGGGATCCGCGATGTCGGGCCCGCGCTGTACGCGCTGGTGCTGATCCCGCTCGGGGTGTATCTGGGCACGTACTGGGCCTGGTTCGCCAGCGAAACCGGTATCGACCGGTACATGGTCGGCAACCCGTCCGCCCCGACGAAGCCGATCGGCACCGGCGGACTGTTCAGCTGGGTGCCCGACGCGTTGCGCTCACTATGGTATTTCAGCGCGAGAGCATTGGAATTCCATGAAGGCCTGACCAATTCGGCGGGCAATCACCACCCGTGGGAATCCAAGCCGTGGACCTGGCCGATGGGCCTGCGGCCGATGCTCTACTACTACGCCGACAACGGCGTCAGCGGCTGCGGGCAGACCCAGTGCGTCAAGGCCGTCATGCTGATCGGCACCCCCGCGATCTGGTGGCTGGCTCTCCCGGTGATCGGCTGGATGTTGTGGCGCAGCGTTGTTCGCCGCGACTGGCGCTACGCCGCGGTACTCGTCGGCTACGGCGCTGCGCTACTGCCCTGGTTCCTGACCCTGGACCGGCAGATGTACTACTTCTACGCCGTCGCCCTCGCGCCATTCCTGGTGATGGGCATGGCCCTGGTCCTCGGCGACATCCTCGGCCCGTCGCGGCGAATACCGGTGCCGCGCAGTCCCGCCGGAACCTATCTCCCGGTCTCCCCCGACGAACGCCACGCCCTCGGCCTGCTCGCCGTCTGCCTCTACCTCGGCCTGGTGATCGCCAACTTCATCTGGCTCTGGCCGATCCTCACCGCACTCCCCATCACGCCCGGCAACTGGCACGACCACCTCTGGCTGCCCAGCTGGCGCTAACCCTCCAGCGCCGCTTTGACGTAGCGCAACGCGGCCGCATCGTCGAGTCCAAGGCGGCGGACGGTGGCGACGTAGGCGGTGGCGGCGCGGCCGGCGACATCGCGGGTCGGGTCGCCGGAGGAGGCGATGAAAGAGCCCTGTCTGCCTCGGGTTTCGACGACGCCGTCGGCTTCCAGTTCGCGGTAGGCGCGGGCGACCGTGTTGGGGGCGAGGCCCAGTTGCGCGGCCAGCGCCCGTACCGTGGGGATCTTCGTGCCCGCGGTCAGCTCGCCGGAGCGCACCTTGGCGATGATGCCCATACGTAACTGCTCGTAGGGCGGGACGGTCGACTCATGCGACACGGTGACGTTGAACATGATCGGATCACAACTCATCCCGGGAGAGTGGACAGGACAGGCAGCGGGGTCCGCCTCTACCGGAACCCAGTTCGGAGCCGGGAATGCGCAGCACCTCGATGCCCGCGTCTTCCAGGCGTGCGTTGGTCATCTCGTTGCGCTCGTAGGCGGCGACCACGCCGGGCGCCAGCGCGAGGGTGTTGTTGCCGTCGTCCCACTGTTCGCGTTCGGCGGTGACGCCGTCGAGCCCGGTGTCGATCACCCGGAGCTTGTCGATGCCCATCGCCTTGGCCGCCGCGACCAGGAACGGATCGGGGCCGCTCATCGCAACCCGGCCGTCACCGTTGCGCACACTGTAGCCGTCCTCGCGCTGAATAGTGAACGCGCACAACGAGTCACGCACCGCCGGATACATCACCAGCGCGTCGCTGTCGACCATCGTGCAGACGGTGTCCAGATGCATCGTCGCCCGGTTCTGCGCGATCGGCACGACAAGCACCGTATGCGCGAGGTCGTCGTCGAACAGGCTGCGCGCCAACGCTTCCGCGCCCGCGGGCGAGGTGCGTTCGCCGACCCCAACCGCGACAACGCCGGGCGCGAGCAGCAGCACGTCGCCGCCCTCGATGGGCGCGGTGTGCGATTCGTAGGCGCGGCGCACCCCAAGGAAGCGGGGATGGAAGGCATAGATCAGATCGGTGAGCGAGGTTTCCCTGATCCGGGCGGGCAGCGCCAGCGAGGTGATCGCGACACGCGGACCGATCCAGAACGAGGAATCCCTGGTGAACAGCAGATTGGGCAGCGGATCGATGACGAAATCGCCGCCGTGGTGCATCCGTCGTACCAGCGAGGTCGCGTCCGGCCCGAACGGCAGCTCGTCGAAGGTCATCCCGGCCATCAGGATGTTGGCCAGATCCCTGGCCCGGACGCCGCGCAGGAAGGCGGCAAGCTGGTCGGCCAGCGCGTGCCCGAGCCTGCGCGCGTCGACGGCGGCGGAGATGCCCTGGATGCGGGCGGCACCGCTGACGGCGAGGGTCTCGGCGAGCAGGTCGGCGAGCAGCAGCACCTCGACGCCGCGCTCGCGCAGCACGCCGGTGAACGCGTCGTGCTCCTGTTGGGCCCGCTCCACCCACGGAATGCCGTCGAAAAGCAGCTGGTCGTTATTGCGCGGGGTGAGCCTGCGCAGCTCGTCGCCTGGCCGATGCAGCAGCACCATACGCAGCGTGCCGACCTCCGAGGTCACCGTCAACCGCGTGCCCGAACTGTCGGGGTCAAGCCCGTCCGCGTCCGAGTCCTCTCCGTGCCGCGCGGGCTCAGCGTCTGCTCCCATGCTCAGACCGTAGTTCGCCGCGGCCACAAGAGCACGTAATTCGGGTCTTCGATGCCGTCTTGCCGTGTGTGAAGTCGCTCGCTATCGGATTATCGGTCCGACGCGGCCGTTGCGTTCGATTCCTCCCACAGGCGTGCCTAACCTCAAGTATTGTTTAGGGGAATGGAGGAGCGTGCATGTCGACAGCCGATTGGCGAGCGAAGGAGCTGACCCCCGGGCAGCTTTCCGAGCGTAGCGGAGTAGCAGTTTCCGCGTTGCACTTCTACGAACGCGAAGGACTCATCAGCAGCCGTCGTACCAGCGGTAATCAACGCAGATATGCGCGAGAGACATTACGGCGGGTCGCCTTCATCCGTATCTCACAGCGGGTCGGCATCCCGCTCAGCGAAATTCGCGACGCCCTCGATCAATTGCCGGAAGGTCGCAACCCGACCCGCCGCGACTGGGAAACCCTGTCAACCACATGGCGCGCGGACCTCGACGACCGGATCACCCAACTGATTCGGTTGCGCGACAACCTCACCGGCTGCATCGGCTGCGGCTGCCTGTCGCTCGGCAGCTGCAAGCTGGTCAACGAGCACGACCGGCTCGGCACCGAGGGACCCGGCGCGCGCGTGCTCGACGTGCAGCTCAACTGTTCTGCGCGGCCAGCAACCGGCTGAAGCGGGCACTGGCGCGACGCATCACGATCTCGTAGGGCAGCGCGAACTTGCGCGCCCACCAGTAGCCGAATCGGATGTCGAAGGACGTGTAGACCAGGAACCGGTTGCGCGTGACGCCGCGCAGGATCGACGCGGCCACATGTTCCGGCGACACGGCGTGCTTGGTGAACGACTTGGTGAGCCGCTGGATCCTCGGCGACTCCCGGTCGACGCCGACCAGCTCGACGCTGTGCACCAGCGGCGTGTCCACCGCGCCGGGCACCACCAGGTGCACGGTGATGTCGTGCTGGTCGAGGTCGAACCGCAACACCTCGGAGACGCCGCGGATGCCGTACTTGCTCGCGCTGTAGGCCGCGTGCCATGGCAGTGCGAGCAGCCCGGCCGCCGAGGAGACGTTGACCAGCGAGCCGCCCTTGCCCGCCCGCACCATCGGCGGCACGAAGTTCTCGATCACGTGGATCGGGCCCATCAGGTTGACGTCGACCATGCGCCGCCAGTGCTTGTGCTCCAGGTTCTCCACGGTGCCCCAGGCCGAGGTGCCCGCGACGTTCATCACGATGTCGAGGCTGCTGTGCTCGGCGTGCACCTTCTCGGCGAAGGCGGTGACGGCGTCGTAGTCGGTGATATCGAACGCCTGCGCCATGAGCACGACACCGCCGTCGCGCCGGATATCGGCCACCGTCTCGTCCAGCCCGGTTGCGTTGATATCGGTGAGCACCAGTTCGGCGCCCGCCGCGGCGGCTGCCAGCGCGGTGGCCCGGCCTATACCGCTGGCGGCACCCGTGATCAGCACCTTCGCGTCCCGCACGGTCCTACGGCCCGGTCGCCCATTACCTCGCACTGCGCATCCCCATCTCGAATTTCTCGAATCGGCTCACCGCAGGGTACTTGGGTGAGCCTCATCGGCCCAGTACGGCGAGCATTCCGGCTACCGCCCGTGGCCAGGTGTATTGCTCGGCACGGCTACGCGCGGCCTTCCTGCGCCCTACCGTCGGCAGCGCGAGCACATCGGTGACCGCCTGCGCGAACGCGGAGCCGCGGTCATCGGCGACCGCACCGCACTCCGCGGTCACGATATCCTTCAGCGCCGACGACCGGCTCGCCACCACCGGCGTGCCGGCCGCCAGCGCCTCCAGCGCAGCGAGGCCGAAGGTCTCGTGCGGGCCCGGGGCAAGCGAAACATCTGCGGTAGCAAGGAGTTTCGCGACCATCGCGCGTTCGGAGATGAATCCGGTGAAGTGCACGGCCGCCAGCCCGTGGCTGAGCGCGGGTAACGCGCGGGCCCTGCGCTCCAGCGCCTCGCGCCGCGGCCCGTCACCGGCGACGACCAACCGGACCTCGGTACCGGCCTCGCGCAATGCCGCGACCGCCTCGATGCTGCGCTCCACCCGTTTCTCCACCGACAACCTGCCGCAATGCACGAGCAGCGGATGTCCTGGCGCGCCGAGATCGGCGCGCAGCCGGTCATCCTGTCGGCGCGGACTGAACAACTCCAGATCCACCCCGAGTGGCACCAGTTCGACGTTCGGCGCGTCGATCCGCAGGAACTCCTCGCGGGCGAATTCGGTAGTGCAGACCACGATGTCGTAGTCGGCGGCGGTGCGGCCATTGGCCACATCGGCGCAGCGCCGCGCGGCCTGGCGCGGCATGAACTGACCGAGCAGCCGGTCGAGCCGTTCGTGCGAGATCATCACCCCGGCCACGTCGCGCCGCCTGGCCCAGCGGCCGAATCCGCGCAGGGTGAGCCGGTCCGACACCTCGAGCACGTCGGGGCGCAGCCCGGTGAGCACGTCGGCCACCCGCCGCGGATCGGCCGCGCGGTAACCACCGGTCCACGGAATAGCCAAGGCGGGCAAGGTTATTCGCACCACACCGGTCGGCAGTATCTCTTCGGATCTGCGCGCGCCCGGCACGATGAGCACCACCTCGTGCCCGGCGGAGACGTAACCCTCGCCGAGATGATGCAGGGCAGTGCGCAACCCACCCGAACGCGGGCCGTAGAAGTTCGCAAGCTGAACTATGCGCACCTCGCCGATGGTGCAGCCAGTCGGGTTATCTTCGGGACCGATGCGCCCAACTCGGCATGAACAGCCGTGAAAGACCCGGCGAACCGGCTTACGAGCCGCTTTCCGGCCCGCGACCGCGCTCGGCGTTATATCCCCGCGGTACCGCGACTCGCGCGGGGCAGATCGAGATCCAACGGGATGCGCCCCACCGCGAGATGCGCTTCCACCTCGTCGGCGGGCATCGGCCTGGCGATCAAAAAGCCTTGTGCCCGATAGCAACCGAGCCCGACCAGGGTGCGCGCGGCCACCGCGGTCTCGACGCCCTCGCCGACCACGCCGAGGCCGAACGAACCGGCAAGTCCGATAATGGATTTCACGATCGCGAGATCGTCGGTGCTCGCGCCGAGGCGCTGCACGAAGCCGCGGTCGATCTTCACCGCGTCCACCGGAAGCGCCTTCAGATGCGACAGCGAGCTGTAGCCGGTGCCGAAATCGTCGATCGCGATCTGCACGCCCATCCGCTTGAGCCCGCGCAACGTGACCTGGGTGCGCGCCAGATCCTGCACAACGACATGCTCGGTGATCTCCAGGCAGATCGAGCTGCCGTCGATGCCGAACAGCCGCAGGATGTCCTCGATCCGCTCCACGAAGTCGAGGCTGACCAGCTGTACCGGCGAAACATTGATCCGCATCACGACATTCGCGGCCAGCCCGCGCCTGCGCCACTCGGCGAACTGCGCGCAGGCCGACCTGATCACCCAGCGGCCGAGCTCACCGGCCAGGTTGGTCGCCTCGGCCACGGTGACGAACGCCGCGGGCGGCAGCAGGCCCCTGGTCGGATGCAGCCAGCGGACGAGCGCCTCCAGCGCGACGATCCGGCCGGTCCGCAGGTCGACCTCGGGCTGATAGTGCAGCAGCAGCGAGCCGTCGGACACCGCGCCGCGCAGGTTGAGTTCCACATCGTCTTGCAGTTCGAACTGGGCCCGCATCGCGTCGGTGAACACGGCGACGCCGTTGCCACCGCCCGATTTGGCCGAGAGCAGCGCGTGGTCGGCCCGGCGCAGCACATCGGCGACGGTCGTCTCGCCTGGAATGCCGACGGCGACGCCGATGCTGGCCGCGCGGCTCACCGATTCGCCGCCGACGGTGACCCGGCGCCCGATGAGCTGCTGGATCCGGGTGCCCTCCTCCTCGGCCGCGACCGCGTCCATCGGCTTGGCTGGCACGATGACGAACTCGTCGCCGCCGAGGCGCGCGATCATGTCGTCCGGGTCGAGGTGCTCGCGCAGGCGCGAGGACAGGGTGCGGATGAAGTTGTCGCCCGCGGTGTGTCCGAGGAAGTCGTTGAGCGCCTTGAGCCGATCCAGGTCGAGGAAGAACGCCGCGACCGGACCGGGGCTGCCCGGCTTCAGCCGCTCCTCCATGTGCTCGAGCAGCGCGCGGCGGTTGGCCAGCCCGGTGAGGTCGTCGTGCAACGCGATGTAGCGCAGCCGTTCCTCGGCGACGACGCGCGCCTGCAGCTGGGCGAACAGCGCGGCGATCGCCTTGAGCACATTGAGTTCGCGGGTGCTCCACTCGCGATCACCGGTCTTGATGAAGCCGAGCACGCCGGTCGACTCGCCGCGCGAGAGCAGCGGCACCGCGGCGGTGGTGACGACGGGGATGCCGGAGGCCCGGCGCATCGTCTCCTGGTAGTCGGCGAACTCCGGTGTCGGGCGGGCGATCATCGGCTCGGTGGCGTTCTCGAACGCGCGGAACACCGGATCGGCGCCCTCGAAGTAGACGATCTCGAGCGGATCCGGATCGGGCACCTGCGGGCGGTGCGGCCACTCGGCGATCAGCAGCGACGCCCGGCGCTCGCGATCGGTGTGGCGCACATAGCTGAAGTCGACGTCGAAGTATTCGACCAGCTGGGCCAGCACCCGCTCGGTCGCCTCGGCCATGGTCGTTGCGTCGACACCCATCAGCTCGGAGGCGACCTGGGTCACCAATGAGTCGAGCGTCCGCCGAGGCACCTTGTCTCCGATCACGCTATCCATGGGTGTCCACGCCAGGCATCGGCCGCCGTCGGCTCCGGGGCCGCCGGCTACGACCTCGGGCAGCGGCCGAATCGCTCAGGCATAGCACCAACGCCATGGTCTCATGCTCAGGTACTGAGAGCAGGTCCGAGAAACGAAGCGACGCCAGTGTATCCACGAGATCCGGGAAAATCGTGGCCGGTGCGCTGGGGAGTCGCGCTTTTCGGTCGCTGTCGTCACCCATCGTCACCCCACCATTCCGGGGTCGGTATCCAATGCACGGCGCCCGTGCCGTTCGACTCGAATCGACGAGCCGTGCAATTCATCGGCAATTGTCCGACGTGACCGATTATCCCACCAGATCGGATCGGTCGAGCAGTGATCTTCCGAATCGGGGCCAGGCGGGAAATGACCTGCTACCGTCCCACCGAAGCCGCCAGCAACCCGGATCGGCGCGGCGGTGCTCGCCTCGACAGCCATACTGTTCCTACTCCGTTGCTCCGCATCCTTACGCGGTCGTCGAACCGGGGCCGACATCTCCACCCGAATCCTGCTTTCCGGATGAGTTTGCCTAGGGCAGTATCCGTCATCCGGCAAGAATTGACCAGATGTCTGGTTAATCTTCCGAAAACTGGATGGACCCTCGTAAATTCCCCCTGGTCAGAACCCGCCTTTTGGTTGAACAAGATACCAGAGTGACCGGTCGGTTCTAGTGCAGCTAACTGACAGCAAGCTAGACCAGGATGGAGATGAACAGTTCGACCGAGTCCGGCCCCTGCCAGATCTCGATCTCTTCCCGATAGGCGCGGGTGATCTCGGCCGACGCTGTCGCGTCGTCGACCTGGGCCCACACGTCCTCGACCGGATCGTGGTAGTCCCCGTTCGGCGCGAAGCGGGCATAGACGCCCTTCGGCACGCGCACCAGGACATCGCCGATCGGCACCGACTCCGGCTCGCGGTACTCGAAGCAGACCACCGCGTTGTAGTTGCCCGCCGGGTCCGGCACGTACACGGTGAACATCGGACGGTCGGCGCCCTTGCGGTCGCGCAGCCGGTCCTTGAGGAACTCGATCAGGTCACTGTTGCTGACCTTGAAACTCGGGCGCACCCTCGGCACAACGAGCCCGCCGTAAATCGCCTCGGCGCGCACTGCGATCGCATAGCTCATCGGGCGTCGACCGCCAGGTAGAGCTCGATCTTGTAGGCATGCGGATAACACTCGAAGTCGCCGGTGTAGGTCCGCTTGATCTGGTTGTGTTCCTCGGCGTACGCGATCTGGGTCCAGAGGTCGGTCATCACCTGCGGGAAGTTACCGACCGAGGAGAACCGCGCATAGGTGCCGCGCGGCAGCCTGGCCACCAGATGGCCGCGGGTGACGTCACCGAAGGACGCGCACTCGTAGCCGACGATCTGGGTGTTGTAGGTGCCGAGCTCACCGGTGTAGTCGGTGTAGGCACTGGCGAGCGGGCCACCGAGCTCCTGGTGCAGCACGGTCGCCCAGGCTGCCTCCAGGTCGTGATCACGCAGCTCTCCGAGCGCACGTTTAGGGCTGCGCACCGGCAACCCGGCAACCCACGTTTCGTCCCGCTCGACGATTTCAAACTGCATGGAAAGACTCTTTCGAGATGGCAACGCCCGGCGAGGGCAGCGAGCTTCGGGCGAAGCCCGCGTCCGGTCGGTCAGAAAGGCCATGCTATCAACACAGACCGAGTGGTCACGATCACATGTCCTCCTTGTTACCCACACTCACAACCGTCCCGAACTGGACAAATGACCTGTGGCAGCCGAACAGCTACACCACCGGCGACACCGAACGGAGTCCTGATGAACGACAGCCCGATCCGCGACGAAGGGGACCGCAGCCCGGCCAACGACCATCTCAGCGGCGTCCCGGCGCCGCACCGAGGATGAATCCCGTGTGCCACACCATCGCCGAGCTGGACGCCGCGGTCGCCGACTGCTTCGCCTGCCCGCGACTCGTCGCGTGGCGCGAGCGGGTGGCGCGCGAGAAGCGTGCCGCGTTCCGGGACGAAACCTATTGGGGTCGACCGGTTCCCGGGTACGGGCCGGATGATGCGCGGCTGCTCGTCGTCGGGCTTGCACCGGCCGCGCACGGCGGCAACAGAACCGGCCGCATGTTCACCGGCGACCGCAGCGGCGATGTGCTCTACGCGGCCATGCACGCGGTCGGCCTCGCCAGCCAGCCGACGGCGACGCATCGCGACGACGGCTTGCGCCTGTACGGCGTGCGCGTGACCTCGCCGGTGCATTGCGCGCCGCCGGACAACAAGCCGACACCCGACGAGCGCGACCGCTGCAGGCACTGGCTTGCCACCGAATTCGCCTTGCTCGCACCGACTGTCCGCGCCGTCGTGGTGCTCGGCGGGTTCGGCTGGCAGGCGCTGCTGCCCGTGCTGGCCGACGCGGGCTGGATCATTCCGCGCCCGCGACCGAAGTTCGGGCACGGTGTGCATGTCGAACTCGCCCCCGCCGACACCGGCCGCGCACCGCTGCATCTGTTCGGCTGCTATCACGTGAGCCAGCAGAACACCTTCACCGGCAGACTCACCCCCGCGATGGTCGAGACGGTGCTGAGCACGGCGGCGCAGGCGGCCGGGCTCGATGCCACCGCGCCGACGACGAGCTGATTCCATTGTCAGAGAAAGGCTTTCCGATAGGACTGCGGCGTGACACCGGTGGTCTTGCGGAAGGCCTTGCGCAGCGCAGCCACCGACGCGAAACCCGCCTGATCGGCGATGTGCTCCATGGTGGCGTCGGTCTGCTCGAGCAACTCCTGAGACTTGCGCACCCGCACCATTTGCAGCCACTCGTTGGGTGTCATCCGCACCTGCTCGTTGAACCGCCGGATGAGCGTGCGCTGACTGACCCCGGCGCGCTCGGCGAGGTCGGATACCGTAATCCCCGCGCCGACAGCGGTTTCCGCCCACTCCAGGGTGGGGTTGATGGAGTTGTGGTCGGCCTCCGAGCGCGGGCGGTCCGCGATGAACTGGGCCTGGCCGCCGCTGCGCGTCAACGGCATCACCGAGAGCCGCGCCGTTTCCGCGGCGACGGCAGAGCCGTAGTCGCGGCGCACCATGTGCAGGCACAGGTCCAGGCCCGCGGCGGCGCCCGCTGAGGTGAGCACACTTTCGTTGTCCACGAACAGAACTGCCGGATCCACCCGGACCGACGGATAGTCGGCGGCCAGTTCGGCGGCGGCCATCCAGTGCGTGGTGACCCGCATGCCGTCGAGCAACCCGACCGACGCGAGGGTGAACGCGCCGAGACAGATCGAGGCCACCCGTGCGCCGCGCTCGTGCGCGCGACGCAGGGCGACCCGCAAGCGATAGGACGGTGCCGAACGGTAGGCGGACGAGCCGGGCACGATGATCGTGTCCGCCTCATCAAGGAACTCGATGCCCTGGACCGACGAGATCGCGAAAAACCGCGAGGAGACATCGGAATTCTCGCCACAGACACGAACGTCGTAGCCCGCCGTGCCATCGCCGAGCCGGGCCCGACCGAAGATTTCGATCGGGACCGACAGGTCGAACGGAATGACGTCGTCGACCGCAAGGACCGCCACTGACCTCATAGGCCTACCGTAGACCTCCCCTCCGACCGATTTCCGCGCTCGTTTCCGGGATACCGCGCTGACCAGCCGTTTCGATAACGACCAGCCCGGCACGGATCAGCCGCTTGAGCGCGCGCCCCTGCAGCACCGACAGCGTCGAGGACAGCTCGGACCACGGCACCGGCCCGCCGGCGAGCGCGTCCCAGAGCCCTTGGCCGCCATCGCGTTCCAGGCAGCGCACCTCGATATCGGGGTCGGCGGTGGAGTAGAAGCGGTGGCACGGCACCGCTTCGGCGAGCGGTTCGGGCGCCGAGCCGGCATTGGCGATCGGGTCACGCCAATAGCGGCCGAGCCCGTCGCGCACCTCCTTCGGCACCGCGAACGGCGGCGACATGCCCTTGAAGCCGGGCATATCCGCGCCGAGCCCGGCCCGGATCCGCGTCTGCGGCGCGAGCGAAATCCGGTCCGCCGCACCGAGTTCCACCGCATCGGCGGCGGTGAGCGCGGTGAGGTAGGGCCCCTCGGTCGCCAGATCGCGCGGGTCGCGCGTGCCGTTGGTCATCACATTGAGCAGGTCGGGCACCAGCGCCGTGTTGAGCAGCGCCTGGAAGGTGCCTTCGGTGGCGTTATCCAGTGCGGTGCCACGCTTTTGGCCCTGCCAGTACATGCTGTCCGGGTGCGTGCGCGAGATCTCGTGGTACCACTGGTCGATGCCGAGCGCCCAGGTCTCGGCCATGCCCCGCCATTCGACGTCGTAGTCGCGCCACAGATCCCGCTTGGTCTGCTCGTCGACGCCGGTGTCGAAACTCTTGCGCAGCACCAGCGCCGCCGCCCACGCCTGGGTCACCGCGAACGACATCCCGGACGAGAACAGCGGATCGACGAAGTACGACGCGTCGCCGACCGCGAGCCAGCGCTCGGCATAGGAGCCGAAGCAGTCGCTGATCCGCGAATAGTTCGTCGCCGTCAGCATTTCCGGGCGGATCGGCTCGGCGTCGACGATCAGATCGCGCAGCACCGGGATCGAGTGGATCGTCTTGCGGAAGACCTCCGCGTCGCGCAGATCCACCCGGGTCAGCGAGTCCGGGTTGGTCACGATGCCGATGGACCAGACCTGCTCACGCACCCCGTCGATCAGCCGCGGCGTCGGGATGTACCAGACCCAGCCGTGCTCGAAGGCGACGGCATAGATGGGCGACAAGTTGTTCTCCCGGAACATATTCCACTCCCCCGCGGCCTGCTGCGCTGGCACGCAGTTGCGGAAGTGCGACCAGACGGCGATGTTGCGGTATTCCGAGAGCCATTGCTTGTCGCGCCGGGAGCCGCGGGCGGCAACCTGATTCGCCCGTCCCGACGCGTCGACGAAGTACCCTGCCTTGATCTCGGTGCCGTCCTCGAGCACGACGGTCGTATGCCCGTCACCCGGCAGGAACTGAGTGATCTGGACGCCCTGGAAAACCTGCGCCCCACTGTCTTCCGCGTGCTCGAGCAGCACCGTGTCGAATTCGGCGCGGTTGACGTGGATCGACCAGCGGTACACGCCGTCGACCAGATAGTCGGCGTGCTCGAAGAACGACACGAACGGACGATCGTTGTCCCACTGGTAGATTCCGCCGTACTTCTGGATCCAGCAGTCGCTGGCGAGCACCTTCTCCAGCGCTCCGCTGGCCTGTAGGACCGGCACCAGCGGATGAGCGCCGGATTCGCCGATGTGTTCGCGCGGGAACTCCTCTCGATCGAAAACCGCGACCCGCAAGTCGGTTTCGCGGCACAGCATGGCGGCGAGCGTCGACCCGGCGGGACCGCCGCCCATGATCACTACGTCGTACTCGGTGGCAATGTCGGTGACTGGTGTTGGCATGGCATGTTCCTTCGACGGTCAGACGATCTGGATGCGCTGGACATGACGCTCGGCGGATCCGCTGAATCCGTTGCGGCCGTGCAGCAATGCGTGGTTCTCCACGACGACGATGTCGCCGGTCTGCCACGGATGCGCGTAGCAGTAGCGCGGGTCGTGCAGCCGCTCGCGCAGGTCCTCCATCACCCGGACGCCGTCCTCGGGCGAAATGCCGTCCAGGGTGAGGAACAGCGGGTTGAGATACTTTGCGGGATCGAGCGGTTCGGCGTAGCGGATGGTCGTCTCACCGGTCGCCGGATGCGTCCCGAGCAGCGGCCACTCGGCAAGCCCGCCGTAGTGCGCGAGCTTGTCGGTCCGATAGGTGATCGTGGTCCGCGCCCACAGCTCGCGCAGATCCTCGGGTGCCTCGCGGTAGATCCGGGTGGTGTCGGAGAACACGGTCTCCCCGCCCGCGCCTGCCGGACTGCCCTGTACGCATTGGAACAGGAAGAAGCGCGGCACCTGCGCCGCGAACGCGCCGTCCCAGTGGAACGGCACGTCACCCTTGTCGAACAGGTAGTTCTGCGGATCGTCACGGACCACCAGGTCCAGGATGGTGCCGAAGTCCCACTGCAGCAGTTCGCCCGCGGCCCGGCAGTACCGCTCCAGCTCCGGCTTGTCGAGCAGGTCGTAACCGCGCAGCACGGTGACCTTGGTGGCCAGCACGGTGTCGAGCAGGTCGTCGATCGGCAGGTCGGCCAGGGTTTGCCCTGGCGTATCCGCAGTGACGATCCTGGCGAAGGGTCGCAGGTCGACGCCGTCGAGCGGCGCTGGCCGCACGCTGTTTGTCATGATGCTCCTCGAATAGCGAGTACGAAATGGCTCGGGCGGCTGTTGCGCCAGACCAGGCGGGCGCCGAGGTCCTCCGCCTTGGCGCGTTTGACCAGCGTGTATTTCGTGCCGTCATCGAGCACGACCCCGTGCCACGGGGTGAGCCAGTTGTCCTGGGTCCGCAGCAGGTGGAAGCCGATCTTGTCGCTGTGATGGGTTTGCGGGTGAATGGACAGCCGCACCGCGTCGGGAAACACGCCGGCCACCAGCCGACTCCACGCCTGGCTGCGCTGCACCACCTCGTAGGCGGTCTCCTTCGATCGGTTGCGACGCTGCGTCGCGCTCAGTTCCGGCATCAGCGCCGCGTTGTCCTCGACCATGAATCGGTGGATGCCGTTGAACATCCGCAGCATCGCCGGATCGGATTTCACCGACTCGCGAATGGCGTCGATGCTGGTGGCGAGCTCGTCGAGCAGGCCGCGCCGCCGCTCGTCCCAGGTCATCTCCGGCATGGCGTCGCGCAGCCCGTACAGGCCGATCGAGCCGCCGCCGGTGGACCGGATCACCCGGCGCAACTCGGCGGCATACTCGTCGACGTGGCCGTCCGGGATCTCCAGCGAGTCGCTGAACACGTGACCGTCGGAGCAGATCGTCACGATCGCGCCGGGGGCGTAGACCGCCGAGACCTGATCGCAGAAGCCCTGCAGCGATTCGATCGCCAGTGTCTCGGCCATATCCGGCAGTCGCCCAAGGGTTTTGCGGCGGTTGCGCGATTTGGCGGGGAACGCGGGTATCACGAAGTGCACCGGCCTGCCCGCTTCGACGTAGCCGATCACCTTCTTCAGATGCGGTGCGAGGCAGTCGTCGCAGGGGACGACATCGCACAGCGTGTCCGGCTCGGCGCACCGGCGCCTGGCGAAGACCAGGCGCAGCACATCGGCGGCAATCGCCTCGGCGGCCATCGGGGGCGGCGGCATCGGCTCCGACAAATGTCTGTGAATGAATTCTGAACCGCTGTCTACGGTTGTGTTCATAACTACCTTTCGGTGACTTATGACAGCACGGACGGATACGGTCGGCACGGCAAGTCGACGGTTCGCGTTCATACGAACCGCCCGTGTCCGTCCGAGCACCGGTACTGAAAATATCGCCTGGCCACCGCATGTCGTTTATATCGAAATTCGGATCCAAGCTGACATCGGCTGCATGCACTGTGAAATGAATGCCGCGGACCCCGCCGCGCCGTTTCATCGAGCATCGCGCTGCCTATCGGGCGAGCATTGTCGCCACTATCCGCAGACACCTGAAGGTATGCACCGAAGAATTGTCGTACTATGACCTCGGCCATCGGAGCGCGGAACATGAATCAAATCCGCGTGCGGCCGGAAAGACGGCCCCCCAATCTCTACACGCTCGTCTCGAATAACATCATCATCGTAACTCTGTTCGAGTAGCCCGGCAAGTAAGTTTCATTGAGCGAACTCGCATTGTGTCGACCTCGCAGACCGGGCTCGAACATCTAGTCTTCGAGTTTCGCGCAGAGCGAACATTTTCGCGCAGAACGGTGTCTAATCTCCCGCGATTTGCGTTTGCGGAAGCGTCGTCTCTACCGACACAGCCGCGGGAGCGGGCGTACCACGCTTGCGCCTCGGCCTTGCGAGATGGCGCATGGCCGGTGATTCCACGAAGGTGTGCAGCGCCCAGGCCAGCAGGATGTTCAAGCCGAACAATCCAAGGATCACCTGTACCGCGACCGGCGCGCTGAATGTCACGTCACCCATTTGCCGCCGGACGTAGAAAAGCGCTACCCCTTGACAGATATAGAAGGCGAACGAGATGTCACCGAGCCAGACGACGAACCTGCTGGACAGGAACCGCGACCTGCCCTCGATATCGGACATCGCGGCCGAGCCGATCAGCAGCGCGAGCGGCATCGCCGTCGCGAGGAAGAACCCGACGACGAACGGGGTGTACATGGCGACGAGGTACCCGCCGAGGCAGGCGACCAGCGCGACCCAGATCGGCAGCCTTGGCCATCGGCCCGCCGCTACGATCCGCGCGATGAACACACCGAGGAAGAATTCGAAAAGCCGAACCGGCGGGAACAGGTAGCCGAACCATAATTGCAGGACCGGGATGGGCGTCAGCTCTGATTTCGCCGAGTTCGGTATCAGATAGACGTCCACCACCTCGATCAACGCCATACCCACTATCATCGCCGCAGCGCCAAACCAGAGGTATTTCGCCGGAATCTTCATAATCAGCGGTACCAGGAATGGGAACAGTACATAGAACAAGAACTCACACGACAGCGTCCAGGACGGGGTATTGACGCCCGCGTTGATGTAGTTCTGCGGGAACCATGCGTGGATAAGGAAGAAATTGGGCAGCCATGCCTTCCACGGCGTGATGGCCGCGGCGAACAACACCATGCAGATCACCCAGAGTGTCAGATGGTTCGGGAATATCTTCACCACCCGGCGCCGAATGAAAAGCAGCTTGCTCTGTCCGTCCTTCCACGACCAGGTCAGCACGAATCCGCTGAGAATGAAGAAGAAGGAAACGCCGAGGAACCCCATCTTGCCGACCACCACCGCGCTGTTGTGCGCGAGGTCGGGATCGGCGAAGAAGTTGACCGGATGAAACGGCGGTATCGGCGAGTTCGGCAGCATCGAATGGAATACGAATACCGAGAGTGCCGCGAAGAACCGGAGCCCGGTCAACGATGGCAGCCGTGGACGATCGGACATGCGGCTGATACCTCCCGAACAGCTCGGCATTGTGTCCGTTCGTGCTCAGCCGAGGCCGAGCACGAACGGGAATTCCGGCTGGCCGCCGAGCAGGAAGGCGCCGGTGGACTGGATAACGGTGTCGTGGGCGATGATGTGTGTCGCCATGGTGTTGATATCGCGCAGCCAGATATCGAGCGGATTCGGCTTGTAGATCGAATCCGTGCCGACCAGCTCGCACAGGCGGGCGACGATGCCACGGGCGGCGCGGAAGGAGTGCGTGCGCGCAAGCGCGGTACTGATCCGCTGGTCAGGCGGCAGGTTCGCGAACCGGTCCTGGTCGAGCGAATCCCACAGTGTGTCAATGGTTTCCACCACCGCGCCACGCGCGACGATGTACTCCATCTCGCACTCGCCGAGAATGTATTGCGCGCGATAGTTGTCGGCCCACTTCTGCCCGGTGGCGGCGATCACCTTGCCCGCGGCGAGATCGCGCACGTAGTCGAGCGCGGCGCGCGCGGTGCCCAGCGGTACCGCGGGCATGATCCGGGCGAGTGCCTCCGGCTCGGCCAATTTGCCTGTGCCACTTTTGCGTTCACTGAAGCTGAAGGAATGATGGTCCGGGACGAACAGGTCCTTGACCGCGTAGTCGTTGCTGCCGCTGCCGCGCAGGCCGGTGGTGTCCCAGGTGTCGAAGACCTCGACTTGGTCGCGCCGCATGTAGAAGATCCGGACCACCGGCCGACCGTCCGGTGTCGCTGCCAGCTGTCCGTCGCTCAGCACGAACGCGCCGCCAATGACCAGGTCCGCGTGGGTGATCGCGCTGCCGAACTTCCAGCGCCCGGACAGTCGGTAGCCGCCGGGGACGCGTTCGGCACGGCCCGCGGGAAAGATCAGGCCCGCAGTGATCAGATCAAGCGTCGGCATGAGTTCCGCGACGCCCTGATCGTCCAGATAGCCCGCGTAGATGCCGGTGGCCGCGCCGATCATGGCGCACCAGCCGGTCGCGGTGTCGCCGTAGGACAGTGCTTCGACGATCTCCAGCTGTTCCAGCGAGGTCAGTCCCGGTCCGCCGTGTTCGGTGCTGAAGCACATGCGGTAGATGCCGTGGGCGCGCAGGAGTTCGACGATATCGTCCGGAATGCGCCGTGCCGCGTCGATCTCGCTGCGGCGCTCGGCCAGTTTGGGTGCTACGGAACGGGCCGCGGCCAGCAGGGTGGTGGCCGATAACGTTTCTTTGTTCACCGTCGTGTTCCTAATTCTCTTGCGCGAGTTCGGCGATCGCCGACGAGGTCTGTTCCGGTCCGAGGGCCGTGTATCCGCCATCGACGGCCCATTCGGCGCCGGTCACGAAACTTGCTTTGGGCGAGGCGAGAAAGGCGGCCACCTCACCCACCTCGGCCGCGTCGCCCGCACGGCCGATCATGTGGAACGGGGCGGCGACGCGGTCGGTGCGTGCCCGATCGCCGCCGGTGCTGTCACGCATCACCCGCGACCAGGTCCAGCCTGGTGCCACGCTGTTCACCCGGATCCCGTCCGGCGCGTACGCCAGCGCGAGACTGCGGGTGAGCTGGGCGATCCCGGCCTTGCTCACCGGGTATTGCAGGCGGCCGTGCTGGGCGACATGGCCGCTCGGCGAGGTGAAGTTGACGATGGAACCCGCCGACTCCGCCAAATAGGGCCGTGCGGCTTCGCACATCAGCGCGGTGCCGACCACGTTCGTATTCAGCACGTCGAGCCATTGCGCCCGCACATCGGTGGTTTCGTCGTCGCCGTAGATGCAGGCGATATTCACCAATGTGTCTATCCGCCCTTTATTTCCGGCCGCCTTGGCGATGAATTGCGCGATGGATTCGTCGTCGCGAATGTCGAGCGGGATGAACGCCGCCCGATCCCCCACGTCGGCCGCAGCGCTACGGCCGCCACTTTCATCGATATCGCCGAGCACAATGTCCGCGGAATAACTGGCGAATACGCGCGCCACTTCGGTGCCGATAATTGTTGCGGCGCCGGTGATCAGAACTGTCTTGTCTTCGAACAACTAGTGCCTCCCCCTCACTGGGGCCACTCGAGCCTAGGTTCGAAGTATCGCCACTCGGACCCGCCGCTGACCAGCGCGATCCACGACAAGTAGGTGCAACTTTCCGCCAGCACGCGAGACCGGATCCGCGACAATGTGCCGTGAATCACAGTGAACTCGCCGGGGTCGGCGGTGGGCGTTATCGTTGTACCCGGGGAGTCGGGCGGCTAACCGGGAAACATCGATCGATGCGGCCTTCTCGGCGCAGCTCCGGCGGCGGAGGAGCCGGGCGGCCACGGCATGCCCAATTCGAACGGAGCGAACGTTGCCCAGTAACCAAATGGTGTTCCTGCTGGTGGATCTCGTGCTCATCGCGGTGGCGGCGCGGCTGCTCGGCAGGCTGGCCGTACGGCTCGGCCAGCCCGCGGTAATCGGCGAAATCGCGGCGGGAATCATCGCGGGGCCCACAATTCTGGGGGCACACTTATCCGGAATGGTCTTTCCACAGGACGTCCGTTCCTACCTGAGCGCGTTCGCGAATGTCGGCGTCATGATCTTCATGTTCCTGGCCGGGCTGGAGATCGATCGCGGCTCGTTCAACGGCAACCGTCGCACCGTGGCCAGCGTGTCGCTGTCGGCCTACTTCGTGCCGTTCGCGCTCGGCTGCGCGGTCGCCCTGGTGGCGCTGTCCAGATACCACAACGGAAATCGGCTCACCTTCGCGTTGTTCATCGGCTGCGCGCTCGCCGTGACCGCGTTTCCGGTGCTGGCCCGCATCCTGCTCGATCGCGGCCTGATGGGCACCCGGATCGGCCAGCTCAGCCTGGCCAGCGCGGCCATCGACGACATTTTGGCGTGGACGGTGCTCGCCTTGGTCATCGGCTTCGCCCGACCTGGCGTCAGTAATCAGTGGCGCCTGCTGCTCTTCGTGCCGCTGGTGGCGGCGATGTGGTGGCTGGTGCGCCCGTTGCTCGTCCGCGCCTCCCGCTCCACCGCGGCGACCAGCGACAATACGATGATCTTCCTTGCCGTCTCCGGCGCGCTGCTGTGGGGTGCGGCTACCGAGTGGATCGGCCTGCACCTGATCTTCGGCGCGTTCCTGTTCGGCGTCATCTTTCCCCGCACGCACCGGCCGGTGGTGGAAACCGGTGCGCAACTGCTGAGTTCGGTCTTCCTGCCCGCCTTCTTCGTCGTGGCCGGGCTCCAGGTTGATCTCGGCTCGCTCGACCGCGCGGGCATCGTCGAACTGCTCGCGGTCCTGCTTACCGCGCTGGTCGGAAAACTCGGCGGCACCTACTTCGCCGCGCGCGCCACGGGTATCGCACCGCGTGAGGCAGGTGCGCTGGCGAGCCTCATGAACACCAGGGGACTCACCGAACTCATCATCCTGAACATCGGCCTGACCACGGGACTCATTGGGGTGCAACTGTATTCGATCATGGTCGTGATGGCGTTGGTGACAACGGCGATGACGTCGCCGTTGCTGCGACTGTTCGGGGTGACCTCCGAGGTGCGGCACCTGCCCGCCCCCGCCGTGGCGCAGACCCGGCTGGCGTCATGATCAGCGAACCGCTGGAAGACCTTTCGACGGCCCGGTTGACCTCCACGACCGAGCCTGGACACCGGTCACTAGGGTCGGGAGGATGGAGAAGTTGATCATGCGGGCGGCCGAGCGGGAGGATGTGGGCGACATCGTGCGCCTGCTATCGCAAGACCTGCGGACACACATCCCGGTCGAGTTGGGCCCACCGTTGCCCGAGTACTACCTCTCGGCGTTCGAGCGGATAGCCGCCGACCCGTCCGAACTGCTTGCGGTGGCCGAACTCGACGGCGAAGTCGCTGGCACCTTTCAGATGTCGTTCATCCCGTACCTGCTGTGGCGCGGCGGTACGGTCGCCCAGGTCGAGTCGGTGCGAGTGGCCGAGCACCTGCGCGGGCAGGGTATCGGTGCTCGCATGATGCAGTGGGCGATCGATGAGGCGCGCGCCCGCGAATGCGTCCGAATTCAGCTCACCACCAACAAGTCTCGCACCGACGCGCACCGCTTCTACGAGCGGATCGGGTTCGAGAAAACACATGAGGGGATGAAGCTGATCCTCAGCTGAGGCGCGGGCGGAAGGTGCGGCGCAGATCGGCCACCCAGACGTCGGGGAGTTCCCAGGGGGATGCAGTGACCGCCCGCTCGTGCCAGGCGAGGTTGGCGTGGTTGTACCAGTCGGCGCGGTCGCTGGCGAGCCGGGGTTGCGGCGTGGGTGGCGGGGATCGTGGCTGGTGGGACCTAGTGTGCGGGGATGGCTAACCTGCGAGGGCAGCATGGGCGGCGGCGGACGCGCGGCGAATGGCTGGCGATGGTGCGGGCTTCGCCGTACCTGCCGGCGACGGTGCTTGTGCTGTTGGTGACCGCCGCGGCTGGGTTGTTCGCCGGGTCGTATACGTACGCGTTGGCGAATCCGACGCCGCGCCATATTCCGATCGCGGTGGTCGGGCCGGAGCAGGATGCTTCGGTCCAACGGTTTCTGACGGAGATGCAGCGCTCACTCGGTGATTCGCTGGCGGTGCGCGGCTATGACACCGCGGCGGCGGCGCGGTCGGCCATCGAGGAGCAGCAGGTCTTCGCCATCGTCACCGCGCGTGCGCCCGGGGTGCATCTCGATATCTCGAGTGCGTCCGGGCAGTCGGTCGCGCAGCTGCTCTCCGAGGTCGCCACCACGGCCGGGCCTGCGGTACAGGTTCCGGCACAGGTCACCGATGTCGTGCCATTGCAGCGCGGCGATCCGCGCGGGCTCGCGATCTTCTATATCTCATTGGCCGCCGTGATCATCGGATTCGTCGGCGCGACCCAATTCAGCGTGCACGCGTCCGCGCTGAACCCCGTCGAGCGGATCGGCTTCACCGCGGCGTACGCGGTGTGCGGCGGCTTTGCCATTGCGGCGGTGGCGGATTGGGTGCTCGGTGCGCTGCGGCTACCGTTTCCGGAGTCGTGGGGCATCCTGTCGCTGACGATGTTCACCTCCGGAATGGTGTTCACCATGTTCAACACCCTGTTCGGGCGGTGGGCGATCCTGCCGACCTGGGGTCTGATGGTGTTGCTCGGCAATCCGTCCTCCGGCGGAGCGGTGTCCTGGCCGCTGCTGCCGTCGCTGCTCGGCCACATCGGCCGCTGGCTGCCGCCGGGCGCGTCCGTCAACGCGCAGCACACCGCGGTGTATTTCGGTGCGCACCAACATCTTCTACCGTTTCTGGTGCTCGCCGGATGGGCACTCGTCGCGTGTGCGGTGTTCTGGATCTGGCGCAGTCGTCATCCCGGCGGGCGAGTCATCGAGAACGCGCACGACGCTCGGTCACGAGGCAGGGAAGTGGTCGGCGAGGAACTTGCCGAAGACGTGTCGTGACAGCTGACTGCCCCAGTCGTTCCAGGTGAAGTCGTAGATGTGTTCGCCGTAAGGCACTGCGAGCAACTGGTTTTCGACGCCGACCCGGCGCAGCCGCTCGGCGAGTTCGGCCGAGCCGCGATACGGCGCGACGTGGTCCCGATTGCCGTGCATGAGCAGGGTCGGCGGCACATTCGGGCGGACATAGGTGACCGGGGAGGCCGCCTTGTAGCGGTCGGGCACCTGGTCCGGGGTGCCGCCGGTGTAATCCTCGAGGAACGTGTGCATCCGCCCGGGCAGTCCGGAATCGCGCCACGCCTCGACCAAATCGGGCACCGGGTAGAGCGCCGCGACCGCCTTGACCGACGTGTCGGTGACCGCGCAACTCGGCGACACCCGGTCGTCGGCGTAGGCACCCATCAGCGCGAGATTGCCGCCAGCCGAGCCGCCAGCGAGCATCACCCGCTCGGGATCGATGCCATACTTCGCCGCCTGCTGCTTGACCCATCCGACGGCACACTTCACATCGGCGGGCGATTGATTCCAGCGCGCGGGCGGCGCCATCCGATATTCGATGGCGAAGACGGCATATCCCTTGTCGTTCAACCACTTATGCCACTGCGGCGCCTCCCCGCGATCGCCGTTGGTCCAGCCGCCGCCGTGCACCCAGACCACCGCCGGTCGCGGCCGGGCCGACGTGCCCTCGGGCAGCTTCACATCGAGCTTCAGGTCCTGACCGTCGACGGTGTTGTACACGGTGCTCAACGATTCGACCGGCGCGCCGGTATTCGTGCCGCCCGAAAGGTAGTCGCGGAACGACAGTTTCGCGTCCTGCCGCACGGCCGTCCCCCACGAGGCGGCCGACGGGAAGCCTACGCCGACAACGCCGAGCAGACAGACCAGCCCGGTCACCGCCGCCACCCGGCGCACCCCGACGCGGCCCTTCTTGCCAAAAGCGATCAGCGACAAGACAAATCCGGCAAGCCCGAGCGGAATCAGGTACAGCCCATAGTCACTCACCACATGCGTCAGCACCACGAAGGGCGCGGGGACCCGGACCGCGATGATCACGTAAATGAAAAGCACCATCACCGCGGCAACTCCGGCCGCCAATGCCGCTACCAGCCAGCGAATGACCATCCGCACATTAACCCACGCCCGCCCGCACCAGTCCCGATGGCACGCCGACCGCGGGCGGTCACCGAGGCGCACTTGTTGTATACGGCCGGAAGGCGGAGGATGTCCTAATCTGCGGTGTATCGGTCTGAACGGACACGGCAGACGAGCCATCGAAGCACGCATTCTGGGACAGGTAAGCCCCCTCGTTCAAGGAGCGTTCCCATGACAGAGCACATCGCAGGCATCACGATTCCGGACAGCCGCCTGGTCGCCGAGGCCACCGAACTGGTGCGCACCAGCGCCCCGCCGCTGCTGTTCCATCACTCCCGGCGCGTCTACCTGTTCGGGATGCTGCAGGGACAGCGGCGCGGACTGAAGCCCGATCCCGAACTGCTGTACGTCGGCGCCATGTTCCACGACCTCGGACTGACCGACACCTACCGCACCCAGCACCAGCGATTCGAGGTCGACGGTGCCGACGAGGCCCGGCGATTCCTCACCGCCAACGGCATCGATGACGAGGCGGCACAGCGCGTCTGGACGGCCATCGCGTTGCACACCACGCCGGGCATTCCCGAGCACATGGCACCCGAGATCGCGCTGGTGACGGCCGGTGTCGAAACCGATGTCCTCGGAATCGGTTACCGCGACCTCGGCCCGGCCGATATCGCGGCGGTCACCGCGGCCCATCCCCGCCCCGATTTCAAGCGACAGATCCTCGCCGCGTTCACGAACGGGTTCGCCGATCGCCCGGACAGCACCTTCGGGACCGTCAATGCCGACGTCCTCGCCCACTTCCTGCCCGGCTTCGTCCGGACCGATTTCGTCGAGGTCATCCAAACCAGCCCGTGGCCGCAATGACATCGCGACCGCACGTCGTCGGCGTGCTTGTGTTCCCCGGCGTCACGCTGCTCGACGTGGCCGGGCCGAGCGAGGTGTTCACCGAGGCCAATCGGTGCGGCGCCGACTACCGGATCACGCTGATCTCCCCCGACGGTGCGCCGGTGCGCTCCTCCACCGGCTTACGATTCGACGTCGACCGCGCCGCCGCGGACACGCACAAGCTGGACACCCTCGTTGTACCCGGCTCGGAGGAGCTGGTCGCCGCGACATTGCCGACCGAACTCGTTTGCGCGGTAACGCGATTGGCGCAACGCGCGCCACGAGTCGCCTCGGTCTGCACTGGCGCGTTCGTGCTCGCCGCCGCGGGTCTGCTCGACGGCCGAAGGGCGACCACCCACTGGCGGCACGCCGCGGCCCTGCAACGACGCAACCCCGGCGTCGAGGTCGATCCCGACGCCATCTTCGTCACTGACGGACCGATCATGACCTCGGCGGGGATCACCGCCGGTATCGATCTCACCCTGCACCTGGTCGAACAGGATCACGGCCCGGCGCTCGCCCGCGAGGTGGCCCGTTCACTGGTCGTCTTCCTGCAACGACCGGGCGGCCAATCACAGTTCTCCGTCCCGATCCGCACGCCGGCACCGCAGGACAACACCCTGCGCACGCTGCTCGACACCATCCACACCGATCCGACCAGGGACTACACCGTTCCCGTGCTGGCCGCGCTCGCCAACACCAGTTCGCGCCAGCTGACCCGGCTGTTCCGCCGAGAACTTGGCACCACCCCGGCCCGCTATCTCGAACGGGTCCGGCTCGAACAGGCCCAAATGCTGCTCGACCAAGGACATTCCGTGACCGCGACCGCCGCACGCAGCGGCTTCGGCAGCGACGACACGCTCCGCCGCGCCTTCCACCATCACCTCGGCATCGCACCGAGCACCTACCAACATCGATTCACCACGACCACCGAGCCCGAGTAGGCGGCACCGCTGCTACGACCTGCGCCACGCGGCGATCGCGGCCGCCCATCGACGGTTGCTGGTGAACTCGGAGAGTTCGCGGCGGTCGATCAGTACGTAGATAACGCCCGCGGTAGTCGTCTGCAGGATCAGCGGCTTTCCCGCATTGAGCAGGCCGCCGAAGAATCTGCCGTAGAGCGAGGTGAATTCGCGGCGCAAGGACAGAATGGCCTCGCGGGACAGGGTCAGATCGCCGGTATCGCTCCAGTCGGTCAGCACCAGGCCCTTGTCGGTCAGTTCGATGCGACCGCGCCGGGGGAACAGCGCGCGCTGGCTGACCAGGCAAGCCGCCTTGTCCGCGGCACTGTGTTGGCTCAGTTCCGCGACGGTGGCGGCGATGTAGCTCCCACTCCGCATCACATCGGTCATCACGGGCCCCTCCCGGCTTCCTTGGCAAGCGACTACCGAGAATTCTCTTGCCAGCGGCGATAGGGCACATCGCCCTGCGGACCCCCACCGGCATCCCTCTCAGGAACGACTTCCGGCCGCACTGCTCGTCCGCGAGACGGACCCGCGCGCGTCAGCCCAGGTCAGGGGCGCGTGTAGAGGAACGCGGTGGAGCCGTAGTCGGCTTGTTCGTCATTGATGGGTCCGTGTTCGATGCCGAATCGCAGGCCCGTGCGATAGCCGACGGCGTCCGCGAGCATCAGCCGGTAGGCGGTTGCGCAGTAGTCCACGCACTGGTCGTCGGTGATGTGCACGGTGGGCTGGCCGGTGAGCGGCAAGGTGTAGCGCTTGCCATAGTCGAAGAACCAGCCGCCCTCATAGAAGTCCTCGGTGCCGGTGCCGTGCAGTTGCGGGGTGGATGAGCCGTCGACGTAGACCTTTTCGTCGCCCTCCATGAACACCGCGTCTTTGCCCATCGATGAGTCGACGTGGCGACCGCTCATGGAGTGGCTGACCCCGACGAACTTCCCGGTCCCGGTCGCGGTCGCGAAGGGCCAGTCGACACCCGGTGTGGTGGGCCCGGCATGCGACTGGGTGGTGAAATACCCGGCCTCGCCGCTGCTCAGCGCCGGGCCCCACTTAGTGTCGGGGACGACGACCGCCTCCGTGTCGATGCCGCGGATCGGGTTGCCGGTGTTATTGCGCAGCGTCACCACCGCATCGCGGGCGAACGGCATCGGCCACCACGACGACGACCATCCGCCGGGTTGCGCGCTCGATGCGAACATCAGCGACCGCACGTCCACCGGACCTAGTCCGGCGCCGAAGAACTCGCCGACCGGCGAATCGACCAGGTCGTGACCGTCGAATCGAATCTGTAGCCGCACGCCGGTGGGGTCCGTCCCGGCAGGCAACCGCACTCGCAATGTGGAGATACTGCCTGGCCCGGCCGCGTTGGCGATCTCCACGGCGGTGTCGGTCGGAACCTCCACCGTGCGAGTCTGTGTTCGCGCGCCGGGAACCATCGGTTTCGGATCTCGCCTACCGGCGGCCATGAGCGTGGCGAGCACGTCGAGAGCCAGGTCGGACCGGTCAAAGGTCCGCACGCCGTCGGAGTTCGGGAAGTGACGGAAGGTGACGTGGTAGTAGGACACGGGCTTCGACACGCTGACTCGCATCGAATTCCTATATGGCATAGGTACTTTGATGTAAACACCGCCCGGCGACTGCTTGGCGTTCGCCACGAGGGGGAACGCGAAGGGTGGGCCGTACGCGCCGTCGACCACCGATTGCAGCGGCTCGTCGAGGATGGTCCGGCCGTCCAGGTCGATCCGAATGTTGCCGAGCGCGGTGACGTCTCCCCTGTTGATGGTGAACCAGATCGAATCGATCTCGCCGGATCCATCGTCGTCGGCGACCACGCAGCGTGGCCCGTCGTAGCTCAGGCAGCCGCCGGTCCAGTCCTTGTTGCCACCGCTGCGGTCGTAACTGGAGTACTGCTGCGCCTGCACCGCACCGCTCAGATACGGCAACGCGTCCAGCCGCCGATAGGTATCCCACCCCATGACGGCCGCCGGGGCGCCCGCCGTGTCCGCGACCACAGCCGCGGGTTGCGCGGCCGCCACCGCGGGCACGGTCAGCAGTGCCACTCCGACTGCCATCAGCACCCGGATTGCCAACGCTCGCACCCGAGGTCCGCGATCGACAAGCACGCCTGACGTCTCCCTCGCGTAATTCCAGCACCGGACACCTCGAGATCACCGACGCCGACGAGGTAGTCGCGCCTCGGTTCGACACTCGCAATGATGATCATTCATCGGGTAGCCACCTACCTGTATTCGGACCTGCGGCCGTCCCGGATGGGCGGTTCATCGCACCGCCTCGAACGGACGCCAAGCCCGCACCTGGGCGTCGACAGCAGGTGTCGTACCGCTGTTTTACGTGGTCACACCCCTACGCTAGGGCCATCGACACCAACATCTCGCGCAGCACCTTTCTGCGGAGCGCACTCGGAATCGGCGTAACCAGCTGGGCATTGGCCGGTCTACCCGGCAGGTCCGGCGCTCGCGTCGCGCGCGCCGAGCCCATGCCGCAAACCTCCGGCCGCATCGCGGCGGGCGTGGATTGGGGCAAGCTCGACAAGCTCGTCCGTGGTCGTGTCTTCCTCGAGAACGACACGGATTACCCGACGGCGAAGCAGATCTTCAACACCCGGTTCGACGACGCGAAGCCGACCGCCGTCGTCCGGGCCGACACGGTCGACGACGTCGCGGCCGCGGTCACCTTCGCCGCCGAGAACGACCTGGTGCTGTCGGCCCGCGCGGGCGGTCATTCGTATGTGGGCGCCTCGTCGGCGACCGGCGCGATGATCATCGACCTGCGCCAGTTGTCCGGGGTGAAGTACCGCGACGGCGAAGCCGTTGTCGCGCCGGGCATGACGCTGAACGCGGTGTACCGCGAACTCGACCGGGACGGGCAGACGATTCCCACCGGGATGTGCCCGATGGTCGGTATTTCCGGGCTCACCCTCGGCGGCGGCCTCGGCTTCGAATCCCGCCGCTACGGCCTGACCTGCGACCGGCTCGCCGCGGCGACGATGGTGCTGCCCGACGGCACGGTGACCGAGGCGTCGCCGACCACCCGGCCGGATCTGTTCTGGGCCATCCGCGGTGGCGGCCCCCATCTCGGCATTGTCACCTCGCTCACCTATCGCACCTGTCCCGCGACCCCGAAAGACGTTGTACAGCTGGCCTTTCCCGGGGAGCTCGCGGGTCAGGTGATCGCCGGATGGTTGACCTGGCTCGGTACCGCCGAACCGAGCGAGTGGGCTTGCGTCAGCATCGACGCGGACGGGCGCGGCGGACTGAAATGCTGGATGCAGCTGGTCTGCCCGGCCAAGGAGGGCATCCAGGCAGCGGTCGCGTTGATGGGCGCGACGACGAAACCGCTCAATGTGGACTACCGGAGTCTGAATCACATGGACACGGTCATGTACCTCGCCGGCGGCAGCGCCACTCAGCCGCGCGCCACCTTCACCTGTGGTTCCGACGTGGTCACCGAACTCTCCGAAGACGCTATCGCCGCGGTCATCGAGGCGATCACCGAGCATTCCCGCGCGGGCGGCACCGGATGGGTCCAGATCAACACGCTCGACGGCGCCGTCCGCGACACCCTCCCCGAAGACTCCGCCTTCCCGTGGCGCGAGCACGCCGCCCTCGTGGAATGGGGTAACTACCAACCGATCCCGCACGAGCAAGCCGCCGCCTGGATCGCCGACGCGCACCGCCTCATCGCACCGTTCTCCGCGGGCGCGTACGTCAACTACCTCGAATTGGGCGACCCGATGGAGCGCTACTACGCGCACAACTATCCGCGGCTCGATGACGTTCGCCGAAAGGTAGACCCGCGGAACCGAATACACACGGTGTTGGTCAGCTGAGTGCGTGCGAGCTGACGAGAATGGCGCGGGCGTAGAGGAGTTGGAAGCCGAGCCTTTGGACGTTTTGCTGTGACTTCGAGCCGGGGAGGGTGGTGACCACGGCGAGGTCACAGCCCGCCGATGCGGCGGCGGCCAGGCGGGTCGAGAGCAGCGATGCCTGGATGCCGCGGCGGCGGAAGGCCGGGAGGGTCGCCGCGCCGCAGAGCTGGGCGACGCCGTCGGCGAGGCGCAGGCTGGCAGCGCCGGCGGGGACGCCGTCGATGCGGGCGAGTGCGCCGGTGAAGCCGGTTACCGCGGCCATGTCGCGGGTCGCGTTGTCGATGGACTCGCGCGGAAAGTCCTCGTTGGACGCGACGCCCTGGGTGTCGGGGGCGGCGAAGCCGTCGACGAGAACGTTCAACCAGGTGTCGAACTCCTCGGGGCCGACGGCCGAGACCTGAACTCCCGCAGCCGAGTTCGCCTGCCTGCCCTGGTCGAGCCGCAGGCCGAGCACGTTCTCGAAGCCGGTCAGCACGTAGCCGCGGCGGGTCAGGCGCTCGACCACGGTGGGATCGGCGAGGGTCGAGACCTCGAACTGGACCGGTGCGTCGCGCTCGGCGAAAGCCTGTTCCACCGCGTTCAGCGCGGTGTCGTCGAAGTCGTCGCCCATACCGGCGCCGACAACCTTGTCGAGGGGCGAGTTCGCGCCCGCCCACACGGCCGTGCCGGTGCCGATCGGGAGCAGCAGCACCCGCGTCCGCGGGTCCCGTCGCGCGGTGGCGCGGGCGCCCTCCTCCATCAGCGACCGCTCTACGCGCTCGACGCGGGCCGAGAGGTCCGTTCCGGCGAACAGGCTGGGTTCAGGCGACATGGCTGCATTCCTACCAGGGGGAACCATCAGGGCGACAACCTTTTAACCGTGGCACGACTGCCTTACCTCGGGGCGCGCAGCATGGCATCGCATTCGTCGGCGGGACTTCTCAATGGGAGAACCGAGGCGAGAATGCCGAGGCCCGCGAGGGGAATCAAGTCGAGCGTGAGCATGGGCAACACGGTACTGAAAGCCAGCACGACCGGGCTCCACCATGGCAGTCGCCCGGCCCGGACGAGCAGGACGGACAGCACTATCAGGCCGAGGAAGAACAGCGGCGGCCCCACCATGTAGAACGTCAAACGGACGCCAGGGATTGCCGAGAAATCATGGCTGAGCCTGGACATGTCGGCCTCGTTCTCGGCCTGAAGCGCGAACACGATGTCCGCGCCGAACTGCACAATCGTGGTTGCCAACCCGACCAGCGTGACGATTACCGTCCCGGTCCGCCAATTACCTTGCGGGAGCATGCGTTCCATTCCGAGCACCGCCGGGATGAACAACACGATGCCGACCAAGCCGACGATGTGCGCGGCCTGCCAATCGACGCCAGGACCGTAATGGCCGTCCGCCAGACCGAACAGCCGGATCACTCCGTATGCGGAAAACAACAGCGGTGCGGAAATAAGAAGCGTTCCAGGGGCTTTCACGGTGCCAAGCTTGGCAGGGCGACGGTCGGCCGGCCTCCGGGAAAACCCTGGTTTCGGCCATGATCCTCGCGCGAGTGAGAAACCTTCCACGCCACTCCGGAAATGTGTTTGCTACTCATTCGCCACAATGGTTCCATGGGCCAGTTACACCTGGTGACTGGACTGGCATCCGATTTGCCGAGCAGATCTTCTTTTGCTGGCGAAAGGAGCCGTGTCTCGATGCGTGTGCGTGATTCACGTCGGTGCCGCTTGGGAATCAGTCTTACTGTGGCGCTCGCGGTTACGGGAATGGTCGCGGCCGGTCCGGCTTTCGCCGATGTCACCCTGGACGGGAGCGTCGCGCCCGCGGGGGCGAACGATTGGCGATGCGTTCCCACTGCGAAACGGCCGGAGCCGGTGGTGCTCGTACATGGGACGTGGGGGAATCAAAGCCAGTGGGATACGCTCGCCCCGCAGCTGAAAGCCCTTGGGGTGTGCGTGTTTTCGCTCAATTACGGGCATGCGCCGTTCAGTGTGCGCGGTTCGGCTCCCGGGGTTTTCGGTACCGCGGATATTCGCGCTTCGGCCAAGGAACTCGGGGCGTTCATCGAACGGGTGCGTGGGGTCACCGGTGCGGCGAAGGTCGATATCGTCGCGCATTCGCAAGGCGCACCGCTGACGCGGCAGTACCTGCGGTTCGAAGGTGGTGCCAATCGCGGTGATCCGAGCCGCAACAAGGTCGATCACCTCGTCACCATCGCGGGCACCAACCACGGCACCACGGCCGATGGGCTCGGCTACTTCCTGCCCTCGGGGAGTGCGTCCGCCATTTCCGACGGCGTGATAGCCAGGGTGCTCGGCACCTCGGCGGCGCAGCAGTTGACGGGCAGCGAATTCATCCGCACCCTCAACGCCGGCGGCGACACCGAGCCCGGCGTGCATTACACGGCGATCGCGACCCGCGTCGACCACGTCGTCACCCCGCCCGAATTGACCTTCCTCCGTGCCGGCCGCGACGCCACCGTCGAAAATCTATGGGTCCAAGACGTCTGCCCCACCGATACTTTCCACCACGGCATCCTCCCGGAATCCCCCGCCGTCGCCTTTCTGGTACATCGAGCATTGGGCCTGCCATTCACCGGCGATCCATGCCCCGCGCCCAGTACCGACCAACCGAATTAGCCGTCCGAGATGAGGCGTTCGAGCGTTGCGTGCTGGCAAGCCGCGCTGTGGGCGGGCGATCATTCACCCGCACTGGCCACGTTGGCCTCCGGCAGGTTCGTCCCGATTAACTCGCGAATTACACGCAGTACTCGCACTTGCCGTTGGCGGGAAGCTGAATGAAGCACTGTGCGCATACTGTCGCGCGGGTCGGCTGCGGCTTGATTTCGACCTGTGCGACGGTGCTCGGCGATCGGCTGCCCGCCACCTTGGGGGTGAGCGGCGGGACGGCCATGTCGGCGGGCATCGCGGCACCGTAGTGCGCGTAGCACTGCCAGCGGGCGTAGGCGGCATGCAGCTCGAGGTCGTCCGGGATCGGCAATCCGGCAAGCTCGAGCACGTATTTGTAGGTGTCGCCGACGGTGTGGTTCTGCCGCACGCAGAGTGCGGTGAGCGGCGGCTCTCCCGCGCTGTGGCAGCGTCGCGCGATCTTGCGCAGGATGGCGTCCATCCAGGTGCGCGTCGGCGCGCCGGTGTGCACGCCGGACACCTCCTGCACCCGTTCGGCCAGCTCGCCGATAGTGATGAAATGCCCGTACCCGGTGGCGATCTCGGACAGTTCCGCGTGCGCGGCAAGCGCCCACGCCACCGTCGCCTCCCGCAACGACACCGCGGTGCCGTCACCCGCCCGCCATGCTCCCGCCGTCGTGGGTACCGAATTCCTGATCACCTGATCAAGTTATCGCGAGAGGGCGGGAAAAGACCAATGCCGTACTCACATCTGAAGGTTCGCCGTCACACTCCTTTCTCAACGTACGATCGGACGTACTTTTAGTTCAGAGTTGCAGGCCGTGACTGTACGTCGTTTCGTCGTTTGGTCCCGACAGAGTGATGGCGGTGGGCCTCGGATCAATATCGCGGATCCCGCCAAAAGTCGTCGAGCCGACTCTGATCGGTATTACTTTCAGACCACCCCACCCTTCGATACCAGGCCGAGTAATATTCATAGTTGAACGATATTGCGTGCATCAGATATAGATCCCTGACCGCGGGTTTAGTTGCCTACAAAGTTCCTGAGGCATCTAGGACTCAGCGCGTGGTGAATTCAATATGCCATGGGCGTAGGCAATTAAGTAGAAATTTAATTTCGTACGCACCCGCCACCAGGCAGTGGCAACCACGGTAGGGCGAGAGTGCAGACAGAAGGCGCTCCCAGGGCGGGCCAAGGAGGCCTCAGACGGATGCGCCCGCCAGAGGAGGCGATGCCGTCCATGCATGATTGCACAATTATCAATGATGCATGGAGCACATCAAATACGCGGATTCATCGTAATTGAACCCCCGGCTTAACTCCATTGATAGAATGGCTAACTTTTCCGTCTGTCGCTAATTGCCTAGCCTACACTTCCGGCTGGGAAGTGGGAATCCGAACAGGCAAGTGAGACCGATACGTTATATGCCGACACCCACCTCCCTCGGCCGCTTCGGCCTATCGATCGACGATTATCACGACCGACGGAGAAAGCATTGAGATCGATCAATCCACGCCTTGCCGGACGGTGGATATTCCCTAGTGCAGTCACCACGCTCGTCCTTGCGACCATCATCGGCCTGACGGTGACCGTCGGCCCGGTCAGCGCGGAACCGACCGCGGACGGCCTCGACGACGCGATCACCGACACCCTCGCCACGCAGCCGACGCCTAAGGCCACCGACAGCGACAAACCCCCGGTCATCGACCGTATGCGCAGCGATGGTGAATGGGTTTTCGGCGCCGTGACCGTCCCGCAGGACGGCGAGAGCGAGGAGACGCCGAAATCGAAGCTATACGTGGCGAAAATCGATGATGAGGGGGATTGGCAGGTCGCGCTGGAAGACACCCCCGAGTTCGGCAGCATGGTCAGTGACGCGCCGGAATCGGTGGTGAGCGGCGGCGAGAAGGCGGCATTGACTGCGCCGCAACCACGTTCGGGCAACACCGGGCTTTCGCTGCCGTGGAAGCAGGGCCAGAGCTGGTACATGGGTGGCGGGCCGCACGGCATCAGCGGCGACAGCCGACCGTTCAACTCGGTGGACTTCAACGGCGGCGACGGCAGGGTGATGGCCCCCGCCGCGGGCCGCGTCTACAAGACGTGTGTCCGCAACGGAAGTGCCGAGGTGAAGATCGTGCACAACAACGGTTTCACCACCTCCTATTACCACATGACCGACATCATCGGCGCCGCCGACGGCACCGAGATCTCGGCGGGAACGTACCTCGGCCGGACCGGTACCCAGCTGCCGTGCGGCGGCTTCGCCAGTGGGGCGCACGTGCATATGTCGCTCTACAAGGGCTCGCAGCCGGTGCCCGTCAACGGTGTAACCCTCGGCGGGTGGACTTTCCATGAGGGCCCCGAGGCTTACGGTGGATACGCCGAGCACGAGGGTCAGCAAGTGCGAACCGGCGGCAGGCTGAACAACTTCGGCGGCGGTGACGACTCGAACCCGCCGAAGCCGCCCACCCCGACGGATCCCAAACCGCCGACGGACCCCAAGCCACCGACGACGACCCCCAAACCGACCGATCCCAAACCGCCTACGCCCAAACCGAATCCGACGCTGGCCAAGGGCACCGTCCGTCCATTCCCCGACCGGAATCGGAATGTCAACCTGCGTTCCGGTCCCGGTACCCGGAATTCGGTTGTCGGCGCGGCCCGCAACGGCGATGTCCTGACGATCGCCTGCACGGCGCGCGGTGACCGGCTCAGCGGTAAATGGGGCACCACCGACCTGTGGAACAAACTCGACAACGGCAAGTGGATCAGTGACGGCTTCGTCGACACCGGCAGCAATGGCCCGGTGGCACCGGCGTGCCAACCTGGCGATTCTCCGAAACCGCCGAGAGGTACCAAGCCGGGCGACGAGGGGACGGACGAACAAGGGCCAGACGATGAATCACCGGATGATGGTGGGATAGAAGACGATTGGCCGGATGACGACTGGTCCGGCGGCGATTGGACGAACAGCTGGTGGACAGAATGACGAATGCCCCCAAGCCGATCGGCTGATCCGATCCGCGCGGTGGAGGCGGTGCGCTGTGCGCGCCATCGCCTCCACCGCGCGTCTCGCCCACTTCGTCGCGCGGACTTCCAGCCGCGCCGAGTTCTACTCCCGCAGAAGCACTATGGCGCCCGCGAGTGTGCCGTCCCGCTCGGCAGCCGTGAGCTTGTCGAAGGCGGTCGGAATGACTCGAATCGGACGAAAGTCACTGGGAGAGTGGCGATTCGGGCATAACGGTCGACGTGCGGGGCCGTGCTGCGGTGCCGTGGTTCGCATGCGAAACTCGTCGCGATGCTCACCTACTTTCAAGCGACTGTCATCGGTGCGGTGCAGGGTGTCACCGAACTGTTCCCGATCTCGAGCCTCGGACATTCCGTGCTGGTCGCGGCTTGGCTCGGCGGCGATTGGCAGACACTGGTCAATCCGACCGAGTCGGCAACGGGCACACCATATCTCGCATTCGTGGTAGCGCTGCACGTGGCGACCGCCTTCGCACTACTCGGCTACTACTGGCGCACCTGGTGCGGCATCGTCACCGGCTTCATCACCACGATACGGACCGGGCGTCTCGACACCGTCGCGCAACGACTTGCGTTGCTGATCGTGATCGCCACCGTTCCGGTCGGCGTCCTCGGGCCGGTGCTGGAACATCCACTACACGCACTGTTCGCCGCGCCGATCTGCGCCAGCGTCTTCCTGGTACTGAACGGTGTCGTGCTGATCGTCGGCGAGGGACTACGTCGACGCAATGAGCCGACACTGGCGGAATACGGGCGCCGTTTCGCCCGACAGCAGGTCCGCACCGCGGTGCTCACCGTCGAAGCGCCACCGCGCCGCCAATCCGACCGCCAACTAGCCGCCCTCGACGTCAGGGACGCCGTCGGTATCGGCTTCGTGCAAGCCGGAGCGCTCCTAACCGGCTTCAGTCGAGCAGGTCTAACCATGGTGGGCGGTCTATGGCGCGGTCTCGAAAACGAGCAGGCAGCCAAATTCGCCTTCCTCCTTGCGACTCCGGCAATCCTGGGCGCTGGCGTCCTAGAGGTACCAGAACTGATCGGCCCAGAAACCGTAGGCATCCGAGGCCCAGTCCTCGTCGGCGCCCTAGTATCCGGACTCTCCTCCTGGCTGGCCGTCCGCTTCCTCGAACGCTACTTCCAAACCCGCACCCTCCTCCCCTTCGCCGTCTACTGCGTAGTCGCCGGAGTGCTCTCCATCATCCGATTCAGCTGAACCCACATTCGACGCTGCCGCCGAAGGACTTTGGAGGGGGACGCAGTCAGTCGGTCGAGAGATGACCGCGCGGGATGAAGAGCGTGGTCAGCGCTGCAGTGAATACGAGGATCGCGCCGGAGGCAACCAGACTTCGGGCGGCGCCGGTAACGATATTGTTCGCGATGAGAACGCCGAATACGGCGACGCCGAGCACCGTGCCGATCTGGCGCAGGCAGTTGAGTGCGCCTGCTGCCAGGCCGGAATCCGATGGTGCGACCGAATTCATCAAGGTCGACATCATCGGCGGGGACGCGGTGCCCGCGCCGACTCCGATCGGCACCATGCCGATCAGGATGGTCGGCATGGATTGGGTGTGCACCCCGTAGGCCACGGCGAAGAATCCCGCGGCTTCGAGAAGTTGCCCGATCATCAGTGGCGTGAACGCACCGAACCTGGCGATGAGTTTGCCCGCGAAGAGGTTCGAAGCGGTGATGAAGATGGTCAGGGGAATGAAGGTGGCACCGCCGAGCGCGGGAGAGTATCCGAAGACCTGCTGAACAAGGAGGCCGAGGACGAACACCGAACCGAAGTAAGCGAAGTTCAGTGCGAACCCGGTGGCGACACAGGAATCGAATACTCGGTTGCGCCACAACGATGTCGGTATCGCTGCGTGCGGGATCTTCGACTCCACCACCAGGAAGAGCACAAGGGAAACCACGCCCGCGCCGCAGAGCACGGCGCCGAGTCGGTGGTCGCCGCGAAATTCGATAACGCCACCGGTGAGGGCAACGAGCCCGACCGTAGCGAGCAATTGTCCGGCCGGGTCGAATCTTCGGGCGATCGCCGGTTTCGCGAAACTCGCTGTGCGAAAAGCGAACAGGCAGATCGCGCATACCGGGATATTGATGAGAAAGATTGTCCGCCAGCCGATCCAGGTGGTGAGCGCGCCGCCGAGGACCGGCCCCGCGGCGACGGCGATCCCTCCCGCCGCTGCCCACAGCGAGGTCGCTTTGACGCGCGCCGCTCGGTCGACGACGGCGAGGGTGAGCAGTGCGAGGGAAGCGGGCAGCATCGTCGCCGCGCCGATTCCTTGCGCGACGCGGAATGCGATGAGTAGCCCGAGCATCGGGGCCGAGCCGCAGGCGGCAGAGGTGATCATGAACAACCACAGACCGAGAACCAGCAGCCGATGGGCGCCGACCCGATCGGCAAGCGCGCCGGTCGAAAGCATCAGTGCGGCAAGAACAATGGTGTAGGAGTCGACAATCCACTGGATGGCCGCGATCGAGCCACTCCAGTGCAACTGGATGGAGTACAGCGCCGAGTTCACGATGGTCGCGTCGAGGGTGATGAGAAAGAACGACGCGCAGCACACCAGCACCACAGGTGTATAGATCGACGACTTGGTCGCGGGATGGACATCCGTGGCATCAGACATGGGCTGACGAACTGTTACAGAGAACGGATCCAGACATATTGGACAACGATTCGTGGCAGCAGGGCAGAATGCGGGGTCGAATCTATCGGCAGCGGAAGCCTGTTGGGCGGCACCGGCTCGTCACTGAGATTGCACCCGCCCCCAGACGATCGTGCGTTCACAAATGTCAATCGTTTACGAATGTGAACGTATGCGACCGGCTGAGACTCCGCTAGTGCATGTGAGGTGCATCACCGAACAAGAACTGCGAGAGAGTAACTCGGCATGGGTTTGCCAAAGGCCCTGGGTGACAACATAGTTGCAATTCGCATAGGCCGAGATCTCGGATCACGCAGTGCTGAAGTGGATTTCGTACTCGATCATGGTCAGCTCCGACTCGGGCAGCAGCGCTGTGCTGCCCGATCGTCAGAAGGATGCGTTCACCCAATTCACTTGGCCGCCAGAGCGCCTTAGACCAGGATGCCAAGCACCAACGCTGCGACCATCCAGCCGGCGCTCGCCTTGCGCTCGGACACGGAACTGCGGTGTCTTGCAGGACCGACATTCGTTCTCCATTCATGACACAGCACTGGCCTGCGTGCCGCACAGGGGTCGACAAGTACCCCGAATCGGCCTGCGCCGATGCCATGACCGACTACTGCTGCTTAAAGTCGGTTGTCGCTCCTACCTGGAGATAGGTGCCGGGTGTTCGGCCGGTGGAACGACGGAAAGCGGCGATGAACGCGCTTGGCTTGCGGTAGCCGACGGCTCGCGCGGTGACGTTGACGGATCGGCCACTGGCCAGATGCTCGGCCGCGGCCCGCATGCGGACGTGCGTTCGCCATTGCGCGAACGTCAGGCCGGTTTCGTTGACGAACAGCCGGGACAGGGTGCGCACCCCGGCATGCACCTGGTGTGCCCAGAATGTCAGCTCGCGGGTGTCGCTCGGGTCGGCGATGATCTGCTCGGCGATCGCCCGCACTCGTGGATCCGTCGGCATGGACACGTCGATGGCGTTGACCGGGAGCGGTGTGAGGAGGTCGAAGACCAGCGGCTCGGCGTGGGTGCGGCCGGGGTCGTCCGGCGCGGCTTCGTGCAGGTACAGCATGAGTTCGCGCAGCAAAGGCCCCACTGCGATGCCGATGGGTTCGGGCCAGTAGACAGGACAGAGGTCCGGTGCGAATCGCACGACGCAAAGTTCGCCTGCCCGTAATGCCTTCTCCGCGTGCACGATCCGAGGCGGAACCCAGAGGCCGTAGCCGGGCGGCACGAGCCAGTCGCGCGCGGGGGTACTCATCGTCACGGTCGCGGTCGCCGACCACAACAGCATCGCGTCGTCATGCGCATGCCAGTCGATGGTTCGGCGAACTTGCGCCCCGCTCCGCTCGATGCTCAGGATCGGTGACCGAGTGCCTGCGAGCGTCCGGGCAGCCGGGTCGGCGCTATCCGGATCGCGTCTCGGCGCTATGCGACGTTCGACTCGGCCAGCCATGCGCTGCCTGCTTCGAGGATTGCCGTCGCCCGCTTGCTGCAGCGAGTTGGATAGTTGCCGGTCACCGGGGGCCCGGCGGTTTCGAGCAGATGGGCCAGCTCGCTCCTTGTCCCGTGGTTCCAGGCCGTCATCAATTCGCTGATCGCCCAACGGTCTTCGACTCGGTTCATACCTCCACTGTCGTTGAGTTCCCCGCCGACAACCACTGATAGATCGACTTTTGATGCCAGAAACCCGCCAATTCGTTCCACGCCCGGCTCTGCCACATGGCGAACGTATGGCCACGCATCGACATCCCCAGGGGCAGCTGATCTACCCGCCGCTCGATCGCGACGGAGGGCGGCATCTGGATCACGCCCGCCAACCGTGTCAGCTGGACCCCGGCGGGCTTCGATCATGCGCATCGCCTGGTCGTAACCAGGCGAGCCTCAAACCCGCAGACTGAGCTTGTCGACGACGATCTCGCCGTTGAGGATCGTCATGCCGAGTTCGCGCAGGTTGCTGATGTCCCGGGTGGGATCGGCGGTCAGCACGATCAGGTCGGCGCGCTTGCCGGGCGCCACCGTGCCGAGATCGGGGCGCACGCACTGCCGCGCCGCCGCGCTGGTGCCTGCGACAAGCGACTGGACCGGCGTCATCCCCGCCGCGACCATCAGCTCGGCCTCTTCCAGCGTGTTCGCCCCGAAAAGGCCACGGCCCCAGAAGGTATCGCTGCCAAGGGCGATGCGCACCCCGGCATTGGCGACCTTTTTCAGGTTGCCTCGCGCGTCGGGATGGATCGCGTCGTGAATCCAGAGCGTCGGAGTGTAGTTGATGTCGCGCTCGAGCATCAGATCGATGAGCGAGTGATCGGTGATGGGTTCGACCGTGACACCGTGCTCGAGCCCGTCCGCGCCCGCCTCGATCGCTTCGCGTGCCGCGACCTGCTGGGTCGTGTGCACCGTCACCCGGAGACCTCGCTCGTGCCCGGTTTCGATGCCCGCGCGAAGGAAGTCGAGCGGGAGCCGCACCAGCTCGACCGCATTCGGAAAAGCGGCATTGTGCCAGACGTACTTTGGTGAGCCTGCGCACGCGCACGCGCCCTCCGAGAGGAGTTTGATCGCGTCTACCTTCTGGTCGGCCAGATGATGCACCAGATCACGCATCTGGCGCACGCTGTCGACCTCGCCGGTGAATCGTGCACGGGCCCAAGGATTGTCGCCGAAGACGGTGGCCGCGGGATGCCCGTCGCGGCCGGTGATGCCGCAGCCGGTCGCCAGGAGCCGCGGGCCTCGCAGCGTGCCCGCGGCGATCTCGGCGCGCGTCCGGAGTATCTCCACGGTCGGATCGCCTACCGACTTGATGGTGGTGACGCCGTGCTGCAGGAACAGGTCGAGCCGTCCGGGCAGCTCGTTCTCCTCGAACGCCTGCATCGATTCCGGATCGGACACCGCGACGACGTCGTAGAAGTGCAGGTGAGTGTCGATCAGGCCCGGCAGCACCCAGCCTTCGGCCGCGTCGACCTCCCTCCTGCCTCGCAGTGGCTCGGTTGAGACGGCGGCGATCTCGCCACCATTTATGGCGACGTCGTGTAGCCCGGAGCGCGCCTGGTGGCCGTCGAATATGTGCGCGCGGTGGATGACGAGGTCGTACGTTGCGGGCGCTTCGGTCCTCTTGATCGCCGCCGGTTCATAAGCCATCGCGCGCACTCCTGATCGGGCGGTATGTGATGCGGATCGGGCCGGTGATCTGGTCCGTAACGCACTGATACTCCACTTGGTGTTATTTTGTAACTAGATTACATATTACTATCAGACATGTAAATGTTCCCAAGCTCGTATCCTGAGAGACGTGACCGAGACCCGGCTGCCGCTGAACTCCTGCTCCTACACCGAGCAGGTCTTCGGCCTGCTCGGCAAGCGCTGGACAGGCCTGCTCATCGACCTACTTCTCCAGCGCCCAGCCCGATTCAACGAACTGCACACCGCACTGCCCACCCTGTCCAAGCGCGTCCTGAGCGAGCGACTCACCGAACTCCAAACCGTCGGCCTGGTCGAGCGCGAAGTAGACCCCGGCCCACCGATCGCCGCGACCTATCGACTCACCGAACGCGGCCAGGGACTCGGCCCCGCGATGGACGCACTCCGCGTATGGGCCGGAGCCCCGGTCGATAACGACGGTCGTCCGATCCTGCCGGTGCCAAGCACACCTCAACCGACCGACACGGACTGACCGGACACTGTTAGCAGGTTCCGGTCGCCAAACGGATATCAACGCTCCCCAGGGCGGCGGTTGCCCTGAGATAAACCAGCGCATTCCTCGCCGCCTTCTGGCTGTCGGAACTGCCGAGCCGGGCCGCCGCCATCGCACTGCTTATCGTCGGAGCCGCGCTGTTGGTCCTCGGCAAGATCCTGCAGGCAGCCGGATCCTGGCTGATCAGTGACGAATTCGCGCCGAATGCCCTGGTGGGCGCATACCAGGGACTGTTCAACACCAGAACGGCTGCCGCGCAGACCATCGGCCCCGCCTCGACAACGCAGTGGGCAGTGACTTGAGCCGAATCAGTTGGGACTTAGCTGGAAGATCGGCCGAGACGCGCTCTGTGTCAGCGTTGAACGAGCTCGTAGGAGGTACTTCGACCGCCGGAGTTCGATCGTTGTAGGACGCCGAGTCCGACGAGTTCGTTGATATCCCTAAGCGCGGAGTCTTGTGAGCACTTCGTGATGGTCGACCATTTGCGGCTGGTGAGCTTGCCGTGGAATCCGTCAAGGAGACGGTTGAGCATGGCGATCTGGCGGGTATTCATGGAGGTCTGCCCCCAATGTCGCCAGAACCGGGTCTTCGCCAGGACTGTGTCCACGGTGTCGTCGGCGTTGGCGATCGAGCGTTCCAGCGCGGCAAGGAACCACAGTAACCATTCGGTCACATCGAGTGTGCCCTTCTGGGTGCGCTCCAGAATCGCGTAATAGGCGTTGCGATCTCGTTGAATTTGCGCTGAAAGGCTATAGAAGCGAAGCGAACTGCGGGCGGCACGCGCCAACCAGAAGTCGCCGAGCGCGCGGGCGATACGCCCGTTGCCGTCATCGAAGGGGTGCACGGTCACAAACCACAGGTGTGCCAGACCAGCTTTCACGATCGGCAGCTCCGGCCCATCGCGATTGAACCAGCGCAGAAACCGCCGCATTTCGGTGTCGAGCAACGCGGCTGGCGGTGCTTCGAAATGCACACGCTGTCTGCCGTAGGCCCCGGAGACTACCTCCATCGGACCGGTGGTATCGGTGCGCCACCCGCCGACGCGCACCCGTGAGATGCCGGAATGCCCGGTCGGAAAGAGTCCGGCATGCCAGCCGAAAAGCCGGTCGGCAGTCATCGGCTGATCGTGATGAACCGCTGCATCGAGCACCATTTGAACCACCCCGTCCACATTCCGGTCGGCGGGAGCGAGTGCACCGATGTCCACGCCGAGATGGCGGGCGATCGACGAACGAACCGATGCGACATCGAGCAGCTCGCCCTCGATTTCGCTGGTCTTGACCACATCCGAGGTGAGAGCCGCGAGACCGGCCTGGTCGCGGACAGCATCCTCGGTGTCGGCGAGCCTGCCGAGCAGGTGCCCCTGACTCTGCGCGACATCGACCAGCGGTCCAGCCAGTCGTTCCGCGTCGTACCGCATCTCGGGCCAGTCCGGGTCCTCCCAGATGTATGTGCGGTTTCCGTCCGGCATGCGTCGATTATACGCCTATTCGCCGCATATTATGCGGTGAATAGGCGGCTATTAACCGCACTTTTGGCGTCGTTACACCTCTCGCTGATACCGATCACCTCGAAGCGGTGAAACGCAGAGGTCGATCACCGGCTCGGACGGAACCCCGGAGGCGACCCGACCGGGGTCATGTGCCAGCACTCAGTGTGGGCTGTGCCGACTCCGGTAGGCCGCGACGCTGGCCCGGTGCGCGCAGGTTCGGGTGCAGTACTGTTTCGAGCCGTTGCGCGAGAGGTCCACGTAAGTGGCCCGGCAGTTCGGCCCGGCACATACGCCGAGGCGAGCCGGACCGAGTGTGGCGATCACGGAGGCCAGTGCGCTGAGCGTGGTCGCGGCCAGGTGCGCCGAGCAGCGGTCGGTGTCGGAGGTGACCTCGGTCCACCAGCGATCCCGATCGTGGCGCAGCATGGGCGTGGCGCGGCTGTCCCGTAGACCGTCATTGATCAGGGCCGCGGCTGCCGCCGCGTCGGTGCTCGCTCGTTCGAGGACGCCGCGCACCGTCTCGCGCACCGCGCGGACCTCAGCCAGGTCGGTGCGGGTGAGACGCTGCGGGTCAGTCCCTCGGCTCGCGTCCGGCGAATGGTCGTCGAGGAAGTTCCGGAGCTGCTCCACCGTCTCGAGCGCGTCCTCACCCTTGATCGGCCGCAAGGTGTTGGCAAGATCGACGGCCATCTCGACCGCCGATGAGCTGTAACACGCATCGACCATTTGACGTGTCTCCTCACTGTTCCGTAGCGTGACATCCATAGTAGCTGTTACGTGTCACACCACGCTGAGGAGAAACGGCGATGTCGCAGACGATGCCATCCGGAGTGGCCCTCAACGGCGGATCGAAGCGCACCCCGGACGGGCGGCGGCTTGGGCTGGTCCTGGGGATGCTGGTGCTACCGCAATACGTCGCGCTGGGCGCACCGTCGGTGGCGCTGCCCGTCATCGGCCAGGCGCTCGCGGTACCGTTCGGGGCCACCGCATGGATTCTCGCCGCATGGTCGCTGACCTCCGCGCTCGCGATGCCGGTCGCGGGCAGGCTGCTGGCCAGGTGGGGCACCTTCCGGGTACTCGTCGCCGGGGTCGTCGTACTCGCCGCGGGCTCGGCGCTCGCGGGCGCCGGCCCGACACTGCCGGTCGTGATCGCCGGACGGCTGATCGGTGGCGCCGGGGCGGGCGCGACCGTGATCGCCGTATTCGCCGCGGCCACTGCCCTTCCCGGGCGGGAACGGATCCGCGCGCTGGGAATCATCGCGGCCGCCAGCGCGACGGCTTCGGCGTGCGGGACCCTGTTGGGCGGGGCGGTGACCACATGGTTGGGGTGGCGTGCCGTGCTCGCGATCCCGGTCGTCGCGCTGCCCCTCCTGCTGGCGGCATTGGCGGGTGAGCGCACGTTAACGCGGATCGGTAGCGGTGAAAAGGACGGTTCGACAGGGCGATTCGACATCGTCGGCGCGGCCGTGCTCTCGGTACTCGCCGGCTCGTTGATCACGTTGCTGCAGGCACACTCGGTCGGCCTGTCCACTCCGGTCACGCTGGTCGTGGCTGCCGCCGGGGTGCTAGCCGCCGTGGGACTGTGGTGGCGCGTGCGGCGCACGCCCGACGGGTTCGTGCCCCGGCGGGTGATCACGGCGCGCGGCTTCCTGTCGGCCGGGCTCGTCGGCGCGACGATCTTCGCCGGCTACTACGGAGTGCTGTTCCTCGCCCCGTCCCTGATCGAGCAGGCCACGGGCGGTGGCGCCCTCGAAGCGGGCGCGCTCTTGGTCCCGGCCGCCGCCTGCTCGGTGCTGGCCGGGCGACTGGTCGGCGCCTCGACCGACCGGTTCGCCGGTTGGCAGGTGTCGGCCGGGCTCGCGGCCCTCACCGTCGCCGGCGTGCTCGTGGTCGCGGTCTTCGCTGGGCCGGTCCCGGTTGTCGTCGGCGCGGCGCTGACCGTGTGCGGGTTCACCGGCGCCCAGGCCGTCCTGGTTGGCCTCGCCCCGGAACTGGTCGCCCCGCGCGACCGCGACACCGCGCAGGGCCTGCTCAACTTCATGATCTTCCTGGGTGGCGGGATCGGTCCGGCCACCGTCGCGGGCCTGTCCGGCATCGTGTCAGTGCCGATGGCCCTCGCCGTGCTCGCGGCACTTCCCCTGGCCGGACTCGTCCTCAGCCTGACCCGGCGCCCTGGTGCCGGCCGTCGACCCGAACCTGACCACACGCGTGGGAGCCAGCGATGACGGTCCACCCCTTCGAGCCGGTCGATGGCTTCACCCCGACCTGCATCCGATCCGATAACGCCTTACCAAGCAAGGGAGTCCGCTATGGCCGCCAAGCCATTTGAGGTCAGCATCACCGAAGCCGAGATCGCGGATCTGCGTGACCGGTTGCGACGGACGCGGTGGCCCGAGCCCGAGCCGGTGGACGACTGGTCGCAAGGGTTGCCGCTGGCTTATGCGCAGGAGCTCTGCCGCAGTTGGGCCGAGGACTACGACTTCGGATTCGCCGAGCGGCTGAACGCCTTCCCGCAGTACCGCGACACAGTCGACGGGCTGGGCATCCACTTCCTGCACGTCCGCTCGCCGGAGCCGGATGCGTTCCCGCTGGTGCTCACGCATGGGTGGCCGGGTTCGGTGCTCGAGTTCCTGGAGGTCCTCGGCCCGCTGACCGACCCGCGCGGGCACGGCGGGGACCCGGCGGACGCGTTCCACGTGGTCGCGCCGTCGTTGCCCGGGTACGGCTGGAGTGACAAGCCGTCGACGACCGGGTGGGGCACCAAACGCATCGCGCGCGCCTGGGACACGTTGATGGTGTCGCTGGGTTACGAGCGGTACGGCGCGCAGGGCGGTGACTGGGGTTCGGCGGTGTCCGGCGCGCTGGGCGAGGTGGCGCCCGAGCGGGTCGCCGGCGTGCACCTGAACCTGGGGTCCGTGGCGGCGGGCACGTTCGACGACCCGACGCCCGCGGAGTTGGCGAACCTCGAGTCCGAGAAGGAGTTCCAGCGCACCGGCCGGGGGTACTCGGCGATCCAGGCGACCCGGCCGCAGACGCTCGGCTACGGCCTCACCGACTCCCCGGCGGGCCAGGCCGCCTGGATCGCCGAGAAGTTCTGGGCCTGGACGGACAACGACGGCCTTCCCGAGGACGCCGTGTCGCGGCAGCAGCTCCTCGACGAGATCTCGGTCTATTGGTTCACCGCGTCGGCCACGTCGTCGGCGCGCCTGTACTGGGAGAGCTTCGCCCACTTCCGCGACAAGGTCACCGCGCCGTCCGGGCTGTCGGTCTACCCACGCGATCTAACCCGCCCGTCGCGGCGAGAGGCCGAGCTGCGGTTCACCGACCTGCGCTGGTTCGAGGAAATGCCGCACGGTGGCCACTTCGCCGCGCTGGAGCAGCCGAAGTCACTGGTCGAGCAGGTGCGCGGGTTCTTCCGCCTCTTCCGCTGACTGTCCGTCCCATTCCCCGGGAAGCCCCGCCCAGGGATGGTTCTGGCAACCCTTTGAGTCATGGAGGGGAACTTCTCGGATCGTTCTGAAGACACGGTCGCCACGCTACCCAATGAGTTTGGCGCGCAGCGGGACTGGCGAACCCGGCGCCGGGGCGAAGCAGCGTTCGGGGTAGGCAGCCGGGAAGAGGGCATGTCCTCGGACTCGCGAACCGAGGAGGGGTCCGAGGGCAAAGCCCGCCAGGCGGGGTGTGGGGGTTGCACCCCCCACAAAACACGCGGAACGCGAAAAACGGCTCATGCTCTCCATGAGCATGAGCCGCCAAGCGTGGAGCTAAGGGGAATCGAACCCCTGACCTTCTCGGTACCGAAAAGGGTGACTACCACTGACAACCCTGGACCATCAACGGTTCCACGGAACGCCCTCTAGCTGGCATATATCGACTTTCGACTACTTTCGGCGATCGAATGAGCGTTCGATCTCGCACAGCGTTCACCGACTTAGTTGGGACTTAGTTGGGGCTAGTTGAGGCCGCCCGTCGGCGTGTCAGATTGGCGACAAGTTCTCTCGTTTGGGTTTCCGGTTTCCTCTTCCCTTTCTTCTCACTTCCGGGGGCTCCCAAACTCTCTTCATCTGTTCTGCATGGTCCATCAAAAGTTGCGGCTCAATGTTTTTCGCGAATCTGACCATGTGCCCGCCCGGTCGCAATGCGACGGGCTAGCGCGCTGGCGTGTGACCCCAGGATCGGGCGACCCGAATCCGGTATCCGGCATTTTGCGCGCGTTGGGAAGCACTGTCAGCCAACCAATTTGGACGGCCGACCAACGCGCGCCATGCGGCTACTTAGCATTGGCGGCAGGGCCCGTTCCCGGCCAGGATCGGGTCCAGGTGCCCGGCGGGAGGCTCTGCAGCGGCTGCATTACCGCTCACTCCCGCTGACTGAAGCCAGACCGATTAAGCCCGGGCACCCGACGTGAACGCTGTGGTGGTGATGAAACCCCACGCGCCGCGCCCACGTGAGCACTGCGACCGGGCGCACGCCGCAGTGCTCGCTTCTAGCAAACAGTCAGCAGGTACGTCGGCGCTGACCATAGGTTTCACCCCGCGCTCCGTACCAATGCGGCGCAGGTGCGCGGACCCGCGCGCGATACGTGACATCGCCACCGTCGAGCGAGAGGAGCCAGAAAGGGGTGCTGCGGTGTCCGGGCCTACCGCCGAAAGAGGTTGTCAGTAGGCGGCATTGACTCCGTACTCGGCCTGGGCGCGCGTGAAGCCCTCATACACCAACTGATCGATCAGTCCGGACCGAGAGAACGAGGTGTACTCGAGATACTGCTTGGCGCTCTTTGCCGCCTGCTCGTTCCAGTCCACATTCAGGCTGTCCACCGCGAACGTAGCGTCTGCGGTAGAGAAGCCTTCGTACTCGAGCTGGTGGATCAGACCGCTGCGGGAGAAGGCAGAGTAGTCGAGGTACTGCTGGGCAGACCGGATGGCGTTGCCCTGGCTGGAGTTGACGTCCTGCTTGGCCGGGGAGAATTCGACCGCAACTGTCGACACGGGCGCCGCGATATCCAGCCGAGCGACGTCGGCCGCTGCCGGAACGCTGTTCCATGCGGGTGCCGCCAGGACGAGAGCCAGTACCGGGGCGCCGACCAGCCACACCCACTTCTTCTGCTTCTTCGGCGAGCCAACGGCCGACAGGTAGCTGGGCTGTGGGGCGGGGAACGGCTTGGTCATCTGGTACTCCTGCACTGCTCATTACGCCGGGATCGCCGTCCGCAAATGATTCGAGGCAACCCCAGCAGAACGGACTGGGACCAACACAAGACGACAACAACAAGCCTATGGTCGGCGCTCCCCCGCCACAGTCATTCGAACAACCTACTCCGGTACAACCCCAACCAGCAGTGACACCGAAACCACCACACAGAACGCAAATCGGCAAACCCCGGAGGTTCAGCCCGATCGGGCAGGCCCGGACGGCGAGCCAGCCGAACGCACTCAACTCGGCTACCGCGCGTTCGGGAGATGGCGCGGTGAACTATGTCCCGCTGGCGGACCGTGCTCGGTTCAAGTCTCAGGCGTCAGCGGTCGCGGGACTGTCCTCGGTCACGGCCCTGAGTCTGCCCAGTACCGCCACGCTCGACACCGGGCGCATAGCCCGGTTTCGTCTCCACCGCCGCTGTCGGGGGTTGGGCTTGACCTAACGCAAGTAAATTCCTGACTTCGGGTGAAAGACCTTGAAGTTGGTTCTGTTCCAACGCCTTTGACCGCTCCTGGGCTGCCTGGAGGGCCTTGTCGGCGGCTTCGCGTTGAGCCACTCGCGCCTTGTCGGCCGCTTCACGTTCCACGCTGGCCGCGTCGCCAAGTTCTGGGGTGGCTCGTTCCCCGACCTCGGGGGTTTCTTGCTCCGGGGACTGGCTAGGCACTGGGAACGGGAATTCGCGTAGTACTCGATCCTGAGCTTCGCGCTCGACCCTGGCGCGCGCAGCTTCGGGCGACTCTCGTTCCGGCGTACTCTTTTCGGGTGCTTTGCCTGCGGACGGCTCAGGGCCGGGCTTAAGTCGGTCCTGAAACTCCCTCACGCCCTTCTCTCCGGCTGCACGAGTGGCCCGATCGCGCTCGGCCTGCGGCGTTTCACGGGTCTTAGCCCGTTCGGCCCGCTCTTGTGCCTGCTGAGCGCGTTCGGCCTGTACGCGTTGTGGAGCTTCGGCTCGGCCCAGCTCAGCGCCTTGGCTGAATCTTTGCACCGCCTGGAACTTCTCCTTCGCCCCACGCGCCTTAGCGAGTGCCGCTTGTTTGTCCCGCTGCTTTTGAGCCTCTTGCGCCTTCGCTTCTCGCGCTTTTTCGCCAACACCCGGAAGTTCAAGCTGTTTGCCTCGCTCCGGCGTTTCGACCTGTTTGCCGCGTTCCAGATCCTTACCTATTGCCCAAATCGCGCGGGCATCAGTTCGCGAGATTTTTAGGTGTGTGAATCTATCCGGGAAATCGCGCTTCAACCCATTGATGAGTTCCTGGCACTCCTTCGAGATCGACTCACCCTCAACCGAACGCAATATATGACGATTGATCTCACCCCTGTTCAGAAGTTCCCGAACCCCTCGGAGCTGTTTTTCGTCCTTCCGTCCCTCAATCCGGCCGGACTTTTCTTCAACCGAATCTGTGCGACTACGATCCTGCTCATTCCTGATTTTGTCGAACTGAATCCGTTCCGTGCGACCACCCTTGTCCCGGAACTCATACTTGCGCGACCCTTGCGTGTATCCGCTTTCGCGGTCACGAAAGAATCGGTCAGTGCCGTTCTCGAAGATCTTGCCGCGCTCATGGTTCGGGACCTGGTCGCGATCCCGGCTGTAGCCGTCACCCATCAGGAGCCCATTTACATCATATTGTAATATTTTCGGCGCAGGTCGGCGGTGATGTGAATGAAGCCGTCACCGTACTCAGTATTGTGATCGATCATGGAATCGATATATTCGAAGACCGTACTGTCGTCTTCGTCACCGTCGTAGTCCACGTATCGCAGGGCCGGGTTTACGCCGCCGTCATAGAATGATTTATCGGGGCCAAATTCGGTGTGGTCGACCCATTCGCCATCCACATATTTCACGAAACACGCGCCGAGGAAGCAGATGAATGCGTCGGTCATGTCCTGGTTTTCCGGCCGGTACGGTGTATCCGAATCCGGGAACAATTCCCTGCAAATATCGTTCAGCCGTTGCAATTCTGAGGAATCCTCCGGCCACAACTTGGGCGGAAGGTCATCCAGCCCCGCATATTCGAGAAATTTCCGCACTTGCGCTGCCTGTCGTTCAGGGGCGACCCATTGACCCCATGCGGTCCGCTCGACTCCGAGATCCATCGTCAGCTGTTCGTCGTCACTCACGTCTACCCCTCTCGTCGTGGCCTGAACGGGCCGGTGCCCCGCGTATACGGGTCAAGATACAAGCAGCCCATGACATAGGTCGGTCTTCCTCGCTCGTAGGGTCGGGCTTCTGCGCGTTGACAAATCGTTCCCGTGCAGCTTCGAGCCGTTCGAGTACCGGCCCGGCCTGCGGTTCCCCCGCGGCGTTGAACGCGTCTGCGGCCCTGAGCCATTCAGCTAGAGCCGCCTTGTACTCGGTCACCGCGCTTAACGATCACCGACGCTGTCGGCACCGGTCTTCACCCACTGGTCAGCCAGATAGCCGTCTAGCTCCTCCAGCGTTCCGGACGTCGGTACGTCGCCGTGCTCATTGATCAACTCGAACCCGTACGGTGCGCGGTTCCTGCGACGCAACGCAAGCCCTACGCGCTCGGCGTTTGCGGTCACCTGCTGGCGAAAGTCTTCAAACGTCCCCATGATCATGCCCCGGCTTCACCACGAAGTCGGCACGGCGTCTACGACCCGCGTCCCGACCCAGGGGCAACGTCTCGGAATTATCCCGTCGTGGTCGCTGATCTTCCCGCATTCACATTTCGTCGTCATCTTTCACGCTCCCAACGGGTTTGGTTGATCGGTCGGATCCAGCAAGGCGACCCAATAGTCATGACGTAGGGCGTCCCACAGGTCGTGATGGTCGTAGAAGGCTTCGCGCGCTTCCCACAGCGACGGCAGGCCGTCGAGTATCACCAATCCCGGTGCAGTGGAATGAAGTTCAGTCCCGCTAGGCCACCGGTAGGCCGGTGACGCATCGGCCCGATTCTGAAAGTTGAGTACCTGGCAGTCTCGACCCACCAGCCGCCACGTTACGACCTTCCGGTTATCCGGGGATTCGGTGGTACGCAACCGATCTCGATGCATCACATAACCTCTCTAGTGATGCGCCCGGTGCTGGGGGTTGGTGCTTCACCCCAGCACCGGGACGTTGCGACAGGCGCAGCCCACCCCTGAACAAGTGGCCCGTTGACCAGGGCTGGTGGTCGTACCTCGTTGTTCGGCATCTGCCGACCTCCGGTGCGTCGACTACGGCTGAGGTGCGCCCGGCCCCGGTAATGCAAAAGGTCAACCGAAACGGAAGTTGATACGGATTAGGACTCAACTCCCGACCAGGCGTTCAGTAGTAGTCTTGTTCTATACCGCTTGACACAGAACAGGTTCGGTGTCCACAAAGGTCCACAGATCGGATGCGGCAACCCAATGGATAGTCCCGGCGCACTTCTCCGGCTCGCTCGCGAATCTCAGCGAGTTAGCCTGGCGGTGCTCGCTGGGCGGACTCACTACTCCAAGTCGCTTCTGGGGATGCTGGAGAACGGTCAGCGCGACATTAGAGCCGAGCACATCACCGCGTACTCGCGAGCGTTGAACATCCCTGTAGATGCTCTGATGGCACCTCCGGATGATCCGATCCGCATCGCGCACGAGTGGCTTGTGGCCGACTCTGTGGCGACGACCCATTCTGCTGCCGGGCGGCGCGTCGGAAACGACCTGGCGACCGACCTCGAGAACCGAGTGATCGAACTGCGTCACCTGGACGACCACATCGGCGGAAAAGACTTACTGCCTTTGGTCGACAGGGAATTCGAAGATGTTCGCAAGGCCATCATGGAGTGCAGCTACACAGACGAGATCGGTCGGCGACTCCGGACTAGCGCCGGGGAGTTGGCACAACTTGTTGGGTGGGTTGCCAGCGACGCTGGTCGGTACGCTCAGGCTCAGCGCTCCTATCTAGACGGGCATAACGCCGCAACAGCGGCAGGCAATCGAGTGTTAGCCGGTCAGTTGTTATCGAGCCTCGCCTATCAGATTTCGAACATCGGCGATCCCGCTGACGCATCGCTTCTTGCAAAGACCGCAGTAAGAGGTGCACGAGACGCTACGCCAGTAGTTGAAGCACTTCTGACCGAGCGAGTTGCATGGGCATCAGCGCGCTCTCGTGATCGGGACAGCACGATGCGTGCCCTGGATGCCGTTGATGACGCTTACGACCGTCGATCGGCCGACGTCGAAGAACCCGAATGGGTTTACTGGATGGATCGCTCAGAGATCAACGTGATGGCAGGCCGGTGCTTTGTCGAGCTGGGGCAACCGAGCCTCGCGAGTCCGCTACTTTTGCGGGCGATTGAGGGCTACCCACAGGAGCACGCTCGGGAGGTAGCGCTGTATCAGACCTGGCTTGCGGAATCGTATGTGCGAAGCCGAGAATTCGACGCGGCCGAGGCGACGATCGCTGCTGCCCGTAAGGCGGCGGACGCGGTGCGTTCTGCCCGGCTTGATCGCCGAATCGGCGAGATCGAACTGTTGTTGACCGGGAGCTGAGCGAGCCGCGAGAGTTCGACCACAAGTAGGCGACTCGCTCTGTGAGCCTACGAGCCCGGTCCGTCCGTTGGATCGGGCTCGACTTATATGCATCCGCGCGGGATGTAATCCTCGACAGTTGGGTACTCCGCGGTGCCTACCTCTCGTAGTTAGTGGCCGGTGGTGGGGACGGGCAATGTGCGCGCTGGCTCTCACGATTGCATTTCCGTACTTGAGAGGGTGGATAGTTGACCGCCGACCTGAGCAGAGTTTGTGAAATAGCTTGTTGCAGCTATGGCTTTGCCCGAGTTTGTCGTAGAGATGCTGAAACAGCGGCGCAAGAACCTGGCAGTGCGGAAGCTTGCGTCTCCGCCGACCGAGGAGGCGGTGCTTGATCTGGTGTTTCCTTCGACCGTGTGGACACTGCGTGATCCGCAGAACGTCGGGCATGAATGGCAGCGAGGTCGCGACGCGTTGGGCATTCCGGACGACGTAACAGCGCACAGCTTCCGGGGCGCGGTCGCGACGATTCTCGATGACGCTGGCTTGTCGGCGCGGGTGACGGCGGATGTCCTCATGCACGTCGAACCCGGGGATGGGGCGGGGCGAAGCGGCGTTCGGGGTAGGCAGCCGGGAAGGGCATGTCCTCGGCCTGACGAACCGGAGTGGGGGTCCGGGGGCGAAGCGGCTTTGGGGAGGCGGACCTGGGAGAGGTCCGGGGGCATGGCATCGAAGCAGGCGAGCAACGGAGGGGGTCCGGGGGCGAAGCCCGCCGGGCGGCGTGTGGGGGTTGCACCCCCACAAAACACGCGGAACGCGAAAAACGGCTCACGCTCTCCATGAGCATGAGCCGCCAAGCGTGGAGCTAAGGGGAATCGAACCCCTGACCTTCTCGATGCGAACGAGACGCGCTACCAACTGCGCTATAGCCCCGTGCGGCTCCGGGGAACCGCGCTGTGTCACTTTAGCAAAGGATGCTGCGAGACTCCGAATCGGGGGGTTGAGCTGGGGTGATGCGGAGTTTCGCTGCTGCTGTTACTCGCCTGCGGCGCGGCGCATGTCGCCGCCGCCGGTGCGGTCGCGCAGGGCGCGGGCGGTGGCGGGGTCGAAGGGGTCCAGGTGGTCGAACATGGGGTCTTCGTCGTCTACTTCGAGGAGGGCGGAGCGGCGGCGTAGGGCGCGGGCGGTGTCGCGGTCCATGGCGGCGCGGGAGGCGTGGGTTTGACGAGGTTCGCCGAGTTGTTCGGCGCGGCTGAGGCGGGCGGCGCGGCGGCGGCGGATGTCTTCTTCGATGCGTACTTGCTTGCGCAGGTAGGTCAGGTAACCGATGAGGACGAGGCCGGCCAGGCCGCAGCCCCACCAGAAGTGTGGTGTCATCGCGACGGCGAGGCCGCCGCACAGCAAGCCTGCCAGGACTAGGCCGAGGACGGCGCGCTGGCGGAAGGTGTAGCGGGCGGCGCGGGCGATGGCGTCGGCTTCGGGGTCGAAGCCGCCGCGGCCGCGGCGGGTGGGGACGTAGTCGAGGTCGTCGGGGTCGTAGTCGTCGCGGGTGCGTCGAGTGGCGTGCTCGAGGTCGGCTTCCTCGTCGGTGCGGTAGTCGTCGTCGTTGGTGACGCGCGCGGGTGCGGTGGAGGGCGCGGGGGGTATCCGAGCTGCCACCGGTTCGGTGCGTTCTTCGTCGGCACCGTCTCCATCGACCGCGTCGTCGTTCTGCGCGGTGACCTCGGCGTCGGATTCGGCGTCTTCCGTTTCGGCGCTTGCCGTTTCAGTCTCGGACACCTCGGCGTCGGCGAGTTCGGCGTCGTCCAGCTCGGCGTCAGCGATGTCGGGATCGGGCTGGGATGCCGCGGATTCGGCGATCGCCGGTAGGTCACCTTCGGTGACGGGTTCGTCGGCCGGTGTTGTCATCCGGTCCTCCGCATCATCGCTGTGGGCATGCTTTCTCTGTGCGCGGCGTGGCCGCCAGTTCGGGTCGGTTTCGTGGCCAGCGGCCGGCCCACTCTTGGTGCGCCGCTTGGAATCTCCGCGCACGAGCACGCGGGTGGCGAGGGCGGCGTCGGTGGTCCGCCGGATCCTCGGGTGCCGGTCGGCGAGGATGGGGAACAGGACGAAGACCCAGAGCACGACCAGGCCGATCCACAGAATCGAATTCGGCATCGCGGTCAGCACCTCCGTCCCGGCCTGGTTTGGTCCGTTCGGCCGGCGAGCGGTGCGCAGCACGCCCCGCGTCCGCCCGGCTTCCGTCCGCCGCTGCGGCGTGGACGCCGGTCGCCTCGCAGGCTCCCTGCCGAGGGTGCAGGACGCACCTCCGACGTCCGTAGGGTAATTCCGTGGCGCGTCGAGATACGGCAGGCGCGCCGTGCACACCCGCCACACCTGTCACAAAGTCACCAATTCGTCCGCGCGTCGGATGCGCCGGGCGTGTCCGTATTGCACGATTCTCAGGGCAGGATGGCCCGGCCATCGCGAACGAGCCGGTCGACGACCGTGCCCATGAGTTCCTCGACGGTGATGCCGACGAGCAGGTGATCGCGCCAGGCGCCGTCCACGTCGAGGTAGCGGCGCAGCAGTCCTTCCTCGCGGAAGCCGACATTGCGCAATACCGCTTGGCTTGCCAGGTTTTCCGGCCGCACGGTCGCCTCGACCCGGTGCAGGCCGACCTGCCCGAAGCAGTGGTCGAGGCCGAGCGCGAGCGCCGCGGTCGCGACGCCCTGGCCGCTGAGATCCTTGGCCACCCAGTAACCGATCCAGCCAGAACGCAGCGCGCCGCGCACGATATTGCCGACGGTCAGCTGCCCGCTGAAGGTGCCGTCGACCTCGATCACCAACGGAATCATGGCGCCACGCCGAGCCTCGGCCTTGAGGCTCGACCAGAGCGACGGCCAGTTGGACGCGTGGTTGCGCGCCTCCCACGCGCCGCGACCGGTCGGCTCCCACGGCTCCAGATGTTCCCTGTCCCGCAACCGGATTCGACTCCACGCGGCGGCGTCGCGCAGCCGCACCGGGCGCAGGGTGACCTCGCCCGCCGCGACCCGGATCGGGCCGAGTCGCGCGGGCCAGCCCGGATGCTGGGTGACCCGGAAAACGCTCATTGTCTCCACGCCTCAGCCGCGCTGTGCGAGGAAAGCGACCCTGACCTCGTCACCGGTGCGAATCTCGGTGTCGTCGGGATCTATCACGATCAAGCTGTTGGCCTCGGCCAGGGTGGCGAGCAGGTGCGACGAGGCGCCGGCGCCACCGCCGAGTGGTTGCACGAGATAGTCGCCGGTGGCCTCGTCGCGCATCAGCTGCGCGCGCAGGTAGCCCTTGCGACCGGCCATGGAACTGATCGGCGTGATGGTCCGCGCCATGATGATCCGCCGCATGGGATGCCTGCGGCCCAAGGCGATTCGGATCAGTGGACGCACCATCACCTCGAAAACGACAAGCGCGCCGACCGGGTTGGACGGCAGCAGGAAGGTGGGCACCTCGTCGCGGCCGAGCCGTCCGAAGCCCTGCACGGAGCCGGGATGCATGGCGACGCGGGCTATTTCGAGTTCGCCGAGCCCTTCGAGCGCCTCCCTGACCTGATCGGAGGCCCAGCCGCCGACCGCGCCCGCGATGACGACCACCTCGGAACGCACCAGCTGCCCCTCGACCACGTCGCGTAATCGCCGCGGATCCGCGCTCACGATGCCGACCCGGTTCACGTCCGCGCCAGCGTCCCTGGCCGCCGCGGCGAGGGCGTAGGAGTTCACGTCGTAGACCTGGCCTGGGCCCGGCGTGCGATCGATATCGATGAGCTCGCCGCCGACCGAGATCACCGAAAGCCGCGGCCGCGGATGCACGAGCACTTTGTCCTGCCCGACGGCCGCTAGTAGTCCCACCTGGGCCGCGCCGATGATGGTGCCCGCGCGCACCGCGACATCGCCGGGCTGCACATCGTCGCCGATGCGCCGCACGTAGTCGCCGGAGCGGACCGGTTCGTAGATCTTGATTTTCGCGCGGCCGCCGTCGGTGAAGTCCAGGGGCAGCACGGCGTCCGCGAGCGTCGGCAGCGGTGCACCGGTGTCGACGCGGACGGTCTGGCGCGGCTGCAGCCGGATGGGCTGGCGTGATCCGGCGGTCACCTCGCCGACCACGGGCAGCATCAGGTCGACCAGTTCGTCGTCTTCGTTGCGAATGTCGGTGCCAGCGGCGGCCACGTCGACGCTGCGCACCGCGTAGCCGTCGATCGCCGCCTGATCGAAACCGGGCAGCGGTCGTTCGGTAACGACGTCCTCGGCACACAGCAGGCCCTGGGCCTCGGAAATCGCGACCCGGACCGGCCGAGGGGCGACCGCCGCGGCGGTCACCTTGATCTGCTGATCCTCAACCGAGCGCATCCAGCCCTTCCTGATCTCTTCGCACACCACCGACTACGCCGCGCGATTTCGCTTCGGCACAATCGATTCCGCGCACGCGACGGTGAACCATCATTCGTACCCGACGGTCCACTATCAGCGAAACCCGACGCCTCAGTCGTAGGTCGTCAGCTGCGGATCCCAGTCGGGCCCGAGCCGATGCTCCAACCACTCCCGTAGGGCAGGGCCGTATTCGTCGCGTTCCAAAGCGAAATCGACCGCAGCACGAAGATAGCCGCCCGGGTTGCCCAAATCGTGGCGCGACCCACGGTGCACCACCACATGAACTGGATGGCCCTCGGCAATGAGCAGGGCGACGGCGTCGGTGAGTTGCAATTCGCCGCCCGCGCCCGGCTCGATGCGGCGCAGCGCGTCGAAGATGGCGCGGTCCAACAGGTATCGACCGGCGGCGGCGAAGGTGGACGGCGCATCGGCGAGGGCCGGCTTTTCCACCATGCCCTTGACCCGGAGCACATTCGGATTCACCGCGTCCGGCACGGTCGCCACGTCGAACACGCCGTAGGCGCTGACCTCGTCCTTGGGGACGTCGATGGCGCACAGCACGGTGCCGCCGCGCTTGCGGCGGACGCGGCACATCACGTCGAGCACGCCGGAGGGCAGCACCAGGTCGTCCGGCAGCAGCACCGCGATGGCGTCCTCGTCGTCGTCGAGGACCGCCTCGGCCTGGGCGACCGCGTGGCCGAGGCCGAGCGGTTGCTCCTGCACCACGGAGGTGACGTCGAGCAGGCCCGGCGCCTTGCGCACCTTCTCGAGCAGCTGGAATTTGCCGCGCTTGGCGAGCGTGCCCTCCAGCACGAGGTCCTCGACGAAGTGCGCGACGACACCGTCCTTGCCCGGCGAGGTGACGATCACCAGCCGCTGGGCGCCGGACTCGGCGGCCTCGGCGGCGACCAGCTCGATGCCGGGGGTGTCGACCACCGGGAGGAGCTCCTTCGGCACCGTCTTGGTCGCGGGCAGGAATCGTGTTCCCAGCCCGGCGGCGGGCACCACGGCCGTGCGGAAGCACGAGACCAGCGTGGCATCGCCGGGTTGTCCGGCCTTTGCTGTCATGCGCATACCCTATCCATCGTCGCAGCCCCTGACTCGGCGTCGAGCCGACCGGTATTCCGGTCAGCCTATGGTGATCGCCATGGAGATGCCCGGTGAGCGCGATAAACATGCATGGCGCACCGAAATTCTTGCTCGACGGGCGGCGATGTCCGCCGAAGAGCATGCGACGAACACCCTCGGACTGGTTGCGGCCGCGGGTCGGCTCGACGTTCGCGAGTGGGTGTGCGCCTATGTGCCGGTGCGCGGTGAGCCGGGGTCGACGCAGGTGCTCGACGTGCTTCGTGCGGCGGGTGCCAGGGTGCTCGTGCCGGTCACCGGTCCGCCGGGGCCGTTGAATTGGGCCGAGTACACCGGCCGGAACAGCTTGCGGCGAGCCAGGTTCGGCCTGCTCGAGCCGATCGGCGAACCGCTGCCGACCGCCGCGGTCGGCTGGGCGGAGTTGATCTTGGTTCCGGCACTCGCGGTGGACAGGCACGGGGTGCGGCTCGGGCGCGGGGCCGGTTATTACGACCGAACGCTCGGCGCGGCACGCCCGGACGCGCGGCTGGTCGCGGTCGTCGGCGATGACGAACTCGTCAACCGGCTGCCTGCGGAGCCACACGACCGGAAAATGGGCTGGGCACTCACCCCCGGCCGCGGGTTGCTACGACTTGGCGAAGATCACGCCGCGGAATGAAAGGTAGATTGGCAACGTTGGCACTGTCGGCTGTAGAGTGCCAGATGACGAAAACTTGCGGAGGATGCTGTGCCAACTTACTCGTATGCGTGCACCCAGTGTGACAACCGCTTCGACATCGTTCAGTCCTTTTCCGACGATGCGCTGACGGTGTGCCCGGAGTGCTCCGGAAAGCTGCGCAAGCTGTTCAATTCGGTCGGCATCGTGTTCAAGGGCAGCGGCTTCTACCGCACCGACAGCCGCGGTGGCGCGTCCACCGCGAGCGAGCCCGCGAAGTCCGACAACGGTTCGAACGGGTCGAAGGAGTCGAGCTCGTCGACGTCGTCGAGCTCGGATTCCGGCTCGTCCAACGGCAGCAGCACGTCCACCAGCACCGCTGTGGCCAGCTGATTCTCCGAGTTATCCACAGCCTCTCAGTTATCCACAGGTAGCCCTTTTCCTGCCATGTCGGGTGGGCGCGCGGTCATAGGATTCGGCCATGACTCGCTCATTCGCCGATCTCGGCCGCGGCGGCGGACCGCGCTTCGGGGTGTGGCATCGACCACCCTGGGCAGACGGTTTGCTGGCGCGGCGACTGCTCGCCCTCGGCCTGGTATTGCTGGCCGCGATCCTGTTCCTGCGTGGTGATCCCGGCGCCGAACGGGCGTCGGTCGTCGTCGCCGGACATGATCTCGCACCGGGACACGTCCTCGAAGCGGATGACCTTCGATCGGCGCCCCGCGAATCCTCCGCACTGCCCGACGGCGTCGTGCGCGACCCGGCCGCGGTGATCGGTGCCACGTTGACCGGTGCGATGCGCGGCGGCGAGGTATTCACCGATATCCGCGTCGTCGGGCCGCGCCTGGCCGCCGTCGCGACCGGCGCGCGCGACGCGCGAATCGTGCCGATCCGCCTGGCCGACACCGCGGTCGCCGACATCCTGCGTGCGGGCGACCGGGTCGACGTGGTCGGCGGCGAAGAACAGGGCTCGCGACCCGCCCGCACCCTGGCCACCGATGCCGCGGTGGTGCTGGTATCCGGTCCCGGCGACGGACGCGCCGGCAAGGAACGGGTGGTCCTGGTCGCGATGGACGCCGAACACGCCACCGTCGTCGCGGCCGCGTCCCTGCACACCGCGCTCACCGTTGTCTTCCACTGAGTTGTCCGCACATTTGCCATCAAGGTCAACTAGCATCGGCGATGCCACGGGCGTCGACCGCCGAGCACCACTTGTCAGCTCCACACACGGCTTACCTACCCCGCCGGTTCCGCCGGCTGCCGTCCCCCTGGGAGGAGATATCGGCAATGCTCAAGGGTTTCAAGGACTTTCTATTCCGCGGAAACGTTGTCGACCTGGCGGTGGCGGTGGTCATCGGCACCGCGTTCGTCGCGATCGTCACCGCGTTCACCAATGGCATCGTCAACCCGATCCTGGCCGTCTTCGGCGGCAATAACGAACTCGGCCTCGGTTTCCAGCTGGTTGCCGATAAACCCGCGACCTTCGTTCAGGTCGGTCCGATCATCACCGCCGCGATCAACTTCGTGATCATCGCCGCGGTGTTGTACCTCGTGCTCGTGCTGCCCGCTCTGCATGTGAAGAAGCGGTTCAGCAAGGAGGCCGTCGAGCTCAGCGACACCGAACTGCTCATTCAGATCCGCGACCTGCTCGCCGAGGGGCAGCGCAGCGCGGGCGGTAAGCACGAGTCCTGAATATGCTTGTGCAAGAACAAGAAACGGGCCCGTCGCGGTAGCGTCGGGCCCGTTCCTATTGTGCTAGTTGATATTCGATATCAGCCGAGGCTGAAGGGCTGGCCCCACAAGACCATCCAGGTGATGACCGTGTCGGTCTCGATCTCGACCTTGACGAACGAGCGAGCCTGCGCGTAACCGCCGCAGCCGGACAGACCGATGGTCTCGTCGGCCCAGGTGGTCGAGGCGCTCGGACCGGTGAAGGCCCAGCTCTTCTTGTGCACCTCGTTGCCGAAGTCGTCGGCCTTTTCCCGGTCGATGACGTAGAACGACTTCGCCTGGCCCGGGCCGAGCGTCAGGTTGGCGCCGCCGGTGGTGCCGAGTTTCGGACTCTTGCCTTCCCAGTCGCTGCCGGCGGTCACGCCGCCGCTCCCGTCACCACCGGCGATGTTGACCTGGCAGCCGACGACGTAACCCGGCAGGATCGCGCCGCCCTTCGCGCCTTGGATGTCGACCGACGCGGACCCGGAGACCCACGCGTTGCGGTGCACCGGGGTGGAGCCCATCGACGGGCTGATATTGGCCGATTCGTTGGTCAGCCGGACCGTGACCACGGTGCCGTCGGACAGCGTCTTGACGAGTTCACCGCCCGGCAGCGGGATGAAGGTATCGGCGTTGGCCGCGCCGGTAGAGAAGAGCCCGACTGCGAGCGTGGCGGCGGCAGCGAGCCCGGCCACTCGCGCAAGTTTCTTACGGTTGATCATGTGTGTATGTCCTAAAGGATCGAATTCGCTTCAGCGAGAACAGAGATGGCGGATCCGGTGCGTCAGCCGATGCTGAACGGCGCACCGTAGAGGGTGGTCTTGGAGTAGTTGTCGCCGATGATCTCGACGACGCTGTACGACCTGGCCTGGGCGTACCCGGCACAGCCCTGGATCTCGATCTCGGCGTCCTGGTATTCGACCGAGTAGACACCCGGCTTGGTGATGTCCTTGGAGTCGATCTGCACGAACTTGACGTCACCCGGGCCGAGCTTCAGCCCGAGGGAGCCACCGACGTTGGCGCCATCGAGGTTGACGCCGCCGGAGACGCCCGCCGAGATGGCGGTATCGGCGATGCTGACCTGGCAACCGACGATGTAGCCGGTGTTCAGCTGCGACGTTCCGTGCGTGGACGAGTTGTTGGTGCCCGGAGCGTTGGTTGGGCCGTTGGTCGGGCCGACCTTGCCTTCGGGCGTGACAGTGATGTCGGCGACGGCATTACCCGACACCCACACGACGCGACCTGCGCCGTTGGCCGCCATCGACGGCGAAATCAAGGCGTGCTCGCTGTTGCGCGAGATGGTCACGCCGGGACCGATCTTCTGGCCGTCCGGCAACGGCACAAAGGTATCGGCGTTTGCGGCACCGGTCGAAAGTAGGCCCATGGCCACGGCAGCCGCAGCGCCGACGCCCGCAATGCGGACGCCTCGATGCAGACCGCTGGTGCGGATCTTGCTCATACTTCCCCTCATCAGGTTCTAGCGGTCGACCTCGGGTTGTCGAGGCCGAGTTTGCCCTTTCAGACCGGCATAGCGAGATGGAATGTTCTGTCCATCAAGCGAATTGCCGACCATCCCGTCATAGGACGATCTTGGGTGGGCCTTATGTTATTGCCTTTTGCCAGCTTTCTCACAGATTTCGCGTATGTTACTTCGAATATCCGCTAAGCTCGCCAAAAAGGTTGGGGTACAAGGCGTTTGCGCGCGAAACGAGCCCGTCGCGTAGGGCGCGACGGGCTCGTTTCGTTTGTCTGCGAGGTGCTACTCGCGTCGGCTCAGCCGAGGCTGAACGGGGCTCCCCACAGCGTCACCCAGGTGATGACGTTGTCGGTCTCGACCTCGACGCTGACGAATGCCCGCGCCTGGGCGTAACCGGCACAACCGGTCAGGCCGATGGTCTCGTCGGCCCAGGTGACCGAGCCGCTGGTGCCCTGGAACTTGTTGCGCTTCTTGTGCGCCTCGTTGCCGAAGTCGTCGGCCTGCTCGAGGTCGAGCACGTAGAAGGACTTCGACTCGCCCGGGCCGAGGGTCAGGTTGCCGCCGGTGGTGGCGCCGACACTCGGCTTGACGTTCTTGCCATCGCTCCAGTCGACCGAGCCGTCGACGCCGCCGGTGGTGCCACCACCCGCGATGTTGACCTGGCAGCCGACGGTGTAACCCGGGTAGATCGAGCCGCCCGCGGCACCGGACAGCTGGACCTGCGCGCTGCCGGAGACCCACGCGTTGCGGTGCACCGGGGTGGAACCCATGGACGGGTTGATGTTGGCGGATTCGCCGACCAGCTTGATCGTCACCACGGTGCCGTCGGACAGCGTCTTGGTGATTTCACCACCCGGCAGCGGGACAAAGGTATCGGCGTTCGCGGCGCCGGTGGAGAACAGGCCCAAGGCCATGGTGGCAGCGGCGCCGACACCGGCCATCCGTGCCAAGTTCTTACGGTTGATCATGTGTACTACCCCTCGAGGGATTGAGTTCGCTTCAGCGAGAAGAGTGTTCGTGTGTTTCGACAGACGTCAGCCGATGCTGAACGGCATCCCGTAGAGGGTGGTCTTCGAGTAGTTGTCGCCGATGATCTCGACGACCGTGTAGGCACGCGCCTGGGCGTAGCCCGCGCAACCCTGGATGTCGATCTCGGCATCCTGGTACTCGACGGAGTACGTGCCGGGCTTGGTGATGTCCTTGTAGTCGATCTGCACGAACTTGACTTCACCGGGGCCGAGGTTGAGCCCGATGGAACCGCCGACATTCGCGCCGCTGAGGTTGACGCCGCCGGAGACACCCGCCGAGATCGCGTCATCGGCGATGCTGACCTGGCAACCGACGATGTAGCCGGTGTTCAGCTGCGACACGCCATGCGTCGAGGAGTTGTTGGTGCCCGGAGCGTTGGTTGGGCCGTTCGTCGGGCCGACCTTGCCTTCGGGGGTGACAGAGACGTCGGCGACGGCATTACCCGACACCCACACGACACGGCCCGCGCCGTTGGCCGCCAGCGACGGCGAAATCAAGGCGTGTTCGCCATTTCGGGAAACGGTGACGCCGGGTCCGACCTTCTGACCGTCCGGCAACGGCACGAAGGCGTCCGCGTTCGCGGCACCGGTCGAAAGCAGTCCCATGGCCACGGCCGCGGCAGCGCCCACGCCCGCGACGCGGATACCGCGGCGCAGACCGTTGGTGCGGTTCTCGCTCATACTTCCCCTCATCAGGTTCAAACAGTCAACCTCGACGTTCGAGGGTGACAATGGTCCTCTCAGGCCCAGCTCAGTGTGTCGTCACTTTATTGCCGATGTGTAACCGGTTGTAAGTTCGGCGCAACGGTAGCTGGCAACGGAACCGAGCCGGGTTCCGCCGGGGCGACCACATATGCGCCGACCCGGGCCTGCGGGGTCCAGTTGTGGGTTGGCTCGTGGCGAACATTAAACGCTAGGTAACGGCGCTGCAACGTAAGCTTTCGTAAAGATCAATGTGATGTAGATCACAGTCGTTAACAAACAGACAATACTTAACGTGCATAAATGGCTGGCGGAGACAGTTGGGCCGACCGAACGGCGCTAACAAAGTCATTAAGGCGCCAAGCGCTGAATACGGCACAGAGCCGTACAAATCTCGGCGGAATAACGCCGATCTGAAATAGTCACAGGTAAGTTACGGCGAGCCGACTTCTCAATACGTAGCTGCTACGTAGATTTGGGCAATCAACCGTGATGCGGCGGCTTTTGCGCGCGCAACCAATCATCGGACGAGGAATCGTTTCCCGAGTCGTGTCCGCGTTCATCGCTCGTAGTGTCTGGGAGGGTGTCGCCGAAGATCTCGGCGAGACGCGCCGCATCCCTCGCCCGGCGAGCGGCCGGACGAGGGATGTCGTCGGAAGAACTGGAAACCGTAATCAGTCGACCAATCCGGAGAGCTCGCCGATCACCTTGCTCGCCAGCGGGCCGAGCGTCGCCATGCCGTCGCGCACCGCGGCGCGGGTGCCCGGCAGGTTGACCACCAGAGTGCTGCCGGAAATACCGGCGACGCCGCGGGACAGCCCGGCGTCCAGCGAACCGGCCACCCGACCGGACGAACGCAGCGCCTCGCTGATACCCGTCAGCTCGCGGTCGAGCACCTGGGAGGTGGCCTCCGGGGTGACGTCGCGCGGGGACATTCCGGTGCCGCCGACCGAGATGACCAGATCGACACCGCCGATCACCGCGGTGTTGAGCGCATTGCGGATCTCGACCTCGTCGGCCTGCACCGAGACCGACGCGTCCACGAGGAAGCCAGCCTCGGTGAGCAGCTCGGTGACCAGCGGGCCGAGCGAGTCAATACCTCCATGCGCCGTTCGATCATCGACGACCACCACCAGAGCACGCCCCGCCACCGGAGCATCGATTTCCATGGTGCTCACCGTAGCGGTTGTGCCGAGAACCGCTGCGGCCGTGTCGAGCTGCGGAGTCCGGCCACCCGGCAGTACCCGCATCACCTGCCACCGTCCGCGGGCGCGCCGGTCAGGGTCACGTCGACGGTCTTGGGGTTGTTGCCTTGGTCATCGGTGTAGGTGACCTTCACCTTGTCTCCTGGTTGGTGCGAACGGACCGCGGCGACGAGCGCGTCGCCGGTGGTGATGCTGCGGTCGTCGAGCTTGGTGATGATGACGCCCGACGGAATCCCGGCCTTCGCGGCGGGACCATCGGCGGTGGATTCCATCACCCGCGCGCCGTTGATCGCGTCCTGTGCCTGCGCCTGGATCTTGACGCCGATCTGCGCGTAGGTGGCGTGCCCAGTCTTGATGAGCTCGTCGGCGACGCGACGGGCCTGGTCGACCGGAATGGCGAAACCGAGGCCGATCGAGCCGCTCTGCTGGCCAGCTCCCGGCTCACCGGCGCCGAGGCTGGCGATCGCGGTGTTGATGCCGATGAGCTTGCCGGTGCCATCGACAAGCGCGCCACCGGAGTTACCGGGGTTGATCGCGGCGTCGGTCTGAATGGCGTCGATCACCGGGTTGACGCCGGGTGCGGTTTGCGGACCCTCGCCCTGGGTCGACACCGGCCGGTTCAGCGAGGAGACGATGCCGGTGGTCACGGTCCCGGCCAGGCCGAGCGGCGAGCCGATCGCGACGACCGGCTGGCCGACCTGCAGATCCGCCGAGGTGCCGAGATCGATCGGGGTCAGGCCGGTCTTGCCGGTGACCTTGATGACGGCGAGATCGGAGACCGGGTCGGCGCCGACGATGGTCGCGGGCGCGGAGCTGCCGTCGGCGAACAGGACGTCCATCTTGGCGCCGGGACCACCGCCCGCGGCGACGTGATTGTTGGTCAGGATGAGGCCGTCGGAGGACAGCACCACCCCGGAGCCCTCGCCCTCGGCGCGGCTGCTTGCGACCTTGATCATCACCACGCTCGGCAGTACCTTCTGCGCGACCGCCTGGGTCGAGCCCGCCGGCGCGTTGGAGACGTTGTTGACGTTGGGCTTCGGCTGGTCGAGCGCGTTGCTGATGGTCGACCGGCCGTTGTCCGAGTGCGTGGCGAGCGCGCCGACCGCGCCGCCGATGCCGCCGCTGACCAGTGCCAGCGCGACCGCACCCACGACAAGGCCGGTGCGGACCGGACGCCGGGCGGGCGCCTGCTGCACGCCGAGCGGAGCGCCCTGCTGCTCGAAGGGTTGTCCGTGCTCGAACGGCGGGGCGATGTAATCCGGGCCGGGGAACGGCTGGGTGTGCTGGTGCGGCGGCGGATAGTGCCCCATCGGCTGCTGCGCCTCGTATTGCGGCTGCTGCGCCTCGTAGGGCTGACGCGGCGCCTCGTACGGCCCGTACCCGGGCCCCTGCGGCGCGTAGCCGCCCCCGTATGGCGCGCCAACGGGCCCCGTCGGTGCGGCCGGGATCTGATCGGTCGGGTTGGGCTGATCCGGTGCGGCGTTCGCCGTTTCCGGCTCGTCCCGCCGGTCCTTCGAATCCTCGGTCATGGACTCCTCGTTTCTCCTCAGCATCTGTCGACAAGCTTGACGACGACGACTGAGAGCGGACTGAGACCGTGCTTTCAATTGTCCGAGACTGTGTACCCACTGTGCGCGGCCCTACCGACCGCTCCCCTCGCCATACGATACGGCTCCACCCGCCAGTTCGCCCGGCCCGCGAACATCGGATCCTGTGTCATCCAACACCACGGCGGCCGGTCGTGGGCGGTACGACAGACCCCGTGATGCGACTAGCGGGAGTGCGATCAGCTCGCGGGCCGTTCGCCTTCGCCCGGCAGGACGATCCTGATCCGGGCACCACCCCTGCCTGATGCCTCGATGGTGATCGTGCCGCCATGTTTCGTCACGACCTGCTTGACGATCGCCAAGCCGAGACCCGAGCCGGGCATGGAGCGCGAGGCGGTGGTCCGGTAGAAGCGCTCGAACACCAGCTCGCGTTCGGCGGGCGGGATACCTGGCCCAGCGTCGTCGACGGTCAGTTCGAGTAAGCCGCGCCCTGTTTCGCGCATCTCGACGTAGACCTGAGCCCCCGCCGGACTCCACTTCGCGGCGTTGTCGAGCACATTGAGGATCGCCCGCTCCAGGCCGGCCTCGTGGCCGTAGACGAACCACGGCCGCACCGCCGAGACGAACTCGACCGAGCCGCGGCGCCGACGTGCCCGTTCCAGCGCACGCTCGGCCACCTCGCCGAGATCAACGCGCTCGTAGACGGTTTCGGGCGCGTCCTCGCGCGCCAGGTCGACCAGGTCGCCGACCAGGTTCGACAGCTCCTCGATCTGTGCCATCACATCCGAGCGCAGTTCGGCCATGTCCTCATCCGGAATGCGCGGGGCGCCGGGACGACTCGATGCCATCAGCAGTTCGGTGTTCGTCCGCAGCGACGTGAGCGGGGTGCGCAGTTCGTGCCCGGCGTCGGCGACCAGTCGGCGCTGGCGGTCGCGTGATTCGGCCAGCGCGCGCAGCATCGCGTTGAAACTCTCGGTGAGCCGGGCGAGTTCGTCGTCGCCGGTCACCGGGATGGGCGTCAGGTCGTCGGTGCGGGCGATCCGCTCGGTCGCCGCGGTCAGCCGTCCGATCGGCCGCAATCCGGTGCGGCCGACGGCGGTACCTGCCGCGGCGGCGAGCACGACGCCGCAGCCACCGACGACGAACAGCAACCAGGCGAGTCGATCGAGCACGTTCCTTGTCGGCTCGAGCCGCTGCGAAATCACCAGGGTCGCGCCCTGATTCGTGTGCACCGCGAGCACGCGCTGACTGCCCACCGTGCGCAGCGACGAATTCAACTGACCGCGGAAGACTTCCATCTCCTGGGTCCCGACCGGCGGATCAGTCGCCTGCGGCGGCGAGTAGGGGCCGATGTCGGGGAAGATCAGCGCGATGCCGGTATCGGGGTAGAACGCGGTGGCCAGCACCAGATTCTGCAGGTTGAACCCGTAGGGATTACTGGCGATGACCGCGGTCGCCCGGCTGCGCAGCTCGGTATCCACGTTCGCGTACAACGCGCGCGCGACCAACGCGTAGGCCGCGATCGAGGTCACCGCGACGGCGATGGCGACTACCGACGCGGCGAGCAGCGTCACGCGCCAGCGCAGCGATACCGAGCGGGTGAGCGGGATCGGCGGCCGCATCTCGGCCGGGTCGGGCGGGCGCTGGCGTTGGCCGAGCCCGGCGACCACGGCGCGCTTGGGAACTGTTCGTGCCATGGTCGTTCCCCTACGGGGGTGTCTCCCTCAGCACGTAGCCGACACCGCGGACGGTGTGGATGAGGCGTGACTCGCCTTCGGCCTCGGTTTTGCGGCGCAAATAACCGATGTAGACCTCGAGTGCGTTGCCCGAGGTCGGGAAGTCGTAACCCCAGACCTCCTCGAGGATGCGGCTGCGGGTGAGCACGCGGCGCGGATTCGCCATCAGCATTTCCAGCAACGAGAACTCGGTGCGGGTGAGGCTGATCCCGCGTTCGCCGCGAGAAACCTCGCGGGTCACCGGATCCAGCGACAAATCGGCGAACGTCATTGCCTCCGAAACCTCTCCGGGATCGGCGGTCGTGCGTCGCAGTAGCGCACGCAAACGCGCGAGCAATTCTTCCAACGCGAAGGGTTTCGGCAAATAATCGTCGGCGCCGGCATCGAGTCCGGCAACCCGCTCCGACACCGAATCCCGTGCCGTCAAAACCAAAATCGGAAGATCGTCACCGGTGCTGCGCAGTCGCCTGCAGACCTCGAGACCGTCCATCCGAGGCATCATCACGTCGAGCACCAACGCGTCCGGCCGCTGACTCGTCGCCTTGTCGAGTGCGTCGACACCGTCCACCGCGAGGTCGACGGAGTAGCCGTTGAAGGTCAGTGACCGGCGCAGCGACTCGCGGACCGCGCGATCGTCGTCGACTACCAGAATGCGCATGCGACCAGTTTGACCGTATCGACTGAGAGGCGACTGAGAGGGGACCCTCGACACGCCGCGTCCAGGCCAGTGCGGCGCGCCGGATGCCAGCAGCCGATCAGCTATCAACGCTCCCACACCGTTTAGATCAATCGTCCAGGAACTATGTAGACTCACAAACTCATACAGCGCGAAACCTGTTACGCGTAGCCATATTCGGCCACGAGCAGACCTGATCCCTCGGATTGCCGACGGCCAGTCAGCACGGTATGTTCCCTGCGGTAAAAAGAAGACCTTGAGTTGGTTCTCGGCGGGTTGATCCAGACTGCTCCTAGACAGCCACCATTCGGGGACCATGCGCGGAGTGGAGGCGACGGAAGCGGAATGGAAGCTGCACCGCGTTCCTGGCAATTCAGCCTGTCCAACATGTCGGTCACGCGCAAGGTCGGCATCGTGCTGTTGCTGCCGGTGCTGCTCGCCTCAACCTTCGCTGGACTGCGGCTCAAGGACGAGCTCGGGGTGATCTCCAAGCTCGACGCGGCTACCGAGCAGGCCCGCATCCTGCGCCCGATGCTCGAATTCGGCGAGGCCACCGAGCAACTCGCGATCGTCGCGGTCAACGCCAAGCCGGAAGACCCCATCGACACGGTCGCGGCCAAGTTCGATCAGGCGGCCATCGACCTGGAAACCGCGCTGCGGACGAAGAAGGCCGACGACAGCACCACCAAGGAACTGCCTGCCGCCATCGCGGTGGCCCGCACCATGCGCAACGGAGTGCGCACCTCCTCACCCGCGACCATCGGCGGCCAGGTCGACGAGGTCGGCACCCGCATCATCACGGCGATCTCGGTGTCCTCATCGATCGAAGAGATCGTCATCCAGCGCTACTTCCTGCAGTTGGGTCTGATCGCCAACGCCTCACGCCTGCTCACCCAGGAGCAGATCATGGCGGCGACGGCGAGCGGCGGCAACAACCCGGCCGCGCTCGCGAGCATGCTGACCACGCTCGGCGCGGAAATGATGCTGACCTACTCCTATCCGCAGATGAGTCCGTCCTCCGCTACCAACGCGCAGATCCTGATCGACTCGGTGCAGACCAGGATCGGCGCGCTGAGCCAGAGCCCGAACAGCCTTGGCAGCAACGGGGTTATCACCGATTCGCTGCACACCAGCTCCGACGCCTATCGCCAGGCAACCACCGCGCTGCTCAACACAATCGACTCCAAGCTGGCCGACCGGACCATCGAGCTGCGTAGCGCGGTGCTGCGCGACGTCGCGATCGTGATCACCACGCTGCTCGCCGGTCTCGCCCTCGCCCTCGCGGTGGCGCGCTCGCTCGTCGTGCCGATTCGCCGGCTGCGCCATGACGCGCTGCAGGTCGCGCACGTCGACCTGCCGAACGAGATCGAGGTGGTGCGCGCGGGCGGCGCGACGCCGAAGATCACGCCGGTCGACATCCGCACCACCGAGGAGATCGGCCAGCTTGCCCGCGCGGTCGACGATATCCACCAGGCCTCGCTGCACCTGGCCGCCGAGCAGGCGCGGTTGCGGGTGCAGATCGGCAGCATGTTCGAAACCCTGTCGCGGCGCAGCCAATCGCTGGTCGAGCAGCAGCTCGCCCTGATCGAGGACCTCGAGCACGACGAGGACAACACCGAACGGCTGCAGAGCCTGTTCCGGCTCGACCACCTGGCCACTCGGATGCGCCGCAACGGCGACAATCTGCTCGTCCTCGCCGGTACCGCGCTGCGCCGTGGTCAACTGCACCCGGTCCAGCTCTCCGACATGCTCTGGAGCGCGGTCTCGCAGGTCGAGGACTATCAGCGGGTCGAGATCGGCGCCGTCCCCGACGGCATCGTCGCCGGCGAGCCCGCCATCGACATCGAGCATCTGCTCGCCGAACTGATCGACAACGCGCTGCGCTACTCGCCGCCGACCACTCCGGTCACGCTGTCGGTGGCCCGTGCGGTCGACGGTGGCTACCTGATCGAGATCATCGACCGCGGCCTCGGCATGTCGACCGAGGACCTGCGCGCGATCAACGACCGGCTCAGCTCCGGTGGCGAGGTCACCGTCGAAACCGCGCGCCGGATGGGTCTTTTCGTCGTCGGCAGGCTCGCCAAACGGCACACCATCACCGCCAACCTGCGGCGCACCTCCACCACGGCGCAGCAGCCCGGCGTCACCGCGAGCGTGCACCTGCCCGGCGCGTTGGTCGCGCCGCCGCTCGACACCACCGACCCGACCGGCAAGCCGCTGGAGCTGACCGGTGACTACGACCTGCCCGTGCAGCCGCGTGCCCTGACGCCGGTGCCGAATCTGCCGCAGCCCAACTCGGGACGGTTCGAGGTGACCAGCAACGGCCTGCCGCAGCGCAGGCCCGCGATCCGGGTCGCCGAACCGCCGGGCCAGCCCGCCGTTTCGGTGCCGGGCCGGACCAATACCCCCGACACCGACTCCGAATCGCAGCCCGCGACCGAACCGTGGTCGATCAACACCCCGACCGATGACCGGTCCCCCTTCGGTCCGCCGACGGTCGGCGTCGGATCGAGCAGCGGACCGAGCCGGAAGGTGGATGCGGAGCAGGAACGGCCCGCCGATCTGTGGACCGAATCCGCCAAAGAGCCTGAGCCCGAACCGACAATCCCGCAGAAGCGGGTGCCGCGCGAGGCAGAGCAGCCGAGTTCCGCACGGGAGCAGCCGAACATCTCGCGCGAGCCGACCCGAACCACCTCGCGCTCCGGCCTGCCCATCCGGCGACCGTCCGCCGTACCGGAACCCGCACCCGCTCCACCGCGCGCGGTGGAACCCGCGATGGTGACCTCCGCACGGTTGCAGCCGGTGGCCGGTGCCTCGCCGACCCCGATCTATCAGCGCATGGTTTCGGAATGGCTGGTCGAGCCCGCGACGACGGCGCAGTCGGCCGAGAGCACCTGGACCTCGCCCGCCGACGTGGGCTGGACCGCCGCCGAAGAGGCGACCCACCCGACACCGACCGGCCGCACCAGCGGTGGACTTCCTATCCGAACGCCGGGCGCGCAGCTCGTCCCCGGCGGTCTGGCACAGGCAGACGAATCGGGAGCCCGTGATCCCGAGGAGATTCGGAACAACCTGACCAGGCATCTCAGTGGGGTCCGCAGTGGGCGGGCCAATGCGCAGTACGACGACGGAGGGCTTGCATGACCAACGCGAACAGCACCACGGATGAGAACCTGAACTGGCTGGTCGCCAGATTCACCCGGGACGTGCCCGGCGTATCCCATGCGGTGCTGGTGTCGGCCGACGGCCTGCTGCAGGCGACCAGCCCGCACCTGCCGTCGGATCGGGCCGAGCAGCTCGCGGCCGTCACCGCTGGCCTTGCCAGTCTGTCGATGGGTGCCGCGTCGCTGTTCGACGGCGGCAAGGTGATGCAGTCGATCGTCGAGATGCAGCGCGGCTATCTGCTGGTGATGAGCGTCGGCAACGGTTCGCACCTGGCTGTGCTCGCCAACAAGTCGCACGACATCGGCCGGATCGGTTACGAGATGGCGCTGTTGGTCGACCGGGTCGGCACGGTGGTCACGGCCACCGCGCGTACCGCGGTTTGAGCGGGAGATGTCCAATCCGTACGGACCTGGACCTCGACCGACCACGCGCGTCCGACCCTATGCCCTGACCTCCGGGCGCACCGAGCCCGCGGTCGACCTGCCGCTGGAAGCGGTCATCGAGACCTTGTCCTACACTGCGCATCTCGACTGGCCCACCGGTGATGTCCGCACGGATATCCTTCGGCTCGGTACACACAAGCTTTCCGTGGCCGAGATCGCCGCTCAGCTGGATCGTCCGCTCGGCATGATCCGGGTGATGATCGGTGACCTCGTGGTCGACGGCATTGTGCGCCTGCATTCGACACTGACCGACGAGGCGAGTTTCGACGAGCGCCGTTCTTTGATGGAGAGGACTTTGCGTGGACTCCGTGCCCTATAAGAGAATCGGGCCCGACACCAACCCCGGCCAGGCCGACGGGGACAACCGGACCGCGTCCACGAAGATCGTGGTCGCCGGTGGTTTCGGGGTAGGTAAGACAACGTTTGTCGGCGCGGTGTCCGAGATCGTCCCCTTGCGGACCGAGGCCATGGTCACCCGGTTCTCCGACGGTATCGACGATCTCGCCGAGACCCCGGAGAAGGAAACCACCACGGTCGCCATGGATTTCGGCCGGATCATCCTGCCTGGCAACCTGGCGCTGTACCTGTTCGGCACGCCGGGGCAGCGGCGCTTCTGGTTCATGTGGGACGACCTGATCCGCGGCGCGATCGGCGCCGTCGTGCTCATCGATACCCGCAGGCTGGAGGACAGTTTCGCGGCGGTCGACTTCTTCGAGGCGCGGCAGCTGCCGTTCCTGGTCGCGGTCAATCGTTTTCCCAACGCGCCCCGCTTCCCCATCGCCGAGCTGCGCGAGGCGCTTGCGGTGCGCGAGAGCGTGCCGATCGTCGACATCGACGCGCGCAACGCCAACGAGGTGCGCCAGTCGCTGGCCGCGGTGACCGAGTACGCCATCCAACGCCTCGCCGCGCAGGAACGAGAACAGGCTGTTCTTTGACTTACTTCAGCATGGGCTACTGGATTATCGGCCTGTCGATAGCTGTGTCGCTGGTCGGCGCGCTGGTGGGCTTCAGTTGCATTCAGCAGTCGACGAAATCGGTGACGTCCAAGTTCCGGGTGGTGTGGCAGGCCTCGGCGGCGATCTCGATCGGCGGGATGGGGGTCTGGCTGCCGGTGTTCGTCTCGATGCTCGGTGTCGCGGTGCCGGGCAGCCTGGTCCGCTACGACGTGTGGAGTGTCGCTGCGGCAGGGGTGGTTTCGGTGCTCGCGGTGTGGGTCGCGCTCGTGCTCGCGGGACGGACGCTGAACATTGCGCGGCTGATCGGCGCCGGGGTGGTGATGGGCGGCGGGTTCGGCCTGATGCACTTCCTCGCTCTTGACGCGATGCACATTCAAGGTTCGACCGAGCTGCAACCGGCGCTGTTCGTCGGCGCGGTGGCGATCGCGATCGTAATCTCGCTGGCCACACTGTGGTTCACCCAGCCGAGGCGGCCGTTGGTGCTGCTGGTCGGCGCGGCGCTGGTGTTCGCCGCCGCGATCGCCGGCATGCATTACACCGATCTGGTCGGGTTGCGGATCACGCTCGCCAAGGCCAACTCGACGCCGCCCGGTGAGGATCTGTTCGGGTTCTTCGTTCCCGCGTTCGTGCTCGGCATGTTGTCGCTGGCCATCCCGATCAGCGCGATCCTGATCGCGCCGGACCGGCGCCTGTCGATCCCGACGCGGGTGCCTGCGCCGAATTCCGCGTTCTGAGCTGATCGCGCGGCATGGGTTCGGCGATGCCGCCGAATTCCCCGACGGCCCGATTTACAGTGAGTGACATGCGTTTCGGTCTGGACTATGCCGCGGCACGTCCGGGCGGCGCGGCGATTCGCGCGGCGGGTTTCGACTTCGTTGTCCGGTATCTGTCCGATGGTGGTGTCACCTTGCCAGGCAAGTTGCTGACCCCGGCCGAGGCGGACGATCTGCGCGCACACGGTGTGTCGATCGTGTCGAATTGGGAAACCACCGCGACCCGCATGCTGGACGGCTACGGTGCCGGGGTGGTCGACGCGCGCGCGGGCCTGGCCCAGGTGCTGCGCTGCGGTGGCCGACCGGACCGGCCGATCTACTTTTCCGCCGATTTCGATGTGACGGCGCAGGATCAGCAGCGGGTCAACGCCTACCTCGATGGCGCGGCGACGGTGCTCGATGTCGCGAATGTCGGTATCTATGGCGGGTATTGGTCGGTCAGCCGGGCGCTGGACGCGGGTAGCGCGAGTTGGGCGTGGCAGACCGATGCCTGGTCTGGGTCCACTGTGGAGGCGCGGCGCAGTATTCGGCAGACGTTGCGTCAGCAGCTTGTCGGTGGTGTGGTCTGCGATGTGAACGAGGCCGAGACGACGGATTTCGGTCAGTGGGATTTCTTGGCACAGGAGGACGCCGACGTGACGCCGGAGCAAGAGGCAGTGCTGCGCGATATCCAGATCCAGTTGCGCGGGCCGGGGCTGGCTGGCTGGCCGCAGTTGGGTGATGCGGACGGGCCCGGCCGCACGCTGGTGGATGGTGTCGCGGCCGCGTTGGCCCGGATCGCGGAGTTGGAGGGCGCGGTCGGTGAGTTGCGCACCGAGATCAGCGAATTGGAGGCGACTACGGCCGATCTGACGGAGCAGGTGCAGCGGCTGACGGGGCGGCATTGGCCGTGGCCGTTGTCGTTGATCGAGGGGCCTGCGGCGTTGGTCGGTGAGCAGTTGGCGCGGCTCGAGGCGATTCTGCCGGACTTGCCCGGTTTGCCCGGGCAGGGTGCGGGTACGCAGCACACATCCAGTAGTTCTGCGGTGGATTCGCGTGCTACGCGGTGATGGTGGCTGGTGCGGTGGGTGGTTCCGCATGCGCGCTGTTGATGTTGCGCGGCCGGGAAGTTGGCGATGAGCGGGTTCTCTCGGGAACCGGGAGAACCCGCCCTCGTGCACGAGGATACTGACGTCAGGACACGTTCGCATCACTTCGCGGAGACTTTTCCGGCTGCCAAAAACCAACTAACAGTAGGTATTTCGCCCGGTAGTTACCCGGTCGCAATCACATCGTGCACGAGGTTGCAACGTCGCCCAGACCAGACCGGTTGCTATCCGATTGCCACCTGTTCCAGCGTCGCGCGAAAGTTGGTCATCAACCCGGCGTGACGGCCCGATTCGGTCCTTCGACCATCGACCCGACGCGTTCGCCACCCACGACAGCAGCATGCGAGTTATCGTCGGCTGGCACATGGCGCTCGATCAGCGCCGCACATCCAGGTTCGTTCGAAGGAGTTCGCATGGCCGTCAACGTGGTGCTCGACAAGGCTCTCGACAAGGCGTACGAGAACAAGTCGCTGAACGAAATCCTCTCCGCTCCGCCCTCGGCCCTCGCCGGTCTCACCGAAGCGCACGACAAGCAGCTGCTGGACGCGCTCAAGATCAAGACTATCGCCGATCTGGCCAACAACAAGTACTTCCGGCTCGCCGCGACCCTCGCGGACCTCGCGGCCAAGGAAGGCTGAACGAGCCGAGATCCGATCCGAGCTAGATCGACAGCGGGCCCGCGGTATTCGCCGCGGGCCCGCTGTCGTTGTCGTCCGTCAGATTCGATCGAGATCGATCAGTCCGCGCCGCACCGCCGCGACCAAGCGACGCGGCACCTTGTGCACCACACCGGCCACGGTCACCGGCACCAGATCCGGCGGTGTCGCCTTCCATTGCGCGCGCCTGCTTCGGGTATTCGACCGCGACATCCTCCGCTTCGGTACCGCCATCTCAGCCCTCCCCTCGGCGCGTGCGCTTGCCGTATTTGCGCTCGAACTTCTCCACCCGGCCCTGACTGTCCAGCACGCGGTGCGCGCCGGTCCAGAACGGGTGTGAGTCCGAGGTCACGTCGACGGTCAGCAGCGGGTAGGTGTTGCCGTCGGTCCACTGCACGGTGCGCGTGCTGGTCGCGGTGGACCTGGTGAAGAACCGCTTGCCCGTGCCCGCGTCCTCGAACACCACCGGGTGGTAGTCCGGATGAATTCCTGTCTTCATTTCGCTTCTCCTCTCGGGCTTTTCACGTCTTCGATCGGCAGCGTGGTGTCGGCGGTCTCGCACGGGTCGGCATGCCAGGCACCAAAAGGGTCCTCCCACTGGGCAACTCGCTCGGGTGCGCGTTCGACCAGCCGCAGCTCGTCGTCCTCGACCAGCGCCCAGTGCAGCGCCTCGCGGATCTCGTTGGGGTCGGCGTCGTGCACCAGGATCACCAGCGAGATGTCCCGGTCGCCGAACTGGTCGTCCCAGCGCAGCGCGGCCATCGCCCGTCGGTCCGGATCCGCCTGCGCCAGTTCGGCTTCCGACATCGCGGCCAGCCAGCGGCCCGCGCTGCCGACGCGCAGGCCGCCGCCCGCGGACTCCAGCCAGGTCACCTCGTCGGGCTGGGTGGCAAGCCACATGCGCCCGCGTGCGGTCACCACGCCGTCGAAAAGGACGTCGAGCGCCTCGTGCAGTCGGCCGGGATGGAACGGCCTGCTCGCGGCGAATTCCAGAAGGGCGACACCGTAATCGCTGGTGAGCGGCGGCTGTCCACGTAGCAGCGGTGCGTGTGCGTCGAACACTGTACCGCGGCGGGAGTGGGCGGGAATTCGGTTGAGCAGCGCTTCGATACGTGCCGCGGTGAGCATGTTCGGATCGTCCACCCACGCCACCGGAGCATCGGGAACGAGGCGGCCGAGCACCGCGCCGAGCTTGCCGCGATCGACGTCGCCGCCCGCGGCAGCAGGGCCCAAAGCTATTACGGCGTCGGCGAATTCGACCTGACCGACGGCCACCTGCGCCACCGTGCGCTCGTCGTCGGCGCGGGCGAGCCCGCGCTCGGCAAGGGTCTCCTCGCCGGTGGCGTCGGCGAGCCACGCACCCGCGTCCAGGAACGTCAGCACGGCATCGATGCGCACATCGCGCCCGGCCGGTCCGTCGACGCGGCCCAGAATGCCTTCCACCACAACGTGTTCGATGGCATGACAGACCGCCTCGGCCTCGAAGGCCGGATCGAGCGCGAGCACGATGCGCTCGACCGCGTCCCGCGCGGCGAGCGTGCGCAGCAGTGGGAGCAGGTCGATCCGCAGGGTGCAGGAGACGCAGCCGTGCGCGAGTTCGAGCACGTCCGATGTCTCGTAGGTCGCGCTGCGCACCGTGCGGTGCACGATGCCCTCGCGCAGCTGGCCGAGGTCGTGGTGGACGACGACGGTGCCTGGCGCGTCATTGCACAGCGCGGTCGCCGCGTGGTCGGCGCCCGCCGCGGCCGGTCCGGCGAATCCCGCGAGCACCACGACCGGTGTTCGCCGGTCGGTCTCAGATGGGAGCACTGACAGCACCCCTTTCGATAACGATTTTCATTTGCGTCAGGGCAACGGTACATTGTCGATCAGCCGTTGTCGAAAATGATTGTCATCTACCGGAGGGAGCCCGCATGTCGGCCCACTGCCAGGTCACCGGGCGCAAACCCGGGTTCGGCAAGTCCGTCTCGCACTCACACAAGCGAACGAATCGGCGCTGGGATCCCAATATCCAGCGCAAGACCTACTTCCTGCCCAGCGAGGGACGGCGCGTCACGCTGACCGTCTCGGCCAAGGGCATCAAGACCATCGACCGGGACGGGATCGAGGCGGTAGTCGCTCGGATCCGGGCCCGGGGCGACAGGATCTGACCAGGAGAAACCCATGGCGTCCAAATCGACCGAGCTGCGGCCGATCGTCAAACTGAAGTCCACCGCCGGCACCGGATACACCTACGTGACCAGGAAGAACCGCCGCAACGATCCCGACAGGATGGTGCTGCGCAAATTCGACCCCGTCGTCCGCAAGCACGTCGATTTTCGCGAGGAGCGTTGAACACGATGCCGGACAACATCTTTCCCGAGGAGCGCTGACGTGGCGAAGAAATCGAAGATAGCCCGCAACGCGCAACGCGCGGCCGTCGTCGCGCGCTACGCCGAGCGAAGGGCCGCGCTGAAAGAGCTCATCCGCAAGCCGGGCACATCGGCCACCGTGCGCGCCGAAGCCGCCGCTGAACTGCGACGACAGCCGCGCGATGCCAGTCCGGTACGATTGCGCAATCGGGACGCCGCTGACGGACGACCGCGCGGTCACCTCCGGAAGTTCGGATTGTCCCGTGTGCGTGTGCGCGAGATGGCCCATCGGGGCGAGTTGCCCGGTGTGCGCAAATCGAGCTGGTAGACAACCACCGTTCTCGTACGAAGGATCCGTATATGGCAGTCAAGCGAGCACCGTCGAAGAAGGTTCGCGCCGAGCAGGCCCGCCGTCCGAAGAAGAACCCGCTCATCGCCGCGGGCATCGAGCGGGTCGACTACAAGGACGTCAACCTGCTGCGCACGTTCATCTCCGATCGCGGCAAGATTCGCAGCCGCCGGGTCACCGGGCTCACCCCGCAGCAGCAGCGTCAGGTTGCCGTCGCGGTGAAGAACGCCCGCGAAATGGCGTTGCTCCCCTTCACCAGCCGGTAGGCGCACCACCCTTAACGAAAACGTGGGGCCCCGAATGCGTTCGGGGCCCCACGTCTTGTCTTGCGCCGCAATAGATTACGGGATGGTCAGCACCTGGCCCGGGTTGATCGCGTCCGGGTTGTCGATGCCGCTGGCATTCGCGATCTCCTGGTAGCGGTTGCCGTCACCGTAGAAGCGCTCGGCGATCGCCCAGAGGGTGTCGCCCGGCTCGACCGTGTAGGTGCGCTGCTCGGGGGCGGGCGGCGGAACCTCCTCAGCGGCAGGGGCCTCGGCGACCGGCTCCGGCTCGGGGGCCTGCAGCGGGTTGTCGGTCTTGGTGTCCGAGGCCCACAGCGCGCTGCCGTCCTTGCCGTACAGCACCACGTTGCGGTCGGCCTGCACGACCAGCCGGTCCGCGTCCTTGCCATTGGTCTCGGTGGACCAGGCCGAACCTTCGCCCTTGTACAGCACGAAGTTGCCGTCGTCCTGCAGGGTCGCGCGCTCGACACCCTGATTGTGAGTCAGGGTGGACCACACCACATTTCCGCCCGGCTCGGACAGCACGAGGTTGCCGTCGTCCTGCAACGTCAGGGTGTAAGCACCACCCTGCAGGGACTGGCCCAGTCCGAGTTCTTCACCAACGCGCAGTGTGTCGCCCACGGTTCTTCCTTTCGAAGGTTCTGAAGAGCATCCGACAATCGACGCGGGCCGAAGACACAGGCGCGCATCTAGGCCGAAGATACTGCGCTGGACCGGGCTACGTAGGGATTACGCGCATGGTTCGCGGAAAGTTCACTGTGGGGTGTGTCCTATTGCCGTGTCATGTTCTCTGTGAGATGTCGGCGGGCTTTGCCCACTAGGGTGGTCGCCATGACTCGGATGTCCGGCGGGCGTGCCGCCGCAGCTGTTGCCGTTGTGCTCGGGTGCCTCGTCGCTACGGGGTGTGGCGGGTCGGATGATGCTGGGACGCAACCGAAAACCAGCACGACCACCAGTGCCGCGCCGAGCACGCCGAGCGAGGACTCCGGCGGCAACCGCGGCAACGAGTTCACCGCCGACCCGACCATCGTCAACGCGCGCCCGATTCCGTTCACCTCGTGGACGCGGCTGGCAGACGACCGGATCGCGGTCAACTTCCAGACCGGAACGCCCGAATGCTACGGCGTGGACGCCACTGTGCGCGAAACTGATTCGACGGTCACCGTCGAGCTGCGAGCGGGCACCCGCGCCGACGCGGTCGGCCGGATGTGCACCATGAACGCCGTGTTCGGCTCGCTCGAACTGCCGCTGAAGGCACCGCTGGGCAACCGGCAGGTGCTGAGCGCAGTGTAGGGCGCGACCGCGCTACGCCGCAGGTTCGCCGACGGCGTCGGCCAGTGCCGCGAATTCGAGATAGCTGACCGCTTGCGGCGGGAAGCCGAAGGTGTCGACAGGTGCAGGTGCAGCAGGTTCGGTTCGGGTATGCCTCAGGCGTTCCGGCGCGCCTGGCACCGGGTCGGTATCGATCACGATGTCGCCCGGACTGCCGGTCGAACCAGCCTGGGCGACAACATCATTACCGGTGAACGCCCGCAGTCCGGCGGCGAAATCCGTTGCGGTGTCCCGCAATGCGGCGTGCGTGTACAACACTCGCGCCCGCACACCGAGGACCGCAGCCGGGGCCGAAACGCCGAACGCCACGTCGGCGGACCGGCGTGGCGTTCGGCGTTGTGAGTCAGTGGGCGAAGTGGCGGGATCCGGTCAGGTACAGGGTCACTCCGGCCTCGCGGGCAAGGTCGATGGTTTCCTGGTCGCGGACCGAACCGCCGGGCTGCACGATCGCGCGCACGCCCGCCTGGATGAGCTGCTGCGGGCCGTCCGGGAATGGGAAGAACGCGTCCGAGGCCGCGACCGAACCCTTGGCACGGTCACCGGCGCGCTGCACGGCCAGTTGCACCGCGTCGACCCGGTTGACCTGGCCCATGCCGACGCCGACCGAGGCGCCGTCGTGCGCCAGCAGGATCGCGTTGGACTTCACGGCACGGCAAGCGCGCCAAGCGAATTCGAGGTCGGCGAGGGTCTCGGCGTCGGCCGCGGTACCGGTGGCCAGCGTCCAGTTGGCCGGATCATCGCCCGCGGCGTCGAGCACATCGCGCTGCTGCAGCAGCGCGCCGCCGCTGATCGGGCGCAGTTCGGCGCCCGAGCGACGCGGCGGCTCGGCGATCAGGATGCGCACATTCTTCTTGCGCTGCAACACTTCCACCGCACCGTCGGCATAAGACGGCGCCACGATCACCTCGGTGAAGATCTCCGCGACCTGCTCGGCCATCTCCACGGTGACCTCGCGGTTGGCCGCGATCACGCCGCCGAACGCGCTCACCGGATCGCAGGCGTGCGCCTTGCGGTGCGCCTCGGCGATGTCGGCGCCGATCGCGATGCCACAGGGGTTGGCGTGCTTGATGATCGCCACCGTCGGCGCGGTGTGGTCATAGGCGGCGCGCCAGGCAGCGTCGGCATCGGTGTAGTTGTTGTACGACATCTCCTTGCCGTGCAACTGCCGCGCCTGCGCGAGGCCGAGGCCGCCGTCGTTGTTGGTGTACAGCGCCGCCGCCTGGTGCGGGTTCTCGCCGTAGCGCAGCATCGCGGCCCGCTCCCACGTACCGCCGAGCCAGGTCGGGAACCGCTCGCCGCTGTCCTCGACCGGCTCGGTGACGCCGGCGACGAGCACCGAGGTCATCCAGCTCGCCACCGCGACATCATAACTCGCGGTGTGCTGAAATGCCTTGGCCGCCAACGTGGTCCGTTCGGCCAGCGTGAAGCCGCCGGACTTGACCGCGTCGAGCACGTCTTCGTAGTCACCGCTGTCGACGACCACCGCCACCGACGGATGGTTCTTCGCCGCGGCCCGCACCATGGACGGTCCGCCGATGTCGATCTGCTCGACGCACTCGTCCGGGGTCGCCCCGCTGGCCACGGTCTCGGTGAACGGGTACAGGTTCACCACCACCAGCTGGAACGCGTCGACGCCGAGCTCGACCAGCTGGTCGACGTGGTCCTGCTTGCGAGTGTCGGCGAGGATGCCGGCGTGCACCCGAGGATGCAGCGTCTTCACCCGCCCATCGAGGGTCTCCGGGAACCCGGTCAGCTCCTCGACCTTGGTCACCGGGATGCCGGCGTCGGCGATCTTGCCCGCGGTCGAACCGGTCGACACCAGCTCGATGCCGGCGGCATGCAGACCGGTCGCGAGCTCGATGAGGCCCGTCTTGTCGTAGACGCTCACCAGCGCCCTCTTGATCGGCTTGCGCTCACTCACCGGAATACTCGCTCATTCGGGATAACTGCCTTTCGTCCGTCGGAAACAATGCCCCGCGTCGCGACGGCGGCGACGACCTGCGCCAGCAACCGCCTTTCGACAACCTTGATGCGCTCGTGCAGGCTGGCCTCGTCGTCGTCGGGCAGCACGGGCACCGCCTCCTGCGCGAGGATCGGCCCGGTATCGACGCCCGCGTCGACCAGGTGCACGGTCGAGCCGGTGACCCGCACCCCGTAGGCGAGCGCGTCGCGCACCCCGTGCGCGCCGGGGAAGGCGGGCAGCAGCGCGGGGTGGGTGTTGATGATTCGGCCGCCGAACCGGTCGAGGAAGGCCGGGCCGAGGATCTTCATGAACCCGGCGGAGACCACGAGATCGGGTGTGTAACCCGCGACCGCGTCGGTCAGCGCGGCATCCCAGGCGGCGCGATCGGGAAAGTCGTTCAGCGCCACCTTGAACTGCGGCACGCCCGCGGCCGCGGCGTGCTCGGTGGCCGCGCAGGTGCGGTCGACGCCGACGGCGACGATCTTCGCGGGGAAGTCGGGTGCGGCCGCCGCGTCGAGCAGCGCGCGCAGGAGCGAGCCGGTGCCGGAGGCGAGCACGACGACGGTCGCGGGGGCCGCGGCGGGTGTCCACTGGGCATGCGGGGGCGGCCCGGGGTCGGCAGCCGGCGAAGCTGGCGGGGTGGGTGAGCTCAGGGCTCTACTCCTGCGGTCGATCGGATGGCGGACGGAAGAGTTCCGCCGCATTAGAGCCTAACGGCCGTCTACCCGGTCACTTTCCGGCAGGTCCGCCTCGACCACCTCGGCATCGACGATGTCGTGTGTGGTAACCGGGTCGGGCGTGCGGACGGTGCCGATGGAGGTTTGTTCCTCGACGAGTTCGCCGTCCAGTTCGACTTCCAGGTCCGGGCCGTCGTAGTCGTTGTAGTCGTCCTCGAAGTAGTCGCGGTTCTCGGTGTGGTCGTCGGCGGCGTAGTAGTCGTCGTCTGCGTAATCGTCGTCGTAGTAATCGTCCTCGTCGTACGGGTCGGCGTAGTCGCCGGGTGCCGCACCGACCGGGACGAGGAACCAGCGCGCGAACGCCAGTCCGACGTAGCCGGGGATGGCCAACCACGCGAAGGTGACCACGGCGAACACGGGCAGGTCGACTCCGATCCTGCCGAACGTGCCGAGATCACCGCCCGCGATAGCACCGAGCAGCAGCAGCGCGACGGTGGCCAGCCCGGCCGAGCACAGCGTTGCCCACGGCGCGCCGATCCGGTCGGTGGAGCCGCGGGCGAGGTCGAGCCCGCCGAGCACGCCGACTGCGGCCGGGATCAGCAGCAGCACCGGCCACCAGCCCGCCGCCGGTCCGGTCGGCACCGCCGCCATCAGCGGCACGGCCGGAATCGAGCCGCCGACAACAGAAAACACGCCGAACGACGCGACCCCGATCTGCGCGCTGGCACCGACGAGCACGCCGATCGCCTGAACCACCAGGTTCGGCAGGTAGGCCAGCGAGAGCAGGGTCAGCCCGATCACCCCGGCGGCGTTGCCCGCGCTGTGATAGGTGTCGCCGACCCGAGGGATGTGCACGAGAAACGAGAGGACGATCAGCGCGGTGGCGCAGCCGAGCAGGCGCAGCACCGCACGACCCGCGCCGTACATGCCGGAGATCGCCCACTCGGGCAGGCTGAGTAGCGCGAACAGTTCGCGCCGGGTCCTGGTCGCGATACCGCCCACTGCCGCAACGAGATACAGGCCGCCGACCCAGGCGAACGCGGCGAGGGTGTTCGGCGGTTGCAGCGCGACGACGCCGGACGCGTCCTCGGCGACCGCGAGGCAGATGGCCGTGATCAGCAGCGGTCCGGCCAGCGCGGCACCGACGATCCAGCCGAGATCGGCACGCGTGCAATCGGGTTCGACGGCGCGGGCGCATTCCCGGCCGGCCAGCCAGACCACCAGCGCGGTCGGCAGCAAGGGAAGCAGGCCAACCGAGGTCTTGCCGATCACCAGCGGAACCTGGTGCACGCCAAGCCATCCCGCGGCGATCGCGCCCGAGGTACCGGCCAGGTTACTGCCCGAGGTCAGCAGCGTCGCGAGGACGAGAACGATGATGGCGGTGAGCGCGTAGGTCGTCGGACGCCCGGCGACCAGGACGAGGACCCTGGCCCGCTCCGGGGTCAGCGACAGAAACCCGACCTCCTCGGGCTCCTGGTGCGGCTCGGGCACACTGCGAGACCCGCCGGTCCGGCGCACAAGAGAGTTTCTGGAGGATCCCATGACAATTCAGCGTGGCAGCTCCCCCGGCGCGAGCGGGTCAGGCGCGCCGCGTAACCCGCGCCGGGGGGACGACTGCTACTTGTTGTCTTCGGACGGACGGAAGGCCTGGGTGGCGTCGGAGGACGGGTCGCCGCCCTGCTCGCCGCCGAACGGCTGACCCTGCTGTGCGCTCTGCTGGCCCGGCTGCGCGTAGTTCGACGAACCGTAGGGCGACTGCTGCGCGGAACCGAAGTGCTGCGTGGCACCCTCTTGCGGCTGCGGGGTGCTCGGCGCACCGTACGGCGAAGCCTGCTGCGGCCCACCGAAGGCCGTGGTCGGCGGCTGCTGACCGTACGCGGGCTGCTGGCCGTAGGCCTGCTGGCCCTGCTGGCCGTACGCGGGCTGGCTCGGCTGGCTCTGGCCGTACGGCGAAGCCTGCTGTGCCGCACCGTAACCGGGCTGCTGACCGTAGGGCGACTGCTGGCCGTAGGGCTGTCCCGGCTGGGCCTGGCCGTAGCCGGGCTGCTGGCCGTACGACGGCTGGCCCTGGCCGAACGCCGAGGGCTGCTGGCCGTAGCCGCTCTGCCCGAAGGCGGGGGCAGTGGCGGTGGCAGGCCGCGGTGCGGGCGCCTTGACGATGCCGGACTCGAGCAGCACCGCGCCGACCGCGACAACGGCCTGCGCGAAGGCGAGCACAAGCAGGACGTACGCGCCCCACTTCAGCTCGATGCCGTCGGAGAGGGTGAACGAGTGCAGCAGCAGCGCGAGGAAGCCGGCGACGGAGGCCGCCGCGGCCGCGCCGTTCCAGCTCTGCTTGGGCAGCACCGACAGACCGGCGAGCAGGCCGCCGAGCAGCAGGATGGCGAGCAATGCCGCGCCGCCCGCCTCGAACAGGCTCGCGGTCTGGCTACTCGCCACCCTGGCGCCGCCGAAATCGACCGCCTTGGTGCCGACGAAGGGCAGGAAACCGAGCAGGAAGTTGATCACGCCGAGCGCCGCGACACCGACCACCAGAAAGAACGGCAGCCCCTTGGCCTCGGCACCGGTAGCACTCGAACCGGAACTGGCACCACCCGCCGTAGCACCGGTGTTGGACGGGGTGGAGGGCGCGGGTGTGTTGTACCCGGAGCCCCCGGACGGGTATGACATGTCGTCGTCTCCTAGGTCGAGTCATACGTGGTCTTCAACTGCTGGATCTGCACCTGACGCTACTGCACTCCTTCGTCCAGGTCACCCTTAACCGACCGGCCGCACGACTTGATCAGCCCTTCATGTCCAGGTCGCGAGGGGTTTGCCTGCTGCAAGCACTGCCGTAACGAAGCGCTTGCTCTGGCATGAGTTCGGCCCGGAGCCGCGCGGTCGCGAACACTCCGGGTCGAGGTGGTTCCGGTCAATACCGGGGGATGAGCTGCCAGGCGCCGTAGCTGCCGACGCAGTCGAAGTTGGGCCATTCGCCGTTGTCCATGCCCTGGTTGCCGCGGGCGAGGCACTGGTATTCGTATTCGAACGGGCCGAGGTTGCCGGGGGCGGGCGGCGCCGCCGAACCGCTGTCGAAGGGGCCCGCGTACGCGGGGGCGATAGGGCCGAACAGACCCGCGACTATCAGGGCGGCGGTAGCGGCGCCCCTGGCAGCCGCGATGCGGGTGGTGGTCATGGTTGTCGCTTTCTTGTCTGGTGTGGTGTGTGCGAGAACCAGACTTCAGGCCGATCGTCTCAGCGCGGTTTCACCCGCGTCTCACGCCGAAAGACCAGGCCTGACCAGCCGATCCGTATAGCGGCGCCAGCCGAATCCGGCCGCGGCGCACTCGGCGCGGACCCCGTCGAGCAACGACCGCGCGCCCGCGTCGTCGCCTTCCGCATGCCGCAGCGTCACCGAGACCGCGCGGGCGGCCAGCAGCGGCACGCCGCCGGGTGCGGCCGCGAAGAACTCGTCGAGCAGCACCCTGGCCGCGGCGGTGTCGCCCTTGGCGAGCAGCACGTCGGCCAGGTCGACGCGGGCCAGGCCCGTCGCGTCCTCTTCGTGCGCGAGGGCGGCGCGGCAGTAGGACTCGGCCGCGTCGAGGCTGCCGGACGCCAGCGCGGCGGCGGCGCGGGTCAGGTCGTTCAGCGGCAGGATCTGCCGGTCGTCCAGCCGACGGGCGTAGCGATCGGACTCCTCGGCGGTGGCCAGTGCCTCGTCGACGCGGCCGAGCCCGAGCAGTGCCTTGGCCTGATTGCTCAGTCCGCGGGAGAGTCCGTGCTCGTCCTCGTGCGCCGCGTCCACTTCGCAGGACCGCTGATAGGCCGCGAGCGCCTCGGCGGGGTCACCCGAATACAGCAGCGCCGTGCCGAGCGCGTCGGCGAAGGACGAGCCCTGGGTGTCGCGCACGGCCAGCCGCTCCCCCTCGCGCAGTCGCTCGACGGCCTCCGGCAGCCTGCACCGCTCGATATCGACGATGCCCTGGTAGTAGCGGACGGTTTGAGCCAGTTCCGGATCGTCGAGTGGTGCGGCCAGCTCGCCCGCCTTGGCAAGTTGCACTGCGGCGGACTCCAGGTCGCCGGTCATCAACGTGTGAAAACCATAGTGGCTCAAGGCTTGTGCGAGCTCGTGCGCGGCGATGTCGGCCGAGCCGGTAAGCGCAGCGTAGTGCCGTTGCGCCTCGCGGAACCAAGCTCTGGCGAGCCAGGGCACATGCATTTCGACCGCGAGCCGCAAAGCATCGGTGGCCCTTGATGTTCCGGGCGCACGCTCCAGCGCGGCCAGGATGTTCGGCCATTCCGCGAATACCGCCGCCACCGATTCGGCGGCGGCGAAATCGTCGGGTGCGCCGATCGTGCGCACCAGGCTCAAACACCACAGCAGGTGCCCGGCGCGCAGTTCCTCGACCTCGTCCGCCTCCGTCAGCCGGGCAAGTGCGTAGTCGCGGACCGTCTCCAGCAGCACGAATCGTCTTGTCGCACCGTCGGTCTGGACGGTGACGAGGTTGCGGTTCACCAGATCCGCCATGGCGGGTGCGATATCGCCCTCGTTCGAGATCGCCGTCCGGCAGCACCGCCTCGGCCGCCTCCAGGGTGCAGCCGCCCGCGAACACCCCGAGCCTGCGCAATACCGTGCGTTCCCGCTCGGCGAGTAGCTCATGGCTCCAGTCGAGCGCGACCCGCAGGCTGGTGTGCCGACCGCCAGCGGCACCACGCGCGCCGCCGACCAACAGCCGGACCCGATCGTCGATCCGTTGTGCCAGTTGGGAAATCGTCAAGGTCCTGGTGAGACCGGCGGCCAACTCGATGCCGAGCGGCAGCCAATCCACCGCCGCGCAGATCGCCACCAGCTCGTCGCGCTCGGTCGCGGTCACCAGCCCGGCCAGCCCGGCCCGCTCGATGAACAACGCCACTCCGACACTGCGATCCAACGGACCGAGCGGGTATACCGACTCCCCCGGCACCCCCAACGGCTGCTGCGAGGTGACGAGCACACTGAATCCAGCTGCCGCCGTGACCAATTCGGCTACCGAATGCAGCACGTGCTCGGCATTGTCCAGAACCAGCACGGTGCGCTTGGTGCCGAGCGCGGCGATGATCCCCGGCAGTGGGCCGTTCGGATCGATCGACCCGTCCGATGCCAGGCCGCTCGCCTCCAATGCCGCGGCCACCGCGGGCAACACATCCGCTGCGCGGCCGAGCGGTGCCAGCTCGACAAGCACGACGGGCCTGCCGGATTGCCCTATCGACCGCGCGAGTTCGGCGGCGAGACGAGACTTTCCGCTGCCCGCGACACCGACCACCGTTGTGATTCCCGGCTCAGCGAGACGTGTTGTGAGCGTGGCGAATTCACGGCCACGACCGACGAAGCTGGTCATCGGGGCCGCTACCGGTGCTGGCCATGGTCGCGGTTCCGGTTCAGTCGCTGACTCGCTCGCCGCGACAACCGGACCGGCCCCGGCCTGGTTGGTCTCCGATGACCTGACCGGCACGGCCGATGCCCGCAACGCCGGATCATGGTCCAGGATGCGAAGTTCCAGCGCACCCGTGTCCGGCGAAGGGTCGACACCCAACTCCTCGGACAACGCCCGCCGCAGCCGCGCCAGCCGTTCCAACGCGTCGGCTTGGCGCCCCGTGCGATACAACGCCAACGCCAACAGGCACGACAGCGGCTCATGCAGCGGATGCCGCGCGACCAGCCCGGTCAGCTCGGTCACCACCTCACCGGCCGCACCGAGTTCGAGATTCGCCTCCAGCCCAGCGACGGTCAGCGAAAGCCGCCAATCATCGAGCCGCTCCCCCTCGGCCGCCGCGAACGGAATCGTGCGCAGGTCGGCCAGCGCGTGCCCACGCCACAGCGCGAGCGCCGCCCTGGCCGCGGCCGCGACGGCGGCGTAATCGCCGGTGCGCCGCGCGGCATGCAGCCGTTGCGCCGCCGCTTCCGCGGCAAGCAGATCGCTCGCCGACACCGTCGCCTGATATCCCGCCGGTGTCCGCCCGATGACGTCGGCCAACGGCCCGAGCGCGGCCCGCAGCCGCGACACCACCACGCGCAGCCGCTGCACCGGCCGTTCGACCTCGGCCCCCCACAGATCCTCGGCCAGTCGCCCATCCGGCACCGGAACACGATTCGCCAACGCCAACCGCACCAACACGGCCCGTTCCAGCGGCCGATCGACGGTCACCGCGACTCCGTCAGCCCACGCCTGCACTGGACCCAACACCAGCACATCCACGCCGATAAGCATGCCCTGTCCGGTACGTCCGCGTCTTCCCTAATCTCGATGAACCGGTTGGCATCTCAGTTCGTGTCCATGATGAAGGCCGCCTTCCGAGCCGGGGCGGCCTTCGCTCATGACAAAGGCCGCCTTCCGATTCGGAAAGCGGCCTCGGTCAAATGCGCGGATCAGGCCCGCCTCGTCCCCGCCATCACCCGCAACGGAGACGCTTCGCGCCGTTTGTCAGACCTCTACGCTTGCCTTTTCGAGGATCTCGCGAGCCAGCGCTGCGGTCTCGGACGGCGTCTTGCCGACCTTCACGCCCGCGGCCTCCAGCGCGTCCTTCTTCGCCTGGGCGGTGCCCGCCGAGCCGGAGACGATGGCGCCCGCGTGGCCCATGGTCTTGCCCTCGGGGGCGGTGAAGCCCGCGACGTAGCCGACGACCGGCTTGGTGACGTTGGCCTTGATGTAGGCCGCGGCCCGCTCCTCGGCGTCGCCACCGATCTCGCCGATCATCACGATCAGCTTGGTCTCGGGGTCCTTCTCGAACGCCTCGATGGCGTCGATGTGGGTGGTGCCGATGACCGGGTCGCCGCCGATGCCGATGGCGGTGGAGAAGCCGAAGTCACGCAGCTCGTACATCATCTGGTAGGTAAGCGTCCCGGACTTGGAGACCAGACCGACCGGGCCCTTGCCGGTGATGTTGGCCGGGGTGATGCCGACCAGCGCCTCGCCGGGGGTGATGATGCCGGGGCAGTTCGGGCCGATGATCCGGGTCTTGTTGCCCTTCTCCACGTTGTAGGCCCACGCGAACGCGGTGTCCTGCACCGGGATGCCCTCGGTGATGACCACGAGCAGCGGGATCTCCGCGTCGATGGCCTCGATGATGGCGTCCTTGGCGAACTTCGGCGGCACGAAGGCGATGGAGACGTCGGCGCCGGTCTCCTTGATGGCCTCGGCCACGGTGCCGTACACCGGCAGCTCGACCGCGTTGCCGTCCTTGTCGGTGTGCGCGACGGTGGTGCCCGCCTTGCGCGCGTTGACGCCGCCGACGACCTTGGTGCCTGCCTTCAGCATCAGTGCGGTGTGCTTGGTGCCCTCGCCGCCGGTGATGCCCTGAACGATGACCTTCGAGTCCTTGTTGAGGAAGATAGACATTTCCGGATTCCTTACTTGGCCGCTGCCAGTTCGGCGGCCTTGTCGGCGCCTTCGTCCATTGTCTGCGCAAGCGTGATCAGCGGGTGCGCGGCGTCGACCAGAATCTGGCGACCCTCGTCCACCTTGTTGCCGTCGAGACGGACGACCAGCGGCTTGTTCGCCTCGGCGCCGAGGATCTCCAGCGCCTTGACGATGCCGTTGGCGACCGCGTCACAGGCGGTGATGCCACCGAAAACGTTCACGAACACGCTCTTGACCTGCGAGTCACCCAGGATGACGTCCAGGCCCGCTGCCATCACCTCGGCCGAGGCGCCGCCACCGATGTCGAGGAAGTTGGCGGGCTTGACGCCGTTGTGGTTCTCGCCCGCGTAGGCGACCACGTCGAGGGTCGACATGACAAGACCGGCACCGTTGCCGATGATGCCGACCTCACCGTCGAGCTTGACGTAGTTGAGGTCGTTCTCCTTGGCCTTGAGCTCCAAGGGATCGGTCGCGTCCTTGTCCGCGAAGGCCTCGTGATCCGGGTGCCGGAACTCGGCGTTCTCGTCCAGGGTGACCTTGCCGTCGAGGGCGAGGATCTCGTCCTGCGGGGTGCGCACCAGCGGGTTGACCTCCACCAGGGTGGCGTCCTCCTTGACGAACACCTCCCACAGCTTCTGGATGGTCACGGCCGCGGCGTCGAGCACGTCGGCCGGAAGGTGGCCCTGCTCGGCGATCGAGCGGGCGAAAGCGAGGTCGACACCCTTGACGGCGTCGACGGCGATCTTGGCGAGGCGCTCCGGCTTGGTCGCGGCGACCTCTTCGATCTCCATGCCGCCTTCCACCGAGCACATGGCCAGGTAGGTGCGGTTGGACCGGTCGAGCAGGAAGGAGATGTAGTACTCCTCCGCGATGTCCTTGGCTTCGGCGACAAGAACCTTCTTGGTGATGTGGCCCTTGATGTCGAGGCCGAGGATGTTCTGCGCGTGCGTGAACGCGTCGTCCGGGGTGGCGGCGTACTTGACGCCACCCGCCTTGCCGCGGCCACCGGCCTTCACCTGGGCCTTGACCATCACCGGCTTGCCGATTTCCGCCGCGATGGCGCGAGCGTCCTCGGCCGTGTCCGTGACGCGGCCCTCGGACGAAGGCACTCCGTGCTTAACGAAGAGCTCCTTCGCCTGATATTCGAAGAGATCCATGTACTCACCGTCTCGTCTGCGTTGTGATGACAACGTCTTTGTTGGCGGCCCGACGTCGGAAGCGGGTCGGGTCGGACTCTAATCAGTCACATGGACGGCCAATCGGCCACGTTCATCCTAAGTGGCGCAGGTCACGGGCCGATGCGCGCGGCGGTAAAACCGCTGGCCACCGCTACTCACGAGTAGGTTGCTGACACCTCACCAGGTAGAACCGCCGAACCCACGGGACGGCTCGATCTACTACATGCCGTCGTCGACAGGCCTCGCTCGCGTCCCCAATGCACAGATGGATATTCCGTGGTGTTACCGTGATCAATCTCACATGTTTGGACAGATAGGCCGCAGCGCTTGCGGACCCTGCAATCGTTTCGTTACCGTCATTGCGGTCGATGTCACAGCACGGTCACGACTAGGAGGACGGCAAGCTTGACGCAGCACAGCACTCCGCAGATGGAGAGCCGTTCCGCAGACGACTCGTCGACGCCGCTGATCAGCTGGCATCTCGGCCCCGCGAACATCTCCCGCTCCATGATGTGGCACCGCCGATGAACTATCGCTCCGCCCTTATTCCTGAACATCGCGCACCGTCCGGACAGCGTTATCGAAACGATGACGACGCCTTCGGCGCGCAGGCTCCGCATGGCAGGCCCGCAGGCCCCTCGGTGGACCGGCAACGGAACTCGCTGTTCAACGCCGCGCCCGCAAGGCCGCAGGAGGAATACTCCGCCAGGGCGCATGAGGATTACAGCGCCGCACCGCACGCTGACTACGGCAACGCGGCACCGCAGGATTACAACGCCGGGTACCAAGGCGGCCGCGACAACTCCTGGACCGCGAACGACTCGTGGTCCCAGCAGGATTCGTGGGCACCGCAGAATTCCTGGTCCGACGGCGCCGCGTGGAACGCGGGCGACGCCTGGACCGAGCACGAGGCGCCTGAAACCGGCTCCTGGGCACCGGAAGAGTCCTGGGCACCCGACACCGAGTCGGAAACTCCGGCCACCCCCACCGTCATCCCGGGTCGCCGCGCCAACAAGCGCGGCGGCGCACACCGGCTCCCCGCACCGCCCGCCGCCCTCAAGGGACGTGCCGCGGTCGCCGCCGTAGCCGCGGGTGCCGTCGTCGCCGCCGGACAGGCCGCGTTCGCCGCACCGGACCAGCCGTCCCAGTCCGTCGACTACGAGGCCGCCGGACAGATCCATGAGATCGCCGCACAGTCGGTCAGCCTGGCCGACCCCACCGCTTCGCCGGAAGCGCCGCAGATGCTCGACCTTTCGAAGTCGGGCAAGGTCGGCGAGTTCGACGACATCCTGCAAAAGGGCCAGAAGTACGCGAACGACCTGGCCGCCCAGGAAGCCGCGAAGCTGCGCCCGCTGTTCACCAAGTTCGCCTCGGGCACCTTCACCTCCGGCTACGGCGCCCGCTGGGGCGTCCAGCACCTCGGCGTCGACATCGCGGGCCCCATCGGCACCCCGATCGTCGCCGTCGCCGACGGCACCGTCATCGAGGCGGGCCCCGCCGCGGGCTTCGGCATGTGGGTCCGGCTGCTGCACGACGACGGCACCGTCACCATCTACGGCCACATCGACACCGCAACGGTGTCCCAAGGCCAGCGCGTGATGGCGGGTGACCAGATCGCCACGATCGGCAACCGCGGCTTCTCCACCGGCCCGCACTGCCACTTCGAGGTGTGGTTGAACGGGTCCGACAAGATCGACCCACTGCCTTGGTTGGCGACACGGGGCATCAGCTTGGGCGTCGAACGCGACTAAAGCTCCCCCGCCTCCACGCCAGGGGCAGAGAGTCTTTGCGACAGAAGCGATCATGCCTTCGCAGGCATGATCGCTTCTTTGCATCGTTCCTCGCAGGCGTGGTCACACCTTCGCACGGGTGCTTGGTCCTTCACATAGCGGCAGGCGGTTGTCAGGTGTGCGAAGGATCAAGCGGGGGTGCGAAGCGCGATCGATTGTCGAGTGGCACATCTGGTCCGGGGTTGGGGCGGGCGGTAGGTGATGAGGCGCACGGTTCGGTGGGGGTGGGTGAGGACTAGCGTTTTGGGTATGGCACGTACAACGTTGTACACCCAGTTCATCGCGCTTCCAACGGAACTCGTGTGGGAAGTGGTGGCGGATCCGACACGGTGGCCGGAATGGAATCCGGGCGTCACCTCGGTTCGGCTGCACGGTCCGGTCGCGGTGGGCACTGAGGGTGATTACCTGCCTAGGGGGCGGGTCTACGAGACATTGCACGGACGGACGGCGCCGCCGTTCGTCATCAGCACGCTGGTTCCCGGGCGGGAACTGAGCATCGAGCAGCCGGAACCAGTAGGCCGGATGCGGCTGACGTGGGCGTTGACGCCGCGCGACGGCGGCACCGAGATCACCCAGCGGCTCACGTTCACCGGACCGTCGGCACCGATCGCCAGGATGGTGGTCGGGCCGCTGCTGGAGACCGACGCACGCGTCTGCTTCGCACGGCTCGCCCAGCTGGCCGGTATCAAACCCGCGGCGACCGCACTCACCGCCGTAATCGCCGGTGGCACCGGCGCATTGGGTAAACACATCGCCGCCGACCTGACCTGTCGCGGTCATCGGGTGACCATCCTCACCCGACGACGCGACCCGGGTCTGCCGTTCAACCAGGTGGAGTGGGACGGTAGGTCGGTGGGCAATTGGGTTGCCGCGCTACGCAATCCGGGCCGAACCGCGATCATAAACCTGGCGGGCAAGCTGGTCGACTGCCGACCGAGCAAGCGCAATATCGACGAATTGCGCCGCAGCCGAGTGGATTCCACCCGCGCACTGGTCGACGCAGCCGCCAGCCTGGACGCACCCATCGACTACTGGGTGCAGGCCAGCACCACCGCGATCTGGTCGGACGCGGGCGAAACCCGCTGCACCGAAACAACTCCGCTGCCGGTGGGGCTGCCGCAGATGACCGGCGTCGCCGAACCGTGGGAGCGGGCCTTCGCCGGCGCCAACGCCGCACACTCGACCATCCTGCGCACCTCGATCGTGCTCGATCCACAGGCCCCCGCGCTGAAACGCCTTGGCCAGTTGACCAAAGCGGGCCTCGGCGGCCGCGTCGGACCCGGCGACCAATGGTTCAGCTGGATTCACGTCGAAGACTGGCTGGCCATCGTGCGCGCCGCCCTAGGCCTCGACCCGCAGCTCACCCTGCCGGACGGAATCCTGGTGGCCGCCACCGACTTCCCGGTCCGCAACCGGGACCTGATGGCCGCCCTGCGCAGGCACCTGCACCGCCCACCGGCCCCACCCACCCCGGCACTCATTTTGCGGATCGGCGCAGTCTTCCTCCGCACCGATCCAGCCCTCGGCCTCACCGGCCGCCACGCCACCTCAGAAGTGCTGCGCGACAACAACTTCACCTTCCACTACCCCACCCTCAACGAAGCCCTAACCGACCTACTCCCCCGCTGACCACAGAATCCGCACCCTGACTCGGGATCCGCACCGCCTTTAGGGCCCTAATTTCGAGTGCGGATCCCGAGTCTGGGTGCGGATCTCTACCAGCCGCGCGGTTACAGCTTTACGAGTGTCCTGCTGTATTGCGGGATTAGGCGGATCTTGCCTGCGGAACCGAAGTCGATGGTGACCGTGGCCAGGGGGCCGAATCCCTCTGCGGCGATCACCTTGCCGAGGCCGTACTTGTCATCGCTGACTCGATCGCCCACGGCGAGAACGAGATTCGTGTTGTTGCGGGCCGCGGCACCAGGAGCCGGGCGACGCTGGCCACGTTCGCTGCGGACGCCTGGCCGCTGCTCGGACCAGCCGTCGCCGCGGGTCCAATCGCGTTCCATCCGGTCGTCGTCGCCGCGACGGCGGATGCCACGGGTCGCTGCGGAACCGGTCGGTTCCAGTCGTCGCCAGTCGATCAGGTGATCCGGAATCTCCTGTAGGAAGCGCGATTCCGGGTTGGAGACCGGTTGACCCCAGCCGGAGCGGACCACCGCGCGGGTCAGGTACAGCCGCTTCCTGGCCCTGGTGATGCCGACGTAGGCCAGTCGGCGTTCCTCGGCCAGCTCGGCGGGATCGCCGAGCGCTCGCATATGTGGAAACTGGCCGTCCTCCCAGCCGGTGACGAACACCACCGGGAACTCCAGGCCCTTGGCGGTGTGCAAGGTCATCATCGTCACCACGCCGGTGCCCTCGTCCGGGATCTGGTCGGTGTCGGCCACCAGCGAGACCCGCTCCAGGAACGCGGCGAGCGACCCTGGATCGGGTTCACCCTCGGCCGCCTCCGGCAACAGCCCCTCCTGCCGGGCCGCCTCCGCGTTGTTGTGCGCCTCGGAGCTGAATTCCCGTGCGACGCTGACCAGTTCGTTGAGGTTGTCCAGCCGGGCGCCGTCCTGCGGGTCATCGGAGGATTCCAGCTCGGCCCGGTAGCCGGTGCGTTCCAGCACGGCGTCGACGACATTGCCGACGTCGGGGAAGTCGAGATCCTCCTGCACGCCCGCCGCCCTGATCTCTTCCAGCAGATCGAGGAATCCGGCGATCTGCCGCTGCGCCCTGGTGTTGAGCAGCGCGACCTTGCCGTCGGCGGCGTCCCGCAGTGCCGCGGCGAAACCGATGCCACGCTGGTCGGCGTGCACGGCGACGCACGCCTCGGCCCGATCGCCGATGCCGCGGCGCGGGGTGTTCAGGATCCGGCGCACGCTCACCGCGTCCTCGGGGTTCTCCAGCACCCGCAGGTAGGCGACGATATCGCGCACCTCCTTGCGCTCGTAGAACCGGACGCCGCCGACCACCTTGTACGGCAGCCCCATCCGAATGAAGATCTCTTCCAGCGCGCGAGAGTTGTTGTTGGTCCGATAGAACACCGCGACATCGCCATAGTTGGCCTCGCCCTGATCGACCAGCTTGTCGATCTCGCGCGCCACGAACGCGGCCTCGTCGTGCTCATTGTCGGCGACGTAACCGGTGATCAGGTCGCCCTCGCCGGAATCGGTCCACAGCTTCTTGTCACGACGATTCTCGTTGCGCGAGATCACCGCGTTCGCGGCGGACAGAATGTGCTGGGTTGAGCGGTAGTTCTGTTCAAGCAGAATGGTTTCCGCGTCAGGGAAGTCGCGCTCGAATTCCTCGATATTGCGAATGGTCGCGCCGCGGAAGGCATAGATGGACTGATCCGCGTCACCGACGACGCACAGCTCGCTCGGCGGCGCCTGATCCTCGTCGCTGCTCTCCCGATGATGGCCGACCAGCTCGCGCACCAGGACGTACTGCGCGTGGTTGGTGTCCTGGTACTCGTCGACGAGTACGTGCCGGAACCGGCGCCGGTAATACTCGGCGACCTGCGGGTGGTGCTGCAGCAGCGCCACTGTCTCGCCGATCAGATCATCGAAATCCAGCGCGTTCGCCGCGCGCAACCGCCGCTGATATTCGGTGTAGACGCGGGCGACCAGGCCGGGCAGTTCGGTTTCGTCCGACTCGGCATCCGCGACCGCCTGCCGCGGTCCGATCAGCTCGTTCTTCAGATTCGAGATCGCGGTAGACAGGAGCCGCGCCGTGTATTTCTTGGTGTCGATCTCGAAGTCGCGGCTGATCATGGTGAGCAGTCGCCGCGAATCATCGGCATCGTAGATGGAGAAATTCGAATTCAGGCCGGGCAGCAGCGCGGCCTGCATGCGCAGGATGCGAACACAGCTGGAGTGGAAAGTAGAGACCCACATGTTGTTCGCACGCGGACCGACCAGTCCAATTACCCGCTCCCGCATCTCCGCAGCAGCCTTGTTGGTAAAGGTGATCGCGAGCACCTGCCCTGGGGTCACGCCACGGGCGGCGAGCAGGTAGGCGATGCGCCTGGTGAGCACGGCGGTCTTGCCGGAACCCGCGCCAGCGACGATGAGCAGCGGCGCGCCACTGTGCACAACGGCGGCGCGTTGCTGTGGGTTCAGGCCGTCGAGTAGCTGCTCGGCTTCCTCGGCGCGCCGACGCTCCCGTTCGACACGCCGCTGTTCCAGTTCGGTGCCGGACGGCGGCGGCTCGGGGACAGCGGCCCGCTGCGTTTCCCGCACCGCACGCACCTCCTCAACAGGCCTGACCGCTGCATCGGCGTTACCACCGGTGACCTGCGGTTTTTGTGTCGAATCCGGCTGCAGGGCGCGACCGGCCTGCGTCTTGGGAGCCACCGTGATGTCCATCGCCCATCCACGCTACCGGCGGGCACCGACAGAGATGAAGCCCCGGGTCGCCCTTGTGTCGGGTTGGTACCGCCCCGGCGAACACAGGGTGAACCCGCCAGGCAGGCGCCGCAATGATTCCGTGTCCGCCTTCTCAGCAGATTCACAAAACGAAATGTTTTGCATAGCTACCGGCCCGTGGCAGACTGGCGACATGATGAGTGTCCACGCGATGCGTCCGTTTCGGTTACCGACCGGATATCGTAGTCGCGGCACTTGTTTCTGAGCGCACCGTCCTTGGTGGCCAATTCGACGGCCCTACCAGGTCTGTTTCACGGTGAAAGAACCGATCGGTAACGAGCCCGGCTCACCCGCCGATCCATGTTCTGACACGAGGAGATGAATGATGAGCACCCCCGCCACGACCACCGGGTCCGACTCGGCGTTGCCGCAGAGCGACGCGGAGATCGACAAGCTCCGCAAGGAGATCGATCGCCTCGATGCCGAGATCCTCGCCGCCATCAAGCGTCGTACGGAGGTCTCCCGGATCATCGGCCGGACCAGGATGGCGTCCGGCGGGCCCCGCCTCGTGCACAACCGCGAAATGAAGGTGCTGGAGCGCTTCAGCGAACTCGGCCAGGAAGGCCACACCCTCGCCATGCTGCTGCTCCGCCTCGGCCGCGGCCGCCTCGGTCACTGACCCCCTCCCCTGTCGGCCGCTTGACGCGGCCCTAGACCCATGCGGCAAAAAAGCACGACAACCGCATCCCCAAGGCCGCCCCGGGTGTTCATCACCCCGGGGCGGTCGTTTCGTCTCCGCCTCGATCAGCTCAGGGCGATGTACTTGGTGGAGAGGTATTCCTCGATGCCCTCGGTGCCGCCTTCGCGGCCGAAGCCCGACGCCTTGACGCCGCCGAAAGGTGCTGCGGGGTCGGAGATTACGCCGCGGTTGACGCCGACCATGCCGGACTCGAGGCCCTCGGCGACGCGCAGTGCGCGGTCCAGGTCGCGGGTGTAGACGTAGCTGACCAGGCCGAACTCGGTGTCGTTCGCCGCGGCGATGCCCTCCTCCTCGGTGGCAAAGCCGACAATCGGCGCGACCGGTCCGAAGACCTCCTCGCGCAAGATCCTGGCCTGCGGCGGGATATCGCTGAGGATGGTGGCGGGATAGAACCAGCCGGGACCGCCGGGCGCCTTGCCGCCGAGCCGGACCTGCGCGCCCGCCGAGACGGCGTCCTCGACCAGTTCGCTGACCGTGTTGAGCTGTTCCTCGTTGATCAGCGGGCCGAGGGTGGTGTTCGGGTCGCTGCCAGGGCCGAGCGTCACGTCGCTGGCCATCGCCTCGACGAACTTGCTGGTGAACTCCTCGAGCACCCCGTTCTGCACGTGGAAGCGGTTGGCCGCGGTACATGCCTCGCCGCCGTTACGCAGCTTCGCCAGCATGGCGCCCTGCACGGCCGCGTCGATGTCGGCGTCGTCGAACACCACGAACGGCGCGTTGCCGCCGAGCTCCATCGACGTGCGCAGCAGCCCGTTCGCCGACTTCTCCACCAGTTTCTTGCCGACCTCGGTGGATCCGGTGAAGGTCAGCTTGCGCAGCCGAGGATCGTCGAGCAGCGGCTGGGTGACGGCGCCGGAATGGCTCGACGTGATCACCGAGAGCACCCCGTCCGGCAGGCCGGCGTCGCTGCACAGCTTGGCGAGCAGCAGCATGGTCAGCGGTGTCGCGGAGGCGGGTTTCACGATCATCGTGCAACCGGCCGCCAGCGCGGGGCCGATCTTGCGGGTGCCCATCGCGAGGGGGAAATTCCACGGGGTGATCGCCAGGCACGGCCCGACCGGCTGCTTGTGCACCATGATCCGGCCGGTGCCGGACGGCGCGTGCAGGTAGCGCCCGTGCACCCGGACAGCTTCCTCGCTGAACCAGCGGAAGAATTCCGCGCCATACTTCACCTCGTTGCGGCTCTCCGGCAGCGCCTTGCCCATTTCCAGGGTCATCAGCAGCGCGAATTCCTCGGCCCGCGCGGTGATCCGCTCGAAGACCGCGCGCAGGATCTCGCCGCGTTCCCGCGACGGCCGCGCCGCCCACTCGGCCTGCACCGCGACGGCCGCGTCGAGCGCGCGCACCGCGTCTTCCGGGGTCGCGTCGGCGACCTGGGTCAGCACCTCCCCGGTGGCCGGGTTGTGCACCGGAAAGGTGCCGCCGCCGGTGGCGGGGACGGGCCCGCCGATCCACAGCTGCGTCGGGACGGATTCGAGAACTTCGCGTTCGGACACCATGAGGCCAGCGTAGGCCGAGCCGCATCGGTTCTCACCGACGCCGCGGGGGTGTTTGCCGTGCGCTGGCGTTGAGTGGTGAGTAACCTCGGCGGACGTGAGCAGCGACATCACCGCGACGGCGGCCTGGCGGAAACTGCACGAGCACTTCGACGGGATCGCGGGGCGCCACCTGCGGGAGCTCTTCGCCGATGATCCGTCGCGTGGCCGTGCCATGACCATCGATGTGGCGGACCTGCACATCGACTTCAGCAAGCATCGCGTCAACCGGGAAACCCTGCACCTGCTCGTCGAATTGGCGCGCGCGGCCAAGGTCGCCGAGCGCAGGGACGCGATGTACCGCGGCGAGCACATCAACACCTCCGAGGACCGCGCGGTCGCGCATATCGCGTTGCGGGCGCCCGAGGGCGAGTCGCTGGTGGTGGACGGTGCCGACGCGGACGCCCAGGTGCACGAGGTGCTGCGGCGGATGGGTGAGTTCACCGACGCGGTGCGCTCCGGCGAATGGCGCGGCGCCACCGGCGAGCGCATCAGCACCGTGGTCAATATCGGCATCGGCGGCTCCGATCTCGGGCCGGTGATGGTCTATCAGGCGCTGCGGCACTACGCCGACGCCGGCGTCGCCGCGCGGTTCGTCTCGAATGTCGATCCGGCCGACCTGGTGGCCAAGCTCGACGGACTCGACCCGGCCACAACGCTTTTCATCATCGCTTCGAAAACCTTCTCGACCCTGGAGACCCTGACCAACGCGACCGCCGCCCGGCGCTGGCTGGTCGGCGCGCTCGGCGAGGACGCCGTCGCCAAGCACTTCGTCGCGGTCTCGACCAACGCCGAGAAGGTGGCGGAGTTCGGCATCGACACCGCCAATATGTTCGGCTTCTGGGACTGGGTCGGCGGGCGCTACTCGGTGGATTCCGCGATCGGCCTTTCGGTGATGGCGACCATCGGCAAGGAGCGCTTCGCCGAGTTCCTCGCCGGAATGCACGCCGTCGACCAGCATTTCGCGAACGCGCCGCTGGAGGCGAACGCGCCGGTGCTGCTCGGCCTGCTCGGCGTCTGGTACTCGAACTTCTTCGGTGCGGAATCCCGTGCGGTGCTGCCCTATTCGAACGATCTGGCCCGCTTCCCCGCCTATCTGCAGCAACTCACCATGGAGTCGAACGGTAAGTCGGTGCGCGCCGACGGCAGCCCGGTCAGCACCTCCACCGGCGAAATCTACTGGGGCGAACCGGGTACCAACGGTCAGCACGCCTTCTATCAACTGCTGCACCAGGGCACCCGACTGATCCCGGCGGACTTCATCGGATTCGCCCGTCCCACCGACGATCTGCCGACCCGCGACGGCACCGGCAGCATGCACGACCTGCTGATGAGTAACCTGTTCGCGCAGACCAAGGTGCTCGCGTTCGGCAAGACCGCCGAGGAGATCGCCGCCGAGGGCACCGACCCGAAGGTGGTGCCGCACAAGGTGATGCCGGGCAACCGGCCGAGCACCACCATTCTCGCGCCGCTGCTCACCCCGTCGGTCGTCGGCCAGTTGATCGCGCTCTACGAGCACCAGGTGTTCGTCGAAGGCACCATCTGGGGCATCGACAGCTTCGATCAGTGGGGTGTCGAACTCGGCAAGCAGCAGGCACTTGCGCTCGCGCCGCTGCTGACTTCCGCGGAAGAGCCTGAGTCGCAAGGGGACTCGTCCACCGACGCGCTCATCCGCTGGTACCGCGCCAAGAAGTAGGTCTACTCAGGAACGTAGCTCGTAGCGTCGGCCGCGTTGGCGTAGCACCAGATCGGCGCGCGTCTTCGTGGTGTCGATCAGGGCCGCGTTCAGCAGGTCGCTGTCGCGCACCTTGGTGCTGGCCGCCGCGGGGGTGCGGCCGCCGCGAATGTGGCGGCGCAGCAACCGATGCTCGATCAGCGCACGCGGTGCGTCGAGGTACCAGCACTCGTCGAGCAGCTTGCGCACCGCGGACCACTCCCGATCCCCGACATCATCGAGCAGCAGATAGTTTCCCTCGGTGAGCACGATCGTCTGCCGATCGAAGACGATGCCCGCCGGGATCGGATCGTGCACGGCGCGGTCGAAGATCGGCCATGGCACCGGCTCGCCGATCGGCGTGTCCCGAAGCCTGCGCAGGTTGTCGAGGAAGGCGGCGGTATCGAAGGTATCCGGTTCCCCTTTGCGCGCAAGGTTTCCCGAGGCCCGCAACACCTCGTTGGTCAGGTGGTAGCCGTCCATCGGCGCGATCTCGGCAATCGGCGACTCGACATTGAGCGCGTTGCGCAACCGAACCGACAGCGTTGACTTGCCCGCCCCCGGCGGTCCGACGATGCCGAGCAGATACCGGCCCGCACGACCCGCCGCATGCTCGCGCACCCGTGCCACCAGCGCGCTCAACGATGTTTCCGCATACGCCCCGTCCACCGCTGCACTGTACTGCCTGGTCGACGCTCCTCGTGGCCATCCGAGATAGCACCTCCCATGCGAAAGACGCACACCGTGCATGCGAAAGCGTCGCTTGTCGCACCGCGACAGCGCTCTTACCGTCGGCCGGGTGAGTGCGATCGAGAACAAGAAACTGCTGGAGCACATCTTCGAGCAGATGGCCGCGGGCAATACCAGCGCGCTGAGCGACGCGATGGCGGACGACTTCCGCTGGGTATTTCCCGGCGACTGGTCATGGAGCGGCACCTGGGAGCCGAAAGCTGTTGTGCTGAAAGGACTTTTGCGGCCGCTGATGGCCCAGTTCACCGAGTATCGGCTCGCCGCCGATTTCGTGATCGCGGCGGAAGATCGCGTGGTTGTCCAGGCCCGTTCGCACGCGATTACTACGCGTGGCGACCGCTATGACCAAACCTACTGTTTGCTGTTTCGCGTTACCGACGGGCAATTGACGGAGGTGGTCGAGCATTGCGATACGGCATTGGTCGAGCGGGTGCTGGAACGAATCGCGGTCTAGCGGATAAGTAGGACGTCTCACCGAGCCAGGAAGGGCGCGGTGAGACGTCCGGTTTCTACCGATAGTTGTGATTAGGTGCGGGTCTGCAGTTGCGGCAACTTGGTGGCCTTGGTGGCATTGGTCACCTGGACACAGTCGGCGGCCGTTGTGCCAGCGGTGTTGTTCCGGACATTGGTGTTGCACGCGTTCTTCAACGCGGTGGACAACGCACCGTAGTTGGAATTGGCCGACAGCAGTGTCTGCGTCGTCCAGTACAGCGCGGCGGTCTTCTCGATACCGAGACCCTTGACGGTCACGCCATTGAGGCTGCCGCCGTCGACAAGGAGTTCCGCGGTCTTGTTGCCCACTCCGCTGTTGGTGTGGACGCCGCCACTGTCGCCGCTACCGGCATACCAGTACTGCCCCTTGTAGGAGTCGGGCTGCTGGTGCGCCTTCGGGTTCTGCATATCGCGGATCACGCCGATGGAGCTGCAGGCACCGAGCTTCCAGCGATTGGCCGCGGTGTTGCACGGGTTGGCGGTGTCGACCAGGAAGGTGAGTTCGCCGAAGACGTCCGACATGGACTCGTTGATCGCGCCGGGCTCATTGCGGTAGACCAGACCGTTGGTGTTCTGGGTTACGCCGTGGGTGAGTTCGTGCGCGGTGATGTCCTCGGTGGTGAGACCCGTGCCGTAGGCCATGTAGGTGCCCGACCAGAAGGCGTTCTGGTAGGGGCATTCGGTGGTCGTGCAGAGCCGCACGGTGGCGCGCAGTGCCTTACCCTTGCCGTCCCCGGTGTCGTTGCCGATGAGGTTGGTCAGGTTCGCCACCTTGGTGTAGCGCGCGTAGAACTTCTCGGTGTTGCCAAGGTAGTCGTAGATCTTGTCGACATCGGCGATGCCGCTGGCTGGCTGGCCCTCCGACCTGGTCGCGCGGATGGTGCTGGTGCCACATCCGGCCCGGTTGGGGTCGATCCGCCGGTTCGCGTTGTCGCACACCACCCGGTTGAGGTTCTTGGTCTCACTCCAGCTGTCGATCACCTTGCCGGTGTTGTTGGCGTCGACGAAGACGACCCAGGTCGCGGGCTCGCCCTTCTTGTCGGCGCTCGTGCCGGTGATGTCGACCTTGAACGCCGGGACGGCCGTGCTCTGCGCCTCGTCCTTGGCGGCCAGCTTCGCGTCGTACCAGTAGGCCTTGGTGTCGTTCACGGCCAGCTGGTCGGGCGCCACTTTGCTCTGGTCGGCGACCTTCTTCAGCGCGGTCTGCTGTACCTGCGCGGACGGTGTGGTCGTCGCGAACTTGCCCTGCGACTTCTTCGACAATGACCCGGTCACCGAGATGAGTGAACCGTCGGCGGTCAGCGACTCCGCCGCCGATGCGCCGAACACCGGCACCTTGTCGATCTCCTGACGCAGCCGGACCGTGGACCCCTCACCAACCTGGAACACGGACTCGGCGACGAGCTCGCCAGCGGTATCGCCATCTGCGCCAAGAGCTTTCTGCGCACCGCGTGCGTGCGCCTGCGCCGCGGCGGTGGCATCGGCAGGCGTACCCGCCGGAACCGCTATCGGATCTTTGGGCACCACCTGCTGGACGACGCCTTGCTGATCGGTCGTCACTTCTTTTGGCACTGCGGACAAGTCGGAACCCGCGGGTGCGGACGGACTGGCCGGAGGTTGACCGTGCGCGCCGGGAGACGCGAACAGCATTGCCCCGGCGGCAATTAGCGCGAAGGCGGTATTTCGACCCGCCCGTTTATGTATGGGTTTCATGACCAAGTAGAACCACAGACGGGCGGTCAACTCGACTGGAGACGAGACTGGGGAATGGGGATTAACAGGCCAGGAATCTTCGAGCTATCGGCCTGCGGCGACATAAATTGTTATGCGCGAATATCTTTCAAATCCACCTACGTCAGGTGATGTAGTGCCGCGCTCAGTGAGTCACATCGATGCTGAATCGCATTGGCCTGATTTAGGAATCAGCGCAACCGACACCTAACATACTCAGCGAGAACGGCTTTCGACACGGACGATTGTTCGGGGTACGACTCCGTACCCCGAACAAAGATCAACAAATGCGCCAACCGACGCGCCAGAACCGCTGTTGCCCAATCAATTCCGAATCAAGCATGGCGAACCGGCTCAGACCAACGCGCGTGCCAAGATCGCGCCGGTGTCGACGCCGGTCGGCAGGGTGCCGAAGGCGATACCCCAATCGTCGCCGAGCCTGGTGGCACAGAAGGCGTCGGCAACCGCGGGGTGACCGTGCCGAACCAGCTGCGCGCCTTGCAGTACGAGGGCCATGAGCTCGACGATGCGGCGCGCACGGAACTCGATATCGCTGAGATCGGAGAGCTCCTTGCCGACCCGGGCGATGGCGTCGTCGAGCCGAGGGTTCGCGCCCCGCGCCAGCGAGACCTCGTTGAAGTACGCCTCGACCGTCTCCGGCTGACGACCCATGGCGCGCAACGCATCCAGCGCCGCGACATTGCCGGACCCCTCCCAGATCGACATGAGCGGCGCCTCCCGGTAGAGCCGGGGCATGCCCGATTCCTCGGCATAACCATTGCCGCCGAAGCACTCCAGCGCCTCGGCCGCGTGCGACGGCGCCCGCTTGCACACCCAGTACTTGGTGACCGCCAACGCGATGCGGCGCAGCGCCGCCTCGGCCGGGTCCGTGCTCGCGCGGTCGGTGGCGCCGGCGAGCCGCATCATCACCGTGGTCGCGGCGTCGGATTCGATCACCAAGTCCGCCAGCACATTGCGCATGGCGGGCTGGTCGATCAGCTTGGCGCCGAACGCCTCTCGGTACCTGGCATGGTGCGCGGCGAACACCACGCCGGTCCGCATGCCGGTCGCCGAGCCGATCACGCAGTCCAGCCTGGTCATGTTCACCATCTCGATGATGGTCTTGACCCCGGCGCCCTCCGCGCCGACCAGCCAGCCGGTCGCGTTCTCGTATTCGATCTCCGAGGACGCGTTCGACTTGTTGCCGAGCTTGTCCTTGAGCCGTTGGATGCGAATCGGATTGCGCGTGCCGTCCGGCAGCACCCTGGTCAGCAGGAAACAGGACAGCCCGGCGGGCGCCTGGGCCAGCGTGAGGAACATGTCCGACATCGGGGCCGAGGTGAACCACTTGTGCCCGACGATCCGATACGAGCCGTCGGGTTGTGGTGTCGCCGTGGTGGTGTTGGCGCGGACGTCGGAGCCGCCCTGCTTCTCGGTCATCGACATGCCCGCGATCAGCCCAGCCTTCGACGACGGCGCACGCAGGCCGAAATCGTAGACGCGAGAGCCGAGCAGCGGCTCGTATTTCGCCGACAGCTCGCTGTTGTGCCGCAATGCGGGCACCACGGCGTAGGTCATCGAGATGGGGCACATGTGCCCGGCCTCGACGGCACCCCAGGTGAAGAACTTCGCCGCGCGGGCGACGTGCGTGCCGGGGCGGTCGTCCAGCCACGGCGAGCCGTGCAAGCCATGCGACACAGCGACATTCATCAAATCGTGCCAGTGCGGGTGGAACTCGACCTCGTCGATCCGATTGCCGTAGCGGTCGTGGGTGTGCAGTATCGGCGGGTTCTCGTTGGCGAGGCGACCCCACTGCTGCGCCTCGGATCCGCCTGCGAGCACACCGAGTTCACGCACCTCGGCCTCGGCCCAGCCCGCACCCTCACGGTGCAGACCCTCGATCAGCGCCGGATTCCGCGAGACATCGAACGGCGCGATATCGGGTACCTGGTTGAAGACTTCATGCGTCTGCATCGGACACTCCTGTTTTCCGCCGAGCGGCTGGCCCGCTCGGCTCCGCGCGCACCCCCAGTGCGCGTAATGCGAAGGCAATGAGTTCGGGGACAACGGATTCCCCGTGTGGCGCGGCGGCAAGCGGGCCGACGAGCACCTCGCCGATCGCGCCGACCAGCGCGGCCGCGCTGTTCTTCGCGTCCTGTGCGGGCAGCTCGCCGCGTGAAACACCCTCCGCAACAGCTGATTCGAAAGCTTCGGCGAAGGCGCGGCGGAAACGCAGCCGTTCCGTGTCGACCACGGTGTCGACGGGCTCGACGAGCAGCACATAGGCCAGTTTCGGATTCTTCAGCGCGCGTCCGGCGAAGGTCTCCACCGCCGCGGTCACCCGCTCGACGGCGGTGCCGGTGGCGCTCGCGGTGGCCACCGCGGCAACCTCCCAGGCGACCACCTTGCGGAACACCGCGCTGACCAGATCGGCCTTGCCAGCGAAGTTCTTGTAGACGGTTCCGGTGGCAACGCCCGCCTCCGCCGCGACCGCGGCCATGGCGAGTCCGGCGTACCCGGACCTGGATAAAACCGTGGTCGCGGCCTGCACGATCAGGCCCGCCTGCGCATCGAGGCGGGCCTGTACCGCGGGGGTTCTTCGGTAGGCCACACAAGAAGTGAACCACGAATTCATTTCTTGCCACAAGGGGGGTTTTACGGCGTATGGTCGGGATCGTGACTGAGCGAACCGCAGACCAAGCCCCTCCCGTCGCCGTCCGAGTCGAGCGCTCCGGTCCGGTAACCACCGTGATCCTGCATCGCCCCGAAGCACGCAATGCCGTGGACGGGCCGACGGCCGCGGCGCTGGCCGACGCCTTCCGCGAGTTCGATGCCGATCCCGACGCGGCGGTGGCCGTGCTCTGGGGCGACGGCGGCACCTTCTGCGCGGGCGCCGACCTCAAAGGTCTCGGCACCGAGCGGTCCAATGTGGTCACCGAGGAGGGTGACGGCCCGATGGGGCCGACCAGGATGCGGCTGTCCAAGCCGGTGATCGCCGCCGTATCCGGTTACGCGGTCGCGGGCGGGCTCGAGCTCGCGCTGTGGTGTGATCTGCGAGTTGCCGAGCAGGACAGCGTCTTCGGCGTGTTCTGCCGCCGCTGGGGCGTGCCGCTCATCGACGGCGGCACCCTGCGCCTGCCGCGACTCATCGGCACCAGCCGCGCGATGGACATGGTGCTCACCGGCCGCCCCGTCGACGCGGCCGAGGCGCTGCAGATCGGCCTGGCCAACCGGGTCGTCCCGACCGGTGAAGCCCGCAGCGCCGCAGAGCAACTCGCCGCCGAACTGGCCGCGCTGCCGCAGGTCTGTCTGCGCTCGGACCGCATGTCGCTGCTGGAGCAGGACGGCATGGAGGAGGACGCCGCACTGCGCAACGAACTCCGCCACGGCATCACCGCGCTGACCAATGGCGCCCTCGACGGAGCTCAGCGCTTCGCTTCCGGCGAGGGTCGCCACGGCGCGCAGGCGTGAACCGGCACCACGAAACATCCACCGGCGCAATGCCGTCGGGCACGGTCGAGAGCAAGGTGTAGCGGTGCGCCCGACGGGCCGGTTGAGCGTCGTCGACGAGATTTTCCTGCGCACCCACCGCGGCCTCGGCACTCCCATTGCGCTGCAAGGCTTGTGGCGCACCGCCGAGCGCATCGACCCCGCGCTGCTGCACGAGGTGCATGCGGTGCTGCGTACGGGTCCGCTGGGGCGGCGGGTGGTTCGGCCGCGGGTGCCGGGCGCCCGGCGTTCCTGGCAGCCCAATACCCGCGCCTACCCACTCGTATTCACCGATCAGCCGCTCTCGACCGCCGCGCTCATGGCGTGGGCCGACGCGCAAGGCGCCGACCTCGACCCCGAATTCGGTCCCGGCTGGCGACTGGCCGCCACCGCGCTGGACGACGGTGGTTCCCTTGTCTCCCTTACCTGTTCGCACTCACTCGCCGACGGCCGCGCACTGGCGCTCGCGGTGGACGACGCGCTCGGCGGTGGCTCCCTGACCGCCTCGAGCTCAGCGGTATTCGAATCGGACTGGGCTGATGCGCGAAGCCAGTGGTCGATCGTATTGCGCGGCACTGCCCGAGCGTTGCGCCGAGGAATTCCCGACCAGCCACACCAGGCAATGGGCCGCGAGGCCGTGCCCGCACGCTCGCTGACGCACGGCGCGATACTGCAATGCGCCATCGCGGACTGGGATCGAGCGGCCGCCGCACAGAACGGCACCGCCAACAGTCTGTTCATCGCATTGATCGCGAACATGCTGTGGGCCAGTGGCTTCCAGCGCGAAACGATCGATGCCAGCCTTCCGGTCGACACCCGCGACGAACCACGGGTCGACAACGATCTGTCGATGACCGACATCACGATCGATCGCACCGACACCCCCTCGACAATCCGTGCGAAGTCGCGCGCGGCCTACGAGCGCCGCATGTCCAGCCCCGGCGGCATGCCCGAACAACTGCTCCAGGTGATTCCCGACCGCTGGGCCTATGCGCTGTCCAAGGGAGCCGGTGAGCGAGACATCTTGTGCTCCAACATCGGAACCCTGCCCGACACCCTGCGCACGCTTGGCCCGCATCGCTGCCTCGGTGTGGCCGCCCGCGCCATCCACCCCGGCCTGACCGCCGCGCGATTGCCGAGGACCCGACTGTCCGGCTACCTGTGCCGCATCGGCGACGACTACATCCTGTCGCTCGTCAGCCTCGATCCGTCAGCGATCGAATCATCCACCGCGCTAGCCGATTTGGCGCAGAAGGCGATGCTCACCGCCGGTTTGCCCGCGCGGACTTGGTGATACCGGCGGCGGTCATTCCATCGCGTCGATATCGCTTGCGGTGAGGGCGGCGGCGAAGAGCTGCGCATGATCGGGACGATTGGGGTCGTAACCGGTGACGGTCCCGATGCGGTTCAGCCGGTAGTTGAGCGTATTGCGATGCACGACAAGGGCAGCCGCAGCCTGCTGACGGTTGTAGTCGTTGGCGATGAGCGCACGCAACGCCTCCATCAGGTGCGGCTGGTCCCGAAGCGGGTCGAGCAGCGTCAGCAGCCAGGTGCGGGCAGGACCCGGCCGGGCGAGTTGGTATTGCAGGGCCAAATCGGCCATCCGATACACCCCGGTGGGTCGGCGCAGTTGGTAAGCGAGCCTGGCGATTTCGCCCGCTTCCGCCGCAGCAGCAGGCACGTCGTCCACTTCCGCGGCGGCCGCGAACCCGGCGACCGTCCGCATGCCGGTGCCCTGCGCGACCCGCGTGACGAAAGTGTCGAGGGTAGTGCCGAGTTCGCCCTCACCGCCCGGCACCAGCAGCACACCACCACCGCGCTCGACGATGCTGAGCACCCGGCTGGAGACCGTATCGATCTCGGTCTGCACGATGCGAAGCACCGGCCGGTTCCCGCCCGCCGAATCCGACTCCGCCACCCGGAACACCAGCACGTCGAACCCGCCGTCCAGGGCGATCCCGAACCGTTCGGCGAGCAGGTGAACGGGCTTGCCGTGCACCAGCGCCTGGGCCACCGCGCGTTTGGCTTCCCGCTGCTCCCAGTGCAGATCCTGTCGCTCCCGCAGATACGCGCCGGCGACACCGGGCGTCACCGCACCGAGGTAGCCGAGCACGTAAGGCACCGCGGCCAAGAGCTGTTCACGCTGCTCCGGTGTCGTCGCCGCGGCGGCCACCGAATTCCAGGCGGCGATCGCGCCGTGATGATAGACCGAAAGCACTGTGTCCAACGGTATCCCGGCCCTGGCCCGCCGCACCGCGATGTCGATCAGCTCGGTCAGTTCGTCCCCGCGCGGCGCGCGCCCCTCGGCCAGCGACCGCAGGAACAGCCGCAGATTCGCCTCGGCGGCTCGCGGCAGATCCCGACCGATCATGTCGGTGGACAATTCCCGATACGAAGGCACTTCACCGAGCACCCCGGCCAGCAGATCGCGGGCGACCTCGGGCAACGCTTCCCGCACATAGTCGGAGAAGTCGGCAAGCGCGCCTTGCTCAGGAGTAGCAGTCACCCGCACATTGTTTGCACAAACAAACCGTCTCGCACAATAGACAGTTCCAGCCAACATCTTTAGTGCACCCAACCAAGCTGCGATCCCGTCGAGCGCACAAACCCCCGACCGGTTTCCTTGTCGCACGAACGGTGACTCGCGCCACACCACCCTGCGACGGTGTATCGACCCGCCGGGAAACGGCGTGCACAGAAAGGGATCCGATGAGACAACGCCCGTGGGGCCGGATCATCGCCAGCACAACCGCGATCGGCATGCTGCTGTCACTGGCCACCCATTTCGTCGCGACGGCCGACCCGAAGGACGCTGCCGAGGTCCGCGTCGAGCCGACGCCCGCACTCACGCTGCCGCCGGAACTCGACGAGTTCTACCAACCCGCCGCTGGCATCGTCGCGGCCGCCGAACCGGGGCAGGTGCTGCGCGCCCGCACCATCTCACCCGCGTATTTCGGCTTCGCACAACTGAATATCGACGCCTGGCAGCTGCTCTACCGGACGACCGACAGCTTCGGCGAGGCCATCTCGACCGTCACCACCGTCTTGAAGCCGCGCGGCCAGGCACCGGAGGGCGGGCGCAAGCTGCTGTCCTATCAGATCGCCGAGGACAGCGCCGCGCAGTATTGCGCTCCGTCCTACGTCGTTCAATCCGGTGCCATCCCAGCCGATTTCGTCAACGCCGCAGAGATCCTGATACCGATCGCGGCGGGCGTCGGACAAGGGTGGACGGTCGTGCTGCCCGACTACGAAGGTCCCAATTCCGCCTATGGCGTCTCCCGGATCACCGCTCAGGCCACGCTGGACGGCATCCGCGCGGTGGAGAGTTTCGGGCCAGCCCAGCTGTCCGGAGTTGGCACGCCGACCGCCCTGTGGGGCTACTCCGGCGGCACCATACCCAGTTCGTTCGCCGCCGAGCTGAAGCAGCAGTACGCGCCGGAGCTGAACATTGTCGGCGTCGCGGCAGGCGGTGTCGCCGCGGCCGACTTCCCGGAAGCGCTGCGACACAACAACAACGGCGTCTACACCGGCCTGCTCACCGGTGTCCTCGCTGGCTTCGCGAACGAGTACCCCGAGTTCCGCCAACTGATCCGGGACCGGGTCGACCCGCTCGGACAGCTCTTGATCAACTCGAAGCTGATCCTCTGCCACTCGACCGGTTCGGCGATCGTGCCGTTCTACAACTTCTTCGGCGCCTTCCAAGGCGGCAACCCGCTGGACAACCCCGTCGTTCAACGCATGATCGCGGACAACGCACTGGGCCAAGCCATCCCGTCGATGCCGGTGTACATCTACCACGCTCAAAACGACGAGATCCTGCCCAGTGCGGGCGTCGACCGGCTGGTCGACAAGTATTGCGCCGAAGGCGCACCGAGCGTCACCTACGTGCGAGAACTGTTGGCAGAGCATATCTCCGGAGTCGCTACCCACCTCCCCGGCGCGTTCCATTGGTTGCGTGATCGATTGAACGGCGTTCCCGCACAACCAGGTTGCGCGATCAGCAGCCCGACCACCATCGTGGCTGAGCCCGAATTCACCCAGGCCGCAATGGAACTCCTCCCGACCGCGGTTCAGGCCATACTCGGCCAAACCATCGGCAGATAACTTACGTCCCCTCGCGTTCCTTCCCGATCTCGTGCCGATAACCGACCAGCACCGTGCAGATCAAGGACAGCGCCACCACCGTTTCGGCGATGAAGAAGGAGCCGAAGTCGATCACCGATCCGATGGGTGGCGCGCCGGGCACCGCGTTGCGCAGCGGGATCATCGCGAACAACACGGCAGCCATCAAGGTGTTGGCGGGCCAGATCAGGCCGCGGCGGCCCGCGAGGACATAGAACGCGGCGGTCGCCGCCGCCAACGCCAAACCGAGCATCAGGACGATGACGAAGAGGGCGAAGGTGAGTGACGCGGTCGACCTGGCGACCGTCACCGTGGCGCCGATCGCGTCACCGTACTGCTCGTCGTCCATCCTCGGCGCGATCTTGAAGAACGCGTCGAGGCTGTACAGGTTCATCACCACGGGAACGGCTTTGTCCCCGCTCTCCGCGGCCACCGCGAGGTGCGCGCGGTACTTGTCGAACGGGTAGTCGGTGATCATGCCGCCGCCACCCATGGCGATGCGGATCTCGGCGGCCGAGATCAGCTCGCCCGCCTTGACTTTGATCGGGTCCGGCTTCATGCCGGAGGTGTAAATCGTTGCGTCGGTGCGGAATCGGCCGGATTCGTCGGCCAGCGCGCCGTGCGGCGACGGCACCACCTGGACGGTCAATTCCTGCACGGCGGCATCGATCCGGATGATCGCGACCTCGACGTCGATGCGGTCCTGCGCGTCATTGGCGCCGAGGAGGTGCATCGTCTGGCCGTGATCCTTCTGCACCTGATACAGCGTCAGGCTGACCACCATCGCGACAACCACGGCGAGCACGGCCGCGAGCGCCGCGAAGGTCTTTCGGAATTTCGTCACGCGTGCCTCCGGCCCCGGTGCGGTGGTGCGAAACATGAGCAACCACCCCACCATAGGGTCCGATCAGCACACCGCCTGGCTACGTCGAGGCAAACAGATTCCGTGTCGAGCTCACCGCACCGGCGCGAGGCGCGATTCGGCGCGGTCGAGCACGTCGCTCGGCACGGTGACACCCGGCTCGAGATCGGCAGACCCGATCGGCTCGCCCCACACCTGGCGTATCGGCAGCACACCCGCCCACACACCGCCGTTCTCGATATCGGCCGGGTCGTCCTTGGGATCACCGGCGCGGACCTTCACCGAGGCCTCGGTGAGATCGAGCGCGAGCAGCATGGTGGCGGCCAATTCCTTCTTGTCCGGCAAGCGCACTCGCGACCAGGCGCCCGGCGCGGCGTGCTCGGTGATCACCTCGAGCGCGCGCAGCCGCTCCGCGCTGTCGGTGACCTCCACCGCACGCCCGTGCACCACGGCGGAACGGAAGTTCATCGAGAAGTGAAACGCCGAGCGGGCATAGACGACGCCGTCGACCAGGGTGACCGCGACCGAGACATCCCCGGCCAGCGCGGCGCGCAGATTCCCGGCACCGGTCGAACCGTGCAGGTAGAGGGTGTCGCCAGCGCGTCCGTAAATGGTCGGCAGCACCACCGGCGCGCCACCGAGCAGCACGCCGAGGTGGCAGACCAGACCGGCATCGAGGACCGCGTCCAGGTCCGCTCGCTCGCTGCGCCCTCGTTCCTTCGACCGCGTGAGCGTGCTGCGCGGGGTCGGCGAGAGCGGGGTCCTGAGGTTGGCTGAATGGGTCATATGACCAGGATCGGGTCCGGAGTGGCATTATCAAAGTGCCAATTCAAGGAAATTCGCACAGTCCATTCGTGAGGTGACCGGTGCTCGACGAACTACCCCTCGACCTCGATCGCGCGCTGCCGGAACCGCTGTCGGTGCAGGTCGCCGACGGTCTGCGGGCCGCGGCGAGCAATGGGCTGCTGCGCGGCGGCGACCGATTGCCGTCGTCGCGTTCCCTGGCCGAACGGCTCGGCGTGAGCCGCACCGTGGTGGCCGCCGCGTTCGACCAGCTGCACGCCGAGGGCTGGATCAGCGGCAAGCGCGGTTCGGGCACCTACCTGACCACCGCGCCGCCCGCCGCGCCCCCGCGCGCCCTCCCGCACAGCGGCGCTGGCGACGGTCCGCCGCTGCTCGACCTCGAACCAGGCGCGCCGTGCGCCGACGCCATCGACCGGCCGGCGTGGCGCCGCGCCTGGCGGGCCGCCGCCGACCTGTCCCCGCTGGTGCGCAAGGACCGCGCGGGCGAACAGGACTTCCGCGCGGCCATCATCGAACATCTGCTCCGCCACCGCGGACTCGGCGCCGGCAGCGAGACGGCGATCATCGCGACCGCCGGAACCAGTTCCGCCGTAGCCGAACTCGCCGCCGCACTGCTGTCGCCCGGCGACGCCATCGCCATGGAGAACCCCGGATATCAGCGGGCCGTAGGCGCTTTCGTGGCGGCCGGGGTCCGGGTGCTTCCCGTCCCCGTCGACGCGCACGGCCTGCGCGTCGACCTGCTGCCGCCGAACATCAGGGCCGTGTATTGCACACCGGCACACCAGTTTCCGCTCGGCGCACGGCTGCCTGCCGCGCGCCGGGTCGCGCTCGTCGAGCACGCGCGCCGAGCGGGACTGCTGATCATCGAGGATGACTACGACGGCGAATTGCGTTACGACACAGCACCATTGCCCTTGCTGGCGGCAATGGCGCCGGACGTGGTCGTACACCTCGGCACCACGAGCAAGATCCTCTCGCCGAGCCTCGGCGTCGGCTGGCTGGTCGCCGCGCCGGAGATCGCCGACGCGATCATCGCCTACCGGGTACGCACCGGCACCAGTCCGAGCCCGGCGGGCCAGCAGGTGTTCGTCGCGCTCGCCGCGCACGGCGACCTGGCCAGACACCTGCGCCGACTGCGCCGCGCGCTGCCGCCACGCCGGGCGCTCACCGTCACCGAGCTGCGCCGCCGCGGGCTCGACGTGCTCGGCGACGACGCCGGCTCGCACGTGGTGGTGCCGCTCCCCTCGGCCGAAGCGGAGAAAAGGAGCGTGGCGCAAGCCCGAGCGCGTGGCGTCGCCCTCGATCCGCTGGCCCGCTACCACCTCGGCCAGCAACGCCACTTCGGCGTCAATCTCGGCTACACCGCGCTGTCCTGGCCCGACCTGGCCAGGGCGGTGCCGATAGCCGCCGCGTGCCTGGCGCGGCCGTAGCATGGTCCGCATGACCGAACAGGACGTTTTGGCCCGCATCAAGGCACTCGTCGACCAGGAGCACGAGCTGCGCGCGCAGGCCGCCAAGGGCGACCTCGACCCGAAGGCGGAACGCCAGCAGCTCGCCGAGCTCGAGGTGATGCTCGACCAGGCGTGGGACCTGCTGCGGCACCGCAGGGCGCGGATCGACAAGGGCGAGTCGCCCGACGGCGCCGAACCGAGTTCGCCGTCGCAGGTCGAGGGCTACCTGCAATAGCCGCCATGCCGAATTCACCTGCCGAATACGACGTCATCGTGATCGGCGGCGGACCGGCCGGCGAGAACGCCGCCGCCTACGCCATCGCCGGGAGCGACCGCACCGCCGTGATCGTGGAACGCGAACTCGTCGGCGGCGAATGTTCCTACTGGGCCTGCATTCCGAGCAAGGCACTGCTGCGACCCGGCCATGTGCTTGCCGCCGCGCGGGCCATGGACGGAATCACCGCGGACGGTCTCGATGTCGAGGCGGTGCTGCGGCGGCGCGATTCCTTCGTCAGCGACCACGACGACGCCTCGCAGGTGAAGTGGGCCAACGACCTGCGCATCGAGGTCGTCCGCGGCACCGGGCGGCTCGTCGGTGCACGACAGGTCGAGGTCGATGGGCAGGTGTTGCGCGCGAGGCACGCGGTGGTGCTCGCCACCGGCACCAAGGCCAGCGTCCCCGACGTGCCCGGCCTGCGCGACGCGCTGCCGTGGATCTCCCGCGACGCCACCAACCTGCACGAGGTCCCCGCACGCGTGGTCATCATCGGCGGCGGCGTGGTTGCGTGCGAGGCGGCGACCTGGTTGGCCGCGCTCGGCGCGGATGTCAGCATGGTCGTGCGCGGCAAGGCGGTGCTCGCCTCGGCCGAACCGTTCGCGGGTGAGCGCGTGGTCGCGGCGCTTAAGGAAAGTGGCGTGCGTGTTCTGCTCAATACCGAACCCGTGAGCGTGCACCGGCCCGACGCCAAGGACACCGGCGAAGGACGAATCCACGGCGGCCCGGTCACCGTGCGGCTGCGCGGCGCGCAGGGCGATACCGAGCTGGAAGCCGACGAGATCATCGTGGCCGCCGGACGCACGCCGGCGACCGAGGGCCTCGGCCTGGACTCCGTCGGTCTGCAGGACGGCTATGTGCGGGTCGACGATCAGCTGACCGCGCGTGACGTGGACGGCGACTGGCTGTACTGCGTCGGCGATCTGAATCACCGTGCCGCCCTGACCCATATGGGCAAATACCAGGCCAGGGTGTGCGGCGACGTGATCGCGGCCCGTGCCGAGGGCAAGCCGCTCACCGACGCCAAGTACACCGCGAGCGCCGACCATGGACAGGTACCGCAGGTGGTGTACACCGCGCCCGAGGTCGCGTCCGTCGGACTGACCGAAGCGGCGGCAAGGGACGCGGGCCATGCCGTCGAAACCGCGGAACTCGATATCGCCGTTGCCGGTTCCTCGTTGGCGCGCAACGACTTCGCCGGCCACGCGAAGCTGGTCATCGACACCGACACCGACACACTGCTCGGCGCCACCTTCGTCGGACCGGAGATGGGCGAACAACTGCACGCGGCGACCATCGCGGTGGTCGGCAAGGTGCCGCTGGCAACCCTGTGGCACGCGGTGCCCGCCTTTCCCGCGGTGAGCGAGTTCTGGTTACGTCTATTGGAGACACGGCGCGCGTAAGTACCATTAGTGGATGGTGGCATCGACAGATATCCAGACCGCCGACGGAGTCGTTCGCGGTCGTCGTGGCCGCCGCGTACTGCGCTGGCGATCCCTCCCCTATGCGGCCGCTCCGGTGGGCGACTTGCGGTTTCGGGCACCGCGACCGGTCACGCCGTGGACCGGTGTTCGGGAGAGCACCGAGTTCGGGTTCGCCGCCATGCAGCATCGGGCCGGCGCCCGGATCGGACCGCGCCGGTATCAGCCGACCAATGAGGACTCGCTGACACTGAATGTCACCGCGCCCGTGACGCCGTCGGACAAGCCGCGCCCGGTGCTGGTATTCATCCACGGCGGCGGCTATCTCACCGGCACCTCGGCGCTCGCGCTGTACTCCGGCGGGCGGCTCGCGGTGCGCGGCGACGCCGTGCTGGTGTCGCTGAACTACCGGCTCGGCGCGTTCGGCTATGTCGATTTCGGCGAATTCTCCACGCCGGACCACGTTTTCGAGTCGAACCTAGGCTTGCGCGATCAGGTCGCCGCGCTGGAGTGGGTGCGCACCAATATCGCCGCGTTCGGCGGCGATCCGGGCAATGTCACCATCTTCGGCGAATCCGCCGGCGCGCACGCGGTACTCAGCCTACTCGCCACGCCCACCGCGAAAGGGCTTTTCCACCAAGCGATTTCGCAGAGCCCACCGGCCGACTGGGCGATGACCCCCGACGATGCGCGCCTGTTCGCCCGGCGTTGCGTCGAAAGACTCGGCACCACACCGGATCGCGCGGCCGAGGCGCTGCGCACCGCGAGCGCCAACGACATTCGGCGCGCGGTCGACCGCACCAGCAACCGGACCCTGCGGGAACGCCGCGGCCTGTTCCCGATCGCCCCGGTGGTCGACGGTGTCCTGCTACCGCAGGCGCCGATCGATGCGATCATCGACGGCAACGCCCATCGCGTGCCGCTCATCATCGGCACCAACCGGGACGAGGGCACGCTGTTCGCGAAGTTCGCGGATTCGCTGCCGACCACACCAGAGCGGCTGCGCGCCGCACTCGGCGATGATGACGCCGAATCCCGCATCGCCGCAGCGTATCCCGGCTATCCGGACGCCAAGGCGGCCGTGCGCGCCGGTGGCGACTTCGTCTTCTGGCGCCCGTCGGTCCGAGTCATGGCGGGGCACAGCCGCCACGCACCCACCTACGCCTACCGCTACGACTTCGCCCCGCGCGCGCTGCGTCTCGCTGGTATCGGCGCCACCCACGCCACCGACCTGATCCCGGCCTTCGGCGGTGCCGATACACCGTTCGGCCGGGCCATCACCGCCGCGGGCGGGCATCGCGGCCTCCAGTCCGTCAGCAACCAATTCCAGGACAACTGGCTCGCATTCGCCCGCACCGGCGCGCCACTCCCCTCCTGGCCCACCTACACCGAATCCCGCCGCACCACCCTGATCATCGATTCGCCCACCCGCCTGGAACACGATCCGGACAAGGCCAAACGCCTTGCCTGGCAAGGCATCCGGGTGCCAACCCTGACCTGACGGCCTTACTTGAGCAGCCGCGACATCCGCCGGTCGGCAAGGACCTTGCCGCCGGTCTGACAGGTCGGGCAGTACTGGAACGAACGCTCGGCGTAGGACACCTCGCGCACGGTGTCGCCGCAGACCGGGCACGGCTGGCCGGTGCGAGCGTGTACCTGCATGCCGGAACGCTTTTCGCCCTTGAGCCGGGCGGCATCCTGGCCGACCGAGCGCTGCACGGCATCGGTGAGCACCGCGCGCATCGCCGCGTACAGCTCGGAAACCTTCGCGGCCGCAAGGGTTTTCGTATTGGCGAACGGGGAAACCTTGGCGGTGTGCAGTATCTCGTCGGAGTAGGCGTTGCCGATACCGGCCAGCAGGGTCTGGTCAACGATCGCGGTCTTGATCCGCTGCGAGGTGCCGCGCAGGATCTCGGTGAACTGTTCCTCGGTCACCTCGAGGGCGTCCGGGCCGAGCCGCGCGATGCCTGGCACCAGCTTCGGGTCGTCGACGATGTAGACCGCGAGCCGCTTCTTGGTCCCCGCCTCGGTGAGATCGATGGCGGGCGTCGCACCCTCCGTGGTGAAGAAGTGCACCCGCAGCGCCAGCGGACTCTTACCGCCCGGCTTCGGCGGCGTCTGGCTCGGTTCGTCGATCCACCGCAGCCAGCCGCCCCTGGACAGGTGCGTGATCAGCCACAATCCGCCGCAGTCCATCCCGAGAAACTTGCCCCAGCGCCCGGCCCCGGTCACGTCCCGGCCGGACAGCGCGGTCACCGGCGGATCGAACGTCTTCACCGCACTGAGCGCCGCCACATCCACACGTCCCACCACAGCGCCGACCGCATGCTCCCGCAGAAACTGCGCCAACGCCTCTACTTCAGGTAGTTCGGGCACATCGTCAGGTTACCGGCCGATACCGACAAGAGCAGGGCAGTCAGCCCCGACTGAGCAGGTAGATGTCCATGATCCAGCCCTTTTCGGCGCGTAACCGGGCGCGGCGTTCGAGGATCTGCTGTTCCACCTCGCGCAGCGGGCCCTCGATCAGTGCCTCGTCCGGCATGCCGAGGTAGGCGCCCCACCAGATGTGCACGTCGTCCCCCGGAACCTCGGTGAAGGAACAGTCGCCGTCCAGCATCACCACCGCGGCATCGGTCAGCCCCTCCTCCCGCAGCCGCCTGCCGGTGGTGATGTGCACCGGTTCACCGATCCGATGCAGCACCATCCGATGTCGCGCGGCCAAGGCCTGCACGCTGGTGACACCGGGGATCACCGTGTAATCGAAGTGCACCGTCCCGCGCGCGAGCACTCGTTCGATCATCCGCAAGGTGCTGTCGTAGAGCGAGGGATCACCCCACACCAGAATCCCGCCGACCCCGTCGACCTGCGCGAACGCCTCTTCCAGCAACGCCGAGCGCCGCTCGTGCCAGTCCTCGACGACACCCTGATAGTCCGTGGGCGTCCGATCGCGCGGCGGATCCGCGATCTCCACGATCCGATACGGCCGGTCGACGTGCGCGGCCAGGATCGCGGTCCGCACCTCGACCAGCTCCCGCTTCTCGGCGCCCTTGCCGATCACGAAGAACACCTCGACCCGCCGCATCGCCTTGACGGCCTGCACCGTCACCTGGTCGGGATCGCCCGCGCCGATGCCGATCACATAGAGCTCGCGCATGCGCCGAGCTTGCCAGGCGCCGCGAAGACTAGGATCAGCAGCCGTGGCGACCGATACCCAGTACGAGGATCTGCTCCGGCTGGTGCTGGAGTCCGGCACCGAGAAGTCGGACCGCACCGGCACCGGAACGCGCAGCATCTTCGGTCATCAGCTGCGCTACGACCTCGCGGCGGGCTTCCCGCTGATCACCACGAAAAAGGTGCATCTGAAGTCGATCGTCTACGAGCTGCTCTGGTTCCTGCGCGGCGAATCCAACGTGGGCTGGCTGCAGGAGCACGGCGTGTCCATCTGGGACGAATGGGCCGACGCCGACGGCGAACTCGGCCCGGTCTACGGCGTGCAGTGGCGGTCGTGGCCGACGCCGGACGGTATGCACATCGACCAGATCTCCGAGGTGCTGCACACCCTGCGCACCAACCCCGATTCCCGCCGCATGCTCGTGTCCGCCTGGAACGTTTCCGAGCTGGACAAGATGGCGCTCGCGCCGTGCCACGCGTTCTTCCAGTTCTACGTGGCCGACGGAAAACTGTCCTGCCAGCTGTACCAGCGCAGCGCCGACCTCTTTCTCGGCGTGCCGTTCAATATCGCCAGCTACGCGCTGCTCACCCAGATGGTCGCGCAGCAGGCCGAGCTCGAGCTCGGCGATTTCATCTGGACCGGCGGCGACTGCCACATCTACGACAACCACCTCGACCAGGTCGGCGAACAGCTCACCCGCGATCCGTTCCCGTTCCCCACGCTGCACCTTCGCCCCGCGACGACGCTGTTCGATTACGCCTACGAGGACGTGGAAGTGGTCGGCTACCAGCATCATCCGGCCATCAAGGCCCCGGTGGCAGTGTGAGTCGCGGCATCGGGCTGATCTGGGCGCAGACCCTGGACGGAGTGATCGGTTTCGAGAACAAGATCCCCTGGCGCGTGCCCGAGGACCTGGCGAACTTCAAGGCCGTCACCATGGGACATCCGGTGGTGATGGGCAGGCGCACCTGGGACTCGCTTCCGCCGAAGTTCCGTCCGCTGGACGGCCGTCGCAACATCGTGGTCACCAGGCAACCGGACTGGTCCGCCGAGGGCGCCGAACGCGCCGGCTCGGTCGATGAGGCGCTCGCGCTGAGCGGATCGGACACCGTGTGGATCGCCGGTGGCGGCGAGATCTACCGCGCCGCTATGGATTTCGCCACCGACCTGCTCGTCACCGAGGTCGATACCGCCGTCGCCGGCGATGCCTACGCACCGATCGTCGGCCCCGAATGGGCAGCCGACGACAGCGAACCGTGGCTCGAATCGACATCCGGTCTGCGATACCGGATCCTGCGCTACACCCGCCGCGAATCCGACTAGTCGGCAAACTCTCCGCATCGATCATCGCAGCCGCACAACACCGTTCGATCACAGAACACCCCGCCCGCGCAAACCTGTCCCGCGACCAAGCGGGGTCGGGCATACTCCTGAGTAAGCGGGGCCGGGCTTCGTCCGTCCTAGCCCCCGAGCCGGTGCGAACAGCCCCCGCACCGGCTGTTGCCATTTGCGAAAGGCGGTCCATGGACAAGAAATCGCTGACTGCGGTTGCTCGACAACAGCTCAAGATCGCGAGCACTGCCACCAGCGGACGGAGTTCGCAAACGATCTACGGTGGTCACGCGAATGCGCTGCGGCAGACCGTGGTCGGCCTCAGCGCGGGTCAGAGCCTTGCCGAACACGACAACGCGGGCGAGGCCACCCTGCTCGTGCTCAGCGGCACGCTGACCCTGATCAGCGGCAGCAACGAATGGAAGGGTTCGACGGGCGATCTGCTCGTAGTCCCCAAGGCCAGGCACAGTGTGATGGCCGTCGACGACGTCGCGTTCCTGCTGACGGTCGCGAAGTAGTAGCAGCGGTGCCCGTGCCACCTCGTCGACGATCGCGCGCCGGGCACTAGGCTGAAGATCATGAGTGAGCCTCAGCCGATTCTCGATCCGCTCACCCCGGCCGCGATCTTCCTCGTCGCCACCATCGACGAGGGCGGCGAAGCGGTCGTGCGAGACACCCTCGCCGATGTACAAGGTCTGCGCCGCTCGGTCGGCTTCCGGATTCCGGGCGCCGGCCTGAGCTGCGTCACCTCGATCGGCTCCGCCGCCTGGGACCGCCTGTTCGCCGGACCACGGCCCGCCGAACTGCACGAACTCCCCGCATTCGTCGGCGAGCACCACCAGGCCCCGACGACGCCGGGCGACCTGCTGTTCCACATCCGGGCGCAGAACCAGGACGCCTGCTTCGAACTGGCGATGACCATCGGCGACCGGCTGGCCGGTGCGGCCACGATCGTCGACGAGACCGTCGGGTTCCGCTACTTCGAGCAGCGTGACCTGCTCGGCTTCGTGGACGGCACCGAGAACCCGGAGGGGCAGGGCGCGTACGCGGCCGCGCTGGTCGGTGACGAGGATCCCGAATTCCGTGACGGCAGTTACGTCATCGTGCAGAAGTACCTGCATCCGATGGCGGACTGGCGGGCGCTGTCGGTCGAGCAGCAGGAGAAGGTGATCGGGCGCACCAAGCTCGACGATTTCGAGCTGTCCGACGCCGACAAGCCCGCCGACTCGCACGTCGCGGTGAACACCATCGTGGACGCCGACGGCACCGAGCGCGAGATCCTGCGCGCCAACATGCCGTTCGGCAGCGTCAAGGACGGCGAATTCGGTACGTACTACATCGCTTACGCGGCGACACCGAGCGTCACCGAGTTGATGCTCAGCCGCATGTTCGTCGGCACCGAGGAGGCGGCCTACGACCGTATCCTCGATTTCTCCGTCGCGGTCACCGGCACGTCGTTCTTCGCGCCGTCCCTCGACTTCTTCGATGAACTTCCCCCGCCGCCGGACGCCTCGATCGCGACACAAGCCGTGCAGCCCAACGACATCGGCTCGGGCTCACTCGGAATCGGCACGTTGAAAAGGAGCACGCAGGCATGAACAACCTCTATCGCGAACTCGCGCCGATCACCGCCGAGGCATGGTCGGCGATCGAGGAAGAGGCGACGCGCACCTTCAAGCGGCACATCGCCGGGCGCCGCGTCGTCGACCTGTCCGGCCCGCACGGTGCCGACTACTCCGCCGTCGGCACCGGGCACACCACCCCGATCACCGCGCCAGACGAGGGCGTGCAGGCCAGGCAGCGGGTGGTCGCGCCGCTGGTCGAGCTGCGGGTGCCGTTCCGGCTCTCCCGCGAGGAAATCGACAACGTCGAACGCGGCGCGATGGACATCGACCTGGATGCGGTGAAGGACGCGGCGAAGAAGATCGCGTTCGCCGAGGACCGGGCCATCTTCGAGGGCTACCCGGCCGCGAATATCACCGGCATCCGGGCCAGTTCGACCAATCAGGCGATCGCGCTGCCCAGCGATCCGCGGCTGGTGCCCGAGTCGGTCACCCAGGCGCTCACCGCGCTGCGGCTGGCCGGCGTCGACGGACCGTACTCGGTGCTGCTGAGCGCGGAGCTGTACACGGCAGTTAGCGAGACCTCCGATCACGGGCACCCGATTCGCACCCACATCGAGCGGCTCATTCCGGAGGGCGAGATCATCTGGGCGCCCGCCATCGACGGCGCGTTCGTGCTGACCTGCCGTGGCGGCGACTTCGATCTGCGGATCGGCCAGGATCTGTCGATCGGCTATCTGTCGCACGACGCCGAGTCCGTTGAGCTGTACTTCCAGCAGAGCCTGACGTTCCTGGTGTACACCGCCGAGGCCGCGGTCGCCCTGGAGGCATGAACCAACACCTTCTGATCTCCCGCACACCGAATCGCATGTGGGAGATCAGGAGGTGTGCGGCGGTCCGGCGGGCGGTAGCGTGTGCCGCAACACGCCGGAAGTAGGTAGGTGAGATGGCAATGGTGCGGGCGGGTGTGGTGCCGACGCGGCGCGCGGCGCTGTACAGCTCCCTCGGGATCCTGGCCACCGTCGGATTGTGCGCGGCAGTCGTCACGTTCTTCGGGGTCAACCGGGTGTTCACCGGCCTGCTCGCGGGAGCCGTCGCCGGCATCGCCGTGGTGGCCGCGCTGTTCACCAGGGACGCCGTCGTGCTCACCGAGCAGATGATCTACCGGCGCACCCCGTGGACGGAATCCAGTATCGACTGGGACCGGGTTGTCGCAGGACGTTTCACCCTCGACGAGCGTTCCCGCTGGTCATTGGCGCTCGACCTGTCCGGCGGGGACGAGCGGCACGGCGAATTGGTGCTGCTCTCGATTCCGCCGGTCCTTCGCCCGGTGTCGGGCGCTTACGACCTGCGCAAGCGCGAGCAGGTCAACGAGATCCGGGCGCTGTTGCGGCGCAAGCGGATTCCGATCACCGTGCTCCCCGAAATCGCCGGCGCGCTGCAACAACACTGGGAGATCGCGCCGCCGACGCGCTGACCAGGTACCCAAGCGGCGGATTTGGCGATACGTTGGCAAGTGTGTCGATGCAGAAGGGCGCCAATGTCGCGGTGCCGATAGCCGCCGTCCGGATCGAACTGGGCTGGCAGAGCGGACCGGGCGTGCCCGACGCCGATGCCTCGGCGCTGCTGCTCGCGGCAGGGAAGGTGCGCAGCGACAACGACTTCGTCTTCTACAACCAGCCCGTGCATCCCTCCGGCGCGGTCCGGTACGAGGGCAAGCAGCAGGGGCCGACCGTGCTCGACGTGCTGTCGGCGAACCTGAGCCAGGTCGAACCGCAGATCGAGACCATCGTGATCGCGGCGTCGGCGGACGGCGGCACCTTCGGCCAATTCCACGGTCTCTATGTGCGTTTGGTTGATCCGGGTAATGGCGCCGAGGTGGCGCGGTTCGACAGCGTCGGCGCGACCACCGAGACGGCGTTCGTGCTCGGCGAGCTGTATCGACGGCAAGGGGCGTGGAAGTTCCGCGCGATCGGGCAGGGGTACGCCGCCGGATTAGCCGGTCTCGCCACCGATTACGGCATCTCGGTCGACGACGCTCCGGCGCCCGCCGCGCCGCCGCATCAGTTCACGCCGCCGCCACCGCCCGCCGCGCCGCCGCACCAGTTCACCGCGCCGCCGCCACCGGCTCCGCCCGCGCCGCAGTACGCACCACCGCAGGCACAGTTCCCGCCGCCGACGCAGTATCCGGCGCAGCCGCAGTTCCCGCCGCCGAATGCAGCTCCACCGCAACAGTTTTCGGGCGCGCCGGTCAATCTGAGCAAGATCTCGTTGACCAAGGAGGCGCCCTCGATCTCACTGACCAAGCAGGGCGCGACCGGCGGCGTGATGCGCATCAACCTGAACTGGACCAGCGCCTCCGCCGCCCCGCGCAAGTTCGGCAAGCGCAAGAACGCGGGCGGTCTCGACCTCGACCTGTGCTGCTTCTGGGAAATGACCGACGGAACGAAGGGCTCGATCGGCCCGCTCGACGGCTTCGGCTCGCTGCGCAAGGCGCCCTTCATCCAGCTCGATCAGGACGATCGGACCGGCGCCGTCGCCACCGGCGAGAACCTCGACATCAACCTCGATCACACCGCGAAGTTCCGCCGAATCCTGGTGTACGCCTCGTTGTACGACGGTGCGGACGATTTCCGTGGCGTGCACGCGACGGCCACCCTGTACCCCGTCGGCTCGCCGCCGATCGAGATGCTGGTCGACGGGTGCACCGACAACTCGCGTGAGATGGTGCTCGCGTTGATCGAGAACATCAACGGCGAGTTCGTAGTTCACCGCCAGGGCGTCTTCATTCGCCCGCCCGCCGGTCGTCCGCTGTGGGGCAAGAAGGAAGTCGACCGCGCGTACGGCTGGGGTCTCAAGTGGGGACGTAGCGCGGGAAAGTAAGGCTCAGTCGGTGTCGAGCTGATCGAGCAGCCGCCGCGCCGCGACCCGCAACGCGTCCAGATCACCGGGCCAGCCGAGCACCCGCAGCGCCGCCTCCGGGATCGTGCGCTCCGCGTCGGCGGGCGCGGCGCCCTCGTCCGAACGAATGCTGATCACCATCTCGACCAGCCGAAACGGCAGCGCCTCGGCACCGACGACATCCGCGCCACCGGCCTCGGCCAGCACCGCGCTCGCCAAAGTCTCGTAGTGCCCGCGCAGTTCGTCACGCCGCAACCGGAACGTCGCGAACCGCTCGGTGCGCAGCTCCGGAAGCAGGTACAGCGCACCGAGATTCCAGCGGGCCGCGCAGAGTTGACGGACATCGAAGCACGCGAGCGCGTACAGCCGCACCGGCGCCGGTTCCGGCACCTTCCCCAGTCGCTCGGCGAGTTCCAGTGGGGCAGCTATGGTTTCGGCAAGCAGCGCATCGAGGATGTCATCCTTGGCGGCGAAGTGGTGATAGAGCGATGCCTGACGGATGCCGACCGCGTCGGCGACCACACGGGTGGAGGTGTTCGCGTAGCCATTGGTGGTGAACAGCTCCCCGGCGGCATCCAGGATCTCGGCGCGCGGCGTCTGGCCGCGACGGCGTCGCTGCTCCACACGAGGACGGCCGGGGCCGAGGTTGGTCACAGGGCCCATTCTGGCAGGTCTGCGCCGGACCGACCCGGCACGGTCGATCCAGCGCCTGCCGGTGGAGAGGTTTCTGTCACTCGACAGAAACCTCGGCAACGCAGAAGTTACGGGGGTTACCGCAAGCGATACACGCGGGTCACCGAAAGCGCGATCGTCCCCGCAAAACTGTCATCTGATAGGTATTGGCCGCTTCGCTGAAGGACCCTCATGGCCACAACGCTCGCCCCTCCGCCCGACACCAGCCGCGACGGCGCCGATCTCGCCCGATTCGGCTACGAGCCCGTCCTACATCGCAAACTCGGCCGCTACGCCTCGTTCGCGGCGGGCTTCTCGTTCGTCTCCATCCTCACCACGATCTTCCAGTTCTTCGGCTTCGGCTATTCGTTCGGCGGTGCCGCGTTCTTCTGGACCTGGCCGATCGTGTTCGCCGGGCAGTTCCTCGTCGCGCTGAACTTCGCCGAATTGGCCGCGCGCTACCCGATTTCGGGCTGCATCTACCAGTGGTCGCGCCGTCTCGGCGGCGAGCTCGTCGGCTGGTTCGCTGGCTGGATGATGGTCATCGCGCAGATCGTCACCGCCGCGGCGGCCGCGATCGCGCTGCAGGTGGTGCTGCCGTCGATCTGGAGCGGCTTCCAGATTGTCGGCGGCGATACCGCGCTCACCTCGTCCGCCGGCGCGACGAACGCGGTGCTGCTCGGCAGCGTCCTGCTGGTGGTCACCACGGTCGTCAACGTGATCGGCATCGACCTGATGTCGCGGATCAACTCGATCGGCGTCACCGTCGAGATCGTCGGCGTGCTCGCGATCATCGCGCTGTTCTTCACCAACACCGAGCGCGGGCCCGGCGTGGTGCTGGAGACCGATCAGGCCGCGCCGGGCTCGTACTTGGCCGCGTTCCTGGTGTCCGGGCTGATGGCCGCGTACGTGATGGTCGGCTTCGATTCGGCCGGTGAGCTTTCCGAGGAGACGAAGAATCCGCGCCGGGTGGCGCCGCGCACCATCCTGACCGCGCTGTCGGTGTCCGCGCTCGGCGGCGGGCTGCTGCTGATCGGCGCGCTGATGGCCGCGCCGAGCCTGTCCGACGGCTCGATTGCCACCGAGGGCCTTGCCTATGTGCTCACCTCGAAGCTGGACAGCACGGCGGGCAAGGTGCTGCTCGGCTGTGTCGCGGTGGCGATCACGGTGTGCACCTTGGCGATTCAGACGGCGGGCTCGCGGCTGATGTTCTCGATGGCTCGGGACGGGAAGCTGCCGTTCGCCCGGCGGCTCGCCGCGGTGCACCCGCGCTTCGGCACCCCGGTGCTGCCGTCGGTCATCATCGGCGTGCTCGGCATCGGGCTGCTCGTGCTGAATCTCGGCAATGCCGCGATCTTCGCGACGTTGGCCAGCGTGTGCATCGTGACGCTGTACCTGGCTTATCTGCTGGTCACCGTGCCACTACTGGTGCGGCGGATCAAGGGCATGCCCGCCGACGAGGCCACCGAGGACGGCCTGTTCAGCTTGGGCCGCTTGGGAATTCCGGTGAACGTGCTGGCGGTGCTGTGGGGCGTCGCGATGGCGGTGAACCTGGCCTGGCCGCGCGCCGAGGTCTACACCCCCAACGGCGGTAGCTGGTGGATGCTGTGGGCCGCACCACTGTTCGTGCTGCTTGTGGTCGCCGTCGGCGTTGTCGTGCACCGGTTCGTCGTCCGAACGCCCGGCATCGCCGAAAGCCAGCCACCCGCAACGCAATCCGCCTGACCGGCTGCGCGGTGGTGGTGCCGGTCACCACCGCGCACGCATTCGTATCCGACCGGCCTTACCCGAACTAGGGGGCAACAATGACCAGTACCGCTTCCACCGCTGACGCCAGGGCGCACGCGCGATCGCAGGCCGCTACGGCCAGCACCGCGGGACCCGGGCTGCCCGAGGGCGTCGAGGCAGCGAGAATCACCTTCGCCCAGCGCATTCCGCCGAATGGCTACGCGAATGTCGTGCTCGGGCGCGGTACTCGGATCCGGCTGTCCGACCCGGCGGGTGCCGCCTGTGCGCATCTGTTGCTGCTGCGTCCCGATGCCCCGTGGGAGCGTCTGAATGTCGCTGACACAGTGAAGGTTCCGTGGCAAGCCTACCTCGGTGACGGGCATCCGCTGCTGTCCGACCAGGGCCGCATTCTGGCCACCGTGCTCGCCGATACCTCGGGCAGTCACGACACGCTGTGCGGGCCGACCGCCGAGGCACGGCAGCTGCTGCGCCTGGCCGGAGCCAAACACGGCCTGGAGCCACGCGATATCGGACCGACGGTGTCGTTCTTCCGTGGCGTACGAGTCGAATCCGATGGCGGACTGACCGCCACCGGCAGCGCCGCACCCGGTTCGTCGGTCGACCTGCTGGTGCATCTGCCGGTGATCCTGCTCGTCGCCAATGCCGCGCACCCGCTGGACGACTGCGCCGCAACGGATCTCGACGCCGTCGCCTGGGCCGCGCCGGAGGATCTCGACATCACGCACAACAGCGACCCGGAATACCAACGGGCCGTGCAGAACACCGAACGCGCCTGGACGGCCGCGCTCACGCTGGAGGTCAGGCCATGAGCACCACGTCCCAACGCACCGTCGTGCTCGACGAGACCGTCCCCGCCCGCTCCCCCTGGTCCGCGGTGGTCAAGGCGGGCGAGCGACTGGAGATCATCGACCTGCACGGTAACCAGGCGGTGGACTGTCTGCTGTATTCGGCGGCGGACCACGCCGACCGCTACAGCGCGCAGGCCACGATCGCCGCACAGCGCAACATCTTCCTCACCACCGGCAGCGTGCTGCTGACGGACGCGGGCACCGCATTGATGACGGTGCTCGCCGACGAGGTCGGCAATCACGACACCATCGCCGGCGCCTGCTCCCAGGAGTCGAACACGCTCCGCTACGGACAGCACACCCGGCACCAGCACGCCTGCGTGGAGAACTTCCTCACCGCGGCGCTGCGCTTGGGTCTCGGCAAGCGGGACCTGGTGTCGAACATCAACTGGTTCATGAACGTTCCGGTGGAGGCCGACGGGACGCTCGGCATCGTCGACGGATTGTCCGCTCCGGGAAAGAAAGTCACGTTGCGCGCGGAGATCGACACCCTCGTCCTGGTCTCCAACTGCCCGCAGATCAACAACCCCTGCAACGGTTTCGACCCAACGCCGGTGCGCATGGTGGTGTCAAAATGACCATCACTGAGCTATCCGACGGGAAAGCCGCGGCCGAACACGAATCACCGGACCCCGCACCGTTGTTCACGTCCGTCGATGTCGTCCGGCCCGGAATGCTGACGACGGTGCAGGATTGGCCGGGACGAACCGGATACTGGCATGTCGGTGTCCCACCGTCTGGGCCGATGGACGATCTGTCGTTCCGGCTCGGCAATCGGGTGCTCGGCAATGCCGAGGGTGCGGCCGGGTTGGAGTGCACCCTCGGCGGTCCCGCACTGAGGTTTTCGGCGTCCACCTGGGTGTGTGTCACCGGCGCACCGACCGACGTCATGGTGAACGGCGTTCGCGTGGAACAGTGGCGGACCATACAGATCCCGGCGGGTGGCGTGCTCGATGTCGGTGCGGTGCGCGGGCCGGGCATGCGCTGCTACGTGCTGCTCGCGGGTGGCCTCGAGTTGCCCGAATACCTCGGCAGCACGGCGACATTCACGCTCGGCCGGTTCGGCGGCAGCGAGGGCAACGCGCTGCGGGTCGGGGAAGCATTGACGCTCGGGCCACATCGCGAGCCCGTCGCGACCGCCGTCCCGATGGATGACCAGCCCGTGCTGGCCAAGCGCTGGGAGCTGGCGGTGACCGAAGGTCCGCACGGCGCACCGGAATTCTTCACGCGCGCCGACTTCGACACCATCATCGGCACCGACTACGAGGTGCACTTCAACTCCGATCGCACCGGTGTCCGGCTGATCGGACCGAAACCGGACTGGGCCCGCACCGACGGCGGCGAGGCAGGCCTGCACCCGTCCAACATCCACGACACTCCGTATTCTGTTGGTGCGCTGGACTTCACGGGCGACACTCCGATCCTGCTCGGCCCCGACGGCCCAAGTCTCGGCGGCTTCGTCTGCCCGGTCACCGTCGTCGCCGCCGATCGCTGGAAGCTCGGGCAGCTATCGCCCGGCGACGCGGTACGTTTCGTGCCGATTCGCGGCGACCGCGCCGCCTCCGTTCGAGACCTGGGTGCCGGTCGCAGAGCCGCATGGCCGACCGTACTGTCCTCCGGCGGCGACGGTGACGACGGCATTCTGCGGCGCACCGAGGTCGATGACGAGACCGGCGTGACCTATCGCCGCGCGGGCGACGACGCCGTGCTCGTCGAATACGGCACCATGACACTGGATCTCGCTCTGCGCGCCCGCGTACATGCCCTGCATCAACACCTGCTGGCCGCGGACGTGCGCGGCGTGACCGAGCTGACCCCCGGCATTCGCTCGCTACAGATCCGGATGGACCCGCACATCCTGCCCGTGCCGACCCTGCTCGATCTGCTGGCCGAGGCCGAACGGCACCTGCCCGCCGCCGACCGGCTCGTCGTCCCCAGCCGCACCGTGCACCTCCCGCTGTCCTGGGACGACCCGTCCACCCGCGAGGCCATCACCCGCTACATGCACGGCGTGCGCGCCGACGCTCCGTGGTGCCCGTGGAACATCGAGTTCATCCGCCGCATGAACGGATTGGCTTCGGTAGCAGACGTTTACGACACCGTCTTCGGTGCCGAGTACCTCGTCCTCGGCCTTGGTGACGTGTACCTCGGCGCCCCCGTCGCCACCCCGACCGATCCGCGCCATCGCCTGGTCACCACCAAGTACAACCCCGCCCGCACCTGGACGCCGCAGAACGCGGTCGGTATCGGCGGCGCCTACCTGTGCGTCTACGGCATGGAGGGCCCCGGCGGCTATCAATTCGTCGGCCGCACCACCCAGGTGTGGAACCACCACGCGGGCCCGCTCGCCGGTCGCCCCGGCGCGGACCGGCATCCCTCCGGTGACGAAACACCTTGGTTGCTGCGCTATTTCGATCGCATACGCTGGTATTCGGTCGACGCCGACGAACTGCTCGACCTGCGCGCCGATTTCACCGCAGGCAATGTCGAGGTACGGGCCGACGACGGCGAGTTCCGGCTCGCGGATTACCGAAAGTTCCTCGCCGACAACACCGAATCCATTACCGACTTCCGGACCATACAGGCGAAAGCCTTTGCCGCCGAACGGGAGTCGTGGAAGCGCACCGGCGAACTCACCGCGGGATAGGTCAGGTCGTCGTGGTCGGCAGGACCGGGCCGTTCCAGCCGCAGGGCCGTTCGCAGGTCGCGACGACCAGTGCGCCGTCGGTGCCGGGGCAAACCCCCGATTCACCAGCCGAACAGCTCAGCCATGTCGATCGAATCGTCGTCCCACGCACGTTCGATCGCCTCGCGCTCGGCGTCCGGGAGGTCGGGCGACCACCCGCAGCGGCGCCAGAAGTCTTCCCGATGTTCCTGGGAGAATGGTCTCGGTTTGTCCATGGCCTGCACCTCGCCGACTGCTCCCCTCAGTGTGGGCCCGTTCCGGCGACGACATGCCGGAACAGGGCCACGGACTTCGGGTTTCAGCGCAGGTCGCGGAAGAACTCACGGATATCGACCGTGAGCAACACCGGCTCTTCCAGCGCGGCGAAGTGACCGCCGTGAACGCTTTTCGATCGGCCATGCTGCGCTATATCGACGCCACCGTCGGCTGCCTGCGGGCCGCGGGCTTCTTCTATCAGCTGGCCGATCGCGCACTGCATCTGATCCTCGACGGACTCGAACGACTTCTCGACAAATCACCCGGCTGATGATCGCTGCTTCGCCGGCTGATCGACGCCAACCGTCGCATCGGGATTGGTGAGGTCGCGAACGGTGCGCAGCGCGGAGATCAACCCGTCGAGCTGTGCGGGCGTCAACAGCCCGGTGAACCAGCGCTCGACCGCGTCCAGATAGTCCGGCAGCACCTGCGCGAGCCGGTCCGCACCGGGGTCGGTCAGCACCGCGTACGCACTGCGCCGATCACCGGGATCGAGCTCGCGCTCGACCAGCCCAGACCGCGCCAGCCGGTCGACCAGGCGGGTGACGCCGCTGGTGGACAGCCTGGTCTGCGCGGCAAGATCGGTCATGCGCAGCCGCCGATTCGGCGAACGACTCAGGCGCATAAGCGCATTCAGATCCAGGCCGGACAGGCCGTGCGCCTTCCATACCGGCTCGAGCTTGGTGACCACACCTTCGAACGCTTCGAACAGCAGACCCATCGTGGTCAGCCGCGGGTCATCGAACAGCTCGGTCGCATCCATGGCACCAAACTACCCGAAGTAGTTGCCACGGGGATAGTTGACACGAGGAATAACCCATTGTAGAAATATGCCTACACATTATTCCGCACGACAACTAATGGAGTTCCCGATGTCTGACACCACCGCCTGGGTCGCCGGTTTCCGTTCCGCGGTAATCAGCCCTTATGAGCAGGTCAAGCTGGTCGAATCACGGGGTTTCGCCGACGAGACCGTGCGTCAGGTGCTGCACCTGGCCGGTGGCGGCGCCCAGTTCCGGGTCCACCTGACGAACCTCTACGGACGCACCCCACTGGTGATCGGCGCCGCACGCGTCGCGCTGGCGAAGACCGGCAGCGAGATCATCGCGGAAACCGACACCGTGCTGCGGTTCGACGGCGCGGACCAGATCACCATCCCGGCGGGCGGTGCGGCGATCAGCGACCCGGTCGAACTGGCCGTGGCCGCAGGCACCGATCTTTCCCTGAGCCTCTACCTCCCCGAACCGACCGAACTCGCGACCCTCTCCCACCAGCCGAGCGAAATCGCCTACGTAGCACCGGGAAAAGTCGCCGCGGTACCGACTCTTGCTGCCGTCGAGGAAGTTCCCGTGCGCTTCTTCGTCACCGGCGTCGATGTGCTCGCTCCCGCCGATACTCCGATCGCCGTCGCACTCGGCGACTCATGGTTCGAAGGCGTCGGCTCGACCACGAGCGCCAACCTCCGATCGGTTGACGCCCTCAACAGCCGACTCGTCCGCGGCTGGGCCGTCAACCAGGGCATCGGCGGAAACCGCCTGCTGACCAACGAAATCGGCGTCCCCGGCCTCGATCGCTTCACCCGAGACGTCCGCAGCGTCCCCGGCGCCACCACCGTCCTGATCAACTTCGGCATCAACGACCTCATCCTCGGCGGCATGTCCGGCGAACCCCCCGCCACCACCGACCAACTGATCGCCGGTTTCACCGAAATCGCCCGCCGCGCCCACGAAGCAGGCCTCACCATCCACGCCGCCACCATCGGCCCATACGCGGCCTGCGTCTACCCAGGCATGCCTATCGAAGAAACCCTGCCAACCCGCCGCCAAGTCAACGAATGGCTCCGCACCACAACCCTTTTCGACACCGTCTTCGACGTAGCCCGCGCAGTAGAAGACCCCACCCGCCCCGACTTCATCGCCCCCACCTACGACTGCGGCGACGGCATGCACCTCAACGACGCAGGCCACCGCGCCATGGCCGAAACCATCGACATCAACGCCCTCTTCGCCTGAAATCCGAGCCGAGAGCCATTGCACGTTGTGCCGCAACGACTCTCGTCGACATCTCGCCAGGCCCTGGGTATCTCGTCCGGCCGTTAAGGCAGCAGCGTCCCGGGGTCGATGGTGAATTCGAATGGACTGCGCAGGGTGACTGTGTCCCCGGCCGCCACCCGGTGGGTCAGCTCGTAGGTTTGGTCCTCACCGAGCTCGTGGGCGAAGAGGACCGGCAAGGATTCGCCGGCCAGCTGGCCGCTGAACGGGTTGATCTCGAATCGCCAGTAATTCGGGATTCCAGCCTCGCCGTAGACGACCGGCTTCATCATCCGGTCCTGCAGAGTCGTCGACCTGGAGACCACCTCGACCGCCAGCTTTACCTGCTCGGCCGGGATCCCGCGTTCGTCCAAATCAAACGGGACCGTCACCACCATGAGATCCGGGATCGGCTCGTCATCGCCGATCAACACACCGAGACCCTCGACAACGAGGTGACCAGACGGCACGACTGCGTCGAGGGCACGTTCCAACCCCTTGATCAGCAGTTGGTGCCGCGGCTTGGGTGCGGCATTCTCGACGAGCTGGCCATTCAACACCTCGTAACGCAGTCCGTCATCAGGAATGTTGTCGAGGTCCGCAGCCGTCCAATGGCCGGCGCGGGGCATCGGCATCGCCATCGGGCACCTCCAACCTCGTTGAACGGGAGCGACTGAAGCCTTGCTGATTCCTTCCGAGTCTGGCTGAATGCACTGGCCAATCCGTCTGTGAAGAACAGAGTATGTGCTCTTCACAGACGGATTGCCGTATCGGCACTACTCCGCGATCACGATCTTGACCTCGGGGGCCGCCGCGTCGGTTGCGTCGGTGGGGGTGACGAACCAGTGGGTGACTTCGCCGTCGGCTTGGTCGTCGGCTATCTCGCCGGTCGGGAGGACCGAGAGGGCGCCCGCGGTGGCGGAGGCCAGGAATTCGAGCATGGCCGCGCGGCCGGAGGGGGCCGTGGTGTACGTGGTCGACTCGTAGTCGATGCCGTACTCCTCGCGGACGTGTTCGGCTTGGGCGAGGGCCTCGGTTTGGCTGATCGCGAGGACGCCGTCGCCGGTCGGGACGACGAAGGCCGGGTCGTCTTCGCCGAGCGGGCGGACCCGGTCGGCGTAGGAGACCGGGTGCGACGGTGCCGCGGCCAGGTCGGCCTGCGTCCGCGGCTCGGACGGGACCAACCAGCGAATCGGGCTGTCCGGCACCGCGTTCGGGGTGATCCCGAATGTGGCTCCGGCGGTGACCATGGCGTCGGCGGCGAGATCACCGGCGAACAGCAGTGCCGCACCGGCCTTCTGCACCGCCCAGGCCGCGATGACCGCGTCCACCGAGCGCGGCAGCGCCACCGCGACGATGTCGCCCGGCCCCGCACCCCGATCGATGAGCACCCGCGCCAACTGCGAGGAGCGTCGATCAAGGACGTGGTAAGCGATTTCGTCGCCGCCGACGAGCAGCGCTGGCGCCTCCGGATCCTCCTCGACCACCTCGGCGAGCACCTTGGCTACCGTGTGCGCACCAACCCGGCCGGTCGGTTCCGGCGCGGAAACGGTTGCCGTGATACCGGATTCGACGAGCAGGCGGGCCCGCTCACCGGCATCGAGGATGTCGATATCGCCGACGAGTCCGTCCGGATCGCCGAGCAACGCCTCCAGCACCCGAACCAATCGCGCGGACATGATCTCGACCTCGTCGCCGGTGAACCGGCTGCCCAGGTACTTGAGCGTCAACTCGATCGTCGATTCGGCGGTCACCAGCAGCGTCAACGGGTAGTGCGTCGCGTCATTGACGCCGACACCGGTCACCGACATGCCGTCGATGGAGCTGGCGGCCGAAATGGCCTCCTTGTCCATCGGATACGACTCGAATACCAGCAGCGTGTCGAACAGTGACCCGGTGCCTGCCACCCGCTGGATGTCGGTGAGCCCGACGTAGTGGTGCTCGAGCAGATCCGCCTGATCGTGCTGCAACCGCTCCAGCAGCTTGCCGATGGTCTGGCGGTCGTCGATCCGCAACCGCACCGGCAGCGTGTTGATGAACAGACCGACCATCGATTCCACGCCGGGCAGCTCGGCGGGCCGTCCGGAGACGGTGGCGCCGAACACCACATCGCCGCGTCCGGTGAGTCGTCCGAGCAGGATGCCCCAGGCCGCCTGCACCAGTGTGTTCACCGTGACGCCCAATTCGGCGGCGTGCTTGGTGAGTTGGCGCGTCCGGTCGGCGTCGAGTTCGGTGACCTGCTTGCCGATCTCGTACTGCTCGACCGAACGCGGTTGCGGCGCAAGCTGAGTCGGCTCGTTGACCCCGTCGAGCGCGGTCGCCCACGCCCGCAGCGAGGCCTCGCGGTCCCGCCCAGCCAGCCAGCCGAGGAAGTTGCGGTAGGAGGCCACCCTCGGCAGCGCGGACTGCGCGCCGCGAACCGCGTACAGCACCAGCAGATCCCGCATGAGCAGCGGCATCGACCAACCATCCAACAGGATGTGATGGGTGGTGATCGCCAGGTGCCATTGGCTCTCGTCGGTGCGGAACAACGTGAACCGCAGCAACGGCGGCGCCGCCATGTCGAAGTGCGTCGCCTGATCGGCCGCGACCTGCCTGCGCAGTTCCGCGGTCCGCTCATCGGCGGGCAGCTCGGTGAGATCCACCTCGCGCCACGGCGCCTCGATCCGATCGAGCACGACCTGCACGGCCTGCCCGTCGGAATCGGTGACGAACGCGGTGCGCAGGTTCGGGTAGCGGTCGATGATGCCCTGCGCGGCCGCGTGCAGCCGCTCGACATCCAGCGCGCCGCCGAGATCGACCACGGCCTGCATGGTGTACACGTCGACGGTCGCCTGGGTCATCATCGCGTGGAACAGCAGACCGGACTGCAGCGGCGAGAGCGGCCACACCTCGGCCAGCGCCGGGTAGTTCCGTTCCCACAGCTCGATATCGGTCTGCGCGACCCGCACCAGCGACATGTCCGACGGCGTGAAGCCGCCGGCGTCCGGCCGCCGCGCGTGCGTGGCGAGCGCGGTGAGCGCGGCGACCCAGTGGTCGGCGAACTCCTGCACCTGTTCCCGCGTCAGCAGCCCGGTCGGGAAGGCGAACGCCGCGCCGAGCTCGGGCCCGTCCGCGCCATCGGTGACAATCGCGTTGATGTCGATCGTCGCGTTGGCGGGCATGTCGAGATCCATGTCGCCGTCGAGCTGACCGAGGTCGGCCACCGGCACCCAGCCGATTTCGGCGAGCTGCTCGGGGATCTCCCCTGCCGACATCCGGCCCAGGTAGTTGAAGCTGATCTGGCCCGAGGCACCGAGTCGCTGACCGGTCGCCGAATTCAAGTGGCGCAGCAGGCCGTAACCGAGGCCCTTGTCCGGCACCGCGAGCAGCTGCTCCTTGATCGACTTCACGATCTCGCCGAGCGCGGCACCACCGGCGAAGGCGTCGGTCAGGTCGGCGCCGCCCAGATCGAGCCGGACCGGGTAGGCCGTGGTGAACCAGCCGACGGTGCGCGAAAGATCCGCGCCGGCAACGACTTCCTCTTCACGGCCGTGACCCTCGAGTTTGACCAGCGCCGCCGCACCGGCACCACGCCAGCGCGCGACCGCCATGGCCAGCGCGGAGAGCAGCCCGTCGTTCACGCCGCCGCGGTAGAGGCCGGGGATCGCGGTGAGCACCGCGTCGGTGACCTCGGCGGGCAACGTGACCTCGACCCGTTCGACCGTGGCGAAGGTGTCGATCGCCGGGTCGAACGGCCGCGCGCCGAGCAGCGGATCCGGAGTCGTCGAAACCTGCTGCCAGAACGGCAGTTCCGCGATCCGATCGGGCGAGGTGGCCGCCTCGACCAGGCTGTGCGCCCAGCGCCGCATCGAGGTTCCGTTGGCGGGCAACGCGACCTGCTGACCGGCGGCCAGCTGTGACCACGCGACCGCGAAGTCCGGAATCAGGATGCGCCAGGACACACCGTCGACCACGAAGTGGTGCGCGACGATGAGCAGCACGTCACGACGCTCGCCCTCGAACGCGAACCAAATGAACTGCGCCATCACGGCATTCGCCGGATCCAACCGGCCGAGCGCGGCGTCGAACGCCTCGCTGCCGACCCGCTTGAGCTCGGCGTCGTCGACGTCGGCGGCCAGCTCGACCCGATGCACCATGGCATCCACGTCGACCGCACCGGTCGCCAGCGCCTCGAACGCCCACTGATCGTCGGTGCGGCGCAACCGAGTCCGCAGCACGTCGTGATGGTCGAACACCGCCGCGATGGTCCCGACCAGGGTCGCCCGATCGATACCGTCCGGCAGCCGCAGCGCCATCGTCTGCGAGAAGCGGTCGTAGGACGAGCCGCTCGCGAGGATCTGCGTCATGATCGGCGTCAGCGGTATCTCGCCGACACCGCCGCCGGGCAGCTCTTCCAGCTTCACCTGTGCCGAACCCGCACCGAGCGTGGCGATTTCGGCGAGCGAGGCGACACTGCGGCGCTCGAACACCTCACGCGGGGAGAACACGACGCCGCGTGCCTTGGCCCGCGACACCAGCTGGATGGACAGGATGCTGTCGCCGCCGAGCGCGAAGAACGAGTCGTCCAAACCGATCTGCTCGACCCCGAGCACCTCGGCGAACACCTCGGCGATGATCGCCTCGATCTCGCTGGCCGGCGCGCGGAACTCGCGCGGCGCGAGCACCGGCTCGGGCAGCGCCTTGCGGTCGAGCTTGCCGACCGGGGTCAGCGGGATCTCGTCGAGCACCACGATCGCCGACGGCACCATGTGCGGCGGCAGACTCCGCGCGGCGTGCTCGCTGAGCCGGACCGTGTCGATCTCGTGGCCGGGCACCGCGAGCACATAGGACACCAGAATCGTGGCGCCCGCCGCGGTTTCCTTGCCGAGCGTGATCGCGAACTCGACATCGTGATGGGCCGCGAGGACCGTGTCGATCTCGCCGAGCTCGATGCGGAAGCCGCGGATCTTCACCTGGAAGTCCGAGCGCCCGACGTAATCCAGCTCCCAGCGCACCTCGGGCACCGCGGCATTACCCGCGCGCTCGCCCGGTTCGGCGAACCAGCGCACCACGTCGCCGGTGCGGTACATCCGCGCGCCCTCGTTGCTCCACGGGTTGGCGACGAACCGTTCCGCGGTGAGGTCGGGGCGGTTGTGGTAGCCACGGGCCACCGCGCCACCGGCGAGGTAGAGCTCGCCGGCGACGCCGGGCGGCACCGGGTTGAGCCGCGCGTCGAGCACCAGCGCCGACATGCCGCGCACCGGAAGACCGATGGTGACGTGCCGTCCCGGGGTCAGGCTCGCGTAGGACGAGATGATCGTCGTCTCGGTCGGACCGTAGGCATTGAAGTACTTGCGGCCCGGGTACCACTTGGCCAGCAGCTCCGGCGTGGTGACATCGCCACCGACGGAAGCGACCTCGAGTGCCTCCATGCCCGCCGGATCGACCGTGCCGAGCACGGCCGGGGTGATGATCGTGTGCGTGACCCGCTCGGTGCGCAGCAGTTCGGCCAGGTCAGGGCCGCCGATGATGGTGGACGGCACGATCACCAGCGTCGCGCCGGTGTAAGCGGCACACAGCCATTCGAGCACCGACGGGTCGAAACTCGGCGAGCAGATGTGCAGGAACCGGTGGTGCGATTCGAGCTGGTACAGGTCGGTGGCGACACCGACAAGGCCGCCCATGCCCGCGTGGGTCACGGTGACGCCCTTGGGCATACCCGTCGAACCCGAGGTGTAGATGACATACACCGGGTGCCGCATGGCAAGCGACGAGAGCCGATCCGCGTCCGTCACCGATTCCGGCGACTTGGCCTCGATCAGCTCATCCAGTGCGGGATCGTCCAGCCGCAGCCATTCGACATCGCGCGGCAGCCGATCCACGTGCTCGCTCGCGGTGATACCGATGACCGCGCCGGAGTCGTTGATCATGTGCCGCATGCGGTCTTCGGGGTAGGTCGGGTCGACCGGCACATGCGCGCCACCTGCCTTTGCCACCGCCCAGAATGCCGCGACCATCTCGTAGGAGCGCGGGAAGGACAGCGCCACAATGCGTTCCGGACCGACACCGCGATCGATCAGCACCCGCGCCAGCCGCGACGAGTACTCGTCGAGCTCGCGGTAGGTGATCGAACGACCCTGGTAGCGGACCGCGATCTGGTCCGGGTTCAGCTTCGCGCCGCGCTGCAGCAGATCAGGCAGCAGCCCGGTGGCCATCACGTCTTCGCCGTGCACGTGCGTGAGCAGCTCGTACTCGGCCGCGTCGAGCAGCGGCAGGTCGCCGATCGGCAGATCGCGGTCGGTGACGATCGCGTCGAGCAGTCTGGTGAACCGCTGCGCGAAGATCTCGACCGTGGCGTCGTCGAAAAGGTCACGGGCGAAGGAGAACTCGGCGTACATGCCGGCGTCGTCCCCGGCCGCGGCCTCCCGAATCGTCAGCGACAGATCGAATTTCGCCGTCTCGACATCGAAATCGACCGCGCCGACATGCAATCCGGGCAGTTCGAAGCTGGTCTCCGGCAGGTTCTCGAACGACAGCGCCACCTGGAACAGCGGGTGCCGCGCGGTCGAACGCTCCGGGCTGAGCAGCTCGACGAGCCGCTCGAACGGCAGATCGGCGTGCGCGAACGCCTGCAGGTCCGAATCCTTCGTCCTGGCGAGCAGCTCGCCGAAGGTGAGATCGCCTTCGACGTGCGAGCGAAGCACAAGCGTGTTGACGAACATGCCGATCACGTCGTCGAGTTCGGCCTCGCCGCGACCAGCGATCGGGGTGCCGATGGCGATGTCGTCGGTGCCCGACATCCGCGCGAGGAACAGCGCGAGCGCGGCGTGCACCAGCATGAACATGGTCGCGTTCTGTTCCCGCGCGATCTCGGTGAGCTTGCGGTGCAGCTCACCCTCGATCGGGAACACCACGCGTCCACCGGCGAACGACTGCGTTGTCGGCCTCGACCGGTCGGCGGGCAGGTTGAGTTCGTCCGGCAGCCCGGCCAGCGCGGCACGCCAGTACTCGGCCTGCTGCGAGATCAGGCTGGCCGGATCGGCCTCCGAGCCGAGCACGTCGCGCTGCCACAGGCTGAAGTCCGCGTACTGCACCGGCAGCGGCGCCCAGCCGGGCGGCACGCCGTTCGAGCGGGCCGCGTAGGCGAGCATCACATCGCGGGTCAGCGGGCCCATCGACCAGCCGTCGGCGCTGATGTGGTGCACAACGAACACGAGCACGTATTCGCCGTCGGAGACCCGGAACAGCTTGGCCCGCAACGGAACTTCCGCGGTGACATCGAACCCGGCCGTGATCACGTCGAAGATCCGCAGCTGAATGTCTTCGACGGCAACGGTTTCCGGCGTCAGATCCGGCACCGACTGCTCGGCGGGCAGAATCACCTGGCTCGCGGCGCGACCCTGCTCCGGGTACACCGTGCGCAGCGTCTCGTGCCTGGCGATGACATCCGCGACGGCGTCCTGCAGCGCGACGACATCGAGGTCGCCGGTGAGCCGCACGGCGACCGGGATGTTGTTGACGGCCGAGGCGGTGTCGAACTGGTTGAGGAACCACATGCGCTGCTGAGCGAGCGACAGCGGAACCTGTTCCGGGCGCGGGCCCGCCACCAGGGCGCGACGGCCACCGGCACCGGCGTGCTGTTCGACCTTGACGGCCAAACCTGCGACGGTCGACGCCTCGAACAGCGCACGCACCGGCACCCTGGCATCGAGTGCGGCACCGATACGCGCGGCGACCTGCGTAGCCAGCAGCGAGTTACCACCCAGACCGAAGAAGTCGTCATCCGCGCCGACCTGATCGACACCGAGCACCTCGGCAAACACCGACGCCACGATCTCCTCGATCGGCGTCGACGGCGCACGGAACGCCTGAGTCTCGAACTCCGGCTCCGGCAACGCCTTACGATCCAACTTACCGTTCACATTCAACGGCAGCGCATCGAGCACCACGAACGCCGACGGCACCATGTACGACGGCAAACCAGCGGTCAACGCCGACTTCACCTGCGCGACATCGACATCACCATTCGAAGCCACCAGGTAAGCGACCAAACGATCGCCGGTCTTCGGATCGGACTTGGCGACCACCGCGGTCTGCGCGATCTCCGGCAGCGCAAGCAGCGCGGCCTCGATCTCACCGAGTTCGATACGGAAACCACGGATCTTCACCTGGAAGTCGGTGCGGCCCCGGTATTCCAGCTCACCGGCGGCGTTCCACGCCACCAGGTCACCGGTGCGGTACATCCGGGCACCGGTCTGGAACGGGTTGGCCACGAACCGATCCGCGGTCAGATCCGCACGACCGAAGTAACCGCGGGCAAGCTGGGCACCAGCGAGGTACAGCTCACCGGCGACACCGTCCGGCACCGGCCGCAGCCGCGAATCCAGCACGTAGACCTGGCTGTTCCATTCGGGAAGACCGATGGACACGGAGGTCTCGTCCGCCCTGGTCACCCGATGGCTGGTGATCGACACCGCGGCCTCGGTGGGGCCGTAGAGGTTGAACAGCTCGGTACGGGAGTGTTCGCGCACGAACCGCTGCGCCAGCGCACCCGGCAGCGCCTCACCGATCGCAAGCACCCGCCACAGCGAGTTCGGGAAATCGCCGGCGGTGAGCGCGTCGAGCATCGACGGCACCATATGCAGCGTGGTCACCCACTCACGAGCCATCAACTCGTTGAGGTACGCCGGGTCCTGGTGTCCGTCGGGCGCGGCGATGACAAGTCGGCCACCACATACCGCCGCGGACCAGAACTCCCACACCGAAAGGTCGAACGTCGCAGCGGTCTTCAGCAGAATCGCATCAGCGGCATCAAGACCGAACTCGGTAACCTTCCACTGCAACTGATTCGCGATCGCCGCATGCGAAACCGCCACACCCTTCGGACGACCCGTCGAACCCGACGTAAAGATCACATACGCCGTGTTCGCCGGACGCAACGGCGCGACACGATCAGCGTCCGTAATCGAGGTCTTGTCCACCTCGGCCAGATCCAGCTGATCGATCCGCACCAAAGGCGCGACATCAGTATCGAACTCGGCATCCGCGTTCGTCAGCACGCACACCGGCGCCGCGGTGTCGAGGATGTAGTTCGTGCGCTCAGCGGCCTGCGCCGGATCCACCGGCACATACGCACCACCGGATTTCGCGACCGCGTACATGGCCACGATCAGATCCACCGACCGCCGGAACGCCAACGCGACGCGCGCCTCCGGACCGACCCCGATCGAGATCAGATGCCGGGCAAGACGATTCACCCGAGCATCGAGACCGCCGTAGGTGATCGACGCACCGTCCTCGGTGACCAGCGCGACTTCCTTCGGCCCGGCCGCCACCGAGGCGTCGAGCAGCGAAACCAGCGTCGCCGCCGAATCCACCGCGTAGTCGGTCGCGTTGCGACCGGTCACGAGCTGAGCGCGCTCCGCGACATCGAGCAGTTCGATATCGCCGACCGAGGTGCGCGGCGCGGCGATGATCGCACCGATCAGGCGCGCGAACCGATCGACGAAGCCCTGCACCGTGCCCTGATCGAACATATCGGTGGCGTAGGTGAAGAACCCGGTGATGCCCTCGGGCTCGCCCGCGTCGCTGTAGCGGTCGGTCGCGATCAGGTGCAGATCGAACTGCGAGAGCGCGGTGTCGATATCGAGCCCGGACACCGCGAGACCCGGCAGCTCCAGCCCGGCCTGCGCCAGGTTCTGGAACGAAAGACCCACCTGGAACAGCGGATGCCGCGCGGTGGACCGGACCGGGTTGAGCACCTCGACCAGGCGCTCGAACGGCACATCGGCGTTGGCGAAGGCCTGGATATCGGTCTCACGTTGGCGGGCGAGCAGTTCGGTGAACGCCTCACCGGCATCGATCCTGGTGCGGAACACCAGCGTGTTGACGAACATGCCGATCAGGTCGTCGAGCACGGCCTCGCCACGACCGGCCATCGGCGTGCCGATCGCGATGTCGTCGGTGCCGGACAGGCGGCCGAGCAGCACCGCGAGCGCGGTGTGCACGACCATGAACAGCGTCGCGCCCTCGGTGCGCGCCAGCTCGATCAGCGCCTGATGCGTGTCGGCGTCGATGCGCAGCTCGACCTTGCCACCGGCGAAGGACTGCACCGCGGGACGCGGCCGATCCGAGGGCAGATCCAGCTGATCAGGCAGGTCGGCCAGCGCCTGGCGCCAGTACGCGACCTGCTTGGACGCCAGCGAGTCCCGGTCGTCTTCGCTGCCGAGCAGCTCACGCTGCCAGATGCTGTAGTCGGCGTACTGCACCTCGAGCGGCGCCCAGTTCGGCGCCTCCCCCGCCGAGCGCGCGGCGTAGGCGATCATCAGGTCGCGGGTCAGCGGGCCGACCGACGAGCCGTCGCCGGAGATGTGGTGCACGACCATGGCGAGGACGTATTCGACGTCCGGCGTGGCATCGGCGCTCTCCCCGGCGATCTGGAACAGCGCGACCTGCATCGGCACCTCGGTGGTGACGTCGAACATCGTCGACGTCAGTGCCACCACGGCGGATTCGATCTGCGCCGGCGCGACAACGCGCACTTCCAGGCGCGGCACGGCCTGCGCGGGCGGCAGGATCACCTGCACCGGACCGCTGTCGGTCTGCGGGTAGATGGTGCGCAGGATCTCGTGCCTGCTGACCAGGTCCGCGATCGCGGCACGCAGCGCGGCCACGTCGAGCGCACCGGTGAGCCGCACCGCGATCGGCACGTTGTAGGCCGCCGACTGGGTGTCGAATCGGTTGAGGAACCACATGCGCTGCTGCGCGAGCGACAGCGGAATGTGATCCGGGCGCGGCGCGGCGGTCAGTGCCTTGCGGCCACCGGCGTCGGCGTGCTGCTCGACCCGGACGGCCAGCGCGGCGACGGTCGAGGCCTCGAACATCAACCGGACCGGCACCCGCGTGTTCAGCGCCTCACCGAGGCGGGCCGCGACCTGCGTGGCCAGCAGCGAGTTACCGCCCCAGGCGAAGAAGTCGTCATCGAGGCCGAGGCGCTTCGACTCCGCCCCTTCCCGATCCGAGATCCGCAGCACATCGGCGAAGGTGTTGGCCACGATCTGCTCGATCGGCGTGACCGGCGCGCGGAACACCGCCTTCTCGAAGGTGGGCTCCGGCAACGCCTTTCGGTCGAGCTTGCCATTGGCGTTGAGCGGCAACGCATCCAGCTGGATGAGCACCGACGGCACCATGTACGACGGCAGCTCCGCGGCAAGCGCGGCCTGCAGCCCGCGCTTGTCGAGCTGACCCGCCCGTGGCACGACGTAGGCGACGAGCCGGTCGCCGATGCTCGGATCGGTGTGCGCGAGTACGGCGGCCGCGGTGATCGCGGGCTGGCGCAGCAGCGCGGCCTCGATCTCGCCGAGTTCGATGCGGAAGCCACGGATCTTCACCTGGAAGTCGGTGCGGCCCCGGTAATCCAGTTCTCCGGCGGCATTCCAGGCCACCAGGTCACCGGTGCGGTACATGCGCTCGCCCGCCGCACCGAACGGATCGGCGATGAACCGGTCGGCGGTCAGCTCGGCCTTGCCGAAGTATCCGCGCGCCAATTGCGCACCGGCCAAGTACAACTCGCCGGAGACCCCGACCGGAACCGGCCGCAGCCTGGTGTCGAGCACGTAGACGCGGCTGTTCCACTCCGGCGTACCGATCGACACCGAGCCCTGGTCGGCGTCGGTGACCCGGTGGCTGGTGATCGACACCGCCGCCTCGGTCGGGCCGTACAGGTTGAACAGCTCGGCCGCGTTGTTCCTGCGGAACCGCTGCGCGGTCGCGGCGGGCAGCGCCTCACCGATGGCGAGCACCTGACGCAGCGAATGCGTCAGGTGGCCAGCGGATTCGGTGAGCAGCGAGTCGAGCATCGACGGCACCACGTGCAGGGTGGTGACCCCGGTGCCGCGCATCAGCTCGTTGAGGTAGGCCGGGTCGCGGTGACCGTCGGCCGCCGAGATCACCAGACGGCCACCCGACGCGGCGGCGGTCCAGAATTCCCAGACCGACAGGTCGAACGTCGCCGCGGTCTTCAGCAGGATCGCGTCGTCCGCGCCGAGGCCGAAGGTCGTGATCTCCCACTGCAATTGGTTGACGATCGCGGCGTGCGAAACGGCGACGCCCTTGGGCTGGCCGGTCGAGCCGGACGTGAAGATCACGTACGCGGTGTTCGCCGGAACCAGCGCGCCACGGCGTTCGCCCTCGGTCACCGGGCTCGCCGCGAACGCGGTCAGGTCGAGGGTGTCGATCTGCACGATATCGGTTGCGGCGGTACGGAATCCGTCGCGACCGGTGGTCAGCACGCAGACCGGTGCCGCGGTGTCGAGGATGTAGTCGGTCCGCTCGGCAGGCTGGTCCGGATCGATGGGCACATAGGCCGCACCGGATTTCGCGACCGCGTACATGGCGACCACGAGATCGGTGGACCGGCGGATGGCGAGTGCCACCCGGTCCTCTGGGCCGACGCCACGCTGAATCAGGTAGCGGGCCAGGCGATTCACCCGGCTGTCCAGGTCTGCGTAGGACAGCTCCTGCTGGCCGGTCGGCTCGTCGGCGACGAGTGCGACCGCGTCCGGTGTCGCCGCGACCGAGGCGTCGAGCAGTGACACCAGCGTCGCGGTCGTGTCGACCTCGTGCGCGGTGTCGTTCCAGCTGGTGAGGATGCGGGTGTGCTCGTCCGCCGCGAGCAGGTCGATCTCGCCCACCGGCATGGTGGCATCGTCGAGGACGGCGTCGAGCACGCGCACGAAGCGGTCCGCGAAGCCCTGGACCGTGCCCTCGTCGAACAGGTCGATGGCGTAACCGAATTCGGTGATGATCTCGGCGGGCGTGCCGTCCTCGGTGTACCGGTCGTACAGCGTGACGTGCAGGTCGGTCTTGGCGAGCTGGGAGTCGAAGTTGACCGCGCTCACTGAGAGGCCGGGCAGTTCGAAGGTGGTCTCGGCCAGGTTCTGGAACGAAAGGCCAACCTGGAACAGCGGATTGCGCGCGGTGGAGCGCACCGGGTTGAGCACCTCGACGAGGCGCTCGAACGGCACGTCGGCGTTGGCGAATGCCTCGAGGTCGCGTTCCTTGACGTCGGCGAGCAGGTCGGCGAAACGGTCGCCGGGCGCCACCTTGGTCCGGAAGACCAGCGTGTTGACGAACATGCCGATCAGGTCGTCGAGTTCGCGTTCGCCGCGGCCCGCGATCGGTGTGCCGACCGCGATGTCGTCGGTGCCGGACAGCCGCGACAGCAGCACGGCAAGCGCCGCGTGCACGACCATGAACAGCGACGCGTTGTTGGCGCGGGCCAGTTCGTGCAGGCGGGCGTGCCGCTCCGGGGAGATCTCGAAGCGAATCGCCTTGCCGTGGAACGACTGCGCGGGCGGGCGCGGCCGGTCGGCGGGCAGCTCGAGCTGATCGGGCAGCCCGGCCAGCGCGCTCTGCCAGTAGCCGACCTGTTGGGCGGCAAGGGATTCCGGATCGTCCTCGGAACCGAGCACCGTGCGCTGCCAGAGCGCGTAGTCGGCGTACTGCACCGACAGCGGAAGCCACTGCGGCACATCGCCTTGCACGCGGGCGACGTAGGCGGCCATCACGTCGCGGGCCAGCGGGCCCATCGAGGAGCCGTCGGCGGCCACGTGGTGCACGGTGAACGCGAGCACGTGCTCGTCCGGCGCGATCCGGAACAGCGCCACGGCTAGGGGCACCTCGACGGTGACGTCGAAGGTGGTCAGCGCGAACGCGATAACGGCGCCGAGCAGATCGGCCTCGGTGACGTCGACCGGGGTGAGCGCCGCCGCGGACTGTGCGGCGGGCTGGATCACCTGGTGCGGGCCCTCGGCGGAGCGCGGGTAGGTGGTGCGCAGCACTTCGTGGCGGGCGAACACGTCGCCGATCGCCTGTTCCAGCGCGGCGACATCGAGGGTGCCCGACAGGCGCACTGCGAGCGGGATGTTGTCGACCGCCGAAGTGGTCGTGTCGAATTGGTTGAGGAACCAGTAGCGCTGCTGTGCGGGCGAGAGCGGGATCCGCGCGGGACGCTCCCCCGTCTCCAGTTTGGGCCGCTGTCTGCCGGATCCCGCGTTGCGCTCGACCTGGGTGGCCAGCGCGGACACGGTGGACGCCTCGAACAGGTCGCGCACGGCGAGCTGGGTGTCCAGTGCGGCGCCGAGGCGCGCGGTGACCTGGGTGGCGAGCAGCGAGTTGCCGCCGAGTTCGAAGAAGTCGTCGTCGAGGCCGACCCTGGCGACGCCGAGCACGTCGCCGAAGGTGCCGGCGACGATCTCCTCGATCGGGGTGGACGGTGCCCGGAATACCTTGGCCTCGAACACCGGCGCTGGCAGCGCCTTGCGGTCGAGCTTGCCGGAGGCGTTGAGCGGGAACTCATCGAGCACCACGAACGCCGACGGCACCATGTACGCGGGCAGCTCGCCGCCGAGTTCGGCGCGCACGCCGTCGATGTCGATCGAGTGACCCGTGGTCGGCACGACGTACCCGACGAGCTGGTCGCCGAGGCGGTCGTCGGAGCGCACAACCACCACGGCCTGCGCGATGGAATCCAGTGCGGTGAGCGCGGATTCGATCTCGCCGAGCTCGATCCGCAGACCACGCAGCTTCACCTGGAAGTCGGTGCGGCCCAAGTACTCCAGTTCGCCACCCGCGGTCCAGGTGACGAGGTCACCGGTGCGGTACATGCGCTCGCCGTCCGCGCCGAACGGGTTGGCCACGAACCGATCCGCGGTCAGCTCCGGTCGCGCGACGTAGCCGCGAGCCAACTGCAGACCCGCGAGGTACAGCTCACCCGCGACGCCGACCGGCACCGGATGCATGCGCGAATCCAGCACGTACACCTGGGTGTTGAACACCGGGGCGCCGATCGGCACGGACACGGTGTCGGCCTCGTCCACCTCGTGGAAGGTGACGTCGACGGCGGCCTCGGTCGGGCCGTACAGGTTGTGCAGGCGCGCGCCGGTGAGTTCCTGCATCCGCTGCGCGGTGGCGGCGGGCAGCGCCTCACCGGAGGCGAAAACATTGACCAGGCTGGTGCATTCGTCCGCGCGCTGTTCGGCGACGAACACCGAGAGCATCGACGGCACGAAGTGCGCGGTGGTGACCTCTTGCTCGAGGATCACCTTGATCAGGTAGCCGGGATCGCGATGTCCGTCCGGCTTAGCGACGACCAGGCGCGCGCCGATCTGCAAGGGCCAGAAGAACTCCCACACCGACACGTCGAAGGTGGCCGGGGTCTTCTGCAGCACCACGTCCGTTGGCTCGAGGCCGTACTCGGCCTGCATCCACACCAGGCGGTTGACGATCGCGCCGTGGCTGACGGCGACACCCTTCGGCCGACCGGTGGAACCGGAGGTGAAGATGACGTACGCGGTGTTCGACGGGCGCAGCGGCGCAAGGCGATCCGCGTCAAGTACCGGCGCATCGGAGTAGTCCGACAGCTCCAGGCGGTCGATCTCGATGGCAGGCGTCTTCCCCGCGTCGAACTCGTCCCGTGCGGTCGTCAGCACGCACACCGGCTGCGCGGTATCGAGCACATAGCGGGTGCGATCGGCCGGATGATCGGGATCCAATGGCACGTAAGCACCACCGGCGACGGTGACCGCGTACATGCCGACAACCAGATCGATCGACCGGCGCATACCGAGCGCGACCATCGAGTCCGGGCCGACGCCCAGCGAGATGAGGTGGCGGGCAAGACGATTCACCCTGGCGCCGAACTCGGCGTAGGACAGACTCGTCCCCTCGAAGGTCACTGCGGTCGCCTCAGGTGTCCGAGCCGCCTGCGCCTCGAACATCGAGACCAGCGTCGCCGAATCATCCACCGCGTGCGCGGTGTCGTTCCAGCGCGCGACCACCTGTGCGTGCTCGGCCGAGTCGAGCAGTTCGACATCGCCGATCGTCACGGACGGATCCGCGACAACGGCGGTCAACAACCGGACGAGCCGGTCAGCGACGCCCGCGATCGTGCCCGCGTCGAACATGTCGGTCGCGTAAGCGAATTCCGCGGTCATGCCGTCGGCGGCGCCTTCGCCGTCGAACCGGTCGGACAGGCTCAGGTGCAGATCGAACTTGGCGGTCACCACGTCCAGTGGGACACCGGCGACCTCGAGACCTGGCAGCTCGAACGAGGCTTCCCCGGTGTTCTGGAACGACAGCATCACCTGGAACAGCGGATGCCGCGCCTGCGAACGGGCCGGGTTGAGGATCTCGACCAGCCGCTCGAACGGCAGGTCGGCGTGCCCGAAGGCGGCGAGGTCGCGATCCTTGGTGTGCGCGACCAGATCCGCGAACGGCGCCGCGGGATCGACCGCGCTGCGCAGCACGAGCGTGTTGACGAACATGCCGATGGCGTCGTCGAGCACGGCCTCACCGCGCCCGGCCACCGCGGTACCGATGGCGATGTCGTCGCTGCCGGACAACCGCGCGAGCAGCGCGGCGAACGCGGCGTGCACCACCATGAACAGGCTCGCGCCGTGCTCCCTGGCGAGCGCGTTCAGGTCACGCAGCAGCCGCGCGTCGAGCGAGAACTCGTACACCCCACCGCGATTGGACGCGACGGCGGGCCGCGAGCGATCCGACGGCAGGTCGAGCTGGTCGGGCAGCCCGGCCAGGCTGCCGGACCAGTAGGCGACCTGCTGCGCGATCAGCGAATCCGGATCGTCTTCGGAGCCAAGGGTTTCGCGCTGCCACAGCGCGTAGTCGGCGTACTGCACCGGCAGCGGCGGCCAGGCCGGGGCGTCGCCGCGCGAGCGGGCCGCGTAGGCGATCATCACGTCGCGGGCCAGCGGCCGCACCGACCAGCCGTCGCCGGAGATGTGGTGCACCACGAAGACAAGCACGTGCGTGTCCGGCAGCGAGCCGTCCATCGAGCCGACCACCCGGAACAGCTTGGCCCGCACCGGCACCTCGGTGGTGACGTCGAAGCCGGTCAGCACCAATTCACTGACCCGGTCCTGGATCTCGGTCTCGGACACCTCGATCGGGGTCAGCTCGATCTCCTGCCCGGCGGGCAGTACGACCTGGACACCTTGACCGTCGGCGGTCTCCGGATAGACGGTGCGCAGCACCTCGTGCCGGTCGACCACGTCGGCGACGGCCTGGCGCAGCGCGTCGGTGTCGAGCGAGCCGGTGAGCCGGACCGCAAGGGGGATGTTGTTGACCGCGGTCTGGTTGTCGAACCGGTTGAGGAACCACATCCGCTGCTGGGCCAGCGACAACGGGATTCGGGCCGGACGCTGCCCTGCCACGAGTTCGCGGCGGCGCCCGCTGCCCTGGTGCGCTTCCATCCGCGCGGCCAGGGTGGCCACGGTCGGCGCCTCGAACAGCATCCGCACCGGGACGCGGGTGTCCAGCGCGGCACCGAGGCGGGCGACCACCTGGGTGGCGATGAGCGAGTTGCCGCCGAGGTCGAAGAAGTCGTCGTCGATACCGACGGCGCGTTCGCCGTCGACGCTGGTGAGTCCGAGCACCTCGGCGAAGGTGTTGGCCACGATCTCTTCGATCGGGGTGGACGGCGCGCGGAATTCCCGTGCCTCGAAGGCGGGTTCGGGCAGCGCGCGCCGATCAAGCTTGCCGTTCGGGTTGAGCGGCATGGCGTCGAGCACCACGAGCGCGGCGGGCACCATGTACGACGGCAGGCGCATGGACAGCTGCGTCCTGAGCTCGTCGACGTCGACTGTCGCACCGCTGACCGGAACGACATAGCCGACGAGCTGATCGCCGGTGTGCGCGTCCGAGCGCACCATGGCGACGGATTGGGCCACCGAATCGTGTGCGGTGAGCGCGGTTTCGATCTCGCCGAGCTCGATCCGCAAGCCGCGCAGCTTGACCTGGAAGTCGGTGCGGCCGATGTACTCGATGGCGCCGGACTCGTCGCGAGTGACGAGGTCACCGGTGCGGTACATCCTGGCGCCCTCGGCACCGAACGGGTTGGCCACGAAGCGATCCGAGGTCAGGTCGGTGCGGCCGAAGTAGCCGCGCGCCAGCTGCGCGCCCGCGAGATAGAGCTCGCCCGCGACACCCGATGGCACCGGCTTGAGCCGTGCGTCGAGCACGTAGGCCTGGGCGTTCCACACCGGAAGACCGATGGGGACCGCGCCGGTCACGTCGTCGGCGACCGGGCCGTGTGTGGCGTGCACGGTGAATTCCGTTGGGCCATAAAGGTTGTAGAGCTCGGCCGAGCTGACCCGGCGGATGGCGTCGACCGCGTCGGCGGTGAAGGCCTCACCGGCGATGAACAGCGTCCGCAGCGAGGCGAGCGCGTCGCTGGCGCCGGTGATGTCGACGTTCCCGGCGAAGACGGTGAGCATCGACGGCACGAACGAGGTCATGGTGACGCGTTCCGCGGCGATCACATCGGCGAGGTACTGCGGGTCGCGATGCCCGTCCGCGCTGGCCACCACGATGCGGCCGCCGGTGGTCATCGGGCCGAACAGCTCCCACACCGACACGTCGAAGGTGGCCGGCGTCTTGAACAGCACGATGTCGTCAGCGCCGATGCCGTATTCGCCGGTGATCCACCGGATCTGGTTGACGACGGCGGCGTGCGGCACCGCGACGCCCTTCGGGCGACCGGTCGAGCCGGACGTGAAGATCACGTACGCCGGGTGTTCCGTGCGCAGCGGCGCGAGCCGTTCGGCGTCGGTGACCGGCTCGGCCGAGTAACCGGACAGATCCAGCTCATCGATGGACAGCGTGGTCCGACCATCCGCGTCGAACGCGTCGCGGGAGGTGGTCAGCACGCACACCGGATCGGCCGAGTCGAGCACGTAGTTCACCCGGTCGGCGGGCTGGTCGAGGTCGAGCGGCACGTAGCCGCCACCGGCCTCGTGCACCGCGTACGCGGCGACCACCAGGTCAACCGAGCGCCGCAGACCAAGGGCGACCAAGGCCTCCGGGCCGACACCGGCCTCGATCAGCTTGCGCGCCAGCCGGTGCACGCGGGCACCGAATTCGGCGTAGGTCAAGGAGGTTCCGGTGGCCGGGTCGACGACAGCGACCGCGTCCGGGGTAGCCAGCGCCTGCGCGGCGAACTCGGCGACCATGGTGGTCGGCGCACCGAGATCGCGCTCGGTGTCGTTCCACCCGCGCAGTGCCTGCTCGGTCTCCCGCTCGTCCAGCAGCGCGATATCGCCGATGGGCCGATCCGGTTCGGCCGCGAGCGCGCCGAGTAGACGGTTGAACCGCTGCCCGAGCCGCGCCATCGTGTCCGCGTCGAAAAGATCTGTGGCGTAAATGAATTCGGCAACGATCCCAGCCGGGGCAGCACCCGCGCCGTTTACCGCCGGGATGGCGCTCTTCTCCGACAGCGTCAGCTGCAGGTCGAACTTCGCCGTGTCGATCGGCAGCTCGACGCCGCTGACCGTCAGGCCCGGCAGTTCGAGACTGTTCTGGCCGAGGTTCTGGAACGACAGCAGCACCTGGAACAGCGGATGCCGCGCCTGCGAGCGCGCCGGGTTCAGGATCTCGACCAGCCGCTCGAACGGCAGGTCGGCGTGTCCGAACGCGGCGATATCGGTGGCGCGCACCGTGCGAAGCAGGTCGGTGAAGGTCGCGCCGCTGTCGATCGGGGTACGCAGTACAAGCGTGTTGACGAACATGCCGATCAGGTCGTCGAGGGCGCGCTCGCCACGACCGGCGACCGGGGTGCCGATGGCGATGTCGTCCTCGCCGGACAGGCGGGCAAGCAGCACCGCGAGGGCGGTGTGGGTGACCATGAACAGCGTCGCGCCCCTGGTGCGGGCGAGTTCGGTGAGCCTGCCGTGGGTTTCGGCGTCGATCTCGAAGGCGTGTGTGGCGCCGCGACCGGAGGCGACCGCGGGCCGGGGCCGGTCGGTGGGCAGGTCGAGCTGATCGGGCAGCCCGGCCAGCGAGTTCGACCAGTACGCGATCTGTTGCGCGATCACCGATTCCGGATCGTCCTCGTCGCCGAGGACCGCGCGCTGCCACAGCGCGAAGTCGGCGTACTGGACTTCCAGTGGCCGCCAAGCGGGTTCGCCGCCCTCGACGCGAGCGCCGTAGGCCGTCATCACGTCCCTGGTCAGCGGGCCCATCGAGAAACCGTCGGCCGAGATGTGGTGCACCACCAGGGCGAGCACATGTTCGGTCGGGCTGACCTCGAACAGCCTTGCCCGGAACGGCACCTCGACGGTGACGTCGAAGGCGGTCAGTACCAGTTCGGAAAGTCGTTGCGGCAGTTCGGCTTCGGTGACCTCGAAGGGCGCGAGGTCCGGAATCACCTTGGCGGTGGGCACGGTCTGCTGATGCGCGGCGCCATCGACCTCGGGGTAGAAGGTGCGCAGCGACTCGTGCCTGGCCAGCACGTCGGCCACCGCGATCTGCAGCGCCTGCCGGTCGAGCAGACCGGACAGCCGCACCGCGGCCGGGATGTTGTCGACGGCCGAGTCCGGATCGAAGCGGTTGAGGAACCACATCCGCTGCTGGGCCAGCGACAGCGGCACCAACTCGGGTCGATGCTGCGGCACCAGAGCGGCCCGCGCACCGGCACCGGCGTGCGTCTCCGCGCGGGCCGCGAGCGCGACCACCGAGGAGGCCTCGAACAGCTCGCGGACGCCGAGATCGGTGTCAAGCGCGGCGGACAGCCGCGCGGCGACCTGGGTCGCGGTCAGCGAGTTGCCGCCGAGCGCGAAGAAGTCGTCGTCCAGGCCGACCCGCTCCAGGCCGAGCACCTCGGCGAAGGTCGCCGCGACGATCTCCTCCACCGGCGTCGTCGGCGCGCGGAACACCGCGGCCTCGAAGACCGGCGCGGGCAGCGCCTTGCGATCGAGCTTGCCGGAGGCGTTCAGCGGGAACTCGTCGAGCACGAGCACGACGGCCGGAACCATGTACGCGGGCAACCGCTCCGCAAGGTCCTCGCGCAGCAGCTCGGTGTCGACCCGAACATTCGGCGCGGGAATGACATAGGCGACGAGCTGATCGCCGGTGTGCTGGTCCCCACGGACCACGACGACCGACTGGGCGACCTCGTCCAGCGCGGTCAGCGCGGTCTCGATCTCGCCGAGCTCGATCCGCAGACCACGCAGCTTCACCTGGAAGTCGGTGCGGCCCAAGTACTCCAGCTCACCGGTCGACGTCCACGCCACCAGATCGCCGGTGCGGTACATGCGCTCGCCGGTGGCACCGTAGGGGTTGGCGACAAACCGGTCGCTGGTCAGATCCGGACGCGCGACGTATCCGCGAGCCAGCTGAGTGCCCGCCAGATACAGCTCACCCGCGACACCAACCGGAACCGGGCGCAAACGCGAATCCAGCACGTACACCTGGGTGTTGAACACCGGGGCACCGATCGGCACGGTGTCGGTGTCGGCATCGATGACCTCGTGGAAGGTGACGTCGACCGCGGCCTCGGTCGGGCCGTACAGGTTGTGCAGCGCCGCACCGGTCAGCTCACGCAGACGATGGGCGGGCTTGGGCGGCAACGCTTCACCGGAGGCGAACACCAAGCGCAGCGAATCGCACTGGGCCGCGGCCGCATCGGCGACGAACACCGCGAGCATCGACGGCACGAAGTGCGTGACGGTGATCCGCTCGGCACTGATGATCTCGGCCAGGTACGCCGGATCGCGATGCCCGTCCGGCTTCGCGACGACCAGCCGCGCGCCGATCTGCAAGGGCCAGAAGAACTCCCACACCGACACGTCGAAGGTGGCCGGCGTCTTCTGCAAGACCGCGTCCGTGGCGTCCAGCCCGTAGGCGGACTGCATCCACACCAGGCGGTTCACGATCGCCGCGTGCGAAACGCCGACGCCCTTGGGACGACCGGTGGAACCGGACGTGAAGATCACGTACGCGGTGTTCGACGGACGCAACGGCGCCCAGCGATCCGCGTCGGCGATCGGCGCCTCGGACAGTCCGCTCAGATCGAGCAGATCGATGCGCACCTGCGCGGTATCGATGTCGAGATCGCTGCCCGAGGTCAGCACACACACCGGATCGGCCGTGGCCAGAATGTATTCCGTGCGCTCGGCCGGGTGATCCGGATCGAGCGGCACGTACGCGCCACCGGCCACCGTCACCGCGTACATGCCGACGACGAGGTCGATCGAGCGCCGCATGCCAAGCGCCACATACGATTCCGCGCCGACACCGCGGGCGATCAGCCAGCGGGCCAGCTGGTTTACCCGACTCGCGAACTCGTCGTAGGACAGAGTTGTCCCCTCGAAGCTGAGCGCGATCGCGTCGGGCGTGCTCACCACCTGCTCGTAGAACTTCGAGACGAGCGTCGCGGCCGAATCCACCTCGTGCGCGGTGTCGTTCCAGCCGGACACCACGAGTTCGCGCTCCGCGATGTCGAGCAGTTCGATATCGCCAACCGGCAGCGTCGGTTCGGTGGTGATCGCGGTCAGCACGCGGATCAGGCGATCGGCGATGCGCCGCACGGTCTGCTCGTCGAACAGGTCGCGCAGGTATCCGGCGCGAACCCGCAGCCGCGAATCCAACTGGGCGATCAGGGTCAACGGGTAGTGCGTGGCATCGGCCGCGTCGAGGCCGACGACCGCCATGCCGTCGATATCGGAGGCCTGTTCCTGGAGGCCCTCGGCATCGACCGGGTAGGACTCGAACACCACCAGCGTGTCGAACAGGCCACCGATGCCAGCGGCGGACTGGATGTCCGCGAGGCCGACGTAGTGGTGATCGAGCAGATCCGCCTGCTCGCCCTGGGTCCTGGCCAGCAGCTGCTGCGCGGACTCCGCCGGGTCGAAGCGCACCCGCACCGGCACGGTGTTGATGAACAGGCCGACCATCGACTCCACGCCGGACAGGTCGGCGGGCCGCCCGGACACCGTGGTGCCGAACAGCACGTCGTCGCGGCCGGTCATGCGGCCGACCAGGATGCCCCACGCGGTCTGCAGCACGGTGTTCGGCGTGACGCCGAGCGAACCGGCCAGCGCGGTGAGCCGCGCGGTGGCCGTCTCGTCGAGCTCGAAGAAGTACTCACCGGAGAGCGAGGTGATCTCGCGTCCGGCGTCGGGACGGGCAAGCAGTGTCGGCTCGGAGACACCGCGCAGCGCGGTGGCCCACGCGGCGACCGAGGCCGAATGATCCTGCTGCGCGGTCCATTCCAGGAAGTGCCGGTAGGACCGCACGGCGGGCAGCACGCTGGTGTCCGCGTGTGCCGCGTAGAGCACGAGCAGGTCCTTCATGAGCAGCGGCATCGACCAGCCGTCGAGCAGGATGTGGTGGTTGGCCACCACGAACTGCCAGCGGTCGCGCGCCACCTGGATCAGCGTGAAGCGGATCAGCGGCGGCTCGGTCAGATCGAAGCGCTTGGTCCGGTCCGCGGCGATGAGGTCGTCGCCGTCGCCCTGCTCGATCCGGTCGTGCTCGGACCAGGCGACCCGGACGCTGTCCAGCACAACCTGCACCGGGCTGCCGTCGCGATCGGTGACGAACGCGGTGCGCAGGTTCTCGTAGCGGTCCACCAAAGCCTGTGCGGCCGAACGCAACCGGGCCGCGTCCACCCGTCCGGTGAGCGTCAGCACGGCCTGCGCGGTGTACACGTCCACCGAGGTGGCGGCGAGCCTGGCGTGGAACAGCAGACCGGCCTGCAGCGCGGACAGCGGCCAGATATCGGCCAGGTTCGGGAAGCGGCGCTCCCAGCCGTCGATATCACCCTGGGTGCTGCGCACCAGCGCGAAGTCGGACGGCGTGTGCCCACCGGCGCCGGTCGAATTGGCGTGCCGGGCAACCGCTTCCAGCGCGGTCGTCCACAGCTCGCCGAATTCGCGGACGGCCGCGGCGTCGAGCAGCGTCGACGGGTAGCCGATGTTCGCGGTCAGCTTGTCACCGACCACGATCGCGTTGACGTCCAGCGGTGCCATCGCGGGCATGTCCGCGTCGTAGGCCCCGCCGAGCGCGCCGAGTTCGGCGGCCGGGATCCAGCCGAAGCCGCGCAGCGACTCGGGCACATCGCCCTCGGCGACGCGGCCGAGGTAGTTGAAGCTCACCTGGCCCGGCAGCTCGACGGGCAGCTCGGCGGCGGTTTCCGGGTTCAGGTAGCGCAGCAGGCCGTAGCCGACGCCCTTGTCCGGCACCGCGAGCAGCTGCTCCTTGATCGCCTTGACGGCCTGGCCGAGCGCGGGCCCACCGGCCAGCGCGGCATCGATGTCGATGCCGGACAGGTCGAAGCGGACCGGGAAGATCGCGGTGAACCAGCCGACGGTGCGGGACAGGTCCGCGCCGGGCACGATGTCCTCTTCGCGGCCGTGGCCCTCCAGGCGGATCAGCAGCGACTCGTCGCCGCGGGCACCAGCCCTGCGCGCCCGCCATTTCGCGGTCGCCAGGGCAAGCGCGGTGAGCAGGCCGTCGTTCACGCCGCCGTGGAACAGCGCGGGCACCTTGGTCAGCAGCGCCTTGGTGACCTCGGCGGACACCTCGACCTGCAGCTTCTCGATGACGCCCGAGGTGTCGACCGCCGGGTCCATCGGCCGCTCGGTGAGCAGCGGATCGGCCGCGTCGACCACCGAACGCCAGTGGTCGAGTTCCGCGACCCGCTCGGCGCTGCGTGCCTCGCGTTCGAGTGCGTGCGCCCAGGCCCGCATCGAGGTGGCCGGTGCGACCAGCTCGGGCGGCTGGCCCGCGGTGCGCTGGCCCCAGGCCGCCACGAAGTCCGGCACCAGGATGCGCCAGGAGACACCGTCGACCACCAGGTGATGACCGACGACGATCAGGCGTCCGGCGCGTCCGCTGTTCGACGGCTCCAGCCAGACGAACCGAATGACAACGCCCGCAGCGGGATCCAGTCGATCGAGCGAGGAATCCAGTGCGGCGGCGGCGATCTCGATCAGCTCGGCGTCATCGACGGCGGCGTCGAAGGTGCTGTGGTCGACCAGCGCGTCCACGTCGATCGTTGCGGGAGCTGCGGTTTCGAGCAGCCACTCGCCGTCGACCTCGCGCAGGCTGGCCCGCAGCATGTCGTGGCGGTCGATGACCGCGCCGACCGTCGCGACGATGCCGGCCCGGTCGATGCCGACCGGCAGCTCGAGTGCGAGGGTCTGGTTGAACCGGCCGAACGAACCGCGCCGCTCCGCCATGAACCGCACGACCGGGGTCAGCGGCATCGAGCCGACGCCCCCACCGGGCAGCTCGGCGAGTACAACGGCCGAAGCCGCCGCGGCGTCGGCGGTGCCGGCGACCGAGGCCAGCCCGGCGACGGTGCGCTGCTCGAACACGTTGCGCGGCGTGAACACCACGCCGCGCGCCTTGGCCCGCGACACCAACTGAATGGAGACGATGCTGTCGCCACCGAGTGCGAAGAACGAATCGTCGACGCCGACCCGCTCCAGGCCGAGCACCTCGGCGAAGACCTCGGCGATGGCCTGCTCGACCGGCGTGCGCGGCGCCCGGAACACGACCTCGGTCGCGAACACCGGCTCCGGCAACGCCTTTCGGTCAAGCTTGCCGACCGGGGTGAGCGGAACACGGTCGATCACCATGATCGACGACGGCACCATGTACGCGGGCAGCCGATCCTCGACGTGCCCGGTCAGCGCCGCCACATCGATCGATTTACCCTGCGCCGCAACGACATAGGCCACCAGCGAGGTGGCACCGGCGGAACCCTTGTGGCCGACGGTGACCGCGAAGTCGACGGTCTCGTGCGCGGCGAGGGCCGCGTCGATCTCGCCCAGCTCGATGCGGAAACCGCGCACCTTGACCTGGAAGTCGGACCGGCCGACGTATTCGACCTCACCGGTACGCGTCCAGCGGACCACGTCACCGGTGCGGTACATCCGCGCACCGGCGACATACGGATTCGCCACGAACCGGTCGGCGGACAGCCCGGCGCGCGCGTGGTAGCCGCGGGCCAGCTGGATACCCGACAGATAGAGGTCACCCGCGACACCCACCGGAACGGGCCGGAGCTGGGCGTCCAGGATCAGCGACTGCATGCCGCGGGTCGGGCCACCGATGGTGACCAGATCGCCCGGCGTCAACGCGTCGCTGATGTTGGTCATGATCGTGGTCTCGGTCGGACCGTAACCGTTGTGGAAGCGCCGCCCCGAACCGTCCGGCGCGCCACCCCACTTGGTGACCAGGTCGGCCGGGACCGCCTCGCCGCCGGCCACGATCACCCGCATATCGGCCAGCGCGGCCGGGTCGAGCGAGGCGAGCACGGACGGGGTGATGAACGCGTGCGTGACCCGCTCGGCGCGGATCAGCTCGGCCAGCTCGTCGCCGCCGTACACACCGGGCGGGCAGACAACCAGGGTGCCGCCGCAGCCGATCGCCAGCAGGAACTCGAGGATCGACGCGTCGAAGCTCGGCGACGCGAAATGCAGTGCGCGCGTGCTCGAGTCGACGTCGTAGCGGGCGTTCTGCTCGTCCCGGAAGTTGGCGAGTCCGGCATGGGTGACCACGACGCCCTTGGGGACGCCGGTGGAACCGGAGGTGTAGATGACGTAGGCCGGGTGTTCCGGACGCACCGGCCGTACGCGCTCGGCGTCGGTGATCGCGGCCGCGTCGACAGCGGTCAGCTCCAGCTCGTCGAGGACGAGCCATTCGACCGAGTCCGGCAGGTCGGCCCGCACGGAGGTCACGGTCAGGCCGACCGGGGAGCCTGAGTCGGTGACCATGTGCGCGATGCGGTCGGCCGGATAGGTCGGGTCGATCGGCACGAAGGCCGCACCCGACTTGGCGACCGCCCACTCGGCGAAGTAGGAGTCGTCCGAGCGCGGCACGGCGACCGCGACCAGATCCTCGGTGCCGAGGCCACGCTCGATCAGCAAGCGGGCCAAGCGGTTCGAGCGTTCGTCCAGCTCGCCGTAGGACAGACTGCGCCCCTGGAACACGACCGCGGGTGCGGTCGGGTCGATGGCGGCGGCCTCGGCGATCAGGTCCGGCAGCGTCCGCGCGACCGTGGCCTGCGGGCCGGTGCGGGCGGTCAGGTCGGCCCGCTCCGCGGCGTCGAGGACGTCGATCTGACCGACCGCGATGGCCGGGTTCGCGGCAATGGCTTCGAGCACCCGTTGCCAGCGCTGCGCGATCTCCGCGGCGGTCGACTCGTCGAACAGCTCGGTGGCGTAGGTGAGCGCCAAAGCCATTCCGGCGGTGCCTGGTTCGCCCTGCTCCGACAGCGTGAACTGCAGGTCGAAGCGCGCGACGTTCTCCTCGAGATCGAGCGCCGACACCGAGAGCCCTGGCAGTTCGAGGGTGGTGCGGTCCAGGTTCTGGAACGCGAGCATCACCTGGAACAGCGGGTTGCGCGCCTGTGAGCGTTCCGGTGCGAGCAGTTCCACCAGTCGCTCGAACGGCACGTCGGCATTGCCGTAGGCGTCGAGGTCGGTGCGCCGCACCCGGTCGACCAGTTCGGTGAACGATTCGGCGGCGTCGATGCCGGTGCGCAGCACCAGCGTGTTGACGAACATGCCGACCAGGTCGTCGAGGGCCTGCTCGCCGCGACCTGCGATCGGCGTGCCGACCGCGATATCGTCCGCGCCGGACAGCCGCGACAGCAGCACCGTCAGTGCGCCGTGCAGCACCATGAACAGCGACGCACCGCGTTGCCGCGCAATGTCTTCCAGCGCGGCGATCAGGTCTGCGGGCAGCTCGCGGTGCAGCGTCGCGCCGCGGAACGAGGCGATCGCCGGACGCGGCCGGTCGGCGGGCAGGGTCAGCTCGTCCGGTACGCCGTCGAGGGCGTGCTGCCAGTGCGCCACCTGGCGCGCCATCAGCGAGTCCGGATCGTCTTCGGTACCAAGGACTTCGCGCTGCCAGACCGCGAAGTCGGCGTACTGCACGGCCAGCGGCGCCCAGCCGGGCGCGCTGTCCTGGGTGCGCGCCGAGTAGGCGAGCATCACGTCGCGGGTCAGCGGTCCCATCGAGAAGCCGTCGGCCGCGATGTGGTGCACGACGACGACGAGCACATGCTCGTTCGGACCCGCGCTGTAGAGCCTGGTGCGCAACGGAACCTGTTCGGCCACATCGAATCCGGTGGTGACGAAGTCGGTCACCACGGCGGTCAGTTCGGCCGGATCCACCTGCACCGGGTGCAGGTCGAGCGCGATCTGCTCGGCCGGCACGATCACCTGGACCGGGGTGCCACCGTGCTCCGGGTAGCGGGTGCGCAGCGATTCGTGCCTGCGCACCACGTCGGATACCGCGAGCCGCAGCGCGGCCACATCGAGCGCGCCGGTCAGGCGGATGGCGATCGGCAGGTTGTACGCGGCCGAGGAGGTGTCGTACTTGTTGAGGAACCACATGCGCTGCTGTGCGAACGACAGCGGCACCAGTTCGTCGGCCTTGCGCGGCCTGGCGACCAGCCTGGCCCGCGCGGCACCGTCGGCGTGCGATTCCACCCGCGCGGCAAGGGCGGCGACGGTGGGCGCCTCGAACAGCGCGCGCACCGCGACCGTGGTGCCGAGCGCGGCACCGATGCGGGAGACGACCCTGGTGGCGACGAGCGAGTTGCCGCCGAGGTCGAAGAAGTCGTCGTCGACGCCGACCCGTGGCAGGTCGAGCACCTCGGCGAACACCGCGGCCACGGTCTCCTGCACCGGGGTGACCGGTGCGCGGAAGGCGCGGGACTGCACGGCGGGCGCGGGCAGCGCGCGCCGATCGAGCTTTCCGTTGACCGTCAACGGAATCCATTCGAGCCGCACCAGCGCCGAGGGCACCATGAACGACGGCAGCCGCTCGGCGGCCCCGTCGCGGACGCGGTCGAGCACCGGGATGACGTCGGGCTCGGCGACCACGTAGGCCACGATCCGCTGATCGCCGGGCTGGTCCTCGCGCACGATGACCGCCGCCTGGGCGATGCCGGGCTGGGCCAGGATCGCGGACTCGATCTCGCCGAGTTCGATACGGAAGCCGCGGACCTTCACCTGATCGTCGGCGCGGCCGAGGTATTCGAGCTCGCCGAAGCGGTTCCAGCGCGCGAGGTCGCCGGAGCGGTACAGGCGCGAGCCCGCCGCATCGGAGCCGCCGAGCGGGTTGGCCACGAATCGGGTGGCGGACAGGTCGGGACGGCCGAGGTAGCCGCGGGCCAATTGTGGTCCGGCGACATACATTTCGCCCGCGACACCGACCGGCACCGGCCGCAGCCGGTCGTCGAGCACGTACACCCGCAGGCCCGCGATGGCCCGGCCGACCACGCTGCCGGAGGCGGCGGCGATGGTCGCGGCATCCAGCGCGCGGTAGGACACGTGCACCGTGGTCTCGGTGATGCCGTACATGTTGACCAGCAGTGGCGCCGAATCACCGTGGCGGGCAACCCAATCCGAGAGCCTGCGCAGTTCCAGGGCCTCACCGCCGAACACGACGTAGCGCAGGGCAAGCGGTGCGGCGTCGGGTGCGGCGTTGCGATCCGCTTCCGCCAGTTGGTAGAACGCGGACGGGGTCTGATTCAGGACCGTAACCCGTTCGGCACGCAGCAGTTCCAGGAACTGCTCGGGCGAACGCGAGGTGTAGTAGTCGACCACGACGAGGGTGCCGCCGAACAGCAGCGGGCCCCACAGCTCCCACACCGAGAAGTCGAAGGCGTAGGAGTGGAACAGCGTCCACACGTCGTCGGGGCCGAAGGTGAAGTCGCGATCGGTATTGGCGAACAGCCGCACCACATTCCGGTGCGCGACCGCGACACCCTTCGGGCGGCCGGTCGAACCGGAGGTGTAGATCACGTACGCGACGTGATCGGGCGAGAGCGCCGCGTTCCGGTCCGCGTCGGTGATCGGGGCGTCGTCGGCGTCCTCGATATTGCCGGTTTCCACGGCGAAGCCGTCCAGCACCACGCTCGGCAGGTCCACCGGCACCGTCACCTGGACCGTCGAATCCAGGATCACGCTGGTCGGCTGGGAATCCGCGAGCACGTAGGCGATGCGATCGGCCGGATAGGTCGGGTCGACCGGCACGTAGCCCGCACCGGTCTTCACCACCGCGACCAGCGCGACCACCAGGTCGAGCGAGCGCGGCAGGATCACCGCGACCAGCGACTCGGGCCCGGCACCGTCCGCGATCAGCCTGCGCGCCAGCACATTCGCGCGCCGGTCCAGCTCGGCGTAGGTCAGTGTTTCGACGCCGAAGCGGGCCGCGACGCGGTTCGGGTGCTCGGCGACGGCCGCGTCGAACACGGTGCCGAGGGTGGCGTCGGGCTCGCCGAAAACGCCGGCGCCGCCGTCCATTCCGGAGGACACCCAGCGCTGCGAGACATCGAGACGCTCGGACTCGCCGAGCAGGTCGATGTCGCCGACCGCGATCTCGGGATCCTCGGCGATGGTGTGCAGCACGCGCACCAGCCGGTCGGCGAACGAGGCCACCGTCTCCGGATCGAACAGCTCAGTGGCGTAGTTCCACGACATGGCCAGCGCGCCGTCGGCGGTCTCGCCGACGGTCAGCTGCACGTCGAACTTGGCGGTGCCCGGGTCGAATTCGACGACGTCGAGGTCGAGGCCGGGCAGCGCGACGGTGCCCATGTCGGCGGCCGAGGCCGCCTCGAAGGTCAGCGCGACCTGGAACAGCGGGTGATGTGCCTGCGAGCGGGCTGGGCTGAGCCTACCCACCCCGGCGGCTCCGCCACCTTGCCGCCCCCACAGGACATCGACGAGCCGCTCGAACGGCACGTCGGCATTGCCGAAGGCGGCCAGGTCGGTCCGGCGCACCTGCTCGAGCAGTTCGCTGAACCGCGCGGCGGGATCGACCTCGCTGCGCAGCACCAGCGTGTTGACGAACATGCCGACCAGGTCGTCGAGCGCGCGTTCGCCGCGTCCGGCGATCGGCGTTCCGATGGCGATATCGGTGCTGTTGGACAGCCTGCCCGCCCACGCGGCCAGCGCGGCGTGCACGACCATGAACAGCGTGACCCCGCGGCGGCGGGCCAGCTCGGCCAGCGCGGTGTGCAGTTCGGCATCGATCGAGAAGCCGTGCGTGCCACCGGCATTGGAAGCGATCTCCGGGCGCGGCCGGTCGGCGGGCAGTTCGATCTGATCGGGCAGATCGCGCAGTTGCTCGACCCAGTAGTCGAGCTGCTGAGCCGCGACCGATTCCGGATCGTGTTCGACGCCGAGCACGTCACGCTGCCACAGCGCGTAGTCGGCGTACTGCACCTCGAGCGGTGCCCAAGAAGGTGTCTCGCCGCGCGTGCGCTCGCTGTAGGCGACCACCACATCGCGCAGCAGCGGCCGCAGCGAGAAGCCGTCGGCGCTGATGTGGTGCATGACCAGCACCACGACGTGGTTGTGCTCGTCGAGGCTCAGCAGGCTGGCGCGGAACGCGATCTCGCGGGTCACGTCGAAGTGGAAGCTCGCCAATTCGACGATGCGCGCTGGCAATTCGGCCGCGGTCACCGGCTCGGCGGCTACCGCGAACGACAGCTCCGAGACGGGCAGGATGCGCTGGTAGCCGGTGCCTTCCACCTCGGGGTACACGGTGCGCAGCGCCTCGTGGCGGGCCAGCACGTCCGCGATCGCGACGTTGAGCGCCTCGATATCGAGATCGCCGGTGAGCCGGATGGCGACCGGGATGTTGTTGACCGCGGTGCGGTTGTCGAACCGGTTGAGGAACCACATCCGCTGCTGTGCCAGCGACAGCGGCACCAGGCCGGTGCGCTCCTGCGGCACCAGCGGTGCCCGGCCGCCTTGTCCGGCAGCCGATTCCACGCGCGCGGCGAGCGAGCCGACACTCGACGCCTCGAACAGCGCGCGCACCGGGATCTGCGTGTCGAGCGCCTCGCCGAGTCGGGCCGCCACCTGGGTGGCGACCAGGGAGTTACCGCCGAGTTCGAAGAAGTCGTCGTCCAGGCCGACCCGCTCGACACCGAGCACCTCGGCGAAGGTGTCGGCGACGATCTCCTGCACGGGGGTGCTCGGTGCGCGGAATGTCTTGGCCGCGAACGTCGGTTCGGGCAGCGCCCTGCGGTCGAGCTTGCCGGAGGGGTTCAGCGGGAACTCGTCGAGCTCCACGTAGGCCGAGGGCACCATGTACGCGGGCAGCTGCTCGCCGAGCGCGGCCTTGACCGACTCGACATCCAATGCCCGGTCCGGGTTTCCGACCACGTAGGCGACGAGTTGATCGCCGGTGCGCTCGTCGGTGCGCACCAGCACGACCGCCTGTGCCACGGATTCCAGTGCGGTGAGCGCGTTCTCGATCTCGCCGAGCTCGATGCGCAGACCGCGCAGCTTCACCTGGAAGTCGGTGCGGCCCAGGTATTCCAGCTCGCCGTCTTCGGTCCAGGAGACCAGGTCGCCGGTGCGGTACATGCGCTGGGCATCGCCGAACGGGTTAGCGATGAAGCGTTCGGTGGTCAGGTCAGGGCGCGCCACATACCCGTGCGCCAGCTGCGCGCCTGCCAGGTACAGCTCGCCGGGCACGCCGACCGGAACCGGCCGCAGCCGCGAATCCAGCACGTACACCTGGGTGTTGAACACCGGTGCGCCGATCGGCACCGAGCTGGTGTCGGCCTCGGTCACCTCGTGGAAGGTGACGTCGACGGCGGCCTCGGTCGGTCCGTACAGGTTGTGCAGCCTCGCTCCGGTCAGCGCGCGCAGGCGCTGCGCGGTGACGGCGGGCAGCGCCTCACCCGAGGCGAAAACATTGCGGAGACTGACGCATTCGCCCGCGCGCTCCTCGGCGACGAAGACCGAGAGCATCGACGGCACGAAATGCACTGTGCTGACGCGTTCTTCGATGATCAGTCGAGCCAGGTAGGCGGGATCGCGGTGGCCGTCCGGCTTGGCGACCACGAGACGGGCGCCGACCTGCAAGGGCCAGAAGAACTCCCACACCGACACGTCGAAGGTGGCGGGCGTCTTCTGCAGCACCACGTCGTAGGCGGCGAGGCCGTACTCCGCGTGCATCCAGACCAGGCGGTTGACGATGGCCGCGTGCGAGACCGCGACCCCCTTCGGGCGACCGGTCGAGCCGGACGTGAAGATCACGTAGGCGGTGTTGGCCGGGCGCAGCGGCTTGTGCCGGTCCGCGTCGGTCAGCGGCGCGTCCGAGAGCTCGGAGAGGTCGAGCTCGTCGATGCGCACCTGCCGTGAGGCCGTGGACGCCAGGTCGGTGCCGGAGGTCAGCACACACACCGGGCGCGCGGTCTCCAGGATGTAGTCGGTGCGCTCGGCCGGGTGATCCGGATCGAGCGGCACGTACGCGCCACCGGCGGCGTTCACCGCGTACATGCCGATGACGAGATCGATCGAGCGCCGCATACCAAGGGCGACATACGATTCCGGGCCGACGCCGTTCTTCTTCAGCCAGCGCGCCAGCCGGTGCACCCGCCCGGCGAACTCGGCGTAGGACAGACTTGTCCCCTCGAACGTCACCGCGTGCGCCTCTGGCGTCCGCGCGACCTGCGCCTCGAACAGCGACACCAGCGTCGCGGCGGCATCGCCGACCGGTGAGGTCAGCGCCGCGTCCACCGGGAATTCCGTGTCGTTCCACCGTTCGACGACCAGCTCGCGCTCGGCCACGTCCAGCAGCTCGATATCGCCGACCGCGGCGGTCGGTGCGGCGGCGACGCCACCGAGCACGCGAAGGAAGCGCTCGGCGAAGGTGTTCGCGAAGGCATTGTCGAAAAGGTCGGTGGCGTAGAGGAGTTCGGCGTCCATCGCCGCCTCGGTGCCCTGCACCTCGCTCAGCGTCAGCTGTAGGTCGAACTTCGCGGTCGGCTGGTCGATGCCGAGCTCGGACACCAGCAGACCGGGCAGCTCCAGCGACGCGCGGCCCAGGTTCTGGAACGACAGCATCACCTGGAACAGCGGATGCCGCGCCTGCGAACGGGCTGGGTTGAGCACCTCGACGAGGCGCTCGAACGGCACGTCGGCGTGCGCGAACGCCTGCAGGTCGCGCTCACGGACCTGCGCGAGCAGCTCGGTGAACGACGCGTCGGTGTCGACCTGCGCGCGCAACACCAAGGTGTTGACGAACATGCCGACCAGGTCGTCGAGGGCCTGCTCGCCACGACCCGCCACCGGGATGCCGATGGCGATGTCGTCGGAGCCGCTCAGCCGGGCAAGCAGTGCCGCGAAGGCGCTGTGCACCACCATGAACAGTGTGGTGCCGTGCTCGTGCGCGACCCGGTTCAGCGCGTCGATCAGCTCGGCGGGCACCCGGAACCGGTGTGTCCCCGCCTGATACGACGCGACGGCGGGCCGGGGACGCCCGGCCAGGCGCAGTTCGTCGGGTAGGCCGTTGAGCGCGTTGCGCCAGTAGTCGAGCTGCTCGGAGATCAGCGAGGTCGGATCGTCCTCGGAGCCGAGCGTTTTCCGCTGCCACAGCGCGAAATCCACGTACTGGACCGCGAGCGGCGGCCAGCCAGGCTCGGACGCCGAGGTGCGCGCCACGTAGGCGGTCATCAGGTCGCGGACCAGTGGCCGCATCGAGAAGCCGTCCGCCGCGATGTGATGCACCACGACAACCAGCACGTAATCCGCTGTGTTGCTCCCCGGGTCGCTGCGCTCCTGCCCGCCGGAACCGAGCTGGTAGGCGCGCAGCCGCACCGGCGGCTCGGCCGTCACGTCGAAGCCGCGCTCCACGAATTCGTAGAGGGCGCCGAGCAATTGGCCCTCGGCGACCGGGAAGACCTCCAGGTCCGGGATCGCCCTGGTCGCGGGCAGCACCCGCTGGTAGGCGACGCCGCCCTGCGACGGGTAGACGGTGCGCAGCGATTCGTGCCGCGCGACCACGTCGGCGACCGCGCCGCGCAGCGCGTCCAGGTCCAGCGCGCCCTCCAGCCGCACTGCGGCCGGAATGTTGTTGGCGGCCGAGTCGGCGTCGAAGCGGTTGAGGAACCACATCCGCTGCTGTGCCAGCGACAGCGGCGGGTGCTCGGGCCGCACCTGTGCCGTAAGCGCCTGGCGCGCACCGGTTCCCGCCCGCGACTCGACGCGGGCGGCCAGCGCGGCGACGGTCGGCGCCTCGAACAGCGCGCGCACGCCGACCTCGGTGTCCAGCGCGGCGCTGAGCCGCGCCACCACCTGGGTGGCCACCAGGGAGTTGCCGCCGAGCTCGAAGAAGTCGTCGTCGACGCCGACGCGCGGGAGCCCGAGCAGGTCGGCGAAGACCTCCGCCACGATCTCCTCGATCGGGGTGGCCGGCGCACGGAAACGCTTGGCCTCGAACACCGGAGCGGGCAGCGCCCTGCGATCGAGCTTGCCGCTGGCATTCACCGGGAAGGAGTCGAGCACGACCAGCGCGGCCGGAATCATGTAGGTGGGCAGCAGGTCGGCGAGCGCGGCCTTGACCGCGTCGGTGTCGACGACCGAATCCGATTCGGCGACAACGTAACCCACCAGCTGATCACCGGCGTGCGCGTCGGTCCGCACCACGACGACCGACTGCGCGACACCCGGCTGGGTCAGCAGCGCGGCCTCGATCTCGCCGAGCTCGATGCGCAGACCGCGCAGCTTCACCTGGAAGTCGGTGCGGCCCAAGTACTCCAGCTCACCATCGGCCGTCCAGGTGACGAGGTCACCGGTGCGGTACATCCGCGCGCCAGCGGCGTCGTACGGATTGGCGACGAATCGATCCGAGGTCAGATCCGCGCGACCGAGATAGCCGAGCGCGAGCTGATCGCCCGCGAGATAGAGCTCACCCGCGACACCCGGTGCGACGGGATGCAGCCTGGCGTCGAGCACGAAGACCCGGGTGTTCCACACCGGCCTGCCGATCGGCACCGAGACCGTATCCGCGTCCGTCACCGCGTGATACGTGACGTCGACCGCGGCCTCGGTCGGGCCGTACAGGTTGTGCAGGCTCGCGCCGGTCAGCTCACGCAGCCTGGTCGCGGTCTGTGCGGGCAACGCCTCACCGGAGGCGAACACCTGCCGCAACCGCGACGACGGGTACCCGTCCGCGTCACCGTTCTCGTTGCCGAGGGTCGACACGAACACCGACATCATCGACGGCACGAAATGCGCCGTGGTGATGCCCTGTTCGGCGATGAGCTGCGCCAGGTACACCGGGTCACGATGTCCGTCCGGCTTCGCGACGACCAGTCGCGCGCCGGTCTGCAAGGGCCAGAAGAACTCCCACACCGACACGTCGAAGGTGGCCGGTGTCTTCTGCAGCACGGCGTCGCCGGGCCCGATCGGGTACTCGTGCTGCATCCACAGCAGCCGGTTGACGATCGCGGCATGGCTGACCGCAACACCCTTCGGGCGGCCGGTCGACCCCGAGGTGAAGATGACGTAGGCGGTGTTGCCCGGCCGAAGCGGTTGCGTGCGTTCGGCATCCGTGATCGGCGCACCGCTCGAGGTGGCCATGCCTGGCACACCCTCGATACCCTCGATCGCGATGACCGAGACCTCACGCTGCAGGTCGATGCCGAACCCGTCCGCGGACCGGTACAGGATCATCCTCGGGCGCGCGGTGTCGACGATGTGGTTGATCCGGTCGGCAGGCTGATCCGGGTCGAGCGGCACGTACGCCGCACCCGTCTGCAGCACCGCGTACATCGCGATGACCAGCTCGTTGGAGCGGCGGATCGACAGTGCGACAAGCGATTCCGGTCCGACACCGGCCTTGATCAGCTGCCTGGCGATCCGGTTGGCCCGCACCTGCAGTTCACGGTAGGTGAGCCGCTCCTCGTCGAAGAGCAGCGCCACCGCGTCCGGCGTTGCCGCGGCCTGCGCGTCGAACAGCGAGACCAGCGTTTCGCCGGGCACCTGATGCCCGGTGTCGTTCCAGTCGACGAGCACCTGCGCGTGTTCTTCGGGCGCGAGCAGGTCGATATCGCCGATCGGCACGGTCGGGTCGGCGGTGACCGCCGCGAGCACGCGGTCGAATCGGCGCGCGAACGCCGCAACCGTGTCCTCGTCGAAAAGGTCCTCGGCGTAGGAGAATTCGGCCGACATACCGGCCGCGTCGCCCAGCTCGTCCTGCGTCTCCTGCAGGGTCAGCTGCAGGTCGAACTTGGCGAGGCGGGCGTCGTAGTCGACGCCGTTCACCGAGAGTCCTGGCAGCTCCAGGCTGGCCTGCCTGGTGTTCTGGAAGGTCAGCATCACCTGGAACAGCGGATGCCGCGCCTGCGAGCGGGCCGGGTTGAGCACCTCGACGAGCCGCTCGAACGGCACGTCCGCGTGCGCGAACGCGTGCAGGTCCGTCTCCCTGGCCTGCGCGAGCAGGTCCGCGAAGCTTGCCGCGCCGTCCACCTCGGTGCGCAGCACGAGCGTGTTGACGAACATGCCGATCAGGTCGTCCAGCGCGGCCTCACCGCGACCGGCCACCGGCGTGCCGATGGCGATGTCGCCGGTGCCACTGGCGCGGGCGAGCAGCACGGCCAGCGCGCTGTGCATGACCATGAACAGCGAGGCATTGTGCCTGCGGCCCAGATCGACCAGCGCGCGCTGGGTCTCGCCGGAGATCACGAACGGGTAGGTGCCGCCGCGATAGGACGCCGCCGCGGGCCGCGGCCGATCCGAGGGCAGCACCAATTCGTCGGGCAGATCGGCGAGTGCGCGGGTCCAGTACCGAATCTGGTTGGCGATCAACGAACTCGGGTCGTCCTCGGAGCCGAGTACCTCGCGCTGCCACAGCGCGTAGTCCGCGTACTGGACGGGAAGCGCCGACCAGGCCGGCGCCTCCCACGAGGTGCGGGCGGCGTAGGCCACCATCACGTCGCGGGCGAGCGGGCCCATCGACCAGCCGTCGGCGGAGATGTGGTGCACCACCATGCCGAGCACGTACTCGGTCTCGCTGATCTCGAAAAGCCTTGCGTGCAAGGGCACTTCGTTGGTCACGTCGAACGCCATCGAGGCGAGCTGGACCAGGTGGTCGATCAGGTTGTGCTCGGTCACCGGAATCGGCGTCAGGTCGGGCACGATCTGCGCCGCGTCCAGCACCACCTGCACGGGCCCGGTCTTGGTCTCCGGGAACACGGTGCGCAGCGACTCGTGCCGGTCGATCACGTCGATGACCGCGACCTGCAGCGCGGCCACGTCGAGGTCGCCGGACAGCCGGATGGCGACCGGGATGTTGTTGACCGCCGACGCGGTATCGAACCGGTTGAGGAACCACATCCGTTGCTGCGCAAGCGAAAGCGGCACTTCCTCGGGACGGACGCGAGCCACCAGCGCCTTGCGGGCACCGTCACCGGCGTGCGACTCCACCCTGGCCGCGAGCGCGGCGACGGTAGAGGCCTCGAACAGCATGCGCACCGGAACCCTGGTATCGAGCGCGATACCGAGGCGCGAGGCGACCTGGGTCGCGATCAGCGAGTTGCCGCCGAGTTCGAAGAAGTCGTCGTCGACGCCGACCCGGTTGACCCCGAGCACCTCGCCGAAGATCTGCGCGACGATCTCCTCGATCGGCGTTGTCGGCGCACGGAATTCGCGCACCTCGAACACCGGCGCGGGCAGCGCCTTGCGGTCCAGCTTGCCGGACGGGTTGAGCGGGAACGCCTCGAGCACCACGACCGCCGACGGCACCATGTAGGCGGGCAGCGTGCGATGCAGGGCGTTCTTGATGTTGTCGATGTCGACCGGGCCCGCCGGGGTCACCACATAGGAGACGAGCTGATCGCCCGCGACGGTGTCGAGGACGAGCACGACCGCCTGGGTGACGGCCGGGTGGTCGAGCAGCGCGGCCTCGATCTCGCCGAGCTCGATGCGCTGGCCACGGAACTTCACCTGGAAGTCGGTGCGGCCGATGTACTCCAGCACGCCGGCGGCGCCGACCTCGGGGTCGTGCGGCTCGACCCAGCGGACCAGGTCGCCGGTGCGGTAGAGGCGGGTGCCCGGCGCGCCGAACGGGTTGGCGACGAAACGTTCCGCGCTCAGGTCCGGGCGGCCGTGGTAACCGCGGGCGGTCTGCACGCCGCCCATGTACAGCTCGCCGGGAACGCCGACGGGGACCGGGTCGAGACCCTCGTCGAGCACGTAGGCCTGCGCGTTCCACACCGGGCGCCCGATCGGCACCGAGGTGGGTGCGACCTCGTTGAGGTGCCAGGCGGTGGCGTGCACGGTGAATTCGGTTGGCCCGTACAGGTTGTGCATCGCGGCGGTCGAGAACTGCCGGAACGCGGCGACGGTGGCCGGCGGCAGTGCCTCACCGGCGACGAGAACCGCACGCAGCGAAGCACATTCGGCGGTAGACGCGGCTCCGGCGAATACCGAGAGCATCGACGGCACGAACGAGGTCATGGTGACCTGGTGCCGTCCGATGATCTCCGAGAGGTACATCGGATCGCGGTGCCCGTCGGGCGCGGCGATGAGCATCCTGGCACCAACGGTCAAGGTGCCGAACAACTCCCACACCGACACGTCGAAGGTGACCGGCGTCTTCTGCAGCACCACATCGGCCGGGCCGATGCGGTATTCGCCGGTGATCCAGGCGACCTGGTTGAGCACGCTGGCGTGACTGACCGCCACGCCCTTCGGCCGTCCGGTGGAGCCGGAGGTGTAGAGCACGTACGCGGTGTTCGCCGGGCGCAGCGGTGCGCGGCGTTCGGCGTCGGTGACCGGCTCGTCGCCGAATTCGCTCAAATCCAGTGTGTCGACGGCGATCACGGGGCAGTCGTCGGACTTGACGTCGTCGGACAGGGTGGTCAGCACGCACACCGGCGCCGAGTTCGCCAGCACGTAATCGGTGCGTTCGGCCGGATGGTCGGGGTCGATCGGCACGTAGCCGCCGCCAGCGGTCATGGTGGCGTAGATGGCGATCAGCATGTCCACCGAGCGGCGGATGCCGACGGCGACCAACGATTCCGGGCCGACGCCCTCGGCGATCAGCTTGCGCGCCAAGCGATTCACGCGTGCCGAGAATTCGGCATAGCTCAGCTGTACCTGCGGGCCGAATTCGCCCGCGCTGCGGGTGCCGCCGTCGAACAGGACGGCGATGTCGTCGGGCCGCAGCCGCACCTGTTCCTGGAACAGGTCGAGGATGGTCGCGGCGGGCAGCTCGTGGGTGGTTTGGTTCCAGCCGGTGAGGACGAGTGTGCGTTCGTCGTCATCGAGGATGTCGATGTCGCGGATCGCGGTCTGTGGTGTGGTGACCGCGGTTTCGAGGACGCGCAGGTAGCGGCGGCCGAATTCGGCGACGGTCGCGGCGTCGAACAGATCGGTGGCGAAGGAGACCACCGCGGCCATGCCCGCTGGTTCGCCTTGGGCGCCACGCTCTTCGGTGACGGTCCACTGCAGGTCGAACTTGGCGATGTCGACGTCGAGTTCGTCGGCGGTGACCGACAGGCCCGGCAATTCCAGTGTCGCGTGCGACATTTCCTGGAACGACAGCATCACCTGGAACAGCGGGTGGCGTGCTTGGGAGCGGGTCGGGTTGAGCACCTCGACGAGACGTTCGAACGGCACGTCGGCGAAGGCGAACGCGGCCAGGTCGGTTTCCCTGGTGCGGGTGAGGAACTCGGTGAACGGCTCGCTGCCGTCGACCTCCGAGCGCAGCACCAGGGTGTTGACGAACATGCCGATCAGGTCGTCGAGTGCCTGTTCGCCACGCCCGGCGACCGGGGTGCCGATGGCGATGTCGTTGGTGCCGGACAGGCGGGCGAGCAGCACGGCCAGCGAGGCGTGCATGACCATGAACAGGCTGACGCCCTGGGCCCGCGCCAACGCCGAAAGCCGCTGGTGCAGTTCGGCATCGATGTCGAAGCTGACCCGGCCGCCGGTGAAGCTCTGCACCGGCGGGCGCGGGCGATCCGCGGGCAGGTCGAGCTGATCGGGCAGCCCGGCCAATGCCCTACGCCAGTAGGCGATTTCGCGGGCCGCCATCGAACCGGGGTCGGCTTCGGCGCCGAGCAGCTCGCGCTGCCAGACGCTGAAGTCCTGGTACTGCACCGGCAGCGGCGCCCAGCTGGGTGCCTGCCCCGCGGCACGCGCGAGGTAGGCGGCGGCGACGTCGCGGGCCAGCGGACCGAACGAGAAGCCGTCCGCGGCGATGTGATGCACGACGAACGCGACCGCGTAATCGGCGGTGCCGTTGTCGTTGCCGCCGGTCACCGCGTAGACCCGGACCCGGATCGGCAGCTCGCGCGAGACATCGAACCCGGTGGACGCGAACGCGGTCAACACAGCGTGCAGTTCGGCTTCGTCGATCGGCTCGATCGCGATACCGAGATCGACCTGGTCGACCGGGAGCACCTGCTGGTAGCCGCCGTCGCCGGACTCGGGGAAGATCGTGCGCAGCGATTGCTGGCGCGCGACCACATCGGTAAGCGCGTCCTGCAACGCGTCGAGGTCGACCTGTCCGCGCAACCGCACCACGAACGGAAGGTTGTAGGCGGGCACGGTCGAGTCGAACTGGTTGATGAACCACATCCGCTGCTGCGACAGCGACAGCGGCACCCGTTCGGGCAGCTGCTGGGCCACCAGCGGCGGCCTGGCCCCCTCGGCCGGGCTCGCGTTCTCCGCGCGCGCGGCGATTCCGGCCACGGTCGGGGACTCGAACAGCGCGCGCACCCCGATCTGGGTGCCGAACGCCACGCCGATCCGCGCGACCACCTGGGTCGCTACCAGGGAGTTACCGCCGAGGTCGAAGAAGTTGTCGTCGATACCGATGCGGTCCTGGCTCAGTACATCGGCGAAGATCCCGGCCACGATCTGCTCGGCCTGGGTACGCGGGGCACGGAAGCTCGTCGCGTCCACGCTGAACACCGGCTCCGGCAAGGCCTTTCGGTCCAGCTTGCCGGAGGTGTTGAGCGGGAAGGCGTCCAGCACCATGATCGAGGCGGGCACCATGTAGTTCGGCAGCTTCTCGGCCGCGAACCTGGTCAACTCGGTCGGATCGACCGAATGGCCCGGCGCGGGAACCACATACGCCACCAGCTGCTGACCGGTGGCGGTGTCCATCACCAGCACCACAGCCTGGCTGACCGCGGGGTGGGCGAGCAGATCGGTCTCGATCTCGCCGAGCTCGATGCGCTGACCGCGGAACTTCACCTGGAAGTCGGTGCGGCCGATGTATTCCAGCGTGCCCGCGTCGTTCCAGCGCACCAGGTCACCGGTGCGGTACATGCGTTCGCCGTTGTCCGACAACGGGTTCGCGACGAAACGATCCGCGCTCAGATCCGGGCGGCCGCGATAGCCGCGGGCCAGCTGACGGCCACCGAGGTAGAGCTCACCCGGTGCGCCGATCGCGGCCGGTCGCAGCCGCGAATCCAGCACGTAGACCGCGACATTCCACTCCGGGATACCGATCGGCACAGTCACCGTGTCGGCGGCGGTCGCCTCCCAATAGGTCACCGAGACCGCGGCCTCGGTGGGGCCGTACAGGTTGTGCAGACCGGCGGTGGTGATCGCGCGGAAACCGGCGGCGGTCTCCGGCGGCAGCGCCTCACCGATCACGAAAACGGCACGCAGCGTGGCACATTGGGCCTGGGTCGCATGCGAGACGAACACCGTCAGCATGGACGGCACGAAGTCGGTCACGGTGACCCCGTGCCGCTCGATCATGTCCGCGACATACAACGGATCACGGTGCCCGTCGGGCGCGGCGATGACCAGCTTCGCGCCGACCAGCAGCGGCAGGAAATAACCCCACAGCGACACATCGAACGTGGTCGCGGTCTTCTGCAGATACACGTCGTCCGCGGTGAGCCGGTACTCGTCGAGCATCCACAGCTGCTGGTTGACGATCGCGTGATGAGTGACCGCGACACCCTTGGGGCGTCCGGTCGAACCCGAGGTGTAGATGACGTAGGCGGTGTTGTCCGGCCGCAGCGGCGCGACCCGATCCGCGTCGGTCACCGGATCGGCGGAGTACGCCGACACGTCCAGGGTGTCGATACGCACCTGCCGCACCGACTCCGGCAGTTCCAGCTCATCGGCCGACAACGTCAACACACAGACCGGTGCCGCGCTGTCGAGGATGTAGGCGGTGCGATCGGCCGGATGATCCGGATCGATCGGCACATACGCGCCACCGGCCTTCAGCACCGCGTGCATGCCGATGACCAGCTCCAACGACCGCCGCATACCCAGCGCGACAAGCGATTCCGGGCCGACACCGTCCGCGATCAAGTACCGGGCCAGCCGGTTGACCCGCGCGTCGAACTCCGCGTAGGTAAGAGTCGCACCCTCGAAATCGAGCGCGATATTGTTCGGCGACAACGACATCTGCGCATCGAGCAGCGCCGACAGGGTGGTGTCTGGCACGTCCTGGTCGGAGTCGTTCCACTCCAGCAGCGTGCGCTCACGCTCGGCTGCCGTCGTGACGTCGAGCGCCCAGATCGCGGCGTCGTCCTCGGCCGCGAGGAACCGGTCGAAGAACTCGAGGAAGCGCGAATGATGGCGCTGCGCTTCGTCCTCGGTGTAGAGGTTCGGGTTGGTCTCGAAGTCGATGTGCGAGCGGGTGCCGGCGACCGACTGGTAGAAGTTGACGCCGAGATCCTCGATGCTGCCGGTGGACAGCACGTGCAGCTGGCCGACCATCGGGCCCATCACCAGCTCGTCGTGGAACAGCATGATGTTGACCCACGGGCCGAAGAACTCGGTGGTCACCACGCCGTCACCGGCCGCGTCGCGGCGGATGTCCTCGTGCCGGTACCGCTGGTGCCGCAGCGCGCCGGACACCTCGACCGTCACCTGCTTGAGCAGTTCGCTGACGGTCGTGCCGTGGCCGACGTGCAGCCGCAGCGGCACGATGTTCGACGAGACACCGCCCGAGCGACGCATCGCCGCGGTGGTGCGCGCGGTCACCGGCAGGCTCAGGATGACGTCCTCGACGCCGTTCCACTGCGCCAGATAACCCGCGAACGCGGCGAGCAGCAACCCGGCGGGCGACGAATCATGGCGCCGCACAGCCGTATCCAGCAGCGTGTTCTGATCGTCGGACAGTGCCGCGCTCGCGATCCCATTGATCGCGGCCGGCGGGGCGGACCGGCCGGTCAGGCTGGTGCCCTCCTCCAGCCCGGCGACCCGCTCGGCCCAGTACTCCTTGTCGGTGCCGAAGCGCTTGCTCTCGCGGTAGGAGATTTCCTGCTCGTAGAGCGTGTGCAGGTCGGTGGCCTTGGACACGGCGGGTTCGGTGCCGGTGGCGTACGAGGTGTACAGCTCGGCGATCCGGTTCAGGTTGGTCATCGCGCCGAAGCCGTCGAGCGCGATGTGGTGTGCCCGCGAGTACCAGTACCAGTGGTCGTCGGCCAGTTGCAGCGCGGCGATCGTGATCAGGCGGTCGGTCGTCAGATCGATCGGGCGGCTGTACTCGGCGCGCATCCACGCCATCGCGGCCGCGGCCGGATCGGCCTCGGCGCGCAGGTCTACATAGGTGACCTTGTCGTAGTCGGCGATGCTGTGATCGATGAACTGCAACGGCTCGCCGTCGCGTTCGATGATGCGCAGGAAGCCCGAACCGAGCTCGTGCGAGGCGTCGATGCTCGCCTGTTCCAGTACCTCGACATCGAGCTCACCGTGCAGGTCGACGTACTGCGCGATGTTGACCGGCACCTGCGGGTCGACATGCTGCGCGTACCAGATGCCCAGCTGCGCAGGAGACAGCGGGAAGTAGTCCGAACCAGCGTGCGCCCGTTCGCCACCAGCTTCGCCGTTTCCGCCGAAATCCAGCCGGTCCAACCGTAACCTCGCTTCCGGAACACCACGCAAGCGCTCCCCGACGACACCCGGACAGGACGCTCACCTATACCAGCGTGGCGCCCGCGTCTCGGGGTTCAGTTCTCTAATCAATCAGGCAAAAAAGCTCATTGGCATTATCTGTTCGCCAGGGTGACCTTGTTACATAGGCGCGACCGCGCCCACTACCCACCGACCGGCAATGCCGGGAATCTCGCTGCAGATCACCGAACCAATCTACCGTCGTCGCCCGCACCGAACCAACCACCCTCGATAGCCGACCGACATCAGCACAGGCAGTTGGGTTGCCAGCACTTTGCGGTCCTCATGTTGCAGACCTCACATCCTGCGGGATGCGCTGTGCGGGACGCGCGGCGGGTCACCGATGCCGGGCGCGAGCCGGGTCGTAGAGGTGCGATTGGGCACAGGACACCGTGCCGGACAGCGCCCGGCCGACCAGGATGATCGCGGCCTGCCGCAGCCCGGCGGCCTCGACCTGATCGGCGATATCGGCGAGGGTGCCGCGCAGGATCAGCTGGTCGGGCTGGCTTGCGCGGTACACCACGGCGGCCGGGCAGTCGTCGCCGTAGTCGTCGACGAGTTCGGTGGCGAGGGTGCGGATGCGGGTGATGGCCAGGTGCAGTACAAGTGTGGCGCCGGTGCTCGCGAAGTTGGCCAGCGACTCGGCGCTCGGCATCGCGGTCGAGCGGGCCTGGGTGCGGGTCAGCACGACCGACTGCACCACCTCCGGGACGGTGAGTTCGGTGCCGAGCAGGGCGGCCGCGGCGGCGTAGGCCGGAACGCCGGGGGTGACGTCCCACGCAATGCCGTGTGCGTCGAGCCTGCGGGTCTGTTCGGTGAGGGCCGAGTAGAGCGACGGGTCACCCGAGCACAGCCGGGCCACGTCCTTGCCGGATTCGTCGGCGCGCACCAGGTGTTCGACGATCTGGTCGAGGTCAAGGTGCTGGGTGTCGATCAGTTCGGCGTCGGGCGCGCAGTGGCCGAGCACGTCGGGATCGAGATAGGTGCCCGCGTACAGGCACACCGGCGAGGTGCCGAGCAGGGTGACCGCGCGAACGGTGAGCAGGTCGGCCGCGCCCGGCCCGGCGCCGATGAAGTGCACGGTCATGCGGGTGAGTGTAAAACGCGGTTCGGATCAGGCCGTCGCGTCGAAGTGGGCGAGCACCTTGGTCGGCCGCAGGCGAACGACGAGTTCGCCGGGCACCCCGTTGCGCTTGCCGAACTCCTCGGCCCGGTCGGCGCCCATGTAGCGGCCGCCGATCTCGGTGGCCGTGCGGACCAGTTCCTCCGGATCCTCGGACAGGGTGACGGTGCCCTGCAACTGCACCGACGGGTACGGCGCCGCCTCGACGTCAACGATCACCGCGATGCGGCCGTCCCGCGCGAACGCCTTGCCCTTGGCGGTGGTCTTGCCGGTGTTGAAAACCAGTTCGTCACCCTCGAGGACGAACCAGACCGGGGTGACCACCGGTCGGCCGTCGGCGGCGACGAAGGCCACCTTGCCTGTCCGCGTGCCTTCGGAGAGGAACTCGCGCACCTGAGGATCCGAGAGAGAGGCCATTGCCTCACCCTAGAGCCACGCAGGCGGCCGGGCGGGGCACCGACGGGCGCATGTCGCGAGATCGGGCGGCGTTGGCTTCAACCACGCACGGGCGCGGTAGCCGCCCGCCCATCTCAGATCGCACCCTGCTCGCGTGCCCTGGCGACCGCCGAAGTGCGGGATCGGACACCGAGTTTCGCGTAGATGTGCACCAGGTGGGACTTGACGGTGGTTTCGCTGAGGAACAGCACCTTGGCGATCTCGCGATTGGATCGTCCGTCGGCGACCAGCCGCAGCACCTCGATTTCGCGTGCGCTCAGGGTGGTGTCGGCGCGGCGCACGCGGGTCATCAGCTTCGAGGCCACCGCGGGCGACAGCACGCTCTCCCCCTCGGCGGCCGAGCGGACGGCGGCGAGCAGTTCGGTGGGCGGGGTGTCCTTCAAGATGTAGCCGCAGGCGCCCGCCTCGATGGCGCCGAGGATGTCGGCGTCGGTGTCGTAGTTGGTGACCACCAAGACATTCGGCGGCTGCGGGAGGGCGCGCAGCTCGGCGGTGGCGTCGGCGCCGGAGCGGCCCGGACCGAAGCTCAGGTCCATCAGCACCAGGTCCACCGGGGTGGTCGCGCAGAACGCGACGGCCGCCTCGCCGGTGGGCACGTCGCCGACGACGGTGATGTCGTCGCCGCCGTCGAGCAGCGCGCGCAGGCCCGCGCGGACGATGGCGTGGTCGTCGGCAAGCAGCAGGCGGATCATCCACGCTCCCCCGGTTGGGCCGAATCCGGTTCGGGGGCAGCGGATTCGAGCGGGAAGGAGACGGTGACCGCGGTGTGGCCCCGCTCCGATTCCACCGCCATGGTGCCGCCTTGCTGCTCCACGCGCGACCGCATGGCGGCGAGGCCGAACGAGCCGGACGGCGAGTGGTCGAGGACGTCGGGCTCGATGCCGATCCCGTCGTCCACCACGTCGAGCAGGACCTCGGCGTCGGCGTAGGTCAGTGTCAGGCGCATCCGGTCAGCTTTCGCATGTCGCACCACATTCGAGACCGCGCCCTGCGCGATCCGCACCAGCGCCGCCTCCACCGGCATCGGCAGTCGCTCGGGGGTGCCTTCGACTACCAATTGGGTAGCGAGTCCGGGAGTCTTGGCGCGCAAGCAGATTCGCTCCAGTGCCTGAGCAAGCGACTGACCGTCGAGTGCGGCCGGGGTCAATTCTGCGATGAGCCTTCGCGTTTCGGCGAGGTTCTCCGCAGCCGTCTCCCTGGCCAGCCGAATCTGTTGCAGCGCGGAATGATCCGGGGCCGACTGCTCCGCGGCGTGCAGTAGCAGTTGGATGCTGCTCAACCCTTGCGCGACGGTGTCGTGGATCTCCTGCGCCAGACGCTCACGCTCGGACAGCTTGCCCGCCGTGCGTTCCTGATCCGCGAGTATCGCTCGGGTACTGATCAATTCGTCGATCAGCCGCTGTCTTTCGGCGGACTCGCGGAACAGCGCCTGGTAGCCGAGACCGATGCCGACGGCGACGGCCGCGCCGAACATCGGTCCGATCGCGCCCGCCACCGACCAACCCCGGTGCGCCCCGAAACCAAGCACCGCGATCGCCGTGGCCGCCGCCACCGCGACCAAGTTCCAGGGGCGCGGGAGCAGATGCAGGTAGAGGAAGAAGAGGCCGAAGGCCAGGTAACCGGCGTCGGGGGCGAGCAGGACCAGGCCGAGCCACCACACCGTCAGTGCGATCAACCAGATCGCGATCCCACCGCGCCGCCCGCTCAGTACGTGACCGCCGAAGTAGGTCGCCAGGAAGGCCACCGTCAACGCCACCACCGGAATCGGATGCGGTGCGCCGGGCAGCAGCGCCCGCACCGCGATCACCACCGCCAACGCCGTCACCAGCACATGCAGGCCGAGCCGCAGCGCGGTGAAGACGGGCGTGAGCGGTGACGAGTGCACCTTGCCAGCTTATGTGCGGCTACCCGCGCGGCATCCATCGAAAGGTGTAAAACGCCACCCACCCTTCGATGGTGCGCCTTTCCTTCCCGCGCGCGATGGCCGCCGGCGCTTCGCGCGGAACAGTGAAGGCATGTTCGTCGCACTCCGAGATCTGCGCGCCGCCCGCGGCCGCTTCCTGCTCATCACCCTGGTCGTCACCCTGGTGGCGCTGCTGGTGAGTTTCCTGAGCGGGCTCACGGCCGGGCTCGCGCATCAGAACATCTCGGCTGTCGAATCGTTCCCCGGCGACACGGTCGTCTTCGCCGACACCGGCGCGGCGCCGTCGTTCGACGCCTCGACGCTGACCGCCGAACAGGTCGCGGCCTGGCAGGCCGCCGCGGGCCCGAGCGGCACCGTCGACCCGATCGGCATCAGCCACGGCAAGGTCGATCCCAGCGGCAGGGCCTCGGTGCAGGTCGCGTTCTTCGGCACCACCGGAACAGCTTTCGGCAATCGCTCCGCAACCGAGAACGGCAGCGTGGTGCTCAGCACCGGCGCGGCCAAGGACCTCGGCGCCGCCACGGGCGACTCGGTCAGCATCGGCGGTCGCGCGTTCGCCGTTGCCGCGGTGCGCGGCGACGACTGGTACAGCCACACACCGGTGGTCTGGACGACCCTGGCCGACTGGCAGGCGATGAGCCCGCGCTCGGGCGCAGCCACCGTGCTCGCGGTGTCCGGCGTCGCCGATCAGGCAGCGGTGAACGCCACCGCGCACACGCAGACCACCGATCCCGCCGGCGCGCTGTCGGCACTCAGCGCGTACCAGGCCGAGAACGGCTCACTCACCCTGATGACGGTGCTGCTGTTCGCCATCTCCGCGCTGGTGATCGGCGCTTTCTTCACCGTGTGGACCGTGCAGCGCATGCCCGACATCGCCACCCTCAAAGCCCTCGGCGCCACCTCCGGCTCCTTGGTCCGCGACGCCCTCGCCCAGGCCGCCGTCGTGCTCACCGCCGGTGTCGCGGTCGGACTCGGAATCACCGTCGCCGCAGCCGCTTTCATGGGCGAAGCCCTCCCCTTCGTCCTGAGCCCGACCACCACACTGCTACCCGCGCTAGCACTGATCGTTCTCGGCCTACTCGGCGCCGCCTTCGCCCTGCGCTTCCTGTTCACCACCGACCCGCTGACCGCACTCGGCGCGGGCCGCTGATCCATCAGCTTTGAGCCACTGGAGTTTTCGAGATCATGACCACCGCGATCCGCACCACCACCGCCCTCGACATCACCGACGTGACCCTCACCTACCCCGACGGTGCCGGCAGACTCACCGCGCTCGATAACGTGAGCCTGCGCGTCACCGGCGGCAGCATCGCCGCCATCACCGGCCCGTCCGGCTCAGGCAAATCCAGCCTCCTCGCCGTCGCCGCCACCCTCATCCACCCCGACTCCGGTCACGTCACCCTCGAAACCCCCAGCGGCAAAACCGATCTCGCCACCGTCGGCCGCCGCGAAGCAGCCACCCTCCGCCGCTCCGCCATCGGCATCGTCTTCCAACAACCCAACCTGATCCCCGCCCTCACCGCCCTCGAACAACTAGAGGTGATGACCCACCTCGGCCAACACCTGCACACCTCAGCCCACCAGCGCCGCGAAACCCGCACCAGGGCAATGGAACTCCTCGACGCCGTCGGCCTGGCCGACCAACACGCCAAACGCCCCGCTCAACTCTCCGGCGGCCAACGCCAACGCATCAACATCGCCCGAGCCCTGATGAACAACCCCGCCCTACTCGTCATCGACGAACCAACCAGCGCCCTCGACACCGAACGAGGTTCCGCCATCATCGATCTCATCCTCACCATCGTCCACGACCACGGCGCCGCCACCCTCCTCGTCACCCACGACCGCACCCACCTCCACCGCATGAACGCCGTCTACACCATGACCGACGGCCACCTCACCCAAGCCACCCCCGCAACTCCCTAGCGCTCAAGCCACAGATCACCGAAAAGTGGAACGTTCCAACATGATTCGTTCCAATACCACCGCAGATATGAGCTTGTTTTCCGTCGTTGGCAACTGATAGCTTCCCCGCATGCCCAGCAGACTGCATGAGCTACTCGTCGACCTGTTCCGGCAACGCCCGCAGCTGGCCGCCGAGCTACTAACCACCGTGCTGGACACCCAACTACCTGAATTCGACCACGCCCGTTTGGAATGCGGAGATTTCCCCGACATCAACCCCACTGAGTACCGCGCCGACGCAGTCGTTGTGCTTGCGCAGGGAACCAAACCCGCCGTAGCGGTGGTGGTCGAGGTTCAGCTGCGGCCCGACAAAGACAAGACGTGGAGCTGGCCGGTCTACCTGACGACGCTCCGTGCTCGACTGAAGTGCCCAACCATCCTGCTGGTGCTGTGCCCGGACAAACCCACCGCCGCCTATTGCCGCAGACCAATCACAATCGCCCCCGAGTTCACACTGAAACCCTTGGTGCTGAGCCCGACCGATATCCCCGTGGTCACCGATTCAGAGACCGCGGAAGCCAACCCCGAGCTTGCGGTCCTCTCCGCCATCGCGCACGGCGACGATCCCGAAAGCGAAACCATCCTGACCGTTCTGGCCACTCGCGTGCTCGCCGCGCCACACGGCAAGATGTACATTGACCAGGTAACGGGCCTCTTGCCCGAGGCCGCCCGACACTTCTTGGAGAGCCTCATGACCGCTGGCTACGAGTACCAAAATGAGCTCATCCGGACCTACTTCTTCGAAGGAAAGGCCGAGGGAGAAGTCGAAGGAGAAGCCAAGTCGCTCCTGAGAGTCCTCCGCAAACGCGGATTCGAAGTCTCCGACGCCCTCGCTGCCCGAGTTGCAGGACACACCGACACTGAACAGCTCGACGTCTGGCTCGACCGCGCCGTAGATGCGGACTCCCTCGACGAGGTATTCGGCGAATAAGTGGAAGTCTCGTCGCAGAACTCACTCGATATTGTGCTGATTGCCGAGTAGGGCGTTTCGTTCGTGGTGGACCTTTGCGCGGAGGGCGTCTACGAAGGCGGCTACTTCGGGGCGGCGGAGGGTTTCGGAGCGGGCGACCAGCCAGTAGGCGAGTTGGACGGAGACCTGGTTAGGGAGGACCCGGGTCAGGTCCGGGTGGCGGTCGGCCATGAAGCAAGGAAGCAGGCCGATGCCCGCAGCGGCTCGGGTTGCCTCCACATGCACGAAAACGTTTGTGGAGGTTACGGATTCGCGCATGGTGGGGGCGAAGCTGGAGGCTAGGTCGAGGTCGTCGACTTGGAGCATGGAGTCGATGAAGTAGACCAGGGGGTGGGCGGCAAGGTCATCGATCGTGGTCGGGGTTCCGTGTTCGCGGAGATAGTCTCGGGCGCCGTAGAGACCTAGGCAGTAGTCGGAGAGGCGGATTGCGGTGGCGCGGTGGACTTGTGGTTCGCCGACGACGACCTCGAGGTCAAGGCCTGAGCGTTGGGTGGAGGCTCGCCTTGTTGTTGCGACGATTTCGACGGTGATCTTGGGGTGTTGGCGTTGGACCTCGGCGGCGGCGGGGGCGGCCAGGTAGGCGCTGAAGCCGTCAGTTGCCGAAATGCGCACTACGCCTTCCAGGACCCGACTGCCGCCCGCGTCGGCGGCGAGTGATTTGACGGCCGATTCGACGATCTCGGCGGCGGCTAGTGCTTCGCGGCCGAGTTCGGTGAGTTCCCAGCCGCCCGCGGCGCGGGTCAGTACTCGGCCGCCGAGGGTGTGCTCCAACGCGGCGATGCGGCGGGAAATGGTGGTGTGGTTGATGCCGAGTTCTTCGGCGGCGGATACGAAGCGTCCGGATCGGCCGACTGCCAGCAGCACCAGAAGGTCGTCCGCGCTCGGCCGCCGCGCCACGCCACTCATGATCTGCATCCTCGCAGATACGTACTGCACAAATAACCATTGCGGACGAACTCATCTGCACTAATACTTCGTTGCAGCCGAGATTTGTGGGGGCCATCACATCTAGATCCTGATGTGACCCCAGGCACGAAGGAGGGTTCGATGAGCGTGCGCAGTGCTTTGTGGCCGAGTGACCCGGATGGGGTGCCCACCGGCTTGAGACGGGTGGTAGCCGCGTCGATGGCGGGCACGGTCGTCGAATGGTACGAATTCTTCCTCTACGGCACCGCCGCGACGCTGGTGTTCAGCAAGGTGTTCTTCGCCAAGGACACCAGTGATCTGGACGCGATTCTCGCCGCCTTCGTCACCTACGCGGTCGGCTTCGCGGCCCGCCCGCTCGGCGGTGTCGTTTTCGGGCATTTCGGCGACAAGTACGGGCGCAAGAAGTTGCTGCAATTCAGCCTGATCCTGGTCGGCGCCTCGACCTTCCTGATGGGCTGCCTGCCGACGTTCGGTCAGGTCGGTTACTGGGCACCCGCACTGCTGGTCGTCCTTCGCTTCATTCAGGGCTTCGCGGTCGGCGGTGAATGGGGTGGCGCGGTTCTGCTTGTGGCCGAACACAGTCCAAGTCGCAGCCGCGGTTTCTGGGCGAGTTGGCCACAGGCCGGGGTACCGATGGGGAACCTGCTTGCCACCGTGGTGCTGCTGGCGCTGACCTCGTGGCTCTCGGACGCGGCCTTCCTCAGTTGGGGTTGGCGCGTTGCCTTCTGGCTGTCCGCGGTGGTCGTGCTCATCGGCTACTACATTCGAACCAAGGTCACCGACGCGCCCATTTTCGTTGCCGCGCAACAGGAAGTGGAGCAGATCAAGGCGACCTCGCTGAGCGTCGTCGAGGTGCTCAAGCGCTACCCGCGCGGCGTGATCACCGCCATGGGCCTGCGCTTCGGCGAGAACATCCTGTACTACCTGGTTGTCACCTTCACCATCACCTATCTCAAGGTGCAGGTGCACGTCGACACCCAGGTCATCCTCTGGTGGCTGCTCGCCGCGCACGCTGTGCATTTCGTGACGATCCCGCTGGTCGGGCAGCTGTCCGACCGCTTCGGCAGGCGACCGGTGTACCTGGTCGGCGCGCTCACGGCGGGCACCTGGGGTTTCTTCGCCTTCCCGATGATGGACAGCGGGCACAACGCGATCATCCTGTTCGCCATCATCATCGGCCTGGTCTTCCACGCGTTCATGTACGCGGGCCAGCCCGCGATCATGGCGGAGATGTTCCCGACGCGGATGCGGTATTCCGGTGTGTCCCTTGGCTATCAGGTCACCTCGATCGTGGCCGGATCGCTGGCCCCGATCATCGCCGTCCGCCTGCTCAACAGCTACCACTCCGCGGTGCCCATCGCGATCTACCTGGCCATCGCCGCGGCGATCACCGCGGTCGCCGTCCTGTTCGCCCGCGAAACGAAAGGCTTGACCTTGGAAAGCGTCGACCTCGCCGATGCCGAGGGCCTGGCGGCCAAGCCCGCACCGGTGATCGTCAAATGAGTGACCTGACCGGACGTTCCGCCCTGATCACCGGTGGCGCCAGCGGCATCGGCGCGGCCTGCGCGCGGGAACTCGCCGCGCGCGGTGCGCTGGTCACCATCGCCGATATCGACGATGTGGGCGCGAAGGCGCTGGCTCGCGAACTGGGCGGAAAGTCTTGGGCGGTAGACTTTCTCGAGGTCGAGCCGCTGGAGACGCTCGACCTCGCGGTGGACATCCTGGTGAACAACGCGGGGGTGCAAAGCATCAGCCCGATCGAGGAGTTCCCGCCGCAGCAGTTCCGGACCCTGCTCACCCTGATGGTCGAGGCACCGTTCCTGCTCATCCGCGCCGCCCTGCCGCACATGTACCGAGAGGGCTTCGGCCGGATCATCAATATCTCGTCGGTGCACGGGATCCGGGCATCGGAGTACAAGGCCGCCTACGTGACGGCCAAGCACGGGCTGGAAGGCTTGTCCAAGGTTACCGCGCTGGAAGGCGGCCGCCACGGCGTCACCAGCAACTGCGTCAGCCCCGGCTATGTCCGTACCCCGTTGGTGGACAAGCAGATCGCCGACCAGGCCAAGGCGCACAACATCCCCGAGCAGGAGGTGCTGGAGAAGATCCTGCTCACCGAGAGCGCGATCAAACGCCTGGTCGAGCCGGAAGAGGTTGCCGCGCTGGTTGGTTGGCTCGCCTCGGCGGACGCGGGCATGGTGACCGGCGCCTCCTACACCATGGACGGTGGCTGGAGCGCTCGATGACCGCGCCCTCATCCCAAGGCGGACAGCGCCATTCGTCGCAGGATGGGCCTGGCCCGCGCGGCGGTCGCCGTCGGCGCGCTGTGCGGGGTGGAGTTGATCAGCCCGAAGGCGGCGTGGGCCTGCACCCGCGCCGTCTCCTCCGGTAGCCCGGGATGCAGCTCGCGCAGCACCGTGACCCAGATTTCCACGTACTGGCGCTGGGTACGGCGCAGCTCCCGCCGGGCGGTGGTCGGCACATTCTCGAGATCGCGGTCCTGGATCCGGATCAGCTCCGGATCGCCGAGCGCGAAGTCGAGGTGGAAGTCGACGAGTCCGTCCAGCGCCTCGGCCGCCGTACCGGTGCACGCGACCACCGCCTTGCCGCCGTCGAGCAGTCGCTGGCTGACGCCGACGAGCAGTTCAACCAGCAACGCTTCCTTGTTCGGGAAATGTCGATACACGGCGGGCCCGCTGATGCCGACGGCCGCGCCGAGGTCGTCCAGGCGCATGCCGAGGAAGCCACGGTCGGCGATGAGCCGGGCTCCGGCGTCGAGGAGCTGTTCGCGCCGCTGCGCCTTCAGCTGTTCACGGCGGGTGAGCGTGCTCGGGTCAGTACTGGTCACACGCGCTCCTTTCGCCCTACCTGGACATCTCGGTTAACCAAGATTAACCTGGATTCCAGTTATCGGCGACTAACTGATCTGCCCGTCGCCCGACCACCACCCTCATCGAGTCGCCGCGCGACACTGACCCCACAGGATCACGTCATGACCGTTACCGAAGAGGCCGTCGACAACCGGGTCGCCCACAAGGCGCTGGTAGACGACCTGAGCGCCCGGCTTTCCGCCGCCGCGCTCGGCGGACCCGTGAAGGCACGGGACCGTCATGTGGCGCGCGGCAAGCTGCTGCCGCGCCAGCGGGTGGACCAGCTGCTCGACCCGGGCAGCCCATTCCTCGAACTCTCCCCCCTCGCCGCGACCGGCATGTACGGCGACGAATCCCCCGGCGCCGGGATCATCACCGGCATCGGCCGGGTGTCCGGCCGCGAGTGCGTGATCGTGGCCAACGACGCCACCGTCAAGGGCGGCACCTACTACCCGATGACGGTGAAGAAGCATCTGCGCGCCCAGGAGATCGCGCTGCAGAATCAGCTGCCGTGTGTGTATCTCGTCGATTCCGGCGGCGCCTACCTGCCCGAGCAGGACGAGGTATTCCCCGACCGGGAACACTTCGGCCGCATCTTCTTCAACCAGGCGACCATGAGCGCCAAGGGAATTCCGCAGATCGCCGCAGTACTCGGCTCCTGCACCGCGGGCGGCGCGTACGTGCCAGCGATGAGCGACGAGGCCGTGATCGTGCGCAATCAGGGCACCATCTTCCTCGGCGGCCCGCCGCTGGTGAAGGCGGCGACCGGCGAGGTGGTCACCGCGGAGGAGCTCGGCGGCGGCGAACTGCATTCGCGCACTTCGGGTGTCACCGATCATCTGGCCGAGGACGACCAGGACGCGTTGCGCATCGTGCGCCGCATCGTCGCCACCCTCGGCCCGCGTCCGGCGAGTCCGTGGGCGGTGCTGCCGACGGTGGCACCGGCTGTACCGGAGTCGGAGTTGTACGACGTGGTGCCGGTCGACCTGCGCACCCCGTATGACGTCCGCGAGGTGATCCACCGCCTCGTCGATGGTGATCCGCAGGGGGACAACGCCTTCCACGAGTTCAAGGCCGAATACGGCAAGACACTGGTCACCGGTTTCGCGCATATCTACGGCCACCCGGTCGGCATCGTCGCCAACAATGGCGTGCTGTTCAGCGAATCCGCCATGAAGGGCGCGCATTTCATCGAACTGTGCGACAAGCGCAAGATTCCGCTGCTGTTCCTGCAGAACATCACCGGGTTCATGGTCGGCCGCGATTACGAGGCGGGCGGCATCGCCAAGCACGGCGCCAAGATGGTCACCGCGGTGGCCTGCGCGCGAGTGCCGAAGCTGACCGTGGTGATCGGCGGTTCGTATGGCGCGGGTAACTATTCGATGTGCGGGCGGGCGTATTCGCCGCGCTTCCTGTGGATGTGGCCCAACGCGAGAATCTCGGTGATGGGCGGCGAGCAGGCCGCCTCCGTCTTGTCGACGGTGCGCGGCGATCAGCTCGACAGCACGGGGCAGCCGTGGTCGGCCGAGGACGAGGAAGCATTCAAGGCGCCGATCCGCGACCAATACGAAAGCCAGGGCAATCCCTACTATTCGACGGCCCGGCTCTGGGACGACGGCGTGATCGACCCCGCGGACACGAGAACTGTCCTCGGGCTTGCCCTTTCGGTGTGCGCACAGGCGCCGCTCGAACCCGTTTCCTACGGCGTCTTCCGGATGTGAGCGTGATGCTGAACAAGTCTCATCCCGTCGGTTTCGACACCGTGCTTGTCGCCAATCGTGGCGAGATCGCGGTACGGGTCATTCGTACCTTGCGCGCCATGGGAATTCGCTCGGTCGCGGTCTACAGCGACGCCGACGCCGACGCCAGGCATGTGCACGAGGCCGACACCGCGGTCCGGCTCGGTCCGGCCGCCGCGCGCGAAAGTTACCTCGCCATCGACAAAGTGGTGGCGGCGGCCGTGCGGACGGGCGCGCAGGCCGTGCATCCAGGCTACGGATTCCTTTCCGAGAACGCCGCTTTCGCCGCGGCACTCGCGGACGCCGGCGTCGTCTTCCTCGGCCCGCCCGCCCGTGCGATCGAGGTCATGGGCGACAAGATCGCGGCGAAGAACACCGTCTCCGCCTTCAATGTCCCGGTCGTGCCCGGCATCGCCAGGCCGGGCCTGACCGACGCCGACCTGATCGACGCGGCGCGCGAGGTCGGCTACCCGGTGCTGGTCAAGCCCTCCGCCGGTGGTGGCGGCAAGGGCATGCGGCTGGTCGAGGATCCCGCGCGACTACCGGACGCGCTGCTCAGCGCGCGCCGCGAGGCCGCGTCCGCGTTCGGTGACGACACCCTGTTCCTGGAACGCTTCGTCACCCGTCCACGCCACATCGAGGTGCAAATCCTCGCCGACCAGTTCGGCAACGTGCTGCACCTCGGCGAACGCGAATGCAGCCTGCAACGCAGGCACCAGAAGGTGATCGAGGAGGCGCCGTCCCCGCTGCTCGACGCGGCGACCAGGGCCAGGATCGGCGCGGCCGCCTGCAATACCGCGCGCAGTGTCGACTACGTCGGCGCCGGCACCGTCGAATTCATCGTCTCCGCCGACCGGCCGGACGAATTCTTCTTCATGGAGATGAATACCCGGCTACAGGTGGAACATCCGGTCACCGAGCTGGTCACCGGCATCGACCTGGTCGAGTGCCAGGTTCGGGTGGCGGCCGGGCAGAAGCTCGCGGTGGAGCAGGCCGAGATCCGGATGATCGGGCATGCCATCGAGGCAAGGGTGTACGCCGAGGATCCCGGTCGCGGATTCCTGCCAACGGGTGGCACGGTGCTCGAGCTGTCCGAGCCGGAAGGCACCGGGGTCCGGGTGGATTCGGGCCTGCGCGTCGGGACCGTGGTCGGCAGCGACTACGACCCGATGCTGTCGAAGGTCATCGCGCACGGCGCCGACCGTACCGCCGCGATCGCGAAACTCGATCGGGCACTGGGCAATACGGTGTTACTCGGTGTGACCACCAATATCGAGTTCCTGCGTTTCCTGCTCGCCGACCCGAATGTCGCTGCGGGACACCTGGATACCGGCCTACTCGATCGCCGGGTCGCCGACTTCGACCCCGCCCCGGTCAGCGATGAGATGTTCGTGGTTGCCGCCACCTACCGCTGGCTGCGGCGCTGGCCGACAACGCGAACCGATCCCTGGTACGTCCCCTCCGGCTGGCGCATCGGCGACGCCGCGCCGACCTCGATCCGACTGGCCGGTGGCGATCGGATCGAGCACGTGTACCTGACCGGCACCCCCGCCGACGCGACGGCACGCATCGACGAGGGCGAATCGACCTCGGTCACAGCGGCTTTCGAGAACAACGTGCTGACGCTGACCCTGGACGGCATCCGCCGCGAATACCGGGTGGCCGAATACGACGGGCAACTGTGGCTGGCCGGTCCCACCGGCATCGCGATGCTGCGCGAGGTCGCCGAGGCCGGCGCGCGCGGCGCGACCGAACACGTCGGCGACGCCGAAATCACCAGCCCCATGCCGGGTTCGGTGATCGCGGTGCAGGCCGACACCGGCAGCACCGTCGCCGCTGGCGCCCCGGTCGTCATCGTTGAGGCGATGAAGATGGAGCACTCGCTCACCGCGCCGATCGCCGGAACCGTCGAAATACTGGTGACACCAGGCACTCAGGTGCGCCTCGACCAAGTCCTTGCCCGCATTATCGCGACGCCAGCCGCCGAAGCGCCGCCGTCACCACCCGATTCCGGTGTCCACCGGAACGCGGAAGAAGACTCGAATACCGCCGAGCGAGAAGGAAACCAAGCATGACCGACTTCCTGTCCACCGGCGCACTGCCGCAGGAGTACCGCGATCTCGCCATGACGGTGCGCGATTTCGCGCGGTCGGTGGTCGCCCCGGTGGCCGCCGAGCACGACGCGAAGCACACCTTCCCGTACGAGGTGGTCGCCGGCATGGCCGAGATGGGCCTGTTCGGCCTGCCGTTCCCCGAGGAGTACGGCGGCATGGGCGGCGACTACTTCGCGCTGTGCCTCGCCCTCGAGGAACTCGGCAAGATCGACCAGAGCGTGGCCATCACCCTGGAAGCCGGTGTCTCCCTCGGCGCGATGCCCATCTACCGCTACGGCAACGACAAGCAGAAGCAGGAATGGTTGCCGCAGTTGACAAGTGGGCGTTCCCTCGCCGCGTTCGGGCTCACCGAACCCGGCGCCGGCAGTGACGCGGGCGGGACCAAGACCACCGCGATCGTCGACAGCGGCGACTGGGTCATCAACGGCAGCAAGCAGTTCATCACCAACTCCGGCACCGATATCACCACGCTGGTCACGGTGACGGCGGTGACCGGCCAGCACGGCGGCAAGAAGGAGATCTCCACCATCCTCGTGCCCACCGACACCCCCGGCTTCGTCGCCGAACCGGCCTACAACAAGGTCGGCTGGAACGCCTCGGACACCCACCCGCTCAGCTTCACCGACGTCCGCGTGCCTGCGGAGAACCTGCTCGGCGAGCGCGGCCGCGGCTACGCGAACTTCCTGCGCATCCTGGACGAGGGCCGCATCGCCATCGCCGCGCTCGCGGTCGGCGCCGCGCAGGGCTGCGTCGACGAGAGCGTGCGCTACGCCAAGGAGCGCGAGGCGTTCGGCCAGGCCATCGGCCGCAATCAGGCCATCGCCTTCAAGATCGGCCGGATGGAAGCGCGGGCGCACACGGCACGCACCGCCTACTATGACGCCGCGGCACTGATGCTGGCCGGCAAGCCGTTCAAGAAGCAGGCGTCCATCGCCAAACTGGTGGCCAGCGAGGCGGCCATGGACAATTCCCGCGACGCAACCCAGATCTTCGGCGGCTACGGATTCATGAACGAATACCCGGTGGCCCGGCACTACCGGGACAGCAAGATCCTCGAAATCGGCGAGGGCACAACGGAGGTGCAGTTGATGCTGATCGGACGGGAGCTCGGGCTGTGAGCGATACCAATAGCCTGCGCCGGGTCGTGCAGACCGGCATGTGGTTCGAGGAACTCGAGACCGACGTGCTGTATGAGCACCGGCCGGGCCGCACCATGACCGAGACCGATAACGTGCTGTTCAGCACGTTGACCATGAATCCGCAAGGGCTGCATATCGATGCGGCTTACAGCGAGGCCCAGGAGCCTTTCCATCAGCGCCTGGTCAATTCGCTGTTCACCCTCGGCACCATGGTCGGCCTCGCGGTGGCGCACCTGACTCAGGGCACCACCGTTGCCAATCTCGGCTTCACCGAGGTGAAGTTCCCCGCGCCGCTGTTCCACGGCGACACTGTCTACGCCGAAACCGTCGTGCTGGACAAGCGGGTGTCGAAGAGCAGGCCGGGCGAGGGCATCGTCACCTTCCGGCACACCGCACGCAACCAGCACGGCACCGTCGTCGCGGTCGCGGTGCGCAACGCCATGATTCGCCTACGGCCCGAGTCCGAGCAGCCATGACGTGGGAGATGCCGGGGCCGGGGTGGTTGTTCTGCCCGGCGGACCGCCCGGAACGCTACGAAAAGGCCGCCGCGGCAGCGGATGTGGTGATCCTCGACCTGGAGGACGGTGTCGCCGCCGGGGACAAAGCGGCGGCGCGCAAGGCGCTGGTCGAGACGCCGCTGAATCCCGAGACCACGGTGGTCCGGGTCAATGCCGTCGGCACCGACGAGCACGCCCTCGATCTGGCCGCACTGGCCGACACCCGATATCGGCGCGTCATGCTGCCGAAAACCGAAGCGGCCGAACAGATCACCGGGCTTTCCGAGTACGAGGTGATCGCGCTGATCGAATCGCCACTCGGCGCGCTCACCGTCGGCCAAGCGATGACGGCGGACAACGCGATCGGCGTGATGTGGGGTGCCGAGGACCTCGTCGCCGGGCTCGGCGGCAAGTCGAGCAGGCACGCCGACGGCGGCTATCGCGATGTGGCGCGCCACGTTCGGTCCACCGCGCTGCTCGCGGCCAAGGCGTACGGGAAGTTCGCGCTTGACTCGGTCTATCTCGACATCCGCGATATCGACGGCCTGCGCGTCGAGGCAATGGACGCGGTCGCCGTCGGCTTCGACGCGAAGGTCGCCATCCATCCGAGCCAGGTGGCGGTCATTCGCGCGGCCTATGCGCCGTCCGCAGACGAGATCGACTGGGCCCGAAGGTTACTCGATGAAGTGCCGAAGCATCGTGGCGTGTTCGCCTTCGAGGGCCGCATGGTCGACGCCCCCGTCTTGCGGCACGCCGAGCAGATCGTGCGGCGCGCCGAGCGCGCCTGACCACCAGTTCGAACAGCCAGGAGGAACGCGGTGCAACCACAGTGGGTGCCGACCGAGCAGGATATCGCCGACGCCAGGATCACCGACTTCGCGAAGTTCGTCGAGAAGCGAACCGGCGTTGCCGCACCGGACTACCACACGCTGTGGCAGTGGTCCGTCGATGAGCTCGCCGACTTCTGGCACGCGGTGTGGGACTACTTCGAGCTCGGCGACATCGCGGGCGAGGTGCTTGCCAGTGCCGAAATGCCGGGCGCGCAATGGTTTCCCGGTACCAGACTCAACTACGTCGATCAGGTCGTTCGCCAGTTCCGCACCGACCGGCCCGCGATCATCGCGGTCGCCGAGGACGCACCGCGTCGCGAGGTGTCCTGGGTCGAATTGATCGACAATACCGCCGCATTGGCGCAGACCCTGCGGTCCATGGGGGTACAGGCGGGCGATCGGGTCGCGGGCTATCTGCCCAACATTCCGGAGGCGATCGTCGCGTTCCTGGCGACCGCGAGCATCGGCGCGGTCTGGAGTGCGTGCGGCCAGGACTACTCGCCCAAGGCCGCGCTCGATCGGCTCGGTCAGCTCGAACCCACCGTGCTGATCACCGTGGACGGCTATCGGTTCGGCGGCAAGGCGCACGACAAGCGCGACGACATCGCGGCGCTGCAAGCGGGTCTCGGCACGTTGCGCGGGACGATCGCCGTCTCCCAGCTCGGCCTCGAAGTTCCGGACGCGACACCGTGGCACGACGCGATCGCTTACGACGAGGCCGCTCCCGCCGTGATCGCCACGGAGACAGTAGATTTCGATCATCCGCTGTGGATCGTGTTCTCCTCCGGCACCACCGGGCTGCCGAAGGGCATCGTGCACGGTCACGGTGGCGTGCTGCTGGAACACCTCAAAGCCGTTGCCCTGCAATCCGATATCGGCATCGACGACACCTTCTTCTGGTACACCAGCCCGAGCTGGATGATGTGGAACTTCCAGATCTCCGGTCTGCTGGTCGGCGCGACCGTCGTCTGTTACGACGGCAGCCCCACCTACCCGGCACCGGATGGGTTGTGGCGCATCGCCGCCGAGACGCGGACGACCGTGCTCGGCACCAGTCCCGGCTACGTGCTCGCCTGTATCAAGGCCGGTGCCGTGCCGCGCGCCGAACACGACCTGTCCGCGCTGCGCACGGTCGGCATCACCGGCGCGTCGCTGCCGACCTCGTCGGCGATCTGGTTGGGCGAGAACACCGGTGACCACGTCCAGGTCAACTCGATCAGCGGCGGCACCGACGTGGTGTCGGCCTTCATGGGCGGCGCGCGCACCGTCGCGGCCTGGCCTGGCGAGCTGTCGACCCGCTTCCTCGGCGCCGCACTCGAGGCCTTCGACGGCACCGGTCAGCCGGTCCGGGACGAGGTCGGCGAGCTCGTGATCACCAAGCCGATGCCGTCGATGCCGGTCCGTTTCTGGCACGACCCCGACGGAAAGCGTTATCACGACGCCTATTTCGACATGTACCCCGGTGTGTGGCGACATGGCGACTGGATCACCATCACCGACCGCAACACGGTCGTCGTGCACGGCCGCTCCGATTCCACCCTCAATCGGCACGGCATCCGGATGGGCAGCGCCGACATCTACCAGTCCGTCGAGCGACTCCCCGAGATCGCCGAGGCGCTGGTCATCGGTGCCGAACAACCGGACGGCGGCTACTGGATGCCGCTGTTCGTCGTCCTCGCGCCTGGCACCGAACTCACCGACGACCTGAAAACCCGCATCAACAGCACCATCCGCGCGGAGGTCTCGCCGCGCCATGTCCCCGACGAGATCATCGTCGCCCCCGGTATCCCGCACACCCGCACGGGCAAGAAGCTCGAGGTCCCGATCAAGAAGCTGTTCCAGGGTGCCGAGGCGGCCCGTGTCGTCGAACGCAGCGCCGTCGACAACCCGGACCTGCTCGACTGGTACGCCGCCCGGCGTCCGAGCACCGGAAGCTAGCGGCCCGCAGAGCACGGGCCGCTAGGTACCTCGGGTCACCGGTAGTAGGGATGCCCGCCCATGGAGGCCGTGAAAATGGCCGCCTGGGCGGCACGCGCCGCGGCCAGATTGCGCTGCTCTTCGGGGGTGAGGCGGTACCGGGCCAGTACTCGGCGGGCCGAGTGGATCAGCGCGGGCCACACCGGTAGCTCACGCGGGAATGCGAACGTCATGATGGACTCCTTCGGCTGGAAAGGCCCACCACCACAACCGATTTCGGGCATAACCGGATGCCCGAGGCGAACGACATCCTGGCATGGAAATGCCCGGTGCGTCGAAAAGGCTTCGGGTTCAGTCGGTCACGCGGCAGCAGTGGGCCGGGAACGAGTGGGATGTCGGATCCGTACTCGGATACGGACTATCGCCAGACTCCATGTCCCCTCACCTCCTTACCGCCGAGACGCACGCGCGTCGCCATACCGTGTCGGACCACGCGAGGCAGGGGACACCGGCCGAAACGGCTCGGCGGGCACCCCTCTCGTCAGAGCTTCGGCACTGCACGACGTATCCCGTACCGGGAAGCCACCTGGGATCGCCCCTTAATCCGAAGCGATCTGTCCTGATCCTGGGCGTCTCTCGACGTCGTCGGATCAGTGGCCTGTGTTCGCGCAGGAGCCTCGCCTAGCGAGGTGCTGACCGACTCAGGATGGCCGCTCGGCGGCGGTCCGTCAAGAGCGGTTGATTACCGGCCACGTCATAGACCCTGCCGCCGATATCTCATAACGTTGAGTGAAACAGGTTCTTCCATAAAACCCCAGTGGAGGTGGCATCGTGGCCGCACCCGACGTCCAAGAGCGCGACGAGACAACCGCCTATCCGCCGGGGTCCCGACTGCCCGCCCTCGTGCAGAGCATCCTCTTCCAGGTCGACAGGCAGCGGTTCGTGCCAGCGCTCGCGCGCCGGTACGGTGACGTCTTCACGCTGCGCATCCCGCCGTTCGCCGACCATGTCGTGATCTTCTCCCGTCCGGAGCACATCAAGGAGATCTTCGCGAGCAACCCGCACGACCTGCACGCGGGCGAAGGCAATCAGATCCTCGGCCATGTGCTGGGCCAGCACTCCCTGCTACTCACCGACGAGGACGAACACGCGCGGGCAAGGCGGCTGCTGATGCCCGCGTTCAACGGCTCGGCGCTGCGCGCCTATCGCGATCTGGTCGCCGAGCTCGCCGTCGCCGAAATCGACCGCTGGACACCGGGTTCCACGCTGGTCACGCTCGACCGGATGAACGCGCTGACGCTTTCGGTGATCATCCGGGTGGTGTTCGGGGTCACCGACGAGCAGACCCGCGCCGAGCTCGCGCCGCGACTCAGGCAGATCGTGCACATGAATCCGCTGGTGTTCCTCGGCTTCCAGTCGAACCTGCTCGGCCGCGTCGGCCCGTGGAAGCGGTTCGCGGCGAATCTGCACGCGGTCGATGCCCTGCTCTACGCCGAGATCGCCGGTCGGCGGCGCGCGCCGGATCTGGCCGAACGCACCGATGTGCTGTCCCGGCTGCTGCACGCGGGCACCGGCGACGACGCCGACCCGCCGCTCACCGACGCCGAACTGCGCGATCAGCTCATCACGCTGCTGCTCGCTGGTCATGAGACGACCGCGTCGGCGCTGTCCTGGGCGCTGTACGAGATCGCGGCGCACCCCGATATTCAGGAAGCGGCCTTCGACGCGGCACGCGGCGGTGACGACAAGTATCTCGAAGCCGCCATGAAGGAGGCGATGCGGCTGCACGTCGTCATCAACGGCACCAATCGAAAACTGACCAGGGACATGACAATCGGCGGCCGACGACTGCCCGCCGGCACGGTGGTGAACACCTCGATCCTGCTCGCGCACCACAGCCAGGACAACTACCCGGATATCGCCGTCTTCCGGCCGGACCGTTTCCTCGCTGGCGAGGTGGCGCCGAATACCTGGCTGCCCTTCGGCGGTGGGGTCCGGCGCTGCATCGGTGCGGGTTTCTCGCTCATGGAGGGTACCGCGATACTGCGGGAAATCCTTGTGCGGCATTCCCTTTCACTGCCCGAGGGCGCGGAGCCGGAACGCGGTAAGACCCGCAACATCACGACGGTCCCCCGGGGCAAGGCACGACTGGTCATCACCCCGCGCGGCTGATCGGGCACCGCGGCCGCGGCGGATCGACTGTGGCGTCCCTCACTCACCGCGACCCGCGCTACGGGTCGAGCCGCCGCCTGCCATTTTCGGCCAGGTACTGCGGCGATTCCGCGTGACCTGCGGCACCCGGAGCCGAAGCAGGCGGACAGCGCCGAGCCGTGGACCGTCTCATCAGCCCTGATCAGTACGATGTCCGCATGAGTGTCGACAATCGCCGTACGGCGCGGAAGGCGAGCACCGGCGACTCGGCACCCCGGGAAGTCCGGCGCAGGCCGAAGAATCGACGGGCGCAGATCGCCGCGGCCTCGGCCGCCGCGTTCGGCGCACTCGGCTATCACGGCGTGAGCATGGAGGACATCGCCTCCGGCCTCGGCATCAGTTCGGCCGCGCTGTATCGCCACTACCCGAGCAAATACGCGCTGTTCCGCGAGGAATTGCTGCGGGTGGGCCGGGCGATGACCGAGTCGGTCGAGCTGCCTGCCGAAGCCGCCGCATGGTCGCCCGAGCAGCGGCTGCGGCACGTGCTCGACGCCCTCATCGCCGTCACGATCGAGAATCGGCCGACCATCACCCTGGTGCGCTGGGAGGGCCGCTACCTCGAGCCCGACGATCTCACCACGCTGAACGACCAGCAGCTCACCGTGCTCGGCGCGCTCGGCAGCCAGGTCGCCGAGCTGCGGCCGGAGCTGACCGAGGACGACACCAGGGTACTGCGCGCCGCGCTGCTGAGCACGATCACCAGCATCGCCGACCACCACGCCACCCTCCCGGCGAAATCCCTTGCCCGGCTGTTGAGTTCGGCATGCCAGCCGATCGTCGCCGCGAAACTGCCCGCGGAGCAGCCCGCCGAGCCGCTGCAGGTGGTGGAGATCCCGGACTCGTTCAAACACGAACTGCTGCTGCGCAAAGCGGTGGAGCTGTTCCATGAACGCGGGTATCCGAATGTCAGCGTGGAAGACATCGCCACCGCCGCAGGGCTTTCCGCCGCGTCGGCGGTGTACCGGTTCTATCGCGGCAAGAGCGATCTACTGGCCGCGGCCTTTCGCCGTGCGGCGGAACGGGTTTCGGGTGCGGTCGGCCCGGCGGTCGCGACCGCGGCCAGCCCGGAGGTCGCACTGACGACGCTGATCGACCAGTACGTCGCCGGGTCGTTCGCCGAGCGCGCGCTGACCTACGTGTATTTCACCGAGTTCCAGCATGTTCCGGCCGAGGAACGCACGGTGCTGCGAAACATCCAGCGGCTCAGCGTCGAAGAGTGGGCGCGGCTGCTGCGCGAAGTCCGGCCGGAGCTGTCGCCCGCCGAGGCGCGGTTCCTCATCCACGCGGCGTTCGCGTTGGTTGTCGATCTTGGCCGCGCGTTCGACAACCAGCCGATGGCTGCTCAGGGGCGGGTGCGTCTGCTGATGCAGCTGGTCCTTTTCGGCCGTCCCGCTACGGCGTAGACATCAGCGCAACCCGAGGTACCGACCGGTCGCTTATGTTACTCAGAATTCCAAATTGGTGAACCAAAAGAACTAAAGGTAGCGGGCCAAATCCTCCTCGCATTGTGATCTTCGATTCAGTTTGATTCCAGGCGAGCAAGGCCCCGATCCCGAGCGTCCGGTTCGGCTACCATCGCGGCATGGGTGCCCGGGAACGCCGTGCTGCGGACAAGGCGTCCGACGCGACATCGCCGCGCGTGGTCCGGCGGCGGCCGCGTGATCGGCGGGCCCAGATCGCGGCGGCCTCCGCGGAGGCGTTCGGGTCACTCGGCTACCACGGCGTGAGCATGGAGGACATCGCGTCCAGGCTCGACATCAGCTCGGCCGCGCTGTACCGCCACTACCCGAGCAAGTACGCGCTGTTCCGCGAGGAAGCCCTGCGGCTCGGCGCGCTCAGCGAGGCGGCGGTGCGCCTGCCGGACTCGGCGCGCAAGCTGCCGGCCGACGTACGGCTCGGACAGGTGATCGACGCACTCATCGCGTCCTCGATCGCCAATCGCCGCAGCGCCGCGCTCTTGCGTTGGCAGCGACGCTATCTCGAAAACGCCGATGCCGCGCTCCTCGGCGGCCAACTGGCGACCGTGAATTCGGTGCTCATGTCGCTGCTCGCCGAGTCGCGCTCCGAGCTGGACAAGGCGGACCGGGCCGTGCTGTCGGCCGCGGTGCTGAGTGTGCTCAGCAGCATCGGCGATCACCACGTGTCGATTCCGGTGCGCGCGTTGACCGCACTGCTCGGCGACGCCTGCCGTTCGGTCGCCGGCTGCACACTGCCTGCCGCCGCCGCGCACGCCGAAACCCTTGCGGCAACCGAGATTCCGCTGACCTTCAAGCATGAGCTGCTGCTCGCGCGCGCGATCGAACTGTTCCACGAGCGCGGCTACCCGAATGTCAGCGTCGAGGACATCGCCATCGCGGCCGGACTGCCCGCCTCGTCGGCGGTGTACCGCTTCTACCGAGGCAAGGGCGATATCCTCGCGGCCGCGTTCCGCCGTGCCGCGGACCGGGTTTCGGCCGCGATCGGCCCGGCCGTAGCGGCGGCGGACGGGCCAGCGCAGGCGCTGACCACGCTGATCGAGCTGTACGTTGCCGGTTCGTTCGCCGAACGCGAGCTGACCTTCGTCTACTACGCCGAGATCAGCAATGTGCCCGCGGACGATCGGACGGTGCTGCGCAACATCCAGCGGCTCAGCGTCGAGGAGTGGGCGAAGCTGCTCGTCGGCGTCCGGCCCGAGCTGTCCGCCGCCGACGCCAGGCTGCTGGTGCACGCGGCCCTCGCCCTGGTCGTCGACCTGGGTCAGCGCTTCGGCTCCGACGACCCGGTGTGCTCGCGGCAGCGGGTGCGCCACCTGATGCGGGTCGTCCTGTTCGGTCGCGACGGCGGGTGACTACTGCTGCGGCGGCGGGGCGAGCGGCGAGTTCACCTTGTTCACCAGCCAGTGGCCGTCGACCTTCTCGAGGCGCATCACCATCGACAGCTGGCCTGGCGCCGGCTTGCCCTGGGTGCCCATGCTGGTGATGGTCTGGCCGATCACCACGATGGCCTCGGCGGAATTCTCGTCGCCGGATTTGATCGCGCACTGGACGTCGTTCACCTTCGACACCACCTCGCCCTGGGTGAGCACGTCGCGCAATTCCTTACTGGTGCTGTCGAATTGCTTCTTCCAGTCGCCGGTCGCGCCGCCGAGGACGGCGGCGAAGTAGTCGTCCAGCTTCTTGGCGTCGTAGTCGGCCAGGATCGGGGCGTACTTACAGGCGGCGGTGCGCGCGTCCGCGTTGGCGTCGATGATGGCCCTGTTGCCCTTGTTCTGGAGGTAGAACACGACGCTCGAAGCGATTGCGGCACACAGTAGTACGGCCGCCACGAGGCGCAGCGCGATCCGTCCGGCCCGGCCGGGTACCAGTCGCCGTCGCTTGTCTGCGGTCGCCTCAGGATCCGCATCGACTGACGATTGTTCTGCCACAGCGTCACTCGATGTGTCGGACGTCGAATCCTCAGGCACTGCGTCGTTTTCGCTCATCAGATGTGCTCCTATCTACCAGGTGCCGGTCGGGACAGCTCATTGCCGGTGACGCCGGGCGGCGGGCCGGATCCGTTGTCCGGCACGTTCGGTCGCGGCGCGTTCGCCGAGCCACGAACCTGCAGCGCCGGATTGTCGGTGACGCAGTAGTTGTAGAGCCGCACCCTGGTGTCGACGGTCTTCGTGGTCGGCACCACGGGGATCGTGTCGTAGTCACAGCTCGGCCGCGGCCACGGGTCGACCAGGGTGTGGTAGGCGTTGTCATGCGCCGGAACACCGATCGCCTCCGAACCGGTACGCAGCGCGGGAAACAGCGCGGCGATGGCCGGTGCGCGCAGCTTCGCCGCCTTGGTGATCGCGACGAAGTTGGTGACCAGGTTGGTCATCGGATCCTCGGTGTCGCGCACGATGCCGCCGAGGGTGGCCAGCTGACGGGGCCCGAGGTCGAGGAACTTGCGCACCTCCTGATCCGCGGCGGTCAACTGCTGGAACAGCGCGCTGGAGCCGGTGGTCAGCGTGGTCAGGTCGGGCTGCGCGTGCGAGGTCGTCTCGGAGATCACCTGGAGGTTCTCGATGAGCTGCCTGGTCTGCGGCAGTAGGTCGGTGAGCCCGGCCATCGCCCTGCTGATGCCGGAAATCATGTTGCGCAACCGATCCGGGCCACCGGCGAGGGCCTTGTCGAGTTCGTCGACGATCACATTGAGCCGTCCCGGATTCATCCCGCCGATCAGACCGCCCATGCTGCCGAGCACCGACTGCACCGTCACCGGTGCCGTCGTCCTTGCGCGCTCGACCACCGAGCCGTCGGCGAGGAACGGGCCGCTGTCGGTGTCCGGGCGGAAGTCGAGATACTGCTCCCCGGCCGCGGAGAGTCGGCCGACGGCGACGGTACCGCCCACCGGAATCCTTGCGGTCTTGTCGATTTCGGCGATCGCCGCGACGCCGTCGCCGGATATCCGTACGTCGTCGACCTTGCCGACGCGGGTGCCGCGGAAGGTGACGTCGTTGTTCGCCGCGAGGCCCCCAGAGTTCGGTAGCTCCACCCGCACGGTGTACGTGCTCGGCAGCGGGTTGATCCGCAGCACATAGACGCCCAGGTAGGACACCCCGAGCACGAGCACAACGATCAGGCCGATATTGGCCACCGCGATCCGGCGCCGGACCAGCCAGTGCCACAGCGGAACATTCATCGCCCACCGCCCTGCAGTCGGCCGATGACCTTCTCGATGACCTGCGCCAGACTGCCGACAAAAGCTGGCACGTCACCGATTTCGGGCGGCCTGCTGCCCTTCGGGTCGGTCAGCGCGCCGACGCTCAGATAGGACACGGTGGCCGCGACCGCGAGCACCGGGCCGTCCAGGCTGGCCGAGATCGACGGGTAGATCGCGTGCAGTCCGTCCAATGTGCCCGCGAGATCGTCACCCATCTGCGCGAATCCGGACATGAGCCGCTGGATGCTGTCGAACAGGCTGAGGAAATCGGGGCCGGTGGTGTCGGTGAAGTCGCCGAGCGCGGCCATGGTCACCGAGACCTTGGTGATGAGATCGGCGATGGCCCTGTTGTTTTCGGCGACGAGTCCGATCAGCGGCGGGAAGGTGTCCGCGGCAGCGCCCAATTCGGCTTTGCGCCTGGCCAATTCACCGGTGAGCGTGTTCAGTCCGGACAGCACCCCGTCGACATCGGCGGTGCGCCGGTTCAGCGCGGCGAGCACGTCGGTCATCTCGGTGATCAGATGCGACAGCTCCGGTGCGCGCCCGGTGAACATGGAGTTCATCTCGGAGGTGATCCGCGCCGCCTGATTGAGTCCACCGCCGTTGAGCAACAGGGAGACCGACATCATCAGCTGTTCGACCGAGGCGCCGGTCGAGGTGTGGTCGGGTGCGATGGTGTCGCCCGGTCGCAGCAGTTCGGCGCTGCCCTGTTTGGCGGGCAGGGTCATCGCGACGAACATGTCGCCGAGCGGGGTCGCCTGGCGCAGTTCGGCGGTGGTGCCGCGGGGCAGCTGAATGTCTTGGCGGATAAGCATTTCCACGTCGGCAAGGAAGTTGGTGGTATCGATCGCGGAGACCGTGCCGACATCGGTGCCACCGATCTTGACGTGCGCGTTCGCTGGCAGATTGAGGGCATCCTTGAACACCGCGTGCAGCGTGTAGCCAGGGCCGCCGATGCCGGGCTTCGGCAGCGGCACGTTGTCCACCGTCACCGCGCAACCGCTCGTCGCGCCGATGGCCGCCGCGACGGCCAGCGCGAACAGCATCGCGCCGCGACTCCGTAAGGGGTGGCGGTCGGGCGACAGGTGGGCCAACGTCCTCATTTGGTCAGTCCGAGCAGCGCCGCGGTCAGCCCGAAATCCGGTCCGAAGTCCTGGATCTTGCCGGTACGGCAGCCGTCGAGGCGCATCTGCACCCGTTCGCAGAACACCGAGAGCGCCTCGCCGTCGAGGGCCGACTTGTCCAGCAGGCCGTGCAGGCGCAGCGCCTGATGTTCGCGGCTGGTCGCGTTGGCCAGGTTCTGGAAGAACAGCGGTGTGACGTCGGCGATTTCGGTGACCGCTCGCGCGTTGGCCCGCATCTGCCCGGTGAGCGCGGTGAATCGCGTCAACGCGCCGAGCAGTTGCTCCCGGTTGGTGCCGACCACGGTGGCGGTGTTGGTGACGAAGTCGTTGAGCTGGGTCAGCACGGCCTGCAACCCCGGCGCCTGATCACCCATCAGCCGCACCATGTCGGTGAGCCTGCCGCTGAAATCGCGCACCGTCTGGTCGTTATCGGCGATGATCTGGGTGATCTCGTTGAGTTTCACGATGGTGTTGGATATCTGGTCGCCGTTGGCCAGGCTCACCTCGAACGCCGAGGACATCGCGTCGAGCGTCTCGCGCAGCTTGTCGCCGTTGCCGTCCAGCAGCGGGAAAAGCACCCGGCTCGCCATCGGCCCGGTCTCGTTGCCGCCCTTCAGCGCTTTGCCGAGCTGATCGAAATTGTCCAGGATGCGGTCGAGTTCGACCGGGGTGCGGGTGTGTTCGAGCGGGATATGCGCGCCGTCGGCGAGCACCGGTCCGTTGCCCTCGTAGGCGGGCGCGAGCTCGACGTGGCGGTTGGTGATCAGTTGCGGCGAGACGAGTGCCGCGATCGCGTCCGCGGGCACCTTGACGTTCTTGTCGATGGACATGGTCACCTCGACATAGCTGCCCTTGGCCGTCACCGTGTCGACCTGACCCACCGGGACGCCGAGGATCGCGACGTCATTGCCCGCGTACAGGCCGGCGACGTTCTCGAAATCGGCGCTGATCCGCAGATGTTCGCCGAGATACTGCTCAGGCAGCCCGCTCAAGCTCGCAGGCAGCAGCGAGCAGCCGGACGCCACCGCGGCGGCCAGGCACAACACGGCGGTTTTCAGAAAAGTACCTATCTGCATCAGTTGCACCCCTGTACCGCACCGGCGAAACACAACCAGTTGTCCGGGAAGATCCACGGCGCCCACACGTCGCCGTAGGGACCGTTGCCGAGCGCATTGTTGAACTGCCGCAAGGCAACCGGCATGATCTCGTAGAGCGAATCCAGGTTGTCCTTGTTCTTCTCCAGCCCCTCGGACATGGTGTTCAGGCTCTGGATCATCGGCCCGAGCTGATCGTTGTTCTCCAGACCCATCTGCTGCAGCAGCCGGGACAGCTCGGCGACGTTGTCCAGCAACGACTTCAGCATCGTCTGGCGCTGCGCGACGGCATTCCCGATCGCCTCGCCCCTGGTCAGCAGCAGCAACACGCTGTTGCGATTGTCCGAAACCAGCTGCGAGACCTGATCCATGCTCTTCAACAGCACGTCGACCTCGTCGCGGCGATCATTGATCACCTTGGCCAGCGCGCCGACGCTGTTCAGCGCCTCGACGGTGAGCTGCGGCGAATCGCCCATCTGCGTGCTGAGCAGGTCCAACGACTGGCGCAGCTTGACCGGGTCGATCCGCTCGATCCGCTCGAACGACGACTTGTACACCGGATCCCGAATGACCTTGCCGAGGTTGTACGGCACCGACGTATTCGCCAGCACAATCCTGTTGCCCGGCAACCCTTTTCCGTCGCCGGGCACCAGCTCGACGTGCAGCTTGCCGAGGATGGTCGTCATCTTGATGGCCGCGTGCGCGTCCGGCCCGAGGCGCAGATCCTGGCGCACCCGCAGGTCGACAACGACCTTCGCCCCGTCGAGCCGCACCGCGCGCACCGAACCGACCTCGATGCCGGACACATCCACCGACGCGCCCGCCCGCAGCCCCGCCGCCTGGGCGAACTCCGCCTCGATCGTCTTGTCCCCCAGCCCGGCCTGGGACAGCACACTGGATCCGACCAGCAGCAGCACCACCGAACCCGCCGCGAGCAGGCCGAGCCACAGCACCCGATTCCGCGGCAGTCGGACGCGTCCGACCAGGGACCGCGCTCGTGTCATCATCGGCACACCTCCGATTGCGAATCGCCGCCGACCTGCGAGAACAGCCCCGGTGGCAGCAGCACACCCCACAGCGAGACATCGAGGCGGCAGATGTAGGCATTGCCGTAGGCGCCATAGCTGGTGAACCTGGCGATGCCATTGAGCAGCGTCGGCAGCTCGACGGCGGCCTGATCCAGGGATGCGCCGTTGAGCAGCAGCAGCGCCACTCCACTTGTCGCATCGTTTTGCGCCCGAGCGATATTCGGCTTCACCTGACCGATCAGCCGAGCCAGCGAGTCGGTCGAGGTCGCCACCTGATCGACCGAACCCTTCAGCGACTCGCCCTGCGCGTAGAGCGACTCGACCAGCGAACGTGCCTGAGTGATCAGCGTTTCCAGGTCGCCGCTGCGATGCGCGAGCCCGGCGATGACACTGCTCAGGTTGCTGATCACATCGCCGAGGATCTTGTCGCGCTGCCCGAAGGTGCCTGCGAGCTCGGCCGCCTGGGTGATCAGCGCACTGAGCGAGACATTGTTGCCCTGCAGTGCTTGGATCAGCGTCTCCGACAGCGAATTGATCTGATCCGGTTGCAGCACACTGAACAACGGCTCGAACCCGGACAGCAGCGCGGACACATCGAACGAGGGCTCGGTGCGCTCGAGCGGTATCGCCGAACCCGCCGCGAGCACCTGTCCGTCGCCCGCGCCCGGCACCAGCGCGATATAGCGTTGTCCGATCAGATTCTGGTAGCGCACCAGGGCTTTCGTCGTCGTGGTCAGCCGCTGCCTGCTTTGGATGCGGAAGTCGATGCGCGCGCGGTAGTCGCCGTCGAAGTCGATACCGTCCACCCGGCCGACCCGCACGCCGGCCATCCGGATGTCATCGCCGACGCGCAGGCCGAGGACGTCGGAGAATGTCGCGGAGTAGGAATCGGTGTCGCCGGTCACCGACCGTTGCAGCGTGGACCAGATCGTGTACGTCAGCACGATCGCGACGAGGGCGAAGAGGCTGAAGCCCGCCAGTGCCTTACCTGATTTCATGGTCAACGACCGCCCTTGTCCGCCGGGGTGACCGAACCGCCCGCCAGCAGCGGCGAGAGCAGCAGATACTGCGCGGCGGTCGGCTTACCGCCGACGATCGCCGCCACCGCGTCCTTTCCGCGTAAACCGTTGTCGCCTGGCACATTCGGTGCGGGATCCTGCGCGGCCGCCGGTGCGGTGATGCCGGGAATCATCGGAATACCGGGAATGGTGGGCAGGCCCGGCAGTGTCGGCGCCACGGGCGCGGGTCCGGCCGCGTCCAACCACTTCGGCGTCATCTGCTCCGGATATTCTTGCGGCGGAGCGACTTCCGGCACCGAGGCACCGCCGCAACGCGGCCCGGCCATGCTGCCGTAATGCGGGCAGTCCTTGGCCGTGTACTGCTGGAACGGTGTGAAGGACACGTCCATCTTCCAGATCATCTGGCGGCTCGGCCCGAAACCGAACACTGAGCGCAACTTCCGCAGGGACACATTGAGATTGGCCGCCGTCTGCTGCAGCGCCTGCGGATCCTCAGCCAAGCTGCCGAACAGTTCGCCGACCCCGGACACCACTTCCTTGCCCGCGTCGGGATTGCGCGCGAACAGCGAATTCACCGAGTCGACCGCCCCACCCGCGTTGGTCAGCAGCGCGACGAACTGATCGCGCCGTTCGGTGAGCGTCCTGGCGGTGGTCACCGAATCAGACAGCACACCGACCAGATCGGGTGCCGACGCGCTCAATGCCGTTGTGGCACGGCCGAGATCGCCGAGCAGGTTGCCGATCCCCGGAATGGCGTGCATCTGGGTGAGCCAGCGGTCAAGGCGTTCGATGGTGGAGCCTGGCACGCGCGCGGACGGGTCGAGCGCGTCGGCGAGCGTCGCGAGCACCCGGCCGAGCTTCTCCGGCTGGATGTGGTCGAGCACATCGCGCAGCACGCTGAGCGTGGTCTGCAGCTGGACGGTGCCCTCGCTGGTGTCCTCCGGAATCTCGGCACCGGCGCGCAGGGTCTCGCTGGTCCGCCCGTTGTCGACGAGCTCGATCGCGGTCACGCCGAAGATGTTGTTGGGGATGACCCGCGCCGTCACCGCCGCCGGAATCATCGACGCGACAGCGGGTTTCAGCACTAGCTCGGCGCGCTGGCGCTCCCCCTTGGCGACGACCTGCACCCCGGCGACCGAACCGACGATCATGCCGCGGAACTTCACGTCGGCATGTTCGGGTAGCCCGTCGCCGGTGCTGGTCAGCACCGCGACCACGCCGACGTTGTCCTCGAAACGACCGGTGTAGCGCAAACCGAGCAGGTACAACAGCAGCAGTGCCACCGTGGTGAGCGCGATGCCCGCGAGCGAGAGCTGTCGCGCGCTCGGCCCTCGGCCGCTGGGATCGATGATCATCGCCGCGCCTATCCCGAGATCCGGAAGCCGGGATCGATGCCCCAGATCGCCAGCGTGAGAAACAGATTCACGAACACCATCACGACGATCACCATCTTGATCGCGCGCCCCGCCGCCTGCCCGACCCCTTCCGGACCGCCGGTCGCGACGTAGCCGTAGTAACACTGCAGAAACGTCGAAATCAGCACGAAGACCACCACTTTGAGCACCGAGAAGAACACGTCGGTGCCGTTGAGGAACTGGAAGAAGTAGTGGTCGTAGGTGCCAGCGGAGGTACCGCCGAGGAACAGCACCGACAGCTTGGTCATCAGGTACGCGACCGCGAGACCCACGCTGTACAGCGGCACGATGGTCAGCGTTGCCGCGATCATCCTGGTGGTGATCAGGTACGGAAGTGGGCGGATGGCAATGGATTCCAGCGCGTCGATCTCCTCGGAGATCCGCATCGCGCCGAGCTGCGCGGTGAAGCGGCAGCCGGCCTGGATCGCGAAGGCCAAGGTCGCCAGGATCGGCCCGATTTCCCTTGTGGTGGCGAACCCGGAGATGGCGCCGGTCAGCGGGTTCATCGTGAGCAGGTTGAGCGCGGTGTAGGACTCCATGCCGACGGTGATGCCGCCGAATCCGCAGAGGATCACGATCACGCCGACAGTGCCGCCGCCGACGATCAGCGACCCGTTACCCCACCCGACATCCGCCGTGAGCCGCAGCACTTCCTTGCGATAGTGCTTGAGCGCGAACGGAATTGCCGCGATCGCCGCGACGAAGGTGATGGCCTGATGGCCGAGCCGCTGATTGGCCCGCACCGGTGCACGGACGACGCCGCCGACGGCACGGAAGGGCTGCAACGCCGGTGGCGTATAGCGCGAACCCATCTCAGAGCACCTTCGCCGGGAACAGTGTGTTGTACACCTGGGTGATGATGATGTTGGTGGCGAACAACATCAGCGCCGAGTTGACCACCGCCGCGTTCACCGAATTCGCGACACCGCCGGGCCCGCCCCTGGTGTGCAGGCCGATATCGCAGGCGATGATCGCGGTGAGCGCGCCGAAGATGGCGGCCTTCAGCAGCGCGACGATCAGGTCGTTCGCGACGGCGAAGGAGGCGAACGTGCTGATGAACGTGCCCGAAGTGCCGCCCTGCGCATAGACATTGAACAGATAGCCGGTGGCGAAGCCGACGAACACCACGAATCCGCACAGCAGCATGCTCACCAGCACCGCGGCCGCCAGCCGTGGCGCGACCAGCCTGCGGATCGGATCGACGCCCATCACCATCATGGCGTCGATCTCCTCCCTGATCGTGCGGGAACCGAGGTCGGCGCAGATGGCCGAACCGACCGCGCCCGCGATCATCAGCGAGGTGACCAGCGGCGCGCCTTGGCGGATGATGCCGAGGCCGCTGACCGCACCGATGAAGGTGGTCGCGCCGACCTGACTCACCAACGCGCCCAACTGGATCGAGACCACCACCGCCACCGGTATCGCGACGAACACCGTCGGCGCTGCGGACACACTGGCCATGAACGCGCACTGTTTGACGAATTCCTGGAACGGGAACCGGCGGGTGATGACCGCGCGCAACATCTCCAGCACGGCGTTGCGGCCGAGCGTCACCTGCCTGCCAAGCGTCTCGAGCGACCGCTGCGGATGCCGCCGCCACAGACCCCTCAGGTCGTCGATGGCCTGTTCCAGATCGGTCCGCCGCGGCGGTCGTTCGGTGATGGTCACTGGTTACTGCCTCTCCGAGTCACGCGGTGCCGCTCAACTGCCGCTGCAGCACGACGAGGAGGTAGCCGACGACGGCGATGGCCGCCGCGACGGTGCTGAGCACGGCAAGCCACAGCCCGAACCGCAGCACCGGATTGACCCGCGTACGCCCACCGAGGACTTTCCCGCCGATCACCAGGACGTCGATGAGCCAGACCACGATCATCATCAGGTCATGCACACATTCGAGAAGGTGAGCACGGGCCAGCACACGATGGATCCGAGGAACGAGATGATCACGTCGATGCCGTGCATGCCGCGGAGGTGACCGGTGTGTGTCAGCGACCAGACCACGCCGATCAACCCGTACGGGATGCCGAGAATGATCAGCGTCCCGAGGAACTCCGAGACCTTCATCTCGTAGCTGAATATCCGATCCAGCTTCTTGAGCATGCGCGTCCTTTCGCGTGCCGGTCGACCACGACCGGCCACCCACGGCAGGACCCGAAAGGGATCCGCCGTTGGATCCTCCCCGGACATCGCTTTGGTCCGGTATGGGCCCGTATGTTACGCACGATTCCGCACTTTGCGGAAGCCTTTCGAGTAGATTCATCGCCAGACAGCCAGCAACCTGACCCGTTGACGCACGAGGCCCGCCGGACTTAAGTTATCAATAGTTCACAGGTTGTTCACGCCCTGCGGGGCCGATTCCGGACCCGAGAGGACTCCCTCATGACCGCCGCCGCCCATTCCCCGGAGCACGCCGCCCCGCTGTCGAAGGAGCACACCCGGATCCACATTGACACCGCCCACCGACCGACCACGAAGCGGGCGATCAAGCTGACCGACGCCCTGGATTTCTGGTCCTTCGCGGGCGCGGCGGCCAATGTCGCGATGCAGATGGCTCGGCCCGGCGTCGGGTACGGCGTCGCGGAGAGCAAGGTCGCGTCCGGATCGTTGATGCGGCACCCGTGGAAGCGGGCACGCACCACGACGCAGTATCTGGCCGTCGCCATTCTGGGCACCGAGCAGGAGCGCCTCGCCTATCGGGAGGCGGTGAATGTCGCGCACCGGCAAGTACATTCGGCGCCCGAGGCACCGGTGAAGTACAACGCGTTCGACCGCGACCTCCAATTGTGGGTCGCCGCTTGCCTTTACATCGGCTTCGAGGACACTTATCAACTGCTGCAAGGCCGGATGAGCGACGAGCAGGCCGAGGCGTTCTACGTGTCATCCTCGACGCTCGGCACCACGCTGCAGGTGACCGAGCAGATGTGGCCTGCCACGCGTGCGGAATTCGACCAATACTGGAACGAAGCCTGCCAGCAGGTCGCGATCGACGACTACGTGCGCGGCTACTTGAACGACCTGCTGAACCTGCGGATGATCCACTGGTATCTGCGACTACCGTTCCGAAACCTGTTGAAATTCCTCACGATCGGCTTCCTGGCGCCGATCTTCCGCGAACAACTCCAGGTCGAATGGACCGCGACCGACCAGCGCCGCTTCGAGCACCTCTTCGTCTTCGTCGCCTTCGTCAACCGATTCATCCCGCGCTTCCTCCGGCACGCCGGAACGCACAGTCTGATGGCCGATGTGCGACGCCGAATCCGCAAGCAGAAGAACCTCATCTGAGCCATAGCCGCCAGCACTTGCGCTGGAGCGCACTCCAACTTCTACAGTCGTGCCATGACCAGCACTGAGCACACCAACGCCGACAACGATCGTTACGAGCGGGGACTCGCGCTGCTGCGGCAGATCGGTGGGCAGGAAAATCCGGCCGTGCTGGACAGCCTCGCCGATATCGCGCCCGGCCTGGGGCGGATCACCGTGGAGTTCGGTTACGGCGACATCCTGTCGCGCCCGGGGCTGACGCTGCGGGAGCGGCAGTTGGCCACGGTGGGCGCGCTGGCCGCGCTCGGCAATGCGGCGCCGCAGCTGCGGTTCCACATCGACGGCGCGCTCAATGTCGGCTGCACCCGCACCGAGATCGTCGAGGTGCTGATCCACGCGAGCGTCTACGCGGGCTTCCCGGCGGCGCTGAACGGCCTGAACGCCGCCAAGGAGGTGTTCGCGACACGGACCGACCTGCCGGTCGAGCCCGCCGCGCCCGGAACACCGGACGGCGACCGATTCGAGCGTGGTTCGGCCGCCCTGGCCGAGGTCGACGGGCAGGCGGGCGAGCAGGTCATCGCCGCGCTGCGGGACATCGCCCCTGACTTCGCCCGCCTGCTCGTCGAGTTCTCCTTCGGCGATATCTACTCCCGCCCCGGGCTCGACCTGAAGACCCGCGAGCTGGTGTCGGTGGCCATGTGCACCGCGCTCGGTGTCGCGCCGCAGCTCGGCGTGCACATCCATGGCCTGCTCAATGTCGGCGGCACCGAGACCGAGGCCGTCGAGGTGCTGATCCAGATGGCAGGGTACGCCGGATTCCCCGCCGCCCTCAACGGAATCGCGGTGGCGCGCACGGTCTTCGCCGAGCGCAAGAGCCATCAGAATTCTGATGTCTGATATCGGCGATCCCATTGGCTACTCTACGGCGACGGTCCTAGTGTCGGATTCATGGCGAAACTACTTTTTGTACTGACCGGTGCCGACACCTGGACACTTGCCGACGGAACCCCGCATCCGACCGGATTCTGGGCCGAGGAATTCGCCGTGCCGTATGAGGCGGCCAAGGCAGCGGGCCACGAGGTGGTCATCGCCACCCCCGGTGGGGTCGTGCCGCCGGTCGACCAGGGCAGCCTGTCCCCCGACTTCAACGGCGGCCAAGAGGGTGCCGACCAGCGGGCCGCGGTGCTGGCCGCCAGCACCGAATTGCAGCACCCCATCAAACTGTCCGAAGTCGACCTCGACGACTATGCGGCGGTCTTCTACCCCGGCGGCCACGGGCCGATGGAAGATCTCGCGGTGAACGCCGAGTCCGGCGAACTCCTCACCGCCGCACTGCAATCCGGCAAGCCGCTGGCCATCGTGTGCCACGGCCCCGCCGCGCTGCTCGCCGCCGTCGGCCCCGACGGGACCAACGCCTTCGCGGGCTACGCGCTCACCGGCTTCACCAACGAGGAGGAGCGGCAGGGTGGTCTGGCCGACAAGGCCAAGTGGCTGCTGCAGGATCGGCTCGTCGAGCTCGGCGCCGACTTCCGCGAGGGCGAGCCGTGGGCGCCGAAGGTCGTCGTCGACCGCAACCTGATCACCGGGCAGAACCCGGCCTCGTCCGCGCCGGTGGCCGAAGAATTGCTGCGGGCGATCGGCTGACGTTTCGCTCGTCGCGAACACAACCCTCGTGCGGGGAATCGACGGCGCGGTAGAGACGTTGCTTGCGGAAGCAACGTCGCCACGCGACGTCACCGGCTCGTCCGCTTTCGCGTAATTCCACTTCGGAAGGAACCGAACCTATGAGCACCAACCTCCACGCACGGCCCGCCGAAGCGTCCGGCACCTTCGCGCTCGGCGGTGACCTCCCCGTCCACCGGCTCGGCTACGGGGCCATGCAGCTGACCGGCCCCGGCGTCTGGGGTGAGCCGAAGGATCCCGACGAGGCCGTCCGGGTGCTGCGCCGGGCCGTCGAACTCGGCATCAACTTCATCGACACCGCCGACTCCTACGGTCCGTTCGTCAGCGAACAGCTCATTCGAAAGGCCCTGCATCCCTACGCCGATGACCTGGTGATCGCCACCAAGGCCGGGCTTACCCGCAGCGGCCCCGGCGATTGGCGGCCGGTCGGCAGGCCCGAATACCTGCGCCAGCAGGCCGAACTCAGCCTGCGCCACCTGGGCGTCGAACAGATCAGCCTCTACCAGCTGCACCGCATCGACGAGCAGGTGCCGCTGGCCGACCAGCTCGGCGAGCTGGTACTGCTGCAGCAGGAGGGCAAGATCCGTCACATCGGCGTGTCCCAGGTGAGCGTCGAGCAGCTGAAGCAGGCCCGCGAGATCGCCACCATCGTCTCGGTGCAGAACCTCTACAACCTGGCCAACCGCACCGACGAGGACGTGCTCGACTACGCCGAGCGGGAGAACATCGCGTTCATCCCGTGGTTCCCCATCGCCACCGGCGAACTCGCCAAGCCCGGCGGCCCGCTGGACGCGATCGCCAAGGAACACGGCGCGTCTCCCGCACAGCTCGCCCTGGCCTGGCTGCTGCGCCGCTCGCCGGTGGTGCTGCCCATTCCGGGTACCTCCAGCGTCGCGCATCTCGAGGAGAACACCGACGGCGCGCGGATCACGTTGACCGACAAGGAGTTCGAGGCGCTGTCCGCGGCCGCCTGAACCAACCCCCGCGACAAGGCGGGTCCGGCTTCGGCCGGGCCCGCCTTTGTCACGCGTCGGTGGCCAGGCGGAAGCAGTAGGCCGAGGCGGCCAGGTACTGGTGGCAGCGGGCGCCGTGGCCGCCGTGCACGGTGAGGATGAACCGCGCTCGGTCGTAGCTGAGGCCTACCGGATCCTGCGTGCAATCGCGGCTCTGTACCAGCCACAATTCTCGTACATCCGAGTGCAATACGTCCATTGTTCACCTCCGGGTAAAGGCCAGTGCACCCGGCGCCGAAAGGCGCCATCGGAATCCCGCTCGACACGGATGGATCGGGCCGTGTCGGGACCGTGCGTCGGATTCCGGAATGCCGGCGCCCTGGTAAGGGTTTGGGCAGAACCCCCGGCGCCGGGTGCTGATTCAGCGTGCACGTTGCGATTCGATAGATAACAGACCCGAAGGCGGTAATTGCGAGTAGTTTCCGTTTGTATCAGCCTGGTGCGAGGAGTAAGGACCTATGGTTGAGATCGACTGGACGGGCGAGGATGTCCGTGCGCTTCGCGCCGCGATGCGGCGAAGTCGGTACGAATTCGCGCGTCTGGTGGGCGTCACCCCGCGCACCGTGGTCTTGTGGGAAAACGGCCGGACAACCCGGATGCATGCCGCAAGCCAACGTCTGCTCGACCGGGTTGTCTCGGAAGCCGATCCAGTCGTCGTCGCACGATTCGAGCGGGCCGTCACCGCGGGCCGGGGACCCGGCTTCGACCCCGAAGCCACCGACTCGGCGCTCGACACGGAAACCCAGCTCGGTAGGGACATCGGGCTCGACAAGGAAGTCGAGGATGACGACGTGAGAAGGCGAGAGTTATTGGCCTGCATCGGGGTTGGCCTGACCGGAACGGCCGCGGACCTGGTCGCGGGCGAACCGGAGAAGATGCTGGCCACCCTGGATGCCGGATCGATCAGCGAGCGGCGGCTCGGGCTGCTCGAGCAATCGGTCGAGGCACTCGGCAAGCGGGTGGTGCAGGTGCCACCGCATGAGCTGCTGCACACCACACTCGAGCAATTCCGCACGGTCCGTGGCACTCTCGCGCAGCGACAGGCCACCCACCATCAGGTCCGGCTGGTGCGCACGGCGGGCAGGCTGGCCAACGTGGTCGGCGAAATCCTGTTCAACGAAGGACATTTGGGACAGGCCAGGATGTGGTACGGCACCGCGATCCATGCCGCGCAAGACATCGGTGATCGTTATTCCGAGGATATCGCGCTTGCCGGTCTCGCATATTTACCGACGTATAGTGACAAACCGAAGGAAGTCTTGAACTTGCTCGGCGGTCGGCTCGAAGAAAATCCGGCACACGGTCCCGCCGCAGCGTGGCTGTGGGGAATGGCGGCCAGGGCACATGCCAGCCTCGGAAATGCCGTCCAGTTTGCCAGGTGTATCGAAAAGTCCGGCCGTGCATTGGAAAATGTTGGCCAAGAAGAGCTTACGGTCGGCATCTTTTCCTATCGTCCGGAAAAGCTCGCCTTCTATCAGGCGATAGGCTACTCCAATCTAGGCCGCGCCGCCGAAACCGCGAAGGCCGCGGCCCGCGCGCTCACCCTGTACGACCCACAGGAAACAATGGAGCCCGCCCTCGTCCGCCTCGAACACGCCACCGCGTTGCTGAGCGCTGGCGAGATCGACGAAGCGTGTTCTGTTGCGACACAAGCGATCACAAGTGACAACACCTACATCGGGCTGACCGTCACCAAGCGCGCCGGGCAGTTCGACACCGCGCTCACCGGATTTCGCGGCCGAGCGGTCGCCGAGTGGCGCCAGCATGCCCGTCCGGTGATCGAGTCGGCGCGAACGAAGGCATAGCGGACCGTCATTCGGCGCCCGGCGCCGCGGGGTGCTCACCATTCGAATCGCTTATCGGTGAGTTCCGCGCTGGGCGCCGCTGCGGCGCTACGACTTCGCGGCGTCGGGTGCGTGCCGACGGTGCATGATCACGTCTAGCCAGCCGCTGATCTGTTGTGTTTGTGCGGGTGTCGGGCGTCCGGCGGCCCAGCGGCGGGCGGCTTCGATCAACGTCTCCGGCGGCTTTGGGGTGATCCGTTGATTCGTCATACGTCCATGATGCACTGGGGCGCAGCGAAGTACGAGTAGGGGGCGGGGCGCGCCGGTCAGCAGGGGGGATGTGGACCGACGCGCCCCGCGTATACGGGTGGTTTCAGCGGTTCTCCGGAACCTCAGGGACTTTCGTTGGACATGGCCTCGATGAGTGATTTGGGGCGCATATCGAGCCAATGGGTTTCGACGTAGCGCAGGCAGGCTTTACGGGCGGCGGCACCGTAGGCGATCGTCCAGCCGCCGGGTACGGCGGCGAAGATCGGCCAGAGGGAGTGCTCACCCTCCTCGTTGATCAACACATAGAACTGTGCGCCGTCGTCGTCGAAAGGGTTGTTCATCCGGTTTTCCTTCTTCCTGGTTGGGTCAGGTATGAGGGGGTCTCAGGTGCGGTCAGCGGGCTCCAAGAAGTGGTGTGGACGTGGCCGATCCTGGCCGGCGCGGGGTTCATGGTCAGGCACCCGCGCTCCGATCAACTCACACACGCGCGGCGCGGCCAGCGCGGGCACTGCCGCTCGAGGGGCGAATGCATTGCGGAGCGTAATGCAGCGATCAGCGCCCCGCTCGGCAATCAGCACCGCCACCGTGGAAACCACGAAATGTGCGGCGACAGCGCATTCTTCGGTGCTGATTCGAGCGATACCGGCATGGCCGCGAGGGGCGGCGGTCGAGGCGAGGCCGAGGCGGTCGGCATCGGAGCGCTCGAATAGGGCCGGGGCGTCCGGGAATTCCGGGTGAATCCCCGCCGGTGCCGGACCTTCCCTGAGTCCGGCACCGGCGAAGCTTTGCGTGCCCGCCGAGCTCGTGGTCGCCGAGGACTCGATGACCGCCAACTGAAGCTCGAACGTGGCCCCGCTGATACCCAGGGTACTGGTGAGCACCGACAAGCCGGGCCGTTCGACGACGATTGCCTCGACTTCGTCGCAGGCAAGCATTACCTGAGCAGCCGCGGCGGCGAGCTGTACCCCCGACAGATACAGCTCACCCAGCGCCCCGCTGGGCCTCGTGAGGGTATCGGTTTCGGTCGTTTCGTGACGGCTGACGTGCACCAGAGCCTCCTCGATGGCCGAAACTCCGGCCGACCGAACACCTTCGGGCAGGCCGACACCGCCCTACCGGACTGTTGAGCCCGGCGGCAGCGCACCGACCAGCACTGGCGATTCAGCGAGAGCGGGTGTGGGAGGCGAGCCGAGCACTGCGAACATTAAGCCCTCGACTAATAAAGCGGAACGCTTTCCACTAAACACTTTCGGACAGGTGCTACAGCCATCGGCAGGCCCTCAGCCGCGAGCTCGCAACTCAGCGGCGTACTCCGCGATCATCACCGTCGTAGCCTGCGGACCGCGACTCAACGGCACCGGGACGACGGCCAGATCGACCACCGACAAACCGGCGACACCGTGCACTCGGCACAACTCGTCCACCACCGCCCGCTCGTCGTCGGCGGGCCCCATTCGGCAGGTTCCGGAGAGGTGTTGCGAGGTAGCCAGATTCGCGTGCAGCCAGGCATCGGCGGTTTTCGGCTGCTGCGGCATGGGGTCGGTGTGCCATCGCGCGGACATCCGGTGCAGCACCTCCGATGCCGTCGCGACCGCGCCGCGCAGCCGGGTCCGATCGTGCTCGGCCGAGAGGTATCGGTGCTCGATCACCGGCGGCAGCGCGGGATCGGCCGAGCGCAGCCGCAGCACGCCCGCGGACTGCGGCCGCATCAGGGCGACGCCGAGGCGCCGCACGCCCGGCGTGAAAGCGACCGTGTACGGCCGGATTTCGATGTCGTCCAGTTCCAGCACGTATTCCAGGGAGACCGTCGGCCGTTCGGACGCACCGAGGTGGTACTCGATACCGATTTCGGGGTGGTCGGTGAACCAGGTGCCAACCGGCGCATGCTGTACGACCGGGATATCGAGTGCCCGAAGATGTTCGGCGTCGCCGATGCCGGAACGCAGGAGCAGCGAGGCGGATTCGATCGCGCCCGCGCTGAGCACGATACGGTCCGCCCAGATGGTCTCGGCGCGGCCATCGTGCACTACGTCAACACCGACGGCGCTGGCGCCGTGAAAACGTATACGCACCACCGCCGTAGCGCCTTGCACAGTGAGGTTCGGTCTGGACAGCGCGGGCAGCAGATAACCGGACGCGGCACTGACCCGCTTGCCGTCCTCGGTGTTACACGGCACCTGGCCCACACCGTCGGCGGAACCGGTAGCCGCGTTCAGATCGGGGATCGCCGGAAAACCCACTGCCGCACAGGCGGTGGCGAACCGCTCACTCAGCGGAACCGGATTTGTACTGCGGCGCACTGGAATCGGACCGTACCGGCCATGCCACGGATCCTCGCCGAAGTCGAGGTCACGTTCCGAACGGCAGTACGCGGGAAGTACCGAATCGAACGACCATTCCTTCGACGAACCGAGCTCGCGGTTCCATGCCGCGAAGTCCGCCGCGGTTGCCCGCACGAAGTAACTGCCATTGATCGCGCCCGATCCGCCGATCACCTTGCCGCGCACTATGTTTCCGGCGACCGCGACACCGTCGTCGGCGAGGGTTACCGGATAGTGCCACAGCCATGGCGCGTCCGCGCCGACCGGCAGCCTGGTGGCATCGAGCAGTTCCGCCGGAAATCCGTCCGGCGTGTGCCACATCGGCCCGGCTTCCAGCAGTCGGACAGTGTGGTCCGGATTCGCACTCAGCCGCGCCGCGAGCACACAGCCCGCGGTACCGCCGCCGACGATGAGCGTGTCGGTCATCCGAACCCTGTCCGATCAGTGTGACCGCGCCGATCAGTGCGACGGTGCGGTAGGTTTCAGCGATTCCGGGCTGCGCGCACGGATCGCGCCGACCCAGAGACCGGTGCCGTAGGCGATGTCGTCGAGCCGCTTGTACGCCACGTAGCGCACCGGATCGAGGCCACCGGCATCGCGATGGGTGAACCAGTCGGCAAGGCCGTCCGCGACGGCCATGGTGATCGCGATGCGCCGAATGCGCCGCGAGGCAAGCATTGCCAGCAGCGTCACCGGCCAGTAGTGCCTGCACATCGCCGAGGCCAGCCGCCACAGACCGGCGAAGAAACCGCGGGACAGGTAGATCGCGGCGATCCGCGTCGGGTTGTCCAGCTCCGCGAAGACCCGGCGTAGTCGGACCAGCGCGGTGACCAAGGTGATCACCCCGCCGATCAGCCCCCACTTCGACAGCGTGGCGAACAGGAACGCGGCGAGCATCGTCCACGAGGGCAGCGACAGTGGCGAGACCATCCCGGGATGACGTTCGCCCAGTGGCGCTGCGCCGGTGCCGTAGAACATCTTTCGACCGAACCAGGCGCGGAACGACACCCGGTGGTCGTGCGCGACATGGGCGGCGGGCTCGTAGCGCAGCCGCCAGCCCGCCTGCTCGAGCCGCCAGCACAGATCGACGTCCTCGGCGACCAGCATCGACTCGTCGAAGCCGTCCTGAGCGAGCAAGGCCCGGCGGCGCACGAGCAGCGCGGCGCTCGGCACGTACGACACCAGTCCGTGCGACTGCACGGCGGCCTCGCGCCTGCCCAGATCCAACGAGGAGCGGGTGTGCTCGTAGCGGGCGAGGGCATTGGACTCCTGGTCGAGCGCGACGATCCTCGGGGCGACCAGGGCCACCTCCGGATCGCTGAAGTGCCCGAGCATCACCTCGAGCCAGCCGCTGCGCGGCACAACATCGGAATCGAGGAACGCGACGAAGTCGGTTGTCGCGGCCTTCAATCCGGCGTTGCGCGCGGCGGCGGGGCCCTGCTTCTCGTCGTGCCGCAGCACGGTCACCCGGCAGCGGGTGCCGCGGTCGCGCGGGATCTGCACCGGCTGGTCGGAGCCGTCGTCGACCACGATGACGTTGTGCCCGCGCAGCGCCGCGAGCAACCGGACGAGTCCGTCGGCGTTGTTGTGCAGCGGCACGATGACGGTGACGTCCTCGGGGGACGGAAGCAGGCGGGGACGCGGGTTGGCGACTCCGGAGTCGAGCAGCCGTCTGGCAACGGTCGCGGACTTCGGGCCGGTCACCTCGAGGTACCCGTCGCCGATCATCTCGGCGGCCTCCGGGGCAAGTCGCAGCAACCGTGCGGGCGAGCCGCCGATCAGCACCCGCCCTCCGGAGTATGCGCGTACCCGTGGATCAATCCGCACCCCGAATCCGTCGGGCAGGCGATCATGGCGCATTCCTGGCATGCTAGGCGGAGATTCGCGCACAAGCATCATCCGTCCGGTTAAAAGGACAGAATTCCGCACGAAACCGCGTCGCTCGACCCTCTGACACGTGTTGCGGCAGACGATGAAGCGCCGAGTTTTGCTCGAATCCAGCATCCGGCAACGCGAGGGCAACCGGCCGGTCGTGACCGGGAGGCGGCCGCCGCGCGGCTGGCAGCATCCGACTGGCTACTCCCATGACATCAGGCGAGCGGGTTCTCGTCGCAGGCCCGAGCCGGGGGTCGAACAGGCGGAAATACACTCGGGCGCGTCACGGACAGCGTCAGTGGCACCGGCGCCGGTTTGCGCGCACTCGTCCGCGGCGTCACCCGCCGGGAGTGATCGACCGACGAGCGCGGGATCAACCGCGCGGTGTCGGCCAGCGCCGCCTCGCCGTAGCCCTGGACGCACTCCGGGTCCGGTCCGTCGGCGGGCAGGCCGGTGAAGAACTTGGCCGCCATGCAGCCGCCGCGGCACGAGTCGTAGTGGCTACACGACGCGCACGCGCCGCCGCCGCTCGGCTCACGCAGTTCCGCGAACAGCGCCGACTCGTGCCACACCGTGCGAAAACCACCGTCGGACACCACATTTCCGGCATGGAACCGGTCATGGATGGCGAACGGGCAGGCGTACACGTCGCCGAGCGGATCGACGAGGCAGACCACCCGGCCCGCACCGCACATGTTCAAACCGGGCAGCGCCTCGCCGAACGCGGACAGGTGGAAGAACGAGTCGCCGGTGAGCACGCCCTCGCCGTTACGCACCAGCCAGTCGTAGAGCACCCGCTGCTGTTCCTGCGTCGGATGCAGCTCGTCCCAGACGTCCGCGCCGCGACCGGACGGCCGCAGCCTGGTCAATCGCAAGGTGGCGCCGTACTTTTCGGCGATGGCCCGGAACTCGTCGAGCTGGCCGATATTGTGCCTTGTCGCCACGACGGACAGCTTCGCGTCCCGGAACCCGGCTGCCGCAAGGTTTTCCAGCGCGCGGATGGCCATGTCGTAGGAGCCGGGACCGCGCACCGCGTCGTTCACCGCCGCGTCGGCGCCGTCCAGCGAAATCTGTACGTCGACATAGTCACTCGCGGCCAACCGCGCGGCGACCTCGGGGGTGATCCGAACTCCGTTGGTGGAGAACTTCACTCCGACATGGTGTGCCGTCGCGTAATCGACCAATTCCCAGAAGTCGGGCCGCACCGTCGGTTCGCCGCCGCCGATGTTCACATAGAAGATCTGCATGCGCTCGAACTCATCGATCAGCGCCTTGCACTGTTCGGTGCTCAGCTCCCGCGGATCGCGGCGGCCGGACGAGGACAGGCAGTGCACGCAGGACAGGTTGCAGGCGTAGGTGAGTTCCCAGGTGAGGCAAATCGGTGCGGCCAAACCGGTTTCGAACCGATCGACCAGGCGCACGGCCGCGTCGGACGGCGGGACCACCCCCGCCGCCGACGGTGCCGCGGCAGCGCGCACGGCGGCGGGCGCCAGCGGCGCGTCGGCGGGCGCACCGACGATCATGTCGGAATCGACAAGCTGCGTCAGGGCTTTCACGTACTGCGCGGTATTCGCCTCGGTGACGCCCGCCGCCCGCATGGCCGTGCGGGCCGAGGCGTGCTCGGGCAACGACCGTACGATCTCGACGATCCTCGGGCTCTTCAGGAAGGAGAGCTTGCGGGTGCCGAAGTGGTAGAGCAGTGCGCCGAACGGTTCCGGCCGCAGGGCCACCCTCGGGTGCAGCTGCCATCGGGTATCGAGATCGAGCATGGTCACCACCGCCTGTCAGTAGACGCCGCACATGCCATCGATGGACACCTCTTCGATGAGGGTCTCCTCGACAAGCGGCGCGTTGTCCTCGTGTGCTTCGACCGTGCCGACCGGTCCCGAGTGGTCGGTGTCGGCGTGTCCGTTGGCTCCGTATTCCGGCATCTGTACCTCCGAGCGAGCGATCCGTGGCCGCGGCCACGGATGGTGGCCACGATCACACGATAACGTCATCCGCTGACAAAATGGAACACGTTCCACCGACCGGGACACCATCTGGACAGATCTTGCTGGTCCCCGCATCGCCCCAGTCGTACGCACACCGAACCGGCGGCAGCGGCGCCCTCTAGACTTCGGTTGGAAAGCAGCTGAACAGAACGTGACGGGCGACACGCGCCCGCGGTGGTAGAGGTGGCATGGGAGTCGGACGAATGCAGGCGAGCGGAGGCGGCAACACCCTGTCGGAGTCCGAGATCGTCGAGGCGGCGTTGCGGGTGGTCCGCGAGGACGGTGTGGAGAAGTTGTCGATGCGGCGACTCTCCCGCGAACTCGGCGTCTCGCCGATGGCGCCGTACTACTACGTCGCCGACAAGCGCGAGCTGCTCGACCTGGTCGCCACCGCCGCGCTGACCGGAGTGCGCACGCCGGCACCGGAATCCGGCCCGTGGCAGCACCGGCTGCGCGATCTGATCGACCAGATCGACGACAAGCTCCGCAAGCATCCCGGCCTCGGCGACGTGCTGATCGAGCAGATGCTCGGCAAACAGCTGGACCTGATCGCCGCGATCATGGAGATCCTGTTCGAAGCCGGCTTCTCCGATCGCAACGTGCTCGCCGCGTACGCGACGATCCACACCTACCTGTTCGGCCGCAGCCGGGTGAACCCGCGCGATCGCGCGCCGCTGTCCGACGTCGCGCTGCCCGAGGCGGTCGAGCGCGCCACCAAGTACATGGCGGACCTGCGTGGAAAGTACGCCTACGACTTCGGCATGGAGGTGTTGATCTCCGGTCTGGAGGCTCAGCTTGTCCGGCAGCCGGAGTCCGACGTACGATGAAACTGCAACACGTTCTAGTTTTGGCGGCGCGCAGCGTCCGTGCCAGGTTCGAGAGGACGAAATGGACCAAGCATCGCGTAGCGATTCGATGAGCGGTGGGCCCACAGTCGAGGTTCCGCACGGCTCGCGTTCGGTCGTGCTGCGGGTAGCCGCGGTCATTACCGAGACGACCGATACCTGTTCGCTGGTCTTCGACGTTCCCGACGAGATGACCGAACGCTTCCGCTACCAGCCTGGCCAGTTTCTCACGCTGCGCATCCCCAGCGAGCGGACCGGCTCGGTGGCGCGCTGCTATTCGCTGGCCAGTTCGCCGTACACCGACGATCGGCCGAAGGTCACCATCAAGCGGACCGAGGCGGGCTACGGCTCGAACTGGGTGTGCGACAACGTGAAAGCGGGCGACTCACTCGAAGTACTGCCGCCCTCCGGCGTTTTCACACCCAAGGATCTCGACGCGGATCTGCTGCTGTTCGGCGCGGGCAGCGGCATCACCCCGGTGATGTCGATCCTGAAGTCGGCGCTCGCGCGTGGCAACGGCCGAATCGTGTTGGTGTACGCCAATCGTGACCACGAATCGGTGATCTTCGCCGCCGAGCTCCGCGAGCTCGCGGACAAGCATCCGCAGCGGCTGACCGTGATCCACTGGCTCGAATACCTGCAGGGGCTGCCGACCGCCGACGCGCTGGCCACCCTGGTCGCCCCGTACCAGGGCTACGACGCGTTCATGTGCGGACCGAAGCCGTTCATGGATCGGGTGCACGACGCGCTCGGACAGCTCGGCGTGCCGCGCTCACGCACGCATGCCGAGGTGTTCAATTCCCTTGCGGGAGACCCGTTCGCGGATCAGGCACCGGTCGAGGTGTCGGACGAAGAAGCGGCCGGGGCGGCGACGGTCGAGGTGGAACTCGACGGCGAGGTGCACGAGCTGAAGTGGCCGCGCAAGCAGACGCTGGTCGACATCATGCTGGCCAAAGGCCTGGATGTGCCGTACTCCTGCCAGGAAGGCGAATGCGGTTCGTGCGCGTGCACGGTGCTCGAGGGCAAAGTCGAAATGGACAGTGCCGAGATCCTCGACCCGGAGGACATCGAGAACGGCTACATCCTCGGCTGCCAGGCACATCCGGTGACCGATCACGTCAAGATCCAGTTCTGATCCGCGCGCACCGAATCGCCTGCCGCGCATGACATTGCCGGCTGAACCGGGCGCGGGAACAGAGTTCGTGCGCGGGATGGGCTACTGCGCGCGGTAGTTGGCGCGGACGGCGGGGTCGAGGTGTTCGGTGGCGTAGCTGAGGGCGGTGCGACCGAGATGGGCCGCGTGCTTGTCGAGGAAGCCGGTCAGCAGTTGCTGATCGATGCGCTTGCCGACTTCGCGCAGCATCCAGCCGAGTGCCTTCTGGATGAGGTCGCGGCGGTCGTCGAGCAGGCGCTCGGACAACTCGAAAGTGGTTGTCGCGTCGCCGGATTTGATGAACGCGAAGGTGGACAGCAGCGCAACGCGGCGCTCCCACAACGATTCCGCGGCGGCCAGGTCGAAGAGCAGGTCGCGGGGTTTGTCCAATAGCCATGGGCCGATGATGTTTTCGGCGGACGCGTCGACCAGGTCCCAGTTGTTCACCCGGCCACGGCGCACGGCGGCCACGTAACGATCCACCATCGCCGCACGGGCCACGTCATCGACGCTGCCCGGCTTGGACGCCTTTGCGAACCTGGCGTTGAGGATGATCAACCCGGCGAACCGATCCTCGTGCACGGCACTGTCCAGCAGCACGTCGATCTCGTCGAGCGACAGTGCCGCAAAGCGTTTCGCGATGCCGCGCGAGGTCGGCACGCGCACGCCGATGAAGACGTCACCCTCGCCGTACTCCCCCGGCCCGGTCTTGAAGAACCGCTGCAGATGAATCGCGTCCGCCGGATTCGCGACGGCGACCAGGGCCGCCTGCACGTCCGCGGCGGTCGGCGCGACCTCGGTCATCGAACGAACTCCGTTCGGGCGCTGCACTTCACCCTTGGGCACCGAGGATGCGACCGGATTCGAAGCTGGCGGCACTGGCGGGCAGCGCGCCCGGTCGTCCGCTGTTGCGCACGATCACCGCGCCGTTGCCCGGCGTCGCGCGGCCGAGCGCGTCCATCCGCCGGATGGTCTGTGCGGCAACGGCTTGCGCGCTGTCGAAGAGGCGGACACCGTCGGGCAGCGCGGCGACGATGGAGTCGATCACCAGGGGGTAGTGGGTACAGCCGAGGACTACGCCTTCGACGTTGTCCGGCGTCTGCTCGACGGCGCGGGCGATGGATTCGCGGGCCGCGACCAGGTCACCGCGATCGATCGAGTCGGCCAGACCGTGGCAGGCGACGCCGACCACGTCCGCGTCGCCGCCGAACTTGGCGATCAGGTCCGCCTGATACCGGCTCGCGGTGGTCGCGGCGGTCGCCCAGACCGCCACCGAGCGGCAGACGGCAGCCGCGGGTTTGATCGCGGGGACGGTGCCGATGACCGGCACATCCGGCCCGACCTCGACGCGCACATGCTCCAGGGCGGTGACGCTCGCGGTGTTGCACGGAATCACGATCACCTCGGCGCCCAACTCGATCGATGTCCGGGCGGTCTCGACCACGCGGTTGATCGTCCACTGATCGGGCTTCGGTCCCCATGGCGCGCCGTCGGGGTCCAATTGCAGCAGCAGATCCACATCCGGCCGCAGCTTGCGCAGCCACGCGGATGTGGGCAGCAACCCGAGACCCGAATCGATGAGCGCGACGATCACAGAGACAACCGTATTACAGTGCCCCGACGCGACTTGCGCGGCAGCGGTTCGACCGGCTGTCGCGCGCACCGCGGCGCTGGCCGACCAGGCACGTTCCGACCGGCCTTCGCGCCGAACTCAGCTGGGCGTGAGCAGTTCCGACACCGGGGCGCCTGCGGCGATCTTGGCTCTGGCCTTCATCACCTGGGCCGTCAACCCCGCGCCGACGACGCCGGTGAGCTTGCCGTCCTGCGCGTAGTAGGCGAGGAATTTGCGGCCGTCGTCGACGACGAGGTGCACGTCGTCGGTGGCGGTCGGCGTGCCGAGGGCCTGGATCTTCACGTCGTACTGGTCGCTCCAGAAGTACGGGACCCTGGCCGCGGTCGGCGGGGCGGCGCCGAGCAGGGCGCAGGCAACCAGGCGCGCCTGTTCGCCCGCGCTGGTCCAGTGTTCGACCCGCTTGCGGTGGCCGGTCTGGTGCAGCCAGGCGGCGACGTCGCCGACCGCCCAGATATGTTCGGCCGAGGTGCGACCCACCTCGTCGGCGACTATCCCGCCGCCCGCCGCCGGGTCGGCGAGGGCGATGCCGGAATCGGTGAGCCACTCGGTCACGGGGCGCGATCCGATGCCGATCACCACCAGGTCGGCGGCGACCTCGGCGCCGTCGGAGAGCAGGGCGCCGCGCACCCGGCCGTCGGCGGCGAGCAGCGTGTCGAGGCCGGTGCCGCAGCGCAGGTCGACGCCTTCGTCGCGGTGCAGCCTGGCCACCAGCGCGCCGACCTCTTGGCCGAGGACCGAGGCGAGCGGGGTCGGCTGCGGCTCGACCAGCACCACCGCGACGCCGCGGGTGCGGAAGCTGGCCGCGAGCTCACAGCCGATGAAACCGGCGCCGACCACGAGTGCCGTTGTGGTCTCGGCCAATTCGGCGCGCAGGGCGGTGGCGTCGGTGTGGCCGCGCAGCACGTGCACGCCCTTCAGGTCGGGCAGGCCGGGCAGGCGGCGCGGGCGCAGGCCCGTCGCGATGATCAGCTGGTCGTAGTCGAGGGTCGAGTCGTCGGCCAGGCGTAGCTGCCGCGCGTCGGTGTCGACACCGACCGCCTCGATGCCGAGCCGCAGTTCGATCTGCTTCTCGGCGAAGAACTCGGCGGGACGCAATGTGGTGTCGTCGGTTTCGCCGCGCACGAACTGCTTGGACAGCGGCGGCCGGTCGTACGGCAAACGGGGCTCGTCGCCGAGCAGGATCAGCGCACCCTCGTAGCCGGCGCGGCGCAATTCCTCGGCGGTACGCAGACCGGCGAGCCCGGCGCCGACGATCACGATCGGCGCGGAATCTGTTGCTGAAGGCGACACGCAACTCACCCTAACGTCCGCTTGGTTCGGTGCCGAAGTGAGCCCGATCACTCGGCAATCGCCGTGCAATCGTAGCCGTTCCGATATTGATCGGGCGGTCAATCAGGTCTATACCGAAGAAAGGTCATATTCCTGAGCCCTAGGAGGCACACCATGTTCACCGAAAGTCGCGCACAGGACTTCCTGGCAGTCGTGCTCGGAATCTTCGCCGCGCTCTCACCCCTGTGGGTGGAGACCACCGACAAAGCGATGTGGTCGCTGGTCGTGCTCGGCGTGCTCGTCGCGCTCACCGGCCTCGCGCAGATGTATCGGCCCGCGCTCGGGGCGAACGCCGATTACGCGATGGGCCTTTTCGGCGTACTGCTGTTCATTTCCCCGTGGGTCATGGACTTCACCGATTACCGCGGCGCATCCTGGACCGCATGGGTAGTCGGGGTAGTGACGGCGGTGGTCGCGGTAGCGGCGCTGCCGACGGTGTCGGGACGTCTGCACGGCGCGGCGACACACCACTGATGCAGATGCCGAAACCCGGTCGCCGGGCCGTGGCCCAGCGACCGGGGAAGGAGCCGAGGGCAGGGCGGCGGCGGAGCGCGAAGGTGGACGGCGATGCCAGGCAACTCATTCTGGACGCCGCCGAAAACCTTTTCGCGGCACAGGGATTCGACGCCACCGCGACGGCCGCGATCGCGGGCGCTGCCGAGGTCCCGAAAGGTCTTGTCTTCTACTATTTCCCGACCAAGGATTCGATTCTTTCGGCGCTGATGGCCGAACGGGTGCCCGCGCACCCGATCGATGACATCGAGACCGTTGTCGCCCCCGGCGATCCGGCCGCCAGCCTGGTCGCGCTCGATGCCGCGCTCAATCTGCGCGATCACCATTCCTCGGTACTGCGCGTGATCATGTGGCGCGAGGCCGACACCCATCCCGACGTACGTCGCCAATTGCGCCACCTGCGTGATCAACTGCTTGATGTCACCGCGCGGGTATTGCAGGCGAGCGCGACGGTACCCGTCCGCCCCGGCACCTTGCGCGCCTGCGCCGCCGCCTGGGTCTCCGCCATGTTCGCCATCGCGAGCACCGACCGGCTGCACGCCCTAGACGGCATGCCGATACCCACCGCCGAAGACCTTCTCAATGTCGCGCAGGTGGTCGCCGCGGGCATGACCCAGCTCGGCTGACCTCGCATAGCGCAGTGTTTCGTCTCATAGCTTTTCGACAGCTAAGGCGTGTGTGAAGAACAGCTGCGGCGTGCGAAGCCGAGGCTGAAGTTATCCACAAGCTGCGTGTTATCCACAATCGGCGGGTTGGGGGTGTTGGCGGGGGTGGGGCTCGGCCACGATCGGGGGATGGAAGGAACGCAACTGATTTCGCGCCAACAGGCTCTGGCCTTCGGGATGTCGGATATGGATCTGCGTCGGTTGTGCCACGCTGGCACATGGCAACGGGTGCGGGCTGGACGTTATTTGCGAACGCCACAACCTGAGCTCACTCCGGCGGGCCACCATCTGGTGCTTGCCCTCGCGACGAGCGAGGCAATGTCCGACGCGGCGGTGGCGAGCCATTGTTCGGCGGTGGTGATCTATGGCGGGCCGACGTGGGCTCTTCCGCTCGACCGTGTGCACATGACGCGCGACAGGATCAATGGTGGACGCAAAAGCAAGCAGCTCGTCGTCCACTCGTCGCGTATAGAACCGGACGAGATCACCATCGTGAACGGAATTCGGGTCACCACCCCGGCGCGTACGGTCATCGATATCGCACGCTCGGAAAGCTTCGAGCAGTCCGTCGTCATCGCCGATGCATTCCTACGTCAAGGACTGACCACCACCGATGAACTGCGTTCGCACCTGCTAAGGGCACGGTATCGGCCGGGCTGCCGGAAGGCTGCCCAGGTTGTTGCCTTCGCGGACGGCCGCAGCGAAAGCGTTGGCGAATCCCGCAGCCGGGTAGCCCTTTACCGCGGCGGGTTACCCACAGCGGAGCTACAGGCCCGCGTGTTCACCGACGACGAAATCTGCGTCGGACGCGTCGATTTTCTGTTCGCCGACCTCGGGGTGGTCGGTGAATTCGAGGGGAAAGTCGAGTACCAGAGCGAGTTACGAGGTGCCAGCATGCCTGAACAGGTAGTGGCCGCTGAGAAAATCCGTGAGGACCGACTGCGCGCACTCGGCTGGATGGTGGTCCGCTGGACCTGGAACAACCTCGACCACCCAGACCATTTGATCCGAAGCATCCACTCGGCCACTGCGATAGCCGCACACGCCCGCCGCACCGGCCACTGGACCCCGACGCCAACCATCTGACCTCCGCGCGTCTACCGGCGGTCCGCGTGGACTTCGCATAGCTGGTTCGCTCTTCACACATCAGATATCCGTCCGATGGATGTGCGAAAGGCTAAGCGGGTCTGCGAAGTAACCGGATCAGCGGAGGAATTCGGTGACGTCGGGGGCGAAGCGGGGGTGGTGGAGGACGCCGACGTGGCTGGTGCGGGGGTAGATGAGTAGGCGGGCGTCGGGGATGCCGTTGGCGGTGTGGTGGAAGTTCTCGGGGCTGTAGCCGGCGTCGCGTTCGCCGCCTATGACGAGGGTGGGCGCGGTGATCGCATCGAGGCGGTCGGACAGGTCGAAGGCGTCTTCGGCGCGGAGGAAGGCGAGGGTGTCGGCGGGGTTCTTCGGGCGGGCCAGCGGGTCGATCAACCACATGGCGGCAGCGGCAACGCGGGCGAGTAGCGGCGACGAGATGGTGGTGGAGGCCATGTGATGCAGTGCGCGGCGACCGGCGAAGGCCGCTTCGCCGTAGCGGATCTGGCTCTCCTTGGCGAGCGGATCCAACCGGTAGCCGGACGAGGCGATGATCAAGCGGCGGACGTCGGCCGGGTGGTCGGCGGCGAGCTGCAATGCGATCGATCCGCCTGACGAGGCGCCGATGACGTCGACCGGTGCACCGAACTCGGCCCGCAACGCGTCCGCGTGCTCGGTGGCGATATCGGCCATCGTGGTGCCCTCGGCCATCCCCGGCGCCCGGCTCACCGCGTAGACACGGAAGTTCCTGGCCAACGGCGCCAGCATTTTGATCTCGGACTGCCGCATCCATCCGCGCGGATTCGCGTGGTCCGGGGTGAACCACCGCAGGAACACCAGCGGCCGCCCGGCGCCCATCGCCAAGTAGGGCATCCCGTGCCGCAGCGTGCCAGCGGTCACGTCGAGTTCGGTGGCCAAGGCGGACTTGCTCATGTGTTCTCCGAATCGTCGGGGCGGCGTCTCGTTCTCGACGCTAACGGAAAGTAGTGACGATCCGCGATAACCGCGCAGGTGATCGCGCTCCGCACGATCGGCCACCGAATACGTTGCTGGACAACGACTAGTGTTGTGATCATGCGAATCGCGGCACTCGCTGCCTTAATCCTGGCGCTGAGCGCCTGCTCCCAATCCACCTCCGGTAAGCCACAGGCCTCCCCGGACCAACCACCGACGACCTCGGTCAAACCGACGCCGACCGCGACAACGACCAGTCCGGAAAGCCAGCTGAAGGAACGCATCGCCTGGGCACAGGCGGGCAGCCCGGCCGACGCGAGCCACTATCACTCCGCGAACACGGGCACCGGGGCCGCCAGCGACCTGAAGAGCGATATCGCCTTCATCAGTCCCTCCGGAAAGATCAGCTGCATCACCGGAACCGAGTACCAGATCGACGGATTCAACTGCGTCGTCAAGCTGAAGAACCCGATCCCGAAACCGAACGAAGGCTTCGGAAACTGGGACGGCGGCTACGTCAACTATTCCGGCCAGCACCTATCGGTCGGCCAATTCCGCGGCGACCCTGGCCTTTTCATCCACGGCGACGGGCAGACGCTGCCGTACGACAGCAAGCTGACCTTCGGCAACTACATCTGCCGCATCGCGTCCAGCGGCCTCACCTGCGTCAACCCGTCCACGCGCACCGGAATGCAAGTGAGTGACGACGGCGTCGTCCCCTTCGGCTGCCTCAAAGAAGTCTCGGCGGCCGAGCGCGACACCTCCGTCGGCCGAGCCTTCAGCTGCTGAGCGACAGCGCACCGCGGAACACCCCGAGAGAAAGGCATTCACCCCCCGCCGGACGGGGCTAGGGTTGGGCATGCGCGGCACAGCATTGCTCCTCCTCGCTACGGCGCTACCCCTGACCGCATGCGGAGGTTCCTCGCCGGAACCATCGGCCACGGCCACCGCCACCCCGGCCACCACGGTGTCCGCGGCATCCCCCGGTCAACAAACGCCAACGGCCACGAGCAAGCCGACAACCCAAACCACCCCCTCCGACGGCGTACCAGCCTGCGCTGCCAGCGATCTCACCATCACCCTCGGCCAACCAGACGGCGCCGCAGGCTCGGTCTACGTACCCATCGTCTTCACCAACACCGGCACCACCCCCTGCTCCCTCTCCGGCTACCCAGGCGTCTCCCTGGCCACCGGCTCCCCACCAACCCCCCTCGGCCCGGAAGCCGAACCGGACTCCACCTCCGCCACCCCCCAGCCGGTCACCCTCGCCTCAGCCGACGCCTCCCACGCCACCCTCCGCTACTCCCAGGCCGGCAACTACGAATGCGACCGCACCCCAGCCCAATACCTACTGATCCACCCCCCGAACCAATCAACCTCGGTCACCATGCCTTTCACCGCCGAGGCCTGCGTAAAACCCGCCTACCTCCTACTCCACGTCGACTACATCAAGCCAGGCAAACAGAACTGACCCCATAACCAAGCTGGAGCAGCTCCGAGCAAGCGGGCACACCCAGCCCGCAGCCGTCCGCAAACAGCCTGCACCCGAACCCGATCCAAGGACACGAACTGATCGACGAGCAACGCGGATGGACCCCGTCGCGAGTTGTCCTGATCAGTCGGTCGCTTTGGGATGCCCGGTGCCCGCGTAGACGATCCAGACCGTGCGCTGATCGTCGTCTATGAGATACCAGATTCGGCCGCTGCCGGTCACCTCGTATTGCCAACGCTCCAGGACGATGCCCTTCCAGGTAGCCGAACTGAGCGAGCCCTTGAGCCGATGCTGCCGGTCGGGGTTCGTCTTCGCTCTCGGGTCGACTCTGATCGCCTCGAACGCACGGCGCAGATTCGTCGGTGCCTGTGCGGCCAGTTGTTCCCAGCCAACACAGGATTCGCTGGTCGCCAAGCGGATTTCGTATTCGCCGACGACTGCGGGCGGCGCGGCACGGTCGCCGCGCTTCGGGCTCACCGGTCGTACTCGGCGGGATCGGGCATCGGGGCTGGTCCGAAATCGCCCTCCGGCTCATTCGTGACCAGTTCCAGCAATACCGGGTCGGCGTACACCTCTGCGGTATGCCGCCATTGAGTGAGCAAGCCCGCCAGTGGGGCCAGATTCTCCAGCGCGGCCGCACCTTGCGCCACTGCGACGAGCTCGGTCAGGAACTTATCGACGTCCGCTGCGGGGAGGAACGTGACCCAGGGAACCGCATCGGGCAGCACCTCGCGCACGGCTTCCGAACCGATACGACGGACCAGCCCGGCAAGCAGACGCGCGGTGAAATCGACCACCGCGCCTTCGGCATCCAGCTGCTCGATCCGCATCAATGCCAGATCGCCCGCATCCCGACGACGCAGGCGGACGGCGCGCACCTGGTCGAGGAGCCCAGCGGTGACGGCAGGCCGGTGTAGCAGATCGCTGAACGGAACTACGTCATATGCTGCACTCATGACATCCACACTACCTTGGATGTCTCGGAGGGGCCGACTTTTTCTGCGGTTAGCACCCGAAATGCCAAACGGCGCCGCTCCTTTCGGAGCGACGCCGTTTGGTTCAGTGATTCAGAGAATCACTTGATGATCTTCGTGACGCGACCGGCGCCGACGGTGCGGCCACCTTCACGGATCGCGAAACGCAGGCCCTCTTCCATGGCGATCGGCTGGATCAGCACGACCGACATTTCGGTGTTGTCGCCCGGCATGACCATCTCGGTGCCCTCGGGGAGGGTCACAACGCCCGTCACGTCAGTCGTACGGAAGTAGAACTGGGGACGGTAGTTGTTGAAGAACGGCGTGTGCCGGCCGCCCTCGTCCTTGGACAGGATGTAGGCCTGGCCCTCGAACTCGGTGTGCGGGGTGGTGGTGCCCGGCTTCACGATGACCTGGCCACGCTCGACATCTTCGCGCTTGATGCCACGAACGAGCAGACCGACGTTGTCGCCGGCCTGGCCCTGGTCGAGCAGCTTGCGGAACATCTCGATACCGGTGACCGTGGTCTTGGTCGAGGTCGGCTTGATGCCGACGATCTCGACTTCCTCGTTCACGTTGACGATGCCGCGCTCGACGCGACCGGTGACGACGGTGCCACGACCGGTGATCGTGAACACGTCCTCGACCGGCATCAGGAACGGCTTCTCGGTGTCGCGGACCGGGTCCGGGATCGACTCGTCGACAGCGTTCATCAGCTCAACGATCGACTCGGTCCACTTCGGGTCGCCCTCGAGCGCCTTCAGACCGGAAACACGCACGACCGGCGCGTCCTCGTCGAACTCCTGGGCGGCCAGCAGTTCGCGGACCTCCATCTCGACGAGCTCGAGGATTTCCTCGTCGTCGACCATGTCCGACTTGTTCAGCGCGACCAGGATGTAGGGCACGCCGACCTGACGGGCGAGCAGCACGTGCTCGCGGGTCTGCGGCATCGGGCCGTCGGTCGCGGCGACCACGAGGATGGCACCGTCCATCTGCGCCGCACCGGTGATCATGTTCTTGATGTAGTCAGCGTGACCCGGAGCGTCGACGTGCGCGTAGTGGCGCTTCTCCGTCTGGTACTCGACGTGGGAGATGTTGATCGTGATACCACGAGCCTTCTCCTCCGGCGCCTTGTCGATCTGATCGAACGCGAACGCCGCGTTCAGATCCGGGTACTTGTCAGCCAGCACCTTGGTGATCGCTGCAGTCAGCGTGGTCTTGCCGTGGTCGACGTGACCGATGGTGCCGATGTTGACGTGCGGCTTCGTCCGCTCGAACTTCGCCTTCGCCACTGTGGTGTCCTCCTGGACTTGTTGGTGCGTGCAGTTGCAGCAGTGCGGTTATTACTGGGGTCGTGCTGACTCCCGGCAGATGTGGGGCAAGTCTTACACTTGCCCCGACATCGGTATTACTCGCCGGTCGCCTTGGCGATGATCTCCTTCGACACGTTGGCCGGAACCTCCGCGTACGAGTTGAACACCATGGAGTAGTTCGCCCGGCCCTGGGTCTTCGACCGCAGGTCACCGATGTAGCCGAACATCTCCGAGAGCGGAACCAGCGCCTTGACGACACGGGCACCACTGCGTTCCTCCATGGCCTGAATCTGGCCACGGCGGGAGTTCAGGTCGCCGATCACTTCGCCCATGTAGTCCTCGGGCGTGATGACCTCGACCGCCATCAGCGGCTCGAGGATCACCGGACCGGCCTTGCGAGCCGCTTCCTTCAGTGCCTGGGAGCCGGCGATCTTGAACGCCATTTCCGAGGAGTCGACGTCGTGGTAAGCACCGTCGAGCAGGATCATCTTCAGGTTCACCAGCGGGTAGCCCGCGAGCACACCGTACTGCATGGCATCCTGCGCACCGGCGTCCACCGAAGGGATGTACTCGCGCGGAACGCGACCACCCGAGACCTTGTTCTCGAACTCGTAGGTCGCGCCGTCTTCGCCGACGAACGGCTCGATGGCGATGATGACCTTCGCGAACTGGCCGGAGCCACCCGTCTGCTTCTTGTGGGTGAACTCGAGCTTCTCGACCTTCTTGGTGATCGTCTCGCGGTAGGCCACCTGCGGCTTGCCGACGTTTGCCTCGACCTTGAACTCGCGACGCATGCGGTCGACGAGGATGTCGAGGTGGAGCTCGCCCATGCCGCCGATGACGGTCTGGCCGGTCTCCTGGTCGAGCTTGACCGAGAACGTCGGGTCTTCGCGCGCCAGCTTCTGGATCGCGGTGCCGAGCTTCTCCTGGTCGGACTTGGTCTTCGGCTCGATCGAGACCTCGATGACCGGGTCAGGGAAGGTCATGGACTCGAGCACGACCTGGTTCTGCGCATCGCTGAGGGTGTCACCGGTGGTGGTGTCCTTCAGACCGATCACGGCGTAGATGTGACCGGCAGACGCGGTCGTGACCGGCATCTCCTTGTTGGAGTGCATCTGGAAGAGCTTGCCGAGACGCTCCTTCTTGCCCTTGGTCGAGTTGACGACCTGGGCGCCGGAGGCGACCTGACCCGAGTACACGCGCACGTAGGTGAGCTCACCGAAGAACGGGTGCACCGCGATCTTGAACGCCAGCGCCGAGAACGGCTCGTCGACGCTCGGCTTGCGGGTCAGCAGCTCGTCTTCCTTGCCGGGAACGTGGCCGGTGGTGGCCTCCACGTCCAGCGGCGAGGGCAGGTAGTCGATGACCGCGTCGAGCATGGGCTGAACGCCCTTGTTCTTGAACGCGGAACCACACAGCACCGGGTAGAGCTCGGAGGCGACGGTCATCTTGCGGATGGCGGCCTTGATCTCGTCGATCGTGAGCTCTTCGCCGCTGAAGTGCTTCTCCAGCAGCGCCTCGTCGGACTCCGCGACCGTCTCCAGCAGCTCCTGGCGGTAGATCTCCGCCTGGTCGGCCAGGTCGGCCGGGATCTCGACGACCTCGTACTCTTCGCCGAGCTTGGTCTCGCCCTTCCAGACCTTGGCGTTCATCTCGACCAGGTCGACGATGCCCTCGAAGTCGTTCTCGGCGCCGATCGGCAGCTGAATGACCAGCGGCTTGGCACCGAGGCGGTCCTTGATGGTCTGCACGGTGAAGTAGAAGTCCGCGCCGAGCTTGTCCATCTTGTTGACGAAGCAGATTCGCGGCACGTCGTACTTGTCGGCCTGACGCCACACCTGCTCGGACTGCGGCTCGACGCCTTCCTTGCCGTCGAACACCGCAACGGCGCCGTCGAGCACGCGCAACGACCGCTCCACCTCAACGGTGAAGTCGACGTGCCCGGGGGTGTCGATGATGTTGATCTGGTTGTCTTTCCAGAAGCACGTGGTAGCCGCGGAGGTGATGGTGATACCACGCTCCTGCTCCTGCTCCATCCAGTCCATGGTGGCCGCGCCATCGTGGACTTCACCGATCTTGTAGGTGATGCCGGTGTAGAAGAGGATGCGTTCAGTTGTGGTCGTCTTGCCCGCATCAATGTGGGCCATGATGCCGATGTTGCGGACCTTGTTCAGGTCGGTGAGCACGTCCTGTGCCACGGAAATCTTCCCCGCTCGTAGCTAGATGGGATTTTCGGGGACGACCCTGTGGTCGTCTCTGTTCAACGCCGACCGCGGCAGGTTGGTGCCGCGTTCGACTGTGCCTCCCGACCCGAAACAATGGGCCGGGCAGACGTCACCAGCGGTAGTGCGCGAAGGCCCGGTTCGACTCGGCCATCTTGTGGGTGTCCTCACGACGCTTCACCGAGGCACCGAGACCATTGCTGGCATCGAGCAGCTCGTTGGCGAGACGCTCGACCATGGTCTTCTCGCGGCGAGCGCGGGAGTAGTTGACCAGCCAGCGCAGGGCCAGCGTGTTGGAACGGCCGGGCCGAACCTCGACGGGCACCTGGTAGGTGGCGCCACCGACGCGGCGGGGCTTCACCTCGAGGGCGGGCTTGACGTTGTCCAGCGCGCGCTTGAGGGTGACAACCGGATCGGTGCCGGTCTTGTCGCGCGCCTGCTCCAGCGCGCCGTAGACGATGCGCTCGGCGGTGGACTTCTTGCCGTCCAGCAGGATCTTGTTGACCAGCTGAGTGACCAGCGGGGACCCGTAAACCGGGTCGTTGATCAGCGGACGCTTGGGTGCGGGGCCCTTGCGTGGCATATCAGCTCTTCTCCTTCTTGGCGCCGTAACGGCTGCGGGCCTGCTTGCGGTTCTTCACACCCTGGGTGTCGAGCGAGCCACGGATGATCTTGTAACGGACACCGGGAAGGTCCTTCACACGGCCGCCACGAACGAGCACCATCGAGTGCTCCTGCAGGTTGTGGCCCTCGCCGGGGATGTACGCCGTGACCTCGACCGCGCTGGTCAGGCGAACGCGCGCGACCTTACGCAGCGCGGAGTTCGGCTTCTTCGGGGTCGTGGTGTACACGCGAGTGCACACGCCACGACGCTGCGGGCTGCCCTTGAGCGCCGCGGTCTTCGTCTTGGAGACCTTGTCGCGGCGACCCTTGCGGACCAGCTGGTTGATGGTTGGCATAGACCGGCTTTCCTTATTAGTTACGCGGTGTCTGGAACTTCATGTCTTTGTCATCGAGCTTTCACTCGCACGTCCGGCCACGTTTTACGTGCCCCGAGGTCGGGCGTGTCGCGCGTGGTGTAGGGCCCGAATTGCGGGCACGCTGGAGGTGTCAGCCGCTTTCGCTGGCCTACGGTCACGCACGAACTTGCCCGTATGCTTCCGGGCACAGCGATCCACGATACTCGTGATCGCGACACAGGGTCAAAGCGGGGTGGCTGCAGACCCCGCTACCTGGCCAGGTTCAACGTCAACTCTACGAGTTTCTTCGCCCCCGCGCACGGATCCGCGTGGGCCGAGCCTGGCCGATAGTTGATCCAGAACCCGATGACGCCTTGGTCCGCCGCGCCGGCGCTGACGCCGCAGGAGTCCGGATCGTTCGGCCGATGTGTCTCCAACCCGCGTCGTCCCTGCACGGTGATGTTGTTGGTGGTGTAGCCGAGCCGGTCGTTGTTGGTCTTCTCGTTGTTCAGTCCGCCGATCTCATACCAGTTCAGCGTGACCATGGCGCCTTGCACATCCCACATGCAGACCGCACCGTAGAAGGACTGCACGGCGAGAGCGCCTTGCGCTACCGCGTCGGCGACCTCGTCGGTCGTGACGATCTCGCATTCGCGCAACAGCTTGTCGAAGTTGGTGTTCACGGTGTCCCCGGTCCCCGAACCCGCGGGATGCGCCGAGCCGCTGATGGTCTGACCGCAGCCTGCGGCGGTAGCCGCGATTATCAACACGGCGGCGGCCGTGAGTATTCCGCGAGCGCGACGAAGGTTCATTACCGTCCTGCCCCTCACTTCAGCCGCTGCACGGTCAGGTCGGCCAGCTTGTGCATCAGGTCGCACGGGTTGGCGCTCGGCTGCGCGAAGAGCCCGAAGGACATGGACCATTCGAAGAAGTCGTCGCCGAGTTGCACGGCGAGGTCGCAGATCCGGCCGTCCGGCTCGAGCGCCTGCCACCCGGCGTGCCCGCCGACGTCTATCGTCTGCGGGTTGCGTCCCTGGGTGGACACCCAGGCCTTCTCGCGGGCGATCGGGCTGCCGCGGTACGAGGCGAAAGTGACGCCGGTCGAACCGCTTCCGGCAGAGAGCCAATTGCAGCCGACCGAATTCTTCAGCACCTGGGAGATCTGACCGAGGCCGACGAGGTTACGCACCTCGTCGTCGGTGACGTTGCCGCACTCGCCGATGAAAGGGCCGAGCGCGGCGACCTTCGGCGGCGGGCGCAACGGGGTGCTCGTGTTGTCCGAACCACCGCCGGAACCGCACGCCGTCAGCAACAACGACAGCACTGCCGCGCAGCCGGCCAACGCCCCTATCCGCATGCCTGCACTCTACCCACGCGCGCCCGGTCCGCCCGTGCTCGCTAACCGTTGGGGACGCGCAGTTCGTAGGCGTGCCTCGCGTCGATGTAGGTGCACTGGGCCGGGCCGGACTTGTATTTCGACATGGCGCCAAGGCAGTCGTCGAGGGTGGGGTAATAGGTCGGGTCGGGATCGGCATCGGCCGCCGCGCTCGCACCGTAGGCGAGGGCGACGGCCAGTGCGAGGACGGCGGCAGATCTCTCTAGCACTGCGGCAGTCCCCCAAGCATCCGGCGAATCCTCGCAGCGTACTGCCAGATGCTCAGGGCCACAACCGATCACAGGTTGCCGCGGGCCTCCTGCTCGCGCTCGATCGCCTCGAAGAGCGCCTTGAAGTTGCCCTTGCCGAAGCCGAGTGAGCCGTGCCGCTCGATCAGCTCGAAGAAGACGGTAGGCCGGTCGGTGATCGGCTTGGTGAAGATCTGCAACAGGTAGCCGTCCTCGTCACGGTCGACCAGGATGCCTCGGCTCTGCAATTCCTCGACCGGGACGCGGACCTGACCGATCCGCGCGCGCAGTTCCGGGTCCTCGTAATAGGAATCGGGTGCGTCGAGGAATTCGACGCCTTCGCGGACGAGCGCGTCGACACAGGACAGGATGTCGCCGGTGGCGAGCGCGATGTGCTGCACGCCAGGACCACGATAGAACTCGAGGTACTCGTCGATCTGCGACTTCTTCTTGCTGACCGCGGGCTCGTTGAGCGGGAACTTCACCCGGTGGTTGCCGTTGGCGACGACCTTGCTCATCAGGGCGGAGTACTCGGTGGCGATATCGTCGCCGACGAACTCGGCCATGTTCGTGAAACCCATTACGCGGCGGTAGAACTCGACCCACTCGTCCATCTGACCGAGCTCGACGTTGCCGACCACGTGGTCGATCGCCTGGAACAGCCGGACGGGCGCGCCCTCGCGCGGCTGGTAGCCGGCACGACGAGTGATGTAGCCGGGCAGGTACGGGCCGTCGTAGCGGGAGCGTTCGACCAGGGTGTGCCGTGTCTCGCCGTAGGTGGCGATGGCGGCCGACCGGACGGTGCCGAATTCGTCTGTCTCGTCATGTGGTTCGACGAGGACGGTCGCGCCGTGCGTGCGCGCCCACTCGATGCAGCGGTCGACATCGGGCACCTCGAGCGCGATGTCGACGACGCCGTCGCCGTGCCGGTCGTGGTGCGCGACCAGGGGGCTTTCCGGGTCGACCGCGCCCTTGATCACGAAGCGGGCGCCGCCGCTGCGCAGCACGTACGCCTTGTGATCGCGGTTGCCGGTCTCGGGACCCGAATAGGCCTCGAGGCGCATGCCGAAGGCGGATTCCAGGAAATGGGCGGTCTGCGTCGCGTTGCCGACAACCCAGACGAGGGCGTCCCAACCGATCACAGGGAAGTTGTCGACGCTGGTGTCATGGTCGACGAGGCCGACGAGCTTGCGCAGCTCACCGTCGGTGGGGGCGGTACTGGACGGGCTGGGCGCCGTGCTGGACCGGGCATTCGGCATCTGCTCGATGGTCATGCACCAAGTAATCGTCAGGGTCGGCCGATAGGCAACAGCGGCGATTTTCGATAGACACTCTGGCGAATTCGGCTAGGAAGTGCCCCTAAATGCTGGACAATTTGAATAGCATCAGCTGGCTGGTGCTATCCACGGCTGGAAGCCCAGCCTGTGCTCGGAACGGAGGCCGCCATGTCACGAACGCCGGCGAAACTGGACGAACTCGATCTCGCGATTCTGACCGCGATGCATGAATACCAGAAAGCGGGCATCCTCGAGCTGTCTCGCCGGACACGGGTGGCCAGGGCAACGGTGCAGTCCAGGATCGGGCGGATGGAGGAATCCGGGGTCATCGCCTCCTACGACCCGCAGATCGACGTCACCGCGGCCGGTTTCGACGTGCAGGCCTTCGTCACGCTGGAGATCGCGCAGGGCGCGCTGGACGCGGTCGCGGCCGAATTGGAGGCGATCCCAGGGGTTTTGGAGGCATACGCGACCACCGGCACCGGTGATGTGTGGTGCCGGATCGGCGCGGACTCGCACGCCGGGCTGCAGTCGGTACTGCTCAGCATCGACCGGACCACATCGGTGGTGCGGTCGCACAGCGTCATCGTCTTGTCGACCGTGGTGCCGTTTCGCACGCTGCCGCTGCTGCGCACCCTCGATCCGGCGGGGACCACGAAGGCGCCCGCCTACCGCGCGGCGCACGAACGGTAGGCCGTCTACGCTCGCTGAGCGGCGGCGCGAAGGCTCGTCGCGTGTGATCGAGTGCGAGACCTGTGATGAGCGAGACGACAACCGAATCCACCACACCCCATGCCAGGGCCACCTGGGCGGAGCTGTTCTTCGACCTGGTGCTCGTCTTCGCGGTCACGCAGACCGCGCACGTGCTCGGCCAGCACACCTCGCTCGGCACGCTCGGCCACGCGCTGGTGCTGCTCGCGCCGCTGTGGTGGGGCTGGGTCGGGGTGACCATCCTGGTCAACAATGTCGAGGAGACGCACGCGCAGCGGCTCGTGCTGTTCGCCAGCGGCCTGTGCATCTTCCTGATGGCGGTGGCGGCGCCCGCTGCGCTGGACCAACCACGCGGGGCGGCACTGGTATTCGCGGGGGCGCACCTGGTGCTGCGGATCGTGTTGCTGGTCGCGGCCGCCCGTGCGCATTCGTTCGCGACGGCGATCAACCCGTTCAGCATCGGATTGGTGACCGGCATCGCGATCTTCGCGAGCGCGCCACTGCCGGAGCATATTCGGCTCTGGGTGTGGACCGGCGCGCTCATCGCGCAGCTCGGCGCACCGCTGTTCTACGCAAGAGCGCTACGCGGCAGGACAATCGGCGTCTCGCACCTGTCCGAGCGATTCGGTTTGGTCATCATCATCGCGCTGGGTGAGTCGGTGGTCGACGCGGGTGCGCAGGCCGCGGCGACCGGGTTGACGGTGGCGGTGCTGACGGCGCTGGTGCTCAGCTTCGTGATCGGCGTCGGATTGTGGTGGCTGTATTTCCAATTCACCTCGAAGGTGATCGAGCACGCGCTCGCCACACGTTCCTCGCCCGGGCTGATCGTGCGAGATGTGTTGAGCTACGGGCATTTCGCGCTGGTTGCCGCGTTGGTGGCGGTGGCGGTCGGGCTCGGGCATACGGTGGCCGATCCCGGCCACAACGCGCACGGGGTGGCGGCGGCGCTGGCGCCGGGTGGCGCGGCGCTGTTCGTCGGGACGTTCGTGTTCACCCGCTGGCGGACGGTGGGGGCGCCCGCGCTGCTGCGGGTGTACACCGCCGCGGCGCTCATCGCGGTCGCCGCGGTGTCGTCGTTGCTGCCCGCGATCGGCGTTGTCGCGTTGACCGCGGGGGTGCTCGTCGCGATCAATGTGTACGAGCACGTGTGGATGAATTCCGGACGGCCCGCGCTCGAATTGCGCTTTCGACGCGATGTGCGGGTGGACTAGTGGATGCCGCTCAGCCGCCGCGCGAGCAGTTCGGCGTCGACGCGGGTGCTGTGGCCGTCTCGGATAACGACTTCACCATCGACCCACACGGTGTCGACCACCCGGGGCGAGGCCGCGGTCAGCAACGTCGCGCCCGGGTCGAGGACCGGCAGGCAGGCGAAATCACGGTCGAAGCGCAGCAGCGTGAGGTCGCCGCGATCCCCGATCGCGACACCGGGTGCGGCGGTGCGGCGACCGAGGACGCGATCGGCGCCGCGGGTCGCCATGTGCAACATCTCGTCGAATCCCAAGAGGTCGGCGCGTTTTCGGGTGGCCCGCTGTAGATAGGAGCCAATCCGCATGGCCAGCAGCATGTCCTGGGTGTCGTTGCTCGCGGCGCCGTCCACGCCAAGACTCACGTCGATGCCCGCCGCCAGCATTTCGAGCACCGGTGCGACACCGCTGCCCAAGCGCATATTGCTGAGCGGGTTGTAGGAGACGGACACGCCGCGGTCGACGAAGACCTGGCGGCCGGGGCGGTCGAGTTGGCAGCAGTGCACCGCCAGGGTGCGATCCCAGAGGAATCCGCCCGCGTCGAGATAATCGACCGCGCCACGGCCTGCGTGCAATCGGCACATTTCCTCGTCGGTCGATGTCTCCAGTACATGTATCGACACGGTCTTGTCGGTGCGTTCGGCGTACTCCCGGACCGCGGCCATGCCGTCCGGGGTGAGGCAGCGTGGATTCGGCACGGCGAGCGCGGTGCTGATCCGCGAACCGGCCAGCCGTGCGTCGAGGTCATCGATGTGCGCGAAAACCTCTGGCAGCGGCTGCATCAGCCGAGGATCGAGACCCCAGCGGCGGGTGCGATCGGCCCGGTCGGCGACGCCGCGGCCGAGTACGACGCGGATGCCGAGTTCGTCAAGCGCGCGAATCATGGCGTCGTGCACGGCATCCGAGCGGTTCGGCCACATGTGCTCGATCACGGTGGTCACGCCGCTGCGCAACAGTTCGAGCCCGCCGGACAAGGCGGACAGATACGTCTGTTCCTGGGTGGCGGCGACGGCGCGCTCCCCCACGCAGCGCAGCCATTCCAGCAGGGGCAAGCCCTCGCCGATACCGCGCAGCACCGCCTGCTGCAGGTGGGTATGGGTGTTGACGAAGCCGGGGAGCAGATAGCCGCCGCTGCCGTCGACGAACGGGAGCCCTCGATATTCCGCGCGCGCCGCCGGGCCGAGCGCAGTGACGACGCCGTCTCGGACGACCACGTCAAGGCCGGAATGCCAGGCGCCCCTGGTGAAGACGGTGACGTCGCCGATGACGGTGGAGTGGGGTCGGTTGTCGAACACGCGGCATTCCTCCTGGGAAATGCGGCTGGTTCGCCCGCTCGATCCGGCGGTTCACGTCGTCCGTTGCAGCCGTGAGCGACGTGCCGGACAGCTTACCGAACCCGTATTTCGACTCGGCTGAACCGCGCGTACCCGAAGCCGACCATCGCGCCTCCGGCGTGTCAGCGCAGCGTGACCACGACTTTGCCGGTCGCCGTGCGGTTCTCCAGCGACGCGACGGCCTCGGCCGCGCGTTCCAGCGGGTACAGCACCGGCTTCGGCGCCTCGATCTTGCCCTCGGCCAGCAGCGGTGCCACCTCGGCCCACTGCTCGGTCAGGTAGCCGGGATGCGTCATCACCCATTCGCCCCAGGCCGCGCCGATCACCTCGACGTTCTTCAACAGCAGCCGGTTCACCTTCACGGTGGGGATCTCCCCCGCGGTGAAGCCGACCACCAGCAGGCGGCCCGCCGAAGCAAGCGAACGGACGCTGTCGGTGAATCGGTCACCGCCCACCGGATCGAGCACGATATCGACGCCACGACCGCCGGTCAGTTCCTTGACCGCCGCGAGCCAGCCGTCGGCAAGCACCACATCGGTGGCACCGTTCGCGCGGGCCACCTCGGCCTTCGCCTCGGTGCTCACCACCGCGATCACCCGGCCGGCGCCGAGCGCGACCGCCATCCGCAGCGTCGAGGTGCCGATGCCGCCCGCGGCGCCGTGCACGAGCACCGTCTCGCCCTCGGCGAGCCTGCCGCGCTTGCGCAGGCAGAAATGCACGGTCAGGTCGTTGAACAGGATGCCTGCCCCGGCCTCGAGGGAGACGTTGTCCGGCAGCAGGAACACCATCTGCGCGGGCGCGACGGCCACCTCGGCCATGGCATTGCCGAGCAGCGTCAGCGCGACCACCCGGTCGCCCGCCTTGACGTGCGCACCCTCCGGCGCTTCGCGCACAATGCCGGCCGCCTCGCCGCCGACGACGAACGGCAGCTCCGGCTTCATCTGATACAGCCCGCGCGTCATCAGTACGTCCGGGAACGCGACACCGGCCGCGTGCACGTCGATCACCACACTCCCCGGATACGACTTGGGCTCCGGAATGTCGACGACCTCGATCGACTCCGGTCCCTCCAGTTTGCTGACCTGGGCTACGCGCATCTGCCGACCTCTCTGTCGTGGCACCGGCCTGTCTGCGCGCCGGTACCGCCGTGATCAACGTAACCCGCGCCGACTCGCGGTGCTCAACCTGTCCGCGCTGTCCCGCCCACGCCCGACTTCGGCGTGCACCGAGGCCCCTGTTCAGCTGCCCCGATTTTGCTATGCTGACCGCGACCTATGGTCGGGCGTGAAGGGGGACTCATGGTCGAGCGCAATCAACCATCGTCAACAAACGTGCAAGTCGATGCGGGCGCACTGCGCTCGTTCGCGCAAACTCTCGGGACCGAGGCCGGGGAGGTGACCGGACTCAACGCGGGGGGAGCGTTATCCGCCGCGGCCACCGCGCTACCCGGTACCGAATTCGGCACCGCGGCACAGCAGGCGAACGACGTCGTCAATCGCTGCCTACAGCGGATCGGCAATCGACTCACCACCATCGCCGACAACATGCACAACGCCGCGGGCAAATACGAACTGGCCGAAGACGACTTCGCCGCGAAACTCCGCGCGATCGGACTGCCATGACCCTCAGCATCCCCGACGTAGAAAACTGGAAGCCCGAACAGCTCACCGCCGCAGGCGAACAGGCGGGAACCATCTCGCAGGGCCTCGACACCGCCGTCGGCAAGGGATCCACCGACACGAAGGCGCTGGACGACGGCAAGAAATGGTCCGGAACGGCAGGGGCTGCCGCGAACGCGCGGATGGACACCGAGAAGACCCGCTCCTCCGCGGTCAGCGCCGCACTGCTCGAGCTGAAGACGGCCTTCGCCAGCCAGACCCAGAACCTGGTCGAGGCGAAAACCAAAGTGCTGCAACTGCGCGACGACGCACTCAACCAATCCCCGCCGTTCGACGTGGAGCCCAACGGCACCGTCAACGCCACCACCCGGATCGCGGCTCTGCGTGAACATTCGGACAAGGCGAACGTCGAGGGACTCGTTTTCCAGGAGTCACTGCAGGCGGCCTCGCGCACCTGGGAGCTGACCAATGCGCTGAAGTCCGCGGAAACCGTTGCGACACAGGCGAAAACGCAGGTCGACGCGGCGGTGGGGAAGTTGGAGCAGGCGTTCAGCGGGCTCGGTGAGCCGAGCGCCAACGTCGCACCGCCCGCGAGCACGGTAGCGGCCAGCGTCAGCTCACCTGCTCCGGTGAGCAACAGCAACTCTTCGTCGTACAAGCCCAATTACGCGATGGGGAACCATCACAACAACTCCGGATCCTCTTCCGGCAGTTCGTATAGCGGGAGCTATAGCGGTTCGGGTACGCCGAGTTCATCCGCGCCGACGGGGCCGATGCCGAGCGGCGATATGGCGAAGTGGATCGCCGAGGCCAAACAAAAGCTCATCGAAATGGGTTATGACCCCAAGGATATCGATGAGAGCGCCATCGCCACGATCATCGAACACGAGTCCAGCGGAAATCCTTACGCGGAAAATGACAAGGACATCAACTGGATCAATGGGCATCCATCCAGGGGGCTGATGCAGACCATCGACAGCACCTTCAACGCCTACAAGGCACCCGGCCATGACGACATTTGGAACCCGGTGGACAACATCATTGCGGGCGTTCGCTATTCGATCGACACATATGGATCGGTCAAGAATGTCCCCGGCGTGGTGGCAGTCGCTAATGGGAACGCATACCAGGGCTACTGACTTCAGCCATGCACGATCATCCTTGACTATTGGCAAGCAAGGCGTATTGTGCGGCTGCCCGTTGCTGAGTTTCCCACAGTTGGCCGCCGAGCACTAGGGCCGCGTACCTCCGGTAGGAGACGAAGCACCTGAATTGCGCCGCCTTTGGCGCGATATAGTCCTGCACGCACGATGCGCCGGGCACATCCGCTGGCGGATCCACCGCACGGCGGTCCACCGCATCGCCGAGTTCCGCGGACTCGTTGACAAATCGTGTCGCAGCGGCGTCGTCGCGGGCACGGAAGCCGAAAGCGTTGGGCGTCACCGCAACCCGATCGACTCCCGCCCGCTGCATTACCGGTAACCGGCCCGGCTGATCCTGCACATAGTTCAGGTACCCGCGCAATGTCAGTACCACCTCACCCTGCCCATCGGGCGCCGGGACAACACCACCGTCGTGCAGAACTCGGACGAGCAGACCGTCCGGATCCTGGCGCAGCGTGCTGAACTTTCCGGTTGGTGTCGGCGTGAACTTGTCGAGTTCGCCTACTTCGGCATCGAGATACTTCTGGGTCGCCTCGACCAGCCGATTGATGTCTGTCGTCCGCGAGTCCGCCAGCACATTGATCACATAGATTCCGTGTGCGGTCGTGCTACCCAACGTCGGCACCGACGGACGCCAATGTGCCCGCGAGTCAGCGTATTTGGGCAGCTGCACGGCAACGTTTTCGGGGTTGATTGCGAAGTCTACGGCGTCGATTTCGGCTGCCGCCGACTTCGCCGCCGCCGCGTCCGGAAAGCGCAACACCGTGACGGTCAAGCCCTCACGCTGGCGACTGCCGGAATACGCTGTCCTGAGTGGCCAGACGTCGTCGGCTGAGCCGGTTGAAAACCCAAGTACAAAGCCATATTTCAGCAACACGGGGACCACCGGATCGGCCAGATACTGCGTCACCGACTGCACGTCCGTGTGCACCAGAGCCGATGCCCCAGCGGTGTACCTCGCGTCCACCTCGGATGGACTCAGGACCGCGTCGGCCATTCTCGCGGCCTCGAGCCGCGCATAACCGAGATCGTCCAGATGGGCCGAAATCTTGGGCTGCTCGGTGGGGAACACGCCCGTGTCCAGCGTTCGCACGTCGACCTCGGCAGCAAGACCGGTACCGTCCACCGTCGACCCGCATCCCCCCACCCCGACTACGACGGCGAGGGTTACACAGACGGCCATGGCCGCTCGTGGATTCCAGTTCATCGACTCACCCGTGGAAGGTTGTCCAACACATTCTGCAGTACCGTTTGTGCTGCGAGGCATCTGAATTCAGGATGCTCTGTCATCGTCGGATTATCGACCTGCACTGTCACCACCTCTGCATCACTGTTATCGATCTGGCGATACTGACCGCGACGTACGCATGTCGGCGAACTCAATTCCGCCTCATCCAAGAAGGCGATATTTCCGCCACCGAGGTCGAACGGTATGGGCTTTTCGGTCGGTACCAGGATCTTCGAGCGCTCGAGCGAAACGGTAACGGTGCCTGTCGAGATCCATTTGCAGGTGTGCAGCAGATCTGGCGTGCCTCGGACTCGATCCCCGATGTTCAGCTTGACGACAATCGAATCGACCAGCGCACAAGGGTCGTGCCGAGCAAGTGAGCTGCGGATGTCCGCGAGCAGCGGCGGCTGTTCCGTCATCCGATGCGCGAGCTGAGCGGCAGCATCGTCTGCCACGGTGCACGCTTTATCGGACTGTTCACCCTTCACTCGTATCGATATACCGAACTGCGGATCCGTCTTTGCCGGAAGCAGGGCTCGCCCGCAGCCGTCGGTTCCGCCGGTCACGTCCTCCAGTACCGGAACCCCGGTCGCACGCTTGCCGTTGTCGCGATACCCCTCTACCCGCTTGATATCGAAGTCGAACTGATAACCGCCCGCCTCGGCCGCGCAGGTGCCCCATTGCGTAGAACTCGGCGCCTTCGTCCACTCCCCCAGCGACGGGACCAGTGGATCTTTCACCGCGGCACACAGGTCGATCGATCGGAGTTTTGTAAGATTCAGGGCCGCAAGCGGATTCACCGTCGGTTCGGTTGGGTGATCGTCACTACCACCGAACAGGGCGGTGCCCGCCAGAACGCCGGCGATCAGGACAAGCACGGTCGAGACAGCGATCAGGGCGCGTTTTCGACGCCCGCGCAACGTGTTTGCGCGTTGGATCTCGACGAGCGCCTGCAATCGCCGCTCGAAGTCATCGACGCTCTGCGACCCCGCGGCGGATGACGAGTCGGCTCCGACGATGTGAGTGGCTTCCGGGTCTGCCAGCAATGCCGACATCTCCGCTTCCTGTTCGTTGATCGCCTTGTGCACCTGAGCCGACCATGGGCGATGCTGTGGCGGTAGTGGTCCGAGGAAGTCGAGGAGTTGGGCGGGTGTGGGGCGCTCCTGCGGATCTTTGCTGAGGCACGGTGACACCAATTCCCTTACCTCGGGCGGTAATCCGCTCAGGTCGGGTTCGGTGTGCACGATGTTGTAGAGCGTGTGCGGCAGTGACGAGCCGGCGAAAGGACTCGCACCGCCTGCCGCCATCGCTAGAACGGCACCGAGGGAAAACATGTCGCTGGCGGGGGTCAGCGGCAGTGATTGCGCCTGTTCCGGCGACATGAACGCGGGCGAACCGATGATCGAGCCGGTGTGGGTGAGCTCGGATTTCCCCTCGACCGCACGAGCTATACCGAAGTCGATGACCCTCGGCCCATCCTCGGCCAGAATTACGTTGGCGGGCTTGAGATCCCGATGAATCAGGCCGACACCATGGATGGCTTGCAGTGCCGAAGCGAGTCCGATCGCCAGCTTGTGCACTTCGTCCGAGGTGAGCGGCCCGTAGTCCTTGACCGCCTTGTCCAAGGGCACTCCTGGCACGAAAACTGAAGCGAGCCAAGGATACTCCGACTCGACATCGAAGTCGATCACCGCGGCGGTAAAGGCACCGGAGACCTGCGCGGAGGTCTGCACCTCGCGGCGGAACCGAGGCAGGAAGTCCTCCTCGGCCACCAGGTGCTGATGCACCTGTTTGATCGCGACCAGGCGGCCGTCGGGACCGACGCCGAGCAGCACCCGCCCCATTCCGCCGGAGCCGAGCTCGCCGAGCAGCCGATACCGGCCGATGTGTTGGGGTTCATCGCGCTCGAGGGGTGTCACCATCACAAGCTCCTCAGTCGGGCAACGACACCGTCGAGTATCGATTCAGTAGTAGCACAGGCTGTTTCGGCAGCGCCGGGTCCGTTCGGCTGTACGGTCACGGCGATCTGGTCTCCTCGATCTTCGATGGTCGGCCGCACTAGATGGTAGGTCGCGCACGTGCCGTCGGGGTCTATCCGGCGGGCCGAAGGCAAGTCACCGAGCATGCCACCATTCACCAGCAGCCTGGCGTACTTCTGGTCGAGATCGACCCGTTTGCCCTCGGCGGTGTGCACGGTGATGGTGACGGGACCGCCCGTCCAGGTGCAGGTGTGCGCGTCGACCGGGGTAGGTCCCGCGCCAGGTCCGGCATGTGCGGCGATGACCGCCTGATCTACCGACTCACACGGAATCAGCCGGACGACAGACTGTTTCGGCGGACTCACACTCGGTGGATTCGTCACCAGCCGAGTGACGACGGTCTTCAAGGTGTCGTCCGCCAGCTTGCAGGCGTCACCTTCGGCCTCGCCGATTTTCACCTCGACACCGAGTGCCGGTTGGTCACGAACCGCAACGGCCCGCCCACACGAACGCGCGGCCGCCGTGGTGTCCAGCACGGATTTCCCCGCGACCTGCTCGGTCAGCTGCTTCCCGGCAGCCACCGATATGCCAACCCCAACGGTCATCTGGGTCTGTCGCCCACCGGGCTCGATGAATTTCGTCCCACAGAGCGACGAATCCGCCAGCTCCGGTTTGACCGGCTGCCCCAGCTTTCCGACGACATCGTTGCCGAGTAGCGCGCAGGTGTCGGTGAGGCGCAACTGGTCATCTGTCAGTGCCAATGTGCGGTTGGCCAGCGGGTCAGCGGGTGCCGGAGTGTTGCGGCCGACCGCGAAGGCGGTAACCGCACCCACCACCAGCAGCGCCAGAACAGCCGCTGCGGCAACCCATCTCACGGTCCGGCGCGGCGATCGTTCCTCCGGCAGCACGCCGCCGGTGTCGACCCAGCGCTTGGCATCCGCCCGATCTCGGGTGATCTGTTGCTTGACGCCGGTGGGCCACCCGGAGCGGGCCGTAATCGCCGCCACCGAATCGATCAGCTGGCGCGGGTCCGGGCGATACGCGGGGTTCTTGTCCAGGCAGGCGTCCACGATGGGACGCAACGGCGCGGGCACTCGGCTCGTGTCCGGGCGATCGTGCACCACGTTGTACAACGTCTGTGGTGCCGATGCGCCGAGGAACGGGCTCTGCCCCGTCGCCGCCATGACCAGCATCGCGCCGACCGAGAAAACATCACTGGCGGTGGTGAGTTCGTGCCCGGACGCCTGCTCCGGCGACATGAAGGCCGGGGAGCCGACGAGGGTGCCGGTGCTGGTGAGCTGCAGATCGGCTGCCAACGCACGGGCGATGCCGAAGTCGATGACGCGCGGACCGTCCTCCGCGAGAAGGACATTCGTGGGTTTGAGGTCGCGGTGGATCATGCCAGCGCGATGGATTTCCACGAGGGCGGAACCGAGTCCAGCGGTCAGCAACCGAAGCCCGCCGATAGGCATGGGGCCGTGCTGATCGATGGCTTCGCGCAGGGAGGGACCAGGCACGAAAACCGAGGCCAGCCAGGGTTCCTGGGCTTCCGGATCGGCGTCCATGACGGCGGCGGTGTAGGCACCGGTGACGCGTTGGGAGGCTTGGACTTCCAAGCGGAACCGCGCGCGGAACTCGGGGTTCTTGGCGAGGTGACGGTGAATCATCTTGACCGCGACCAGACGGCCGTCGGGTGAACGGCCGAGCAGCACGCGCCCCATCGCGCCCTGGCCGATGACCGCGATCAACTGATGGCGTCCGGCCGTGCGCGGGTCGTGGCGGCCGAGCGGCTTCACCGTTGTCCTCCCCCTGTAGTGCCTGGCTCCGGATCGTACCGGCGCGGCACTGACACGTCTCGGCGTCTACGGCCGACGGGACTTCAGGCGAAGGTTTGATCGCGGGCGGCGAGGGCGGTGCGCAGTTTGGTGACGGCGGTCGGACCTACGCCGTGCAGTGCGGCAAGATCACGTTCGGTCCAGGAGGTGAGGTCGTCGAGCTGGCGGATTCCGGCCGCGGCCAGCGCTCGTTCGGCGGGTTTGCCGAGTTTCTCGGGCAGATCAGAGTCGCTCATGGCGCCCATGATGCCTGGTAGCGGCGTTGTTCGCGGGCATACCGTCGGTTACGGTCGCACTCGACGCGATGGTGTGACGTACGCCCCGTAAAGTCGTCTCACAACAGCACCACACGAAGAACGCGGCACACCGTGCAGCGCGAGGAGCACCAGTGTCACTCGATCAGCCACTCGCCCCGCTTCCCCAGGAGGGCATGGGCTTTGCTTCGGCGTGGCCCATCCGGGCAGGCGACGTGGACCCCTACGATCGGCTGCGGTTCGACGCCGTCGCCCGCTATCTGCAGGACATCGCCTGGGAGAATTTGCATAAGACGTTCTTTCATCGAACCGATCCGAATTGGATCGTCCGTCGCACGGTGATCGACGTCATTCGGCCGATCCTGTGGCCGGACGAGGTGCAGCTGCTGCGCTGGTGCTCGGCGCTCTCGACCCGCTGGACGAATATGCGAGTGCGGGTGACGAGCACGAACGGTGGGCTGATCGAAACAGAGGGCTTCTGGATCAATATCAGCGAGGCGACCCAGATGCCAGCGCGGATCAGCGACGAGGGCCTTGCCTATCTGGCGCAGACCACCCAGGAGCACCGGCTGCGCTGGCGGCCGTACCTGACCGATACCGCGCCGTCGGAGTCGGACACCGACATGCCATTTCCGGTGCGCGCGACCGACATCGACCAGTACAACCACGTCAACAACGCCTGCTACTGGCAGGCGGTGGAACAGTTCATGGTCGAGTACCCCAAGCTGCTCGGCGGCCCGCATCGCGCGGTCATCGAGTACGTGGCGCCGGTGCTTGCCCGCCAGCACGTTGCCGTGCGCAGCCGCTACGAGCCGGGCGATCGCACCGGGCGTCCGGTGCTCCGGCTGTGGTTCGTGGTCGGCGGGACGACAACGACCATCGTCCGCATCATGCCGCTGCCGCCCGAAAACTAGCCGACCGGAACCCTTTCGGCTCCGGTCGGCCTTCGGCGTCAGCCGCGTGCGGCCTTCAGCAGATCCTCACGCGTGGTGAACTTGACCCGCGGTCGTCCCGCGGACTTGCCGGCGGCCCGCTCGGCCTGATCGATCGCCCGCCAGCCGTCCCGATCCACCAGATCGCCCTGCCGCTGACCGAGCAACGCCTTCAGCGCCGCTCGATCCGCCTCGGGCGCGGCGAGTTTGCCGCTGGTGAAGTCGGAGATCAGGTTCTCCACAGTTTCCTCGGCATCGATCCGGTTCGAGCCGATGACGCCGCGCGCGCCGCGCTTGATCCAGCCGCTCGCGTACACACCGGACAGCGGGGTGCCGTCCGTGTCGAGCACCCGGCCGTGCTCGTTCGGCATGACCCCGCGCCGCTCGTCGAAGGGCACGTCGGCGACGGCCGCGCCGCGGTAACCGATGGAACGCAGCACCAGCGAGGCCTCGATACGCTCGGTGCGCTCGGTCGACCTGGCCACCAATTGGCCGTTCTCCTCGAACAATTCGTTGTGCACGAACTCGATCGCCTCGACGTGCTCGGTGCCGGTGAGCGCGGTCGGCGAGGCCAGGTAGCGGAAGATGATCCGCTTGTGGTTCGGGTCGCGCCGTCCGCCCGCGTACTCCTCGGCGAGGGTGTACTTGAGCTTCAGCGACGGCTCGACCTCCGGGTCGTCCAGCAGTGACTGGCTGGCGTGATCGAGCGCGAGGTCGGACTCGTCGACGATGACGTCGATGCCCTTCAGGTGAGCGAGCGCGAGGAACTCCGACGAGGTGTACGCCGCCTGCAGCGGGCCGCGACGGCCGAGCACGACCACCTCGCGAATATTGCTGTGCCGCAAGGCGTCCAGCGCGTGGTCGGCGATGTCGGTCTTGGCCAGCTCGTCCGGGTCGACGGTCAGCACGCGCGCGACATCGAGTGCGACATTGCCGTTGCCGACGATCACGGCCCGCTCGCCGGACAGGTCGAACTGCCGGTCCGCGAAGTCGGGATGGCCGTTGTACCAGGCGACGAACTCGGTGGCGGAATGACTGCCTGGCAAGTCTTCGCCCGGCACATCGAGGCGGCGATCGGTCGACGCGCCGACCGCGTAAATGACCGCGTGGTGATGCTTCAGCAACTCCTCGTGCGAGATGTGCGTGCCGATCTCGACATTGAGGTAGTACTGCAGCGTCTCGCGCCGGAACGCGGACTCGAACAAACCCGAGACCGTCTTGGTGCCTGGATGATCGGGGGCGACGCCCGCCCGGACCAGACCCCACGGGGTCGGCACCCGGTCGAACATCTCGACCTCCACGTCCGCCCTGCGCAACAGCTCGTCGGCCGCATAGCAGGCCGCGGGACCGGCACCGACGATCGCTACCCGCAGGGTGCCGAGTTCCTTCGGCGGCCGTGGCGGGGTCACGATCGGGTCGAAGTTGGATTCGAGCGGATGCCGTTCGAAGTAGGCGGCATTGATGTCGCGGTATCTGGCCAGCGATGCGGTCAGGTCGTCCTCGGAGAAGATGGCCTCCACCGGGCACGCATCGACGCACGCACCGCAGTCGATACAGGTGTCGGGGTCGATGTAGAGCATCTCGGTCGTCGCGAACTCCGGTTGGTCCGGGGTCGGACGGATGCAATCGACAGGGCACTCGGAAACGCAGCTGGCGTCGTTGCAACAACGCTGCGTGATTACGTAGGCCATATTGTGCAGATCCTCGAAGATGTACGTGGGCTGTAGGCCACCCGGTGGGCAGAGGTGGACAAAAACGGCACGCCGCGGAACCACCGCGATGTGACGCCGCTTTCAGTTTGCCTCGAGTGTGGTCGAGGCCATGCGTCCGGAGGCCTTACGGTATCTCCATGGTGCGGACTCTGATCCTCATGCGACACGGCAAGTCGGCCTATCCCGACGGTGTCGGCGACCACGAGCGCCCGCTGGCGCCGCGCGGACAGCGCGAAGCGGGTCTGGCGGGCGAGTGGTTGCGCCAGACCCAACCCGCGATCGACGCGGTGCGATGTTCCACCGCGACGCGCACCAGGGAAACGCTGGCCGCCACCGGTGTTTCGGCGCCGGTGGTCTATGAGGCGGGAATCTACGAGGCCTCCCCGCAAAGCCTCATCGAGCTGGTCCAGCTCAGCGACGACGAGGTGTCGACGCTGCTGGTGATCGGGCACGCGCCCGGAATGCCGTGGACGGCATGGGAGTTGGCGGGCAATCGGAATTCGACGCCCGCCATCGAGCTCAGCCGCAAGTTCCCGACCTCGGCGCTGGCCGTGCTCGAGTTCGACCGGCCCTGGGCGCAGGTCGATCCGGGAACCGGCGAGCTTGTGCGTTTCCACATCCCCCGCTGAGCTGGCCGTCAGCGCAGCAACTTGCCGCCGACCACCACGACAACGCCGAGGACGACCAGCAGCACGAACGCGGCGAATCCGCCGAGCAGCCACCACACAACGGCGAGCGCGAGCACGACCGGTGCCACCGCGACGGCGGTGATCATCGGGCTTTCCTTGACCGTTTCGAGGGCCGAACGGGCCCTGATCCGGTTGACGTCCTTACCAGGCATGCTCCCCAGGGTAGGCCGGAAGGGGGAACTTTGTCGGTGGCCGGTGAGATGCTCGGGCGATGGATTGGAAAATCGAGCTCATCGCGATTCCGGTGACCGACGTGGATCGCGCGAAGGACTTCTATACCAAGATCGGATTCAATGCCGATCACGATCACCGGGTTGACGAGAAGCTGCGGTTCGTCCAGCTCACGCCGCCCGGGTCGGGGTGCTCGATTTGCATCGGCGAGGGGCTCACCGAGGCGGCACCGGGGAGTGTGCGCGGGATGCAGATGGTGGTTGCCAGCGCTGAGGATGCGTACCAGCAGTTGGTGGCCGCCGGGGTGGAGGCGAAGCCGGTGGAGACTCTGGATTGGGGGAAGTTCACGTTCTTCGCTGACCCGGATGGGAATCAGTGGGCGATTCAGGAATTGCCGAAGTACAACTGAGCGCGGGCTTTTGGGCCGACGCGAGTCCGCGATCGTACTGCGGAGCTCTAACCGCGTCGGCCTACGCCGCACAGTTCAGCCCAGCTGGTCCAACCGGATAGTCAGCGGGCACGGCGAGGTGGTTGTGAAGACATCGGTCACCTCACCGTTATCGACGTAGCCGAGTTCTTCGGTCAGCCGGAAAGCCACCAAGCTGAGCGGCGGACTCATGTCGATGATCCAGTAGTGCGATATTCCGGCGTCCTCGTACTCGCTGCGCTTCATGACGTAATCCGTTCGCCGGGAGCCCGGCGATACGATTTCGACGACGAGGTGGGCGGCGGATGCGCGGAGGATCCCCTCCTCTTCACCGACTCGGTCGAATTCGGCCCGTTCGACCACAACCAGGTCCGGCCGCCGGACCGTGGCGGGCCCATCCTCGGGAACAAGTTGCAGGTCAAGGTCGACATCAGGGACCGCGACCAAGCCTGCAGGAAGCTGCGCGTCTATTTGGACGTAGAGCTTGGCACCCGCGACGTTATGTCGTGGCTTCGGCGACGGCGAAATACTGAGTACCCCCTCTTGCAGCTCCCTACGGCAGCGCTCGTCGTCTTCTCCGAGCGCCATGTAGTCGGCAATCGTCAGCAGCTGCCCCGAATCCGGAAGTGCCGTCACCCTCGCTCCTCAGCTCGTCCCGCCCCTGGTCAGCTACCAGTGTCCCACGCAAGGTACACAGCCGGCCGGAACCCGACCACTGTTTTTACGTACATTGGACTTGCTTGGAGTGCACTCCAGGTGACTAGCGTCGACGGGGTTCTACGAGAAGGGCGGGTGTCATGGGTGAAGCCGCATTGCACGAGCGAGGCAGCGACTGGGAACTTCCTCGGTTTTCGATCGGCGAGGTCGCCGAACGGTCGGGCCTCAGCCGGGACACGTTGCGCTGGTACGAGCGGATCGGGCTGATGGATTACATCGGCCGGGATCACGCCGGGAAGCGGCGGTTCAGCAATCGCGACCTGGAGTGGCTTGCGCTGATCGGCCGCTTGCGCACCACGGGGATGTCGGTGGCCGACATGGTCCGCTACGCCGAGTTGGTGCGTGCGGGCGAATCGACGTTTCCCGAGCGGCTGGCGATGTTCCGCAATACCCGCGCCGAGGTGCTCGCCAAGATCGATGAACTTCAGCAGACCGTGGCCGTACTGGACTACAAGATCGACGTCTACGAGGGCAAGGCCCAGTTCGCCCGCCCGGCCGCGATCACAGTGCAGGACACTGAAGGGATGAAGGTATGACCACCGCAGGAATGCTCCCGAAGACCACGTTGGGTGCCAGTGGCATCGAGGTGAGCGTGCAGGGGCTCGGTTGCATGGGGATCAGCGAGTTCTACGGGTCCTCCGACTTCACCGAATCGCGAGCGACGCTGGACCGGGCGCTGGAACTGGGCGTCACGTTCTTCGACACCGCGGACGTTTACGGTGCGGGCCACAACGAGGAATTCCTCAGCGAGTTCGTGCGGGTAAACCGCGACCGGGTGGTGCTCGCCACCAAGTTCGGCATCGTCCGCAAGGCCGACGACCCGACCTATCGCGGCATCGATAACTCACCCGACTACATTCGCAACGCGGTGGAGGCCAGCCTGCGCAGGCTGGGCATCGACACCATCGATCTGTACTACATGCACCGGCGCAGCCCGCAGGTGCCGATCGAAGAGACCGTCGGCGTGCTGGCGGAGCTGTTGCGGCAGGGCAAGATTCGGTCGATCGGCCTGTCCGAGGTGACCGGACCCGAGCTGCGCGCGGCGCAGGCGGTGCATCCGATCGCGGCCGTGCAGTCCGAATGGTCGATCTTCTCCAGGGATGTCGAGCGCACGGTGGTGCCCGCCGCCGCCGAGCTCGGCGTCGCCTTCGTGCCGTATTCGCCGCTCGGTCGCGGCTTCCTGACCGGCGCGGTGCGAGAACTCGCGGAAGGCGATGTGCGGCGGTCATTTCCGCGCTTCGCCGAGGACAACGCGGCCCGCAATGCCGAGCTGCTCGCTCCGCTGCGGACCATCGCCGAGGCGCGCGGCGGTACCCTGGCACAGGTCGCACTGGCCTGGCTGCACGCGCAGGCCGGGGTGCACAACCTGTCGGTGGCTCCGATTCCCGGTACCCGCAGCAGAACTCGGCTCGCCGAGAACGTTGCGGCCGCGACCATCGAGCTGACCGCCGACGAGCTGGCGACGCTGGAGCCGATCGCGGGCCAGGTGGCCGGAAACCGTTCCGGGGATCTGTCTTTCGTCTCCGCGGGCAGGGAATAGCAAGCACCACAACAGATCAGGAGTTCACCGTGTCCACGCTGACGCTCAATGTCCGCTTCACCGCCAAGCCGGGCCACGAGGCCGAGCTGCGCGAGGTGTTGCAGAACATGATCGAGCCGACCCTCGCCGAAGACGGCTGCCTCGGCTACGAGCTGTATCTGCACCCCACCGATGCGAGCCGGGTCGTGCTGCTCGAGGAATGGGTCGACGCGGAGGCCTTGGCGGCACACTTCGAGACCCCGCATTTGAAGCAGTGCGCGGCCGCCTTGGACCAGGTCCTGGTCGAGCCGTTCAACCTGCGGCGATTCGCCGAAATCTAGGAACAACAGGCGGCCCCGGCGACCCGAATTCGGATCGCCGGGGCCACACTGTCTCTACCGAGGGCGCGGTCTCTGCCGGAGTGGCGCTGCCTCAGTGGAAGGTTCGCCCGCCGAGCGAGGCGCTGATGATCGCGGGCGGGGTCCACCCGACCATCAAGTTCGCTCGCTCTTGCGGGGTGAGATCCTGCCTGGCCCAGATTCGGTGCGCGCTGCGGCGGCAGGCGGCGACCAAGGTGGGGGCGGTGCGGTTGCGGAACCTCATGACGTTTCTCCTTTGATGAACCCTCAATGTTTGTCCGGTTCACCGGCCCGCGCGAGGGCTGGCGAACGATCTCTACGAGTTCTGTACGCCGGTGTAAATGAAGCCGGACCTCGGTCCGTTTGAATGCGACCCCACCGAGTGCCCGGCCGCGCGGGCCACTAATATCCAGTGGAGTGAAGCCCGATGTATCGCATGACCGCGTCTGGATCGACAAGCAGACGCCCGCCGCGTTCCGTGCACTGAGCAAGGTCGCGAGCGAAGTACGCGCCGCGGGCGCCGAAGTCGGCTTGGACCGCAAGCTCATCGAGCTGATCAACGTGCGGGTTTCCCAGATCAACGGCTGCGCCTACTGCCTGGACACGCACCAGCGCGCCGCGCTCGCCGCCGGGAACACCGATCAGGAACTGGCCGTGCTGCCCGCGTGGCGGCGCACGGCGCTGTACTCGCCGAAGGAACAGGCCGCGCTCGCGCTGGCCGAGATCACCGCCACGCTGCCGGACGAGCATACCATCGAGCGTGAGTACGCTTTCGCTCGCGAACATTTGACCGACGACCAGCTGTCCGTCGTCGTCTGGGCAGCCACCACGATCGGCGCGTTCAATCGCGTGTCGATCCTCAGCAGACATCCGGTCCGCGCATCGAAGGAGAACTCGACCATGACCGCAGCCGCCTCGGAATCCAAGGTTGTCCGCAACGACGAGAAGCACCGGTACGAGGTGTTCTACGGCGGGGAGCTCGCCGGGTTCGCCGAGTACGAGGAGCGCGACGACGAAACGGTGTTCACGCACACCGAGATCGACGGCGCGTTCTCCGGCAAGGGACTCGGCAGCACGCTGGCCAAGCACGCCATCGAGGATGTGGTCGAGCGCGGGCGCGTGATCCGGCCGCTGTGCCCGTTCATCAAGGCTTACCTGGAGAAGCACCCGCAGTATGACGCGCATGTCATCGGTAAGGGAATCAGTCGGTGAGGGAGCGCAGCGAGCGAACCAACGACACAGCGTCCCCGCGAATGGCGGAGCCGAGCGCCAGCGAGGCGCAGCCATGAGTGACCTTGATCCGCATCCCGCGGAGGCGTTGTGCGAGCCCGCGCCCGGCCCTGGCCCGGTAGCCGAGCTGTACCCGTCGCGCGAGGTGCCACTCGGCGGCGTGCGCGGCGTCTTCGTGGAACGCGTTCTGCCGCAACGTGATCTGCCAACCGTCGGCGCGTGGTGCTTCCTGGATCACTTCGGCTCGCCGACGGTCACCGACACCGGGGCGTCGCCGGATATCGACCCGCATCCGCACATCGGCCTGCAGACGGTGACCTGGCCGTTCGACGGCCGGATCCGGCACCGCGACTCGGTCGGCTCCGATGTGCAGATCGAGCCGGGTCAGCTGAACCTGATGACCTCGGGTCGCGGCATCGCGCATTCCGAATACGGTGTCGCTGGCGCGCACGCCGGGCACGGCCTGCAGCTGTGGATCGCCTTGCCCGGCAACAAGACCGGGATCGATCCACACTTCGAGCAGCATCGCGAGCTGCCGGTCTACCAGGCACCCGGAATCCGTGCCGTCGTGCTGATCGGCGCACTGGCCGGAATCACTTCTCCCGCAACCGCGTACACGCCGATCGTCGGCGCGGACGTGCGGCTGGAACCGGGCAAGGTGACCCTCCCGCTGGAACGCGGTTTCGAGCACGCGCTGATGGTCATCGAGGGCGAGGTGACGGTCGACGGCACACCGCTGGCCGCCGGACCGCTGCTCTACCTCGGCACCGATCGCGACGAGATTTCGCTGACCAGCAGTGCCGGAGCGCATTTCGCGCTGATCGGCGGCGAGCCGTTCGGTGAGGAACTGGTGATGTGGTGGAACTTCGTGGCCCGCAGCCATGAAGACATCGTGGCGGCCCGAAACGATTGGGAGAACCGCGATCTCAGCCGCTTCGCCGATATCGCCGGCCATCCGCCGGAGCAGCGCATCCCGGCCCCACCTCTGCCCGGCCTGCACCTCAAGCCGCGCAAGCGCCGGATCGGCCCGGCCAGAACCTGATTAGGCTGACAGGATGAGCAGACGGGCGACCGCCAGGCCTGGGACCGCCGCCGACGGCGGACCCGCACTGTTTCGGCTGGTTCGATTCTGGTCACGACGCTGGATAAACCGGACGTCGGAGGATCTACCCGACGAACTGCGCCACGCCCAGCACGTCCAGGTGGTCGAGGCGGTAGCCGCCACCGTCGAGCAGGGTGGCGAGGCCACGATCACCTCGGTGGCACATCAGCTCGGACTTGACCATTCGGGGGCAAGCCGGATGGTGCGCGACGCCACGGCGGCGGGCCATCTCTCGCGCGCGGAGTCCGAGCGCGACCGGCGCCGGACCTCGCTGGCGCTGACCACCAGCGGCGAGCGCCTGCTCGCCGACGCACGCGACTGGCAGCGCCACGTCTTCACCGACCTCACCGCCGACTGGGACGAGCTCGATCGGCAGCGGTTCGCCGGATACCTGCGACGGTTGAGCAGCGAATTACAGCTCTAAGCCGACTTACGTTGCGCCGGAACCCTTCTGATGGCGCAAAGTGGCGAGGCGGCCATTCCGGCCATGCCCGGTCGAAAGACCGGTTCGGCCCGGTCGCGCCTGTTACTGTCGCCGACGAACACACTGCGCAGGGGCAGCGCTACCGAAAGAGCACGATGAGAGTTTCCAGAATCACCGCAACGGCACTGCTGGCCCTGGTGGCCACCGTGATCAGCACGGGTGCCACGCACGCGGAACCCGCAACCACCACCCCCGACGGCGCGCTCGACGTGCACGGGTCCTTCGCCGAAATCGCTTACCAGGTCGCGGCATCCGAGGATCGGCGCGCCGCGGTGACGACGATCCAGGACGGCCGCTTCGACCTGATCCATGACGGCAGGGTCGTCACGCTGACCGATCACGACGGAAGTGTGGTCGCCGCATTGCCGATGGCGCTGCGCGTCGGCGACAAACGGGTGGCGTTGAATCCGGTCATCGAGGAGGCCGGGCATCGGCTCACCCTCGTTCCGGACAATATGTCGCAGACGCCGCTGCGCGATGTGAGCAGCCAGGAAAACTTCTTCGCCGAGGTCAAGAAGGCCATGCCGATTGTGTTGGCGGGCGCGGGAATCGGCGCCGGAATCGGCTTCGTCCTCGGCTTTCCGCTTGGACTCTTCGTCATCGACTTCATCACGGTGCCGATCACCACGGTGCTCGGTGCGGCACTCGGCGCGGCGGCCGGGCTCGCGATGGCCGGCGGTCAGCCCGCGATCGACGCGGCGCTCGAATACGTGTCCGGCGCGCCCTGATCCGGCACGGGCGGCGACGCCGCAAGCACTAGGCGGCCCTCGTCGGATCAGGGCCGGTGTGCGTCGATATCGTCGGCGGAGTCCAAGGTCTGAGTTCCGATGACGCGCAACAGGTCCAGCTTCTCGGCGGCATCCGTGCCGGGGCGCGGTAAGTAGACAAGCAGGCGTTGGGCGGCGTTCGGGGTGAGCAGTGTCTCGCAGATCGTGTCGATCAGGCCGACCTGTGGGTGCTGGATACTCTTGGTGTCCGAAAGTCGCACCGCCACTTCGTGTTCGTCCCAGAGGCGGACGAATTCCGTGCTCACGGAACGCAACTTGTCGATGAATTCGGCGACGTCGGCGTCGCCGGCTCGGCGGGCGGCGGTCGCACGGAGATCCGCGACGTGCTTGCGGCCCAAACGATCCCAGTCCGCTTCGGGGAAGTTCGCGCGTCCTTCGATATCGGTGAACCAGCGGTAGGCGTAGAAGCGGTCCCAGCCGTTGCGGTTGCCGTGATCGCCGAGCAGCAGGGTGTGCATGCGGTTCTGCACGAGCACCTCGCCGAGGTCGGTGATCACGGTGGCTGCGGTGTCGTCCAGCTTGGCGAGCAGGTGCATCAGTCCTGGACCGACGTGCTTGTCGGTGAGTTCGCGTCCCGGCGCCGCGTGGTCGCACAGATGGTAAAGGTGGTCACGCTCGTCGCTGCTGAAGCGCAATGCGCGGGCCAGCGAGGCGAGCACCTGGGTGGACGGCCGCGGCCCGCGCGACTGCTCCAGCCGGGTGTAGTAGTCCGTCGACATGCCGGCCAACAGCGCCACCTCGTCCCGGCGCAGGCCGGGAGTGCGACGCCGAACACCGGGCGGCAAACCCACATCCGCGGGCGTGAGCGTCTCGCGACGGCGGCGCAGGAAGTCGGCCAGCTCGGTTCTGTCCATACCTCTACTTTCCCCCGGAACGCGCCGCTCAGCCAGGGATCGGGAATCCCCCGATCAGCGATCTCTGCCGCAATCCGTGCCGGAGGGTCAGGCTTATCTCATGACGACTTCGAAGATCCCCACTGCTCAGCTCGGCAAGACCGGGCCGACCGTCGGCCGTATCGGGCTCGGCGCGATGGGCATGTCCGGCGTGTACGGTGCCGCCGACGACGCCGAATCCACCGCTACGATCCACGCCGCGCTCGATTCCGGCGCGAACCTCATCGACACCGGCGATTTCTACGGCGCCGGGCACAACGAGCTACTGGTCGGCAAAGCGATCGCGGAACGGCCCCGCGAGGACGTGGTGCTCAGCGTGAAGTTCGGCGCGCTGCGCGGGCCCGGCGGCACCTGGGGCGGCGTGGACAACCGGCCCGAGGCCCTGCGCAACTTCCTCGTTTACAGCATGCAGCGGCTCGGCGTCGAGTACGTCGACATCTACCGTCCGGCCAGGCTCGACCCGAATGTCCCGATCGAGGACACCGTCGGCGCGATCGCCGAGCTCATCGAGGCGGGCTATGTGCGACACATCGGGTTGTCCGAGGTGGGCGCCGACACCATCCGGCGCGCTGCGGCGGTGCATCCGATCGCCGACCTGCAGATCGAGTACTCGCTGATCTCGCGCGGCATCGAGGCCGAGATCCTGCCACTGTGCCGCGAACTCGGCATCGACATCACCGCCTACGGTGTGCTGTCGCGTGGGTTGCTCAGCAGCTCGGTGCAGGCCGGAACCACGTTCGCCGCCAACGATTTCCGTGCGCACAGCCCGCGCTTCCAGGGCGAGAACCTCAGCCAGAATCTGAAGCTGGTGGACGCACTCGCCGAAATCGCCGCGGGCAAGGATGTTTCGGTCGCCCAGCTGGCCATCGCCTGGGTATTGGCCCGCGGCACGGATATCGTGCCGATCATCGGCACCCGGCGGCGCGAACGCTGGACCGAAGCCGTTGGCGCGCTGGATATCTCGCTGACCAAGGACGAGTTGGCCACCATCGAGGCCGCGGTGCCCGCCGATCAGATCGCCGGTGAACGCTACGCCACCGCGCAGATGGCGCTGCTCGACAGCGAGCGCTGAGGCGGTGGGTGCGCTCGGTCACCAAGCGCACCCACGCCGGTTACTACCTACGCGGCCGGATGACCGCGGTGAATGTCGCTGCGGCAACGGACTTTCCGGTGTTATCGGTGATATTCACCGGCACTTCCAGTTCGATCGATGTCCGCGCCGCGATATCCGCGCGCACCCGCTGCAAGACCTCGCCGGACACCTCCGATGTCGCAAGATACGGTCCCGCATCACCTTTCGCGCGCGCCCGATATTCGATCCGGCCATCCCTTGCCACGATGAAGGTCTCCCCCATCAGGTCGACGATGCCCGATACCGACGCACCCATCGCCGCGGTCTCGGCCAGCCCGAACAGCACCGCCGCATGCAGATCGCCGTTGTGGTTCAGATGCTCGGCGCGCGGCGCCATCCGCACGACGTTGCGCCCCGCATCGAACTCCACCCCTTCGATCCCGGCGAACTGGATGAACCCCAACTTCTGGAACCCCGCCATCACCAACTCGCCCATGGCCGCGCTGTCCATCGCATCTCCCACCGCAAAACTGAAACGTGTTCTATTTTCATACCGTGCGGGGTGGGCGTTGTCCACTTTCCGTGCGACCGCGATCATTTCCAGACTGCGGGTCAGGGACGGGGGTATGCCTTCGGTAGCTGGTAGCCGCGCTCGGCGAGGATGGTGCGCAACAGGTCTGGGCGGTTGGTGATGAGGCCGTCTACGCCGAGGTCTATCAGCGCGGTCATGGTGGCTCGGTCATCGACCGTCCACGGCACCACTCGCATGCCGCGCCGGTGGGCGGCCTGCACCAGAGCGGCGGTCGTGAAGGGTTGATAGCCGGGGTCGTCGACGGTACCGTCCTGCGGGCTGCCGTGCACCGGCGATACTGCTGCAGCGCCGAAAGACGCTGCGGCGCCGACGAACTTCTCCTGAAGCGAGCCGGGGAAGTCATCGATATCGATGCCGCCCAACCACGGCGACGCACCGGGCTGACCTTGCTGCAAGAAATCCTGCCCGCTGGTCAGCGCGACGAGCGGCAATTCCGGCGCAACCTCGCGCATGCGCATGAGGGAACCCCAGTCGAAACTTTGGATGGTTACCTGGTTTTCGAGATGCGCTCGCCGCACTTCGGCCGCGATCACCTGCACGAACTGCTCGCGGGGTGCGGTTTGTTCCGGTGCGCCCGCTTCGACTTTGGACTCGACGTTCAGCATTACCTCATCGGCGCGATAGGCGTGCACGAGGTCGAAAACCTCTGACAGCAGCGGCATTCGAGCGCCGGGGGCCGTTCGCTGCTCCGGGAAGTCGGCCAATCGCTTTGAGCCGCAATCGATGGTGCGGACCTGGGCCAACGTCAAGTCTCGAATGAACCTGGTACCAGGCACATACGGAAACTTCGGATCGCCGAGGAAGGCGGGGACGGTGTCGACGCACTTGTCCGGACTCGGATCACGGTCATGGGTGACCACCGCGTACCCGTCCTCGGTGATCTGCACGTCCAGCTCGAGCGTGTGCACGCCGAGTTCCAGCGCATTCGCGAACGCGGGCAGCGTGTTCTCCACCACAAGGGCCGCCCCACCACGATGCGCCTGCAGATCGAACAGCGCGGGCGGCCCGTCCGCAGCCGCGGTATCCATGTTCAGGACACCGGCCAGCAGAACCATCGCGACACCCACCGACGTTCGACGCATGGACCCAGTGTGACGGCCGCCGCCGACGCCGCGGTGACGTCCGAATGAACCTCAATGGTTGTTTATATCGATGCGCTTCTCCTCGGTTCGATCCTCGCCCCGATCACGCACGTCGTCCCAGACCGCGAGCACGACGATGCCGATGAGCAGCAGTGCGCCGAGCGCGACCACGCATATGTAGCTCACGGCCCGAATCAGGCCAGGCCACCGGGCTTGCCTAGGAGATCGGTTAGGGCGGTGTCGATGAATCGGGTGTCTTCGGGATGTTTGCCGTGACCGGCGAAGTGGCCCCAGATGCCGGGGATCACGCGGAGTTCGGCGTTGGGGATGCGGGAGACGGCCCAGGCCTCGTCCTCCGGCGGGAAGTAGAGGTCCTTCTGCGCAGGCAGGACCAGGGCGGTGGCCTTGATCGAGGCGAGCGCGGCCTCGGTGTCACCGTCGAAGCCGGGCGTCTGGCCGACGTCCGCGTTCTGCCAGGTCCAGAGCATGGTGAGCAGGTTGTTCGGGTCGCGGCCGTCGAGGAAGAAGCCCTCCCAGAAGCCGATGAGGAAGTCCTCGAGTGAGGTGTAGCCGAGCTTCTCGTACTCCTTCTCCCAGTAGAAGGCTTGCGAGTAACCCCAGCCCGCGTAAACCCTTGCCAGGGCGCGTAATCCGGTGGTCGGCCAGTTTTCGCCGTACCAGCCGCCCGCGAAGGTCGAGTCGGCGGTCAGCGCCGCCTTGACGCCCTCCAGAAAGACCTTGTTGTGCAGGCTCGTTCGCGCGGAACCGCAGAACGGGGCGATCCGCTCGACCATCTCCGGATAGCTCACCGCCCACTGGTAGGTCTGGCCGGCTCCCATGGACCAGCCGGTTACCAAGGCGAGGCGCTCGATGCCGAATTTCTCTGTCACCAAACGATATTGGGCGGCCACCTGGTCGTAGACGGTGATGTCGGGGAAGCGCGCGCGGTCGTACGGCTGCAGGGTGTTGCTCGGCGAGCTGGACAGGCCGTTGCCGATCATGTTCGGCACAATGATGAAGTACTCGGCCGGGTCCAGGGCCATCCCCGGCCCGATCAACCACTCGTTGTCCCAATGTCGCCCGGAGTACCACGTCGGATAGACGATGGCGTTGCTCTTCTCGGCATTGAGCTCGCCATAGGTGGCATACGCCAGAAAGGCGCCGCGCAACGTGGCACCATGCTGCGTGGTGAAGTCACCGAGATCGAAGATCTGGTGGTACTCGGTCATGAAGCGACTCGCTTTCGCAACGGGCGGACCAGGATTCGGCAGGTCCCAGCCGCGCTCACGCACCACCCACCAAACCCCTTCAATTGAAAATATTCTTACAGAAAATATCCCTCCAAAAAGTAAATTTCCCATCACGCTTCCTGACATAAGGCCTATGTTATATTTTCTAGGTGACCTGGGAACTCGTGCTTCTCGAACCGGTCGACCACTGGTTCATGAAGCTGTGCGAATCAGACCCTGCGACAGCCGCCCTAGTTGAACAAGCACTCGACCGACTAGCAGCGGTAGGTCCAACCCTCGGGCGGCCATTGGTCGACACACTCGAGCACAGCCGCCTACGCAACCTCAAGGAACTGAGGCCTGGCTCGCGCGGACATTCGGAGATCCGCATGCTGTTCGTCTTCGATCCCGACCGCGAGGCCATCGTCCTCGTCGCAGGCGACAAGGCCGGACGCTGGTCCCATTGGTACGACGACGCGATCCCGTTGGCCGAGCAACGCTATGCCGACTACCGCGCCGAGAAGAACGAGGAGATGAAGCAATGAGTCCTGCACGAAACTGGCGCGAAGTTAAGGCGGAAGCCCACCGTCTACACCCGGAACTGGCCGACCCCGAAACCCAGGCTGCCGCTGCCGCACAATTGGACGCTCACATCGCTGGCCACCATCTGAAGGAACTACGCAAAGCCGTAGGAAAGACCCAGGCCGAGATCGCCGCCATCCTCGGCGTTTCGCAGGCGCGTGTCTCTCAGATCGAAAATGGCGACCTTGCCGCGATGGAACTCGATACGCTCCGCGCCTATGCTCAAGCATTGGGAGGCAGCGTCAACATCACTGTCAGCGTCGGCCCGCACACCGTAAAGGTCGCCTAGCACTCAAAACGGTTATGCAACAATCGATCTGAGGCCGTCGCCGGGCGAGTTGCGCTATGCCTCGTCCGAGCCCGTGGCTACCAGCATCCCGCGCTGCACCTACGACAGCTCTCGCCACACGGGATCTTCTCTTCGTACGCCGACCAGTTCGAACAAATCTGGGAGTCCGCAACTCCGTACCCAGGTCAGGGGCAGGTATGAGCGACAGGCGCGACTACTACCGAGATCCCAACGCCCCCAGGGCAAACAGCCTGGTACCCGGCGGATCCGCGCTCATCGTCGACGAGCATGGTGCGATCCTGATGCAGCGCCGGTCCGACTCGGGTAACTGGTCGCTGCCCGGCGGGACGATGGAGATCGGCGAGACGCTGGAGCAGTGCGTGGTCCGGGAGACGAAGGAAGAAACTGGGCTCGACATCGAAATCACTGGGCTGCTCGGCATTTACACCGATCCGGACCACGTCATCGCATACACAGACGGCGAGGTGCGGCAGGAATTCAACATCACCTACTACGGGCAGGTGGTCGGTGGTGAGTTGGCGGTCAGCGACGAGTCCACGGCAGTCCGCTACCTCAATCTCGGCGAACTCGACAGGCTCCCGGTCCACGACACTGTCCGACTCCGGCTGCAACATCACGCTGAAGGCCGGGCACGGCCCTTTCTCGGCTGAGAACGCACTTGGACGCCTACATCGCTGGGGTGGCGGGTGGATTGGCTACGGTAGCTGTGCCCAATTCGACCGGCTGTGCGAAGGAGTGACCCATGAGTGGGCCGATGCTTTCTAGTGCGACTGTGCAGGAGATTCAGCTGGAGTTGGTTCGGCGGCGGCGGTTCAACGACTTCGATGGTGGTCGCGTTGTCGCGAGCCTGGAGCGGCATCGAGATCTGTGGGTTGCGGTGTGCATGGATCGGCTCGGGGTGGCCTTGGCAGCGCATCCTGACTGGCTTGCGCCGATGTCGTTGATCAAGCTGCGCGATCTGCCGGACAACACCTGGAACGTGGACACGTTGTTCGTGCTGACCGAGAGTCTGGACAAGGCGCGGGAGTTGGCTCGGGTGGCGGAGGAAGAGCGTTGGGGGGCAAGCGAAGTGATCGTGCAGGAGAACCAGGAGGAGATGGGGGATGCGCTCGGGAGCTGGCCGTATACCGAAGGTGTGTTGACGGCCTGGTGGGATTGACGACCGGCAGATAACGCAAACGGCCCCCGCTCCGAAGGGAGCGGGGGCCGGATGTGTTGCGCGGTACCGGGTTAGCGGTAGTCGCTGAAACCGTAGTCGTCGAGCGGGACTGCGGCGCCGGTGGTTTGGCCGAAGCTGTCCGGGCTGTAGTAGGTGTCGTCGTAGGACGGCACCGCGTACGCGGCGGCACGGGCTTCTTCGGTCGGCTGCACCGTGATGTTGCGGTAGCGGTTGATACCGGTACCGGCCGGGATCAGCTTGCCGATGATCACGTTCTCCTTGAGGCCGATGAGCTTGTCGGAGCGGCAGTTGATCGCCGCGTCCGTCAGGACTCGAGTGGTCTCCTGGAAGGACGCCGCCGACAGCCACGAATCCGTCGCGAGCGACGCCTTCGTGATACCCATCAGCACCGGGCGACCCGCCGCGGGCTCATTGCCCTCGGCGACGACGCGACGGTTGGAGGCCTCGAACTCGGAACGCTCGGTGAGCGAACCGGGCAGGAACTCCGTGGCACCCGAGTCGATGATCGTCACGCGACGCAGCATCTGGCGCACGATGACCTCGATGTGCTTGTCGTGGATCGACACACCCTGCGAGCGGTAGACCTCCTGGACCTCGTGGACCAGGTGGATCTGCACCTGACGGGGACCCATGATGCGCAGCACCTCGTGCGGATCCGCCGCGCCTTCCAGCAGCTGCTGGCCGACCTCGACGTGGTCACCGTCGGAGAGCAGACGCTCGGTGCCGTCGTCGTGCTTGAAGACACGCAGACGCTGACGCTTCGAGAGCTTGTCGTAGACAACCTCTTCACCACCGTCATCCGGGATGATGGTGATCTTGTAGAAGCGATCGTCGTCTTCCATCCGCACGCGACCACTGACCTCGGCGATCGGAGCCTTGCCCTTCGGCACGCGTGCCTCGAACAGCTCCTGCACCCGCGGCAGACCGCCGGTGATGTCATCGCCCGCGACACCACCCTGGTGGAAGGTACGCATGGTCAGCTGGGTACCGGGCTCACCGATGGACTGCGCGGCGACAATACCGACAGCCTCACCGATATCGACCAGCTTGCCGGTGGCCATCGAGCGGCCGTAGCAGGTGGCACAGACACCGGTACCGGTGGTGCAGGTCAGCACGGAGCGGACCCTAACCTCGGTGATGCCCGCCCCGAGCAGCGCGTCGATGGCCGGGTCGCCGAGGTCGGCGCCCTTACCGATGACGAGGTTGCCCTTGGCGTCCACCGCGTCCGAGGCGAGCGTGCGAGCGTACGCGGAGGTTTCCACGTGCGCGTCCCGGATCAGCGCGCCATCGGCCTGCTTGTCGGCGATGTGCACGATGATGCCGCGCTCGGTGGCGCAATCGTGCTCGCGCACGATCACGTCCTGCGAGACGTCCACCAGACGACGGGTCAGGTAACCCGAGTCGGCGGTACGAAGCGCGGTGTCGGCCAGACCCTTACGAGCACCGTGGGTGTTGATGAAGTACTCGAGCACGGTCAGGCCCTCACGGAACGAGGACTTGATCGGGCGCGGGATGAACTCACCCTTCGGGTTCGTCACCAGACCCTTCATACCGGCGAGGGTACGAGTCTGGGTGAAGTTACCCGTGGCGCCCGACTCGACGATCGTGATGATCGGGTTGTCCGGCGGGTAGTGCGCACGCAGTGCCGTACCGACCTCTTCGGTCGCTTCCTGCCAGATCTTGACCAGGGCGTTGTTGCGCTCCTGGTGATCGAGCGCACCACGCTGGTACTTCTTCTCGATCTGATCGGCAAGCGCCTCGTAGCGCTCCATGATCTCGGTCTTCTCCGGCGGCACGAGCACGTCGGACATGGAGACCGTCACGCCGGAACGGGTGGCCCAGTAGAAGCCAGCGTCCTTGAGCTTGTCGACGGTCTGCGCGACCACGATCATCGGGTAGCGCTCGGCCAGATCGTTGATGATCGTCGCCTGACGCTTCTTCGGCATCTGCTCGTTGATGAACGCGTAGTCCGCCGGGAGCAGCTCGTTGAACAGCACGCGACCAAGGGTGGTCTCGGCAAGCCACGCGTCGCCTCGGTTCCAGCCCTCCGGGAACAGCTTCGCCTCGATCTCCTTCGGCGGACGCTGGTGGATGAGCCGGACCTTGATCAGCGAACGCACGGTGAGCTCACCGCGGTCCACCGCCATCTGCGCCTCGGCGGGCGAGGAGTAGACGGCGAACTCGGCCTTGTCCTTGCCTGCGGCCTTGTACTCGCCCTTCGCGCCCTCTTCGAGGCGGGTCAGGTAGTACAGGCCGGTCACCATGTCCAGACGCGGCATGGCGAGCGGTCGGCCGGAGGCGGGCGACAGGATGTTGTTCGAGGACAGCATCAGGATGCGGGCCTCGGCCTGCGCCTCCGCGGACAGCGGAAGGTGCACGGCCATCTGGTCACCGTCGAAGTCGGCGTTGAACGCTTCACAGACGAGCGGGTGCAGCTGGATCGCCTTACCCTCGACGAGCTGCGGCTCGAAGGCCTGGATGCCGAGGCGGTGCAGGGTGGGCGCGCGGTTGAGCAGCACCGGGTGCTCGGCGATGACCTCTTCGAGGACATCCCACACCTGGGGACGCTGACGCTCGACCATCCGCTTGGCGGACTTGATGTTCTGCGCGTGGTTCAGGTCGACCAGACGCTTCATCACGAACGGCTTGAACAGCTCGAGCGCCATCAGCTTGGGCAGACCACACTGGTGCAGCTTGAGCTGCGGGCCGACCACGATGACCGAACGGCCCGAGTAGTCGACGCGCTTGCCGAGCAGGTTCTGACGGAACCGACCCTGCTTGCCCTTGAGCAGATCGCTCAGCGACTTCAGCGGGCGGTTACCCGGTCCGGTGACCGGACGGCCGCGACGGCCGTTGTCGAACAGTGCGTCGACGGACTCCTGCAGCATCCGCTTCTCGTTGTTGACGATGATCTCGGGCGCGCCGAGGTCGATCAGTCGCTTGAGGCGGTTGTTGCGGTTGATCACGCGGCGGTACAGGTCGTTCAGGTCGGAGGTGGCGAACCGGCCACCGTCGAGCTGAACCATCGGGCGCAGCTCCGGCGGGATCACCGGAACGGCGTCGAGCACCATGCCCATCGGCGAGTTGCCGTTGGTCTGGAAGGCCGCGACGACCTTGAGCCGCTTGAGCGCGCGCAGCTTCTTCTGGCCCTTACCGCTGCGGATGGTCTCCCGCAGGTTCTCGGCCTCGGCGTCGATGTCGAAGTTCTCCATCAGCTTCTGGATGGACTCCGCACCCATGGCGCCGGTGAAGTACTCGCCGTAGCGGTCGATCAGCTCGCGGTAGAGGATCTCGTCCACGATGAGCTGCTTGGTGGCCAGCTTGGTGAAGGTGGTCCAGATCTCGTCGAGCCGGTCCAGCTCACGCTGGGACCGGTCGCGGAGCTGACGCATCTCGCGCTCGCCGCCGTCCTTGACCTTGCGGCGGACGTCGGACTTGGCACCCTCGGCCTCGAGCTCGGCCAGGTCGGCCTCGAGCTTCTGGGCACGGGCCTCGAGGTCGGCGTCGCGCTGGTCGGCGACCGCCTTCTTCTCGACCTCCATCTCGGCTTCGAGGGTGCTGAGCTCGTTGTGGCGCAGCTCATCGTCGACCCCGACGATGACGTAGGCGGCGAAGTAGATGATCTTTTCCAGATCCTTCGGCGCCAGGTCGAGCAGGTACCCGAGGCGCGAAGGCACGCCCTTGAAGTACCAGATGTGGGTGACCGGGGCGGCCAGCTCGATGTGGCCCATCCGCTCACGACGCACCTTGGCGCGAGTCACCTCGACGCCACAGCGCTCACAGATGATGCCCTTGAAGCGGACACGCTTGTACTTGCCGCAGTAGCACTCCCAGTCCCGGGTGGGACCGAAGATCTTCTCGCAGAAGAGTCCGTCCTTCTCCGGCTTGAGGGTGCGGTAGTTGATGGTCTCCGGCTTCTTCACCTCGCCGAAGGACCACTGGCGGATGTCATCCGCGGTGGCAAGGCCGATCCGGAGTTCATCGAAGAAGTTGACGTCTAGCACGTAACTTCCTTTCCCCTATTCGGGTCGAATTCGAGCAAAAAGTTCACTAGTTGGTGGAACGCGGGGCCGGATGTCGTTGGAAATAAACGACATCCGGCCGACCGCCTAGTTCGCCAGATCGTCGACGGTGGCCGCTTCGTTCCTGGACAGGTTGATGCCCAGGTTCGCAGCGGCGCGCTCCAGATCCTCGTCATCGCCGTCGCGCATCTCGATCGCGGCGCCGTCCGAAGACAGCACCTCGACGTTGAGGCACAGCGACTGGAGTTCCTTGAGGAGCACCTTGAACGACTCCGGAATGCCCGGCTCCGGAATGTTCTCGCCCTTGACGATCGCCTCGTAAACCTTGACGCGACCGACGACATCGTCGGACTTGATCGTCAGCAGCTCCTGCAGCGTGTACGCCGCGCCGTAGGCCTGCATGGCCCAGCACTCCATTTCACCGAAGCGCTGGCCACCGAACTGGGCCTTACCGCCGAGCGGCTGCTGGGTGATCATCGAGTACGGACCGGTCGAACGGGCGTGGATCTTGTCGTCGACCAAGTGGTGCAGCTTCAGGATGTACATGTAGCCGACCGCCACCGGGTACGGGAACGGCTCGCCGGAGCGGCCGTCGAGCAGGGTGGCCTTGCCGTTGTCGTCGACCATGCGCTCACCATCGCGGTTCGGCAGGGTCGAGGCGAGCAGACCGGTCAGCTCCTCCTCGCGGGCACCGTCGAACACCGGGGTGGCGATGTTGGAGTCGGACGGTGCCGCCAGCATCTCCTCCGGCAGCGCCTTGGCCCAGTCGGGTCGGGACCCGTCCGCGCCTACGCCGACATCCCAGCCCGCCTTGCCGATCCACCCGAGGTGGGTCTCCAAGATCTGGCCGATGTTCATACGACGCGGCACACCGTGGGTGTTCAGGATGATGTCGACCGGGGTGCCGTCCGGCATGAACGGCATGTCCTCGGTCGGCAGGATCTTGCCGATAACACCCTTGTTGCCGTGCCGACCGGCGAGCTTGTCGCCGTCCTGGATCTTGCGCTTCTGCGCCACGTACACGCGCACCAGCTCGTTGACACCGGGAGGCAGATCGTCGTCGTCCTCACGCGAGAACACGCGGATGCCGATGACCTTGCCGGACTCACCGTGCGGCACCTTGAGCGAGGTGTCGCGCACTTCGCGCGCCTTCTCACCGAAGATCGCGCGCAGCAAGCGCTCTTCCGGGGTCAGCTCGGTCTCGCCCTTCGGGGTGACCTTGCCGACCAGGATGTCGCCGTCACGAACCTCGGCACCGATGCGAACGATGCCGCGCTCATCGAGGTCGGCGAGGACCTCGTCGGAGACGTTCGGGATGTCCCGGGTGATCTCCTCGGCACCGAGCTTGGTGTCGCGGGCGTCGATCTCGTGCTCTTCGATGTGGATCGAGGTGAGAACGTCCTCTTCCACGAGGCGCTGCGACAGGATGATCGCGTCCTCGTAGTTGTGGCCTTCCCACGGCATGATCGCGACCAGCAGGTTCTTGCCGAGCGCCATCTCACCGTTCTCGGTGCACGGACCGTCGGCCAGCACCTGGCCGACCTCGACCCGCTGGCTCTCGTCGACGATCGGCCGCTGGTTCGCGCAGGTGCCCTGGTTGGAGCGGGCGAACTTGCGCATCCGGTAACTCTTGCGAGTTCCGTCGTCGGCCATCACGGTGACGTAGTCGGCGGAGACCTCCTCGACCACACCCGCCTTCTCGTTCACCACGACGTCACCGGCGTCGACGGCGGCACGCAGTTCCATGCCGGTGCCGACAACAGGCGCCTCGGAACGGATCAGCGGAACCGCCTGACGCTGCATGTTCGCACCCATCAGGGCGCGGTTGGCGTCGTCGTGCTCGAGGAACGGGATCATGGCGGTCGCGACCGACACCATCTGGCGCGGCGAGACATCCATGTAGTCGACCTCGTCGGCGGCGACGAGTTCGTTCTCCTCGTTACCGCGGCGGCAGAGCACGCGATCCTCGAGGAAACGACCGTCGACGTCGACCGGCGAGTTGGCCTGGGCACGAACGTGCCTGTCCTCCTCGTCGGCGGTGAGGTACTTGACCTCGTCGGTCACCCGACCGTCGACCACCTTGCGGTACGGCGTCTCGATGAAGCCGAACGGGTTGACCCGCGCGTACACCGACAGCGAACCGATCAGGCCGATGTTCGGGCCTTCCGGGGTCTCGATCGGGCACATGCGGCCGTAGTGCGAGGTGTGCACGTCGCGGACTTCCAGACCGGCACGCTCACGGGACAGACCACCCGGGCCGAGCGCCGAAAGGCGGCGCTTGTGGGTAAGACCCGACAGCGGGTTGTTCTGGTCCATGAACTGCGACAGCTGCGAAGTTCCGAAGAACTCCTTGATCGCGGCGACGACCGGGCGGATGTTGATCAGGGTCTGCGGCGTGATCGCCTCGACGTCCTGAGTCGTCATCCGCTCGCGGACCACGCGCTCCATGCGGGACAGGCCGACCCGGATCTGGTTCTGGATCAGCTCGCCGACGGTGCGCAGGCGACGGTTACCGAAGTGGTCGATGTCGTCGACGTCGACCGGGACCTCTTCGCCGCCGGGCGCGGTCATCACGCGGTCACCCGCGTGCAGCCGGACCAGGTACTCGATCGTGCTGACGATGTCTTCCTTCGTCAGCACCGACCCGGTGACCTGCTCGCCGAGGTGGATGCCCAGCTTCTTGTTGATCTTGTAGCGACCAACGCGCGCCAGGTCGTAGCGCTTCTCCTTGAAGAACAGGTTCTCCAGCAGGGTCTGCGCGGACTCCTTGGTCGGCGGCTCGCCCGGACGCAACTTGCGGTAGATGTCCAGCAGCGCCTCGTCTTGACCGGCGGTGTTGTCCTTCTCCAGCGTCGACATCATGATCTCGGAGAAGCCGAAACGCTCGACGATCTCGTCGTTCGTCCAGCCGAGCGCCTTCAGCAGCACGGTGACCGGCTGGCGACGCTTGCGATCGATGCGGACACCAACGGTGTCGCGCTTATCGATGTCGAACTCCAGCCACGCACCACGCGACGGAATGACGCGCACGCTGTGCAGGTCCTTCTCGGTGGTCTTGTCGACGGAGTGGTCGAAGTAGACACCCGGCGAACGAACCAGCTGCGAGACGACGACGCGCTCGGTGCCGTTGATGATGAACGTGCCCTTGTCGGTCATCATCGGGAAATCTCCCATGAAGACCGTCTGGCTCTTGATCTCACCGGTGTTGTTATTGATGAACTCCGCGGTGACGAACAACGGCGCCGCGTAGGTCATGTCCTTGTCTTTACACTCGTCGATGGAGGCCTTGACCTCCTCGAACCGAGGGTCAGAGAAAGACAGGGACATCGAGCCGGAGAAGTCCTCGATCGGCGAAAGCTCCTCGAGCACCTCCTCGAGTCCCCCGACTAGCCCGACATCGCCGCGAAGGGCGACCTTTTCACGCCATGACGGCGAACCGATCAACCATGCAAATGAGTCCGTCTGTAGATCGAGAAGTCCGGGCACCTCCAAGGGTTCACGGATCTTCGCGAAAGACACCCGCAATGGGGCTCCGGGGATTCCGGCAACTGCCTTGGTCTGGGTGGAGACTGCCAAGATGCGTCCTTCCAGCACCTCACGCGCGCCGCGTGGTGGTCCGCGACCGTCGCTTGTCTGCTACGAATTCCGCTGGTTACAACCCAAACAAAACCCGAACAGGCAACAACGGAAGTAACACCGGAAGGGTGGAACTTACGTGTGCAAATCGAGGTATGGACAGGAGGCAGCCAGCGCAACGTCCAACCGTACACCAACCGTCACGGGGGTGTCAACCTACCACCCGTGCGCACATTCACGTGGCTGGCGCGCCGTGTCCGAATCGCTGGCTGCGTCGGGGACGACGGGGCGTAATGGAGCCACTGTGACAGCTGCCGCTGTTGTGAATAGCGTGACGGCTCCAGCGAAACTCGTCAAGTAGGCGGGCCCGCGCATACGCCTACCAGCGGAACTGAGATCCCCTGGGCCGCTGGACGATCACTGGTCGACGATGTCGCTGGCCAGCCAGCGATCGCCCACCTTCTGCATGTGCAACACGATCGGTCCCGCCACACTTTGCTGCGCGGCGCCGTTCTTCGTCGCGCTGACCACCAGGTTGACAAGCAGCTCGGCCCGATCATCGGTGAGCAATGTCACAGCGATGGGGTCGGCCTTGGCATCGGCGCTGGTCTGGGCCTGTTTTACGGCCGAGATGGTGGTGTCGGCGTACTTGTCCAGATCGGCCAACATCTTGCCGGTGAGCACCTGCTTGGCGGTGTCGCGGTAATGGTCGATGTCCTTCACGTCGTAGGCGTAGACGGTCTTCAACGCGTGATCGGCGGCCGCGCGCACCTCCTCGGTGGCCTTGTTGTCGACGAACGCCTTGTTCGAGTCGTCGACGCCAGGACGCGACGCGGCGACGGCCGCGAAGCCGCCGAGCAGCACCGCCGCGACGAGCATGGCGACGACGAGCGACCAGAACGAACGACCCGACTTCGAGCGGCCCGCACCGCGGGCGAGCTTCTTCCGGCCGCCCACCCTCTTCTTCTGCTCGGGACGCGTGTCTTCCCGAGCGGGACGCGTCGCCGCGGGCCGGGTTGTGCCCGTCACCCGCGGCTTACGGGCCGGGCTGGTGCGCGGCGCGGCGGCGCGGGCCTGCTGCTCACCGGACGGGCGGCGCTTGGAGGTGACCCGGTTGATCGGCTTACGAGAGGTCATGACTGGTTCTCCTACGATCCCGGCTTGGGCGCGGCGGGCGGCTGGTCGGCGGGCGGCGCCTGCGGGGGCTGACCCTGGCCACCGCTCAGCAGCACCGGCTGGCTCAGCGAGGAGATCTGCTCGGCCTTCCAGACATCCCCGGCCTTGGTCACGTCGACGTTCCAGGTGTAGCGGTAATCGGCGGGCGGCTTGTCCTTGCCCAGCTCGGTCACCTGCAGCACGACCAGGGCGGTTGCCTTGTCCTTCTCACTGTTCAGCGTGGTGAGCGCGGAGCCGAGCACCTTGGACTTCATGCCGACATTGGCCTGCTTGGCCAGCGTCTCGGCCTGGTCCTTGTTCTTATCGGCCGAATCGAGCAGCGCGCCGGTCATCGAGGAACGGGCGAGGGCGAGCGAGCCGGGCACGTCGTCGAGGTTCATCGAGGTCATATTGATCGCGGCCTGGCGGGCGGCGTCGAGCGCGGAGTCGCGGGCATCGCCGCGCGGGGCGTCGCTGACCGCCGAGCGCACCCAGCCTGCGCCGAACCAGACGGCGGCGACGAGGGCGACGACCAGTGCGGCCGCGGAAATGATCAGCGCGAACGCGCGGACGATCCCGGTGCGGCCGGCGGCGTCCTCGCGCGTCTCGGCCGTGGCCGCGGTAACCACGTCGGACTGATCCACGCCGTCGGCGGGGTCCGGTGATTCCTGCGGCTCGATCGAATCGAGCTGCTTTTTCAAATCAGCACTCACGCGAGACACCCTAACGTCGTCGGTCCTGGTCACCGCTTCGGTGTAACTCCCATCAGGGTTGCCATCTGCACGGCGATCGGATTCAGGTTCAGCCGTTCCGGATCGGTCTTGGGGGTGGAATCCCAAGGCTGCACGACATTCGGATCGGCGAGGTCGGCCCGCTCACCGCCGCGCACTGCGGTCGGATTACCTTGCGGCACAAGGCACTTCGCATCCTTGTTGAACGGGAACTCGTCGCGGGTGTCGTCGAAATCCGGATTCTGCGCCTTCATCTGCTCGAGGATCCGCTGCGTTCCCTCGTAGCCGACGGTACAGGCCGGCGGATTGTTGGCTTCCAGCACGAGACCGAAGTGCGTGGTGCCGTCGCCGGGCGCGGTGGCCGAGCCACCCACCGACAACTCCGGCAGGAACTGCAGCAGCGGGCGGATCGCGTAGAACTTGGGCGAGATGGTCAGCAGCAGTTGCCGCAGGTTGCCGAGGTCCTGGGTGAGCGCGCCACCGCTCTCGTGCAGCAGCGCGTCGATCTGGGTGCCCGCGTCGGCGCCGGTGCCGATCAGCCTGCGGATGTCCGGATCGCTGGAACGCAGCTGGGCGGTGAGCTTGTCGAGGCCGTCGCTGAACTCGCGGATGGCGCCGGACTGGTCGGCCTGGGTGCCGAGCACGACCTTGCTGTCGCGGATCAGCTGAATGGTCTGCGGCAGCGTCTCGTTGAACGTGGTGGTGAACTTGTTCAGCGAGTCGACGAAGACCTGCAGATCGTCACCCTTGCCGTCGAAGGCCTTGCCGAGCTCGCGCACGGTGGTGTTCAACGCCGTCAGGTCGACCGAGCGGGTGAAGGTGTCCACGCTGGCGACCAGCTGTTCCACCGGCACCGGTGTGGTCGCCGAGCTGATCACCGAGTTGTCGTGCAGGTAGGGCCCGGTGTTGGTGTCGGGCTGCAGATCGACGAACTGCTCGCCGATCGCGGAACGGTTGGCCACCACGGCTTTCGCGGACGCGGGAATCTTCGGCGAGTTCGAATCGACAATGAGGTGCAGCACAACGCCGTCGCCGGTGAGTTCCAGCTCGCCGACCCGGCCGACCGGCACACCGCGGTAGGTCACCTCGGCACCCTTGTAAAGGCCGCCGGTCTGCGCCGCCTGCACCTTCACCTCGTACTGATCCAAGCCGATCATGTGGTCGAGCCGAATGTATTTGGCACCGACGAAGACAACGCCGACCACCGCGATGACGACGAACGCGATCAGCTGCCAGCGGACCAACTTGCTCATCGGGTACCACCCACTCCGAGTTGCTCCAAAATCGCGCCAACCGGATTCGGCGGCACACCCGGCGCGGGCGGCTGCGCCATGTTCGGCGGCAGCGGCAGGATCGACACCGTCGGCCAGCCAGGCCGGGGGCCGTTGCCGTTGTAGTACGGGTTGGTCGGATTCACCGGCACCCCGGGACCCATCGGCGGGATGTACACCGGATCCGGTTTGCCGACACCGAGATTGCCCAGCGTGACACCGATCTGCTGGTCCACCGACAGCCAGGTGTTGACCGAGCCGCCGAAGGTGGACTCCAGCGTGGAGTCGGGGAACGGATAGGTCGGGATCAGCGGTGCCGCGGTGATCAGATCCGGCGCGGCCTTGCCGAGCTCCTGCAGCGTCGGGCGCAGCGAGGTCAGGTCGCGGATGAGGTCGTCCTTCGAGTGATCGAGCACGTCGAAACCGGCCTGCCCGACCCGATCAAGCTGGCTGAGCAGCCCGACCAACTGCGGACGCTGCTGCTCCAGGATCTTGACGCCTTGCGGCAGCTCATCGAGGATCTTGCCGATCTGATCGGTCTGCTGGCTCACCCTGGTGCTCAGCGTGTCGAGACCGTCGAGGGCCCTTGTGATGTCGTCGACCTGATCGTCGAGTCCCTTGATCAGGATGTTCGCCTGATCGAGCAGCGAGCGCACCCGATCCTCGCGCCCGCCGATGGTCTTGTTCAGCTCGGTGACGATCGGCTGCAGCTGCGCGACGCCACCGCCGTTGAGCAGCAACGACATCGCGCCGAGCACCTGCTCGATCTCGGTGGCGTGCCTGGTGTGGTCGACCGGGATCACCGAACCATCGGTCAGCTTCTTCGCGTCCGGATCGGTGGGCGGCTTGGACAGCTCGATGAACTTCTCGCCGAGCAGATTCGACTGGCGCACCTCGGCCCGCGCGTTGGTCGGCAGGTCGACCGAGGAGTTCACCACGGCCCGCACGGTCGCGGTCCACTGGTCTTTGCCGATCTTGATCTCCTCGACCCGGCCCACCGGCAGACCGTCGACCTTCACCGCGGACTGCGGCACCAGGTCGAGCACGTCGTCGAACTGGATGTCGAGGTGTATCGGGTGCTCGCCGACATCGGCGCCACCGGGCAGCGGGACGCTGTAGATGCCATCGGACGCGCACGAGGTGACCATGGCCGTGGCAAGACCGACAACCACCGCGGCACCGAAACCTCGTGTGACAGAACGGATTCGACTACTCACCGCTCACCTCCCTGCGACGGCGGAGTCCTATCCGACGGCGTACCAGGCACGGTGCCAGGCACCGGCGCGCGCTGCTCGTTCTCGCCGCTGAGCACGCCGAACGGCAGCACAAGCGTCGGCGTCTTCACCCCGGCGGTGATCTGGTCGGAGATCTCCTTGCAGTGATCGAGGATCGGGCGCATCTGCCTGCCGAGCGCATCGAACTGCGGATCACCCGGCCGCAACTTCGACACGTCGATCAGCTTGCACATGACACCGAGCGGGTCCTGTAGGTCGGTGAAGTTGGCGCGCATGTCGAGGGTGCCGGATTCGGCGTTGTGCACGTTGATCAGGTTGCTGAGCGCCAGCGGCAGCACCGGCAGCGCCGCGGCCAGATCGTCGCGCTGATCGGAGAGCGTCTTGGTGAGCGTGACCAGGCCCTCGGCATTGCTGGCGACCAGGTCGCGGTTGTTGTCGATGAACCGGGCGACGTCGCCGAGCGCGACCGAAAGCAGGTTCAGCGCGGCGCCGAGGTCGTTGCGTTCACCGGCAAGGAAGCTGGAGAGATCGGCGAGCTGGGTGTTGAACTGGCGCACCTGCGCGTCGTTCTTGGCCAGCATGGCGACGAAGCTCTGCAGGTTCTTCACGGTGTCGAAGATGTCGCCGCGCGCGTCGGACAGATACTTGGCGGCCTTGGACAGCTGAGTGAGGCTGTTGGCCAGCGCCTCGCCGTTGCCGTCCAGGTTCGCCGCGCCCGTGCGGACCAGGTCGTTGACCGCGCCGTCTTTGTTGGCGCCGTTGGGCCCGAGCGCGTCGGACAGTTCGGTGATGCTCTTGTACAGCTGGTCCACCTCGACCGGGGTGACCGTGCGGTCGCGCGGAATGGTCGCGGTGCGCGGCATTTTCGGGCCGCCGGTGTAGACCGGGGTCAGCTGGATGTAGCGGTCGGACACGATCGAGGGCGTGATCTGCGCGGCGCGCGCGTCGGCGGGCACATCGAAGGAGCGGTCGACGCTCATCACGATCTTGACCTGATCGCCTTGCGGCTCAACGGAATCCACCCTGCCGACCGGAACGCCGAGCACCCGGACGTCGGAGCCCTGGTAGATGCCGACCGAACGATCGAAGTACGCGGTGATCTTGGTGGTGGTCAGCCGATCGAACGTCCACCACAGCACCCCGGCGGCGACCAACGCCAGCACGACGACGAGCGCGATGGTGATCTTGGTGCCGCGCCCCGAATTCCGCAGCGCCTGCAGCCGGTCCGCCATGTCAGTTACCTCCCATGTTGCGGATCGGCGGACGAGCACCGGGGATATCCGGCAGCGCGGGCGGGATCAGGTTGACGATCACCGCGTCGAACCAGCGGCCGGTGCCGAGCACGTTGGCGTAGAGCCCGTAGAACGGCGCCGCCAGTTCCAATGTCTTGGAGATGTTCTGCTGGTTGGCATTCAGCAGATCGATCGAGCCGCGCAGGTTCTTCAGCGCAGGGCCGATCTGCTCCTCGTTGTCGTGCACCAGCGCGGTGAGCTCCGCGGACACCGTCTTGGCTCCGGTGAGCAGCTGCGCGATCGACTGCTGGCGAATGTTGAGTTCGGCGAGCAGCTGTCCGCCATTGGCGAGCAACCGCTCGAACTCCGCGTTGCGGTCGGCGAGCACCTGGGTGGTCTGCCTGGTCGCGGCGAACAGCTTCTTCAGCTCCTCGTCGCGCTTGGCCAGCGTCTCCGACAACCGGGCGACGCCGTCGATGGAGCCGCGCAGCTCCGGTGGCGTCGTGGCGAACGCGTCGGAGAGCACCCGCATGCTGGTGGCCAGCTGCGCGGTGTCGATCTGGTCGATGTTCTTCGCCGCGTCGGTGAACGCGTCCACCACGTCATACGGGGAAACGGTGCGCGACAACGGAATCCGGCTCGACGGGTCGGCCGCCTTGGAGCCCTTCGGGTCAAGCGCCAGGTACTTCTGGCCGAGCACGGTCTTGATCTGGATCGAGGCGGTGGTCTCGCTGCCGATCCAGGCGTCCTGGGTGCGGAAGTCGACGAGCACCTTGGGCCCGTCGAGGCGCACATCGGACACCGAACCGACCTTCACGCCCGCGATGCGGACCTCGTTGCCCTTCTTCAGGCCCGCGGCCTCGGAGAATTCGGCGGTGTACTTGGTGCCGGCGCCGATGATCGGCAACCGGTCAAGGAAGAACGCCGATACCGTCACCAGCAACACCATCGCCAGGCCGAGCACACCCATGAAGACGGGGCTGCGGCGTCCGAGCAGAATCCGGTCGTCCATCAGCGGGCCTTCCCGGAGCAGCGCGGCGCCGCGTTGGTGTACAGCGGCTGGTTGATTGTCGGCAGTCCAGCGGGCAGGTTCAGGTTCGGTGCGTCCGCCGTGCCCGGCCCGACGACGATGTCGATACCGCACAGATAGAACTGGAACCAGGAGCCGTAACTGCCGACCCTGCCGAGCTTTTCCATTTTGATCGGCAGGTTGCGCAGTACTTCGTTCACATCGGACTGGCGGTCGTTGATGGTGCCGGTGAGCTGGCTCAGTCCCGCGATCGAGCCCTGCAGCGTCGGGCGCACCGGGACGAGCAGGTCGGCGGTGGCCGAGGCCAGGTTGCCGAGCGAGGTCACCGAACGGCCGATCGTGTCTCGCTCTGCGGACAGCCCGCTGACCAGCGCCTCGGTATTGACGATGAGCTGGTTGAACTGGTCGTCACGCTGGTTGACCGTGTCGAGCACCGCGGTCAGGTTGTGCACGAGCTCACCGATCACCGCGTCCTTGTCCGCGATCTTGTTGGTCAGGCTCGCGGTGGTGGCGACCAGGTCGTGGATCGTGCCCTGCTCACCCTGGAACACCTGGATGATCTCGAAGGAAAGCTTGTTCACGTCGTCGGCGGTCAGCGTGCGGAACAGCGGACGGAAGCCGTTGAACAGGGTGGTCAGGTTGAGCGCGGGATTGGTGCGCTCGAGCGGAATGGTGCCGCCCGCGTTGAGCTTTCGACCCTGCTCGCCCGTGCCCTGCTCGAGCGAGATGTAGCGCTGGCCGACCAGGTTGCGGTAGCGGATGCTCGCGGTGGTCGAGGCGGGCAGCCAATTCCGGTCGGTGAGTTCGAATTTCACCTCGGCAAGGCGCTTGTCGACGATCGAGATGTTGGTGACCTTGCCGATCCGCACACCGGCGACGCGCACCTCGTCACCCTTGTTCAGCGAGGTGACGTCGGTGAAACGAGCCTTGAACTCGGTGCCGTTGCCGCTGTAGTTGGCGATGGACAGGCCGAGCACGGTGGTCGCGAAGATGGTCACGAGCACGAAGATGATCAGCTTGGCGAGCGGGCCGCCAAGGCCGCGCAGTTTCTGCTTCATCGAAGGCTCACCTCGCTGCCACGGAACGCGGGCGCGCCGACCCTGGTCACCCAGCTCGGCACCTGATCAGGCGAAACACCCTGGGCCGCACCGTAGATCGCGCCGAGCGACTGCTGCTCCATCGGCGAGCCTGCGATGGTCGCGACATTGCTCGCCGGGTAGACGCCGAACTGCGGCGGCGACAGCTTGCCCGACTCCAAATCGCCGGGGTTGCGGCTCGGTACGGGGTAGGAGCCGTCGTTGTTCACGCCACCGATGTACTGGCCGGAGTCGACACCGAGCGGCTTTTCCGGAACACACCATGGCCCACGGTCATCCAGCCACCGCGGCTCGTCCTGGTTCGGCAGGTACTTGCCGCGCGGGTTGGTCAACTCGATGGTCACCCGGGAACCGGGATGGTCGCTTCCCTTGCCGAGAATCTGGTCGATGCGCGGCTTGAGCTGGGCGAAGTTGGCCATCACGCACGGGAAGGTCGGCGAGTAGGTGGCCAGCTGCTCGAGCAGCGGGCGCGAATCGGCGGCAAGGTCGATGATGTTGTCGCGGTTGGCGACCAGGAAATCGGCGCTGTCCGAGGAGGCGGGGGTCAGCACGGCATACAGCGAGTCGATGTCGAAACGCCGTTGCACGATGGTCGCGTTGGTGGTCCGCAGATTGTCCAGCGCGTTGACCAGCTGCGGCGCGGCGTCGGAGTAGGTGGCGGCCACCTCGGCGAAGCTGCGCAGATCCTGCTGCAGGTCCGGCATGACGCCGTTGACCTGACGGAAGATGTTGTCCAGCTTGTCAACACTCTCGCCGAGCGCGACACCCTGCCCGGACAGCGCCTGGGACAGCGCGCCGAGGGTGGCGGCGAGATCCTGCGGCGGAATCGCCTGCAGCAGCGGCATCAGGTCGTCGAGCAGCTTGCTCAGTTCGATCGCGTTGCCGCTCTTATCCTGTTGCAGCGTCACGCCGTTGGTCAGGTGCGACGCGCTGCGGTCGGCGGGGATCATCAGATCGACGTACCGCTCGCCGAACAGCGTCTTCGGCAGCAGCCGCGCGGTCGCGTTGGCCGGGATCTGGTCGGCCTTGTCCGGCTGGATGGCCAGATGCAGTGTCACCTTGCCGTTGTCGGAGTTGCTCGACCGCACATCGCCGACGGTGATGCCGCGCACCTTCACGTCCGCGTTCTTGGTCAGCGCGTTGCCGACGCTGTCGGTGATCAGGTCGACATCGACCGTCTTCACGAACTGCTTGTTGTAGATCGCGATGGTCGTCGCGAGAAACAGCGCGACCACCACGAAGAACGCGATGCCGAGAACTCGGATGCGCAGTTTCTCGGTCGACCGCCACACCTGCACGCCGCGACTCATGACCGGACCTCGCTGGCGCTCGACTCAGTGACCCGCGCGCTCATCCCGCCACTCGCACAGTGGTCGTGGTTCCCCAAATGGCAAGGCTGAGGAAGAAATCGAGCACGTTCACCAGCACGATCGCGGCACGCACCGCGCGGCCGACCGCGACGCCGACACCGGCCGGTCCGCCGGTGGCATGGAAGCCGTAGTAGCAGTGCACCATGATGATCACGAACGCGAACACCAGCACCTTGACGAACGAATAGAGCACGTCTTCCGGTGGTAGGAACAGGCTGAAGTAGTGGTCGTAGGAACCGCTGGATTGCCCGTTGAACCAGATGCTGATCATCCGCGACGCCAGGAACGTGCCGAGCAGGCCGACGATGTAGAGCGGGATCACCGCGAGGAATCCGGCGATGACGCGGGTGGTGACCAGGAACGGCACGCCGGGCACCGCCATCACCTCGAGCGCGTCGATCTCCTCGGAGATCCGCATGGCGCCGAGCTGCGCGGTGAAACCACAGCCCACCGTCGCCGACAGCGCCAAAGCCGCGACCAGCGGCGCGATTTCGCGGGTATTGATATAGGCGGTGAGGAAGCCGGTGAGCACGGAGCTGCCGAGCGCGTCAAGCGCCTTGAAGCCCTGCAGGCCGACGACGACGCCGACCGAGCCGGACATGAACACGATGACGCCGATGGTGCCGCCGATCACCGCGAGCGCGCCGCTGCCGAAGGTCACCTCGGCGAGCAGCCGCATGACCTCCTTGCGGTAATGCACCGCGGTGCGCGGGATCCAGGCGATGGCGCGCGAGTAGAACGACATCTGCTCGCCCGCCCGGTCGATCACCTTCAGCGGTGCGCGAACGACATTGCGCGCCTGGCGCAGCGACTTGGCGAGAGCAGGGTTGCGGTACTGGGTAGCCACCGGTCAGGCGCCCTTGGCCGGGACGACCTGCAGGTACACCAGGGTGAGGATGAGGTTCACGAAAAACAGCACCAAGAACGTGATCACCACGGATTGGTTCACCGCTTCACCTACTCCCTTCGGGCCACCCTTGGGATGCAATCCCTTGTACGCGGCGATCACACCGGCTATCAAACCGAATACCAGCGCCTTGAATTCACCGATCCACAGGTCCGGCAGCTGCGCCAGCGCCGAGAACGAGGCGAGGTAGGCGCCCGGCGTTCCGCCCTGCAACAGCACGTTGAAGAAGTAGCCGCCCGCGATACCGACCACCGAGACAAGGCCGTTGAGCAGCAGCGCGACCAGCGTCATGCCCAGCACCCTCGGCACAACCAGCTTGTGCACCGGATCGACGCCGAGCACCTCCAGCGCGTCGATCTCCTCACGGATGGTGCGCGAGCCGAGGTCGGCGGCGACCGCCGAACCGGCCGCCCCCGCGATGATCAGCGCCGTGACGATCGGTGCCGCCTGCTGCACGGTGGCGAGCACACTTGTTGCGCCGGTGAAGGATTCGGCACCGAGCTGTTTGATCAACGAGCCGGTCTGCAGCGCGACGACCGCGCCGAAGGGGATAGCGACGAGTGCGCTGGGCAGAATCGAGACACTCGCGATGAACCACGACTGCTCGATGAACTCCCGCCACTCGAACGGCCGGCGAAACGTCTTGCGCAAAACATCGACGAACAGCGCAAAGATGTTGCCGGCCTGGCCAAACCCCGACTCCAGTGGAGTCCGCAATCGCGCCAGGGAGGAATTCACGATCGCAGATGTTACCCGTTAGTTGTGTTGTGTCGAGTAGTGGTCTCGTACGCGCCGCCCTGGTAACCACCCTGGTCGCTGTTGTTGTACGCGAGCACCTGCGTCTCGTCGTTCTGATCAAGTGACTCGCGAATCGCGGTCTGGGCCGCGTGCGGCAGCGTATGCATGATCTCGCGGACCCGCTCCTTGCGGCGGTTTACCGCCTGGCGCACCGGCATGCCCGGGGTCGCCTGCATCTGCGGGATGATGCCCTCGACCTCTTCGGCACCGCCGTGGTGATGGCCACCGTCGAACATCGCTTGCTCGCGCGCCATCTGGGCCTCGTCCTTCTCCTCGGACATGCCGATCGGGCCCTGCATGCGTCCGTTGAGGAACTGCTTGACCACCGGCTCGTCGGAGGTCAGCAGCACCTCGCGCGGGCCGAACATGACCAGCTGGCGACGGAACATCATGCCGATGTTGTCCGGCACGGTGCGGGCCAGGTTGATGTTGTGCGTGACGATCAGAATGGTGGCGTCGATCTGCGCGTTGATGTCGATCAGCAGCTGGCTGATGTAGGCGGTGCGCACCGGGTCGAGGCCGGAGTCCGGCTCGTCGACGAGGATGATCTGCGGGTCGAGCACGAGGGCACGGGCCAGGCCAGCGCGCTTGCGCATACCGCCGGAGATCTCACCGGGCAGCTTGCCTTCGGCCCCGAGCAGACCGGTCAGCTCCAGCTTCTCCATGACGATCTTGCGGATATCGGATTCCGACTTCTTCGTGTGTTCACGAAGCGGGAATGCGACGTTGTCGAACAGGTTCATCGAGCCGAACAGCGCGCCGTCCTGGAACAGCACACCGAAGAGCTTGCGGATCTCGTAGAGATCCTTGTTGGAGCAGGTGGTGATGTCGGTATCGCCGATGAAGATCGAGCCGCGCTCCGGGCGCAGCAGGCCGATCAGCGACTTCAGAAAGACTGACTTGCCGGTACCCGACGGGCCGAGCAAAGCGCTGACCTCGCCGGTCGGCAAGGTCAGGGAGACATCCTGCCAAATTCGCTGGGATCCGAAGGACTTGGTAATGCCTTCGGTTCTGACCTCGACGCCCACGCCTACCTCCACAATTTCTCAGCGAGCTGCCCACCAGCTAACCGCGTGCTCGGTCTCGCGGTGTGTCACGTCACAGTGGGTCGGGCCACTGTATCCCAAGAGCGAGACGGCGCACACCCCAACCTGACTGAAGAGTAACCCCGTTTCATTCTCTATTTCCGGATTGTTGGCGCAGGTCGCCACAAATAGCAAACGGGCGGCCCCCAAAGTGGGGACCGCCCGTCGGCGATTCGGTCGGGAATTACTTGACCGAGACCTTGGCGCCGGCTTCTTCCAGCTTCGCCTTGGCGGCCTCGGCGGCATCCTTGGCAACCTTCTCCAGGATGGCCTTCGGCGCGCCCTCGACGAGGTCCTTGGCTTCCTTCAGGCCCAGGCCGGAGACGATCTCGCGGACCACCTTGATGACCTGGATCTTCTTGTCGCCCGCACCCTCGAGGATGACGTCGAACTCGTCCTGCTCTTCGACGGCCTCGGCGGCCGCACCCGGGCCGGCCGGACCGGCGACGGCGACGGGAGCGGCGGCGGTGACCTCGAACTTCTCTTCGAACTTCTTGACGAAGTCCGACAGCTCGAGCAGGGTCATGTTGCCGAAGGTCTCCAGCAGTTCGTCAACGTTGGCCATGATGTTGTTCCTTTCGGTAGTTGTTGTCTATGAGGGCGAGCCGCGCGCGAATCACCCGCATGGGGTTATTCAGCGGCAGCGGCGGGTTCGCCACCGGCTTCGGCCTGCTTCTTCTCCACGAGCGCGGCGGCAAGGCGAGCCACCTGCGACGCGGGAGCGTTGAACAGACCGGCGGCCTTCGCCATGTTGCCCTTCATCGCACCGGCCAGCTTGGCCAGCAGGACCTCGCGGGACTCCAGGTCGGCGATCTTCTCGACCTCGGACACGGACAGCGGTGCGCCGTCCATGTAGCCGCCCTTGATGATGAGCGCCTTGTTGTCCTTCGCGAAGGTCTTGAGGGCCTTCGCCGCGGTGACAGGCTCGCCACTGATGAAGGTGATCGCGGTCGGTCCGACGAACAGGTCGTCGAGGCCTTCCACGCCAGCTTCGGCAGCAGCGCGCTTGACCAGGGTGTTCTTGGCGACGGAGTACGTGGCTTCGGCGCCAAGCGCACGTCGCAGTTCGGTGAGCTTGCCGACCGACAGACCACGGTATTCCGTGACCACGGTGGCAGTGGAGCTCTTGAACTGCTCCGCGATCTCCTCGACCGCAGTGACCTTCTCGGGTTTTGCCATACTTCGCCTCCTCTCTGATGGTCGGTATGAAACGGACTACCGATCATGGGGACGGCGACAAAACAAACGCCCCGGACGCAAGGCGTTCCGGGGCGCACACATAACTGACGGCCTCGGTTCTCCCTGCGTGGGCCGCCGGCAATGTCGCCGGACCTTCGACCGAACCCATGCGGGCTCGACGACCAACGGTCTTCGGTAGAACGGATTGGGTAGGAATCGAACTAGTCGATAACTGTTGTCCAATGTACCTGGACCTACCCCCATCTGCCAAAACGGGGTAGGCCCGCACGGAATAGGGACTATTCAGCAACCAATTTCATGTGCGGTGCGTCACATCAATCTCACTATGTGGCCGAGATCGCTGCTTGAAGGTGTTACCAACAGTGACAGTTACTGTTTGACTGCTGAACTATGGCAACCTCCATAGTCGATCCACCGGTGCTGCTGGAACGACGTAACCAGCGCTTTCTCGCCTTGGCCGTGATCTGCCTCGCCGAACTGCTTGTCGTCCTCGACAACACCATCGTGAACGTGGCACTGCCCTCGATCGGGGTGCAGCTGCAAACCGGTATCAGCGGCCTGCAGTGGGTCGTCGATGCGTACACCCTCACCTTCGCCGGGCTGTTGCTCGCGTTCGGCAACCTCGGCGACCGGCTCGGCCGTCGGCGGGTCATGGTCGTCGGGCTCGCCGGGGTCGGCATCATGTCGATCGCTGGCGCGCTGTCCGGTTCGATGGGCGGCGTGATCACCGCGCGTGCCGCGATGGGCGTGTTCGCCGCTGCCGTCTTCCCCGCGACGCTGGCCCTGATCATCAACATCTTCCACGACAAAGGCGAACGGGCCCTTGCCATTGCCGCGTGGACCGCCATGGCCGGCTTCGCCATCGCGATCGGCCCGATCTCGGGCGGCTGGCTGCTGGAGCACTTCACCTGGCATTCGGTCTTCTGGATCAACGTGCCGCTGGCCGTCGTCGCGATCGCCGCCACCCTGCTCTTGGTGCCCGAATCGCGCTCCTCGCAGGTCGGCCGGCTCGATGTACCCGGCATCGGGTTGTCCATCGCCGGCATCACGCTGGTGGTCTGGTCCATCATCGAGGCGCCGCGCTTCGGCTGGCTCTCCACCACGACACTGAGCACCGGTACGCTCGGCATAATCCTGGTCGTCGCGTTCGTCGTCTGGGAATTACGCACTGCGGCACCGATTCTCGATATGACACTGTTCCGCAATCGGCGATTCTCGATGCCCGCCTTGTCCATTGCGATCTGCTACTTCTCGATGTTCGGCTTCCTTTTCTTGATCACTCAGTATTTCCAAGGGGTGCGTGAATACACGCCGCTCGAATTCGGTATCGCCTCACTACCTTTCGCGTTTTCGGTGGCGATCGGCGCACCGATCGCGACACTGCTCGCGCAGCGATTCGGGCCGACACCGGTGATCGTCACCGGCCTGTTGAGCACCGGGCTCGGGTTATATCTTGGCGGTCAGGTGACGGTGGACAGTCCGTATGTCACCGACGTGCTACCCGCGATGGTGTTCATGGCGCTTGGTGTCGGCATCGTGCAGGGACCGGCCACCGAATCGATCATGGGGTCGCTACCGCTCAACGAGGCGGGCGCCGGGTCCGCGGTCAACGACACCACCCGTGAGATCGGCGGCACCCTCGGTGTCGCGGTGCTCGGCTCGATCGTCGCGTCGTACTACACGACCAGGATCTCCCCGCGGATCGACGCGGTGCCAGCCAATTTGATGAACGCGAACGAGAAGGGCTTGGTGAAGTCCAGCCCGCTCAGCGTGCTCGAGCTCCGCAAGCGCCCGCTCCCCCAGTTCTTCGAGAGCCAGCGCGAAAACCTCATCATCGCAATGAAAACGGCCGCACTCGAGGGCTCGCATACGGCATCGCTGGTCGCGGCGGCGGCGGTCGTGGTGTGCGCGATCGTCGTTGCCGTGTTCCTGCCGTGGGGTGCGCCGGAGGGCGAGTCGGTGCTGCTCGCCTGGCGCAAAGGCGCGCAACCGCAGGAGGATTCGACCAGCTGACCGACCTCGGTCGGTGCGCAGACGAAGGCCGGGACTCGGACGCGTTCCGGCCTTCGGCGTGGTCAGGCCTTCGATCGCGCTATCAGTTTGTTCAGCGTTTCGAGTGCGCCACTGCGGAATTCGGCGGTGGCCACCAGGCCGTCCGGTCCGAGGTCGTCGCGGCCGACCGGCAGCCGGGCACAGCCGTCGGGGTCTACGTCGGCGCCGACGTAACCGAGGACAAGCGCCAGGGTCGCGGCGGCTCCTTCGCCGCGGCCGGGTGCGGCCGCGTTGATCCACGCGGTCGGCTTCTCGTATAGGTCGGCGTTGCCGACGGTCCAGTCCAGCAGGTTCTTCAGGCTGCCCGGCAATGTGCCCGCGTATTCGGGGGTACAGAACAGGACCGCGTTCGCTTGCGAAAGCTGTTCGCGCAGTGCGAGAACCGATGGGTGCCCGGTGCCGTCGTCGTCCGGGTTGAAGGCGGGTAGCTCGGCGAGGCCGTCGAACCAGCGCACGTCGACGCCGTCGGGAGCGATCGCCTTGACCGTGCGCAATGCGGCGGAATTGGTCGAGGCACCACGGGTGCTCCCGGAGATGAGCAGGACAACCGTCATCTCAGGGCCAACGACGACGGGCCCGAAATTAGTTCCCGGCCAGACCCTGCCCGGGAATGCGCTAAGGGCGGGAACGCGAATCGCGTTCCCGCCCTTAGCGGATAACTCAGGTGCTACTTGCTGGCCGTTTCGAGCGACCTGCAAGCAGTCGCTACGCTGGCCGTTTCGAGCGACCTGCAAGCAGTCGCTACGCGTCCTCGTCGAGGAGGTTGCGGGTGCGGTTCGGGTCCACCGGGATGCCCGGTCCGGTGTTCGTCGAGACCGTCACCTTTTTGACGTAGCGGCCCTTGGCGGTCGACGGCTTGACACGCAGGATCTCCTCCAGCGCGGCGCCGTAGTTCTCCACGAGCGCGGCATCGGCGAAGGAGGCCTTGCCGATGACGAAGTGCAGGTTGGCCTGCTTGTCGACGCGGAAGTTGATCTTTCCGCCCTTGATCTCGTTGACGGCCTTGGTCACGTCGTTGGTGACCGTGCCCGTCTTCGGGTTCGGCATCAGGCCACGCGGTCCGAGGACGCGCGCGATCCGGCCGACCTTGGCCATCTGGTCCGGGGTGGCGATCGCGGCGTCGAAGTCGAGCCAGCCGCCCTGGATCCGCTCGATCAGGTCTTCGGCGCCGACGGCGTCCGCACCGGCGGCTTCGGCCTCAGCGGCCTTCTCGCCGGCCGCGAACACGATGACGCGGGCGGTCTTACCGGTGCCGTGCGGCAGGTTGACCGTGCCACGAACCATCTGGTCCGCCTTGCGGGGATCGACGCCGAGACGGACGGCGACCTCAACGGTCGCGTCGGTCTTGGTGGTCGCGGTCTCCTTGGCCAGCCGCGCCGCGGCGAGCGGGGAGTACAGCGCGTCGCGATCGACCTTCTCGGCCGCGGCGAGATACGCCTTGCTTCGTTTTGCCATGATTCTCTGTCCTTAGTTTCTGGTTTCAGCCGTGGTTATCGGGCCTGGCCGGCCCTCCCACCTGGAGCGGTTGGCTGGTCGTTTCGAGCGACCTGCAAGCAATCGCTACGGACTAGCCTTCGACGGTGATACCCATCGAGCGAGCGGTACCCGCGATGATCTTCGCCGCCTGGTCGATGTCCTTGGCGTTCAGATCTTCGGCCTTGGTCTTGGCGATCTCCCGGACCTGGTCCATGGTGATCTTCGCGACCTTGGTCTTGTGCGGCTCAGCCGAACCCTTCTGCACACCGGCGGCCTTGAGCAGCAGCCGAGCGGCGGGCGGGGTCTTCAGCTTGAAGTCGAACGAGCGATCTTCGTAGACCGAGATCTCGACCGGGATGACGTTGCCACGCTGCGACTCGGTCGCGGCGTTGTACGCCTTGCAGAACTCCATGATGTTCACGCCGTGCTGACCGAGCGCAGGACCCACCGGAGGGGCGGGGTTCGCCTGGCCGGCCTGGATCTGAAGCTTGATGATCCCGGCGAGCTTCTTCTTCTTGGGGGGCATCTTTCTTTCCTAGGTGTCTGTTTTCCTTGCTCTTTGCAAGTCCTGGTGAATCAACCCGTGGTCCGGGCCGATTCATTCCGTCGAGGACGGAACGTCTTAGATCTTCGCGACCTGGGTGAAGCCGAGCTCCACCGGGGTCTCGCGGCCGAAGATCGACACGAGCACCTTGAGCTTCTGCTGCTCGGCGTTGACCTCGGAGATGCTGGCGGGCAGCGTCGCGAACGGGCCGTCCATCACGGTCACCGACTCGCCGACCTCGAAGTCGACCTCGATGGTCGGCTTGGAGACCGACTCGGTGGCGGACTCGCCCGAACCCGAGGCACCAGCGGCGGCCGGAGCCTTCTTCTGCTGGGCGGCCGGGACGAGGAACTTCACCACGTCGTCGAGGGTCAGCGGCGACGGACGCGAGGTGGCACCGACGAAACCGGTGACACCGGGGGTGTTGCGCACCGCGCCCCACGACTCGTCGTTGAGTTCCATCCGGACCAGGATGTAGCCGGGCAGCACCTTGCGGTTGACGTTCTTGCGCTGGCCGTTCTTGATCTCGGTGACCTCTTCGGTCGGCACCTCGACCTGGAAGATGTACTCCTCGAGGTCGAGGTTCTGCACGCGGGTCTCGAGGTTGGCCTTCACCTTGTTCTCGTAACCGGCGTAGGAGTGGATGACGTACCAGTCACCGGGGGCGCGACGCAGCGCGGCCTTCATTTCGGCGACGGGGTCGGCAGGCTCTTCGTCGATGGGAGCGGCCTCGGCAGCGGCTTCCTCTTCGGTCTCCGTCTCGGAGTCCGAAGAGTCGGCGGAACCCTCGGAGTCCACGTCCTCGGAGTCTTCGACGGTCGTGGCGTCTTCGGTCGTGGGATCCACCACCGCGTCCTCGACCGGGAACTCTTCGTTTGTGTCGTTCTCCGGGGTGCTCACTGGGGCACTCGCTTCCTGTGTCGTCACGTACATCCTCTGCGTGCCGGGGCCGGGCGCGCGGCGGAACTAGGTCCGCCCGGGTCTGCCCCGGGATCGGCGGGCATCGGCTGACCCGTTCGAGCGACCTGCAAGCAGTCGCAAGCGCCGGTTTCTAGCCGAACAGCCAGTTGACACCCTTGATGAACGCCAGATCCAATCCGCTGATGAACGCGACCATGAAGATCACGAACACCAGAACAACGCTCGTATAGGTGACCATCTGCTTCCGGTTGGGCCAGATCACCTTTTTCAGTTCCGCGACTACTTCACGCAGGAACTTGATCAAACGCTTGAACGGGTTGAAGCTCCGTTTGCGTTCGGCCCGATCGGTCTTGTCTGCCTTGCGCGACGCAGGACGATCCAGTGTGGCGATCGAACCAGTGTCGGACGACGCGTTGCGGGTCCGCCGGGCGGAACGCTTGCCGCTCGGCCGAGCTACCCCGGCGGTGTCATCGCCGTCGTCGGCCGCATGTGCGCCCAGGCGATCTTCCCGCTCGCTCACGTCGATCCTTTCGTCGCTGGCTTGCTGGTTCTTTCGAGCGACCTGCAAGCAGTCGCTACGGAAGGCAGGGGCGACAGGACTTGAACCTGCAACCTGCGGTTTTGGAGACCGCTGCTCTGCCAGTTGAGCTACGCCCCTTCGGTTGGATCCGTGTTGGCCGTCCAACCACTGTTCGGTATTCAGTTGTTCAGTTCCGGTGTCACACAACACGCGCGCTACTCCGGCAGTTGCCGGCCCCATCGGCGAATTCTCGCGAACTCGCTTGGAACCAGCCCTACAGAGCAGCGCGCAGCGGCTGGTGACCCCAGAAACCTGAGTGTACGTTACCGTCCGCGTCGTTTGCCAATCAGGGTCAGTCGACCAGGTCAGGACCCCGGCGGGCCGTCAAGCGAGTTGAACGGTGGCCGTCGCGCGCCCGAAGATCTTGCGCCCCGCCGACTTCGCCACGATGGCGACGACCGCGGTCCGCGTCTCCGGATCCACGGACTTCACCTTACCGGTGTACTCGATCTCGGCGGCCTCGTCCGTCCCCACATAGACCGGGCTGGTGAAGCGGACGTTGTACTCCTTGACCGCGCCGGGATCGCCGAGCCAGGAGGTGACGAAGCCGCCGCCGAGGCCCATGGTGAGCATGCCGTGCGCGACAACGTCTTCCAGGTCGACGAGCTTGACGACCTCGTCGCTCCAGTGGATCGGGTTGGCGTCGCCGGAGACTCCGGCGTAGTTCACCAGGTCGCCTCGGGTCAGCCGGACGATGCGCGCGGGCAGTTCGTCGCCCGCCGCGATGTCGTCGAAGCTGATCGCGTGCTTGCTCGGCGCGACCTCGGGCACCTTGGCGATGGCAAGGGGCGCGGGCGGGTTGGCGCGCGGGCGATGATCCGGTGCGTCTTCGCCGATGCCGTGCATCAGCACGTTGCGCACCACCTCGTTGAGGTTCGGGTCGATATCGCCGCCGCTGCGGCCGATCAGCGTGGTGTAGGTGGTGAGCACCAGCTCGTCGTTCTGCGCGGTGACGATGTTCTTGGTGACGATGATGTCGCCGCCGAAGGCCTGCCGGAACGAGTGCAGGTAGACGTCGCAGACCAGCTGGTCGCCGACCTTGATCGGCCGGTGGAATTCCAGGATCTGGTCGGTCTGCAGGATCTGGCTCAGGTCGTAGCCGGTGACAATCTGCTCGAAGAGCTTGCGCTGGGCCAGAATGCCGACCAGGGAGATGAAGGTCAGCGGCGCGAGCAGGCCGTCGTGGCCGTACTCCTGCGCCAGGTCCTCGTCCCAGTGCACCGGGTGGTAGTCCTGCACGGCGCGCGCGTATTCGCGCACCTTCTCGCGGCCGACCTCGTAGTAGTCGTCGACGCGGTAGTGGTGACCAACCATCGAGGCCGCGTGTGCCGCGGGGTCGAAGGTCTCGACCGCCTGAACCGCTTCATCTGTACCGGTGTTGATTGTCACGGGTGGACTGTACCTATCTGACCCCGAAATCCGGAGTCGGCGGAGCGTCTACGGCTGCGCCTCGCTGACGCTCGGCTCCGCCGTAACCGCTGAGGCGGCTGTCTTGGTGGTTCGCTCGCTACGCTCCCTCACTACCGCACTCGACCGAGAAATGCGTCAGGGCCGGACAAACGTCCGGCCCTCGCACTGGCACGATCCGAGATTGTCCAGAGCATTCAGGCTCTGGACACCGATCCACGCGGCAGCATCACGCGTGGCGGACTAGCGGGATTCTTTATGTCCCCGGTGCGTGCCGCAGTTCGGGCAGAACTTCTTGAGTTCCAGCCGATCCGGGTCGTTGCGCCGGTTCTTCTTGGTGATGTAGTTGCGGTGCTTGCACTGCTCGCAGGCCAAGGTGATCTTTGGCCGGACATCGGTGGACTTCGCGGCCACGATATTCCTTCTTTCGGGTCAACCAGTTGGTCTGATCGGTTTGGTAGCGATGGCCGGACTTGAACCGGCGACACAACGATTATGAGTCGTTTGCTCTACCGACTGAGCTACACCGCCACGGGGTCGCATTGCTGTAGTGCCGCGCCCGGCCCCACCGGAGTGGAACTATATGCGATGCCGAGTCGGTCACCACCGGCAATCCGGCGAGCCCCCTAACGGAATCGAACCGTTGACCTTTTCCTTACCATGGAAACGCTCTACCGACTGAGCTAAGGGGGCATGACTACTTTCGCACCAGGCTCCAAATACCCGACCCCGGCGCGGCGAAGTCTTGAACGAGGTTACACACCCAACGGTCAGAGCTCCAAACCGGGTGGTCAGAAGCCTTTTTCGGCGGCCTCCGCGGCACGTCGGGGTGCGGGGAGCCGCTGACAGACCCGTACCAACGAAAAACCCCCGTAGATCAAAGTTCGATCCACGGGGGTTTCCGGTGGCAGATGTAGGATTCGAACCTACGTAGGTTTTCACCGACGGATTTACAGTCCGCTCCCATTGGCCGCTCGGGCAATCTGCCGTGCACTGAGTGCGGAGAGCAGAATACATCGCAACCGCACCCCGAATGCAAACCGGCTGGCCATCGGCCATGCGGCGGGACTACGGTCGCGCTCCGGGGTACAACTAACGGTGACCGATCAACCGGTCGAGCGAGCAGTTGGACCGCCAGGACAGGAGCGAAGTGTGGCCGATTCGTCATTCGATGTCGTCAGCAAGGTCGAACGTCAGGAGGTCGACAACGCGCTGCATCAGGCGGAGAAGGAGCTGACCACCCGCTACGACTTCCGCAACACCGGCGCGGCCATCGAGTGGTCCGGCGAGGACAAGATCGTGCTGACGGCCGAGGCCGAGGAGCGGGTCAAGGCGGCGCTTGATGTGTTCAAGGAGAAGCTGATTCGCCGCGACATCTCGCTCAAGGCGTTCGACGCGGGCGAGCCGGTCGCCTCCGGCAAGACCTACAAGATCACCGGAACGCTGGTGCAGGGCATCGACACCGAGCATGCGAAGAAGATCACCAAGAAGATCCGCGACGAGGGCCCCAAGGGCGTCAAGGCGCAGATCCAGGGCGAGGAACTGCGGGTGAGCAGCAAGAAGCGCGACGATCTGCAGGCCGTCATCTCGCTGCTGAAGGGCGAGGATTTCGGCATCGCACTGCAGTTCGTCAACTACCGATAGCTGGCTCGCGAGCCGCTCATGACACGAGTGGTGGGGCGCGCCAAGCGATTACGGCTTCCGGAATTCGCGCTCGCGCCCCGGCCACCTGTCGCTGAAGTGCTGGCTCAGTAGCGCCGCGGACCGCCCGCCATTTCCTCCAGGCGAGCAATGCGCTCAGCCATCGGCGGGTGCGTGGAGAACCAGCGCGCCGCGCGCTCACCCGTGCGAAATGGGTTGGCGATCATCAGGTGTGACTGAGCGGTCAATTGCGGCTCAGGGGGCAAGGGGGCGGCTTGCACGCCGCGCTCCAGCTTGCGCAGGGCCGAGGCGAGGGCGAGCGGGTCGCCGGTGAGTTCGGCGCCGGACTGGTCCGCCTGGAATTCGCGGGAGCGGGAGACGGCCAGTTTGATCAGGCTCGCGGCGATCGGGCCGAGCAGCGAGACGAGTAGCACGCCGAGCATATTGGGGCCATCGCCGTTGCGATTACCGCCGAACGCCGAGGCGAAGAAGGCCAGGTTGGCCAGGCCGGAGATGACCGCGGCCAGCGCGCCGGCGACCGACGAGATGAGAATGTCGCGGTTGTAAACGTGCGATAGCTCGTGACCGAGCACCGCGCGCAGCTCCCGCTCGTCGAGGATCTGCAGGATGCCGCTGGTACAGCAGACCGCGGCGTGCCGTGGGCTGCGACCGGTGGCGAAGGCGTTGGGGGCGTTGGTCGGACTGATGTAGAGCCGCGGCATCGGCTGGCGCGCGGTGGTCGCCAGCTCACGCACGATCCGGTAGATCACCGGCGCTTCCAGCTCGCTGACCGGCTGCGCGTGCATGGCCTTCAACGCGAGCTTGTCGCTGTTGAAGTACGCGTAGGCGTTCATGCCGACGGCAAGCAGGATGGCGATGATCAGGATCGTCGGGCTGCGGAACAGCGCACCCGCGACCACGATCAACGCCGACAGGCCGACCATCAATCCGAACGTCTTGAACCCGTTCGCATACCCGTGCATGTCCGCCTCTCCGCGTCTCTAGGCCAGACTCGACTGCCGCGAGATCGGCGTCGGCGCCCGGCGGTAGAAGCTCGTGTCAGTAAGCCCGTACCCGGCGAGTTACCCATGTGCTCACGAGATCAGTTGTCACTTCGAGCTCCGAAATCGCACGGGCTCTCTGACCAAGAGCATCACATGAGGTCAACGATGAGGGCCGAGCAAAGGTTCCTGATCGAAACGTAGCGAGGCTGCGTCGCCTGCCTCAGCCGACACGCTCGATCGTGTAGCGAACGAGGTGTTCGAGGGCGTCGTTGGCCGGTCCGGCGGGCAGGTTGGCGAGTTCGGCGTGCGCGATGTCGGCGTAGCCCTGCAGCTTCTCCTTGGCGAGCATCATGCCGCGCGAGCGGGAGAGCAGGTCGAGGGCCTCTGCCACCTCGGCGTCGGTCTCCAGCGGCCGGGCGAGCAGTTTGCGCAGGCGGTCGCCCTCGGTGCCCTCGTCGCGCAGCGCGTACAGCACCGGCAGCGTGTGCACGCCCTCGCGCAGGTCGGTGCCCGGGGTCTTGCCGGACTGCTCGGCGGCCGAGGAGATATCGATGATGTCGTCGGAGATCTGGAAGGCGGTGCCGACCGCGTCGCCGAGGCGGGCCAGCCGCTCGACGTGCTCGGTACCCGCACCGGAGAAGGTGCCGCCGAATCGACCGGAGGCCGCGATCAGCGAACCGGTCTTCTCCCAGACGACACGCAGGTAGTGCTCGACCGGGTCCTGTGACTCGCGGGCGCCCATGGTCTCGCGCATCTGGCCGGTGACCAGTTCGGCGAAGGTTTCGGCGATGATCCGCACGGCGTCAGGGCCGAGAGTCGAGGTAAGCCGGGACGCGTGCGCGAACAGGTAGTCGCCCGCCAGGATCGCGATGTTGTTGCCCCAGCGGGAATTCACGCTCGGGGCGCCGCGGCGCATGGTCGCCTCGTCCATCACGTCGTCGTGGTAGAGCGTCGCGAGGTGCACGAGTTCCACGACGGTGCCCGCGGTGATCAACGCGGGATCGGTCGGGCGCGGGCCGAGCTGGCCGGTGAGGATGGTGAACAGCGGACGGAACCGCTTGCCGCCCGCCCTTGCCAGGTGCAGCGCCGCCTCCTGCAAGAAGTCCGCACCGTCGGACAGCTCGGTGACCAGGAGCTTCTCGACCTCTTCCAGGCCGTTGCGCACGGTCGCCGCGAGCTCGACGTCGACGAGGTCGACCCCGGCAACCACCGTGCTCTCGTCCTTCACAGCCGATGTGCTCATTTCTTCTCCCACCGATCCGTCCGACCCCACGATAGAGAACCTAGCGTGTCCCCAGCCGATGGCCCATGAACACCATCACTATGCGGTGTATCAGACACATTCGCACACCGTTGTCGGCGGGCGCGCCGCCGGTGACGCGCCCGCCGTCGACACGAACAAGATTGCCCTGCAAGTATTGAGGTCATGGGTTCACCGGAAGTCACCCCCGCGGGCGGGGACGCGCTGCCCGCCAGGGCCGAGGTGCTTGTCGTCGGGGCAGGCCCGGCCGGCTCGGCGTCGGCTGCGTGGGCCGCGCGCGCCGGCCGGGACGTGGTGCTGCTCGACTCCGCCGTCTTTCCCAGGGACAAGACCTGCGGCGACGGGCTGACCCCGCGCGCGACGGCCGAGCTGGAACACCTCGGCCTCGGCGACTGGCTGCGCGCGCACACCGTCAACCACGGCCTCCGGATGACCGGCTTCGGCAAGGAAGCACTGCTGCCGTGGCCAGCCGGTTCCTTCCCGACGTACGGAAGTGCCGTTCCCCGAACCGAACTCGACGACAAGCTGCGCGAGACCGCGATGAAGTCCGGCGCGCGGATGATCGACGGCACCAAGGTGGTCGATGTCACGCGCGCGGGCGACCTGGTCACCGGTGTGACCGTGCGGACAGCGGCGGGCACGCACACCATCGACTGCGCGACGCTCATCGTGGCCGACGGCGTGCGCTCGCCGATCGGACGGCTGCTCGGGCGCACCTGGCATCGGCAGTACGCGTACGGCACGGCGGCCCGGGCCTACATCAAGTCCGGCCGCAGCGACGACCAGTGGATCACCTCGCATCTGGAATTGCGCGACGCCGACGATGCGCTGGTCCCCGGCTACGGCTGGGTGTTCCCGCTCGGCAACGGTGAGGTCAATATCGGGGTCGGCTCGCTGGCCACCGAGAAACGGCCCTCGCACATCGCGCTGAAGCCATTGCTCGAGCACTACACGAAGCTGCGTTTCGACGAGTGGCAGTTCGAGGGTTCGCTGCGCGCGGTTGCCTCGGCGCTGTTGCCGATGGGCGGCGCGGTGTCGAATGTGGCCGGGCGCAACTGGGTGCTGGTCGGCGACGCGGCGGGCTGTGTGAATCCGTTGAACGGCGAGGGCATCGACTACGGCCTGGAGGGCGGGCACATGCTGGCCAAGCTGCTCGATGAGCCGGACCTCACCCGCATCTGGCCCGAATTGCTGCGCGCGAAATACGGCCGCACCTTCTCGGTGGCGCGGCGGATCGCCGGGCTTGCCACCCATCCTCGGATGGTTCCGATCGGCGGGCCGCCGGTAATGCGGTCGAAGTACTTGCAGCGCACGGCGGTTCGGGTGATGGGAAATCTGGTCACCGACGAGGACGTCGACCTGACCGCGCGGGCGTGGCGGGCCGCGGGCCGGATGTCCATGCGCACCGACGAGCTTCCCCCCTTCTCCTGACAGGTTCTCGGGGATTCCCAGTAACCGAGCGGCCCGCCGTTCCGGCGAAAACCGGAACGGCGGGGGCTGGTCCTGAATCAGGCAGGCGCCTGGGCCGCGACCCACTCCTCGATGAACTTGCGCTCGCTGTTGAGCACGCGGTGGTGCAGCTGCTCGGCGAGGGGTTCGATGGCGCCGCCGACCAGCGGCACCTTCACCTGCACGGTGCCGACCACCTCGATCTCGGAACCCTCTGCGGTAGAACGCATTTCGTAGGTGCCCGACATCTCGGTGTTGATGCCGCCGGTGGCGCCCTCGAAGGTGCCCTTGGCGACCTCACCGGTGAGCGCCTGCCAGTTGTCGGTGCGCGAGAGCATGAGCTCGCTCTTGAGCACCTTGCTCACCACGCTGGGAATCTTGTCCTGCGCGGCCTTCTCGGTCATGTGGATGCGGATGGTGCCCGAACCCTCGGGGTGCGAGAGGTCCAGTGTGGCGGTCTCGGCGTCGGCGAAACGCGCCTGCCAGACCTTGTCGTCGGTAAGTGCCCGGTGAAGATCTTCGACCGGGACGGCATAAGGCACGGTGAAGCTGAATTTTCGGGACATGCGCGACACCGTATCCGAGTCGGTCGGTAGCCTGTTGCAGTGTTGGAAACCACCCAGTCTGATCGGCGCTCGATCCGCCTGCGGCGGGCCAGAATCGGCGTGCTCACGGCTGCCACGGTGGTCAGCGTGCTCGTGGTGCTTCTGGTGTTCGCCGCCTGGCGTAACGACTACCTGATCAGCTCGGACAAGGGTGTGGCCAGCGCCGAGGTGCTCTCCGCCGGTCGGCTGCGCTCGGCGGTCATGTTCGTGACACCGGACGGGGAGACACACAATCCGAAGGTCGGCGTGCTGTATCCGACCAACCTCACCGCGGGCGAGCGCATCAGGGTCGAGTACAACCGCGCGGATCCCGATCTGGTGCGGGTGGAGGGACGCGATGTGCGCGTTGCCATTCCACCCGCGTTGTCGGTGATCGTCGTGGTGTGGCTGGTCGCCTTGCCGACGCTGTGGCTGCTGCGGCGGCTCGGCAGGCGACGGCCGAAATCGAGCTGACCTACTGAGCCCACGGCGGCGCCAGCCTGCTGCCGTCGGGCATGGTGGCCGCGAAGCCCGCCGCGATCGCGACGAACGCCTCGGCCGGTTCGTCGCCAGGATTACTCACCGCGATCGGGCTGCCCGCTGGCACGACGATCGCATCCCCCGCCTCGACCAGCTGCCCGCTGACGTCGAGTTGGCCGCCGACGACCATGAAGATCTCGTCGCGATCGAGCACGTGCGACCCGTCGGCCCGGTGTTGCGGCGCGATGGTGAGCCGCCAGGTACAGACCTCGGCCGAGCCGCGACTCGGCGATGCCATGGCGGTGAATTCGGCGCCTGGCATCTCGAAGCGCGGGGCCTCTGCGGCTTTGATGACGAGCATGTCACTCCTAAATAGACAAGTAAGCTTGTTCAAGTTGGCTTGTCTATCATGACGATATGACGGCACCTTCGCAAGACCTGGATCTCGGCATCGTGCTCGGCCTCGGCTATCAGGAGTTCGTGCGCGAGCTCCGAGAAACCGTGGCGGCACAGGGTTTCGAGGACAGCGGACGCTCCGACGGATACGTGCTTCGCTCACTGGCGCGCAAGCCGATGAACATCAGCGAACTGGCCGAACGGCTAGAGATCACCAAGCAGGGCGCGGCCCAGATCGTCGACGACATGCAGCGGCGCGGCTACCTCGAGCGGCGCGACGACCCGAACGACCGACGGGCCAAACTGCTGTACCCGACCGAGCGCGGCAACGATCTGCTCAGCGCCGCGCGGAAGTTCCATCGCCGCTTCGAGCAGCGCCTGGTCCGCGCGCACGGCGCCGAAGCCGTTGCCGTGCTGCGCACCATGCTCGGCGCGATCGCCACCGAGGAGAACATGGCCGATCCACGATTCCACGCCTTCGGCATGTGAACTCCGGCCCGAGGAGTTCGCTCGATCTTTAGGTGTCCTTCACGCTTGTGTGGCGACACGGCGCGCTGCGGCGGTCACCCTGAGGTGGTGCGTGTAGCGATCGTTGCGGAGTCGTTTCTGCCGAATATGAACGGCGTCGTCAACTCCGTGCTGCGGGTGGTCGATCACCTGGACCGGCACGGCCACGACGCGTTGATCATCGCGCCGGACACCCCGCGCGGGTTGCCACCGGCCGCCCGATGGCACGAGCGGTTCCGGGTGCACCGGGTGCCTGCGGTGATGGTGCCGAAGATCAGTTCGCTGCCGGTGGGGCTGCCGCAGCCTGGCATCGTCTCGGCGATCGAGGACTTCGACGCGGACGTGGTGCATCTGGCCTCGCCGTTCCTGCTCGGCGCCGGCGGGCTCGGGGCGGCGATGCGGTTGGATCTGCCGACGGTCGCGGTGTATCAGACCGATGTCGCCGGTTTCGCCAAGAGCTACGGGCTCGCGCTGGCCAGCCGGGCGGCCTGGGCCTGGACGCGGCGCATCCACGAGGGCGCGACCAGGACGCTCGCCCCGTCCCGCGCGGCGGCCGAGGACCTGGCACAGCACGGCATTCCGCGCGTGCACCGATGGGGACGTGGCGTTGACATCGCCCGGTTCAATCCGGCCGCGCGCCGCACCGAACTGCGCGACTCCTGGCTCGACGGCGACAAGCTGGTGGTCGGCTTCGTCGGACGACTCGCGCCGGAGAAGCACGTCGAGCGGCTCGCGGTGCTCGGGAAGGACCCCGACATCCAGTTGGTGATCGTCGGGGACGGGCCGGAGCGGGACCGGCTCGCGCGGATGATGCCGACCGCGGTGTTCACCGGCGAGCTCGGCGGCGATGCCCTGGCTCAGGCGTACGCGAGCCTGGACGTGATGGTGCACGCCGGCGAGCACGAAACCTTCTGCCAGGGCGTGCAGGAGGCCCTGGCCTGCGGCATCCCGGTGATCGGTCCCGACGCGGGCGGCCCGCGCGATCTGATCGCGCACTGCCGCAACGGTTATCTGCTGCCGGTCGACCGCTTCGCCGAACTACTGCCGAGTGCGGTTGCGGCGCTGCATGATCCGGTGCTGCGGGCCCGATTCGCCGGTGCCGCACGCAAATCGGTGCTGCACCGCACCTGGCCCGCGATCTGCACCGAACTGATGGGGCACTACGCGGACGTCACCGGCACCCGAATGCGGCTTCCGCATACGGCATAACGGACGCGGGTCGCGCGGCTTCGATGTGACCGAGCAATCTCCGTACCTGCCTCGGCATGCCGCGTCGTGGACGTTAGGGTCAGGCGTGGCGAAAACAGAACCGAGTCGGGCCTCGTTGGACAAGCAGCCGCACGAGGTTGCGTCGATGTTCGATGGTGTCGCGCGACGCTACGACCTGACCAACACGGTGATCTCCGGTGGCCAGGATCGCTATTGGCGCTGGGCGGTGCGCAAGGCGCTCGCGCCACGGCCGGGCGAGCGGGTGCTCGACCTCGCCGCCGGCACCGGGGTGTCCACGCTCGATCTGGCGAAATCCGGCGCCTGGTGCCTGGCCGCCGACTTCTCCCAGGGCATGCTCGCCGCGGGTAAGCACCGCAAGGTGCCGATGGTGGCGGCCGACGCGATGGCGCTGCCGTTCGCCGACGACTCGTTCGACGCGGTGACCATTTCCTACGGGCTCCGCAACGTCGCCGATCCGGACGTCGCGCTGCGCGAGATGCTGCGGGTAACCAAGCCGGGCGGTCGGCTGGTCATCGCCGAGTTCTCCACGCCGATCGTGCCGGGTTTCCGCACGGTGTACATGGAATACCTGATGAAGGCGCTGCCGAAGGTGGCCCGCGCGGTCAGCAGCAACCCGGACGCGTATGTCTATCTCGCGGAATCGATTCGGGCCTGGCCGAACCAGCGGCAACTGGCGCTGCGGATCGCCGAGACCGGATGGTCGTCGGTGAAGTGGCGTAATCTGACCGGGGGGATCGTCGCGTTGCATCGGGCGTACAAGCTCGGCTGACCAGCGATCTACATCACACCTCACCGAGAGCTTTTCCGCTGGTGAGGGTCATTGTCACACGTCGATAACGCGCGGTAAACCGGCCGCAATCGACGATGGCCATGATCGGGAGCATGGTGGACGCAGGCACGAGAACCGCGGACGGCACCGCGCGGACGGCATGCTCATACTGTGGCGTCGGCTGCGGCATCACGGTGCGGACCCGTGCGGGCGCCGACGGGGTGCCGGTCATCACCAAGGTCAGCGGCGACAAACTGCACCCGGCCAACGCGGGCAGGCTGTGCACCAAGGGCGCCACCCATCTGGAACTCATGCGCACGCCCGGCCGGATGGAGACCGCGTACCGACGGCCGGAGCGCGGTCAGCAACCGGTGCCGGTGCCGGTCGACGACGCCGTGCGCGAGGCGGCCGACCGGCTGCGCGCGATCCTGGACGAGCACGGACCCGACGCGATCGCGTTATACGTCTCCGGGCAGATGTCGCTGGAGGCGCAGTACCTGGCGACCAAGCTGGCCAAGGGCTATCTGCGGACCGTGCACATCGAGGCCAACTCGCGGTTGTGCATGGCGAGTGCTGGCACCGGATACAAGCAGTCGCTCGGCGCGGACGGCCCGCCCGGCTCTTACGACGACTTCGAGCACGCCGACCTGTTCTTCGTGATCGGCGCGAACATGGCCGACTGCCACCCGATCCTCTACCTGCGCATGGCCGATCGGCTCAAGGCCGGCGCGAAGCTGATCGTCGTCGATCCGCGGCGCACCGACACGGCGGCCAAAGCCGATCTGTTCCTGCAGATCGCGCCGGGCACCGATCTGGCGCTGCTGAACGGTCTGCTGCATCTGCTGGTCGAAAACGGTGACATAGACCAGGATTTCATCGCCGAGCACACCGAGGGCTGGGCCGGGATGGGCGAGTTCCTCGGCGACTATCCGCCCGCGCGGGTCGCCGAGATCACCGGGCTCGCCGAGGCCGATATCCGCACGGCCGCACGATTGATCGGCGAAGCGGGCGAGTGGATGTCGCTGTGGACGATGGGGCTCAACCAGTCCACCCACGGCACCTGGAACACCAACGCGATCTGCAATCTGCACCTGGCCACCGGCGCCATCAGCCGCCCTGGCAGCGGGCCGTTCTCGCTGACCGGACAGCCGAATGCCATGGGCGGGCGGGAAATGGGGTACATGGGCCCCGGGCTACCCGGCCAGCGCAGCGTGCTCTCCCCCGCCGACCGCGCCTTCGTCGAAACCGCGTGGGGGCTGGAGTCCGGCACCGTGCGCGGGGAGGTAGGGCCGGGGACCATCGAGATGTTTCGCGAACTGGCCGCCGGAAAGATCAAGGCCGCCTGGATCATCTGCACGAATCCCGTTGCCACCGTGGCCAACCGGAAGACGGTGCTCGACGGTCTGGAGACCGCCGAGTTGGTGATCGCCCAGGACGCCTACACCGAGACCGCCACCAACGCCTATGCCGACCTGCTGCTGCCCGCCACGCTGTGGGCCGAAGCCGATGCGGTGATGGTGAATTCGGAACGCAACGTCACCCTGCTGCAGCGTTCCGTCGATCCGATCTGCGACGCAAGACCGGACTGGCTGCTGATCGCCCAGGTTGCCACCGCGATGGGTTTCGGCGGATTCGAGTTCGCCTCCAGCGCCGAGGTTTTCGCCGAGATCAAGCGGTTCGCCAATCCGGTCACCGGATATGACCTGCGCGGCATGGATTTCGAGCGGCTCAGGCAAGGGCCGATGCAGTGGCCGTGTCCCGACGGCGCCCGCTCGCGCAACCCGATCCGCTACGTCAATGATGGGGTCAGTCAGCACCTGTACGTCGACGCGGACGGTCATCAGCCGAGGCTGGCGTTCGCCACGCCGAGCCGTCGCGCCGTGTTCTGGCCGCGTCCGCACCTGCCGCCGGCGGAGATGCCCGACGACGACTTCCCGTTCCTGCTCAATACCGGTCGGCTGCAGCATCAATGGCACACCATGACCAAGACCGGCAAGATCGGCAAGCTGACCAAGTTGACCGGGCAGCCGTTCGTCGAGGTGCATCCGGCCGACGCCGAACGGCTCGGGCTGCGGGCCGACGACCAGCTCGAAATCGCGTCGCGGCGTGGGCGGGCCGTGCTGCCGGTGCAGCTCAGCGACCGGGTGCGACCGGGCGATTGCTTCGTGCCGTTCCACTGGAACGACGAGCACGGTGAGTATCTGACGATCAACGCGGTGACCAATGACGCCGTCGATCCGGCCTCGCTGCAGCCGGAGTTCAAGGCGTGCGCGGTGTCGCTGCGCCGGGTGGCCGTGCCGGCGGCGGACAAGCCGGAATCGCCTGCGGTACCGACGCCTTCGACGGCCACCGCGCATCCGTTGGCCGCCGTGTTCGGGCTGGACGCGGCCGCGACCCCGATGCTCAGCGAGACCGAGCGGCTCTATCTCAGCGGGTATCTGGCCGCGCTACAGGCGGTTCCGGTGACCGGGCTGCCCGTGCTGCCCGCCGCCGCGCCGATGTCCGCACAGAGCAGGCTGTGGATCGATGGCGTGCTGGCGGGCATGTACTCCCGCGCATCGACTGCCGCGCCCGACGCGGCGCCCGCGCACCCGGTGACCGTGCTGTGGGCATCGCAGACCGGGACGGCGGAGGAACTCGCCGCGACGGTGGCCGCGCGGCTGACCGAATGTGGTTTTGCGCCAAGGCTGCTCGACATGGACTCGTGCGCGGTGGCCGAGCTGGCCGGTGACGTGCTGGTGATCAGCAGCACCTTCGGCGACGGCGGGCCACCGGACAACGGCGCCGACTTCTGGAGCCGGCTCGACGGCAGCGCGATTCAGCTCGCCGCCGTGCGCTATGCGGTGTTCGCGCTCGGCGACTCCTCCTATGACGACTTCTGCGGGCACGGGCGCAAATTGGACGAGAAGTTCGCCGAATACGGTGCGATGCGGCTACTTACGCGGGTCGACAGCGAGCCGGACTTCCAGGAGCCCGCCGAGCGCTGGCTCGATTCGATCGTCGGCATACTCGGCGAGGCGATGGAAGGCGCTGTGCCGGAAGATGTTCCGTCGAAACCCCGCAGCCGACCGACCGACAACAGAACCATGACGACGGTGCTCGCCCGAGCCGCCGCCCCCGCACCGGGACGCACCCGACGACAGATCGCCTCGTTCACTCGTCAGGCGCCGGTGCCCGCACCCTTGGTGCGCAACGAATCACTGACCCGCGACGGCTCTTCGAAAGAGGTGCGGCAGTTCGGCTTCGATCTGCGCGGACTCGAAGCCGACTACGAGGTCGGCGATTCGCTCGGCGTCTGGCCGACCAACGACGCGGCACTGGTGAACGAGTGGCTCGCCAGCACGGGGCTCGACGGCCGCCGGATCATCGAGCTCGACGATCGGGAACTGTCGCTGGCCGAGGCATTGCGCACGCACTACGACATCAGCAAGGTGAGCAACGACCTGCTCACCTTTATCGCCGAACGCAATTCGAACGTCCGGCTGGCGAAGCTGCTACGGCGCGACAACCGCAACGAGCTCGACAACTATCTGTGGGACCGCCAGGCCGTTGACGTGCTGCGCGACTTTCCGGTGCGGGCCGATCTGGTCGACTGGCTCGGCACGCTGAAAAAGCTGCAGCCGCGCCAGTATTCGATCTCGTCGAGCCCGCTGGTGAGTCCCGACGAGGTGCAACTGACCGTCGGCATCGTGCGCTACGGCGATCCCGCAACCACCGGATCGTCGGCCCGGCGCGGCGGGGTCTGCTCGACCTTCCTCGCCGATCGGGCGGGCACCGACCCCACCGCCGTGCCGATCTTCCTGCAGCGCGCACCGCATTTCCGCCCGCCCGCCGACCCGACGGCACCGATGATCATGGTGGGCCCCGGCACCGGCATCGCGCCGTTCCGCGGCTTCCTGCACGAGCGTAGAGAACTCGGCTGCACCGGCCGCAACTGGCTGTTCTTCGGCGAACAGCACGCCGCGCGAAACTTCTACTACCGCACCGAACTCGAAGACATGTTCCGCTCCGGCTTCCTCACCCGCCTCGACCTGGCCTTCTCCCGCGACCAGCGCGAGCGAATCTACGTGCAGCACCGCATGATCGAACACGGCGCCGAACTATGGTCCTGGCTGTCCGACGGGGCCCACCTCTACGTTTGCGGCGACGCGACAAGGATGGCGAAGGACGTGGACGACGCGCTGCTACGTATCGCCCGCGTGCACGGCAACCTCGACGAGGCCGGTGCCCTCGCCTTTCGTAAACAACTGGTCGCCAAGAAGCGCTACGTCCGCGACGTCTACTGAGGTGCTACTTCGCTTACACCGCAGGCGGATTGAGGCGGGCGAAGTCGGGGAGGCGGTAGTACGGGTAGTAGGGGTACGGCGGGGTGGTGGCGCTGGTTTTGTCCAGGCGAGCGATCTGCTCGGTGGTGAGTTCCCAGCCGACCGCGCCGAGGTTCTGGCGCAGTTGATCCTCGTTGCGGGCACCGATGATGACGGTGGCGACGGTCGGACGGCGCAGGAGCCAGTTGAGGGCGATCTGGGGCACAGTCTTGCCGGTTTCGGCGGCGAGTTCGTCCAGGACGTCGACCACGTCGAAGAGTTTCTCGTCGTCGACCGGCGGGCCCGCCTCGGCGGTTCGGTGCAGGCGGCTGCCTGCCGGAAGGGGTTGGCCGCGACGGATTTTGCCGGTGAGCCTGCCCCAGCCGAGGGGACTCCAGACGACCGCGCCGACGCCCTGGTCTCGGCCGAGTGGCATGAGTTCCCACTCGTAGTCACGGCCGACAAGTGAGTAGTAAACCTGGTGCGCGACGTACCGGGTCAGGCCGTGTTCGTCCGCTGCGGCAAGGGATTTCATGAGTTGCCAACCGGCGAAGTTGGACGCGCCGAGATAGCGGATCTTGCCCGCGCGGACCAGATCGTCCAGTGCGGCAACGACTTCCTCGACCGGGGTGCCCGCGTCGAAGGCGTGCAGCTGGAACAGGTCGAGGTAATCGGTGCCGAGCCTGCGCAGCGCGGCCTCTACGGCGCCGATCAGCCTGGCGCGGCCGGAACCGGCCTGTGTCGGGCTCGGTCCGGTGGGCAGCGATGCCTTGGTGGAGATGAGCAGTTGATCGCGCCTGCCCTTGATGGCCGCGCCGAGCACCTCCTCCGAGGCGCCGTCGGAGTAGACGTCCGCGGTGTCGAACATCGTGACGCCCGCGTCCAGGCTGATGTCGATCAATCGCCGTGCCTGCGCGGCATCGGTGTCACCCCAGGCGCTGAACAATTCTCCCCGTCCGCCGAAGGTGCCCGCGCCGAAGCTGAGGGCCGGGACGAGCAGACCTGACGCGCCGAGCCGCCGATACTCCATCTCGACTCCTAAAGGGTCTATAGTTCCGTTAACACATCGAACGTACACCCGTTCGACGGCAAATGAAACTGGAGTCCCATTATGATCGACGACGATGCGGCCCCCGGCTCCGTTCGCCCTGGTGGCCGCACAGCGCGCGTCCGCGAGGCCGTGCTGCACGTCGCCGGTGACCTGCTGGCCGAGCGCGGCTTCGCCCACCTTGACCTCGCCGAGGTCGCCGCGGCGGCCGAGGTCGGCAAGACCACCGTCTATCGGCGCTGGCGCAATCCGACGGGGCTGGTCACCGACCTCCTGGTCGACATGGCTGAGCAGTCCGTGCCGCACGCTGACACCGGATCACTGCTCGGCGACCTGACCGCCAACGCCCGCCTCGTCGCCAAGACGCTGACAGATCCGCGCCAGGGCAAGCTCTTTCAGGCCGTCATCGCCGCGGCGACCTGTGACGAGTCCGCCGCCACCGCCCTGCGTCACTTCTACGACGTCCGCCTCACCGAATGGTCACCCTGTGTCGAACGGGCCATCGAACGCGGCGAGGCGCCCGAGGGCACCGATGCGCGCGCCGTGCTGTCGGCAGTGTCCGCCCCGCTGTACTACCGCCTACTGGCCAGCGGCGATCCGATCGATGACCACGCCGCGACCGCCGCGGCCCGCGCCGCCGTAAACGCCGTCACCGCAGGCATATTCGTCGCGGACGCCCCAGAAACCACGCACGCCTTCTGATTTCCCGCACCGAATTCGCATGCGATGCCAGGTGCGGGAAACCAGAAGGCGTGCGGGGCCCGGTTCGGCTACGCGGGCCAAGCGGCGCTGCGGCCGGTGAGGGCGAGCACACGGTCGAGCGCGCAGGCCTCGGCGGGGACCGGGAGCACCGGCCCGAAGAGACCGGGGGTGCCCTCGGGCGGGGTCGCGCGGAGCAGGTCGAGCAGGACGGCGAGGTCGCCCGCGGTGGCGGTGAACGGCTGGCCGGTGGCCTTGGCCAGATCCCAGCCGTGGATGACCAATTCGTCGAGGGCGATCATGGCCATCACCGCGGCCTGCTCGCTGACGCCGCCCGCCTCGGTCATGCCATCCCAGGCGTCGGGCTCGCGCCAGGCACCGACGAGCGCCTTCAGCTGCGCGGGAATGCGGCTGCGCCAATCGCCGGGCAGCGCGCGCTCACCACCCACGGTGGGCGCGATCGACCCGCCGACGGCCTCCTTCGTCGCGGCCTGCCGAAACGCCTCGGTCAGGTCGACGACGTGGACGAGCAGCTCGCGCACGGTGGTCTCGGCGCACGGTGAGTCGGCGCCGAGCTGGTCATCGGTGATCTGGCCGACCACGGTCTCGAGTGCGGTGGCGGCGGGTTCGAAATCGAATTCCGGGTTCATCGGGTTCTCCTGGGCAAGCGGGACGTCTCTGGTTGTGCAGACGATGCGGCGCCACGGGATTCATCGGTGCCCGCCCGGCGCGAGTTCCGGGGGGGCGAAGTCGCGCGGCGCCCCGCGGCCGAATTCACCCGGCTACCAAGGCCGCCCGACGCCACCCGCCGCGACCAAGTCGTGACAGCGAAAAGTGCTGGAAAAGCGGACAATTGGTAGATGAAGGGTGATCGAGTGGAGATCGTTGTCGACTTCGGTGACGGGTCTCGCAGTTATGAAGTGGTCGCCACCCGTGCGGGTCGGCGAGTCGAGGTGCGCATCGCGCGCGGCGTCGTGGAAGTGAGCGAGGTGACGCGGACCGGGACACCGGTGCGGACCGCGCGGTTCATGGCGGGCCGCACGCTGGCGCTTGTCGAATTTCCCGCCAACGGAACCGGGGCGCTCGACGGCGAATAACCGGACGCCACGGGGTTGCTAGTGACCCGAACGGGAGGCATGCTCGACAGTGTCCGCCTCGATTGTGGCGTGCCACGACGGGTACGCCCGCCGACGAGGCCACTGCGGAGAGGAGCGCACCATGACCGATCGCAGCACATCCGCCGACATCTACGCCGTTCCGGAGGCCGACCTCGCCGAGCAGTCGATCCCCGCGAATCCGAATGACCTCGATGACGCGCCCGATGGCGTCGCCCCTGACCTCGCCGACACTTGGAACGCCGACCCGGCCGACGTGATCGACCAGTCGATCACCGTCCCCTTCGACGACGAACCGGAACCCGCCTGACCGTTCCGAAAAGGAGTGCGGCACACGGGCTTGCGCTCAGGGCGCGATCTTGGCACGCACCGTCGCGTGCAGCTCGCGCAAGCTGGAACGCTCGGTCGCGACTTCGAGCACCCGGGTGCCGTGCGCGTTGCCGGCCAGTTCGACGGCCAACTGCTGGGGATCGACCTGCCGATGCGGGATGCGATAGGCCGCACACAGCGCGGCGAGATCCATCCCGTGCGGCGTGCCGAAGACGCGCTCGAAGACACCCGCGTACTGCGGATCGCCCTGCTCGAGCAGCTCGAAGATGCCGCCACCGTCGTCGTTGGCCACCACGATGGTCAGATCGGCGGGCCGTGGCTCACCGGGACCGATCAGCAGGCCGGACGCGTCGTGCAGGAAGGTCAGGTCGCCGATCAGCGCGACGGTTCGACCCTCGTGCCGCAGCGCCGCACCGACGGCCGTTGACACGGTTCCGTCGATGCCGGCGACACCGCGGTTCGACAGCACCCTGATGCCGGGCCTCGGATGCGACACCAACGCCGCGTCGCGCACCGGATTGGAGGCGCCGAGCAGTAGCTGATCGCCGTCGCGCAGCGCGTTCATCACCACGGCGGCCACGTGCAGGCCGGTCGGCTTCGGGTGGCGGTCGAGTTCCTCGCGCACCACCTGATTCGCCTTCGCGTCGAGTTCGCGGCAGTACGCGAGCCACTCCGGCCGGGGCGCGCCGGTGGTGACCGCCCTGGTTCCGGTGCCGAGCACATTGCCGGAGACATCGGGCCAGCGCGGGCCAGTGGTGAGCGCGTAGACCCGAACAGCCGGGTCGGCAAGGACTTTGGACACCTGACGATGCAGGGTCGGCCGCCCGGTGATGATGGCCTGGCGCGGCTTCAGCAGCGGCAGCGCGAGCGGATGCAGGGCGGGACCGTGCATCGGGGCGGTGGGTTCCGCGACGGTGGGCAGGTCGGCCAGTTCCGGCCGCAGCCCGGCGCCGTGCCCGGAGATGACGACGGTGTCGGGGGTGAGATCGAGATCGATCGGCACGTCGAGGGTGGCGTACTGGGTCTTGGTCCACGCCTGGTCGTCCGCGCGCCCGTCCGGCGCGAGCTCGCCCGGCGCGAGGTCGGGTACCAGCGGCTCGCGCAGCGGGATGTCGAAATGCACCGGGCCCGCGTTGCCGGAACGGGTGCCACGGGCCGCCGCGAGCACCCGGCAGACGGCCGAGCGCCACTGGCTGTTCTGATGCCCGTACTCCGCGCAGTCGGCGGTCAAGGCCTCTTTCTCGGCGAGGCCGAGGCTGATGGTGGCGCGGACCTGGCTACCGAACAGCCCGAGCTGCTCCACCGTTTGATTCGCGCCGGAACCGAGCATCTCGTACGGCCGGTTGGCGCTGAGCACGACCAGCGGAATGCGGGCGTAATTGGCCTCGAGCACGGCAGGGCCGAGATTGGCCACCGCGGTCCCCGACGTCATCACGACGGGCACCGGCAGCCGACTGGCCACCGATAAACCGATGGCGAGGAAGCCCGCGGTCCGCTCGTCGATGCGCATGTGCAGCCGCAGCCGCCCGGCGGCGTCGGCGGCCTGCAGTGCGAAGGCCAGCGGTGCGTTGCGTGAGCCGGGGCACAGGACTACATCTCGCACACCCCCGCGCGCGAGTTCGTCCACCACGACCTGCGCTTGTGCTGTAGACGGGTTCACGTCTCCAGCCTCTCAGACAGTGGGCGTCCCGTCTGCGTCGCCCTGCTCACACCAGGCCTGTCGGCCGGGCCACGCCGGACAGCAGAACGCGCCGCACATCGGAAAGCACGGCCGCGGGCGGCCGGTCGATGTGCGACGCGTTCGACGTGCACGGTGTTAATTCAGTTGGCGTGCTTCTGAATCAGGTCGCCGACACGCGGCAGCGCCTCGATGACGTTCTTCTTCGCCGACGAACGCATCGACGAGTAGACCTTCTTCAGCGCGGGCCGGGTGGACGCGTCAGCGCGGGCGTCGGTGACCGAGAGCAACGCCTCGGCGACCTGATCGGACTTGGCGACCAGCAGATCGCCGAACGTGCCCGACCCCGTAGCGGCGTATTCCTGCCAGAACGGGTCAAGCTGCGCAACGAGTTTGGGCGCCAACGACGCCAGTGCGTCAGGCACGATCGACGGGCTGATCTTCTTGACCGCCGCGTAGCCACCCTTCACAGCCAGGCCGGACGCACCACCCTTGTCCGAGACCTCGGCATCAAGAACCTCGACGGCATCGGCAAGAAAAGCCGGGCGCTTGGCGTCGTCGAGCAGGGATTCAGACAGTGCTGCAACCACTTTCAGGTCCTCCGGAATAGGTTTCGATGAACGAGCAGGCGCAACTATACGCATCATCGCGCAACTGGTCGCGGCACTCACCGGCTCAAGGCTGCCACGGCAGCAACTGCACCATCAATCCTTCGCAGTCGGCGAGCACATTGCCCTGCTCATCGAGCAATTCGGCGGTGATGAAGGTCTTGCGCCCCTCGGTGCGATCGACACGACCGCGCACCGTCAGCGGCGTCTCCAGCGGAGTGATCTTGCGATAGTTCACATGCAGATACGCGGTGCGGCTGATCGGTCGTCCGGCGTAGTGCACGATCATGCCGAGCAGATCGTCGAACAGCAGCGGCAGCACGCCGCCGTGCGCCGCGCCGTTGCCGCCGAGATGGAAACGGCGGAACTCACCGGTCATCCGGATGCCGTCCGGGCCCGCCTCGACCACACGCCACGGCAGCAGCAGAAGGCTGCCACGCCCGGGCAATTCGACGGCGCGGCCCGCGGGTCCCTGGAGTTCGGGTGCGCGGTACGGCTCGAGCAGCGCGATGAGTTGTTGGGCCTGATCGAGCGCGGCACCGAAGACCTCGTCGGGCGCGTCCACCGAAACCGCGAGATCCTGCAGCGTCCGCATCGCGTCGACGAACGGGCCGAAGTTGGGCCCGATCTTCGCGCGGGACACCTTCGGGAATCCCCCGTGCTTCTCGTACCGGGACTCGTCCACCGCACTGCGGTCGATAACCGGTTTCACTCGATCACTCATATATGCACGGTAACGCGTTGTTTTACACCGTCAAGTCGTGACTGTTTCGCATACCAGGTCAACCGACTCAGAGCCGACGGCCATAATCACTGACGTGACGTTCAATCCGAAGTTGTGGCGACCCGTCCCAGGGTTCGAGAATCTGACCGACATCACCTACCACCGGCACATCGAACAGGGCACGGTCCGTGTCGCTTTCGATCGTCCCGAGGTGCGCAATGCGTTTCGCCCGCATACGGTCGACGAACTCTATCGGGCGCTCGATCACGCTCGGATGACCTCGGATGTCGGGGCGGTGCTGCTCACCGGCAACGGACCGAGCGAGAAGGACGGCGGCTGGGCCTTCTGCTCCGGCGGCGACCAGCGCATCCGCGGCCGCAACGGCTACCAGTACGCCAGCGGCGACACCGCGGACACCGTCGACCAGGCCCGCGCTGGCCGGTTGCACATCCTCGAGGTGCAGCGGCTGATCCGGTTCATGCCGAAGGTGGTCATCGCGCTGGTGAACGGCTGGGCCGCGGGCGGCGGGCACAGCCTGCACGTGGTCTGCGACCTCACCCTGGCCAGCCGCGAGCACGCCCGCTTCAAGCAGACCGACGCCGACGTCGGCAGCTTCGACGGCGGTTACGGCAGCGCCTATCTCGCGAAGATGGTCGGCCAGAAGTTCGCCCGCGAGATCTTCTTCCTCGGCCGCCCGTACACCGCCGAGGAGATGCACCAGATGGGCGCGGTGAACAAGGTCGTCGATCACGCCGAACTGGAAGACGTCGCGCTGGAATGGACCGCCGATATCAACGGCAAATCCCCACAGGCGCAACGCATGCTGAAGTACGCGTTCAACCTGCTCGATGACGGACTGGTCGGCCAGCAGCTGTTCGCGGGCGAGGCGACGCGCATGGCCTACATGACCGACGAGGCCGTCGAGGGGCGCGACGCGTTCCTGGAGAAGCGCGCGCCCGACTGGACCCCCTACCCCTGGTATTTCTGACATGGACATTCTCAGCAGCCGGATCATTCTGCGCCCGGCCGATTACGCGCGGACGCTCGAGTTCTATCGCGACGGGCTCGGGCTTGCCATCGCGCGGGAGTATCCCGGCGGCACCGTCTTCTTCGCTGGACAGTCGCTGGTCGAGGTGGCCGCGCACGGCGGATCGGGTCGGCCGTCCTCGTTCGACGGCGCCATCTGGCTGCAGGTCCGCGACGCCTCGGGCGCGGCGGCCGAGCTCGCGTTGCGGGGCATCGCCATCGACCGGCCACCCGTTCAGGAACCGTGGGGACTGATCGAAATGTGGGTGCGCGACCCGGACGGGGTGCCGATCGTGTTCGTCGAGGTGCCGCCGGAGCATCCGATACGGAGAGATTCACGCTGGTCAGACGGCTGATATCGCATTCGTACGTTCGACAGGCCCGCCGACCGAGTTGCCAAGGCCCGTCCCGACGAGGACGATAGCGCTCGGATGGCCCCCGACCGCCGATGTCCGGCCCGGCCACCGTGCGTAACCCGTCCGACGAGTGAATCGCAGTCTCGATGCCTGGCGTACCTGAGCCCCATTTCCCGGGGGTGGCTGCGCATGTCTCGCGCCACCCCAGCAAACCGACCACCCGTTCCGCGTTCGGCGACGCGGCCATGACACGATCGCTACCGTGAGCGAGCGCAGTGGGCGAGCCGTAGGCACAGCGCCTCTGGGGACGATGGAGCCGAGTGCCGGCGAGGTGGGGTCGTGAGTGAGCCCGGTGGGTGTCAGACCGTCGAGGTCGAGTCGTGAGTGAGCGAATCATCGGCACAGCGTTCCGGCGAATGACAGAACCGAGCGCCAGCGAGGTGGAGTCGTGAGTCGTACCCTCCGCACGTTGCCGATGCCGACCGGATCCGGTGCGGGCGAGGTACTTCCCCATCTGCGAGAAGCGTTGGAGGGCAGCGGGCCCGCGTGGCTGCCGATCCCGACCAGCGACCGCCGCGAGGCCAGGCGCCTCAGCGACGCGCTCGCGCCCGGCGAGACGATCGATGACGAGGTCGCCCTCGTGGTGACCACCTCCGGCACCACCGGCGTGCCGAAGGGCGCCATGCTCAGCGCCGCCGCGCTGCGGGCCAGCGGCACCGCGACGCACGACCGGCTCGGCGGACCGGGCAGCTGGCTGCTCGCCCTGCCGACACATCACATCGCGGGCATTCAGGTCCTGCTGCGCAGCATCCTCGCCGGCACCAAGCCCACCATCCTCGACGTGTCCGGCGGGTTCCTGCCCGAGGCACTCGCCGGTGCCGTTTCCAGCATGCGCGGCGAGCGCCGCTACACCGCGCTGGTGCCGACACAGCTGATCAAGGCGCTCGACGCACCCGTCGCCGCGGCGGCGCTCGCCCAACTCGACGGCGTTCTGGTCGGCGGCGCGGCCACTCCGCTACCGGTGTACGAGCGCGCGAAAGCGGCCGGTATCAACGTCGTTCGCACCTACGGCATGAGCGAAACCTGCGGCGGCTGCGTGTACGACGGCATCCCCCTAGATGGCACGCAGGTGCGCATCGAGGACGGCCGCGTGCTGCTCGGCGGCGCGATGATCGCCTCGGGCTACCGCGGCCAACCGGACAGCCCGGCCTTCGCCGAGCCCGGCTGGTTCCGCACCGAGGACGCAGGCACCTTCGACAACGGCAGGCTGAGCATCACCGGCCGGCTCGACGAGGCCATCATGACCGGCGGGCTCCTGGTGATCCCGCAGGTCGTCGAGGCCGTGCTGATGAACCACCCGGCCATCCGCGAATGCGTCGTGCTCGGCCTCCCGGACGAGCGCCTCGGCCAACGAGTCGCCGTCGTGGTGGTACCCGCCCCCGGCGCCGTACCGACCCTCGACGAACTACGCGAACACGTAGTGGCCGAACTGGATTCGATCGCCGCCCCCCGCGAACTCACCCTGGTCGACGAAATCCCCATGCGCGGCCCCGGCAAACCCGACCGCACCAGCCTCCGCGAAAACCTGCTCGCCGACTCGGCCCGCTGACGCCGGATTCGGCCTCAGGCGCCCGCTCCGGTCCCGCCACACCCCTGTTCGCCTCGCACAATCGGTGCACAGGGCCACGACAGCGCGCGGACGGCGGACGCAAGCGATCACGTCATCGTCGTGCAAGGGCCATGCAAGAAGCCGGTCGCAGTGTTTACCCATGACTTCTTTCACACCCACTTCAGCACTCGCCGTCGAGGCGGACGGGCTGGTCAAGGTGTTCGGGGAACAGCGCGCCGTCGATGGTGTGAGCCTGGCGGTGCCGCAAGGCTCGGTGTACGGCGTGCTCGGACCGAACGGTGCTGGTAAGACCACGACCATCAAGATGCTCGCCACGCTGCTTCGCCTCGACGGCGGCAGCGCCCGCATCTTCGGCCACGACGTGGTCGCCGAACAGACGGCCGTGCGGTCGCTGGTCGGCGTCACCGGGCAGTACGCCTCGGTCGACGAGGACCTGTCCGCCACCGAAAACCTGATCCTGTTCTCCCGCCTGCTCGGCCTCAGCCGGACCGACGCCCGCCACAAGGCGGCCGACCTACTCGAGGAGTTCGACCTCGTCGAGGCGGCGACCAAGCCGCTCAAGAACTTCTCCGGCGGTATGCGGCGCAGGCTCGACCTGGCCGCAAGCCTGATCGCGACCCCGCCGCTGCTGTTCCTCGATGAGCCGACCACCGGCCTCGACCCGCGCACTCGCGCCCAGATGTGGGAGACCATCCGCAGACTGGTCCGCGAGGGCGCAACGGTGCTGCTCACCACGCAGTACCTGGACGAGGCCGATCAGCTGGCCGACCGCATCGCGGTGATCGACCACGGCAGGGTGATCGCCGACGGCACCGCCGACGAGCTCAAGGCCTCGGTCGGCGGCTCCTCGCTGCACCTGACCCTGGTCGACCGGGCTCAGCTCGGCGAGGCACGCCGCATCGTCGGCGAATTCCTCGGCGTCGACGTCGTGATCACGCCGGAGGCCGGTCGGCTCACCGCACCGCTGCAGGATGCCGGGCTGACCGCCGATCTGCTGATTCGCCTGCGCGAGTGGGAGATCGGCATCGATGAGATCACCGTCAGCAAGCCGAGCCTCGACGAGGTCTTCCTCACCATCACCGGCCGCCCGGCCGACGACGACACCGAACGGAGCGCGGCATGACAACGATCACCGCACCAGTTACGCCGCGCCGCGCGGCACCTGTCAACATTCCCGAGGTCAGCAACCACATCAGCCTGCGCCAAGCCGTGGCCACCTCGTTAACGATGGCCTATCGCGGTCTGCTGAAGATCAAGCACAACCCGGAACAGCTGTTCGACGTGACAGTCCAGCCGATCCTGTTCACCGTGTTGTTCGCCTTTATCTTCGGTGGCGCGATCGGTGGGTCCGTTGACAACTACCTGACCACCCTCGTTCCCGGCATCCTGGTGCAGACGGTGGTCATGACCTCGATCGTCACCGGAACCCAGCTGCGTGAGGACATGGACAAAGGCGTCTTCGACCGGTTCAAATCCCTGCCGATCGCGCGCATTTCGGCGCTGGCCGGCGCGTTGATCGCCGACATGGTCCGCTACACCATCGCGACGGTGCTCACCGTTGTAGTCGGCCTGTGCCTCGGCTACCGCCCCGGCGGCGGTTTCTCCGGCGTGGTTGCCGCCGGCCTGGTGATCATCGCGTGCTCGTTCGCGGTCAGCTGGATCTGGGCGCTCGTCGGCGTGACCGGCAAGAGTGCCTCCAGCGTGCAGGGCATCTCGATGATGATCATGCTTCCGCTGACCTTCATGTCCGGTGCCCTGGCGCCGGTGCGGACGATGCCGGGCTGGCTGCAAGGTCTCAACCACGCGAACCCCATCTATTACATGGTCAACGCGTGCCAGGACCTGATGACCGGCAATATCTACGGCGCCAACCTGGCCTGGTCGTTGATCGGCGCGGTCGTGGTGATCGCGATCTTCGCCCCGCTGGGTGTCAAGGCGTACATGCGCCGGGCGTGATAGCCGAAACCTGATGAGGGACAACGCAACGCCGGTCGACCATTGGTCGGTCGGCGTTGCGTTGTGCCAAGACATCATCCAACGCGGTGGTCACTCACCGCGCGTCCGACAACTCGCGCAGAATCTGCATGATCCGGTCGACCGAACCCCTCCGGCGCGTGCGCACCACCTTCGCCCTGGCGGCCGCCAACGGCTCGGCACCGAGCAGCCGGTCGATCAACTCGGCGTGCGTGGACCAGCGCATCGACGGAAAGTCCTGACGGCAGAAGATATTCGGCGCCAACGCGACCAGCTCCAGCCCGCGGAGCTGATCGCGCTCGGTGACGATCAGATACGACCCGATCGCGCAGGCGACCGCACCGACCTGCGGCAGATCCGGAAACTGCGCCGCCATCGCCGTCACGAGTTCGATCAGGTGCGGGACGAATTCGCCCCCGGTATCCGCCGCGCCATGCAGCACCCGCGCGTCCAACGCGGCAGCACCGAGCATGAGCCCGCCCGGCCCCGGACTCATCTCGTTGGGCGGCCAACCGGTCAGCTCCAAAACGCGTTGATAGCGTTCCAGACCCCCCTCGATATCGCCCTCGGCGAGCGCCAGCTCGGCCGAGCACTGCATCACCGTGCCGAGCAGATGGTTCTGCCTGCCCACCACGGTGTCGAGATCCGACGATCCGAGCGCGAGCTCCAATTCCTGCCGGGCTGCCCGCAACTGCCCACTGCCGAGCAGGGACGCGATCAACATGGCCCGGGTCTCGACGGTGTCCTCGTGGGCCCCCAACCGCTGCAGTATGTCGAGCGCGCGGCGGTAGCGCACCACCGCCTCGTCGTACTCGGCGATCTGGCCGTACACCTGGCCGAGGTGCCTGCACACCATGGCCACGCTCCAGACATTGTCCTGACCGTGGATGTCGAGCGCGCGAACCGCGTCCACCGTCGAACCGCGCACATCACCGAGGTTTTCCCTGATGTTCGCGCGCAAAAGCAAAGCGCTGGCACGAGTTTCGGGATCCGCCGACCGGATGGCGTGCGCGATCATCCTTGGCAGCCCTCGACCGTCGGACCGGATCAGCACGATGGATCCGGCGAAGCGGTTGGCCACACTGAGATCGGCTCGGCCGCGCAGCAATCGGCGGATCCGCGTGCGCAGCCGCGCGAGTGCGCGCCGGTCGCCCTGACCGAAGGCCATGTGCATGAACATCGTCTGATAGCTCATCAACACCAGGTCGCCGGGCGGCGCATCCGGTCCGGTATCGGCGGGCCGCAGTTCGGCGAGCCGGGGCGCCCAGGCGATCACCTCCATGTGCGAACCGCGCAGCACCCACAGCATGGAGACGACCGGGAACACCGTGTACGCGATACCGGCTTCCCGGCGTTCGACCGCATAACGCAGTACCGCGAGCAGATTGTCCAGTTCGGTAGCCACCGACATCGCCAGTTCCACCTGGTCGCCGATGAGGTAGCGATTCGCGGCCATGAGGCAATAGTCCTTGGCCCACACCATCATTCGATTGGTGACCAGGTCGGCTTCGCCCTGGCAGCCGGCGAGTTGTTCCTCGCCGTATTCGCGCACCGTCTCCAGCATGCGGTAGCGGGTGCCGAGGACCTCGTCGTCGAGCATGGTGAGTAGCGACTGGTTCACCAGTGCGTCGATCGCCGACGCGACATCGTCGACCGCCGGACCCTCGGCGACCGTCTCCGCGGCGGACAGCGTGAAACCCGCTGGGAAACGGCACAATCGGCGCAACGCCACCTGCTGCTGGACGTCGAGCAGGTTCCAGCTCCAGTCGATCACCGCGTGCAGGGTGCGGTGCCGCTGCGGCGAACTGCGATCGCCGTGGCGCAGCAGCGCGAACCGATCGTTGAGCCGCAGGTTGATCTCCTCGACGCTCATCACCCGCACCCTGGCCGCGGCGAGTTCGATGGCCAAGGGCAGCCCGTCCAGGGTGCGGCACAGCTGGGCGACGATCTCGGGATCGAGGCGGACACCGGGCCGCACCGATCTGGCCCGCGCCGCGAACAACTCGGTCGCGGGCGATCCGGCCGCGTCGATGGTCAAGGGCGGCAACGGATATACGGTTTCGGCGGTGGTCATCAGCGGGGCCCGGCTTGTGGTCAGCACGGTCAGCCGATCGGCGACACCGATCAGGTCGGCGACCACCACCGCGACGGCGTCGATCAGATGCTCACAGTTGTCCAGGATCAGCAGCATCGGGCGGGCCGCTACCGCTTCGCGCAGGCGCTGGCGTATGTCCATCCGAGTGCGCAGCGCCGTCATGCTGTAGGTCACGTCACTCAAGCCGAGCGCCGCGCTGATCACGCCCTCGATCTCGAGCTTGGCGTCGACCTCGTCGGCGCGGACCGACGCCAGTTCCACCAGCACGACCTGCCGGGTGTGTGCCACGCGGGCACCGACTTCGTTGGCGATGCGGGTTTTTCCGGAACCGCCGGGGCCGAGCACGGTGGTCACCCGCGAAACGTGCAGCAGCGCATCGATCGCGGCCAAATCATCCTCGCGGCCGAGCAATACGTTGGGTGCCGCCCGCAGGCCGATCGCGGCGGGCAAACCGAACTCGACGGTTGCGTCGAGTGCGGACTCACCGTTGCCGGAATGTGCTGCCGGACTGCGGATCCGCGACACGGCGTGCGAGTTCGCCGCCGCCGGTGTTCCGGATGAAACGCCAGAGCTGTTGGCGCCCACCGGTTCTCCACGCAAGATCGCTGTATTCAACTCGACGAGCGCCCGCCCCGGATCCGCGCCGAGCTGCTCGACCAGCCGGATCCGGAAGGCGGCGAACGATTCCAGCGCCTCGTTGGGGCGGCCCGCCACCGCGAGCAGCCGCATCAGGGTGAGCTGAGCGGGTTCGTCGAGCGGGTTGAGACCGGCCCGGAACCGGGCGATCCGCAGCGCGCCGTCGAGGTCGCCGGTCGACTCGCGTGCGGCAAGCTCGAGCGCGTCCAGTTCGGTCAGTCGGCTGGTCACGGCGGCGTGCAGCGCGTCGGCCACCTCGCCGGGCGGCAGATCCGCGCCGGGCTCGCCGCGCCACAACGCGCGTGCCTGCGCGATCGTGTCGAGGCAGCCCGCGTCGTCACCGCCGGTCCGGTATTCGCGGGCCTGGCGGACCAGCCCGGCGACGCGGGTCAGATCCACCTGGTCCGCACGCAACGTCAGGCGGTATCCGGCCGGGCCGATCTCCAGCGCGCCGTCCGGCAGCGCGGACCGCAGCCGGGACACCTGGGTGTGCAGCGCGTTCATCGGCGCGCGCGGCGGCTGCTCGCCCCACACGTCGTCGATCAGCGACTGTGCGCTGCGGCTGCGGCCGGGGTGCAACGCCAACGCGGCGAGCAGCAGGCGGGAACGGGCACCGGCGAGTGCGGTCAGCGCGCCGTCTCGGCGCAGCGCGATCTCGCCCAGCAGGGCAACCACGACTGGTTCGCCTGCGGGCGCCCGCAACACTTGACCGCGGCCATTCGGGCCGCTCCGATCCGACAACATCCCGCGGTAATCGTATGCGAGTTGAGCCGACTGAGCCGACATGGTTTTTACCCCATTCCCAGTGGTCGGTCGCCTACGCTGTCCGCATGGCTGAGTTCGAAGTGGTCCGGCAGGCCGTGATCTCGGCTGAGCCGTCGCGTATACATGGATTGATCGACGATCTGCACGAGTGGACCAAGTGGTCGCCGTGGGAGGACATCGATCCGCAGTTGCAGCGCACGTACTCCGGGCCGGACTCCGGCATCGGCGCCAAATACGCCTGGATCGGCGATCGTAAGGTCGGCAGCGGCAGCATGGAGATCGTCGCGAGCGCCGACCGCGAGATCGGCATCCGGCTGACCTTCGAGAAACCGTGGAAGGCCACCAACGCGGTCCTGTTCGAGCTGAATCCGACCGAGTCCGGTGCCACCGAGGTGGTCTGGCGGATGAGCGGTGAGCAGCGCGGATTGATGCGCGTGCTGTCGAAGGTGGTCCCGATGGATCGGATCGTCGGCAAGGACTTCGCGAAGGGGCTTGCCCGGTTGAAAGCGGTCGCCGAGTCCAACGGGGGCTGAGCGGGCGCGGTCACGCGGGCCGTCAGGGCCGAGTGCGGACGCTGGGCGGCTTTTGTCCGACTGCGACACTATGCTGCGGGGATGGCTACAGCAGCGCAATGGATCGAGGGCGCGCGTCCACGCACCCTGCCGAACGCAATCGCCCCTGTGCTGGCAGGCACCGGTGCCGCCGCCTCGCTCGACGGCGCGGTGTGGTGGAAAGCCGTTCTCGCGCTGCTGGTTTCGCTGGCCCTGATCATCGGTGTGAACTTCGCCAATGATTACTCCGACGGCATTCGCGGCACCGACGACGTTCGGGTCGGCCCGGTGCGGCTGGTCGGGCAGCAGCTGGCCTCGGCCGCCGCGGTGCGCAATGCGGCGATCCTGAGCCTCGGCATCGCCGCGGTGATCGGCCTGATCCTCGCCGCGACGACGGCATGGTGGCTGCTGCTCGTCGGCGTGGCCTGCCTGGCGGGCGCCTGGTTCTACACCGGCGGCAGTAAGCCCTACGGCTACAGCGGATTCGGCGAGATCGCGGTGTTCGTGTTCTTCGGCTTGGTCGGCGTGCTCGGCACCGAGTTCGTCCAGGCGGAAAAGGTCGACTGGGCTGGCGTGGTGCTCGCGGTCTCGGTGGGCGCGTTCTCCAGCGCGGTGCTCGTCGCGAACAACCTGCGCGATATCCCGACCGATTCGCAATCCGGAAAGGTCACCCTCGCGGTCAAACTCGGCGACCCGCGCACCAGGACGCTGCAGCTCGCGCTGCTCGCCGTGCCGTTCATCGGCACGCTGCTGCTGGTGGCGCGCACGCCGTTCGCGTTGGTCGGCCTGCTTGCCATTCCGCTCGCGATTCGTGCGAATGCACCGGTGCGGTCCGGTAAGGGTGGCCTGGAACTCATTCCGGCCCTGCGTGATTCCGGCCTCGCGATGCTCGCCTGGTCGGCGCTTACTGCCTTGGCGATCAGCTTTGTCTGAGGCACTCGCGAAACCGACCCGGTGAATCGGTCGGCCGAGTCGCTCGAGCGAGCATGTGGTGGCGGCTTCAGATCGCGAGATCCAACCGCCGACGACGCGACCACCGAGCCGCTGTCCGGCGTCCTGCTGTGGGACGGCCGGGCAGCGACGGTTCCGCGCTAGTCGTCGCCGTCGGGCACCAAGATGCCGAGCACCCAGTTGACGATCGAGACGATCAAGCCGCCGACGACCGCGGCCCAGAAGCCCTCGACGCGCAGGCCGTAGTCGGTGGTCTCGGTGATCTTCGCGGTCAGCCACAGCATGAGCGCGTTGATCACCAGCAGGAACAGGCCGAGCGTGACGATCACCAGCGGCAGCGACAGCAGCTTGACGATCGGCTTGACCAGCGCGTTCACCACCGTGAACACCGCTGCGACGGCAAGCACGACGAGCGCCTTGCCGACGTTGCCGTTGTCCGCCGGACTGATGATGTCGATCTTGTCGACCCAGGCGGCGGCCAGCCAGATGGCCACCCCGTTGATGATCAACCGAATCAGTAGCTGCATGCGCCCATGCTAAAGCGGAGAGGCGGACATGTGTCGTCTCAAAGCGCAATTCGCGGCGGGCGACGGGACCCGCGAACGCCGCATAACGGCACATGTCCAGCACCTCAGGCGGCGCGGTCGAGCAGGGCGAGCACCTTGGGCCGGAGGTCGTGGATCGGCCCCGAGCCGCCGAACAGGCGCACAGTGGTCTGATTGGGTGCGCGCAGGATGCCGAGCAGCACGTGCGCGGATTCGATGGTCTTGTCCTTACGGGCGACCGCTTCGCGCAGCGACAGCTCCAGCACCTTCTTCGCGTCCCTGGTGAACGGGATGTGGCCGAAGTTGCCGCCACCGCCGCGGCCCCAGCCGAACGGGCCGCGCCGCTCCTCGGGTATCGCGCGGTCGAGTGCGTCCTCGCCGAAGTTGGCTTCCAGGGTCTCGCGCACGGCGTCGAGATCGATGCCGATCGAGCGCAACGCTTCGGCGTCCTCCTCCCCCAGTGGTTCGCTCTTGCCCTGCACGTCCAGCGTGCTCATCACACCGGCGTGGGTGAGGCCGACGTCGGCAAGCAGCGCTTTCAGGTCGTCCTCGCTCTGTGACAGCAGGCCGAGCAGCACGTGCTCGACTTCGATGGTCGGCGAACGCAACTCGCGCGCGTCTTCCTGGGCCATCACGATGGCCGTCCTCGCCGATTTGGTGAACCGTTCGAACATCAGCGGTTCCTGCCTCTCCGATTGTGCTTCTGGTGGGCTGCCTGCTTGCTGACCTCGAGCGCCTCCGCGATCGCCTGCCAGGACCAGCCCTGTTCGCGGGCATTGGCCACCTGGATCGCCTCGAGACGTTCGAGCAGCCGCCGCAGTGCGAGCACCGCGCGCAGCCCGACCTTGGGGTCGGGGCTGCCCGCGGCGGCCGCCAGAGTGGTTGCTTCAGTCATGGCGTCAATTTTGATTGACACCTCGGGTGGATGTCAACAGAAATTGACGATACGGTTGTGCGCGTTCGGCGAAACACCGACTCGTCGCAGCACAAAGGCCACCTTCGACCGGGGGCTATGTCCCGGATGAAGGTGGCCTTCGGTTGGTCAGGATGACCGGCGCGGTCAGCCCGCCCAGTCGCCGGTGGCGGTGAACTTGTCGAGGATCGCGGTCGGTTCGACGAGGCTCATGCCCTGCGATTCGACCCAGGCGTCGTCGAAATACGTTCCGGCATAACGATCTCCGCCGTCACACAGCAGCGTGACCACGCTGCCGCCGCGACCGGCGGCGAGCATCTCGGCGATGATCGCGAAGACGCCCCACAGGTTGGTGCCGGTGGAACCGCCGACGCGGCGGCCGAGCACCCGGCTGGCGTAGCGCGCCGCCGCGATGGAACCCGCGTCCGGCACCTCGATCATCCGATCGACCACCTGGCCGACGAACGACGGCTCAACGCGCGGGCGACCGATTCCCTCGATGCGCGAAGACATTCCGGTCTCATAGCCCGAGTCCGCGGTTTCGTAGCCGCCGTAGAACGCGGAGTTCTCCGGGTCGACAACAGCCAATTTCGTTGCGTGCCTTCGGTATCGGATGTAGCGGCCGATGGTTGCGCTGGTGCCGCCGGTGCCAGCGCCGACCACAACCCACTCCGGCACCGGGTGCGACTCCAAAGCCATTTGCTGGAAAATGGATTCGGCGATGTTGTTGTTGCCGCGCCAGTCGGTGGCGCGCTCGGCATGGGTGAACTGGTCCATGTAGTGGCCGCCACATTCGGCGGCTAGGCGGGCCGCCTCGGTGTACATATCGGGCGGGCGCCGCACGAAATGGCAACGGCCGCCTTGCGCTTCGATCAGCGCGATCTTCTGCGGCGAGGTGCTCGCCGGCATCACCGCGACGAAATCCAGGCCGAGCAGCTTCGCGAAATACGCCTCGCTGACCGCGGTCGAGCCCGACGACGCCTCGACCACCGTGGTGCCCTCGGTAACCCAGCCGTTGCAAATCGCGTACAGGAACAGGGATCTGGCCAGCCGATGCTTGAGACTGCCGGTGATATGGGTGGATTCGTCCTTCAGGTACAGCTGGACATTCCACGCGGCGGGCAGCGGATAGCGCAGCAGGTGAGTGTCGGCGCTGCGCTGGGCGTCGGCATCGATCAGCCGCACCGCGTTGTCGACCCAGTCGCGCGGCGTGCTGCGATCGCAGGCCTTCACGAGGACGCCCCCTGATTGTCCTCGGGCGTCTCGCCGCGCAACCTGGCCCGCAGCTGGGCCTTGTCGTGGCGGCGGCGCTCGTCGACCACCGCGATGTCCTCGTTGACCCGCACACGCAGCCGTTTGAACAGCGTCAGCGACAGCGGCATCGCGATGATCAGCGCGAAGAGAGCCGCGACCACCAGCGGGATGTCCACCTTGACCAACCGGGCCAGCAGCACGATCAGCACGGTGATCACCACGACCAGGACCAGCCTGGCGGCGGTGTAGAGGCCGAGGTTGCGGGCGAGCCTGCGGCCCGCGCCAGCGGTTTGCTGTCCTGGAACACCATCTGGTGGAGTTGCGTCACTCACGTCGCTCAGCCTATGCGAAGCTGTTGCCCGCCCTCAGCGCGCGCCCGTTGCCGAGGTCGGGAGCATATCCGATTTGTCTATTACTTCCCCTTTACCAACAGTAGGTGGTTCGAGTACCTAGGGGTTTCAGTGCAACGATGACGCCATCTGATGAGGGAACTGTCGAGAACGGAGAGGTTTGCTATGAGTGCGATCACCGTCGGCGGCCAGGACACCCTGCTGACACCAGGGCAGGTTGCTGCCATGTTCCACGTCGACCCGAAGACGGTCACCCGTTGGGCCCACGCCGGGCGTCTCGGGTCGTTGCGCACACCGGGCGGACATCGCCGGTTCCGCGAATCAGAGGTAATGCAGCTGCTCAAGTCCCTCACTACCGAGGCGACCGCACGCTGACTGCGGGCCGCGCGGGCCCATCGTGCCGGGGCCCGCGCCCACCCACCGGACTGATTTCACGTCTGCGGTGTGCTGGAGCTACGCACGGGACTACCCTCGTAACCAGGAGGTGAGCGACGTGACGTACCTGTTGGCACTCATCGCGGTCGTGGCAGTCGCGGTGTTGTGCTGGAAGGCGTTCGGCCCCGAGAAGACTGCCGGACCGACCGCCACCCACTCGCGTTCACCGCAACGCAAGCGCATCGTCGGACCAGACGACGACCCCGAGTTTCTCTGGCGGCTATCCCGCCAGCACCGCAACGGAGACTCCGACTCCACCGAACGCTGAGCGCTCGGCCCGGATGCTCTCCCGCGCATCACATCTCACCATCGGCGTAGTTGCGCGCGTGCAATCCTTCGCTCGCGCGTAGTCGGTTCGCGAGCATCGCCAGGTAATGCTGCGCCTCCACGGACAGCCCCGCCGCCGTCTGCACCAGCTTGCGCAACGCGCCGTCGTTCAACTGCTCGACCAAACTCCCGTCCGCGTCGACAACCGCAGCCGGGAGATAGGTGAAGTAATCGGAATCCAAGAGCCCGTCTCCTCAACCGTCTGTGCGCCGGATCAGCGCATCGCCTGTAGACAGGACACGGCGTTTCGCGGAACGGCACGCCGAGTGTCACGTGATCTGCGCCACTCTTCACCCCCTGGCTATCACCCGAGAAGCCCAGTGACCCCCATCACTTTCCGAACCCGAACCTCCCACGGCCGCACGAATTCCGGCCGCCACGCCCCTCGCCAGCCGACCCCAGCTACGCACCCGCCGAGGGGGACATGGTGGCGGCATTTCGCGAGAAACCCTCGCCACCACGTCCCCCTCGCCGAATGCCCACCGGCAGACCACGGCGCGGACCGTACTTTTTCCGGCACCCGTCTGACACCAGCCGACTAGCCCCTACGAAGGGCACCGAAGACCTGCCCGCTACGGAACGACGGCACCAAGCTCCACCGTGCCCGCCCGGCAATCCGTTGGCGCGCCAGCCCGAACCTGTTGCAGTTCAATAGCTCCCGCCCCTGCGGTGGATCGCTGGAGCGGCGGCAACGACGGCGCCCCGCTCAGCTGGGTCGAGCGCAGCGGGACGACTACCAACGTGCGGCTGACATTTCGGATGTCACAATCCGCCCAGCAATCCCCCGCCGCTGCTGGACGAGTCGTCGTCGCTCGAGGAATCGTCGCCGTCGGCTGAGTCGCCATGGTCCGAGTCGCTGTCGTCCGAATCGGCCGAACTGCTATCCGAGTCGCTGTCGGCCTTGTCGCTGTCAGACGAGTCGCTATCAGCCGTGTCGTCGTCAGCCGTGTCGCCGTCAGCTTTGTCGGTCTTGCCAGGCTTGCCCGTCGGCTTGCCTTTGCCCCCGTCGGACTTGCCCTTCGTCGGGGGCACGACCGGCTTCTTATCCGGGTGCTGCGGCTGTGACTGTCCTCCGGCATCGTCGTCCGACTCGTCCAAGGCACCGGTTGGCCGCTGTGGCCCACTTCCGCCGTCTCCCGCGCCGTCTTGCACGAAAGACGGCGTACCGCTGATCAACGTCGGGCGAGCCGTGGCATTGCCAGCGGTCAGCGCGATAGCCGTCGCGGCAAACAGGCCGATGACAACGGCCGACGTGGTTTTCCGAATCATGCGTGACCCCTTCTCGATCGAGAGTGGTACGGCCCGGCATCACCCGGGCAGCGGTTCGACCAGTCGGCCGACCCACGCTGTATTCGATGCTGTGAACATTCCAGATGGGATAGAACAGGGCTGCGGAACTTCGTCGGGTCAGTTGAGTCCTGCGTAGGAGTGCAGGCCGCTGATCACCATGTTGATGATGAAGAGGTTGAAAAGCATTGCTATGAAGCCGGCGATGTTGATCCAGGCGGCCTTGGTGTCGCGCCAGCCGGAGGTGGCGCGGGCGTGGAGGTAGGCGGCGTAGAGGACCCAGGCGATGAAGGAGCAGGTTTCTTTGGGGTCCCAGCCCCAGAAGCGGCCCCAGGCGGCTTCGGCCCAGATGGCGCCGAGGATTACGCCCGCGCCGAAGAGGGGGAAGCCGATGATGGTGGTTTTGTAGGCGAGACGGTCCAGGGTCTGGGCGTCGGGGAGGCGGCGGGCGATGGTGCCGAGGATGTTGTTCGACTCTTGACCTTCGGGCTGGCGGAGGCGGTAGAGGAACAACATGCTGGACACGCCCGCGAACAGGAAGACGCCGCTGCCGATGCTGACGATGGTGACGTGGATGGGCAGCCAGTAGGACTTCAGCGCGGGGACGACGGGGGCGGCGTCGGCGTAGAGGATGGTGCCAGCGAGGAACAGCAGGATGAGGACCGGTATGAGCAGGAAGACCCACATCGAGCGGTACCGCTGTTCGCGCAGGAACACCGCACCCATGACGACCGCGGCGGCGGTGGCCATGGTGACGAACTCGTACATGTTGCCGAGCGGGAAACGGTGGGTCGCGAAGCCGCGCAGCACGATCGCGCCGATGTGCAGTGCGATGGCGACGACCAGAACCGAGAACGCCATGTTGCCGAGCCGCTCGGACAGCGACCGCTCCGGTGGCCCGACGACCCGGCCAGGCACCGAGGGATCGCTGGCGGGCCCGCCGACGGACACGAGTTCGCGCTCCATGACCTGACGGCTGCGCGCGGTGGCGTACTGCCAGATCAGCAGCACGAGCACCAGCGCGTAGACCACGATCGCGGTCTTGAACGAGAAATCGCTGTAGCGCGCGATGGTCTCGTTGATCGGCATCTTTTACTCTCCCGTGGTCTTCGCGTCGGCCGCCGACTCGGGCTGCGCGTCGAGCAGGCGCGTGCGTAGCCGGTCGAACTCACTGCCCCAGCCCGCCTGATCGGTCCGGGCAAGCCCGCCCATTTCTACTACGGTGCGTCGTTTGCCCAAGGTACCGGCTTCGCCCTCGGCGGGGTAGACCCGGACCCAGATACGACGCCGCTTCACCACCAGCGACACCAGTAGGCCGAGCATCATGGTCACCGCGCTCACCAGCACCCACTGCTGCGCCGGATCGTGCGACACCTGCAGGTTCGCGAATTCCTGTGCGCCGTCGAAGGTCACCTTGGTGCCGTTGGGCAGGCTGGTCGACTCGCCGGGGCGCAGGTTCACCCTGGCCTCCTTGGTCAGTCGCCCCTGCTTGACCTGCTCGGGGTCGAGCGCGAACAGCGACTGCGGCTTTCCGGTGTCGAGCCCGGTGTCGCCGCGATAGATATCGACGGCAACGGCCGGATCGTTCATCTTGGGGAACGACGAACTCATCAGGCTGCCGTGGAACAGCGCGGTCGGCGCGAACAGGCCCTCGATGGCGATCTGGTTCTTGCGCCGCTCCTCGTCGGTGGCGTACGTGCCGCCGGGCGGGTCGATGCGCAGTACACCGCTGGACAGGAAGGTCTGCATGTCGTCGGGCCGCCACTGCAGCGACTCGGTGCGGGTCTGCCCGTTCGGGAAGGTGACGGTGAAGGTCGGCGCGTAGCCGTGGCCCTGCAGATAGATTCGGTCGCCCGCGACCCGCAGCGGGTGGTTCACCTGGATCTGGGTCGAGCGCCAGGTGTTGCTCTGCAGATCCGCGCCGGACTGGTATTCGATGTCCGAGGTGAACATCTCGGCCTGACCGTTGGTCAGGTAGTCGGCCTTGAAGTCCTTGACCCGCACACAGATCGGCGTCATGCCGGTGCCGTCGTTGACGTTGCCCGCCTTGAACGAGTCGAAGATGGCGGGCGAGGTAGTGCAGAACCCGGGGCCGTTGTTCGCGATGACGATGACATTGCCCTCGTACCCGAACAGCTTGCCGACCGCGATGGCGATCAACAAGCAGACCAGGGCGAGGTGGAAGACGAGGTTGCCGAGTTCGCGGGTATATCCCTTCTCCGCGGACAGGGTGATCTCCCCGTCGCGGGTGCCGGGCCTGACCTCGGTTCGCCAGCCGCGCAACTCTTTTCGAATCCGCGCGACCACGTCATCGGGCGCCTGCTCGGCGCTGCCGGAGTAGTGGTGCGGCAATCGGCTGAGGTTGCGCGGGGCCCGCACGGGCGGGGTGCGCAGCGCGCGGTAGTGATCGAGGCAGCGCGGCAGGATGCAGCCGACCAGCGAAATGAACAGCAGCACATAGATGGCCGTGAACCAGAAGCTGCTGAACACGTCGAACAGCTCGACCCGGTCCATCCACGGACCGAGCGTCGGCCGGTTAGCGATGTACTGATCGACCTTCTGCTCGTTGAGACTTCGCTGCGGCAGCAGCGCGCCGGGAATCGCACCCAAGGCGAGCAGGAACAGCAGCACCAGCGCGGTGCGCATGCTGGTCAGCCCGCGCCAAGTGTTGCGGACGAAGGCCAAGGCGCGGCCGAGCATGGACTGCCGAGGCACCGCGACCGGTTCGGTCACTTGCTTTTCCGTCATGGTCATATCGGCAGCGTCACCTCGGAAACGAACGCGTCGCGCACCCAGCCGACGAACTGGTCCCACACCCCGGTGACCAGCGCGGCGCCGACCGCGACGAGCAGCATGCCGCCGATGACCTGGATGGTGCGCGAGTTGCGGCGCAGCCAGCCGACGCCGCGCAGCGCGCTGGCCGACCCGAACGCGAGGATCACGAACGGCAGGCCGAGGCCGAGGCAGTAGGCGACGATGAGCGCGACCCCACGCACGGCGGTGGTCCCGTCGGTGCCGGCGGCCACCGCCATCACCCCGGACAGCGTCGGGCCGAGGCACGGCGTCCAGCCGAGCGCGAAGACGCCGCCGAGCAGCGGCGCGCCCGCGATGCTTGTCAGCCTGCGCGGTTCCATCCTGGTGTCGCGCTGTAGCGCGGGGACCAGGCCGATGAAGACAAGTCCCATCAGGATCGTGACCACGCCGCCGATGCGTTGCAGCAGTTCACGATTCACGTTGAGGGTCTGGATGACGCCGAAAACCGTTGCGGTGGCGAGCACGAACACGACGGTGAACCCGGCGACGAACAGTCCCGCCGCACCGGCCACCCGCATCCGACCGGCGCGCGCGGCCTGCGCGGCCGACTGGACGGTCACCGAACTCGGTTGCGCGCCGGTGGCTTGCGCGACGGTGGCGGGCGGCGCCTCGGCGCCGACAAGCCCGGCGAGGTAGGACAGATAGCCGGGCACCAATGGCACAACACACGGCGAGGCGAAGGACACCAGCCCCGCGAGCAGGCAGGCCCCCAACGCCAGCAGCAACGGACCGGTCGCGGCCGTCTGCTGGAACGAATCCCCTACGGCGGCAAGCACCATCACGCGGCCACCGACGTCATGCGGGGATTCACACGCCCTCCCCCTCCGGCTCCTCGGCCGGTTCGGTGTCGCCGCGCAGCACAACGCGCTGCTCGGCGGTTTCCTCCGTCGCGTCGAACAGCACGCCGAAGTCGAGCAGCGAGGCGGCCGCTACGCTGCGCGGCACGGTGGCGATGCCCTTCCATCGGTCGTCCACGGCCCAGGCACCACCGATGCGGCGGGCGCCCTGCCGGTGGCGACAGGCACGCAGGGTACGGGTACGACGATCGCGATTCACTGTGCTTCCTCCGAGGCGATGTTTCGAACAATCGGTTCCAGATCGTCGGCCAACAGGGGGCGCAGGAACACCGCGGCGACGCGATGCTGACGATCCAAGATCAGGGTGGTTGGAATGACACTGGTCGGGAAATTCCCACCGAGGGCGAGCAGGGTGCGCATGGACGGGTCGTAGATGGACGGATAACCGACCTTGTTGTCGACGACGAAGTCCTGGGCCTTGTCCTGCTGCGGGTCACGGACGTTGATGCCGAGAAAGGCGACGCCGTTGTCTTTTGTTGCCGCATAGACCTTTTCGAGCGCGGGCGACTCCGCGCGGCAGGGTCCGCACCACTGGCCCCACAGGTTGAGTACCACGACCTTGCCCGCGTAATCCTCGATCGAGGTGGTTTTGCCCGCGGTCATCAGATCGGGTCCGGCCAGCTTGCCGATGGTGCCGCGCGAGCTAGGCGGGTTGTAGAGGATCTCGGTTTTGCCGCCGGGCGAGACGAATTCGAAGGTGCCGCCGGTGGCCACCGCGTCTTTGCCGCTCGAGCAACCGGCGAGCGCGGCGATCAACGCCACGCACGCGAGCAGGACCGGAACGACCCGCCGCGCCGATGCGGCGGGCGGTCGTACAAACGCGGTGCGAACGATCATGCGCCGTGTACCGAGGGATCCGAACCACCGGCGGGCTCGGAGTAAACGATGTCGACGAGCGTGTCGCCGTGATAGACCAGCGAGGTCAGCGACGCGAGCGAGCACTGCCGCTGCCTCGGGTCGTGCCAGAGCCGCTGGCCCTGCAGGAACCGGCGCAGCGTCCAGACCGGCAGCTGATGCGACACCAGCACCACCTCGCGCCCGGCCGCCTCGACCCGCGCCTTGTTCACCGCGGCCAGCATGCGGTGCGCGATCTGCAGGTACGGCTCGCCCCAGGACGGGGTGAACGGATCGCGCAGCTTCCACCAGTGCCTCGGCTTGCGCAGCGCACCGTCGCCGACGGAGACCCGAAGGCCCTCGAAGGTATTGCCGGCCTCGATCAGGTTCTCGTCGGTCCGCACGATCAGATGATGTTGCGCCGCAATGGGTTCCGCGGTTTCCTGAGCGCGCTGCAGCGGCGACGCGATGACGACCGCGATATCGTGATCGGCCAGCGACCGCGCGACGGCACCGGCTTGCGACCGACCCGTCACCGACAGGCTGAACCCGGGCAGCCTGCCGTAGAGGATCCCGTTCGGGTTGTGCACCTCGCCGTGGCGCAGCACGTGCACGATCGTCTCCACGTCCGCGGTGCCGCCGTCATGGATCCGCTGCTCCTTCGCGGCAGCAGTCGGCTTCTGCTCGGAATCCGTTGCGGCGCTGGCGTTTTCCTCGACCGAGGGGATCTGCTCGGCCGGACCCGATGCGGCGGCGAAGTGCGCGCCCGCATCGATAACGGCGGAATCGGTGGCGGAGTCGGCTAGCTCGCGCTTGTCGGCATCGGGCTGATCGTGATCGGAGCTCACGCGCGGGATCCTTCGGGAGTGGCGGCCGCGGCCGCGTGTGCGGCGGCGGGCAGGGCGGCGGCGATTCGGTCGAACGCGTCCTCGTCGAGTGCCGCGGAGACGAACCACGTCTCGAACGCGCTCGGCGGCGCGTACACGCCACCGTCGAGCAGTGCGTGGAAGAAGGCGGGGTAGCGCCAGGTCTGGCTCGCCTTGGCGGCGGCGTAGTCGGTGACCGGGCGTTCGGCGAAGAACACGCTCACCATATTGCCCGCGAACTGCACCTGATGCTCGACGCCCGCAGCGCTTAGCGATTCGCCGAACAGCGCGCCGAGCCGCTGCGCGTTGCGGTCCAGCGCGGCGTACACCGCGTCGTCGGCCGCACGCAGCGTGGCGAGGCCGGCGGCGACGGCGACGGGGTTACCGGAGAGCGTCCCGGCCTGGTAGACCGGGCCGAGCGGGGCCAGGTGGTTCATGATCTCGGTGCGGCCACCGAACGCGGCGGCGGGCAGGCCACCGCTCATCACCTTGCCGAAGGTGTAGAGGTCGGCGGCGACGCCCTCGCGGCCGAACCAGCCCGCCGGGCTCACCCGGAACCCGGTCATCACCTCGTCCATGATGAGCAGCGCGCCATTGTCGGCGGTGAGCTTGCGCAGCCCAGCGTTGAAGCCTGGCAGCGGCGCCACCGTGCCCATATTGCCCGCGGCGGCCTCGGTGATCACGCAGGCGATCGCGCCGGGGTGTGCGGCGAACGCGGCGGTGACGGCGTCGAGGTCGTTGTAGGGCAGCACGATGGTGTCGGCCGCCTGCGCGCCGGTGACGCCGGGCGAGGTCGGCAGGCCGAGGGTCGCGACGCCGGAGCCTGCGTCGGCGAGCAGCGCGTCGACGTGGCCGTGATAGCAGCCGGAGAACTTGATGATCTTGGCGCGACCGGTGTAGCCGCGGGCCAGCCGGACCGCGCTCATGGTCGCCTCGGTGCCCGAGTTCACCAGGCGCACCCGTTCGACCGGGGCGACGCGTTCGATGATGGCCTCGGCCAGCTCGATCTCGGCCTCGGTGGGCGCGCCGAAGGACAGGCCGCCGACCGCGGCTCGCCGCACCGCGTCGACGACGGCGGGGTGCGCGTGCCCGAGAATCATCGGACCCCACGAGCACACCAGGTCGACGTATTCGTTGCCGTCCGCGTCGACAAGGGTGTAGCCGTGCGCGGACGCGATGAATCGCGGTGTGCCGCCGACGGAGTTGAAGGCACGCACCGGGGAGTTGACACCCCCAGGAATCACTGAACACGCCCGGTCGAAGAGCTGAGCGGAAACCGGCACCGATGCGCTGGTCACGCGCGGAGAAGAACTCACGACCTCCAGTGTCTCAGCCCGTTCGAAACCGGTCGACGACAGGGTGTGGCCTCGCGCATTCGCGGCTCGCAAGCGCTCTGTAGTGGGCGTGACGCAGACCGCAACACGCCGGGGCACTGTTTACGCCGTATTTGATCGCGCCGAGATCGCTGATGCGTAATCTCGAGCATCACCATTCATCTGCCCCGGAGGATTTCTATGCGGTTTGCCATGTTCAGTGCTGCTGTGTCCACCGCGCTCGTCGGCGCGGCCGTCGTGTTCGGCGCCGGACCCGCCGCTGCGGTGGAACCGGTCGCGCAGCCCGACCGGATCGGCCTGCAACTGAGTCATGAGGAGACCAAGTCGATCGCCGACGGCCCCATCCCTGCCATCGTCACCATGTTCGTGCCGCTGAACCGGATCGGTGTCGGCCTGAAGGCCGACACCGGGATCTACAAGGACGAGAACGGCGGCGTGCACGCGTCGCTGCGGCAGGCGATCATGGAGGTGGCCGATCATCCCGACGGGACGATCACCCTCTTCGTCAATGCCCCTGGCACCCGCAACGGCCGCGTGCTCGACATGTACCAGAACTGGAACTGAGCGCCGCTCAGCTGTACATGCACGGCGCCTGGGCCGAAATGGTGTGCAGATAGCACATGAACGCGTTGTACGGGCCCGCGGAACCGGAATCCGGCACCAGCACCGGCGCGTCGACGGTGCCGACCGAGGTGTCGGCCGCGCCCGCGGGCTCGAGCGGAAGTCCGGGGTTCGCACCCGCTGGCGCGGCACCGATCCCGATCGCGGCGGATATCGCCAGTGCGGCACAGACTTTCACAGCAAGCCGGTTCATCAATCCCAATCCTAGGTAGTTACCGATTCGACGGCCGAAATACTAACGGCCACAGAAGTATTCCTGGCAACGCCGGAGCAGCCGCCGTCGGCCGCTCGGCGTCTCATGCACGCTAGTCGACGGCGGCGCTGACGTGCTCCGCAACAACTGATTTCGCAGTGGCGCTAGGTGATACCGATGCACCACAGGGCGAAGCCGGTGGTTACCAGGCAGGCCAGCGGGGCCGGTAGCACGTGCAGCAGAGGCGAGGGCGGGGTCTCGATGAGCACGGGCACCACCGCGGCAGGTGGGACCGGGGAAACCGCAGCGGGCGCCGCAGCCGCCGGGGCCACCGTTGCCGCGCCGATCATGCCGACCGCTGCGGCACCGAGCAGCGTCCGCCTGAGGGTGACTGTTGGCTTCATTGGCTCGATATTCCCGCGATCGACGGGCCGAAACGGTTGCGCGGAATGATCAGTGAGCGCGAGCGCGCACCACACGACTGACCGCATCGATGGCGAGCAGACCGGCGATCGCGACCAAGACCGCGGCGAGCAGCAACCACGGGGTGACATAGCGGGTCGCGACGAATTCCGGCGCCTGGCCCATGGCGGCGAACGTGGTGGTCCGGATGCTGTGATGCCAGCTGAGTACCGCGGCGACCAGCCCGAGCACCACCAAGCCGAGTTCGACGGCGGCCACCGTGCTCGATCCCCTCAACGGTCAACTCCGTTCTCGCTGTGCTCGTCATCGGTGTCGGGTGCTGAATCGTCCGACGGCTGATCGGGTTCGGGCGCCTGGCCGATGGCCGCGGTCAATTCGGTGCGCAGCGTCCGATGATCTTTCGCCCACGCTTGCACGAGGCTACCGTCGGCCAGGCGTAACCCGATACCGGTGCGGCGCCGTGGCACGCCGCTCAATTCGCCGAGGGCCCGCGCGGCCTCCCAGTCCTCGTCGTCCCATGCGTCGTCGTCGCGTTCGGGCAGCACGGCATCGATCGAGGTGAGCGGCAGCGTCTCGGTGCCGTCGCGCAGGGTGGTGCCGGTGAGTTCGACGCTGACGTGGCGCTGCCCCGCGATGACCTGCAGCACAACGAACATCGCGATCAGCGAGCCGCAGAAGACAAGGGCGAACCAGTGCACGGAACTACTGGTCGCCATTTCGATCGCGAGAATGATCAGGCACAGAATGGGCCCGTACGCCACGGTGCGCCACCGGGCACCTGGCTCGGCGAACAGTGCGGAGTGGGCGCGTTCGTCGGTCACGCGGCACCTACAGCACCGCGAATCGACAAGGCAGAACGCGGAATCAGCGAGTGAGACCGGGCAACAGCAGCACGGCGAGGGTGAGCAAACCGAACAGGATCAGCAGGCTCAACACGGCCAATTCCCGCCGAATGCTGTGCGGCTGTTGGATCACCACTCGCATTGATGCCTCCGATTCCCCGGAGCCATCTGCCGATTACCCGCATGCAATGCAAGACAACGTCTGACAAACAACTACCGGTTCCCATGTCCACTGTGACAACCCTCACGATACATGCCGACGTTGCCCCCACAAACTCGGGCGTCAACCGTTCACCGTCGGCTCATCTGGAAATAAGCCGTTGCTTCCGGGCGGTGCGACAAGTAGATCGACGCGCCGGCGAGCACCCCTTGCACGATCGCGGCGCCGCCGGCCACCAGCGAGGCCGGTCCGGTCACCGAGCTGAACGCGAACAGCGCGCCGACCCCGATCACCACGAGCCACGCGCCGACCACGGTCATGATCGTGCGCGCCCAGAGCTTGCCGCGCGCGAACTGATGCACGATCAGCAGCGCGAGCACGGCGACGCCGAGCCCGATGAACACCACGACGACATAGACCAGCGCGACCATGAGTTCGGCGCTGGCCAGGGTGACCTGCGGGTCCTTTTCCCTGGCCTGATCGAAGATCTGCTTGGCGAAGGTGTGCCGCTGCGACAGCGCGGCGACCACCGACGCGATCAGCTGGACAACGCCGAATCCGATGACGCCCCACCACAATTGCCGGGCGGTACCGACATCCACCGGCATCGGCGCTGGCGAGGGCGCCGCGCCGGCCGGTCCCGGCAGGTTCGTCACGACAACCAGTGCGCGGCCTCGGTGGCCCAGTAGGTGAGCACGATGTCCGCGCCGGCCCGCCGGATGCCCATGAGCGACTCGAGGATGGCACCGCGACGGTCGATCCAGCCGCGCTCGGCGGCGGCGGTGATCATCGCGTACTCGCCGGAGATCTGGTAGGCCGCGACCGGGACCGTCGAGTGGTCGGCGACGTCGCGCAGGATGTCGAGGTAGGACATGGCCGGTTTCACCATCACGATGTCCGCGCCCTCGGCCAGATCCAGCTCCAGTTCGCGGATCGCCTCGCGGCGGTTCGCCGGGTCCTGCTGGTAGCTGCGCCGGTCGCCCTCAAGCGAGGAGTCGACGGCCTCGCGGAACGGACCGTAGAACGCCGAGGCGTACTTGACCGCGTAGGCGAGGATGCCGGTGTCGGTGCGGCCGACCGCGTCGAGGCCGCGCCGGATCGCGCCGACCTGGCCGTCCATCATGCCGCTCGTCCCGAGCAGGTCGGCGCCGGAGGCAGCTTGGGCGAGCGCCATCTCGACGTAGCGGTGCAGGGTGGCGTCGTTGTCGACGGAGCCGTCCGCGGCGAGGACCCCGCAGTGCCCGTGATCGGTGAATTCGTCGAGACAGGTGTCGGCCATGATCACGGTCGACCCGCCCACCTCGTCGGCCAGCGCGCGCAGGCCGCGGTTGAGGATGCCGTCCGGGTCGCTGCCCTGGCTGCCGGTGGCGTCCTTGTCCTCGTGGCGCGGCACGCCGAACAGCATCAGCCCGCCGACACCCGCATTGACCGCCTCGACGGCCGCCTTGCGTAGCGAGTCCATCGAATGCTGGTAAACGCCGGGCATCGAGCTGATCTCCCGCGCCTCCTCCAGGCCGTCCGCGACGAACATCGGCAATACCAATTGCCGTGGCTCCAGCGTGGTTTCGGCCACGAGACGACGCATTGCGGGGGTACGGCGCAACCGCCGCGGGCGGTCCAATCCGGTCATAACCGCACCATACGCCCGGCGCCGGGAGCTGTCGCGAGCACCCGGCGGCTCGCACGGAGGGTGCCTCGGCACCGCCGCGTCGGAGCTGGGCGTTTCGCCACGACAGTAACTGAACGCCTTGGACAGCATGCACAAACCGACCCGACAGACCCTGGATCGAAGGTAACGGTGCGCGAAATCACACCTGTCGCGCAGGCCGATGGCGCATACTCCGACAGGAGGGCGAGACCCCCTGGGGGACAGCATGACCGAACCGCACACCGAAATCTCGCTGGCCCGAGCCGCCGACTTCGAGTCGTGGGTGGCGGTACTACTTTCGGACTGGTGGCCGGTGCTCACCGGTGGACTCACACCACCGGAGACGACACTGCGTGCGTGGCGCGCCGCCGACGGCAGTCGGCAGACTTTCCGCGTCGAGTTCATCGCACGGCAGCTGGCCGAGCCCGAGCTGATGACGGTGGCCAGGCGCGCCTTCGACGACCTGGGCATGGCACCGGACGAGCACGAGATGGCGCAGAGCCTCGGCAGGCACCTGGTCGGCCACACCGAGGACGCCACCGTGCAGCTGCGCTTCTCCGACACCGCGCACACCATTTTCCTGCGGCTGCAGAGCAGGCCGTGCCAGGTCACGGCGGCGGCAGGACGGCAGCTGAGCGCGATGCCCGACGCGACGCTGCCGTTCCCGAATACCTCGACGGGCCCGTGGGATATCCGGGTCGCGCGCAACAGCGCCCGGCATCTGCTCGCGCAGCACAGTGACCGTTTCGCCATTCCGGTCGACCCGTTCCAGCTCGGACCGCAGGGGCACGTCTCCGATGTCGGCTGGGCGTTCGTGTTCCCCTGGTCGACCACGTCCTGGTACGCCGACGGCGCCTCGCCGGTACTCGCGCCGGGCACCAAGGGGCCGATCGTGGTGGTGAAGGACACTGGAGACACCTGGTTGCTCGACAGCCTGAGCAGCTACGAATCCCAGCTCGCCGATTACGCCGATTCGCACGGCTATGACACGTCCGACACTGCCTGAAAGGTCCGTGATGACAGACCCTGCGTCGGGTGCCCGTCGGCTGGCCGACGGGCGGCTGTTGATTCCGTGGCAGGGCAAGCAGCCGGACGGGACCATCGCCAACGGGATGGTCGAGATCGGACCCGACGACGACCGGTTCGCGGAATGGAACGAATCCATCGCCAGCCGGGAGCGCGGCGAGTTACCTGACGACGATCATCCGGTGGATCCGTTCGGCCTGCAGTTGTTCCGCGATCCGCGACCCGATCCGGCGCCGACCGCACACGACCGCAGGGTCGCCACGCTGCGGACCATCGCCGAGCGCGGCGACCTCGGTGCCATGGAACAGCTCGCGCACCTGTTGCGCGACGCGAACGATCTGGCCGGAACCGAGCAGTGGTTCCGCAGGGCCGCCGAGCGCGGCAGTGCGACCGCGATGGCCGATCTCGGCCTGTTGTTCGGCACGCACGGCCGGATCGCCGAGGCGGTCCGCTGGCTGGAGTCGGCGATCGCGGCCGGCTGTGCTGGCGCGGATCTACAACTCGGCCTGCTGCATTTGGAGCGCGGCAATATCGACGAGGCCGAACGCTGGCTGCGACCCGCGGCCGAGGCGGGGTCGCCGGAGGCGTTGTGCAATATGGGCGTCGTGGCCAATCGGCGGGGAAGCAACGACGAGGCCGAGCAGTGGTACGAGCGCGCGGCCAGCGCCGGAAACCCAACGGCCATGCGGACTTTGGGCCTCTATGTGGCCAGACGCGGCGATCTCCAACGGGCCGTCGAACTGCTCACCGAGGCGGTCCGCCGTGGGCGCGCCGACGCCATGGCGATTCTCGGCTCGCTGCATCTCGATCACGGTGACACCGCGGCGGGCGAGCACTGGCTGCGCCGCGGGGCCGAGGCGGGCGATCCCGATTCGATGTTCCATCTGGCGCTGTTCCTGCGCGAACAGGATGTCTATCCGTTCACCGGCGAGCTGACCGAGCCGGGCGTGCTTCGGGCGGCCGCGGCGATCGCCACCGGGCGGACACCGGCCCAGCAGGAGGCCAGGCGCTTGCTGGAACGCGCCGCCGCGCTCGGCCACGCGCAGTCGTTGCAACTGCTGCACGACATCTGAGGATCGCGTTCGTCAAAACCCTTGCGGCCAGCGGTTTTTGTCGGTGCCCTCCGATATAATCGAAACAGTGTTCGAGGGGGCTCGCCGAGTCCCCGATCGCAACGGGAGGAAAGCCTGTGCCCGCGACGAAGACCGTCCTCATCGATCGTCCCTACACACCGCTGGAGAAGCAGCGGCTGCCCGCTGGGCGCCCGCGGTCGTGGTACGTCCGCCACAACCGCAAGCTCAAGGCGATGCGCCTGACCATCGCGCTGCTCGATTCGGGTGTCTACACCCCGAGCAACGCCAACAACAAGCGCATCCGGCACACCGCCGAGGTCGTCGGCATTCGCCCGCCGTCCGACCTCACCTGCAATATGGTGCGCGTGCTGATGCGTAAGCGGTACTAGGGCTTTCGCGCAGCGGCCGCTGAGCCGAAGCATCCACCTGACGACGGGCTTACGCGACGACCACAAGCGGCCGACGGTGTCATCGATGCTCGGTTCAGCGGCTGCGGCGGCTCTTCTTGCGCGGCGGGGGCAGCAGCCCCTCGGCGCGCAGCCGGGCCGCGTGCTCCGCGAGCGCCTCGACCAGCGGGCCGACCTGGGCGACCTCGGGCTGCACGTCGACGCGCAGACCGAATTCGATGGCCGTTTCGGCGGTCTTGGGGCCGATGCACGCGACGATGGTGCGCGCGTGCGGCTTGCCCGCGATGCCGACCAGGTTGCGGACCGTGGAGGACGAGGTGAACAGGACCGCGTCGAAACCGCCGGTCTTGATCATCTCGCGGGTCTCCGCTGGCGGCGGCGAGGCGCGCACCGTGCGGTAGGCGGTGACATCGTCGATCTCCCAACCGCGGTCGCGCAGACCCTCGGCCAGCGTCTCGGTGGCAATGTCGGCGCGCGGCAACAGGACTCGGTTCACCGGGTCGAAAACGTCGTCGTAGGGCGGGAAGTCGGCGAGCAGGCCCTCGGAGGACTGTTCACCGCTCGGCACCAGCTCGGGGTTGATGCCGAACGAGCGCACCTTGTCCGCGGTGGCCTCGCCGACGCAGGCGATCTTCACGCCGGAGAAAGCCCTTGCGTCCAAACCGAATTCGGCGAACTTCTCCCACACCGCGCGCACCGCGTTGGTGGAGGTGAACACCACCCACTGGTAGCGGCCGTCGACCAGACCCTTGACCGCGCGCTCCATCTGGGCGGGGCTGCGCGGCGGCTCGACCGCGATCGTCGGCACCTCCATCGGAATGGCGCCGTGGGTGACCAGCCGCTCGCTCATCTCGCCGGCCTGATCCTTGGTGCGCGGCACGAGCACGGTCCAGCCGTACAGCGCGCGCGACTCCCACCAGGACATCTTCGAGCGCGACGCGACCACCTTGCCGATGGTCACCACCAGCGGGCCGACCAGCTCGGAGGCGGCGCTGTTCAACGTGGCCAGGGTGGCCTCGATGGTGCGCTGCTGCCTGGTGGTGCCGCGCACGGTCACCGCGACCGGGGTCTGCGGTGCCAGGCCGTGTTCGACAAGGGCGCTCGCGGTTTCGGCCAGGTGGCCCGAGGTCGCGTGCAGCACAAGAGGTCCTGGGGCGGCGGCAAGCGCGGCCCAGTCGACCTCGCCGCGCACGTCGGCCTCGGTGTGCCCGGAGCCGAGCGCGATGCCCGCGTAGCTCGGCACGGCCGAACCGTTAGGCAGGCCGGGCAGCACCTCGAACACCATGTGCGAGCGGGTGACCGCGTTGACCTCGGCGATCACCGAGTCGGTCGTCAACGGGTCACCGGCGACGACGCGGACCACGTCGTGGCCGTTGCGCGCCTCGGCGATCAGCGTCTTGGCCACCTCGGCGGGCTCGCCGAGCGCGGGGCGCACGTCCACCGGACGCTCACCGTCCTCGCCGGGCTCGACCGCGGTGCCGATCAGGGCGAGCACGCCCTTGTCGACGTCGGGATCGGTGAACGCCAGTGTCGCGCGGCCGATCACCTCGCGGGCGCGCACGGTGAGCAACGCCGGGTCGCCGGGACCTGACCCGACGAAAAGGATCCGACCTGGCTGCTTCTTAGTAGTTCGTCCGCTCATGACTGCACCTCGCTAACGCTCGGCTCCGTCATGCGCGGAGGCGCGCTGTGTTGATGATTCGCTCGCTGTCGCTCGCTCATGCCTCCACCTCGCTGGCGCTCGGTTCCGTCATGCGCGGTGCGCACTGTGTCATGAATCGCTCGCTGCGCTCGCTCATTGGTTGTTCTCCATTGGGCTGGGTTGGGTGAAGTCTGAGGCGGGCGCATTCACCGCCTGTGTATTCGAACCGGATTCCGGTTCGGGGGCGCTTGGCCCGGGTTCGGCAACGCTGAGTAGTTCGCGCGCGCCCATGTCGAGGAGTTCGCGGGCCAGTGCCCGGCCGAGTTCGTCCGCGTTGGCGGGCGAGCCGACTACCGAGGCACGGACCGTGTCGGAACCGTCGACGGCCGCCGCGCAACCGCGCAGCGAGAGCTCGTCGAAGATCCGTCCGTCCTCATCGATGGACTCGACCACCTCGGCGAGCGCGCCGATCGGCGCGGTGCAGCCTGCCTCGAGTTCAGCGAGCAATGCCCGCTCGGCGATGATCGACGCACGGGTCGCGGCGTCGTCGAGCGCGGTGAGCACCTCGATGAGTTCGCTGTCGTCACTGCGACATTCGACAGCCAACGCACCCTGGCCCGGCGCCGGGAGCATCTGCACCGGCTCCAATGCCTCGGTCACCGCGTCGAGTCTGCCGATTCTGGCCAGGCCGGCTCTGGCGACAACGACCGCGTCGAGCTCGCCCTCGCTGACCTTGCGCAGGCGGGTGTCCAGGTTGCCGCGCAACGCGACGATGTCGAGACCGAGGCCGAGTGCACGCAGCTGCGAGGCCCGCCGCGGCGCGGAGGTGCCGACCCGCGAGCCGGCGGGCAGTTCGCCGAGCACCAGCCCGTCGCGGGCGACGAGCGCGTCGCGCGGATCCGCGCGGGGCGGGATGGCGGCGATGGTGAAGCGCGGGTCCTGCGCGGTCGGCAGGTCCTTGTAGGAGTGCACCGCGATGTCGATGTTCCCGGCGGCCAGCTCGTCGCGCAGCGCGGAGGTGAACACCCCGACACCGATCTGCTGCACCGGCTCGGACGACAGGTCACCGGCGGTCTTGACGACGATCAGCTCGGCCTCGTGGCCCGCGGCGACCAGCGCGTCGCGGATGGTGCCGGCCTGGGTGAGCGCGAGCAAGCTGCCGCGCGTGCCGATCCGCCACGGCGCGCCGATGCTGCCTGCCGTCACGTTGTCCTCTTCCTGCACCAGTGTCATGCCCGCACCGCACAGGTGCTCGGCGCGGTCATGCCGACCCTTCGTTTCGTCATGCGGGTTGCCCCTGTTCGTCGCCGCGATGGCTCGCGGTGAAGTCGTCGGCGAGGGCGATATCGGCGTCGGTGAGCAACATGCCGGCGTGGTCACCGATCGCGGAGATCTCCATCGGCGTGGCAACCGCCTGCGCCGCACCCGGTTTCAGCTCGAACAGCTCGCGCAGCGCCTCGGCGTAGCTGTCGCCGCCCGGGGTGGAGGCCAGCTGCTTGACCCGCACCGTCGGCGCGTGCAGCAGCTTGTCGACCACCCGGCGCACCGTGCGGGCCACCTCGTCGCGCTCCGGGTCGGCCAGGCTCGGCAGCCGCGAATCCAGCCGCAGCAGTTCGGCTTCGACCACCTCGGCGGCGCGCTGGCGCAGCGCGGCGACGGTCGGGGTGACCTCGGCCATCCGCTGGCCGGTCAGGTACTTGGCGAGCTCGTCGGCCACGATCGCGCGGGCCGCGGCGGTGTCGTCGGCGGCCGCGCCAGCGGCGGGGTCGCGCTGCAACGTCTCGATGTCGATGACCGTCACGCCGGGCAGCCCGGCGACGGTGTGCTCGACGTCGCGGGGCAGGCCGAGGTCGCAGAACACCAACGGCCGTTCCGTGGTGGCGAATTCGGTGCCGCGCTCACGCTCGGTCAGTGCCCGGTGCGTGTCGGCCAGCGTCACCACGTTGCCGACCGCGCCGGTACAGGTGATGACCACGTCAGCCGCGGCCATCGCCTCGGTGAGCCGGGAAAGTTCCATCGCCTCGGCGGCGACCCCGTACGTGCCAGCGGTCTCGGCCAGCCGCGCGGCCCGCGCGATGGTCCGGTTCACCACGATGATCCGGCCGATGCCTGCACGCGAAAGATGCGCCACCGCAAGGCTGCCCATCGCGCCGGCGCCGACAACGACGGCAGTCCGGCCGGCCAGCGAGCCGACGACCTGCTGCGCCCGATCCAGCGCCACCGACACGACCGACGCTCCGGCCCGGTCGATTCCGGTCTCCGAGTGCACCCGCTTGCCGACCCGCAGCGCGTGCTGGGCCAGCTCGTGCAGGGTGCGCCCGACCGCCTGCTGCGCGTCGGCGGAGGCGTAGGCGCCGCGGATCTGGCTGAGCACCTGCTGCTCGCCGATCACCATCGAGTCGAGCCCGCTGGCCACCGCGAACAGGTGCTCGGCGGCGGCCTCGCTGTAGCGAACGTAGGCGTGCTTGGTCAGGTCGGGCAGCGGCAGCCCGGAATGCTTGGTGAGTAGGTCGCCGACCTCGGCGAGACCGCCGTGGAAGGCGTCGACTACGGCGTAGACCTCGACCCGATTGCAGGTCGAGACGATCATCGCCTCGGAGACATGGCTCGAGGTGAGCATGCGGTCGATCAGCTTGGGACGGTCGGCGTCGGCGATGGCGACCTTCTCCAGCACCGAGACGGGCGCACTCCTGTGCGAAATCCCGACCAGAAGAACACTCATGGACTGACCACCGATCCCTTGCTGCTTGGCTCCGTTGCCGTGTGCGAGGACGCCGTATGCGCGGCTGCCGAATGCTTGAGGGCCTGATGTACGGCCGAGGTGTGCGCGGTGGGCGCGCGGTGGCTGATCCGGCTGGCGGGGCGCGGGGGTCCGGTGGTCGTCGCGACGGCCTCGGAGGCGTTGTCCGCGTTGCGCACTCGCTCGAACGACAGCATCTGCAGTTCGACCGCGAGATCCACCCGGCGCAGTTCGACCGTGGCGGGCGCGACCAGTTCACAGGGCGCGAAGCTGAGAATGGATTGCAGCCCGGCGGCGACCAGTCGGTCGCAGGCGTCCTGGGCCGCGTCGTCGGGCACGGTGATGACCGCGATGGTCGGCTCGAGCGCGGCGACCGCCTCGGCCAGCCCGGCGACATCGCACACCACCAAACCGGCGACCGGAAGGCCGATCACGTCGGGGTGATTGTCGAAGATGCCGACCACGGTGAAGCCACGCCGCTGGAATCCGCCGTAGCCGACCAGGGCCCGGCCGAGATTCCCGGCGCCGACGAGTACCACGCGGTGTCCCTGCGACAGGCCGAGCACATCCTCGATCCTTGTCCTCAGCCTGGCTACGTCATAGCCGACACCCCGTACGCCATTGGGTCCGAGGAAGGAAAGGTCCTTGCGCAACTTCGCCGAATTGACACCCGCCGCGACAGCGAGTTCCTCACTCGATACGATGGCAACACCCTCGTCGGCCAACGTGGCGAGGACCCGGAGATAGGTCGCCAGACGCGCGACGGTGGCCTGCGGGATGTCCTTCTGCAGAGCCCTGCCGGAGACGCCGCCCGGCGCCTCATGCTGCTCTGTCACGTCGTCGGCTCCTCGTTCCGGCCCGATCGGGGTTCCGGTTCGTCGCTGGACCTCTGGCCCGGGACGGTCCGGTGCCATGGTCGAAGTGTCGGAATGCTGGGTGTCTTTACGCGGTGGGCCCGCAGCCTCGGCAAGCGGGTCCGCGTGCCACCACCGTAACTGCTTGTGCAGCCCTTCACAAAGTCGGTGAAATTGGCCTCATTTTCCGCCGCGACCAGCGCTGCGGCGGAAACGGACAGTCATCGCTACCCCTCAGCGGCTCAGGTCGGCCCGCAATCGGGCCTCGTCCACGTCGAAATAGCTGTGCTCACGACCGTTGAGCAGCACCACCGGCAACCGGTCGCCGAACTCCGCGCGCAGGCCAGGATCGGTGGCGGCGGCCTCGTCGACATCCAGCGTGTCCGGCTCGATGCCGAAATCGGCGCAGATCACCCGCAGCTGGTCCAGCGCGGTCGCGCACATGCCACAGCCGGATCTGGTCAACAGGGTCACCGAATGTGTGGGATTGGTCATGACGGATATTAAATCCCCTCGCCACGCCCGAATCGGTCTGCCAGGTACTGCGATGACTGTCGGCCGTCCCGGTTACTGTGGACGTGGTTCGCGCGACGGGCGGAGGTATCGGTGCCGGAACGATCGAAGGTGGCAAGGGCCGGATTCATCGCGGGACGATTCGGCGAGTTTCCGGCGCGGTGGAATCTGGGCGCGATCGGTGAGGGCCTGCAGGATCAGCTCGCCCGCATCCCGCGCAGCCCCTTCGGCCCCAGCGAGGAAGAGCTGCGGGCCAATCTGGCGGGCGAGGCAAGCGCGAATGCCGCATTGTCCTTGCACGACGCGGAATTGGCACTCGCGGAGCGCGATCTCACCGGTCCCGAGGTGCCGCGCGATCTGACCGCGGCGGCCTTCTTCGACGTGGACAACACGATGGTGCAGGGCGCGTCGATCGTGCACTTCGCCCGAGGTCTGGCCGCGCGCAAGTACTTCAAGACCTCCGACCTGGTCGACGTGGCCTGGAAGCAGGTCAAGTTCCGGGTTACCGGGCGGGAGAACAGCTCCGACATGGCCAGCGGCAAGGAGAAGGCCCTGGAGTTCATCGCCGGGCGCCCCACCGCCGAGCTGGCCGCGCTCGGCGAAGAGATCTACGACGAGATCATCGCCGACAAGATCTGGCCGGGCACAAGGGCTCTCGCGCAGATGCACCTCGACGCGGGCCAGCAGGTCTGGCTGGTCACCGCGACGCCGGTCGAGCTGGCCCAGGTGATCGCCAAGCGACTCGGGCTCACCGGCGCGCTCGGCACGGTGGCCGAAAGCGTGGACGGCAAGTTCACCGGGCGACTGGTCGGCGACATCCTGCACGGGCTGGGCAAGGCGCACGCGGTGCGCACGCTGGCGATCCGAGAAGGGTTGAACCTCAAGCGTTGTACCGCGTACTCGGACAGTCACAACGATGTGCCGATGCTGTCGCTGGTCGGCACCGCGGTCGCGATCAACCCGGATTCGGATCTGCGCGAGGTGGCCAAGAATCGGGGCTGGGAGATTCGCGACTTCCGCACCGGACGCAAGGCCGCGAAGATCGGCGTGCCAACGGCTTTGGCGCTCGGCGCGGCGGGCGGTGCGGTGGCCGCGGCGGTTACCCGGCGCCGAGATCACTGAGCAGCGCACGCCGATCGCAGCCCGCTCCCCCGTTGGTTCGGCCGCTTTCCGGTCACCGACAGCGGTGATGGTCACGGCGCCCGTCGGTCCGGCGAACGCCGGAAACCAGTGCGGCCGAGGGGTTTACCGACTGGTGCCCGGCGCTCGCCGGGACGACGGATTGACTGTAGGCGCGGGCTGCTCGACTCCGTTCACTCGAATCTCAGGGGCTGGTCAGCCCGTAAAAGGATTGCGGCGCTTGGTGAGCAGCTTGTAGAGCGTCGACTGGATGGTCTCGCGGACCTGGTCGGTGACCTCGAACATGGTCATCGGATCGTCGGCCGCCTCCGGCTCGTAGCCGGTGGTCGGGATCGGGGTGCCGAATTCGATGTACCACTTCGACGGCAGCGGCAGCGCGCCGAGCGGGCCGAGCAGCGGGAACAGCGGCGTCACCGGGAAGTACGGCAGGCCGAGCAGCCGCGCGAGCGGTTGCAGGTCGGCCAGCTTCGGATAGATCTCCTCGGAGCCGACGATGGAGCACGGGATGATCGGCACGCCGGTGCGCACCGCGGCGGCCACGAAACCGCCGCGGCCGAACCGCTGCAGCTTGTAGCGGTCGGCGAACTGCTTACCGACGCCCTTGAAGCCTTCGGGGAAGACCCCGGTGAGTTCGCCGGAGCGCAGCAACCGTTCGGCGTCCTCGCGGCAGGCGAGGGTGTGTCCGGCCTTACGGGCCAGCGCGCCGAGCACTGGCGTTTCGAAGATCAGGTCGGCGGCAAGCAGGCGTAGCGCCCGCTGCTTGGGGTGCCGGTCGTGGATGGCCAGCTGCAGCATCAGCCCGTCCAGCGGAATGGTGCCCGCGTGGTTGGCCACGATCAGCGCGCCACCCACCTCCGGAATGTTCTCCATGCCGCTGACCTGCACCCGGAACCACAGCTCCGACATCGGGCGCAGCGCGGGCAGGATGACCGACTCGAGCAGGTGCTCGTCGAATCCGAACTCATCGACCTGGTAGTCGCCGGTGATCCGGCGCCGGGCGAAATCGGCGGTCTTGCCGATCTGCTTGCCGAGCGCGCCGCGCACCAGCTCCGAGAGCGACTGCGCCGCAGGCGGTTCGGTGGCCGCCAACCGATCGGTCAGCGAGGTCACCGGGCTGGGCGCTTCGCCATGCGCCTGCTCCGGCCAGCGCCGGGCGGTCGGCCGCGGACGCGCCTCGTCCTGCATGTCGTGGAGTTGAATGACCTTCGCTACATCGTTCATTGCTGTGCTCCCGTACCGGCCCCGAGCAGGCCGAGCAGTTTGTTTTCTGCGGCATCGATCCACGCGGGATCGACTACGGGCCGCAACGCTGCGCCCCCGATGAAGTCGTCGAAGGCCTGCACCGTCGTCCAGCGCGGCACGAACCCGAGTTCGGCGCGCATCCGGGTGGTGTCGAGGCCACAGCCGAAATGGAAGTAGTCGAGCTGTTCACCGGTGAATTCGCGCATCACCGGACCCATCAGCACCCGGCCCGCGGTCCGGAACAGCGCGAACGGCACCGGAAGTTCGATACGGCCGGCCCGCCGCACCGCCTGGGACAGGGCGAGCGCGCCGTCACCGGCGATGTTGTAGGTGCCTGCGCGGCCGGTGAGCGCGGCGTGCGCCAGCGCCGCGACCGCGTCCTGCTCGTGCAGCAATTGCATGCGCGCGTCGCGGCCGAACACCGTCGGGGTGATCGGCGAGCGGAGGTATTGCACGCCGCGGCTCGCCAGCCGCGGTCCGACGATCGGCGCGAAACGCAGGATGGCGGTGGCGATATCGGGACGCCGCCGCGCGAGCCCGCGCACGAAACCCTCGATGTCGATCATGTCGCGCGCGAACTCACCACGTGGCGGCGTGCGCGCGCTCATTTCCTCGGTGAATTTCGCGGGGTCCTTCGCGCTGCAGCCGTACACGGCCGAGGAGGAACGCACGACGACCCGGCGCACCGTCGGCGCCTTCTGGCAGACCGCGAACAACTGCATCGCGCCGAGCACGTTGAGATCCTTCATCACCGCGCGCCCGGCCCCGGCCGGCGGCCTGGCCAGCACCGCGGCGTGCACAACGGTGTCCACCGCGCCACCATCGATCACCTTGCGGATCAACGGATTTCGGATGTCAGCCCGGACGAATTCGGCACGGCCCATGCGCCGCTGCAACTCTCGGCTCGGGGTCATCGTGTCGACGGCGATGATGCGGTCGATGTCGGGGTCCTGTGCGAGACGCGCCACCACGTTGCCGCCGAAGAAGCGACTCGCACCGGTCACCAACACGACTTTCGGCGTGTGTCCGTCTCGAGCGTCAGAACCCACCGGCACCGCATCCCACCTTGGCAAGCCCCCATTTCACTTATTCCCCGACTCTTAGGGTAGCCGCTGCGTTCACGGGTTCTGTTGGTATTTACCAGGTTCTAACGATGACTTCAGTCACCCGAAACACGCCGTGGTTTCAAAATTCGGTATTTCAAACAAAAAGGCCCGCCACCTGACAGTGACGGGCCTTCGAGCTAACGCGCAGCGCTTACTTGCCGAGTTTGCGCCGCTGCACGCGTGTGCGGCGAAGCAGCTTGCGGTGCTTCTTCTTCGACATGCGCTTGCGGCGCTTCTTGATCACAGAACCCATAGGGTTGTTCCTCGCGTTCTCTCTACTCGGCGCGCACGCTACACACGTACGCCAACTGACCGGTCGTTCGGCAAGCCTCACGTCCACTGTCCGCGCCGCCGGGTACCACCGGGCACCACAAAGCGATGCCACCGGCGGGCGAACACGAACCGAGGGTCCATCGTACCGGCACGTCCGGCTAGCTTCGAAACCGCCTGATCCAACGCCGCCGGACCAGGTCCGTCGGCGTCCCGCGGCCCGTGGGCCTCGGCTGGATCAGGCGTTCATCCGGCGTCGAAGTAGGACGTCTCCAGATAGTCGTGCACCGCCTTGGCGTGCACCCGGAACGAACGACCCACCCGCACCGCGGGCAACTCACCGGAATGCACTAGCCGGTACACCGTCATCTTGGACACTCGCATCAGGCTCGCCACCTCGGCGACCGTGAGGAACTGAGTGCCGCCGAGCATGGGTTGACCCTGCGACCCGGAACCACCTTGCGTCCGGGAACCAGCCCGGGCGCCTGAGGGACCTGAGCCACTCGAACTTCCTGAGCTACTTGCAGACATCTTGTTAGACATCATTGCACCATTGACCTCCGGCACGTCCGCGCCGCCGGCTTCCCCACCGGCGGAACAGACACGCACGTGCTGCTTGAAGCTTAGCGGGACCAGTGGTGTTACTGCGACGGGAGTGAGAAATCAGCTTTTCCCATTGGGAACCGACCGGTTGCGTGCTTCCGAACGAGTGATGTCCGGCAGGCGCATCGGCGCCCCCGATCGACCGATCTTCGCGGCCGCGGTGGTCACATCACGCTGCCGACGCCGGGGCCCTCGCTCGTGCCGCCTTGTTCGGCGGAGCGCTGCTTCGCGGCGTACAGGGCCTCGAGGAAGGCCGAACGGACGCCGCCACGCTCGAGTTCGCGCATCGCGGCGGCCGTGGTGCCCGCGGGCGAGGTGACCGCCGCGCGCAACTCCACGGCACTCTGGTCGGACTCGTTGAGCAGTGCCGCCGAGCCGACCATGGTCTGCACCACGAGCTGGGTGGCGACCTCGCGGGTCAGGCCGAGGCCGACGCCGGCGTCAACCATGGCCTCGACGACCAGGAAGAAGTAGGCGGGCCCTGAGCCCGATACGGCGGTCACCGCGTCCATCTGCGCCTCCGCGACGGTCACCACCTTGCCGACCGCGCCGAGCACCTCGGTCACCAGCTCGAGCTGTGGCGGCCGCGCGTGCCGGCCCGGCGCGATAACGCTCATGCCCTGGCCGACCAGCATCGGGGTGTTCGGCATCACCCGGACCACCGGGAAACCGGCGGGCAACTTGGCCTCCAAACGCGCGGTCGGCACACCGGCGGCCAGCGAGACCAGGATCTGGTCGCGGTCGTTGCCGACGCTCGCGTTGTCGGCGAGCGCGGCCTTGCCGAGTGCGGTCATCACCGCGTCCACGTCAGCGGGCTTGACCGCGACGACCAACAGATCGGCCCCGACCGCGGCATCGGCCACCGAATCGGTCACCCGCACCCCGAAACGCTCGGCGATCTGCGCGCCCCGCTCCGGAAACGTCTCGACGACAACCAGGTCCTTTGCCAGCCGCCCCGAATCGAGCAAACCGACAATCAACGCCTCCCCAATGCGTCCGCCACCAATAACCGCAATCCGCATATCCGCCTCTCCGCGCCTCTTGCCGGTCGTTAGGTACCGCTCTAGTTACATCGCGGGCCGGCGGTCAGGTACTTGGCCAAGCTCCGGGGGTACCCGGTGAGTTACCCATGTACTGGCCAAATCAGATGTTACGTTCCATGAAACCGAGCCAGCGCCGCCAGTCGGTCGGGCTGTGCGAATGCCTCAGCGAACCGGAATCAGCGCCAGCTGGCGGCTCTGCGCGACGACGGCACCGGTGGAGTCGAGGACGAGTTGGTCCTCGTCGAACATGCGGCCGCCGACCTCGTGGGTGGTCGCGATGATGCGCAGCCAGCCTGGGGCGGGTTTACGGCGCAGGTAGGTGGCCATTTGGACGGTGGGGGCCCAGCCGAAGTGGCCGAGGTTGTACGGGACCGGCGGGCTCATGTCGGCGCTCATCATCGCGAAGAACATGGCGATCTCCGGGTGCTGCTGATCGGCGGCGCGCGGGCGCATCCACAGTCGAAGGCGCGGCTCGGCGGTTTCGCCGTCGATGAAGCGGGCCCACTCCCGATCGAGGTAGAGCTCGGTGGCCTGGCCGACGTGCACGACCCGGCCCATCGGGGAGTCCGGCTCGTAGCCGATCGCGTCGGCGGGTGGTTCGACGGGCATGTCGCCGTGCTCGCGCGCGAACCGGGGCTCGGCGTCGTCGAGGTGGCCGAAGGTCAGTGCGGTGCGCACCAGGGTGCGGCCGTGCTGAATCAGGTTCGCGTCGGCTAGGCAGATCTGGCGGCCGATCTTGCGGATGTGCACCTCGTATTCGACCTCGCCTGGGTCGGGCGCGCCGAGGAAGTCGGAGCTGGCGGCGATCGGCGCCATGTCGGCCAGTGCCGGATCGGCCGCGCGCAGCCACTTCAGGCCCGCCGCGGCGCTGGTCGCGACCATGGTGCCGCCGTGCACCTTCTTGCCGATCGTCCAGGTTTTGCCGATGGTGCCGAGGTAGCGACCGGTGCCGGGGGTCGTGGCCGGCAGCTCGGTCAAGTCGAGCAGGCGGGTGAAGGGGGCATCGGTCGCGGTGACCTCGGCTAGCTCCAGCTCCGTCGTCATCGTCACTCCTGTCGTCCACCGGCCGCGCGTCGGCGATCAGGGTTACTGGTACGCGGCGTTCGTACAGCGTAGAACGAAGTGGTTCCGCAGGCCCATTCCCGTCGCGGGGACGCGATAAGCGTCACATAATTCGCGGTGATGGAAGTGCGCGACAAAGTCGTCGATATTACGTCGACGACCGGTTGTGCATTTGCGAAATAATTACGGTGCGCGGCTTTTCGTGTCTCGGGTCACCAATGTGCTTGCGAGACGGGAAATTCGCGTCAGGCGTGATTGACCGAAGTAGGCGCCGGCGCGGTCTGGCCGTTGAGGTGCAGCCGGGCGAAGGCGAGGGTGCGGTGCAGCATGGCCGCGCGGTCCTGGGTGGTGCGGGCGTTCTGGGTGTTGATCTCGGCGACGGCCTGACCGGCAAAGCCGTTGCGGACCAAGGTGTCACACACCTCGACGCACGGCTGGGTGCCTTCGCCGGGCACGAGGTGCTCGTCGTGCGCTGCGCCGCGGCCGTCGGCCAGGTGCAGATGGGCAAGGCCCTTGCCCATGCGCGCGGCCAGCGCCAACGGGTCGGCACCCGCGGTCGCGGTGTGCGACAGGTCGAGGGTGTAGTGCTCGAAACCGGTGTCGGTCGGGTCGTAGGACGGGCTGAACGCGGTGACCCCGATACCGGGCCCGCCGCGACGCTCGAGCCGCTTCACCGAGCGGGCACCGCGCCCGAACAGGGTGTCGGCGCGCATCGGGAACATGTTTTCCACCGCGACGATGACCGGGCTGTGTTCCTCGAGCTCGGCGACCTGGGCCGCGAAGTTCTCCGCGTACCGGCGCTGCCAGCGGAACGGGGGATGCACGACGACGGTGCGGGCGCCGAGCGCCTCGGCGGTGCGCACGCTGCGCTCGAGTTTGGCGACCGGATCCGATCCCCAGACCCGTTGCGAGATCAGCAGACACGGCGCGTGGATCGCGATCACCGGCACGTCGTACTTGCGGACGTAGGACTGCACGGCGGCGATGCTCTGACTGGCCGGTTCGGCCCAGACCATCAATTCGATGCCGTCGTAACCGAGTTCGGCCGCGTACCGGAAGGCGGCCTCGGTGTTCTGCGGATACACCGACGCCGTGGAGAGTCCGACGAGGATCTGGCGCCGATCCGACGCACCCTCGGCCTCGTCCGCCTGCCCGATTTTCCTCACTGCCGCTCCCTGCCTCAGTTCGTACTGAGAAGAAAGGCTAGCGGCCCCAGCGTCACGAAGACGCCGACGACCACCGCGATCACCGTGCTGAGCACGTCGTCGGTCCGACGCAGAATCCGGACAAGCGCCACCAAGCCGAGAATCACGATCATCGCCAGGGCCAGCGCCACCCAGGGGAGCATCTCCCACATTCGCTCGAAACCCTTGAACAGCAACATGCCCGCGATGGCGGCGCCGGTGCTCTGACCACCGAGGATCATCCACTGGCGGCGGTTGGCGTCCTCCTCGGCCTTCTTGGCCGCGCGCGCGGAGCGACGCGGCGATACCGCGCGATCGGACTGCTCGTCCTCGTCGAGGTCATCGAAGTCGTCGTGCTCGGCGTCCAGGTCGACCGGCTCGAAGAAATCGGTCTTGCCGTCATACATTTCGAGCTCGTCGACCGCGCCGCGGCCCGAGTCGCGTTTCGAACGACCACGCTTGCCACGTCCGGCGCGGTCCGCGCGTTCGGCGTCCGCGCGTTCAGCCCGCTCGACGCCGTCTCGGAGCAGATCGCCCGCCACCGTCTGGCCGGAGACGAGTTGCTGGTCCTGGCTGGCCAGCGACCACGCGGCGGTCGAGATGCCCTCGGGTTCGGGCGGTGGGTCGTTGCGTTGTGGCGCATCGGGTTTGCGTCTTCGGGCCGACCAGGCGGGCAGGCCGCCCTCGGGGGCGCCATTACGCTGCGGGGCTCTCGTCGGCGGCTCCGGCGTCGGCGACCACGGCGCCGCGGCTGTCGACTCCGGTAGCGGTGCTGGATCGTCGTAGTCCGCGGGGGACGGCGACCATGCCGCGGTCGAGGGTGCGATCTCGTCGGCCTCCGCTTCGGCCGCGCGACGTCGGGCGGCCCGGCCGCCGGTGCCGCCGTTGCGCTCGCCCCGGCCATTCGACCCGTTGCGTCCGCCGGGCTCCGGCATCTCGCGCAGCGGCGGCCGCACCTCGGTGGTGGCGTCGTCGTGCTCGTCGTGCCTGCGTCGCCGTCCGGAACGCGGCGGGGCCTCGTCGGGTACCGGGTCGCTGGCGTACGGATTCGGCGACGGCGCGTAGGGATTGGGCGACGGCGCGTACGGGTTGGGCGAGGGGGCATACAGGTCGGCGGCGGGGGTTGGCCGCGAGCCCGGCATCTCCCGGCCCGGCATCACCCGGTTCGATCGGCCCGGCATCGGGTCGGCCTCGGGCTGGGCGTACGCGGCGAGCGGGTCGTACATCGAGATCGGGCCGGACATCGGTGAATACGACGCGGGGTCCGGCGCGGGTGGCGTGTATGCGACAGGTTCCGGTGCGGGCGGTTCGTAAGCCGGTGGTTCGTAGGCCGGTGTCTCGTAGACCGGCTCGTCGGGCACCGCATCGGGTGCGGCATGCGAGGACTGACCGCTGCCTATGGCGGGCATGTCGCCGGTGAGCTCGGCCACCGAGATGCCGCGACCGCCGCGGCGGCGTCTGCCACCACCCGCGGACGACCCGCCCTGCTGCCCGTTACGGGCCAGCAGCTCGGCTACGGACAACTGTTTGGAATCATCACTCATCACTGCACCTCGGTTCGTCCCGCGCAAGGCACGCTGGTGACACGATTCGCTCACTCATGACGACACCGTTCCCATCGGCCCCGGTAGCGCGGCAGCATCACTCGGCGCCTGGCGGCCGGTCTTGGCCGCCGGGCCCGGTAATGATGTCGCTCGGGGTCCGCCATTCATGTCGGTATCCAGTTTGCGCAGGATCAAGCCTTCCCGCAGCGCCCACGGACAAATCTCCAGGGATTCCAGCGATAGTGCCCGCATACTCGCCTCCGCGACCAATGCGCCAGCCACCAATTGCTGTGACCGATCGGAACTTACGCCTTCCAATTCTGCACGGTCTGCCGCCGTCATCCGCGAGATGAACGCAATCAGTTGGCGCAGACCTGAGCTGGTGAGTGTACGACGCACCCGGGGGCCCGCCGCCGAGGGTGCCGCTCCGGTCAGCCTGGCCAGCGAGCGGAAGGTCTTCGACGTGGCGACGGCAAGATCCGGTTTACCCGCCTCCAGCAGCTGTTTCGCGGGCAGCGTCAGCTCCGCGTCGAGCCAGTCGCGCAGCACGTTGACGCGGCGCTTGCCCGGCGGATCCTCACGCAGCCACTCGCGTGTCAACCGGCCTGCACCGAGCTGTAGCGACAGCGCGACATCGGGTTCCTCGTCGCCGCCGTTGGTCATTTCCAGCGAGCCGCCGCCGATGTCGAGGTTGAGGATGCGGCCGGCGCTCCAGCCGAACCAGCGGCGCACCGCGAGGAAGGTCAGCCTCGCCTCGTCGACACCGGACAGCACCTGCAGGTCGACGCCGGTCTGCGCGCGAACACGCCCGAGCACGTCCTCGGAATTGGTCGCCTCGCGCAGCGCAGAGGTGGCGAACGGCATCAGCTCGACGCACTTGGAAGTCTCGGCGATGCTGGCGAATTCGGCGACGGTGGCGATCAGGCGCTGCGCGCCCGACTCGGTGATCCTGCCCTCGTCATCGATGTTTTCCGACAGCCGTAAAGTGGCCTTGGTCGAGCTCATCGGCATGGGGTGACCACCCCGATGCGCGTCCACCACCAGCAGGTGGACGGTATTGCTTCCGACATCGAGTACCCCAAGCCGCACATGAACACGGTACTGGGTGATCCCGTCCAATAGGTTAAGCGACTGAACTGTTAGCGTTCCGAGGTGTGACGGTAGGCGCATCGAGCAGCGGCCAGACCCGGCCCCGACCAGCGGGGAAGATCGATCCGAGTCCCGAGGTCGATATGGATTTTCCCCGCGAATGGATCGAGTTCGTCGATCCAGCAAACGACGAGCATCTAATCGTCGCCGATCTGACCTGGCTACTGTCGAGCTGGACGTGCGTCTTCGGCACCCCGGCGTGCCAGGGCATCATCGCCGAACGCCCCGATGACGGCTGTTGCTCGCACGGCGCGTTCCTCTCCGACAAGGACGATCGCAAGCGGCTGCAGAACGCTGTGAAAATGCTCACACCCGAGGACTGGCAACTCATGGGTGAGGCGAAAGACGCGGCGGGCAAGGTCACCAAGAAGGGCTATCTCGAGCTCGACGAGCTCGAGGACGAGCAAGCGCTGCGCACCCGCCGCTTCGACGGCGCCTGCATCTTCCTCAACCGACCCGGCTTCGAAGGCGGCGTCGGCTGCTCGCTGCACTCGATGGCGTTGCGCAAGGGCATCGAGCCGCTCGAGGTGAAGCCGGATGTGTGCTGGCAGTTGCCGATCCGGCGCACCCAGGAGTGGGTGGACCGGCCCGATGGCGTGCCGATCCTGCGCACCACGGTCACCGAATACGACCGCCGCGGTTGGGGTCCCGGCGGCGAGGACCTCGACTGGTACTGCTCCGGCTCGCCGGACGCCCATGTCGGCACGCGTCCGGTGTGGCAGTCCTACGGTCCGGAACTGAAGGAACTGCTCGGCGCTCCCGCCTACGAGGAACTGGCCAGGCACTGCAAGCGCCGACAAGGGCTCGGGCTCATCGCGATTCACCCGGCGACGGTGCACGCGGACCGGATGCGCGACAGCGCGGACAGCGCAAGCGCGTGAGGCCCTCGGAATGCGAGCTTGCACCCCGTTCACCTCGAAGGCATGCGATCTTCACCCGTTTGCGGTTTGATGTGCGGTCATGTCCAAGAAAGTTCTGACCCTGGCAGCCGTCGCTCTCGGTGCCGCACTCTGTCTCCCCGCCGTCGCCAACGCCGAACCCAACGGTGATCCCGCCAAGTACGCCGACTTCACCGCGGACTTCCTGCCCGCCAACACTCCTGACGCGCTCGGCGCCGTCGCGGCGGGCAAGAACCTGATCATGAGCCCGTACGGCACCTCGCGCACCATCGCGTGCCGAGGCACCAGCGCGGCGGACGTCTACGACTGCATGCAGGAAGACGACCTCGGCTGGATCACGTTGCGCAAGATGGACGTTCCTGGCGTCGGCCCGACGTGGACCTACCTGCCCTGACAGGTAGCTCCACCAACCACGGCCGAGGGCATCGCAGCGCCCTCGGCCGTTGTTATTCCCCGACAACGGAATTCGGACGCAGACAGCACTCGACCGCCGACCAGGTCGGCAGTTTTGAAAGCGCTAGCTCACGCCTCTAGTTTGTAGCCGAGCCCGCGGACCGTGACGAGATGTTCCGGCTTGGCCGGGTCCGCCTCGATCTTGGACCGCAGCCGCTTCACGTGCACGTCAAGGGTTTTGGTGTCACCGACGTAGTCGGCGCCCCAGACGCGATCGATCAGCTGCCCGCGGGTGAGTACCCGCCCGGAGTTGCGCAGCAGGTATTCGAGCAGGTCGAATTCCTTGAGCGGCAACGTCACCGGCTTGCCGTTCACCAAAACGGTGTGGCGGTCCACGTCCATCCGGACGGGGCCCGCTTCCAGCACGCCACTCTCATTGGTGCCGTCCAACTCGTCGCCCGCGCCGCGGCGCAGCACGGCCCGAATGCGCGCGATCAGCTCGCGCGCCGAGTATGGCTTCGTCACGTAGTCGTCGGCGCCGAGCTCGAGCCCGACCACCTTGTCGATCTCGCTGTCCCTTGCCGTCACCATGATCACCGGTACGCCGCTGCGGGTGCGCAACTGCTTGCACACATCCGTGCCGCTCATGCCTGGCAGCATGAGATCGAGCAGCACGATGTCCGCACCTGACCGATCGAACTCGGCGAGCGCGGATGGCCCGTCACCGACAACGGTGACTTCGAAACCCTCCTTGCGCAGCAGGAACGCGAGCGGATCGGCCAGCGACTCCTCATCCTCGACGATCAACACACTCGTCATCTGCGTGCCTCCACACCATTGGGTCGGCCCGGCCCCGAGGGGCGCGGGCTTGTTTCTCTCATGCTCACCGTCGGGCCGGCGGAATCCTCTTCTCCGTCGGCCTCGTGGTGGGCAGGTATTCGCAGGGTGAACGTCGAACCGGTGCCCAGCTTGCTCCACAGCGTGATCTCACCGTTGTGGTTGGCAGCCACGTGCTTGACGATAGCCAGGCCGAGCCCGGTACCGCCGGTGGCGCGCGAGCGGGCCTTATCTGACCGGAAGAAACGTTCGAACACCCGCTCTTGGTCTTCCTTGGCGATGCCGATGCCTCGGTCGGTCACGGCCATCGCGACATGGTCGCCACGTAATGACCGGCTGACCGACACATGGGAGCCGGCCGGTGAGTACGCTATCGCGTTCTCCACCAGATTTGACAGGGCTGTGACCAGCAAGGTTTCGTCGCCGAGCACTTCGAGGCCGCTGGGCCGGTCGGTACTGACGGTGATTCCGGCGGCCTCGGCGGCGGTGCGCGAACGGTCCACCGCCTGCATGACGACGGTGTCGACGTCGACCACCTCGAGCTCGGGCAGCTTCTCCGCGCCCTGCAGCCGCGACAGCGCAATGAGTTCGGTCACCATTTTGCCGAGCCGCCGGGATTCGCCCAATACGCGCTGCCCGAAATGCCGGACCGCCTCGGGATCCTCCGCGGATTCGAGCATCGCCTCGGCCAGCAGGCTCATCGCGCCGACCGGAGTTTTGAGCTCGTGGCTGACGTTGGCGACGAAGTCGCGCCGGGTGGCCTCCATGCGCGCCTGCTCGGAATCGTCGTCGGCGAAGAGCACGGTGAAGTTGGTGTCCTCGCGCGATAGCTGGCGGGCTACCCCGCGCACGGCGATACGGCCGCGGCCGGGCACCGGGTTCTTGGCAGTCAGGTCGAACTCGGCCGACTCGCCGGTGGCCAACACCTTCTCCACCGCGACCCAGGCGCGCTCATCGAGCAGCCGGTTGCGGACCAGGCCGAGTTCCTCGGCGCGCGGGTTGACCAGCACCACGTCGCGGTATTCGTCGACCACCGCGATGCCGCTCTCGGAGGCGAGCACGATCAGGTCGAGCACCTGCGACATCGTCAGGCCGGAATCCGCCTGCCTGCGGGCCTGCTGCCTGGCGTTCATATAGGGGATAAGTAGCCCGCCGACTGCCAGACCTACGACAGCCGCAAGGACTGCCAGTAGGACGGCTTGCGGAACACTCACACATGAATCGTACGGTCGCGTAGGACGTATCCGACTCCGGGTACACGATGTTTCACGCAGGTCATAGCCGCTTCTGACGCTGTTAGCCGTACGTTTACGTGCCGTTGGGTATGTCTAAGCCACTTCGTTGTGTGTGCTGGTCGGGGCAAGATTTCGGTCCGCTTCGGCGGCCGGGGCCAGCTAGCCGCCGTTCGATCCGCGTCATCCGTTCGATCCGGCGCAACGCCTGCGTCGGAGGCTTCTGACCGACGCAGGCGATCGCGGCACGCGGGTCGCCGGGGCTTCGCGCGGCAGGTGGACGACAACCGGTAGCCAGGAGTTTCCGGTGGCATTGCGCGTCGGGGTGCACCGGCGAATCGGCGCCGGAGCGCCGGACGGCGACCGGATACCAGAGCCGCGCCGGCACCGGATCGGCTATCGCACAACGGGATTGGTCAGAGGCGGCCGATCGGCTGCCGGAGCACCCGGCCTGAGCATGCACTATTCGCTCATACCCCGCGAGTTCGAGCTTTGATGCGCGATAAGTGCACGCTCAGACCGGGTTACGGTTTACCAGCCCGGGTTACCTCGTAGCGGGAGATTCACGAAACTTGGCTGGTTCGGGTCAAGCAACAGGTGCTGGGGACGCAGGCCGCTGTCGACGAGTAGCGGCATCGGCGGCAGGCCCCTCGGGAAGTTGCCCGCGTACACATCGACACGCAGCCGGTGCCCCGGTTGCAGCACCGCTTCGATGCCTGGCACCGAAATGTCCAGTGCCGTCGGCTGTCCCGGCACGGTGGGCTGCCTGCTGTCCAGCGACAGGTCGGGCACCGGCTCGGTGTAGTCGCCGTTCGGCAGGCGGGTGCTTCGTGCCTCGTCGATGGCGCGCAGCGAGGAGACCAGCTGGCCGGAGGACAGCACCGACGACTGCCCATCCGGGGCAACATCATTCACCGTGACGGTCCAGTAGCCGTCGGTCGCGTCGTGAACTGTGTTGAGCCGAACCGCGATCGGGCCGGAGATGGTGGTCGGCTCGGGGACGGGTGCGCTGGTGAAGGTCAGCCCGCCGAGTTCCTGGATCCGCGAATCCTTGCTGCAGCCGTCGATGATCGAGGTCGCGCCCGCCGATTCCTGTGCCATGTCCCGCGAGCACACCCCGGTCAGGCCGGGTGCGACGGTGAGCTGATCGACGGTCGGACTCGGCGCGCTGAACAGCGAACCGTCGTGCACGCTGATCGCGGTACCGCTCGGCGCCGCGGAAAAGTACATCCGCCGGTAGTCGATGCCTGGCTGCGGGAAGGAGGGTGTGGTGATCCAGCCGCCGCCCTGCTGGCGCACCGTCACCGGGCCGTACTGATCGATGCCGTTGTCGATTCCCTTGAGCCACTTGTCGAACCAGGCGCGCTGCAGCACATCCATCCGCGGCGGCAGGCCGGGTCGGCCGGATTCATTGCCATTGCTGATGTGGTAGCCGTCGCCGACGAAAAGCTGTTTCCGCCCGGGCGGCAACGGAATCTGGCGATACACGTCGGCCTGCGAGTTGACGAACACGTCGTGCCAGCCGCCGGTGACGAAGGTGGGCACGGTGATTCGGCTCGGGTCGTTCTCCCATGACTGCCGGAACGGGCTGTTCGCCTGGAGTAGCGATTGCACCTTGGGATCGAGCTGGTCGATCTGCGGAGTGACGAGCACGTTCAGCAGGGCATCGACAAAGGTGAACGGATCGGCGAGCCGATCCTTGAGCCACTGCATGTCGAATCGACCGGCGGCCAGCGACGCGAGATCCGGCACCAGCTTGGCGCCGTTGACCGCGAGCAACCAGGCGGGCATGAAGGTGACGCCGATGGCGCCGCCCGGTGCGACCAAGTCCCGGAACGGATTACGGCTCGGCACCACGGGGAAGATCGCCTTCAGCGCCGACGGATTCTTCGCGGCGACCTGTAGCTGATTCAGTCCCGAATAGGAGACGCCGTTCATCCCGATATTCCCGGTCGACCACGACTGATGCGCGGCCCAGTCGATCACCTCGACGGTGTCCTGCTGTTCCCGTTCGCGCAGCAAGTCCCAATCACCCTGGGAGAAACCGGTTCCCCGAACATCGACGACGACCTGGGTGTACCCGCTCTTGATCAGCTGACGGTCCACCGTGAAGTTGCGCAGCAGCCCACCGCCGAGCGCCTTGGTCAGGTCGGTGATGCCGGAGAACGGCGTGCCAGACAGGTCGACATCGCGCGCCACCTGCATCACCGCGTCCGACAGCCACGGGATCGAGATCATGCTGTCCGCGATCATCGAGCCGAGTTTGGTGTAGGGCGTCATATTGACGATGGTCGGCGTCGGCGTCGAAATCGGTTGTCCCGCAGCATCGGCCGGGTGGTAGACGTTCCCCTTGAGCACGGTGCCGTCGCTCATGGTGATCGGCACGTCCCATTCGATGAAGACGTTCGGATACTGCTGCGGGCCGTCCTCGGTGGCGGCCCACGCAGCACCGCTCGCGCCGCCGTCCGGGCCGACCGGGGTCGCGGCGGCCGAGGGTGAAAGGAAAGGGGAAACGGCAACCGCCGCGACGAGCAATGCCGCGGTTCGGAGCGCATACCTCATTGGATCCACTCTCTTCGGTAACAGATGTTCTCTAACCGTAAGGAGGGAAGCATTTGCTGTACTCGAATCGCCCGAGAACAGCGAAAAGTCGTGCAGGTTCACAAGTATTCACCCGCGAAACTGACACAACGCCCGAAATGCGAAAGGGCGCCTCCGCTCGAATCTATCGAAACGAAGGCGCCCTTTCGGGTTTCACACCGAAATCACCAACCGGGATTACCCCGCACCGGCACATTCACGAAGCTCGGCCGGTTCGGATCCAGCTGAATGTGCTGTGGCTTCAATCCGGTATCGAGCAGCATCGGCAGGATCGGCAGGCCCTTCGGGAAGTTGCCCGCGTAGACATCGACGCGCAGGCGGTGGCCGGGCTGCAGGATGGCCTCGGTGGCGGGCAGCGCGATATCCAGGGTTGTCGCCTCGCCGGGGACCGTCGGCTGCCGGTGGTCCAGCGAGGTGAACGCCCGCGGGTCGGTGTAGTCGCCGTTGGCGGACTTGCTGCTGTTGGCCTCATCGATCTCGCGCAGCGACGCCATCAGCTGCCCGGAGGACAGCACCGTCGACTGCCCGTCCGGCGCGACATCGTTGACGGTGGCCACCCAGTAGCCGTCCGCGGCATCCTGAACGGTGTTGAGCCGCACCGCGATCCGACCGGAGACGGTGGTCGGCTCGGCGACCGGGTTACTGGTGAAGGTCAACCCGTTCGACTCCTCGATCCTGGAATCCTTCGCACAGCCGTCGATGATCGACAGGATGCCCGCGCTGCCCTGTGCCGCGTCGTTGGAGCACAGGCTGGTCAGGCCGGGCGCGACGGTCAACCGCGCGGTGTCGTCGTTGGCGGCCGCGGTGAGCGATCCGTCGTACACGCTGTTCGCGGTGCCACTGCGGTTGGCGGACAAGTACATTCGCCGATGCGTCGGCTCCTGCGCGCCGGAGTTCTCGGTCGGCTCGGCGAACGAGTCGGTGGTGATCCAGCCACCGCCCTGCTGCCGCAACGTGATCGGGCCGTACTGGTCGATGCCGTTGTCGATGCCCTTGAGCCACTTGTCGAACCACGCGCGCTGCAGCACATCCAGCCGCGGCGGCAGGCCGGGCTTGGCGTACTCGTTGCCGGAATTGACGTGGTAGGTGTTGCCCATCAGCAGCTGCTTCTGCCCGCTCGGCAGCGGAATCTCGTTGTAGATCTTCGATTCCGAGTAGGTGAACAGGTCGTGCCAGCCGCCGGTGACGAAGGTCGGCACGTCGATCTTGGAAGGGTCGCCAAGCCAGTCCGCGCGCGGCTTGGAGCTGCCGGTCAGCAGTTCCTTGGCGCGCGGATCGAGGTCATCGATGTGGGCGGTGGTGTAGACGTTGAGCAGAACGTCCATGAACGTCAACGGATCTCGCACGCGGTCGGCCAGCCACTTGGTGTCGAACTGCCCGTTGAGCACCGACGCCAGGTCGGGCACCAGCTTGAGCCCGTTGATGGCGGTCAGCCAGAGCGGGATGAAGTTGAAGCCGAAGCCGCCGCCGGGGGCGAGCACGTCGTTCATCAGGTCGCTGCCCGGCACCACGGGGAAGATCGCCTGCAGCGCGGCCGGATGCTTCTCGGCGGCCTGCACCTGGTTGATGCCGGAGTACGAGATGCCGTTCATGCCGATGCGGCCATTGGACCACGGTTGGGCGGCGGCCCAGTCGATCACCTCGACGGTGTCCTGCTGCTCGCGCTCGCGCAGCATGTCCCAGGTGCCCTGGGAGAAGCCGGTGCCGCGCACGTCGACGACCACCTGCGAGTAGCCGCTCTTGATGAGCTGGCGGTCGACGGTGAAGTTACGCAGCTCGCCACCCGCGAAACCCTTGGTCAGGTCGGTGATGCCGGACAGCGGGGTTCCGCTCATGTCGATCTCGCGGAGCAGGCCGAACAGCGCGTCGGACAGGCCGGGAATGGCCTGCGCGTGGTCGGCCAGGTTCGACACCAGCTTGGTGTACGGCGTGAGGTTGACGACCGTTGGCGTCGGCGCGTCGATCGGCCTGCCCGAGGCGTCCGCGGGGCGATAGACGTTGCCCTTCAAGACAGTTCCGTCGCTCATCGTGATGGGGACGTCCCACTGGATATTGATGTTCGGATACTGCTGCGGAGCGTCCTGGGTCGCTTGCCAGGCCGCGCCGGCGGCTCCGCCATCGGGACCGGTCGGCGCGGGAGCGGCGGAAGCGCCGCTGGTGAGGAAGGGGACGAGCATCGCGGCGGCAACTGCCGCGACTGTGGCCCGCAACGCGTGCTTCATCAGACGTGATCTACCTCTCGGACTGGTCGAACGCCCAAAGTGTACATACCTACTTGTCGGTAATGACAAGGGGTAACACGTACTTATTTCGAATAAAGGTTCACATACAGCAACCGCGGCCATGCTGCCACGCCCAAAGCCCTGGTAACGCGCATTTCGCTAGGAGCGTCGCACGAGAACCAACACTCACTGTGCACTCACACCAACTCGCCATCCACCACTGGCACTCAGCTCATCGGTGTGGCGAAGAACACCTCTGACCAGCGCGGATCAGCCCACAGCCCGCGCAGCTTCAGCAACCGGCCAGCGAGAACGCCCGGACTCCCGCTTCTCGCTGCGAGTGGCACAGGCGGCGAATCGCGAGAAAGGCCCGCCATCACGCGCCGCGCGCCGGGCACGGCGGGACGGCCGCATAGCGAATCACGCGACCGAACAGCGCTAGCGCTGAAATAGCAACGCGCCGCACGCAATTCAGGGCGCAGCGCGTTGTTAGTGGTCCGGGGTTACTTGCCGCCCTGGTTGGCGGTACCAGCGGCACAGGCCACACAGCGGCACAGCGAATCATGCGACCCGCTCGCGCCCCGAACTGCGCCAGCGCTGAAATACCAACGCGCCGCAGCCAATTCAGGGCGCGACGCGTTGTAGTCGTCCGGGGTTACTTGCCGCCCTGGTTGGCGACGGCGGCGGCACCAGCGGCGGCCGCCTCCGGGTCCAGGTACTCGCGGGGACGAACCGGCCGGAGGTTCTCGTCCAGCTCGTAGCGCAGCGGAATGCCGGTGGGGATGTTCAATCCGGCGATGTCCTCGTCGGAGATCTGATCGAGGTGTTTGACCAACGCGCGCAACGAGTTACCGTGCGCGGCGACCAGCACGGTCTTGCCGGTGCGTAGGTCCTTGGAGATGGTGTCCTCCCAGTACGGCACCATCCGCTGCACCACGTCGAGCAGGCATTCGGTCTTCGGCACGTCGATGCCCGCGTAGCGCGGGTCGCCCTCCTGGCTGTACTCGTCGGCCGGGTCGATCGGCGGCGGCGGGGTGTCGTAGCTGCGGCGCCACCGCATGAACTGCTCGTCGCCGTACTCGTCGCGAACCTGCGCCTTGTTCTTGCCCTGCAGCGCGCCGTAGTGGCGCTCGTTGAGCCGCCAGTCCCGGATCACCGGGATCCAGTGCCGGTCGGCGGCGTCGAGCGCGAGGTTGGCGGTGCTGATCGCGCGGCGAAGCAGCGAGGTGTAGACGACGTCGGGCGCGATGCCGTGCTCGGCCAGCAGCTCCCCCGCGCGCTTGCCCTCGGCGATGCCCTTGTCGGTCAGGTGCACGTCCACCCAGCCGGTGAACAGATTCAGGGCATTCCATTCGCTCTCGCCGTGGCGCAGCAGCACGAGGGTGTAGGTCATGCGGGTCATCCTTCCATGTGCCGAAAATGGGGTCGCACTGTTCCCCGGGAGGTCAGGGCCTTGGGTCGATCTCAGACGATGTCGCCGGCGGTGCCGTGGCCCGCGGCGAGCACGCCGGCGCCGACCAGGGTGGCGCCGTTGCTGATCCGGGACGGGATGACGCGCAGTTCACGGGTGAACTCGAGGCGAGCATGCTTTTCCAGCGCCGCCTGCATCGGCTTCCACAGTGGCTCACCGGATTGCGCGAAACCGCCGCCGATGACGCAGATGTCGACATCGAGCAGCGCCGCGGCCGAGGCGATCGCCTGACCGAGTGCGGTGCCCGCCCGGTGCAGCGCCGCGAGGGCGATCTCGTCGCCGGTCCACGCGGCCTCGGACAGCTGTATTCCGGTCGTGCCTTGCCAGCCCTGCTTGACCGCCCAGCGCACCGAGGACATGCCGCTGGCCACCGCCTCGACACAGCCGACGCCACCGCACAGACAGGGCACGTCCCAGCCGGGCACCACGATATGACCGATGTGCCCGGCATTGCCGGTGCGGCCCATGACGACCCGGCCGTCCGCGATGATCCCGCCGCCGATGCCAGAGGAGACGGTCATCGCCAACCCGTTCGGTATCCCGCGCAGCGCGCCGACGTGATGCTCTGCCAGGGCCAGGCAGGCGCCGTCGATGGCGAATCGGATTGCCGCCGTGGGAAACAGCTCCTGCACCGCGGCGACGATCGCGAAGCCGGACTTCCATTCGGGGATGTTCAGCGGGGCGGTGATGCCGGTGCGCACGTCGACCGGTCCGGCCGAGCCGATGCCGATGGCGGTGATCGCGGTGTCCCCCGCCACCTCGAGCAGGAGCCCACGGCAGGCCTCCCACACCTTCTCGGGCGGCACATCGACCCGGCGCACGTCAGGCACCTCTAGACCGTTGTGGACCAGGCCGGCCGCGAACTTTGTCGCGCCGATATCCAACGCAAGAATGGTCATCGCAGTGAACTTACGGCTTGTCGGCAGCGTCTACCAGGTGTTCGAAGGCACGCAGGTTCTTCAGCGATTCACCGCGCGAGACGCGCCACTTCCATTCCTTGCGAATGGATTCGGCGAACCCGAGTTCGAGCAGCACGTTGAAATCGGCGTCGACGGCCTCGAGGATCTGGCCGAAGACCCGGTCGAGTTCGTCGGGGGTGACGGCGTGCGTGGCGGTCTGGCCGACCAGGTAGATGTCGCCGACCCGGTCCAGCGTGTAGGCGACGCTGTAGAGCCTGCGATTGCGGCGAAGCAGGAACTTGTAGACGCCCTCGAAGTTCTCGTCCGGCTTGCGGCAGACGAACGACTCGGTGCGGACCCCGTGCTTGCCGACGGTGAGCATCACCGTGGTCTTCAGCTTGCGCTCACCGGGCAGGATGACGACGAAGGTCTCCGCGCCGGAGCGGGTGTATTCGATCTCCCGGTCGCGCAGCGTCTCATCGATCAGCTGAGCAGTAGCCTGCACTTGCGTCACCGACGTGCTCCCATCCGGCGCCGCCACAGCGCCCGCGACCTGGCCTGACTGGATTCCAGGTTAATGCGTTCACCGGGTACCCAATCGCGCACGTCGTCACGCAACGCGCCGCGGGCATCGCCGCTCGCGGAGACCCGCCCGGCGCCGATCTCGGCACGCTCGGCGCGGAAATCGGCCAGTGCGGCGGAGTAGCTGGCGAGCAATCCGTCGGCGGTGTGCTCCCAGGAGAAGTTGGCGGCGTGCTCGACCGCGCGGCCGCTCATCCGGCGCAGGCGGGCGGGGTCGTCGAGCAGATAGCCGAGGGCGCTCGCCCAATCCGGCGTCCGGTGGCCGGGTACCAGCAGCCCGGTTTCGCCGTGCCGGACGGCGGTGCCGAGCCCGCCGACATCGGCCGCGAGCACCGGGGTGCCGCTGGCCTGGGCCTCGATCGCGACCAGCCCGAAGGATTCGTTGTAACTCGGCACCGCGACCAGGTCGGCGGCGCGATAGACCAGAACAAGCCGATCCGGCGGCTGCGGCGGCAGGAAGGTGACGCGGTCGGCGATGCCGAGCGCGGCGGCCAGCTCGATCAGCGCGTCCGGCCGGTCAAGGCCGGAGCCGGACGGGCCGCCGACGATCAGGACGCGCAGCTTGTGCGCGGGGTCGGCGTGCAGTACCTCGGCGGCGGCACGGACGAGCACGTCCGGCGCCTTCAACGGTTGGATCCGCCCGACGAACGCGACAACCTGCTCGTCCGCCGCCAAGCCGAGCGCCGCGCGGGCCGCGGCCTTGTCGCCCGGCTGATACCGGGTCAGGTCCGCGCCCGGCGGCACCACGTCGATGCGCTCGGGCTCGGCGCTGTACAGCTCGACGAGCTGACGTGCTTCTTCCGCGGTGTTGGCGACCAATCGATCCGCTTCGCCGATGACCTGTTTCTCGCCGATCTCGCGGGTCATCGGCTCCGGACAGTCACCGTCGGCGAGCGCGGCGTTCTTGACGGCGGCCAGGGTGTGCGCGGTGTGCACCAGCGGCACCCGCCAGCGGTCCCTGGCCAGCCAGCCGACCTGGCCGGACAGCCAGTAGTGCGAGTGCACGAGGTCGTAGTAGCCGGGCTGGTTGCGTGCCTCTTGGCGCAGCACTTCCGCGGTGAACGGGCAGAGCTGGGTCGGCAGGTCGTGTTTGTCGAGTCCCTCGAACGGGCCGGCGACCACGTTGCGCACCAGCACGCCGGGGCCCGCTTCTTGCACGGGCGGCAGATTGGAGGCGGTGGCCCTGGTGAAGATCTCCACCTCGGTGCCGCGTCGGGCCAGCTGCAGCGCGGTTTGCAGCACATAGACGTTCATGCCGCCCGCGTCGCCGGTGCCCGGTTGAGCCAGTGGTGAGGTGTGCACCGATAGCACGGCGACACGGTTCGGCCGTAGGTCCGGGCGTTGACTCACACTATCCATAGTGCACGTTGGATTCCCGGCCTCCATACCGTCACGCCCCCAAGTGAGAGCTATCACAGGGGTTCAGTGAACTCCCTCACAGGCTGTTCGGCACCCTGTTATGGCGGCTACCACGCTATTCTCCGGAATTCTCGGGAGAATCGACGACTTTGCGCCGCCCGCGAAAGCGAACAAAGTGCCGCGCAAACGAATCCCGCCGCATGGCGATTCGGCGAACACGCGACTACAAGCTGTCGGCGAACGCACCGATCTCGCCGACAAAGCGGTCGGGATCCTCGATGAACAGCCCGTGCTGCGAGCCCTCCCAGAATGACGCGCGCGCGTCGGGGGTGGCCTCGAAGATGTAACGCCCGTTCTCGATCGGGACGACCGCATCCTCGGTGCCGTGCAGGACGAGCACCGGAATATCCAGCATGCGAAGGGTTTCCGTGTTGTCGACGGTCCGATAGAACAGCGCCTTGCGCACCGCGGGCAAGGTCGCGAGGCTGGTGCCGAACAGGCGCTGGGCATCGGCGCCCTTGTCCGCGCCTGGGCCGGTGTTGGCGTTGTCGAAGGCGCCGAACGCGCGCACCGCACGGCCCGCGCCCTCCTCGAACACGCCGGGCATCGCGGCCTGCATGGCCGAGCCGGTCGCCGCGCCGGGCACATCGCGGCCGATATTGGCCTGCGAGCCGGTGAAGACGACGCCGGCGATCGCGCCGGTGCCGTAGGCGGTCAGGTAGTCGCTGAGCACGATGCCGCCGTAGGACCAGCCGAGCAGGATCGCGTCGGTCTCGATGCCCTCCCCCGCCAGCACGGCCGCGATGTCGGCGGCCCAGTTCTTCGGATCGTCATAGCCCGCGAGGGGCGCATCGGAATAGCCGTGGCCGCGCAGATCGACGGCGATCACCCGGAAACGCGCGGCGAGGTCGTCGGCCGCCCGGCCCCAGCAGCGCAGATTCCCCGCCCAGCCGTGCAACAGCACCAGCGGGCGCGCGTCGGCCGGGCCGCTCACTCGGTAGACGATGGTCGTGCCGTCCGCGCTCGTCGCGTCCCGAATAGCCATACCGATCAGGCTAACGGTGATCCCGGCAACAGCGCTCCTGCCCGCAAACGGCAGGCACTTAGGATCGGTGCATGAGCACTCGTACCGCTGTTGTCACCGGAGCCAGCTCCGGCATCGGGGAGGCCACCGCCAGGGAGCTGGCCAAACAGGGCTATCACGTCTACGTCGGCGCCCGCAGGCTCGATCGCCTGCAGCGCGTCGCCGACGAAATCAGCGGCACCGCACTGGAACTCGACGTCACCTCGGACGACTCGGTGCGCGCCTTCGCCGACGCGATCGAGCGCGCCGACATTCTGGTCAACAACGCGGGCGGCGCCAAGGGCCTCGCCTCGGTCGCCGACGCCGACCTGGACGACTGGCGCTGGATGTGGGAGACCAACGTGCTCGGCACGCTGCGCCTCACAAAGGCGTTGCTGCCCAAGCTGATCGCCTCCGGCGACGGCCTCATCGTCACCATCACCTCGGTCGCGGCCTTCGTCGCCTACGACAACGGCGCGGGCTACACCTCGGCCAAGCACGCCCAGGCTGTGCTGCACCGCACCCTGCGCGGCGAGCTGCTCGGCCAACCCGTGCGACTCACCGAAATCGCCCCCGGCGCAGTGGAAACCGAATTCTCGCTGGTCCGCTTCGACGGCGACGAGGAGCGTGCCGCCAAGGTCTACGAGGGCATCGACCCTTTGGTCGCGCAGGACATCGCGGAGATCATCGGCTTCGTCGCGTCGCGGCCCTCGCATGTGAACCTCGACCAGATCATCGTCAAGCCGCGTGATCAGGCCGACGCCGGTCGCTTCGCACGCCGTAGCTGATCGGCCATAGCCGAAACGGATAACTCGCCAACGGCGGGTCGTTTGCTGATCGATTGCTGAGTCTTCGTCAGTTAACCGCTGCCGTTAGCATCTGATGCTTTGACGTCGTCTACATCAGATCGGAGTTGTTCAGCTCATGTTCAAGGGCTTCAAAGAGTTCCTGATGCGCGGGAACGTCATCGACCTTGCTGTTGCGGTGGTGATGGGCACCGCGTTCACCGCGGTGGTCACCTCGGTGACCAAGGGCGTCGTCAACCCCTTGCTCGCGGTTTTCGGCAACCAGAATGAGCTTGGCCTCGGTATCCAGTTGATCGCCGACAAACCGGCCACCTTCATCCAGATCGGCCCGATCGTCACCGCGTTCATCAACTTCTTCGTGGTCGCCGCGGTGCTGTACTTCGTGCTGATGCTGCCGATGAAGACGATCAAGAACCGCTTCGGCACCACCAAGGCCGCCGAGCCCACCGAGACCGAACTGCTCATCGAGATCCGCGACCTGCTCGCCGAGCGGCACGACGCGGTCCGCCACGAGCGCGCCGCGGACCGCGCCGTCGAAAACGACCCCGAACTCGATTCCTCGCTGCGCCGCTGAGGTCCAATTCGAGGCGAGTCAAATGGTTGCTGTGGAAGATCAATTAGCGACCATATGACTCGCCTCAACCAACCGCCGGCTAGCGGGGCGGGCCCGGGGCGACCGGGGTCGCGGAGATGACCGAGGTGGATCCGTCCTCTGCGGACATGGTTTTCCAGGTGGCCCAGTCGATGGTCCAGTCGTAGAGGTCGCCGTCGGCGGCGGACATCTGGATCGAGGTGCCGGTGACTTCTACCGGATCTCCGTACAACGCGGTCGGGAAGTACGCCTGGGCGTCACCGGGTGACAGGTTGATGCAGCCGTTGGTGACGTTCGAAGACCCTTGGGCGGACACCGATTCCGGGTTGGCGTGGATGAATTCGCCGTTGTTGGAGATGCGTACGGCCCAGCGTTCGCGCACGTTGGTGTAGAACGGCGGGTTCGTCATCATGAAGTCTTCGTACTTCTCGGTGACCACGTGCAGGCCGGAGCGCGTGACGTTGCGCGGTTCGTTGCCCTCGCCGTAGCTGACCGCGAAATCGAAGACGGTCTTACCGTCCCTGACCACCTGCATGCGGTGGCTCGGCGCGTTGGCCTTCACGATCTGGCTGCGGCCGATGCGGAAATCCGTTGTCAGATCGGTATATCCGTAGTTGCCACCGCCGAGGTCGAGCCCGTAGAGCTTGGCCGAGACGTGCACGGTGGTGCCCGGCACCCAGTAATCCTTGGGGCGCCAATGCAATCGGGAGCCGTTGTCGTCGGGGAACCACGCCCACGCGCCCTCGGTGGGCGGGTCGGTCGTGATGGTCAGCGCCTTCTCCACGTCGGCCTTGTTCTGCACAGAAGCCTTGAACTGCAGGATGATCGGCGCGGCGATGCCGACCTCCTGGTTGTCGGCGATATTGATGGTCGCCGGGACGGTGCTCTTCGGCGCGAGCGTGCTGAACTTGCCTTCGATCGGCACCGGCTTGCGATCGGTACCGATCGCGGTGCCGGACCAGGTGTAGGTGGCGTCGTAGCCGAGCGGCTCGGTGATCTTGTAACTTCGCTTGTCCTGGGCGAATTCGCCCGCGACCTGCTTGCCGTTGGCGTTGGTCAGCGCGACCTGATCGATGGTTCCGTCGGCGACGGTGACCGAGGCGGCGCTGGTCGGATTGACCTTCTTCGCATCGTTGTCCGGTGCCAAGGTGACCTTGGCGACGGGCCCCGGTTCGCGGGGAGGAGTGTTGTTGCCGCCGCTGCCGGTGCTACATCCGGCCACCAAGGCGACCACGACGATCAGCACGGCCGACACGGCGGCGACCGGTCTACGGATCCCTGGACGGTTGCTCACTTCATCGAATTTACGCGGGCAAACTCGTTCGGTCGGCTGTCTAAAGGTGTGGTGTCCGTTTCACCCGGTTAGAGCGTGACATCAACGGTGACGGGTTCCGGCTCCAACCGGACGCCGAATCGCTCGGCAACGCCATCGCGCACCGTCCTGGCCAGATCCACCAGATCCGCCGCCGTCGCGGTGCCGCGATTCGTCAGCGCGAGCGTGTGTTTCGTTGACAGCCGGGCCGGGGCAGCCGGCCCGGGGAAACCCTTGGCGAAACCGGCCCGCTCGATGAGCCAGCCCGCGGAGAATTTGACGCCGTCCGGCGCCGGATAGGTCGGCACCGTGACATCACCCACATGGGCCGAGATCGCGGCGCGCACCGCGGCCACCCGATCCTCGGGCACCACCGGATTGGTGAAAAACGACCCGGCACTCCAGGTGTCGTGATCGGCGGCATCGAGGACCATGCCCTTACCCGCGCGCAGCCGCAGCACAGCCTCGCGTACCTCGGCCGCCGGGCGGGATTCGCCGTCGGCGGCGCCGAGCATGGTCGCGAGCTCGCCGAAGCGCAGCGGCGCGCTCGCACCGTCGGGGTCGAGGGCGAAATCGACGGCGAGCACCAGGGCGTCGTCGCGGTGCTTGAGCACGCTGGTGCGGTAACCGAAACCGAGCTCGCCGGGCTCGACCCAGCGGAGCGCACCGCTGCGGCGATCGAACAACCGCACCCGGCGCAACAGGTTCGCCACTTCCGCGCCGTACGCGCCGACGTTCTGCACCGGCGTCGCCCCGGCCGAACCCGGAATTCCGGACAGGCATTCGAGGCCGCCGAGGCCCGCCGCGACCGTCGCCGCGACGACCGCGTCCCAGTTCGCGCCCGCCTCGGCAAGCACACCGTCCGCACTCAGCTCGACGCCATCGGTCATCACCCGAACGACCACGCCGTCGAAACCATCGTCGCTGATCAGCAGGTTGGAACCGCCCGCGATGAGCAGCACCGGAATGCCAGCGGCATCGAGCGCGCGCACCGTGTCCACCAACGTTTCGGTGGTATCGCATTCGGCGACCGTCGCGGGCCCGCCGACCCGCAGCGTGGTCAGCTCGGCCAGCGGCACCGATTCGCGGATCCGGGCGCCGGTGGCGGCCAGCACATCCGACGGCACCACACGTGAAGTTCGCACAGGCAGACGGTAGCGTGTCCGACCATGGCTACACCGCTGGCGTACACGGCCCGCTACTCGCATCCCGCTGCCGCCGTGCGCGCGGCGTTCGCGAACGACCAGTACTGGAAAGACCGCGTTGCCGAGGTCGGCGGGCCCAATGCCCGGCTCGACTCGGTAAGCGTGACCGGCGATCAGATCCGGGTCCAGCTGGTGCAGGCCATCGCCGCCGAACTGCTGCCCGCCGCGATCACCGCGGTGCGCCCCGGCGACCTGATCATCCCCCGCGTGGAGAACTGGACCGGCGACTCGGCCACCTTCCAGGCGACCGTCGAGGGCGCGCCCGCCGAGGTGCGCGGCACCATCACGCTGACCGACGAGGGCGCAGGCTCGACCGGCGCCGCCAACGGCACCATCGAGGTGAAGATCCCGCTGTTCGGCGGCAAGATCGAATCCGCGATCGCCGAGCACCTGACCGAGGTGCTGAAGAACGAGGAAGAGTTCACCAACACCTGGCTCGACACGCACTGACACGCGGAAGCCGGTATCGATTCGACCTGATCGATACCAACAGCGGCACCCACAACGCGCGAGTCTTACGAGCGCCGTTCGCGGCCCGTCTCGCGTCCGAGTGGCCGAAGCGCATGCGCCGCAGGCGCGAGACTCGGCCGCTCGGACGCGAGACTCCGGGGGCCGCGAACACGCCGCGGCCACGCGGCCCAAAACACAGCCCAGTAATCTCTCGATGCATGGCCCGTCGATTGGATTACTCCGCGCGCTACCCGCTGCATACCACTAAAGAGCTGTACGCGGCGCTGTCGAACCGCGACTACTGGGACGCGCGGATGGCCGAGATGCGGAAGTACTCACCGGGGAACGAAGTCGCCAACTTAGAGGCTGGTGACGGCGGCATCGAGGTCGAAGTGCACCACGTCCTGCCGCGCGAGATGCTGCCGGAGATCGCGCAGGCCGTGATGCGCAAGGACATGATCATCACCCGCAAGGAGAGCTACGGGCCGTTCGACGCCGAGGAGGTCACCGGCAAGTACTCGGCCGCGATCCCGGCCGGGCCTGGCAGCCTCGGCGGCACCATCCGCCTGTTCCCCACCGATACCGGTTGCACCATGCGCTTCTCCTCGGAGGCGAAGGTGTTCATCCCGATGGTCGGCCCCCGGCTGGAGCAGCTGATGCTGGTGAACCTGATCGATCTGTTCCGCGCCGAAGCGGAATTCACGGTGCAGTGGCTCGACGACCATCACCCAACCAGCTGACCAAACCGGTCGGCACCATCACCCGCGGTACCACCGGCGTCAATCGGCTACGACGCAGTGACCGCTGGTTGACGCACGACGAGTTGGTCGCCGCGCGGCTGCGGGCGGCGGCCGATCCGCTGGTCGTCGATCTCGGGTACGGGGCGAGCCCGTGGACGACGCTGGAATTGGCGGCGCGGCTGCGTACTGTGCGCCCGGATGTACGCGTTGTCGGCTTGGAGATCGATCCGGAACGGGTTGTGCCGGGCCGTGATGGGGTCACCTTCGCCCGTGGCGGGTTCGAATTGGCCGGTCTGCGACCGGTTTTGGTGCGTGCGTTCAATGTCCTGCGCCAATACCCGGAATCGACTGTGCCAGAGGCGTGGTCGACCATCCTGTCCGGTCTAGCGCCGGGCGGTGTGCTGATCGACGGCACCTGCGACGAGCTGGGCCGCCGCTGTGCCTGGGTCCTGCTTGATCGCTCCGGCCCTCGGTCGCTCACCCTGGCCTGGGATCCGTTCACGGTCGACCAGCCCTCCGATATCGCCGAGCGACTACCAAAGGCCTTGATTCACCGCAACATTCCGGGCGAGCCGATCCATGCTCTGCTCACCGCCGCCGACCGGGCATGGGCTCGTGCCGCTCCGCTTGCCCCGTTCGGCCCCCGCGTCCGCTGGCGCGCTGCCGCCGAATCCCTACGGCAAGAAGGCTTCCCGCTCCGCGCCTATCGTCGGCGGATGCGCGATTGCGTGCTGTCGGTTCCCTGGGACACCGTCGCCCCGAATCTCGTTCCAGCCCTGGCAGATTGAGCCGATTCTACGGCTTTCCCTGCGGCGCTGTGACTTTGCTGCGTCGCACCGCTATGCGCCGGTCAGTGCGCGATAGACCCTCGACGCCGCGTGCGGCGTCAGACCCGCACCGGCGGAGCGGATTTCGTCGCTCGTGCAGCGGTTGATGGCGATCGCGTCGGCGACCACCTCGTCCAGCGCGGATTGCCCGATGTCCGCCTCGGCGAGATCGAGCACCGTGCGCAGCGGCGTGGTCACCAGGAAGGGTCCGGCCGACTCGATCTCGGTGCCGATCAGCGAGCGCCGCAGCACCACCAGCCGCGGCGTGACCGGCGGACGGCCCGAACCCACCGATAGGTGCAGGAATCGGGGCCGCAACCGCCCGATGCCGTGTAGTTCCGCCGCGCTGTGATGGGAGACCGCGGCGGCGCCGTCGAACCAGGCGGCCCACATGGCGTATTCGTCGAGCGGACCGGCCGGCCACTCGGCCAATCGCAGCAGGCCGACCCCGGCCCTGGTCACCGAGCCGTCGCCGAGCGCGACGCGGACCCGTGCCTCACATCGGGTGCGCAGGACCTGCCTGGTGGTGAAGAAACCCGCGTGCCGACCGGCCAATCGCCGCAGCACCCGCCATCCGTGGTCCGCGGAACCGAGGGCGCGGCCCGCCACATCGCCAGCCATGTGCATCAGGCTACGCTCGAATCTTGTGTCACATGTCACATTCGAACCCCTCAATGGCCCCTCAGAGACGGCACAGAAAGATCGGGAAGAATCAGCCGCATGAGTACGAAGCCTCCGTCCACCATGACGATCAACCGGCGGGCCCTGCTGATCGCCCTGATCGTGGTAGCGATCCTGCTTGCCACGGCCCTGGTCGGCGGCGAGGCGTATGCCAGGCACTCCGTGTCCCGCTGCATCAGTACCCAATTCGAGAAGGAAATGGGTTCGAAGATCGACGTGAGCTTCGGCGCCAAACCGATGCTGATCACCTGGTTCGACGGCAAGGTGCCGACGGTGAAGGTGGACAGCGACGACACCAAGTTCGGCCCCGCGGTCGGCATGGTTGTGCACGCCGAGTTCCACGATGTGCAGGTCATCGACCACGGGCGCGGCGGCGGGGACATCGGCAGTTCCTCGGCCGATGTCACCTGGAACAACGACGGCATCCGGCAGACGCTCGGCGGCCTGGTCAGCGGCGTGAAGTCGGCCGCGAGCTCGAACATGCTGACGCTGAACGTGCTCGGCGGGCTGGCCCAGCTGCAGGTGCAGCCGGTCATCAAGGGCGGCGCCATCGAGGTGGAGACGATGTCGGCGCAGGCGTTCGGCATCGGCCTGCCCACCGATCTGGTGCAGGGCATCGTCGAGGTGTTCACCAAGAGCCTGCAGAGCTACCCGTACAACATGCGGCCGACCGATGTGAAGGTCACCGACGACGGCATCGCCGTCAAGCTCGCGGGTAGTCGCTCGGACCTGCCCGCCGCCGAAGGCAACGCCAGCGCCACCTGCTCGTGACCGGACGCACCGAAACGCACTGAGCCAAGGCGGCATTCGATCAGGCGGGGAACCCGTCGAGCACCTCGCGCGACTTCGACAACCCGAGCCGTGTCGCGCCCGCCGCGATCAGTTCCGCCGCGGCCTCGGCGGTGCGAATACCGCCGCTCGCCTTGACCCCGAGCCGACCGCCGACGGTCGCGGCCATCAGCTCGACCGCGTGCACGCTCGCGCCGCCAGCGGGGTGAAATCCCGTGGAGGTCTTCACAAAGTTCGCGCCTGCGCGTTCCGCGGCCCGGCAGACCTCGACGATCGCGGCGTCCGGCAGCGCGGCCGCCTCGATGATCACCTTGAGCACCGCCCGATCGCCGATCGCCTCGCGCACCGTCACGATGTCGGCGAGCACCGCGTTGTAATCGCCCGCCAACGCCGCGCCGACATCGATGACCATGTCGACCTCGGCCGCGCCCTGGTCGACCGCGAGCCGCGCTTCGGCGCCCTTGACGAGCGAATGATGTTTGCCGGACGGGAATCCGGCGACCGTCGCCACCACGAGCCCCGGCGCCCGCACGGGCAGCATCGACGGTGACACGCAGATCGCCAGCACCCCCAGTTCGCGAGCTTCGTAGATCAACGCGGCGACGTCGTCGGGGGTCGCCCCCGGCGCCAGCAGTGTGTGATCGATCATGGCGGCCACTTCGGCCCTGGTCGGTGACGCGGAACTTGCCATGAGCTGAGAGTCTGGCATACCTGTGGCGAATTCCGTTGCGCGCCTGGCAACCCTTCCCGCACACTCGTACCTGGTGACAGATCGCCGGTAGAGACGCAGCGGTCGACTGGTTAACGTGTGCGGATGTGCCCCTACTTGGTTCGGGAGGAGACGACACCGTGCTGATCCGTCGCGAACGCGCCGACGACATCGCCGCGATCGCGGCCGTGCACCGCAGCGCGTTCGGTGCGCACCAGCCCGACAGCGACCTCGCCGAGCTCACCGGCGAACCGCCCGACGACGAGGGTGCCGATCCACCCGAGGTCGATCTGGTCGCCCGGCTGCGCAGCGACCCCGGCTGGATCCCGACCCTGTCGATGGTGGCGGTGGAGTATCAGACGGTGATCGGGCACGTGTGCCTGACCAGGGCCATCATCGGCCCGTTCCCGGTGCTGGCGCTCGGCCCGATCGGTGTTCTCGGCGAACACCAGCGCACCGGCGTCGGCTCGGCGCTCATGCACGCCGTCCTCGGCGCCGCCGACGCCCTCGACGAACCCCTCGTCTGCCTGCTCGGCCACCTCGACTACTACCCGCAATTCGGCTTCGTCCCCGCTGCCCGCCTCGGCATCACCCCCGACGATCCGTCCTGGGTATCGCATTTCCAGGTCCGCCCGCTCAGCGCCTACGACTCCCGCATCACCGGCGAATTCCACTACCCCGAGCCGTTTTACGACTTGTGAATGCGCACCCGCAGACCGCTGATTTCGCAAGCACATGGGTAACTCGCCGGGGACCGGCTAACTCATGCCGCAGCGGCGCCGTCGGCCGCCAACGCTGACTATCGCGCCACACGAGTCCGGCCTGAAGGCCCGGGGAGGCGGAGGAGCCCAGCGCGACCTGGAAGTATGAGCCCCATGAGTTCCGCTCTACCCGCCCTGGACGACCGACGCTTCGTACTGACGCTCGGCTGTCCCGACCGTCCTGGCATCATCGCCAAGATCACCTCGTTCATCGCCGACTTCGGCGGATCGATCGTTGAGGCGGGTTACCACTCCGATGCCGACAGCGGCTGGTTCTTCACCCGCCAGGCGATCAAGGCGTCGACGGTCCCGTTCGGGCTGACGGAACTGCGCGACCGATTCGCGGAGGTCGCCGCCGCGTTCGGTCCGGAGACCGAATGGCAGTTGCTCGATTCCGGCGAACGCCGCAAAGCCGTGCTGCTGGTCAGCAAGGACGGACATTGCCTGCACGATCTGCTCGGACGCGCCGTCAGCGGCGAGCTGCCCGCGACCATCGAGGCGGTGATCGGCAATCATTCCGATCTGGCCGAGATGACCGAGGCGCACGGGGTGAAGTTCCATCACGTGCGGTTCCCGAAGGACCCCGCCGAGCGCGGGCCTGCCTTCGCGGAGGTCCGCGCGCTGGTCGACTCCTACCAACCGGACGCGGTGGTGCTCGCCCGGTTCATGCAGGTGCTGCCGCCAGAACTGTGCGCGCACTGGACCGGCCGGGCGATCAACATCCACCACAGCTTCCTGCCGTCGTTCGTCGGCGCCCGCCCGTATCACCAGGCGTTCGCCCGCGGCGTAAAACTGATCGGCGCCACCTGCCACTACGTCACGGCCGAACTCGACGCCGGCCCGATCATCGAACAGGACGTCAGCCGCATCGACCACGCCGACGACGTGCGCGACATGGTCCGGCAGGGCCGCGACATCGAACGCGTGGTCCTGGCCCGCGGCCTACGCTGGCACCTCGAGGGCCGAGTCCTCGTCCACGGCCGCCGCACCGTCGTCTTCTCCTGACCCCAAATCCGCACCCGGACTCGGGATCCGCACTCGGAATCAGGGCCCTAGAGCCAGTGCGGATTCGGAGTCCGGGTGCGGATTTCGCGGTCCTGGGTCAGCCTGCGATTTCGGCGCGGAGGCGGACGGATTCGAGGACGTGGCCTAGTTCCTCGTTGAACTGTTCGTGGGCCTCGGTGTTGCCTAGGTGGCCGGTTGGGAGTTTTGCGAAGCGGGCCAGACTGCCTGTCTCCCTGAGCATCTCGGCGATTCGCTCGGAATGGACGACGGGGGTCATGTCATCGAACGAGCCGGCGATCACGGTGGTCGGTACCACCAGGTTTCGCGCGGATTCGCCGACGTTCATGTCGGCGAGCAGGCGGCCGAACCTGGCTCGCACCAGCGCCGGACACGAGCGGACGATGGCCATGCTGAAGTCGAGCAGGTCGCCCGTGGCCTTGGTGGTCATGATCGAGCGTGCGAACAGCCAGCGCATCGGCGCGACGGGCGGGAAGACGAGCGGCGCGCCGAGGCCGAGGCGTCCGAACAGGAACGGCAGCGGCACCTTCAGCTCCAACAACCGCATCGGCCGATTCAGCAGCGGCACCACGGTGGTCTCGAAGACCAGCCGATCGGGCGCGGTATTGGTCAGCAGCACCGCTTGGGCCTGCTTGGTGACCCGGTCGGGATAGCGTCCGGCCCACGCCTGCAGCGTCATGCCGCCGAGGCTGTGGCCGACGAGGACGGCCCGCTGGCCCGGACGCAGGGTCGCGTCGAGCACCGCGGCCAGGTCGTCGGCGAGCAGATCCATGCTGAGCGGACTCGCGCCGGACTCACTCTCGCCGTGGCCGCGCTGGTCGTAGGCGACCACACGGTACTCACCGGCGAAGGCGTTGATCTGGGCGTTCCAGTATTCGATGCAGCAGGACCAGCCGTGCACGAGCACGATCACCGGCCGGCCGGCGGGTCCGTAGGCGTGTACGCGGAGCCTGGCACCGTCGCGGGTGGTCACCGGGATCACCTGGGGGGCGATGGCGGGCGGGTTGAACGCCGCGGTCGCATAGGTACGGGACCGCAGGTTCGCGCGGTGTGCGTCGAGCATTCCCCGAACCTGTCCGGGGATGTTCACCAACGCAGTCGGCAGCATGGCACGCATCGGACACTCCTTTGTGTTACTGCTCGATACAGTAACTCCGATACGCGTCGCTAGCTAGTGCTAGCACTCGAAAAGTTATCGAGTATTCGTCATCCGATGCCTAGCACCGGACGGCACCCTCCGATGACCGGCGCGACCTCTACCAGCGCGGACCCCGCTGAATCTCGTCCACCTTCGGCCGAACGTCGGCCAAATAGATACCGGTCGCGATGATGGCGGCGAACGAGAGCAGCCCGAGACCAGCGGGCGAGAGCAGCAGCAGGACCACCGCGACCCCGAGGATCGCCAGCCAGATCTGCTTGGTCAGCTTGTCCACCGCGGTGAACGCGTCCGAACGCTGCCGGATGGCATGGATCAGCGCGAAGATCGTCGCGCCGAGCGCCGCCAGCCACAGCACGAGCAGGATCATCCCGGTCAATCCGTGCACCATATTCACCTGTCCCATCATACGAGCAACGCCCCCGCACACCAGTGTGTGCGGGGGCGTTACCTGGTCGAACTCCAATAACCGTGTGGCCCTTAGGAGTCAGCGCTCAGGACCGGCGGAAATCGGTCGGTTCACACCTTCTTCGGGGCGGCCTTCTTGGCGGGCGCCTTCTTGGCCGGAGCCTTCTTGGCGGCGGGTGCGACGGCCTCGGCGGGCGCGCCGTTCGCCTCGGGGGCGGGGGTGGTCTCGGTGGTCACCGTGACGACCTCGGCGTCGACGACCGGCGCGGCCGACTCGTCCTCGACCTTGGCCGGACGGCCGAGCAGGCCGTTGACCCGGCCGAGCACGTCTTCGGCGCGGGTCGCCGCGTCCTTGTACAGCGTCTCGACGCGCTCGATCTGCTCCTCGACCAGGTGGTTGGCGCGCAGCCGCTCCACGGTCTCCTCGCCGCGAACGGCGAGATCGGCGTAGATGTCGAGCACCTGGTGGTAGTACTTGTCGGCCAGCGTGCGCAGTTCCTCGGGGGTGAACTTCTCGCGCAGCTCGGCGAGGTCCTCCGGCAGTTCCGAGGGCAGTCCGGCCAGCCGCTCGCGCAGCGTCTCGAACTGGGCCTGCACGTCGGCGGGGACGTTGGCGAAGCGCTCGCGGGCCTCTTCGACCCTGGCGGAGACGTCGGTCGAGGCGGCGCGCTCACGCACCTGGGTGACCACATCGGTCACGGCGGCGTAGATGGCGTCGCCCGCACCGACGGTCGCGAGGATCGGCTTGGTCACGGTCGGGGTGGTCTTCTCGGTCATGGTATTTCGTTCTCCTGGCGTGGCGGAGTTTCGGTTGTTGTGCGCGGAACGACGCTGTCCCCATCCCCCCCTGGCTCGTTCCCTCCGTTTTCCCGGCGAAACGATTCATAGATTTCGAGCAGCACCTGCTTCTGCCGTTCACTGACAGACGTATCGGCAAGCAGGGCATCCCGGACCGGGCTGTGTGGCCGCTGTTCGAGATAACCGGCCCGGACGTACAACACCTCCGACGACACCCGCAGTGCCTTGGCGATCTGCGCGAGTACCTCGGCGGATGGATTACGCAATCCGCGCTCGATCTGGCTGAGGTACGGATTACTCACTCCCGCAAGGGTGGCGAGCTGACGTAGCGAGACTTGCGCGGCCTCTCGCTGCGACCTGATGAAGCCTCCGATGTCGTGCGCCGCGTTCACCACGCGGGCCGCTTTTTCTCCGACGCCGGTCGATTGCTCGGCCGAACTATCGGTGTACTCGGCGGAAACCTCGGGTTGGTCTGCCATCACTCACCTTCTGGCGGTTGTACGAGTTCAATTCTAGGACAGGGTGCTAACTATTGCAAGCAGTCTGCTAGCACCCTCTCGGCAAACATTCGGCGGGCTATGTCTCAGCCACCGAACATCAGCTGCGAGATCGTGTAAATCACCAGGCCCGCAAGCGAACCGACGACCGTTCCATTGATGCGGATGAATTGCAGATCACGCCCAACCTGCAATTCGATCTTCTTGCTTGCCTCGTCCGCATCCCACCTGGCAACCGTATCGGTCACCAGGGTGCTGATCTCCCCGGCATAGTTCTCCACGAGATACCTTGCCCCCCGGTCGATCCAACCATCCACCTTCGCCCGCATATCGGCGTCGTCGCGCAACCGCTCACCTAGTTGCTGCACGTTCTCGCCGACCTTACGCCGCAATGTGCTGTTGGGATCGTCGGCCGATTCCAAGATCAATCGCTTGGCCGCCCGCCAGGTCGCCTCGGCCATCCCGGTGATTTCGTCACGGCCCATGATCTGCGCCTTGATCCGCTCGGCCTTCTTGATCATCGCTTCGTCGTGCTGCAGATCGTCGGCGAATTCCTCGAGAAAGCGATTCGCCGCCAGCCGCACCTCGTGCTCTGGGTTGGACCTGACCTTCCAGGTGAACTCGACCAGCTCCCGATAGATCCTTTCGGAAAGCAAAATGTTGACGAATTTCGGAGCCCATTGCGGTGCATCGCGCAAGACGATTCGGTCGATCGTCTCCTGCGAACCGAGCGCCCACTGATGCGCGCGCTCGGCGAGCAGGTCCAACAGCACGAGCTGCCGGTTGTCGGCGAGCAGCTCGGCGAGCACCCGCCCGATCGGCGGACCCCACAGCGGTTCGGCGATCCGTTTGACGATCGTCTGGTCGATGATCTGCTCGACGTCCTCGTCGCGCAGCACCCCGACCACCGCGCGCAGCAGCGTCGAACTCTCCTGCGCCACCCGCGCGGCATGACCGGGGTCGGCCATCCACCGGCCGACCCGCCAGGACACCTGCGCCGACGTCACCTTCGCCGAAACCACCTCGGGCGCAAGGAAATTCGTGCCGACGAAGGTGCCGAGACTCTCGCCGAGCTGGTCTTTCTTCTTGCGGATGATCGCGGTGTGCGGAATGGGCAGGCCGAGCGGATGCCGGAACAGCGCGGTGACGGCGAACCAGTCGGCCAACGCGCCGACCATGCCCGCCTCGGACGCCGCCCGCACATAGTCCACCCAGCCACCACCGCTGCCACGCGATTCCATCCAGCGACAGAACAGATAGATCGCCGTCGCCACCGCGAGCAGCCCGGTGGCCAGCGCCTTCATCCGCCAGAGGTCGCGGCGTTTGCTTTCCTCGTCGAGCACGGCGGCGAAACCGAAGGGCGCGGCCGCCGCGGCCGCCGGGGGCGTTTCCAGGACCGCGATGTTGCCGGGAGCTTTCTCCATGCCTCCATTCTGCTGTGCCGGGCGCTCGGCCTGCCTGAGGCGCGGAAGATGTGCAACCTGTCGCATCCCGACCCAAACGCGCATATCACCAGCGACCGGGACATAAGCTGGAGGCCCGAGGAGAAACCGACTAACAAGGGAGCCCACGCTGTCCACCGATGACCTTGTCGACGTCGGCGAGCTCGCCGACCGACCGGCGGCGGTGCGCACCGGCCGACAGGATGGCCGCAAACGCCGTTGGCGCCAGCACAAGATAGACCGCCGCGAGGAACTCGTCGACGGCACTCTTGCCGCTGTCCGAGCACGCGGCTCCAATGCCGGGATGGACGAGATCGCCGCCGAGATCGGCGTCTCCAAAACCGTCCTCTACCGGTACTTCTCCGATAAGAACGACCTGGTCCACGCGACCATGCAGCGGTTCATCGAGACCACCCTGATGCCACGGGTCTACGGCGCGATCAGCCTCGACGCCGACGAGTATCAGCTGGTCCGTTCGGCGCTCGCCGAGTACGTGGGCACCGTCGACGAGGACCCCGAGGTCTATCGCTTCATCATGGGCAACGGCTCGGCCGATCAGTCCTCGCTCGCCGAATTCGAGAAGCTGTTCGCCGAGGTCGTCGCCGCGGTCATCATCGACCGCGCGACGGAAAAGGGCATCCAGACCGACGGGGCGATGCTGTGGTCCTATGTGCTGGTCGGCGGCATTCAGCTGGCCACGCACTGGTGGACCACCAACAAGACGATGTCGCGCGAAGCGGTGATCGACTACCTGACCATGATGGCCTGGAGCGCGATCGACGGGATGGCGCGTGCTAACGGCTCCGCCGAGGTCTTCAACGCGCAGCCGCATGTGCTGCCCGCACCCGGCGCGAACTCGGCGAACTGATCATTCGCCCGACTTCCGGGTGCTAGCTGGGGTGCTAGCAAAAGTGTGACGAGGGGCTCGACTTTGCCGCGAGGTTGGCTACTCTGAACCCGAGCGGTGCGCCAAGTGGGCTGCGTCACCGCCCCGCGCACTGGCACCAATGGAGGTACCTCGATGGCGAAGCAAGTACCGACCTCCCGGCTTGCTCGTGGCACCAAGCTCGGTGCCGTCGCAGCCGGCTCCGTGATCCGCACCCAACGCGTCAGGCTGTCGATGCGCGGCCGATCCGAGGCCGTGCGCGCGAAAATGGCCGAGGAGTCCATGATTCGCACCACCGAGCAGGTGGTCATGGTGCTCGGCACCATGAAGGGCGTTGCCATGAAGCTCGGGCAGATGATGTCCGTGCTCGATATGGACCTGGTGCCGGAGGCGCATCGGGAGCGGTTCCAGAAGCGACTCGCCGTGCTGCGCAACGCGGCCCCGTCGGTGTCGTTCGAGTCGATGCGCCAGGTGATCGAGGACGATTTCGGCCAGCCGCTCGGCGCGATCTTCGCCGAGTTCGAGGCAGAGCCGATCGCGGCCGCCTCCATCGGACAGGTCTATCGGGGCACGCTGCACGACGGCAGGCAGGTCGCGGTCAAGGTGCAGTACCCGGGCATCGACGCCGCGGTGCGCGCGGATCTGAAGAACCTGGCCATGTTCCGCCGGGTGCTGCAATCAGCGATGCCGTGGGTGACCCCCGCCGTGCTCGACGAGCTGCGGCTCAATATGGAAAGCGAACTCGACTACCAGGCCGAGGCCAACACCCAGCTGCAGATCGCCGAGCTGTACGCCGGGCATCCGTTCATCGTGGTGCCACGGTCGATGCCGGAGCTCAGCACCACCCGCGTGCTGGTCAGTGAATACGTGGCAGGCAAGGGATTCGACGAGATCCGTCAGCTGCCCGACGCCGAGCGCGATCGGATCGGCGAGATCATCTACCGCTTCTACGTCGGTTCGCTGTTCACCTTCAACGAGTTCTGCGGCGACCCGCATCCGGGAAATGTGTTGCTCGCCAACGACGGCAAGGTCGGCTTCCTCGACTTCGGGCTGTTCAATCGGATGGATCCCGAGCACGTGCAGTTCGAGCTGACCTGCCTGCGCGCGGCCGCCGAGGACCGAGCAGAAGACCTGCGCGAGTTGATGATCCAGCGCGGCGTGATCGATTCGCCGGAGGAGATCGGCGCCGAGGAATGCCTGGAGTATGTGCTCGCCGCGTCCGAATGGTGTTTGATCGACGAGGATTTGACGATCACCCCGGAGCTGGCCAGCGGCGCGTTCCTACTCGCGGTGGACCCGAGGGCCAGCGAGTTCGCCGGGATGAAGCAGCAGAATCTGCCGCCCGAGCATCTGTTCTCCCGCCGCGCCGATTTCCTCACCTTCGGCATGCTCGGCCAACTCGGCTGCACCGCGAACTGGCATCAGATCTCCCGTGAATGGCTCTACGGCGATCCCCCTGTCACCGAGCTCGGCAAAACACACCACGCGTGGCTGGCCGAGCACCCGCCCGTCGCGCCGAAGAAGCCGCGCACCAGGGCAAAAAAGGCCCCGAAGCCAAGCACCGACGCATAACCGCAGAAACGGAAAGACCATGGCAGACAATCGAGAGTTCGACCTCGTCCTTTTCGGCGCAACAGGTTTCGTAGGGAAGCTCACCGCGGAGTACTTGCTCACCGCCGCACCGGAATCCGCGCGCATCGCGCTCGCGGGGCGCTCGCTGGACAAGCTCACCAAGGTTCGCGCCGAGCTCGGCCCGGCCGCCGCGGACTGGGGGCTGGTGGTGGCCGATTCCACCGACGAGGCCGCACTCGCCGCGCTGGCCGCGCGGACCAAGGTCGTGGTCACCACGGTCGGCCCGTACCTGCGCTACGGGTTGCCGCTGGTCGCCGCCTGTGCGCGGGCCGGCACGCACTATGCCGATCTCACCGGTGAGCCGCTGTTCATCCGTGACGCGATCGATCAGTATCACGAGCAGGCCGTCGCGACGGGCGCGAAGATCGTGAATTCCGCTGGGTACGACTCGATTCCGTCGGATCTGAGCGTGTACCAGCTGTACAAGCGCTCGCTCGAAGACAACACCGGCGAGCTGGAGGAGACCACGCTGATCGCCTCGCTGAAGGGTGGCGTCAGCGGCGGCACCATCGACTCGGGCCGGGCGATGATGGAGGCGATCGCCGCCGATCCGAAGAAGGGATCGGTGCTGTCGCACCCGTATTCGCTGAGCCCGGACAAGTCGATGGACCCGGACGTCGGCCGTCAGTCCGATCAGGCGTTGTCGCGCGCGAGCACCATCGACCCCAGCCTCGACGGCTGGGTGAGCACGTTCGTCATGGCGGCGCACAACACCAAGGTGGTGCGGCGGACCAACGGACTGCTCGGCTGGGTGTACGGCAAGAACTTCCGCTACCGCGAGGTGATGAGCGCGGGCAAGTCGCCCGCCGCACCGCTGGTGGCCGCGAGTATCTCGGGCGGGATCGTGGCCGGTCTCGCCGCGGGCGCGGTGCTGTCCAGGGTGGCGGTCGGGCGCAAGCTGCTCGACCGGATGCTGCCGAAGCCGGGCACCGGGCCGAGCGAAAAGGCCCGCGACAGTGGGTGGTTCACCATGAAGACGTTCACCCGCACCTCGTCGGGCGCGAAGTACGTGGCGACCTTCTCGGGCACCGGCGACCCCGGCTACAAGGCGACCGCGGTACTGCTCGGCGAGAGCGGGCTCTCACTGGCCTTCGACTCCGACAAGCAGCCCGAGCTGGCGGGCATCCTCACCCCCGGTGCGGCGATGGGTGACGCACTCACCGAGCGGTTGCGGACAGCCGGAATGACCATCGAGGTCGCGCGAGTCTGAAAGACGTTGTGGCGGGCGGGGTTCGGTGGACATCACCGAATCCGCCCGCGCATGAATTGTGAACAACGAGGAGCCCCAATGGATTTGCGCGCTGGTTCGAGTTATCGCGAGCCAACGTCGGTCCGGCGGGGCTCGGCGATGAACCCGAGAGGGTCGAAGATGAGCTCACCGAAGAGCGCGGACACCGGAGCGACCCGATGAACCTGGCGCGACGCACCATGAACCATCCGGCGCTGGCCGCGGTGTACGAGCGAGCTTGGCGGCCCGCGCTTTTCTATCTGGCCAGCGGGCGCACCACGGAGTCGGATCGCCGCGACGCGGTCACCACGCTGCGCCTCGGCGGGGCCGAGAAGGTGCTCGATATCGCTTGCGGGCCCGGCAATTTCACCCACTACCTGAGCACCGCGCTGACCGGTGACGGCTTCGCCATCGGCCTCGACTACTCCGAACCGATGCTCGCCAGAGCCGTCGCCGACAATGCGGGCCCGCGCGTCGGGTACCTGCGCGGCGACGCCCGCAAACTCCCGTTCGCGGACGGCACATTCGACGCGGTGTGCTGCTTCGGCGCGCTCTACCTGATCCCCGACCCGATCGCCGCCACCCGTGAAATGCTGCGGGTACTCGCCCCCGGCGGGCGCATCGCCATCACCACCAGCTACCGCGCGGACAATCCGTTCGGCGACGTCAGCCGGGTAGTCGGCGGGTGGAGCGGCCTACGCGTCTTCGACACCAGAACCTTCCCCGACCTCTTCGCCGCGGCAGGCCTGGTCGACATCGAACAGCACGTGCACCGCCTGCTCCAGTACGTCAGCGCCACCCGCCCCGAATAGCTCCGGCTTCCTTAGCAGACTTCTTCGCACACCTGCTTCTTCCTTCCCATATCTGGCAGTCAGCTGAGGGGTATGCGAGGGAACAGGCAGGTGTGCAGAGTTGACCTATCTGTCGCTTGGTCAGCTGCCGCTGCCGGTGGAGGGGCGGGCTCGGCGCAGGGCGCAGGCGGCGTGGTCGGCGTCGGGGCGGTCGTCACCGGTGCGGGCGCAGCCTTGGGAGGTGTAGCCCTGGGCGTCGTAGCCCCAGCGGTCGAAACCCCATTTGTTGAATCCCGAGTGGTCATAGCCAGAACGGTCGTAACCCCAGCGGTCGTAGCCCCAACGGTCGAAACCGAAGCGGTCGTAGCCGAATTGGTCGAAGCCGTCGGAGCCGTAGCCGTCATCGGGCTCTTGTGGTTTCGGGGAATCGGGGGTCGTTACGGGCGGTGGGGTGGTTACGGGTGGGGTGGTGACAGGTGGAGTTGTCACCGGCGGAGTGGTTACCGGTGGCGCCGTGGTGATCGGTGGCGCCGTGGTGATCGGTGCGGCCGTGGTGATCGGTGGAGCCGTGGTCACCGGCGCGATGGTGGCGGGCGCGGTGGGGCTCTGGTCGGGGGTGGCGAATGCCGGTATGACAATCGCGGCGGGAGCAAGCGTCAACGTCGCGGCAACGGCGGCGAGTAACACCGACTGCCGCACCGTGCGCGTTCTTCTCCACTGCGACATATTCGACCTCCATCTCGAAATGAGCGCGCTGAACCGCCCTCGAGTCCCCTATCGGTCAAATGTCCCCCATCGATACTTTTCCGACCCGCCCTACTTTCGTGGGCTTGAAAAGGACGCAGGACACGACTATTAGCGCTGCGCTCGGCAATATCCCGCAGCTGGAGATCCGGGTTATAGCCAGCTCGGCTGGTCACGGGGACCGAGCTGGTCGACGGTGTCGGAGATCTGTGCGACGAGTTGCCATGGCCGCTGCGTGTCGGTGGTCGCTTTTCCGCTGGTGAGGATCGCCCCGGACAGGCCACGGGCCGGGTCGGCCCAGCCGTACTGTGTCGTCAATCCGCTGCGGCCGAAGTGTGATTGGGTGTTGCGGCCGAATTTCGACCTGCGCCCACCCAGTTCGAACCCTGCTCGGCTGACGCGTCCGGCCAGGCCGGGTAGGCGGTTCGCCGGTTGTATCGCCTCGCGCAGCGTGCTGGCCCGGATGATCCGTACACCATCCAGTTCGCCTCCACGCGTGAGGATTTCGTAGAAGCGGGATAGTTCGGCTGCCGTGGTGACGAGGTTGCCCGACGGGAGTTCGGCGGTGAGGAAGGTGCGCGTCGCGGATTCGGAGACGGCGCCGCCCATCCCGCCGCCAAGCGCCTTGCGCGCCAGATACTTCGAGATGCGCGACGGCCCAGGCCCGGTCTTCACCCCGGCCACGACCTTGTCGACATCCTCGGGTCGAACCCCGAAGTTGTTCCAGCGGAACCCCAATGGCTCGAGCACCTGCTCGGCGAGGTGCTCGCGCATCCGTTTTCCGGTCGCCCGCTGCACCAGCAGCCGTTGTATCAGCCCACTCGTCAGCGCGTGGTAAATCCGGAACCGTCCCGGCGGCCAACTGGGCACGAGATCGGCCAACCCCTGTGCCGCCAATTCCTCGTCGACCACCAGCTCGAATCCTTTATAGGGCGGCGTGACAAAGGGCACACCCGCCGAATGCGATAGCACGTGTCCGATGGTGATCCGTTCCTTGCCATGGGCGGCGAATTCCGGAATGTATGTGCACACAGGATCATCGAGCCGAAACGCACCCTGCTCGATCAACATGAACATCAGCGTCGCCGAAATCCCTTTCGCCGTCGAGAACCCGCAGAACGGCGTCTCGGGCGTAGCGAGCACCCGCACCGCATCCGCCCCGTCTCCCGGCGCGTTCCCCCACCCGTGCCCGATGGTCCGGTTCAGCACGATCTTCCCGTTGCGCCGCAGGCACACCTGGATCGCGGGCGTCGTCCCCATCCGATACCACCCCCGCACCGACTCCCACAGCCCCTCGACGTCCGCGGCGGCCAGCCCGGCCGCCGCCGGATCGTCTTCGCTCCCGACCGTGGTCACCGAGTCCACATCCTCGGCAACGGTCACCAACATGTCAGGAGTTGTGTTCATTTGCCCAGCATATCGACCTGAATCTGAGATCGCGGTGAGAGAAAGGCCGGCCGCCGCGGTCATCCGGCGGCACCGGCATTTCGCCGCGCGGGGTCAGTCCGGTTCGTCCGGACCGGGCGCGGCGGCGCCGAGTTCGACCATGCGACGCAGCATTGCCGGCGCCAGGGCGAATTCGAATTCGTTTCCGCCGCTTTCGAAGACGAAGGTCAGGTAGTCGTCTCGTTGGAGGGGAGCGCGTCGGACCGAGCAGTGCTCGCCGACGATCACCCAGCTACCGATGGTCAACTGATCGAACATCGCACCTCCCACCCTTTGGTCTATGCCACTGTCGATAGGTGGACTATGCCACCCGTCTCACGCGGGTGTCAATGCCGAAAAAGTAGCTATGAGCTGCTGGAATGTTCCTGTTGGAACATCCATCGGTCCGGCGGGTGGACGATCTCGTCGAGCTGGATCACGGCACCGTCGGCGGCGTGCAGCGTGAGCTGATAGACCAGCACGGCGGCGGGCCTGGCCAGTGCGAGATGGCGGCGCTCGTCGGCGGTGGCGAGGCGGGCGCTGACCCGATCGCGGAGGTAGGACACTCGGCGGTCGGTCACCGATTCGAGGTAGCGCAGCGTGCCGCCGGACAGCCGTTCGGCGCGCAGCAGCCGCGGCGCGACCTCGGCGAGATCGCCCGCGAACCACGACGTCACGATCTCGGTGACGCCGGATCCGTTGCCGGTCAACCGCTTTCGCATGATCACCGCACTTCCCCGCGGCAGGCCGAGCACCTCGGCGATCTGGGCGGGACCGACGACGACCGCGGCCTCGAGCACGGTCACCGCCGCACCCTCGGCATAGCCCGAACCGTACTGCGGGACCCGCTCACCCATGACCGGACCGCCGGGCTGGTCGACCACATAGGTGCCCGAGCCGCGCCGTGACTCCACGATTCCCTGCTGGCGCAACGTATTCAGCGCCTTGGCCGCGGTCGGCCGCGCGACTTTCCATTGCGCGGCGAGCTCCCGCTCGGAGGGAACCTCGGCGCCCGGCGCGAGTTCACCGCGCTCGATCCGATCGCGGATGTGCCCCGATATCCGCAGATATTTCGGCAGCACTTCGTCGATTTCGGACACCGGCCGCCTCTCTGCGCACACCGCCTCCGACCAGCTCAGGCCACCGGCCAGTGTAACAATCGTGCCCCACATCACAGGAAAAGGGCGGGACCAAGCAGGTCCCCGCTTGCGTTACCGCCCGGTAGAGTGCCCATCCAGTACGGCGCTACGGAGTGGACCAACGGAGGGGGTTTCCCAGATGGCGGTACCGGACACCGGGCAGGGGACGGCAAGGCAACTGTACGCGGCGGCCACCGGCGCCGGGCATGGCCAGCCGTTCGAGCTGGCGCCCGACGTCGCCGAAAACCTCGCCGCCGCTTGCGACAAGCTGGTCGAGGACCTGCACCGGGCAATGGCCACCGGACATCTCGTGACCGACGTGACGGGGTTCCCGAATCTGCCGAGCGGACAAGGCCTTACCCGCGGCTTCAGCGACAAGGGCAGGCAATACCTTGACACCCTCGCCGCCTTCCAGGAGACCGCGCTGTTGTTCAAGGCCGCATATCTGGCGGCGGGCAAGATGTTCGCCGACGCCGAAGCCGCGAACAAGGCGGCCATGGATCTGGTCACCGATCACCTAGAGGCTCGATGAGCCACCGGCTAGCCGGCTGAGGGGGCGGCCATGGCAGATTCCGCGGCCCGCGCGGCCGCCGACAACATTCGTCGGCAACTGGCCGGATTACGCACCGGCGCAACCGATCCCGCCTACGCACCGGATCGGGAACGCTTCGGTTTCTATAGCCACCAGGAAATCTGGGACCTCGTCCACGAAGCGCTCGACCCGGCCGCGCTCGGCCAGGCGTCGGCCGCCTGGCAGGCGAACGCGGACGCGCTTGCCGAAGCGTTCCAAGCCTTTTCCGACGCGGCCAACCGGGAATTCGCCCGCTGGTCGGGCCGCGCCGCCGACGCCGCGTCGGGTGCCACCAGGGAGTTCGTCCTCGCCGGTGCCGAGGCACACGAGGTATGCCGCGCCATCGCGCGCTTGATGGAGTTGAATTGCGATGCCGCGCAGACGATCCGGGCCGCCATCCCGCCGCAACTACCCTATCGGCCGCTCGATGACCCGGCCGCCGAGGCGGTCTACGGCGGCAAGCGGAAGATGGCGCACGACAGTGCCGCGGCCGATATCGAAGCCGATGTCAGGGACACGATGACCTACGTCTACGTCCCGACCATGCCCGCCTCCGGCAACCATGTGCCTCGCTTCCTTCCACCTCCTGACGGACCACGGCCCGCGGGTGACGGGGGCGCCGCACAGTGAAATGGGTGCTCACTCCCGACGAGTTCTCGCACGTCTGGGAAAACGAAACCAGCCTCGACCGAAGGCCATACCCGGTCAACATGGTGCCTGCGGCCACCGTGCGCACCGAATCCGAGTACGCCGCACTGCGTTTGCCGCAGCGCTTCGCCCGCCAGGCCGACCCAGACCTGGCCGCCGCGCTCATGCTGTGCGGGCGCACCGACGCGACAACCATCACCGTCTCCGGCGACCGAGGCACGCCCCCGCGCAACGGCACCGGCGCCGATACCGAGCGCATCCTCGCCTTCGCCGCGGTGGTGCACAATCACGCGGGCATCCTGGTCGCCACCCCGGACAAGGTGACCGTGCTGATGTGCCACGCCAGGCAGGTCGGCGAGCGGCTGGTGCAGATCATCGGCCCGGCCCAGCCCGGCAAGCTCGGCACGATGCGCGAGCCACAGGACGCGGTGCTGAGCCAGGACCACGCCGAACCGTACGCCACCAACGGGCATCGCGGCGCCGCCCGGTTCCGGCAGACGCTGCGCAAGCCGGTCGACGGCCGCGGTTTCCTGACGGTCACCGTCGAACCCGACAACCCGATGTCACCGCCGACCAGGCACCGCACCTGGCTCGATTTCACCGGCGACGGGCGCTACCTGTTGACGACCTCCCAGGACCTGATCCTCACGCCGGTCTCCGACGAAGACTTCGCGGCCCAGCTGATCAGTCTGGCGCACATCCGCTGAGCGGAGTGCCCGCTGTGGTAGTTGTGGGAGATGGCGAAGAAGCGCTGGTCTGTTCCGGCCACCGAGGCCCTGAAAGCCGATGGATTGCGGATCGCTGACCTGGACACCTCCGGCACGCCCGGCTTCAAGGGCGACAAGGCGGCCGGCCAGGAACTGCTCGCCGAGCGCACCGAGGTGCTTTCGGCGCTGCAGGAACGGCTCTATGCCAATGGGCGCTCCGGTGATTCGCGCAGCGTGCTGCTGGTGTTGCAGGGCATGGATACGGCGGGCAAGGGCGGCATCGTCCGGCACGTGATCGGCTCGGTCGATCCGCAGGGTGTCGACCACCACGCGTTCGGGGTGCCGACCGAGGAGGAGAAGCGCCACCACTACCTGTGGCGCATCCGCAACGCGCTGCCACGCGGCGGCCAGCTCGGCGTCTTCGACCGTTCGCACTACGAGGACGTGCTGGTGGTGCGGGTGCACAATCTGGTGCCGAAGGACGAATGGGAACCGCGCTACGGCGAGATCAACGCGTTCGAGAAGGAACTCGTCGACGAGGGCACCACGGTGGTGAAGGCTGCCATGTTCGTCTCGCTGGAGGAGCAGAAGAAGCGGCTGATGGAGCGCCTGGAACGGCCGGACAAGTACTGGAAGTTCAACCCGGCCGACATCGATGAGCGCGCCTACTGGCCCGACTATCAAGACGCCTACCAGGCCATGCTCGACCGCACCGATACCGATCACGCTCCATGGCATGTGATTCCGACCGACCGCAAGTGGTTCTCCCGCCTCGCGATCACCGAACTCCTCATCGACGCCTTGGAGCGACTCGACCTCGATTGGCCCGCAGCGCAATTCGACGTCGAGGAACAGAAACGCCGCCTCGCCAAGGCCTGACGCGGTGGTGGCGGCTTACCCGAGCCGCCACCAATTCCCCTACGGCGCAAGCATTTACACCAGCGGGCGAACTTCCTCCGCCACGAAGCGGACAAAGGCTTCCGGGTCCGGCTCATCCCCGGTCGGCTGAATGATGACGCTGTCCGCGCCGGCCTCGGCCAATTCGAGGACCGCGGCGGCCACGGCGTGCGCGTCACCGGCGACTCCGGCACCCGGCGCATGCTTCGGTGTCCGCGCGGCGGCAAGCCGCGCCTTGGCATCCGGGCCCGTGACCGCGAGCAGATTCGCGACGACCGGGTGCGCGCCGGTGCGCCCCGCAGCGGCACGTCCCTCATCGATCAACTTCCGCGCGGCACGCACACCGTCCGCGTCGGTAATCGAATCAAGCAGCGTCCCATCGGCATGCGAACCACACAGGCGAATCGAGCGCGGCCCCCTGGCACCGGCGTAGATCTTCGGCGGCGCGAACGGCGGCCAGTCGAGTGCCACGTCATCGAGTTGCACATAGCGCCCGGAGGTGGTGACGCGCTCGCCCGCGAGCAACGCGCGCAACGCGTCCAGATACTCACCGAGCAACGTCACTGGGGATTCGACCCGCGCGCCGACCTGACCCATCCACTCCTGCACGCCGTGACCGACACCGAGCACGAGCCGATCGGGGAACAACCGGTCGAGAGTGGCGACTTCCATCGCGGTCAGCGCCACGTTCCGCAGCGGTACCGGCAGCAGCCCGATGCCGACTCGCAGCCGCTCTGTCCATGCCAAAGCCGCTGCGGCACTGGCGATTCCACTCTCCAGGAAGCAGTCCTCCCAGAGCCACAATTGCTCGAGCCCGGACTCCTCGGCAACACGAGCTACGGCACGCAGCCGCTCGGGAGGATTCTGCGGACGAAATACGGCACCGAGACCAGTCATCCGACCATTTCTACCCCCTCGGTATGACAACCGCGTACGCGTCTGTGCCCGATATTTCGGAATCTCTCAGGTTCAGCCAGGATGATGTGGCCGTGGCCCGACCACGCGGGGATGAGTTTCCGGATCTACCATCGTGGCGGCAGGTACCGGCAAGTCGAGCGAAAGGCGTGGTGAACGCACGGTGAGCAAGAAACCGGGTGGGAAGAAGAACCCGTTGCTGGCGGCGGATCGCAGCGACCGCAACCGCAAGATCTTCATCCAAGTGGCCGTGGCCGCCGTGCTGGTCGCGCTTATCGCGGCCATCGGCATCGGTGTCGCGGTGAAGAAGGCCCGCAGGGACGATCCAGGACCGAGCCCGGCCATTCCGGCGGCCGCGAACCCGGACCCGGCTGGCATCACCGGCACGATCACCGACAACGGCGCGATCCGCATCGGCAAGCCCGGCGCGAAGGTCACCGTCCGGGTGGTCGCCGACCTGCAGTGCCCCGCGTGCAAGGCGTTCGAGGCCGCGAACTCCCAGGTGCTCGACGACAACGTGAAGAACGGCACCGTCGCGGTCGAATACAACGTGATCGCGTTCCTGGACAAGTCATCGACCACGCGCTATTCGACTCGCGCGTCGGATGCCTCGTACTGCGTCGCCGAGGCCGATCCGACGAAGTACATGGCCTGGCTGACCTCGATGTTCGCCCAGCAGCCCCCCGAGGGTGGCGCCGGCCTGCCCAACGACAAGCTGGTCCAGATCGCGAAGGACGCTGGCTTCCCGGATTCGGTGGCGAGCTGCATCACGGATGTGAAGTACGACAAGTACATCCAGGCCCGCACCGATGAGGTGCTCAACAGCGGCATCAAGTCGACCCCGTCGGTCTTCGTCAACGGCAAGCAGATCCAGACGAGCCAGGAGCTGATGGGCCCCGGCGGCCTCGCACCGGTGATCGCCGCCGCCGCGGCGCAGTGATCAAGGCCGCCCCACCCCGGGCCGCTTGGATACTGCTGATCGGCGGGCTACTCGGCTGGTTGGCCGCGGTGGCGCTGACCATCGAACGGTTCAAGCTGTTCACCGATCCGGGCTACACCCCGTCGTGCAGCATCAATCCGATCCTGTCCTGCGGATCGGTGATGGTGACCAAGCAGGCCTCGGTGTTCGGGTTCCCCAACCCGATCATCGGCATCGTCGGCTTCTCCGTGCTGGTCACCCTCGCGGTGCTGTCGGTGGCCGGAGTGGGGTTCCCGCAGTGGATCTGGGGTGGGCTGTGGCTCGGGCTGCTGCTCGGTGTCGGGTTCATCGGCTGGCTGATCTTCCAGAGCCTGTACCGGATCAACGCGCTGTGCCCGTACTGCATGGTGGTGTGGGCGATCATCACCCCGCTGCTCGCGGTGGTCACCGATCAGCTCTGGGGCGACTCACGCGGCCCGCTGCGGATCCTCGCCGAGTGGCGGTGGACGATCGTAGCGCTGTTCTACGCGGTGGTGCTTGTGCTGATCTTCCTGCGGTTCCAGGATTACTGGCTGTCGCTGTTCTGAGTTCTAATTCGGCGTGCCGAGCGCGAGCACCAGGGTGACCGCGCGATGCGCGCCGCTGGCGTCGACGATGTCGAGTTGGATGGTGTCGTTGGGCTTGTGCACGTTGATGGCACCGTGCAGCGCCCGCGCCGAGGTGATCGCGTGCCCGTCGATGGACGTGATCACCTCGCCGTTGGTCAGCCCCGCCGCGTAGGCGGGTAGGCCGTAGATCGCCATATCTATCCGTGCCCCACTGGGTTTCGCGTCGGTGGTCAGCACGCCGAGCGTCGCGGTCGGCCCGATGTGCACCGTTTCGGTCGGCGTACCGGAGCGGATCTGGCTGACCACCCGCATCGCGGTGTCGATCGGCACCGCGTAGCCGTTCGGCGGTCTGTTCACCACGTGTGCCGGATCGCCGGACGCGGCGGCGATCACCCCGATCACCGCACCGGCGCGGTCGGCGAGCGCGCCGCCGGACTGCCCGGCGGTGACCGCGGCCGCGACCTCGAACATCCCGGTGAGCGATTTGCGGGACAGGTCGGCGGAGTTGAGCGCGACGATGGTGCTGTCCAGATCGGTGAGGGTGCCCTGGATCGCGGTTGGCGTGCCGCCGACCCCGCCCGCGTTGCCGATCGCAAGCACCTCGTCGCGCACCCGCGCATCGGCCGAACTGCCGACGCGGGCGGTCGGCAGACCGGCCGCACCGGACAACCCGAGCAGCGCGATATCGGCATCGGAGTCGTAGCCGAGCACCACCGCGTCGTAGTCACGCCCGTTGCCGACGTCGGTGACCGTCACGGTGTCCGCGCCCTTCACCACGTGATGGCTGGTCAGCACCTGGCCGTCCGCGGTGAGCACGATGCCGGACCCGGCCGCGCCGAGCCCGAACGGCTTGGTCGACGCGTTGATATCCACCAGCGCCGGATCCACGGCCGCGGCGACGGCCAGCGGATCGAGTGGCGGCGGCGGCGCCTCGACGATCGGCGCGGCGATCTCACTCGCCCCGCTCTGCCAGCCGGGCAACTCGCCCCGATAACCGAGAAATCCGGCCACAGCGAGCAGCGCGGCGACGATCATCGCCAGCGCGCGACCCCCGTGCCGTTGTTCGTTCATCGTTCTCCGCCTCGATGCCTGCGAATTCCATTGTGGCCGGAGATCTTCACCGTAGATCAGAAAACGGTCCGGATGGCGGCCGATCACCGCCGATGCGCGAAGTCCGGCCATGTCCGTTATGTGTCGCGTTTGGCATCTGCAGCCATGCGGCGGTAGGCATGTATGCATGACTACTGCTGCCGCGTACGCCCTATCCGCACCCGATGGCGCATTCGAGAAGGTGACGATCGAGCGCAGGGACCTCGGTCCGCGCGACGTGCTGATCGACATCAAGTACGCGGGCATCTGCCACTCCGACATCCACACCGCCCGCGACGAGTGGGGCGGCACCAAGTACCCGCTCGTGCCTGGTCACGAGATCGCGGGCCTGGTCGCCGCGGTCGGTTCCGAGGTGAGCAAGTATCAGGTCGGCGACCGCGTCGGCGTCGGCTGCATGGTCAATTCCTGCGGCAAATGCGGGCCGTGCCTGGCCAACGAGGAGCAGTACTGCACCCGAGGCGCCACCATGACCTACAACACGCCCGTCGACCCGGCCGTCCAGGCCAACGGGTACACGATCGGCGGCTACTCCACCCAGATCGTGGTGACCGAGGGCTTCGTCGTCGGCATCCCCGAGGGGATCGGGCTCGACCAGGCCGCGCCGCTGCTGTGCGCGGGCGTCACCCTGTTCTCGCCGCTGCGGCACTGGAACGCCGGGCCCGGCAAGAAGGTCGCCATCATCGGTATGGGCGGGATCGGGCACGTCGGGGTGAAGATCGCGGCCGCGCTCGGCGCCGAGGTCACCGTGCTCAGCCACTCGCTGAGCAAGCAGGAGGACGGCAAGCTCTTCGGCGCGAGCCACTACTACGCGACCAGCGACCGGCAGACCTTCCGCGAACTGCGCGGCCGGTTCGATCTCATCCTCAACACCGTCTCGGCCGACCTGCCGATCGACGACTACATGAAGATGCTGAACCTCGACGGCACCCTGGTGATCCTCGGCCTCCCGGAAAACCCGATGAGCATCAAGCCGTTCACCATCGCGGGCTACCGGCGCTCGCTGGCCGGATCGATGATCGGCGGCATCGCGCAGACCCAGGAGATGCTGAACTTCTGCGCCGAACACGGCATCGGCGCGGAGATCGAGGTCATCTCGGCCGACGAGATCGACGGCGCGTACGACCGCGTGGTGGCAAGCGACGTCCGCTACCGCTTCGTCATCGACGTCTCCACGATGTAGCGCGCGTGGCGGGTTGACCGGTTGACCCGCCCCGACCTGGGTACGTTTGGCGATGTGGCCTCCGATGATGACGACAATGCGACACGGCCCACCGCCGCACCGGCACCCACCGGCGACGCCGTGGTCACCGCGGAGGTGACGACCGGTCCGCCACCATGGCTGCTGCGGGCGTTCCTGCTCGCCGCGGCGACGGTGGCCGGGCTGTTCGCTGGCTTCTGGGCGCTGACCCGGTTGCAGGGCTTGCTCACGATTCTGTTGGTTTCACTGTTCCTTGCGTTCGCCATCGAACCCGCGGTGAACGCACTCGCGCGTCGTGGGATGAAGCGTGGACTCGCCACCGGGGTGGTCTTTCTCGTCCTGGCCGTCGTCGTCGTCGGCTTCTTCTGGGCGCTTGGGTCGTTGCTGATCGATCAGGTCACGACTCTGGTCAACAACGCGCCGCAGTACGCGGATCAGGGCATCGACTGGGTCAACCGCACGTTCAAGACGAACCTGTCCGGTACCGATATCGAGAAATACACCAGCAACTGGAGCAAGTATCTCGAGGGTGCGGCCGGAAACGCCTGGGACATCGGCACGCGGACGGTCGGTGTCGTCTTCCAGTCCCTCGGCGTGCTGCTGTTCACCTACTACTTCGCCGCCGACGGCCCGCGTTTCCGTAACGCGGTGTGCTCGCTGCTGCCGCCGCGCAAGCAGCGACATGTGTTGCGCGCCTGGGATATCGCGGTGGAGAAGACCGGCGGCTACATCTACTCGCGCGGGTTGCTCGCGCTCGCTTCGACAGTGGCGCACTATGTCGCGTTGCGCGTGCTCGATGTGCCGTCGGCCTTCGCGCTCGCACTGTGGGTCGGGGTCGTCTCGCAGTTCATCCCGACGGTCGGCACCTACCTGGCCGGCGCGCTGCCGGTCATCGTCGCGCTGGTGCAGAGCCCCTCCGACGCGCTGTGGATCCTCGGTTTCATCGTGGTCTACCAGCAGTTCGAAAACTATGTGCTGCAACCGAGAATCACCGCGACCACCCTGGACATGCACCCCGCTGTCGCGTTCGGCGCGGTGCTGGCGGGCGCGGCGCTGCTCGGCGCGACCGGTGCGCTGCTTGCCATTCCGGTCACCGCGACCGTGCAGGCCTTCAGCGGCGCCTACATCCGACGCTACGAGGTCGAGACCGATATCGACACGTCCGAGCCGGAACCGCCGCCGAAGAAGCCACGAAAGTGGTCCCGCGAGTTGACAGTTCGTTTCACCGGATCGAGGAAGCAGCCACCGGCGGAGTAGTCGTCGCCACCCGGATCTGCTCGATCAGCGCCTGCGCGACCTTGCCCATCCGCGCGCGGCTGTGTTGCGCGGTGTCGTGCTCGACCTGGATGGTGAGCCGGTCGCCGATGGTGAAGACGGTCAACTTCGGCGGCATGCCCGGCCCCATGGCGAAGACGTCGTCGCGGACGTGCCGAACACCGGTCGGCATCGAATGTGCGGGCAGGCGGCCGATATTGGAGAGGGCGAGGGTGGGCGGGGCGGCGAACGCGGCGGCCGTCACCGGATCGTCCACCCGCTGCGCAGCCAGCAGGAATCGGGCCGCCTCCTGGCGTTCCCGCGCGTCGTGCAGGCTCGCCGCCACCAGCAGTCCGAGGCCGATGGGGCTGTGGTCGTGCGCGACGAGCAACGTAGCTCCCGAGCCGGACGCGCAATTCACCATCGTGCTCGCGGGCAGTCGCGGAACCAACTCCCCGCGCACATCGACCGCGTGCCCGCACATCAGCGGCAGCGGCCCGGTGGCCGGCGCGAGGTTGGCGCGGACCGCGACCATGGCGGCGCCGCTGAGCAAGCTGTGCACCGAGATTCCATGCAGGCGCGCGGCAGTGACGAGCGCTTCGGTTTCCTTGGTGTCCAACTCGATTCGGTGCACCGCATACCGGCCGAGCGGATCGTCGCCGATACCGTCCCCGTCCACCGGCAGTGTGCGCGGCGCCGACTCCGGTCCCATCATCGCCACGTTCGCGCGGACGAGCTCCAAGAACTCGGCCACCTCGGCATCGGAAAACATCTCGGCGAGAAGGGTATCCATCGCCTCGGGCAACGATGTGTCCGAACCATCCACCGGCAGTGGACTTCCCGCGATGTGCGCGGTATAGCGCTGCCACAGCTCCGCAAGCAGCGCGAAAGCCGATCGCCCATCGGAGATTCCGTGATGGATGACAAGCACGATCCGCTGACGCTCGCCCGCGCGCAGCAGGTGGGCGCGGAACAACCCGTCGGTCCAGTCGCGCGGACCGTTCACCAGTCGCAGATAGTCGGCCTCGTCGCCGTCGGCGAGGTCGAGGCGCGGGCGATAGTCGTCGACGCGGTGGAAGTGCATGGTGCCGTCGGCCTCGGTCACCACCTTGCTGCGCAGCAAGGGATGGACGGCGGCCAGCTCGCCGAGTACCCGGCGCAGGATCTCGGGGTCGATCGCACCGTGCACGGTCGAGCCGATGTACAGCGGCATGCCACCGGTCGGCACGCTGCCGAGCTTGGTACCCGTGCCGAAGAACGTGGTTTCGAAGGGGGAAATGGGGCGCGTTGCGGTCATGTCCCGACCATACGCACGTTTCAAACAACTGTCACAAACAATTGTTTGAAACAGTCGTCACAAACACACGTATGCCCTGCTGCTATCGTGCGGAGGTGGGAACCCGAGACGACCTCCTCGCCGCGGCCAAGCAGTGCCTGGCCGAACGCGGCTACGCGCGTACCACCGTGCGCGATATCGTGGCCGCCTCCGGCACCAACCTGGCCGCGATCAACTACCACTTCGGCACCCGCGACAAGCTGCTGAGCCAGGCCATGATGGAGTCGAGCGCCACCGCGGTGCAGGCGATCCTCGACTCGCTGCCCGCCGACGACACCGCCGATCCGGCCGCTCGCCTTCGCGCGTTCCTCCAGCAACTGATCGTCTCGTTCACCGAGGAGCAGCTGCTCTGGTCGGCCAATATCGAAAGTTTCGTGCAGGCCCTGCACGCCCCCGCGTTGCGCGCCGAACTCGGCACCGCGCAGGGCCAAGCGCGCGAAGCGCTTTCGCACGTGTTCGACAGCGCGACGCCCGATCCCGCCGTCGGCGCGGTGTTGCAGACCATGATCGGCGGACTGCTCATCCAATGGCTGATAGACCCCGCCAACGCACCGTCCGCCGAGACCATTGCCGCGGGCCTGCGCGCACTGGCCGAGGGGCTCGCCGCGGCCTGACCGGCGCCGGGCGACCGCCTGGCGAACTCGCCGACCCGTGCTAACGTTCCCGCCCGTGCCGATCACCCATGCTGGAACGATGGCGATTCTGCTGGCGCTGGTCTCCATGTGCGCCACGCTGGTCGGCGGTCTCGTCGCGGTGCGCATCGGCGACCGCAAACACCTGGTACTCGGCCTGGCCGCCGGTGTGATGCTCGGCGTGGTCTTCTTCGATCTGCTGCCCGAGGCGCTGGAACAGTCCAGTCAGCGTCTGCTCGGGGTGCCTGCCGCATTGATCGCCGCGGTGGTCGGGTTTCTCACCATCCACATCATCGAGCGCGCGGTCGCCATCCACACCGGTCACGAGCAGGAATTCGGCACGCACACACACGGTTTCGAATCCGTCGGCCTGATTGCCGCGGCGGGCTTGATCTTTCACAGCGTCTTGGACGGCTTCGGCATCGGCCTCGGCTATCAGGCGGGCGCGACTGTCGGCGCCGCGGTGGCGATCGCGGTCATCTCGCACGACTTCGCCGACGGCTTCAACACTTTCACCATCTCGACCCTCTACGGCAACGCGCGCAAGCGGGCACTGACGCTGCTCGCCTTCGACGCGATCGCCCCGGTGCTCGGCGCGGTACTCGGCACCCTGATCCACGTTCCAGCGGGCGTGGTCGGCCTCTACCTCGGCTACTTCGCGGGCTTCTTGCTCTACCTGGCCACCGCCGACATCCTGCCCGAAGCGCACGCCGTACACCCGTCCCGCCTAACCCTCGCCTGCACCGTGGCGGGCGCGGCCCTCATGCTCGGCGTTGCGGCGCTGAACCACTGAGCGATCGACAAAGGCCGCCTCCCCGTAAAGGGAAGACGGCCTTGGTCTTTCAGCTACTGAACTCAGCCGCGCGCGGCAGGAGCCTGCTCGCGGGTCGCGCGAGTACGCGGTGCACCACCACGGGCGGAACGGGTCGCGGGACGGCCCGCGCCCTCGAAACCGTGTGCGGCGGCGCCGTTTCCGCTGCGACCGTTCCGGTTCCGCGACTGCCCACCGGCGGCGTGCGGCGCGGCGTCACCGGCGCCACGGCCACCGCGACCACGCGACTGCCCACCGGCACCACCGCGCGACGCGGTATCCGTGCCAGCCGCATTGCGGCTACGCGGTTGACCACCGGCAGCGGCGCCATCGCGCGGGCCACGACTGCGTGCCTGCCCGGCAGGCGCGCTGTAGCGACGGTCGCCGCCGCCACCACGACGGTTCCGGTTGCCCTGGGTATCGGCGTTCGAGGACACCGGCGCCGCGCTCGGCGCGACCCTTGGTGCGACGGTGCCGACCAGCGCCGTGACCGGTGCCGAATCAGCGGTCACCCGCTGCGGCGAAACGTTGATATTGGCCTTGCGCAGCAGTGCCGCGACGTCACGGCGCTGCTCGGGCAGCACGACGGTGACGACGTCACCGGAGCTGCCAGCGCGGGCGGTCCGCCCGGAGCGGTGCAGGTAGGCCTTGTGCTCGGCGGGCGGATCGACGTGCACGACCAGCTCGACATCGTCGACGTGCACACCACGCGCCGCGATATCGGTCGCGACGAGCACCCTGGCCGAGCCGTTGGTGAAGGCGGCCAGGTTGCGGTCGCGGGCGACCTGCGACAGGTTGCCGTGCAGGTCCGTCGCGGGAATGCCAACGGTGCTCAGCTGCTTGGCGAGCTTGCGTGCCTGATGCTTGGTGCGCATGAACAGGATCCGGCGCCCGGATCCGGCGGCCAGGGTCTCCACCAGAACGCGCTTGGCTTCGACGCCACCGACCTCGAACACGTGGTGGGTCATCGCGGGCACCGGCGAGTCGGCCGTGTCGACCGAGTGGTTGGCCGGGTTGCGCATGAACTGCTTGACCAGCTTGTTGACGCCGTTGTCCAGCGTCGCGGAGAACAGCAGCCGCTGTCCGCCGTTCGGCGTCGCGGCGAGAATGCGGGTCACCGCGGGCAGGAAGCCGAGGTCGGCCATGTGGTCGGCCTCGTCGAGCACGGTGATCTGCACGTCCTGCAGCGAAACCACGCGCTGACGCATCAGGTCTTCGAGGCGACCTGGGCAGGCGACGACGATATCGACACCGGTCGAGAAGGCCTTGGCCTGCCGGTGCTGGGAAACGCCACCCATGATGGTGGTCACCTTCAGGCCGGCGGCGGTGGCCATCGGCTCGAGTGCGGCGGCGATCTGGGTCGCCAGCTCACGCGTCGGCGCGAGGATCAGGCCGCGCGGACGACGGCCTGGCTTGCGGTCGCCACCGGCGAGGCGGTCGACCATGGGAATGGAGAAGGCGAGCGTCTTGCCGCTACCCGTCTTGCCGCGGGCGAGCACGTCGCGACCGGCCAGGGTGTCGGGCAGCGTGGCCGCCTGAATGGGGAAGGGAGCCGTGATGCCGCTCGTGGTGAGGGCGCCGACCAGCTTCGCGCCGACTCCGAGAGCGGCGAACGACGTGGTGGGGGCAGGGCTCGAAGCAGGGGTTGTCATATGTGGTGGGTGTGCCTTCCAGGCATCGGGGTGTACCCCAGCGCTGCGCAGGACGGTGGTCCGTGCGTTCGGTGTTATGACACCCAGCTGAGGCGCCGACGCGAAAGGTAAGACATCCACGACGGATCGAGAGGGAGCGTGAAGATCAACGCTTGCCTTTGGTAACTCTACCGCAACCTCGAGTATTCCTCGCCTTCGGATCGAAGCGCCCGCTAGTGGGTTACGTCACGAAGCATCGAGCAAGAAACGACCACCGTGTCACGTCGGCCACAGTCGGGACGGTCCTCGACCACAGCGCCGCCAGAAACCACCGCGCCGCCAGAAATCACAGCGCCGCCCCGAAGCCGTGGCCGGAACGAAAACCGCCCCCTGCGAAAACAGGGGGCGGCCAACGTAGTTCGCCTACTCGCCGTCGAGCGCGCGCCTGCGCACCCGGCGCGCCGCCGCGACCATATTGCGCAACGACGGCTCCAGCTGCCAGTAGTGCCGCGTCTTCAACCCACCGTCCGGATTCGCCCATAGTCGTTCCGGGGTGATGGCTTCGGCTGCGGCGGTGAGCAATTCGTCCATCTCATCGATGTCGGGGATGCGCGCCGAGCGGCTTTCGTACACGCCGGGACCGACGCCGTGGCTCAGCCCGTGATCGGTGCCGCTGTCCGCCTTGAGCGCCTTGACCACCCACTCGATCGAGCGGGTCGCCACGATCGCGGTGACGTCGCAGTCGAGTTCCTCGATCGCCTCGACCACCTCGGCGCGGCCGGAATACCCGATGTGCGTGTGGATCTGGGTTTCCGGACTGACCCCCGAGGTGGCGAGCCGGAACGCGCCGACCGCCCAGCGCAGGTACTCCGCCCTGCCCTCGGGCCGCAGCGGCAGCATCTCCCGCAGCGCGGGCTCGTCCACCTGGATGATCGAGATGCCCGCCTTCTCCAGGTCGGCCAGCTCGTCCCGGATGGCGAGAGCCACCTGGTCGGCGGTCTCGTGCAGCGGCAGATCCTGCCGGACGAACGAGCGGGCGAGCATGGTGACCGGCCCGGTGACCATGCCCTTGACCGGCTTGTCGGTCAACGACTGGGCGTAGCTGATCCACTCCACCGACATCGGCGCCGGCCTGGACACGTCGCCGTAGATGATCGGCGGTCGCACGCACCGTGATCCGTACACCTGCACCCAACCGAAGTGCGTTGTCGCGAAGCCGTCGAGCAGCTCGGCGAAGTACTGGATCATGTCGTTGCGCTCGTGCTCGCCGTGCACGAGCACGTCGAGGCCGATGTCCTCCTGCAGCCGGATGGTCGCCTCGATCTCGGCTTCGATCCGCTTCTTGTAGTCGTCGAAGGACAGCCGCCCCTGGCCGAGCTCGTAGCGCGCCTGCCGAATCTTGTTGGTCTGCGGGAAGGAACCGAGCGTGGTCGCCGGCACCGGCGGCAGATTCAGCTTGGCCTGCTGGGCCACCCGGCGCACCTCGTAGGGTTCGCGCGTACGCATGTCCGGCGTGACGGCGTAAACCCGTTGCCGCACAGCGTGCTTCTGCTTGAAGTGCACCTCCGTCGGCCGCTTGCGCCAGCTGTCGGACGGACCGTCGGTGAGCGCCTTGGCCAGCGAAACCACCTCGCCGACCTTCTGTTTCGCGAAGGCGAGCCGGTCGGCGACATTACCGAGGATGTCGTACTCGATGAGCAGGTCGTACGGCACGTGCAGCAGCGTTGTCCCGGTCGAGACGACCAGGTCCGGGCACACCTGCGCGAGCCGGTTCAGGTACTCCAGCGTGACGTGCCGGTCGGCCCGCCAGACGTTCTGACCGCTGATCACACCGGCGTACAAGCGCTTACGGCGAATGCCGGGGATCTCTGCGAGGTCCTCCGGGGCGATGCGGTAGCTGGACAGGTCGAGGCCGATCGCCTCCACATTGCTGGCCGCCAGGATCCGCAGCGCCTCACCGAAATCGCCGTACTGCCCGGTGACGAGCATCCTCGGCCGCAGCGGCGCCTTCGAAAGTCGTTGGTAGGCAGCCTCGAACGCGGCCAGCTCGGCGGGCGTGCGCTCGCTGGTGAACGCTGGCTCGTCCAGCTGCACGCAGGTCGAGCCGCGCTTGGCGAGGATCTCGAATAGCTGCTCGTACGCCGGGAGCAGTTTGTCGAGCAGCTTCAGCGTGTCGAACTCGTCCTGACCTGGGATTTGCCCCGCCTTGGAGAGCAAAAGCAGCGACAGCGGGCCGAGCACCACCGGGCGAAGCTCGATGCCGCGCTCCTTGGCCCGGTCGAATTCGTCGAGGAGCGCATCGGGATGCAGCGAGAATTCGGTGTCGGCATCCAATTCCGGCTGCCGGTAGTGATAGTTGGTGCCGAAGAACCGGACCAATTCAAGCGGCGGCACATCCGGATTGCCGCGCGCCATCAGGAAATAGAAGTCGAGCGGGTCGAGCTCGGCCCGATACGGCTCGAACCGCTTCGGCACCGCGCCGAACAGCAACGCGTTGTCGAGCACGTGGTCGTAGAACGAGAAGGTATTGCCGGGGACCTGGGTCAACCCGGTGGCGGCGAGTTCGTTGAACTGCCGTTCCTGAATGTCACGGCCCACCGCGAGCAATTCGTCGCGGGGAATCGCACCGCGCCAATAGGCCTCGAGTGCCCGCTTGAGTTCTCGATGCGGCCCGATCCGCGGATAGCCGAGGATGCTCGACCCGTAGCCGTCGGTCACGTTCACCATGAGCGCGCTGCTCCCTTCGATGGCTGTGCGGCGCCCACGAGGAACAATGGACGCCGCACGCTCTTGCGCCTGGGTTGAATCGAAACGAGCTCAGGCCCGGTTGTACTGGTAGAAACCGGCGCCGGTCTTCTTGCCGAGCAACCCAGCTTCGACCATACGCATGAGCAGCGGCGGAGCGGAGTACAGCGGCTCCTTGAATTCCTGGTACATCGAGTCGGCGATCGACTTGACGGTGTCGAGGCCGACCAGGTCGGTCAGCGCCAGCGGACCCATCGGGTGCGCGCAGCCGAGCACCATCGCCTTGTCGACGTCGTCCTTGGTGGCGAAGCCGGACTCGACCATCCGAATGGCCGAGAGCAGGTACGGCACCAGCAGCGCGTTGACCACGAAACCGGAGCGGTCGGCCGAGCGGACGACCTGCTTGTCGAGCACCTCACCGGCGAACGCCTCGGCGCGCTTGGACACCGACTCGCTGGTCTTCAGCGTGGTGACCAGCTCGACCAGCGGCAGCACCGGCACCGGGTTGAAGAAGTGCATGCCGACAACGCGCTCGGGCTGGGTGGTGGCGACCGCGATCTTCATGATCGGGATCGAGGAGGTGTTGGAGGCGAGCACGGCCGCCGGATCGGTGACGACCTTGTCCAGCGCGGCGAAGATGGCGGTCTTCACCTTCTCGTCCTCGAGCACCGCCTCGACCACCAGCTGGCGGTCGGCGAAGTCATCGAGATCGGAGGTGAATCGCAGTCGCCACGCGGCCTGTTCGCGCTCACGCTCGGTGATCTTGCCGCTGCTCACGCCGCGGTCGAGCGAACGAAGGATGCGCGAGCGGCCCGCAGCGGCCAATTCCCTGGTCTGTTCGAAGACGAGCACGTCGACGTGCGCCCTCGCACACACCTCCGCGATTCCGGCACCCATCTGTCCGGCGCCGATGACACCGACGCGTTGAATCTTCTCGCTGCTCACGTCCCGCTCCTGCTGTTGGTCTGGCTAGTCGGTGGCTGGAAGGGGTGTGCTCTGGTGTGAGCGGCCCTTCGATTGATCAAGGTATAGGGACGCCCTCCCCGCTGGGGCTGTTCAGCGGGAAGGGCTCTGCCTTACTACGGCGCTCGTAAAAACGCGCGCGTGGGTGGTGGATTGTGGTCGACGCGGTGGCCACCTCAATCAACTCCCTGGTCGGCTCAGTGGAACTGGCCCTCTTCGGTGGAGCCCTTCAGCGCCGCGGTGGAGGTGTTCGGGTCAACGGTGGTGGCGATGGTGTCGAAGTAACCGGCACCGACCTCACGCTGGTGCTTGATGGCGGTGAAGCCACGCTCGGTGGCGGCCTTGAACTCGCGCTCCTGCAGGTCGACGAAGGCGGTCATGCCCTCGCGGGCGTAGCCGTAGGCCAGGTCGAACATGCCGTAGTTGAGCGAGTGGAAGCCGGCCAGGGTGATGAACTGGAACTTGAAGCCCATCGCGCCGAGCTCACGCTGGAACTTCGCGATGGTCGCGTCGTCGAGGTGGGCCTTCCAGTTGAAGGAAGGCGAGCAGTTGTAGGCGAGCAGCTGGTCGGGGAACTCGCTGCGGACCGACTCGGCGAACTTGCGCGCGACCTCGAGGTCCGGCACGCCGGTCTCCATCCAGATGAGATCGGCGTAGGGCGCGTAGGCCTTGGCACGCGCGATGCAGGGCTCGATGCCGTTCTTCACACCGAAGAAGCCCTCGGCGGTGCGGGTGCCGTCCAGGAACTCACGGTCGCGCTCGTCCACGTCCGAGGTGATCAGCGTGGCGGCCTCGGCGTCGGTGCGGGCGATGATCACCGACGGCACGTCGGCGACGTCGGAGGCGAGACGCGCGGAGGTCAGCGTGCGGATGTGCTGCTGGGTCGGGATCAGCACCTTGCCACCGAGGTGGCCGCACTTCTTCTCCGAGGCGAGCTGGTCTTCCCAGTGCACGCCGGCGGCGCCGGCCTGGATCATGGCCTTCTGCAGCTCGTAGGCGTTCAGCGCGCCACCGAAGCCGGCCTCGGCGTCGGCGACGATCGGGGCGAGCCAGTTCTTGACGGTGTCGTCGCCTTCGACCTTGGCGATCTCGTCGGCGCGAAGCAGCGCGTTGTTGATGCGACGCACGACGGCCGGGACCGAGTTGGCCGGGTAGAGGCTCTGGTCCGGGTAGGTGTGGCCGGACAGGTTCGCGTCACCGGCGACCTGCCAACCGGACAGGTAGATGGCCTTCAGACCGGCGCGGACCTGCTGGACCGCCTGGTTGCCGGTGAGGGCGCCGAGGGAGTTGATGTAGTCCTCGTTGTTCACGAGATCCCAGAGGATCTCCGAACCGCGGCGAGCAAGAGTGGCCTCTTCGACGACGGTGCCCTGGAGCTTCGACACCTGCTCGGCGGTGTAGTTACGGGTGACGCCCTTCCAGCGGGGGTTGGTGTCCCAGTCCTGCTGGATTTCCGCAGCGGTCTTCGGGGTGCCGGCGTTCGACATCTCTGACTCCACTTCCTCGTTTTAAGTCGATTGCCCCACGGCCGAGCACTGAAACAACTCGAACTGCTGGAGCGGCAATTTGCAGGCTTGCTAGGCCCATGGGGTGTACTTCCACACGATTGCACAATGCGAAATAGCCGTCTACCTGTTGCTAATGTGAATCTAAGCTAGGTTTCGATCCCCGTTTGCTAACTCTGCGAAATTTGCGGGCAAATTGCAAAGATGGAACCTACCGGCTGGTAGCCCTGACGTGCGGTTTTAGCGTAACGCCCGTACTGTTTGAGATCAGCTCGACATCGGCCACCAAGTCGGCCATCCATTCCGGGTTGTGAGGACGTTCACAAGTCCGGGCAGGTGCCGCCCGTGTGGCCTACGCCACCCGCGCGTGGGCGGCGCGCACCGCATCGGGCACACTGGGTCGAAATCCGAACTTGGACATGCGTCCGGCTTGCCACGAGCCCTGCGCACCCGAACAGGAGATCCCATGCGGAAATCGGTCATCGCCGCGGCGTTCACCCTCGCCTGCACCGCCGGCCTGCTGCAGCTGCCCGCCGCGACGGCCGCGCCCGCAGGCACGATCGAATCGGTCGCGCCGCTTGCCCCGGTCGCGACGCCGCCGGGCTCGGTGAATTCGTCCCGCATTCTGTACAGCTCGACCACGGCCAACGACGTGCCGACCACCGCGAGCGCGGCGGTCTACTTCCCGCCGGGTGCGCCGCCGCCGGGCGGCTGGCCGGTCATCGCCTGGGCGCACGGCACCGTCGGCCTCGGCGACGACTGCGCGTACAGCATCGCCGGGCCCGGCGCGGTCGACCGGGACTGGGCCTACCTCGGCACCTGGCTACAGCAGGGTTATGCGATCGTGGCCGCCGATTACGCCGGGCTCGGCACGCCGGGTGAACATCCCTATCTCAATGGCATCGTCGAGGCGCACAATGTCGTCGACGCGGTGCGGGCGGCGACCGAGCAGTATTCGTCACTCGCCAAGAAATGGGTGGTGGTCGGCCAGTCGCAGGGTGGCGGCGCTGCCGTCTATACGGCGCGCTACGCCACCGAATTCGGCGGTCCCGGACTCGACTACCGCGGCGCGGTCGGCACCGGCGTACCGGCCTATATCGAAGACATCCTGACCCCGCTCGGCCCGAACATGCCGCCGATGAAACTCAGTCCGCACACCACGGGTTATCTGCTCTACATCCTCAACGGGCTGCGCACCACGTACCCGGAGCTGAATATCGAGTCGTTCCTCACCGACGCGGGCCGCTCGTGGCTGGCCGAGGCGCGCGAGGCCTGCCTCGTTCCGCTCGGCGACGAGCTCGCCGCGAACGGCGTCGTGGTCGGCAACCTGTTCAGCAAGCCGCTGGCGCAGATCCCCGACCTGCACGGACTGCTCACCCGCTACCTCGGCCTGCCCGAATCCGGCTACGACAAGCCGATATTCATGGGCCAGGGGCTGCGCGACACCGACGTCATCACCCCGGAGACGCTGCGGTTCGCGGCGGTGCTGCAGGCGAACGGGCAGCCGGTCCAGCTGCATACCTACGCCGAGGATCACAGCGGGACGGTCAACGCGTCGCTGCCGGACTCGGTGCCCTTCGTGCGTGGCCTGTTCGGCTGATCCCGCGAGCGTGCGCGGCCGGTCCTCGTGACCGGCCGCGCGTCGCGACTAGCCGGACAGGCTGCTGATGGTGCAGACCAGTTGGCCGATGGGGTGGATGACGCCCGCGCAGTTGTTGGCGATCGAATCCGCCGGTGCCGCAGTGCTCGGCTCGAGCGGCAGCGGAGCGGCGGCCATCGCCGCGCCGCCACCGACCAGGGTTGCGCCGCCGATCAGGGCGGCGACGACGAATCCACGTACTGCGAACATTCAACACTCCTCATGCATCGGGTAGACGGCCGAAGATAACCGGCGAATCCTCGCGTTGCATGCCCCGAATTGTGTTGTCTCCGAACCGGGGTCGATCAGCCCCTCGCCGGATGGACCCTGCGCCAATGTTCGGCGATATCGATGCGGCGGGTGATCCACACCTGGTCGTGGGACTGGACATGGTCCAGGAAACGTTCCAGCGCCGCGATTCTGGCCGGACGGCCGACGATGCGGCAGTGCAGGCCGATCGACAGCATCTTCGGGTTGCCCTCCGTGCCTTCGCGATACAGCACGTCGAAGGCGTCGCGCAGGTGGGCGAAGAACTGCTCGCCGGAGGGGAAACCCGCGGCCGAGGCAAACCGCATGTCGTTGGTGTCCAGGGTGTAGGGCACCACCAGGTGGTCGTGGCCGCGCACGGTGACCCAGTAGGGCAGGTCGTCGGCGTAGGAGTCGGAGTCGTAGACGAAGCCGCCGTGCTCGACCACCAGCTCGCGGGTGTTCGGGGAGTCGCGTCCGGTGTACCAGCCAAGCGGCGCGGCGCCGGTGAGTTCGGTGAGGATGCGCACCGCCTCGGCCATATCCGCGCGCTCGGTGTCGCGGTCGGTCAGCTGGTAGGACTTCCAGCGCAGACCGTGGCTGGCGATCTCGTGACCGAGTTCGCGAAAAGCGGCCACCGCCTCGGGGTTTCGTTGCATGGCGTGCGCGACGGCGAAGATGGTCAGCGGCAGGCCGCGACGTTCGAAGGCGCGAAGGACGCGCCACAGCCCGGCGCGCGAACCGTATTCGTAGAGCGACTCCATGCTCATGTGCCGGTTCGGAAAGGCTTGCGCCGGAGTCATTTCCGAGAGGAAGGTCTCCGAGTGCTCGTCGCCGTCGAGGACGTTGTTCTCGCCACCCTCCTCGTAGTTCAGCACGAATTGCACGGCGATCCGCGCGCCGCCCGGCCACTGCGGGTCGGGCGGCGTCCGGCCGTAGCCGATGAATTCTCGAATGGACTCGCTCATCCGCCGAGTTCTCCGTAGAGGCGCAGCCGGGCGAGGCCGCCGTCGGGGTAGATATCCAAGCGGACCTCCTCGACCGAGGCCGCCATCGGCGCGATCGCGAACTGGTGCCTGGTGTCGGGCAAAAGCTCGGTGCGCGGCAGCAATTCGAGCTCCGTGCCGTCGTTGGTGCGACCGGTGAGCCGGGCCGCGCCCGGGCTGTTACCGAGGAAGTACGAGGTATCGATCTCGGCGAGCCGGATCAGGCCGGGTCCGGCCAGGCGGACGCGGACCCAGTCGTTGCCGTCGTCGCGGCGGCGGGCGGTCTCCCAGCCATCGCCCATCCGGCGGGCCAGCCCGGGATACAGCAGCTGATTCGGTGAGCTGTAGAAGCGATTGGAGCAATCCAGCACCAGCGCACCGTTTTCCAGCGCGGCCAGGTCGAGCGGTCCGAGGCCGAGCAGGCGCGGATCGGGGCTGCCCTCGCCGTGCACCCGAAGCCGAGCTACTCCCCCATCGGGATGCATGGTGAGTTTTACGTGGGTCCACCGCCGTTCGCTCGCGACGGCGAACGGGTTACGGCTGTCACCGGTGACCGGTGCGCGATCGACCAGGGTCTCCCAATCATCGCGTGCGGCAATGCTTTCCGCGGTCGGATAGTCCGTGACCTCCAGCGCGGCCAGCGAGACCGCCGGCGGGTAGTTGCCCTTGAACCAGGCGGTATCGACCACGATGCCGCGGATCACGCCAGGCACGCCGAGCCGAACGATGACGGAGTCGTCGCCGGGGCGGCCGCGATGCCTGCGGGTTTCCCAGCCGTCATAGACCTGGCCCTTGTGCCCGAAGGTCGAGGGCTGATACTCGGCCGGGCCCGGGTTGATCAAATTCTCCTTCTCCGCGAAGAATTCGTCGTCGGCCCAGATCACCGAGCCGCCGAGCGGGCGAACGGCAAGGTCGGGCAGCAGGGTGAACTCTTCGGGGGTCGTCACGACCGCACCTCCTGGGGAATCGGCGAACGCGTAACCAGCGCGCGCAATACGGCCGGTGACAGTTCGGGCGCTCGGGCGGCGAGGTCTTCGGTGGTGCGCGCGCCGCACTCCACGCCGCGTAACACGGTGGCCGCCAAGGCTTCCGCGGTGGCGGGCTCGTCCATGACGCCGCCCGATCGACGGTCGAGATAGGCCTGCAGTCGCGGCACGGCCACGTCGATCGCCTGCCGGAAGAAGTCGTAGGTCGCCAGCCAGCGGGTGATCAGGTGGCCCGGGTGCATATCCCAGCCCTGGTAGTAGCCCCGCTGCAGGGACCGGCTGACCAGTCGGTGGTGATTGCGCAGCGGCCCTTCCGGTTCGGTGTCGGGCACGACCTGTGTGGAGCCGTCGCACACCCATACGCCGGTCTGTGCCGCGGCGACCTGCATGACCGCCTTCGCGTAATCCGCGGCGGGGTGATCGAGGGCCTGGTCCGGCGCGGCGACACCGCACGCGGCGGTGTAGTCGTAGGTGCCGAAATGCAATGCGCTGCAGCGTCCGTCGGCCAGCCCGATCATCCGCGCGATCGGCGCGGTGCCGTCGGCGGCGATGATCGCCTGCGGGCTCTCGATCTGCAGCTCGAAGCGCAGCGTGCCCGCGGCAAGGCCGTAGCCGCCCTCCAGCCCTTCGCACAGCGCGACCAACGGTGGAATCTGCTCCGCCGCACGGATTTTCGGGACGGTGAAGACGAATCCGTCGGGCACGTCGACCATCGCGGCCAACACCAATTCGAGTGTGCGCAGGGTGCGGTTTCGCTCGCCGACCGCAAGACCCTTCGTCCGGATGCCGTAGCTCTGCGGGCGGTACGGCGTGTACGCCCAGGTGGCCAGCACGGCACCCGCCGCGGTCGCCGCCGCGTCCTCTTCGGAGTCGGCGCGGAACCCATAGCCGTCCTCGAAGTCGATGCGCAGGTCCTGAATCGGGTCCTGCGACAACCGCTTGCGCACATCCGGCAGCGAGTCGGTGGAATCCAGCTCGGCGAGCAGGTCGTAGTGGCGATCGAGCAGCTCGATCGCCGCGGCGCCCCAGACCTGCGGCGTGTCCTCGACAATGCGGTCGGCAGGCACATACGCGGTATGAATCGGCTGTGCTCGCCCGTTCGGCCCCGGGTAGCGCGTGCGCAATTCCGCGTCAACGGTATCGAGCATGGCGTCGATCCTCGCCCGGACAGTCTCCGGCAACCGTGTCACCGCTGGTCTCCTTCCTGCATGGCCCGCCAGATTCGGTCGGCGGTCATCGGCAGCCGATCCGGCCGCACCCCGACAGCATCCCGTATCGCGTTCGCCAGCGCTGGGGCGACCGGGTTGTACGGGGATTCACTCATCGACTTGGCGCCGAGCGGGCCGAATTCGTCGGCGGTGTCGGCGAAGTACACCTCGGTGCGCGGCACGTCGGCGAACTGCGGAATGTGATAGTGCCGCAGCGACTGCGTGGTGACGACGCCGAGTTCGCTGCGCATGTCCTCATACAGCGCCGTGCCGATGGCCTGCGCGACACCACCCTCCACCTGCCCTCGGCACTGCACCGGGTTGAGCACGGTCCCGGCGTCGGCGGCCTGGATCGACTGGAGGATACGCAGCGAGCCGGTGTCCAGGTGGACGGCAACGCGGAAGGCGTGCACGTTGAAGCTGACCGATCGCGGGGTGCCCGAGTGTTCGCCGTGCGCGGTCAGGTCGCCGTCGGCCAGCAATTCCGCGACACCGAATACCTGGTCGCCGCAACGGACTCCGTCGGATTCCAGCACACAGTCGCGCTCGGGCAGTCCGGCCAGCTTCGCCGCCCTGGCCAGCAGCAGCCTGCGCAATTCGAGCGCCGCCGCGTAGGTTGCCTTGCCCGCCACCACGATTCCGGTGGAGCCGAACGCGCCCGTGTCGTGCCCGATCAGGTCGGTGTCGGATTGCCGGACCACGATGCGGGCCGCGTCGGTCTCCAGTGCGGTCGCCGCGAGCTGGGCGTGCACGGTGGTGGTGCCGTTGCCGAATTCCGCGGTGCCGACCCGGAGTTCGTAGCGACCGTCGGGCAGCAGGGTGACCGTGGCATCCGCCGCGTGCCCGCGCGGCGGGATGGTCGCGATCATCGCCACCGCCATGCCCGTACCGACCCGCCATTCCGGGCCGGGGGCCGGTATCCCGTTGCCCCGCACCAGCGCCCGTTCGGCCAGGTCGATGCACTGGTCGAGGCCGTAACTGCCGAAGCTCAAGTCGCTCTCGTCCACCTCGGCCCCGACGAACTCGTCGCCGGGCACCACCACATTGCGGCGCCGGAATTCGAACGGGTCGATGCCGAGCTCGCGCGCGAGATCGTCCAGCGCGGACTCGATGCCGAAGATGACCTGCCCGAGTCCGTAGCCGCGGAAGGCGCCGGAGGGAATGTTGTTGGTGTACACCGCTTGCGCGTCGACCCGCTTGTTGGCGCAGCGGTAGACGCCGACCGATTCACCGACACCGTGGAACATCACGCCGACGCTGTGATTGCCGTACGCGCCCGCGTCGGCGAGCACGTCGATCACCAGGGCGGTCAGCACGCCGTCCGCGTCGGCACCGGCGGTCACGGCGACGCGCATCGGATGACGGCAAGTGGCGGAGGCGAATTCGTCGGACCTGGTGAATTCGTACTGCACCGGCCGCCCGGTGCGCAGCACCGCCAACGCGATCAGATCCTCGGCCAGCATCTCCTGCTTGGCGCCGAACCCGCCGCCGACGCGAGTGGCGAACACCCGCACCTGCTCACGTCGCAGCCCGAACACCTGGCACAGCTCGTCGCGCACCAGGAACGGCACCTGGGTGCTGCATCGAATGACCAGTCTGCCGTCCGCGTCGAGCCATCCGATGCCGCCGTGGGTTTCCAGATGCACGTGCTGTCCGCGTGGCGAATGCCACACGCCGCGCACCACTTTCGCCGCCGCGGACAAACCGGACGCCACGTCGCCGATCTCGCCGTGCACCTCGGCGACCAGATTGCGCTCGACATCGAGGATCCGCGCCGAATCCGGCTTCTCCCCATGCAGTTTCGGTGCTTCCGGCGCCAACGCCTCGGCCGGATCGAAGACGGCGGGCAGCACCTCGTACTCGACCCGCAGCGCGCGGCAGCCCGCTCGCGCGGCCGCCGAACTCTCCGCGACCACTGCCGCGACCCGCTGCCCGACGAAACGCATCGTCCGATCGAGCACGTAGGTGTCGTCCGGATCGTCGGCCCGCAATTCGTGCCGCGCTGTCGAAAACGCCACCTCGGGCGCATCCGCGTAGGTGAGCACCGCGTGCACTCCTGGCAGTGCCTCGGCAGCTGTCGTATCGATGGATACGATGCGCGCGTGCGCATGTGGACTCGGTAGCACCGCGATGTGCAGCGGTGCGGTGGGCGGCGAAATCTCCGGCTCCCCAGTCGAACTCGCGGGCATCGGGGCGATCGGATTCGTTCGTTCCGCGCCCGGTCGGACATCGAAGGTGAACGGCTCCATGCCGCGCACGATCCGCGGCCCGGCGGGCGCACCGACGCCGCTGCCTGCTCGTCCGGCGACCACTGAACCCGATCCGCCACTGCCTGAACATGTTCCGGCCGACGCGGCCCCCGCTTGCGCACCGTCCTGAGCGGCGGCGTCGGCACGCCCACCGGCCAGTGCCTCGGCGATCGATCGATAACCCGTGCAGCGGCACAGGTTTCCCTTCATCAGTTCGGCCCACTCAGCGTCGGAATGGTCAGCGGCGGCGCTCGACGCCTCGCCCGGCAGATCCACGCCGTTGGCAGCGTCGCCGCATGGTGCGGCAGCTGTTCCATGCGCGGAGGTACCGCAGCCGAGGCCCGCCGCGGTCACGACCATTCCCGCGGTACAGAACCCGCATTGGAAGGCGGCGTTCTCGACGAATCGGCGCTGCACCGGGTGCGGCTCGTCGGCGGTACCGAGCCCCGCCGCCGTGGTGATCGTGCGATCGGCGGCACGGTAGGCCGGAATGAGGCAGGAGTGCACGGGCATTCCGTCGACCTGCACCGAACATGCGCCGCAATCTCCTGCGTCGCAGCCCTTTTTGACCGACAAAGTGCCTTGCTCGCGGAGCAGGGTGCGCAGGCATTGGCCGGGGCGCGGTTCGGCCTCGACGGGCCTGCCGTCGACTTCGAATCTCATGACAGCGTCCGATCCGGGGCACGTAGCTCGGCGGCCACCTCGCGAGCGAGTACGCCCGAGACGTGCCGACGCCAGTCCGGTGCGCCGTGCGGGTCGTCGAACCACAGCGACGGATCTATCCCGGCGAGCACGGCATCGATCTCGGTATCACTCGGCGCCACAGCGAAATCCAGCACCACGGGCCTCGCGGTGGCGGCGGTAATGGTGACCGCGCACCGGCCGTCCGGCGCACGCCGCCCCATCACCACCGATCCGGAACGGCCGAGTGGCGCGAGTGCGACCTTCCGGAAACTGGTGCGCGCCAACAGGCTCGAGGTCGGCACGGTGATCGAGCGCACCACCTCACCTGGCCGCAACACATTGCGGCCGGCTCCGAGCACGAACTCCCGCAACGGAATCCGACGATCTACGCCGTCGGTCCCCCACACCAGCGCGACACCGTCGAGCGCGGTCAACGCCGCGAGCACCGCACCCGCTGGCAGAGACAAACAGATGTTGCCGCCGATCGTCGCGGTGCGCCAGATCTTGTGTGAGGCAAGCAATGCCCGGCACCCCTGCGCGAACAACCGTGTTCCAGGCCACTCTTCGCGCAGCACCGGCGCACCGAGCTCACGACCGGGCACCGCACCGGCGAATTCGGCCAGCGTGCAGGTGGCCGCGATCTCCAGCCCGTCCGGCACCACGGTGAACGCGGGCCAGCCGAGCGCGGTGATGTCGACCAGCCGTTCCAGCTGGTTCTGCGGCTCGGAGAAGAGGAAGGTCCCGCCCGCGAGCACCGCGCACGAGCCACCGATCGCGCCGAGGTCGGCCCGTTCCCGCGCCACCAGCACCTCTCGGATCGTGTCCAGGTCCACGTCTTCACCTCACTCCACTGCCTGCGCGTGCACGCTCGCAAGCGCCGTAGCGGCCACCCTAGGAGCGGGGAATTGCCGCAATGTTGCACAAGTCCCGCGCCAGATTGCGCGGCCGTTACCTGGCCGGCGTCCGACCGGCCTAGTCCGCTCCCTCGGATCGCCCGCGCGCCCCGCGACACTCGACGTCCGTTCCTGCCGACTCCATACGGTCAGAGGCGGCACCATTCCAGTATCCCGCATGGCCTCTGAACAGGAACAATGCCAATTCAATACCTGCCGGTCTATTTCTGCTTCCGCCACGCAACCCGTCACGAAAGCAGCGCGACAACGGAGCGCGATCGCCCGCGTGGCGCAACACGCCGACCACCCGGTACGCGGCACGGTCTCGACACGAGTTGTCGAGCACGTCACACACTCGACAACCCGGCGTCGGCCGGATTAATGTCCATCGCGGCCCGCTCTGTGTGACATTTCCCACGCATGCGCGGGCCATCCCTTACTGATATGTGCCACCGACGGCCCTGCCGCAGGCGGCCATGTCCTGACGCGGAAGGGCCACCGATAAACGCCAACCAGCGGGCGGCGACTGCCGGCCACGAGTTGCTCGAGCCCCGCTCCGAGGACGAACCGTCCTCCTGGATGATGACGGCGGACGACTTCCCCCTTTCCGACCGCGACCTGCATGTCCTGCGTCGCACCTTCCGGGATCACACCGAACTGGACCGCTGGCTGCCCGGCGGTGAGCAGTACCGGCGCCGGGCCTACCAGTGCTTCGACCTGGCGACGGCGCGCCTGGCCGAGCACGGGCCCGCCGCACTCACCGCCATCGGCCAGCCACCCCCCTACCTGCAGTCCAAGCAGATCAACCCGGTGGCGGGCGATATCGAACGCACCTTCAAGCTGATCGCGCCTGACCACCCGGTGACCGAGCCGACCAGGCACATCGCCACCGCCGTCGCCCGCCTGCTCATGACCAACGGGGTGCTGTCGGCGGACACCACCCCGCACTGCCTGGTCGACGCCCACTACATGCGGCTCATCGCGCCGGGCCACCCCGCACCGGAGGGCAAGCACCGCGACGGCCTCATCGCGGGCTCCGCGCACCTGATCCAGCGGACCAACATCACCGGTGGCATCTCCGCCCTCTACGATCGCTACCATCCGGACCGTGAGCTGCGCAGCTTCGTCCTGGAAAACCCACTCGACTCCTACGTGTTCGACGACGAGCGGGTACTGCACTACACGACCACAATCACGGTGACCGATCCCGCCGAGGGCGCCGGGTTACGCGATGTCCTGCTGATCGGATTCAGAGAGCGTGAATAGTTCCACAACAACCTTCGCCGACCAGTTGCCCCGGCTGCTGCCCGACGACGAGCTGGTGCAGCTGGCTGCCGGGCTCACCGCGATACCCTCGTTCACCGGACAGGAGACGCAGCTCGCCTTTCATGTCCGCAACACCCTTGCCCGCAACGACATTCACGCCTACCACCAAGAGGTACAGCCCGGTCGACTACAGACGATCGCGCGGCTCGGCCCGGAGCGCGGCACCCCGGCGCTGCTGCTGAACGGCCACCTCGACATGGATCCGCTCGGCCTCGATCATCCCGGCGAGCCGTTCACCGCCCGGCACGAGGGCGACCGGCTCTACGGCGCGGGCCTGCACAACATGAAGGGCGGTCTCGCGGCCATCCTCGGCGCGGCGATCGCGGTGCGCCGCAGTGGTATCGCGCTGCATCGGCCGCTACTGCTCGAGTTCGTCGTCGGCGAGCTGCAAGGCGGGGTCGGCACCAGGCACGCGCTGCGCAGCGGCCTCACCGCGGACGCCGCCGTTGTCCCCGAACCGTATTCGGTGCGCCGGGTGATCACCCGTACCGCCGGGGTGCACAAGTTCGCCATCGTCGTGCGCGGCGCCACCGCGCACACCAGCAGGCACCACGAAGGCGTCGACGCGGTCGCGATCCTGCGCCGGGTGCTCGACCTGCTCGACACCGCCGATCTCGGCCTGCACAATCCCGAATTCCCGCCGCTACCAAGGCTTCAGGTGGCGAGCCTGATCGCGGGACGCGGCGAGGAACATGATCTCTCCGGGGTGAGCTACTGCTCGGACAAGGCCACCGCACTCATCGATCTGCGCTATCCACCGCCCTACGAGCCGCACCACGTCAGCAAGGCCATCGACACGCTATTGGACCAGGCTCGCGACGCCTTCCCGCAGGCGCGGATCAGCTTGGAGCATCCCGTCGATCCGCAGTTCCGGGTCGGTGGCACCGATATGCCGCCGATGGACATGCCCGCCGATTGCGCGATCGTCGGCGACATCGCCGAATTGCTGCCGAGGGTCTCCGATTTCCAGGTCGAGGAGACCGGACTCGCGCTGCCCTACTCCTATTGCGGCAACGACACCACCCACCTGAGCCGGGCGGGCATCGAATGCTGTCTGTTCGGACCTCGCGGCGGCACACCCGGCACCGAGCACCACGTGCTGATCAGCGAAATGCGTGCCTGCACAGACACTCTCGCGCTGCTAGCGGCACGTCGCTGCGGGTGAACCCGCTCACCGGCCGCGCGTGCGCAGTTCCGCACGCACCTGGGCCGCGAGCTGCAACCCGATGCCGTCGTAGAGCGCGAGTGCCTGCGTGAGCAGCGCATCGGCCTGCGCCGCGGCGCCCGTCGCCGTCTCGACGCCCGCCAGGCTGCGCAACGCGTCCGCCTGCCCCAGCGGGTCGCAGATTCGCTGCGCCACCGCCATCGACTCGGTGTAATACCTTCGCGCGTCGTCGAATCGGCCGAACTGCCGGTCGATATGGCCTAATCCGCGCAGCGCGTCGACCTGCCCGAGCGGGTCGTTGATCTCGACCGCGATGCCGTAGGCCAGCTGGAACATGCCGAGCGCCTCGGCATGATCGCCGGCCTTGCGCGCGAGATTGCCGAGCCCCCACAGCGTCCAGCCCTCGCCGTAGCGGTCGTGAATGCGACGGGCGATCGCGAGCGCGTCGGCGAAATAGCGGCGCGCCGTACTGTGATCGCCGACCAGCCGTTCGATGTGCCCGAGCCCGCGCAGCGCGTCACCCTCCAGCTTCTGATGATTCAAGCCCCTCGCGATGTCGAGCGCCTCGGCGTACCGGCGCTCGGCGCCCTCGGGATCGCCGAGCCGCCGGATCACCTCCGCGAATCCCCACTGCGCGGTGGCGACCCGCACCGGATCGTCGATGTCCTCCGCGATGGCCAGCGCCTGCGCCGAGCAATTCCAGGCGGCGCGATAGGACGAGGAGGCGCGCTCGACGTGCGCGAGCCCGTCCAGGGCATCGCATTCGGTCGGCCGATCGTCGATATCGCGCGCGATGCCGAGCGCTTCGCTGAAGTAGCGCCGCGCCGCCTGATGGTCGCCGGTGACCCGTGCCGTCTGCCCGAGCTCGCACAGCACGGCCGCGTGGCACTGCCGGTCGCCCAACTCGACGGCCATCTTGCGCGCCACCCGAAAACCGGTGCACGCCTGCTCGTGCTGCCCGATCAGTCGATCGACCCGCCCCTTGCCGACCAGCGCCCAGGCTTGTGCGTGCCGGTCGCCGATCTTCGTGGCGATCTCCAATGCCCTTGCGTACAGGCGCAATGCGAGCGACCAGTGACCGGTTCCGGACAGGTGCGAGGCCAGCCGGGTCGCCAATTCCGCTGCGGCCGCAGTGGGTTCGGCGTCCCGCAGGCAGCCGACCAGCATCTCACGTTCCCTGGTCAACCAGGCCCTTGCCCACGCGGCATCGGCGGATGGATTCGAAAGGTGTTCGCTGCCAGCGGGATCGAACAGCTGGTGTGCGCTGGCGCGACGAGCCACGGCAAGGCTGTCGTCGATGAGGCGGTCGATCACCGCCGCGTACTCCACCGGTGAGTCCTCCCGCTCGGCGTGCAGGCGCGCACACAACCGGGTCAGGTCGTGCATCCGATAGCGCGGTCCACCGGGCCCGCCCGGTGACGGATCGAGAAAGCCTGCCTCGAACAGCCTGCGCACCAACGTCTTTCCGTCGCGTAGCGGCACCGAGGCCATGGTCGCCATCGCCTCGGCGGTGATCTCCGGCCCAGGAAACCAGCCGAGCAGCCGAACGGCGCGCTGCTGCCCGGCATCCGGCAATCGCTGATACGACATCTCGAACGCGGCCCGCAGCGATTCGTCCTCGGCCGCGAACCGATCGAGCAGGTGTTCGGCCGCCGAACCGTTCGTTTGGTCCGCGGGCGCGCGCCTGATCTGTTCGGTCAGCTGCGCGATATCGGCCGCGCTGTCGGCGAGCATCGCCTCGCCGTGATGCGCGATCTGACCGCCGATCAGCCTGATGGCCAAGGGCAGCCGCCCGGCGGTCTGCAGGATCTGGCGCACCGCGTTCCGGTCGTAGCCGGGCCGCAGATTGCCGAGCTTGACGAGCAGTTCCTCGGCCTCGGCCCACTCCATCACGTCCAGCCGCAGCGGCGACGCTTCGGCCAGCCCGGTGAGCTTGCTCCGGCTGGTGATCAGCACGAAGCAGCCCGGCGCTTGCGGCAGTAGGTGTTTCACCTGGGCGCTGTCGAGCGCGTTGTCGAACACGATCAGCATCCGGCGCTGGCGGGTCGCGGTGCGCCAGCGGTCGGCCCGCCCGGCCAGGTCGGTGTCGATCGTCTCGCGGGCCACCCCGATCTGCAGCAGTAGTTGCTCGAGCACCTCGACCGGTTCGCGCGGCTCGCGTCCGAGTGTGTAGCCGTGCAGGTCGATCCAGAGGGTGCCGTCGGGATAGTGCTTGCCGAACACCGCGACCGCGTACCTGGCCAGCGCGGTCTTGCCGATACCGGTCAGCCCGACGATGACGTGCACGGCCACCGTCGCGCTGTCCAGATGCGCGGTAACCCGTTCGCGCAGTTGCGCTTTCGGGCCTTCGCGGCCGGTGAAGTGCGGCACCTCCGCAGGGAGGTCGCGACCGGCCCGCACGGGCTGGCGGCCGAGAGATCGCCTTGCCACCGCCTCGTGATATTCCATCCGCTCGGTGTGCGGCATGTACGCCAGATCCGCGACGTCGACCAGCTGGTCCCAGGCCGTACCGTAAATGGCGGCAAGGTTTTTCAGCACCCGAATGGTCGGCCTGGCACCGCTTGGCCGAGCGTGCTCGTCGTCGGGGTCCGCGCCGTCCCTGGCGAAGGGCCACGCCTCGTATTCGGAGATCCGGCTTGCCTTCATCACCGCCCGCGCGCTGTCGGTCACCTCGTTGTAGCGTTGCGCGACCGCGGCCTGGGTCAGTCCGTTGGCGTAGCGCCAGGCCGCTCGCGGCCGGTAGCCGCGCTGGCGCAGTTCCGCCGCCAGCGGCTCGAGCAGCTGCAACTCGGTTAAACCCAAGTCGGCCAGCCGATCACGCAGCCGCCGCCGTTGCTCAGCGGTGAGATTGCCGCCCGGACGCCAGCGCTCGGTTCGGCCGGATCGCTCCATCCCGCCACCCTCCCGCGCGCGATATGCCCGGCACGGATGCGTGCCCGAGCCGGAGAATCGAGGCGCTGATTGTGATTAATTCCTTGGTATCAGTAGCGTTTTCCCAGGTCAAGTAATTGGGCCGACCCGATAAAACGCCGCGTCCGCTGGGATCGCGCCGCGCCGAACAGAACTGACACCATGAAAGGTGTCACCTGAACAATGTGACAAGTCGCGGCGGACGAAAGGGGGTCGCGCGATGGCGATTACGGCCACCGACTGGCTGATCACAAGTGACGTTGCGCACGAGGCCGCGTTCCGGGTCGATCTGCCCGAGAACGACCGGGGCAAGTGGGTGCTGTCCTACCTGCCGACCAACCGGCGACTCACCAGGGATCAGGCGATGACCGGCATGGTGCTCGCCGAGATGATCGTGCTCGACTACCTGCACCCGGTCGGGCTCGATCAGGAGGTCGCGCACCTGCACGCGACGGAACTCGGCCTCACCCTGCACGATGTGATGAGCCTGCTCGCCATGCGAGCGCCCGCCGAATCGGCCGAGCCTGACACGCCGGGCGAACCGGCCGACGATCGACTGAGATCCGCGTCCGCGCTGGTACACGGCGCGACGTTGTTCGCCGCTTAGGGCTGATCACAGTGGCCGAGAGCGCTTTTCGATCAGCCCCGCCGTTGCCTCACCCCGCCTTGGCCACCAAAGCCGTTTGTGCCCTGGCCACCTGCGTTCCGACCGTCTCCTCGTCGACGGTGCGCAGCCGACCGTCGCGAACGACCGCACGCCCGTTCACGATCAGCGCCGCGAGGGGTGGCGCCGAGCCGAGTACGAGCGCGGTCACCGGATCGTCGATGCCAGCGTGCGCCGGGGTGTCCAGGCGCCACAGCGCCAGGTCGGCGAGCTTGCCAGGCTCGATCGAGCCGATCTCGGCGGCGCGACCGAGTACTCGCGCGCCGCCGATCGTGGCCAGCGCCAACGACGTTCGCACGGTCATCGCGCGTGGACCGCCTTTGTTGCGCGCGAAGAACAGCGCGTTGCGTGGTTCCTCGATCATCGAGCTCGACTCGTTGCTCGCCGCGCCGTCCACCCCGAGACCGACCGGCACCCCGGCGCGCACCAGGTCGGCGGTGCGGGCGATACCCGCGCCGATGCGCGCGTTCGAAGTGGGGCAATGTGCCACTCCGGTACCGGTTTTCGCCATCGTCTCGATCGCTGAGTCGTCCAGGTGGATCGCGTGCGCCCACCAGACGTCGGGGCCGACCCAGCCGAGCCGCTCCATGTACTGCGCCGGGGTGCAGCCGAATGTTTCTGCGCAATAGTCTTGTTCATCGATCGTCTCGGCGACATGGGTGTGCAGCCGCACCCCCGACTCACGCGCCAACACGGCCGATTCCCGCAGCAGTTCGGGCGTCACCGAGAACGGCGAGCACGGGGCGAGCGCGATGCGCAGCATCGAGTCGAACGACGAATCATGGTGGCGGGCAATGGCCGCCGCGCTATCGGCCAGGATGTCGTCCAGCGTCTGCACCACATGATCGGGTGGCAGGCCGCCCGAGCTCGCGCCAAGATCCATCGACCCTCGACACGGGTGAAAACGCAATCCCACCTCGGCGGCCGCGGCGATCTCGGCGCCGAGCAGGTCGCCGCCCTCGCGCGGGAACACGTAGTGATGATCCGTCGTGGTGGTGCAGCCGGTACGGGCCAGCGCGGCGAGACCGCCGGTCGCCGCGATCCGCACCGCTTCCTCGTCGATGCCTGCCCAGATCGGATAGAGCGTGGTGAGCCACTCGAACAGCGTGTTGTCCGCGGCGAGACCCCGGGTGATCCACTGGTAGAGGTGGTGGTGGGTGTTCACCAGGCCCGGTGTCAGCAGACAGCCGCTGCCGTCGATGCGCTCGACCTCGCCGTCGAGGGCGGGTGCGTCGCCCTCGCCGACGGACTCGATCCGGTTGCCGCGCAACACCACATGGCCGCTGCGGTACTCGGTGCCGACCGCGTCGACGGTCGCGACAGCGCAGCCATCGATGACCGTCACTGAGTCCATGCGGGCCCTGCCTCCGGTGCGTCGGCCCGCTGCACGGTCGCGTGGATCAGGCCGTACGGGCGGTCGGCGGCGTGGTATACCTCGCCGTTGTTCTCGATACCGAAACGGCCGAGGTCGTAGTCGAAGTGGTGCTTGTTCGGCGCGGCAAGCCGGATCTCGGCGAGCACCGGGTACGCCTCGAGCGCGGCCTTGCCCATCTCGAACAGCGTCTGCTGCAACGCCTTCGAATGCTGCGTCGCGAATGTCTCGACCAGTCGCGCCCGGATACCGGCGTACACCTCGTCCCAGGCGACGCCGGTGGTGGCCGCGAAACGCCATGCCACGACAAGCGAAGTCGCCAGCATCCGGTCGTCCGTCGGGGCGAGCACGGTGAATTCGTCGCTGAGGAAGTCGGCGAATTCCGAGCCGGTGGACTTGAGAATGGTCAGGTCCTTCACCCCGCCGATCACCCAGGCCTGCCGGTCGGCGCCCTTGCCTGCCACGGTGACCGCCGCGGTGCGCACCTCGGGGCCCTGCCGGACCCAGGTGTAGTCGTGTTCGTGGCCGCCGACCGAAACCCGCTGCCAGGCATACTCATCGACCTCGACCCGCGCGCTGGTCACCGGCTCGACATCATCGACGAAATGACCCGCCAGCGCCAGCGCGTAGTCCTCGATCGTTTGTAGCCCAGGCTGTTTCGCGTAGGCGTACGCCGTCTGCTTCTGGGTGTCGGTGGGTAGCACCTTGCGCTGATCACCGGCGACGTAGGCATCGGCGAAATCGCCACGCAGCACGGTGGATACGTTCACGTCGCGGATCTCGTGGCGCGCATGCTGCCGCCAGATCCGGACGATCCGGTTCTCGGCCTTGCCGTAACGGTTGTCGGACAGCACGATCGGCCCGGTCAGTTCCATGCTCGGCTCAGCTCCCTCGATAGGTGGAAAAGGCAAACGGCGACAGCAACAACGGGACGTGGTAGTGCCGCTCCTCGGTGACGGCGAACGCCACGGAGACTTCGGGATAGAACGTGTCGACCTGTTGTCCAGCGAAGTAGGCGCCGGTGGCGAACACCAGGCGATAGGTGCCGGCCGCGAGCGCGCCGCCCAGCGCGCCGATCCGGCCGTCCGCGTCGGTCGTTCCCGAATCCAACTGTTCGGCACCGCGATACAACGTCACCGCGACGTCCCGCGCAGGCGCGCCGCGCACCGCGTCGAGCACGTGCGTGCTCAAGGTGCTCATCGCGGGTCCGCCAGCAGTGCGGTCAACCGGATTCGATTGATCTTCGCCAGTTCCGTTCGCATGACCCGCCTTTCGGTCTCGGCATCGTTGCCGAGTCGGTCCTCGAGGATCGCGAGCAACTCGCTGCCCGATCTGCCGCTCGCACAAACCAGATAGATGTGCCCGAACCGCGCCTCGTAGGCCCGGTTTCCGTCCGCGAGCGCCGACCGTACCGCGTCCTCGGCGGTGGCGACCCCGGCTTGCTCGCGCGCCGAGGCCGCCGTGTCCGGTCGCTCGCCGATCCGGGGATGCCCGGCCAGCGCAAGATCAATCTCGGACTCCGATAGCTCGGCCAGCGCGGCAGCGGCGGCATCGAGCAGAGCGTCGACGCTGGCATACGGACGTCCCGCAACCAGTACCCGCGCCCATTCGGGTGAGGAGCAACACCCAAGCAATGCCTCGATCGCCGCGCTGTCGGGCAGCGCGTCGAACCCGGCGAGGCCGGCCCCGTCGTCTGTCATCGGAACAGCATCGAATACGACCCGCCCGGACGCCACCCGAAAGAGATAGATCACCCCCGGCGTGTCGCCGCGACGAAAGAGGCCGGGCGGGTCCACGAGCAGCACACTTCCGGCACGCGCGCGCACCGGTTCCGGGCTACCGTCGTAACCATGGCTGTACCCGATCGCCCGGCCGCCCCGCCCAGCTGCGCGGGCATCGTGCTCGCCGCGGGCGCCGGAACACGCTACGGACGGCCGAAAGCGCTGGCCGAGGGCGGTGCCTGGCTGCGCGGCGCGATGGCCGCGCTGCGCGAGGGCGGGTGCGATCCGGTGATCGTGGTGCTCGGCGCCACCGGCCCCGATCCGAGCCTGCTCGACCTCCCCGCCGACGTGCAACACATCTGGGCGGCGGACTGGGCCACCGGGGTCAGCGCGTCGGTCCGGGCCGGGCTGATCGCCGCCGCGCGCACCCCGGCGCGCTACGCCGCGATCATGCCGGTGGACACCCCCGACGTCGGCGCCGATGTGGTCGCCAGGGTCACCGCAGCCGCGTTCGCCTCATCGAGCGGCCTCGCTCGCGCTGTGTTCCACAACACACCCGGCCATCCCGTCGTGCTCGCCCACACCCACTGGACCTCGATATGTCAGGAGGCCGTAGGAGATTCAGGCGCGCGCACCTATTTGTCCCGCAGGGCAGATATGGTGTGCGTCACGTGCGACGATTTGGCGACGGGCGTCGATCGTGATTACCCGGCCTCGTCCGCACGCTGATCGGAGCGAGCTGATGCGGGACATCGTCGATGACCTACTGCGAGTGTGGCATTCCGGGCGCACCGGAGGCCTGGCCACCATCGTGCGCACGATGGGCTCCGCGTCCTTACCGATCGGCTCGGCGATGCTGGTAGACCCCGATGGCGGGGTCTACGGCGCGGTCACCGACGGCGGGCTCGAGGAGATCGCGTACGAGGCCGTGCTCCAGGCCGCGCGCACGGGTCGGCGCGCGCTGCACCGTTACGGCGTAGCTAACGCGGCGGAAGGCGGCTCGGACGGCGACGGCACGCTGGACGTGTTCACCGAACCGTTCTCGCGCAGGGACTTTCCCGAGTTTCCCCTCGTCGCCGCGGAGATCGCGGCGCACCGGCGGATCACCGTGTTCACCGTCGTGTGGAATTCCGACGCGGACCTGATCGGCCAGCACCTGGTCACCGACAAGAAGCACGGCACCGAGCTGCTCGCACTGCCGGATTCGGATGTATTCGTCGCGTCGTTCGCCCCGCCTGCGCGGCTGATCATCTTCGGCGCCAACTCTTTTGCCGCGGCGCTGACCGTGCAGGCCAAACTGCTCGGCTACCGGGTCACCATCTGCGACTCCCGCGAGAACTTCGCCAAACCCGAGAAGTTCCCCGGCGCCGAGGTGGTCGTCGACTGGCCGCACCGGTACCTGAACACGCTGTCCTCGGCGGGCGAAATCGACAGCGGCACCGGCATTGTCGTCACCTCGCACGACCCGAAGTTCGAGATCCCGCTGCTCACCGTCGCGCTTCGACTACCCGAGCTCGGATACCTCGGCGCCATGGGTGCGCGCACCGTGCATACCCAGCGCATGGAAGACCTACGGGCGGGTGGTTTCACCGAAGCCACCCTCGCCCGCCTGCATTCACCCGCCGGACTCGATCTCGGCGCACGCACCGCCACCGAGATGGCCGTCGCGATCGCCGCCGAGCTGATTGCCGCCAGGACCGAACAGTCCGGGCGGCACTCGCTGAACAACACCAGATCGCCGTTGAAAACCGTTGTCGGACTGAGCAGTTAGGTCTTCAGTCCCGGGTTCTCGGCGTACACCTCGCGCAGCACCGACAGGTCGAACAGCTGCTCCGCCTTGATATCGAGATCGGCGGCACGCAGCGCGGTGATGTTCTGCTCGATCAGCTTGTCGGTCATGGTCAGTAGCCCGTTGGCGGTCGCGTCCGCGGAGGTGATCAGATCGTTTTGCGCCGTAGCCTCTTTCGTCTGCTCGTCGAGGTCGAGCTTCTGATCCTTGCCGTACACCTCGACCGCGAGCCTGGCGGATTCGGCCGGGTTGGCCACCGCGTCCTTCCAGCCCTTGATCTCCGCGACGAGGAACGCCTTCAGTTTCTCCCGCTCCTTGTCGATGGTCGACTGCTTGACGGTGAGCGTCTCGGCCGTCAGCGGCAGGTTGTAGTCGGCGAACAGGAAGTGGGTGTTGGCGAATCCCTTGGCGGTCAAGGTGATCGGCTCGTTGGTCACGTAGCTGACCCAGCCGTCGACCTCGCCGTTGGCCAGCGGGGACGGATCGAACTGCGCGGGCACGATGGTGACATCGTTGGGCTTGAGGCCGTTGGCGGTGAGCAGGGCCTTGAAGATCAGCTGGTTGGTGTCCTGCACGCCGATCTTCTTGCCCTTCATGTCCTCGGGCGTCTTGATCGGCTTCGCGGCCGAGCTGACGATCGCGAAGGGGTTCTTCTGATAGGTGGTTGCGATGATCTTGCCGGGCAGGCCCTCCAGCACCGCCTTGGCGGTGGTCTGCGGGGCGGACAGGCCGAGCCAGATCTTTCCGGTGTCGAGCCCGGCCTCCACCGAGGTGCTCGCCGCACCGCCCGCGATGAGATTGACCGAGCCGAAACCGGCGTCCTTATAATAGCCCTTGCTGTCCGCGAAGTACTCACCGGCGAATTCGATGTTTTTCAGCCAGGACAGCTGCACCGCGACGGTGCCGAATTTGGAGCCGTCCGCGGTGGAACCGCCCGAGGAGTCGCTGGCATTGTCGCCGCAGGCGGCGAGCAGGCCGGTGCCGCCGAGTGCGGCGCCGGCCAGCGCGGAGTAACGAAGGAGAGACCGTCGGTTCAGTGTCGGCCCGAACGAAGAGCGTTGCACGGGTGTCATGCGCCGAATCTAGGTCGATTGCGTTTCATTTTCTTTACTTTGACGTTCCGGATATTGATTTGCTTGAATTTCACGACCTACCCGCCTCGGCGCCGAACCTGGCCAACACCAGATTCTCGATCACGCCGACGATCGCGTAGAGCAATACCGACACGATCGTGACGATGACGATCGATGACCACAGCTGGTTGTACTGGAACGTCGGGATGGCCCGAATCAGGCTGGCGCCCAACCCCGTTCCGCTGCCGAGCCATTCGCCGAGCAGCGCACCGATCAGCGCGCCGGGCACCGAGATCCGGGCCGCCGCGAAGACCGAGGGCAGCGCGGCGGGCACCGCGACCATCCGCAGCCCGGTCCAGGTGGACCCGCCGTACGCGGCGACCAGGTCGAGCGCCTCCCGTGGCGCGTTGCGCAACCCCGCCATGACCATCACCAGCGCCGGGAAGAACACCACGATCCCGGCGAGCACCGCGACACCGCCGAGCCCGCGACCGAACACCAGCACGATGATCGGGGCGAGCACGACAAGCGGCACCGAGCGCAGCAGCATCGCCACCGGCAGGAAGGTCTGTTCCACCGCGGCGAACGACACGAACAACGCGGCGACCACCAGCGCGGCCAGCATGCCGAGCCCGAACCCGATTGCCGCGTCCCGCAACGTGATCTGCAGATCGTCGATGATCCCCGCACGCGCGGCACTGGCGCCGGGCGAGGTCACCAGATAGCGCCAGATGTCTTCCGGCGACTTCCCCACCCGCGGCCCGACCTGTGGAAACGCCTTCAGGAAGACGTACCAGATCAACAGCATCAGCAGCAGCGAGGTGAACAACGGGAACAAGAACTTCCCGATCCGCAACACAACCTTCATCGCCCCTCCTCCGCGCCGCCCATAAAACCTTGCACACCAGGCTGTTTCGTCATCGCGCCGCCTGCGTAGTCCAGGGGGCGACGAGGCGGGCGGCCAGCGCGACGACCGCGTAGCCGAGACCGGCCAGTGCCGCGGCGGCCAGCGCCATCCCCCACGTGCGCGGCACGTTGTAGGCCGTCTGGGCGGCGGTCAGTGCGACACCGATGCCGCTGTCGACGCCGCCGAGGTACTCGCCGATGATCGCACCGAGCACCGCCGAGGGTGCCGCGATCTTCAACGCCGCGAACGTATTCGGCAGCGCCGAGATCAACTGCACCCGGTACAGCTGTTGCCAGCGCCCGCCGCCGTAGGCACGCACCAGATCCAGGCTTGTGCTATCCGCCGAGCGCAATCCGGTCACGGTGCCGACCATGGTGGTGAAGAAGCAGTACATCGCGGCAAGGAACACCGTCGGGGTGCGCCCGCCGAACACGACCAGGATGATCGGCCCGAGCGCGAGCAGCGGCGTGCAGTAACTCAGGATCGCCAGCTGCGTGGCGAGCGATTCGATCTGCGGAATCAGCATGATCAGGATCGCCAACGCGATGGCCATCCCGTTGCCCCACAGGAACCCCTTCAGCGCGCCGAGCGCGGTGATCCGGAAGTTGGGGCCGTAGAGCCCCCACCCGTCGGTGTACATGGTGTGCAGCACGGTCCACGGACTCGGCACGGTGCCGCCAGCGACACCGAGCGCGGCGAGCAGCCACCACACCCCGATCAGCCCGGCGACGCCGAGCAATCCGCCGATCCGCTTCATGCCCGGCCTCCCTGACCACGCCGGACGCAGATCGCGACCGACCGCATCGGCCGCCCGTAGGGACGCACCCGCTGCCAACCCGGCCTGGCCTGCCACTGGCAGCGGGCCGGTCGCTGTCCACTCATGCCTGCACCGCGCTGCCGGTCGACTTCCCGGCGTCGGCGCTGAGTGCGCCGCCGGTGCCGGACTTCCCGAACAGCAGCTCCGACAGGTAGTCGTGCAACTTGTGGAATTCGGGGGTGCGCATCATCTCCGGGGTGCGCGGGCGCGGCAGATCGATCTCGACCAGTTCCAGCACCCGGCCCGGTCGCGGACTCATCACCGCGACCACATCGGAGAGGAATACCGCCTCGGCGATGCCGTGCGTGACCATCAGCGTTGTCGCGGGTTTCTCCGTCCAGATCCGCAGCAGTTCCAGGTTGAGCCGCTGCCTGGTCATGTCGTCCAGCGCGCCGAACGGCTCGTCGAGCAGCAGCACGGTCGGCTTCACCACCAGCGCCCTCGCGATCGAGACGCGCTGGCGCATGCCACCCGACAGCTGGGCGGGCTTGGCCTTCTCGAAGCCCTCCAGCCCGACCAGCTGGATCAGGTCCTCGATCAGCGCCGGGTCCGGCGTGAGGCCCGCCACCTGCAACGGCAGCTTGATATTCGACTCCACCGAGCGCCACGGCAGCAGCGCCGAGTCCTGGAACGCGATGCCGAGTTCGTGACGGCGGACCAGCTCGGCGGGCGTCTGGCCGTCGATGAGCGTCTTGCCCGCGCTCGGCGTCTCCAGTCCGGCGAGGATGCGCAGGACGGTCGACTTGCCGCAGCCGGACGGGCCGAGTAACGACAGGAAGGTGCCCTGTTCGGTGTGCAGGTCGACGGAGTCGAGTGCCTCCACTGTCTTCCGGCCGACCCGGAAGGTTTTCGTCAACCCGCCGATGTGAATTCCGGTCCCCCCGGTACTGCTCTCCGTGCTCATGACCGTCACCCTAGAAGGGCTCCGTTGCACAGATATTGCGAATCGCGACCCCAGATTTCGCAATCGTTACGCGAACCCGCGTGCACACCGGATTTTCGATCGCCCCGAGCCGAAATCGCCTCGATGGATGACATCGGCAGGCGCGCTGGTTGCACAACAGGTGAACCCGATCGTCTCGCTGCTCGACGCCAAGCTGCACATCGCAGGCTCGGAGATCCTCTGGCGCGAGGTGATCGGCAACGGTTTCGGCCTCGCCTCCGCGCTTGGCGGCATGCGACGGCGGGTCTGGGCGTGGCCGATCGGCATCGCCGGGAACGCCCTGCTGTTCACCGTGTTCGTCGGCGGCGTCTTCAACACCCCGCAACACCTGAACATGGCCGGTCAAGCCGGACGCCAGCTGATGTTCATCGCGGTCAGCGTCTACGGCTGGTGGAGCTGGCATCGCCACGCCAACGAGACCGGCCTGGAACACCGCGGTGTCGAGCCGCGCTGGGCGAGCAATCGCGAACGCCTCATCCTCGTCGCGGCCATGCTCGTCGGCACGGCCGCCTTCGCCCAGCTCTTCGCGCTCATCGGCTCCTACGGCCCGTGGGCCGAGGCCTGGATCTTCACCGGCTCCGTACTGGCCACCTACGGCATGGCCCGCGGCCTAGCCGAGTTCTGGCTCATCTGGATCGCCGTCGACATCGTCGGCATCCCCCTACTGGTAAAAGCCGGCTATTACCCTTCGGCAACTTTGTATTTCGTCTACGCGGGCTTCGTAGCCTGGGGCTTCGTAGTCTGGATGCGAAGCATTCGCCCGGCGGTCACACCCGACGCCGTACCGGTGTCTGCAACGCCCTGACGCGTAGTCCGTCGAGCAGGACGACGACTCGATCAACCGCCTAGGTGCGGGATTCGCCTGGGCGAGTGGCGCTTTCAGTCTTGCTGGGCGGCGGCGTCGGCGAAGAGCTTGGCGAGGGTTTCGGCGATGTTGGCGGATCGGTCGAAGTGGTAGCCGCGGTCGGCGGCGTGGCCCGCGAAGAGGTGCCAGGCGGAGGAGGTGAGCATGCGGGCGATGGTTTCCTGGTCGGGGCGTTGGGCTTCGGGGGTGCCGATGTACTGCGTGACAATGCCTTCCACCAGGCCGACGAGTCCGTAGACGAGCGGGCGATACGGTTCTACGTCGATGGCGAGCATGCCGGTCCATGACGAAAACTGTTGCCACAGCGTCTCCGCGACCCGGTGCCTGCCGATGCTGAGGCTGGTTTCCTCGGTCGAATGCCCGTGTACCGGCCCGTGCTGTCCGAACCGGTAGAGATGGGGATGTTCCGACGCCCAGCTCACCACCCGGCGCATCACCTCGTGGAACAGCTCTTCGGCGGTCTTGGCCGGATCGAGCACGAGCAGCGACTCCACCTCGGCCACATAGTGATCCAGGATGTACTCGCGAACCTTGGCGTCCAGGTCTTCCCGATTGTCGAACTGCCGGTAGACCACCGAGCGGGCCAGTCCGGCTCGCTCGGCGATCTGCTGGATCGATATCTCGGCGGTGGGGCCGTTCTCCTCGATCAGCGCGACGGCCGCCTCGAGGATCTGCGCCTGCCTGGTCGAATTGTGTTCATCCCACCGCTGTCCGCCCGAGCGCCTGCGATGGCTGCGCATGTGGGCGGGCGGTTTCACGGATCCGACTATACGGCGGTGTCCGCGCGCTCCAGTTCCGGCAGGAACCGAGGCCGCATCGGCAGCGGCCCGTCCGGACCACCGGTGAACGAGATCTGCCGTCGCACCCGCTGATCCGACACCGCGTCGAATTGCAGCTGCTGAGCGAAGGTGGCGACCACGAGCGCGGCCTCCATGTTCGCGAATCCCGAAGCGACACACATTCTTTTGCCGGCACCGAACGGCATGGTGGCCCGCTTGTGTTCGCGCTCAACGTTTTCCGGCAGGTATCGACTCGGATCGAACTCGTCCGGGCGATCCCAGACCCGCTGATTGTGGTGCGAACCATGGATCAGCGTGATCACCGTGGTACCCGGCTTGATCAGGTAACCGCCAAGCGCGTCCGCTTCTTTCGCCGTCCTGGCCAGCCCGACCACCGGCGGCAACACCCGCATGGTCTCGGCGACAACGGCCTGCGTCCACGGCAGCCGATCGAGGTCGGCGGCGGTGGCCGGACGCGAGCCGAGCACCGAGCGCACCTCGTCGCGCAGTCGCTCGCGGGCCTCGGGATGCTCGGACAGCATCTGCCACACCCAGGCAAGCGCGGTCGCGGTGGTTTCCATACCAGCGCCGATGAACGTCATCAGCTCGTCGTGGATCTCCTGATCGGTGTATTTGTAACCGGTTTCGGGATCGGAGGCATCGATCAGCGCGGCGAGCAGATTGTCCTTGCGAGTGATCCGCCCCGCGCGATGATCGGCGATCAGCCCGTCCACCACGCCCTCGGCGTGCCGCAGATCCCGCATGCTGCGCGGCTCGATCACCCACCCCGCGGCCCGCATGACCCGCATCGGCAGCCGCGAATTCCCGGCATCGTCGCGATGACGCCCGCGTTTGTGCAGCCAGGTCGCGACGTGATGCAGCGGATGGCTGAGGTTCGTCATGAAGCCGCGTCCGAAGAACCGCAACAACCGGTAGAGCACCACCTCCGACATCGGCCCGGTGATATCGGTGCCGAACATCGTCCGCGACGTGACATCCAAAGTGAGCCGGTTCATTTCGGCGTTGACATCGACAACACCACCATCGGCCGACAGCTCCCGAATCCGCGCGACGGCATCCCTGGCGGCCTCGACCATCACCGGCGCGAACCCATCCACGTTGCGCTTGGCGAAGATCGGCTGCACCAACCGCCGATTACGCTGCCACAGTTCATCATTCAGATCGGTCACCAGCCCGCGCCCGAAGGCCACCGCGAGCATGTCGTAATCCGGACTCTTCGTGTAGTTGTTCTGATTGGTCACCAGCACGTGCCGGGCCAACTCCGGGCTACGCACGATGACGAACTTCGCGAACGGCACCCTGGCGACGAGCACGTCGTCCTGGCCGGGGAAGTTGGTCACATAGTCGAGCACGGTGTGATCACGCACCCTTGGCAGGATTCCCAGCGACAACCGCACCGACTGCCACCAGGTCACGGGCGTGCTGTGCCAGCGGATGAACGTCGGCGCCCAACGGGGCGGGTGCAGCTTCGAATCAACGGCGGGATCAGCGGAATCGACATCGGCCATAGCGGGCTCACCTTGCCTACACACTTACATGGGACGTGCTGTCCCACTCAGAGTAGTGAGACACCGTGACCCGGTCAATGGGTGAACACCGCCGATCGACCTACCCGAGAAACAGCACAGCCCGGCAGGCCACCGACGACCTACCGGGCTGCGGGAGTCACGACTACTAGTTGGGCGTATCGCCCTCGTAGTCCATATCCGACGCCTGATCTTCGGTGGAAGACGAGTCGTCCTGCTGGTCAGCGTCGTCACGGTCCACTTCGGCGTCATCGGATGAGGTCGTACCGGGTTCAGTGGTCATGGCCTCGAACATGCCCGGCGCGGCCGCCTTCAAACAGGGCGACGGCATCAATCGCGCTACACCACGTCGACCCGGACCCCGGTCGCGCGAATCGCGGCGACCGCCGCCGGGTCCGCGTCGGTATCGGTGACGAGCACGTGCACCTGCTCGATGCTGCAGATGCGGGCCAGTGCGGTGCGCTCCAGCTTGTCGGCCGTGGCGACGACCAGCACGTGCCCGGAACGCCGCACCATCTCGGTGGTGACCCCGGCCTCATCGATATGCCTGCACTGCGCGCCGCCCTCGGCGGAGATCGCGTTCACGCCGAGGATCAGCTCGTCAAGGCGCAGTTCGGCAAGCGCGCGTTCAGCGAGGGGGCCGTGCAGTTCGTAGGATTCGCGGCGCGCGACGCCGCCGAGCACGACGGTGCGCATATGCGGGCGCAGCACCATCTCCCCCGCGATATTGAGCGCGTTGGTGACGATGGTCAGCTGCTCGTCGCCGGTCATCCCGAGATCGGTCCGCCCGGCCAGCGCCCGCGCCACCGCGGTGGTGGTCGTGCCGCCGTTCATCGCGATGACCGCGCGCGGATCCACCAGGGACGCAGCATGTTCCGCGATGCGGGTCTTCGCCTCACCGCCGGTCTGCCGGTAGCGGGCGGGCAGGTCGTAGGCGACCGAGGTCGCGACCACGCCGCCGTGTGTTCTGGTCGCCAGCTGTTGTTCGGCGAGCGCGGTGAAGTCGCGACGCACGGTCGCCGAGGACACGCCGAGCCGCTCGGCGGCCTCCTCCACCGAGAGCCTGCCGGATTCGGCGAGCAGTTCGAGCAGCCGGTTCCACCGCTGCGGTCGGTCGGTCGGTCCGGTCATCGCACACCCGCCCGGACCCGACCTGCTGTTATACGTGGCACGCCAACCATCTGATCACAGGCACGCTGCCGAACGTAGAGATTCCGGTACGGCAATGCCAAGCCGGGCACCGCCTCAGCGGTGCGTGGCGGACGCCGCGGCCAGCGGAATCGTGAGGAACGAGGCCGCCGCTTCGGTGCGCTGGATGTCGTAGACGCCACCGAGCAGCACCGGATAGTCCTTCGGGTTGAAGATGTGGGTCGGCGCGTCACCGGAGCCGATCGTGACCTGCAACCGGTGGCCGGGCTGGAAGACGTGGAAGGCCGGGCGGACCTTGACGTTGTACTCGGTCACCTGCCCGGGGACCACCGGCAGCATCGACTCCCTCGTGCCGGGATGGAACGCGCCGAGCACACTGCCGTCCTTGGACCGCCACGTCCGGTCCTCGTCCAGCGCGCGGAAGTTTCCGGCGAGCTGGCCGTCGGTCAACGCGATGGCCGTGCCGTCCGGCGCGATGTCCTGCACAGTCACGCTGAACGCCGAGGCGGGCGTGCTCGAAGTGGCGAACAGGGTGGCGCCGATCGGACCGCCGAGCACGGTCGGCTCGGTGAAGGCATCGGTGGTGTACTGCGGATTGTCCAGCAGCCCAGGCACATCCGGATGGGCGGGGAACTGTGCGCAGGGGTCGTCGACGCCGGCCATGGTGGTGAGCAGCTCGTACACCCCGGAGAAGTTGCGGGAGAACGAGGAGTTGCAGATGGTGCCGCCATTGACCGGGCTGAACGTCACCCGATCCGAACCCGACTGCGCCACCGGATGATCCGGCGTCAGTCGGCCACCGGCCTCCAGATACAGGTTCTGCGTGCGAGTTTCGCGCATCGGATAGGTGGCGCTCTCGATCACGTTGCCATTCACGTCGATCGCGTGCAGCGGCGTCTTCGTCTCGTCGATGCCGTTGCGGTCGTCCTTCAACCACCGATCGAACCAGGCCAACTCGATGGCGTGCATATCGATATCGGTATTGCGCTGCACGCCGGGCTGCACGTGAAACCAAGGGCCGGTGAGCATTTGGAAGCGGCCGCTGGACGGCGCGTCCGCGGGCATCGGCCCATTGTGCGAGCGTCCGGCGAAGGCGTTCTGCAATCCGGCGAAGGTGCGCGGGGTGCCGTCCTGCAGCAGGTCGTACTGGCCGCCGATCAGGTAGGTCGGAATGCCGTTCGCCGCAATCTGTTCCACCACATTGTCGATCGCGCGCGACTCCCAGTACGGGCCGTTGTACGCCTTGTCGCCGTCGAGCAGCGCGTTGAATACCGAGTTCCAGGTGCCGTCCGCGCGGAAGTGTGAGATCAGGTGGTCGACGAACACGCTGGCCATCTTGTCCGGCTCCCGAAACAACCCGAGGATCGGATCGAGCTGTGGCAGCAGGGTGATCGGGAATTGCAGCATGGAGGCAAGGAAGGCGGTGTTGTAGAACCCGTCGTGGTCGAGCAGATCCTGGAACGCGTGGTTGCCTGGCATCAGCGGGAACAGCGCCTTGACCGGCGAATTCGGTTCCAGCACACCGGCGGTGAAGAGTTCGCTCATCCCGAGGTACGACAAACCCCACAGGCCGATCTCGCCGGTCGAGTTCGGCAGCCCGGCGGCCCAGTGGATCACCCGCTTGGAGTCCTCCCGTTCCTGCGGTTGCAAGATGCTCCACTGGCCGCCCGACGATCCGGTGCCGCGAATGTCGACGATCACGCTGATGTAGCCGCGCTTGACGAAGTAGTCGCCATAGCCCGCCGCGTCGCTGATCTGCTTGGCCACGTCGATGACGCTCGGCAGTGCGTTCTGCAGCATGGGGCCGAGTCCGTCGTAGGACAGCAGCCGCACGAAACCGGCGCTGTCCTTGCCGTATGCCGTCTGGGTCAACATGATCGGGAACGGGCCGGTTGCCGGTGCACCGGAGGCGGCGGTCGGATACCGAACGTCCGCGCGCAGCACCACGCCGTCCGCCATCGGCAGTTCGACGTTCTTCTGTTCGCCGACGCCGTAGCGCTCGGGCCCCGGATTCCACCCCTCGGGTAATCCGGTACGGGCGTCGGCCTTCGGAAACTCGCTGGTGGACAACGGATCCGCGAGCGCGAACGGGGTGGCCATCGGCAGCACCGAGGACACCGCGAGCACGCCGAGGGCGACCACGACTCGGGCCACGGTCGAGGCCACGGCTAGTCCGTGCCGCTTGCGGTGCGCGACATGCCCTTTCGGCCAACTATCGATCATCATTGATCACCCATCGATCCCGTGAGCGACGGTTGCACCTGCTCACGATCGTTTTCCGGTTCGACGTCGGCGTCGACCGCCGAGGTATCGACGGTTACGACCGGCCATATTGGTCAGTTATATTTTCAGATGAATCGAAGGATGTCTACACCGTGTCCCAGACGATTTCGATCAGTTCGCGGTGAGGTCTCGCCGCAACAGTTTTCCGGTGCTGGTGCGCGGGAGCTCATCGACGAAGGTGACATCGCGCGGCACCTTGAACCGGGCCAGATTCGCCTTCACGTGGGCGCGGACCGCGTCGGCGTCCAACTCTTGATCGGGATGCCGCACCACGAAAGCCGCGAGCCGCTGGCCGAATTCGTCGTCGGGCACCGCGACGATCGCCGCCTCGGCGATGGCCGGATGGGCGTACAGCAACTCCTCGACCTCGCCGGGAAAGACGTTCTCGCCGCCGGAGACGATCATGTCGTCGTCGCGTCCGTCGATGAACAGCCGTCCGCCCGAATCCCAGTGCCCCACATCGCCGGTGGACAGCAAGCCGTCGATGCTGTCCTTGTTGCCGCCGCCGGAGTACCCGGCGAACGACAGCAGGCTGCGCACGTAAATGGTGCCGCGCCCGCCCGGTTCGGTGACCACCGCGCCGTCCGCGTCGTAGAGCCGGACCGTACACACCGTCGGTGGCCTGCCGACCGTCCCGGACGCCGCCCGCCAATCCTCGGGCGTGGCAATGGCGGCGACGCCAACCTCGGTCGAGCCGTAGAAGTTGTAGAGCACGTCGCCGAACACCTCGGTGGCCGAATCACCCAGTGCGGCAGGCAGTGCCGAGCCAGCACTGAAAACGATACGCAGACTGTCGGTGTTGTACTCGGCCACGACCCCTGGGCCGAGGTCGAGTATTCGACGCAGCATCGTCGGTACGAGGACGAGCACCTGCGCCTGATGATCGGCGACGTCGGCCAGGGTCGCCTCGGCGTCGAATCGCCTGCGCAGCACCACCGTCGAGGCCAGCGACAGCGCCAGGATGAACTGGTTCAGCGCGGTGCCGTGAAACAGCGGGGCGGCCAGCACCAGGGTCTGATTGCGGCGCAACGGAATCCGCTCCAGTAGCGCGGCCGCCGCGAGCGGTGACTTGACCTCGCGCGGTACACCTTTCGGCGTCCCGGTGGTCCCGCCGGTCAGCAGCACGAAGCCGCCCTGCCGCGGTGGCGGCGCCAGCTCGGCCGTGTCGTTGGCCGCGATCAGTTCGGCGACGGTCGCGATGCCGTCGACCCCGATGCCGTCGTGCACGGCGAGCACCCGTCGGACCTCCGACGGCAACACCTGCAGCAGGTCGGTGAATTCCTGGTCGTACACCACGACATGCACGCCTTCGCGCGCCGCCACATCGGCCAGCTGCGGTCCGGCGAACCCGGTATTGAGCAACACCAGCCGCGCACCGATCTTCGCGGCGGCGAGCATGGTGTCCACCAATTCGCGCCGGTCCCGGATAAGCGCGGCGACGGTGTCGCCCGGCCCGATGCCGAGCGCGGTGAAGCCGCGGGCCAGCGCGTTACCGCGCGCCTCTAGCTCTCGGTAGGTGAGCGGCCCGAGCTCATCGATCACCGCCACCCGGTCGGGCTCCCGCCGTGCCGACATCCGCACCGGCCCGGCGATGCCGCCGAACTGACGGACCGCACGCGAAGCCCGGACCAGGTCGGCCGGTGCGAGCAGGTTGAGCACACCGGCGCGTTGCAGCACGCCCACCGAATGCAGATTGACCACCAGCGCGCGAACGGCACTTCCGATGGAGGACATGAACACTCCGTCCAGAGAATCGTCGACGCCCTCGAACAAGGGCGTCGACTCGACTGTAGGAGATTCACTCCAATTCGGCAAGATATCTTTTCAGATGATTGATCTAGCCGAACCTTCAGCCAGTTACCTGAGTTTCAGATCAGGTGAGGGCGAGCCCGGAATTCACGAAATACGCGATCTCTTCGCATATTTCGTCCACGCTGATCACCGAATCGGGCAGCGTGCTCTGCACCAATTCCTGGGCGAGCGAGTTCACCGCGCCGATCACCGCGAGCGCGAAAAGATCGAAACGCCGCGGCTTTGCCTCGCCACGCTCGACACCGCGTTCGGCTTCGCTGATGATCAATGAGGAGAGCAGGCGCCGCTGATCTCTGCGCCACTCTTCGACCGCCTGGCTCACACCGACCACTTCGACATAACAGACCCTGGCCGATCGATGATCCGCACAGGTCACCGAGAGATAAGCGCGGAAGCCCTCGACCACTCTCGTGGACAGCGGATCGTTCTCGGTTTTCGCCAATGCCTCCAATGCCCGCTCGACCGCGTGCGAGGTGGTCCGGTTGACCAGCGCGATCAGCAAAGCCTCACGGCTGCCCATATCTTCGTAGAAACTGCGCGTGGAAACATTAGCGACCGCGCACAGGCGCTCGATGGAAGTGGCCGCGTACCCCTGGGTCCCGAACAATTCGAGGGCGGCATCGATCAATCGGGTCCGCCGCTGCGCCACCCGTTGTTCCCGCGACAGCCCGCCGTAGCTGCGACCATCCTTCGATTCTTCTTCCCGCCGTGCCACCGTTCGATGCTACCCGCTGACCCGCCGCGACCCCGGCACGGACATCGGTCCGCGCCGGGAACGACGACTACTGGTGCTGGCCGATGGCATAGCCGACGAGGGCCTGCGCCATGGGCGGCAGAATCTCCGACAAGGCCTGTCCGAACTGCGGTTCCCCGACCGTGCTCACCGGACTGGTAATCGAGCAACCAGCGGGTGCGGCGACACCGTTGAGCCGATCCTTCAGCCAATAGAACGCGCCGGGCAGATGCGAGAGGACACCGGAGATATGTTCGGCGGCGAATTCCCGAACATAGGTCACGCTCGGCGCGCCCTCGCCGCAATACTTCCGCACTGTCGCGTCGGTGCCCGCGATCGGAATGAGCTCATCATTCTGCGCGTGATAGAAGTAGATCGGCACGGTCGGCTTCTGCTGTCCGAGTGAGTTATCCGCGATCGCTTCCCGAATCTCCGGCAGCGATAACGGATCACCGCCCTGGAAAGTGCCGAAGTAGTTGAATCCGGGGAACAGGATGGCGCCCTGCGGATGGCACAGCACCTTCTTCGACGCCATGACGAATTGCCCGAGGGGATCGACCCGTTCGCGCATCACCCGTTGCATTTCCGGGTATTCGGTCGAGATACCGACGATCGCGGCCGAGATGAGCCCGGCATAGACGCCGCCATTGTTGTGCCGCACCACCCCGGCGTAGTCGCCCGCCGCGACACCGCCCGCCGCGATGCCGACGATACTCAGTTCGGGCGCGTAGCTCTGCTTGATCTCCGGGACGAAGGCCGACGGAATCGTCCCGCCCGAATAACCCCACAGCGCCGCCGGTGTCTGCGGCCCACTCAGCTGCGCGGGCGCGAAGTTCTCCGCGGCACGAATACCGTCGAGGGTCGCCTGCGCGTTCATCCGCGAGGCGCCGTACGCCGAATTCGGGCCCTGATAGTCGGGCATCGCGACCGTCCAGCCCTGTCCGAGCCCCGCCGCGATCGGGATCAGCGTCTCCGCCGCGTTCACGTAATCGACTGGGATGGCGCCGGATTGGGCCACATACGACGGGGCACAGTATTGCGCGACGCTGTCCTCGGCGATCTGATACGACAGCAGCTTCGACCCGCCCGCTGGCGCGGGGCCACGCGGCTTCAGGATCGTGGTGACCGTCGAGATCGGCTCACCGTGACTGTTGGTGGTGCGGTAAAGCAATTGCCACGCATCGACATTCAGCTGCAGGATGCCCATGAACGCCGGATAGATCGCCCGCGCGCGCAGGATCTCGCCTGGCTGTGCCGCGGCGACCACCCCCGCCGCCGGTTTGTAGAAGTCATCGAGTTCAGGTGGCAGGGTGAGCGCGGGTGCCGGTTCGATCCGAACACCCTGCTGCTCTTCCGGCGCCGCCTGCCCCGAACCAAGTGCCGTCCACGCCGCCATCAGCGCGATGACGCCGAGGACGACGACGCGCCCACCATTGCGCACGCTCATCGAAGTGCCTTCCCGTTACCGCTCGTTACCGATACTGGTAAGGGATATTTTCAGATAACCGGTGAGATGTCCAGACTCAGACCGTGTGTCGGTTCACAACGCGCCAAACGGCGGGTGGTGTGGCACACCACCCGCCGGGGCGACTTACTTGACGCTGCCCGCGGTAAGACCCGCGACGAGGCGCTTTTCGATGAAGGCGAACAGGATCACGACCGGGATGATGCCGACCGTGGATATAGCGAACACGTATTGCCACGAGGTGTCGTACTGACCGATGAACTTGGTCAGCGCCACCGACAGCGGCTGATTCTCGGGGGTGGTCAGCACCACCAGGCTGGCGGCGAACTCGTTCCAGCAGGAGACAATGACGAAGATCGTCGCGGTGACGATGCCGGGCCACACCAGCGGCAGGCTCACCCTGACCAGGATCTGCCAGCGACTCAGCCCGTCCAGCATCGCGGCCTCCTCGATCTCCACCGGAATGGAGGCGAAGAAGCTGTGCAGAATCCACACCGCGAACGACAGGTTGAACGCCGCGTTCACCAGGATCATCGCCAGCCAGGTGTCGTTGATGCCGAGCGCGAAGAACTCCCGGATCAGACCGGTCACCAGCACGGTCGGCTGCAACATCTGGGTGATCAGCACCAGGCCGAGGAACACCGCGCGACCCGGAAACTTGTGCCGCGCCGTGTAATACGCGGCCGGAATGGCGACGAGCAGCACGAGCACCGTGGCGCACACCGAAATGATCACCGTGCTCGCCAGATTGAACGGCAGCGGCGTTTCCGGTGTGCTCCACATGGTGGCGTAGTTGTCCGGATGCCACGTCTCAGGGAGGTATGTCGGTGGGATGCGCAGGATTTCGGCACGGCTCTTCAGCGATCCGAGCACCATCACGATGAACGGCAGCAGGAAAAGCACGGCCAGCACGACGCCGACCGCGGTCAGTTCCCAGCGACGCCGCTTCGTTCGAGTACCGGAACGCTCAGCCGAGTCACCGGCTTTCACCGCACCGGTGACCTTCTCGAGGTGCGCGATATCCGCCGCGGTCATCCGTCGACCTCCTGAGTCGGCCGGATCACCTTCACGTAGATCGCGATGATGACGATGATCAGCACGAAGTTCAGCACGCTCATCGCCGCGGCCGTGTCGACCTGCTGATTCTGCCGAATCAGCTTGAACATCAACGTGGTTGTGGTGTCGGCCTGGAAACCCGCGATGCTGCCGGTGATCACCTGCAGAATCGGCAACGAGTTGAACGAGTTGATGATGTTGATGATCGTCGCCACCGCGATGGCCGGACGCAGCTGCGGCAGCGTGAGAAAGCGGTAGCGCTGCCACGAACTCGCGCCGTCGACCCGGCCCGCCTCACTGATCTCAGCCGGAATCGATTGCAGCCCAGCCAGAATCGTGTAGGTGGTGAACGGGATCGAGACGAACACCGCGACACCGATCGCCACAAGGAACGCGGGCGTCGGCTGCTTGGTGAAGCCGTAACCCCGGTCGAGCAGGCCGATATCGACCAGGAAGCGGTTGGCGATGCCGACGTCGGGATCGAGCATGTAGTAGAAGATCGTCGTCGTCATCACGACCGAGGCCGCCCACGGCACCAGGATCGCCATCCGCACCGCGGTGCGGCCTGGGAAATCCTTGTTGAGGAATTGGGCGAGTGCCGCCGAGAGCACCAGGGTGATCAGCACAACGGCGACAACCCAGATCACCGTATGTGCCAGAACGGATCCCAGCTCGGAGATCCCGAACAGGGTGCGGAAGTTCGCCAGGCCCGCCGCGCCTCGGTCTTGACCGTAGGCGTTCAGATCCCTGGTGCTCGTCCACACCATGTAGCAGGCGGGAAAGGCGACGATAGCCGCGATCAAGACCAGCGCGGGCCCGATCCACGGTATCGCCGCCAGAGTTCCTTTCCGTCGCACGCTATTTCGCGGCTTCCTGAATGCGCTGCAAGACCTGGGCCGGGTCGGTGCCCTGGGCGATGGTGCCGATCTGCTGGCGGATGGCGCCTTGCGCCGCAGCCCATTTCGGGTTGTTGCTCGGGTAGAACTTGGCCACCGCGAGGGTCGAACCGAAGGCCTTGGTCACCGGGTCCGAGGCCAGCTTGGCGGCCGCGGTGTTGGTGATCGGGATGAAGCCCTCGGTCGAGACGAACTTCGAGTAGACGTCGGCGCCGTAGAAGAAGTCGAGGAACTTCTTGATCGAGTCCGTCTTCTTGCCGTCTTTCTTGAACGCCATCAGGTGATCGGCCACGCCGAGCGTCACCGGGGTGCCTGACTTGGTCGGCGTCGGCGCGGTCGAGTACTTCAGACCGGGGTTCTTCGCGGTGATCTGGCTGATGTTCGGGGGCAGGCCCTCGATCATGCCGATCTTGCCCTGGATGAACGCGTTGATGACGTCCTTGCGGTCGGTCGCGCCCGGATTCGGCTGGGTGACACCGGCATCGGCGATCTCACGCATCGCGCGCACGCCGTCGAGGTTCGCCGGGGTGTCGATGGTGAGCTTGTCACCGTCGGCCCACTGGCCGCCCGCACCGAAGGTCCAGATGGACGTCTCGCCCTGCGCTTCCTCGCTGCCGAGCGGCAGACCGTAGCCGGAGACGCCACCGCCGAGCGCCTGGATCTTCTTGGCCGTGTCGGTGAGCTCGGCCCAGGTCTTCGGCGGCGCGGTGACGCCAGCCTTGGCGAACAGGTCGGTGTTGTAGAACAAGGTGCGCGTCGAGGCGAACAGCGGCAGCGCGAACTGGGTGCCGTTCAGCGACGCGTTCTTCGCGAAACCGGGCTGAATGTCCGAAAGCACCTGCGGGGAGACGACTTCGGAGGCAGGGTAGAGCTGTCCGTCGCTGGCGAAGCTGGCGTAAGCATCGATATTGAGGATGTCCGGCGTGGTCGATTTCGACTGGAGCTTGGTACGCACCACGTCGTTGATCGAGTTCCAGGACTCGATCTGCAGGTTCACCTTGATATCGGGGTTCTGCTTCTGGAAGTCCGCGATGATCCCGTCCCACAGCGCCTTCGTACCGTTGGCCCCGTCACTGTAGGCCGGGGCTAAGAAGTTGATCGTGGTGTCGGAGTCGGCGTTATCTTTCGAGCCGAACCCACAGGACGAGATCGCCAGCGCAAGGCCGGTGACCATCGCGACCCCCGCAAGCACGCCGTGGAGTGGTCTTTTCACGAGTAGAACCTTTCAAATTTGCACACCGGGCGCCACTGGACAGCCGATGATGGGATCGAACTGATCGACCGACTATCAACATAGACCCAAGTTTGATCATATGTGACCGATTCGCTCGTAAATTTGACATGAACGATCACCGGGCGGATTCTGTTGTTGTGCCGATCTCCGCCGAAACCACGCCCGTCACCCATCTGGCCAACGAGGTCGCCACCCAGCCTGATGACTGGGCGCGCGCCGAAACGATCGCTGCCGAACATCGCGACATCCTCCCCCACAAGGGCGAGCGAGTCGCCGTGATCGGTTGCGGCACTTCCCTGTTCATGTCCAAAGCGATCGCGGCATTGCGCGAGGGCGCTGGCCACGGTCTGACCGACGCCTGGCCGGCCAGCGAGGTCCGCTCCGGTCGCGAATACGACCGCTACCTGGTGATCTGCCGGTCAGGCACGACCACCGAGGTGGTCAATGCCATGCGGGACATCCCAGCACACATTCCACGCACCGTCATCTGCTCCAGTCCAGGCACCCCTGTGCTCGAGCTCGGCGACCCGATCCTGATCGACGAGGTCGACGAGCAGTCGGTGGTGCAGACCCGCTTCGCCACCACCGCCCTGGCGATCCTGCGCTGGCACCTCGGCGAAGACCTCGCCCCGGTCATCGAACAGGGCCGCAAGGTGCTCGCCGAGGATCCGGCCGTATCGCTGGCCGAGGTCCGCAACGCCGAGCAGATCAGCTTCGTCGGCATGGGCTTCGCCGCCGCCATCGCCGAGGAATCCGGCCTCAAGCTGCGCGAATCCTGCCAGTCCTGGACCGAGTCCTACCTGGCCACCGAGTACCGGCACGGTCCGATCGCCATCTCCGCGCCGGGTCGCACGGTGTGGGCCTTCGGTCCGCTCGTCCCGAACTTCGCCACCGATATCGCGAGCACCGGTGCCAACTTCGAGCACCGCGACATCGACCCGATGGCCGATCTGCTGCGCGTCCACCAGCTCTGTGTGCTGCGCGCGGCCGACCTCGGACTCGACCCCGACCACCCGCGTGGGCTCAATCGCTCGGTCGTCCTCGACCAGTGATCGGACCGGCCCGGTGAAACTCGACCCAGCCGCAGCTTTACCTGGAACCGCGCTGCTCAACGCATCGGGAACTACTGTGCGAAGTATGGGAGTGGCGAACGAGGTGTCCTCGACCAGTGCCGCCCGGCCCGCGGCCGGGACTGCCGGGTCGGCCGCGGCGGCTCACCGCGGCGGCACAGCGACGCGTTCGGCTGCGGTATTGCCGCAGCCGGACGCGTTGGCCGAGGACGCACTCGTGCTCGGGCTCGATGTCGGCGGCACCACCATCAAAGGTGAGATCACCGATGCCGCGGGCACGGTGCTCGCCGTCGGCACCGTCGTGACGCCGCAGGGCGACGCGGCGTTCGAGGTGATGGGGGCACTCGGTGATCAACTGCTCGCCGAGCTGACCGAGGAGCAGCGCGCCCGGGTAGGCCGGGCCGCCGTTGTGCTGCCCGGCATCGTGGACGCCGTTCGTTCGATCGCCGTGTTCAGTAGCAATATCGGCTGGCGCGACTTCAAGATCGGCGACCGGTTCCTCGATCGCTGGGGTGTGCCGGTACTGATCGAACACGATGTCGCCGTGGCGGGTTGGGCCGAATGGCGCTTCGGCGCCGGACGCGGTTACGACAACGTCTGCGTGGTCATCCTCGGCACCGGCATCTCCGGCACCCTGTCCGTCGGCGGGCGTTTGGTGCGCAGCAGCTACGGCCAGGTCGGCGAATACGGTCACATCCCGGTCCGCGCGAACGGCCTGCCCTGCCCGTGCGGCAACATCGGCTGCGTCGAAACCGTCGCGTCCGGTGCGTCGATCGCCCGCGCGTACACCCGCCGCACCGGCCACGAAATCGACGGCGCCGCAGAAGTATTCGCCCGTGTCGAGACCGACCCCGACGCGGCGGCCGTGCTCGACGACGCGGTCGAAGCCCTCGCCGACGGCCTCATCGGCATCGTGCACGCCGCCTGCCCCGAACTGATCATCCTCGGCGGCGGACTCGCGGGCGCTGGCGCCGCACTGACCGAGCCACTGCACCAAGCCATCGCCAAGCGGCTTCGGCTGGTTCCCGCTCCGCACGTGGTGCTCGGCGAATTCGGCGCACGCGCCGGTTTGACGGGGGCCGCGCTCTTCGCCAGGCAAGGAGCGCTCGCGTGATCGGGGTCTTATGCGCTGACGCGGTGTCGGCCGGACGGGTGGCCATGCCCGAACTCGGTCGAGAGGAGTTGCTCGTATGGTGACCGAATTGGTCGTTCGCGGGCGCGTCGTCTCGGCGACCGCTCAGCTGGACGACGGTGTTGTCACGGTCGTGGGTGATCGGATCAGTGCTGTGCTGCCGTTCGCGGAATGGGTTGCGGCGCATCCGAATTCGCCGGAACCCCCCTTCGCGGGCACGCTGCTGCCCGGGCTGGTCGACATTCATAATCACGGCGGGTTCGGGCATCGGTTCGATACCGTCGATGCGGCGGAAGCGCGGGCCGCCGCGGAGTTTCATCATGCGAGCGGGACCACGACGGTCGTCGCGAGCATTGTTACCGCGGCCGCGGCGGACATGGTCGGGCAGACCGCCGTGTTGCGGGAGCTGGCGACGGAAGGGCTGATCGGCGGCATTCATGCCGAGGGGCCGTTTCTGTCGGAGGCGCGGTGCGGGGCGCAGGATCCACGGTTCTTGCGCGATCCCGATCTCGAGCTGACCGACCAGCTGCTCGCCGCCGGAGGTGGACACCTGCGGGTGATGACACTGGCTCCGGAGCGAGCCGGTTATGACGCCGTCGCGCAACGACTTACCGAACACGGCGTGGTTGTTTCGCTGGGGCACAGTAACGCCGACTACTCCGCGTTCCTGAAAGCGTTGCGGCCCACCGGGTTCGGTAGTTTGGTCACCCATCTGGCGAATGGCATGGCGCCGCTGCATCATCGTGATCCCGGTCCGGTCGGGGCGGGTCTGGTCGCCGCGGCGGCCGGGCACGCGACGGTCGAGCTGATCGGGGACGGTGTGCATGTCGACCCCGGTTTCGCGGCGCTGGTTTTCGCGGCCGCGTCCGGTCGGGTCGCGCTGATCACCGATGCCATGCAGGCGGCGGGGCTGTCGGACGGCGAATATCAGCTCGGTCCGCAGTCCGTCACGGTGCGGCAGGGGGTCGCCAGGATCGCGAACGGTTCGATCGCGGGCGGCGTGAGCACGCTGCTCGATGGCGTGGCACGAGCGGTCCGCGAGTCCGGCGTTTCGCTGGCCGACGCGGTGCTGGCGGCGACGTCGACCCCGGCGGCGGCCCTCGGGCTGGCCGAGGTGGGTGACCTGCGCACGGGATATTTCGCCGACCTACTGATCGTCGGGGAGAATGTCCAGTTGCGCCGGGTGCTCAGGCGAGGACAGTGGTTGTCGTGATCCTCACCGTGACGATGAACCCCGCCTACGACATGACCTATCGCGTCGAGCACTTCGAACGCGGTCAGGCACATCGGGTCCGCTCGGTCGAACAGCGCATCGGCGGCAAGGGCATCAACGTCACCAGGGTGTTGAATCAGCTCGGAAAGTACGCCAGGGCAACGGGTTTCTCCGACCACGCCTTCGCGGCCGCCGCCGAGCTGGAGATGCCGGTCGACTTCGTGCACGCGCTGCCCTGGGTCCGGCGCACGGTGGTGATCAGCGAATCCGAGGACGGCACCGCGACCGCCCTGTGGGAGCCGGGCGCCCGCGTCTCCAACCCGCACGCCGCCGAACAGCTTGCCGTGCGCGTCGCAGGCATGCTGCCTGATATCGACGGCCTCGTCATCTCTGGATCACTGCCAGGCGGTATCGCGTCGACCCTGCCCGCCGAGATCGCCCGCACCGCCATCGCCGCCGACGTGCCGACCATCTGCGATGTCGACGGCGAGGCGCTGCGCCTGGCCGCCCAGATCCCCGGCATCATCCTCATGCCCAACGGCGATGAGCTGCACCGGCTCACCGGCATCAAGCCCGCCACCGCCGACGAGGTCGTCACCGCCGCCTACCCCCTGATCGAGAGCGGTGTCCGCGCCGTCATCGCCACCCGCGGCGCCGACGGCATGGTCGCCGTTACCGCCGATGGCGCCTGGTTCGCCACCATGCCCGAGCCACTGGCCGGAAACCCCACCGGTGCAGGCGATTCCGCCACCGCCGCGGTAATCGCCGCGCTCACCGAGGACGCGGTCCCCGACTGGCCCGCCATCCTCACCGACGCCGTCGCCACCTCGGCCGCCGCCGTGGTTATCCCCGTCGCGGGCGAGATCGATCGCTGCCTGCGCTCCCGCATCGCCCCCACCGTCCGCGTCATCCGACTAGACCTACCCACCCGCCAAGAATCCGCCCCGTGAACCGGACGCCAACGCTCCGCCGCACCACCCTGACCCGCCGCACCGGCGTCGCAGGCACGATCGGCTCCGAGGAAGCGCTGGCGTCCGAATTCGCGGGCGCACCATCGCCGACGCCCATGACGAATTCGTACCCGTTCGTTGCCCCGACCGTGCCTGTCGAGCAGGCGGGCATGTTTGAACTCTCAGGAGATGTACCTATGCCGTTGACGCCCGTTTCCGACTTGATCACTGCCGCGAGACCGGGTGGGCTCGGTGCGTTCAATGTGATCACCTTGGAGCATGCCGAGGCCATCGCGGCGGCTGCGGAGTCGGCGAAACGGCCTGTCGTACTACAGCTTTCGGAGAATACCGCGAGTTACCACGGCAATCTGGCCCCGCTTGCGCTTGCCTGCCTGCGGATCGCGGCGGACAGCACCGCCGACATCGCCGTCCACCTAGACCACGCGACCAGCCCCGAATTGGTCCGCGCCGCAGTCGATCTCGGCATCCGCTCGGTCATGTACGACGGCTCAACCCTCGACTATGCCGCCAACGTCGCCACCACCGCCGACATCACCCGCTGGTGCCACGATCGCGACGTGCACGTCGAAGCCGAACTCGGCGAGGTCGGCGGCAAAGACGGCGCCCACGCGCCCGGCGTCCGAACCGACCCCGACGAAGCCGTCGAGTTCGTCGCAAGCACCGGCGTCGACGCCCTGGCCGTAGCCGTCGGCTCCTCGCACGCCATGCACACCCGCACCGCCACCCTCGACAACGACCTCATCGCCCACCTCGCCGCCAAGGTCCCCGTCCCGCTGGTCCTGCACGGCTCCTCCGGCGTCCCCGACGACGGCCTGCGCGCCGCGGTCGAACACGGCATCACCAAGGTCAACATCGCCACCCGCCTCAACGTCCTGATGACCGAGGCCATCCGCACCACCCTCGCCACCACCCACACCCTCTCCGACCCCCGCAAATACCTGACCCCCGCCCGAGCCGCCATCCAAGCCGAGGTAACCCACTTCCTCCACCTGCTGGCCGGCTAGCCAGAAGTATGCGGCCGGCGGCGCCAGGAGTAACGCCGCCGACCGCGGGGAAGGGTGGACCGGGGCAGCCGATCCACCAAGGCTCGACACCCCCACCCTCCCTTCCCCACCTGAACACTTCCCCCCACCGCACCTGAGAGTCCCCTAGGAACCCCCGCCCGCACCACGCCCAACGGGACATGATGACGGCCCCACTCACACTTTTCGACCACTTATGTCCCGCTCAGCGCAGGCCCGGACGGCGAGCGGCACATGATGGCGGAGAGACTTGGAGTTCGGCGCCGCCATGTCCCGCTCGGCGACCCGAACGGGCCCTCCACGCACGCCCACGAAGCCCAGATCTGAACCTCTCACCAACGGGACATAGTGGCGGAGTTACTCGCACTTTCCCGCCACTATGTCCCGCTCGGCGCAGACCCAGACGGCGAGTGGGACATGGTGGCGGAGGGTCCCGTTGGTGAGAAGTGGACGGTCGGCGGCGCGGGCGAGGGACCAGCGCCGCCGACCGGCGGGGTGGTGGGCCGGGGCAGTGGGCCCACCAGGTGAGTTGTCGGGAGAAAGGCTAGGAATTCCGACGAGTTCAGCTTGCTCGGCCGACCTCGAGGGTCGCCCCAGTTCAGCTGGGAATCAGCTGGGAACGAGACCTCAGCCCCGCGTGTCCGCTGCCGCTAGGTATTGCTCAGCGTGGGCCGTCAGAGGGTGGCGATGAACGCGGACCAGTCGGAGGTGTTGAACGCGAGGGTAGGTCGGGAAGCGACTGCCCCTTGGTACTTGCTGTCCCGCACCAGAACTCGATCGCGGTCGAATCGCACCTCGACGCAAGTCTGGGAGTCGCCGGAATGCGAGGACTTGAACCAGCCCGTGCTGGTGGAGACATAATCGGCAGAACTCACAACGACGACTTTAGCCGAGCTGCCGAACTCTCGATCAAGTCCAACGACTGTTCCCGACCCAGGGCTAGCGACCTTGCACGGTCGTACAGGAACCGAAGGTCGCGGACATGCGTCTCTTTCCTGTCCATGTCGTCAACATAGAGTTCGCCGAACACAGCCGATTCATGCCATGCGAGCGTTGGGAGTCGGGGACTCGCGAAGTCGAGCAAATGAAATGTGGAGCCAGCCAAGATAGTTCCGGTGGAAACGAACGGAATCACCCGAAGGTCAACGTTGTCCGGATGTGTTCGGATGACTTCGGTCAAGTGGCACAGCTGCCGATAGAGAACCTCTGGACCCCCGATCTGCTGGGCAAGCGCCGCCTCGCCGATCACTACGGTCAGTTGGACGCGACCATCGCCATCCAGACGCTGTTGCCTGCGCAACCGAACCTCGACGCGCTGGTCGACCTCCACCGCCGGAACCGTCGCCACCTGGGACACCATCAGCGCTCGGATGTATTCCTCGCCCTGCAAAAGACCTGGCATCAGCACACTTTCGTATGTGCGGATTGTCTGCGCCCCGGATTCCAGACCGTAATAGCGGAGCAGGAGGTCGCCGAACAGCGCCGTGTACTTCGTCCACCACCCACGCCCTCTGGCCGCCTCTCGCAGCTCCATCAGCTCGTTCTGCTCACTGTCGTCGATCTCCAGGATGTCCAACAGCTGCTCGAGCTTGCCCTTGGGCAGCAAGTTGCGTTCGTTCTCGATGTGCGACCAGTACGCAGGCGATACATCCAGGGCTTTGGTAATCGAGGCGGCGCCGAAACCTAACTCCAACCGCCGCTGCCGCAGACGAAGTGCCAGCTCCCAGCGTGCAACCGCAGGTGACAGGGCCATGCGCGAATAGTACAGCCAGCACTCTCGGCGACTGGATATCGTAAGTTGACTTGTATAGTTTACAAATCTAGAGTGACTGTGTCACACATCACAGGCGGGACCTCGCTGGTCGGGCTCGCACGGTGGGAACTAGGGGGTTCGGGTGTCTGTGCATGTCATTGGTAAGACCTGGATGGTCAGTAATCGGACGGCGCATCAGGCTCGGCGGGTCAGCGAGGATGCGTGGGTGGTGTCGTATCTGCGGGGTCGGATGTTGACGACAGAGCAGGCGACGGCGGCTCTTCAAGCGGCGGAAGTGGTTTCGCTGATGGATGAGTTGGCGCAGCGGATGGGGCTGACCGCGTTGGAGGCGGTCGGGCTGGCCGTGATGGAAAAGCCCTGGGAGACACCGTCACCCAAGCGGCTCCGACTAGTACCTCGCCCGGGAGGGCGGCACCAACGCTGAATCTCGCAGCGGCGCTTCATATCTCTTGTCCAGTAGCAGCATTCACAGCAGGGGGTTATCGTCATGGAACCGCTTCCTTCGAAGGGTCGAATCCTCGAAGCCTGCCGGGCCGCACCGCGCACGGGGCATCCGGTGTTGGAATCCACTTATCTACTCGCCGGATTGCACGAGCGGCGCGCACGCACCGAACCCGGCGCGGCCGGTGATATCGACGCGCACCGCGCCCGCCTGGTCCTCGCCATCGACCGGTGGGTCGCCACCGAACTCCCACCACCGCACGGCGGCGCGCACATGCACACCGAAACCGTCGGCATGGTGGTCGACCGCCTCGCCCAGTTCTCCGTCAGCGCCAACGAAACCCTGTCCAGCGCACCGGAATGGACAGTCCACGGCGCCTGGGAACGCCTCGCCGAACTCGCCCTCGGCTACCACGACCTGGCCTTTGAAGTCTCCGCAGGCTTCCGCCGCCTCCCCTACCTCAGCGGCCCCCGAACCTCCAACCCACCCACGTAACCCCAAACCCTTGCGCCGAACGGGACATCACGGAGGCCCCACTCACACTTCACCGCAACCATGTCCCATTCGCCGCGCCCCTCCGGCCGACCGGGCCGCCAGCGGCCACCGAACGGGACGCCACGGAGCGACCATCGACCTTGCGCCGCAGCCAAATCCTGTGCGCCGCAACCCACCAGCCGACCAAGCCACCAGCGGCCATCGAACAAGACGCCACAGCGCAACTATCGGCCTTGCGCCACAACCACGTCCCGTTCACTGCGGCTTACCGGCGACTAGCCCTCCGGTGTTCAGCGAACGGGACATCACGGAGGCCCCACTCACACTGCGCCGCAACCATGCCCCATTCGCCGCGCCCCTCCGGCCGACCAGGCCGCCAGCGGCCACCGAACGGGACGCCACGGAGCGACCATCGACCTTGCGCCGCAGCCAAATCCTGTGCGCCGCAACCCACCAGCCGACCAAGCCACCAGCGGCCATCGAACGAGACACCACAGCGCAACTATCGGCCTTGCGCCACAACCACGTCCCGTTCGTCATCGGTCCGACCGTCACAGGTCGGCCTGCCGCCACCACGTCCCGATCGGCGATGAACCATCGACAACCCATCAGACCGGCGGGGTCGAACCTCCGGCCGAGGAACCGTCTTGCGGCCAGGCATGCGCCTCCAGGCGCGTCTGGACGCGCAAAACATCCGCCTCCGAAGGCATCTCGTTGGTGATCTTGGTGATCATCACCTGGATGTCGGTCCTGTCGGCTGGCAGGTCACCGGAACCTGCCAGCTCGGCGGCGATTTGGCGGACCTCGTCATCGGAGAGGCGGCGGCGCAGCAGGGCGAGCAGCGGGATGTAGTCGGATTCCGGGACACCGTCCGGATATCCGGCCCGCAGCCAGTCGATAATGGCACTCAGAAAGGGTGGCATCGGCGAACGCGTGCGTCAGTCGACGTCGGGCGGTGGGGTGGCCAGCGGCCAGCCGCCGGCCGCCAGGTGTGAGGCCACCCTGACGACGTCGACCTCGGCTGGCTGCTCCTTCGCGACCCGCGCGATGGCGTCCTCGATCTCGGCGCGGGTGATCTCGCTGTCCGGATTCGACGCCGCCAATTCCTCGGCGATCGCGACCACCTCGAAATCGGTGAGGTGCCGGTGCAATACCGCGAACAGCGCCACGTAATCCGAGGTCGGGATGCCCTGCGGATAACCGGCACGCAGCCAGCCGATGATCCGGCCGAGCACCTTCGGCCTGAGCTCCGTGGATTTCGCTTGATCGGTCACATTTCGCCCTTCAGGACTCTCCGAACAGGTGAATGCCGAACTTCGCGGCAATGAAAGACTTTGCGGTATAGAGGATCCCGACGACGATCGCGGCGAGGATCAGCCCGAAGCACACCAGCGCGACGGCAAGTGCCGGGTAATTGCGTTGTCCGACACGGCCATCCGGAGTCACCGTCTCGGCAGTCGACCAGAAACGCACCCCGACCGCGAAGACCAGCGGCAGCCCGGCTCCGAGGATCAGACCGGCGAGCATGACCTTCCAGAGCGCGTTCAGATTCGTGATGAGCGTATGCACGTCTACTCCTCCTAAACCTGCGCCGACCGGGTCGACTTGCCCGGCTCCGCGGTCATATCCGGTGTGCCGGATTCTGCACCACTTTCCCGTGCCGCGCCGCTCGGCTGCACAACATCGACCGGATCTGTCGGTCCGCCCGGCGTGTCATCCGGCCATTCGTTGACGTTCCCGGTGTCCACCGGATCCCGGCGCGACCGCGCGTACATCAGCCCCGACAGCCCGAGCAGGATCGCGAACACCACGAGCACGCCGGGCAGTCCGCCGATATAGTGCGCGATCGCCCAGCACGCCGCACCGGCCAGACCGGCGAGCGGCAGCGTGAGCAGCCACGCGACCACCATGCGTCCCATCACGCCCCAGCGCACCTCGGCGCCCTTACCGATCCCGGTGCCGAGGATCGAACCGGTCGCGGTCTGCGTGGTCGACAGCGGCAGCCCGAAGTGGGCCGAGCTGAGAATGATTGCCGCCGAAGCGGTTTCGGCGGCGAGGCCCTGCGGCGACTCGATCTCGACGAGACCCTTGCCGAGCGTCCGGATGATGCGCCAGCCGCCGAGGTAGGTGCCCGCCGCGATGGCGAGCGCACACGCGCCCATCACCCACACCGGCATGTCGGCGTTCTTGGTGAGCGTGCCGTGCGCGACCAGCGCCAGGAAGATGACGCCCATGGTCTTCTGCGCGTCGTTGGTGCCGTGTGCCAACGAGACCAGCGAGGCCGAACCGATCTGACCCCAGCGGAAGCCTTTTTCCACCTTGTCGGGATCGGACTTCTTGGTGATCCGATAGACCAGCCAGGTGCCGAGGGCCGAAACCAGCGCCGCGACGATCGGCGCGAGCACGGCGGGCAGAATGATCTTGGTCAGCACCCCGTCCGAGCCAGCGGCCCAGATCACGCCGCTCCAGCCGAGCGCGGCGAGGGTGGCGCCGATCAGGCCGCCGAACAGTGCGTGCGAGGAACTCGACGGCAGGCCGAACAGCCAGGTCAGCAAGTTCCAGAGAATGCCGCCGACCAAACCGGCGAACACGATGATCAATAGGTCGTGGCCCTGCACAGCGTCTAGTCGGACGATGCCCTTGGCCACGGTGGCGGCGACCGCCACGGAGAGAAATGCGCCGACCAGATTCAGTACCGCCGACAGCGCCACCGCGACACGTGGCTGCAACGCCCCGGTGGCGATGGAGGTCGCCATGGCGTTCGCGGTGTCGTGGAAGCCGTTGGTGAAATCGAATGCGAGTGCGGTGACGATGACGATCAGAAGAACCAGTAATTCGACGGTCACGCATCTAGTGTGCGGTACCGGTCAATAGGATTGCCAGGTGGTTGCGGTTAACCGCGCGTCGCCCATGCGTTAAGTTAGATCTTGTCCTCTATCGGCCCGGATACCGTCGCCGATCAGCCGAATCGAGTGCAGCCGGCATTCACCGGCTTGCCAGCAAATCGATCTTCGATCCAGGCGTACGCGCCCGGAATACCACTCGTGCTGACGATGAAGTGTTCACCGAGATATACCTGAAAATCCACCTGGGTTCCGCCCCGGCACCAGTCCTGATAGAGGTTCTCCGCACCGGCCAACGGCACCCACCATTCGTTCAGGCCGTGATACATGAACACCGGGATGGTCGGCGGCATGGCACCCAGCCGATTCTCGGTCAGAATGTCGCGAATGAACGGCAGCTCGGTCGGTGCCGGCGCATCGGTGAGCGCCTGTACCGGAATGGGCGCGACGATCCCGACGGTCTCCTCGGCGGACATGCAGAAGTCCTTGCCGATCCGCGCGAGGCGCCAGCCGTTGTCGTTCATCAGGCCGAGCATCTCCGGATACTCGCGCGCCAGACCCAAGGTTGCGGCCAGGAAGATCCCGGACGCGACATCCTTGCCGTTCATGGTGTGCATCAGCATCTCGAAGTCGGCGGGCACGCCGCCGAACGCGACGCCGACGAGATTGAGCTCCGGCGCGTACTTCGGTGCCAGCTGCGCGGCCCAAGCCGAGGCGATGGCACCGCCGGAATAGCCGGTGATCGCGGTCGGCGATTCGGGCCGCAGACCTAGTTCGGGAGTGCGCACCGCGGCCCGGATCGAATCGAGCACCGCATGCCCGGCCATCAGACCCGCCGCGTACGCCTGCCGCGGCCCCTCGTGATCGGGCACCAGCACCGCGAAACCCTTGGACAGCGGGATCTGCGCCATCCACAGCTTGCTCGACACCATGCGCAGCTCATAGGACGGCGCGCACTGGTTCCCGAGCGAGTCGATCGCCGGATTCAGGGTCACCAGCGGACGCGGTCCCTGGCCGGTCCACGGCGTCGCCGGGGACAGCAGGGTGGCGACCACCGGGACCGGCTTGCCCTTCGCGTCGGTCGACCGGATCAGCAGCTCGGTCGAGATCAGCGGAACTCCCGTGACGCCGGTGCCACCGGGACGGGACGCGAGAACTGTTCCCGGCGAACGGGTTTCGAAGCCGATCGGTGGCGTGTAGAACGGATCGCCCAGCGGCGTCGGCATGGCGTCGGCGATGTCGCGGGTCGGAAAGAGCAGATCATCGATCGGATTAGCGTGCGCGCACGTGCCGAGCACCGCGCTGACCGCGACGACCGAGGCCAGCGCCATCGCGCGAAGGCGCCACACTGTAGAACCCAACTGTCTTCCCCGATCCCGAAGCAGAACCCTGCCGAACCCACTGCATTCTGGCCCGCCCCTTCACCCCTGAGGAGCCCTCACTTGCAGTGGCACAACAATCCTCGCACCACCCCGCCCCCAACCGCTCGACATCGCCCAGACTCCCGCGAGTCGACCGCGAACGGGACATGCCTCATGTCACCTCCCGGCAGGCTGATGCCTAACGGGACCTAGCTGCGGCGAATCGCGAGGGGCGCTCTCGCTCGGCGGATAGCTCAGGGTAGGAGGGCGCGGACGGTGTCGATGGTGTCGGCTTCGGTGGGGTCCTTGTCGGGGCGGTAGCGGACAACGCGGGCGAAGCGGAGCGCGACGCCGCCGGGATAGCGGGGGCTGACCTGCACTCCGTCGAGAGCGATCTCGACGACGAGTTCGGGCAACAGGTAGACGGTGTGTTCGTCGCGCGCGCGTTCGTGGCGCGGGAATTCGGCTGTCTGCCATTGCAATAGGACGTCGGTGAGGCCCTTGAAGGTTTTGCCGACCATGACCGGATCGCCGGTTTCCGGGTCGCGGGCGCCGAGGTGCAGGTTGGACAGGTAGCCGGTGCGGCGGCCATAACCCCATTCGGCGCCGAGGACAAGCAGGTCGAGGGTGTGCGTCGGCTTGATCTTCTGCCAGGCCCGGCCGCGCCGGCCCGCCGCGTAGGGCGCGGACAGCGACTTGACCATCACGCCTTCGTGGCCTGCGGCGAGCGCACCGTCGAAGTACTCGGCGGCCGCTTCCTCGTCCGGCCGGATCAGCGCGGGGATGCTCTGCGCGGCAGCCACTTTCGTGAGCGCGGCGCGGCGTTCGGACAGCGGCGCGTCGAGCAGATCCGTGCCGTCCAGGTGCAGGCAGTCGAAGAAGTACGGGTGCAGCAGCAATTCCCGGGTTGAGCTCACCTCGGCGAAGCGGCTCATCGTCTCCTGAAACGGGCGCGGGCGCCCGGCATCGGTGAGCGCCAGGGTTTCACCGTCGAGCACCGCGCTGGTGCAGTCGAGCCCGGCGACCAGCTCGACCAGTTCCGGCACGCCCGCGGTGATATCGCGCAGCGTCCTGGTGAATACCCACACCCGCGAACCGTCGCGATGCACCTGGATCCGCGCGCCGTCCATCTTGATCTCGACGCTCACGTCGCCGTCGAACTCGGCGAGCGCCTCATCCAGCGTCGCACCGGGCGAGGCGAGCATCGGCTGGATGGGCCTGCCGACCTCGAGCCTGAACTCGCCGAGCGCCTCGATACCGCCGGTCAACGCGGCGATCGCGGTCACCGGCAGCTGACCGGACAGCATGTAGGCCCGGCGCACCAGCTCGACCGGCACCTCGGCGGCCACGGCGACGGCCTCGCTGACGATCGCGGTGAGCGCCCCCTGGCGCAGCTCGCCGGTGAGCAGGCGTAACAGGAACGCCTGCTCGTCGGCGGTCGCGGCGGTCCACAGCGCGGTGAGCAAGGCTTTGCGCCGCGCGGCCGAGCCGGTGCCTGAGGTCTCGGCCAGGTCGGTCAGTGCGGCATCGACCGCCGAAACCGTCAGCGTCGCAACGATTGCCGGGGTAGTGTCCACCGCGGTGAGGGTGCGCCACCCCGTGCCGATCCGCCCCTGTCGTAGCTCGCCGGATGCCCAGGCGACCACCGGCGCGAGTTCGTCCGGCCCGGCGGCGGTCAACAGCTCGGCGAAGGTTGCGATCTTCGTCTTGCGTGACCTGGTCGCGCGGACCGTCTCCGAAGCCTGGACGACATGCGAGAACAACACCCGTCGACGGTAACGCCTGCCTGTGACATATAGCTCAGCACTACTGCTAATTCCCCCTTGGCACGGTTGCGAAAACGCCCATAAACTGGACACATGGCCAAGACTTACGTCGGGGCGCGGCTTCGTCAGCTGCGGACCGAACGGGGGCTGAGCCAGGTCTCACTCGCCCAGAAGCTGGAGATCTCGGCGAGCTACCTCAATCAGATCGAACACGACGTGCGCCCGCTCACCGTCCCGGTGCTGTTGCGGATCAGCGAGGTGTTCGGGGTCGACGCGACCTTCTTCTCCTCCCAGGACGACACCAGGCTCATCGCGGAACTCCAAGAGGTCGTGATGGACCAGGAGTTGGGCATCGAGGCCGACACCCAGGAGATCGCGGACATGGTGTCCGCGCATCCGAGCATGGCGCGCGCGCTGGTCAACATGCACAACCGCTACCGCAACACCTCCGCCCAGCTGGCCGCCGCCACCGAGGACCGGTTCGCCGACGGTTCCGGCAGCGCGGCGATCAGCAAGCCGCACGAGGAGGTGCGCGACTTCTTCTATCAGCGGCAGAACTACATCCACGAATTGGACACCGCGGCAGAGGAACTCACCGCGCGCATCCGATTCCACGGCGGCGACGTGAACAGCGAGGTCGCGCGGATACTTCGCGCGCACGATGTGCGGATCGTCGAGCGCATCGATCTCGGCGAGGGTGTACTGCATCGCTACGACGAGGACACCCAGCGGCTGGAGATCGCGCCGCATCTGTCCGGCGGTCAGCGCACCTTCAAACTCGCCGCCGAGCTCGCCTACTTCGAGTGCGGCGATCTGCTCGAAAAGCTGGTCGAGGAGGGCAATTTCGCCTCCGAGGACACCCGCAAGCTGGCGATGCTCGGCCTGGCCAACTACTTCGCCGCGGCAACGGTGTTGCCCTACACGCACTTTCACGAGGTCGCCGAGGACTTCCGCTACGACATCGAGCGACTCTCGGCGTTCTTCACGCAGAGCTATGAGACCATCTGCCACCGGCTTTCGACGCTGCAGCGGCCCAAACTGCGCGGCGTCCCGTTCTCCTTCGTCCGGGTGGACCGGGCCGGAAACATGTCGAAACGCCAGTCCGCCACCGGTTTCCACTTCTCCGCCAGCGGCGGCACCTGCCCGCTGTGGAATGTCTACGAGACCTTCGCCTACCCGGGCAAGATCATGACGCAGATCGCCCAGATGCCCGACGGCCGCAAATACCTGTGGGTCGCCCGCACCGTGGAACGCCGCGCCACCCGTTACGGCCAGCCGAGCAAGACCTTCGCCATCGGCCTCGGCTGCGAACTGCGGCACGCGGGCCGGGTGATCTACGCCGACGGCATCGACCTGGACGAAGTACAGCCAACCCCTATCGGCGCGGGTTGCCGTGTCTGCGAACGTCTCAACTGCCCGCAGCGCGCCTTCCCGCCCCTCGGCAAGGTCCTCGACATCAGTGAGCACCGCAGCTCGGTCTCCCCCTATGTACTGAAGTAATCCCGGCGAGTCAGCGCGGCAAGGGCTCCGCGCAATCCTCGGAGAAGATCGCGACTACGCAATCGGTCGCCTGCGCTGGATCGATGTGCAGCCGACGATCAGGCCCCAGCGCGCAGAAGGTCATGGTGCCGGTGTGGTGGTCGGTGTCGAACCGGAGCGGATCAATATCCACCAGCATCGGTGACACCGAAATGTATGCGGCCAAACGGACTTCGGGCAGCTCGTGGTGTGCCTTGTGCAATGCGGACCAGGCGAATGCCGCGCCGCGTCGTAGCAACAGCGGCACGCACGCCTCTCCGCTGTCGGCGATGTCGAAATCCGGCACACCACGGCCGTTTACGGCGATCTCGTAGTCGATTGCATTGCGGTGCCCGCGATCTCCGTGATAGCTCGCATACCAGCGCCGCAGGAGCACCGTGTCATCGAGGATCAGCCAGCCGCCCTCGGCGACGGCACGCAGATCGGACAGCAGATCGGCTTCGGTGATGGTGTCGAGCAGATCGGGCCCGGCGATCCGGATAGCTTCCGAGCTCATCCACGCCACGACGTACCCGCCTGTCGTCCGAGCGGGCTCGTCCTGGCCTGAGCTACTGAGCGCGTCACGAGAGGCATCGTATGTTCGGCTTTCGGTCCGACGGCGAAGGCCGACATCGCGTTTCCGCGATGTCGGCCTCAACCGTTTGTTTGACGCAGCGTCATCTCACGCGGCGGCCAGTGCCCTCCGTTGGATGCGCAGGCCGACCATGGTCATGGCCAGTGCGATGACCAACAGCGTGGCCAGGGTCCAGGCCAGGGCCGAAAAACCATGCGGGGCAGCGGCTGCCGCGACGATCGGGCCCACCGTGGCACCGACGTAGAAGCTGAACATCGCGACCGACATTGCGGCGGCACGGGATTCGCCGCCTAGTTCGCCCGCGCTCTGCAGCACGGCGGGGCCGATGACGCCGAGGCCGCCGACGAGGACGGCGAGCAGGATGGTCAGGACTGCCAGGTGTGAGCCCTCGAAGGTGGCCGCCACCATCGCGGCGGCCGCGACCAGGACGCCGAGCATGATCTGGTAGTGCTTGGTCAACCTGGCCAGCGGGATGGCAAGCAGCGGCAGCGCAACCATCACCGGGAGGGCGCCCGCACGCAGGGCGAGCAGTTCGCCGGAACCCTTGACCACGCCGGTGAGTTCGAGACCGGTGTAGACGCCGACCATCACCGCCATGCTCATCGAACCCGCGACCAGCATCGGCAGCAACGGGCGGATGCGCAGCACCGCGGGGATCGCGGCGTAGCTGTGCCGCAGCGGACGATCGCGCCCGGTCGGGGCGTCATCGAGCATCACCCGGCGCAGCACGACCGCGAGCACAACGAAGACGACGGCCGAACCGATGAACATGGTGCGCCACGGGAACGAGGCGACCACGGCCTGCGAGACGATCTGCGCGATCACCGTCGCGGCCAGGAACGAGGTGGCCACCGACATGGTCGCCACGGCGCGATGCGCTGGCGTGATGCGAGTGGCGACGTAAGCCATGATCGCGGGCGGAATGGATCCGACGACCAGGCCCTGGACGATCCGCAGGGCGACCGCGACCGGCGCGCTGAACGCCAGGCCGGTCAACAGGGTTACCGCTGCGGCGACGACCATGCCGGTCATCAGGACCCGGCGGTGTCCGTAGCGATCCGACAGTGGGCCGAAGAGCACGAAGCCGCCCGCATAACCGAAGGCGAACGCGCTGATGATCCAGGTCATCACGCCCGAGCCGACATTCCAGTCCGCTTTCATGGCCGTGAACAGGGGAATAGGGATGTACATCTGGCCGGTCGCGAGCAGCGCGGACAGCACGAAAACGGGCACGGTGCGCGCGGTGTGTGCACGCGGGGATGCGCTCTGAGTGGGCGCGGCGGCCGGAGTACCGGTCAGCGGAAGGGTCGGCGTTGCCATGGGGATGACACTAGAACTGCGACAGATCGGTTGTCAACCAAATAGTTGGTTTAATGCGATGGTAAACTCGCGGTCATGACCGCCACGATGAAGCGCAGCGACGCGACGAAACAGGCGCTATTGCGAGCCGCGCGTGCCGAATTCGCCGAATACGGCCTGGCCGGGGCTCGGGTCGATCGCATCGCCGAGGCGGCTGGTGTGAACAAGGAACGCATCTACGGCCTGTTCGGCAGCAAGGACAAGCTGTTCGACGTCATCCTGATCGACACCATGCGCGAGTTCATGGACGTGGTCCAACCCTTGACCGAGACCGACCCGGGCAGGTACGTCGGCAAGCTGTTCGACTACCACAACAACCACCCGCAACTGCTGCGGCTACTGCTGTGGGAGGGCCTGCATCGCGGCGTCGACGCACACGACATCGACGGCTGGCGCGCGCAACACTATGAGCAGAAATTCGACAGGGCCATCGAACAATTCGGCGTCGACGCGCAGTACGCCGGACGGTTGCTGCTCGCCCTGTGCGGCATGTCCAACTGGAGCCTCGCCGTGCCGCAGACCACCAGGCTGCTGCTCGGCAACGCCGCCGAGGACAAGGACGCGACCCGCGAGTTCATGCAGGAATTCGCCAAGGCGGCGATGCGCAATTTCCCGCCAACGATGAAGACGAACGCGTCGGTATCGCCACCGGAAACCACACCGGTCAACGACTTGACCACCTCGGATGATCCGTCCACCAGGGTCGACCGAGCCGCGCAGCGTCTGCGCGAGGCCCAGGCAGCGGCCGACGCGGCCCGCGATGAACTGGCCGCCGCCCTGCGCGACGCGCACACCGAGGGCGCCAGCGCCAACCAGCTTGCCCGCGAGGTCTCTGGCACGCTGTCGCGCCCGGTGGTGCTGAAGCTGCTCGCCGACTGAACACCCCCGAAACCGAAGGCGTCCCGCACCCGGTCGAGCCGAGTGCGGGACGCCGTCGTCATGGCCGCGCGGTGTCAGAACGCCGCTTCGTCCAACTTCATGATGTCGTTGTCGATCGCGGCGATGATCGCCACGTTGGCGGTCAACTGCGGCAGCACGTTCTTCGCGAAGAAGCTTGCGGCAGCGACCTTTCCGGTATAGAAAGCCCGATCCTTCTCCGGCGCTTCGGCAGCAAGCGCGGCGGCCGCGATCTCGGCCTGTACCAGCAATCGCCAGCCGATCAGCAGGTCGCCGACCGAGAGCAGGAAGCGCACCGAACCGAGGCCGACCTTGTACAGCTCGGCCGGTTCCTGCTGGCCCGCCATCAGGAAGCCGGTCAGCGTGGTGGCCATCGCCTGCACGTCGCCCAAAGCCGTACGCAGCAGCTCGCGTTCGGTCTCGAACCGGCCGCTCTTCGTGTCGAGGAACGCGGCGATCTGCCCGGTGACGTGCCCGATCGCCACCCCCTTGTCCCGAATGATCTTGCGGAAGAAGAAGTCCTGCGCCTGAATGGCGGTGGTGCCCTCGTACAGCGAGTCGATCTTGGCGTCCCGGATGTACTGCTCGATCGGGTAGTCCTGCAGATAACCCGAACCGCCAAGTGTCTGCAGCGATTCCGTCAGGTACTGGTAGGCCCGCTCGGAACCGACACCCTTGACGATCGGAAGCAGCAAATCGTCGACCCGGTGCGCCAATTCGGCGTCAGCGCCCGAAACCAGCTGCGCCACATCGGGATTCTGATGTGCGGCGGTGTACAGATACACCGCACGCATGCCCTCGGCGTACGACTTCTGCAACGCCAGGCTGCGGCGCACGTCCGGATGCCGGGTGATCGGCACACGCGGTGCGGCCTTGTCGGTCATCTGCGTCAGATCGGCGCCCTGCACGCGCTCTTTGGCGTACTCGAGCGCGTTCAGATACCCGGTGGACAGCGTGCCGGTGGACTTGATGCCGACCACCATGCGCGCGTTCTCGATCACCTGGAACATCTGCGCGATGCCGTTGTGCACGTCGCCGACCAGCCAGCCGACCGCGGGCACGTCGCCACCGAAGGTCAGCTCACAGGTGGGTGAGGACTTCAGGCCCATCTTGTGCTCGAGATTGGTCGCGTACACGCCATTGCGGGCGCCGAGCGCCAGCGTCTCGGCATCGAACAGGAACTTCGGCACGTAGAACAGCGAAAGACCCTTGGTGCCTGGCCCTGCGCCCTCGGGGCGGGCGAGCACCAGGTGGAACATGTTCTCCGCGGTGTCACCGACATCGCCGCCGGAGATGAAGCGCTTGATGCCCTCGATGTGCCAGGTGCCGTCGGGCTGTTCGATCGCCTTGGTGCGGCCCGCGCCGACGTCGGAGCCAGCGTCCGGCTCGGTCAGCACCATGGTGCCCTGCCAGCCGCGTTCGTAACCGTCGGTGGCCCAATGCTTTTGCTGGTCGTTGCCGACGTTGTAGAGCACCGAGGCCATCACCGGGCCCATATTGAAGAAGGTCGCCGCCGGGTTGGCACACATGATCATCTCCTGGACGGCCCACACCACCGCGGCGGGCGCGGGCGAGCCGCCCATCCCCTCCGGCAGCCCGAGCCTGCTCCAGTCGGCCTCGCGCACGGCCGTGATGGTCTTGCGCAGCACGTCCGGCACCGTGACGGAGTAGTTGGCCGGATCGAACGCCACCGGATCGCGGTCGGCGGGCGCGAAGGACTCCGCGATCGGCCCCTCGGCCAGCCGCTTCACCTCGGCCAGGATCTCGCGCACGGTATCGGAGTCCAGATCGCCGTAGGCGCCCGTGTCGAGCAGCTTGTCCAGCCCGAATACCTCGAACAGATTGAACTCGATATCCCGCACGTTCGCCTTGTAGTGACCCACGACGGTCCTCCCAAGTTTCGGCCGTTTTGACGATGTACAAACGCAGCCTGCCGTACGGACACGACGCTACGCAACCGTAGGCTGCGCGCCGTCTCACCGGCGTTCACCAGACGGTAACCGCAAACGTTCACACGCTCGAAACACAGGCAACGGACTCGTCACCGAGAGATATTCCGGCGCAACAACTTCTGTCTAACGTTCGCACCACGAATACACCGCATGTATACAGCCCGGTCGACAGCTTTGACCGGGGCAAAGGCGGAGGTATTCGCCGCGGTGCACGTCGCGCCGCCGAACTACCTGATGAAGTGAGAAGGGTCCCGCCCCATGTCAGATTCCCGTGCCATCCATCGACACCGCTCCGTGCGCATGGTCAAGGTGATGGCGGTACCTACCGCAGTGGCGCTCGCCAGTTTGTTGCTGACCGCCTGTGGCGCCAAGGACGACGCGTCAACTACCGGCTCGAACGCCGCCTCCTGCGTTGACACGTCGAAGGACTCGATCAAGATCGGCTCGTTGCACTCGCTGTCCGGCACGATGGCGATTTCCGAGGTCACCGTCGCCAACTCGACCAAGCTGGCGGTCGACCAGATCAACGCCGCGGGCGGGGTCCTCGGCAAGAAGATCGAGCTGGTGCTCGAAGACGGCGCGTCGGACCCGAAGACCTTCTCCGAAAAGGCCGAGAAGCTCATCAGCTCCGACTGCGTTGCGGCGGTGTTCGGCGGCTGGACCTCGTCGAGCCGCAAGGCGATGAAGCCGAAGTTCGAGAGCCTGAACTCGCTGCTCTACTACCCGGTGCAGTACGAGGGCCTGGAGGACAGCAAGAACATCTTCTACACCGGCGCGACCACCAATCAGCAGATCATTCCGGCACTGGACTACCTGAAGCAGAAGGGCATCACGTCGCTCTACCTGGTCGGCTCCGACTACGTCTTCCCGCAGACCGCCAACCGCGAGATCAAGGCGTACGCCAAGGCCAACGGCATCGAGATCAAGGGCGAGGACTACACCCCGCTCGGCTCGACCGACTTCTCCACCATCGTGAACAAGGTGCGTAATGCCAAGGCGGGCGCGGTATTCAACACTCTCAACGGCGACTCGAACGTGGCGTTCTTCCGTGAGTACACCAACGCGGGGCTGAAAGCCGCTGAGATGCCGGTGGTTTCGGTGTCCATCGCCGAGGAGGAGGTCGCTGGTATCGGCGCGCAGAATGTCGCGGGACAGCTGACCGCGTGGAACTACTACCAGACCGTCGACTCGCCGGTGAACAAGAAGTTCGTCGCGGACTACAAGGCGGCGTTCGGCGCGGACAAGCCGACCTCGGACCCGATGGAGGCCGCGTACACCTCGGTCTATCTGTGGAAGAACACCGTGGAGAAGGCGAAGTCGTTCAAGGTGGCCGACATTCAGGCCGCGGCCGATGGCGTGACCTTCGAGGCGCCCGAGGGTCTCGTCACCGTCGACGGCTCGAACCATCACATCACCAAGACCGCCCGGATCGGTGAGATCCGGCCGGACGGGCTCATCTACACCGTGTGGGACTCGGGCAAGGCCGTGACGCCGGACCCGTACCTGAAGTCCTATGACTGGGCCGCGGGCCTCAAGTAGTAATCCTTGAACACGCCGCGCCCGCGCGGCCAATAACACAGGAGTCCTTGTGGACGTCGTGATCGGCCAGCTCTTCACGGGGCTGAGTCTGGGATCAATTCTGTTGCTCGCCGCGCTCGGGCTGTCGCTGACCTTCGGTCAGATGGGCGTGATCAATATGGCGCACGGCGAGTTCATCATGGCCGGGTGTTACACGACTTATGTTGTGCAGAAGGTCATTTCGTCGGCCGGTATATCGCTGGTGGTTTCGCTGCTTGTCGGCTTCCTTGTCGGTGGTCTGCTCGGCGCGGCGCTGGAGATGGGCCTGATCCGCTGGATGTACGACCGGCCGCTTGACACCCTGCTTGTCACCTTCGGTGTCGGGTTGGTGCTGCAACAGCTCGCCCGTGACATTTTCGGCGCGCCCGCCAAGAATGTCGTTGCGCCGCAATGGCTCAGCGGTGGTGTCACCATCCTCGGCGCGGTGGTGCCGAAGAGTCGTATCTTCATTCTCGTGCTCGCGGTGGCCGCGGTGATCATCCTGGCGACGGTGATGAAGACGACGCCGATGGGTCGTCGCATCCGGGCCGTCGTGCAGAACCGAGGGCTAGCCGAAACCAGTGGTGTATCAAGTCGTTTCACCGATATCAGCACGTTCTTCATCGGCTCCGGGCTGGCCGGGGTCGCCGGGGTGGCGCTCACGTTGATCGGGTCGACCAGCCCGACCATCGGGCAGAGCTATCTGATCGACGCCTTCCTCGTGGTGGTGATCGGCGGGCTCGGCCAGATCAAGGGCACGGTGATCGCGGCATTCGCGCTCGGCCTGCTCAACTCCTACATCGAATACTCGACCACCGCGTCGATCGCGAAGGTCATCGTGTTCGTCGTCATCGTCATCTTTCTCCAGGTCCGTCCGCAGGGTCTGTTCACTGTCCGCACAAGGAGTTTGGCATGACCACGCTGGTAGAACGGTGGCGCGCACACTCGACATTAACCGCGGTGGGCGGCTTCGGTATCGCCGCGATCCTGTTGTTCGCGGTCGCACCGGCCGCGCTCAGCGACTTCCGGCTGAATCTGCTTGCCAAGTTCCTGTGCTTCGCCATCGTCGCGGTGGGGATCGGATTGGCTTGGGGCCGAGGGGGAATGCTCACGCTGGGTCAGGGGGTGTTCTTCGGCATCGGCGCCTACATCATGGCGATGCATCTGCAGATGGCGGACGCGTCGCGGCTCGGCAACGATGTGCCGGAGTTCATGGAGATCTCCGGTATTCGCGAATTGCCGTCGTTCTGGCGGCCTTTCGCGTCCGGTCCGGTGGCGCTGATCGGCATCCTCGTGCTGCCTGCGCTGGTGGCGGCGGTGCTCGGCTACGGCGTGTTCAAACGCCGGGTCAAGGGCGCCTACTTCGCCATCCTGAGCCAGGCGCTGGCGGCGGCGCTTGCGATCATGCTGACCGGGCAGCAGGCGATCGGTGGATTCACGGGGTTGTCCGACTTCCGCGCCTTCTTCGGGTTCAAGCTGTCCGATCCGGCGAACCGGAAGATGCTGTTCTTCATCGCGGCGGGCACGCTGCTCGTTGTTGTCGCGCTGGTGCGGCAGCTGATGCGCAGCCGGTACGGCGAATTGCTTGTCGCGGTGCGTGATCAGGAGGAGCGGGTGCGCTTCCTCGGGTACGACCCTGCCAACGTGAAGATCGTCGCGTATGTGGTCGCGGCGTTCTTCGCGGGGATCGCCGGTGCGCTGTTCACGCCGATCGTCGGCATCATCTCGCCCGCCGATATCGGCGTGGTGCCGTCCATCGCGTTCCTCGTCGGTGTCGCGATCGGCGGCCGTAACACGCTGCTCGGCCCGGTGCTCGGCGCGATCGGGGTGGCCTGGGCGCAGACCGCGTTCTCCGAGGAGTTCCCGTCCGGCTGGACGTATCTGCAAGGCGTGCTGTTCATCGTGGTGATCGGCTTTATCCCGGCCGGGCTGGCCGGTGTTTGGCCGATGCTGAAAGGGTTGCTGGACAGCAGGTTCCGTCACCCCGCGCCGATCACGCCCGCAGCGATCGCTCTCGAATCGCAGCCCGAGATCGAGCCGGAGAAGGTGGAATCGCGATGACCACAACCGCATCCGAGCCGAGGCTCGGCGGCAATGCCGGAATGTCGAGCGAGTACCTCGAAATCCGTGGCCTCTCGGTGAGTTTCGACGGATTCAAGGCGGTGACCGATGTCGATATCACTGTGCTGCAAGGCGATCTGCGTTTTCTGATCGGCCCCAATGGCGCTGGCAAGACGACGCTCATCGACGCGATCACCGGCTTGGTCTCGGCGACCGGATCGGCACAGAAGACCGGCGTCGAACTGCTCGGCAAGAAGGTGCACCAGATCGCCAGGCTCGGCGTCGGCCGCACCTTCCAGACGGCGAGTGTGTTCGAGCAGCTCAGCGTGCTACAGAATCTCGACATCGCCGCGGGTGCCGGCCGTTCGGCGCGCACCATGCTGCGCCGTCGAAAGTCGGTGCTGCCCGCGATCGAGGAGGCGCTGGAGATCACCGGGCTCGGCGACCTGCGGGACCGGCAGGCCGGTGTGCTGGCGCACGGTCAGAAACAGTGGCTGGAGATCGGCATGCTGCTTGTACAGAACGCGTCGGTACTGCTGCTCGACGAGCCGGTCGCGGGCATGAGCGCCGAGGAGCGCGAGGAGACCGGAAACCTGTTGCGCCGCATCGGTGGTGAACGCATCGTCGTGGTGGTCGAGCACGATATGGACTTCATGCGCGCGTTCGCCAGCTCGGTGACCGTGCTGGCCGGGGGCAAGGTGCTCAGCGAGGGCACCGTCGAACAGGTGCAGGCGGATCCGAAGGTGCAGGAGGTCTATCTCGGTACCGCCGCCGCGATCGGAACGGCCCTCGAAGACGAAACAACCGTGCAGGAGTCCGTCTGATGCTTGAGCTCATCGATATCCACTCCGGCTACGGCCGGACGGAGGTGATTCACGGTGTGTCGGTGACTGTTCCGGACGACAGCGTTGTCGCCATCATGGGACACAACGGGGCGGGCAAGACCACGCTGTTGCGTACTGCGGTCGGGCTGATCGGCACCAAGTCGGGGCAGATCAGGTTCGACGGCGAGGCGATCGCCAAGCTGTCCCCGTCTCGGCGGGTACGCCGCGGCCTCGCGTATGTGCCGCAGGGCCAGCAGAGTTTCCCGCAGTTGACCACCGCGGAGAACCTGCAGGTGGTCGCCGACGGTCGCAAGCGCGGCAAGGCCTTGATCGACGAATCGCTCGATCTGTTTCCCGCGCTGCGGGAACTGTTGGGCCGCAAGGCCGGTCTGCTCTCCGGCGGGCAGCGCCAGCAGCTGGCCATCGCTCGCGCGCTGATCACCGAGCCGAAGCTGCTCATCCTCGACGAACCCACCGAGGGCATCCAGCCGTCGGTTGTCGCCGAAATCGAGCGCACCATCATCGAGGTGACGCGGCGCGGTGGGTTGAGCGTGCTGCTGGTCGAGCAGCACATCGGCTTCGCGCTGCAGGCCGCGCAACGCTATTACATCCTGGCCTCCGGTCGGGTCACCTCGACGGGCGAGGGCGGCGCGGGCGCGGAGGCCGCGGTCCGCTCGGCGATGGCGATCTGAGCTGGCCGCCATGCCGCACGGCGGGCGGATTCCGTTGCGCGAGCGGGTGTATCACTCGCTGCGCCGGGATCTGGCCGCCGGGGTCTTCGTGCCGACCGAACGGCTCGGCGAGGAACGTCTCGCGGACATCTACGGGGTGTCACGCACCCCGGTACGCGAGGCGCTCGCCCGGTTGCAGGCCGACGGGCTGGTCGAGCGGCGCTCCGACGGGCTGCACCCGTACCGGCCGCGGCTCGACGAACTCGGCCACCTGTATGAATTGCGAATCGTGCTAGAGGCAAGAGGAATTCAACGCGTTGGCACCGAAGATGCCAGTCCCGCACACGATCTCGACCTGATTCGGGCCGAGCTCGAGACCTGGCACGCGCTGCGCGCCAACCCACCCGAGCCTGGCCCCGCGCTGGTCGCCGACGAGCATTTCCACACCACCCTGTTGGCCGCCGCGGGCAATACCGCACTGGCAGAGGCACTCGCCGCGGTGCACACGAGGGTGCGCCCGGTCCGCACCCTGGATGTGCCGACCCCGGAGCGCATCGCCACCATGACCACCGAACACATCGCGATCGCCGAACAACTCCTGTCCGGCAACGCGAAAGGGGCCATGCACACCCTCATCACCCACATCGACATCTCCCGCGCCCACGTCCTGGCCCGCACCCAGCGCGCCCTCGAACTGACGAAACTCGCTCGGGCCGTGCGTGATTGAAGGTGGCCCGGCTGAAGTGCCGCCGTCATTCCGGCGGCGGTCGGAATCGCGTGGCGACTCGTGGACATATGCCGCGATCCGTTGCCCGCCGAACAGGCTGGGGCCGTGGGTAATTGGACCGCTCAGCAACTCTGCTGGAACGGCCAGCAGGTGGTCGGGTGATACGGCGGTGGGGTGGGGGTCGGGCTCGGCGTGCTGGTTTCCTGCGGCTTGGGATGGGAGGAGTCGTGCACGAGGGAGTTGGCGATCATCCCGATGACCGCGATCATCCCGATGACCGCCAGGGCGACGACGGTCCACCCGGCGTATGAATGCCGTTTCGTCGCGACACCTGGCGTCGGCTCGACCCGCGGCTTGGGTGGGCGCGCGATGACGCTCGGGGTCTCCTGCGCGACCTGCTCGAACCCGGCGGCGACCAGGTCGGCGCGCGATGGTGCGAGGTCGGCAAGGCCGAGCGCGGTGCAGTCACCGATCACCCGGTCGGCGGTCCACTTCCGTGGTCCGGCCGAGAAACCTTCGAGGTAGATGCGCAACTCGGTGGCGTCGGCGACATTGCCGACAACGACATCGAGGCCGGGCCGCAGGTTGGTGCGCGACGGCCGCACCACCGCGCCGCGGAACGGGATGAGCACGACGGCGCCGCACACATGCCCCGGGTCGAGCAGTGCCCGCTCGAGCGTTGTCTTCACCGTGGCGATGCCGTGTTCCAGTCGATCGGACGGGCTGCCGGACGGTTCGTCCAGGTCCGCGTCGGCATCGCTGATCTTCCACGGGCCGTCGGCGGCGATGCTGAGAATGCCGCTCTGCCTGCGCCGGAAGCCTTTGACCTCGAGCACCGTCAGTCCGCGCGGCGTCCAGATCACCGCGTCGATCTGCCGGTCGCCGACCTGTAGGTCGATCATGGCGAGGGCGGCCGACGGGTAGGAGCGCAGGCATTCGACGAATTCTTGTTCGGCACCGGAGAGCTGTGCCCCGGGCTTGACCCTCACCAGCATGTCGAGCTCGTCCGCCTCTCCACGTCCGTCAGGCCGTACTAGCTGCGCGCCGCGTACGCCGCGCTGCCTGCCTGCGATCGAGTGCATGGCGAGCTCTGGGTGCCCCCACGAGTTACCCATCTCCGCACGAAATCGATCGTAACGGTGTAATCGCCAGCGTGCGCAGGCAATTCGGCACCGCACCGGCCGGTGGACCATTTAGTGTCGGTCACGCCCTCGATTCGGCGCGTACTCGCCGGTAGGCTGACGGCTCGGCCCGGCACCGCCTGGCCGCTCGCCCATCAACGCGGAGGAGCCGACCGAGCATGGTTTCAGCGCTGCGACCACGCATTTCACCCGGACGCCTGCGCGAGCTGGGTCCGATCAACTGGGTTGTCTGGCAGGTCCTTTCCAAGGCCGCGGGCACCGATGACGCACATCTGTTCAGCACCCTCGGCCGCACCAAGGGACTGTTCCGCGGCTGGCTGCACTATTCGGGCAAACTCATGCCCGGCGGTCGGCTGCCGCGGCACGAGTCGGAGCTGGTCATCATTCGCGTCGCACACCTGAGTGGTTGCGAATACGAGATGGACCACCACATTCGGCTCGGCAGGCGGGCCGGAGTGACCTCGGAGATCCTCGACCGCCTGCGCACCGGACCCGACGCTCCGGGCTGGTCGGACAAACACCGTGCACTACTCGCCGCCGTCGACCAGCTGGTGCGGACCCGCGACCTCGACGACGCGCACTGGACGGCGCTGGCCGAGCACTACGACGAGCGCAGCCTCATCGAAATCGTGCTGTTGGCGAACCAGTACGAGGGGTTGGCCTCCACCATCACCGCCCTACGCATCCAGCGGGACGGGGTCTAGCGGGCGCACGCCTCTTGATTTCCCGCACCGGGATTCGCATGCGATTTCAGGTGCGGGGAATCATAAGGCGTGCGCGAGACAGGTTGACGCTCAGCGGTTTTCGATGAGCTGAGCCAGACCGTCGAGTACTCGGGCGAGACCGAATTCGTAGGCGTGGTCGGCGTTGTAGGCGGCGCCGTGGGCTTGCCCTGCGGTCGATCCAACGCGGGCACCCACCGGGTACTGCTGCGGGTCGAAGACCTGTGCGAGCAGCGGCGCCGCACGCTCCCACCACTGGTGATCGGTCATCGCGCTGTCCGCGGCCGCACGCGCGGTATCGATGGCGATGCGGGCCACCGAGGTGACGAAGCCGAGGACGTAGGTGAGCGACGCGTCCATGGTGACGTCGTCCAGGCCGAGGCCGTCGAAGGCGCGGAGCTCGTGGTCGTATTTGGCGGCCATGCCCGGCCCGAGCGGCGGGCGGGTGGTCGGCAGGTAGGCGACCCACGGGTGGCGGGTCAGCATGGCGCGGTTCGTCATCGCGATGGTGTTGACCCGATCGCGCCATGGCAGATCCGACAGGTCCGGGCGGTCCATCTCGCGGTAGACCTTGTCGACCATCAGATCGAGCAGTTCGGCTTTGCCAGGCACGTAGGTGTAGGTGGCCATGGGCGTGAGCCCGAGTTTGGTCGCAACCGCACGCATGGTGAGCGCGCCGATACCCTCCGCGTCGGCGAGCTCGATGGCCGCCGCAACCACGGCATCCACGCTGCTGCGCTGCTTCGGTCCGCGCGCAGGGCCGCTGGAAATCCGCCACAACAATTCCAGCGTGCGCACGGGGTCGCCCGCGCTGCTGCGGTCCTGTTTGCCGCGACGCTGCGGTTGCTGCGCCGAACCGTCGTCCACCCTGCCTCCTCGCCTGGTCGTCCCGATCGTATCGGCGTGATCCAGGTCGTAGTGCGGCCGCCCGGGAATTCTTCTACAAAGTACAGCGTATCGGCCGGACGCCGGGCTGAACGTGATCTACCTGCCTTGATTTCCCGCACCGGAGGGGGCGCGGGAAATCAAACAGGTTGCGGCGGTGCGACTCTCAGGCGAGCGCCGCGCGGAACACCTCGACCGCGGGAGTCGCCGGTCGCCCGAGCAGCTTCTGCAAGTCGCCGCTGGTCACATCGAGGAGGCCCTTCGTGATGCCCGCGTCGGCGTCGGCGAGCACCTTCGCATAACCGGCCTCGAGTCCGGACTGCTGGAGGGCGGCGGCATAGTCGGCTTCGGGCAGGTTCTCGTAGCGGACCGGCTTGCCGGCTGCCGTCGAAATCGACTGCGCCAGTTCGGCATAGGTGAGGCGTTCGTCGCCACCCAGCTCGTACACCTGCCCCGCGTGCCCGTCGGTGGTGAGCACCTTGGCGGCCGCGTCGGCGTAGTCGGCACGCGCCGCGCCGGCCACCCGCCCCTCGCCTGCCGCGCCGTGCAGGACGCCGGATTCGACGGCGTGCGCGAGGCCGCCGAGGTAGTTCTCCCAGTACCAGCCGTTGCGCAGAATCGCGTGCGGCACAGTCGACGCCGCGAGTGCCGCCTCGCTGCCGATGTGCTCCTGCGCCAGGATCATCGAGTTCTGCGCGCCCTGCGGGATGCTGGTGTAGACGAGCAGTTCGACGCCCGCGCGCTCGGCGGCGCGAATGACGTTGGTGTGCTGAGCTACTCGGGCACCGAATTCATTGCCGGAGACCAGCAGCACCCGGTCGACACCGGCGAGCGCGCGATCCAGCGAATCGGCGTCGTCGTAGCTCGCCTGACGCACGTCGACACCCTGCTCGGCCAGATCGGCGATCTTCTGCGGGTCACGCACGATCGCGACTGGAGTGACACCCTCGCGCAGCAGCGCCTGGACGACGAGACGGCCCAGTTGTCCACTGGCACCGGTCACGGCAACGGTCATATCTACCTCCACGGGTATGCACGGTTCGTTAAGCACTAACTATTAGTAAGTACTATGCATTCATACACCACTTTGGTCAAGTTGGGTACTATCGGTTGCATGAGCACACAGCCGACATCGTCGCCAGACCTGGACGATCCGACGCTGGAACCCGACGTGTTCGCCAAGAACTGCACGTCACGGCCGGTTTTGCAGAATGTCGCTAGTCGCTGGGGCATCCTCGCCCTTGTCGCGCTGCGCGAGGGTTCGTACCGGTTCAGCGCACTGCGCAGGCGGGTCGACGGCGTCAGCGAGCGGATGTTGTCGCAAACCCTGCAGGCCCTGGAACGTGACGGCATGGTGCATCGCGAGGTACACGAGACCATCCCGCCGCGTGTCGAGTACACGTTGACCGAACTAGGCGCGCAGGTCGCCGATCAATTGCATGCGCTGGTTCTGGTGGTAGAGACGAACATGCCGCAGGTGCGCGACGCCCAGGCGGCCTACCACCGCGAGTGAGGCGACCGGGGGAAGAGACCTCGATCACGACCGGTTGAATACCGGCATGGAACTCGCCCGAGCAGTCGACTTCGCCCGCGACCACCGCAGGTCCGTGCTGACCACCATCCGCCGCAACGGCCGACCGCAGCTGTCCAATGTGTTGCACGTGATCGGCGGCGACGGCATCATCCGCGTCTCCATCACCGCGGACCGCGCGAAGTACCACAACCTCGTGCGCGAACCGTGGGCCGCCATCCACGTCACCCGCGAGGACTTCTTCGCCTACGCCGTCATCGAGGCCATCGCCTCGGTCACCCCGGTGGCCGCCGATCCGCACGACGAGACCGTGGAAGCCCTCGTCGACTACTACCGCACCGCAAACGGCGAACACCCCGACTGGGACGACTACCGCCGAGCAATGGTCGCCGACCGCCGCGCCCTCGCCCTGCTCACCCCGACGCACGCGTACGGCATGCTCTGATCGGTGCTCCGGCGGGCGCTTGGCAGCACTCGCTCAGCACACGAAAAACGGTGGCGCCCAGACCCTTTGGTCTGGACGCCACCGTTCGGCTACGCGGCGTGGATCAGAAGTTGATCATGTGCCCGGCGAGGCCGTGGAAGGCTTCCTGCAGTGCCTCGCTGAGCGTCGGGTGGGTGTGCACGTTGCGGGTCAGCTCGTTGACCGTGAGGTCCCACTTCTGCGCCAGGGTGAGCTCGGGCAGCAGTTCCGAGACGTCCGGGCCGATGAGGTGGCCGCCGAGCAGTTCGCCGTACTTGCTGTCGGCGACCAGCTTGACGAAACCGGTCGGATCGCCGAGGCCGTGCGCCTTGCCGTTGGCGGTGAACGGGAAGGTCGCGACCTTGACGTCGTAGCCCTCGTCGCGGGCCTGCTGCTCGGTCAGGCCGAAGCTGGCGACCTGCGGCTGGCAGAAGGTGGCGCGCGGCATCATCCGGTAGTCACCGAGGGTGACGGTGTCCGCGCCGGCGATGGTCTCGGCGGCGACAACGCCCTGCGCCTCCGCGACGTGAGCGAGTTGCAGCTTCGCGGTGACGTCACCGATGGCGTAGATGTGCGCCACGTTGGTGCGCATGTAGTCGTCGATCGCGATGGCGCCGCGGTCGGTCAGCTGGACACCGGCCGCCTCGAGGCCGTAGCCCTCGACGCGGGGCGCGAAGCCGACGGCCTGCAGCACCTTGTCGACGGTGACCGTCTCCACGTTGCCGGACTTGTTGTCCTTGATCGCGACGGTGACCTTCGAGCCGTCGTCGTCGATGGACTGCACCGCGGCACCGGTGGTGATGGTGATACCGAGCTTCTTGTACTGCTTGGTGATCTCTTTGGAGACGTCGGCGTCCTCGTTCGGCAGCGCGCGGTCGAGGAACTCGACGATGCGCACGTCGACGCCGTAGTTCTTGAGGACGTAGCCGAACTCCATGCCGATCGCGCCAGCGCCGACGATCAGGATCGAGCCGGGCAGGTCGCGGGTGAGGATCTGCTCCTCGTAGGTGACCACGTTCGCGCTGAGCTGGGTGCCGGGCAGCAGCTTCGTGACGGTGCCAGCGGCGATGATCGCGTTGTCGAACGTGATCGTCTCGGTGCCGCCCTTGGACAGCTCGACCGAGAGGGTGTTCGCGTCGGTGAAGGTGCCCTTACCGTCGAACTCGTCGATCTTGTTCTTCTTCATCAGGAAGTGGACGCCCTTGACCCGGCCGTCCGCCACCTTGCGGCTGCGATCGAACGCGACACCGAAGTCGAAGTTCACCTCGCCCGAGATCCCGAAGGTCTTGGCTTCCTTGGTGAAGATGTGCGCCAGTTCAGCGTTACGCAGCAACGCCTTGGAAGGGATGCAGCCGACGTTCAGGCACACACCGCCCCAGTACTTTTGCTCGACGATCGCGGTACGGAGGCCTAACTGTGCCGCACGGATGGCGGCGACGTAACCGCCAGGACCGGCACCGAGAACGACAACGTCGTAATGGGAAGTCACGACAACGAGCCTAACTCTGCCACTAGGAGTTGGCCCACCGGTCCCCCACAACAATGAGCCGCAGGCCACACCTGGCCGCACGATCGGCGCTGTCGAGACCGATCGAGTGAGGAATCAGACATTTCGACTAGCTGGTGTCGGGCCGTGGTGTCGGGTCGCCGAACACCTCGGCTAGTCGCGCCACACCTGCGCGGCGACGCGGGAGAAGTTGCCGCCGAATATGGCCGCTCGGTCCGGTTCGCTGAATCCGCGCCGCGCCAATACCTCGTCGAGGCCGGGCACCCGGCCGACGCCGAGCAGGTCTTCCGGCGGAACCCATTGCAGTGGGCCCCATTGGGTGTAGGACTCGGGGAACAGTTCCGGGTGGTCGGCGAGCATGCCGTTGAAGTCCTCGGAGTCGAACGAGTAGTCCGAGCCGATGCCGATGTGTTCGATGCCGACCAACTCGATGCCGTATTCGACGTGCTCGGCCATTGCCTCGATTCGTGCGGCGCCGTCGTCGATTCCGTTGTGGCCCAAGAAGATACCGACGCCGTTGAGTCCGACCACGCCGCCGGTGGCGGCACAGGCCTTCGCCTGCTCGTCGGTGATGTTGCGCGGGTGCTCCCACAGCGCGGCGAAATTGGAATGGCTGTAGATCATCGGCACCTGGGTGTGCGTGGCCATATCGAGCCCGGTGCGCCGGGAACAGTGCGATCCGTCGACGAACATGCCGACCTCGTTGAGTTTGCGCACCAGGTCCTTACCGAAGCCGGTAAGCCCGGTGTCCTCGGTATCGAGGCAGCCGCAACCGGCCTTGTTCGCGCTGTTGTAGGTCGGCAGCATCGAGCGAACGCCCAGGTCGTAGAACAGTTCCACATTGTCCAGGTCGCCGCCGAGCGGGCCGGAGTCCTCCAGGTCGAAGGCAAGGGCGATGGTGTCCGGATCGCCGATGTCGGCGTGGCTGTGCACCAGGCGGAATCGTCCGTCGGCGAGCGCGTCCGCCCGATACTGCCTGGTCAGCTTCACCGAATCCTCCGTCGAATGCGGCGAGTACCCGACATTCACCGACAAATACGACCCGAGTGGATATCGCGCGAGGTCCGCGATCCGCGCCGAGGGCACCAACGGTAAGCAGCAGTGCTGCTCCCACAGAAAGGGCGGCAAGGAAACCTCCTGGTCGGATCGGCCTCGAAACCGCGATCCTACTGAGCCTGGCCGCACTGAACCCGCCGCCGCGCACGGTGTCGAACCAGTATCTCCCCCGCTTACGGCCCGATTTGCGCTGGTCGGCAACAATGTGGGGATGAGTGGCGTTGAGCAGGATGTGACCGACCCATACCTCTGGCTCGAAGAAGTGACCGATGAGCGGGCCCTCGACTGGGCGCGTGCGCACAACAGCGTGGTCGTCGAGCGATTCGCCTCCTCCGACCGCTTCAGCGCGCTCGAACATCGCATTCTGGACATGCTCGACACCGACACCAAGATCGCCTACCCGGGACGGCGCGGCAGCTGGCTCTACAACTTCTGGCGCGATGCCGAGCATCCGCGCGGGCTGTGGCGACGCACCACGTTCGCCGAGTACGCCAAGAAGTCGCCCGACTGGGACGTGCTGATCGACCTGGACGCGCTGGCCGCCGCCGAGGACGAGAACTGGGTGTGGGGCGGCGCCGCGGTGCTGCGACCGGCGCAGTCGCGCACGCTGATCAGCCTGTCGCGCGGCGGTGCCGACGCCAAGGTGGTGCGCGAGTTCGACATGGCGACAAGGGAATTCATCGATCCGGCGGACGGCGGCTTCTTCCTGCCCGAGGCGAAATCCGAGATGCGCTGGATCGACATCGATTCCGTGTACATCGGCACGGATTTCGGCCCTGGCTCGCTGACCGAATCCGGCTATCCGCGCATCGCCAAGCGCTGGCAGCGCGGCACCGAGTTGACCGAGGCGGTAACCGTCTTCGAAGGTGAACCCGGCGACGTCGCGGTCTCGGCGGGTTACGACCGAACCCCCGGCTACGAACGCCATTTCATCGGCCGCGCCACCGACTTCTTCAACGAGGATGTCTATCTGCTCGAAAACGACGGCACGCTGCGGCATCTGGACGTGCCGACCGATGCCAGCGAATCCTGGTACAAGGATTGGCTGCTCGTCCGGCTGAAGTCGCCGTGGGAGGTCGGCGGCAACGCCTACCCCGCCGGCGCCCTGCTGGCCATGAACTTCGACAAGTTCCTTTCCGGCGCACGTGATTTCGAGGTGATCTTCACCCCTGACGCACACACCTCGCTGCACGGTTACGGCTGGACCGAGAACCATCTGCTGCTCATCACCCTGGAGGACGTGCAGACCAAGCTCTACGTGTTGACACCGGGCGCGGACGGCTGGCGCAGGGAGTCGCTTGCCGATACCCCGCCGATGGCGACCACCAGCGTGATGAACCTGGACCCGCTCGAGGGTGGTGACGAATTCATGCTCACCACAAGCGGTTTCACCACACCTGCGACGTTGCTGGCCAGTTCGGTCGGCGGCGACACCGAGCAACTCAAGCAGGAGCCAGGGTTCTTCGACGCCGACGGCATCGAGACCGAGCAGTTCTTCGCGACCTCCGACGACGGAACACAGGTGCCGTACTTCGTGATTCGCCACCGCGACCGCAGGGGCGCACCGGGCCCGACGGTGATGTCCGGCTACGGCGGCTTCGAGGTCTCGCGCACCCCCGCCTACAGCGGCGCTTCCGGGATGGGCTGGCTCGAACGCGGCGGCACCTGGGTGATGACCAATATCCGCGGCGGCGGCGAATACGGCCCGCAGTGGCACACCTCGGTGCAGAAGGCCAACCGGCACAAGGTGTACGAGGACTTCGCCGCGATCGCGAAAGACCTTGTCGCACGGGGCATCACCACCGCCGATCAGCTCGGCGCGGTGGGCGGCAGCAACGGTGGCCTGCTCATGGGCGTGATGCTGACCCGGTACCCGGAACTGTTCGGCGCCATCGTCTGCCAGGTGCCGCTGCTCGACATGAAGCGCTACCACCTGCTGCTCGCCGGCGCCTCGTGGGTCGCCGAGTACGGCGATCCGGACAAGCCGGAAGAGTGGGAGTACATCAGCAAGTACTCGCCGTATCAGAACGCCAGGGCCGACGTGGCCTACCCGCCGATCCTGCTCACCACCTCCACCCGCGACGACCGCGTGCACCCCGGCCACGCCCGCAAGATGGCCGCGCTGCTGGCGGAGCAGGGGCACGAGTTCTGGTATCACGAGAACATCGAGGGCGGCCACGGCGGCGCGGCGGACAACAAGCAGTCGGCCTTCCAGGCGGGGCTGATCTACGAGTTCTTCACTCAGATGTTGCTCGAACGGCGCGGATAACCGCTGGTTACGGGGCCCGGGGCCTACGGTGTAGAGGTCATCTACGTCGTAGACCTTGGGCCGGGAGGAAAGCAGTCGTGGATTCCGAAAACGCCGTCGAAGTGTCCCGTGTGCGGCGCGCTCGTGCGCGGCGCCCGAGTCCGGCGCCCACGACGCGCACCACGTTGAACCGCGACTATATCGCCGCGGTCGCGTTGACCCTCATCGATCAGACGGGTGTCGACGGATTTTCGATGCGCAAACTCGGCACCGCGCTCGGCGCCGACCCGATGGCCGCCTACCGGCACTTCACCGATCAGCAGGAGCTGTTCGACGGCATCGCCGCCGCGATGTTCGCCGAACTGGATATGGAATCCCTACCGTGGCAGGAACCTTGGCGCGACCTGATGCGCGCCTACGCGCACCGGCTGCGTTCCACGCTGCGGCGACACCCGAATGCGGTGCCGGTCTTCGCGACTCGTCCGGTGCGCAGCGAGCTGGCCATCGAAACCGGTAGCTGGATGGTGGAACACCTTCAGGGCGCGGGGTTTTCGGCGACGGTCGCCGACCAGCTGACCCGCTGCCTGCGCGAGTACACGATCGGGCACATCCTCAGCCACGCCATCGCCACGGTCACCGCCCAGCGGACCGAGCAACCCGAACAGGCCACCGCCACCGATCATTTCGATGTGGGGCTGGACGCCATGCTCGACGGCTTCGGCCACCATCTCGACGTGGGCCGCAGGCACATCTAGCGGTCGCGCAACCACTTCTCCAGCCGATCGACGGTACTGGTTGAGTCGCGGATCCAGCCGTTGTGCCCCAACGGTTCCGGCTCATGCCAGGTGGTCACCTCGGCCTTCGGCAGCTTCTCCAGGAGGTGTTCGGCCGAGCCGGGCGGTGTCAGGTCGTCACCGGTCATGGTGATGGACAGCACCGGCAGCTTCAGCCGGGCGATCCGCTCCTCGTAGTCGATATCCGCACCGACCGGCTGGAACCGGCCGGTGCGGGCCAACCGCGCCCAATCCGAGATCAGCACCTTGGACTGCCTGCCGAAGCCGCCGGCGGGGATCCGGTCGCCCGGCCAGAACCCGGCCAGGCTCGCGGTCAGCGAGGCCGCCGCCGTGCCGACCAGCATGCCGGGACTCGAAAGTCCCGGGTAGCCACGGTAATACGGCGTTCCGGAGGCGATCAGGATCAGCCCGCCGAGCCTGCCGCGGATCCGCGCGGCGTACATGACGGCCAACTGGCCGCCCATGCTGTGCCCGAGCAGGTACGGCGTGCTTGCCGGGAAACGGTCGCGCACCACCTGGAAGATCGCCGGGAAATCGACCGAAACCAGTTCGTGGTAGCCGTAGGTGCTGGCGGCGCTCGGCTTCGGCGTGCTGTCACCGTTGCCGCGCAGCTCCCCGATGGCCACGTCGAACCCGCGCGCCGACAGTCCGCGGGCGAAGCCCTCGTAGTACCCGGCGGGAACGCCGAGCCCTGGCACGAGCACCAGCACCGGCCGCGGCGCGTCCGGCGTGATCGGATGCCGGTGCGTGCCAGCGGCCGGGATCAGCAGCACCGGAACCGTGCTGCCGTCCGGCATTTGGATCGGGACCGTCTCCATGCCGGGCACGCTACCGTGCCCGATCGGCGGTTATGCGCCGACCGCCCCCATGATCACCCTGCTCAACACCCTGATCACGTCGTCGAGCGGCGGCCGGGGATCCGAACCGCTCCAGGAATCCACCACGTAGTTGACCGCGCCGATGATCGCGAGCACCCGCATCTCGTAGTCGCCGGTCGGGATCTCGCCGTGCATGGCCGCGTCCTCCGCGGCGCCGGCCAGCAGCGAACCCCAGACCCGGCGCAGTTCGAGCCGGAACTTCTCCACCTTCGGCCCAGCGCCGACCACCTCGACCAGTGCGACGCGCGCCTTGCGCGGATCCGATCCGATGGACTCGACGTAGGCACGGGTGGACGCGTCGATGATCTCGAGCGCGCTCGCGTCGGCCTTGCTTTCCAATGACTTGGCGACCGCGTCGCGTGACTCGCGATCGATCTGCTCGTAGAGCTCTAGTAGTAGGGACTCGCGGCCGGTGAACTCCTCGTAGAACTGTCGTGAGGAGAGTCCGGCGTCCTTACAGATGGCGCCGACCGAACTATTGGCGTAACCGTCGCGCGCGAAGACCGTCAGGCCCGATTCCAGAAAACGCGCACGCCGCTGACGTTGCCGGTCCTCGACGGGTTGCCCGGCATACATTCGACCCGTATTCGCATCCTGTGACATTGGGCCAGACAATACAGAAGCCCAAGAAGCGCTCGACATGGATCGGGCCCTTGGTATCAACCCGCAACTGACCAGGCGTTAGCCGAAAGTTGGCAGAGTTGTTGCCAACTCATCGCGCACTATAGGCGCAATGCCAACAGTAGGTTCTCAATCATGCTCGACGGAAGGTCAGATCGTTGATATCAGCGATATGGACCCGAAAAAGCCATTGTCACTGGTTGTTTGCCGAAACGGACGATACCGGCGGTCACAGATGACCGTGCGTGAATTTGACGGGAATTAATAGAATTATTTTCAACCGAACTGGACCGCTGGTTATGCCTGATTCGTCCTGTCCCCCAGGGGACTTCATGCCACAAGGGAAGTTCGGCGAATAGGACGCCGAATAGAGAACAGAGCGTATCTTCCAGCGGCACTCCAGGTCTCGCCACAGACGTCGCCCAGTTGCGTAATGGAGCGAGTCGCATGCTGGTCGCGTTGCGCTGTGGCGACACAGCGAACACCACGCCGAGCGGTGGCGCAGGACCAGAACTGACGCGCACCTGGACCTGCTATTGCATTGGGCAGCAACAGGTTTGCACCCAGAGCGTCCTACTTCTTTGGGGCAGTAGGGGTTTCGGGCCGGATGGAGTCGAAGAGGTCCGCGCAGCGGGTGAGGAGTTCCCGCAGCGTCGCGCGTTCGGCGTCGGTGAATCCGGCCGCCACCGCTCGTTCCACCCGGACCGCGCGGACGTCGGCGTCTTTCATGACGGCCGCGCCCGCTTCGGTGAGGCGGGTTTCGAGGATGTTCTTGTGCCAGGCGTGCGGGGTGCGCTCGATGAGGCCTCGGTCCTGCAGGTTGGTCAGCACCGTGTTCATCGTCGGCGGGGTCACGCCGCAGAGGCGGGCGAGGGCGGCGGCCGAGATGCCGGGGTTCTCGTCGAGGAACAGCAGGGCGGAGTACTGCGGGACAGTGACGCCCGCGGGCTTCAGCGCGGCGTGCTTCGCCGTTTGCAGCGCCTGCTCAGCGCGCTTCACGTACGAGCCGAGGCGCTCGGAGGAGTGCAGGGACGTCATGACCGCATGGTATCTGCCCAACCTTTCATAAGACTCTTGACGAATGTTAGAACTCTAATCTATCTTCGTGTTCACACTTAGATATGAATACATCTAAGAGGTAGACCTGATGAGAGGCATGACCATGTCCCACGCAACGCGCCGCCGCATGGCGACCTTCGCCATCGCGGCGGCCTGCACCGCCGTCGCGGCCTGTGGAACCACCGAAGACACCGCACAGCCCGCCCCTTCCGCACAGTCCGTGCGCATCACCACCGCCTACGACCTGCCCGACCGTGCCTATCCCGAGGGCATCGCCGCCGATCCGCGCAACGGCGACACCTACGTCGGCTCGTTCAGCACCGGGGCCGTCTACCGGGCCGCACCGGGGGCCAAGAAGGCCGAGATCTTCTTGCCCGAGGGCGCCGACGGACGCAAGACCGCGAACGGCGTGAAGGTCGATCAGGCCGGGCGGCTATGGGTGACCGATTCGACCGCCGGGGTCGACGTGTACGACATCGCGACCCGCGCCCTGATCGCTCGATTCGACGTGCCCGGCGCGGCCGGGCGCTTCGTCAACGACCTGACCATCACCCCCGACGGCACCGCCTACCTGACCGACACCACCCGCAGCGTCGTCTACCGCGTCACGGCCGCGCAGGTGACGGAGGCCGCGGCGCGCGGCGGACGTGCCGACATGACAACACAATTCGATCTGAGCGCGATCGTCGCGCCGCACGCCCCCGACGTCTTCACCCTGAACGGCATCGTCGCCGACGCCAGCGGCCGCTACCTGCTCGTCGTCGACATGAACGTCGGCGAGCTGTACCGCATCGACCTCACCCCGAACGCCGCGGACCCGATCCGCAAGGTCGCCCTGCACGGCGGCGACCTGATCCACGGCGACGGACTCGAACTGCGCGACAACACCCTGTGGGTGGTACAGAACACCGACAACGCCATCGCCCGCTGGACCGTCACCGACGACGGCGCAACGGCAACCATGGACCAGCGCATCACCGACGAATCCCTTGGCCTGCCAACCACATTGGTCCACGCCGACAACCAAACCCTGGTCGTCTCTTCACAATTCGACAAGGGCGGCCCGATGGGCCAAGGCACCCCGAAGCCGTTCACCATCGTCGCCGTCGACGGGATCTGAGCCATTCCCCAACTCGACTTGAAGATAGGTTAGCCTAACCTGTATGGTCGGTCCCGAGATAAGCGGAAGGGACGCCGCAGACGCCGAAAGCCGGTCCACCCGAGGGTGGACCGGCTTTCGGTTTCTACAGGTATTGCCTGGTGGCTGGACTCAGAAGTCCATGCCGCCCATGCCACCGGTCGGGTCGCCAGCCGGGGCGGCGGACTTTTCCGGCTTGTCGGCGACGACGGCCTCGGTGGTGAGGAACAGAGCCGCAATCGACGCCGCGTTCTGCAGCGCGGAGCGGGTGACCTTCACCGGGTCGGCGACACCGGCGGCAAGCAGGTCCTCGTACACGCCGGAATCGGCGTTGAGGCCGTGGCCTGCGGGCAGGTTGGAAACCTTCTCGGCGACAACGCCCGGCTCGAGGCCTGCGTTGAAGGCGATCTGCTTCAGCGGCGCGGACAGCGCGACGCGCACGATGTTCGCGCCCGTCGCCTCGTCACCGGTGAGCTTCAGGTCGTCAAGGGCAGGCGCCGACTGCAGCAGGGCCACGCCGCCACCGGCGACGATGCCCTCTTCGACGGCGGCCTTGGCGTTGCGCACGGCATCTTCGATGCGGTGCTTGCGCTCCTTGAGCTCGACCTCGGTCGCGGCACCGGCCTTGATGACCGCAACACCGCCGGCCAGCTTGGCCAGACGCTCCTGCAGCTTCTCACGGTCGTAGTCCGAGTCCGAGTTCTCGATCTCGGCACGGATCTGCTGCACCCGGCCCTTGATGGCCTCCGGGTCGCCAGCGCCCTCGACGATGGTGGTCTCGTCCTTGGTGATGACGACCTTGCGCGCCTGGCCGAGCAGCTCGACACCGGCAGTCTCCAGGGAGAGGCCGACCTCTTCGCTGATGACCTCGCCACCGGTGAGGATGGCGATGTCGGCGAGCTGCGCCTTGCGGCGGTCACCGAAGCCCGGCGCCTTGACGGCAACGGACTTGAAGGTGCCACGGATCTTGTTGACCACCAGGGTCGACAGGGCTTCGCCCTCGACGTCCTCGGCGATGATCAGCAGCGGCTTGCCGGCCTGGATGACCTTCTCCAGCAGCGGCAGCAGGTCCTTGACGGTCGAGATCTTCGAGCCGACGAGCAGGATGTACGGATCCTCGAGGACCGCTTCCTGACGCTCGGGGTCGGTGACGAAGTAGCCCGAGATGTAGCCCTTGTCGAAGCGCATGCCCTCGGTGAGCTCCAGCTGGAGCCCGAAGGTGTTGCTCTCCTCGACGGTGATGACACCTTCCTTGCCGACCTTGTCCATGGCCTCGGCGATGAGCTCGCCGATGGACGAGTCGCCCGCGGAGATACCAGCGGTAGCAGCGATCTGCTCCTTGGTGTCGATCTCCTTGGCGGACTCCAGCAGGCGAGCCGTGACGGCCTCGACAGCCTTCTCGATGCCGCGCTTCAGGCCGAGGGGGTTGGCGCCGGCCGCGACGTTGCGCAGGCCCTCACGCACGAGCGCCTGGGCGAGCACGGTGGCGGTGGTGGTGCCGTCGCCAGCGACGTCGTCCGTCTTCTTGGCAACTTCCTTGACCAGCTCGGCGCCGATCTTCTCGTACGGGTCCTCCAGCTCGATCTCCTTGGCGATGGAAACACCATCGTTGGTGATCGTGGGGGCGCCCCACTTCTTCTCCAGGACAACGTTGCGACCCTTCGGCCCCAGCGTCACCTTGACCGCGTCGGCGAGGGCGTTCAGACCCCGCTCGAGACCGCGACGGGCCTCTTCGTCGTACGCAATTGTCTTGGCCATTGCGTTGAGATCCTCCACATGTATATGGGGCTGACACACAGGAACGACCGCAGGTTGGGTCGCCCTATTTACGCTGGCCAGGTGCGGTGCCCGCGACGGACGACCGAGGGTGTCGATGGAACCCGATCTCACCGTCCCGACCTGGCACTCACAGGTCGAGAGTGCCAAAGCCATTTCTAGCACTCGACAGTGCCGAGTGCAAGGTTAGGTCCTATGCCCGATCGTCGACGCGCAATACCAATGCGACGAACGCGTCGGTCCGGCGTTCCTCCGGGGAGCGGGGCTCGCCGCCCTCCACGGTGACCAGCTCGGCATCGTGCAACAACAACTCCGCTTCGACCCGCATGATCGCCCTGATGAATGGGGGCGCCACCTCGGGGGGAAGATCGCCGTTGACGACATAACTGCCGTCCGGTTGTGACTCTGTGGACACATACGAAAGCGCACGCAGCAGATCGGCGCGTCGTTCCCCCGCGATTAGGTCGGAATCCGTTTCATCCGCCATTGCTATAGCTTAGCGGGCCAGCATCGAGGGTAGGTTCCGGAGGGGAAATCATGATCATCTCCGCCCATCCTCGTCGAAGGGGGACGGCAGTGCGTGAACTGCCCTTCGAATCGCTCTATCGGCATGACTTCGCGCGGGTGGCGGTGGCCGTGCCCCGGCTGCGGGTGGCCGACCCCGCGTACAACGTCGAGCAGACGCTGCTGCTCGCGCGGCAGGCGGCGGCCGACGGAGTAGTACTGACCGTTTTCCCGGAACTCGGGCTGTCCAGCTACACCGCCGACGACCTGTTCCACCAGGACGCCATGGACGACGCGGTGCGGGCCGCATTGGCGCAGGTAGTCGCCGAGAGCGTCGACATCGATACGGTGCTTGTGGTCGGCGCTCCGGTGCGGACGCAGGGACGGCTGTTCAACTGCGCCGTCGCGGTGTGCCACGGCGTCGTGCTCGGCGCCGTGCCGAAGAGCTACCTGCCGAACTATCGCGAGTTCTACGAGAAGCGGCAGTTCGCGGCGGCGCGGGAGAACCTCGAAACGCACATCACGATCGCGGGACAGCGGGTGCCATTCGGCGCCGATCTGCTGTTCACGGCGAGCAATCTCGACGGGTTCGTGTGCCATCTTGAGATCTGCGAGGACGGCTGGGTTCCGTTGCCGCCCAGCGGTTATGCGGCGCTGGCCGGGGCAACGGTGCTGGTCAACCTGTCGGCGAGCAATATCGTCATCGGCAAGGCCGACTACCGAAGGGCGCTGTGCACGTCGCATTCGGCGCGCTATCTGGCCGCGTACCTGTATTCGGCTGCGGGGCATGGGGAATCGACGACCGACCTGGCCTGGGACGGGCAGGCGCTGGTGTGCGAGAACGGTGATCTGCTCGCCGAGGGTGCGCGGTTCGCCGATCATCCGCAACTGGTCACCGCCGATCTCGACCTGCGCCGACTGGCCGCGGATCGGCTGCGCGCCACCAGCTTTGCTGACAATGTGCACGACCATCGGGAGCGGCTGTCCAAGCTACGTCGCGTCGAGGTGGAATTACCGATTCCCGCGGGCACTGTCGATCTTCGGCGCGAAATCGAGCGCTTCCCTTACGTTCCGGCCGATCCGGCCGTGCGCAACGAACGCTGCGCCGAAGTGCAGCACATCCAAGTGGAGGGCCTGAGCACCCGGCTGCGTGCCACCGGGTTGCAGCGGGTGGTCATCGGTGTTTCCGGCGGGCTCGACTCCACCCAGGCCCTGATCGTGGCCGCCAAGACGATGGACCGGCTCGGGCTGCCGCGGGCAAATGTGTTGGCCTACACCATGCCAGGGTTCGCGACGAGCACCCGAACCAGGACCGACGCGCATCGGCTGATGGACGCGCTCGGTGTGACGGCGCGGGAAATCGACATTCGCCCGTCGGCAACCCAGATGCTGCGCGACCTCGGCCACCCGGCCGCCGACGGAACGCCGCAGTACGACATCACCTACGAGAACGTGCAGGCTGGCGAGCGGACCTCGCACCTGTTCCGGCTGGCGAACCAGCACGGCGCGCTCGTCATCGGCACCGGCGATCTCAGCGAACTCGCCTTGGGCTGGTGCACTTTCGGCGTCGGCGACCATATGGCGCACTACAGCGTGAACGCGTCGGTGCCCAAGACGCTGATCAAGTATCTGATCGCCTGGTCGGTCGACACCGCGCAGTTCGGGCCCGCGGCGGACGAGGTGCTCGGGTCGATTCTGCGGACCGAGATCTCACCGGAGTTGGTGCCGGACACCGATTCCGCCGCGCCGAGTCAGAGTTCCGAAGCCACGGTCGGCCCGTACGAGCTGCAGGACTTCCACCTCTACTATCTGCTGCGCTTCGGTTACCGCCCGAGCCGTATCGCCTATCTGGCCAGGCACGCCTGGTCGGATACGAACCGAGGACACTGGCCCGACCTGGTAGACCAGCACAACGCCTACGACCTCGCCACGATCAAACGGTGGCTTGCGGAGTTCCTGCGCCGATTCATCCAGACCAGCCAGTTCAAACGCTCGACGCTGCCCAACGCGCCGAAAGTCGGTTCCGGCGGCTCACTCTCGCCGCGCGGTGACTGGCGCGCGCCGAGCGACGCGTCGGCCGCGGCCTGGCTCGACGAACTCGCCCGCAACGTGCCCGACGCCTGACCGGCTGTCCAGCAACGCGATCCGACTCGCGCGGCGCGGGCGGCGGCGATCTGCTTATGGTGGCTCAGTGAGTGAAGCACCCGGCTGGAATGCCATCGACGGCGCGCTGCGGCCGTTGTACGGCGATAGCGAACCCTTCCATTGGGCGACCGATCACCGCTGGTCGCTCGGCGGACCCGATCCGCTCGACGGGATCAGCGCGTACTCACGCACCGAGCCGGTGCCGCACTGGCACTACATCAGCTACGGCATGACCGAGCTGTACGAGAAGGAGTGGGACAACCTCGACGAGTCCGGCTGGGGCTTCGAATTCACCTTCCGGCTGGTTCGCAGGCCCACCGACACCGAGCCGCCGGTGTGGCCGGCGAACTTCCTGCAGAACCTCGCCCGCTATGTCTTCCAGTCCGGCAAGTGGTTCGAGCCGGGACACACCATCAAGGCGAACGGCCCGATCGCCGCGGACCAACCGAACTCCGGAATTCACGCCGTCGGATTCACGGTCGACCCGGAGCTCGGCACCATCGAAACACCGCACGGCAGTGTGCGATTCCTGCAGATCGTCGGGCTGACCATGACCGAGTATCGGGCCGCGCAGGGCGGAAAGACCCTCGCGTTACTCGAGCAGCTGGCGCCCCACCTACCCCTGTACGTCACCGATACCGAGCGCGCACCACTGGTTTCCGAGCCGAAACCCCAAGCGCAGTGGCCACGTTGGGGTGGCGGGCTGCGCGGGCGAGCCTAGGGTTCAGGCGGCGCGCGGCATGCCGACCGGGCGCTGCTCGACCGATGGCGAGCGCCGATCGGTCGACGCGCCCCGCGAGTGAACCAATCGCCGCCGACGCACCCGTGCGGTGTTGACCGCACGAAATCCGAGGCGGGCGCGGCGAATCCGGGCCCACCCTCGCCTCATGACTTGTCGGAGTAGTACACGGACAGCAGCTCGACGATATGGGCTTCGGTCTTCGTCTTGTCCATGCCGAGCCCGGTGAGCAGGCCGGTGCCGTTCTCCTGCTCGAGCAGGGCGAGCAGGATGTGTTCGGTGCCGACGTAGTTGTGGCCGAGGCGAAGTGCCTCGCGGAAGGTCAGTTCGAGGACCTTCTTGGCCTCCGGGTCGAACGGGATGAGCGCGGGAATGTTGTCGGAGCGGGCGGGCAGCGCGGCGGTCGCGGCGTCACGAACCGCTTCCAGGGTGATGCCGCTGGTGAGGATCTCTTTCACACCGATGCCGTTGGGTTCGGCCAGCAGACCGAGCACAAGGTGCGGAGTACCGATCGCCGCGTTCTCGCAGGCACGGGCGGCTTCTTGCGCCGCGACGATGACCGAACGGGCCCGGTCGGTGTACCTGGCGAAACCCGCGCTTGGGTCCATCTGGGCGGCTTGGCTCACATCGCCGGGCCCCTTCGGCACGAAACGCTTCTGCGCGGCCTGTTTGGTGACGCCCATGCTGACGCCGATATCGGTCCACGATGCGCCAGCACGGCGGGCCTGGTCGACGAAGTGGCCGATCAGATGGTCGGCCAGTTCACCGAGGTGATTGCCGGTGACCACGGCGTCGGACAGTTGGTCGAGCACGTTGTCGGGGCGGGCTTTCTTGATGCCGTCGATCAGATCGTCGAGGCGGTATGGAGAGGTCATGCGTCAACGATAGGTTGACGATCCGGCTTCGTCAACCCCGAGTTGACGAAGCCGGATCCGTTATCGGACTCCGGTGCCGGATAAGCGCACCAGCACCGGAAACAGCTCGGCGACAAGCGAATTCAGCGCCGGGCTACCCACCCTGCGCCACGCACGATCAGCTCTTTCACCCAGGCCGCCGTCCGGCCGGTCAGCACGATGCGTCCCGGCGAATCGTCGGCGTGCAGGAACTGGATGAGACCGTCCCGGCGGCCGAGGCTCAGGCACTGCAGCACGAACCGGTACCGCAGCCGCCCCGGCTCCGCTCCGCGCAACCGCGCGGCAACGGCGTCGGCCGCGTACGTGCCGGTGGGCAGCGCGGTCGCGCAAGCCATCCGCAGTTCCCGGCCGCCTGGACCCGCGATCACGGCACTGTCGCCCGCCGCGTACACGTCCGGATGCGAGACGGACCGCAGCGACGCGTCGGTCAGTACCCGGCCTGCGCCGTCGACCGAAAGGCCCGCTCGCGCCGCCAGATCCGGCACGGCGAAGCCGGCGGTCCACACGGTCGCGGCGGACCCGATCAACGACCCGTCGGCCAGCCGCACCCCGCCCTCGGTCACCTCGATCACCTTGGCATCCGAGCGGATCTCGACGCCGAGCCGCTCGAGCACCCGGCGAATATGCGCCTGCGCCCGCGGCGACAGCCACGCACCCGGTTCCTCCGGGCTGAGCAACGACACGCGCGAATCCGGTTGTGACTCAGCGAGTTCTGCGGCCAGTTCGATCCCGGTGGCGCCGGCACCGACCACGACGACGGCCCCACCGGGCGCCGTGAAGCGGTCCGCGTCCTCGGGTGTCGAGACCGAGTGGGCGTGCTCCGCCACACCCGGGACACCGTTCTGATCGGCGATGCTGCCCAGTGCGTACACGAGGGTGTCGTAGTCGAGAACCGTTGCGGTGTCAAGCAATACCCGCTTGTCCTCGGTATCGATCTCGCTCGCACGCGCGTTGACGAAGCGAATCTTCTTGCTTTCCAATATTTCTCGCAGATCCCATGCCGAAATCTGTTGTCCGGCCGCCTGTTGATGCAGCCGTACCCGCTCGACGAAGCGGGCGCGTGCGTCGACGACGGTGATCTCGGCCCCGCGCGCCGTGCGCACGAGGCGCCCGGCTGCCGCCAGGCCCGCGTACCCCGCGCCGAGGACGACGATCCGATGCTGTCCGGTCATGATGTGGCTCCTTTTCGATCGGCCGACACCCTTCAGACCGGACAGCGCAACCATCCCTGACAACTACGCGCCGTGAAGCACGTCACTCTCGCCGAAAACTACTTCGAAGCCCCCGCAGACCTGGCGAAATAGGCCAGCTTCTCGGGATTCACGACCAGCCGCAGCGTGGCGACCGCGCCATCGACCAGCTCAACCCCGGCGACGAGCAGCGGCACGCCGTCCACCCTGGCCACCGCGGCGGGCGCGCCGTTGACCTCCTCGATGAACAGCTCCAACCCGGGCACCTCCCACCGGAACAGGCCGCACAGGTATCGCGCGACCTTCTTCGCACCGACGACCGGGACCTTGGCCGCGTTGATCTGACCACCGCCGTCCGCGATCGAGACGACATCGGCGGTCAGCATCTGCTCCAGCGATTCGACATCCCCGGTACGCGCCGCCTTCAGGAACCGCTTGATCAACTCGCCCGCGTACTCGCTCGGAATGTCGAAGCGCGCCCGGCCTTCCCGCACCCGCACCCCGGCCCGCCGGTAGATCTGCTGCGAGTTGGCCTCGGTGATGGTGAGCATGTCGGCGATCTCGCGATGGGCGTAGCCGAACGCCTCGCGCAGCACGAACACCGCCCGCTCCACCGGACTCAACCGCTCCATCGTGGTCAGCAGCGCGAACGAAACCAGCTCGCGCTCTTCGACGGTCTCCAGCGGACCGAGCTCACCGCGCGCGGTGGACACCGGCTCGGGCAGCCACGGCCCGACGTAGGTCTCCCTGCGCGCCCGCGCCGAAACCAGCCAGGTGCGGCACAGATTCACCAGCACGGTGGTCAACCAGGCCTCGGCGGAACGGATTCGGTCACGATCGGCGCCATCCCAGCGCAGATAGGTCTCCTGCACGGCGTCTTCGGCCTCACCGGCCGACCCGAGCATCCGGTACGCGAGTGCGAACAGCCGGGGACGATGCGCCACGAATACGCCCAACCCGTCCGGCTCCATCGCTACCTTCTTCCGCGCCCACCCGCCGGTGACGACCGTACCGCTCGCTCGCGCGGGTAACCGCAGGTGCTCGCCGCGCGCGGCATCCGAGAAACCGAACAGCCGCTTCAGACCGAACCGCGCGACACCGAAGCCGCCGCCGCCCAACCCCGCGACGCCGAAGCCGCCAACCGCCGCAACAGTGCTCATAGTGCAGCAGCATCCCCGCCACCGCTTTTCAAGTCCTTAAGACTTCCCAAAACCGGCAATAGCGCCGTTCAGCTCCGCGATCCGACGGCCTTGCTCGCCACGATCTCCTCGACCACCGCGCACGACGTCTTGGCGACCGACTCCATGCCGCCGTCCCCGAAGTCCTTCACCCCATCGCCGACGTTCCACAGATTGGCGATGGGTGTGCCGCGCGCGATATCGGTCCCTGGCGCCGCGTGCTGGCCCGGCCAGGCATCGCGGTTGACCGCGACCGACAACACCCGCGCCTCACCGAACGCGGGAAACATGGCCCGCAGATCCTCGATGAGCAGCTCGGACTCGCGCGCACTGTCGAAATCACCGGCCACCGTGGCCGGTAATCCCCAGCCGACGTAGAGATGCCAGCCCTCGGGAGCCATCTCCGGGCAGGTGGCGGTGAAGTTGATGACCTCGAGCAACCTGCCGTGCTTGGTCCGGCCGAAGGTCATCGCACCGAAGCGCCCCAACGGTTTTCGGGTGGCGAAGTTGACCGCCATCAGCGCCGCGGCCCTTGTCTCCTGTACCGCCTTCAGGTACTCCGGCGTAAAGTGTTGCGCCCCAACCAATTCGACGGTGTTGCGCGGGCCGGTATCGCTGATCGCGATGGCACAGTCGATGTCGACCTCGGCCCCGTCCTTGACCAGCACCGCCCCGGTGACCAGGCCGTCCTCGACCCGAAGGCCGCGCACCTCGGTGGCGGTCGACAGTTGGCCGCCCAGCTCGAGGAATCGGTCGGTCAACGCCCGAGCGACCCCGATGCTGCCCGCCGGATGGAAGCCGAACTTGCGCAGTCCGGTCTTCTCCGAGAAGAAGGTGAACACGGCCGCGGCGGGCAACTCGTGCTCGTCGGTGACGAAGAACGAGGCAAGCGGATTGCGCAGCATCGCGTGGAGCTGTTTGTTCTTGGTGAATCGGCTCAGCCACGCCTCGAAGGTCAGCTCGTCGGTGCGCAGGCCACGCTTCGCCGATGCCCGAGGCAGCCGGGCCAAGCTCACCTTGCAGATCCAGCGCAACATACCGTTGGCCCAGCCGCCGATGACCGGGGTGAGGTTCACCGTCACGGGCCCCAACCGCAGCACAACGCTGCGCTTGGGTACCCGCACAGCCTGGTCGGTCGGCGCGGTGGCGCCGTACGTCACGCCGACCGTGCCGCACAGCTCCTCCAGTGCGCCACCGAATTCGAAGGCGGCCGCACCGGTATTGACCAGGAATCCGTCGATCTCCTCGGTCGAGGCGCGGCCGCCGATCCGGTCGAGTCGTTCCACGAGCAAGGTCCGGTATCCGCGCTCGGCGAGCAACACCGCGGCGCAGATCCCGCCCATGCCCGCGCCGACAACGAGGACGTCATAACTGTCATTGGTTGGTGGCACGTGCGCTCCCCTTTTCGGTGCCGACGCCGGACACTCGTGCGCCCGACGGCCACCAGTTCCACCGGCCCATCAACTTCATCGCCGCCGGCACGATGACGATCCGCACCAGCGTCGCGTCCAGTGCGACGGCGACAGCAAGGCCGATGCCCATCTGTTGCATCAGCATGTTCCCCGCGATACCGAAGGCCGCGAAGACGACGATCATCAACGTCGCGGCACCGGTGATGAGCGGCGCAGTGCGCGCCATGCCGCGAGCAACGGCGAGTTCGTTGTCACTACCGGCGCGGTACTCCTCCCTGACCCGGCTCAACAGGAACACCTCGTAGTCGGTACTCAGGCCGACGATCATGGCAAGTACCAGCGGCGGGACGAACGCGACCAGATAGCCGGACTGATCGAAGACCGGCCCGGCGCCCCACCCGTACTGGAAGATCATGACCAGCACCCCGAACGTCGCGCCGACCGAAAGCGCGTTCATCGCAATGGCTTTCAGCGGCAGGAACACCGAACGGAACGACAGCAGCAGCACGGTGTAGACCGCGATCAGCATCAGGCCGATCACCAGCGGCAACGCGTCCGAGATCACCCGGTTCACGTCCTCGGCGCGCTGCGTCGCGCCACCGACCTCGGCCGTCAGCGGGGCGGGCAACTGCCCCATCCGTTGGGTGACCAGTTCCAAGATCCGATGGGTGTCCCGATCCGCCGCATCGTGCTTTCCGGAAATCTCGACGACGAAGTGGTGATCGTCGTCGGAGATGAAGTAGCGCACGCCCTGCTTCGCGTCCGCGGGCAGTCGATCGAACGCCGCCGGTGCCAGCGCCGCGAGCGGATCGGTCGCGGAGACCTGGCGCAGCACGGTCAACGCCGAATTCACCCTTGCCACATCGGGTATCGCCGTGACGTCGTCGACGAAGCTGGTCAGCGCGCCCGCGACAGCCGGGTCGGTCAGCGGCGCCTGGCTGCTGATCACGACCTGGATCGGCAAGGCGACACCAGGACCGAACTGGTCGGACATGTGATCGAAGCCGAGCCGGATCGACGAACTCGACGACAGAATCCGCGGGTCGGGCAGCGACAGCGTCATGCTTGCCGCCGGGATCGCGAGCGCGAGCAGCACCGCCGCCCCCGCGATCAGCGAAACCACCGGCCGCCGCATCACTGCCAATGCCATGCGGTACCAGCGGTGGGTGGCCAACTCCTCGTTGGTCGCGGACTCGACGCCGCCGACCCCGCCTGGCAGTCGCACCCGGCCCGCGTTGATCCGGTGGCCGAGCAGATGCAGCAGCACCGGCGTGAGCATGATCGAGATCAGCACCGAGAGGGCGACGACGAGCGCGGCACCGGCGGCGAGTGACACGATCGCGTTCAACCGAACCACGAACAGCGCCGCGGCCGCGACGATGATCGTCACGCCGGACGCGATCACGGTGTGCCCGGACGTGCCGAGCGTGGTGGCGACCGCCGAGCGCACGTCACGCCCGATCGCCAACTCCTCTTTGAAGCGTTTGATCATGATCAGCGAGTAGTCCACCCCGACACCGAGGCCGAACATGAGCACGATGTTCTGCACGAAGATGGACAGCTCGACGTGCGGGGCGATGAACCCGAGGACGCCGAGCGCGAAAACCACGCTGGTCAATGTCGTTGCCATCGCGGCGAGCGCGGCGACCACGCTGCGGAACAGCAACAGCAGGACGAGAGCGACCAGCGGCAGCGCGATCGCCTCGGCGCGCACCAGGCTGATCACCACCTCCTCGTTGATCGCGCCCTGGAAGATCTGCACATTCACCAGGGCTACGTCGAGCCCTTGCGAGTCGAAGCGTTTGACCAGATCCTTCTGCACGTTCGGCAGGTCTTTGGTCGCCTCGTCATCGTTGAGGCCGGATCCGATGGAGGTCACCACCGTCGCGCGGTCCGCGCCGAGGAAGGTGCCCCGGTTCAACGGTGACAGCGTGCTCCAGCCGAAGCTGCTCTCGGCCCGAAGCCGGGAATCGGCGAGCACGGTATCGAAGACTTCGCGGGTGCGCTGGTCGAAAGCCGGTGCGGCCGCGGTGTTCTCGCGATCGTGCACCACCAGCGCCGCCGTTGTCGTCCCGCGCCCCTGCAGGCCCTCGGACAGCAGTTCGCGCACCGCGACGGTGCCGGAGCCCGCGACATCCCAGCCGCCACTCTGCAGCGATCCGAACAGCGTCAGCCCGCTGACCGCGCCGATGCCGAGCAGTACCACCCAGACCGCGACGATCCGCCATCTGTTGCGGGCGGCGAAGTCCGAGACAACCGTCGGCCAGCCACTGGCGAGCGGCCCGAGGCCGTCGTCCGGTTCTGGATCGGCGGACAAGACGTTTGGTTCTCCGGTCACTGGGCGGTACCGGGGGTCGCTACATCACGCTTGGACATCAGATCGCCGACCAGATCCACTACATCGCTGATGGTGCGCACGTCCGTCAACTGCTCACGTTCGACGGTCTGGCCGAGTTGACCTTCGAGCAGCTCGATGAGATCGACGAAGTCGATGGAATCCATACCCAGATCATCGCGCAGATCGATCTGCTGATCGCTCACTTCGTCTTCCGACATGTCCAAAGTTTCGCTGAGCATCTTGGTGACACGCTGTTGGATGAGTTCGCGGTCCATGATTGTCCTCCGTGTTCGGGTGTGGCGGGTGCTCGCGGCAGTCGGCGGGAGATCAACTGCCGAGCTTGTGCTGCATGGACGCACACACCTCGCCGGTGGCCGTGATGAACTTGTCGATATCGTCTTCGGTCAGCACCAGCGGTGGCTGAATTCGCATGACCTGGTTGCTGTTCGCGGTGATGAAGGTCAGTATCTGGTGCTCGGAACCCAGCGCGGAGACGAATCGCATACACAGCAGATCACTCAACGCCTGTTCGACGGCGGTGCCCGCCTGCTGCAGGCTGTCGCGCACCGAATCCGGCAGCGTCGCAGCGAATTCCCGCATGCCGCCGGGCAGCCTGGTCAGCGCTTCGGCGACCGCCGCCTGGGTCGCGCCGGCGAGGAAGGCTGGATCGAACGCGATCGCGTTCATCAGGCCGACGCCGCGCACCTCGGCGATGAAGTCGAACGGAGCGCAGACCTGCGCGAGTCCCTCGCGCAGTCGCTTGCCGAGCCGATCGGCGCGGGCGGGCAGCTGTTCGGCGATCAGCACGTCCAATGTCGCGAGACCCACTGCGGAGGCGAAGTTTCCGCCACCGAAGGTCGAGGTGTGTGCGATCGCCCGCGTCGGCGAATCGTAGGCGGCATCCCAGACCTCGGCGGTGGCCAGCGTCGCACCGATCGGCACCAGACCGCCGGACAGCGACTTCGCGATGCAGAGCACGTCCGGCTCGACCAGATGGGACTCACAGGCGAACATGGTGCCGGTGCGGCCGAGTCCGGTCTGGATCTCGTCGACGATGAACAGCGCGTTCGCCTCCCGGCAGATGCGCGCCGCGGCGGCGAGATAGCCCTGCGGAGCGGGGATTACGCCGCCCTCGCCCTGCACCGGTTCGATGATGAAGGCCGCGGCGCCCTCGATCGCCGCGCGCAACGCCGCCTCGTCGCCGTAGGCGACGCCGACGCAGTCCGGCAGCAACGGCTGGAACTGTGCCCGGTGCGCCTCCCGGCCGGTCACCGAGAGCGCGCCGAGGGTCTTGCCGTGATAACTGTTCTCGGCGTACACAATTCGGGTCCGGCCGGTCGCCGCCCGCGCCATCTTCAACGCGGCTTCGACCGCCTCGGTGCCGGAGTTGCTGAAGTAGACCCGCGCCATATCGCCGGGCGCGAGGTGGCACAGCCGTTCGGCGAGTTCACTTGTCCGTGCCGGCACCGACGTGTACTGGACGAAAGTGGGCTCACCGCTACTGAGGAACGTCCTGGCCGCCTTGGTTATCACCGGATGGTTGTGCCCGGTGTTCAAACAGCCGTAGCCCGCGACGAAGTCGAGATAGTCGGTGCCGTCGGCGGTGGTCAGCGTGGCACCGAGGCCGGAGGTGAACACCCTGTCGATGTTGTGGACCGCGTACATCGCGCTGACCGGAGGATTCACGTATTTCGCGAAACGCCTTTTGGCGAGGGCGGTTTCGTCGACCGTCGGCCGCGAACCGGTGCCACGGACACCGGCGAAGTCGAGGATGCGATCCGGCTCGATCGGTCGGCCGAGGCTCGCCGGCCGGGCCACCAGGAAGCCGTGTCCCGCCGCGAGCGCACCGATCTCGGCGACCCGTGCCGCGCTGAGATCCTTTCCTAGCGAATAAGATTCGGCTCGCCCCGACAGGGCGAGCACGATCGTCTCGGCGAGACAACCATTCAGCTGTTCGGAGAGGCCGAAGCCGCCGCCCAGCACCGCGCTCGACGTCGACATCAGGCCGCCATCGAGGATCAGCACATCGGCACGCGGGCGCTCGGCCCTGACCACATCTCGGGGCAGCGCGACATCGAGCACGATCGTGCCCGGCCGCAACGCCGACTCATCGATGATCGAGCCCGTCGACGAGGCCGCGACCACGATATCGCTGCTGGCAAGGCACACGGCGAGATCATCGGTGATCCGCACCCGATCTCGATGCTCCTGCGGGAATCCGGCGAGCAGCCGCTTCGGATCGACGCGGCCCTTGCGGCAGCTCAGCAGCACGGTGGCGCCGTCATCGAGCAGCATCCTCGCCAGCACCGACGCGATCGAACCCGGCGCGCCGACGACGCCGATGGCCGCGTCCTCGATCCGCTCACCGAGGGTGTCGAGCACCTGGTGCAGCATCGTGTGCGCGGCGTACGCGGTGAGCGAATTGCCGCTTGTCACACGGACATTGACCTGGTCGGCGATGCGAAGACCGCGGTTGCCGATGATCGACGTCGCGCCGCCGAGCCCGACGAGGTCGGCACCGCCGGCCCGGAGTTGACGCACCTGGTCGACGACGTAAGAGACCGAGTCCGACACGTTGCCGAGCAGGTCTTCGGCGGTGTACGGGATATACCGCACCTCGCCCGTGCAGGTCGCGCCCGTCGCCGAAACGACACGGCCGAACGACGGCACCGGAAGGAACCGCGGATTCCAGCTCCGGCCGGTGCGGCCCGCCATCGTCGAACCGAGCAGCGTCGCCGCCCGCACCATGTTCTGCTGCTGACCCGATACGGGATGGACAAGGAAACCGAACTTCATCACTGCCTCCGATCCGGCAGCACACCAGCCAAAGACAGTGTCCTGCTAGACAGTTCGTCGCGCTGCCAACCGAAGGCCGACAGCACACTCAGCCCGTCGCCCTCATTGCTGTGGCCGACGAGCACGCTGTATAGATCAATGCTTCCCCGGTGCGAGAACCGGGCGATATCGATGTCGCCGAAGGACGCCACCCGCCGATGGCGCACGGACAACGGACCGACCGAGCGGTCCCAGTCACCGTCGGCGAAGCTCAGCACACCGGTCTGCGTGCTCACCGCCGACAGCTCGTTGCTCTCCCGATAGGTGCGGATGACCGAATGGCCGCCGTTGACGAAACGAAAGATGCTCAGGTTCCGCTGAAACCGCGAGCCGTCCACCGCGATCTGCTGCACCAGGGACGGGAGGATATCCGGCGTCAGCGCGGCGGCACCGTCGCCGATGAAGGCGAGGACGTTCTCGTCGCGCCGGGTCAGCACGCCGGGCAGCGCCTGCAGGGCGTCGCCCATCAGCGCGCGGCCGAACCAGCCCGAATAGCCGACGCCGGTCCTCGGCAGGTTGCAGGTGGCGGAGAGCCCGGCGCGGCCGACGTCGTAGACCCCGGCGTAGCGGTAGCCGTCTTCTTCGATGAGGCGGGTGAGCTCGCCGCGCAGTCTGCGGCAGAAGTAGTTGATCGTCATCGGCCGAATCGGTAGCAGGCCAACAACATCCGAGGGCGAGTCGACGGTCGCGTCGATGGCGGCCCGGCGCAGCGCGAGGACCGTCGGGTCGACGTCGAGGCGATCGGCGATGGCCCGCAGCACCTTCTCGGTCTCACCGTGTACGACGAGGTCGGCGAACGGCGCGCGGTCACGCTCGTCGGCGATGATCTGGGCCGGGGCGATCCGGCGCAGCACCGACTCGGAGAACGGTGTGTCGATCTCAGCGATCGGCGTGTCGATGAACAGCAGCGCCTGTTCGCGCGCGGGGCGCACGCGGCCGTCGGCGTGCAGGTACTCGTAGACCCGCGACGAATAGCCGTAAAGGCTCATGGTGCCGAGGAATTCGGGCACCCGCCTGCCCCGGTGATACGCGCCGACGGCACCGGGTTTCGCGAGCGAATCGGCCAGCGCGATGCCCGCTTTCGACGCGAGCTCGTAGACCAGTGCGCGTCCGTCGTCGCTCAATTGGGCTGGCTGCCACAGCAACCGCTTGGGCGCCGAGTTCACCAGGCTCACCAATTGGTCCACCGCGGAGGGGCGAATCGCCTCGACCAGCGGTGCCTGGTCGGGCAGGGGTGCCGCGGCCTCGATCTCGACCGGGCCGATATCGCCGCTGACCCGCAACACATCTCGCGACGCGATGATCATCACCGGGCCGCGACCACTGCGATAGAGCGCGAACGCCTCGGCGAGGCCGCGGGCGATATCGGCGGCCACCCCGATATGGACCATGGCGAGCCCCTTGGCCCGCAGCGCCGCGCGCGAGTCCTCGTGGTGGTGGATGGTGCCCTGGAACGGATACCACTGTCCCGGTCGCGAATCCGCGCAGACGATGAATCCCGCCGATCGCGCGCGCAGGTGATTGGCCAGGGTGCCGCGGAACTCGTCGTGCATGCCGCTGGTCACCACAATGAGGTAGGGCGCGCGATCCAGTGTCCAGCGCGCCAGCGCCGAGCAGGCGAGACTGTGCTCGCTCGGGCCACGGACCACCGGATTGCCGTGCCCGCGTGCGTGTTGTTCCAGTCCGTCGATGAACGACGCCACGATCGAGCCGGTGTAGTAGTGCAGCCCCCACTCGGCGCCCGCCTCGTTGTCGAGGAACTGCGCCAGCGCCGCGCCGAGCGCGCTCGGACCGGGGTCGACCCTGAGTCTGCTGGTGAGATCGGCGTGCAGGGAATCGACGAAGGCGCAGGCGATGTCGGCGACCAGCACCCACTGCTCGTCGGGCGGCCAGCGGGGCGTAAAACACTCCATCGAGACGAACGGGTCGATGTCCGGCTCGGTGTATACCTGCACGGTGGCCGGTGCCACGGTGAACGCGACGGAGCGGGGCAGCGCGGCGGACAGCGCGGCCAACTGGTCCTGCAGCACCGCGGGATCGGTGACACGGTATCGGTGCTCGCGGTGGTCAACGATCAGCAACGTCAATACGGCGGGCTCGGTACCGACGGCGGCGGCGACCGCGGCGGGGGCAAGCGCCAGCGACGGTGCCTCGATCAAGACGTAGGAATCGGCAGGCGCCACCTGATCGAGGAATCGGTGTGCCCGGGCAAGTACGCACTGGTACTCGTCGTTTTCCGGTGCGGCCGCAGGCTCGGCGGCGATCCGAACATCCCGCGCACCCGCAAGATCGATAAGCACCCGGGCCGCGGCGGGCGCAACCCTATTCTCGTCGCTCACAACGACGATTAGTCGGCTTTGTGGTCTTGACGGCGCGGACAATGGCAACCTCCCCGCGAATTGAAGTGCACACGAATATATTCGCAGCACCGCTATTGGTGAAGTGAACCAGTCGGGCATACGTCAAGTCAATAGTTGATCTCTGCTATCCCGAATCGGATCACTTTAGTACCACACAATAGCCGGCACAGTCTCGCAATCAGACTGAATTGTGATCGAGTACCGACCGGTCGGCAACTGCGGCAGACTCGGCGCGGATTATCCACATACCCAGGGTGGATTGCCACAAAGTCTCGGCCTTGGCGCGGTACCCAGCTTCGGCCGGAATTAACAGTGACTTGCCCCAGTCTGCCGTCGGCCGAGCTTTCCGTACGTGCCCCTGATAAGTGGGCTAGACAGACCATTTATGCAGGTCAAACCCGTAACCGGCAGATACGCCAAAGGTCGTCGAATTCATGGGACGTATCAAGTTCGATACGCGACCTACCCCAGCGAACATTCCGGAAAGATAGCCCGATATTCGCAAGCGTGCATATCGAATGATCATCAACCACGACCGCACCGCCTCCAGCTTGCTATCTACAGCTTATTCGCCCAGTGGTAGCGCCAACCTGCACCGGAGCGTTGCGCAGCACGCACAGCTTATCTGGCAATTATCTGGAGAACATTACATTCGCTGAGGCGTAACAGGACTGATCAATGATCGAAAGCAGACCCATTGACACGTTCTCCGCAGCCGCCGTATCGTGATTTACGCGACATCAAACAGTCGATAGTCGTCAGCAACTAGTAACACGTTGAGCGCGATTCAGTGCAGGCCTTACTGGGGGGTCTCTCTGACTTAATTTCCGACTTCCGCTTTGCTGTTATTTCTGGTGCGCAATGTGGATATTCCAATGTCGGAAAATTTTTTATGCGCGCCTCGATACCGATAAGGGGCCAATCCGTGATCACTCTGGAAGAGATCGAGTCGAAGATCAAGCAGAAGCTCAAGGGCCACTTTCCAGCCGGCCTTGTGCTTACCGAAGACACTCCACTCGAAGACCTCGGCATGTCAAGCCTCCAAACGGCCGAAGTCGTCTTCGAAATCGAAGAGGACTACGAGATCGAATTCGATCCGGCCCGCGCGGCTGACGTGAAGACACTCGGGTCGCTGGTGGCGCTGGCCAACGACATCCTCGCGGAGAAGTACCCGTCCGAAGAAGAGGTCCCCCAATGAACGGACGGGAACACTACTTCTACATCATCGCGGCATCGATCCTTCCGTTCGTCGGCGTCATAGCGGCGATGATCCTGCTCTGGAATTCCCTGGTCGGCCCCGCTGACCTGGTGGTATTCGTGATCATGAGCGTGATCGGCGGCCTCGGCGTCTCGATCGGATACCACCGGCTGCTCGCGCACCGCGCGTTCAAGACCAACCGGCCGCTCAAGATATTCTTCGTCACCGCGGGCGCGATGGCGGGCCAGGGTCCGCCGCTGATCTGGGTCGCCCATCACCGGCGCCATCACCGCGTCGCCGATAAGGCTGGCGATCCGCACTCCCCGTATTACAACGGCGAGGTCGGCTTCGTCGGGATGATGAAGGGACTGTGGCATTCCCATCTCGGCTGGCTCTTCGACAAGGACCTCACCTCCGATCCGGTCCGTTACTGTCCTGACCTCTGCCGCGATTCCGATATCCGGTTCCTGTCGATCAACTTCCTGCCGGTGGTGCTCGCCGGGCTGCTGCTGCCCGGCCTGCTCGGTCTGGCATTGACCGGAACGCTGGCCGGGTTCCTCACCGGCATTCTGTGGGGTGGCCTGGTGCGGATGTTCATCGGCAACCATGTGACCTACGCCGTGAATTCCATCGGCCATGTCTTCGGCAGGCGCCGCTTCGACACCGCCGACGAGTCACGCAACGTTGCCTGGCTGGCGATCCCGTCGTTCGGCGAGTCGTGGCACAACAACCATCACGCGTTCCCACGCTCGGCGCGCCACGGATTCCGTTGGTGGGAGGTGGATCTGAGCGCGATGACCATCTTCTCGCTGGAGAAGCTGCACCTCGCCTCTGACGTCATCCGGATCGACCCGGTCAAGCTGCAGCAACGGGCCGACGGACTCACCAGGGTCGGCACCGGGCGCAGTGCGCCGCACCAACCGTCCCGTCCACTGGCCGAGCGCGGGCAGGCGAGCACCAAAGACAAGGCCCCGGTCGACGTGGCGGACGTGGAATGACAGCCTCCTCCTCCGTCGATGGCCTACCGGATCTCTGGCAACACCTGGTTGGCGACGCGCGATCATTCGAGTCGTGCGCTCGGTTCTGGGTCGACGGTTCCTACTCCTCGGTGACCTGGGCAGACCTGGTCGCCGAGGCGCAGGGAACCACCGCCGAGCTGCGGCGCCTCGGCGTCGCACCGGGGACCAGGGTGGCCATCGTGCTGTCCAACGGCCCCGGCGCCGCCAGGGCGTTGCTCGCGAGCTGGATGTGCGGGGCCGCCGTCGGGTCGCTGCCGGTCCGCGTGGCCGGCACCGACCCGCTCGGCTATGCCGAACAGCTGCGCGCCATCTGCGATCAACTCGAACCCGTTGTACTGCTTGCCGATTCAGAGATATTGGCGAGCATGCCCGACCCGTTGCACGCCACCGTTGGCACCCGCTCGTTCCAGTCGCTCGCCATCGATCGAGGCGGCCCAGAACCACGGCTGCCAGGCAACGACGACGTGGCGTTCATCCAATACTCCTCGGGCAGCACCGGCACGCCGAAGGGCTGCATGCTGACGCCGAGGGCGATCGCGGCGCAGCTCGACATGCTGGCGAAACTGACCGTCGCCGAACCAGGCGAGATCGGCGTCTCCTGGCTGCCGTGGTCGCACGATATGGGACTGTTCGGCGGCCTGCTGAGCGGTTGGTGGAACGACGTCACGACGTATTACTCGACGCCGCAACGGTTTTTGATGTCCCCGCGCACCTGGTTCGAGGACATCGCCCGCTACGGCGCGCACTACACGGCGGGCAGTCCGACCGCCTTGCAGGTGGCCGCGCGGGTCACCGTGCTGCGCGCCAAGACCCTGCCCGGTTCACTCGAGCAGCTGAAAGCGGCGATCATCGGCGCGGAACGGGTGCACTGGGAGGTACTCGAGGACGCGGTCGAGAGCCTCGGCCGCTTCGGCCTGCGCCGGGAGGCGTTGATGCCGGCCTACGGGTTGGCCGAGGGCACGCTCGCGGTCACCGCGACGCCACTCAACGACAAGCCGAGCTACGTCACCGTCGACTCCATCGCGCTGGCCGCGGGCGAGCTGTCGCTGGTCGAGCCGGACCATCCCGCGGCGACCAAGGTGGTCTCCGCCGGGCCGGTGTGCCCCGGCATGGAGCTGATCGAACCGCGACCGGGCCAACAGCGGCTCGCGCCGATCCGGTTCAGGTCGGTATCCCTGGCCTCCGGATATTACGGCGACAAGGCACGCACCGACGAGCACTTCCGCGACGGTGTCCTCGACACCGGCGATCTGGGTTTCGTCATCGACGATCACCTGTATCCGGTCGGACGCAGCGACGACATGATCTCGGTCGGTGGCCGCAATGTCTATCTGCGAGAAGTCGAATCGGCGATCGAGACGGCGAACGGGCTGCGGTTCGGCTGTACCACCCTGGTCGATTCCAGCCGGTCCGGGCAGCCCTGGCTGACCCTGCTGCTCGAGACGGGCGGTGCGCGCATCGATCACCGCGCGGTGGCGGAGTGTTCGGCGGGCGCGGCAATGTCCACCGGCGCACTGGAATTGGATGAGTGTGTGTTCCTGCGCCGCAACGCGCTGCCGCGTACGCCGAGCGGAAAGATCCAGCGCCACCGCTGCAAGCAGCAGCTTGCCGAAGGGCGGTTCACGCCGGTCGCAGTCGTGCAACTCGATGAACAGACGGAGTCCGCATGAATCAAGCTCCACCACACAAGAAACGACACATCCTGGTGACCGGCCCGTCCGGGGTGATCGGCCGGGCGCTGGTCGACCAATTGCGCGGGCATCACATCACCGGGCTCGTGCACGCCGATACCGAACTGCCCGATGTGACCGAGGTTGTGCACGGTGATCTCGCGCAGCCACGGCTCGGCCTTACCGAAGCCGAGTGGCACGAGCTCGCTGAGCGCACCGACGTCATCGTCCACTCGGGCGCGCTGACCACCTGGGGCCAACCTCGGGACCGGTATCAGAATATCAATATCGACGGCACCGAGCGCGTGCTGGAGTTCGCGCACCGGGCCGGCGCCCCCGTGCACTACCTCAGCACCTGCTTCGTGCACGCGATCGAACGAACCGACCTGCGAGATGTCGCGCAGGACAACGTAGTTCGCCCCTATATCTGGTCGAAGTTGGAATCGGAGCGGATGATCGCCGCGAGCGGCGTGCCCTACTCGATCTTCCGGCCGACCAACCTGGTCGGCGACTCGATGACCGGTGCAAGCAGCCGAAGGCAGATCGTGCAGGTCATGTCGGAATTCATCTGCCGGGGCAAGGCGCCGTACCTGCCGGCGCACCCGACCAACCGGCTCGATTTCATTCCCCTCGATGTCACCGTCGACGCGGTGGCCCGCGCCGTGGAGGCCGACGATCTGTGCGGACAGGTCTACTGGCTCACCTACGGCGAGGACGCCATGACGGTGCCCGAGGGCAGGGACATCCTGATCGAGCACGCGGCCTCCAGCGGCCGCGATATCAGCGACATTCCCATCGTTGATCCGAGATCACCACTGCCGGTGCCACTTTCGGAACTGCACCCGATGTCGAAGTCCTTCATCAAGGTGCTCATCGACGTCAGCGAGATGACCTTCGCCGCGGGCGGGATATTGCCCTCGTCGAAGACCGAACTCCAAGACCGCCTCGGCGTCGGCTTTCCGTCCGACCGCGACGCCTACCGCAACAGCCTGAAGTACTGGGCGAGTGAATCCGCCGATTCGGCTGCGACACAGAGGAGCTGAATTGACCGACAGCGACGCGACACACAGCAGCTGGCGCTCCCCCGACCTCTCCGATCGGGTCGCCTTGGTGACCGGCGCGAGCCGCGGTGTCGGACTCGGCATCGCGCTCGCCCTCGGCGACAGCGGGGCGACCGTCTACCTCACCGGCCGCAGTACCAGGGCCGGTGGCACCACCGAGGGCGTGCCAGGCACCATCGAGGACGCCGCCGAGCAGGTGACCGCGCGCGGCGGCAAGGGGATCGCGGTCCGCTGCGATCACACCGACGACGCCGACAATGCCGCGCTGATCACCCGCATCTCCGAATCCGAAGAGTGCCTTGACCTTCTGGTGAACAACGCCTGGGCGGGCTACGAACGCTTCAGCGAGGAGGCGCCCTTCCACGCGCCGTTCTGGAAGCAGCCGATGTGGCGCTACGACCTGTTCGCCGGATCGCTGCGCGGTCAATTCGCGGTGAGCAGACTGGCGGCGCCCTTGCTGATGAAGGCGGAGGCCGGCCTCATCGTGAACATCTCGTTCACCGACGGCGATGTCTATCTCGGCCAGACGCCGTACGACGTCGCCAAGACCGCGTCCGACCGGATGGTCGTCGGCATGGCCTACGACCTGCGCAAGACCCCGGTCACCGCGGTGGCCGTGCATCCGGGTTTCGTCCGCACCGAACGGGTCGCCGCCGCATGGGCATTGGTCGGCGAGGGTCCGGCCCAGATCGCGCACTCACCGGAGTATGTCGGCCGCGCCATCGCCGCGCTGAGCACCGACGCCGACCTCGCCTCCTACTCCGGCTCGCGGCTCTCGGTCGGCGATCTGGCCGCCAAGTTCGGATTCAACGATGTCGACGGCCGCCAGCCGCCGCCGTTCCGGCTGGAGGGCACCATCACGCTTGCCGCGCGCATGGAACGGCTCGGCCGCATCGCCCGCGCCGATCAGGGAGCTACGAAATGACCACGGAGACGGGCTATCTCGGTGCTTCGGCGGAGGCCATCCAGAGTCACTACGACGTCGGCAACGAGTTCTACCGACTGTGGCTCGACCCGAGCCGGACCTATTCCTGCGCCATGTGGGACGAGGCCGACGATTCGCTGGAGGTCGCCCAGCAACGCAAACACGACTACCTGGCGACGGGAGCCAACGCCACCGGTGCGAAACACGTGCTCGATGTCGGGTTCGGCTGGGGCGCGATGGTGCGGCGGCTGCTGGAAACGCATCACGTCGGACACGTCACCGGCTTGACCCTGAGCGCGGCGCAGCTGGCCTCCGCCGCCGAATGGGCCGACGAGCGTTGTGATCTGCGGTTGCAGAACTGGATCGAGCATCGGCCCGAGCAGCCCTATGACGCCATCGTCTCCATCGGCGCGATGGAGCATTTCGCCAATCTCGGGATGAGCAAGGCGGAGAAGGTCGAGGCGTATCGACAGTTCTTCGCCAGCTGCCGCGACTGGCTCGTCGAGGGTGGGCGGCTCGGGCTGCAAACCATTGTGCGCGGGCACAATACCGACGCCGAATGGCCGGTCCAGCGGGAGATGATCCGCGTCAACAAGTGGATCTTCCCGGAATCGGAGGTGCCGTGGCTTGCCGAGGTGTTCGAGGCGAGCCAGGGCCTGCTCTCGCCGATCTCGGTCCGCAACGACGCCGAGCACTACGCGCGGACCTGCCAGATATGGCTCGATCAACTGCGGGCGAACCGGGCCGAGGCGGTCGAGCTCGTCGGCGAGGAGACCACCGAACGGTACGAGCGCTATCTCCAGGTCTCGGTCACGGTGTTTCGCCGCAAGCACGCGGGTTTGGCCCGAATCATCTTCGAACGCTGGTAGATCGAGAACGGACGGAGTGTTATGTCCACCGGAATCCCGTTGAGTATCACTGATTTCGGGAGTTACCTTCCCGGCCCTCCCGTGCCAGCGACGTTCTTTTTCAGCGAGGAAGAACTGGCGAGCCCGCTTGGCAGCAATCCGATGTTCAAGGTGCCGTCCACCCGACATCACGTCAGCGACGAGCGCGCCGCCGAGATGATCGCGGCGGCGGCGCGGCCGATGTTCGAACGAATCGGCCTCGAACCCGAGGGCAACGTCGACCTGCTGATCACCAATGTGATGCTGCCCGACCATCCGATCACCGGATCGGGGGCCGAGGCGGCCGAGCTGCTCGGCTGCCGACCGGAATGGATCATCGACCTGCACAACGGCGGCTGCGCGTCCTTCGGCTACATGCTGAAGCTGGCGGAGAAGTTGATCGGCAGCGGAGCGGCGCGCAGCGCACTGCTGTGCAACGTGCAAAACGGTGCTGGACAGTTCTTTTCGCAACCCGGCATGCGCAAGAGTCCCTACGCGGCGGTGGCGGGCGACGGCTGCGGCGTCGCCTACGTCACGGCGGGTGGTGCCTCGCCGCTGCTCGGTGCCATCGTCAACCACGCGCCGGAGTTCGCGCGCGATCTGAAGCTGTCCGGAACCAGCCGGAAATACTGGGAACCGGGCACCGAGGAACTGATGGTGAGCTTCGATCAGGACAAGATCGGCGAACTCATCACCCGCGGTAACCGTTTGGTGCCCGAGGCGGTCACCGATCTGTGCAAACAGATCGGTGTCTCCACCGAGGACATCGACGTGCTGATCACCAATCAGCCGAACAAGCTGTTTCTGCAGAACTGGCGCCAAGCCCTCGGCGTTCCCGCCGAGCGGCACTTCGACAACTACGACGAGCTCGGGAACCTGTACACCGCCGGCGTGCCGGTGACGATGGAACGCGCGATCCGGGCCGATGCGATCGCCGACGGCGCTCTTGTCGTCTTCGCCGGGTTCGCGCACGCGGGGGATATGGCATCCGCAGCGGCCGTCCGCTGGCACGGATAGCTCTCGGAGAGGGGGGAATTATCCTGTCTGACAAGGAGATACAGTGACTTCCACACTCGAGACCAACGGTGCGAAGACCGAGATCGATACCGTGCTCGACGCGGTACGAGCGGCCATCCCGACGCTGCGCGCGAACGGGCCGCAAGCCGAGGCCGATCGATGGATTCCCGACCAGAACCTGGAGCTGCTTGCGAAGCCCGGTGTCTTCCGGATGGTGGTCCCGAAGAAATACGGCGGCCTAGATCTGCCGCTGCCCGATATCGCCCGCGTGCTCTCCGAGATCGGCCGTGGGTGCGGGTCGACCAGCTGGGTGACCTCCGCGTACACCAACGGCGGCTTCCTCGCGACCTTCCTGCCTGACAAGGCGCAGGCGGAGGCCTTCGACGGCGGTGAGGCCCGAATCTCGTTGAGCGTCACGCCATCCGGTGCGTTCACCGACGCCGACGGCGGCTACCGACTCAACGGCGGGTGGGCCTTCGCCTCCGGCTGCCGAGGGGCGAACTGGAGTCTCGTTCCCGGCGGCTATCAACGCGCCGACGAGACCTGGGATCAGTTGCTCGCCCTCGTGCCGACCAGGGAACTGGGCATCATGGACGACTGGCAGGTCAGTGCCGCGGCCGGAACCGGAAGCAGCACGATAACCGCCGCCGACGTCTTCGTGCCCGCGCACCGCGTGATCACCATCGACGAGATGCTGCACGGCGGCTCCGGCGACCGTGCGGACGGGCCGTATCCGGGACGGAGCTACTCGCTCATCAGTCTGGTCCTCGTCGAATCGGCGTCGGCGATCATCGGCATGGCCCGCGGCACCTACGACCTGTTCCTCGAGCGGATTCCCGGTCGGCCGATCTCGTACACGACCTGGTACGACCAGACTCAGCATCCGCTCACTCAGATCCAAGTCGGCACTGCCGCAAGCAAAATCGCGGCGGCGGAGGCCCTCGTCGAGCGTTGGGGCGCGTTGCTGCAAGAGCGCGCCGATGCCGGCGCGGAGCCGACGACCGAGGAGAAGATCGCCGTGCGAGGGCAGTGCTCCTACGCCATCCAGCTCGCCAAGGAGGCTGTCGAGGTATTGCACAGCGCCAGTGGCGGTTCGATGATCCGTAGCAGCTCGCACCTGCAGCGGTTCCATCGCGATGTGCTGGCGTTCTCGCTGCACGCGCTGCTGCATCCCAATGTCGGGCTCGAGGGCTACGGCCGCAGCCTGCTCGGCCTGGAGCCGAGCACGCCATTCCTCTGAGCGAGCAAGCACCCTGACCGAAAGAGACGTCAATGACCGAACTCGCCCCTTCCGTGTCCGCAAGCTCGGCGACGGGCCAGGTTAAGCACGAAATATACTGGCGTGAAACAGAATCCGTTGTGCCAGGGCCGCCGCTGCGCGAGGACATCACCTGCGATGTCTGCATCATCGGTGGCGGTTACACCGCCCTGTGGACCGCGAATTTCCTCAAAGCGGCCGACCGGGGACTGAACATCCACATCCTGGAGGCCGACTACGCGGGAGCGGGCGCGTCCGGCCATAACGACGGCTTCGTCACGCCGACGATCGGGCACAGCCTCGGCGCGCTCGTCACCAGATTCGGCGTCGACCGTGCGAAGCTCGGCTACGCGGCGGTCGGCAAGTCGATGCTCGAACTGGCCCGCTTCTGCACCAAGAACGGCATCGACGCGGAGCTGGAACCCGCCGGCTACTACCAGGTTGCCGCGGACACCGATCAGATCCGGCTACTGGAACGCGACCTCGAGATAGCGGCGCGGCTCGGCGCGCAGTCCGGGCTCGACCTGCTCGACAGCAGGGCGGCCCGCGACAAGATCGACTCACCAGGCATCAAGGCGGCCGTCAAAGTGGGTGGGGCGCTGATCAATCCGCATCGTCTCGCGCGCGGTCTGTTCCGCACCGTCACGGCGGCTGGCGTGCATGTGCACGAGCAGACCCGCGCGACCAACGTCGAAGCCGTGCCGGGCGGGCACCGGGTCACCACCCCGCACGGACGGGTCACGGCGACCAAGGTGCTTTATGCGACCAACGCCTATCAGCACCAATTCTCGGAGTTCCGCCGGAAGGTGGTTCCGGTATGGAGCTATGCGGCGGTGACGCAGCCGTTGACGGATGAGCAACTGAGGCAGGTGCACTGGCCGGATCGGGAAGGGTTTGTCGAGGCGGGAAACTTCATCGTCTTCGGCCGCCTCACGGCGCAGAACCGCTTGCTGTTCGGTGGCGGCCGGGCGAATTACCACTTCCGGCGCGATATGGACGAGGGCCGCCACATCGATAACCAGCAGGCGACGGCCGCCCTGCGCGGCGTGCTCGCCCGTTACTTCCCGGCGTGGCGGGACGTGCCGTTCAGTCACACCTACGGCGGTTGTGTGGCGATCACCCGCGAGGTGGTTCCGCACGTCGGTTCGCTCGGCGACGGACGGTTCTATGCCCATGGCTACTGCGGCAACGGCATCGCCCTCACGCACACCGCAGGCAAGTCGCTGCGCGATCTGATCCTCGAACGCGACACCTCCTACAGCAATCTGCTTTTCGTGAAGGGCAAGGAGAAGCAGTTCCCGCCGGAGCCGCTGTCCTTCCTCGGTGCGAAGGCGGTGACGTCGGTGCTTGCCGCGCAGGACCGGCATCCGCGGTTGATCAAGCGACAGCTGATCTGATCCGCAACCCCGAGTTCGACCGAGAGGAAGACATCACAATGACTGGTTCGGCCACCGCACCGGGATCGGAGTTCCCGGGGCGGGTCGCAGCGGCGGCTCCGGCGGATCGGTACGCGATCTGTTTGGATCTCGTGCTCGCCGAGACGGCCGCTCTGCTCGGCTGCGCGCCCAATGAGGTGGTACCGGATCGGGCATATCGTGATTACGGGTACAACTCGTTGGCGGGTCTCGCGCTGACCGAACAGCTTTCCAGGGCCTCCGGTATCGAGCTCCCGCTCACGATGCTCTTCGACCAGCCGAGCCCGGCGGCCGTCGCCGAATATCTGCTCAGCCTGGCCCAACCCGAGTCGGCGGCGACCGAACCCGCCCCGGTCTCGGCGCGCACCCAGGAGTTGGACCCTGCCGACGCCATCGCGGTGGTCGGCATGGCGTGCCGTTTCCCGGGTGGGGTTTCCTCGCCGGAACAGTTGTGGCAGTTGGTCGCCGAGGGTCGCGATGCCATCGGCGAGTTCCCCGACGACCGCGGCTGGGATCTGGAGAACCTCTATCATCCTGACCCGGCGCATCTCGGGACCAGTTACTCGCGGGCCGGTGGATTCCTGCCTGAGGTAACACAATTCGACCCGCAGTTCTTCGGCATCAGCCCGCACGACGCGGTGGCGATGGATCCGCAGCAGCGGCTGTTGCTCGAAGGGTCGTGGGAGCTGTTCGAACACGCGGGGATCGACCCGGCTACGTTGCGCGGCAGTGCGACCGGAGTGTTCCTCGGGGTCTGCGGCAGCGACTACAGCTATCTCACCCGGCCACCGGCCGCCGGGCTCGAGGGGCGCTGGGGTCTCGGCATGATGGGCAGTGTCGCCTCGGGCCGGGTGGCGTACACATTCGGATTCGTCGGTCCCGCACTGACTTTGGATACGGCCTGCTCTTCCTCGCTTGTCTCGATCCACCTCGCCATGCAATCACTGCGGCGCGGCGAGACCACCCTCGCGATAGCGGGCGGCGCGCAGGTGCTCGCGACACCGAGTCTGTTCATCGAGTTCAGCAGGCAACGGGGGCTCGCGCCGGACGGACGCTGCAAATCGTTCGCGGAAGGGGCCGATGGCACTGGCTTCTCGGAGGGTATGGGTTTGGTGCTGCTGGAACGACTCTCCGACGCCCAACACAACAACCACCACATCCACGCCATCCTCCCCGGCTCCGCCATCAACTCCGACGGCGCAAGCAACGGACTCACCGCACCCAACGGACCCTCCCAAGAACGCGTCATCCACGCCGCACTCACCAACGCCAACCTCACCACCACCGACATCGACGCCATCGAAGCCCACGGCACCGGAACCACCCTCGGCGACCCCATCGAAGCCAACGCCCTACACAACACCTACGGCACAAACCGCCCCACCCACCAACCACTCTGGCTCGGCTCCATCAAATCCAACATCGGCCACACCCAAGCCGCCGCCGGCGCCAGCGGCCTCATCAAAACCATCATGGCCCTCCACCACAACACCCTCCCCCAAACCCTCCACATCGACACCCCCACCACCAAAATCAACTGGACCACCAGCCCCCTCCAACTCCTCACCCAACCCCAACCCTGGCCACCCCACCCCAACGGCACCCCACGCCGCGCCGCCATCTCCGCCTTCGGCGTCAGCGGCACCAACGCCCACCTCATCATCCAAGAACCACCACCCACCCAAAACACCCCCACCACACCACCCGACAACACCCCCACCACCTGGACCCTCTCCGCACGCACCCCCCACGCACTCACCACCAAAGCCCACCAACTCCACACCTGGCTCACCAACAACCCCCACCACCACCCCACCCACCTCGCCCACACCCTCGCCACCACCCGCACACACCACGAACACCGCGCCGCCATCACCGCAACCACCACCACCCAACTCCACACCGCACTCACCACACTCGCGCAGGGCGAGACCAGTGGCTCGGTGGTCACCGGCCGCATCCGACTCGACGGCCGCACCTCGCTCGCGGTGATGTTCCCAGGCCAGGGCAGCCAATACGCTGGAATGGGAACCGAATTGGCGCGCCAGTACCCGGTTTTCGCCGCGGCCTGGCAGGAGGTCTGTGCCGAACTGGACCGGCACCTCGACCGGCCGCTCGACGAAATCATCGCGGGTTCAGCCGATTCGGCGGACGCGCAGGGACTGCTCGACCAGACCGGGTATACGCAGGCGGCGCTGTTCGCCATTGAGGTCGCGCTGTACCGGCTGCTCGAATCGTTCGGGGTGCGACCGGCCTATCTCATCGGCCACTCGGTCGGGGAACTGACCGCCGCGCACGTGTCCGGGGCACTCGACCTGCCCGACGCGTGTCTGCTCGTGGCCTCGCGCGCCCGGTTGATGCAGGCGCTGCCCCCGGGCGGGGCGATGGTCGCGGTGCAGGCCACCGAGGACGAGCTCGCCGCGGATCTGGCTGGTGTCGAGGAACGAGTGTCGATCGCGGCCGTGAACGGGCCTTCGTCGGTGGTGATTTCGGGTGTGCAGGACGAGGTTGTTGCCATCGCCGAGCGGTGGTCAGCGCGCGGCAGGCGCACCAAACGACTGACCGTCAGCCACGCGTTCCACTCACCGTTGATGGAGCCGATGCTCGCCGACTTCGCCGATCTCGCCGCGAAGATCACCCTGGGCACACCGCGCATTCCGATCGTGTCGAACGCCACCGGTCGGCCCGTCGAGGACTTCGGCACGCCGGAGTACTGGGTCCGCCACGCGCGCGGCGCCGTTCGGTTCGGCGCTGGCATCGGCTGGCTTGCCGACGCCGGGGTCGACACGTTCCTCGAGGTCGGACCAGGTGGCGCGCTGTCGGTGCTTGCTCGTGAAAGCCTTTCCGACTCCGGGCAATCCGCCGTCATCGCGCCGACCATGCGGCCGCGCAGGTCGGAAGGTCTCGTGCTGCAGACCGCGTTGGCGCGCGCGTACGTCAGCGGGCTGTTCGTCGACTGGGGCGCGGTGTCCGGCGACAGCGCGCCGGAGCGCATCGACCTGCCGACCTATCCGTTCGAACGCCAAAGGTATTGGGTCGACACCGAATCCAGTGCCGCGGCCTCGGTGAGCGGTGGCATCACCACCGTCCGGCATCCCCTGTTCGACGGATCGATAGAGCTGGCGGGCGGCGGCGGGCGGCTGTACCTCGGCAACTGGTCGGCGGCGACGCGGCCGTGGTTGACCGACCACACGGTGTTCGGTACGACCGTGGTCGCCGGCGCGGCGATCGTCGAGTTCGCGGCCGATCTCGGCGGGCAATCGGGCCTGCCGGTCGTCGCCGAGCTGACCCTGGAGGCGCCGCTGCTGGTGCCGAGCGATCGGGCCGTCGCGGTTCAGGTGCACATCGATGCGCCCGATGCCAGTCGGCGATCGACGTTTACCGTGCACTCGAGCGTCGGTGACGAATGGATCCGCAATGCTTCGGGCACGCTGGCCGCGGCGGCCGCACCCGAGGGGCAGCGGCCCGCCACATCGAAAGCACAATCGCCCGCCGCACCGAAGACGCAGTGGCCGCCCGACGACGCGGTTGCCGTCGACATCGCAGATCTTTATCCGCGATTGGCCGAGCAAGGCCTCGGCTACGGACCGCAATTCCAGCGTTTGCAGGCGGTCTGGCGGCACAACGACGACATCTACGCCACGATCGAACGCGATACCGATGCCGACGACTTCGCTCTTCATCCCGGCATGCTCGACGCGGCCTTCCACGCCGCGTTCCTCGAACAACCGGAGGCCGAGCCCGGCACGGTGTGGTTACCGTTCGCCTGGTCCGGAGTTCGCGTCCAGCCCGCGGCGCGAGCCGCGAAGACGCTGCGGATCCGGTTGACAACGGCCGGCGCGAATTCGGTGCGGATGACCGCGATCGATGAGGCGGGCGAGCTCGCCGTTTCGGTCGATTCGGTGGTCGCGCGGCCGGTATCGCTGACTCAGCTGAGCGCGGCGCGCAGCCGGATGTCGGACTCGCTGTTCCGATGGAACTGGACCGGCATCGATGTGCCATCGGATGCCGCCGAGCGGCCCGCGATCACGATGCTCGGCGACGCCGAGGCTGGCCACCGGTACGCCGACCTCGCGGTCCTGCTCGCGGATATCGATGCGGGCGCGCCGACACCGACCGTGGTTGTCGTCGATCCGGCCACCGACATCGGGACGACGGTCGATATCGATACCGCCGAGGATGTACCGGCCGAGACCGCGAATATCACCAACCATGTTCGCCAGCTGATCCAGAAGTGGCTGTCCGACACCAGGTTCGGGACGGCGCGCTTGGCGATCACCACTCGCAACGCGGTAGCCGTTCGAGACGGCGAGATACCCGATCCACGACTCGCCGCGGTGTGGGGGCTGGTCCGCAGCGCCCAGACCGAGCATCCGGATCGGTTCGCCCTGTTCGACTTCGACGCGGAGGTCACCGTGGACGCGGTCGCGCGCGCCGCGAGCACGGGAGCGCCGCAGCTCGCCGTCCGCGGTGACGAGCTGCTCGTGCCGCGACTGCAACCGATGCGGGTGCCGAGCGGGCCCTCGCTGTGGCGTGAATTGGCTGGTTCGGTGTTGATCACCGGCGGAACGAGCGGACTCGGCGCGCTGGTCGCCAGGCATCTCGTCGCCGAGCACGGGGTCCGCCGACTGATCCTGGTCAGCCGGCGCGGTAGCACCACCGAAGGGGCGAGCGAACTGCTCGCCGAACTCACCGAGCAGGGGGCGGACGTCGAGATCGCGGCCTGCGACGTGGCCGATCGCGACCAAGTGGCCGGGCTGCTCGCCAAGGTCCGCGCGGACCATCGCCTGCGCGCGGTGGTGCACGCGGCGGGCGTCACCGCCGACGGTGTCATCGATGCGCTCACCGCTGGCCAGCTCCATCGCGTGCTGCGTCCGAAGGTCGACGCGGCGTGGCATCTGCACGAGTTGACGGCGGATCTCGAACTGGCGGCCTTCGTCCTGTTCTCGTCGGCGGCGGGTGCCATCGGCGCACCGGGACAGGCGAACTACGCCGCCGCGAATACGTTCTTGGACGCACTCGCGACCTGGCGGCGCGCTCGCGGCCTCGCCGCGGTGTCGATGGCGTGGGGTCTGTGGGAGCAACCGAGCGCGATGACCGAGGCGCTGACCGATCTCGACAAGGCGCGGCTCGGCGGCGGCGGTGTGCTCGAATTGACCGAACACGACGGGCTCCGGCTCTTCGACGCGGCGACGAATTCGGTTGACCCGGTGGTGTTTCCGGTACGGCTCGATCCGGCCGCGCTGCGGACCGCGGCAACGGCTGGCCTGTTACCCGCGGTGCTGTCGGACCTGGCGCCCGCGCCGCAGGCCGCCACCGCGGCGACCGGAGTCTCCCTCGCCGATCGGCTGGCCGGGCTGCCGGAGCCGGAACGGGAACAGGAAGTGCTGCAGCTGGTATGCGTCGAAGTGGCCAACGTGCTGCACTATCCCTCCCCCGACGCGGTCGACCCGGAACGCGCCTTCACCGATATAGGCTTCGACTCGCTCGGCGCCCTTGAACTGCGCAACCGGCTGAGTTTCGAGTCGGGCCTGACCATCCCGATCACCGTCGTATTCGACCATCCCAATGCCGAGGCGATCGCGCGGTACGTGAACGAGCAACTGTTCGGGTCTGCCGCGCCGACGCAGGACCCGGCATCCAGCGAGGCAGCCCCCACCGATGCGCTCGACACCATGGACGCCGAGTCGCTGATTCGCCTTGCGCTGTCCGAGGATTGACCGATAGGGGCTTTGCACCATGGCTGTCGACAATGACGAGCTGGTCCGCGCGCTGCGGATGAAGATGAAGGAGAACGCGAGCCTGCGCGAGTATCACGATCGCGGGCACGAGCCGATCGCGGTGGTCGGCATGGCATGTCGTTATCCGGGTGGGGTTTCCTCGCCGGAACAGTTGTGGCAGTTGGTCGCCGAGGGCCGCGACGCCATCGGCGACTTCCCCGACGACCGCGGCTGGGACCTGGAGAACCTTTACAACCCCGACCCCACCCACAAGGGCACCTCGTATACCCGATCCGGTGGATTCGTCTCGGGTGTCACCGATTTCGACCCGCAGTTCTTCGGCATCAGCCCACGCGAGGCACCCGCCATGGACCCGCAGCAACGGCTACTACTGGAGGGCACCTGGGAGGTGCTCGAACACGCGGGTATCGACCCGGCTACGTTGCGCGGCAGCACAACCGGAGTGTTCGCCGGTGTCATGTACCAGGACTACACCTGGTTGACCCACCGGCACGCGGACAAGCTCGGTGGTCGCTGGGGCATGGGAATGATGGGCAGTGTCGCCTCAGGACGGGTGGCCTACACATTCGGATTCGTCGGTCCCGCAATAACTCTGGACACAGCCTGCTCCTCCTCGCTTGTCTCGATCCACCTCGCCATGCAATCACTACGCCGCGGCGAAACCACCCTCGCCGTCGCGGGCGGGGTCACCGTGATGTCGACCCCGACCGTGTATGTGGAGTTCAGCAGGCAGCGTGGACTCGCCGCCGATGGGCGCTGTAAGTCCTTCGCCGAGAACGCGGACGGCACCGGATGGTCGGAGGGTATGGGTTTGGTGTTACTGGAGCGACTCTCCGACGCCCAACACAACAACCACCACATCCACGCCATCCTCCCCGGCTCCGCCATCAACTCCGACGGCGCAAGCAACGGACTCACCGCACCCAACGGACCCTCCCAAGAACGCGTCATCCACGCCGCACTCACCAACGCCAACCTCACCACCACCGACATCGACGCCATCGAAGCCCACGGCACCGGAACCACCCTCGGCGACCCCATCGAAGCCAACGCCCTACACAACACCTACGGCACAAACCGCCCCACCCACCAACCACTCTGGCTCGGCTCCATCAAATCCAACATCGGCCACACCCAAGCCGCCGCCGGCGCCAGCGGCCTCATCAAAACCATCATGGCCCTCCACCACAACACCCTCCCCCAAACCCTCCACATCGACACCCCCACCACCAAAATCAACTGGACCACCAGCCCCCTCCAACTCCTCACCCAACCCCAACCCTGGCCACCCCACCCCAACGGCACCCCACGCCGCGCCGCCATCTCCGCCTTCGGCGTCAGCGGCACCAACGCCCACCTCATCATCCAAGAACCACCACCCACCCAAAACACCCCCACCACACCACCCGACAACACCCCCACCACCTGGACCCTCTCCGCACGCACCCCCCACGCACTCACCACCAAAGCCCACCAACTCCACACCTGGCTCACCAACAACCCCCACCACCACCCCACCCACCTCGCCCACACCCTCGCCACCACCCGCACACACCACGAACACCGCGCCGCCATCACCGCAACCACCACCACCCAACTCCACACCGCACTCACCACACTCGCCGCGCAGCCGGCACCGTCCCGGATGGAGTACCGCGACGGCATCGCCCGCGGCGCCGGGACCAGGGGCGGTCACAAGGTGGCCTTCGTCCTCGGGGACGATCCCGCCGGTTGGCAGCGCGCAGCGGCCGATCTGCTCAGTGCCGCACCGCTATTCGCGCAACGGTTCCGCGAATGCGCCGCGGCGATCACCGCGCAGGGTGGTGCCGATCTGCTCGGCGTTGTCGCCGGTACGCCGGGCGCTCAGGCACCCGATCATGCGGACGTCGCCAGGCAGGGACTGTTCGCCGTCGCTGTCGCGACGGCGGCGGTATGGCGCGCGTATCTGCCAGGAGCACACCCGATCGTCGGTGCCGGGCCCGCCGCGCGGCTGATCAGTGGGACTTCGACATTGGCGCAGGCCGCACGCGAGATCGTCGCCGAGGGCACGGCTGATACGCCGGACGCAATCGCCGAACGCATTGCCGCACTGTTGACTTCGGGATATCGCACGTTCATAGACATCGGCCCGCGCTCGGCCAGGCCCACCGCGATAACCAGCGCCGTAGCCACGGCGGACACCGCGGAAACGGCGACCGTGCTCGACGGCCTCGCCCCGTTCGACACCGATGGTCGGCAAGAACTCATGGCGGCGGTCGGCAAGGCCTACGCGTGCGGCGCACGGGTGGATTGGCAGCAGATATTCCCTGGCGAACCACCGGATCGCTATATCGGCCTGCCGACCTATCCCTTCCAGCGCCGCCGGTTCTGGATGGGCGACGGCGAATCCACCACGCGGGCAAAAGAATCCGCACCGCAGGCACCGCCGGAGCGAACGGCCGAACCCGCAGGCCGAGCGGGCACCATGACCGCGCTGATCCGGCAAGCCGATGCCGCAGACGATCTGGTCGCGGCCGCGACCATGCTTGCCGCGGCGGCGCGCTACCGCCCGTCGTTCGACTCGGTCAGCGATGCCGGGGATACCTCGACCGCCATGCTCGTCTGCGACGGAACGACGCCGGTCATGGTGTGCCTTCCCTCGTTCCTCGCCGGTTCGGGCCCGCACCAGTTCATCCGGCTGGCGACGGAATTCGAGGAACGAGCCAAGACCGTCACACTGACCCTGCCCGGCTTCGGCCGCGCGACGGCACTACCCGCTTCTTGGGAGGTGGCGCTCGAGGCACTCGGCAAAACCGTCGTCACCGCCTGTGGCAGTACGCCTTTCGTCTTGGTCGGGCATTCGATCGGCGGCGTGCTCGCGCACTCGCTCACCGAACACCTCGAGCGCATCGGTGCCGCCCCCGCCGGGCTGGTCCTGATCGACACCTTCGATCCGGAATCCGGCCAGAACCACGAAGCCTTCGCCTGGGCGATGCATCAGATATTGCGACGCGACGCCGAGGACGCCTTCGTCACCGACGCCAATCTGCTGGCCATGGGCTGTTATCTGCGCCTGTTCGAGGCGTGGAAGCCGAGTTCGATCACGACGCCAGTACTCGCGGTGCGGGCGACCAGGCTCACCGGTCCGGGTCGATCACACTGGCAGCCCGCAGGCATCGAGACGACGGTCGAGGTCGACGCCGACCACTTCTCGATTCTCGAGGATGACGCGGGCAAGGCCGCCCGCGTCATCGAGCCGTGGCTGCGAAAACACCGGGCCGGCTCAGCGCCGTAGGTCGTCGCGCTTACCGCCCGGCCTGCGCAAACGCAGGCGGGCGGTGGAGCCGCGGATCGCCGGACGACGAATCACCGGACGACGCTGGGCCCGGCGTTGCGCGCGGCGCTCGGCGGGCTTGTGCGTCCAGGTTTCCGGGCGCGCGGCGACCCAGCGCTGCGAGTGCCAGGCGAACGGGATGTGGCCGAGGTACAGCGCGACCAGGATCAGCAGCAGCACCGTCGGATACGTGACGAGCAGCGCCGCGGCCAGCGCGACGAGCACGAGCAGTCCGGCGGCGGCCTGCGGTGCCACCGACACCGATTTCATGGCAAGCGTCGGCACGGTACTGACGGCCAATGCCGCAGCCAGCACGGTCCACGCGGCGACCGCGTAGAAGCCGACCCACCAGCCGTCGCCGAACAGCACGGACAACGCGACGGGCACCATCGCGATGAGCGCCGCCGCCGGAGCCGGCACCCCGACGAAGTATTCGCGCGACCATTCCGGCCTGGTGTCGTCGTCGAGCAGGGTGTTGAACCTGGCCAGCCGCAGCACGATGCTCACCGCGAACAGCAGGGCGATGATCCAGCCCGCGGTCTCGGTGTGCAGCAACGTCACGTAGAGCACGAGCGCGGGCGCGACGCCGAAGGAGATGGCATCGGAGAGCGAATCGAGCTCCGCGCCGATCTTGGTGGTGGCGTCGAGCATTCGGGCAAGCCGACCGTCGAGGGTGTCGAACACGGCCGCCGCGCCGATCATCGCGAGCGCGATGTCGAGCCGGTTGTCCAAGCCGAACTTCACCGCGGACAATCCGGAGCACAGCGCGAGAATGGTCACCACGCTCGGCAGCAGCCGGATCGTGCGGCGCCGCTGTTTGGCCGGAACTGCCGCCTCCATCATGAAGCGGCGATTGATGCCGACCCGAGCACCGCCAGGACGGTCTCGCCGCCGATGGTGCGCTGCCCCGGCTCGACAAGTAGCTCGGTGCCCGCCGGGAAGTAGGTGTCCACCCTGGAGCCGAAGCGGATCAGCCCGTAGGTGTCACCGATCGTCAGCACGTCGCCGACCTTGGCATCGCAGACGATGCGGCGGGCGAGCAGGCCGGCGATCTGCACAACGATCACCTGATGCCCGGCCGGGGTGTCGAGCACCATGGTGTTGCGCTCGTTCACCGAGCTGGCCTCTGGCAGATCCGCCGAGCGGAACTGGCCGGGCTGATGCAGCACGGTGCGCACGATGCCGGACACCGGCGTGCGCTGGACATGCACGTCGAGCACCGAAAGGAAGATGCTCACCCGTGGCACTGGCTGGTCGCCGAGGCCCAATTCCGCGGGCGGGGCAGCGGTGTCGACGAGGGCGATCTCGCCGTCGGCCGGTGCGACAACGGCACCGGGCCGGTTCGGCGGCACCCGGTTCGGGTGGCGGAAAAAGGTCGCGCACGCGGCGGCGGCCAGCAGGCCCGTCCGGCGCACCCACTTGCGCTTGCCGCCGAGCACGGCGACCGCGAGGGGCGCGGCGACGAACGGCAGCCCGGCGGGATGCAGCGGGGGGATCGCATTGCGAACCAGATCGGCGACGTGGCCGACTCCGGTGCGGTCAGGCGTGCCGGGCGGCGTGGGACGGCGGGCCACAGGCTCCTCTTTCGTGCTAGATGCAGTCGGATCGCGCCGTCAACGAGAGGACAGGCGCAAGCGTTCACACCTTACGGGAAAGGAGCCTGTGGCACGGTGTCGTCAGCTTCGGACTCGACGTCCCGTCACGAGACCGACAAGGAACAGCAGAATCACCGCACCGGCGAGACAGGTGAAGAAGCTGAACCAGAGGCCGCCGCCATCGACGTCGACGCCGAACAGCTTCAGCAGGAAACCGCCGAGCAGACCGCCTACGATGCCGACGACGATGTTCATCAGGATGCCCTGCTGTGCGTCCGTCTTCATGATCTTGCTGGCAATCCACCCGGCAAGACCGCCGATGATGATCCACCCGATAATCCCGAGACTGAGCATGGTGTCCTCCGCAATCCGCGTCCACCGCCGGAGCGCAGCAGGGCGGCAAACGCATAGTTGGGCACGCTGTACTGAGCATTCAGCATGCTAATCGGCGTATACCCGGGGTTTGTGGGAATACGCGCGGCGAAACGCCGGTCTTCGGGCTAATATGAGGGGGCCTCATGTCTACGGCTCCGTAGGTGGTGGCCGATGAGGGATCCAGATCGAGGCTTCGGGGACAACCCGGCGGCGGTGCCGCAGGTACATAGGAGACGCACATGGCTGCTCGAATCGCCCAGACCACCGGGGCAGAGCACACGGCGATCCTCGGACTCGGCGTATATCGCCCAGTTCGAGTCGTCACCAACGACGAGGTGGCGGGTCCGATCAACTCGAGCGACGAGTGGATCCAGACCAGGTCCGGGATCAAGACCCGGCGGTTCGCGGGGGAATCCGAAACCGTCCAGAGCATGAGCGTCGCCGCGGCACAGGGTGCGCTCGAATCGTCGGGCATCGCCGTCGATCAGGTCGACTGCGTGATCGTCGCGACGTCGACCCACCTGTTGCTCACCCCGGCGGCCGCACCGCGGATCGCCACGGAACTCGGCATGAACGGTTCGGCCGCGTTCGATGTCTCCGCCGGTTGCGCAGGCTTCTGCCACGCGCTCGCGCTGGCGTCGGACCTGGTCCGCTGCGGCACCGCCGCGCACGTGCTGGTGATCGGCGTGGAGAAGCTGACCGACACCATCAATCCGAAGGACCGCTCGACCGCGTTCCTGTTCGCCGACGGCGCGGGCGCGGTGATCGTCGGCCCGTCCGACGAGCCTGGCATCGGCCCGACGGTGTGGGGTTCGGACGGCACCCAGCATCACGCGATCCGGCAGGACAAGGACTGGGTCGAGTTCTTCCGCGAGATCGAGGAGAAGGGCACCGACGCGGTGCGCCCCTACCTGGCGATGGAGGGCACCGCGGTATTCCGTTGGGCCGCACACTCGCTGGAGAAGGTCTGCCGCGACGCCATCGACCGGGCCGGGCTGACCACCGAAGACCTGGACGCGATGATTCCGCACCAGGCCAACGGCCGGATCATCGAGATCATGGCGCGGGTGCTGAAGCTGCCGGAGAACTGCGCGCTGGCCAACGATATCGAGGAGACCGGCAATACGTCGGCCGCGTCGATCCCGCTGGCCATGGAGGCGATGCTGCGCAAGGGTCAGTCCACGCCTGGCGATACCGCGCTGCTCATCGCGTTCGGCGCGGGGCTGTCCTATGCGGCGCAGGTAGTTACGCTGCCGAAATTCGCGATCACGGAGTAATGCGCGTTTAAATCGGGAAGACAGTTGGGTCACATTCCGCATGTTGTCCATCGATCTCGGTAATGGCCAGCGCACAATGCCGGATAGAAGAAGCAAAGACACTGCCTCCAGATATCTTCCGTCCAACGTGAGGTGATCGGCCGTGAACCTGCGCTCCCTCTTACACCGTCGGCACGCGGAACATGTTCCGCTGCTTCCCGCCAACGACTCCGACGAAGGCCCGCCCGCGCGCGGACCCGCCGCCGAGCGACTCGAGCGGCTGCTCACCCCCAATGAACTCGACCTGATCCGGCACGACATGCTGTGACACCCGACTTATACGCCACGAGTGAAACGCCCGCGACACGGTTTGCACCGAGGATTCATACTCGTTAGGTGACTTCACCCGCTGCCACGAAACCGGCCATCCTGAGCGTCGACGACGATCCGGGTGTTTCCCGGGCGGTCGTTCGCGACCTGCGACGCCGCTATGGCGCCGATTACCGGATTCTGCGCGCGGAATCGGGCGCCCAGGCGCTCGAAGCGCTTCGTGAGATGAAATTGCGCGGCCAGCCGGTCGCCGTCTTGATCGCCGACTACCGGATGCCAGGCATGGACGGCATCGAATTCCTCGAGCAGGCGATGGACCTGCACCCGTACGCGCGCCGCGTGCTGCTGACCGCCTACGCCGACACCAACGCGGCGATCAACGCGATCAACGTGGTCGACCTCGATCACTACCTGCTCAAGCCGTGGGACCCGCCGGAGGAGAAGCTGTACCCGGTGCTCGACGGCCTGCTCGACGCCTGGCGCGGCAGCGAACACCGGCCGGTCACCGAGACCAAGGTGGTCGGCAACCGCTGGTCGCCGCGCTCCTCGGAGGTGCGCGAGTTCCTGGCCCGCAACCAACTGCCCTACCGCTGGTACCTGGCCGACGAGCCGGAGGGCGCTCGCCTGCTCGAGGCGGCGGGCGCCGATCCCGAACGCTGCCCGGTGATCATCACGGCTGCCGGTGACACGCTGGTGCAGCCGTCGGACAACGAGCTCGCGCAGAACGTCGGGCTCACCGTCAACGCGACGGGCGACTTCTACGACCTCATCGTGGTCGGCGGCGGACCGGCCGGGCTCGGCGCCGCGGTGTACGGCGCCTCGGAGGGCCTGCGCACGGTGCTGGTCGAGCGCACCGCGACCGGCGGACAGGCCGGGCAGAGCTCGCGCATCGAGAACTACCTCGGCTTCCCGGACGGGGTATCCGGGGGCCAGCTGGCGGATCGGGCGCGGCGGCAGGCCGCGAAGTTCGGCGCCGAGGTGATCACCACCCGCGAGGTGATCGGGCTCGAGGTGAACGGTTCCGCGCGCACGGTGCGCTTCGCCGACGGCGGCAAGCTCTGCGCGCACACGGTGATCATCGCGACCGGCGTCGACTATCGCAGGCACCCGGCACGCGGCGTCGACGACTTCACCGGGCGCGGTGTGTATTACGGCTCGGCGATGACGGAAGCCTCCGAATGCGCCGACCGTGATGTCTATATCGTCGGCGGCGCCAATTCGGCGGGCCAGGCGGCGGTGTTCTTGTCGCGCAACGCCAAGACGGTTCATCTGGTCGTGCGGTCCGGCTCGCTGGACAACTCGATGTCGCACTACCTGATCCAGCAGATCGCGCAATTGCCGAATATCAAGGTGCACACCAATACCGAGGTGATCGCCGCCGACGGCGACGAGCACCTGCAGCAGATCGTGTTGCGCGACAACGAGACAGGCAACGAGGAGAAGGCGGAGGCCGAGCGGCTGTTCCTGTTCATCGGCGCCGCACCGCAAACCGACTGGCTCGACGGCCTGATCAAGCGCGATCAGGCCGGTTACGTGCTGGCCGGTCCCGACCTGATGGTCGACGGCGCGCGACCGGCCGGCTGGGAATTACCGCGCCCGCCACACCATTTGGAAACAAACGTGCCCGGCGTTTTCGTGGCGGGCGACGTACACGCCGATTCGGCCAAGCGCGTCGCGTCGGCGGTGGGCGAGGGTGCGATGGCGGTCATGCTCGTGCACCGGTATCTGGCCTAATCAGGAGGCTGACAGATGAATTCAACGGAAAACGCGGACCGCAGCAGCCGCGATGTCTGCGACCCAGCGGAATTGCGCACCCTGTTCCTGTTCGAGAAGTTGAACGACGAACAGCTGGACTGGCTGTGCCGGGACGGGCGGATCGAAACCATCGAGCCAGGGCTGGTTTTCCGCGAGGGCGAACCGGCCACCTGTTTTTATGTGCTGATGGAAGGCGAGGTCGTGCTGACCAAGCTGTCCGGCGGCACCGAGATCGAGCTGGTCCGCACCCAGCACCACGGCGCCTACTCGGGCGCCTGGATGGCCTACATCGGCGACAAGGTCGACCAGACCTACAACGGATCGCTCAAGGTGACGATGCCGTCGCGGTTCTTCGTGCTCGACGCCGCGATCTTCGCCCAGATGATGAACGAATGGTTCCCGATGGCGGTGCACCTGCTCGAGGGTGTGTTCTTCGGCAACCGGAACAGCAACGCGCGGATCGGCCAGCGCGAGCGGCTGCTCGCCCTCGGCTCGCTGTCGGCGGGCCTGACGCACGAGCTGAACAACCCCGCCGCCGCCGCGGTGCGGGCCACCTCCGGCCTGCGCGAACGGATCGCAGGCATGCGGCACAAGCTGGCCATGATGGCCGACGGCCGGTTCGACACCGCGTCCCTCGGCGCGCTCGTTCGGCTCCAGGAGGAAGCCGCGGCGCAGGTGGCCAAGGCACCCGAGCTGACGCCGATGGAGGCCGCCGATCGCGAGGACGTGCTCGGCGACTGGCTCGACGAGCACGGCATCACCGACGGCTGGAGCCTCGCGCCGAACTTCGTGCAGGCCGGGTTCGACGTCGACTGGCTGGAGCGGGTGTCGGCCACCCTCGAAGGCTGCACGGAACAGGTATTCCAGGGCGCGATCCGGTGGCTGAACTACACCATCGAGACCGAGCTGATGATGAACGAGATCGCCGATTCGACCACGCGCATCTCGTCACTTGTCAACGCGGCCAAGCAGTATTCGCAGATGGACCGGGCGCCGTTCCAGGTGGTCGACATCCACGACCTGCTCGACAGCACGCTGGTGATGCTCAGCCGCAAGATCGGCGACGGGGTCAAGGTGGTCAAGGACTACGACCGCGCGCTGCCCCAGGTGCCTTGCTACGCAGCGGAATTGAACCAGGTGTGGACCAACCTGATCGACAACGCGGTGTACGCGATGCACGGACAGGGCACCCTGACCATCCGCACCAGGCACGAAAACGACTGTGCCGTCATCGAAATCGGCGACACCGGCCCCGGCATTCCGGACGACGTGCGCAGCCGGATCTTCGAGCCGTTCTTCACCACCAAGCCGATGGGCGAGGGCACCGGGCTCGGCCTCGACATCTCGTTCCGGATCGTGGTGAACAAGCACGACGGCGACATCCAGGTCGACTCCGAGCCCGGCAACACCAGATTCACCGTCTGGCTGCCACTGAACCGTGCGCCCGAAGATCCGGCGGAGGAGAATCAGGCCGAACCCGAACCCACTTCAGGAGGTCGACGATGACGCAAGAGCTCGATGGCATCGATACCGCCGTGCCGCCAAGCGGCACCGGCTGCGTGGAATGCGAAGCCGCGCAAGGCTGGTGGGTGCACCTGCGCCGCTGCGCGCAGTGCGGGCACATCGGTTGTTGCGACACCTCGCCCGCCCAGCACGCGAGCAAGCACGCGAAAGACACCGGCCACCCGTTCATTCAGAGCTTCGAGCCTGGTGAGGACTGGTACTTCAACTTCCTGACCGAGGAAATGTACGGCGACGGACCGGAACTCGCCCCGCCGAACAGCCACCCGGCCGACCAGGGCGCGCCAGGCCCGCGCAGCAGGGTGCCCGCGGACTGGCAGGCACACATCCACTGAAATCCCGCGCACCCGGTACGCTGCACCCCGAACGTGCCGGGAGTTCCGGCGCCCATCGACACAGATCCACCGGGGAAAGCACGGTATGAAGCGAACTTCCGCCATCGTCCTGGCCACCGGGACGGTGGCTTTGCTGCTGGCAGGCTGCGGCCAGTCCTCGAACGATTCCGCCGACGCAAACGGACTGCGCAAGGGCGGCACGACCACGAACTCGACGTCGGTGGCGCACACGCCGGCCCCGGCCGCCGCGTCGAGCACCGGCACGCAGGCGAGCGCGCCGACCGCCGATCAGCCGAGCACCCCGGCGACCAGCGATCCGTCGAAGGCCACCTGCGGCGAGTTCAAGAAGCTGGACACCGACGCGGAGAAGGCGCTGATCGAGCAGATCCTGGCGGCGCACCCGGACAGCTCGTTCGCGGGCAGCCCGAATGTGGCGCTCGGCACGGCCAAGCTGGTCTGTCTGTCGGGCAGCGTGGCCGATACGCCGGTCGCGGTGGCCGCCGGGATCGTGCCGAAGAACAAGTAGCAGGCCACGACCGCGCTCCGGCGCGGCAGAATGGCACAGTGGCAGAACTGGCGCTCACCGCTCGATTGAATCCGTCCGCGGCCGACGCACGCCGCGGCGTGGTGCGGCTGCACCCGGAGGCGCTGACCGCGCTCGGGTTGCGCGAGTGGGACGGTATCGCGCTGGTCGGCGCGCGCCGCACCGCCGCGGTGGTCGGGATGGCACCGGCGGACACCCCGGCCGGGGTCGCGCTGCTCGATGACGTGACGCTGTCCAATGCGGGCCTGCGCGAGGACGCGACCGTTGTCGTCGCGCCGGTCACCGTGTACGGCGCCAAGCAGATCTCGGTGAGCGGCTCGGTGCACGCCACCCGCACCATCCCGGCGGCGACGCTGCGCCAGGCGCTGCTCGGCAAGGTGGTGACCGTCGGCGACACGGTCTCGCTGCTGCCGCGCGACCTCGGCCCTGACATCAGCTCCGCCGCTGCCTCCCAAGCACTTTCACGCACCTTCGGCATCGCGTGGACCACGGAGTTGCTCACCGTCACCGCCACCGATCTGCGTGGCCCGGTCAGCGTGCAGCCGAACACCGCGGTCGTCTGGGGCGCCGGGGTGGTCGCGGCCATGGACGCCGCCGACCGGGCACTGGCCGGGACACCGATCCCGCCGGGCGAGGCGTCCCGTGGCGTGACCGAGGCGGCTTCGTTCGACGGCGCGGCGGGCACGCTCGGCGCATCGGACGGAAGGAGCACGGCCACCCGGGACACCGATCCGCTGATCACCGTCAAGGATCTGGCCGGTGCGCACAGTCAGGCAACCAAGCTCAGCGAGTGGCTGAGCCTGGCCCTCGACGAACCCGAACTGCTCAAAACCCTCGGTGCCACACCACGTCTCGGCGTCTTGATCACCGGCCCGGCCGGGGTCGGCAAGGCCACCCTGGCCCGCGCGGTCACCGCACCGCGGCGCATCGTCGAGCTGGACGGCCCGACGGTCGGGGCCGCGGAGAGCGGCACCCGGCTGCGCGCGGTGGCCGAGGCGGTGGCCGACGTCTGTTCCGGGCAGGGCGGCATCCTGCTGATCACCGATATCGACGCGCTGCTGCCCGCGCAGGCCGAACCGGTCGCCACGCTCATCCTCGATCAGCTGCGGGCCGCGGTCGCCGAGCCGTGCGTCGCCTTCCTCGCCACCACCGCGCACCCCGCCGGGATCGATCCCCGGCTGCGCGCACCCGACCTCTGCGACCGTGAACTCGCCCTCGCGTTACCCACCGCGACCGTGCGCAAGTCGCTGCTAGAGCATTTACTGCGCCGGGTGCCGACGGCAGAGCTGAAACTCGACGAGATCGCCGCGCGCACACCCGGATTCGTGGTCTCCGACCTGGCCGCGCTGTGCCGGGAGGCGGCGCTGCGGGCCGCGTCGCGGGCGAGCAAAGAGCACGCCGATCCGCAACTGACCCAACCGGATCTGCTCGGCGCGCTGAAAGTGATTCGGCCGCTGTCGCGTTCGGGCATGGACGAGCTCGCCATCGGCAGCCTCACCCTGGACGAGGTCGGCGACATGGTGGCGACCAAGCAGGCGCTGACCGAGACGGTGTTATGGCCACTGCGCCACCCGGATTCGTTCGCCCGCCTCGGCATCGACCCGCCGCGCGGCGTGCTGCTCTACGGCCCGCCCGGCTGCGGCAAGACCTTCCTGGTGCGGGCGCTGGCCAGTACCGGTCAGCTCAGCGTGCACACGGTGAAGGGCGCCGAGCTGATGGACAAGTGGGTCGGCTCCTCCGAACGCGCGGTGCGCGAATTGTTCCAGCGCGCACGCGATTCCGCGCCGTCGCTGATCTTCCTCGACGAGGTGGACGCGCTGGCGCCGCGGCGCGGCCAGTCCGGCGATTCCGGCGTCGGCGACCGCGTGGTCGCCGCGCTGCTCACCGAGCTCGACGGGGTGGAACCGCTGCGCGATGTGGTTGTCCTCGGCGCGACGAACCGGCCGGAGCTGATCGACCCCGCGCTGCTGCGGCCGGGGCGACTGGAGCGGCTGGTCTTCGTGCCGCCGCCGGACGGTGCGGCCCGGCTGGAGATCCTGCGCACCGCGGGACGCTCGGTCCCGCTAGCCGCCGATGTCGACCTCGCCGCGCTGGCCCGCAAGCTCGACGGATACTCCGCGGCGGACTGCGCCGCGCTGCTGCGCGAGGCCGCGCTCACCGCGATGCGCCGCGATCTCGACGCCGCCGATGTCACCGCGGCGGATGTGGCGGCGGCGCGGATGGCGGTCCGGCCCTCGCTGGACGCGCTGCAGGTCGAATCGCTGCGCGGGTACGCGGAGACGCGGGGCCAGCCCATGGGCAGCGAAGGGCGCTATCTCTAACAATGACCGGCAGTACGGCAAACTCACCGTAAACGGCAGCTTTCTGGCATTTCACCCATTTCGACATGCCACCGCGAAGTGATGGCAATCACAGAATCGCAGGTCGAGCGCAGGTATGTTCGGCACGTGCGGCGGATGGGTGATGCGTTCGACGCGGTCACGGCCTTCTTCGGAGCCGCGGTCGCGGGTGTGACGCTGTTCCTGCCGGTCACCTTCTCGTCGATCCGGGAAAGCACGCCATACCAGATCACCAACCTGTGGGACAGCGTGCCGCGCGGCGCGGCCATCGGCGTGATCGTCGCCGTCGCGGTCGCGGTGCTGGTCGGCACCGCGTCCCGCCCGGCGACCGCGTGGCTGGTCGCGCTGGCGGGCACCGTCGCGCAGCTGGCCAATCACATTGCCGGACGCCATGTTTCGTCCGCCGACATGCTCACCACACAGAACTACGCCGACGCGGTGTGCGCCGGAATCCTGCTCGGCGGGCTCGGTGTCGCTGCACTGCGCAAGCCGCCGCTCGCCGCCGGCTTCGCGCTCGGCTGCGCGGGATTCTTCGTGTTCAGCGACCTCGCGGATTTCCTCGACATCGAAGACGATCCGTTCGACGTGCTGGAAACACCCCCGAGCTGGCTGATCGGCGTGGCGATGGTGCTGCTTGTCCTCAGCGCACTGCGGAATCGGTCCAAAACCGGTGCGCCCGACCCGCCGCCCCGACTATCGATCGAGCTGCCGGTGGCGCCGATCCTCGCGGCCATGGTGCTCGCCCTGGTGATCCTCGCCGTCACCGAATGGCTGCAGAAGCAGTACAACAACGCGCCGGCCATCGACCACGCGGTCGATATCGGGCTCACCGCCGCCGCAACGGTGTTCGCGGCGACCGCGGCGGCCATGCTGCTGCCCGGCCGCGACGGATACGGCGTCTATCTCGCGGTCAGTCTGACCGCGGTCGCCGATGCCTTCGGGTATGCCGCCAGGCCCGGTTGGAGCGTGTGGGTGCTGCTCGCGCTGACCACGGTCGGCCTGCTCGCCGGTGCAAGAAGGCCCTCGGTGCCGCTGGCCGTCACGCTGCTCGCCGGTATCGCGGTCTTCGCCATCCTGACGTCACCGGAGACGAACTGGATCCTCTTCTCGGCCGGTAGCGCGGTGCTCGCACTCACCGCAGGCTACTGCTGTGCCGCCGCCCGGCCGCGGTACGCGCCGAGCGGCGTGCTCGCCCTCGCCGCCCTCTACCTGCCGACCGCCATCTCCGTGCTGCCGGACGACAGCAAGAGCTGGCACGTGCCAGACAGCGCGGCACACGACACCACGCCGGGGCGCGCCGCGCTGGCGATCGTGCTCGGCAGCGCGGTCGGCCTCGCCGTATTGCACCACTTCCGGCCGCGCGGGCGGGCGCAACCGACCGACCCCTCGGCGGACGAAGCGTTAGCGGATATATAGCCCTCACGGCACCATGTACCCGACGCCATAGTCGACGAGGACGCGGAAATCCCCAGGCTCCACGTAGGATTGTTCCCGCACCACCCCGCCGCCCCTACCCGACGGAGTGCAGTTTGCTCGCAATCCTGCTCGCCCTCGCCGCAGCCGCGCTCGTCGCACCGCTGTGGGTAAGGGCGCTGGGACGCAACGCTTTCTACGTGCTTGCGCTGGTCCCGCTCGGCAGCCTCGGCTGGGTCATCGCGAATTGGGGTAGCACACAGCGGGTTCGGCTGGAGTGGGCGCCGAGCATCGAGATGAACATCGATCTGCGGTTCGATTCGCTCGCCGCGATCATGTCCGCGCTTGTGCTCGGCGTCGGCGCGCTTGTCCTGTGCTACTGCGCCCGCTACTTCGAGGACGACGAGCCGCGCCTCGGCGTATTCGCGGCCGAGATGGTCGGCTTCGCCGGTGCCATGTTCGGACTTGTCACCAGCGACAACATGCTGTTGCTCTTTGTTTTCTGGGAAGTGACGACGGTGCTGTCGTTCCTGCTCGTCGGCCACAATGCCGAGCAGGCGAACAGCCGCCGCGCGGCCATCCAGGCGCTGCTGGTGACCGGCGCGGGCGGGCTGGCCATGCTGGTCGGGCTGATCATCCTCGGCGAGGCGAACCACAGCTACCTGCTCTCCGATCTGCTGGCGCGGGCGCAGCCGCCGGGCGGGCTCGCGGTGAACGTCGCGGTGGTGCTGATCCTGATCGGCGCGCTGAGCAAGTCCGCCGTGGTCCCGCTGCACTTCTGGCTGCCCGGCGCGATGGCGGCGCCGACGCCGGTCAGCGCGTATCTGCATGCCGCGGCCATGGTGAAGGCCGGTGTGTACCTGGTGGCGCGGCTCGCGCCGGTGTTCGCGGCGAACCCGGTGTGGCATCCGCTGGTGCTCACCCTCGGGGTTGCCTCGATGCTGCTCGCCGGGCTGCGGTCGCTAGAAGTGGTCGATCTGAAGCTGGTGCTCGCGTTCGGCACGGTGAGCCAGCTCGGTTTCCTGATCGTGCTTGTCGGCATCGGCACTCCCGAGGCGGCGCTGGCCGGGGTCGCGATGATCGTGGCGCACGCGTTGTTCAAAGCGTGCCTGTTCATGGTCGTCGGGATCATCGATCACGGGGCGGGCACCCGGGATCTGCGCAGGCTGTCCGGTCTCGGCCGGCGCGCACCAGTGTTGTGCGGCATCGCGATACTCGCCGCGCTGAGCATGGCCGGGATTCCGCCGCTGATCGGCTTCGTCGGCAAGGAAAGCGCGCTCGCCGCGATCCTGGACGCGGACACCCTCGCCGGGCCGGCCCGGGTGGCGCTCGCGGTCGGCGTCGTGCTCGGGTCCATGCTGACCGTCGGCTACAGCATCCGCTTCGTCTGGGGCGCCTTCGCGGACAAGCAAGGGGTCGCGCGGCCGACCGCGCACGGCGCGCACCGGGTGCGCCGAGTCTCCGACTACGCCACCGAAAGCCGTACGGCCCCAGCGGCTTCCAGTGGCGATGAACGGCACGTTATCGAAGACGGTGGCTGGCACGCGCCGGGGGCGCTGTTCCTGGCCGCGCCCGCGGTGCTCGCGGTGGCGAGCCTGGCCGCGGGTCTCGCGGCGCCGGGAACGGACCGCCTACTGAGTCCCTACGCGGAGACGTTCGCCGAGGACCTGCTGTCCTATCTATCGCTGTGGCATGGCTTTACGGTCCCGTTGGCGCTGACGGTCGTGGTCATCGCGGGCGGTGTCACGCTGTTCCAGCTGCGCGACCGGCTCAGGGATCCCGCCCGGCCTCGGCTCGGCAACGCCGACCGGGCCTACGACGCGACGCTGCGCGGCATGGATCGGCTGTCGCTGCGGATGACCGGTGCGGTGCAGCGCGGATCGCTGCCGCTGAGTCAGGCGACGATCCTGAGCACGCTGATCATCCTGCCGAGCGTGCTGCTCGCCATCGGCACCCGCACCGGAGTCGAACTGCGCCTGTGGGATTCGCCGCTGCAGGCGGTCATCGGCGCGATCATGGTCGCGATGGCGCTCGGCGCGACGGTGCTGCGCAACCGGCTGGCCAGCGTGCTCGTCGTCGGCGTCACCGGTTACGGCTGCGGCGTGATCTTCGCACTGCACGGTGCGCCCGATCTTGCGCTGACCCAATTCCTGGTCGAGACACTGACCCTGGTGATCTTCGTGCTGGTGCTGCGCGCGTTCCCCGCGGAAATCGAAGCGGGCCGGGCGACTCCGTTCAAGGCACGACGGGCGGTGCTTGCCGCGCTGGTCGGCGCGGCCGTCACGGTGCTCGGCGCGTTCGCCACCGCCGCCCGCACCGCCGAACCGATCTGGCACCGAATCCCGGACGCCGCCTACCAATTCGGCGGCGGCAAGAACGCCGTCAACGTGCTGCTCGTCGACATCCGCGGCTGGGACACCCTCGGCGAGATCTCGGTGCTCGTCGTCGCCGCGACCGGCGTCGCCTCGCTGGTATTCCGCAGCCGCCGTTTCGGCAGCGCACCGCGCGCCGCCGATTCACCGCTCTACGACCCGGATCTGGTGAGCTGGCTGCCCGCCGGCCGACTGGTCGATCGCGCGGACCGCTCGATGGTCATGCAGATCACCACCCGGCTGGTGTTCCCGACCATCATGGTGCTTTCGGTGTACTTCTTCTTCTCCGGCCACAACGCGCCCGGCGGCGGTTTCGCGGGCGGGCTCACCGCCGGGCTCGCGCTGACGCTGCGCTATTTGGCCGGTGGCCGTTACGAACTCGGCGAGGCGCTGCCGGTCGACGCGGGACATCTGCTCGGCGCCGGGCTGACCCTGTCCGCCGGAACCGCGGTCAGCTCACTGTTTTTCGGCGCGCCCCCGCTGTCCTCGGCCATCTTCGAGGTGACGCTGCCGCTGCTCGGCCATGTCAAGGTGGTGACGGCGCTGTTCTTCGATCTCGGCGTCTACCTCATCGTCGTCGGCCTGGTGCTCGATGTGCTGCGCAGCCTCGGCGCGCGCTTGGACAGCGAGCTCGGCACGAGCGAAACCGCTTCGGCGACAGGGGGTTCCGCCAAATGACCGCCAATCTGACGCTGCTGATCGTGATCGGCATCCTGGTCGCCTGCGGGGTGTATCTGATCCTCGAGCGCGCGGTGTCGAAGATGCTGCTCGGCCTGATCCTGTTCGGCAACGCGGTGAACCTGTTGATCATCACCCTCGCCGGTCGGGACGGCCGCGCGCCGATCCAGGGCCAGACCGACACCACCCATCGCGACACCGCCGACCCACTTGCCCAGGCGATGGTGCTCACCGCGATCGTGATCACCATGGGCCTCGCGGCCTTCGTGCTCGCCCTCGCCTACCGCTCGTTCACCATGACCACCACCGATGATGTCGAGAACGACCAGGAAGACGTCGATGTCGCCCGCAGGCGCGAGCGAGAGGACCCGGAAGATTGACCCTCTCCCCCGGCCTGCTGCCGATCCTCATGCCGCTGCCAGTGCTTGTTCCGCTGCTCGCGGCGGCAGGCACCCTGGTCTTCGGGCGCAGGCCACGAACCCAGCGCACCTTCATGCTCGGCGCGCTCACCGCCGTGGTCGTCATCTGCGGACTGCTGCTGTACCTGGCCGATCGCGACGGCACCACCGCGCTGCAGGTCGGCAACTGGGAGACCCCGATCGGCGTCACACTGGTGGTCGACCGGCTATCCGCGGGGATGCTGCTCGTGTCGTCGATCGTGCTGCTGGCCGTCGCGCTCTACGGTTCGGGACAGAACATTAGAGACGGGGACGAACGGCAACCCACCTCGATCTACCGGCCCACCTATCTGGTGCTGACCGGGGGCGTTTCGGCCGCGTTCCTAGCCGGTGACCTGTTCAACCTGTTCGTCGGCTTCGAGATCCTGCTCGCCGCGTCGTTCGTGCTGCTGACCGTCGGCGGCACCGAGGAACGGATCCGCGCCGGTGTGTCGTATGTGATGGTCTCGATGCTGTCGTCGCTGATCTTCCTGACCGGCATCGGCATGACCTACGCGGCCACCGGCACGTTGAACTTCGCCCAGCTGGCCCAGCGATTCGGCGCGATACCGGAGGGCACCCGCACGGCCATCTACGCGGTGCTGCTCGTGGCGTTCGGCATCAAGGCGGCGGTGTTCCCGCTGTCGAACTGGCTGCCCGACTCCTACCCCACCGCGCCGGCGCCGGTGACCGCGGTGTTCGCCGGGCTGCTCACCAAAGTCGGTGTGTACGCGATCATCCGGACGCATTCACTGCTGTTCCCCGGCGGCGAGTTCGACTCGATTCTGCTGGTGTGCGGGTTACTCACCATGCTGGTCGGCATCTTCGGCGCGATCGCGCAGAGCGATATCCGGCGACTGCTGTCGTTCACCCTGGTCAGCCACATCGGGTACATGATCTTCGGGGTCGGGCTCGCCAGCACGGCCGGACTGTCCGGCGCGGTTTTCTATGTGGCGCACCACATTCTGGTGCAGACCGCCCTGTTCCTGGTGGTCGGCTTGATCGAGCGGCAGGCGGGCTCGACCTCGCTGCGCAGGCTCGGCGGCCTGGCAACGGCGAGTCCGCTACTGGCCGTGCTGTTCCTGATACCCGCGCTGAATCTCGGTGGTATACCGCCGTTCTCGGGATTCATCGGCAAGGTCGCGCTGTTGCAGGCCGGCGCCGAGAACGGCAGCGTGCTGGCCTGGACGCTGGTGGCCGGCTCGGTGCTTACCAGCCTGCTCACGCTGTACGCCATCGCGCGGGTGTGGAGCAAGGCCTTCTGGCGGCCGCGCGCGGAGGCGCCCGAGGGGCATCTCACCGCCGCGAAAACACCGTCGCTGATCGAGGATTCGACGGACGTGCTCTACGACGAACGCACGCACCCCGGCCGGATGCCGTTGCTGATGGTCGGATCGACGGCGGCGTTGGTCGCGGTCGGGCTCAGTCTGACGGTGCTCGCCGGGCCGATCCTCGGCATCGCCGACCGGGCGGCCGAGGATCTGCGCGATCCCGGCGTGTATATCACTGCGGTACTTGGCAATTCGCCCGCCGAGCCGGGAGCGGCCCGATGAACGAGCGAATCATGCGCGCATCGCCGAGCGCGAGCGAGGGGCAGGCATGCGCGGGGTGAGCCGAGAGACCGTCGTCAGGGTCGGCGTACTGAGCTGGCTCACCGTCGTCTGGATCGCGCTGTGGGGCGATCTCAGCATCGCCAATCTGCTGGCCGGGGTCGCGGTCGGCGCGCTGATCATGGTGGCGCTGCCGCTGCCTCGGGTGCCGGTGAACGGGCGGCTGCATCCGCTGTCCATGGTCGAATTGATCGTGGTTGCGTCGTATTACGCGATCGAGTCCAGCCTGCAGGTGGCCTGGTTCGCGATCCGGCCAGCGCCGCCGCCGGTGTCCGGGGTGCTGCGCGTCTACCTGAGCACCAAATCCGATCTGGTGCTCGTACTGTGCACGGACCTGTTGAACCTGATCCCTGGCACCATGGTGCTGGAGATCGATCGGCGGCGCTGCGTCGTCTACGTGCATGTGCTCGATGTGAGCAGCGACGCGGCGGTGGACAAGTTCTACCGGACGACCAGGCGCCTGGAGAAGCTGCTCATCTCCTCGTTCGAGCGCCATTCCGAATGGCGTTCCACACCGGCCAGACCACCGGAGGTATCCCCGTGAAGGTTGTCGCCATCATCGCGGGCGTGCTGCTGACGGCCGCCGCCGTGATCACCAGCTACCGCATCCTCGCCGGGCCGGACACTTTGGACCGGATCGTCGGCATCGACTCACTGATGGCGATCGCCGCGTCCGGGCTGGCAGTCTGGGCCGCCTACAGCGAGGACACCACGATCATCCCGGCGATCATCGCGCTGGCCCTGGTCGGCTTCCTCGGCTCGGCCGCCGTCACCCGCTTCCGCGTGCAGGACGAACAAACGATATCCAGGCCCGGAGGCGACCAATGACCGTGTGGCAGTGGATCTCCGGCGCCCTCATCCTCTTCGGCGCGACCCTGGCACTGACCGCCTCGATCGCGATCGTCCGCTTCCCCGACACCCTCACCCGCATGCACGCCGCTACCAAACCCCAAGTGATCGGCCTGATCCTGGTGCTGGCAGGCGCTGGCATCGAACTCTTCGGCCACGGCAACGTCTGGGCCCTAGTCCTCGTAGGCCTCTTCACCCTCCTCACCGCCCCCGTAGTAGCCCACCTCATCAGCCGCACCGCCTACCGCGAACAAAGCCACCGCGACGGCCTACTAACCGTCAACGAACTCGGCGACACCATCGACTGAACCCCGCCCGCGCACTCGATTCCAAAACCTTTGGTCACTGTACGTAATCACGTACAGTGAAGGGCACGACCGCCATGAGAGGAACTGCGATGCGACCCATTTCCATCACCGAGGCACGCGCCAACCTAGCCGCAGTCCTGGATTCGGCTACCGAAGACTTCGAGGAGGTCGTCATCACTCGCGCCGGGCACGAGCCCGCGGTAGTCATCTCCCTTCGCGAGTATGAGTCACTGAAGGAAACCGCATACCTCCTGGGCAATCCCGCCAATGCCCGGCACTTGGAGCGGTCGATAGCGCAACTGCGAGCCGGAGAAGTCGAACCCCACGATCTGATCGACACTGACGACGAGGAAATCGTCGAGTGAAGATACTTTTCACCCCCAATGCCTGGGCCGACTACCTGTGGTGGCAGGCCAATGATCGGGCGACCCTGAAACGGGTGCACAAACTCATCGACGACATCACCCGCAACGGCTACGAAGGCATCGGCAAACCAGAAGCGCTGCGCCAAAACCTCGCTGGGCTCTGGTCCCGCCGCATCAGCCAAGAACACCGCATCGTGTATGTCATCGAGGACGACACAGCCAAGATCGTCGCCTGCCGCCACCACTACGAATAGCTCAGAGCCACGGCGGATTCAGCGCGAGGCGGTTTCTACTTCACGTTGCGAGGCTGCGGTTTGGCGTTGGCCTGCGAACCAGGTGGCGTGGAAGGCGGCGGCGAGGGCGGCGAGTAGGGCGAGGACCACGGTGCCTGCGAGGACTGGGTATTCGGCCATTGAGACCGGTAGGTAGCGGTAGGACAGCAGCAGTATGGCGAGTACTGACGCGCCGCCCGCGACGAGGCGGATGCGGAACCAGCCCCAGCCGCGTTCGGGGGCGCGCAGTGCCGACTCGACGGTCAGACACAGTACCGCGCCCGCGACGAGGTCGACGCCGTAGTGGTAGCCGAAGCCGAGGGTCGCGGTCACCGTGGCGAGCAGCCAGAACGCGCCGCCCCAGCGCACCACGCTCGGCGCGGGGCCGCCGTCGGTGTCGCGGCGGGTGTGCAGGAACACCGAGAGCGCCCAGGCCGTGTGCATGGACGGCATGCAGTTGCGCGGGGTCGCGGAGTCGAACGCCATCGGCATGGGACTGCGGTCGAGCGGCGGCACCACCCCCGGCCAGTAGTTGCCAAGTTGCAGCCCGTGCCCGTCCGAGCCGAACGCGAACATCGGCCCGACCACCGGGAAGATCACATAGACGATCGGGCCGACCAGCCCGAGCACCAGAAACGTGCGCACCAGATAGTGGGTCGGCCAACGCCCGCTCGACACCACCCGGCGCAGCTGCCACACCGCGACCACGATCGCCGCGACCGGCAACTCGATGTAGACCCAGTGCAGCACCCCGTAGACGACCGGCCCGAGCACGTCGAGCGCCCGGCCCATCACCCAGGACGGATCGCCGAGCGCGTGATCGGCGAGCAGCACGTACTCGTCGAGCACCGTCGGCCTGCTCATGACCGTGACGTGCAACCACACATCGCCGACCTTGGTGGCGAGGATGAGCAGCGCGCCGAGCGCGGCGGCGTGCAGCGCGTTGCGCCGTTCGGTGCCGTCCCAGCGCAGCCAGGCGAACACCGCGAGCCCGGTGAGCACGAGCACCGGACCGTTCCCGATCGCGAACGACGCACCGGCCAGCAGCCGAATGCCGGCCCACACCACGTCGATGGCGACGGCCGCGCTCAGCGCGATGATCCGGCGCCGCGTCGAAATGCCAACCAGCGCAAGGACCAAGCCCGCCCACGGCACCGACATCGACTTGGGCGTGCCGACATAGTCCTGCCACAGACTGCCGAGCGGACCCTGGAACCCTTCGCGCATCGCCACGATTTGCAGCGCGATCAACAGCACCGGCACCGCGGCAACGCCCGCCGCGACCCATACCCGGGTCGGCGGCACACGCAACCGAGGAGCGGCACTTCCTACTCTGGGTCCCGGATCTTCGACAAGCACGTCGACCATAGTAAACGGGGGGTGAACGCCATCCCACTTGCCGACTGAACACTTGGGAACGGCAGCCGGCGTGGCGGGTGAATACTGGCAACTCAACCCACCGGGTCAACTACTGCTCGAGCTCCTTGACCAGCGCGTCTACCACCGCGACCAGGTCACCCTGCGCCGCGGCGGCGACCTTACGCTGTCGCTGATATGACGCACCTCGCTCCGGAATGTCCGCGACGAACGCCAATTCGTCCGCGCAGCCGAGCCGTTTCGCGGTCGGCTCCAACCGGTTCAGCAGGTCGGTCACGTCGTCGGTGACCAGTCGCTCGTTGCTCTTGTCATCAACGATGATGATCGCGTCGAGCCCGTACCTGGCGGCCCGCCACTTGTTCTCCTGCACATGCCACGGCGGCAGCGACGGCAACGTCTCGCCCTCTTCGAGCCTGCGGTCCAGATCGACGATCAGGCAGTGGATCAGCGCGGCCATGGCCGCCAGCTCGGCGCGCGTCGATACGCCGTCGCACACCCGCACTTCGATGGTGCCCCATTTCGGCGCTGGCCTGATGTCCCAGTGCATGCCGCCGAGCTGCTCGAACACCCCGGTCTTGAACTGGTCGTGCACGAAATGCTCGAAGCCGCGCCAGTTTTCGAACTGGAACGGCAAACCGGCCGTCGGCAGCTGCTGGAACATCAGCGTCCGGTTGCTCGCGTAGCCGGTGTCGGAACCCGCCCACATCGGCGAGGACGCGGACAGCGATAGTAGGTGCGGATACTGCATCAGCAGCGCGTTGAGGATCGGAAAGACCTTGTCCCGGTGCGAAACTCCGACGTGCACGTGCACGCCCCAGATCATCATCTGGCGGCCCCACCACTGGGTGCGCTCGATCAGCTCGTCGTAATGCTCCGAGCGGGTCAGCTGCTGGGCCGACCACTGGGCGAACGGATGGGTGCCAGCGCAGAACAGGTCGACGCCGAGCGGGTCGGCGGCGCGCCGGACCGCGGTCATGGTCCCGTGCAAATCCTCGACCGCGTCGCCGACGGTTTCGTGCACCCCCGTGACGAGCTCGACGGTATTGCGCAACAGCTCCTTGGTCACCTGCGGGGTGCCGTCGTGCGCGTGCAGGTCGCCCAGCGAATCGAACACCGCCGCAGCGGTATTCGATAGATCGCGGCTCACCTTGTCGACGAGTGCGATCTCCCACTCGATGCCTATGGTGGGCCGGGGCGAACCATGGAAGGGAACGTGTTCTCTGCCTGCCCCGGCCATATCGGCTCCTGCGCTACTGGATCACACCGCAGGCAACGCGGCCGCCCGCGTCGCCTGTCGCTAGCGTCGTATCATCCGGGCCGGCAACGCCGTCGGCTCGGAGGTACCGGTTCGGGATGTTGCCGAAGTTGTCGGCATCGGCGTGGATCATCAGCGCCTTGTTCTTCAGGTCGTCGAGCGTCACCGCGTCGGTGGTGGTGACCAGCTTGGCCGTGCCGTCCGAGCGCACCTCGAGCGAGGTGAGGTCGCCGCTGGCCGGGTGCGTGTTGGCGCTACCGACCTGCAGATGTCCACCGGCGGAAAGGAAGTCGCCGGACGGGCCGCCGGTCGGCGCGACCGAGTTGGCTTCGCACTTGCCGATCGAGTGCACGTGCAGGCCGTGGAAGCCGGGCCGAAGGCCGTGCGCCTCGATGGTGAACTGCAGGTGGTTGCCGTCCTTGACGATGTTCGCGGTGGCGACCGAGGCGCCGGCGGCGTCCTTCAGGTCGACCTTCACACCCGTGTTCGCCTCGGCGGTGCCGGTTTCCTTGCCGGAGTCGCTCGACGCCGGGGCGGCCGAACCGCTCCATACCGGCGGGGTCGTTCCCTTGACATCACTCGATTCCTGGCTGTTGGAGCAGCCTGCGAGGCCGAGGACCGCGACCGCGAGCACCGGGGTCACAGTCCGCCAGGACGGGCGACGAGTTGTGGACGGGGCCATCGGGGAACTCCTTTACGAGTACCGAAAGTTTACGAGTAGAGCTCGGTGGACAGGTTCGTTACCGGACAAGATGATGCCACGTCCGCCGTGTCGCGCCGTGACAGCCCCGTTCAGCGGCAGGTCGCCAGTTGTCGCTCGCGGGTCGCCAGTTGTCAGTTACCCGTCACGATGACGGTTACACCGGGCGAAGACTCGCCCAATCCACTCGACTTCGGTTCCGCGGTGATGCCGAGCTGTTGGGCGATGGCCTGGCCCGCTTCCCGGTCGCCCGGCGAATTGCCGTAGTACGCGGTCGTTTTCGGGATATTGGCGCCGGGGTAGTTGCCGGTCTCGACGACATTCCAGCCTTCGGCGGTGAGTTCGCCCGCGGTCTTTCCGGCGAGGCCGGCGACCATGCTGTTGTTCAGCACGCGCACCGGAACGGACTTGGCGGCGGCCGAGCCGGTGGTGGTCGCGGCCGGGGTGGTGGTCGACGTCGTGGTGGCCGACGTTGTGGTGGTCGACGAGGACGGCACGGCGGCCGGGGAGGACGCGGCGTCCGGCGTCTTCGGAGCCGTGCTGCCCGCTGGCACCTGCGGTACCGGGTTCGAGGTGCTCGAGGTCGCCGACTCGGACGGTCCGGATCCTGAGCTGTCGGCATCGGACTTGGACAGCGACATCGCACCCAGGCCACCGAACACGATGGCCAGTGCGATCAACACCATCGCCAACGCTCGCAATGGCGGCCCACCGGAGGTGGGATTCGGGTAGCTCACCTAGTCGAGCCTAGCCCGGTCATACCTGGAATCCGAGCCGTCGCGCGGCCCTGGCCTTTTGCCTGCTCGCCCGCAGCCTGCGCAGCCGCTTGACGAGCATGGGGTCGGCGGCGAGCGCCTCCTGCCGGTCGACCACGGCGTTGAGCACCTGGTAGTACCGGGTCGGCGACATGCCGAACAGCTCTCGGATGGCTTCTTCCTTGGCCCCCGCGTACTTCCACCACTGGCGCTCGAAGGCCAGGATGTCGTGTTCGCGACGGCTCAGACCGTCGCCGTCGCCGGTCGATTCCGCTGCCGTGACATCGTCGCTCGCGGAAGGGTCGCCCTGGATCGCGGAAAGATTCCGTGCCGCTGCGCCGTCCATCTTGCTCCCTCGCCGAGTTACCACCAGACGAAAAATGGTGCTTGTACGTCGCGGATCATTCAACCACGAGAGCGTGGGATCGCCAGGTGTACGGCGCGGCGTGTTCACTACCCGCAGGTAGGCGTGTCGCGGGAAGGTTGCCGCCCCCGAACGGTCGGTGACCGGGCGGCGCGGCAATAATTGGTCCCATGGCTATCCTCCCGATCGTGATCGTCGGCGACCCGGTTCTGCACAACCCGACCGAACGGGTCACCCATTCACCGGAGGAACTGGCCGAGCTGATCGCGGATATGTACGACACGCTCGACGCCGCGCACGGTGTCGGTCTCGCGGCGAACCAGGTTGGCGTGCCGCTGCGGCTGTTCGTCTACGACTGCCCCGATGTCACGCCCGACGGCACCGCGACCCGACGCCGCGGCGCGGTGATCAACCCGGTGCTGGAGACCTCGGCCATCCCGGAGACCATGCCGGACCCGGACGACGACGAAGAGGGCTGCCTCTCGGTGCCCGGCGAGCAGTACCCGACCGGTCGTGCCGAATGGGCGAAGGTCACCGGCACCGACGAGCACGGCGAGCCGGTCGAGATCGAGGGCAAGGATTTCTTCGCCCGCATGCTGCAGCACGAGGTCGGGCACCTGGACGGCTTCCTCTACGTCGACGTGCTGATCGGGCGCAATGCCCGCGCGGCGAAGAAGGCGATCAAGCGAAACGGTTGGGGCACACCGGGACTCAGCTGGATCCCCGGTACCGTCGCGGATCCGTTCGGTCATGACGACTAACGGAGACAGCACCGCCGGGCAGATCCCGCTCGGCCGTCGTGTGGTCTTGCGTTATCGGCTGCCCGCCGGTTATCCACAACCACTCACCGATGTGATCGGCGAACTGATCTCGCTGGATCCGCCGACCGTACGCGGGGCCGACGGGCAAGTCGTTTCGGTGACGCCGGATCGAGTGGTCGCGCTGAAAGCGGTGGGGCCGAGGCCGATTCGCACTCGCGAGATCAGGTCGCTGGAAGCCGCGGCGGCGGACGCCTGGCCAGGCATCGAGCACACCTGGATCGACGGGTGGCTGGCGCGCGCCGGGCACGGGTACACCGGACGCGCCAATTCCGCTGTGCCGCTTGGCAGTACAGACGGGCCAGCGGCGGTGACGGCCGAGACGATCCAGCGCATCGGCGAGTGGTACACCGCGCACGGCTTGCCGCTGCTCTTCGCGATGCCCGATCGCCTCGCCGCTATCCCGCCGGGCTGGGACAGTTGGCGCGAGACCGTCATGTTGGCCATCGATATCGAGAATTTCGTGCTCCCGCAGGGGCCTTCGATGGTGCGCGTCGTCGCCGCGCCCGACGACGCCTGGCTGGAGCTGCACCGCTTCGAGGGCGAAATACCGACGCAGCAGCGACTTTCAACGGCGGAACCGGACGTCGAGGTGCTGACCGCCGTGCGCGACGGCGAGCTCGGGTTCGCCTCGCTCGGTGTGCCGACGCCGATCGCGATCGGGCGCGGGGCGGTCACCACCGCGCCGGACGGGCGCCGATGGGTCGGTCTCACCTGCGTGGCGGTGGGCGCGGAACACCGCAGGAAAGGTCTCGGTTCGCTGGTGTGCGCCGAGCTGATCCGGTGGGGCAACGGTCGCGGCGCGACGCACGCGTATCTTCAGGTCGAGGCCGGAAACAGTGGCGCCCTCGCGCTGTATCGCGAGCTGGGTTTCGTCGAACACCACATGTACCGGTACGCGTCCCCGACGAACCACCCACACAGGTCCGCCGGCCTCCGGTAAAACGGACTCATACCCCTACGAAGGAAGGCCGCTGTGCGCCTCGCCACCTGGAACGTCAATTCGATCCGCTCCCGGCTCGACCGGGTGGCCGAGTTTCTGGACCGCCAGGACATCGACGTGCTCGCCATCCAAGAGACGAAGTGCCGCGACGACCAGTTCCCGTTCGAGCGTTTCGACGAACTCGGCTACGAGGTCGCCCACCTCGGGATCAACCAGTGGAACGGTGTCGCCATCGTGTCCAGGGTCGGCCTGACCGACGTCGAGCCCGCCTTCCCGAACCAGCCCGGCTTCGACAAGGAGGCCGGTGAGTCGCTGATCAGCGCACCGGTCGTCGAGTCGCGCGCGCTCGGCGCCACCTGCGGCGGTGTCCGGGTCTGGAGCCTGTACGTCCCCAACGGTCGCGCCCTCGACGACCCGCACTACACCTACAAGCTGGAATGGCTTGCCGCCCTTAGGGAAAACGGCGCCCGCTGGCTCGCCGAAGACCCGGCGGCGAAAATCGCCCTCGTCGGCGACTGGAACATCGCCCCCACCGACGACGACGTCTGGTCCCCCGAGTTCTTCGCCAACAAAACCCACACCTCCCAGCCCGAACGCGACGCCTTCCAATCCTTCCTCGACACCGGCTTCACCGACGTCATGCGCCCCTTCGCCCCCGGCCCCGGCATCTACACCTACTGGGACTACACCCAACTCCGCTTCCCCCGCAAAGAGGGCATGCGCATCGATTTCATCCTCGCCTCCCCCACCCTCGCCACCACCGCAACCGACGCCGTCGTCGACCGCGAGGAACGAAAAGGCAAGGGCGCCAGCGACCACGCCCCGGTAATAGCCGAATTCACCGACTGACCAGCGGCGAGGGTCACGACGCCCACTGCTCGAGCGGCTTGGTATCGAGAGTGATACCGACCGGCTCGGGGAGCAGCGCCGCGACACCGAACGGTACCGTCACGACCTGCTGATACCGACCTAGGCTTGGACAGCTGTACACAGCGACCACACGGGCATCTCGGTCGATCAGCAGGTAGATAGGAATGCCCGTTGCGGCGTAGGACCGGGGCTTCTCTGTTCGGCACCGCAGGTCGGTGGCCTCGTCGTGCGAGGTGACTTCGACAACCATGAGTACCGGATCTGAATTCGCCCATTTGCCTTGACCTACAAAAGCTTCGGCGTCAGCCAGCACGCCGTCCGGCCGCGCCCGTCCAGTTCGATCGTCACCGACGACAAGTCCCTGGACGGACGACAACCACAACTCCGGCCGTTCCAGTAGGCACAGGCGGATCAACCACGCGACGACGCAGCTATGGTTCCCATTCGGCGGGGGCTTGGCACTCAATGTCCCCTCGACGAACTCCAGCCGCAACCCCTCCGCGATGCGGTGGGCTGCCTGAGCGAGTTCCTCGAACTCTTCGATGCTCATCAGGGCTCTCGGACTGCCATGACACGACCGTACTGACGCCGTCCGACTATTCGGCAGGCTTTCGTTCGCCGCTGTTGCGCAGATGACGGTAACCCGGCTCCCTACGGGTTCATCTCGTAGGTCCCGGCCAGTGACCTGGCTTGGGTGAGGACCTGTTCGAAGCGGGCGCGGTCGGGGATGGGGCGGCGGATGAGGTCTAGGGCTCGGGTTTGCTGGGGTTTGGTTGCGGCGGGTTTGGTGTGCAGGGTCAGGGCGTTTTTGGCGAATTCGCGGACGAAGTTGTCGAAGATCTGGTCGAGGAGGGCGGGGTTGGTTGCTTCGATTTCGGCTTGTTCGAGGATTAGCTGGGCGTAGGGGAGGGCGGTGAAGAGTTCGCCGAGGGCGAAGAGGAAGTCGACGTCGCGTTGCTGGGCCGCGGTGGGGGGTGCGGCGGCGAGCAGGGTTTGGAAGGCGAGGGCCTGTTCCAGGAATAGCGCGACATTCGGTATGTGGGTGAACTTTTCGAAGACGGGGCGCCAGTCGCTGAAGCGGATGCGGCCGAGGCCGCTGCTCGGGCCCTGCCGGAACAGGAACTCATCGTCGGCCGCGTCCCGCCGGGTCGGCACGGGAGCGTATGCGGCACCGGCGAGTTCGGCGCGCAGCTTCGGCACCGCGGCACCGGCGCGCGGCGCGAGCCGACGACTCGACCAGCTCAGCGCACCGGAGACGGCGCGCACCGTGCTCTTCGGCGCGGAACCCGCGCCGGGCAGGAAGCGAAGTGCGGCAAGGCCCGCGTCGGCGGGATGGAACATGTAGTTGGCCATGAACTTCAGCGACAGCGCCATGTTCACGTGCACCGTGCCCTCGAGCCGAGGCAGCCCGAACAGGCCGAGCATCGCCATCGGGAAGTACATGTCCTTCTCGAAGCCGCGCGCGGCGATCACGTCGGCGAGGTCCTCGATGATCCGCTGCCCCTGCCGGGTGACGGTCATCTTCTCGATCGCGTTGAACAACAGGTAGCGCCGGTCTTGCGGGGAGGCCGAACGCATGTAGTCGATGGCCCGCTCGCTGTAGAGCTTCATCGCCATCAGCCGCGCGTAGCAGTCGGTCATCAGCGACTGCACCTGCGGGAACTCGGTCACCCTGTGCCCGAACAGGATTCGGTTCTCCGCGTGCGTAATCGCCTCGTAGTAGGCGTGTTCGCAGGCGCCGACGGCACCGAAGCCGAGGTTGAACTTGCCGACGTTGACGGTGTTCATCGCCGCGTGGAAGGCCGCCTCACCGCGGTGCAGGATGTCTTCCTCAGCGACCGGATATCCGTCGAGATCGAAGGCGGCCACGTACATCTGGCTGTCGACCACATTGCCGCGCAGGTGGTAGTTCTCGTGCTTGCTGTCCGCGACGAAGAACAGGTAGCCCTCGTAATCCTGCTGTGTCGGTTTACTTTCCAGTGCCTTGGAGCTGTCGATGATCGGCTTGTCCGAGCGCCGCCCGAACACCGAGACCAGCGCCGCCTGGTTGCCGTTGCCGATGTAGTGCTTGCCGCCGGTGGCCCGATACCCGCCGCCTGGCTGCGGCTCGACCATCATGTCGGTCGAGTAGACGTCGGCGCCGTGGTCCTTCTCGGACAGACCGAAGGCGAAGATCTCGCCGGAGTCAAGCAGCGCGGCGGCCCGCTGCTTGGCCGCCGCGTTGTCGCTCTGCCAGATCGGGCCGAGCCCGAGGATGCTGACCTGCCAGACGTACCAGTACTGCATGGAGTAGAAGCCGAGGATCTTGCTCATCATCGCGATCCGGGCGGTGTCCCAGCGCTTGTTCGGGTCGCCGTTGGCCTCGGCGGCCGGTGTGAGGAAGGTCGCGAAGACCCCCTCGCGCTTCACGAAGTCGAGGAACTCGGCGTACCAGATCCGATCCCGATCCTCCTGCTTGAGCACCGCCTTGCCGCGCGCTTCGAACCAGTCGATGGTCGCGCGCAGCAGTCGCCTGGTCTCCGCGTCGAACTCGGTGAACTCGCAGGTCTTCGGGTTGAACAGGGTTTCGGTCATGGCTGACTCCTCGGCCGTGGCTTCGCGCTCGCGCCTGCTGGCAGGTCGCTCGACAAGGACAGTCGGCACGATCAAGCCGACTTCATGCACGACTGTAGCATTAACATTCACGATCGTAGGAAGTTGATCTACGGGCGCTGGACCAGCGAGAACCGCGCAACCTCCGCTGCTATGTTGGTGCCCATGGGTAGCGATTCGGCCGTGCGGCCGCGACAGCGGGCGCCGCACCTCGGCCCCGAGCGCCGCCGCCCGCAGGTGCTCGATACCGCGCTGGCGATCGCCGTCGAGCACGGCATCGCGGCGATCACCATGGCCGCCATCGCCGAGCGGATGAACGTGACCCGCCCGGTCGTCTACGCCTGCTTCGGCGATCGCGTCGAACTGATCGAGGCCCTCATCCAGCGCGAGGAAAGCTATCTGGTCGACGACCTGCTCGGGGTGATGCGCCGCCGCGACGTCGACGCGGGCGAGACCGTGTTCATCGAGGGCTTCCGCGCGCTGCTGGAGAAGGCGGCCGCCAGGCCCGACGCCTGGCGCCTGCTCTACGGCAATCCCGATCCGGCCGTTGCGGATTCGTTCGGCCGCGGCCGCGCACTCGCCATCGAACGCTGCAGCGCGCTGCTGCGACCGACGCTGCGCGCCTGGGGCACCGAGGACGCCGAGCGGAAGCTGCCGGTGCTGGTGGAGCTGTGGGTGTCGGCCGGTGAAGGCGCGGTGCGCAACCTGCTCGCGGATGAAGGCGAGTGGACGCCACAGGATCTCGGCGCTTTCGTTGGCGCGGCGGTATTCCGCGCGCTCCGCCACGCTTGAGACTGTCCCGCCTCGGCCTGTTGGACAAAAAGTCGGCAATGATCTGAACAGCTAGGCGAAATGCCTCCTGATGCTCAGATGTTCCGGCAGAATTCGCACTGTCGGGGGTGGATTCCGCCACGTCACCCGAGCGGCCATCACTACGATGGTGATGAGTTGAACCAGGCCACAAGCCAGGCAAGGAGGTGCGGCCATGGCGTTCTATCGACAAGTAGGAGCGGTGCCGCAGAAACGGCATACGCAACATCGAGACGAGCAGGGACAGCTCTATTACGAGGAGCTGATGGGCGAGGAGGGGTTCTCCGGAGATTCCTCGCTGCTGTACCACCGTGGGCTGCCGCCCGCGATCGTCGACTCGACGGTGTGGGAGCTGCCCGATCAGTCCACTACGCCGAATCATCCACTGCGGCACCGGCATCTGCGGTTGCACGAGCTGTTCCCCGACGACACTCCCGCCAGGACCGACGTGGTGACCGGACGGCGTCTTGTGCTCGGCAATGCCGATGTGCGCATCTCCTACGTCGTCGCCAAGGGCGCGTCACCGCTGTACCGCAACGCGATCGGCGACGAGCTGGTCTACGTGGAATCCGGTGCCGCCGTGCTCGAAACGGTCTTCGGCCCGGTGCCTGCGCGCCAAGGCGATCAGGTACTCATTCCACGCGCGACCACGCACCGCTGGCTGCCGACGGGCCCGGAACCCTTGCGCGCGTACGTGATCGAGGCGTCGAGCCACATCGCCCCGCCGAAGCGGTACCTGTCGAAGTACGGCCAACTGCTCGAGCACGCGCCCTACTGCGAGCGCGACCTGCACGGACCGGCCGAGATCCTGACCGCGACCGGCACCGACGTCGAGGTGCTCGTCAAGCACCGGCCGGGCGGCAAGGTCGTCGGCACCCGGCTGGTGTACGCAACCCACCCGTTCGACGTGGTCGGCTGGGACGGTTGCCTGTACCCGGTCACCTTCAATATCAGCGACTTCGAGCCGATCACCGGCCGCATTCACCAGCCGCCGCCCGCCCATCAAGCCTTCGAGGGGATCAACTTCGTGGTGTGCAATTTCGTGCCGCGCAAGGTCGACTATCACCCGCTGTCCGTCCCGGTGCCGTACTACCACTCCAACGTCGACTCCGACGAGATCATGTTCTACTGCGGCGGAAACTACGAGGCGCGCAAGGGATCCGGGATCGCGCAGGGCTCGGTGTCGGTGCACCCCGGCGGCTACGCGCACGGCCCGCAGCCCGGCGCCTACGAGCGCAGCATCGGGCTCGACTACTTCGACGAACTCGCCGTCATGGTCGACACCTTCCGGCCGCTTGAACTCGGCGAGGGCGCCCTCGCCTGCGAGGACCCGGCCTACGCGTGGACCTGGTCGGGCCGGGGGCCAGCGTGAAAACTCGTGTCGAGGTAGCCAACGATTCCCTGTTCGGGGTAGACAACCTGCCCTACGGCGTGTTCGCCCCGGACGGCCAGAACTACCGTGTCGGAACACGATTGGGCGATACGGTCATCGATCTCGCGACCGCGCTCGGCGATCCGGAGTTCGCCGAACCGAGCCTGGCCGCGCTGATGGCGCAGGGCCCGCGGCGCTGGCGCGAGGTGCGTGCCCGCGTCCGCGAACTGGTCGACAACGAAATCGACAGTGCCGCAATATATGCGCTGTCCGAGGTGCGACTCGGCCTGCCGGTGCCGATCGGCGACTACGTCGACTTCTACGCGAGCATCGACCACGCGACGAACCTCGGCCGCCTGTTCCGGCCGGACAGCGAACCGCTGCTGCCCAATTGGCGGCACCTGCCGGTCGGATACCACGGCAGGGCAGGCACCGTCGTGGTGTCGGGCACCGAGGTGATCCGCCCCAACGGGCAGCGCCGAACCGATGCGGGCACACCGGATTTCGGCCCTTCTCGGCGATTGGACATCGAGGCCGAGCTCGGCTTCCTGGTCGGGGTCGGCTCCGAACTCGGCGATCCCGTCGAGACCGGCGAGTTCGCCGAGCGCGTCTTCGGTGTCGCGCTGGTCAACGACTGGTCCGCCCGCGACATCCAGGCCTGGGAGTACCAGCCACTCGGCCCCTTCCTCGGCAAGTCCTTCGCGACATCGATCGCGCCCTGGGTCACGCCATTGGCCGCACTGGAATCCGCGCGGGTGCCGACACCCGAGCAGTCCCCCGAACCCCTGCCCTACCTGCGGGAAAAGGAACCGTGGAGCCTCGACATCGATCTGACGGTGTCCTGGAACGGCGAAGTGGTTTCGCACCCGCCCTTCTCCCGCATGTACTGGTCACCCGCGCAGATGCTGGCCCACCTCACCGCGAACGGCGCGGCGACCCGCACCGGCGACCTGTACGCCTCCGGCACCATCTCCGGTCCGGAACCAGACCAGCGCGGGTCGTTCATCGAAATGTCTTGGGGCGGTAGCGAACCCATCCTGGTGAACGGCCAGAAACGCACCTTCCTGGAGGACGGCGACGAGGTGGTCATCACCGCGTCCGCGCCGGGTCCTGACATGCGACGTATCGGCCTCGGCGAGGTCAGGGGCCGCATCCGGCCCGCCAACCCGCTCGGATAACAAGCACGACGCGAGCCGGGTCGATAATCACCGACCCGGCTCGCGTCGTATCTATAATCTACTGTCCCGCAACATCTTTCCGGCCGGTGTAGACCACCGTGATGAACCGGGTCAGATCCTCGACGAGCAGGCCGACCCCGTCCGGGGTGCCGCCGTCGTCGTGATGGTGCAGCCAGTCCGCGACGAGTTCGAACATGCCGCCGATGGTGGCCAGCGCCAACGCGAGCCTGCCGCGTTGCACGGCCGCGTCACCGTCGGGTTCGCCCGCCCATTCCCGGTCGAGGAAGGCACCGGCCCAGCGCCGGTTGCTGCGGCGAATTCGCTCCACCGTCGGCGAAATACCGCCCGCCTCACCGAAAGTCACCTTGGCCAAGCGCGGGTCGTCGGCGATGGCATGCACGAATGCCTGGATCACCGGCGCGGCGCGCTCCGGCCAGGCCAGCTCGGCGGCAGCGACGGAACCGGTGATCACTCGTTGCTGAATCTGCGCGGTGAGCTGCTGGAGCAGCGCGACATAGCACGCTTCCTTGCTCTCGAAATGGTCGTAGAACCCCTTGGTTCCGACATAGGCGCGCTGGCAGATCTGCTCGATCGATGTCCCCGAATAGCTGTGCTCGGCAAACAGTTCGGTGGCCGCGTCGAGCAGCTGATTGCGCCGCTGTGCGCTGCGCTGTTCGGCGTCGAGTCCACGGATCCGGCGGCGAGCCGGCCCCTCGGCAGGCCGCGCGGCGGATTTGCTGCGGGTCATACCTCGACCATAGCTTGATGACGTTTAGAAAGAGATCTTGTTGATAACACGTTCCCGTGTTGTAATTTCTGTCACGTTGATGAGGAAGGACGCATACGTGTCAGTGATCAATGGTGATCCGACCGGCCGCCCGCGGACCGGAATACCCGGCATACGCGGGGTGGCGGTGCTCGTGACGATGGCGATCGCCGTGGCAACCGTGCTGCTGTCCGGCGCGGTCGCGCCCGCACCGGCCGCCGCGATGCCGCTCCCGCATGATGACTCGTTCTACCAACCCCCCGAAGGTTTCGAGGCCCAAGCGCAAGGCGCGATTCTCCGCTCGCGAGAGGTGCACCTTGCGGCGCTGACCGTGCTGCCGTTGAACGTGCGTTCCTGGCAGTTGCTCTACCGCACCACCGATCTCAACGAACAGCCCACCGTCGCCGTCACCACGGTCATCCTGCCCGCGGGCGCGGATCCGAACCGGTCCCGGCCGCTGGTTTCGCTGCAGTTCTACTACGACAGCGCAAGTAACGACTGCTCGCCGTCGTATGTGCTGCAACAGGGTTCGGGCCTGGCCGGGCTCGAGGGCATCCACTCGCAAAGCGAACTGATCGGGATCGCGGCGCTGATCAGCCAGGGCTGGGCGATCTCGGTGCCGGACTACGAGGGTCTCGACGGTCACCTCACGGTGCCGAAGGAACCCGGCTACATGACCCTCGACGGCATTCGTGCCGCCGAAGGTTTCCAGCCGCTCGGCCTGGACGGCGCGAATACCCCGGTCGCGATGTGGGGTTTCTCCGGCGGCGGCATGAGCTCCGGCTGGGCGGCCGAGATGCAGCCGAGCTACGCACCCGAGCTGAACGTCAAGGGCGTCGCCCTCGGCGCGCCGACCTCGGATGTGGTGTCGTTGCTGCACGTCAACGGGTCGATGTTCTCCTCGCTGGTCGGCATCGGCATTTCCTCCTTGCGCAAGGCCTATCCGAAGTTCAAGGAAGCGGCCGATCGGTACCTGACGCCCGAGGGACAGGCGCTGATGGACCGGACCGAGCAGCAATGCCTGCCGCGCAATGCGGTCAGTCAGATGTTCGTCGACTACGGACGACTGTTCACCATCCCGATTGCCGACTTCCTCAAGGTCCCCGAGGTCAAGGAAGTCTTCGACTCGACGGTGCTCGGCCGCAACATCCCCACCGCGCCGATCTTCCTTTACCAGGGCGTCTTCGACGAGGCGGTGCCGGTGTGGAGCAATGACCGGCTCGACCAGTGGTGGTGTGCGGGCGGCGCGTCCGTCAGCTACAAACGCGATCATCTCAGCGAGCATCTGACCCTGCCGACGCTCGGCATGCCCGACGCCCTCAACTGGATGAAATCGCGGCTCGCACCGAACCCACCCGATCAGGTCGGCTGCCACACCGACGATGTGGTGTCCATGCTGGCCGATAACAACGCCCTGCTGACGCAGATCGAGATCAACCTGAACGCCACCTTCGGCGCACTCGGGTTCCCGATCGGCCCCCGCGAGCGTTAGTTCCGCGCCAGTGCCTGGCCCTCGACCGGAAACCTTCGGTCGAGGGCCCTTTCTTAGCCAAGCCAGCTCGTCCGATCATGGGGCGATCCGCCGGGGAGCCGGGTACTGTCGGGCCGGAAAACTTCACATCACCAACGGGGGCTCGCACCAGCGGGCTGAGAGGACGGCTAGGGCCGTCGACCGTATGAACCTGACCGGGTAATGCCGGCGTAGGGAGGAAACATCATGGCGACTGCTACGTCCAAAGACGGATCCGAGATCATCGATACCGTCACCACCGGACCCATCGAAGGCAGTGTCAAGCACTACACCGAGGTGGACGGACTGCGCATTCCGGTCCGTCGGGTCAACCTGACGAACGGCGAGCATTTCGACGTCTACGACACCTCGGGCCCGTACACCGACGACACAGCCCAGATCGATCTGGAGTCGGGCCTACCGAAATTGCGTGATACCTGGGCCAAGCCCGAGGTCGACGGGCCGCCGACCCAGCTCGCCTGGGCGCGGCAGGGCATCATCACGCCGGAGATGCGTTTCATCGCCGCCCGCGAGGGGGTGACACCGGAGTTGGTGCGCGACGAGGTCGCCCTCGGGCGCGCGGTGATTCCCGCCAACCACAGGCATCCGGAGCTGGAGCCGACCATTATCGGCAAGAAGTTCCTGGTGAAGATCAACGCGAACATCGGCAACTCGGCCGTCTCGTCCTCGATCGCCGAGGAGGTGGAGAAGATGGTGTGGGCCACCCGTTGGGGTGCCGACACCATCATGGACCTGTCCACCGGCAAGAACATCCACGAGACCCGCGAGTGGATCCTGCGCAACTCCCCCGTCCCGGTCGGCACCGTGCCGATCTATCAGGCGCTGGAGAAGGTGAACGGCGATCCGACCCAGCTCACCTGGGAGATCTACCGCGACACCGTGATCGAGCAGTGCGAGCAGGGCGTGGACTACATGACCGTGCACGCGGGCGTGCTGCTGCGCTATGTGCCGTTGACCGCCAAGCGGGTCACCGGCATCGTCTCGCGTGGCGGATCCATCATGGCCGCTTGGTGTTTGGCGCATCATCAGGAATCGTTCCTGTACACCAACTTCGCGGAGCTGTGCGAGATCCTGGCGAAGTACGACGTGACGTTCTCCCTCGGCGACGGCCTTCGGCCCGGTTCCATCGCCGACGCCAACGACGAGGCGCAGTTCGCCGAGCTGCGCACCCTCGGCGAGTTGACGAAGATCGCGAAATCCCTTGGCGTGCAGGTGATGATCGAGGGCCCGGGGCACGTGCCGATGCACAAGATCGTGGAGAACGTCCGGCTCGAAGAGGAGCTGTGCGAGGAGGCGCCGTTCTACACCCTCGGTCCGCTCGCCACCGATATCGCGCCCGCCTACGACCACATCACCTCGGCCATCGGCGCGGCGATCATCGCGCAGGCCGGAACCGCGATGCTCTGCTACGTCACCCCGAAGGAACACCTCGGGCTGCCCAATCGGGACGACGTCAAGGTCGGCGTGATCACCTACAAGATCGCCGCGCACGCCGCCGACCTGGCCAAGGGGCATCCGCACGCGCAGGACCGGGACAACGAATTGTCCAAGGCGCGTTTCGAATTCCGCTGGCGCGACCAGTTCGCGCTGTCGCTGGATCCGGACACGGCCAGGGAGTACCACGACGAAACGCTGCCCGCCGAGCCCGCCAAGACCGCGCACTTCTGCTCCATGTGCGGCCCGAAGTTCTGCTCGATGCGCATCTCCGCGGACGTCCGCGAGTACGCCGCGCGCAACCAGCTCACCGATGTCGAGGCGATCGAGGCCGGGATGGCGGAGAAGTCCGCCGAGTTCGTCGACAGTGGTAACGCGGTGTACTTGCCGATCGTCACGTAGTTCGATTTCGACTGTCCGACAACGTATCCGGTTCCCGCACCCCCTGGCGTGCGGGAACCGGTCGTTTCAGTCCCTGCGCATGATCTCGAGCAGCGACTCGAGGTGGTCGGCGGGGACGACTTCCATCCGGTCGCCGTTGCCGCGGATGGTGGCGGCGATATCGACGGTGATTCGGTTGCGCCACCAGTAGATCGCGCGGCTGACCGGCCTCGACTCGGCTTCGCCCGCGACGAGTAGTTGGGCGAGCAGGCTGGTGCCAGCGAAAACAGTTGGGCCGGTGATCGGATGGACGAGCAGGTGGGTGTGACCCGGGATGACAAGCAGCGCACCCCAGGGACCGACGACCGGATAATCGTCGAGCCAGCGCACGTGCGCGGTGACGAAATCTGAAGCACCGTAGAGCATTTGGATATCGACATCGTCCATGCCATCGATCTCCGCTGCCATCAGATCGAGCCCGCCATCCGCGCGGGTGTTGCGCTCGGCGATCCCGAACAGGTCGGATTCCTTTGCGCCCCAACGTTGCGCACTGGTGTAGGTCACCGGCGTCATGACGTCGCCGAAGTCGATCAATACCCGCTGCAGCAGGCCTGGCGCGACCAATCGCCGCACATCGTTGATCAGCCCCTTCGTCCGCGCCGAGCACAGCCGGGTGCGCAGCAACGTCCGTACGGACTCCAGTCGGGACAGGTCGAGATGACCGGCGGCCAGGTCGGCGATCTGCATATCCAGCCGATCGCCGACAAGCGTCGCCCACAGTTGCCGCGGCGCGCGGGCAACCCGGCGCTCCAGCCGAGTACACGGAACAACAAGCCGACCGGCCCCCCGCCCGCCGAGCACGAACTCCCCGTCCGACTCCGCACACCCATACCCGTGCCGCACCGCAACCTCATTGACCAGCAATTTCAACAGCCCCGAGGACGACTCCCGCATGACCCCTCGCTCTCGGCCGATACCACTACCCACAGTGTATCGAACATACGTTCGAGAGTGAAGAATTCGAGCCGCCGGCCAGGCCGGGACGAGCTGATCGCTTACGGGCCGCTGCTGTCCGCGGACGGCAGTAGTACGCCGTCCCGCCTTACAACTGGGTGCCGCCACCGTCCACCGCGAGTTCGGCGCCGGTGGTGTAGGTCGCGTCGAAGGCCAGGAAGAGGGCGGCGCGCGCGACCTCCTCCGGAATTCCTATGCGCAGCATCGGATTCTGGGCGGCGAAACCCGCCGACATCTCATCCGCCACCTCGGCGGGTAGGCTCCTGTACAGAATGCCGGTGTCGATCGGCCCCGGGCTCACCGCATTGACACGCACGCCGCGCGGCAGCAGTTCGCGCGCCCAACTTCGCGCCATCGACCGCAGGGCCGCCTTGCTCGCCGAGTAGACACTGTGGTCCGACATCCCTAGCTCGTTCGAGACCGAGGTGGTCAGCACCACGCCGCTGCCCTCGGCGAGCAGCGGAAGTAGCCGCTGCAAGGTGAAGAAGGGCCCTTTGGTGTTGGTCGCGAAGAGGGCGTCGTACATCTGCTCGGTCGTCGCCGCCAACGACGCATGGTCGGTGATGCCCGCATTCAGGAACACCGCGTCCAGTTGACCGAACGTCTCCTCGACCTGCCCCGCCAGGGCGTCGATGTCGGCCTGTAAGGTGGCGTCGCTGCGAAGCGCGATCAGACCCTCTTTACTCGCCGTTTCGAGCGCGGCTTCCGTGCGCCCCGTGACCATCACCCGAGCACCCTCGGCGGCGAGCAGACGTGCGATCGACAGGCCGATCCCGCTGCTGCCGCCGGTGACGAGAGCGCGCTTTCCGTTGTATTTTCCCATGTCTCGATTCAAATCCGGGCCGGCGACGGCGTCCAAGACCTGATCCGCAACCCGTCATGCACGCACCGCATGTCGGTACGCTCGAAGCGTGCGCGTTCCCGGATCGGATCTCGATATGCGGCTTGTCGGCTACTTCACGGTCGTCGCGGAGCACGCCAACTTCGGCCGCGCCGCCGCGGTGCTGCACGTCGCGCAGCCGTCCCTGAGCCGCCAAATCCAGCGCCTCGAGCAACATCTGGGCGTGCGTCTGTTCGACCGCACCCCGCAGGGCAGCCAGCTCACCGAAGCCGGTCGCGCTTTTCTGCCGCAGGCTCAGGCGCTGCTCCAAGCCGCCGATCAAGCCGAGCGCACCGCCCGCGATGCCGCCACCCCGCGCGAGTTCACCATCGGGTATGTCGAGGACCTGGTGATCACGCACGCCGTACGCCAGCTGCGGCATCGAAACCCCAAGGCCCGCATCCGCACTCGCCACCTGGAGTGGAACGATGCCAATGCCCTCGCCGACCGCCGCGTTGACGCGATGGTCGCCCGCGCCCCGCTGCCCTTCCCCACCGACCGCCTGCGCCTCACCGAGCTGTGGACCGAGTCGCGGGTCCTGGTCGTCCCCACCGACCATCGCCTGGCCGGAAAAGAGTCGGTGACCGTCGACGACCTCGGCGACGAAGCTCTCCCGCAATGCCCGAACGCGGTCCCGCAGTGGAACGACTTCGCCCGCATGGAGCCACGCCCGGATGGGGTTGCGGCACGCAGCGCGCCGATCGACTACGAATCGTTCGAGGACAAACTCGACCTCGTCGCCGAACAGCGGACGGTGCTGATTCTGGCCACCGGCGACCGGCGCCCCCACCTGCGCCCCGACCTGACCACCGTGCCCATCGAGGGCATCGACCCGGTCCGCATCGTCCTGGCAACCCGCACGGCCGACACCAACCCGCTGATCACCGATTTCCTGAACGCCTGGCCAGCCGACGCGCCCGCTCCGCCGGGTCGTTGAGCAGAAGCCCGTGTGACGACTACACCCTGAACCAGGTGACAACCATCGACTGGATCTTCACATGGACATTTACACCTCGGGTTCGACCAGCTGGCTGGCGTAGTTCGCCGTGGAGCGTTGGTACTGAGGCAGATGCGGGGCTAGGGCACCGAGTACCAACGCGAGACCCTCGCGGTCGCGGCCGAGGGTAGACAGGCACAGCGCTAGGAACGCGCGTACGGCATCGTCCAATTCATCGGAGCGGGCGGCAAGTTCGTCGGTCAGGAGCTTGACGCCCTCCTCGGCTCGACCGATGTTCCGTAGCGAACTCGCCAGCTGGATCGTGGCCTGCCGCCGCTGGCTACCGTCGAGCCCGAGTGCCAACGCCTCCCGGTAGAGCGGAATTGCCTTGTCGGAGTGGCCCGTTGAGTCCCACGCGCCAGCCTGCTCGAAGGGGCCGAGTGGGTTGTCGCTCGGCAACTCGGCGACCAGCGCGTCGATCACCGCACGAAACTCACCTGCCCGAGCCTCGTCGTAGTCGTCGAACGTGGCCCATGCCGCGGCTACCCGCTCTTCCCAATCTTGTGTCACCCTACCCACTTTCGCACAGGTGACAGCACAACCCGTCGCTACCGAGAACCGTCAGTAGGACTGCAGTTCGATGAGGGTGCCGTCGGGGTCGCGGAGGTGGGCGGTGCGCAGGTTGGGGCCCCATTGTTCGCGGTTGGTTGGGGCGGTCACTGTGGTTGCGCCGTGTTGGACGCAGAGGTTCAGGGCTGCGTCCACGTCTTTGACGCGGCAGACGAACATGACGGCGTCTTGGGACGGGGCGGGTTGTGGTGGGAGGGCGGTGGTTCCCGCTACTTCGGCCATGGCCGCGCGGTCGAAAAGGACTAGGACGGCCTGGTTGTCGACGTCCCAGTTGGCGTAGGGGCCCGCGGGGGTGCCCTTGATCAGGTTGGCGCCGATCAGGTCGGGTAGGACGGCGGCGTAGAAGGTGAAGCATTCGGCGAAGCGGGTGACGAGCAGTCTTGGGTGTAGGGCGTCCACGAGTGGCCTCCATTTAGTAGGTGCCTACCTATTATAGGTCTGGCCCTACAATAGATCGATGGACTCTGGACACGCACTGCCGCCGAGCTTGCTCGGGCTGGATATCTACCTGTTGTCGCGGGTCGGCAAGGTGGCGCGTGGCCGGTTCGCTGATCGGCTCGGTGCGCGTGGACTTCGGCTGTGGCACATGGCGATACTCGCGGCGCTCGCCGATTTCGGGGCGCACGCGCAGCGTGATCTGGCCGAGCGTCTCGGCATTCATCCCAGTGATGTGGCCAAGGTCGTCGATGAGCTTGCCGCGGCGGGGCAGGTCGAGCGTGCGCGTGACGACGCCGACCGGCGTCGGATGACCGTGCGGATCACTCGTACCGGTCGGGCCGCACTGACCGCACTCGACAAGGACGCACGCCAGGTCGGCGACGACATCCTGGCCCCGCTGAACTCGCAGGAGCGCGCCCAGTTATCCGACCTGATGCGCCGCCTCTTCGATCACGCGTACCCACCGACCGACTGACCGCAGTTCGACATGACTGCGGCGAATCGCGGTCCCCATCCTGTTAGTGCGTGCCGGTAACTCGGAAGCCCTTGGGGACCAACCAGACTGCGAGGACAGCAACGGTGGTGACGATCGCCGTTGACACGTAGGCGGTGGTGGTCAGCGCTGTGTCGAAGGCGTGGCGGGCGGTGTCGAGGACTTGATCGCGGGTCGCATCATCCAGGCGGCCAGCCACTTCCACGGCGCCGCCGATCGATTCCCTTGCCTCATCGAGGTTTCCGCCGCTCAGCGGGAGGCCGACCATATTGTCGGTGAAGACGCGGCCGTGGATGCTGCCGAGCAGGGCGACGCCGAGCCCGATGCCGAGTTCGTAATTGGTTTCCGAGACGGCACCGGCCTGCCCGGCCCGTTCGGGCGGGACGGCGGAAACCAGGACGGCGGCGGCCGCGGTAATCGCCAGGCCGTCGCCGAGGCCGAAGGACGCGAGCACCAGTGCGACAACGGGATACGTGGTCGGTTCAGGACTCAGGGCCAGTCCGAGGAAGCCGACGGCCAGCGCGCCGAGCCCGATGGCGAGCACGGCACGAACGCCGATGTGCTGCATCAACCACGGGGTCGCCAGCGACGCGACCAGCAGGGTCAATGCCGACGGCAGGGTGCGCAGGCCCGCCTCGGACGGCGAGTAGCCGTGTACATATTGCAGCCACAGCGAGATCAGGAACAGCGCGGCACCGATCGCGAGCATGGCGAGCAGCGTGGCCAATGCCGCGGCGGAGAACGCGCCGTTGCGGAACAACCGCACATCGAGCAGCGGATCGGTGGCGGCGAGTTGGCGGCGGCCGAACCAGACGAGCAGCAGCACGCCGACCACCAGGATGACCCAGTCGACCGGTTGCGGCGTGCCCTTGGCGACATGCTTGATGCCCCATGCCAATCCGACGATGCCGGCGATGGACGACCCGGCGGCCAGCCAGTCGAGCGAACCTGATTGCGGCGCACGATATTCGGGCAGCAGCCAGCGCCCGACTGCCACGGTGAGCACGACGACCGGCACGTTCAACCAGAACGCCGACGCCCAGCCGAACTGCTCGACAACCACACCGCCGATGATCGGGCCGATGGTCGCCCCCGCACCCGCCACGGCGGCCCAGATGCCGATGGCGAGGGTGCGCTCCCGCACATCGATGAAGATGTTCCTGATCAGCGACAATGTCGACGGCATCACCATCGCGCCGCCGATGGCGAGCAGCACCCGACCGACAATCAACTGCCCTGCGCTCTGCGAGGTCGCCGCCACCACCGAGGCAACGCCGAACAGCACGAAACCCATGAGGAACAACAGCTTTCGGCCGACCCGGTCACCGACCGCGCCGGTGGTGATCAACAGACCGCCGAGCACAAGCCCGTAAACGTCGATGATCCACAGTTGCTCGAGCTGACCCACCCGCAGATCGGCGATCAGCGACGGCAGCGCGACATTCAGAATCGTGGCGTCCATCGCCACCAACAACAGGCTGGCGCACAGCACGGCGAGCATCACCCACCGCACGCCACCGAACGTCGATACGTCGTCATCGGTCCCAGGCCCGCTCGCAGCCATCCCGCCTCCTCGCTCGCCCCGGACCCAGCATCCACCGCTCTCCAGCAAACACCAAGTAACCGCGCCGCCGCCGGATTCTTCACACATCGGCTCAGCGCTTCGCCCCAGCACAACGACTACCGGAGGGCCTGGTCGATCAACAGGCGGGCGGCACGGTCGGTGCGGTCGACATCACCGGTGATCAAGCGATCCTGCAGAATGCCACGCAGACCCGAAACCAGCAGTGTCGCTACGAGTTCCGGATCATCGATCGACGACAAACCACGCAGGCCGTCGACGAGCGAGTCGATGAAGGTCGCGATGGCCGTCTTGGCGTAATCGGTGTACGGGCTGTGCGAGGCACAAGCCGCACCCAGGACCTGCAGCATCACCCGCACGCTTGTCCGACCGTCGCCGGAGGTATTGGCCCGCCAGAACTCCCACAGCCGCGCGCGCAGCTCGGCGGCATCGGAGACCTCCGAGAACAGTGCCGCGAGGTCGGGCCGCTGCGTTGCCAACGCCTGGACCAGCAGCTCTTCCTTGGTGGTGAAGTAGTAGATCAGCATGCGCGAGCTGGTGCCGAGCTCGGCGGCGAGCGGGCGCAGGGATAGGTCCGCGAGGCCGTGGTCGGCGATGTAGCGCACGACGGCGGCGAGCAGTTCGGCGCGTTTGACGTGGTCGAGGGGACGGGCCATGAATTGACTGTAGCGATTGGTACAGGTATCCATGACATCATGACTGTAACGATCGCTTCAGAAACTCGGGATTCCGTCGTCGTCACCGGCTACGCGGCCACCACATCGCTGGCCGAGGACATGGATACGACCTGGTCGGAGCTGCTGCTCGGGCACAGCGGCATCGGCGTGCTCGACGCGGAGTTCGTCGCCGAGTACGACCTGCCGGTGCGCATCGGCGGGCAGCTGAAGTCGCATCCCGGCGAGCGGTTGACCAGGGTCGAGCAGCGGCGGCTGTCCTATGTCGAACAGTTGGCGCTTGTGCTCGGCCGCGCGGTCTGGCGTCAGGCTGGCGCACCCGAGATGGACGGCGAGCGGCTCGCGGTCGCCATCGGCACCGGACTCGGCGGCGGGGACGCGCTGATCAACGCGGTCGACGCGATGCGCGCCGGTGGCTACCGGAAGGTATCGCCGATGTCGGTGCCGATGGTGATGCCGAACGGACCGGCCGCCACCGTCGGGCTCGAAATCGGTGCCAAGGCAGGCGTTTTCGCGCCGGTGTCGGCGTGCTCGTCCGGATCCGAGGCGATCGCGCAGGCCTGGCGGCTGATCAGCACCGGCGAGGCCGATGTCGTGGTGACCGGCGGCGTCGAGGGTCACATCCACGCGGTGCCCATCGCGAGTTTCGCGATGATGCGGGCGATGAGCACCCGCAACGACGAACCGGCGCGGGCGTCACGGCCGTTCGATCGGGACCGGGACGGATTCGTCTTCGGCGAGGCCGGCGCGCTGCTCGTGCTCGAATCGGAGCGGCACGCGCGGGCCCGCGGCGCCGAGATCCACGGCAGGGTGCTCGGCGCGGGCATCACCTCCGACGCCTATCACATCGTCGCATCGGAACCGGCGGGCGTCGGCGCGGCACGGGCCATGCGCAAGGCGATACAGACTGCGGGGCTACAGGTTCCGGACATTCATCACATCAACGCGCACGCGACCGCCACCTCGATCGGTGACGCGTCGGAGGCCAACGCGATCGCCGCCGTAGCACCGGACGCATCGGTCTACGCCCCGAAATCCGCACTTGGCCACTCGATCGGCGCGGTAGGCGCGCTCGAATCACTCGTCACCCTCCTGACCCTGCGCGACCAAATCGTCCCGCCCACACTGAATCTCGACAACCGTGATCCAGAGATCGATCTGGATATCGTCAGCGGCGTGCCGCGCAAGCAGCGCATCGACTATGCCCTGAGCAACTCGTTCGGCTTCGGCGGCCACAATGTCGCGCTGGCATTCGGCCGCGCCTGAAACCGCCGGGCCTGCCGGACTACCTCAGATCACGCGAGGCGGGCGGATTCGCACGACGGCTCACTGCCGCCGCTCCCAGCGCCAGGCGAACTCACCCGCCTTGGGCGGGGGGCCGGGCAGATCACCGTCCGCGGCAAGACCGGCCACCAGCATGGCGAGGACGCGGCGGCGCAGCTGGGCGGTGCGGGTGGGATCGGGCATCGAGATGGCCGCGCACGATTCCAGGATCAGGCCGAGGTCTTCGGAGGTGACCCCGGGGCGTAGCCGACCGGTGGCCTGCGCGCGGCGCACGATCTCGTCGTTCGCCTCGGCCGAGTGCGTGACGTCGGGCAGGATCGAATCGTCGGGGGTGAAGGTTCCGGCGAGGTGCACCGTCAGCGAGTGCACGTCGGCGTCGACGACCCGCTCCAGGAATCCGACCAACCCCTGCCAGCCATCCGAATCCTCCAGCGCCGCATCGGCTTCCGCGTTGTAGCGGCGCAGCCCTTCGTAGCAGAGGGTGCGAAGCAGTACCTCTTTGCTCGGGTAACGGCGATACAGCGCGCTGATCCCCACCCCCGCCCGTTCGGCGACGGCGGCGATCGGGGCAGTGGCATCGGCGAGGAACACGGCGCGCGCGGCTTCCAGGATGAGGCCGTCGTTGCGGGCCGCCTGCGCTTTCCGGCCGGGCAAGGCCTTCTGAGCTGGCGCATCGAGTGGTTTCGGCATGACTTCAGATTAGCACTTGAAACGGAATGATCCGTTCTGTTACGGTTCAAACAGAACGAAGCATTCCGTTTCACAAGGAGATCGCGATGAGCACCATCAAGCCCTTCCAGGTCAACGTCCCGCAGGCGCAACTCGACGATCTGGCCGACCGGCTGCGCCGCGCACTGTGGCCAAGCGAGCTGCCCGGCGTCGGCGACTCCTACGGCGTGCCCGGCGATCGGGTGCGTGGCCTCGCGCAGTACTGGCTGGAGAGCTTCGATTGGCGGGCGCTCGAGGCGAAGCTGAACGCCTACCCGCAGTTCACCACCGAGATCGACGGCGAGAACATCTACTTCCTGCACATCCGCTCCGCCCGCGAGGACGCGCTGCCGGTGGTGCTCACTCACGGCTGGCCCGGCTCGGTGCTGGAGTTCCTCGACATCATCGAATCGCTGACCGCGCCGGAGTCGGCCGAGGAGCCCGCGTTCCACGTGGTGATTCCCGCACTGCCCGGCATGGGCTTCTCCGGACCGACGCACAGCACCGGGTGGACCATGCGCCGCGTCGCGAAGGCCTGGATCGAGCTGATGGATCGGCTCGGCTACGAGCGTTTCGGCGCGATCGGCAACGACGGTGGCTCGATGGTGTCGCCGGAGATCGGCCGCCTTGCGCCGGACCGGGTGGTGGGTGTCCATGTGACGCAGCTGTTTTCGTTCCCGTCCGGCGATCCAGCCGAGTTCGCCGACCTCTCGCAGGAGGACCTGGCAGCGCTGGCACACCTGAAGTGGTTCCAGGACAACAAGATGGCCTTCAACATCCTGTGCAGCCAGCAGCCGCAAACGCTGGCCTACGCGCTGTCCGACTCGCCGATCGGCCTACTCGGCTGGAACGCACAGCTTTTCGGCGAGAGCCTGGACGCGGAGTTCGTCATCGGCAACGTCGCCCTCTACTGGCTGACCGGCACCGCGTCCTCGTCGGTCCGGTTCTACTACGAGGAAGCGCACAGCACCGACCGCCCGACCGGGCCGACCACCGCCCCGACCGCGCTTGCCATGTTCAAGGGTGACTTCCAGTCGATCCGGCGGTTCGCCGAACGCGACCACAGCAACATCGTCAGCTGGAACTCCTACGACGCCAGCTCGGTGATCGGCGGTCCGAACGACGCCGCTGGCCACTTCGCCGCGCACGAGGCGCCCGAACTTCTGGTCGGCGACATCCGGCAGTTCTTCGCCAAGATCAGCTGAGATCCGAGCGCACGGCCCGCACCCGCACGTCGGGTGCGGGCCGTCGCACGTGCCGATCAATCCTGTGCCGGAATCGAATTAGCGCCCGTGACGTCCACCGATCACGGATGTTCGTGCAATTCACCCCAAGCCGGAAACGGGTCCGGATAGTCGGCCCATTCCGCTGGGCCCGCCGCGAACTCCGCGTCGGTGAGCAAGGCAGCATCGAGTAATGCGCGCACCTTGTCCCGATCGAGTTGGATGCCGATGAAGACGATCTCTTGTCCCGCAGGCACTTCCAGCGCCGACCACCACGCTGCGGGCTCGAAGACGAGATTGGGCCCGGCCTGGGACCAGACGGCCGCCAACGTCGCACGGCTGGCGATCCAGCAGAAACCCTTGCTGCGCAACAGCCCTCGTAGTTCGCCGAGCGCCTCGGACAGTCGCTGCGGATGGAACGGGCGGTCGGCGGTGTAGGTGAGGCTGCGAATGCCGTACTCCTCGGTCTCCGGTGTGTGCCCACCCGCGAGTTCCTCGTCCCAGCCCTCGGCCTCGGCGGCGACCACCGGGTTGTAGCGACCGGTACCGAGCACGTCGGCCAGTTCGACAACGCCATTGGTCGTGCGCAATACGTGAGCACGCGGATTGAGCTTGCGCACCGTCGCTTCCACCGCACCGGCGGCCGCCGCGCCAACCAGATCGGTCTTGTTCACCAGCAGCACGTCGGCGAATTCCACCTGATCGACAAGCAAGTCGGCGATGGTGCGCGTATCCCCTTCGCCCGCTTGCAGATTCCGCTCGGCCAGCGCCTCCCCGCGCGCCACCTCGGTCAGGAAGGTGGACGCGTCGACCACCGTCACCATGGTGTCGAGCCGCGCGATATCGCCGAGCTTGAACCCGTCCTCGAACTCCCAGTCGAAGGTCGCCGCCACCGGCATCGGCTCGGAGATACCGGTCGACTCGATGACCAGCTGATCGAACCGCCCCTCCCGCGCGAGCTTGCCGACCGCCTCGATGAGGTCCTCGCGCAGCGTGCAGCAGATGCAGCCGTTGGTCAGCTCGACCAGCTTCTCCTCGGTGCGGTCGAGATACCCCTGGCCCGCGACGAGCGCGGCATCGATATTGACCTCGCTCATGTCATTGACGATGACCGCGACCCGGCGGCCCTCCCGGTTGGCGAGGATGTGGTTGAGCAGCGTCGTCTTGCCCGCACCGAGGAAGCCGGACAGCACGGTGACGGGAAGCAGGTCGGAGGGCGGTGACATCGTCATTCGTTAATGATAATGGTTTTCATTTGCCAATGGCGAGCGGGGTCGCCGGTTGCGCGTGGCGGCGCGGGCCGACGGTCGTAGGGTTTGTCTCGTGAAGCTGCTGCCATTGACCCCCGACGGGCAGACTCCTGTCCGGGTGCTCACCATTGCCGGGACCGACTCAGGTGGAGGCGCCGGAATCCAAGCCGATACGCGCACCATGGCCCTGTGCGGGGTGCACGCCTGCGTGGCGGTCGCGGCGGTGACCGTGCAGAACTCGAAGGGGGTCAGCGACTTCCACGAGATCCCGCCGCACATCGTGTCCGGTCAGGTGCGCGCCGTGGTGACCGATATCGGCGTCGGCGCGGTCAAGACCGGCATGCTCGCCTCGACCGCCATCATCGAGGCCGTTGCGGAGGTCTGCCAGGAGGTCGGCATCGGCCGTAAGGGGCGGATTCCGCTGGTCGTCGATCCGGTCGCCGCCTCCATGCACGGCGACCCGCTGCTGCACGAGGAAGCCCTCGATGCGGTGCGGCACACGCTGTTCCCGCTGGCGACGGTGGTGACGCCGAACCTCGACGAGGTCAGGCTGATCACCGGCATCGACGTCACCGACGACGCCTCGGCCCGCCTGGCCGCGCAGGCACTGCACAAACTCGGCCCGCAGTGGGCGATCGTGAAGGGCGGGCATCTTCGGTCCTCGGAGTACAGCACCGACCTGCTTTTCGACGGCGAGAAGTTCCTGGAGTTCACCGCGCCCCGAATCAGCACCACCAACGACCACGGCGGTGGGGACACCCTGGCCGCGGCGATCGCGTGCGCGCTGGCCAACGATTACTCGGTACCCGAGGCGGTGGAGTTCGCCAAGGACTGGACCTACCGCTGCCTCGCCGCCTCCTACGATCTCGGCGCGGGCCACGGGCCGGTGTCCCCGCTCTGGCGTCTGCACCGGGACTGACCGTCGGGGGCACCCCTGAATCCGATGATTCCCCACATCAAATGCCCCTTAGGGGGCCGATTCTTGTCGGTGGGTGCTGAGACAATAGAGGTGTCGCAAACGCGGTTGGCCTCGATGAGGCGGCTCAGCCAGAACAGCGTCGTTCGAGTGGATGCGACCAGATCTTCAGCGCCGACCCCGGTCGGCGAGACAAGGCGCTACTCGCCGGAAAAGGCAAGGTGCAGTGGCAGATCAGTGTCGATGACGATGCCGTTGAGCCTGGCGTTGGCCGCCGTCAGCGCCGCGATGGTTTCGGCGAGGTAGGCGACGAACTTCTCGATCGGCATCGGCTGTGGCTTCAGCCTGTTCGCGCCGAGCCACCAGTCGGTGGCCGAGCCGACCGCGCCGAAGATCGAGTAGATGACGAGTTCGACACTGTCGACGTCTACCGACGTGTCGGCGGCCAGCTCGGCGAACAGGTCGGCGGCTCGCTTCGCCGACTGCCGAGCGGATTGCAGCGCGCGTTCGGAATCGTCGGACTGCTGCGCGAAATGGCTGTGCAGCATGAAACGGAAAACGTTGGGGTGCTCCGACACCACGAGCGCGTACTCCGCGGCACCGCGACGGACCAACTCGCGGGCCGAGTCGTTGGTCAGGTCGATGCCGGAGATCAGCTGCTCCCACAGCATGTCGCGGACCCGGTCCACGATGGCGTTGTAGAGGTCGGTTTTGTCCTCGAAGTGCCGGTACAGCTTGGGTTTTGCCGCACCGGCCTCCTTGGCGATATCGCCCATGCTGACTTCCGGCCCGAACTTGTCCAGCGCGCGGAATGCCGCGTCGACGAACTCCTCGCGGACCTTCAGCCGGTGCTCACGCCAGCGCTCCGTGCGTGCGTCGACGCGCTTGCGTGGCACCTCGTCTGCTTTCCGCCCGCTGCGCATCACAATTCCGGATGCTACCTGCTACCAGCGGTACCGATGACCGGGTCGGGGCGTTGACATCGGATGAGGCGTGGGACACACTCGGAAAAGTACATGGAACCGGTGGTATTGGATACTTAGCACAGAGAGCCGGTGGGGACGATGAAGTCCGCGATCCACACCCGAGTCCTGATCGTCGGCAGCGGCTTCTCCGGCCTCGGCATGGGCATCGCGCTCGACGCGGCGGGTATCGATGACTACCTCATCGTGGAGAAGGCCGACGAGATCGGCGGAACCTGGCGGGACAACACCTATCCCGGCTGCGCCTGCGATGTGCCGACCCACCTGTATTCGTATTCCTTTGAGCCACGCACGAATTGGCGGCGACTGTTCTCCGGGCAGCAGGAGATCTTCGACTATCTGAAGGAAGTCGCCGAGAAGTATCGGCTGCGCCCGCACCTCCGCTTCCACCAGCACATGGGTCATGGATACTGGGACGAGGCCGAGCGGCGCTGGCACGCGTTCAGTGCCGACGGTCAGGAGTACGTCGCACAGTTCCTCGTGTCCGCGGTGGGGGCACTGCATATTCCGAGCGTTCCGAAGTTTCCCGGCAGCGCGGACTTCACCGGGCCGGCGTTTCACTCGGCGCAGTGGGAGCACGGGGTCGAGCTGGCCGGCAAACGGGTCGCCGTGATCGGAACCGGCGCCAGCGCAATCCAATTCGTGCCCGAGATCGTCGGCGAGGTGGCTCAGCTGACGGTGTTCCAGCGCACCGCGCCGTGGGTGCTGCCGCGCGCGAATGTGGAGTTCTCCAGCGGGTTTCGGCGCGCGCTTGGACGGGTGCCCGGCCTGCGCCGCGCGCTGCGCAACGGAATCTATTGGGGCGCCGAGGTCGGCGGGTACGCGATGAACTGGCGGCCCGCGCTGCTGAAGGTGCTGGAGCGGGTCGGCAGGCGGCACATCGAGCGACAGATCGCCGATCCGGTACTGCGGGAACGGGTTACGCCCGACTACCGGGCGGGCTGCAAGCGGCTGCTCGGTTCCGACACCTACTATCCCGCGCTCGCCGATCCCAAGACCGAGCTCGTCACCGAGCACATCGATCACTTCACCGCCGACGGCGTCGTCACGGCCGACGGCATCGAGCGCAAGGCCGATGTGATCATCTACGGCACCGGCTTTCACGTCATCGATTCGTACAAGAATCTGCCGATGGTCGGTCTGCGCGGTATCGACCTGACCGAACGCTGGGACCGGGAAGGGGTGCAGGCGCATCGCGGGATCACCGTCGCCGACATGCCCAACGCCTTCTTCCTGGTCGGCCCGAACACCGGCCTCGGCCACAACTCGATGATCTTCATGATCGAGGCGCAGATTCATTATGTGCTGCAAGCGATTCGGCAGGTAAGCGCGCAAGGTGCGGTCGCGTTGGCACCGCGGCGGGCGGCGCAGGATCGATTCAATGCCAGGCTGCAGGACGGTCTGGCGCGCTCGGTGTGGAATACCGGCGGCTGCCAGAGCTGGTATCTGGACGCGCACGGGAAGAACCGCACGCTGTGGTCCGGGTTCACCTGGCAGTACTGGCTGCAGACCCGGCGGCTCGACCCGGCGGAATACGAATTCTTCGGCCCCGCACCGAGTTCACCGACGCGCAGCATCGCCGCACCGGAAGACCTACCGGCCCAAACGTTTCCCACGGCCCGAACCAAGGGCCGGTCGACCAACGCCAGCCCGTAACCCCCGAGGACGTTCAATGAAGAACTTCAAAGACAAAGTCGCCGTGATCACGGGCGCCGGCTCCGGCATCGGCCGCGCGCTCGCGCTTGACCTCGCCCGGCGCGGTGCCAAGCTGGCACTGTCCGACATCAATACCGAGTCGGTCGCCGATACCGCTGGCCGCTGCGAAAAGCTCGGCGCCACAGCGATTCCGTATGAACTCGATGTCGCGCAGCGGGCGGCGGTGTACGCGCACGCCGCAGACGTGCGCGGCGAATTCGGGCGGGTGAACCTGGTCATCAACAACGCGGGCGTCGCGCTCGGCGCCGATGTCGAGGACATGGAGTGGGACGACTTCGACTGGCTGATGAATATCAATTTCTGGGGTGTCGCGCACGGCACCAAGGCCTTCCTGCCCGACCTCATCGCCTCCGGCGACGGCCACGTCGTTAACGTGTCCTCGGTATTCGGCCTTATCGGCGTGCCCTCCCAAAGCGCCTACAACGCGGCTAAATTCGCGGTGCGCGGGTTCACCGAGGCGCTGCGGCAGGAGATGCGGATCGCCGGGCATCCGGTCGGCGTCACCTGCGTGCACCCCGGCGGGGTGTCGACGGATATCGCGGTGAACGCGCGCGGCATCCCCGACGACGTCGACCGCGAGACGGTGCGCCGCGGCTGGGACGCCATCACCCTGACCAGTCCCGGCGCCGCGGCGAAGATCATCCTGCACGGCGTGGAGAAGAACAGGGCCCGGGTACTGATCGGGGCCGACGCGAGAGCCTTCGATCTGATCCCGCGCCTGCTCGGACCGGCCTACGAGGACCTCGGCGTCCCGCTATATCGGGCGGGCAGGCGGACGGCCGCGCGTTTCGGTATCGCGCTGTAAGCCGTCAGCGTCGACGCGCCGCCCGTGGTGGCACCGGTGGTGGCGGGATCAGTCGGCCCGCGGTGGTGCGCGAGCCCGCCTGCTTGAGGCGCTCGAGCACCGGTGTGAGCTCGAAGCTGTGCACGCCGTCCAGTGTCGCCATCTTGGTGGTCACGTAGTGGTACAGGTCGTCGGCGGTGTCCGCGGTCAGCACGGCGAAGATGTTGAACGGTCCGGTAACCGCTGCGGCATAGGTTGTTTCGTCGTGTTCGGCGATGGCACGGCCGACCGAATCGAGCTGTGCCGGGGCGACACGAAGCCACAGGAAGGCCGAGAGGCTGGATCCCAGTGCGGCAGGGGCGATGTCGAGATCGAAGTAGAGGATGCTCGCCGCTTGCAGGGCGGCGATCCTGCGCGCCACCCGGCCGATGCTCACGCCGGTGGCGCGGGCAAGCACCGAGTAGCTGGCGCGCCCGTCGCGGGCAAGCAGCTCGAGCAACGTGGCGTCCTCGTCGCGCAGCTGTAGGTCCGCTTCGACGTAATCCGTTGCCGCCGTGGATTTCTCGCTGTCGGTCCGGGCGGCCTGCCTGCCGCGCCAGTCGACGACGCCTGGTCCGACGAACCGGTGCAGGATCATCGCCGCGGCGATGTCGTGCACCGGCGCCGTGCGCTGCAGCCGCTGCACCAGCAGGTCGTCACGATCCTGCGGGGTGCGCGGGTGCAGCGAGAAGTTCACCTCGGCACCCGCCGCCGCGATGCTGACCCACGCGGCATCGTCACGGCGGGCCAGCGCCTCGGCCACCTGCCGCGCGCCATCCGGACGGCAATGCACCCGGATGATCCAGTCGTTCTCGCCGACCGCGCGGGAATCGACCGCGCCGATCACCCTGACCACGCCGTCGCGGCGTAACCGCCGGTAGCGGCGGGCGACGGTCTGCTCCGCGACGCCCAACTCGGCGGCAACCCGATTGAACGAGATACGCGGATCGAGCTGCAGCGCCTGCACGATCCGCGTATCGACGCCGTCCAAGATGGAGTTTTTGCCTATTCCAGCGGCGCTCATACGGAGGAAATCTACGCCCGACCCGAAACAAGGCGACCATCCGTGTCGCCGCTCCGGATACTCGACGCCGTCTCACACCAACGAATCTTCAGAGAGGACAACGGTTTTGCGTAAATGGCTGCCGCTGCTGACGGTGTGTCTGGGCACCTTCATGCTGCTGATCGACGTCACCATCGTGAACGTCGCACTACCCGATATGCGCAACGACTTGAACGCGTCGTTCGGCTCGCTGCAATGGGTCGTCGACGGGTACGCCCTGGCGATGGCCGCGCTCATGCTCGGGGCTGGCTCGATCGCCGACCTGGCCGGGCATCGACGGACCTATCTCGCCGGCTTGGTCCTGTTCGCGGTTTCCTCGCTGATCTGCGGGATCGCGCCGAATCCCACCGTGCTCATCGTGGCAAGGGTGGTGCAGGGTGTCGGCGCGACCACCATGGCGTGCACCACCTTCGCCCTGTTGAACAACTCCTACTCCGGACGGGACCAGGGCGTGGCGTACGGCGTCTGGGGTGCCGTCGCGGGCGCGTCAAGTGCCGTCGGACCGATCATCGGCGGCGTGCTCACCGATCTCGCGTCGTGGCGCTGGATCTTCTTCGTCAACCTGCCGGTCAGTGCGGTGGCCGTGGCGCTGTGCGTCGTGGTACTCGCCGACGCGGAGCGGCCACACCGCGGCCGGGTCGACGTGGCGGGCATGGCGACGTTCACCGTCAGCGCCGCGGCGGCGACCTACGCGCTGATCCGGGCGAACGAACACGGCTGGTCGAATGCGCTCACCTGGTGGTTGCTGTTGGTCGCCGCGGTGTCGCTTGCCCTGTTCATCGCGGTCGAACGGGCCTCGGCGCAACCGATGCTCGATCTGGCGCTGCTGCGTGACCGTTCGTTCGTCGGGGTGCTTGTCGCCGCCGGTGCGTTGTTCTTCGCCGCGTTCGGTGCGCTGATGTACACCCAGATCTGGTTGCAGTCGGTGCTCGGACTGAGTGCGATCCAGGCCGGTGCGGTGGGACTTCCGTTGTCCGTCATGGCGTTTCTGGTGTCCGGCAGCATCGGCCGGTATCTGCACGGCGAACACCGGGGGCGGATCATCGCGGGCGGACTCTTCGCCACCGGCATCGGCGGTGTGGTCGGTGCGCTGCTCGTGCACGGCGAATCAGGTTGGGTGGCACTGGTTCCCGGCTTCCTTGCCGTCGGTCTCGGCGTCGGCCTTGCCACCGCGACGCTGAGTTCGGCTGCGATGGCGGCGGTTCCGTGGCAGCGGGCCGGCATGGCAACGGGGGCGGTCAATACCGCGCAGCAGTTGTGCTTCGCGCTCGGGATCGCCACGCTGGGCAGCGTATTCACCGCGCGGGCCGCCGATGTGCTCGCCGATCGCGCGGTGCCGGATGCGCAGGCCACGGCGCGGGCCGTCGGCGGCGGTCAGTCCGCGGTGTTGTTGCGGCAGGTTCCGGTGGAGGCACAGGCCGGGCTCGCAGCGGCGATGCGCAGTGCGGCCGCGGCTGGTGTCCAGGGCACCCTGGCGGTCAGCGGCGTCGTCGGGCTGCTCGGCGGCGCGCTCGTATTGCTGCTGATGCGGCGGCGGGGCAAGCCGATGGTGCGGGTGGCCGAAGAGGCGGAAGTGCACGCCTGATTCGCCGGAATTCCGGGTCGGCCGCCTGACCCGCCGCGGCACAATCCGCTGAGCGAGGGGGACCATACGCCTCGCTCAGCGGTGGTCAGCGCTTCTTCGGATCGAGGACGGTCTGATCGGGAGCGGACTTCATCTTCTTGTCCGATCGCTTCTCCTTGAGCGACTTCCCAGATTTCTTCGACATCGAGCTGCGCGGAGACTTGTCGGACAAACGTGGTCCTTTGCTCGGAGGACCTGAACGGTCCCGCTACCGCTGACGCTACGCTACGCCCGCGTACACCGGGACCAATCCGCGCTGGTCGCCACGCCCCCAGGAACCTCACAGCTCAGGCCCAGCTCCGTGACAACGTGGCCAACGAGGGTGGTCCTCATGACCGAGACTGTGACCGTCGCGGCGGCGGAATTAGCCGAGACACCGGGTACGCCGGTGCTGGACGTGGTGATACCCGTCTACAACGAAGAGACCGACCTCGGCGTGTGTGTGCGCAGGTTGCACGCATATCTGCGTCAGGGGTTCCCTTTTCCGGCGAGGATCACGGTAGCCGACAATGCCAGCACCGACGCTACCCTCCAGGTGGCCGAGCTGCTGGCGGACGAACTGGACGGCGTGCGGGTGGTGCACCTGGACGCCAAGGGCCGGGGGCGGGCGCTGCGTGCGGCGTGGGAGGGCTCCGACGCGCAGGTGGTCGCCTATATGGATGTCGACCTGTCCACCGATCTGAACGCACTGCTGCCGCTGGTGGCACCGCTGATCACCGGGCATTCGGATCTGGCGATCGGGACCAGGCTCAGTGCGTCGTCGCGCGTGGTGCGCGGGCCTAAGCGCGAGATCATCTCCCGCTGCTACAACCTCCTGCTGAAGGCCTCATTGCAGGCTCGTTTTTCGGACGCGCAGTGCGGGTTCAAGGCGATGCGCACCGAGGTGGCGCGGGAGCTGCTTCCGCTGGTGCGCGACGGGGAGTGGTTCTTCGACACCGAGCTGCTCGTGCTCGCCGAGCGGGCCGGGCTTCGCATCCACGAGGTGCCGGTGGACTGGATCGACGATCCGGACAGTCGCGTCGACATCATCGACACCGCGCGCAAGGACCTGCGCGGCATCGGGCGGTTGACGCGGGCGCTGGCCACCGGGGCATTGCCGCTGGAGGAGTTGCGCCGTGCTGTGGGGCGTGAGCCGTTGGTGGCTGGGGTGCCGCTTGGGATGGTCGGTCAGCTGGTTCGGTTCGCCATCGTCGGCGTGTTGAGCACGCTGGCTTATCTGTTGCTTTACGTTGTGCTGCAATCGTTTACCGATGCGCAGGTGGCGAACTTCCTGGCACTGCTCGTCACCGCGGTGGCCAATACGGCGGCCAACCGGGCGTTCACGTTCGGGGTGCGCGGGGCGACCGGCGCGGTGTCGCATCAGTTCCAGGGACTGGTGATCTTCGGCATCGGGTTGGCGTTGACCAGCGGTTCGCTGTTCACGCTGCATCACTGGGCGCCGGACGCGCCGGTGCATCTGGAGTTGTTCGTGCTGGTGCTCGCCAATCTGCTCGCCACGATTCTGCGGTTTGTCGGTTTGCGCTGGGTTTTCCGGAATACCCCGAATCCGGCACGGCGGACGGCGCTGTCCGTGCAGGCCGACTCGACCGAGCCCGGCCATGACGCACCCGCGGTGGCCCTCGATGCGCTTGGCAGCGAGGGCGGTACTCGATGACCGCGACACTGGCGCCGCCCACCGCGGCACCGGCGGCACCGGCATCCGAGCACACAACCCGTTGGGAATACCCGGCGTTGGCGGTGCTGCTGATCGGCACCGGCATCGCCTACCTATGCAATCTGAGCTCGAGCGGTTGGGCCAATCCGTTCTATTCCGCTGCGGTACAGGCGGGTTCGGTGTCGTGGAAGGCGTTCTTCTTCGGTTCGTCGGACGCGGCGAACTCGATCACCGTCGACAAGCCGCCCGCCTCGCTGTGGTTGATGGAGTTGTCGGTACGGGTGTTCGGGCTGAACAGCTGGAGCATCCTGGTGCCGGAGGTGCTGCTCGGCATCGCAAGCGTTGCCCTGCTGTGGGCGACGGTGCGCAGGCCGTTCGGGCCCGCCGCCGGGCTGCTCGCCGGGCTTGTCCTAGCGGTGACTCCCGTTGCGGCGCTGATGTTTCGGTTCAACAATCCGGACGCGCTGCTTGTGCTCCTGATGATCGCCGCGGCATGGGCGATGACACGGGCGGTCGAGGACGGGCGCTGGCGGTGGCTGGTGCTCACCGGTGCGTTCATGGGATTCGGCTTCCTCACCAAGCAACTGCAGGTGCTGCTCGTTGTTCCGCCGCTGGCCCTGACCTACTTGATCGCGGGACCGCCGAAGCTCGGTAAACGGCTGCTGCAATTGGTCGCCGCCGCCGTCACCATGGTGGTGGCGGCGGGCTGGTGGCTGCTCGCCGTTGAACTCTGGCCGACCTCGTCACGGCCGTGGATCGGTGGGTCACAAAACAATTCGATCCTCGAACTGACCCTCGGCTACAACGGGCTCGGCCGTCTCACCGGCGACGAGAACGGCAGTGTCGGTCCAGGCGGTGGTGATCTACCGGCCGGCGGCAACGGCATGTGGGGTAGCACCGGCATCACCCGCATGTTCGAGCCGGCGCAGGGTGGTCAGATCGCCTGGCTGATCCCGGCCGCACTCGTCGCGCTGGTCGCCGGAATTCTGTTGCGCGGCAAGGCTGCCCGCACCGACCGGCGGCGGGCCGCGCTGATCCTGTGGGGCGGTTGGCTGTTGGTGACCGGACTGACCTTCAGCTTCATGGCGGGGATCTTCCACCAGTACTACACGGTGGCGCTGGCCCCGGCCGTCAGCGCGCTCGTCGGGATGGGTGCGGTATCGATGTGGCGGGAAAGGCACCGGCTGTGGGTACGGTTGATGCTGGCGCTCGCCGTCGGACTCACCACCGCGACGGCGTGGATGTTGTTGTCCCGCAGTGCTCATTGGGTACCGTGGTTGCGATGGGCCGTGCTGGTTGTCGGCATCGTCGCGACGATCGCCGCGCTCGTCCCCGCGCCGAAGAAGTTGGCCGTCGTCTCCGCGCTGGCCATCGCGTTCACCGGTCTGGCCGGACCCACCGCGTACGCCATCGACACCATCGCGACCTCTCACGCGGGTGCGATTCCTTCAGCTGGTCCGAATGTCGGACGGTTCGGCATGTTCGGTCAGCGGCCACCGTGGGCCGAGGGAATGAACGGCATGCCCGGTGGACCGCAGGCGGGTGGCCACGCACCCAACGGCGGCGGCCGCGTACCCAACGGCGGACGACCCGGAAACGGACAGCCACCCGGCATGGGTCCGCAAGGTGGCATGCCCGGCGCGCCGACCGCCGGCCGCGGCGGCGAGGGAATGGGCGGAATGGGTGGCCTGCTCGGCGCCAGCAAGCCGAGCGACAAAGTGGTTGCCCTACTCGAACAAAACGGCACCACCTACACCTGGGCAGCGGCCGCCATCGGCTCCAACAGCGCGGCGGGCTTCCAACTGGCCACCGAACTCCCGGTAATGCCGGTCGGCGGCTTCAACGGCAGCGACCCCTCCCCCACCCTCGACCAATTCAAAGACTATGTCGCCCAAGGGAAGATCCACTACTTCATCGGTAGCGGACGAGGCGGTGGCGACCGAGGCGGCCCAGGCTCCGCCGGCACCAGCTCGCAAATCTCCCAGTGGGTCCAGGAAAACTTCACCGCAACCGAGGTAGACGGAGTAACCCTCTACGACCTCACCACCCACTGACCCGAAAGACCCGCGCTACCTTCGGTTTCGAAGGTAGCGCGGGTCTTTTCATGAGCTACTTCGCGGTCGGGTAGGTGGCTTCGAGCCATTCGGCGTAGGTCGGGCCCGCGAGGGTGGCGTGCGGGCTGGGGAGAAGAGTGCCGTCTTCGAAGGCTTCGCGGTCGGAGTTCTCGGGGTCGCTGGATTCGATGATGTGGATCGGAGCGCCTACGTGGGCTGTGTAGAGGGTCGCGGCGCCTGCCATGGTTTCTGGTCGGGGGCCAGCGATTTCGGGGTAGGGGGCGTCGGTGGATTCGGGGGCCGGGTTGACGGCCAAGTCGACGAGGGCCTCGGCGACGGCGCGGGCGGCGACCAGCTGGGTGCGCATGGTGGCGACGTAGGCGACGTCGCCCTGGGTGCCCCACTGGGTCATTACCTCGACCAGTTCATGGAACTGGGCGGCACGCAGGATCTGAACGGGCAGTGGACCTTTGCGGAGTTCCCGCTCGTGTGCCAGTTTGGCGGCGTTGTAACCGGCGGTGGCGTTGTCGATGCCGATGATGGAGACGACGACGAGTCGTTCGACCCCGGCCTTGTGTCCTGCCTCGTGCAGATTTCGGGCGGCGGCGGTGAAGAATTCGGTCGCGATCTCCTTGTCGGCGGTGGCGTTGTTGGAGGCGTCGATGACGACCTGGACGCCGTCGAGCGCTTCGACCAGACCCGCGCCGGTTTCGAGGTCGACGCCGTTCTTGCGGGAGAACGCCACCACCTGGTGGCCCCGCTCGGTCAGCACATCGACCACGTGCTTGCCGAGCCGTCCGGTCGCCCCGGCCACCGCGATCTTCTTGGTCGTCGTCATGGTTCCCGCTCCTCTGTGTCGCTGCGTTGTTCCGCGTTCACAGAGAGGACGACACGGCGGGAGCGAGTGTGACATCGCCGAGAAAGGCCAGGTAGTGGCTGTTCAGCGGAGTGTGGTCAGCAGGCGCTCGTGCACGACATCGCGGATGGTGGCGCTGAGATCGGGCTTCTCGGCGAGCAATTCGAGCATGCGGAGGATCTGCAGGGATTCGACGCGCTGTGCGAGGTCGGGGTCGGTGGCGTCGAAGCCCGCGCCGTCGAGGAAGTCGGGCCAGGCAGGGGTGTCGGGGTCGGTGAAGCTGACCGACCAGGCCCACCAGGCGGGGTCGAAGAGGGGGTCGGCGAGGCGGACGGATTCGAAATCGAGCAGCCCGGTGATGGTTTCGCCGTCGGTGAGGATGTTGACCGGAGCGAAGTCGCCGTGGGCGAGGACGGTGGGGCGGTCAGCGAAGAGGGTGGGCAGCGATTTCAGGGTTCGGTCCAAGGTGCCACGTTGCGCGGTGCTGAGTGCCAGCTGGGCTGCCCAGGCGGTCGCGCTTTCTACCAGGCGGGTCGGGCTGGCCCAGAGGTCGTCGAGTTGCAGGCCCGCGGTGGGCAGGCGCCGGAAAGCGGCGAGCAGAATGCCCATCTCCCTGGCGATGGTGGGGAATCGTGGGCTGGCCAAACCGATTTCGGCGCTGGCGGGGATGGGCACACCGGGCAAGGCGTCGAACACGATCCAGGCCGGGTCGGCATCGAGATCGAAACGGCGGATGCGCGGAATGGCGATGCCGCGCTTGGCGGCGGGCTCCAGCAGGGTGTGCATGACCCGCAGGCGGCGTTCGGCGTCGTCGGGATTGCGGTAGCGCTGCAAGACCATCCGGTCGCCGTCGGCGAGGGTGAGCAGGTCGGTGCGGTTCTGGAAGCCCCATTCGGCGGGGGCGCTACCGGCAATCGGCTGGCCGAGGGTCTGCTCGAGCCCGCCGTGCTCCGCATGGTCCATACGGCAGACCCTAAGGCACATACGGACAGTTGCGCGCCGATCCGCTCCGGTGCGCTTGCCCTGGATCGACGTTCGCACCGCGGGCGCGCTCATCCGCCCAGGTCGGCGGCCTGATCGGGTGCGTCAACATGGCATCATCGGCGGCTTTTCCCGAGGCAAAGTCGGCAAAATCACCGGTTGGCCGCACGCCGAATCGCGCACTGGGAACGGCTCAGCTCAGAGCGCACGCGAGTGCGGATCCGCGAGGCCGCTCAGAGCGCTGCGAGCGCGAATGCGTGAGCCGCTCAGAGCGCTTGTGAGCGCGAATGCGCGACGCCGCGTGGTGCGTTCAGTGCGGTGTGCAGGGTGGCCGCCCACTGCTGGACGATCTGCTTGCGGCGGGCCGAGTCGTCGGTGAGCACGTCGGCGAGGCCGAGACCGCGGGCCAGGTCGAGGGTGGCCTGCACCAGGTGATGGGTGACCGGGTCGGCGTCGTCAACGCCGAGCGCCTCCACCGCGCGCCGGTGTGAGATCCGCCCGAACTTGGCTTCCAGCGGGACAATTCGTTCCCGCAGCGCCGGATCGGCGGCCGCGTGCGTCCACACCTGCAGCGCCGCCTTGAACAGCGGGCTGGTGTAGGACTCGACCAGGCCTGCCACCACGGCCTCGGTGCGGCCGACCCCGTCGGCCATGGCGGCGACCGCGATCGCCTCGTCCTTGGCCTGCTGGGTCCGGCTGTCGAACATGTACTCGAGCGCGGCGGTGATCAGGTCCTCCCTGGTCGGGAAGTGATGCTGCGCCGCGCCCCTGGACACCCCGGCCCGTTCGGCGACGACCGCGACCGTCGCTGCCGCCCAGCCGGTTTCGGCCAGGCAGTCGATGGTCGCCTCCAGCAGGCGCTGCCGGGTGGCTCGGCTGCGGTCCTGCTTGGGTTCGTTGGGTGTCGCCATGGGGCTATTCTGCCCAGCTCGGCGGGCGACGCTGCAGGAAGGCCGCCATGCCCTCATGCACCTCGGCGGTGCCGAAGAAGCCCGCCGAACGCTTGGCGAGTTCCTCGGCCGAGACGTCGAACTCGGCGAGCATGGCCGCGTTGACCAGCCGCTTGCTCTCGGCCAGCCCCTGCGGGGAGCCCTTACGCAGCTCGCCGCGCAGCCGCGCCACCTCGGCCACCGGGTCGGCCGCGCTGGTGCTGATCAGCCCGATCTGCTCGGCGATGTCCGCGCCGAACTTCTCGCCGGTCAGGTAGTACCGACTGGCCGCCCGCGAGGTGAGCCGAGGCAACAGGGTCAGCGAAATCATGAACGGCGCCAACCCGATTCGCACCTCGGTGAGGGCGAAGCTGCTCGTCGGCCCGGCCACCGCGATATCGCACGCGGCGACGATGCCCATGCCGCCGGCCCGCACGTTGCCGTCGATCTGCGCGATCACCGGCTTCGGGGTGCCGATGAGTCGGCGCAGCACGCCGATCATGGTGCGGGTGCGGTCGTCGGCGGCCACCGCGGGGTCGGCATTGCTCGCCTCGGTGAGGTCGGCGCCCGCGCAGAAGGTGTTGCCGGTGTGCGCGAGCACGATTCCCCGCACGGCGTCGTCGGCGGCCGCGTCGTCGAGCCCGCGCAGGAGTTCGGCAACGAGCTTGGACGACAACGCGTTTCGGTTGTGCGGTGAGTCGAGCGTGAGCGTCGCGAAACCGTCCGCGACCGCATAGCGGACGAACGGACCCGTCACCGTTTCGGTCATCGACAGCCTCTCTCAGTAGGACTTCGGCAGGCCAAGCGAATACTGGGCGACGAAGTTGAGCACCATTTCGCGGCTGACCGGGGCGACGCGGCCGATGCGCGCGGCGGCCAGCATGGCGGCGAGGCCGTATTCCTTGGTGAGGCCGGCTCCGCCGTGCGTCTGGATCGCCTGGTCGAGTGCCTTGATACTCGCCTCGGCCGCAGCGTATTTCGCCATGTTGGCGGCCTCGGCGGCACCCATCTCGTCGCCGGTGTCGTAGAGCGTGGCGGCCTTGCGCATCATCAGCTTGGCCAGCTCCAGTTCGATCTTCACCTGGGCCAACGGATGCGAAATCCCTTGGTGCGCACCGATCGGCGTCTTCCACACGGTGCGTTCCTTGGCGTATTCCACGGCGCGGTCGATGGCGTAGCGGCCGAGGCCGATGGCCATCGCGGCACCCATCACGCGCTCGGGGTTGAGGCCGGCGAACAGCTGCATGAGTGCCGCGTCCTCCTTACCGACCAGGGCGTTCGCGGGCAGGCGTACGTCATCGAGGAACAGCGTGAACTGGTGGTCCGGCTCGATGATGTCCATTTCCTGGGGCGTCTTGTGGAAGCCCTCGGCGTCGGTCGGCACGATGAACAAGGCGGGCTTGAGCTTGCCGGTCTTGTGATCCTCGGTGCGCGACACGATGAGCACGGCCTCGGCCTGGTCCACGCCGGAGATGAAGATCTTGCGCCCGTTGAGGATCCAGTCGTCGCCGTCGCGGCGCGCGGTGGTGGTGATCTGGTGCGAGTTGGAGCCCGCGTCCGGCTCGGTGATGCCGAAGACCATCTTGGCGGAGCCGTCGCCGAGCTTGGGCAGCCACTGCTGCTTCTGCTCGTCGGTGCCGTACTTGGTGATGATGGTGCCGCAGATGGCCGGGGAGACGACCATGAGCAGCAGGCCTGCGCCCTGGGCGGACAGTTCCTCCATCACCAGCGCCAGCTCGTACAGGCCGGCACCGCCGCCGCCGTACTCCTCGGGCAGGTTGACGCCGAGGAAGCCGAGTTTGCCTGCCTCGTCCCACAATTCGGTGAGCGGCTCGTTGGCGCGTGCCTTCGGCAGCACGTAGTCGCGGTAGTTGTACTTCGCGGCGAGCGCGGCGACCGCGGCCCGCAGCGCGGTCTGCTCTTCGGTTTCGATAAAACTCATGCCTGCACCTCGCTGACGCTCGGCTCCGGCATGCGTTCCGCACGCTGGCACATGATTCGTTCGCTGCGCTCTCTCATTTGCTCTCCTGGGTTTCCGTGCCCTCTGCGGGGTCGACTACGGCGAGTACGGCACCGACTTCGACCTGCTGGCCGACGGTGACATTGACGGCGCTGAGCACACCGGCGGCGGGTGCGGCGATGGTGTGCTCCATCTTCATCGCCTCCAACCACAGAATGGGTTGGCCCTGTTCGACGTGGCTGCCGACCTCGGCGCCGAGCCGGATCACGCTGCCGGGCATGGGCGCGAGCAGTGAGCCGGTGGCCACCTGATCGGCGGGATCACTGAAGCGCGGCAGTTTGCGCAGGGTGACCGGACCGAGTGGCGAGTCGACGCACACCAGATCGGCATAGCGGGCGATAGCGAAATGCCTGCGGACCGAACCTCTTTCGCCGGGTACGGCGAGAACCACGCGATCCGGCGTCGCCTCGATGAGTTCGAGTCCGGGGTGTCCGTCCACCGAGACGACGCCGCGGGTGTAGCGGTAGCCGATGTCGTGTGTGCCGCTGGTACGGCTCTCGAACAGCTTGTGCGTCGACTGGGACGGCAGGTTTCGCCAACCGCTCGGCAGGCCGCCGCCGACCCGGGCGGTGCCGCGGTTGGCGGCCGCGTCGGCCAGTGCGGCGGCAACGATGGACAACGCTTCGTCGGTCTCGGACACCAAAGGCGCTGCCAGCGTGTCCAATCCGTGCGTAGCGAAGAAAGCGGTGTCGGTATCGCCCGCCAGGAATGCGGGGTGCCGCAGCACTCGGACCAGCAGGTCGCGATTGGTCACCAGGCCGTGGATCTTCGCCCGGTGCAGCGCGTTGGCGAGCAATCGTGCTGCCTCGGCACGGGTTTCGGCGTAGGAGATGACCTTGGCCAACATCGGGTCGTAGTGCACGCCGACGACCGAACCGTCCACCACGCCGGTATCCAGACGCACACCGGGCCGGTCGAGCAGATCGAATTCGGTGAGCACCGAGGGGATGTCGATGCGGTGGACGGTGCCGCTCTGTGGCTGCCAGTCGTGCGCCGGGTCTTCGGCGTAGAGCCGGACCTCGATCGAATGTCCGTGCAGCGCCGGAGTTTCGGTGGGCAACGAGGCGCCGGACGCCACCTCGAGTTGCAGGCGAACCAGATCAAGGCCGGTGGTGCATTCGGTGACCGGATGTTCCACCTGGAGACGGGTATTCATCTCCAGGAAAAAGAAGTCGCCGCGCTCGTCGGCGAGGAACTCCACCGTGCCAGCGCCGGTGTAGCCGATCGCACCTGATGCGAGCCTTGCGGCCTCGAACAGCCGCTCGCGCATCCCTTCGGTGCGCTCGACCAGCGGCGACGGCGCCTCCTCGATGACCTTCTGATGCCTGCGCTGGATGGAACACTCGCGCTCGCCGACCGCCCAGATGGTGCCGTGCGTATCGGCCATGACCTGCACCTCGATGTGGCGGCCGGTCTCCAGGTACCGCTCGCAGAACACCGTCGGATCGCCGAAGGCGGATTCGGCCTCGCGGCGCGCCGCCTCGATCTGCGGCTCGAGCTCGCCGAGGGCGCGCACCACCCGCATGCCGCGGCCACCACCGCCGGCGGACGCCTTGATCAACACCGGCAGGTGCGCCTCGGTGACCTCGGCCGGATCCAGCTCGGCGAGCACGGGGACACCGGCGGCGTCCATCATCTTCTTCGAGGCGACCTTGGAGCCCATCTGCTCGATGGCCTCGACCGGTGGGCCGATCCACACCAGCCCGGCGGCGAGCACCGCCTTGGCGAAATCGGCGTTCTCGGAAAGGAATCCGTAGCCGGGGTGGATCGCGTCCGCACCGGCGGCCAGCGCGGCCGCGATGATCAGTTCGCCGCGCAGGTAGGTCTCCGCGGGCGTATTGCCCGGAAGGGGAACCGCCGCATCGGCTTCCGCGACGTGCGGGGCGGCGGCATCCGCGTCGGAGTAGACGGCGACAGTGCCGATACCCATTCGGCGGCAGGTGGCGAAGACGCGGCGAGCGATCTCGCCACGGTTCGCGACTAAAACATTCGTAATGGTCATCCCCGGCCTCACATTCGGAAGACGCCGAAGCCATCGGCGCCCTTGATCGGGGCATTGTGAATGGCCGACAAGGACATTCCCAATACGGTGCGGGTATCGCGCGGATCGATGACGCCGTCGTCGAACAGGCGCCCTGACATGAACATCGCCAGCGACTCGGCCTCGATCTGCGCCTCGATCATGGCGCGCATCCCGGCATCGGCTTCCTCGTTGAACGGCATGCCCTTGGCCTCGGCAGCCGCGCGACCGACGATCGAGATGACGCCGGCGAGCTGCGCGCCACCCATGACGGCGGATTTCGCACTGGGCCAGGCGTATACGAAGCGCGGGTCGAAGGCGCGCCCGCACATGCCGTAATGCCCGGCGCCGTAGGACGCGCCCATCAGCACCGAAATGTGCGGCACCTTCGAGTTGGACACCGCGTTGATCATCATCGCGCCGTGCTTGATGATGCCGCGCTGCTCGTACTCCTTGCCGACCATGTAGCCAGTAGTGTTGTGCAGGAACAGCAATGGGGTGTCGGACTTGTTGGCCAGCTGGATGAACTGGGTCGCCTTCTGCGATTCCTCGGAGAACAGCACGCCGCGCGCGTTGGCGAGGATGCCGATCGGATAGCCGTGCAGCTCAGCCCATCCGGTGACCAGGCTGCCACCGTAGAGCGGCTTGAACTCGTCGAAGTCGGAGCCGTCGACGATGCGCGCGATCACCTCGCGCGGGTCGAACGGGATCTTCAGATCGGTGGGAACGATGCCGAGCAGGTCCTCGGGATCGTACAGCGGTTCGATCACCTCGGCGCGCGGCGTGGGGCCCTGCTTGCGCCAGTTGAGCCGCCGGATGATGGAGCGGCCGATGCGGATCGCGTCCTGCTCGTCGACCGCGTAGTAGTCGGCCAGGCCGGAGACGCGGGCGTGCATGTCGGCGCCGCCGAGCGATTCGTCGTCGGACTCCTCGCCGGTGGCCATCTTGACCAGCGGCGGGCCGCCGAGGAACACCTTGGAGCGTTCCTTGATCATCACCACGTGGTCGGACATGCCCGGGATGTAGGCGCCGCCCGCGGTCGAGTTGCCGAAGACGAGCGCGATGGTCGGAATGCCAGCGGCCGAGGCCTGGGTGAGGTCGCGGAACATGCGTCCGCCGGGGACGAAGACTTCCTTCTGCGTCGGCAGATCCGCGCCGCCGGACTCGACAAGGGAGATCACCGGCAGCCGGTTCTCCCGGACGATATCGTTGATGCGCAACGTCTTTCGCAGCGTCCACGGGTTCGAGGTGCCGCCGCGCACGGTCGGGTCTGGCGCGACGATCATGCATTCGACGCCCTCAACGATGCCGATCCCCGCGATAGTGCTTGCGCCGACGTGGAATTCGCTGCCCCAGCCCGCCAGCGGGCACAGCTCGAGGAACGGCGAGTCCTCGTCGATGAGCAGTTCGACCCGCTCCCGCGCGGTCATCTTGCCGCGCTTGCGATGCCTGGCCAGCTTGTCCGGCCCGCCACCGGCGATCGCCTTGGCGAACTCGCCCTCGACCTCGGTGAGCTTGGCCGTCATGGCCTCGGCCGCGGCGGCGTACTCCGGCGAGGCGGTGTCGAGCGTGCTGCGCAATGTTGTCAAGACTGGTACCCCAATCGTTTGGCGGCGAGGCCGGTGAGGATCTCGGTGGTGCCACCGCCGATGCCGAGGATGCGCATGTCACGGTACTGGCGCTCGATCTCGGATTCGCGCATGTAGCCGAGACCACCGAACAGTTGGACGGCCTGGTTGGCCACCCACTCGCCCGCTTCGACGGCGGTGTTCTTGGCGAAGCACACCTCGGCGATCAGGTCGGTCTCGCCGTTCGCGCTGCGCTGCGCCACATCTCGGGTGTAGACGCGGGCGACGTCGATGCGCCTTGCCATCTCGGTGACCGTATTCTGCACGGCCTGCCTGCTGATCAGCGGGCGGCCGAAGGTTTCCCGGCCGCGCACCCAGTCCAGGGTGAGGTCGAGGCAGCGCTGCGCGCTCGAATACGCCTGCACCGCAAGGCCGACGCGTTCGCTGACGAACGCGCCCGCGATCTGGAAGAAGCCGGAGTTCTCCTGGCCGACCAGGTTTTCCGCCGGTACCCGCACGTCGACGTAGGACAGTTCGGCGGTGTCGGAGGCGCGCCAACCCATCTTGTCCAGCTTGCGGCTGACCGTGAAGCCCGGCGTGCCCTTCTCCACCACGAGCAGCGAAATCCCGTTGGAGCCAGGGCCGCCCGTGCGTACCGCGGTGACCACGTAGTCGGCGCGGACAGCGGAGGTGATGTAGGTCTTCGCGCCATTGACGATGTAGTGGTCGCCGTCTCGGCGCGCGGTGGTGGTGAGATGGCCGACGTCGGAGCCGCCGCCTGGTTCGGTGATGGCGAGCGAGCCGATCTTCTCGCCGGCCAAAGTCGGTCGCACCCAACGCTCGATCTGCTCGGCGTTGCCGGCGGCGATCATGTGCGGCACCGCGATACCGCAGGTGAACAGCGACGCGAACACGCCGCCGGAGGCGCCGGACTGATGCATTTCCTCGCAGACGATCATCGCGTCGATGCCGTCGCCGCCGGAACCGCCTACGGGCTCAGGGAATTGGATGCCGAGCAGGCCGAGCGCACCGGCCTTCTTGTGTAGCTCGCGCGGCAGCTCGCCGTCGCGCTCCCACTCGTCCAGGTAGGGCAGGACTTCCCGCTCGGCGAAACCCCTTACCGTGGCGCGCAATTCGCGACGCTCAGGGGTGTTCCACGGACTTACGAGACTCATGACAACAGCTCCAATGGGATGTCGAGATGACGGGACCGCAGCCATTCGCCGAGTCCCTTGGCCTGGGGGTCGAATCGAGCCTGATAGGCGACGCCCTGACCGAGTAGGCCTTCGATGATGAAGTTCACCGCCCGCAGGTTGGGCAGCAGGTGCCTGGTGACCGTCAGCGAAGCGGTCTCGGGCAGTAGCTCTTTGACGCGCTCGACGGTCAGTGTGTGCGCGAGCCAGCGCCACTGGTCGTCGGTACGCACCCAGACACCGATATTGGCGTTGCCGCCCTTGTCGCCGCTGCGCGCCAAGGCGATGGTGCCGAGCGGCGCGCGGCGGGTTGCACCGGCGGGCAACGGTTCCGGCAGTTCGGGCTCGGCGACCTCGGCCAGCGACAGGGTGTCCGAGGACGGCGCGATATCGACGCGGGAGCCGTCCGGCAGCACCGCGACGTGCGGCACCTCGGTGGCATCGACGAACCCTGGCGTGTACACGCCGTACGGAGAACCGTTGCCCGGCAACGTGGTAAAGCTGCATCCCGGGTAGCTGGCCAGGGCCAGTTCGACGGCGACGCTGGAGAACGCGCGCCCGACCTTGTTCGGGTCTTGGTCGCGCACCACGCAGCGCAGCAGCGCGCTGGCCTGCTCCTCGGTGTCGGCGTCCGGGCGGTCAAGGCGCGCGAGCGTCCAGTCCAGCTCGGCGGGCCGCACCGATAACCATGACTCCAATTGTCGTTGCGCCAGTGCGGCTTTCGCTTCAATGTCGAGGCCGGTGAGGATGAACTCCATCTCGTTGCGGAAGCCGCCGATGGTGTTCAGCGACACCTTCAGCTGCTCCGGCGGCGCCTCGCCGACGACACCGCTGATCAGCACCCGATCGGGGCCGTCCGCGCTGAGTTCGATGGAGTCGAGCCGGGAGGTCACGTCGGGTCCGGCGTACCTCGCACTCTGAATCTCGTACATGAGCTGCGCTTCGACGGTGTCCACCGTAACGACACCGCCGGTGCCTTCGTGCTTGGTGATGACACTGCTTCCGTCCCTGCGGATTTCGGCGATCGGGAAGCCGGGCCTGCCCAGGTCCGGGAGTTCGGTGAAGAACGCGTAGTTGCCGCCGGTGGCCTGGGTGCTGCACTCGATAACATGCCCGGCCACTACCGCGCCCGCCAGCGCGTCGTAATCGGTACGGCCCCAACCGAAGTGGGCGGCCGCCGGGCCGACGATCACCGACGCGTCGGTGACCCGGCCGGTGACAACGATGTCCGCGCCCGCGTTCAGGCATTCGACGATGCCCCACGCGCCGAGGTAGGCGTTGGCGGTGAGCGGCGCGCCGAGGCCGAGTTCGCTTGCGCGCGCGACCAAGTCGTCGCCTTCGACGTGCGCGATCTTCGCGTCGAGCCCTAGGTCGGCGGCCACCTTGCGCAGGCGCTCGGCCAGCCCCGCCGGGTTGAGACCGCCCGCATTGGTGACGATCTGCACGTTGCGCTCCAGCGCGAGGCCGAGACAGTCCTCGATCTGTTTCACGAAGGTCTTGGCATAGCCGAGGCTCGGATCCTTCATCCGGTCGCGGCCGAGGATCAGCATGGTGAGCTCGGCGAGGTAGTCGCCGGTGAGCACGTCGAGCTGCCCGCCTTCGAGCATCTCGCGCATAGCGCTCTGCCGATCACCGTAGAAGCCGGAACAGTTGCCGATCCGGAGCACGTCCGGGTTGGCGGCCAGCACACTCATCAGCGGGAATGCCTCCTGTAACGGCGAACCGTCAGGGCACAGCCGCGTGCCGCACCCGTGAAGTCCGCGTTCCGATGACCAGCATCACACCCCCGCCAGAAAAAAGCAAGCACGCGTGCTTGTTAATTACGAATGGGTCAGATCACCGCGGGCAGCGCCGGTAAAGCGGGTTAAAAGGGACAGAGCAGAATGGGCACAATGTCCACCGACGTCACTGTGATCATCCTGCTCGCGCTTGCCGGGTTCCTGCTCGGCGGCGTCTACTCGACGTGGAAAACCGCACGCACCTTCGCGATCGTGCTTGCCGTGTTGGCCGTGCTCGCCATCGCGGGTGCTATCGCCTGGTGGGTCGGCTGACTCAGAGCTCGGAGAGCTTGAAGATGCGCAGGTCCTCGGGGACGCCGCTCAGGGGGGCGGCGAAGAAGCTGCGGCGGTAGGGCTTGACCGCGTGGCCGAGTTCGGCGAGGGTCTCCGGCCTGAGCGACTGCAGCGTCGCCTCGGACAGCATGGTGTTGCCGTTGCCGCCCGCCTCCATCACCCTGGCCGCGATCGTGACGTCGACGCCGAGCCAGTCGCCGCCGATCTCGCGCGGGGAGCCGGTGTGCAGGCCGATCCGCATCTGCGGGCGGTAGTCGCGCACCTTCACCTCGGCCAGGTTGCGCTTGGCGTTGATCGCGGCGCGCACGGCCCGTTCGGCCGACGGGAACACGGCCATCACGCCGTCGCCCATCCGCTTGACCACCTGACCGCCGCGCTCGGCGATCGGCGGCTCGATGGCCTTCGCGACCCGGCGCAGCAGCTCGAGGGTCGCCTCGTCACCCGCGGACAGCGACCAGCTGGAGAAGGCCACCAGGTCGGTGAACATGACAGTTACTTCAGCGTTACCTTTGCCGCGGCCGACTCGTTCTAGCATCGCCTGCCAGACCTGGAGTGCGCCGAAGCCGATTTCCCTGGCCGCGCTCGGAGTGTCGCCGACCAGTTTGTCCGCCGCGCGGGCCACCGCACGCGCGCCGCCTGGCCCGGTCACCGAGAGCGGGTCGCCGAAGGAAGGGTCACCTGGCAGCTGCTCACGCGCCTTGCGGAGCACACCGATGAAGTCCGTTCGATTGTTCGCCGCGTTCATCAACGCGGAAAGCTGGCCCTTGCGCAGCCCTGTCCCCGGACGGCGGATCGGACCACCCTCGTCCGCGGGCACCAGCGGGATGACGACCTCGGGTTGAAGGCCGTTTTCGTCCTCCGGCTCCGACCCGGGCGCAGCACCGCCGGAAGGTGTTTCGCTCACGCCCAGAGGGTATCTCAGCCGACCTGTCGTCGGCGGATCACTGATCATCGCCACCTGCTACCTCCCGACGGACGGAGCGGGCACAACATTGGGGCCGCCGATGGATAACGAGCTGGTTGCTGAGCCGAACTCTACCCGCGGATTCGGCGCCGATGAAGCGACGTGATTCACAGTTTCCGTGATGTTCACATGGGCCATTGACCCGCAATAATGCGGCCTCGCACAGCCGTGCTCGAGCCAACAACGCCATCGGCCCGGCGTGAAGGAATCACGCCGGGCCGATGGTCACACCGTCCGCCGGGCAGTGGCGGGGCGGTGACGGGGCGCGCGGACCTCCCGACAAGGTCGGCGCCCCAGACCCGAGTGGCGAGGGAAGGCAACTCGGGTGGCTTGGTTCGCTATGCGTCGCGCTGATTGATCATGATCAGCGCGCCGCCGTAGACGATCGCGGTGAAGGCGATGAAGTAGAGCAGGCTGCCCCACGGCCCCCAGTGCCAGTTGGCGCCGGACGACGAGACGCTGAGGAAGTGGCTCGCGTTCTGGAAGGGCAGGAACGGTGTCACGTTGCGGCCGAAGCTGCCGAAGGCGCCGAGCAGCGGCTCGATCAGCAAGGACCACAACACGATCAGCGAGATCGCGGCCGCGGACTGCCGGACGAGGACGCCGACACCGATGGCCACCGCGATCATCAGGAAGGCATAGATCGGGATGCCGTAGACGGCACGCCATTGCCCGTCCAGCGTCAGGTTCGCCGCGGGGGCGGACCCGCCGATGGCCTTGGCAACCCCGATGGCGAGGAAGGCGAGGATGGTGGTGAGCACGGCGCTGAAGACACCGACCAGCAGCGTCTTGGTGATCAGCACCTTGCTGCGATTGGGCACCGCCTGGAACGTCGTCCGGATGACCCCGAATCGGTATTCGCTGGTCACCGTCAACGCCGCCATGATCATCAGCACCATCACGCCGAAGCCGACGACACCCGCCGTCGCGGTGCTCACGTCGAGGGTCGGCGTCCCGTCGGCGGGCTTGTCGCCCGCGGACTTGGTGACCACCGCGAACAGCGCGGCGAGCCCGAGGGCGAGCACGACAACGATGGCCGAGCACCACCAGGGCGACCTGGTCGAGGTGAGCTTGATTCGTTCTGCTGCCAGCACGCCCATCAGAGCGCACCTCCCATCGCCTGTTCGAGGCCTTCACCGTGGTACTGCACGGCGCCGCCGGTCATCCGCATGAACGCCTCTTCCAGCGAAGCACGTTGTGGCGCAAGCTCGAACAGCGTGATGTCGTTCGCGCCGGCCAGCTTGCCGACCGCGTCACTCGCCACTCCGGCCACGACGAGCGCGGGGCCGTCCGTGCCGGTGCCGTCCTCGCGGACGGTCATGCCGTTCGAGGTGAGCACGCTGCGCAACTGGTCGAGCTGCGGGCTGCGCACGCGCACCGACTGTTCGGAGGCACGCTCGATGAATTCCTGTGTGGTGGTATCGGAGATGAGCTTGCCGCGACCGATCACCACGAGGTGTTCGGCGGTCTGTGCCATCTCGGAGAGCAGGTGGCTGGAGACCAGGACGGTGCGGCCCTCGGTGGCAAGTCGCTGCATGAACCGGCGGATCCACAGGATGCCCTCCGGGTCGAGGCCGTTGACCGGCTCGTCGAACAGCAGCACCTGCGGGTCGCCGAGCAGCGCACCGGCCAGGCCGAGGCGCTGGGACATGCCGAGGGAGAAGCCGCCGGCGGTCTTGCCTGCCACCTCGGACAGGCCGACCAGCCGCAGCACCTCCTCCACCCTTGACTTGGCGATGTCGTTGGAGGCGGCCATCCACTCGAGGTGGGCGCGCGCCGAACGATTCGGATGCACCCACTTGGCGTCGAGCAGCGCACCGACCGTGCGCAGCGGATGGTCCAATTCGCGGTATGGCTTGCCCTGGATGAGCGCGGTGCCCGAGGTCGGCTTGTCCAACCCAAGGATCATGCGCATCGTCGTCGACTTACCGGCTCCGTTCGGGCCCAGGAACCCCGTCACCTGTCCGGGACGAACGGTGAAGGAAAGATCCTGAACAGCGACGGTCTGCCCGTAGTGCTTGGTCAGCCCTTTCAGCTCGATCATGGTGACCAGCATTCACGAAAAAGCCGCGATGCGCGTCACTACAAAGTGTCGTGTCCGATCATCCTCAGGGATGACGGGCACCCTGACTACCCGGTGCCCGCACCCTGACCCCTCCCCTGAGCGGGGGATCTTCGGTGGACTACCTGGTCAGAGCGCGGGCGAGGACGCCTGCGCCCAGAACCGCTTCGGGATGCGGCCCGCCTGGCGCGCCAGATAACCGGCGCGCACCGCGGCCGCCATCGCCTCGGCCATCAACTCCGGTTGACGCGCCCTGGTCACCGCGGTGGCAAGCAGCACGGCCGAGCAGCCGAGTTCCATGGCGAGTGCGGCGTCGCTGGCAGTGCCGATGCCGGCGTCAAGGATGACCGGAACCTTCGCCTCCGAGACGATCATCTCGATGTTGTGCGGGTTGCCGATGCCGAGACCGGTGCCGATGGGCGAACCGAGCGGCATCACCGCGACGCAGCCCGCGTCCTCCAGCCTGCGCGCGAGGATCGGGTCGTCGGTGGTGTAGGGCAGCACCACGAAACCGTCGTCGACGAGTTGCTCTGCGGCGGTGACCAATTCGATCGGGTCGGGCAGCAAGGTTCGCTCGTCGGCGACCACCTCGAGCTTGACCCAGTTGGTGTCGAGTGCCTCGCGAGCCAGCTGCGCGGTGAGTACCGCTTCGGCCGCGGTGCGACAGCCAGCGGTGTTGGGCAGTGGCGCGATGTTCAAGCGCTTCAACAGATCGAGCACGCCGGTGCCGCCCGCCGAATCCACTCGGCGCATGGCGACGGTGGTGAGTTCGGTGCCCGAGGCGATGAGCGCCTCCTCGAGCACGGCGAGGTTGTCCGCGCCGCCGGTGCCCATGATGAGGCGAGAACCGAACTCGCGGTCCGCGATTCGCAGCGGCGCGTTCGCGGCCTCGCGTGTGCTCGCTGCGTCAGCCACCTTGCACCGCCGTCAGTACCTCGATCTGCCAGCCGCGACCGACCGGCTCGCCCCAGCGCGACTTGGGGAACACCGCGCCGTCCACCGCAAGCGCGATGCCCTGCGTCGGCAGCTCGAGGCGGCTGAGCAGCTCTCGGACAGTAAGGGTTTCGGCGAACTCGTGATCTGTGCCGTTCACGGTGACGCCGATGGGTACGGATGTCGAAGTCATCGAACTCCTCCTGCGGATGACAAAGGGGACGGCCGGTCAGCCGTCGAAAAACGTTGCGGGTCGGCGGATTCCGCTTCGGGCAGTGGTGTTCCGGCGAGCTGGGCGAGCACCGCGTCGACGGTGAGCGGCATGGTCAGCATGCCGTTGCGGCCGTTGCCGGTGGCCGCGATGACACGGTCGCTCAGCCTACCGAGCAAGGGCAGGTTGTCCGGGGTGCCCGGGCGCGAGCCCGCGTTCGCCTCGGCCAGCTCGTATTCGCCGATGCCGGGGAAGATCGCCTCGGCGTCGGCGATCAGGTCACGGACACCGGCGACGGTCACCGCGGTGTCGAAACCCGCCTCGTATTGTGTTGCGCCGACCACGATTCCGTCGGCGCGCGGGACCAGGTACATGGACCGGCCGTGCACCCGCGCCCGGACGACGCGCTGTGGCGCGGGGGCCACGCCTGGACGGTGGCGCAGGCGCAGGATCTCACCCTTGATCGGGCGAACCGGCAACCCTGGCCACAGCCGGGCGGACGCGGCGCCCGCGGCGAGGACGATCTGATCGTGCGGGAGCGCGTCGAGCGCGTCGACGGATTCGGCGCGGATCTGCACTCCCGCCGCCGTCGCGGCCTTGCGGAGGGCGGCGAGCAGCCGCCGATTGTCGATCGCGGGCTCGGCGGGCGCGTGCAGCCCGGCCCGTACGGTGCGCGCGAGGTTCGGTTCCAGCGCGCGCACGCCCGCGCGATCAAGAACGTGTAGCTCGTGGCCGCGGCCGCCGACCCATTCGGCGATCGTGCGCAGGTCGGCCGCGTCGGCGGCGTCCAGTGCGACCGTCAGCGTCGCATCGGCCACGAAGACCGATACTCCGGTGGCGTCGTCGATGCGTGCGGCGAACTCCGGCCAGCGGGCCAATGACGCGGCGCCGAACTCGAGGACCCGGTCCTCCCCCGGCCAGCCCTCGGATAGCGGGGCGAGCATGCCACCGGCCACCCACGACGCACCGGATCCGACGGCGGGGTCGAACAGGGTGACCGACCAGCCCGCCTCGGCGGCCCGCCAGGCCACGCCGAGCCCGATGACGCCGCCACCGACGACGGCCAGCGTCCGCATCCGTTTCCACCTGCCTCTATATCCCATGGGCGGCGTTCGCGGGCGCCCTCCTGGTTACCCGTCTGCGGGCCCGTCGCGCACACCGCTGTGGTCGACATGCGGCGCTCGGAGGTCCCTTCGCAGTGACACTCCACGACCGCCTCGTTGGCCCGGCGCTCGTGCCGCCGTTCGCTTCCCCACGGTAGCGCGGCTACGGTCGAAGGCGTGCAACCCTCCCATCCCGCTCGACCCGCATCGCCCAGGGAGCGCTTGGCAACCGCTCGGCTCTATCTCTGTACCGACGCCAGACGCGACAAGGGGGATCTGGCGAAGTTCGCCGAAGCGGCCTTCGCGGGTGGGGTCGACATCATCCAGCTCAGGGACAAGGGATCGCCCGGTGAAGCGAAGTTCGGCCCGCTCGAGGCGCGTGCCGAACTCGGCGCCCTCGCCGAGCTGAAAGCGGCCGCACGCAGGCACGGCGGGCTGGTCGCGGTGAACGACCGCGCCGATATCGCGCTTGCCGCCGGCGCCGACGTGCTGCACCTCGGGCAGGGCGATCTGCCGCCCTGGTACGCGCGACGCATCCTCGGCCAGGACGTGGTGATCGGGCGATCGACACACAACCGCGCGCAGGCCGGGCTCGCCGCGATCGACGAACACATCGATTACTTCTGCACCGGACCGGTGTACGCGACCCCGACCAAGCCTGGGCGCCAAGCGGCGGGCATCGAACTGGTGCGCTCCACCTCCGACGCGCATCCGACCAGGGCGTGGTTCGCGATCGGCGGGATCGACGCGGACAATCTGCCCGATGTGCTCGCGGCGGGCGCGAGCCGCATCGTCGTCGTCCGGGCGATCACCGAGGCGCGTGACCCGGAAGCCGCTGCGCGGCAACTCAAGACGGCGCTGCTCGCCAACGCGTAGCGCCCGATCGTGTGGGTGCGGACGTCAGGAGAGGACTTGACCGCGGGTGAGCGAGACCACGGCGTCGACAGCCGCGGTGTTGTCCGGTGCCGGGTCGGTGTGCGGCGTGGTGTCGACCGGATCGACGATCCGCGCGTAGCCACCGGGACCATCGGGATCGGCATGCAGCCAGAAGAAGCCTTGGTCGGCGAGATCGACGGTGCGCGGGAGGGCGGCGGCGACGGCGCGATCCGCCGCGAGTTCGTCGAGGCAGACCCGGGCGGGCGCGGCGCGCAAGGCGGGCCAGGAGGCGGCGAAACCGGGATGCAGCAGCCGGGCGTCGACCTCGGCCTCCGGAATCCAGGCGAGTTCGGAACTCTCCCGGTTGCGACTGGTCGGCAGCGTCATCACGGCATCGGCGACCACGGTGGTGTAGGTCCAGCCGCTCGACGCGGACGCGGTCACCCGCTCGCCGCGCACCCGGACGTCGGCGGGATTGATACCGGCCTCCTCCCACGCCTCGCGCACCGCGGCGTGCACCGGGGTCTCGTGGCTGTCGCGGGCGCCGCCGGGCAGCGCCCAGGTGCCGCCCTGATGACTCCACGGCGCGCGATGCTGCATCAGCACCGCCGAGCCGCCGTCGGCGAGCGGCGCGCGCAGCAGCAGCCCGGCGGCGCCGAAGCGACCCCAATGCCGCATGCCGCCGGGGTCGCGCGACCACCCGTCACCGTCACCACGCATCTCGTACCCATCCTCGATCCGCCGTCACCCGATCTCGCCCTGCTGCCAAGCAGGGGTATTTCACACGCAACGGCACCGCTACGACCACAATAAACTCCGCAACAGCAGAAACGGGGTGACCGATTGTCCGGTCGGTCCGTCGAGAAATCCGCGAACGCGGCCCAGACTGGGGAGGTGGACATGGCTCGGCTCGAGCAGGCGACGGCGGTACTTCGGCCGTCGTCCACCGCCGAACTCGCCGCGCGCGACAGTCCTGGCGCGCTGCGGAGCGCCTTCCTGCGCGAGCAGTTCGACCCGGCCCGGCTGCGCCTGTTCGCCAGTTCCTCGCCGGGACGCCTGATCGCGATCGGACTGCTCCTCATCACGGTGTGCGTCGCCGCGGGCTGGGTGACCGGCGCGACGGTGGGCGACCGGCAGCAGACCCTGAACGTGCTGCTCGACGACACCGAGCCGGACGCGTACTCCGCGCATCGGCTCTACACGTCGCTGTCCATCGCGGACGCCGCGGCGAGCACCGCGTTCATCGCGGGCGGCCTCGAGCCGCAGACGGTGCGCGATCGCTACAGCCAGGCGATCGGCGAGGCCGCCGCGGAGTTGGTTGCCGAGACAGGGAAGGCCTCGGGCACCGCGCCGAGCGGGGCCGACAACACCGACACCCAATTGCGCACCGGGATCGCCACCAACCTGCCGGTGTACACCGGCGTGGTGGAGACCGCCCGCGCGAACAACCGCAGCGGCTACCCGGTGGGCGCCGCGTATCTGAGCGAAGCGTCCAACCAGATGCAGACGACCGTGCTGCCGATGGCCGAGGAACTGCAGAACCGTCGCCAGGCGGCGGTGACCGGGGCGCAGCGCAATCACGTCCGGCCGCCGTGGACCGCCATCGTGCTGGTGATTCTCGCGCTGGTGGCGTTGGTGTGGGCACAGGTCGACTTGGCGAAACGATGGCGCAGGGTGCTCAATCCCGGGCTGCTGCTCGCCTCGGCGGCGGTACTGATTCTGTTGGCGTGGACCGTGATAGCGGGCGCGGTATCGGCCACCGCGATGATCCACGGACGCGACGACGGCGCGGTACCTGCCTCGCGGCTGACCGAGAGCCGGATCTTGGCGCAGCAGGCGCGTTCGGCGGAAACACTGAAGCTGGTCCGCCGGGACGCCACCGGCGACTACGACCGGACCTTCGACGCGAACATCGCCCGCCTCGCCGATCTGCTCGGCGGCTATCCGAGTTCCGCGCCCGCCGCCGCGGACGTGCGCAATGCCATTCCGGCACTTGCCCGTTGGCGGGTGGCGCATCAACGGATGAACGACACGCTGGCCCGCGGCGACTTCAACGGCGCCGCGACGGTGGCGACGGGCCCCGGCGCGGCCGATGTCGCCGCCCAGGTGGACGCGCTGGACAAGGCACTGGAGCAAGGTATCGACAAAACACGGAATACATTGCGTGACAACATTTCCCAGGCAGCACGCGTGCTCGACTTCATCGGCCCCGGCGCGCTGGTGCTGGGTATCGTCGCGGCGGGCTGTGTCGGACTCGGTCTGTGGCCACGATTGCGGGAGTACCGGTGAGGCCCTGGCACGGCATCCTCGCCGTCGCGCTGGCCACCGTGGCACTGGTCGGTGGCTGCACCACCGAATCGGCGCCGACGCTGCCGACCAGCACCGCCAAGTACACCGAACCGCCGTTGCCCGCGAAAGTCATTCCCGTGCTGACGGATTCGCCGACCACGACCGCGAACCCCCCGCAATGCGGCGATCCGACGGCGAGCCTGCGCCCGACCGGCGCCGGCACCGCGGCACACGGGCCGACCATCGATGCGATCCGGGCCCGCGGCCGCCTTGTGGTCGGGCTCGACGCCGGGAGCAACCTGTTCAGCTTCCGCGATCCGACCTCCGGCGCCATCGTCGGCTTCGACGCCGATATCGCCAGGGAGATCGCCCGCGATCTGCTCGGCAGCCCGGACCTGATCGAATACCGCACCCTCGGCTCGGCCGACCGGGAGCAGGCGCTGCAGGACCGCGATGTCGACATCGTCGCGAAGACCATGACGATCAACTGTGATCGCCGCCAGCGGGTTACGTTCTCCACCGTGTACCTGCGCTCCTACCAGCGGGTGCTCGCGATGAAGAGCTCGGGGATCAACGGCATCGCCGATCTCGCAGGCAAGCGGGTGTGCATCGTGCGCGGCACCACCTCGCTGGACCACATCCGCCAGGACCAGCCCGCCGCGACCATTCTCACCGTGCCCACCTGGGCCGACTGCCTGGTGGTGCTGCAGCAGCGCCAGGTCGACGCGGCGAGCACCGACGACTCCATCCTGGCCGGGCTTGCCGCGCAGGATCCCTACACGCAGGTGGTCGGCGACGCCATCAGCGTCGAGCCCTACGGCATCGGCATCCCCAAGGGCGACGACGATCTGGTGCGCTTCGTGAACGGCACCCTGGAACGCATTCGCAACGACGGCACCTGGGATCGCATCTATCGGCACTGGTTGTCCGTTCTCGGTCCGTCGCCCGGTCCGCCAGCACCGAACTATGCGGACTGACGGCCGATGAACACAGCGGACGACGCCACCCCCGACGCGGACGAAGCCACCGTCGCCGCCCCGCCGGCAGGCGACGGCGCGGCGGCGGAGCTGGTGCATACGGAGTTGGCCAGGGGTAGTCGGCCGACGCCGAACGAGGCGGCCTCGGCCGAAACCATCATCGGCGCTTGGCGAACCGACTCCGAACCGGACTCCGCGGCCACCATGCGCACCTCGGGTCGCAGCGTGCGCACGGCGCGCTCGCGGCCAGGGGTGCGCAGGCTCGGCGGCGGGCTGGTGCCGATCCCGACGGTCGAGCCCGCCGATCCGCGGGCCGCCGTGCTGACCGATCCCGCGGTCTCCGAAGGCAAACGCTTCTGCTGGCGGTGCGGTAACCCGGTCGGCCGGGCGAGCGCCATCCGGCCGGCGGTGACCACGGGCACCTGCGATACCTGCGGCGCCCCTTACGATTTCCGGCCGTCGCTGCACGAGGGCGACATCGTGTCCGGCCAGTACGAGGTCCAGGGTTGCATCGCGCACGGCGGACTCGGCTGGATCTATCTGGCGATCGACCGCAACGTCAGCGATCGCTGGGTGGTGCTCAAGGGCCTGCTACACACCGGTGACGCCGAGGCGCAGGCCGTCGCGGTCGCCGAGCGCCAATTCCTCGCCGAGGTGGCGCATGCCAGCATCGTCAAGATCCACAACTTCGTCGAGCACACCGACCAGGACGGTGCGCCGATCGGCTACATCGTCATGGAGTACGTCGGCGGCCGGTCGCTGCGCGAGATCCTCAACTCCTACGAGCGCCCGCACCGGATGCCGGTCGCCGAGGCCATCGCCTACCTGCTGGAGATCCTGCCCGCGCTGGAATACCTGCACTCGATCGGGCTGACCTACAACGATCTCAAGCCGGACAACATCATGGTCACCGAGGATCAGGTGAAGCTGATCGATCTCGGCGCCGTCGCCACCATCGAGTCGTACGGAAACCTGTACGGCACCAGGGGCTTTCAGGCGCCGGAGATCGCGAAGACCGGGCCGACCGTCGCCTCGGACATCTACACCGTCGGGCGCACCCTGGCCGTGCTCACCCTCGAGATGCCGATGGAGCAGGGCCGCTATCTCGACGGCATCCCCGATCCCGCGGAGCATTCCGTGCTCGCGCGTTACGAGTTCTTCCACCGCCTGCTGCTGTGCGCGACCGACCCGGACCCGGAGCGCCGATTCCCCTCCGCCCGAGCCATGTCCGCTCAGATGTCGGGGGTGCTGCGGGAGATTCTCGCGCTGGAGACCGCCACCGAGCATCCGCAGCTGTCCACGGTGTTCAGCCCGCCGCGGGCCAGCTTCGGCACCGAGGAACTGATCAGGCAGACCGACGCGTACGCCGACGGCCGGGCCCGCAGCAAGCTGCTCGACGCGCGCGATGTGGTTGCGGCACTGCCGGTTCCACTGATCGACTCGGCGGACCCTTCGGCGCCGCTGCTGGCAACGACGGTGCACCCCGAGCCCGAGGAGTCGCTGGAGGCACTGCGGGCCGCCAAGGAACGGGCCGAGAACGACCCCGGAAATGCCCCGGAGACACTGGATCTGGAGCTCAGGCTGGCCGAGGCGCGGGTACGGCTCGACCTTGGCGAGTCGGCCGCGGTGCTGCATCTGCTCACCCGGCTGCCCGAAAGTGACTGGCGGGTCAGCTGGTATCGCGGTTTGGCGCAGCTGCTCGACGTGGAATACGAACAGGCCTTCGCCAGTTTCGACGGCGTGCTGCAGGTGCTGCCCGGCGAGATCGGGCCAAAGCTCGCGCTGGCCGCGACCGCGGAACTCGTACTGCAGCAATGGGATTCGGCCGACCCGGAGCAGTGGCGGGCCTACGCCGAGAAGTTCTACGACACCGTGTGGCGTACCGATCGGGCGGTGGTGAGCGCCGCGTTCGGCCTGGCCAGGCAGCTGGCCGCAGTGGATCGCGTGGTGGACGCGGTGCACGCGCTCGACGAAGTACCCGCCGCGTCAAGGCATTACACCACCGCGCGGATGACCGCGGTGCTGCTGTTGCTCACCGCCGCACCGGTGGCCGAGCTCGACGAATCCACCCTGCATATCTCCGCGTCCAGGGTGATGAGCCTGCCGACCGGTGAGGGCAGGTCGGTCCAGATGCGCGTCCTCGTCCTCGGCGCCGCCCTGGCCTGGCTGCAGGCGGGCAACAAGCCGAAACGCGCCGATGCCACGCTGTTCGGCGCGCAGTTCAACGAACGCTGTCTGCGCGAGGGGACCGAAGCGGGTCTGCGCGCGCTGGCCCGCAGCGCTCCCGGTCGCACCCATCGCTATGCGTTGGTCGACCTCGCCAATTCGATCCGCGCCAAGACCTGGGTATAAAGCCGCTCACGAAATCCTCATGATCGGTTCGGCAGGATCGGCATCGGATCAGGTTCGCGGGGCACATCGGGGCACCGGACCGACCGTATACCAGGGACAAGGCCCTCGCCCGTCCCGGGAACGTCACCCGAACTGCCCTTTGGGTGCGAAACATGCGGCGGCCGGAAGCATTTCGGCGTGCCCGCTGATCCAGCCCGGCCGGCCGTCCCTCCCGGCCGGGCCCTCCCGCCTCTCCGCGTATTCAGGCCAGACTTGGGTGCCGCGAAGGTGGCGTTGGCGGCCGAGTGTTGCGTCGTGATGAAGTTAGCCCGTACCCGGTGAGTTACCCATGTTCGTGCGAAATCTGTTGGCGGTAAGGGATTTAGGTCGCTTCGGCGATGCGGTGGGCGGCGCGGGCGATTGCGAGTTCCTCGTTTGTCGGCACGACCAGTACAGCTACCGGTGCCTTGGGCGGGGAAATGCGGCGGGCGGTGCGGTCTTTGGCGGTGTTGGCGGTGGGGTCTACCTCGATGCCGAAGCGGGACAGGTCGGCGAGGGCGTCGGCCCTGACCTTGGGGCTGTTCTCGCCGACGCCCGCGGTGAAGGTGATGGCGTCGACGCGGCCGAGGTCGATCAGGTAGGCGCCGAGGTAGCGGCGGAGGCGGTGGATGTAGACGTCGTAGGCCAATGTGGCTGCGGCGTAACCGTTTTCGATGAGACGCTGCAGTTCGCGGAAGTCGTTGACGCCGGACAGGCCCTTGATGCCGGAGTCCCGGTTCAACAGCGTGTCGATCTGGTCGATGTCCAGGTGTGCCGAGCGCATCAGGTGCGCGATGATTCCGGGGTCGAGATCGCCGGACCTGGTGCCCATCACCAAGCCTTCCAGCGGGGTAAGGCCCATCGTGGTGTCGGTCGGGTGCCCGCCGCGGATCGCCGAGGCCGAGGCGCCGTTACCCAGGTGGAAGACAATCTGATTCAGCTCCGCCGGGTCGCGGCCGAGCAGCTCGGCGACCTGCCCCGACACGTACTCGTGTGAGGTGCCGTGGAAGCCGTACTTCCGAATGCCGTGTGCGGCAGCAACCTTCGCGTCGATGGCGTAGGTCTTGGCGGCGTCGGGCAGGCCGTGGAAGAACGCGGTGTCGAACACGGCCACCTGCGGCACCTCGGGCAGCAGCTTGCGCGCGCTTTCGATGCCCGCGACATTCGCCGGATTGTGCAGTGGGGCAAGCGAAGACAGCTCGGAGATGGCCGCGACCACATCGTCATCGATCAGCGTCGGCTGGTAGAACACCTCACCGCCGTGCACTACTCGATGCCCGACCGCGCGGACTCCGGCGCGGGCCAGGTCGTGCCCGGTCTCGGCGAACATGTCGAAGATCAGCCGCAACCCGGCCGTGTGATCGGCGATGGCACTGCGGCGCTCGGTAGTCTCGCCGTCGGCGTGATGCTCGATCCCGGCATTGTGCTCGCCGATCCGGTCGACCATGCCCGACGCGCTCACCGCGCCCGATTCCGGGTCGAGGAGTTGGTATTTGATGGACGACGAGCCGGAATTGATCACCAGCACCAGATCGTCGGCAGCCTCAGCCATCACGCCTCCCGTGTTCGGCGGTGTACCCGCACTCCCTCAGCAACCACGCCCGCCGACCACCTGTTCCGCATCACGAGCCAGCTGTGTCCCGACAGACACCCTCACTCGCCCTGCGCCTGGATCGCCGTGATCGCCACGGTATTGACGATATCGGCGACCAGCGCACCGCGGGACAGGTCGTTGACCGGTTTACGCAGGCCCTGCAGCACCGGGCCGATCGCGATCGCGCCCGCACTGCGCTGCACCGCCTTGTAGGTGTTGTTGCCGGTATTGAGATCGGGAAACACGAAAACCGTCGCCTTGCCAGCCACCTTGGAATCCGGCAGCTTGGTGGTGGCGACGGTCGGCTCGATCGCCGCGTCGTACTGAATCGGGCCCTCCACCGGCAGTTCCGGCGCCCGATCGCGGACCAGCTTGGTCGCCACCCGCACCTTGTCCACGTCGGCGCCGCTGCCGGATTCGCCGGTCGAATAGGACAGCATCGCGATCCGCGGCTCGATGCCGAACCGGGACGCCGTCGCCGCCGAGGAGATCGCGATATCGGCAAGCTGCTCCGACGTCGGATCGGGGACCACCGCGCAGTCACCGTAGGCGAGCACCCGGTCGGCCAGGCACATGAGGAACACGCTGGACACCGTGGACACGCCCGGCACCGTCTTGATGATCTCGAACGAGGGCCGGATGGTGTGCGCGGTGGTGTGCGCGGCGCCGGAGACCATGCCGTCGGCGATGCCCTTATAGACCATCATGGTGCCGAAATACGAGATGTCGGCCATGGTTTCGCGGGCGCGCTCGACGGTCATACCCTTGTGCTTGCGCATCTCGGTGTATTCCTTGGCGAAATCGTCGAGGTGGCCGGAGGTTCGGGGATCGAGCACCCGCGCGGCGGAGATGTCGACGCCGAGTTCGGCGGCGCGGGCACGCACCGACTGCTCGTCACCGAGGATCACCAGGTCGGCGATCTTGCGCTGCAGCACCCGGCCCGCCGCGCGCAAGATGCGGTCGTCGTCGCCCTCGGGCAGCACGATGCGCTTGCGGTCGGCCCGCGCGCGCTCGATGAGCTGGTACTCGAACATCTGCGGCGTCACGACGGTGGTGAGCGGAACTTCGATGCGCCGCAACAACTCTCCGGCGTCGACGTGCTCCTCCATCAGCGCGAGGGCGGTGTCGACCTTGCGCGGGCTACCGGCCGACATGCGGCCCCGGGTGCGGTAGGCGGCGCTCGCGGTGTCGTAGGTGCCGAGCTCGGTGGTGAGGATCGGCAGCTTCGGCTTCAAGCCGGACATCAGCCGCGCCACCGCGGGATGGGGCAGCATGCCGCCGTTCATGATGATGCCGGACAGTGACGGAAAGCCTTCCGCCTCATGGGCGTTCACGACGCTCAGCAACACGTCGGAGCGATCGCCTGGCGCGATCACCACGACGCCGTCGACCAGTCGCTCCAGAATGTGTTCGGCCGTCATGCCGCCGACCATGATCTTCAGCGCCTCGCGCTGCAGCAATTCCTGGTCGCCGCTGTACATTTCGCCGTCGATGGCGCTACACAGCTCGGCCATCGTCGGCGAGATCAGCAGCGGCACCTCCGGCAGCGTCCAGGTCGGCACGGCGGAGGTTTGCAGGACGGCGGCGACATCGTCGAGGTGGGCCGGGTCGCAGCGGTTGGCGATGATGGCGACCAGCTGTGCGTGTTCGAGGACCAGCTCGCTCTGGCACAGCTCGGCCAGGTGCTTCACCTCGGCGGGAGAACGGCCCGAGCCGCGCACCACCAGCAGCACGGGGGCGCCGAGATTCACCGCGATCCTGGCGTTGAAGCGGAGCTCGCTCGGGCTGGCGACGTCGGTGTAGTCGCTGCCGACCACCACCACCGCGTCGCACACCTTCGCGACCTCGTGGAAACGCATCACGATCTCGCTGATCGCGGCATCCGGGTCGGCGTGCACCTGCTCGTAGGTGACGCCGGTGGCCTGCGCGTAGTCGATATCGGCGGTGCTGTGCTCGAGCAGCAGCTCGAGGATGTAGTCGGGTTCGGTGGTCGACCTGGTGATCGGCCTGAACACCCCGACCCGTGCGGTGGTCGCGCACAGCATCTGCAGCACGCCGAGTGCCACCGTCGACTTCCCGGTGTCGCCTTCGGGCGAGGCGATGTAGACGGTGGATGGAGCGTGATCGGCCATATCGAGAGCTTAGTGAACGAGCGGCAATCAAGGCCGCTATGCGAGGCTCATCCGCCTCTGCGCGTATCCAAGCCAGACCTGGGCGCGGCCACAGTAGCGTTGACGACCGGCGGTGACCAGGGTGAATGAGCCAGCCGGCGCCCGGCGAGTTACCCATGTGCGCAAGCTATGAGTTCGCCAGCGACAAGCCGATCTCACCACCGATATAGTCCGAGCATGGCTGAGCAATTTCCGAACCGGCAGTGGGGTTCGCGCACCACCGTGTTCTCCCGACTAGCAAACAGATTCGCCGCGACCAAGCCCGGTTCCTGGCTCATCCGCAAGATCACCCCGCTCGATCGCGCCCTGCTCGAGCGCACCAACGCCAAATACACCGTGCTCGGTCCGATCGGTGCCCCGGTGATCCTGCTGACCACCATCGGCCGCAAATCCGGCCAGCCGCGCACCCAGCCCCTGCTCTACGTGCACGACGGCGACGTCCTCTACGTCATCGGCAGCAACTTCGGCCAAGAACGCCACCCAGCCTGGACCGCCAACCTCCTGGCCACCCCCGCCGCGACCGTCGCCATCGCAGGCCACCGCCTCCCCGTCCAAGCAACCCTGGTCGACCCCGAGGCCAAAGACGCCATCTTCGCCCGCTTCGTAGAAATCACCGGCGCCTACGCCGCCTACAAAGACCGCACCACCCGCGACCTGCGTATCTTCGCCCTGCACCGGGCATAGCTCACTGCGCGGCGCGCTCGATCTCCGACAGATGTGCGACGTTCGCCTGGTCGTCGGGGTCGGGGCTTGGGTCGGTGGTGAACCAGGCGTCGAGGATTTCTTGGAGTTCGGGGGCGGAGGTCGAACGTAGGCTCAGGGCAAGGACATTGGCGTTGTTCCATTGGCGGGCGCCCTTGGCTGTCGCGGCGTCGGCGCAGAGGGCGGCGCGGATGCCGGTGACCTTGTTGGCGGCGATCGAGGCGCCGGTTCCGGTCCAGCAGCAGACGATTGCCTGGTCGGCGTGGCCCTGCGCGACGTCGCGGGCGGCCGCTTCGGTTGCCCAGGCCCAGTCGTTTCGTTCGGACGTGGCGAGCGCTCCGTGCAGGACGGTCTCGTGTCCGCGGCGAGCCAGCTCCTCGATCAGTTCCTGTGCTACTCCGACGCGTTCGTCCGCAGCAACCGAGATCCGCATATACCCAGCTTAATGCCGCATCGCCAATCCATTGACAGTATGCTGTCAAATATGACAGCATACTGTCATGACTAAGAGAACAGTTCATGTGGCCGTCTACGACACCTTCGCCGACTGGGAGATCGGTGCCACCACGGCGCACGTCAACCGGCCAACCTGGCAGCGGGAGCCGGGGACGTGGCAGACGAAAACCGTTGGGCTGACCGGTGATCCGATCACCACGCTCGGCGGGATGCGGATCGTGCCGGAGATGGCGCTCGCCGATCTCACGCCTACCGAGAGCGCGATGCTGATCCTGGCCGGTGCCGACACGTGGGAGGGCGCGGAGTTGATGCCGTTCGCGCGTAAGGCGCGCGAGTTCCTCGACGCGGGGGTTCCGGTCGCGGCGATCTGCGGCGCGACACTCGGGCTGGCCAAGGAGGGTCTGCTCGACACTCGCAAGCACACGAGCAATGTCCGGGAGTTCTTGCTCTACAGCGGATACGCGGGTGCCGACGGTTACCTGGAGGAGGCCGCGGTGACCGACGGCGATCTGATCACGGCGGGCGGCACCTCGCCGTTCGAATTCGCTCGCGCGGCGCTCGGACGGCTCGGCGTGTACGAGCCGCACGTGCTCGACGGGTGGTACCGGTTGTACGGACACTCCGATCCGGCGGGCTGGGCCGTTCTCGCCGAGTACGAAGCGCAGCGGTCGGCGGCGCACGCCGGATGAGGAAGAATCGCACGGCGATCCGATCGAATGGCCGGATCGCCAGGAGGTGCACGTGACTCGGAACGAACAGGAGCTGTTCGCTACGGCCGCCATCACATCATTCCGATTGAACGGGCAGTTCCTCGCGATCGCCGAAGAACTGGCCCGCCCCGCCGGGCTCACCGCGGCCTGGTGGCAGGTGCTCGGCGCGGTGCTGTCCGAACCGCTGCCGGTGGCTGGCATCGCCAGGGATATGGGCATCACCCGGCAAAGCGTGCAACGGATCGCGGATCTGTTGGTGGACAAGGGTCTTGCCGAGTATCGCCCGAATCCGGCGCACCGCCGCGCGAAGCTCGTCGCGGTCACCGACGCGGGCCTCGCGGCGGTGCGCCGCATCAATCCACAGCACGCCGTGGTCGCCAAGCGGCTGGTCGACGAACTCGGCTACGACCAACTCGCCGCGACCGTCGACGCCTTGACCGAACTATCCGCCGCACTCGACGCCATCACCGACGGCCAGAGCAACGAGACCTGAGCCGCTCGGCCATATCCCGTCGTCACGCGAGCTAGTCGGCAGAGTTCCTTGGTGCGTCTGACTAGCAATCACGCGATCTAGTCGGAGAAGGGCTCTTTCGTACGCCCGACCAGATCGGCGACGGAATCGATCACCATCGTCGGCCGATAGGGGTACGCCTCGACCGACGCACGGGTCGAAATGCCGGTGGTCACCAGAATCGTGCGCATCCCCGCCTCCAGCCCGGAGATGACATCGGTATCCATCCGATCGCCGATCATCACCGTCGACTGCGAATGCGCCCCGATCCGGCGCAACGCCGAACGCATCATCAGCGGATTGGGCTTGCCGATGTAATACGGGTCGCGGCCGGTGGCCCGGGTGATCAGCGCGGCGACCGAGCCGGTCGCCGGCAGCGAGCCGTCGCGGGACGGGCCGGTCGGGTCGGGATTGGTCGCGATGAAGCTCGCGCCGCGCTCGATCAGGCGGATCGCGGTGGTGATCGCCTCGAAGGAGTAGTTGCGGGTCTCGCCGAGCACCACGTAGTCGGGGTTGCTGTCGGTGAGCACGTAGCCGATCTCGTGCAATGCCGTGGTGAGCCCGGATTCGCCGACCACGTAGGCGGTTCCGTTGGGCCGCTGCTCGTCCAGGAAGGTGGCGGTGGCCAGCGCGGAGGTCCAGATCGCCTCCTCCGGGATGTCGAGCCCGGTGTGGCGCAGCCTGGCCTGCAGGTCGCGCGGGGTGCGGATGGAGTTGTTGGTCAGCACCAGGAACGGCGTCTCGTTGGTGCGCAGCTCGGCGAGGAACTCGTCGGCGCCCGGCACCAGTTGGTCCTCGTGCACCAGCACACCGTCCATGTCGGTCAGATAGGACAGGATCGGTTCATCAGTCACCAGACAATTGTCCCACTAGAGACACAGCCGGACGGAGTCCGTCCGCAAACCGCGCATGGCCGGAGCGAATGCGGAGGTACGCCTACCGGACACCTCCGTGGGGGGAAGTCCGACTCGATGCGACCCTTCGCACACCCTCGGGTGCCGCTGACTATGGTCGAAGACGGCCGTATGACGTATATGCGAAAAGCGCGGGACAGTGCTCGAATGATCGCCGAGGCGCGGGAACGTTCGCGATCCCGCGCCGGTTGAAGCGAGACATGACCGCAGCGTGTCTGCGGCCGACAACGGTGTGCGGGAACGCCCGCACCGCAGGTGTGCAGCGAAGCGACAGGAGTGGCGCACATGGGTGAGCTCAAGCTCGGATACAAGGCGTCGGCGGAACAGTTCGGGCCGCGCGAACTGGTGGAGATCGCGGTGCTCGCCGAGGAACACGGCCTCGACAGTGCCACGGTGAGCGACCACTTCCAGCCGTGGCGGCACAAGGGCGGGCACGCGCCGTTCTCGCTGGCCTGGATGGCCGCGGTCGGCGAGCGCACCAAGCGGATCCAGCTCGGTACCTCGGTGCTCACGCCGACCTTCCGATACAACCCGGCGGTGATCGCGCAGGCCTTCGCCACCATGGGTTGTCTGTACCCCGACCGGATCATGCTCGGTGTCGGCTCCGGTGAGGCGCTCAACGAGATCGCCACCGGGTACAAGGGCGAATGGCCGGAGTTCAAGGAGCGTTTCGCGCGGCTGCGCGAGTCGGTCGAGCTGATGCGCGCGCTGTGGACCGGCGACCGGGTGGACTTCGCAGGCGAGTACTACAACACCGTCGGCGCGTCCATCTACGACGTGCCCAAGGGTGGTATCCCGATCTACGTCGCCGCGGGCGGGCCGCTGGTCGCGCGCTACGCGGGCCGCGCGGGTGACGGCTTCATCTGCACCTCGGGCAAGGGCATGGACCTCTACACCGAGAAGCTGATGCCCGCCGTCGCCGAGGGCGCCGCCAAGGCAGGACGCACCGTCGATGACATCGACCGGATGATCGAGATCAAGATCTCCTACGACACCGATCCCGAACTGGCACTGGAGAACACCCGCTTCTGGGCTCCCCTGAGCCTCACCCCGGAACAGAAGCACAGCATCACCGACCCGATCGAAATGGAGGCCGCCGCCGACGCCCTCCCGATCGAGCAGATCGCCAAGCGCTGGATCGTCGCCAGCGACCCCGACCAGACCGTCGACCTCATCAAGCCTTACCTCGACGCAGGCCTCAACCACCTCGTCTTCCACGCCCCCGGCCACGACCAACGCCGCTTCCTCGACCTCTTCCAGCGCGACCTGGCCCCCCGCCTCCGCGCGCTGGCCTGATCCAACGACAAAGGCTCCACACGTGTGCACCGTGTGGAGCCTTTGTCGTTGCTAGCTCAGAGCGTGGTCGAGGTCGGCGAGGAGGTCCGCTACGTCCTCCAGCCCGACGGAGATGCGGACTACGCCGTCGGAGAGGCCGATGGTGGCTCGGCCTTCGGGGCCCATCGCGCGGTGTGTTGTGGTGGCGGGGTGGGTGATCAGGGATTTGGCGTCGCCGAGGTTGTTGGAGATGTCGACGATGCGTAGGCGGTTGAGGACTTCGAAGGCGCGCTTCTTGGCCTCGTGCGCGGGAGCGTTCAGCTCGAAGGTGACGACGGTGCCGCCCGCGCTCATCTGGCTGGTGGCAAGGTCGTGTTGCGGATGTGATTCCAGGAAGGGGTATTTCACCCAGCTGACGGCCTTGTTGGTCTCCAGGAAGCGGGCGATGCGCAGTGCGGATTCGGTCGAATGTCGCACGCGCAGCGGCATTGTCTCCAAACCCTTGAGCAGCGTCCACGCGTTGAACGGGCTCAGCGCCGGACCGGTATGGCGCATCAGCGTTTTCACCGGACCGTCGATGTAGTCCTTCGCGCCGAGGATGGCGCCGCCGAGCACCCGGCCCTGGCCGTCGATGTGCTTGGTGCCCGAGTAGACGACAACGTCGGCGCCAAGGTCGAAACCACGCTGCAGCAGCGGAGTGGCAAAGACGTTGTCCAGCACCACCTTCGCGCCCGCGGCATGTGCGAGCTCGGTAACCCGGCGCACGTCGACGAGGGTCTGCATGGGGTTCGCCGGTGTCTCGAAGAACACCGCCTGAGTGGGCACCGACAGCGCCGCTTCCCACTGGTCCAGATCCTCGCCGTCGACGAAGACTGTCTCGATGCCCCAGCGCGGCAGGATCTCGTTGCACACCACGAAGCAGGACCCGAACAGGCTGCGCGCGGCCACAAGTCGATCACCGGCGCCGAGCAGCGCGCCCAAAGCGGTGAATACCGCGGACATTCCGCTCGCGGTCGCGAAACACGCCTCGGCGCCGTCGAGCAGCCGCATCCGCTCCTCGAACATGGCGACCGTCGGGTTGCCGTAGCGGGAGTAGACGAAATGCTCGACGTCGCCGGTGAACGCGGCCTCGGCGGCCTCGGCGCTCTCGTAGACGAAGCCCGAGGTCAGGTACAGCGCCTCGGAGGTTTCCTCGAAACCGGAGCGGCGCAACCCACCTCGCACACCCAGGGTCGCGGGGCCGACGCCCTCGGGCAGCGGCTTGTCGAACGCACCACCGGTGATCACGACTGCCTCCCGACAGAGCTCCGCGACAACGCGTCGACCGAACAGCAGCTACTCATGACTGCCGCCAAGGCAATCCGAGGGCACGCCAGCCGCTGCCGCCGCGATGTCCGTCCGCGTCGACCGGGCCTTCGAAGCCCTCCAGCACGTTGTACGAGGTGCCGAACCCGGCCTGCGTCGAGGCGATCGCCGCGCCGATGGAGCGCTGCCCCGAGCGGCACAGGAAGATCACCGGGGCCGCCGGATCGTGTCCGTCGAGCGCCGTGACCAGCTGTTCGGTGAACTCGCCATTGCGCGTCCCGGTCGAATCGACCCACTCGATCAGCACCGTCGGGCGCTCGATCGAACTGGTGTCCGGCACGCCGACGAACTTCCATTCGGCCTCGGTGCGCACGTCGACCAGGACGGCTTCGGGATTGTCCCGCAACAGTTCCCAGGCCTGCTGCGGGGTGATGTCACCGGCATAACTCATCTGGACCCTCCTAGAATCCGCACTTGCCGCGCACAGGTTTGACGCGCGGCCAGGTCGTCACCCGGAGCACCCCACCGCGGAGGAGGGTTGCCGACCAGTATTGCCGGGGCTTGACACTGGTTCTCATGACCTTCTGCTGAGATTGCCTTGATCAGGGTCACCCTGTCAAACGGCTGCTCACGGTATGAGAATGCTCAATTACAGACCAGCCATTTGTCCCCGGATCGGGTCAAATTCCAGGTCGCGGTCGCCTCGTCGCCGTCGACCTTGGTGGTGACCGTCGCCTTCGCGCGGTCGCCATCGACGCTCGGATCGACGAGTTTGGTGATTTCCACGGTCTTTCCGCCGCCGGACCGCCCGGCCAGCGGTGACCGTTTCGGGTCGAAGCCGGGGCAGCCCGCGCCTGGTGGGGGCACCGAATCGGTCTTGTTGGACCCCTCGACGAAGTCGCGTACCGCGGCGGCGATCTTGTCCGCTTCTGTGACATTTTTCTCAGCGGGCGACATCAGCCCGCCGATGATGATCCCGGCGAGCACGAGCACCGCGACGACGGCGGCCGCGATGAACGGTGCCACGGAGCGCTTGTCGGTCTGATCGACCTGGATGACTTCGTCTTCCGCGGCTGACTGCTGCTCACTCATAGGACGATGATCCCTGGTCGGCGGCGGTATCCGGCGCCCGCCCCCGCGCGGTGAGCGAAGTCGACTGCGCCACGCCGGGATTAACGACACCCGTTCCGGTGAACCCAGCGAACGGGTCGCGTGGCATCCATTCAGTTCACGCACCGCACCGGGGCCTACCGTCCCCGTCACCGATAGAATCGCAAGACTGCGGCCTGCTGTCATAGCCGCGGCTGGGGTGGCCACGAGCCGACAACTCCAGTGTCCGCATCGTCAGGTGCAACCAGTCAGCGCGTAACTTAGCCTAGGCTAAGGAGTACGCCGTATTTGTTTCTCGACCAAAAGGGTGCGCGTAAAAGATGACCGAACAGAGTGCAGCTAACCGCCCGCTCCGCATCGCCATCGTGGGCGCCGGACCGGCCGGGATCTACGCCGCCGACGCGTTGATGAAATCCGACGCCGAGGTGAGCATCGACCTGTTCGAGCGCATGCCCGCGCCGTTCGGGCTGATCCGCTACGGCGTCGCGCCGGACCATCCGCGCATCAAGGGCATCATCACCGCCCTGCACAAGGTCCTTGACAAGCCGCAGGTGCGCCTGCTGGGCAACATCGACTACGGCACCGACATCACCCTCGATGATCTGCGCACGTTCTACGACGCGGTCATCTTCTCCACCGGCGCCAACGCCGACCGCGCGCTCGGCATCCCCGGCATCGGCCTCGACGGTTCCTACGGCGCCGCGGACTTCGTGTCCTGGTACGACGGCCACCCGGACGTGCCGCGCACCTGGCCGCTCGACGCGGAGAAGGTCGCCGTGCTCGGCGTCGGCAATGTCGCGCTCGACGTGGCCCGCGTGCTCGCCAAGACCGGCGACGAGCTGCTGCCGACCGAGATCCCGCCGAACGTCTACGCGGGCCTCAAGGCCAACAAGGCGCTCGAGGTGCACGTGTTCGGCCGCCGCGGCCCGGCGCAGGCCAAGTTCACCCCGCTGGAGCTGCGCGAACTGGATCATTCGCCGACCATCGAGGTCATCGTCGATCCCGAGGACATCGACTACGACGAGGGCTCCGAGGCCGCGCGCCGCCACTCCAAGCAGGTCGACATGATCGCGAACACGCTGGAGCAGTGGGCGATTCGCGACGTCGGCAACCGCCCGCACAAGCTGTTCCTGCACTTCTTCGAGTCGCCCGCCGAGATCATCGGCGACGACGGCAAGGTCGTCGGCCTGCGCACCGAGCGCACCCAGCTCGACGGCACCGGCAACGTCAAGGGCACCGGCACCTTCAAGGAATGGGACGTGCAGGCGGTCTACCGCGCCGTCGGCTACCTGTCGCAGAACCTGACCAACCTGCCGTTCGACGACCAGGCCGGCACCGTGCCCAACGAGGCGGGCCGGGTGATCGGCGACGAGAACGCCGACGGCGCCGACCGCTACGTCCCGGCCACCTACGTCACCGGCTGGATCAAGCGCGGCCCGGTCGGCCTCATCGGCCACACCAAGGGCGACGCCAACGAGACCGTCGCCTGCCTGCTCGACGACAGCGCGAACTTCACCCCGGCCGCGCAGCCGGAGCTGGACGCCGTCACCGAGTTCCTGGAGAGCAAGGGCATCCCGTTCACCACCTGGCAGGGCTGGTACCGCCTCGACGCGCACGAGCGCTCGCTGGGCGAGCCGGAGGGCCGTGAGCGCGTCAAGGTCGTCGAGCGCGAAGACATGCTGCGGGCCAGCGAGCCGCACAAGGTCTAGGCCGACTCGCTGTTAGGTCCGCGACAGCGGAAAGACTCGCACTGAGGCATTCTGTACAGGTGTTCGATGCCCATCTCCACATCTTCGATCCGCGGTTCCCGCGGTTCGAGAACGAGGGCTACCTGCCCGGCTCATTCACCATCGCCGACTATCGAAAGCGCATGTCGCGCTTCGATGTCGGCGGCGGAGCCGTGGTCAGCGGGTCCTTCCAGAGCACCGACCAGACGTATCTGAAGGCGGCCCTCGCCGAGCTGGGCGAGGGCTGGGTCGGGGTCACCCGGCTCGACCTTGACGCCACCGACGACGAGATCATCGAACTGGACCGGATCGGCGTGCGCGGCCTGCGGTTCAACCTCAAACGCGCCGCCGCCGACATCACCGGCATGACACTGCAGGCCCTGCGCGCCCATGAACTCGTCGGTTGGCATGTCGAGGTGTACATCGACGGTCAGATGCTCGCCTCGCTGCAACCGGTCATCTCCAAGCTTCCGGTCTTCGCGATCGATCACCTCGGCATGTCCGACGAGGGCCTGCCGTACCTGCTCGACCTGGTCGATCGGGGGGCGAAGGTGAAGGCGACGGGTTTCGGGCGGGTCGCGTTGAACGTTCCCGACACCCTGCGACGCATCCACGCGGTCAACCCGGAAGCCCTGATGTTCGGCACCGACCTACCCGGCACCCGCGCGGGCCGCCCCTTCCAGGATTCCGATGTCGACCTCCTCTGCGACGTGGTCGGCACCGATATGTTCGCCGTCCTGGAGGACAACGCCCGCGCGTTCTATCGGCTCCCCGCCCGGGTCCGCCCGCTGCCCGCCGACCCGGCCCCCACACTCCCCCTGTACACCACCGAACAACCAACCCTGCCCATCCGCCGCGACAGTCTCCCCAAACTCGAAGCGGCGGATACCATCCCGCTGCCGATCATCGAATAGCGGTCGAGTGGGCTAGGTGGCGATCGCGCCGATCAGCCAGACGCCGGTGGCGAGTAGGGCGCCGAGGAGTTCGATGAGCATGGACAGGCCTACGCCTTTGAGGGCGTGGACGGTCGATTGCCAGGCTTGGCGGCCGATGCGGAGGCGGTGGAGTTCGGCGAGGTAGACGCCGAGGACGAAGCCTACGAGCAGGCCTACCACGGGGATGACGAAGAAGCCGATGATGCCGAGGACCGCGCCGAGGATGAGGGAGCGGTTGGCGACGCCCGCGTCCTTCATCTTCCGGCCGGGCCAGGTGTATTTGATGACGCCGGAGATGACGAGCAGGGCGGTGCTGATGGCGAAGACGATCCAGGCGGTGCTGCCGCCGGTCATGAAGGCCCAGACCGCGATTGCGCCGAAGATCAGGATGACGCCGGGCAGGATCGGGACGATGATGCCGAGCAGGCCGACGAGGATAACCAGGCCGACGACTACCTCACCCGCACCACTCATGACCAGGCCTCGTTGGGTTCTCGCATGACTTCCACCTCACCGCACTGCCGCACCGGACGCTCGCCCGAATGTCGCGCTGCTGGGATTGTGTCGTATCGAGTGAGTCGGTGCACGACGGAGGGTGTTCGGAAACGACTGGCAGGTAGCCGGTTTCGTTCGCGCGAAGATTCATTCGCGTGACGCCGGTGCGGAAGATGCTGTTTCACAAGGTATTCCATGATCAACTGGAACATTCCAGCTTTCCATTCAAGAGTGCGTGTAGGCGATGAGGGCTACCATCGGACCATGAGTGGTGACGCCGAGGACGGGCCGTTGTTTCGTGCGGCGTACCGCCAGGCCGACACGTTCGACAATACGGCGAAGCCGGAAAGGTCCAAGGGCGCGCTCGCCCGCCTCGTCGGCTGGGTATCGATCGCCTTTGCTGAAGGGTTCCTGCGTGATCAGTTGTTTGTCGGAACCGTATTCTTCTCGATCATCGTTATCGTAATCGGTGCGACGTCGGGCAGCCCGGCATGGATGGTCGGCTATATCGTTGCCGGAGTAATCGGAATTGCCCTTGTCGCCGTAGCGTTGAAACGTCGCTGGTCACTTGGTCGGCAATGGCTTGTCATTATCGGGGTGATCATCGCCGATGTCCTGCTGATGGCAGCTTTCTGGGGAATCCGCTGACCGCTACTTGTAGAGATCATCGGGGAGCGGATGAAAACTCCCATCACCTGCTATCGATGCCTGTATCGCACCGCTATGTTCCGCGACCATTCGGTTTACATGACTCTCCAGCAAATGTGAATACGCCGACACACCGGAGAAGAGGCCCATCCACGTCTCCGCGCCACTCGATACTAAACCGGCCGCCGCCTGCATATCCGCACCCAATTCCCCACTCGACGCTTTCTCCGTGAGCTGTTGCAGCTCCGCCGCCGTCGGTTGATTCCGCTGCTTGTAGCTGGCGAGATCCTGTTCGGCTTGGTCGATGGCCGCATCGAGCCGGGAAATAGCGGCCCGTATATCGGAGCCGGGAGAACTTATCGGCATGGCTGTCCTCAACCAACATTCGGTGCCACAGGCAGCGACGTCCGACTGAACGTCGCAACGGTTGCGATGATGAACACTTTGATAGTATTCAGTAATTGCCAGAAGACAACGATTACCTTGCGTGCACTGTTTATCATGGTAATCGCTTCTTTTGCGCTCTTGATCAGCTTGATCTGCCCGAACAGCGGTATCGCCGCATTGGCGAGCGCCGCAGTAGCGAGCGACACCACGGTCATCACGATGTCGACCACGACCTGCGCGAGCTTGACCGCCTCGTCAACGGCGTCACTCAAATTGTTGGCCATCTGCTGCATGGCCGCCTTCTGATTACCGAACGCGGTGTTCCATTTACTGAAGTACGCCGCCTCGGCCGTCGACGCTTTCCCGACCCAGGTTTTGGAAACCGAGGCTTGTCCGTGCTCGAGATTTGCTCGCACCGCCTCGGCACACTCGGCGACATGCCGCCAAGCCGATACCTGGGTACCCGCCTTCTTGATATCGCCGGTTATCCATTTGGTGATGTATTCACGAGGGTCCGGCCCGCCAACCAATGTCAGCAGCTTACATACCGGATCAAGAAAGATGCCGAAGGAGACCTCGTGCAACGCCCGGCCGTCGACGGTCGGGGCGACCAGGCTGGCCGCACCGGGCGCGATATCGTCGAATCCATCCGCGACGCCGTCATCGACGACTATCAGCGGGGAATCGTCGAGCTTCGCGATTTCGCTGGCGAAGTTCCGATCGGTCCTTCGATACTCGTCAGCGGCATAAAGAAGTGCCCGGCGAGTTTTATCCATACCCTCACTGTCGGCGAGTAGGACGTCACCGAGTGCCGGCAACAGCTTGGCGTAGTCCTCCGTTATCAATTCCAGAATCTTACCGAAATCGGCATCCACGATATTGCGCTGCGCGTAGTTATGCCCCTCGAAGGTGTCCGTGCCCGCGCGACCGACCTGCTCCGCCCAGCCCCGCAGATCGGCGACCTCGACTGATAGGTTCACACGCCCCCTCCAGACTGCCGGGACCATTCATAGCGGTCGCGTATTTTCAGTGAACCACCGCGGCGTTTGGCAATCAACAGGCGTCTGCGCGCGACTGGTAATAGCGAGCGACCGCACGATCCCTCAGCACCGAAAGCACACGTGCCTTCGCAATCCGGCTACTGCCCAGTACGCTTGCGAATCCAGCTGATTCGCGGAATCGACCGAGTACCAAGGGCTCTCAGCGCCCGGCTTGCCGCCGATAGCCGAGCGGCAGCGGTGAAACTGTAAGCCGGGTTGACCACAGTACGAATTCGCGGCCGACGCACCGACGGGACGGCAGGGTGCCCCGGCGAAGGCCGCGGTGGTTGCGGCAACGTTATTGTCATACTGTCAATACACCCTCCGGGCCGCTCCCGGAGGAGCGCCGGGCCGCCGGCGCGCTGGATCAACGACGAACCGAGGTAGCGCGTGAGCACTCCATCCACCGCCGTCAAGGGCCCGCTCGCGGGCATCAAGGTCATCGAGCTCGCCGGTATCGGCCCTGGCCCGCACGCCGCGCTGCTGCTGGCCGACCTTGGCGCCGACGTGGTGCGGATCCAGCGCGCCGGGCAGCTGCCCGGCGGGTTCGACCGGCCGCAGCAGCGCGGGCGGACCATCGTCGAGGCCAACCTCAAGGACCCAGCCGACATCGAGAAGGTGCTCGGGCTCGTCGAGAAGGCGGACGTGCTCATCGAGGGCTTCCGGCCCGGCGTGACCGAACGGATGGGGCTCGGCCCGGACGACGCGCTCGCCCGCAACCCGCGACTGGTCTACGGGCGGATGACCGGCTGGGGCCAGGAGGGTCCGCTCGCCGATCGCGCCGGACACGACATCAACTACATCTCCATCACCGGCGTGCTGCACGCCATCGGCCGCAAGGGTGAGCGCCCGGTGCCGCCGTTGAACATGGTCGGCGACTTCGGCGGCGGCTCGATGTTCCTGGTGTTCGGCCTGCTCGCCGCGCTCGTCGAGCGGCAGACCTCCGGTAAGGGGCAGGTCGTCGATGCCGCGATGGTCGATGGCGCACTTGCCCTTTCGCACATGATCTGGGGTATGCGCGGGTACGGCGCGTGGTCCGACGAGCGCGGCGTGAACCTGCTCGACACCGGAATGTCGTTCTACGACACCTATGAAACCGCCGACGGCAAGTACATGGCGGTCGGCGCGATCGAGCCGCAGTTCTACGCACAGCTGCTCGCGGGTCTGGAAATCGATCCGGAGGGTCTGCCCTACCAGATCGATCCGGCGGGTCAGGAAACGCTGAAAAAGCTGTTCACGGAACGCTTCCGGGCCAAGACCCGCGACGAGTGGGCGGCGATCTTCGTCGGCACCGACGCCTGCGTCTCCCCCGTCCTCACCTTCGAGGAAGCAACGAAGAACGAGCACATCGCGGCCCGTGGCTCGTTGATCGAGGTCGACAACATCACCCAGCACGCCCCGGCGCCGCGCTTCTCCCGCACGCCCAACGGCATCCCGACCCCGCCGCCCAACGAGGCGACACCGATCGAATCCGTTTGGGCGAACTGACCTTTCGATACGAAGGCCCTGGGTTTACCCGGGGCCTTTCAGGTATCCGCGAGAGGCAGGATCAGGCGGTGGTCGCGGCAGGCTCCGCGTTGATCGGGCGACCACCGTCGGCCAACCCACGGGTGCCGACGATCTCGCCGCTGCCGCGCTCGCGCATGCCGGGGATCAGGCGGCGGGTAAGCCCAGCCAGCGCAACGACATTGATCATCAGCTGATCCTGTTCGCGATCAGCGCCGAGATCCTCGAAGCGGCCCGCGTTGCCGAATCCCACGTTGCTAACTGGGATGTCGACCAAAAGTTACTGTGCGACAAGCTCATTCGCTACCCGCACGGCGGCGTTAGGCATGGTGAGGTCCTGCCCGATGACATCCACTCGGACGTCGTGGCGCTGACACAGTTGTGCGGCAAGGGATTTCAGACGCGGCAGCGAGCGGACGACCAGGACGAGGTCGCCGCCGCGGGCTGCCAACGTGGCGGCAAACTCGGCGCCGATGCCGGACGAGGCGCCGGCGACGAGAGCGGTCTTTCCAGTGCGGGTCATTTCCAGCTTCCTTGATGTCATGCAACATAACGTAGCTAGTTTCTCATTAACTGCAACATAAATGTCGCGCATAAATGGCGAGCGGACGCGTGCATGTACTATCTAGAGCAGATCTCACTGAACGGAGCCCCATGTCGACCACTTCCGCACGTCCGCTGCGCGCCGATGCCGAGCGCACCGTCCGCGCCATCCTGGACGCCGCGGAACGGGTACTGAGCGAGAACCCCAACGCGACGCTCGAGCAGATCGCCGAGGCCGCCGGAGTCGCCCGCACGACCGTGCACCGGCGCTTCGCCAATCGCGAGGATCTGGTGCGCACCATGGCGGTCGCCGCCTGGCGAAGCATCACGGCCGCGGTCGACGCCGCACGGCCGAGGACCGCGCCGCCACTGGTCGCGCTGCATCAGGCCACCGCGAACGTCATCGAGATCAAGTACGGGGCTTCCTACGCACTCGATCGGGTCGACAACACCGACCCCGAGGTCGCCGAACTGCAGTCGGACGTCTTCGCGAAATGCGACGCGGTGCTCGGCAGAGCGCGCGCCGACGGGTTCATCGCGGCCGACGCCGACCTGACCTGGGTCCGGCGGGTCTATCTCGCGCTGATCAACGAGACCGTGCACGGCAATACCGAACTGGACGGCACCGCCGACCCGGATACCCTCGCGAGTCGCGTCATCGACACGCTGCTCGGCGGCGTCGGTACCGGTCGACGCCAGTAGACGCCGACCCGTTAACCCTTGCGGCGCAATAACATCAGTAGCAGGTGAGCGGCTGGAGCGCGTCGGCGGCGCGCGGGGTCAGCGCCTCGTAGGCGGCAGCCATCGCCTTGACCGCCAAGCGGAGTTCGGGTTCCTGGTGGGTGAAGGGCAACCGGATGAAGCGTTCGAAAGCGCCTTGCACGCCAAATCTCGGTCCGGCGGCAAGCAATACGCCGTGATTGGGCGCGGTGGCGGCCAGTGCGGTGGAGACGGGCGCCGGCAGCTGCGCCCACACCGACATGCCGCCCGTGCCGTAGCCGAGCCGCCACTCCGGCAGCTCTTCGGCGACCGCCTCCACCAGCGCGGCCCGTTGCGCGCGCAGCTGATCGCGGCGGCGATGCAGGATCGGGCCCTCGTTGGCGAGCAGGTGGACGGTGGCCAGCTGGTCCATCACCGGGGTGCCGAGGTCGACGGTGGAGCGGATGCCGAGCAGCTTGGTGATCAGCGGTTGGTTCGTGCGGATCCAGCCGACCCGCAGGCCACCCCAGAACGACTTCGAGGCCGAGCCGATGGTGACGATCTCGTTGCCCTTGGCGAAGGCGGCCACCGGCGGCTGCGGCTCGCCAGACAGGTGCAGGTCACCCATCGACTCGTCGATCACCACGGTCATCCTGGTTTCCCTGGCGATGGCGGCCAGTTCCGCGCGACCCTCCGCGTCGAGCACCAGGCCGGTCGGGTTGTTGAAGTCGGGCACCAGGTAGGCCAGGGTCGCGGCGGTTTGCCTTGCGGCACTGCGGATTCCGTCGAGATCCCAGCCCTTGTCCGGTGATTCGGGACGCAGCGGCACCGGCACCGGCCTTGCGCCGACATCGCGGATCGCCTCGATGGCGTTGGGATAGGTGGGGTGGTCGATGAGCACCCTGGCCGCGGGTGCGGTGAGCACATTCAGCAGCAGGCGCAGGCCGTGCTGGGCGCCGAGGGTGACCAGGATCTGGTCCGGTTCCGTGGGCAGGCCACGCTGGGTGAAGCGGCGGGCGATCGCCTCGCGCAGCGCGAGCACGCCGACCGGGTCCATGCCGTGGGTGCCGAGGTAGGCCGGAAGGCCTTCCAGCGCAACCGAATACGCCTCCTGCATTTCCAGCGGTGCGGCCATCGCGGCATAGGTCATGTCGATGGTCGGCAGCTCGGAGGCCGCCATCATCGCCAGGATGCTCCTTGCCGGTTTGCTGCCGTCGTGCTGCACGTCGCGCGGCAGGGCGACGGTGCTGCGCGAGCCCTGGCGGCTGATCAGGTAGCCGTTCTCGCGCAGCAGGGAGTAGGTGGACGTGATCGTCGTGCGACTGACCCCGAGGGTGGTGGCGAGGTCGCGTTCGCTCGGCAGCGCGACGCCGAGCGGGGCGCGTCCGTCGTGGATCAGCAACCGAATGCCTTCGGCGAGTGCGAGATACGCCGGGCGGGTGGATCGCCGAGTCGACTCGATCTCGCCGTCCGCATCAAGATTCCGCCACCGGCCAAGGTCGCGAGCCAAGGTGCCCGCGCCGATTACTCTCGTCGCCATAAGGTCCAGTATTAGGGGAGTGGATATTTAAAGCAAGGCCAGTCGGGGCGCAGGCTTGCACAATGACCACTTTCCTCACGTTGCTAGTCGTCGCCGTGTTCGGCTATCTGATCTATCACTACCTGCCGAGCGGCACCGAACGGGCGTTCCGGCTGGAACGGTTCCGCCCGCGCGGCCCGATGTCGGACTGGACCGCCTCGTACTACGACGAGCAGCGGCGCCACTCGGATCTTTCCGCGATCTACGGGCGCGGCGATCTGCCGGAGCCGAAACTGCCAGTTGCCAAGGAAATCAGCCACATCGAGCAGGAGGCGGTTCCAGCCGAGCAGAGCGAACAACCGAAGCTGACCCCGCTCGTCCGACAGCCCCAACTGGCCCGGCGACCAGGCGAAACAGAGGTTGCGCAGTACGCATGGCGGTCGCGGCGAACCGTCGCGCACAGTGCCGGTGAGACGCGGAGGCCGGAGAAGGGCGTCCGACGGCTGGTCACAGATCCGAGCACGCTCGACAGCAAGGCCAGTTGAGCAAAACTGGACTGGTTATTCGAAACTTGTCAGACCTTCCGTGCACACTGACAGCATGAGTGACGCCAGTTGCCTGTCCGCCGAGGCAACACTCTTCGACACCGCGATCGGCATCTGCGCGATCGCGTGGAGCGGTACGGCCGTGATCCGGTTCCAGCTCCCCGAGGCAAGCCCGGCCGCGACCCGAGCGCGCATCACGCGCCGCCGCACCGGCCTGCCGGACGACGAGGTCCGCGATGAGGCGCCCACCGGCGTGATCGCCGAGGCCATCACCGGCATCCGCGCGCACCTGGCCGGTGCACTCGACGACCTGCGCTGGATTCCGCTGGACACCAGCGCGATTCCGGAATTCCACCGCGCGGTCTTCGAGGTGACCCGCGCCATCGATCCCGGCCACACCCTCACCTACGGTCAGGTGGCCGATCGGATCGGCGCCCCCGGCGCCGCCCAGGCGGTCGGACAAGCCTTGGGCCGCAACCCGATTCCCCTCATCATCCCGTGCCACCGGGTGCTCGCCGCGGACAACGCGCTGACCGGTTTCTCCGCTCCCGGCGGCGTCACCACCAAGCAGAATCTCCTAGAGATCGAACGCACACCGGGATTCGGCGAACCGACCCTGTTCTGATCCCGTGCTCCGACTCGGGTCCCGTCGGAGCGCTGCTCCTTAACGGTTTTCCGTAAATAACGTTCACGGGCTTACCAGACGCGAGAGCGGCATAGTGAGCATCATCACAGACTTCGTGGGTTCTGATTGATGGTTACCGCCGTCGATGAATCTGCGGACCCGGCACCGTCTGAATAGGCGAAGGCACCGATGAAGCGTTGGCACCCTCTTCGAAAGTGAGACCGCTGTGGAGACCGTGACCTCCGCCGATGGAACCCTGATCGCGTACGACCGCCACGACGGCCATGCCGGAACCGTGATCCTCATCGGTGGCGCGTTCAGCTACCGGAAGTTCCCCAAGATGGTCGCGCTGGCCGAGACGCTCAACGAGCAATACGGTCTCACCGTGCTCAACTACGACCGGCGCGGCCGCGGCGACAGCACGGACTCCGCCGGGGACTACGACATCGCGCGCGAGATCGACGACATCGCCGCCCTGGTCGAGGCGGTTGGCGGATCGGCGATGCTGTTCGGCTGGTCGTCCGGCGCTGCGCTCGCGCTGCGGGCCGCCGGTTCCGGGCGCATCCCCGGGATCACCAAGGTGGTCGCCTTCGAGCCACCGTTCGTCGTTGACCACGAAGGCTTCGTCCCGGCCGCCGACCTGGAGACGACGCTGCGCGACCTGGTCGCCGCCGACCGCCGCGCCGACACCGTCCGCTTCTACCTGACCAAGGCGATGGGCATACCCCGCGCGATGGTCTCCGTCATGCGCTTCACCCCGTTCTGGAAGAACCTCCTCGCCACCGCGAACTCGACCCCGCACGACTGGGTCGTCATGCGCGACTTCATGCGCGGCGACCCCCTACGCGCCGAGGACTGGACCACCGTCAAGGCCCAAACCCTGGTCATCGCGGGCGCCAAGAGCGACACCTTGCTCCGCAAGGGTGCCCAGGCAATCGCCGCCGTCCTCCCCGACGCCGAACTCCAGGAAATCCCCAACCTAAACCACAACCCCAACATCACCCTACTAGCCCCCGCCGCAGGCGAATTCCTCACCGGCACAGCGGAAAACACCAACTAGCAAGCGACACAATCCCTCCCGCCACACCCACCACCGCTCAGGCCGCGGCAGACAAAGTCGGGAACCCATCCGACGAACCCCCGGACCAAGAACGCATCCGTTACACGAAGACCAGCGTGGCAATTGGCCACTCGCGGCGGAGGCCGCCCTGTCGCGACAAACGCAGGCAAAGGTCGATCGGCCGTCAACCGGTAGCACCGAAACCCGCGCTCGCGCTACCGCCGAGGACGCCACCAGCGACGCCGCCGACAACCGTGGCAGGGATGCCGAGGGCTGCGGCACCGGCCACCGCGCCGACACCCGCACGGAAATCACCGACTAGCTGTACTGACCGGAGACGTTGATTGAGAGCAGGGCGTTCCGGTCGGCAGTCACGAGGCTGGGGGTGAGTGTCTTTCAGCCAGGACTGTGGCGAGCTGACTGATCCGTTCGCGGGCTGTCTCTGGGGTGAGTATCTCGATGTGGTCGCCGAACTGGAGGAGCTGACGCACAGACTCGATGTCGGGGTAGCGGACGACGACGGTGCACCAGCCGTTTTCCGCGTCGGAGACATCGTGGATGCGGTTGCCGAGGATACGGCGTGCCAGGTCGAGGCCTTTTTCTGGCAGGCGGACGGTTACGCTCACGCGACCTGGCCTCTCGGTGCGTTCCTTCAACGCGGCCCATCTGGTGCGGAGGGTTTCGTCTGGTCGGAGAGCAGCTGGTGCGTCGAGTTGTTCGTAGGCCGAGAGTCGTTCCAGAGCGAACAGCCGACCGTCCCCCTGATCGTCGGCGATGAGATACCAGCGGCCTGATTTCGCCACGATCCCGTACGGGTCGACCACCCGCGTCGAGGCCTGATTCTCGGCGCTGCGCCGGTATTGGATTCGCAGCCGCCGTCGGTGTCGCAGGGCCGAGGCCAGATCCGATACGTCGACCGCTGCCTCTGAGCCAGCAAACCACGCGGTGCTGTCCACCAGCACCAGGTCCGCCAGTCGCGGCAGGCTCGGCGACTCAGGTGCTGCAGCCTGGCGGGCGGCGATCTTGCGCGCGGCCGACTCCCACACCGCAGACAGGCCCATACGCTCGAGTTGCGCGCTGTCCAAACCGGCTACGGAGAGGGCCTCCAGCTCTGGTGGTTCCAGATGGGATGCGTTGAGCCGTGCACTGGGGAGCAAGACGATCCCGCCGTTGCGCCCGCGTTCGGCATAGACAGGCACACCTGCTGTCGAGAGCGCCTCGACATCCCGCAGCACAGTCCGCCGAGACACTTCCAGACGCTCGGCGAGCTCGGTGGTTGTGATGCGCTGACGGGTCTGCAGAAGCAGCAAGAGGTGCAACAGCCTTGAAGCCTTCATGCTGACCAATGTTCACAGAAAAGGTGACAGGTTCTGTCGCGATGAGGCGATCAGATGGAGCGGTACCGAGAAATCATCTAGTTGAGGAGCGCTCTATGCCCGCACCGAACCTGTTCCTGATCGGCGTCCGCGATACCCAGGCCGCTACCGCCTTTTACAGCGACCTGTTCGAGATCGAACCGACCTTCATCAGTCCCCACTACGTTGCTTTTGAGGTTGCCCCCGGTGTCCTGTTCGCGCTGTGGACGGGCTACAGCGAGCATGCGGTCCCGAGCACCTCTCGCACGAGCGAGGTTGGACTGATGGTGCCGGGACCACCATCCGCAGTTGACGAGATCTTCACGAGTTGGGCCTCGAAGGGAGTCCATGTCGTGGAGGAACCGCACGACGCTGTCTTCGGCCGCACGTTCGTGATCGCGGACCCCGACGGCAACCTCATCCGGGTCTCCCCGGTGGACTGAGCTGCACGACCCCTACCCACACTTCTAGTTGTCGAAGGGCCGGCCACACACGATGGTCGACCCTTCGGCCTGTCCAGGAGCTCAGAAATGTCACATCCGAACGCCGTCCTCACCCCGCGCCACCGAATGAAAGTCGTCACGCAACGCCTACGGCGGCCCGAAGCTCGGATACGCGTTTGTGCACACCGTCATCGACGACCACTCTCGCGTCGCCTACACCGAGGTCCACGATGACGAGACGGGTGTGACCACAGTCGGCGTGCTGCATCGCGCGGTGGAGTGGTTCGCCGAGCGCGGCGTCACCATCGAGAGGGTGCTCTCGGACAATGGAGGCGCCTACCGGTCCTACTTGTGGCGCGACAGGTGCGACGCCCTCTCGATTACGCCGAAGTTCACGCGCCCTTACCGTCCGCAGACCAACGGCAAGGTCGAGCGCTTCCACCGCACCATGGCCGATGGCTGGGCCTACGCCCGCTGCTACACCAGCGAGCAACAACGCCGAGACGTTCTGCCACCGTGGCTGCACCAGTACAACCAGCACCGGCCGCACACCGCTTGCGGCAACCAGCCCCCGTTCTCACGATTGATCAACGTCCCCGACCAGTACAACTAGTGGAGGGCAGGCGCACCGTTAAGCAGTAGCGCCGAAACCCGCGCCCGCGCTGCCGCCGAGGATGCCGCCAGCGACGCCGCCGATGGCTGCGGCGGGGATGCCGAGGATCGCGGCTCCGGCTACGGCGCCGACACCCGCGCCGATCGCAGCGCCCGCGCCGGTGCTTGCCGCGGCGATCGGCCAGGCGGCGACGAAGGCGGCGCCGATGGCGGGGAGGGCACCGGCACCAGCGGTCGGCACGCCTGCGGCGGCTGCCGCGATCGCGCCGCCGGCGGCGGTTCCCGCTACGCCGACGCCGAAGCCGATGCCCGCACCTACGCCCGCGCCGATGGCGGCGCCGGCGACTCCGCCGACCACGGCGGCGGGGATGCCTGCGAGGGCGGCGCCAGCGACTGCGCCACCGACCGCGCCCGCGGCGGTGGCGGCGGCGATCTTGTCGGAGCGGGTCGGGTTGATGCCGATGGAGCGGCCGCCGGTCGAGATGGCGGCCTCGACGTCGGCGGCGCGGCCGTTGACGCCGTCGAGCAGGTCGTTGGGGACCTCGTTCGGGACCGGGGTGCTGAGGTCACCGATGCGGAGGGTGCGCGGGGGCGGGGCGATCGGAGCGACGGGTTCGACCGGCTGCGGCGTGTGCAGTTGCTGGGGCTGGATCGGCGGGGCCGGTTCCGGGGTGGGGACCGGGCGCGCGTAGTTGAGGCTTTGCGAGTCGGCGGGGTCGGCCGGGGCTGGCTTCGGGCCGGTGACACCCTGCTGGTTCGGCGTAGTGACGCCGGGCTGGCTCGGCGGCCGCTCGGGCGTGGCCGGGGCGGTGGGGGCGCTCGGGGTGGTCACGCCAGGCTGGGTCGGGGTGGGATCGGCGACCGCCACACCCGCGCAGGCGACCGCGATGGCCAGCGGGAGGGCGCCGACGATCGGGCGCATGCCGCGTCGGGTCGTCGGATTGTTCAGTTCTCGATACCGACGAGCCACGTCGAAGCACCACCATCAGGTTGGGTCAGCCAGCACGTCCCCGCGTACTGCGCGCTCGCACCCTATCCGTAGCTGATCGGATGCTGTCAAGTTGAGTCGGCGACTTCACATTCCTCGAGAACGCCGGTAAATGGCAACGAAATGTCCGAATTGCAGCAAATACTTTCGATCGCCGCCACCTAGTGCTTCATTAGCTGAAAGGTGACTATTCGTGCAGTAGAGCACCATGGCGTGCCCGACCATCGCCCCTAACCACCTCAGCCGGAACCGGATTCAGCCATCCCACGCTTTCGACGAGTGGCACACGCCTGCGCACGAATGTGGTCCCTGCGGCGTGCGGATGTAGTCCTTTGGCGGGACTCCTGGCGATACCTGCGGCGGATTCGGCGAGGTGGGGGCCGGTTGCAGAATCGGTCTGCACGCGCTCGCGGTCGACATCGGTAAGCAATAACGGAGGGTGGACACATGGCCACTGCAGCGGCTCGTTCGTCGGCTCGAGCGGATCGGGTTGCCGTGGCACCCGAATCGCCGCTGCCCAGGATGGCGTGGGGACCGGTGCTCGCGGTGGCGGGCGTGGTCGGGCTGGCCTTGTTGATCGCAAGCCGGAACTACGGATACTTCTTCGACGAGGCCTATTTCGTGGTGGCCGGCCGAGATCACCTGGCGTGGGGGTATTTTGATCAGCCCGCGCTGGTGCCCGCCCTGGCGGCGGCGATGAATCACCTCGCGCCCGGCTCGCTGATCGTGTTGCGGCTGCCCGCGACGCTCGCGGCCATCGCCGGGACAATCCTCACCGCGCTGATCGCGCGGGAGCTTGGTGGCGGCCGCGGCGCACAGGTGCTGGCGGCGATCGGGTACGCGCTGTCCGCCGCGGTGATCCTGTGCCATTGGCTCGCAACGTATTCGCTGGATCCGATGTGGTGGACGGCGATCGTCTGGCTGGTCGTCCGCTGGGCGCGCTTGAACGCGGCGCAACGGCCCGATGATCGGCTGTTGCTGTTCGCGGGCCTGGTGACGGTGTTTTCGTTGCAGACGAAGTTCCTGGTGCCCGCACTGTGGGTGGCACTCGTGCTGTGCGCGTTGGTGTTCGGGCCTCGGCGACTGGTCGGGCGACCCGCGTTGTGGCTCGGTGGCGCGGTTGCCGCGCTGGCTACGATTCCGAATCTTGTTTGGCAGCAACATAATCAGTGGCCGTACATGCACATGTCCGAGGTCGTCGCCGCGGAGTTTCCCGGGGTTGGCCGGTTCCTGTGGGACAGCGGTTCCGGGGCGGGCCTGGCGGTCGGATTGCCACTGCTGGTGATCGGTCTGCCCGCGCTGTTGATCAGCGCGAGATTCCGAACGTATCGATTCGCCGGTGCCGCGCTCATCCTGGTTTTCCTTGCCTACCTGGCGACTTCGGGTCGCGCCTACTATGCGTGCGGCCTGTACGCGCTGCCGATCGCCGCGGGCGCGGTGGTGGTGGCGTCGCTGGCCAAGCACGTTGTCGTTCGCGTGCTGGTCGCGGTTGCGCTCGTGCTCGGCCTCGCGCTGGGCGCGGCGGCTGTTCCGGTATATCCGCGCTCCTGGGCGGAACGTCTCCCGGACACCACCCTCCTGCTGACCGCGAAGGCTTTCACCCAGTCCGACACCACGATCGGCGACCTCTCGGAGGCCTTCACCGCCGCCTACAACGGACTACCCGCCGACCAGCGAGCCCGGACGGCCATTGTCGCCGAAAGCTATCCGTTCGCCGCCGCGGTCGACCTGCACCGCGATAAGACCGGCCTGCCGCGGGCCTATAGCGCGCACCGCGCCTACTACTACTTCGGCGCCCCACCCGAATCCGCCACCGCCATCCTGTATCTCGGCACCCCGACCCCGGAGCTGACCGCCGCGTTCACCAGCTCCCAGCCCGTAATCCCTGATCTGGCAACCCTTTTGGTCGACCGAACCGTCCCATGGGACACCCTCTGGCCCCAACTACGAGCCCAATAACGAACGCCTGCTCGATGTCCCGCACCTGGAATCGCATTCTCGGTGCGGGACATCGAAATACGTGCGGCGCCGAGTTCAGGCGGAGGATTCGCCGCGCATCAGCGCGCCGAGGGACTCGCGATCGGTGACGTCCATCTTGATGCAGGCGCGGTAGAGGTGCCCCTCGACGGTGCGGACCGAAACGGTGAGCCGATCGGCGATCTGCCGGTTGGACAGCCCCGCCGCGACGAGATTGGCGATCTCGCGTTCGCGGGCGGTCAACGGCAGCGGTTGGGCGGCCTGCCGGAGGGCGGGCGTGCTGGCACCGCCGCAGGCCGCGGCCAGGCGGTTGGCCGCGGCGGCGGACTCGAGCAGGCGGCGGCGATCACCCGCGCGCTCATGCGCGGAAGCCGCCTGGGCGGCCGCGTCCGCCGCGGACAGCAACGCACCGATCTGCTCGAATTCGACTGCGGCGGCGTCGAGTCCTGGTCCGTCATGGGCGGCGAGCGCGACGGCGTGCTTGGCCTGGGCTTGCACCAGCTTGCCGTCCACTCTGGCCGCGAGGTCGGCGAGCCGGCCCGCCGCGGAATGGTCGCCGAATCGGGCGGCGGCGTGCAGCGCCATGGCCTCGATCGCGTGCTGGTTCGAGCGGGCGGCCGCGTCCGCGGCGCTCATCGCGAGACGGATGGCCGGGGTGACGGTGCCCTCCGCGGCGGCGTGCCAGGCGCGGGCGATCTCGAGCTGCGGCTCGTAGACGGCACTGTGCCTGCCGCCGCGCGCGGTCGCCTCCCCGATAGCCTCGGCGGCTTCGGTGGCCCGCCCCAGCGCCGCATATGCCTCGGCCAGACGGATTCTCGCGGGGAACATCCAGGCGGCGGCACCCTCGGCGGCGAGCGCGGCCAAGGCCTGCTCCAGGTTCTCGATACCGTCCGGGAAGTGTCCCTGCGCCACGTCGACGGTGCCCTGCAGGATCTTCGACATGCCCCACGCCAGATACTGACCGGGCGCCGAATAGCCGAAATAGGCTCCGGCACAACGTCTCGCGGATTCGAGGTCGCCGGTCAAGGTCAGTGCGAGCACCTCGGCGTGGGTCGACATGAATCGATTGAGCCCGTCGATCTCACTCTCCACCTCGTGCCCGCGCTCCGCGTACTGCCGCGCGGCCTCACCCTTGCCCATCAGCGCCAGCGCGAGCCCGCCGCCGAACGACGCCCACCAAATCGCCCACGGCGGTGCGCCTTTCACCCCCATCGCCTGCTCGGCCTCGGTGATCGCGGTGTCGATCCGGTTCTCGTTGACCGCGCACGCGGAGGCGAGCCCGTCCAGGATGGCCGCGATCTTCGGATGCTTGACCTTGCTCCTGACCAGCTTCAGCACCTCGTCGGCCTGATCGGCGTCGCCCATGGCCCACAACAGATTCGCCACCCTGGTACTGCCCCAGCGGGCCAGCTGCACCTCGGTGAGCTGATCGGGATCGAAGCTGGCCAGTGTGCGCTCGGCCTCGATGCGATGGCCCTGCCACAGCAGCGCCCGCGCGAGCAGGTCGGCGGATTCCACGCCGCCGCGGCGTTCCACCGCGGCCCTGGCGAAGCGTTCGCCGAGCGGCAGATTCGCCAGTCCGATGGCATCGGCGGCGGCCGCCTCGAACAGCTCGAGATCGGCGGATTTGTCACTGTCCAAAGCCAATTCGGCCAGCCGGATCCGGTCGGCGGCGGAGTTGATCGGCCGTTCCTTCAGCGACGAGTACAGCCGACCGCGTAACCGGCGGGCCGAGGCGATGCCGAGCCTGCGCCGGATCACCTCGCCGAACAGCGGATGGTTGTAGCGCACGCTCAGCTGATGCGCACTCTCGACAACCCGGATGACGCCACGGGTTTCGGCGGACTCCACCGCTTCCTCGCCCGCCAGTTCGGAAAGCACGTCGAGGTCGATCGGCTCGCAGAAGGTAAGCAGCTCGAGTACGTGCAGCACCTCCTCGGGCAGCTGCTCGACCCGATCCTCCAGCAGCGCGGCAAGTTCCGAGGTCACTGCCGCGCGCCCGCGCAGCTGCCACACGCCGTTCACCTGACGCAGCGAGCCAGCCTCCAGCGCGCCCTCCACCAAATGCCTTAGGAACAGCGCGTTTCCGCCGGAGGACTCCCACATCAGATTGGCGGTGAACCCCTCGAGCTGCCCGCCGAGCATCGACTCCACCAGGTCGACGCTCTGCCGCTGGCTGAACGGGTTCAGGTCGATGCGCAGCAGGTGGCCGTCTTTCCACAGCGAGGTCACCGCGTCGGGCACCGGCACCCCGCTGCGCACGGTGGCCACGATGTGCGCGGCCTTGTCGATGGCAAGCTGCAGCAGCAGCGTCGCGGACAGCTGGTCGAGCAGGTGCGCGTCGTCGACGCCGATGATGGTGTGCCCGTCGGCGAGCAGCGCCTCGCGCGCCGCGGACATGAACGTCACCGGATCGTGCGCCGTATAAACGCCGACCATGTGCGCGAAGACCCCGAGCGGGATGCTGCGCGCCGATTCCGTGCCCGCTACCCAGCGGATATTGCCGCCGACGGCCGCCGTCGCCTGTCTGGCCAGTGTTGTCTTGCCGACACCGGCATCGCCGGTGAGGACCGCGCCGACGTGTTCTTTGCCGGTGAGGGCCGCGCGAATCGCCTCGAACTCGGTCACGCGCTCGACCATCGGCCAGTTCCGAGCCATGACACTTACTCTAGTTCTATCCGATCATGGAACGAAGGTATCCGCGTATACCTTCAGCCCCCTGGGCACCGCGCACTTACCTAGGCTGCCAATCCAATACGGCAGCCCAGGCAGGATGTCTACCAACAGTGCGTGACGCTCGACGGAACCCTGTCGCTAGCCGAGAACGTCGTGCCGGACGATGGTCTGATCGCGACCCGGCCCGACGCCGATGCAGGAGATCCTGGCCCCGGACAGCTCCTCCAGCCGCAGCACGTACGCCTGCGCGTTCGCGGGCAGCTCCTCGAAGGTTCGGGCCCCGGAAATGTCCTCCCACCAGCCCGGCATCTCCTCGTAGATCGGCTTCGCGTGATGGAAACCGGTCTGCGTGGTCGGCATCTGCTCGACCCGCTCGCCGTCTACGTCGTAGGCGACGCAGATCGGCACCGTCTCCAGGCTGGACAGCACGTCGAGCTTGGTGAGGAAGTAGTCGGTGATGCCGTTGACGCGGGTCGCGTAGCGGGCGATGACCGCGTCGAACCAGCCGCAGCGCCGGGCCCGGCCGGTGGTGACGCCGACCTCACCGCCGGTCTTGGCCAGGTAGGTGCCGAATTCGTCGAACAGCTCGGTCGGGAACGGACCGGAGCCGACGCGGGTGGTGTAGCACTTCAGGATGCCGAGCACCGCATTGATCTTGTTCGGCCCGACGCCCGCGCCGACCGCCGCGCCACCCGAGGTCGGGTTGGACGATGTCACGTACGGGTAGGTGCCGTGGTCGACGTCGAGCAGCGTGCCCTGCGAACCCTCGAGCAGCACGGTCTCGCCGTTTTCCAGCGCGACGTTCAGCTTGAGCCTGGTGTCGGCGATGCGGTGCTTGAAGCCCTCCGCCTTCTCCAGCACCTCGTCGACCACCTGCTGCGGGTCGAGCGCGCGGCGGTTGTAGATCTTCACAAGCACCTGGTTCTTGAACTCCAGGGCGGCCTCGACCTTCTGGGTGAGGATCTTCTCGTCGAGCACGTCGGCGACGCGCACCCCGACGCGGGCGACCTTGTCCTGGTAGCAGGGGCCGATGCCGCGACCGGTGGTACCGATCTTGTTGTTGCCGAGGAAGCGTTCGGTGACCTTATCGATGGCCACGTGGTACGGCATGATCAGGTGCGCGTCGGCGGAGAGCAGCAGGCCCGAGGTATCGACACCGCGCTCCTCGAGCCCGGCCAGCTCATCGAGCAGCACACCGGGGTCGACGACGACACCATTGCCGATGACGTTCGTCACGCCGGGGGTGAGGATGCCGGAGGGGATGAGGTGCAGCGCGAAGTTGTCGCCGTTGGGCAGCACCACGGTGTGGCCCGCGTTGTTGCCACCCTGGTATCGGACCACCCATTGCACCCGACCACCGAGCAGATCGGTCGCTTTGCCCTTACCCTCGTCGCCCCACTGGGCGCCGATCAGGACGATTGCCGGCATGGTTGTGTCTCCTACGATTCGACGTGCAACACCCGGGGGATGGCAGCCGACGGAGCCGGCGGGGCGGTAAACACCAGTGTTGCAGCTACTGCCGTGTCGAGGCGGTGGCCGGGAGCACAGTCTAGTAGACGCGTCGGCGGCGGCATCGGACCGGATCTCGTCGTAGGCTGATTAGCGGCGTTCGCGAGCCCATCGTGGTTACGCCGCGCTGCCGCCGCTTGGCCTCAGGCGCATGCCTCGGGGCTCGACAACCAGGTGACCGGAGCCGGGCAGGGCTATGGTTGCAGCCGTCGGGACCGGGCTCGGTTCGGCGGAATTCGCGAAGGGTCCGACGGGGTGTCGGCTCGAACCGAGGAGGGTGTACGGCAGTTTGAGTACCCACGTTCTCCGTTGCGACGGCGCACCGGTACCTATCGCCCTCGCGGCGCTGCCGACCAGTTCGACGGCCGCTATTCCCGATACCACCGAGATCGACGAACTTCTTCCCGTGCTGGCCGCCGACAGCCTGCCTCGGCTCATCGTGCTCGGTGACGACGCCGCGCTCGCCACCGTGCTGACCCACCTGATGCGCACCGAACGGCTGCACGTGGAGATCGGTTACGTACCGGTCGACAAGACATACGGCTCCCGCGCCTATCAGACGGGCACCGGCAATGCCGCCGCCAAGCGCGCCATCGACGGCCGCGCCACCCAGGTACCGCTGATCCGGGACGACACCGGCCAGGTACTCGTCGGCCGCGCCAAGATCACCGGGGTCGACGAGGAGAAACTGGAGGGCGAGGCCTACGTGGACGACGTGCAACTGTTCTCCGGCAAGATCACCGCGATGCTTGTCTCACCGATGCTGCACCAACCAGGCGTGCGGGCCACCGCGCAGCGCGGCATGCGCAAGCGGCGCTGGGTCGAGGGACGCGCCGCCCAGCTCGGCACACCGGGCGCGGTGGTGACGCGCGACGGCATCCGCGGCGAGCGGACGGTGCCTCGGTCGAGCTTCTACCGGCATCACGAGCCATGGCTGTTGGTCCGATGACCGCCCAGTTCCCGAACGAACGACGCTCGCGCGCGGTCCGGCCGAGCCCGATCTTTCTGCTCGTCGTCCTCCTCACCGTTGTCGGCGGCGTGCTGGCCTGGGACGCCGAGCTCGACTCCACCCGCGCCAAGGTCGGCGTGTTCGTGCTTGTGGTCTTCGGCTGGATCATCACGCTGTGCCTGCACGAATTCGCGCACGCGTTCATGGCGTGGCGGGCCGGTGACCACGAGGTCGAATTGCGCGGGTACCTCACGCTGAATCCGTTGAAGTACAGCCATCCGCTGTTATCGATCGTGCTGCCGATGGTGTTCATCGCGCTGGGCGGCATCGGCCTGCCCGGCGGCGCGGTATACGTGCACACGCACAACTTCTCGGCACGCATACAGCGCATCATCAGCGGCGCGGGCCCGGGGGTGAACGCGCTGTGCGCGGTGCTGCTATTGGTGATCGTGCGGATATTCGGCAGTGCCAGTTCGCATCCCGCGCTCTGGTTCGGGCTGAGCTTCCTTGCGTTCCTGCAGATCACCGCGACCCTGCTGAACCTGATACCGCTGCCGGGACTTGACGGCTACGGCATTCTCGAGCCGTCGCTCAGCTACCAGACGCGGCGCTCGCTCGATCAGTTCAAGCCGTTCGGCATGCTGATCTTGTTCGCGCTGCTGTTCACCCCCGCCATCAATCAGGTCTTCTTCAACGCGGTGTACGCGCTGTTCGAAGTGTCCGGGGTGCCGTCGAATTGGTCCCGCTACGGCAGTTATCTGACGCGCTTCTGGACTTAAGGTATGCCGCCGACGGTGCGACAGTGCTTTCCGTCGCGATTCCCGTACTCAACCAAATGAAGCGGGGCTTCATAGTGCCCCTGATATTTATTGCCCCCAAGCATTGGGGATTCTGCCTGTGCGCCAAGACATCTAGAGTCGAACCAGTGATTGTCGCCGACGGGGAGGTCGGCGTCGATTTGCTCGAGTAGGCACGAACTCTATGATCATTTTGGGGGGAATGGGTATTCACGCATGCAAGATCGGTAGCGACCACGATCGTCGTGCGATGAATTGGCACACAGCACGATGGTGGCCGACTGCCGTCTTCGGACGGGCGTCAGCGTCGATGACCACGTCCGGCCGAACCGCAACCCCGCGCCCACCCGCGCGCCCGCAGCAGCGAAAACCGGCCGACCGCCGGTGCTTTCGCTGCCGAAAAGCTAGACGTTGGAGCAGCACCATGACCGACACACAAGCAACGACGGTGCTATCCGTTGTGATTCCCGCGCTGAACGAAGCGAAGTCCATTGTGCGAACCCTGGACCGCCTCGTCGTCCAAGACACGATCGACGAGATCATCGTCGTCGACAACGGCAGCCAGGACGACACCCGCCAAATCGTGCGCGACTACGCGGCATCCCACCCGGCGGTCATCCTCATCGAGGAACCCGAACGCGGCATCCCCGCAGCCCGCAACGCCGGATTCGACCGGGCACGAGGCGATTTCCTCGCGCGGACCGACGCCGACACCCTGGTCGGGCCGGATTGGGGCGCGGTCATCAGGCACCGGCTGACCGAGCATCCGGACACCGCCGCCGTCACCGGCATCACCACCTACCACGACTCGCCGATCGGCTTCTTCCTGAAATTCGGCCTGTACCTGCAGGATCGGCGCGGCAAGCTCGGCGGCCCCGTCGGCAACATGCACGGCCCCAATATGGCCATCCGCCGCTCCGCGTGGCGGACGGTGCGGGCGGAGACCACCACGAAGCCGGACGTCGCCGAGGATCTGGACCTGGCGTTGTGCCTGACCAAACGCGGGCTACGCATCGATCAGCTGACGAACATGCGCGCCGAGACCTCCGCCCGGCGCCGCCGGACCGGTCCGCGCGATTGGTGGCACTTCCAATTGACGGGGCTGCGCACCATCACCGAACAGGGCTACCAGGTGCGGCCGTTTCACCGGGCCGTCATTGTCGGCGCGTGGTTGACCCACACCGTGCAGTGGCCGATCTACCGGCTCTGGGACTTCGAACGTCGCCGCTTCACGCTGCGGCCAGGCCAGGCCAGGGTGTCCCCGCTCAACACAGCGGAAAACGGCAACTGACGAAACGCGCAGCCGCCCGGTCGGACCCCGGAACGGGCGGCTGCGCTCCTCGCAGCGGGCGATCTGCCCTGACCCAGCCGGCCACCACACCATATGGCCGGTCGGGCAGTTCGCTTGTGTGCGAAGTGGTCGACCGCGACACCCCTCGTTCGATCGCGGTCACCTGTTCAAGTTATGGCGCCAGGACCGCTCGGACACGAGTAGCGGACTACTCCAAAGACCAGCACGGACGGCCGCACAGCGGCGGCCGACCACCGAATCCGGTACGAGTGCCGCGGAATCCACTGAGTAGTCGGATCAGTCCTCGGGGGTAACGAACGGCTTGGGCACCGTCGGCGGCAGCAGCGCGATCGCGGAGATGCGCTTCACGCCGCACACCTGCATCAGGTCGACCACGATCGAGCGCACCTGCGCGAACACGACGTGCGCCGAAAGTCCGGCGCCCTCAACGAGTTCCGGACGCGCCTCCTTGGCGACGGTGCGCAGTACCCTGGCCGCCTCGGCCTGGTCGGGCTGCTCGCCGGGATCGGCGAGCATCATCTGGCGCACCACATCGCTTGCCTGGCCGAGCCGTTCGACCTCATCGATCAGGCGGGGATCGAGTATCTCGTCGTCCTGGACCAGAGTGAGCGAGCGGCGCAGCAGCACCCTGGTGTTACGCACCGCGTTGTCGAGCGGGTCGGCGGTGGCCTTGATGCGTTCGAGGCGGGCGCGAGAGTTCCAGTACAGCGGGGAGATTCGGCTGATCTCCTTGCCACCCTCCAGCGTGGCACGCAGCGAATCAAGCTGCGGTTGCGTCGCGCGGACCGCGGTGAGCGCGGACCGGAGCTTGTCGGGGTCCTGCTCGAGCAGGCCGTCGCCGCACTCGGTGAGCGACTTGCTCATCACCGCAAGGATTTCCGCGGCCTGCTCGCGGGCGCGCCGCACCGGATGCAGTGGAATCGACGCCACCACAACAACTCCCACCAGTCCGCCGACCAGCGCGTCGATCATCCTGGAGAAGCCGCCACCCGCCGAGGGCGGCAGCAGCGTCGCGACGAGTACGGCCGAACCGGCCGCCTGCATGGTGATGATCGACCCGCCGTCGAGGAACACCGCCGCGGCCATGGCGACCACGACCACCAGCGCGATCTGCCACACGCCGGTGCCTACCCTGGTGATGAACAAATCGCCGATGCCGATGCCGACCGCGACACCGACCACCAATTCGACCGAGCGCCGCAGCCTGGCGCCGAACGAGATGCCGATCGACACCACGGCGGCGGTCGGCGCGAAGAACGGCTGCGGGTGGCCGACGAGCTCACGTGCGATGAACCAGGCAAGCGCCGCGCCGACCGCGCACTGCAGGATCGGCAATGCGGACAGGCGCAAGCGCGCCCAGGAGGCACGCAGCCGATCCATGCTGCTCGCCCGAGCGACGCCGACACGGGAGTTGAAATTGAGATCGAGCCCGCCCGTCACCCGACCGCCACCCCTCATGGAATCGCTTCGCGATCCTGCTATCACTACGGCTCAGTCGAGGCCGAGCTCAGCCGCAGCACGCGGGTCGCAATCTTCCAACAGATCCAAGCAACGCGCGTACTCCTCGGTCTCGCCGATCACCTTCGCCGCACGAGCCAGCGCGCCGACACTGCGCAGGAAACCGCGGTTGGGCTCGTGGCTCCACGGCACCGGGCCGAAGCCCTTCCACCCGTTGCGACGCAACAGGTCGAGGCCGCGGTGGTAGCCGGTGCGGGCGAACGCGTACGCCGCGACGATGTCGTGATTGATCGGTTCGTCCTGGGCTTCGCCCCTGGTCAGCGCGGCCTCGGCCAGCGAGGCCCAGGCGATCGATGCGGCCGGATGGTCGGCCGCGACACGCACCGGATCGATCTTGTCGAGCAACGCTTCTTCCGCGTCGGAGATTTCGGGGAGGAGTACCGGTTGGGGGCCGAGCAGATCACCGAACGAGGTCATGCGGTTCATTGTGCACCGATGACCGATTACCTCCGCATTCGCTCCGGCCGTTGGCCGGACCGCGCCCATTCCGTAGATCCGCGCATTCGCCGCGGCCATGCGCGGTCTGAAGTCGGACTACGTCTGGCCATGCCCGTTAAGCTGGCCGTCGAGTTCAACTGTTCCGCCTGAGCGAGGGGTAGTGCGTGTCCGACCCGAACGACGACAAGAACCCGGCGCGGGAGAGCGCCGACCCGGCGACCCCGGCCGGTGCTGACGCACGCCCTGACGCCACCACGGAACGCAACCCCGCCGCAGCGCAGCAGCCCTCGCCCGCAGCGCCAACGCGCCCAATCCCCGCCCCCGGCAGTGCGAGCACCGCGGCCGCCTCCCGCGCTGGCGGCTCGGCAAACCCGAGCCCGGCCGCACCGAGCGCGCCGAGCTCCGGCTCGACTCCCGGCGGCTCCGGCTCGACTCCGGGCAGCTCCGCCGCGGCCGGAAGCACCGGAACCGCCGCGAATGCTCCGGCCGGTTCCCCCGCCAAAGGTCCGGCAAATCCTGGCGTTGCGAACTCAGGCGCGACTCCGGGCAAGCCCGCTGCGGCAAGAAGCACGTCGGCGGCGACCGGGTCGTCCTCAGCCTCTGCGGAATCCGCCGAATCGGGGAGCGCGGACTCCGCCGCACCGAAGGGCCAGAACACCGGCCAGCCTTCCGGCAGGGCTGCAAGTGCACCAGGTGCTCCCGCAGCGCAGGGCAAAGACGGTGGCCCGAACCCCGGTGGAACGTCCGGTAAGGCCGCAGCGGCAACCCCTTCCGCGCAGCCAACCGCCGCATCGGCGGGCGCGACGCCGAGCAAGGCGACCCCCTCGACACCGGCAGACTCGCCTTCCGGTCAGGCCACAGGACAACAGCCGGGCTCGGCAGATCCCGGGGCCCTTCCCAAGATCAGCGCACCGACACAGCCCGTGAACCCGCCCGGTCAGAGCAAGGCCGATGCCGCTAAGACCGGGTCTGCGTCCTCGACCCCGCCGGACTCGAAAACCGCTGCGCCCAAACAAGGTAAGCCTGTTTCCGGCAACGTGCTGTCCGATATCGCCAAGGGCGGCGCAGTCGGCCAGACGGCGGAAAACGCCGCGATCAAGCGCGACGATCAGCCCGCGCCCGGCTCGTCTTCGGCCGCCACGAACCAGCCGCGAGTTCCGGGAACCCCCACTCCGACGGGCCAGCCGAGTTCGAAAACCGCAGCGGCACAGCAGAAAACCCCCACTGCCGCACCGGAGACGGCAGCTGGCAAGACCGGCGACACTCCGGACACCGGCGAAACTCCCAGCGGCCCAACCGCATCCGAGGCAAAGACCGAGGTGATCAAGCGGGGCGCTCAGGATCAGCCGGGCGCCGCGGCATCCGGCAAAGTCGCGCCGGGCCAGTCGACGAAGGCAGACGCGCCAGCGACCCCGCAAGACAGCCCCGCCGCCGGAGCACCTGGCAAGGGTGCCGCCGCAACCACACCGGGCAGCCCGGCTCCGACGAAATCCAGCCCCGTGCTCGGCGGCGCGAAAACCGGTGCGGCCCAAGCCAGCACACCCGACAAGCCCGTCGCACCCGAGCAGACTGCGCCGAAGGACGACGTCGCGGACGGGGACGCGCCGACCACGGTGATGCGGGTGCAACGCCCCGCGCCACCGGTCGCGGACGCCGGCGCCGAGGCCGACACCGTCAAGATGCAGACGACGGCCAAGGACGCGGGCCAGCAGGCTCCCCCAGGGTCCGAAGACGTGACGATGGCCATGCCGGTGATCAAGCCGGACGACGCGCAGACCGTCGCGCTGCCGATCCAGCGACCCGCCGACGCACCGAAGCCCGCCGGAACCGACCGGGTCACTCCGCCCGCGGGTCGGGTGCCGATCACCAAGCCCCCGGCCACGCCGCGCTCTGCCCCGGGACCGAAACAGCCTGGCCCGCAAGGACCTTCGGGCCCACCGCAGAGCGGTCCCGGTCCGGTCGATGACACTCGTTCCGCGCCGCCGCATCCCGGCGTGCAGCGCCAGCACGGGTCGGCACCCTCCCCCGCGGATGTACAGCCGACGATGCCGGCCCAGCAGCTCGGCGGTCCGCGCCCACCGCAGCCGAGGCCGATCGCGCAGCCGCAGCGGATCACCCCCGCCGCGCAGGCACCGCCGGTCGACGCGGGCGCACCCGCGGCCGCGCCGGGCCGCTCCAAGCGGTGGCTGCTCGCGGTGGCCGGCGCCGCCGCGCTGGTGGTCGTGCTGGTCGGCGTGATCGTCGCGGTATTCGTGAACTCGACGGACAACTCGCCGGAGAAACAGGTCCGCGCCGCCATCACCGATTACACCCAGGCGCTCAAGACCGGTGATCTGACCACGCTGCGCGGCGCCACCTGTGGTCCGCTGCACGATTTCTATCAGGGCATTCCCGCGGATCAGTTCGCCAGCGTGCATCAGCTCTCGATGGACCGGCGCACCATTCCGGTGGTAGACGGCGTCGACGCCGTGAAGATCACCGACAAGACCGCGGTCGCCCAGGCCTCGGTCTACACCGAGGCCGATCCGGACAAGCGGTCTGCGCGCACCTTCGACCTCCAGCAGACCGACAACGGCTGGAAGGTCTGCGACCCGCCGACCAGCACCCCATAACCGCGCGCGGCAGAACCACCGCCGCGCATTCGAACGTGAAATAGGCTGCCAACACACCGGGCAGCCTATTTTCGTTTAATAGCTGAAGCGCATTACCGAAATTCGGTGCGGCACACATGTCACCCGGCCCGCAAATGAAGAACTGGCAAACTCGATAGCAATTCCACATCGATCGGTGGTAGTGCTGCTCACACTCAGCTGGTCAACGGTCCTGTTCATTAGTAGCGTGGCCGCATCATGGGCAGGGAACAGACGATGGCGCTCGAAACCGATGACGTACAGCAGACGGCGACACTGGCCGGGCAGCGGTTCCGCGTTCGGGACCACTACGAGGTCGGCCGGGAGAAGATCCGCGAGTTCGCGCGGGCGGTGCAGAACCACCACGGCGCGCATCATCAGGAAACCGACGCGCACAAGCTCGGCCACGAGGGTGTCCTCGCGCCACCGACCTTCGCCTCGGTCATCGGCTCGTCCGGCACCCGCTCGCTGCTCGAATCGGTACTCACCGAATACGACCTGTCGCAGATCCTGCAGACCGATCAGGTCTTCCAGGCCTACCGGCCCATTCTGGCCGGTGACCGGCTCACCAGCGAAATCCTGATCGAGTCGATCCGCCAGTTCGGCGACAACGATTTCGTCGTCGTCCGCTCCGCCCTGGTCAACCAGCACGGCGAGCTCGCGCTGATCGGCTCGACCACGATCGTGGCGCGCCGCGGCGTCGAGGTCGACCCGAGCCTCGCCGACGTGGTCGAGAACATCATGATGCACGGTCAAGTGGTCGAATTCCCCACGGCCGAAGACGGATTGGACGACAGCTCCGCGCTGATCCCGCTCGGCCTCGGCGAGCTGCCCGCCCCGGCGCCGGATCGCGAGATCGCGCCGGTGCACACGCTGCCCGACTTCGACCGGCTCGCCGTCGGCGACCAGCTCCCGGCCGGTTCGTTCCGGCTGGCCCGCGGTGACCTTGCCAATTACGCGGGTGTGTCCGGCGACGCCAACCCGATCCACTTCAGCGATCACGCCGCCCAGCTGGTCGGCCTGCCGACGGTGGTCGCGCACGGCATGCTGACCATGGGCCTGGCCGGTGGCTACCTGACCTCCTGGCTCGGCGATCCGACCGCCATCGAGAAGTTCAGCGTGCGGTTCTCCGGCTTCGTGCCGGTGACGGCGAACGCGGCGAGCACGGTGGACTTCACCGGCCGGATCAAGTCGCTCGATCCGAGCACCCGCACCGCGACCGTCCTACTCGGCGGCACCTCGGAGGGCCGAAAGCTGTTCGGGCGGGCCATTGCCGAGGTCCGACTAGCCTAGGAAGCTACTCGCCGCAGGTCAGATCGGTGCGCCCGGCTCACAGGTAATCCACACCCCACGGCAGTGTTGTTCGGCGCACGATGGATAGCGTGAGCAACCCAATTACGCGTCGTTTGGCACCCGCGATCGGTGCCGCGTGTCTCGTGGTCGGCGCCATCGCACTGGTGCCGTCGACCGCCGCCGCCGCTACCCCCACCGGCGATACCCCCACCGCCACCTTCATCAGCCACGAAGACTCGTATCCGGTGCCGGACCGCAGCGGTCACGGCGACCAGAAGAAGCGATCGACAAAGATCTACACCGATTGCGACCAGGTGCGCGCCGAGGGCGCCGGGCCGATCTATCGCGGCGACCCACGCTTCAACGCGAACCTCGACCAGGACGGCGACGGCATCGCCTGCGACAACTGACCGTCACTGCACCGCCTGGAAGATCAATAACGTTGCGCCGATGCGGATCTCGTCACCGTCGGCGAGCAACGCACCGTTCTCGATCGGGTCGTCGTTGACGTAGACGCCGTTGGCCGAGTGCAGATCCTTGATCAGCAGACCGGCCCGGCTCGGCATGATGTGCGCGTGGTACCTGCTGGCCTTCGGGTCGTCGAGCACCAGGTCGTTATCGGTCATCCGGCCGATCCGCAGGCCGCCCTGCGCGATCGCCACCACCCTGCCGTCCGGCATCCGCAGCTGCCCGCTGCGCACCGTACTCGGCGCCTCGGTGACGGTCTCGGTCATCGCCGCGGCCATCCGCTCGACCTGCCGCAGTTCGCCGGCGCCGAGCGGCTCCTGACGCAGCACCCGATGTTCGAGTTCGACCAGCGCCGGACCGGGGTCGATGCCGAGTTCGTCGGCGAGCACGGTACGCACCCTGCGGCACGCGTCGAGCGCGTCGGCCTGCCGACCGGAGAGATAGAGCGCGGTGATCAACTGTCCCCACAGCGGCTCGCGCAGCGGATGCTCGCCGGTCATCGCGACCAACTCGCCGATCACCGATGAGGCACGGCCAAGGGCGATTTCGGCGTCGATCCTGGCGGAGGCGACGGCGAGGCGCTCCTCGTCCATCGCGGTGGCGAACCCGTCGGCGAACTGCAGGCCGGTCAGGTCGGCGAGCGCGCGGCCGCTCCATTCGCGCAGCGCGGCACCGAAAAGCTGTGCGGCACCGGCATGGTCGCCGAGCGCGGCGGCCCGGCTACCCGCCTCCCTTGTCGCCTCGAAACGGCCGAGATCGCAGGCGGTCTCGGCCACTTCGAGGCGATAACCGGAGGATTCGGTGCGCAACACCGTCGCCGGATCCACTCCCGAATTGCGCAGCGCCTTACGGATATTCGAGACGAACACCTGCAGGCTCGCGGCGTAGGAGTCGGGTGGGTCCTCGTTCCACACCATGTCGGCCAGCGCGGCCGACGACACGGCGCGCCGCCGATTCACGGTGAGTGCGGCTAACAGAGCCCGCGGCTTGGGCCCGCCGACCGCCACCGGCTCACCGCCGACGAGCAACCGGACGGGCCCGAGCACGCGCACATCCAGACACATGAGCTGTCGAGCCCCCGGTGGGTTGATGAGTGGGTCAGGCGCTGATCGACCTTCCCGCGGACTTCAGATCATTGCACGCCTCGGTGACACGTGCCGCCATCGAGGTTTCGGCCTTCTTGAGGTAGCTGCGCGGGTCGTAGACCTTCTTGTTGCCGACCTCGCCGTCGATCTTCAGCACACCGTCGTAGTTGCTGAACATGTGGCCGGTGATCGGCCGGGTGAACGCGTACTGGGTGTCGGTGTCGACGTTCATCTTCACCACGCCGAAGCGGAGCGAGTCCTCGATCTCCGACTTCAGCGAGCCGGAACCACCGTGGAAGACGAAGTCGAACGGCTGCGCGTCCTGGCCGAGGCCGAGCTTGGCTGCGGCCACCTTCTGGCCCTCGGCCAGCACCTCGGGCTTGAGCTTGACGTTGCCCGGCTTGTACACGCCGTGCACGTTGCCGAACGTCGCGGCGAGCAGGTACTTGCCGTTCTCACCGGCGCCGAGCGCGTCGATGGTCTTCTGGAAGTCCTCGGGCGAGGTGTAGAGCTTGTCGTTGATCTCGGCCTCGACGCCGTCCTCTTCACCGCCGACGACGCCGATCTCGACCTCGAGGATGATGTTGGCCTGCGCACACGCCTTCAGCAGTTCCTTGGCGATCTCGAGGTTCTCATCGATCGGGATCGCGGAACCGTCCCACATGTGCGACTGGAACAGCGGGGGCTGCCCGTTCTTCACCCGCTCCTGGGAGATGGCGATCAGCGGCCGCACGAATCCGTCCAGCTTGTCCTTGGGGCAGTGGTCGGTGTGCAACGCGATGGTGATGTCGTACTTCGCGGCGACGACGTGCGCGAATTCGGCAAGCGCGACCGCACCGGTCACCATGTCCTTCACGCCGAGGCCGGAACCGAATTCCGCGCCGCCGGTGGAGAACTGGATGATGCCGTCGCTGCCCGCGTCCGCGAAACCCTTGATGGCCGCGTTGATCGTCTCCGACGACGTGCAGTTGATGGCGGGAAAGGCAAAGGAGTTCGCTTTGGCCCGACCGAGCATCTCGGCGTAGACCTCCGGAGTCGCGATGGGCACAGTAAGACCTCCGTGATTGTTGCGGCAAGACCTATTTTGTCAGCCACCACACTAGGTCAGCGGTGTTTCGCCTGGTATCCAGGGAGGCAGGAGCAGTGCCAGCACCAGTGACCAGCGGGTAGTCCACACGGAACCATCAGGTGACCAGTCGGTAGTTTCGCGCACAGCGCGGGGTTTCTCAGTCGAACCCGGTACTGTGGGCCCGGTAATTACGCTGGCAGCTTCCGATGCGATGGCAAGCGATCAGGCCAGCCGTATCCAGAACAGGAGACCGCGTGATTCTGCTGGCAGCGACAGAATCGGTGACGAGCAACCTCGCAATCAAAGAGTTGCTCGACCCGATGCACCTGCTCACGGAGACGTGGCTCAAGAACGCGGTGCTCCCGGCGATCCTGGTGATCGTCTTCATCGAGACCGGCCTGCTGTTCCCGATCCTGCCCGGTGATTCGCTGCTGTTCACCGGTGGCCTGCTCGCGGCGTCGGCGCATCCGCCGGTGTCGATCTGGCTGCTGGTGCCCGCCGTGGTGCTTGTCGCCTTCGCGGGCGACCAGAGCGGGTATTGGATAGGCAGGGGGATCGGGCCCGCGCTGTTCCACAAGGAAGACACCCGCTTCTTCAAGAAGCACTACGTCACCGAGACGCACGAGTTCTTCGAGAAGCACGGTCCCAAGACCATCATCCTGGCCAGGTTCGTGCCGATCGTGCGCACCTTCATGCCGGTGCTCGCCGGTGTGTCCAAGATGGACTACCGCAAGTTCGTCGCGTTCGACATCGTCGGCGCGGTGCTCTGGGGCGGCGGCGTCACGGTGCTCGGGTACTTCCTCGGCAATGTCGCGTTCATCAGGGACCACGTCGAGGCGATCTTCCTGCTCATCGTGCTCATCTCGGTGCTGCCAGGCATCATCGCGGTGGCGAAGAAGCTGCTCAGCCGTGGCGCGGAGCCGGCGGCCCGGCAAGAAGCCGAGCTGACCGTCTCGACGAACGAGCCGACCCGCTGAGCTCGTGATCGCGGCGTCCTCGCCCCTAGCAGTGGGCAATTTCGATCCGCTGATGTCAGCGGGGCCCGCGCTTGTCTGGACAGTGGTACTTGCCTTTGTCTTTATCGAGTGCGCGGTCATTCTCGGGCTCTTCCTCCCCGGCGACTCCATGTTGATCACCGCGGGCATCGTGATGGCGTCGAATGCCTCCGGCGAGGCTCAGGTGTGGGCCTTGTCGGTCGGGACCATGCTCGCGGCCATCGCGGGCAATCAGGTCGGCTACGTCATCGGGGCGCGAACCGGGCATCGCCTGGTCGCGCGCAAGAACGGCCGCTATATCAACACCCGAAACCTGCAACGGGTCACGGAACTGTTGGAGCGACACGGGTTCGTCGCGGTGCTCGTCGCCCGCTGGATTCCCTGGGTGCGCACGCTGTGCCCGACGGTCGCCGGTGCGGCGGGGATGGACCACCGCAAGTTCACCGTGGCCAGCACGGTCGGCGCGATCGTCTGGGCGCCGGTGCTGCTGCTCATCGGGTACTACGCGGGCGGTTTCCTGGACCGGGTGCCGTGGCTGATGCCGATCGTGATCGGCACGCTGGTGGTCGGCCTGATCGTCGGGACGGTGCTCGGTATCCGGCACTACCGGCAGGAGATGGCCAAGCCCGCGGAGGAGTACGAGCTGGAGAGCTCGCCGAGCGGGATCGTCGACGCGGAGAACTGACCGCGAAAAGCGAAGGCGCGGTTCGGCTTACAGCCCGGCCGCGCTGACCAGGTACGCGGCCTCCATCAGCATCCAGCCGGACAGCTGCACCGACAGGTCGCGTTCGGGCACCCTGGACGAGGTCACCGAGCCACCGGCGGTGAACCGGCCCGCGCCCGCGATGCCGCCGGGCAGCGTCGCCGGTTTGCTCCAGTCGTGCCCGAACAGCGGCTCGCCCTCCACCTCGAGCCGGTTCGCCCAGGCGGCCGTCGCGGAGGCGCGCACGATCGCGGCCGCGCAGCGTCGATCCTCCTCATATGTTTTGTCGTCGCCGGGCAGCATCAGCGCGACCACCGCGAGGTAGCGGGCCAGGATGCCGTTGAAGAGTCCGCCGTCACCACCGCCGCCACCGTTGACGATGCCCCGGGTGGTCATGTGTTCCTCGACGGCGCCGAGTAATCGATGGACGCGCTCGGCGTGCCGCTGCTCACCGGTGTGCATCGCCAGTTCGGTTTCCACGCCGAGCACAACGCCCTGGCAGTAGCTGAATACCGGCCGCTCGATCTCACCGGGCGGCAGGTGGATGCCGTCGAGGATCAGGCCGGTATCCGGATCGCGCAGCGTCGCGTCCAGCCAGTCCGCCATCTCCTGAGCGCGCGCGTGCCGTCCGAGCCGCAGCAGCGCGATGGCGGCCGGGCCGTTGGCGGGCGCGTTGTAGTAGTCGGAGCCGATGCGCCACGGCAGGCCGCCGCCGATCGTGGGGTTCCAGCCGTCGTACAGCGGCTTCTCCAACGCGATCAGCCCGCTGCGCGCCTCGGTGACGCCAGCGGTACGCTCCGCGCGTTCCAGCGCGATGGCCAGCCAGGCCATGTCGTCGTAGTACTTGTTGGTCCAGCCGGCGATGTTGCGAATGCGGTGCGAGCGCGCGATCGCGGCGATCCGCTTGCGCCGCACCGGGGTCGGCATCCGGTTGGCCGCGTCGACCGCGCAGTCGATCAGATGGGCCTGCCACCAGTAGTGCCACGACCCGAACCCACGCTCCCGCTTGGTCGCCGGCCACCCGACGACCCCTAACTCCGTCCCCGGCAACGCCCACAATGCCCGCAGATGCCGGGACACGATCGCGGATTCGGCCATGTCCGCGCGTTCGGACCACAGTGCGGGGGTCACGGCGGCGTCGCGCCCGGCCTGCGAGCGTTCACCCAGCGACCGCGGCGTCGCGCGCCCCGGATCCTGTGCCCTCCGCGTGGTCATGCGTCAATGGTGCCAGCCCCGCCCGGATTTCCGCGCCCGATTTGTTACACAAGCGATGTGTATTTGTTCTCGGACCCATGTCCTACGGGTATCTGATGCGCCGCGGGGCCAAGAAACCGAGCGTTTCTCGCCCTGGAACAAGCCGGGCTCGTGGTGTTGTCCCCTGTCGTGCTCGCCGAACTGGACCATGTCGGACGGCGCGCCCTCGGACAGGCGCAGGCGATCACCATGATCGACCCCACTTACCGCGCACCAGGTATTCCCGGTACTCCCCGACGATCTGTAAGCGTTCCTACCAGGCGTTGGTGAGGTCGGCGTGTTGGCGGACCCAGGCGTGCATGGCGATTCCGGCGGCGACGCCCGCGTTGATGCTGCGGGTCGAGCCGAATTGGGCGATCGAAACGGTCATGGCTGCCGCGTCTTTCGCGTGTTCGGTTACGCCGGGGCCCTCCTGGCCGAACAGCAGCAGGCAGTTGCGGGGCAGGTCGGCGGTTTCGAGTGGGACCGAGCCGGGGACGTTGTCGACCGCGACGACGGTGAGTCCTTCGCGTGCGGCGAAGCCGAGTAGTTCGGTGATGCTCGCGTGGTGCTCGATGTGCTGGTAGCGGTCGGTCACCATGGCACCGCGGCGGTTCCAACGCTTGCGGCCGACGATGTGGACGGCGGCCGCGGCGAAGGCGTTGGCGGTGCGTACCACCGTGCCGATATTGGCGTCGTGGCCGAAGTTCTCGATGGCGACGTGGAACGGGTGCCTGCGCCGGTCGATGTCGGCGACGATCGATGCGCGAGTCCAGTACCGGTAGGCGTCGACCACGTTGCGGCGGTCGCCGTCGGCAAGTAGTTCGGGGTCGAGCCTGGGATCCGCAGGCGGCGGCTCGGCGTGCTCGGCGGCCCACGGTCCGACACCGTGCGGGTGCTCGCCCCACTCGGTGGGCCCGGGTGGGTCCTGCTCCGCCGTGTCAGGCACTGGGTGATTCACTCCGACGATGCTAATTCCGCCCGCCGCCGCGTTGTCATGCGGCCGGATCAGTAGCTGCTGCTGCTCCAGACTCCGGCGATCCCGAGCACGAGGAACAGCGCGATGAACAGGAGGCTGATGATGATCAGCACCGAGGCGATGATCCCGCAGATGTAGCCGACCATGACATTCGACCGTCCGCCGAGCGCACCGCCGGACGCGTCGATCTCGTTGAGCGCACGCTTGCCCATCACCCACGCCACCGGACCGATGATCTGACAGAACACCAGGCTGAGGATGCCGAGGATCAGAATGATGGTGGCCTGTGGGTGTTCTTGCGGCGGTCCGTAGGCCCCGTAGGCTGGATAGCCGTACGGCGGTTGCTGCGGCGGATAGCTCATCCGCTGGATGGTAGTTGGTGTAGCTGGCTACACCACATACTCGGCGGACAGCTCCATCGAATACCGCCGTCCCGCCGACAACCATGGAAGCCATGACCGAGACACACGTCGAACCCACCCTCGTGCTCGACCCGGCGCCCGGAAAAGCCGGGCGCTCCGCCGAGCGGGTGGTCCGTGCCGTGCTGCGCGCCCCGTTCCAGGCCCGCGCCTGGAAAGAACTCGTCTACGTGTTCACCGTGTTCGTCCTCGGCTGCTTCGCGCTCGCGTACATGTACGTCGGATGGGGCGGCGGCCTGGCGATCTCGCTCACCATCATCGGCGTGCCGATCCTCGCGGTCATCCTGCTCGGCGGCCGGACCTGGGGTCGGATCTATCGGGCGCTGGCCAAGGACCTGCTCGATGCGCAGCTGCCGCCGCCCCCGCCGTTTCGGCCGGAACCGGGATTGATCGGCTTCATCAAGAGCGCGTTCACCGATCGGACCAGCTGGCGGGCCGCGCTGTTCTTGCTCGCGCAGTCCGTGCTCGGTGTCGCGGTCGGCTGGCTGGTGCTGATCGTGATCGCGACGACGGTGTTCGTCGCGCTCTCGCCGATCCCGTGGTGGCTTTACGATCCGATCAATATCGATGATCAAGGCGTGGAACATCATTCGCTGGCCCAGTTCGGTAGCTACTACATCGAAACCTGGCCGAGGGCGCTCGGCTTGGCCGCGATCGGCGTCATCGGTTGCTTCGCCCTGCCGTGGCTGCTGCGCGGGGTCTGCTGGATTCACCGGTTGCTGTCCATCGCATTGCTGACCGCGACCGCGGGCGATCGGCGGATCGCCGAACTGCAGCAGGGCAGGCAGGCGGCGGTCGACGACTCGACGGCAACGCTGCGGCGGCTGGAGCGAGATCTGCACGACGGCACCCAGGCCAGATTGGTCACCATCGCGATGGCATTGGGCCGGGCCGAAGATCGGCTGTCCGAGGGTGGCGACCCGCGTGACCTGATCGCGAACGCGCACGCCAGCTCCAAGGAGGCGTTGACCGAACTGCGCGAGCTTGTCCGCGGAATCCACCCGCCCGCACTGGAACTCGGACTCGGCCCGGCCTTGGAAACACTGGCGGCGCGCAGCTCGGTCCCGGTGGAGCTGCGGGTGCACCTGCCCGAACGCCCGAATCCGGCGGTCGAGGCGATCGCCTACTTCTCCGTCGCCGAACTGCTCACCAATGTGGTGAAACACGCCAACGCCACCCGGGCGTGGATCTCGGTGGTGCCGACGGACTCACGGACCATCGCGGTCACCGTGCGGGACAACGGAATCGGCGGCGTACTGCAACCCGCCCCCGGCGAACTCGCCGCGGGCAGCGGACTTTCGGGCCTGGCCGCGCGAGCACGCACCGTCGACGGCGCCCTCACCGTGCAGAGCCCGACCGGTGGCCCCACCGTGGTGACCATCCTGCTGCCGAAGGACGGCTCGCGGTGAGTGAGTCGCTGCGGATCGTGATCGCCGAGGACAGCGCGATCCTGCGCGACGGGCTCGCCGGCCTGCTCGTCGAGCGCGGCCACGAGGTGGTCGCCATGATCGGCGACGCGACAACGCTGAGCGACGTGGTCGGCCTGCACAATCCCGATGTCGCCGTGGTGGACGTGCGCATGCCGCCGAGCTTCACCGACGAGGGTCTGCTCGCCGCGATCGAACTGCGCCGCAAATACCCGATGACCGGCGTGCTCGTCTTCTCTCAATGGGTCGAAACCCGTTACGCCACCGAACTTCTCGCGGGCGGCGCCAGCGGCGTCGGCTACCTGCTGAAGGACCGGGTTGCCGACGTCCGCGATTTCGTCGACGCACTCCACCGTGTCGCCACCGGCGGCACCGCACTAGACCCTGAGGTGGTGAGCCAATTGATGGGCGCCTCCCGCCAGCAAGATTCCCTCACCCGCCTCACCCCGCGCGAACGCGAAGTACTCGAACTGATGGCGCAGGGCCTGTCCAACAACGCCATCGCCACCTCCCTCACCGTCACCGAACGCGCCGTCGAAAAACACATCGGCAACATCTTCACCAAACTCGACCTGCCGCCCTCCGACACCCACCACCGCCGCGTCCTCGCGGTACTGCGCCTCAAGGGGTGACCAGGCCTGACTGGTACGCCCTCGATTTACGCACGTCAGTGATGTAGCGGGCTTATCCTGAAGATCCGACAGTCGGGGTGGAGGCTGGGATGGATCACGGGCGAATCTTGCGTACGGTGCTCGCGGTGACCGCCGGGTACCTGGTTGTGCTCGGGCTGTGGCTGGGCTGGGTGGTTCAGCACACGCCGTCGGGGACCCTGCCGTATCAGATCGTGGCGTTGGTCGGGTTGTTCGGGACGTGCGTGGGGATCGGGATGATGTTGGCGTCGCGGCCGTCGAAGGCGGACCGGCGGTTGTGGCGGGAGGGGTTGGAGGGCTGGGCGACGGTGCACGGGGTGCATCCGCTTGAGCGGACCGATCATCACACCGAGTTGACCGAGCTGGATTTGGAGTTGACCATCCCGGGCTCCGAAAGTTACCGGGGCACAATCGTTTTCGATGTCACTCCGGCGGACAAACCGCGGCTCGCGGTCGGCGAGACCATCTCGATCCGAGTCGACCCCGCGAACCGCGATCGCATCATTGTGGTTCTGTGACAGCGCCTTTCGCATCATTCGTGCGGTAGATCCTTGCCAGGCCGGTGGCGATCTCGGCCATCCGGCCGCGCAGCTCGGCCGGTGCCAGTACTTCCGCGTCCGCGCCGAGCCGTAGCAACAGACCCGCGGTGTGTTCGACGGTCTCCATCGGCATCGTCACGATGATCCTTCCGTCGCGATCGGCCGGTTCGGCGCTATCCCTGGCCGCACGGACCAACGCCGGTTCGAGCAGGTGCGGCAGCCGCTCGAGCGCGCGCGTCGACAGCCGAATTCGCGCGTCGCCGTGATAGCGGCGGGCGTCGAAATCATCGAGGTATTCGGCCCAGCGAGCCGCAAGATCGAATCCGGCTGGACGTTCGAATATGTTGTCCAGCACCTGGATTCGGAGGATCTGCGACACCCGGTAGGTACGAATCCCGTCGGACTCGGCGACCAGGTACCACCGGCCGGATTTGAGCACTAGACCGTAGGGCGCGACCTCGCGTTCCACCTCCCGTGGCTGCGCCCACCGCCGATAGCGCATCCGGATGCGGCGCTGGCTCCAGGTCGCATCGACCACCGCCGCCAACTGCGCGGTGCTGTCCGGATCGACGTACCAGTCGGAGGTGTCCAAGTGGAACCGCTCCTTGACCCGGCCGACGCCCTCGCTCAGTTCGTCCGGCAGCGCCGCCTTCAGCTTGAGCTGCGCCGTGGCCAGCACGGCGCCGAGCCCGAGGTCGGCGGCCGGGCCTGGCAGGCCGGCCAGGAACAACGCCTCCGCTTCGTCGGCGGTCAAACCGGTCAAGCGCGTGCGATAACCATCGACCAGCCGGTAACCGCCGTCGTGACCCGCTTCGCCGTAGAGCGGAATACCCGCCAGACTCAGCGATTCGACGTCTCGATAGATCGTGCGCACCGAGACCTCCAGCTCCCGCGCCAGCTGCTCCGCCGTCATCCGGCCCCTGGCCTGCAGCAACAACACGATCGACAACAGCCTGCTCGCCCGCATAACCATCAGCTTTCCACTGACAGAAGATGACAGTGGACCCCGGTTAGCCTCGCCGAGCCCGATCCGAACGAGAGAGGCAGCACATGATCCGCAGTGATGAAACCTTCGACGGCACTTGGCCTTACCGCGCCCGGTATACCGAGGCGGCCGGTTTCCGTCAGCACTACGTCGACGAGGGCCCGCCCGAGGCACGAGAAACCCTCGTCCTGCTACACGGCGAACCGACCTGGGGCTATCTGTGGCGGCACCTGATCGACCCGCTGGCCCGAAGCCACCGCGTCGTCGTGCCCGACCATATGGGCTTCGGGAAGAGCGCGACCCCGCCCGACTCCGACTACCTCGCGCTCAACCACGTCGACAACCTGGAAACCCTGCTCATCGACGTGCTCGACCTGAACCGGATCACGCTGGTGCTGCACGACTGGGGCGGGCCGATCGGCACCGGCTTCGCCTTGCGTCACCCCGACCGGGTCGATCGCATCGTCGCGATCAACACGGTGCTGCCGCTCGGCATGCCGGGATACCAGGACCTGATGAACGCGAACCACGCCGACAGCGCCTGGTTCCGCTGGGCGGGCGCGGCGCAGGCGGACGGCACGCTCGACGAAATCCTCGGCAACGCGGGAAGTTCGGTGACCCATCTGATGCTCGCGTTGCAGACCATCGCCCGCCCCGAGGTCGTCACGCCTACCTGGATTCGCGCTTACGCGGGTCATTTCACCGACCGCGCTGCCTGCCGCGGTGTCCTTCGTTTTCCACAGCAGTTGGTCACGCCTGGCGCGAAACCGCCACTGCCCCAGCCTGATCCAGCGGCTGCGGCGGCACTGCTTGCCAAACCGGCGGTGCTGCTGGAGGGCATGCGCGATACCGCGCTGCTACCCCGCTACATCATTCCGGCGTTTCGCGAAGCCTTCCCGAACGCACCGGTGATCGAGCTCCCGAACGCGGGCCACTTTCCGCAAGAGGACGCGCCGGACGCGTTGCTCGCGGCACTGGAGCTGTTCCTGCGGACGACCGATTCGCTCGTCACCCGCGGCTGAGCGACTGCGGCCGTTCGGCTTTCGCGTGGGCGGCGGGGTCGGCGAGTAGGAACTGGGCCGCGGCGTAGGTGGTCAGGATGACGCCCTCGGCTATCCGGCGGGCGCGCTCGCCGCGCGCGAACAGGCGGCGGAGCACGATGAGTCCGTCGGAGATGGTGAACAGCAGCGCGCCGAGACCGAGCCGGCTGTGCGGGTCGGCGTTGGGGATGTTAACGCCCGCAATGTTTTTCGCGCCGGGTGCCAGCGCCGGATCTGACGCGAGCACACCGGCGGTGCCCAATGTCGCCCCGTACACGGTGAGCGGCAACGCGACGGTCGGTGCCTTCGCGCGGAGCAACGTGGCCGCGCCGAGCCAGGCCGCCAGCCGCGGCAGCGCCACCTCGGCGCGTGGGCGCGCGCCCTTGCGCAACCACAGCGCCGAGTATCCGGCCTGCATCACCGCGAACGACGACGCACCGGCGATCAGGCGGCGGTCGTTGTCCGGGTCGATGAGCAGGATGTCACCGAGCGTCGCGGCTCCGAGTGAGCCGAGCAGAACCGTGCGATCCGTGGGATCAATATCGGTCCCCTCGGTCACCACATCGGCGGCAAGCAGCGGCATCATCAGCGGTTTCGCGAACCACTGCACCTTCTCCCGCCCGGTGACGGCGGCGTAGACGGTGACAGTGGCCGCGACGAGAAACCCGGCCCGGAACACCCGCATCGGGTCAGAAGCTCGGCTCGATCGGCTTCGGCGGCAGCGTGACGACCTGACCGGCATAACTCAGTCCGGCACCGAAGCCGAGCAGCAGCGCCAGCTGACCACCCTTGGCCTTGCCGGTCACCAGCATCTCCTCCATCGCAAGCGGGATGGACGCGGCGGAGGTGTTGCCGGTCTGTTCGATGTCGTTGGCCATCGGGATGTCCTCGGCCAGGCCGAGGTTCTTCTTCATCAGCTCGTTGATGCGGGCGTTGGCCTGGTGCGGGACGAACACCTCGATGTCCTCCTTGGCCACCCCGGACATCTCCAGCGCGGTGGACAGCGCGCGCGGCAAAGTGACCGCGGCCCAACGGAAGACGCGCGGGCCCTCCATCCGCAGCGACATCCGGCCGATCGGCTCGACGGCCGGGTCGGTGCCCTGCATCGCCTGCGCCTTCTCCATGTAGTCGAGGAAGTTGACGTCCTGCGCGATCGCGGCCGCGTTCTCGCCGTCGCTGCCCCACACCGTCGGCGAGATGCCGTTCTCCTCGCTCGGCCCGACCACCACCGCACCGGCTCCGTCGCCGAAGATCATCGCGGTGCCGCGATCGGTCGGGTCGAGCCCGACCGTCATCGTCTCGGCACCGATCAACAGCACGTACTCGGCCGAGCCAGCCCGGATGAGGTCGGCGGCCACGCCGAGGCCGTAGCCGAAACCGCCGCAGCCGGAGGTCAGGTCGAACGCCGGGATCCCGTTGATGCCGAGGTCGTTGGCGACCGACGGTGCGCCGTGCGGGGTCAGCATCAGCCAACTCGACGTGGCAAGGATCAGCGCGCCGATCTTGGACCGATCGATGCCGCTGTTGACGATCGCGCGTTCACCGGCGGCGGCCGCGATCGACTGCAGCGTCTCGTCCCCGCTGATCCAACGCCGGTTCTGGATGCCGGTGCGTTCGTAGATCCACTGGGGAGTGGAGTCGAGAACCTCGCACACATCGGCGTTGCTGACGATTCGCTGCGGTCGATAGGCACCGATACCGAGCATCGCAACGTTGTCGCGATTTTTGTTGATTGCAATGCTCACCACTGGAGATGACCCTTCACCTTTGAAGAACTAGACCACTGTCCAGGCTAGCTGAGGGCCAAATCCTTCAGTCCGAGGATGGAACGATACTGCAATCCCTCGGCGGCGATCACCTGGTCGGCCCCGGTCTCCCGATCGACGACGGTGGCGACGCCGACCACCGTCGCACCCGCGTCACGCAACGCGCGCACGGCCGTGAGCGGCGAGTTTCCGGTGGTCGTCGTGTCCTCGACGACGAGCACCCGCTTGCCGACGATGTCGGGACCCTCGATCTGGCGCTGCATCCCGTGCGCCTTCGCGGCCTTGCGCACCACGAAGGCGTCGATCGGGCGGCCCGGCGCGTGCATGACGGCGAACGCGACCGGATCGGCACCCATGGTGAGCCCGCCGACGGCGTCGAAATCCCAGTCCGCGACCAGTTCGCGCAGCAGCTTGCCGATCAGCGGTCCGGCGCTGTGGTGCAGGGTCGCGCGGCGCAGATCGACGTAGTAGTCGGCCTCCTTGCCCGAGGACAGGGTGACTCTGCCGTGCACGACCGCCAGTTCGCGCACCAGGGCCGCCAATCTGTCTCGGTCCGAACCCGCAACAGTGCCGAGCGACGACTCTTTGGTGGTTGCCTCGTCGATCATTCCTAAGTCCTTCCGCGTGTGTTGAACAGGCCGCGATTCAGTCGGGCCGCCAGGGCTCGCGGGATCATCCCGGCGACGGTAGTAAGCGTTTGTACTGCAAGGCTTTCGGCAGCGACGACGTATCGATACCGGCTCGCTCATGGAATTCGGTGTGCACGAATCCCGGGCACAGGGCCTGGACCCGGACACCTGTTCCGGCCAGTCCACCTGCCAACCCTTCCGTGAAGGATACGACGTAGGCCTTGGGCGCCGAATACGTCACCTGTGCTCGATCGGCCGCGGAACTGCGAGGGTGCAGGCCGAGCCGATCACTGCGGCACAGGTCCCTGATACGGACGGAAGCCGGGATGGAATGGGCCGCCGGGAGGCTCGGCCGCGGGGTCGTCCTCGCGCGCCTGGCGACGGTCGGGCTCGTCGGCCCAGTCGTCGGCCGGGAGTTCGTCCCGCTGCGCCGGTGACCACTTGTCGCGCTCGGTGGGCCGCTTGTCGCGCGGTTCTGGCGACCATTCATCGCGCGGATCGGCAGGGCGCTTATCGCGCTGATCAGGCGACCACTCGTCACGCGGTTCGGACGAACGCTTGTCACGCTGCTCGGGCGACCACTCGTCGCGCGGTTCGGACGAACGCTTGTCACGCTCTTCCGGCGACCACTCGTCGCGTCGTTCCGGCGACCATTCGTCGGCGGCCCTGCGTTCCTCGCGAACTCTGGCTCGCGCGTCCGGCACCACGGCGAGCGACGGGCGGCGCGGCGGTTCCGGTTCGTCCGGTGCCGACAGCGGCGCGCGGTCGTCGGCGAAGTCCTCGTCGTAGCCCTGCTCGACGAACGGCGCCTCGTCGAATTCCTCGTCCTTGCGCAGCCGCGGCGGCTGGACCCGGGCGGCGCCGAGCGGCTCGTCGAGCTCTTCCTCGTCGGCGTCCTCCGGACGCTGCCGGCCACGCGGGCGCGGCCGGCCAGGATCGTGCCCGCCGCTGTCGAAGCGCGGCTCGCTCACCGGCGGCAGCACGTGCAGCAGCCCGGACAGGCGAAGCACCGCGTCGATCGAGGTCTCCCACTCGCGCGACGAGGTACCGACGGACAACATGCCCAGCGTCCAGTTGCCCTCACTCCAGAGCATCTGCACGGTGTCGGGCAGCGTCTCGATGAACGCAACCATCCGCTGATCGACGGCGTGCCTGGCGATTTCCGGGTTGGTCGCGAACACCACCCGATCGCCGATGGCGCCGAGCAGCTCGAGGTCGGCGTCCTTGGGCGGTGACGCGGTCTTGAGCCGCATGTCGACATCGATGTCCGAGCCGATCTGGCGGCGCACCGCGATCAGCGTCGCGGAGTCCTCCAGATCGAAGAGCACGAACTTCTCGCCCTTGCGGATGCCGGACACCACATCGACCGCGGAGAGGTAGCCGAGCTTGGCCAGCGCGCCGCGACGCCAGGTCGACGGCAGCGCTGGCTCCACCGACACATACGTGTAGCCCTGGGATTTCGCCCAGACCTGCCGCGCGTGACCGGTCCGCTGTCGCTGGATCCGATCGAAATACAGCAGCACGATCGCACCCACGAGTGCGATCGCCGCAAGGCCGAACCACATTGCCGTCATCGTTGTCCAGCTTAATGGGCGCGGCCGGACAACGTCCGTCGACAGCCCGCACGGGGCCGAGCGAAGGCGCGGCGATGGTTCGGGTCGTTCACTTTCCGCCGCCGGGCAGCGCGGTGCTGATGATGACCTTGGCCTGAATCGATCCGTCCGCGGCCTTGTCACCCTGGATCAACACGATGTCGCCGGTGGGCAGATCGGAGACCTTGGTGCCCGACATCGAGATCACCTGGGTGTTGGCGTCGGTGTGCACGGTGACCGCGGAACCGAGCAGGCTGCTGATGCTGAGGGTGGTGCCGTCGTTGGTGGTGATGGTGCCCATGGTCGCGCCGAGATTGTCGATGCCGCCGAGGCCTGGCACGCTCGGAACTCCGCTCGGCGTGCCGCGCGGTGTCCCGGGAAGGGGACGACTCGCGGTCGGGAACGCGGAGGTACTCGCGGCACTCGTCGACGACGAATCCTTTCCGGCGAGTAGCACTCCCCCGACGATGCCGATCACCGCGACCAGCGCGAGGGTCCCGAGGCCGAGCGCGATCCACAAACCGGTGTTGCGCCGCGGCGGCGGTTCCGGCGGCAGCATGCCGGCGCCGGGAGGGACGGCATCGCTCGGCGGCGGCGCGACGCCCGCCCACTGACCGCCACCGTAGGTGCTTTCGTAGGCACCCCACTGGTTGTCGTGCGGCGGGAGCTCGCGGGTGGCGTTCGGCGGGGGCGGCGACCACTGGTCGAACTGCTCGGTGGCCGGATAGGCCGAGGGCGCGCCGGATCCGTATGCGTCGGCGTACTCCGTGGTGTGCAGCGGCTGCTCGAATCCTGACTTGCCCGCCAGATGCTCGGTCGGCGCGTCCTGCGGCCGCTGCCCCCACGGATCGTTCGGGTTGGTCATGGACTCCAGGTTAGGCGGCGCGGGCGTTTCGGTCAGGTAGACGACACTCACGCGCCGAACCGGCCGCGTGGCCGAAGCAGGGCACGGTGCGGTCGGCGGCGAGCGCGAAGATGTGCCTCGCTGTTCGGCGGATGTCCCGCGAACGGCCCGAACACGTTGCGTACCAGTTACTTTTGAATTCGTGCTATACGGTCGAAGCGAGGAGCAGCGGCGGATCCTGGCACTGCTCGATGCCGCCGCGGCGGGCCACGGTAGCGCCCTGTTCCTGGTCGCCGAGCCGGGAGCGGGCAAATCGGCCCTGCTCGAGCTGGCGGCGGAGCTGGCCGGTGACGCGTGGCGGGTGCTGCGCTGTACCGGCATCCAGAGCGAAGCCGAACTGCCGTTCGCGGGTCTGCAACTGCTGCTCTCCCCCGTCCTCGGCGGCCTCGGCACGCTGCCGGGACGGCAGCGGATAGCACTGCTCGCCGCGTTCGGTGCGTCGCCTGCGCGCCTGGCCGAGAACCGTTTCCTGGTCGGTGTCGGCACGATATCGCTGCTGACCACGTTGTCGAACGCGCAACCGGTGCTCTGCCTGATCGATGACGCGCAGTGGCTCGACCGCCCCTCGGCCGAGGCGTTGGTGTTCGCCGCGCGCCGACTCGGCGCGCAGCGGGTCGTGATCCTGTTCGCCGGACGACCCGAGTTCACCGTGTCCGGCGTGGCCGAGCTGCGCTTGCCCCCGCTCGATGCCGAGGCGGCCAGGGGGCTGCTCGCCGAACACGCGGGCGAGCTGCCCGGCGAGATACGCGAGTGCGTGCTCGCGACCGCGGCGGGCAATCCGCTCGCCCTGCTCGAGCTGCCGAAGATGAATATCGACACGCTGCCGCTCGGCCCGCTGCCGCTGCCGGATCGGTTGCAGTGCGGATACCAGGGCCGCATCGCCGACCAGACCGCGCACGCCAGGCTCGCCCTGCTGGTGGCGGCCGCCGAGGAAACCGGCGACCTGGCGCTGGTGCTGCGGGTCCTGACCGCTCTCGGCGCGACGGTCGATGCGCTCTCGGCCGCCGAACGCTCCGGCATGATTTCCGTCGTCGGGTCGTCGATCGGCTTCGCGCATCCGCTGCAACGCGCGGCCGCCTATCGCAGCGCGCCGTTCCCGCAGCGGCTTGCCGTGCACGCGGCGCTCGCGGCGGCACTCGTCGACCAGCCGGACCGTCGCGCCTGGCATCTGGCCGCCGCCGCGACCGGACCGGACGAGGCCGCGGCCGCCGCACTGGAGGCGGCCGCGGACCGGGCTTATCATCGCGCCGGATATGCAACGGCGGCAACGGCTTTGGAGCGAGCCGCGCTGCTGACCGCGGACCGGATCGCCCGGCTGCGCCGTCTCGTTCGCGCGGTCGAGGCCGCCGCCGACGCCGGGCAGTCCGACCGCGCGCTGCGCCTTGCCGACGAGACCGAGCGTTCGTCCGGCCCTGGACCGGACGAACGGGCCAGGCTGGCAGATGTGCGGGCCCGCATCGAATTCGAGCGTGGCTCGGTCCGCACGGCGCATCGGCTGCTTGTCGACGCGGCCGCCGATATCGCGACGACGCAGCCGGATCGGGCGGCCGCGATGCTGATCGGCGCCGCGGCCGCGGCATGGGCGGCGGGCGATCTCGGCGAGGTGGCCGCCGCGCGGGTGCGGATGGCCGAACTGGATCTCGGGCAGCGGCGCGCCGCGCTGCTCGCGGTGCTCGACGGCCCGCTCGCGGTGCACTCCGCCGATCGGCAAGCCGGCGTTCGGCTGATTCGGTCGACCGTGCGAACCGGCAGAACGCTGCTCGACGATGGCCCCGCGCCGCAGCTCACGCTGGCACAGCAGGCGATGATCATCGGCGATGTCGATGACGCAAGGGACATCCTGGCCGAGCTGGCCACGCAGTGCCGTGAGCGCGGCATGGTCGGCTGGCTGCCCGCGGTATGCGGCACCCTCGGCACCGCCGAGGTACTGCTCGGCCACTTCCACGAGGCGGACGCGGCGCTGGCCGAAGGCCTGCGGGTCGCGCAGGAGGTGGATCAGCCCAATCGGAGCTGCCAGGCGCAGGCCATGCTCGCGGTCCTCGCGGCGATCCGCGGCGAGGAGCAACGCTGCCACGAGCTGGCCGAGCGGTGTCTGCGCAGGCAAAGCACCGATTTCAACGCCGTCGATCTCGCGCAGGCCGAGTGGGCGCTCGGCCTGCTCGATCTGGCATACGGCCGATATGAGGCCGCCGTCGATCGCCTCGAGAGCCTCTATGACAGCCCCTATCGCGCACTCGGCCAGTGGGTGCATCTGATGGGCGACCGTGTCGAGGCCGCGGTGCGGCTACGCCGTCCCGACCGCGCGCGCGGGCCGCTGCTCGCACTCGAAAGCTGGTCGGCGGCAACGCGTTCGCCGTGGATCGAAGCCTGCCTGCTTCGCTGTCGCGGCATGCTCGACAGCGATGGCGACGCGTACGCGCGAGCACTGGTCATGCACGCCGCCGAGCAACGGTGGTTCGACCATGCCAGGACGGGCCTGCTCTACGGCGAATGGCTGCGGCGCGAACGCTATAAGACCGAGGCCCGAACCGTGCTGCGTGGCGCGTTACGCACCTTCGAGCGACTCGACGCCAGGCCGTGGGCCGACCGGGCCCGTACCGAACTACGCGCGGCGGGCGAGGCGGTGGCGCAGTCCCGGTCGGATCTGGCCGCGTTGCTCACTCCGCAGGAGTTCCAGGTGGTGCGGCTTGCCGCCTCAGGAGCGACGAACAAGGAGATCGGCAGCAGACTGCTGCTCAGCCCCAAAACTGTTGCGCACCATCTCTATCGAGCTTTTCCCAAGCTTGGCGTCACCAGCCGGCACGGGCTCGCCGGGGTCGATCTGGACGACACCGTTGTCCCGGATCCCTGATCACCCGCCCCGCCGGTGTCCCATAACACCGGCGGCGATATCAGAAACTTGCCCGATACCGCAGGCCGGTTCCCGCCCGTAGCGTCGAATTCGGGGTTCGCGCCGATCACCGGCTCGAATCCGATACCGGCCGTCGAGGATTCGCTGACGGCCGATCATTCGCACGGTAAGGAACCGTCATGACGACAACCATCGCCACACCGACAACCGGAATCAGCTTCGCCGAGCTCGCCGCGCTGCGGCCGGCGCTGCGGCAGCATCTCGTGCCACGCGGCGCCGCCGACCGCGGCGGCTTCAGCTCGTTCATCGCCGACGACGGCAACTTCAGCTCCTTCATCAGCCCGGCCAGATAGTCGCGATCACCACCACGAAAGCCGTTCCGGCGCAGCCGATCAGGATGCGTCGGAGCGCCAGGCAGCAGGCACGCGCCGAGGAGGCGGAGATGAGGGGTTCCCCGGAGGCAGCGCAGTGGCCCGCTGCCGGGTTGGACATCGCGCGATTGCGCAGGATCGGCTGGCAGCCACTGCCTTTCGTCGAATTCGTGGTGAAGATCAACAGTCGCTGCAATCTCGCCTGTGACTACTGCTACGTCTACGAGATGGCCGATCAGAGTTGGCGCGATCAACCGAAGTCGATGAGCGCGCGGGTATTCGCCGAGTCCTGCCGAACCATCGCCGAGCACGCGCGCCACTTCGCCCCGCCCGCGGTGAATCTCGTGTTCCACGGCGGCGAGCCGCTGCTGGTCGGGCATCGCGCCCTTGACGAGTTCGCCAGACAGGCACGCGAGACGCTGGAACCGGTCACCGAGGTGCGGCTCGGCATGCAGACCAACGGCGTGCTCATCGACGACGCGTTCCTGCGGATCTGCGCCCGCTGGGGCATCCGGATCGGGGTCAGCATCGACGGCGACGAGGCAGCCCACGACCGGCACCGCAAGTACCGCAGGGGCACTGGCAGTTACACCGATGTCGCGCGGGGGCTCGATCGACTCGTCCGCGGTCCGTACAGCGACCTGTACTCAGGTCTACTCTGCACGATCGATATCGACAACGATCCGATCGACACCTACGAGGGGCTCCTCCACTTCGACCCGCCCGCCATGGATTTCCTACTGCCACACGGCAATTGGACGACTCCGCCGCCGAACAAGGTCGGCCGTGCCAGCCAGACACCGTATGCCGACTGGCTGATCGCGATCTTCGACCGCTGGTACGACGCACCGAGGCTGGAGACACGGGTTCGGCTGTTCGACGAGGTGATCCAACTGCTACTCGGCGGCCCGAGCCACTCGGAATCGGTGGGGCTCGCGCCGATTCGGCTCGCAGTGATCGAGACCGACGGCAGCTTGGAACAGGTCGACGCGTTGAAATCGGCCTTCGCCGGCGCGGCGCGGATCGATGCGGCGGCGGCGGGCAACCCACTCGACGAGGCGCTGTGGAATCCCTCCGTGGTGGCGCGACAGCTCGGCGTCGAAGCGCTGAGCGACATCTGCCGGTGCTGCCCCATCCACAATGTCTGCGGCGGTGGGCATTACGCGCACCGGTACCGCGAAGGCGCCGGTTTCCGCAATCCGTCGGTGTACTGCGCCGATCTCATGAAGCTGATCCGTCACGTCGAGGCGAGGGTGCGCGCCGACATCCCGGCCAGCGCGGCCGGATAACGGTGTCCAGCAGGCGAAGTCAGGGCGTCTTCGGCAACCGCGACTTCGTGCTGCTGTGGTTCGGCAACGCGACCTCACTCGTCGGCCTCTTCGGCGCGCGGATCGCCTACCCACTGCTCGTCCTCGCGAGCACCGGCTCGCCCGCGCTCGCCGGGTGGGTCGGATTCGCGATCGGCCTGCCGAGCCTGCTCTTTCAGATACCGGCGGGCATTGTGGCGGACTACGTCGATCGGCGCCGGACCCTGGTCGGCTGCCAGCTCGCCGGGGTGACCGCGGCGGGCGTCGCGGCGCTCGTCGTCGTCCGCGACGTGCCGAATCCCGCACTGCTGCTGACGATCACCGCGTTCGTCGAGGGCACCGCGTATGTCTTCTTCAGCCTCAGCGAGCTCGGCGCGGTCCGCGATGTGGTCGCCGTCGAGCAGCGGCCCGCCGCCTTCGCGTTGTTCGAGGCGGAACAGCCCATCGCCACCGTGGTCGGCCGCGCGACGGGCGCCGCCATGTTCGGTGCGCTGCGCTGGCTGCCGTTCGCCGCCGATGCCGCGTCGTATGCCGTCTGTCTGGCAACGCTTTCGGCGGTCCGCGGCGACTTCGCGGCTCGGGGCGACCGCGCTGCGAACTCGCGACGCGCCCTGCTCCTCGATGGCGTGCGCGCGGTGTGGGCCGAACCGTTCCTGCGCGTCTCCACGCTGATCAGCGGGCTGTCCAACATGATCATCCAGGTCGTCATCCTGCTGCTGATCCTGCGGCTCGACAGCACGGGCAAACCGACGTGGATCATCGGCATCGTGCTCGGCGCGGCCGGTGTCGGCGGCGTGCTCGGCTCGTTCGCCGCCGCGCGGCTGACCGCGCGATACAGCGCACGCACGGTCTATCGCGGCTCGCTGTTCGGCTGGTCCGCGCTACTCGTCCCGATCGTGCTGAGCACGAATCCCGTTGTGCTCGCGGCCTGTTGGTGTGGCGTCGGCGCGGTCGGCACGGTGGTCAACGTCGCGCTGACGCTCTTCCGGGTGCGGGTGCTCCCCGAGCAGACCCTCGGTCGCGCGGTCGGCGCGGCCAATCTGGTGACCGACGGCGCCGTCGCGCTCGGCGCGCTGCTCGCCGGATATCTACTGAGCGCGTTCGGCACCATCACGACCGGCTCCGCGCTGGTGTGCGCGATGCTCGTGCTCGCGCTCGGCGCGCATTATCTCGGCGCTCCGCTACGGCAAGTCGGCGAGTCGATACCCGAGGCATCGACCGCCGACTCACCGGATCGGAGCTGAATCCTTACTTGCCGACGATGAGGCCGTCCCCGTCCGGGGTGACCGTCACCTTGACGGTGTCGCCGTCGGTAACCTCGCCCGCCAGTAGCTCTTTGGCGAGGGTGTCCCCGATCGACTGCTGGATCAGCCTGCGCAGCGGGCGCGCACCGTAGACCGGGTCGTAGCCGCGCACGGCAAGCCAGAACCGGGCCGAGTCGCTGACGTCGAGCTTCAGCCTGCGCTGCGACAGCCGCTTCTGCAGCTGGTCGAGCTGGATGTCGACGATGTGTTCCAGCTGTTCCTCGTCGAGTCCGTGGAACATCACCACGTCGTCGAGTCGGTTGAGGAACTCGGGCTTGAACGCCGAACGCACCGCGTTCATGACGAGTTCGCGCTCGCCACCCGCACCGAGGTTGGAGGTCAGGATGAGGATGGTGTTGCGGAAGTCCACCGTGCGGCCCTGGCCGTCGGTGAGCCGTCCCTCGTCGAGCACGGCGAGCAGGATGTCGAACACATCAGGATGCGCCTTCTCGATCTCGTCGAACAGCACCACCGTGTACGGCCTGCGTCGCACCGCCTCGGTCAGCTGACCACCCTGGTCGTAGCCGACGTAGCCGGGAGGCGCACCGACCAGGCGCGCGACCGAGTGCTTCTCGCTGTACTCGCTCATATCGATCCGCACCATGGCGCGTTCGTCGTCGAACAGGAAGTCCGCCAACGCCTTTGCCAGCTCCGTCTTACCGACACCGGTCGGGCCGACGAACATGAACGAGCCGGTCGGCCGGTTCGGGTCCGCGACGCCGGCGCGCGCCCGGCGCACCGCGTCGGACACCGCCTGCACCGCCTCGGTCTGGCCGACCACCCGTCGGCCGAGCTCCTGCTCCATCCGCAGCAGCTTCTGGCTCTCGCCCTCGAGCAGCCTGCCGACCTGGATGCCGGTCCACGCCGACACCACCTCGGCGATATCGTCGGGCCCGACCTCCTCCTTGAGCATCACCTCGCCGTCCGACGCCGCGCCGGACACCTTTTCGGCCTCGACGAGTTGCTTCTCCAGCGTGGGAATCTTGCCGTAGCGCAGCTCGGCGGCCTTACCGAGATCGCCGTCACGCTCGGCACGTTCGGACTCACCGCGCAGCGATTCCAACTCCTCCTTGAGGACTCGGACCTGATCGATGGCGCCCTTCTCGTTCTGCCAGCGGGTCATCAGCTGGTTCAGCTTCTCGCGGTCGTCCGCGAGTTCGGAGCGCAGCTTCTCCAGCCGTTGTTTGGAGGCCTCGTCGGTCTCCTTGCTCAGCGCGACCTCTTCGATCTCCAGTCGCCGCACCGCGCGCTCGACCTCGTCGATTTCCACTGGGCGCGAGTCGATTTCCATCCGCAGCCGCGACGCCGACTCGTCGACCAGGTCGATCGCCTTGTCCGGCAGGAACCGGGAGGTGATGTAGCGGTCGCTGAGCGTGGCGGCGGCCACCAGCGCGGAGTCGGTGATGCGCACGCCGTGGTGCACCTCGTAGCGCTCCTTGATACCACGCAGGATGCCGATGGTGTCCTGCACCGACGGCTCGCCGACCAGCACCTGCTGGAAGCGGCGCTCCAGGGCGGCGTCCTTCTCGATGTGCTTGCGGTACTCGTCCAGCGTGGTCGCGCCGACCAGGCGCAGCTCACCGCGGGCGAGCATGGGCTTGATCATGTTGCCCGCGTCCATCGCGGATTCGCCGGTGGCACCGGCGCCGACGATGGTGTGCAGCTCATCGATGAACGTGATGATCTGTCCCGCACTGTTTTTGATGTCTTCGAGCACGGCCTTGAGCCGCTCCTCGAATTCGCCGCGATACTTCGCGCCCGCCACCATCGCGCCGAGGTCGAGCGAGACAACGGACTTGCCGCGCAACGACTCCGGCACGTCACCGGCCACGATGCGCTGGGCGAGGCCCTCGACGATCGCGGTCTTACCGACGCCTGGCTCGCCGATCAGCACCGGGTTGTTCTTGGTGCGACGGCTCAAAACCTGTACTACGCGCCGGATTTCGGTGTCCCGCCCGATCACCGGATCGAGCTTGCCCGCGCGAGCGGCCTCGGTGAGGTTGGTGGAGTACTTCTCCAGCGCCTGATAGGTGCCCTCGGGATCGGCGCTGGTCACCCGCGCGCTGCCGCGTACGGCGGTGAACGCCTCACGCAGCGCGTCGGCGCTCGCGCCGTACTTGACGAGCAGCATCGTCACATCCGAGTCGCCGCCGGCCAGGCCGACCATGACGTGCTCGGTGGAGACGAACTCGTCGCCGAGCTCGGTGGCCAGGCGCTGGGCGGCGGTGATCGCGGCAAGCGCCTCGCGGCCGAGTTGCGGGGTGGTGGTCGCACCGGTCGCCCTCGGCAGCTTGTCCACGATGTCCTGCGCCTCGCGCCGCACCGTCGCCGGGTCGACGCCGACGGCCTTGAGCAGCGGGGCGGCGATGCCGTCGGTCTGATCGAGCAACGCCACCAGCAAGTGGGCCGGGCGGATCTCCGGATTGCCCGCGGCGGAGGCCGCCTGCAGTGCGGCGGTCAGGGCCGCCTGGGTCTTGGTGGTGGGATTGAACGAGTCCACAAGTCACCTTCCTACTGGTCGATTGTCTCGGCACCGGAGCCTGATCCGCACGAGCTGTCGCGCGGCTGCGTGCCGTCCTTTACATCCAACGTGGGAAAGGTTGAGTCTGTTCCACTCAAGTTTAGTTATTTCGGCCGTGTCTGAACGGTACGCCGCGACACCCGCGCCAATGCGATGAATCACATCGTCCATGGGGTATGGATGCATACGATGACCCTGGCCGTTAGTTGATGCATCAAAGAGCGCTTGCTAGCACGCGTGTGCGAGGCCGCACTCTTCAGCCCGATCAAGGAGCGAATGGATGCGCGCGATTGTCGTACGGAAGTTCGGAGCCTCGCCCGAGTTGACCGACATGCCGGTCCCGGAGCCCGGGCCCGGGGCGGTCCGGGTGCAACTGGAGGCGGCAGGCGTCAACCCGTTCGACGCGAAAATGGCCGACGGAATACTGGACGGCAAACTGCCGCACGACTTTCCGATGATCCTCGGGGTGGACGGCGCGGGCACCGTCGCGACGGTCGGGCCCGGCGTCAGCCAGTTCGCCGTCGGCGACCGGGTGGTCGGCAAGTTCCTCAACCCGCCGGCCGGCCACGGCAGCTTCGCCGAATACGCGGTCATCCCGGAGGCGGGCATCCTGGTGCGCGTGCCCGAAGGCGTGCCGACCGTCGCGGCCGCGGCGCTGCCAACCGCCGGCGTCACCGCGCAGGACATGGTGGACGGCACCAAGATCGAGCCGGGCCAGACCGTGCTGATCGTCGGCGCCACGGGCGGCGTCGGCTCGTTCCTCGTCCAACTGGCGAACATGGCGGGCGCCGACGTCATCGCCACCGCCCGCGGCGAAGTCGCCGACCAGATGACCAGGCTCGGCGCGGCCGAGACCGTCGACTACACCGCGGGCCCGGTGCGCGAACAGGTCGGCGCCGCGCATCCCGACGGCATCGATGTCCTCTACGACCTGGTGAGCCCGCCGGAAGTACTCGCCGAACTGACCACCCTGGTCCGCGACGGCGGCACCGTCTACTCCACCATCTGGTCCGCCGACGAGGACGCCCTACGCGCCAGGGGCATCCGCGGCGGCAACATCGAATCCACCGGCGGCGCACCCGAATTGGCGCGCCTACTGGACCGGGTCGCCGAGGGCGACGTGGTGGTCCCGATCGACGCCACCATCCCGCTGGCCGACGGCACCACCGCCATCGGCGCGGCGGGCGCCCGCGGCAAAACGGTCCTCACCATCTAGAACGGCAGCTACCCGGTAACTGGACCGGCGGCGTCCCCCGGTGCACACCCTGCTGAAACCAGCCGGGCAATCCGGCAGATAACCTGTCGACAGGCCCGAAGCGCCAGCGAGGCCGTATCCCACCCGCAGGTTGTGCATACCAACACGTCCGCGACGATTTCGGGGATACTGATCAGCGGAGGACCGCCGGTTACGGATATGTCCCCTGGCAGAACTGAGGGAAAGGAAGCTTCGCGTCGTGGATGCGCGTTCGGCTGCGCTGGTCCGCGCCAACTTCCGTTCGGTGATCGAGTCACCGCACGGACCCGAACGGTTGGTCAGTGCGTTCTACGGTCATTTGTTCGCCGAGAACCCGCGATTACGTGAACTCTTCCCGCCTGCCATGGATATGCAGGCCAAACGGATCGCCACGGCCATCCAGTACGTGCTCGACCACCTCGAGGACTGGGGGCGGGCGCAGAAGTTCCTGGAGCAACTGGCCCGCGACCATCGCAAATACGGTGTAGACGCGGCGCACTACGACGCCGCGGGCCGGGCACTGTTGTCGGCTTTCCGCGCGTACAACGGCGCGGCTTGGCATCGCGGCCTCGAAGAGGGCTGGCGCGACATCACCATCCTGATCTCCGCGTCCATGGCCATCGGCGCGAACTCCGACAAGTCCCAGCCGTACTGGGAGGCGACCGTGGTCGGCCACCGCAGGGTACTCGAGGACCTGGCCATCGTCCGGCTGCAATCCGAGAGCCCGATCCCCTATCAGGCCGGACAGTATGTGCCGCTCACCGTGCCGCAGCGGCCGAAGATGTGGCGCTACTTCTCCCCGGCGATCCCGGCGAACCCGTACGGCGAGATCGAGTTCCACATCCGCAAGATCCGCGGCGGCTGGGTCAGCCCGGCCATCGTGAACGAGACGAGGGTCGGCGACCGCTGGCAGATCGCCGGACCGCTCGGCGGGCTGCACGTCGACCGGGACAGCGGCCGCGACGTGCTGCTGATCGGCGCCGGCACCGGCATCGCCCCGCTGCGCGCCCAGCTGATCGAGATGGGCCAGCGCGGCATCAACCCTCGGGTGCACTTCTTCATCGGCGGCCGCTACCCCTGCGATCTCTACGACGTGGAGAACATGTGGCAGCTCTCGCAGAGCAATCCGTGGCTCACCATCGTCCCGGTCTGTGAACAGAAGACCAATCCGTGGTGGTATCCGCATCCGCCGCAGGAAGAGCCGTACGGCATGCACCGGCGGCTGATCGGTAACCTTGGCGCGGTGGTCGCGAGCTTCGGCGCGTGGGCGGACCGGCAGATCCAGATCGCCGGGTCGGCGAAGATGATCGCGGACACCCGGCGTGCGTTGATCGCGGTCGGTACTCCGGAGCACATCATCAGCTCCGACCCTGTGTGATGAAGGAGGTCCCCATGGGGGATGGCAGCGGACGGAGTCCGCGGGGTGGGTAGGACACCGGGGGACCCCAGTGCGCTAGGCAATGGCGCACCCAACCCGGCCGAGTGGACAGCTACGGTCGTCGGACACCATCGAATCCGGCACGATCTCGCGGTGATTCGCCTGATCGGCGAATTCGTCCCGTTCCTCGCTGGCCAGTCCGTCGAGGTCACGGTGCCGCAGCAGCCGAGCATGCGGCGCAGACTGTCGCCTGCCCTGCCGCCTTCACTGGACGGCAAGCTGGAGTTCCATGTACGCACCGTGCCCGGCGGCTGGTGCAGCGGCTCCATCGTGGCCGACACCAAGCCCGGCGACGAATGGCAGATCCGCGCGCCCTTCGGCCGCTTCGCGATCGACCCGGCGGGCGACGAGGTGGTGATGATCGCCGGTGGCACCGGCCTTGCCCCGATGCGGGCGCAGATCCTGGACCTGGCGCGCGAACCGGAACCGCCGCACACCTACCTCTTCTTCGGCGGCCATACCCCGCGCGACCTGTACGCCTCGGACATGCTGTACCTGCTGGCCGGTGAATTGCCTTGGCTCACGGTCATTCCCGTGGTCGAGAGCCCCGACGATCCCGGCTGGGAAGACGAATGGTTCGAGCGCAGCCGCGTCAATATCGGCTTCCCGCCGGACGAGATGCTCTTCGGCACCCTCGCCGAGGTGGTCGCCTCGCACGGCGCGTTCGAGAACCATCAGGTGCTGGTGTGCGGCTCCCCCGCCATGGTCAATGCCACGGTCGACCGGCTGCTCACCACCGGAACTCCGGCGGAGCGGATTCAGTTCGAAGGGGTGTAGCGCCTCGCCGGAATCCGGCCGCGATAGTCAGCGCGACCGGACTCCGACTGAGCCCGGGATGACGGGAGGGGTCGAAATCCCGGACGGCCGGTCAGAACAGGGGGTCGTGGCGGATGTTCTTGGTGAGCGTCCCCGCGGCCATCATGCGAAACTTGGTGGTCTGCACCATCGACGGCGAGCCGACGATCTGCACGTCACGATCGGCCCAGGCGCCGAAGCTGGCGACCACCCTGCCGATCTGGCCGGTCACCAGTGGCTCCAGGCCGGGGTAGGCCGGTGCCAGTTCACCGGAATCGGTGTACCACCAAGGGTTTTCGTCGTGTTCGGTGACCGGCGTTACGGTCAGCCAGCGGTTGCTGACGGCCAGGCTGTTCAGCGTGTCCAGATCGTAGAGGTCGCACGGATGGTGGCCACCGACGAACAGGTGCACCTTCGGGTTGGTCCGCCGCTGCGCCATCGCCATCAGCTGGGCGCGTAGCGGCGCGATGCCGGTGCCGCAGCCGACCATCAGCATCTTGCGCTTGGTGTTGCGCGGGATGCCGAGGCCGCCGAGCGGCGAGCCGAGCAGCCACTGGTCACCGACCGCGGTCTGGCCGACGATGGCGGAACTGACCCAGCCGCCGAGCACGCCGCGGACATGAAACTCGATCTCCCCGTTGGCATTCGCGGGCACGGCGGGCGACATGTAGCGCCACATCCTCGGCCGGGACGGGATCTGCACGCTCAGGTATTGCCCGGCCGCGTATTGCATCGGCTGGTCCAGTTGCAGCCGCAGGACGGTCAGGTTGCGCAGCACCTCGCGGCGTTCAACCACGGTGCCGGTCCAGACCGGCGGCGTGGTTTCCTTCTCCGCCGCGCCGATCATGGTGTCGGCGATGATCTTCAGGCCTTCATCCCACGCCCGGTCGACCTCGTCGGTCCACATCTCGGTGCCCGCGTACACCTGCATCGCGGACTTCAGCGAGACGGCGACCGCCGTGTAATGCGCTGGCTGCACACCGTATTTGCGATGGTCCCGCCCGAGCTGGGCCAGGAACGGCAGGAGCTTGTTCGGCTCCTCGAGCCGGTCCAACGCGTAGGAGATGGCCTTGACGAGGCGATCTCGCTGAGCGTCCATGGCTGCTGGAAAGAAATCGCGGACTTGGGGGTAGTCGGTGAATAGGATCGCGTAGAACGATCTCGCTAATTTCTCCGGCCCCCCTTCCTCCGCAGCAACCGCCTTGAACGTCGTTCTGATCAAAGCGACAGTCCGCGAATCCATTTGTGTCACAACCCCATTTCGCACTCGAACACAAACTGTGCCGGCGAGTGAGGTGCTGCGGGACACTCGTCAGCAGCCGTTGCCAAGGAGTGTAGGCGAGGTTTGCCAGGAGCGGAATCCTCCGTTTAAACAACAAGCGTGTAATTCCCCGAAAACGAGGAAGCGCGGCGCAAAACCCTTATGAAACAGACTGGTGGACCGCAAAAATCGGGTGAAATCAGTCATGGATACACTGAATTTGCAAGACTCGTTCTGCAGTCTTCGCTTCGAAGGCGCTCTCAGAGCGACTGTGTGGCAACACCACTGGACAACTGACCGACTGAGTCGGCCCGCGCCGCACGCCACGCCACCGGGGCCCGCGATGAAACTGACCAGTCGGCTATCAGCCGGAAACGTGGGCCCCGATGTGCTGTCACACACCGACTCTCGGCTTATCATTGGCTAACCTGAAAAGTGCCGAGTCCGAACCGACTTCGGGCCGCTGACCTCGGCGCACAATCAATATGCCGAGGCCGGCGGCCCGATAGTTAGCTAGCCGTATTCAGTATTGTTGCGCCGGTGTTGATCGCTCAAATACCACGGCGATTACGCGGTTGCCACACCACCAGTGCGGTACTGCGTTGCGGCGGCGAAAGATCGGGCCGATAACCCGATCGCAGCCGGTCCAGCTCGGCCGATAGTTCGGCGACGCGCTGTTGCAATTCCTCGACCTGGTTGGTGAGTTCGATGATGCGCTTGACGCCAGCCAGGTTGACGCCCTCGTCCTGAGACAGCCGCTGCACCTCGCGCAACAGCTCGACGTCCCTGGCCGAGTAGCGTCGCCCGCCGCCCGAAGTCCGTTGTGGCGTAACCAGTCCAAGACGGTCATAGGTGCGCAAGGTCTGCGCGTGCATGCCCGCCAGCTGGGCCGCCACCGAGATCATGAAGAACTCGACGCGCGACGAACCGCCGCCCGCCTGCTTCGGATCATTGGACATCAAGCACCTGCCCATCCTGCCCGTGGGTCGAATCCGCTGGCCTTCTCCGCCTCCGCAAAGCGCCGCAGCGCCTCGGCCGCGTTGTCGTCCAGTTTCTGTGGCACCGCGACCTTGACGGTGACCAGCAGGTCACCGGCGCCGCCGCCGCGCTTGGGCACGCCGCGACCGCGTACCCGAAGGATGCGGCCGTCCGCGGTGCCAGGTGGCACCTTGACGCCGACGCGCCCCTCCAGGGTAGGCACGGAAACCGTTGTGCCGAGAACCAATTCGCTGTAGCTGACCGGCAACACCAGGGTCAGATCGTCGCCGTTGCGGCCGAAGACCTTGTCCTGGCTGACGTGCACGCTGACGAACAGGTCGCCAGACGGCGCGCCACGCAGGCCCGCCTCGCCCTGTCCGGCCAGCCGAATCCGTTGTCCGTCACTGACTCCCGGGGGAATCCGCACCGTGATGGTGCGCGTGCGGTTCTGGATGCCGCTGCCGTGGCAGTCGACGCACGGGTCATCGATGATCGAGCCGGTGCCCCGGCAGTCATCGCACGGCTCGCTGAAGCCGAACGCGCCCTGGTTGCGGCTGATGATGCCGGTGCCATTGCAGTTCGGGCAGACTCGCGGGCTGGTACCCGGCTTGGCGCCGCTGCCGTGACAGGTGGTGCACGGCGACGGGCTCGTCATCCGCAGCGGGACGGTGACGCCCTGCGCGGCCTCGCGGAAGCCGAGGGTCGTCTCGGTCTCCACATCGGCCCCGCGGCGCGGGCGGCTTGTCGTGCGCTGCCCGCCCCGGTTGAACAGGCCGCCGAGCAGGTCACCGAGGCCACCGTCGCCGGCGTTCGCGCCGCCGAAGATGTCGCCGATGTTGAAGTCCTGCGAAAAGCCGCCCGGCGCACCGGGGGTGAACCCGCCACCCCGTGGATAGCCGCCGCCGGCGAACAGCTTGCGGGTCTCGTCGTATTCCTTGCGCTTGGCCGGATCCGACAGCACCGCGTGCGCTTCGCTGACGGTCTTGAACCGCTCCTCGGCCTTGGTATCACCGGGATTGGCGTCCGGGTGTAAGTCGCGAGCGAGCTTGCGGTACGCCTTCTTGATCTCGTCCTGCGAGGCGCCGGAGGAGACACCCAGTTCCTTGTAGAAGTCCTTTTCGATCCACTCCCGTTGACTCACCGGATATCTCCTCCTCTCGCGTTTCTATTGTTTGTTCGCGCCGGCATCAGCGTCCGATGCCTCGGTCGGATCAGTGGTGGCCACATCGGCCACGCCATCGGTTACCCCGACAAGCGCGTGCCGAAGCACCCGGTCGCCGAACCGATAGCCCTTGCGCATAACGATGCCGATCACCGGATCGAGTCCGGAGCCCTCGTGCTGCACGGCCTCGTGCAGGGTCGGGTCGAAAGGCTCACCCGCCGAACCGAATTCCTCTAGCCCCTGCTTGTGCAGCGCGGTGGCCAGCTTGTCGGCCACCGACTTGAGCGGTCCGGTGTCCAGGTCGCCGTGTGCCCGCGCCCGATCGAGATCGTCGAGCACACCGAGCAATTCGGTGACAACGGCGGACTTGGCGGTGTCGATCGCGCTCTTGCGGTCGCGTTCGACGCGGCGCCGGTAGTTGGCGTACTCCGCGGTCAGCCGCTGCAGGTCGGCGGTGCGCTCGGCGAGCTCCTTGCCGATGGCGTCGGCAAGCGGCTCGGCACCCTGCGCGGCGCCGATGCCGGACTCGGTGCCGTTCCCGGCGTCCTGGCCGGACCCGGCGGCGGTTTCAGCCGCCGCCGGTTCCCTGATCTCACCCGTCTCCGGATCAATCTTGCGATTGTCGACGAAGGTGATCGGCTCTTGCTCGGAGTTGCGCTGCTCCGAATTGTTGCCGTGGGTCACTTCTTCTCCGTGTCCACCGGCTCGTCGACAACCTCGGCGTCAACGACCTCGTCATCGGCGCCGGAGGCCGAGGATCCGTTGCTGGACGCGGCCGATTCGTTGGCCGACGATTCGTAGATCGCCTGGCCGAGCGCCTGCGACTCGGTCGCCAGCTTCTCGACGGCCGCCTTGACCGCGGCGATGTCGGTGCCCTTGAGCGCCTCGTTCGCCTCGGCGATGGCCGCCTCCACCTTGGACTTGATGTCCGCGGGGACCTTGTCCTCGTTTTCCTTGATGAACTTCTCGGTCTGGTGCACCAGCGACTCGGCCTGGTTGCGGGTCTCGGCCTCCTCGCGGCGGGCCTTGTCCTCGGACGCGTGCTGTTCGGCGTCCTTGACCATCCGGTCGATCTCCTCCTTGGACAGGCCGGAGCCGTCCTGGATCTTGATCGTGTTCTCCTTGCCGGTGCCCTTGTCCTTCGCGGTCACGTGCACGATGCCGTTGGCGTCGATGTCGAAGGTGACCTCGATCTGCGGCACGCCGCGCGGGGCCGGCGGGATGCCGGTCAGCTCGAACGAGCCGAGCAGCTTGTTGTGCGAGGCGATCTCGCGCTCACCCTGGAACACCTGGATCTGCACCGAGGGCTGGTTGTCGTCGGCCGTGGTGAAGGTCTCCGAGCGCTTGGTCGGGATGGTGGTGTTGCGCTCGATGAGCTTGGTCATCACGCCACCCTTGGTCTCGATGCCAAGCGACAGCGGGGTCACATCGAGCAGCAGGACGTCCTTGACCTCGCCCTTGAGCACACCGGCCTGCAGCGCGGCGCCGACGGCGACGACCTCGTCCGGGTTGACGCCCTTGTTCGGCTCACGGCCGCCGGTCAGTTCCTTGACCAGCTCGGAGACGGCGGGCATGCGGGTGGAGCCACCGACGAGCACAACGTGGTCGATGTCGGCCACGTTGATGCCTGCGTCCTTGATCACGGACTGGAACGGCGCACGGGTGCGGTCGAGCAGGTCCGAGGTGATCTTCTGGAACTCGGCGCGGGTCAGCTGCTCGTCGAGGAACAGCGGGTTCTTGTCCGCGTCGACGGTGATGTAGGGCAGGTTGATCGAGGTGCTCTGCGAGGAGCTGAGCTCGATCTTCGCCTTCTCGGCGGCCTCACGCAGCCGCTGCAGCGCCATCTTGTCCTTGGTCAGGTCGATGCCGGCACTGGCCTTGAACTTGTCGACCAGCCAGGTCACCACGCGCTCGTCCCAGTCGTCACCACCGAGGTGGTTGTCACCGGAGGTGGCACGGACCTCGACGACGCCCTCGCCGATTTCCAGCAGCGAGACGTCGAAGGTGCCGCCACCGAGGTCGAAGACCAGGATGGTCTGTTCCTTGTCGCCCTTGTCCAGGCCGTACGCCAGCGCGGCCGCGGTGGGCTCGTTGACGATGCGCAGCACGTTCAGGCCAGCGATCTGGCCCGCTTCCTTGGTGGCCTGCCGCTGGGCGTCCTCGAAGTACGCGGGAACGGTGATGACCGCGTCGGTGATCTCCTCACCGAGGTAGGCCTCCGCGTCGCGCTTCAGCTTCATGAGCGTGCGCGCGCTGATTTCCTGCGGGGTGTACTTCTTGCCATCGATCTCGACGGTCCAGTCGGTACCGATGTGGCGCTTGACCGAGCGAATGGTGCGGTCGACGTTGGTGACGGCCTGGTTCTTGGCCGGCTGGCCGACCAGCACCTCGCCGTTCTTCGCGAAGGCGACGATCGACGGGGTGGTGCGCGATCCTTCCGAGTTGGCGACGACGACCGGTTCTCCGCCTTCGAGTACGGCGACGACCGAGTTCGTGGTCCCGAGGTCGATTCCGACCGCACGAGCCATTGTTGTTCCTCCTATTTGACGTACTTACTGGTGTCGGTGCTGGGCAAGTGTCGCCCTACGGCCAGGTGTCACCCCGGCCGCGAGACCTCGCCCCAAGCACCTGACGGAGCACGGTCCCAGCAACGCTGAGCGTGGTCGGCTCAATCCTGCCCCCAATTATCACCGGGAGTCAACTCAAACTTGAGTCCGACACACTCAACACTGTCGAATAGCTCAACGGCCGACCGCCGAGGATCATTCCCGAACGCCGACCCCAATTTCGTCGTTTCCGATTCTCGTCCCCCGGACCGGCCCCGGCTACCCCGTGGTGCAATAGCTCCGCAGCGGGTGGAGAGGAGTCACGGTGTCGACGAAGACGCGGTCATGGTGGGGCTGGGGCAATGTCGAGGACGCGGTCGACGGCGCGGAGCGGGCGGCGCTGACGGCGCGCGTCGCCGCGATCCTGCCCGGTGCCGAGCTGACCCCGCACGAGCCGCCGACGATCGAGTCGCTGGCGCTGCCCGAACCACGCATCAGCGCGCCCGACGCACTTGCCGAGTTGGTTTCCGTCGACCCCGCCGATCGCGCGGCGCACGCGCATGGGCAGGCGTTCCGCGATGTGGTGCGAAATCTGTTGGGCGAGGTGCGAACTCCGCCCGATCTCATTGTCCGGCCGCGTACCGAGGCCGACATCGTCGACGTGCTCGACTGGGCGAGCCGGGCGAATGTCGCCGTAATCCCGTTCGGCGGTGGCACTTCCGTGGTCGGCGGGGTGGAGCCGCGGCTCGACGGCGATTTCGCCGGTGCGGTGAGCCTTGATCTCGGGGCACTCGATCGGGTGCTCGAGATCGATCGCACCAGTCGCGCGGCCCGGATTCAGGCCGGTGTGTTCGGGCCCGCGCTGGAAGACCAACTGCGCGAGGCGAAGCTGACGCTGCGGCACTTTCCGCAGTCGTTCGAGTTCTCCACGCTCGGCGGCTGGCTGGCCACCCGGGCCGGTGGGCACTTCGCGACGCTGTACACCCACATCGATGACCTCGTGGAGTCGATGCGGGTGGTGACGCCCGCCGGTGTCAGCGAATCCCGGAGGTTGCCAGGTTCCGGCGCCGGGCCCGCACCGGACCGGATGTTCCTCGGTTCCGAGGGAACGCTCGGCGTGATCACCGAGGCGTGGGTGCGCTTGCAGGACCGGCCGCGGTGGCGCGCAACGGCTTCCGTGCATTTCGACGACTACGGCCAAGCGGTCGCGGCCACCCGCGTCATCGCACAGTCGGGCCTGTATCCGACCAACTGCCGACTGCTCGATCCCGCCGAGGCATTCCTCAATGCCGGTGCGGCGACCGAGGGCGGGGTGCTGGTGCTCGGCTTCGAATCCGCCGATCACCCGACGCGGCCGTGGATGGAACGCGCCGTCGAGATCGCCGTCGAACACGGCGGCACGCTGCCCGAACCCGTGCGCTATTCGGATACCGACGCCAACACCCACGGCGGCGGCACCGTCGACACCTGGCGCTCGTCCTTCCTGCGCATGCCCTACCAGCGTGACGCGCTCGCGGCGCAGTCGATGATCACCGAGACCTTTGAAACCGCCTGCACCTGGGACACATTCGAGGCGCTGAAGATCGCCGTGACCACCGCGGCGAACGACGCGATCCGCGCGGTAGGCGCGACCGGTGTGGTCACCTGCCGGTTCACCCACGTCTATCCGGACGGGCCCGCACCGTACTTCGGCATCTACGCCGCTGGCCGCTGGGGTAGCACGGTCGCGCAGTGGGATGAAATCAAAGCTGCTGTTTCCGAAGCACTCTCGGCCGAAGGCGGCACGATCACACACCACCATGCGGTGGGCAGGGATCACCGGCCCTGGTACGACAAGCAGCGCCCGGACCCGTTCGCGCTCGCCCTGCGCGCAGCCAAGTCCGCCCTGGACCCGGCGGGCATCCTGAATCCGGGTGTACTGCTGTGAACGTACTACGCGCCAGGCAGTGACCCGACCAGTAGCGTGGGTGGCGCTGCCGAGTCGAGGAGTTCACTATGCGAGCCGCCGTCGTCACCAACTCGAAATTCGAGGTCACCGACCTGCCGACGCCGATACCGGGGCGCGGGCAGCTGCTGATCAACGTGTCGCGCTGCGGCATCTGCGGTTCCGACCTGCATGCCCGCGGCCACGCCGACGAGATGGCCGAATTGGGCGTGGCCACCGGGTACGACTCGTTCATGCGGTCGGACCAGAGTGTGGTGCTCGGCCACGAATTCAGCGGTGCGGTAGTCGATTACGGGCCAGGGTGCCGCAAGCGGTGGGCGGCGGGCACGCCGGTGGTGTCGTTGCCGATCGTGCGGCACGGGTCGAAGCCGCAGCTGACCGGTCTGTCGGTCGAGGCGCCCGGTGCTTACGCCGAGCAGGTGGTGGTCCAGGAGTCCATGACCATGCCGGTGCCGAACGGGTTGTCCGCCGAACACGCCGCACTCACCGAGCCCATGGCGGTGGCCTGGCACGCGGTGCGCAGGGGACGAGTCGGCAAGGGGCAGAACGCATTCGTGATCGGCTGCGGACCCATCGGCCTCGCGGTGATCAGCATGCTGAAGGCTGCGGGCGTGCGCACCGTCGTGGCAAGCGACTTCTCCCCGCGCCGCAGGGAACTCGCGACCGCGTGCGGCGCCGACATCGTCGTCGACCCCGCCACCGACTCCCCATGGACCGCCCCCAAACGCGGCCGGATCAACGGCGTCACCGACATTCTCAGCCTCGGTTTCGACACCATGGATCGCCTGCGCCGCGTCCCGAACCTGCCCTGGTGGTACGTCTTCCGCCTCGCGCACACCCTCAACGCCGGCCCGTCCGGCCCGGTCATCTTCGAATGTGTCGGCGTCCCAGGAATCCTCGACCAAATCCTCACCGCGGCACCCCCACTATCCCGCGTGGTCGTCGTCGGCGTCTGCATGGAAACCGACCGCATCCGCCCCGCCATGGCCATCAACAAAGAAATCGAACTCCGCTTCGTCCTCGGCTACGACCCCGGCGAATTCCGCGACACCCTCCACCTCCTCGCCGAAGGCAAGGTAGACCCTTCCCCCTTGATCACCGGCACAGTAGGCCTCGACGGCATAGAAACCGCCTTCACCACCCTCGCCAACCCCGAACACCACGCCAAAATCCTGATAGACCCAACAAGCCCCGCCGTCACCCCCTGACGACCTACTCGGGCAGCTGGGTGAGGGTGCCTTCGGCGCTGCGGGCGGCGGTGAGGCAGGCGGTGGTGGTGAATTGGTCGGCGAGGGGGTGGCGGGCGCGGGTTCGCCATTTGCGGACGGCGGCGACGGCTTGGTCTCGTTGTATCGAGGGTGTGGCGTCGATCGGGAGGCCGAGGCGCAGGTGGGGTGCTATGCCGGAGCCGCCGATCAGGCGGTGCAGTTCGGCGAGATCGGCCGGGGGTAAGGCTAATTCGTCGGTACGCAGGCGGCCGAGCAGGCGGAGTTCGGCGAAGCCGTGCACGTCGGCGAGGAGGGTGCGCACGCGGGGCAGGAGTGCGTCGGCCTCGCTGCCGGGGTAGGCGGTCAGCACACGGGCGAGGGCGGTGAGGGCGGAGTGCGCCTTGAGTTGGTCGGCGCGCTGGCCGAATTGGACGTCGAGCACCGAGCGCAGTTCGTCAACGCCGCTGCGGTTGGTCAATTCCGCTGCCAACGTGGCGGAATCGCGCACGCCGAGCCGAATCAGGGTGACCGCCATCCGAATACCGAACAGGCCGAAGCGTTCCGCGAGCTGAGCCCTGAGCTCAGGCGCCACCGGCAACGCGACATCGGGGCGCGCGAAACGATCCGCGGACAGCAGTGCGGTGCTCAGCTCGTCGACCGGGACACCGGCCAGCGCCTCGAACGCCGCGTACTCCTGCTGACGCAGCGTCGCCGCGGCGAACGCGAGCAGCCCCGCGACCGGAATCACGGCCTGGCACAGGCCCGTTCGCTCCAACTCCCCGGCGAAGCGGGTCGCGACGTCGCGCGCGGAATGCAGGGCATCGATCCGGCCCGCGCCGATCTCGTCCGCCCTGGAGACCACGCCGACGACACCGAGCGGACCGGAAACACCCTGCGCCGCACCGGTTCCGGCACCAACCCGCTCGAGGAATCGGACGTCGGAGGCATCAAGCCTGCGCAGCAGATACACCACCGCGTCGGCACCGGGAACGGCGACGCTCTGCTCCGCGTCCGGCGTGAGCAACCGGGCCGTGCGCCGCGACACCTCCCGCGACAGCGACGAGGTACCCGGCGTATCGATGATCGTCGTGTTGGCCAGCGCCGCCGCTGGCCATTCGACCTCGAGGTGATCGACCTCGCGCGGCGCCGCCGCGTTCCAGTTCAACCGGTCCAGGTCGAAGGTCAGCCCGTGGGTTCCGCCGCCGCGACGCACCACCACATTCGCGCGGGCACCGTCGCCCGCGTGTGCCGTCACGCTCGGAGTCGAACCGTAGCGATACCAGGTGACGACCCTGGTGCACTCGGTCGCATCGGTAGGCGCAATGTCCTGTCCAACAAGGGAATTGAGCAGTGTCGACTTGCCTGCCTTCAATGAACCGGCCAGCGCGATGCGCAACGGTTGATCCAGCCGACCGGCACAGTCGGCAAGCAGCGCCCTCGGCCTCGGCTCGCTCGCCAACGCCGCCCGCGCCGCGCCAACCAGCCGATGCGCCTCGGCAACAATCCCCGGCGCCGCGCCGGTCACTCGCTGACGCTCGCTCACGACTGCGCCTCGCTGACGCTCGGCTCCGTCGTTCGCGAAGGCGCGCTGTGTCTTCGGTTCACTCGCTGACGCTCGCTCACGAGGCAACCGTACCCACGGGCGCGCTCGGCAGCGCGGCCTGCATGGCGTCGGCGTAGCGGCCGAGCTGGGCGACCACGTGTAGCTGCCGCTCGAGCATCGTGGCGCGCTCGGCCCTGCGGGCGTTCGCCATCGTCGCCGCCTCCTGCGCGGCCCGCAGCGAATCGTCGATCGAGCGCAGGCTCCGCTCGGCCACCCCGGCATAGTGGTCGCGCAGCGCCCGATGGATGCGATGCAACCGGTCCTTGGATTCCTTGCCCGTCTGGAACGCCACATCGTCGACGAACCGGCGGACGGCGACCTTCGCCTCGTTGCGGCGACGGGCCAGCCTGGCCTGCTTGTCGTCACGGAAAGCCTTGCCGCCCACCACGAGTCCGGCGCCGATCGAGATCGGGTTGAGCAGCGCGAGCCCGGCGAAGGTGCTGGCGAGACCGATCATCAACACACCACCGTAGGAGCCGCGCATGCCTACGAGCAGTTTGCTGCCGAAGCCGATATCGGGCTCCAGGTCGGCGAGGGTGCCAGCGCCGACATGACTGCCCTCGACGGCCGCGTCCGGGCGGACGTCCGGCAGATCGGCGGTGCCGACCTCGGTGAAATGCTCGGCGACCCGCTGCGCGAGTTGCAGTGCGCGCGCGTGAGTCCACAGCAGGTTGTCGCCGATCGCCGTATCGATGGTGCCGGTGAGGTATTCGGCGATGCTGTCCCAATGCCGTCCAGGGTCGTGCTCGTCGATCCACTCCTCGGTGGTTCTGGTGATGCCGCGCAACCGATCTCGCAGATCATGGTCGACATCACCGGCCAGGTCGGTGATGCCGTCGGCCAGGGTCTGCTGCCACGCGGCGGTGCGGCGGTGCAGTTCCTCGGCCGAGGTCCGCGCGGTCTGCAGTTCGCGGACCGCCGCCGCGCCGCGGGCCGGATCGCGCACCGCCACCAGCTCGCTGCCAAGCGCCAGCGCCAAATGCTCGGCGGCGGAACGGATATCGCGGGCCACCGCGGCACGGGTGGCGAGCTGGTCGCGGGCGACCACCTGATCACGCAGGAATTGGTAGAGCACACCGAAGCCCGATTCGATGCCGAGCTGCTTGTCCTGCAAGCGCAGCGCATGGCTGCGCAGCAACGAGGACACCGCGATCATCGGCACGTCAAGGCCGGCCTTGGCGAGATGGCCCTGGTCGGCCTCGTACACCTGACGCCAGTGCGGGTACAGGTCGGTCTTGCTCACCAGTAGCGCGACGGTCGGGCACAGTTCGCGCACCTGGCGCAGGAACGCGAGTTCCGGCTCGGTGAGTTCGGTGGACGCGTCGGAGAGCACCAGCACCGCGTCGGCGGCGGGCACCATGCCGAGCACGCTTGCGGCGTAAGAACTTCCGTGCCCGCCGACGCCGGGGGTATCGACGAGCACGATGCCGTCGGCGAGCAGGGCGTTGGGCACCTGGATCTCCAGCCGCAGGATCCGCCGCCCTTGCGCCTGCGGGGAGCGCGCGGTGATCGTGCCGATCTCGTTGATCGGCACCGGAACTCGGGTCTCCTGGCCGCCGGAGTCGCCGCCGGGACCGGCGAGCACCAGCTCCGCCTTCGGCTCGGGGCCATACGCGAGCAACGTGGTGATCGTGGTGGTCACGTCGTCGCCGACCGGGCAGATCTCCAGATTGAGCAGCGCGTTGACGAACCTGCTCTTGCCCTGATCCAGTTGCCCCGCAATGACGATGCGACGCCGCGGGTCCCGGACCCGATCGGCGGCCACCTCTAGGCGGCCGACCAGATCGTTGCGACCCGCGGCGCGTGCGGCCGCGATGGTTTCGCCGAGTACCGACAGCAGCGGTACCGCCGGTGGCGTGGCGTTCGGTGCGGGCGTCCCCATCGCGGTATCGACCTCTTCCAGTGCAGCGGGCATTGTCAGTGCGGTGGCGTCGCGGTCAGTGCAGCATCGCGTCGCCGGTCAGATCGGCACCGGCAGCGCCGGTCAGATCCGCGCCCGCGTGCGTATCGCCGAACAATCCCGAGTCATGCGCACCGGCAGTACTGTCAAGCCCCGACCCGAACGCACTCGAAACATCAAGCGAAGACCAGGCGTTCGAAACCGACCCGATACCGCCAACCAACCCGGCCCCGGTATCCACCGCGCCATGCGTAGCGCCACCGAACGAACCATCAAGTCCCGCACCGGTATCCACTCCGCCGTGGGTCGCACCGTCGAGCGAACCACCCAGGGATGCGCCGGTATCCACAGCCCCTTGCGCAGCGCCGCCGAGCCCGGCACCGGTATCGACTGCGCCATGCGTGGTACCACCGAACGAACCACCGAGGCCCGCGCCGGTATCCACAGCCCCATGCGTTGTGCCATCGAGCGAGCCACCGAGAGACGCGCCGGTATCCACTCCGCCGTGGGTCGCACCGTCGAACGAACCACCAAGGGTCGCACCCGTATCCACAGCCCCATGAGTAGCACCACCGACCGAACTACCCAGCCCCGCAGCAGTATCCACCGCACCGTGGGTCGCGGCACCAAGTGAACCGCCCAGGCCCGCGCCGGTATCCACTGCGCCAGCGACACCTGTGGACAAACCCGCACCGAGGCCCGCGGCCGAACTGAGCCCGGTCGACAGGCCGGTTTCGAGACCGGTCGCCGCATGTCCGCCAGCCTCGATGCCGCCGCCGAGACCGGTCTCCAGACCTGTCCCCACCTGCGCACCAGCGCCAGCCGCACCGTCGAGACCTGCGGAAAGACCGGCGTCCATCGCGGTCCCGAGTCCCGTGGACAATCCGGTCACCGCGTGCGTGCCCGCGTCAACCGCGCCACCGACCTGGGCACCGGAGTTGAGGGCACCGTCGAGACCTGTGGACAACCCCGAACCCACGTGTGCGCCAGCGTTGATCGAACTATCCACACTCGTCCCCAACCCGGCACCGAGATCGGCACCCAGCTGCGTGCCCGCGCCGAGCACCGCGCCCGCACTGCCGGAAAGCCCGGTCTCCAGACCCGAACCGACCTGCGCGCCCGCGTCCACCGCCGAGGACAACCCGCCACCGACCTGGGCTCCGGCGCCGACCGCCGCGCCGAGTCCGGTAGCCAGGCCGGTTTCCAGGCCCGCCGTGGCCTGCGCGGCCGAATTCGCCACGCCACCAACGGTTGTGGACAATCCACCACCGAGCCCGGTGGATACATCGGCATTCAGATCGGCCGCACCGTGCGTGACAGCATCGAGTCCGGTCGACAATCCGGCCGCCGCCTGGCCGGTCGCGTCGAGCGCACCGCCGACACCGGCCGACAAGCCCGTCGTCCCGCCGAGGTTCGCCGCCGCGTCGGCCGTCGCACCCAGCCCGGTGGACAGGCCACCCGCCAGCTGAGTCCCGGCATCCACAGCGCCCTGCAGACCAGTGGTCACACCGGCACCCGCACCGATCGCCGCGTCGAGACCGGTCGCCGCACCCTGCAAACCAGCACCAAGATCGGCGCCAACCTGGCCGCCCGCGCCAAGAGCGGCATCGAGGCCGGTGGAAAGTCCGGCCGTGGCCTGTCCCACCGCGCCGAGGGCACCGCCGACACCTGTGGACAGACTCGTTTCGAGCCCTGTCCCCGCGTGCAGCCCGGCATCAACCACACCCTGCGCGCCCGCGCCGATACCGGTCACCGCCTGCCCCGCCGCTCCGAGAGCGCCGCCGACCGCGGCCGACAGATCCGCACCGATACCCGCGGCGGTCCCGATCCCCGTGGAAAGACCGGCACCGATGCCCGCAACAGTGCCGACTCCTGCGGAAAGACCCGCACCAAGATCAGCACCGATGTCAGCAACCGCCCCGACTCCCGCAGACAGACCCGCACCAAGATCAGCACCGATGTCAGCAACCGCCCCGACTCCCGCAGACAAGCCCGCTCCGAGACCGGCGCCGATGCCCGCAACAGTGCCGACTCCCGCGGACAGATCCGCACCGATGTCAGCGACGGTGCCGAGTCCCGCGGACAGGCCCGCACCGAGATCGGCTCCGACCTGCAGTCCGGCGCCGATCGCCGAGTTCAGCCCCGCGTTGAGGTCGAGGCCCGTGCCGACCTGTCCGCCCAGGTCGATGCCGAGGTCGGCACCAAGGTTCAGCCCGGCATCGGTCGCCGCGGCCGCGCCGACGGTGCCAGCGGCACCGAGCAGGGCGGCGGCACCGGTCTGAGCGCCAGCGGCGACGATCGCCGACAGCTGGGAGCCACCCGCGACCAGCGCCGACTCGGCGACCATCGGGGCGACGGCGGCGATATCCTCCGGCGTGACGGCGGGCAAACCCGCCGCCACCAGCGCCTGCGTCGGGTTGGCGCAGTAGCCGACCGCCGCCTCGTGATCGCGCAGCAGGTTGAGGATGAACTCGAGAATCGCGTTGGGTGTCATCAGAAAATCTCCTGAGAGCCGGCGGACCTCCGCGATCCGCATCGTTGGAATGAATTTCACGCTAGGGGCGCGACTCGTTACGCGAAACGGGGGCGACCCCCACAACTCACCCGCGCCCGCCCTTAGGGGCATCCACGGCATTAGGGGAATTTCCCCGCAACTTCCCCCGAAGCGGTAACGGCGGACGCCCAGCAACCGAAACAACGGTTGCGTCGGCGAGCTAGTACCGCCTTCCGCACTCGGACTAGACAGCAGCGACACCGGACCACAGAGTTTTCGAACGGGGTTCACGAATGACACAGCGTCTGGCGCTCGGCATCACTGTCGGGTCGTCGAATTCGGTCGCCGTGGCGGCAGCGCAGGATGACGGCGGCGACGTGGTCAGCCATCCCAGCGTGCTGCGACTGGCCGCCGACACGCCGCCCGCCTTGGGCACCGCCCCGCGAACCACCGCACGGCACGCCGACGACGTGCTGCTCGAGGGTTTCCTCGCCAGGGTCGGCGATCCGGTGGACATGCTCGCCGAGGACGGCACCGCGCATTCCGCCGCCGACCTCGTCGCCGCGGCCGTTGCCTGCCTGATGGACGAGATCAGCACGGATGCCCGCGAATACGGCACGACGGTGGCCTGCCACCCGGCGTGGTGGTCGCGGCACACCGTCGAGATCCAGCGCGCCGCCCTCGATCGGGAGGGCCTGCGCGAGGTGACCCTGGTGCCAGAACCGGCCGCCGCGGTCCGCTGGCTGGAATCCGCGCACGGCCAGCTCGGCGACGGCGCGGTGATCGTGTACGACCTCGGCGCCTCCGGCCTTACCGTCTCGGTGGTGCGCACCGGCGACCACGCGAGCCTGCTCGGCACACCGCTGCGTACCACGGACATCGCCGGTGCCGAATTCGATCTGCTGACCATGCGCTACGTGCTGGCAAACGCTGTGCTCGCAAATGATTTCGATCCGTTCGACCCGGCGGTCGAACGGGAATTGTCGGCATTGCGGGAGCGCTGCAGAACAGCGAAAGAAGAGCTCTCGATAAATACCGCGACGGTCGTGCTCGCGCGGTTGAATCCGGCGGACACACACAGCGGCAACGTCCGTTTGGTTCGCGGCGAACTGGAGGATCTGCTCCGCGGGCCGCTGCAGACCTCGATCGACCTGGTCCGCGACGCGGTGCACCGGGCAGGGCTCGACATCGGCGATATCAGCCAGGTCCTGCTCACCGGTGGCGGCGGCGCGATCCCGTTGGTCGCCGAGCTGATCTCGACCGAATTCGGACTTCCGGTGGTCGCGGCCCCCGAACCGGCGCACACCAGTGCCCTCGGTGCCGCCGCGCTCGCCGCGGATCTGGCGACCGCCAGTGTGCCGGTCGCACCGCCGGTGTCGACCGCGCCGACCACCAAAGAGCTTCCCTCAGTGGCGATCTCGGCCCTGCCGAAGGACGCGGCACCGCGCAAGCCGCGGTTCAGCGGCAGGCAGCGCGCCGCCATTGTCGGTGCCGCCGCGGTCCTCATCGGGTTGCTCGCCACCGGTACCGTCGCGATCGGCACGGGCGCCCAGCCCGGCCCGAATCCGGCCTCGACCGAACTCTCATCCCCGGCACACGCGGCGGAGATCGCCGCGACCACCGGTCCGCGAGATCCGGCCGATCCCAACTCGCCGGTCGTCGCGACGGATCCGACCACCTCTGCGGCGAACCGCCCGAAAGCCGATGCGGGGCAACCCGGTTCCCCCGCCGCGACGACGGTGACCGTGGTGAACAGCCAGCCCGCCGACCCCGCCGCACCACCCGCGGCACCCGGCGCGCCACAACCGCAGCCCGCACCAGTGCCAGTCCCGGTGCCCGCACCGGGTAACTACCCCGCACCACCGTCTCCACCGCAGGCGCCGACCCTGCCGACCGGCGTACTGAAGGACCCGATCGACACCGTCGGCAGCACCGTCGGCACCGTGCTGCGCGCCCCCGGCCAGATCCTCGGAGCAAACGGTGGCTGACATCGCGTTCGACACCCTGCCGTCCGCGCGCGAGATCCTTCGGGAACTGGAGTCCGCCGACCACGAGCCGGTCGTCTACCTCATCCGCGGCCGCTCGCAAACCGGTAAATCGACGCTGCTCAACGAGATTCGCTCCCGCCTGCGCGCACGCGGCATCGCACTCCAGGACGCCCCGACAGTCGAGACCGGGCACGCCGGCGCCGATCCGATCAGCGGCTCCGCCAACGGTGCCGGCACCCACGCGGCCCCGAACACGGACCCGCGCCCGGCGCTGATCGTCGACAACGCCCACACACTGAGCCATAACGACCTCGAATACCTTTGCAGCACAGTCGAATCCGGACAGCGTACGGTAGTCATCGCGGCCCAGCCGCGCCCGCACGACCTCCGACTGCGCGCGCTGGCCGACACCGTCGCCCGGCGCGGCCGGGTGGTGGATCTGCGCGCCCTCGGCGTCGCCGACATCGCCCCGTTCGCCAGGGAACTCGGCATGATGGTGCCGCGCCAGGTGTCCCAGCACATCCACCGGCAGACCGACGGCATCCGCGGCGGCGTGGTCGCCGCGCTGACCGCCGCCTGCTCGGCCCGGCTCGACGCGGGCATCGGCGCGGTCGACGCGGCCGTCGCCGCCTGGGCGCGCTCACTGCTGGACAACCTCGCACCGGACCTGCTGGAGACCCTCGTCGTCGCCACCACCGGCGCTGGCCTGGACGCCAGCGAACTCACCGAAGTACTCGGCGTGGACCCCCTTGCCGCACAACATCTTATTGATCGGGCACGCGCTAGCGCGCTGGTCACCGATGCCGACCTGCTGCTCACCCCGGCCGTCGGCCCGCTGCGCACACTGCTCGGCGACCGCCGCTTCGTCGCGGTCCAGCGCAAACTGCTCGGCGCGCGACTGGACGCGGGCCTGCTGCGCGACCACACCGCGCTACTGCTCGCCGAATCCGGCGTCCGCGACCCGCGCCTGGCCGAATTCCTCTCCGCCGCAGCGGAAAAGGCGGGCCATGAGGCGGTGCGCTACTACGCGGCCGCCGCGGCGACCGGTGCCGACCCCGACCTCATCGCGCTGCGCTGGGCCGAGGCGGCCGGTCGCAACGGCGACGGCGAGACTGCCATGCGACTGGCCGAGCCGGTACTGGCGCGCTCCGGTGTGTCCAGCGCGGACCTCGCCGACGCGGTGCGGATCTGCGCCGCGGCACTGACCCGGCGCGGGCTGGTCGCCCGTGCGGCCCAACTGTATTCGTGGCTCGGCGCGCAACGCGTCGGCGCGGACTGGGCTATCGGGGCGACGGTCCTCGCGCTCGCGGGTGACGTGTCCGGCGCCGCGGCGATGTCCGGCTCGGCGACGCAGTGGCCGCCGACCGAGGCCAACGCCCACGCCAGGCTGATCGCCACCGCACTGACCGGCTCTCTTGGCGGACCCGGCGGCGATCGCGGAATCCACGCCACCCCAACGCTATCCGCGAGTGGCACGGCCACCGCGGTCTCCGCGCTCGTGCAAGCCGCGCACGCCGATTCCGGCGTCGACCGATTCCTGCCATGCACGGCGGTGTCCATCGCGACACTGCTCTGCCTCGGCACCGGCGAGCCACGCCGGGCAGGCGACGCGTTGCGCAAGGCCACGGCCAGCGGCCTGCGCTGTCACCAACTCCAGGTGCTCGCGGCCTGGTCGGCCATGCTCGGCGGGGACGAGCGCGCCGCCGCCGCGACGGTCGCCGCGCTCGACCACGATTCGCTCGACGTGCGCGACCGCCTGCTCGCGCACGGCGTCGCGGTCGGCCTGGCCAGGCGCACCGGCGATCATGCCGCGCTGTCGCGGGCCTGGCAGGCGGCCTACCTGATGTTCGACGACGTGGAGGCCGACCTGCTCGCGCTGCTCCCGATCGGCGAATTGTGGCTGGCCGCAATCCGATTGCGCGACGAGGGCCGTATCGCGCCACTGGTCGACTCCGCGCTTGCCCTGCTTCGCCGACTGGATGAACCGCCCGCCTGGTCGAACGCCTTCCACTGGTACGGCGTGCAGGCCGCGATCCTGCACGAGAGCCCGCAGGAGCTGCTACCGCACGCCAAACCGCTGAAGGCCGCGGCCGAAGCGGGCGACCGGCACGCCGCCGTACTGGCCGACGCGGGCCGCACCTGGGTGCTCGTGCTGCGCGGCGAGGTATCGGTGGCGCCGGTCGAGGCGGCCGTCGCCGGATTGAGCGAGATCGGCATGACCTGGGACGCCGCCAGGCTGGCCAGCGAGGCCGCCCTCGCCGCGGCCGATTCGGCGAGCGCGACCGCGCTGCTCAAGCTGGCCCGCACGGTCCGCGCCGACGCCAAACCGCAGGACCCGATCCTGCCGTCGAGCGCGACGCCACCGCAGCTCGGCGCAAGACCCGCCCCAGATCCGGCGGTCGGCGAGCCAACCGCGATCCTCAGCGAACGCGAACGCGAAGTCGCCGAGCTGGTACTGCTCGGGCTGACGTATCGTGAGATCGGGGCTCGCCTGTACATTTCCGCCAAGACGGTCGAGCATCATGTCGCCCGTATTCGGCGTCGGATCGGTGCCCGGTCCCGATCGGAGTTATTGTCGATGCTCCGCGCCATGGGACACGGCTCCCTGCTGGTGTGACAGAGCGTGCGGATTCGTCAGCCGGAAAGCCGAAGCGAGGTATCGAGGATGGCCACAGGGGTGGGCCTACGCATCGCCGAGGACGAGTGCACGGCGGCGATCGTCACCGACGGCGGCGAAGAACCGTTGTTCATCGTTCGCGAGTCGCTGCTGTACATGTCCGACGACGGTGACGCCACACTAGGCGGACCGCCACCGGACGAGAACGCCCATGCGATCACAGGCTTCGCGCTCGCCGTCGGCGACCCCGCTGGCATCTCCGTCGACGACGGCGAGGCCTACCGGGCCGAAGACCTGGTGGCGACCGCGCTGTTCTGTCTGATCAACCTGACCGCCGACCACCTCAACGGTCCGGCCGAGTTCTACGCGACCCATCCTGGCGACTGGCCGCGCGAATACGTGCAGGCACTGCGCGACGCGCTGGACTACCTGGGCCTGCGGTCCGTGCTGCTGGTCAGCGAGGCCGACCTGCCGAGCATCGAGGCGGGCGCGCCGGGCAGCACGTACGCCTACGACGCCGCCCGCGCGGCATTGGCCGCGGTGCTCTCCACCCCCGCGGGCAGTACGCCGCCCGACCCGACCCATGCCGAGAATTCGACGGTGGACACCGTCATCATCCCGGCCGTGCCCGCGTCCGAATCGCAGCCGCAGGCGTACTCGGCGGCCATCCCGATGGCCGAACCCGTAGCGACAGCGGAAACCGCCGCGCCGCAACCACCACCGGCCAAGAAAACCGGTGCGGCGAAGGACCGTAAACAGCTCCCGCTGTTGATCGGCGCCGCGGCGCTCATCGGACTCGTGCTCGGCGGCTTCGTGGTGGCCGTGCTGTTCCGCGACGACGGCAATACGCCGGTGCCGCCGATGCGTGACGCCAAGTCCGATCAGGTGTCGGTGAGCCCGACGCCGCCGCCCGCACCGCCGATCAACTTCCCGACCGTGCCGGTGCCGCCGCCGACCACCGAGCCGCCGGTCACCATCACGACAACCACGCCGCCGCCGGAGACGACGACCCCGCCACCGACGACGACAACAACAGAGCCACCGACGACGACGCCGAGCACGACAACACGCCAACGGCCGACCACCACCACGCCGCCTTACCAGCCGCTGCCGCAGATTCCGACGATCCCTGGCCTGCTCATACCGGGCAGTCGGTGATTAGTAGAGACCTTCCCCGGTTTGTGCCCTAAAGTGATGCGCTGACCGGTGTTGTCGGATGAATTGCAGGCGCCCGGTCTGTTGCTGGAGGACGACTGTGAGCCAACGGATTCCAGGCCCGTTGCCGCGGATTGAGCTGGCACGTGCGTGCCAACGAAGGGATTTCATGCGCAAGTTGGTGGCGCGCCGCGCCACGGTCAAAGCTGTCGCCCTCGCTTCGACCGTTTTTCTCGCACCCTTGCTCTGCACGACGACGGCCGCGGCGGCCCCGGCGACACCCGCGCAGTTGAATGCCGACGCCCTGCCGCCGGAACTGGTGCAGGCAATCGGGCGCGACCTGAAGATGACCCCGACGGAGTACCTGGACCGTGCGGCCCGCGCCCAGCAACTGCGCGACTACGCCCACGATTTCCGCTCGGAACGCCCTGAGTCCTTCGCGGGCGCCTGGATCGGCACCGACGGCAAGCCCGTCGTCGCGGTCACCTCGCTCGACGCCGCCAAGATCGCCTCGGCCGACGGGTACCAGACCCGCCTCGCCCCGGTCTCCGCGGACGGATTGGAAGGCTCGCTGATGCAACTGAATCAGTGGATCACCAGCCTGCCGCGCGATATCTCCACGGCGATCAACTCGGTCGCCGTCGACTTCCTCAACAGCCAGCTGGTGCTCAACGTCGCCAACACCCCCGCGGGTCATCTGCTGAACCTGCCGACCCTGATCGCCAACATCAAGGTCATCCTGTCGCCCGGTAGCGGCGGCGCGGTCGAGCGGCGGCCGATGGGCGGCGACACCTACATCAGCGCGCCGGTCTCGCTGCACGACGCCTCGCTCAAGGGCGTCGACGTCTGCTCCTTCGGCTTCAACAGCGTCGACGCCGCGGGCAACGCGCTCAACATCAGCGCGGGCCACTGCGATCCGAACGTCGACAAGGACAGCCAGGACGCGACCGTCTACTACCCCAACGTCAAGGACATCCCGAACAGCCTGGAGCTCGGCAGCTTCGTCCAGGCGAAGCTAGGCGGGCAGAGCGCGCTGGACTACTCGGTGATCAAGCTGAACGACCGTGCGGTGCGCGCTGGCATGGACCAGCCGACGGTGCGCGGCGCCAACGGCACCACCATCGCCATCACCGGCACCGCCGAGCCGATCACCGGTGCGCCGGTGTGCAAGTCGGGGCAGTCGTCCACCTTCACATGTGGCTTCGTGGTGGCCGATCGGGTCGAGACCCAGCTGTACACCTCGGAGGGCCAGAGCAAGATCGTGCGCGGCTTCGCGAGCTCGGCCTGCACGCTCGGCGGCGACAGCGGCGGCGCGATCGTGTCCGGCACCCTCGCCCTCGGCATCACCAGCGGTTCCAACGCGGCCGAGGCACCGGACTGCAACGAGGCCAATGTCGCGTTGGCCCAGTACGGCGGCACCGCGAGCCTCGGCATTCCGATCCGTCCGATCCTCGCCGATATCGACGCGTCCTCGGGCGGCGGAGTCGGCGGCGGCATCTCGGTGCGCACCCGGCCCAACGCCGGATAAGGCGCGCCGGGCGCTGTTGGCATCGGCGCGGCGAAAAAAAGTGACTACCAAACGAACCAGAGCGTCGTTATAAGTAGGCATACCGCGCTGGAGCCCATATAGTCTGGGCATGCTCCTGCCACGTATAGGTCATCTCCGATCAGCTGCGCGACAGACCCGGGTCCGAAAATCAGTTATCGCCGCCTCGGCGGCGATACTGCTGTTCGGGCCGACGGCGGCAGTGGCGACGGCACAACCCGATCCGGCGCCGAGTCTGCCCGCCGAACTGGTTGCCGCCGTCGCACGAGATCTGAAGATCTCCCCGGAGGAGTACCTGCACCGCGCGGACGTGGCGCAGCAGGTCGCCGGGTTCGCCACCAACGCGCAGCGGCAGTACCCGGCGGTCTTCGCCGGTTCGTGGCTCGACGACGGCGGTAAGGGTGTCGTCGCGCTTGCCCAGGGTCCCGGTACCGATGAGGCTCGAAAGGCCGCGCAGTCAGCGGGTTTCGAGGTCCGCAACGTGGCGAAGAGCGAGTCGACGCTGCGCGGTGAGAAGACCGCGTTCCAGCGTTGGCTCGACGGCCAGCCGGAGGCGGTGTCGGCCCTCGTGCGTGGCGTGGTGATCGATACGGTCAACAACAGCATCGCGGTGCGCGTCGACAAGCCCGGCCTGCCGATGCCGAACTTCGTCGACCCGGCCAGGGTCATCGTGATGGCGCCGCCGGTGGCCGGTGAGCAGGGCACGCTGCAGGCCAGCGATATCGCCGGCGCCGCGAACGGCACGCTCGCGGGCGGCGACGGCTACGCCTCGGTCGCCGGCCGCCTCTCGCTGCGCTGCTCGCTCGGCTTCAACGGCATCGACCGCAACGACAACATCGTGAATATCACCGCGGGCCACTGCAATCCGGACATCCCGTCCGCGGGCACTGACAACGCCGCCCGGGTGCACGAGCTGAACGGTGACCGGCTCGGCAACGAGCTCGGCCGGTTCGACAAGTCGATTCTCGGTGCGCAGGACTACTCGATCATCCGGATCGCGGATCAGGCCCGTGGCCGCTTCAGCAACAACGAGGTCCGGGTGCCCGGTGCCCCGTCGCTGCTGATCAACGGCGTCGCTACCCCCGTCGTCGGTGCGCCGGTCTGCAAGTCCGGTTCGCGAACCGGCTACAGCTGCGGTGTGGTCAACGCGGTCGACCAGACCGTGCAGGTCGGCGATCGTGAGCTCACCCAGGCCTTCTCGGCCAACATCTGCGCCCTGCCCGGCGACAGCGGCGGCCCGATCGTGTCCGGCACGCAGGCGCTCGGCATCTCCAGTGCCTCGTCGGTGGCCGACTACCCGATCTGCGAGATCCCCAACCTGATCGGCGCACTGACCGGTAACGCGCCGCAGCTGTTCGCGCAGCCGGTGAGCGTGGTGCTCTCCGACAACCCGGGGCTGCGGATTCGCACCAACTAGTCCCAGACCGTCGAAAAGGCCGACAGCGTTGCGCTGTCGGCCTTTTCGCTGTTTCGAGGGCACGTCCTACCGGCCTTGCGCGTCCCATCGCGTCGCCAATGCGCCGCTGCGCCCGGCAATGTTCCGGCATCCTGGACTACATGTGTTTGGTGTTGATCGGCTGGCGGGCGCACCCGGAGTATCGGCTGATCGTCGCGGCCAACCGCGACGAGTTCTACTCCCGGCCGACCGAGTCCATGCGGTGGTGGCCCGAGGTGCCAGGCCTGCTCGCTGGGCGCGATCAGGGGGCAAAGAACAAGGCCGAGGGCGACCCGCCGGGCACCTGGCTCGGGCTTACCCGAGAGGACAAGGGCCGCAACCGATTCGCGACGGTGACCAATGTGCGTAACCCGAAGGATGACCGCGGCGACGCCCGTTCCCGCGGTGCGCTGCTGATGGACTTCCTGCGCGGCGCCTCGGCGCGCAATCCGGGGGTCGAGTTCCCCGGCCCGGAGAAGTACGTGCTCGACGTCGCGGCCGCACCCGACGACTACAACGGCTACAACCTGGTGGTGTCCGACCTGGAATCGCTGTGGTGGCACTCCAATCGCAGCGCCGCGCCGCCGAAGGAGCTAGCTCCCGGCTTCCACGGCCTCTCCAACGGCACATTCGTGAGCTCGGCAGGGCTGAACCCCGGAAATACGGATTTGACCGCCCCACAGCCCATCTGGCCCAAAGTACGGTGCGGTGTGACGGAGCTGCGTGCGGTGGTGGAGTCCGAGCCCGGTGCCATCGACCGCTATTTCGCGGTATTGGCCGATCGCACCAAGGCAACGGAAGCGGAGTTGCCGAACACCGGGGTCGCGCGGCGGACGGAGCGGATGCTGTCGTCCCGGTTCATCGCCGACGCCGCACACGGCACCCGGGCGAGCACGGTGCTGCTGGTGCGCGAGGACGGCTCGTTCGAGATGGCGGAGCGGTCGTTCGGGCGGTTCGGGCGGCGTAAGGGCGCGGTGTCGTTCAGCGGCACCCTCGATCTTCCTGCCTGACAAACGACACCGGCCCGTCTCCGAAGAGAGACGGGCCGGTGGTCGTCAGTTTTTACTTGGCCGGAGCCGGCTTGTCGGCCCACTTGGTGGTGCCGTCCGCAGCCTGGAAGGTGTTGACCAGTTCGACGCCCGCGGCGATCAGGGCCGGGCCACCGACCGCGATGGTGCCGAGGATGCCGCCGATGCCGGCACCGGCCACCAGGCCGGGGAAGCAGAACGCGGCAATGGTCAGGACGCAGCCGATGACGGCGCCGATGGCCGTGCCGACGAAGCCGCCGATCGCGGTCGCGATGCCGAAGTTGCTCGCGAATTCGTTCTGCGCGCGCTGGTTCTCCATCGGCGACGCGATGTCCTGCGCGACGGACGGCTTGGCGATCACCGGCTTGTCGGTGATGACCAGATCAGCGGGCTTCTGCGGGGTGACCTCGAGAACCGCGCCGTCCTTCTTGACCTCGGTCTTGACCGGGACGAGCTTGCCGTCCACGTCAACGTCGAGCGGGAACGAGACGAGGGTGTTGCCCTGGCCGTCCTTGACGTTGGCGATGCTGATCTTCGGATCGGTAGCGGTGGCGCCGTCCTTCTCGGTGACCGAGAAGGTTCCCCCCTTGAGCGACGCGACAACCGTCTTGTCGACCAGCTTGACGGAGTAGTTGATGCCGGGGTCGGCCGGGGCGGCGACAGTCTCGTCGGCATGCGCGGTCCCAAGACCGATGGTCATCGCGCCGATGACCAACGCGGCACCCGCGGTGGTTCTGCGGAGGTTCATTCAGTTTCCAATCCATCATCAGGTTGCCGGCCGGTCGATCTCCGCACGCGAGAACGCTCTTCATCAAATCCGGGCGGTCGCCCCGGATCCTCCCCGAGCAGTGTGGAGATAGGCACAGCAGACAGAACGTCGTGAGCGTAATCCAACGTCTCGCCAGAAGCGAGATGCATTACGAGGCTTGCGGACTAAGCCTGTCCTTACCGATTAGGCCGGAAGCCTCGGCGTTTACGGTGATGATCACCTGAACACGCACCTAGATCGCTAAACCGGCTGTGACGTTCATCACAGCCCAAATCTGAGTCAAGCCCCAGCAAGAGGGGGCATAGCTCAGGTGCAAATGGTACGACGGATAGCATATGTTACCGGTGGGTAACTTACTGCCGGTTAGGATACGAGCCAATCGGGCGGTGCCGAACTGCCCTCGCTCGTGTTGCCTCTAGAGAAAGGTCGCGACATGAATGCCCTGACAGTGACGCTGGGCACGATTGGGGCGACGCTCAGCCTCCTGTGTTGGGCGTCGTTCATCGGCGGCGTCCGCAATATCGTCCGCGCCATCATGCTCGGACAGCCCGCACCGGACCGCTGGCGACCGTTCTTCCCGCGTTTGAAGACAATGCTCGTGGAATTCATCGCGCACACGCGCATGGCCAAATTCCGCACCGTCGGCTGGGCCCACTGGCTCGTGATGGTCGGCTTCATCGGCGGCATGATGCTGTGGTTCGAGGCATATGGGCAGACCTTCGATCCCGAATTCCACTGGCCCATCATCGGCAACTGGCCGATCTATCACCTGTGGGACGAGATCCTCGGTATCGGCACCGTGCTCGGCATCGGCACGCTGATCATCATTCGCCAGCTGAACCACCCGCGACTGCCCGAGCGGCTGTCCCGGTTCAGCGGCTCGAAGTTCGGTCCCGCGTACGTGATCGAGGGCATCGTGCTGATCGAGGGCCTCGGCATGGTCCTGGTGAAGGCGGGCAAGATCGCCGCCTACGGCCACTCCGACCCGTGGACCGACTTCTTCACCATGCAGGTGGCCAAGCTGCTGCCCGCGAGCACCACCATGGTCGCGCTGTTCGCCTTCGTGAAGCTGATGTCGGGCATGGCCTTCCTTTACCTGGTCGGCCGCAACATCACCTGGGGTGTGGCGTGGCACCGGTTCTCGGCGTTCCCGAACATCTACTTCAAGCGTGAAGATGATGGTGGGGTGGCGTTGGGTGCTGCCAAGCCGATGATGTCGAAGGGTCTGCCGGTTGATATGGAGACCGCTGATCCGGACAACGACACTTTTGGTGCGGGGCGGATCGAGGACTTCTCGTGGAAGGGTTGGCTGGACTTCACGACGTGTACTGAGTGTGGTCGTTGTCAGTCGCAGTGCCCGGCGTGGAATACCGGTAAGCCGTTGTCGCCCAAGCTGTTGATCATGTCGTTGCGCGACCACGGCAACGCGAAAGCGCCGTATCTGCTGGCTGGTGGCCGCAAGGATATGGGTGGCGACGAGGTGGGTTTGGTCGACGCCGAGGGCAAGCCGGATGAGGCGGCGTTGGCGAAGATTTCCGAGGCGGCCAAGGCCGAGGCCGAGCGTCCGCTGGTCGGTGGCGTGGATGTCAGTGGGATCATCGATCCTGAGGTGTTGTGGTCGTGCACGACCTGTGGTGCGTGTGTTGAGCAGTGCCCGGTCGATATCGAGCATGTCGATCACATCATCGATATGCGCCGCTACCAGGTGTTGATCGAGTCGGATTTCCCGTCGGAGTTGGCGGGGTTGTTCAAGAATCTGGAGAACAAGGGCAATCCGTGGGGGCAGAACGCCAAGGATCGGCTCAACTGGATCAACGAGGTCGAGTTCACGGTTCCGGTGTTCGGGCGCGACGCCGATAGTTTCGACGGTTATGACTACCTGTTCTGGGTGGGTTGTGCCGGTGCCTATGAGGACCGTGCCAAGAAGACCACCAAGGCGGTCGCTGAGCTGCTCGCCACCGCGGGGGTGAAGTTCATGGTGCTCGGCCAAGAGGAGACCTGCACCGGTGACTCGGCTCGGCGTGCGGGCAACGAGTTCCTGTTCCAGCAGCTCGCGGCGCAGAACATCGAGACGTTGAACTCGGTGTTCGCCGGGGTTGAGGAGAAGAAAAAGAAGATCGTCGTCACCTGTGCGCATTGCTTCAACGCGCTCAACAACGAGTATCCGCAGGTGGGTGGCAACTATGAGGTGGTGCACCATACGCAGTTGCTCAATCGTCTGGTGCGTCAGAAGCAGTTGATCCCGGTCGCGTCGGTGTCGCAGAACGTCACCTACCACGATCCGTGTTATCTGGGTCGGCATAACAAGGTCTACAACGCCCCGCGTGAGTTGATGGAGGCCTCGGGGTCGACGTTGATCGAGATGCCGCGTCATGGTGAGCGTTCCATGTGTTGTGGTGCTGGTGGTGCGCGTATGTGGATGGAAGAGCAGCTCGGTAAGCGCATCAATGTGGATCGGGTCGATGAGGGGTTGAATACCCTGGCGGCGAATCCGGGGTCGACGCCGGGCAAGATCGCGACTGGTTGCCCGTTCTGTCGGGTGATGCTCAACGATGGTGTGACCGCCCGGCAGGAGAAGGGTGAGGGTGCAGGGGTCGAGGTTGTTGATGTCGCGCAGTTGATGCTCGATGCCATCGATCGGGTGGATGCGTCCACGCTGACTGAGAACCTGGTTGTTGTTCAGGCGCCGAAAGCTGCTGTGGTCGAAGAAGTCCCCGAGCCCGAGCCTGAGCCTGCGGTCGAGACCTCGGCGGCTGCGAAGGCGGCACCGTCCGGTGGTGGGCTCGCGATGAAGGGTCCGGCCAAGAAGCCCGGTGGGCTCGGTATGAAAGGCCCGGCGAAGGCACCCGGTGGTGGTGGGCTCGGTATGAAGGGTGCCGCTAAGGCACCCGGTGCCAAGGCCGACACCGAAACCACTGCGGGTGAAGCGGAATCGACTCCCGAAGCACCGCCGGTCAAGGGTCTGGCTATGAAGGGCCCGGCGAAGAAGCCCGGCGGGCTCGGTATGAAGGGTGCGGCTAAGGCACCCGGGGCCAAGACCGACGCGGAAGCCACTGCGTCCGAAGCGGAATCGGCTCCCGAGGCACCGGCCGCACCGGTCAAGGGTCTGGCTATGAAGGGTCCGGGGAAGAAGCCGGGTGGGCTCGGTATGAAGGGCGCGGCTAAGGCGCCCGGTGCCAAGGCGACACCCGCCCCGGCCGCCGAATCCACGGCTGAGTCCACGCCCGAGGCCGCGGCTGCGCCCAAGCCCGTCAAGGGTCTGGGCATGAAGGGCGCCGCCAAGGCACCAGGCGCTAAAGCGCCAGGCGCAAAGGCACCGGCAGCACCCGCCGAGAACGCCCCCGCATCGGAACCGGGCACCCCGGAACCGGCTGCCGCCGAACCGGTTTCGGAATCCACCGAGACCAAGCCGACGGTCCCCGCCAAGGGCTTGGCCATGAAGTCCGGCTTCAAGCGCCCCGGCCCGAAGGCACCCGGCACCGCGGCACCCGCCCCGGCGACACCGGCTGAGCCGACCTCGGCCGAGCCGTCCGAGGAACCTGCCACGGAATCCGCTGCGGCGGAAGCGACTCCGGCGCCGGAGCAGCCCGCCAACGGCAACGGCGCCGCCGAAGCCACTCCCCCGGCCGCCAAGCCGGGCGGCCTCGGTTTCAAGTCCGGCGCCAAGGCTCCCGGCCGCAAGAACTGATCTCCACAACCGCATAGCAATACAGATCGACCCGGGTCCGCATGACGGAACCGGGTCGATCTGCGTCCGGCGCATCGATCAACTAATCAGGCGGCATAATCCAGTCATTCCGTTGACGCGCGATCGGGATTATGAATAGTCCACGCCCATGTCTGGATTCGCGCCTGCGCCGGCATCGCATTGCTACAGATAACCGACGTGTGGGGAGGCACTGGGGAGTGTCGCCCCATGCGGCGCAACAATCACCAGTTCCCTTACGGCACTACTGATCCCGGCCGCGGTCAGCCGCAATGCGTAACGCGCTCGTCAACGCCGATACTTCGATCCCTTGCCCCTGTTCCGGTCGGCGACTTATCGTCTTTGGCACATTAGAGCTCGAAATTTTTTCTCTGACATCACCTTTGATTACTGATCAGTACGCCGGCCCCTGCTGCTCAGGCTATTAGGAGCGCAATGATCAACAAACGAAAGCTGACAGTACTCGGGGCCGCCATAGGAATCGCACCTTTCCTGGCGGTCTTGTTCCCGGCGGGCTTGGCGAACGCCCACGGTTACGTTTCATCGCCCCCGAGCAGACAGGCCCAATGCGCGGCAGGCACCGTGTCTTGCGGCTCGATCAAATACGAGCCGCAGAGCGTCGAGGGGCCGAAGGGCTTGCGCAACTGCAACGGCAATCTTCCCCAATTCGCCGAACTCAACGACGACAGCAAGGGATGGCAAGTGAGCTCGGTCGGCCAGTCCGCCACCTTCACTTGGACGAACACCGCCCGCCACAGCACCTCCAATTGGGAGTACTACATCGGCGACACACGAGTCGGCGTAGTCCCCGGCAATAACCAGCAGCCCGGCCAAACCGTCACGCACACCGTGAATTTCGGATCCTTCACCGGCCGCCAAAAGCTCCTGGCCATCTGGAACATCGCCGACACCGCCAACGCCTTCTACTCCTGCGTCGACCTGAACATCGGCGGCACACCCCCCACCACAACCCCGGCACCAACCACGACAACCACCCCACCCACAACTACGACGGCGCCCCCGACCACCACGACGCCGCCAACAACCACCCCACCCAGCTCCCGCCCATGGACCGCAGGCACCAGCTACGAGGCAGGCAACGAGGTCACCTACGACGGCCTCCGCTACCTCTGCCTCCAATCCCACACCGCCATCTCCGGCTGGGAACCCCCGAACACCCCCGCCCTATGGCAAAAGCTCTGAGCCACCCCCATCCCGGACCTCGACCACAGCGTCGAGGTCCGGGACGTGCATCGGCCGATGATGCCGCTTGCTCACTCACCGCCCCTTGGGTCGCGCACCACCACCGGCTTGTCGAGGTAGTTGAGGTCGGTGCCGTCGACGCGGATCCTTGGGTCCGCATGTGCCGCAGCGGTATCCCGCCACGCCGCCAACGTGGCGGTCAGCCCGGCAAGCCTTCCGACGGCGAGCCCACCTCGCGCATGGTTGAGGAAGTCGGCGACGAACTCGGGCCGTTCCGACTCTGGTAGCAGTTCGATCCAGGGGAATGTGATCGTCAGCCGCCCGACCAATCGTTCGAGGATCTCGTCATCGAGCGCGATCGCCAGCAGCTGCGTCAGCGCGCCGAGCGTCTCCTCCGTTGCCGCGGACTCGGCCGCGTCGGAGTGATGTCGAGGGATGGCGGCTCCGTCCGAGGTCAGCGGGCGGAACTAGGCCTCGTCATGGCCGCGTAGCGGGTTAGGTGGTGGTCGGGGGAGCCGAATTCTTGGTCGATGGCGGTGAGGCGTTTGAAGTAGTGGCCGATGGCCAGTTCTTCGGTCATGCCCATGGCGCCGTGGAGTTGGACGGCGTTCTGGCCGATGAAGCGGGCCGCGCGGGTGATGGTGACCTTGGCGGCGGAGGCCGCGCGGGCGCGGGTCGGGGTGTCGGCGTCGAGGGAGTAGATCGCGAGATAGACGGCGGCGATGGCTTGTTCGAGTTCTATGTACATGTCCACCATGCGGTGTTGCAGGACCTGGAAGCTGCCGATGGGCTGGCCGAATTGCTTGCGCTGCTTGACGTATTCGAGGGTGTCGGCGAGCACCTTGCGCATGCACCCCACGGCTTCGGCGGCGACGGCCGCGATCGCCTCGTCGATGGTGGGTTCGATGGCGACCCAGGCGGTTCCCTCGACACCGAGCAATGCGTCGGCGGGCAGGCGGAAGCCGGTAAAGACGATGTCGGCCGCGACGCGGTCATCGATGGTCCGGTACGGGTGCACCTCGACCCCGGTCGGCGGGTTGTCGGCGTCGAATTCGGTGCAGAACAACGAGATACCGCGCTGGTCGCGGCGGCTGCCGGAGGTGCGTGCGGTGATCAGCAGGTGCGTGGCCAGCGGCGCACTGGTCACCACGGTCTTCGCGCCGTCGAGAAGCCACGAATCACCTTCGCGCCGCGCGGTACTCGACACATCGTGCAGCGTCTGGCCCGAAGTCGGTTCCAGCGCCGCGAAAGCGGTGCGCACGTCGCCGGACACGATCTGCCGCAACAGCGCGTCGGCCCGCTCGCCACCGGACCGGTTCAACAGCCCGGCGCCGACGACGACCGTGTCCACGAACGGCTCGACAACAAGCGCCCGCCCGAATTCCTCGGCGATCACCATCAATTCGACCGGACCGCCGCCCATCCCGTCGACCCGTTCGGGCAGGGTCGCGCCGAGAATGCCGAGTTCGTCGGCGAATGCGCGCCACACCGCGGGCTGCCAACCGGCGCCGACCTTGGCCGCGGTGCGGCTCTTCGCCAATTCATAACGGGCGCCGAGGAATCCGGCGATCGCGGTGCGGAGCAGTTCCTGCTCATCGGTAAGGGTGAAGTCCATCAGAGCCCCAATGCTGCTTTGGCGAGGATGTTTCGCTGAATCTCGTTGCTGCCCGCGTAGATCGAGCCCGCTCTGTCGTTGAAGTAGCGCAGCGGTGCGACGGCTTGCCATGCCTCGCCGCTGCGGTAGTCGTCGGCGGGTGGCGTGAATTCCGCGATCGGACCACCGGGTTTCGTGGCATGCGGCTGATAGACGCGTCCGCGCGGACCCGCGGCCGACAAGGCCAGTTCGGTCAGTTTCTGGCTCAGCTCGGTCGCCAGGATCTTCAGCATCGACGAGGCCGGTCCCGGATTCTGGCCACGCGACATCGCCGAAATCGTGCGGTACTCCAGGATTTCGAGCACCTCGGTACGAATCCGCGCCTCGGCCAACCGCGCCGCGAACGCCGGATCATCGATCAGCGAATTGCCGTCCGGCCCAGTCTGTTCCGCCGCTTCGACGGCAATCTCCCGCGCCATCGCCTGCAGGAACGGTGCCATCGCCCCGCCGCGCTCGTGCACGAGCAGATACTTCGCGACGGTCCACCCGTCGTCGATCCGGCCGAGCACGTTGCTCTTCGGCACCCGGACATTGTCGAAGAAGACCTGGTTCTGCACTTGCTCACCCGAGGTCATCACCAACGGCCGAATCTCGATGCCAGGCGTGGTCATGTCGATCAGCAGGAACGTGATGCCCTGCTGCTTCTTCCCCGCCCGCGAGGTACGCACCAGGCAGAAGATCCAATTCGCTTCTGTCGCATGGGTTGTCCAGATCTTGCTGCCGGTGCAGACCAGGTCATCGCCGTCCTCGACGGCGGCCATCGTCAGCGACGCCAGATCCGACCCCGCCTCCGGTTCCGAATACCCTTGGCAGAAGAAGACTTCCCCGGTCAGGATCCGCGGCAGATAGAACGCCTGCTGCTCCGCCGTCCCGTACGCGATGATCGCATGCGCCACCATCTTGATCCCCATCGGCGACAACGCGGGCGCCCCCGCCAACGTCGACTCCCGATTGAAGATGTAATGCTGCGTCAAACTCCACTCGCACCCCCCGAACTCCACCGGCCAAGCAGGTGCCGCCCACCCCCGCTCATGCAGAATCCGCTGCCACTGCATGCTCGCCGCATGGTCCGGATACACACTCGTAGCCAGCCGCCCCGCCCGCCGCAACTCCGGCGTCAGCTTCGCCTCGAGAAACTCCCGCACCTCATCCCGAAACGCCGAATCCACCGCTGACCAGTCGTAATCCATCTGCCCTCCCAGAGGGTGCGCACCATTGCCTCGCATCCGACAGTCGCCAGAAGCGAGACAGCACAAAGTCGTGTCCCCCGCACTGTATCAAAACTGATGTCAGGTGCCAGCACTTTGTTGAGAGATGCCGACTGCACGCAGCTAGCAGCCCTCGAAGGCGGCCTTGAGGTAACCGGCGGATTGGTAGAGGTAGTTGTAGGACCAGCGGGCTATGGATAGGGGTGGGGCGGGGTCGGTGAAGAGAAGTTCTCCGGGCCAACACTTTTCGAGGATGTAGCGGGCTCGGGAGATGTGCGGGGTGAAGGTGACGACGATGACGCGGTGCCAGCCGTTGGCGCGGGCCAGGCGGGCGAGTTCGCGGCCTTCGCCGCGGGTGGTGCGTGGTGATGGGTCGAAACAGAGAACCTCGAAGCTGTAGCCGCCGTGGCAGATTCGGTTGATCAGGGCGCTGTGCTCGTACGGGTCGGAGATGAGGACGCGCGGGGCAAGACCGTCGTTGGCCATTCGCAGGGCTAGTCGTTCGCGGCCGTCGTGGGCGCCGCCGAGCACGAGGATGGCGTCGGCGCGCGCGGGGGTGTCGGTGCGCGGGCGGACGTAGACGGGCCAGAGGGCGGTCACAGCGACGGCAAGGACGACGATCAAGGCCAACCAGGCCCAGGCCCATCGGCGACGTCGCATCCGATCTATGCTAGCGGCATCCGCGCAGGTCAGGGCATCCAGCCCGATATATGTCGCCACATGTACACCTACCGTTGCCGTGACCCTTGCCTCGGTGACGCGGTGCGGCCACCGGCAGGGCTTATCAATCGATCATGCGATGCACAGTCTTCGGAACCGGGTACCTCGGGGCCACGCACGCAGCGTGCATGGCCGAACTCGGACATGACGTCATCGGGGTGGATGTCGACCCAGGCAAGGTCGCGAAGCTGTCCGATGGTGTGGTGCCGTTCTACGAACCGGGTCTCGAGGACGTGCTCAGGCGCAACCTCGACACCGGCAGGCTGCGATTCACCACCTCCTACGCCGAGGCGGCTGCGCACGCCGACGTGCATTTCCTCGGGGTCGGAACGCCGCAGAAGAAGGGCGAATACGCCGCCGATCTGAAGTACGTGCACGCCGTGGTCGACACGCTGGTGCCGCTGCTCGATCGTCCGTCGGTGATCATCGGCAAGTCGACGGTGCCGGTCGGCACGGCCGCGGCGCTCGGCGTCAGGGCACGGCAGCTGACCTCGACCGATGTCGAGGTGGCCTGGAACCCGGAGTTCCTGCGCGAGGGCTTCGCGGTGAAGGACACGCTGCGCCCGGATCGCCTTGTGCTCGGGGTTGATCGGGAGCGCGACGCCGCGGGCTGGGTGGAGAACATGGTGCGCGAGATCTACGCGGACCTGATCGCCGACGAGGTGCCATTCCTGCTTACCGATTTGGCCACCGCGGAATTGGTGAAGGTTTCCGCGAATGCCTTTCTGGCAACGAAGATTTCGTTCATCAACGCGGTATCGGAAGTGTGCGAGGCGACCGGCGCCGATGTGACGATGCTCGCCGACGCCCTCGGCTACGACGCCCGCATCGGCCGCCGATTCCTCAATGCCGGACTAGGTTTCGGCGGCGGTTGCCTGCCGAAGGATATTCGCGCGTTCATGGCCCGCTCCGGTGAACTCGGCGCCGACCACGCGGTGGCATTCCTGCGCGAGGTCGACAACATCAATATGCGCCGCCGCACCAAGGTGGTGGACATGGCGGCGCGCGCGTGCGGTGGTTCGCTGCTCGGCGCGAATGTCGCGGTGCTCGGCGCGGCGTTCAAACCGGAATCCGACGATGTTCGCGATTCGCCCGCGCTGAATGTCGCTGGCATGATCCAACTGCACGGCGCGGTGGTGACGGTGTATGACCCTAAGGCGCTGGAGAATTCACGGCGGGTGTTCCCGACCCTGAACTACGCGACCTCGGTGGCGGAGGCATGTGAGCGAGCCGACGTTGTGTTGGTGCTCACCGAATGGGACGAGTTCACCGCACTGCGGCCGGAGGATTTGAATCGGGTAGTTCGGACAAAGTCGATCATCGACGGGAGGAATTGTCTCAATCGTGCCAACTGGCGGGCGGCCGGATGGGTGTACGCGGGACTCGGTACACCGTAGAGTTGCGGGGTCTCCGGCTCGACGATCAAGTCCTGCCGTATGCACAGACGCTCGTCGACGGTATGGTCCGGGGAGCGGGCCTTCGCGCTGGCTCGCATGTCGTGAAGTGTGAACGAGATGGGCAGCTGATGAGTTCGGTACTGGGAGTTTCGGTGGGGGCCGGCGCTGTCCGTATGGCGCGACCACACACCGCGAACCCCCACGGCCACATCGAGGCGCACTCGTTCGATCTGCAGACCATTCCGGTCGGCGAGCAGACCGTGGAGGAACTGGCCGCCGAGGCCATCGGCGTCACGCTGGAAACCACGCCCGACATCAGCGCCACCGCCATCGCGTACCGCGGTGAGCAGCACGCGCGCGCGGTCCGCGCGGCCATGGCACGCCAGCAGCTGACCAATTACGAACTCGTCCCCGAAGTCGTCGCCGCGCTCGAATTCGCCCAGTCCACCGGCGATATCCGCGGCATCTCCTCGCTGGTCGTCTACGACCTCGGCAGCTCCGGTCTCACGGTGAGCGTTGTCGATACCCAGTCGCGCGAGGTGCGCTACAGCGAGCGCACCAGCGATATCAGCGGCGACTACCTGGACTCGCTGATCCGCGAACAGCAGATCGCGTCGGGCCGGATCGCGCATCCGCCGGACGAGGAAGGTCTCGCCACGCTCGACGGGCTGTGTCGCGAGGCCAAGGAACAGCTGTCAACGAACACCGCCGTCGCGCTGCCGAGCGAACAGGGCCTGGTGCTGCTTGCGCAGGAGAACTTCGAATCGCTGATCATGTTGGCGATCGAATCGTCGGCGCGGATGGCACGCGACGTGATCACCCGCTCCGACCGCCCGGTGCACGGCGTGCTCGCCATCGGCGGCTGCGCCCGGATTCCGCTGGTGGCCAGGGTGCTCGAACGCTGGATGGGTGTTCCGGTGATCGTGCCGGACAGCCCGGAGACGGTGGTCTCCCGCGGTGCGGCGCTGCTGGCCAGGCCGGTCCGGCCGGCCCAGCCGGAGGTCGTTGCCGCCACCGGTGCGCTCGACCCCGAGCTGTCCCCCGCGTGGTTATCGACCCCGCCCAAACGCCGCAAGCGCGAGATCAGCGGCGCGGTACTGACCGTAAGCGCCCTCGCGGTGGTCGCCGCGATCGGGCTCGGACTCGGTTACGGTCCGCAAGTGCTGCAACGCGATTCACACAGCGAGGGCTCGCCATCGGCGCCGACGACCACCCCGGCGCGCACCACCACCCTCAGCCCGCAGATCGCGGTCGCACCCGCCACACCGACCGAAACGCCCGCGGAGTCGGTCGCCGCGCCGCCGCCGCGCCGTGTCACCACTACCGACCCGCCGCCACCCGCGCCCGGACCGAACACCATTGTCGTGCCCGGCCTTCCGCCGATCGTGGTGCCGACCATCCCGCCCGAGGTGTTCCCCTTCCCGCCGCCTCCTCCGCGCTGAGCGTTCGAGGAGGCGTGCGTCGAGCACGCGAAATCAGTTGCGCGCGTGCCTGGCCCGACGCGGCGGTGCCACCTGTTCCCGCCTACCGAACGGCTTGGCGAGGACAACCGCGATGGCCGTGGTCAACGGAACCGACAGCGCGAGCGCGATACCACCCACGGACGAGCGGGCGATCTCGATGGCGACCGCGTCGCCGGTCAGCACGTCGCGAATGGATCGGCCCGCCACGCTGAACAACATCAGCAGCGGCAGCGCACCACCGGCGTAGGCGAGCACCAGGGTGTACACGGTGCTGGCGATGTGGTCGCGCCCGACGCGCATGGCCGCCGTGAAAACCTCTCGCCGCGTGGCCGACTCGTCGATCGCGGCCAGCTCGAACGCGGCCGAGGCCTGCGTGATGGTGACGTCGTTGAGCACGCCCAGCGAGCCGATGATGAACCCGGCGAGCAGCAACCCGGTGATGCTGACGTGTCCGATGTAGGTCGCGACGTTGGTGTTCTGTTCCTCGGAGAGCCCCGTGAGATGGGTCATCTCGATGGCAAGCCAGGACAGCAGCGCCGCGACGAGCATCGAGGTCAGCGTGCCGAGCAGCGCCGAGCTGGTGCGCAGGTTCAGCCCGTGCGCCAGATACAGCACGGCATACAGGATCAGTGCGCCGGCGACCAGCGCGACCGGTATCGCGGGTTTGCCATCCAACAGCGCGGGCAGCAGGAACATCACCAGCACACCGAAGGCGAACACCAGCCCGATCAGTGCGCGCAGCCCGCGCCAGCGCGCCACCACCACGATCACCACGACGAAGGCCGCCACGATCAGCGTCAACGGCGTCCCGCGCGAGTAATCCTCGAACGAATACATCGGGGTGCCGCTCGGATCCGCCTGCCGGACCACCCTGATCTTGTCCCCGGCGTGCAGGTCGGGTTGGCCAGGGCCTGGCGGGAGTTCGAACAGTGTCTTGTTGCCCTTGTGCGGCCCCGACTCGATATCGACAATGCTGCGCTGACAGGTGTAGGGGCTGTTGCGCGGCACGTCCGGCTTCTCGACGAACACCTTGCCGTTCGAGGTGCTGCCGCACGGACCGACGTCCTGCATGACCACGGTGCCCGCCTCGGTCTGCACCGCGCCACCACCGGAGTTCTGCATCGGCAGCGGAATGTCGATGTGCTGATTGCTCGGCCACAGCAGGACGGCGCCGAGCAGCACGAAAACGCCTATGACGGTGAGCAATCCGACGACAACGCGGGCAGCCGTGTCACCGATCGCGATCGGACCGGAGTGGTCGTGGTGATGGTGGTGGTCACTCATGACTGCGCGGGCTCCTACCCTGTCCGGTGGTATTCGCTGGGTGGTTCCCAGCGGGCAGGAAACGGCTGTTCAGCCCGAGTCGGCTGCCCGCAGCAGAGCTTAAAGGATTTCATTTTCAAAAGCGGCGTGGCGACCGGAAAGGTCGGGCGGGAGTCGGCGACTTGGCCGGCGAGCGGGGTTTGGAGGGGGCGGCGGAGAGCAGGGGGATGTCTCCGCCGCCCACAGGCCGGCGGCCCAGGGGGGTAGGCGGCCGAACCAGAGACCGGGTTAACCCAGGGGGGTAGGCAACCCGGTCGGGCACTCGAAAGTGCCGAGTCCTACTGTACACAAAAGTACTTCTAATGCGCTAGCTAGTCTCCAAACTTCGCGTATATCCATACATTCGGTCGGTTTAAGAGCTAGAAGCGGGGCGGAGCAGCTGTCAGGACAGGTCCGCGCAACCTATTGCCGATAGCTCGACAAGAAGTTGCCGAAGCGTTCGATGGCCACCGCGAGATCCCTTGCCCACGGCAGCGTCACGATCCGCAGGTGATCATGGTCGGGCCAGTTGAAGCCGGTGCCCTGCACCATCAAGATCTTCTCTTGCAGTAGCAGATCCAGGATCAGCTTCGAATCATCATGGATCTCATGCACATTCGGATCCAGCCTGGGGAACGCGTACAGCGCGCCCTTCGGCTTCACGCATGACACACCGGGAATCATGTTCAGCCGCTCCCACGCGACATCGCGCTGCTCGAGCAGTCGCCCGCCGGGCAGGATCAGATCCTCGATGCTCTGATGCCCGCCGAGCGCGACCTGAATCGCATGCTGCGCAGGCACATTCGGGCACAGCCGGGACGAGGCGAGCAGATCGATGCCCTCCAGCAGTCCGGACGCGTGCTCCTTCGGGCCGGTGATGGCGAGCCAGCCCGCGCGGTAGCCCGCCACCCGATACGCCTTGGACAGCCCGTTGAATGTCAGGCACAGCAGATCGGGCGCGACCGAGGCCAGTGAAATGTGCTTGGCGTCGTCGTAGAGGATCTTGTCGTAAATCTCGTCGGCGAGCAGCAACAGCTGATGCTTGCGCGCAATATCGACGAGTTGCTGGAGAATTTCCGCAGAATATACGGCGCCGGTCGGGTTATTCGGATTGATCACCAAAAGAGCCTTGGTTTTGTCGGTGATCTTCGATTCGATATCGGCGATATCGGGCTGCCAGCCGCTGGACTCGTCGCACAGGTAGTGCACCGGCGTGCCACCGGCCAGACTGGTCATCGCGGTCCACAGCGGATAGTCGGGCGCGGGGATCAGCACCTCGTCGCCATTGTCGAGCAGCGCCTGCATGGTGATGGTGATCAGCTCGGAGACACCGTTGCCGAGGTACACGCTGTCGACCTCGAGTTCCGGGAATCCGGGCACCAGCTCGTAGCGGGTGACGATGGCGCGCCTGGCCGACAGGATGCCCTTCGATTCCGAGTAGCCCTGGGCATAGGGCAGCGCGGCGATGATGTCGCGCATGATCACATCGGGGGCCTCGAAGCCGAACGGGGCCGGGTTGCCGATATTGAGCTTGAGGATCCGATGACCCTCGGCCTCCAGCCGTGCCGCCTGCGCGTGTACCGGTCCACGAATCTCGTAGACGACGTTCTGCAGCTTCGTGGACTGCTCCAGAACGCGCGGCGGGCGATGCGGTAGATGACTTGGGCTCACCCGTCCCATGGTGCCATCCATCGCAAGCGGATATCGCTCCGCTCGGCCTCAATTGCCGGTATTTCACTGGGACGACGCGAGCGGGTCCGGCGTGGAATACCGCGATGTGACGAGTACCTCAGGAAGCGGGGTTGCCAGGCGGTATCCCTTTCGCGGCCGTCGCGCCGCAGAATTCCTCGATTCGCTCGTCCAGGAAACGCGCCTCGACCGCGTCCCGGAAGTCCGGGCCCGCGATCCGCCTGCGCACACCGGTCAGCCGTTCCTCCAGCTGCGCGATGCGCTTGTCCTCGGCGAGACCGAGCACCGGCCGCAGCGCCTCGGCGGCACCGTCGAGGCTGCCGTTGATCAGATGCGCGGCGGCGCAGTCGACCCGAGCCAGCGACTCGGCACCATAGGACCGCTGCTCCGAGGGTCCGCTCGCGTACAGCTCGATGGCGCGCTGGGTGGCGGCCAGCGCCGGCCCGGCCTGACCGAGATGGATATAGGTCGCGCCCGCGTAGTACTGAGCCTTCGCGTCGTTGAACCCGAACACCCCGCCGACGTCGTCGTGCAGCGTGTCGGTCTCGGACACCTCGCGCGCGTCGTCGGCGGCCCGGATGCAGCGGTCGGTATCGGACGGGCTACCGAGCCGGGACCAGATCCGCGCCTCGATATTGAACAGCCGCACCTTCGCCGTCGCCGACTCCGCGTACTGCTGCCCGCTCTGCGCGAGCAGCACCCCGCGCCGCGGCCGCTCCGCCTTGTATTCGATGAGCGCGTGCATGCCACGGGTCCAGGCCCGTAAACCGTTGTGCCCGCACAGTTCGGCGTAGGCCCACGCCGCTCTGGCCTGTTCGCCCGCCGCGTCGTAATAGCCGAGATCGGTACTCGCGTTGGACAGCAGCCCGGACAGGGTGCCTGCCAGCAAGTACAGGTGGCTGGTGTCGACGGGTCGCTGATGGCCCTCGAGCAGCCGATATACCCGGCGCCGCACCCGAAGCATCTCGACCATCATCGGCACCGGGGGCACGTGCACATAGTCGTTCGCAATGCGGGTGACATCGGCGTCGAGCTGTTCCAAGGTGGTCGCACCCACATTCGTGCTCACCGCCTGGCCGGCGTGCTCGCTGGCCTCATGGGCAGCCGCCATGATCAGATCCCTCTCCGAAATCGCTGCTAACGCATCGCCTCTCATCGCACCGGCGTCTATGAGAGCCAAAAGGTCCGCGTCGCTCGAATATTGGACGCGCGCCGAGTCGTCGGCGGGCGCATCGATTCCAGGCGGGGTCGGTCGGTCGGTCAACGATTGATCGATCATTGCCGCAAACCGTGCCCGCACAACGTCGTCCGACCTGGCCAGGGAGGTATCAAGAGCGGCTTGATTGATCGGACGTGGATGGACCCGGACGCCGCCGGCCTCCCACTTCGACACCAGGCGTTCGTGCACCCCGAGGTGCGCCGCGAACTGCCTGATGCTCATGCGCTTGGCATCGCGAAGGGCACGGGCCTCTTTACCTGACCATTGCCGGACCACGATGTCATCCCTTCCGAACGAACTCTTTCCCAGGGTACGAGGGGTTTGTGAGCACGGCCACATACGAAATAGAGCTGGTATCAGAGTCATCCGAAACGGAGCCGCTTCCCAGGGGCAGCGGAAGGGCAGCGGAAGGCGGGCGTGCGGGCATAACCCAATCCGGCGTCTGACCGGGACCCTTGAGGGCGGGAGGCAAGGAGTTCGCCGTGAATGTGGAGAAACTCAGGACTGTTGACGATTGGGTGGCGTTCTATCGGCACGAGTTCGGCCTACCGGTGACCGAGCGTGGCGGCTTCGTCATGCTGCCGATCACCGGCCGCGTTTGCGTTGTGCACTTGCCTACCGCGCGCGCCGAAAAGGTGCGCGCCGCACTGGATCAGCAGGGGACCAGGGGGCCCATGCTGGCCAGGCAGATCCGGTGGAGTTTTCTCGCCGAGCCGGACAGTAGGCCGGGAACGCAGGTATTGGAGGTACTCAATCGTCTCGATATCGGCATTCCCGCCATCGGCAGTGCCGTGATGTTGCCGACCGGACTCGGACGGTGGACCCGGGAAGGGTGCTTCTGGGTATCCCCGCCGAGACGCGGCGACACGCTGCCACCGCTATCCGTCATCATCACGACGGCACTTGCGGTGGGAGCGGGCGGCGGGGACTGATCACGCGCCGCGATCGGTTCCCGTTGCCGCTCGGCACCGGACCGGGCCGAGTCCGCCCCTTTTCTTGGCAGTCGACGGGGCGGACTCGGGCCGGTGCTTTGCGATGGTGCGCGTCGTGACCACGCAGTCACGGCGCCAGCAGGCCGAACGCCGGTCCGAGACCGAGGCGAAACTGATCGACGCGACGATTCAGTGCATCATCGACATCGGCTATCAACGCGTCTCGGTGCGCGAGATCTGTCAGCGCGCCGGTGTGTCACACGGTGGGCTCTTCGGCCGATTCAACACGTTGTTCGCCCTGATCGCGGCGGCCGCGGTGACGGCGGGGCAGCGGTTGACCGCCGAGTTCACGGCCGCGCTCGCCGCGCTGCCGGCCGGTGCCGACCTCGACGCGACACTCGAACTCCTCCGCGACAATGCGCGCGTGCCGACCAACAAGGTGTGGATCGAACTGAACATCGCCGCGCGCACCGATCCGGCGTTGCGCGAACACATGGCCGTCGCCAGGGCCGAGTACGGGGCCGCCATCGTGGCGCACACGGTCACCCTGCCGGTAGCGGCGGGCGTGCCGCCCGAGGCGTTGGTCACGGTGGGATCGATTGTGCTGCAGTACTTCGACGCCAGCGCCATCACCGCCGCCGCGTTCCCGACGCCCGAGCAGGATCGCGCCGAGTTGGCGGCGTTCACCACGATGGTGCATGCCTATCTCGACTCGGTTCGTACCGGTTGATCATCGCGGCGTCGCCGTCGGTGCGGCATTGTGACCCTGCCATGTTCGCCGGTCTCGACGTGGTGCGCTGCTTCGGGTTCGATGTGCTGGAGCCGAATCCGTTGCGGCGCAGGAAGATTCCGGGTGGCACGGTCAAGATCGTGCTGTGGGTGCCTGGATCGACTCGTCGATACTTCCGGCGCACGCACGTGGTGCCGCAGACTCGGTCGGTCGCGGAATTGACCGAGTGACAGTCGCTTTCGGCGGGGTCGGCTACCGCGATTCCGCGGCGTCAACCACGGTGGCGGGCAGCGGGAAGTTCAGGTAGGACTTCGACGGCGTCGGACCGCGCTGCCCCTGATACTTCGAGCCCGTGGTGGCACTGCCGTACGGATGCTCGGCCGGGCTGGTCAGCCGGAGCAGGCACAGCTGACCGATCTTCATACCCGGCCACAGGGTGATCGGCAGGTTCGCCACATTCGAGAGCTCGAGGGTGATGTGGCCGCTGAAGCCAGGATCGATGAAGCCAGCGGTCGAATGCGTCAGCAGGCCGAGCCTGCCGAGACTCGACTTGCCCTCCAGCCGACCGGCCAGATCGTCCGGCAGCGTGCACACCTCGAGCGTGGAGCCGAGCACGAACTCACCGGGGTGCAGCACGAACGGCTCGCCGGCGGTCGGCGCGACCAGGCTGGTCAGCTCGTCCTGGCGTTGCGCGGGATCGATGTGGGTGTAGCGGGAGTTGTCGAACACCCGGAACATCCCGTCCAACCGCACGTCGATACTCGACGGCTGGATCAGGCTCTCCAGGAGCGGCTCGACGCCGAGACGCCCAGCGGCGATCTCCGCACGGATGTCACGATCGGAAAGCAGCACGCCGAGCAGCGTAGCGCCTGCTCGTCCGCGCTCGTCAGCCGCACAGCGGCAGCGCCGCTGCCGGCGTGGCTTTCGCCGCGCGACGAGACAGCGAGACCGTTATCCTCGCATTCGTTCGGGCGCTGCCGCCCGCGACCGAAGGGATGAGCGCATGACCGAGGCCCCGCTGTTCGACCTGACCGGGCACGTGTCCGTCGTCACCGGTGGCAATTCCGGCATCGGCCTCGGGTTCGCCCGCGGCCTCGCGCGGGCGGGCGCCGACGTGTGCATTGTCGGCCGCAACGCCGAGCGCAATGCCGATGCCGCCGACATCCTGCGGGCCTATGGCGGTCGGGTGCTCGCGCTGTCCTGCGATGTCGGGGACGAGCAGCAGGTGGTCGACACCATCGCCAGGACGGCCGACGAGCTCGGCCGCATCGATTCGTGCTTCGTCAACGCCGGTGTGCCAGCAGGTCTCACGACGTTCCTGGAGACCGATCTCGCCGAGTTCCGCCGGGTCACCTCGATCAATCTCGACGCCGCGTTCGTCACGCTACGCGAGGCCGCGAAGGTGATGGTGGCGCAGGGGAATGGCGGCAGCCTGGTTGGAACCGCCAGTCTCGCTGCCCGCCAAGGTGTTCCGCGTGGGCAGTCCTACGCGGCGAGCAAGGCCGGGCTGATCGCCATCCTGAACTCCATCGCGGTCGAGCTCGGCAAGCACGGCATTCGTGCCAACGCGGTGCTACCCGGGTGGGTCGAAACACCCATGACCGACGGTGTTTTCGCGTGGGACCGGTTCCGTGACCGGGTGCAGCCACGCATTCCCGCCAAGCGCTGGGGGCGGCCGACCGATTTCGAGGCGGTCGCGGTGTACCTGGCCAGCCCGGCCAGCGCGTATCACACCGGGGACACGCTGCTGATCGATGGCGGCTACAGCATGTTCTGAGCGCGCCACGCCCCACGCTCCCTCAGCCAATCCTCAGCGCCAAGGTGGGATCGTGGCATGGTGACCACGAATTCCCCGCCGAACCGTGCCTGGCAGCGAGCCGACGCGCTCGTCGTACCAGCTGCGGTTTTGGCCGTTTTCGTCGTCGGATTGACGAGCAATGTCCTCCGGAAGGACGGGCTCACCGCGATCGACTCCCCCATCTCTAACTGGGCTATCGCACATCGCAACGGCACGCTGACCCCGCTCGCGATAACGATCAGCAACCTCGGCGGCACCCTCGCGATGACGATTCTGGCGTCGCTGGCCTTCGTCACCTTCGGCACGCGCGGGCATCGCAGCGAGGCCGTGCTGGTCGCGGCCACCGGCCTCGGCGCCTGGATTCTGGTCGACGGCGGCAAGCAGCTCATCGGTCGGCCGCGCCCACCCGCCGCCGACCAGATCGTCCTCAAAACAAACCTGGCCTACCCCTCCGGCCACAGCCTCGGCTCGATCGCCGTAATCGGCATCCTCGCCCTCTTACTCATCCCCCGGCTACACCACCTTGTCGCCCGCTGGATCGCGGCCATCGCCGCCACCGTTTTCGTTGCTGCAGTTGGCCTTTCCCGCATCTACCTCGGCGTCCACTGGCCAACCGACGTACTCGGCGGCTGGTCCCTCGGCGCCCTCTGGGTCATCCTCTGCCTCATTGGCTACTACCTCACCAGCGACAGGTTCGGCCGCGCAATCGCACCCTGACAAATCCCGACCACACCCTTCCCTGCTGATATCCAGGCCCCGCAACTCGAGTTAATGGCCCTTGACAGATTTATGAATTCGGGACGCGCCTATCGGGCGTAGAGTTATGCGCGGTATTCGAACTTTTCGGCGGCATGCCGATCAGCTTGAACACCGGGTTTTCAGATTATGCTTTCGGAGGATCATCCCATGTCCTTTCGGCCAACTATGGCCATCTTCGATTCCTTCTGGACTACAGTCGCGTACCTCAGTGGCGGCGTGCTTACGCTGCTCGGCTTCATCACGGTCATGTCGTTAGTGCTGTATCAGTTCTCGCCTTCGATCCAACTCCTTGTTCGGAGTCGGCCATCTGCCACGCGGTACTACAGTGCAGCACGTGCCTATATAACGGCTATATTGACATTATTCAGACTACTGTTGCGAGGATTTCAAGCCGGATCGCTACGCAAGGCCGTCAGGCTACGCATCGAGTTAGAGGTCCTTAATCCCCCACCAGACCGGCCATTACGACTGGATTACGACACTGGGGGCGGCCGCAAAGCCAGCAATGAGAAGTACCAGATCGCATTGCGGAAATACCACAAAGCGAGGAAACAATGGGCCGGCGAAGTGTGGGCAGACTTGCGGACACTTGCGCGCGCGGAAGATCTCGCAAGGCCGATCGAAATAGATCATCTCACCCCATTAATCGATTCCGACAGGATAAAAAGCTATTTCAACGCGCTGTATACGGAGAACCCATCTACCAGTGAAGATCCGTGCTTCATTTCAAGAGTAACCGTCCGATCCGGCTTCATAGCGCCACTACATCTACTTACCGGAGTCCTCAAGCGCTACGATGAGGATTGGCAGCGAGCTCTTGAAGACTACGGCAGGGCTATGGCCATCGACGACGACCTTCGAGGAAACGCGGCCCGTAAGGTTCAACTGTTCATTTTCGATTGCTGGCTGTTATGGGGTCCCAGCATTGCCTTGTGCACCTGCCCACCGTGGAGTGGTAAAAAGGCGCTACAGTTCGGGAGCGGCGACGAGGACAACTCCCTGTCAGTCAGGTGCTCCGCAACAGATTTAAGCAACACGCTTAGGGCCACTATGCCGCCTGAGGCTTTCGCATGGCAAGCACGAGTGACCGGCCGATTGCGTTGGGGCGCTTCATTGCACCGAGATGGCATCTGCCCAGCCCAGGAAGCTGTTTGGCGCGATAGACGCCTCGTTCTCGACACGGTGGGCGATGCGACAGGAATCGAGATCGGCATTGGCGACGACCGCGCGCAAGTGAGTGCGACATACTACTCGGCATATATTTGGATAATGTTCGCGATGTGCACGAACCACCATGGCAGGCTCCGTGCGTACCATCCGGAAGAGAAGTGGCTTGACCTCGTGCCATTCTTTGCGCACGCCAATATTGCCGACCGGGACAGCTACGACTTCCAGATCAATAATCTCGCCCAAAGCGCCGTCCACGGGGCGTTACAAATGCTGGAGATGAACACTGAACTGCACCTCATTTTCGTTGGCGCGATAGATGAGACAGGATGCGGACATGATCTAGTCCACAAGGATCCCAAAAACGCTGAAACTATTCGCAGCAGAATGGAGACCATCCGACAGCGGATTGTCGGCCCTTCGGCGGAAAGCTCGACACTGGAACGCCTTGCGCTCACCCATCAACGCGATAATATCTTCATGAAGGGCGACTATTCGACATGCAATCTTCCGAAGATAATAAAGAAGTACTATGAGGCAGCCGACAAGCGCGCAGAAGATCACGGAGCTTGGTCCGAGTGATACCGCGCTACTCAGACGCTTCTATGACGATTGCTACGTGTCGGAGTTTCCCGACGCCGATGAACGAGAGTCCTTGCGGAACATCGAGGAGTACCTAGCGCTCAAGGTCGACGGCTGGTATGGGAAGAACAATTATCATGTTGTAGTAGCGACGGACGAAAACGGCGCTCCGGTCGGTGGTTCCATCTCCGACTACCTCGATAAGCCCAACGCAGGCGTGCTCGAGTACATCCTGGTGCGCCCTGGACTGCGCGGCTCCGGACTCGGGCACCGTCTATTGCGGCACACCGAACAACTGCTCCACGCCGACGGGGTAAGTAACCACGGTCAACTCGACTGGATCGTCGGCGAGATGGACGACCCCTACCGCACACCGGTCACCGCGGGCAGTTTCGATCCCTTTGCCCGAGCGCGCATCTGGCATCGCTGGAAATATCGCAGGCTGGACTTCCGCTACATCCAGCCGGCATTGTCACCGACCCAGTCGCCGGTCGAGAACCTCCTGTTGATGGCTAATACCTGTTCAACCCGCTACGGCACCACCGTTCCAGCAAAAGACGTGCAACTCCTGGTGGCGGAGTATCTCCGATGGGCGATGCGCATCCCCGACGCGATGGAAAATCACGAGTATCGCGAGATGGCGTCTGCGCTCGAACTGAGCGGCACGGTCGCGCTCATCCCGTTCGATGAATATATTTCCGGAATCAAGCAGGAAGAGCTTTATATCCGCGACGTCGTCACCGACCACGACCCGGAAATGGCAGAGGCAGTCCGGGTGTATGAGGAGATATTCACCGATCCTTCGACGGCGGTGCCGAGCGCATATCTTGCCGAGGCGCTCACGCCGGGCGGACCGGTCGATAGGCAGGGCTACCATTATCATCTGTGTACTATTCGTGGCACGGCACAGGAGAAGGCCGAGGGGATGGCCTCTTTTTTGACGATGCCGCATGCCGGTTTCGGTGGATATATCGGCTTCGAACCCAGCCTTAGGGGTTCCGGAAAACTTCGGTCGATCATTATGCGGATCGAGGAAAGAATGGTGCGCGACATCGGGGAGGAAGGTATGCGCATCGAAGATGCTCCGGGCTGGTACATCGAGTGCGACGGCGACACCAATCGCGCGATATTTTCTAGGCTCGGCTTTCAGGAGCTAGACGTCGATTACCGGCAGCCGGCTATCGCGCCTGGTCCCTGCCACATCTTGCACCTGATGTACAAGCCATTCGGCCGCGTATATCAGCAGGCCGTTATCGACAGTGCAGCATTTCTAGACACTATGCGAGAGATCTATCACGTCGTTTATAAATCAGATCCGGATAAGAGTGAAAGCTTCAACCTTCTGCAAGCATCCGTGGCAGCTCGTCGCACGGTCACCACTAAAGCGGCGCCACCGGCGTGAACGGTTCTTCATCGCCACGTCGCCGCGTCCAGGTTCCCACCCCGCCGACCGCTGCACCACGCCCGTCCCACAGTACGGAAAAAGTCCCAGGAAAGCTTCTTACCTTGTCATCCGAGCAGCGCACGGGGATATTGAACCTACCGCCGGATTCCTCCGAAACCCCTGTCTCCATAGCCAGTCGGAAGCCGGACCAATGCTGCTCACGAAATTCTTCCGGAACTATGACGTCCAGCGTCTGCCCGACCGAGTTCGCATGGCCGAACAGCAGTGTCGCACCCGTACTCCAATATTGGATGGTGCCCGAAATATCCACGAGCACAACAGCAACCGATTCGTGCGACTCCATATCTCAATGGTCCCACAATTCGCGCTTCGCCTAGGCGAATCCATAGGACCTGGGCCTCCCACAGACCCGGTCGGGCTCTCGGAACGAACGGGCGCTCACCGCGATCCGCTCCCGGTCCCGGGCTGGGGCTCGTTGCGCATCGCGACGGCACGCTGACGCCAGGTGCGCTTTGTATACGCCGACGTCCTCGAGCTCGGATGATCGCCTGCACAACACCATCGAGCGATCTGGACTCCGCCGCAGTCGCTATCGCAAAAACGCGATCAACTGCGGCCGCTATGACTCGGCTGTCGCTCATGCCGACGTAAAACCATGAAATGCGTTCCAGTCAAACCGATCCGAACCAGCGGACGCCACGACTATCGAGCGTCTCTACGGCCGCGTCACGGGATGGGATGAGATCGCGTTCCAGGTGAAGCTGCCCTGGTCTAGATCTACGTCGACTGCCAGGAAATGGAGGGTGTCGATGATGAGTGTGGCGGGGGTTTTGATGGTGGCGAGGGCGTGTTGCAGTGGGGCGGAGTCGCGTTCGGCGGTGCCGTAGCCGAGGGATACGTGGGGCATCGGGGGTGGGGCGGGGAGTGCACGGTCTGTTCCGAAGACCTGCACTGCCGCGTCGCGGGTCGCGGTGTGGAGTTGTTTCCATTGTGCGTCTTCGGGGGCGGCAACGCCGACGCCGAAGTCGTGCAGCCATGGGCCCTGCATCGGGATCTCGAACGGGGTGGTGGCCGCGGCGACGGCGGCGAGGGCTTCAGTGAATCGATCGAGTGCGGTCTGATCGACTTCGTTGCGCCACCATGGGATTCGGGTGACTGTCGCGTGTTGCCAGCGCGGTTGTACGGCGGCGCAGCCCTCGAACGCTTCGACAGCGTCTACCGCGGGCTGTACCGACGCGATGAACTCAGGGTTGGGTAGCACGTAAACGTGCAGTGAACCGTGTAATTGGGGCCAGTCGAGATGTGATGAGTTGAAATAGTTCCGCACGGGATGATCTTATGGGCACGGACGATGCGCCCGCATCAGTCGGTCATCCCGAGCAGGACAGCCCGTCATCGGCGGGTCGGGGCCAGCCGGTGACCTTAATCTGTGGGTGCGGGCGAGTGCCGTGACCCGGCCTCGGACACCGGCAGTGCTGCGGGTCGTTCTGTCATGGCAGCGAACCCAACTCGCGCGCAATGCAATCCGCCGCTATGTGGTCGCCGCGAGCGCGCAGTTGCGTAATCCGTGTGCGGACGGCGTCGACGCCGTACGACGCAACGATTTCACGAAGGCCGTGCAGCGACACCGAGTGAACAGCGCTACCCGCAGCCTGCTCCGCCGACGCGCGATGCCCTAGATACTGATGCATACTGGGACCCCTCCCATGACAGCCGAAAGCTTCATCTACACAAGAGAATTGGCTTCCGGCACGGGAGTCGCTCGCCAGCCGGGTACAGGCGACAGTTTAACACCCGCCAATCGCGGCGAACACGTCGAAATACGATCGACGCCGAACTAGGCTGCCCGGTCATGGACCTACCGAGACTGTGGGTTGGCATCGACCTCATCGGCACCCGACTCCACGGCGAACTCGTTGTCCATTCCGCCGACGGTCAACGAGTGGCTCGCCGGCTACGCCGCGTCGCGCCGAAGCTGGGCTACGACCACAGCGGGGAGGCCTTGTTTCGCGGTGTCGTCGCGGACGTCATGAACGGACCGCAGATCGACCACGCGCGCACCGAGGCCGGGATCGAATGCCGGACGCACTGGATCACCGCCGCCGACGGCACCGCGGTCGCGCTGCTCGTGTGGCTGGCACCGCCGCCGGTGACGTCGCGCCCGATATACAACAGCTGGATCATGGACCTCCGCAAGCTCGCCACCTCGCCCGACGGCGACGACCTCGAGCTCTACGGCGTCAAACGCGCTGTGGGTGAGTACAAACCGATCATGGGGGTATTCCGCAACCTGAACCCCGACGACGCCCCAGGCTGGACCGCCTTGGTGCACGACGCGGGACACAAGCGTGAGGGCGTCACCGTCGACGCGGTGTGGTCGATCCGCCCGGATAACGACTGGGTGCACTTCTGGTCGTCGACAACGAATCTCGGCGCACCGCAGCCGGGACGCTCCGTCTACGGGCTCACCGTGCAACTGCCCCATCGTGATCTCGACACCCGGCTCGGCACCCTCGTCCGGTACACCAACGCCAGCCTGATCATGGTCGACGTGCACAGCCGCTATGTCGTGGCCGGGTCCGGCGATCTCGCCGACGCGCTGCTCACCGACGAACCACGCCTGGCCCGCGTGCTCACCCAGATCGACCTGAACCGCCTGATCGCGGCGCCGACCAACGATGTTGTCGAGCAGACGATTTCGATCGAGGGATCGCTGTTTCAGGCCGCGCTGTTCGCGATGCCCGCCGGCCCCGTTCAGCCCGGCTCGCTGATCGCGATCCTGCTCGTCCCGGCGCCGGGACGCGCACAGTGACCGGTCAGTGCGGTTCACCGGTGCCCTCCTCCGGTGCGCGGCGCGGCCCGCGCGCCGTCCACACTGCGGCCGAACCACGCGTGCCGACCTGCACCGACTCGAACGCGCGCTCGAGCGCCGCCACCAGACCCGTCAGGTCATCGGCTTCGTTGTGGAAGACGCCGGTACGCCAGAACCGGCGCATCGTGGCACGGCTGAGCGCCGTATGCCGGACACCCCGCTCCAGCACGGTCGCCCCGAAGAACACGCCGTCATCGGCCATGACATCGGCAATGTGGCCGAATGCCTTGCCTTTGCTGTCCCACCCGCCCGGCACGCAATGCAGGACCCAGGTCGCCGAGACCGACCCGAACCTGCGGCGGTCGACCGCTAACGGCTGCAACACGCTCCCGACCCTGGTCACCGGATCGATACCGCGTTGGCGCAGCCGCCTGCTCGTCTCATCGAGCGAATGATGATTCAAATCGACCAGGGTGACTGTTGGCTGGGTCGTCGGGTAGGTCGCCTGACACAAATGCCACCCGGTACCGGTGCCGATATCCAGATGATCGCTGGACATGTTGGCGTTGTACAGGGCCAGCGTGTGCCGGATGGGGCAGCGCCATACGAAACGACAGTTGAACCAGACCCAAAGGTCATAGATGGACAGGATTTTCGGTGAGTACAGCGCCGACCCGTCGCGCTCAGCCTGACTGATACCGGCCGTTGAATCCATTCCCGACTCCCTTGCCCACCAGGCAGGGCAACCCGAAAACGGATACCCGCCAAGGCATCTGAACCCGGACGGGAATCACTCACCGACCCGCTATACACCCCTAACCCTACCGCTTCGGCATCGGTGCGGGTACTTCTCGCCCGTTCTGCCCTACTCGGGGCCGACGATCGCGCTATGGTATTGGCGGACAATCGATTTAGGCTCCTCGAGCGAGACGGGGTCAGTATCATGTCAGAAGGCATCCACGAGGGACCGACGGCCAGCGCGAAGGTGCTCGCGCTCCATCACGTCTCGATCAACGTGCGCGATATCGATCGAGCCCTGCGCTTCTATGTCGACGTGCTCGGCTTGACCCAGCGGACCGACCGCCCCGACAACCTCGGGGTCGCGGGTGCCTGGCTGGACGTCGGTGACCGACAGGTCCACCTCATCGAGCAACCCGACGTCCCGCCCGCCTTGGGTCAGCATTTCGCCCTTCTCGTCGACCGGCTCGACATCGAGGTGCCCGCGTTGCGAGCGCAGGGGCTCACGGTGTCCGATCCCGTTCAGGTAGGTCGAGGCCTCCAGTCGTTCCTGTCCGATCCCGACGGGAACGTCGTAGAGCTGCATCAAGCGTCTCGGACAAGTGCGTGACGGCCACGTTTCGTTGACACCAGCAGGGGCGTATCGGTCGCTCGTGACCGGCGGTGGCGGTGGCCCCGCAGCACCACGATGCCCTGTTCGGCCAGGTCAGAGGCATCTACCAGGACTTTTCCCGGCTCGTGGGCGGTTCTGCTAAAGTCTCGGGAGGACCCTGTGGGGTTCGCGCCGATGTAGTTCAGTGGCAGAACTTCTGCTTCCCAAGCAGACAGCGCGGGTTCGATTCCCGTCATCGGCTCTGTAGTAAAAGCCCTGGCCAGACGTTCTGGTGCGGGGCTTTTTCGTTGTCCCGCGCAGTACCGGGGAGTGAGTCGGGATGGCTCGGTGGGGGGATGTGGGCGCGGGATCGGCGGGCCGACGATCTGGGGCATGTTGTTGCGTCGCACTGTGTTGGTGGTTGGCCTGGCCGTCGGGCTCTGCTCGGGGGCGGTGGCCTGCACATCGGAGGCGAAGCCGAGCGCTTCGTTGAAATGGCAGCCCTGCTCGGAGAACGCCGAGTTCGACTGTGGCACAGTCACTGTGCCGGTGGACTGGGCTGCGCCGGACGGGGAGAAGATCGATATCGCGGTGGTGCGGGAGCGGGCCGACGAGCCGTCGAAGAAGGTGGGGACGCTGGTTTCGTTGCCAGGCGGACCTGGATCGTCGGGGGTGGACGAAATCATCAAGGGCGGAAAGTTTTCCGCGGAGCTGCGCGGGCGGTTCGATATCGTCAGCCTTGATCCGCGTGGGGTGAAGCGGAGTCACCCGGTGCGATGCGATGCGGGGCTGGTTGGGTATCGACCGAACCTGATACCGGATCTTGGTGGTCGGATCGATGAAGTCCAGTCGTATGCAAGAGATCTCGCGGCGAGCTGTCGGCAGTACACCGGGGCGCTGATGGATCACCTCGATGCGGCCAGTGTCGCGCGGGATGTCGAGGCGTTGCGGGTGGCGCTCGGGGTGGACCAAATCAGCACCTACAGCCGGTCTTACGGGACAATGCCCGCGCAGGCGTACGCGGAGCTGTTCCCGAAACGCTTGCGGGCCATGCTGATCGACAGCGTGGACGACCACAGCCTGGATGGCCGGGCGTTCATGGCCAGCGAAGCACGCGCGGGCAAGGACACCTTCGGCGAGTTCGCGTCGTGGTGTGCGCGAGATGAGCAGTGCGCGCTGCACGGGGCGGACGTCGGCCAGACCCTCGGTGCCGCGTACGCCAAGGCCGCGCGTGGCGAACTGCGCGACCTCACCGACGCGACCAAGCCGCTGGGACCGTTCGACCTGAACGCACGGGTCGTCCAGCGGCTCTATCAGCCCGAATGGTCGCGCCTGGCAATGGATCTGCGGGCGTTGACCGACCAGCCAGCCGGTAACCCACTGCCACCCGCAACGCCGAGGCAGCAGGGTAAGCCCGCGCCGATGCCGGAGATCATCGTCTGCTCCGACTGGCGTTTCGACATCGCGGGCCAAGACCAGTGGACCCAGCTGTGGCGCGAACAGAACGCCAACGCCGCCCCGCTGAGCGCCCACTTCGCTTGGGGCGCGGGATCGATGTGTTCCGGCTGGCCGATCACACCGCCCAACCCCGCACACCGCCCGCAGATCGTGGACGGGCCACCGATTCTCGTTATGAATTCACTGCACGACCCGGCGACACCGTACGAGTGGGCGCTTGGCGTCACGAAGAACACGCCACGCGCCACCCTGCTGACCTACGAAGGCTGGGGCCACGGCGTCTACGACCGCTCCCCCTGCACCACGACCGCCGCCGACCAATACCTCCTCAACCTCGCCATCCCCCAAAACCGCTGCCCCGCACCCTGATCGAGGGCAGCACGCGCCGCTACTGTGCGACGGCCAGGCGCCAGAGCGAGGTGACCTCCGCGGCACGGGCGGTGTGCAGCGGATCGGTGGCGTCCTGCGCGCGTGGGTGACGCGGACTGGTGTCGGCTTTATCGATGACGCGCAATCCAGCCGAGTCGAACATGGCGAGCAGGTCGGCACGGCTGCGCAGCCCTAGATGTTCGGCAAGGTCGGACAGCACGAGCCACCCTTCACCGCCGGGCTCGAGATGCGCGGCCAGACCAGCCAGGAAACCGCGGAGCATGCCGCTGTCCTGGTCGTACACGCCGTGCTCGATCGCCGAGGTCGGGCGGGCCGGTAGCCACGGCGGGTTGCAGACGATGAGGTCGGCACGGCCTTCCGGGAACAAGGCAGGGCCGACGATATCGACGGAACCGCTGAGACCGAGCCGGTCGATGTTCTCGCGGGCACAGGCCAGCGCGCGCGGACTGTCGTCGGTGGCGACGATGTGCCCGACACCGCGCCTGGCGAGTACCGCGGCCAGCACGCCGGTGCCGGTGCCGAGGTCGAAGGCGGTGTGCGAGCCGCGACCACTCGTCGGGAACGGGGTGCGCGCGACCAGATCGATGTATTCGCCGCGGATCGGGGAGAACACCCCGTAGTGCGGGTAGATGCTGGCGTCGAGCGACGGGATCCGCACGCCTTTCTCCCGCCACTGGGCCGCGCCGAGTACGCCAAGCAGCTCGGTGAGGGCGATGAGCATGGGCTCGTGCGACGGCCCGTACACATCGTCACAGGCCTTGCGCACATCGGGAGCGCGCCGCAGCGCGAGCGCGTGATCGTCCTCGAGCTGGACGAGCAGCTTGCCGAGCACGCGCGCGCGATGGTTGCGGGCCCTGCGCTGCAGCCGGAACGCCTCGGCCAGGCTATTGCCTGGTCCAGGCGCTTTCCGGTCGACGCGGCGGCTCATCGCCTTGAGCAGCTGACGGCCGTTGTGATAATCGCCGCGCCACAGCAGCGCCGTCCCCTCGCAGGCCAGGCGATACGCGGTCTCGGCGGTCATCCGGTCGTCGGCGACCATGATCCGGGTCGGCACCGGCGTCGCGCTCTCGGAATGCCACGGGGCGGATCGGACGGTATCGGCTTCGGTCCAGGTCATCGTGGACATCGGGGACTCCTCGTTGTCGAGCATGCGGGGACACGGAGCGCACCGCGACGAGGAGTTGTTGAGGTTGGGTGTTCCTACCGCGTCGAAGTGCGCGAGGAAACGTCACCGAGAACCATGCCCATTGTCATGACCGACCCTTCCGAATAGATGCGATCCAGTTTCCCACACGCGCCGGTGGCCGCCACGACCAGGGCAGATCGGGCGGCACCGAGGGTGATCGACGCGCCTGGCATCACCCTGCAATATCGCTGCGCTGCCTGGCGTCGGCGTCCAATCGACGGAATCGACTGCCGTGGAAGACAAGTGGGTCGACATCGGTCCGGGTGGCGATGCGGTGGATCCGCAGAATGACCACCTCGTGGTCGCCCGCGGGCACGGTGGCCTCCGGCACGCCTTCGATCCAGGCGGACGCGCCGTCGATGAAGATCGCCTCGCCCGTCCCCCTGTGCAATTCGGTGCCGCGGAACCGGTCACCATTGCGGGCCCCGAGGGTGCGGGCGGCGTCCTGCTGATCGGTGCCGAGCAGGCTCAGGCCGAGATGTCCGGCGGCGGCGAGCTTGGGCCAGGTCGATGAGGAATTCTGCACACAGAACGACACCAGCGGCGGGTCGAGCGAGACCGGAACGAAGGTGCTCACCGCGAGACCGTGTGGGGTGCCGTCGATTTCGGCGCACACCGCGACAACGCCGCTGGGGAAATTGGCGAAGGCGCCGCGCAATGCGCTGCCGTCGGCGGGAAACTCGAAGAGCTCATGCATGATTCGTCACCTCCGCGGAGTCGGCGATGGCCCGGACGACGGGGCGCCATCTGTCGCTGTAGCGATCGATCACGCCGTCCTCCTGGAAGGTCCGATCCGACAGATACAGACCGGGCAGCGCCGCGGTGGCGCCGAGTTCGACGAGTACCGGCTTGAGCAGCAGATCCGGTGCGAGCGCGTGGACGGGACCCGCGCCGAGCATGACCGGAACACCGAGGACGCCCGCGAGTCCGGTGCCGCCGTCGAACTGCTCGAGGAACAGTTTCAACAGGCCGGTATAGGTGGCTTTGAAGGTCGGGCTCGCGAAAACGACGAGCTCCGAATCGGATACGGTACGGACCGCCGCCGCGACGGCGGGATCACCCCAGCCGAGCAGCGCGGCACCGAAATCGACCAGGTCGATCACGGTGGGCTCCACCTCGGGGCGCAGTCCCTTCGCGACCAGTGTGGCCGCCGTCAAGGTGCGGGAGGCCGGCTTCGGATTGCCTACTACGACCGTCACTGTCACTTTTCGAATCCTTTTCAATCACATGCTGTTTCGACCGGTAGCCCCGGTCAGATCACGCCGTGCAACGGTGGCGCGGTGCCGTGCAACAGCGCACGGCCGAGATGTTGATACTTCCATCGGATCGGGTCGTGCAAGGTATGCGTCCGTGCGTTGCGCCAGAAGTGGTGCAGATTGAGATCTGCTGCGGCACTGCGTGTTCCGCTCACTTCGAACAGCGCGCTTGACACCTCGTTGGCAGCGTTATCGGCGAGCACCTTCGCCGCGGCCACCGCCAACGACGCCCGGCCCGCGAGTCCCTCGGCATGCTCCGACGCGGCGCCGGTGGCCGCGTCCACCGCGACGCCCGCCGCGGTGAGGGTCGCCTCGGCGGCGGTGACCGTGACGGACAGCTCGCCGAAACGCTGAATCAGCAGGGGATCATCGACGGCGTTCGCGACGCCGGATTCGAACCAGGGGCGACTGGTGGTGCGCACGAATTCCGTTGCGGCTGTGAGCGCGCCGCGCGCGATGCCCGCATCGATGGCCGCGTGCAGAAGTTGCGCGAACGCACCGTATCCGGTGGGCGCGTGCACGGCGGCGGATCGATGAATCAGCTGGTCCCGCTCGACAAGCACCTCGTCGAACGTGACGGTACCGCTGCCGGTGGTGCGCTGGCCGACACCGTTCCAGTCGTCGATGATCCGCACGCCCGGCGAATCGGCGGGCAGGTAAGCGATGTACTCCCCAGCCGCCAGCCCGCCGCGACCCTGCGGATCGTCGAGCTTGGTCAGCACGGCGAGCAGGTTCGCGAACAGCGAACCGGTGCAATAGAACTTGCGTCCGTCAATGCGGAATTGATTCCCGACGGGCCGCACTGTGGTGGCGATGTCGGCGACGGTCGCGCCGCCACGTTCGGACTGGGCGTTGGCGATCCGGCCACCGTCGAGCACCTGGGCGAAGTAGCGCTGCCGCTGCTGCTCGGAACCGGCAAGCCGCACCAGATTCAGGTACACGAAGTGACTGTGCGGGATCTGCGCGATATTCGGATCGGCGGTCGCGAGGATCCGCACCACCTCCGCCACGGCGCTCGGCGGCAGGTCCGCGCCGCCGTACTCGGCTGGCACAGTGATGGCGAGCAGCCCGCTGGCCGCGAGCCGCTCCACCTCCTGATGCGGCAGTATCCGGCCGCGGTCCCTGGCGGCCGCCCCCTGCGCGAAGTCAGCGGCGAGCTGTTCCGCCGCCGAAAAGGCTTGGGCGGCAGCGGTGATCCGGTCGGCCGCGACCGCGGTCATCAGCTGACCGCCGCGACAGGCCGCCGCGCGGCCTCCAGTTCCCGAACCAGCGGAAGCACTTTCGCGCCGAAGTACTCGACCTCTTCCTGAAAGTGCAGGAAGCCACCGAGGATCAGGTCGACGCCGAGCTCGCGGTAGGCGACGATGCGCTCGGCAACCTGCTCCGGCGTGCCGATCAGCTTGGTGCGGAAACCGTCGTTGTACTGCACGAGATCCTCGAACGAGGAGTCGGCCCACATGCCCTTGTGATCCTTGGTCGACGCGCCCGCCTGCTGCACCGCGTCCCGGAATCCTTCCACCGCAGGCTTGTTCGCCTTCTCAATGATCTCGCGCAGGGTGTCCTTGGCTTCCTTCTCGGTGTCGCGCGCGATGATGAAGCCGTTCAGCCCGAACTTCACTTCCCGGTCGTTGGCCCGCGCGATGCCGCGCAGATCGTCGAGCTGTTCGGTGACGCCGTCGAAGTCCTTACCGTTGGAGAAGTACCAGTCGGCGTAGCGGCCGCCGTTGCGCCGGGCCGCGGTCGAGTTACCGCCCTGGAACAGTTCGGGATTCGGGCGCTCGGGAGTGTTGAGCGGCTTCGGCTTCAGCGTGAAGTCACGGATCCGGTAGAAGTCGCCGCCGTAGTTCACGTTGTCCTCGGTCCAGATCTTGCGGATCACCTCGAGGAATTCCGCACTGCGGCGGTACCTTTCGTCGTGTTCGAGCCACGGCTCGCCGAGCGCGGTGAATTCGCCGGCGAACCAACCGGATACGACATTGATGGCGAAGCGGCCGTTCGAGAGGTGGTCGGCGGTGGCGCCGAACTTCGCGAGCACCGCGGGGTGCCAGAGGCCGGGGTGAATGGCCGCGATCACCTTCAGCCGTTCGGTCGCGCCGAGCAGCGCGAGGCTGAACGAGGTCGACTCGTGCTGGAACTCGGCACCGTAGGAGGCGGTGTAGCGCACCTGGGACAACGCGTAGTCGAAGCCGTTGTTCTCGGCGGTCTGCGCCAGCTTCTTGTTGTACTCGAAATCCCAGCCGGTGCGCTGTTCGATCTCGCTGGTGACCAATCCCCCGCTGACATTGGGCACCCAGTAGGCGAATTTGATCTCATCGGCGATCTGCTCCGTGGTCATAGCTTGCTCCATGGGGTCGGGGGGTAGCCGTCGATCTCCTCCACTCCAGCACCGCGACCCGATCGGCACGAGGGTTTGAATCTGTGCGATCGGATCGCGGTGCTTATGGTGTTCGGGTTCTCAGGCGTTGGTGAGGGTGTCGGCGAAGGTGGATCTGGCGAACTTTCCGGCCGGTGCGAAGCGGCCGAGCAGTGCTTCCGCGTCTTCGCCGGTGACGCGGGTGATGAAGGCGTTGGCGGCCTCGACCGAGTCGACCGCGAGGAACGGCTGCGGGTGATGCAGCAGACCGACGAGGGCGGCGGCGAACTTCGGGTCGACGCTGGCGGCCGCGAACAGCGTGTTGCCGATATCGGCAAGCTCCGGATCGCCGAGGAACAGCCGGGTGACCTTGTTGGCGGCGTCGCCGCGCACCGCGAGGAATCCCGCGTACTGCTCGGTGAACCAGGCCTCGTCGAACGCGCCGTCGTGCACCGCGGCGGCCGCGACGAGCCGCTGCGCCTGGATGAGCCCGCTCTGCGCGCCCTGGCCCGCGATCGGGTCGTACGCCGCCGAGGTGTCGCCGAGCGAGGCCACCACATGACCGCCCGCGGTGTGCCCGACGCCGGCCCTGACCACCGGCCGCACCGCGCCCTTCAGCCAGGAATGCGGGTCGTCGGCGATCACCTGGGTGGCGAGCACCTCGGGCAGATCCCAATCGATGAAGTCCCGGTACAGGTCCTGCACGATCCGGTGCGCGGACTCGGCGGAATCCGCTGCGGCGAAACGGGTTTCCCATTCGCTGCCGGGCCGGGCCCAGCCGAGGAAGGCCCAGCTCGGGCCCGCATCCTTGTGCAGGTACGGACCCCACCATGCCTCGCCATGCTCGGCGAGGATGGAGAAGCCGCTGTGCGCGCCACCCGCCGGGCTGCGGTGCGCGAAAACATCCTTGTCGTAACCGATTCCGGTCACCGTGACGGTGAGCAGCGAACGTTGCGGTGCGTCGTAGGGGGTGCGTGCCTGGTCGATCGGGAACAGGTCGGACAGTCCGCCGCGGCCGGTGGCGACCAGGGTGAGGGCGTTGGCCGTGGCGATCGTGTCGAGGGTTTCCGGGGTCACCTGCTCGACGACGAAATGGCCGCCGCGTTCCTGGAAGGCGGTGAGTCGTTCGTCGGCCTTGAGGCGGGTGTCGACGGCGACACCGACGTAGCCGTCGAAATTGCCGTCGAATTGGATCAATTCGGCGCGGTCCGGCCCGGCGATGCGGACGCTGAGCCCGGTATGCCGCGGCGCACGCGCGGTGTAGGTGTCCAGCCCGAGCGCGGACTCGGCCTGCTGGGTGATGCCGAATTCGAGCGCGGTGCCGGTGGCGGGGACGTCGTCGCGCAGGCCGCGTTGATCGCGGTCGCTGTAGAGGGTGACGTCGAATCCGGCGTCGAGCAAACCTAGTGCCGCAGTGACGCCGGTTTGCCCGGCACCGATTACCGCGGCCGAACGGGTGGAACGGGGAACGGAATTCTGCGTTGTCATGTTCGGATCATCCGGGGTGTGACGTGGCCCTCGTGAGTGTTGCGATCAGCGAGAATCAATGAGCAGACAGGAGTTTTCCCTGGCGTACCATTCGGGCCATGTCGTTCACCGCCGCCGACCTGACCGGAGACCGGACCGAGCAGTACCAGCAGCTCGCCGCGCAGGCCGAAGCGCTGGTCGCGGGCGAGCCGGACCGGGTCGCCAACGCCGCCAATCTCGCGTCGCTGGTATTCCACGCGCTGCCCGAACTGAATTGGGTCGGGTTCTATTTCTACGATGGAAACGAGCTCGTGGTCGGCCCATTCCAGGGCAAGCCTGCGTGCGTCCGCATCCCCATCGGGAAGGGCGTGTGCGGGACCGCGGCACACACCGGGGAAACGCAGTTGGTGCCCGATGTGCACGCGTTCCCTGGACATATCGCCTGCGATGCCGAGACGCGTTCGGAAGTCGTTATTCCGTTGGTGCGCAATGGCACCCTTGTCGGCGTGTTCGACCTCGACAGTCCGAAGCCGGACCGGTTCGACGACATCGACAAGGACGGACTGGAATCCGTCGCGCGGGCTTTCCTCGATTCTCTGCCCGCTTAGCCTGCCGATCGTTCCGGCGGCACCGAAGCGCGCGCCGGAACGACCAGGCCGATGGTTATGAACTCGGTGTAGTGACCGCCGCACCTGGGCGCGAGACCTCGTCGGGTAGCGCGGTGGATCCGGGTGCGCCGAGGCGATAGCGCGCACCACGATGCTCGTCCGGCAGTCGGTCGCCCGCGCCGAACAGGGCGTTGCGCAGGGTGCCAGGAACGTAGTCGGTGGCGTAGGCACCGCGTTCGGCCAAGACTGGAACAACATGGCGCACAACGTCTTCGAAGGATCCCGGCGTGATGGCGTAGGCCAGGTTGAAGCCGTCGAGGTCGGTGTCGTCGACCCAATCCTGCAGCCGATCGGCGACCGTGGCGCCGGAGCCGACGAACACCGGGCCCATGCCGCCGATACCCGCCCACCGTCCGATATCGCGCACCGTCCACTCGCGGCCGTCGTCGTCGAACTCCTGGAAGGCGGCGACGGCGGATTGGATGGCGTTGCTCTGCACCTGACCGATCGGATCGTCCAGGTCATAGCCGGACAGGTCGATTCCCATCCAGCCGGACATGAAGACCAGGCCGCCCTCGATGCTGGCGTAGGACAGGTACTCCTCGTGTTTCTGTTGCGCCGCCTCGTCGGTGGCGTCGGTGATGATGGTGGCCAGCGCGTAGATCCGGGCGGAGTACGGATCGCGGCCAGCGTCCCGCAGTGCCGCGCGGATTCGGGAAACAGTTTGGGCGAGCAGCCTTTTCGAGGGTGCGGCGATGAAGATCGCCTCGGCGTTCTCGGCGGCGAACCGCACGCCGCGGGTCGAGGCGCCCGCCTGGTAGATCACCGGCGTGCGCTGCGGCGACGGCTCAGAGAGGTGGATGCCCGGCACCGTGAAGTGCTTGCCCTGATGGCCGATGTGGTGCACCTTCGCCGGGTCGATGTAGACGCCCTGCGCGGCGTCGCGGACCACCGCGTCGTCCTCCCACGAGCCTTCCCACAGCTTGTACAGGACCTCGAGGTATTCGTCGGCCTGGTTGTAGCGCTCGTCGTGGTCGAGCTGGTCGTCGGCGCCGAAATTCCTTGCCGCAGAGGGCAGGTAGCCGGTCACCACGTTCCAGCCGATGCGGCCGTTGGTCAGGTGGTCGAGAGTGGAGAGGCGGCGCGCGAACGGAAAGGGATGCTCGAAACCGGTGCCGGTGGTGATGCCGAACCCGAGGTGCTCGGTGACCGCGGCCATGGCCGAGACGAGCAGCAGCGGATCGGCCACCGGGATCTGCGCGCCCTGGCGCAGTGCCGCGATATCGCTGCCGCCGTAGACGTCGTAAGTGCCGAGCACGTCGGCGATGAAGATGCCGTCGAAACGCCCCTGCTCCAACAGTTTCGCCAGCTCGGTCCAGTAGCTCAGTTCCTTGTACCGGTGCGACTGGTCGTCCGGATGCCGCCACAGGCCCGGCGATTGGTGGGCGACGCAGTTCATGTCGAAGGCGTTGAACCGAATTCGGCGGGTCACTGGGCCGCCTCCGTCGCGGTCTTGCGTTCGCCGGCGCTCCAGGCGAACGGCAGCTCAGCGCCGTTCAACAGGTGATCGCCTATCGCCCTTGCCTTTTGGATAGCCGGGTTGTGCACCGAGATGGTGCGCGCGTTGCGCCAGTGCCGGTCGAGCCGCTGGCGCTCCGAAACGACCGAGGCGCCACCGACCTCGAAGAGCAGCGTGGTGGCGGGCAGGACCAGGTCGATCACCGCGAGCTGCGCCCGCGCGGCGGCGAGTTCGGCTGCCACCAAGGACTTTTCGTCCTTCGCGCCACTGGCAAGCACCTCGTCGAGGATATCGGCGACGGCGAGCACGCTCGACTTGGCCGCGAACGCGGCGGCCGACAGGCGCCCGATCACCTGCTGCACCAGCGGATCCTGGCGCGGCAGGCCTGCGGCGGAGTGTGAGTAGCTGCGGGTACGTCCGGCCACCCAGTCGCGCGCGTCCAGCTCCGCGCGCTGTGCGATACCGGCGAGCACCGCGAGCTGGACCAATTGGAGATAGGAGGTCGCGTAAGTGGGGCCGGGCGCGCCGTAGCCGGGGCCGAGGATGCGCTCCTCGGTCACCACCACATCGGTGAATTCCGTTGTACCGCTGGCGGTCAGCCGTTGACCGAAGCCGTCCCAGTCGTCGTGCTGGCGCACGCCTTCGGCATTCGCGTCGACGAGCACGCCCACCCGCTCACCGTCGCGGTCCGCGGCGGCCAGGATGTAATCCGCGTACAGGGAACCGGTGCTGTAGTACTTCACGCCGTTGAGCAGCCAGCGGCCGCCGTCTTTGGTGAGCCGGGTCCGGTAGCGGTCGACCGCGCCGACGCCCGGCTCGGTGATCGCATTGCCGACCAGCGTGCTCGTCGTCGTGCGCAGCCACTGTTCGCGGCTCGGCCCAGGCTCGGCGAGCAGCTGATCCTCGACGAACGAGAAGTGCACGCGCAGCGCCTGCGGCAGGTTCGATTCGGCGGCCGCCAGCTCGATCAGCAGCCGGAACAGCTGCCGCACGGTGACGCCGTACCCGCCGAACTCGACCGGCACCCGGAGCGCGCCGAATTTCGCCTCGCGCAGCCATCCCACCTCCTCGAACGGCAGCCGTCGATCGATCTCGCGCGCCACCGCGCCCTGCGCGATGCGGTCGAAGATCGGTCCGAAGACCGCATCCAGTTCGGAGTCTGTGGCGGATTCGGCCTCGATGGATGTCATCACCCCACGATCGCGCAGCACCGTGTTCGGCTCACGGGTTGTGCGCACCGCGATCGAAATGATGGTCCGGAAGGGTCAGTGCGGGGTGGCCATGCATTCGGTGGCGATGCGGGCGCTCGCGGTGCGCGCCTTCTCGGCGTCGTCCTTGCTCATGCCGAGGGTCTGCTGGTCGGCGGCCTTGGTGTCGTACTCGTTGCTGACCATCACCCGCAGGCCGTCCTGCGAGATGCCCTGGTCGACAAAGAGCTTCGCGGCACAGTCGGCGAGTTGCTCGTTCTTGAGGCCTTTGTCCTGGAGGGACTTGGCGAGGTCGGCCTGCGTCACCGTCGGCGCTGCCGCCGCTTTGTCGTTGCCGCATGCCGCGAGCACCGGCAGCGCGATGAGCGCCGCGGCGATCAGGGAGATCCGCACCTGAATCCCTATCTGTCGAAATGGACACTGTCATCGAACCGACGCTGTGGTGACGTCGGCCACGATGGTACCGATCAGGACGGAAACCTACGTGCCGACCACATTTTCACAAATCCATCGCGGCGCGCAGCGCGGTATCGAGGCGTTCGAGCGTCTCGGATTCCATTTCATCGACTCGTTCCGCGAGCCACCCCCGGAAGATGCGGCCGATATTCCCGGCGTGCACCCAGCCGTAATGTTGCACCGGTACCGCGAGGATGTCCTGGGGATCGTCCTCGACCACCTCGGCGGCGATCAGCCACGGCCTCGGCGATTCGTTGATGCCGTCACTGCTGATGAGCACTACTGTGCGGCGTCGCGGCGAACCATGCGGGTTGTAGATCCACAGTTCACCCCGCCGCACGCATCGTCTCCTCGGCGGCGGCCATTTCGGCCGCGTCGGCGGCGGCTTGCGCCGTCACATCCGGTGCGGGACCACACCCGGTGCGCACGGCCTCCCGCCGGGCGGCCTTCGATATCCACGCCGACGGAGACATACCCGCGCGGGCCGCGGCCTGCTCGGCGAAGGACCAGGCGGCCTCGTCCAGCGAAAGGGTGACCTTACGCGTTGCCATACCTTTTATCTTACCGACTTTTCGTGGCACTGCCAGTGGAAGTTCTACGGTTTCCGCCAGCAGACCGGCAACTGATGGCGAGTGACTGCTGTTACTGTGGGCGCACGACTGGCGACGAGTTGGGATGGCTGTAATGACTGTGTTGAACCATCATCGGGTTGGCGCGGGCGAGCCGTTGGTGCTGGTGCACGGCATCGGCAGCCGGTGGCAGGTGTGGGAGCCGATCATCGACGCTCTTGCCGAGTCTTATGACGTGATCGCCGTCGATCTTCCTGGCTTCGCCGATTCGGCGCCGCTCGCTACCACGACCGTCGACACGCTGACCGATGCGCTCGCCGAATTCCTTGCCGCGCAAGGGATCGAGCGGCCGCACCTGGTGGGGAACTCGATGGGCGGTTTGATCGTGCTGAACCTCGGCGCCCGTGGGCTGGCCCGCTCGGTCACCGCGTTTTCGCCGATCGCGTTCTGGGACAACGCGGGTCGGGTCTGGTGCCAGCGGTCACTCGGCATATCGCGGATGCTCGCGCGGCGGCTGAAGCCCGCGCTGCCGACGATCCTCGGCACGGCCGCGGGCCGAACGGTGTTCCTGAGCTTGGTCTTCGGCAAGGCCTGGTCCGTCAGCACCGAGGTGGCGGTGGACACCGCGCACGGCGCGGCCGATGCACCGGGATTCGCCGCGGCCCTCGCCTCGTTCACCGAGGCGAAGCTGCCCGAAGTCGGCGGTCTCGCAGGCATTCCCGTCACCATCGCCTGGGGCGATCGCGACATCCTGCTGACTTATCGCACGCAGAGCCGTCGTGCTCGCGCGCAACTGCCGAACGCCGAGCACGTCACGCTGCACGGCAGCGGTCATACGCCGTTCTACGATGACCCCGCCGCGTGCGCGCGGGTGGTTCTGGACACCGTAGGTAAGTAGCTATCGCGTCGGGCGCGGTTCGGTCAGCGTGTCCGGGTGCGCCGTCCCCAGCAGGATGCGCACCGCATTTCGCCAGCGGTGCTGGATGATTCGGTTCCGATCCACCTCGCCGGTCAACAGCACCCGCATGGCGAGGCCGGTCATGATCTCGATGGTGAATTCGGTGATCGTCGGCACCCGAGGGTCATCCGGGAACTCCGCGCGGAACGCGTCCCGAATGCTGTTGTGCATCAACTCGAACAACCGATGCTCCAGCGGCAGGAACGCGGCGAGCAGCTCAGGGTCGGTGCGCGCGCCGACCCACATCTCCAGTGCCGCCCAGAACGACGGCCCGCTGAGCATCCGCATGGTCAACTCGACGGCGGCCTCGAGCCGATCCGCGGCCTCCGGAAGTTCCGCGAATTCCGTTGTCAGTTGGTCGTATCGGCGTGCGGCGAGATGCTCGACCGCACCGGCGAGCAGATCCGCCTTCGTCGGAAAATGATGCTGCAGCGTGCCACGCGGCACCCCGGCCCGCTTCTGCACCTCGAGCGTGGTTGTGCCCGCATAGCCGACCTCGATCAGGCTCTGCACCGCCGCGTCGAGGAGTCGCGTGCGCATGCGCGCTCGGCGCTGTGCCTGCGTCTCCCTGACGCGTTCTCCGGCGGTGGTCAGCGTCCCTGCCACTGGGGTTCGCGCTTCTGTGCGAAGGCGAGCGCACCCTCGGCCGCATCCTTGGAAAACAGTGCGGGCAAGGCGATCTCGCCCTGCTTGGCGAATGCCTCGGCCACCGACCAGTCGGGCGATTCGTCGATGATCCGCTTGCTCGCGGCGACGGCGAGCGGTGCGGCGGCGGCGATCTCGGCGGCCAGTTCGAGCGCGACGTCCAGTGCGGCACCGGGTTCGGCGATCCGATTGACCAGGCCGAGCTGGTAGAGCCGCTCGGCGCCGACGCGGCCGCCGGTGAGCGCGAGTTCGGCGGCCATGCTGCGCGGCAGCCGCTGGGTCAGGCGAAGCACGCCGCCGCCCGCGGCAACCAAGCCGCGCTTCACTTCTGGGATACCGAACTGGGCGTTGCTGGCGGCGACGATGAGGTCACCGGACAGCGCCAATTCGAAACCACCGGCAAGCGCGAAACCCTCGACCGCCGAAATCATCGGCTTCACCGGAGGTTTCGCGGCGATCCCCAGCGGGCCGCGCCGCTGCGTCATCGGCATCTCGCCCTTCGACGCGGCGACGAGATCCATTCCCGCGCTGAAGGTTCCACCTGCTCCGGTGAGGACGAGCACCCTGGCGGTGTCGTCGGCCTCGAACTCGTCGATGGCGGTCTCGATGGCCAGCGCGGTCGCCAGATTGATGGCGTTGCGGGCCTCCGGGCGGTTGACGGTCAGCACGGTGATGGCGTCGCGCCGTTCGACCACAATCAGGTCAGGCCCACCCGCCTCCCGACCGCCACCCCGCATTGGGTCGCTCTGCGACGCTGAATTCATTTGACGGTCCTCTCGGTGAGCAAGGTGAGCTTGTCAGCGGCGGCGATGTCGGCGGTAGCGCCGAGCGGATCGCCTTCGTCGAACGCCGCGACGGTTTCCGCGTCGGACGCCCGAACCAGTATGCGGGCACCGGCCGGGGTCAGGGCGCTGATCACGACCGCCTCGGGTTCATCGGCGTGGTCGGGCGCGGGGCCCTTGCGGTAGGCGACGGTGTAGGACTCGACGGTGGCCTGGCCGGTGTAGCCGGGGGCGGCGTCTCGCCTAGCGGCGGGCACCTGCGCCTCGATCGAATGAAACAGTCGCGCAGGCGGTTTCGCCGAGTACACGCCGACGCCGTGCTTGGTGATGTACCAGCCCAGCGCGGTCGCCAGGCCATAGGCGCCAGGGTCCTCGCGCAACAAGCCGACCAGTGTCGCGATCGAATGGGTGCTGTAGTTGTTGCCGGGACCACCGCCGAAGGTAAGGCCGCCGGTGACCGACAGCGGCCGCGCCGGATCGTCGATCGGCAACCCGAGTGCCTCGGCCCCGACCTGCACCGCGACCGGGAAGCAGGAGTACAGGTCGATGTGCGCGACATCATCGATACCGATACCGGCGGCGCCGAGTGCGGCCCGCCCGGCGGCCGCGATGGCGGGCGAGACGGCCAGGTCCGCGCGTTCGGAAACGAACCATTCGTCGGTCGCGGTGGCGCCGCCGTGCGGGAACACCCACCGATCCCTCGGCACCCCGGCGGCGGCCGCCGCGGCCGCGCTGCACACGATCAACCCGGCGCCCTGATTCACCGAAAGATTCGCGATGAGCAGCTTCGGATACGGCGTAGACACCATCCGATTCGCGGGCGTCGGCGTCACCAGATCGGCGGCTGTCTGCGCCGCGGGCTGCCACGCATAGGGATTGCTCGCGGCCACCGCGGACAGCCGCGACCACAGGCCGCCGATCCGCGCCCGATGCTCGTCCTCGCTCAGCCCGAGTCGACCGCGCAGCGCGGTCTCCATCAGGGCGTAGAAGTAGATCGGACCCCACAGTCCGGCCGCGGTTTCCATATCGGAGTTGGGCGCGCGGTCCGAGCCGATGAGTTCGGTCGGCCGCACGTCGTCGGGTTGCTCCGGCCAATCCAGCGCGGCACCGGTGCGGGTTGCGGTGTTCCACGCGGCCACCGCCTCGGCGCCGGTGATCAGCGCGACGTCGGACTGCCCGTCGGCGATCGCCTGCGCGACGGTGTTGAGCAGGCGCTGTGGCGCGTCGCCGCCGAAACGCACGGACTGCAGCGTCCGCTTCGGAGTGGCACCGAGTTCGGCGGCGACCAGCGCGCCGAGATCCGGGTACGGCCTGCTGACCGGAGCAGCGGCCGCGATCAGGTCGGCGGATCGCAGCAGCCGATCGCCGGTGCCGCTGTCGGCGCCAGCGCGGCGCAGGGCTTCGGCGGCGAGTTCGACCGGACCGGGCAGGCCAGGCTCGCCGCTCCGGTGCACGACCTGCCCTGCCCCGACCAGCACGGGCGTCCGTGGATCCATTCCCGCTGGCAGCATTGTTCCTCCGATGATCTCGCGGGCCGTCGGCGCACAGGCCGACGCAGTTACCGTCAGCATTGACGGTAACTTGAGTTCGATTAGAACAGAGTCGGAATGGCCGGGCAATGGCCATCCACCCTTAACTGACTCACGGGTAAGATCCGAGAATGGGCACCAACATCGCGCTGCGGTTCGACGGCGACCGCGCCTACGTCACCCTCGATCGGCCGGACAAGCACAACGGCCTCACCATCGACATGCTCGGCGACCTGGTCGACACCGCGCACACCATCGCGGGCCGCGACGACGTGCGCGCGGTCATCCTGTCCGGCAACGGCCCGAGTTTCAGCAGCGGCCTCGATATCGCCAAGGCGACCGGCGACCCGCTATCCATCGTGCGCAGCTTCATCCCGCTGCCGTGGCGCGGCACCAACACCTTCCAGGAAGCCTGCTGGGCCTGGCGCAGGCTGCGGGTTCCGGTGATCGCCGCGGTGCACGGCCGCTGCTACGGCGGTGGGCTGCAGCTCGCGCTGGCCGCCGACTTCCGCTTCGCCACCCCGGACGCGGAGTTCTCGGTGATGGAGGGCAAGCACGGCCTGGTACCCGACATGACCGGCGCGGCCACTTTGTCCCGGCTGATCGGCATCGATAAGGCGCTGCTGCTGACGATGACCGCGGACACGGTCGACGCCGCCTATGCCGAGCGGATCGGGCTGGTCACCGAGGTCACCGCGGATCCGATCGCCGCCGCAGCGAAGCTGGCCGAGCGCATCGCAACCCGCTCGCCGCATGCCGTCGCCGGCGCCAAGCGGCTGTTCGACAAGGCATGGGAGGCCTCGACACGCCGCACGTTCGCAGTGGAACGCGCGACGCAGCTGCCGCTGATCATTCGGCTGGCCACGACGCGGGGCAAGCCGACCAAGCGTTAGCGCTCAACGAGCCCTTTTGAGATACGCACCACATTTTCGACGACGGCACTGCTAGCATTTCCTAGAGATTTGCCAGCCAGTCGAATTGTGGTGCGTTACACACCGCGAGAGGTCTGTGTATCGCGGGGAGTCTGTGTTTCGCATTGCTCTCGGCGAGGACACGGAGGGCCCACGGACTTTGACCAAGACGGCAGCCATCTTGCTTTCCGCGTTGACGGGCGCATCGGCCTTGCTCATCAGTTCAACTACCCCCGCCAGCGCTGACCCAAACACCATCAATCCGATTCCGGTCCTCAATGGAAGCAACGGCCTGCCCAATCTCACCGGGCGCACCAAGGCCGTGTTCCAGTTGACCGGTATGGCCAGCCCCAACAACACCCAGGCCTACAACGTGCTCGGCACCGACCTCGGCATCATGTGGGACAACGGAAACGGCGAGCTGCTCACCGCATTCGGCGACACAGCGGGTGTCGGCTTTCCGAACCTTTTGGCGGGCAGTATGTGGTCGTGGCGGTCCAACATTCTGACGCGCAGCCACACGCAGAACCCGTCAGGCGGCATCTACTTCGACAGCGTTGTCCGCGATGTATTCGGTCAGGCGCGCGATCTGATTCCGAGCCCGAAAATCCCGTTTCTGGAGATTAGCCGCATTCCCACCGCGGGGATATCGGTGGGCGGAGTGCAATTCATGAGCCTCATGTCGGTGCGGAGCTGGGACGAGGTCGGACAGTGGACAACCAACTACTCCGGGCTCGCCGCCTCCGGCGACAACGGGGAGACCTGGGGCGAGCTGCCCGCCACCCGGCGCCCGGATGACGGCGGCAACAGCAACTTCCAGATGAACGCCTTCCTCAAGGACGGCGGTTTCGTCTACGAGTACGGCACCCCGTCCGGACGCAACCAGGAGGCGTTCGTCGCGCGGGTCCCGGAAGCCCAGATCGCCGACCTCGGCGCGTACGAATACTGGGATGGCAGGACGTGGAAACGCGGCGACGTCAATGCCGCGGCACCGATCATGTGGGGCGTCGGCGAACTGTCGGTGATGTACAACTCCTATCTCGGCCAGTACATCTCGCTCACCACGGACCCGTTCAACTCCGTGGTGCTGCGTCGCGCCTCGGCGCCGACCGGTCCGTGGAGTGATCCCGAGGTGCTGATCGATACGAGGGAACTGCCGAGCGCGTACGCGCCGTCGATCTTCCCGTACCAGACCGGGCGTGATCTGTACTACCTCACCACCGTGCACAGCCAGTACAACGTGGTGCTCATGCGCACACCGCTGTAACGGTTCACACCCACCGGGTTCCGCGCGATCCAACACGGCCCTTGACCTCAACAAGACTTCACGTATGAGGCTTGGCCGTGTTGGATCGTCGTCTTTCAGGAGGAACCATGGGAACCGTCGCACCCGAGATCGCCACCGTGCGTGCATGGCTCAGCGCCAATGCCCGTCCGGTCATCGATACCGATCCCGGCTACACCGGGCCCGACCTCGATCCGCTGATCGATCGGCTCGGGTCAGCGACGGTGGTCGGACTCGGCGAGTCGACGCGGTTCTCCCGGCAGATCTACGGGGTGCAGGAGCGCGTCTTCCGCGCGCTGGTCGAGCGATATGGCTTCCGCGGGTTGGCAATTCAGGACAGCGCCCGTTCCGGCGAGCGGTGGGATCAGTACGTGCGCACCGGGACCGGTGATCCCGAATCGGTGCTCGCCGGATCGTGGCGGCCGTGGCGGACGACGGAAACCATTGCGGCACTGGAGTGGATCCGCGCGTTCAATCAGGCGCATCCCGACGACCAGGTCCGGGTGTTCGGTGTCCAGCCGCCGAGCGCCGAGCCCGCGGACTACGACGCGGTGCTCGACTATGTGCGCCGGGTCGCGCCGGATCGGTTGGCCGCCATCGAGTCTCACCTCACGCCGATTCGTACCGCGCATCAGGTGGACGAACATGTCCAGCGCCATCAGGGCATCCATCCGGGGCGTCCGTTCGCCGAGGACGCGCGCGACGCCTTCGCGTTGCTCGAAAACCTGCCGGTCACAACGGAATACGATGAGGTCCGGGCACATGCGCGGCTGATCGTCGACTTCCACGAGAACAGCGTCGCCGGGCAGGGCGGGTTCGCCCGCGATGAGCGGCCCGCCGGCCAGCGGGTCATCGATTGGCAGCGCGATACCGGCGCGAAGATCGTCTACTGGGACGGCATCACACACACCACGAATCTCCGATTGGGTATGGGTACAGCGCAATTCGACGGTGTTGGCAGCTACCTGCACGAAGAGTTCGGCACCGGCTATGCCTCGGTCGCACTCGGCTTCCACCACGGCGATCTCGGCATGACCACCGCCCCCGACCCGCTGCCCGATCTGGTGGACGCGCTCCTCGGCTCGGTCGATCTGCCCGCCTACTACGTTGACCTGCGCGACGATGCACCGGACGCGGTGCGGGCATGGCGGCGCGGTCCGGCCAAAGCGCGCGTCATCAGCGGCGTCTACGACCCGGCCAAGGATGCCGACGCCACTATCGCCGTGGCATCGCTGGCCGACGCCTTCGATGTGCTTGTGCACATTCGCGAAACCTCGCCGGTGCATTGGCTGCCGGTCAACGATCAATAGACTCGCTGGCATGGATGCGACCGATTGGGACGAGCGCTACGCGCAAACTGAATTGGTCTGGGGCGCACCGCCGAACAACACCGTGGTTGAGCACGTCTTCGGGCTGGAGCGACGGACGCCGCTGCAGCCCGACGGCCCCGACGGCGACCCGCCCGAGCTGCCCCGCGCCCTCGACCTGGCCTGCGGCGAAGGCCGCAACTCGCTGTGGCTTGCCACCCACGGCTGGCAGGTGCACGCCGTCGACTATTCACAGGTCGGCGTCGACAAGGGCCGCACCATCGCCACCCGCCTGTCCCGCTCGGTACGCAGCCGCATCAGCTGGCAGTGCGCCGACGTCACCGATCTCGATGCCGCCGAGATCACCGGTCCGTTCGAGTTGGTCCTGCTGGTCTTCCTGCATCTGCCCGCCGACCAGCGCGGCAAGGTTGTTCGGCAAGCCGCGGAGCTGCTGGCTCCCGAAGGCACCCTGCTCGTGCTCGGCCATGACACCACCAACTTCACCGACGGTTACGGCGGTCCCAAGGATCCGTCCGTCCTGTTCACCCCGGACGACATCGTCGCCGACCTGGGCGAGGCCATCGCCGGCAACCGCATCCGCATCCAGCTCGCCGACCGCGTCTTCCGCCCCACCGAGGGCCGCGACGCCATCGATGCCCTGGTCATCGCCACTCGCCCGGCGACAGGATCGGACGAGCTCGAACCAGCCTCGTGACCGACGCCGAAGCTGCGGCCGACATCACGGCTAGGTACTCCACCGCCGCAACCACGGCGTGACCGTGTCGGCGATGACGTCGAACCCCGTGCGGAACGAGTGCGGCTGACCGGGGATCACCCGCACCGCCGCGGCGTCGGCGGCGTCCGGGATGCCGAACGGATCGCTGCCACCATTGATGACGACCACCTCGATGTCGCCCGGCTCGAGCAGCTCCGCGCGCCGGGTCTTCTCCGGCTTCCCCGGCGGATGCAGCGGAAACGACAGCGCGATCACCCCGCGCGCCTCGACCGCGATCGCCGTTCGGCAGGCCACCCGAGCCCCGTTGCTCCGCCCACCTTGGATCAGCGGAACCTTCTTGATCCGAGCCCGCAGGGCGGCGACGATCTCCAGCCACGCCTCGTCCTGCTTCACCGCCGACCCCGGCGCGCGCCGACCGGCGACCCGGTAGGGCTGCACCACCCTGGCCACCGCGCCGCCGAGGTCCACCGCGGCGTCGCGCACGGTCAGGATGTCCTTCGCCTCGACCCCGCCGCCGGAGCCGTGCGTGAGCACGAGCAGGAAGGCGGGCTTACGGGGCTGGTCGAGCTCGATTTCGGCCGGTCCGGCACTCGTCTCGATGCGCACACCCCACGGTAACCGCGTCGGCGTGTCAACACGCGACACCGCGCGCGGCGCTGTTTTTCGCGTCACATTCACGCTCGAGCCTTTGCCAGTCCATTACCGACCGGTAATATAGGTCGTAAGTTACCGGCCAGTAGCATGTGGTCGATCGTTTCGAGCGACCTGCAAGCAGTCGCTACGCGAGTCGGCTAACCAGTAGAGCGAGAAACGGGCGGGAACGGCCAACCAACCGACCGCACCAACTCAACGGAGAGTGAGTACTGACATGGGTCACTACAAGAGCAACGTCCGCGACCTGGAGTTCAACCTCTTCGAGGTCCTTGGCCTTGGTTCCCTGCTTGACGGCGGCGCCTACGGCGACCTCGACACGGACACCGTCAAGGAGATGCTCAACGAGGTGCGTCGCCTGGCCGAGGGTCCGCTCGCGGAGTCCTTCGCCGACGCCGACCGCAACCCGCCGGTCTTCGATCCGCAGACGCACACCGTCGCGATCCCCGAGTCGTTCAAGAAGTCCTTCCGCGCGCTGCAGGAAGGCGGCTGGGAGAAGCTCGGCATCCCCGAGGAGCTCGGCGGACTCGGCGTCCCGCGCACCGTGCACTGGGCCATCAGCGAGCTGATCCTCGGCGCACAGCCCGCCGCGTACATGTACGCCGCAGGCCCGGGCTTCAACACCATCTTCCACAACAACGGCACCGATGAGCAGAAGAAGTGGGCCAAGATCGCGATCGATCGCGACTGGGGCGCCACCATGGTGCTCACCGAGCCCGACGCTGGCTCCGACGTCGGCGCGGGCCGCACCAAGGCCATCAAGCAGGAAGACGGCACCTGGCACATCGAGGGTGTGAAGCGATTCATCACCTCCGCCGACGCCGACGACATGTTCGAGAACACCGTCCACCTGGTGCTTGCCCGCCCCGAGGGCGCCGGCCCCGGCACCAAGGGCCTGTCGCTGTTCTTCGTGCCGAAGTTCCACTTCGACCACGAGACCGGCGAGCTCGGTGATCGCAACGGCGTGTTCGTCACCGGCGTCGAGCACAAGATGGGCCTGAAGGTCTCGGCCACCTGTGAGGTCACCTTCGGCGGCAACGGAACTCCGGCCAAGGGCTGGCTCGTCGGCGAGGTGCACAACGGCATCGCGCAGATGTTCGACGTCATCGAGAACGCGCGCATGATGGTCGGCACCAAGGCCATCGCCACCCTGTCGACCGGTTACCTGAACGCCCTCGACTACGCCAAGGAGCGCGTCCAGGGTGCCGACCTGACCAAGATGACCGACAAGGCCGCGCCCCGCGTGACCATCACTCATCACCCCGACGTCCGGCGCTCGCTGGCCAGCCAGAAGGCATACGCCGAGGGCCTGCGCGCGATCTACCTCTACACCGCCGCGCACCAGGATCCCGATGTGGCGCAGCTGGTTTCGGGTGCCGACGCCGACCTCGCCGACCGGGTCAACGACCTGCTGCTTCCGATCGTCAAGGGTGTCGGTTCCGAGCGGGCCTACCAGTACCTGACCGAATCGCTGCAGACCCTCGGTGGCTCCGGCTTCCTGCAGGACTACCCGATCGAGCAGTACATCCGCGACGCGAAGATCGACTCGCTGTACGAGGGCACCACCGCGATCCAGGCGCAGGACTTCTTCTTCCGCAAGATCGCCCGTGACCGCGGCGTCGCACTGGCGCACGTGGCCGGCCAGATCCAGAAGTTCATCGAGACCGAGGCGGGCAACGGCCGCCTCAAGGGTGAGCGCAAGCTGCTCGCCACCGCGCTCGAGGACGTGCAGGGCATGGCGGCCACCCTCACGGGGCACCTGATGGGCGCCCAGGAGAACCCGTCCGAGCTGTACAAGGTCGGCCTCGGTTCAGTGCGCTTCCTGCTCGCCGTCGGCGACCTGCTCATCGGCTGGCAGCTGCTGCGTCAGGCCGAGGTCGCCATCAAGGCGCTCGACACCGGCGCCACCGGTGCCGAGGAGGCGTTCTACCAGGGCAAGGTCGCGGTCGCGCAGTTCTTCGCGCGCAACATGCTGCCGGAGCTGACCGCGGTGCGCACCATCCTGTCGAACCTGGACAACGACATCATGGAGCTCGACGAAGCGGCGTTCTGATCCTGCCGCGATAACCGAATACGACGAAAACGGCCCGGATCGCTCCGGGCCGTCTTCGTGTTCAGGCAGCGTTGGATTCGACGAACTCGTCGACGACAACCAGATTGCCGCCCAGTTGTTTTGCTCGGTACATGACGGTGTCGGCGCGCTGGATCAAAGTGGCGGGCGTCATCGAGTCGCAGCTGCCGTCGAAGACCACGACGCCGATGCTCGCGGTCACCGCGACCGATGCCACCGGCTCGGCGGCGTCTCGTCGCACCGGCTCCGGCTCGGCGACGATGCGCCGCATCAACTCCGCCTGCACCCTGGCCGACTCAGCGCCGAGCTGGCCGAAGATCACGAACTCCTCCCCACCCGTGCGCGCGACCACCATCCGCGGGCCGACCGCGGCGCGCAGCCGCCGCGCCGTCCGAACCAGCACCTGGTCGCCGACCCCGTGCCCGAAGCGGTCGTTGACGTCCTTGAACCGATCGAGGTCGAGCGCGATCGCGCAGGTCGGCACCCGGCAACCGAGCGGGCCTAGCTTCGCGAGATGCAGCTCGAGACCACGACGATTCAACAGTGCGGTCAACGGATCGGTGATCGCGTCCTGGCGCAGCACCCAATAGCAGAACTGCATCGAGGGCAGCAGCACAACGCCAGCGGCCACCGAGATCAGCACGATCGCCAGGGCGACCAAAGGGTCGCCGCCCACCGCGACCATCCGCCCCGTCAACGCCACCACCGAAAGCACCGTCCAGGCCGCGTGTACCGCGAGCACCTTCGCGTTGTGCATAACCGCCAGATAGCCGCCGGTGACGACGAGCAGGATGACGCCGAGCGCCCCGTACACCCGGTTCGCCTCCTGCAGACAGGCCAGCGTGATCGCGACATCCGCTGCGGCGAAAAGCAGGAGGGATTCGGTCCGGCTCGGCCAGGCAAGCAACCACCAGCGCAGGGCCCAGAACAGCGCGAACGCGGCGATACTCCAGTCGAGCGCCTGGCCTGGCCTGCTTGGCGGGCCCGTGTCGGACGACAGCACCAGCAGGGTGATGCCAGCCAGAACCACACCGCCCGCGCCGACGATCGCCTTTGTCCAGTGCGCCGCCGCGTGCGAGTCGAGGGCGCGCGCCAGCCAGTTGTAGTCGGCCCGATCGTGCCACCAGGCCTTACACATCACGCGAGCATTGGCCACACAGACCACCACCAAGCGCAGAGGGACGATTCCATCGCATACGCCGAGCGCGAGATTTCACCGTTGGAACCTCACCAGCTAACTGGTCAAGTGTATGACTCGCGCGGCGCGGGTGCATGTGTTGACACGACACTGCGCGATGGAAATGTCCTGACCAGGACTTATTACTCGAGAGGCTGTGCAACGGCCAGCTAAGCGCACCGACGTGTTCATCCAGCAGCTACCGCGCGGCTTCCTCGCCGCCGACTGCGGATACGACAAAGCGGCCCGGATCAGATCCGGGCCGCTTCGTGAAAATCTGGACGCCCCGCCGTCCATCCCCAGCACGATGCGGGGCTGTATCTCGTCGGCGAGTTACTTGCCGCCCGCCGAGCCGGTCGTCAGCGCCTTGATCAGGTCGGTCAACGCCGAGCTGGATCCGGTTCCGGTCCCGTTCGGATCGTGCTCACCAACGCCGATCACCGGCTGCACAGTGATACCAGGCTGCACAGTGATGCCCGGTGCCGCACCAGCGGTAGCCATACCCGATCCGGCGAGGACAACCCCGGCCGCCGCCGCCAGCACGACTCCGAACACACGCATTTTGCTCATTCAGCTGTTTCCTTTACAGAATCTTCCCTGGCCGAATACCCCATTGGCATCGACCGAGGCCAGTTCTATCACGCAGATTCAGCATCCAGCGACCATTCAGCCATCGCGGATTTCCGCCATTGATTGCTCTACGGTTGCAGGCCTGAGTCCGCGCAACTTGCAAAGTGTAAGCTGACATATAGCCAGGCCCTGCCCCGATTTCTACCGGCAATCCACCTGGGGGCACGGCCTATCGCCGCTGGCAACCGGTCGAATTTCGGCGCAATAGACATACGACATCGATCGACCTGCACATCAACTCAATCCATACAGCAAATCATGAGCACACACGCGAATGCTTGACGTTTAAACAACCGCCCTAAACGCATGCAACCAGCAATCCAACGGCTATGTTGTGATTCATTGCATACGGAATATATGTAACGCCAGCGACCGATTCGCCGAATGCTGCCCGGCAATGGGAACCGATAGCAGCTGCCAGCAGGATTAACGTGCCAGCTTCTGGAGACCATACTCGTCGGCCACCAGGATTTCACTCCCAGCAACCGCGATGGCTCGAACAGCCAGCGACTAGGGTCGATTCGGCGGATAGCCGCCGCCATTCCCGAACATGTCGATCTTCCACCACAGGAAGAGCTCATTGTTGATAAAAGCGACAGCATCGGAAATACCCGAGGTTCCGGCGTTCGGGTCCGGATTCTGGCTACCCGGCGACTGTTCCGTGCCGACTCGAATCAGACATGTCTGCATGCCGAGCGGCTGATCCGCACTACTGAATGACAATTTGATGTAATCAAGTGGGACAGGACCGGGAGATCCGGCGCTACCCCAGCGCCTCGCCCAGACCAATTTGCTGCCGTATGGGACTTGGATGGTCGTCCACTCTTCCTTCGGCAGGATCACATTACTGGTGACTCTCGTCATTGTCATACTTCTTTCTCTGCGGAGCCCGTCGACTTCGTTAGACGACGCTCGATTGTTGAACGCGTATTCACGCCGTAGCGAAATTCTTATCCCGATGTAGCGGTTGACGCCTGCGGCTCAGATCTCTTTCTGAAGCGAAACGGGGATTTCGTAGCGAGCCGCCGGCGGTTCTTGTCCTGGAACATGCAGGCGGAGGAAGGCACGCAATTCGTCGATGTGCACCCGTAGCGCACGAATCAGCCGGATGGCCTCGCGGAATCGCATCTTGTCCTCGGCCGCCTGGCTCTCCAGCACCTCGACGCGGGTGCGGAGTTTGTTGACCTCCCTGGCCTGCCACGCGGTGACCGCACCGATCACCGAGGCGAGGGCCATGCCCGCGGCCTGGACCAGCTCAGGGTCTAGCACTGTGCCCACAGTCAGCTCCCGTCCGCCGTTCCGGCGACCGGAGTGACGGCCCGACGAATGACAATGCCCGCGATCAGCGGGGTGAGTAGGCCGTACAGGGTCAACGCGGACTCGATCCAGGCGGTATCGATCTGGTGGCCGAGAACGTAGGCGAGCACGCCGGTGATCGCGACGAGCACCGACCGCACGAGCGCCGGTTCGGGAAACCTGGTGAAAGGCATCAGCGTTTGTCCTCGGTCGCGGCAAGCACCCGATCGAGTTTCAGTTCCAGTGCCTTCAAACGCTGTTCGGTGCGGTAGTCGGCGGCGTCGGAGTTGAGCACGAAGCCGGTGAGGGTGTCGTGGTATTCGGAGTCCGCGACACGGGACTGGAAACCGTAGGTGAGCTCGAAGTGCACCCGGCGCAGCTTGTCCAACAGCTCACGCTGTTCCATATCCGAAAGTGCCATCAGTGCACTGCCTTTCATTCGGTCCGCGACATCAGCGCGGAATTGGTCCATGTCCATGGCACCGGGATCCCACTTACCTTGTTTGGGCCCGGCCCATTCCTTGTGGCCGATCACGCGGTCGGCACCGTGGCCGAGTTTGCGTAGAATCGCCGCGCAGCAGCCGACGTAGGCGTCGTATTGCGCGGTCGACCAGCCCTCGGTGCCGTTGTTCGCGGCCTCGATGCCGATCGTGTGGAAATTGGCGTTGTCCTCGGGCAGGCCCGGCCACGAGCCCATCCCGGCATGCCACGCGACACCGGCCGCGACCACCGTGACCGTGCCGTCCTTGGCCAGATGTAGTTGCGACAGCGGGCCTTCCAGTGAGGGCAGCCCATAGGCGATCTCCGACGGCGGAGTGTTCGAGCCGCCGGTGTGATGGGCGACGATGCCCCAGATATCGCCGAAATCGCCGTGGCCGCGATCGCACCAGCCGGGAAATTCGAGCACTCGCAGGCCCTCGTCACGGAGCACATCGGCGAGCCACACCGGATCACCGGTCCAAGACATAGGTGTCCTGCCTTTCGTTGAATGGAAGAGATCAGGCCGGGTCGAAGCACACGAATGTGCCAGGCCCAGCGGACACAAGCGCGATGGCGCCGTCATCAGTGCACTCGAGACGTCGGGATCGCGAGCCAGTTGGCCACTCGGCGTTGATGTTCCGGGTATGTCCACCCGGACTGCTGACTCGATGTTCCGAATAGAGTTGGCCGACAAGCTCTTTGCGCGATGATCGCCAGGCACAGGTCGCCACACCGTTGCGGGAACCTCGGATACGTCCACGAGGAGGCGATTCAGTGCGGCACGAATGGCGCGGAAAAGGGGTGGATAGTAGGAAGGCCCGAGGCTCCCCCCTTCGGAGCCTCGGGCTCGACCGCGGCCATGGCTCGATACGAGCCACGAGGTTGCGGTCTGTTATCCCCTTCGTGTCGATCGCCGTGCCGTCACTGGCGGATGGCGATCTCCCCCTTGCTACTTCCGTGTCGTGTCACTCGTTTCGGTGCGTGCACGAGCGGAAGCGCGGCAGCTGGACCTGCCGGTACATAGTGGTATCACGTAGTGGGATCCGTGAACGAAAGCCGTTTCGGCGCAAGGAGCACGTAGCGTTAGCTGAAATGTAACGGATACTCATTCAATCTGCGGCGGAGCCACAGTGCCGACGACCGCTCCAAGAAGCGGGCCGCGCAGCACCTACCACTTCGAGATGTCTCGCCGGTTTACGCCCGACCGATGTGGAGCAACCGAAATCGGACGACTCGATGAAGGTGCGCGCCGCGCTGACGAAGCCGATCGAACGCGGTCGCGCCAGCCGTAAGAACGGAAGCCATCGGCACCGATCAATATGCGGCCCAACAGCTATCGGCGAGTAACTCGCGAGATAAGAATCACAGAAATGTTTAGTAACATTGGATCCAGAACTACGATGCTGGATCGCGTTCCGCCGATTCTGTTTGCTCAACCAGAAATCAGCGTACACCTTTGTGCCTATTGCACGAGTGACGCACTTATTGTAAATGAAAACGCTTTTCGGTGCAGGCCTAGGCGAGGCACTCGGAAGGGACTGTCGCACAGGGTTTCGGCAGCCGTCAGTTTCCCGTGCCTGTCGAAGTGACCGGTACAACGACCGCGCCCGCGACACCGGTAGTGAGGGACAACGCCCCTTCGCCCGTGCCGTAGGTGGTCTGTGGCGTCAGACCCGAATACCAACCCTCGGCGCCGAATACCGCCTCGACGCTGGTTATCACCGAGAACATCGCGGCTGCAACACCTTCGGCACCTGCCGAGATAGCTTGGGCACGACTGAACGGGCCGTCCGCTGACCCGACACCGGCCAAAGCTGCTGGCACCAAGACCTTCCCGGACATTACGGCGATCTTGGCCGACCCACTGCCAACGCCACCAGCCGCGGGCACTGCCGCAGTCAAGGACGTTTGGTTGATGGACAACGCACCCAAGCCCCCCGCGCCGACCGCGGGCGTACTGCGAATCGACTCGGGGGCCGCGGCAATCTCGGCGGACCCATGGAATCCCGCCACCAGATACGGCCGAATCACCGGCACCCGCACATCCATGACCGTCCTGGGTGGAGCGGCCGACGGCACCAACAACACCGACGGCCCTGGTAACCGTCCCACCGCGACCGGCACCGACGGCCGCGTCGCGAGAACTGCCACTAGTTGGGTGACCATATGGGCGCTCCAGTCAGGGCTCGGTGCAGGTCGTCGTGCCGAACGTGGTGACGGCGACAGCCGTGACGAACTGCGGGGAAGGGCTGGTCAGGCGATCCGCACGTAGGACGCGGAGTTGGTGTTCACGGTCGGCGGATACAACGTGCTGTCCGCTCTGGCCTGCACGGTGATGAGGTCACCGACCGCGATATCCCGGGTCTTGGACACGGAAAGGGTCGCGGTACCTTCGCCGCCGACGTTTTTAGGCCCACTCGTCGCAACGGACACACCGTTCACCATCAACTGAAGGGTGACCGTCGAAGACGTGAACTGGCCGCCGCCGGTGAACACTATCGAAGCGGACAGTGCCGCAGCGGTTTTCGGCCACTGCGCCACCAACGCGTCGTTCGACACCCTCGACCCGGGATACCCCGTCGCGGCGGGGATCCAGCCGGTAATAGTCCGGAACGTGGTGTCCAGCGAATCCCACAGGCCGTTCTTCGTCATCGACGTCGGACTGAACGGCGTCTTGGCGTTGACGGACAAAGTGCCCGAACCCGTGGATCCCGCTGCGGCAGTGGCCTTTGCGGTGTTGATCGCCGCCAGTTCGCCGCTACCCGTGTGGTCGGCCAGGGAGGCGACGACCATCGATTGTGCGAGGGTCCCCTCGCCCGATGTCGGTACATTCGCGCCGACCGGCGCGGCCGCGAGCAAGGTTCCGGAACTCGCGTGCGCGACGGGCATGACGACGGCACCGACGAGACCGGCCGCTGCCGTCAATTCGCCTCGGCCGGTGCCGTCGCTGGTCAGCGGCGACAGCGCCGAGTAACGACCCTCGGAATCGAAGAGCGCCACTGCCGAGGAAATGATCGACATCGTCACTGCCGCAGTACCTTCGGAGCCGCCGCTGACGCCCGTACCCACATCGGCTGTGGCAGTTGACGTACCGGTGCCGGACAAGGCCGCGGGGAGCAGCACCTTGCCCGACTTGATGCCGATCCGTGCCCCGGCGGTGCCGACACCGCCCGCGCCGGCAGGCAGCGAAAGCTGCCACCAGTCGGCGCTCGACAAGACACCGACCCCGGCGGCCTGAGCGGCGGGAAACGACCGGACAGCATCGAAGGTGGCCGCGACGGCCGCGGCGCCGTGGAACGCGGCGATCAGGTAGGGCCGGATCACCGGAACTGCGGTGTCGAGCACCGTCCGTGGCCCGGACGGCGAGTCGGTTCGAGATACCGACGGCGCCGGGGCAGGCGCTACCGCGATCGATGCCGTCGGCGGCGCGACATGCCCCTGCGTTGCGTGCGTGGCCATGCGGCGCCCGCCGATCAGCTCTGGGTGAAGGTCGGGGTGATCAGCAGCTGGCTCTGCGCGCCGAGTGTGGTCGGGCTGATCGCGACCTTGTCGATGAAGTCGGCGGCACCGCCGGTGGCCGTCTTCCACAGGCCCACAAAGGTATACGTGCCCGGGGCGAGATCGATGGTCACCTGGGTGCCGTTGATGACGCCGCCGGTGCCCGAGGTCCAGGTGGTCTGCTTCCTGGCGTAGGCGGGTGCGCCATCCTTCGCCTCGTTGGCGCCGGTGGTGCTCGGATCGCCGGTGTGCACGCTCACGTAAGCGCCTGCGGCACCGGCGATCATCTTGTAGGCGTCGGCAAGCACCTGGCGGGTGGCGGGAACAACAATAGCCATGGCAAATTCTCCTCGAGAGTGGTGAAAGGGATTGAGCGGTAGTCGATTCGACTACTGCTTGCGCCGGACGGCGCCGTAGAACCAGAGGTAGTCGGTGCTCGGAGTCGTCGGATACGCCACGTACAGGCGGTATTTCGTGCCAGCGGGGATCACATCGGCGAGCTCGGCTTGGATGACGAACTTCGCCTCGGTGGTGGTGACCACCGCACTCCAGGTGTCAAGCACCTTTTCGGTGGCGTCGAGCAGCACGATGCGTGCCGTGGTGCCGGTCGGGAATACCGCGCCGTCGGCGAGGGCCACCGTGTGCAGGAAGTCCGCGCCCTTCGACAACAGCAGCGTGCGGTTGCTCGGGTCGTAGCCGAGCTGTTTCTGATCAGTCATGATGCTCCAGTCATCTGCCGCACTCCGATCACGTCGTCCTCGTGCTCGACCGGATCGGGTTCGATGTAGGTGGGTTCGGCCACCGGCGCCAGCTCGCCGAGCAGCAGGCTGCCGCGCGGAATCGGACCGGCGGCGCTGACCGAGGACACGGTCAGCAGGCCGTCGGTCACGGTCAGCGACAGCTCGTAGCCGTCGATCGTTACCAGGGTGGTCATAGATCCTCTGCTCTCCATTCATCCCAGCCGCCGCCGTTGACCCAGCCCGATCGGTACGTTCCGAGGCCGACGTAGCGGTTGGCGGGTCCCTTCGGCAAAACGTTGGTGGTGTCGGTGTAGGACAGCACCTGCACCCACACCCCGTCGGTCTTCCGCTCGGCGGTGAAGATGTTGCCCACCACCTTGATTCGCACCTCGGTGTTGTCGGCGACGGTGACTCCATTGGTCGTCACCAAGGGGGTGAAGACGTTCTGGTCGGTCACCCGGTAGAGGCCGAAGCCATTGCTCGCGACACCCATCGCCACGTAGGCGGTGTTGCCGACGTCGGAGCGCACGACCAACCACGAGAGCCTGGCCGTCGGATTGCGAATGCGCCCGGACACCATCTGGTCGTCGTAGTTGAGGTTGCGTCCGTAGATGTAGCGGCGGTACCCGTCGTCACCACCCCAGGCGACGAACACACCGTTTTCGACCGTGGCGTAGAGCGACGACATCCGGACGAGGGACTCGGGCATGCCGCCCGCGAAGTCCTCGAAGAAGATCAACTTCATCGGATCACCGGTGATCAACGCCTTACCGAGCGACAGATACGGTAGGTAGGTCGAGGTGAAGCGCAGGCCGTTTCTGGCGATGACGGAGCCGACGGTCAGCGGTGCCGAACTGGCGAAGTTGCCCTTGATCTGCGGCGGCCAGACCTCCGGCGATCGCGGGATGTCCACGCCCGCCACCCCGAGCAAGGGGCGCGGATTGCCGCTGCCGCGCTGATGGATACCGATGAAGGCGGTCTCACCGGTCGCGAACACGATCTCGTTCGGCAGTTGTACCGACCGCTCGAACCGGGAATTGGTGATCTTCGGGGTCTGGTCGTCCGATACCCATTCGATCTTGACGTCGCCGGTATCCAGCATTCTGCCGACCACCACGTACAACTCACACGGGCTGCGCACATCGTCGGGGATATAGGTGACGATCTGACGCCCGCCGTCGTACAGACAGCGAATGAACGCGCCCTCCAAGGAGTTCGCCGGCGGCGGGTACTTGGGCGTGAGGTTCCACCACAGGGTCGCGGTCCCGTTGCCCGCGGGAAAGGTGAGCGGACTCCACCCGTCGATCGCCCCGCTCGAAACGCTCCACAGGGTGGTCTGCAGTAGCGTGCGCGGAAACGACGATTCCTCGGTCAGATTCATCGTTTCCCAGTACGGCCGCAATGGCAGACCATCGACGACCACCTGCACACGCGAATTCGTCGCCTTGATGACCGGGGTTTGGCCGTCGGCCGTCTGCTGCGCGGTATCCGCGGTTTGCTGGGCCTTTCCGGCGTCTTCCATCGCGCGCTTCGCATCGGCCCGCAGTTTCCGCGCCCAGCCGGACAGATCGATCAGGCCGCCGGTCAACCCGGTGATCGCGTCACACAGGTTGGCCGCGAAGTTGTCGAAGCCCGCCTCCATCACCTTGCCCATGTTGAGCTGAATGGGGTTGTAAGACTTGAGCACATCGGCGCGCATCGACGCCTTCGCCGACGCCTCGGTGACTTTGGCGACGCCGCGGATGTTCTGCTCGCCGGGCTTGCCGGTGTAGGCGCCGGCGGGCAGGGCGCGGTTCGGTGCGGTCATTCCTCGGCCTCGTACGTACCCTCTTGCGCCACATCGGGTTTCAGCTCGCGCAGGTCGACAAGGTTGGCGAGTTCGCCCGACTCCTGCAATTGCCGGACCAGGTGACGACGCTCGTCCACGGACATATCGACCACCGAGGGAACGGTCATGTCCAGTGGCGGCGGTGTGCCGACGGGAACCCAGCTGCCCGACTGAGCGAGCCAATGCTCGCCATCGCGGGACGCGGTCTGGTATTCGAGGGTCTGTAGTTCCGGATCGTGTCGAAAGCCCAAGTCCCACAAATGTTTCGACCACTGGCCGAGCACCTGCGGTGGCACGAGCAGTGGGCCGTTTCGCGGACCTGGCAACCCGACGAGGGCCCAGACAAAGGCCTCCGTGGGATCGTCGGGATCGCATTCGTACTGCAACGGAAGCGGCATCAAGAATCTCCGTATATCGAATTGAGTTGCGCTAGTTCACATAACGCCGAGTTCGTGCAGGTCGCCCATGATCCCCTGGATATGGCGGAGCGAGCGCGCCACCGGATCCTCGAGGGCTTTCTCGTCACCGATGGTGATCTGCCATGCGGGCGTGACGCCGCGCTTCCAGGACAGCTCCAGCGCGGTGACCTGGTCGACGAAGACCTGACCGGGGGGCATCCCCGCGACGGTCGAGCCGATCCGATCGCCGAGGAAGTAATGCCCCTGGCCGTTCTCCCCGATCAGGTACGGCGCACCGTCGGCGACCGTGAGTTTGTGGCTGGTGAAGGATCGGGTCGACCACAGGCCTTTGCGCAACGCGACCAGTGCGGACAGGGTGTACCCCTTGTCCGCGCCGGGCTGGAAGAATTCGAAGTAGTGTGACCAGCCCATTTTCGGAGCACGCAGCGGTGACTTGTAGGACATCCAGGCCAGGATCGTGTCCTTGTACAGCGGATGCAGGAACGCATCGATCGCGCCGCCGAGCGGCACGCCGGTGATACCCGCGATCGCGTTGGCGGCCAGATCGCCCGCCAGGTTCACCGCGGCCGACATGGCCTCGTTCACGCCGTAGGGGCTGTTGCCGCCGCAGTTGATCTGCACCGCGGTAGCCGGCGAAATCGTGAACTCGGAGGTCTGGATGCCGGTGTACTCGGACTCCCGGTACACCACCCACGGGCTACTCGGGCGCGTGCCGAGCCAGTCGGGCCTTCGGTACTCGTCGGGCGCGTTGGGATCGGGTACCTCTTTCGACTCCTGCTCCCGGAAGTCGTCGGTGAACTTCTGGACGGTGTGCTTCAAGCCGTCCAGCACCGAACCGCCCTGCGAGGTGCCGTTGTAGAAGCCCGACTTGTCCACGATGTCGAAGACCAGGCAGCCGTGCCGCAGCTTCGCGCCCGGCCACGCGGGCGGATCCCCCTCCAGCCACCTGCGGCAGGTGACCATCAGCTGAGCGTCCTCCAAAGTGCCCGCCGCCATCTCGTGCCACGTCTTCCAGCGTGCGGACAGGACGGTCCACACCGACGTATCGGAGAAGAAGTCGTTCGGCGCCACCACCATCGACCAGCTTTCCTGGTTCAGGTTGAACCACTGCGCCGGATCGAGCGGGTCGTCCGGCAGGGCCCAGAGGTTGGCTTCCTTACGCAGAATGTTCAGGAACAGTGCGAGTTTCAGACACCACGCCGACGGTCCCGCCAGCATGAAGACGCGGGGGAACTGCACAGCGGCGGGCAGGAAAGGATTACTCCAGACCTGGATCCACTTCAGCTCCTCGTAGTCGTGCATGAACTGCAAGACCACGGTCTGCAAACCGGTTTCGGTCTTCTTGAGCGTCGCCGTCTTCATCCGGCCGCTCCACCGCGTCCCGTCCTTGTCGACGGTGATGTGCACGTTCTCGGTGGACCGGCGCCGCGCGTCCATGACCCATGTGGCCAGGTAGTGATCCGCGGGGATCTCGATCTGGCCGGTGCCGGATTCGTTGAGCAGCCACTTGAAGTCGGCGGAGTACTCCGCCCGGCAGATGCCGCGCAGGTTCCAGTCGCCGTCCCACAGCCGCACCAGCGGTGGCTGAATACGCGCGTCCTTACGCTGATTTCGCGTCGCCATCGCGTCGCGATGGATGGCCTCCACCTGATCGATCGGCTCGAGACTCGTCATTGCAGCCCCCACGGTCGCGACCAGTTACGCGGGCAACGCACCTGAACTGTCGCACCGGCCGGCGCACCCGCGACGGTCACCGGGAGCTTCGTCTCCGGCGTCCACGGCGGCACCGAATGCGTGAACATCTTGCCGTTCATCCGGGCCCACACCGAGGTGTGGTCGGCCGCGACGATCATCTCTTGCATCGGATCGGTGTCGACGGTGATGTGCTGACCGGTCGTCAACGACGGCAGCGTGATAGTACGAGCCTTTTGCTGGTCGTCGGCCCAGGAGTAGTCGGGCAGCGTCCAGGTGCCCGGTGCGGTCGCCACCCAGCGCAGCCAGAGCGGCTGATCCGTCGGATTCGACACTGGCAGCCATAGGGTTTCGGACTTGCCGTCCGGGCGGGTGTCGGTGTTCGAGACCGCTGTCGCGGTCACATCGTCTTCCACCCACCATGGCACGCCGGCGGTGCACGTCATCGTGACCTGCGACCATTGTTTCAGGTGCGGGTCGCGCATCGGTTTGAATTCCGGCTGCTGCGCCATCCGCAGAGGCAAAGTGCGAGCACCGTATTCGGTGGTGATCGTCAGCTTGGCATCGCGGTCGTATGCCCAGGCTTTGCGCCAGGCGGAGTCGACCAGTTCCCAACTCGCGGAGCCTGTTTCGGAGACGTTGACGCCGAAGACCACGTCGCGCTTCTGCCAGTTGGCGCCGCCGTAGGTTGCGCCGATCTGGAAGGCTGTCGAGTTCCAGATCGTGGTGACCGGCGCGTCGTAGAGCCCGGTCGGTGCCGTGCCCAGTTCGACGCCCTCGGCGCCCTGTCCGGGTCCGGCCAGCGTCCACAACGACCCGTCGACGCCTTCCACTTCAATCAAAGCGGCCTCGGCCACGATTGATTCACCTCAGTTCGATCGAGTTGGTTATGACCAGCGTCCGACATAGGTCAGTGCGCGCTGCGATTCCCAGGTCTTGGCCTTCTGGAATGCGGTATCGACATCGGGTGTCGAGATATTGATGGTCAATGACTGATCCACAGTGCCGTTGCACGCGCAGTTACCAGTGCCCGTGCCGAGCTGGGTGGATTGGTCCGTCAGTGGGGAATCGCCGAGCGAGGACAGCGCATCCGCGTCCGTCGTGGCGGCGTCGACCACCGAGCTGTCCTTCTGCGCCTGCAACAGGGCACTGCCCTTGGATAGGGCCTGCACGAAACCTGGTGCGGTGTCCTGGATTCCGAACACATCGAGCGTGTCGCTCAGGTAGCCGGCGGCGAATTGATTCGCCGCGTTACCGAAGTTCTCCTGAGCTCGACCCCAGATGGCGGCCGTGCCGGTCTTTTCCTCGGCGGAATCCTTGTCCGGGCCGAACAGCCCGCGCGCCGCCTTCTGTGCCGCGTCACCGGTGAAACTCGACCAGGATGCGATACCACCATCAGCGAAACGTGGTGCGCCGTAATTGATCATGTCGAGTAGCGGCTTGAACCGCGCCGTCGACTCCGCATTGATCACATACTCACCATCGGACAACCACGCCGCAATAGCATCACCCCGCGGCCCACCAGGACCACGAATCACACCACCATCAGCCCTCTTCTCACCACCAGAAAAACCACGCAACTTATCAATGATCCCACTGAGATCCGGCGTACGAAAAGGACCGACACCAACATTCGAAATCAAGCCCAAACCATCAGCGATCTTACCGACCACCCACTTGATCCCCGACATCACACCATCCCACACCCCCTTGATACTGTCCCCCAACCCGGTAAACAAACCCGAGATCATATCCGTCGCAGCCCTGAACGCAGGCACCACCGACTCGGTCCAAATATCCTTGAACCAATTACCCACCGGCAGAAGAACATTCTTATACACCCAGTCAAACGCCAGCTTGACCTTGTCCCAGTTCTTCACCAACAACACAATCGCAGCAACCGCAGCAGTAATACCGATCACAATCGCACCAATCGGATTAGCACTCATCACCACATTCAACAACGTCTGCGCAACCGCCCACGCCTTCGAACCCGCAGTAACAGCCTTCTGCGCAGCACCAAACTTCTGCACACCCGACACATGAGACTTCATCGCATCCGACGACTTCTTCACCGCATCAGCCTGCGCCTTCACCGCATCCGTCTGCGCCTTCACCGCAGCAGTAGCCACCTTCGAATCAGCCGCCAACTTCGACGCCTCACCCGAACCGGCCTTAACACCCGCCGCAGGCTTAACCACCGACGACTTAGCGGCAGCACCAGGCCTATTCGAAGGCCCACCACCCGCACCGGCCAGCATCTCAGCCGCCATCATCGGGCCTTCGCCTACCGCGTCCATCAGAGCGGCCGGGGCATCAGCCACCGCCGACATCACCGAAGAAGGAAGGAACTCCGACGCCGCCGCGGAAGCCGCCATCGCGGCGACCGGCGAGAGGTTTCCGGGAGAAAGTCGAGGTCCACCGCGCGGACCTTTCGGCGGTCCGCCCCTGGGTATACGGGGTCCGCCGTCATCTTGCGGTCCGCGCCCAGGGCGACCGCCTGGTCGGCCGGGACCTGTTGGCCGAGGGCCATTTTGGTTACCGGGGCCACGAGGAGGGGCTCTGGATCCGCCCTGCGCCCGCGACGTCTGCCCGCCCTTGACGACATCATTCTTAGCGGGAGCGGCGTCGCCTTTGCTGTCTTTCAGCTTTGCTTCTTCACGCCGAACATTCCGCATGATCTCCGGGTCTATATCGGGTCTGACGGTCCTTGCAGTTTCTCTTGTACCCAATACTTCCCGACCGGGAGGAAGTGGCATATCGTCATATACTCGACTCTGCAGCGTGTCGACCGCATTTCTATGCTCCCGCTTTTGGCCATATTTACTCAAAGCCCCACTTCGATAAAGTTCGTATAGTTCGTGGGTCTTTTGCTTGGCTTCGAAGCTCTCCGGAGTGTGGAACTGTAGCTCGAACTCTTCTCCAGTTCTACCATGCTGCCACGCAGTATTGTAACCTTTATAAATTGGGTCATCCCATTTATTTGAGTCCTTTATCTGCGTGTAGCCCTTCGCCCGAAGTCCCGCCTCCGCTGCCTGAGTGCCACTTACATATCTCTCATTGTCAAAGGTTAGCGTGTATCTATTAAGGTCTTTGATCTCATCTAGCTTCTCAGCGAAATTCGAGTCGCCATGGCCAGCTTTCCCCTCGAGTTTACTTTGAAGTCTGTCCAGGCCTTTCAGGGAATATTGCTTACCCTGCAGCTGAGCGCCGTGCGAAGCCGTGCTTTCCCGAACCCCTTCCATTAATTCATCCAAACGCGGCTGAGCTTCCGCGGCGGCACGCCACCGCTCGGTCATCAGCCGCATCTGCACTGGCGTCAATCGCTGTTCGTATCCTCCTTTGGGAGGGCGACTCCGCGGTTCACCTCCTGGCGCAACAATGCGCTCATTTGATCCGTCGCCATTCACAAAAGTCTCTCCTGAAGTTTAATCGTCACATTTGAATGCGACTCACTCCTGATCATTTGAAATCGCATGCATCGGAATGCTGATCATGAATGCATGCACCGCCATATCGCCTATCTAAATAGCGAGGGCACAGCATAAATCGCCGTACACTTAGTGCGGTAAATTCACGCACAGCACACGGAGTGATGTAATAAATTCTGTGATTGCCACAACGACAATAAACTCGAGCACTGTCCGGATGAACTTCCGAATGCGCAATCGTGAGCTGTTACCGAGCGCGTTTAGGCAATAGGATTACACTGACACAATCTGCTCAAGTAAGAGATAAGTAGCGCCAGTTAATTTACTTTCGAAGCGAGTTGAAATCTCCGAATTAAACGCACCCAAGATCTGGATACGCCAGCAGCGGATCATTTCTCTATTAGATGCTATAGATTAATTGCGCCCGAGATGCCACGCCGCTCACGAATTATAACCTCTGCCTCGTCGGCATTAATCTCTATCAAATGCGGCGGATTCGATGTATGAGGATCCCAAAAGTCATCTATCGCACTGTCTTCGTGCCACTTGTTGTCACGCATAAAACCCTCGTCAAGCTGGCATTCTGGACTATTCCGTCGGCGGATTACCGTTGTCGGCGGATCGCCGGCACGCCATCTGTACACACTGCTGTAGTACGCCCAATAGCGCACCCATACCTGGTGATCGGCGGCCAGTTCCGCCGCACGCTCGGCCGTCACCGGGTACAACACCTCAGACCTAGGTGGTTTGATGAACTTCGTTCGGTCAGGCCTGTGCCAGCGCCAATCGAACAGCGACAGATACTCCCAGTGGTCCCCGAGCCGACGCCATAGACTCTCCGGCCTGTCCGCTGTATATGGCGGCGCGGCCTCAACAAAATACTCGAGCCGGTCGTTCATCGTTAACCCCTCCTCCGCAAGGCACTCGCGAAGCCGCCGAACCACTCGCAGTGTCCGCGATACCTGCCAAGCCTCAGCGCATGTCGTTCGTATAAGACTAATCTGCCCGGCCGAAGACACCTCTGCTGGATGACCGTACCGGGAATGCGTCGACCAGGTCTTCCTTGACCGGAGTCGACAGCGATCCAACCGACGAGTGGTCAGCGCCAGTGACGCGAAGACTCCGGCCGGACCTCACAGGGCCGACAAGCCCTCGAGATCGGTTGCGCCCACAGCACCACGTAGTTGCCGAAGTTGCTGTTCCGCCTCATCAGCGCCTATCTAGACCAAATACTGCGGATCGGACGTCTGGGGGTCGGAGGACTGATCTATCACCCGTGTAGTCCGCCAGGAGTTGTTGCGCGAGAAGGCCTCATCCAGTTCCTGCTCCGGACTGGTCCGTCGACGGACCACCGTTATAGGCGGTTCGCCAGCGTCACAAGCTATCTCGCCGATGTAGTACAACCAGTACTCCACCCATCCTTGCCGATCGGCGACAAGATTCGCCGCTCGATCGGATGACACCGGGTGCGGTAGCTCCGACCTGGGTGGTTCGGTGACGCGGCCTGGTCAGCCTTGTGCCACCGCCAGTCGGTCAGCGACAAGTACTCCCCACAATCCATCCAGTCGACGCCCAAGACTATGCGGGCGCTCTTGGGTGTCGGGCGGTATGACCTTCACGAATTACTCGTACACTTCGCCCATCACTGGCCATCCTCCGCAAAACATCGGCGCTACAGGTCGATCGCATGAACTATGCCGCGCTGCTCACGAATGAATTGCTCGGCTTCATCAGCTGTGATCTCGATCAAATGTGGCGGGCTCGAAGTGCGACGATCCCAGAATTCGTTGATCGTGCCGTTCTCGTGCCACCGATTGTCATTCAAGAATGCCTCGTCGAGCTGCCACTCCGGGCTATTTCGTCGCCGTACCACAGCGTAAGGCTCGTCACCATCTTGCCAGCTATAGAGACTGGAGTAGTACTTCCAATAGCGCACCCATATCTGGTGATCGGCAGCCAGTTCCGCCGCGCGCTCAGCCGTCACCGGATGCAACACCGCAGACTGCGGTGCATTGATGTACTTCGTCCTATCGGTCCTGTGCCAGCGCCAATCGATCAACGACAGGTACTCCCAGTGGTCCCCGAGCCGACGCCACAGACTCTCCGGCTTCTCGGGCTCGTACGGCAGTAGAGCCTTCACAAAATACTCGAGCCCGTCGCTCATGGTTGCCCCTCCTCGCAAGACCTCGGCGACACCCGCGAACACACATAATGTTCGCGACACCTGCCGAGCCTCAGCGCATGTCGTTCGTATAAGACTAATCTGCCAGGCCGAAAACATCTCTGCCGGATGGCTGTACCCGGGTTGCATCAACCAGGTCAGGTCTTCTTGGACCGGAGTCGACATCGATCCAACCGAAGAGTGGTCAGCGCCAGTGGCACGAAGACTCCAGCCGGACCTCACAGGGCCGACAAGCCCTAGAGATCGGTTGCGCCCGCAGCACTACTTAGTTGCCGAATTTGCTGTTCCGCCTCGTCGGCACCTATCTCGACCAGATACGGTGGATCGGACGTCTGAGGGTCGGAGGACTGATCTATCACCTGGGTCGTCCGCCAGGACTTGTTGCGCGGGTCGACGCCATGAGCTCTGCGGGCGCGCTTGGGTTGTAGTGCGGTCTGACCTTCACGAAGTACTCGTACCGGGCGCTCATCACTGGGCCCTCCTCCGCACGACTTCGGCCCTACAGATCGGTTGCGCGAGCTACGCCGTGCTTGCCCCTAATGAATAGGTCAGCCTCTTCAACACTGATCTCGATCAAATGCGGCGGACTCGAAGTGCGATAATCCCAGAATTCATCGAACGAACTGTCCTCGTGCCATCGTTTGTCATTCCTGAATGCCTCATCGAGCTGCCACTCCGGACTATTTCGACGCCGGACCACCGATGAAGGCTCGTCACCATCTTGCCATCTATAAAAACTGGAGTAATACTTCCAATAGCGCACCCATACTTGGTGATCGGCAGCCAGTTCCGCCGCACGCTCAGCCGTCACCGGATGCAACACCGCAGACTGTGGCGCATTGATGTACTTCGTCCTATCGGTCCTGTGCCAGCGCCAATCGATCAACGACAGATACTCCCAGTGATCCCCCAGCCGACGCCATAGGCACTCCGGACGATCTGCGGTGTATGGCTTCCGGGCTTCGACGAAGTAGTCGAGTTGGTTGTCCATCGTTGGCCCCTCCCTGGCGAGGCCTCCGAGTCGCTAGCGAACGACGGATCGTGTTGGCGGCGTTGGCGGGCCTCAACGCATGCTGTTGATATAAGGGTAGCGGCGCGGGCGGGATGGTGGGCGGGCGTGGTCGGTGTCACCAGCGGGCCGTATAGGTCAGGGCGCGTTGGGATTCCCAGGTTTTGGCCTTTTGGAATTCTGTGTTCGGATCGGGTCGCCGGACGTTGATGGTCGTTGACCGCTTGACTTTTGGGGTGCCGGTGCAGGTGTGGGTGATCTGGGTCGTGAGGGGGGAATCGCTCAGGGAGGACAGGGAGTCCGCGTCTGTCACGGCGGCGTCTATCACTGAGTTGTCGTTCTGCGCCTGCAGCAGGGTGCTGCCCTGGGACAGGCCCTGCACGAAACCTGGTGCGGTGTCTTGGGTTCCGAACGCACCGAGGGTGTCGGTCGTGTAGCCGGAGGCGAATTGGCTTGCGGCACTGCCGAAGTTGTCCTGGGCTCGGCTCCAGATGCTGGCCGTGCCAGCCTTGTCGCCGGTGACGACCTTCTCCTGGCCGAGTAGTCCGCGCATCGCTTGTTGCGCTTCATCTTCCGCGGTGCGTGGTGTGCCGAAGTTGATCATGTCGAGTAGGGGCTTGAACCGCGCCGTCGACTCCGCATTGATCACATACTCACCATCGGACAACCACGCCGCAATAGCATCACCCCGCGGCCCACCAGGACCACGAATCACACCACCATCAGCCCTCTTCTCACCACCAGAAAAACCACGCAACTTATCAATGATCCCACTGAGATCCGGCGTACGAAAAGGACCGACACCAACATTCGAAATCAAGCCCAAACCATCAGCGATCTTACCGACCACCCACTTGATCCCCGACATCACACCATCCCACACCCCCTTGATACTGTCCCCCAACCCGGTAAACAAACCCGAGATCATATCCGTCGCAGCCCTGAACGCAGGCACCACCGACTCGGTCCAAATATCCTTGAACCAATTACCCACCGGCAGAAGAACATTCTTATACACCCAGTCAAACGCCAGCTTGACCTTGTCCCAGTTCTTCACCAACAACACAATCGCAGCAACCGCAGCAGTAATACCGATCACAATCGCACCAATCGGATTAGCACTCATCACCACATTCAACAACGTCTGCGCAACCGCCCACGCCTTCGAACCCGCAGTAACAGCCTTCTGCGCAGCACCAAACTTCTGCACACCCGACACATGAGACTTCATCGCATCCGACGACTTCTTCACCGCATCAGCCTGCGCCTTCACCGCATCCGTCTGCGCCTTCACCGCAGCAGTAGCCACCTTCGAATCAGCCGCCAACTTCGACGCCTCACCCGAACCCGCCTTAGCACCAACCGCCGGTTTAAACACCGACGACTTCGCCGCAGCACCAGGCCTATTCGAAGGTCCAGCAGCATTTCCGAGCAGGCTCATCGTCGCATCCGGCGCCTGCCCGATCATCTGCTGCGCCGCCGCAGTTGGATCATTCACCACTGCCGACAACTCGGGAATCATCCCGGTCGCGCTGCCGACACCAGCCAACAACACACCCGCCGCGCTGGCGGCTCCAGCGATCCGCCCCTTCAACCCAGCGCCGGGGCGACGCTTACTTCTGGGACGAGGACTAGGCCCTTTCGGGCCATCATCCCGAGGACGCGGTATGCCGCCGCCGCTCGGTCCGCTGCTGCCGCTCGACCCGCCGCGATCGGGCGACGACCCAGGACTAGGTATTCGTCCATTGCCGGTGGAAGCACTGCCCTGAGCAGGTTGCTGCCGGTGGGCCGGCGGACCCGGTTCTCCCGGCCGATTCTGGGCTGCGGCCTGACGACGCTCACGGAACGCCTGATCGACAGTTCTGCGCTGCCCGCTCGGTGTTGCTCTCGCGTCGGTCCCACTCCGTAGCAACGCCGTGCGATCTGCTTCGGCGTAGTCGACAGCACTCAAAACACGGGGATCAACCGGCTCCTGCCGGACAGATCGGTCGGTACTACGCAGGTACGCGACCTGGTCGTTGAAGCGTTTGGTCTGGTCCGGCGTCGGCTTCCGGTTTCGCTCGGTCCGCATTGCTTGGGCAGCCGCAGGTGTCCGCTCCAGCGAACCATCCGCGTTGCGATGATTCTCATGTAAGACTTCGCCGTTACGGTCGACAATGTAGATATTGTCGACTTTGCCAGCAGCCTCCAGATAGTGCGCTACAGCCGGATTGTTCTCATAGGTTTCATAATGCAGCTTAGGGTCAACCCAGCGCCCGTAGCCGAGACCGGGGTTGTCACGATCCCGTTGATAGCGTTGCGCAATACCCAGCATGCTGTCGGACTCGTGAGTGGCCACGAATACCGCAGTGGTCTCATAGCCTCTGTCCCGGAACCCATCAATCCACGCGTCGGCCCAGTCCTTACGCCCGAAAGGATGGCTGGCGATCACATCGTATTTCGGCAATCCGGTGTCACCACGCAGATTGGCCAGGTATTCCTGGTGATGCCCTTTCGGCATCTCCCTGCCGACCGCGTCGACGCCGGAGATGCCGTTCGCCCGCATAATGTCCGCGTATCGCGGATGTATTTTTGCGTTATCGTCGCCATCATAGGCAGCAACCGAGCGATCGCCAAGTGCGGCGACAAGCCTTTCTTGCGTTGTCGTCTTACCGGCGCCCTGCTGACCTGCAATGACTATGAACTGCGGCCGTTCACCTTCCGCACGAACAGGCGCCTCGGGCGGGATAAGATTTCGAATCCGCTCGTTCTTGGCCTGCTCGATAAGAGCAGCTTCTCGACGCGCATGATTCTCATTCACGCGCTCCCCATCGATCCTTCTCACGAAGTCGACGAATCAGCTCTGGATAGTCCGCTACAATACGTCGTGCTTCATCAATATGCATGAACGGCATTTCACGCAGAATGTCCGATTGCCTATCACGCTCCGCTTCGAGCTTCGCCTTCTCCTCTTGGTCTTCCTCATCGAATGCGATCGATCGGTAGAGAGAAATCACTGCCTCGACATACGACTTGGCATCCTCGCGAATATGCAGGATCTCGACCGGCGGGATCGGGATACCAGCTCGAATAGTCCGCTTGATCTTGTCGCTCATGCTTTCGTGGTCCATAATGAGAGCCTCCTCGAGTCCGTTGAGACCCGTTATTCTATGGGTTAGGCCCATCCTCATCCTGTGGTGCGGTGAATTCGTCGATGAGTTTCTGCATCGATTGCAGGCGGCGCTCGTCGCGGATCAGGTCCAATGCGGTGACCGGTCTCGGCATCGGCTTGACGGTGGGTGGGGTGGCGCCTGCGGCGGCGATGACCGCGGCCTGCACTCCCTGTAGGCCGTCGATGATCGACAGCAGTAGGTAGGTGTGCAGGGTGTAGCCCTCTGGTGTCGGACCCGTTGGGCTGGAGGCATTTTCGCCGTCGTGCTCCTCTAGTGCGAGGATTTGGCCGGCGATCGTCGGGTCCATCGCGACGGCCGCCTTGTAGTGCGAGCCGTGCGGGAGGCGGTCCTTGAAACGCCAGATGGTGCGCCAGTCGCGCGTCCGGAGTTCGGTGGGCCCGAAGCAGTCTCGGATGTCGATGCCGCACTCCAGCAGGTCGTAGTCGAGCGCGGCACCGAAACGATCCCAGAACTCTACGAGCCCGAGGATCCCCCCGGCAGGGCCGCGGCGCCTTCTCCGTAGAAGTGGGCGTAGAGGTCGTTCTGGAAGGCGACCCACTCGTCCAACGGCCGGTCGGCGTAGAGGTCTTCGACGGCTTCGTACTGGTCGCCGAGCAGGATCGCCAGCTGCTCGTCCTCGTCATCGGTTTCGCGAAGCGCCCTCGCCTGCTTTCGGGTGAGCGGCTGGATGGCGATGTCCGCGGTCAATTGGTAAGGGCCCCTGCGCTTTCCGGACAGTTCCTGTTGGATCTCGAAGAAGCGACCTTCATCGCTTAGCCCGGTGCTCGCGGCCGAGGATTTCGTGCGTTGCGTTGCCAATGTAATTCTCCGGTTGTGGTGGATGCCGGTGGTAGTGGTCGGCATCGCGTCGAGTTTCGGGTGGTCCGTCCGATCGCCCCATGCGTGGCGTTACGTCAGTTCTGTGCTGGCGCAACGACACACAGGGCGAGCGAGCTACTTTTGCCGAGCCTTGGCGGCAGGCGCGACGACCTGCTGATGGCCGAGCGAGAAGACAGCGTTCACGTAGGAGGTGGCGTCGTACACCTGGTACTCGGCCGCACCGTCGGTCATGGTGACGGGGAATTCGGTGGGGATTGCGGACATGATTGACCTGTTCTTCTCTCCGGTGCAGGTTCAGGAAAGAGTGGGTGCGTGCCGCGACCGGAGACGCACGGCACGCACCCACGTTCAGCGGCCGCGGGTTACGCGGACGCGGTCGCGATGCCGGTCTTGGCGAGCAGCTTCTTCCAGCCGGTGCCACCGAAGCCGTGCGCGACCGCGTAGCCGGCGGTGTCGTCCTTGAAGGCGCTCAGCGTGAGCTTCTGCGACATGATGTTGGTCGCGGTCCACTGCTCACCGGCGTACTTGGTGACGGCGACCTTCGGCAGCACCTTGAACACGTAGATCGGCGCGGCGTCGTTGCCGTCCTTGGCGATGATGATCGCGGAGTAGTAGGTGATCTGCTCCGAGGACGGCTGCGCGAAGAACACCTCACCGGAGGCGGCCTTGGCCTTGACCTGATCCAGGTTTGCGCTGGTGGTAAGGGCGAGGGTGAGCGCGTTGATCTGCTGCGGCTCGAACTCGATCGTGGTGCTGTCACCGGTGATGTCGTTACGAGACGGTTCCAGCTCACCGTAGGACTCGATCGGGGCCGCGGTCACGTTGCGCGCGAACGCGACACCGGCCTTCTTATCGATCAGGCCGACCGACTTGTAGGCCGGCGGCAGGGTCTGCAGGGCGCCGGTCGGGTCGGTGAAATCGGCGGGCACCGGGGTGTACCAGGGCGCAAGGAAAACCGCGGCGTCGAGCGGCTTGAGCAGCAGCTCGCGCTGCGCGTCCTTGAGCAGCATCAAATTAGTGGCGGGCATTGTTTCTCCATTCGTTGGATAAGTTCTCCGCTGGCGGACTACTGCCTGCGGGCGTGCAGCGTGAAACCGATCTCGACCAGCTGACTGACCGGATCCAGATTCGGCAGGTCCGTCACCCCCTGGCTGCGCTGCAGGGTGGGCGGGAAGTACTTCACCTCGGCGGTGGTCGATTCCTCCGCCCAATCCACCAGGACTCCGTTGACACGGGCGCCTGGGGAATTGAGCATGGCTTCCCTGACCCGACCAACCAGCTTTTGGGCTGCGTCGCGGGTTTGACCGACGACGGTGACGCGCACCTTCGCGATGTAGGTGATCGCGTTGATATCCGAAGTGCCGCTGATGAATCGGACCCAGATGAACGGCAGCTTCGCCTGAATCTGGTCGCCGCTGGCCGGCAGCGTCGTGAGGGTGGTGCCGATCGGGGTGAGCAGGTCGACCATGAATTGCTCGAAGTCCGGGAACTCGCCCGGCGTCGGGTAGGGAGCGGTCATGGTTTCACCTGCACGTCGACGGCGAGAGTGCCGGTGTTGCCTGCGATTTCGGATTCGAGGTCGATGTCGTCGTGTGCGGTCAAGGTCTTCTCCGGGAAGTCGAGGTTGGGCAGAGTGGCCGCGCCGACGGCGGTTTACAGGCCGAGCAGCGGCAGGAGCAGGGGTAGTACCAGGGGTGCCAGGTCGTAGGCCAGCTTGAGCAGGTCGAGGGCGATGGTGAGCACGGGTTCACCTCCTCTCGGTCAGGTCAGTGACGCCGGGATGAGTCCGGCACGATGCGGCCCGCGGCGATCAATGTGTTGAAGGCCAAAGCTTTTCGGCGGCAGTGGTCGGTGGCGCAGGCGCGGTGAACGCGCATCGACTGGTGGGCCTGGTCGATGGTGAGTGAGGCTGCGGGGGTGGCGTGGTCGGCCAGCTCGAGCAGTTCCAGGACGGTGTTGTCCATGTCAGACCTCGGTTAGTCGAAAGATCAGGGCACCAACGGATTTGCGATGCTGCCGGAAGGTTTGAGCCCCACCCCCGGCCAAGGGGTGTACCGGGGGTGGGGCGAAACGCCCCGGTCGCTTCTTCCGTCTACGACCGCGAGCGAGAGGTCGGCGGGAGACGGGTGCGGAAACCGGGGCGGGTATGTGGCAGGCTCTTGCCCGCTTGTCATCGATCTCGAGGAGGTTTCGGGGGCATGCCACACGTAGCGGGCAGAGCGGAATGTGCTCTGCTGCTTCATCATTCGCGGCCCCGGCCACAGGAGTGGACGGGGCCGCGAAGGACGGAAGTATGAAAGTGATTGAGACTAAGGAAGTTTCCCGGTAAGTTCGGGAAGAGGGCGCAGCTCTGGCGCTGCACATAGCTTCACCTAAAGCTCGCGAGATGTCAACCCCCGAATACAAACTTTGGTGAAAATCGCAGGTAGATGGCTACTTTCGAGCAGCCTCGACGGGCCGGAAACGACGATTGCCCCACCTCTTACGAGGTAGGGCAATCATGTCTGTCCTCCGAGCGGATATGTCCCCTGATGATGAGTCAGAACATATCGTCGTCTTCGATGATTACGAGGTCTTGGCCTCCGACGAGCCTGTGCCGAGCAGCTTGATGAGGTCGACGAGGGCCGAGGCCGAACCGGTCTCCGTCTCCTTCGTGTCGGCCTTGGCGGAGCCGGTGCCCGAGCCCGACCCGGCGGCGGTGTCGGCCTTGGCAGAGCCAGTACCCGAGCCCGACCCGGCGGCGGTGTCGGCCTTGGCAGAACCGGTACCCGAGCCGGACCCGGCGGCGGTGTCGGCCTTGGCGGAGCCGGTACCCGAGCCCGAGTCGACGGCCGAGGCCAGGCCCGAACCGGCCAGGACGATGCCCGCGGTGGCCGCGAACACGACGCCGAACACGCGAATCTTGCTCATATAGAGATCTTCCCCTTGAAGAATCGGTCCCTCCATCGGCTGCCTGCTGGTAACCGATCGAGATTTTTCTATCACAGGGATTAGTCGGCTAGCGACCCTTCAGCCACACCACTCGCGTGGCCGCAATTGCCCATCGATAACGGGTCACTCATCGCGAGCATTTCGTAACAATGCCTGCAAACCTGGTGTCCGGCTGTGACTTCTACGGTATCCCCGGTATTCGAGGGACTTCGTCCGCATATCGGCATCTTGACGCCCTGCCAGCAGTACTCGATCGAGATGACGACCGAAGCTGAACCCGCGCGTCCAGCAACCGTGGAGCATGGGTCGTGCGAGATCAGCACTCGATCACAGGTACCCAGCAATTCAGGAGTTATGTCGTGATTCATTTCATACGGAATCACTGTAACGTTCGGCCGCGACCGCCGAATGCACGACGAATCACGTTTTGAAATACATCAATTCGAGCCTTTCGCGTCGGCTCGCACCCGGCGCCGCGTCGGATACACCAGATGTTCGTCCAATACCGCACCGACGGTGTACAACTCCGGCCAACCCGGTGCCCATGGTCCAGGCTGTGGCGCGATTTTCCCCGCGCTCCTGAGTGTTTGGATCCTGCGCACCGTAAGTCCGTGATACTCCGCGCCGAGTTCCTTTGCCAGCGAGGCGATCCCGGATGCGTTGAGGCGATGTCGCCGCGCCTGCTCCACCATCCCTTCGTCCAGCGCGATGGACGCGGCGGGCGGGCAGACGATGCACAGCGCGGCCTGCACTACCGTACGGATCTCCTCGGGCGCGCCCTCGGCACCCTCGGTCATGGCCAGTGCGATGAGGTTTCGGTCGAGCCAGCGAGCCAGGCCTGGCGTGGACGGGGATCCCGCGTATTCGAGACCGCGCTGCTCGCACACGAGCCGCACCCAGGACACGAGCACCGCGTGCAGCTCGTCGGCGGCACGGGAGGCGGCGGGGTTGTAGGGCAGGGGCTGCTCGCTCGGGCGGCGGTTCATCCGGTAGTCACCGCGGGTGCCGAGCCTGGACTGCCTGGTGAGTGAGATGGCGAGATCCTCGGCGAGGTCGGGGATCTCGCGAAGCGACTCGGCGAGCGCCCGGAGTTCCACGCGATCGAGGTAGAGATGATTCGGGTGCTCGGTCACCGGGAACCCGCCTTGGCAGACCATTGCGCGGTGGTGGTCGTCATGGTGTCGTTTCCTCTTCTGTGGAATGCCAGTGGTCGAGCGAGGTCACCGTGCGGTGGTCGCAGCGGAGCACGGGCGGATCGGGATTGACGGCGAGCAGGTCGGCGGGTGGATGGCGCCAACCGGCGTCGTCGCACATCACGCAGTGGCGGGCGGCTTCGCGGCGCTGCACCGCGTCGGCACGAAGGTCGTTGCCGTGCGCGGCATCCCACCGCTGCCTGGTTCGCCGCGCATCGGCGCAGGCACCGCAGGGTGGCGGCGCGGGATGGTTGCGGTGGATCGAGCATTGCCGGGCGGGCGGTGCGGATCGTGCTCCCCCGGAAGGATTTCCAGGGTCATGGACAGGGATAGGGGTTGCGATCTGCTGGGGCACTTGGTCGACGATGAGGCGAGCATCGGCCGAAGCCATTGCCAGAGTGGATGTTCGAGCATTTGACGCAGCACTTGCTTGCGCTCGGAGCTGTCGCGCCTGCCCGGAAACCTGCCCGCCTTTGCGCCCCGCGTCGGCCCGCTTGCGGCGGCGATCCTCGATTTCGGCCTTGGACATCTGCCGTTCGGTCCAGTCGTGGAACCGATAGCCGCCGTCGACAACTGTCCACAACCCAACCTCCACCAGCTTCTTCGCCTGTGCCGCCGAGCCGAGACCGCGCACGATCGCGGCGGGGACGAAGCCCTCGGTGAGCTGTTGCATCGACCACGAACCCGCCCGCACCCACAGGCCCATCGCGGCATTGCCTGCCGCGACGGCCTTGGGATGAAATCCGAGCTGGTCGTCGACCTGAAACCAGGGCATCAGCGGGCTCCCACGACCACCGGGGCAACGAGTGTCGCGCTGAATCCGGCGAGCGGCGGCACGCCGTGCGCGGCTTGATCGAGCGCCATCGCCGCGGTAGCTGATCGATCGCTCAGCATCGCTTATCCACCTTCCAGCACAAGGTGATTCGCGTCACAGAATGTTTGGTGTGACACGCCGTATCTCCCGTCGAGACTCGCCGGACGACCGTCGGATGTCGGCGACGGTCATCGCATATCCCGCTCGTCGGGCAAGAGGTCGACGACGCGGCGAGCAACCGCCGCGGCGATCCGAACGAGCTCGTCCACCGTGAACGAGCCGTGCGCGGCGAGCAGACCGCGCAGGTCGGATGCCGGTAGCCCGGAACGCGCGGCCAAGTCCTCGAGACAAAGTCCCGCATCGGACATGGCTTGCCGCACCCTCCGGGCAACCATGTGGTCTAGGTGTTCCATACGGAGCACATTAAGGTCCGTTCGGACCTGTCGCAACTCACGGATGACCTTTATGGGCGAAATGCCCGGTAGCTGCGGAGATCCTCGGCGTTTTTACGGCATGTCGTTTGCCAGGTAGCCATTCGGACCTCAGAATGGTCCGTATGGGTGTGGAAAAGGTACCTTCGGACATCAATCGCGCGGTCGGAGCAGAGCTCAGGGCGGCCAGGGCTCGGCGAGCGCTGACGCGCCCGCAACTCGCCGCGCTCACCGGGCTCGGCGTCAGCACGATCCAGCGCTTCGAGAACGGCGATCGGTCGCCGGACATGCAGCAGCTGCACGCACTGTGCACGGCGCTGGACATTCCGATGCGGGAGTTCGTTGCCGCGGCGCTGCGCGACGTCGAACGTCCCGAGGAGTAGCGCGACACAACCGAACATCGCACACTGCCGTCACCGCCAGGTCTCGGCGGCGCGAAAGCTATTGCGCGGGACAGTGAGTCGGGACGACTACCGGCGAACCGTTGCGGCGCAACACTTCACGCCCTGATATCGGCGCCGGTCGCCGTGTGATGAGCCGTGCTGGCATCTCGCTGCCGCAAGGCGCGCTTGCGAGCGCGAATGCGCGCGGCCTATAGGAACGCGTCAGGCGCAGCGTGGATCGGCACCGCCGTCGACCACCACCAGGTCGTCCACGATCACTCCGGTGGCCGCCTCGGCGTACTGCACAACCGCTTCGATCGGATCAACACCCATCACCCACGCGGCGAGTACGACGTCGCACAGCGTGCCATTGCCCTGCACAACGCGCAGGGCGACCTCGTCCCCGATAGCCGTACCCAGTGTGACTGCGGCGTTGGTGCCCCGCCCCGCCGCAAACGGTCTGACTGAGTCGATCTGGTCCACGACTGTAATCCCCTTCACTTCCGCTCTACCTTGAGCCCCACTCCGAGACAGAACCGGACTGGCGTCCCGGAATCTGGCGTAGTTATATCCCATCCGCCGGGGGGTCGACCACCAAAGTCGGCCTGCCGCAGAATGATTCGTTGCGCCCCACGCTAACCAGCGGCGCGCTACGGGATAGCCAGAAGTTGGCTCGAGCCGCACGGCGCGGCCGAGCGGCGGCCGTCCGCCGCTCGTCGGCAGGTACCGGGCGCTACCCGGGAATCGTTGCGGTCACTCACATTTCACGACGGGGATGGGGTCGTATTTGACCGTCCGGGTCGTCCGGGAGACCTCGCGACCGGAGCGCCGGTCGGTGATGATGCGGGTGTCGGAAGTGGTGAAGCCGGGCGCGCCCTCGGAGGCGATGCAGTCCTTGCCCTTCGGGAGTTTGACGGTGGTCGGCTCGGTCGGCTTGCTCCGGTCGCCGGTCACCGATTCGACCTCGACGGTCTTGGTGCCCCAGAGTCGCACGGTCACTTCGGAATCCGTGGTGACGGCCTCGATGAAGACACCATTCGTGGTGTTGTTGCGGAAGCGCAGATCGATCGCGCCGTCGAAGACGGTCGCCTCGCGCGCGGCCGGGTAGCGGGAGATGTAGTAGCTGTGCTCGGTGTGGCCCGCGTCCTCCATACCGGCGAAGTACGCGGCGTTGTAGAGGGTGGTGGCGAATTGGCTGATGCCGCCGCCGACGGCGGTGCCAGGCCTGCCGTGGTCGATGATGCCGGATTCCACGTAGCCCTCTGCGGTGCCGCGCGTGCCGGTGAAGTCGTTGAGCGAGAACGTATCCCCGGGCTTCACCACCGCGCCGTTCACCTTCTTGGCGACCACCTTGATGTTCACGCCGGACGGTCCGCTGAATCCGTTGGTGGTGAACGAGCCCATGGTCTCGACGACGCCGAGCCCCTGCGCCGCCTCGGTGGTCAGCTTCGGCTCGACCTTTTCGTAGACCGCCTGACCGGTCCGCTCCTGCGGCGCGGCCAGCAGCGCGGTGAGCTGTTCGAACGTCTTCGGCCAGTTGATTTTGTCGCCGACGACCGCGGGGACCACGGTCGGTTTGCCGCCGGTCACGGCGAAGGTCGCGTCCTTCGGCTCGACCTCCGAGGCGGCAAGCTGCGGCGCAAGCAAACCGACCGCAACGTTTTGATCGATGGAGAGTCCGAGCCCGCCTTGACCATCGGGCGCGAAGGAAACGACGCTGGCGATCTGCTCAGGATCGAGCTTGGCCGATGCGCCCTTGCCCGCGAACGTGATCGGCGCGCGCACCGCCGGCTCGGCCATCCCGCGCAACGCCTGATCGACCGCTTCCGGCCGCACGGTGAGCGGCGCGGGATGTACCGGGAGGTCGACGGTGATGCCGGTGATCCAGTTGTCGATCAGCTCGTCGCGCGCGGCGGAAAGATCGAGAACCCGGCCAGGAACCGGGGCGACGGCCACCGGTCTTGCCTTGTCGAAGGCGATGGTGCCCTCGACCGACGGCCGGTCGTGCACGCGCAGCGCGGTCAGCTGACGATCCAGCGCGGCATCGTCGACGGCGCTGGCCACCCGGACGTCGCGGGTGGTGAAGAACGAGGCGAGCCGGGTGAGCGGATTGAGCGGCTGCGGGCCGATGCGCGCCCAGGTGCCGTCCCAGTCCACCGCGAGCCCCGAGGCGGCCGGCACGAGCCGAGTCTGCACGTCACCGATGCGTAGCGGCAGCTCACGGTCGGATCTCGGGCCGAGTTCGGCGCGCAACCGCGCGTCCGCCGCGGCGGTGTCGAGGCCGCCGACCTCGATGCCCGCGACGACCGTCCCGCGCGGCACCTGTCCCGAGGACAGCGCCAAGTCGACCGCGTAGCCGATGCCGGCCACCACGAGTACGGCGCCGACCGCGATGCCGGCCCGCTTCGCCACGGTGCGATTCAGCCGCTGCGGCGGCGGCCCGGAGATCGGGCGCCGCGACGGCGCCGACGGACGCTCGCCCGGCTTGGCCCGATGGGTGGCGCGCCTGGGGACGGTGACCTGTATCGGTTCGGTCGGCGCCGAGTCGGCGTCCCACTCCCTGGTCTGGTTCGCCGCGTTTGCCTTGGCCGATTCGAGCAGCTGACGTAAACCGACCTCGCCTGCCGGTTGCTGGCCACGGCGTCCGGTGCTCGACTGGCTCGTCACGAACCGTCCTCCCCGTTCGGTTGAGTTGGGACCCACGTGATGCGAGTCTCCGCCAACGATAGTGCGCGACGCCGACGACGTCCGGTGCACACCGAACTACAGCAAATTCCACGCAAAGCCCACGGTGGAACACGCAAAGGGCCCCGCGCAGTTGCCGGGTCGGGGGTCTGGCAACTACGCGGAGCCGATCTGATTATCGGTGCGGCGCACCGTGCGTTACACAGCCGGACAGACCAGGATCGGAGCCACGCGGGACAATCCAGGACGAACTCCGGTTATCGCACACACGAGGGAGATGGATGGCATGCAGCTGGGAATGATCGGCCTCGGGCGGATGGGCGCCAATATCGTGCGTCGCATCGTCAAGGACGGGCACACCGCCGTCGGCTATGAACGTCGCCCCCATCAGATCGACATACTGCGCCAAGAGCTCGGCGACGACTTCAAGGGCAGCACCGACCTCGCGGATTTCGTGCGCACGCTGCAGACGCCGCGGGTGGTGTGGGTGATGATCCCGGCGGGCGCGACCGGCGCCGTCATCGACCAGGTGGCCGAGCTGCTCGAGCCGGGCGACATCATCATCGACGGCGGTAACAGTCGCTACCACGAGGACATCAAACGCGCCGAGCAGCTGCGCCCCAAGGGCATCCACTACGTGGACATCGGCACCTCGGGCGGCGTCTTCGGCCTCGACCGCGGCTTCTGTCTGATGATCGGTGGCGAGGACGAGCAGGTGAAGTATCTTGATCCGCTGCTGAAGTCCATCGCACCCGGCGTCGAGGCGGCCGAGCGGACGCCGGGACGCACCGGCGAGCCGTCGGCGGCCGAGCAGGGGTACCTGCACTGCGGGCCCGCTGGTGCGGGACACTTCGTCAAAATGGTGCACAACGGCATCGAGTACGGCGCGATGGCCGCCTACGCCGAGGGATTGAACATCCTGCACAAGGCCAACTTCGGCGCCGAACACGACGGCGAGTTCTCCGCCGAGGAGACCCCGCTCGAGCATCCCGAGTACTACCAGTACGCCATCGACGTGCCCGAGGTGACCGAGGTGTGGCGCCGAGGCTCGGTGGTCGCCTCCTGGTTGCTGGACCTCACCGCGAGCGCGCTGTACGCCGACCCGAATCTCGATTCGTACAGCGGGCGGGTCTCGGATTCCGGCGAGGGCCGGTGGACGATCGATGCCGCGATCGACACCGGCGTTCCGGTGCCGGTGCTGGCTTCGGCGCTGTTCCAACGGTTTTCGTCGCGCGGTGAGTCGCTCTACGCGGACAAGATGCTCTCGGCGATGCGCAAGGCGTTCGGCGGGCACAACGAGCTACCAGGGGCGTGACCGTGCGCGGCTCCCGCGGTGTGCGGGAGCCGCGGCGGTCAGCGACCGATCAGAAGCCGGCGGCCTGGGCCATCAGCTTCGCGACGGCCAGCGGGCCGTACCAGAACAGGTAGTTGATTCCGTAGAGAAATGCCATGGCGGGTAATCCTTTTCATTCGAAGTTTCGATCTATCCAGTCGATCGTCTGCATGCCGAACAGGTCGGTGCCCCAGCCGTAGATATCGGTGAGCATGCGGACCATGCCGCAATCGGTGGGCTGGTAGGTCACGTCGGTGCCGCCCGCCCGATAGGTGTCGGCGAGTTCTCGCGAGTCCTTCGCGGGCACCAGCGACATCGGTGAGTCGTCGGCGGCGCAGGAGGTGATGGCCACCTTGGCCTTCGGCGTGCCGGACCGCCCGAGGGTGTTCTCCTCGAACGCGCGCTGGAACGCCGGTTCATCGGCGGGACTGAGCCCCGAATTGAACAGGGTGTTGAGCGGCAGGAACGGCAGGCCGAAGTAGGCCGGTGTCTGACACTGGGTGCGGAAGGCGTTCGCCAACCCGACCCCCGCCGGGTTCAGCTTCGCGTTCACGTCCATCTCCGGGTACGCGGGCTCCAACCCGAGCAGCGTTGCCAGGGCGAAACCGGAGCCGACCGAACCGTCGGCGACCCGCATGAAGTTGCGCGGGTTGACGACCATCCCTTCCAGCACAGCGGATTTCACGTCGAGTTCCGGCGCGTAGGTCGGCTGCAGCTCGGCGGAGAAGGCCGCGCCGACCCCGCCACCGGCGATGCCGAACAACGCCACCGGCGCGTTCGGATCGAGTCCGGCGTCGCGATGGCCCAAAGCCGCACGGACACCGTCGAGTTGGGCGTGCGCGGCGAACTTGCCAGCGAACACACCGTGCGGCTTGTGATCACCGTCGTTGCCGACGTCGGAGATCATCACCGCGTAGCCCTTGTCGAACATCAGCGCCAGCGGGCCGAGCGCCGACCACGACGAACCGTCAAGCGGGTCGCCGCCGGTCCACTGCGTGCTCGGGTGGCAGGACCAGCCGACGCTGTCGTTGGCCTCCTGATAGGAGATCAGCTTCTTCTCGCCGACTGGCGCACCGTGATTGGGGATCATCAGGATGCCGGTGCTGATCGCGGGCGTGACACCGTCATTGGCGGTGGTCACGTACATCAGCTTGTACGCCTCGACGTCGGGCGGCGTGATGCCGAGGAACATCACGTCGACCTTCTTGGCCTTCAGCAGCGTCCCCGGCTGCTCGGCACCGGTCAGCGGCGGCTCCTGATAGAACGGGTCGTTGGCGAGTAACGCCTGGAACGCCTGATCCGGCGGAACCGGTTGCGCGCCTTGGATCTGCCCGACGACGAAGCCGTTGAAGACCTTGTCGAGTCCGGGCGTCGGCATATCCGATTCCGCCGCGGCGGTTCCCGCGCACAGCACCATGGCAGCGGCCGTCGCGACGGCCACGGTCAAGCGTTTCATCTAGCGCACCGCCATCGTGTCGATCGGAGTCACCTGGATTTGCGTTGCGGCCGACTCGAGCAGCTGGGGGATGTTGAACAGCGGGCGATGCGATTCCATCTGCACCTCGTAGGGCGTGCGCATCACGGCTTCCAGTGCTGGCCAGTTGTTTTCGACCTGGAACTTGTACTTCGGCAGCAGCTCGGTCGTGATGTAGTCCCAGCGGGAGTCGAACTCCGACCAATTCCATTCCGGCAGTGGCAGTGTCACCAGCGCGGGCTGTCCGTTGGCCATGGTGACCCGCATGCGCACCGGATTGAATTCGCGCGGCGGTGCGACGCCGGCGACCGATGGTGATCCCGCAGCACCGCTGACGTAGGTGATCGCTTCGCCGACGCTGCCCTTGTAGCCGCGCACCGTGTCCCACTGGTCGCGAATCACCCACTCTTGTTCCCTGCGAAGCAAAGTCGCGTTGCCCGCGGCGATCCGGTCGTGGTCGCCGGAGCCAACTCCGCGCCAGGCTGCCATCAGGTCATCGCCGAACAACCCCGCCGCCTGGAACTCTTGCAGCGCGGGCAGACCTTCGGTGACGTAGGCGTCGTGCATCGGCATCAGGTCCGAGAAGATGTTCTTCTGCATCACCAGGATCATCCCGATGATGTAGCGCAGGTCTTCCGGCGAAATCTGCGAACCCGCCTCGGCCAGCGCCATCAGCCCGCGCGGAAGTTGTGCCACCGCTTGCGGTCCGGCGGCCTGGTCCACCGCCGCGATGACGCCGCGCGCGGATTCGGAGAGACCTGGCAGGCCGTAGATGTTGCCCATCAGCTCGAAATCGATCAGCCCGCCACCGAAGTCGGCGCCGACCTGTCCACCCATGCCCGCCCACTGCAGCTCGCGGTGGTTCAGTTGCAGGTCTTCGTAGTAGCGGTAGGAGTTGATCAGGTTGGCGCGGTTGGCCTCGACACCGGCGCGCGGATCCCAGGATCGCAGGTCGATGCCGGCCTTGTTGGTCGCGTCGACCAACCAGTACTGATAGAGCAGGGCCGCGTACCGGGTTGGCGCCACCCCCTTGGCACGCGCCTCGTCCAACAGCCCGCGCAGCTCGGCCGCGTCGTAGGGCAGTTCGGGGTTGACGCCGCCGGGGCTGGTCGCGGCGTCCCGGTTCACCAGTGGCAGATCCAGGTAGCGGTCCACCTCGCCCGCCGCTCCCGCCGGGGCCGTGGACGCGAGTCCGAGACCGACCGCGGCCGCCAGGGCCAGTGCGGTGGCGCGCAGCGCTATACCGATTCGCATCAGCTGTTCAGCCTTCCTCTCTGCTAGCTCGATTCGAGTAATTCGTTAAGCCGAAGAGATGTCCTGCCGGTAGCTGCATGTCGATAAGGCGGCGATAAAGCGCCCATCAGATTGCCGAGCTCCGGTAGCACACTAGGTGAAGTGCAGGTAAACACACAGATCAGCCCTGCAGCAAGGTGGGACATAACAGGCGTTCGGCGACCGAAGAAAATCTGTACCACATAAGTTGCCTGCTAGTAGCTGCTAAATCAGTCTGCAGACGTGGCGAAATGCACGGTAAATGTGAGTCGACATTCATGAGATAGCTCACAGCGGCCGCGAGCGGGCCATCATCGCGACGAGGGCTACCCGAATCCCACCGTCTCAGACAGAATGAGTCGGAGAGCTACGTCCACGGACCGCGACCGCCGCGGCCCGAATAGTGGGGTGAATCCATGGCCGACAAGCATGTGGTCCGCAACGGCGAGGTCGATATCGCCGTCTACGAGCAAGGCAATCCGGACGGACCGACGGTCCTGCTGCTGCACGGATGGCCGGACTCGCATCACCTGTGGGACAACGTCGTTCCGGAGCTCACCGAGCGGTTCCGGGTATTGAGCGTGGACAACCGCGGGCACGGCGAGTCATCGAATCCGCCCGGTACGTCGGCCATTTCGACAACGACGCTGGCCGCCGACTACGTCGCGGTGATCGAGGCGCTCGGCAACGGCGAACCCGTGCACGTGCTCGCGCACGACTGGGGCAGCGTCGCCACCTGGGAAATCGTCTGCGGGCCTGACGCGCGACGGTTGATCGCGTCGTTCACCTCGGTCTCCGGGCCGAGCATCGCGCACGTGAGCAAGTGGGCGCGCAGTCGGCTGGCCCGGCCGACCCCGCGCAATATCGCGCTGCCGCTGGCTCAGCTCGGTTCCTTCGCCTACTCGACCTTCCTCGCGCTGCCCGCACTGCCGAAGGCCGCAATCAGCCTGGCGATGAGCGAACAACGGTGGCGCTCCGGCCTTTCCGCCGCCGAAGGCGCACCGCCGGAGCAGATCCACCTCGCGCCGACGTTCAAGCAGGATATGGCTAACGGGCTGCGCATCTACCGGTCGACCTTGGCCGCGAATCCGCTACGCGCGCGCGACCAATTCACCGCGGTACCAACACAAATCATCATCGGTACCCGCGATCCCGCAGTGCGGCAGTCGAGTTACGCCGATGAGGACCAGTGGGCTGAGCAGGTCTGGCTGCGGGTGGTGAAAGGCGGGCACTGGCTGCCGTTCTCACATCCTCGGCTGCTCGCCTCAGCCACCGTGGAATTGATCGACTCCGTGACGGGCACGCCACCGGCGCGGGGCTTGCGCCGTGCGCGAATGGGTGTGCCGCGCAAGCCGTTCGAGGATCAACTCGTCGTGATCACCGGCGGCGGCAGCGGGATCGGCCGGGCGACCGCGCTTGCCTTCGCACGGGAAGGGGCCGAAGTCGTGGTCTCCGATGTCAACGGCGTCGCGGCCGAGGCGACCGTGGCCCTGATCGCGCAGGCGGGCGGTAACGGCCACGCCTACGAGTTGGATGTGTCGGACGAATCGGCCGTGCGCAAACATGCCGAGGGCGTGATCCGCGAACACGGCGTGCCCGACGTCCTGATCAACAACGCGGGCATCGGCCAGGCCGGGCGGTTCCTCGACACCTCGGCCGAGGACTTCGACCGGGTGCTCGCCGTCAACCTGCATGGCGTCGTCAACGGCTGTCGGGCGTTCGCCGGTGTGATGGCCGAGCGCGGGCTCGGCGGGCACATCGTCAACCTGTCCAGCATGGCGGCCTACACGCCGCAGCAGGCGTTCACCGCGTACTCGACGAGCAAGGCCGCGGTGTTCATGTTCTCCGACTGCCTGCGCGCCGAATTGTCCAGTAGCGGAATCGGTGTCAGCACCATCTGCCCCGGCATCGTGCACACCAATATCGTGGCGAACACGAGGATGTCCGGCGTCTCCGCCGAGGAGGAGCAGCGCAGACAGCAGCGCTACGACCGGCTGTACCGGCTGCGCGGATACGGACCGGACAAGGTCGCCACGCAGATCGTGCGGGCCGTGCGGAAGAACAAGGACGTCGTCCCGGTGACGCCGGAAGCCAGGCTGCAGTACGTCTTCGGTCGATTCGCACCGAGCGTGGTCCGATTCGCCGCTGCCCGAGGCAGTTTGGTGCGCTGACAGACGAAAGGGTGCCATCCGGAAGAACCGGATGGCACCCTTCAGTCAGCTGTTAACGCTCGACGATCGCGACGACGCCCTGGCCGCCGGCGGCACAGATGGAGATCAGCGCACGGCCGGATCCCTTCTCCGCCAGCAACTTCGCGGTCGAGGCGACGATGCGGCCGCCGGTCGCGGCGAACGGGTGACCCGCCGCCAGCGAAGAACCGTTGACATTGAGCTTGCTGCGGTCGATCGAGCCGAGCGCGCCGTCCAGGCCGAGGCGCTCCTTGCAGTACGCGTCGGACTCCCACGCGGACAGCGTCGCGAGCACCACCGAGGCGAACGCCTCGTGGATCTCGTAGTAGTCGAAGTCCTGCAGGGTCAGGCCGTTTCGGGCGAGCAGGCGCGGCACCGCGTAGGTCGGCGCCATCAGCAGGCCGTCCGGGCCGTGGATGTAGTCGACCGCCGCGACCTCGCTGTCGACCAGGGTGGCCAGCACCGGCAGGTTGCGCTCGGCGGCCCATTCCTCGCTGGACAGCAGCACCGCGGAGGCGCCGTCGGTCAGCGGGGTGGAGTTGCCTGCGGTCATGGTCGCGTCGCCAGCCTTGACGCCGAACACCGGCTTGAGGGTGGCCAGCTTCTCAACGGTGGAGCCGGGACGCAGGTTGTCGTCGCGGGTCAGGCCGAGGAAAGGGGTGATCAGGTCATCGAAGAAGCCACGGTCGTAGGCGGCGGCCATGTTCTTGTGCGACAGGTAGGCCAGCTCGTCCTGCGCCTCGCGCGGGACGCCGAACTCCTTGGCGGTGATGGCGGCGTGCTCACCCATGGACAACCCGGTGCGCGGCTCGGCGTTGCGCGGGATCTCGATGCCGAGCATGCTCGGGCGCAGCTGGCCGACCAGCTTGAGCCGGTCCTTGTTGGACTTGGCGCGGTTCGCGTCGAGCATCCATTCGCGCATGCCCTCGCTGACGCCGATCGGGGCGTCCGAGGTGGTGTCGGTGCCGCCGCCGATACCGGCTTCGAAGCGGCCCTGGGCAATTCCGTCGCCGACGGTGACGATGGCCTGGAGACCGGTGCCGCAGGCGAGCTGCAGATCGTGGGCCGGGGTGTAGGGGCTGAGCTTGCTGCCGAGCACGCTCTCCCGAATCATGCCGTGCTCGCCGACCCGCTTGAGGACGGCGCCGCCGACCACCATGCCGAGCCGCTCGCCCTGCAGGCCGAAGCGGCTGACAAGGCCGTCCAGCGCGGCGGTGAACATGTCCTGGTTGGAGGCGTGCGCGTACGCCTTGTCGGAGCGAGCGAACGGAATCCGGTTGCCGCCCACGATCGCGACCGGGCGGGTGGTCTTACCGGTCTTGGCGGTGCTCTTCGCCGAACGGGATTTGGTTGTCACTCGAGTCTCCAGGTCTCGTTGGGGATGTCCGGCGCTCCGGAGTCCGCGTGGAAATCTCCACTGATCGGCGCCCCGTCGCGGTTGGTTTACATTAAACTTACTCTGGAGTAAGTTTGTTGTCGACAGCGTACCCCCGCAAATGTGCTCGAGCAGACCGAATGCTGGGGGAACCAGCAGACCCGAGAACAGCATCGCGGCGTGAGCGACAGTCCCGGAGGCGGTAGCTTGCGTAACTACACGGCAGGGACCCGTGCACGCCGCCGACCACACAGAAAAGGCAGGAACAGTGGCAGCCAGCAAGAGCAAGGGTGCGCCCAACCTCTACGGATCGTTCGTACACTCCTCCCCCGGTCAGTTCTTGGCGAGCAAGCTCGGACTGCCGCAGCCGGAGAACCTGCGCCGCTACCAGGAAGGCGAGCCGCCGCTGCCCGGGCCGGTGCTGCTCGGTGGCAAGGGTCGGGTCGCCGAGCCGCTGCGCACCCTGCTGCCGGACTACACCTTCGCCGATTCGGCAAGCTCGGGAACGAAGTTCGGCGCGCTGGTGTTCGACGCGACCGGCATCGGTGCGATCGAGGATCTCTCCCAGCTCTACGAATTCTTCCAGCCCGCCATGCGCAATATCGCCGCGTCCGGCCGCATCGTGGTGATCGGCACGACACCCGAGCTGACCGCGACGGTGGACGAGCAGATCGCGCAGCGCGCGCTCGAGGGCTTCACCCGCTCGGTCGCCAAGGAGCTGCTGCGCGGCGCCACCGCACAGCTTGTCTACCTGCACCCCGAGGCCTCGACCGGCGCGACCGGCCTGCAGTCGACGCTGCGCTTCCTGCTCTCGGCCAAGTCGGCGTTCGTCGACGGCCAGGTCATCCGGGTCGGCAAGGACGACGCCACCGCACCGGCCAGCTGGGACCGCCCGCTGGAAGGCAAGATCGCCGTGGTCACCGGTGCCGCGCGCGGCATCGGCGCGACCATCGCCGAGGTGTTCGCCCGCGACGGTGCCACGGTGATCGTCGCCGACATCCCGGCCGCCGGTGAGGCGCTGTCGCAGACCGCGAACAAGGTCGGCGGCACCGCGCTCGCGCTGGACGTGACCGCGCCCGACGCGGCGGAGAAGCTGGCCGAGTTCGCCACCGAGCGCTTCGGCGGCATCGACATCGTCGTGCACAACGCGGGCATCACCCGCGACAAGCTGCTCGCCAACATGGACGACGGCCGCTGGAACTCGGTGCTCAGCGTGAATCTCGCCGCGCCGCACCGGATCACCGAGGGCCTGGTGGCCCGTGGCGCGCTGAAGGAGGGCGGTCGGGTGGTCGACGTGTCCTCCATCGCCGGCATCGCTGGCAACCGCGGTCAGACCAACTACGGCACGTCCAAGGCCGGTGTCATCGGCATGGTCAACGCCGAGGCGCCGAAGCTGGCGGAGAAGGGCATCACCATCAACGCGGTGGCGCCCGGCTTCATCGAGACCGCGATGACGGCCGCCATCCCGCTGCCGACCCGCGAGGCCGGTCGGCTGATGAGCTCACTGCTGCAGGGTGGGCAGACCGTCGACGTCGCCGAGACCATCGCCTACTTCGCGAGCCCGGCGTCGAACGCGGTGACCGGCAACATCGTTCGCGTCTGCGGGCAGAGCCTGATCGGAGCATGATGACGCAAGTGATCTCGCTGACCGAGGCACCCAAGAACGGCCCGCTGTACCTGAAGGCCGCGCTCGGCGCGGTTCCGCTGCCGCTGGTTTCGGGGCGCAAGTCGACGCTGCCTGATCGGGCGATTCAGCTCGACGGCCTGAAGGTGGATCCGGATCATCTGGCCGCCTACTGCCGGGCGACCGGCCTGCGGTTCAGCGATTCGCTGCCGCTGACCTACCCGTTCGTGCTCACCATGCCGCTCGTGATGCAACTGCTTGTGCAGCGCGACTTTCCGTTCATCGCGGTCGGCGCGGTGCACGCGGAGAACCTGATCGAGCGGACCCGCGACATCTCGGTGAGCGAGCCGCTGGACAGCAGGGCGCACATCGAGAATCTGCGCGAGCACCCGAAGGGGCTGCTTGTCGACGCGATCACCGAGATCAGCGTCGGCCGGGAGCTGGTCTGGCGACAGGTCACCACCTTCCTGCACCAGCAGCGCACCTCGCTCTCGGGTGGGCCGAAGCCGGAACCCAAGCCGGAAGCGGCCGCGCCGCCGCCGCTGCGCACCTGGCGGGTCGATCAGAAGACGATCACCCAGTACGCCGCCGCCTCCGGTGACCACAACCCGATCCACACCTCGGCGTTGGGCGCCAAGGCTTTCGGATTCCCGAAGGCGATCGCGCACGGCATGTGGTCGTGCGCGCATATCCTCGGCACGATCGAGGGCCGGGTGCCAGGCAAGGCCACCTATGCGGTGAAGTTCGGCAAGCCGATCTTGCTGCCGTCGACGGTGAACGTGTACGCGGACCAGGTGGCGGGCGGCTGGGATCTGGCCGTGCTGAACCCGAAGAAGGGGTACCCGCACCTCACCGCGACCCTGCGCTGACGCACTGAACGACAGCAGCCGCACCTCGTCGGGGTGCGGCTGCTGTCGTTTCAGCTGGCCGATGCCGCGCGTCCGCTCGCGGTCCCGTGCCGTGGGAAACGGTGCGCTACAAGCGGTTCAGCAGCTGCAGTCGCAGCAATCGCAGCAGCCGCAACCGCAGTCGCAGCAATCAGCGCAGCCGCCGCAGTCACAGTTGTTGATCCAGGGGTCCTTGCGTTCACCGGTGCACGGCTGGGTGTGTTCGGCGCAGCAGGCATAGCCGGTGCAGTACGAACCGAGGATGAGGGTGAGTGATTCACCGAGGCCGGGGCGGCGACCGGTGCGCCGCGAGTGCATCTGCACGTCGGCGCGGTCGTTGGCTACCCCGCAGGCGTGGCCGACGACGCCGCCGATGCCGTGGCCGAGTCGGCGCAGTACCGAGGACAGCGGGTCGAGCAGCATCCAGCGGACGGTGGGTATCGCGTCAAGCTCGGCCGCCGCGACCGCCTCGCGCAGTCGCGAATCCGATTCGCGCAGTAGGTCGTACGCCTGCGGCATGGTGGTTCCGGTGGCGGCGAGCGGGTTGAACCGGCCGCGGGCCAGGTCCTTCTCGTAGTCCTGCACGGCATCGGCGAGATGCGCGATTCGGCCGAATTGCCAACCCGCCGTGCGCAATGCGTCGATGTTGTCCGGACGGTCGGCCAAAACCGCTGTGTGCGCGAAGAATTCCGAGGCGCAGAGCTGGGTCGGCGCGGTCAATCGCGTCAGCGAATCCGGATCGTCGAGATCTCGTGCGGCCCGCTCCAGTTGGGTCTGTGTGTTCAGCGCGGCGACCAGGGGTTCCACGTCGAGCCCGATCCGCTGTGCGCTCACCCGCGCCTGCCCGGCCCACCGGCTCGCGGCCTTCGCCATTGGTGTTCGCGCAAGGACGGAGGCGTCTCCGTCGTCGACATGGTCGCGAATCTTGGCCGACGCCAACAACAGTGACGCCGTCGCGGCCAGCCGCACGCCGGGCGAATTCGCGGACGCGACCGACGCGCGTTGCATCCCCCGCAGTGCGCACCGCCCCGCCGTGCTGCGCTCGACCGCGCCCTCGGCCTGCACTTCCGTCAGCATGCTCAATACGATCGCGTCGACATTCGTTGTCGCACGAGCCAATTGACCGTGCCCGTCCCGTAATCCCAGACACAGCCCGCACATATGCGTGCGCCATTCTGCCGCATCGATGCCGTATTTCGCCGCGCCGTGCGCGCACGGCCTTAGCAACCCGAACAAGTTCCGCCCCGTTTTCCCCGGCCCGTTCCGAATAGAGCCGGTCTGTGCTTGGTGATCTTCGCACTCTGGCAGGCCGTCAGCGGCGGGGCAACCGCTGACCGCCCGTCGCTACTCCGCTTTCTTACGCCCCGCCAGACCACGCCACGCGAGATCATCGAGCAGATCAACGGCCTCGGACACCTCGATGCGGCCGCTGGCCACCCGGTCCGCGATGGCCTCCCCGGCACCGATCACAGCGACCGCGACGACATCGAAGTTGGTACCGGGTTCTGGATGCTTGGCGCTGGATTCCAGCAGCTTGGCGGTCAATTCGATGACGCGCTCGCGGGCGTTCTCGATCTCCGAGGCGAACGCTTGCTGACCGATGGCCTGGCGGTAGAGCACCTGCCAGGAGCGGCGATTGTGGTCGACGAACCCGAGGAAACCCTCCAGCGCGACCCGCACCTGCTCGTGCGGCGACAGCTGCGGATTGCCCGCGGGCACCACCGATTCGATGAAGCGCAGGCCCTCGCGCTGGATGCAGGCGCGGAACAGTTCGTCCTTGGAGCCGTAGTACAGGTACAGCATCGGCTTCGATATCTTCGCCTCGGCGGCAATGGCATCCATCGACGTATCGTGGAAGCCTTTCCGCGAGAACACCTCGACGGCGGCATCGAGCATCTGCTGCTCACGAACCGCCCGAGGAAGTCGCTTCGTTCCGCCCGCCATCCACTCTCCTACCGCATGGTGAATCTCTTATATTACTCCAAGGTAAGTTCCGCGGGACGTATTTGCCCACCAGTCGCGGGAACAGTGCCTCAGCAGCGCGGAAGAGCGCCCTTGAAGGTGGCCATCCGCAGCACCGACGCGTCGACCCGCGCGGCGGGCAAGCGGCCCGCCGCCACGGCCTGCTCGAGCTGATCGAGCACGCTCGGTACCGCGTCGGTGCTGATCCACAGGGCGTTGTCGGCACCGGCGACCAGCGCTGCCTCGACGGCGTCGCCGATGGAAAGGCGGTTGGTGATCGCGGCCATGCCGAGCAGGTCATCGGTGAAGATCGGGCCCTGGAACGGCGCGGCACCGTAGCCTTTGCCCTCGCGCAGCAGCGCCATCGCCTGCGGGCTGATGCTGGCAGGCACGTCGGGGGTGGTGAGGCCGGGGACGTCGAGGTGGCCGACCATCACGCCCGCGCCGGAATTGACCAGGCCGCGGAACGGGACGAGATCGACGGTCTGCAAACTGTCCAGCGGCGGGGTGCGCACCGCGCCGCGATGCGAATCGCCCGAGCCGGAGCCGTGGCCGGGGAAGTGCTTCATGACGGTGCCGACACCGGCCTCGCGCATGGCGCGGATGTAGGCGCCGGCGTACCTGGTGACCACGGCTGGATCGTCGGAGAAGGAACGGTCGCCGATGACGGAATCGTCGGGCTGGCTGCTCACATCGACATCCGGCGCGAAGTCGACCGTCACGCCGAGGTCCTTCAGCGCGCGCCCCCTGGTCAGCGTGGCGTCGTGGAACTGGTCGGCGGTCATGGTCTGCGCGGTCACCCTGGCCGTCGGCACCGCGCCGATCAGACTCTTCGCACGGGAGACGCGGCCGCCCTCCTCGTCGATGGTCACCATGAGCGGCACCTTGGCCAACTGCTTGACCTGCTCGAGTTGCCCCGCGCTCAGCAGCGAAAGGTCGGTCCAGCTGCCGACAAAGATCCCGCCGACCTGTTCGGTACGCACCACATTCATGGCGTCGTCCTCGCCCGTGATGCCGACGGTCAACAGCTGCGCCAGCTTCTGCCGCAGCGTGAACTGCGCGAGGTAGCCTGCCGTGCAGTCCGGTTTCGCGGAAGTTGTTGCCTGCGTTGGTGATCCGGTCGCCGACTCGGCAGCCGCCGACCGCGACGGCGCGGCGCCTCCGCCACCGCCGCTCGAGCAGGCGGTCGCGACGGCGGCCAGCACGGCGAGCATGAGCAGGGGCGTCTTTCGCATGGAGGTCAACCGTACTGATCGCGCCACGCCGCGACACGGGTGGGTATCCGGCTTCGCTGGATATCCGAACTGGGTGTCAGGAGATCGATCCCGCGCGGCAGCGGGTGGGCCGAGCTCGGCCAAGGTAGCCTTGGTCAATAGCCGTGAGTCTCCCACCAGGAGGTCCCGTGCCCTGCGATCTGATGCTCATTGCCTACGACGGGTCCGAGAACGCCAAGCGGGCCATTGAATACGCCGGGCGGTTCCTCAGCGCCGACCGAGCCATCGTGCTGACCGCGTGGGAGCCGATGGTGCGCCAAGCCGCTCGCCTGTCCGGGTTGTCCGGGGTGATGCAGCCGGAATGGGTGCCAGAAGAGGAAATCGAGGACGTCGCCTACGTCGACGCTCGCACCATCAACACCGAGGGCGTCCGGCTGGCCAAGCTCGCCGGGCTCAATGCCGAGGCGCGCACCGCCGAATGCACGACGACCATCTGGAACGCCATCGTCGAATGCGCCGACGACCTCGACGTCGACATCATCGTCGCGGGCACCCGAGGCGCCACCGGCATCCGCGCCCTGATGCACAGCAGCGTCGCCGACGCGGTCCTCAAACACTGCCACCGCCCCGTGCTCATGGTCCCGCCCGGCAAGGAACCCGCCGCCAAAACGGGATAGTCGTGAGGGCGCTCACGGACGGGCGCGATGGGGCTGGGGCGGGGATAAGGTCGGGGGACTATGGATGGATTCCTGCTTGCACAGCCGGACGGGGTGGTCCGGGCGTTCGGTAGCCGGGCCGCGTTCGACGAGGCTGATCGGGCGGTGGCCGCGCTGCGGGACGGCGGCACGGAGATGATCGTCGGCGCGCTGCCGTTCGATCCGCGCAAACCGGCCGCGTTGAGTGTGCCGGAACGGGTGCGGCACACCGCGGGACCGTGGCGGCCAGCGGCGCTTCCCGACCTGCCCGCCGTGCAGTTCGTCACCGAAATACCCAGTGCCGCTGAACATATCGCGCGGGTGACCAAGCTCGTCGAGCAGCTGAACGACCCGGCGCAGCCGCTGCGCAAGGTGGTCGCGGCGCGATCGGTGGTCGCGGCGGCGGCCGACGTGCTCGACCCCGAACTCGTCGCGGCGCACCTGCTGACGCGCCATCCCCATGCGAATGTGTTCGCGGTCGATCTGACACCGGCCGGGCGCACCGGCGCGACACTGGTCGGCGCCACACCCGAGGTGCTCATCGCCCGCAACGGCGACACGGTCACGCTGCGCCCGCTGGCAGGCACCGCGCCCCGCCGAGCCGAGCCGGACGCCGATGCGGCCACAGCCCGGGAACTGTTGGCCAGCACCAAGAATCGCGACGAGCACGCGTTCGTCATCGAATGGATTCGGGACAAACTCGCCCCGGTCTGCGCCGAGCTGTCTATCCCCGACGGTCCGGAACTGATCAACACGCACGAGGTCTGGCACCTCGCCACCCCGATCACCGGGCGGCTGCGCGACCCGGCGACCACCGCACTCGATCTCGCGCTGCTGCTACACCCGACGCCCGCCGTGTGCGGCACCCCGACCGATCTCGCGCTGGACGCGATCGCCGATCTGGAGGAAGACCGAGGCTTCTACGGCGGCGCCGTCGGCTGGTGCGACGCCAGCGGCGACGGCGCGTGGGTGGTCGCCATCCGCTGCGCGGAGTTGTCGGCCGACGGACGCACCGTGCACGCCTTCGCGGGCGGCGGCATCGTCGCCGCCTCGGACCCCAAGGCCGAGCTCGACGAAACCACCGCCAAGCTGCGCACCCTGCTCGGCAGCCTGCACTGCGCCATCCCCGCGCACTGATCGTTGCGGCCCGAGCGGCTGATAGCGCCGTACCCGCGCTGTGACCGCCGCCCCAGCCGCGATACCGGCGGAGATTCGGCGGGCTGAACGCACCGGATACCGGAGCGGGCTGCTAGGTTGACCGGGAATGTGCCTGCATCGATGTATTGGAGTGCCGCAATGAAGTTTGCTGTTCCTGGTGTTGCGAGTGCTGTCGGCGGCGCCGTGCTCGGCGTGATCGCGGTGTTCCTCGTCACGGTGGCGGTGCAGCAGAACTCGCGGCCCGACATCGACCGCAGCGGCGACAAGGACTCCTCGTTGCTGAACAACGTCGAGTACGGCAGTCGCTGAGCTGACCCCCGCTTCACCTGCCGACTCGCTCGAACCGGCGGCGCGGCGGCAGAGCGTGGCGCCGCTTGGTAGACGCTGGTTCGCCGGGACGGTACTCGCGGCATTCCTGCTGACCTTCCTGCAGACGCCGGGGCGCACCGTCGCCGACACCAAATACGACCTGACGCAGAATCCGCTCGGTTTCCTCGAACGCGCCAGCCACCTGTGGAGCAGCCAGGCCACGATGGGCCAGGTGCAGAACCAGGCCTACGGATACTTCTTCCCGCACGGCGCCTTCTTCTCCCTCGGCCATGTACTCGGCCTGCCCCCCTGGGCCACCCAGCGCATCTGGTGGGCGCTGTTGCTGCTCGCCGGATTCTGGGGCATCATCCGGCTCTGCGAGACCCTCGGCATCGGCACCCGAGGCTCCCGCGTCATCGCGGCGGCCGCGTTCGCGCTCTCGCCCCGCGTGCTCACCACGCTCGGCTCGATTTCCTCGGAAACACTGCCGATGATGCTGGCGCCGTGGGTATTGCTGGCACCCGCGGCGCTCGGCATCGGCTACCGGAATCGGCGGCGAACTCCGGGAAACACGCGGACCGAAGCCGACTCCGGCCAGGCGCCTTCGAAACGTACGCGGCGTGGCGGAGCCGAATCGGCCGCAGGAAGCGCGCTGGCACTCGCGCTGATGGGGTCGGTCAATGCCGTGGCGACGGTCGCGGCGTTCCTGCCCGCGCTGCTGTGGTGGGCGTCGTATCGACCGAATCGGGAGTGGTGGCGGTTCACCAGGGCCTGGGTGCCGTTGCTCGTGCTCGCCACGTTCTGGTGGGCGGTGCCGCTGCTGCTGCTCGGCAAGGTGAGCCCGCCGTTCCTTGACTACATCGAATCGTCCGGGGTGACAACGCAATGGGCGTCGCTCGCCGAGGTGTTGCGCGGCACCGACAGCTGGACGCCGTTCGTCTCGCCGGAACGCATCGCGGGCGCGGTGCTGGTGACCCAGCCCGCCGCGGTGCTTGCCACCGGGTTGCTCGCGGCGGCGGGCCTGGCGGGTTTGGCGATGCGGTCCATGCCGTATCGGGGGCGGCTGACGCTGATCCTGTGCGTCGGGCTGGTCGGCATCTGCGCCGGATACGTCGGTGAGCTGGGCGGACCGTTCGCGGAGTCGGTGCGGCTCTTCCTGGATTCCGGCGGCGCGCCGCTGCGCAATGTGCACAAGCTCGAGCCGCTGATCCGAATCCCGTTGGTGCTCGGTCTCGCTCAGCTGCTCGCCAGGGTGCCGCTGCCCGCCTCGGTGCCGATGCCGGTGTGGCGCAGCGCGTTCGCGCATCCGGAGCGGGATCGTCGCGTCGCGGTGGCCGCGCTGATCCTGACCGCGCTCGCGCTGTCCACCTCGCTGGCCTGGACCGGCAAGCTTGCCCCGCGCGGCGCCTATGACACGGTGCCCGCGTACTGGCAGCAGACCGCGGACTGGTTGCACCACAACGCCTCCGACACGCGCGCGCTGGTCGTGCCAGGCGCGCCGTTCGGCAGTCAGGTGTGGGGACTGACGCGCGACGAGCCGTTGCAGGCGTTGGCGAGCACGCCGTGGGCGATCCGCGACGCCGTGCCGCTGAACCCGCCGGGCACCATCCGCGCGATGGATTCGGTGCAGCGACTGATCGCCGACGGTCGGCCGTCGGCCGGACTCGCGGCGACACTGGCCGGGCAGGGCATCGGGATTCTGGTGTTGCGCAACGATCTCGATCCGGATACCTCCCGATCGGCTCGGCCGATGTTGGCGCACAGCGCGATCGAGGGTTCGCCGGGACTGACGAAGGTGGCGGAGTTCGGTGATCCGATCGAATCACCCGTCATCGCCGAGGATTTGGTCGCGGACGGCGATCTGCGGCCCGCCTATCCGGCGGTCGAGATCTATCGGGTGCAAACGCCGACGCCGGGAACACCGACCGAGGTGCGCAGCGGAACCGGTGCGCCGCAGTCTTTCCCGGGCGCGTACACGGTTCCGCTCGGCGCGGTACCCGTCGTCCAAGGCGGGCCTGAGGTACTCGAACGACTGCACCGCGATCCGGGAACCACCGACACCCCTGCGATGCTCGCCGCCGATGCCAAGCGGGCCGGTCTACCGCTCGGACCGCTGACCGTCACCGACACCCCGATGGATCGGGAGTCCGACTTCGGTCGCGTCGACAACCACAATTCCGCCGTCCGCGCCCCCGACGACGCGCGCCGCACCCACAACCTGGTGCCCGACTATCCGGTGCCAGGCGCCGACCTGGTGCGCGCGGAATGGTCGGGCGCGACCATCACCGCGTCCAGCTCGGCGGCCGACGCCACCCAGCTCGGCGGTGCCGCGCCCGGCAGCTCGACCGCGGCCGTCGTCGACGGCGACCCGGCCACGGCGTGGATCAGCAACGGCTCCGAACACGCACTCGGCCAATGGCTTCGGCTCGACCTGGCGAAACCGATCCAGGTCGGGCAACTGACCTTCAGCACCAGCGCGGCCGCCATCGGCGACCCGGTGAAGTGGGTCGAGGTGCGCACCGCCAACGGCACCGTGGCGACCCGGATCACCGAACCCGGTAAACCGGTGTCGGTTTCGCTGCCCGCGGGACAGACACAGTGGGTCACCATCACCGCGATCCGCACCGAAACCGGCACGAGCGGTGGACAGTTCGGCATCAGCGAGCTCACCCTGGACGACTACGCCGACCGTGATCAGCCGGTCCGCGTCGACATCCGGCACCGGACGGTCCTACCGCCGACACCGGCAGGCGCGCAGATCGGCGCGTGGGACCTCGGCCAGGAATTCCCCGGGCGCAGTGCGTGTTTCGATTCGCCGAACCGGGTGCGCTGCAGCAAGGCGCTGGCCTTGGCGCCCGAGGAGCCCGGCGCCTTCGAACGCACGCTCTCGGTGCCCGAACCTATGTCCGTCACGCCCGAGCTGACCGTCCGGACCAGGCAGGGTCCCGCGCTGGAGGCGCTGCTCACCGACCACGACCGCCCGGTCGCCAGGGGCAAGGGCGACGTCGGCGACCTGCGCGGAGCCGCGTTCGCCGCCACCGACGGCGATCCGCGCACCAGCTGGACCGCACCGGAGGACTCGGTGCGGGTGCTGACCGGCGCCAAGCCGACCCTCACCATCGAACTGCCCGCGCCCGCGCTGGTGACCGGACTGGAGTTGACCCCGTCGCTCGGCGGCCTGCCCGCCGCACCCACCTCGGTGGCGGTCAATCTCGGTGCTGGCCCGCAGGTGCGCGAGCTGAACAAGAGCGATCCAGGCGCGCCGACTCGAATCTCCTTGCACCCGCACGTGACCGATCGCATCGAACTCAGCATCCAGAGCTGGCGGCCGGTGCTGGACAAGACGGCGCTCGGCTTCGTGCAGTCACAGCCGCCGGGCCTGGCCGAGGTGTCGGTGCTCGGCCCGGACTACCCTGCCCCGGCGCCGCTCGACCGGGCGATCACCGTTCCGTGCGAGATCGGCCCCACCATCAATATCGACGGTCAGCTCCGGCACACCACCGTCACCGGGACCGTGGCCGAACTGCGCTCCGGCGCGCCGGTTCCCGCGCGCCTCTGCCCGGATAACGCGTCGTCCCAGCCGGATTCAGGCGGGCTCGCGCTGCCGAAGGGCCGAGCCGATGTCTCCGTCGGGCCGACCGACCTGTTCTTCGTCGACCGGCTCCGCCTCGACCGCACCGGGCCCGCCGCACCGGCCGAGTCGGCGTCCGGGCCTCGCGTGCTGGTGCTGCCGCTGAGCACGAATGTCGGCTGGCGCGCAACAACTTCCGACGGACGCACCCTCGATCCGGTTGTCATCGACGGCTGGCAACAGGCCTGGCTGCTTCCGTCCGACGCCACCGGCCCCGTCACCGTCTCCTTCCCCATCGACCGCTGGTATCGCCTCAGCATCTTCGGCGGCCTCCTGCTACTGCTCCCGCTGCTCGCCCTGGCCATTCCACGTCGCGCGAAACCGGTTGCCGCAGCGGCGAATACCACGCCCGACCCGGTCACCGAAGACGCTCCAGCGGCCGCTGAGGCGAATCTCGTTGGTGGCGTGCCGGATTCCACACCTCGAACCTGGGGTCCCCGCTGGCTCGGCGCGATCGGCCTCGCGGCGGCCGCGACCCTGATCGCCGGACCGGTCGGAACCGTCATCGCCGCAGGCACACTCGCCGCCGTCCGCTTCTTCCCGCAGGTGATGCAGAGAGCGCTGGTCATCATCGCTGGCGTCGGCACGGCACTATCGGCGGCGGCACTGTCGACCGGCCCGTGGCGGGCCGCGGGCGGATACATGGGCGGTTCCCTGTTGGCGCAACTACCAGCCGTGCTCGCCGTCATCGCGGTAGGCGTCGCCGCGCTGCCACCACCTCGGGCATTCGGGCTGCGGCGCAACGGACCTCGTTGATAATGTCAGGCAGCGTGAGCGAGCGCCAGCGAGAGAACCGAAAATACAGCGCCCTCGGGGGCACGACGGAACCGAGCGCTAGCGAGGTGGCGTCGTGAGCCCCTGTGCTGAATGCGGTTTCGTTTACGACCTGGCCCGCGCGACCGATGTCGCGCCGTTGGCCAGAGAGCACGCGGTGGAATACGCGGACCTACTCCTCACCGACTCGCCGAAGCTGCGGCAGCGACCGGAACCCGAGACCTGGTCACCGCTCGAATACGCGTGCCACATGCGGGATGTGCTTCTCGTGCAACGGGAACGCGCGCTGGCCGCCCGGCGCACGAAGCTGCCCGACGCCACCCCGATGGGTCGGGACGAGCGCGTCGAGCACGACGGCTACGCGGATCAGCGGCCCTCGGATGTCGGCCGCCAGCTCAGGGACGCGGCGCAACTGTTCGCCAATGTGCTCGAACGGCTGAACGACGACGACTGGGAACGAACCCTGATGTACAGCTATCCCGAGCCGCAGGAACGTTCGCTGCGCTGGCTCGCGCTGCACACCCTGCACGAACTCCGCCACCATCTGCTCGACATGCATCGGCAACTGGACACCTGAGACGGCCGATCAAGGAGCCGCGAGGCGGTCCTCCTCCTCGACTTCCCGCACCGGCTTCGCCCGGTCCCTGCCGCGCGCCCACTGCCGCATCGGCTCCTCGATCAACGCGTAACTGGCCGCCGCGACCGGCAGGGTCAGCGCGATCGTGAGGATGACGACGTAGCCGAAGTGGCCGTTGAACGGCACGATCCCGAACACCGGGAACACCACCCACAGCACCGCCAGGTGCCAGATGAAGATGCCGTAGGACCACCGCCCGATGGTCGCGGCCACCCGCGAGGTCAGCCAGCGATGCGGTCGGGTCGGGTCGCCGAGCACCAGCGGAGCGAGCAGCGCGAAGCCGATGATCGCGCCGAGCCCCATCTTCGACGCGTACTGCCACGGCTCGGCGTGCGTCAGTCCGGCGGGTCCGCCGATATCGGTGGCCGAAACCAGGAAGGCGATCAGCGCGATGGTCCACATCAACCATTGCTTCCCCACCAGCCGACGCCAGCGTGATAGCCGTTCGCTACCAAAAGAGAGTTCGGCGAGCACCATTCCCATCGCGAACCACGGCAGATATCCGGGCAGCCAATTGTCGGAATGTATGGCGTCCGGCGTCGGCACCGGAATGAAGTTCCAACTCAGGCACACCGCCGCAAGTCCGAGTAGCACCGGTACTCGCCACCGAGCGGCGCTCCCGCGCAACCACATCGCCGCGAACGCCAGCAGCGGCAGCACCAGATAGAAGGCCACCTCGACCGAAAGGCTCCACATCTGCGTCAGCCCGTCGGTCAGCGTCAATGGCACGAACACTTGCAGCAGCGCCAGATTCGATACCCATACCCGCAATCCCGCGGTTCCGGCCGCACTCGGCAACAGCACCAGAACCACGCACACCACAAACCAATACGCGGGCAGAATGCGCGCGGCGCGATGCCGCAGGTAGTAGCCGAGCGACGGCGCACGACCCAGCCCGCGCGCCGCGGCCGCGTGCGGGCGCCAGAGCAGAAACCCGGACAGCGCGAAGAACACCGCGACCGCCATGTCGAACCGGCCGAGCACCCGCCCGAACACCGGTGTGCCCGCGGCTCCGGTCTGGAACGCGACGTGGGTCAACAGCACACCGAGCGCGGCCATTCCGCGCATACCTTCGAGCGCGGGCAAGAAGGCGCGCGGCGGCACCGATTCGGTCGCCGGGGCGACGGCAGCGGGGGTGGTCGGCAGGGTCGCGGTCATCGGGCTCCAGTCTGCCTTGCCAATTCTCAGGTGATAACTCGACGTTTCACATTCCGCGCTAACTCGGGCGATTTCTCGGCCGTTTCCGGCCTCGGCACCGCATGGTACGACACCGGACTGTTAGTGTCGGGGCTCACGAGTGCCGCGGGCGGCCCGCCGTACTCGCCTGAACGACCCCTGTTCTACGACGAGGAGAGTTTGCATGGCACTGAGTGCCGGAACCAGAAGGACGGTGGCCTGCCTGCTCGTGGGTCTCGGCGCGTTGCTGATTGTCGCCGCGCTGCTGATCCCGACCTACACCGTCAGCAAACTGGCGAAGACTCCCCTCGATCTCGAGATCACCACCATCGCGACCAACGCGCCAGGTGAGGACAGCCTGGTGCTCGACTCCAAGTCGCTCACCGCGCCGGAGGGTGCCGCGAAGATCGACTCGAACGTGCCGCTGGTCTCGCAGCGCTTCCTCACCGTTGAGGAGCCCTCCGACGCCGACGAGATGACGGTGCAGGCGGGGCAGACGCTGCGGCGCATCGACAAGCAGGGCGACACCGGCCTGCTCACCGCGACCATCGACCGCGTAACCATCGACCGCAAGTCCGGTGAGCCGGTCGCGAAGAATCCGAACGGCTCCATCGCGGTCACCGTGGACAAGGAACTGAAGTCGGTCGCCGATCCGGTGCAGCACACCGGCCTGCAGTACCGGTTCCCGATCGGGACCGAGAAGAAGACCTACCCGTACTTCGATCTCAACGCGCGCAAGACCTTCGACGTCAACTTCGTCGAGGAGTCCGAGATCAACAACATGAAGGTCTATCACTTCCAGCAGACCATCCCGGCGACCAACCTGTACGACGTGGTGAAGGCGCCGACCAACAAGCTGACCTTCCCCGCCGCGAAGTGGGGTGTGCCCGGCGACGGCGACGTCACCATGTCGCGCTGGTACACCAACACCCGTGACCTGTGGGTCGAGCCGAAGACCGGCACCGTGATCAAGGGTGGCGAGCAGATCCACCTGTACTACGGCCGGGATTCGAAGCCCGAGGTCACCGCGCTGAAGTCGCACATCGTGTTCGACGAGAACACCATCGAGTCGCAGATCTCGGTCGCCAAGGAGAACATCGACAAGCTGTCGCTGTACGGGCGGATCCTGCCGATCGTGCTCGGCGTGCTCGGTGTGATCGCGCTGATCGTCGGCGCCGTCCTCGGACTTCGCGGCGGCGGGTCGACGCCGGCTCCGGCGCGCAGCGGTGGACCGCTGAGCCAGGGGCGCGGTGGATCCACACCGTCCGGCGGTGCGCGTCGCGCGGACAATGATCCGCCGACCGAGCAGATCAAGATAACGAAGCAGCCTTGAGTTAGCTGATGAGTTCGGCCCCCGGTCACCGACCGGGGGCCGAATTCGTTGTCGGCCTTTATGTTTCGGACAGTGGATAGGCGAGCGGGTGCCGCGCCTGATAGAGCAGCATCGTGCCAGCACCGGGGACGCGCATATCGATGCACCGTCCGAAGGAACGATCGGCGATCGGACCGGCGAATTCCACTCCCCGCCCGCCTAATTCGGCCACCGTCTGCTCGATGTCGTCACACATCAGCGAAATCTCGTGGCGCGGTGATCCTTCCGCCGGATGTACCCCGAGCTCGCTCGGGCCGGTACCGAAGATGAGCCACCCCTCGTGCGCGTCGACATTCGGCCAATGCAGCACGTCCCGGAAGAACCCCCGAGCCGCCTCTGCATCCTCCGCATAAACCAAGGTATGCACAGCAGTAATCATGATCTCCCCCGCCTCTCTGAGTATTCAGGCCAGACAGAGTGCGACGATAGTACGTTGGCGGCCGGAAGTCGGGTAATTGGTTAGGTTTGCCGGTACCCGCTGAGTTACCCATGTGCTCACGAAATCAGTTGGTGCGTTGAGTCAGCGGTGGGCCGCTAGGAGAATCGGTGCGGGGGAGAGCCTCGCGATCCGCTAGTGCTTTGGTGCGGGTTGGTGGATTCGCGCGTCGCTGTCGCGATCGGCGGTGCGCAGGACGATCACCGCGACGACGAGGGTGGTGACGGCCGCAACGGAGGCGACGGTGGTGATGAGCGCCGGGATCGAGCGGGCGAACGAAACCATCAGTGTCACTTCGACGGCGAGGCCGAGCCAGGTCAGCGCGGCGAGGGCGGTGCGGTCCACCGCGATAGCCGAAAGCATCGCGCCCTGCAGCACCGCGAGAATGGCGCCGTGCAAGGCGAACAGCCAGAGCAAGCCCTGAATCGGTGCGTAATCCTGGCCCGCCAGCAGCGGCGCCAGCGGCGCGGCGAGGGCGGCGCAGAGCACCGCGACAATGCCGATGCCCGACAACACCGCAAGCGCCGACCTGATCGCCCGCGCCGAATGCGTCGGCTGGGCCATCCGTGGATACAGCACGACGCCGACCGCCTGCGGCAGCCAGAATGCGATCTTCGCGGCGATGGTGCCGAGCGCGTAGCGGCTGGCATCCGCGTCGTCGAGGACCATGCGGACCACGATCAGATCCGTCGATGACAACGCCATCAATGCCGCCTGCACCTGCGCGGCCCGCAGCACCGGCAGCACCCCGATGCCATGGACGATCTCGTCCTCGTCGGTTCCGGTGCGCGTCCGCGAGTCCGGCGACCCCGCGACGAACCGGGCGAATACCGCGGCAACCGCGATACCAAGCGCCGCCGCACACAGCGCAAGCGCCGCACCGCCACCCACAGCGAGCACCACGAGCGCGGGCGCGACACGGAGCATCCCGGCGGCACCGAGCACAACGCCCAACGCCCGAAATCGCCTGCCGCCCTGCAGAACTCCCTGCTCCCCGGATAACAGCACCAAGGCGGGCGCCGCACCGAGCGCCGCCGCACACGCGGCGACCCCCACGTTCAACGCACTGGTTACCACCGGCACCAGCACCGCGACAACCACCGCGACGATCACCGCGCACCGCCACTGCAGCCCGCGCAGCGCCGCGACGCTCGCTCCCCGCACCAGCTCCCTGGCCACCACGTTCTGCAATGCGAGCGCGGGCACCGCACACAACAGCTGCACCGCGAGCAGACTCGCGAACTCGCTGTACCCGGAAACCCCGAGCCACCGCCCCGCCAGCAACTGCAGCAGATATCCCGCCACATTGGCGGTCATCGCACCCGCCGTCACCAACGTCAGATCCGCCACCACAGGAAACCGACGGACAGCAGACACGCCCGCCATCGTCCCACCCGCGCGCCACCACCGGCGTCCCGCCCCGCCGCACGGTAAATCGGCCGGTCGAGCCACGACCCCGCAGGCCCGACCCGATCCGGCTCGCGACCTCCCGGACCAGGTCCACAGAGCGTCGACACGTCTCACAAGGTCTGCACTGCCTATGGGGTCTGTGGATCTTGGTGAAGGGAACGGACCGTAGGGTGCACAGGCGTGAGTGCGAGCGGGCGGGAGCGACGCGGGCGGTGGGTGAGGTTTGTCCCTGCCGGGTACAGCGCGGTACTTGCGCTGCTCATTGTTGGTCCGCTGGTCGGGTCCGGGTACCTGTTGCTGCGGGATGCGGTGAGTACGCCGCGGTCCTATCTCACCGATTCGGCGCTGGGGCTTGGTGACGCCGCGCCTCGGGCCGTGCCGCAGGACGCGCTGCTCGCGGTGCTGTCGCCGGTCATCGATGGCGGGCTGATCGTCAAGGCGATTCTGCTCGTCGCGCTGTGGGCGGCGGGGTATGGGGCGGCGGTGCTGGCGCGCGAGCTGGTGGGGGCGTCGGTCGGTGCACAGCTGGTTGCCACCACGGTGGCGCTGTGGAATCCGTATGTCGCCGAACGTCTGTTGCAGGGTCACTGGAGTCTTCTCGCCGGATATGCCGCGCTGCCCTGGGTTGCCTTGGCCGCGTATCGGATTCGGACCGCAGCTCGCGATGCCGGATGGCGTGATACCGCGAGCGCCTGGGCGGGTTCGGCGGGATGCCTTGCCGCGGCGGGGCTTACGCCGACCGGTGCGCTGCTCGCCGGTGTCACCGCGTTGTCGCTGGCGGGGCGGCGGCGTTTCCTCGGCGTGCTCGCGCTGCTGATCGCCGCGTCGGCGCCGTGGTTGACCGCCACGGCTTTGTCCGGGGTGGCCAGCGAACCGTCCGATCCGGTGGGCATCGCGGCGTTCGCCGCGCGGGCCGAGCCCGGTCTCGGCACGCTGGGCAGTCTGGCCGGGCTCGGTGGTATCTGGAATGGCGACGCGGTACCGGATTCGCGCACAACACTTCTCGCGTTGATCGGGACGGGGCTGCTGCTCGTGATCGTCGCGACGGGTCTGCGCGCGGTCGTCATCGGCGGCGACCGGGACAGTCGATATGCCCGCCGCGCGCTCGTCGTGCTCGCGGCACTCGCCGTTCTGCTGCCCGCACTCGGCGCTACGCCGTGGGGCATGCACGTGCTGGAGTGGCTCGTCGCCCATGTGCCCGGCGCGGGCTTGCTGCGGGACACGCAGAAGTATGTGGCGCTGGCGATGCCCGCGTACGCGCTGTGTGCCGCCGCGGGTTGCGGGGTTCTCGCCAGGCGATTCTCGACAACGGTCGACGATCCACAGCGCGCGGGACAAGGGAATGGTTCCGATACACACCACACGTCGCTCGCCAGTGCCCCCTTGGCGAATCTATCCCCAGCTGTGTCGCGTTCGGTCGCAACGATTTTCATCGCTCTGCTGATATTGCCGCTGCTCGATCTCGCGTGGGGTGTCAGCGGCGCCATGCGGCCTGTGCACTACCCCGCAGGCTGGCAGCAGATCGCCGAGCGGGTGGACGGCCCCGGCGATGTCGCGGTATTGCCGGGCGGGATGTTCCGAAAGTTCCGATACAGCGGCAAGTCCCCCGTCCTCGACCCCGCACCACGCATGCTGCCGAGCGACGTGCTGCAAACCGGCGAACTCCCGGTGCGCGGCCGCACCGTATCCGGCGAAGGCACCCGCGCCCGCGAGGTGGAAACCCTACTGCTGCACGGTGGTTCGGCTCAGGAATTGGCCGCGCACGGTGTCGGCTTGGTGCTCGTCGAGCGCAGCACGCCCGGACCGCTCGGCGAATCGAAAACCACTCTCGCACAACTCGATCAAGTGTTCAGCGACGATGACCTGGCGCTGTACCGAGTTCCCGGCGCCATCCACCTGCGCGACAGGTCATCGATCAATCGGACCTTTGTTGTTGCGGCCCATGCACTCTGGGCAATCCTGCTCGTCGGCGGCCTGCTCATCGCAGCCATAACGCCCCGGGCAGGCCGCAAGCAGTGACGTTCAGCGAGACGGCGTTATTCAGCGGTCGGCGCGCGGAGCGATCAGCCCGGAGGTGTGCTCACCGCGGGCGACAGCGGCCAACACGTCGTACACGCCGTTTCCGGTTTGCTCCCAAGAGAATTCCCGCGCCCGGGAACGCGCTTTCTCCCCCATGACGGCACGCGCGGCGCGATCGTCGAGCAGTTCGCCTACCGCGTCGGCCAATTGGGCGACGTCATCGACAAGCAGGCCGGTGACGCCGTCGACGATGGAGTCGGTGAGCCCGCGCGAGCTGCGGTAGCCGATGGTCGGCACGCCGTGCTGCGCGGCCTCGATGACCGCGAGGCCCCAGCCCTCCTTGCGTGAGGGCAGCACGTGCACCCAAGCGCGGGAAAGCAATTCGTGTTTGCGGCGTTCGTCGACGTGGCCGTGGAAGGTGACGGCGTCGGCGATGTCGAGGGTCTGCGCGTCGGCCTTCAGGTTGTCGGCCCACCAGCCGTCGCCGATCACGTCGAGGTGCAGTCCGGGGATTCGGGTGCGCAGTCGCGCCACCACCGCGAGCGCGTCCTCGATCTGCTTGTGCGGCACCAGGCGCGACAGCACCACGATGCGGGGGTTCGGGCTGCGCGTTTCGGCGGCGCCGGTCGGCGCGTCGGCGGGAACCGGTTCGGCGCCATTGCGCACCACCGCGATCCGGGACTGTTCGACGCCGAGGGTGGCCAGTTCTTCGGCCGAGGGCAGCGAGACCGTCAAGTATTGGTTGCGTCGATGCACCCGTGGCGAGAGCCGCGATTCGATCCACCAGCCGATCCGGCCGACCAGCCGTCCGGCGACCGGCCACTGTTCCCGATGCCCGTGGTGCACCAGCACGACGGCGGGCGCTGCGGTGGCGGTCGTCGCGAAGAACGGGATGCCGTTTTGAGTGTCGATCACCGCGTCTGGTCGCAGACCGCGCAACGGTCCGAGGCCGAGCCTGCCTAATGCCAGCGCGGCCAGTGCCCGCGGATATACGGAGAAGCGCCCGCCCGCCCGGCTGATGTCGATGCCGTCGAGGTGTTCGCGTTTCGGCGCCCCCGGGTAGCGGGCCGTGCGCAGGGTGACCTTGACCCCGCGTGCGGCGAGCTGCGCGCCGACCTGTTCGAGGTATCGTTCGCTGCCGCCGCCCTGCGGGTGCCCGGTGTCACGCCAGCACAGCAGGAGGACTTCGCGCACGGTCGAGCTTCTCTCGGTCAGGTGGTCCCGGTCAGGACATCGGATATCGCGCTACACCCTAACCCGAGCCCCGCGGGGGAAGCTGGGTACCGACCCGCCCGCAGGCGCATTGTCCCGGCTCCCCGCCGTTATGCGAGACTCGGCGCCGTGTTGAAAGCCGAAAAGTCGCCCGCTGATGGTGTGCGATCGCGCGCGCCCCGGTTCGCGCGCCGGGCGACGTTGCGCCGGTCGCTGCGATTGCTCGGCAGCTTCCGGTTCGAGCAGTCCGATCCCGCGGTGTTCTATGGCGGTCTGGCCGAGGACAGTGCGGCGATGATCGGTGATTTCTACACAGATGTCACGGGCGCTGACTTGGCGGGGGCGACGATCCTGGATGTCGGGGGCGGCCCGGGTTATTTCGCCGACGAGTTCGTCAAAACGGGTGCGCGGTATATCCCGGTCGAGCCGGATCCGTCGGAGATGCACGCGGCCGGGCTTTCGGTGGCGGGTGCGGTGCGCGGGTCGGGGATGGCGTTGCCGTTCCGCGATGACGCGGTGGATATCTGCTTCTCGTCGAATGTCGCCGAGCACGTGGCCAAGCCGTGGCTGATGGCGGACGAGATGGTGCGGGTGACCAGGCCGGGCGGGCTGATCGTGTTGTCGTACACGGTGTGGCACGGTCCGTTCGGCGGGCACGAGACCGGGCCGTGGCATTACCTCGGTGGCGAGTACGCCGCGCGCCGGTATCGCCGCAAGCTCGGTAAGGAACCGAAGAACAGGTTCGGCGAGTCCTTGTTCGCGGTACGCGCGTCGGACGGGTTGCGTTGGGCGGCGGGCACTTCCGCCGATGTGCGGACGGTCTTTCCGCGGTATCACCCGCGCTGGGCATGGTGGCTGGTTCGCATCCCGATGGTGCGAGAGTTACTGGTGAGCAATCTCGTCGTGGTGGCTACCAAGAAGTAGCTCTAGCGCTCGAGCCAGCCGCGACGCCAGGTGCGCCTGCCGCACGGCTCGTGTAGCGGCCGCGTCCACGGCGACTCCTGGATGGCAAGTCCGACGGTTTCCAACGTGGTCAATCCGACCTGATCGGCCAGCATCCCGACCACGGCGACGGCCTCGGCTGCCTGCATGGCGGCGGTGGCTTGCTCGATGGTCAACGTCCGGCCGGGCAGGAAGGAGACAACCCAGCCACCGGCACCAACACTCTTCGCTTGATGCTCGGTCTGATCGCTTGTCATCAACGATCGATCGACCACTTGCACCGCCATGACTCAGGCTCCCCAAATGTGGTATCGGTTCAGGAATCGAGCGAGCTGATCAGTAGCTACAGCATCCTCTTTCCAGCAACAGAACGCAATAGTGCGTTCTACGAAAAGCGAACCGACAGGTTGGGATTGGTCCTGCTCAGCGGGACTGCCCGGACCTAAAACTGAAACATGTTACAGACAACTCGGTGGCAAAACTGTAACGTGTTCTCATGCATTACGACAGCTTGTTCATCGGCGGCCGCTGGACCGCGCCAGCCACCGCCGAGCGTGTCCAGGTCATCTCGCCGGCCACGGTCGAGTCGGTGGGCAGCGTCCCCGCGGTGGCTCGCGCCGACGTCGACGCCGCGGTCGCCGCGGCAAGACACGCCTTCGATCACGGCCCGTGGCCGTCGACCCCGCCGGAAGAGCGGGCTCAGGTACTCACCCGCGCCGCGCGGCTCATCGAGGAGCGCTCGGCCGATCTGCTCGCCGCGCTCACCGCGGAAATGGGCGCACCGCAGATGATCGCGATGACGCTCAACCAGATTCCCGCGGTCGCCGCGCTCGACGCGTACGCCGGGCTCGCGAAGTCGTTCCCCTGGAACGAAACTCGCACCGGCCTGTTCGGCACCTCGCGCGTCAGCAGGGAACCGCGCGGCGTCGTCGCGGCCGTCACCGCGTGGAACGTGCCGCTGTTCCTCGCCGCCAACAAGCTCGCACCCTCGTTGCTCGCCGGCTGCACCGTTGTGCTCAAACCCGCTCCGCTGACACCGATTACGGCGAACATGCTCGCCGATATCTTCACCGAGGCCGGCCTGCCCGATGGCGTGCTCTCGGTGCTGCCTGCCGAGGCCGAGGCCGCCGAATACCTCGTCTCGCACCCCGGCGTCGACAAGGTCACCTTCACCGGCAGCACCGCCGTCGGCAAGAAGATCGGCGCGATCGCCACCGGGCAGCTCAAGAGTGTCTCGCTCGAGCTCGGCGGCAAGTCGGCGGCAATCCTGTTGCCGGACATGGACATCGCGGGAATTCCGGTGCTCGCGTTCTCCGGTTTGATGAACAGCGGGCAGGGCTGTGTCGCGCAGACCCGAATCCTCGCGCCGCGCGGCCGATACGACGAAATCCTCGACGCGCTGGTCGAACACGTGAAGACGATGAAGGTCGGCGACCCCAACGACCCGACAGTGCAACTGGGCCCGCTGATTTCGGAGCGCCAGCGCGAGCGGGTCGAGGGCTATATCGCCAAGGGCAAGGAAGAGGGTGCGCGCGTCGTGCTCGGCGGCGGCCGCCCCGAGGGCCTGGATCGCGGCTGGTTCGTCGAGCCGACGATCTTCGCCGACGTGGACAACAAGTCGACCATCGCCCAGGAGGAGATCTTCGGCCCGGTGCTGTCGGTGATCCCGTACGAGACCGAGGACGAGGCCGTTGCCATCGCCAACGACTCGGTGTACGGCCTGGCCGGGTCGGTGTGGACCGCGGATGTGGAGCACGGCGCCGAGATCGCCGGCCGGGTGCGGACCGGGACATACGCGATCAACTGGTACGCGTTCGATCCAAGCTCGCCGTTCGGCGGCTACAAGAACTCCGGACTCGGGCGCGAAAACGGCCCGGAGGGTCTCGACTCGTTCTGCGAACAGAAGTCGCTGCTCATGCCCATGGGCTGGGCAGGCTGATCAGTCGGTCGGCATAACCACCCGCAGCACGGGCTCACTGTGTCGGCCCGTGAGGCTCGGCGCGTCGACGATCTCGACGCGCCAGCCCGGGGGCAGGACGGCCTGCAAACGCCCGGCGGCGCGGCGCAGCGGGGTGCTAGCGGTCGCCAGTTCGAAACCGGCAACCAGGGGCGCGATGGACGCCCCGGTCTCCAGATCGGTCATGCTCTAACCACCTCTCGCGCGTCGATCTCATCGGTCGCCGCGAGCGCCGCGGAGACCCGATGTCGATAGGGAAGTAGTTCAGTCGATCAGTTAACGGTTAGCAATCGGACCGGTAGGTCATGAGACCAAGAACACGGCAAGCATAAGCCACTTGTGCGCAAACCTCGCACACCGGGCAACTACCCCATACCGAGTCTCGGCAAACATTGGGTGTTCGCGACCTGAACACACCGTCCATTACTAATAGCACCACAACTTCAGGCCCTGACGGCGGGAAACACGCCATAAGCCCGAATGATGATCCGTCATGGACGAAGCGCTGTCTCGCCGCATCGCCCAGCCGGATTCCGCCTCAGGGGCTGCCCATGCTGTTGCTGATGTGGTGCCTGGCCTGTGCGGGTTCGAGTGTGACGCGGCGGTTGTATTCGCGCAGATACGCGCCTCCGAGAAATACAGAACCCTCTGCGAGACCTGCCATTCTGGGAAGCCTCAGCTGTCTTCGAAGTCGAAAGCCAAGTCGCATTCACCTTCATCGTATTCTTCCGATGTCGGCTATTCATGGTTCGTGGCTCCGAACAAACCGTCCGCACCCAGGGTCACCAACCCTCGAGTTCGGTCGATGGTGGCGGCCGGTGTGTACGATCGGGGCAGTTTCTCAGGCGCCCGAGCGCACCGGGCGGTGTTGTGAACAGGGGGATCGCCATGTCGTTCAAAGTTGCCCCGGACGCGCTGCGAGCGTGGGCGAAGTGGCTGGATGGGTTGTCGGGGGACATCAAGCAGATGGCCGATGACGTCACCCTCGGACACGGTGCCGAGTTTCCCGGCACCCAGTTGGCGGAAACGCTCAACGACACGCGGGACGCGATCAAGACGGCGCTGAACAGCCTGTCGGCACGCCAAGCCGAAATGTCGGAGATAGCTCATGGGATCGGTGACAAGTACGAGATCACCGATGACGACTTCGCGGCGCGGTTGCAAGCGATGAGAGGCCTGCAGTGACCGAGCCTGGGCTGCGGATTTCCGAGGTCGACGGATGGAAGCCCGAGGATCTTGGTCTCGACACAGCGGCGCTGGGCAGGCTGGTCACCAAGCTGGACGGCCTCATGCAGTCGATGCTGATCGAGCAGGACGACCTAGCCGAGTCGTGGAACGGTGCCGGTGCCGACGCCGCCGCGAGACGGGTAGTGAACGAGAAGACCGCAGGCAGCCACGTCTCGGGCAAAATCGACAGCATCAAGGAAGTGCTCACCGCCGGCCAGACCCAACTCCAGGACGCGAAGAACTTCGTGCTGACCAAGCGAAACAACTTTGTCGACGCGGGTTTCGAGGTCGATGATCGTGGCATCGTGACCGCGAACGAGAAAGTGAAGCAGATCAGTGCGGCGGGTGGTGACCGTAGCGAGGCAATGGCCGCTGGCTTCTCGGTCATGGCCGAAGCGGGGCGCGACACGCTCGAAATGCTGGAGGCATTGCAGCACGCGAAGGGCGTCGCGAGCGGTCTACAGGCGAAGCTCACAGCCGCTAAGTCCGACTTGAGCAACCTGGTACTGCATGAAGCACCGTCGAAGGCGCTCCGAACCATCGGGCTCGTACCGGGACAAACATTAGGCACCACGGCTGGTCTGGACGGTAACGGGAACCCGCTCACGACCGCGCTTCTCATCGAAAACGGGATTCCGTCGACAACTACGACCCCGGACGGAAAGACCACAACGATCACACCCAACCCGGACCGCACCGTCACGGTCGCCCAGTCGGTGCAGGGGCCGGACGGTTCGACCGTCACCACCTCGACGACCGGTGACGGCCCGCCGACTACGACGGTGACCAAGACGCGGCCAGATGGTTCCGGGATTATCGACACCACGGTCACGGGACCAGATGGCAGGCAACAGCAATTTCAGAAGGTGCCGGAGGGAAATGGCAGGATGGCTACCTATGCTGCCAACGCGGACGGTTCGCGTGGTGCCAAGATATCGGATTCTTACCCGCAGAACGGCGGGACAACAACGGACATGTATGGCCAGAATGGTGTCATCGACCGCCAATGGCAGCGACCGGACGGATTCCGGTCCTTCGAGCAGTATGTTCCGGGACCGGACGGCCAGCCACATCTTGCTGGTACGTCGAATTCTGCTGGAATGCGCTCGGTTATGACCCAGGACGGCACTATCAGCACCACATATCCGGATGGTCGGACAGCGCAGACAGCGCAACTTGCCGATGGTCGCGTGGTGACCAAATTTCAGGATGGCTCAATACTCCAATACGATCCGAACCAGGCGACACCGGGAGCACCAAAAGAATCGATATGGGATAATGTCAAATCCTGGTCGGGAACACAGTGGAATGGCTTTGCTGATTCCACTCAGAGCACTTTTCAAGACCACCCGATAGCCACCCAGATAGGTGCCGGAGCCAGCGCCGTCGGCGAATGGGGTTCGCGCGGTGGCGAATCGATGGCACAGCAGGCGGCCAAAGCGACCGGGGATTCAACCGTAAACCAAATTCGAGCACTTCAGACGCTCGACTCAGGAGCGCCTGGCGCGGGAAGGGCATTCGTCGATGCGATCGATTCCGCCACGATCGCAAAGAGTGACTACGCTCTAGCCAATGTCATGAAGTCTGATGCAAAGCTTGCCGGTTGGCCCGCATTGGTAGGTGTCAATGCGTATGTTAACTGGGATGACTGGGCGCACCACGGCAAACCCGGAGACGAAGCGATCGCAAACGCTGCCGGAGGTATTGCCGGCGGCTGGGCCGGAGCAGCCGCGGGTGCCTACGGTGGCGCGTTGGCCTGTGCGCCGACCGGCCCGATCGGGGCCGCCTTCTGCGCCGGAGTTGGCGCGGCTCTCGGTGGGCTCTTACTTGGCTCAGCAGGAGCGTACGGCGCCGAGCAACCATTCAAGTAGTTTCTCAGGCATAGGCAGGAGACGTTCAGTTGTCCGGAAACAACACCAGGGTCGAATCTCCACTACTTGCCTGGCCGAATGAGTGGGGCAAGCAGAGGCCAGCCAATAAGCTGATATTCGCCCTGATTGTTTTCTGCATTGGCGCCGCAATTTCCGTGCCGTACACCATAGATTTCGCTACGAGTGGTAACTGGCTCAGAGCTACTTATGGCGTTGCAGGCGGGTTAGCAGCCCTGACCTTTATTGCGATACTCGCACCCCATCTACGGGTACGACGAAAGAGCCTCCCTCGGGATATTTCTGCAGCTTATTCGGATAGGAACCGAACTGGTCTCCGTATACCGTACCTATCTTCTTGGAAACCCGTTCTTCTGATTTGGCTGATAGTTGGCATAGGGTTCCTTGTCCTCCGCGGAATTATTTTCGTCACACAATCGTCGGAGGGAAATGACTCGGGACGTTTCAGTATAGATGTAGGCGGTATCGCACTCATAGTTGTTGCCATTATCCTGGCCGCGTCGATAATCTGGTATCTCTCATCAGGAAAGAGCCGCCGCGGCTTTGTCGTTCTAAGCGAACAGGGCGTCTCTCAGTCCCTTGGCTCCACCGTAAGGTTTATTCCGTGGAATGATGTGGGTGTAGTTTCGCCGTGCATAATTAACAACTCGCTTGCTGTTCGAATAAATCCAGCGCGGGATGCACGGATCAGCGTCGACATCGGCAAGAGCGTGATCGACCGCATGCAGCACGGCTACTTCGAGCAAAATATGGATCTTCACGCATGGGTACTCGGTATCGATCCTGCACTATTGCTGTATGCCGTTCGGTTCTACTGGCAGCATCCCGAAGCCAGGCACGAGCTCGGCACCGACGCTGTCGTGGATCGTATGCGGCGAGGCGACCTATCAGGCTGATCGGCAGAGTGCCGCCCTCAGCGCACCGCTCAGCGAGCGTGCTCAACCGCAGATATGGAAATGGTTGCCGGACAAGCGAAACCGCTTATACAGCGAGTGGCACATGTTGCGGCTGATGCCGGGAGCCCTCTCCATCATGTGCCACTCGCCAGTGCCCGAGGTTGTGTAGGCACACGGCTCGTATAGCCGGTGGGTGGCTGGTCAAACAGGGGGGGTGGGAAAGGTTGGGTGGCATCGTTATTCGGGCGGGTGTGGTTCGGCGGAGTGTGGGGGCGAAAAGGGTTGTGGCGCAAAGGAAACCGCCCGCATCGTCGGTGACGGTGCGGGCGGTTGGCGTTTGGCGGGGGATCAGCCGAGGCGTTCTTTCAGTGCCTCGAACTCGTCGCGGACGCCCGAAGGGAGCTTGTCGCCGACGAATTCGAACCATTCCTCGATCAGCGGGATCTCCTTGCGCCACTCGGCGGCATCGACCTTGAGGGCCTCGTCGACGTCGTCGGGGTCGACCTTGAGACCGTCGAGGTCGAGGTTGGCGGCGACGGGGACGTTGCCGACCGCGGTGGCGGTGGCCTCGGCCGAACCCTCGACGCGGCCGACGATCCACTCCAGCACGCGGGAGTTCTCACCGAAACCGGGCCACAGGAAGCGGCCGTCGGCGCCGCGACGGAACCAGTTGACGTAGAAGATCTTCGGCAGCTTGGTGGCGTCGGCGTTCTTGCCGAGGTTGATCCAGTGGTTCAGGTAGTCACCGACGTGGTAGCCCATGAACGGGATCATCGCCATCGGGTCGCGCCGCACGGTGCCGACCTTGCCCTCGGCCGCGGCGGTCTGCTCCGAGGACAGGGTGGCGCCCATGAAAACGCCGTGCTGCCAGTCGAAGGACTCGGTGACCAGCGGGATGGTGGTCTTGCGGCGGCCACCGAACAGGATCGCCGAAATCGGCACGCCCTGCGGGTCGTCCCACTCCGGAGCCAGCGTTGGGCACTGCGACATCGGCGTGCAGTAACGCGAATTCGGGTGGGCGGCAAGGGTTTCGGTCTCCCGCAGGAACCAGTCGTTGCCCTTCCAATCGATCAGATGATCGGGCTCGCCTTCCAGCCCCTCCCACCACACGTCGTTGTTGTCGGTCAGCGCGACGTTGGTGTAGACGGTGTTGCCCGCCTCCATGGTGGCCATGGCGTTGGGGTTGGAGCTGTGGTTGGTGCCCGGCGCGACGCCGAAGAAGCCGTACTCCGGGTTCACGGCGTAGAGCTGGCCGTCCTTGCCGAAGCGCATCCAGGCGATGTCGTCACCGAGGGTTTCGGCGCGCCAGCCTGGCACGGTCGGCTGGATCATCGCGAGGTTGGTCTTGCCGCAGGCGCTCGGGAACGCGGCGGCGATGTAGTAGGCCTTGTCCTCGGGGGAGATCAGCTTGAGGATCAGCATGTGCTCGGCCAGCCAGCCCTCGTCGTGGGCCATGGCAGAGGCGATGCGCAGCGAGTAGCACTTCTTACCGAGCAGCGCGTTGCCGCCGTAGCCGGAGCCGTAGCTCCAGATCTCGCGGTCCTCCGGGAAGTGGGTGATGTACTTGGTGTCGTTGCACGGCCACGGCACGTCGGCCTGGCCGTCGGCCAGCGGCGCGCCGACCGAGTGCAGCGCCTTCACGAACGGGCGGTCGGTGCCGAGCTTCTCCAGCGCGGCCTTGCCCATCCTGGTCATCACACGCATCGAGACGACGACGTATTCGGAGTCGGTGATCTCCACGCCGAGCTTGGGGTCCTCGGCACCGAGCGGGCCCATGCAGAACGGCACCACGTACAGGGTGCGGCCCTTCATCGAGCCGCGGTACAGCTCGGTCATGGTGGCGCGCATCTCGGCGGGGTCGACCCAGTTGTTGGTCGGGCCTGCGTCGGCTTCGCTCTTGGAACAGATGTAGGTGCGCGACTCCACCCGGGCCACGTCGGACGGATCGGAGAGCGCGAGGAACGAATTCGGCTTCTTCCTCGGATCGAGCTGCTTGAACGTACCCGCCTCGACGAGCTGAGCGGTCAGGCGGTCCCATTCTTCATCGGAACCGTCGGCCCAGACCACGCGCTCTGGCTGAGTGAGTTCGGCGACTTCCTGTACCCAGGCGAGTAGTTCGCTGTGCTCGGTCGGCGGTTTACCGTCGGATCCACGAAGACCAGGAATGGTCGCTGAGGTCATGAAAACTCTCCTGAGATGGGCGGTCCCTGCGGTGCGTCGCCGCCTGGTCTGGCCCTTTCGAGCGACCTGCAAGCAGTCGCTAGCGTACGGCCCTTTTGACCAGCGCGAACACACCGAGCGCCACCATTGGCGGGAAGGCACCCGCTACGACCAGTCGAAAGCGCGCCCCGGCTGGACGGCGGACGAGGACTTAGCGGACGCCCAAGTTCCTGTTTAGAGGTTAACGCTCTGTGACGACCGGTACGGAATCGGGTTCGTCACTATGTACCCATTCTTAAGAGTTGATCAACCCGTGATCCAACGATCGAGGATCGCGATATCCCGTTCGCACGCCGCGAGCTGGCCGGGTTGTTCGGCAACCATGCGTCGTAAACGGGACTCGAGTTCGGCAACACGGCGATCGGTCTCCACCATACGGGTCGCGCTCACCTGCACGACCCGATCGGCCAACGCGGTCTCGGTTTCCACGAGCGCGGTTGCGACCCGCTGCTCGAGCTGGGCTTTTACATTGATCAGCGCGTCGGAGACCCACTGGCGCACGTGCGCGCGGTCGGCGAGCTGGCCGCGGGCCCGCACCACCCAGCCCGCCGCGCCGGCACCGAGCAGCAGGGTCACCGGAACGCTCGCGAAATCCAGCGCCGGTACCAGCGAAAGTGGCGAAACCAACAGCCTGCCGAGGCCGACACCGGCCGACGCGCCGAGCGCGATCATGAGGTGATCTTCGACACCACGGTGCCGAGGATCGGGGTCGGGGCCGACCCGGGGCGCGGGGTCGCGGCGGCGCGCCGGCATGGCATGTCCCGGCGCGGCGGCGCCGTCGATGTGTGCGGTCAGTTCAGCGAGTCGCTGGTCGATGGCGAGGTCGACCGCGCCGGTCAGTTCGGTGGCGGCGTGCTGCAACCGCTCGGGGTAGCCGCCGAGCTCGCTGCGGCGCATGCGGTCGAGGTCGGCGCGGGTCGCGGTGTGCAGCGCCCTGATCCGGGCGCCGACCTCGGTCATCAGGTCGACCCTCGCCAGGTGCAGCTGGCCGCGCAGGGTGGACATGGCGGTGGCCCGGCCGCCGTCGCGCCCGGCGAGCAGCACGGCGCGCTCCTCGCGCAGTCTCGCCGTCTCGGCGCCGGAATGCAGCGCGGTCACCTGCTCGACGACCCGCTGCCTGGTATCGGCGAGCACGCGCGCGGTCACCGACGCGAGCCTGCCGCCGCCCTCGGCCTCCGCGCCGACCGCGGCTGCGGTCAATGCCGCGTGCAGCCCGCCGAGACCGGACCGGTCCATCAGGCCCGCGTCGCCAGCGGTGCGCGCCGCCGCCGCGAGCCGCGCCGAGACCGGCACGATGTCCAGTTCGGCCGCGCCCTGTGCGGCAAGCAGTTCCAGGTCGCGCGCCCGCACCGAGCGCCAATCCTGGTAGGCGTGAATGCCGTTCATGGCGAGCAGGATGCGGGTGCCGTCCGAGCGGAGGCGGTGCACGATGCGCAAGGTGTCGGCGCCGATCGTGGTGCCAGCGTCCAACAGGATCAGCGCGACCGGCGACGGTGCGGTGGCCGACGGCGACGTGGTCTCCACCGCCGCGTTCGCATCGGCCACCGGGTCGGCGAGGGTGATGCGCGGTTCGAACCGGGCCAGTTCGGTGCGCAACAACGTGGTGTTGGCATCGGCGGGGCCGATCAATGTCACCGCACCGGCGACGCCCGTGCCCTGCACCGCGCGCAGCAACGCTATTCCCTGCGGATTCCACCGCGCCACAACGGCTTCCACCTCTGGCGGTGGTGCGTCGGGGCGAAAGGCGTCGTCAGGCGCCTCAGTCGAGTCGACGGGCAAATCGAGCGGTCGGTCGTCGCGCGGCTGCTCGGTGTTGCCTGCCGAATCGGCGCCCGGCGCAACAGTGCCCCGCGCCGAGCCCGCCGAATCAGCACCCGGTCCGGCAATGCCCCGCGCCGTGGCGGCCGATCGGTCGTCGAGCGGTCGGTCGGCGTTATCCGAAGAATCAGCGCCCGGCACGGCGCTGATCGCCGCGCTTCCTGCCGAGTTGGTGTCCGGTGCGCCAGCGTCCCGCGCCGTCGTGGCCGGGTCGACGTCCGGGGTGGTGGCCGAGGGCATTGGTTGATCGGGAGCGGCGGCCGGGCCGGTGGCGGTGGCTTGTCCGTCGGCGCCAAGTGGCGGGACGGGCGGGGGCTCAGAGCCCGGCACTGCTCATCCGTTCCCATAGTCGGATGTAGCCGTTGTGCACGCGCAGCGCGGCACGGCGCGCGGTGGGTGGCATATCGCTGGAGACGACGGCGCGCCAGCGGGCGGCACGGGCCATGGCGTCGTCGGCGTCGGCCGGAGCGGGGGCCGGATAGCCCGCCGCGAGGTGCGCGACCGAGGGGTGGGCAAGGCCAGCGCACAGGCCGAGCCAGCGGGCGTCGTCGCCGAAGAGGTACGTCTCCAAGATGTCTCGGGCCGTGCTGCCTTCCTTGGGCACCGCCCTCGCGGCGAGCCGGGTCAGTTCGTCGAGGAGTTCGCCGCCGCGCAGCGCGGAGACCTGCTCGTAGCGGCGGTGCAGCAGGCGGTGCAGAGCGTCGATTCCGCTTGCGGCGTGCAGGATTTGCAGCAAGGTCTGCGGGGCGAGCTCCGGATCGTGCCGCAGCGCGGCGAGCGCGCAGGTGACGCCGTAGAGGTCCCAGCGCTGCAGCAGTTGTTCCCGATCGGCCAGGTCCGGGCCGGGCGCGACGAACAGGTCCGGCGAAAGCGTCAGCGCGGCATCGGCATTCGCGGCCAGCCTGCGCAACGCGGCCAGGTCGACGTCGGTCATCGCGCCCGCCCTTGTCCGCATGGCGAGCGAGGCGACCACCGGAAGCACGGCGACGCCGACCTCCCTGCCGTACTGGTCGGCGGCGGCGACCGCGTCGCCCCAGCGCGCGCCGATCGCGTCGGCCTTGTTCAACACCACGATGGTGCGCTCCGGTGGCAACGTGGCGAGCACGCGGCGGTCCGCGGGCGACGGCGCGGCGGACAACACATATATGACGATGTCGGCGTCGAGTTCCGGATCGGGCATGTCCGGCTCATCGACCGGCCCCGTCTCCACGGCGGACATCAGCGCGAGCGCGTGCAGCACCGTCGTCCGGCCCGCGTGCGCGCGGCCCATCACCTGGATGCGCGGCGGCGTGCGCCAGGCACTGACGGCGGCGATCGCCGCATAGCCGACCTGCTTGTCCCGCCCCGTGCCGAACCGCAGGTCGGCGAGAAGCCGGTCGAGCTGGTCGTGCTCGTGCGCTGGCACCCCGCGTTCGCGCATCGGCCCGTCGGGCTCGGTGGCTGTCGGCATGTTGCACCCCCTTTACGGTGCGCAATTCTTGCAGAAGACGCGGAAAAGGAGGCGGCGACCACTCACGTACCACTGAAGTATTTGTTCACGGTGCGCACAGCCCAGTTCGGCGCGTATTTGGCGGCGGCCGCCAGGACCTTTGCCTGCGCGCCGATCTCGTAGTGCACCTTGGGTAGCCTGCCGCGCTTGCGGGTGGCGTCCCAGATGCCCGCCGCGACGTCCTCGGCGGTGAGCCGCACACCGAGCGACTTCGTCGTACCGGTTTCCACACCCTCGACCATCGCGGTGTCCACGAACAGCGGCCAGATCGCGATCACCCGAATGTCGTGCCGCTCCCATTCGAGATCCAATGCCTCGGTGAGGCTTTTGACCGCGGCCTTGCTCGCGCCGTAGCTGGCGAGTTCGGGCTGGCCGTAGATCGCCGAGGCCGAGCACAGGTTCACCACCTGGGCGCCAGGGGTGTCGCGCAGGTAGCTGAACGCGGTGTGCGTTCCGGTGAGCACGCCGCCGAGGTTGACGTCGATGATCGTCTGATGGGCGGACAGGTCGATGGCTTCGAACGGGCCGGCGCGCAGAATGCCAGCGTTGTTGATCAGAATGTCGAGCTGCCCGGCGTCCGCGTGGAATTCGGCGAGCCGCTCGGCCCACTGGGTGGCGTTCCTCACATCGAGCACGCCGGTGTGCACGCTGCCACCCTGGCCGGTGACATCGGCCGCGAGCCTGGTCAGCCCGACTTCATCGATGTCGTAGGCACCGACGTGGTACCCCTGGGCAGCGAAAAGCAGGGCCGTCGCCCGGCCGATTCCGGCCGCGGCACCGGTGATGAACACTGACGGTCTGCCCATGCCGCGCAGTCTAGTGCGGCGGGCCATGGCCGACCGGGCTTCCCAGACCCGGCGCTGGTCATTTACCCTGCAATCAAGTGGTCGGCGCCATAGTTGGTGCGCAACTTCGGTTTTCGAAGGCGGCGCACCGACCTCGATAAGCGCTTGCGAGCGCGAACGCGCGAGGCCGCACCGACGAGGAGGTCGCGATGACAGCCGATGTCATCGGCACTGCCGATACGGAGCCCGTTTTAGCGGACGGGAAACCGCTGCTGCCGAGTAACGACCCGTTCCACCGGCCGCCCACGGGCTTCGCGGCCAAGCCGCCTGGCACCATCCTGCGCAGCCGCAAGATCGAGCTCGCGCTGTTCGGTGTTGTGCCGCAGCAGGTCTCGGCCTGGCAACTGCTCTATCGCAGCTGCGATATGCACGGCACGCCGGAGGCGGCGATCACCACGGTGCTGCTGCCGCTCGACGCCGACCCGCGAGAAGACCGGCCGCTATTGGCCTTTCAAACCGCGATGGACGCGGTCACCGAGAAATGCTCGCCTTCGTACGCATTGCGCTACGGTGCCCGCGCGCTCGGCTCGGTCACCCAGTTCGAATGGCTGCTCGTCGCGAACGCGCTGCGCCGCGGCTGGGCCGTGAGCATCGCCGATCACGAGGGGCCGCGCGGAAACTTCGGCGCGCCACGCGAACCCGGCTATCGCGCGCTCGACGGTGTGCGCGCGGCGCAGCGGTTCGCCCCGCTCGGCCTCGGCCCGCACACGCCGATCGCGGTGTGGGGCTACTCCGGTGGCGGCATGGCCAGTGCCTGGATGGTCGAGATGGCGCCGACCTACGCGCCGGAACTCGACATCGTCGGCGCGGTGCTCGGCGCGCCGGTCGGCGATCCAGGCCAGGTCTTCGCCCGTTTGAACGGCACCAGCTACGCGGGCCTGCCCGCCATCGTGATCGCGGCCCTGCGCAGGCTGTATCCGGTGCTCGGCGCCATGCTGCAGAACGAACTCACCCTCGACGGCCGCCGTTTCGTTGCCCGCGCGGAGACCGCGACACCGTTCGGCGCCATCTTCGGCCTGGCCAACAAGCGAATGGACGACTATCTGAGCCGTCCGCTCGACGAGGTGATCGCGACGCCGGAGTTCCAGGCCATGTTCGACGATCTGCGCCTTGGCAATTCGACGCCGACCTGCCCGCTGCTTGTGGTGCAGCCGATCCACGACCAGGTCATCCATCTGGACGGCATCGACGGCCAGGTCGAGCGCTACCGGCGCGGCGGCGCGCACGTCACCTATGTGCGCGACCGGCTCAGCGAGCACTTCTCGCTGCTGCCGCTTGCCACGCCGATCAGCCTCGAATGGCTCGCCGACCGGCTGGCCGGGCAACCGGTGAGCGACGCGGGCGACCGCACCGTGTGGTCGGTCGCCGCATCGCTGACCGGAGCACGCGGCCTGTACGAGATGATGGTGACCGCCGCCAAGGTCGCGCTCGGCCGCCCGCTGCGGCAGGAGCGCGCGCCGGAGCCGACGATGGCCCGCGCACGCGCCGCCTGACCTCCCCCTGGACGACAAGACACAGTCGATTGCCGCACCACTCCTCCGATGCTGGACAATGGACGCCGTGAACGACGCCGCGAACCATACTGCCGAGTCAGTTCCGGGCTCGCCGTCTACAGGTGCGGCCCCGACTGAGCCAACCCACCCCGTCGGCTCCGCTGCCGACTGTCCCCCTGAGCTCACCCACCCCGTCGGCTCCGCCGCCGACCATCCCCGTGCGCGCGAGCCAAGGAACAACACCGGCTCGCGCCTGTACCCGCGCGTAACCAGCTTCCGGTCCCGCCGTGGCGCGCTGACCGCGACACAACAGCAATCGTGGGCAAGGATGTGGCCGGTGATCGGCGGCGAGGCCACCGACGAACCGCTGGACGCCGCCGCCTGGTTCGGCCGCGACGCGCCGCTCGTCGTCGAAATCGGCTGCGGCACCGGCACCGCCACCGCGGCGATGGCACAGGCCGAACCACACCTGAACCTGATCGGCATCGAGGTCTACCGGCCCGGCCTCGCACAACTGGTGCAGCGCATCGAACGCGAACGGATCGACAACATCCGGCTGCTGCGCGGCGACGCCGTCGACGTGCTGGAAAATATGATTGCTGCTGAGTCGCTAACCGGCGTCCGGGTTTTCTTTCCCGACCCGTGGCCGAAGGCGCGTCATCACAAACGACGCCTGCTGCAGCCAGCGACATTCGCTTTGATCGCCAATCGACTAAAACCGGGCGGTGTGTTGCATGTCGCCACGGACCACGCGGACTATGCGGAACACATTGCCGCGGTAGGCGCGGAAGAACCGCTGCTCACAGGCCTTAACGAAGCCGCGGGCGGAGTCAGCGCGGAGCACAGGGACAGTGCCCCGATCGGTTTCGAAAGGCCCGTCACGAAATTCGAAGGCAAGGCACATCGTGCCGGTAGCGCCATTACAGAGCTCATATGGGGGAAGATTCAATTATGAGTGTCTCTGAGATGGCGCACGAGGTGGTCGATGTTGCCGGGGAGGTGCAGGGAACCGGATCGGAAGGTCTGGGTGGCGCAACGCCGGACGTGCGCCGGGTCCTGCTTGTGTGGGACGCCCCGAACCTCGACATGGGTCTCGGCGCCATCCTCGGCGGACGACCGACCGCGGCCTACCGACCCCGGTTCGACGCGCTCGGCCGCTGGCTGCTTGCCCGCACGGCCGAGCTGTCGGTCGGCAACGTGCACCGGGTCGAACCGGAAGCGACCGTCTTCACCAATATCGCGCCAGGCACCGCGGATGTGGTGCGGCCGTGGGTCGAGGCGCTGCGCAACGTCGGTTACGCGGTGTTCGCCAAGCCCAAGATCGACGAAGACTCCGATGTCGACGCCGACATGCTCGCGCACATCGAACTGCGCAGCCGCGGTGCCGGATTAGCGGGCATCATGGTCGCCTCGGCCGACGGCCAGGCGTTTCGTGAACCGCTCGAGGAACTCGCCGCCAGCGGAATACCGTGTCAGGTACTCGGCTTCCGCGAGCACGCGAGTTGGGCCGTCACATCCGATACTCTCGAATTCATCGATCTCGAGGATATCCCGGGCGTGTTCCGTGAACCGCTGCCCAGGGTCAGCCTCGACTCGCTGCCCGACGAGGGCGCCTGGCTGCAGCCGTTCCGGCCGCTCACGGCGCTGCTCACCTCTCGCCCAGCGCAAGGAGTCGCTTAAGTGTTCACACGCTGGGGCGATCTGGTCTACAAGCTGCGCTTCGGCGTCATCGGTATCGTCGCGGCCGCGCTGTTGGCGCTCGGCGGATACGGCCTCGGTTTGGGAGACCACCTCAGCTCCAGCGGGTGGGACGATCCGACGTCGGAATCCTCACAGGGTGCGCGGATCGCCGACGCCTCCTTCGGGCGCGACCACAACAGCGACGTCATCGTGCTGTACACCGCGCCCGACGGTAAGACGATCGATGATCCGGACTTCAAGCAGAAGGTCGTCGACAGTCTCAACAGCCTGCCGCGCGACTACCCGCAGATCAGCAAGATCAACGGCGCCTACTGGCCGACCGACACCGGCCAGGCGTCACCGCTGACCTTCGGTTCGAAGGACAAGAAGTACACCTTCGCGTCGATCGCCATCAAGGGCGACAACGACACCGAGATGTTGAACAACTTCCGGAAGGTGAAGGACGTCTTCACCATTCCGGGGGTCGACGTGCAGGTCGCCGGGTTGCAGGCGGTGGCTGGCACGCTGAACGACACCATGGCCGAGGACCAGCATCGGATGGAGATCCTGGCCATCCCCGCCGTCGCGGTGTTGCTGTTCTTCATCTTCGGCGGTCTGGTCGCGGCCGGGCTGCCGCTGATCGTCGGTGGCCTCACCGTGATCGGCGCGCAGGGCATCGTGCTGTTCATCACCAGATTCACCGAGGTCAATTCGTTCGTCGCGCCGGTTGTCTCGATGATCGGTCTCGGTCTTGCGATCGACTACGGCCTGTTCATCGTGAGCCGATTCCGTGAGGAACTCGCCGAGGGCTACAGCACGCCCGCCGCGGTACGCCGGTCGGTGATGACTGCGGGCCGCACCGTCGTGTTCTCCGCGACGATGATCATCGCCAGCCTCGGCGGCATGCTGCTGTTCCCGCAGGGCTTCCTGAAATCGATCGCCTACGGGTCCATCGCCACGGTCTCGCTGGCGGCGCTCACCTCGATCACCATCCTGCCCGCGATGCTCGGCGTGCTCGGGCCTCGGGTGGATATGTTCGGGCTCAAGCGGTTCCGCAAGACCAAGACCGCCGACGAGGTCGAGAACGGTTTCTGGGGCAAATCCACCCGCTGGGTGATGCAGCATCCGCTCAAGATCGCGATCCCGATCTGCATCCTGCTGCTGCTGTTGATCATTCCGGTCAAGAACCTGGCGTTCGGCGGCATCAACGAGCGATATCTGCCGCCGGACAACACGACCCGGCTCGCGCAGGCGAAGTTCGACTCGATCTTCCCGTTGCGTAAATCCGATCCGATCCAGCTGGTGTTCGTCTCGAACAACAGCAACGACGTCGGCAAGGCATGGGCCGAGGCCAAGCAGGCGCCCGGACTCAACGGCACCTTCGACGTGCCATCCCGCTCCACCACCAACAACCAGGTCTATCGCACCAGTGCGACCCTCGCCGACTCCGAGGACGCCGACCCGACCATCGACTATCTGCGCTCGATCGACGTGCCCGACGGCGTGACCATGTACGTCGGCGGACAGCCGGTCATCCAGAAGGACAGCATCGACGCGCTGCTGCACCGGATGCCGTGGATGATCGGGCTTGTCCTGCTCGTCACCACGCTGCTGATGTTCCTTACCTTCGGCTCGCTGGTGCTGCCGATCAAGGCCGCGCTGATGAGCGCGCTCGGATTGGGTTCCACGCTCGGCATTTTGACGTGGATCTTCGTCGACGGGCACGGTGCCGGGCTGCTGAACTTCACACCGCAGCCGATCATGTCGCCGGTGCTGGTGTTGATCATCGCGGTGATCTACGGTCTGTCGACCGACTACGAGGTCTTCCTGCTGTCCCGGATGGTGGAGGCGCGCACGCAGGGCGCCTCGACGACCGAGGCGGTCCGCATCGGCACCGCGCAGACCGGCCGCATCATCACCGCGGCCGCGCTCATCCTGCTCGTGGTCACCGGTGCGTTCGCGTTCTCGGATCTGGTGATGATGCAGTACCTCGCCTACGGCATGATCGCCGCGCTGTTCATCGACGCGACCATTCTGCGCATGCTGCTCGTCCCCGCGACGATGAAGCTGCTCGGCGACGACTGCTGGTGGGCACCGGCCTGGATGAAGAAGATCCAGCAGAAGATCGGGCTCGGCGAGCCCATCCTCGACGACGAACGTCCCGGCGGCGGTGAGGTCGTCGACCTGGTCAAGACGACCCCCATCACCGACCCGGTCACCATGCAGATTCCCGCCATCAACGACGGCAATCGCCCGCGCAAGCCGCGCCGCCCGCGCACGGTGGAGGAGATCGAAGCCGAGGCGCCTACCCGGCATCTCGACAAGATTCCGCCCGCCGCACCCAAGCCGCCGCCGACTCCAGCACCGGCGCCGCTCGATCCGACTCGGCAGCGGCCGACACCTCCGTCGGGGTTCGTGTCCGACCCGAATATGCCGCGCCCGGCAGGTCCTTTCGTGTCCGACCCGAACATGCCGCGCCCGGCAGGTCCTTTCGTATCGGACCCGAACATGCCGCGCCCGGCAGGTCCCTCGGTCACCTGGGCGGGCCCGAACGCGCAGCCGCCCATACCTTTCCCGACGATCCCGCACGATCCCACCGGGCCGCGCCCCGGTCCGCCCGCGACGAATACCGGTGCCGCTCGGCCCGAAGCGGCTCCGGGGTCCGCGTTCTCGGCGTTCGAGTCGCCCGCGCCGCCGGCGGACGGCAGACGTCCCGAGGCCAAGTTCGAGCCGACGCAGCCGACACCGTCATTGGCACCGTTGGATCCACCCGCGTACACGGAATTCATCGCGCCGCGACAGGATCCGCCCGCCCCGGCCGAGCCGCCCACTCATCACGCCGCCCCCGAACCGACGGCCGCGGCGCCGACCGACTCGACCGATGCCGGTGACCCGAACCGCAACAGCATCGAGGACTGGATGGCCGGGCTCCGTTCCTCCCGCCGCTCCGGCAAGCCGGACGAGGGTCGCCATCACGGCGGGGATGGGCGCACCGTCAGCGTCAACGAACTGCTTCGGCGGCGCGATCGGGAGTAGCTCGGCGCGTCCGGTTTCCGGGTGGCACACCATCGCCGCGCGCCGGAGTCAATGGGTCGGTGCCTCGCCGGGTTCACGGGAGTTCGTGCCCGCCTCGGCGAACGCTCGTGCGTACCTGGTGCCGACGACGAGCAGTAGCACGCCGACGGCCAGGAAGGCGGCGACGCGGACCAGGCCATCGAGGGTGGCCAGGTCGAACAGGAACAGCTTGACCAAAGCCGCCGCGGTGACCAGCAATCCGGAGCCGAGCGCGAGTTTGGCGACCGCGGTGGCCTTGCCGATTTTGCGCAGTCCGTAGAACAGCGCGGCGGTGGCGCCCGCCATCCACAGGATGGTCGCGGCGCTGTGGCCGATGACGAAGCCGTCGGCCGCGCCGGTCGCCACGCCGATCGAGACCGTCGCTGCGGTAACCGAATACAGCCCGGCGATGCTCGCGGCGATCCACTGCAGTTCGGCGGTGTCGCGCAGGCCCAGTCGGCGCGCGCACCACACCGCAATGGCAACGACGGCTAGTGCGAGCACCGCACCCAGCACCGTCGAGAGGCTCAGGCTTTCCGCCGAACGCTGCTGGGAAGCAAGGACTTCCGGCCCGGCGACATTCAAGAACGCGAAAGCGCCGAGGGTCGCGAAGGTCGCGCCGATTCCGGCGGCGACGCGGGACCGTCGTTGGCCTGCCACGCCGAGATAGCCGAGGGCCACCAAGAACCACGCGGTCGGCAAGGTTCGCGGATCGGTCACCGCGACGCAGACCTCGAGCAGCGCGATCGAACCAGCGACGGCGGCGACCACTGCGGTGTGACCCGGAATCTTCGTTATCGCAGTCACTTTCGGCACCAGCGCGGTTGCCGCAACAGCGAGCAGCACGATTGCGAAGATCCCCGCGATCGTTGTCGCGACGGGTCGATCGATCTCATACATTCCCGGCGCGGCCAGCATCGGCACCGTTGCCAGCGCGAGCATCAGTGAAGCCGTGAGATCGGTGGGCCTGCGGCGGACCACCAACACGGTCCCGACCAGGCCGACCACTGCCACCGCCACCGCGGCGAGCAGCAGCAGCGGTCGCTGCGATTGCGCATCACCGCCGAGGACCGCACTCGCGATCAGCTGGAACGTGGCCAGCACCGCGGGCAGTGTCCGCACCACATGCAGGTACGGCCAATCCCGCACCAATTGCACTGGCACACAAGCCAACTGCAACACGATCAGAAACGCGAGCAGCACCAGCTCCGTCGTCAACACCGGCGAGAGCACCGCCGCACCGACCACAACCAACACCGCCAACGGCTGCGACTGCCACCGCATCGCCAGCGCGACACCAACCGCCGCGACACCCAACGCCACCGCAAACCCGAGCACCGGAACCAACCAGTGGTAAATCGCGGTAACCGCAACAACATCGAGATACGCCCCCGCAATCCCGGTGGCCGCCAATGCGATCCCGCCGACCCGACCACCGACCCGCCCGAACACCCGCATCCCCGCCGCCACCAGCCCCACCGAAAACACCGCGCCCGCGACAACTCTCGGCACCGGCCCGAACATCCCCGCCTGCGCGGCAAGCACCAACAGCATCACCACCCCGATCAACGTCACCCCCACCCCCGCCACCGCGAGCAACCGACTGATCACCCCATCCCGCTGCCACCACGGCGTATGCGGAACCGGCGGACCGCTCCGCGGCGGAGGTCGCATCCCCGGCGGCAACATCGGCGCACCCACCGGCGGCACCGGACCGCGCGACGGCACCGGCGCAGCATTCGGCGCCACCGGCGCACCCTGCACCCCCGCACCCCAACCGGGCACCGTCTGAGCCGGAGCAAACCGCGGAACATACGTCGGAGCCGCAGGCACCGCCGAACTCGGCGGAACCACGCCGCCCGGAGCTTGCCACCCCTGCCACGGCATCTGCCCGGACGGACCCGTCAGCGGCGCCCCGGGCCCCCGAGCGCCCTCAGCCGCCGCGGCACCTCCCGACACCGAACCCCCTTGCACCCCAGCCGAACCCGCCACAAGCTGATTCCGCAACAACTCCAAATCCCGCCCCATCGCCCCCATCTGCGCCCCCAACGCAGAAAACTCCCCCGAAATGCGCGAAATCAACGCCGGATCGATAGATGTGTTCATAACCCCATGCTGTCGTCCCCACCCACCCACCAGCATGAGTAATTCCCCCTGGCAGACGCCCAATATCTACCCGACTTCGACCGGGAAGCCGTCGCAATCGCGCGATCTGTGTGGCTACCCCAGCGGTCGCGCTACTGGAACGACCCGCAGTAGCTTCTCCAAACCCCGGTAATCGTCGGGGTTGGTCGTGAACAAAGGCAAGTCTTCAACAACCGCGGTGGACGCGATCATCAGGTCCGCGAGGCGCCTCCGAGGCTTACGTCCGATGGCGACGACTGCCGCCGAAATCCGCCCGTACACTCGCGCAGCCTCTACGTCGAACGGGAGCGGATCGAACTCACTTTCCGCCCGCTGCAGGACATCGAGCCGTCGCGCACGTTCCTCGTGCTCGTCATAGTCGCCCTGCTCGTCATTGCGACGCACCTCATGCGGCCCTGACGACAGCTCCGCCAGCGTGATGGCGCTGATAGCCATGCTCGCCGGAAGCAGAGCGGGATCGATGTGTCGACGCAGGATCAGGATGTTGGTATCGAGCAGTCCGAACTCGGGAACCTCATCGGTCATACGGACTACTCGCCTCGGTCTCCACCGCAGCCTCCTGGTCCGCTCGGAATGCTTCGAGATCGATGTCTGGAGCATTCCGTGACATCGCCGCGAAGTCCTCTCGACTGACGAACCTTCGCTTGCGACGCAATGGAATCAACTCACCGATCCGGTGACCATCTCGCGTGACCGTGAATGACCGGCCGTGCTCGACGGCATCCATGATCTCTTTGGACTTGTTTCGCAGGTCCCGCTGCGTAATCTCGGGCTGAAGGGACATGTCTACAGGCTATACCGCCCATAGCACCTTGTGCTACCACGTGACACCACTACCCTCGGAGGCCCCGATGACCTGCACCGTCCACGGCGTCGATCCTGATCTCCTCCAACAAGCCGCTGACGTTCTGAGGATGTCGGCGAACACGCTGACCGTCAACGCGGCGCTGGCCGCCATCGTGCGGCGCCACCACCGCTAGCAGTTCGCCGATTGGGCGAAGGCGGGTGGGCTCGCTGACTGACCCCCACCCGAGTTAGGCGGGTGGGGGTCGGGGTGACGGGGTCAGGGGGTGGTGGTTTGGCGGGTGGTTACCTGGTGGATGGCGTTGATTACGGCTAGGCGCGGGGGCATGCGGAGGACGCCGGGGGCCGGTTCGCCTGCCCAGTGCCAGCCGAGGGGGGAGTCGGTGGTCGGGAGGAGGATGTGGTGGCCGCCGGGGACGACGGTGACCTGATGGCCCGCGAGGCAGCGGCGGACGGGGACCTCGACGGGGCGGGCGGGGCTCGGTGGGGCGACCAGGAAGGTCCAGGTGCGTTCGCCGGGGTCGGCGATCACGGGGGCGGTGTGCGTGCGGTCAAGTGTGGCAAGGACTTTGCGGCCGAGGTCGGGCGGCATCACGATGGCGCTGAGAATGGAGCCGGTGGTGACCATCGGGCGACCGGCGAGCAGTCGCACCGGCAGGCCGTACAGGTCGCGGAGCAGGTGTGCGGTATCGAGAGGCGAATGACAGCGCTCGAACATGGATTTACCCTTCGGCGAGAACAGCGGACCGGATCGCGGAGGTCGTCGTTGGGCGAAGCGGGCCGTGCTGTTCGCGCACGCGCTGCAGGTGGCGTGCGGTGACACCGCGATAGGTCGGTAATGCTATGCGCTGGCGGGAGAGTCGCGGGGAGCTGGAGTGTGCGAGTCGCGTGCTGGATGCAGCGGGCCTCGGAGCGCGATGAGCGCCCCCGGCCTGCACGGAGGTGTTCGGCATCGTATTCATTTGCCGCCGCCCTTTGCTATGAAAGTTGCAGAAAGGCAACGGTATTCCATCCAGCAGTGAACAAGTCGTACGTAATGTCCCACTTTGCTCGATCGCAATGACTTAGCGTCGTACCCTGAAACACAGCTGTAACAAAAGGAATTGGGTACATGGACGATTCGTCGATCGGCGTTCGCATTCGAATGTTCCGTGGCAAGGCGCTCACCCAGCGTCAGCTCGCGGATCAGGCGGGGGTCAGCGTCGACCTGGTGCGCAAGCTGGAGCAGGGCGGGCGGCAGACCGCCTCGATCGCCAGCCTGCAGAAGCTGGCCCGCGCACTGGATGTGGATATCGCCGACCTGATCGGTAAACGCGCGGGTGTGCCGTCCACCGATCCCGATTCGGGCATCGTCGCCATCCGCCGCGCGCTGACACCGGTCGACGACCTGCTCGGCGAGACGAACGAGGAGGCGGCGGTCAGCCTCGACGACGGCCGTCGCGCCGTCGATTACGCGTGGGGCGCCTACTGGGTCGGCCGCTACGAGCTGCTCACCTCGATCCTGCCGTCGGGTCTCACCCAGCTGCGGGCCACCGTCCACGCCGCGCGCAACGGCTCGGTCGCGCTCGCGAATGAGCTACTTGCACGGATGTATTGGGTCACCGGCTGCACGCTGGTGCACCTCGGCCAGACCGATCCGGCGTTCCTGGCGATCCGGCAGGCACTCACGGCGGCGGAGGACGGCAACGACCCGCTGCTGCTCGGTACCATCCGCGGCTCGGTCGCCTGGCAGTTGCTCGTGCAGGGCCGCTACGACGAATCGCGCCGGGTTGCGCTGCGTGCGGCGGCGAGCTTGGAGCCGGCCGGCGAAGTCACTCCGGCGCACCTGTCCGCCTACGGCTCGCTGGTCTTGCAGGGCGCGACCGCCGCGGGCCGGGCGCAGAACGTACCCGACGCGCTGTCACTGGTCGATGCCGCGAGCGAAGTCGCGCTGCGCATCGGCGGCGATCGCCGCGACTACGAAACCTATTTCGGCCCTTCCCAAGTCGTCATGCAGACGGTCGACGTCAATGTGTCCTCCGAGCGATACCCCGAGGCCTTGACCGCCGCCAAGGCCATGCCCGCCAACGGCGGCCTCCCGCAATCCTCCCGCGCCCGCCACCTCACCGACACCGCGGTCGCGCTGACCCGCACCGGTCAGCATCAGCGTGCCCTCGACACCCTGCTCACCGCCGAACGAGTCGGCGGCCCCGACTGGCTCAAGTACCAGTCCCTGCCCCGCCACATCGTCTCCGAACTACTCGACCACGACCGCCGAGTCCCCTTGCGCGCCTTCGCCCGCCGCATCGGCGTCAACACCTGACACCAGGTCAGCGCCCTCAGTTGCCGCCCATCATGCGACGCCAGTGGGCCATGAAGGTGTGTTTGGCGGTGATGGAGCCGAAGCGGACGCGGCCGCGGACCACCAGGTGGAGCGGGCCGAATGGGGGGCCGGTGCGGACCTTGTTGTTCACGCTGGAGCCGATCAGGTCGACCTCGTTGAGGTCGACGGTCGCCTCGGCGGGCACGATCAGGGTGAGTGAGCTGCAGTAGTCGTCGACGATCAGCTCGACCACCTGGGTCGACATGATCGCCTCGGTGAAGTCGAGGGTGATGCCGGAGAGCCAGCTGTTGAGTTGCAGCGACGGCGCGACATGCCATGGCCCGCGCCTGCTCACCCCGGACAGGCGGGAGCGGATCACACCGCCCGCCGTATTGGGCACGCCGAGCGGGGACGGCGTCGGACGGTGCTTGACGAACGAGGGCGCGGTGTTCACGAAGGTCGTCGGCGGCGCGGCGGGCTGACCGACCAGGCGGACGCCGGGCAGATCGATCAGCACGGCATTCAGCTCGCCACGGGTCTTCGCGGCCAGCGCCGTGTCCATCCGCTCGGTGAACTCACCGAGTGAGAGCATGCCGAGGCCGACGGCGCGCTGTAGCAGCTGGCCGACGTGCTCGCGCTCGACATCGGACACGCGTAGATCCCGGTCGCCTATCGCGTCTCCGGAGCCGACGCCATTGGATACCGATTCGGGTCCGCCCATGATTCGAGATTACCGATCCGACGGCCTTCGTGTATCAGGGCAATCCCGGATACCGGGGTACTACTTTCTACTCGTCGAGGCCCTGCTCGATCGCGTAACGGGTGAGCTCGACGCGGTTGGCCAGCTGAAGCTTGCGCAGCGTCGCCTGCACATGGTTTTCCACGGTCCGATGGCTCAGCCCGAGCCGCGACGCGATCTGCTTGGCGGACAACCCTTTCGCGACCATCCGCAGCACCTCGGTCTCCCGATCAGTCAGTGCCGGACGGTGCGGCTCGTCGGGCTCGGCCGGGGTCGTGGCCATGCGCCGGTATTCACCGAGGACAAGGCCCGCCAGACCTGGGGTGAACACCGGCTGTCCGGCCGCAGTCGCGTGCACCGCCTCGATCAGCTCCGCCACCGACGCGCTTTTCACCAGATAACCCGAGGCCCCCGCCTTGATCGCGTCGAGAACGTCGTCGCGTTCGGCCGACGCCGAGAGCACGAGCACCCGGCTGTCCGGCGAGACGCGCAGCACCGCCGCGGTGGCCTGCGCGCCGTTCCCGTCGGGCAGCTGCATGTCCATCAGCACCACCGAGGGCCGGACCGCCGCCGCCCGTCTGGTCGCCGCGCCGACCCCGTCCGCGGTGGCGGCGACCTGGAAGCCCGCCTCGGTGAGGTCGCGCGAGACGCCGTCGCGCCACATCGGATGGTCGTCCACCACCATCACCGAAATGGCCTCGGCCACAGCCTTATCCGTCACGCCACAGCTCCTTGATCTTCGGTCGAGTCATGTTCGCGGCACCCGGAACTCCCATTCGGTGCCGAAGCCGACTCCGCCTTCGTTCTCCGTCAGTAGCTCAGCCGTCCCGCCGAGCGCCTCGATCCGTCCGACCATCGATCGTGAAACACCGAGCCGCCCTTCGGCTTCCGCCTCCGCCAGCCGACCTGGCGGTATCCCCACTCCGTCGTCACGCACGCTGATCACCAGCTCATCGCCTGTATCCTCCAGCAGCACATAGGCTTTCGCGTCCGGACCGGCGTGCAATGCGACATTGGACAGCGCGTTCGCCACGGCCGCCGCGATCTCCGCGCCCGCCCAGCGTCCGATCGACACCGGATTGCCCGGCGTAGACACGAACACCGACGGCGTCGCGTGCACGGTGAGCAGCGGACGCAGATCGACCTCGGCACCACCGGAATCCCCGCGATCGGCGGTCTCGGTGATCAGCACCCGCAGCGCCACTTCCTGTTCCGCGGCGCGCTGCGCCAATTCCTCGGTGGGCCCGCCGATCTCGATGCCACGCCGCTTGATGTAGCTGAGTACTTGCAGCACCCCGTCGTGCACCTCGCGCGAAAGCCGTTCCCGCTCTTCGGTAGCAGCGGTCAGCCGGACCGCGCGTTCCAGCTGATCTTGCGCGCGGCGCGCGGTGTTGGCCGCTAAACCGAGGGCAAGGCCGACGGAGACGAGCACCGGCACCGTCGCATCGGTCCACACGTCCTGCCCCCACTGATCGCGCACGGTCAGCGCGACCGCCGCGATCAGCGCGCCGGACAGCACCCCGGCGAACGGCCCGCGCAAGATCGCCGCCCCGATCACCGCGTTGGTGGCCCACAGCGTCGTCGGCAACGTCTGATGTCCGTGATACCAGTCGTAGTCGGCGACCAGCCTGGTCGCGGCCATCAGCCCGATCACCACGACGTGATCACCGAACACCACCCAGACCCGCACCCGCCGCACATCGGGAAACCGCCACTGCGACAACATGATCGCCGACGCACCGGACCAGACCGCCATCAACGCGATGAGCACCCAGCTCAACCGCTGATTCTGGTAGTTGGGCGCCGACGCGACCTGCTGCAGCACCGCGTATAGCAGCGTCACCAGCCGCAACGCCTGCGCGGCCCGCCACAGCGGCGTCGTCGCCACATCGGCCGAGCGCGGCTCAGCCCCTCGCATCAAGCCAAGCCCCCCTGAGACTCAGCCCTTCGGCGCGCCATCATCGGATTCCGGCTCGGCGATCCGGGTCTCGCGCGTGCTTTCCTTCGCCACGGTCGCCTCCACATCGAACCGTCCAGGCTCCGGATCGTCCGGCTCGACCTCGCCGGTCTGTAGTTCCTCGAACATCTCCTCCGGACTGTCCGCGAGCAGCGATCGAATGGCCGTATTCAGCACCGCGACAAGCGGAACCGCGAGCAGACCACCCGCGATCCCGCCGAGCACCACGCCCGAGGTGATCGCGAGCACCACCGCAAGCGGATGGATGCTCACCGCGCGCCCGAGCAGCAGTGGTTGCAGCACATGCCCTTCCAGCTGCATCACGGCGATGATGATGCCGAGCACGATCAGCGACGTGATCAGTCCCTTGGTCACCAGCGCGATGAACACCGCGACGAACCCGGCGACGAACGCGCCGATGATCGGGATGAACGCGCCGATGAACACCAGCGAGGCAAGCGGAAGCGCAAGCGGCACACCGAGAATGCCGAGCCCGGTCCCTATGCCGATGGCGTCCACCGCCGCCACGGCAACGGTGGCGCGCACGAACCCGACCAGCGTGCCGAATCCGAGCTGCCCGGCGGTGCGCACCCGCTCGCGCTGCTCGGTCGGGATGATCCTGGTGACGAACTGCCAGATCTGATCGCCGCCGTAGAGCAGGAAGATAAGGATGAACAGGGTAAGGAAGGTGCCGGTGAGCAGCTCGGCGATGACCGTCGCGGTGGTCAGCGCGCCGCTGGTGAGCCGGTCCTGATTGGACTGGATCGTCTTGATGATCTGATCACCGACATTGCGGATCTGATCGTTGCTCAGATGCGGCGGGCCGGTGATCAGCCAATCCTGGATCTTGTGAATGCTATTGGTGAATTCGTCGGACAGCTGCGGCACACCGGCGATGAACTGCTCGACGACGAAGGTCATGATCCCAGCGACCAACCCGAGCGAGCCGACCAACGCGACGAACACGCCGACCGAACGCGGCACCCCTAGTCGTTGCAGCCAGTCGACCAGCGGCGCGAGCAACGCGGCCGCGAGCAGCGCGATGGCGAGCGGAATGACCACCGTCGCCAGCTTCTGCACGATCGCGGCGAGCGCGAGCGCGACCGCGAACAGGATCAGCAGGCGCCAGCCCCACTCCGCCGACACCCGGACAATCGGGTGTACCGAGTCAGCGGCAGGCCGAGTCAGGGAGGCTTTCCGCTTCGAGCTTGGCTTGGGGTCCGTCACCTGGCCGAGCATAACGAGCGCGGCGCTACATTGTCCGACCTCAGCCTGCGCCGAGCCGGACGAATGCCAGGGGGCTGGACAACGCTGCCGGGAAGCGGAGCGCGAGGACTTGACCTTGCCGGAAAGACGCACGGTTCGGACCTAGCGGCGTTGGCCGCCTCGAGGTCGTGGTTCTGGATGTGGGTAACTGCCAGCGCGGCATGAGAGTACTGGCGCAGTGTGCCTTTGGCGTCCCGCTGCTGCCGGGTCGCAAGAAGGCGACGGGTGACGAGTCTTCCCATTGCGTATGCGGACCACGGTCCGTTAACCTGATGACCGTAATCGGACCGCAGTCCGATTACGGTCACCCCGAGGAGAACTCGTGATCACACATCACCTTGCGCGCCCGCTGCGCTATGTCGCACTGACCGTCCTGACCCTGGCCGCCGCCTGCTCGACCACGCCCCGGCAAGCACCAACCACCGCGGCCACTGCCCCCGGTCCGGCAGCCGACTCCATCGTGTTCCGCGCCGCGAGCACCGGCCCTTGGTCACCTTGCGAGGGGTTGCCCGGCTGCACCGTCCTCCCGGTCCGCGGCGACGCGAAAACCGGTCCCTCCGAAGCGCTTTTCACTCTGACGGCAGGCACCGAGTTCGGCAAGCATTGGCACACCAGCCCCGAGCACGTGGTCGGCGTCTCGGGCACCATCGAGTGGAACGTCGAGGGCAGCGGCGCGCATCAGGTAGGCGCGGGCGACTATCTCTACTACCCCGGCCACGCCGTGCACTGGGGAAAGTGCGCCTCCACCACCGATTGCGTCTACTACGTTCTGGACGACCAGCCGTACGACATCCATCAGGGCGAGTAATCCAGCGCTCCACACCGCGCGACTCCGCGCCGATCTCGAACTCCACTCGCTGGCCCTCGTCGAGGGACTTGAAGCCGGAGCCGGAAATCTCGGAGTAGTGGACGAAAACGTCGGGACCGTGCTCACCGGCAAACACGACACCGCGGTAGGCCCGCCGGTGTTCAGCAGCGCCGTTGCGCGGGGCGCCACCCGGTCCGACGGTGCCGCCACCGGCGCCGACCGGTAAACGTATCTATCGGCGCCCCGCTCTACCGCAAGTGCTGCTGCGGGGGAGGCACAGCTAAATTGGTGGTCATGTCGGCGCCCCTGGAAGCAAGTTCAACCACAGTACCTACATGGTTGAACACGATCCCGGGGGAAACATGACTGCTGCCGGACGCGCGCCCTTGGAAGCGGTCAAACAGACCATGCGAACGCGCTGGCCGCTGTACCTGACATCGATGTTGCTCGCCAACGCCTTCGGTGCGGTGCTGGTGTGGGCCTTCATCCAGTACGGCCTGCCGGTTCCCGAGGGAGCGAACGACGGCGCAAGGAGCACCGGCCTGTTCGTGCCCGCCCTGGTCTTCCTGACCGGTGGCCTGCTCAGCATGGGCGCGTCGGCACTGATGTTGCGTCCGGTGATGCGCTGGCAGATGCGCGGCGGACCACCGAGCCGCCAAGAGCAGATGGCCGCGCTGCATGCCCCGCTGCGCCAGGCCATCCTGCATCTGGCGCTGTGGCTTATCGGCGGCGCGATCCTGGCGTTGCTGATCATCTCCGAAGAGCCCAAGCTGGCGGGCGCGGTCATCGTCACCCTGTGTATGGCCGCGACCATCGTCTTCGGCTTCACCTACATGCTCGGCGAACGCATCCTTCGCCCGGTCGCCGCGGCGGCGCTGACCGCTGGCACGTTCGACCACACCTTGACCCCGGGTGTCGGCACCAGGATGGCAATGACCTGGGGCATGGGCACTTTCGCCCCGACCATCGCCATCGTGCTGCTGTGTATCACCCAGATCTCCTCGGATGTGAAGTTCTCCGCCCAATCGCTGGCCATCTCGATTCTGCTGCTCTGCGGCGTGGTGATCCTGCAGGCACTGGCACTGTCCATGCTCACCGGCTCCAGCATCTCCGACCCTGTGCGCCAGCTCAGCCAGGCCATCGACCGGGTGCAGGAGGGCGCGCGCGACGTCCAGGTCGAGGTGTTCGACGGCAGCGAGATCGGGCTGCTGCAGGTCGGCTTCAACCGGATGATGGAAGAGGCAGCCAAGCGCCGCCAGCTGCAGGAACTGTTCGGTCAGCACGTCGGCGAGGAGGTCGCGCAGCGCGCACTCGACTACGGCACCGAACTCGGCGGTGAAACCCGGTTCGTCGCCGTGCTGTTCGTCGACATGGTCGGTTCCACCGCGACCGCCGCCGAGCGCCCGCCCACCGAGGTGGTGAGCCTGCTCAACGAGTTCTTCCGGATCGTGGTCGACGTGATCGACCGGCACAACGGCTTCGTCAACAAGTTCGTCGGCGATGCCGCGCTCGCCATCTTCGGCGCGCCGCTCGACCGGCCGGACGCGCCGACCGCCGCGCTTGCCGCAGCCCGTGAACTGCGCGAGGTGCTGCGCGAAGTGCCAGGACTCGATATCGGTATCGGCGTGTCGGCGGGTCTTGCCGTCGCCGGAAACATCGGTGCCGCGAACCGATTCGAATACACGGTGATCGGCGATCCGGTCAACGAGGCATCCCGGCTGACCGAGCTGGCCAAAGACCAGCCGGGCCGCACCTTGGCCTCCGGCAGCGCACTGTATTTCGCCGATGAAAGCGAGCAGCACAAGTGGGAAACCGGCGACGAGGTACAGCTGCGCGGACGGCGCCGAAAAACGCTGCTCGCCTATCCGAAAGAGGGCGTCGACGCGCCGGACACCACAGACAGCGAAACGGTGCGTTCGTTAGGCTGACCGGGTGACGGCCAATGGGGAACCGGCAGGAGAACCCGCACCGCCGCCCACACCCCATGGCCGCCGCGGCAAATTCTGGTGGGTCAAATGGGTGCTCGGCGTCGCCCTGCTGGCATTGCTGATCGCCGAGGGCATCTATCTGTGGCCACGACTACACGAGTCGTGGCGCAAACTCAGCGACATTCACTGGGGGTGGGTCGCCGCCTGTATCTGGTTGCAGGCGTTGTCGATGAGCGGTTTCGGGCGGGTGCAGAAACAACTGCTGAACGCCGGGGGTGTCGCGGTAAGTCAGCGCAAATCCGTCGCGGTGGTCTACGGTGCCACCGCCATGTCCGTCACTTTGCCCGCGGGCCAGGTGTTTTCCACCGCCTTCACCTATCGGCAGACCAGGCGCTTCGGCGCGAGCCCGATCGTCGCGTCCTGGCAGCTGGTGTTCTCCGGGGTGGTCGCCGCGGCGGGTCTCGCGCTGCTCGGTGTCGGCGGCACGCTGCTGTCCGGCGGAACCATCGGCCCGTTCAAATTGATCCTGTCGCTGGCCGCGGTGGTCGCGGTGGTGTGGGGCGGCAATTACGTCTCGCGCAATCCAGGATCGCTGGAGGCGCTGCTGCGCCGGACGCTCGGCCTGGTCAACCGGCTGCGCAAGCGCCCGGCCGACCAGGGCGCCAACAAGATCGGCGACGTACTCGCGCAATTGGAGTCGGTGGATCTCGGCAAGCGCGACGGCGCGTTGGTCGCGGTGTGGGCGGTGCTGCACCGGTTCGCCGACGTGGCCTGCCTCGGCGCCGCCTGCTACGCCGTCGGCGCGGACCCTCGGCTGGCTGGACTGCTGCTCGCGTTCGCCGTCGGCAAGGCGGTCGGCTCGATTCCGTTCGCGCCAGGCGGGATCGTCTACGTCGACGCGACGCTCATCTACGGCCTCACCGCCGCCGCCGGGCTGCCCGCCGCGCAGGCGGTCGCGGCGGCGTTCGTCTACCGCCTGGTGAGCTTCATCCTGGTCGCGATCGTCGGCTGGATCGTGTTCCTGTTCCTGTTCCGCACACCGCAGGACGACGACGCCGAGTTCGAGAAGGAATTCTCCCAGCGCCGCTTCTGAGCCGGAACACGCAGCGCGCTGGCACTTCACATCTCGCACAGCCCGGCCAACTACGCTTGCCCGCGTGAAGAAACTGGTGCCGTTGGTGGTAGATGCGCTGCTGGTGATCCTGTTCTGTGCGATCGGCAGGCGCAGTCACGACGAGGCGGTGCTCACCGGACTACTTCGCACGCTGTGGCCGTTCGCGATCGGCCTTGCGATCGGCTGGGCCGTCGCGGTGGCCGCGGCGAGCCGGATGTTCGGCGACGCGGGGCGCGACGCGCGGTTCCACGGAACCGCCCTGTGGCCCACCGGGATCCTGGTCTGGCTCGGCACCCTCTGCGGCGGCATGCTGCTGCGCGCGGTCAGCGGCCAGGGCACCGCGTTGAGCTTCGTCATCGTCGCGGCCGTGGTGCTCGCGCTGTTCCTGCTCGGCTGGCGCGCGGCCATCACCGCGTTGAAATAGGTATGTGCTGAATTAGGTTTCCGGCGCGGCCAACGACTGGAGCATCCGCACGGCCATCCGCGCGGTGGCGTCCCCGCTGTCCACGTCGTTGATGTGGATGGCGAAGGCCAGGTCGCCCATGATCGCGATCAGCCAGCCGTCCTGTCCCGCGGTCGCGCTGAAACCGTTGACGTCACGGTACATTCGCAGGCTCGCGAGCTCGGGGGCGTTGGTCGAATCACGCAGCATGCCGTGCAGCCGGTCGGCGATCTGCGGCGACAGCGGGCCAAGCTGCGCGTCGGTGGTGCTCGGCCTGGCGACCTCGATCATCGGCGGCGCCACCTCGCCGCGGGCGATCGCGGCGGCGGCGATCGCCATCCCGAACGGGCTGGCAAGCACCGCGTCCGAGCCGCCGCCCTGCTTGACCTGCTCGGCACTGCGGCCCGCGACGGCGAGCCGACCGGTCACCTCGTCGAGACCAGGCACCTTGAAATCGATACCGACGCCGAGCGTTGTCGCGGCCTCCGCCGCATCCTGCACCGAAATATCTTGCGGTGCCTTGCCTTTCGCGACGGCCGCGATATTGCGGAACAGCTCGATATTGCCGCCGACCGGATAGAGTCCGGTGAAGGCCACCGACCCGTGCTCACTGGCCTGGGTGTTCTGCGCGACCGCGACCACCGCACCGCTGGACGGCTGGATCGCCACGATCGAGGCGGGCGTCGCCGCACTGACGACCGCGTCCTCGGCGGCGCGCTGCAGGCGCTGATCCATGGTGCCCGCGATGTCCGGTCCCGGCGGGCCCTGTACACCGGCGAGCTGGCCGACGAAGCGACCGTCCTGTTCGAAAATCTGCACGCCCCAGCCGGAGTGCTGGTCCTGGCTCTCCTGCTGCACCTTGCTCAGCGCGTCGAGCATGGGCGACCAGACCCGGCGGTCGGCGGAGACGAGCCGGGGCTGCTTCTCCATAACAACGCCGGGGATCGGCGCCATGTCCTTCTCCAGGATCGCGAAGTCGGGCTCGCGCAGGTTCACCGCGATCACCGGCTTGCCCTGCGAGGTGGCCACCTGCTGCATCAGCGACGGCCCGGTGATCAGCGGCGCGACCGGCTCGATGGCCTTGGCCAGCGCGTTGGTCGAGCCGACCGGGTCCGGCATCTTCGCGGGATCGAGCTTGATCACGTTGATGGTCTGCTCGGTCATCAGCGGCTGGCCCGCGATGTCGTTGACCCTGGGGGCCGGGGACGGCTGGGTGCGCACCAGGCGCGCGGTGCGGTTGTGGTCGAGCTGCGGCATGACGATCGCCGGATCCCAGGAGATGCGCCAGCCGATGGCGAGCTTGCGCACGTTGCCCTGCAGACTGTAGTTCCAGTTTTTGCCGTCGCCGAAGTTCCAGTCGGCGTCCATGCTGAAGATCGCCGCCTCGGAATCGAGCCCGATGTATTGCGTCTTCTTGTAGTCCACCTTGCCCGGCTGCAGCCCAGCAAACATTTGCTTCAGCGTTGCCGAAGCCGCGGAAGGGTACGACGTGAGCTCCGAAGCGTTGGTGTAGTCCTGCTTGTCGAGCAGCTCGGTGAAGCGGTCTACGACAGCCTCGGCCTCATTCTTACCCTCGTGTACGCCGCACGATCCCATCGCGATCGCGAGCGCCGCCACCCCCGCGAGTGCCATAGCGCCCCGGACGCGAAAGCGGCGGGATCCCCAGACATCCATGTCGCCCACTCTTCACTCTTGTCACTCCAGTAACAAGACCACCGTACCTGAAAAAGACCTGTCTGCGGTGCCTACGCCGCAAGGACGTTACCCATGCTCAGCATCTCAATTGTGCCCGAAATCTCCCGTCGCGGGGGACCGATCATGATCGTTGTCCAGTGCTACGGCGACAACCGGCGCCGCTACCGTACCGGGGCCCCACGCAAAGTTGTGCGCTTACTGCCTTACTCGGCGTTTCGGATCAATGAGTACCCAGAGCGAGCGTCCACGAACCGCAAATCACCCCCGTTAACCTGCGGCGAACTCTGTTCGCACAGAGCGGAACCATTGGCATGGATTGCGATGTAATCTTGTAATCACTGTAAGCAACGCTGATGAGTAAGTAGGTGATCCCCTCATGAGACATGAACATCGGGGTCGAGGATTCGGACGACCGGGCGGCTGGCAGCAGGCCGACCTACCGGACCCGGCGGACGCGCCAGACTGGTTCGCGGGCAGGTTGCCCGAGGATTGGTTCGCCGGTTCGCCCGTCATCGAGATCGACCGGGACGAGATCGTCGTGATCGGCGAACTGCCGATCACTCAGCTCGAGAAGACCACCGCCGAGGCGCCAGCGGAAGGCGACGCGGACGCGTCGGTCGAGGAAGTTCCGCAGGCGACCAAGGAGGGTGCCATCTCGCGTTTCCGCGAGTCCACCCGCGGGGCCCGCATGCAGATCGCCGACGAGGCACAGCGTCGCTACGGGCGCAGCGTCGCGTGGGGCGTGTCGGTGGGTGGCGAGCGAGTGCTGTTCACTCACCTCGCGGTTCCGGTGATGACCCGGCTGCGGCAACCCGAACGCAAAGTTCTCGACACCCTTGTCGACTCGGGCGTGGCGCGCTCGCGGGCCGACGCGCTGGCCTGGACCGTGAAACTGGCAGGCAAGCACGCGGAATCCTGGCTGGAGGAACTGCGCGGCGCCATGCGCAAGGTAGACGACCTGCGCTCGGAAGGCCCGCAGGGACTCTAGGACTACTGTTGCTGGCATGTCCGCACCCGGTCCGATCCTGGTTCTCAACGGCCCGAACCTGAACATGCTCGGCACTCGTCAGCCGGAGGTCTACGGGTCGGCGACGCTCGACGATGTCGTCGAACTCTGCAGGCAGACCGCGCAACGCTACGGCCGCGAGATCGCCGCCTTCCAATCCAATTCCGAAGGCGCGCTGATCGACCGGATCCACCGGGCGCGCGGCGTCGAATCCGGCATCGTGATCAATCCCGGCGGGCTCACCCACACCTCGGTGGCCCTGCGGGACGCGCTGGTGATCCCGGAACTCCCCATCGTCGAGGTGCACATCAGCAATGTGCACGCGCGTGAGGAGTTCCGGCATCACTCCTACATCTCCCCCATCGCGACCGCGGTGGTCGCCGGGATGGGCATCCAGGGCTACGCCGCCGCGATCGAATTCCTGGTGCGCTCTGCTTGATTGCGCGCGGACCGGCCCGGGTCAATTGATCTGGAAGACCGGGAATCCCGGTGCGATGGCCGCCAATTCGGCGTCGGTCGCGTCCTTGGTGACGCCCTCGAAGAACTTGCCGACCTCCCAGCCCCACTTCCGCAGGTAGCGCCGCAGCAGCGGAACCTTGTCGGCGTCGGCGATTTCGGTGGCGGTGAATTCCTCGACCTTGCGGCCGAGGCGCAGCTCGCCGCCGCCGGCCACGCGCAGGTTGCGCACCCACTGGGTGTGTCCACGCGGGGCGACCAGGAAGCGGGCGCCGTCCTCGCGGACAAGCGGGTTCACCATCGTGGTCCGCCACTCCCCGCTCGTGCGGCCGCGGACGGCGAGCAGTCGCGAACCCATGACGCTGATACCGATCCTCGGCAGCCAGTTGAAGATCCGGTTCATGATCGGATCCAGTCCGGCCGGGCCGATGTAGCGGGTGCTGTGATCCATGATCGAACTCCTCTTAGTGAGCACTGCTCTCTGTTGCGATAAGTGTTCCATTTCCGCGAACACAAAGTCAAGAGCAGTGCTCTCTTTTTATGTTTACGCCGCTCAACAGGGATGTTCGCGGTTCATCCACAGACCGCACAGGTAACGACAACCCTGTGGATCGAACGGAAGTCGGGCCGACGCGCGGTAGATCGGAACGCACCCGACAATGTGGGGATGACGCGCGAGGCCGTTCGCCGGGTGGTGCTCGCCCCGGACAAGTTCAAGGGGTCGCTGACCGCACCGCGGGTGGCGGCGGCCCTTGCCGCGGGCATCGCGCGGGTCGCGCCGGAGGTGCAGATCCGGCAGGTGCCGGTCGCCGACGGCGGAGACGGAACCGTCGACGCGTTCGTCGCAGCAGGATGGAACCGGGTCGAGGTGACCGCACCCGGTCCGACGGGCGTTGCTGGCCGCACGTCGTACGCGGTGCGGGGAGCGACGGCGGTCATCGAATTGGCCACGATCGTCGGACTGGAGAAACTCCCTGGGGGACAACCGGATCCGCGCAACGCGAGCACGGCCGGCCTCGGTGTCGTCATCGCGCACGCCCTCGACCACGGCGCCACCGACATCGTCGTCGGCCTCGGCGGCAGCGCCTCCACCGACGGCGGCGCTGGCATGGTGCAGGCGCTCGGCGCCCGCATTCTCGATGCCGATAGCGACGAATTGCCCTATGGCGGTGTGGCTTTGACCCGCGCCGCGCACCTGGATCTGTCCGCCCTGCATCCTGGAATCGCCGCCGCCACTTTCACATTGGCCTGCGATGTCGACAACCCGCTGTTCGGCCCATCAGGGGCAGTCGCGGTCTACGCACCCCAGAAGGGTGCTGACACAACAGATCTCACCATTCTGGAAACCGCGCTCACCAACTGGTCGCGACTCGCGGGACCCGACTTCGCGAACCGGCCTGGCGCCGGTGCCGCGGGCGGAACCGGTTTCGGCGCCCTCGCCATCCTCGGTGCGCGAATGCGCAGCGGCATCGAGGTAATCCTCGAACTCCTCGATTTCCCCGCACTACTAGACGGCACCGACCTCGTCATCACCGGCGAAGGCTCACTCGATACCCAAAGCCTGCACGGCAAGGCGCCGATCGGCGTCTGCGAGTCCGCGCGCGCGTCCGGCATCCCCGTCCTCGCGGTCGTCGGCCGCACACTCCTTACCGCCCAAGAGATTCGAGCAGCAGGCTTCACCGCCTACTACGCCCTCACCGACCTAGAGCCCGACCCGGCCCGCTCGATCACCAACGCGAGCCCGCTTTTACAACAGGTCGGCGCACAGATCGCAGAACAGCACCTGCGCTAGCTCACCGCGGCGAGCAGGTTCGCGACGAGTTCGTAGCGGTGCTTCTCGCCCCACTCTTCGAGCGGCCGCAGGGCGACGGCCAGTTCTTCGCCGAGCGGGGTGAGGGAGTATTCGACGCGGGGCGGGACCTCGGGGTAGACCTCGCGGTGCACGACGCCGCTCGACTCGAGCTGGCGCAGGTTTTCCGTGAGCACCTTTTCGCTGACGCCGGTCAGCAGGCGGCGGATCTCACCGAAACGTTGCGGGCTGGCGCTCAGCGCCCACATCAGGTGCATTTTCCACTTGCCGCCGACGACATCGATCGCTACGGACATGCCACACACGTCGTGATCCGCGTCACCGTTCATGTCCACCGCACTCCTTCTGAGCTTATTTCGAACCTCTAGGTAAGCAACCCCACCTGAACGTTCGGTCTTCCCGACTCTATCTGCGACAACGCAGTATCGATTCCGGCGCCGACCCCATCCATCGAGAACCGAAGGGACACACAATGTCCGAACAGACCACCCCCCGCTCCGTCTCCGTCGTCGGCCTCGGGCCGATGGGTCAGGCGATGGTCCGGGCCTTCCTGGACGCGGGCGTCGAGGTGACCGTGTGGAATCGCAGCACCGAAAAGGTCGACGCGATGGTCGAACTCGGCGCCAAGCGCGCCGCGACGGTCGCCGACGCATTGGACGCCAACGAGGTAACCGTGCTGAGCCTCACCCACTACGCCGCCATGTACGACGTGCTCGGCCAGGCAACCGAGCAGCTGGCCGGCAAGGTGATCGCCAATCTGTCCTCCGATTCCCCGGCGAAGACGCGCAAGGGTGCGCAATGGGTCCGTTCGCATGGCGCGCAGTTCATTTCGGGTGGCGTCATGTCGGCGGGTGACAACATCGTCCATCCCGCGTCGTACATCTTCTACAGCGGACCGCGCGAGGTCTTCGACGCGCACGCCGAGCTGCTGCGGCCGCTGAGCCCGCAGGAGTACCTCGGCGCGGACGACGGTCTCGCGCAGGTCTTCTACCAGGCGCTACTGACCATTTTCCATCCGTGGTTGCTCGCGTTCGATCAGGCGACCGCGGTGATCGACCGCTCCGGTCACAGCATCGCCCAGTTCGTGCCGTTCGCCATCCGCTCCGCCGCCGCGTTCCCCTATTTCATGGAGGAGTTCTCGGTCGCCAACCAGAGCGGCGGCTGGGCCAGCCTGGCGAGCCTCAAGATGATGGACGCCGGCGCGCAGCACATCATCGACGCCAGCGAGGAGGTCGGCGTCGACGCGACGTTCTCGCGCACCGCACAGTCGTTCTGGCGCAAGGCCGTTGCCGCCAGCGAGGAGCAGGGCGAACCGGTCTCGACCTACGCGCTGCTGCGCGGGAACCAGGAGTAGTCAAGCGGTTTCGACGCTGGAACCGAGGCGCGGGAAGGGGTCGGTGGAGAAGATGACCTCCACCGCCACCTCGAAGTAAGACGAAATCCGCAGTGCAAGATGCAAGCTCGGGCTGTACTCGCCGCGCTCGAGATAGCCGACCGTCTGATAGTGCACACCGAGCGCCTCCGCCAACTCGCGCCGCGAGATGCCGCGCTCGGCGCGCAGCATCGCGATGCGGTTGTAGATGACCTCAGAAGCCACGCTGCATCGCCTTCTCGCGGCGCACGGCGACGGTGGAACCGGATTCGCGTCGCGCCATCCTGCGCAGCACCACCGGCGCGACGAGTATCCCCACCACCGCCCAAACACCGAGCACCCCAACGGTTTCCAGGTGCCGCCAGGACTGCCTCAGTTCGACGGCCACCGCCTGGTCCGGCAGCATCGCCGAGCGCATGCCGAGCCCGAGCCAATACATCGGAAACACCTGGGCCACACCCTGTACCACGCCGGGCATCGACGTGATCGGGTAGAAGATGCCGGACACCGCGACAAGTCCCATGATCGGCAACGTCACGAAGCCGAAGTTGCGCGGGGTAGCGAAGATCGATCCGAAAATGGCGCCGAACGGCAGGGTGGCGAGCAGTCCGAGCACGACAACCCCGATCAATGTAGCCCAGGCCCCGACGGTATTCAGCGCGAGCCCATCGACGATGAACATCCCGGGGACCAGAATGATGGCGCAGGGGATGATCACCGAACCGGACACCTGGATGATTTTGCCGACCAGGTAACCAACCATGCCGTTCGGGGTTGCCTTGGCACGCAACAGCGTCCCGTCCTCGCGGTCGAGGCTGAGGTGCGTGCCCATGTTGATCATCCCGTTCACCGCGACCAGCATGCCGATGACGCTCGGCAACGCGAGGGAGCCGAGCAGCAGTCCGCTCGACTGGAACGACGCGTGCCGCATGAAAAACAGCGTGACCAACATGATGACCGGCCAGAACAGCAACCCGAACAGGTCCTGACTGTTGGTCAGTTGCTGGCGAAACTCGATCATGCCCCTGGTCCACCCCTGGCGAACGGCGACCGCGACCGGGTTCATCGCCCTACCTCCTCGAGCGTGTGTACGTCAGACTCGAGCTGACCGGATTCGAACCGGCGCACCAGCGTCATGTACGTCTCCTCCAGTGAGACGCGCCGGACCTCGAGATCGCCGATCGCGTCGCCGTGTTGTTTGAACAGTTCGTGCACGAACTTGGTCGATTCGGCGGTCGCGTGCACGAACCGCTGTCCGTCGTTGGTCCAGCTCACCTCGGCCTCCCCGGCGATCCGGCGGGAGAGTTGATCGGCCGACCCGTCGGCGATGATCCGCCCGCCGGCCAGGATCAGGATCCGATCGGCAAGTTTCTCGGCTTCGTCGAGGTCATGGGTGGTGAGCAGGATGGTGGTCCGCTGATCGTCGGCGAGCCGGTGCACCAGATCGTGGAATTCCCGCCTGGCGTGCGGGTCGAAGCCCGCGGTCGGCTCGTCCAGGAAAAGCACCTCCGGGCGGCCGACGATGCCGATCGCCACGTCCATCCTGCGGCGTTGCCCGCCGGACAGGTCCTTGATCTTGGCGCCCGCCCGTTCGGTGAGGCCGACCGCTTTTATGAGTTCTTCGGTGTCCCAAGGCCGTTGGATACCGTCGGTGCGGTACGGCGCGTAGAACGCGCCAAGATAGTCGAGCAGTTCCCTGACCCGCCACCTGCCGTGATCGCGCCACGATTGCAGCACGACGCCGATGCGCGCTCGCCACGCCTCGTCGCCCTGCGCCGGATCGACACCGAGCACCTCGACGCGGCCCGCCGACCGCATACGAAAGCCCTCCAGGATCTCGATGGTGGTCGACTTGCCCGCACCGTTGGGCCCGAGCAGCACCAGCACTTCGCCGTGCCGCGCTTGGAACGTCACATCGTGCAGGACGTCGGTGCTGCCGTATCGCATTCGCAATTTCTCGACGTCGAGCGCGACGTCCTGACCCAGTGTCATGCTTCCCTCCCCCGTTGCGGGTTTCTATCAGTTCGTAGCATATCTACTACATTTCGCCGCGACAATGCTTTACCTAGATCGATTCACTCTTGACATGCAGCCATCCGGCTGCCTAACCTCTGACATGCAGCCAAACGGCTGCATAAATCGGAAGGTGGCATGGACGAGGTCTTCAAGGCGCTGGCCGACCCCAACCGGCGGCGGCTACTCGACAGTCTCAACGCGCGCAACGGGCAGACCCTGCGCGAGCTGTGCGCGGGGCTCGAGATGGCGCGCCAGTCGGTCAGCAAACACCTCGCCGTGCTGGAGGGGGCCAATCTGATCACCACTCGCCGCAGCGGCCGCGAAAAGCTGCATTACCTCAACGCCGAGCCCATCAACGCCATCGCCGAACGCTGGATCACCCGCTACGACCGTGCCCGAGTTCACGCACTGGCCGATCTCAAGAAAGCACTGGAGGCAAACCCCATGAGCGACAACGCATTCGTCTACACGACCTTCATCAAGACCACGCCGGAAAAGCTGTGGCAGGCACTCACCGACCCGGCCTTCACCGCCCGCTATTGGGGCGCGAGCTTCGATTCCGACTGGCAGCCTGGCTCCGAAATGGTGTGGCATCAACGGGATTGGTCAAGCAAGGACCCGGAACAGGTGGTGCTGGAGGCGGATCCGTACAACAAACTCTCCTACACCTGGCACACCTTCGATCCCGCTTTCGCCGAAACCTTCGAGATGAAGGCCGACGACGTCGCGCACTGGGCTCGTGAGCCGCGCTCCAAGGTGACCTTCGAACTCGAACCCTCGGGCGACGAGGTCGTGAAATTGACTGTGGTACACGACGGTTTCCCGGCGGGAAGCACTGTCCTCGAGGCAATCAGCGGCGGTTGGCCTGGCATCCTGTCCAACCTCAAGACCTTGCTGGAGACGGGCGCGATTCTGCCGGAATCGACAATGTAGAACAGAACGCGATTCCGCGCGGCCACGCACCGGTAAGCTGCACAGGTCCGTGTCCAGCTCGGTTGGAGCACGAGTCCGTCAGGGCGACTGCGGGACTGAGCCTGTCGCACAAATTGGGGAACCATGATCAAGGTCCTGCTCCGAACCAACATGGGTGACATCGAGCTCGAACTCGACGAAACAAAGGCACCCAAGACCGTGCGCAACTTCCTGACCTACGTCAACAGCGGTCACTACGACGGCACGATCTTCCACCGCGTTATCGATGGCTTCATGATCCAGGGTGGTGGCATCGACACGAAGATGAACGAGAAGCCGGCGCCGAACAGGGTCGAGAACGAGGCCAAGAACGGGCTGAAGAACGTCAGGTACAGCGTCGCGATGGCCCGCACGTCCGATCCGCAATCGGCCTCCGCGCAGTTCTTCATCAATACCAACGACAACGCGTTTCTCGACTACCCGGGGCAAGACGGTTGGGGCTACGCGGTATTCGGCAAGGTCGCGCGCGGCCATGATGTCGTCGACCAGATCGGCAAGGTCAAGACGGGCGGCCAGGACGTGCCGGTTCAGCAGGTCGTGCTCAGCTCGGCCACCGTCACCCGCTGAGCTGGCACGTTCCGGTCGGTCGGCACAGGTATATTGCGGACTCTGACATTTGAGGGGTTCCGCGGTGGCTGTGCATGGTGACGAGTTCTTTCGGGTGGTCGGCGGGCTCGCCGACGTACAAAGCAGCAAGGGTGAGAAGTACACCTCGTTCAAAGTGCGCGGCAAGCTGTTCGGCTACTACTGGCCACGCACCGAGACCGTCGGCTTGAAGCAGATGCTGTCCGAGCAGAAGGCGCTGGTCGCCGAGCGGCCCGACGTCTTCGAAGAACAGTTCACCGCAGGCGGTTTCGGCTGGGTGGTCGTCCAGCTGGCTGGTATCGATGCGGACGAACTGGCCGAGTTGGTCTTCGAGGCATGGCGGTTGTCCGCGCCGGAGGATCTGGTCGCCGCCGCCGGCGGACCTATCCCAAACCTGCTTGGCTCCGAATAGCAAGGGTTGATCTATTCATCGGAACCACTGGCCGTGACGGCCAGTCCAATGATTGGGAGATATCCGTGCGCAAGATCTCTGCCGTCCTCGGCACATTCGTGACAACGAGCATCGCCGCTGTCGCGTTGGCCGGACCCGCTTTCGCTATTGATAACGATGTTGCCATGTGCGCCGAGAAGTCAGCTAAATATTCCGATTTCCAGAAATGCGTGAAAGTGGCTGCGCAGAAACAGCAGGGCCAGGGCTCGAACACGCAGGGGCAAAGCCATGCCGGGCAGGGACAGTCAACTGTGCAGCAGGGGACCGGGCAGGGTCAACAAGCGACGCAATCGCAGCAAGGCGCGCAAAGCCAGAAAGGGCAGACAACACAGAACGGGGCGAGCGCAGGAGCGCAAGACTAGGGGCCAAGCACAGCCTCCAACGAGTAGTGCCAGTAAGAAGCTACGGAGCTGTCGAAGAGCTGACCGACTGCGCGTGGCGATGACAGAACGCCGCTGGGTCGGCCGTTCGCCCTGGTGCACGTTCGGCCGACCCTGCGGAATATCGTTAGGGCATCAAAGATTTCAGCCCTGCCGAGGCGACTAGCCGCGGTAGATCTCCACGTAGGCGTTGGTAGCTATGGCGATGAGACCGGGGCCCGCGCCGGTGCAGCCTGCCGTGACGGGCTGGCCGTTCGGGGTAAACGGGTAGCTGAGTATCTTGTAGGAACCGACGCCCATCAATGGGAACGGGCCGGTGCCGTGCAACCCGAAGCAGTCGAGGTGCAGGACGTAATTGCTGCCGCCATCTGGTTGACACGTCGCTGTCGCACCGAAAATGTCGCGCTGCACGGCGCAGTCCTGCGGAGCTGCCTGAGCAGTGCCGGAGCCGATAATCGCGACGAAGGCAAGCCCCGATACACCTGCGGCCGCGAGACGTGCGGCGGCGGTAATTGTCTTTCGCATTGATCTCCTCCTGTTGCCTGTGTTTTCGGTATACAGCGTCGAAACGTTACGTGTGGGGCAGCCGAATTACTGCCCCCAAATTCAGGGGCACCGGCAGAGTCGAAAGGCGTTCGGGCCGATCAGATTCGGATGAGGACCTGGTCCATTGTCTTGCGGACCAGGTCGGGGACAACGGCATCGTCGGTGGGGTAACCGATCGGGATTACGGCGAAGGCCTTTTCGTTGCGTGGGCGATCGAGCACCTCGGACAGGAACTTCATCGGGCTCGGCGTGTGGGTGAGCGCGGCAAGGCCGGAGATGTGCAGCGCGGCAAGGAGCATGCCGACGGCGATGCCCACCGATTCGTCGCCGTAGTAGTGCTTGTAGGTGGTGCCGTCCTGGCGCAGGCCGAAGCGCTGCTGGAAGACGACAAGCAGGTAAGGGGCGTCGGTGAGGTGCGGCTTGTGCTCGTCGGTGCCGAGCGGGCGCAGCGCGGACAACCACTCCTCGCCGAGGCGGCCGTTATAGGAGATCTGCTCCTCCGCCTCGGCGGCCTCGCGAATCCTGCTGCGCACCTTGGGATCCTCGACGAGGACAAAGGTCCACGGCTGCTGATGCGCTCCCGACGGCGCGGTGTTCGCCACCGCGATCGCGTCGAGAACCAGTTGCTCCGGCACCGGATCGGTCGAGAACATCCGCACCGTGCGGCGCTCATCCATCCGCGCACGGAACGCGGCCGACTTGGCGAGCGCGTCCTCGACGGGAATCCGATTCGGGTGGTACGGAATTGGGTGATAAGGCTGGCCATGCAGCGGCATCCAGGTCGTCATGGTTTGCAGTGTGATCCGCGCCAACTGGGCAGGCAATGCCGCGAAGAAGTTACCGTCCACCCTGCCAGACAAGAGGACAGGTGTTCAACGGTTGAACTCGCCCTCAACCACATCCGACGCGACTCGCCGAGATCGCACCCATCTCTGATGCGGTCCGCCACGAATACAGGTGGTGTTTCCAGTTGGATGTATGAGCTGTCGGAGGGCGCGCGTTGTCCCGCGTTCCACTGTGGGGGACGCCTGCGTTGAGGTCCGCCGCTTGCTGCTCGACACCAATTCAACACCGTAATACCACGATGCGGGGTAAGCGCCCCCAATAAGCGCGCATTCGTGCGGGTTCCGTGACGGGCTTTGCACACGAGGATGATTCGACCGAGAAATAGGGGATCTTTGGTATGCGCGTTTCGAAGTACGCAGCTGTCCGATGGTTGTATGTGCCCGCGTTGGCCGTGTTCGCGTTGACGGCGATACCGGCAGCGCAGGCCGCGGCATTGCCCGCGGTATGTGTCACCGATTCCTGTGCGGATGTACCGCAGGGCGGAGTCGCACCCGGCACGGTCGCCGACAAGGAGGGTGCGCCGACCGAAGACGGTGCGCCAGCAGACGATGCGACCGCAGACGATATGCCCGAGGATATGTCACCCGACCAGGCGCCCTTGGACGCGACGTCCGACGCCGAGGCGAACGCAGGGGATGTTGCCGACGAAGATTCCAATCTCCCATCCGGCGAATGACTTTCGCGCACAGGGCGCGCTCGATGACCAGGTTGTTTCACGAGAACGATTCGACCGAGAAATAGGGGCTCTCCGGTATGCGCGTTTCAAGATACGCATCTCTGCGATGGGCATATGTGCCTGCGCTTGCTGTGCTCACGTTGGCGGCAGGACCGGTTCCGGCACAGGCTGATCCGGCCCTGCCCGCGGGATGCGAGCACAAGGGAAACACCATCACCTGCGGCAGCTTGAAAGATGGTGATGTCGTCATGGGCACAGATGGCGACGACACGATCGTGATCAAGGGCGACGTGCCGAAGGGCGCGGCCGTCCGCGGTGGCGCGGGAAACGACAACATCAGCGTCTACGACGTCGGTGTGTTCGTTTGTACGGGCGATGTCGGCGCGACTTCCGAGAAAGGTGGTGAGGTGGATGGCGGTGCCGGCGACGACACCATCCTCATCGGCGGAGGTGCTCGGGATCAAGCGTGCCAGAACAAGATCGGGAACGATATCCCGCTTGGCAACGTGAGCGAGCAGGGCAAGGTCATCGGCGGGCCCGGCAACGACAAGATCACGGTCGGCACCCTCGGCTATGTCAAGAACGATCCGGAACATGCGGACAAGAGTCTGGAGGTTATCGCCGGTCGAGTCGACGGCGGGGACGGCGACGACATCATCGACGTCGGTTCGGTCGCGACCGGCGCCAGCTTCGACAATCTGGAGACCGCCGATGGCGTCTACGGCGGCGCGGGCAACGACACCATCCATGTGGGCAATGTCGACGGGTTCGGCCTGGTGTCCGGCGGCCCCGGACCGGACACCCTGACTATCGACGGCATGAACGGCGGATATGTCGAAGGCAACGATGGCGACGACACGTTCGTAGCGACCAAGGGCCCCATCAAGAGTCTTGCGAAATTCCGTGGCGGCCCCGGAAATGACACGATGACTGCCAGGTCACTCTGGGGTGCAACGGCTTTGGAGGGCGAAGAGGGTGACGACGTTATCAAGGTCACCAATATCAACGGACCGGACGACATGTCCGCCGCGCCCGGTTTCGCCGTCGCTTCCGCCGACGGTGGACCAGGTAACGACACCATCACCGTAGAGCTGATCGGCAATATGGGCAGTGCGTCCGGCGACGAAGGTAACGACACGATCGACGTCAAGAGCCTGAACGGCCCGGAGGACGTCGTGCACGGTGCGCCCGACGAGCTGAAGTGGCATGCGGGCAGGGCCATTGGCGGGGACGGCGACGACAAGATCACCGTCGGGACCGTCGGCAAGATGGGCGAAGTGTGGGGCGACGGCTACCCGGGCGCCCCGGTCAAGGGCCGGGACGTCATCAAGGTCGGCGATGTCAATGGGCAGGCCAAGGTTCGCGGCGGACCACTGGCCGACGTGATCACCGTGACCAACATCAACAGTAAACAGGCCTCGGTCAACGGTGAAGGCGGCAACGACAAGATCACCGTCACCGGGGTGAACAAGGGCACGGTTATCGGCGGCGTTGGCAAGAAAGACATCTGCAACGCCAAGGGCACGAAGAAGACCTGCGAGATCCCGGCGAAGAAGGCGAAGCAGAAGAAGTAGGACGAGCTGCGCACGTCAGCGCGAGACATCCCTTTCACGACCAACATATGGAGGAAATGCTATGGGCTCGTTGAATTTCGACTGGATTCTGAGCGGTCAGCGCAACGGCGATCCGCTGGCGACCGCACTGTACGGTCCGCTGTACCTGGTACTCAACGCGCTCGAAGCGCTCCAGGCCGGCGGCCTGTAATCAGGATGACGTCCTGTCATGAACTCTCGCACTGCCTGCTTCGCAAGCCTGAATCACGCAGTGCGAGAGCCATTTCAGAACACCTTGCACGGGCGCATCAACGCACCGGCAGCGGCGCCTCCGCAGCCTGCGTGATGGTGACCTGCCCGGTGCCGAGGTAGGTCATCACCGCATCATCGACCACCCGATTGCCACGACCGAAGTTCCCGTGATCTCCACCTTCGACGGTGATCAGAGAACCGTTCAGCGCATGCGCCATCGCCAGTCCCCCTTCATATTTGGTGAGCGCATCGTGACGACTCTGCAAAATCAGTGGCGGCGTACCGAGCCCGACACCGGAGATCCGAACCGGTGTCGTAACGGGTTTCCATGTCCCACAAGCCATTCCGGACCGAACAAGGTCAGCACGCGCGTCCATGGCATTACCACCCGAGGCGATGGTCGCGACCGCGGAACCGATCACGTCGAGCCGACCGGGAATAGCGTTCTCGTTGCAGGTGATCGCGGCGAAGACGAACTGACCGGTGAGGTTGGTGGAGGTGGCGCCCTCGATGGTGCGCAGGCGTTGCACATTCGCCGGATTGGCGACAGCGTCGGCCATCGCACGCGCGAAGATCGGCCAGTAGGTGCGGGTATAGCTGGCGACCGAGGTGGCGCCGAGCAGCGGCCCCTGCGCGGTGGCACCGCCGGAAATCAAGGTACGCAACAGATTCTGAAGTTTGCCGGTCTGCTCGACACCACCGCTGTAACCGTCGCGAGCGATCTCGGCGAGCGGCTCCGGCAACGATCCGGGCAGGTCGGCGAGGCTGGCGGGCGGCGGCGTCAGATTGGCGTACCAGCCGCCACCCTGATCGACCGCCAAGCGCACCCAGTTCTGATAGACCTGCAAAGCCGTATCGCCGAGGTGGTAGTCGTCGCTGTGCTCGGCGATCCAGGCGAACAGGTCGTCGAGCCGCTGCTTGCCCGCGAGCTGCTGCTGGGCGAACTCCTCGGTCCACACCCAGTCCGGATTGACGTTGGAGTCCAACACCATTCGCTCGACCCGGTCGGGAAACAGCGAGGCGTACACCGCGCCGAGATAGGTGCCGTACGAGGTGCCGAGGTAGCTGATCCGCTCCAGCCCGAGTGCGGCGCGTACCGCGTCCATATCGCGGGCGGTGGTCTCGGTGGTGATGGTGTCGAGGTAGCCGGGCTGGGTGGCGTCGCACGCCTTCTTGATGGCGGTGCGGTCGCCGCCGCCGAGCGATACCTGCGTGCTGTCCTCGGTTCCGCAGGTCAACGGGGTGGCCCAGCGCAATCCGCGCGGCTGCACCGCGATCCGGTCGTAGTGCGCGTTCAGTTCGGCGGGCAGCACATCGGTCCGCAGGCCCCAGAAGTCGAGCCCGTCCGCGCCGGGCCCGCCCGGGTTGGCGAAGATGACGCCGCGCCGCTGCCCGGTCGCCGCGATCCGGCTGACGGTCACCTGGATCTTCGGCCCGTCCGGATCGGCGTAATTCCTCGGCACCTCGACGACAGCACACTGCACGCCATGCCCCGCGACCACCGAGCCGTCGGGGCAGGCACCGAACGACGGCGCCGCGTCGGCAAGGCCGGACACGATCGATCCCCCGAGCAGGCAGACGGCCATGGCAGCCGCGGCCCGCGAAAATAGCCGTACCTTCATCATGTTTCGAACCTCCACGGGCCGCCGCCACGCGTGCGGGCGCGACCCCGATCATGAGCATTCTGCGCACGCGTGCGACGACAGACAAGTCGAGCGCCGGATTCCGCCGGTCAGGCGCCCGTCCCCAGCCCGAACACGACCCCTCGGTAGGTGTCGCGGAATGCGCGGATGACGTCGCACGGGAGTAGCGTCGAGCCATGTCGACGGAGGTCCGTATCAACACCGCTCTGGAACGCTTCGAGCTCTATGTCGACGGTGACAACGCCGGGTACGTCGAATATCAGGACACCCAGTCCGAACGCGCGTTCGTGCACACCGAGATCTACCCCCGCTACGAGGGCCAGGGCTACGGCCGGGTACTGGTCGAGGCGGCATTGAACAGCACCGCCGAGGACAAGCTCGGCGCGCTGCCGATGTGCCGGATGGTGCACCATTTCATCGAGACCAGACCCGAATACCTGGTGATGGTCCCGCACTGGGCGCGCGACAGTCTGAACCTGCCTCAGTAGGCGGCGATCGCCCCGTCCAGTGCCTGCTGCAGATCGGTGCGTACCAGCCGCGCGATATCGCCGGGCTTTGGCGGCAATTCGGTGATCGGCACGCCGAAGTAGAAGCTGGCCGACTTGGCCTCCTCCTTGTTCGGCTGCACCGCCGGATCGCACCGCGGCCCATAACTCAGGCCCATCGACACCAGCACCGGCTCGACGCCGAGCTTCATCGCGCGAAACGCGATGTGCCCGATGCCGCTACCGACCGGCTGCACCTGGGCCGGGTCGACCTCGTTGCAGGTGCCCTCGGGAAACACCGCGACACCGTCACCGCGCGCTATCCGCTGCGCGCAAATGTCCATCATGCGCTGACCAGCCGCGTTGACGGCCCGAATGCCGTGGTCCTTGCCGCGGAACACCGGGATCCCGCCCATCATGTCGATCTTGCGCCGCTGGTCGGGCTCCTCGAACAGCTCGTCCTTGGCCAGCACCCGCACCCGGCCGATCACCGGACGCAACGCGCTGCGCCACGCCGCGGCCGCGACCGTGTACGGATCGTTCTCGGAAAGATGATTGATCGAGATCAACAGCGGTCGACCCTGCCGAATAGCCGTACGCAAACCGGCCTGCGCACCCTCGGCGTAGGAGACGCGGGGATAGTAACGACGACCCAGAATGGCGTACGCGCCCCAGGCCTTCGGCCGATTCTGACGATGGTCGAGATAGAAGTCGTACACGGTGTCGCTGTTCTCGAGGCGCACCTCGGGAGGTTCCATGACACGGACTCTACGACGCCCGCAAGCGCCGAGCAGCGGGCCCCGACGCAAATTCACGACACCGAACTGGCCAGCAGAAGCGCATATCGCCGAAACAACTGCGATGATGTCCGAGTGGCACGCGCAGACGACCCGGATGATCGGAAAACTCGCGGCGGGCACGGCGACCGCAAGCGGCGCGATTACCGGCACGGCGAGCAGGTGGTGCGCGCCGGCACCCTGCTGGTGTCGGCGACCGAACTGGCCGAACCTACCTTCCGGCGCACCGTTGTCTACATCATCGAGCACAACGAGGCGGGCAGCCTCGGCGTGGTGCTGAACCGGCCGAGCGATACGGCCGTGCACGACGTGCTGCCCCGTTGGACCGAGGTGGCGGCCGCGCCGCGCACCCTGTTCATCGGCGGCCCGGTCAAGCGGGACGCGGCGCTATGCCTCGGCACCGTCCGCGTCGGCGCGAGCATCGACGGCATCCCCGGCCTACGCCGGATCGACGGCCGCGTGGTGCTCGTCGACCTGGACGCCGACCCGGACGAGATCGGGCAGCTGGTCGAGGGCATCCGCATTTTCGCCGGTTACGCGGGCTGGACCTTCGGGCAACTGGAGGGCGAGCTGGAGAACGACGACTGGATCGTGCTGTCCGCGTTGCCGTCCGACCCGATCAGCACCGGCCGCGCCGATCTGTGGGCGCACGTGCTTCGCCGCCAGCCGCTGCCACTGTCGCTGCTTGCCACTCACCCGATCGAACTCGAACGAAATTGAGATGCGCGCTCTTATTGAACCGTTCACCCCTGCTGGACCGTGGGATGAGCGGGAGGTGAGCAATGCCCGACAACCGAACCGAGTTGTTGCGGGTCCTGTACGACGAACACGCCGCCGCGTTGTGGCGGTACACGCTCGGCTTGGTTCGCGATCCCGGCCGGGCCGAGGACATCGTGCAGGAAACGTTGCTACGGGCTTGGCAACGCCCGAACGTATTGGACCAGTCCGATACGTCGGCGCGGGCGTGGCTGTTCACCGTCGCACGCAATCTCGCCGTGGATGAGCACCGCAGCGCCCGCAACCGGCGCGAGTTCCGTACCGACAGCCCGCCCGAGCAGGCCACGCCCGACCAGGCCGACCGGGCGTTGGACGGCTGGGTGGTCGCGGACGCGTTGGGCAGGCTCAGTCCCGATCACCGCGAGGTGATCGTGCGGGCCTACTATCGGGGCCTTTCCACCCACCAGATCGCTGCGGAACTCGACATTCCGGCGGGAACGGTGAAATCCCGGATGCACTACGGCATGCGGGCACTACGGCTGGCACTACAGGAGATGGGGGTGACGAACCAATGACCGATATCGCTGACGACTACACCACGTGGGATGCGCCGTATGTACTCGGCGCCCTGACCAGGACCGAACGCCGGGAATACGAAGAGCATTTGGCCGGCTGCCCCGCCTGTCAGGCCGCCGTTGCCGAGATGGCCGGGATGCCTGGCATGCTCGCCATGGTCGAACCCGCGACCGCGCTCGCGATGATCGAACTGCCCGAAGCCGTTGCGGCGGAGCTCGGCTCGGCGACGGTCGAGGCAGGCCCGCCGGTGCCGCGGTTGCTGCCGAGGCTCGCCGACGCGGCCGAGAAGCGCAGGCGTCGGAGCCGATGGGTGTCGGTCGGTGTCGCGGTCGCGGCGGCCGCCGCCGCGGTGGCCATCGCGGTTCCGGTGGTCGCCACCGTCACCTCGTCGAACAACACCAGCCCCGAACAGGTTGTCGCGGAACGCAGTATGCAGCCGCTCAAGCCGAATCCCGTGACGGCCAGCTTCAAGATCACGCAGGACAGCGGCACGACGCGGCTCGTGATGACCTGCAGCTACGGACCGAGTGACCAGCAGTACACCTGGAATCTGAAGCTGTTCGTCCTCGGCACCGACGGCAGCCAGACCGAACTCGATCAATGGCCCGCCGGACCGGGCGGGGAGCTGACGATCAATCGGACCATCGACAAGACGCCGGACCAGATCCGGGCGGTCGAGATCCGGTTGGCCTCGACCGGCGAGACGCTGCTGTCCGGAACGATCTGACGACACACCGATCCCCCGCCGGGATTCGGCGGGGGATCGGTACCCCTCATTGTGCGCGCGTGCTCAGTCGGTCTGGCGACGGAAAATCGAGTTCGCCCAGCAGAATCCGACGATCGTGAGGCCAGCGCACCAGGCGAGCGAGAGGATGCCGTTGTTACCGATCTCGGTGCCCATCAGCAGACCGCGGACGGTCTCGGTGATCGGGGTGAACGGCTGGTACTCGGCGAACTGGCGCAGGCCGACGGGCATGGTGTCGGTGCTGACCAGACCGCTGCCGAGGAAGGGCAACATGATGATCGGGAAGACAATGTTGCTCGCGCCCTCCGGATTCGGCGACAGCAGGCCGAGGGCGACCGCGAGCCAGTTCAGCCCGAAGATCGTGAAGCTGAGCAGCGCGAACGCGGCGACCCATTCGACAATGTCGGCATCTGGACGCCACCCGATGAGCAGCGAGACCGCGGCCATCAGCACGATGCCGCCCATCGCCTGCAGCAGCGCGCCGACCACGTGACCGGTCAGCATCGACGACTGCGTGATGCCCATGGTGCGGAACCGATTCACGATGCCCTTGGACGTGTCGGTCGCGATGGACACCGCCACCGACGCCGTGATGTAGGCCGGAACCATCAGCAGCATGCCGGGCGCGAGATAGTCGATATAGTTTCCGCCGGAAGACTTTTCGAGCGCGCCACCGAAAACGAACTTGAAGATCAGCAGCAGAATCGTCGGCATCACGATGACGCCGACGCTCATGCTCGGATATCGCCTCGCGTGAGTCAGGTTGCGCCGCAACATCGTTGCCGAATCGGCAAGGGCGTAGGACATGGCACTCATCAGACGGTTTCCTTTTCGAAGGTCGGCTGGCCGGTGAGGGTGAGGAAGACATCGTCGAGGTTGGGCGTGTGCACGGCGAGCCCCTCGACCTCGATCTGCTCGTAGTCGAGCCGATCAAGCAGGGCCCGTAGCGATGTCACGCTGCCGTCGCTCGGCACGGCGAGGGTCAGGTCCTCGTCGGCTTCGGCATCGTCGACCACCTGTGCCGCGACTCCCAACGCGGCGGAGGCGGCGAACAACGCGGTACGGTCGGCGAACTGCAACCGGATATGCCCACCGGGAACCAGGCGTTTCAGTTCCGCCGCGGTGCCTTCCGCGACGATCCTGCCGTGGTCGAGCACCGCGATGTGGTCGGCCAGGTAATCGGCCTCCTCCAGGTACTGGGTGGTGAGGAAGGCCGTGACGTTGTAATCGTTGACAAGGCCGCGGATGAGCTCCCAGATGACCCGCCTGCTGCGCGGGTCGAGGCCGGTGGTCGGCTCGTCGAGGAAGATGATGCGCGGATCGCCGACCAGCGTCATCGCCAGGTCCAGGCGCCGGGTCATGCCGCCGGAGTAGGTCGAGGCGGGTTTGTCGGCGGCCTCGATCAGGTCGAAGCGTTCCAGCAGATCCGCTGCCAGCCTTCGGGTTTCGCGCCGCGACAGGTGCTGCAGGTCGCCCATCAGCTGCAGGTTCTCCCGGCCGGTGAGCAGCTCGTCGACCGCGGCGAACTGACCGGTGACCCCGATCGCCTTGCGTACCGCGTCGCGCTCGGCCTCGACATCGTGGCCGCCTACTCGGTTTTCACCGGCATCGGCGTGGATGAGGGTGCTCAGGATCTGCACGGTGGTGGTCTTGCCCGCGCCGTTCGGGCCGAGCAGCGAGTAGATCGTGCCCTCGGGGACGGTGATGTCGATGCCGTCGAGCACCACCTGCTCGCCGAATGATTTGCGCAGGCCGAGTACCGAAATGGCGGGTGCGCGATGGCCGTTGACCATGATGGTCCTTTCAGGGAAGTTCATTAGTGAATGCGCATGAATGCATGACTGATCTACACCGCTCCCGGTGTTCCCGGTGCGGCTTCGCGTGTCGAACAGTTGCTGTTCAGTTGTGCGGAAACGTGATTCGGCTAGATGTCGAGATCCTCGATCTGCGGACGCTTCGCGATGTCGGCAACCCGCTCGTACACCTTGTCCGGCAGTTTGCCTTTCAATTCCTCGATCGAGTCGACGATCTCCAGGATGAAATCACCCCAGTCCTGCTCGCCGACACCGAGCATGCGCCGCCAGTTCTTCAAATCCTTGATCCAGTTGGCGGATTGGGGATATTCGTCCCAGTTGGCGTAGTGCGCGTGCAACACGAACTTGCCTTTGCGACTGCGGAACACCCGGACATGTTCCATCCGATGGTCGTTGACGTCGTTCGTTTCGAAGAGCAGCGCGCCGGAGAACCGGACCTGCCGTACCCCGTTATGACCGACCCGGACAACGACCTCGTCGTACCCTTCTTGCCGACCCTCTTCCAATTCGATGAACCGGCGCAGCGCCGTGGTCACCGCCCCGGAGAGATTGCCGCCAACCAGCTCCTGGGCCCGCTGGAACAGCGGCAGATCGTCATCGGCAACATAGATCGTCTTGTTGGGCATAACACGACTATACGTAGATGTATACGTACACGCAAGCCTGGCGACACCGCCCGGCGAAATGCGGCATTTCGGAATCCAGCTCTTGTAGGTTGCTGGATAGTCACCACTATCCACCCGACCGGTTCCGCGCGGACGGTTCGGTACCGACTGCTGGATGCGGATTGCGAGAAGGTGCGGCTGTGAAGCCTCTGAACGCCCAGCGAAAGCACAGCATCAGAATGGTGCTGGGTAGTTGCCTGCTGTCGCTGGCCTTGCCGATAGCCGTCGCGACGCCCGCGTCGGCCAGGTTCGTCGATCCCGCGACCTTGCCGGTCCACATCGGCCACCAGCTGGTCAAACGCACCCTGGACGGCTACGCGTTCATGATCATCGAGGCGAATACCGCCGCCAACGTCACCCCGCCGCTGGACAACAATCCGTTCAGCAAGGAAGCGTTCCTGTCCGGGATCGGCATCGGCCAGGTCGACGGGCCAAAGAACGGCAAGATAGTCAGCGCGGTGCTGGAGGTCGGCTACGAAATCGGCTACCCGGTGGCGCTGGCGCCCAATGGCATCACCGCCACGCTCAACTCGCCGTCGGTGGCGGTCACCGGAAACGCCAAGCCGAAGATCGCTGGCACCACCTCCTCCGGACAGTCCCAGTCGCAGGGCGAATCCCAGGGCGAATCCCAAAACGGCGGCGGTGCGTCGGAAACCCCGTTGAACTACGAACTCGGCGGCGAGTTCGGCGCGCTGGCCACCGTGCTGCCGTCCCAGCAGACGTCGTTTCAGGTCGGGCACGGCGGCATCGTCGCGACGACCTTGGCGACGGTCGCGCTGACCCAGCCCATGGCCTATGCCGATCTGTCCAACACGCATCTGACCGTCACCGGCGCGTTCGGGACGGTCACCGTGCGGACCTTCGTGAAATTCACCCTGGTAACCCCCGCCGGGCAGACCAGCGAGGTCGTCTACAGCGACCCCATCGAATTGCGGTGAGCGGCGGCTCGCCGACACGCCAGATCGCCGCGCTCTTTGTTCGACGTTGAACCGTCGGTCGCTCCGACCCGTATCACTCCTGTACGCAGAAAGTGATCTCGCGTGTGCCCCGTGCACAGGTGGACACCGCGGGAAGGAGTGCCCATGCAGACCCGGGTCGTTGACTATTTGGTGCAGGCGGTTTCGGCCCTGGGTGTCCGGCACATCTTCGGCGTGGACGGTGCGAACATCGAGGACCTGTACGACGCCATCTTCGACGCGCCGTCCGACGTCACCGGGGTGATCGCCAAGCACGAATTCGGCGCCGCGACCATGGCCGACGGCTACGCGAGATCGACCGGCGGACTCGGCGTCGTCGCCGCGACCTCGGGCGGCGGCGCGATGAATCTCGTTGCCGGACTTGCTGAATCGTATGCTTCGCGAGTACCGGTGCTCGCACTGGTCGGCCAGCCGCCGACTTCCATGGAGGGCAACGGCGCCTTCCAGGACACCAGCGGACATGCGGGCACCATCGACGCTGCCCGCATGTTCGGCGCGATCACCCGGTACTGCGCGCGCGTCGAGCGCGCCGCCGACCTGCCCGATCAGGTGGCGAGGGCGGTCGGCGCCGCCCGGCGCGGCGGACCAGCGGTGCTGCTGCTACCCAAGGATGTGCAGCAGTCGAGCATGGCCGATGCACGCCCGATTCGGTTGCCGACCAAGGTATATCGGCGCGACGAGGCAGGCCTGGTCCGGCTGCGCGCCGCGCTGACCACGGCGCGGCGGACCGGGAAGGTCGTGATCATCGCCGGTGACCAGGTCGCCCGCGACGACGCGCGGGCGGAGTTGGCTCGGCTGGCCGCCGTCCTTGATGCCGCGGTGGGTGTCGCGCCGGACGCCAAGGACACCTACGACAACACTGACACCAGCTTCTGCGGGGTCGCGGGCAGCATGGGGCATCCCGAACTGAGCGCGGCCGTCCGGTCGGCGGCGTTGTGCCTGTTCATCGGCACCCCGATGCCGATCACCGCGAGCACCGGGCTGGCCGAACTGCTCGCGGGCACCGCGGTGGCGAGCATCGGGGTGACACCGCCCTATCTGCCCGCGATTCACGCAACCAGCACCGATCTGGCGCGCACGCTCGGCGAGCTTGCGGACGAATTCGCCGCTGCGACAACGACATCAGAGCGACGCACCGTTACTCCGCTCACCGCCATGCATGTTCCGGAGTCCGCCGGTCCCGGCCTGCGCTACCGGCAACTGGTGGAGACCATCGACGCGGCGCTGCCCGACGGCACCGATGTCTTCGCCGACGCGGGCAATACCGGTGCGGCCGTGGTGCATCACCTGCGGGTGCCGCGCGGCGGCCGGTTCGTCGTCGCGCTGGGGATGGGCGGCATGGGTTACGCGTTCGGCGCTGGCATCGGCTCCGCGTTCGCCCGAGGACATGGACCCGACGGTGTGCGGCGTACCGTCGTGGTGGCAGGTGACGGCGCGTTCTTCATGCACGGCATGGAGATACACACCGCGCTCGAGCACCAGTTGCCGATCACCTTCATCGTGCTCAACAACAACGCCCACGCCATGTGCGTGACCAGGGAACAGTTGTACTACCGGGATCGATACAGCTTCAACCGATTCCGGCCCGCGCACCTCGGCGATGGCATCGGCGCCATGTTCCCCGAGTTGCCCGCCTTCTCGGTGCGCGCACCGGCCGAGCTGGCCGCGACGCTGCGGCACTGCATGGAAACCCAAGGGCCGTCGTTCATTTCGATCGATGTCGACCCGGACGAGGTGCCGCCGTTTCTTCCGTTCTTGACGACCATCGAACAATCCAGGAGTACGAAATGACCGTATTGCGTAGCGATTCCATCAGGGGTGATGGTCGGGCGACGGGCGGAACAACTAGCGCTCTGCCAGCACTCAGCGATATCCCGGCGGAGGCAATGCCGCCCGGCCTGCTGCGTATCGAGAACTCCGACAAGGACGCGACCACCCCGGTCATCATGGACATGCTGCGGTCGGTGTACCCGCACGACCAGATCTTCGGCGAATACTGTCCGGTGCAGGCCTATATCGCCGCGCCGCCGCACGAGGTGTACGAGTACCTGGCCGACACCCGCTCGCTGGAGGAGTGGACCTACAGCCTGCGCGGGTTCGTGCCGACCGAGGAGCCTGGCCTGTGGCTGGCCTACGACCGGCTCGGCGACGAGACCAAGATCTTCACCCGCACCGTCGCGCATCCGGACGGGATGACCGTCGACTACCACTGCGCCTGGGATCAGTCGCAGCATCTGTGGATGATCTATCTGCTGCGCGTCATCGACGCGCAGACGGTGTTCAACAAGCCGGGTTCGGTGGTGCTGTGGGTCAATTGCAAGCACCCGTTCTACGACGAGAACCCCTATCCCGAGACCGCGCCCGCGAACCGCCCGGTGTGGGTCGGCGACTTCTGGGAGATGTTCTCCGCGGGCCACCAGTTGGAGATGGACAACCTCAAGGCGATCTGCGAGTACCGGGCGGCGAACGGCCTGCCCATCAAGCCCGACTGGATGAAATGAGACCCGCATGACCCCCACCAACCCTGACGCCCCCGCATTGCCCTCGGTCAGCCTGGTCGATGTGGCCAGCTACCTGCCTGGGGAGCCGGTCGGCACCGAATACTTCACCCAGTACTCCCGCTCGGACCGGATGGCGAAGAACGTGATGTTCCGGTCGCCCAAGGCTCGACATCACGTCGACCGGGACGAGACCGCGGTGGACATGGTCGAGCGCGCGGTCGCGCCGCTGATCGAACGCCATGGCGCGCAGTTCATTTCGGATATCGACGTACTGATCACGCACACTCAGCTGCCGGACAATCCGGTGATGGGCTGCGGACCCGAGGTGGCCAAGCGGCTCGGCGCGCACCCGGCGTTCGTCTACGACGTGCACAACGGCGGCTGCGCGGCCTTCGTGCACATGATGTCGATCGCCCGAATGGTGTTGCAGACCACCAGCGCGCGCACCGCGCTGATCGTGGCGACGCAGAACTGCGCAGGCCCGGTGTTCACCCAACCCGATATCCGCAAGCTGGCGCAGGCGCCGGTGCCGGGCGACGGCTGCGGAGTGGGGCTGCTCGTCAAGGACGACAGCGCGCCGATCCTCGACATCGAGTGCCGCACCTATCCCGAATTCGCCGGGGACATGGAGTTTTCCACCAACGGCGAGCGCAAGTACTGGGAGCCGGGCGAGGGCCAGGGCTGCGTCAGCTTCACCGAATCGAAGATCACCAAGGTGTTCGCGCGCGGCAACCGGTTGGTGCCGGAGGTCGCGCTCGCGGTCTGCGATCGGATCGGGGTGAAGGGCAGCGATATCGACACCTTCGTCACCAATCAGCCGAACCGGCTGTTCCTGCGCAACTGGCACGACGCGCTCGAGCTGCCCGCCGAACGGCATCCGGACACCTTCGACAGCTGCGGAAACCTGTTCGCCGCTGGCATTCCGGTGACCCTGGATGTGGAGAACCGGGCGGGCAGGCTGCGCAACGGCTCGGTGGTGCTGATGTCGGCGTTCGCGCACGCGGGTGACTTCGCCGGCGCCGCGGCCATCCGGTGGGGCGCGGCGCGATGAGCATCCGCCTCGTCGAGGAGACCACGCCGTCGCAGCGGCGTGGTAGTTCGCCGGTGCAGCCGAGGTTCGATCTGACCCTGAGCGAAAATCCGTTCCCGCCACTGCCTTCGGTGCTTCGTGCGGTGAACAGTGTGCTGGCACAGGCCAATCGCTATCCGGAGTTTCTGCCGCGTCGGCTGCCGAAGTTGATCGCGCACCACCTCGGCCTGCATTCGGATCAGGTGGTGGTCGGCTCCGGCGCGACGGGGGTGGCGATGCAGATCATCCAGTCGCTGATGCGCCCAGGCGCCGGAATGGTCTATGCGACACCGACGTTCGACGGATATCCGATCATGGCCGAGATGGCCGGTGTCGAGGTGGTTCCGGTGCCGCTCGACTCGGCGGGCAACCAGGATCTATGGGCGATGACCAGGGCCATCGACAAGCGGACCGGGCTGGTGGTGGTGTGCCGCCCGCACAATCCGACGGGCACGGTGGTATCGGCCAGCGAGTTGAAGGCGTTTCTCGGCGCTGTGCCAGCACGGGTGCCGGTGATTCTGGACGAGGCCTATGTCGAATTCCTCGGGGCCGCCGAGTACATCGACCCGCTCGCCCTGCTGAGCAAGCATCCGAATCTGCTTGTGCTGCGTACCTTTTCGAAGGCCTACGGGCTGGCCGGGCTACGCATCGGGTACGCCTTCGGCAGGCCGGAGATGATGGCAAGGGTGCGCCGACTGCAATTGCCGTTCGGGGTGAGTTCGGCGGCGGTGGCCGCGGTCTCCGCGTCCTACGCCGCCGAACCCGAACTGGCCATGCGCACCATGCGGATCACCGCCGCGCGGGAGTCGCTGCGCAACGCGTTGCGGCGCTGCGGGATCGCGGTGCCGCTCAGCCACGCCAACTTCCTGTACCTGCCCGGACCGGGAGTGGCTACCGCGCTGCGGCGGGCAGGCATCGCCGCCAAGGCGTATCCCGATGGGAGCGCGCGCATTTCGGTCGGCGACCCGGAGGCCGACCATGCGGTTCTGCAAGCATTGGAGACGCTGCGCTAGGGAACGGATGACCGGTCGCTAAGCGGCGGGCCGCAGTTCGCCCGTTTCGTCCGGCTCCTCCGCCGACTTGGCCCACCGCTGGGCGAGCGCGGCACAGGTGATCAGCTGGATCTGGTGGAACATCATCAGCGGCAGCACGATCAGGCCCACCGGCTGACTCGCGAACAGCACGGTCGCCATGGGCAGGCCGGTGGCCAGACTCTTCTTGGATCCGCAGAACACGATCACGATCCGGTCCGCCCTGGAGAACCCGGCGAACCGGCCGATCAGCATGGTCGCGATGATGACCAACGCGAGGAGCACGCAGCACACGCCGGCCAGCGCGAGGATCCGCCACGGCGAGAGCATGTGCCAGATGCCCTCCACCATGCCCGCGCTGAACGCGCTGTAGACGACGAGCAGGATCGAGCCGCGGTCGACCAGTTTCGTCGGCTCGGCGTAGCGGCTGAGCCAGCCGATGACCTTCGGCCGGATCAGCTGGCCGATGGCGAAGGGCACAAGCAGCTGCAGCACGATATCGCCGATCGAGGAGAAGTCGACGCTGGCCTGGCCGGTGGTGTTCATCAACAGGATGACAAGCAGCGGGGTCACGAAGACACCGAGCAGGTTCGACGCCGTCGCGCTCACGATCGCGCCGGGCACATTGCCCTTCGCGATCGAGGTGAACGCGATCGAGGACTGCACGGTGGACGGCACCAAGCACAGGAACAGCAACCCGGTGTACAGATCGTCGGTGAGCACGCCGGGCACCAGCAACCGCGCCGCCAGCCCGAGCAGCGGAAAGAGCACAAAGGTGCTTGCCAGCACGACGATGTGCAGCCGCCAGTGGGTGAGCCCTGCCAGGGCCTCCTTCGGCGAGAGGCGGGTGCCGTACAGCAGGAATAGCAATGCGATGGCAATCTTCGTCAGCACACCGACTACATCGGCAGCGGTGCCGCGGGCAGGAAAGACGCTGGCCAGGGCAACCGTACCGAGGATCGACAGGATGAAACCGTCGATGTAGAACTTGCTGAGGAATCGCACACCACACGCTAACGCCGAGTGTCTTCCCTTATGGAACCGAAAAGTACGTATTTCGTCACACCATGGGATGTCTAGGCATATCAGATCAAGACGAACGTTCGTCCGGTGATGCGAATAGCCCGGCTATCGGCGTCGGCGTAGAAACGCCATTCGAACTCTAGATGGGGTGCCGCTTGCATATTGCGCAATGCCTGCGTATTCGGCGAAAGCCCTTGCGTCCGAGGCGGTGGACGTCTTCGGCTTGTCCGCGGCCCAAACGATGAAGCGGGCGATGAAGTCGTCACAGGCGTGTGCCAGCAGCGGGCAGCGGCGGGCGACTTCACCGGCGCGCTTGTGGAGCAATGCGCGGGCCGCCGCGGTGACGGCGTCGGTATCGAAGCCGTCCGGGATCTGGCTTCCGGTCACCAAGGCGCGGACCAGCGCCGCCTGACGGTCGGCGAGCGCGTCGGTAGCTCGCTCGGGCGAGTTCATGTGCGGGCCAGTCGTGCGCGTTCGGTGACGGACGGGCGGTGCGCGGCGGCCGCGATGGCATCGAGTTCGTCGAGGAGTTCGGCGGCGGGTGGGTAGTTACCGTCGCGTTCCAGCATGAGCGGGACCGGGTGGCGGTCGGTGAATTCGGTGACGAGGGCAAGGATTTCGGCGGGGACGGGGTCGGTGTGAGTGTCGTGGTAGCGGCCGTCGGATTCGTGGCCGCCCGCGACGTGGCAGTAGGCGACGCGGTCGGTGGGCAGACGCAGGAGTTCGTCGAGGGGGTCGCGGGAGCGGTTGCGGGCGTTGGCGTAGCCGTTGGCTATGTCGAGTAGCAGGTAGACGCCGGTGCGGTCGATGAGTTCGGCCAGAAACTCGGATTCGGTGTATTCATCGTCTGGCCAGTCGAACAGTGCCGCAATGTTTTCCACGGCCAGTGGTACGTCGAGCGCGGCCTGGGTACGGGTGATGTTGCGGGACAAGGCATCCAAGGCGGCTTTGCAGCGGGGCACCGGAAGCAGGTGTCCCGCTTCGATACCCGCTGCCCGGACGAAGGCGATGTGTTCGCTCACCAGTGGCGCTCTCAGCGCTTGGGCGCACGCTGCCAGATGCTCGATCCGGTGCGCATCCACCGGTTCCGCACCGCCCAGCGATAGCGAAACACCATGCGGCACAATGGATATACCGCGCTCTATCAATGCGGCCAGCTCGGCGGGGATGACAACTTCCGGTCGACCGAGCAGTCGCCGACGCACCGGCAGCGACTCCGCGATCACCTCACCGAACCCGAGCCCATCCAGCTCCGCGATCACGCCGCAGATCTCCGGGCGCCAGCCGATGCCGAGCGCCCCATCCGCCAATGGTCCGCTCATCCGCGGTATCCGCCGTGGTCAGCCACCACAGCCACCGCCGCCGCAGCCCCCACCACCGCAGCCACCGCCCCCGCTGTCGCCACCACCGCCACTGTCGCCACCCGAAGCACTGGGCGGTTCAACGGCACTCGCGAGCCCTGGGTCGAGGGACATCAGTGCGGCACCGCCGAATATCGCGGCGGCGAGCGCGGCGCTCTCGGCGCCATAGGTGGCGTAGGCGGGCGAATTGGACGGCCGCAGGTGTGCGTTGCCGCTTGTCGCGTTCGTGCGGGCCAGCCGACCGAGCGGCGTCAGCCGGGGTTTGGCCACCACCAGCCAGTAGCAGAAGCCCTGCACCACGAGGGCAAGGACCAGGAAGGCGACTGGGTTCTGGTTCAGCGTCCCCGCGACGAACCGCACCACACCGACCAGACCGACGATCAGCAGCGGCATCCCGGCATCCCACAGCCGCCGCCGGAAAGTCGCGTCCGGAAAGTAGCCACGCCGGATCATCGAGTCGCGCAGCGGGCCGAGCGCCGCCGCCGACCCCGCGGTCAGCGAGACGACCGTCGGCTTGGCCCCGGCGACGATCCGGTCGTAGATCGACCGCGTGAACGGGTCGAGTCGCCGCGTGTCCTCGGGTTCGAGCGGACGCGCCGGTGCCGCCGCCGAGTCGATCAGGTCCGCGCTGCGCAGTCGGGCCAGCGCGGCAAGCACCGCACGGCGATCGTCGAACAGCATGGCGACCTCTGGCAGCGACAATTCCAGGCCCGGTCGCTCGATCCCACGGGTATCGACGCCGCCACGAGTCACCCGTAACCGCATCCACAATCCGAATAGCACGGCGAGTCCGACGAATGGCCAATACAGCGCCATGAAATCGGGCCCGGATATCCCCCACGTATTGCCTGCGGCGAAAAGGTCGAACGAGTTCATTTCCACCCCGAAAATCAAGCGGTACCGCAACGCCCCAAGTATGTACTGCCGGTACCGAACCCGACAGGGTTCGACCCGAAACGTAACTCGGCCGATTCAATCGACTCGCCATACGAAAGAGCCGGTCGTCAGAGTGCTACGGGTACCGAATCGGAATGGTTCGATGGTCTGGTGACGCGACGTGAGTATCGAGCGAACGCGGCGCCCGCGCGGGGCACGGCGAGCCGCGTGCTGTTGCGCTTCGCGATCGGCCGCCGCGAATTCGTGCTGCGCCAGACGATCATCGAGCCCGGCGGCAGCAGCGGCTGGCACTATCACGACGGCACGCTGCTTGTCGCGGTCACGCGCGGCACTCTCGATCACCCCGGCGCGGACTGCGCACCCGTGACGTATCGCCGCGGTCGTGTCTTCCGCGAGCCGAGCGGCCCGCAGTATCCGCATGTCGCGCGTAACCGCAGTGCGGTACCGGTGCACCTTTGTGTGCTCTACCTCAATCCGCTCGGGAGTCCGCTGTCCCGCGGCGTGCCCGCGCCGAATAACGGCTAGGTCGCAATAGCGGCTAGGTCGCGGGCTGGCAGGCGTCGCGCAGCGAGCAGGCGCCGCAGGCACTGCCGCAGCCGCCGACCTCGGCGGGCGGTGCGATGGCCTCGGCCTTCGCGGCCGCGGCGTTGGCTCCGGCGCCGAGGGTGAACAGGGCGACGATGGCCGCGCCAGCCCCGACGAGCAGCGCGACGATGCCGCTCGCGGCGAGAGCGACGAGACCACCGGCGAACAGCAGCGCCCCGGCCGCCACCGAGGTGGGGGCGGCGATGCGATTCGCGATGCGGAAGGTCTCGTCATCGGAAAGGGCGGCCTCGGTGTGCACCCCGACGAAGCGGTTGCGCGGCAGCTTGCCGATCAGCCCGAGTGCGCCGGTTGCGATGGCCACCAGGGCCAGCACGAACAGGACGAGAGCGACGACGAACACTCACGCAGGCTAGCGCATCGGTGCTGTCCGCCCGCCGGGTGCTCCCCCGCAACTGCTCAGCACCCAGCGTGTCACCATCCCCGGACAGGCGCGTTCCACACCGGGCGGCACCGTGCCGCGGGTGTAGCAACCAAACGCACTGTTGGGACCGCTCAACTGGGAACGACAACCCGCGAGTAACGCGAAGGCGGTGCGGCACAGCCCCATACCGACGGGCGGGTAACTTCGACCGAGGCGCGGACGCGGACGCGCCGACGCAGTCAGCACAGCCCGATTTTCAGTACTGCGGTCCGCACGTTCTACCCTGATAGACGAAGTTTGTCGGGGATCGGCGATCACAAGAAGGCAGGACCGTGCAGGACACTCGTGCAACCGAAAGCGATGTACCGGAGCATCGGTACAACGCGGAGCTCGCGGGCCGCATCGAACGCCGGTGGCAGCAGACGTGGGGCGAGCGCGGGACCTTCCACGCGCCGAATCCGGTCGGTCCACTGGCCGGTGCCACCCCGGCGGACAAGCTGTTCGTGCAGGACATGTTCCCGTACCCGTCCGGTGCCGGTCTGCACGTCGGGCATCCGCTCGGCTACATCGCCACCGATGTTTTCGCCCGCTACCACCGGATGCACGGCCGCAACGTGCTGCACGCGCTCGGCTACGACGCGTTCGGCCTGCCCGCCGAGCAGTACGCGGTGCAGACCGGCGCGCACCCGCGCGACACCACCGAGTCGAACATCGCCACGATGCAGCGCCAGCTCGATCGCCTCGGGTTGGGCCACGACCGGCGGCGTTCGTTCGCGACCACCGATCCGGAGTACTACCGCTGGACCCAGTGGATCTTCCTGCGCATCTACAACGCCTGGTACGACCAGGAGCTGGATCGGGCCCGCCCGATCAACGAACTGGAAGACCAATTCGCCACCGGCGCACGGCCCGCCCCCGACGGCAAGGACTGGGCGAGCATGACCGCCGCCGAGCGCTCGGCGGTGCTCGACTCGTATCGCCTGGTGTACCAGACCGATTCGATGGTCAACTGGTGCCCAGGCCTCGGCACGGTGCTGTCCAACGAAGAGGTCACCGCCGACGGTCGCAGCGAGCGCGGCAACTTCCCGGTGTTCCGTAAGCGGTTGTGGCAGTGGATGATGCGCATCACCGCCTACTCGGACCGACTGGTCGACGATCTCGATCGGCTCGACTGGCCGGAGAACGTGAAGTCCATGCAGCGCAACTGGATCGGGCGCTCGCGTGGCGCGCAGGTCCAGTTCGACGCGAACGGTGCACAGATCGAGGTCTTCACCACCCGTCCCGACACATTGTTCGGCGCGACGTATGTCGTGCTGGCACCCGAGCACGAGCTGGTCGACACGCTGGCCGCGGCCGCGTGGCCCGAGGGCACGGATGCCCGCTGGACCAACGAGGGCGCCGCCACTCCCGCGGATGCCGTTGCGGCCTACCGCAAGTCGATCGCGGCCAAGTCCGATCTCGAGCGCCAGGAGAACAAGGAGAAGTCCGGCGTCTTCCTCGGCAGCTACGCCACCAACCCGGCGAACGGCGAACCGATGCCGATCTTCATCGCCGACTACGTGCTGAGCGGCTATGGCACCGGCGCGATCATGGCGGTGCCAGGTCACGACCAGCGCGACTGGGATTTCGCGACCGCGTTCGGGCTGCCCATCAAGGAGGTCGTCGCTGGCGGCGACCTCAGCGCGGCGGCCTACACCGGCGACGGCGCCGTCGTGAATTCCGGTTACCTGGACGGACTTTCGATCGACGAGGCCAAGGCGACGGTGATCGCCCGGTTGGAGACCGACGGGCACGGCAAGGGCACCATCCAGTACAAGCTGCGCGACTGGCTGTTCGCCAGGCAGCGCTACTGGGGCGAGCCGTTCCCGATCGTCTACGACGAGGACGGCGCGCCGCACGCGCTGCCGGAATCCATGCTGCCGGTGCTGCTTCCGGAGATGGACGACTTCGCGCCGGTGACCTTCGATCCGAACGACGCGAACTCCGAGCCGTCGCCGCCGCTGGCGAAGGCGACCGACTGGGTCAATGTCGAACTGGATCTCGGCGACGGGCCGAAGCGGTACCGGCGCGACACCAACGTCATGCCCAACTGGGCGGGTAGCTCCTGGTACCAGCTGCGCTACGCCGATCCGACCAACTCGGAAGCGTTCTGCGCCAAGGAGAACGAGCAGTACTGGCTCGGCCCGCGCACGGGTGAGCACGGCCCGAACGATCCCGGCGGCGTCGACCTGTACGTCGGCGGTGTCGAACACGCGGTGCTGCACCTGCTGTACGCGCGGTTCTGGCAGAAGGTGCTGTTCGACCTGGGTGACGTGTCCGGGTACGAGCCGTACCGACGGCTGTTCAACCAGGGCTACATCCAGGACTACGCCTACACCGACGAGCGCGACACCTACGTCCCCGCCGCCGAGGTGGTCGAGCGCGACGGCAAGTTCTTCTGGACCGACGCGACCGGCACCGAGATCCGGGTGAACCAGGAGTACGGCAAGATCGGCAAGTCGCTGAAGAACGCCATCTCGCCCGATGAGATGTGCGATCAGTACGGTGCCGACACCTTCCGTTTCTACGAGATGTCGATGGGCCCGCTGGACACCTCACGGCCGTGGGCGACCAAGGACGTTGTCGGCGCACACCGCTTCCTGCAACGGATCTGGCGTCTGGTGGTGGACGAGGGCACCGGCGAACTGCGGGTCACCGAGGCCGCGCCCGCGGCCGAGACGCTGCGCCTGCTGCACAAGACGATCGCGGGTGTCGACGAGGATCTGGCCGCGCTGCGCGACAACACGGCGGGCGCGAAGCTCATCGAGCTGACCAACCACCTCACCAAGACCTACCCCGACGGCGCACCGCGCGCGGTGGTCGAGCCGCTGGTGCTGATGCTTGCGCCGCTGTCCCCGCACATCGCCGAGGAGCTGTGGGAACGCTTGGGCCACACCGCGTCTCTGGCGCACGGCCCGTTCCCGGTTGCCGATCCTGCGCTGCTCGTCGACGAGTCGGTCGAGTACCCGATTCAGGTGAACGGCAAGGTGCGCAGCCGAATTCAGGTTCCGGCGGAGGCCGACAACGCGGCCATCGAGGCGGCCGCGCTTGCCGACGAGAAGATCGCCGCCCTGTTGAACGGTGCCGCACCGCGCAAGCTGATCGTCGTCCCCGGCCGCCTGATCAACATCGTCGCCTGATCCCATCGACGCGAGTCAAATGGTCGCTACTCGAGATCAACTAGCAACCATTTGACTCGCCTCAACCAACTGCTGGCCCAGCGCGGGCGTCGGGGGGAGGTGTGTCAGCGCGGGGGGAGTAGGACGTCGTTGAGGGTGACCATGGAGAGGTTGCGCTCCTTGATGATGTCGACCAGCTGGCCGTAGCAGTGGGTGACGGCGGGGGCGTTGGCGTGGCCGATGATGATGGTCTGCGGGTGGAAGTACTTGTGCGCGCACTCGATCAGGTACTCCTCGGTGATCACACCGGAGTCCGACAGCGAGCCGTACCACATCACCGGCACCGTGTAGCCGAGGTCGGCGGCGATCTTGTCGACCGTCGCGTTGTGCCTGCCGAACGGCGGCCGGTAGTACGGTCCGCCGTCCACGCCGAAGTTGTTCTGCAGGTAGGTCTTCGCGCGCTGCAGCTGAGAGGTGACCTCGCCGGTGGACAGCTTGGTCAGGTCGGGGTGATCCCAGGTGTGGTTGCCGAGCTGGATCTGGCCCGAATCGACCAAGGGCCGCAACGCGTCTCGGTGGATCGCCCACGAGTCGTAGTAGGCGGTCACGAAGAAGGTGAACCGCGCGCCGGTGTCCTTGGCGAACTTGATGTAGGCGCCGACGACCTCGGCGCTGGCGCCGTCATCGACGGTCAACGCCATGCTGGTGCCAGGACCGGGCAGCGCGGTGATGGTCGCGGCGGGAATCGGTGTCTTCGGGCCACCGGGCGGCGGCGGGAGCAGCGGCGGCTTCGGCGGCGCCGGCGGCGCGAGCGGTCCGTCACCGGCCGACCCGCTGTTGATCGGATCCCCCTCCGCGACCGCGCAACCGGCCAGCACGGCAGCCGTACCCGCTGCGAGCATTAACATCCGACGTCTATCCACTGCTTGAACCCTTGCTCTGGTCGAACCAACCGCCGCCCGCTCCCCGGCGGACGGCACAAACAGCGCCAGGCTACCGGCCGAATCTGTCCACCACCTGAACCGCTGATCACACCGGAACGACGGGGCCCCTAGCTCGACGCGGGACGAAGCACGATTTCCGTCGGATGCCCGTCACGCGGCGTCTCGACCGCGTTGCGCACCGCACCGGCGACCGTCTCCGCGCGCAGGAACTGCTCCGGCCGGTATTCGCGCCCCTCGTGCGCGATGATCTCGCGCTGCATGTCGGTGTCGATGCGGCCGGGATGAATCGAGGTCACCCGCAGCGACGGCTCCTCGAGTCGCAGCGCGTCGGCGAAGGCACGCAGCCCGAACTTGCTCGCGGCATACGAGGCCCAGCCCGCGTTCGCGCGCAGCCCGGCACCCGAATTGATCAGCACCACATGGCCGTCCGCCGCGCGCAGCGCGGGCAGCAGCAGCCTGGTCAGCTCGACGACGGCGATCAGGTTGGCCTCCAACGTGTTTCGCCACTGGTCGACCGTCGATTCGGCGATCGAGGCCAGATCCGCGGTTCCGGCGTTGTGCACGAGCACGTCCAGCCGCCGGATCGGCTCGGTCGCGGCGGCCACCGCCGGATAGTCGGTCAGCTCGACCGGCCAGGCGGTCGCGTCGGGCAGTTCCTTGCGGATATCGTGCAGCGCGTCGGCGGATCTGGCGCCGAGCAGCAGATCGTGCGTCGGCGCGAGCTCACGGGCGATGGCGGCGCCGAGGCCGCGGCTGGCGCCGGTGATCAGTGCGGTCGGCTTCGGGGAGCTGGTCACGGCATTGGTCATGCGCCCCACCGTAATAGCCCGCGAAAAACCCGCGATGCACGCGTACATCGATGCGAAAATCTCGAGCAGCGTATTACGGACGGGGCATTCGACAGTGAGAACCGACGAGCACCAGCGGCCCACCGGCAGGTGGGACGATGCCGAGTCGGACACCGCTGAGCGGGCGTACTTACCGGTGGCATCGCAGAATAGGGGGATGGCACACCCGGGTTTCACCCCAACACAGCTCGCGGCCCGCGCCGCCTACCTGCTGCGTGGCAACGACCTGGGCACGATGACCAGTGCCGCGCCAAGGCTGTATCCGCACATGTGGAGCTGGGATGCCGCGTTCGTCGCGGTCGGGCTCGCCCCGCTGAGCGTGGAACGCGCCGTGATCGAGCTGGACACGCTGCTCTCCGCGCAGTGGAAGAACGGCATGATCCCGCACATCGTCTTCGCCAACGGGGTCGACGGCTACTTTCCCGGTCCGTCCCGCTGGGAGTGCCGCAAGCTGGCCGCCAACGCGCCCGACGGCCCGGACACCTCGGGCATCACCCAGCCGCCCGTGCACGCCATCGCCGTGCAGCGCATTCTCGATCACTCCCGGCGGCACGGCCGCAGCACCCGCGCGGTCGCCGAGGAATTCCTGAACCGCCGCTGGCCGGACCTGGTGCGCTGGCATCGCTGGCTCGCACACGCCCGCGACCCCAAGGAAACCGGCCGGATCACGCTGTATCACGGCTGGGAATCCGGCATGGACAACTCGCCGCGCTGGGACCGCGCCTACGACAATGTGATCCCCGGCGACCTGCCGCCCTACCACCGCGAGGACGTGCGGGTGGTCGCCGATCCGACGCAACGGCCGAGCGATCGCGAGTACGACCGCTATCTGTGGCTGGTCGAGCAGATGCGCCGGGCCGGCTATGACGACTACCAGCTGGCCTCGACGATGAGCTTCGCCGTCGAGGACGTGTTCGTCACCGGGATCTTCGCGCTGGCCTGCGAGGTGCTGGCGAATATCGGCGAGGAGTACAAGCAGCCGCTCGCCGATGTCCGCGATCTGTACGCGTGGGCCGACCGCTTCCGTGCTGGCGTTGTCGCGACCACCGATGCCCGTACCGGCGCGGCCAGGGACTTCGATGTGCGCTTGCAGCGCTGGATCGGCACCGAGACGCTGTCGATGTTCGCGCCGCTGCTGTGCGGCGGGCTGCCGCGCGACGCCGAACGCAGCCTGCTGCGCACGTTCGAGGGTCCGCGCTTCTGCGGGCATCCCGATCTGCGCTACGCGTTGCCGCCGTCGACCTCGCCGGTCTCGCGGGACTTCCGTTCGCGTGAGTATTGGCGCGGCCCGGTGTGGCCGGTGATGAGCTGGCTGTTCTCCTGGGTGTTCGCCAGGCGCGGGTGGGCCGAGCGCTCGTTCATGCTGCGTGCCGAGGGCCTGCGCCAGGCCAGCGACGGCAGTTTCGCCGAGTACTACGAGCCGTTCACTGGGGAACCGCTCGGCAGCATGCAGCAGTCGTGGACGGCGGCTTCGGTGCTCGATTGGCTCGGCTGACTGCGGTCAGCACGACGTTTCGGTAAACATTGCGCAACTGCACCTTCTGCAACATTGGTCACAGCTAGATCAAATAGCTATCGTCGAACACCATGGACACCTCTCGATGGAGCTCGACCATCCGTCGCCGCGGCACGGCGCTATCTCTGATCGCCCTCTCAGGCATCCTCACGGCTACCATTTCCGCGAGCGCGGGGGCCACGCCGACGGGCCCGGACGTCTCGTCCTGGCAGCACATCGACGGCCGACTGATCGACTGGTTCGCGGTGAAACGCTCCGGTCACAGCTTCGCCATGGTCAAGGCCACCGAGGGCGTGAGCTATATCAACCCGTACTTCGTCGCGGACAGCCTGCTGATGCGGGCCGCTGGCGTCGCGCGCGGGACCTATCACTACGCAAGGCCGAATCTGGCGCCGGAACCGCAGGCCGCGATGTACGCCGCGGTGGTGCTCGGCCAGAACGGCGCGCTGGATCTGCCGCCGGTGCTCGATCTGGAGACCACGGGCGGGCTGCCGCCCGCCGCGCTGATCGATTGGACGCGGCGGTATCTGAACTCGGTGCAGGCGCTGACCGGGCGGACCCCGGTCGTCTACACATATCCGAACTTCTGGCGCACGGCGATGGCCGACACCAACGAGTTCACCCGATACCCGCTGTGGATCGCCGACTATCGCGGCAACGACGCACCCGAGGTGCCAGGCGGCTGGTCGACCTGGACGTTCTGGCAGACCACCGACAGCGGTGGCATCGACGGCATCGCGGGAAACACCGATTTGAACGTATACAGCGGCGCCCAAGGCGATTTCGCGCGGTTCGCCAATATGTAGTGCGCACAGCCGAATGCCGCGTTGTTCGAGAATCTCGAATCAACGCGGCACTCGTTGGGGGCTAAGCATTCACCGCAAGCGCGATAACGACCTCTTGCTCGTTCTCGGGCAGGTAGTGCACCCGCAGGATGCGGCCGACCTGCACCTGTCCGACCGTGCTCGGCGCGAGGAACTTCTCCACGCGGGTGCTGAAGGAGGACCCGTCCGGCCGGGTGACGACCAGGCCGAGTTCGATCTTGGAGTGCCCGTCACGGATCTCGCCGGGCACCGAAAGTGACTGCACCACAGCCTGAGTGGCAATGCCGCGTTCGGCGATGTCGAGCTTGTGCCTGGTCGTGATGCCCTTGCGGATCATCGACTCGTTCATGGCCCGCTGCGCCATGGCCTGGTCGCCGGACATGTCGACCTCGACCTTGTCGGTCCGGTCGGGCAGGTAGCGCACCGGGAGCACGACGCCCGGCCGCAACAGCGCCAATTCGGTAAGTGGCACAATCATTTTCGCGATGGCGGTGAAGTTCTTTCCGTCCGCGCCTTCGACACTGAATTCGACGCGCACCTGCGGTTGGTCGTTGACGGTCAATCCGGTTTGCGTGAACGATTCGATGGTGCCGAGCCCGACCAGGCCCTCCCGGAAAGCGGCGCTGTTGCGGCCGGTGAAGGCCGCGACAATGCCTTCGCCGGTGAACGCGAAGACAATGGGGACAACGGTTATCGCGACGATCGGCAGTGCCATCTGCCAGCCGAGCCAGCCAAGTCCGGCGGGCTCGAATTCGTCGGTGCTGACGTAGGTGAGGCCGTGAAAGACGTAGTAGCCGATGGCCAATGCGGCTGATACGGCGGTGATCCAGCGGATGGATTTCATGATGTTCCTCGATGATTCGAAGTCGGGCGTTGTCGGCCCGCTCGAGCGGAACTCGAGCGGGCCGCGGACGGTTCAGCCGCCGACGACGGTCGAGCAGGCGAAGGTGACGTCGAACTTGGACGTCTTCGGACCGGCCAGCGGGTTGGTCAGGTCGGCGCTGACGCCCTCGCCGGTGACCTTGTAGGTGTTGCCGTCCTTGCTGAGCGTGGCCGAGCCGCCGGGCATTCCGTTGCCGAAGCCGATCGCGTACGGCTGGCCCGCGTCGCCGCCCTTGGTGCCCGCGATGCCGACCGCCTGCACGGTGTCGGTGCCGGTGACGGTGGCGCTCACCGAGAGGTTGCCGTAGCCGGCGTTGGCGGTGTCGGTCAGCGCGAGGGCCAGGGTGCCGCCCTGCTTGGCGCAGGTGGTGGTGAACTTCGCGTCGAACGCCTTGCCGTCGACCGATGCGGTCGACTTGCCGGACGGCGCCGGGCCGGCCTGGGTGGCGGGGGCGGCCGAGGACTTGGCCGGGGTGCTGCTCGCGTTGTCGCTGCAACCGGTGACGAAGAACGCGGCAGCGGCGGCGGAAGCGACGAGGGCCGCGGTGACGGACTTGGTGTTCATGGTTTCTCCTGAGTTCGTGCAGCCCAAGCTGTTCGGGCCGATACGAGAAACCTAGGAACGGTTCGTGTCCTACCGATCCCAGGTTTTGCCGGGGTCGAATCGGACAAAAGTCCGTTAACCTGGTCGAATGCGACGACCGCGCGCCATGGTGCTCGACGAGGTGTGGCGCAAGCTCGACGGCGTCGAACCGCTCAGCGGGCCGCACGGCGGGCCGTTGCGCCGCACGGTGAAGCTGATTCTCGATCCGCTGGTGATCCGGCCGGTGCAGCATCCGGCGTGCGCGGGGCCGATCGTGACGGCCGACGGCGCGGTACTGCTCGCCGCGCGGGTGCATGCCGCGGCGGATGTGCTGCGCGCGACGGCGGCGTGGTTCACCGTGCTCAAGCAGGTGCGGCGGGCGCTGCGGATCACCGAGGGGCATCCGCAGGATCTGTACTTCCAGCGCTGTTTCGAGCTGGCGACGACGTCGGGTATGCCGGATCCGTTGCGGGACAGGGCGATAGCCGAGGCGACGTTGCGTGATGTGCACGAGTACGCGGCGGGCCGTACTACCCAGGCGTTGAAGGAGTATGTCGCCGAACGGACGCCGGAGCTTGCGGGGCTGGTTGAAGTCGCGTGGCGACGACGGCCATTGACCGGTCCGGCGGGTGGCGACCATACCGGCGCGTTCGCCGAACTGCTCGACGCCTGTGCCGCGGCCCGGCTCGAGCAGAGTCGGGACAACGGGCAGGCGACACTGGACGCGCTGGTCGGTACTCATGCGGGGACGCATGTCGGGATACGACTCTGGCAGGCCGAATCCGGTTATTCCGCGCAGGAACTCGGGCTCACGGCGCAACCCCTGCCGGAGCCGCCCGCCGTCGGCGCGTCGGCCTCGAAGTCAACGCTGGGGCTGCCGTTCGACCGCACCGTGTACGAGCGGGTGTTCACGGCGTTGCAGGCGTCGAGCGAACGTGCTGAGCTGCCGCTGATTCCGGAGTTGGTAACCATCGAGATCGCCCGAAGTTGTTCGCCATGGTCACTTTTGGACGAGACGCTGCGGGTGACGGCGACGGCGGGCGTCGCACTCGCCACCGGACTCGCGCCGATCGGGACGGCGGTTCGGCGGCAACGCGCAGGCGTCGATGTGGCACATTTGGGCGCTGACGCGCAGACTACCGCGCATCGAGTTATCAACGGCCGCTGGCAGCGTGAGGCCTACGTGTTGCAGGCACGGCGGCTGGTGGTGCGCGCCGACACCGAGACGCCGCCGATCGGACCGCTTGCCGTTATCGCCGCGGAGTTGTGCACACCGTGGCGGCCGTACCTGCGGCGGCTGTGGGTTCGCCTGCACGGGCGCGATGTTCGTGAGTTCGCGGTGGACCACCCTGATGAACTGTGGGATCTGCTCGACGGTGTGGCGCGCTCGGTCATCCTCGATCACCGGACGCGGGTCAAACAGGCGCTGAGTGTGGGTGCGGCCGAATCGGATTCGACGGAATCGAGGGCGAGCTGATGAACGGCACGGTGCGGATTCGGCGGGCGGCCGACGGGCTCTTGGTCATCGCGCCCGACGGTGCGCCGACCGTCCTCGACGGCGCGGCGGAGATCGACGTGCTTGTGCTCGAGGCAGCGGGCGGGCATCTGACATGGAGTCTGCTTGCCGGACAATCGCTTCCGGCCGCCGTGATCGATGACATGCGGGTTGCACAGGACTGGCTGTGGGCCGTCTTCGGCGAGGAGGTCGCGTTGGCGGTCGACGCGGGCGAGACCGGCGAGCTGACCGCCGCGCCCGGCTTGCCGGAGCTGGTCACGAGCGCACGGCGACTCGGGTACGCGCACTGGGCCGCGCGCTGGTGGCCCGCATCGACCATCGATGGCATCGCGCCGCTGGACGAACGCCTGCTGCTCGACGACATCGCGACGCTGTCCGAGGCGTGCGAGATGATCGTCGACGGCGCGGACGAGCCGTTCGAGGTGGCGGAATCGCCAACCGGCCGGGTACCGGAAGCGCGCGGCCGCGCGGAGGAATACGCCCTCGCGGCAGGTCCGGCCGCCGCCGCCGCACCCGGCGCCTTGGTGCTGGCCAGGGGCACCGGTGGCTGGGACTGGCGCCGCTGCCCACCCAAGCTGCTCGATGCGTCGGAGCAGGCTGTGTCATGGGAAGTGGTGCGCCAGGGCGGAACTACGACAGTCTCGGTGCGTGCGGTCGCCGCGCCGCAGAGCCACTTTCCGTCGTACCTGCATCCCCACGTGCTGGTCCGCACGACCGCAGGCACCGCCGACGCGGCACTGACACTGGCCGGTGACATGTGGACTACCGAGGTGCCCGCTCCCGAGGGCGCGGAATCCACAGTGACCGTTGCGATCTACGTGCCTGGTGTCGGCCCGGACAGCTCGGAGCACGGCGGCCCCTCGGTTCGTCAACGGGTGCGCGACCTCGCGGTCCGGCGACTGCGCCGTGCGGCCGACCCGTCCGACGAGGCCGGTGACGCACCGCTGCTCGCCGAAATCGACGCCGCCGCTTCGGATTCGGACTTCTGAGATGACCGACGAAACACCCGACGACGGTCGCGCCCTGCTCGCCGCGGGCGCCGACGCGTACACCCGCGGCGACACCGCCGAAGCGCTGCGCATCTTCGAGGACGCCGCGCGCAGCACCACCGGCGACGTCCGCATCGGTGCCATCGTCAACGCGGCGAGCATGTCCGACGAACTCGGCGATCACGCCAGATCACTGCGCCTGTACCGCGAGGCGCTCGCCGCCATGCCCGAGAACGCCCCGCGGCTGCGCCCCAACGCACTGGTCAACATGTCGCAGGCGTTACAGCACCTCGGCGAACTCGATGCGGCCCAAGCAGCATTGGAGCAGGCGCGGGAATTACTCGCCGATGCCAGCGATCAGGGCGTACTCCGGGTGGCCTGCCTGCTGTCGTTGACCGCCGTCGCCCTGCATCGCCAGCACTGGGCCTACGCCGCCGAACTTGCCACCGAATCCCTCGACGCCGCACGGCGTTTCGCGCCGCAACTGGCCGGTCATCCGCTGATGAACCTGGCCGCAACGTATTTCGAGACCGGACGCCGCGACCTCGCCGTCGACTTCGTCCAGCAGGCGCTCGCCGCGTTCGAGGCGGCGGACGACCACAATGCCGTCGCGGAGACCAAGCAGAACCTGGCCACCATGCTGGTCCGCGTCGAGCGCTTCGACGAGGCCGAGGCGCCGCTGCGCGCCAGCCAGCGGTACTTCGAGCAGGCCGGGCTCGGCTACCGCGCCGGAATCGGGCTCAAGACAATGGCTTTCCTGGCCGAGGGTCGCGAGGATCTCGTACAAGCGCAGGAGCTATACGGCCGGAGCCTGGCCTACTTCGTCGAGTCCGGCGCGGTGCTGGACGCCGCCGACCTGCGCATGCGCCTGGCCACGGTGGCATTCAAGGGCGGCCGGTTCGAGGAGTGCGAGACACTGCTCGCCGAGGCGTTCGGTGCATATGCCGAGCACGGTCTCGGCTTGCACTGTGCCCAGCTCGATTTCTGGCATGCGACGCTGCTCGAAGGTGCCGTCGCGAACTCGCCCGAACTGCTCGGCCCTGCGATCGAGCTCGCCGTTCCTGCCGCGCTGGCCATCGACGCCGTGCGCTACACGCTCCCCAACGGTAATCAGCGCGACCAGTGGAACCGCCAGATCGCCGACCCCGCCATGCGATTGGCGTTCCGCTTCGCCTACCTGTCCGGCAACGGACTGCTCCTCGCCGACCTGATCGAAACACAGTGCGCAGGTACCACATTGAACATCGATAGGTCCGAGGACGGCCGCGCCGACCGATTGCCGCTCGAACTCCTCGATCCCCCAGCCGATCTCGCCGAACACCCCGGGGCCACCGCGCTCCAACTGGGTGCCGCGCTAGCCGAGGTCGCGGCCAGCGCGGGTCTTCCGGTTTCCCCGCCGCCACGGCTCGCACTGGCCGCAGAGGGCCGGATCGCGTTGGCGCCCTACATCGCCGCCGCCGAACAACGCTACGGCCGAGTGATCCGCGACAGCCGGGTGCTGACCGTATGACGCGACAGCCGACCGTCGTGGTGCGCATGGCCGACGCGGGAGACGTGTACATGTCCTGGCGCTGGGCCGAGGACACCGCGCCGCGGGGGGCGGCCATGCTGCCGGGAGCACCGGTACTCGAAGCGGTACGGCGCCTGGCCGACGCGCTGCCGCACCCGGCCGAGCCCGGTGGACTCGAACGCGCCATGACCACCGGCGCTTTCGCCGATCACGACACCGAGTACCTTGTCGCCCAGTCTCTTTCCCGTGCGCTGCTGCCCCAGGGTCTGGCCGCCCAACTGTACGAGTTGTCTCAGCGCGGGATCCGCCCGCACGTTCGACTGCAGCCGTCGCCGCGGGTGGCGCAGGTTCCGTGGGAGATCATCGCCCCTGGTCCGGAAGTTCGCCTGATCGATATCGCCGACGTCAGCCTGCTGGCACCGGCCAGCATCGTGCACGCGCCGGGACGCACCGCACGCACCTGGGCCGCGACGCACCGCGCACCCGTTGTCGCCGTGCTGGATCCACGCATTCCCGGCTTCCGCGCCGACTCGATTCTCGGCTCGGTACTCGGCCGCATGCCCGCGAATGCTCCACTCGCCCAACGGATCGCCGAGTACGCGGCACAGGACCGCCTGCTCCCCTCGGTACTCGACCCGACGGAAGCCTTCCGCCGGACCGATATCGACCGCACCTGGCTGAGCACGGCATTACGCGACGGCGCCAGCCGCCTGATCTACGTCGGCCACGTCACCGCCGCGCCCCCTGAATCCGGCCAGAGTGAGGACGCCGAACTCCACCTGGCTTGCACCGCGGACACACTCGGCTTCGCCGTCCCGACCCGCACCCATCGTCCGTTGTCCGCCAAGGACTTCCTGCTCGGCACACACACCCTCGCCACGGAACCGGTTGACGGCCACGACCTTTGGCCTATTCCGAGCCGAGTGGCCTTGATCGCCTGCGAGAGCGGCGGCGATCTGCGCTTCACCGAGGCGCTCGGGCTGACCGCTGCCATGATCAACGGCGGTGCCGAGCTGGTGACGGCCAGCCGCTGGCCGCTGCCCACCGACCTCGCCTTCCACCGCATCGCGGGCGCGCCGCCGGCGGCCAACCCGCTCCAGCAGGCCATCTGCGCCATCGACGCGGCGCACGAACAGCCGGACCCGGTGGCCGCGCTCGCCGCATGGCAGCGCGAGCGACTGCGCGCCTGGCGCACCGAACGCACCATCGAGCATTCGCCGCTGCTGTGGTCGGCGTTCGCCACCCTGCGCGCCTGAGTCAGCCACGGAGCCCGCGGTCCACCGTGGGATGGACGCCGAGCACATCGAGCATCTCCGAGATGGACATTGCCCGGAATTCGGTCGCGCCCGCATAGCCGGGCCGGGCCGCGTCCGCCAGTTCGGCGTAGAGGTGCAGGCGGTCGTAGTCGGCCATCGACATGATGACGGCCACCTCGGTGCCGTCGTCGGTGATGACCGCGTCCTCGCCGGTCGCTATTACCTCGCGGACGACGGCGGTGATATCGGCGGACAGCTCGTGCAGATTGCGTGTGTTCGTGTTGGGCATGCTCCGCATTCGGAGCGGTGCGCCCTTTTGGATCGGCGTTTTATCGTCTCGTTAGCGAGACGACCGGAATTGTGCGGTCGGTTTTGGTTTCGTGGTCGGCGAAAAACGGATAGAGCTGCTTCAACATCGTCCACATGTGGTCGCGTTCGGCGCCAGCGAGCGGGGTCGCGACGGCATCGTAGGTTTCGTCGCCAACTTCGACGGTCACCTCGGGGTCGCGCACCAGGTTCTGGTACCAGTCCGGGTGCGTGGGTGCGCCGATGTTCGAGGCGATGACCAGCAGTCGGTCGCCGTCGCGATGGAACATCATCGGCGTGGTGTGCGCGGCGCCCGTGCTGCGGCCGGTGGTGGTGAGCAGCACGAGCTTGTCGCGGTGCATGCCATCGATCTCGCCGCCGGCGCGGAATTGGGTGATGGTTTTGCGGTTGATTTCTTTGACGTCCATGGGCTCGCCTCCGGTGGGTAGACGTTGTTGTCCACAATTCACCCCGGCGGGTGCCGTGTCAGCCCATTGCGGAATACCGGTCCCGTCAGGTGCGATGCGCCAGCAGGTGCTGCATGATCAGCCTGGTCAATTCCTCGGGTGCCTGCTCAGGGATCCAATGCGACACTTCCTCGAGCATTTCGAACCGATAGGGTCCGGTCACGTGCTTTTCGGTGGCCAGGGCCGCGGTGGAGCCGATGGAGCTGTCCTCGGTGCTCCACACATACAGCGTCGGCACCGATACCGGCCCGGTCGGGCCGGCCAGGTGCATTGCCCGATACCAATTCAGTGCCGCGGTGAGCGCTTCCGGCTGCGAAAAGCGCTGGACGTATTCGTCGATGCGCTCCTCCGGGATCTTCCATTCGAAGATCTTGCGGAGCCCGGCCCCGTCGTCCATGAGCAGCGCCCGCTCGGCCACCCTCGGCTTGCGCAGTAGCGAAAAGTATTGCGACCGCTGCGCTTGGTCCTCGTCCTCGGTGATCGCACGCAGGAAGGCGGCGGGATGCGGCAGCGACACCGCAGTGAAACTGCGGATCCGTTCCGGCAGGTCCGCCGCTGCCGCCCACCCGACATAGGCGCCGAAGTCGTGCCCGACCAGATCGAAGCGCTGCCAACCCAATTGGTCGGCGATCGCGACCACATCGCCGACCAATTCGTCGAGCCGATAGTCGGCGACCTTATCCGGCCGCACACCGGGCGAATACCCCCGCTGATCAGGCGCGACGACGTGGCACCCACCGCCGCCGAGCGCATGGAGCTGGAACTCCCACTCGATGGCCGCCTCCGGAAACCCGTGCAGCAGCATGACTTCCCGTCCCCCGGCGTCCCCGCTGGCCAGCGCGTCGAACGTGCCGGCAGCGGTGGGAATCTCTATTGCCTCGATCACGCAGTCGACTCTAGAACCTCACACCGACCTCAGTGCTCGTCGTAGTGTCCGTCGTGTGCGGCGTGGCGGTGGCCGTCGTGCACGTAGTCGACGTGATCGCCGTGCTGGACGGTGTCGTGGCCGCAGCCGGGGCCGTGCTCGTGCTTGTGCTCGGTGTGTGCGGTGTGGCCCTGCGGCTCGCACTCGTCGTAGTGGCCGTCGTGCTCGCGGTGCAGGTGGCCGTCGTGCGCGTAATCGACGTGATCACCGTGCTCGATCACCGCGTGCCCGCAGCCGGGGCCGTGCGCGTGATCGTGCTCGGTGTGCTGCATATGTGCCGTTGTCATCAGATCTCCCTCTTTCCAAGCGTGGACAGATGGATATGTGAGCGCAGACACATTAGCAGATGCGCATCAATGGAGTTAGCTAAGGGTGCGCTACAGCACCTGGGAAAGGAAGCGCTGTAGGCGCGGAGTCTCGGCGTTGTCGAACAACGCGTCGGGCGTGCCGGTCTCGACGACCTGTCCCGCGTCCATGAAGACGACGCTGTCGGAAACCGTTCGGGCGAAGCCCATCTCGTGGGTCACCACGATCATCGACATGCCGCCCGAGGCCAGGTCGGCCATCAGCGCGAGCACGCCCTTGACCAGCTCAGGGTCCAGCGCCGAGGTGGCCTCGTCGAAGAACATGACCTCCGGCTTCATGGCAAGCGCGCGGGCGATCGCGACCCGCTGCTGCTGCCCGCCGGACAGATTCCCGGGCCGCGTGTCGAGCTTGTCGGAGAGCCCGACGATCTCGAGCTGCTCCACCGCGACGGCGCGCGCCTCGTCCTTGGACAGCCCGCGCAGCTTGCGCGGGCCGAGCGAGACATTGTCGGCGACGCTCTTGTGCGGGAACAGATTGAAATGCTGGAACACCATGCCGATGCGCTGGCGCAGCTTGTCCGGGTCCTCGGTGAGCACCGACTTGCCGTCGAGCAGCACATCGCCCTGGTCCGGCTCGTGCAGCCGGTTGAGCACGCGAAGCAGCGTCGACTTGCCCGAGCCGGACGGGCCGATGACCGTGGTGGTCTTACCCGCGGCGACGTGAATGTCGATGCCACGAAGTATGTGATTGTGCCCGAGCTTCAGGTGCAAGCCGGTTCCAGTGAGAGAGGCACTCATCTATCCGCGCCCTTCCGTGATCGTGGCGGTCTCGACCGGGTCGATCGGCCGGTCCGGCCTGCCGGTGCGCATGCGGCGGTCGATGTAGTTCACCAGGTGGGTGAGCGGGATGGTCAACAGCAGGTAGACCAGGCCCGCGGCGACCAGCGGGGACAGGTTGCCGGTCTGTGCGTTCAGGTCGCGACCGACCGCGAACAGCTCACGCTGGGTAGCGAGCAGGCCGAGGAAGTAGATCAGCGACGAGTCCTTGATCAGCGCGATGAACTGGTTCATCAGCGCGGGCAGCACGCGCCGCACACCCTGGGGGATCACCACCAGCGTCATTGCCTGCCGGTAGCCGAAGCCGATAGCGCGGGACGCTTCCAGCTGACCGGGTTCGACGGACTGGATGCCAGATCGGAAGATCTCGCCGATATAGGCCGAAGCCAGCAATGCCAGCGCTACCGCACCGAGCCAGTACGGGTTGCTACCGGTTATGTTGCGGACCACCGGGCCGATACCGAGGCCGATCAGCAGAATGATCACCACCGCGGGCAGGCCGCGGAAGATGTCGGTGTATACCCGGGCAGGCCAGCGCAGCCAGCGGGTCCGCGCGATACCGGCCACCGCGAGCAGCATGCCGAGGATGGTGCCGAGGACTCCCGAAACCACCGCGAGGATAAGGGTATTCGGCAGGCCGGTCTTGAACAGGTCGGGAAAAGCCTTGCGGTACAACGACCAGTCGAAGAACGTATCCTTCAGCTGTTGCAGTGTGGATTTCGGCGCGACCGCCGCGGTGTCGTCCGGCTTGTGTTGCGCGGCAAGGGCGGCGAAGTCCGGCAACTGCGGCAGCGGCGCCGCCTTGGAGCCCGGCTTCCAGCCCGGCGGCAGCTCCCTCGGCACCCAGTCGCTGTAGAGCTTGGCGTAGGTGCCGTCCGCGATGACCGCGTCGAGGCCGCTGTTGAGCGCGTCGGTCAGCGGCTGGTTGTTCTTCGAGACCGCCCAGCCGACGAAGTTGTCCAGGCTGAAGGTGTTCTGCGCCACCGCGGTTCCGTCACCAGGCTTGATCGCGCCCTCCGCCTGCGCCGACGGCGCCACCCAGGCGTCGACCTGGCCGGACTTCAGGTTGGCGTAGGCGGTGTTGTAGTCCGGGAACTTCACCGGATCAAGGTGCAGCGTGTTGACCACGTACTCGTCCTGCACCGTGCCCTGCACGACCGCGATGCGGGTGCTGCGGCTCAGGTCCGAAAAGCCCTTGATGCCACTGGTTTTCGGGGCGACGAGGGAGAAGTAGCCGAAGTCGTAGCCATTGGTGAAGCCGACCAGCTGGCGGCGCGCGTCGGTGGTAGTGATGCTCGACGACCCGACGTCGAAGCGGTTACCAGCCACCTGGGCGAGCAGCCCGGCGAACTCGGTGCCCGAGAACTCCACCTGCAGGCCGAGTTTCGCGCCGATCGCGCGAAGCAGTTCGTTGTCGAAGCCGGTGAAGGTGCCCTTGCCGTTCACGCAGATGCTCGGCGGCGCGTCCGAGAGCGTGCCGACGCTGAGCTTGCCCGGTGTGATCAGGCCGAGCTTCGAGGTGTCGATCGAGGACACCGGCGCGGTGTTCGCCGTCGTGTACTTGTCCGTGCCCGCGGACTGCGCGGACGCCAGGTTCGTCGGCGCGGCCGAGGCCGCGCTCACCCCTGGCGGGGAACACAGGTTGCGTTCCGAGGACGCATCATCGGAGCCGGAACCACACGCCGTGGCCGCGAGACCGACAGCAAGCAATATCACGGCGATCAACGCACGAGACCGCACAGCGGGCAGACCAGCCATGATGAGAAACCCTAGCCGCGACCAAGTGTTAACTCGCAGCTACCCCGCCGTCGGAGCCGCGTCACCTCGAATGCGACAAGTCGGACCAGCGGCGACAGAGTTCGGATCAGCGTGATCCGAATTGGGCGTCGTCGGGGCACGCCCCGGTCGGCAATCCGGGTCGGACCGGATCAGCGGTGTTCGGCCGCACGACGTCGCCTGCTCGCCGCGAGCCCGGTCCGACCAGCTCGACACCCCGCGTGTGCGGGTGGTTCAGGCAAGCCCGCTGACCGGCTCGGGGTTCACCTCGTCGCGCCAGCGGATCGCTCGCTCGACCTCGCTCAGGTCGTATCCGGGGCCGCTGACGCCGACGGTGAACAGCGATACACCGGCGTCGACGAGGGCCGACGCCTGCTCCGCTCCCGGCCACTGCACCGAACGCTCGATCCGCGACTCGTCCGTGCCGACGGCGGCGCAGTGCTCGGCGAGCACTTTGTTCTTGTGTGCCAGCGAGTCGAGGTCGGCGAAGGTGTGCCACATGTCGGCGTACTCGGCGACCAGGCGCAGCGTCTTCTTCTCGCCACCGCCGCCGATCAGGATCGGGATATCGCGGGTCGGCTGCGGGTTCAGCTTCTTCAGGCGGGCGCTGAGCCGGGCCATGTTGTCCTTCAGCAGCGCGAGCCTGGTGCCCGGCGTGCCGAACTCGTAGCCGTATTCGTCGTAGTCCTTCTCGAACCAGCCTGCACCGAGGCCGAGGATGAGGCGGCCGTCGCTGATGTGGTCGACGGTGCGCGCCATATCGGCGAGCAGGTCCGGGTTGCGGTAGCCGCCGCCGGTGACCAGCGCGCCGATCTGCACCCGCTCGGTCTGCTCGGCGAAAGCGCCGAGCATGGTCCAGCATTCGAAGTGGGCGCCGTCGGGGTCGCCGTTGAGCGGGTAGAAGTGATCCCAGTTGAAGACGACGTCGACGCCCGCGTCCTCGGACCGCAGGACGGCGTCGCGGATGAGCCGGTACTCGGGCGCGTGCTGCGGCTGAATCTGAACTCCGATACGAACCGATCGCGTCATGAAATCACTCCTCGTCGTTCGGATTTAAGTCCCCGATCGAGGCTACCGGCGCTACCGATCGCCAGCCCAGCGATTGCCACATCCGCGCGAACTCGAGCATTTCGAGCACGAATCGAGCAGACACGGTAATGTCGCCGGTCAACCCTTACTCGGATCGTCCGGCACGTTCCTGCCGGTGATGGGATGTGATTTTGTCATGGCCACAGTGACCTTCGACGGGGCTACCCGGCTCTATCCTGGATCCACCAAACCCGCTGTCGACCAGTTGAATCTGGAAATCGAAGACGGCGAATTCCTTGTCCTCGTCGGCCCGTCGGGCTGCGGCAAATCGACCTCGCTGCGCATGCTGGCCGGCCTGGAGGACGTCAGCGACGGGCGCATCCTGATCGGCGCCAACGACGTGACGCACGCCGAGCCCAAGGAACGCGATATCGCGATGGTGTTCCAGAACTACGCGCTCTACCCGCACATGACCGTCGCCGAGAACATGGGCTTCGCACTGAAACTCGCGAAGGTCGCCAAGGCGGAGACGCAGAAGCGGGTGCTCGAGGCGGCGCAGCTGCTCGACCTGGAGCCGTATCTCGATCGAAAGCCGAAGGCGCTGTCCGGCGGTCAGCGCCAGCGCGTCGCGATGGGCCGGGCGATCGTGCGCCAGCCGCAGGTGTTCCTGATGGACGAGCCGCTGTCCAACCTGGACGCGAAGCTACGCGTGCAGACCCGCACCCAGATCGCGCAGCTGCAGCGCAGGCTCGGCACCACCACCGTGTACGTCACGCACGACCAGGTCGAGGCGATGACCATGGGCGATCGCGTCGCGGTACTCAAAGATGGTCTGCTGCAACAGTGTGCGACGCCGCGCGACCTGTACCAGGATCCGGTCAACGTGTTCGTCGCCGGTTTCATGGGCTCGCCCGCGATGAACCTCTTCACGCTGCCGGTGTCCGACGGATCCGTCTCCCTCGGCGGCCACGTGCTGCCGCTGCCGCGCTCGGTCACCGACGCGGCCGAGGGTTCGGTCTCCGTCGGCATCCGCCCCGAGCACTTCGAACTCGGCAACGGTTCCGGCACCGGCATCGAGATGGAGGTCGACGTCGTCGAGGAACTCGGCTCCGACGCCTACATCTACGGCCGCACCACCTCCGAAGGCAACGCCATCGGCGAAACCATTGTCGCGCGCGCGGATTGGCGCAACCCACCCGCCAAGGGCACCCGAGTCCGCCTCTCCACCGACCCCCAACACACCTACTTCTTCTCCGCCAAAGACGGCCGCCGCCTCAACTGAGCAACCCCGTCACTCCGAGCCCGGTCCCCAACGGACCGGGCTCGGTCGTTTCTGGACCTCCCAAGCTCCTCCGGCGAAGAATGAAGTGAGCGGCTCGGTGCTGCCGAGGCTCGCCAGGCGCCAGCATCGCAGCGTCGACGACGGTCAATTCACGACACCAGACACACGCGAGCGGCGTCCAGGAACCACGCCGAGGTCGATTTCATGGGTACGGCTGAGGCGTCTACTGTCCTCGAAACGAAGAACCCCCGCGACCTAGCTGCCGCGGGGGAAACTCCATGTGTTTACGAGGGACCTTGTCCTCGTATCTATGGTCAATGATAGCGGGGGGAACCGGGTATGCCAAAGCACGCGACCATCGTCGCCGTCAACAAACACCTGCATCCCGTTCGGCTGGCTACCTACTCCAAACGCTGCGGAAATGATCCCTTCCAGGCACTCGAGCTCTACAAATGGAATCTCCAGCTGTCCGCTGCCTTCCAGCAGGTTCTCGCCATCACCGAAGTCGCGCTACGCAACGCGATCGATGATCAGCTGCGGACTTGGAATGCCGCTCAGCCACACCACACCCAACCCGGTATTACCCATAGCAAGGACTGGCTTCTCGACCCCGCACGTCCTCTCAACTCCTTGACCAGGGACTCACGCAGAACCGCCGGGAAACACGCCCACGAAGCCGACGGTGGTCGTCAGGTCGGCCACCCACGCAAAGGTGCCGCAGTCACCCACGACGACGTGCTTGCTCAGATCACCTTCGGCGTGTGGCCGAAACTACTACCGACACAAGACGCCAGCGACGCCAACTACCGCGCACGTCAGGTCCTGTGGCACCAGGCATTGCGGCACGGTTTCTCCCACAACACGAACGATCCAGATGGCTTCATCCTGGCTGCCCGCGCTGGTCGGCTGCACGGACTTCGCAATCGTGTTTCACACATGGAGCCACTGCTCAACGTCAACATCGTCGCTCGTCACAACGACGCCCTCCGCCTGCTCGGCGCGATCAGCCCAGAGGTTCGTGACTGGTGTTCAGGGCTCAGCCGAGTTGTCGAACTTCGACGGCAATGCCCGATCGAACTGTGACCAGCGACCGGCCGATCGCCATCTGACGCTTCGAGAGACGGGCTGTTCAGCGCTTGTTTTTGCGGGTGCGGACGGTGTCGAGGTAGTCGTCGTTGAGGCGGACGGCCAGTTGTTCGAGGGCGACTTCGTGGCCGGAGTCGCTGCGGACTTGGACGCGGACGGGGGCGCCGGTGGATTCTTCGACGAGCAGGAGTGGGGGTGGGCCGGGTTGGAGGTAGGTGTCGCCCCATTGCATGAGGGCGAGGACTACGGGGAGTAGGTCGCGGCCCATGGGGGTCAGGATGTATTCGTGGCGGGTGCGTTTGCCCTGCTCCTGGTAGGGCTGCTTGGTGAGCAGGCCCGCTTCGGTGAGTTTGCGGAGTTGGGTGGCGGCCGCGGCGTCGGTGATGCCGACTCGTTGGGCGAAGCCGTCGAAGCGGGTGGTGCCGTAGTACGCCTCGCGCAGGATGAGCACGACCGAGCGGGTGCCGACGAGTTCGATCGCCTTGGCGATCGAGCAATCCGTGGGCTTCCACGAGCTCAGATCGGCCAACGGTCCTTCCATCACTGCTGCCATGACCAACATCATAGCCATGCTGACTTGTCTCGGCTATTGCCAGGTGTAACCTGACTATGTGTTGATAGAGCCAGGCAAGGCCGCCCGGCTCTCGGTCCGAAAGGAAGCACGATGAGAGACGCGGTAATTGTCGAAGCGGTACGCACCCCGATCGGCAAGGGCAAGCCGAACGGCGCACTGCATGACGTGAACGCGGTGGATCTGCTCGCGCACAGCCTGCGCGAAGTGGTCGACCGCAGCGGTATCGATCCGGTGCTCATCGACGACGTGATCGGTGGCATCGTCACCCAGGTCGGCGAGCAGGGCGCCAATATGACCCGGCGCGCGGCATTGGCCGCTGGATATCCCGAATCCGTCCCCGCGACCACGGTGGACCGGCAGTGCGGCAGCAGCCAGCAGGCGATCCACTTCGCCGCGCAGGGCGTGATCTCCGGCGCCTACGACATCGTGGTCGCCGCCGGTGTCGAGTCGATGGGGCGAATTCCCATGGGCGCCAACCTGATCGGTTCCGAGGATCCTTCCGGCGTCGGCTTCGCCGCGCGTTACCCGGAAGGCCTTGTACCGCAAGGGATCAGCGCCGAACTGATCGCCGCCAAGTGGGGTCTGACCCGCACCCAGCTCGACGAGTTCGCGCTCGGCAGCCACGAAAAGGCCGCGCTGGCAACGAAAAACGGCCTGTTCGCCGACGAACTCGCGCCGATCAACGGACTGACCACCGACGAGGGCATCCGGGTCGGCAGCACCCTCGACTCCCTCGCCAAGCTGCGCCCCGCCTTCTACGACGAGGCGATGGCCGCCCGCTTCCCGCAGATCGGCTGGGAAGTCACCGCGGCGACCGCGAGCCAGGTCAGCGACGGCAGCGCGGCGGTGCTGATCATGACGAGCGAGCGCGCGAAGGAGCTCGGACTGAAGCCGCTGGCCCGGCTGCACAGCTTCGCCGTTGTCGGCGACGACCCGCTGCTGATGCTCACCGCGGTGATCCCCGCGACCCGAAAGGTGTTGCAGCGCGCCGGACTCCAGCTATCCGACATCGACCTGTTCGAGGTCAACGAGGCGTTCTCGCCGGTGGTGCTCGCTTGGGCCCAAGAGACCGGCGCCGACCTCGGCAAGGTGAACGTCAACGGCGGCGCCATCGCCATCGGTCACCCGCTCGGCGCCTCGGGCGCACGCCTGGCGACCACCCTGGTACACGCGATGCAGGACCGTGGCGCGCGCTACGGCCTGCAAACCATGTGTGAGGCAGGCGGTTTGTCGAACGCGATGATCCTCGAGCGCCTCTGACCCGACCCGACGCGGTACCCATCGCAGGATGGGTACCGCGTCAGATCGACGCGAGCACCAGCGCGATCAGAAATCCGGCCACCCACGATTCAACGATCAACGGCACCGCGATCAACGGCGTCCACCCGATCGGCCTGCCCGCACGCACCTTCCGCACCATCAGCGCAACCGCCCAGACCACCGACGCCCCAATGCCCACCCAACCGACGACCTCCGCCACCGCCAGATATCGCCACACCCGCCCACCATCGCGCGCAACCACCTCATACATGGGCACGAAAGACGCGACAAACCAGGCGAACCCGACCGTGATCAACGAACCGACCCCCGCCCGCACAAGATCCGGCCCCCACCCCGGTCGTTCCCACGCCATACCCCAGAATGACCCGCCCGAACCCACCCCGCAGCACGCAGACAAAGTCTCGCGCCGCACACGAGTTCGCTGACGAATCCAAGCGCAGCGACATAATTCGGGCGCGACAGCATCATCGACGGCAGGCGCACAGTCTCGCGCCGCGCGCATGCCTGCTGGCGAGTCCCACCCGTGCTGGCGCAACTCATATGCGACCGATGCGAGCGCGCACATGAAGTCGCTCACCACTCCATGCGTAGCGGCACAACTCGTGCGCAGCAGGCATGATCGACGGCACGCGCATGCTCGCTGGCGGTCCCACGCGTGGCGGCACAACTCATGCGCGACTGGTCCGAGCGCGCACATGAAATCGCTCACCGCACACGAAGCCGCTGACCATTCCGTGCGCAGCAGGCTTGATCGGCAGCACGCGCACAGTCTCGCGCCGCGCGCATGCTTGCTAGCGGTCCCACACATAGCGGCACTATTCGTGAGCGACTGGTATGAGCGTGCGCACGAATTTGCAGACCGGGCACGAATCGCTGATGAACCATGCGCGGCAGCATTATTCGGGCTGCAGGGGTGCGTGCGAACTCGCGCGGTGCGCAGGTGTTTGCTGATGATGCCGTGGGCGGCTGGGCGGTCGGCAGAGGTTAGGGGCCGGTGTAGACCTGGGAGGCTAGGGAGACGCCTGTGGCGAACGAGATGACGATTAGGACACCTGCCAGGACTGGCCAGTACCACATGTACCAGCGTTTGATTGCGGCCAGGATGATCATGGTCAGTGAGCCGAGTAAGGCGAGGGCGGTGCCGCACCAGGAGACGATGAAGGCGGCGGTTAGGTAGCCGTCGCGGCAGTTGGTTGCGCTGCAGGGGTCGGCGGCGAAGGCGAAGAAGCAGGTGGCGTAGGCGGCGAGCAGGCCGAGCAGTGCGGCGGCGCAGTACAGCGCGATGGCGAGCAGCAGGTCCCAGGTCCGCTGCTGTGGTTGCTGCGGCTGCGGCGGCTGCCACTGCTGCTGCGGCACTGTCGGGTAGTAGGTCATGCACTCAGCATCGCGACCGCTTGGTGCGCGCAGGACCGCAAAACTACTCAGTCCGCATGAGGGGAATACGCAGCGGACAACCGGGAAAGGCTCGTCATGCGGGCTTCGGTTACGCACGGTCGGCACCCGGCAGCGCCGGTTAAGCTGGGCGACGATGACCGATCACGTTGTTGAGAGCATCGTCTACGCGATCCCGATGCGCACCAGGTTCCGTGGCATCACCGTGCGCGAGGGGATGCTGGTCCGGGGTCCGCTCGGGTGGGGCGAATTCTGCCCGTTCACCGAATACGACGACCGGGAGGCGGCCGGGTGGCTGGCCACCGCGCTGGAGCAGGTGACGGTTGGCTGGCCGGAGCCGGTGCGCGATCGGATTCCGATCAACTGCACGGTCCCCGCGGTCGATCCGGAACGGGCGCACGCGATTGTCGCGGGATCGGGCTGTGGCACCGCGAAGGTGAAGATCGCCGATCATCCCGATTCGCTGGCCGAGGACCTCGCGCGGGTCGAGGCGGTGCGCGACGCATTGGGTCCGAGCGGCGCCATCCGGGTGGACGCGAACGCGGTATGGGATGTCGAGACGGCCGTCACGCACATCACCCGAATCGACAAGGCCGCAGGCGGTTTGGAGTATGTCGAACAGCCGTGCCGGACCATCGAGGAGCTGGCCGCGGTCCGCCGCCGCGTCGACGTCCGGATCGCCGCGGACGAGTCCATCCGGCGCGCGGAGGACCCGCTCCGGGTCGCGGTGGCGGGAGCCGCCGACATCGCGGTCCTGAAATGCACTCCGCTCGGCGGAGTCCGCCGCGCGCTGCGGGTAGCCGAAGCCGCCGGCCTTCCCTGTGTTGTCTCTTCAGCTCTGGAAACCAGCGTCGGCCTGGCCGCCCAACTCGCTCTCGCCGGAACGCTCCCCGAACTCGAATTCGCCTGCGGACTAGGCACATTGTCGCTGCTCACCGGCGATGTGGTGACTGACTCACTACGTCCCGTAGACGGGCATCTGCCGGTGCCGAGAACTCCGCCGCAACCCGATCCTGCCCTCGTCGAGCAGTATCAGCAGCGTGACTCCGAGCGGGCCGCGTGGTGGCGGGAACGGCTGGAGCGAGTTCTGCGGCTGGTCGAGTCATCACCAGAGTCGGCCTGAACGGACACTTTTCGCGGCCAACGTGCGGAAAACAGCGCTCGAGCTCCGACAATGTCCACACAGACCGGCGCCAACGGATAACTACCCGAGCCGAACGCCACAACCCAGCATCGTCGCCCGAAGGACAAGTGCCGCTTCCGGACCGATAATGCCGTCGACCAATTCCAGGTAACGCGTACAGAATTCGGGTCCGTGCGGGGCGACCGAGCCGGGATTCAGCTCGAGGTGATGCGCTAGTTCATGCAGCACCACGAGTTCGCGCAACGCCCATGCGGTGCCGCCGGTGTGCAAGGGTACGGCGAGGACGGCGTCGACGGCCTCGTAATGCGCAGCGGTCGCTCCGGCGCGAGACCTGACGCGCACCGACGTTCCCGCGCGATCCCATTGGCCCCGAACCCAATTGAGGGCAAGCACCTTGTCGGCATAACTCTGCACGGAATCGACCGAGGCGAAGCGCCGCTCGATCGGCAGCGTGATGTGCGAGCCGTACAGCTCGACGGTGCGGCTGCCGTGTTCATCGGCGCGGTCGAACATCCCACGCACCAACTGCTCGGCGTCGTATACCTTGGCGCGCTGCGTATCTCGCACGCTCACGACTCCACCTCGCGGGCACTCGGCCGTGTCGCACACGAGTGCGCGGGGTGACTTCGGTTCGCGCTCACGACTCCACCTCGCCAGCGCTCGACTCCGTCGTGCGCGTACACGCACGATGACTTCGGTTCACCCGCTGACGCACGCTCACGAGCATCGTCCACGAACGACGCGTACGCGACCGTAGTCAGCGCTCTCCCGCGCGCCCGAACAGAGACGCGCCGTAGCCCGGCTGCCACCGGCCCGGCATGCACTCACGCCGACCCGTTGTTCGAGCCGCGCGACTTGCGCGTCGTCAATTGCCCACGCGCGGCACCGAGTTCGGGCGAGGTGCCGAGCCGAGCCGCCTTACCCGCGCGGTCCCCCGCCCGCCGCGCCGCCGCCGAATGTCCGGCCGAGGCTTGCGGCCCGCGCCACGTCCCGCGCGCCTCGGAGGTGCTTGTGTAGAAGTCGGTGAGCTCGATCTCCTTGTTGCGCAGCGCGAGCGCGGTGCCCGCCGCCGTACTTTCGGGCACCACCTCCGCCTCGACCTCGGCCTTCACCGCGGCGAGCCGCTGCCCGATCCGCGCGGCGAACGCCATCTGAAAGTTCAGCCGCGCCGTCACACCCGCGACAGGGGCCTGCACGTGACGTCGCACCTTGCGCCCCCAGCGCTTTTCGGTGACCACCTTCTCCACCGTCGCCGAGCGGTACTGCCCGGACTTGATGTACTGATCCGACGCACGGACCATCTGCACGAGCAAGCTCGCGTACAACGCCTCGCAGGTATCGATGTCGGAGTCGAAACCGTAGGCATACACCTGTGTCGAGGTGCGAGCGACATCACAGCGCACATCGTTGGCGTGCGCGATCGCGACGAACAACTGGACGTAGGTGCGCAACCCGCGTTTGCCCGGCTCGCCGATCGGAATGATCCGCTGAATCGGCGTCGGCCTGCGCTCACGTCCCGCGATATGCGCGCGCGCCACCGTCAGGTCGATGGACGACCTGGTCGCCAGGCGTTGTGCCGCGGCGAGAAACGCCTCGGCCTCGTGCTCGTTGTCGGTGGATTCGGCCTGGCGCAGCAGCCCACCAATGCGTGTCAGCATCCGCTCGGGAACCGGGTTCGGCGATGTCATCACACGCCAGAGTAGCGAGGACTTCCTGCCACAATCCCGCGAGTCACTCCCACACCATGTATCTTGCGTTGTGCAACCGGCAGGGTGTGCTAATGCTCACGATCGATCTGGAGTGTCCGCGATGGCTGTGAATAAGGTGTCGTCCCTACGTTCGTCGCTCGTACCGAAGGCCGTGCTCGCGGCCGTCTCGGTCGCGCTGCTGACGGCGACGTTCACCAGCTCCTGCTCCAGTGACAACGGCGGGAGCGCGACGAGCCAGAACCTCACCGGGCGCGGGCCGATCACCTACGTCGAGGGCAAGGACACCACCGAGACCGGTGCGGTCAAGCAGCTCATCGAGCGCTGGAACGCCTCGCACCCGGACGAGCAGGTGACGTTCAAGGAACAGTCCAACGACGCCTCGCAGCAGTACGACGACCTGGTCGAGCACATGCGGTCCAAGCAGTCCACCTACGACGTCGTCGCCCTCGACGTGCCGTGGACCGCCGAGTTCGCCGCGAAGGGCTGGATCCAGCCGCTGAAGGATTCCTTCGCCATCGACACCTCCGCGCTGCTCTCCCCGCCGGTCGCCAGCGCCACCTACAACAACACCCTGTACGCGGCGCCCCGAAACACCAACGGCGGCTTGCTGTTCTACCGCAAGGACCTGGTGCCCAACCCGCCGAAGACGTGGAACGAGTTGCTCTCTCAGTGCCCGATCGCCAAGGCACAGGGCATCGGCTGCTACGCTGGGCAGTTCGCGCCGTACGAGGGCCTGACGGTGAACGCCGCCGAGGTGATCAACGCCTACGGCGGCAGCTTCGTCGGCGCCGACGGCAAGACCCCGACCGTGAACAGCCCGCAGGCCCGTGCCGGACTGAAGGTCCTGGTCGACGCCTACAAGAACGGTGACATCCCGCAGGAAGCGATCACCTTCAAGGAGCCGGAGAGCACCAACGCGTTCGCGCAGGGCAAGCTCATGTTCCTGCGGCAGTGGCCGTCCACCTACGGTGACGTCGGCGGCGATTCCTCCACGGTGAAGGACAAGTTCGGCGTCGCCCCGTTGCCCGGCGAGAACGGCGTCGGCGCGTCGACGCTCGGCGGCTACAACGCGGCGATCAGCTCGTACTCCAAGAACAAGGCCACCGCGCTCGACTTCCTTCGCTTCCTGATCAGCGAGGACGCCCAGCACATCGTCGCCTCGGGCGCGCTGCCCTCGGTACGCGCCTCGATGTACGACGACCCGGCGCTGATCGCGAAGATGCCGTACCTGCCCGCGCTCAAGGATTCCATCGCAAGCGCGGTGCCGCGTCCGGTCACGCCGTTCTACCCCGCGGTGTCGAAAGCCATCCAGGACAACGCTTATGCTGCGATGAAGCAGAGCAAGTCCGTCGACGACGCGATCATCGGGATGCAGAAGGGCATCGAGACCGCGGGATCGTAGGCGGAAAGCGCAACGGACCCGACGAGACCCGTAGGAGAGAGAAACGGTGTCGGATCCTTCGGGAGCGGCCAGCACTGTGCCGAGCGATGAGTTCCTGCCACGCAAGCGTGGCCTCGGCGAGACCCTGGCATTGGAAATGCGGCGCTCCGGCAAAGCCTGGCTGTTCGTCGCGCCGGTGCTGCTCGCGCTGGCCATAGTCATCGGCTACCCGGTGATCCGGGCGCTATGGATGTCGTTCCAGAAGGATTCGGGTCTCGACCCGGCGACGGGCATGTTCGTCGAGGGCGGCAGCGCCGGCTTCTCGAACTACACGCACTGGCTGCTGCAGCAGTGCCAGGCGGGCGGCGAGACGGTCAGCTGCCCGACCGGCACCCTCGGTTCGCAGTTCTGGCTGGCGATCGGCGTCACGCTGTTCTTCACCGTGATCACGGTGACCCTGGAGGCCACCCTCGGCCTCGGCTTCGCCATGGTGATGGGCAAGACGTTCAAGGGGCGTGCGCTGCTGCGCGCCGCGGTGCTGATCCCGTGGGCGATTCCCACGGCGGTCACCGCGCGGTTGTGGGAGTTCATGTTCCAGTACGACGGGGTGGTGAACCGGGTACTCGGCACACACATCCTGTGGACCTCCGACGCGTGGCCGGCGCGGTTCGCGGTGATCGCGGCCGACGTGTGGAAGACGACGCCGTTCATGGCGCTGCTGCTGCTCGCCGGTCTGCAGGTGATCCCGGCCGATGTGTACGAGGCGGCCAGGGTCGACGGCGCCTCGGCCTGGCAGCGGTTCACCCAGATCACGCTGCCGCTGCTCAAGCCGGCGCTGCTGGTCGCGGTGCTGTTCCGGACGATGGACGCGCTGCGCATGTACGACCTGCCCGCGATCATGACGCTGAGCAACCCGGCAACCCGGGTGGTGTCGATCCTGGTGGTCGATCAGGTCAGGCAAGGCCCCAACAGCGCGGCCGCACTGTCGACCATCACTTTCTTGATGATCTTCGCGGTGGCCTTCGTGCTGGTGAAGGTGTTGGGCGCCAACGCGGTCCGCACCCAGGAAGAACAGCGGGAGGCGCACTGATGTCGGTACAGACTGCCGAAAAGCGTGTCGCGCCATCGGTTCCGTGGTCACAGCGGCTCAAGTCGGTGCGGCTGTACGCGGGCGTGGCCATCGTGCTGGTGTGGGGGCTCGGGCCGTTCTACTGGATGGCCGTCACCGCGTTCCGCGACCCCGACTACACCTTCGACAACACGCCGTGGCCGACCCATCTCACGCTGGAGAACTTCCGCAACGCCTTCGATACCAGCCGGGGCAACAACTTCGGCAGGGCGCTGGTGAACAGCGTCATCATCGGCTCGGTCACCACCGTCGTCGCGCTGCTGATCGGCGTGCTCGCCGCGTACGCGTTGGCGCGACTCACCTTCCGCGCCAAGTACCTGGTGTCGGGGCTGATCCTGAGCGCGTCGATGTTCCCGGTGGTCGTGCTGGTCACCCCGCTGTTCCAGCTGTTCACCAATATCGGCTGGATCGGGCACTACCAGGCGATGATCATCCCGAACATCTCGTTCGTGCTGCCGATGACCGTCTACATCCTCGCCTCGTTCTTCACCGAACTGCCGTGGGAACTCGAGGAGGCGGCGCGGATCGACGGCGCGACCAAGCTGCAGGCGTTCCGGCTGGTGATGCTGCCGCTGGCCGCGCCAGCGGTATTCACCACCGCGATCCTCGCGTTCATCGCCGCGGTGAACGAATACCTGTTGGCCCGACTGCTTTCCGCCGATAAGACCGAACCGGTGACCGTCGCGGTCGCCCGATTCTCCGGAAACGACCCGCTGGTCGAGCCGTATGCCGCGATCATGGCCGCGGGCACCATGGTGTCGATCCCGCTGGTCATCATGGTTCTGCTGTTCCAGCGTCGCATCATCTCCGGTCTCACCGCGGGTGGCGTCAAGAGCTAGAACACCCGCTCAGCGCATGTATTTCCGGTAATCGCCGGAATTACGGTGTGCCATCTCGGCCCGGTGATAGCATCGCGGGTCACCCACGGCGCGAGTAAAGTCGGGCCCGTGGGGGCCCATTTCCGATCGTTGTTCGTGCAGGTGAGTTTCGGCCGACGCTCCGGGAGGAGATGATCGTGAACCGACGATGCGGTGCGCCCGCGCGCACGACGGAGCCGCGCGCCAGTGCGGCGCGGTCGTGAGGTCGTTGCGCAAGGGGCGCCGAGCCAAGCCGGAGACCGCGCCCTACGCCTCGATCGCCGGCTTCAACGAGCTGGACACCACGCCGACACGCGGCAAGCGACACACCCGCTCGACGAAGACGCCGCGCCCGACTCCCGATCCGAATCGCCCGCCGCGCACCCGGGGAGAACGCTTCCGGCGTCTGGTGCTCGCCCTGTTCATCATTTTCGGCGCGGTGCCGACACTGCTGTTCGTGCTCGTCTACTGGAGCGCCGAGATCCCGGATCCGGACTCGGTACAGACCAATCAGATCGCCACCGTCCTCGCCTCCGACGGCAGCACGGTCATCGCCAAAGTCGTGCCGCCGAACGGCAATCGGACCCCGGTCCCGCTGGCCGAGGTGCCCCAGCCGGTCCGCGACGCGATGCTCTCCGCCGAGGACCGCAACTTCTACACCAACCCCGGCTACTCCGCCTCCGGCTTCCTGCGCGCCGCCCGCGACAACGTGCTCGGGCGCGACAACGCGGGCGGCGGCTCCACCATCACCCAGCAGTACGTGAAGAACGCCTTCCTCGGCTCCGAGCGCACGCTCACCAGGAAGATGCGCGAGCTGGTCATCGCGGCCAAGATGGCGCGGCAGTGGAGCAAGGACGACATCCTCGCCGCCTACCTCAACACCATCTACTACGGCCGCGGCTCCTACGGCATCGCCGCCGCGACCAAGGCCTACTTCAACAAGCCGGTGAATCAGCTGACCCTCGCCGAGGGCGCGGTGCTCGCCGCGCTGGTGCGCACTCCGTCGATCCTTGACCCGGAAACGCACCTGCCCGACCTGACCGCGCGCTGGAAGTACGTGCTCGAAGGCATGGTCGAGATGGGTATCCTCGCGCCGGGCAACCGGGACGCCACGGTTTTCCCGCGGATCATCCCGCTCAACGAGATCCCCGACGACAACGTGGCGCGCGGCCCCGAGGGCCTGATCCGCGCGCAGGTGGTGCGCGAACTGCGCTCCTCCGGCATCAGCGACCACGAGCTCGACACCGGCGCCCTGCAGATCACCACGACCATCGACGCGAAGGCACAGCAGTCCGTGCTCACCGCGGTGCACGACCGGCTCAGCGGCCAGCCGCCGGAACTGCGCGCCGCCATCGTGTCGATCGACCCGCGCTCCGGCGCGGTGCGCGCCTACTTCGGCGGCAACGACGGCATCGGCTACGACTTCGCCCAGGCGCCGCTGCAGACCGGGTCGGCGTTCAAGCCGTTCGCGGTGGTCGCCGCGCAGCAGCAGAGCATTCCGTTGAATCGCATGCTGGACAGTTCGCCGGTCACCGACCGCGGCACCAAGATCACCAATGTCGACGGTGAGTCGTGCGGCCGGTGCACCATGGCCGAGGCGCTGAAACGCTCGCTCAACACCAGCTTCTACCGGCTGACCATGTCGATGTTCGACGGACCGAAGGCCATTGCCGACGCCGCGCACTCGGCGGGCATTCCGGCGGAGATCCCCGGGGTCGCCGGCAAGACGCTCACCGAGGACGGCGGGCGACCGCTGAACGGAATCGTGTTGGGGCAGTACCTCGTTCGACCCATCGACATGGCGTCGGCGTACGGCACGATCGGCGCGTCCGGCGTCTATCACCAGCCGTACTTCGTGCAGCGCGTGGTGACCGGTGACGGCCGGGTGTTGCTCGACCGTGGCGCGCCCGAACAGCAGACCGGTAAGCAGCTGCCAGAGGGGCAGCAGCGCATCCCGCGCGCGATCGCCGACAACACCACGCAGGCGATGACGCCGATCGCCGCCTACTCCAACGGACACGCCCTCGCCGGTGGCCGACCGTCCGCGGCGAAGACCGGCACCACCCAGCTCGGCGAGTCCAAGCTGAACAAGGACGCCTGGATGATCGGCTTCACCCCGTCGCTGTCGACGGCGGTCTGGATCGGCACCGAACAGTCGCAGCCGATCCATACCTCGCGCGGCGCCGACATCTACGGGTCCGGCCTGCCCGCCGATATCTGGAAGCAGGTGATGGACGGCGCGCTCGACGGCACCCCGGTCGAACAGTTCCCCGGCACGCCCGCCCCGGCGGCCGCGGTGGTCGCGCCGCCGCCCGCGAACAAGCCGTCCGGTGGTCCGTTCGACATCCTGAATCCGCCGCCGAGTCCGACGAAGGAGCCGATCGTGATCATCCCGCCGCCACCGCAGCAGCCTAAGGAAGTGGAAATTTTTCCCGGGCTGACCATCCCGGTGCCTGGATAGCGATGATGCTGTGACCTTCCCGCACCCGGGGGAACGGATGACATGGCAGCATCGTTTGCCAGAGTGAGAGCGAACAGCGAGTGTGTCGGACAAGGCCGACGCCGACGCCGCGGGATCGATGCGGAAGGATATGCGCTCGAGCGACGACGCCGCCAATTGGAGACAGACGAGACATAGGGGCTACGCCGGTGGATTTCAATGTCGTTGACCAACCCGAGACGCTGGTGGCGGGAACAGTACTTCGCAGCCCAGCGCTCGCGGTCGAAGGACCGCGCCGCGCGAAAGTCGAAGAGGCGTGGAAGCGCAACCTGGCCCGCCAGCTGCCCGGGGCGCCGACGACCGCGTACGTCGATCACGCGCCGGAAATCAATTCGTACCTGACCCACATCGTCGGCTACCGCTGCCGCGGCGTCGACGACTTACTGCCCGGTGACGTGCTTGCCAGGGTGCCGGCCGGCCGCTTCGCCCGCTTCACCGCGAGCGGTGACAACCTCGGCGACACCATCGTGCACATCTGGCGCTCGGTGTGGGACGCCGAGGCCGCAGGCCGGTTCGTGCGCGCCTACACCGGCGATTGGGAGCATTATCCCGACGCGCGAACGGCCGAAGTCTTCGTAGCGCTGGCAGACGATCAAGTCGACGGGTAGGAACAACACTGTGGACTTCGAGATTGTCACGTTGGACGAGAGCCTGGTCGCCGGACTGACCGTCCCGCTCGCCGGACGCGAGGTGACCGCGCGCGACCTCGACCTGGTGAACTTCACCTGGGACCGCTACCTGGCGCGGGAGAAGAGCGTGCCGCGCGTCGCCGCCTACATCGGCCAGAACGACCACGCCGTCGCCGTGCTCGGCTACGAGGTGGCGTCGATGGACGAGATGGACTCCGGCGACGTGCTCACCCGCGTCCCGCAGGGCCGCTACGCCAAGTTCGTCGTCTCCGACAAGCCCTACGACCTATTGCGCACCGCGTGGGCCCAGGTCCGTAAGGCGGAGAGCGCGGGAACCATCACCCGCTCGCACACCGCGGAGATAGAGCGTTACACGGGGCCGACCTCGGTCGAGGTCTACGTCTCGCTGGACTGATCGGCATCGCAACGCCAAATGAGCCGGGCCCCACGAACTTTCGTGGGGCCCGGCTCATTTCACTGCCAGAATTACTCAGCGCTACCGAACTAGTCGGCGCCGATGATGAACGCTTCCAGCTGCGTACGCGCGATGTCGTCGGCGAGCTGCTTGGGCGGGGACTTCATCAGGTACGCCGAGGCCGGGATGACCGGTCCGCCGATGCCGCGGTCCTTGGCGATCTTCGCCGCGCGCACCGCATCGATGATGATGCCCGCCGAGTTCGGCGAGTCCCACACCTCGAGCTTGTACTCCAGGCTCAGCGGCACGTCACCGAAGGCGCGGCCTTCCAGGCGGACGTAGGCCCACTTGCGGTCGTCGAGCCAGCCGACGTGGTCGGACGGGCCGATGTGCACGTCCTTGGCGCCCATCTCCTTCTTCAGGTTGCTGGTGACAGCCTGGGTCTTGGAGATCTTCTTCGACTCGAGCCGCTCGCGCTCAAGCATGTTCTTGAAGTCCATGTTGCCGCCGACGTTCAGCTGCATGGTGCGGTCCAGCTGCACACCGCGGTCCTCGAACAGCTTGGCCATGACGCGGTGCGTGATGGTCGCGCCGACCTGGCTCTTGATGTCGTCACCGACGATGGGAACGCCCGCCTTGGTGAACTTCTCGGCCCACACCGGGTCGGAGGCGATGAACACCGGCAGCGCGTTGACGAAAGCGACATTGGCGTCGATGGCGCACTGTGCGTAGAACTTGTCGGCCTCCTCCGAACCCACCGGCAGGTAGGAGACGAGCACGTCGACGTTGTTGTCCTTCAGCACCTTGACCACGTCGACCGGCTCGGCCTCGGACAGGTCGATCGTCTCGGCGTAGTACTTGCCGATGCCGTCGAGGGTCGGACCACGTTGCACGACAACGTCGCTCGGCGGCACGTCGGAGATCTTGATGGTGTTGTTCTCGCTAGCGAAGATCGCCTCGGCGAGGTCGAACCCGACCTTCTTCGCGTCGACGTCGAACGCGGCGACGAACTTCACGTCCCGGACGTGGTACTTGCCGAATTTGACGTGCATGAGCCCGGGCACGGTCGCGGTCTCGTCCGCGTCCTTGTAGTACTGCACACCCTGGACCAGCGAGGAAGCGCAGTTACCCACACCTACGATGGCGACGCGAACTTCTGTGGCGTTGTCAGCCTTCTTGTCATCACTCATGGCCGATATTTCCCTCTTTCTGTGGTGCCGCCTTCGTCGATTGCTCCGCCGCAATCAACTCGTTGAGCCAGCGCACTTCGCGCTCGCTTGATTCGAGTCCGAGCTGGTGGAGCTGCCGGGTATAGCGATCGAGTGACCCGCTGGCCTTCTTGATCGCCTCCCGGAGCCCTTCTCGGCGCTCCTCGACTTGACGCCGCCTGCCCTCCAGAATCCGCATCCGCGCTGTCGCGGGGGTGCGGCTGAAGAAGGCGAGGTGCACGCCGAAGCCGTCGTCGGTGTAGTTCTGCGGTCCGGTATCGGCGAGCAGTTCACTGAACCGCTCGCGGCCCGCCGGAGTCAGTTGGTAAACGCGGCGGGCACGGCGAGTGACCACGCCCGCAGGGATCTCCTCGGCGATCAACCCGTCCGACTGCATGCGGCGCAGCGTGGGATAGAGCGACCCGTAGGAGAAGGCCCGAAACGCGCCGAGCAGGCCGGTCAGCCGCTTGCGCAGCTCGTAGCCGTGCATGGGCGATTCGAGGAGCAGCCCGAGAATTGCCAGCTCGAGCACCGGGCTTCACCTCCCTGACTATGTACAGACCTAACCGATGGATGCGACTCCAAACTATATCGGACCGATATAACCGTGCACAGTCCTGGTCGATATAAACGTGGATCTACCGGGTATCTCATACCCCTGAGCCAGGGCGGCCCCTCGGCAACACCGCTACTCTGGTTCTCGTGCGAATCCAGCGGCAAGTGGTCGACTACGCCCTCCGGCGCCGGTCATTGCTGGCCGACGTGTATGCGGGCCGCGTCGATGTCGCCTCGGTATGTGATGCGAATCCCTACCTGCTGCGTGCGGCCAAGTTCCACGGGCGGGGGAGCGAGGTCACATGCCCGATCTGCCGGAAAGAACAGCTCACGCTTGTATCTTGGGTCTACGGCGACGGTCTCGGACCCGTGGCGGGATCTGCTCGCACACCAGAGGAGCTGACGCGCCTCGCCGAGACTCGTGAGGAGTTCTCGGTGCATGTCGTCGAGGTATGCCGGAGCTGCAGCTGGAATCATCTGGTGCAGTCCTACGTCCTCGGTACCACGCCGGCGCCAACGCGCCGTCGCACCGGGACCCGGCGCACCGCAGCCGAATGAAATGCCTGGTCATCTGCCCGTCGGGTGACTCGCGGAGCCATTATGTGTCCGCCGCGGTCGACGCGACCGCTCCGAGCCACCCGCACCGTTACGAGTTATGGAGATCTTGTCAGTGAATTCGCCCTACGAGACTTCCCCTTACGGCGATGAACCGCACGGCGGCCGTCCTCCACGGAGTTCACAGCCAGGTCCCAATCCGTATCAAGCCCCGCGCCCCGGCCCGCCGCCGCCCGGCGCGCGGCCTGGCCCGCCGCCCGCGCAGCGTCCCGCCCCCTACCCCGGCGAACTGCGCGGCCCGCAACCGCAGCGTCGGCCAGGGCCGCCCCCGCCGCCGCAGCAGCGGCCGCCACAGGGACGGCCGAACCCGGCCCCGCCGCCCGGCGCGCAGTCGACCCAGAAGATCGAGCGCAACGCGCTGACCGATGCGGCCAGGCGTGCTGGCCCGCCCACCGGACCGCGCCCGACCGCCGAGCGCGCCCGTCGCGTCGGCGACCCTGGCAACGGCACCGGCGAACGCAGGCAGACCGCGGGCGGCCCGCCGTCCGGCCCACCTCCGCGGCGCAACGGCGGTAGCGGCGGCGACTCCGGCGGACCTGGCAAGCGCAAACCCGGTGCGAAGAAGAAGTCGCCGTGGCGGATCGTGCGCCGGGTCATCTACGTGATGATGGCGATGGCCATCCTGATCCCAAGCGGCGTGTTCCTCATCGCGTACACGACTGTTTCGGTACCCAAGCCCGGCGACCTCAAAACCAATCAGGTCGCGACCATCCTCGCCTCCGACGGCGAGACGGTGGTCAGCAAAGTCGTTCCGCCGGAAGGCAACCGGAGCGACGTCACGATCGAGCAGATCCCGGCGCACGTCCGCAACGCGGTGATCGCCGCCGAGGACCGGGACTTCTACTCCAACCCTGGCTTCTCCATCTCCGGCTTCGCGCGCGCCGCCAGGGACAACGTCCTCGGCAAGGAAAGCGCAGGTGGTGGTTCGACGATCACCCAGCAGTACGTGAAGAACGCCCTGGTCGGTGACGAACGCTCGCTCACCCGCAAGATGCATGAGCTGGTCATCTCGGCCAAGATGGCGCGGCAGTGGAGCAAGGACGAGATCCTCGCCGCGTACCTGAACACCATCTACTTCGGTCGCGGCGCCTACGGTATCGACGCGGCCGCCAAGGCCTACTTCGAAAAGCCGGTGACGGAACTGACCCCCGCCGAGGGCGCGGTGCTCGCCGCCACCATCCAGCAGCCCTCCGGCCTCGACCCGGAGAAGAATCCCGAGGGCGCGAAGACCCGCTGGAACTATGTGCTCGACGGCATGGTGGCTGGCGGCAACCTACCCGCGGCCGAACGGCAAGGCCTGCAGTACCCGCGCGTTGCCCCGGTGTCGACCACCAAGGACAAGACCCTGGACAACGGCCCGGAGGGCTTGATCAAGACCCAGGTGCTCAAGGAGTTGTCCGCCGAGGGCATCAGCGAGCAGCAGATGAACACCGCCGGCCTGTCGATCACCACGACGATCGATCCGAAGGCGCAGAAGGCGGCCGTCGACGCGGCGCAGAAGAAGATGCAGGGCGAGCCGGAGAAGCTGCGTGCCGCGGTCGTCTCGGTGGATCCGAAGACCGGTGGGGTGCGCGCCTACTACGGCGGCGAGGACGGCCAGGGCTGGGACTACGCCAACGCCGGTCTGCAGCCTGGCTCGTCGTTCAAGGTGTTCGGTCTCGCGGCGAATCTCGAGCAGGGCGTTCCGCTCTCGCAGCTGTACGACAGCTCACCGGTCACCGTCAACGGCATCAAGGTCACCAACGTCGAGGGTGAAGGGTGCGGCACCTGCACCATCGCCGAGGCTTTGAAGCGCTCGCTGAACACCAGCTTTTACCGGATGGAGGTCGACATGGGCAACGGTCCCAAGAAGATCGCCGACATGGCACACAAACTCGGCATTCCGGAGAACATTCCCGGCGTCGGCCCGTCGCTCACCGAGACGGACGGCAGCGGCCCGAACAACGGCATCGTGCTCGGCCAGTACCAATCCCGCCCACTCGACATGGCTTCCGCCTACGCCACTTTGGCGGCCTCGGGCACCTACCACAAACCGCATTTCGTGCAGAAGGTGGTCGCCGCCGACGGCTCGGTGCTGCTGGATCGCGGTGAGGTGGCGGGCGAGTCGCGCGTCTCGGCCGCGGTGGCCGACAACGTCACCGACGCGATGAAACCCATCGCGGCGTGGTCGCGCAACCACAATCTGGCCGGCGGCCGCGAGTCGGCCACCAAGACCGGCACCGCCCAGCTCGGCGATACCCTCGACAACAAGGACGCCTGGATGGTCGGCTACACGCCGTCCCTCTCGACCGCCGTGTGGGTCGGTGCGGTCGACAGCACGGCGCTGCGTAACTACCAGGGCACCATGATCTACGGTTCCGGTCTGCCGTCCGACATCTGGAAGGCCACCATGGACGGTGCGCTGGACGGCACGAAGAACGAGACCTTCCCGAAGCCGGCGCCGATCAAGGGTCAGGCCGGTGTGCCAGCGTGGTCGGCGCCGTACACCCCGCCGTCCACCACCGAGGCGGCACCGCTGATCCCGCCGATCATGCTGCCGCCGCAGATCGATACCCCGTTCGGTCCGATCCAGATCCCCGGTGCCCAGCCACGGCCGCAGGCACAACAGCAACAACAGCAGCAGCAACAACACGAAGATGGCGGCCCGGGGCCGCTGCCAGGCCAGCCGGTTGCGCCCACCGACGGGTCGTCGCCGAGCGCGACGGGTACGCCGCGGCCCGGCACCAACGGATACGGCGGGCAGGGTGAGAGCACCGGGGCTCCGCCAACCACTCGCAGCAGGTAGTCCGAGCCTGCGGCACCTGGCCGAACACGCTATGGTGCCGCAGGTTCCGCCCGCGAATTCGGCACAGCAAGCAATGCTTACGGAAGCGTAATCCGCACTGCGCGTAGCGCCTCCACACCGCGAGTGGGGATGACTCGATCGAACCGATATCAGAACCCAAGGTAGCGTCGGGTGCCGTGACCGATCAGGAACTGGTGAACCAGCGAACGAACGGGAGCGTGCCGCACACGGGCGCGCCTTCCGGTGGCGCGCACTACGTCGCCCCCGGCCCGCTCGCGCCGGATCTGCGGTCGGCCGACGCCAGGGATCGGCCGAGTCGCAATGATTCGCTGACCGCCCAGTTGTGCACGGTCATCGGGGGGCCGGTCGGTGAGCACGCGCTGATCGGGCGGGTCCGATTCTGGACGCCGATGCGGGTGCTGCTCGCCTTCACCGTGGTTTTCCTCGCGTTCGGCTGGTTCGGCAAGGCGGGCTGCATTCAGCAGACCGGCGCCGCGGACGGATCGCTCACCCTCGACTGGAACAACGGTCGCCAGTACATCGCGATGTGCTATTCGGACACGGTGCCGCTCTACGGCGCGGAGCGGTTGAACGAGGGCGCCTTCCCGTACAAGAAGGACTGGACCGAACAGACCTCCGACGGTGACCGGGAAACCCGGTACATGGAATATCCGGTGTTATCCGGTCTGTACCAATACCTTTCGATGCGGATCGCCAAAGCCTGGGATGCCTCGCCGCTGCCCGGCGCGCTGCAGGTGGTGATCTACTTCAACGTCGTCGCGTTCGGCCTCGCGCTCGCCTGGCTGGTCACCGTGTGGGCGTCCGCGCAGCTGGCCGGGCGCCGGGTGTGGGACGCGGCGCTGGTCGCCTGCTCGCCGCTGGTGCTCGTACATATCTTCACCAATTTCGACGCGCTGGCAACGGCTTTGGCCGCGACCGGCCTGCTGGCCTGGGCGCGAAGACGGCCCACGCTCGCCGGTCTGCTGCTCGGACTCGGCGGCGCCGCCAAGCTGTATCCGCTGCTGCTGCTCGGCCCGATCGTGGTGCTGTGCCTGCGTGCCGACCCGATGCAGCGGCTGCCGAGCACCCAGCTCGGGCTGCGCCTGCGCGACATCAACAGCTGGTCGATGGCACGGGACTGGATCCGCGAAACCCCGTATCGCGTCCACCTGCTCAGCACCCGACCGCTCGGTGCCGCGGCCGTCACGGTGCTGGCCGCGCTCGGCACCTGGGTCGTGGTGAACCTGCCCATCGCCGCGCTGTATCCGAACGGCTGGCGAGAATTCTTCCGGCTCAACACCTCTCGGCATGCCGACCCGGATTCCATCTACAACGTGATCACCTCGTTCACCGGCTGGGCCGGTTTCGACGGGGACCTCAGTCACGCGCAACAACCGGTCATCCTGAACGCGGTATCGCTGCTGGTGTTCGTCGCCGCGTGCGCGGTGATCGGCTACATCGCGCTCACCGCACCACAGCGGCCCCGGCTCGCGCAGCTGTGCTTCCTGGTGGTCGCCGCGTTCCTGCTGACCAACAAGGTGTGGAGCCCGCAGTACTCGCTGTGGCTGGTGCCGATCGCCGTGCTCGCGCTGCCGCACCGGCGAATCCTGTTGACCTGGATGACGATCGACGCGCTGGTCTGGGCGCCGCGCATGTTCTACTACCTCGGCCTTGACAAGAAGGGCCTGCCCGAGCAGTGGTTCACCGGCACCGTTGTGCTACGCGACCTCGCGGTGATCGCCTTGTGCGCCTTGATCGTTCGGCAGATCTATCGTCCCGAGGAGGATCTGGTGCGCCGCGACTACGTCGACGATCCGATCGGCGGCATCGTCGACCGTGCCCCGGATCCGTTGCTGCCGTGGCTACCCGAGGTGTTGCGGCCGAGGGTCGCGCCGACCCGCGAGTGGAACCCGCAGGTCGGCGACCAGACTCAGTGGGTGCGCAGATAGCGCGCGAGTAGGCCCGGTTCCTGCGGCAGCATGTCCAGGTCCAGCTGCCACGGGCTGCCGGTCCACGGATCGAACAGCGGTGTCCCGTCGATGGTCGGCAGGTGCCTGCACGACTGCGACAGCATCGCGACGGTGGCGTCGTCGGCGTTGGATTCGTCGCTGCCGATGATCACCGTGGACAGCCCGATCAGATCGCCACGCATGATCAGCGACCCGATCCGTTGTGCGTCCGAACTCTGGTAACCGTGCGGGAAATCGGCAGCGACCAGAATCCGGTGCTCCTTCGGCGGACTGCCCATTCCGCTGGTGAAGGCCAGCTCGGCCAGTTCGGCGGCCTGGACAAGGGCCTGCAGCCGCTCCGAGATATCGGTGTGGTCGGTGACCGGCGGCCCGTTCAGCACCGGCGCGAGCAGCCCGGTGAAGCCGCTGAACGCCCCGGTCAGATCGATGATGTCGACCAGCGTGCGCCGACCGGGCGCCGAGGTGAGCAGCCGCGCGAGCAGCGCACTGAGCACCGGCGCAACCGCCCGGGTGGAATCGGTATCGATCCACAGCGGCCGATTCAACGGCACCGGAACGCAATACGGCACCCGCAGCGTGCCACGGTCGAGCGCGTACAGCTCGCCGAGCCGGATGCCGTCGCTCGGCGTGATCGGCTTGTCCCAGACCGGTGAGTCCCAGGACGCCAGGGCGGGCGGCAGCATCAGGTCGGCGTCGGCGAGTTCGCGCACCAGCTGCGCGCTGTCGCGCTGATGGTTGCTCTCGGCGGTGGCGATCAAATCGTCGTTGCGTTGTTGCGCGGTGCGGCGCGCCACGTCGGCGGCCGGGGTGTTCCTGGTCGCGGGATCCGAGACGGCGGCGGACAATTCGTGGTCGAGCCGCTTTGCCGCGTAGTCGCGGGCGGAGACCAGCGCGGCGGCCGAGCGGGCGGCGTCCTCGAAGATCATCCACAGGCGTTCAAGGCCGTGCCCGACCTCGAGCGGCGCCCCGACAACCGAGCGGGCCTCGCTGGCCATCGGCCCGGCCATGGTGTGCACACCGGGGCCCGGCTGTTGGATCGCGCTCGGCTGCGGCACGTCGCCGGTCTGCGCCGCCGAACCGGTTTGCGCCGCCGGGTCCGCCGGATCGTCCTCGACCTCGACGCCGTGCGCGGTCAGCAGCACCCCGAGGCCGCCGGAGTAGCCCTGCCCGACGGCGCGCAGCCGCCAATCGGTGCCGCGGCGATACACCTCCAGACAGATGAGCGCCGCCTCCCCCGACGACGGCGTGATCACGAATTCCGCTGTCACGTCGCCGTTTTCGGACAGTATCGCGGTGATCGAGCCGAGACCGCCCTGCCTGGCGGGCACGGCCGGATCGGCGCTGACCACCAGCAGCACCGCCTTGGCGTCACCGCGCACCTGAGGCAGCGTGATCGTCACCTCGTCCCCGGTCAGCCGCACCCCCGCGGCGCTCGGCTGGTTGTAGAAGACGAAGTCTTCCGCGGCGAACACCTTGAGGTTCTCCGCCACCACCAGTGCCGAAACATCCAGCGCGGCATCGGCTTTCGCACCGAACCGGAGAACATCGCCGCTCAGTGCGATGTTCTGCCCGGCCTTGAGTTGAATCACGTTGTCTGCCTTGCTGTCCGCGCCGCCTCGATCAGTGCTTCAGGAACCGGCCGAGGTGCGGCACCGCCTCACCGGGGTGCTTGGCCGCGAAGCCTTCGCCGATCGCCTGCAGCTTCCAGTCGTTGCCGACGCGGAAGACCTTGGCCATCGCCATCGCGGTGAACGGCATGCCACCGGCCAGGGTGTACCTGGCCAATTCGGCACTGTTGGTGCCATCGACCAAGCGGCAGAACGCATTCTGGATCTGCTCGAAGGTGTGCCCCTTGTAGGAGGTGACGATGAACATCAGCGTGCTCACGTGCGCCGGGATGCGGGTCAGGTCGACCAGGATCACCTCGTCGTCACCCTCGCCCTCGCCGGTGAGGTTGTCGCCCTGGTGCCGGATCGAGCCGTCCTTGGAGGTCAGCTGGCCGTAGTAGGCGACGTCCACCGGGTTCGTGTCGGCGAACATGACCACCGACGCGTCGAGATCCACATCGACGGTGCGGTTGCCGAACATGCCGCGGTTCTTCACCGGATCCCAGCCGAGGCCCATCTTGACGAAGGTCAGCGCGGCGCCGCCCTCCTTGCGCAGGGTGACCCGCTGGCCCTTGGTCAGGCTGACCGGACGGTCCTTGCTCAGACTGATCTCGGCGGGCGGCTGCTGCTGAACCGGCTGCCCCGGCGGCGGATACCCGCCCTGCGCGGGCGGCGGGTATTGCGCGCCTGGTCCTGGTGGCGGCGGGTAGCCGCCCGGGCCCTGCGGCGGGTAGCCGGGGCCGGGCGGGGGGTAACCCGGTCCGGGCGGCGGGTAGCCACCGGTCGGCGCGTACTGCGGATCCTGCTGCGCCGGGTACGCGGGCGTAGTCGGCGGCGGGTAGTTCGGGGCGGGCTGCGTCGGGTAGGCCGGAGGCTGCTGGGCCGGATAGGCGGGCGGCGGCGCGGCCTGCGGTACAGGCTGGGCCTGTTGAGTGGGCTGGGCTGGCGAATCATCGACCGTCACACCGTGGTCGGTGACCAGAGCCGCGAAACCACCCGCGTAACCCTGCCCGACCGCGCGCACCTTCCAGCTGCCCTGGCGGCGGTACAGCTCGAGCGCGATGACGATCGACTCGCTGCTCAAACCCTCGATCTGGTACTCGTACAACCGATTACCGGTCGGGTCCGACACGATCGCGGTGGGCGCGGGGAACCGGCCGAAGTTACTGTTCGCGTCGTCCAGGGTGATCACCGCGCGGATCTGCGCGATATCGGACGGCACCGCGTTCAACGACACCGCAAGCGAGGCGGGCTGCCCGGCAGGCGCGGGCTGCAAGGTGACCCCAGGTCCGCTCGGCTGGTTGAAGAAGACGAAGTCCGCGTCGGTGCGAACCCTGCCCTGTTCGGTGACCAGTAGTGCGGACAGATCCGCGGGCGCCGTGAGCTGGATGGAGACCACCACGTCGTTCGTGGCCAGCGGACCGTTTTGGCCCTTGGCGAGTGTTGCGGACAAGTTAGACCCTTCGCTTGTCGGTGCGTTCGAAAGCCACTCTACGAGAAACGCGCGGGTGACGGTTCAGGTAAACGAGTCGATGACCCCCGACAGTTCCCGGGGCATCGGTTAATGTGTCGACACATAGTTGGAACGTGGTGGTTTTCCATGTTCGGAGATCGAGACAGCAGGCAGAACACCCGCATGGCGCAACTGTTCGAACAATCCAAGAAGGTGATCGAGGCGCATCTCGCCGGGACAACTCTCCGCGCGATTTCCGGCTCGATGGTCGCTTACGAAGGCAATGTGCAGTTCAAAGCGGCCGGTTTCGGCGGCGGCGACGGCGTGCTCGCCGGGCTCAAGCGCCGCGCGACCGGCGAGAAGCTCGCGCTGATGGAATGCTCCGGCAACGGCCGAGTTTTCTTCGCGGTGAACGGCCAGCACGTGACCGTCGTCGACCTGAACAACGAGACGCTGCAGGTGGAATCGCAGCAGCTGCTCGCGTTCGCCGGAAACCTCCGCACCGACGTCCGGTTCGCCGGTCTGCGCGGCGCGTCGACCGGCGCGGGGCTGTTCACCACCACGGTCACCGGCCAGGGGCAGGTCGCGCTGCTGTCGGCGGGCGGGCCGCTGATCCACCTCGAGGTGTCGCCGCAGTACCCACTCGTCGTCGACCCGGACGCGTTCGTCGCGGCGCGCGGCAACCTCAATCAGTCGTTCGTCACCGACGTCTCCTGGCGCACGCTCGTCGGCCAGGACGCGGGCGAGGCGTTCTCGCTGCGCTGGGACGGCCAGGGCGTAGTGCTGATCCAGCCGGCGGAACGGTAAGGGCGAGCGGATGTTCGAGAAGGTCAACGGCAAGGTCGTCAAGGTCAACGTCGGGATGGCGGGTGGGGTTGCGGCCCGCACCGGCGCGATGCTGTTCTATACCGGGGATGTTTCCTTTGCGCCGCACCAGATTCCGGGCGGCCAGGCCATGGGTGGCGGCGGCGGGCTGATGCGGGTGGCCGGTCGCATGATGGCGGGTGAGCACGAGCGCACCATGCTCGCGCACGGCACCGGCGAAGTGCATTACGGATTCGCGGGACTGGAGGTGCACGTCGTCCAGATGCAGCCGGGTGCGACGTTGCGCGTCGAGGCGTCGCGGCTGCTGGCCAATACCGCGGGATTGCAGAGTTCCATTGTCTCGGTGATGAGTTCGGGTGGCAGCGGCGGCGGCGGGCTGATGGGCGCGTTGCGCGGTGCCGCGACCGGCGCACTCACCGGTCAGGGCATGTTCACCACCCAACTGTCCGGGCAGGGCTCGGCGGTGCTGCTCGCGCACGGCGGCTTCCTGGAATTGCCAGTGGGCGGGCCGAATCCGATCGTCGTCGATCCGCAGGCGTTCGTCGCCGCGTACGGCAATGTGCAGACCGAACTGAAAACGGCGCTCAGCTGGCGTGACGCGGTAGGCCGCGGCTCCGGTGAGGCCATGCAATTGCATTGTGTCGGACAGGGTGTCGTGTACGTGCAGGCCTCGGAAGAGAAGTTGTGATCCATGAGTGACATCTTGAATCCGATGAAACTCGGTGAGAGCGACAATCTTCCGGGAAACAGCTACGCCTACTGCATCGACCTGAACAAGCCGTGGTTCATGCGCAAGGGCGCGATGATCGCCTACTACGGCGATATGCGATTCCAGATGCTCACCCACGGTCTGCAAGGCGGGCTGTTACACATGGTGGCGCAACAATTCTCGGCCCCGCTGTTCACCGGCGACTATGTGGTCGCCGAGGGGCACGGAAAGCTGATCATCGGCGACCGCGGCTACGGCATCAATTCCTATGACCTGGAAGACAACGGCAATCTCACCATCCGCGCCGCCAACCTGCTCGCGTTCGAGCCAGGCCTGTCGCTGAACCAGTCCATCGTGCCCGGCTTCCTCACCCTGATCGGCACCGGCAAGTTCCTCGCCTCCTCCAACGGCCCGGTCATGTTCGCCGAGCCGCCGCTGCGGGTCGACCCGGAAGCCCTTGTCGGATGGGCCGATTGCCCCTCCCCCAGCCATCACTACGACCAGCGCTGGATCTCCAGTTTCCTCGCCGCCGGCGCCGCCCGCTTCGGCGTCAACTCCGGTGAGGAACGCCAATTCGATTTCACCGGCGCCGGCACCGTGCTCATCCAATCCAGCGAGAAGGTGCTCAGCGACGCCATGCTGGTGCGCACCATCGAGGGCCAGATCCAAAGCGGCATCTCACCGAGCGGACTGCAACGCCTCCAGGCCATCATCACCCAGCAGTTGGGCGGCCAGCAGAACTACTGAGCCGCCGCGGCTGACGCGGGAATCCTCCTTCGGGTCGTACCTTCGGCGGACTCGAGCTGGCTCGGGGCGGAGTTAGTTTTCCGGCAGGACTTCTTGCTGGGAGGCATCATGATGGTGTTCGTCATCATCGTCGGGGCGATCGTGTTGATCGTGAAACGGTTCCTCGGGGAGCCGGTGGACGCGCGGGACACGTTTCTTACGCCGTTGATCCTGGTGGGGATCGGTGTTTACAGCGTAACCAAGGTCGCCGACCTCAGTGGGACCGACATCGTCTGGTTGGTGATCGGCGGTGTGGTCGGTATCGCCTTCGGTGCCGTGCGCGGCACCACCACCGTGTTGTTCGCCCGCGACGGGCATCTCTGGCAGCGCTACACCGTGAAAACCCTTGTCGTGTGGACGACCTCGATAGCAACGGGTTTCGGTATCAGCCTGCTCGGCAGCACCATGGGGATGCATCATGACGCCAAACCCATCACCCTGTCCATCGGCATCGGCATGCTCGGCGAGATGCTCACGCTCGGACTGCGCGCCCTCTCCACCGGCATCCCGTTCGCGCCGGACAAGAAGTCCGCCGCCCGATCGGGCACGGATAGCCAACGCGGACAAGAGCGTTCGACGCTCGACCGCTTCTTCGAGAACCTCGGCCACCCGGGGACCGCACAGCCACGCGACGTCGGCCACGCCAACCCGACCCCGCCGCGCGCGGACTTGGCCGCTCGAAACGAGTACCTGCACAAGTCCGCGCCGCCCGACGCACGGTACCAGCCGAGAGCCGATCGCTCGCCGACCCTGCGTGACGGCCTCGACTGGCTCAGCCGGATCCGCGACCGCAGGCCGTGATCACCGCGAACCGGTCAGCGCCGTCCATCCATCGCCGAGGATCCTCGGAATATCGGAGAACATTGGCTCCCAATGCAATTCATGTCGAGCACGAGCACTATCGCTGACCACCCACATTGACCTCGAAGTAGCGCAGCGGATCGGCGAAGGATTCACGAACCCGGGTCAGCCCCGCCAGATGACACACCACATCAACATCGCAGACAGCCGCGGTCAACGCCTCGGCATCCAGCAGGTCAGCGACCCGAACCGACACCCCATCCGGCACCAGTCCCCGCCCAACCCGCACCAGCCCGACCACCTCATGACCGCGAGACCGCAGCACCTCGGCAACAACACTCCCGAGATACCCGTTCACCCCCGTCACCAGTACCCGCACCCCAGCATTGTGCCGGTCACCGATAGCGGTCGAGCCCCCACCTGACTTCAGGACCCCAGGCCACACCCAGGTAGCGCCTAATCAGCCGACTGTGGTGATCCCTTGATGAACCAGTTGATGATTTCCTCGCCAGCGAGGATGCCGGTGGCGCGGGTGATGGTGAGGTTCGGGTGGGTCCAGTTGAGGTGTTCCAGTTCGCCGTGCCGTGGGCGAATGGCGTAGTCGGCGGCGCGCAGCATCTCGGCGTCGAGCGCGCCGTCGCCTGCGGCGAAAGTCCTTGCCTCGGTGTCGAGTTCGCCGGAGTCGAGCAGGCGACGGCGGACCTCCGCCACGGCGTGGCTCTTGCAGACGACGTCGGGCATCGAGTAGATCTTGCGGCCCTGCTGTGAGGCGGACCAGCCGCGGGCCCGGCACCAGGCGTCCCACTCGGCCAGGAAGCCGGCGGGAACTTCCTTGGGGCGCACCACCAGGTAGCAGAAGAGGTCGTCGGCTTCGCGGAACTTGGTGACCCACGAATCATCGATGCGGGCGCGGAGTTCGGCGGTGATCTCGGCGAGGGTCGCACCGCCCGCGCGGACCTTGGCGTCGATGTCGATGCGCCAGCGCAGGTCGGGCACACCGTCGACGAGGATGTTGCCGCCATTGCTGGTGATGGCGTAACGCCATGGGGCGCCGGGTAATTGGATGCGTGCGAACTGCTTGATGGTCCGCGTGGTTGTCGGAATGACGGCCGCTGGCTCGGTGAGCGTCTGCATGCGCAGCGCGGCGGCGGTCGTCATGAACGACAGTGGCGCGCCCTCGAGATGTTCCACGCAGACGGTCGGCACGTCGGTGTGCGCGCTGAAAGCGTTGCGCGAGTAGATCATTGTTCGGTCCAGGTCGGTGGCGACCAGCGTTTGTCTTCGTAGCCTGCGTAGCTCCATCATGTCTGCTGCACATCCTTGATCAGTCCCATACACGAATAGGCCAGGTCGGGCACGACCTCGACCGGCACGCCGCGGGCCGCGGCGAGCAGGCGAATGTGCGCGTGCTCGGGCGCCTCGGCGTCGCGAACCAGCACCAGCCACGGCATCCGCCGCAACAGCACCCTGGTGGTCTCACCGACACCGGGCTTCACGAAATTCACACTGGCAATGCCATATTCGGCACGCACCTGCTCGACCGAGGCCCACCCCGTCCAGGTCGGCGTGCGATCGCTGTCGCGAACGGCTGCCACCTCGGCGGGCACTCGATCGCGCACGGTATCGAACGCGGCACTCACTGCGTCGAGCAGCCGCAGCGAGACATCGTCGCCCGCCAGCTCTCGGTAGTACTTGGCGCCATGGAACTCGCCGGGCCCGATCAACGTGTCGTTCAGCACCGTGCGGGAAACCAGGCCGGACACGGTGGAATTCAGACAGGCCGAGGCGATGAGGAAGTCATCGCGCGTGCCATAGGTACGGACACAATGGCCGGGATCGGCCAGCACGGCCAGCTCGCCATTGAACCGGGCACCGCCCGCCGCGTGATACGCGTCGAGTGCCTCGCCGAGCTCCCGCGTGATGGCGCCCTTGCCGGTCCAGCCGTCCACGAACACGATCGACGCCGGATCATGATGCCGCGCAAGATAATCCAGTGCGACGGCATCGATGCCTCGGTCACGCACGATCGATACCGCGTAGTGCGGCACGTCCAGACTCGGCAGTCCGGCACCGCGCCCGGACCGCAACCAACGCCGCATCAGGATGCCGATCGGCGTTCCAGCCCGCGCCAGCGACACCAACACGACGTCGTCACCGCGTTCGGCCACAACGAGTTCCGCGACAGTCGCCACGGCGAGCGCGAGCCGCTCGGCACTGTCGGCGAGCACCTCGTCGAACAGCGAACGGTAAGCGGCATCCGGCTGATACTCGATCGGCAGCGACTCCGCGTAGTGCGCGGCACCGGATTGGATGCGCCGTTCCCGTTCCGCCACATCGGCTTCGAGGTCGATATCGGACAGGTCCTTCAGCAGCCAGGACACTTCTTCGGCCGCATACGAACCGAACGCGGGACCGTGCAGCGGCTCGGGCAGTGCCGTCGCACGTCGCTCGGCACGCAGCTTGCGCGGATCGGCGCCGGGGAGCACCGCGACCAGCACATCCGCTCCGGAGTTGGTCAGCACATCGACGAGCCCGCCGTGCGCGACGAGTTCCTCGGTATCGGCCGGTGGATCGATGACGACGACCAGCACCGGATCACCCGTCGAATCCGCACGCTGAGCAGCGTCGTCCGATTGGCCGGAGAATTCCGCCGCCCACTGCGCGTTGTACAGATAGCGTGGCTGTTCCTGACCGGATTCCGGTGCGGTGAAACGGAATCCGCGACGCAGCGGATACCCGGGTTCGTCCAGCACATACGCCGGTGATCGCGTGGTGGTTTGGTACCGAGTTGGCGTACCGGAATCGGCAAGTTCCGCCGCCAACCGCAGTGGCAGATACATCAACTCCTCGTGCGCGAGCACGATTACCGGCCGACCGGCGAACTCCGCCGCGAGCCGCGACCGCAGCGCGTCGTTCGCGGCACCGACGGCCGCGTCGAACGCGGTGACATCCGAACGCAGGATCCCGTGCCTGCCGCCTTCCGGCACCGAAGCAGGCCAGGGCAATTCGATACGAGTAAACGAACCACGCTGTGCGGCAACAGGATTCATGTCCGGCTCGGGCAGATCAGCGACCGCGTCCACCAGCCCCTCCGGCAGCACCGTGTGCCCCGACGCCAAGCAGACGGTATCGATCCGCACTCCGAGTTCCGCCGCCGCCTTGTCGAAAGCGGTGCGATCCACCTCTAGCCGCATATCTACCAGCGATGCCAGCACGTAATGCGCGCGGGGCGAAAATGCGTGGAGGGCGCGGATCGCGTCGAGAGCGGTTGCGCCGGTGGAGATTTCGTCGTCGACGAGCACCAGCGGGAGGTCGTTGACGAAGATATCGGCGGGCATGGGTTGCAGCTGGTGGGAGGTGGCGTGGGAGTGGCCCTCTTCGAATCCGGTGAGGGTTTCGGCCTCGGCTACGTCGCGCCGCGTCGAATGGAGGTAGCCGACGGCGCCGAGGCGTGCGGCGACGCAATGGCCGAGACCCGTTGCGGTTTCGGCGAAGCCGAGGACGAGTGCGTCGCGGTCGCCGAGGGTCTCGCGGACGAGGTCGCCGAGTCGATTTCCGCCGTCGAGCACGACACGCGGGTCGGTCGGCAGGTGTTTTCCGAGCACGGTGGATACGAGTAGGTGGGCACGGCGCGGATTGCGGCGCAGACCGGGTTGGATCAGCTCCGCGATGGCCAGTTCGGCGGGCAGCGCGCTGGCGGGCCTGGCGGCGGCCGCGCCGTATGACTCCTCGTGGTGCAGTCGCAGGCCGAGAGTTTTTGTTGCCCAGGGAATTCCAACAATGTCTAGAGCGGCGCCGGTCATACCGTCACCAAGGCCGTCAGCAAATCCACGAACGAAACTCCCTTATTCGCCACACCGAAAACCCGCGCCCGCAGCAGCGTCTGCCGCGCCCAACTGCGGTGTGGGCGCATCTCATTCATCTTGTTCCGATATCCCGACGCCGCGACACCGCCGACGTCGACCTGCAGGATGTCCAGCGCGTCCGAGTACTCCTCGTGCGTCACCACCGACAGCGCGTGCACCGCCGCGACATGCGACGGATGGATCACCGTTTTGCCCTGGATCCCGTTGGCCCGGTCCAGGGTGATCTCCCGCAGCAACCCGTCCAGGTCCCGGCTCACCAGGTACTGCCGGAACGGCACCGCGTCGGACTCCTCGAACGGCGCGGTGCGCAGCAGCGGCCGGAACATCCGTTCGTGATCGGCGAAGTACTCCCAGACCGGCCCGGTGATCACGAAACCGGTCCCGTCCGCGCGCCCGAGGTAGTTCACGATGTCGGCGATGACATCGGCGACCACCCGCACGTCGTAGATGGTCAGGTCGCGGTCACGCCGAATACCGAACGTCGAACACATATCGGTCGCGCCGACCCGCACCGCGAGCACCCGCTCCCGATGCTCGGCCAGCAATTCCGCGATCTGCGTCAGCTCCTGATCCCGCGTCTGCCGGTGCACCAGTCCCGCCGATTCGAGCACCGGCATTCCGTAGATGGGCCGGTGCAGCCGGTCCACCGCCGCACTCAACGCGTCCAAATACTTCGGGCCCGTCGTGCTGTCGAACTTCGGGAAAACGAACCCGGTCAATACCGAGGCGCCAGCACCCAATTGCTCGACGATCTCGGTAATGGTGTCCGCGTCGCGCACCCGGACGAACAGCAATGGATTCGAATCCCCATTGGCCGCAAGAAGATTCAATGTATCGATGGTCTGCCGCTTGGCCAGTTCCACCTCGTGATCGGCGACCGCGTCCTCGAGATCGATCACCATCGAGCACACACCGCGCTCGGCGCGTTTGCTGATGGTCAATGCCAGATCCGGCCGGGTGGCCGGTGCGTACAACGTCGCGCCGAGGCCGATGGCCAGTAATTCTCGATCGGTGTAATCGTCGCCGAACGGCTCCGGTTCGCGGAAAAACAGATTTCGTGCCTCGGGGCCGTGCAGCTGCCGGAAGTGGCGCAGCGGCATTCGCTTCCGCAGGGAAACCTCCCGCTGGACGGCGATGCCTGCGGTCATCGTTATCGCACCCTCATTCTCGTCGTGGTCCTGCTTGTTTTCTCATTCGATCCACTACCCCGGCTATGAAATCGGTGATGGTATCCAGCTCCGCCACATAGGCCCAGTAGTCGGGGTGCCGACCCGTCAGCGTTTCGCTGATTCGGTCGATCCGTGCGGCCTGCGCGTCCAGCACAGAGCCCCATTCGGTGACGAGCCCGCGACTCACCGCGAGCATTTGGGCATCCCGCAGCCGAAATCGTACGGCCTTGGCTTTCTCGTGCGGGTCGGACCGGACTTCACGCAACGTTGCCAGCCGTTTGGTGACGGCGTCGACCTTGTGCTCGGCCTCCGTGAGATACCCGCGGGCGGATGTGGTCAGATCAAGTGCAATCTCCGGGTTGTGCTCTGCCGCTGCCGCACGCGCCCGGCCGAGGGCAGCATCCGCGGCGTCGATGGCTCGCTGGCTTTCCCGCTCATTGTCGGCCAGATCCGCCGAACTCGCAGCGTTGAATTCGCGCAGCAACCCCGAGTAGGCCGGGCCGAGCCCTTCGGCCCTGGTCCGCGCCGCGGCGAGCCTGGTGGTCACCGAGGAGATCGCGGTCTTCGCGGCGGCGGCCCTGGAAGGGGCCTGCGCCAACGCGTCCGCCAGCCGCTTCGTCTCCGCCTCCAGCCGGTTCGCGGCCTCGCGCACCGCGGCCACCGGCGCGCCCGAACCGGCGGCTTCCAATGTGATGAGAGCCTCATCCACCGCGGCGGCATGTTCGCGCACCGAGGGGTAGTTCGCGTACTCGGAGTCGGCCGCCTGCCCGCGCACCCCCGCCGCGGCGATCTTCACCTGCTGTGCCAGCTGCGGCACGGTGCCAAGGACGGCGACCGCGTGCTCGAGCTGCGCCTGATTGCCGCGATAGAACTCGTCGACGGCGCGGGCCGCGTCGGTCAGCTGCCTGGTCACCGCGTCGGACTGCTGCGGGCCCTGCGCCACCGGGGTTCCGTCGCGTTCGGCCTGCTCGAGCTGCTCGGTCAGCGCGACATACGCGCCAGCAGCGTCGTAGCAACGGCTGCGCACCGGCTCCCAGGCAACGGCCATTCTGCGGTCGGGGAACACTTGCTCGGACGCGTGCACCGCCGCCTCGGCCGCGCTCTGGCGCTTGTCCATGTCGAGGAACGCCGAAGCCAGCGCCTGTCGCGCCTGCCCGATCCATTCGTTGCTCCCGGATGACCGGAACCAGCCACGCCTACGACCTACCACGCCCCGATCTTAGAGATCTCCGGTGTTCACCGGGGGTTCTGCGGGTTCCTACGCAAGTTCGCGGAAACCTACTACTGTCGTAAGGCGTACCCGGCGATTCGGACATGCTGGGGACCAATGACGGACTATTGAAAGGGAATCCCGCATGGGTGTCAGTTTGTCCAAGGGCGGCAATGTCTCGCTGACCAAGGCGGCGCCTAACCTGACCGCCGTCGCCGTCGGCCTAGGGTGGGATGTGCGGACGACCACCGGTACCGACTTCGACCTCGACGCCAGCGCGATCGCGACCGGCGCGGACAAGAAGGTGCTTTCCGACCAGCACTTCGTGTTCTTCAACAACCTGAAGTCGCCCGACGGCGCCATCGAGCACGCGGGTGACAACACCACCGGCGAGGGCGAGGGCGACGACGAGATCATCAACGTCGACCTGGCAAACACCCCGCCGACCATCGAGAGCATCTTCTTCCCTGTCTCGATCTACGACGCCGAGACCAGGCAGCAGTCGTTCGGTCAGGTGCGCAACGCCTACATCCGCGTTGTCGACCGCAGCAACAACAACGAGCTCGCCCGCTACGACCTCACCGAGGACGCCTCGACCGAAACCGCCATGGTGTTCGGCGAGCTGTACCGCAATGGGGCCGAGTGGAAGTTCCGCGCGATCGGCCAGGGCTACGCCTCCGGGCTCGCCGGCATCGCCCGCGACTACGGCGTGAACGTCTAAGGAACACTTCGCGATTCGTAGGGGGCCCGGCAACGGGCCCCCTCGTCATGCGCCCGGGCCACCCGGGATGACGCTAGCTCGCCCGCCACAGCGGTGGGCGCGACACCGTTGGACATCCGGCGGTTCTGCGGCCACGCTGGTATGAGCGGCGCCAGATCGGTTACATCAGACAAGCGCTCGGACGGACGGATGTCCGGCCGACGCCAACGAAAGGTCCCCGCGTGGTCCTGCGCATTTTCGGCATGTCAATCATCGTGACGGTGCTGTCGCTCGCCGCCGCGCTGCTCTACGGAGGACCGACCGCGCTGGCGCTGGCCGCGATCCTCGGCATCCTCGAGGTCTCGCTCTCCTTCGACAACGCCGTCATCAACGCGACGGTGCTCGAGCGGATGAATGAGTTCTGGCAGAAGATCTTCCTCACCGTCGGCGTGCTGATCGCCGTGTTCGGCATGCGGCTGGTCTTCCCGCTGGCGATCGTGTGGGTCACCGCGGGGCTGGACCCGATCAAGGCGTTCGACCTGGCGCTCAACCCGCCCGCCGACGGCGCCGCGCACTTCGCCAATGGCGACCCGAGCTACGAAACGTTGCTCACCGACGCGCATCCGCAGATCGCCGCGTTCGGCGGCATGTTCCTGCTGTTGCTGTTCCTCAACTTCATCTTCGAAGAGCGCGAGATCACCTGGCTGTCCTGGCTGGAGCGCCCGCTCGCCCGGCTCGGCAAGCTCGACATGCTCTCGGTGGTCGTCGGGGCCATCGGGCTGGTGCTCACGGCGGAACTGATCGCGGCCGACGACGAGCGCGCGACCGTCCTCGTCGCGGGCCTGCTCGGCATGGTCACCTACATCGTGGTGGACGGTCTCGGTTCGATGTTCCACACCGACGAGGAAGGTAGTGGCGGTCCGTCGGAGCTGGTCAAGGCGACCGGCAAGGCCGGGTTCTTCCTGTTCCTCTATCTCGAGGTGCTCGACGCGTCGTTCTCCTTCGACGGCGTGATCGGCGCGTTCGCCATCACCTCCGACCCGATCATCATCGCGCTCGGCCTCGGTTTGATCGGCGCCATGTTCGTCCGCTCGATCACCGTGTACCTGGTGCGCAAGGGCACGCTGTCGGAGTACGTCTATCTCGAGCACGGCGCGCACTGGGCGATCGGCGCGCTGGCCGTCATCCTGTTCGTCTCGATCGGCGTGCACATCAACGAGATCATCACCGGCCTGGTCGGCGTCGCGTTCATCGGCGCGGCGTTCATTACCAGCGTCATTCGCAATCGGCGGGCAGACGACGAAAATGTGGACAGCGAACGAGAGCCGACCCCGGTAGGCTGATTTTCGGTACGTAAGCCGAAGGCTTGTGCGGCAGCGGCCACTCCCTCCGGAGGACCGCTGCCGCTGCCATTTCTGGTCATGCACACAGCTCGAGGGGGATCACGCCGATGGCGATCGACAGCAACGCCGGTGGGGTCAATCTGTCCAAGGTGACCCTGTCGAAGGCGACACCGAGCATCAACCTCACCAAACCCGGTGAGCAGCAGGGCAACATGCGGGTCAACCTGAACTGGTCCACTGGTTCGAAGGGCTTCTTCCGCAAGGCCAAGCCGATCGATCTCGACCTCGGTTGCCTCTACGAGCTGGCCAACGGCACCAAGGGTGTCGTGCAGGCGATCGGCAACAACTTCGGCTCGCTCGACGCCGAGCCGTACATCACCCTCGACGGTGACGACCGCAGCGGCACCGCGGCCGGTGGTGAGAATATGCACATCAATCTCGCTCGGCCCGAACTGTTCCGGCGCATTCTGATCTTCGCCTTCATCTACGAGGGCGTGCCGAACTGGGCCGCCGCCGACGGTGTCGTCACCCTGTTTCCCACCGCTGGCCCGCAGATCGAGGTGCGCCTCGACTCCCCCGTCGACGGCGCCCGCTCCTGCGCCATCGCGCTGCTGCAGAACCAGGGCAACGGGATCACCGTGCACCGGGAAGTCCACTACATCAACGGTGCGCAGAAGGAGATCGACGAGGCGTACCGGTGGGGCATGAATTGGCACAGCGCTCGTAAGTAAGCCCACCGCTCGTCAATAGGCCCGCGCTCGTCAATAGCCCAGCGCTCGTAAGTTGGTTCAGCGCACCGCAACCGCGGGTCGTAGCGTGGCAGCCGGTACCGCGGCGGGTTTGCGCGAGGCGAAGACCAAGCCGATCAGGCCGACCGCGAGTCCGGCAATGGTCAACGGCCGCAACGGCTGATCGATCAGCACCCAGGCGAGCAGTGCGGTCACCGCGGGAGTCGCGAAGAACAGCCTGCCGACCCTGGTCGCATCCCAACGCCGCAGCATCGCGTTCAGCAACAGGAACGCGGCCATCGAGTTCACCAACACCATCCAGGTGAGCGATCCGGCGAACCTGGTCACATCCGCCACGTGCAACTGACCGGTCAACCAGGCGAGCACGCCCGCGATGGGCGCGCTGACGAGCACGTGCACCGCCGTGGACGCCCGGGAATCGACCTCGGGCACGAACCGCTTCTGATAGACCGTGCCGATGCTCAACCCGAGCAACCCGATCACGCACAGCAGCAAACCGATCAGCGAAAACTTCGACTGATCCATGACCGCCATCGCGACACCGACACCACCGATGCCGAAGCCGAACCACTGTCGCGCCGTAACGGTTTCGCCGAGCACCCCGGCGAACAGCGCGATGACCACCGGATTCAAACCCTGCACCAGGGCGATGACGGCCGCGGGCACATGCTCGCCCATCGCCGTGTAGAAGGCGCCGAACTGCACCATCTGCATCAGCAGTCCGGCGACGGCGACGTGACGCAGTTGCCGCCCGCGCGGCCAGGTGGCGCGCACCGCGAACGCGTAGGCGACCAGCAGGACGCCCGCGACCGCATAGCGCGCGAACAGCACCATCATCGGCGGCGCCGCACCGACACCGACGACACCGGCGATGAACGCGCTGCTCCACAGCACCACGAACACCGGCTGCGCGGCCGCCGACATGAACTGAGCCTTCACGTGCCCTCCTGAGCCAACCGCCTTAGATGGTTACTACCGTGGCAGCTCGATACGTAACCTGTCAAGGTGGTTACTATGGGAGGGTGTTCACCTTCGTCAGCGGCAACCTCGCCCTGGATTTCGCGGGCACGGTCAAGGCCCGCACCACAACGTTCGACGACGCCCTGGCCACCCCCGCCGATCTCGCCGACTGGCTGGTCGCCGCCGAGTTGCTCGACCACGCCCCCGACTGCGACGCGACGACCCTCGACCGTGCCGTGCGCCTGCGCGAGGCCGCATACCGCATGGCCGTCGCCGTGTCCGGTAGCGAACCACTCGCCGACGCCGACCGCCGCCTCGTCAACGACTGCGCCAAGGGCGAACTCCCCGCGATCGGCCTACGACCCGACGGCACCATCACCCGCGCGGGCACCCCCGCCGCCGCGCTCACCGCGATCGCCCGCTCCGCCATCGAACTGCTCGGCAGCTCGGCCACGATCAAGGAATGCGGCCGCCCCGAATGCACCCGCCTCTACGTCGACGCCTCCCGCGGCGGCACCCGCCGCTGGTGCGATATGACCGTGTGCGGCAACCGCGTCAAGAGCGCGGCCTTCCGCGCGCGGCACGCCACCGAATAGGGCACTGAACAGCGCGTTCGGTAGACATTCAGACCACGTTCAGTCGGCTCCCGATGCTGTAGGGGAGCGATCGCCCACCGGCTCCGGCGATCCGACGTGAACTGGAGGAAACCGATGACCATTACCCCGAATGTGCTGCTCGTGCACGGCGCCTGGGCCGACGGGTCCTGCTGGAACAAGGTGATCGAGCGGCTGTTCGACAAGGGCGTCGGCACCGTGGTCGCCAGCCAGCTACCGCTACGTGGGTTCGCCGACGACGTTGCCGCGGTCACCCGCGATCTGGACGCGCTGGCCGGGCCGACGATCCTGGTCGGCCACTCCTACGGTGGCGCGGTGATCAGCCAGGCCGGCTCGGGTCGTGCCGATGTCACCGGGCTGGTTTTCGTCGCCGCCTACGCGCCCGCCGCTGGCCAGTCCGCCTTCCAGATCAACCAGGAATTCGGGCAGGAACTGCCCAGCGGTGCGGACCTGGTGAATATCGGCGCCGAGGACGCCCCGGACCTGATCATCGCCCGCGATCGCTACCACGTCGACTTCGCCGCCGACGCCGACCCGCGCGAGGCCGCACTGCTCGCCGCCACGCAGAAGCCGACTTCCGTTCTCTCCCTTGCTGGTTCAGGCTCCGCGACGCCCGCCTGGGTGACGCTGCGGGACAACACCTGGTACCAGATCTCCGAGCTGGACGCGATGATCCACCCAGACCTGGAGACCAAGATGGCCTACCAGGTAGCCACCGAGGATCACATCGTGTCGCTGGCCACCGGGCACGCCTCGATGATCACCGAGCCGGACGCGATCGCCGACCTCATCGCGCGGGCAGCCGCCGGTCAGTGAAGATTTCGTCAGCCGGTGGGCACGCCACCGGCTGACGGGATGACCGCCGGCGCGCCGAGCAGGTCGCCGATAAGGTCGAGATACCTTGTGGCACCGATTGTTTCGGCGTGCGAGCGCGCTTCCCAGCGCAGCTCAGCGGCGCGCTCGATGTCGCCACCGTCGTAGCGGACCGCGGCAAGTTCCAACAGCGCCGGGATCAGTTCGACCGGGGAGTCGTAGCGGCGCAGCAGGCCGACCGCTTCGGCGAGCAGTTCCGCGTCCACCCCGCCGGGCGCGGCCGAAGCCATTGCGCGCAAAGCCCTTCCGATGGTGCCGGGGGTATCCCACTGCCGGGCCAGTTCGAGTTCCGCAGCGGCCAGTTCGCGCGCCTGTTCGCGCTCGCCGAGGCGCACGAGTTCCATTGCCGCGCAGCTGCGCCACGGAATGTGGGCCGGGTTGGCGATGCCGACCGCAGCAACCCGGCGCCCGCAGTCCAGGAAGTGGGCGATCGCCTGGCGGGAGTCTCCGCGAGCGGCGCAGAGCATGCCCTTGACGTGGATAACCACTGTCCACTCCCAGGTTTCGGGGTTGGCATGGTCGCTCACGCTGTCGAGCCATTGCTCGGCTTCGGTCAGTCGGCCGAGCCCGAGCAGGCCATGCGCGTACTGGGCGACCAGCGCGAGTGGCGGCCGGATGGACTCCTCGCCCAGCATGCCGACGATCGGCGCGACCTCGCGCAGCACCCGCCGGTAGTCGCCGCAGCGCAGTAGCACTTCCGAGCGCAGGATGAGGCGGTAGACGTCGATAGTGCCGAAGTGATGATCCTTGCGCTGCTCGCTGAGCTGCCTGGCCAGCGCGAGATCGCCGGACCACATGGACAGATGCGCGAGCAGCCCGATCAGCTGCTGCGGCAGCACATCCCAGCCGCGTGCCGGATCAGGTCCGGCAGGGAAGCGGGCGAGTGTCTCGCGCGCGGCGTGCTTGACGCGGAAGGCATCGTCCCAGGTGAGGATCGCCGTGGTGATCTGGTCGGTCGCTCCAGCGGTGCGCAACGCCGTGACGAAGCCGTGCCAAGTCGTCGAGGTCAGGCCGGCGACCGCCCAGGATGCGGCCCGAATATCCTTGGCCGCCAATGGGTCTCGCATCTCGGTCTCAGCAAGCACCGCTTCGAGCAGCGCTGTCGCCGCACCGGCCTGCCCCCGCGTCGACATCGTCCAGGCCAGCGGAATGAGCGCGGTCGGCGCGACGCGGCGTTCGCGCTGACTGTGCAGCGCTTCCTCCAGATGCGCACGGGCCGCGGCCGGGTTCGTCCACAACTCCAGCTGGCCGAGGCGAACGAGGATGTCGTCGCGCCCCTGCGGTGTGGTGATCCGCAAAGCCGCCGCCAGCTGCCGCACGGCGTCGGCGATCAGGCCGTGACGCAGGCACTCCTCAGCCGCGTCCAGCAACACAACCGTCCACCGCGAGTACCGCACACCGACCAGGTCGCGCAGGTAGGCCGCAACCTGTCTGGCCGAATATCCGGCGCTGCGAGCCTGCTCGGCGGCGGCGAGCCGGATCCGGTCGGTGCCGTCAAGGCCGCCGAGCCAGCGAATCGTGTTGCCGATCAACGGATGACGGAACACCGGCGGTGTCACCGACACCAAAATGCCTGTGGCGGCGAGCATTTCACAGCGTTGACGCACCGCGTCCACCGATTCGGCGCAGGCGGCGGCGAGCACCTCGAGGGTCGGCGCGACATCCTGCAGCACGGCGAGCGCACACAGCATCGCGGCCCCGGGCGGCGAGTATCGGCCGAGCAATCGGCTGATCGAGCGCGAGTAGCAGCCCTCCGGTAGGTAATCCGGAATACGGTCGTGGTCGCGGAGTGCGGCCAGGTCGGTGATCAACGCGCCTGCCAGCAGCGGGATGCCGGCCGTCGCCCGCTGAATGTCCGCGGCCAGACCCGGCGGGCACACGGCCCCGGTGCGCCGTTCGTATAGTCCCTCGATCGCGGCGACGCTGAGCCCACTCGGCCGCAATACCGCGACAGCGAGTGGCTCCAGCCGCTCGTGCAGGTCGAGAATCGCTGGCTCCCAGGAGCGTTCGTCCAGCGCCAACACGACAAGCACTCGCATTCGACGCAGTCGCGGCACCAATGTGGTCAACACTCGCGCGCAACGCTCGTCCAACTGTTCCGCGCCGTCCACCAATATGACAAGCAGTCCCGCCGCCGAATCCTGAATTAGCCTGGCGGACAAGCCTTCTACTATCTGCGCGTCGGTTTCCTCGGTCGAAATCACGGAGCCGACCAGTTCCGAGACCAGGCCGAACGCCGCCGCACCATCCCACAACGGTGGCAGGTCCACCCGTCGCGCACCTGGCACTCGCCGGGCCACCTCATCGAGCAATTGCGTCTTACCGAAACCGGGCCGTCCCGAGATCACCACCAGCCCACCGCTGCCCGCGGCCGCGCGCTCTGTCCACGCCGCGATTCTGGTCAGCTCCTTATCCCGCTCGAATACGATCGGCGCCGCCGAATCCGGCACCGGCCACAGCGCGGCCACCATGCCGAGGCGCTGTTCGGCGGCATCTTCTAGTGGATGCGCGGATCGGTCCGACTCAACGCCTGGGACAATCTGCCGCGCACCGCTATCGTCCAAGTCGGCAGCGGTCTCGGCGGTCAGGGTTTGCCGCGATCGAGGCTGTCGCAGCACGCTTTCACCGGCCAAGATCTGGTTGTGCAGCAAGCGAAGTTCCTCGCCCGGCTCAACGCCGAGCTGATCTACGAGCAGCCTGCGGGTTTCGCGGTAAACGTCCAGCGCTTCGGACTGGCGACCATGGGAGTACAGCGCCCGCATCAGCACCGCGCGCGGGCGTTCGCGCAGTGGATGTTCCGCGGTGAGCATGCGCAGGCGGTCGATCACCTCGGCGGAACGGCCGAGTGCGACAACGACATCGAGGCTGTCCTCGACAACGGCGAGCCGTCGCTCGGCCAGCCCGGCACGCAGGCGCTGCGCGAAAGGCCCCGGCAGCCCGGCGAGCGGTTCGCCGGAATACAGGGCGAGTGCCTGGGCATACCGACCTTCGGCACGCGCCCAATCACCGAGCTCACGCGCACGGGCCGCCTCGCTGACCAGCCGGTCGAACAGGCCGAGATCGGTCTGTTCATCCTCGATCCGCAGCTGATATCCGCCATGTCCGGACAGCAGTACCGCGGGCGGTGTCCGTGGTTTGCGGTCCGGCTCGAGCACTCGGCGCAGCGCCGAGACGTAGGTCTGGATCACGCCGACGCCGCTGGCCGGTGGCACACCGTCGTACAACGCGGCGAGCAGACTCGCCGCCGACATCCATTGCCGACGCCGCAACGCCAGCGCGCACAGCACCGCACGCCGCTGCGGCGGACCCAACGCGAGAACCTGCTCGTCGCGATGCGCTTCCACCCCGTTGAGCAGCGTCAATCGCAGCACAGGAGGCGAGGGCGCGCCCGCGTCCGCGTTATCCATCCGTGCTCCACCGCCTTGATGTGTCCGTCCAGCCCGAACAGAGTAAGCGGACCAGCGTCCAGTGAGCATGACGCATCGTTACCGCGTAAGCCGACGAACACCGGGGCCGCACTGGCCCCGATGCGGCCGGATCAGTTCCTGAGCTGGACATTCGGCAAGCTTTTAGCAACCAGAGCGGACACTCGCCGCGCCGAGCGTCATATCCGCCAGTGACGCACCTCGCAGTGCCAACACCGGATGACTGGACAGCCGTGCGATCGGCGGTCGACGGCACGATCATCTACTACTTGGCAACCCTGAGGCGGGACCACGGCGGCCGAGCAGTCCGGTGCGGGGAACGGATGTGCAAGCGGCGCGCGCCAGCGAGCGGCGCTAGCTCAACCCCAACCGGTGGGCTTGGGCGATCGCCTGCGGGCGGTCACGAACATGGAGCTTCGCGAACAACGAGTTGATGTGACTCTTCACCGTGCTGATCCCGATGAACAGTTCCTTGGCTATCTCGGAATTGTTGTGGCCCTTGGCCATCAACGTCAGTACATCGAGTTCTCTTGCGCTGAGCCCTAATTCGGCAATGCCGGCGGGAGCCGCGATGGGCGAGGACAGCGAAGCGACGAGCCGCTGGCCCACCTCGGCGGCGAAGGTGGCCTGTCCACCGGCGACCGAGCGGATGGCCGTGGCGATCTCACGCCGTCCCGCGTCCTTCGTCAAATACCCACGCGCACCGGCACGCAACGCGCCCGCGATCGATTCGTCGTCGGCGTAGGTGGTCAGCACGAGCACCGCGGTGCCAGGATGGTCGGCGGTGATCGCGGCGGTGGCGGCGACACCGTCGAGGACCGGCATCCGCAAATCCATCAGCACGACATCGGGCGCGAGACGCTGCACCAACTCGACCGCTTGCGCCCCGTCGCGGGCCTCACCGACCACCTCGATATCCGGCAGCAGCGAAAGCACGGTGGTCAGCCCCTCCCGCACGATGGTCTGATCGTCGGCGACCACCACCGTGATCACCGCCGCGGCACCGTCATTCGCACTCGCCACCGGTCACCCGTCTTTCCCGCCTCGACCGTTCCGCCAAGCGCGCCGATCCGCTCGCGGATACCGAGCAGGCCCGCGCCCATCCCCGAGGCCGACAGTAGCCCGATCCGGTCGGACAGCGCGTTCGATGCGAGCAACTCCACCTGCTCCGCGTCGACCCGCAGCCACAACTCGACCTCCGCGCCCGGCGCGTGCTTACGCGCGTTGGTCAGCGACTCCTGCGCGGCACGGAGCAACGCGACACTCACCTGCGCACCGAGGTGTTGCGTGTCGCCATCCAACCGCAGGCGCACCCGGCCGCCCGCGTTGCGATGTTCGAGCACCAGCCGGTCGAATTCGGTTGGTATATCGACTCTTTCGGCCCGCAACGCACCGACGACCTGCCGTGCGTCGGCGAGCCCCGACACGGCGAGCTCGCGCGAGGCGCGAACCTTGTCGGCGGCTCGTTCGGTCTCACCCGCCTCGAGCAGCGCGTCGGCGGCGTCGAGTTGCAGCACCAGTCCGCCGAGGGTGTGCGCGAGCACGTCGTGCACTTCGCGGGCGATCCGGCCGCGTTCGGCAAGCGTCGCGGCGCGGTCACGTTCCGCACGAATCTCCCGGCTCTGCTCCACCAGCAGCCGGTTCTGCTCGGCGGTGACCCGAAACTGCCTGCGGCTCAATCCGAGTAGCGCGACCAACAGCACACCGGCCAGCATCCCGAGATAGGCGCTCGGGCTGCGATGCGCCGCCACCGACGACACCCCCACCGCGATCACCTCGACACCAATGATCAACGCCCCGAACAGGATCGAGTGCTGCACCAGTGCGAAACACGCGGTCGCGGCGACCAGCAGCGGGACCAGCGAGCCGCTCGACTGCGCGACCGTCAGCCCGCCGAACACCGCCATCACGGCGATGGCGGCCCTGCTCACCCACGGCCGTCCGCCCGGATCCACCGCAAAGATCAGCAGCGCGAGCCCGGCGAGACCGATCATGACCAAGACCGCGATCCCCTGCCGCGCGAGCCCGTCGTCGCGCAGGATGACGCCCATGGCGATGACCCCGGTCAGGCGAAGCAGCCTGCTCGGGGTCGTCGGTGCGGTGTCCGCGCGGGGCGGCATCGACTCAGTCTGCCCGAACCATCGCATGCGGGCCGGTCAGCCGCTCCGCTCGCGTCGCGATCACCAGCATCCGGCCGAGCCGGTTGACCGCGAGCAGCGCGAGGATCGCGCCGACCGAGACAACGGCTTTCGCGCCGAGGCCGACCGCGACCACGTCGACCCCGATGCGCACCGCGATCAGCAGCACCCACAGCGCGGAGGCGAAGGCGCCGGTGCGCACCATCAGTTGCCCATCCTGGCGGCTGAACTTCGACAACACGCCCATCAGCGCGCCGACCGCGAGCCCGAGCACACCCTCGAAGACCAGCAGCGCGATATCCACGGTGTGCACCGCGGGGGCGTTGTCCGAGGACGCGAAGAACGCCACTCCGGCGATGCCGAGAACCAGCGGCCCGCGCCACATCCGGGCCGGATCGAAGGGCCGCCACTGATTCTGGCGGTAGATGATCCAGCCGAGTATCGCGATTACCAGCAGGGCGGTGAGCAAGTTGTTCGAGGTCATGCCCATAACACTCGGGGAATCGCCGGTTATCCGGCACCACCCGGGGGTGGAACGGCGGGTGGAATCCGCCGGACTACCCGACCGGGATCAACTCACCCGGCGCGAACCGGGGCACCGGCGGCGGCACCGGCCGAAAGCCGCGCGGCAAGGCCCGCAGGAACAGGAAGAACAGCGCGACCAACAGCACCGCCCTGCCCCACACCCCGAACTGCACGACCTTTTCCATCTGCTCCGCCGGTCTCCCCGAGCCGAGCGCGTAGAAGTACCTGAACACGCCGATGCCGAGGGCCGCGTCGGCGACGAAGTACGCGACGATCGCCGCCCACGGCACCTCGAGCAGCACCAGGAACGGCACCAGCCACAACGTGTACTGCGGCGAATGCACCTTGTGGAACAACAGGAATCCGCACAGCATCGCGCCGCTCACGCCGACCCACGGGAACACACCCGTCGCGAGGTATCGCCGCCAGCCGAGCCACATGGCGAGCGCGAACGCGGCGAGCACCAGCGCCGGCGAGGCGACCGACACCACCTCCTGGAACAACGCCTCGCTCTGCGCGTCCGCACCGAACAGCGGCCGAAGTCCCCAGTACCAAATGGAATTCGTGGTGATGTCGGCCTGGCGCAACTGCTGGAAGGTGATCGACGCACGCCAGCCCTCGTACCCGGCCAGCGCGAACGGCAGATTCACCGCGATCACCGTGCCGATCGCCGCACCGGCCGTCATGAGCGCGCCGCGCACATCGAGACCCTGGTCGTCGCGATCGCGTTCGACGCCGCCGGTGAGCACGTACGCCAGCAGCGGCAGCACGAAAATCCCTGGATAAAGCTTGAGGCAGAACCCGAGCCCGAGCAGCACCGCGGCCAGAATTCCCCTGGTGCGCAACGAGTATCGGGTCAATGTGGCGACCACGTACACCGCGGCGACCGCCGTGCACACCACGGGAAGTTCCCAATTGTGGAAGGCGTAGAGCACCAGCGGCGGCCCCGCCGCCCACAGCAGCGCCGCGCGGCCGGCGAGCCTGGCCAGCATCCACGCGGTCAGCAACGCGAACGGCGCGAGCAGCAGCGCGGAGTGCAGTAGGAACTCGGCGTCGTTGTCCGCGCCGAGCGCGCCGAGCCACATCAAAGTGCCGCTGAGCACCGGATATTCGACCGCGCCGCCGACCAGTGTCCCGTCCTCGGTGATGCCACCCTGCACATAAGGAAAGACGTGCTCGTTGATGTCGCGGCCGAGCCAGAGGAACTGGATATCGGAGTAACAGACATCCGAATCCTTGGCGACATCGAATACCGTGCTTCGCCCGTCCGCCGTGAACGGTCCGCCCGCACACCGCGCCTTGTTCGCATACCCGAGCATCAACGTGAGCCCGCACAACACCAGCACAACCGCCACCAGCGCCGCGCGACGGGCCACGCGGGGCGCGGTCAGGTCGCTGCTGGCGAGTCCGGTCGGCATGGGGACCACATTAAGCGGCGAGATACGTCAATGCCCGTGTTCCCTCGCCGATGGGATCGATTTCAGTGGTCAGGGGGCGTTCAGGTAGCCTAGTCGGGTTGCTGACGCAACGACCCTCCTGCCACGGAGAGCCCGTGGCCGTTTCCTAGTCCACAGGAGGTGATTGGTCCGTGCGTCATTACGAAGTGATGGTTATCCTCGATCCCAGTCTGGACGAGCGCACCGTAGCCCCGTCTCTCGAGACGATGCTCACCGTGGTTCGTACCGAAGGCGGCAAGGTCGACAAGGTCGATATCTGGGGCCGCCGCAGGCTTGCCTACGAGATCGCCAAGCAGGCCGAGGGCATCTACGCGGTGGTCGATCTGACCGCGGAGCCCGCGACCGTGAGCGAACTCGACCGCCAGCTCGGCCTGAACGAGTCGGTGCTGCGCACCAAGGTTCTGCGCCACGACAAGTAGTCCAGCAACCCTCGATTGCGTCAGTGTCTATCTCTAGGCTCTAGCGCAACAGCGAGACGCGGACTGCACCCCGAGCAGGAGGAACCACATGGCAGGCGACACGGTCATCACCGTCATCGGAAACTTGACGGCCGACCCCGAGCTTCGATTCACGCCCGCGGGAGCGGCGGTGGCTAATTTCACCGTCGCGTCGACACCCCGTGTGTTCGATCGCAATTCGAACGAATGGAAAGACGGCGAAGCGCTGTTCCTGCGCTGCAACATCTGGCGCGAAGCCGCGGAAAATGTCGCCGAAAGTCTGACCCGGGGTTCCCGAGTCATTGTGAGCGGACGGCTCAAGCAGCGCTCCTACGAAACCCGCGAGGGTGAGAAGCGCACGGTCGTCGAGCTCGAGGTCGATGAGGTCGGTCCCTCGCTGCGCTACGCCACCGCGAAGGTCAACAAGACCAGTCGCGGCGGCGGCGGTGGTGGCGGAGGCTTCGGCTCCGGCGGCAGCGGTGGCTCCGGCGGCGGCAGCGCCCCGGCCGGCTCCGGTGGTGGCGGCGGGCGTTCCGGCGGTGCCGAGGACGACCCCTGGGGCAGTGCGCCCGCGGCCGGCTCCTTCGGGGGCGGCGGCCGCGTAGATGACGAACCGCCGTTCTGATAACGGCAACTCATAGGTCTGCCTTGCGTGGACCATCACTGATTACGGAGTAAAAGACCATGCCTAAAGCGCCAGCGCGCGAAAAGGTGCTCAAGAAGAAGGCCTGCGCATTCTGCAAGGAAGCCAAGTCCGGAATCGTCAACATCGATTACAAGGACACGGCACTGCTGCGTAAGTACGTCAGCGATCGCGGCAAGATCCGCGCCCGCCGCGTCACCGGCAACTGCGTGCAGCACCAGCGTGACATCGCGGTTGCCGTCAAGAACTCGCGTGAGGTGGCCCTGCTTCCTTACGTGTCGACGGCTCGCTGAGTAAGGGAGACACGCAAATGAAGTTGATTCTGACTGCAGACGTGGACAACCTCGGTGCGCCCGGCGACACCGTCGAGGTCAAGGACGGCTACGGCCGTAATTTCCTGCTGCCGCGCGGACTGGCGATCGTTGCCAGCCGTGGCGCCGAGAAGCAGGTCGCTGGCATCCGCCGGGCGCAGGACGCGCGCAAGGTGCGCGACCTGGATCACGCCAACGAACTGAAGCAGGCCATCGAGAACCTCGACGCGGTCTCGCTCTCGGTGAAGACGGCGGGCACCGGCAAGCTGTTCGGCTCGGTGACCCAGGCGGACGTCGCCTCGGCCATCAAGTCGGCCGGTGGGCCCGTGGTCGACAAGCGCAGCATCGAGCTGCCGAAGTCGCACATCAAGTCGACCGGCAAGCACGGCGTCGTGGTGCACCTGCACCCGGACGTCGCGGCGAAGTTCGACCTCACGGTCGCTGCCAGCTGATATAGCACTACCGCGAAGGCCACTCCCGTGTTCGGCACGGGGGTGGTCTTCGGCTGTGCGATGCTGCCCACTCTTCTGAGTAACTAATTATTTGCCCGTTGTGCAGCCGTGCCATACGGAACGTTCTCGGCAAATCATCGCTGGTCACCGGGGTTCCCGGTGACGGGCCTGTGGATTACTCAGGAAACCGACCGGTGGCAATGTGATTCAGCTCATACCCGTCACACGTGCTGTTAACCCAACACGCCCGGCTGTTCAACTTGGTCGACACGCCCGACTTTGTTCATCCACACGTGGATAGCTCGGGAAATCGATATCTATCTGCGGGTTTTCGCGGAACGACCTGGGTTTTCCCCAAGTAGTACACAGGGGGTGCACACGGTTAGGTGAACAGTCCCCAAGTTATCCACAGCTGTGTGCACATTAGGGTTTGGCGACCGCTCCTCGGTCGCCTAGGTTCGACGCTACGTCGTGACGAGCGGCCCCGAACGTCCGGATTTCCTGGATATCGCAGCGGTAGCTGGAACTCGCAGGTGGCACCAACCATCGCGCGGGTGGCAACTGCCGCCGCTGCGCCAGACGTGTCGGAGCCCGAGAGTGGGACCAATCATCAATAGGGTGAGCCCGGTAGGTGGAGAGAGGACGGTCGAGTCTCATGGCAGTCGTCGATGACCGAGGGCACGCGAACTATCCGCCCGAACCGCCCGGTGAGGACTTCGGGCGCCAGCCACCGCACGACATGGCGGCCGAGCAGTCCGTGCTCGGCGGCATGCTGCTGAGCAAGGACGCGATCGCCGACGTCATCGAGGTGACGCGCCCCGGCGACTTCTATCGGCCCGCGCACCAGCTCATCTACGACACCATCCTCGACCTGTACGGTCGCGGCGAACCCGCCGACCCGGTGACCGTCTCGGCCGGCCTCGACCGGCGCGGTGAACTGAAACGTATCGGCGGCCCGCCGTACCTCGTCACGCTCACCCAGACCGTCCCCACCGCCGCCAACGCCGGTTTCTACGCCGAGATCGTCGCCGAGAAGGCCATCCTGCGCCGCCTGGTCGAAGCAGGCACCCGCATCGTGCAATTCGGCTACGCGGGTGCCGACGGCCAGGACGTCGCCGAGGTGGTCGACCGCGCCCAGGCCGAGATCTACGAGGTCACCGAACGCCGCACCACCGAAGACTTTCTCCCCCTCGAAGAACTCCTGCAGCCAACGATGGACGAAATCGACTCCATCGCCAGCCGCGGCGGCATCTCGCTCGGCGTCCCCACCGGCTTCACCGAACTAGACGAACTCACCAACGGCCTCCACCCAGGCCAGATGATCATCGTCGCGGCCCGACCCGGCGTCGGTAAGGCCCTCGCCCTCGACACCCCCCTGCCGACTCCCACCGGCTGGACCACCATGGGCGAGGTCCGCGTCGGCGACAAACTCCTCGACGCCAACGGACACCCAACCCGCGTCGTCGCAGCCACCGACATCCTCACCGACCGCCCGTGCTACGAGGTCGAATTCTCCGACGGCACAGTGCTCGTCGCGGACGAGGAACACCAGTGGCTCACCGTCGCCCGCTCCCCAGGGTCTCGGGCGGCAGTACGGACAACTGGCGACATCGTCCACACCCTTCGCTCGGCGGACGACAACCTGAACCACGCTGTGCCCGGCACCGCGCGTTCGGAGTCGCGGCAGATCGTGGACGTCCGCAAAATCGACACGGTCCCCGTGCGGTGCGTCCAGGTCGACAACGGCGACCATCTCTACCTCGCCGGGCAGACCATGGTGCCGACACACAACTCCACCCTCGGTATGGACTTCATGCGGAGCTGCTCGATCAAGCATGGGCTGCCAAGCGTTATTTTCTCACTGGAGATGAGTAAAACCGAAATTGTCATGCGCCTGCTTTCGGCTGAGGCGAAAATCAAGCTCGCCGATATGCGTGCTGGGCGGATGAGTGACGACGACTGGACCAAACTCGCGCGGCGGATGAGTGAAATCAGCGAGGCGCCACTGTTTGTCGACGACTCACCGAACTTGACCATGATGGAGATTCGGGCGAAGGCGCGGCGGCTCAAGCAGCGGCATGATCTGAAACTTGTTGTGGTTGACTACCTCCAGCTGATGTCCTCTGGCAAGAAGGTCGAATCCCGGCAGCAAGAAGTCTCGGAGTTCTCGCGACACCTGAAGCTGCTCGCCAAGGAGCTCGAGGTTCCGGTGATCGCGATCAGCCAGCTGAACCGTGGTCCCGAACAGCGAACAGACAAGCGCCCCATGGTGTCCGACCTTCGCGAGTCGGGTTGCCTGCCTGCGGCTACCCGCATCCTTCGTGCCGACACCGGTGGCGAGACTACCCTCGGCGAGCTCCTCGACAGCGGGGAACAGCCGCTCGTGTGGTCGCTGGATGAGCGCATGCGGATGGTCGCTCGCCCGATGGTCAAGGTGTTCCCCAGCGGGCGCAAGGAAGTGTTCCGGCTGCGCCTCGCCTCCGGACGTGAGGTCGAAGCCACCGGCAACCACCCCTTCCTGACCGTCGACGGCTGGATTCCGCTGGAGAAGCTGGCCATTGACGATCGCCTGGCTACTCCGCGGTTCGTCCCCGAGCCGGTGCAGACGACCAGGATGGCGGAATCCGAAATCATCCTGTTGGCGCACATGATCGGTGATGGTTCCTGCGTCAAGCGCCAGCCGATCCGCTACGCCAGCATCGATGAGGAGAACCTCGCGGCCGTCACCGACGCGGCCACCCATTTCGGCGTCACCGTCGCACGTGACGACTACGCCGCGGCGCGCGTGACAACGCTGCGCTTGCGCGCCCCCGAACGCCTCACCAACGGTAAGCGCAACCCGATCGCCGCATGGCTCGATGAACTGGGCTTGTTCGGCTTGCGCAGCTACGAAAAGTTCGTCCCACAGCCGGTTTTCGCACTCCCCAACGACCAGGTCGCACTGTTCCTCCGGCACCTCTGGGCGACCGACGGCTCGGTGCGCTGGGACGCAAAAGGCAATCAAGCTCGCGTCTACTACGCATCGACAAGCCGCCGCCTCGTCGACGACGTAGCGCAACTGCTGCTTCGCCTCGGTGTACACGGACGAATCAAGCGGGTCCGCAAGTCCGGCTACCGACCCTGCTGGCACCTGCAGATCGATGGCTCGGACAACCAGACCATCTTCCTGCGCGATATCGGGGTGCACGGCGCCCGTGGCAAGGCGGCGGAAGCGGCGCTGATCGAACTGGAGCCGATGGTGCGCAACACCAACGTCGACACCGTGCCCAAGGAAGTCTGGACCAGTGTCCGAGGCTTGCTGTCCACGAAACACATGACGCACCGCGATTTCTCGGCGGCAATGGGTTCGCGCTTCTGTGGCTCGACCATGTGGAAGTGTTCCCCCAGCCGGTCGCGTCTCGCCCGTGTCGCTGCGGTCCTCGATGATGCCGAAATCGAAATGTTGGCCACCAACGACGTCTTTTGGGACAAGGTTGTTGACATCACCAGCCTTGGCGAACAGGACGTTTACGACGGCACCGTCCCAGGCACACATAACTTTGTGGCCCAGGGCATTTCAGTTCACAACAGCCTCGAGCAGGACGCGGACATGGTCATCCTGTTGCATCGCCCGGACGCGATCGAACGAGACGACCCGCGCGGCGGCGAAGCCGACCTGATCGTCGGCAAGCACCGTAATGGCCCGACCGCCACCATTACCGTCGCACACCAGCTGCATTTGAGCCGGTTCGTGGATATGGCGCGCGGCTAGGGGCCGGCAGCCGGTGCTTCTGCACGTTGGTCGGCGGCTGTGACCAGGTTGTCGAGGCGGTGCAGGGCGTTGGTCATGGTGACGATATGGCCGGCGAGGCGGCCGCGTTCGGCGAGTAGTTCGTCGCGTTGGGTGGGGGTGGTGTGGCCGGTGTCGATGCAGGGCAACAGCTTTGCGATGGTGCGGCTGCTGAGGCCGGCCGCGTAGAACAGCTGGAAGATACGTACCCGCTCGACCGCGTCCTCGGTGTAGACGCGCTGGCCGGAGGGGGTGCGCTCGGGGATGAGTAGTTCCTGTTCCTCGTAGTACCGCAGGGCGCGCACGCTGACACCGGCGCGGTGGGCGAGTTCGCCGATTCGCATGAGATGTGCCGTCCTTCACACTGGATCGGCTTGCCTCTCACGCCGACGTCAGGTTTTAGCGTAGCGGTCATGGAACTCGAGAACTCGATCGCACTGGTAACCGGCGCCAATCGCGGCATCGGCCGACGCTTCGTCACCGAACTGCAGAGCCTTGGTGCGGCGAAAATCTATGCGGCAGCCCGCAATCCGGCGGATATCGATCTGCCCGGGGTGGTGCCGATCCAGCTGGATGTCACCGATGATGCGTCCGTCACGGCCGCGGCGGCAGCGGCCGGTGACGTGACGCTGTTGATCAACAACGCCGGTATGTCGACGTACGCGAAACTAGTGGACGGCGCGATGCCCGATATCCGGCAGGAGATGGAGACCAACTACTTCGGCACCTTGCGCATGGTCCGCGCGTTCGCGCCGGTGCTGGCCGCGAACGGCGGTGGCGCGGTGCTCAATGTGCTGTCGGTGATGGCCTGGATGGCCTACGAACATTCCAACAGCTATTCCGCCTCCAAGGCCGCGGCCTGGGCGCTGACCAACGGCATCCGCCTCGAACTCGCGGACCAGGGCACCCAGGTCACCGGACTGGCCATGGCCAGCGTCGATACCGACATGATGGCCGGGATCGACGTCGACAAGACCGACCCGGCCCTGATCGCGCGCCGCGCACTCGACGGTGTGCGAGCAGGCGCCCTGGAGGTGCTGGCCGATGCGCAGACCGTGGCATGGAAGGCGCGCCTCGGCGAGGATCCGGCGCAGCTCTATCCGCAACTCGTCCGCCGAGACAGCGCTCGAGCTCCGCGGTAACGGATCTCAGGAAAAGATCGGGGATTGTCCCGATGGTGGAATTGTCGATGGCTCAATAGGTTCGATGTTGTGAACCGACGAGTTCTGCTGCTCATTACCGCCGGTGGTGCGGCGTTCTTGGTGCCCTGGATCCTGTTCCTCGCGGTAGATCTCCAGGATGGTTACACCACCGGCGAGTGGCGGCTCGCGTGGGTCGGCCTCGATGTGCTGCTGCTCGCCGGTCTTGGTTCCAGCGCCTGGTTGGGGTTCAGGCGTCGGCGCGCCGCGGTGCCGGTGTTGATCGCCACCGCGACAGTACTGTTCTGCGACGCCTGGTTCGATGTTGTCCTCGATTGGTCGAGCGGTGCTCGCTGGAGCAGTCTGCTGATGGCGGTCGGTCTGGAGATCCCGCTCGGACTGTTCCTTTCGCTGCGCGCCCGGCATCTGCTCGGCGCGGACCAGCCGCCGCGCGTGGTCACCGTGCATGACGTCCGCGACATCTTCAACGATCCCGCTCGACAGCGGATCATCGGTGCGCTCGCGCAGGCACCGGCCACGGTGCAGACCGTCGCGGCAAGGCTGCATGCGGATCCGGCCGATGTCGCCGCCGAACTACACACATTGCGTGAGGCAGGATTCGTCCGCTGCGACAACAGTGGCCGGTGGCGCAAGCGTCCACTCGATCTGCGGATGCCGGAGCCGGATCAGATCAGCACGCAGGACTGGGCGGATCTCGGGGCGTGGCAGGACCGGAAGCTGGCCGAGGACTTGCAACTGCTCGCCAACGTCGCTCGACATCCCGAACGCTACGGTCACTGGACCATGGGATCCCGCGGTGGATTACTGCTCACGCGGGAGGAGCTCACGCGATTCTTCGACGAGTACATCGAACTACTCACCCGCTACGGTGCACTCCGCGAGCAGGCGATCGACGTGGCGTCCGATCGGTTCGGCAAACAAGGGGAACTCCGGACGATGGCGGTGCGGTTCTATTTGTTCCCGCAGCGCCTCGGTGAGCCTGCCACGAATTTGTGACTCCACCGCCGCGGTGATGTAATCCACGGACGAGGGGGTGTCCGGATGGGTGATAAGCGCAGGTTTATCGGTCCTGCGAGCATTGTGTGGGCCCTTGTCGCCAGTGTGAGCGCAGTGCTCTTTGTTCTTGGGGTCGTCGATCTCGCGATTCTGCTCGGAATGCGGTTCGGGAATGATGCCGCGGTGGCATTGACGTTGCCGGTCGGCATTGTCGTCGGGATGGTGCTGTGGACGCAGGTGCTCGGCGTCGTGTGGCGTTTTCGGCGTTCGTACCTGCGGCGGTCTGGCGCGCCGATATCCGGGGCGGTGATCGAGTCCGACTATCGGAAGTTGCACAGGGTCAATGGATTCGACCAGCATCGAGTGCGGATAGAGGTGACGTTCACGCATCCCGAAACCGGCGCGGAACATCGCCTGCGAAAGCAGTACCTGTTCATGGAGTTCCGTCAGGGACGGGCAAAGTCGTTGCAGGCCGAGTTCCCGGTGGGCGCCTCGGTTCCGATGCTGGTGCGCAGGCAGTCCGCGGCATTCGATCTCCCGGCACGTCCGGCCTGGATCGATATCTGGTGAGCCTGCTCCGATCGGTCCCGATGGTCGTCGTCGCGCTGACGGTACTTGCCGCATGCGGCACCCCCGAATCCGCGGCACCGCCGAGCTCGACTGCGGCGAAACCCACACCGGCCGTGCACTATTCGTGCGACGCCAACGCCGTTACCGGCCGCGTCTTCACCAGCGATCGCGCACCCGAGCAGCTGTTCGGGGTGTTGATTCCCGAACTGCCGGGCTGGCAGCGCACCGATGTTCCGAGAGTCGGCACCAGCGGATTGGCTATCCAACGTAGAGATCAGCTCCCTGCGGATTTCCACAGTCCCACCGCGATGATCACCGTCAACCAGCTCCCGCCCACCGCGACGGTGCAGGATGCGGTGGACATGATGCGCCGGACGGCACAGGCGACACCTGGCTGGCAGACGCGAGAAGACAGCACGATCAACGTCTGTGGACAGGACGGCGGAAGAGTCACCGGCGTCTTTCCGGCTCCCCAGGTCGAATGGTGGGAAGACCACCGACTCATCGTGTGCGAATGCGGCGGCGCGATCTACCCTGTCTCGCTGGTCGGCCGCGCGAAGGTGCCCGACTTGGACAGCCTTGGGCCGGACCTCGCCACCATCCTCGACAACGTGCAGATCGTGCCGTGAGATCGAGACCTAGTCGGAATCGGGGCGCCCGCTCAGGCCCATAGTTGGGGAGTGCCGACCGCACCGTCGGCCGCGTTGAAGTCGATCCGCAGGTCATCGGGCGTTGCCGTGTAGGGCACCAGCACGTCGACGGCGGGCCCATCCCGGTGTTCGAGAACGGCTTTGATGGCGCTGCCGGTGAACGGCGCGGATACAGTGACGTCGAACACAGTCGCCCTGGCGCGCAAGATGCCCCGGTCGGTTCCGATTTCCAGTGCGCCGGTAACTGTTTGCTCGCTACCGTTCGCGCGCGCTTGGGCGAGTTCGCGGAAAGATTTCCGGCCGGTGCGCTCGATAACCAGCATGAACGGCGCGAAAGAGTCTGACTCCGCGAGGATCTTGGCCGCGGCGTCGACCCCGTCGCGCAGGAGCATGTCGTAGTCGTCCCGCACCTGCGGCGGGGCTTGGGTTCGCCAATCCATTCGGACACACCTTGCTCGAGCGAACTACGCGTCGTTACGCTTTTCCCGGTTGTACGGGGGTTTGCGCATGAGTTTACAAGTCGATCCGGCGGTTCTTCGTCAGGGCGCAACCGAGCTGCGGGTCCAGCGCGGACTTCTCGATGATGTCTTGGCTGGCATCCGTTTCGAGCATTCCCGCCTGCGGGAAGTGTGGTCGGGCCGGGCGGCGGAATATGTGACGGCACTGCTGGATGAACTGGCCCCGCGTATCGGTACCCATATCGATGAGCTGAACCGGCAGGCCACGAGCTTGACCACGGCCGCGGAGAGCTTCGCCGCCAAGGACGAACAGTTCGCAGGCCACATCACCGCGACCACATCGAGTCTGGATCTTCCTTGACCGCTCGGCGTTACGACCTCGATGCCATGCAGGCCTACCTCGATGTACTCGACAAGGCGATCACCGCCGTCGGTGATCACGGTGCGAGGACGAAGAACATCGCCGACGGTGTGCTCGCCCAATTCAGTGGTGCTGCCGCCCAAGCCTTCTCCGACAGCCAGCACGAATGGCTTTCCACCACAACCACACTCGTTGACGAACTGCGCGCGATACGGGACAGGATCGCGCTCGCGCACAGCAACTACCTGCAGGCCGAGCAAGACAACAGGGGCATGCGCTCGTGAAACACCGGGACTTTCGATGACCACAGTTGATGCCGACACCTACTTCCGAGTCGGCGAGGGATTGATCAAGGTGAGCACCGTCCTGGAAGGTGTCCTCCGCTCGCTCGACAAGGGTCTCGACGTCTCGCGATCGGCCGGACTGTATCCGTACGGCGGCCCGGCGTGGGGACGCAGTTTCGACCAATCGGCCACCGACGTGTTCGAGGCCGGTTCGACCGCCGCGATGGCATGCAACGCGCTCGGCATCCAGATCCACACCGCGGGACAGAATCTCGTGCACAGCGAGAACGGCTCGCATCCCGGCACACCCGACCCGGTTCCCGCCACACCGGCGGGGACAACGCTGACCATCAACCTGCACCCCACCCAGCTGTCGGTCGGCGGAACCGAAGGCAATCCCGATCATTGGGAGTTGGTCGAGTCGGAGGTGACCCGGGCATGGGCCGACTGCGACGAGAAGCGAATCGGCGCGGCGGGCACGCTGATGACCTGGTACAGCACCACCACAAAGGATTTCGCGACCCAGCTGTATACCAGCATCACCACCCTCTTCCCCGCCGACGCCCAGCGCGACGACCCGATCCTGGCCACCTACGTCGACGACGCCGGTGCCGTGGCCAGGGCCATCCAGGCCAACTCGGATGGCGCCTCCTACCTCGGCATCGCGTGCACGCAGGTCGCGGCGACGGCTAAATCGGCCAAAGACGATTGCCGCACCTCGCTGAACCTCCTGTCGGGCATCCTTATCACCTACGAGGCGGACAAGCTCGCCGCGGAACGGTTGCCCGCCAGCGACGGAGCACAGGCCGCGATCGATGCCCTGATCACCTCGAACAAGACCGAGTACGCGAAAGCCATCGCCGGCCGTCTCGGCGATATCGAGACCAAGGTCGCCGACGCGGTGAAGTCGAACACCGGGATCTACACGATGGTCAGCAGTGAGACCGCCGATCTCGAGTCGATCCTCGGCCGAACCCCGCGCAGCACCAAATACATCGGCGGTCGCGACGTCCGGCAGAACAGCGCGGCGGGCGACGAGGGGGAAAGGCGCGCGGGCATCGACCCGAACGCGCCGAAACGCAAGATCACGATCGTCGACCGCGACGGCGACGCGCATTCGTCGATCCCCGACCGGATCGACGATGAGAATCACCAGGTCACCGAGGTCAAGAACACCAACGATATCGCCGGTGTGAAGGAACAGCTGCTCATCCAGGAGCAGTGGGCCAGGGACAACGGCTACACGATGACCCTGATCGTCGATCACCGGACCCAGATCAATGATCCCGATATCCAGGGCATGATCGATACCGGACAGATCGAATTGATTCGGATGGAACTGGACGACGGACCACCCAAATGACCATCAGCTATGCACGAATGCCGCACGGGAGCGAGAACGGCGGCACCGAGTGGATGAACGACCTCCCCGCTCGATACAAGGACGGCGAGCGCGGATTCGACCGGCGGATCATGACCGATCTCGCCGCGGTCGGGGTGCCCTGCTACACGCTGGGGGATCTGTCCAACGGTCCGCGCACGATTCCGCCCGGCATCCCGATCTTCGTCGATTGGCTGGCCAATCTCGAGACGCGGATTCCAGGACCGGAGACCGAGCACCGCTCCGCGATCCGGTCCGGACTCATCCGCAACCTCATCGACCCCGCCGCGCGCGGCAATCAAGAGGCCATCGATCTGCTGATCGCGCAGGTGCGCCGCACTCCGCCGATCCCGGAGCGGATGCAGACCTGGGCCTGCGAGGCCTTGCGGCTGATCGCCGGGCCGAAGAACTTCGCCCCCATCGCCGAACTGCTCACGGAATTGCCGGCGGGGACCGCGATGCTCCCGCTGGTCGAGTACCTCGGCAAGGTCAAGACACCTGAATCCCGAGATATCGCGGTGCGCTATCTCGACGGCATTGCCCGCGGCTACGCGATCAAGGCACTGGTCCAGATGAAGGCCACCGGTGTGCGGCACCTGATCGAGCCGCTCGTCGATGACCGAGCTGCCGCGGTGCGCAAGCAGGCCGAGCGGGCTATGCAGAAACTGCCCGCGTGACCGAAACTACTTGGTCGCTAATTCGATAACCTCTGCGGAATCGACTAGAAGAGCGTCGGGTGCCTGCTTTCCGGTGATCGCCAAATATGCGTCTACTAGGCGGTTTCCGACGGCATACCCCGCGCCGGTCGGGAGTCCGACAGGGGTGCCGCCGAAACGCGCGGCGATCGCGTCGCCGTGGACGTATGCGGCGAAGTTCTGCATGCCTCGGATGCCGAGGCCGTCGATGACCTTGTTGTACACGGCGTCGTCGTGCAGCGACGGGACGCCGATGCGGGTGTAGCCGAGGTCGCCGTATTGGTGTCTGGCGAAGGCGTCGGCGAGGCCCTCGCTGACCACCTGCTCGCCGACCGTCACGGTTTCCGGGTCCCAGCGCACGTTGCTGTAGCGCAGGTTGTGGTTCAGCTCGTGGACGGCGACCGATTCCAGGCGCGCGAGATTCTCCGGGCTCGGCCAGAACGCGAGCCAGATGTATCCGGAGATGCCGCCGTTGCCGTTCATGCCGAGCGCGACGTCCATGAAATGCGGGTCGGCGTTGTCGCCGAGGACGATCATCACCTGGATGTCGGGGACCTGGATATCCGGTGTCGCGTTCAGCTGAACCGAAAGCGCGGAGTTGAGGGCGGCCTCGATCCGGTCCCACGCCTGCGCGTCATGCAATGCCGCTAGCCCGGCCAGCGCTCCATCGACCTCGCGATCCACCCGGAATCCGCTGCTCATGTGATGCAGCTCCACCAGGTCCGGTGTGCCGGGGAAGTAGCGGTACATGTCCGCTGTCGGTTCGAGCATCCGGCGCAGCGCCTCGGGTCGTTCGGCGAGCGGCGCGGTCAGTATCGAGCGCGTCGCGGTGTAGCTGTCCAGCACGGTGATGGTCACGGTCGACCACGATAGTGATCGACACAACGTCAAGGACAACGGTTTTCCGGCGAGACCGCGCCGCCTTCGTCGGCAATGTCACTTTTCCGCCATATGCGCTATTCGGGCACCGCCGAGATCAAAAGTCGCCGATCGCATCAGCGCGGAATTCACCAGGTATAGCCGAGCTCAACACCCTGGTGACCGGGAATGGTCAATGCCCCTATTAGTGGGGGCAAATGCCGTTGTCACAGGGTGACTCGGCGGCGTCGGTCATCGCCGTACGGACTCGATGCCGTAACGCTCACCTCCCCTTTTCCGACGTTCCTGGTGACGCATGGCCTCGGGGGGCCTGCCCGTCCAACATGCCGGTAATTTGGAATGGGGAATCAGGACATGGATTTTCGCGGGTTCTTCGCCCGACATCGTATTGCTTCGGCGGTCGCCGGGCCCGCGGTGCTCGGCGTCGCGGCGATCGTCGCGACCACGTTCGCGCTGACATCGTCGCCGACGACCAGGGATACGCAGCTCACGTCGTCGGTCACCGAATGCCACGACATGGTCAGCATCTCGGTGGCGGGCCGCAACGACACTCCGAAGCAGGGCACGACGAAGCTGCTTGTCGACGCCAACGGCAACGAATTGCCCGCCGCGCTCTCGGGTGACTACAACAGCGAATGGGTCGATCCGGTGGTCAACCCGGCCGCCGGTGCCGTCGATCCCGGCTCCTACGCCGCCGTCTACATCGCGTATCCGGCGAACTTGGCGACCTATGAGGACGCCGTCAACACCGGTGCCGCGAATACCGAACAGGTGATGCGGGACATCGCGCAGGCGTGCCCGAACACCAAGTTCTCCATCGTCGGCTACAGCGAGGGCGCCGATGTCGTGCGCCGCGTCGCGATGAAGGTCGGGCATCAGGAGGCGGGCACGGACGGCGCATACGGGATCGTCGATCCCGCCAAGGTCGTCGGTGTGGTCATCCTCGCCGACGCCGGTCGCTCGGCAGGCGACGGGCCGTTCCCCGGTGCGAAGGATCCGAGCCATCCCGACGGCTTCGACCAGAATTACCAGAACGGTAAGAACCCGACGCCTGGCCAGGGCGCCCTGCCGGGTACCAGCGGTGACTTCGGCGCGCTGAACGGCAAGATCGCGTCGTTCTGCTCCGACGGTGACCTCACCTGCTCTGCGCCGCAGAACATTTCGCTGCTGCAGTTGGTGGTGAACGTCGGGCGGCAGCTCAATGGCGACGCGCTCCAAAACGACGGACTCACCCCCGCGACCGGACAGGACGTCGCCGTGGTGCTCGGCCGGATCGCGCTTGCCGCGTTCGCCGACATCTCCTCGCAGCCGAACTGGCTCAAGAGTGACGAGACCTTCCTCCAGGTGCTGCTGAAGGTGTCGGATCCGGCCTACAAGCCGGGCCAGGCGCCCAAGGAACCGGTGGCGAAGGCGGACGCGATCGCGGCCGACAACATGTCGCCGCTGGCCTACCTGCCGCAGAAGATCCTGAACGAGATCATCGGTCTCATCGTGACCAACCAGAACACCATCCCGGTGATCATGAGCGATCCGTACAAGCAAACCCTCGGCCCGGACCACACCGGTCACCACTTCGACTACTGGAAGGACGCCGACCCTGCCAACGGTAAGCCGCTGACCTCCGCCGAGTACGCGGCCGCCTGGATCACCCATCTGGCGCAGCAGGCACAGGCGGGCAAGAAGGTCGACACGAACGCCCAGCCGACCCAGGCCGACCTCGCCGCCGCGTACAAGGCGGCAGCGCCGACCTCGACGGCTACGCCGACCACGAGCGCGACGCCGACCACCACTACCAGTGCCGCCCCGACCACGAGCAGCACATCGACGACCCCGGCGCCGACTACCACGGCGACGCCGACCACCACCTCGAGTACAACGGTCGCGCCATCGACGACGACCGCACCCGCGACGACAACCGCACCGGCGACGACTTCGGGCACGCCTGCCGAGATCGCCAAGCCGACCTCCATCGCACCGACCACAACCGAATCCGCGGTACCGACGACCACCACCAGTGCCGCCCCGACGACGACCAGCTCTGTCGGTTAACTGAATCCGAAGACCCTGCCCCGCGCACCACGCGCCGGGCAGGGTCTTTTGTTGTCCCTCGAGCTCAGACGACCGCGTAAGGGTAAGCGGCGGCGCGGTTTTGGAAGGAGAGGATGCGCAGGTTCTGCACTCGGCCGTCGCGGATTTCGATGGCGCGGCGGACGGTTTCGTTGCCGTCCCACGCGTCGGGCCCGGCCATCACGATGGGCAGGTATTCGAGCAGAGCCTCGGAGTTTTCCCAGGTGGCGGAGTTCCACAGGAAAGAGGGGCTGTGGTCGACGCCGTAGTAGTGCAGGTCGTCGCCGATGGTGAACATGGGGTCGGCGAACGAGGTGGGGCGCGACCATTCGAAGCCCATGCCTTCGTCGCAGGAGACATCGACGAACAGGGTGCCGCGGGCGAACAGCGGTAGGTCCTCGTTCAGCACGAACATCAGCGGCTCCTCGGTGTCCTGGAGGATGCAGTTGACGACAACGTCGTATTGGGCGAGCACCTCGGCGAGCGGTCCGGGTTCCGGCGCCTTCAGGGCGAGGGTCCGGCTCGGGTTCGCGGGGTCGCGCTCGAAATGCTGCATCCGCACCGACGCGAACGGCGAGGCGACGGCCGAGACGCTGCGCTGGGTCAGCACCGTGACATCACTGATCCCGAGCGCGTTGAGCGCGCGAACCGCGCCGCGGGCGGTGGCGCCGAAGCTGATCACGGCCGCGCGCATCCGGCGCCCGTAATCGCCGCTCGACCCGCGCAGTTGGAGTGCGTGCAGAACCGAGCAGTAGCCGGCCAGCTCGTTGTTCTTGTGGAAGACGTGGACGCTGAAGTTACCTTCCTTGGTCCAGTGATTCATCGCCTCCCAGGCGATCAGGGTCAGGCCGCGGTCGACGGCCAACTGGGTCATCCGCTCGTCCTGCACGCAGTGCGGCCACCCCCACACGATCTGTCCAGGACGCAGATTCTCCAGGTCCTCGTGCAGTGGCTTGGGCAACAACAGCACGTCGCACTCGGCGAACAGCTGCTCGCGCGTGCGATGTCCGGCGACCAGCGGGGCAAGGTGAGCATCGGTATAGCCGAATCGATCGCCGTAGCCGTGCTCGAGGAAGACGCGGTCGCGAAGCCCAGGATCGATCCGGTCGAGGTGCGCCGGATGGATCGCCAACCGGTGCTCGTCCTCCTTGCGGGAGGTCGCGACTACACCGATCGTTAGTTGCTTCACCAAATGAGCCTACGCGCATCTAGGCGGCCTGACCTGCCGAGTCTTGCCCGGTCAGCGCCACGATCAGTCCCGCAGCGGACGAAAGTCGCTCGACCACATGCCGCGGACCGCATGCGCGCGCTGATCGATTCCGGCTGAGCCGTTCTCGAGGCGGCCGAAAAGCGCTGACGCCCCGAGCAATAGGGGCAAGTGGCCTGGTCCGACCCCCGAGAAGTGGATCTGTCGGATGATCGGATCTCCTGTATAAGCTCCCGTTTGATCGAAAGCGAGTGGAGCATGCCAGTTACTACCTTCCCCAATGTTCTGTGCCTACGGGCGGTCGCGCGATGACGCGGCGCGGGTGGGCACTGTTCCTCGCGATGGGCGTGATCTGGGGCGTGCCCTACGCGATGATCCGGATCGCGGTGCAGGACTTCGACCCGGTGGTTGTCGCGTTCGCAAGGACGTTGATCGGCGCGCTGGTGCTGTTGCCGATCGCGTTGTACACCAAGGCATTAGGACCGGTATTCCGGCGCTGGCGGCCGCTGCTGCTGTACACGGTGGTCGAGATCGTCGGGCCGTGGTTGTTCATCGGGTTCGCCGAGACCACGCTGAACAGTTCGACGGTGGGTCTGTTGATCGCGGCGGTTCCCTTGATCGCGGTGGTCATCGTGACCAGGCTCGGCCAGGACCGCTTCGACCGGCGCAGGCTTACCGGGCTGCTGGTCGGCTTCGCCGGGGTGGCCACACTGGTCGGCCTCGATATCGACCTGTCCAACCCCGCCGCCCTCGGCGCGATCGCGTTGAGCACCATCGGGTACGCGGTCGGGCCGATCGTGATCAACCGGTCGCTGGCCGACCTGCCGCCGCTCGGTGTGGTGACCGCGTCGCTGATCGTCGCCGCCGTGGTCTATTCGCCGTTCGCGGTCATGCGCAGACCGGACAGCTATCCCACCGACGCCACACTTTCCGTACTCGGCCTCGCGCTGATCTGCACGGCCGCCGCGTTCATGCTGTTCTTCGCGCTCATCTCCGAGGTCGGCCCGGCCCGCGCGACGGTCATCACCTACATCAATCCCGCGGTGGCCATCGTGCTCGGCGTCGCGGCCCTCGGCGAACCGCTCACCGCTGGCATGGCGATCGGCTTCCCGCTGGTGATCCTCGGCTCGATCCTCGGCACCGCCCGCAGCCGCGAGGTGCCCGAAGAGGCGCTGTGCACCACACCGGCGGCCCCCGAGGCGGCCACCATTACCCGAGAGGTAATCGACCGCGTCGACGGCCGCGGCCACAATGATGATCGCGCCGCCTCGACCGGAGACGACGTCGAGATCGGAAGGATCGGCCTTGTCCTCGACGACCCCGACAACCACCCACTCCGTGGTCGCTGAACTGTTGCGCCGCATCGGTTCCGGCGATGCCGACGCGATCGCCGAGCTGTACGCCGACGAGGTGGACTGGAAGCTGGATTGGCCGGAGTCCGAGCACGGCCGGGCCGCGACGCCGTGGATTCGGCACCGCTCGACGGGCGCCGAAGCCGCCGCCCACTTTCGCGCGATCGCCGAACATCATGTGCCGGAACAGGTGGCGACCGAGATCGAACGCGTCCTCGTCGACGGCGACGACGCGGTGGTCCTCGGCGAGATCCGGCAGACCGCGCGCAGCACCGGCCGCGCCTATCGCGCGCGGTTCGCGCTGCACCTGACCATCGAGGCGGGCCTGGTCACCAGACATCACGTCTACGAGGACAGCCTCGCCGTCGCGCGAGCCTTCGAGGCCGAGGCCTGACGCGCTCCTCCGGGGTGGATGATGTTGGGGTGGTTGGAAATCGGAACGTCCCCACCGACGTCGACATCACCCGCAACGCCTACGACGACATCGCCGGTGTCTACACCGAATTCGTCAAGGGTCATCTCGACCGGGCGCCGCACGACCGCGCGATGCTGGCCGTGTTCGCGGAACTGGTGCGGGCCAACGGCTCCGGTGCGGTAGCCGACATCGGTTGCGGCCCAGGACGAATGACCGCGCACCTGCATTCCCTTGGCGTGCCGACGTTCGGCATCGATCTGTCGCCGGAAATGATTGCCATTGCGCGGCAACAGTATCCGGAGCTGTCCTTCGAGGAGGGCTCGATGGAGCAGCTCGCGCTCGGCGATGCCAGCGTGCGCGGGCTCGTCGCGTGGTATTCGCTCATCCATCTGCCGCCCGAACGCGTGCCAGACGTGTTGAACGAGTTCTATCGGGTACTCGAGGTGGAAGGGCACGCGCTGCTCGCCTTCTTCGCGACCCACGCACCGGACACGGTAGAACCGTTCGACCACAAGGTCACTCGCGCCTATCGGTGGTCCGTAGAGCGGCTAGCCGCACTGTTGCGGGACGCCGGGTTCACCGTGCACACGCGGATGATCCGGGAGCCTGCCCCCGACGAGCGATTCCAGCAGGCCTACTTACTGGTATCAAAGCTTCGCTAAAGACAGCGCGGCGACCGTCCGGACCAGGTAGCTTAGTTGTGTCGCACAGGATTCATGGCTGTGCGCGGGCCCGCCCGACAACGTGGTCGATTCGATTGCAACCACCACACTGTCGTCAGGGGGCGACCACACCATGGATCTCATCGCACCGATCGATGCCGTCTTCCTTCTCGCCGAATCCCGCGAACACCCGATGCATGTCGGCTCACTGCAACTGTTCGAGGCGCCCGAAGACGCCGGACCCGACTTCGCCGGGCAGACCTACGACAGGCTGATGGCGTGCAAGGACATCGACCCGACCTTCCGTAAACGCCCGGCCACGCTGTTCGGCGCGCCGCAGATGGCATGGACCCGCGAGGACGACGTGGAACTGGAGTACCACGTCCGCCGCCTCGCGCTACCGCGCCCGGGCCGGATGGACCAGCTGGTCGAGCTCGCGTCCCGGCTGCACAGCAACCTGCTCGATCGGCACCGCCCGCTGTGGGAGATCTACCTCATCGAGGGCCTCGCCGATGGTCGCTATGCCCTCTACTCGAAGATCCACCACGCCCTGATCGACGGCGTCTCCGCGCAGCGATTGATGCAGCGAACGCTGACGAGCGAACCGAGCGGCGGCGAGACCAAGGTCGCGTGGAATCTGCCGAGGACGCCGCGCAAACCGGCGGCCGAGTCCCCGTCCGGACTGCGCGGCGCGGCCCGAAACCTGTTGTCGGCGGCCGCATCCGGGCCGACCTTGCTGCGCACCGCGCGCTCCGTGCTGCTTCAGCAGCAGCTGACGATGCCGTTCGAGGCGCCACGCACCATGTTCAACGTGCCCATCGGCGGGGCCCGCCGCACCGTGGTCAGGTCCTGGCCGCTGGAGCGGATCAATCAGGTGAAGAAGGCGACCGGCTCGACCGTCAACGACGTGGTGCTCACCATGTCGGCCGGTGCGCTGCGCTCCTACCTGATGGAACGAAATGCCTTGCCGGACAAGCCATTGATCGCCATGGTGCCGATGTCGCTTCGCTCGGCCGACGACGTCGAGACCAATGGCGTGAAGGTCGGCGCGGTGCTGTGCAACCTCGGCACCGACATCGCCGATCCGCTGGACCGACTGCGCGTCGTCAGCGAATCCATGCGCAAGAGCAAGGACGTCTACAGCTCGCTGTCGAACCTCCAGACGATGGCGCTGTCCGCGCTCATGGTCAGCCCGATCGCCCTCAGCCTGCTGCCCGGCCTGATCCCACTGACCAATCCGGCGTTCAACATCGTTATCTCCAACGTGCCAGGCCCGCGTGACCCGATGTACTGGAACGGCGCCCGCCTCGACGCCGCCTACCCGATGTCGATCCCCTTCGACGGCCAGGCCGTGAACATCACGCTGACCACCAACGCGGGCAACCTCGACTTCGGCGTGGTCGGCTGCCGACGCAGTGTCCCCGAACTCCCCCGCCTGCTCGACCACCTCGAAAACGCGCTGAGCGAGCTGGAGGAAGCCGCCGACTGAAAGACGGTCTGCCGAGCAAAACTAGAACGTGTTACTGTCGAGTGATGGTGCATCGACCAGTCGAGGACGCCGCGGCCGTGTCATGGCGATATTCGCGGCCCGCGGCCGATTCGACGAGTCGCGGTCCGTACGTGGACCGGCAGGCACCGCGGACAACTATGTAACTCGTTCTAGAACAAGCTGCTGCTCGTCGTTCGCGGCGGCGCAGCGGTGAGGGAGACCAGCACGCCATGCGTACCGAAATCTGCGAACGGCTCGGGATCGAATTCCCCATCTTCGCGTTCACCCACTGCCGCGACGTGGCGGCCGCGGTCAGCAATGCCGGTGGGCTCGGCGTGCTCGGTGCGGTCGGCTTCACCGCCGAGGAGCTCGAGGTCGAGCTGAGCTGGCTCGACGAGCATGTGCACGGCGTGTACGGCGTCGACCTGGTGATCCCGAGCAAGTACGAGGGCAAGGGCATCGACGGCCTCACCCCGGACGAACTGGAAAGCAAACTGGCGGAACTGGTTCCGCACGGCCACCGCGATTTCGCCGAGAAGATCCTCGCCGACCACGGCGTGCCGGCTCTGCCCGACGGCGAGCGGCACAACCAGCTGCTCGGCTGGACCGCGACGACCGCGGCTCCGCAGGTCGAGGTGATCCTGCGGCACCCGAAGGCCAAGCTGGTCGCCAACGCTCTCGGCACCCCGCCCGACGACGTGATCAAGCAGGTGCAGGACTCCGGCAGGCTCATCGGCGCGCTGTGCGGCTCGGTGAAACACGCGCTCAACCACAAGAACGCTGGCCTCGACTTCGTGGTCTGCCAGGGCACCGAGGGCGGCGGGCACTGCGGCGAGATCTCGTCGCTGGTGCTGTGGCCGCAGGTGATCGACGCCGTCGGCGACCTGCCGGTGCTCGCGGCGGGCGGCATCGGCAACGGCCGCCAGGTCGCCGCCGCCATGGCGATGGGCGCGGCGGGCGCGTGGACCGGGTCGCTGTGGCTGACCGTCGAGGAGGCCAACGTGCCGCCCGCGCAGATGCAGACCTACATCGACGCGTCCAGCCACGACACCGTGCGCTCGCGCTCGTGGACCGGCAAGCCGTGTCGCATGCTGCGCAACGACTGGACCGACGCCTGGGAGCAGGCCGACACCCCCGACCCACTGCCAATGCCGCTGCAGATGATGGTGGCATTGGACGGCGTCAAACGCGGACACCGCTATCCCGAGGCCGCCAAGGACGTGAACTTCAACCCGGTCGGCCAGGTGGTCGGCATGATGACCAAGGTCGAGCGTTCCGCGGACGTGGTGAATCGACTGATCCAGGAGTACGTGGAATCCTGCGACCGGCTCAACAAACTCAACGGCGGCCTGTAGTCATTCCGGCCATTCCGGCCAGCCCTTTTCGCGCAGCACCGGGTCGGTGACGCCGCCCCAGCAGGTCAGCTGGTCGGTGTCCCACCCGGCCAGCTCGGCGCCGTTCGCGTAGACGGACTGGAAGAACTCGAGCGCGGCGCCGACCGGATCGGCGGCCTGACGTGCGGCGTCATACGGGTAGTACGCCGAGTGGCCCGCACCGGCGGCGACCCAGTGGGCGCCCGCCGGGGTGAGCGGACGTTCGGCCAGTCCGGCGGGTTCGGGTGCGGTGTAGGAGTAGAAGGTCGGCTCGGGCACCTTGTCGTCGCCGAACCAGAATCCGGAACTGATCACCTCGCGCGAGTACGCCTCACGGGTCACCGAATCCACCGTGTCGGGCAGTTCGATATGCCGCGGCGAGAACCGCTGCACCGCGATATCGAAAGTGTGCCAGAACAATTGAACCGGACTGATCTTGCCGGAGTAGGTCGCGCTGAACTCCTCCAGCACTCGCCCGACCTGGCTCTGCACCCGAAAAGCGTGCTGCGCCTTGTCCGGGTCGTAGTCGCGGTGCTCGTCATCGTCCTCGAACGGGCGCCGCACGTCGGGCAGATCGAACGGATGTGGGTGCGCGAGAACGACATCCACGCCTAGGTCGCGCAGGCCGTTCAGCACGTCACCGTAGAAGGTCGCCACCGACTGGTCTACGAGATCGATCTCGACCTGGGTCCCGCGATCCGTCGCGATGCGCAGCACATGATCGAAGAAGTCGAACGCGCAGGTGAACACCGGACCGGTGCGCGCGGAGCCGAGCGGAACGGTGGTCCAGCCGCGCGCGGTGAGCCGGTAGGTCATATGCCACCAGTGGTTGCGCCGGATGCCCTTGGTCAGCGCCACCTTGCCCACGATCTGGGCGAAGCGGTGCAGTGTCTCCTTGGTCGGCCGCCAGGTTTCCAGCGGGATCGCGGGCAACGGCTCGAATGAGACGGTCATGGGAAAACGGTACGCCAAGGGCGCTAGGCGGCGGCGCCGTCTTCGCCGAAGCCGGGCAGCCAGCGGGAGACCAGCTCGACGAACGGGCCCTCGGCGTCGAGCTGGGCGCACACGCCGACGACACCGGCGAACACCCGGCCGAGCATGGCCAGCTCCGGTATCTCGGTGGGCGCCTTCACCGCTCTGGTGTTGGTCAGCGACACATTCTTCATGTCGAGCGCGCGAGCGGTGTGCCCCTGCAACAGTTCTCGGCTGATGTGCACGCTGTCGCCATTGAGCTGCGCCACGATCGGCGCGACCAGCCGCTCGATCGGGCCGAGCTCGAGCGCGTGCCCGGGACGCACGAACCCGTTGTCCCGCAGCACAATCGCCAACCGCTCGTAGTCCTCCTGCACCGCGCACCGGGCCAGCTCACCGATCACCGAGGGAATGCCATCGGGCAACGCGATCGACGCACCGAAGTCGATGATGCCGAGGCGTCCGTCGTCGAGCAGTTGGAAGTTGCCTGGATGCGGGTCGCAGTGCAGGTAGCCGACCCGAACCGGTGCGGACAGCGAGAATTCGATGAGCAGCCGGCCCGCTCGATCGCGCTGTGCCTTGGTGCCGTCCACGATGATCGTGGCCAGCGGGGTGGCCTGCATCCATTCCGAGACAAGCACTTTCGGCGCGCTGGCGATCACCTTGGGCACCTGGAAGGCCGGGTCACCCGCGAAGACCTTGGCGAAGCGCCGCTGGTGATCCGCCTCGATCCGATAGTCGAGCTCGTCGGCGGTGCGGTCGATGAACTCCGCGATCAGGGACTTGGCGTCCGCGCCGGGCAGCATGAGACCGAAAGCGCCGGAAAACATTTGGAGCATCTTCAGATCCGACATGAGCGCCGTGTCGGCACCGGGATACTGCACCTTCACCGCGACCGTTCGACCGTCGCGCCACACCGCGCGGTGCACCTGCCCGATGCTGGCCGCGGCGACCGGCTTGTCATCGAACTCGGTGAACCGCTCGCGCCAGCGGGTGCCGAGCTGTTCGGCGAGCATGCGGTGCACGGAACCGGTCGGCATCGGCGGCGCCTGCGACTGCAGCCGGGTGAGCGCGTCACGGTAGCGGTCGGCGAAGCGCGGCGGGATGCTGGCCTCGGCAACGCTCAGCGCCTGGCCCAGTTTCATCGCGCCGCCCTTGAGCTCGCCGAGCACCGCGAACATCTGGTCGGCGGCCTTGTCGATGAGCTCGTCGTCGAGTTCGCCGCGCGGTACGCCGGTCATGATCGCGCGCCCGGTCGCGGTGAACCGGCGGGCCATGATGCCCATCGGCAGCCCGGCCAGTTTCGCCGACCGCGCCAATCCCTTACGCCTACTGCCTGCCATGGTTTACCTCGCTTCGGTGCGTACCACCCACCCTATTCTGTCTGAGACAGAGGAGCAATGGGGCAATACGCTCAGCGCAGGCCGAATTCAGCGCACGACACAGCGGCACATGCCGGACGTGGATGTGCGAGGGGCACGGTCAGGCGGTGGCCGCGTGCTCGTCCTCGGTTTGCTCGTCGGATGCGCCGACCAGCTCGTCGAAGCGAATGATCACCCGTTCGTGGTACATCCCGAACAGATCCTCGAACAGCGCGACCTGCGCCTCGGACGGCCCGGAACCGGAGTCCCACACCGCGGCGAGCGCCCGCCAGACGAGCACGTGCAGGTCCGGCGCGCCAGCGAAGAACGCCTCGACCGCCTCCGGCACCTCGAGCACCATCTCGCCGACCGAGTTCATGATCGCCCGCTGCATGGTGAGTCCGAGCGCGGTGAGCAGCCTGCGCACCAGGCCGACCTCGATGCTCAGAATCTGGCGCAGGTCCGGATCATCCTGGCGGGCAATGGCTTCCAGCTTGTCGATCTCGGCCTTGAGTTCTGCCTGATCGATCGCCTGGTCGCTGCCCGTGTAGGCGAGCAGCGTCTCCATCACGATGCCGCGCTCGACATCGACGATGTCGCGGAACATCTCTATCGCGATGTCCGGCATCGGAATCGAGAAGCGGAACAGCTGCCGGTACACATCGACGCCACCCGCCTCGCGGACGTCACGAATGGTGAAACCCTTGCCACGGCGCGCCTCGACGAACCCGTTTGTCTCCAGCCGCCCCAGCGTCAGCTGCGCGGTCGCCCGGTTCATATCGAACTCTTCGGCTACCTGGCGCACGGACGGCATGAGGTCCCCCGGCTGATACTCCCCCGCGGCAACCCGGCGTGCCAACTCATCGGCAACGTCGGCGACTACCGTCTGGGATCCCATCGAAGTCACCTTTCGACTACGTTCGAATACGTCCCAGACAGTCTAAGCCCTACTGTGCCAGACTGCACGTGTGCAACACTGGTCCGCGCACAGTGTGAGGTGAGTCATGGCTATCCGGCGCAGCGGCGACAGTTCTGACGAGGGTTCAACGGGCAGGCGCTCGCGCCTGTTCGCGTCGAGGTCCGACGGCAAACCCCCAGTTCGCGTGTCTGTTCGCAATGCCAAGCTCGCCGCGCTGCCGCTGGCCTTCGCCGGACGGCAGGCCGCGGGCGTCGGCAAGCGGGCGCTCGGCAGATCGTCCGAAGAAGTCAATCGAGACATCCAGATGCGCACCGCCCAGCACATGTTCGAGGTACTCGGCGAGCTGAAGGGCTGTGCCGCGAAACTCGGTCAGCTGCTTGCGATTTACGAGCTGGCGCTGCCGCCGGAGATCGCCGAGCCCTACCGGATCGCACTGAGCCAGCTACAGGATTCGGCACCGATCATGCTGCCGAAAACCGTGCACGAGGCGATCGCGGCCAGCATGGGCGAGGATTGGCGCTGGCATTTCCGGGAGTTCGACGATCGGCGCGCGGCCGCGGCCTCACTCGGCCAGGTGCACCGCGCGGTCTGGCACGACGGCAGGCAGGTCGCGGTCAAGGTGATGTATCCCGGCGGCCGCCAAGCCGTCGAGGGCGACCTCGAGCAGTTGCGCCGGATCTCGCACCTGGCCACCGTGTTCCTGCCCGGCGCTGACGTCAAGGCGGTCACCGAGGCGATCTGCGACTGCGTGCGCGAGGAACTGGACTACGCGGCCGAGGCCGAGCACCAGCGCACGTTCGCCGCGGCCTACGCTGATGATCCGGAATTCTATGTGCCACAGGTGATCGCGCAGCGCGGTGACGTGTTGATCACCGAGTGGGTCGATGGCACCCCGCTCACCCGCATCGTGGCCGCCGGCGCGCAGGCCGAGCGCGATCGCGTCGGCATGCTGATGGTCCGGTTCGTCACCTCGGGCTGGGGACGGCACGGGCTGCTCTACGCCGACCCGCACCCAGGCAACTTCCGGGTGCTGCCGGACGGGCGGCTCGGAGTGGTCGACTTCGGCGCCTGCTGTGCCTGGCCGCCAGAGGGTTTCGAGGAACTCGCACTCGACTATTGCAAGGCGTTCTTCAACGGCGGCGGGCCGGAGAAGCTGGAGTTGGCGACCCGGCGGCACGGCTTCGTCACCTCCGGGCGCGCTTTCGATATCGAGGAGCTCTACGCCATCGTCGAACCGTGCAGTGAGCCGTTCAAGCACGCGACGTATCGGATGACGACGCCCTGGCTGCGCAAGCAGGTGCTGCGCACCACCAATCCCCGGCTGTCGAACGTGGTGCGCGAGATGACCATGCCCGCCTACTTCACGCCGTTCGCGCGGGCCGCGCTCACACTGATCGGCGTGCTGAGCCAGCTGGAGACCGAGGGCCCGTACCGCGAGGAGATCCTGCGCTGGATGCCAGGGCTCGCCGAGGCGCTCGGCACCATCGACGATCCCGACCCGCACCGGCCGGTGGACTTGGCCGCGGTGCGTAAGCGGCGCGACGAGACCGAGAACCGGCAGATGTCGGTCGGCTGACCCGATAGCTCTACGACTTCCCGAACCCCGCCCGGACTCCCGGGCGGGGGTCGTTGCATGCCTGGCCAATCTGTCCCAGACAGTGTTATCGTCGCTGTAGCACTACCAACGGAGGTAAACCGTGTCGATAGCACCTGCGCAGACGGCGCACTCGCGTTCGGTCGAGCAACCCGATTTCGAAGTCGTCGTGATCGGCGCGGGCTTCGGCGGTATCGGGATGGGAGTCGAGCTGCGCAAGGCGGGAATTCACAACTTTCTGATCGTCGACAAGAACAGCGATATCGGCGGCACCTGGCAGGCGAACACCTATCCCGGTGTAGCGGTGGACATTCCGTCGGTCTACTACAGCTTCTCCTATGAGCCGCCGAAGGTGTGGTCGCGGATGTTCGCGCCGGGCGCCGAGGTGAAGGCGTACGCGGATCAGGTGGTCGACAAGTACGGACTGCGGCCGCGAATCCTGTTGAACACCAAGGTTGTCGGCGGCGAATGGGACGAAAGCAACCACCTCTGGCGCGGCAAGCTAGACACCGGCCAGGAGGTGACCTCACGGTTCGTCGTCGGCGCCGTCGGCGGCCTCGAGGTGCCGAAGATGCCCGATATCGAGGGCATCGACAAGTTCGGCGGCAAGATCGTGCACACCGCGCAGTGGGATCACGACTACGACTACGCGGGCAAGCGGATCGCGGTCATCGGCACGGGTGCCACCGCGCTGCAACTGATTCCGGAGATGGCCGATATCGCATCGAATCTCACGGTGTTCCAGCGGCGGCCGATCTGGGTCGCCCCGAAACCGGACTTCCCGATTCCGGCGTTCGCGAAGAACATCATGGTCAATGTCGGCCCGTTGCGCCGGATGTTGCGCGCGGCGGTGACGCTCGGCATCGACTTCGGCATCTCCGGTGTCGGCGTGTTCCACAGTCGGATTCCGGGTGTGGTCAAGCTGGCCCAGCGCGGCGGCGGTGCGCTGTACCGGGCGCAGTTGCCGGGGAATGCCGAACTGGCCCAACGGTTGACACCGGATTACGCGCCGGGCTGCAAGCGGCCGTCGGTGTCGAATCGGTACCTGCGGACCTTCACCAGGGACCATGTCGATCTGGTGACCGATCCGATCAAGAAGGTCACCAAGACCGGCGTCGTCACCGAGGACGGGGTGCTTCGCAAGGCCGATGTGCTGGTATGCGCCACCGGATTCCGGGTGATGGACAAGGGCTGCACGCCGCCGTATCCGTTGGCGGGCCGCGGCGGCCTCGATCTCGGTGAGTTCTGGGATAGCAATCACTACCAGGCGTATCAGGGCGTGACCGTGCCGAAGTTCCCGAATCTGTTCCTGATCACCGGGCCGTACGGGTTCGCGGCGGGCTCCTATCTCGCGATGATCGAATGCACCACCAGGCATGCGGCCCGGGCGATCAAGGAGGCGCGTAAGCGCGGCGCCACCGCGGTGGAGATCAAGCAGGAGCCGCACGACGCCTACTTCCGGCAGTGCGTGCGGCGCGGGTCGCAGACGATGTGGCTGTCCGACGCGTGTGCCGACTCCAATACCTACTACGTCAACTATCAGGGTGACCCGGCGGCCATCCGGCCGAGCACTCACCTTGAAATGTGGTGGGGGAACAAGCATTTCCCGTTCAACCACTACGCGTTCAGTACGGTGCTCGGTCAGTCGGACGCCTCGTACACCGGCGATATCGAGGACATCCGACCGGATTCGTTCACCAACGAAGACCGCACCGAGTTCTTCCGCGGTCGCAGGCTGAGCGTCCGCACCTAGCGCCCACCGAGGAGACACATGCGCAGCAGAATCATCGGCCGTCGCAGGCGGCGCAAGGCGAGCCGGGCGCTCGCGGCGGGCAAGGCACCGCGGCATCCCGTCGTGATCACGGCGCGGGCCCCGGACAGCCTGCGCGCGCGGGCATTCGGACTCGGACTGGCCGGTTACGGTGCGGCACACTTCACCGCGCCGGGTGCCCTCGATCCGCTGACCGCGCTGGCCTTTCCGCGAGCCACCCGCCGCTGGACCTACCGCAACGGATGCACCGAAGTGGCGCTGGGACTGGCGATCACCTTCCGGCGGAGCAGGCCGATCGGGTCGGTCGGCCTCATCGCCTACCTCGCCTTCCTCGGCGCGCGTTTCTCCGGCACCCGATCGTCTCGCCTCCCGGCCTGACCACCCGCAGCCCGGCCGTCCCGCGTACAAAACGAACACCACCTGCGCGGGGCGCCAACCGGGCAATATGATCGCGAGTGGTTCGACCGGGAGGGAGTGTGATGTGACAACCGAGTCGGTACTGGAGGCACAGGCGCAGGCGCGGCCGGAGCGGTTCGCGGATCTGTTCGCCCATCGGCGCTGGATACGCCGCAGTCAGCCGTTCCAGCACGTGTATGCCAGGGACGTGTTCGTGCCGGAGTTCTATCAGCGGCTGACCGACGATCTGGCGCTGATCCAGCGCGAGCGCCCCGAACTGTTCGGACAGGTCGCGTCGAACTACAGCGCCGCCGGGGCGCGCCTTGCCGATCTGCGCGACACCTCGCTCGCCGTGTTCTCCTCGCGGGAGTGGCACGACCTGGTCGCGGGGATCGCCGGCGTCACCGCGACCGGCGACGTCGAGGGATCGGTGCATCACCACACGCCGGGCGCCCCGTATGGGTGGCCGCACAACGACCTCAATCCCGCCTGGTTCCCCGGCGAGCCACCGGGGCCCGACGAGGTGCGGCTGCCGGGCGGCGGCGTGGACACCAAGTCCGGTGCGCGCGCGTCCGGCGTGGTCGCCCGCGAGTCGATCCGCGCGGTAGCGGTGCTGTTCTATTTCGGCAACCCTGGCTGGCAGCCAGGCGATGGCGGCGAGACCGCGCTCTACGATCACATCGCCGAGGGCGAGAAGCTGCCGGAACTGACTCTGGTTCCGCCGCTGGACAATTCGCTGATCCTGTTCGAGGTGACGCCGCGCACCTGGCATACCTTCGCCGGCGGCAACACCAAGGACCGCAACAGCGTGGTCATGTGGGTGCACCGGACCAAGGACGAGACGATCGAACGCTGGGGAGGGGACCGCATTGTCTACTGGTGAACGCCGGGTCTGCCTGATCACGGGCGCGGGCGGCACGCTCGGCAATGTGTTCTGCCGTTCCTACTACACCGAGTACGACATCGTCGCGGTGTGTCGCACCCGCACGCCCGCCGTGCCGTCGCAGCTGGAGTGGTTCGTCGATCCGCTGGAGCCGGAAAAGGCGGTGCCGGAGAACGATTCGCGCGTCTTCGTGGTCCGCGCCGATCTCACCGCGCCCGGCGAGGTGGAGCGAGTGGTCGATCTCGCGCTCGCCCGGTTCGGCAAGGTCGACCTGCTGGTCAACAATGCCGCGCACGTGCAGCTGCAGCCGCGCGGCATCGTCGACGGCGATGCCGCGATGGAGCAGTTCGATCCGCATTTCGCATTGAATGTCAGTGTGCCGCTGCGCTTTTCGGCGCGGCTGGCGCAACGATTCTGGCTGCACGCCGGTGTGCAGAATCGCGCGGCGAACCGGAACATCGTCAATGTCTCCAGTATCTCCGGCTCCGAGGTGTACCGGGGGCAGACGTTGTATTCCGCGTCGAAGGCCGCGCTCAATCAGCTGACCCGGAATATCGCCGAGGAGTTCGCGGAATTCGGGGTGCGCGCCAATGCCATCGCGCCGACCACTTTTCCGGCGCTGGTGTCCACCGAGCAGGTCGCGCAGGCGATCGTCGAGCTCGACCGGAACAACTACAACGGCGGCGTGTTCGGCGTCGGCGAGCAGCACGACGGTGGTCGCCACGACCAGCTCGCCGAGGCCGAACAGTAGCGATTACCCGGTGATCCGCTCGGACATCTCCCATAACTGTTGCGCGAGAGCGGGATCCACCGCCTGCCTGGTGCTCGGTGGTTCCAGCTTGAACCGGTGGAAGTACTGTCCGTCGATATCGTCCGACGTTGTTGCCAAGTGCACCAACGGTTCCGAGCCCTTATCCGGTCGGATGAAGAACGGCTTGGACAACGGGGACCGGACGAGCCAGCCGAGACCGAACGGCGCGTGGTCGTACACGTGGGTGGCGACCGCGCCGGGGTGGAAGGCGGCGGTGACCAGGCCGGTGCCCGCGGTGCGGCGGGCCAGTTCCCTGGTGAACAGGATGTTCGCCAGCTTCGACGCGGCGTAGGCGCCCATCTGATTGAACGAACCCGTTGTCGCGTTGGCGGTGTCGAGGTCGAGCTTCGCGATCCGGTAGGTCGTGCTTGCCGTATTGATCACCCTGGCCCGCGACTGCGTGAGACGGTCGAGCAGCAGGGTGGTGAGCAGGAACGGGGACAGGTGGTTGACCTGGAAGGTCAGCTCGTTGCCGTCGTCGGTGGCGGTGCGCTTGGCCCAGGCGCCGCCCGCGTTATTGGCGAGCACGTCGATGCGTGGGTAGCGGTCGAGCAGTTGGTCGGCGAGCTCGCGCACCTCGGCGAAGCGGGCGAAATCGGCGACGAACGGCTGGGCGCCCGCCTTGGCCGCCACCTGCGCCGTTCGCTCCGGCGATCGGCCGACCACCGCGACGGTGGCGCCACGCGCGGCAAGCGTCGCCGCCGCCACGGCGCCGATGCCGGAGCTCGCGCCGGTCACCACCACTGTCTTACCTGTCAGATCCTGGTCCTGCACAGCCATTCCCGCCTCCTGAACGTCGGTCTAACTGTGCTGATCGTCTTCGGCGCGGCCTGATTCGGCAAGTGCGGCCTCGCGCATCCGCGCTCGCAAGCGCTCCAAGCGGCCTCGCGCATCCGCACTCGCAAGCGCGCTGAGCCGCGTCGCCCGCGAAGTGCGCGGCGATCTCGTCGGTCGTGGTCAACCACACTCCCGAATGGTTCGCCACATACTCGAGCGCCCGGTCCAGGTACTCGAAGAGTTCGTTGTCCATGCCGTCCATTGGCGAATCTGACACTGATGTCAGGTTCGACCTTCGACGGCGTGAGAAACCGCACACGACACCGGACCAGCCGACATTTGGCCAGCGCATGCGCGGCGTGTTGGTGTGTATCGTCCACGCCGGTCTCCTGCATACTCACCAAAAGGGTGAGCGAGGGTAGCCGACGCAGCTCCAACTCGATCCGAAAGTTCCCACACATGCGAGTCGACGGGCGGGAAATCCCGGTAACGGGCAACCTGCTACAGCCGCTGATCCGGCGGACGAGTGACATCATCCGCGTCGTGCTCGCGGCGTTGTGGGTGGCGATCGTCATCGCGGCATCGGTGATCACCCGGCCGGAATGGCTTGCGCTGGAACGCTCGGTGTCCAACATCGTCGGATTCTTGAATCCCGACCAGTCGAACCTGGTGTATCTCGTCTACGGCATGGCGATTCTGGCGCTGCCGTTCGCCATCCTGATCGAGCTGGTCATCGGCAGGCAGTGGAAGCTACTCGCGGGCTACGCGGCGGCGGGACTGACCGCGGGGCTGTTGCTCTCGATCACCGGAACGGGCCTTTCCGCACCGAAATGGCATCTGCAGGTGCCGGATCGACTCGATACCTTCCTGTCGCAGTTCCTGGACGATCCGCGCTGGATCGCGATGCTGGCGGCCGTGCTGACCGTGTCGAGCCCGTGGCTGCCCAACCGGCCTCGGCGGTACCTGTGGTTCCTGCTGCTCGCGTTCGCGCCGATACACCTGGTGGTCAGCACCGTGGTGCCCGCGCGGGCGATGTTCGGGCTCGCCGTCGGCTGGCTGGTCGGCGCGGTCATCGTGCTCGTCGTCGGCACGCCCGCGCTCGAGGTGCCACTGGACGCCGCGGTGCGGGTGCTTGCCAAACGCGGGCACACGATCACCAGATTCACCGTTGTCCATCCGGCTGGGCGCGGCCCCCTGGTGCTCGCCGCCGCCGTCGAGGGGCCTGAACGCGGACTCGTCGTCGAGATGTACGGCAAGAACCAGCGCAGCTTCGGCGCGCTGCGCCAGCTGTGGCGCTGGTTCACCTTCCGCGCCAGCGAGACCGCGGCGCTGCACGGGTCCATGCACCGCGCGGTCGAGCATCGCGCGCTGATGGCGCTCGCGGTCGGCGAGCTCGGCCTGGCGAGCAGCACACCGGTCGCCGTCGCGGCGCTCGACCGCGGCTGGATGCTGCACGCGCACACCATGCCGAAGGGCAGCCGGATCAGCGACGCGCCCGTGGAACAGCTGCCCGGGGTGTGGAAATCGCTCGGCGAGCTGCACCACGGCCAGATCTCGCACGGCGACCTTCGCCCGACCGAGATCCGAATCGACAATGGCACCACGCTGTTCGGCGGATTCGCCAGCGCCGAATACGGCGCCTCGGCCAAGCAACAGCAGTCCGATATCGCGCAGCTGCTTGTCTCGACGACCGCGATCTTCGGCAAGGAACCCGCGGTCAGCGCGGCCATCGAATCGCTGGGCGAGCAGCCGGTGCTCGCCGCGGCGAGCCGATTGACCAAGTCCGCCATGCCCGCCGGGCTGCGCAAGTCGGTACCCGACTGGAAGGACGCGCTGTCCACCGCGCGCGACGAGGTGCGCAAGCAGACCGGACAGGATCGGATCGAGGCCGAGCAGATCACCCGGTTCACCCGCAACCAGATCATCCAGCTGGTGCTGCTGATCGGGCTCGTCTACGTCGCCTACCCGTTCATCAGCGCGGTGCCGACCTTCTTCACCCAGCTGAAGACGGCCAACTGGTGGTGGGCGATGCTCGGGCTCGCCGTGTCCAGCCTGACGTATATCGGTGCGGCGGCGGCACTGTGGGCCTGCGCGTCCGGCGCGGTGAGCTTCAAGAACCTGGTGATCATGCAGATCGCCAACACCTTCGCCGCGACAACCACCCCGGCCAGGGTCGGCGGCCTCGCGCTCAGCGTGCGCTTCCTGCAGAAGGGTGGCGTCGGAACGGTACGCGCGACCGCGGCGGTGGCGCTGCAGCAGGCGGTTCAGGTGATCACGCACCTGTGCCTGCTCGCCGTGTTCAGCGTCGCGGCGGGCACCTCGGCGGACCTCTCGCACTTCGTGCCCGATGCCACGGTGTTGTATCTGATCGCCGGTGTCGGCGTCGGCATCATCGGCACCTTCATGTTCGTGCCGAAATTGCGGCGCTGGCTGAATAATTCGGTGCGCCCGCAATTGCAGGAGGTGCTCGGCGAGCTCGCCGAGCTCGCGCGCGATCCCAAGCGTTTCTCGGTGATCATTCTCGGCTGCGCCGCGCTCACCCTCGGCATGGCCGGGGCGTTGTGGGCCAGCGTGGAAGCCTTCGGCGGCGGCACCACCTTCATCACCGTCACCGTCGTCACGATGATCGGCGGCACGCTGGCCTCGGCGGCGCCGACCCCCGGCGGCGTCGGCGCCGTCGAGGCCGCGCTGATCGGTGGTCTCGGTGCCTTCAACGTGCCGCTCGGTATCGCGGTACCGTCGGTGCTGCTCTATCGCGTGCTCACCTGTTGGCTTCCGGTGCTGTGCGGCTGGTTCACGATGCGCTGGATGGCATCGAAGGACATGATCTAGTCCACGGATTTCTTCGGTGGAGCACGGAAACCGTTCCATTCGGGACGGATTCGCGACATTTGTACGGGAGGCACATTGTCGTCGGAAGTAAAAAGGCTGACGGGCAGCACGGATCGCCGGGTACGGCGGACGAAAAGCCTGCTGCATCAGGCGTTGATCGAACTCATGCTCGAGCGCGGCTACGACCGAATCTCGGTGCGGGACATACTGCACCGGGCCGATGTCGGACGGTCGACGTTCTACGCGCACTTCCGCGACAAGGACGACCTGCTGCTGCTGAGTAGCACCGACTACCTGCGGGCCGCGGTGACCGCGCCCGGCACCGACACCGATGTCACGACGCCACTCGCACCGGTACACACGCTGTTTCAGCTGGCCGCGGCGAATCCCGAGGTATACCAGGCGTTAGTCGGCCGCAAGAGCGGCGCGCTGTTGCTGCGGACGACGCGGGAGATGGTCGCCGAGATCCTCGCCGAGCGCCTTGCCGAGCTGCTCGACATGGACGAGGCCGAATTCGACTCGACCGTGACGTTCCTGTCCTGGGGGGTGGTCGGCGTGCTCGGCGCGATCGCCGATGCCGACCCGCCGGTGGCGCCGACCGAGGCGTATCAGCGGCTGGAACAGCTGATCGGACCCGGCCTGTCCGGGCGGGTCCGATCCGGCTGAGTCCGGTACGTCGAGTCAGCCTCAGGCGACGACGGTGTCGGCGAGGCGGGCGGTGATGAGGGCTTCGGCCTCGTCGACCATGCGGGTGATGAGTTCGGCGCAGGTGGGGATGTCGTGGATGAGGCCCTGGACCTGGCCCGCGCTCCAGATGCCTGCGTCGAGGTCACCCTCCTCGAAGACGCGGCGGCCGCGGGCACCGGCGACGAGGTCCCTGACGTCGTCGAAAGTGCCGCCTGCCCTTTCGATTTCGACGACCTTGCGGCTGATCTCGTTGTCCGCGACGCGGGCGGTGTTGTGCATGGTGCGGAAGATCAACTGGGTGTCGCGCTCGGTGTGCGCGACGATCTGCTCCTTGACCTTCTGGTGCACCGCGGACTCCTGGGTGCACAGGAAGCGGGTGCCCATGTTGACGCCGTCGGCGCCGAGGGCGAGGGCGGCGACCAGGCCGCTGGCATCGGCGAAACCGCCGGAGGCGATCATCGGAATGTCCAAAACCCGTGCGGCGGCGGGGATCAGGATCAGACCGGGCACGTCGTCCTCGCCGGGGTGGCCCGCGCATTCGAAGCCGTCGATGCTGACGCCGTCGACGCCGATCCGCTGCGCCTTGAGCGCGTGCCGGACGCTGGTGCACTTGTGCAACACCTTGATGCCGGCGTCCTGGTAGTACGGCAGGAACGGCTCCGGATTGCTGCCCGCAGTCTCCACGATCTTGATGCCGCTGTCGATGATCGCCCGCACGTACTCGGCGTAGGGCGGCGGGTTGATCGACGGCAGGATGGTGACGTTCACGCCGAACGGCTTATCGGTCAGCTCCCTGGTGCGGGCGATCTCGCGGCGCAGGTCGTCCGGCGTCGGCTGGGTCAGGGCGGTGATGAAGCCGAGCCCGCCCGCGTTGGCGACGGCCGCGACGAGTTCGGCACGGCCGACCCACATCATGCCGCCCTGCACGATCGGGTGTTGCACGCCGAAGGTCTCGGTGAACCTGGTCCGCAGCATTGCGCTCTCCTCTGCCTGACGCGGGCGTGCCAGTTCGCCCGCCAGACCTGAATGGTGACACGAGGATCCCCTCGGGTTCAACTGGTAAGTAAGCCGCCATTCGCATGACCGTGCGGCATTATGCCGCTTGCCACCCGACCCAAGGGATCGAATTCATCAGCAAATGGGCAGCTGAAGTGGGTATCGTCGGATCGAGCGCCGGTTCATGTCGATTAACGACGGTTCATCTCCCGATCCCTTGCCGGTGCGTTAAGTTAATTGCTATTCTGCTCGCAGTTCAGCCCGTCGCAGTTGTCGGCCACCCCCGGCGGACGCAGGTGACGGTCCGAGAGGAGTTCGTGGCATGACCACCGGTGCGCAGGCGCTCGACGAGCCGCTCAGGTCGCGGCGCAACCACTGGAACAACCAGCTCGCCACCCACGCGCAGACCCGCCCGGACGCGGTCGCGCTGCGGTTCCGCGGCGCGGACACCACCTGGCGGCAGCTGCACGAGCGCTCGCTGAAGTTCGCCGACGCGCTCGTTCGCCGCGGCGTCGGCTTCGGCGATCGGGTGCTGATCCTCGCGCTGAACTATCCCGAATACCTCGAGGCGGTGTTCGGCATCAACGCGCTCGGCGCCATCGCGGTCCCGGTGAACTTCCGCCTCACCCCGCCCGAGGTCGCCTACATCGTGAGCGACAGCGGCGCGAAGGCGATCGTCACCGACACCGTGCTGCAGCCGCTCGCCACCGCCGTGCTGGCGCAATCGGCCACGCTGGCAACATGTTTCGTGATCGGCGGGACGAGCACCGACGGCGTACTCGGCTTCGACGACGTGCTCGCCGAGGGCGGTGCGCCGCACACCCCGCTCGACATCCCCGAGGACACCCCGTCGCTGATCATGTACACCTCGGGCACCACGGGCAGCCCGAAGGGCGCGATCCTGTCGCACGCGAACATGAATGCCCAAGCGCTGACCTGCGTTCGGGCCCTGTCCATCGAACCGAGCTCGATCGGCTTCTGCACCTCACCGCTGTTCCACATCGCCGGGCTCGGCAGCCTCGCACCGAGTTTCCTGCTCGGCGCGAAGACGGTGCTGCATCCGCTCGGCGCGTTCGACGCCACCGAATTCCTGGACGCGGTCGAGCGGGAGCAGGCGACCTCCGCGTTCTGCGTGCCCGCGCAGTGGCAGGCCATCTGCGCCGAACCGACGGTGCGCGAACGGAAGCTGGCGCTGACAGGACTCAGCTGGGGCGCCGCGCCCGCCTCCGACACGGTGCTGCGGGCCATGGCGGACTGCTTCCCGAACGCGTTCAATGTCGCGGTGTTCGGGCAGACCGAGATGTCGCCGATCACCTGTGTGCTCGAGGGTAAGGACGCGCTGCGCAAGCTCGGCTCGGTCGGCAAGCCCATCCCGACGATTCAGACCAGGATCGTCGACGACGAGATGAACGATGTCGCGCCCGGCGAGATCGGCGAAATCGTCTATCGCGGACCGACTCTCATGCAGGGCTACTGGAACAAGCCCGAGGCGACGGCGGAGGCGTTCGCCGGTGGCTGGTTCCACTCCGGCGACCTGGTCAGCCAGGACGAGGAGGGCTTCATCTGGGTGGTCGACCGCAAGAAGGACATGATCATCTCCGGCGGTGAGAACATCTACTGCGCCGAGGTGGAGAACGTGCTCTTCGCGCACCCGAAGATCCGCGAGGCCGCGGTGATCGGCCGGGCGCACGAGAAGTGGGGCGAGGTGCCGGTCGCGGTCGTCGCGCTCAACAGCGCCGGGGACGAGCTGACCCTGGATGAGCTGACGGTGTTCCTCAACGAGAACCTGGCTCGCTACAAGCATCCCAAGGATCTGGTGCTCGTCGCGGAGCTGCCGCGCAACGCCAGCGGCAAAGTGGTGAAAGTCCAACTGCGCAAGGACTATTCATCCTGAGCCAGGATGGCCGCGGGTAAGGTCGGTGGATGGCGATCCCTCGTATTCGCGCGGCCGTGCTCGCGCTGCACTGGCAGGTGAATGTGATCAGGCCCGAAGGTTTCTTCGGGCCCATGCTCGCGGCGCCGGTCGCGACCAGCGGCGTCGTCGCGCGCGCGGTGGAGTTCCACCGGGCGGCCGCCGCGCGCGACGTTCCGGTGCTCTTCACCCGGTTCACCATTCCGGTCGGCGAGGGCCAGCTGGTGCGCAATACCGGCTTCATGCGGTCGGTCGGCGCGGCGCAGACGGAGTTCCGGCCGAATTCGCCAGGCAGCCAGCTCATTCCGGAGATGGCCGCGCAGGCGAGCGAGGTGTTCGACAATCAGAAGCTGTCCGGAGTCGCTGGCAACGAACTGGCGGGCTGGTGCACCGACCAGGGCATCGACACCCTGTTCATCACGGGCGTCGCGACCAACCTGACCGTGGAGCAGACCGCGCGGCAGGCGACCGACCTCGGCTTCACCGTGCATCCGGTGGCCGACTGCGTCACCGCGGCCAGCGCGCAGGCGCACGAGGCTGCCCTGGCCACGCTCGAGCTCGTCACCGCTGGTTCGCTGACCGCGGCGCAGGCGCTGGAGCTGGTCGCCCGCCGCTGAACCTCTCTCGGTGCGCAGCACCGTGTTTGAATGATCTCGGCAACATGACCGCTACGGGTCGAATCCCGGTGGACCTCCGCCGATTCGGCCGCTTCGCCAAGAGATCAGGAGCCAACTCGGTGAAACTCACCCATCTCGCGGTAACCGCCGCGACCGCCCTCGCCGTAGTGGCCGGTGCGACCGGCTGCGGCAAGGACGACACGGACCACTCGGCGCACGCCACCCCATCCGCCGCGGCGACCTCCGCCACCGCTGCCTCGGCCGGCCAGCCCGCGGCCCCCATACGCACCGCCGATCCGAACAGACAACCGGCACCGATACAGGTCACCCCGACCGCGGACCCGACCAACCCCGTGGCAGACGTCAACTGTGGTCCGGTCACCGACGCGGGCGGCGGCACCCGCACCGTCATCGCCGTCGGCAGCGCGACGGGCCGCGTCGGCTGCACCGAAGCGATCAATGTCGCGACGACGTACGCGACCACGGTGAGCAACACCGACACCCAAACCGTCGAGGGCTGGCAATGCCACGCCCAACCCGACGCCACCACACCGTCCATCTGCACCAAAGACGGCTTGGTAATCGGCCTGCGCGCCAACTGATGTACTGATCGACGCCGGACCCGAGCAGCATCGGGTCCGGCGTGCGCGGCGCGGATCAGGCCGCCACCGCGCTCGCCGACTCGCTTCAGTTCGCCTGACGCGCCCTCGCCAGGACGGCGTCGTAGTCGTGGCTGGCGATGACCTCGATATCGGCCGGGAGTGCGTGCAGGCGCTGGATGGTGCGGAACGCGGCGTCGCGGTCGGCGTCGAAGAGGTTGCCCGGCATCGGGGCCTTTTCACGGATCAGCTTGACCTGCAAGGTGTTCCAGACCGCGTCACCGGCCAGTAGCACCCTGGTGCCGTCGTCCACCGCGAGCAGGACGCCGATGCTGCCCGGGGTGTGACCAGCCAGGTCGACGAGGACGACGGCACCGTCGCCGAAAACATCGTGGCTGTGCGGAAAGGTGAGCACGGGCGGGCCGTCGAGTACCACCGGCGCGACGGACTGGCCGCGCAACGGTTCGCGGATCACGCCGATCGGCGCTTTCTCGCCGCTCATCGCCCAGTCGTACTCCACCGAGGGAACCCGGAGCTCGATCGAGTCGGGCAGCTCGAGCAGGCCAGCGACATGATCCCAGTGCAGGTGGGTGGCCAGCGTGAAGTCGATGTCGGCGGGGGCGAGATCGCGGGCCGCGAGCGCGTTGCTCAGCCCGAGGACGGGCTTGTCGGGGGACACCAGCCTGGCGATCGGGAACGGGTGTCCAGGCAGGACGCGGGTGTGCACGTCGGAGCAGATGGCGGGGTCGACGAGAAACCTGGCCTGCGGATGCTCGACCAGGAAGGCGCCCATCGACATCGGCAACTCGCGCAGGCTGCGCACCCCCTCGGCGACGATGATGGTCGGCGCGGCCATGGTGGCCTGCGGTAGCGAGGTCAGCCGGACCGTCGCGGTCGCCTTCGGGGCGGGCGCGGCGACCAGACTCGCCAGAAATGCCTGGTCGGGTCGGCGCGGCCGGAGCAATCGGCCGGGCGTCGCGGCCAGCGCGGCGCAACACCGCGCCAGTGTGCCGAGGTGTCCGGGGCGTCCATCGGCCAAGCGTGCGGAGTTATCGCTCACCTCGTCACGGTAAGGGATGGGTCTCATCAGCGCATGCCACGCAAAAGACTCTTCTCCATAGTGCGATATCTCGGCATAATCGCGGGGGGTACCTGGGCGGTCGAGACGAGCCGCCGATTCGGGGGTCAGTGCGTCTTGGGATGGATCGGAGCTCGATGGCACGCAGTCGTGCGGCGCTGACGACCACGGCGGTGACCGCCGTGGCCGAGCTGCTCGACGTCGACGCGGCCGCCGTCCGCACCGACACGCCGTTTTCCGATCTGGGCCTGAACTCCACCCTGCTCGCCCGCCTGACGGCGCGGCTAGAGGATGCCATGGGTGTCGAGGTTTCGCTGACCGCGATGTACGACTACCCCGACATAGACCAATTGGTCGAGTATCTCGCGATGCGATGACCGGGGTATCCATCGTCGGAATCGGCTGCCGGGTGCCGGGAGCCGAGGGCGGCGACGAATTCTGGCGGCTGTTGCTCGCCGGGGACGAGGCCACCGAGCCACCACCGGCCGGACGCCTCGGCGGCTATCTGGACGGCATCGACTCGTTCGACAACGAGTGGTTCGCCCTCGCCGACCGGGAAACCGCGCTGCTGGACCCGCGGCAGCGGCTTGCCATGGAGGTCGCGGTCGAGGCCATCGATGACGCCGGAATCGGTTATCGCACGCGCGGTTCGGGTGCCGCGGTGCTCATCGGCGCGTGCGGCTGCGGCCATGGCAGCGCCGCCCTCGGCCGCGACGGACTCGACGCGCCCAACGCCGTCACCGGATCAGCGCTCAGCATCATCGCCAACCGCCTGTCGTATGTGCTCGATCTGCGTGGGCCGAGCCTGGTGCTCGACAGCGCGTGTTCGTCGTCGCTGGTCGCGGTGGACTATGCGGTGCGGCTGCTCGCCGACGGCACGGTGCCCTTCGCGATCGTCGGTGGGGTGAATCTCGCGCTGCCGCCGCATGCCTCGAACTATCTCGCGGAGGGCGGAGTCCTGTCGCCCGGCGGACGCGTCAAACCGTTCGACGCGACCGACGGGTACGCGCGCGGCGACGGGTGTGCCGTGGTGATCCTGCAGCGCACCGAAGACGCGGTGCGCGAGGGCAATCGGGTGTACGCGGAGATCGCCGGGACGGCCGTCGGCTCGGATGGACGCTCCGACGGGCTCGCCGCCCCGAACGGTCGTGCACAGCAGGAGACGGTGCGTGCCGCCTGGTCGCGTGCCGAACTCGATCCACGGACCGCCGGATATATCGAATGTCATGGCAGCGGAACGGCATTGGGTGATGCGGGCGTCATCGGCCTGATCAAAGCGGCGTTGTCCATCCACCACGGCGTCATCGCCCCCACGCTCGGTTTCCACGCCGAGAATCCGCTGCTGAAGCTCGCCGAGCGCGGGCTGCGGGTGCCGACCGCACCCGTCGACTGGAGCACGGTGCCGCTTGGCGAACGCCGCGCGGGTGTCAGCGCGTTCGGCTTCGGCGGCACCAACGCGCACGCGGTGCTGCGCGGTGTCCAGACAACACGGGTGCACCGTGGGGACGAGCCTCCGGTGCTGATCCCGGTCACCGGCCGCGACGACGCGGAGCTGAACGCACAGGCACTTCGGTTCGCCGACCAACTCGAACTCGACGCCGAGCCATTGCGCGAATTCGCCTCTGCCGCCGCCCGTTTGATGCCAGCTCGGAACCGGTCCTGCGTGCTGGTGCGTGATCGCGACGACGCGGTGCGGCAGCTTCGGGTTGTTGCGCACGGTGATTCGAGCACGGCGGTGATCGGTCCGTCCGCGACGCGGCGGCGCGGCGCCCTGCTGTTCCTGTTCTCCGGGCAAGGCGGACAGCATCTCGCGATGGGGCGGGCGCTCGCGGCGCGGCACAGCGACTTCGCCGGTGCGCTGGCCGGCGCCGCCGACGCGATCGTCGCGGCCGGCGGTCCGCGCGTCTGGACGCCGAGGCATGGGTTCGCGACCACTGCTTCGGGTAACGGGAACGGCTCGCGCGCACTGGCGCTCGTCCAACCGGCCCTCTTCGCGTTCCAGGTGGCGATGGCGGAATTGCTGGCGGCGTGGGGCATTCGGCCGGACGCGGTGGCGGGGCATGGTCTCGGCGAGATCGCCGCTGCGGCCGTCTGCGGCGCGCTTGCGCTGTCCGACGCGGCGCTGATCGTGGTGCGGCGCAGCAGGATCCCGGCCGTACCGGACGGCAAGGAGGCGATGGCGCTGCTGGCGGCGGCGCCGTACGAGGCGGCGAAGCTGGTGGAGCCGATGCGTACGCAGGTGGGTATCGCGGCGGTCAATGGTCCGCGGTCAGTGGTTGTCGCCGGGGCCCCGCGCTATATCGATACGCTGGTCCGGCGGGCCAAGCGCCGGGATATGGTCGCGCTGCGGATCACCGACTCCGCCGAGTACGGCCCGCGGGTCGCCACGGTACCGCCGGAATTCGCCGAGGCGCTCGCTGACCTGAAGCCGATGACACCGCGCATCCCCATGTATTCCAGCACCCGCCGTGCCGAATTGATCACCACGGCAGCTTTGGACGGCGAATACTGGTCCGAGAATGCCTCGGGCACAGTGGAACTCGCGGCCGCGCTGGAGCGCGCCGCTACCGACGGGATATCGACCGTGCTGGAGATCGGGCCGCACCCCACGCTTGCCCCGGCTGTTCGGGAGTTTCCCGAGTTCCGCGATGCCACCCATCCGGTGGCGACTCGCGACGACGAGGCAGCCGAGTTCCTCAGCTGCCTGGCCCGGCTGCATCTCGAAGGGCGGCCGATCGACTGGTCCGTACAGGGACCGTTCCGTACTCCGCCACGGCGCGCGTGGCGCAAGCGCAGGTTCCCGCTGGCCACGGCCGCGCCGGATGCAGCCGAATCCGTCCTTCCCCCTGACGATCTCACCGAGCATGTGATCAATGGCGTGCCGACCGTGCCCGCCGCGTTCTGGCTACAGCGGCTGGCACACCTGGCGCGCACCGGCGCCGGCGCGGCGACGGTGCTCACCGATTTCCTGGTGCACGAGCGGACCGAGCTGTCGGCACTGCCGGAGGTCAGCTATCGCAGGCACGGCGACGGAAGTGTGCGGGCGGAGGTCACGCAGGCCGCGGCGCTGGCTTCGGCCCGGCCCGACGGTGACCCCACCCCCGCGGATATCGTCGCGTGGATGCGAGTGGTGGATGCCAACCGGGCTGGGCGACACCGCATGCGGATCATCGCGCCCGCCGCGTTCTACACCGAACTGCATCGGCTGCGGCTGGAGTACGGGCCCGGCTTGCGGGTGCTGCGCGGTATCGCGACCGGTCCGGACAGTGCGATCGGGCTGTTCGACGTCGCCGAATTGCGCCGCACCGCAACGCTGAGCGGCTGTCTGCACCTGCTGGCCGCGACCGTCTACGACGATCTGCCCGCCGAGGTGGTCCCGTTGCCGATCGGCATCGATTCGGTGTGGCTTTCCGCGGAGCCGAATCGGACTGTCCTCGAGGCGCACGCGTTCCTCCGGGAGCGCACGAGCACCGGACTCACCGGCGATGTCATCGGTACCGACCAGCACGGTGTGCCGTGTCTCGCCCTGTCCGGTGTGCGAATTCGGTTCGCCGGACTGAATTCTCCCGCGCGCGGTTCCGCGGCATCGCGCGGTGTCGAGCGTCCCGCTCCCTTCCGCCAGGAGACTTGGCAGGGCACCGAGTTCTTCGACGATTCCGACCCGATTGCCGAGCGCGCCTTGGTGATCGGCGAATCGGAGCTGGCCGTCCGGCTGGCCGAGACGCTCGCCGCCACCCTGCCCACCGACCGGCTCGCCCGCCAGCCGGATGCCGCCAGCCCCCTCATCACCGCCTTGCCGATGGGGCACACCGGCACTGCGGTAGTCCTCGTGTGGCCCACCGAAAACGACTTGTCGGCAACCGAATCCGATCCCATCGGGCCGGGCAGGAGTGCCGCAGCGACGACCTGTCGCGTGCTGGAGCTGCTCCAGCGTGTGCACGCCGACGACAGCACCGCGTCCTTGACCGTCGTGCTGCCGGAACCCGCCGCGCGAACCGCGACGACCGAACCACGCCGCGGCGATCCGGATGTCCTGGCGGCCCCGCAGGCGATCGCCGGTCTGGTGCGCTCACTGCAGCTCGAATCCAGCCGCCCGGTGCGCCTGATCTGGGTGGACGCGGACCCACGGAACGCAGCACTACTCGGTCGGCTCGTCGCGGCGGGACCGAGCGCCTCAACCCGGATCCCCGACGAATTACGACTCACCGCAGGAGAACTCGCCACCCGTCGGTTCACCCCCGCGCGGCTCCGGCCGACCCCGACCGCCACCATCGATGCCACCGGCACCTACGTGGTCACCGGCGGATTGGGCACGGTCGGCGCGGTCGCGGTGCGCTGGCTGCTCGATGCCGGGGCACGCGACGTTGTGGTGCTCACCCGCGCGCCCCGCCCGGTGCCGCCGCTGCTCGACGGACTGGAAGACCGCATCGTCGTCGTCCGCTGCGATGCCGCCGACCGGCGCGAGCTGGCCAACGCGCTCAACGACATTCGCGAATGCGGCTCGACCATTCGCGGCCTGGTACACGCGGCGGGCACGGCGTCGGAGGCCGACTTCGACGCCACCACCGCGGCGCAGCTGACCACGATGTTCTCGCCCAAACTCACCGCGGCGAACAACCTGATCGACCTCACGGCCGCCGACCCGACCGACTTTATTCTGCTGTTCTCCGCCGCCACCGGCGCGCTCGGCGGTCCGGGCCGGGCCGCCGATGCCGCCGCCAATGCCGCGATGGATTCCCTCGCGCTGACGCATCCGGGACGGGGTGTGCTCAGCATCGGCTGGGGCGGGTGGGCTACGGGTTCGCCTGCGCCTCTCCGGCAGGCGGGTATCGCCGCCTTCGACACTCGCCGCGGTGCCGCGCTGCTGTCCGAGGCGCTTCGGTATGCCGGAACATATCTGTCCGCCGTGGACTACACCCCGACCGCCGGCACCTCGCCCATGTCCATGCGGTTGTCGAATCTCCTTGCCCCCATGGATGGTTCGTTCGACGCGACGCGCCTGGCCGAACGTCGTCCACCACCGAGCACCGACCAGCCCCGCGCGCTCGCACACACCAGCGAGGCTCCGTGACACCCTGCAACAGCCTCGCCGCGCGAATGGCCGAATGGGCCGCGTCCCGGCCGGACGCGGTCGCATACACCGAGCTGCGGTACCGGATGCACGAGCGGCTGCCCGTCCCGGTGACCTACGGCCGCTTGCATTGCGCCGCAGGCGAACTCGCCGAGCGGCTCCGGGCAGGGAGCGCTCCCGGTGACCGGGTCGCCATCCTCTGCGCGCACGGACTCGACTATGCCGTCGCGTTTCTCGCCTGCCTGTACAGCAATCGCATTGCGGTGCCATTGTTTCCGGCCGCGGGCACCCGCAACAAGGAGCGGCTACTAGCGGTGCTCGCCGACGCTAGACCTACCCTCGCGCTGCTGTCACATGGTGACTCGACGAGTGCGTCCGTGCTCGGTCCCGTGCTCGGCCAGGTTGTCGAACTCGCACCGGATATCACTGCGCAGCCAGAAGTTTCGACCGCACCGGTCATCGATCCGATCCGCGCCGAACTCGCCTACCTGCAGTACACGTCCGGATCGACCCAGGCGCCCGCCGGGGTCCGGGTCACCCACGCGAACATGAAAACGGCGCTGGAACAACTGCGTCAGGCACTGGAGCCAGCACCGGACAAACCCATCCTGACCTGGCTCCCGTTCTTCCACGACATGGGCCTCATCCTCGGCATGGCGCTGCCGCTCTACTGCGGCGTGCACGGCTTGACGATGTCGCCCGCGGAGTTCGCGAAGCGGCCGATCCGGTGGCTGCGCGCGGTCAGCGACTATCGCGCTGGCATCACCGGCGGACCCAATTTCGGCTTGTCCCTTGCTGTTTCCGCGACGACACCGCAGGAGCGGGCCGGGCTCGACCTATCCGGGCTCGACATGCTGCTCAACGGCTCCGAGCCGGTCCGCGCCGACGCGCTCGCGGAATTCACCGAGGCCTTCGCCGAATACGGCTTCCGGCATCGGGCGCACACACCGGGTTACGGGCTGGCCGAGGCGACGCTGACCGTCACCGTCAGCGACTGGCGAGCCGAGCCGGTGGCGAAGCACTTCGACCGCGGTGCGCTCGCCGAGGGGCGGGCGGTGCCCGTCGACACGCGACCGCTCGCCGGTACGCCACTCGTCGGCTGCGGCGCGCCGGTCGGACAGGACGTGCGCATCGTCCACCCGGTGTCCTGCGCCGAGCTGCCCACCGGTCGGGTCGGCGAGATCTGGGTCGCGGGCGCCAACGTGTGCGACGGCTACTACGGCAGGCCCGATGCCACCGCCGAGGCCTTCGACGCCACCCTGCGCGGCAGCGACGCCCGCTGGCTGCGCACCGGCGACCTCGGCTTCTGGTTCGACGACCAGCTCTACATCGCGGGACGGCGCAAGGACGTCGTTGTTGTCGACGGCCGCAATCACTTTCCGGCCGACATCGAGGCGACGGTCGAGTCCTGCGCCCCGGAGATCCGGCCCGGACACGTGACCGCGTTCGGGCACGACGACGGACGCCGCGAAGACCTGGTGATCGTCGCCGAACTGAGCACCGTCAATGCCATCGAACCCGCCGAACTCTCGGTGCTCGCCCGCCGGATCCGCGCCGCGATCGCGCACGCGCACGAGGTGATGCCCGGTGCCGTCATGCTGGTCTCGCCGGGCCGAATCCCCAAGACCACCAGCGGCAAGCTGCGCCGCGGTGAATGCAGGGCGCGCTATATCGCCGGTCAGCTCGACCCGGTGGCGATGATCTGAGCCAGGCCGAAACACCGCCGATATCCCGCTGATCCGGCCCGTCGGCCGCGATGATGAGGCGATGGCGACCGACATCATCACCGTGAAGTGGAAAGACGAGCCCGAGGATCACGACTATCCGGCAGCCGCCGACTATCTGGAGCTGCTGGCCGGGCCGAAGATCGTCAGCGCCGTGGTGGACGACCTGAAGGCCTCCCCCATCGTGCACAAGAAGGCCAAAGACATTCTGCGTGCCGCCGGGCTGGAGTTATTGCCACCGGAGAATCCGCACGTCCGGCAGGACCTTATCAAGATCAACAATGGTAAGGCGCTGTCGCCGATCCTTTTGGTGCGCGGCGATTTTCGCACCGGGACGCCGATGGTGATCGCCGACGGCTACCACCGGGTCTGCGCGATCCACTGGGCCGACGAGAACATCGCGATTCCGGCGAAGATAGCCGCCATGCCGTGACCTTCTCCACCCTCGCGCTTGTCCTCGCGCTCGGGCTGTGCGGCCCGCTGCTCGCGCTGCGCACCTCGTGGCACGTGCCGGTGATTCTCGGCGAGGTGATCGCCGGAATCGTCTTCGGTGCCACCGGGTTCGGCGTGCTGCACAGCGCGGATCCGCTCTTCACGTTTCTCGCCGATATGGGTTTCGCGCTGGTCATGTTCGTCGCGGGGACGCATGTGCCGGTGCGGGATCCGGCGGTGCGCTCCGCGCTCGGCGTCGGCGCGCTGCGTGCGGTGCTGGTCGGATTGCTCGCTGCCGCAGCGGGATTCGGGATCGCGGACTGGTTCGATACCGGGCATGGCGCCATGTACGCGGTGCTGCTCGCCTCCTCGTCGGCGGCGCTGGTACTGCCGATCATCGACTCGCTCGGTCTGCAGGGTAAGCCGGTGCTTGCGTTGACGGCGCAGGTCGCGATCGCGGATACCGCGTGTGTGGTGGCGCTGCCGTTGGCCATCGATCCGGGTAATGCCGGGCGCGCGGCGCTCGGCGCGGTCGCGGTCGCCGCCTGCGGGGTGGTGCTTTTCGTGCTGCTGCGGTGGCTGGAGCGGTCGGGTGCGCGGCGGCGGGCGCATCGGTTGTCCGAGGATCGCAAGCTCGCCCTGGAGCTGCGGGTGAGCCTTGCCGTGTTGTTCGCGCTGTGTGCGGTGGCGACGCAGACGCGGGTGTCGATCATGCTGGCAGGTTTCGCGGCCGGGCTCGCGGTGGCCGCGGTGGGCGAACCGCGCCGGGTGGCTCGTCAGCTGTTCGCGATCAATGACGGCTTTCTCGGGCCACTGTTCTTCGTCTGGCTCGGCGCTCGGCTCAATCTGCGCGATTTCGGCGAACATCCCCGCCTCATCGCGCTCGGTCTTGCGCTCGGTGCGGGTGCGTTGCTGGTGCATCTGGTACCACGACTGATCGGTCAGCCGGTTCGCTATGGCGCGCTCGCGGCGGCGCAGATCGGTGTCCCGGTCGCGGCGGTGACCGTCGGCACCGAGTTGCATGTGCTGGTGCCGGGCGAGGCGGCGGCCCTGATGCTCGGCGCGCTGTGCACTATCGCGGCGGCCGCGGTGGCGGCGAATCGATTGGCCGCGCGGGCTCCGGCGACGACGTCCGCCGAGGCGTAGCGCTCACTCTTCGGCTCGGCCGAGGAGCCGATCCGTTTCGCGCCGTTCGCGTTTGGTGGGTCGACCGGATCCGCGGTCGCGGCGCGGCATGGTGGCGAGGATCTCGCGGGAGGGCGGCGGCGGGCTGCGGTCGATCAGGCATTGCGCGGCGAGGGGCGCGCTGACGCGCTTGGTGACGATCTGCTCCACGATCACGATGCGTTCGACACCGCTGATCCGGATGCGCACCTCGTCGCCGGGCTTGACCGACTGGGCAGGCTTGGCCGCAGCACCATTGACGCGGACGTGTCCACCTCGACAGGCCTCGGCGGCAGCGGATCTCGTTTTGAACAGGCGCACGGCCCAAGTCCATGAATCGACTCGGGCCTGCGTCGCGGTGCTCTTGTTTCCGTGTGTACGGATGCCGTTGTCGGCGGGGGTCACTCGTTAGACGATACGGCGCGCGGTGACGATATCGCCCGCGCGCAGCGGGGTGTACGAGACGGGCGAGCCGGTCTGCACGGCGTTGAGCAGCTTGCCGTCACCCGCGTAGATGCCGACGTGGCCGCCACCGTTGGTCACGACGATGTCGCCGGGCTGCAGGTTCTGGAAGGCCACCGGAGCGCCGACGTGCGACTGCTCGAAGCTGGTGCGGGGGAGTTCGACTCCGGCCTGACGGTAGGCCCACTGGACCAGACCCGAGCAGTCGAAGTTGGAGGGCCCTGCGGCACCCCAGGAGTACATCGCGCCGACCTTGGTCTTGGCGGCGTCGAGCGCGATATCGCTGGCACTGGGAGCCGGGTTCGGGTTGAACATGCCCTGCATGTTCGGCGCGAAGTTGGGGATGCCTGGCGCCGTCTGCTGCTGGGGTGCGCCCGGCAGCTGCGCGTTCGGCATGGCCGAGACGGCCTGCTGAATCTGCTGGTTGAGTTGCTGGACCGGCGCTTCGTATTCCTGTGGCACAGGAACATCGAAGTTACCGAGTCCGGGGAGGTTGATGGTTGCCGCCATCGCGGGGATCGCGGGCATCGCGCCGGTTGTCGCGGCCACCGCGCCCATGACGAGGGCACCCTTGACGGAATTCGGCAAGCGCGAATCCCGCTGCATGCTGTGTTTACCCACCGAGCTACGTCTCCGATCTTCGTACTCTCCCGCCGACCGGTGAGCGACCAGTAAATGGCCGCAAGGAATCACCCAGACGAACACTGTGGGTGTTCCCGGCACGGCAGGCGGGAAGATGGCCCCGACGGCCGCTAAGGCGGTAACTGTGTGGCGCCGCTTCTCTTTCGAAACGACAGGACTCCACTAAGTCACGAAGAGATTACGATGCCAGCGCGGTGTTGTCCAGCGCAACGACCTGGTAGTTTTCCGGTCCCGACAAACTCCCTGGACGATCGCCCGGAATCACGACACGCCCGTCGGGTCACGACACGATATCGACGTTTAAGTGTCTGTTACCGATAGGCCGCAAATGTCCGAATAGCCCGCTGGGAATTCAGGATTCGCTGCCGTTCGGGGATTTGCCGTCGCGTTCGGCGAGCGCCTGCTCGAGTTCGGCGATCCGGCGCAGCGCATCGGCGAGCCCGACTTCCAGCTGGCCAAGCGCCATCACCAACGGCCCGACCGCGAGGTCGGCGACGAGCTGCGGATCGTCATAGCCGCGCTCTATCGCGACCAGGATGTTGGCGCGAATGCGCCGCGCGACGGTGGCGCCGGCTGGGACGTTCCAGGATTCGACCACCTGCGCGGTGGTCGGGGTGGGTTCGTCGGACATGACCCTCCGATACTCGCTGGAAACGCCACCAGCGTAGTGACTTCCATGCGCATAGCAACTGTGCGAGAGCCATCGTGCAATACCGTCCGCTAGCAATATCTAGGACACGCCGTAGATACGGGCAGATTCCCGCGACATAACGCGCTACGGTGTTAGGGCATGGACCCCGTGCGGAATCCGTATGCTCCCGGAGCCGGACAGCGCCCACCCGAATTAGCCGGGCGCGACAAGCAACTCACCGCTTTCGACATCGTGCTGGAGCGCATCGCGCGCGGCCGACCCGAACGCAGCGTCATGCTCACCGGCCTGCGCGGTGTCGGAAAAACGGTGCTACTCAATCAACTTCGCTCCGCCGCCATCTCGCGCGGCTGGGGCACCGGCAAGATCGAGGCGCGACCGGACCAGGAGTTGCGCCGCCCGCTGTCCTCCGCGCTGCACATGGCGGTGCGCGCGATCGCGATGGCACACCGCAATCCGGAGCGGGTCGACGACTTCCTCGGCATCCTCAAGGCTTTCGCGTTGCGCGCCACCGCGGACAAGGGCATGCGGGAACGCTGGCAGCCAGGCATCGACGTGCCTGCGGTAACCGGCCGCGCGGATTCCGGCGATATCGAGATCGATCTGGTCGAGCTTCTGGTCGAGGCGGCCGCGCTGGCCAGCGAAATCGGCGTCGGCATCGCGATTTTCATCGACGAGATGCAGGACCTCGGCCCGGCCGACATCTCCGCGATCTGCGGCGCCTGCCACGAATTGAGCCAGGACGCGGCGCCGCTCATCGTGGTCGGCGCTGGCCTGCCGCATCTGCCCGCGGTGTTGTCCGCGTCGAAGAGTTACTCCGAGCGACTGTTCAGTTATCACCGTATCGATCGACTCGACCGTGAATCCGCGGACCTCGCGCTGATTGCACCCGCCGAGCGCGAGGAGGTGAAATTCACCGACGAGGCGCTGGATGCGCTGTACCACAAGGCCGATGGTTATCCGTACTTTGTGCAGGCCTACGGCAAGGCGGCATGGGACCAGGCGCCGGAGAGCCCCATCTCGGCCGAGGATGTCGAGGTGGCCGCGCCGACCGCGGAGGAGGAACTAGCCGTCGGCTTCTTCGGCTCCCGCTACGAACGAGCAACGCCCGCCGAGCGAGAGTACATGCGCGCCATGGCCGATCTGGCCGGTGACGACGGTCCGGTGCCGACCTCGGCGGTGGCCAGCGAACTCGGCCGCAAGCCCGCCTCGCTCTCGCCCGCCCGCGACGGACTGATCAAGAAGGGCCTGATCTACTCGGCCGAGCGCGGCACGATCGGATTCACGGTGCCGCACTTCGGCCGCTACCTACGCAGCGTTTGAGTGCCGGAATCGCGCCGAACGACCGGGCCTGGGATAGCCCTGAATTAACCTGTCTAGCAAGATCATTAGAGATCGATAGAAATCAATCGACCTGCAGCCCTACCGGCCGGTAACTAAAGTTCCTACACTCGAATGTGATCCTGATCACGTCCGAGGAGGACATCATGGCGACAGCCGCGAAAGTCGACGCCACCGAAGAACAGGCCCGCGCACTGGTCGAGGAATCCCGCGAAACCAGCTGGGCCAAACCATCGTTCGCGAAGGAGATGTTTCTCGGACGGTTCCGGCTAGATCTGATCCACCCCTACCCCCAGCCGGGAACGGAGGACGCCGCCCGCACCGCGGCCTACCTGGCCAAGCTGCGGCCGTTCTGCGAATCCATCGACGGCCGCGTGATCGAGGCCGAGGGCCGGATTCCGGACGAGTACGTCAAGGGGCTCGCCGAACTCGGCTGCTTCGGCCTGAAGATCCCGGAATCCTATGGCGGCCAGGGGCTTTCCCAGTTCGGCTACAACCGGGCACTGATGCTGGTCGGCTCGGCGCACCCGAGCCTCGGCGTGCTGCTCTCGGCGCACCAGTCCATCGGTGTGCCCGAGCCGCTGAAGCTGGCCGGCACCGAGGAGCAGAAGGCCGAGTTCCTGCCGCGCTGCGCCGCGGGCGCGGTAAGCGCCTTCCTGCTCACCGAGCCCGATGTCGGCTCCGACCCGGCACGGATGGCGAGCACCGCGACCCCGATCGAGGACGGAACGGCCTACGAGCTCAACGGCGTCAAGCTGTGGACGACCAATGGCGTGGTCGCCGAGTTGCTGGTGGTGATGGCAAGGGTGCCCAAGAGCGAGGGGCATCGCGGCGGCATCTCCGCGTTCGTGGTCGAGGCCGATTCGCCGGGCATCACGGTGGAGCGGCGCAACGCGTTCATGGGTCTGCGCGGCATCGAGAACGGTGTCACCCGGATGTACAACGTGCGGGTGCCGAGGGCCAATCTGATCGGCCGCGAGGGCGACGGCCTGAAGATCGCGCTCACCACCCTCAACGCGGGCAGGCTCGCCATCCCGGCGCTGTGCACCGCGTCGGCGAAGTGGTCGCTCAAGATCGCCAGGGAGTGGAGCACCGAGCGAGTGCAGTGGGGCAGGCCGGTCGGCGAGCACGAGGCCGTCGGGCAGAAGATCTCCTTCATCGCCGCGACCACCTACGCGCTGGAGGCGGCGCTCGACCTGTCCGCCGCCATGTGCGACGAGGCGCGCAACGACATTCGGATCGAGGCGGCGCTTGCCAAACTCTGGGCCAGCGAAATGAGCTGCACCATCGCCGATGAGCTTGTGCAGATCCGCGGCGGGCGTGGCTACGAGACGGCGGCCTCGCTTGCGGCCCGTGGCGAACGCGCGGTCGGCGCCGAACAGCTGGTCCGCGATCTGCGCATCAATCGCATCTTCGAAGGTTCCAGCGAGATCATGCGGCTGCTGATCGCCAGGGAGATGGCCGACGCGCACATGTCCGCGGCGGGCGCGCTGGTCGACCGCAATGCCGAGTTCAAGGACAAGGCGAAGGCGGCGGTCGGCGCGACCGGCTTCTACGCCAAGTGGTTCCCGCAGCTCGCGGTCGGCTCGGGCACCGTGCCCGCGGCCTATACCGAATTCGGTTCGCTGGCAAAGCATCTGCGGTTCGTCGAGCGCAGTTCGCGCAAGCAGGCACGGTCGCTGATGTACGCGATGGGCCGCTGGCAGGCAGGCCTGGAGTACCGGCAGAACTTCCTCGGTCGGATCGTCGACATCGGCGCCGAGCTGTTCGCGATGTCGGCGTCCTGTGTGCGGGCCCAGTCGCTGCGCGCGTCCGGCGCACCGGAGGCCACCGCCGCCGCGGAACTCGCGGACGCCTTCTGCAAGCAGTCCCGTGTTCGAGTCCGCAGGCTGTTCGACGCCCTCTGGGACAACACCGACGACGACGACCGCACGTTGTCCCGCGGCGTACTCACCGGCCGCTACACCTGGCTGGAAGAGGGCGTCTTCGATCCGAGCGAGGGCACCGGTCCATGGATCGCAGAATGGCAACTCGGCCCCTCGACCGAGGAAAACCTGCTGCGCCCGTTCCTGCCGTCCACGCGGGGTCACTCCGCACCCTGATCGGAGACGGTCGGCCGCTCACGGGGGTCACATTCGAGCTCGGACGTGACCCCCGTGAGTACCATCGTCCGGTTTATATCCGCCAGTATCGTCAAATCACTAGATATCCATAGATTTCTAGTACAAACGGGAGGCGGGCACTCCGTAGCCAAATCTAGGGGACTCTAGAAGATCTGGATGACGACCCAATACTTGGCAAGGGACGGCCGAACATGGGTCTCTAACTAAATCTAGTGTTTTGCCTAGCGATTCGTAGAGTTGCCGGTCGAACAGCGCTCGAGGATCCTTGAATACATCCCATGCGTCGGTTGGACAACTTGTCCGTAACGGCGGGTATGGGCAGGTAACGCAGGGGAAATGTATATCGACAACCGGGCAAGAACGCTCCGCGAGGATGCACCCTCCACAGGAGGACCTCATGTCCATGACGATCGCCCGCTGCGCCGCCGATTACGACGGTCACCGTCTCACGGTGTCGGCCGAGGACGGTGTTCCGCTCTCGGTCCGCGCCTTCGGTACCGAGACCGCTTCCGTCACCGTGGTGTTCGTGCACGGCCACTGCCTGCGCACCGAATCCTGGTCGTTCCTGCGTGATCAGCTGCTGCGCCAGTGGGGGATGGCAGGAGGCGGAGCCGACGGGGTGGGTGAATACAGGGGGATGGCAGGAGGCGGAGCCGACGGGGCGGGTGAATACAGGGGGATGGCAGGAGGCGGAGCCGACGGGGCGGGTAAATACAGGGGGATGGAGACCAGGATGGTCTTCTACGACCATCGGGGGCACGGCGAATCCGGCCAAGCGCATCCGTCGACGTACACCATCGACCAGCTCGGCCGCGATCTCGACTCGGTGCTGCGGGCGGTCGCGCCGACCGGCCCCGTAATCCTGGTCGGGCATTCGATGGGCGCGATGGCCGTGCTCGCCTACTCCCGGCAGTTCCCGGAGACGATCGGCACCCGCGTCGTCGGCGTCGGCCTGATCGCGGGCGCCGCCAACGGCCTCACCGAGGTGGGGCTCGGCCGGTTCCTCAAGCGCCGCGCGGTGAACTCGCTGCAGGTCGCCGTGGTGCGCGCGCCGCGGGTCATGCAGGGCTCGAAGCGGATGTCGCGCCGGATCTTCGAACCGATCATGCGCGCGGCGAATTCCGGTACCAGGCGGGTGAATCCGCGAATGGTCGCGGTCGCGACGGCCATGCTGAACGACACACCGCTGCTGACCATGTCGAGCTTCCTCGCCTCGCTGATCACCTTCGACGAGACCGCGACGCTGCACCGGCTCGGCACCATCCCGGCGCTGGTGCTGGCTGGCACCGCGGACATCGTGGTGCCGTTCACGCACTCGGTGGTGCTCGCCTCGCAGCTGGCGGGTTCGCGGCTGGTTCCGCTCGAGGGGGCCGGGCACAGCGTGATCTTCGAGCGGGCCGAGGAGGTCGCGCTGTCCATCGTCGGTCTGGTCGATCAGGTTGTCGCCGGGATGCGCGGGCAGGGTCCGGAGTACGCCGTCGCCGGATGAGTGCTGGGCGGCTCGGGACGACCGAAATTGACCGATCGGTGGTTCACACCAAGCGCGATCGCCGATCGCGAGCAACACTTGGGCGAACTGCCGAACATTGGCAGGTGACGAGCCAGATCGGGATTCTTTCTGTACTGTGTTAAAGATCACGTTGTGTGGTGAGTCACACGGCTTGGTGCAGCGCGCTTCCAGGCAGACCATGGAAGTAACCGTTACCCACCGAGTTCGCATGTCTGCCAGGAACACAGGAGGTATCGATGACACGCAGCGAAATCGCGGAACTCCGCTACACGGTCGGCCAGCTCCGGCAATCCATCGGCGCACTCCGGGCGCACTACGGTGACGCCAATATGGTGCGGCGCCTGGAGAACGACCTCGAGCGGCTCGTCATCGACGCCGACGAGCTCGAGCAGTCACCGCCGCCGGAGGTGCACCGCCGCCCGCAGGACACCATCTACGTCCCGGACAGCAAGTCCGACGAGGCGGCCTGGATGGGCGCACAGGACGAGGGCTTGGGCTTCCACTCCCGCCCGAGGACCAAATAGCGCGAGACTGAGCTTCGCGGGCCCGATCCGTGCCGACGGGCCCGCGAAGTGCTGTCTTTGCCTGTGTCGTCCACGAGCGACGCGTGATCGCCACGCAGCGGAAGACTCGCCAGCGTGGCGGACCAGCTGACCTGTCAGGCGCGGTGTCGACCGAAGCGCCGGGCCGGGCGAGCACCATGAAACCGGGCGCCGCGCGGCGTCTCGACCATCGGAGCGGACCCCGCCGATTCGAACAGCGCCGCGATGCCGTGATCATGGCCGAGGGCAATCGCCTCCAAGCCGTAGTTACCGCCGGTGCGCGCGAGCTCGTGCAGCATCGTGGTCATGATCCGCAGGCCGGTGGCGCCGACGGGATGACCGAGGGCGATGGCCGAGCCGTTCACATTGAGCCGATCGCGCGGATCGAAATCCCATTCCCTGGCCAGCGCGAGCACTTCCACCGCGAACCCCTCGTTCACCTCGACCAGATCGATCTCGTCCAAGGCGATCCCGGTGCGGCCGAGCAACTTGGCGACGGCGGGCGCCGCACCGAGAGTCGCTGTGTCCGAATCACATCCGGCCGCGGCCCAGCCGACCAGATACGCCATCGGGGTCAGGCCGAGATCGACGAGCCGGTCCTCGGCGACGACGAGACAGGCCGACGCGCCGTGCCGGTGCGCACTCATATTGCCCGCGGTGACCACACCGTTCGACAGCAGCGGGCGCAACGCCGCCAGGGTGTAGGTGGAGACATCGTCGCGCACGCCCTCGTCGCGCAGAATGCGGTGTCCGCCGGTCCCTTCGAGCCCTGGGTCGGCCCACCCCGGCTCGTCGACCACGCCGACGGGGATCACCTCGGCCGCGAAAGTGCCCTGCCGCCAGGCGCGCGCGGCCTTGCGATGGCTGGCCACCGCGAACTCGTCGGCCTCGGTTCGGCTGATGCCGTAGTGCCGGGCCAGGTCCTCGGCGTTCATGAGATCCGAGGTGTTCGCCGATTCGCCATGGCAGGCAGCGGCATCCGCGGCGCACTCGACGCCGCCGGCCACCACGACATCGGCCGCACCGGTCTGCACCATCATGGCCGCGGTGATCACCGCCTGCAGGCCGCTGCCGCAACGTCGATCGGTCAAAAACCCGGGAACGGCGAACGGTAGACCCGCACCGCGCGCGGCAAGCCTGCTCAATTCCGGACCGGTAGCCAGACCCCCGTCGATGCACGCCATCGCGACGTCCTCGATGCGCATCGGGTCGATCCCGGAGCGTTCGATCACCGCGGACAGCACCGTGGAAGCCATCCATTCCGGCGGCATTCCGGACAGCGCACCCCCCTCGACCCCACTCGGTGTACGCACCGGCGCAACGATCGCGGCTCTTCTCATCTTGGGCTCCTTCCCCCGGCCAAGTGCTGCGCCTGGTCAGCGGCGTTCGCGGGCCCTACGTGGATACGCAGGCTGCCGCCTCCGGGCCTGACGCTCACGCCGCGGGCGACGTGGACATCAGCGCACGTCAGCGGGTACATCTCGAGGAAAGAGGACCACAAATATGTTGCCTCCGTGTGACAACCGGCGCGTCGGTATTTCGACTTCAGGTTTTGTTTAGCCGCGCAGCCCTCGAATCCTGTTCTGTTTTAGTCGAGTTCGAAGAGTTTGCGGTTCGTTCACCACTGGACCGCCGCTATTGAAGCGACATCGGATGTGTCGCAAATCACGGGCATCCAGGCAGGGTCGGTATGCCGGGACCCCGCTCGAGCGATAGCGGGGGTGTCGTATGGTGCTGGGCATCACATTCGATTTGCGGAGGTATCGATGACGACCCGCACAGCAGATCAGCGAGGCATCCACCCGTGAGTGAGCGCAGCGATCGAACCAAAAACACAGCGCCCTCGGCATTCACGACGGTGCCGAGCGGCAGCGAGGCGCGGTCGTGAGTACCGCACCGACCACCACCCCGGAAACGGGGACCGGCGTCTTCAGCAAGACAAGGGCCCGAATTTCCGACCGCACGCTGCGCACCGATCGATGGTGGGTTCCGCCGCTGGTCACGGTGCTCGGACTCGGCGCGTTCGTTATCTACGCGACGATCAGATCCTATGTGCGCACGGCATATTGGGTTCCGGACTACCACTACCTGACGCCGTTCTACTCACCGTGCCTGAGCACGTCGTGTGTCGAGGGCGCCAGCCACTTCGGCACGCCGTTCGGCGAGCTGCCCGCGATCCTGCCGCTCGGCTTCGTGGTGCTGCCGTTCCTGCTCGGCTTCCGGCTGACCTGCTACTACTACCGCAAGGCCTACTACCGGGCGGTGTGGTTCTCCCCGCCCGCCTGCGCGGTCGCCGAGCCGCACGCCAAGTACACCGGCGAGACCAGGCTGCCGCTGATCATCCAGAACGCGCACCGCTACTTCTTCTATGTGGCCATTGTGGTTTCGGTGATCAACACCTATGACGCGATCGCCGCGTTCCACGGTAAGGACGGCGGATTCGGCCTCGGCCTCGGCAATCTCGTGCTGTGGCTCAACGTGATCCTGCTGTGGGCGTACACGCTGTCGTGCCATTCGTGCAGGCACATCGCGGGCGGGCGGCTCAAGCACTTCTCGGCGCATCCGGTGCGCTACTGGTTCTGGACCCAGGTCTCCAAGTTGAACACCCGGCATATGGCGCTGGCCTGGACCACCCTCGGCACCCTCGTGCTGACCGACTTCTACGTCATGTTGGTTGCCAGCAAGACGATTTCGGACTTGCGGTTCATCAACTGATCCGTCCCAACCCCAGGAGTATTCGCGGCCATGCCAGAAGTAGAACGGCACAAGTACGACGTCGTCGTCATCGGGGCCGGTGGCGCAGGATTGCGCGCGGTGATCGAGGCCAGAGAACACGGCCACTCCGTCGCGGTGGTGTGCAAATCCTTGTTCGGCAAGGCGCACACCGTGATGGCCGAAGGCGGCTGCGCGGCGTCGATGGGCAATGCCAACGAAAAGGACAACTGGCAAACGCATTTCAAGGACACGATGCGTGGCGGCAAGTTCCTGAACAACTGGCGCATGGCCGAACTGCATGCCCAGGAGGCACCCGACCGGGTGTGGGAGCTGGAAACCTATGGGGCACTGTTCGATCGGACCGCCGACGGCCGGATCAGCCAGCGCAACTTCGGCGGCCACACCTATCCGAGGCTCGCGCATGTCGGTGACCGCACCGGTCTGGAAATCATCCGAACCATGCAGCAGAAGATCGTCTCGCTGCAGCAGGAGGATTTCGCGGCGACCGGCGATTACGAGTCGCGCATCAAGGTCTTCTCCGAATGCACCATCACCGAACTGCTGAAGGACGGCGACCGGATTTCCGGCGCGTTCGGCTACTGGCGCGAATCCGGCCGGTTCATCCTGTTCGAAACGCCCGCCGTGGTTTTGGCGACCGGCGGCATCGGCAAGTCGTACAAGGTGACCTCGAATTCGTGGGAGTACACCGGCGACGGCCACGCGCTCGCGCTGCGGGCCGGGGCGACGCTGATCAACATGGAGTTCCTGCAGTTCCATCCGACCGGCATGGTCTGGCCGCCGAGCGTCAAGGGCATCCTGGTCACCGAGGGTGTGCGCGGCGACGGCGGGGTGCTGAAGAACACCGACGGCAAGCGGTTCATGTTCGACTACATTCCACCGGTCTTCAAGGGGCAGTACGCCGAAACCGAGGAGGAGGCCGATCAGTGGTTGCGCGACAACGATTCCGCGCGCCGAACCCCTGACCTGCTGCCTCGCGACGAGGTCGCGCGCGCGATCAACGAGGAGGTCAAGGCAGGTCGCGGCACACCGCACGGCGGCGTCTTCCTCGATATCGCCTCGCGGATGCCCGCCGACGAGATCAAGCGCCGCCTGCCGTCGATGCACCATCAGTTCAAAGAACTTGCGGACGTTGACATTACGGCGGAACCGATGGAGGTCGGCCCGACCTGTCACTACGTGATGGGCGGGGTCGAGGTCGATCCCGATACCGGGGCGGCGACGGTGCCCGGCTTGTTCGCCGCCGGTGAGTGTTCCGGCGGCATGCACGGTTCCAACCGGCTCGGCGGCAACTCGCTGTCGGACCTGCTGGTGTTCGGTCGCCGGGCCGGGCTCGGTGCCGCCGCCTACGTCGAGCAGCTCCAAGAGCGTCCGTCGATTACCGACGCGGACATCACCGCGGCCGCGAAAGTCGCACTCGCACCGTTCGATCCGCCGTCCGATGGCAGCGGCGAGAACCCGTACACCCTGCACACCGACCTGCAGCAGACGATGAACGACCTGGTCGGCATCATCCGCAAGGAGCACGAGGTGCAGGAGGCGCTGACCAAGCTCGACCAGCTTCGGGCCCGGTTCAAGCAGGTCACCGTCGAGGGCCACCGTCAGTTCAATCCTGGCTGGCACCTCGCGCTCGATATGGAGAACATGCTGCTGGTCAGCGAGTGCGTGGCGAAGGCCGCGCTGCTGCGCACCGAGAGCCGTGGCGGGCACACGCGCGACGATCACCCGGCGATGGATCCCGACTGGCGCAACAAGCTGCTGGTCTGCTCGGTGGATCCGAGCACGGCGGGGGAGACGATCCCCGATGTCACTGTGACGGCCAAGGATCAGACCCCGATGCGGCCGGAGCTGCTCGCCCTCTTCGATCTCGGCGAGCTCGAGAAGTACTACACCCCGGCCGAAACCGCCGGGCATCCGGCCGCGGCCGGGAAATCGACAGAGGGAAAGGCGTAGCGATGGGTTACGACGCCAAATTCCGCGTGTGGCGCGGCGACCTCGAGGGCGGCGAACTGCACGACTTCACCGTCGCGGTGAACGAGGGCGAGGTGGTGCTCGACATCATCCACCGGCTGCAGGCCACGCAGGCACCCGATCTGGCGGTGCGCTGGAACTGTAAGGCAGGCAAGTGCGGTTCCTGTTCGGCCGAGGTGAACGGGCGCCCGCGCCTGCTCTGCATGACGCGGATGTCAACCTTCACCGAGGCCGAGGTCATCACGGTGACCCCGATGCGCACCTTCCCGGTGATCAAGGACTTGGTCACCGACGTGTCCTTCAACTACCAGAAGGCAAGGGAGATACCGTCGTTCACGCCACCGGCGGATCTCAAGCCGGGCGACTACCGGATGAAGCAGATCGACGTGGAGCGCTCGCAGGAGTTCCGCAAGTGCATCGAATGCTTCCTGTGCCAGAACACCTGCCACGTGGTGCGTGACCACGAGGAGAACAAGACCTCGTTCGCCGGGCCGCGATTTCTGATGCGGATCGCGGAGCTGGAAATGCACCCGCTCGATGTCGGCGATCGGCGCGACCTGGCGCAGGACGAGCAGGGGCTCGGACTGTGCAATATCACCAAGTGCTGCACCGAGGTCTGCCCCGAGCACATCAAGATCACCGACAACGCGCTGATCCCGATGAAGGAGCGCGTGGCGGATCATAAATACGATCCGCTGGTCTGGTTGGGCAACAAGCTGTTTCGTCGTTGACGAGGTGACCTCCGGCCGGGACTACTCGGCCGGGGGTCGCTTTACAACATCGCAACCACACCGACGGCGACGACTCCCACGAGCACGCCGATGAACACCGATGACACCAGTGAACCGGTGAGGATGAACAGGCCGACCGTCGTCACCGCAAACAGCAACGTGACGATCAGCCATTCGACCCAATCCCCAGGTCGCAATTTCTTGTACCGGGAGTGGGAACCTTTGAGCCCACGGTCCACAAATACTTAACTACCCAAATGAATTATCCGCGAAACCTGTTTCGTTGCCCGATCTGCCCCGTTTCGTGACCTTGCTCCGCCGCCTCTCCGCGTATTCAGCAGACTCGAGTGCCGCTAACAGTAACGTTGGCGACCGGCGGTCGTGTGCGCGACAAGTCTTGGGCATTCCCGGTGAGTTACCCGCACGAAATCAGTTGTCCTGCCGCGTAATGCCCCGTCAGCCCGGCGCGCGTTCGTACGCGCGCCGGGCTTCGTGACTACTTCTCCGGGCGGTCGAATTCCCCGTCGTGCACGCCTGCGGTGAACGCGGACCACTCGGCTGGTGTGAAGACCAGCACCGGTCCGTCCGGGTTCTTGCCGTCGCGCAGGCCGATGTGGCCCTCGGCCAGCAGCGCGACCTCCACGCTGTCGTTGCCGGCGCCCTCGCCCGCCTTGCGCCAGGCGGCTCCGGACAGGTCGACATTCGCATTGCCATTGATACTCACAACAAGTACTCCTTCGCTGTTCGTAAATCATTGCGTACCAATAAGTTCGATAACTTATGCCGCGAACTCCTTCGCCACCTGCCGAAGCAGCTGCCTACTGTTCTGGATATCGAGCGCGGCGCGCTGAAGGCACTCGTGTGCCCGATGGTACCGCCGCACATCGACCGGTCGCTCCAGATAGAGATCGCCGGTGAAACCCTCCACATACACCACCGGCGGCTCCACCGGCAGGCCCTTTCCGTCGGTACCGAACTCCAGCACGGTGAACGGGCCCGTCGCATCCCCCAGCGGAATGCCCGCCGTGAACGGCAGAATGCGCACCGAGACATTGTCGCTGGTACTCAAATCAGCGAGATGTCGTAGCTGTGCCGCCATCACTTTCACGCCGCCGACCACGCGGCGCAGCACCGACTCGTGCAACACCACGGCAACCGTCGCGGGGGAGGTCTTCCTGGTGATCAACGCCTGCCGCTGCAACCGCAACTGCACGCGCCGCTCCAACTCAGACTCGGAATCGTCCGGATAGCCGAGACGATGCAGGGCCCTGGCGTAATCCGCCGTCTGCAGCAGACCCAGCACCAGTTCCGAGTGGTAGGAACTCAGTTGCTGGGCCGATGCCTCCAAACCGACGTAGACATCGAAGTTTTCGGGGATCAGGTCGCCGTAGGCATGCCACCAGCTCTTGACCGCGGCCTGCTGGGCCAGACCCTTGAGGCCGTCGGCCAGCTCGTCGGGGATGCCGTAGATGCGACATAGCTCCTGGATGTCGATGGTGCGGATGCGATCGGCCTGCCCCTTCTCCAGACGCTGCAAAGTGCTTGCGCCCCATTCCATCAGCCGCGAGGCCTCGGCAATGGTCAGCCCAGCCTGGGTGCGCCAATCACGGAGATACCGGCCTAGCTGTCTGCGCGGTAGGGTGGACGCGGCGCTCTCGGGACCGGTCGGTTTGTCGGACCATCCCGGCGCTCGCTCCGAACTCGCTGACGCTCCTGCCGAACTCGCTGACACAGCACGCTCCGTTCTGTGTTCGGCTGCACACGGTGATTTTCCGGGGGCAACCAGCAAGCTCGGTTCCCCGTCACTTCGCTTGGGCAGCGGACTCTTTCGTCCACTATGGAGAATCCTCCCCTCCCGGCTGGTTTTCGTGCTGGGAATTCGCGCGAAATCTTTGGATATCCATCGCGGGCGTTGTTTCGTGCACGCGTCAATGGTGTGCTGGAAGTATGCCCGGACGGATCGGACGCCCTCCTCGGCGTCGGCGTCGCGAAACCTCCGTGCACTCAGCAAGAGTCGTCCGCAGGAACGAGGAGTCATGGCTGTACATGTCATTGCGTCGTCCTTGATGACCAGCGATCTCACCGCGCATCGAGCGCGCAGCGTCGGACACGGGAGCTGGGTGGTTTCCTACCTGCCCGGCCGCACCCTGACGTGCGCGCAGGCCGTTGCCGCGCTGCGGGTTGCCGAGGTGGTGCCGTCGCTGCTCGATCTGGTCGGCGAGCTTGCCGACGAAGTCGGGCTGACCGCGCTGGAGGCGGTCGGGATGGCCGTGCGGAAGTCCGACTGGGACGAGGAGCGCCCCGCCCCGACCCGACCTCGCTTGGCCGTCGGCGCGCACCCGGTCGGGGCCGCATGATGCAGCTCACCAACCTGAACATGCATGTGGCAGCCATGCTGGCCTGCGGCGCCGATCCCGGCGTACTGAACGTCGAACAGGCCCATGCGGCAATGCAATTGCACATCGACTGCACCGTCGACCGGTGCCGGGTGCGGCGGCGAGCACGGGCGACGCTGGTCGAGGCGGGCAGATGCGTGCTCGACCAACGCGCGCTGCCGTACTGAGGAAATCTCGCCACCTGACCGAAACCCGGCCGATCCGTTACCGTTCTCTGCGCGATGAGGTGCGGGAGAGGCGAAGTTCTGATGCGCGGCTGGTCACCCTCCAGGATGTGCGTATTCACATGACATTTCGGCCGAAGCTCAGCACCTGCGTGAATGCCGCGATCAACACCTATTTCGGCGAGGGGACGCTGCCTGCCGAGGACACGACCTACGCCGATCAGGCGGCCGAATAGGCGATCAGCGTTGGGAGCCTGGCGGATCCATTGCCGCGATGTCTCGAGCGACATGGACCGCGGCGTCATCGGTCGCCGCGGCATTGTCGGCGATGTCCTGTAGCAGGTCGGCGATCAGCGATCCGTTGATCCAGCCGCGCCAGATATCGGCGGGATGCCACGGTTCGGTTGATTTCGCACGGTCGTCGGCGTCCATCGACGAGCACACCCCTCCAAGACGTAGGCAACGCGAATACCGCGGAGTCACACCGGATTACGGATCGGCGTGTCGGTTAGCGCGAGACGGTTAGATCGGCGGCGTCGGTGTAGGGGTTGTCGTCGATCCAGAATTGGTCGTCGAGGATTCGGGCGGACCGGAACGGCGTGAGATCGACCAGTTTCGGCGCACCGTCGGTGATCCATTCGGCCAGGCAGACGCCGATCGCGGGCGCGGTCTTGAACGAGGTGCCGCTGTCGCCGGTCATCACCCAGAGGCCCGGCACCGAGGGGACCTGATCGATGATGGGGTGGCCGTCCGGGCTGCGCATATAGGTGCCAGCCCAGCCGCCGCGCATCGTGGCCGCGGCGAAGCCGGGAAAGCGGTGTGCCATCGCGCCTCGTGCGCGAGCGATGGCCGACGGCTCGATGGTTTCGTCGACCTCTTCCGGGTTGGTCGGGCGGGCCGCCGAGCCGAGGCCGACCAGCGTCCCGGCGCTTCCCTCTGGCCGAAACCAGGAGCCCCGTGTCGAGTCGACGACTACCCGATGCTTGCGTCCCTGGTCGACGGTCGCAGGCCAGCGGAAGATGACCACCTGGGTGCGCACCGGGACCAGGCCGAAGTCGAGGCCGAGCGGGCGAAGCAGCTGATCGGACCAGGCACCGGCCGCGAGGACGACGGTCCCCGTCGAGATCACGCCCGCCGGGGTGGCCACGCCGGTGACGCGGTCGCCGCGGGTCACGATCTCGGTTGCGGGCGTCTCGGTCAGGATCGTCACACCGAGTGCGGTCGCGGCCTCGGCGAGACCGTAGAGCGCGCCGTTGGGGTCGGCGACACCGGAATTCGGCTCGAACGCCGCGACGGTCAGGTCGTCGGATTGGATGAGCGGTTCGATCGCGCGCAGCTCATCGGCGGTGACGACGCCGGTTTCGATCCCGATCGCCTGCTGCGCCGCGACATTGGCGCGCAACGACGGTTCGTCGCGCGGTGGCACGAGGCGAAGGAAGCCGACCGGATCGAAGCCAGGTGAGCCCGCGCCGATCTCGTTGTCCCAGTCGCGGAAGATGCGCAAGCTCTCGAAGGCGAGGCGGGCCTCCGGCACATTCGCGTAGTGGCAGCGAACGAGGGCGCCCGATTTCCCGGTCGCGCCGGCGCCGAGTTGCTTGCGCTCGACCACGACGACGTCGCGGATCCCCCGCTTCGCCAATTGCAGGGCGGTCGATACGCCGACGATGCCGCCGCCGATCACCACGACCTCGGCCGTTCTTGGCTGCTCGACCGCCATTACCTACCTTTCGCTCATCGCACGTGTACTTCGACCGCAGGAAGAACATACGCGTGGCTACCTCGGCAACGCCGCTGGCCGAGGCGGTGTGTCACGCGGCGGCGGTGGCCGGTTCGTCCGCGAACTGGGTGCGGTACAGCTCGGCGTAACGGCCTTCGGCGGCCAATAGCTGAGTGTGTGTGCCGCGCTCGATGATTCGGCCGTCCTCCATCACCAGGATCAGGTCGGCCGCCCGAATGGTGGACAGCCGGTGTGCGATCACCAGTGCGGTCCGCCCTTCCAGTGCCTCCGAGAGTGCTTCCTGAACCGCGGCTTCCGAGGTGGAGTCGAGCGAGGCGGTGGCTTCGTCGAGGATGACCACGCGCGGCTGCTTGAGCAGCAGACGGGCGATGGTGAGCCGCTGGCGTTCGCCGCCGGAGAGGCGATAGCCGCGTTCGCCGACCACGGTGTCCAGGCCGTCGGACAGCGATTCGACCAGCTCACGCAACCGGGCCCGGTGCAACGCGTCCCACAGTTCCGCCTCCTGCGCCTCCGGCCTGGCGAGCAGCAGGTTCGCGCGGATGGTGTCGTGGAACAGGTGCCCGAAAGCGTACTTATGACATCTCTGCCTGCCAAGGCCCGGACCAGGCCGCAGGGCCGCACGCGAGCCTTAGACGTGACCACACTCACATTCCAGGCTACTACCATCGGCCATGACCGACTGCACGTGCATCCGTGTTTGCAATCGTCACAACTTGGACCGATAGTTTCCGCAGGTCGTAGTCATGCATTACGCATGACATGTTACTAATCGGCAACGATTCCATGTGGAAGTCAAAGCGATAATCCCCGTATGCAAGGTCACGGAACCAAGGCCTCGATTTGAACGTCTCGGCGAGAGATCAGACCGCAGCCCCGAAAATGATATTCGAACCAGACCGAAACTCCGGTACCAGAGTTTCGATCCGTGAATCTAGCTCCTGCGCAGGTCGTACGACCCGCCGGTCATGCGAGGTACTGACCGAGTGGTGACAGCAGGCCCAAACTGACTAATGTCAGTTGGAAGGTTTACGATGGAATGTTCGCGGGTAGGCGTGTCGCCACTCGCGACTGTTGCGTCTACGTTTGAAGGGGAGGGTATGCCATGTTTCTGCCACATCTTTGCAACAGCTGTCGCAAAGATGTGGACGCACAGACGCAGATTGATTGCCAACTATTAGCCATGCGCGGGTGGGGGTTCGATCCGACGGAACCTCACAAAGTGCGCATATCTGCACACTCATACCGGCGCTGACCTGGCTGTTTCCGTATTCCCACCCAGATGGGCACTTGACCAGTCAAGTTGATCATGGAAGAAATCAATCACCGAATCGGAGAGGGAGGGAATGAAGTACCACGTTCTCGAAAGAGAGCTGCTGATGCCACTACTAAAAAGAGTAGGGATTAACTCCGCAACAGAGTTGGCCGAACGCTCGCAGCTAGATTTCTCGACTGTTCGAAGATCCTTTGCGGGGACCCCCTCGGCGCAATTGCTGGTGTTTCTCTCGGCTGATCTAAAGATCGACGTACGAAAGGTTCTAGTCGAGAAAGAAAAGCCTGGACGATCACAGTCCGCCCTACTCAGGGCAGCCCCATGCGGCAGTTGCCGCCATGCCGAGTGCAGTGGAGGGAAAAGTAATGCAAAGGTAAAAGGCTTGGCAGGTGCTGGAACACCCGCCAAGCCAGCGACAACGCGATCCTCGACGAAGACGATTACCCAATCGGACGAAAGAAAGCTATGCCAGCGGTAGACAGTACCATCACCATTCCCTTAAAGCAGTACGCGCAGATAAATGCCAGGATCACAGAGCTGACGATTACGTCGTTGGTGCTGGTTGAACTACTTTGCTCGACCCTCGCGCAGGACTGCGGCGGTGCCGGGGAGGAGGGCCGGGTCTGCGATTCCGAGTCGTCCAGGCAGTCCGGTCGAGAGCCGGAGACGTACACGCTTCGGGAGGCCGCGGAGCTGTTGCAGCGCAACGGGCTCGACATCGGCCAGCATCGCCTCAAGTCGCGGTTGTACCAGCTCGGTTGGGTGGACGAACGCAACGTTCCGACGGCGGCCCCTCTGGGCGCTCTTGTCCTGGCCAGCCCGGTTCGCGACAACAGGGACGCGGTTGTCCGGGTGACCCCGGAGGGGCTGAACCGCCTACGTGATGCCCTGATGCGGTGAGCAGCCCAGCGACCGACATCCTGCCGGACACAGCTACCGAGCGGATACGTCGGCACGTTCGCCAACTCGTTGCCTCGGCTCCGCCACTGAGCGAGGAGCAGCGCCAGCGCATCGCCGGGATTATTCAGTCGGGCCGTTAGCGGCATCGAGGCCAATTCTCTGAAATCGACTGTGGGACAGCTATGCCCGAAACAGGAGACCTGACATTAACGCAAGTTCATCAGAAGCGGCACCCACACCCGATCTGGGCAAGATCGTGCGGGCAGTCCGCGACTTAGTTGCTGAACAACCCGATTACTGCTATCGACCGCCTCTCGAGCCACCGCTATTGCCTCCGTGGTTCGAGTTCTCGGAAGAGTGTTGCTTATACATCGAAGTCGGACCAGACGGGCCGCGCCCGTCGTGCCTGATCGGGTGCGCCGCAGTTAGAAGCGGCGTTCCAATTTCGGAGGTGGCGACTTGGGATTACCGAGCCGAAGCCGGAATCCATTTGGTGATGCGGGGTTACGGCCTGCGCGGCAAAGAGGTGTTGTGGTTACGCGAAATCCAATTCTGGCAGGACAAACGCGTCACCTGGTCCACGGCGACCAAGAACGCTGATGCCTACCTGGAGATCGTGTACGGCGGGGTGGAGTGGTAAGGCTCCGGGCCAGGTCCGAAGGCTGGGCAGGCGCGGTGTACGCCGAGCCAAAGAAGAGTCAGTCGTGAGCTGGCGAGCATTCGCCAAGTGCGCAGGCGATGACCCCGCCAAGTATTTGGTAGCGAACCTTCCTCGTGGCCGAAAACACGAGGCGGCTCAGGCGTTGTGTGAAGGATGCCCGGTCAGGTCCGAGTGTTTGCGCGACGCGCTGATTCCGATCGAGGTATCGCGGATACTGGGGGTTCTGGAGGGCGAGAACAAGTCGCCCGATGTCATCGGGCAGTCGCACGTCGTTCGTGGTGGGGTCCCCCTGGGCATTGGCCGACAGCGCTATTGGCGGCCCCATCGCGGCGTCGTTTCTGGCCCGGAAGCACATACCGATTCCAGTACCGCTCGACGGTGCATCGACTGCCATCGGCCGATGCTGCACCGCGACGAACCGCCAAAGCCGGGCTGGGTACGCGAAGGTCCTGGAGGCCGGTGCGGATACCACTATCGCGCTCACCGGCGGCGCCACGGCGAGACACCGAAGACCGAGCACACGCATTGCACCAAGTGTCGACGCGAGTTCGGAGCCAAAGGCCGGCTCGGCGGCGTAGTACGTGTCGGCCGAGCATCAACCGGAACGTGTCGGTCCTGCCTCTGGGTGGAGCGTGACGCACGACGGCGCGGCCGCTCTCGCGAATCCTGATCGCCGAACACCCCACATCTGCGGCGCGGCCTGCCTTGCGGTCCGCGCCGCAGCCGGATGTCGTACGGCATCAATGCTGCTGCCCTCGCCGAGATCGACCTATCCATTCGATCGGACACTAGTACTACCGTCCGCCGCGTGTATTCCACGGAATCGACGCTACGACAGGGCAATTCAGCGCGGGCTCATCCCGGGCCGCATTGCCCGTCGTGCCGTCGCCCATTTCACCCTCGAGCCCGCGTTCCGCGAATGCCAACGGGAGAAGTGTGGCGATGCGCCGAATGTCGCTCTGATCGCGGAGCCGTGCACCTGCCATCCGGTGCCGGATGGGCACCGCTTACGCGATGGGGTGACGCCTACATCGAATGAGCGAACGTAACCAGTGCGCCCGAGGTTCATTCGGGTGATCCGCCTAGCCCGCGGAGTCGTCGCCCGTTAGAGGGGCCACAGCAACCCATCCGATGCGAGCGTCCGACCCGGTAAAGGCGGACTCGGACGGGAACGCCGTGGCAGGCGTACCGGACGCCCGCAGGTTCCCAGTCCCGGCGGCCTCACGAGTAATGCCCGTGGCCGCGTGCACACCAACTGATCCGACCGAAACGACTGACGTGGTGGACACCCGTACCTCATGCGGTACGGGGTACGCCCTGCCCTCACGCTCCCTTCCGCTCCCTCCGTGGTAGCCCGATCGCCCCTGCGGCATCCTTCATCGAACGGAACGAAATTCATGCGCGAAGTACTCATGGTCGAAGGCACCTGGGCGAGTTCCGAACATGCCTCCCCCGATCAATACGGCCTCCTCGGCGACGTGGCCCGCCGACTTGACACCAGCAGACTGCGCCCCCAGAACATCGCCTATCCAGCCGACTACGGCCGCCACCGCAGCTACGCCGAATCCAAGGCCGCAGGCGTGCAGGCCACCCGGACGGCGATCGAGCGGGCCGAACGTCCGGTGTACCTGGTCGGCTATTCCCAGGGCGCAGCCGTGGCTGGCGCATTCACCCACCACCCCAACGTGGCCCGCACGTACCTTCTCGCTGATCCGCACCGGCCCGCTGGCCGCTATATCGGCCTGCTCGACCCAGGCGGCAGCGGACTGGCCGGAGCCATCGACCGCGCCGGACTCGTCCACTGGCTTTCCGCACCCGGCGATGTAATCACCTGCGCCCCAACGGACTCCCTGCTGCGCGATATCGCCGACTTCACCCCGGCGATGTCGCCGCACCTGGCTCCCTGGCTCGACAACGCCATTGCGACTCTTCGTAGCCAGACGTGGCAGAACGCGGCCCGCCGACCGTGGAACGCATTCGAGGAATTCCGGCGCCTGCGCGAGGCGCTACGCGATGCCCACGGCTATCTCAAGGGCGGCCGCCACACCTGCTACGCGGACGAGAACGTAGCCGGTCTGCACATCACCCACACGCAATGGATCGCGGCATCAATGAATTACCTTGCCCGCCAGGAGAACACGGCGTGACCAGCCTTCCAATCACTCAATGCCGTAAGGAGTCCAACATCGTGGACCACTGCGTCTTGCCGCATCTACGCCATCGAGCAGCAGGAGAACAGTACTCACTCAATGGCCGGCTGCTGGTCGCACACGGCACCGAGACAACCATCGACCTGCACGACCGGCACGCCACCCACCAGCCAAACAGCCATCTGTGCGGCGACCACTCGGCCCTGTTCGCCTCGATCATCGACCAGACACCCGATGTTGTGGCGTGGTTGCGCCTGTGCGCGAATTCGGCGACCGCAACAGAATTCGACAACCCGACAAGCCGAGCACCACTCGGTTCCCGCCCGCCCTGCGATGTCGTAGCCATCGACGCCGCGGACCTCGAACTCGAAGCACTGGCGTACTGGGCCGCCGTCGCCGGACTCGACCCAATCCCGGGACCTGTCCACCGCGTACGCGGCAGAGTCCGCGGACTTGCCAGCGGCGGCAACCTCGAACCAGTCGTGAAGACCTCGGCGTGGATCGCCGCGCGGCTCGACCGCATCGAAGAACACGACTGGGTAGGCGAAATGCTGACCGACCTAATGGACGTACGCGCCCGGCACCTCAATCGCTGGCCGCTGTCAGCACCCGAATGCCCCGACGAACAAGGCGGTGAACCATGACCCTCGCATATCGAACCGCGTTCCCAACCCTGTACGGCGGCCCGGCCTGGCTACCAGAACCGGCAGCCTGCCGACGCATCGACCGACAAGCGCGGACCTTGAAGCGCTGGCGACTTGAAGGCGGCCTGATGTGGACCTGGCAGGACGGACAACGCGTTTACCGCACTGACTCCCTTGATCGAACACTTCGGGATAAGAACGAAAAACAGCAGATCACGCGGTTTGGACCACCCACCCGATAGCGTTAATTGTGTGCGGATCCCCCTCCGCCACCCACAACTGAATAGCGTTCCCTGCCCGTAACTTTCGGACGGCAACGGGTTCGAGACCCGACAGGGAAGCCACCGCAACCGAACACACAACTGAATAAGGAACCCGTGTCGATGACGCTGACCGATCCGCGACTGGACGCGCTCAAACACTCGCTGACCGAACCCGGCCAAAAGGGCTGGGCCGCAATCGACCGGAACGGCGTCCCGCCACTGCACGAGTTCACCACTCGCGAGGACGCCGAAACCCACATCAGCGATCACGGCGGACGGCTGTATCGGCGACTCGGTCACGGCCTGGCCTGGGAAGCGGTCGCGTGAACCCCCAAGAGTTCGCCCAAGCCGCCCAAGCCCCGCAGTCCACGCCGGAAGTCCAAGCCCTGGCCGATGCGCTGCGCATCATCGACGTTCCCTCCAAGAACGCGATGCCACCGATTCGCTTCGAATTCCCCGAACCGCTACGCGTCGCACAATCCCTCTACGACAAAGGGATTCGCGCGACAGATCCGAACGGACTCGACCCGACAGGTCGCATCACCGAAATCCTCGCAGCGCTCGCTCACGAGAGATTCGAAGACGCCCGCGAAGTCGTGGCGCTCATCCTGCGCGGGCACACCGGAGCCGACGCCGCGAAGCAGGTGACCAATGCACCGCTGGCACACCAGGAACCCACGCCCGAACCTCCCGTCGACCGTGCGCCGGGCGATCCTGAACAGGGACGCCCACCTGTGCCAGATCCGCGCTGACGGCTGCCTGACCCGCGCTGGCGAGGTCGACCACATCATTCCCGTATCACGCGGCGGCACAAACAATCCGGCCAATCTGCGCGCAGCCTGCCCACCTTGCAACGCCTGGTGGAACTACCAGTGCCGCACACCTCCGCCGACCAAACACCGCCCACGTGAGAAGCACCCCGGCGCGCTCGGTTGACATCTACGTGTCAAAGATGCACCCCCACAACTGAATACAGGTGACAATGCTCCGAATCGGAAGCCTCTGTTCGGGCTACCTCGGCCTCGACATCGCCCTGGAATCCGAACTCGCCGATACCGAACTCGCCTGGGTTGCCGACATCGACCGCAACGCTATCCGGCTACTCGAACACCGAGTGCCCGAGGTTCCGAATCTCGGCAATATCAAAAAGATCGACTGGCATTCAGTCCCGCCGATCGACATTCTGACCGCCGGATACCCGTGCCAGCCGTTCTCGACCTCGGGCCGACGAAAGGGAGAAGATGACCCCCGACACCTCTGGCCCTTCGTCTACGAAGCCATTCGCGTTCTACGACCACGCCTCACTCTGCTGGAGAACGTCGCCGGACACCGAAGCAAAGGGTTCGACACGGTACTCGGCGACCTTGCCCAGATCGGGCTATCTGCGCAATGGGTGTCTGTACGAGCATCCGACATCGGCGCACCCCATCGACGAGACCGACTCTTCATCGCTGTTACCGACCCCGATGGCAGCGAACTCCCGAACTGGCGACGGCCCAGCCCAACACAGGCGCGAGCATCCACAGCTCACGGTGATCAGCTCCCATTTGCCTTGGGCCATCCCTTCGCCGACGACAGGAGCCAGCAAGCATGACGAAGGAACTGCGTCTACTCCCGACACCAGCAGCGAGCGAAGCGGTGGGCGGGGGCCGACCGGTGGCGCTCCGTATCCACCAGAAACACCAGGTGAGATTGATCGACGTAGCGAAGACGATTGGGGTGAGTTCCTGCCCGCTGTGCAGCGCTGGGAACGTCTCACACGTCCGGCACCCTGGATCGGAGAACCCAACCGACTCGGAAGGCCCCGCCTGTCCGCTCGGTGCGTTGAGTGGATGATGGGCCTCCCCGACGGATGGGTGACCGACTCGGCAATCGGCTTGCCGTACTACGGCAAGTTGCACCTACTCGGGAACGGCGTAGTGCCCCAGCAGGCAGCAAAGGCAATTCGATGGCTGCGCACGATGATTGCGTGCGATCCGACCAGCTAGGCCCTGGCTGAGTGGTTCCGCCTGGCCCCAGCGTCGAAGCGGACCGGACGGACCTTGTCGTAACCAGCTTGTATGTTGACCTCGCACGCGGGACACTATCCTGTTCTGACCTACGCGAGGGGTGCTCATGGGTGGAGATAGGCCGTACACGAAAGTAGAACTCCAGCAATTGGAGCGGGACCAGCAAGACCCCCGCTGGCTGGCGTGGCTTGGCGACATGGACAGGCAGATCGACCGATTCTTGAACGAGACTGTGCCCGATATGCCGAATAATCCATGGTCGGCCGAAGGGTTGCGGCTGGCCGAGAAAGCCGCACTTGAATTGTTTCCCACTCCCGCATCAGTCGATCAGCCGGAGAATCGCGACTTGGCCGACCAATTCCACAGGTTTGTGGGCGAAGTATTTCGGCGCAACTTCGAGGGTGTTTGGCGCAACGTGCCGTCATTTGATGACGCGAAGCGAAGCAGGGGATTCGGTCCGGTTATTCAAAGGCCATTCGCAGTATTCTATCTTGGAGTGATACAGACGCTGACGACGGCGATTGATCGCCGTGCTGGCAATATCTGGTCACAGAGCTTCGGATACAGCGAAGAGGATTACCAAGCTTGGGTCGAATCAGGCCGTCCCGCCGTAGTCGAGTGACCTACGGACTGATCATCTGAGCTTCACCGGCACTGGGGAAGCCAATGGCTTACGAATGGAACGACCGGCTAGAAGAAGACTACCGCAAGTATGTCGACGGGAAATGGTTCCAGGGGCTTAACGCCAGAGACCGTGAGGGCTACCGCAGGGCGCGCGATCAGTGGCAGCGCTCCCGCGATATGGGCAACCGGTTCCGCGACGGCATGGCGTTATTTCGCGGTCAAACACCGGAACGCGGCTACGAAAAAGAAGTTCGTTTAGAGACCTCGCTCGGTCCACGTATCAGCGATGTCGCCAATGTCAGCATTGCCAGATCATCAGAATACAAAGCTGGCGGGTCGGACAAGCAGAAAACGCTTCGGCAGCTTGACAAAGACGAACGGTATATACGCGAGGTACCGGGCGCTTCCGTCGACTGGACAATTGTAGAGGGTGCCCGATTCGACAAAGAAGTCCAGGCGCGGTTCAAGCAACTCCAGGAAAAGTATCGGGGCCAGTTCATAGTTAATGAGGTGACCCGCGAGCAGCGGCGCCTCGCGCTCACGATCGGTAAGCATGTCGAGAGGCAGCGACAGGCCCAGGAGAAAAAAGCCCGAGCGCTGGAGCGGGCAGAGAAAGAGCGGCAGCGTAAAGCGCAGCAGCAAACCGTCGAGCATGCGAAAGTGCGCGCCGAGCAGAACCGCAAGATACAGCTGTTTCGCGATGCCGCCGCGCGCGGGCGAGTGGACGCCCCTGAACGGGTCGAGCAGGAACGGAAGACGCTCGACGTAGTCAGACAGGTAGCGCATGAACGGGCAGCGTCGGAAGCCGAACGGGACAGGGTCGCAAGGGAATCCGCCGAACGAGTACTGAAGGAATTCCCGTTCCCCGCGCCGAGCCAGTCCCAGGAGTTGGCCGATGCGGCCAGCGCGGAACGTGAGGATAAGGCGCGCGAGGAGCGCGAGCGCGCAGCCGCCGTATCTCTGGAAGCACTGAACAAGGCACGAGACGACAAGATCAAGGAGCGAGAGGCACAAGGGCTCTTAACGGAGGCGGAGAGACTGCACTGGTTGGGGCAGGCGCACGATCCACACGCCGCAGTCCGAGAGCGCCCCGGACACGCGCCTCCGGTCCAAGGACACGGCCGGGACCAAGGGCAGAGCCTCGACCGAGGGCGCACCCGATAACCCGATCGCCGTTCGTAGGCCCTGGGGGAGGTACCCCCACCCCCTACCAGGTCAAGCGTCCCGTATAGCAGTTCAGGCTCTGTACGGGTTCCAGGGTCGCCAATGGCCGGCTGCGGGCAGCGCCCGGGATCCCCGGGCGCTGCCCTTGCCCAGTTGGTTAGTCGTCATCCTCGTTCCGGTCGGCCGCCGCGTCCGCCCTGTCAGCGAAACCGCTGGAAGCGGTCGCGCCGTCCGGATCACGCTCGGCCGCTTCGCCGATTCGGTCCGCGGCTTCGCGGTCCATCGGTGTACTACTCCCCTTGCTCATGTCGTGCCTTTCTGGTCGCGGCGTCCGGGTACCAGCCCACGGCCGGACTCGGCCGCCGTAGTAGGCATAGATGGGTTGTCGTCGGCCACGCGGGCAAAGCCTCGCGTTCCAACTCCCGGCGTCGGCCAAGCCTGACGCGGGCGCGGAACAGTAGCGGCGCGTTGTGCCGAGGCTCGCCCAAGGCTGAGCCATCCCAAAGGGAGGAAGAACTAACTGGCGTCCGGCCGCTACTACGCCTTCGCCAGTTCCCGGCATACGTTGCGCAACACATCCATGGTCGCACTGTGATCCGTGCCGATGTGCCAAATCGACCAATCGCGACGAGAGGACGCCATGCCTGGGCCAGTGCCGAAACGCAGCGACCAACGCAGGCGCCGCAACAAGACCGAGATCACCAAGGGCGCGGCCGGAATGAGCGCGGATGTACCCCAAGCTGATGAGCAATGGCACCCGATCGCACGGCGTATCTGGGATGCCCTCACAAGGTCGGGCCAATCGGTCTATTACGAGGCATCCGATTGGGCGTTCGCATATTCGCTCATGGACGACTTGTCCGCCTACAAGGCCAACAGCAAGCGATCCGCCCAGATGCTGCAAACCATCTATTCCGCGTTTGAGCGGCTGCTGATCACCGAAGGCGATCGACGCCGTGCACGGCTGGAACTCGAACGTGACAACAGCGATCACGAGGAAGCCTCGGCACAGATCGCGATCATGGAGCGCTACCGGAAGGCAGCCGCGGACTAACCACATGCCGAGAGGGGGTGATGATTGTGACTAGCCCTCAACCAGTCCGCTCTATCAACGATTACGTCCCGGCCGAAAACCGGACGCTCGGCTGGATCGCTGCCGCGTGGATGACTGAAAATCTGGTACAGCCAGACGGCCCCAACGCGGGCGAACCGTTCGAACTCACTCGTGAACAGCTGCGAATTCTACTGCGCTGGTACGAAATCAACGATTCCGGACGATTCCGTTACCGTCGTGGAATCTTGCGAAGGATGAAGGGCTGGGGTTAGGAAAAGACCCTTTCGTTGCCGCGCTGGTGTGGTTCGAGGCGCTCGGCCCCTGTCGATTCTCGCACTGGAATGCGCTGGGGCTACCCATTTCTCGGCGTCACCCCGCCGCATGGATTCAAGTTGCGGCAGTTTCGCAGGATCAGACACGTAACACGATGACTTTGCTCGGCCCGATGCTGCGCAAAGATTCACGCCTGAGTTACGGCGTCGACCTCGGCAAGGAAATCATTCACGTCGCCGGAGGCGGCCGCGTGGAAGCGGTGACAAGCTCACCTCTGGCGCTCGAGGGCGGACGGCCGAGTTTCGTTGCGCTGAACGAGACTCAAGGGTGGTTGCCGACGAATTCGGGCAGCGCGATGGCGGCGGTCATTCGTCGTAACCTCGGCAAGTCGCGTGACGGCTCGGCGCGGGCACTGGCAATCCAGAACGCGCACGTTCCCGGCCTGGGCTCGGTGGCCGAAGACGACTACGACGCGTTCCAGCGTGTTCGCGACGGCCTGGCGGTCGACACCGGCGTCTACTACGACGCAACCGAAGCACCTGGCGATACGCAATTACGCGACGGGGATTCGCTTCGGGCGGGGTTGCAGGCCGCGCGTGGCGATTCTGTCTGGCTCGACATAGATCGTCTCGTACAAGAGATCCTGGACGGTGTTACGACCGTCGAGGAATCACGGCGGTTCTATTTGAATCAGGTTGTCGCCGCGTCGGATTCACTCGTTGCGCCGCACGAATGGGACGGGTGCGAAGTCGGGGACCGGCTCGCCCCTGGCGATGACATCACCCTTGGGTTCGACGGCGGCCGAAGTGATGACGCGACCGTGCTGATTGCCTGCCGAGTCTCGGATCGACTGTTCGAACCGATCCGGATATGGGAGAAGGGCGCTGGATTTACCGATGAGATCGACCGAGCCGAAGTCGACGGGGTTGTCCGCTGGGCGATGGAAACCTACAGGGTCGCAGCATTTTTCGCGGATGTATCACTGTGGGAGTCGTATGTCGATCAATGGTCGATCGACTATCGCTCGCGGTTGCTTGTGCGTGCTTCGGCGGCGTCATGGGTCGGCTGGGATATGCGCGGCGGGCTGAAAGACCTCACACGCGGCAATGAGCGGCTGACCGCTGCGATTGCCGACGGCGTGGTCCGGCACACCGGTCACAAGGTGTTGCGTCGCCATGTGCTCAATGCCCGGCGTCGGTTGAACCAGTACGGGGTGAGTTTCGGGAAAGAGCATCGCGAGAGTGGCCGGAAGGTCGATGGCTACGCCGGAATGCTGCTCGCGGATATGGCGCGGACTCGCGTTCTGGAATCCGGGCGCATGCGTGAACAGACGAAGGTGTTGGTGCTGTGAGTTTCGATCAATTGATGCGAGGGATTCCCGCGCTCACGCGGGACCGAGAGCGGTACGAAGCGTACTTCGAGGGGTCGAAACGTCTTGACGCACTGGGTGTTACGTTGCCGCCTGAAGTCCGGGTTCTGGAAATCGTGGCGAACTGGCCGCGCCTGGTAGTCGAGTCGGTGGAAGAACGCCTTGATGTCGAAGGTTTCCGCCTCGCTGGAGCGGATTCGACCGACCAACGGCTGTGGGATTGGTGGCAGCGCTGCGATTTGGACAACAAGTCCTCGCTGGCGCACCTCGAGTCGTTGGTGCAGCGCGTGTCGTTTTCGATCGTGGGTCCGGGGACCGGTGACGCTCCGGCGATCACCGTGCACAGCGCTAAAGGGATGGCTATCCATCTCGACCCGGTGACCAGTGAACCGGTGGAGGTGTTGCGCCTGTACCGCGACCTGGACAGCGTCGACGCGGCCGCGCACTACCTGACCGATCGGACCGTCTACTACAAGAAAGGCCGGTTCGGGTGGAAGGTCGATAAGACTGTCGTTCACGGGTTGGGCATGGTCCCGGTCACGCCGTTCGTGAACCGGGGCAGGATCGACGGCCCGTTCGGTCGTACCGAGATGGCTGACGTGATGAGCCTGACCGATGCATGTGCCCGCTCGCTGACCAACGTGCAGATCACCCAGGAAATGGTGTCGATCCCGCAGAAGTGGGTGATGGGCGCGACGGCGGCCGATTTCGTCGACCGCAACGGCAACGTCGTGCCGAAGTGGCAAGCCTATATCGGTCACGTCCTGGCGATCAGCAACCCCGACGCCAAGGCCGGTGTCTTCCCGGGCGCGGACTTGCGCGGGTTCACCGAGGTCGTGAATCTCTATGCGCGGCTTGTGTCTTCGCTGTCGGGGCTTCCCTCGCATTACCTCGGGTTCAGCAGTGACAATCCAGCCAGTGCCGAAGCGATCCAGTCGGATGAGGGAAGGCTGGTCAAGCGTGCCGAGCGCAAACAGCGCTCGTTCGGCGCGAGCTGGGAACGCACGATGCGAATCGCGTTGCGGCTCTACGGCTCTGGTGGTGGTGAGCGGTTGGAAACGGTGTGGCGCGACCCGTCCACGCCGACGCTGGCGGCCAAAACCGATGCGGCCGTGAAGTTGTTCGAGTCCGGGTTGCTGCCCGCTGACATGGTCCTGGAGCTGATCGGGTTCTCTGCCGAGCAGCGCAAGCGCGCGGCTGAACTCCGGATTGATCCGGTGCTTTCGGCGGTGGGGCTGTGACGCCGGGCGGGTACCGCTTGGCGCTGGACGCGATCGTGGTGGAGCTGAACGCGATTGCCCGCCCGCTGGTGCGGCTGTTCCTGGCCGATCCGACACCAGCTGCTCGCGCGAGTTTGGTCGAGCTGCTGTTACCGCACCTGATGTTCGCGCGTGAACAGGCGTACCGGGTCGGGATTCAATTCCTCGAGGCACAACGACTCTGGCAAGGATTCCCGCAGGCCGCTGTGGTTCCCGACCTTCGGGACTACGAGCCACGTTTCCTGGACAGGGCGATCGTCAACGCGTTGCAGAACTACCCGAACGCGGCGGAACGGGCGCTGGTCGGCACGGTGATCAAACATGCCGAGCACGCGGCCCGTTCGGTCCCGCGCGACTCCGCGCGGCTCTACAACAGCGGTGCCCGCCGCCCGGTCGGCCCGGCGCTGACGATCGTTCACGACGACTCGGCCGATGACCTCACCGCGGACGGGTTCGGCGAGTTCGGCACCGACGACGATACCGACGACCAGGCCGACGAAGACGACGACGAAGACGAGCTGCAGGACGACGAGCCCGACGAGGACGACGCAGACGAGGACGAGGACGACGAGGCCCAGGGATGGGCGCGCATGCTCTCCGGTGCCGAATCGTGCGCGTTCTGCGTCACTATGGCCGGCCGCGGGGCGGTGTACTCGACTCGCGAAGACGCGATCGAAGACGCCAAGGGTGAGGCCTACCACCTCGATTGCGATTGCATCGCGGTACCGGTATTCGATCGTGACGCCTGGCCGGGCTGGACGGCGGCCCGCGAACTCGAAGCGATCTACACCGAGGCCACCAAGCGCTACCCCGGTACTCACCAGATCAACGCCGTCCGGCGGTTGCTTGTCGAGCGCGGCGGCCTGGTCGTCGCCGATCTGCGCGCTGCGGCGTGAGCGCTAGCCCATCCAATCATCAAGCCGGGGAGGCTCATTCATGGACACAGACCCAACGACTACCGGTGACCCGTCACAGCTCGACCAGCTGCCGGACTGGGCACAGCAGGAACTGCGCACGCTGCATCGGCGCGTGGCCGAGCTGGAAGCCGAAGGCCAGAGCGCCGCGACGGCCGCCGAGCAGACCGAGCGCGGGCTACGCGAACAGCTAAGCGCGAGTGAGACAGCGCGGGCCGCAGTCGAGTCCGACCATGCGCGTACACAGCTCGCGGTCGCGCGAGGGTTGCCGCTGACGGTCGCGACCAAGGACGGCGGCGAGGTCCCCGTGGTGTCGCTGATCGTGGGCGATACCGACGAAGCGCGCGCCGCGAGCGCTGACGCGCTGGCCGCTCTCGTCGGTTCGGGCGGGCCGGTGCTGACACCAGATCCGGCGCAGACAGCGACCCCGGCCACCAACGATGACCGGACTGAGCTGGCACGGGCGTTCTACGAAGCGGCCGGGGCTGACACGTAAGTGTCAAAACCCGCTGACACGTACGTGTCAGAAACCATTGACACCTACGTATCAATGCCCGCTGGCACGTAGGTGTCAACAACTGAATAGTTCTACAACTGAATAAAAACTGAATAGAGAATCACTATGCCTGCTGTAGGTGCAACAACCCTCGCTGGTGTCGATAGCAAGGGTTTGGTTCCTAAGCCACTCGCTACCGAAATCATTGCCCGCGTACAGGACGCGTCGGTAGTCCGGAGACTTTCCGGACAGACCGCTATTCCGCTGACCGGCACAGCGATTGCTGTGCAGACCGGTCACGTTCAGGCCGGTGTCGTCGGCGAAGGCCAGAAGAAGCCAGTTAGCAAGACCGACTACGCGACGAAGAGTATCAAGCCGATCAAAGTTGCGGCTCTGACCTATTTTTCGAAAGAACTACGGCTCAAGAACCCGCTGGGAATTCTGGAGAACATCGCCGACGACATGGTCGGTGCTATCACGCGGGCGTTCGACCTCGCGGTGCTGCACGGCACGAATCCGCTGACCGGTCCGATTGCTGGTGTCGAGTTCGTGAACCAGACCGCCCAGCGTGTCGAGCTGGGCACCACAGCCAAGGCTGATGGTGGTTTGTCGACGGACTTCGCCAACGGTCACGCGCTGGTCGAAGACCACTACGAATTCGGTGAATTCAGCGGCTTCGCCGCTGATCCCAGACTCAAGCAGAAGCTGCGCACCGCAACCGATATCCAGGGTCGACCGATTTACCAGGACGCGGTGAACCTCCGAAATGGATTCGCCACTCTGCTCGGTTATGACGCCGCGTACTCGAAGACCATTTCGGGTCGCTATATCGGCGGCGGCACTGACAACAAGGTGCGCGCGTTCGGCGGTGACTGGGGCGCGCTGAAATACGGTTTCGCCGAGGAGCTGACAATCTCGCGATCGGATCAGGCGACGATTGACGATGGCGGCACCACCGTGCATCTGTGGCAGCAGAACATGGAGGCGTATCTGGTCGAAGCAATTTTCGGCTGGATCATCACCGATTCGACCGCGTTCGTTGCCTACGACGACGCGGTCGCGTGATCGGAGAATCACGTGCCTCGATACCGGAATACCGAAACCGGGGGCGTCGTGTCGTGCCCGGGTGCGCTGGATTGGACCGGGTGGGAGCTGATCAGCGATGGCGATGATTCCACCCGGTCTAGCGACACCGGAGGACGTGGCGCGGTGGCTGGGCCGGACACTGAGCGAGCCGGAACGAAACCTCGCGGGCGTGCTGGTGGACGGCGCGGCCCGCAAGATCATGGCTAGGGTGCCTGACCTGGCTGCCAAGCTCGCTACCGGTGTCCTCGACATCGAAACCGTGATCATGGTGCAGGCCAACGCCGTATGCCGCGTGCTGCGCAACCCCGAGGGCTTCCGCAGCGAAGCTGCGGGCAGCTTCTCCTACCAGGTCGACAGTCGCGTTGCGGCGGGCTTCTTGGCGATCCTGCCCGAGGAATGGCGAGACCTCGGGGTGGAGGTTTCCACACAGCTGGCCCCGGCCACCGATGCCTACGCCATCGCTCGCCGGGCCGCGGACCCGTCTCTGTGGTTTCAGTCCTGCTGGCCGGCTCGCGATCAGGTGGCCGACCAATACGGGGGGTGGGGCTGGTGAGGATCAGCCACGGAGTGATGGTCACAGTGTGGCGGCGCGGCGCGGGCGGGAAGTTCGGCGACGGCGCCGCACTGGTCGACCACGAAATCGGCCCGTGCGTCATGCAATGGGGCACAACCGGTGATGTCGACGGCGGCACCACGGCCGGGGATGACTTCCGCGAAGGCGACTACGTCGAGTGTGAGTTGTTCGGTCCGGCCGGGGCCGATGTGCTCGCCTCGGACATCCTCGAGGTAGACGGGGTGCGCTATCGCGTGCAGGGCCGCCCGATCACCCAGGCGTTCGCCCGATCCGGCCGCCTGACGAACACAGTGGTCCGGCTACGCGAGGTGAGCGCGTGAAGTTCCGGTCAGACCAGCCGGGGCTCGCGGCGTACCTTAAGACCTCCCCCGAGCTGCGCGCCGTGCTGGTCGAACAGGCCGAAATCACTGTCGCTCTCTACCGGGCCGGAGTCGAGCACCAGACCGGACGCAACGCCCGCGAAGTGCGCATCGAAACCCGCGTCGGCGGTGCGCTCGGTGACCGGTGGACGGTCACAGTGCACGCCTATTCGCGTTACGCCGCGTATCGGGAGTGGGGCACACGCCGCAACCGCTCAGAACGCGGCCTGCGTGACGCCCTGGCGCAGTTGGGCACCCTGTGAGCTGGCCCGATGCCGAGGCCGTCATGGTCGCGCTGCTGGACCCGATCGCCCAGACCGACACGGTGATGACCCCGGCCACGAAAGTTCCGTTCATCCAAGTTAATCGGGTCGGCGGTACCGATGACGGAATCACCGATCGCCCAGTGGTCCAGGTAGCGGTGTTCGGTGCGACCCGTGCCCAGGCGTGGGCACTGGCCGAGGAGGTCCGGCATGCGGTTCGCGCGGCGGCCGGGTCGATGGTCGGCGGCGTTCTCGTCGATGACACGCGAACCGCGTTGGGGCATCAGCAGATACCCGAGATCGACCCCGACGACCGACGCGTGATCAGCACATATCAGCTCTCGTTCCGAGAGTCCTAACCAAGGGATGAACCTATGCCAGCAACGAGCTTCGACACGCTCGCCGACTTCAAGAACGAGCTGATCCGCAAGCACCTCAAGGGCGCATGCTTCTTGGCCGACGACACCGTTGCGGTACCTACCGCGTTCACCGCAGGTGCGACTGCCGAACTCCAGAGCTTGCCCGAGGGGTACGCCTCGCTGGGCAAGCTCGCGGTCGATGGAGCTCCGTCGTATACCCCGGAGATCGAAACTAGCGCTATCGACTCGTTCGGTGATCTGGAGTCTTCGCGTGAGGACATCATCAGCCGCAACACCACGATCGAGCTGACCCCGCACGAGACGCGACGCAAGGTCCTCGAGCTCTACATCGGCGCGGACCTGTCCGCGGTCACGCCGGACGCGACCACCGGTGAGCTGTGGATCAAGGAGCCGACGACCCCGGCGACGAAGTTCTACCGGTACCTGCACCTCGGTATCGACGGCGCGGGCCCGACCGCCATCTACATCTGGCGTATCGCACCGAAGTTCCAGATCACCAGTGTTGGCGCGCAGCAGGCGACACGCGATGGCGCGATGGCTTACCCGCTGACCGGCAAGGCAAAGGTCGATTCGACCCTTGGCTACGCGATTGCGTGGGCCTTCGGCGGGCCGGGCTGGAAACCACTGCTGACCAAGATGGGCTGGTCGTGAGCCGTGCCCATTCTGATCAGCGCCGAAGGGCGCGAATTCGCCACTGATTCCGCGACCGAGGTCGTGAATCTCCAGGCGCGCGGTTGGCGCGTCAAACCCGAACCGGCTCCGGCCCCGGCTATACGAACCCAGAACAAGAGCGAGGGTAAGAACGTTGAGCACTGAGAAGATCACCCCGGCCGTTGACCCGTGGGCCCAGTACTGCCGCGAAGCACTCGGCGAGGACTACGCGCCGCCTGCGCCGTTCGTGATCCCGCTCAATCCTCCGATCAGCGTGCCGATTCCCGAAAGTGTGGAGGAACGCACTCGTCTGTTCGATCAACTGGCCGCGATCGAAGACGGCGCCAGCGAAACCGAGCTGGCCGCGAAGTTCTTCCAGGTGTTCATGTCCGAAGCCGATTTCGAACGGTTCTGGCCCGCAGTGACTTCCAAGCCTCCGGCCGTGCTGACCAAGCTGTTCGCGGACTTGCAGGCGGCCATCAATCCGAGCATCACCGGCCGCGGAGCCGATGATGTGGCGGGGGGTTCCGTGGGCTCGTCGCGCTGATCAATCGGTGGGGCGAGTCCATAGAAGCTGACCTGCACACCTATTACCGGCTCGATCTTCTTGACTGGTTTCGCGGAGTGCACGCCTGGCCGAAGCTGGTTCGCCTGCTGGCAAGGTTGCCGCCTGAATCGCAGTTCCGAGCCGATCAGGCGATGGACGAAGATTTGGCGCGGCAGTGGGCCGACCAATACGACCCCGACGCACCGCGCCAAGCCCCGCCGATCACTCCGCACGGCTATTCACTGAGCGTGAAATTGCTTGTGCTGCTGTGCAATCGAATCGAACACCTCGAAGCGGTGCTGCTGACGGTGCACGGCAACAAGCCCGGCAAGCTCACTCCAATTCCGTTGCCTACCAACGCATTGGAAATCGAACTGTTCCGCCGGGACGATGCCGCCGTCGATGACGCGCTGATCAGGCTGGGCGCGAGTGACAACTAACTGAATATCGGAAGGGCGGCGGCGATGGCTGAATATCACGCGGGCAGCGCCGAAGTCACCATCGTCCCCGGTATGCGCGGGTTCCTGCGTCAGCTGCGGCGAGACCTGCGCGACATCCGGCAGGACCTCGGCGTCGAGATCAAACCGCAGCTTGCCGCGTTCCGGGCAACGGTCCGCGAGTCATTGAAGAACACCACGGTCCGGGTAGGTGTCGACGCTGATCTGAGCGCGGCACGTGAACGGCTGCGGGTGTTCGCCGAGACTGTGCGCCCGCGCGTGACTGTCGATGTTCGCTTCGACCGCGACCAGCTCGGCGAGCTGCGCAACGGTCGCTATCTCGATGTCGAACTGAACATCGACCGGACGCACGCGCACCTGGTCATGCGTGAGTTCATGCTCATGTACCGGGTCTTGCCGATCCGGGTGGATGTCGATCTGACGGCCGCGCTCGCACAGCTGGCATTGTTGCAAGGGCTGGCCGGCTCGCTGGGCAACCTCAACACCTCGGTCGGCAATCTCGGCGCCGGGCTGGCCGGACTGGTGAACCCCGCAGGGCTGGCCGTGGCCGCGATAGGCGCGCTGGCCGCGTTGTCGCTGCTGCCGCTCATCGGTCAAATAGCGCATGCGGCAACAGCATTGGTCGCGCTCGGCCCGGCTGCCGGTGCGGCCCTGGCCGCTGTGGGTGCTGCTGCGGTAATCGGTTCGTCCGGCGTGATCAAGGCGTTCCAGGCCGCGAGCAAGGCATCCGATGACGCCGCGAGCGCGGGCGAGCAGTCCGCCAAGGCACAGGCCAGCGCGCAACGCCAGCTCGCGAGCGCGGTCGACTCGGCCGCACGCACCCACGAGCAGGGCGAAAAGCGGATCACCGCCGCCAAGCAGTCCGCCCGCGACGCCGAAGAAGCGCTCACCCGTGCACGCAAGCAGGCCACCGAGCAAATCGAGGACCTGAACCTTGCGGTGACCGGTGGCGCACTGGACGAGGAAGCCGCGAGCCTTGCCGTCGACCGAGCAGCCGAAAAGCTCGCCGAGGTCAACGCATTCGGCTCCGGAGCCTCGCGCAACGATCGCCGCGACGCCGATATCGCCTACCGCCAAGCCATCCAACGCCTGCACGAGATCCAGGAACGCAACAGCGACTTACGCGACGAGTTGGCTACCTCGGACCGCGAAGGGGTCGAGGGGTCGCAGGCGGTCACCGAGGCCAAGAAGCGCCAGGCCGACGCCGAAACCGCGGTAACCGACGCGATCGAAGAAGCTGCCCGCGCGAATGCCGATGCGGCCCAGCAGATCAGCGACGCGCAAGCCCAGCTGGCCGAGGCATTCGACGCCGGATCGGAATCAGCCGACGCCTACGCCGAAGCACTAGCGAACCTGTCCCCGCACGCGGCGGAGTTCGTGACCAAGATCCGCACCCTCGGCGACGACTGGACCGAGTTGCGAAAGACAGTGCAGGACAGTCTTTTCGACGGCCTAGGCGATGACGTGGTGCGCCTGGCCGAAGTGCAGCTACCCACCGTGAAAACCGGGCTGTCAGACATTGCCGATGTGATCAACAACGGCGTCCGGCGAGCGTTGGCGTTCCTGTCGACCGACGCCGCGAAGATCGACCTGACGGCCATTTTCGACAACAGCCGCAAGGCGGTGGAATTCCTGGTCGATGGCCTGGGTGACCTCGGCGCGATCCTGTGGGACGTCGCGGCGGTGGGCTCGAAGTTCCTGCCAGGACTGGGCAAGGGCTTCGCCGACGCCACCGGTTCGTGGCGGGATCGCATCCACGAGATGCGCGAAGACGGAAGCCTCGAGAAGTTCATCGGCGATGGCATCGACAAGGCCAAGCAACTGCTCGATATCCTCGCCAACCTGGGCGGGATGATCAAGAACGTCTTCGTCGGCTCGAACGAGACAGGCGAATCGTTCCTCGACAGCATCCAGAACACCGTGCGGGAGTGGAACGCCTGGCTGGGCTCGGAAGAGGGCCAACGCAAGGTCCGCGAGTTCTTCTCAGATGTCAAGGACACCGTCTACGCCATCGCTGACGGCATCAAGACCGCCGCGGACTGGTGGGAAAAGATTGTCGGCCTCGCGGACAAGCTCGGTGGCAACCCCATCGTGCAGGGACTGAGCAAGCTATTCAGTGACGACAGCTCGATCGGTGAGCGGGTGGTTGGCGCGTTCCAGATCACCGGCCCCGGCATGGCGGCGACCTTCGGCTGGAACGCGATCAAAGACAACGTCGGTGAGGCCAAGGACGCGGTCGTCGACTTCGCCGACAGCGCAGCGGACAAGCTATCCGGGTTCGGTGACTGGGTGGCCGGCTGGGGGACCTCGGTCGGTGAGAATTGGCGTGGGCTCACCGATGCCGTGTCGGGCGGCTGGTCGGACCGGGTGCGGCCCGCGCTCGATGAATTCCGTTCCGGACTCGGATCTTTGGGTGAGTCGATGCTGTCGAAGGTCGCGGGCGGGGCGGTCACGGATTGGACGACGCTGCCGGACTCGATCCGCTCGGGAGTGTCCGACATGATCGACACCGCGTTCCCCAAGCTGACCGAGGCTCTGGGCAAGGTACGCGATTTCTTCCGCGAGGTGGTCGACGCCGCCAAAGGATACTGGTCAGAGCTGAAAGACGCTGTGCGGGAACCGATCAACTACGTGATCACCACCGTGATCAACGGCGGGATCGGGCGCGCTTGGACGGCTGTGGACAACTTCCTGGCCGGGAAGCTACCCGACTGGACAGATGTGCCCGGCCTGGCTCGCGGTGGCCTTGTGCCGCTCGAGGAAGGCGCGCAACGCGGCAAAGACAGCGTGCTGCGCAACCTCATGCCCGGCGAGTTCGTACTCTCGGTGCCCGCCGTGCAAGCCGCGGGCCTGGGGAACCTCGCGGCGTTCAACTCCGCCGCGCTCTCCGGTGGAAACCCGGCACCCGAAGGCTTGTTCAACATGGCCTCCGGTGGCCGCGTCACGCGTGATGATCCGGCCTGGGATGCCATCTCCAAGGCACACGAGTTCGCGGCCGCGCAGGACGGCAAGCCGTATCAGTGGGCGGGTCCGTCGTTTCCCGGCGACAGTTTCGATTGCTCGGGCCTGATGGGTTCGCTCGCAGCTGTGCTGCTGGGCAAAAACCCGTGGCAGCGGTATTTCGGTACCTCGTCGTTCACGGCTGCTGGTGGGCCGCTGGGCTTCGTGCCCGGCGTGGGTTCGGGGCTCAGTATCGGCGTCAACGACGACCCGGGCGGCCCCGGTGGCGGGCATATGGCCGGAACACTGTCCGGCGCCGAAGGGCTACCGGACATCAACGTCGAATCCTCCTCGGCGGGTGTGCGATACGGGCGCGGGGCGACCGGTGCTACCGATAGCCAGTTCCCTTGGCGGTTCCATCTGCCGATCACCGAGGCGGGTTCGTTCATCGACCCCGGCCCCGGCGACGGTGCGGGCGGAGGCGATCAGCGCGGTTGGATCGCCACCCAGGCGCAACGGTTGTTCGACAAGATCACCGAACCACTCGCGGGCCTCATCCGTGACGGGGTGGGCGCGCTGGTCGGGGACGCCAAGCTCGGCGAGCTGCCCGGCACAGTGTTCGAGTCGATGCGTGGCGCGGTGCGTGAGGAAATCGGCTCGCGTATCGACTCGCTGACCGATGGCATCTCCGGGTTGTACGACAAGGTCAAAGACGCAGCCCAAGCGGCGAACCCGCTGAACTGGATACCGGGAATCGTGCGCGATCAAGGCGGAGTGCTCAAACCGGGCGCGAGCATGGTCTACAACGGCACCGGCCGTGACGAGTGGATCTTGTCGCCAGAATGGGCCGCGCGTATCGACCAGCTCGTCCGCGCGCTCACCAGCCCGGCCGCCCCGCTGCCGGGACCGGTGCCCGACTACAACCCGGCCGATCAGGCGGCGGCCGCGCACAACGTCGTGACCGCTCCGCCGCCCCCAGCGCCGGACAAGTGGGCCGAGCTGGGCCAGCAGTCGCTCAACAAGGTCGAAGCCTTTGCCCGAGACAACTGGCAAGGCATGGCCGAGTCGTTGCTGTCCGGGGTGATCGGTGCCGCGCCGACCACCATCAACGCCGTCGATGTCGAAGGCGCGTACCGGGAAATGCGCCGCTACGACAACATGCGCCGCAACCGCTACCGAGTTCGGCCCTGAGCTGACACGTACGTGACAACGGGCGGGACTGTGGCAACTACCGTCGCCACAGCACCCCGCTCGCTGCTATTTGTCGGAACCTCGGTGCGGGTGGCTGAACAACGCCAAGATTGCCAGCAACACGTCTGCGGCGGCTGTCCAACCAGCCAGCAGCCCGACCGCCGTCGCCACGCTTACCGCGAAGGCGACGACGACCAGCGGGTGGACAGGCGGGTCCTCCGGGGATGAGAGATGAGGGTCGGGTGAGTTGTCAATTCGCGTTACGCTCATTGAGCTTGTCGTCCTTCTTGCTCGAGGGTGCGATGGGTTCTCTCTGCGGCCCTCGCCTGGTGCAAACAGGTGAGGGCCGCGCCTTACCCAGACATGCACGCCGTCCTTCCGCAGCGTGCTTGGTCCGGTGAGCCGAACCATAAGGGATCGCGGCGAAGTTGATCGCCGGGCTCAATCTCTTCCCGGAACCCGCGGGGGTACCGAGGGCTTTCGTGCTGGGCAAGAGCAAGTGAACAGTGATATCCGCCGGTCAACAAACCGTACTGTGCACACACCTGTGGATAACTTGGGGATATTCAGCAAAAATCCGGTGGCAAGCCGGGGATAACTCAGGCCGCCATATATCGGCGATGACGCTGACCTGGACCAATGTGGGCGTCCACGCGGTCGAAACCTGGGAGTGGATTTAAAGCACACCCTTTCGGCGTGTTCCAATTTTTCGGCGTGTTGCCGCGTCGCCCGCCGCGAGGGCGACGATCCACCTTGCATACCGATTGGTTTTAAATTCGCGACACCTAGTTCGGGTGCTGTGCGCAACAAACATGAACACGTTGTTCGATCGAATGAACCGAGGGGCTGCGATCCCGAGGCGCTGACACGTACGTGTCAACACAACTGAAGAGAGATGCCATGAGTCAGCTGTTCCGTGACGGTCGCGCGCAGGTCGTGCTGTGCGGGCCGGGACCGCAAGGGCCGGTGTGGAATCTGACCGATGGTGAAGAAGGTGTGCTGCTGCTCGAGGGGTGGAGCAACATCTACGACCCACCCACCCGGCATATCTTCAACCAGGGCGCACGCCAAGACGGCGCTACCTGGCTCGGCGCGGTGGTCGAGCCCCGTAAGTTCGAACTTCCGGTGCACGTGTCACAGACCAGGATGCGGGACTGGCGCAGCGTCAACGATGCTTTCTTCGAATCCGTTGTGTTCGAGGAGCTTTCACGTGTCTACGTACTGACAGAGTTCTCCGGGTACTGGTGGCTGGACTTCCGCAAGGACGACACCGAGGAAGCCATCTACACCAAAGACCCGGGACTGCGCGGGTTCCAGAGCTATCGCATTCCGGTGGTCGCGGAAAATCCTTGGTGGCGCGGCATGGAAGAGGAAGTCGCCTGGCGTAACGGGCAACCGGCACCGAAGGTTTGGAACCGCGGGAACCGCCCTGCCTGGTATCAGATGATCGTGAAAGGCCCTGGCGTGCTCCAGATTCCAGACGGCGACGGCCGCATCCTCACGCTGCCGAAACTCAAACCCGGACAAGTGCTCCGGGTCGATACCGACCCGGACAAGCGAACGATCGTTGCGGTGAATCCGGAAGAGAATCTGTTCCGGGCCATGGGCGCGAACAGGTTTCGTGCGCCGATTCCGAAACGCACGCTGTTCGACCTGGCCGGAATCCGGTTCATCGACGGCAATGCAGATAGCTCAGTTGTGATCCGAGTCGAACCGAAGAACAGGGGGCCATGGTGAGTACTGCGACCATTGATCGTCCCGATATCAATGAACATCTGGGCATTGTGTTCGACCCTGGCCGGCTCCGGCCGGGCCCGCTCGACATCGACGCGGCCGCAGAGCTTTTCGAACTGCTGACTCCGAATCCGCCGATCGGCGACCGTGCCGAATTCGAGATCATCATCTACGACAAGTTCCTGAACCCGCTCGGTGAACTCAACAACTACAGCACCGCGAAATGCGAATTCGTTTGGAACGAAGTCGGAACCGGTGAACTCGACATTCCGGGCGATCATCCGTTCGCAAAACTATGTATGACCGCCGACCGCACCGTTGTGCCGATCAGCATTACCTACAACGGGAAACGTTGGTCTGGTCGTGTCGACATGGCGACCCGCAAGGGCATCAAGGGCCGCAAGCGGATCATGCTGCAACTGGTCGATGACTACGCGTGGTTTCACGCGATCATTGCGTGGCCGCAGCCTCTGAGCATTCCCGAGGTCCAGTTCCCGCCCCAGGACATCATGGTCGCGCCGCTGCGCACGCTGATCTACTGGTATGCCGCACGCAACGCCTGGCGGCTCGGACTGCCGTTTACGTTCCTGCCGTACAACATCTTTGCCGACACCACGCCGTGGAAAATTGGCATGGTCCGCATGGTTCCGCTCGATGAACTGTTCGCGCCGTGGCTGGCCGAAGAGGACTGCAAACTCGATATCTCTCTGTGGGTGCCCGGTGACCCGCAGCCACACCCAGATCTGTTCTTGACCCGCCCGCAATACATCGTGCAGGTCATCGACCGCCCCAAGACCGGCGGCATCATCAACACCGGGACGTTCCTGGACGGTTTGGCCGACATGCTCGGCGAGATGTTCGCCGGGTTCATCGACGCCGTAGGCGGGTTCCTAATCCCCGGCCTGGCCGAAGCTCTCGACGGGATACTCCGCCGTAAAGAAGTCCCGTGGGTGATCTGGTCGGAGTCCTCCTCAGGAGTGGTCGATGCGGAATTGACCGTGAAACACCCCATGTATTACAGCGTGGTGGTCGGCGGTAAATCTCCGACCTGGGTCAATAAATTGGTCGACCTTATTGCCGAGGTGGCGGTTAACGCGATCTTTGCGATTCTGTCACTGATGGTGATACCGGGTCTTGGGACACTATTGGCGTCGATATTCCATGACGTGTTCCTGGCGTTTCAGAAGGTCGCGGACTGGGCAGCCCGTGAATCGCTTGGCCCGCTGGCGTTCCCTGAGGGCTTCGTCAGCGCCGGTACCGCCTATAGCTTCGCATCGAGCCAAGCAGCCAGTAAGGGCTTGTGGGAAGGGCGCGGGCAGCGCTGCGCGAAAGTCGAAGTGCTCGACGGCTATCCGTTCCTAGCGTTTGTCGACTATGAGGTCGGCGTGATCGCCGGATGGGAGGACGAAGGCGAAATCTATTTCGACCGAATCCAGTCCATCGCGATCGAGGACACCCGCTCGGATCGGGTGAAGGTCTCCACCTTCATCGGTGATGACAAGGCCGACGAAGAACCCGGAGCCAAGGGAATGCGGTTGATCAAATCGGTAAACGAGGCTGTGAACTTCCTTGCCGTGAACTAACGGCCCCGCGCATTCACAGATAGAAAGCAGGACGAATATGGCATGGACCGGTGACCCGGTATGGCTGGCGGACGTTCTACGTGATGAAGGCGTGCGGGTGGTCGAATTCCCCGGCTGGCGTGATCGCGGGCATGGCGACTTCGGCAACATCTGGGGGATAGTAGCCCATCACACTGGGGCGTCGCGAACTCCTCCGACCGAAATCGCTTACGGCATACCGTCTTTGGATGGCCCGCTGTCACAACTGCATTTGGCCCAGGACGGCACGGTAACTGTTGTCGCGGCCGGTGTCGCCTGGCATGCGGGCGCGGGCTCGTGGCCCGGCTTGCCGGAGGACAACGCCAACTTCCACACGATCGGAATCGAAGCCGCCAACAACGGCACTGAGGGATGGTCCTCGGTGCAGTACGACGCCTACGTGCGCTGCTGCGCTGCGATTCTGCGCCGACTCGGCTACGGCGCTGATCGGGTGATCGGGCACAAGGAATGGGCCGGTCCCAAGCAAGGCAAGTGGGATCCGGGCGCGATGGATATGGACCGGTTCCGCGCAGATGTCGCGGGCCGACTGAAAGGTGGTGAACTGATGGCACTTTCGGATCAGGAACAGCGCGAGCTGCTTGACAAGCTGCGGCAGGTGCACTTCGAACTGACCTACGGGTTTCAGTCACGGGTGGCAGATTCCGAATACCGCGACACGATCGCTGGCTACGTACTGAATTCCGACGCGGCGGACTACCGCAACGAACAGCGCCTTAAGGCGCTGGAAATCAAACTCGATCGAATCCTTGCCGCCGAGGCCGGGAAGTAAACCAGTACAAGGAGATTCACCATGGCCGATTTCACCACACCTACCCAAGTCACCCACCCGTGGCAGGCCACCGCCCGCACGGTCTTCGCCGTGCTGATCGCGCTCGCCTCGCTGATTCCCGTTATCGCAGTCGCGGGCGGTCTCGATGCCGTGCCCGCCGTCGCGCAGCTGATCGCGGTGTGCGGCGCGGTGACTCGCGTCCTGGCGCTGCCCGGCGTCGATGATTTCCTGTCGCGGTTCCTGCCGTTCCTCGCGGCCAGCCGCTAAGAACTGGGCGGGGCATCACGGGGCCGTAGTTCCCGTGATGCCCCTCGTATCCAAGCTGGCGCGCACCTGGGCAGGGGCGCGCCTCTGTGTATTCGAGGCCCGTGCCCAAGCGGATGGGTATCGACATCAGCATCGAGTCAAGGACATTCATGTACAACCTGGAGCGCACCGCCCGAGTCATCTTCCAGTTCAAAGACATCTGGAATGTGCGCGACTCCCATCGAGCGATCCTGGAATACCTCGATGACGCGGTCGCGGTGAACATTCCCGCCTACAAGGGCGACAAGGGCGAGCGCGGCGAGCCTGGCCCGTCGCCGCTCTACCGGGGCACCGTCGCTACCGAAGCCGACCTGGTGCCCATCGCGGAGAAGCTGACCGCGGCCGAGATCGGGCATTGGTGGGCGGTGGCCGGCTCGGCAGCCGGGTGGATCTGGAACGGCAAAAGCTTGCTCAAGCGGGACAACTGGGTTGGCATCGAAGGTCCGGTCGGGCCGATGCCAACCCTTGTCGGTGGGACCTTCACCAGTGGCGAGCAGCCCGGCGGTTCCATCGAGCAGGTAAGCCCAGGTGCGTATCGGCTCAATGTCGTATCCCAGCGCGGACCCAAGGGCGACAAGGGCGAACGGGGAGCGACCGGCCCTGCCGCCGCGATCGGCGCCGCCTCCGACTTCACCCCAGCGGCCAACGTCCAGCCCGGCGACGCGATCATCCGCACCGCGGACGGCCGCTACACCACCGGCCCGAACCTGGGCTTGCCGATGTACACCATTCAGCCCGCGCAGTTCGCCGCCGCCAACGTCACCACCGGTTCCACCACCACCCGCGTACAGCTGGCCCAAATCACCATCCCGGCACAGACATTCGCTTGGCGACCCAGCCTGTCCGGACGCGTCCGGGTCCGCGGTGGCGCATCCACCCGAGTGGATATCGAAGTCCGCCACGGCAACCCCGACACCGGCCTCCAGGTCGGCTACGGGATGGGTTCGTTGCTGACCTCCGGGCTCAACGGCGTCGCGCACCCGGTGAGCATCTGCACCGAGTTCGCCGGGTCCGAACCGATCGACCCGACCAAGAACATCGCACGTGTCCCCGCGGGCACCGAAGCCACGTACTACGTGCACGCGGTCAAGGCCGAAGGGTTCTGGGATGCGTGGGTCACCTATGCCGAGCACGCCACCCTCGAACTGACCTGCATCCCCACCGCGTAACCGAAAGGGTGGTCCGGCCATGAGCGTGATCACCGACAATCTGCCCGCGATCCTGGCCGGACTAAGCGCGGTGATAGCCGGACTCTACGCGCGGCGCTCGCAACGCGAATCGAACCGTTCGGCGGACTGGCAGGCGTTCGTGAAATCGCAAGCCGAGCTGTTGATCAAGCCGCTACGCGAAGAACTCGACAAGGCCAAGGCCGATATCGCCGAGCTGAAAACCAAACTCGCCCGCCGTGAGGACGACCTAGCCCGCACCCAGTTCCAGCTACGCGAAGCCGTGGCCTACATCCGGGTTCTGCTCGCTGTGCTGGCAGACCGCAAAGGCGCGCGTATCCCGCGCGTGCCCGAGAGCATCGAAAAGCAGGTGGAAGATGGAATTTAGCCCCTACGTTCTCGAAGCCGCAGGCCAAGTCCGATCCAGCCTGTTCGGTGGGCTCGAAGGCACCTGGACATCAACCGGTGGCACCACCGAGGCGACGTTCCCGCGCTACGCGGTGTCTCTGGCACCGTTTCAGCGCGGCACGTTCGAAGTGTGTCTGATCCGGGCGCGACGTAACGAGTCGTTCGACTCAGTGACGTCCATCTTCGGAAAGATGGACGTGACAATGCTTTTCGCGATGGCCGCCTACACCGTGGATCTGTCCGTGCCGGGCGGGCGGCTCAAACTGGCCGGGAAGACACAGAATCTCGTCGACCGCGTCTCGCGCAACCCGACCGAGTTCCGCGCGCACATCGGCAATCAGCTCCAGGTCGAAACCGGCAAGTACTACGCGCTCGCGTCGCTACTGGTGAACTACGCGGCCACCGGCGACTACCCGATCCTGGGCACTGCCGCCATCTCCGGGCTGCTGCCCGCGTCGGTCGACTCCGATTTCCCGATCATGTATGGCTGGACCTGGGCGGACAACATCCGGGACTTCCCCGACACCGTCGACATGTCCTCACTCGGGCGGTCCACTCGCGCTCCCTGGCTGGCGTTTTCGAACATGCCGAAAGGCTGACCCATGACTCAACCCGTGCAATACGTCAAGGTGCTCGGCAACCTCGGCGGGTTCATCATCGACGGCCTCGACGCCGACGACCGCCCCGACGAGATCGGACTACGCGGCACCATCCGGTTCTCTCTGCTGCTCAACGACCGCGACGCCGTGCTGATGCCACATCACCCCGGCGGGTCGACCTTGCGCGTGGTCGACACCTTCGAAGTCGACATCGACGCGGACGGCGACCTGTCGCACCGGGGCCGCAAGTACGTGCTGCTGCCCGCGCTGGACGAATGGACCAACCCGCCGCGTGGTGTGTACCGCGTCGACTTCATCAACATGTCGATCGGCGGGCAGCGAATCAATCTGCGGCCCATCGAGATTCCGGCGACACCGGGAACGGTCGATCTGGCGCGCGCCTTCCCGGTGCCCGGCACCCCGGCGCCCGGGATCACGCGAGGGGAGAAGGGCGACAGCGTGACCGCAGTCCGCCGTGACGGCGCCGCACTGATCTTCACCCTCGACACCACCCCGCCGCGTGACCTCGTGCCCGTTCCACTGCCAGAGGTCTCCGCACTGGCCAGTTGGCGCGACCAGGCGCAATCGGCAGCGAGCACGGCGACCAGCTCGGCGACGGCAGCGGCCGGCTCGGCCGAGCAGGCCCGCGCCTGGGCACAGGCCGCCGAGAACGCGACGCTGCCCGACGACAGCGTGAACGCCGCCAAACTCGCTGCACCCGTGCGTGCTTCCCTGACTCGCGCTGACACCGCCACCCAACCCGGCCACAACCACACCGTTGCCGAGGTGGCCCAGCTGCAGGGCGCGCTGGATGCCAAGGAGAACGCCGGAGCCGCCGCCACGGCGGCCGCCGCGTTGCGCGGTAGCGCTCCCGCCACACTCGACACCTTGGGCAAGCTATCGGCCGCGCTGGGCAACAACCCCAGCTATGCCAGTGACACCGCCGCCGCGCTCGCGGGCAAGTACAGCAAGCCTACTGCGGGCATCCCAGCCGCGGACCTGGCAGACGGCTCGATCGCCACCGCCAAACTCGCGCCTGGGGCGGTCGACTCGTCCAAGATCGCGGACGGCTCGATCACCGATACCGACATCAGCACGGCTGCGGGCATCGCGGTGTCCAAGCTCGGTATCGGGCGCGTGGTCGGTGCTTCTGCGGCGGGCGCGAGGACAGTCACGTTGTGGTTCGGTACCGAAGCCGAATTCGGCGCGATTGCAACCAAAGACCCGAACACTCTGTACCACAGGACGTGAATCATGGCCGGTAGTTCGTTGGGCGGCAACGCGATTCGGCGGATGTCGATCGGAGCTACGCCGATCAAGCGTGTATCGCTGGGCTCGGTACTGGTGTGGAGTAACGCCGCCGACCCGGCCGGGATCAACAAGAACGCCCAGCAGCAGGCACTCGATGTCAACGGCGGATGGATCGCGATCACCGGATACGTTGCACGGTCAGGCTTTCCGCTGACCAGCGTCGCTACAGGTGGTTTCGTCGCCAGCTCCGACGGGACGCTGAGCGTGACGGCCCAGATCACTTGGGGTTCCGGTGGCAATCTCGGAACACACCGGACCGGCGTCGGAGTCAACGGGGCAAACCTGGTGCTGACGGGCGATGTGACCGACCAAGCCGTGTCGACGGTGTCAGGCACTATCGAAGTCCGCGCCGGGGATGTCGTCGGTCTGGTAGGGATGTTCACGAACGGGTCGTTCGGCGCGAACACTGTCCAGGCCGGGGCCGGTACGTACCTGGCCGCTACGCCGATCTGAGAACGCGAAAGAGCCCCCGGACGGATCGCACGTCAATGTCCGAGGGCTCTAAGCTTTGTCGACGTTTGGGTAATCGAACGACTCTTCGATTCTGCCCTATCGCGTGAACTCGGTGAACTGCTGGCCGTCGAACCACCGTTGCACCCCGGCCTGGTCGGGATACCAGCCAGGCGGCGGACCCTGCCGAACGGGCATCGGTGGTACCGCCGGAACCGGTACGGCGCGTTTGGAACTGGCCGCGCGCACCAGGACGACGACGAGCAGAACAACCAGTGCGATCGGTACGACAACGAACAGCATCACGATTGCCGTCGCGCCCGCGTTGCCGTTGACGAGGTACCCGACGACCAGTAGCGGGCCGAGCGTGCAGGCTATCCAGGTGAGCGTGCGCGTCCAGGTCTGGCGCGGAGTTTCAAAGCGGTTCAAGCGAATTCCCCTCCAAGCGTGTCGAGCCGCAATCAACTCGAAGCATAAGAGGGGATCGACGCAAAGCGAAGCGTCCGGTGGTCACACCCGATTCGGGGAGACCACCGGACGCCTAGGAGATTCGGTTAGCCGACGATGATGATCTGAGGCGGCAACAGCATCGCTTCGGGGGCCCCCTCGATCAGCAGGCGCGCCTGCTCGGCGGTAAGTCCCGCCGCGATTGTCATCTGATCGTTCAGCGACCCGGCGACCAGGTAGGCCAACTGCTGGCCGTGGAAGTACAGGCCGACAGACCAGGTGCACTTATGATCGCCCCAGCCCTCCATTTCGCCATTGGACGCGCCGACGCGCAGACCGCACGCGAGCAACCCGAAGATCGCATAGCTGCCGCCTCCTCCGTTGGAAAGGACCTCGGCACCGTCGACGGTGTAGGTGGAGATCAAGAGAATCTCGTCGTTGTAGATGTTTGTGAAACGGTCGATAAGCATCGAATGCGCCCCTTGGGTCTTGAGTCCTTGCGTGACCGCTGGACTCCTGTTGAATCGAAAGACAATTGCGGGGCACCCGATCGGGTGCCCCGCATTCGTGTTATTGGTCGGTGTCGATAGTGTTCAGGTGCTCATGAACAAACGACTCGCGGAGGTTCTTTACCAGCTTCGGCGGAAGCGTCATCCACAGAATTGGTGTGACCCGTTCAAACAGCTCGTTAACTTCGTGCGCCATCTCGTCCTCGGACAGAATTTCGTCCTGATGTGCGTAGCGCGCGATTGAAATGCACAGCTCAACGATGTTGTCGTAAACATCCATGGCCGGAGTGATAGACATATTGCCTCTTTCGGGTCTTGAGCCTATGCGTGTCCGCTGGGCTCCTCGGTTATTGAATCTAAATGGCTGACACGTACGTGTCAAACCCTGCGGGGCACCTTTCATCAGGTGCCCCGCGTTCTGCATTTCTAGCTTTGACCAGCCTCGATGTCGTAACCGTGCGCCTGGAGGAATTCCGCCAGAGCGAGCTTGACGATGTGCGCAGGCATCACCTGTTCCAGCACGGAAACCAATTCCAGGAACTTCTCTCTGACCGCATCGCGGACTTCGCTTGCCGAAAGTCCCTGATTCTTCGGGTCGTCCGCAACCAGGGCCATCGCGCGGATGTAGACACGATCAATGAACGTATTTCCTGCGGTGTTCGACATAGGAATTTGCCTTTCGTGAGGACTTGAGTCTGTGCGTGTCCGCTGGACTCCTTACGAGAACGAATCTAAGTGGTTGACGCCTACGTGTCAACTCCAGATATACCCAGGTCAACGCCTTGACACGTACGTGTCAGCCCGGTAATTTCGTTCCTGTCAGGAGCCCAGCGGACACGCACAGGCTCAAGCCTTCGAATATCGGAGCAACAATGGCTGAATATGAAGCATGGCACGTCACCTACAAGCGTCTGTGTGAATACGCCTATGAGGATTGGGATAACGAATTCACCGCAGACGAGGCCCGCATTGTCGGCCAAGCATGGGGGAACTCGGAAACGCCCGAGTTCGAGGCATGGGCCGATCGCGGAGAGGTGGCGATCACCGCATCCGTCCTAGCTCAAGCCGAGGAAATCCTCGATGGCCTGCGCATGTGTGCTGAGAACCACTGGCCTCACGAAGGCGAACCATGGTCCCAGGTAGCGGGCATGGATCGCGTCGTAATGTTCCTGCGCTCTCAGCTCTGACCCTATGCCCCGGCCGGACCACACCGGCCGGGGCGCACCGCCCATCCATCGGAGCCCAGCGGACACGCACAGGCTCAAGACTCCACCGGAGCAGCCCCTCATGAAGATCAGCCCTCTCGTCGTCGCCGTCGAAAAGACCTGGAAGCGCATCCAAGAACGCCACCCCGACGTGCCCGACGTGATCGTGACCATCGGCCCCGGCTCCATCAACGGCAAGTTCCAGACCCTCGGACACTTCGCGGCGAACCGCTGGATTGCCAAGGCGGACGGCACCACCGTGCACGAACTCTTCGTCGGTGGCGAGGGATTACAGCGCGGAGCTCACGAACTCCTGACGACGCTGCTGCACGAAGCCGCGCACGGCCTCGCGGCGGCTCGTGGCATCAAAGACACCAGCCGCCAGGGCCGCTATCACAATACGAAGTTCAAAGAGCTTGCCGAAGAACTCCGGCTCGAGGTCAGTCACACCAAGGAAATCGGATGGTCCGGTAGCAAGCTGGACGAGGTCCAGCAATGGGACTGGCGTAACGAGATCGCCGCCCTGGAACGGGCCATGACCACCCATCGCCGCCACGAGGGGAGTCCCGGCGACACCGAGAACGGGACGGAAGGCGAAGACGGGGAAGGCGACAGCGAGGACAACGGGGGGCGCAAGTCCAACAACAACGGTGTCTCGATGTCGTGCGCGTGCGGGCGCAAGCTCCGCGTATCGAACAAGGAACGCGACCGCGGCCCGATCATCTGCGGGCTGTGCATGGAGCCCTACGAAGCTCCCGAGGCCGACGAAGACTGACCAACTCGACCAACGCCTCCGGGCCTGCCACTTGGCCGGCCCGGAGGCTTCCGGTCTTTTACGCCTGCGGTGTGTGCCAGCGCAGTTCGACGCCGGGACGCTCCGCGACTACACGGGCGGTCCATGCCTCATGCCATGCGGCCGGGTAGATGCTGTCCGGTTCGGCCAAGTGGTAGTCGTGGTTCGTGCGGTAGGTGTAGAGGACCTGCTCCGCGCCGTCGAGATCGAGCGCGGCTATCGTCTCCTCGATCAAGTCCAGGGTCTTTTCGGAGATCGCTGCCAGTTCGGCGACGCGGTGTTCTGGTATCGCCTGCTTATCGCGTTCCCATTGATCGACGGTGCTACCTGAAACGCCGATGAACTCTGACCACCATTGGCGGTCGTTGAGTCCGAGCAGCTTACGGGTAGCCCGGTACCACGCTGCACCCCTTGGTGCCGTGTGCTCCATCGTTCGCGTTCTCCCTCCGACCAGACCGGCACCCACCGTAGCCCGACCTGCCCGGAAACAGCTCAGGCCCGCCACTGTCGCGCATTCGGACGGGCGGGCCTGAATTGCGGAGAGGCCTACTTAGGATCGAACTCGCCGACACGCGCGCCCGCGACGAACGCAGACCACTCGCCCCGAGTGAAGACCAAAGCAGGCCCGCCTGGGTTCTTCGAGTCACGGACACCGACCTGACCGCCGTCGAGGAAAGCGACCTCCACGCATTCCGAGCCCCCCTGGCTGCGGCTGCTCTTGAACCACTTTGCACCAGCAAGGTTCACGTTCACTCTTGATACTCCTTCGCAATCTTCCTCAATAGTGCTCTGCTGTCCACAGCGCCCAGCGATGCACCGTGTAGAGCCGCCGATACTGAACGGTAGCGGTCGACATCGTGTGGCTTCTCCAGGTAGATGTTCGCGGTGACCACGCTTTCGACGTAGACCACGGGGGGTTCGACCGGTCGCCCCTTGGCGTCGAACCCGAAATCCAGGATGACGAACGGTCCCGGTAGCAGGCCCATCGGCATTCCCGCCGAAAACGGTAGTATCCGCACGCTGACGTTGGGCCACGTGCTGGCGTCGGCCAAGTGACGGAGTTGGGCGGCCATGATGCGAGGGCTGCCGACCGCGCGGCGAAGCGCGGATTCGTGCAGCACTACATCGAGGGTAACCGGCTCGGTCTTCCGCTTGACGATCGTCTGTCGCGTCATTCGCAGTTCGACGCGTCGGTCGATGTCGGTGTCGCCCTCTTCTGCGAAGTAGTTGCGGATCATCGTTCGGGCGTACTCGTCGGTCTGGAGCAAACCAGGGACCAACTCCTGATACGAGATGAGCTGGCGTGCTGCGGCTTCCAACCCAACGTAGTTGTCGAAGTTGTCCGGCAGCAGATCGTTGTACTCGGCATGCCAGCTCTTGACCGCCGCCTGCTGGGCAAGGTGCTTCATCGCCGCAATCTCGTCATCGGGACGTTCGTAGACCTCGCACAAGTGCTGCACGGTCCGCACTCGTACCTTGCCGACGCCTCCTTTCTCCAAGCTATGCAACGTCGTCGTGCCAATCTCCACGAGCCTGGCCGCCTGGGACAGGGTCATGCCTGCTTGCTCGCGGTATTCGCGTAATTGCCGCCCCAGCTGTCGGCGGGGCAGGGTGCTGTCTTCGTCGGCCATCGTGTTGATGAGCTCCTTGGTGGACGGAACGGTGGACAGCGGGGAGCGACCACGAGTCTGACACGGTTTCCGGAACGAGCCGACACCGTTTGCGGAACAGGCCGAACCAGATTCCGGAATCAGTCTCACATGATCAACGGAAATCATCCTGGCGAAACGGAAATTCTTAGATGGAATTTCGTGTCTGCGTTGTCCCAGGTCACCTGGGGTGCTGTCGTTGGAACTGCGCGGTATCCGGCGTGGCGGGGAGCAACCACAACCCGCAGCCGCTGTATGGCGACCAGTGCGGCTACGCGTTGCGGCCGAATCGCCGGATACCGCGCTCCTGGAACTTCTTGATGCGAGCAGAGGTCGACAGATGGACGACACAGGTATGGGACAAACACTGCGGGCCCGTTGTGAGTTCTATCGGCAGGTGTGCGACCTGCCCGCGGTGGTCGATCCTCCACAGTTGCGGAGGATTTCGATGCGCGCCGGACGTACCTGGGCGTTGGTGACGCCTGCTCCGCTCGGCGCGGCGGTCCGGATTCGGCTGGATCGCGAAGGCACAGAGATTGGGCCGATTCTGTCGGACCCGCGGTCGCACCTGTGGTCATTCCTGGTCGTGCCCGACCTTCCAGCCGACGCGGCGGTGTACGCGTCGTTGTTCCGTCTCGATGTGAAGGTGGTGCGCAATGGTGGGACCATCGCGTTGCCGTCGCCAGATGACAGCTGCTCGGTGTTCCGTCAATGGATCGAAGTGCCACGCGGGCCGTTCCGGCCATCTGGCCGCGTCGTTGTCGACGCAATCGAGGCGTGCACCAGCGGTATACGTCGGCCCCTGCGGAGGCTGAGTCATGTATGAGCTACCCGATTCCGAGCCCAACGTAACGGAAAATGCTCTACCGCAGCGTATTCCGCAGCTGCTCAACCTAGCTCCGTGGCCGCCACATCCGGCCGAGATATACGAAGTGTTCTCCGAAGCACTTCGGAACCTTGACTCAAAACCTGACTCGGCCACCGACGAGCAAGTCAGCCTGACCGAGGTACGCGCGGCGTTCGCCGAGCAACCAAGCGTGGCCATCATGGACGCCCAGCAGGCGGAGCGGTGAGAGATGAGCGCCCCGGACGTGCACCTACAGATCGCCCTGAGCGGGGTGATTTTGCACTACGCAGCCAGCGCCGAGGCCGCCGATGCACTGATCGCCGACGAGCAGATCCATCACTACCTGGACGACATCACGGTAATCCCCGGTCCACCAACCGGTTTGAATCGCCTGCCGTGTGAGTGCCTGTTCAGCCCTACCACCTGCCCAGCCAAACAGGCTTTGCCGCAAAGGAATTCGCTATGACAGGAATACAGCAGTCCGCCACCGACAACGAATCGGCACGATGGTTCGTGCGCGAGACCACCGGAGCCGTGCACCTGCTCAGCATCAAACGCGACGGCGCGGTGACGACTCTCCCTCACCAGCCCACCCTTGAGGAATACCCCGACCTGTCCGCACCACTGCGCGACCAGATCGTCCGCCGCGTGCACGATGCCGCACAGGTGCGCGGGGCGTCACGCACCTCATGAGCGGTTCGAACGTCCACACGGACGAGAACGGCGTTCTCGTGGACAGCGAGACCGGCATCCGATTCACCACCGCAGAGGTGAGTCTGGCCCGCGCACATAACTTCTGGCACCACGGCAAGGACCATTACGAGGCTGACCGGGTTTTCGCGGAACGTGTCAGCGAATACCCTGGCCTGGCGTCAGCGGCATACGCCGCACGCAAATTCCAGTTCGACACCACCAAACACCTGATCACCAAGAGCAAAATTACACAGTTCCTCGACCTCGGAGTCGGGTTGCCGGTGGACCCGTACCTGCACAACGTCGCCGCCGCGCTCAATCGTGAGGCGAAGGTTGTCTACGCGGACTATGACCCGCTGGTTGCGGCTCATGCTCGCGCCCTCCTCGACATTCCGCCCGGCGCCGCGTACCTGCACGGCGACTTCACCGACCCCGCGCACATCTTCACCAAAAGCCAACTGCCGTTGGACTTCTCGCAACCGATAGCCGTTTCGCTAGTATCGGTCCTGGAGTACATGCCCGTCGACCCGCACACAATGCTGGCCTCTCTGTACAACGGTCTTGCCCCCGGCTCATACCTGCTGCTGGCGAGCTTCACCGATCACGCTGCCGGGCGCGATGGTCTCGAAGCCAGTTTCAAGGCCAACGGGGTCGCCTTCCGCAATCGAAGCCTGATCGAGTTCAGCGCGTTGTTCGATGGATTCGACCTTCTCAGTCCCGGCGTCGTGCCCGTCGATAAATGGACGGTCACCCCGGCTGAGGGGCCGCGCCGACTCCGCCCCGGCGAAGTGCCTGACCCTACGGATTTGCCGTGCTACGTCGGACTTGGGCGCAAGCCCTGACCATCAAGCAGCGCCCACGCGATTGACGCCTACGTGTCAATCCGCACCGACGAGACCTGTTCCGCTGGAGCGGGTTCGAGGAAAGGAACCATGTCGAGCACCGGCACTGAACGCACTGTGAATCTGTCCGAATGCCGTGCTGCGGTCATCCGAGCAATCCCTATGACACCCGTGCTGATCGTCTGCCCAGGCCCGGCCTGCGGTAAGAGCGTCAGCCTCGTTGACGCTGTCGTCCCCGACCATCCCAACCGCGACGGAACACCATGCCCGGTGGCCGGCTCGCGCGTTCTCAACGACCACCTCAGCCGAGAACCGGTGTAACCGAATCGAAGACGAGCACCACCAACAGCAACCGAAAGCGCGACAACCCGATATGGAGGCCACCGCTATGAGCAGCCCAACCAAGTCCGCGACCTTTGAACTCGACGGACGCCCCGGCGTCGAGTACCAAACCACGATCACTGAAACATTTTCCGGTGATTGGAAACTGACTGAGGTTCGGATCGTTTCCGCTCGCGGCATAGAGCAGTGGGACCTACAGCCCAGCATCCCAAGGCTGGTGTACAACACCCTGTACGGACGCGACATGATGGTTTCCGTGGACGGTACAACAGCGCCCGTCCACGAGTTCGATTGGATGCGCGTGGTGTCCAGAAACATTCTGTGTCGCAACGGTATTCGCACCATGGCGGACCTTGCAGAGAAGACTGACGCCCAGTTGCTGGAGATCGCGGAACTGGGAACGATCAGGGTCAATGAACTGCGCCAGGGCATCGTGGCATGGAAAACGAAAATGGGGCAGCTGGTTCCGCCCCAGGACCTCACATCGACGTAGGTTCAGCGATAAGGCCGTGCTCGGTGAGCTTGCCGTCCAGCTCGCGCAAGCTCATCGAGCCTGGCGCTACACGCGCCACCGCTGCCCGCGCGTCCACCACCTCGCTCGCGAGCCGGGTCGATCCGTAGCCGATGGCGAGATCGGCTGTGCGGCTGATGATCCGGGCGGCCTCGTCGGTTTCCCCGATCAGGCAGTAAGCCTGGCCCAGGCCGATTTCGGCGAACCCGCGCGAGAGCACGAACGCCGGGTCAAACAACTCCACACATTCCGCTGCCGCTGGTACCGCTGCCTCGGCGACACCGAGTTTGATCAGGCATTCGGAGCGGAACCCGGCGTTCAGCGCGGCGTCGTAGACGTGGCTGGGTGTGGGGCTGTAGCGAGTGGAGGTGACGAGGTTGTGCGCGTCCTCGATCGCGGAAAGGCACAACCGGCGTTCACCCTGGCGGGTGTATGCCTCGGCGGCCATGTCGGTGCTGTAGGCCATCAGCATCGGGTCTCCGGCTCGCTGGCCCCAATACCGCCCGGCGGCAGCATGATCCAAGCCCAGCCCCGGCTTGCCGTCGCGGGTTTCGAGCAGGCTCCAGTTACACAGCACCAGTGCGCACAGGGCGGGGTCGCCAGCTTCCTCGGCAACGTCGCGCGCTTGCTTGTACTCGGTGCGGGCTTCGTCGTAATGGCCTGCGTCGTAGGCCATCCAGCCCAGCGTGCGCGCCAGCTTTGCCCGAATCGCCAGCAGGCGCGGCTTCAAATGGTCGGGGCAGTTGGTCAGCAACGCGTCGACGAGATCGGCTTGCCCGCGCCGCACGGTCAGCACGGCGCGCGGTCCGAACGCCTCGTACTGCTGATAGGTCGATTCGAGGACAGTTTCGATTCGGTCGATCGCGGCGGCGTCCACACGCACGGTCAGCGCATAGGCCAGTTCCTCCCGCGCGGGCTGCTCCAGCCCTGCCAGCAGAGCCGCCGCAGGCAGCGAGTAACCAACCGCGGACAGGAATCGCAGAACGTCACGTCTGTTCATATCCAGCCACACCCTCACATCCAAGTCGAGTATGGATACGTCGATCCCTGGCACCGTAGACCCGCCACCGACCAATCCGGTAGCAGTTGGCGCGTGGCGGCGAATGTGTTCGTCGTAGGCAGCGACAAGCGCACCTTCGGCGCGCACAGCGATGTCAGCGGCGACCCAGAACGGCCGTTCCGGCACACGCCTGCCCGCTTCGATGTGGGTGACGTGAGTGCGGTCGACCAGGCAGTGCCGAGCGACGGCGTCTTGACTCAACCCCGCATCGTTGCGGGCACGACGAAGCACCGCGCCTAGTTCGGCGGCATCCTGTGTTCCACCCATCCGGCCACCCCCGCATGAGTTGGTGGTGAGTCAACGGTAGCGCGGACCTTCGCACGAATGTGCGGAGTTGTGACGACTCATGGTGCGCACATGGTGCACATCGGCTGTCACCCCGTCCACTCGATACAGACACCCGAGCGGACCGAGGGGATGCGCACATGACTCAGCAGGCAGCGACGGGTCTGGACTTGCGAGGATACGAAGACCCTTGCCAGTGGAGCGAACCCGACCACGCACGGTCCTTGGCGGCCCGACTCGTGCACACCTATCGCGGCGATCATCGCGAGATCGTGCGCAACCCACACCGCACCCACGCCTGGGCCTGGGCGCTGGTGAACTCCCCACAGCAGACCGCCCGCGTGGGCGCACTCCTGGGCCCCGACGCGGCCGTGGAAAACACCTTCCTCGTCATCAAGTGGCCCGGCAAAGCCTTCGAGGTCCCGGCCCATCAGGACGGCATCAACGAGCACATCGAGCTGGACCCGGCCCGCGCCGTGTCCTGCTGGGCCGCGCTCACCGACGCCACTGCCCGCGCTGGCTGCCTCGAAGTCGTGCCCGGTTCACAGCTGGGCGGTTATCTCCCGTTCGACACCGAACCGGCCGCAGGCGCGGCGCGAGGGCGTGCGCTCACCGTGCCGAGTCCGTACGCCGCCCGCCATGCCTTCACCGCGGTTGAACTCGCAGCCGGCCAAGCCCTGATCTTCGATACCCGCCTGATCCACCGCAGCGCCAGCAACACCACCAATGCACCGCGCATCGGGTTGAACATCCGTTACGCGACCGCCGACGCGTTCCGCCGAGGCGACCACACTGAGCGCCCCGGCTGGGCGCCGCTGAATCTTCCGCCAACTGCGGGAGCCCTTAGTTAACAACCGAATTCACGGGAGGAACCCCATGTCGACACCTTTGCTCGACCTCATCTCCGACACCGCTGTGACCCGCGTCCGGGTGCTCGAAGGCGAGGGCGAACCAGGCAGTGAACGACGCGGCGACAAAAAGCTGATCGCCACGTCCCAATGCTCCTACTACTGCCCGGACGCAACCGTCGCCGCCAAGTGCCTTGAAGCGCTGCGCGACTCGGACGAACGGCTGCGCAACCGCCCCGAGGAACTGATGTTGTGGGACTGGACGGCCACCTGGTGGCAAGCCGACCCCGACAACGAGAACGGCGGCGGCACAATTCATCTCGGAGTCAGCTGGTATGACCCCGAGTTCTACGCAGACCGCAAGGTCGCGTGGTTCGGTGCGATGCACCAGCGGATCTACCAGCAGATCGGCGTACCGCTGGACAACATCGAGGTGACTCACTACCTCGTTGACGCCGCCTGATCAGGTCCCGGCGTGGTGGAGGCGGCGTCGACCGCCTCCACCACTCGCGCGGTCTGCCCGCGCACTGCACCCAGCGACGAACCGAACACCCCGACCGCCGCAGCGACCACAGCCAGTACCGACCCGCCGAGCACGAACCCCCGCGCTGGTCCCGCCGCGATCAACGCGGGAATGACGGCCATGCCCAACGTTCCTGACGCCCGCATAACGGTGAAATTCAGCGAATTCAACCGCAGCCGCTGATCGGCCGGGAACATCGCCAGCCGCGCCGCCATCGCGATACTGATGAACGGGGACACCGCACCCGAGGCCACCGCAAACGCCACGATCCACCCCAGACTCGACGCGGCCCCGGTCGCGATCAGCAGCCCCCCCGAGATGGCCCATGCTCCGCAGAACCAGCCAGGGAACCCAGCGGTCAGCCGAACACGCGCGGCAACGAGATTGCCCAGCAGCGCACCGACCCCGCTCGCGGCGAGCACCAGACCGTAGGCGCTGGCGTCGACGTGCAGATGATGAGCCAACAGCACCGGCATACCGATCGCAGGAATCGCGGACAGAAAGAACCCGACGCCGTGCACCAACCACGCCGCACCCAGTGAGGGATTCGCTCGCAGCAGCACCCGCGCGCTCGCTGGATCGACTCCCCGATCCGGTGCCGGACCGGAACTCACAACCGCGGATACAGCAGCGATCCGAGCCGCCACCAACAGCGCCACCGCCGATACCGCGAAAGTCACCGCGTCGGCGGCGAACAGCACCGAAGCCGGAGCCACCAACAGCAGCAGACCAGCCAGACCAGGCCCGGCGATCCGAGCTATCCGGCCCGTGATGTCCATCGCCCCGAGAATCGCTTGCCGTTCCTCCGGGGCAACCAGTTCCGGTACCAGCGAGCCGAATCCCGGATCGAAGACGCTGCCCGCAATACCCAGGGTTAGCACCATCACCAGCATCGCGGGCGTTCCGCCGACGTTCCACACCACTGGTAGCGCGGCGGCCAGACCAGCCCGCACCACATCGAACCCGGCCAGCACCCGGAACGACGCGCACCGGGCAACGATGCGACGCCCGAACGTCCCCATCAGCACGTAGGGAACGGATTCGGCAATCGCTACGGCTCCCATCGCCACCGGCCCGGATCGCTCCAGCGCGATCCACATCACCGCCAAGGCGAAGAACCTGTCGCCGAGCACCGATAGCGCGTTCGCCGACCAGAGCACCAGAACCGGCTTGCGACGGAGCAGTGACAGGTACGGCATAGCGGGGCACGGTAGTCCACCCCACCGACACCGCAACGATGCCACCCCGAACCTGATCCGACCTAGCGGATACCGGTCACATCGAGCAATTTCGATGCCGAGATCAGCTGTACTCTGCACGCGCGAAAGCCCCGGACCAAGCTGATCCGGGGCTCGCGGGCAACCGTCACGCGGCTACAGATTTATCCACAGCTCACGCTGTCACTTTCCAAGCCAGATCGACCAGCAACGGATCGAACCCCGAGCCGCGCCGACCAGGCAGCACAGTCACCGAAACCAGCTCATCAATGACCGCCCGGCGCTTCATCAGCGACAGGCCGTCTGAACGATCCGGCGAAGTCCCGAACCAATGCCGCTCAACGTCGGCAATCGTCGCGAACTCCGCCAACGGTCCAACTTGCGCCATCTCGGCTAGTTCACGCTCGATCGAATCCACACGCACCCGAAGCCGTTCCGAGCCAGTCGCCAACTGCCCCGCACTGATTCGATCGTCTGCGAACAGCGAGGACAGCTCATCAAGTCGGGCCTTGGCCCCGGTCAGTTCCACGCGCAGCCCGTTGACATCTGCCATGTTCGCCTTCGGCGCGAACAGCTCGACCATGTCCGGACGCGACAGCCGCTCTACCACTGACAGCTCAACATATGAGTCCAAGTCAGACACATCACGCGCAACATGCACAGCACCGTCGCGCTTGCGAATATCGCGAATACTCCGGCACCGATACACCTTCCGACCCGCCTTGCTGCTACTGACGATCAATCGATCCTCTTCGCACCCACCACACCCGTACAAACCACTACCGAGCCAACGCACAGCCGCTCCCCAGGTATTGGTCTTGCGGTCCGGGCTCGACAGAATCGCACACACCGCTCGCCATTGGTCTTCGCTCACCAGAGCAGGCCAGACGCCCTTACCGATGACCTCGCCCTTATATGTAGCCAGACCAGCGATCCGAGGATTCATCAGGACGCTCCGCAACGCCGACGAGGTCCAACGCTTCCCGTTACGAGTGGTCGGAACACCAGACGCGTTGAAGTCAGACACAATCGCCCGGACCGAAATCCCAGCACTAAGAGACTCGATCGTTGCCCGAACGATCAACTGTTCTGCCGGACGAATCGTCACCCCATCGGGTTCGTAACCGTAGGATCGCGGTCCACCAGCCCACTGTCCAGCCATCGCTCGCTGTTCGCGTTCGCGAATAGTTCGTTCTGCTTTGTGCTCGCTCTCGTACCGAGCTACTGCACCGAGCTGGCGCGCAACCATCCGTCCCGAAGGCGTAGCCAGATCCCAATGCCCCGCTTTGACAGTTTGGACCTCGACCCGGCGGCGCTCGACAATCTCAATGAAACGTTCCAGCTCAGCGGGCGAGCGGTGGAGCCGATCCGGATGCCAGGCGATCACGAAATCCACTAGGCCCGCTTCGATATCGGTAAGCATGCGTTCGTAGTCCGGCCGAGGCTTGCCCGAGTACGCAGACATATCGTTGTCGACGTAGATCGCGACGACCGGTCCGCCGACGAGCTTCGCCAGGGCGATGTCATCCTCGATCTGGCGTTCGACCCCACGAGCAAAACCCTTACGGTCACGAGAGATTCGCGCATAGATACCGATCCGAAGACCCGACCCTGCACGGTCTATGCCGACGATGGCCTTGCGCAGGCGAGCCACCAGCGCTCGGCGTTCCTTGGCGGTGAGCTTGACATCGGGGTTGTCTGATTCAACAGCTAGAGCAGGGACGTTCACTCCCTGCACGGTGGCACTAGTGTCAGACGTAGCAGCTGTGTTGCAAGTGACGGGATGCATGCCCGTCCTGGGTGACAAGGCCGACCGTGGCCCTGATCGACTCGGTGGTCAGCTCGCGCACGTCGGTTCCGTTCAACCGCACCGCGCCGCCGTCCACATCGTAGAGCCGGGAAACCAGTTGGGCGACAGTCGATTTACCGGCACCCGACGAACCGACCAGTGCGATCAGCTGGCAGGGCTCGGCGCGCAGCGACACGCTGTGCAGCACGTCGACGCCGCCGCGGGTGTCCAGGGTCGCGACGTCCTCCAGCGAGGCGAGCGACACCTTGTCGGCGGACGGGTAGCCGAAGGTCACGTTGTCCAGTTCGACGGCGACCGGCCCGTCCGGCACCGGCACCGCGCCGGGCGCGTCCTCGATCAGCGGCTTCAGGTCGAGCACCTCGAAGACGCGCTCGAAGCTCACCAGCGCGGCCATCACCTCCATGCGGGCGCTGGCCAGCGCGGTCAGCGGCGTGTAGAGCCTGGTCAGCAGCAGCGACAGGGCAACGACGGCACCGGCATCCAGCTGGCCGCGCAGCGCGTACCAGCCGCCGAGTCCGTAGACGAGGGCGATCGCCAGCGCCGACACCAGGGTGAGCGAGGTGACGAAGATGGTCTGCAGCATCGAGGTCCGCACGCCGATATCGCGCACTCGGCGGGCACGCACCTCGAACTCGCCGGATTCCTGCAGCGGACGGCCGAACAGTTTCACCAGCGTCGCGCCGGGCGCGGAGAACCGCTCGGTCATCTGGGTGCTCATGGCGGCGTTCAACTTGGCCGCCTCGCGCTGCATATCGGCAAGCCGGTTGCCCATCCGGCGGGCGGGCAGCACGAACACCGGCAGCAGGACCAGCGCGATCAGGGTGATCTGCCAGGAGATGCTGAGCATCACGCCGAGCGTGAGCGCGAGGGTCACCAGGTTGGCGACCACGCCGGACAGGGTGTCGCTGAACGCGCGCTGTGCGCCGATCACGTCGTTGTTCAACCGGCTGACCAGCGCGCCGGTGCGGGTCCTTGTGAAGAACGCGATCGGCATCTTCTGCACGTGGTCGAACACGGCGGTGCGCAGGTCGAGGATCAAGCCCTCACCGATACGGGAGGACAGCCAGCGAATGCCCAAGCCGAGTGCGGCATCGAAGACCGCGAGGACGGCGATGATCAGCGCGAGGTCGACAACGACCCGCGGCGCGGCACCACCGATGATGTTGTTGACCACCCGGCCCGCCAGCACCGGCGTCGCCACCGCGAGCAGCGCCGACACCACGCTGAACAGCAGGAATATGCCGATACGGCGCCGGTGTGGCGCGGCGAACCGGAGAATGCGCCGCGCGGTGGCCATGCTGAACTGCCGCCGCTCCTGCGGCGCGTTGGCCCGCCGGTACATCTGGCTCCAGGCCACCGATTCGATACTCACGTTATTTGTCCTCTCGCTCCCCACCCATCAAAGCCCTCGGCACTGACACTAAGACCTCAACAAAGCTTGAGAGCAAGTCGATTCCACCGGCTATCGATTCCGCGCACAGCGAAAACGCGCTACACGCTTAGGCTGGCCAGGTGACCAAGGACCGGGTGGTGGAGGTGCTGGGCGGCAGGCTCGACGGTGAGGTCGACGCGTCCGAACGTCGGCGGGCGGAGTATTCCTCGGACGCCTCCAACTATCGGGTGCCGCCACGAGCGGTCGTGTTTCCCCGCACGGACGAGGACGTGGCCATCGCGCTCGAGGTCGCCAAGGACAACGGGCTTTCGGTGACCGCGCGCGGCGGCGGGACCTCGGTGGCCGGTAATGCGATCGGGCCGGGGCTGGTGCTGGATTTCAGCAGGCACCTGAATCGGATTCTTGCGGTGGATCCGCAGGCGCGGGTGGCCAGGGTGCAGCCCGGTGTCGTGCTGTCGGAATTGCAGCGCGCCGCCCGGCCGCACGGGCTGCGGTTCGGGCCGGATCCGTCGACGCAGAACCGGTGCACCCTCGGCGGCATGATCGGCAACAATGCCTGCGGTCCGCGCGCGGTGGCCTGGGGTCGCACCTCGGACACGGTGCGCGAGCTGCGCATTCTGGACGGCACGGGTGCCGAGCGGACGCTCGCGAACGATCTGTCGGTGCTGCCGGGGCTTGCCGAATTCACCGGGGCGAATCTCGCGGTGCTGCGCACCGATTTGGGTCGTTTCGAACGTCAGGCCTCCGGTTATGGGCTCGAACATCTACTGCCCGAACGTGGTTCGGCGGTGGCGAAGGCGTTCGTCGGGTCGGAGGGCACCTGCGGTTTGCTGCTCGACGCGACGGTCGAGCTGGTCGCGCTGCCGAAGGCCGCAGTGCTCACGGTGCTCGGCTACCCCGATATCGCCACCGCCGCGGACGATGTCGCGGCGGTGATGGCGGGCAAACCCACCGCGGTCGAGGGTATCGACGCACGGCTCGTCGACGCGGTGCGCGCGCATCGCGGCACCGTTCCCGACCTGCCGCGCGGTGGCGGCTGGCTGTTCGTGGAGACCGCGGGCGATACCCCCGCCGAGGCGCTGGCGGGCGCCGAGCAACTACGCCGTGGTGTCGACGCGCTCGATTCCCGCATCGTCACCGATCCCGCTGCCGCGGCGGCACTGTGGCATATCCGCGCGGACGGCGCCGGCCTGGCCGGACGCACGCCGGACGGGCATCCGGCCTGGCCCGGGTGGGAGGACGCGGCGGTGCCGCCGGAGCGGCTCGGCGCCTACCTGCGTGAGTTTGCCGAGCTGATGCGCGAGCACGGTGTGGATGGATTGATGTACGGCCACATCGGCGACGGCTGCATCCACGTGCGCCTGGATCTCCCGATCGCCGAGGCCCCGCAACGGTTTCGGCGGTTCCTGTTCGATGCCGCCGAACTGGTTGTGCGGCATGGCGGTTCGCTGTCCGGTGAGCACGGCGACGGCCGTGCTCGCTCGGAGCTGCTCTCGCTCATGTACTCCCGCTCGGTGCTCGACGTATTCGCCAGATACAAAGCACTTTTCGATCCCGCCAACGTGCTCAACCCCGGCGTGCTCGTCGCACCGCGGCCGATCGACGCCGACCTGCGGCTGGCCGGGCTGCCGCTGGTACCCGCCTCGGGCGGCTTCGCTTTCCCAGATGACAAGGGCGATCTGAGCACGGCGGTGCACCGCTGCGTCGGCGTCGGCAAGTGCCGCGCCGATACGCGCGCCACCGGTGGTTTCATGTGCCCGTCCTACCTGGCCACCAGGGATGAGAAGGACAGCACCCGCGGACGTGCCAGAGTGTTGCAGGAGGTGGTCCGCGGCGCGCTGCCGTGGTCGTCCGAGGCAGTTGCCGAGTCGCTCGATCTGTGCCTGTCCTGCAAGGCATGTCGTTCCGACTGCCCGGCGGGCGTCGACGTGGCCACCTACAAGGCCGAGGCGCTGTACCGCAAGTATCGGCACCGTCCGCGGCCGCTCGATCACTACTCGCTGGGCTGGCTGCCGCGCTGGCTGGCGCTGGCGACCCGGCTGCCGCGCGCCACCAACGCGCTGGCGGGCAACGCGGTGCTGCGTCGAATCGGGTTGCGCGCGGCGGGTATTGATCCGCGCCGCGAGGTACCGCGACTGGCGGAGCGCAGCTTTCGCCGCAGGTGGCACGACCTCGGCGGCGTTGTCCCGCCCTTGGTGTCGGCGGATCAATCGGGCGATACCCAAAGTCCGTCCACCGCAACGGAAGCCGGTGCGGATCGGCCCGAGGTGATGCTGTGGGTCGACACCTTCACCGACGCCTTCGATCCCGAAATAGCCATGGCGGCGGCGCGATTGGTGCAGTCGCTCGGCTATCGGGTGCGCATTCCCGCGCGACGCGTGTGCTGTGGGCTCACCTGGATCAGCACCGGTCAGCTCGACGGCGCCCGGGCACGGCTGCGCGCCACACTGGACGCGCTGGATGAGCACGTGCGCGGCGGCGGCATCGTGGTCGGGCTCGAGCCGTCCTGCACCGCGGTGCTGCGGTCGGATCTGCCCGAACTGCTAGCGGAAGATCCGCGCGCGGCGGCGACGGCACGGGCGGTGCGCACGCTCGCCGAGTTCCTTGCCGAACAACCGAACTGGCGGCCGCCGCAATGGCCCGAGCGGACAGTGGTGGTTCAACCGCATTGTCACCACCACGCGATTCTCGGATTCGAGACCGATCGCCAGTTATTAGCCACAATGGGAATCAATGTGACTGAAATCACCGGGTGCTGCGGACTCGCGGGAAACTTCGGAATGCAACGTGACCATTACGACATTTCGGTCGCGGTAGCCGAGAACGGCATGTTGCCCGCGTTGCGATCCGCCGAGAACGAGTCGATTCTCCTCGCGGATGGCTTCTCCTGCCGGACCCAGGCCGCTCAGCTGGCCGGCCGCGAGAGCCGCCACCTGGCGCAGTTCCTGCTGGGGCAGTGAGTCTTTCGCGCGCTCGCCGGGACAGCGATCACGGCGAGTGCGCGATATCGGTCAGCTGCCGAATGGCAGGGTGCCCGGCGGAATCTGATAACCCGAGCTGCCTGCGGAAACACCGCCCCAGGCGCTGAGCAACCAGTTGAGCAAGTTGGTGATCATTCGATACCTCCATGTGGCGACTGCCAGCTGTTTGCCGATCGAAACGAATATCGCCACATTCATTCTTAGCGTTACAAAATACCTGGTACCTGCGATCATGCATATTCGGCATCGAATGGCGTCGAATTATGTTGTGCGCGCGTAGTTTCTCGATCGACCGTGGACTGGCGCGCATTCCGGGCCGGGCCATCGGGCAGAATGGGTCGATGCGTAACGCGATGGTCGAGCCGGTAGGGGACCCAACCGGTCTGGCCAGGACCGTGACGTCCGACCGTCCGATCGACCTGGCGTGCACCATCGCCCCGCTGCGCCGCGGCGCGGGGGATCCGTGCCATCAGACGAGCCGCGACGGCGCGCACTGGCACGCGTCACGCATGTCATCGGGCCCGGTCACCTACCGGCTGACCCAGTCAGGGCCGTGCTCGGTGCAGGGCCATGCCTGGGGTCCCGGCGCCGAGGAATTCCTCGACGGACTCGACCACATGCTGTGCCTCGACGAGGACATGGACGGCTTCGTCCCGGATCACCCCAAGCTCGTCGAGGCGCATCGGCGCTTTCCCGGCCTGCGGATGCTGCGCACCGGACTGGTCCTCGAGGCGCTGATCCCCGCGGTGCTCGAGCAGAAGGTGCACACCATCTCAGCCCGGGGTTCCTGGCGAAAGCTGGTGCGGCAGTTCGGCGATACCGCGCCGGGCCCGGCGCCGGAGGGGCTGCGATTGCCGCCCGACGCCGACACCTGGCGGCGGGTACCGTCCTGGGCCTTCCATCGGGCCAATGTCGGTCCGCAGCGGGCGCAGACGATCGTGCGGGTCGCCCGGGTGGCGGGCTCGCTGGAACGGGCGGCGGGTGTCGACCCCGCCGAGGCCGCCCGCAGGCTGCGCACGATTCCGGGGGTCGGCGGGTGGACCGCCGCCGAGACCGCGCAGCGTGCGTTCGGCGACGCGGACGCGCTGTCGGTCGGCGATTTCCACCTCGCGGCGATCGTCGGCTGGACCCTGCTCGGCCACGCCATCGATGACGACACGATGGTCGAATACCTGGAACCGCTTCGGCCACACCGTTATCGGGCGGTTCGGCTGCTGGAGATCAGCGGTCAGGCGCACAAGCCGAAGTTCGGTCCGCGCACACCGCTCACCGATCACACCTGGCACTGACGCGGTCGGGCCGTCACAGTTTCCGGCGGGGTTCAAGCCCGTCCAGCATGCGGTCGAGCCCGTAGAAGAACCGCTGGTCGCGGGTCTGCGCGGGATCGGTGTCCCAGCCAACCTCGGGCATCCCCTCCTGCAAATTCGGAAACTCCTCGGCGGCCTGTTCGGCGGCGGGCCGCAGGCTGGCGAGCAGCTCCGTTTCGGTCTGGCCGCTGCGGACGAGCAGGCTCAGCCACGCGGCCTCGGTGACGCCGACACCGATGACGTAGCCGAGCACCACCGTGATGGCGTCGGAGATCTCGTCGGCGGGGAAGCCACCCGTGGTGAAGACCGCTGCCATGCGTTCGTTCATCCGCATCACATTCGGACCTAGATAGGACAGACCGACTTGGCCGAGGGTCGAGGCGATCCACGGGTGACGCAGGATCATCGCGCGTAGCTCGGTGGCGAATCGCGTCGCGGCGGTTCGCCAGCCCGCCGGATCGGCGATCTCCGGCAGCCGGATCTCGCCGTAGATCTCGTCGACGACCAGCTCGATCAGCTCGTCGCGGTTGGCGACGTGCCGGTAGAGCGAGGTCGCGCCAGCGTTCAGCCGGGCACCGAGCTGGCGCATGGTGAGCGCCTCTAAACCCTCGGCATCGAGCAGGCTGACGGCCTCGGCCACGATCTGCTCCCTGGTCAGCGCTGGTTGATCCCTGCCCTTGCGCGGACGTGTCCACACCGATCCAACCTGCTGTTTTTCGACGGCCATGCCGACTCCCTTCGTTCCCATCAGCGTAGCGCACAACGTGCGCACTTGCGAACGTATGAAAGCTATGCGTACAGTGTTCGCAACAAGAGAACGACGTACGCAACGGAAGAGAGTTTCCGATGAACGCGATTGAGACCCGCAATCCGAGGCGCTGGTGGATTCTGATCGTGCTGTGCCTCAGCACGCTGGTCCTGGTCATCGACAACTTCGTGCTGGCCGTCGCGGTGCCGGTACTCGCCGAGGATCTGCACGCGAGCGCTCAGGACATCCAGTGGATCCTCGACTCCTACATCCTCGTTTTCGCGGGCCTGCTGCTCACCTCGGGCAGCCTGGCCGACCGGTTCGGCAGGCGCCGGGTGATGATCATCGGCCTTGTCCTGTTCGGCCTTGCCTCACTGGGCGCCGCGCTGGCCGCGAGCCCGGTCGAGATGATCGTGGCGCGCACGGTGATGGGTATCGGCGGAGCGCTGGTGCTGCCGAGCACGCTGTCGATCCTGATCACCGTGTTCGACGACGAGGAGCGGCGTAAGGCGATGAGTTTCTGGAGTGCCGCCTCGGTGCTCGGGCTGGTCGGCGGGCCGGTGCTCGGCGGCGCGCTGATCGCGCACTTCTGGTGGGGCGCGGCGTTTTTGATCAACATCCCGGTCGCCGCCGTCGCCATTGTCGCCGCCGTGGTGCTGATGCCGGAATCCAAGGGGCCGTGGACCAAGCCGGATGTGCCGGGTGCGGTGCTGTCCATTGTCGGGATGGTCGCGCTGGTGTGGACCATCATCGAATTCCCCAAGGGCGGTTTCGATCACGCGTCCACGGTGAGCACGCTGGTCATCGCCGTCGCAAGCATCGTCGCGTTCATCGTGTGGGAGAAGCGCGTCGAGCACCCGATGGTGCCGCTCGAGCTGTTCCGCAATCGTGACTTCGCCGGTGGCAGCCTGTCGCTGACACTGGTCCAGGTCGCCAATGGTGGTCTGCTGCTGGTGCTGACCCAGTACCTGCAGTTCGTGCTCGGCTACTCACCGACCAAGGCCGGGCTGGCGTTCATTCCGATGATGGCCGCCTCCATCGTGTTCAACGGGCTCGGCGCTGGTCTTGGCGGCAAGGTCGGCAACCGCACACTCGCCGTGACCGGCATGCTCGTCTCGACCGCCGGCCTCGCGCTGTTGGCCAGCCTGTCCGCGGACACTGGTTTCGGTGTGCTGTCCATCGCGCTGGTGGTGCTCGGCGCCGGTGCGGGTCTCGCACAGCCGGCGGCCATCGCCGCGCTGATGGGTGCCGTGCCGCAGGAACAGGCGGGTGTCGGGTCCGCGCTGAACGACACCATTCAGCAGGCGGGCGCGGCCCTCGGTATCGCGGTGCTCGGCAGCATCCTGTCCAGCTCCTTCACCAGCGGCATGCCGGATTCGGCCCCGGAGATCGCCAGGCATTCGATCGGCGACGCACTGGCACTGGCTGCCAGCACCAGCGACAGCGAACTGCTCGGCACCGCGCGGGAAGCCTTCACCAACGCCATGTCGGTCAGCTTCATCGCGGGCGGTGCCGGAATCCTGGCGGGTGCTGTTGTCGCACTGTTCGTCATGCGCGACAAGAAGACCGCACCGGCCGAGGTGCTCGAAGAGGTGGCACTCGTCAAGTAGGACAACCGAATTCGGCGAAGGACCGGCTCAATCCCTGATTGAGCCGGTCCTTCGGTGTCCGCGGGGAATCCGGTGTCAGAATTCGCCGAGGACGTTGAAGACGGTGCGGCCGGTGTGCGTGCCGCCCTGGATGGAGTGCAGGACCTTGGCGGCGTCGGTGATCGAGGCGAACCGGGTGAGTGCCGAAAGGTGTTGCGGGCGCAGCTCGTTGCCGAGGCGGGTCCACAGCTCCCGCCGCTTCTCGATCGGGACGAAAACCGAGTCGATGCCGAGCAGGGTGACGCCGCGCAGGATGAACGGCAAGACAGTGGTCGGCAGGCCGGAGCCGCCGGTCAGGCCGCTTGCCGCGACCGCGCCGCCGTAGCCGATGGCGCTGAGGATGTAGGCGAGTGACTTGCCGCCGACGCTGTCGACCGCTGCGGCCCAGCGGGCCTTGTTCAGCGGCCGCGGCTTGGCGTCGGGGTCCTCGGGCAGGCGGCCGATGATCTCGTTGGCGCCGAGTTCGCTGAGCAGATCGCCCGCGTCGGCCTTGCCGGTGGAGGCGATGATCTCGTAGCCGAGGCCGGACAGGATGTCGATGCTCACGCTGCCGACACCGCCGGTCGCGCCGGTGACCAGCACCGAACCCGACTCCGGGGTGAGGCCGCTGTCGAGCAGGGACTGCACGCTCAACCCCGCGGTGAAGCCAGCGGTGCCGAGCGCGGCGGCGTCCCTCGGGCTAAGGCCGTCGAGCTTCACCACCCAGTCCGCGGGCACCCTGGCGTACTCGGCGAACCCACCGTTCTGCGAGACCCCGATGTCGTAGCCGTGCGCCACCACCAGATCACCGGGCGTGAAGTCGTCGTCCTCGGAGGAGACCACCTCGCCGGTGATATCGATGCCGGGAATGATCGGATACTTCCGCACCACCCCGCCGCCCGGGGTGATCGCCAGCCCGTCCTTGTAGTTCGCGCTGGAGAAATGCACCTTGATCGTCACCTCACCAGGCCCGAGGAACTCCTCCCCGACCTCCTGCTTGACGAGATCGATCCCACTGTCCGATTCATGCGCCACCATCGCCCAGAACTCCATGCCGACGAGCATACGATCGCCGACCCCCGCCCGGACAGATCTCGGCGTCCGCACTCCGCGCTCGGCGGGGCGGCTCAGGCGCGCAGGAAGTCGACGAGTTCCCGGGTCACGACGTCCGGCCGGTCGACGTGGACGAAGTGTGATGTTTTGTCGAGCCATACCGACTTTGCCGAGGGGACAAGCCTTTCCAGCGCTTGACCCATAGCCGGTGAGACGATCGGATCGTTCTCCGTGCCGTACATGATCATCAATGGGACCGGGAACGGGCGGTTGTCGTCACGCAGGCTACGTAGCCGGTTGGCGGTATCGCGAAGGTCGTTCGGCCGCAACGCATCCTGCATATAACGCACAAAGGTCCGGGCGCGATCGCGGCGCGCAAGCGGCTCGCCATACATCCGCGCCTCCTCCAACGACTTCAGGGTTCCGTCGTAGTAGTGAGTCCGGTAGTGCGCCCAGCGCAGCGGTGAACGACGGACATACGCCGCCAATCCGCCGGCGACACCGGGTACCGCGAGCACCCAGCACAGGGCCCGGTGCCGGAACTCCGGTAGCACCGGCGAATGAATCAGCACCACCCGCTCGAAGGACGACGGGTCATCGAGAGCGCGACGCAATACGAAACATCCGCCGAGTGAATTGCCGACCACGGCACAGCCTTCGATTCCGAGGGCACGCTGGAACTCGCCGATCCACGTCGCCAGCGCCGCGCCGCCGTACTTCCGGTCGATAGGCCCGTCGCTGCGGCCACCGCCGGGCAAGTCCACGGCGATCACCCGGAAGTGCCTACCCAGCCCGGCCAGGACATATCGCCAGGAATAGCTGGCGGTCATGAGTCCGTGAATCAGCAGCAGGGGCGGCCCGGTGCCCGTCGTCCGGTAATGCACTCGGATCCGGCCGAACGGCACCGAGTCCATCTCTATATCAACTTGTTCCGCATCGAAATACGTGTGCGGCACCCTCGGATGTTCCGGCAAATCCTGGTATCGAGGCTGCTCGAAACCGATGGAATGTGCCATGACAATCGACCCCCACTTGCTGATCGCATCACCTTGTCGCGGCGTACGCGATAGTGTTTGTTCGTTCGAACGAACAACATCACACTAAGCGGCAGACACCCGATGAGCAAGGGGATCAACGAACACATGCCAGGCCCGTCGAACACCCGAGAACGCATCGTCATGGCCGCTCTGCGGATCATCGGAACCGTCGGCGTTGCAGGGCTGACCAATCGCCGCATCGCTGCCGAGGCAGGGCTCTCGCTCGGCTCGATCACCTATCACTTCGACACCCAGGACGATCTGCTGCGTGCGGGTCTGCAGGCATTCATCGCCGAGGAGTCACGCAGATTCACCGAGCTTGCCGACCAGTTTCAAGCGGGCGAGATCGGCCTGGAACAAGCGGGGGCGCTGCTCGGCGACATCGCCACGGATACCAGCTTCGGCGTCGATCACACCGCATGGTTCGAGCTCTATCTGCAGGCGGGGCGCGAACCGGAGTTGCACGACGCCGCGAGCGCGTGCTTCGCGGCCTACGATCGGCTCGCCACCTCGGTACTTCGGGCCATGGGTGTCCCGGCTGCCGCCGATTTCGCCGAAATGAGTGTCGCCCTGCTGACGGGCATGCAGCTGCGACGGCTGGCAACCGGAAGCAATCCCGATCGCCTGGTCGAAGCGCTCACGCTGTTCGTCGGCACCCTTGCGGAGAAGGCGAAACCGGGGGATTGATCCGGTGCCGTAACCGGCCTATTCCGGGACGAGTTCCAGGCGGACGCCGAGCAGGCGGATGGGGCGGTCGAGGGGGAAGCGGTCGATGATGCGGAGGGCGGTTTCGGTGATGTGGGCGGGGTCGATGGTGGGAGTCGGCAGTTTTTCTTGTTTGCTGCGGGTGTAGAAGGTGTTGGTGCGGACGGTGACCGAGACTCGGGTGCCGATGCGGCCCGCTTCGGCCATTTCCTCGGCTACCTCGGTGGCAAGGCGGGCAACCTGGGCGCGGATTTCGGCGGGGTCGGTGAGGTCGTGCGGGAAGGTCTCGGATTTGCTGCGGCCCAGCGGAATTCGGGGTTCGGTGCTGACGTCGGTGTCGCCTTTGCCGTGGCCGAGGACCCAGAGGTAGGGGCCGGTGTTCGGGCCGAATTCGGCGGCGAGGCGGTGCCGGTCGGCGGCCATCAGGTCGGCGACGGTGGCGATGCCGAGGTCGGCGAGGCGGGTGGCGATCCGAGTTCCGATGCCCCACAGGGCATTTGTCGGGCGGTGCGCCATGACCTCGGTCCAGTTCGCGGCGGTGAGGCGGAAGATTCCGGCGGCCGCGCCGTCGTCGGTGGCCGGTCCGTCCGACGACTTACCCGCTGATTTGGCGAAGCCGGTGGCGAGTTTGGCGGTGAGCTTGTTGTCGCCGATGCCAATCGAGCAGGACAGCTCCAATTGCCCGATGGCGCTGCGGATTTCGCGTGCGAGAGCCTCCGGGTCGTCGGTGTCGGTGGCGAGGAACGCCTCGTCCCAGCCCCACACCTCGACGCGGCCGGGAAAGGTCCGCAGCAGCGACATGACCTCGTCCGACGCCTCCTCGTAGCTGGCCATGTCCAAGGGCAGGAACACACCCTCGGGGCACTTACGCTGCGCGCTGCGCAACGCCATCCCTGCCCGCACCCCGAACGCGCGCGCCGGATAGGACGCGCAGGTCACCACCTTGCGCGGCTCGGCAGGATCGCCGTTACCGCCGACGATGACCGGCAGGCCGCGCAGCTCCGGATGGCGGCGGAACTCCACCGCCGCCTGGAACTGATCGAGATCGACATGCAACAGCCATCTGGCCATATGACCGTCTTACCCCACCGGTATGACAGGCAGCCGGAATTCCGGCCCGATCGGCCGCCGACGTCGCCACGCGGCGCCGGTCATGGCCGTACGATCTCCCTGAGCACGAACAGGGGAGCAGACCGATGACCACTCCGCAGGACAAGCCCGCCGCGCTGCCCGCGGTTCGAGTCGACGACACCGCCAGGGAAGTCGCGGTACGACGGCTGCACATCGCGGTGACCGAGGGCCGCCTGGACGTGCTGGAACTGGACCGGCGGCTGGTCCTGGCCTACTCGGCGCAGACCAGCGCCGAGCTGGTCGCCCTCACCGCCGACCTGCCGACGACCAACGAGCCGATCGAGTTGCGCACCGGCAGCGGGTCGCTCGAGAAGCGTGGGCAGTGGACGGTCCCTGCCGAGCTCACCGCCGAGTGCAGCTCCGGAAGTATCACCTTCGACTTCACCAGTGCGCTGTGTCCGCACGGCGAGATCTCGCTGCACGCCACCGTCGGTTCCGGCAGCGTCAAGCTGATCGTGCCGCGCGGGTGGCGGGTCGATGTCGATCGAGTGCGGACCAAGAGCGGCAGCGTGTCGAATCGCGCGACCGAGCCGCTGCATCCGGGTGCGCCGGTGCTGCGGGTCGATGGGAAGGTCGGCTCCGGTTCCATCGACGTGCGGTATCCGCGGCCGGCTCGCCGGTCCTTTCTGGCCTGGTTGTTGCGTCGGCCGCGTCCTGCCTGAGGTTCCCGAGTGGCGGGCCTCGATGCGCTTGCCTTCGCGACGGTCGCCAACGTGCCTCGCGGCGGTCGCGAACATGCCTGGGTGGCGGTCGTGAACGCGCTTGGCAGAGTTGTCCCGGCTCGGGATCAGACGCCAGTTGACGCGCCCGCGTCATCGAGAGACATTGCCCCACTTGCCAACCCGCCGACGATGCGACGCAGCGCCGCCGTGAGCGTGCTCGGGTAGAGATCTTCGTCGGAGCGACCGGCGACGATCCCGTCCGGTCGGACGAGCAGCGCACCGCCTTCCGGCAGGCCGGTGCGTGCGGCCCATTCGGCATCGGGCAACGCGTGCACGGTGATGTCGATTCCGGTGTCCCACTGCGCATCCGCGACCGCGTCGCGCCACGCCGCCGAGGTGCCGGTGACCAGCAGCGCGAAGCCAGGACCGTTCAGATCCAGGGTCGAGATCTGCTGCGACCCATCGACCCACAGGTGCGGCACCCTGGTACCGACCTGGCCGGTCAGCTGGTCGACGTGCGGTGCGCCCGCGCTGTCGCCGAGGACGGCGGTCGAGGTGTACCGGTACCGGGTCATGACCGTATCGGTATTCAGCTGACGGGCGAGATCGGCTGCGTTGTCCGGGGTTTCGACGCCGTAGCGGGTGTCGAAGTCGGTGCCGAGCCTGGCTTGCTCAGCGCCGACGATCGCGCGCGGACGCCGCTCGGGCTGGTAGGTGTCGAGCAGCGCGGGCCCGGCCGTGCCGGACAGCACCGACGCGAGCTTCCAGATCAGGTTGTGCGCGTCCGCGATTCCGGTGTTGGCGCCGTAACCACCCCACGGCGCGTGGCGGTGCGCGGCGTCACCGACCAGGAAGATCCGGTCGCGGCGGTATTCGTCCGCGACGAAAACACCGGTGTCCCAGGCGGCTTTCGCCAGCACCTCGACCGCGATATCGGGCACACCGATCGCGGCGCGGATCAGCTCGACACAGCGTTCGTCGGGATAGTCGGCCAAACCCGCACGCGCGGGGTCGTATTCGAGGTGGAACGACCAGTCGTCGGTGTTGTTCTTCGCCAGCACCAAGCCGCGCACCTTGTCGTTGACGATCTCGCACTGGCTGAAGGTGCGGCCGTCGAGCACCTCGGTGAGGTCGGTCCGCACGAAGACATTGAGGTAGTGGTGTGTCGGCGGCAGCTCCCAGCCGGTGATCCCGAGCGCCCGCCGAATCGGGCTGCCCGCGCCGTCGGCGGCGATGAGGTAGTCGGCCCGAATAGTCGAGACGCCGCCCGCCTGATCGCGCAAAGTAGCGGTGACACCTTCGTCGTCGGCCGCGAATTCAGTCAGCTCGACACCGAAACGCAGGTCACCGCCGCGCTCGCGGGCCAGCTCGATCAGCACCGGCTCGAGCTGCACCTGCGGCAGGAAACAGAAGCTGGACGGGCTGGGTTCGTGGTTCGACAGGCTGTTCACGAAATTGCCGAGATCGAGCGGCTCGGCCACCGCCAGCGTCGCGCCCCGCCGCGCGCCGCCGAACCGGCCCGCCCGCAACGCGGTCGCGGCGGCCTGCTGAACCCGGTTCTCGATGCCGAGCTGCCGGAACAACTCGACGGTCCTGGTGTGCACGCCGCGCGAGCGAGGCAGCACCGACACACCGGTTCGCTTCTCCACGAGCACGAACGGCACCCCGTGGTATTCGAGAAAGAGCGCGGCGGACAGTCCGACCAGGCCACCGCCGACGAGGAGAACGGGTACTTGCTGTGTCGAAGTCATGCACCGATGTTGTGCGCGACCGCTTGCACGGCCCTTGCGTACCGATTACATGAGAAAGAGCCGGGCACCTGAGGTGCCCGGCTCCTTCGGAGCACGTCAGGCGGAGGCGGCGAAGGCCCGTCCGTCCAACGCCGGTTCGGCGACCGGCTCGATGGCGTAGGCCAGGATGTCGGCCACGTCGGCGACGGGGCGGACCTCCAGTGCGGCAAGCACTTCGGCAGGGACGTCGTCCAGGTCCGGCTCGTTGCGAGCCGGAATGAACACCGTCTTCAGGCCCGCGCGCTGGGCGGCGAGCAGCTTCTGCTTGACGCCGCCGATCGGCAGCACCCGTCCGTTCAGCGTGACCTCGCCGGTCATGCCGACATCGGCGCGCACCTGCCTGCCCAGTGCCAGCGACACCAGCGCGGTGACCATGGTGACGCCCGCCGACGGTCCGTCCTTGGGGACCGCGCCCGCCGGGAAGTGCACGTGGATATTGCGATCGAGCACCGACGGCTCGATGCCGATCTCCGCCAGGTGCGAGCGCACGTAGGTCAGTGCGATCTGCGCGGACTCCTTCATCACGTCGCCGAGCTGGCCGGTCAGGGTCAGCGAGCGCTCGCCCTCCGCGGCGTTGGCCTCGATGTAGAGAACGTCGCCGCCGAGGCCGGTGACCGCGAGGCCGGTCGCCACACCCGGGACCGCGGTGCGTTCCACCGAGTCGGGGGTGAAGCGCGGACGACCAAGGTAGTCCTTCAGATCATCCAGGTCGATGGTCAGCGACTTCTGCTCGCTGCCTGCGGATTTCACCAATGCGTCGTAACCGAGTTCGGCCTCGTAGCCGAGATCGGTGTCGGACGCGCCGATTCCGTCCTCGGACAGTCGAGTCGCCGCCTTGCGCAACGCCTTCGCGATCAGGCGCTCCATCTGCCGCACCCCGGCCTCCCGGGTGTAGTTGGCGGCGATCTCGCGCAGCGCCTCGTCGGTGACGGTCACCTCGTCGGTGGTCAGCGCGTTGCGTTCCAGCTGCCTCGGCACCAGGAAGTCGCGGGCGATGCCGACCTTGTCGTCCTCGGTGTAGCCGTCGACGGTGATCAGCTCCATCCGGTCCAGCAGCGGGCCGGGGATGGTCTCCATGACGTTGGCGGTGGCGATGAACAGCACGTCGGACAGGTCGAGGTCCAGATCGAGGTAGTGATCGCGGAACGTGTGGTTCTGCGCCGGATCGAGCACCTCGAGCAGCGCGGCCGCCGGGTCGCCACGGAAGTCCGAGCCGACCTTGTCGATCTCGTCCAGCAGGACAACGGGATTCATCGAACCCGCCTCCTTGATGGCGCGCACGATCCGGCCGGGCAGCGCGCCGACGTAGGTGCGCCGGTGGCCACGGATCTCGGCCTCGTCGCGCACGCCGCCGAGCGCGACGCGAACGAACTTGCGGCCCATGGCCCGTGCCACGGATTCGCCGAGCGAGGTCTTGCCGACACCGGGCGGACCGACCAGCGCGAGCACCGCGCCGGAGCCACGTCCGCCGACGACCTCGAGCCCACGCGAGGCTCGCCGGGAACGCACGGCCAAGTACTCGACCATGCGGTCCTTGACCTCGTCCAGGCCGTGGTGATCGGCGTCGAGCACCGCGCGAGCCGCCGAGACATCGGTGCTGTCGGTGGTTTTCACCGTCCACGGCAGCTCGAGCACGGTGTCGAGCCAGGTCCGGATCCAGCCGGTTTCCGGGCTCTGATCGCTGGCGCGTTCCAGCCTGCCGACCTCGCGCAGCGCCTCGGCGCGCACGTTGTCGGGCAGGTCGGCCTGCTCGACCCTGGTGCGGTAGTCGTCGGCGCCGTCGGGCTCGTCCTCGCCGAGTTCCTTGCGGATCGCGTTGAGCTGCTGGCGCAGCAGGAATTCGCGCTGGCTCTTCTCCAGCCCCTCGCGGACGTCGTCACTGATCTTCTCGGTGACCTCGGCCTCGGCGATGTGGTCCTTGGTCCACTCGATCAGCGTGTTCAGCCGTTGCGTGACGTCGGGAGTTTCGAGCAGTTCACGCTTCTGATCGTCGGTCAGGTACGGCGCGTAGCCCGCGGTATCGGCGATCGCCGACGGATCGGTCAGCTGATTGACCGCGTCGATGATCTGCCAGGCCTCGCGGCGCTGCAGCACCGAAACGACCAGCTTCTTGTATTCGGCGGCGAGCTCTTTCGTCCGGCCGTCCGCGGCGGGGATCTCGACCGGCTCGGCCTCGACCCACAGCGCGGCACCGGGCCCGGTCACCCCGTGCCCGATCTTCGCGCGCCGCTCGGCCTTCAGCACGGCCGCTGGTGCGCCGCCGCGCATCCGCCCGACCTGTTCGATGGTGGCGACCACGCCGTAAGAGGCGTAGCCCTCGGTGAGCCGCGGCGCCAACAGCACCGCGTCGGTCTTGGCCGCGCGCGCGGCATCGATGGCAGCCTGCGCCGATTCGTCCAGTTCGATGGGCACGACCATGCCCGGCAGCACGATCGGATCGGTCAGGAACAGCACCGGCAGGTTCTGTGGTGTAGTCACGTGTTCGACCCTTCCAAAAGTTGAGCGATACCAACTCAACCCCCGCCCTTCCCCCTTTGTTCCGAATCCGCCCCACGTTCGCTGTGGGCGAAGAAGAAATCGAATCCCGCACGTCAGTCGTCGTAGTGACTTCCCACCTGCACAATGACAACCTCGGTATCGGTGACGTAATAGACCAACCGGTGCTCCTGGCTAATCCGTCGCGACCAGTGCCCGGCAAGCTGATATCGCAGCGGCTCGGGCTTACCGATCCCAGCGAACGGATCAGCAAGCACGGCGTTGATCATCTTGTTCGCCGCCTTCAGTACCGCACGATCCCGCGGCAGCCAGGATGCATAGCTACGCCATCCCTGGGCAGTGAACGTCAACTTCCGATCGGGCACGCCATCACGCCTTCCGTCGGCGCGGATGTACCGACCGGCGAATCCCGGTTGTGTCGTCCGGCTTGCCGGTCCACAACGACACGAACTCATTTTCAGCTACGCGAGACTGCAACTCATCCACAAAGCGCTTGAAGCGATCCGCGGAGTTGGTTGCTCCGGCGTCGTCGCCATAGAATTTCTCCGCGATTGCCCACAGCACCGCACCCGGCGCAACCGCGTATCGCTTCGCGCCCTCAACGAGAAGCTTGTCCGGGACGTCGTCATCGGTCGCAGATTCGTTGTGGAACTTAGGCTCGACCGCCCAGACAACGTCACCGCGCTGGAGCGTGAAAACGCGAGTCGGCAGTTCTGCCGACGTCTCGTCGTCCGGGTCGATCAGGGCGTGAGCTTCCGTGCGCCCTGCACGAGCGTCCTCAGCAGAAGCAAGCAATTGCGCGCCTCCGTGCGTCTGGAGCACGTACAACGTCTCCATGATCGAGTTCCAATCGGACTCGGCCATGAGAACGGCGTTCTCACCGGTCTTCGTGACCACCGTCACCTGGTCGTGGTCGTCGTTGACCTTCTTCACCAGTCCGAATAGGTCCTGACGAACGGTCGAGATCGGTAGCGCTGACATCGGCAATCACCCCTTAGAAGTCGTACGACATATCGTACACCTTGACTCGTACAACATGCCGTACAGCAGTAGCGGCGGGCGTGTTCCCCGGGAAACGCTGCGGCCTGGCTTATCGTTGAGCCGACCGCACCGCTGGTCGGTGGCAGTTTCTCGGTAGCGCGCAGCAGACCGCCGAGGGGAGCACGTGCATGAGTTGGCCGACCCGCACCGGCCACGACTGGAAACCGGCCGGGCTGGTGCTCGCGGTGGTCGCGGCGCTGATCGCGGTCCCGGCGGCCCTCGCCGCGCTCGTGCCGACCAGGGAGACACCGGTCGCCGCTGACGCGGCGATCACGGTGACCGCGCCGGGGGAGGAGCCGGACACGGTCAGCTTCGGCGGCGTTGGCGGCTGGCAGCGCAGGCCGACGGGGGACCAGACGACCGCCGTGCTGATGGCTCCGGATGGTTCGCGACTCGCGGTGAGTGTGATCGACGGCGTCACGGACTTCGCCGACGCTGCCGAATGGCGGCGGAAAGTGCTTGGCGCACAGGGCTTCGCGGCGAGCTTCGACGGCGCGCAGGTCAAGACGCCGAACGGATTCAGCGGGCGGACCTGTCGCGGCACCGATCGCGCGGGAGTGTGCGCGATCGTCGGCAGCGAGAAACTGGCGGTCACGATGGTGCTCATCGGTGACGACGCGACGCTGCCCGAGCTGACGAAGGTGCTCGACACGCTGAAGGTGCGCCGATGAGGTGGTTCCAGCCGAGATCGGCGCTGTTCTGGACGTATTGCCTGATCTCGCTGCTCGGCCTGGTCGGTCTCGTGCTCCAGGTGACACCGGTCGCCGCGCTGACCTGGCGCGACATCCTGGTCGGCTTGCCGTTCACCCTCGCGACCCTGGTCGTCTTCGGCTGGCTGGTCCTGCATTTGGATCGGCTGCACGCGCGGCACCGAATCCGGACACCGCTCGTCATGGGCTTTGTCTGGGGTGCGCTGGCCGGGCCTGGCATCGCCATGTTCGCCAACGACAACAACATGCGGATCGTGCGGAACCTGGCCGGTGACGCGTTCGCCATCGACTGGCAGGCACCGATTTCCGCGGCGATCGTGGAGGAGGCGGTCAAGGGCATCGGCGTGTTCGCCGTGGCGTGGCTCGCGCGGCCGCTGTTGAATCGGCCGATACACGGGCTGTTGCTCGGCGGCTGTACCGGCCTCGGGTTCCAGGTCGTCGAGAACATCACCTACTCGGCCAATGCCGGATTGCTGTCCGCGCAGGACAATTCGGCGACCGCGGTGCTGGTCGGCGTCGTGCGGCTGCTCACCGGCATCACCTCGCACTGGATGCTCACCGCCCTGGCTGGTATCGGCATCGTGCTCGCGGTGACGCGATCGGACTGGCCGGCCAGGCGGCGTGCACAGGTCTTCGTCATGTTCTATCTGCTCGGTGCCGCACTGCATTTCGGTTGGGACGCACCGAGTCCGGCGAACATCCCGATCGGCTCGATCGTCGCGCGGACGCTGCTGTACATCCTGATCTTCGCCATCGTCTATTCCTGGGTGGTGCACACCGAACGGCAATGGTTCCGCGCGGTGGTCGGCTGGGCGGTGACGCGGGGGATCGCGCCGGCCGGTGAACTGAGCACGCTGATCTCGCGGCAAAGCCGGCGCCGGGCCCGCAAGGCGGAGCGGATGAGCGGTCAGCGCAACCGACGTCATCAGGTACAGCGGCAGCGCGTCCTGCTCGACTGGGTCCAGGACACCGGTGCGGGATCGGGTATTCGCATTCCGGCGTGAGGCACTACTTGCGCCTGGTGATCACCACCGGCTTGACCTCGGTGGGCACGGCGCCGAACGCGGAAACCGGAACACCGAACGCGGCCGCGAGGATCTCGCGGGGCAGCGAATTCACCGTTGCGACAATGCCGATGTCGTCGTTGGGTTCCTGCGCGCTGGTATTGAAAACCACCAGAACCTGGAGGGGTTGCTCGGTGCTCGCATTGCCGAAGTAGTGGAAGAAACCCTGCGGCACGAACACCAGATCGCCCTGCTTCGCCGCGAAGGCGTCGTTACGATAGGTGCCGTCCGGATGGGTGCCGAGGATCGTCCAGTCGGCCTTGCCGGAGATGATGTAGTTGAGTTCCCACGCCGTCGGATGCCAATGCGGCTCGCGGATGGCGCCGACCTCGAGTTCGACGAAATAGACCGACGCCTGCTGCCCGGTCAGCACCGGAAAGGTGCCCTCGTGTGCGCCGCGCAACGTGCCGCCGTCGTATCGGTCCGGCTCGGCCGAGGTGAGCCGGAACAGGTGAGCGTCGGTGTCCAGCTTGGTATTCGAATCCGCCGCGGGCGTTGCGCTGGTCTGCTCGGCTCTGGCGGACCCGCCTACCGTCGCGGCGAGCGCGCCACCGATGGCCGCGCCACCGATGGCGGCGCCGGTCCCGATGACCCGGCGACGGCTCAGCCGCGCGTCGTCGTCCTCGGTCGGTAGGTTGTCGGGAACTGGGTTTTCGGACACGCGACCTCCTGCGACGTCGGCGGTCCGCGACCGCGCGAGGGGGATGCCATGCTCACGCCCAGATCCAGCTCGGGCGCGCTCATGGTAGCCCCGCCGCGCTACCGTGCGCCCGCGTTGACACTCGCTCCAACGCAATGACAATGTTGGGGCCTTGATACCTCATACCGGCGGTTCCGCCGGTTCGGCCTAGGGAGATCCATCGATGAGTTCACTCGCCGCCGGCGTGTTCATCGATTGGGAAGATCTGACGGGCCAGTCCAAGTTCGTGGTCGATCTGGTGACGTTCCCGATCTTCAGCGCGCTCGCCGGCTGGCTGACCAACTGGACCGGCGTACTGATGTTGTTCTGGCCGGAGCGATTTCGCGGTTTCCGAATCCCGGGACTGTATCTGCTGTATCCGTATTTCCCGCGCCGCGTTCAGGTGTTGCCGACCTTCTCCGGGGACGGACGGCAGCTCGGCTTCCAGGGGTTCATCCCGGCGCGGGCCGAGAAGATGGCGAGCATCTGCGTCGACAAGGCGCTGATGCGGATCGGCAGCCCGCGCGACTTCATCCATGAACTCGACCTGGACGGCATCGCCGACTACGTCGCGGTGCTCGCCCGTAAACAGGTGCAGCCGCTGGTCGACGAGCTGATGAACCGGGAGAACCCCGACCTGTGGCGCACCGTGCCGCGCGCGGCCAAGCAGATCATCTACCAGCGGGTTGACCGGGAAATGCCCGCGCTGTCGCGGCGCGCGTTCGAATCACTTGGCGACAACGTCGATCAGCTCATCGACATCAAGAGCTTCGTCATCCGGTATCTGCAGGACAACCCCGGCATCCTCAAGGATCTGACCACCACGATCGCGGCGCCGGAGCTGCGCTTCATGGTCAGGATCGGCCTGCTCGGCGCGCCGTTCGGCCTGCTCCTCGCGCTGTATATGCATGTGCACCAGCACATTCCGGTGTTCGGCCTGGTACCGGGCTGGGTGATCGTGCTGCTCGCCTCGGCGGCGATCGGCGTGATCGTCAATGTCATCGCGGTCAAGATGGTGTTCGAGCCGGGCGACCCGCAGCCCTGGTACAAGTACCTGTGGCAGCAGGCGCTGCTGGCCAAACGCCAGCCGCAGGCCGCGACCGACCTCGCGAACATCCTGGCCTATCAGGTGCTGACGCTGCCAAACCTGTCGAAGGAACTGCTGGACGGACCCAACGGCGACAAGACCCGCCAGCTGCTGGAACGGCTCGTCTCCGACGAGATCCACCGCCAGCTCGGCCCGACCACCTCGTTCGTGCGCGCGGCCCTCGGGCGTCGCCAGTTCGACAACCTCAAGGCGGGCGCGGCCGGGGCGGCGGTCGGGCTGGCGCCGAGTCTGGTGGAGGACGAGGAATTCACCCTGGAGCAGGCCAAGACCATCGACGTGTTCGCGGCGCGCAAGCTTCGGCAGCTGACGCCGGGGGAGTTCATGGAGATGTTCTATGCCTCGGTGGAGCAGGACGCGTGGCTGCTGTATCTGCACGGCGCGGTGCTCGGGCTGGCCGTCGGCCTCTCGCACCTGATCATTTTCGGCTGGTAGACAAGCGTTCTGGCGGTCGACAGAAATACAATCACGCGTGCTTGCATTTCTGCGTGGCCACTGCGATGCTGAACCGCGACGGCACACGCGGTGGTGTGCGTTCAACTGATCGGCAGGCGACCATGGCTGACCTCGAAGCGCTGCTCAACGATTTCGCCGACGAGTGCGCGGATCTGGAACGAATCGTCAGCCCGCTGGCGGCGGCCGACTGGGCGCTCGCCACTCCCGCACCCGGCTGGACCGTCGCCCATCAGATCGGCCATCTGGCCTGGACCGACGAGGTCGCGACGGTCGCCGCCACCGATAACGTGGCCTTCCAGCGACTGGTGACCGAGGCAGGGCCGAAGGCATTCACCTTCGTCGACGAGGCGGCCGAGGAAGCGTCGACCGTGCCGCCCGCGGACCTGCTCGATCGGTGGCACCGCGGCCGTAAATCGCTCACCGACGCGCTGCGCGCGGTGCCCGCTGGCGCCAAGCTGCCCTGGTTCGGCCCGCCGATGAGCGCGGCCTCGATGATCACCGCCCGCATCATGGAAACCTGGGCGCACGGCCAGGATGTGGCCGACGCCATCGGCATTACCCGGACGCCGACCGCGCGGCTGCGCACCGTGGCCCACATCGGCGTGCGGACCAGGAACTTCGCCTACACCGTGCACGGAAAGACGCCGCCCGCAGCCGAATTCCGGGTCGAGCTCACCGCGCCCGACGGCACGATCTGGTCGTGGGGACCCGAGGACGCCGAGCAGCGCGTCACCGGACCCGCGCTCGACTTCTGCCTGCTGGTAACCCAGCGCCGCCATCCCGACGACCTCGCGATCGAGGTGGCCGGCCAGGACGCGACAGAATGGCTGACCTTCGCGCAGGCCTTCGCGGGGCCGACGGGCGCGGGCCGGGCGGCGGGTCAATTCGCCTGAAAATCAGCGATGGCCGGATGCGTACATCCGGCCATCGCCGACACCCGACCCGATCCAAAGATTTCGGGAGCGGGCGAGCGCCACACTTGGGTGCGCCGTTCGTGTCGGCCGGACGCCATTGGCCGGGTGTCTCGATGTGGCAGTCGAGGATGACGCTCGCCAGCTAGAGATTTATTTACCCGCCCTCGAGGTGCTGGAAACATAAACGACCCCACGGATTCGGTGCCGGTTCGTCGGCCGATCCGCTGGGGACTGTGATCCTGCTCTCCCCGAGGCAATGCCCCGTACGGCCGCGCCGTAACCTGGACAACCGTATGGCTTTCAACGATGTGGGCCGACTTGCCAGGGGAGCAGGGAAGGAACACATCGTGATAAGAAAAAAGCAAGCCCAGATCGCTCGGCACGCCGCGATCGTCCTCGCGGGTGCCGCCAGCCTGAGCCTCACCGTGGTCGCGGGTTCGTACATCGTGCATCAGATAGCCGACCTCAACCGGCCCGGCGGCGATATCGCCGCACCACCCGCGCAGGCCGTCGAGGACTCGACGAGCGACGGGGCCTGGACGGATACCGTGCTGACCGGCGGACATCACGGACTGCCCGTGGCATTCACCAGGCATCCGCTCGGCGTGGCCGTACCGACCCCGAAAGCCGCTGCCCCGCATACTGATTCGGCGTTCGTCCCGCACCAGGACACGGTCGCCGCGAAGCTGCGACTCGGCGATGCCTACCTCGACGCGCAGGTGACGGCCGTGCGCACCGACACGATCTCGGTCACCGTCGGCACCAACGCCTTCACCGTGCTGACCGGTCACCCACAGGAACACCAAGGCATCACCCAGCTGCGCACCGAATTCGACACGCGCAGTGGCGAAGTGGTGCTCATGCTGACCGATCCGGCACTCGGCGATCACGATCTGCGGCTCAACCGCGCCCCGGCACCGAACCCGAAACCCGCGCCGGACACCCGCGTGTCGACCACAACGCCCGAACCGGCCGCGACGGACCATGCGATCGCCTCCGGTGCGAGCGCGGAACAGACCGTGGCGGTGTAACGCTCGGCCTACTGTTCTCGGTATGCCGAACAGTACCTACGACTTCTGTGTGATCGGCGGTGGCATCGTCGGGGTGGCGACGGCGCATCGGATACTGCACCGCCATCCCGGCGCGACCCTCGTGCTGCTGGAGAAGGCCGAGGCGCTGGCTACCCATCAGACCGGACACAACAGCGGCGTCATCCATTCCGGTATCTACTATCCGCCGGACAGCCTGAAGGCGCGGCTGTGCCGCCGTGGCGCGAGCTGGACCAAGAAATTCGCCGCGGCGCACGGGATTCCGTTCGAGGTGTGTGGCAAGCTGCTGGTCGCCACCGACGCGGCCGAGCGGCAGCGGATGCTCGCGTTGCACGAGCGTTCGGTGGCCAACGGCGTCGCGGTCGAACTGCTCGACGCCGCCGAACTGCGTGGGCGTGAGCCGAGGGTGACCGGCGTCGGCGCATTGTTCGTGCCGGATACCGGCATCGTCGATTACACCGCGATCACCACCGCACTGGCCGACGAGGTCCGTTCGGCCGGTGGGCAACTCGTCTTCGGCGCCGAGATCACCGCGCTCGCCGAAACCGACGCGGCGGTCACCGCGACGGGGCCGACCGGAACATGGACGGCGCGCACCCTGGTGGCGTGCGCGGGACTGCAGGCCGATCGGCTGGCTCGAATGGCCGGGCTGCGCAACGACTTCCGGATCGTCCCGTTCCGTGGCGAGTACTACCAGCTGCCGCCGGAACGGGCCGGGCTGGTGCGCACGCTGATCTATCCCATCCCCGATCCCACGCTGCCCTTCCTCGGGGTGCATCTGAGTCCGACCATCGACGGCACGCTGACCGTCGGGCCGAACGCGGTACTCGGGCTGGCCAGAGAGGGTTATCGCAAAGGCAGTTTCGACGCCAAGGACGCGCGGGCGGTGCTCGGTTTCCCCGGCGTGCACCGGGTGGCCGCGGCGAACGTGCGGACCGGGCTGCGGGAACTGCGCAATTCACTGTTCAAGCGCGGCTATCTGGCCGAATGCCGAAGGTACTGCCCCGAATTGACCCTCGCCGATCTACGCCCACGCGAGGCGGGGATTCGCGCGCAGGCGGTGCTGCGGGACGGAACACTGGTGCACGACTTCATGATCGAACGCACGCCGCGCTCGGTGCACGTGCTCAACGCGCCATCGCCCGCGGCCACCTCGGCCATGCCCATCGCCGAGCACATCGTCGATCAGCTCTGACCGCTCAGAACAAGACCGACCGGTCCAATTCAGCTATTGACCAGCGACGAGCAACCAAGCAACCGGCCGGTAGCAATGTGGAAAACCGGCTCACCAAATCCCGCGCAACCGCTCCAATAAAGAGGAGAGCTGTAGTACTTTTAACGCCAGTCGTGGAACAGGGAGGGCCTGATGGGCCACATCAAGTACGCGAGTGACGTCGGGGCGCCGGTCGAGGTCGCCTTCACCTACACGGACAACCATCTGTTCGTACCGGACTGGATGTTCGCGGTCGCCGACTTCGAGCCGACCGGCGAACTCGACGCCGGCCTCGGCGCGATCTTCACGACCACCGCGCGGCTGGTGTTCTGGCGGCCGACGATGACATGCGAGGTCACCGAATATCGTCGGAACGTGGTGATCGGGTATACGCTGCGTGGGCGTTTGTCCGGGACCCTGACGCTGCGCTTCGATCCGCTCGGATACGGGCGGTCGGTGCTGACGTCCGAGGCGGAGTACAGCCCCCCACGCGGTTTCGTGGGGCGCCTCTGTGTCGGTCTGGTGGATTCCGCCGTGAAATCGGCGCTCCGCCGCACCGAGTCCCAATTGCGAAGGGAGATAGAAGAATTCCACGGTACCGATCTTGTCGGTCGGATTGCGTAGGGTGCCAGCCATGATCATCGTGAGCACCGACGGATCCTGCCTCCGCAACCCCGGCGGCGCCATCGGCTGGGCTTGGGTCAATCATCAGGGCTCCTCGATGAGCGGCGGCGGCGCGTCCGGCACCAATCAGGTCGCGGAGCTACGCGCGGTACTCGAGGCGATTCTCGCCCATCCGAGCTCCGAGCCCCTGCTGATCGAAAGCGATTCGCTCTACGCGATCAAGTGCGCGTCGGAATGGATCTCCAGTTGGCGGGTCAACGGCTGGCGCACCTCCACCGGTGGCGCCGTGAAGAACGTCGAACTCATCCGGCAGATCGACAAAGCGATCGCCAGCAGGCCCGGCCCGGTCCGGTTCCGTTGGGTCCGTGGACATGTCGGCAACTACTTCAACGAGCAGGCCGACGCGCTTGCCGGTGAAGCGGCTCGGAAGGCGGCCGCCACGTCGGCTGTCTGCGAGGCGAACACCGCGGCGATTCCCGCGGTGACTGTGGAAGAAACGCCGACGGCGCCGGAAGCGCCGATCGACAAGGCCGCGGGGAAGGCGGCCGCGCCGTCGGCGCCGCACACTTTGACGCTGTTCTGATCCGTCCGAGCAGAGACCGACCGCCCGAATGACCTCCGGCGGTGGTGGCTCGGCCCACCGCCGGAGGCGCTCGGTGTATCGCTACCGGGGAGCTTGCTGCGGCTGCCCGCTCTGCGCGGGTCCGCTCGGAGCGGCACCCGGTGCCGCGGCGCCCGGCGTGGGGGCACCCGGTGCGGCACCGGAATCCGGCGTCACGTTGCCCGGTGCGGGAGCATCCGGAGCGCCGGGCAGTCCGGTACCGCCACCCTTCAGCATCGGCGAATCGAGCTTCTCGACCTGCCACTTGTCACCCGACTTCGTCAACTGCGCGATCAGCACGACGAACTGACGCTCCGGGGTCGTTTGAGTGAAGTTGGTCCGGTATTCCGTGAGCGTGACGAGCACCTTCGCCTCGGACTTGTCACCGGACTGGTAACCACACTGAACGTCGTCGGCCCACGACTTCACCTTCGCCTGAACCATGGCGTCCTTGAGCGCGGAGCTGGCATCGCCGAACTCCTTGAGGAATTCCCCACCGGCCTGCGATTTGACCTTGGCGAAGTAGTCGTCGAGGTTCTTCGTGTAGTCGTAGCTCGACACGTCCTTGCCGAAGGTGCAGCCGGCCTGCGTCGAATCCCGGATCGCGTCGAGCTTGTCGCCGCGGTCCTTGCCCTGCAGGAAGAACACCACCACCGCGGTGATCGCCGCCACCGCGAGCACGCCGGCCACGAACGCGGCGATCAGCGGCAGCGAGGCGGACCGTTTCGAGGTGGCCGGTTCGGCCGCGTCGGCATCGGCCTTCGGGGCCGCCTTGTCCGCCTTCTTGTCGGCCTCATCGGTTGCTGCCTCGGCTGGCTTCGGCTCAGGCTCCGCCTTCGACAGCTCAGGCTTGGCCACCGTGGTGTCCTCGACCTTCGCTGCCTCGGCGCTCTCGGCCTTCGCCGTCGCAGCGCCCTCGGTCACCGAGGTGTCCTCGGTGGTCTCGGCGTCCTTGTTGGTGTCGGCGTCATCGGTGGACATCGATACAAACCTGCACTTTCCCGGCGCGCGGGCGCACCGATCGACTGACGGGCCCGCATCTCGGGCGAACCGTACGCGTTGTCTCGGCGAGTATGCCCGGACCCACGGTTTCGCCGCAGGACAGGGGGCAACTCACCGCACCGGGGGCAGGGTCCGTTCGTTCGGATCAACACCCGGCGGCATATGCGCGCCGTTGTTCGGCACATCGGGTCGCGGTGCGTTCGCCGCGCCACGGATTTCGGTACCAGGAGGCGGATTCTCGCAGTAGTTCCACTTGGGAACCGTGCCGTCCTGGATGACTTCGTTGCGGATCATCGGCGTGTTGTACGTGCAGTACGGGCGCGGCCAGAGGTCGATGATCGCGTGGAATTCGCCGTCGTGCGCGGGCACCCCGAGCGCGGACGCGCCGACCGCGAGCGACGGGAACAGCGCGCGCAACGCGGGCAGGCGCAGCTGCGCGGCCTTGGTCATCGCCGCGAAGTTGGTCGCCAGGCTGGTGATCGGATCGCTGGTCTTGTCGAGCACCGCGCCGAGGCTGCTCAGCTGGCCTGGCGCCTTCTCGAGAATGCCCTGCAGTTCGGCATTGGCGTTGTTGAACTGACTGAACAGCTGGCCGGAATTGCGGGTCAGCGTGCCGAGATCGGGCTGGGCGTTGGAGGTCGTGTCGGCGATGGTGCGCAGGTTGGCGATCAGGTTCGTGGTCTGCGGCAGCAGACTGTCGAACCCGGCCATGGCCAGGCTGATGCCGTTGACCATGCCGCGCAACTGATCGGGGCCGCCGCTGAGCGCGATGTCGAGCTCGTGCAGGATGACGCCGAACTTATCCGGATCGACCTGTGCGATCAGTGCGCTGGAGTTGTCGAGGACCGACCAGATCGGGGTCGGCGTCTTGATCTTGTCCGCGTCGTATTTGATCACCGCGCCGTTGCCGAGGTACGGCGCCTGGTCGCTGGCCGGGCGGAAGTCGATGTACTGCTCGCCAGCGCCGGAAAGCGCCTGCACCGAGATCGCGGTGTCGACCGGGATCTTGTACTTGCTCTCGATCTCGGCCGCCGCGGCGATGGCCTGCCCGCGATCGGTCAGCTTGATCGAGGTCACCTTGCCGACCCGGTAGCCGCGCAGGGTCACATCGTTGCCTGGCTGCAGCCCGCCAGAGCGGTCCAGGTTCACCGTGACGGTGTAGCTGGACTTCAGCGGATTCACCCGCATGATGCTGATCATCAGGTAGGTGGCGCCGATCAGGAACACCAGCACCAGGCCGATGCTCGACAGCACCAGCTTGTGCTGCATCAGTTTCGCCATCATCGCTGGCCCCCCTGCACTCGGTTCTGCACGATCTGCAGCACCTGGATCAGGCTGCCCGCGAGGTCCTGGAAATCGCGCAGATCCTGGAACCCGCCGTATTGCGGATCGCTCAGCGCGCTCAGATCGAGGTTGGTCGCGGTGGCGTAGACGGCGAAGCTCTTGCCGCGGAAGGTGGCGTCGACCTTGGGCCGGATCACCTTCAACCGATCGAGCAGGATGCCGAAGTTGTCGCCGGTGTTGGCCAGCGCGTCCATCAGCTTGTGGGTGTTGTCGAGCAGGCTGCCCAGCTGCTGGCCGGAGGTATTGGAATAGTCACCGAGCGCGGCGCTGGTGGTCGACACCTTCGTCAGCAAATCACCGATGGCCCTGTTGTTCTCGGCGATGGCGCCGATCATCTGCGGCAACGTATCGGCCACCTGACCGAGCTCGCCGCGGCGGGCCTCGATGGTGTTGGCCAGCGCGCTGAACTCGTTCAGCACACCATCGACCTTCTTGCTGTTGTCGTTCAAACTGCCGACCACACCGGTCATTTCGGTGATCAGATGCGAAAGCTGCCCGCCTCGACCGCCGACGATCGAGTCCAGCTCCGAGGTCAGCTTGCTCAGACTCGCCACCCCACCACCGTTGAACAGCATCGAGATCGAAATCAGCAGCTGCTCGACGGTCGCACCCGCCGAGGTCTTGTCCAGCCCCAGGGTGTCGCCGTTGTGCAGCATGTTCGCGCCCGGTTGGGTCTTGGGCTTGGACACCGCGACGAACACGTCACCGAGCGGGGTGGCCTGGCGCAGCTCGGCGGTGCTGCCGTCGGGCAGGTCGATGTCCTTGCTGATGGTCAGATCCACGACCGCCTGGAAGTTCTTGGTCTTGATGTTGGAGACCACCCCGACATCGGAACCACCGATCTTCACCTTCGCCTGATCCGGCAGGTTCAACGCGTTCTCGAAAACCGCGTGCACGGTATAGGTGTCACCGGAAACACCCGGCTTGGGCAGCGGCAGTTTGTCCACCGTGAGACCGCAGCCCGAGGTGATGCCAACGCCAGCCACCGCCGCGACGGCGATCAGCGCGCGGCGTGCCTTGATCGTCATTCGGTACGTCATTTCGTCAGTCCGAGCAGCGCCGCGGTGAGACCGTAGTCGGGTCCGAAGTCCTGCATGTTTCCGGTTCGGCAACCGTCTGGCTTCAGCTGGATGCGCTCGCAGAACAGGCTCACCTGTTCGCCGCTCAGTGCCGTGCCGATGAGCGCGCTCAGCCGGACGTAGCCTTTCTCGCGGTTCATGATGTTGTCGACGTTCTGGAAGACCATCGGCGCCACGTCGACGATTTCGGTGATGCCGTAAGCGTTTTGCCGCAGCTGGCTGGTGACGTTGGTCAGTCCGGCCAGGCTGCCGGCCAGCTGATCCTGATACTGCACGAGCGTGGTGCTGGTGTTGGCGAGGAAGTCGTTGATCTGATTCAGCGTCGCCTCCAGCCCGGGGGCCTGATCGGCGAGTAGGCCGGTCATCTGGGTCATCCGGTTGCTGAAGTCGCGCACCGATTGATCGTTGTCGGCCAGCATCGTGGTCAGCTCGTTGAGCTTGATGATGATGTTGGACACCGCGTCCTTGTTGTCGACGCCGACCTTCAGCGCGCCGGACAGCGCGTTGAGGGTGTCGCGCATCTTCGCGCCGTTGCCGTTCATCATCGGGTACAGCACCCGGCCGGAGAGCGGGCCGATGCCTTCGCTGCCCGGTTCCGGCTTGAGCGCGGCGGCGAACTGATCGATGGTCTTGATCATCGTATCGAGTTCGACCGGCGTCTTGGTCTTGCCGAGCGGCAGGTGCGCGCCGTCGGCCATGGTGTCGCCCTTGGTGTATACGGGGGTGAGTTCGACATGCCGATCGGTGACGATGGATGGCGAGATGATCGCGGCCATCGCGTCTTTCGGAATCTTCACGCTCTTGTCGATCGACATGTGCACCTCGACGAAGGTGCCCTTCGGCACGATCTTCTCGACCTTGCCGACATCGAGCCCGAGCACGGTGATCGGGTTGCCCTCGAAGATGCCCGCGATGTTCTCGAAGTCGGCGGTGACCTGAATCGTCTGGCCGAGTGCGTCGTTCACCGAACTCGGCACCAGCGAGCAACTGCCGACGGCCAGCGCGGCGGCACTGACCACGAGCATCTTGGCGATGGTCCGGACGTTGACAACGTTGCGGAAGGTCATCCCTGGCACCCCTCTAGAGCCTGAGCGAAGCACAGCCAGTTGTCGGGGAAGATCCATGGCAGCCCGACGCTGCCGTACGGTCCGTTGCCGCCCCACGAGTTCGCCAGGTAACGCACCGTTGGCGGCATCAGCGACAGCAGTCGGTCCAGGTTGTCCTTGTTCTTCTGCAAGCCCTCCGACATCGTGTTCAGCTGCTGGATGGTCGGGCCGAGCTGGTTGTTGTTCTGCGCGCCGATCTGCTGCAGCTGCTTGGTCAGCGACGCGACATTGTCGAGCAGCTGGCGCAGCAGACCCTGGCGTTCCATCACCCGGTTCGCGATGGCCTCACCCTGGGTGATCACCAACAGCACGCTGTTGCGGTTGTCGCCGAGGATCTGGGTGACCCGGTCGAGATCCTTGAGCAGGCTGTCGACCTCGGTCTTGCGGCTGTCCATCACCTTGGCCAGCGCGCCGACGCTGTCCAGCGCCTGCGCCATCAGCTGGGGGGAATCGCCCATCTGCTGGTTGATCAGGTTCAGCGAGTCGGACAGCTTCTTGGTGTCGAGTGCCTCGAACTTCGGCGTGCCCTCCTGCACCACGTCGGCCAGGTTGTACGGAACCGCGGTGTTGGACACCGGGATTCGGCCACCCTTCAGGCCGGAGCCGTCGCCGGGGTCGAGATCGACGTACCTGGCGCCGAGCAGCGTGGCCATCTTGATCGAGGCGTGCGCGTCCGGGCCGAGCTTCACGCCGTTGTTGACGCTCAACGACAGCAGTACGTGGTCGCCCTCCAGCTTCGCTCCGTCCACCCGGCCGCTGGTCACGCCCGCGACGTTGACCCGGTCACCGACCTTGATCCCGGCGGCCTGCACGAACTCGGCCTGCACCGTCTGCTCGCCGACGCCGACCAGCTTGACCAAGCTGGACGCGAGCAGCAGCACCACGATGAGGGCACCGCCGAGGATGCCGAGCCAGAAGTAGCGATTGGCGGCGAAACGTGTCTTCAACTTCGTCATCATGGGCGGCACACCGCCGAGTGCGAAGTGCCACCGATCTGCGAGAACAGCCCGCGCGGGAACAGCACGCCGTAGAGCGAGACGTCCAAGCCGCAGAGATAGGCGTTGGCGTAACCGCCCTCCGAGGTGTGCCTGCCCGCGGCGGAAAGGATGTTGGGCAGGTCGATCGCGGCCTGATCCAGCTTGGCGCCGTTGGCGAGCAGCAGGGTCAGCGCGGCACTGGTGGAGTTCTGGGCGGTCTGCAGCTTCGGCTGGATGTTGCCGACCATGTCGACCAGCGAGCTGGTCGCGTCGGCGATCTTCACCGTCGAGGTCTGCAGCGACTGGCCCTGCTCGTACAACCCGCCGATCAAGGCCCGGGTCTGGGTCACCAGGGTCTCCAATTCATCACCTCGTTTGGCCAACCCCGCCATCACACCGGAGAGGTTGGAGATCACATCGGACAGGATCGCATCCCGGCGCTGGAAGTCGGTGGCCAGCTGCGCGGCCTGAACGATGAACGCGCTCAACGAGACTCCATCACCCTGCAACGCCTGGATGAAGGTTTCCGAAAGGCGGTTCACCTGCTCGGGCTGCAACGCCTGGAACAGCGGCTGAAAACCGTTGAGCAGGCCCGAAACGTCGAACGACGGCTCGGTCCGGTCCAGCGGGATCGACCCGTTGTTCTTCAGCTGCACCGGGTTGGACGACTTGCCCGGTGCCAAGGCCACGTACCGCTGGCCGATCAGATTCTGGTAGCGGACAAGGGCTTTGGTGTCATCGAAGAGGTTCTGATCCCGCTCGACGATGAAAGTCACCTTGGCGACTTGCTTTTTCGATTTCGCGTCGCGTTCCAGCCCGATCTTCTCGATCTTGCCGACCCGAACACCAGCCATCCGGACGTCGTCGCCCTCGTGCAGACCGAGCACGTCGGAGAATGTCGCCGAATAGGTGTTGGTGTCACCATTCACGATGCGCGCCAACGTATTCCAGACGAGCACCGTGACGAGAATCGAAACGATCGCGAAAATGCCGAAGCCGATCAGCGGTTTACGAATACTCATGACGCCACCTCGCCAGCGCTCGGTTCCGGCACGCGCATCGCACGCTGGCACATGATTCGCTCGCCGCGCTCACTCATTGGCCACCCCGGTTATCGGCCACGTGCATGGTCCCGCCCTTCAGAATCGAGCTCAGCAGCAGATATTCGGCGGTCGTCGGCTGGCGACCGAGCAACTTGGTGATTGCCGCGTCACCCTGGTACGAGATCTCGCCCGCGGACGGAGTGCCCGCCGGTGCGGCGGCCGGTGCCACCGGAGCCGGGGGCGGAGCGGGCGCGGGGGCCGGTGGTTGACCGAGACCGGGCAGCATCGGGAACAGGCCCTCGAGCGGGGTGCCGGCGAACGGACGCGGCGCACTCGGCGCCGCGCTCTCGGCGGGCCGCGCGTCCGGCATGGTGACGCCGGGAATCATCGGCAGACCCGGCATCGGCACCACCGGCGGCAGACCGGCCGCCGAGTCGAGCGCCCTCGGCTTCAGCTTGTCCGGCAGCGGCGGCAGCTCGTTCACCGAGGGTGCGGTGGCACAGCTCGGTCCGGCCAGATCGCCGTAGCGCGGGCAGTCGGCCACCGTGTACGGCTTGTACGGGGTGAGCGTGATGCCCGCGTTCCAGACCTGCTGCTTCTGCGGACCCCAGGTGAAGGTGGTGTCCATCCTGCGGGTCGTCTCGCTGAAATTCAGGATCGTCTTGGTGATCGCGTCGGGGTCGGCGGCCACCGCGCCGAACATGTCGCTCGTGCCCTCGGTGACCTGCTTGCCCACGTCGCCGTTGCGGGCGAACAGGTCGTTCACGGTGTCGACCGTGCTACTCGTCCCGGTGATCAGGGCGACCAGCTCGCTGCGCCGATCGGCGATGGTCCGCGCGGTCTGCACCGAGGTGCCGAGCACGTCGAGCAGTTCCGGCGAGGATTCGTTGAGCGCGTGGAACGAGCTGGAGAAGTCGCCGAGCAGCACGCCGAGGTTCGGGATCGCGTCGTCCACCGACTGCAGCCAGTGATCGAACCGCTCGACGGTCGAGCCGGGCATCCGGCCGCTGCCGTCCAGCGCCTGGGACAGCGTGCCGAGTACGCGACCGAATTCCACCGGATCGATCCGGTCGAGGATGTTGCGCACCGTGGTGAGCGTGTCCTGCAGCGCGAGCGTGCCTTTGCTTCGATCTTCCTCGATGACCGAGCCCTCGTGCAGGTACTGATCCGCTGGCCCATTGAAGACCAGCTCGACCGAGGTGACGGCGAACAGGTTGCTCGGCACCACCCTGGCGGTGACGTTGGCCGGCACGCCCTTGGCGAACTCCGGCTTCACCTCGATCTGTACCTTCTGCAGCTCGCCCTTGGCCGCGACCTCGACGCTCTTCACGGCGCCGACCAGCACGCCGCGGAACTTGACGTCGGCCTGCGAGGGCAGCCCGTCACCGGTGGTGGTGAGGTTCGCGGTGACGTTCACCTTCTGCACGAAGTAGCCCTGGTAGCGCAGCGTCAGGAAGCCGAGCACCAGCGCGAGCACGATCAGGCCCGCCAGGCCAGCGACAAGCAGCTGACGCATCGTGGGTCCACGCCCACTGGGATCGATGATCATCTGGTGCTACCCCGAGATCCTGATGCCGGGGTTGATGCCCCAGATCGCCAATGTCATGAACAGGTTCGCGAAAACGACCGCGATGATGCAGACCTTGATCGCCCGGCCGGCCGCGACGCCGACGCCCTCCGGTCCGCCGGAGGCGAAGAAACCGTAGTAGCACTGGATGAAGGTGGTGATCGCGACGAACAGGATCGCCTTGAGCAGCGAGTAGATCACGTCCGTCGGCACCAGGAATTGGTAGAAGTAGTGCTGGTAGGTGCCGCTCGCGGTGCCGCCGATCAGCTGCACGGTCAGCGAGCAGGAGATGTAGGCCATGGCGAGGCCGAGGCAGTACAGCGGGATGATGGCGACCATCGCCGCGAACATCCTGGTGCTGATCAGGTAGGGCAGCGGCCGGATCGCGATGGACTCCAGCGCGTCGATCTCCTCCGAGATGCGCATGGCGCCGAGCTGCGCGGTGAACCGGCAGCCTGCCTGCGCGGCGAAGGCGATGGTCGCGAGCAGCGGGCCGAGTTCGCGCGTGGTGGCGAAGGCGGAGATGGCGCCGGTGATCGGACTCAGGCCGAGCAGGTTCAGCGAGTTGTAGCCCTGGATGCCGACGGTCATCCCGCCGAACGCGCTGAGGATGACGACGACGCCGATGGTGCCGCCGCCGACGACCAGGTTCCCGTTGCCCCAGCTGACGTCGGAGAGCAGCCGCCACACTTCCTTGGGATAGTGCTTGAGCGCCAACGGGATCGAGCCGATCGAGCGCAGCAGGAAGAACACCTGGTGCCCGAGCTTGGCCAGCAGATCGACCGGCGCGTTCGCGGTTTTGCGGAGCTGCCGTAACGGACGAAGCAGCGGGGGAACATATGTCGACGACACTCAGACCACCTGTGACGGGAACAGTGCGTTGTACACCTGGGTGATGACGAGATTCACGCCGAACAACATGATGGCGGAACTCACCACCGCGGAATTCACCGCGTTGGCCACGCCGCCGGGGCCACCGCGGGCGTTCAATCCGTTGTCGCAGGCGATGATTGCGGCGAGTAGCCCGAAAATCAGCGATTTGACCAGTGCGACAAAGAGATCGGTGGTCACCGCGAACGACGAGAACGTGCCGATGTAGGAACCCGGCGTGCCGTTCTGCGCGAAAATGTTGAAGATGTAACCGGTCAGGAAGCCGACGAAAACGACGAAGCCACAGAGCAACACACTGACGAGCATCGCCGCGCCGAGCCGGGGGGCGACCAGCCTGCGCATCGGATCGACGCCCATCACCTTCATGGCGTCGATCTCTTCGCGGATGGTGCGCGAGCCGAGATCAGCGCACACCGCGGAGCCGACGGCGCCCGCGATCATCAGCGAGGTGACGAGGGGAGCGCCCTGCTGGATGATGCCGAGGCCGTTGGCCGCGCCGATGAAGGAGGTCGCGCCGACCTGGCCTGCGATCGAGCCGACCTGGATCGAGACGATGACACCGATCGGGACGGCGACCAGTAGGGTCGGTGCTGCCGAGACGCTGGCCATGAAGGCGCACTGGCGAATGAACTCGTTGAAGGGGAAGCGGCGCCGGAAGATCGCGATGAACAGTTCGGCGACCGCCGCGATCCCCATGGTGATCTGGCGGCCGAAGGTCTCCAGCGAAGCCTTCGGATGGTCTGCCCAGTAACCCTTGGTCCAATCGACCGCATCACTCATCCGTGATCCTGTTGGAGGACTCTTGGTCGACTGCACTGGCTAACCCCTCTCGACGCCGGTTGGCTGCCCCGACGACTTGTTTGCTTGACGCACCTTACTACGTAGTAAGCCAGAACACACCACCCTCCTGTGATTGCAGTCATAGACCTCCGTCACTGCGGTGTAAACGCTATGACGCAGGCCACCGACATTGGGTCAGCGCCCAAAAAGGAGGGTGGTTCTCCTGGAACAAGTTACAGGTCAACCGGACGAATCGGCAGCCCACACATGATCATCGCGCTAATTTATTCGGAAAGAATTCATTCAAAATCGCATTTGTTTCCGGAACCGAACAGAACGGGCTGTACTACTGTTCGAGTACAAACTCGAACTTGGTATCGTCGCTTTCTATAGCTTGTCGCTATTATTAACAATAAGAGACATAATGGTCCCAATGTCGAAAAAGGGGTTAAGGCTCGCCCGCCATGGACACCCCGTAGTAGATGACGCGCCCGGGCCCGAATACTGACACGATGGGTGCGACAGATTGATATCGTGCGGGCTTCCGACGTCTGGAGGGACATGTTCAGCAAACTCGCCAAGGTGGCCAACGCCGCCTTCGCCGTAGCCCTCGGTGCGGCGCTACTCGGGACGGGCGCGGGGGCCGCTCAGGCCGATCCGGGCCCGCCGGTTGTCGGCGGCGGTTCCGGCATCATCATCGACAACCAATTCGAGTGCACCGTCACCACCGTCGGCCACGACAACGCGGGGCGCCTGGTCGGCCTGACCGCGGGCCACTGCGGTGATCCCGGCGCGGAGGTGTTCGCTGAGGCCAACCGCGGCGCCGGCGTGATCGGCCGGTTCGTCTACTCCAACCATGATCTCGACTACGCCGTCATCCAGTTCGAGCCGGGCAAGATCGTCCCGGTGAACCGGGTCGGCAATGTCAGCATCACCGGCCTCGGCGCGCCGGCGTCGTTCCCGAACATCGTGTGCAAAGAAGGCCGCACCACCGGCAACACCTGCGGTATCAGCTGGGGCGACGTCTTCGGGTCGAACATGGAGACCTGGAGCCAGATGTGCGTCGTTGAAGGCGATTCCGGTGCGCCGGTCGTGATCGGGACGACCCTCGTCGGCATGGTGAACGCCTACCTCGCCATGGCCTGCTTCGGCCCCGAGGTCGGCACCAACATGAGTTCGATCATGGATGACATCAACGCCCGCGGCAGCGTGGGCGCGGGTTATATGCCCATTTAGTACGTCTCGACCAGACCCGAGAAGTGGGCGGGCGCCCCCGGTTGACCGAACCGGCCGCGCCCGCTCATTTTTCGTTGTGTACCGGGGCGATCGCCGGACCGGCCACCGCGCACTGCGGCATGCAGTCGACGCTGTCCAAGCTGGCTGGGCGGCGCGGCTGGCGCAGCAGTGCGGCCGCGAGCACCGCACCGGCCAGCAGCAGGCCGACGCAGATCCACATGGCGGTGCCGAAGCCATGGTTGAAGGCGGCCGGATCGCCGAGGGCGCCGGAGATTCCGGCCAGACCGGGCAGCGCGGCGACGGCGAGCAGCTGCGCGGTCCGCGCGACGGCATTGTTCACCCCGGACGCGATACCAGCCTCGCTGGACGGCACCGCGCCGAGCACGGCACCGGTCAGCGGGGCGACCAGCGCGGCGAGGCCGAAGCCGAAGACGAGCACGCCGGGCAGCACGTCGGTGAAATAGGCGGTGTCCGGACCGATCCGAAGCAGCAGCACCAGCCCGCCCGCGGCGAGCAGCGGGCCGACCGTCATCGGAATGCGCGGGCCGTGCACCTGCGCCCAGCGTCCGGCGGGCGCCGAGAGCACCAGCATGATCAGCGTGATCGGTACCGTCGCCACGCCCGACATCAACGGTGAATATCCGGCCACCAACTGCAATTCCAGAATCAGCAGGAAGAAGACGCCGCCGAGTGCCGCGTAGACCGCGAGGGTGACCAGGTTGGCCGCGGTGAATACCCGCGAGGCGAACAGCACCGGCGGCACCAGCGGATGGTCGCTGCGCAGCTCGATCACCACAAACGCGGCGAGCAGCAGCACACCCGCCACGATCAGCACCGGCATGGTCTCGATCAAGCCGAAGGTCAGCGCGCCGAGCGCGAGCGCGACCACCAGTGCGCCTGGCACGTCGAGCTGTGTCTTGGCATTCGGATCATGGCTCTCCGGCACGTGTTTCAGCGCGACGAGCACCACGACGAGGGTGAGCGGCACATTGATGAAGAAGATCGAGCGCCACCCGGCCAGCTCGATCAGCCAGCCGCCGAGGAACGGCCCGAACGCGCCGGCCACCCCGCCGAAGCCGGACCACAGGCCGATCGCCGCGCCCTGATCGCGCCGATCGATGGACGAGGAGATCAGCGCGAGACTGCCCGGCGTCAGCATGGCACCGGCCACGCCCTGCAGGATGCGCGCGAACACGAGCATCTCGATACTCAGCGCGGCCCCGCACAGCACCGAGGCAAGCGCGAAACCGATGGTGCCCCAGACGAACACCTTGCGCCTGCCGAGACGGTCGCCAAGCGAGCCGCCGAGCAGGATGAACGAGGCCAGCGTCAGCGTGTACCCGTTCAACGTCCACTGCAGCCCGGCCACATCGGTGTGCAGCGACTCGCCGATGCGGGGCAGCGCGATGTTGACGACGGTGGCGTCGAGCGAGGCCACCGACGAGCCGAGGATGGTGGCCAGCAGAATCCACCGACCGGTGGCCGATTTCAGCCGGGGCAGATCAGTCGTACTCACCGACCCAATTTAGCTGCCGGACTTCGTATTGACGGGAGTTCCGCGCTGGGCGGAAAGTGTCAGATCTCCTGGACGCAGACGACGAAGTGGCGCTGTTCGTAGACGTATCCGGTGCCGCTGCCGCAGACGCTGACATCGTCGGCGCTCTCCACCCGTTTGACCACCTTGACGCCCTTCACCGGCGACGCACCGGTGCAGTCGATCCGCTTGGGATCGTCCCCACCGACGTCCATGCAGCCGCCGACCACCCAGTCGATGTCGAGGCAGTACGCGCCCTGCTCGATGCCGTTGAGGGTCTCGGCGTAGTAGTTGTCGGCATCGCCGACGCACTGCGTGCTCTTGGGCGCCTTGCCGATCACCTTGTAGTTCGCCGCGCGGCTGCCGCAGGACGCCTTCGTGATCGTGGCGTTCGCGGTGGTACCGCCGAGGGTGACGCAATCGCCCTCATTGGCCTGGAAGTCGGTGTTGCCGCCCTTGCTGCTGGTCGGCGCCGGCTTGCCGGTGGTCGGCCGGCCCGCCGACGGCTTGGGTGTGTTGGTGATCGAGACGGCGTTGATGGTGCCGTTGTCCACCGCGGGCTGCGCGTGGCCGCTGACGCTGGAGCTACAGCCGACTACGGAGAGGGCGGCCACCGCGACGAACGTCGCAAACACGACACGACCCCAGGTCAGTTGACCAGACACGTAACAGTCCTCCCGAGCTGTAACGCTCCGAACTCACGCCCCCGTAAGAATCCGAAGTAAACAAAACTTAGCTGTGCTTGAAATACACGCCATGCATACACCATGGCACGCGCACACGTCGACTCGACCGTGGAATCCAGGTTCCAGCAACCCATCTGAGTACAGTGGGGTTTCAGAGCTGGAGAGGAGTTGCCCGTGAAGCTGATCAGCGTGATCGTCTGCTCGGCCGCCGCGGTTATCACCTCTCTCGCGCTACCGGCCGTGGCCTCAGCTACCGATGTGCATTGCACGTCGCAAAACGGGACCGACATCACGGTCATCGACGGGCGCACCGCGTGCCGTGCCGCGTCCGACCTGCTCGGCCAGGCGAAATCGCTCGGCATCGACGGTGTCGGCTATGCCAACGCCACCGCGGGGGCCAAGGCGGTCGGCATCGGCGTGCGTGGTGGCGTCGGTGCCAGCGACGGGGCGGGCGGGATGCCGATCGCGATCGGCATCGGTCAGGACGCCATCGCCATGAGTTCCATTGACAGCGACGCGGTTTCGGCGAGTCCAGCGGCGCCGATCGTCGCGGTGTCGGTCGCGCTGGACGGGTCACGGGCCGGTGCGCAGACCACCGAACGCACCGTGGTGTGCCTCGGCGCCGGGGCTTTCGCCTGGAATTCGCGAACCGGCGACGCCTGCCTCAGCACGCCCTTCGGCCGCTGGCAGACCCCGGTGCACCAGCTACCCTGAGGGACGCACCGTGATCGGTGGTGCGGCCTCGCGCATTCGCGCTCGCAAGCGCTCCGAGGAGGTGAGACCTCATGGTTTCGGCAATGGCGGCGGGCGGCTTCGACGCCGCCGACCCGGCGAATGGCAAGCTCGCCGCGCCCAAAGAGATGCTGGTCGACCCACGGTTCATCCGCTTGGCCGACCAATTCTTCGGCATGTTCACCCAACCGAATCGCGGCGGCGGCGCGTTGGCCGTCTATCTCGACGGCAAACCGGTCGTCGACATCTGGGGCGGCTGGGCCGGTAAGGATCGGCGCTGGAACGGCGACACCGTCGCGCTGACCTTCTCCACCGGCAAGGGCGTCGCCTCCACCGTGCTGCACCGGCTGGCCGAACGCGGCCTCATCGACTACGACGCGCCGGTCGCCAGGTACTGGCCCGAATTCGCCGCGCACGGCAAGGACGACATCACCGTGCGCGATGTGCTCTCGCACCGCGCCGGACTGCATCGAGTACGCGGCCTTGTCCCCGGCCGCGAGGGCATCCTCGACTACGACGCGGTGATCAAGGCGCTGGCCGACAGCCCGCCTGACCCGCGCCGCATCCGCACCTCCGGCTATCACGCGATCACCTTCGGCTGGCTGGTCGCCGAGATCGTGCAGCGGGTGACCGGCGACCCGTTCACCGACGTGCTGCGCAGGGAGATCGCCGAGCCGCTCGGCCTCGACGAATTCTGGTTCCGGGTACCGGAATCCCAGCGCTACCGGATCGCCAAGATCTTCCCGCACCTCGCCCCGCCGGGTATCCGCTGGAACACCGCCTCGTCGGTGCTGTCCTGGGTGCGCCCGATTCGCGGGCTTGCCGAGGCGGGGATGCCGGAGAGCTTCGATGAGCTGGTCCGCGACCCACGGGTGCACGACGCGGTGATGCCCGGTTGGAATGGCGTCTTCTCGGCGCGCGCGCTGGCCAGTATGTATGGGGCGCTGGCCAACGACGGGCGCGTCTTCGTGGACCGGCGCGGTGAATTCGTGCGGTTGCTGCGGCCGGAGACGATCGAGACCATCAACCAGGTGCAGCCCGCGGAGAGCCGCGACTATGTGCTCGGGCTGCCGCTGCGTTTCACCCTCGGGTATCACCGCCCGGTGCTGATGTCCAAGCAGCAGCCGCGAAAGGCGTTCGGCCACTACGGCGTCGGCGGGTCCGGTGCCTACGCCGATCCGGAGTTGGGCATGTCGATCGCGTTCGTCACCAATCGGCTCGGCAACGCGGTGACCGCGCTCGGTGACGCCCGGCTGGCCCGGTTGGCGGCGACCGCGCGAAATACGGTGCGGCGCGCCAAGCCAGCGGTGGTCGTCGACGAGACAGACTCCTAGCCTCTGTGGAGGCGCCGGATGGGACTTCGACACAGGACCTAGCCCTGCGTCGAACCCACGGTGCGGTCAGTTCGTAGTTGTAGATATGGACGTGGGCACCGCCGGTCCCGGCAGCGACGAGCCGCGAGTGGTCGCGCCGCCACGGCTGATCGTGCTGCACGCGCTGGCCGCCGGCATCGACTTCGAGAGGTACTTCCGCTGGCGAAGGGCGCGCGAGGGCGATCCATTCTTCGTGCGCTTTCCCGGCTTCGGCTCGGCGCTGTTCACCGGCACGGCCGAGGGCGCGCGCGAGATGTTCCGCGCGCCGGTCGACACCATCGAACCGCCGCGACCGAATCCGATCGAGCCGCTGGTCGGCACCGCGTCGCTGATCCTGTCCTCGGGCGAGCGGCATCGGCGTGATCGCGCGCTGCTGGCACCGGCCTTCCACGGTGCGCGAATCCGCGCGTACGGGGAGATCATCCGGGATTCGGTGCGCACGGAGATGACCGAGGGGAACCAGCCGTGGCGGCCGGGGGTCCGCATCGATTCCAGAGCGGCGGCGCGGGCGATCACACTGCGGGTGATCCTGGAGGCGGTGTTCGGGGTGGACAGCCACGAGCGGCGGGCCGAATACACCAGGGCGGTCAGCGACTTCCTCACCGCGTTCTCCGGGCCGCTGATGCTGCTGCCGCTGCTGCGGCACGGGCTGTTCGGGCGGGCGCCGTGGGATCGGTTCGTCGCGGCCCGCGAGCGGCTGGATCGACTGATCGTCGACGACATCGCGCGCAGGCGGGCCAGCACCGGGAACTTGGCCACCGACATCCTCGGCATGTTGCTGAACACGCGCTACGACGACGGCACCGCGCTCACCGACGACGAGCTGTGCGAACAACTGCGCACCCTGCTTGTCGCCGGACACGAGACCACCGCGACCACCCTGGTCTGGGCACTGTTCCACCTGCACCGCGACCCGGCCACGCTGGAACCGCTGCGCGCGGAGTTGCGCGCCGCTGGACCGGACGCCGACCCGGTAGAACTGGCGCGGCTGCCCTATCTGGACGCGGTGTGTCAGGAGACGCTGCGGCTACATCCCGCGGTGCCCATCGTGGTGCGCCGATTGACCGCGCCGTTCACGCTGCGCGGGGTTGACCTGGCGGCGGGGGACACGATGGGGGTCGCGGTGCCGTTGCTGCACTCGGATCCCCAGGTGTGGACCGAGGCGCGACGGTTCCGGCCGGAGCGGTTCATCGAGCGCAAATACGGGCCGTTCGAGTTCGCGCCGTTCGGCGGTGGGCATCGGCGCTGCGTCGGTGCGTCGCTGGCGGACTACGAACTGCGAATCGCGTTGGCTACCATGGTGAGCCGGGTCCGGCTGCGGCTGGTCCCTCGGTATGCGAACGGGCGTACGCCAATCTCGGTGCCGCACAACATAGCAACCGGTCCGCACCGCCCGATTCCGTTCGATGTGGTGAGTGATTTACGTCACGAAGGCGTTTGACCATACCGACAAAGCGACCGACCAGCGGCATCGATCCACCCACCGGACTCGCCGACGTGACCGGTACCTTTCGAGAAGCAAGACGACCGCCACCGGGTTATGTGACGGCTACCACACCGCGCGGTCTGATCGAATCATTATGAAACGCAACTGGCTTCGAGCCACTCCGGGACGGTAGGAAGGATGCAGGGTCGGGCCGTCAATACCCGTGGGTCAGCTCTGCCTGCTCCACGCCGATGAGAGATCTCATGGCACGCGTGCGTCCGCGCGGGTGTCGCGAGAGATGGAATGGACGAGAAACCTATGCATGTCGCTTCGCACACCGGGTCGCTACCTGCTCACCGCAGGGGAGCACAGCTAACCCGCAGGCTGCGGGCGGGCGCCCTGTTGTCCGCGACGATCGCGGCGGGGGTCCTGCTCGCGGTGCCCGCCGACGCCGATCCGTTGTTCCCCGGATTCGGCACCGGATCCGCCGGTTCGGCGACGGACCCAGGGCCACAGCAGCCGAACTTCGCGCCGCCGGGGATCAACATCGCCGACGGCGAGGTGGTCGGGGTCGCCCAGCCGATCATCATCAACTTCAAGGACCCGGTGCCCGATCACGCCACCGCCGAGAAGTTCATCAAGATCACCTCGTCGAAAGACGCGCCGGGCCACTTCTACTGGCGCGGCGACAAGCAGGTGCGCTGGCGGCCGAACGAGTTCTGGCCGGACAACACCGACGTGCACGTCGAGGCGGGCGGGACGCGCAGCGACTTCAAGATCGGCGACGCGTTCGTCAGCACGGCCGACGACAACACCCACATGATCACGATCACCCGCAACGGTGAGGTGGTGAAGACGATGCCGACCTCGATGGGCAAGACCAAGCACGAGACCCCGAACGGCACCTACGTCGTCGGCGAACAGCTGCGCAAGATGATCATGGATTCGTCCACCTACGGTGTGCCGACCACCGACCCCGAGGGCTACAAGCTCGAGGTCGAGTACGCGACCCGCATCTCCAACAACGGCATCTTCGTGCACGCCGCACCGTGGTCGGTCGGCCAGCAGGGCAACTCCAACTCCAGCCACGGCTGCCTCAACGTGAGCACCGAGAACGCCAAGTGGTTCATGGAGAACTCGCGCAAGGGTGACCCGGTCATCATCGAGAACACCAAGGGCGGCACGATCGACGCCAGCGACGGTTTGGCCGGCGACTGGGTCGAGTGACCTTCCAGCACAACCGAAGACACGTCACGAAGCCGAACATTACGATCAATTAAGCAATTTGCTGATCGTGGTGTTCGGCTTCTTGATTCACTTGGCGCGTGTTCGAGAAGTTCAGCGTGCCGGGGGCTAGCGTTAACCGGTTGTTTGCCCCCGTCCGTAGAGTGCGCGACGTGCGAGCTAAGCCGGAAAGAGTTTTACCCCAACCGCGCGGACGCGGTTTGCGGAACCGGCCCTGGCAGGATTACGCGCTGTTCTTTGTGCTGGTAGCACCGAATTTCGCGCTGCTGACGCTGTTCGTCTATCGGCCGTTGATCGACAACATCCGGCTCTCGTTCTCCGACTGGAACATCTCCGACACGGCGCTCACCTACATCGGGTTCGACAACTACCGGGAGTGGTGGGGGCGGTCGGATTCCTGGGCCATCGTCACCAACACGGTGGTGTTCACCCTGGCCGCGGTGGTCGGCAGCATGGTGCTCGGCCTCGGGCTCGCCCTGCTGCTCGACCGGAAGCTGTTCGGCCGCAATGTGGTCCGCTCGGCGATCTTCGCGCCGTTCGTCATCTCCGGCGCCGCTATCGGCGTGGCATTCCAATTCCTCTTCGACCCGAGCTTCGGCCTGGTCCAGGATTTGTTGCACCGCATCGGCGTCGACAACGTGCCCGACTTCTACCAGAATCCACACTGGGCGCTGTTCATGGTGACGGTGACCTACATCTGGAAGAACCTCGGCTATAGCTTCGTCATCTATCTTGCCGCGCTACAAGGGGTTCGGGCCGAGCTGATGGAGGCGGCCGAGATGGACGGCGCTGGCCGGTGGACCACCTTCACCAAGGTGTTGCTGCCGCAGCTGCGCCCGACCACGTTCTTCCTGTCGATCACGGTGCTGCTGAATTCGTTGCAGGTCTTCGACATCATCAACGTGATGACGCGGGGCGGGCCGCTCGGCACCGGCACCACCACCATGGTTTACCAGGTGTACCAGGAAACCTTCCGTAACTTCCGCGCCGGCTACGGCGCGACCGTGGCCACCATCATGTTCGTGGTGCTGTTGGTCGTCACGCTGGTGCAGGTTCGCGTCATGGATCGGAATGAGCAGTGAAAAGCGCAGGCGCTGAAACGGTTTCCTATAAGCGTCGCCAACTCGGCGTGATGCTGCTCGGCTACGCCGCCATGGTGTGCGTGCTGATCATCGTCGGCGTGCCACTGTTCTGGATCGTCATCACCTCGTTCAAGGCGCGCCCGGACATCTACGTGCAGCCCGCGGTCTACTGGCCGCACAGCTGGCATCCGGAGAACTATCACGACGCCACCACCGCGCTGCCGTTCTGGACCTTTTTCCGCAACTCACTGATCGTCACGGCGGTCATCTCCGTGGTGAAGTTCGTGCTCGGTGTGTTCAGCGCGTACGGGCTGGTGTTCCTGCGGTTCCCCGGTAAGTCGGTGGTGTTCCTGGTGATCATCGCGGCACTGATGGTGCCCAACCAGATCACCGTGATCTCCAACTACGCGCTGGTCGCGCAGCTCGGCTGGCGAAACACCCTGATCGGCATCATCGTTCCGCTCTGCGGCGTCGCATTCGGCACCTTCCTGATGCGTAACCACTTCCTGTCGCTGCCGTCGGAGGTCATCGAGGCGGCCAGGATGGACGGCGCCAACTGGTGGCGGCTGCTGACCAGGGTGGTGCTGCCGATGTCCGGGCCGACGATGGTCGCCTTCGCGGTGGTCACGCTGGTCAACGAGTGGAACGAATACCTCTGGCCGTTCTTGATGTCCGACAGTCCGCAGACCGCAACGCTGCCGGTCGGCCTGACCCTTTTGCAGAACACCGAGAATCCCAGCGTCACGAACTGGGGGCCGGTGATGTCCGGCACGCTGCTGACCATGCTGCCGATTCTCGTGGTGTTCCTGCTGCTGCAACGCCACATGATCAAAGGCCTCACCTCTGGTGCGGTCAAAGGTTAGATACAGGAGAAACCACGTGTCCACTTCTCAGTTCCCCGCGCTGTCCAGGCGCGGATTCATCGGGCTGGCCGGCGCTGTCGCCGCGGGCGCGGCACTGACCGCATGCGCGGGCACCGGCGGTGGCTCGAAGCAGTCCGGCGACGCCAACACCATCAACTTCTGGTCAAGCCACCCCGGCACTTCGAAGGATCAGGAAACCGAGCTGATCAAGCGCTTCCAGGCGAAGTTCCCCGACCTCAAGGTCAACCTGATCGACGCCGGTCAGAACTACGAGGAAGTGTCGCAGAAGTTCAACGCGTCCCTCTCCGGCGGCGCGCTGCCCGATGTCGTTGTGCTGTCCGATGTCTGGTGGTTCAACTACGCCCTCAACGGCTCCATCGAACCGTTGGACGGGCACTTCGCCGCCGCGGGCGTGCAGCTGGACGACTACGTCGACTCGCTGGCCGCCGACTACCTGTTCAACGGCAAGCACTACGCACTGCCGTACTCCCGCTCGACGCCGCTGTTCTACTACAACAAGGACGTCTGGGCGAAAGCCGGTCTGCCGGACCGTGGTCCGAACAGCTGGCAGGAGTTCGACGAGTGGGGCCCGAAGATTCAGTCTGTCGTCGGCGACGGCAAGCTCGCGCACGGCTGGGGTGACGCCAAGAACTACCTGGCCTGGACCTTCCAGGGCCCGAACTGGACCTTCGGCGGCGCCTACTCCGACCAGTGGAAGCTGAAGTTCACCGATCCGAGCACCGTCGCGGCGGGCCAGTTCCTGCGCGATATGATCCACACCAAGAAGTACGCGGGCATCAAGCCGCAGATCGCCGTCGATTTCGGCACCGGCGTGATCGCCTCGACTATCGCCTCCACCGGTGACCTCAAAGGCATCAAGCAGAACGCGGAAGGCAAGCTGCAGTTCGGCACCGCGAACCTGCCGCACCCGAACGGACCCGGCGTCACCACCGGCGGTGCCGGTCTCGCGATTCCGTCGCGGATCTCCGATGAGCGAAAGGTGAACGCACTCAAGTTCATCGAGTTCATCACCAACGCCACGAACACCGCGTACTTCTCGCAGGCCACCGGGTACATGCCGGTGCGCAAGTCGGCGGTCACCGATCCGAGTGAGCAGGACTTCCTGGCAAAGAATCCGAACGCGAAGGTCGCCATCGATCAGCTGCCGCTGACCAAGTCGCAGGACTACGCCCGGGTGTTCGTGCCGGGCGGCGACCAGATCATCGGCACCGGGCTGGAACAGATCGGGCTGCAGAACGCCGATCCGGCAACGGTTTTCGCCAATGTCACCAGCCAACTGCAGGCCATCATCGACCGGCAGATCACGCCGAAGCTGCCCAAGTAATACCCGCACCCCGGTGGCGGCCACCCAGCGTGGCCGCCACCGTGAGTTCACACGAGGAGATCGACGCCCATGGCCACAGTGCAGTTCGACGGGGTGACGCACCTGTATCCCGGTGCGCCGACACCCGCCGTCGACAGCCTGGAAATCGACATCGCCGATGGGGAATTCATCGTTCTCGTCGGCCCATCGGGCTGCGGCAAGTCGACAAGCCTGCGCATGCTCGCCGGACTGGAATCGGTGGAGGCCGGTCGAATCCTGATCGGCGGCAAGGACGTCACCGGGCTGCCGCCGCGGGCCCGCGATGTGGCGATGGTGTTCCAGAGCTACGCGCTGTACCCGAATATGACCGTCGCGGAGAACATGGGCTTCGCGTTGCGCAATGCGGGAATGAGCAAGGCCGACACCCTGGTCCGCGTCGAAGAAGCGGCGAAGATGCTGGAGCTCGAGCAGCTGCTCGACCGTAAGCCGGCGAAACTGTCCGGCGGACAACGGCAACGGGTCGCGATGGGCCGCGCGATCGTGCGCAGGCCGCAGGTGTTCTGCATGGACGAGCCGCTGTCCAACCTGGACGCCAAGCTGCGCGTCAGCACCCGGTCGCAGATCGCCGCGCTGCAGAAGCGGCTCGGCACCACCACGGTGTACGTCACCCACGATCAGGTGGAGGCGATGACCATGGGCGACCGCGTCGCGGTGCTGCTCGACGGCAAACTGCAGCAGATCGCCGCGCCCCGTGAGCTTTACGACAATCCGGTGAACACCTTCGTCGCCGGTTTCATCGGCTCACCCGGCATGAACCTGCTCGAGGCACCGGTGCGCGACGGTGCGGCGATCCTCGACGATCTGCGAATCCCGGTGCCACGCACCGCGAAAACCGGTGATCGAGTCGTCGTCGGTATTCGCCCGGAATCGTGGGAGGTGACCACCGACGAAGGTGGTCTCACCGTTGCCGCGGAACTGCTCGAAGAACTCGGCGCCGAGTCGTTCGTCTACAGCCACGGCGTCGCCGCGGACTGGAACAGCCGCTCGGGCAAGGTGGTTGCCCGCGTCGACCGCCGCTTCCAGGTCGCGCTCGGCGATCAACTGCGGCTGCGACCCAAACTCGACGATGTGTTCTTCTTCGACGCGGAAACCGAGCAACGCCTGCGCTGACGGCCCGCACTGATCCGAAAAGACGCTGCGCTGGCGGCAATTGAGGGGCGAGGGCACTACCTGGAGCGGTAATGCCCTCGCCTGCCGAGCTACCAGATCTTTACGCGCTCCGCCGGGTCCAAATACAGGGCGTCGCCCGGAGTTACCTCGAAGGCCTCGTGGAAGCTGTCGATATTGCGGACCACCGCGTTGCAGCGGAATTCGGGCGGGGAGTGCGGGTCGACGGTGAGGCGGCGGATGGCTTCCTCGGTGCGGGCCTTGGTGCGCCAGACCTGGGCCCAACCGTAGAAGACGCGTTGCAGGCCGGTGAGGCCGTCGAGCTCGGGAGCCTCGGCGCCGTCGAGGGAGATCTTGTAGGCCTGCAGGGCGATGGAAAGACCGCCGAGGTCGCCGATGTTCTCGCCGATGGTGAATTCGCCGTTGACGGTGTGCTCGTCGGGCAGGTCCTTGGGGGAGAGCACGTTGTACTGGTCGATCAATGCCTTTGTGCGCTTACCGAATTCGGTGCGGTCGTCGTCGGTCCACCAGTCGACCATGTTGCCGTCGCCGTCGTATTTGGCGCCCTGATCGTCGAAGCCGTGGCCGATCTCGTGCCCGATGACCGCGCCGATGCCACCGTAATTGGCGGCGTCGTCGGCATTCATGTCGAACATCGGCGGCTGCAGAATCGCCGCGGGAAAGACGATTTCGTTCATGCCAGGGTTGTAGTAGGCATTCACGGTCTGCGGTGTCATGAACCATTCGTCGTGATCGACCGGGCCGCCGAGCTTGTTCAGGTCGCGATCATGATCGGCGGCATAGCCGTTGCGGTAATTGCCGACCAGGTCGGCCGGATCGATCACCACGTCCGAGTAGTCGCGCCACTTGTCCGGATAGCCGATCTTCGGGGTGAACTTCTCCAGCTTGGCCAGCGCGGCCGCCCTGGTGTCGGCGCCCATCCAGTCCAGCTCCGCGATATTGCGGCGGTAGGCCTCCTGCAGGTTGGCGACCAGCTCCACCATCCTTGCCTTGGCCTCCGGCGGGAAGTGTTCGGCGACATACAGTTTGCCGACCGCCTCGCCGAGCAGATCTTGCACCAGCGAGACGCCGCGCTTCCAGCGCTCCCGAATCTCCTTGGCGCCGGTCATCGTGCGGCCGGCGAAGGCGAAGTTCTCCTCGATCACCGCATCGGTGAGATACGGTGCGCGCGAACGGATCAGCCGCCAGGCCGACCACGCCTGCCAGTCGGCCAGCGATTCCGCGGACCACACTTCATTGAACGTGCTCAGGTAATCCGGCTGGCGGACAATGACTTCGGCGAACAGGTCGGGACCGGATCGGTCGACGCCCTCGGCGAGCGCCGAAGTCCACGCCGCCCAATCGAATTCGGGGTAGTCGGCGACCAGCGCGTCGAAGGTGGTCGGATTGTAGCTGCGTTCGGCGTCGCGGCGGCGGACCACGTCCCAGTGCCCGGCGGCGAGCTTGCGCTCAAGCTCGAACACCCGCTGCCCGACCGTGTCCAGATCCGACGGGAGCAGCGCGGCGATCCGAGGATCCGCGGCGACCAGCGCGAACATCCGGCCGATGTGTGCGATGTACTCGGCGCGGATCTCGGCGAATTCGTCCTGGCGGTAGTACGACTCGTCGGGCAGCCCGATGCCGGACTGGGAGGCATGCACCAGGTAGCGGGTGGAGTTCTTGTCGTCGGTGTCGACGTAAAAGCCGATGGCGCCGCTGACACCGGTGCGCTGCAGCCTGCCGAGCAGGCCAGCGAACGCGCTGCGGTCGGTGATCGCGTAGATGGCGGCGAGCTCGGCCGAGATCGGCGCCAGCCCGGCGGCGGCCACGGTCTCGGTGTCCATGAAGCTGGCGAACAGATCGCCGATCTTGCGGGCATCGGTACCCGGCTCCGCCAACTCGGCGGCGGCGTTCTGAATGATCACCTGCACGTGCCGCTCGGCCTGGTCGTACAGCGTGCGCAGCGCGCCGTCCACCGCGCGGTCCGCGGGTATCTCGTAGTCGGCCAGCCATTTGCCGTTGACGTGCGCGAACAGGTCATCCTGCACCCGCACGCCCTGGTCGAGATAGGACAGATCGATACCGGAGGGACTGCTCAGCTCGGAGGTCACGGTCTCCAGTATGCCGACGATGCGGAAGAGTCGGCCCCCGGCCGCGAACGGCCGGGGGTGGCGGTCAGGAGTTCGAGGAGGTCAGTGCGTGTTCAGACGGTGAGTGCGATGCGATCGAACTCGCCGTCGCGCACGCCGAGCAGGAAGGCGTTCCACTCCTGCGGGGTGTAGCCGAGGACGGTCGTACCGTGCCGGAGCATGGTGTTGCCGTCGGCGGCGGTGTGCGCGGTCAGCGCGCCGGGCGTTCGCCCCGACGCGCGCAGGGTGTCGAGGAAAAGGGTCCATTCGCGAGCGGTAACAGTGATGATGGGCTCGTCGGCGAGACAGTTGGCGGGATCGCGGCGGTATTTGCTGTCGCGGACGAGCACAGCGTCACCATCGAAGCGGACCTCGACACATTGGTTGCCGTTGTTCGATCGGGTCGACCGAAACCAGGCTGTGAAAACCGACCGGGGAGTAGCGGTGGTGGTCATGGGCAGGATTTTACACTCGGGCATAGGTCCTGATCAGGCTCGATGACTCGGCACGCGACAGCGATTGCTCCTGTGCGCGAACGTAAGCGAAGCTCAGATCCCGCACCAGTTCCGGGTCGTCGACCGCCCCGCCGAACACCGCGCTCTCCGCCCAGCCGAAGGTCGGCAGCTGCTCCCCGGCGAAGTCGATGAGATGGAAACTCGACCCGCCGAGCACCGCGCCCGCGGTGGCGGCGAACGGGATGACCCGCACCTCGACGGTGTCGAGTTCGTCGATCAGTTCGGCCAGATGAGTCAACTGCGCGCGCAGCACAGCGGGCCCGCCGGTCTGCTGCAGCAGGGTGCCCTCGCCGATCACCGCGGTCAGCTCGACCGGCTCGGCACCGCGCAGCCGCGCCTGCCTGCGCATCCGGATCGCGACCAGCTGCTCGACCTGCACCGGACGGATCATCACATCGGCGCTGATCAGCGCGCGGGCGTACGCCTCGGTCTGCAGCAGGCCAGGCACGACCAGGCTGTCGTAGCTACGGATGCTGTGCGCGCCGTATTCCATGCCGTAGAGGCGCTGCAGCTCGGGCCCGATCAGCGCGGACGATTTGGTCCACCAGCCGCGCTGCTTGCTGGCGTCGAGCAGGGCGAGCAGCTCCGCGCGTTCCTCGGCCTCCACCTCGAGCAGCTCGAGCACCGGGCCGATGGTGTTGGTGGTGAGCACGCGTCTGCCCTTCTCCACGTGCGACCAGTTGGCCGGGGTGAAGCCGACCCGCTTGGCGAAACCCGCCGAGTCGAAGCCGCGCTGTTCGCGCAGCTCCCGCAGCCGCAACACCAGTTCCCAACGGGCAACGGCGGGCGAGACGGGTGCCATGACAGGCGATCGTACGCGGGTTCGACTCACCGGCGTGTGACTATTGTCAGCGCACTAGTGCGGCATTAGGGTCGGGTTTCAGCGGTCGATTCTCTCCCCCTTCACGCGATCCACCCGCATCGAGGCGAGGTTCGTCATGAGTGTGTCCCGCACTGAGTCAGGTAGTCAGCCCGCGTCCTCCGATTACGCGACGATGCAGGACGCCATCGCCCGCTGCCGTCGCTACCGCAAGGATCACGGCCTGTACGGCGTCGTCGACCCAGCGCTCGGCCGGATCATGTTGGAAGTAGGCGCGGTTGGCGCGGTCGTCATGCCCGCCGCACTCGGCCGCCGGGTGCGGGCGCAGCTGACCGAGGAGGCGCCCGAGGAGCTGCCAGGCCCGATCATCGGGCACCCACGCTCGGACCGGTGGACCTTTCTGACCGGCCCGACCGACAACTCCTACCTGGACACCGAACTGTTCGCCGACCTGTTCCGGGTCTGCGCCTCGGTCGCGCTGCCTGGCAGCCACATCGTGCTGCCCTCGCCCACCGACGAGGGCAGCGGCTACCGCAAGTGGATCTCGGTGCCCGAGCGCGACTTTCGCCCCGAAATGGGGGATGTGCTAGCCGCTACCCGGGCCTGCGCGGCGGTCAGCGGGGAGTAGGCGCGGGCGGCGGGGTCAGCGTGATGCTGTACTTGTCGTCCAGCCGCTGGTTCCAGTCGTGTTCGCACTGGTCGATCTTGGTCTGATCGCCGTTCGCCTTGCTCACGCAGTCGACGAAGTCCTTGCCGCCACTGTTGATGAAGAAGCTGTAGCCGACGATGGTGACCACAATGGCGCCGATCAAACCGAGCGCGCCGAGGATCAGGCCGGTGATCGCCATGCCGGTGCCGCCTGCGCGACCGGAACGCGTCTTCACCAGCGCGACGATGCCGAAGATGATGGCGAAGGCGCCGAACAGGTAGCCACCGACCAGCGTCCAGAAGCTCAGCAGCGCGAGGATGCCGAGCACAAGCGCGGTGATCGCCAGACCCCTGCCCTTCGGCGACTCCTGCCAGTAGGCGGGCTGACCCGGCTGCTGGCCGGGCGGCGGGTACCCGGGGGGCGGCGGGTACTGGCCGGGCGGCGGATATTGCGACATGAACTTCCTCTCCGTCGGTGCCTCGCGTTGCTCGAGCCAGACCTGCCGGTCCGGTGCATATGCGGGGATCGCCTACTGATCGCATGCGCTACGGGCAGGTGTTAATGCGAGGTATGCCCATTTTGACGTAGCCGAACGGAGTCCGTTCTTTAGACGCGCGCATGGCCGGAGTGAATTGGCCTACTGCGCGCCCAGCCTGGCGTGCATCTCCCACACCAGAATCTCCGAGGGTCCTCGGGCGATGACGCGCTGGCCGCCGGTTCGAGTCAGCCGGACCGCGTCCCCCTCGTCGAGGGTGCCGACGCCCTCCATCTCCACCTCGCCGTGGGCGATGAATACGTGCAGGTAGGGAGCGTCGGGCAGATCGATGGCCCGCTCGGGATCGCCGGACATCCGTGCCACGTGCAGCGCCGCGTGGCTGCTGTTGATGGCGATGGCGGTGCGATCGCGGTAGCGCGGCAGGCCGGCGGCCACCGTCACCAGGCCGCCGCCCGCCAGCGCGTCGTCGATCTCGAGCTGTTCATAGCCGGGCGTCAAGCCTGGTTCGTCGGGGACGACCCACATCTGCACGAAATGCACCGGCTCGTCGTGTGCGGCGCCGTTGAGCCGCCACGAGTCGTTCTTCTCCGAGTGCAGGATGCCGGTGCCCGCGCTCATCCGCTGGGCCAGGCCCGGATAGATGATGCCGCTGTGGCCGAGCGAGTCCTGGTGCACCAGGCTGCCGCCGAGCACCCAGGTCACGATCTCCATGTCCCGGTGCGGATGCGTATCGAAGCCTTGACCAGGGGAGACGACATCGTCGTTGTTGACGAGCAGCAGGCCGTGGTGGGTGTTGTCGGGATCGTAGTGCTCGCCGAAGGAGAACGAATGCTTCGAATCCAGCCAGGAGACCCGCGTCTTCATGCGGTCGCCTGCTCGATGGACGTCGATGTGGGGTGTCATGAGCGAACGAAGTGAGCGAGTCATGTCACAGCGTGCGGCTGGAGTGTGGACATCGAGGTCCTCCTCTCGGGACCGTGCACCGATCACCTTTCAGGGTAGGAGCACATACGTCGCGGTACTCCACATTCCTAGTAAATTGTCCTGCACTCGGCATTTTACGCGAGCGACCAACGGGTGAACGTCAGGCGAGCAGAACCAACCGGTACGTCGAAACGCCAGGTGACCGCACCGACCGCTAGGGCACCGCCGCGTGCCATGCTCGGACCGGGTTCGTAAAATGATGTGCCGCAATGCAACCGGAGGTGACGACGAGATGCGACCCGAGACGCTCGCGCGCATCGAGCGACAACTCCGCAGCGAGGCGGACCGCGACGGCATCGCGCATTTCGTCGTCGGCGTCGCGGTGTTCCGCGACCGCAAACTTCTGGTGGTGCGCCGGGTCCCCGACGACTATCACGGCGGCATGTACGAGCTACCCGGCGGTGGCGTCGAATCCGGCGAGACCTTCGCCGAATGCGTCGAACGTGAGCTGTTCGAGGAAACCGGCCTGCGGCTGCGCGGCATCACCGATTTTCTCGGCGGCATCGACTACGCCACCAGAACCAAGTCCAGGGTGCGGAAATACAGCTTCGTGGTAGACGTCGAACCGGGCGAGGTGGCCCTGGAGCCGGGCGAACACGACGCCTTCGCGTGGATCGACGCCGACGCCCTCGACGAACTACCCATGGCCCCCGATATGCGCGAGGCGGTCAGCGCCCTGGTCACCGACGCGCACTGAATTTCACCGACGCGCACCGAATTCGGCGCGGCACGGCCGCAACCAGTAGCCTCACCGGCGTGTCCACTGGTCGCTCGGAGAGCTCCATTCCCTCGGACGAGCGGCCGAAGCCGCTGTGGACCGCGCTGCGCGAGAGCCCAGGGGTGTTGCGACTGGCTGTCGTGCGGTTCACCGGGCAGTTCGGTGACGGGATGTTCCAGGCGGCGCTGTCGGGGGCGATTCTGTTCAATCCGGAGCGGCAGACCGATCCGCTCGCCATCGCCGCCGGGTTCGCGGTGCTGCTATTGCCGTACTCGCTGATCGGGCCGTACGCGGGGGCGCTGCTGGATCGGTGGGATCGGCGGACCGTGCTGCTGGTGGCGAATGTGGCGCGGGCGGTGCTGATCGGGGTGGTGTGCGCCGGGCTGCTCGCCGGGGTCGGGGAGACGCCGCTGCTGTTGCTCGCGCTGGCCGTGGTCGGGATCAGCCGGTTCGTACTGTCGGGCGTGTCGGCGGCCTTGCCGAGGGTGCTCGCGCAGCACTGGTTGGTGCCGATGAACTCGGTGCTCGCCACGGTGGCCTCGGGCTGTGCCGGGCTCGGCGCGGCCGCCTCGGTGGCGGTGATCGGGTCGATCGGCGCGGGGGATTTCGCCTCCGCGGTCGCGGTCGCGGTGAGCGGCGTCGGGCCGGTGCTCAGCGCGGCGCTTGCCGCCGGGTTCGCGCCGAGGGTGCTCGGGCCGGACGCGGACGCGGCGGCGCACGAGAGCGCGCTACGTGCCATCGCCACCGGTCTGCGCACGGGCGCGACGGCGGTGTGGGAGTCGGTGCACGTGACCACCGCGATGCTCGGCATCGGCACGCACCGAATCGTGTTCGGCATCAACACCTTGATCATGGTGCTTGTGCTGCGGCAGGCACCGGCCGATGGTTCCGCGCTGAACAGCGGGTTGCTCGGTTTCGGCGTGGCCATCGGCGCTATCGCCGCGGGCATGCTGGTGGCGGCTGTGGTTGCGCCGCTGTTGATTCCGCGGCTCGGACGGTCGAAGACGGTGGTGGTCGGCTTGTTGACCGCGACGGTTGTGCAGTTGACGCTGGTGACCCCGATCGCCGTCGCGGACGCGGGGTCGGCCGCGCAGCGGGCGCATCAGCTGCTGCTGGTCGGGGCGTTCCTGCTCGGGCTTGCCGGGCAGACGATCAAACTGACCGGCGATGCGACCATGCAGATCGATATCGATGACGCGCGGCGCGGGCAGGTGTTCGCGTTGCAGGACACGGTCTTCAATATCGCCTTCATACTGGCGATTGCCGGTGCGGCACTGGTTATCCCGGACGACGGACGGTCATTGCCGGTAATTCTGTCGGGTGCCGGAATCTATTGCGCGGGTATTGCCGCCATCGCGGTGAATGCGCGGCGGCGGACTGTCGGCTGAATCGCTGGTTATTCAGCGGTGCCGACTTCAGGCAATGGTCGAATCATGATCGAGTGACGCCCGGCGCGGTTCATCGATTGGGCGAGGTAGTCGGGTAGGTCGTCCGTTGGGCGGTGTGACGGTAGCTCGTCGGTGGTCGGATGGCCGCCGAGTGGCATCTGATCGGCGTTGAATCCCAAGGGGCCCGGGATCGAATCCGGCTGTGCCGCATCGTCGTCGGGCGGAGCGTAATGCTGCTCGGCGTCGAGATTATCGGTGCGCACGATCCAGTCCAGCGGTTCGCTGACGGCATCGGAGACGGTGCCGGTGATCTGGTGATCCCAGGTGCCGTTTCCGCTCGGGTCGGTATAGAAATGGTCGAGGACGCCGTCGTTGTCCAGATCGAGGGCCGCCACGTCGGCGATGCCGGAACCGCTGGTGTCCCACATGGCATCGTCGGCGAGGCCGTCGCCGTCGAAGTCGAGCCGCACCGCGTCACCCGTGCCGGGCCCGGCCAGTTCCAGGTCGGCCTGGCTGGTCCAGACGTGCACCGTGCCGTCGCCCGTGCCGAACACGTACTCGATTTCGTCCATATGAGTTTGGACGCGCGCGACCGACATTCGGTTCCCTCTTTCGCGCCCGCGATTCCGGTAGGTTCCTTTTCGCTTCGGCCCGATTCGACAGGAGTCTGCCAGACATGGGTTTTCCGGTGCAGCAGCCGCATACCGCGCGAAACCTACTATGTGGGTTGGTAACCCGGCCGTATCCCCGGATCGCCGAATAGCGGGCCCCGCCCGACGTGACGCGCCGACTCGGCGGCAAATTCCCTTGTGTACCGGCATTGTTCGGTGCGCTGCTCGGCGGGTTGCTCACCATGCCCGTCCCTGCCGCGCAGGCAGCCCCGTTTCCGTGGGCGCCGTCGCCGGTGAACAGCTGCGGTGAGGTCGGTTTCGATCCGCTCAACCGCGAACGCGATCCCGCGCTGCCGCCACCGCCGCCGGTGGTGCTGCCGGAACGAATCGACATTCCGGTGCCGATCCCGCAGCTCACCCCGATAACGGTGCCCGGCCCGCCGCAGGACAACACCAGGGTCGACCAGGGACCGCCTGCCGTCGATCCGTGCCGCACCCCGTGCCCGGACGTCCGCGACATCTCGAAAGCACCCGAGCCCGGTGCCGATCCGAGCCCGGTGCCGGAAACCGGAAACCGGCCGAATTCGGGCACCGGCGAACCGATCAAGGTCCCGCGCGTCGAATTCAAGCCAGAGATCGAACCCATCCCGGTGCCGGTGCCCGGCGACCAGGGCGACGCACCGGAGCCCGCGCCGCCGCCGGTGGTGCACCCCGCCGAGCCGGGCCCGCTGGCCGCGGCGGTGGCCGAACCGCGCGTGCAATCAGTAGCGCTGGCGGGCCAGCTCACCGGGCACGGATCGCAGAATCGCACCGACCTGCGCTGGCAGGTGGACGGCACCGACCTCGGCGTGATGTGGGAGACCAAGCCGGGCGAGGTCGCCGTCGTCTTCGGCGATACCTTCGGCAAGGGCTGGCAGGTCGGCGGCACCGGGCGCGACGACCAGGACTGGCGCAGCAACGTGCTCGGATACAGCACCGATCGCGATCTGTCCGACGGGATGTCGTTGGACAGCATGGTGCAGGACAGCCGCTGCCACGCCGCCGAGATCCTCGGCAGCCGCAAGCTGAAGAACTGGGAGACGACCACCATTCCGACTTCCGGTTTCGCCCTTGGCAATCGACAGTATCTGAGCTACATGTCGGTGAATCGGTGGAGCCGGATCCCCGGCCTGTGGTCGAACAACTACGGCGGGCTCGCCTACTCCGACGACGACGGCCGCACCTGGACCAAGGATCAGCATGCCAAGTGGGACAACTTCTTCGGCGTCGGCCGGTTCCAGGTCGCGGCGATGGTGCCGCAGGGCGACTACGTCTATATGTTCGGCACACCCAACGGACGCGTCGGGGTGATCGGGCTCGCGCGGGTGCTGAAGGACGACGTGCTCAACACCTCGGCCTACCAGTACTGGGTGAACGGCAGCTGGGCGCCCGCGGCGGAAAACCAGGCGACCCCACTGGTTCCCGGACTGGCCAGCGAGGTATCCGTGCGCTACGACCAGGACAACGCGCAGTGGCAGATGGTGTATCTCGACTCCGCCCGCGGCGCGATCGTGGTGCGCAATGCCGCGGTGCCGCAAGGCGCTTGGACCGAAGCGGCCCAGCTCGTTTCCACCAGCGACTATCCGCAGTCCTACGGTGGTTTCATCCATCCTTGGTCGACCGGCAAGGATCTGTACTTCACGCTCTCGTCCTGGGACAGCTACAACGTGTATCTCATGCACGCACAGCTGGATTCGCCGAACTGAGCTAGTCGGCGACGAACCGGACGAAACCGCCAGCGTGGATCAGCGAGGGTGGATCGCGGTCCACGTCCCACATCCGCAGGTCGGTGGTTCCGATCAGCTGCCATCCGCCGGGGGTGCTCCGCGGGTACACGGCCGAGTAGCCACCGGCCAGCGCGACCGCGCCCGCGGGGATCGTGGTGCGGGACTGTGGCCGTCGCGGCACGGTCAGCCGGGCGTCGGGCGACTCCAGATAGCCGAAGCCGGGGGCGAATCCGACGAACGCGCAACGCCAGACCGTGCCGGTATGTTCGGCGACGACCTCCGCTTCGGTCAGGCCGAGCAATCGCGCGACCTCGGTGAGATCGGCGCCGTCGTAGCGCACCGGGACGACCAGCGGATCGTCCGGAGAATCGTTGTCCAACAGTGTTCCACGGGAAACAATGTCCGAATCCTGCTCCGCCGCAGACTGTTGCACCTCGCGCAGCAGGGTCGCTAACTCCTGGCGGACGGATTCCGCGTACTCCGGCGAAAGCAGCGTCACGAGAACGGTTTCCGCGGCGGGCAGGATGTCTTGCGCGCCGTCCGGCGTGTTAACACGCAGGGCGGCAACCAGTTTCGCTACCTGGTCATGGCGGGACGGCACCACGAGCAGCGCGCAATCGCCTGCCACCCGGATCGACCGATCCGGGTCGTCCCCGATCGAACCACCGTCGGTCATGCTCAGCCGAACGGTTCGACCGGCACCCCGACCTCGTCGAGGGCGGTGCGAATGAGGCGGGCCATCTCGACGGCGGCGGGAGTATCGCCATGCACGCAGATGCTGGCCGCGGCCACCGCGACCTCGCCCGATCCGTCGACCGTGCGTGCGGTACCCGACGTGGCAATCGAAACCGCCTGCGTGACCGCCTCTTTGGTGCCGAGAACGGCACCGGGCAGGCCGCGCGCGGCGAGCGTGCCGTCCGGCGTGTACGCGCGATCGGCGAATCCCTCACCGACGAAACGCACCCCGGCCGCCTCGGCCGCGTGGTCGAGCTGGGATCCAGCGGGACCGAGTAACGCAAGCTGAGGGTCGTAGTCGACGATCGCGGTGAGTACCGCGTCCGCGAGCCGCCGGTCACGCGAGGCCGAATGGTAGAGCGCGCCATGCGGTTTCACGTAGCGCACCCGGTCGCCCGCCGCCTTGGCGAACGCGTCGAGGCTGCCGATCTGATACAGCACCTCGTCGCGCAACTCGGCGGGGTCCATGGTGATTTCGCGGCGGCCGAACCCGGCCAGATCCCGGTAACCGACGTGTGCCCCGATCTTGACCCCCTTCTGCACCGCGAGCCCGCAGGTCCGGCGCATGATCGAGGGGTCGCCCGCGTGGAATCCGCAGGCGATGTTGGCGCTGGTGACGATGTCGAGCATCGCCGCGTCGTCGCCCATCCGCCACGGGCCGAAGCCCTCGCCGAGGTCACTGTTCAGATCCAGCGGCATATGCGCCCTTTCCGTGGCGGTGTGTCGGAGACAGGCTCCGATTGTCGTTGCGACGGTGTTCCACAAGCAAGAATGCCTGGTCAGCGGGTTATCCTCGGCGCAAAGCGCGACCTGGGTCACAGCACGATGGTCGAGTTCAGCGTCGGCAAGTACGCTCGGACCAATCATGGCCACGTATTTCGATCCGAAGTCCTGGTCGCCGCTACGGGCCGTCGATCTCGGCAAGCGCCTGTTCGAGCAATCCTGGCTGGAGCAGTGGATCGCCGTCACCACCTCCTGGGTGGACGCGGGCGCCGATCTCGGTGCCGGCACCGTCACGGCGCTGATGCCGGACGCTCTGATGACCGTGCTCAGCGAGGGCATTCTCAGCCGATTCGGCGGGCAGGAGGTCAGCGCCACCCTGCTCGGCCACGATCTGCACGCCACCCTGCAGGTGCTCAAGGTCCGGCGGCGTGGCGCGCACTTCCAGACCAAGACGGTGCTGTCCCGGCTGCGCTGGGACGACCACCCGATCGAGGCCGTGACCGTGATCGCGCACGGCGTTCGGCTGATTCCCGGCGTGCCGACGAAGGTGCGGGCCGCGCAGCTCGATCTCGAGGGCACGGTCACCACGGCGGCGCTGGTCGGCTGGATCAACAGCCAGCCGTTGGACTGGGTGCTCGATATCGACGCCAGCGGCCTTATCCGCGCCAAGCATCGCCGAAGACGATTGACCGCGCTGGTGGATGCCTCGGTGACGGACAACCGGGTCACCGTCGATCTGCTTCGGGCCACCTGGCTCGGCCTGCGGATGCCACGACGGATGATCGGCACACCGGCGCTGCTGTTGGAGCAGCTACCGAATCAGGCACGCATCGTGCACGCGACCCGCGACGGCGACCTCGTTCGCTTCCGGATCGAGCTGCCGGAGATCACCGGATCGTTCGAGCTGGCGCAGATCCGTTCCGCCATCGTCACCGGAACGACGCTGATCGTCTTCTAGCCCTTGGCTTTCCACCATTCCTGCAATGCCGCCTCGGCCTCGTCGCGGGTCATCGGGCCACGATCGAGCCGCAGCTCCTTGAGGAACCGCCACGCCTTGCCGACCTCGGGACCCGGTGGCAGGCCGAGCAGTTCCATGATCGCGTTGCCGTCCAGGTCGGGGCGGACCTTGGCCAGATCCTCCTGCTCCTGCAGTGCCGCGATCCGCGACTCCAGATCGTCGTAGGTGCCGCGCAACGCGGCGGCCCTGCGCTTGTTGCGGGTTGTGCAGTCGGCGCGGACCAGTTTGTGCAGGCGGGGGAGCAGTTCGTCGGCGTCGGTGACGTAGCGGCGGACCGCGGAATCGGTCCACTGGCCCTTGCCGTAACCGTGGAAACGCAAGTGCAGGAACACCAGTCGGGCCACGTCCTCGGTGAACTGCTTCGGGTACTTCAGCGCCCGCATCCGCTTGCGCACCATTTTCGCGCCGACCACCTCGTGATGATGGAAGCTGACGCCGCCGCCCGGCTCGTTGCGTTTGGTGTCCGGCTTGCCGATGTCGTGCAGCAGCGCGGCCCAGCGCAGCACCAGGTCCGGGTCGCCCTCCTCCAGGTCGATGGCCTGCTGGAGCACGGTGAGCGAGTGCCAGTAGACGTCCTTGTGCTGGTGGTGTTCGTCGATCTCCAGCTTCATCGCGGGCACCTCGGGCAGCACCCGCTGGGCCAGGCCGGTCTCGCACATGATGTTGATGCCGTCGATCGGGTGCGCACCGCCGATCAGCTTGTCCAGTTCCACCCGGACCCGCTCGGCGGTGATCCGGTCGATCTGATCGGCCATCGCGGTGATCGCCGTGTGCACCCGTGGCTGCAGTTCGAAGCCGAGTTGGGCGACGAAACGTGCGGCGCGCAACATGCGCAGCGGGTCGTCGTTGAACGAATCCTCCGGCGCCGCAGGCGTATCCAGCATGCCAGCGAGTAGCGCGTCCATCCCGCCGAGCGGGTCGACGAACTCAAGCGAACCGTCCGCGCCGATCCGCACCGCCATCGCGTTGACGGTGAAGTCGCGGCGCACCAGGTCGTCTTCGAGATTGTCGCCGAAGGTGACCTCGGGATTGCGCGAAACCCGGTCGTAGTTGTCGCTGCGGAACGTGGTGATCTCCAGCTGCTGGCCGCGCTTGGACCCGCTCACCGTGCCGAACGCCAAACCGCCGGTGTCCCACAGGTGATCGGCCCAGCCGCGCAACATCTCCTGCACCTGCTCGGGCCGCGCGTCGGTGGTGAAGTCCAGATCGGTGCCGAGTCGCCCGAGCACCGCGTCGCGCACGCTGCCGCCGACCAGATACAGCTCATGGCCCCGCGCCGCGAACATCTCGCCGAGCGGTTCCAGTACATCCGACAGCCTGCCCAACGTCACCGCCGCGGCGGCCAGCAATCGGGTACGTCTATCCAGCTCTGCGTCCTCGGACTCGGTCGAAACCACGAAATGGCAGCTTACCGAGCCCCAGCAACCGAGATTCCGGCGCAGTGTCGGTAGCGCGGGGTGTGCGTCCGCGCAAATCCAACACAGTAGGATTGCTTGGTGTCTCCGGCCGATCGCGCGAACAGTCGACGCCGCCAGCCTCGGCGCCGCGGTTCGGCCGCCAACGCGGCGAAACCGCGCATGCGCACGGTGCGGGAAACCTCAGCTGGCGGGCTTGTTGTCGACGGCTTGGACGGTCCGAGGGAGAAACGCAGCGCGGCGCTGATCGGGCGCACGGATCGGCGCGGGCGGTTGCTGTGGTCGCTGCCGAAGGGGCATATCGAAGAGGGAGAGACCTCCGAGCAAACCGCGATCCGTGAGGTGGCCGAGGAGACCGGCATCAACGGGGTGGTGGTCGCCGAACTCGGCAGCATCGATTACTGGTTCGTCACCGATGGGCGGCGGGTACACAAAACCGTGCATCATTATCTACTGCGTTCCACCGGCGGCGAACTGTCCGACGCCGACGTCGAGGTCACTCAAGTGGCGTGGGTGCCGTTGAGCGAGTTGAATTCTCGACTGGCCTACGCGGACGAACGCCGCTTGGCCGAAGTAGCGAACAAGCTGATCGACCGGATGGAGACCGGCAAGCGATGACCCAGACTTTTCGGCATCGCGCAGCGATTCCGTTGGGGGTGGTGGCCGGGCGACGGGTGCGCCTGTTCCGGATCATCGTTGCGGTCCTGACCATCCTTGGTTCGGCGACGACGCTGCCGATGCTGGTGTCCTCCGCCGCGCAGGCGCAGCAACCCACCGGAACCGGGACGAGCTCGGAACGCAAATTCCTGAAGCTGTCACTGGATTCGGTGACCCCGACCGTGGTCACCACGACCAGCGATCCGACGCTCACGGTGACCGGCTCGATCATGAACATCGGTGATCGCATGGTCAAGAACGTCGCCGTCCGGGTGCAGCGCGCGGCCGCGGTCACGGCACCGAGCAACCTGCGCGCGACATTGCAGCAGGATCAGGTCAACTACGAGGTGAACGGCGACTTCGAAGACGTCGTCCCGCAGCTCGACAAGGGCGAGCGCACGAAGTTCACCGTGACCATCCCGCTGCGCGCGGGCGGCGGTGCCACCAAGACCTCGCTGAATATCAACGAACCCGGCGTGTATCCACTGCTGTTGAATGTCAACGGCAAACCGGACTACGGCATCCAAGCCCGGCTCGACGACGCCAGGTTCCTGCTCCCGGTGCTCGGCGTGCCACCGCTGACGTCGAAGGGCACCGACGCGCCCGACCCGAGCCAAGCGGTGGCCGCGCCGACCGACGCACCGGTGGCGACGACGATGCTGTGGCCGCTGGCCGACCGGCCACGGCTGGTCGCCGGCATCCCCGGATCGGCGGACGGGAAGGTCGAACTCACCGACGACGAGCTGGCCGCCTCGCTCGGCAAGGGTGGGCGCCTCGACCAGCTGCTCGGCGCGCTGGAGACCGTGTTCGATACCACGCCGACCCGCGACCGCGCCCTCGCCGCGTCGGTGTGCCTCGCGGTCGATCCGGATCTGCTTGTCACGGTGCAGGAGATGACCAAGGGCTATCGGGTGCTGGCCAGCCCGTCCGATCCGGACGGCGCGACCAGGCCGGGCACCGGCGCGGCCCAGGCACAGACCTGGCTGGACCGGCTGCGCGCACTCGCCGGGACCATGTGCACCGTGGCGCTGCCGTTCGGACAGGTCGACCTCGACGCGCTGGCCGCGGTGAACGATCCGGACCTCTCGGCAAGGGCGATGAACGCGCCCGCCGAACTCATCCACTCGATTCTGGCCACCAATCCGGTGAGCGGGGTGAGCCTGCCGGATTCCGGCAGCATCGATAGCGGCGCGGGAATCCTGCTGCGCAGCCACGGTTTCAGCACCGCCGTGCTTGCCGGTACCGCCGTCGCACCCGAGGGCAGCGCCGATTCGTCCGAGGCGGTCGCACCGACCACCGGCCGCGGCGACAGCAAGAACCAGCCGGCGAGTCGGAACACGACGAGCCGGACCGCGGAATCCGCTAGCCCCGACACGGTTCGACTGCCCGACGTCACCGCGCCAGCACCGCCGAGCGCCAATCCGGCTCCACCGAACGGGAATCCGACCACCCCTGCCGTCGATCCGGCGCTGCACGCCGCGACATTCGACATCTGGTCCGCCACAGCGCTGGCCGCGCTCGGCTCGAACCCGCCGACACCCTCGTTCACGCCGACCAAAGTGCGCTACGAGGTCAGCAACGACTCGCGCGTCGCCCGGCTGCAGGACGCGCTCGGCGCGATCTCGTGGACCGCGCTGAATCCGCAGCCGAACCAGCCGCGCTCGTTGCTGCTGGTCCCGCCGCAGCAGTGGAGTGCGAGCAAGGACGAGGGCATGGCGCTGCTGCATCAGATCGAGCTGCTGGTGCGCAGCAACCTGGCGACGCCGCGTTCGTTCCAGGACCTGGTCGCGCAGCCACCGGACCCACAGCCCTACGAGCTGGACTATCTGGCGCAGGCCGCCGCCGACGCGGTACCCGACCGGTTCGTGACATCGGCGCGCGACCAGGCGCGCCGGATCAGCGAGCTGATGCGCGCGCTCGTCGAGGTGCCGGAGGCCGATCCGACGCCACGCCAGTTCCTCGACCCGCTGCGCGACGACCTGATCCGGGTGTTGAGCCTGTCCGATCGACGGACCGGCGATCCAAGCCAGGCGGATACCTTCGCCCAGCGGCGCATCGATCAGACCACCCGGACGATGGACAACATCTACCGCTCGGTGACCGTGCTCCCGCCGGGCGGCGTGTACACCCTCGCCTCCGAGCAGAGCCCGTTGCTGCTGGTCGCGCGCAACGATCTGCCGGTGTCGATCCGGATCAAGTTCCTCATCGAGGCGCCGCACGAGGCGAAGATCACCGATCAGGGCGAGCAGCAGCTGCCGGCGAAGGGAACACGCTCGTTCCAAATCCCGACCGAGGTGAGCGACAGCCGTAACCTGGTCATTCCGATCTCGCTTACCACACCGGACGGAGTTCCGCTGGGTAATGCCACTTCGGTCTCGGTGCGTTCGAACGCCTATGGTCAGACCCTGGCAATAATTACGGCATGTGCCGGAGTACTGCTGTTGCTGTTGGCCGGGCGTCGCTTGTGGCGCCGGTTCCGCGGCCAGCCGGATCCGGCCGACGAAGGTTTCGATCCGAGCACCCGGCGCCGGGTCAATCGGTACCGACGGGCCAAGAACCGAGTCATACAGCAGGAGCATCAGGAGGCACAGTGAGGGACGGTGACCTAGCGCCCTCTGTTGTGTCCCGATCGATCACTCGGCACGATTCGGTTTCGCGGCGACCGGCCGCGTCTACCGGATTTGGACGTCCGACAAACCACAGTGGCAGAGTGGAGGACAATCGCGGAAGGCTCGCACCGGCGCAGGGGTGGTGTGAGTGATGGGCAGTACCAGGAGGAACGGTGAGCGATTCGATCTTGACGCCGCTCGCCGAGCCGACCGGGATGCGCGGCCGCGCCGGGCGCAGGAGGCATGATGAGCGACGATGACTCATCGGCGCATCGGCCTCGATCCGATCGGCGCGACGGGCCACCTCCCCGTCGGGCGCCGGTCGCGCCGTGGGAACGGCTACCGCCACAGGCGGAGGCCGAGGATCCGGACATGAACGCGGGCCCGTATGAGCCGCCCCCGCCCCGAGTGCCGCACGTCAGCAGGCCCTCGGCGCCGCCACAGCCGTGGCAGGGCCAGCGCATGCCGCCGGGCCCGCCGCAACGTCCACCCGGTCCGCCGCAGCGGCCCGCACCCGCACCGCACCCCGGGCAGCGGCAATATCCCGCACCGCCGCCGCCCGCGCAGCCGCGTCCGATTCCGCCAGGCCAGCGGCCAGGTCCGCCGCCCGGTCAGTCCGGCGGGATTCCCGTCAGCCCGCCGCGGCCAGGGCAATCCGGCGCGATACCAACCAGCGCTCCGCGCCCGGCACGTCCCGCACCCGGTCAGCCCGGTCCGATGCCAACCAGTGCTCCGCGCCCGGCACCCGGACAGTCCGGACCGATCCCGACCGACGCACCCCGTCCCGGTCAGCAGGAGCCGATTCCCGCTGGCCCGCCGCCGTCCAACCGGATGCCACCGCCGCGATACGCCCCACCGCAGGCTCGGCCGGAGCCGTACGCGCCGCCGCGCCGCCGCCAACCCGCTCCGGCGGTCGCCGAGCCCGCCGAGGTAGGCAACCGGCCGCGGACCCAGGAGTTCCCCGCCGCGACCAAGACAGCCGAGAAGCCGAATTCGAGCGCCCGGCTGCTCAGCGACTCCGGATCGATCGCGTTCGCGACCCTGATCAGCCGGGTCACCGGCTTCGGCAAGCAGCTGCTGCTGCTCACCGTGCTCGGCCCGGCCATCGCCAGCGCGTTCACCGTGGCCAGCCAGATCCCGAACATGATCGCCGAACTCGTGCTCGGCGCGGTGCTCACCGCGATCGTGGTGCCGACGCTGGTGCGCGCGGAACAGGAGGACCCCGACAACGGGGAGGCCTTCGTCCGACGACTCGTCACGGCGGCATTCGTCGTGCTCGCCACCGCCGCACTGCTGGCCACCGCGGCCGCGCCGCTGCTGACCACCTATGTGTTCCTTTCCGACGACGGCAAGGTCAACACCGGCCTGACCACGGCGCTGGCGTTCCTGCTGTTGCCCGCGATCCTCTTCTACGGCATGTCCGCCCTGCTGACGGCCATCCTCAATACCCGACAGCAGTTCAAGCCCGGTGCGTGGGCACCGGTGGTGAACAACGTCGTCGTGCTCACGGTGCTCGGTCTCTATGTGCTGATGCCTGGCGAGATCAGCCTGAACCCGGTGCGGATGGGCGACCCGAAACTGCTGGTGCTCGGCGGCGGTGTGACGCTCGGCGTGGTGGTCCAGGCGGTGAGCCTGGTGCCCGCGATTCGCCGCGAGCACATCGACCTGCGCCCACTCTGGGGTGTCGACGCGCGACTCAAGCAGTTCGGCGGGATGGGCGCGGCCATCATCCTGTACGTCGCGATCAGCCAGGCCGGTTTCGTCTTCGCCACCCGTATCTCCTCGCACGCCGACGCGGCGGGCCCGGCCATCTACAACAACGCGTGGCTGCTGCTGCAGTTGCCGTACGGCGTACTCGGCGTCACCGTGCTCACCGCGATCATGCCGCGGCTGAGCCGCAACGCCGCCGCCGATGACACTCCCGCGGTGGTCGACGACCTCTCCGCCGCGACCCGATTGACCATGATCGCCTTGCTGCCGGTGGTCACCTTCCTGACCCTGGCCGGGCCACAGGTCGGGCAGGCGCTCTACGGCTATGGCAACTTCGGCAGCGACGATGCCGCGCGCCTCGGCCTCGCGGTCAGCTGGTCGGCCTTCTCGCTGATTCCCTACGCGCTGGTGCTGATTCATCTGCGCGTGTTCTACGCCAGGGAGCAGGCCTGGATCCCGACCTGGATCATCCTCGGGATCACCGCCGCCAAGATTCTCTTCTCGGCGATCGCGCCGATGGTCACCGACGCCGATCACGTGGTGATCGCGCTGGGCGTGGCGAACGGTCTCGGGTTCGCGGTCGGCGCCGCCGTTGGTGGCTTCCTGCTGCATCGCAGTCTCGGCGATCTGCGGATGTCGAACGTCAGCCGGACCATTACCCGCGTCCTGTTCGGGTCGGTGGCCGGTGGCGCGGTCATGTGGATCGTTGACCGCGTGCTCGGACTCGACCGGTTGACCAGTGCCTTCGGCGGCCCTGGCTCGCTCATCCGGGTCGCGATCACGGCGATCGTCATGTTCTCGGTCGCCTTCGGCCTGATGCGCCTTGCCGGTGTTCCCGAGGTCGTCGCGATCACCGTCGCCATCTCGCGGCGCCTCGGCTGGACCCCACCCGCGCCCGATCTCGACCTCGACGGTCCGGTCGACGATTACGCGACTCGAGTACTGCGCAGGCCCGACCCGTATCTGGCATACCCTGGGTACGACCCGTACATGGATGCTCAGACCATGGTCTTGCCCGTGATCCGAGCCGATGCCGTTGACATCACCGGCATGGGCGAGTTCCCGTACCCTGTTCGGCAGAGAAGCACAAGTGGCGAAATCGCCGGAACCTCGACATACCAGGGCGAAGGAGGACCGAGGGTGAGCGACGACGCGGTGGGCGGCGTCCCAGCCGCTGATTCTTCTGCGACCACGGCAGGCGGGCTTTCCACGGATGCCCCGCCTCCCGGAGGAGAGCCGTCGGATCCCGCGTACGCGAACCGCGAGACCGACACCGGTCCATCGGATCACGACGCGATTCCGCCGGTCGACGAGGCGGCCCCGCAGGGTCCGCACGATCGCCAGAGTCCGGTACCGGCACGCGACCCGATGTACGACACCGGGATGATCCCGATCGGGTCGCCGGAGATGCCACCGCTCGGTGGCGAAAACCTCGGCTCCCGTCGCTCGCAGCGCGGTCCGAAGCTGATTCCCGGCGCGTCGGTGGCCGGTGGCCGTTACCGGCTGCTCGCCGGGCACGGCGGGGCCCGCGGCCTGAAGTTCTGGCAGGCGCTCGACATCAAGCTCGACCGCGAGGTCGCGCTCACCTTCGTCGACGCCGATCAGAAGGCGAGCGAGAACTCCGGCCACGACGGCCCGCAGGCGATTCTGTCCCGCACGCTGCGCCTCGGGCGGATCAATTCGCCCGGCTTGGCTCGGGTGCTCGACGTGGTGCGCGGCAGCTCAGGCGGCATCGTGGTGGCCGAGTGGACCCCTGGTCGCTCGCTGCGCGAGATGGCCGAAACGGTGCCGTCCCCGATCGGCGCCGCCCGCGCCATCCGCGCGTTGGCCTCGGCTGCCGAACTGGCCCATCGCGGCGGCGGATCGTTGTCCATCGACCACCCGGACCGGGTACGGATCAGCGCGACCGGCGACGCGGTGCTCGCCTTCCCGGGCACCCTCGCCGATTCGGACGCGCAGTCCGACGTGCGCGGCCTCGGCGCCATGCTCTACTCACTGATCACCGCCCGCTGGCCGATCCGCTCCGGCGGTATCACCGGTACCGCCGCAACCGTCGGAGGGTTGCGGCTTGCCGATTTCGGCCCGGACGGCACGCCGGTGGAGCCACGCCAGATAAGACCCGAGGTGCCCTTCGAGATCTCGGCGGTCGCGGTGCGGTCGCTGGAGTCGAACAAGGGCGTGCGCACCGCCGCGACCGTGCAGCACGTGCTCGAGCAGGCGTCGGTGGTGGATCAGAAGACCGATTTCATCCCGGTGCTTCGGCTCGGTCAGCGCCCGCCGTCGGCTCCCGACGAGTCACTCGCCGACCCGGAACTGCTAGCGGCCGAACGCGAGAGATCCCAGCGCATGATGTGGATCATGGTCGGTCTAGGCATCCTGGCCGCGCTGGTGGTCGGCGTCGTGATCTGGTGGATGGTCAGCGTGTTCGCGCCTGGCGCCTCGGACGCGCCGCTCAACGAACAGCGCAATATCGGCCTGACCACGAACAACAGCCCCCCAGCCGCGACACCGGCGGCCGCAGGGCCGACCGCCCCGACGGGTGGGGTGCCGGTCCCGATTACCGGGGTGTCGGTGTTCTCGCCGGAGGGCACCCCGGACGGGGTCGGCAGCGTCAACGCGGTGCTCGATCAGAATCCCGCCACCCTATGGCGCTCGGATCAGTACTTCCAGCAGTTCCCCGCGCTGAAGAAGGGGGTCGGGCTGCTATCGACGCTACCGAGCCCGGCCAAGCTGACGAACGTCTCGATCAACTCGCCGAGTCCGGGCACCGCCGTCGAGATCCGCACCTCGCCGACCGCGTCGCCGACACTGGATCAGACCCAGCTGATCGGCTCGGCCAAGCTGGGCGACGGGGTCACCGACATTCCGGTACGCACCGATCAAGCCGCCCGCTACGTGCTCATCTGGATCACCGGTCTCGGTAACTCCAGTGGTGGTCAGTTCCAAACTTCGATCGCGGATATACGTTTCGACGCCGCGCCTTAGCGCGATGATTGCGCGAGTACATGGGTAACTCGCCGGGTACGGGCTGACCCGACCCCCTCACTTGCCGCCAGCCGCCAATTTTGCCGCTGCGCACCTCAGTCTGGCCTGAATCCGCGGCGGGGCGGAGCAGCTTGCTGCTCGATCGCGAGTGACGATATGATCTCCTCGCGCTCTCAGCAGGGGAGCTTCCCGGGTTCTGGTTTCTCGATCCTGGATGCTGCGTAATTTCGGTGATGGTCGTCCATGTCCGTTGCCATCGTGAGCGCTGTCCAAGGGGTTGGCATTGTCGTCCGAATTGAACGAGGATTTCCGCGGGGGGACATCGCGGCCTGTCGCGTACCGCGAACATCCGTTCGTCGGCGACGACTACACCGATGTCGAGCTGCTGCAGGCGCATGTGCGCGGCCAGCGGCACGCCTTCGCCGAGCTGCTACGCAGGCACAACGACCACCTGTGGCAGACCGCCCTTCGCACCTCCTACACCCGCGAGGACGCGGCGGATTCGCTGCAGGACGCGCTGCTCTCGGCCCATCGCACGGCCGCCTCGTTCCGGGCCGAGGCCGAGGTGCGCAGCTGGCTGCACGCGATCGTGGTCAACGCCTGTCTCGACCGGATCCGGCGCAACAAGATCCGCAAGGCCGTCTCACTGACCGCGGAGACGATGCCGGAACCGCGCGACGACCGGGACGCGGTCGCCGAACTGGAGATGTCACTCGTGGTCGATCACGCGCTGTTCTCGCTGCCGCCGGATCAGCGCACCGCACTTGTTGCCATCGATCTCGAGGGGTATAGCGTGGCCGAAGCCGCCGCTATGCTCGGTGTCCCGGAGGGAACAATCAAGAGCCGCTGCGCGCGCGGGAGGCAACGTCTGCAAGAACGCCTGGAATTTCTGCGCGATCCAGGGAACCGGAAGTAGTTGAGGTGCGTCATTAATAGTGACGAGCCCGTAGACGATGTTCGTGTAGTTCCCCCGCCGATGTCAGATGAGAACACTGGAGGTGCGATGGCGACCAGGTCCGTGCCGCAGCCTCCGTTCCCGGCCGAACTGCTCGCCGACCTACACGCCGACAATGTGACGCCCGAGCTGCGCGAGCAGCTGTGGCCCGCGGTCCGTCGCGACGGGGACGCGCTGCGCTTCGTGCACGCATTGGACGACGTCGCCACCGAGCTACGCGCACTCGGCCGCAGCGACCACATCATCCACTCGATGCCCGACGACATCGCCGCCCGGCTCGAACAGTTCGTCGACGGTTTCGACCTGAACGAGCAGCCCACCGAAGAGGGCGCGACCCTCTATCAGCTGCCACCATCGGCAGCACCCGAAAACACCGAAGCCACCACGGTTTCCACGCCATCGGCCGTGCCGATCTCGCTCGACGACCGCCGCCGGAGCAGGCTGCGCTGGCTCACCGCCGCTGCCGCCGCGGTGGCGGTCGTCGCCTGCGCCTCGATCGCGCTCACCACGGTGCGCGGCAACGACGCCGCACCCACCGCCCAGCCGACCGCGAACAGCGACCAACTCGGCGACGACCTCGACGCGCCCGCGATGCTCAGCGCGCTCGGCCGCAACGATGCCACCGGACTGCTCGGCAGCGTGGCCGCGAGGGAACGCTGCGTGCACGCCAACGGATTCGATCGCACCATCCTCGGCTCGAACAACATCCGCTATCAGGGCAAGGACGCGGTGCTGATCCTGCTCACCGGGCCACGCACCCCGAAGATCACCGCGTTGGTCGTCGGAACCGGTTGCAGCACAGCCGATCCCCAACACCTCGCCACCCAGGACATCGGCTGAGTGGCGCACGCCACAACCGCCTGCGCGGGTACCTGAACGCTCCCGTCCCGGCACTGAGCCGAACCTCACGTGGGACCGGACAAGTCCAGGAACAATAGCCATTACCCTGTTGTTGACCGAGACGTCCATTGATTTCTCCCCGGAAGGGCCTCATGAGTGCGCCAGTTCGCGACCTGATCATCGTCGGCTCCGGACCCGCTGGCTACACGGCCGCCGTGTACGCCGCCCGGGCCGAGCTCCAGCCACTGGTGTTCGAAGGCACCCAATTCGGCGGCGCGCTGATGACCACCACCGAGGTGGAGAACTTCCCCGGCTTCCGCGAGGGCATCATGGGCCCGGACCTGATGGAAGAGATGCGCGAGCAGGCCAAGCGCTTCGGTGCCGATATCCGCACCGAGGACGTGGACGCGCTCGACCTCAGCGGCCCGATCAAGACCGTCACCGTCGGCGACGAGACCTACCAGGCCTACGCGGTGATCCTGGCCATGGGCTCGGCCGCCCGCTACCTCAACGTGCCGGGTGAGCAGAAGCTGCTCGGCCGCGGCGTGAGCGCCTGCGCCACCTGCGACGGCTTCTTCTTCAAGAACCAGGACATCGTCGTGGTCGGCGGCGGCGACTCCGCGATGGAGGAAGCCACCTTCCTGACCAAGTTCGCCAGCACCGTGACCATCGTGCACCGGCGCGAGGAGTTCCGTGCCTCGCGAATCATGCTCGAGCGGGCCAAGGCCAACGAGAAGATCAAGTTCGTGCTCAATGCCGAGGTCGCCGAGGTCAAGGGCGACAGCAGCGTGACGAGCCTGGTGCTGCGCGATACCCGCACCGGGGAGACCTCGGAGCTGGCCGCGACCGGCCTGTTCGTCGCGATCGGCCACGACCCGCGCAGTGAGCTGGTCAATGGTCAGGTCGAGCTGGACGACGAGGGCTACGTGCAGGTGGTGCACCCGTCGACCGCCACCAAGGTGTCCGGCGTCTTCGCCGCCGGCGACCTCGTCGACCACACTTACCGCCAGGCGATCACCGCGGCGGGCACCGGCTGCCGCGCGGCCATCGACGCCGAGCGCTGGCTCGCCGACCAGGGCGACATCAGCTCGAACACCCTGGACCACGCGGGCAACACGGTCGCCGTGCCCGCCAACTGACGACGCCTCGTCTCAGCAAGGAGAACGCTATGTCCGATAGTGCCAAGACCGACAGCGCCAAGAAGACGATCACCGTCACCGACGCGTCCTTCGCCGACGATGTGCTGCTCAGCGAGAAGCCCGTCCTCGTCGATTTCTGGGCCACCTGGTGCGGACCGTGCAAGATGGTCGCCCCCGTGCTGGAGGAGATCGCCGGCACACACGCGGACAAGCTGACTGTCGCGAAAGTGGACGTCGACGCGAATCCCGGCACCGCCCGCGATTACAAGATCCTCTCGCTGCCCACTATGATGCTGTTCCGCGGCGGTAAGCCGGTGAAACAGATCGTCGGTGCGAAGGGCAAAGCCGCCCTTTTGCGCGAACTCGACGGCGAGATCTGACACCTGTCGCGCTAATGCCATAGGCGCCAAAGGCCGTCGAGAACCATCGACGCGCCGTAGGATGCCTGGACCCGGGAATGCCGAATTCCCGTCCGGGTCTGAGACAATCGACCGATGCCGGTCGTGCGCAGGGTGTATCCCATCGCATGAGTGGGTACCCGGATTGACGGAAGGAAAGGGCTCTCACGCATGCACCGACTTCGTCACGGCGATAGCGGTCCAGCCGTAGCAGAGGTTCGGAGCACCCTGGCAAGTCTCGGGTTCTTACACGCACACGTCGATACCGATCACGCCGACGCACGCGAGTACTGGAAAGACACCGAGGCCTCCTTCGACCACCGACTCGACTCAGCCGTCCGCGCGTTCCAGCAACATCGCGGGCTGCTCGTCGACGGTGTGGTCGGCCCGGCCACCTACCGAGCGCTGAAGGAAGCGTCCTACCGCCTCGGCGCGCGCACGCTGATCTATCAGCTCTCCGCGCCGCTGTACGGCGACGATGTCGCGACACTGCAGCGCAAGCTGCAGGACCTCGGCTTCTACGTGCACCGGGTGGACGGCTACTTCGGCCCGCACACCCACGAGGGGCTTTCCTCCTTCCAACGGGAGATCGGCCTTGCCGCCGACGGCATCTGCGGGCCGGACACGCTGCGCTCGCTCGACCTGCTCGGCGCCCGCGTCACCGGCGGTAATCCGCATCGGATCGCCGAGGAAGAAGTGGTGCACCGGGCCGGACCACAGCTCACCGGTAAGCGCATCGTCATCGACCCCGGTCTCGGCGGGCCCGACAAGGGACATCCCGTGCCGACCGAGTTCGGCGAGGTGTTCGAGTCGGAAATCCTGTGGGACTTGGCAAGTCGGCTCGAGGGCCGGATGGCAGCCACCGGCATGGAGACGTTCCTGTCGCGGGCATGGGGCGCCAACTCGACCGACGCCGAACGTGCCGATACCTCGAACGCCTTCGACGCCGACCTGATGATCTCGCTGCGCTGCGCGACCAACCCGAGCCCGCTGGCCAACGGTGTCGCCGGTTTCTACTTCGGCAATTCGCACGGCTCGGTGTCGATGATCGGTCAGGTGCTCGCCGGTTTCATCCAGCGTGAGGTCGTCGCGCGCACCTCGCTGCAGGATTGCCGGACGCACGCAAGGACCTGGGATCTGTTGCGGCTCACCAAGATGCCGACCGTGCAGGTCGATATCGGTTATCTGACAAACGATTACGACGCTACCGTGCTCACCAATCCGCGCATGCGCGATGTGATCGCCGAAGCAATCCTGGTCTCGGTCAAGCGGCTGTACCTGCTCGGGCAGGACGATCAGCCAACGGGCACATACACTTTCGCGGAACTGCTGGCGGAGGAACTCGCCGCCGCAGACCGCATGTAGCTAGAGCTGAACACAGCGCCCCCTGCCGATCTCATCGGCGGGGGGCGCTTTTCGTCGAAGATTCTCAGCGCACTCCGACGCGTGCCGGGGGAGTCATCGCGGCGGCGGCCAGCAGCTGGTCGAGCGCGCGCTCCACGTCTTCCTTCCACCCGTGATCGGAGTCGAGTTCCAGGCGCAGCCGCGGGAACCGGTGGTGCGGTGCGATCACCTTGAATCCGACCTCCTCCAGGAAGTCGGCCTCGATCATGCAGGTTTCCGGCGAGCACTCGGTCATCGAACCCGGTGCGTTCGCGCCGGTTCCCTTGATCGGCGAGATGATCCGCTCCATCAGCGTCATCGAGCCGAAGCGTTCCGAGAGTGCCTGCGAGGGCGGATCGGAGCGAATCCCGAACGACTCGAGTGCGCGCACGCCTCGACGCACCAGATCGGCCACCACGGCCTGCATCAGCTGGTGGGCAACCTCATTGTCCTGATACGGAAATTCGGCCTGCAGCGTGGTCAGCAGGACCGCGTCCGGGCTTACCGGTGAGGTGGGGAAGAGGGTCGCACGCGGAACGGCGCTCGGCGGCGAATACAGGGCACACCCCGCGACATTGCCGTCGACATTCGCCACCTGCCCGCAGGAACCCCATTCCAGCAGGACCGTGGAGAGCCAGGCCTCCTTTTCGAAGACGGGGTCGCTGAAGCCGCGGGAGTCCTCGGCGACGGCGGGATCCATCTCCCAGAACACGCAGCGCCGGGAGTGCGCGGGGAGCTTGTCGAGCCCGCCGAGGGTAAGTGCTGTGACGCTGGTCGACACTGCTCTGCTCAGCCTCCAGCTGTCCGATTCGTCCACACTCATGTCTGTGCCTCGCTCGCGCTCGGCCCCAGCATGCGCGAGGCACTCCGACTCACGGTTCGCTCGCTCATGATTGCACCTCGCTGAAGCTCGGCTCTGTCATCACCGAGCAAAGCTCGGCCCGCGCCCATGGCTCGTTCGCTCACACCGCATCACTATGTTCTTGCCAGCAAGAATAAGCGATCAAGAGAACCCGCCTCATTCCATGTCGCTGTGCTGTTGGTTAAGAACTTGTGCTGGTCCGACCCGTGCTCCGCTGACTTGCGGAAATCACACCCCGTCACAGTGACGTTTCGGCTCTGGGGTCGTGCCCGTCGCAGTCACAAGTCTTTTTCTGTCACTTCTGTTACAAGCTGAGGGTTTTGGCCCATCAGGCTAGCAATGCGCTCGAGATCTTCGAGCGAGCCGAACTCGACGACGATCTTTCCCTTGCGCTTGCCCATACTCACCATGACCCGCGTATCGAACGAGTCGGCCAACCGCTCCGCGAATCGCTGCATGCCGGCCGCGATCAGCGGCTTGTGCTTCGGCTCCGGGGGCACGCTCGGATCGGCCACCGGTTCCGGGGGCGTTTCCTGGTTTGCCAGGATGACGGCTTCCTCGGTGCTGCGAACGGATAGTCCCTCCGCAACAACGCGCTTGGCTAGTTCCTCTTGCGCGTCCACTCCTGCGGTCAGCCCGAGCAGCGCCCGCGCGTGTCCGGCCGAAAGCACACCTGCCGCAACGCGACGCTGCACCGAGATCGGCAGCTTCAGCAGCCGGATCATGTTGGTGACCGCGGACCTGGAACGACCGATGCGATCGGCGAGCGCCTCGTGGGTGACGCCGAACTCTTCCAGCAGCTGCTGGTACGCCGCCGCCTCTTCCAGCGGGTTGAGCTGCACCCGATGGATGTTCTCCAGCAGGGCGTCGCGCAGCATCGACTCGTCGGCAGTGTCCCGAACAATCGCGGGGATCGCGGCGAGGCCCGCAACTTGCGAAGCGCGCCACCGGCGTTCGCCCATGACGAGCTGATACTTGTCGACGCCCGGCTCGACCCGACGCACCACGATCGGCTGCATCAGGCCGAATTCCTTGATCGAGTGCACCAGCTCGTCCAGTGCCTCGGCCTCGAACACCTGACGCGGCTGCTTCGGGTTCGGCTCGATCTGATCCGGCGGAATCTCGCGATAGACCGCACCGCCGGCCTCGAGGTCATCGTCGGCCGGGTCGGGGACCCGATGCAGATAGGCCGACGCGGGCTGCGGCCCGATCGGATCCAGACCGATGACGCTGGCCGCTTGACTGCTGAGCCCCGGCGTAGCCGCCGGTCCCGTCGGGATCAGCGCGGCGAGACCGCGCCCTAGCCCACCCTTCTTCGCCTGACTCATCGGTCTACAGACCCCTTCCTCGTTCCGCCACCAAACCGGGTCTCGCCGACCCGGCCCTCACATCCAGCCAGATCACTCCGCGGCTTCGGCCGCGGCATGTGCCATCGCCGTAGCCCTGGCCGCCATTTCACGCCCGGCATCGAGGTAGCTCATCGCGCCTCGGGAGCCTGGATCATAATCGAGCACCGTCATTCCGTAGCCCGGCGCCTCGGACACCTTCACACTGCGCGGAATCACCGACCGCAGCACCACGTCACCGAAGTGCCCGCGCACCTCCTCGGCGACCTGGTCGGCCAGCTTGGTCCGGCCGTCGTACATCGTGAGGATCACCGTCGACACGTGCAGGTCGGGATTCAGGTGCGCCTGCACCAGTCCGATATTGCGGAGCAACTGCCCGACACCCTCCAGCGCGTAATACTCGCACTGGATCGGGATCAGCACCTCCTTGGCCGCGACCATCGCGTTAACGGTCAGCAGGCCGAGCGACGGCGGGCAATCGATCATCACGTAGTCGATGTCGTAACCGGCGATATTGGCCTCCTGGATGGCGGCCTTGAGCCGACCCTCCCTGGCCACCATCGACACCAGTTCGATCTCCGCACCGGCCAGATCGATGGTCGCCGGGATGCACAGCAGCCGCTCGTTATGCGGGCTCTGCTGGATCGCGTCCCTGACCGACACCTCGCCGATCAGGAGTTCGTAGCTGGACGGGACACCCGAGTGGTGCTCGATGCCGAGGGCGGTGCTGGCGTTGCCCTGCGGGTCCAGATCGATCACGAGGACCGTCATCCCCTGATGCGCCAGAGCGGCCGCGAGATTAACCGCGGTGGTCGTCTTGCCGACGCCGCCCTTCTGATTGGCGATGGTGATGATGCGCTGCTCGTGCGGTTTCTGCACTGTCACCTTTCCTGGATGGAGAATCTGGCTGGCGCGTTGTGCTTCGGCCGCGATCGGGGTCTCGCTGGGGGAGATGTTCCCAAACGGTGTGCTTCCGAATGTCTCCGTGTCGAAATTGCTGGAGTCCAGCATTCCCGGCACGCGCGACGTAGTTTCCCGTGAAACATTCGCCGGACCGCTCGACATAGACAGCTCCTAACCCGAGAACTTCAGATCACGTGCTTCCGACGAGCGTCGGCGCCGTGTCATCAAACAGCTGGTGTCGGTACGAACATGATGCTCAACCGGGTTCGCGGCGCCCGATCGACCGAGCGGAACTCTCGTCGCGACACCAAATCCTCCGTGGCACCTACGCTCACGCCCGACGCTCACTAGCTTGCCAGCACCGAGCACGATAAGAAAGCTGAATCGCGGCAACGCGCACACGACACGCAAAACTGTCCCGATTCCCACACCGATCCCCGATGTTTCACATGAAACACCGCACGCGCCAACGGGGTTACGGGTCATTCCAAGCAGGTTGGCGTCCACGAACCATCGCGTGCCGACCCGAAACCAGCGCACTCCGCCGACCATCCGTGGGCTTGGTAGCTACGCCGGAGCGTGACCGGATGAGCGCCTACCGATCCCGAAGCAGCTTCGTAAGTCCCAGGGGAGCTCCTCCCGACCCACACGTGCGGACTACCAGACCCACGTACTCCGTAAGGCAACGCGCGATGAATCAGCCTTAGGGTCGTCTGCCTCAACCGCATGCGGACCGCCTGGACCAGACTCACAACCGCTCTCTCGGAACGCGCCCGAGCCGAGCCTCCGGCCCGTCGCTCCGCAAGCCTGGCCCGTGCGCGCCTACCCGTGACGTGCGCTGCGCATCATGTCTTGTGCGGCCCGGCCTAGGTCCGACATCTAGCCCGTCTGCCTAAACCGGTTCTGCACGTGCCAACCTCTTTGCCCGCGCGGCCGCGCATCGTGTCCCATGCGGCTCTCGCCTCGGCGAGTACGACAAGACGCCACCGACTCCCGATGTTTCATGTGAAACCTTCCGAACGCGAGACCGGGGGAGCCGCTCAGCTGCCCCTGCAACAGGAAGCTTCGGTCCCCCCGTGAAGTAGAGCGAGCCGTGCGGGCGACTGAACTTCGATGCTTTGGTGTGAGCGCTGCAGGGGACGACCGAGCGCGTGCCGATTGGCAGAGACTTACGAGTCATCCGGTGCATTGGTCCGACTTGCTCGTACGACCTACCGCGCCCCGGACTGCCAGCGTTCTATGTCAGCCCCATGCTGAGTCAGCCTCAAGTTTCCGCCTCGCTTGCCCGCGCCCCCGTACGTGCCCGCAACCGATCCCGACCTTGATGACTGCTCGCTGACTTCGGGAAGCACTACGTGGAGAGCGACTAGCCGCGGGCTTGATGGTCACGCCGGAGTGCGGCCAGGTGTTCGCCGATTACGGCGGCATGCCAACCAAGCTCAGCATTGCGATCGTTGCAGTCCCGTTGAGGATCATCACCGGGGCGTCACTACCCGCTTCAACGCGCGCTCTCCGATGGGCGGAACTGCCTCGTAAGACCGACAGGTACACGGCGACGTCCCACGCGTGGTGGACCCACGGAACGCATACACGCGTACACACGATCAGTTCAGCGCCTCAACCGGCCTCGCCGTGCACGCCATAACCAACGCGTCTCCCGTGACCAGACCCGCCCGACAAGATCTCGGGGGAGTCCCCCACTCGTGCCTGCGGCGGAGAGATTTGGTTCCCCGTGAAACAGAGCAGCCCTGCCATCAACCAACCGTCCGCTGCTTGGTGAACGCGGTGCGGGGAGTGACCGAGCGAGTGCATCCCGACCGACAGAAACTCGCGAGTCTCCAACAGCACAGGGGCCCGACCTCATTCGGACCGCCATGCAACTAGACCCACACCTCCCTGTGCCAGCGCACAGAGATCGGCGACGCGAGAGCGGGCCGATCGAGGGAGCCTCGCGAGCGATTCCTACACGCAACCAGTCCCACGTACGCCCTAGGACAGCACGGCGTCAGAACCAGGTCCCGGCTACCTCTGTCGGCAAGCGGCGCGGACCTCGGTGACCGTCCGCAGGTCCTGTGAGCGCTGTGGCAACGCCTCGCGCGAGAGCGCGGGCGATCGACAGAAACTCGCGAACGCTACAGGCGCGCGCAACCGGACTGTGCACGACACAGGCAGCGCGCACAGTCCAGATCGGTTCGCCTGCCCCCGGCCAGCCTCGCCGCATAACCCGCGATCGACGCGACGTCCCGACCGTCCGCAACTTGATGAGCACTGCACGGGAACGACCCGGACGAACGCATAGCCGATCGACAGAAACTTGCGAACGCCGCAGACACGTGCAGCCCGGACCCACGCGCCACCGGGACAGGGCGGGGAGCCCGGATCGGGTTCGATTGAGAGAACCTCGCGAGCGATTCCTACAAGCGCGCAACCAATCCCACGTACGCCCAAGACAGCGCGGAGTCATGATCAGGTTCGGCCGCCGCAGTCGGCTGTCTGCAACCGGCGCAGACCCCGCCGACCGTCCGCAGGTCCGGCGAGCGCTATGTGGAACGCCTCGCGCGAGAGCGCGAGCGATCGAGCAAGAACTCACGAGCGCTACAGGCACGCCCAGCCGAACCCGCGCCACAGGACAGCGCGCACAGTCCGGATCGGGCTCGGCTACCTCAGCAGACCTCGCCGCGCACGACCCACAATTGACGCGACCACACGACCGTCCGCAGGCTTGATCAGCACTGCGCGGGAACGACCCAGACGAACGCATAGCCGATCAACAGAAGCCCACGAACACCGCAAGCACGTGCAGCCGGACCCCGCGCCACGGGACAAGGCTCAGCCAGGATCGGGCTCGATAGCGTCAGCCCGCGTGGCCACGCGGGCGGCCCGCGATTGATGCAACCTCGCAACCGTCCGCAACTTGATGAGCACCGCGGGAACAACCCGGACGAACGCATAGCCGATCGACAGAAGCCCACGAACGCCGCAAGCACGTGCTGCCGGACCCTGCGCCACGGGACAGGGCGGGGAGCCAGGATCAGGTTCGATTGCGTCAGTCCGCGTGGCCGTGCGGGCGGCCCGCAATTGATGCGACCTCGCGACCGTCTGCAACTTGATGAGCACTGCGCGGGAACAACCCGTACGAGCACATAGCCGATCAACAGAAACTCGCGAACGCCGCAAGCACCTGCAGCCGGACCCGCGCCACGGGACAGGGCGGAGCCCAGGATCGGGTTCGATTGCGTCAGTCGTCCTGGCCGCGGGGACCCGCGCGCCACCGGAACAAGGCAGAGTCAGGATCAAGTTTCGGCTACTCCAGTCGGCTCGTCGGTAACCGACGCGACCCCGGTGACCCGTCCGCAGACTTGGTGAGCACTGTGTGGGAACGACACGGGCGAGTGATCGACAGGACTCGCGAGCGCTACAAGTGTGCAGCCGGGGCGCGGGCCGCAGGACAGGGCGGACTCACGATCGGGTTCTATCGCCTACAGTCGGCTTCGCCGCGCGCGTCCGCAATTGACGCGTCCTCGCCATCCGCCCACAGTCCTGACGGGCGCTGCGCGGCAACGAACTGAGCGAGCGTGCGGCCGATCGACAGAAGCTCGCGAAGCGCTACGGGGCACGCTCAGCCGGATCCACACACGCCGCAAGACAGGGCGCACCAGTCCGGATCGAGTTCGGCTACTCAGTCGGTCTTCGCTCCGCATTGGCCTGTAATTGACTCGGCTTCACGATCATTCACAGGCTTGATGGGCGGCGCGCGAGGAACTGTCGGGGGAGTGCGTGCCGATCGAAGGACTCCTCGCGAGTCCTACTTGTGCGCGGTTGGTCCCCGCGTGCGTACCTGTCAAAGGGCAACCGGACCCGCATGAACACTGACGCAACGCGCTGAGTTCCGACATCTAGCCCGTCGCCCTAAAGCCGGTTGAATATGCCAACCTTTCGGCCGCGGCCACGCATCATCCCGTGCCGGCCCTCGCCCACGACGGGGTCGACAAGGCGGCACCGAATCTCGATGTTTCATGTGAAACCGTCCGAATCGAGATCCAGGAGTCACCCCACCGTCCTTCCAGCGGGGGAGATCCGGGCACCCCACTGAATAGAGCAAGCCGGGCGTCAACCGACACAATCCCGATTCAGCTTGCCCACCACACGACCCGAAGCAGATTTACGTTTCCCGTGAAACATCCGATACAGACTGATCCACCACTTGCCTGCCGACGCGACCCGGCGACCCGGCGACCCGGCGACCCGGCGACCCGGCGACCCGGCGACCCGGCGACCCGGCGACCCGGCGACCCGGCGACCCGGCGACCCGGCGACCCGGCGACCCGGCGACCCGGCGACCCGGCGACCCGGCGACCCGGCGACCCGGCGACCCGGCGACCCGGCGACCCGGCGACCCGGCGACCCGGCGACCCGGCGACCCGGCGACCCGGCGACCCGGCGACCCGGCGACCCGGCGACCCGGCGACCCGGCGACCCGGCGACCCGGCGACCCGGCGACCCGGCGACCCGGCGACCCGGCGACCCGGCGACCCGGCGACCCGGCGACCCGGCGACCCGGCGACCCGGCGACCCGGCGACGAAAAGCTAGCGGGCGCTCACGTTTCTGGCAACGGCTCGTGCATGCTCGATCGCGCGGACGGATCTCTCGATCCTCGTGCAGCGCGGATCTCCGGATCGTCGGCGAAGGTACGACTTCTCACATGGTTCCTAGACTGCTCACCTCCGCAAGCCGGGCCACCATTAACTCGTTGCGTCACGTGACTCTTGCGGCAGAGGGGTGCTGGCTATCCCCGCAGGCGACATCGAAGGTCTGTGTTTCATGTGAAACCACAAGCGACTTGATCCGCTGCCGACTTGGGGCAATCGGCGCTGCGCGCCCAATGCATTTGCGAATCTGGCCGGATGCCGTCGCGAGTAGGTAGGTGGAGGTGCATTGGAAGTTTCTAATCCGAGGCTCTGCTCGATCAGACGTTCCGATTCGGCGCTACCCTGACCTCCAACCGATGATCGGTCGGGCGTGACTGCCGCGCTTTCTTACCTACCCATCCCACTGCGCGCCCTCGCTCAGTCGGTCCAGCAGTCAGGTCAGGGAGACCCGTTCAAGTACCGCAGTGTGGTTCAGGTCCGCGAGCTAAGTCCCGGCTCCGACTCACACGGGCGAGCAACTACTGCGCCGGGGGGTGCGGCGCGAGCAGGTCGACGAACGAGTCAAAGACATGCGTTGTGAAACCGCCGGATGGTTCAGATCGCCCCCCCCAGAGACGGTCAAGTCCACCGCGAGCACTCGCCTTGCTTGGGGCTGCCACATAACGAGCCGCCCAGCCTCCACTCCGTCTGCGGATCGGCCCCGAGGAGACATACCAGTCGGGGCTGCTCGGGAGCTCCACACGAAACAGGTGGAGTCAGCGATGTGCACGGGAAGTTCAGTATGCGAACACCCAAATGTCCACGGCCGCAGAGAAATCCAGCGGATTCAAGACCGAATCACCCACGATGCACCATCGCCCGCACCGACTTCCGCCCGCGAGTAAGTATTACTTCGACTTGCGAGCCCGATCCGGCGCATCCGCACCGGCACGCTTCGCCGCCTTCGCCTCCCGGCGCGCGGTCGCGTGCTCACCCCGTCGCCGGGGCGCGCGCTCGGCGCGGGGGAGGCGTTCGGCGCTGATGATCAAAGTGGGGGTGGAGACGAGTCCGGCTCCGCATTCGACGACCGTCGCGTTGCCCGCGCCTGCTCGCTCCAGCGCGTCACCGTCGCGGGCGAGTTCCTCGGCGGCGCTGACTCCCTTGAGCGCGAGCATCCGGCCGTGGTCGCGCAGCAGGGGGAGGGACCACTGCGCCAGCTTGCCGAGGGGGGCTACGGCGCGGGAGGTGACCACGTCGGCGCCGCCCGCTTCCTTCATCACGCCGGACTGTTCGGCGCGACCGCGCACCACGGTGACGTCGAGTCCGGCCGCCTCGATGAACTCGCTCAGGAAGATGGTGCGGCGCAGCAGTGGCTCGACCAAGGTGATGCGGAGATCCGGCCGGGCGATCGCCAGCGGGATTCCGGGTAGTCCGGCGCCGCTGCCGATATCGACCACGGAGGTGCCCTCGGCGATCAGCTCGCCGATCACCGCGCAGTTGAGGATGTGGCGATCCCAGAGGCGGGGGACCTCGCGCGGACCGATCAGTCCGCGCTCGACGCCAGCCGTGGCGAGTGCCGCGCAATATCGGCGGGCGAGATCGAGTCGGTCGCCGAACACCACCGCGGCCGTCGCTGGGGGTTCCAGCTCGGCAGGCAACGCGGTGGTTTCACCGAGATCTCGTTCCACGTGAAACATCCTTCCGAACTCGAGTCGATCAGGGGACCGGCGACGTGCGGACAATCAGGTGCCAGACATGAACAAGGCCCCCGATCCGAAGACCAGAGGCCCTATCCAACCACTACCCGTCAGGGTGACGAAATACGCCGTGCCCTAACGTGTCCGGCTTTCGCTCAGGACGGAACGACCACGACGTGCCGGTTCGGCTCGACGCCTTCGCTCTCGCTGTTGACGCCGTCGATCACCGACACCGCGTCGTGCACGATCTTGCGCTCGAACGGCGTCATGGGGGACAGCGACTCGGGCGCGCCGGATTCCAGCACCCGCTGCGCGGCGGCGGTACCGAGCGCGCTCAGGTCTTCCCGGCGCTTCGCGCGCCAGCCGGCGACGTCCAGCATCAGCCGACTGCGCACACCGGTCGCCTGTTGCACGGCAAGCCGGGTCAGTTCCTGTAGCGCGTCGAGCGTTTCGCCGTTGCGGCCCACCAGCTTTGACAGATCACGGCCACCGTCGATGCTGACGATGGCGCGGTCGCCCTCGACGTCGAGATCGATGTCGCCGTCGAAGTCGAGCACGTCGAGCAACTGTTCGAGGTAGTCGCCCGCGATTTCGCCCTCTTCGATCAGGGCTTCCTCGGCATCGTTTACGACATCGTCGGCGTCCGTTCCGGCGTTCACCATCGTCGTCGCCACTGTGGCGTCCCCTCCGTCGGTCTCAACTGTCATTTGATTTCCTTCATCTGCTCATCGCGCTCGCCATGCGCTCGCCGCCGGACGGTGCGCGATCAAGGGGTTGCTCAGCGTGGTGGCCCGACCGACCACCGAAATGCGGTCAGCGGCGGCGCTTTTGGTTCGCCCGGCCCCGATTGCCCGGTCGCTTCTGGCCACCCGGCCTGCGCTGACCCGTGGCCTTGCCCGCGGACTTGGCGGCGCCGTTGGTCGACGGTGGCGCGTCGACCGCGTCGACCGCCTCATCGGCATCCACGACGTCGTCGGCATCCACGGCCGCACCGGCTGGCTTCTTTCGCGTGTTGACCGGCTTGGCACCCGGCTTCGGCGCGTTCTGTGCGCGCTGCTCGAGCTTCGCCTGCTTCTTCTCTTCCGCTTCCTTCTCCATGCGGCCGAAGACGAGGTGCTGCTGCCCGTAGGTCCAGATGTTGTTGGAGACCCAGTACAGGAGGATGGCGATCGGCAGGAACGGGCCACCGACGAGCACGCCGAGCGGGAAGACCCACAGCGCGAGCTTGTTCATCATCGCGGCCTGCGGGTTGGCCGCGGCCTCCGGCGTCTGCCTGGCGACCGAGGCGCGCGCGTTGAAGTGGGTGGCGAGGCCAGCGATGATCATCAACGGGACTGCGACGACCGCGATGCTCAGCTTGGTCGGCATGCCGCCGTAATCGGCGAACGCCTGCAGGTCGGTGACGGGGCTGGTGATGAAGGCCGAGATCGGGGCGCCGAAGATACGGGCGCTCAGGAACGACTGGACATCGGTCGCGCTGAAGACGTAGTTCGCGGTGTGGGCGTTGTCGTAGGTGGACATGCCGAGCTGCCCGATCCCGTGCCCGGTCCGGTTGAACGAGCGCAGCACATGGAACAGACCGAGGAACACCGGCACCTGCGCGAGGATCGGCAGGCAGCCCATGAGTGGGTTGAAGCCGTGGTCCTTCTGCAGCTTCTGCATCTCGGTCGCCATCTTCTGGCGGTCGTTCTTGTACTTCTTCTGCAGCTCCTTGATCTGGGGCTGCAGCTCCTGCATCTGCTTGGTGGTGCGCACCTGCTTCACGAACGGCTTGTAGAGCACCAGCCGGAGCGTGAACACCAGGAACACCACGGCCAGCGCCCAGGTGAGCCCGTTGTCCTGGCCGAACGCGAACCCGAAGACCCGATGCCAGAACCACAAGATCCAGGACACCGGATAATAAATGAAGTCGAGCACGGCTCTATGCACTCCCGTCGTTCGTATCGCCGATCACCGCGCGCGGTGATCCTTTCCAAGCGTTCGGCTCCGACACCGGGTCGGCCTGCAGGTTGGCTTCCTGCGGCGCCGGATCGGTGGCTGCCACGGTCCCAGGCGCGGTGCGAACGGTGCTTCGCTTCCGCTCCGGAACGGGGTCCCACCCACCAGGGTGCCAGGGCGCACATTTGGCCAGTCGCACGGCTGCCAATCCGAGGCCGACGAACAGCCCGCGCGTGCGCAATGCGGTGACCGCGTACTCGCTGCAGGTCGGGGTGAAACGACACACCGGCATGCGGGTGGGGGAGACGTAGGTCCGATACAACTCGATCAGAAAGATCAGTGCGTTCGCCGGTAGCCGACCGATCTTCGCGGTGCGGCTCATGGCGATCCGACACGTGCCGCGCCGGTTGTCCCGACACCGAGCTTGCGTACCGCCCCGCGCAGCTGACGCAGCAGCTCCTCCGAGGAGGCGTTCGCTGCGCCGGGCAGCGCGCGGATCACGATGTCGGCGTCGCCGGGCAACTCGGGAACTATCTGGAGGCACATATGACGCAGGCGGCGGGCCACACGGTGTCGAATCACCGCGTTGCCCACCGCCTTGCTGACGATCAGCCCAAAGCGTGGTCCGCCTACGCGGACCAGCGCACCGGCCGGATCACCATGTCGTCCATTTACGTCCACGACTCCGTCATACCCGTGTGTGAGCACGTGTACGACTAGATCGCGCCTCCCGATTCGCTGGCCGCGGCGCACCGTCCGGGAGAAGTCGGCACGATGATGCAACCGATACGGCTCAGGCAACACCCGAGCGTCCGCGGAAGATCAGGCAGTGAGTTCGGCGCGGCCCTTGCGGCGACGCGCCGAAACGATGGCGCGCCCCGCACGGGTGCGCATCCGGAGACGGAAGCCGTGGACGCGCGCCCGACGACGGTTGTTCGGCTGGAACGTCCGCTTGCCCTTGGCCACGGTCAACACTCCTCGAGTCAGTGGGCACCAGGTAGTGCCCGAAGCTTTTCGGTGAAACAGGTATTCGCGATGAATCGCAGGTCTGGTCATCATCGGCGCGTCGGTCTTGGCGCACAGTCGGTCGATCACGACCTACACGCGGTCAGCACAAGACCGCCACCGCACCAAAGGGTGACTGTACGAGGGTACTGATCGCCTAGGAGCGGGTCAAACTCGCCCCACCCGGCCTGCCCCGAACACCCGACCAGCGGGAACAGCGTGACCTATCCCGAAAGCTGTGCATATCACTGTGCGAGCCTGTGAGTATCACGGTGAGTTCGTCCACACCCCTAGCCACGCCCGAGCTGATCAGCAACCTACGTTGCCGAAGGGTTGCTACACAACCGCAGGTCAGAGCGTTATGGCCGGGGCGATAAGCCGCATTTCACAACTCCCCAGGGTTCTCCACATCTGTGGATAATTGTGTGGAAAGACCCCTGGAGTGGCATATTCGTAGGGCCGACGGTGCCACGCCGCCGCCCGGAATGGGGATCCGGGCAGCGTCCGAACCGGTTACGGACGTACGCAGGATCACGGTACCGACCCGAGCATGGTCGTCACCACTATCTCCCCGCGTGCCCCGGCCGTCTGCTCCTATCGACCTACTTCCGGGGAGGAAACTGCATGGACGACGAGCAGAACGTGTTGGCCACGGTGTGGCCCGAGGTAGTTGCCGAGCTGACCACCGGCTCACCGGACGGTGCCATTCCGCCGGTGACCAGAGCGCAGCAGGCCTGGCTGAAACTGGTCAAGCCGCTGACGGTGGCGCAGGGGTTCGCCCTGCTCTCGGTACCTTCCTCGTTGGCTCAGGAGGCCATCGAACGCGATCTGCGCGAGCCGATCCTGCGGTCCCTGGCCCGGCGCCTCGGCCCCCAGGTGGAGGGACTCGGGGTGCGCATCGCCGCGCCGACCGCCCCGACCACCGAGCGGACCAGCAACAATCCCAGGCACGCCCGGATGACGAGCAGGCCGGAACGCCCAAGGGACAACGGACCTCGCGACAACGGACCTCGCGACAACGGTCCCCGCGACAACGAACCTCGCGACAACGGACCCCGGGACAACGGACCCCGCGATAACGGACGTGGCCACGGCGGTTATCCCGGCGAGTATCAGAGCCGCGACGAATACCAGCAACCGCGCTACGCCCAGTCCAACGACTACGCCCCGGCCCCCGGCTACAACGGCGGCTCCGATTACTCCGACAACGAGTACGCGCCGGAATACGCCTCCGCAGGCGAATACGACCGGCAGGACTACGCCCGCGACGAATACCCGAGCCGCGACGAATACCCCGCCCCCGCCGAGATGCAGGCCGCCCCGAGGCACGAACCCACGCCCGCCCAACGCCGTGAACAGGGCTTACCCCCGCGCCGCGAATCGATCCCGCCCGGCCAGGAGTCCCTGTTCACCCCAGACCCCGGCCCAGCCGCCGTGCGCGGTCCGGTCCGGGCGCCGGTGCGCGAGGCCGCGGAGTCCAACGACCAGGGCATGGCGGCCGCGCACGATTCGGTCCGGGAATCCGAGAGCCCGCGTGCCGACCGCGACGACGAGCCCGTGGTCAACGCCCGCAATTCCTGGCCGACCTACTTCACCAAGTCGCAGGAGAGCTCGGCGCCGTCGAGTTCCTCGGCCAGCCTGAACTCGAAGTACACCTTCGACACGTTCGTCATCGGCGCGTCCAACCGCTTCGCACACGCCGCCGCGGTCGCCATCGCGGAGGCCCCTGCCCGCGCCTACAACCCCCTATTCGTCTGGGGCGCTTCGGGTTTGGGCAAGACGCATCTACTACACGCGGCTGGCCACTACGCCCAGCGGCTGTTTCCAGGGATGCGGGTGAAGTACGTCTCGACCGAAGAGTTCACCAACGACTTCATCAACAGCCTGCGCGACGACCGGAAGGTGGCGTTCAAACGCCGCTACCGCGAGACCGACATCCTGCTTGTCGACGACATCCAGTTCATCGAGGGCAAGGAAGGTATCCAGGAGGAGTTCTTCCATACCTTCAACACCCTGCACAACGCCAACAAACAAATCGTCGTCTCCTCCGATCGCCCGCCCAAGCAGCTGGCCACGCTGGAGGAACGATTGCGGACCCGGTTCGAGTGGGGTCTGATCACCGACGTGCAGCCGCCGGAGCTGGAGACGCGCATCGCCATCCTGCGCAAGAAGGCCCGAATGGATCGGCTGGACGTACCGCACGACGTGATGGAACTGATCGCGACCAGGGTCGAACGCAACATCCGCGAGCTGGAGGGCGCGCTGATCCGGGTCACCGCGTTCGCCTCGCTCAATGGTCAGCCGCTGGATCTGTCGCTGGCCGAGATGGTGCTGCGCGACCTGATGCCGGATACCGCGGCGCTGGAGATCAACGCGGCGACGATCATGGCCGTCACCGCCGAGTACTTCAACACCACGCTCGAGGAGCTGACCGGGCCGGGCAAGGCGCGGCCGCTGGCGCAGGCCCGCCAGATCGCCATGTATCTGTCCCGTGAGCTGACCGATCTGTCGCTGCCGAAGATCGGCCAGGCGTTCGGCCGAGACCACACCACGGTGATGTACGCGGAGAAGAAAGTCCGCAAGGAGATGACCGAGCGGCGCCGGGTGTATGACCAGGTACAAGAACTAACAGCCCGAATCAAGCAACGCTCGCGCTGAGTTTCACTAACAACCCCGCACCGCCCCTGACCTGGGGCGGTGCTTTTTTGTGGCCTGTGGATTCCTCGAGGAATCCTTGTGGAGTCCTCGAGGAAACACCGGGTTGTGCACCGGTTGGCTAACAGGCGTGGGGATGGACCGCGCGGCGTCCGCTAACAGGGCTTCATCCCCAGCTTCCCAAGCCGAACTTGCGCACAGGCGGTGACCAGCGCGGCAGTCGGTCAAGGGGTTGGGGAATCCTCGAGGAGTCCATGTGGAGTCCTCGAGGATTCCTCGAGTTGTCCACGTATCGGTACACACGTGTGAACAACCGGGTGAATTCGGTGGAACAACTCGAGGAGCACTCGAGGATGAATGTGGGACAACTTCGGAACTCCACAGACGCCCCTCGTTCATCCTCGAGACACCCCGCGGTCATCCCCACGGCACCACGCTCGCTGACCTGCGGATTCGGCCTCAGTACACAGATTCCACAGTGCCTACTACTACTTCAGTTCTTCTTCTAGAAGAACTCTCTTGAAAACAGGTGTGTGGAAAGTCGGGTCGGGGAGGGTCACGTCCGGAGCCGCTCTCGTCCACAGGCAAGGAGGCGAGCCGGGAGCAGATCCTCGTTCGGCACTTCGGTTCGCGGACACGGGCCACAGCCTCGATCCTCGAAACCGGCCAACTGATTTCTCGAGCACATGGGTAACTCCCCAGGGACGGGCTCACTCATCACCAACATCACCGCTGGCCGCCAACGTCACTGACGTAGTACCTAGGTCTGGCCTGAAGACTTGGAGAGGCGGTCTAGCGGGTCGGGCTAGGCCATAGCTCTCGTCGCGGGTACGGTTTGGTGTCGGTCGCCTGTGCCACACTTTCCATGGCGGCCGATCCACATCCTGCGCGAATCAACGTTGAACGAGCCGACAGGCTTGGAGGACGAATGTCCGGCCACCGCATAACTGCTCACGGAACTGGGAGAGGACAGATCGGGCGATGGAGCTTGCGAGCATGAAGTTTCGGGTCGCCCGAGAGGACTTCGCGGAATCCGTTGCCTGGGTGGCACGTAGCCTCCCGTCCCGGCCTCCGGTCCCGGTGCTCGGTGGTGTGCTGCTCGTTGCCGACGAGGGCGGGCTGACCGTCTCCGGCTTCGACTACGAGGTCTCCGCGCAGATGCGGGTCGCCGCCGAGGTCGCCGGTCCCGGCGAGGTTCTCGTCTCCGGCCGACTGCTTGCCGACATCACCAAGTCGCTGTCGAACAAGCCGGTCGACGTCTCCGTCGATGGCACCCGCGTGCTGATCGCCTGTGGCAGTGCGAAGTTCTCGCTGCCGACCATGCCGGTCGAGGACTATCCCCAGCTTCCCGAGGTGCCGCAGCAGACCGGTGAGCTGAGCGTCGACGTGTTCGCCAATGCGGTCGGCCAGGTCGCCGTCGCGGCGGGCCGAGACGACACGCTGCCGATGCTCACCGGCATCCGCGTCGAGATCGAGGGCTCGAAGGTGGTGCTCGCGGCCACCGACCGATTCCGCCTCGCGGTCCGGCACATCGAGTGGTCGCCCGCCGACGCCGCGATCGAGACCTCCGTACTGATTCCGGCAAGGACCCTGTCCGAGGCCGCGAAGACGCTCGGCGCCTCCGATGCGCCCGTACAGCTTTCGCTCGGCACCGGTGCGGGCTCGGACGGTCTGCTCGGCATCGTGAACGCGGGCCGCCGCACCACCACGCGCCTGCTCGATGCCGAATTCCCCAAGTTCCGTCAGCTGCTGCCGAAGGAACACACCTCGATCGCCACCCTCCAGGTGTCCGTGCTGACCGAGGCGATCAAGCGTGTCGCGTTGGTCGCCGAGCGCGGTGCCCAGGTGCGCCTCGAGTTCTCCACCGAGGGCCTGCTGCTGTCCGCGGGTGGTGACGACGCCGGTCGCGCCGAGGAATGGCTCGAGGCCGACTTCCGTGGCGAATCGCTGACCATCGCGTTCAACCCCGGTTACCTGATCGACGGCCTGTCCGCGCTGCACGCCGAGCGGGTCACCTTCGGGTTCACCACGCCTAGCCGTCCCGCGGTACTACTCCCCGCGGTCGAGGACGAGCCGAAAGTGCTCGAGTCGGGCGCGTTCGCGGCCCTGGACAGCCCGTACACCTACCTGCTGATGCCGGTCCGGCTCCCGGGCTGAGCACCTGTGCACGACCGCGATCCGAGCTCGGCCACTGTCTCGGTCGTTTCGAATCCGGTAGTGACGCCGCCGGATTCGGTGACGCGGCAGTGGCGGTCGGCGCCATTCATCCACAGGTCTTCCACATCCTGTGGTTGGTTGCCAACGGCTCCGGTGTCCGTGGCGGAGCACTACGCACAGCTTCATGTGACAGAACTCGCGCAGGTAGGAGCCAGGTAGCGGATGTTCATCCGAACACTGTCGCTGCGTGACTTCCGCTCCTGGGAACACGCCGAACTCGAATTGTCCCCAGGCCGAACGGTTTTCCTCGGCTCGAACGGCAACGGCAAAACGAACCTGCTCGAGGCGATCGGCTACCTGGCCACCCTCGGCTCGCATCGGGTCGCGGCCGACGCCCCGCTGATCAGGATGGGCGCCGACAAGGCGAGGATCGGCGCGTCCGTTGTCAACAGCGGCCGTGAACTGCGGATCGACATCGAGCTGAACCAGGGCACCGCCAACCGCGCCCAGATCAATCGCTCACCGGCCCGCCGGCCGAGGGAGATTCTCGGCATCCTGCAAACGGTGCTGTTCGCTCCCGAAGATCTCGCGCTGGTGCGCGGCGATCCGGGCGAGCGGCGACGGTTCATGGACGAGTTGTGCACAGCCCGCCTGCCGAGGCTGGCCGCCGTCCGCAGCGACTATGACCGGGTACTGCGACAGCGCTCGGCATTGCTGAAATCCGCTGGGCGGCAAGCCCGATCGAAGACCGAGCTCGGCACCCTCGACGTATGGGACGGCCACCTGGCTACCCACGCCTCGGTGCTGCTGAACTACCGGCTGCGCCTGGTGCACGAACTCTACCCGTACCTCGCCCAGTCCTACGCCGCCATCGCACCCGAATCACGGCCTGCCGCAATCGCTTACCGCAGCGCGACGCTGCCGCCCGAATTCCTCGACCCCGCAAGGGAACCCGAGCCGGACGACACCGAGGCGCTGGAAGCCATCATGCTGCGCGAACTCGCTGCGGCACGGTCGAAGGAACTGGAACGCGGTGTCTGCCTGGTCGGCCCGCACCGCGACGAGCTCGAGCTGAACCTCGGGGACGCACCGGCCAAGGGTTTCGCCAGCCACGGCGAATCCTGGTCGTTCGCGCTGGCGCTGCGTCTCGGCGCGTTCGAATTGTTGCGCGCCAGCGGATCCGAACCCGTGCTGCTGCTCGACGACGTCTTCGCCGAACTCGACCGCCGCCGCCGCACCGCCCTCGCCGCCGTAGCCGCCGGCGCGGAACAGGTATTGATCACCGCCGCTGTCCCAGAGGATGTCCCTGCCGAACTCGCCGCCGTCCCGCTGCGCGTGGAAACCAGCGGCGGCCCGGACGGTCGCACCTCCCGGATCGCCGAGCCCGCCACACCGGCACCGTGACAATCGCGTTCGCACGATGACGTATGCACAGAAAAGCATGGTTATCAACAGGCCCTGTGGAGAACTAATGCGTTCGGTGCCGTGGCCGAGGCGACCGTTTTGTCGGTGCCCTGTCGTAGAGTGACGATTTGGCCGCGCGATACGAGAGGAGCCTGGTGACCGATCAAAAAGGCGCCGAACCGGCAGGTAACGAGCCGGAGTTGCGCGGTGTCGATCTGGCAAGGCGGGCGCTCGAGGAGGCCCGCGCGGCGGCGAAGGCAAGCGGAAAGTCCGTCGGGCAGGGGCGATCCTCGCCGCAGCGCAAGCTGCGGACCGGGGCGCGTCGCCGCAGCGGTTGGTCCGGCGCCGGACCGGACTCGCGCGATCCCCAGCTGTTCGGCAAGCTGACCGGCTCGCTCGCGAAGAATCGCGGTTGGTCCACCAAGGTCGCCGAGGGAATGGTGTTCGGCCGCTGGGCCGGTGTCGTCGGCGAGGACATCGCCTCCCATGCCACGCCGTTGACCCTGAAGGACAACGTGCTGAGCATCGCCGCCGAATCCACCGCCTGGGCAACCCAATTGCGCATGTTGCAGAGCCAGATCCTGGCGAAGATCAACGCCGCGGTCGGGCCGGGTGTCGTGACGTCACTGAAGATCACCGGCCCCGCGGCACCCAGCTGGCGCAAGGGCGAACGACACGTCCGCGGCCGCGGACCGCGCGATACCTACGGATAATCCGAGCGCGTTCCACGTGAAACCGTTCCGCGCTATCGCTCGATGCGCCAACCGATTTCAACCGAGCGGTAGTAGCTGGACTTTGCCGAGAGCACCGCATTCACCCAAGGTCGATCCCATCGTCGGACGTCCGGTACTTGATCTACCGCCCTGTTCGCGGACCGATCCGTCGCCGGAAGCCGACTCCGCACATGATCTCGCGGCCGCCGTGAGTAACTTGTCGGCTACACCCAACGGGCCCGAAATACGGGCATACCGCCGCACCGCCGCGTGTCGCCGGGACGGCCGCTCGATGCCTGCCGCCCGAATCATCCCAGAGGCGAGTTGGAGGCCCGAAGGGCGGAACAGACTCGCGGCAATCCGATTTCTCGCATTCACGGAGCCGTCAGGGGTGTCGTAGGTGCACTGTAGGTTGGGTCTACCAGTAGGATGGTGACGTAACTAGCGGCGATCACCTTCGGTGCGTCCCGTACAGCCCGCGTGGCCCTGTATTTCTCGAGCAGTCATGGCCAGGGATCAACGCGTGCTGTGCAGTGCCTCGCCAGGAGGATCAGCAAGTAAGGAGAGCTACCGACCAGTGGCTGCCAACGACTCCAACGCATCGGGCTCGACCAACGCTACCTCGGGCAAGGCGGACTACGGCGCCTCGTCCATCACGGTCCTCGAGGGGCTCGAGGCGGTCCGCAAGCGTCCCGGCATGTACATCGGTTCCACCGGTGAGCGTGGCCTGCACCACCTGATCTGGGAGGTCGTCGACAACTCGGTCGACGAGGCGATGGCCGGGTACGCGTCCAAGGTCGAGGTCACCCTCCTCGCCGACGGCGGCGTCGAGGTGGTCGACGACGGCCGAGGCATCCCGGTGGCCATGCACGCGCAGGGCGTCCCGACCATCGAAGTGGTCATGACCCAGCTGCACGCGGGCGGCAAGTTCGACTCCGACTCCTACGCGGTGTCCGGTGGTCTGCACGGCGTCGGTATCTCCGTGGTGAACGCGCTGTCCTCCCAGCTCGAGGCGGAGATCGACCGCGACGGTTTCCACTGGACCCAGACGTACAAGGACTCGGTCCCCGGCAAGCTGCTCCAGGGCGACCCGTCCAAGAAGACCGGCACCACGATCCGCTTCTGGGCCGACCCGAACATCTTCGAGACGACCACCTACAACTTCGAGACGGTGGCCCGTCGGCTGCAGGAGATGGCGTTCCTGAACAAGGGACTGACCATCACGCTCACCGACGAGCGCGTCACCGACGCCGAGATCACCGACGATGTGGTCAGCGAGACGGCCGATGCGCCCAAGCACGCGGAGGCCGAAGACGTCACCGCGCCGGTCGAGCACAAGGTGAAGAAGCGCACCTACCACTACCCGGGTGGTCTGGAGGACTTCGTCCGCCACATCAACCGGACCAAGCAGCCGATCCACAACTCGGTCGTCGGCTTCACCGGCAAGGGCACCGGCCACGAGCTCGAGGTCGCCATGCAGTGGAACTCGGGCTACTCCGAGTCGGTGCACACCTTCGCCAACACGATCAACACCCACGAGGGCGGCACCCACGAAGAGGGCTTCCGCGCGGCGTTGACCACGGTCGTCAACAAGTACGCCAAGGACAAGAAGCTCCTCAAGGAAAAAGACGGCAACCTCACCGGTGACGACATCCGTGAGGGCCTGGCCGCCATCGTCAGCGTGAAGGTCTCCGAGCCGCAGTTCGAGGGCCAGACCAAGACGAAGCTCGGCAACACCGAGGTCAAGTCGTTCGTGCAGAAGGCGTGCAACGAGCACCTCTCGCACTGGTTCGAAGCCAACCCGGCCGACGCGAAGACCATCGTGAACAAGGCGGTCTCCTCCGCGCAGGCCCGCGTCGCCGCACGGAAGGCCAGGGAGTTGGTGCGCCGCAAGAGCGCGACCGACCTCGGCGGCCTGCCCGGTAAGCTGGCCGACTGCCGCTCCAAGGACCCGAGCAAGTCCGAGATCTACATCGTCGAGGGCGACTCCGCCGGTGGCTCGGCCAAATCCGGGCGCGACTCGATGTACCAGGCGATCCTGCCGCTGCGCGGAAAGATCATCAACGTCGAGAAGGCCCGCATCGACCGGGTGCTCAAGAACAACGAAGTCCAGTCGATCATCACCGCCTTCGGCACCGGCATCCACGACGAGTTCGATATCGCCAAGCTGCGCTATCACAAGATCGTGCTGATGGCCGACGCCGACGTCGACGGCCAGCACATCGCGACCCTGCTGCTCACGCTGCTGTTCCGGTTCATGCGCCCGCTGGTCGAGCAGGGCCACGTGTATCTGGCCCAGCCGCCGCTGTACAAGCTCAAGTGGCAGCGCAGCGATCCGGAGTTCGCCTACTCCGACCGCGAACGCGACGGCCTGCTGGAAACCGGTCTCGCCGCTGGCAAGAAGATCAACAAGGAAGACGGCGTCCAGCGCTACAAAGGTCTCGGCGAAATGAACGCCAAGGAGCTGTGGGAAACCACGATGGACCCGTCGGTGCGCGTGCTCAAGCTGGTCACCTTGGACGACGCCGCCGCGGCCGACGAGCTGTTCAGCGTGCTGATGGGCGAGGACGTAGAGGCCCGCCGCAGCTTCATCACCCGTAATGCCAAGGACGTTCGCTTCCTCGACGTATAAGCCGGTGCGCGTGCCACGTCACCGCAACCGCACCAGGCCCGCTAAGGAGACTCCATGACCGACACGACGCTGCCTCCGTACGGAGGCACCGGCGGCGACCGGATCGATCCGGTCGACATCCAGCAGGAAATGCAGAACAGCTACATCGATTACGCGATGAGCGTGATCGTCGGCCGCGCGTTGCCCGAGGTGCGCGACGGCCTCAAGCCGGTGCACCGGCGCGTGCTGTACGCGATGTACGACAACGGGTATCGGCCCGACCGCGGCTATGTGAAGTCCGCGCGCCCGGTCGCCGAGACGATGGGTAACTACCACCCGCACGGTGACGCGTCGATCTACGACACCCTCGTGCGCATGGCGCAGCCGTGGTCGCTGCGCTACCCGCTGGTCGACGGCCAAGGCAACTTCGGTTCCCGCGGCAACGACGGCGCGGCCGCCATGCGATACACCGAATGTCGGCTGACCCCGCTCGCGATGGAGATGCTGCGCGAGATCGACCACGAGACGGTCGATTTCGTGCCGAACTACGACGGTCGCTCGCAGGAGCCGACCGTGCTGCCCAGCCGGGTGCCCGCGCTGCTGATGAACGGCAGCAACGGCATCGCGGTCGGCATGGCGACCAACATTCCGCCGCACAACCTGCGCGAGCTGGCCGAGGCGATCTACTGGGCGCTGGACAACTTCGAGGCTGACGAAGAGTCGACGCTTGCCGCCTGCATGGAACGGGTCAAGGGCCCGGACTTCCCGACCTACGGTCTCATCGTCGGCGGCCAGGGCATCCACGACGCCTACTCCACCGGCCGCGGCTCGGTCCGGATGCGCGGTGTCGTCGAGATCGAGGAAGACAACAAGGGCCGGACCACGCTGGTCATCACCGAGCTGCCGTACCAGGTCAACACCGACAACTTCATCAACGCGATCGCCGAGCAGGTGCGGGACGGCAAGATCGCGGGCATCTCCGACATCCACGACGAGTCCTCGGACCGCGCTGGCATGCGGATCGTCGTCACCGTCAAGCGCGACGCCGTCGCCAAGGTCGTGCTGAACAACCTGTACAAGCACACCCAGCTGCAGACCAGTTTCGGCTGCAACATGCTCTCGATCGTCGACGGCGTGCCGCGCACGCTGCGGCTCGACCAGATGATCCGCTACTACGTCAAGCACCAGTTGGACGTCATCGTCCGGCGCACCAAGTACTTGCTGCGCAAGGCCGAGGAGCGGGCCCACATCCTGCGCGGCCTGGTCAAGGCGCTCGACGCGCTCGACGAGGTCATCGCCCTTATCCGGCGGTCGGCCAATACCGACACCGCGCGCACCGGCCTGATGCAGATGCTCGACATCGACGAGATCCAGGCGACCGCGATCCTCGATATGCAGCTGCGCCGCCTCTCGGCGTTGGAGCGGCAGAAGATCGTCGACGAGTTGGCCAAGATCGAGCTCGAGATCGCCGACTTGAAGGACATCCTCGCCAAGCCGGAGCGCCAGCGCGCCATCGTGCGCGACGAGCTGGCCGAGATCGTCGAGAAGTACGGCGACGACCGGCGCACCAGGATCATCGCCGCCGACGGCGACGTCGCCGACGAGGACCTGATCGCCCGCGAGGACGTGGTCGTCACCATCACCGAGACCGGCTACGCCAAGCGCACCAAGACCGACCTCTACCGCAGCCAGAAGCGCGGCGGCAAGGGTGTGCAGGGTGCCGGTCTCAAGCAGGACGACCTGGTCAAGCACTTCTTCATCTCGTCGACCCACGACTGGCTGCTGTTCTTCACGAACAAGGGCCGGGTCTACCGCGCCAAGGCCTACGAGCTGCCCGAGGCCAGCCGCACCGCGCGCGGCCAGCACGTGGCGAACCTGCTCGCCTTCCAGCCGGACGAGAAGATCGCCCAGATCATTCAGCTGAAATCCTACGAAGACTCCCCATACCTGGTGCTCGCCACCAAGAATGGCCTCGTGAAGAAGTCGAAGCTGACCGATTTCGACTCCAACCGCACCGGCGGCATCGTCGCGGTGAACCTGCGCGACGAGGACGAACTGGTCGGCGCCGTGCTGTGCTCGGCCGATGACGACCTGCTGCTGGTGTCGGCGCTGGGCCAGTCGATCCGGTTCTCCGCGACCGACGAGGCGCTGCGTCCGATGGGCCGCGCCACCTCCGGTGTGCAGGGCATGCGATTCAACGCCTCCGATGAACTCTTGTCGTTGAACGTTGTGCGCCCGGATACATATCTGCTGGTCGCCACCGCGGGCGGTTACGCTAAGCGGACCGCGATCGAGGAGTACACGGCGCAGGGTCGCGGTGGTAAAGGCGTATTGACCGTCCAGTACGACCCCAAGCGTGGCACCCTTGTCGGTGCGCTCATCGTCGAGGACGAGGATGAGTTGTATGCGATCACCTCCGGTGGTGGTGTCATCCGGACGGTGGCCAAGCAGGTGCGTAAGGCTGGACGGCAGACCAAGGGCGTGCGATTGATGAACCTCGGCGAGGGCGATACGTTGCTTGCTATCGCGCGCAATGCCGACGAGCCCGATCCCGATCTGCTGGCCGGCGAGGACAGCGACACCGGTTCCTCTGAGTAGTAACCCAACAGCGGCGGCAACGAACGGATCTAAGGATTCCCATTGACCACTCCGAATCAGCCGAATGACGAGCGGCACCAGACGAACGGTGTGACCGAGCGGATCGCACCGTCCCCGATCCCGCCGCGGCCGATCCCACGGCCGACCTCGTCGGGCGATAACGGCCAGCCGGGCGGCGGGCAGCCAGGCGGCGGCCAGCCCAACGGTGGCCAATCGGGTGGTGCGCAGTCCGCTGGCCAGGGCGGGCAGCAGCACGGGCAGTCCGGTGGCGGCCAGCAAGGCGGCCAGCAGCGCGAAATGCAAGACAAGCAAGGCGATTTCGCGGGCCAGCCGAAGGGGTCGGAGCAGGCTCCCGGTCACAGCGGGCAAGATCCGTTCGATCAGACTGTGCGGATGAACAACTCAGAGCCCGGCGCATCCGAGTCGGGGGATCAGTCCGGCAACGGTGGTGGCCAATCGCCGTTCCAGGACGGCTGGGCACAACTGCCGCAGCGGGAACCACAGTCCAACCTGTACCGGCCGGGCCAAGCGCCGGTCACCGGCCGCCCGAGCGGCTCCGGTGCCCAGCAGGGCGGCCAAGGCGGCCAGGGTGGCCTCGGCGGTGGCGTGACCAACGCGCGCACCACCGCCGACCTCGCGGCCAAGGCGGCCCGCAAGGAAGCGGCCATGGTGAAGTCCGTCGGCATCGACGGACCGACCCGAAGCATCGCGCGGCCCGAACTGATCAAGGACATGCCGGACCTGTCCGAGATCCGGCACCCGCTGCCGCCGTCCGCCGACCACACCGGCCCGCAGACACCCATCTCGCCCGCGGTGCCGGTCGCGGTGGCCGCCGCCGTCGCCACCGGCGAGCCGCTGCGGGCCACCGTGCAGATCCGCCGGATCGACCCGTGGTCGACCCTGAAGATCTCGCTGGTGATCAGCGTCGCCATGTTCTTCGTCTGGATGCTCGCGGTCGGCCTGCTCTACATCGTGCTCGAGGGCATGGGCGTGTGGGAGCGGCTGAACAACACCTTCACCGACATGGTGTCCCAGGACAGCGGATCGGCCGGGCTCATCGACGCAGGCACGGTCTTCGGCTACGCGGGCGTCATCGGTCTGATCAACGTGGTGCTGTTCACCGCACTCGGCACCGTCGGCACGTTCATCTACAACCAGTGTTGCGACCTGGTCGGCGGCATCCAGGTGACCCTCGCCGATCCCGACTAGCACTCGATTGTCCAACGGCCGGTGTCGTCCCCGACCCGGGACGACACCGGCCGTTTTCGATGATGGCAGCCCTGCTACCAGCCGTTTTGGTTGATAGATAACGCGTCGGGTAATCTCTACTCTCGGCTCAGGTGGAACAACACGAGAGCCATACGGGCCTATAGCTCAGGCGGTTAGAGCGCTTCGCTGATAACGAAGAGGTCGGAGGTTCAAGTCCTCCTAGGCCCACTCCCGATCATCACAGTAGGGTGGGAACCATGAAGTTTCTTGTCACGGTCGGTGCCGTGGTCGCGGTTCTCATCGGTATCTCCAAGCTGCGCCAGCGCAACGACGCCGACATGTGGCACGAGGTCACCACCCGCTGACTCGGGGCCTTAGCTCAATTGGCAGAGCACTGCCTTTGCAAGGCAGGGGTTAGGGGTTCGATTCCCCTAGGCTCCACGCATCAGAGGCTCATGCTCATGGAGAGCATGAGCCTTTTGCGTTCCGCGTATCTTGTGGGGGCGGAGCCCCCACACCCCGCCCCGGAGGGGCTTTGCCCCCCGGACCCCCCTCCTCAGGTGAACCATCCACGGGTTGTTTGCTGGCCTGTTGACTGCCCGCTGGGCGCGGATTCCTGACTACCTCCCAGGCTTCTCGGTTACTCGTAACCGACCTACTTGTCGTTGGTGGTGTACCGACAGGGCTTGCGCTGGCTCGTCGACTGCCGGACGGGATCGCTTCGGGACCACTTTCCAGCCTTGGTTACCCGAAGTCGTGCCGAGATCCGTTTCGCGTGTGCCTCTCATCGCCTGTTCTCGGCGAAAGCTTTGGTACCCCAGCACATCCCAGATAGGGCGGCAGGGTGCTTTCGCTGTTCAGCGGGGAATCGAGGCGGCCTCGAGGCGGGCGAGGGTTTCGGGGGTTGGCCAGTGGCGGACTTCGTAGCGGCGGGGGGACATGCCGGGGATTGGGGTTAGGCCGGTTATTTCTGCTACGGCGGCGAAGGGGGTTTCGAAGAGGGTGGTCATTTCGCCGGATTGGTTGGTGCAGAAGGCGATGTGGTCGGCTTCTGGGAGGAGGTATTCGACGTCTTTGCCCCAGACGGTGACTGTGCGGGGGCCGGTGTCGGCGGCTACGTAGCTGACCGAGGCTACGAATGCGGGGGCTAGGTCTTTGTGGCGGGGGTAGGTGAAGTCGCGTTCTACTGCCTCGTTGAGGGCTGCGGTTTGGGCGTCGTATTCGGTTACGGCTAAACCACATCGGGCGCGTAGGGCCAGGGCGTGGTGGCGGTGGTTGGGGGAGTGGTCGAGGGGGATTACGGTGCCGTGGTCGTCGACCGTGTAGGCCTGGGGGGAGATGGGGCGGACGGCATTGCGGTAGAGCTGCTCGACCTCTGCGAAGAGGGCGGTGAGGTCGCCGGTGTCGGGGGTGATGATCAGGGTGTCTACCTCGGGCAGGAAGGCGATGGGGCGGTGGGTGCCGTCGCCGGAGCCCGTTAGCCAGCCGGGGATCAGTGGCCAGGAGGTGCAGTAGCCGTCGCCGTTGTCGGCGAAGCGGAGCACGCCCGCTTCCTTGATGCCGTGCGAACCGGCCATGGCCGTGAGGTTTTCGCGGGCTGCGGCGAAGACCTCATCGGCGCTGACGCCCCAGTCCGCCACTGTCGCGGTGGAGACGATCGAGCGGGAGTTGGGGCGGTCGACCGCGACCAGCTCGTCTACGAACGGGAAAGCGGGGCGCGTGAGCGCGACCATGTCGCCGGTCGGGGAGTTGAGGCCGAAGCCGTTGGGGCGCAGGATGGGTCGCAGTGCGGCACGGACGGCTGGCCAGGCCTCCGGCTCGTCTTCGTCTCGGACGCTGGCGACGAAGCGTGCGATCCGCGCGTCCCGTTCGTCGGACGGGAGCTCGGCGGTCTCCCGAAAGATGTTGCCCAGGTACAGCTGCAGGTCGCCGACGACGATCGTGAACTCGTCGGGGTCGTACACGGCGTCGTGCTCGCCGATATCGGTCAGTCGTTGCCGGACGAGCGCCGCGAACTGCTCGGCGTCGACCCCGAAATTCTCCTCCACGCGGCCACCGTAACCGGACCGGCCGACGAGTGCACGAAAGTCACTGACCGGACAGCGGTCCGTGCCGGTCGAGGTGCAGGTAGGTGTAGCCGGTCACGATCAGGCAGACGACCGTCGCGGTGATTAGCATGGCCCAGCCGGCGACGAGCAGGCTCAACAGTCCACCGAGCAGGGCGCCCAGCGCGAAACTTACGTAGAGCAGAAAGTAACCGAGCCAATCCGCGTAGTCGCCGCCGCTGATATGACGTTCGATGCCCTGGGCCAGCTTGACCAGGGTGCCGGTGACGTAGCTCAGCGGCACGGAGACCTCACCGTCCTTGACGAACGAGGTGTTCAGCGCGCCGACACCGAACGCGACGAACAGGATCGGCACGAAGTCGATGCTGGCCGTCTCCGGGTTCTGGAATCGAACGATGTCGATGATCGACGCGGTGGCGAGGCTGAAGGTCGTCAGCAGCGTCGGTCCGTGCGGATGGCCGGACCAGTAGCGCCTGCGGCACCAGGAGGAGACCACCACCCCGGCAACGAACGACCCGAGCAGCCCGGCCGCCGCGACCGCGGTGTCCTTTTGATCGTGGAAGTGTCCGAGAATGGCGCGCTCGGTGTTGCCGGTCATGAATGTGACGAAGTAGCCAGCGGTGTGCATGAACGCCGCTGCGCCGATCAGTCCGGCCAATCCGGCCAGCACCCAGGACAATCTGGCCTCGTTGTCGAAAAGTGCCCTTTTGCGTGCTTCATCTGGTTTTGGCACAGGTCAGGCTCCTTTCGATACGGATATGACTCCCCAGTCTTACCGCTCGTCGGCGGAACGCGCATGTGCAGCGCCGTTGGTTGCCGGACGGTCACCACTCTGTGTCGACGGTCGGTGGGCAAGGAGCTGTGTGACTGGCGGCACGGCGCCGCACCGGCTGAGCCCTATCGCCGGTTACCGTGCAGGAGTGGACTCCGTGCTCGATTTCCTGCTGACCGAACCGCTCGCCGCGACCCCGCTCGACGATGTCGCCGCGGCCTGGACGCGACATCGGGTGGCCGCGAACCGATTCGACAAGCCGGTCGATGTCGCCATCGCTGGCGGATTCGGCGCCGACCGGCTCGGCTTCGCGTTCCTGTCCGGATATCAGGAGGCGCTGCGCACGCTGATTCCCGATCTGCCCGCTGACGAACTGGTCGCATTGTGCGCGACCGAGGAGGGCGGCGGGCATCCGTCGGCGATCAGGACCACGCTGACCGAAGCCGCGGGCGGCTTCCGGCTCAACGGCACCAAAACCTTTGCCACGCTTGGCATGATGGCACACCGGCTGGTGGTGCTCGCCAGTGTCGGCGCGGACGAGTCCGGCCGGAATCGGTTGCGCGCCACCATGGTCGATGTCCGCGAGGCCGGGGTGCACGTGACGAATCTGCCCGCGACCGCGTTTGCCCCGGAGATCCCGCACGCCATGGTGACGCTGACTGATGTTGCGGCAGTGGTGCTACCGGGCGACGGCTACCTGGACTACCTCAAGCCGTTCCGCACGATCGAGGACATCCATGTGCTCGCGGCGGCACTCGGCTGGTTGGTCAGGGTGGCGCGGGCGGCGGACTGGCCGCAATCGGTGCTGCAGCGACTGTTGACCGTGGTGGCGGCGGTGCGTGGGCTCGACATCGATGCGCCGAGTTCACCAGGCGTGCATATCGCGCTCGGTGGCGCGTTCGAGTACTTTGCCCGGTTGCTCGCGGAGCTGGATTCCCTGTGGGCGTCGGTGGATTCGGTGACCGCGCAGCGATGGGAGCGGGATCGTCCGTTGCTCGCGATCGCCGGGCGGGTGCGCGATCAGCGGCTGGCTACGGCCTGGCGATCGGTGCTGCCCGGCGCCGATCAAGCGGTCTGACCTGGTCCGGAAATGGGGAGCGGGCCTCGGCGAAGGGGGGGAGTTAGCCGAGGCCCGCGTAAGGTCGGCCCGGGGGGGAGGGGCCGACCTGAATGATCCTACGCGATGATCCGCGATTGTGTGCGCGTGGGAAGCGCCACTTTTCGAAGATTTTTTGGGTGGGCTTACTTTCTCCTAGTTCGAGGCCGTTTTGGGTGGGTGAGTTGCCCCGTTTCGTCACTGTTCGGCGGTGGCCTGTTGTTTGCCAAAATCGCTGTTGCGCAGGTGGATACCTGGTTTTCGCGTGGTCGGGCCTGGATGCTGGCGACGACGTAAAACATGCCGACCGGTCGCTGTGTGGCGAGGATCGCTGTCGGATATGTGCGATTCGCGCCTAGCGGGCGTGCGGAGGCGCCGCGTGTCGCCTTCCTCGGCACGCCTCGGCTTCGAAACCTGTCGGACCTCGGTGCGAACATGTGTTCGTGTTCAGCGCGGGGGTGGCCGGTCGCGGGAACCGAGCGATCAAGGCGCTCGGCCCCTTTCGGGTCGGCGCGCGCCGGGTGCGAGTAGCGCACGCGGGCGAATCGGGTAGTCCGCTACGCACGACGCGGCCCGGTGCCGCGCGGGAGTATCGAACCGGTCGCACTTCGATCCGGCACCCCCGAGCACCGCCTGGATCGAGGTGCGACCTTTCGTCTGTCAACGGGCGGAAACTGGCGGCCAGGATTTGGGGGTGGGCAGCTACTCAAAAACTCTGTACATTGTAGAGAGAAAGCTTCGCCGCACAGAAGGAATCGAGCCATTGCGCATCAACGCCAGCACCCTGTCCCTGACCGTGGCCGACATCGCCGCCACGAAACGGTTCCTCATCGACCACTTCGGCTACCTCGAGGCGATCGCGGCCGACGGCTTCGTATCGCTGACGCACCCGGCGGCGTTGGGCATCGCGGTGCACGAGCTCGGCCTGGCGGTGCTACCCGAGGAGCAACGACACATCGCCTCGCAAGGCATCGCGATCGCGTTCACCGTCGATGACGCCGCGCGCGAGGAGGCGCGACTGCGGAACGCGGGTGTGCCCATCACGCTGCCGCTGGTCGAGCAACCGTGGGGCGAGAAGCTGTTCCAGGTGACCGACCCCAACGGCGTCATCGTGCAGGTTCTGGAATGGACGACGCCCGTTGCCGACGGGCCGTCCCTTTCGGATGATCTTGATACCGAACAAAACGGATGAACTTGTCGGTGGGTGGCGCAATACTGACTCGAGTATCGGAATTCGATTCCGATCCAGCGAATTCGGTCGGCGTCAGCTCACTGGCGTCGGGCAATACATCCTACGAAAACTCACGAACTCAGGAGAATCATGCCCGACGCAATAGTCGCCGAGGGTCTGGTCAAACGATACGGCGATCTGGTCGCCCTCGATGGACTCGACCTCTCGGTCCCCGAGGGGACCGTTACCGCGCTGCTCGGACCCAACGGCGCAGGTAAAACCACCACGGTCCGGGTGCTCAGCACGATGCTCGTGCCCGACGCCGGACGCGCGACCGTCGCGGGCATCGATGTGCTGCGCGATCCACGGACGCTGCGTTCCCGGATCGGCGCGTCGGGCCAGTACGCCGCGGTGGACGAATACCTGACCGGTTTCGAGAATTTGGAAATGGTCGGGCGGCTGTATCACATGGGCGTGCCGCGTAGTAAGCAACGAGCGCGCGAACTACTCGAGCGATTCCGGCTCAGCGACGCCGCCGACCGTCCGGTGAAAACGTATTCCGGCGGTATGCGCAGGCGCCTCGACCTGGCGGGTGCGTTGGTGGCAAAACCGCCCGTGCTTTTCCTCGACGAGCCGACCACCGGCCTGGATCCCCGGGCCAGGCTGGACCTGTGGGATGTCATCGAGGAGTTGGTGGCGGGCGGCACCACGCTGCTGCTCACCACCCAGCACATGGACGAGGCCGATCGGCTGGCCGACGCGATCGCGGTGATCGACCGAGGCAAGGTCATCGCCCGCGGCACCGCCGATGAGCTCAAGACCATGGTCGGCGGCGACCGGATCGAGCTCACGGTCGATCACGCCGACAACCTCGGCACCGCGATGCAGGCGTTGAAAGGCTTGGCGGATGGCGAGATTCACGTCGAGCCCGGGCTGCGCCGCATCATCGTCCCGGTGTCGGACGGCTCGCAGGCGCTGGTGGCGGCGATCGGCAAGCTCACCGAGCACGGCGTGACGATCCACGACGTCGGCCTGCGCAGGCCCTCACTCGATGACGTCTTCCTCACTCTCACCGGGCATGAGGCAGGGGAACTGATCAACGACAACGGCGCGGCGGACAAGCTCGAAGCAGCGGAAGGAACAACCCGATGACCACGATCGCTCCGGTATTCGACCGGCCCGGACTCGTCGATCGATTGTCGATGGTGGTCAGCGACAGCCTGACCATCGCGAAGCGCGGCATCATCAAGATCAGGCGCGTGCCCGATGTGCTGATCTTCTCGACGCTCTCGCCGATCATGTTCGTGCTGTTGTTCGCCTACATCTTCGGCGCCGGGATCGATGTACCCGGCGGGTACCGAGAGTTCTTGATCGCGGGCATCTTCGCACAAACCGTGGTGTTCGGTGCGTCGTTCACCGGTTCGGCGTTGGCCGAGGACATGCAGAAGGGCATCATCGACCGATTCCGTTCGCTGCCGATGGCGCCGTCCGCCGTGCTGATCGGCCGGACGCTCAGCGACGTGGTGATCAACGTGGTCAGCCTGACGGTGATGTCGCTGACCGGCCTCGTGGTCGGCTGGCGGATTCGCGGATCGCTCCTGGACGCGGTGCTGGCCTATGTCCTGCTGTTGCTGTTCGCCTACGCGGTGTCCTGGGTGATGGCCTACGTCGGCCTGCTGGTCCGCGCGCCGGAGGTCTTCAACAACGCCAGCTTCATCGTCGTCTTCCCGCTGACGTTCATCGGCAACACCTTCGTGCCGAGCGAGAAACTGCCGACGGTGCTGCGGGTCATCGCCGAATGGAATCCGGTCTCCGCACTCACCCAGGCAAGCCGCGATCTGTTCGGCAACACCAGCGCGCTGTCGCCCGCGCCCACCGCGTGGTCACTGCGCAATCCCGAAGTGACCACGCTGATCTGGGTAGTGGTGATCATGGTGGTGTTCGTTCCGCTCGCGGTCAGTCAGTACAAGAAAACCGTCAGCCGCTAGTCGTGGAACATCCTCAGTCGGAGACAGCGAGCGCCGATGATTGGCCGCCGTCAGCGCCCGTTCTCCGCGTTTACCCCCGCGACGGGGGCCGGGGCGGAACCGTTGCGGGAGTAGCCGATGCGCGGCGGCTCCGGGGCGGGTACCGGCGGCTGCGGCCGCTTACTGCGTATCAGCAAGGCCACGGCACCCGCCAGCGCGACGGCCGCCGCGACGATGAGCCGGTTACGAGTACGTGCGGATACATGTAGGGGCCCCAAGGTCATTGGCCCATGCTGGCACAACCGGGCCGTTGATGCAGTAGCGCCAGCTCAGGGCCTTGCTCGGCGGCGCGCATGCACGGCCCATCCGCTCGGCCGGAACTCGGTCGGGTGACGCATCGCTCGACGCCCGTGCGGCGACGACCGATTTCGTTCGACTACGGGTAACTCACCGCGCGCATCCGCTACTCGACTACCCGACACGGAAGGCACCGGCCGGTGCGCTGAAGTTCCGGGGCGGCGGGACCGTAGCATTGCGGCGTGACCTCACCGAATCAGACCGCTGTGGCGACGCTCCACACGAATCGCGGCGACATCAAGATCGCGCTCTTCGGTAACCACGCGCCCAAGACGGTCCGCAACTTCATCGGCCTCGCCGACGGTTCCGCGCCGTACACCACCGCGAACGCGAGCGGCGGCAGCACCGGCCCGTTCTACGACGGCGCGGTGTTCCACCGGGTGATGGCCGGGTTCATGATTCAGGGCGGGGATCCCACCGGCACCGGGCGCGGCGGGCCAGGCTATGAGTTCGGCGACGAGTTCCACCCAGAACTGCGCTTCGACCGCGGCTACCTGCTGGCGATGGCCAACGCGGGGCCAGCGACCAACGGCTCGCAGTTCTTCATCACCGTCGGCGCGCAGCCGCACCTCAACCGCAAGCACAGCATCTTCGGCGAGGTCGTCGATCCCGAGTCGCGCAAGGTCGTCGACGCCATCGCCACGACGGCGACCGATCGCAACGACCGTCCCCTGGAATCCGTCGAAATCACCAAGATCACGATCGAATGAGGCTATGACCGCCCAGCCGCCTGCGCCGACGTGCGTTCGCCATCCCAATCGTCCGACCGGCCTGGCGTGTACGCGCTGCGGACGGCCGGCCTGCCCTGAGTGCCTGCGTCCGGCGGCGGTCGGTCAGCACTGCGTCGACTGCCTGCGGCAGGAGCAGCGCGACGTGCCACCGGTGCGCACCGTCGCGGGTGCGCCGGCGGCACGGGCGTCGCTGCCGTACGCGACCTACGCGCTGATCGCGCTCAATGTCGCGGTCTTCGCGATCACCGCGGCGCAGGCCAAGAGCCTGGTGGACAACCGAACCTCGGCGCTGTTCCGGGACTGGGTGCTGTTTCCGCCGTTCGTCGCCGACGGCCAGTGGCTGCGGGTGATCGGTGCGGGCTTCCTGCACTACGGTCCGATCCATCTGCTGCTCAACATGTTCGCGCTGTATGTGATCGGCCGTGATACCGAGCTGGTGCTCGGGCGGCTGCGGTATCTCGCGGTCTATCTGGTGTCGCTGCTCGGTGGCTCCGCCGCCGTCATGGTGTTCTCGCAGAACAGCGCGACCGCCGGTGCCTCGGGCGCGGTGTACGGCCTGTTCGGCGCGATCACCGTCATCCTGATCCGGTTGCGGCAGGACCCGAAGCAGATGCTGATCCTGATCGCCATCAACGTCTTCATCAGCTTCTCGTTGCCGGGCATCTCGCTGTGGGGACACCTCGGTGGCTTGGCCGCCGGCACGCTCGCGACGCTCGGCATCCTGTTCCTGCCCGGCTGGCTGCACGCGAAATCGCAAGAGGTCGCTCGGCTCATCGGCTGGGTCGCCGTCGCGGTCGTCGGAGTGTCGGGGGTTGCCGTGATCGGCGCTACCGCTATGTCGCTGGCCTGATTCGATATTCGTGGCGCGGCTTCACGTGAAACACGTCGAAGCCGCGCCGATCGGAGTCTGTGCCGCGACCCATGGTGCCTGTGCATAACTCGCACGGCGCGGGGATTATCGGGTGGTCTTGCCCGACAATCGGAGGGTCTGTACCAGGGTGTCGTAGACGTCGTCGGGTCGTACGCCGAGATCCCAGCGACCGAAGATCAACAACCGTTCGCTGCCGTCGTGATCGACGTCGATCTCCAGCATCGGCATCTTGCGACCGAGGCGGCGATAGTCGACCACCCGGGCGCGGATGATCTGGTCGCGGCTGTATTCGTCGGCGCCGAGCAGGTTGCGCACCACCATGCGCGGGTCCGCGCCGGGGACAACGGTCAGCCGTGGTCGCTGCCGGAAACCCAGCCCGGCCAGCACCAATAGGCCGACCGCCGCCAATCCGATGAGCAGACGGCTGGCCGCCTCGTTCGACAGGATCGCGGCGACCGCCAGGACGATGCCGCCGCCGGTGACCGCGATCAGAGCCGGGGCAGGCGTGGTCCACGCGAGGCGCGGAGTCGCGTCGCGCGGTCGCGGATCGGGTGCCTGGGGATCGGGAGAATCAGGTGTCACGCGTCACTTTCCCCAATCGCTCCTCGAGTTGTCCACAGGTTCATCCACAGGTGTGCATGAATGACACGTCTGTAACCCAGATGTGGTGTCCGCGTTACCCGGAACAACCTAGATGTGGTGTCAACGCCACCGCATGGTCATGATCAGACCGACGACCATGAGACCGAATCCGATGAGGAAGTTCCAGGCGTTCAGGTCGCTCATCCAGGTGATGTGGTCGGCGGCGAGGTAGTAGACGAGCAGCCACGCCAGCCCGGCGAGCATGAAACCGAGCATGATGGTGACGTACCAGACGGGCGACGGTCCGACCTTCACCTTCACCGGCGTCCGGCTGGCAGGGTTGATCGTGTAGTCGGTCTTCTTCCGGACCTTCGACTTGGGCATGACGTCCTCGTATTTCGGCGTGCAGGTCGGTACCGGCGGGGCAGGCGCGGGTGCGTGGTGCGGAGCTCGCTCGCCACGGTGGACGAGGCTCGGGCGCCCTCCGGTGTGTCTCTAGGCTATCCCAACTGGTAATGGATGCGACGCGGCGCCGTGCGGGGACGTAATCTCGGATCATGCGTGTTCTGGTCGTCGACAATTACGACAGCTTCGTGTTCAACCTGGTCCAGTACCTCGGGCAGCTTGGTGTCGAGGCCGTGGTCTGGCGCAATGACGACCCGAACCTCGCCGATGTCGACACCGTGGTGACCGAATTCGACGGCGTCCTGATCAGCCCCGGGCCTGGCACCCCGGATCGGGCGGGTGCCAGCATCGACCTGGTGCACGCCTGTGCCCGGCATTCCGTTCCGCTGCTCGGCGTGTGCCTCGGTCATCAGGCCATCGGCGAGGCCTTCGGCGCGACCGTGACCCGCGCGCCCGAGCTGCTGCACGGCAAGACCAGCTCGGTCTTCCACATCGGCGCCGGGGTGCTTGCCGGCCTGCCCGACCCGTTCACCGCGACGCGATACCACTCGCTCACCGTCCTCGAGGACACCCTGCCCGAGGAGATCGAGGTGCTCGGCCGCACCGAGACCGGCATCGTGATGGCCATGCGGCACCGCACCCTGCCGATCCAGGGCGTGCAGTTCCACCCCGAATCGGTGCTGACCCAGGGCGGGCATCGGATGCTGGCCAACTGGCTCGGCGTCTGCGGCGAGCGCCCGGCCGAGAGTCTGGTCGAGATGCTCGAGGCGGAGGTCGCGGCGCTGGTGCTGCAGTGAGCGGACGCGGTGGGCCTCCTGTCCGCCCAGCGCGATGGAGGCGTGGCTACCGTGTACGCCCGGTAGGCGAGCCGTAGGCAACAAAGATGTTCGCGGCGAAGCGATGCTGAGCACCGCTGCGGCCAAGCCGTGTGTGAGTACAAGGAGTCAGCCATCAACGCATAGCTCCCGATGAAGGACGCGGCGGTGTAGAACCGTAGCGGGCGAGGCACAGCGGCAGGCTCTGTGGGACATAGTGAAGTCGAGCCTGTGGGTGAGCGCAGCGAGCGGGATGCAGCGAAGTGGGCGACAGGAGGTGTGGTGGTGACTCGTCCGTATGTGTTGTTGTCCGTCGCGGTCAGTATCGATGGCTATATCGATGACGCGAGCCCCGAGCGACTGCGGTTGTCAGGCGCGGCGGATTTCGATCGGGTCGATCAGGTGCGCGCGGACTCCGATGCGATCCTGATCGGTGCCGAGACGCTGCGCCGCGACAATCCTCGGCTGCTTGTCGACAGTGCCGATCGCCGGGCGGCGCGGATCGCGGCGGGCAAACCGGAGTTCCCGCTGAAGATCACCGTCACGGCCAGCGGTGACCTTGATCCGGAGCTGCGGTTCTGGCACCACGGCGGCGCCAAGCTCGTCTACACCACCGACGCAGGCGCGAAGCGGATCGCCGACAGCCTGTCCGGTCTCGCCGAAGTCGCCTCGCTCGGCACCGAACTCGACTTCGGCGCCCTGCTGGACGACCTCGGCCGCCGCGGCATCGCCCGGCTCATGGTCGAGGGTGGCACCCGTATCCACACCACATTCCTGGCCGCCGACCTCGCCGACGAACTGCACATGGCCGTCGCGCCGCTCTTGGTCGGCGATGCCGCGGCTCCCCGATTCCTCGACGCCGCAAGCTATCCCGACGCACCGCACCGCCGAATGCACCTTGCCGACGTCGCGCAGGTCGGTGACGTGGCGGTCCTGCGCTACCTTCCGAAGCCAAAGGGTAAGGCGGACAAGGACATTCGGTTCATGCGACGGGCCATCGAACTCGCGCGATTGTGCCCGCCGAGCGAGACGGCGTTCTCCGTCGGCGCGGTGATCGTCGTCGACGGGGTGGAGATCGCCACCGGATACTCGCGGGAGACCGACGCGAAGGTGCATGCCGAGGAGTCCGCGCTGAACAAGCTCGACGCGGACGATCCCCGGCTGGCGCTGGCGACGATCTACAGCACCCTGGAACCGTGCTCGCAGCGCGGCACCGCGACGCGGCTGCCGTGCACCGACCGGATCCTGCGGGCGGGAATTCCCAGGGTGGTCCTCGCCTGGCGCGAACCCGCGACCTTCGTGACCAACTGCGTCGGTGTGGAGAAGCTACGGCAGCACGGTGTCGAGGTGGTCGAGCTTGCCGAGTTGGCGACGGCGGCGATGTCGATGAACCGCCACCTCGATCTGTCCTGACTCGGCCTAAGGCCGACCGTAGATCGCCGTCACGAACTCGCCGAGCTGATTGTCGTCGAGGTGCCTGGCCAGGTCGGCCTCGCTGATCATGCCGATCAGGCGCTTGTTGTCGATCACCGGCATCCGCTTGATCCGATGACTCTCCATCTCGTCGAGCACGTCCTCGACGTCGGCGTCCGCGGCGACCCAGCGCGGCGTCGACGCACAGAGTTCGGCGGCGCGCGTGGTGGCCGGGGATCGGCCCTGCGCAATGCATTTCACGACGATGTCGCGGTCGGTGATGATCCCGCACATCCGGTCGTTGTCGTCGGCGATGACCAGTGACCCGACGCCGAGTTCCGCCATCACCCTGGCGGCCTTCCCGACGGTCTCGTCCTTGGAGATCCACTGCGCACCGGGTTTCATGATGTCCCTGGCGGTGGTCATAGGGCTTCCTCCTCGCTACTCAGCGCTGCTGATTCGGATGGAGCAAGCCCAATTCTGCCCTTGAACACACCGACCGGTCGGTGTGTCGGGTTACGAAGTTGTCCCGGGTCTCGCGAGCGAGACGCCGTCGGATCACGGCGGCCCGAGGACTCCGACACCGACCACTACCGTCCCGTTCTTCGGGATCGAACCGCTCGCGGACGGCTGCTGACTGAGAATCCGGCCAACGCTGCTCGTGTCGAACGTGCCCTGTGGCGATTGGCTGATCTGGCTCTGCGTCCCGGTCCAACCCTCCGCGTGCAGCTTGTCCACCGCCTGCGCGACCGTGAGCCCAACCAGCGACGGCATCTTGATCTGGTCGCTGGACACCTGAACGGTGACCGTCGAGCCCTTGTCCGCAGGCATGCCGCCCGCGGGACTGGTCGAGAGCACCTCGCCCTTGGGCCGGGCGGACGGCACCTCCTGGATCGTGATCTTGAATCCGGCGCTGTCCACCAGGTTCGGCCGGGCGACCTCGATGTCCTGGCCGACGACGTTCGGCACCCTGACCGATTCGGGGCCGCTGCCGAGGGTGATGACGATGGCCTGGTCGACGTCGACCCGCGAGCCCGCTGACGGGTCCTGACCGATCACCTTGTCGGTGTCCTGCGTGCTCGACGGCTTGCGCTGCACGTTCGGATCCAGCGTCAGGCTGCCCTTGCGCAACGCCGCTTCGGCGTCTTGCTGGCTCATGCCGTCGAGCTTGGGCACCTGCACCTGGGCCGGGCCGGTGGAGACCTGGATGGTGACGTTGCTGCCCTTGTCCGCCCGCGCCCCGCCGAGCGGCGCGGTGGAGATGACATTGCCGGTGGCCACCTTGCTGTCCGGCTTCTGCTGGATGGAGACGGCGAAGCCCGCCGAGGTCAGCGTGTCCGCCGCCTGTTGCGCGGGTCTGCCCGAAAGGTCGGGCACGGCAACCTGATCCGGCTTGCTGCCAGGACCGATGAACACCCAGAACACGGCGAGCAGCACGGCGACACCGGCGGCCGCGGCGATGGCGATGTAGAGGGAGCGGCGCGCGCCGCCCGGCTCGGTGGGCCCCTGCTCGGCGGTGTCGTCGTGGCGCTCGACGGTGCGGTAGCTGCGCGGCGCCGGCTCGTTGGCGCCGAAGACGGTGGTGCGGTCCTCGTCGGTCATCACCATCGGCGCGATGGGTTTCTGCCCGCCGAGCACCCGGATCAGGTCGGCGCGCATCTCGGCCGCGCTCTGATAGCGGTTGGCCGGGTTCTTGCTCATCGCCTTGAGGATCACCGAGTCGAGCTCGCGCGGCACCCCGGGATGAACGTGCGACGGCAGCCGCGGATCTTCCCTGACGTGCTGGTATGCCACCGCGACCGGCGAGTCACCGGTGAAAGGTGGCTCCCCGGTGAGGATTTCGAACAGCACACAGCCGACGGAGTACACATCGGACCTGGCGTCGACCGTCTCGCCGCGCGCCTGTTCGGGCGAAAGGTATTGCGCGGTACCGATTACCGCGGCCGTCTGGGTCATCGGGTTGGCGCTGTCGGCGATCGCTCTCGCGATGCCGAAGTCCATCACCTTCACCGCGCCGGCCCGGTTGATCATGATGTTGGCTGGCTTCATGTCGCGGTGCACGATTCCGGCCTTGTGGCTGAAATCCAGTGCGGCACAGACGTCAGCGACCACTTCCATGGCCCGGCGCGGCGGCAGCGGACCCTGGCCGCGCACGATGTCGCGCAGCGTGTCGCCGTCGACGTACTCCATCACGATGTAGGGCAGCGGCCCGTCGTCGACCTTGGCCTCGCCGGTGTCGTACACCGCGACGATGGCCGGGTGATTCAGCGCGGCGGCGTTCTGGGCCTCGCGCTTGAACCGCAGGTAGAAGGTGGGATCGCGGGCCAGGTCGGCGCGCAGCACCTTGATCGCCACGTCCCGGCTGAGCCGTAGATCGCGCGCCTTGTGCACCTCGGACATGCCGCCGAACCCGATGATCTCGCCCAGCTCATAGCGGGAGGAGAGATTCTTCGGGGTCGTCATTGTTGTCCTTGCGAAGAAGTATTGGGCGGGTTCGGAGTGGCCGCGGGGGTCCGGGCACCGGGATTGCGCGAATCGGGATCCCGCAGATCGGGATTCCGGCCGCCGGGGTTGTTGTTCCCCGGAAATGGTATGTCGATGGTGGGAATTCGGGGCAGGGTGGTGGCCGGAGTCGTCGTCGGCCTGTTCCTGGTTGTACTCGGCGTCGTGGTGGTCGGCGACGGTGTTGTCGTCGTCGGCTCCGGCGTGGTGGTTGGCGGTTCGGTGGTGGTGGTCGGCTGCTCGGTGGTGGTGACCACCGGCGGCGGAACAGGTTTGGGCGTCGTCGTGCTTGTCACCGGCGGCGGGGGCGGTTTGGGGGCGGTGGTGGACGAGGTAGCCGGTGGCACCTTCGAATCGGGGTTCGTGTCGCCGCCGAACATCAGGTAGAGGACGGCGGCGAGCAGCAGCACCGCACCGGCGCCGAGCGCGGCCATCCACTTCTGCGAGGTGGTGAACCGCTTGCCGTCACCCGGCGGCACCTGATTGCCGCCGGTGCCGGGATTGAGCATGGTCGCGGGCGCCCCGGCACCGTTGGCGTAGCCGGCGTTGCCGAGTGCCGCACCGGCGGGCGTGGAGTAGTGCACCGTCGCGCCGTCGAAATCCGATGGCGCGGAAGGAATCGCGACGGTCGGTCCTGGCGGTAGCACCCGGGTGGCACCGGTCATCGACATCGAAGGGTTGGCCCCGGTCGGGGTCGGTGGCCTGCGACCGGCGCGCACGGCGGCCACCGCGTCGGCGAACTCGCCGCCGCGCGAGTAGCGGCCGTTCGGATCCTTGCCCATGGTGATATCGATCAGCTCGCGCACGTTCGGGGGCACATCACCCGGCATCGGCGGCGGCGTTTCACGGACGTGCTTCATCGCGACGGTGATCGCGCCGTCGCCGCTGAACGGCCTCGTCCCGGCCAGCGCCTCGTAGCCGACAACGCCGAGTGAGTACACGTCGCTGGCGGCGGTGGCGTCCTCGCCGACCGCCTGCTCCGGCGCGATGTACTGCGCGGTGCCCATCACCATGCCGGTCTTGGTCACTGGCGAGGCGTCGACGGCCTTGGCGATGCCGAAGTCGGTGATTTTCACCTGACCGGTCGGCGTCACCAGGATGTTGCCCGGCTTCACATCGCGGTGCACCACCCCGGCCCGATGCGCGACGTCGAGCGCCCGGCCGGTCTGCTCGAGCATGTCGAGACCCTGGCCGACGGACAACCTGCCGAGCCGGTTCAGCACCGTGTTCAGCGGCTCACCCTGCACCAGTTCCATGACCAGGTAGGCGGTTTCGCTGCCCTGCGGGTCGGTGGTCTCGCCGTAGTCATAGATCCCCGCGATCCCAGGGTGGTTCAGCTGGGCGGTGGTCCTTGCCTCGGTGCGGAACCGTTGCCGGAACGTCGGGTCGGCGGAGAACTCCGACTTGAGCACCTTCACCGCCACCCGGCGGTCGAGCCGGGTGTCAAGCGCCTCCCAGACCTGGCCCATGCCGCCGGTCGCGATCAGGCGCTGCAGGCGGTACCGGTCGGCGATCATCGCACCGTTGTTCAGCATCCCCGTACCTTCACTCGCACATCCATATCGTTCAGCCCCCTCGCAGACCGGCGTCCAAGACCGCGCGCGCGATCGGCGCGGCCACCTTGCCGCCTGTCGCGCCCAGCGCCCGGTCCCCGCCGTTCTCCACGATCACCGCGATGGCGATCTTCGGATTCTGTGCGGGTGCGAAGGCGATGTACCAGGCGTGCGGTGGGGTATTGCGTGGATCGCTGCCATGTTCGGCGGTACCGGTCTTGGACGCGATCTGATAGCGGGAGGGCTGGCCGCCGGTGGTGTTGTTCTCCGACGCGATCATCAGATTCGTCAGCGACGACGCTACCTGGGCGTTGAACGCTTGGCCGAGCGAGACCGGCTTGGTCTTGGACAATTCGCTCAGGTCGGGTCCTTGCAGCTGGTCGATCAGGTGCGGCTCCATTCGGACACCGCCGTTGGCGACGGTCGCCGCGATCACCGCGTTGTCCAGCGGGGTCAGCGCGACGTCACGCTGTCCGATGCTGCTCTGGGCCAGGGCCGCGTTGTCCGGGATGGTGCCGACCGTGCTCTCCGCGACCGGAATCGGGATGCTGCGGTCCTCGCCGATGCCGAAGGCGGCGGCCTGGTCCTTGAGTTTCGCGGCACCCACCTTGACACCGAGTTCGGCGAACGCGGTGTTGCAGGAGAGCCGGAACGCGTCGGTGAGCGAGGCGGTCTGGCCCGCGCCGCAGGGGGTGCCGTTGTAGTTCTCCAGCGTGGTGCTGGTGCCGGGCAGGGTGATGTTCGGTGCCGCGGTGAACTGATCGTCCGGTGTCGCGATGTTGTTCGCCAGCGCGGCCGCAGTGACCACCACCTTGAACGTGGAACCGGGCGGATAGGTCTGCGAGACAGCCCGATTCAGCATCGGCTGGCGCTCGTCCGCGCTGAGCGCCTCCCAGGCCTGGGTGCCGCGGGCGCCGTCGTGGCTGGACAGCTGGTTCGGGTCGTAGCTCGGCGTGGACACCATGGTGAGAATCCGGCCGGTGCTCGGCTCGATCGCCACCACCGAGCCGGTGAAGCCCTTGCTGGTCAGCTGGTCGTAGGCGACCTGCTGCATGGCCGGATCGAGGGTGGTGATCACGTTGCCGCCGCGCGGATCTCGACCCGACACCATATCGACGAGGCGCTGCCCGAACAGGTGGCTGTCGGAGCCGTTGAGCACCGAATCCTCGGCCCGCTCCAATCCCGTTGTGCGGTACTGCATCGAGTAGAAGCCGGTGGCGGGCGCGTAGGCCTCGGGGGAGCTCGGGTAGGTGCGCAGGTACTTGTAGCGGTCTTCGGTGGCCACCGAGTTGGCGAGCACGGTGCCACCCGCGGAGATCTGCCCGCGCTGGCGGGAGTACTCGTCGAGCAGCACCCGGGAGTTGCGCGGATCGGAGCGGTAGTCGTCGGCCTTGATCACCTGGACGTAGGTGGCGTTGAGCAGCAGCGCGACGATCATCAACATCACCGCGATGGCGACCCGGCGTAGCGGAGTGTTCACGTCGCGGGCCCCGCTTCCGGTCGGCCCGCTTCGGGCTTGCGCAACAGTTCGGTGGTCGCGTCCGCGATCGGGGCCGCTGGCACATTCTTACGGACCGGCGCGGGCGCGCGGGCCGCGTCCGAGACCTTGATCAGCAATGCCAGCAGCGCGTAGTTGGCCAGCAGCGACGAACCACCGTAGGACATGAACGGCGTGGTGAGACCGGTCAGCGGAATCAGCTTGGTGACACCGCCGACCACCACGAACAGCTGGATCGCGACGGTGAACGCGAGCCCGGCCGCGAGCAGCTTGCCGAAGCTGTCACGCACGGCGAGCGCGGTGCGCAGGCCGCGCACGATGAGCACGAGGAACAGCACGAGCACCGCGGTGAGCCCGATCAGGCCGAGCTCCTCGCCGATGGTGGTGATGATGAAGTCGGTCTTGGCGAAGGGCACCTGATTGGGCCGTCCGCTGCCGAGGCCGGTACCGGCCAGACCGCCGGTGGCGAGCCCGAACAGCGACTGGGAGATCTGGTAGCCGGTGTTGTTGTAGTCGTCGAACGGATGCAGCCAGGTCAGGGTGCGCACCTTGACGTGGCTGAAAGTCTGGTAGGCGAAGAAGAATCCGATGGTGAGCAGCACGCCGCCGATGATCAGCCAGCCGACTCGTTCGGTGGCGATGTAGAGCATCACCAGCACCGTGCTGAAGATCAGCAGCGAAGTGCCGAGGTCCTTTTCGAAGACGAGCACGCCGACGCAGACAATCCAGACCACCACGATCGGGCCGAGGTCGCGACCGCGCGGGAACTCCATGCCGAGCAGGTGGCGCCCGGCTGCGGTGAACAGATCGCGCTTGGCCACCAGCACCGACGCGAAGAAGATGATCAGCAGGATCTTCGCGAATTCCGCAGGCTGGATGCTGAATCCGGTGATCTTGATCCAGTTCTTGGAGCCGTTGATCTCGGAGAATCGCGCGGGCAGCACCGCGGGCAGTGCCAGCGCGAGCAGCCCGATCAGGCCGAGGGTGTAGCCGTAGCGGGCCAGCGTCCGGTAGTCACGCAACACGATCAACAATCCGACGAACACCGCCATGCCGAGGCCGGTCCACAGGATCTGCTGGTTGGCGTCGGGGGAGGGCACCGCCAACGAGTTGTAGGCCGCCTCCTGCTGATCGGCCAGATCGAGCCGGTGGATCAGCACCAGCCCGAGTCCGTTGAGCAGCGCGACAATCGGCAGCAGCAGCGGATCGGCGAACGGCGCGAACCGGCGTACCGCGAGGTGCGCTACCGCGAACAACGCCAGAAAGGCCAGCCCATACTTGGCGATGTCCCAGGTGACCGCCTGCTCCTGACTGGCCTCGACCAGAAACAGCGAGACAGTGGTGATCACCGTCGCACCCGCAAGCAACAACAGTTCGATATTGCGTCGGGTGCTCGGCGGTGGCGCGGGAGCGAAGCCGCCGGGAGGACTGGGGAAAGCCCCAGCGGTCGGCGGTGCCGGCGCGGACATCAGTCCGTCACCCGGCAGTTCTCCCCCGCGATCTGGGGGTTCGGCGACGCGGACGACGACGGAACCGGGGCCTCCGACTTCGCCGGTGTCTTGATCTCGGTGCCCCGCGCGTCACCGGTGCCCGGCGCTGGGTCGGGGGTCGGGGGTACGGCGGTGCTCGGCGTTGGCGGTGCGGGCGGGGCGGCGGGTGGCGCTGGGTCCGCGGACGGCAGCACGCCGGGCTGCGGCACCGACGACTTCGCCGGGCACGGCGGCAGCAGCTCGCCGTGCGAGATGGACCGCATCTGTTCCTTGGCCCGATCCAGCGAACCGGGCGGCAACCCCTTGCCGACCTGCTCGCGGCCGGTCTGCTTGAGATCGGTCACCTTCAGCTGCTTGCACGCCGACGGCATATCGGCGCCGGGATCGACCAGGGAAAGTTCCCCGGTCTTAGTGACGCAGCCGACGAGATTCACATCATGGATCGAGTAGCCGAGCACCGAACCTGGTAGGCCGCGCAGGATCACCACCGAGCCGTTGTCGGCGCCGACGTAGTAGTTGCTGCGGATCATCTTGTAGCCGACCAGCAGTCCGACACCGACGGCGATCACCAGCGCGAACGCCAGCACGATCCAGCGCAGCTTGCGCGCCTTGCCCTTCGGCTCCGGCTCGGGAGTCGTGGCGGCGCGGCGTGGCGCGGCGCGCGGCGGGCGCATGGCTGCCGCGCGTCCGGCCGCGGTATTCGGCGGCGGCGTGTCTTCGTCGACCCCGGACGCGGCACCGGCCACGATCGGGTGGCTCTGGCCGTAATCGAGGTCGATGACGTCGGCGACGACGACGGTGACGTTGTCCGGGCCGCCGCTGCGCAACGCGAGTTCGATGAGCCGGTCGGCGCATTCGTCGGTGCTGCCCTCGCGCATGGTGTTCGCGATGGTCTCATCGCTGACCACATCGGACAGGCCGTCCGAGCACAGCAGATAGCGGTCACCGGCGCGCGCCTCGCGCATGATCAGCGTCGGCTCGATCTCGTTGCCGGTGAGCGCGCGCATGATCAGCGAACGTTGCGGGTGCGTGTGCGCCTGCTCCGCCGTGATCCGGCCCTCGTCGACCAGTGACTGGACGAAGGTGTCGTCCCTGGTGATCTGGGCTAGTTCACCGCCGCGCAGCATGTAGGCGCGGGAATCGCCGATATGCACCAGGCCGAGCTTCTTGCCCGCGAACAGGACCGCGGTGAGCGTGGTGCCCATCCCGTCGAGTTCGGGCTCCTCCTCGACCTGATCGGCGATGGCGGCATTGCCCTCCCTGGTCGCCGAATCGAGCTTGCCGAGCAGATCGTCGCCAGGCTCGTCGTCGTCGAGATGGGCGAGGGCGGCGATCATCAACTGCGACGCCACCTCGCCAGCGGCATGGCCACCCATGCCGTCGGCGAGCGCTAGTAATCGCGCGCCCGCGTAGACGGAGTCTTCGTTGTTGCCTCGTACGAGACCGCGGTCGCTACGCGCTGCGTAGCGGAGAACGAGTGTCACGATCGCAGCTCGATCACTGTTTTGCCGACACGGACAGGAGTGCCGAGCGGAACCCGCACGGCAGTGGTGACTTTCGCGCGATCGAGGTAGGTGCCGTTCGTCGAGCCGAGGTCTTCGACGTACCAATCATCGCCACGCGGGGACAGTCGCGCATGTCTGGTCGAGGCGTAATCATCGGTGAGCACCAGCGTGGAGTCGTCCGCACGCCCGATCAGCACCGGTTGGGTGCCTAGCGAGATGCGGGTGCCGGCGAGTGAACCTTGAGTCACCACAAGAAATTTGGCGCCCTTCTGGCCCCGGCTGAAGGAGGGCAGCACCGCGGAACCGCGTGCGGCCCTGGGCTGTATCCGTATGCCGGATGCCGCGTAGATGTCGCTGCGCAAGGTGCGCAGCACCGCCCACACGAACAACCACAACAGCAGTAGGAACCCCGCACGGGTCAATTGCAGGATCAGTCCCTGCACGGCGTTCCACCTCCTGTTCGACCGTGTATGTCGGTGCCGTAGGTGCGGTTCGACCACCCCCACCAGCATGCTGGTCTTGCCGACCCCGGTTCCGAAGCCGTGCGTGTGTTGGCAGCATCATAGGGCCGTAGGTCGAATTCGATCACGATACGACCGACGAATCCTTGATGGCCAAGTCGTGACCTGCATCGCGAGCTTACGGGATCAGACGATACGGATCAGGATCTCGGAGTGCCCGGCGCGGATGACATCCCCGTCGGCGAGCTGCCAGTCTTGCACGGGTGAACCGTTGACCAGCGTGCCGTTGGTGGAACCCAGATCGGAAAGCATCGCGGTCTGCCCGTCCCAGCGGACCTCGATATGCCTGCGCGACACCCCGGTATCGGGCAGCCGGAAATGCGCGTCCTGGCCGCGACCGATGATGTTGCTGCCCTCACGCAACTGGTACGTGCGGCCGCTGCCGTCATCGAGCTGAAGAGTCGCCGAGTAGCCCGATCCGGCCTGCGGGGCAGCGGGATACGCGGGCGCGGCGCCATAGCCGGGCTGCGCGCCGTAGCCGGGCTGCTGCGAGTAGGCCTGGCCGTAACCGCCCTGGTCGTCCTGGCCATAGGCGCCTGGCTCGGCGTAGGTCTGCTCGCCGTAACCGGGCTCCTGGTAGCCCTGCTGGCCGTACCCCGGCTGGGCGTAGCCCTGGCCTTGCTGGCCGTAGGCCGGATCCGCGTACGCCTGATCGCCATAGCCTTGCTGGCCGTAGCCCTGCTGCTGGCCGTAGCCCGGTTCCTGGTAGCCGGGCTGGCCATAGGCGGCCGGTTCCTGATAGCCGGGCTGACCGTACGCCGCGGGCTCCTGATAGCCCGGCTGACCGTAGCCACGATCGGCATAGCCCTGCTGCTGACCGTAGCCCGGCTCCTGATACCCCGGCTGACCGTAGGCCTGGCCACCCTGCTGGTAGTCGTAGCCGTTCTGGTAGTCGCTGTAACCCTGCTGACCCTCCGGCGCCTGATAGTCGGCACCGTAGGGCGCCGCGCCACGACCGTAGTCCTCGCGGTACGCGCCGTTCTGCGCTCCGCCGCGACCGGCAGGCGGAGGGGCGTACCCGCGGTTGCGTGGATCGGACTCCGCGGGCTCACGGCTCGGGTCGTAGCCTGAGTTCTGCGTCATGGGGCCAGCTCCTGGTTGCGGGTTTGCAGGTCGTTGTGGCGTTGGCTCAGGGCTGTGAGCTGGTGTCGCTCCACGATCGACGTCCGGGTCCACCCGGCCGCTTGCTCTGAACTGTCCGGTGTGCAGCGTAGGTGATGCCTCGAATGCCACGTGTACTTCGCCGTAGGTCTGCCAGCCTTGCTCGCGGATGTAATCCTGCAGGTGTTTGGCGAACGCGCGGGTGGTGAGGTCATGATCGGCGTCCAACTGCTGGTGATCGGAAGAATTGATAGTGATCACATAACTGTTGGGAGCCAACAGGTGTCCGCCATCGAGCTCTTGGACATGATCGGCGGCCTCACGTTGCAGCGCCGCCTCCACCTCCTGGGGCACGACGCTGCCGCCGAACACCCTGGCGAACACGTCACCGACGGCGCCCTGAAGACGACGCTCGAACCGTGAAACGATGCCCATCTCGGCCTCCCTTCGGTGAGCGTCTCTTCTGCTGATTCGTAACAACGACACACGTGTATGGCGTGTCGCGTATCGAGCACGTTCATTGCATGATATCCACGATCGTCCACACCTGTAACTCTTGGACAGATCAGCGGGTTCCCGCGCTTGTCCAGCCCCCGCGTCACGGCCCCCCACGGGCGATTTCGTGTCGACGCGCGGTGCGTGATACTGTCTCCGAGTCGCTCGGGCGAGTGGCGGAATGGCAGACGCGCTGGCTTCAGGTGCCAGTGTCCTTCGGGACGTGGGGGTTCAAGTCCCCCTTCGCCCACCACGTAAGCGCAGGTCAGGGCTGAGATCGATGATCTTGGCCCTGTTTGCGTACACACCCCGGTACACAACGGATCTGAGGGGATTCGGCGTCGCGACTGATTGGTTCGCGACCATGCCCTCACGACGTGCCCGAATTGCCCCCCTCCCACAGGGACCGATACCCATCCCGCACACCAGCGCCGCGGGCCTCACCACATGGAAAGTGCGCTACCGCATTCCGCGCGGCGGCAAGATCGTCGAAACCTCACGCACTTTCGAGTCGTTGCCGCGCGCGGCATGGTTCGCTCGCTTGCTGGTCGATCCCGGTCCGGTCGAGGCCGAGGCGATCCTCGAGGCCATGCTCGCCGCGGAGGCGCGGGGCATCGACTTCACCACGAGTGCAAACATCGACTCACCGTAGATGGTCGGCTACCCACCGGACTGGCGATCCGGGTCGTTCTCGAAGGGAATTCGTCGGCTTGCCTCGCTCGAAAAGTAGGTCCCCGCTGTCCACTCCAGCCAGCGTTCGCACTGACTCGAGCGGCCGTCGGCGGTCCACTTGCCGAACAACGGATTCGAGTCGGTATCAGGGTGCGGAGATTCGGTCATACACGGTTGGACGCCATTTCTCTTGGGGTCACCAGAGTCCGAAGCGGTTCAGCCAAAGGTTTGAGCAGTTCACCGGCCTTCGCGGCACCTAACGCGAATCACGACAGGTGTCGGCGGTGACCCAGCACAGCGGTACCCGCGATCGCCAGGGAGCCGCTACAACTCGACTTCGACGCCGCTGTCACGCAATACAATTCGGTAGGTGATCAAAGCCTCACCAGGTACCCGTCGCCTCCTCATCGCCGCGGCGGTCTTCCTCTTCGGCGCTTCCCTCGGCTTCTCCGCGGGCCTGACCCTCAACGTCTACGGCGACCGAATTCCGCGCATCCAGCAGTACACCGCCGACGAGAAGCAGTTCCTCGACGGGCTCGACTCCTACGACGGCCGACTCTCCGTCATGGCGTGGAAATACCGGCGAGAAAGCGTGGACCTCGCCAAAGCCGTCGTCGCCGACCTGCGAACCGAAATCGCCGCCCACCCCAACAGCGACCGCGGTCCGCAACAAGTCTTCGTGGCCCGCCGCGTCACCAACGAATACGCCGTATCGGCGGAGGACGCCAAGACCTTCGTCGCCCTGGCCGCCACCTATTTCGCACCAGAATTGCTGTAGGCCGCGTCTAGGTTGCCGCGGCGCGCAACGCCTCGTCGATGGTGTCGAAGACTGAGGTCAACGGACAGTCACGGCACCCAGCCACCTGAACTGCAACACCCCAGAGAACTGTCGCAAAACTCCGCCGGAGTGTCTGCGACACAACATCACGCCACAGGTCTGAATCCCCAAGAGAACGCGCCCGGCGGTGCGGTTGGTTCCATGCGGCGGCAAGGTTGTCCGCGCCTGTCCTCGACCGAGCCAGACTCATAGAACGCGCGATATGCGGCTGCTTAGAGGATGTTCACGTCCGGCCGCCCGAGTTCGGCGCTGCCTATGGCTCCGCGTGCTCGAGTCGCCGAGTCTGACCGGGGCCGGCCTCACGGCGGTCGATTTGCCGATCAGGCAATACCGTTACCGAGGGACCGTTGCCGGGTGACTTCGGCGACGCTCGCCCAGTCGAGATCCGCGCCGATTTGCTCGACCGCGGTGGCGAACACGTCGTGCAGGATCGGCCCGGTTGGTAGTGCGACGCCGAGTTCATCGGCGGCGCCCAGTGCGAGGTTCAGGTCTTTGAGTCCGAGCGTGGTGGTGAACCCTGGCGGCGTGTAGGTGCTCGTCGCGATGGCGTCGCCGTAGCCGCTGTACACCGGGCCTGGAAAGACCGAATCGTTGATCATTTCGACGAACCGCCCCGCGTTCAGCTCGGCGTGCTGCAGCAGGGTGATCGATTCGGACAGTGCCTGCAACGCGTGCAGGATCAGGTAGTTGACCGCGATCTTCACCGTCGGTGCGGCGTCCACGGCGGCACCGAAGTCCCACACCTGTCGGCCGAGTGTGGCGAGCATCGGTGCCGCCGCGGCTCGGACGTCCGCGTCGCCCGATATCAGCACGGCGAGCTTACCGGCCACCACCGCCTCGGGTCGGCCGATGACCGGGGCGCTGAGGTAACCCCCGCCGTGCGCGGCGAACTCGCGAGCTGCGGCCGGACTGATGGTCGCGTGGTTGACGTGCACGAAACCCTCTGGCGCGGAACGTATCCGGTCCGCGGTGAAGACCTGCCGCACCGCCTCTTCGTTGCTCAGCATCGAGAAGACCGTCCCGGTGGCGATCGCGTCTTCGGGGTGGTCGGCGCGCGTCGCGCCGCGCGCCAGCAGGTCGTCCGCATTGGCCGCAGTCCGGCTCCACACGGTGACGTTGTAACCGGCGTCGAGCAGTCGGCCTGCGAGGGCAGCGCCCATCTTCCCGAGCCCGATGAAGCCCACCTGGCGAGTTGTCATGATTGTTTCTCCGTTCTCCGCAGGGACTGCGGTTATGAGTTGCCGTTGAGTGCGCGGGCCATCTCGGCCCCGATCTTGCGCAGCAGTTCCCGGTTCGGATGGAGCGTGGCGTCGAGGTCACGCAGCTGCCAGTCTTCGTCCACGTCCTGCTCGGTGATGACGGCTTCGACGTGTGTATCGAGCAGTCGCATGTGCAGTCCGTGCAGGACACCGATGAGCTGTTCGGCGCCCCTGTTGCCGCCGTGGGTGCCGTAGGTCAGCAGGCTCGCGGGTCGGTCGCGCCATTCCCAGTAGAGGTAGTCCAGCGCGTTCTTCAGCACCCCCGGGTAGCCCCAGTTGTATTGCGGGAAGACGAAAAAGAAGCCGTGGTAGCTCTGCACGAGTCGGCTCCAGGCCCGGGTGTGTTCGTGCTCGTACTGCTGTAGCGCGGCCTGGCGAGGCTCGTCCAGGAACGGCAGGCCGACCTCGGCGAGATCGAGCAGGTCATAGTCGAGATCGCCCTCCTCCCGCAGAGTGTCGCGTGCCCAGGCGGCTATGCCTGCGCAGATACGGGCGGGGCGGGTGCTGCCGATGACGACGGCGATGCGTTTCTGATCCGTCATGGGACTGCTTCTCTCCCTATTCCGGTCGGGGTCGAGCCCGGCGGCACTGTGTGCGGCCGACCCCGCTCAGGCCTACTTCATTGTTCGTCCCAAATACTGTTTGTGTCACGAACCAAAATAGTTGGTATCGCGAACCGAATCAAGCTAACGTTGCCTACTGTGACCACTGACGCACCCGATCCGGCGCCGGACCTGGTCGACGGGCTGATCCAGCTGTCGTTCATCCTGCAGGCGGTCCTGGGCCGCCTCGCCGGCCAACAAGGGTTATCGGTCACCCAGTTGCGAATGCTCGCAATACTCGACGATCGCGAGATCGGCATGCAGCAGCTGGCCGGCATCCTGGAACTGGAGAAGTCCAGCGTCACCGGCTTGGTCGATCGAGCTGAGCGGCGCGGCCTGGTGCGACGGATCGCCGTCCCCGGAAACCGGCGCGCCGTCCATGTCACCGTCACCGCCGCCGGCCGAGCCGTCGTGCATCTGGTGCGCGACGCGGTCCGAGCCGAGATCGGGGATCTGGCAAGCACTTTGAGCGAGCGGCAGCAGGGCTCGTTCCGCCGATCGATCGAAACACTGATCCTGCATTACGTCACCCAGCACGCCATCCCGGTGTGAACGTCCTCGATGCCCAGCGGCGCAGCCGCCGAACATTCAACCGGACCGCGCGATCCGCCACGGCGGGGCCCGCTCGGCGGACGTGCCGAACTGGCCTACCCGGTCTCGAGTGCGGTGGCCGAGTTCAGCCCCCGAAGCGCAGCCGACCTGGCCTCACCGAAGGCTCCTTTACCTGAGCCGGCGAGCAGCCCTCAACGGTCGACCGGCACGACGCGTCTGATGACCCCTTCAAGCATTTGCCATGCTGGCAAGTTATCTTGCCGGGCGTGCCGGAGGGTGGGCAGTCTCGCGGCATGAATGTATTCGACGTTGTCGTTATCGGTGGGGGTGCTGCGGGACTGGCGGCAGCCGTGACGCTGGGCCGTGCCCGGCGGAAGGTGCTGGTCGTCGACGCGGGCTCGCCCCGTAACGCGTCTGCCGGACAGGTTCACAGCTACCTCGGGCGTGAGGGTGTCGACCCACGCGAACTGCTGGCCATTGGACGTTCGGAGGTCGAGCAGTACGGCGGCATCCTCGCCAGCGGAACCGCGGTGGGTGTGGAACGGGTCAGTGAATTCACCCTGCGAGTCACCCTTGCCGACGACACGGCCCTCGACGCCCGGAGAGTACTCGTCGCCACCGGCGTCGTCGACGAACTGCCCGACATCCCGCACTTGTCCGACCGCTGGGGCCGCGACGTTCTGCACTGCGCGTACTGCCACGGATGGGAGGTGCGGGATAAGACCATCGGCCTCATCGCCGGCGGCGCAGCCTCACTCCACCAGGCGCAGTTGTGGCGCCAGTGGAGCGACAAAATCATCTTGTTCACCAACGAGGCCGTGGAGCTGACCGCGCTCCAGCGGGCCGAACTCGCGGCGCGCCAGATCACCGTGGTGCCCGGTCACGTCACCGGCATCGAGGTCACCAATGATGAGCTCAGCGGCATCCGGGTCGGTGACAGGGTCACCGCCGTCCAGGCTGCGGTGGTCTTCCCGGTGTCGGTGGCGAAGGTGGACGATCTGCTCGCCGAGCTGGGACTTCGGGCCGAGGAGAAGGAGATGGACGGCCAGGTCATCGGTGCGACCTTGAACGCCGACCCCCAGGTGGGCGCGACCGCCGTTGCTGGAGTGTGGGCGGCAGGGAACGTGCGAGGCCACCGCGCACAGGTGATCGACGCGGCCGCGCAGGGCGGGCTGACGGGGGCGATGATGAACATCGACCTGGTCAACGAAGACGTACGCCGCGCCGTCGCGGCCACGTCCTTCTCCGCGGAAATGGAGCGCGAGGTGGACGTAAGTGCGAATCCTGATACCGCTTATCGGTGAATTCGACGTCACCCCGGTCGGCATCTCCGGTCACTGGGCGTGTCAGAAAGGCTCGGTGTGGAGGTCGTGGGCCGCTCTCGAGTCCTGGCGGATCGCCGCAAACAGCTGCGCCTTGGATTGGTTCGGCGGCACGGGTCCACTCCTAGCGGGCCGTTGCAACTGATAGCAGGGTGGTCTTGCCACTGGAACCCGCCAGGTGGTGTCAAAATTCGCGGATACCAACACCTTCCGGCGCAGGAGTGGTGTCGAAATCCACCGATAAACGGTGTCGTGATTCACGGACAAAACCACAGCGGGGTTAGCGCCATGCGGCATAGTGCGCGTTGGGAAGAAGCTGTCGGCCGATCGGTTTGGACGGATGACCAACGCGCGCTCCGCAGCTAGTTTGTTCAGTCAGATCGAACTCGGCCACTTAAGACGTGGTGATCCACACGTCCAGCAAGCGACCTGAGCTGTCCGACTCCGGCGAGAACTCGGCGATGTCGGCGATCGTCGCTCGCTCGTCGACTTGTTCTGCGAGAATCCGGCGCTCCACCATTGGCGGATCTTCGCCAGGGATGCTGTTGATGCCCACCAGAACCGTTCCAGCCGCCGATGCGGTGAATGTCAGGTTCGCAGTCAGGCTGTGCAAAACGCCTGCTGCTGACAGCCATCCAGAATGCAGCTGAGTACGAATGTTGTGTCGGAGGGTGGCCAGGCCAGGCCGCCCATCTCGAGTGATAGGACTTTGCTATGTCGATTGCACGTGCGGGGGTTGCAACGGCGATGTTAGTCGGCGGCCTGCTGGGAGGGACGGTCGGAATCGGGGCCGGGGCAGCGCTGGCCGCGACTGGATCGCTCACTGTGCCCGACGGTGAGAAGTCCTCGGGTGACCATACGATCACGAAGACGGGAACGGCGTCGTGCGCCGGCAGCGGCAAGGCAACAGGGACGGTTGAGGTAATCCCCGACGCGCCCAACCTCAGCAGGGGATCCGCGAAGATCCCGTGCAATGGCAAGGACCAGACCTGGACGGTGAAGATGGACCTGGATACGAGCAACCAGGGCAATAGGCAGACCCCAGATCCAGAAGACTGCCAATACGCGATCGAGTTGTCGGTGGCTGGCGAGAAGGTCGCAGAGGCCACATCGGATTGTTCGTAAGCCCAAGACCCGGTCACTCAACTCGGGAAGGCCCATGCTCACGGTGAGCGTAGGCCTTTCTCGTTTCGTTCAGTGTTTTGTGGGGGCGCAGCCCCCACGCCCCGCTCGGCGGGGCTTCGCCCCCCGAACCCCCCAGGCCGAATGGCTACCACGTGTTGGTTGCGTAGTCCGATGACTACCGCGTGTGGGGTGTGTCAGGCCGATGGGTTGCCGCGTTTGTTTACGTGAGTCTGAGGATTGCCGCTTGTGGGGCGCGGTCGATGGCCGCCTCGCCGATGCTGTCTTGTTTGAGCCCTTCTTGTTTCGCTCCAGTTTTGTGTGGGCGCAGCCGTTATGCCCTGATTCGGCCGGGGTTGGGTTCCTGAACTTCTTCCGTTTCGAAGCAACCTGACCCATCCGTGGGGGGTTTGGTAACGAACGTGCAATGGGTCTTCTTGCGCTGTCGGGTTGTCGACGGGCGATGTTGCTGGGGCTCGTCACACGTCTGCGTTCGGCTATAGGAGGGGTGTCCGTGATCACAGGGGGCTTGGCGGTTGCGGGTGTGGCGTTTCGGGCGCGGGAGATTGTGGAGTTGGTTCGGCAGCCGCATCTTGGGCTGACTGTTGTCCGAGGGGAGGTGGGGCGGGCGCCGGGGGTGGTTGTGGGGAGTGCGAGTTCGTTGGAGGGGACGGGGCTCGAGGTGTTGGGGGTGTTGCCTCCGTTGTTTGCCGAGCAGCTCGGGGATCCGACGTTCGCGGCGACCCATGGGGTTCGGTTTCCCTATGTCGCGGGGGAGATGGCTAACGGGATCGCTGGTACGGGGATGGTTTCGGCGTTGGCGCGGGGGCGGATGCTTGGGTTCTTCGGGGCGGCGGGGCTCGAACTGGGCGAGGTGGAAGTCGCGGTGGCGGGGCTGGTTCGGGAGCTGGCGGGGCTGGGGAACTGGGGGGTCAATCTGATTCACAATCCGGCGGAGCCGGGGTCTGCGGATCGTTTGGTTGATCTGCTGCAGCGGTTCGGGGTGGCGAAGGTTTCCGCTTCGGCGTTCATGGAACTCACTCCGGCGGTGGTGCGGTGTGTTGTTTCCGGGCTGGCCATGGCCGCGGACGGGGGGATCAGGCGGGGGGTTCATCTGTTCGCCAAGGTTTCTCGGGTTGAGGTGGCGAGCAAGTTCATGCAGCCCGCGCCGATCGAGATGTTGCGGCTGCTGGTGGGGCGGGGACAGATCACCGAGGCGCAGGCTCGGATGGCGGCGGGGATTCCGCTTGCCACCGATGTGACGGTGGAGGCCGATAGTGGCGGGCACACCGACAACCGTCCGATGACGGTGGTGCTCCCCGCGGTTCTCGCGCTGCGGGACGAGCTGACACGGCGATACGGCTATCGCGAGCGCATCCGGGTTGGTGCGGCGGGCGGGCTCGGCGATCCGTCGGGGGTCGCGGCGGCCTTCGCCTGCGGTGCGGACTACGTCATGACCGGGACGGTCAATCAGCGTGCGGTGGAAGCCGGATTGTCCGACGCCGGTAAGGAACTGCTTGCCGAGGCGGATCTGGCCGACGTCGTCATGGCACCGGCCGCCGACATGTTCGAGTACGGGGTCAAGGTGCAGGTGCTGCGCCGCGGCACGATGTTCGGGGCTCGGGCGGCCATCCTCTACGACGCCTACTGCGCACACGATGGGCTCGACAGCATCGCGGGATCGCTGCGAACCAGGATCGAGCGCGACATTCTCCGGGAGAGCTTCGATGAGGCATGGGCACAGGCCCGCGCATTCTGGCTGCACCGCGATCCCGAACAGGTCACGCGCGCGGAGACGGACCCGAAACACCTTATGGCACTGGTATTCCGGTCCTATCTCGGTCGCTCCAGCCGCTGGGCGATCACCGGAGACCCGGCACGGCGGGCCGACTATCAGATCTGGTGCGGGCCCGCGATCGGCGCATTCAATCGGTGGATCGCCGACAGCCCGCTCGCCGAGCCCGGGCAATGCACGGTCGTGCAGATCGGCCGGAACCTGCTGACCGGTGCCGCGGTGGTCTCGCGCGCGCAGCAATTGCGCAGTTTCGGTGTGCCCGTGCCGCGCAGCGATGTGTACGTCCCCCGGCTGCTGTCCTGAAGGGAATTCCATGACCACCGTCGAAACGGTTCCCGTCGCGATTGTCGGGATGGCGGCGCTGATGCCCGGCTCCCGCGATCTCGGCGAGTTCTGGCGCAACATCGTGGCGGGTCGCGATCTGGTGACCGAGGTGCCCGCCACGCACTGGTTGATCGATGACTACTACGACCCGGATCCGGCCGCGCGCGACAAGACGTATTGCAAGCGCGGTGCCTTCATGCCGGAGATGGCGTTCGATCCCATCGCGCACGGCATGCCGCCCAACACGCTGGAGGCCACCGATCCGAGCCAGCTGCTCGCCCTTCTGGTCGCCGAACAGCTCATCGCCGATGTGGAACGGAACCTGGCCGGTCCGATGGATCGGGAACGCACCGGCATCGTGCTCGGCGCCAGCGGCACGGATCTCATGGGCACGATGGACTCGCGGCTACAGAAGCCGGTGTGGCTCACGGCGTTACGTGAGGCGGGCGTGCCGGAGGGACAGGCGCAGGACATCTGTACCCGCATCGCGTCGCATTTCATCGAATGGCAGGAAGCCAGTTTTCCGGGGATGCTGGCCAACGTCATCGCAGGCCGGGTGGCCAATCGGTTCGACCTGCACGGTCCGAACTGCACGGTGGACGCCGCCTGCGCGAGTTCGCTGGCCGCGATCTCCGCCTCGGTGAACGCCCTGTCGCTCGGGCAGGCCGATCTCATGTTCACCGGCGGCGTCGACGCCTTGAACACGCCGAGCATGTATGTGTGTTTCAGCAAAACGCCCGCGCTGTCGCCGACCGGTGACTGCCGCCCGTTCTCGGCCGATGCCGACGGCACCCTGCTCGGCGAGGGCGTCGGCATGGTCGCGCTCAAGCGGCTGGCCGATGCGGAGGCGGCCGGTGATCGGATCTATGCGGTGATTCGCGGCATCGGTAGCTCCTCGGACGGACGCGGAAAGGCGATCTACGCGCCGGCGCCGGACGGGCAGATGCGTGCCCTGCGACGGGCCTACACGGCGGCTGGATATCAGCCGGGCACAGTGGAATTGGTCGAGGCACACGGAACCGGGACCAAGGCGGGCGACATCGCCGAATTCGCCGCACTCCGGGAGGTGTTCGCCGCAGCCGAACCCGATGCGCGTAACTGGTGTGCCCTCGGCTCGATCAAATCCCAGATCGGCCACACCAAGGCGGCCTCGGGCGCGGCCTCGATCATCAAAACGGCCCTTGCCTTGCAGCACAGCGTGTTTCCGCCGTCGATCAAGGTGGATCGGCCGAACCCGGCGCTTGACATCGAGACCAGCCCGTTCTACCTCAGCACAGCGGCGCGGCCGTGGGTGCGGTCCGCGGATCAACCGCGCCGCGCATCGCTGTCGAGTTTCGGCTTCGGCGGCAGCAACTTTCACGCAACACTGGAGGAGTATCGACCGTCCGGAAGCGGGCGATCCGCGCCGATCCGGGCCGTGAGTGCCGCGGAGCTGGTCCTGTGCAGCGCGGACACGACGGACGAACTCGCCGCCCGGACCGAGGAGCTGCTGTCCGCCGACACACGGTTGCCGGAGATCGCCCACACGAGCAGGCGGCAATTCGATCCGGCCAAGCCGATTCGCCTCGCCGTTGTCGCCGCCGAGGTGTCGGATCTGCGCCGCCACCTCCGGCAGACCCTCGCGGCCGTGACCCGCACCCCGCAGCGGTCGTTCGCGACGGGCGGGGTCAGCTACGAGTTCGGCGCCGCGGATCCGGGGCCGATCGCATTCGTCTTCCCTGGACAGGGTGCGCAGTACTCGGGCATGGGCGCCGATCTTGCGATGGCCTTCCCAGCCGCCCGCGCGGTATGGGATCGGGTCGCGGGGTTGGACTTCGGTGATACGCCGTTGCACGAGATCGTCTTTCCACGGCCGAGCATCGACGCCGAGACGTTGTCGCGGCACGAGGCGACCCTCACCGACACCCGTTGGGCACAACCCGCGCTGGCCGCGCACAGTCTGTCCTTGCTGGCCGTGCTCGGGCAGTTCGGTGTGTCGGCGCAACACGTGGCCGGGCACAGCGTCGGAGAGTTGGTCGCGCTGCATGCCGCGGGCGTGCTCGACGAGACGGACCTGCTCCGGCTCGCTCGACGCCGTGGTGAGCTCATCGCCGCCACCGAGTCCGGTGGTGCCATGCTAGCGGTCAGCGCCGACCGTGATCGGGTCGCCGACGCGATCACGCGGGCGGGTCTTGTCGATGCCTGGCCTGCCAATCTGAATCATCGACGGCAGACCGTTGTCTCCGGCACCGAATCGGCCATCGCGACGCTGGAGCAGGCGTTCGCGGTGGCCGGAGTGACCTGCCGCAGGCTGGCGGTATCGACCGGCTTCCACAGCCCGCTGGTGTCATCCGCGGTGGCACCGCTGCGAGAGTTTCTGGACACGCTGACCATCGCGGCACCGCAGGCGCGCGTTTACGCCAACGCCGATGCGCAGCGCTATCCCAGCGAGCCCGCGGCCATCGCGGAGCGTGTTGCGCGGCATGTCGCCGCACCGGTCCGTTTCGCCGACGAGGTCGAGGCGATGTATCGGGACGGTGTCCGGACCTTTGTCGAGGTCGGCGCCGGCGCGGCGGTGACCGGGATGGTCGGCGAAATCCTGCGTGGCCGACCGCATGTGGCGGTCAGCGTGGACCGCAAGGGCCAAGACGGCGTCTCGGCGTTGCTCGGTGCGCTCGGTCGCCTCGCTGTGCACGGCGTGCCGCTGGACTTCGATACCGCTTGGATCACCGACACCGAGGATTCCTGCCCGGTGCGTGCGGGCGCCATGTCGGTGCCGGTGAACGGCGCCGCCTACGGCCATCGTTACCCGCCGCAAGACGTCACGACCTTGCCGCCGCCCAATCCGGAGCCCGCCGCTGTGCGCCCCGAAGAACCCAAGCCGGACCCTGTCCTCGAGCAGAGAGCGATCATGCCCCCGGATCAGCAGCAGCCCAACGAAACCCATGCTCTCCCGGCACCCAATCGTCAGTGGTTCGATGTCGTCGCGGAGGCTCAGCAGCACACCGCCGAGGCGCATGCGGCGTTCCAGCAGGCGTTGTTGACCAGTCATCAGGCCTTTCTCCAGATGGCGGAGAACTCGCTGATCAGATTGGCCGCGCTCGGCGGATCCGGCGAAGGCCCGCCGAGCCTGACCGATCCGCTCTGGCAACCGGCGCCGCTGCTGTCGGTACCTGATCTGGCGGTGTACGAGACAACTTCGTTGCCACATAACGACATTCGATTGGCAACAGCGCCCGGCAACACGCATGTGCCGGTACCCGCGGCCGCCAACGCGCCCTTGCCAACACCCGGCACCGATGTCGCGGCCAAGCCCGCACCTGCACCTGCTGCACCCGCGGCCCCGGCCGCTGTGCTGCCGAGCGTGGATGTGCTGTTGGAGATACTGGCCGAAAAGACCGGTTACCCGGTCGAATTGCTCGACGGTGACATGGATCTGGAAGGCGAGCTCGGCGTCGACTCCATCAAGAAGGTGGAGATCCTCGCGGCAGTGCGCAAGCGGGCGGACTGGCTGCCTGCCGCGGATTCGCCGGAGATGGCGGAGCTGTTCAAGCTGCGCACCCTCAACTCGATCGTCGCGCAGCTGTCGCCGGACGGCGGGCCGACCGCCGATCGAGCCGGCTCGCCGCTCGAGACCGGCGGTGCCACAACGACAGTCGCGGCCACAACGACAGTCACTGCCGCCGCCAGCCGGTTCGCGGTCCGCGGCGTTGTCGCCCCCGCCTGCGGCCTGATGCTCGCTGGCCTCGGCGATACCCCGATCGCCGTCGTAGACGGTGGCAGCGGCCTCGCCGACGCGGTGGCAGCGGAGCTGAGCACGCGCGGGATGGCCGCGACCGCAGGCACTTCCGGGCCGACGTCTACGGGCGCGGTGATCCTGCTGTCCGGACTGGCCATCGACGCCGGACCGGATGCGGCCAGGCACGCGCTGCGCGAGGCGTTCCAGTGGGCCCGTGCGGTAGCGCCGACGATGGAACGAGACGGTGGGGTGTTCGTCACCGTGCAGGACACCGGCGGCAGCCATGGGCTTGCCGGAACCGACGGTGCCCGCGCGTGGTTCGGCGGGCTGGCGGCCTTGGCGCGCACCGCGGCACTCGAATGGCCCGCCGCCTCGGTCAAGGCGATCGACATCGCCCGAGCCGATCGCGACTCGGCGACCATCGCCGCCGCGATCGTCACGGAACTGTGCACCGGCGGCCCGACCGTCGATGTCGGCCTGGCCGCGGACGGCATTCGGACGACCGTGACGTTGATCGAAACGCCCGCACCGGCTTTCGGTGAGCTGCCGGTGGATGCCGATTCGGTGGTGGTAGTCACCGGCGGCGCGCGCGGGGTGACCGCCGCCGCCCTGCGCGAGCTGGCCGCGATGGCGCGGCCGCGGCTGGCAATCCTCGGACGTACCCCACTGGCCGACGAGCCCGCCGGACTCACCGACGCGATCGACGAACCGAGCCTGGTGCGTGCCCTCGCAGACCAAGCAGGCAACGAACAGCTCACGCCCGCTCGGCTCGCCGCGGCGGCGAAGGCCGTGCTCGCGGGACGCGAAGTCCGCGGGAACCTGGCGCGATTGCAGGAGATCGGCGCGACCGTCCGCTACCTCTGCGTCGACGTCACCGACTCGAAGGGCGTGCAGAAGGCGCTCGCCGAGGTGCGGCGCGACTGGGGTCCGATCACCGGGATCGTGCATGCCGCCGGAGTGCTGGCGGACAAGCGGATCGGCGAGAAGACCGATGAGCAGTTCGAGTCCGTCGTTGCCACCAAGGTCGACGGGTTGCGGGTGCTGCTCGACGCCACCTCCGATGATCCGGTCGACCTGCTGTGCGTGTTCTCCTCGGTGGCGGCTCGTTTCGGTAATCCGGGTCAGTGCGACTACGCCATGGCCAACGAGGTGCTAGAGCACGTCGCCGTCGCTTACGGCCCGGCCCGGCCCGGTTGCACCGTCCGGTCGATCGCCTGGGGCCCGTGGGACGGCGGCATGGTGACTCCGGCGCTGGCCTCGGCCTTCGCCCAGCGATCTATTCCGCTGCTCCCCACGAATGTCGGCGCGGCTGCCTTCACCACCGAATTGCGTTGCGGCAAGACCGATATCCGGACGGTATGCACCGCGGGTAGCGGCCGGCTGGCGGCGGAGTCGCCGATTCGCGCGAAGATCGTCTTCGATCCGGTCCGGCATGCGCTGCTTGGCGACCACATCATCGGCGGCACACCGGTGGTCCCGATCGCATTGGTGCTGGAATGGTTCACCGCCATCACATCGGCAGGTCGATCGAGCGCTGTCACCACCGTGCTGCGTGACCTGCAGGTGCTGCGCACCGCGACGCTCGACGAGCACTCGGTGTTGCTCGTCGAAGGATCGGTATCCGCCGCTGGCCTGGTAGTTGACCTGATCGGTGGGCGAGGACAACGGCACTACCGTGCACACGCGAGCACCGGCGACCAGCGACGGCCGGTCCCAACGCCCTGGCCGTCGCCCGGCGACCGCACCCGCCTGGACCAGGCGGAAATCTACGACGGCAGTGTGCTTTTCCACGGCCCACTGCTGCACGCGTTGCACAGCGTCGAGGTCGGGCCCGATGGAGCGACAGCGCAGGTCGCCGGCGCGCGGGAGTTGGGCTGGCCCGCCGAGGACGCCTGGTGCACCGATCCCGCCGCGCTCGACGCGGCACTGCAACTCGCGCTCGTGTGGGCACACCGAGTTCTTGGCATCGCCATGCTGCCGATGGCGATCACGGAGTTTCGTCTCGATCGAAGCGGAACGGCCGACGGCGTGCTGGAGTGCCGACTGCGCCGGGTCGAAGCGACCGACGGCCAGGCGAGCTGTGACGCGATCCTGCTCGATCCGGATGGCCAGGTGCGCGCCGAACTGCTTGGCATCTCCTTGGTCCGCCGACCAGACCTCGGGTAAAGGGCGACCACACCGTGACTTTCGAGCCCATCGCCATCGTCGGCCGAGGCTGTGCCTTGCCCGACGCCCTTGATGCCACGACACTCTGGGAAAACGTCCGCGACGGCCACGTCGCGCTGTCCCCGGCGTGCCCGCGCGACTGGCGCCTGCCGCCGGACTGGCTCGAGCACGGCCTGGTCGGCCCGATACCCGCGATCGGCGGCTTCGTCCGCGGCTTCGACGAGGTCTTCGATCCGACGGGTTTCCGGCTGCCCGCCGACGAGATCCGGCGGTGGGATCCCGCCGTGCGCTGGCTGCTGCACGCGGGTCGGGCCGCGCTCGATGAGGCAGGCGGCACAGAGCTGCTGCCGCGCACCGGCCTGGTGCTCGGCAGCCTCGGCTATCCCTCGCGCACCCAGTCGGCGCTGGTGGAGCAGATGTGGCAGTCTCGGCTTCCGGTGCGGGCCAGGGTGATTCCCGAGTTCGGCACCCTCGACCCGCGCATGCGGTTCTGGCCGGGGCTGCCCGCGCACTCGGCGAGCGCGGCCCTCGGTCTCGGCGGCCCGGCGCTGGTCTTGGACGCGGCGTGCGCGTCCTCGTTGTATGCCATCAAACTCGCCTGCGATCGGCTGCACGATCGGCGCGCCGACCTGATGCTCGCCGGCGGGGTGAGCGGCGCCGACGGCCTGCTGGTCCAGCTCGGGTTCGCCGGGCTCGGCGCGCTCAGCCCCACCGGGACTTCCCGGCCGTTCCATCGGGACGCGGACGGCCTGGTCCCGGCCGAGGGTGCGGCACTCGTCGCACTCATGCGATACGAGGACGCGGTGCGTGACCGGCACCCGATCCTCGGTGTGATTCGGGGGATCGGTCTGTCCAATGATGGTGCCGTTGGCGGGTTTCTTGCCCCGGCACAGGCCGGTCAGGAGAGCGCGATGCGCGCCGCCTATCGCGGCGCGGAGCTCGACCCGGCGACGGTCACCCTGCTCGAGTGCCACGCGACGGGTACGGCCCTGGGTGACGCGGTCGAATTGGCCAGTGCCGCTTCGGTGTTCCACGGTTGCGCGGACCTGCCGTTCGGCTCGATGAAGGGCAATCTTGGCCACGCGCTGACCGCGGCAGGAGCCGCTGGTCTGCTGAAGGTGCTCGGGGCTCTGCAATCCGATACCCGGCCGATGTCGCTGGGCGGCAACGACATCACGAACATACCGGCGGGGGCACCTTTGCGGCTGCTGCACGGCAATGAACCGTGGGAGGGCCCGCGCCGGGCAGCGATCAGTGCCTTCGGCTTCGGCGGCAACAATGCGCACCTGATCGTCGACGGTCCGCAGGAGCCCGCCGCCGTACCGCGGTCGTACCCGGTCCCCTTGGCGAATGCGGAGCAGGTCGCCGTCGTGGCCATCGGCGCACGGGTTGGTGCGGGTGAATCGGCAGCGGATCTGAGCGAGGCCCTGCTCACCGGACTCGGCACCCGCCGCCGAGAGACGATCGAGCTCGCCGTCGAGGGCTTGCGGTTCCCGCCCAACGATCTTCGCAAGGGCCCGGCTCAGGCCCTGCTGCTGGAAGCGGCACGCGAGGCGGCGGCGGGCAGCAAGCTGCCGCGCAACACCATGGTCCTGGTCGGCATGGGTTGTGATCCCCGCTGCGCACGACCCCAAGCGGGCGTCCGCCACGCAGCCTGGGCGGCCCACTACGGAGAGGGCGCGGAGACAGCGGCCGATTTCGGTGGGGACTTCTCCTCCGCGTACATCACCGCGTGGATGGCGAATATCTACGCCAACCGGGTCGGCGTCCAATTCGATTTCACCGGACCGGCTTTCGCCATCGCCGCCGAGGAGTCGTCCGGGCCGATCGGCCTCCAGGAAGCTGCTCGCGCGCTGCTCACGAATGAAGTGGACGCCGCTATGGTCGGCGCGGTGGAGCTGACCGGCGAGCCGGTGCACGCCGCGGCCCTCACGGCCCTCGATCCCGAAGCCGAACCGGGCGACGCCGCCGTGGTCCTTGTGTTGAAACGGCTGACCGACGCGCGCCGCGACGGGGATGATGTGCTGGCCATCCTGGATACCGGCACGGGTCCGGCCGATCTGTCCGTCGGGCCTGGCACCGAGTTCGACGTCCGCGACCTGTTCGGCAGCGCGCACGCGGCGAGTGGATTGGTCACCGTCGCGACAGCCGTTCTCGCGCTTCGGCACCGGGCCCGATTCAGGACCGGTCGCACCGCGAACCCCGCCCTGGCCGCCAACACCGCGGTGGCGATTGTTCCGTTGCCTGACGGATCGCCGATGCGTCTTCGATTGCGTGCCGCCGACCGAGCAGGGTTTGTTGCGAGGCGGGCCGGTTTGCAGGTGTTCTCCGGCGCGGATGCCGAGCAGGCGGTCGCGGCGCTCGAGGCAGGACAGCCGTCGAATCGCGGCCCGGCTCGCCTCGCGGTCGTGGCCGAATCGGTGGCCTCGGCTGCTCTGCGGTCTCGCGCGGCTCGACAGTGGTTGCTGGATGGCGGATTACGTCCACCAGGGATGGCCTTCCGATGCGCGCCGCTGACCGGCGAGACCGCCTTCGTCTTCCCGAACGGCTCGGCCGCCACCGCCGGGATGGGTCGGAGTCTGGTGCTCGCGCTGCCGAGCCTGGTCGATGCGGTGAGCCGGCGATTTGATGGTCTCTCGGCGGCCGCGGACTGGGTTTACGCCGAGACCGCGCCGCCGCCGAGCGCGATCGATCGGATACAGGCGGTCACCGGGTACGCGGCGATCCACGCGGCCCTCACCCGTGACGTGCTCGATCTTGCTCCGTCCGTCGCCATCGGATACTCCTCCGGCGAGTCGACCGCATTGCTTGCGCTCGGCGCGTGGACCGATCCGCAGCCGTTGCTCCGGCGGATTCGCCGAAGCGAGTTGTTCAGCCGGGACCTGGCCGGTGAACTGCGCGCGGTACGCCGCGCCTGGGCCGAAGCAGGTGTCTCGGGCGAACATTGGCGCACCTATCTGGTCGGGGCCGGTGCCGAACGAATCCGCCAGGCGACCGACGACCAGCCCGCAGTCCACCTCATGACGATCAACTCCCCGGATACCTGCGTGATCGGGGGAGAGGAACGCGCGGTCGCGGCCGTCCTGGCCGGCCTCACCGACGTGCTGGCCATCCCTGTCGACTACGACATGGCCGCCCACGCACCGGAACTCGCCGCGGTCAGGGACGAGTGGTACCGCGTGCATCTGCACCCGGTCGCCGAGGTCGAGGGGATTCGTTTCTATAGCGGCGCGACCGGGGAGTCGTACCGGCTCAGCTCCGAGCGTGTGGCACAGGCGATCACCGATCAGGGGCTCGGCACTGTCGACTACGTCCAGCTCATCGAGCGGGCCTATGCGGACGGTGTCCGGATCTTCCTCGAGCATGGACCAGGGAGCATGTGCACCGGGTGGATCGCGCGGATTCTCGGCGCGCGCGAGCATGTTGCCGTCGCATTGGACGCGCGGCCCGACGACGCTGTGGCCGGTCTGTACACCGCCCTGGTCGAACTCGCCGCAGCCGGTGTCGCCATGAATCTGCCTGCGCTGGAACGCATGCTGGGCAGCGCGCCGGAATCGGCCACGTCCCCCGCCGTCCGCGGTGTGCGGATCGCTGCGCGTACCGGCCCGGTCTACCTTGCCGACACCCCATCGGCAGTCGATATGGCGGTCGCCCCGATCCTGACCTATCCCGACGAAGACGCCGAGATCCGAACCGGTCCATCCCGGATCGGCACTCTGGCAAGTGCGCAGTACCGGTTGATCGCCGTCGCGCACGCCCGCCATGTCGCCCTCGCCGCCGAGGCACATCAGCGATACCTCGCACATTCCGCGCGAATACTCTGTACGAGTACTCCGACCAGCACCGCGCCGCTCGAACCGCCGCGGCGGCTGACCACGACTCCCGTCGAATCCCCTGCACGGCAGGCAGGTTCGCAGTCGGCCCGACCAGGCCCGACCTTCGATCGTGCCGACCTGGAACGCCTGGCCACCGGCCCCATCTCGGAATTCTTCGGATCGACCTTCGCGGCGCAGGACGACGACGCACGGCAGACCCGGATGCCGGGGCCGCCGATGCTGCTGGCCGACCGGGTCACCGGTATCGATGCCGAGCCTGCCACGCTGGGCACCGGCACGATCTGGACCGAGACCGATATCCGTTCCGATAGTTGGTATCTCGACCACGCCGGGCGCATGCCACCCGGATTGCTGGTCGAGGCGGGCCAGGCAGACCTGCTGCTGATCAGCTGGTTGGGGGCGGACTTGGCGAACCGCGGCCGGCGGGTGTATCGGCTGCTCGGGTGCGAGGTGACCTTCCACGCCGGGATGCCAACGGCCGGAACGCTGCTCGACTACGAGATCCGGATCATCGATCACACGGCCGACGGAGCACGGCGGCTGTTCTTCTTCGAATTCGACTGCCGGGCCGACGGCGAGCGGCAACTCAGCGTCCGGCATGGGCAGGCGGGATTCTTCACCGACGAAGAACTCGCCGCGTCCGGCGGCGTGCTGTGGGATCCGTCCGACCGAATCCCGGAAGGAACGGCCGACCCGGTGGCGATTCGAGGCGACCGGTCGTCGTTCACCCGCGAACAACTGAACGCCTTCGCGGCCGGCCGTCCGGTCGACTGCTTCGGCCCCGACTGGCGGATGGCGAATACTCATGTGCGAACGCCTCGAATCGCCGAGGGGCGCATGCTGTTGCTCGACGAGGTCACGGATTTCGACCCGGCCGGGGGGCCGTGGGGCCGCGGGTATCTGCGCGCCGTCCGTGCGGTACATCCCGAGGACTGGTTCTTCGAGGGCCATTTCCACAACGACCCGTGCATGCCGGGGACGGTGATGGTCGACGGATGCGGGCAGGCGATGTCGTTCTACCTCGCGGCGGCCGGATTCACCGTGCAGCACGACGCGTGGGTATTCGAGCCGGTGCCGGAGCAGCCGTACACCATCCGCTGCCGCGGGCAGGTCACCCCGCACAGCCGCGGCATGATCTACGAGATCTTCGTGTCGAGCCTGGTCGGCGGCCCGTTCCCCACCATGCTCGCCGATGTCCTGGTCACCGTGGACGGAGTCAAGGCGCTGTACGCGAAGGACTTTGCCGTGCGTTTGGCGCCGAGCTGGCCGCTGACCCATTGGGAGACATCGGGTCCGGCCATTATCCAGCGAACGGGTGACCTGGTGTCGTTGCCCGCGCTCGGCGGTCTGCGGGGTCGACCGAACGACGAGCGGGTGACCGATATCGACGGACTCCCCCTCGACTATCGGTCCCTGCTCGCCTGCGCGTGGGGTATGCCGAGCGAGGCGCTTGGCCCGGCCTACCGCCGCTTCGACGACGGGATACTCCGGAGTGCGCGCCTACCTGCTCCGCCCTACCACTTCATGACGCGAGTCGCGGCGGTTACCGGCCGCTACGCCGGATTCGAGACCGGTAGCAATGCGGTAGTCGAATACGACGTGCCAACGGACGTCTGGTATTTCACCGAGAACCCGGCTGGAGTCATGCCGTTATCGGTATTGATGGAAGTCGTCCTGCAGCCCTGCGGCTGGTTGGGTGCCTACGCCGGCAGCTTGTTGCGCTCCGACACCGAGGTGTTCATTCGAAATCTGGACGGCGACATCACCGTCCACACTCAGGTGAGACCCGCGGCCGAACGGATCAGCACCCGCGTCGAACTGCTGTCGATCGCCGAACTGCACGGAATGATCATCGAGACCTTCCGCATCGAATCCCGGGTCGACGGTGCGCCTTTGGTGACCGGCACCACCGTGTTCGGTTACTTCAGTGCCGCCGCACTCGCCGATCAGGTAGGTATCCCGCCCGCCGAGGCGGACCGGGTCCAGCTCGAGCTGCCGTGCGACTACCGCGCCGCGCCGCGCCGCGCCGGCATGCCGGGCCCGATGCTGCTGATGATCGACGCGATCACCGGTTACTGGCCCGAGGGCGGCCCCGCCGGTATCGGCCGGGTGCGCGCGGAGAAAGCCGTCGACAGTCACGACTGGTTCTTCAAAGCGCATTTCTTCCAAGATCCGGTGATGCCGGGTTCGCTCGGCGTCGAGGGCGTTGCCCAGGTCGTGCAGTGGTTCATGCTGGAACGTGGGCTCGGCGCCCGGTTGGCCAATCCCCGATTCGAGGCCGTGGCAGTCGATCGCCCGCTGTGCTGGAAATACCGAGGGCAGGTTGTGCCCACCGATACCAAGGTGACCGTCGAGGTCGACATCCTGGCGATCGAGGACAACTGCCCGACCTCGTGCACCGTCCTCGCCGAGGCGTGGCTCTGGGTGGACGGCCGGCGGATCTACCAGGTGCCGAGGTTCGCGACGAGGCTGACGTCGGGCCTGCCGCCCGCCGAGGTCTTCGAGCGTCTCGACCTGACGACCGATACGTGGCTGAACGATCACCGACCGACCTTCACCGTGCCGACCTTGCCGATGATGTCCACGGTCGAGCGATTGTGTGCTGCCGTCGAGCGGCACACCGGGACTCCGGCGGCGGGAATCGTCGAAGCCACCCTCTCCCGGTGGATTCCCGTCACGCCGACGGCACTGCTGCGCACTCGGGTACGCGAAAGTCCGAGTGGCCCGGTGGTGACCTTGGCAGCGTGGCGTGCCGCGTCGCGACCCGAGCTCTCTCGTTTCGAGGACGTCACCTCAGCCGAGATCCGTACCGAGGCAGGTCGACGGCCAGCGCCGTTCGCCGCCCTGCCGGACGCGATCGCGACCGCACTGCCGTACGGGACGGGGTCACTGTTCCACGGTCCGGCGTTCCAGTATTTGACGGAGCTGCGCGTTGGTCGTTGCGGCGCAACGGGAATGGTGGACAGTGCCCGCGGCAGTGTGCCGTCCGGCGTGCTGCCGCAGGGGCTGCTTGACGCCATGATTCACGTCATCCCGAATGATGCGCTCGAACGGTGGAGTGACGATATCCCCGCCGGTTACATCGGGTTTCCGCACGGCGTCCGCGATCTCGGGATCTATGAGCCGATTCCGGACCGCGGCTTGCTCCGAGTGGAGGCGCGGTTCGCCGGGTTGGACGGTAACGATCCGTTGTTCGATCTTCAGCTGCTGTGCGCCGACCGCGTGTTGCTTGCGCTGCGGCTGGTCGAAAGGCTGTTTCCCCTCGGCGGTCTCGGCTCGCTGTCGGTCGAGCGACGACTCGCCTTCATCCGTGACCGCGATCCGGCGGATGGCGCGGGACTGTCCCACACCCGAGACGACGGGACGACTGTCCTGCCATCGATGACCGTGTCGTCCTGGGGTTCGCTCCCCGGGACGATGGAGCAGATCTATCAGATGCCTGCCGAGGTGCCGGGCTTCGATCTTGCGGTGGTCATCGCGATGAAGGAACACATCGCGCGGAAGGCGGGCTTGCACCCCAGCTCGATCGCGTGTGATCCGCGCACCCGGACATGTGTGGCAGCCGGTAGGCGCTACTCGCTGAATGTCGTCCGGGACGCCGAGGGCGTCCGAGTGTCGGACCACGCACACCCGTCGACCCAGCATTGACCTTGGAAAGGAGAGGCCGTGCAACGCACGCGTTTCGAGTCGATCGGCCGGTATACACCCGAGACCATCCTTTCCACCGAGGAGTTGTTCAGCAGACTGCGGGTACAGGACCTACCCCCGCTACGTGAATTCAGCGGAGTCCGGAATCGCCGGATCTATGACTCCCATCCGGATCGGTATGAATCCTCGTTTCAGCTTGCATCGCGCGCCGCCCAGGATTGTTTGCGGAAATCCGACTACACGGCGGACCAACTCGACGTGGTCATCTCGGCCTCCATATCCCGCAGCGTCGGCGCCGGGATCTACTGTCTGGAACCGTCGTTGGCGCTGCTGGTGGGGAATGCGATCGGTTCGACCCGGGCCAGGCATTTCGACGTCGCCAACGCTTGCGCAGGCATGATCACCGGCATTCTGGTGCTGGACCGGATGATCAGGGCCGGTGTGGTGCGCAATGGTCTGGTAGTCAGCGGTGAGCAGATCACGCCCGTCGTCGAGACCGCATTGCGCGAGATCAGGTCGATGTCGTCGGATCAGTTCGCGGCACTGTCCGTCGGCGACGCGGGGGCCGCGGTAGTGGTCGACGGCCGTGGTGACGACGCGGACGAGATTCACTACGTCGAACTCATGACCGTCTCCGACGGTGCCGAATACTGCCTCGGTATGCCAAGCGATCGGACCAACGGCCTTGCGCTCTACACCGACAGCCACGCCATGCAGGATGAAGTCGGATTCTTCCGAGCCGTGAACCGTTTCGCCACCTTCCTCGAGGAAACCAATCGTGATTTCGAGGCGGAGAGATTCGACTTTTTCATCTACCACCAGTTCAGTGACCAGGCGATCGCGCACGGGCAGAAAGTGGCCGAGCAATACTTCGGAACTCCGATGCCGCCGACCCTCGATATCCTGTGCGAATACGGAAACACGGCATCGACATCGCATTTCGTTGCACTGTACGAACATCTCGCACGACGGAATATCCCCAAAGGATCGAAGATTCTGCTGCTCCCGCAGGCCTCCGGCCTGGTAACCGGCTACCTGTCCGCGACTGTCTCGCGTCTGGAGGCATAACCGATGGCCACCACCATTCGCGCCGCCGCGGTGAGCGTCGATCCGGACACCGGCAGCTACTTCGAATTGGCCGCCCGCGCCGCCCGGACCTGCCTCGAGCGCGCCGATGTCTATGTCGACGAGGTCGGCATGCTGGTCAATACCGGCCTTGTCCGGGACAACAACCTGGCCGAGCCTGCGGGCGCCGCCCTCATCCAGCAGCGAATCGGCTTGGGCCTGGACTACTACCCCGGTCAGACGCCCGCGTTCTCGTTCGACCTGGCGCACGGCGCGGCAGGTCTGCTGTATGGGATCAGCGTCGTCGAATGCTGCTTGGCCACCGGTGAAGTGGAGTATGCGTTGCTGCTGGCCGGGGAGGCGCACCCGTCGACCGAGCGCGGCGTCGCCGGCTTTCCGTACAGCACCGGTGCGGCCGCGCTCCTGCTCGGAACCTCGCCTGTCGCAGGCGGATTCGGCCGCTTGCACACCTGCGATCCCACTGGCCCAATCGAGCCTGCCACCTGGTTCGATCTCTCCGCGGCCGGAACGAACGGTCGTTCCAGCATCGAGGTGCGACCCGGCGGCGACCCGCTGGACCCGGCGGTCGAGGTCGTGCGCGCCGGTATGGCCGAGGAGGGACTCGACCGCGCCGATTTCACCGCGGGCCGCGCGGTGCTGCTCGCCCCGGCTCCCGACCCTGGATTCCCCGCCCGGGCGGCGAATGCCCTTGGGCTGCCGCCGGAGTCCGTGGTCGGTGTCGCACCCGAGATCGGCGATCCCTATTCGGCCGCTCCGGTTCACGCATACCTGAACGCCCAGCGCAGCGGCCGACTCGACACCGCCGACACGGTGCTGTTCCTGGCCGCCTTCGACGCCTCGGCCGCCTGCCTTACCTACCGCCCGCGGGCACGGTCAACAGAACCGACGAAATCGACCCATCTTCTTACGGGATAGCTACGAACTAAGAGGGATCGATATTACCGACCGGAATCGTTCGACCCGGACTGTCGAACCGTGAATCCGACATTTCGGTCTTTCCACTCGGTAGTGTCCGGTCGGAGATCGGGTTCTTTCATTCAACGATTTGGGAAGGATTGCGATGCAAAGTAAACATGGAGTGCGGTTCGCGTTGCTGGCGACCGGACTCTTGAGCGCATCGGCGCTCGGGTACAGCGTGGTCGAGGCGCCGCAGTCGGTGGCGAAGGCCGACGATGGCAGCGCGTACACCTGTAACTTGCCGAAGACGGACATCGACGTCACCTACGACACCTCGGGCTCGTACACCTTGGAGGTGCCCGAGATGAAGCTCACCGGCGACGCTAAGTGCAAGCCGATGGCCAAAGCGACCATTCCCGTCGAGGACAACCGACCGGTGACTTCTGGCGACCAGAAGTCGTGCAAGATCGACATCGGCAAAGAGGCCGACCCCATCTACATCGCCACCGATAACTTCACCATGGGTAATGGCACGATCACCGCTGACCTCACCGGTGGTGCGTCGAAGGTCGCGGCCAGCGCCAACACCACCAAAAAGAGCGCGCAGGGCGAGACCAAGGCTGTGCTTGATGCGAAGCTCAGCGGTTTGAAGGGCACCTGCGCCGCGACGGACCTCACCGGTGGCGGAAAGGTGACGGTGAAGCTCACCGGAGGCACCGTCAAGTTCACCCCGAAGTCGTCGTAAGGCATTTCTAGAATGTCGAATACGGGTAGCCGGGGCGTTCTGCCCCGGCTGGCCGTCACCATGGCGCGCCATCGGCGACGAGTGTTCGCGGGGTGGCTCGTCGCGGTGGCGGTCGGCTTGATCGGACTCCCACATCTGCTCGGTTCGTTGCTGGCCCCGCCGACCGAGGTCGCCGGGTCGGAAGCGCAACAGGTGAGCCACATCCTGGCCGACGGGCTGCCGACGCTCGGGGACGAGCCGGTGATCGCCGCGCTGCATTCGGAGCGGCTGCTGGCCTCGGATCCGCTGTTCCGCAACGCGATCACCGCCGGTATGCGGGTGCTTGGCCACGAAGACGACGTCTCCGGCGTGGTTCTCCTGCCGGTCGCCGGTGATCCAACCCGAAAGATCACGCTGCCAGAGACATTCGAGACGTGGCGGCCGAGTTTCCACGACGAGCACTCGGCCTACATCTATGTGGGAATGCGCGGCGATGATCGTCATCGCCAGCAGCGGGCGCCGGAACTGCAGAATCTCGTAGCCGACGCGGTACAGGGCGCGTCCAACGATGAGGTGCACGGATATCTGGTCGGCGTCTCCGTCTTCGGACAGCTCGTCCAGGGCGTCGAGATCACGGACCTGATGCACATCGAATTGGTGGCGTTGCCGCTGGCGATCCTGGTGTTGTGGTTGGGGCTGCGCCGACCGGTGGCGGCGCTGGTGCCGATTGTCGTCGCTGGCGCGTCGGTCATCAGCACCCTCGGCATATTCGCCTTGCTGACAAGGGTTTTCACCATCGACGGGATGTTGTTGGTCGGTGTGAGCGCCCTCGGGCTCGGCATCGGTATCGACTACGCGCTGTTCGTGATGAACCGGTACCGCGAGGAACTGGCCGCCGGCGCCGAGCCGCCGCGGGCTATCGCGACGGCGATCGCCACCACCGGACATACCGTCCTGTATTCGGCGGTGATCCTGTTGTTGGCGTGTACGGCCTTGTTCCTGGTTCGCTGGCATGTCTTCCTGCAGATGGCGATCGGGACCATCGCGGTGGTCGCCGTCGTGTCGGTAGCGGTGGTCACGCTGTTGCCCGCGGTGCTCGTCTCGGTCACGCCGATTCTCGACCGCCAATGGCCGCGCTGCCGGGCCGACGCCGTGCCGCAGAACAGGCTGTCGCGCTGGGCCGAACACCTGATGCGGCACCCGTGGCCCTATGCGGTGGCCGTGACCGCGGTGCTGATCTGTGCCGCGATTCCGACGGGCTCGATGCGGACCGGCATCGACCTCGAACGTAGCGCGCTGGCAGGTACCGCGTACCTCACCGGCTTCCAGCTCGGTGAGCAGGATGTACCCGGTGCGACCGGGTCGGTCATCCTCGCGCTGCGGCAGCCCGAGCAGGACCCGCTGCCCGATACGCGAGCGCTCACCGAGGCCTTGCGCGCGGATCCCGATGTCGGAGCGGTCGCCACGATCGACGACGGGGTGAGCCTCACCGCGCTACTCGTCCTGTCGAAACACTCCATCGATTCGCCGGACCTCCCGAATCTGGTGTGGCGCATCCGGACTCAGATAGTTCCCGCGACCGCGCCGCCCGGCGTCTCGGTACTCGTCGGCGGGCCCGGCGGACATGTCGCCGACATCGTCGCCGAGACCTCGACCAAGCTGTGGTGGGTGATCGGGTGCGTGTTGGTGATGCTGTTGGTATTGCTGGCCGCCGTGTTGCGCAGTCTGGTACTTCCGGTGAAGGCGATCGTCATGGCCCTGTTGTCGACGGGCGCCGCGTACGGACTCATGGTGTTGCTCTTCCAGCGCGACGGCCACCCCATCTGGCCGCAGGTGCCGTTGATCGCCTTCGTGCTGTTGTTCGGGCTCTCCACCGACTACGAGCTGTTTCTGGTGCGCCGGATTCACGAGGAGTATCTGCGGACCGGGGACAATCGCCGATCCGTTGTGGTCGGTCTGCAGAGCACGGCGCGGCCGATCTCGTTGGCGGCGATCATTCTGGCCGTCGGCTACGGCAGTCTGCTGGTGTCGAACCTCAACGGACTGCGGCAGCTCGGATTCGCCATCGCGGCGGGTCTGATCATCGATGCGACGCTGATCCGCCTCGTGCTGGTTCCCGCGTTGATGCAGATCATGGGGCGGTGGAACTGGTGGTTCCCCGGTGCCAGACAGCCGACCGCCAGTACGCCGCCGACTGTGGTTGACCCGATCCCGGTGCGCCGATAGCGGACCGCGGCCGAAGTCCTGTCGCGAGTCGGATTACCGGCCGTGTTTCACATTCGCGCGGACCAGGTCTGGTGATGCTACTGACGAGTCGGGTTGACGGAGTTACCTTCTCGGCTATGGGATGTGCGTCGCCTATGTCCACACCCTGTGCACAACGGTGATATCCACAAGGTGTGGACAACGCGAAATCCGCCCAATGGGCGTTATTTTCGGGTATTCCGGTTCGTGTACACAGCTGTTCTCAATTGGTGAAACGTTGTCGATTCGGGTCTGTTCGGCGCGTTATCACATCGGACATTTCGGACCACGCTCGGGGGTGTAAAGGTCTCGGGCGGAAGTTAATTGGGGTCGAGTCGGAAGTGGGTTGGCTGAGGTAGGGACGATTTAAATGGGTTCTCTCTCGCGTTTCGCGTTGGATTATTCAAATGTTCATCTACGATTGCGGCGGCTCACACCGGAGTGGTCACTTCGCTAATGCCTGCATTCGTCAGGGATTTGGTGCCGCTGCTCACGGTTACGGCTTGTCATGCACCTCTCCCTCAGCTGAAGGATCAGGTATGAACATGTTCAAAACACGGCACCGCCGATATGGGCGGGCAACGATGTTGGCCGCGGGTGCCGCGGCCGTGATTCAAGTGGCCGCAGTCGGCTTCGCCGCAGCTTGCCCGTGCGCTTCGGATGACTATGTCCCGATTCAGCCCGCCCTGACTCCGCCGGCGATGCCTGCCGAAGATCAGGTGTTTCTCAACCCGCCGCGCGAGGTGGTCGCGGCCAAGCAGCCGGGCGAGATCATTGCCGCCCGCGAAGTCCATCCCGCGTTCCAGTCGGTCATTCAGCCGGACGTCGACGCATGGCAGCTGTCGTACCGTTCGAACAACAGCCGGGATGAGCCGATCGCCGCGGTGACCACGGTCATGAAGCCGCGCGGTAAGGCCCCGACGAACTTGGTATCGGTGCAGATCCCGGAGGACGCCGTCGCGGCGCACTGCGCGCCGTCGTACGTCAGCCAGTTCTCGGCGTTGCCGCCCAACTACGCAGGCACAATGGGCCCCAACTTCATGCTCCCGATGGCCCTCTACGCGGTCACCAAGGGCTGGGGCGTCTCCATCCCCGACCACGAAGGCCTGCTCTCCGCCTTCGCCGCAGGCCCGCTCGGCGGCCGGATCACCCTCGACGGTGTCCGCGCCGCGGAGAACTTCAAGCCGATGGAGCTCAAGCAGGGGCGTGACACGAAGGTCGGCCTGTGGGGCGACTCGGGCGGCTCGATGCCGACCATGCACGCCGCCGAACAGCGCGCGAGCTATGCGCCGGACGTGAACCTGGTCGGTACCGTCTCCGGCTCTACCGCGTCGGACCTGCGCGACCTGGTCGACTACCAGAACAACGGGCCCGCCGCGGGCACGGTGTTCGCTGGCATCATCGGCCTGACCCGCGAATACCCGGAACTGCAGCAGTACGTCGACCAGCACATCAACCCGCTCGGTCAGGGATTGCGGTCCGTGCACAGCAATGTGTGCCAGGGCTGGTCGGTGATGAGCTTTCCCAATCTGAACATCAAGGGACTGTTCGATACCCCGGACATGACTCGTGAGCCGATCCCGTCCAAGTACTTGGACATGACCAAGTTGGGAAATGCGACTCCCGACCGGCCGACGTATATCTTCCAGTCGATGGGCGACTGGATTATGCCCGCCTATGCGACCGACCGACTGGTGGATAAATACTGCCAGAACAACGCGCAGATCACCTACCGGCGCATCCAGATCGGCGAGGCCTACTCGCAGGCCTTCCTGTCCGTGCCGGGAACGTATCAGTGGCTGCAGGAAAGGTTCGACGGCGTCCCGATCGGCGGCGGCTGCAATAGGCAAGACGTCGCCGCAATCGCGAAGGACGATTCACCCGAGATGAACGAATGGGTGTCGATCGTTGGTCCGGAGCTGACCGCGGCCGCGGCCAAGCCCGCCTAATTGATCGATAGGTGAGCGTGGAGTAATCGGCGCCAGGCTGACGAAGCCCGGCCAGGCGCCGTAATCCGCATCGCGGTGTGCCCCCACCGAAAGAAGGCCCGGTCCACCAGGACCGGGCCTTCTCGCTATCCGGGCGAAGTCAATACGCAATGCGTGCCCCGATAGATCGTCGGCATACAGCGATTGCAGTGGGTACACAGGGACTCGGTTGCCGCGTCATCCCGCATGCGATTGACCAATTCCGGATCGTGCAGCAGCGCGCGAGCCATCGCGACGAACTCGAAGCCGTGCGACATCGCGGTGTCGACCGCCGCCCGCGACGCGATGCCGCCGAGCAGCACCAGCGGGAGACCGAGTTCGGCGCGAAAGCGCAGCGCGTCATCGAGCAGGTAGGTGTCGCGATACGGGTAGGTGCGCAGGAATCGGCGGCCCGCCAAGCGAATACCCCAACGCTGCGGCGTCGGGAACTGATCGGCGAACTCGCGCAGCGGCACGTCGCCGCGGAACAGATACATCGGATTGCGCAGCGAGCTGCCGACGGTGAGCTCGAGCGCGTCGAGGTTGCCGTCCTGCGCGAGCCACCGTGCGACGGACAGGCTTTCGCCGCCGCCGAAGCCGCCGCGCACCCCGTCGTCCATGTTGAACTTCGCCAGCACCGCGATCTCGCCGCCCACCTCCTGACGCACCGCGTCCGCGGTCTGCCTGGCCAGCCTCGCGCGATTGACCAGGGTTTCGCCGTACTCGTCCGAGCGCTTGTTTAATGCGGGGCTGAGGAACGAGCTGATCAGGTAGTTGTGCCCGAAATGCAGTTCGACGGCATCGAATCCGGATTCCACCGCCAACCGGGCGGCGCGCGCGTGGGCGGTGATGATCCGCAGGATGTCCGCCGAGGTCGCCGCGTTGGTGCGTCGCAGGCTGATCGGACTGAACTGCCTGCTCGGCGCGAGCGCGGGTGCGCGATTGGAGGCGGCGTTCGCGACGGGACCCGCGTGGCCGAGTTGTGCGGACACCGCACCGCCCGCGCTGTGCACCGCGTCGGTGAGTCGCCGCAAGCCGGGCACCGCCTCCTGGCGCATCCAGATCTGGTGCCGGTCGGTCCGGCCCTCGGGTGCGACCGCGCAGTAGGCCACGGTGGTCAGCCCGGCGCCGCCCGCCGCGACCCCGCGGTGGAAGTCGATGAGCTCGTCGGTGACCAGGGCGTCCGGCGTTCGCCCCTCGAACGTCGCTGCCTTGATGATGCGGTTGCGCAGCTGAACCGGCCCGAGCATGGCCGGTTGGAACGCGTCGTTCGGCATCCGCTCACACTAGAACGTGTTTCATTTCGGCGTCGGCGAAATGGGTTGGCCGAAGTGGCTTGACGCGCAACGAGAACCTGTTCTAATTCTTGGCATGCGCAGATATGACGGCCGCCGCGTGGTGGTGACGGGAGCAGGCTCCGGCATCGGACAGGGCATCGCCCTGCGGCTGCTTGACGAGGGGGCCCAGCTGGTCGCCGCCGATATCGACGAGCCAGGCCTGGCCGCTACGGCCGACAAGGCAGGCGATGCCGCCGAGCGACTGCGCACGGTCGCGGTGAACGTGGCGGATCCGGCCTCGGTCCGCGCGGCGGCCGACACCGCGCTGGAGTTCCTCGGCGGGCTCGACGTGCTGGTCAACGGCGCGGGCATCCTGCGCCCGGCGCGCACCCACGAGATGCCCCTGGAAGCCTGGAACCAGGTGATCTCGGTGAATCTCACCGGCACCTTCCTGATGACGCAGGCCGCGCTGCCCGCGCTGCTCGAATCCGGGCACGGCGTCGTCGTGAACATCTCCTCGACCGCCGCGTTCAGCGCCGCACCCTACCTCGCGGCCTATGCGGCATCGAAGGGCGGCGTCAACGCCTTCACGCACGCGATCGCGCTGGAGTATGCCAAGCAGGGGCTGCGCGCGGTGAACATCGTGCCGGCGGGCATCATCAGCGGGATCACCACGAAATCGATCCGGGACCAGCCGGAAGGCTTCGATCCGAAGCTGTTCGCCAGGATGACCGGCTGGCTCAACGGCGGCGCGCTCGGCGGCCCGGAGGACATCGCCGGTGTGGTCGCGATGGTCGCCTCCGACGACGGCCGCTATATGACCGGCACGGAGATCAGGATCGACGGCGGCGCATTGATGTAGTGAGTTACGCGGGCCTTGCGATCAGCAGATGATGCGGGATCGGCGGATGCGGCAGCTGCTCGTGCGTCACCGTGCAGCCCGACTTCGCCAGCGCCGCAATGACATCCGCGACCGGGCGCAGCGTGAAGCCATAGCCCGTGAACGGCAGCTTCGCCATGGTGTCCGGGTCGCCGATGCCGATCACCACCCGGCCGCCGGGCCGGACGACGCGGGCCAGCTCGGCGCAGACGGCGTCCAGATCCGTAATGAAATAGATGGTGTTGACGGTGATCGCCGCGTCGAGAGTGTCGTCGGCGAGGGGCAATGCGGTGAGCGAGCCCTCGGCGAGTTTCAGTCGGCCCGAGGCGGTTTCGCGCGGGTAACCCGAGCGGGCACGGGCGAGCATGTCCGCGGAGAGCTCGACGCCGTGCACGATGCCGTCGGCACCGACACGCTCGAGCAGCAGGGAAAGCCCTGCGCCACCGCCGAATCCGAGGTCGGCGGCGGTCTCGCCGTCGCTGATCGCGGCGGCCGTCACCGCGGCGGCGATGGCGCGCTTGTTGCCGCGGTTGAGCATGAACGCAACGCCCTTGCCGAGCACACCGTGCGGATTACCGAGCTGACCGGCCAGGGTGGACAACACGCGGGCGCGCACACCGTTCATGGCGCCATCGTATGCGGACCCACGCCGCCGCGGGCGTGCGATCTGATCACCGACTTCCGGCCGCCGGAATTTGGATCATCAACGTTTCGAATACTGTGCCGATGGCGTTCGGTTCGGTTCGATCGAATGCTGTGTCACCGACCCGAAAGACCGCGATGCGCACACCGCTGATCCTGCTTGCCGCCTGTTCGATGGCGTTGCTGACCGCGGGCCCCGCCGCGGCGACCGGAGAGTGGGGTCCGCTGGCGCCACCCAATCCCTCGCTCGGGCCGCTCGGCACCTCGACCATGCACGGCGATGCCGGTTCGTCGGACGCCACGCCCCTCGCCGGGCCTGTGGTCGGCGCGGCGTCGGTCTCGGCCTATCCGCTGGCCTCGGCGTGCCCGACGCTGCTGGAGGGATCGGATCAGCTGGTTGTCGCGCTGTGCACGGCGATCGTCGGTCAGGCGCCGACTGTGCAGCTGATCGATCCCGCGGCCCCTGGCCCGGTCGGGCACGCGCTGGCCGCACGGCCGCTGACCAAGGGCAGTCTGCTCGGCGGCGTCTACGCGTACCTGGACAACAACGACCGGCTCGTCGTTGTTGACGGCGACAACCGATTGCTCCGGGTCGGACACGACCGTGACGCGGCGGGCCGGTGGCGGTTGGCGAGCGAGCAGGTGGCGGATCTGTCGGGGGTGATTCCGGTGGGGGACAACGTGACCGGGTTGGTGCCGGACTGGGCGGGCAACATCTGGTTCGCCACCGGCAACGGTGTTGTCGGACTGGTCGCGCCATCCGGAGCGGCGGTCACCGTGACATTGCCCGCCGGAGAGCAAGTGGCCAACAGCATTTCGGCGGCGCCGAGCGGACGGATCGCGGTCGCGACCACGCACGCGCTCTATGAACTGCGGGCCGACCCATCGGGCCGACCCGAGGTGCTCTGGCGCGCGGCTTACGAACGCGGCCCGGCCCGCAAACCCGGACAACTCAGTTGGGGCACCGGGTCGACACCCACCTACTTCGGCCCCGACACCGGTGCCGACTACCTGACCATCGTCGACAACGCCGACGGACAGGTCAACGCGCTGGTATTCCGTTCCGGAACCGGGCAATTGGTGTGCTCGCAGCCGGTGCTCACGAAGGGCGGTGCGGGGAGCGAGAATTCACCGATCGGCATCGGCCGCTCGCTGTTCGTCGCGAGCACCTACGGCTATCCGTATCCGGCGGTGCCCGAGGGCGCGGGGCCCGCGGTGCCGCCGACCGCGGCGTTCACCGGCGGGATGACCCGGGTCGACGTGGACGACAACGGTTGTCACACCGTGTGGGAGAACACGGTGCGCAGCGCGGCGGTGCCGCACTTGTCCACAGCCGACGGTGCGGTGTACACAGTCACCCGGCTCGGGCCGGACAACACGACACCTCTCGATGGATACGCGTTCACCGTGGTCGATCCCGATACCGGAGCGGTGACCGCAAGCCGCCCGTTGCCCGGCACCATCGTCGATGATCCGCTGCAGACCTCGCCGTTGATCACGCACGGACGCCAGGTGCTGCAGGGCACGGTCACCGGGATTCTGCGCATCGGCTGAGTACGGTTTCGAGACTCGGTGGCGGCGCCGACATCTCGTCCCGGCCCGCGTGGATGCCGGTGCCGCCCAGCCGGGTTCACGGTTTATGCACATGCCGAGCAGCGGTGATTCCCCTGTGGATGAATCTGTGTGCTGCTCGAGGAGCGTTGCCCGGTGTCCACCGGTGTGCTGGCCTCTTCTGGGCGCGATATTGCGCCGCACGGGCTTTGGTGGCGGCGGCTTGTGGCTGTGGATGATGCTGTGTGTTGTTTCGGGATGGCCGAATGCCGTTCACCTTCGCGTTGCCTGGCTGACCTCGAGCGTTGCGGCGCAATCGACTCCGAAGCGCCTGGCTGGTGGCTGTGCATGACGGTGCACATGGGTGGGGACAACGGCGCGCGAAAGGTGTTGAGGCAGCATCACCTTTGTGGATGACGCGTAGGTGCCCGGGTGTGGACATCGATCGGGTCGGTCGGTGGCTGTGCGGACGTCGGTTGGCTGTGCGGATCCTGTCCACAGCGGTGGAGCATCGACGACTACCAGGCTGTGCACGAGTGCCGTCGCGGGTTACGGCTGACTGAACGTTGTGCATAGGTGAGCGGTGTCGGTGTCTGTCCGGCTGGTGCTCCCCAGACGCCGACAGCGGGCTCGACGTGCCTCTTTCGGCGTGTTGTACCGGTGTGTCCGATGTGGGGAATGCTTGCTGCAGTGTCGATTTCGCCGTATTCGCCGGGTCCGCGCGGCCAGTGAGGCGAAGATCACAGTCCGGCTCGAGGTTGCGGCCGTGCTGCTGACCCGGCGCTGTCGAGGCGGCCGCGGCGCCGCCTTTCCGTGTCTGGTTATTCCCGATCTTGGCAAGACGCATGCATGTCCACGACTGGTTCAACCTGGTATGCATCGTGTTAATTACCCTGCAAACAAACCCATGGTCTCTTTCCGTTCATCTAGCGTCCAGCTACCTTGATTCTTTGCGATGAATGCGCAGGTCGTAGGCCATATGTACTGGACATCGAGTGGTCTATGCCGATGGCGCAGCTAACCGTTCGAACAATGTTTGTACCGCCACGAAGTGGATGCGGGCGGACCTGCGGATTCGCGCGATCACTGACTTACCGGCTGTTCGAATCGACGCAAAAGAGGCAGCTGCAAGTTAGCTGGAACTGTGAAAAACCCTGCCTTCACCAAGGTTTGCTGGCGTGCTGCTTTATACGCTTGACACGAGCGACGAGGGTTGCATCGGAATAACGATTGTGTAGAGTCGACGGTAACGCTGGCCGCAGCTGAGCTCGACTCGCTGCGGCCAGCGGAACTCAATTGGGGGACATCGAAACCGATCAGTGACGCGGCGTAGCTGTCGAGTGTCCGAACCCGCTTCGCTCAGTGTGTGCTCGGGGTTGTCTGCGGACCCTCGCCTGAGCCAATCAGTGCGCCCTCCGCCTTAGCGAGCACCGCCCGGCGACCCACTCCGAACACGTACACCAGGAACAACGCCTCGGCCGCGAACCCGATCGCGATGCGCACCGGTGCGGGCAGCCCGCTCGGTGTCACGAACCCCTCGATGCAGCCGCACACCAGCAACACCGCGACCAAACCGAGCGCCACCGTCGCGGTCGCCCTGCCCTGCCGCGCCACCGCCTCCACTCGGCTCAGCCGACCCGGATCTATCAGCGTCCAGCCGAGTTTCAGCCCCGCACCACCCGCGACGAACACCGCGGTCAGCTCGAGCGTGCCGTGCGGCAGGATGAACCCGAAGAACGAATCGAGCCGCCCCGCCTCGGCCATCAGCCCGGCGGAAACGCCGAGATTGAGCGCGTTCATGAACAGCAGATACACCGCAGGCAGGATCAGCACCCCGGTGAACAGCGCGATCGCCGTCACCCAGGCATTGTTCGTCCACACCTGCGCGGCGAACGCGCCATTGGGATGTTCGGAGTAGTAGGACTCGAAAGCGCCGCCACGTCCGGTCAGCGCGCCGGTGTCCGGCGGAATACCGAGAACGTCACGCGCCGAATCGAATCGGGCCACCCAGACGGCCAGCCCGGCGGTCACCAGCAGGAACACCGCCGCCACGCTGACCCACCACGGCCACGCCCGATATAGCGCGGCGGGGAAGCGGTGCGTGAAGAACCGGCCGATCTCCTGCCAGGTGTCGCCCCGGCCGCCGATCACCCGGCCGCGCGCCCTGGCCAGCAGCGCGCTCAACCCGGCGATTAGCTCCGGGTCCGGGCTGTGCGATTGCAGCCTGGCCAACTGCTGCGACGTGCGCCGGTACAGCAGGACGAGCTCGTCCGCCTCGGCACCGCTCAGCCTGCTCCGCTTGGCCAGGTAGTCGAGCCGTTCCCAAGCCCTCCGGTGCGCATAGCTGTAAGCATCAACATCCACTGGCTTGCCTCCCACTACCGCCGGTCGGAAGAATGCTATCGACATGGCTGAATTCACCACCGGGGAAGCGGTCGCCCTCGAGCTGCCGATCGCCCGGATCCCGACCAGGGCTACCGCGTTCCTCATCGACGTGGTCGCGCAGACCGTGCTGGCCAGCATGCTGTTCATGGCGATGGTCAGCGTGCTGCTGCCCGGCGGGGTCGACACGGCGTGGCTGAACGTCGCCGTGCTCGTCACCATCGTCGGCGTGCTGGTCGGCTACCCGGTGACCTGCGAAACCGCCTGGCGTGGACGCACATTGGGCAAGATGCTGCTCGGGCTGCGGGTGGTGCGCGCGGACGGCGGCCCGATCGACTTCCGGCACGCGCTCACCCGCGGGCTGGCCGGTGCGATCGTCGACTTCTGGATGCTCGGCGCGTTCGGCGCGGTCGCGGTGGTGACGTCCATGTGCTCGCCGAACGCGCGCCGGGTCGGTGACGTGCTCGCCGGCACCGTTGTCGTGCACGCGCAGCGGCCGCTGCCGGTCCCGCTGCTCGCGGTCGCGCCGCCCTGGCTCGCCGGGTGGGCCGGGCCGCTGCCGCTGGCCATGCTGCCCGACGATCTGGCGCTCGCGGTGCGTCAGTATCTGAGCCGGTTCCGCACCCTCACCCCCATCGTGCAGCACGAGTTGGGTACCGCGCTGGTCGGCGCGGTGTGCGCGCGGCTGCAGGCGCCCGTGCCGACCGGGTATCCGCCGTTGCAGATCCTCGGCGCGGTGATCGCCGAGCGGCAGCGTCGGGCGCTGCCGCCGCCGATGTTCCCGGTCTTCCGACCGGGACCGGTGCCGATTCGGGTCGGTCCGTAGTTACCGGTTGGCCGCGACGTAGTCGTCGATCTCGCCGAGGAACCGGTCGAGCCGGGCCTGGCTGATCCAGGAGCCGCGGAACGAGTTCTTGGCCAGGGCCACCAGCTGATCGATGTCGAGGTCGGCCTGCTCGGCGAGTGCCACGTAGTTGTCCGCAGCGTAGGCACCGAAGTAGGCGGGGTCGTCGCTGTTGACCGTGACGGTGAGCCCGCGGTTCAGCAGCCCGACGATCTCGTCGGACTTCATCCGGCTGGTGACGAACGAATTCGAGACCGGACAGCAGGTCAGCGCGATCCCCTTGCCCTTGGCCAGCTCGACAAGCCGATCGTCCTCGACGATATTGGTGCCGTGGTCGAGCCGGTCGACGGCGATGTCCTCCAGTGCCTGGCGGATGTGCTCGATCGAGTCCGGTTGGTCGATATCGCAGTGCATGGTCAGCAGGAAGCCCTCGCGGCGAGCGCGGGCGAAGACCGCGGCGAACTTGCTCGGCGGATTGCCGCGCTCGTCCGAGTCGAGGCCGACGCCGATGATCCAGTCACGGTAGGGCAGCGCCTCGAGCAGCGTCGCCATCGCGTATTCCGCCGAGTAGTCGCGCAGGAAACAGAGGATCAGCTCGGCCGAGATGCCGAATTCCCGTCGCGCCCGCACGATCGCCGACCGGTACCCATCGAGCACGGTGGCGAACGGGACACCGCGCCCGGTGTGCGCCTGCGGGTCGAAGAACATCTCGACATGCCGGATGCCCTGGGCGTGCGCCCTGGTCAGGTAGTCGAACGCCAGATCATGAAAGTCCGCCGGTTCGAGCAGCACCCGCATGGCGGGATAGTAGACCCGCAGAAACGAGGTCAGATCATGGAACTGATAGGTCTGCCTGACCTCGTCCACGGTCTGCTCCGCCAGCTCGATCCCATTGCGCTTGGCCAGCCGGAACTTCAGCTCCGGCTCCAGCGTCCCCTCCAGATGCAGGTGCAACTCGGCCTTGGGCAGTCCACGGACAAACGCGGCGAGATCAGACATGAGCACCATGATGCGCTGTCACCCACGGGGCGAGCTACATCGTGCCGGACTGCTTGAGTTCCAGGTACTCGTCGGCGAGGGCCTCGGCCAACCGGTCGGGGGAGGCGGCAACCACCTCGATTCCCTTGCGGCGCAGCGATTCCTGGACCAGGGCGCGTTCGGCGAGGATGGATTCGGCGGCGGCCGCGGGGTAGAGGTCGGCGCGGGTGTCGCGGCGGGTGGCGGCCGCGGCGACGTCGGGGTCGGTGACCGAGACGAGCAGCACACGGTGGCGTTGCGCGAGCGTCGGCAGCACCGGGAGCAGGTTCTCCTCCACGGCGGCGCCGTCGAGGCTGGTGAACCAGACGACCAGGCTGCGGCGGCGGGTGCGCTGGATGGCGGCGCGCACCAGGCCCGCGCTGTCGGTGTCGACGAGCGCGGGGGTGATGCCGGCCATCGCGTGCATCAGCTTGAGCTGCAAGCCTTTTCCACTGATGCCGCGCACCTCGGCGCGCGGGGACCGGTCGTAGGCGAGCAGGTCGACCGAGTCGCCAGCGGCGGCGGCGAGCCCGCCGAGTAGCAGCGCGGCCTCGATGCTCGCGTCGAGTCGGGTGCCATCGCCGACCCGGCCCGCGCTGATCCGGCCGGTATCGAGCAGCATCAGCATGTGCCGGTGGCGTTCCGGGCGCCAGGTGCGCACCAGCACGTCGGTGGCGCGGGCGGTGGCACGCCAATCGATGCCGCGCACGTCGTCGCCAGCGACGTATTCGCGGAACGAGTCGAACTCGGTGCCCTGCCCGCGCAGGTTGGCCACGTTGCGGCCCTCGAGTTGTTGCAGCCGTTTGACTTTCGAGCGCAGCAGTTTCTCGCTGCGGAACGGCGGCAGCGCACGCACCCGGGCCGGGACGTGGCGGCGAGTCTGCCTGCCCGCCAAGCCGAGTGGGCCGATCAGTCGCACGGTCACCTGGCCTGCCACCCGGTCGCCGCGATAGGTCGGGGCGAGCGTGGTGCGGAAGCGAACCAGCGTGGCCGGTGCCAGATCCAGTGGGTGCGTGCGGTTTTCGGCGCGGGCGGTGTCCGGCCAGTCGTCCCACACCACGCCGCGCATCGGACGCGTGCCGTTGTTCACCGCGACCAGTTCCACCTCGGTGGAACGGCCGAGCCGGACCGTGGTCAGCGGCGCCCTGGACAGGGTGAGATCGCGGGCCCGGCCGACCGAGCCGAGATCGAAGAGCAGGGCCGCGGCCAGCGCGCCCGTCGCGATCACCACGCCGAGCAACGATGGAACGACGAAGGTGACGAGCAGCGCGAGCACGCCCGCCGCTGCGGCCAGCCGACCGGTGACGACCATGGGCTACACCGGAACCGGGACCGAAAGCAGCAGCGACGACATGACACTCTCGGTGGTCACACCGTCAAGCTCCGCCTCCGGCCGCAGCTGCAGCCGATGCCGAAGTACGGCTACGGCAAGGGATTTGACGTCATCGGGGGTCACGAAGGCGCGCCCGTTCAGCCATGCGAACGCGCGCGAGGCCGCCATCAGCGCGGTGGCACCGCGGGTGGACGCGCCGTGCTGTACGGCGGGGGACATGCGGGTGGCCCGGCATACGTCGACCACGTAGGCGAGTACTTCGGGACTGATTGTCACGGTGGCGATCGCGGCACGTCCGGCGAGGATATGCGCGGGGCCCGCGACCGGACGCAATCCGGCCGCGGCCAGGTCGCGCGGATCGAAGCCGGCGGCGTGGCGCTGCAGCACGCGGAATTCGTCGTCGCGGCTTGGTAATTGGATGTCGACCTTGAACAGGAACCGGTCCAGCTGCGCCTCCGGCAGCGGATAGGTGCCCTCCTGCTCGATCGGGTTCTGCGTGGCGATCACGACGAACGGATCGGGCAGCGGCCGAGGCTGACCGTCCACCGAAACCTGGCGCTCCTCCATGGATTCCAGCAGTGCCGATTGGGTTTTCGGTGGCGTGCGGTTGATTTCGTCGGCCAGCAGCAGGTTGGTGAACACCGGGCCGTGCCGGAAGGTGAACTCGGCCGAGTGCGGGTCGTAGATCTGCGAGCCGGTGACGTCGCCCGGCATCAGGTCGGGGGTGAACTGCACCCTGGCGTGGTCCAGATCCAGTGCCGTCGCCAGCGCACGCACCAGCAGCGTCTTCGCCACGCCGGGTACGCCTTCGAGCAGCACGTGGCCGCGGCACAGCAGCGCGAGCACCAGGAACATGATCGCGTTGTCGTTGCCGACCACCGCCTTGCCGATTTCGCCGCGCAACGCCGCGAACGCCGCCCCCGCCTCCTCGGCGGTGGGGGTGTGGTTGGTGTCCGTAGTGGGGATGGTCATCCGACCTCCAGTGTCATGCGGGGGTTCCCGCGCCCCGTCGATGGGCTGAGTGCTGCGCCATGGTGGCCGATCCGAGCTGGTGTCACGCGGACGGTTGCCGACCGGCCGGGTGCCGCGCGGCTCATCCGACCTCCGCTTCGATCCACTCGAGCTGGGTGGCGACGAGTTCCAACGTGTCCGCGTCGGGCACCGCGCCGAACAGCGCGTGGCCGAGCAGATTCGGATCCGCGCCGGTGCGGGCCGTAATGGCGGCGACGAGCCGGTCCGGTGGGGCATCCGCGGTCATGCCGAGGGTCGGGCGGATGCGGCGCAGTGTCGCCGCCCGCAGCTTGCCCGCGACGTGCTCGTGGTCCTTCGAGCGTCGATACAGCGCGGCCTGCCCGGCGAGCAGCTCGTTCGCCGCGACCTCGACCGGCCGCGGTTCGCGCACCAGCGCGCCACGGCGCCGGGCTCGCCAGCACACCACCAGGGCGGCGGCGACCAGGAATTGCAGCCCGCCGAAGAAGACCGGCGCGGGCAGCCGATCCCAGATCGGATCGTCGCCGGTGCCGAAGCCGCCGGAGTCGTGCGGCCTGGTGCGCGGGACATCCGGTGGTTGCTTCGGTGTCGGCGCGTTCGGCGCACCGCACGACTGCAGTGCGCCGTAGAGCAGGAGTAGTAGGACCGCCGCGCCAGCCAACGCGGCCCAGAACTTGGGGTTGCGCAACAGTTCCGGCAACGGCGGCAGCGTCCGGCGGGTGCGCGGCGCTTTCTCGGTGGCGGTGATTTCCGTCGGTTCCAGCACGGGCGGTGGTGCCGCCGCGGAGAACCGGTCGGCGTATTCGAGCCTGCGGTACTCGTCCTCGGTCGCGCGCCGGCCGCCGTAGACGACCTCGTCGAAACTGTGTGCGGCCGGGTCGAATTCGGCGGCGACGTCGAGCGGTAGCGCGGTCGTCACATCGTCGGCGGTCTCCCGTGCGGTGCGGGAGCGCCGCACCTCGAGCACGCCGCGCTGTTCCAGCCCGCGCAGCACGGCGCGGAAGCGTTCGCGCAGCGCGCTGTCGAAATCGCGCTGCCGCGCGGCGTTTTCGGCGGCCGCGCGATGGTCGGCCGCGGCGCCGAGCCGTGGCGGGTTCGGCGGGTTGTCTTGCCGTGCGTCGTCGTGCTCGCTCATCGCACCTCGTGACCTGGCACGTGAATGTCCAAACCCTCACGGCGACAGCGCCGGTCGACGTAGGAAACCACCCGGGTGGCCGCCTCGACCACTTCGCCGAACGCGACGACCAGCAGCGCGCCGCTGGTGAGCAGCACGATCACCCCCCACCGGTGGGTGCCGGAGAAATCCGAAAGATAGAACGGAATCCCGAGCAGCGGAACGGATAACAGCACGAGCAGGCAGCGCTGCACGAACCACAGGCCGACCGTCTGCCACTCCGCCCCGGCGACAAGCAGTTTCGAGCGCTCGATGGCCGCTCGATGCGGCGCCTGCTCGCGGAACATGACCGGCACCGCGACGAAACGCTTGGCCCGCAACCACCCAAGCCAGAGCACACCGAACGGAAAGCTGATGATCAGCAGGCTGGACAGCGCGAGCACACCGATCGCGACGAGGGTGTAGAGCAGCTGGAACACCAGCAGCGGCCCGGCCACCCGGCCCACCTGGCGCAGCGCCGTGCGCCCGCCGATCGGGGCGTCCGCCACGCTCGCCAGCCCGATCGCGACGGTGGTTGCGCGCAGCACGAACCGCAGCAACCACACGCAGGCCATCGTCGACAGGACCGCCGCCCACGCGGTGGCCGCGTCCGAACCGTCGGTGAGCTGCGAGACGCCCGCGGTGATCGCGACGACCACCAGCTCCGCGGCCACGAGGGTTGGCACGCTCGTCCAGACCAGCGCGAGCAGATTCGCCTGGATCAGCGCGAACGGCACGTCCAGCAGTTCGCGGAAGGTCATCGGACGGATCGGCACCGTCGTTCCAGGGGACCCTGGTACCGGATCGTCTCCCGCCCCGACGGCACCGGCCGGGTCGGCGGCTGGTAGCACGGGGCGAGTCTAACGGGCTGTGTCCAATTTGCGGTGCTCGCAGGCCCTTCGTGGTTACGCGGGCTGCCGCCTTCGGGCCTGACGCTCACACCGCTGTGTCCAATTCGCGGTGCTCGCAGGCCCTTCGTGGTTACGCGGGCTGCCGCCTTCGGGCCTGACGCTCACACCGCTGTGTCCAACTCGCGGTGCGCGCGGGCTGCTGCCGTCGGGCCTGACACGCGCCGCCGTGTCCACTCTGCGGACCGCCCGGGTGACGCGCTCGTCGCGCTGTCTAGGTTGCGGCAGGCTTGACGCTCGCGCCTCGGTGATCCAGCAGACGGTCCACGACCTGCCGGTAGCGTGCCGGATCGATCTGCGGCAGGCCGAGCAGGGCGCGCAGGTACACGCCGTCGCCGACCAGCCGGACGATGTCGGCCTGGACCGGGTCGGCCATCTCGTCATCAAGGCCGTCCGACCAGGCGCTCATCATCTCCGTCAGCGCTTCCTGCACCTCGTCGACCTCCGTGTCGTCCGCGGCGTCGATGGTGCGCATGGTGGCAAGCATGGAGCGGTAGATCTCGAGTTCCACCGCGTCGGTGGCGTTGTCCGGATTCGGGGTCTGCAGATACCACGAGGCGACCGACTGGCCACGGTCGATGTGGCCGCTCAGCTGCTCGCTCGCGCGTTCGGCCAGCCGCCGGACCAGCCCGGCGAGCAGCGCGTCCTTGCTCTTGAAGTGATAGAGCAGTCCACCCTTGGAGACGCCGGCCTTCGTCGCGACGCTCTCCAGCGTCACGTGCGACATGCCTTTTTCCAGGAGCAGGGATTCGAGGGCGTCCAGGATTCGGTCGCGGGTGTTAGCCGTCACCAGCCGAACTATACCGGCTGGACGGTAATGTCTGATACTGTACCGTCCGGACGGTAAGAAACCCGACGGAAGTCGAGAAAGCCAATGACCACCCACACCGCGAAGAACCCCCGGATGACCGGGCCGACCACCGACACCCCGCCCCGCGCCACCGCACGCGACTGGGCGGGACTCGCCGTGCTCGCCCTCGCCCTGCTGCTGCTCGCCGTCGACGCGACGGTGCTCGACCTCGCCGTGCCCGCGATCAGCGCCGATCTTGCGCCGACCACGCCGCAGCTGCTGTGGATCATCGACGTGTACTCGTTCGTGCTCGCCGGTCTGCTGGTGATGATGGGCAACCTCGGCGACCGGATCGGCCGCCGCAGGCTGCTGCTGATCGGCGCGGCCGGGTTCGGTGTCGCGTCGGTGATCGCGGCCTGGGCCGTCTCGCCGGAGATGCTGATCGGCGCGCGCGTGCTGCAGGGTGTCGCCGGTGCGACCCTCATGCCTGCGACCCTCGGCCTGATCCGGTCGATGTTCCTCGATCCGCGCCAGCGCACCGTCGCCATCGCGGTGTGGAGTGCGATGGCCGGCGGCGGCGCGGCGGCCGGTCCGCTGCTCGGCGGCTGGCTGCTCGAGCACTACTGGTGGGGCTCGGTGTTCCTGGTGAACCTGCCGGTCATGCTGGTGCTGATTGCCTTGGGCCCGTTCCTCGTTCCGGAATCGCGTGACCCGAACCCCGGCCGATTCGATCTGCCGAGCGCTGGGCTATCGATGCTCGCGCTGGTGCCGATCGTGTACGCGATCAAGGAGTCGGCGGCACACGGGCTCAGCCTGACGCTGGCCGTGATCGGCCTGGTCGGCGTTGTCGCCGGCGTGGTGTTCGTGCGCAGGCAGCGCACCCTGGAAAACCCGATGCTCGACCTGAAGTTGTTCGCGCTGCCCAGGTTCCGCACCGCGGTGATCACCAACCTGCTCTCGGTGTTCGCGCTGGCTGGTGTGCTGTTCTTCGGCTCGCAATACCTGCAGCTGGTACTCGGTCACTCGCCGATGGAAGCAGGCTTGCTGTTGCTGCCCGGCCTGGCCGTCAGCGTGGTCGCGTCACTCGCCGCGGCGTGGCTGGTGCAGCGGATCCGGCCCGGCGCGGTGCTCGGTGGCGCGCTGACCGTCGCCGCGTTCGGTTCCGCGCTGTTCCTGTGGCTCGGCCCCGACGCCGCGGGCAGCACGATGCCGTTCATCCTCGGCTTCCTGTTCATCGGCGCGGGTGTCGGTGTCGCGCTGACGGTTTCGTCGGACCTGGTCGTCAGCTCGGCTCCGGTCGAGCGGGCGGGCGCGGCCGCGGCGGTCTCGGAGACCGCCTACGAAACCGGCATCGCGCTCGGCGTCGCCATCCTCGGCAGCGTGGTCATGGCCATCTTCCGCAACGGCCTCGACCTGACCAACGTGCCGAGCGACCAGGTCGGCGTCGCGTCGGAATCCCTGGGCGCGGCAACGGGTTTCGCGCGACAACTGCCGGAATCGGTATCCGGCGCCTTCCTCACCTCGGTGCACGAGGCGTTCGTCTCCGGCGTCCACTTCGCCGCGATCGGCACGGCGTCGATCCTGCTGCTCGCCGCGGTGGTGGCGTTCCGGTTGCGCGCCGCGCGTCCGTAACATCCTGTCGCTCAGTCGATTCGCACCCGCTCCGCTTTGTCGGAGTGGGTGCGAACGTTGAACTGATGTCAGGCGGGGCGGGCGTGGATGCCGATGCCGCCGGAGACGATGAGATTGTCCCCGGTGATGTAGCTCGCGGCGGCGGAGGCGAGGAACGCGACGGCCTCGGCGATGTCGGTGGGCGCGCCGACCCGGCCGAGCGGGATTCCGTCCGCCCAGGAATCGATCACGTCCTGAGTGATGCCCATCTTGCGGTACGCAGGGGTGTTGATCGCGCCGGGGCTGACCGCGTTGACGCGGATTCCCCTCGGTGCGAGTTCGAGGGCAAGGGCACGCATGAGCGGCAGGAGGGCGCCCTTGGCCGCAGTCATCGCGGAGCCGAGCCCCTCCGCGGCACCGACGGTGATGACGACCGAGGCGCCCTTGTTCAGCAGGGGCAGCGCCTTTTGCATGGTGAAGAAGTTTCCCTTGACGTTGATGTCGAACAGGGCGTCGAAGGTCGCTTCATCCGTCGTCTCCAGCGGGCCGGGGCGGGAGATGCCCGCGTTGAGGAACAGGAGATCGAGCGAGCCGAAGGTCTCTCTGGCGCGGTTCGCCATGCGGTCGATATCGGGGAGCGATCCCGCATCGGCCCGCACGACGACGACGTCCTCGGGTAGGCCCGAGTCGGTGACATTGTCGACACCCGTGACCAGCACCCGGTAGCCGCGTGCACGCAGCGTCTCGGCGGTGGCCTTGCCGATGCCGCTGGTTCCGCCAGTGATCAAAGCTGTTGGCATGCGTGTCTCCCGGTGTAGTGCGAAGCGAAGTGATGGGACTTTATCCCGTCACTGTACGCAGTGACAAGACCAAGTACCGTGAGCTGCTGTCTCGACTATGTGAGCAGGGACCTAGGGGGAAAGTCCGTCGCTGCGCGGGCTTTCACGCTGTTCGTCCGTGCGGTTTTCGCCGCGATCGGCCTGTGGGCCAGCGGTTCGGGGGCGGGCGAGTTGGGTTGGGCTGAGACGGCCGCGCAGGGTGACGGATTCGCCGAGCTGCCAGTGGGTGGCCTCGGCGTCGGCCGCGGCGGCGATGGTGTTGGCGGAGGCGAGCAGTAGGTCGTCCTGTTTGGCGAGTTCGCAGAGGCGGGCGGCCTCGTTGACCGCGTCGCCGATGACGGTGAACTCGTAGCGCTGCCTGGCGCCGACATTGCCGGCGACCACCCGGCCCGCGGCGACGCCGATCGCGGCGATGAAGTCGTTGGCGGTCGCGTCGAGCCGCCGCCGGATCGCGCGGGCGCAGGCAAGCGCCGCGCCCGCCGCGTCGGAAAGGGCGGCGGGCGTACCGAATACGGCCAGCGCGGCGTCGCCCTCGAACTTGTTGAGCAGCCCGCCGTGCTCCTCCACCTCGTCGACGACGATGTCGAAGAACCGGTTGAGAATGGCGACCATCTCGGCGGCGGGCACCGTCGCGGCCATCGTCGTCGAGCCGACGATATCGACGAACAGCGCCGCCGCCTCGGTCTCCACGCCGCCGAGCGACGGATTGCCCGCCAGCGCCGCGTCGGCCACCTCGCGGCCGACGTGCCTGCCGAACAGATCCCTGATCTGCTCCCGCTCGCGCAACCCCTCCACCATGTGGTTGAAACCGCTTTGCAGCTCGCCCAATTCGGTGCCGTCGTACACGGTGATCGTCACCCGGAGATCGCCGTCCTCCACCTGACGCAGGGCGCGCCGCACGCCGCGGATCGGTGCGATGGTCGCCGACACCGTCTGCATCATCAGCACCAGGCCGAACACCAGCGTGGCGCCGCCGAGCGACAGCACACAGACCGCGAGCCGCGCCGTGCTCACCGACGAGTCGACCAGCGCCCACACCGCGACGATCATCGAAAGGGCCACCGGCACACCGGCACCGAGCATCCAGGCGATCAGCGAACGGATGAACACGCCCATCCCGCGCCGACGCCGCGCTGGTGCCGCGTCCAACACCCGCGCGGTGACCGCGCGCAACGCGAATTCGGCGATCAAATAGCTGTTGGCACACACCACGATGGCGCTGAAGCCGATGCCGAGCAGGATCTTCGGGATGAGCGCTGGCTCGACCACGCCGTAGAGCGGCGTCAGCACGGCGGCCCCGGCCAACCACAACACCGCCTGCCGAATCACCAGGCGCCTCGGCACCGCCGCCGCGGCGATCTGCTCGGCCTCGGTGGGCACCTGATCCGGATCGGTCGCCCAGCGCAACGCGCGCAGCCCGCTGACGGTGCCCCACCACATCCCGATCAGCAGCGCCAGCGCCGAGTACCCCGGCGTCGCGATGACGTCGAGCAGCAGCAGCTCCCTGGTGAAGATCGTCGGGCCGGGCAGCACGAACCCGATCAGCGCGAAGGTGACCGCCATTCCGGCCAGGTTCGCGGCAACCAGCGGCACGGTCAGCAGCAGCTGCACCCGGAGCCTGCGCATCCCGGATGACTCGTCCACCGGTCCGAGCAGCCGCGACCCGAACGCGGCTGCCGAACCGTCACTGTGGGCCATGGGAGGAAAGCCTAGGCCGTCAGTGCGGCGGCGCTGGTATGCGTCGCCGACGCCGTGCTGGCCCGCTTCGCTCGAACGCGTCGCATGGCCCGCACGGTAGGCAATCAGTGACCGCGCGGCAGTTCGCGCTGGCCACGGCCGGGAAGCTCGGGGTTTCGGCGGCCGCCGAGTTCGTCGTGCCGCGCGCCGGACAGTCCATACGGCTGGCTCGCCGAGCCCTCCGGCAGCGCCGAGTAGCGCGGATCCTGCTGCCCGTAGTCCGCGTCGACCACGGTGGCCGCGACGCGCTGGGCGTGCAGTGCCTCCGGTGACCCCGGCGCGAGCTGATAACCGCTCGGCGCGTGCGAGTCCTGGGTGTCGACGGTGACCTTGCGGGTGCGCTTGAGCGTGAAGGTGATCTCTTCGACCTCTTCGAACGCCTGTCGCGCGGTGCGCAGCGGGTGGGTGGCGTTGTCGATCGCGTTGGCCACGAACGACGGAACGAGCGGGCGGATCAATCTGGCCGCGGTGTCGGTGAACGGCACCGTGCCGATCAGCGGAAGTTCCAGGCCGCCACCGGTCTTGGGCGCCGGAACCAGCGCGCCCGTGCTCGGCGCGATGGCATGCGCGGTGACGGGGGCTGGCAGGTTCGGCGTCGCGAATCCTTCGGCAGGCACGGAGCTTTCCTTTCGATCGTCAGCCGGTGCGGCTGGTAGTTCGGGGCGGCGCGGCGGTTCGGTGATGCCGATCCGCAACCCGCCGATGGCCGCGACGATGCGGGTGCGCTGCCGCTCCCGGTCGATGGCGGTGTCCGCTTCGACGGCGAGGCGGGCGGCGGTGAGTTCTTGTTCGGCGCGCAGGGCTTCGGCCTTGACCCGCACCTCGGCCTGCTTGACGGCGATGGCGGCGTCGGCCTCGTGCTCGGCCTGATTCTGCACATCGAGGAAGGCGGCGCGGCGGTCGAACGAGGTCTGGCCGCGCCACCAGCGCAGCACCAGCGGCAGCAGTGCGAGCGCGACCAGGGCGATGATCGTCAGGATGCGCAGCGGGAGCGCGCCCGCGTTGTGCGTGGTGTAGTCGTTCATCGCCTGCCAGCGCGCGCCGAGGCCGCGGTCGGCGTCGGTGAAGGCGGTCGATTCGGCTGTGGCCACGGCCTTTTCGTCGTCGGCGATCCTGGTGTCGAGCGGGTCGACCCTGCCCTGGGTCGCGGCAAGCTGCTTGCGGGCGTCGTCGAGCATGTCGTTGGCGGTGTTGGCTTCCGGTCCGCGGCCTGGCACGCGGGTGATCTGCAGCTGCGGGCAGTCCGAGGTCGGGTTCAACTCGCAGCGGGCGATCACCAGCGAACGGTCGACATCGGCCTGCGCCTTGGCGATCGATTGATCCAGCGCGGTCCGGTCGGCCCGCGCCTTGTCGAGTTCGGTGCGCGCGGTGACGACCTGCGGCGCGGAAGCGATTGCGCGCTTGGCTCGTTCGTCGAGCGTCCGGTCGACGCTGCCACCGAAGACGACGACGGCGGCCAGTTCGGCGATCAACCCGCCCGCGAGCACGGCAACGGCGAGGCGGGCGAGCAGGCCGAGTCGATCAGGTCCGCCCTTGGGTCGCGCGGTCGCCAGCGCACGCGCGATCGCGCCCGCGAGCACCGCGACGAGCAGTGCCACCAGGAGGATCGGGAGCAGTGCCCAGGTGTCGGTCGAGGCCAGCGCGAGCGCGGTGATCAAGCCGGACACGAGCGCGAACAGCAGTACAGCCGCGCCGGTAACCGCATAGCCAGTGCGTTCGTGGCGGTAGGCGACTTCGCTGTGCTGGCCCCCGCCGAGCCAAGTGAACAAGCCGGTGAGGGTCATGGGAACTCACATCCTCTTGGTCCCAGTGGGTTCGACTTCGCGGGTACCGCTTGCGACTGCTTGCAGGTCGCTCGAAAAGGTCAGCCGAAACTGTCACGGTTTCGTTGTCATAGCGTGACAGCACCGCACCCGACACACCGAGTGGCGGCGGAGGTATGTGGCCAGGCTCACAAAACCGGCGATGTGGTGCGGGTTCGGGCCAGGCAACCGCCCGTTTTCCGAATCGCGCACGCCCGGAACGCGGGTGCGGTTTCGCATACTCTGACTCGATGATCCGTTTCCGCGCGAACCATCTCGGGAGGTCAGCTCATGCGGCTCGTCGTGCTGATGATCATGTCGGCGGCGCTGATCGTGTCGCCGGTTAGCGCGGGTGCGGATCCGGGCGGCGACCACGACGGGTCGCTGGATCGCCTGGTCGCGCTGGTGCTCGAGCGGCTCGACACCGGCGACGCGGTGGCCGCGGCGAAGTGGGTGAGTGCCGCGCAGACCGGCGCCGAACCCACCATCGACGATCCGGCGCGCGAGGCCGTCGTCTACGACACGATGGCCAGGCTCGGCGCGGGCCGCGAACTGCCGGAGAGCTGGGTCAGGCAGGTGTTCTCCGGTCAGATCGAATCCAACAAGGTCGTGCAGCGCGGCCTGATCACCCGCTGGCGTTTCGATCCGGCCTCGGCACCGGGCGCGGCGCCCGATCTGGCGTCGGTGCGCCCGGTGATCGACCGGGTGAACATCGATATCGTCGACCAACTCGCGGCCCGGCGCGTCGAACTGTCCGCGCCGGATTGTGCGGAAAGAGTGGCTTACAGCGTCTTCGGCGTATTCACCGCCGGTAATACCGACGCGCTGCATCAGGCCGCGCTTGTCCGTGCCGCCGCCGCGCTGTGTGCGCCGCGCTGAACGTGCTCCTCGCTGAACGCTGCGCGCTCCCCGGAGAACGTTCCACCGACCCCGCTTAACCCTTTCTTAAGCGCGGACTTCATGTCGTTGGCTCGATCCGTCGGCGAATGTTCGGTGAAAGCCGTTCCGGTCCGCAATAAGTCGCGTCTATTACCACCTGACGGCGTATAGGTTTCGGCTACCTAAATGTGTCGAATACCACTTCGTCTTGTTTGCTGCATGTGTGCTGATGGCCACAGCGGGCAAAAGAATCCGGACGGTCGGATCTCTGCACGGGCTCGTCAGGACCCTGTCGGAAATATCTCATACAGCCCGCTGCCGAGTTAGCCGCCGCCGAGGGGTTTGCCGGATGCTGAGCGAGGGAAATCATCTTCGATGCAGGTGAGAGCGGTCTTCTGACCTTTTTGTGAGGTTCGGGGCCGCTCTCGCGCGCCAGCGGGAAGCGGCTGGCCTCTGGCACCGCAGGATCGATCACGTGGTGCTTGCTGCTTTACACTGGACGACGCGCACACGTGGAGGACCGAATGAAGAAGCCCAGCTAGACCCGGTTATTAGTGCAACCTAAGTTGGTTGGGCCCCGGACCTGACTTATCGTTTGCTCTTACGCCGAACACAGAATGATCGGCACCCTCGCCCGCTCGGGCAGCTCCTAGCCGGTGCTCAGCGTAGCTGGCGAGAACCCGCACGGAGGTAAGGATCTCGTTAGGGATCTGTTACCGACGAGCACCCACTACGTCACTGAAGCGGGTGAACAACTGGAGACGTGACTGCACGCCGAAGACCATCAGCGCGGCTGGTTTCGGAACGTACGGGCGCAGTCTTGTACGGAGGCATTCAGACGAAATTGCCTATTTCTTTTTCGTCGAACGCCCTTCTTGAAGGCAGAGGCATGATGCAACTTCCTGGCCACAGGTCACCTGGACCCGTCGGGCTCTACGACCCGGCGAACGAACACGACGCCTGCGGTGTCGCGTTCGTCGTCGACATGCACGGCCGGCGCAGCCGCGACATCGTCGACAAGGCTATTACGGCTCTGTTGAACCTGGAGCACCGCGGTGCCGCGGGCGCCGAGCCGAACAGTGGTGATGGCGCAGGCATCCTGATCCAGATTCCGGACAAGTTCTTCCGGGCCATCGTCGACTTCGAGTTGCCGCCGGAGGGCTCCTACGCCTCCGGCATCGCCTTCCTGCCGCAGGCCCGTCGTGAGGCCGCCCGTGCCGCCTACGGCGTGGAGAAGATCGTGCAGGAAGAGGGCCTCGCCGTGCTCGGCTGGCGGGAGGTGCCGATCGACGAGTCGTCGCTCGGCGCGCTCGCTCGCGACGCGATGCCGACGTTCCGGCAGGTTTTCATCGGCTCTCCGAGGGGTGCGGCCGAGCAACTGTCCGGAATGGACCTGGAGCGTCGCGCGTACGTCATCCGCAAGCGGGTCGAGCACGAGCTCGGCAAGGCGGGCCCCGGCGAGGGCACGGTCGGCAAGGAGTCGGTGTACTTCCCGAGCCTGTCCGGCCAGACCTTCGTCTACAAGGGCATGTTCACCACGCCGCAGCTGCGCGCCTTCTACCTCGACCTGCAGGACAGCCGGGTGGAGTCCGCCCTCGGCATCGTGCACTCGCGCTTCTCCACCAACACCTTCCCGTCCTGGCCGCTCGCGCACCCGTTCCGCCGGGTCGCGCACAACGGCGAGATCAACACCGTCACCGGCAACGAGAACTGGATGCGGGCGCGCGAGGCGCTGCTGCGTTCGGACATCTTCGGCACCGACTCCGCAGGCAACAACCGGCTGGAGAAGATCTTCCCGGTCTGTACGCCGGGGGCCAGCGATACCGCGCGCTTCGACGAGGTGCTCGAACTGCTGCACCTCGGCGGCCGCAGCTTGCCCCACGCGGTGCTGATGATGATCCCCGAGGCGTGGGAACGCAATGCGACGATGGATCAGCGGCGTCGCGCGTTCTACGAGTACCACTCGATGCTGATGGAGCCGTGGGACGGCCCGGCGTCGGTGTGCTTCTCCGACGGCACCGTCGTCGGCGCCGTGCTCGACCGCAACGGCCTGCGCCCGAGCCGCATCTGGATCACCGACGACGGCCTCGTCGTGATGGCGTCGGAGGTCGGCGTGCTCGACATCGACCCGTCCAAGGTCGTTCGCAAGGTCCGACTACAACCCGGCCGCATGTTCCTGGTCGACACCTCGTTGGGCCGCATCGTCGGCGATGACGAACTCAAGACCGATCTTGCGGCCGAGCACCCGTACCAGGAATGGCTGGATTCGGGTGTGACCAAGCTCGAGGACCTGCCCGACCGCCCGCACGTGCACATGTCGCACGACCGGGTACTGATCCGGCAGCAGATCTTCGGATACACCAACGAAGAACTGAACCTGCTCATCTCGCCGATGGCCAAGACCGGCGGCGAGGCGCTCGGCTCGATGGGCACCGACACCCCGATCGCGGTGCTGTCGTCGCGGCCCCGGCTGCTGTTCGACTACTTCTCCCAGCTGTTCGCACAGGTCACCAACCCGCCGCTGGACGCGATCCGCGAAGAGGTCGTCACCAGCTTGCGCCGGGCGCTCGGCCCCGAGGCCGACCTGATGCACCCCGGCCCGGAATCCTGCAAGCAGATCGCGATCGAGCAGCCGATCCTCGACAACGATCAGCTGGCCAAGCTGGTGCACATCAACGACGACGGCTCCCAGCCCGAGCTGCGTTCGGTGATCGTGCGCGGTCTGTACCCGGTCGCCAAGGGCGGCAAGGGACTTCGCAAGGCGCTCAAGGCGATCAACACTCAGATCTCGGCCGCCATCGACGGCGGCGCGCGGATCATCGTGCTGTCCGACCGCGAGTCCAACGAGAAGCTTGCGCCGATCCCGTCGCTGCTGCTCACCTCGTCGGTACACCACCACCTGGTGCGCGAGCGGACCCGCACCATGGTCGGCCTGGTCATCGAGGCCGGTGACGCCCGCGAGGTGCACCACATGGCGATGCTGGTCGGCTTCGGCGCGGCCGCGATCAACCCGTACATGGCCTTCGAGACCATCGAGGACATGCTCGAGCGCGGCGCGCTCGACATGCCGGGCAGCACCGGCGATCACGCCGAGGACTTCCGCACGGCGGTCTACAACTACAACAAGGCCGCGAGCAAGGGTGTGCTGAAGGTGATGTCCAAGATGGGCATCTCCACGCTGGCCTCCTACACCGGCGCGCAGCTGTTCCAGGTGATCGGCCTGTCGCAGGAGCTGGCCGACGAGTACTTCACCGGCCTGCGCTCGCACCTGGACGGTATCGGCCTCGAGGACATCGCGGCCGACGTCGCCGAGCGGCACCGGATCGCGTTCCTGGAGAACCGCAACGAGCGCGCGCACCGCGAGCTCGAGGTCGGCGGCGAATACCAATGGCGGCGCGAGGGTGAGTACCACCTGTTCAACCCGGACACCGTGTTCAAGCTGCAGCACGCGACCCGCTCGGGCCAGTACTCGATCTTCAAGGAGTACACCAAGCTGGTCGACGACCAGACCGAGCGGCTCGCCTCGCTGCGCGGCCTGTTCAAGTTCAAGAAGGAGCGCGCGTCGATCTCGATCGATGAGGTCGAGCCCGCCTCGGAGATCGTGAAGCGGTTCTCCACCGGCGCGATGAGCTACGGCTCCATCTCGGCCGAAGCGCACGAGACGCTCGCCATCGCGATGAACCGCCTTGGCGGCCGGTCGAACTCGGGTGAGGGCGGCGAATCCCCGGCCCGCTTCGAGCCGGAGGAGAACGGCGACTGGCGGCGCAGCGCGATCAAGCAGGTCGCCTCCGGGCGCTTCGGCGTGACCGCGCACTACCTGACCAACTGCACCGACATCCAGATCAAGATGGCCCAGGGCGCGAAGCCCGGTGAGGGCGGCCAACTTCCGGCGCACAAGGTGTACCCGTGGGTCGCCGAGGTGCGGCACTCGACGCCGGGTGTCGGCCTGATCTCGCCGCCGCCGCACCACGACATCTACTCGATCGAGGATCTGGCGCAGCTGATCCACGACCTGAAGAACGCGAACCCGCAGGCGCGGATTCACGTGAAACTTGTTGCCGAGCCTGGCGTCGGCACCGTCGCGGCCGGTGTGTCCAAGGCACACGCGGACGTGGTGCTGATCTCCGGCCACGACGGCGGCACCGGTGCCTCGCCGCTGACCTCGCTCAAGCACGCGGGCGGCCCGTGGGAACTCGGCCTGGCCGAGACCCAGCAGACGTTGCTGCTCAACGGACTTCGCGATCGCATCGTCGTGCAGGTGGACGGTCAGATGAAGACCGGCCGCGACGTGATGGTCGCCGCGCTGCTCGGCGCCGAGGAATTCGGTTTCGCCACTGCGCCTTTGGTGGTCTCGGGCTGCATCATGATGCGGGTCTGCCACCTCGACACCTGCCCCGTCGGTGTCGCGACGCAGAACCCGGTGCTGCGCGAACGCTTCACCGGCAAGCCGGAATTCGTTGAGAACTTCATGCTGTTCATCGCCGAAGAGGTCCGGGAACACTTGGCGCTGTTGGGCTTCCGCACGCTGGACGAGGCCATCGGCCGGGTCGACCTGCTCGACACCGCCAAGGCCAAGCAGCACTGGAAGGCCAGCAAGCTCGACCTGTCGCCGATCCTGGACAACGTCGAGACCGCGTTCATGTACCAGGACCGCCGCTGCACCAAGACACAGGACCACGGCCTGGACAAGGCCCTTGACCAGCAGCTGATCACGCAGAGCAGGGACGCGCTGGAGCGCGGCCAGGCGGTGAAGTTCGAAACCAAGATCACGAATGTGAACCGCACCGTCGGCACCATGCTCGGCCACGAGGTGACCAAGCTCTATGGTGGCGCCGGCCTGCCCGACGACACCATCGACATCACCTTCACCGGCTCGGCGGGCAACAGCTTCGGCGCCTTCGTGCCGGCCGGCATCACGCTGCGCGTGCAGGGTGATGCGAACGACTATGTCGGCAAGGGACTTTCAGGTGGCCACCTGGTGGTGCGCCCGTCGCTGAACGCGCCGGCCGAGTTCGTAGCGGAAGAGAACATCATCGCGGGCAACGTGATCCTGTTCGGCGCAACCAACGGCAAGGCGTTCATCCGCGGTGTGGTAGGCGAGCGGTTCGCCGTGCGTAACTCGGGTGCCCTCGCGGTGGTCGAGGGCGTCGGCGACCACGGCCTCGAGTACATGACCGGCGGCCGGGTCGTCATCCTCGGCGAGACCGGACGCAACTTCGGTGCCGGTATGTCGGGCGGTGTCGCGTTCGTCTACAACCCGAACGGCACCTTCGAGGCCAGGCTCAACCCCGAGCAGGCCGACGCCGTCGAGCAGCTCTCCGGTGACGACTTCACCTGGCTGCGCGACATCATCACCCAGCACCGGGATCAGACGGGTTCCGCTGTCGCCGAACGCATTCTGGGCGACTGGTCGCAGCAGGTGAACCACTTCGTCAAGCTCATGCCGCGCGAATACAAGAAGGTGCTGCTTGCCATCTCGGAAGCGGAGAAGGCAGGCAAGGACGTCGACGAGGCGATCATGGAGGCGGCCCGTGGCTAGGACACCCCGCACCCACCAGCTGAGTCCGATGTCCACAGGCAAGATTACGGAGGCCGAACGTGGCTGACGCACAAGGTTTTTTGAAGCACACCTCGCGGGAACTACCCACCCGTCGCCCGGTCGAACTGCGGTTGATGGACTGGAAAGAGGTCTACGAGCAGGGGTATCCGAAGGAGACGCTGCAGCGTCAGGCCAGCCGCTGCATGGACTGCGGTATTCCGTTCTGCCACAACGGCTGCCCGCTTGGCAACCTGATCCCCGAGTGGAACGACCTGGTCTACAAGGGTCAGTGGCGCGAAGGCATCGACCGGCTGCACGCCACCAACAACTTCCCGGAGTTCACCGGGCGGCTGTGCCCCGCGCCGTGCGAGGCGTCCTGTGTCCTCGGCATCAACCAGGACCCGGTGACCATCAAGCAGGTCGAGATCGACCTGATCGAGAACGCCTTCGACGAGGGCTGGGTGACCCCGGTCTACCCGACCCGGTTGACCGGCAAGCGGGTCGCCGTCGTCGGCTCCGGTCCCGCCGGACTCGCCGCCGCACAGCAGCTCACCCGCGCCGGTCACACCGTCACCGTGTTCGAGCGGGCCGACCGCATCGGCGGGCTGCTGCGCTACGGCATTCCGGAATTCAAGATGGAGAAGCGCTTCATCGACCGCCGGATGGCGCAGATGGAGGCCGAGGGCACCATCTTCAAGACCGGCGTCAACGTCGGCGTCGACATCACCGCCGAGCAGCTGCGCGAGCAGTACGACTCGATCGTGCTGTCCGGCGGCGCGACCATCGCGCGCGACCTGCCCATCCCCGGCCGCGAACTCGACGGCATCCACCAGGCCATGGAGTTCCTGCCGTGGGCCAACAAGGTGCAGCTCGGCGACGACGTCACCGATGCCGACGGCCTGCCGCCCATCCACGCCAAGGGCAAGAAGGTGATCATCATCGGCGGCGGCGATACCGGCGCCGACTGCCTCGGCACCTCGCACCGGCAGGGTGCCGCGAGCATCCACCAGTTCGAGATCATGCCGCGCCCGCCCGAGGAGCGTGCCGCCTCCACCCCGTGGCCGACCTACCCGCTGATGTTCCGGGTGTCCTCGGCGCATGAGGAGGGTGGCGAGCGGGTGTTCTCGGTGAACACCGAGCGTTTCGTCGGCACCGACGGCAAGGTCACCGGCCTGCAGGCGCACGAGGTCAAGATGGCCAACGGCCGCTTCGAGAAGGTCGACGGCACCGACTTCACCCTCGAGGCCGACCTCGTCCTGCTCGCCATGGGCTTCACCGGACCCGAAAAGCCCGGCCTGCTCGAAGATCTCGGCGTCGGCTACGACCAGCGCGGCAACGTCCAGCGCGACAAGAACTGGGCGACCAACATCCCCGGCGTCTTCGTCGCGGGCGACATGGGCCGCGGCCAATCCCTCATCGTCTGGGCCATCGCCGAAGGCCGCGCCGCGGCCTCCGCGGTAGACCGCTACCTGGAAGGTGAAACGGCCCTCCCGGCCCCCATCACCCCCACCATGGTCGCCCAACGCTGACCCGAACCCCTCTCTTACCGGAGCGGAAAGGCGCCTGTGGACATTCATGTCCACGGGCGCCTTTGTTCTTCCACCTTCGATGTCTGATCTCAATTGGCAAGGTGCCGAAGGTAATCGAGGCGTCCTTGCCGAGTAGGACATAGCGGGCGAGGTTTCTTGGGGGAGGGGTTCGCGACACTCCCGGAGATGGTTTTGAGTGTCAACGGATTCCGGGCGGGTGAGTGGCACACCGCGGCGGGGCGGTCTCGGTGTTTGCCACAGTCAGGTGTTAGTCCGCGATTTGCCCGTTGTTCGGAGATAGTTCCAGCCTCTGTGGTGGGCGGGTTTCGTTATGAGGCTGAATTTGCTGTGCGATTGCGGGGTGTCGAGCCGTCGAACGGAGTGGTCCGGATGGGGTCGGGCGGTGGGTTGTGGTGGCGTCGTTGGGGTTTGGGCATTCGCCGGAAAACGGACGTGGGCCGGGGTTTTGGATGGCGTTCACGCCTTTGGACCTCTATTGTGATCCCGTCGTGCTGCTGATCTTGGGATGCGGGTTTGGGGTCGCAGCCGTCATGTCGGTGGGTGGCTGGAGTTAACCCAGCGTGCACTGGAAAGTCACTCATCGGGTTCAGAGTTGGTGCGCAACTTGTCGGGGATGCCCACGAGGGGCATTGGTTTGGACTGGAGCGGTATGCAGTTGAAGAAGGTTGTCGCGGCTCTTGGTGCATCCGCGACGGTGTTGTCCGGCATGGTGTTCGGGGCCGGTTCCGCGAGCGCGGATCCCGGCTGTCCGAACCTCTACGTCGTCGCGATCCCCGGTACCTGGGAGACGGGCAAAGACAAGACGCCCCAACCCGGCATGCTGGCGGGCGTTACGAACAATCTGCCTCGGGGCACCGAGGTCGACTATGTGACTTATGCCGCGACCGCGTTCCCCTGGGAAGGCGAGGTCTACGGCAATTCGAAGAAGGAAGCCACCGATCGCGCGCGCGGCCTGATCTCGGACATGGCGCACTCGTGCGGCGCGACGAAGATCGCGCTCGTCGGGTACAGCCAGGGCGCCGACGCCGCCGGTGACCTAGCGGCCGAGATCGGCACCGGGACCAGCGTTGTCGCGCCGGACCGGATCGCCGGTGTCGGCCTGATCTCCGATCCGCGTCGTTCGCCGACCGACGTTCAGGTCGGCGCACCGGCGCCCGGTGCCGGTGCCGGTGGCCCCCGCGTCGGCGGTTTCGGCTGGATCAGCGACCGCTCGCGCACCATCTGCGCGCTCGACGACCTGTACTGCGCGACCGAACCGGACGACTTCGTCACCCGGTTCGCCGGATTCATGGCGCAGGCCTCGGATGCGAACCCGGCCAACATGGGGCGCTACCAGATCGAGGCGAGCAGCATCATGAACGACCTGTTCGCCAATGGTGGCGTGCCAACGCTGCAGGCGCAGCTGACCGAGTCGGCGAACGAGCAGCGGGCCAAGGACCTGGAGCGGTTCTACAAATCGCAGGCGCACACCCTGTACGGCAGCTACCCGGTCGGTGGCGGCCAGACCGCCGTCTCCTGGATGCACAACTGGATCGCGGGCATGGCCTGATCCACCAGTCATAAGCGAAGGCCCACCTCCTGGCACGGGAGGTGGGCCTTCGCTTTGCCGAGCGGGGACTATCCCGAACCGGTCGGCGGCAGCAGCTGCTGGAACTGCTGGAACTGCTGGAACTGCTGGGGCACAGCACCGGGGTGGTGCTGGCGCCACTGTCCGTCGTGCCGGTGCCGGTGATGGGGCCGCGCGATATCGGTGCCCTGCTGGTCCACGTTCGCCGCCTGGACCTGAACCGTGGCATCGGCAGGGGCGGGTGCTTCCGCGGATGCGGTGGCCGCGAACGCGCCGAGCGGCAGGGCGACGAGCGCGCCCGCCGCGGCGATCCCGATGAGGCGACGCCGCATAGATGTTCTGGAGAGCAACACGGAATTCCTTTCTCTCGAACTGTGTGCCACTGGGAGGTGGCTCACCGGGTCCATAGAAGGTTCCGTCGCTGGGACGGCGGTGCGACGTCCCTGCCAATCGTCTGTGAATGGGCGCTCAGGAGTTGATATTGCGCGGCAACAGATCCCAGACGTGCCCGTTCTCGTTGACCGTCGCCGCGGTCCGCCGCCCGGTGCGGGAGAACAGGATTCGGGTGATCGAGCAGTAGTCGATCGGGAAGGTCAGCGGCCGTTCCAGCCCGAGTATTTCCTGCAGAAGCACGTTGACAACGCCGCCGTGCGTGAACGCGACCACCGTGTCCGCCGGATCGGTGCCAGCGGCGATCTCGGTGACGGCGTCGAGCACCCGGGATTTGAACGCCCCGCCGTCGATCTGGTGCGGGAAGTGCCCGGCCTTGATCCGCTCGTAGACCGCACGGAACTCGACCTTGGCATCCTCGATCGGAATGTAGGCGGGCAGGTCGCGATCGTATTCGGCGAGGTCGTCGATGATGTCGACGCCGAAACCGAGCTTGGCGGCGGTCGGTGCCGCGGTCTCCCGGGCCCGGCGCTGCGGGCTGCTCACCACGCGGGTGATCCGATGGTGGCTCAACGCGGCAGGCACCCGCTCGGCCTGCTCGAGACCGACGGGAGCGAGTTCGGGATCGGCGCGGCCGGTCGAGTTCACGATCCGGATCGGTTGGGCATGGCGAACGAGAATCAACTGCACAGGCCCCACTCTGCCGCATCGATGGCGAAGCCTCGATCCGGGCGAACCAGGTCGAGCCTCGGACGCACTCGCTCGGCCCGAACCCCGCTACTGCCTGCGGCGGCGCATCAGCAGATAGATGCCGCCGACGATGGCCACGACCACCAGCAGGCAGCAGAGGCCACCGATGAGCAGGCCGCTGCTGCCGCCACGGCGCCCCCGCCGCCTGGCCGCCAGTTCCATCGCCGAGTTCAAGGTGTCCGGGCTCGCCCAGGCACTGTGGTCGACCAGGGTCATATTGGTCAGCAGGTCAAGGTACATTTCGGCAACCCCATCTCAGGTATCGGGCTCCTCCCGGGACCGAACTTCTCGGCCACCCCGGCCCGAATCTTCCACGGTAGCTGTCCGATTCGGCCCCTGCGCACCCTTCGCCGGCAATGCCTCGTTCAGCGAGGTTTCACCAACGGGAACGGCAATGTCTCGCGAATGCTGCGCCCGGTGATCAACATGACCACCCGGTCCACACCCATGCCGAGCCCGCCGGTCGGCGGCATCGCGTGCTCCAGGGACTGCAGGAAGTCCTCGTCGAGCTCCATCGCCTCCGGGTCGCCGTTGGCCGCGAGCAGCGACTGTTCGGTGAGCCTGCGGCGCTGCTCGACCGGATCGGTGAGTTCGCTGTAGGCGGTGCCGAGTTCGACGCCCCAGGCGACCAGGTCCCAGCGCTCGGTGACGCCGGGAATGGTGCGGTGCGCGCGGGTCAGCGGGGATACCGAGGTGGGGAAGTTGATGTAGAAAGTCGGTTCCTCCGTGTGGGATTCGACCAGATGCTCGTACATCTCCAGCACCACCTGCCCGGCATCCCAGCCGTGCTGATAGGGCACGTCGGCCTTGTCGCACAGCTCGCGCAGCCGCTCCAGCTCGGTCGCCGGGGTGATCTCGCTGCCCAACGCCTCGGACACCGCGCCGTGCACCGTCTTCACCGCCCACTCGCCGGAGATGTCGACCTGCTTGTAGGAGCCGTCGCCCTGCGGCCGCAGAGCGACCATCGCGCCGTTGGCCGCGAGCGCGGCGTCCTGGATGAGCTGACGGCAGACGTGCATCATCCGCTCGTAGTCGCTGTGCGCCTCGTACGCCTCGAGAATGGTGAACTCGGGATTGTGGCTGAAGTCGACGCCCTCGTTGCGGAAGGTCCGGCCGATCTCGAACACCTTCTCCATGCCGCCGACACAGAGCCGCTTGAGGTACAGCTCGGGCGCGATCCGCAGATACAGATCCAGGTCGTAGGCGTTGATATGGGTGAGGAACGGGGTGGCGTTGGCGCCGCCGTGCACCTGCTGCAGGATCGGTGTCTCCACCTCCAGGTATCCCCAGGCGTTGAACGAGTCGCGCAGCGACCGGACCACCGCGCTGCGCTTGGCGAGCACCTCACGGGTCTCCTGATTGATCGCCATGTCGACGTAGCGCTGGCGCACCTTCGCCTCGGGATCGGACAGGCCTTTCCACTTGTCCGGCAACGGATGCAGGCACTTGCCGAGCATCCGCCAGTCCGCCGCGAGCAGCGAGAGCTCGCCGCGACGACTGCTGCCGATCTGACCGCTGACCTCGATCAGGTCGCCGAGGTCGAAGAACTCGGTGAACTCGGCGCTGCGATCGGCGCCGACCCGGTCGCGGTCGATCACCAGCTGGATGTCGTCGGTCCAATCGCGCACCACCGCGAAGATCACGCCGCCGTAGTCACGAATCCGCAGCAGCCTGCCGCAGACCCGGACCGTGGTGCCGCGCGGCGACTGCCGTGCCCCGGCGACGGTGTGCGTCGGCGGGTAGGCGACCGGGTAGGCCTCGACGCCGGACGCGGTGAGCCGGTCCAGCTTGTCCATCCGCACCCGCACCTGCTCGGGACGCCGCGGCCGGTGTTGGATGTCCTCGACGTGACCGTTGTCCGGCGGACTGCCGTCGGCGTGCAGCCCGGTCATGGTCGGCGGCACCGCGCTGTGCATACCGGTGTGCGTGATCGTGTCCGGCTCCTTGCCGAACCGGGGCAGGAAGCCCTCGGCCAGCGCGCTCGCCACCGCGACCCTCGGCAGCTGCCTGCGCTCCTCGAACAGGAAAAACCTTGGCACCCAATGTGGTTGGTACTTCACGTTGGAGCGATACAGCGCCTCCAGCTGCCACCAGCGCGAAAAGAACAGCAGCACACCGCGCCACAGCCGCAGCACCGGACCGGCGCCGATCCGGCCGCCCTCCTCGAACACCGAGCGGAACACCGCGAAGTTCAGCGAGACCTTGGTGACGCCCTGCTGCTCGGAGTTGAGCGCGAGCTGCGAAATCATCAGCTCCATCACGCCATTCGGGCCGTGCGGGTCCCGGCGCATCAGCTCGAGCGAGACGCCGGTGCGGCCCCACGGCACCAGCGACAGCATGCCGAGCACCCGGTCCTGTCCGTTGACCGCCTCCACCAGCAGGCAGTCCGCGTCGAGCGGATCGCCGAGCCTGCCGAGCGCCATCGAGAAGCCGCGCTCGGTCTCGGTGTCGCGCCAGGCGTCCGCGCGGGCGATCACCTGCGGGAATTCCTCGGCCGGGATATCGCGGTGGCGCCGGATCCGGACGGTGATGCCGTGCTTGCGCAACCGGTTCGCGGCCTGGCGGACCGGTTTCATCTCGGGACCGGCCAGCGAGAACGTCCTGGTGTCCAGGATGGCCTCGTCGCCGAGCCGGATCGCCGAAAGTCCCGCCCGGCGGTAGGACGTCGCGCCGAGTTCGCTTGCGCCCATCACCGCGGGCGGCCAGCCGAACTGGTCGGCCAACTGCAACCACGCGTCGATCGCCTGCGGCCACGCCTCACGGATGCCGATCGGGTCACCGCTGGCGAGACAGACGCCCAGTTCAACGCGATAGGTGATCGCCGCCTTGCCGCTCGGCGCGAACACCACCGCCTTGTCCCGCCTTGTCGCGAAGTAGCCGAGCGAATCCTCGATATCGGAACGTTCGAGCAGGCCACGGATGGCGGATTCGTCGGTGCCGGTCATCGCGTTCGCCGCCCGCTGCGAGCGCAGCAGGATGATCACCGCGGCGAGCAGCGCGATGGCGCCGAACAGGCCGAGTAGGAAGTTCACGAACGGGCGCGGGTGGCCGTCGAAGTGTTCGTTGTCCACCAGCACCGCCGCGGTGACCCGATAGATCGCCCAGCCGGGCCGCTGCAGGCCGCGCGGCAGCGAACCGGGGAACAACTCGACCAGGCCCCAGCCGAGCAGGAAACCGACCATCAGGCCGCCGGTGAGCACACCGAGCGCCTTCCAGCCCGCGCCGCGGCGCACCTTCGTGTAGAACTCGCGCCAGGCCGCGACGAGCACCACGACCACGCCGAGGTGCACGATCAACGCGACCAGCGCGGCCATCGAGCCCGTGTCCGCGAAATCAAGGCCGTCGGCAAGCAGCGCGTGGATCAGCACATAGCTGATCAGCAGCCACCAGGCGATGCGCTTGCGGCTGGCCACCGCGCCCGCGAGCAGGCCGACGATCAGCGCCCACATCAGGTTGGTGTCGGGTGCGTCGAAGTAGTACGTGTCGATGTAGCGCCGCGGCACCTGGGTCAGGAAGCGCAGACCCGGCGAAAGGCTCCACAGTAAACACATCACCGCGAAGACCCCGAGCACCAGACCCGCGATATGCGGGACCTCTGCCAGTCGTCCATGTCCCCGATGCGGGACGGGCGGGGTCGGTCTGTCCGCGGGCGGTTCGATCAGTTGTTGCCGGGCTTGCGTGGTGGTCACTGAACCAGTGTGTACGGTGCCGCCGTCGGGGTGCTCGAAGACCACCCGGGCATGTCGGTTATCGGCGCGTCGCACACGCGTGTCTGTGATGTGCGCGGGGGCTGGCGTTTACCGATTTCGGGTGCAAGGTAAGGATGTATCTCATGGCAGAACCAGTCGACGTACCGATCGATGACGACGTCATTCGACTCGGTCAGTTCCTGAAACTGGCCAACCTGATCGAATCCGGCTCGGAGGCGAAGACGGTGATCGCCTCCGGGTTGGTGCGGGTGAACGACGAGGTGGAACTGCGGCGCGGGCGGCAGTTGCAGATCGGCGACGTCGTCACCCTCGCCGGTCATCAGGCGAGGGTGTCGGTCTGACCTGCCTGTTTCAGTCCTCGGCGCGGACTACGACACCGTCGTGGTCGCTGTAGAGCATGTCGCCGGGCACGAAGGTGACGCCACCGAATTCGACGGGGACGTCGCGGTCGCCCGCACCGGTCTGGGTGCTCTTGCGCGGGTTGGTGCCGAGCGCCTTGACGCCGATGTCGAGCGTGCGCAGGATCGCCGAGTCGCGCACCGCGCCGTTGACGATCACCCCGGCCCAGCCGTTGTCGACGCCACGCCCGGCGATGATGTCGCCGACCAGCGCGGTGTGCACGCTCGCTGCGCCGTCGACGACGAGCACCTTGCCGTTGCCGGGTTCGCCGAGCGTCTGCTTGACCAGCAGGTTGTCCTGGAAGCAGCGGATGGTGGTGATGCGGCCGGAGAATGCCGCGCGGCCACCGAACTGGATGAACTGCGTGTCGCAGCTGCGGATCTCTGGGCCGATCTCGTCGGCAAGGTCGGCAGTAGCCACGTCCTGTGATTCGGTCACTGTGTCAATTTTGCCGTGCCTACGGCCCGGCGTGTTCGCGGCCCCCTTGGTCTCGCGTCCGAGCTGTCGAGACTCGCGCCTGCGGCGCATGCGCTTCGACAGCTCGGACGCGAGACGGGCCGCGAACGGCGCTCGCAAAACTCGCGCGTGGTGGTTGCTTTGGGTATGCGGGTCTCGTTCGAGCGCTACCTAACGGTGCCCGTAGTGCAGCTCGTACATCTCCCGATCGTGTTCGGAGAACTTGGCGCGGTCCACCAGATCGGGGTTCAGCCCGTGCTGGACCAGGCGGAAGCGGCGCCATACATAGCTGAGCGCCACGGTGAAGATGATCATCGGGACGATCATCATCACGATCAAGCCGATCTTCAGCGGCATCGGGCCGGGGAACAGCAGTACCAGGGCGAAGAACGGAATGACGGGTCCGAGGAACCGGATGAGATATCGCTCCATGGCCCCGTGTCCGACGAGGTCGCGGATGACCCACTCATGCAGCTCCTCGGGGAGCTCGCGGCCGAGATCGTAGGCGATCCGCTGCCGAATTGTGGGGGTATTCATACCTAAAGGCTATGCCTGTGGTGTTGGTCACCGCTAGGTTGCTGGGGCCCTCAACCTCGGCCGTGCCGACGTTCATAGGCGAGACGTTCCGGCTCGGCGCGCCGTCGGGCGTCCGCGTCGGCCAGCGCCGGATCGAGCCCGTGCTTGATCAGCCGATGCCGGCGATAGACATACATCAACGCCACCGTGAAATACGTCAGCGGCAGATACAGCAGCGCCATCATCGCCAGGCCCATCCACAGTGGGCCCGGCAGCAGCAGGAACAGCATGAGCACCGGAATCAACGGCAGCAGGATGCGCAGCAGATAACGCCGCGTTGCGCCGGGGCCGACCAGATCCTCGCGCACCCATTCGGTCATCGACGCGGGCAGGGTGCGGCCGGCGATGTACCCGATGCGCTGGACGAACGACGGTGTGGCACTCACTGAGTGGATTCGTCAGATTCGGTAGCGCGGCTGGCGTGGAAGGCCTTGATCTGGGTGACCAGGTTGTGCGTGGTGTGCTGCACCGTGATCTTCACGAACGGTTCGATGGTCTTGCCGAGCGCGCGTCCGGCCAGGCCGCCGCCGACCCGGAATTCGACGATCGCGTCGACGGTGCAGAGCTGGTCGCCCTTGGGGTGGAACAGGAAGGTCGACTCGATCTCGAAGCCCTTGATCGACTTCACCGCGATGAGCGCGTTCTCTTCCCAGCCGACGACCTGCATGCGGGACTTGAGCGAGGCGGGCCCGAGCTTGACGTGGCCGTCGAAGGTGGCGCCGACGCCGACCGTCTGCGCGCCGACCGGGGTGAAGGACTCGACACCGTAGAGGAACTTCGGCAGGTTCTGGTAGTCGTTCACGTAGGCGAACGCGGATTCCGCCGACGCGACGCAGTCCTCGACGATTTTCACTTCGGTCATGCGAAAACAGTAACTGGTTTCGATCCGGGTCGCCCCCGGTCGAGGCCGCGAGCGGGGCCGCAGGTGCGCGTCACGCGGTGACCGCGAGGGTGGCGGCGAGCCCGAACGCCAGCGCCATCACCACCACCTCGACCGTCGCCCGGCGCAGCGAGGCCTCGGCGGTCATCCGGTGGTCCGCGGCCCGGTGCACCCAGCTGCGCCGCCACCACCAGCCCAGTGCCAGTAAGCCAACCAGCACAACGGTTTTCGCGAGCAGGATGCGGCCGTAGCCGGTGCTGACGAACGGCGTGATACCGCCGACCCGCACCAGCCCGTTCAACAGCCCGGTCACCCCCACCGCCGCGACCAGCGGCAACGCCACCGCCGAATACCTCGGCAGCACCACGGCCCATTCGCCGCGGCTGCGCACCACCAGCGCCAGCGCGACGAGCAGCCCGAACCAGGCCGCCGCGGCCAGCGCGTGCACCGCGGCGAGCAGCGATCCGAACGACTGCTGCGACATGTGCCCGGTGATCGGGCGCAGCGCGAGCGCGACCGCCGCGAACACCAGGACCAGATCGGTGGACGCGATGTCTTCGCGCCGGAAGGCCACCGCCGAATAGCAGGCGACCGCGCCGACACCGACCAGGATGGCGATGCCGACCTGCCCGCCGCTGATGTCAACCAGATAGGTGCCGACCTGCCCGGCGCTCAACCGGCCCACCGGAACGCCGACCACTTGGGCCGCCTCGAACAGCAGCACCGCGAACTCGGTGCCGCACCAGAATCCGGCAAGCACCGCGAGCAACCGCCACGGCGGCACCAGCCGCGCGTGCACCCTTGGCAGCGCCGCGAGCCCGAGCACCGTCGCGCCGACACCGTCCGCGAGCACCCGGACGATCGCCTCGGCCGGGAAACCCGCGGGAAGCGCGAGCGCCCAGGCGAGGACGACACCGAGCAGCCCGGCCGGGACGATCAGCAGCACCGACCACGGTGCGCGCGCGGTACCCGGCCGCGCACCGCCCCGGCCGCCGATCGTCCTACCCGTCACTGCTGCTTCGGTTTCCGGCTTCTGCCGCCGAACAGGGCGAACGCCAGCCCGCCGCCGAAGAGCACGACGGCGCCGACGATGAAGACCCACAGCGGAATTCCGCCGGAGCCAGCGCTGTCGGAGCTGCCGTTCTTGGCATCGGCCTTCTGGCCGGGAACACCGTTGCCCGCCTTGCTGAGCGTGAAATGCCTAGTGCCGCTGACCGCGTGGCCGTCGGCGGAGGTCACCCGGTAGGCGAGGGTGTACTCGCCGACCGGACCGAGCTCGCCGACCTCGACGCTGACCACGTTGCCGTCGACCGTCGGTGCGCCCTTCGACCACAGATTGCCGTCCGGGCCGACCACGGTCAGCGCGGGGAAGCTGGTCTGCAGCGCCTCGTTGAAGGTGATGCTCGCCCGCGCCGGGCCCGCGTCGATCGTCGCGCCGTCGCCGGGAACGCTGGCGGTCGGGGTGGAATGCGCGGCCGCGATTCCCGTTGCGGCAATACCGAATCCGAGGAGCAACACCCCCGCGACGAGGGCGGTGCGTAGCCGCCGGATCACGACCGCCGCGCCCTGATCACATTGCCGAGGCCGAGCGCGACGCCGAGCAGGCCGAGGGCGAGGCCGATGCCGCCGAGCCAGCGGGCGGTGTTGTCGGTGTCGACCGTGGAGTCGACCGAAGCCTCGGTGTCGACCATGTGGGCGTCGGCGTCGGCCTTGCCCTTGGTCAGGGTGAGCGACGGGGCCGGATGTTCGGGCTCCGCACCGTCTTTGCCCATCGGCTGATCCCAGCTGACGACCTTGCCGTCGCTGTAGGTCTGCTTGGTCGGGAAGCTGACCGTGTCCTGCGCGGGCAGCGGACCGACCGCGATCGCGAAGCGCTGGAACTGGCCGGGCCCGACGCCGGGGTTGCCCGGGTCCGCGGTCCAGGTGATCGCGGTGATCTCCAGCTTCTCGTTCTTGTCGACCTTGGCCGACCAGCCCGGAATCGGTTCGGTCCGTGCGCTTTTCAGGTTCGGCAGGGTGACGGTGAGCGCGGTGGTGCTCGCGGTGTCGGATTCGGTGGGGACCCGGAAGGTGGCCACCCCGTACTTACCCTGCTGGGCGCCTGGCGCGTCGACGGTGACGTGCGCGGCGGCGGTGCCGCAGGCGAGGAAGGCGAGGGTGGCGGCGGCCGCGGCGGTGCCGGCGGCGCGCGAAATCGAGCGGTGCATGAGGGAATTGCTTTCTGTCCGAAGGGGAGTGGTGCGGCGGGTCAGGCCGGCACCGGCGGCGCGCGTGGGCCGATCGCGCCGTTCGGATGGAAGCGATAGTGCGGGAGACCGGGATTGGACCAGTGCGCCGGTCCGGCGATCCGGGGCGAACGCGGCTTGGCGAGCACCGCGCGGACCGCGCAGGAAGCCACCGCGTAGAGCCGTTCGGTGACCGCGATGACCGCGGCACAGCCGAGCGTGGCGACGGCGTGCGCGACGAGCATCCAGCCGGTGGGCAGCGGGCTCGTCGCGGCAGCGGGATGTTCGTGGCCGAGCAGACCCGCCAGCGCGAAGTGGCTGGCCACCTGGCCGACCAGGAGCAGGCCGAGCGCCGAACCACGCCCGCGGGCAAGCACATTCGCGGCGCAGCCGACCAGCGCGGCGATCAGCATGAGCAGCGTCAGCTCGGCCGAGCCGGGAAAACCGCCGCCCGCGACGCCGTGCGCCGCGACGGCGAGCGCCCCCACCAGCACGCCGACCAGGCCACCACGCAGGTGGGCGGTACTCGGTGATGGGGGCATCGCGGGGAAGGTCAGCGCACGCCGAGCTGGGCGAGCACGTCCGCCTCGACCCCGGACAGCTCCTGCGCGATCGAGGTGTGCACGGCGCGGCGGCGCGGCGCGGGCATCTGCTCGGCGGTCTGCACCGCGGCGGCGAGGCTGTCCAGGCGGGCCTGCGTGGTGGCGACGAACTTCTGCGTATCGCCCTTGCCGCTCTGCGCACCGACCTTGCCAAGGGCCGCTTCGGTATTCGCGATCCTGGCCTGCAGCTTGGCGCCGTGGCCGCTGAAATCGCCGAGCTGCTCGACGCCGATGCCGAGCTGCTGGGCCTTGCGGGTGTCCAGCTGCGCGCGCAGGAACGTCGCGGCGCGGTAGGCCAGCGGCGCGAGCACCGGGATGAGCACCCGGGCCACGCCGAGATACTTCCTCATCTGACTCGCGCTGAACAGTTCACGCTCGGCCTTGGCGGCCAGCTTGAGCGAGGCCTTCTCCTCCGCCTGCAGGGCCGAGATCTGCGCCTTGGCGACCTTGCGCTGGGTACGACCCTCCGCGCGGCGGGCCTTGCGGTCGTTCCTGGCGACCAGCTTGGCTTCCAAACCCGCCTTGTGCTTGAGAGCTTTCGCCTCGGCCCTGCGGCTCGGACGCCGCTTGCGCTTCGTGAACAACCCCATCGAAGGCCCTCCGTCATGCTGGTTTGCCATGGCAGTACGACGCCGGGGAAAGCCCGTCCGCCCATGTCACACGGTTTGTCCTTTACCCTAACGGAGCTGTCTTATTTGCCGCGCGGGCGCGGCGTGTTCGCGGCCCCCGGGTGTCTCGCGTCCGAGCGGTCGAGACTCGCGCCTGCGGCGCATGCGCTTCGACCACTCGGACGCGAGACGGGCCGCGAACGGCGCTCGCAGAACTCGCGCTGTGGTGGTCAGGAGTGTGGCCAGGTGCCGTCCCAACCGGGCCATTGCCCACGGGGTTCGTGGGTTTGTCGGGGGTAGGGACCATACTGCATAACGTGGAATCGGGCATCGGTGACCGAGAAGGTCGCAAGCACAACGGCACGGCCGTCGAACGGCCGAGCGGTGGTGTTGGCGCGCCGACCCCGTTCATCGATGCCAGGGCGCTGATCGGTTGTCGGCATCGGCTGCATCTCGACGCGGTACATCCGGGGGCGTTGCTCGGTGTCACCGAGGATCCAGGGGTGCGCCAGCGCAGGGAGGCGGCGACGGCGCATCGGCTGCGGGTGCGCGACGCGCTGATCGCGGCGGACCCGGACGGCTGGGTGGTGATCGATCCGACGTTGCGCGCGTCCGAGCGGGCCGAGGCGACCATGCTGGCGTGCGCGGCTGGCGTGCAACACATCTGGGGCGGGCTGCTGCCGCAGGAGCCGGAAACGGGCCGGCGCGGCGGCTCGGAGATCCTGCTGCGCGACCGCGATCGCGGCGGTTACATCCCGGTGATCGTGGTGAACCACAAGGTGACCGACCCGCGCCACCCCGAGCCCGCCGACTTCCACCCGACCACCTCGGACCCGTTCCACTGGAACCCGCGTCCGGATCGGCACCGCAAGCTGCGCCAGCAGCCGCGCGACCAGCAGCGCCTCGCGCACCTGTACCGCATGCTGCAGCGCCACGGCATGGCGAGCCCGGCCCTGGTCGGCGGCGTGATCGGCTACCACTTCGACTGCATCCTGGTGCACGACCTCGGCCCGGTGCTCGCCGACTACGACCAGCGCTACGCCGATCGGGTCGCGGTGGTGCGCGGCGAACTGCCCACGGTGCCGTCGAAGGTGCCCGAGTGCAGGCAGTGCCCGTGGTGGAGCCGCGGCATCGAGGGGCCGAGCTGCGAAGGCTGGCTCATCGAGCACCGCGACGTCAGCCTGGTCGCGCCGGGTTCACGCGCCGAGGTGCTGCGCAGGCACGGCGTGCAGACGATCGATGATCTGGCCGGGTGGGCGGGCGACGACCCGGACGACTGGCAGCACGGCCCGTTCGACGAGGCCGTTGTCACCGCGCGGGCCTGGATCGCGGGCGCGCCGCTGGTCCGCCGGGTGGAGCCGGTGCGGGTGCAGCGGGCCGACGTTGAGGTCGACGTCGACCTGGAGAGCTTCCAGGAATACGGCGCGTACCTGTGGGGCACGCTGCTCGATGACGTGTACCGCCCGTTCGTCACCTGGGATCCGCTGCCGACCGAGGACGAGGGCCGCTCCTTCGGCGAGTTCTGGACCTGGCTGATGACGATCCGCGCGGAGGCCGCCGCGAACGGGAAAACCTTTGCCGCCTACTGCTATTCGCGCACGGCCGAGGACAAGTGGCTGTATGAGTCGGCGCGCCGATTCGCCGGTCGGCCCGGGGTGCCGACGGTCGATCAGGTGCGCGCGTTCGTGGACGGTCCGGAGTGGGTCGACATGTTCCAGGCCGTCTCCGATCAGTTCATCTGTCCCAACGGCAAGGGCCTCAAGAAGATCGCCCCGGTCGCCGGTTTCGCCTGGCGCGATGCCGAGGCGGGCGGCGAGGCGTCGATGAGCTGGTATCGCCTGGCCGTCGGCTACGAGGGCGACCCCGATATGTCCCAGCGCACCCGTTTGCTGGAGTACAACGAGGACGATGTGCGGGCCACCCAGGTGCTGCGCGATTGGATGTCGAACCGGGCAGACCTCGAGGTTCCTGGCCTAGCCGATTTCGGGCGTCGTAGTATCGCGTCGTGACTGAGCACGTCGAACAACTCGAGTTCCAGGCAGAGACACATCAGCTGCTCGAGCTGATGATCCATTCGGTCTACTCCAACAAGGACACCTTCCTGCGGGAGTTGATCTCGAACTCCTCGGACGCGCTGGACAAGCTGCGCCTGGAGTCCTACCAGGACAAAGATCTGCAGGTCGACACCTCCGACCTGCACATCGAGCTGGCAGTCGACGAGGAGAACCGGACGCTGACCGTCCGGGACAACGGCGTCGGCATGTCCCGCGCCGAGGTGGTCGACCTGATCGGCACCCTCGCCAAGTCCGGCACCGCCGAGCTGCGCAAGAAGCTCAACGACGCCAAGAGCGCCGCCGCGGGCAATATCGACACCGCGGAGCTGATCGGCCAGTTCGGCATCGGCTTCTACTCGACCTTCATGGTCGCCGACAAGGTCACGCTGACCACTCGGCGCGCGGGCGAGTCCGAGGGCACCCGCTGGGAGTCGGCCGCGGGCAGCTCGACCTACACCATCGAAACCCTCGACGAGGCGCCGCAGGGCACCTCGGTCTCGTTGCAGCTCAAGCCCGCCGACGAGGACGACCACCTCTTCGATTACACCAAGGAGTGGAAGCTCCGCGAGATCGTCAAGAAGTACTCCGACTTCATCGCCTGGCCGATCCGCATGCAAGTCGAGCGGACCGTCACCGAGGGTGAGGGCGAGGACAAGACCGAGAAGACGGTCGTCGAGGACCAGACCCTCAACTCCATGAAGGCGCTGTGGACCCGCCCGAAGAGCGAGGTCAGCGACGAGGAGTACAAGGAGTTCTACAAGCACGTCAGCCACGCCTGGGACGATCCGCTGGAGATCATCCCGATGAAGGCCGAGGGCACCTTCGAATACCAGGCGCTGCTGTTCCTGCCCTCGCAGGCGCCGTTCGACCTGTTCACCCGCGAGCACAAGCGCGGCGTGCAGCTCTACGTCAAGCGGGTGTTCATCATGGACAACTGCGAAGAGCTGATGCCGGAGTACCTGCGCTTCGTCAAGGGTGTGGTGGACGCGCAGGACCTCTCGCTCAACGTCTCTCGGGAGATCCTGCAGCAGGACCGCCAGATCCAGATGATCCGCAAGCGGCTGGTCAAGAAGGTGCTGTCCACGGTCAAGGACCTGCAGGGCGCCGAGGATCAGACCAAGTACCAGACGTTCTGGAAGGAATTCGGGCGCGTCCTCAAGGAGGGCCTGCTCGGCGACACCGACAACCGCGAGACCATTCTGCAGGTCTCGTCGTTCGCCTCGACCAACTCCGAGTCCGAGGTGACCACGCTGGCTCAGTACGTCGAGCGGATGCCGGACGGCCAGGACGCCATCTACTACATGACCGGCGAGTCCCGCCAGCAGATCGAAAGCTCCCCGCACATGGAGGCTTTCCGGGCCAAGGGCCGCGAGGTGCTGATCCTCACCGACCCGGTGGACGAGATGTGGGTCGGCTCGGTGCCGGAGTTCGACGGCAAGGCGTTCACCTCCATCGCCAAGGGCGAGGTCGATCTGGAGTCCGAGGAGGAGAAGAAGGCCTCCGAGGCGCTGCGCGAACAGCAGGACAAGGACTTCGCCGAGGTGCTGACCTGGCTCGGCAAGGCCCTGGACGAGAGCGTCAAGGAGGTGCGCCTGACCAGTCGGCTCACCACCTCGCCCGCCTGCCTGGTCGGTGACGTCTTCGACTTCACCCCGATGCTGGAGCGGATGTATCGCGCGTCCGGTCAGCTCATGCCGGAAACCAAGCGGATCCTCGAGCTCAACCCGGCCCACCCGCTGGTCACCGGGCTGCGCGACGCCTACGACACACGCAAGGAAGACGCCGACGCAGGCAAGGTCCCCGAGCTCACCGAGACCGCCGAATTGCTCTACGGCACAGCGGTCCTGGCCGAGGGCGGCGAGCTGAAGGACCCGGCGCGTTTCGCGCACATCCTCACCGATCGCCTCACCCGCACCCTCTGATCCGGTCAGCGGCGAGGACAACCCCTCGGTGGTCCTCGCCGCTGTATCGGCACAATGAGTGCCGTGTCGAATTCGACTGAGCTGGTCATCCGGGCGGCGCGGGCCGCGGACTACGACGCGATCGCGGCGGTGGTCGATGAGTGGTGGGGCCGCGCGATCCTGCCGGTGTTGCCGCGACTGTTCCTCGACCACTTCCATCGAACGAGCCTGGTCGCGGAAACCGAGGGGCGGCTGTCGGGATTCCTGATCGGGTTTCCCTCGCCGTCCGAATCCGACGAGGCCTACATCCATTTCGTCGGGGTGCATCCGGATTCGCGGAAGAGCGGCCTGGCGCGGGCACTCTACGAGCGGTTCTTCGCGACCGCGCGGGCACACGACAGGCGGGTCGTCACCGCGATCACCGCGCCGACGAACGAGACCTCCATCGCCTTCCATCGCCGGATGGGCTTCACCGTCGAGGGGCCGGTGCCCGACTACAACGGCCCAGGACGTCATCTGATGACCTTCCGCCGCACGATCTGACGCCACTCATGTAGTGAAACGGCACGTTTCGCTACCTTCTGGCACGCGATCCGAATTCGTTCGCGCGCAGCGACATTCGCCTGAGTTGATGGTCTATCGGGGTCCGAAGCGGTTAAATTTGGGCGATCGAAAGGATCGTCAGCTTATGTCCGGAAACCCCCTTGCCCTGGCCGAGCCGTGGGATCTCGTCGCCGACGGCTACGCCGAATTCGCGCCCGCGATCATGCAGCCGTTCTCCGATCGCGCGCTCGAATTCGCCTCGCTGGCACCGTCTTCCCAGGTCGTCGACGTCGCGGCGGGGACAGGGATGCTGAGCCTGCTCGCCGCGCCGCACGTCGCGCGGGTGCAGGCTATCGACTTCTCCGGTCCGATGATCGAGCGACTCACCGCCGCGGCGCTGGTCGCGGGGCTGACCAATATCGAGGCGCGGGTGGGGGACGGGCAGGCGTTGCCGTTCGACAGCGACCGCTTCGACGCCGGGTTCTCCATGTTCGGGCTGATGTTCTTCCCGGAGCGCGGCAAGGGTTTCGCCGAACTGTTCCGGGTGCTTCGCCCCGGCGGCACGGCCGTGGTGTCCAGCTGGGCGCCGGTCGCCGAATCCCCGCTGATGCGGCTGATGTTCGGCGCCTTTCGTGCCGCCGACCCGAATGTCGGGGAGCCGCAACCCAACTACCTCAGCCTGGAAAATCCGGAGGTCTTCCAGACCGAGATGCGTCGGGCGGGCTTCGAAGCCGTGTCCATCCAACGGCATTCGACGGCACTGGCCTTCGACAGCGCGGAACAGATGTGGGAAACCATGGTGCGCAGCAGCGCACCGCTCGGCCTGATGCGCCGCAGCGTCGGCGAACAGGTGTGGGCCGAACGCGTCGAGCTGATGAAGTCCTACCTCGCCGAGCACTACCGCCCGCAGCAGCCGCTGTCCACCACCGCGTTCCTCGGCATCGGCCACAAGCCAGCCTCCTGACGGAAGTGCTCAGCCGAGGAATTCGAGGAGCGCCTCGTTCAACGCCGCAGCCTGCTCGACCTCGTCCTGGTCGATCGCCCTAGGAAAACGAAAAGCCGCCACCGACCTTGGTCGGCAGCGGCTTTCGGGGAGCTCGTTTTAGCGCGGCGCCATACGCAGCGCGCCGTCCATGCGGATGGTCTCGCCGTTGAGGTAGTCGTGCTCGACGATGTACTGCGACAGCTGCGCGTACTCGTCCGGGCGGCCGAGGCGCGACGGGAACGGCACACCGGCCTCGAGCCCCTTGCGGTACTCCTCGGTGACACCGGCCAGCATCGGGGTGTCGATGATGCCGGGGGCGATGGTGTTCACCCGGATGCCGAACTGGGCGAGGTCGCGCGCGGCAGGCACGGTCATGCCGTGCACGCCACCCTTGGAGGCCGAGTACGCGATCTGGCCGATCTGGCCCTCGAACGCGGCGACCGACGCGGTGTTGATGATGACGCCGCGCTGGCCGAACTCGTCGACGGTGTCGGTCTTCGAGATCGCGTCGGCGGCAAGGCGCATGACGTTGAAGGTGCCGAGCAGGTTGACGGTGATGACGGTGCGGAACAGCTCCAGATCGTGCGGGCCGTTCTTGGACAGGATGCGCCCGGCCCAGCCGACACCGGCGCAGTTGACCACGATGCGCAGCGGTGCGCCCGACTCGACGACCTGCGCGACCGCGGCGCTGACCTCGTCATTGCTCGTGACATCGGCCGGAATGAGGGTGACCCCGGCGGGCACGTTGTCACCGGCCCGCTCGATCGACTGCGGCACATCCAGCCCGAAGACAGTGGCCCCCAGCTCGGCGAAACGCTTGGCGGTGGCGGCGCCGAGGCCGGATGCGCCTCCGGTGACAATGGCGGCGGAACCCGAAATCTCCACGATGGTCCTCTCGTTCGTGACAGCCAGTTGGCCCTTTGTCAATTGCACCCTAACGGGTGCGACCACTAAGCCCCATGAGGCCTCCCTCTCACCCCGAAACCAGGTGGCGTAATGTGGAACATCCATTTGCGAACAAACATGTTCTTCGGTGGTACGGTCGCTGCATGAAGCTGTTCCAGGGGGCGTCTGTTGCTGGGCGCAAGGTATTGATCACGGGGGCGGCGCGGGGAATCGGGGCCGCGCTGGCTCGGCAGTTGCACGCCGATGGGGCCGCGGTCGCACTGCTCGGCTTGGAGGCGGAACTGCTGGGGGAGGTGGCGCGGGAGTGCGGGGACGCGCCGTGGCGCTACTGCGATGTCGGGGATCGCGCGCAGGTGGACAAGGCGGTGCAGGCGCTGGTCGGCGAGCTCGGCGGGCTCGATGTGGTGGTGGCCAACGCGGGGGTGGCGCGGCAGTTGCCGTTGATCGGGGGCGATCCGGCGGTGATGGAGGAGACGCTCGCGGTCAATGTGCTCGGCGTCTACTACACGCTGCGCGCGGCCGGACCGCATATCAGTCACGCGAACGGCTATGCGCTGGTTGTCTCCTCGCTCGCGGCCGCGGTGAACCTGCCGCTGGTCGGCGCCTACAGTGCGTCGAAGGCGGCGGTGGAGGCGCTCGGCCAGACATTGCGGATCGAGCTGAAACACACTGGTGCGAAGGTAGGCATCGCCTATTTCGCCGAACTCGACACCGACATGACCTCGCGCGGCTTCGGCACCGACGCGGCACGCGCCATCATCGGCCGGTCCACCGTTTCCGGCGTCGCACCGCTCGCCCCCGCCATCGACGCGGTGGCGAAGGCGATCGCGCGGCGGCGGCGTCAAGTGGTCTCGCCCTGGTGGGTCGCGTTCGTGCTGCCGTTCCGGCCGATCGCGCAGCGCGTGATCGCACTGACTTTGCGCCGTGGGGTGCGGCGCGCCTTGGAGATCGCGCGCAGTGAAGAGGCACCCTTTACGACGGACCAACCGAACCGACCCAGCAAAATGGAGCGGCAAGCCTAGTCAGACCCGAATACGGAGCCACCGAATGACCGAATCGGCAACCAGCGCACGCCAACTCCCGCGCGGCAGGCACGGCCTGCCGCGCGAGCAGGTGGTCGCCTCGCAACGCGAGCGCATCCTGATCGCGATGGCCGAGGCGATGGTGCAGAACGGTTATGTCGGCACATCGGTCGCGGCTATCCTGAAACGCGCCGGGGTGTCCAGGGAGACCTTCTACGAGCAATTCCGTTCCAAGGAGGCGTGTTTCGAGGCCGCCTACGAGCGGGCCGTGCAGAACCTGCTCGGCCGCATCGCCGATGCCGCCGGCGACGCCGACGATCCGGCACCCGAGCCGGACGGCATGGCGAGGATCGACCGGATCTTCGCGGCCTACCTGCAGCACCTCGTCGACGATCCGGCCAGCGCGCGGCTGTTCCTCGTCGAGGTCTACGCGGTCGGTTCGGCGGCGCTCACCCGCCGGGCGCAGCTGCAGGAGCTGTTCGTCGGGCTGATCGCCGACGTGCTCGGTGCCGGAACCGATGATCAGCGCTTCGCCTGTCAGACCCTGGCCGCCGCGATCAGTGCGATGGTCACCGGCCGGATCGCGGCCGACGATCCGGAAGGCCTGCTCGCGCTGCGGGTGCCGCTGCTGAATCTGGTGCGTCGCGGCGGGAAGTTGTACGGGGACGCCTTGCTGCCAGCTACCGACGCAGTTCGGGGTCGGTAACCGGCGCCGGCGACTGCTGGTCGGGTACCGAGGGGGCGGGGCGACGCGCGCGGAGGAGCAGCATGGCCGCGCCGCCGAGTGCCGGTGCGATCAGGGCGAGCGCGGCGACGATCGGCCCGCCAACGGTCGGCGCGGCGGTCGAGACCAGCGTTGCCGCGCCGAAGTACAGGAACAGCAGGCCGGAGCCGATGCCGATGGCGCGTTCCGGCACGTGCTTGCCGACCAGGATGCCGATGCCGATGGCGAGCGCGTCGGCGGTGACCATGCCGATCGTCGAGCCGATCCACACGCCGATCCAGTCGTAGTCGGTGGCAAGCGCGGCGGTGGCGAACATGGTCCGGTCGCCGAGTTCGGCGAGCAGGAAGGCCGATAGCACCACGAAGAACGGGGCGGTGCTCGCGCGCAACGACTTCGGTGCCGGGTCTTCGTCGCCGTCGGCGGTGAAGTGTTCGCGCAGCGTCCAGATACCGACCCCGAGGAAGACCAGCGCGGCTACTAGGGAGATGGCCGTGGTCGGCAGTGCCGAACCGAGGAAATAGCCGACGCCGACCGAGAGCAGATGGATGGCGGCCGAGGCGGTCGCGATGCCGCCGAGCACCACCCACCAGCGGTAGCGCAGCGCGAACGTCAGTGCCATCAGCTGGGACTTGTCGCCCAGTTCGGCGAGAAAGACGATGCCGATACTCAGCAAAACGGTGGCGATCATGATGTGTGCGGCTCCCGGGTCTCCGGCCTGCCGGTCGGAGACTGGGTATGCCTCCGGCCGACAACGAATAGTTGTCTCGGCCGAAGGTCTCGCCCACCGGATTGTTCCGGTTCACACAGCCGGACCCGAGCCCTCGTGGGGCTGCGGGTCAGTATGTCGACTATGCGATTGCGGGCTACTCCCCTTCGCTATCACCGACTCTACCCGCACGCGGTCGAGTGTGCCAACATGGTGTTGTCCAAATCGCAATGCGCGCAATAAGTTTGGCGATCCACGCGGAGAGTTTCGGGTTCCCTTACGCGGCGAGCAGCATGGCCAGAACCGCGGTGTCGGGATCGCTGATCGGGTCAAGCCCGACGCGGCTGACCAGTGAGGTGACCGTGCCATCGGATTCGGCCTCGGCCCATGCCGCCCGGTGTTCCAAGCCGAGATGCGGCACGCCGGGCAGCAGCACACAGCCGGATGCCGCGCCCGCGCACTCCGGCAGCGACGGCCGGGTTTCCGAGGGTGGGTGCAGCATGAGCAGGGCGGCTGGCACATGGTCGGCAAACCGGCCGGGCGCCAGCGCCTCCGCGCCGAGCACCGTGCCCTCGGCCAGCACCAGGCCGACCGTGCCTGGCGCCGGGTCGTCCGGCAGCTCCTCGCGTACCCCGAACACTGTCGAGGTGGTCAGCAGCCCTGGCAGCGTGGCCACCCGGACGGCGAGCACGAGTACCTGCGCCCATTCCTTGGTGGTGTCCGGCCAGCGGCCGGAGATGACGAAGCCGCGCAGCGAGCCGCGGGCATGGAAAGGCGTGATGCCGATCGGTCCATTCGTCCGCATGATGCCTCCCGTCGTATAACCGGGGGCGGCTTTGCCCGTCCTCTGTGGATTCCGAGGATGAACTACGAGACACCTGGCACACAAGTACCAAAGAGTGCCAGTTATCCAGCGGAAACAGGCTGAGCAGCGATTGTTCCTGCCCACAGGCCCGCGCCGGCGCGTCGGCCCGAGGTCCGATACCGGTTCGCGTCCCGGGCGTGTCCTGATCGCGTCGAGCGGACACGCCACGGGCCCGCGCCCCGACCGCTGAACTGCGGAAGGAGCGCGGGCCCGTTAGGTGCCTTGCGGCTATCAGCCGAAGATGAGGCCCTTGCCCTGGCCGACGGCGCGCGTGAAGCGATCCTGCACGTCTTCCCAGTTGACGACGTTCCAGAACGCGGTGACGTAGTCCGCCTTGACGTTCTTGTACTGCAGGTAGAAGGCGTGCTCCCACATGTCGACCTGCAGCAGCGGGATGATGCCGAGCGGGACGTTGGCCTGCTGGTCGTACAGCTGGAAGGTCAGCAGCTTCTGGCCGAGGGTGTCGTAGCCGAGCACCGCCCAGCCGGAGCCCTGCAGGCCGTTGGCCGCGGCGGTGAACTGACCGCGGAACTTGTCGAACGAGCCGAACTGGTCATCGATCGCCGCGGCGAGGTCGCCGGTCGGCTTGTCGCCACCGTTGGGGGACAGGTTCTTCCACCAGATGGAGTGGTTGACGTGCCCGCCGAGGTGGAAGGCCAGGTTCTTCTCGTACAGGAAAATGGCGCCGTGATCGCCGCTTTCGCGGGCCGCCGCCAACTTCTCCAGCGCGGTGTTCGCGCCTGCGACGTAAGCGGCGTGGTGCTTGGAATGATGCAGCTCGTTGATCTGCCCGGAGATGTGGGGCTCCAGGGCGCTGTAGTCGTAATCCAGATCTGGCAGCGTGTACTCAGCCACGATGTCCCTTCCTATGTCGGGCTGTGTGCGCCCGTCTCGAGCACACCCAACCATCATTCGTACACCCGCTCGGTTCCAACCGGGCCTGATGCCCCCGCATTCCGGTGTGCGCGTTGGGCTGTGCACCTCGAGTCACATCGGCCCCGGCGCGAAACCTCACGCGTAGCATCGAACCATGTCGTGGTACGACGAACTAGTGGGGCGGCTGCGCCTCCCCGCGTCCGTCATGGTTGCGCGGGATCAAGCACTGCCCGGCCGGGCAGCGCCGATCCTGGTGCCGGATACCCACTACGTCAACGGTCATTCCATTCGCCCGCCGTTTCCGGCGGGCATGCGGGTCGCGGTGCTGGCGATGGGCTGTTTCTGGGGTGCTGAGCAGGAATTCTGGCGGCTCGACGGCGTCTATTCGACCTCGGTCGGGTACGCGGGCGGCTATACGCCGAACCCGACCTACGAAGAGGTGTGCAGCGGGCGGACCGGTCATACCGAGTCCGTGCTGATCGTCTTCGACCCCGCGGTCATCGATTACGCGGGCGTGCTGCGGCGGTTCTGGGAGAACCACGATCCGACCCAGGGCATGCGTCAGGGCAACGATCGCGGCACCCAGTATCGTTCGGCCATCTTCACCTTCGACGCCGACCAGGCCGCGATCGCGCGCGGCACCGCGAGCGCCTTCGGCCAGCGGCTGGCCGAAGCCGGGTACGGCGAGATCAGCACAGAAATCGCCGCGCTGCCCGATCTTTCGGCCTTCTACTACGCCGAGGGTTATCACCAGCAGTATCTGGCCAAGAACCCCGGTGGCTACTGTCCGGTGCATGCGACCGGGGTTAGCTGCCCGGTGGGATCGGGCGCCTGACCCTGAACGAAAACCGCACACCCGGCGCCCGGGTGTGCGGTTTCGGTTTTCGTTCGGTCAGAGCGGCGGCGCGACGCCGGGGCGGGTGGCCCTCGGGTCGCCCGCGTCGTGTGCCTCCCACCAGCGCGCCGCGCCGGCGATGAACTCCGCGAGGGGGATCTCCCGGCCGGTCGTGTCGTGGACGAGCACGTTGTCGAACCAGACGCGGACGTCGAGTTCGCGCGGGTCGATGCCCTCTTCCTGGGAGAATTCCAGCACGTGTGCGGAGACGTGCTCGTCGATCGTGGTGTCGAAGCTGAGCAGTTCGCTCCACAGCGCCCAGCCGCTGTCGTCGAGGTCGATGAACTCCCAGCCGTGCAGCCTGCCGCCGCCGAAGCTGCGGATTGCCTCGTCGAGGCCGTTCAATTGCAAGGGCATGACCTGCGGTTCGAGGTCGTCCCAGTTCTGCATGCGCAGCGATGCCGCGACGCGGCTGACGCCGGTGAAGCTCACCTGAACGCGGTAATCCTCGGTGGGCGTTCCGTTTTCCGGAAGCGTCAGCACCTCTAAGTCGAGTCGTAGTTGCCCGGCTGCGGCATCGATCTCCAGGCCGAGGCATGTCGCCTCGGACAGAGCGACATTGAGCCCAGCCGTGTCTGTTCCGTCGAGTAGCCCCCTGCTCACGTTCATGGCCACAGGCTACCGACAGCTACCGGTGGAGCCCAGTATTTCAGTTTTTCGCTAGTGTTCTCGTTTTTTATGGAACCGAATCGGGACCGACGCCGTCCAAGTAGATATCGGAACCAGCTGCGCCCGGCGAGTTCCGAGGTCGGCGGCGAATGACCGCTCCGGGATTGGATCATGGAGGGGAGTTCCGGATCGGTCGTTCGCGCCGCACGTTCTTGCCGCGAATCTGCTGACGACCGCCGAAGGCCTCGGATCGGGATGTCTGGGCCCGGGGAGTCGGTTAGCCGGTGGGTAGCTTTGATAGCCAAACCCTGAAAGTGGTGCGCTGTCTGATAGCTGCAGCCTGTGGATGAAGTTGTGGATTATGTGGATAACTCTGTCGGAGGTATGCACATGCGGGCCCTGAGCGGGGCATCGATCAGGGTTCCGGGACGCAGAACATACCTGAAGTACCGACTTGATGTCGAGTCGCCGACGGCCGGGACCGCGAGCCGGAACTCCACGTCACCCCGCCACCCATGGCAGGATCGAAACCGTGACGAGTCCCCATGTTCCTTCGGTCCCGGTGGACGCGGTGCCGAGCGAATTCGACAGCAGCCAGCCGAGCACGGCCGACGGCGCGCGGGCGATCCTGCTCGATGTGCGCGAAGACGACGAGTGGCAGCTCGGACACGCGCCGGGCGCCGTGCACATCCCGATGGTCGACGTGCCGACCAGGGTGGACGAGCTTGACTACGACGTCGATCTCTACGTCATCTGCCGGCAAGGTGGCCGATCCCTGCAGGTGGTCGAATACCTCACGCACATCGGCTTCGACGCCATCCAGGTCAACGGTGGCATGGTCGCCTGGCAGCAGGCGGGCCGCCCGCTCGTCGCGGACGGCGACCAGCAGGCGAAGATCTACTAGCGAACGCCGCGAAGGAGGCGTGATGAGACACAATGGCGCAGCGCTCATCAGAGCCGACCGGGTGCGGGTGTCCCGCAAGACACAGGAGGCACGGTGAGCACGGTCGTCCAACCTTGTGCGCGTTGTGGCGCGCGCTGGGCCGTGCAGTCGGCCCCGATGCACTGGTGCCCGCGCTGCCGCGGCGTGCTGCTCTCGCCAGCGCCCATCGACGCGCCCGCCGATCGACGCAACTATCGCTGGGTGGCGCGGCGGCCGGACCATCGCGCGCGCCGGTCCTCGGTCGCCGGGCGGAGCGCCGCGAGCCGGGAAACCCCGCGCTACACCCGGATTCCGCGCTGGGGCCTGCTCGATCCGCCGCCGCGTCCCGCCGCCGCGGCGCCCCGTCCGCTCACCGGGCTCACCAAGTGGGCGTCCGCGCTGCTGATCACCACCGCCGCGTTGTTCGCGGTCGCGGTCGTCGCCGAGCTGCTTCGCTATCTGCTGCTGTTGCGCAATCGCACGCGGCTGATCCATCCCGCGGTGCTGTTCTGTTCCGACGCACTCGTTATCGGCGCCGCGCTGCTCGCCCTGTTGTTCGCGCTGGTGACCGCGGTGGCCGTGGTCGGCTGGTTGGTCGACGCGCGCAGGGCCGCCTTCCGGGAGGCCGGGCTGGCCGATCCGCGCTCGGTGCGGACACTGGTGCTCGGCTGTGTGATTCCGGTGGTCAATCTGCTGTGGCCCGGGGTCTTCCTGACCGAGATCGTCGCGCAACGGTCCGATCCGCGGGCGCTGCGGGCGATCCGGATCTGGTGGGCCGCCTGGGTATTCGGCGGAGTCGTCGCGGTGGCCGCGCTGGTGTGGCGGACCGCGGATTCGTTGCAGGTCAAGGCGGACGGGGTGATGTTCACCGCGTTCACCGATCTGGTCGCCGCCGCGGTCGCGCTGCTCACCCTCGCCATGATGCGCGCGGTCGAGGAACGAGACGTGCTCGGCCGCAGCAGGACCGCGCGGCGCTGGCTGATCGCCGTCGACCCGCCCGTGCCGGTGATCGAGCCGGTGCAGCCCGGTGGCCGCGCGCACAGCGAACCGCCGCTGGACACCGCGGACAGCGCACCGGCGCAGGACACAGATGATGACAACGGTGCAGTGGACCGTGAGCACGAGGAGGTTATGGCCAAGTGAGCCAGGTCAGTCGCGCACCGTTCGTCGTGGCGCACCGAGGTGCTTCGGCGGCACGCCCCGAACACACGCTCGCCGCATACGAATTGGCGCTGGAGGAGGGCGCGGACGGCGTCGAATGCGACGTCCGGCTCACCAGGGACGGGCATCTGGTGTGTGTGCACGACCGCACCGTCGACCGGACCTCCTCCGGCACCGGTCTGGTCAGCGAGATGACCCTCGATGAGCTGAAGGAGCTCGACTTCGGCGCGGACGGCGAAGCGGCGGAGGTGCTCACCCTCAGCGAGCTGATCACGCTGGTGCTCGACTGGCGTAGCAGGCCGACCAAGCTGTTCATCGAGACCAAGCACCCGGTCCGCTACGGCGCGCTGGTGGAGAACAAGCTGCTCGCCGAACTGCAGCGGTTCGGCATCGCCACCCCGGCCTCGGCCGACCATTCCCGCGCGGTGGTCATGTCTTTCGCGGCCACCGCGGTCTGGCGGATCCGCCGCGCCGCGCCACTGCTGCCGACCGTGTTGCTCGGTGAATCGTCGCGCTACCTCGGCGGCGGCGCGGCGACCACGGTCGGTGCCACCGCCGTCGGACCGTCGGTGAAGACCCTGCGCGACCATCCCGAACTGGTCGACAAGGCCGCCGCCGCGGGCCGCGCCACCTACTGCTGGACCGTTGATGATCCCGACGACGTGCGCCTGTGCGCCGACCTCGGCGTCAGCTGGGTCGCCACCAACCACCCCGGCCGCACCAAGACGCTGCTCGAGGCCGCCTGAGACCACCGGACTGTGGCGCGAGCGAACCAGGTTGTGCGCCTGCGCCGTTGGGCAGCCACCGGTCCACATTGCGGCCCGGCGCCGTCTCCGGCCGGGTTAGGTGCCGTGGCGCGCGGGGTGGCGGCGCACACACCATGTAGGTTGACCCCCCGTGGGTAAGAGCAAGCGGGATTGACCCATGGAATCGTTCGCGTGCAGGTCAGGGGCTTGTCAGTTGGGCTGAATGCCCGAATTCGGCTCTCTGTCCCGGAGATTTCCCGGAACTACTGTGCACTCCGAGCCGTCAGAGTGCATACCCCTACGCGGCGTCGAACCAGACGAGTTCGATTGCCTCGCGCGTCTTGTCGTCCTGGTCCGGCCAAACATGGGTGTAGATGTCCAACGTCACCTTTGCGCTGGAGTGCCCCATGCGCCGCTGAACGGTCTTCACGTTGATGCCGTGACGGATCAAGCTGGAGGCGTAGAAGTGCCGGAAGTCCCTCCACGTGTACACGCGGGACAGCTCCGTCCGTCGTGCGACCCGATGCAACCAGTCGCCTAGATCCTTACTGCTGTACGGCTTGTTGTTCAGAGTTTGGAACAGCAAGGAATCCAAGCCCTTGCCCTCTATGAACGGCTTGACCTCCGAGATGAGGGACAGGGGCATCGGTACTGAACGGCGGCTAGCCTTCGTCTTCAGGACGGAGGTAGCGACCCGCTTTCTGCTGATCTGCTGCATCACAGCAAGCGATGCGTTCGCGGTGTCGATATCCCGTACTCGTAGCCCGGCAATTTCGGCGGGCCGCAACCCACACTGCAAGGCGATCAGGATCATGACCCGTATCCGGTCGTCCTTGGCGGCGCTCATCATGGTTCGGCCCTCTTCGAGGGTCATCAGATTCTCCGGCAGGACTTCAGCGTCGATCGGTGGGAGCTTGACCGAGGCAGCCTGGTTCTTCACCAGGACGTCATCCGCTACAAGCTGATTGAGAACCGTCTTCAACATATCCAATCGGCGCTTGACGGTTCCTGGCTGTAGCGGCTTCTCGTCTCGCCATGGGCGGCCCTTGAGGAGCACGTCGACCCAATCGCGGACGTGCGGAGCTCGTAGGTCTGAGATGGGGACGCGCTCTAGGTCTCCAAGGTCGCTGTGCAGCGCCCATCGCTGCTGTTCAGTGCCTTCGTTGTTGGCACGCCCGGCCCACTTGTCCACTGCCTTGCCTAGCAGCTGTTTCGACAGTTTGGGATCTACGTACGTGCCCTTCGCGATCTGTTCTTCCAGCTCCCGCTTGCGATAGCGGGCAGTCCCAGGCTCCTTCGCACTGCCGAGCTTTGAAAACGACTCCGATTTCTCCTCGCTCGGGCTATCGACGTACCAGCGGACCAGGTACTTCCCGCTCTTGTTGCTGATCCAAACACTAGCCATTTTCCCTACTTACGCTGCGGTATTGAACTGGCTGTTCTGCCAATCGATTACGTCAAAGAGCCGGTAGCGACATAGGCCGCCGCCGACCCTCACGAAACGCGGTCCCTTGTTCTCTGCTGCCCAGTTGGCCAGGGTCTTCGGCGAGTAGCCGAGGATCGCGGACACTTCTTTCCGACTGAGCCATTTGGTCGATTCGTGCAGGTGGAGCCTCCTTGCTTCCAGGGCTGCCCGGTCTGTCCGGGGACCTCAGACTATGTATGCCCAACCGGTTTGGCAAGCAGGTTGACCAATGAGGTTCATCTCAACCTGTGTGGCGGAGGGGTTGGGTATGGTTGCGCCCTATGAGCGACGATCGAATCGTCATCCAAGACGTGGGTGAATGGGTGGTGCGGATGGAGTGGCCTGCCGGAGTGGAAAGCGGTGGCCCGGGTGTGCTGTTGATAGAACCCGCTGATCCGGAGTCCTATCCTGCCGGTGGAATCTCCTCAACCATCCTGCGGGAAATCGACTTTCGGGGCGCTCTCGAAACTCTGCGCCGTCAGCTGGACTCCTCCCAGCGGTGGGCGAAGTCCCGCACTAGTAGTGAAAATGAACGAGCCGAACGCTTGAAAGAAGCTCTCGGACAGGGTGTTACGGACGATTACCTGGCCTTGCTGGCCAGTGCCTACGTATCGGCAACCAACCGAGGGCAAACCAAACCCCTTGAATACCTGGCTGAAATGGTCGGCAAGACACCAAGCACTGTGAAGGGGCATATGTGGCAGGCCAGGAAGAGGGAACTTCTCAGTGGCAGTGCTGGCCGCGCTGGCGGGCAGCTCACGAGCAAGGCAAACATGATCCTTGCGCGGATCGTTCCGGGGGCACCTCAAGGACTGTTGCCGGAGTAGTACGGATGCGGCTGTTGCCGTCGGAGGATTACTCGGTGCGGCCCGCGTAGACCGCTCTGGTTAGCTCTGTAAGCGACGAAACGGTGTCGCGGGTATGTAGGCGGGGGTCACCTTTGTGTCATGTCGCGCCGGTACGGTGGCTCTCGCATGTTGATCGTTGGTGAGAGCGGGGGGTTGTGTCGGAATCTGATGTGCTGGCGCTTGCGTTGGCGGTGGTGAAGCCGGGTGGTAATGCTCGGTTGATAGATGAGTGGAACGGTGCCGATCCTGAGGGGTGGGTTTCGATTGAGGCTGCGGTGTCGTCGGGGCGTGCGTTCTTTGTGGATGTGAAACCGACGCTAGCGGCGTTCGACCTGGATACGCCAAAACTGGTAGGGGCCGGTGATTGGCTCAGAGAGTGGGCGGAGGGAGAAGGGTTGCCGACGCTGCTCGTTTCCTCCGGCCGAGAAGGGCACCGGCATTTGTATATCCGCACCGATGATCGAGATGCGGTGAATCGGCGAGCGGTTGCGGTCGGTGTGGTGAAGTCGGCTCACCGGCAAACGATTCGTCCGCCGTTGGCTCCGCATAGGCTAAGGCTGAAAACCGCCCTGATTGCCCCGGAGACGGTAGAAAAAGCGTTGGAGGTACTCGGACCTTCGGAACGTGACGTTTCGAAGTCTACGAATCTTCCCGTTTGGTTGGTGTCGTTGATCAACGACGGTGACACCGAAGCTAAGTACGCGGGGCGTGCGCCGATGGCGTTAGCGGTTGCTTCTGGGCTACGCCGTGCCGGTTATGACTTCACCACTTTTCGGGCTGTGATGACGAATCGAACCAACGGGTGTAGCGCGAAGTATTTCGCACTCTTGGAGGGTGAAGGAAGCGAAGACCCGGACAAGTTCCTGGTTCGTGTATGGGACAAGTCGGCAGAACAACTATCTCCGCAGCGGATCGTTGCCGATATCGAGAAGGTTCGAGCACTGGTCATGGCTGACCAGTGGCAGGGACGGACCGGGAACACCGATCGGTCGGTGATGCTCGCTTTGTGCGAACTGGGTACGACATCGGTAACGACCGTGTTTGCGTTCGGGTCACGGCGTATCGCTGAGGTTGCTCAGGTGCAGGAGAAGACAGCACAGAGGGCACTGCGGCGTCTTGTGGACGCCGGTTGGCTGGAACGAGTGAAAGCGGCCAAAATCGGTGATTCCGATACCTACCGGTTCGGCCCCGATGTGGACAAGATGACTGCACATAGTTCGCCCCCCATAGTTAATGAAAGAACTATGTGGAGTAGTTATGGCCAACTCGATGATGACCGGGTGTTGATGCACCCGGTGTTCAGGAACGGGTCCGGACTCGGTAGGGGCCCGGGTGCGACGTGGTTGACGTTGAGGAATCTTGGCCGTCCGGTGACGGCACAGGAGATTGCCGAAGCGATCGACGGCTCACGTCGGACTATCGACCGACACTTGAAGGCGTTGAGCCGTCACGGTTTGGCCGTGAAGACTGGTAGTCGGTGGGAGGCTGGAGGAGACTCCCGCCGGTTGGATGAGTTGGCGGTCGAACTGGGTTCGGTTGAACGAGCGATTCGACAAGTCGAACAGAACGAACGGAACCGTGAAGGTTTCCGTACTGCACTGCGATTGAAGGGCGCACGCCAACAGGGCGCAGCAGATGAGTTGACCGATGAGGACAAAGCCACGATAGAGGCTCAGGTTAGGGAGGAGATCGATCCGGAGCTTGCCGACGAGGAACGTCGACGCTGGGAGTCCGGGGAGTGGCCCGGCATCGTCTGAATCGTCCAGGGCAGGAAGCCCCTTGGTTCGTGGCTTAGGAGCGAAAATAGACCCCGGTTTGCGCCGGGGCCTTCGTCGTGCCGTAGGTCAGTTCACTGAAAAGTGTCGGAACACTCAGAAGTATCAGATCTATTAGTCGCTACCCCGTGTTAGTTCGCCGTTTGGACCACCGCTATCCAGTTCGCTCGGATTCGCACGCCTCAAGGATGTGGGTACATCTCGCAAAGTCGTTTCGGGTCTGTTCAATATTTCGCTAGACACCATTCGCTCAATATGTGACCGCCGAGTCTCGGCTTCGTCGGAGGAAATTTGCTCCATACGCACCGAATCCAGCGATTCTTCACTTAGCCCAAGAGCCATCGACAACAGATGAGCGGCGGCAACGCCTCGCGCTGACCCATCCAATTGATCGATTATCGTCACTACAGTTTCACATCGATCTCTGACTGCTAGCTCTTTTAGGCGGCTCACCCGAGCTTCGTTTTCAAAGCGCCAGTTTCGCACCCTGACGAAGAAGTCGAAGATTTCATTCGCATGGACCAACGCCTTCCATCCGGCTCGAGCCAATGCTGCCGTCCCTCCGGCGGCAGCGATGATCTCCAACCATGGATTTACCGCCGCTCCGGCCACATGAACAAGGATGGGCGGGTACAAACGCTCTACCAAATCGGGGCGGCGAGGATCAACTAAATCTGTGATGCCTTCGAGAGTCCAATCATCTTCCCCGATACTGTAGTAGTCGACGACGCCGTACCAATCATCGGGAACGATGCTGTCGCTCTCCATGAACTGTGAGCATTCGTAGTCTGAGCATCGAAGTAAGAGAGTTCGAATATCGTTCTGTACTTTATTGAACGATCTCAATTGGGGCTCTGGGCCGAAATTGCTAGTCACAAGCAATGCGCCAAATGAAGAGTCGCCGTCAGGGTTAGCAATTTCCTCCGAGCTACCTCTTTGGTGATCGGGCGTTGAAGCGGGGCCGGGCGTAGTCACCTCGCCGATCGTAGTCGCTGTTTCCCGGTTAGCCATGCGATCTGGCCATGTGCTTGCAACCCGAACACCATTGCCGGGTGGCGGGGAGCCCCTCCTCTGCCCCATGTGGCCCACCCTCAGGCATACCGGCCACGGTCCCCCCGAGCTGAAATATCGGCCCTCGGAGCCGGTTAAGGAGTTCAGACCTGGGGGTGGTCCTATCTGGGCAATTGAGTGGCCCAGAATCGCAATGAGAGTCCTTTACGGAGTTCTCAGCGTCGGTTGCCGAAGCGGCGTGCGGCTTCGGCTAAGCCGAGTTCACGTCCTGTCCTTGTCGACGCATCAACCGCCTGCTCGGCTTGGTCGGTGTCATCTGGTTTGAGCCAGCCACGGCGGATAGCTTCGAGCTGACCTTTTTGCCGCCCGGACAGGGCCGGATTTTGTTCTTGCTCGTCTCCCATAATTACAACACTCCTCGACTGCGGTAGCTAGATTTCCACATTTCGTATACGAGCCGAGCCGGGACCTTGCCCGGCTCCCTGATCACGTCATCCGCTTTAGACGGCTTACTGCTCAGTGGCACTACCACTTTGTACACCGGCTCTTCTTCACTGTCGCTACTCGCGGTCACAGCAGTCCACGGTTCCAGAGTTCTTTTTGCACGAGCGGCGGGACCTTGCCGTCAGAAATAGCTGCTTCCAGCTCTTTCCGGTTCTTGCGGTATTGTTCGGCGAGTTCGTCCGCCCACGCCAACGCGTCTTCGTGTCGAGCCTTCGATAGCGTTATTAATTCCCTGACGGTAGGAATCCACAAAAGCGCGCCCGCGCTTACGGCCCAAGCCAGGAATTCGGCGTTGTCGAACGGCCACGGTTCACCCTCGGTGGTTGCCGAGAAAACGCTACCTTCAAACCCTGCGGGTACCGGCTCCCGGGTATTCCACGTCGGCCACACGGTATCGAGATTGCCGATAATTCCGTCACTCGCCCGAACGTCCCGAGACCGAATTGAACGAGCACGAGACCACACATAACTATTGGCATCGATCATCACCTTTTCCTGTGATGCGCGGAGTTGGTTATATTCGCCGGTCACGTGGGAAATCTTCCGCCACGCTTCGGCCGTACCCAGTTCTACCGCGTCGGCGGCGGTAGCCGCCCCGTTCAGTTCCTCTACAGCTGGGCGAATACTGTCGATCAGGTCTTGAAGCTTCGTATCCAAATGAGACAGGATCGAATCGGTTCCCATAGACGCCAAACTCTCAAGCCTGGACTTCGCCCTATTTTGAAGCTCATCCACCGCGCCGATAGTCAGGTCGAGCGTTGCCCGCTCGACTTGTTTAGCTGCGATAGATTTTAGCCACGAATCGGGGATGTGTCCGGTCTCGATAATCGTGTCGGTAAGGTCGGTATTGTCGAGTTCTTGCCGCTGGGCGTACAACTGTCGAAGCTTCTCTTCAGCTTCGGCAAGCGCTGAGCCTGCCTCGGTGAACCCAGGGAGGCTTTTCAGGGCTTCCATTATAGTCTTGTCGTTCCGGTACTTGCTGTATGTCGGGTACGTCGAGTAAATAATATCGTTGCTCATTGTGCGTTACCGTTCTGTTGTATTTGCTGTTCGTCGTAGGATAGCGCCGCATTAAATGCGTCATGGAAATCATCGATTTCGGTTCGGTCGACGGCGGCGGGACTGATATCCGCGATACGTATAGTCAAATCAGCGATCTGTTTAGCCAACTGCGGAATAACACCGGGAGGCGCGTCGTCCAACGCGCCGATAAGCCGGGTCCGCAGGGTTTTCAGAATCGTCAGCGGATCGCCTTCTGCGTCCGCTCGGGCAAGGTTATTCATAACTGCCTCGATGCAACCGCCTCGAATCGGCGGAGCTTTCTTTGTGCTAAAGGGGGCGGGGGTGCCTGTGTGCGTGCGGCCCGTATGACCGAGGACTGTCCGTTACGTCGCTTAAAGGGTCCCTCCCCCCAGGGTAGGTGTTCATAAGCAGGGCGTCGTAATGCCCTCTGGCTGCCTCGCTGGCAGCCTTTCACGCCCTACCGGTAACCGAGTATCAGTTTCGGTTCACGGAGCCGCCTAGGCGGCGGGATTGAACGCGTGACGGTTTATGTCGGTGAGGGTCCGTTGCGCCAAACCGGCGGGCGATTGCGGACGTTGCCAACGTCGACAGAACAACGCGTAAGCGTCTGCCCTGTCCAATAGGGCACCGCCTCCAGCGGCACGAGCTTGGCGGTACGCCTGGTGCCGGTCGGAGTCGAACCAGGCATTGAACAGTTCTTGCTTTTCGGCGTCGGACGGTTCACTCCGGCGGCCGTTGGTCATGCTGAAATAAGTTGTGGTCATTGATCTATTCGTTTCCATTCTGGTCATGTGAACGCGTCGGCTTCTTTCAATACGCGGAGAGCGTTCCGGCATCGGATGCGATAATTTTCGTTGGCGTTGGCGATACAGCGACGGCATCGGCCGTTCGCGTAGCGATCTTGCGAACTACGAGTAGGGTGCCCTCTTCGGCATGTGTCCATGTCCATCATCTCCTTTCGGATATGGTTATTCGTGCTGGCCAAACAAAAATGCAGCCGAAGCCGCACTGGATGAGCGACGGGCATTACCCGTCTATATGTATATAGCTGAGGGTCGATTTCGCTTGACCTGGGCTTTTGCCGAAGCAGCCATTTTTCGTGACCGGATTGTTACTAAGAGTCCGTAGGAAAGGCCGACGGAATAGTGTTTGCCGGAGCGGTCGCTTCGCTACCCCTCTATATGTATATGGGTGTCCGGATTCCGGGGTTTTCCGACATTTCCCCAGGTCGCCCTATTTCATGTGATGAACATCACCGGAAATTGACTGATTCCCGCTAAGGTTCGGAATCACCCGGATTGAATCGGTAACCTACCCAAACTGGAAGCGCCTTGAGTGAATTCGAGGGCGGCTCCACTGGGCCGACCACGGCGGCTTGCGCTCCGATCCCTCTGAGTGCCGTCATTGCACGCGACAGGGATATCCACACAGGTAGCTGTGGTCGGCGCGGGTGCCTCTCCGGGGCAGCACGGTGCGGGCCTCTCGCTAACCCGCCGCCCGTACCGGCGGTGTCCCTGCGGTCGTCTGGTTGTCCCCCAGCCGTGGAGGATTCGGCGTGCTCGGGTCCCCAAGTTCTCCAGAGAACATGGGGGTGCTTATGGATTCGGCCGACCGCTTAGATGCCTACGTCCCACCCGGTACTCCCTGTCCCTGGGTCTCTGCATCGGCTCGTTATGCGGCTCCCCGATCGTGTACGGGTTTAGAGGTTTCGTTACCTAGTCCACGGGAGCTGCACCGTGCGGTAACGCATCGATAGCCCGACCGAGGCCGGCTGCGGCATCGCAGCAGCTCATACCATCACGCGGGAAGTAACTGGATGACACGGACTCAACGGGTGCGCTCGATGCCGCGTGCGTCTAGTCCTCGCGTCCCACCCCGTTCGACGCTGGGCGCTTGTCCGGGCGGAGTCCGTACAGCCGCCTGCGGTGCCTGTGCGTGCGACAGACCTAGTCGGATGTGCTCCGGCACCTGAGGTTGATTCAGCATTTCGCGGTACGCCGCGTCCCGTTTCTGGTCCAACTCGGTCTGCCGCCGCTCGGCTTCGCGTGCTTCGGCTTCGCGTTCAGCTGCCTTCGCCTTGTCTGCGGCTTCACGTGCCACGCTGGCAGCCTGATTCGGGTCCGGGGTAGATCGTTCCCCGATCTCGACTGTTTCTCGCTCCTGAGCCTGGCTAGGCACCGGAAATGGGAATTCTCTCAATACCTGTTCGCGGGCTTTGCGTTCGACTCTGGCCCGTGCGGCTTCGGGTGTCTCGCGTTCCGGCGTGGTCTTCTCCGGCGCTTTGCCTGTGGACGGCTCAGGGCCGGACTTAAGTCGGGCCTGGAATTCCCGTACGGCTTTCTCGCCAGCTTCCCGGGTGACCCGATCGCGCTCGGTCTGCGGTGTTTCGCGTTCTTTGGCTCGGTCGGTGGTCGGTGCTTCGATTCGTCGTAGATGCTCAGGGGCGGGAAACTCCAACGCAACCCGCCTGGCGGCATCACGCTCGGCGGCTTGGGCGCGCTCTTTTTCCTCCCGCGCTTTCACGATCACTCGGATCTTCGCAAGGCGTTCCCGTGCTCGGTCGGCCCTTTGCAGCTCGTACGGCTTAATTAATTCGAGTTGCTGACTGGCAAGGCTCTTGCCGATGACGATAGAGCGTGCCGCTGCCTCTCGGCTGATTTCGACGTGTTGGAACTTGCCTTTAGTTGCGTCGGCGGTAATCCGCATTAATTCCAAGGTCTTCTCTGGAACTTTTTCACCGACTACGGTTTCCCATGTGGAACGGACTATCTGACCCGTACTGATACTCGCGTGCTCTTTGGCTATCTGCTCGCATGCGTCTCGCTCGTTGACTCTGCCGGATTTACGCTCTTTGGCTTCAATGCCCCGGTCGACGGTACGCGCGTTGTCCAATATGCGCGGACCTTTAGGGGTCTGTATTCTGAACTGCTTAACCCACCCCCGATCGGGAGTTTCCCCCATCTCGTGCGCTCTGCCCAGTTCGAAGTACAGGCCCTTTTCATAGTTGGTCAGGTTCTTACGTGCAGCGTCGTATTCGTCGGGCATGATTATGCCCACCCCCGATTATCAAGTCGAGAAGTTAGATGCTATTTGTCATTTCGAGATTTCCGCATATCGCGGGCGGCTGAGGTAATCACGTAGTCCGCCATGTCCGGGCCGTCGTCTTCGAGGAACAGATAATCGGTCATCGCTAGAATATTCCGTGCCTCGTCGCCCTTGCCGTCGTGCACGGCAGGGCTGAAATCGGAGTAAAGCGGTTGACTGCTCCACTCCGGCCGGTTGGTCCAAGTCATTCCGGCGCGACGTACGAAGCACTCGCCATAGAAGCGAATGAAACTGTCTGCCGAATCCCGATTATCGAAGGCGAGAAATCCGTCCCGGCCTTCAAATAATTCCTTGGTTGCTGCCAGGACTTGCTTCGTCAATGGCGATCGCCACCACTCATCCGCGTAGTGCGCTATGCCGGGAACGGTCTCGGTAAGGAAAGCCTGTATTTGCGCTTCCATGCGTTCGGGTGCGACCCATTCAATAAATGCTTGGGTTTTGTCATCGAACTCGATGTCGAATCCCATCTGGTCGTCCATTGTGGCTTCTCCTCATAGTGGCTTGTTGCGACGTGCGTCGGTCGAAACGCTCACGGGTCAAGGTACAAGCAGGTTGTCTCTGTCATGGCGGGCCTTGGCTAGTGTCGCTCCACCGTGTCGGGTTCAACGCCCAACGGGCGTAAGTGTGTTCAGGCGACACGGTGACTACGTCGACAACTTGTGTGAGTTCCGCAGGGATGTCGTTGTCTTCGAAGTGCGTTGCGCTGGGCACGATTACGGCATCCGCCTTCGCCCGTCGTGCCACGGATATCAGTTCCGGTATGGGGTGCTCGGTGCTCGCGCCGAAGACTACGGTCTTGGCAAGGTTGTAGCCGAGCCGCTTTGCCAGGCTACGTATTTGAGTCTCATTCCAGACCTGCGCTATCCCAGCTATGTCTTTGCGGAGGTAGCCGACCGCTACGGGCCTACTCCCAGAACCAAGCATCATCATGGCCCCTCGTACAGTCGCTCGGTCGGCAGCCGTCGCAAACCTGTTGTCTCGCCAGGGATTACGGATACGGCGTCTACGTAGTGATGGTGCCGGTGATCAATTATGAAGTTCAGTGCGGCTGTTCGGCACACAGCGAAGTCGAGCCGGACACCGCCCAGAACCACGACGAGGTGGACGTCTGGCTCGTCAGGGTGCGGAGACAGGCGCGTGCTCATCTTCGCGGCTCCGGCTTGCTGACTGATTCGATGGCGAGTGAAGCCAGCTCCCGACGTGCGACCGGTGCCAGTCGCCACGACCGCGCGAACTGGGTGTAGCCCTCCTGCTTAAGCCAGGTCATCGTCCGCGCCACAACTCGGCTGGAAATGCCTAGGTCCGCTGCTAGATCGTCTACGTCGTGTGCCCGACCATCGTTCATCGCGCGCATGACCAACAGCTGAGTCTTGCTGAGTCTGTGCCGATCAGCCACGATGCACCGCCAGCGGTTGCGAATCCCTACTGACGCCGGTACACGCGAGTATCGCGTTCACTACAACACCGCCCGAGGGGCGGAACGTATTGCGCGGGAACTCAATCCACCGCCTCACTGCCCCGGTTTCCGCCGTCGGCGACGGCAACGCGATGCACCCGGCACGCACGATCATGACGTTGAGCCTGAACATGTCCTTGAACAGCCGAGTGTCGTCATCGGGTACGTCAGGCCGTGTCAGGAACGTCCACCGGTTCGATCCGGTGTGCGCCACGATCGGGCCGAGCTCTATGCCGTGTTGCTGCATATAGGTCCGTAGCACCATCCCCAGCCGCCCAGGCATGGTCAGCGCGGCGATACTCCCGGCGGGGAAGGTGAGACGACCGGAACCAGGCGGGTCAATGTTGGCGGCTAGTCCACAGACCAACCGGTAGTAGCTACATCGGGACTCCGGTGTGTCCCCAAACGGTGTGCGTTCCATCGCGCTTCAGAGCCCCCTGCTCGCATCGAACGGATTAGGTGCGCCCGGCCCCAGCGGAAGGGTGAAGTGCCGAATGACCAAGGACACCTACCGGGCACAAACTGAGTGTGGATGTCCTGAGCTGCCACGAGCAGGTGGCTAGGGGTGTTGAATGGTGGTGAATTCGCTACCACCACTAGACCAACGGGTGATCAGGATGAAGAGTCCGAACGTGCACCTTGAAGAGTGGCTGACCCGTTCCGGATGGAGTCGTGGCGAGCTGGCACGGCAAGTACGCGGTCTCGCCTTCGAGTGGGGCGAGCACCACGTCAGGCCGGACAGCTCGAGCGTGCGGCGCTGGGTTGACGAAGGTGAACACCCTCGGCCGCCGGTTCCGGCGATCCTGGCGGATCTGTTCTCCGCACGGTTCGGCTACCGCGTGACAACCTATGACCTGGGTCTAGGTGATGCGGTTGACCGATCGCTGACCTATAGCCCATCGTTGACTGAGACGGTGGAAGCCGTTGCCGACCTAGGAAGGGCAGACGTGGACCGCAGGAAGCTACTCACGGCCGCACCCTTTGCAGCAGTCGCGGCCATCGGTCCGTCCCGTGACTGGCTACTGAACACCCTCGACCAGTTGCCCGACGAACGGCAACGCGTCCGGCTCGAAGACGTCACAGCTGTGAAGAACATGTTCGGCACGTTCCAGGAGATGGACATCTTCCAGGGCGGCGGCTCGGGCCGTCTGGTCCTGGCTGCCTACATGAACGAACACGTCTACCCACTGCTTCGCCGGACCCACACCGAGGAAGTACGCCGGGCACTGTGCGGAGCAGCAGCCGAACAGACGTATCTGCTGGGTTGGATGGCCTTCGATAACGGCGAGCACGGCACCGCTCAGCGCTACTTGATCCAGGCTCTGCGTCTTGCTGAGGAATCCAAGGACGCGCCGCTCGGTGCTCACGTCCTCGCAGGGCTGGCCGATCAGGCAACGTTGCTCGGACATCCACACGAAGGCCGTCGTCTAGCTCAGGCGGGCCGTCAGGGTCTCGCCAAGGCCAACTCTGCGGCATGCTTAGCTGACTTGTGGACGCTCGAAGCACGAGCGCTTGCAGCGACCGGCGATAAGGTCGGCACCGCTCACGCGGTCAACGCTGCCGAGCATGCCTTCGAACAGGTCGAGTCCGATCAAGAACCGGAGTGGGCCAAGTTCATTGATGAGGCGTACATCTGCGGCGAGTGGGCGAACGCCTTCCGGGATCTAGGCCAGCCAGACGAGGCAGCTCCGCACGCGCGGCGATCAATCGCCTATGCACGCAGCCAGAACCGAGCGCGGCGCGGCGCGCTGTCCCATGCGGCATTGGCGGTCAGCCATATTCAGAACCGAGACCTTGATGCGGCCCATGCTGCTGGTGTGCGGACCGTGAACCTGTCGAGCAAGGTCAAGTCGTCTCGGTCCGTGGAAGCCGTTCGGGACATCCAGCAACGCATGGTGACGTTCGGTCCGCATCCGTTGGTGGCGGACTTCAATGAGCGTGCTCGAACGCTCCTGGTGGCGTGAACGGCGGAGTGTTCGACCAACCCGCCCGAGCCTCGCTGCCATCCTTGGTGCAGGTTGGTACCCCGGTACCGTATGCGGGCTATCCCGGAGATTTCCCGGAACACCTGGTGACAGGCCGGGATTCGGGGGGATCGGCAGGGAACCGCAGGGAAACCAACTTTGCAGGTCATCACCAGGAAACAAACCCCTGCCTGCTACGCTCCCGCACCGTGGGTAAGAGCAAGCGGAATAGTCCTAAGCCCGGAGGGAACCGGGCACTGCGTCTCGCCGAGCGGAAGGTGGCGCTCGAGCAGGCGGCCCAGACCGTCTCGCGTCCCTTCGAGGGGCTGGCCGCGGAGTGCGATCTGGTCGCGCTGTGCGAGTTCGTGCCGTCGGCGACCGCCGAACTGAAGCTGCTGCCCGGTGTCGCCGCCGAGCGCCCGGTCGTGCTCGCCACCGTGCTACCAGGTGCGGTGGCCGCGCTGGTGCGTGCTGGCGATGAGCCGAGCGGTTACGTCGGCGCGCAGGTGCAGTTCCAGGGTGCCGATCTCGGCGCCGACCTCGCCGCGTCCATCCTGTGGACGCAGTCCGCCGAGCCCGGCGACTCGCTGGCGTCGGTGGAGAGCGTGGCAGGTGGCCCGCGGCTGGCCGATGTGATCGATCCCGGCGCGGACCTGGAACTCACTGTGCACCAAGACTTCGACTGGTGGGTGCCGGAAGGCGTACAGCCCGACCCGCAGGTCGCCGCCACCATCGAACAGGCCAAGCAGGCGATCAAGCCGTCGGCACGGATCGCGCTCGGGCCGGACGCGGTCGGCGCGGCGTGGTGGGTGGACGCGGGCGACAAGGCGCACATCCGCTGGGTCCGTCCGGAGCACGAGGACGACCTGATGCTCGCGCTGGCCCGCCTGCATGCCGCCGGTGGTCTGCAGCTCGGCGAGGGTTCCCGGTTCGCCGGTTCGTTCCGCACGCACGGTGTGCTCGTCCCGGTCTTCGACCTCGATCCCGAACAGCATCCGGACGAATGGGCAAAGCCCGCACAGGAATTCGATGCTCGACTGGCCGAGGCGCTCGCCTCGGACGCACCGTTGACCGCCGGTGAGCGACGGTCGCGGGATGGCCTGCGATCGCGTCAGGTGACCCTGCGCTGAACCCCGGCAAATCGGTGACCAGAATTTTATGAAAAATCCTCCTTTCAAATATCGTCGCGGTTGAGTTCTCCGCTACTATCGGACGCTGGTGGACTCACCGACCTGATGATGAAAGAGGAAAAGACTCCATGGACGAACTGATCGCCGCGCTCCGGACCCTGCTCAGCACCATGAGTGCCAAGTAGGCTGTCTGCCGAAACGGCAAAAGGCCCAGCTCTTCACGAAGAGCTGGGCCTTTTCGCATTAAGCGGAAACGCTGATCAGATGGATCCGCCCGCCGCCGAAGGGGCACCGGAAGCATCGCTCGGTCCACCCATTTCCCTGGCGATGAACTCCTCCAGATCGAACAGGTTGGACCCGGCGCGCTCGGCGATGGTGAGCAGGGTCGTCATGTTGGCGACCTCCTCGACCTGCTCCTTAAGGAACCACTGCATGAACTGCTCGCCCAGGTAGTCGCCCTCTTCGCGGGCGGTGCTCGCCAGCTGGATGATCTGGTCGGTGACCGTCTTCTCCTGGGCGAGGGCAAGCGCGATCGGCTCGTGCACATTCTCGAACTTGGACTTGGCAGCGTCGATGCCGGACAGGTCGACACTGATATCCCGGTCGAGGAAGTACTGCACGATCATCATCGCGTGGTTGCGTTCTTCGACCGCCTGCGCATAGAAACGCTTGGCCAACTGCGGCAGGTCAGCATTGTCGAACCACACCGCGATTGCGATGTATTGATGCTCGGCATTGAATTCGTGCCTGATCTGATCGTGGAGCAGGCCGTGGAATTTGCTGCGTGGGGACTCCGGATGGCTGGACATGGTAAGTGACATTAGCGCTGGTCAAGGCGCCTGTCATCCAAGTGCAACCTTATTGAGGCTAGTATTGCCTAATTAATTCTTCGCTGCCCCAGCCATTCTCGGGGTCGCGTTGTCGGCGCGTTGCGGTGCGCGGAGTTCGCGCGCGATGAAGTCCTCGACGTCGAAAAGGGCGCCGGTCGAACGGTCGATCACGGTCAGCAGCGTGCTCATTTTGGCGACGTCTTCGACCTGCTCCTTGAGGAACCACTGGATGAAACGCTCGCCGAGATAGTCGCCGGATTCGCGGGCCGCCCGCGCGAGCCCGGTGATCTGCGCGCTCCTGGTCTGTTCGGACGCGAGCAGGAAAGCTATTGCGGCGCGGGGGGATTCGAAGGTTGACCGGATCTCGTCCAGCCCGCCGATGCGGACCTCCAGGTTGCGGTCGAGCAGATATTGGATCATCCGTAATGCGTGTGCGCGCTGCTCGCCGGACTTGCCGTAGCAGTGTCTCGCCAACTGCGGCAACCGATTCGAGTCCAGGTACACGGCGGCCGCGAGGTACTGCTGCGCGGCCGTGAACCTGTGCTGAATCTGTGTGCTGAGCAGAGCGGGGAACGGCTGATCGAGCTCGGTGTCCGTCATGTAATCGACGCTACCGCGTCAGCAGGTCGTCCGGAATCGGTCTGTCCGAGGCAATCGCGTCGAAGAACTGGCCAGCCTTGTTCTTGTCCCACAGCAGCACATTGCCGCTGCTGTCGGTGTCCTCGAAACCACCGACCGGCACCGTCGTCGGCACCGTGTCGCCGTGCAGCGCCCAGCCGAGCTGCGCCAGATTCCAGATGTGGTCGCCGTCATCGACCTTCAGCGATTTCACGGTGTCGCTGGCCACCGGCCACAGCTTGAACGGATTCGCCAGGGTCGCGGCACTTGTCATCTTTTTCACCAGCGCCGCCATGAAGATGCGCTGATTGTTGATCCGGTCCAGGTCGGCGAGCGCGGTCGCGCGGCTGCGCACGAAACCGAGCGCCTCCGGTCCCTGCAGCTTCTGGCAGCCGGCGGGCAGGTTGATTCCGGCCAGCGGATCATCGATGGCTTTCGGCAGGCAGACATCGATGCCGCCGAGGGAGTCGACGACACCTGCGAAACCGCCGAAGCCGATCTGCGCGTAGTGATCGATATGCACGCCGGTCGCGATCTCGACGGTTTGCACGAGCAAATTCGCACCGCCGATCGCGAAGGCGGCGTTGAGTTTGTCCTTGCCGTTGCCAGGAATGCTGACGTACGAATCGCGCGGCAGGCTGATCAGCTCGGTTTTCCCCGACTGCGGGATGTGCACGAGCATGATCGTGTCGGTGCGTTCCGGGCCGACCTCGCCGCCGGTGGCGAGCTGCTGCTCCTGCTCGGGGGTCAGGCCGGCGCGGCCGTCCGAACCGACGAGCAACCAGTTGGTGCCCGGCGTATCGCCGATGCGACCGGCATAGCTGGCCAGCGCAGGAATGCGGGTCAGCGAGCCGTCGAGTTTCACGACGGCGCCGACCACGGCCACGATCAGCACCAGCAGCAGGACGAGGAACCAGCGGAAATAGTGGCGCTTGCGGCGCGGCCGCGGCTCGCGCGGTGGACGTTCGCCGCGCGGGGGCCGGGACGGGGGTGGCGGCGGTGGCGGGCTCGCGCGCCGCGGCGGCGGTCCCTCGCGGTAGGGAACCGGCTGTTGGGTGGGCGCGTAGTTCGGCGGCCTGCGCGGTTTGTCGAGCGGCGGCATGCGCGACGCCACGTTTTCCGGCGGGACCTGCGAATACGCGAGCGGCTGCTGCGGGCCGCCGCGATGCAACACCTGGGTCGGCTCGATGTACGGCGACTGCGGGTCACCCGGTGGCCCAGCACGATGCGGCCCTGGGCGCTGCACCGGCGGTTGGCCGGGCGGCGGCACCCGACGCATCCGCGCGCGGTACTGGGGATCGTCGCCATTCATCACAGAGACTCTACTTATCAGTCGTCGTTCCGGTCGGTCGTGCGACGGATGATCTCGGTCCGATTTCCAGCCCTCGCCGGACCGAGCGACCCGCGTATGTCGCGCCGGTCGCAGTGCCCATCCATCCGCGCACTCTCTATGAATTCGCCTGCGCTCCCGCGCTGTTATCCAAATGCGGAGAACAGTTGGATCACGAGCTCGGTCCGTTGGTATTGATGCAGGTGAGGGGCTATGTCTGCGTATCGATGTGTTTGTCGACACCGCGATCGGTCCGCGGCCGTGTCTGTTCGGCGTCGCGGGGATACGGCGGTCTTCCGTCCGGCGATGTTGTTCGGGTGCGACTCGTCGAGCGCGAGGCGTGCGCGGTGCTGGTGGGGGTGGGGCAATAGATTCGAGCCATGCGTGGTGAGTCCGGGGCCGAATGGGGCGAGTCCGAGGTGACGGATCGGGAGCGGCTCGGGATCAGGCTCGAGATCGCGGTCGTGCTGGTTGTCACGTTCGGGTTGAGCGGGCTCAACGCGGCACTGTCGCTGGTGGAGAGCGCGCTCGCGCCGGGCGGGGTCGGTGGGCGCACCGTCGCGCTGAATCCGTCGCGGTCCGCTCAGTCGACCATCGATCTGCTGTTCCAGTTGCTGAGTGTGGCGCGGCTGGTGGGGTGGGCGGCGCTCGGTCTATACCTGTTGTGGCGCAGTGGAATCGGGCCGCGCCTGATCGGGCTGGCGGCGCGGCTGCGCTGGCGTGCTGACGTCGTTCCCGGACTGGTGCTCGCGGCCGTCATCGGGCTGCCCGGCCTCGGCCTGTATCTGATCGCGCATGCGATGGGCGTGAGCGTGACGATCGTGCCCGCGTCGCTCGGCGAGCACTGGTGGCGGCTGCCCGCCCTGATCCTGTCCGCCTGCGCGAACGCGCTGGCCGAGGAGATCATCGTGGTCGGTTACCTGATCACTCGCCTGCGCAAGCTCGGCTGGTCGGCGAACTCGTCACTGCTCGCCTCGGCCCTGTTGCGCGGCAGTTACCACCTGTATCAAGGCCTCGGCGGCGGCGTCGGAAACCTAGTGATGGGCTTGGTCTTCGGGCGGTACTGGCAGCGAACGAACAAGCTGTGGCCGCTGATCCTCGCCCACGCCACCATCGACACGGTCGCCTACCTCGGTTACACGGCCCTGCACGGCCACGTTTCCTGGCTGCCGTAGCGCGCACCCGCCGCGGGAAGTGGGCCGGGTCTGAGCAGTGTTCACATGCGGCAGTGGTCAGATGCGGCGGAGTCCGTTGAGGAACGGGCAGCCTGCCAACGTGCGCACCGCGCGGCTGAGGGATTCGATGTCGTCGGCGGGGGCGGTGAACGGTAGTCGGAAGTCGTGGTCGCCGTCGCGCCCTTCGACGCGAAGGGTGAGGCCGTAGCGGTCGATGGCGAGCGGGTGCACGATGCCGTGCTGCAGTCGCGGCGGCAGGTGCCTGGCCAGTTGCGCGACGACGTCGGCGTGGTCGGCGTCCATGTGCTGCAGCCAGGCGGATTCCAAGGTGCAGAACGGATCCGGCTTGGCAAGGCGCAGTTCGTCGATGCTCACCGATTCGGCACCGGTCGAGTCGGCGACCACCGCGGAGTTGATCACCAGCCGCAGCAGGGTCGCGGTGTGGCCGACGTCGAGCAGGCCGGGATCCGGGTTCTCCTTGGCGACCTCACCGGCCAGCGCGCGCTGCGCCTGCGACGGCACCGCGCGCACCCAACCGCGCAGCCACACCAGCGCGCGGACCGGCTCGCGCAACGGCAGCGGCGCGTGATCGGTGAGCTCGAGCACCGCCGGCGCGCCCGCGTCCGGTGAGTTCCCGGCCACGATCGCCGCCACCGAGGTGGTCGGCACCGCGATCACCGCATCGCCGCACTCGCGCACGTGATGCACGGAGACGGGCGTCGGGTCGATGCCCGGCATGGCCAGCACCGCCTGCTCCGCATGGGCGCACGCACTGCGCACCCGCTCTGCGGTGGACGGTGTGACAGTCGATGTCGGACGCGGCATACAAACCTCCGTGGTCGGGCGTTGTTCGCCTCGCTCGGGCGCTCATTTAGGTTACCCTAAGCTAAGTGACCAGCGGAACATTCGCAAGCGTTCGCCCCACCCTGATCCTGAGAATTCGCCGCCCGTTGTCGTTCGGCACCTTTCGCGGGCCTCGCTGCCGTCTCCGGGCCCGCGCACCCGGTTGTTACGGTGGCTCGGTGGCGCACGGAGCGGAAACAAGCGGAGAACCGGTACTCATCGCATTGACGGCACCCGCCCGGCGCAGTGTCGTCGACGGCTTGGTGCGCGCGCCGCGACCCGATAGCTCCGCGCCGCGACCCGATAGCTCCGCGCCGATCCTCGACGCGGACGCACCCGACGCCGACATCGCCGACTTCCTCGCCGCCATCGTTCACACCGACACCGGCTTCATCGCCCGCACTTCCTCCGGCGAACGCGCCCTTGCGATCGTCGCGGCCACCGCCGCCGCCCTGTGCGGCGAAGACATCCGCACCGCCCTGTCCACGCCGGACACAACATTCCTGAACGCGCTGAAACCCCCTGCGGTAGAGGCCCTCCGCACCGTCCTCCTCGCCGTCGAGACCGACGCCGTCGACGAAGTGACCCAAGCCCTGCACCCCCTCGCCCGCGGCTGACCCAGCCTCGGAAAACCGGGCTGGGGTTGGGGAGGGGGTTAATACCGGGAGCGCCGGTCGCGGACGCAAGTAAGGTCGTAACCGTGCCGCGCATCGCGTACTTCGGGCCCTCCGGAACCTTCACCGAGATGGCCCTTGCCGAACTCGAATCCTCGGGAGCCTTCGAAGGGGCCGTCGAGCGTATTGCCGCGCCGAGTCAGGGGGCCGCGCTCGAGTTGATCCGGTCCGGCGACGTGGCGGGTGCGGTGGTGCCGATCGAGAGTTCGGTGGAGGGTTCGATCTCCGCGACGCTCGATTCCCTCGCCATCGGTCCTCGGCTACAGATCGTGGCGGAGACCGAGTTGGAGGTGACCTTCACGATCCTTGGTCATCCGGGCACCAGCCTCGCCGAGGTGCGCACGCTGGCCGCCTATCCGGTCGCCGCCGCTCAGGTGCGCGAGTGGGTGTCGCGGGAGTTGCCGCAGGCGCGGCCCTACGTTTCGGCGTCGAACGCCGCGGCGGCCGAGGACGTGATGGCGGGCAATGCCGACGCCGCGGTGTCCACCGCGCTGGCCGGTGCGCGGCTGGGGCTTGCGGTGCTTGCCTCCGGTGTTGCCGACCACGAGCAGGCGATCACCCGTTTCGTGCTGGTCACCCGTCCCTGCGTGGCGCCACCGGCGACCGGCGCGGATCGGACATCGTTCGTGCTGGAGTTGACCAACGAGCCGGGTTCGCTGATGCGCGCGTTCGCCGAGTTCGCTACCCGCGGTATCGATTTGACCAGGATCGAATCCCGGCCGACGCGCACGGGCATGGGCACCTATCGCTTCTATCTCGACTGCGTCGGGCACATCGATGACACGGCGGTGGCCGAGGCGCTCAAGGCTTTACATCGCACCGCCCGGATCCGGTTCCTCGGTTCCTGGCCTGCGACGTCGGCGACCGGCACGCCGCCGCCCTCAGACGAGGCGGCCGCGGCGTGGCTGACGCAGCTACAGAAGGGGGTGGCGGATCTGTGACCGAGGCAAAGATCGGCCCTGGCAAGTTGATTCTGGTCCGGCACGGGGAGACCGAGGGCAATGTCGCGAAACTGCTCGACACCAAGGTTCCTGGTTTACCGCTCACCGAACGCGGTGCGGCACAGGCCAAGCTGTTCGGCGAAAACCTGCTGAACCCGCCGCAGGTGCTGTTGTGCTCGGCGGCTCAGCGCGCCCGCCAGACGGCCGGTTACATCGAGGCCGCGACCGGCGTGCCCGCCGTCGTCCTGGACAACGTGCAGGAGGTGCAGGCGGGCGATCTGGAAGGCAAGCACAGCGAGCAGGCACACCTGTTCTTCCAGCGGATCTACCGTGCCTGGCACAACGGCGACCTGGACGAGCGGGTCCCCGGCGGCGAGTCAGGGCGCGACGTGCTCGCCCGTTTCCTGCCGGTCGTCGAAGAACTCCGCGAAACGTATCTGACGCCCGACTCGACCGGTGATGTTCTACTCGTCAACCACGGCGCCGCGATGCGCCTGGTCTCCCGCTACCTAGCCGACGTGCTACCCCCGTTCACCACGAACAACCACCTGGACAACACCGAAACCATCGAACTCGTCCCACTCCCCGACGGCGGCTGGGACTGCACTCGCTGGGGCCGGTTCACCCCACCCTTCGGCTACGACGTCGCACCCACCTCCGACGACCCGATGGGCTAGCGCTGGCGACCCGATGAGCTAGCCACCCGAGGCTGTGGGTCCGTCTACACCTGTGGGTCCGGCTAGACCTGTTCGGGCTTACGCGGAAACTCCGCGCGTTCGGGCAGTCCACTGATCAAGTCCTGCAACGCGGTTCGCAATCGTGCCGGTGTTCCGGTGCTGAGCGACGTCCATTTCACGCCGTCGTCGGATTTGCTCGCGGTCGCGATGAAACGTCCTGCGCGGGTGTTGAATACCGCGATGTGGTTGTCGGTGACGTCGCGGGTGCCGTCGCCGTACACGACGGCGACGATCTCGGCGTGTGAGTGGATCTGCACCATGGCCGAGGCGAGGGCTTGCGCGTCGGCGGGTGGGGTGCCGACCTTGGCCAGCCGGTTGGCGGTTGCCGCCGCATCGCCGGTGTCGTCGAAGATCGGCACCAGCTGTTCGGTCGGGGCCCGCATGCCGGTCAGGTCGAGCGGCTCGCCGGGGCCGAGCGCCGCGATCACCGGGCCGGGCAGGTCGTCCTCGGCCTCGTCGATCACGTAGGACTGCGGCCCGCGCAGGGCGACGGTGACAACGTCGTCGCCCTTCGCGAGGCACATGCGACTCGCTCGACCTTCTACGAACAGCCGTAGCGCGACCACCCAGTGGGGTCGGTACAGCGCGAGCAGCCGGTCCTCGAGTTCCTGATGGATCACATCACCGACCAGGAGTTCCCGATCGGTGAGCGACTGGGCGGCCACGGCCATCGCGGCATCGTGATCGGCGACGTTGTCGTATTGCCCGCGTGCGTCAAGCACGACGGGCACCTCGTCGATCTCCAGCTTCTCCAGGAGAAACTGCATCTCGTCGAGCGACAGCACCACCGACGCGAGCATCGACGGGCCGCGGCCCGCACCGAGCACCGTCACTTAGCGGCCGACCCGGTGGCGTCGGCGCCGATCACTCCGTCGGCGGCGTAGCGGCCGTCGTTGAAGTGCTCGACCGAGCGCAGGTATTCCTGGCTCTTGTGCTCGGACTCGTCGTCCTCGTCGCGAACCTGGTTGCCGAGCAGCGGGCTGCCCGGCGTGCTGTTGCGCTGCACCGGTGCCGCGGTTGGCTGGCTGACCGCGACGTTCTCGGCGGCCGGTGCCGCGGCGGGCGCACCGCCGGGCGTACCGGAACCCCAGCCCTCGGGGAGCTTGAGCGAACCGTTGCCGAGCGAGACCGAGGCGCCGGAGCCGAACGACGCGGAGCGCGTCGCGGCCGACACACCGGCGGAGGCCAGACCCGCGCCGCCGACCATGGTTGCCGGTGCCGCCACCGCACCGCTGATGCCCGGTGACGCGGCGGTGGTGACGGCCGCGATCGCGTGCGAGCCGATGGTGCCCGCGGTGGACACGCCGGTGGTCGCCACCGAGCCGGCGAAGTTCGCCGCCTGCGTCGCTGCGCCGACCACGCCGGGGTTGTTCACGAACGCCGCTGCCGTCGAGATCGCGGTCTGCACCGGATCGACACTGGTGGCCTGGTATGCCTGATCGGCCTGGCCCGCCGAATCCGCGGTGCCGGCGCCGTGCGCGATCGCGGGCGGGTTGACGAACTCGCCCGGGGTCAGCACCATCGCGGTGGTCGCCGCCTCGTAGGTTTCCATGGTCAGCGCCGCGCGCAGGTCGAGCGCGGCCTTGGCCGCCTCAGCCGCTTCGGAGGAGCCGTTCAGCACGCCGCCGGTCGAGGCGGCGGCGACCCGCGCCGCGTCGACGGCCGCGATCTCCGGGAGGCTCGGCATGGCAAGCGATGCCACGGTGTAGGCGATCGCGTTGCCCGCCGCCTTCGAGCCCATAGTGGCCGCCATGACACCCTGCTGTTCGGCCCAGCCGATGAAGCCGGTGAGCTTGGACAGCGCCGAGATGCCGTTGAGGCCCTGCATGCCGACGCCGAGCTCCGCCATCACCCTGGCGACGGTCGCGGTGGCGTCGATCCATGCGGCGGTGAGCCCGCCCCAGGCGGTGGCCGCGGCCGAGATCGGGATGGCGTGCGCGCCGGAGTTCAGCGCGATCGAGTTTCCTTCTGCCAGACGGGGCAGCCAGAACACCCCGGTGATTCCTGCGGTCATGCTTTCTCCCCTTGCTTGTTCTTTTGCTATGCCCGCAGGCGTTAAGCGATTGTTCCGCTGATGACGTTGACGACGCCCGCCCGGGCGACATCCTCACCGATGTGTGTGACGAGCTGGCTGCGCAATGTCGCGGCAGCGTGATGCAGCTCCAGAATTCCCTGGGCGACTGCCTGGTCGTGTGTCATCGCCCCCCGGTTGAGGTGGTTCGCGGCATGCAACGACACCTCGTCGATGCCGGACGGGATGACATGCGTCGCCGGCGCGGTCAACGTGGCGGCGGCGGCCAGCCGCTCGGCGAGTAGATCCAGCTCAGCAGCGGCAGCGAGAACGACTTCGGGTTGTACTAATACGTGACCAACCATGACTCGACTCCTTCTAGTGGCGGCTATGGGGCGGAACCACGAGAATTCCCCCTTCGAGTGATAGGACGCGACAGCGAAGCGATCGGTTCCATCAGATCCCCTAAAGTTTCTTCCTGTCTCACCCCAACTGCAACCGCACTCATACAGCTGGGGTAAAGACTAACCCCATCCCAGCTGATGTAGACGGTCTTCGTCAATCCCGAAATAGTGTGCGATCTCATGGATCACGGTGATCGCCACCTCTTCCACCACTTCACTCTCGTCCGAGCAGATGGCGAGGATGGAGTCGCGATAGATCGTCACCGTGTCCGGCAGCGCACCCCCATAGTGGCTGTCCCGTTCGGTCAGCGCGATGCCGTGATACAGCCCGAGTAAATGTGGATCCTTCGGATTGCGTGCTTCGATCAGCACCACGACGTTATCGATGGCGCGCGCGAGTTCCGGCGGAATGCGGTCGAGCGCATCGCCGACCAGTTCCTCGAACCGATCCTCGGACATGGAGACCGACATCGTCGCGGACTACCTCGGCGCTGGCTGCGCGGGCAGCGGCGCCGCGCCGGGCAGCGGCGTCGGTGTCGAGCGGCCGGTGTTCGGCGGCGGCTGCGGTGCCTGGCCGTTGATCAGGATGTCGCCCTTCGCGGAACCGGTGATCGGCGCGAATCCCTCCCGATCCGCCCCCTTGCCGACCATGCAGTCCAGCTTGCGACTGCCGGCCAGCCAGCTGCGGGCGTCCAGATAATCGAAGAACAATGTCAGCGTCTTGTTCTTGATCACATCGGGCCCGCCGAGATAGTCCGACGAGGTCCGCGTGCATTCGTCCTCGACGAACTTGTCCTGATCGTCCTTGGCGGGCGGGCCGCCCTGGAACCGCTGGCCGAGGTCGATGGTCGAGACGACCTCCACCGCGTGCACCTGCGAGCAGTCCACCGGATCGGTGGGCAGGTTCTGATTGATGCCGAGGCATACGCCGGGGCCGTACACCTTCGACTGATCGTGTTCGGCGGCGCTGCCCGTCGACGGCGGTGTGCCCGTGCTCGCCGCGTACTGCAGCCCGCAGCGCAGCGTGCGGTCGCCGTGCTGCCAGCCGTCGGGGCTCGGATACATCAATCCGACGATGTAGCGCCCACGCGGATCGAACTTCCCGCCCATGTACTGCTGCACCGCGGGAACGCAGTGCTCTTCCTTCAGCTCGGTCAGCCGCAGCGAGTCGGGGAACCGCGACCCGGGCCCGAACTCCTTGCCCGGATACTTGCTCATGTCGACATCCGCCGCGACCTCGAACATGTGCTTGCTGTCGCAGCGCACCTTGAACAGGTCGGAATGGTCCGGCTTGGACCAGCTAAGGCAATCCCCCTTGACCGCCGTGCCGAATTCCTTGTCCACCACCGGCTCACCGGGCGAGCCCGGGTTGTGCGCCTCGACCTTGTTGTTGTCGAACCCGGTCACGAACAACGTCACCAGCGCGGCGATCACGGCACCGGCGGCCACCAGCAGTAGCCCCCAGCGCAGGGTCGGTGCTGGCAGGGCGACATCGCCGCTGAACAAGCCCCGAACCTTGTCGAGCGGACGCCGCGCCGTGCCAGGGCGTGACGGCAGGCCACGCTTGGGCAGCCGACTCGATGGCTCTGGCTTGGGTGCATGATCGGAGGGGGACATCGCGGTCCATCATGGCAGTCTCTGAGCCGCGGTGCCACGACCCGGTCTGATCAGCGCTTTTGGCCGCGCCCGGCCGGGCTAGCCGCGGAACGCGGACACGAAGATGCCGGGAATTCGCGCCGGGTTGCCGCTGGCGTAGAACTCGGTCAGCTTCTGCCCGGTCACCGCCGCGGCCGCGTTGTCGACGAACCACGGCGGCTTCGGTGACAACGCGAGCTCACCGTGCAGCACCGAGCGCGGCGCCGGTCGGAACGGTCCGTGCACCACCGTGCGCTCCACGTCGTCGAGTAGAAAAGCGTTGTGCACCACGCCGATTCCGCTCTGCACGTCGTCGAGGGTGTGGCCGGGGAACGCGCCCCACGAGGCGCGCGGGGTGAGGAAGGCGAGGCCGGTCCACGCGTTCACCGCGATCGCGCCGTAGCTCAGCCGTTCGATGGCTCGCTCGAAGCCGATGCCGAGCTTGCGGATGGTCGCCGGATGGGCGAGCACGTTGGCGCCGAGCGTTCCCGCTAGCTCGTTGTTCGCGAAATCGACTGCCTGCTGCAGGAATTCGCCGTCCGCGTAGGGCAGTTCGACCACGCCGAGGACGGGCGAGAAGTACTCGGTGCGCAGCAGCGGCGTATCGGTGAGCGGCAGCCGCTCGACCAGCACCCGGCCCGATCCGACCTGGTCGGCGCCGGGGTAGGCGGCCAACGCGTCGGCGACCCGCGCGTCACTGCCCGGGTAGTACGCGGCCCGCTGCGGTGCCTGCGCGAGCGCCGTGCGCAGCTCGGCCAGGAACTTGTCCTTGAGCGCCCAGTCCTTGCTGATCACGATCGCCTGCGCGGCGATGCAGTTGTAGCCGCCGTTGTGCAGCCGCTGGGTCGCCACGTGCTCGGCCTGGAAGCGCAGATCGGCGTCGGACCAGTCACCAGGCACCACGATCGTCGGCGATACGCCACCGAGCTCGCTGGTGATCGGCTTGTCCAGCAGCGGCCGCTTGTCCTGCTTACGTTCCAGTCCCTCCGGACCCGGCCCCCACACGATGGTGTCGTGCGTCTGCGCGCTGCCGGTCATGTGCACATGCGCGACGTCCGCGTGGTGCACCAGGTAGCTGCCGGTCGCCGCGCCACCGGTCACGATGCGCAGCACACCCAGCTCGCACAGCGGCGCGAACACCATCTCGAACACCGTGAACAGCGGGTCGGTGATCGGGTTCAGCTTCAGCACGACCACCCGGTTGTGCGCGTACAGCTCGTACAACGCGTCCAGCGGCGGAATAGAGGTGATGTTGCCCGCGCCGAGCACGGCCCCGATGCCGCCGGTCGCGGTCGGATCGAGCTGCGCGAGCCCGGCCCGCCGCCGCGCGGTATCGGCGTCGACACCGGGCCGCAGCCACACCTCGCCGTGAAAACCGTTGAGCAGCAACCGGTCATAGGTGCTCAGCGGCATAATCGGCACCGCGACCCGATTGCCGGGCGCCGCCTTCACCGCGACCCCGTCGAGCGGGCTGCGCCCGTCTTCCAGCGCGGCCAGCGTCGCGGACAGTGCGGCCGTGGCCTGCAGCATGGCCAACGGTCCCGACATCCACTCCTCGCCGACCAGCGGCGAGTCCGCGTCCAGGCCCTTGATGGTCCGCGCGGCCCGCACCCAATCGTCGGCGAAGCGCCCGGTTCGGGCGTGGATGTCATCGAGGAGCTCACGGCGGCGGCGCAGCGGGGTGCGCGACCACACCTTCTCGCCCTCGGTCAGCTCGACCAGTGCGTCATCGATCGCTGATTCGTCGAAAGTTGTACCCACAAGCCAACTATGCGCGCGCGATCGGCCGAGTGGTCCGCATCGTGGGATATCGGCGTGAAACAGCAATATCCGGACCACTAGGCTGAGGCCCCATGATCGACCTCCGATTCCTGCGGGACAACCCCGACGCGGTCCGCGCCTCGCAGCGCGCCCGTGGCGAAGACCCCGCCCTCGTCGACGCCCTGCTCGAAGCCGACGCGGCCCGCCGCGCGGCGGTGGCCACCGCCGACAACCTGCGCGCCGAGCACAAGGCGATGGGCAAGCTGGTCGGCAAGGCGAGCAAAGACGAGCGGTCCGCGCTACTCGCGCAGGCGCAGGAGATGTCGGTCAAGGTCAAGGAGGCCGAGGTCGCGCAGCACGCCGCCGACGCCGACATGGACGCCGCGCACCGCGCCATCTCGAACGTGGTGCAGGACGGCGCGCCCGCCGGTGGCGAGGCCGACTACGTCGTGCTGGAAACCATCGGCACGCCACCGCGATTCGACTTCGAGCCGAAGGACCACCTCGAGCTCGGTGAGTCGCTCGGCCTGATCGACATGGAACGCGGCGCGAAGGTCTCCGGCGCCCGCTTCTACTTCATGACCGGCTACGGCGCGCTGCTGCAGCTCGGCCTGCTGCAGCTCGCGGCGCAGCAGGCCGTGGCAAACGGCTTCACCATGATGATCCCGCCGGTGCTTGTTCGCCCGGAGATCATGGCGGGCACCGGCTTCCTCGGCCAGCATGCCTCGGAGGTCTACCGCCTCGCCGAGGAGGACCTCTACCTGGTCGGCACCTCGGAGGTGCCGCTGGCCGGTTACCACTCGGACGAGATCCTCGACCTGAGCAATGGCCCGAAGCGGTACGCGGGCTGGTCGTCGTGCTTCCGGCGCGAGGCGGGCAGCTACGGCAAGGACACCAGGGGCATCATCAGGGTGCACCAGTTCGACAAGGTCGAGATGTTCGTCTTCACCACGCCCGACCAGGCCGACGCCGAGCACCAGCGCCTGCTCGGCTGGGAGCGGGACATGCTCGCCGCCGTCGAGGTCCCTTACCGGGTCATCGATGTCGCCGCCGGCGATCTCGGCAGCTCGGCCGCGCGCAAGTTCGACTGCGAGGCCTGGGTACCGACCCAGCAGACCTACCGGGAACTCACCTCGACCTCGAATTGCACCACCTTCCAAGCCCGTCGCCTTTCCGTGCGCTACCGCGACGAGAACGGAAAGCCCCAGATCGCAGCCACTTTGAACGGCACGCTCGCGACTACCCGCTGGATCGTGGCGATCCTGGAGAACAACCAGCAGGCCGACGGTTCGGTCCGGGTGCCCGCCGCGCTGGTTCCGTTCGTCGGTACCGAGGTGCTGGAACCGCCGAAGTAGGCGGTGGGCGGACATCGGTCCGTCCGAAGTGCCCGCGATTCGCCTCTGGACAGACCGCGCTCGCGCAAACGAATGTCGAGTATGGGCACCCGTGGCCAAGTCGCGTTGGCTACCCGAATGTTTCGCGAAGATGAATAGCTGTCGGTTCGCCATGCCGGATTCACGGGATGTGGCAACCGCTGGGATTCGTTGTGTCTAGGCTATTCCCCGTGCGAGGAATCGGGGCGCGCGGCGATACCCGAACCCGGGTGCGGGCGGCATCGGCGCTGGCGACAGCTATGGTCATGGCTCGGACCACCGGGGCGTTCTACGTCATGGGTGGTGTGCTCGGTCTGCTGATTACCGCGATCGCCCCGGGCGACGAGGGTAGTCGGCCGCTGGTTGGTGCGGCTGCGGCGATTGCGCTGACGCTTGGGCTCACCCTGCTCGCGTGGGGTCCGCGCCTGCCGCATTCGGTGCATCACGTCTACGTCGCCATCGCGACGGTGCTGGTGACGATCGCGGTCTATGCCTTCCCGAACACCGTCGGCGCCATCAGCCTCGCCGCCTTCTACGTGTTCGTCGCCTGTGATGCCGCGCTGTTCTTCGCGTGGACGCAGGCCGCCGCGCACATCGCCTTCGCCATGGTGTTGTGCCTGTGGGTATTGCCCGCGCGGCCGGTGCATCCCGGGCTGCCGTGGTGGTCCGGGTTGATCCCGGCCGGGGTGACCTTCGGCGTCGGCGTGGTCGTCGGAATCCTGACCAGGATGGCCTCGGAAGCCGATATCGACGTGCTGACCGGGCTTTTGAACCGGCGTGGCTTCGATCGCGCGCTCAACTCCGCGATCGAGCAGGCCACCCGCACCGGCCAGGGACTTGCGCTTGTCCTTGTCGACCTCGACCGATTCCAGAAGATCAACGACCACCTCGGCCACCGCGCCGGCGACGCCGTGCTGCAGCGCGTCGCCGACACCTGGTCGAAACTGCTTGCGCCGGACCAGCGCCTGGCCCGCTACGGCGGTGACGCGTTCGCGATGCTGCTGCCGAACACCACCGAGCAGGCCGCCATTCTGCTCACCGAGCAATTGCGCGCGGCGGTGACCACCGGCTGTTCGGCGGGCGTGACCTCGTGGCAGCCAGGCGAATCCGGTTCGCTGCTGGTGAGCCGCGCCGACGTCGGCCTGTACCGGGCCAAGCAGGCGGGACGCAACCGGACGGTGCTCGAGTCGTCGCGCCAGCTGCCGCTTGCGGTGGAGTTGCGCGAGGCCATCGACCGCGGCCTGCTCGACGTGCACTACCAGCCGATCGTCAGCCTCAGCGAGGGCGGCGGCAAGGCGGTCGGCGTCGAGGCGCTGCTGCGCTGGTCGTCGAGCGCGCAGCCGGACGTCACCACCGAGGGACTGATCCGGGTCGCCGAGGAATACGACCTCATCTCCGACCTGGACGAGCTGGTGTTGCGCAGGGCCTGCGCCGACGCGGCTCGGCTGCAGGACACCTTCGCCCAACTCGATCTGACACTCAACGTCAACGTCAGCGGCTTGGAACTGGCCGAGGCGGGCTATGCCGACCGAGTCGCGAGCATCCTCGCCACCACCGGCTGGCCCGCCGAACAGCTGGTGCTCGAGGTGACCGAGAGCGAGCTGGCCGCCGAATCGCACACCGCCATCGCGAATCTGCACACGCTGCGCAACCGAGGCGTGCGCATCGCCATCGACGACTTCGGCACCGGCTACTCCTCGCTCAGCAGGCTGGCCACGCTGCCGAGCGACATCCTCAAGGTCGACCAGTCCTTCGTCGCCGCCATCCGCTCCGACTCCCCGGCGCCGCCGCTGCTCGGCGTGATCGCCGCACTGAGCAGCGCACTCGATCTCCAGGTGATCGCCGAGGGCGTGGAGACCGAATACCAGGCCGCGGTGCTCACCGAACTCGGTTTCGCCCTCGCCCAGGGCTACCACTACAGCGACTCGCACCCGGTCGCCGACCTGATCAGCGACCTCAACGAGAACCACGGCAGGGTCGGTCCCGGTGCGGCGGACCGGGAGCTCGACGAGGGCGGCTCGCGGGCCGCCGCCAACGGCTGGCTGCCACTCGGATAAACGGTTGACGCGGCAAGCTTCGGCTGCGCATGCTGATTCACATGCGCTTGCTCGTCTACGTCTGTTGATCTGTCCGAGGGGTGCTCACCCGGCTGACGGGTAGCGCCACTGTTCGTTCGTGCCCGGCGATGTCGCGCCGGCGGCTGAGTCCTGCGGTGCCGTCACTGACGATCCGCGCGGTGCTGTTCAAGGGTGTCGGCGACCTCATTCCGCTGTACGCGCTGTACGCCCTGCTGTTCGCCGAGCACGGGCTGAGCACCGGGCAGATCTCCTCGCTGTTCGCGATCTGGTCGACCACCTCGTTCCTGCTCGAAGTGCCGTCCGGCGCCTGGGCGGACACGGTTTCCCGGCGTGCGCTCCTCGTCCTCAGCGGTGTCCTGCTGACGGCCGGATTCACCCTGTGGACCGTCGTCCCGACCTACCTGGGCTTCGCCCTCGGATTCGTACTGTGGGGCGCGGCAGGCGCTTTGATGTCCGGCACCTTCGAAGCCCTCCTGTACGACGACCTGGCCGCCCGCGGTGCGCAGACCTCCTACGCCCGCATCCTCGGCTACACCCGAGCGGCCTCGGAAACCGCCGTCGTCGTCGGCATCGTCGCCGCCACCCCGCTGTACCTCTGGGGTGGCTACGCGCTGATCGGTTGGTCCAGTGTCGGTTTCGCCGCATTGCACACGGTGATCGCGATGTCGCTGCCAAGCGCGCCGAAGGTGGTGTCCGCTGCGGCTATCGATGAGCTGGAAGACGAAGTGGATCAAGGGTATTCACTGGGTGGCCGCGAACCTGTCGGGGCGAGTCACTCGGTAGGCCGCTATGGTCTGCCGGGCGCGCTGGTCGGAACGGGACCGTTCGCGCGCTACCTCAGCATGCTGAAAATCGGTGTTGGGGAAGCGATTCGGATGCGGACGGTGCGCAACGGTGTGCTGCTTGGCGCACTGCTGTTCGGGGTCACCGCATTCGACGAGTACTTCGCGCTGCTCGCCGAGTCGGTCGGCGTGGCAACGGCGGTGGTGCCGCTGCTCGTCGGGTTGACCGTGCTCGGTTCTCTGGTCGGCGCACTATTGGCCGGGCGCACCGAGGGCATGTCGGGGCGCACCATGGCGATCGCCGTCGGCCTCGGCGGCATCCTGTTCCTCGGCGGCGCGCTGATCGCCGGACTGGCCGAGCACCAACCGAATGCCGTGTATGTCCTTACCGGACTTGGCTTTACGGCGATCGGCCTCTCCTACGGCATCGTCTACAACGCCGGTATCGTCGCCGGAGCCCGTCTCCAGGACACGATCGAAGGGTCGGCCCGAGCGACCGTGACCTCGGTATCCGGCCTCCTCGGCGAGGTCGTCGCCCTGGCGGTATTCGCCTTCGCCGCCCTCGCCACCACCTGGTGGTCCATGTCGACCACCCTCGCCATCCTCGGCGCCACCATCCTGCCCATCGCCCTGCTGACCCCGTCCTGGCTCCCGCCTAGTCGAGCGGGACGCCGATGAGATGGCCTGCGGTGAGCAGGAATTGGTCGGTGGAGCGGTCGATCAGGGCGGCCCGGGTGACCGGGAGGGTGCCAGCAAGCCAGCTGTTGGTGGTCTCCCAGAGGCCGCCGAGGAGGTGGGTTGCGGCGAATTCGGCTTGGTCACCGGCCTTTTCGACCACGTCGGCGCCGACCTCGCCCGCGCACACGGCCACCATGATGCCCGCGAACGACCGCATCACCTCGGCCCTTCGCATGAGTAGCGCCGGGTTCAGTTGCGCCTCAACGGTGGCGATGCGCGCCTTGCGTGGGTCGTCGGCGATCAGGTCGATCGCCGCGGCGATGGCCGCCCTGGTTTTGGCGCGGATGTCGGTGGGCGTGGTGACGAACGCGGCGACCACCGCCTGCCCGATCTCGTCGACGATCCGGTCGAACAACTCGCTGAACACCGCGTCGAGATCGCTGAAGCTCTCGTAGTAGTACCGCTCCGACAGCCGCGCCTGCGCGCACAACCCGGAAACGGTCAGCTTGGCGAAACCCGAGGTGCCGATGATTTCCTGCGCGGCGTCGAGCAGCGCCGCCCGCCGCCGCGCTCTGCGCTGTTCGATCGGCACGCCGCCGTAGGACCGCGAAGTGGTAGCCACCCGAGTCATTCTGGCATGCATCCTTGCCAGATATCCGATTGTGTGGGACGGTCTTGTCAGAATGCTCGACCGCGAACCTCGATCCGACGGGTGAAGTGCAATGGCGCATGACAACCAGAAACTGCCAACTCCGCAGCTGTTCACGGAGTTTCCGTTCAAGTACGCCGTGCCTGTCATGGCGCCCGGCGACCTGAGCTGCACCGCCGCCCAGCGCGATTCGTTCCGCCGCTTCACCGCGGTCGGCGATCCGCTCGCGGACGCCATGGTCGCGATGTTCAAGCGGCTGCCCGTCGGCGAGGGACGTCGAATGTTCGAGATCGCGCTCGAAAACGGCATCGACGCAGTGCCGGACGCCCCCGCCGAGCTGGCCGCGTTCTTCGAGCAGGTCGAAGCCGATCCGTACTGGCTCGACCGGGAGAAGATCGATCGCGGCGCCCGCGTCGTCGGCCGCACCAGCGTCTGGGGCGGCATCGCGATGGGCATGTTCGCACTGATGGGCGGCTACCTGGCCTCGCGCGCGGACAAGACCCTCGTCGGCACCGGCGATCTCGACGCGATGGCACCGCGCCGCCTCGCCGAAACCACCCAGTGGTGGCTCGACGTGACCACTCCCGGTGCCCTGCGACGCAATGCGGTCGGCTACAAGAGCGTGCTGCGCGTGCGGTTGATGCACGCGCTGGTGCGGGCGGGCATGAACCGGCGGCCCGACTGGGACTACGAGGCGTGGGACCATCCGGTCAACCAGGTGCTCACCGTCGGCACCCTCGGCCTGTTCTCCATGGCGAATCTCGTTGGCGCGCAAGCACTCGGCCTGCAGTTCTCGGCCAAGGAGAAGGACGCGGTATTCCAGCTCTGGCGCTACATCGGGTTCCTGCTCGGCATCGACGCGGAGATCCTGCCGACCTGTGAGAACGACACCTGGCGCGCCTTCTGGATCCTCGCCGACACCGAATTCATCCCCGACGCCGACTCACAGCGCCTGGCCCAAGCCCTGATCCCCGCGGCGGGCGGCCTGTTCGTCGACAACACCACCGCGTCGCGGCGCGCGCTGCGCCGCGTGGTCACCAGCTACCTGGTCGCCTACAGCCGAATCATCCTTGGGTCCAGCAACGCCGATTTCCTCGGCCTCCCCGACAGCAGATTCTTCCAGGGCGCCGTCATGGCCACCGCCGTCGTCAACGGCGCGCTCGAGGTACCCCGCCGAATCCTGCCCGGTGCCACTCGCTTCCAGGAGAACCTCGGCGCCCGCGTCCGCACCCGCCTGGTCCGCGGTTCCATCGCCCGCAACGGCGGCGACCGCACCTACAACCGCCACGACAGCTACGCCACCCGCCCCGCCCTCCGCGCGGGCTGACCCTCATGATGAGGGTCCGGTGGAGCTTCCCGCTCGCACCCCGACATTCGGGGCCGTGTCTCAGCTCAGCTTGCGTGAGCGCAGTTCGTGGCCCTTCGACGTCTTGCAACGCCCCGATTCCAGGTCCCACTGCCAGCCGTGCAGATTGCAGGTGAGCGTGTTGCCTTCCACCACACCGAATTTCGACAGATCCGCCTTCAAATGCGGGCAGCGGCGCTGTACTTCCCAGCCGTCCAATTCCGTCGAGGCGGAATCGTCGTGCGCCTCGGAGAACCAGCCGTCGGCGTAGGCGATGCGTTCGTCGGTGAGGCATTTGAAGAAGGTGTAGAGGAATTCGTTGTAACCGCCGATCCGCCACGCCTGGAAGCGGGTGGACAGGAAGATGGTGTTCACCCAGTCGGGTTCGTTGTCCCGCAGCACGGTGCGCACCAGTTCGGGGGCGATGCGAAAACCGTAGCGGTACTTGCCTTCTCCCTCGATGGCCGCGCGCACCAGGCGCTTGGGGAAGTCGAGCACCACGGTCTCGTCGCCGATTACCAAACCGACCGGGTAGCCGATGCCGTCGCAGATCAGGTCGCTCTGCGCCATGATCGGCTCGAACAGCGCACGCAACGGTTCCAGCAACGGTCCGTCACCCGTTGCCCAGGAAGCCTTTTCGGCCTCGAGCACCGGCGCGAGGCGCTGCGCCATCAGCTCGATGTACTCGGCCTTGTTGTCGTAGATCAGTCCTGGCTCGAACGGGTGGGTCAACTCCAGCTCGGCACCGCGCACGTCGGCGACGGATCCGGGGATCATCAGGATCCCGCCCTCGTTGCCGTGGATCCGCATCTGGTCCAGGAACACCATCTGGTCCGGGAAGATATTGCCCTCGTCGCCGCGATCGTCGTTGAGGTAGCGCAGTTCGTCGTCGAGGAACACCGGCGGCCCGGCCGACGGCACCACCCAGGTGGCCCCGACCTGCTCGATGTAGCTGCGGCAGCGGTCCATGCCGCGCTGGCGCTTCTGCTTACCGAAGTTCGACTTGGTCCGGCTCGGGATGTCGTAGACCATCGGGTACCAGATCGCGCCCGAGTACTGCAGCAGATGGATGTCGATCGTGCCGAACGAGTCGTGCAGCACGTCCATGTCGACCGGGCGGGCGTCGTTCATGTTGAAGCAGGTCGTCTCGCCGTCGGAGACGACGAGGCCGGAGTCGCCGATCGGCCCGTCGGCGGGCGCGCGCAACGCGATGATCATGATGTCGAGCTCGGCGCCATGACCGCTGATCGTGTGCTTGACCGAGTCCTCGGTCTCGAAGAACTTGTGGAAGCCGAGCTGCTCCAGCTCCCGCTTCAGATCCGGCACCGGGTAGTCCGGCAGCAGCACCGTCGCGTCCTTGTTGACGTGCTTGGCCAGGTTCTCCGCGTCGAAGTGGTCGCGGTGCAGATGCGAGACGTAGAGGAAATCGCAGTTGCCGAGCTCGTCCCAGTCCAGCTGGGTGTTGTCGGGAAACGGGAACCACGAACCGAAGTACGCGGGGTTGACCCAGGGGTCGCAAAGGATCGACCCCGCCGCGGTGCGGATGTGGAATCCGGCGTGTCCGACGCTGGTGATCTGCACGAGCTGCTCCTCCTACCGTTACCAGCCATCCAGGGTAGTGGCTGGGTGGAACTGCCGGCGCTCGCGGTGCCCCTCGATGGTGCTGCCGCGCCGTCCTGCTCGGCTTGCGAGCGCCGCCCAGTGACCGGCGTTGTGCTCTCGGCCGGATCCGCCACGAGCGCGGCTAGGGGGAGACGTCGCCGATGCAGTAGCCCTGTGCCCCGGCGGCCAGGGTGAAGGTGCGAGTCTTGGTCGCCCCCGCAGAGCTGGTGACCGGAACATCGACGGTCAGGTAGTCCCCGCGTAGCGGCTCGGAGTGGATCTCCTGGTCGGCGAACTTGGTGGCGCCGGTCAGCTTTCCCGGGTTGTCGGCCAGTGGCGCGGCGATCGCCTTGCCGGTGCCGCTGGGATCCCAGGTCGCCGGGGACGCCTTGCAGACCAGCGGATAGGTGCCTTCTTTATCGGTCGCGTCGAGCGGAGTTCCGACGAACCTGGCCAGGTAGCGGCGCACCGTGTGTCTGGCGTCGGCGTCGTTGTACTCGATGTCGCCGCCCGCCGTGGCGACCCTTGGGCAGGCGTAGCCGGTGTCGAGGGCGGCGCGGTCGACGGCGACGGTGGTGGACCGGCTCTTCCAGGTGATGGTGTCCGGCGTCGCGGTGCCGGGCAGGGCGAGCGCGGCCAGGATCGGCTGATCGTCGGCGTACATCTCGGCCACGTTCCGTGGCGCGATGGTCCAGCACTTGGCCTGCATTTGCGCGACGGTGCTCGCCTTCAGATCCGTGATCCAACGCTGCACCGCGGCAGGCGGTTCGGCGACGGCACCGACCGAGGGGGCGGCGGCCGACGTAGTGGGCGGCGTCGTGGTCGCCTGCGTGGACGGGACCGCGGTCGCCGGTGTTCCGATCGAGGCCGTGGCCTCGACCGGCTCGTCGTTTGGAATACCGACCGCGGAATCACACCCCGCCAGCACGAAGGCCCCGGCGATCGCCAAGCCGCCGGCTAACACCCGCCCGCCACGTGCACCCGACCTGCGCTCGACTCGCCCTGCTGTCCCGCCGAGCGGTGTCCTCCGGTCGCGTCCAGGTGGATTCAAATGGGCGCTTTCCACTTCGACGATCCTCTTCTCTACAGCGTGCGACGGGCGATCGAACCGTCCAAGACCCGGTGCGACCCACAAAGCAGCGGCCCACTGCCGGATGAGACAGTCAGCGACTACGCTAGCGGAATTGTGGAACCCGTCTACCGGACGATCATCGGCCTTGCCCGTACCGTCTTCTTCGTCGAAGGCCTGAAGTTCACCGTCAAGGGCGCTGAACATATCCCCGCGCGGGGTGGTGCCGTGCTCGCGGTCAACCACACCGGGTACATGGACTTCACCTACGCGGGCCTGCCGGTGCGCACCCCCAAGCGCTACATCCGGTTCATGGCCAAAAAAGAGGTCTTCGACGACAAGATCTCCGGCCCGATCATGCGCGCGCTCAAGCACATTCCGGTCGACCGGGGTGCGGGCGCCGACTCCTACCAGGCCGCGGTCGAGTACCTGCGGCGTGGCGAGCTCGTCGGCGTGTACCCCGAGGCGACCATCAGCCGCAGCTTCGAGATCAAGGACCTCAAGTCCGGTGCCGCGCGGATGGCCATCGAATCGGACGTGCCGATCATCCCGATCGTCATCTGGGGCGCGCAGCGGGTGTGGACCAAGGGTTTTCCGAAGCGTCTCGGCCGCACCAACACGCCGATCTCCATCGCGGTCGGCGCACCCATCCCGCCGTCCGAGCCCGCGTCCGAGTTGACCGCGAAACTGCGCTCGACCATGCAGGAGATGCTGCTCGACCTGCAAAAGGACTACCCGCACGAGCAAGGCGCCTACTGGGTACCGGCCCGGCTCGGCGGCAGCGCTCCTACCCTGGAAGAGGCCGACGCGCTCGATGCCGCCGAGGCCGCGGATAAGGCCGCGCGGAAAAAGACGGCCTCGTAGTAGCGGAGATTCGGATGGCGCGGGAACCGGTTTACGACATTCTCACCGGCTTGGTCCGCACGGTGTTCTTCGTGCAGGGGCTGCGGATCGACATCGCCGACCAGCACCGGATCCCGAGTTCCGGCGGCGCGGTGCTTGCCGTGAACCACACCGCGTACCTGGATTTCATGGAGGTCGGGCTGGTCGGCCGCAAGTCAGGTCGCAATGTCAGGTACATGATGAAGGCCGAGCTCGAGCACGGCATCGTCGGCTTTCTGATGAAGCACTGCAAGGCAATTGGCGTTGACCGCACGGCGGGCGCCGAATCCTATAGTCGCGCGGTCCAATCGCTGCGCGACGGCGAACTCGTCGTGGTCTATCCCGAGGCGACCATCAGCCGCAGCTTCGAACTGAAGGAGTTCAAGTCCGGCGCCGCCCGGATGGCGATCGAAGCCGACGTCCCGATCATTCCCCTGGTCATTTGGGGTGCCCACCGGGTCTGGACCAAGGACATCCCGAAACAGCTCGGCCGCCACAACTTCCCGATCAACATCCGCGTCGGCGAACCCATCCCACCCGCCGAACCCGCGGAAACCCTCACCGCCACGCTGCACACCCACATGAGCGACCTGCTCACCCAGGCCCAACACGACTATCCCATGCAGCCCGGTGCGCGCTGGGTCCCCGCCCGCCTCGGCGGTACCGCCCCCACCCTCGCCGAAGCCGCCGTTCTGGAACAAGAAGAACTAGCGCGTCGCCGAGCCAAGTCCCAGCGCCCGAATCCCTGACCGAGCGGGACATAGCTGCGCCACCACCGAACAGCCTTCGGCCGTGCGTGGGATCGGCCCGAGTAGCTCCCGGCGCGGTGTGATCAGAGACGGTCCAGCGGGCGGCAGGGGGATGGCGTTGGGACGGCACCGCGCAGGAACGAGCTCGGCGGGACACCCATCAGGGTGCGGAAGTCGGCGGTCATGTGGGATTGGTCGAAGTACCCGTTGTCGGCGGCGAGTCGCGCGAGGGACGTAGTCGGCGCGTAATCGCAGGTGCCTTCGGGAATGTGCGCCGACGGCGTGCATCGCGCTTGCGCCACGATGCGGCGCACCCGATCGATACGCGCGAAGTGCTTGGGGGAGACGCCGATTCCGGCGGTGAACAGGTTGCGGAGTTGGCGTTCGCTGACGGCGAGGTCCCCTGCCAACGCACGCATGGAGCGGCCGTTCGGAGCCGCCGACAGTGCCGCGACGGCCGAGCTGAGCACATCACGGTGCGCGCGTCGTGTCGCGTTCTCGGAAATGCGTTGCGGCAGTGCACCTTCCAGGAAATCGAAGATCTCGTCGGCATTCAGTTCGATCAGTTCGCCTGCGAGATCGGCGGCGACGCCGGGCAGGTCGGCGAGGCGGATGACCCGATCGGTGAGCAGCGCCGCGGGCACGCCGAGCAGCGGACGGGCCGCGCCGTGCGCCAAGCGCAGCCGCAGGCACGACGCGGGCTTGTTCGGATGGGAGTAGAGCGCCTTGGTCTGCGGCCCGATGACGAGCGCTTCACGCGGCCCGGACTCCTGCGTGCGCAGCACGATCGTGGTCGCGGCCTGCGGGATGTGCGCGAAGGACTCGGCCAGGTCGCGCACCGTCGGAATGCGTCCGAGTTCGGTGAACCACGGCCGCAACGACTCGGGCGCGGGGACCGTCGTCTCGACGAGGTCGGCGGTCACGACGGGCGCCGTGCGCAGCATGGTGGTCACCGAATCCACTGTAAGCACTCGGCGCCGCGGCGGCTGTGCCGAAATCTCCTAGAGAACCCGGTGGTCCTGGCGGCAGCGTAGGCCTCATGATTCTGATCACCGGTGCCACGGGCACCATCGGCAGCGAAATCGTCCGGCAGTTGGTGGCGCGCGGCGAGCAGGTCCGTGCCGTCACCCGCGACCCGGCGCGGGCACAACTACCCGCAGGCGTCGAGGTGGTTCGCGGCGACTACCACGACCCGGCCTCGATCGAGGCGGCCACGAAGGGTGTCGATGCCGCGTTCATCGTCGGCATCCTCGGCCCCGAATACGTCGACGCCGACCGCACGCTGATCACCACCGCGCGCGACGCCGGCGTCCGTCGCATCGTGAAGCTCTCCGCCATCGGCACCGGCGAGGACGCAGTCGGCGGGATCGGCACCTGGCATCTGCCCGGCGAGCAGGCGGCCCGTGCGAGCGGCGCCGAATGGACCATCCTGCGCCCGAGCTCCTTCGCCTCGAACACGCTGAGCTGGGCTGACGCGATTCGCAACGGCCAGCCCGTGCCAAGCATGACCGGCAGCGGTCAGCAGGGCGTCGTCGATCCGCGCGACGTGTCCGCGGTCGCGGTGGCGGCCCTGCTCTCGTCCGACCACGCGGGCCAGATCTATACCCTCACCGGCCCGGAATTGCTGACCAGCGCGGACCAGGTTGCCGTGCTCGCCGAGGTGCTCGGCCAACCGCTGGAAGTCGTCGACGTACCGAACGAGGCCGCCCGCGAACACCTGCGCGCCGCCGGGCTGTCCGAGGCGTTCATCGACGGTGCCCTCGCAGGTCAGGAGTATGTCCGCAGCGGCGGTAACGCCATCGTCACCGACGATCTGCGCCGAGCCCTCGGCCGGGCACCGCGCACCTACGCCGAGTGGGCCGCCGACCATGTCGCGGCGTTCCGCGAGGTGTCGACCGCCTCTCGTGGCCGAGGAACTATCGCGTAGCGAGGCCACCTCGGCGCCGAATCACCGGCTGTGAATCGGCTGGCAATTGCGCGGGAGGTTGCCGAGAGTTCGGGTTCGGTCATTGTGGAGTGCTGTTGGGCGGCAGTAACTTTCGCTTGCTGATCAATGGCTCTACGAAAGGTCGAACTCATGATTCTGCTATCCCTCTTGGCCGCGACCGGTAGTGCCGCCGCAGCATGGGCCACGGGAAGTGCCGCGATGGGACTCGCCAATAGCGGCGTCCTGCAATAGCCCGAACCGCCGAACGGGACGGCACTCGTTGGTGCCGTCCCGTCGGTTTTCCCTCGACTACTGTGCCGTCGAACGGAAGGTCCGCAGCCGCAGGCTGTTGCTGACGACGAAGACCGAGGAGAACGCCATCGCGGCGCCCGCGAGCATCGGATTCAGCAGTCCGGCCATGGCCAGCGGGATGGCGGCGACGTTGTAGGCGAAGGCCCAGAACAGATTGCCCTTGATGGTGCCCAAGGTCCGGCGGGACAGGCGAATCGCGTCGACGGCGGCCCGCAGATCACCACGAACCAGGGTGAGATCGCTTGCCTCGATGGCGACGTCGGTGCCGGTGCCCATGGCCAAGCCGAGGTCGGCCTGAGCCAGCGCCGCGGCATCGTTGACCCCGTCGCCGACCATCGCGACGACCTTGCCCTCGGCCTGTAGCCGCTTGACGGTGTCGACCTTGTCCTGCGGCAGCACCTGCGCGATCACCTCATCGATGCCGACCTGTGCGGCGATCGCCGCCGCGGCGGCCGCATTGTCACCGGTCAGCATGATCGGCCTGAGACCGAGCGCACGCAGTTGCGAAATCGCCTGTGCGGAAGTCGGTTTCACCGCATCGGCGACGACGAGCACGCCGCGTGCCTTGCCATCCCAACCCACCGCCACCGCGGTTTTACCCTCGCCCTCGGCGGCCAGCATGGCCCGCTCCAGCTCGGCGTCCAAGTGCTGTGCCCAGTCCGCGAGCAGCCGGGCGCGCCCGACGATCACCGCGTGCCCGTCCACCACGCCCTGCACCCCGAGGCCCTCGATATTCTCGAAGCCCTCGACCGAGTGCAGCGCTGCGGCCTCCTTGGCCCCCTTGGCGATCGCCTGCGCGATCGGGTGCTCGGATGAATCCTCCAGTGCCCCGGCAAGTGCCAGCACCTGGCTGGTGTCTTCGCCTTCGGCCGCAACAACATCGAGCAAGGTCATCTTGCCGGTGGTGACGGTGCCCGTCTTGTCGAGCACCACGGTATCCACCCGCCTGGTCGATTCCAGCACCTGCGGCCCCTTGATCAGGATACCGAGCTGCGCACCGCGGCCGGTGCCGACCATCAGCGCCGTCGGCGTTGCCAGCCCGAGGGCGCAGGGGCAGGCGATGATCAGCACCGCGACGGCGGCGGTGAAGGCGGCCGCGACGGAACCGCCGGTGCCGAGCCAGAATCCGAGCGTCGCGACGGACAGCGCGATCACGATCGGCACGAAGATGCCGGAGACCCTGTCGGCCAGCCGCTGCGCCTGTGCCTTTCCGGTCTGCGCGTCCTCGACCAGCTTCGCCATCTGTGCCAGCTGAGTATCGGCGCCGATTCGGCTGGCGCGCACCACGATCCGCCCGCCGACGTTCACGGTGGCGCCGACCACCGCGTCCTCGGCCCCGACCTCCACCGGCACGGACTCACCGGTCAACATCGAGGCGTCGACCGCCGAGGAACCCTCGACCACCACGCCGTCGGTGGCGATCTTCTCACCGGGACGAACCACGAACCGATCACCAACGATCAACTGCTCCACGGGAATCCGCTGCTCAGCGCCCCCGCGCAGCACCGAAACCTCCTTGGCGCCGAGCTCGAGCAGCGCCCGCAACGCGGCACCGGCGCGCCGCTTGGCTCGTGCCTCGAAGAACCGTCCGGCCAGGATGAACGTGGTGACACCCGCCGCCGCCTCCAGGTAGATGCTGCCGGTGCCGTCCATCCGGGAGATGGTGAACTCGAACGGGTGCTTCATGCCAGGCATGCCCGCGGTGCCCCAGAACAGCGCGTACAACGACCAGCCGAGTGCCGCGAGGGTGCCCATCGACACCAGCGTGTCCATGGTCGCCGTGCCGTGGCGCAGGTTGGCCAGCGCCGCCCGGTGGAACGGCAGCGCGCCCCACACCACGACCGGCGCGGCCAGCGTCAGCGACAGCCACTGCCAGTTGGTGAACTGCAGCGCGGGGATCATCGCCATCGCGATGACCGGTACCGTCAGCACCAACGAGACCAGCAGCCTGGTACGCAACGCGGTGGTCGGATCAGACTCGGTGGCAACGGTTTCCGCGACTTTGGGCGTAGGCAGTGCCGCACTGTATCCCGCCTGCTCGACTGTGGCGATCAGCTCGTCCGGCGAGACGTCACCGGTGACATCGACCCGCGCCTTCTCGGTCGCGTAGTTCACCGTCGCGGTGACACCGTCGAGCTTGTTCAGCTTCTTCTCGATGCGATTGGCGCAGGACGCGCAGGTCATGCCGCCGATCACCAGTTCGACCTGCCCGATGCCTGGTGGTTGTGTCGTGGTGGTCATGGTGTGCTCCGTTCTGTGCGGCACGGTAGTGCAGATTCCGTCGTCGCGGTGGCTGCGCGACGGATCAGTGGTGCGCGACTATCAGTGGCTGTGCGCCGGTTCGGGAAGGGGCGCGCCGTGCCCGGCGTGTGTCGCGGGCTCGGCCGCTGCCGTGCCCTGGTCGACGGTCAGCGTGAATTCGGCGGTGCGGACCACTCCTTCGTGCTGGAAGTCGAGGAACAAGCGGTAGTCGCCCGCGCTGGGCGCGGTGACATAGAAGGTGATGCCTGGTCCGGCCGGGGTGACGCCGTCGCCGGGGTGGCCGTCCGGGTGTACGTGCAGGTAGGCGAGGTCGGCGGTGCGCAGCGCGACGAGGTGACCGTACGCCGCCAGGTAGGGCTGCAGGTCGGTGACCGGCTTACCGTCCCGGCTCACCGACAGCGTGACCTTCGATGCCTGGCCGGTGACGACGGTGCCGTCGAGGGTGACCGTGTAGCCGCCGACTGTGGTGGTGGTCGCCGCGGCGGGCAGCGGCTGCGGGTCATAGTTGCCCGCAACCCGCAGATCGGCGCCGAGGGTCAGGTTCGCACCACCCTCCGGTATGAAATCGGCGAACACTCGATAGTCGCCCGCGCGAGTGAGATCCAGTGGGACGCTCCAGGTTCCGTCGCCGCCGAGGACGGGGTGCACATGCTGGAAGGCGACCATGTCGCGCCGGACCACGATCAGGTGCAGGTCCTTGTCGTGGTTGGGCAGGTAGCGGGTGAGCGGTGTGCCGTCCTGGTTCAGGATGCGGAAGCGCAGTGGGACGTTCGGCGCCGCGGTGGTGAGCGCGGTGTCGAGCCGCAGGGTGTATCCGCTGTCGGTGGCCATCGTTGCTCCAGGTGCGTGGTCCGGACGGGCGGCGGGCGCGTCCTCATGAGCGGGTGATTCAGGGGCGGCGGGATCCGGGCCGATCGCGGCGCCGGTCGCAATGGCGATTCCGAAGACGGCGGCCAAGCCGAGGGCGAAGCCGGCGAACTTGGTGGATGTGTTCATCGGATGCCATCGATCCGGCCGATTCCGTCGCGCACCCGGTTGGCGCAGCCGCCGCAGGTCATCCCGGTAATGGTCACGGTGATCGCGGTGCTCATGATGTCTCTCCTTCTGCGGCGACGGCCTCCGCCGTGCCGATGAGACTTACCATACCCCCCTAGGGTACTGAGTCAAGATGTAGTTTTGCGGGATCGGAGTGCGCCTGGTCACAGCCGTGACCGCAGCGGGGCGCCATGCGGCACGAAAAAGGCCATCGCTCTGGGCATTAGGGCGATGGCCTGTGCTTTCGGCGAGCGCTAGGCGTGCAGGTGGCGGGCGGTGGGGGAGGATTCGGTGGCGGCCGGGTCGGGATGGGTGCCGAAGAGGCGGTCGGCGGTGCCGGAGGTGGTGACGGTGAACCAGTAGTGCTCGTTCTTGTAGTGGTGGTGGCGGTGGTTGCGCCAGACCGCGCGATAGAGCGAGCTCTTCGGCTTGTAGTCGGTGTGGATGAGGTAGTGGATCCATTCGTAGCCGAGGCCGAGCATCGTGATGGTGAGCAGGAAGGTCAGGCCGAGGCCCAGGCGTGGGAAAGCGAAGGCGGCCAGCGCGATCAGGGCGACGACCAGCACCGACAGTGTCCTGGTCGGGATGAAGATCAGCGGGATATCGCGCGGATCGACGTGGTGCTCACGGTGTTTGCGGGCCAGCTCGCTGTCGAGCGCGATCGGGCCGAGTTGCCTTGGTCGCCAATGCAATACGGTGACGTGCACGATCCATTCGAAGACCGGGAACACCGCGAGCATCGCCGCGGGCACCAGCGCGTCGGTCCATTGCCAGTCGCCGACCAGGATTCGGCCGATCAGCGCCGCGATCAGCGTGAGGCCGACGAGCCATGGCGAGGGATGGCGGCCGAACTCGCGGAATGCCGCGCCGAGCGTGCGTCCGCGGCGCACGGACCGTTCGTCGTCGCGCACCCGCGCGCGGGCGTTCGCCTCGACCGAATCTTGTTCGGCGGAAGGGGGTTTCGTCATGGTGTTTCCTAGGTGAAGCGTGCTCAGTGTCCGCTGAGGACCTCGAGCAGTGCGGTGGTCGCCGGTTCGAGCAGTGCCCGAGCGGTATCGGCGGCCTCTTGCGGCCGACCTGCCACAATGGCGGCGGCCAGTTCGCGGTAGGCCTCGGCATTGCCCACCTCGGCGGACATGATCGGGGCCAGCGCCGCGAGCGCCGGTTCGTAGGCGGCGCGCAGCATGTTGAACATCAGCCGGAACACGATCGAGTCGGCCGCGTCGACGACGTGATCCCAGAACTCCATCGCATGCCGCTGCCGCGCCACCGGATCCTGTTCCACGGCAAGCGCTTCCACGCTGTCCGTCAACGCGGCCTCGACCGTCGCGGAGTCCGTGGCGCCGAGCCGGACGGCGGCCAGCTCGGCCACCTTCGGCCCGTTGTGCAGCCGCGCCTCCAGAATGCTGCGCGCCACACCGGGATCCAACTCTCCGGCCCGCACAAGCAGCCGAGGCAAAACCTCCAGCCCCGCCCCCCGCCGATAATCCAGCACGGTCGTCGCGTCCCCCTGCCGCACCGCGACCAGTCCCGCCGCCGCCAGCCGCTGCAACGCCTCCCGCACCGCGGGTCGCGACACCCCCAACGCCTCCGCCAACTGCCGCTCACTGGGCAACGCGGTCCCCGGCGCCAACTCCCCACTCAGCACATCCGCCGCGATCTGCTCGAAAACATCCCCCGACACCGACCGCTTGACCACTGGTTGCAACGCCATACCCCCACTCTGCGCCCAAATAGGTCAGGAGGTCAAGTGGTCAGACCAATTCGCCACGTCCGTCGAACGGGACATGGCGGCGCGGCTATTCGCACTATCCCGCCGCCATGTCCCGTTCGCTGACCAGACGGGCGGGCCAGGTCCGCCATGGGAGCAGCAGTGAGCTGGCCAGTAGGGCGACGGCCGCGCAGCCGATCGCGAATCGGACGGTGGTGACAGTGGCCAAGGCGCCGCCGAGGGCGATGAACAGCGGCTGGCAGCCGCGGCCGCTGATGGACCAGGCGATGCCCACTCGCGACATGAACTCGTCGTCGGTGACGCGCATGCGGAATGTGGTGAATACCGGATTGAACACACCGGCGCAGAACAGCAGGGTGGTCTCCGCCGCGACAATGACCACCACTCCGACCAACCCCGGTCCGGCGAGCACTAGAAAGCCCATCCAGCAGGTGCGCAGCACACCGAAGCCGAGCAGGACGGTGCGTTCGCCGACGCGCGCGACAAGTCGGCTCGTCAGCAACGATCCGATGATCCCGCCGAGGCTGGGAATTCCGAGCGCCAGACCGTACTGCCACGGCGCGAGCTGGAGATCGCGCAGCATGAGAATCGCCAGCAGCGGGCTGGTGAGCCGGATCGCGCCGCCGAAGACCATGGCATTCCAGAACAGCGCGTGCAGTGTGCGATGTCGGAAGATGTAGGCCCACCCGGCGCGGATGTCGGCGATCCAGTGCTGCTCGACCTGCGCGACCGGTGGCGGTGGCTCTGGTCGCTGCAGCGAACGAATCCCCAACGCGGACAACAAGAAACTGACCGAATCGAGCAGCACGGTTGCGCCCGCCCCGAACACCCCGATCAGGATGCCGCCGACCGGAGCACCGAGACCGGAAACGGTCCAGAACGTCGTATCGAACCGGCTGTTCGCGGTGGTCAACATCGATCCCGGCACCAGTGCTTTGAGGTGTGCCCCGCTGGCGGCATTGAAGACCATCGTCCCGAGCACCTGGGCGGTGGCCACGACACACAGCTGCCCGTAACTGAGCACCCCGAACATCATCGCCGCCGGAACCGTCGCAAGGGCCGCGAAGCACAAGAGATCCGCACCGATCATCACCGGACGTTTGCGACGGAACTCGACAAAGGACCCGAGCGGCAGCGCGATGGCCGCACTGACCACCGCCGAGAGTGCCGCGAGCAGCGAAACCCGAAAGTCGGACGCCCCGAGCGCAATGATCGCGATCAACGGCAATGCGCCTGAGCCGAGCGAGCTTCCGAGCTGACTGATCGTGAACGCGCCCCACAATCGATGAAAGTCGTTGGGCAGCTTCGCTTCCGCCAGCACAGCGGACCGCGCGATCAAGGCTCAGCTCGGGTCGGAGCCGCGGATGGCGGACAACCAGAGGGCGGCCGCCGCGGCGACGCAGGTGGCGGCGAGGAAGGTGGTGAAGCCGCCACCGTCGATGTAGATCCACATGAGGGCGGCGAACGGTGCGGCAACGGTGGATTGGGCATCGAGGACCAGCCGTCGACGTAGCCGGGTCGCGGTGGCGGTGAGCGCGGCGGCATCCGGGTCGGGGCGGGACGGGTTGTCGACGAGTCGACCGGGCGGCTCGGTGGTGCTGATGCGGCCGGAGGGGTAGAGGCGGTGGCCCGCGAGGTGGATGGTGCGGTCGGTGAGATCGGCGCGAGTCTCGGTCAAGGTCAGCAGATCCGGGTCGAAATAGACCGGGAGCCAACGAGGTCGACCGGTGCCACTGATCTCGAGCCAAGAGCGGCTGACCAGCCGATGCTGCTGACGCATTCGGGAAACACTAACGGTGCGTACCGTTCCCGAGGGCCAGAACGCGAGAAGCCCCTGCGCGACAGCGATCCGGTACCCGGAGTACCCGATGATCCCCAGCGCCACCGCACCCAGCGCCGCCACCTGGTCCGAATCGCCGAACGGCGCCAAGGCGAGGCATATCGCCATGGCGCCGATCGTCACGCTGATCGGATAGGCCAGGTGCCGGCCCGATCCGAAACTCACTTCAGGAAGCCGACTTTGGTGTAGTCGGGCGAGGCGAGGCCGAATGCGCCCCAGTTGGCCAGGTTGTCCCGTACGGCGTAGGTGCCCGACGCCTGGTACAGCGGGATGGAATAGCCTTCTTCCCAGATCATCTGATCGCACTTGTTGGCCAGGTCGATGGCCTTCTGCGGATCCAGTTCCGCGATGGTCTGCTCGATCAGCGCGTTCAGCTCCGGCGATCCGATCCGTGCCTTGTTGCCCTGCAGATTGTTCGGGTCGTAGGCATAGGTCTGCGGCAGCGCGCCGAGCGGGAGAACGCTACCGTTCCAACTGAATTGGGCGATATCGAAGTTACCAGGATCGATGACATTCTTGAACAATCCACTGCCTGGCACCGTCTGGATATCCAGCTTGACGCCGACCTTCGCCAGATTCTGCTGCACGATCTGCGCGGTCTGCACCCACAGGTCCTGCTGATACATCACATCGCGGAGCTCGAGCTTGCGGCCATCCTTCTCGCGCACATCGCCATTGAGCTTCCAGCCGAGCTCGTCCAGCATCCGCGCGGCCGCGTCGGGGTCGTACGCGATCGGCGCCGCGTTGTCCTGGTAGCCCTTCTGACCCGCCACGAAGATGTGATTGTTGAGCGGCTTCGGGTTATCGACCACACCGTTCTGGGCGGCGTTGGCCAGACCCTGCCGGTCGATCGCCTTCGAGATCGCGACGCGCAGTTTGGCGTCATCGAGCAGTGCGCCGGGCGCGCCGTTGAAGGTCAGGTGCGACCAGCTCGGCTCGGGCGTGCGCCGAATGACGACATTCTTGGCATTGCGTGCGGCGGTGACGTTCTCGATGCCGGACATGTAGGAGTAGTCGAGTTCGTTGTTCTGCACCGCGGGCAGCGTCGCCGTGCTGTCGAGCACGCTGAAGGTGATCGAGTCGAGCCTCGGCGTCGCACCCCACCACTTCGGATTGCGGCCCAACGTGATTCGGTTCTGGCCGCGGTCTATCTGGGTGATGACGAACGGACCCGCGCTGACCGCGAGGCCATTGCGGTCGCGATCGTTGAACGCCTCGGGGGTCGCCGTGGTTTCCTTCGGGTACAGGAAGCCGAACTGGCCTTTCCATTCGGAATAGGGCTTGTTGAACGTGACGATCGCCTGCCGATCGTCCACCCCGCGTTCGACCTTCTCGACCCGTTCGAAACCGATGGTCGCGGAGACGAGGAACCGGTTGTCCCGGCCACTCAGCGCGGCCGCCTGGGAGCGAAGATCCTCCCAGGTGATCGGCGAGCCATCCGACCACACGGCCTTCGGATTGATCGTGTAGGTGATCTGCTGGGGGCTGGTATTCGTCAGCTGCACATCGGTGAAGTAGTCGTGATCGACGGTCAGCTCGCCCGCCGCGTCGCTGGTGAACGACGTTGGCATGGTCGGCGAGATAACGGACGAGGTGTCGGCGTCGCCGCCGTCGATGTGCAGATAGTTGAAGGTCTCCGGTAGTGCGGTCAGTGCCAGCCGCAGATTGCCGCCGTCGCGCAGTTCGCTCGGGTCTTTCGGGTTGATGTCGTTCGTGCTGCCGACGGTGCTCGTGCCCGGCGTCACGCCGCCGTTATCGGCGCAACCGGCCACGATCAGCCCGACGGCGACGCAGGGGATGGCGAACCGCGCACCCAGAGAGCGAATCCTCATTCGGGGACCTTCCTGTTCAGTGAACAATCGGAGACGTCTACTGCACGAAACCGATCTTGGTGTAGTCGTAGGAGGCGAGGCCGACGGCACCGTAATTGGCGAGATTGTCGCGCACGGCGATGGCTCCGGGCGACTGCGTGATGGGCAGCGAGAAGCCTTCCTCGAAGATCATCCGGTCGGCCTTGTTGGCCAGCTCGATCGCCTTTTGCGGGTCGAGTTCGGAAATGACCTGGTCGATCAGCGCGTTCAGTTCGGGTGTGCCGATCTTGCCCTTGTTGCTCTGCGGGTTCGCGGGGTCGTAGGCGTAGATCTGCGGCAGGGCGCCGAGTGGCAGGGTGCCGCCGGACCAGACGAATTGGACGATGTCGAAGTTGCCAGGATTGACGATATTGGTGAAAAGCCCGTTACCAGGGGCGGTTTCGATATCGAGCTTGACGCCGACCTTCGCCAGATTCTGCTGTGCGATCTGCGCGATCTGCACCCAGGTGTCCTGCTGGTACATCACGTCACGGATCTCGAGCTTGCGGCCGTCCTTCTCCCTGACGTCGCCGTTGAGCTTCCAGCCGAGCTCGTCCAGCATCCGCGCGGCCGCGTCGGGGTCATAGGCGACCGGGGCCGAGTTGTCCTGGTAGCCCTTCTGACCGGCGAGGTAGATGTGGTTGTTCAGTGGTTTGGGGTCCGTGACGACCCCGTTCTGGGACGCCGTGGCAATGCCCTGCCGGTCGATCGCCTTCGAGATCGCCACGCGCAGTTTCGGATCCGCGAGGATCGAGCCGGGCGCACCGTTGAAGGTGAAGTGCGAGTAGGTCTGGCCGGGAGCGCGCCGCACCTTGATGCCCGCTGAATTTGACGCGGTCTTCACCTCATCGATTCCGGCAACCGTTGCCGCGTCGAGTTCGTTGTTCTGCAGCGCGTTGATGCGGGCCGAATAGTCGAGCACGCTGTAGGTGACGGTGTCCAGCTTCGGCTTGTCGCCCCACCATTTCGGGTTGCGGCTCAACACGACTCGCTGCTGCGCCTTATCGACCGAGGTGACCATGAACGGACCGGAGGACACCGGAAGGGTGTTGCGGTCGACGTCGTTGAATGCCTGCGGCGACTCCATCGAAGCCTTCGGATACAACGGATTGAACAGACCCTGCCATTCCGCGTAATGCTGGCCGAAAGTGACGATCGCCTGCTTGTCGTCGACGCCGCGTTCGACCTTGTCGACCCGGCTGTAGCCCTGCGTCGCGCTCACCTGGAAGGCGTTATCGCGACCGCTCAGCGCGTTGGCCTGGGTCCGCAGATCTTCCCACGTGATGGGGGTGCCGTCGGACCAGACGGCCTTCGGGTTGATCGTGTAGGTGATCTGCTGCGGATTCGTGCTGGTGAGCCGCATATCGGTGAAGTAGTTGTGGTCGACGGCGATCTCGCCCGCCGCGTTCGTGGTGATGGTGCCAGGCAGCGTCCAGGAGGTCAGATCGCCGACCTCGCCGTTCGCGTCGATGTGCAGCGAGTTGAAGGTCGGCGGGAAGTTGGTGAGCGCGAGCCGCAGATTGCCGCCATCCTTGATCGCGCTCGCATCCTTCGGATTGATGTCGTTGATCGCGCCGATCGCGCTCGACGTCGTTTGCGGATCACCCGATGAACCACACCCGGCCACGATCAACGCCAACGCGACAGCCGGTGCGGCACACCGAATACCGATGGCGCGGACGGTACGGGCGCTGCCTGCGGTTGAGTTCATTTCAGGAATCCGATCTCGGTGTGGTCGTAGGAGGCGAGTCCGAAGGTGTGCTGCGACTGACGGCAGGAACGGGTACCGCGTCGATCAACTCACGGGTGTACCAGTGCTGTGGATCGGCGAAAATCTGTTCCGCCGTACCGGATTCGACGATCTTGCCGCGATACATCACCGCGATGTCGTGTGCCAGGTTGCGGACGACGGACAGGTCGTGCGAGACGAACAGGAAGGACAGGCCGCGCTCGACTTGCAAGTCGCGCAACAGGTTCAGCACCCCGGCCTGAATGGAGACGTCGAGCGAGGACACCGGTTCGTCGAGCACCAGGATCTCCGGGTCCAGCGCGAGCGCGCGGGCGATGCTGATGCGCTGCTTCTGCCCGCCGGAGAAGTCGGCGGGATAGCGTTCGGCGTGATCGCGGCGCAGGCCGACCTGTTCGAGCAATTCCGGTACGCGGCGGCCGATCTCGTCGCGCGGGCGTCCGTCGATGCGCATCGGCTCGGCCAGCGCGTCGAAGACCGGCAGGCGCGGGTCGAGGGAGGCGGTCGGATCCTGGAAGACGATCTGCATCTTCCGGCGGATCTCGCGCTTACGCGCCTTGGTCAGGGTCGCGACATCGCTGCCCATGATCTCGATGGTCCCCGACTCCGGCCGCACCAGGTCGAGAATCTGACTCAGTGTCGTCGATTTCCCGGAACCCGACTCGCCGACCAGGGCCAGCGTGCGCCCCGCGCGCACCTCGAAGCTGATCCCGTCGACCGCGCGGATCTCGCCCTTGCGGCGCTTGAACAGGATGCCCGAGGTGATCGGGAAGGTCTTCACCAGCTCCGAAACCCGAAGCACCACTTGGTCACTGATCGCGGCCTCGGCCCTCGGCTCGGTGATCTCCTGCCGATAGGCCTCGAACAGGTCGTCGGTGCCGACCTCCGCGGTGCGGATGCAGGCGGCGGCGTGACCGGGATTGGTCTTCTCCAACGGTGGTTCGGCGACCCGGCATTCATCGATCGCGATCGGGCAGCGCGGCGCGAACGAGCAGCCGGGCGGCAGCGCGTGCATGGCGGGCGGCGCGCCGACGATCGGGATCAGCGGCTGGCGGGCCGGGCGGTCCATCCGCGGGATGGAGCCGAGCAGGCCGACCGTGTACGGCATCCGCGGTGTGCTGAAAAGCTCTGTCGTGGTGGCGGTTTCGACGATCTTCCCGGCGTACATCACCGCGACCCGGTCGGCAAGGGTCGCGGCGATACCCATGTCGTGGGTGATCATGATGACGCCGGCGCCGGTGATATCGCGCGCCTTGCGCAGCAGGTTCAGGATCTGCGCCTGCACCGTGACGTCGAGCGCGGTGGTCGGCTCGTCGCAGATGATCAGCGCGGGATCGTTGGCGATGGCCATCGCGATGACCACGCGTTGGCGCATGCCACCGGAGAACTCGTGCGGAAATGCCTTGGCGCGCACCTCCGGTTCCCCGATGCCGACCAGGCCGAGCAGCTCGATCGCCCTGGCCGCCGCCTCGGACCTGTTCATCTTGCCGTGTGCCAGTAGGGCTTCGGCGATCTGATCGCCGACCCGATACACCGGGGTCAGCGCCGAGAGCGGGTCCTGGAACACCATGCTGATGGAACTGCCACGCAGCCTGGACAATTCGCGATCGCCGAGGCCGAGCAGTTCGCGGCCGCGCAAGCGGATCGAGCCGCCGACGCGCGCCTGCTCGGGCAGCAGGCCGATCACCGCGAGCGAGGACAACGACTTGCCGGAACCGGATTCGCCGACGATGGCGAGCACTTCGCCGTCGGAGACGGTGTAGTTGACACCGCGCACCGCCTCGACGCGTCCCTCCTCGCTGGGAAAGGACACGCGCAGGTCGGTGACCTCCAACAGCGGTGCGGTGAAGTTCTTCTCGACCACGACCTTCTCGGTGGGGTCAGCGCCCGTCATACCTTTGCCTTCTTCTTCGAGCGCGCCCGCTTGGCGCTTGGATCGAACGCGTCGCGCAGTCCGTCACCGACCAGGTTGGCGCACAACACGATGGTGATCAGCAGGCCACCGGCGAACAGGAACAGCCACGGATAGGTGAGCGCCGACTTGGTGCCAACCGCGATCAGCGAGCCGAGCGAGACATCCGGCGGCTGCACACCGAAACCGAGGAAGCTGAGCCCGGTTTCGGCCATGATCGACGCGCCGACCGACAGCGTCGTGTCGATGATCAGGATCGAGGCGATGTTCGGCAGGATGTGGCTGATGATGATGGTGCGCGTCGGCGCGCCCATATATCTTGCGGCCCTGACGAATTCGCGGTCGCGCAGGCTGAGCGTCAGGCCGCGCACGATGCGCGCGCTTATCATCCAGCCGAACACGCTGAGCAGCACGATCAGCAGCAGAATCGATCCGGTGCCCTTGGTGCGCGGCGCGAACAGCGCGACGATGATGAAGCTCGGCACCACAAGCAGCAGGTCGACCACCCACATGATCGCGCGATCGGTCCAGCCGCCGAGCAGCCCGGCCGTCGCGCCCGCCGTCGCGGCGATGGTGGTGGAGATGAGTGCGACGCACACTCCGATCAGCAGCGACTTCTGCATGCCACGCAGCGTCTGGGCGAGCACGTCCTGCCCGATCTGGGTGGTGCCGAAGGGATGTCTGCCGCTCGGCGGCTTCCGCAGGGCGGAGTAGTCCAGCTGCTGATAGTCGTACTTCAACAGGGGCGGCAACGCGTAGCAGGCGATGAAGAGCAGGACCAGGATCACCGCGCTGATCACCGCTGGCTTATTGCGCAGGAACCGGCGCAGGACCAGCTTGCTCCGGCCCGCCGCGGCGGGCTCCGGTGCGCCCTGGACGATGATTTCGGCTTCGGTCACGACTGCACCTCGCTGGCGCTCGGCTCCGTCGTGACCGACGGTGCTGCATTGTTGGATGGCTCGCTGCGCTCGCTCATCGGACGCGCACCCGGGGATCGAGCAGAGCCAACACGATGTCGGAGAGCAGGCCGGACACCAGCACCACCAGTCCGGCGAACGCGGTCACCGTCACCACCGGGTACAGGTCCTGGGCATTGATCGAATCGACAAGCCATTCGCCGACGCCGTGCCAGCCGAAGATCTTCTCGGTGAACGTCGCGCCGGTGATCAAGCCGAGCAGGCTGTAGGCGAACAGTGTCGCCATCGGGATCAGCGCGGTGCGCAGGCCGTGCTTGTACAGCGCCTTGCCTCGGGTCAGGCCCTTGGCGCGGGCGGTGCGAATGAAATCGCTCTGCAGCACGTCGAGCATGGCGTTGCGTTGATAGCGGCTGTAGCCCGCCATGCCGCCGAGCGCCAGACCTGCCGTCGGCAGCACCAGGTGCTGGAGCCGGTCGAGCAGTTGCGGCCAGAATCCGTCGATCCGGTTCGCCGAGGTCTCCCCGGTATACAGGAATATCTGCGACCCGGTGAGCGAATTGATTTCCAGCGCACCATATTTCAGGAGTGTCGCAAGAAGGAACACCGGGGTGCTCAGTACCAGCAGCGAGATGATCGTCGTGAAGTAATCGCTGAATTTGTACTGTCTGATGGCTCCGGCCGCGCCGATCAAGACACCGAGCACAGTGCCGACCAGCGAACCGATGATCAACAACCGCAGACTCACCGCGACCCGGCGCGGCAGTTCCTCGCTCACCGGCTGACCGGCAAGGGTTTTGCCGAAGTCGCCGGACGGTATGCCCTTCAGCCAGGTGATATAGCGCTGCGGGATCGGGTCGTTGAGATGTAACTCCTCGGCCTTGGCATCGATCACCGCCTGGGGTGGGCGCGGATTGCGTTGTTCCAGACTGTCCAGCGGGCGAAACGTCAGCGACGCCAAGCTGAATGTCAGGAACGACGCCAGCAGCAACAGCACGACATAGTGAAGCGCGCGTCGTAGCAGGAAGCCGGTCATCAGTCCTCGTGGTCTTTCGGCTGGACGGACCAGCGTCGAGTATTAGCCCCTGATCATAAGGACGATGACCCGTACGCGCGTGTCACGCGGGGCTCTGGCATGTCCTTTATTCTTGCGGCACAGGCGTGCGCGGTCGGTTCGACGCGATGAAGGGGGAGTCATGAGGGAGTGCCAGCGGGTGAAACGAAGGCACAGCAGGCTTTTGCGAACGGCGGAGCCGACTGTCGGCAAGGGGGACACATGAGTTATCCGCAATATCCGGGTGGGTACAACCCGTATCCGGCGTATCCGACCGGAATGTCGGCGCCGAGCGGGGCTACCGCGATCACCGCGGGGGTGCTGGCCTGTGTCGGTGCCGTCGGTGAATTGTTCAGCGGTGGAATCAGTTTGGTGTTCGGGATCATCGGCGGAAAACTCGGTGAGTACGACACGACCGGACTGTTTTCCGAGGGGTGGTTCCAGGCATGGGCCATCGCGACCGGTGTGATCGGGCTGATCGCCGCCGTCCTGCTCGGGGTCGGTGCGGTCGCGATGTTCACCAGGAAATCGTTCGGCCGGGTGCTCGTTGTCGTCGGCAGCGTCGTGGTGATCGTGACCGACATCGTTGGGCCCGTGCTTTTGCACTCGTTCGACACCTCGTCGAACCGGTTGACCGCCCTCAGCAGCGGAGTCGGCAGCCTGTTCAGTCTCATCTTCCCCATCGCCACGGCGATACTCGCCCTGCTTCCCGTGACCGGCCGCTGGTTGGCGCACACCCCGGTCGCCGCTCAGCAGTACGGCTACCCGTATCCCGGGCCGCCACAGCCCGGTCCCGCCTTGCCAACGCAACCGGGTGTCGATGGGCGGCAAGCCGCGTTGGGTCAGCCCGGACCAGCCGATGGCCCGGTACCCGCTGGTCAGGCCGCATGGCAGGGGTCCGCGCCGCCAGCCGCCGGGAGCCTGCCCGCGCCGGCCTGGCAGCAACCCGCTGCGGCAGTGCCCATCGACAATCCATCGGCCGCAGCACAATCGGCCTGGGGCGTACCTGCGCATCCCGGTCGCTCGGTACCGAATCAGCTCGATGGACCGCTTCCGGTCTCGCAATCCGCGTGGGGTGTGCCCGCGCAGCTGAGTCAGTCGGCACCTGATCAGCTCGATGGACTGCCTCCGGCGCCGCAAGCTTCGTGGGGTGTACCTGCGCAGCCAGGTCCGTCGGCACCTGATCACGTCGGCGGACTGCCTCCGGTACCGCAATCCTCCTGGGGTGTGCCCGCGCAACCGAGCTCCTTGGCACCGAACGGCCAAGTCGCGCCGCCGTCCGAGCCGCAGGTCACGCGGGGCGCACCGGCACAGCCCTCAACCATCGGGCGCGACGACGAGACGGTTCTCCGGCCGCCATCGTCGGTCCCTCCGTCCGCTGCCACGGCACCGCAGCCTGCGGATGACACTGTTCGGCACCAACCGCCCTCGTAGCCCGAGTGTCGATCGGAGTCCGCTCTCGGCGCGCGAGGGCTCTCCGCGATCGCGCGGGGCCGCCATTCGGCGGGTTCGCCTGAGGGCTCGGCTCGGCCGGTGGCTACCTTCCTGGTGACACGCCCGCCACTTCGAGACGGTTGTCCGGCAGGATGGAATGGGTGACCCTCCTGCACCTGCCCAAGCCGAAGATGGTGGCGACCGATGTCGACGGCACCCTCATCGACCACGACGAGCGGGTCACCGCGCGCACCAAGGCGGCGGTGGACGCGCTGATCGGCGACGGTGTGCCGTTCGTGCTCGCCACCGGCCGCCCGCCGCGCTGGATCGATCCGGTCGTCGACGGGCTCGGCTACGCGCCGCTGTGCGTGTGCGGCAACGGGGCGGTCATCTACGACAGTGCCACCGATCGGGTGCTCGCCAGCATGACGTTGGACGTGGCGACCCTGTCCTGGATCGCGGACCTGGCCGAGGAGGCGCTGCCAGGGTGCGGGCTCGCGGCCGAACGGGTCGGCGAAAGCGCGCACGACGCGGTCACCCCGCAGTTCGTGAGCTCCCCGCTGTACGAGCACGCCTGGCTGAACCCGGACGACACCACGGTCGCCCGCAACGAGGTCATCGACGCCCCCGCGATCAAGATGCTGATCCGCCTCCCCGGCGCCCGCAGTTCCGACATGCGCGCGGTGCTCGCCCCACTGATCGGCGAGCGTTCCGACATCACCTACTCCACCGAGCACGGTCTGATCGAACTGTCCGCACCCGGCGTCACCAAGGCGTCCGGGCTGTCGATCGTCGCGCAACGCCTCGGCGTCGAGTCCGCGACCATCGTCGCGTTCGGCGATATGCCCAATGACGTGCCGATGCTGACGATGGCAGGCCATGGCGTCGCGATGGCCAACGCTCACCCCGAAGCCATCGCCGCCGCCGACGAGGTCGCCGAATCCAACGCCGACGACGGCGTCGCCCGCATCCTCGAACGCTGGTGGATCTGACCGAGTCGCCCCACCATCGAGTCGCACAAGCACCAGGAATGCGGCCTCATCGACCCGTTCCACAAACTGGCGGTTTCGTGCGCGGCGGGCGATCAGGTGCGCGCGTGCGGGGGCGTGAACGCGCTCGGAGCTCGCGGCCGTTGAGTAGATCACGGCGGCGAGCTCCGAGGGGTTCGTGCTGGGTCAGCCTGCTGGTGCGGGTGTCGGGAGGAAGTCTTCGGGGGACGGGAACTGGAGGGAATCGGGTTGTGGCGCTGGGAGTTCGGCGGGAGCCGGGACCTCGGCTGGGGCCGGAACTTCAGCGGGAGTGGGGGATTCGGCGGGGGCCGGAACCTGAGCGGGAGTAGGAGCCTCAGCCGGGGCCGCAGGTGCACCGGCTTGGTTGGGTGCGGGTCGGCCCGAATTCTGCTGGTACAGGTCGTTATAGGTCTTCCACACCGTTGTGACAACACCGGTCACCTGGTTGAGGATCAGCGAGCCGTACTGGAAGTCCGAGCGCTGACCGTTCGGCACCGGGTAGGCGTCGCTTGCCGGGAGGCCGAGGACGCCCGCGTCGCCGCCGAGTTGCAGGAAGCGATCGAGGATCTTGCCGAGCACCTCGATGACGTTGCCGTCCGGTGCGGTGTAGGCGTAGCCATTGGCGAACTTGACGTACTGCTGGCCCTGCGCGGCGGGCAGCGGCTCGGTCTGCACGGCGCCGAGTGGTCCATGGGGACCGCCCTTGTCGGCCCAGTGCTTGGCGATGGGGTTCTCGTTCACCATGCCGAGCAGCTTCTTGGTGAGTGCGGCCAGCTTGGTGAGGTCGGGCTTGGCGCGCGGCGCGGCCTGCGGGGCCTGGCTGTTCGCGGTGCCGTCGGTTCCGGTGCCGTTGTTCGCGTAGCTGTCGGTGCCATCACTGGTGCTGTTGTCGCTGGGCGCGGGGCTGGAACCGCCCGCGACACTCGCGGCGATTTCGCGAATTCGATCCATCATTTCGTAGGCGGCATCGCCGGGGCAGGCGGTATTGCCGACGTCGCGGTGGGCGAACACGATCGGCAGCTTCACCGCCTGGCCGAGGGCGTAGGAGGTGTACTCGGTCCCCTCGGAGTACATCGTGGTGTAGCCGACCGGGTCGAGATGCGCGATCTTGGCGCGCCAGCCGATGAAGTTGCCGATGGCGTTGATCGACTCTTCGGTGGGCGCTTCGGAGCTGTAGTTGCCCATCAGCGCGATACCCGCGGTGTTCTCGTTGAAGCCGCCGGCGTGCGCGCCCTGCACCGCGCGATCGAGCCCGCCGGCGCGGCCCTCGAAGATCTGGCCGTACTTGTCGACCAGCGCGTTGTAGCCGATGTCGCACCAGCCCAACGTTTTCGCGTGATAGGTGTAAATCGCGCGGACGATGCCAGCGGATTCTTCCTCGGTGTAGTCGTTGCGTCCGGCGGTGTGGTGCACGGTGATGCCGCCGAGGCCGTCCTTGCCCGGGCCGTCGTCGTAGGTCGGTTCCTGGCAGCGGATGCTTTCGTCGGCGCCCCAGCCCTCGCGGGTGATCACCTTGGGTCCGCCGCCGGGCGCGGGCGCGGCGACCTTGTGCAACGCGCCGTCGATGGCGCCGCGGCCTGGATCGATGAGGACGGCAGTCAGGTCCGCGCCCGACATCTGGGCGGGATCGTCTGACTTCGGTGCGGGCTCGGGGGTGACCGTGTCCGCCGGTGCCGGTGCGGCGGCGACCGGCTTGCGGGTTACCAGCATCTGTACGGCTTTGGTGGTGCCGACGTAGAGCGGTTCGGTGCCGGTCTTGCCGCCCGCGGGGCTGCGATCGGTGCGGCGGGTGTCCACCGGTTCGGTGTTGAACCAGGGGCCCCAGGTGCCGTCGGGTTGGCGGGCACGCAGCGATGCCGTGGTGTTCGTCAGATCGGCGGCGGTGAGGGCGACCACGCTGAAGGGTGTGTCCCTGGTCAGTTCCTTGACCTGCGCGCCGACCTGATCGGCCAGTTCAGGGGAGACCGCACCGGGAGCCAGTGCGGGCGTGTCGGGCGTGGTGCCAGGTTCGAGTCGGGCGGGATCGGCGACGAAACGGGTGCCGCCGGGAATGGATTGAGTGGGCGCCGATGCGGTCTGCCCGGAATTAGGGACCTGCCCCGGAATTGTGTTTTGAGTTGGCGCGGCGGCTTGCCCTGGGAATGTCTGCCCTGGTGCGGCAGCCTGCCCGGGGAATTGCGTCTGGCCTGGTGTGGCGGCTTGTCCGGGGAGTGTCTGCCCTGGTGCGGCGGCCTGTCCTGGGAATTGCGTCTGGCCTGGTGCGGCGGCTTGTCCCGGGAATGTCTGCCCTGGCGTGGTGGCTTGCCCAGGAAATTGCGTCTGGCCTGGTGTGATGCCCGGCCCGGGAGTGGCGTTCGATCCAGGCGTGGTGCTCTGACCTGGCGCGCTCTGCTGGCCGGGAGTGGCCGGATGTGGACCATTCAGTTTCGGTAGCGGAATTTCCTTGGGTAGTTGCACGCCGGGTGGCAGCGGTAAGCCATCGGGAATGGGAATGGACGCGGGCAGCGGCAGCATTCGCAGATCCGACAGGTGCAGATCCGGCAGGTCCAATCCGGTGAGCTCGCGCAGCGGAAGCACGATGTCGGGCGCCGAGTTCAGCACGACCTCGGCGAGTTGCGCCGGTACGGCTGCGACCTCGCTGCCGGTGGTCGCGCGATAGTCGGGCGAGTCGCTCATCGTGAGCGCCGCGAGCGGGGCCGCTACCGCAAGCGTGGTGACAACCGGGAGGACGTAGGAACGTTTCGGTTTGCGGTAGGGCACGAGCGTCTCCATTCAGGTCGAACCAGTGATCGTGTGCAAAACCAGGGTTGCTTCCTGATGTATCAACGATCACAATAGTCACAACTGTCACATATCTAAACCTCTGGTTGAGGATTATGTGATTGCTCGAATGTAGCTCTCGGAATGCGGCCGGATGGATCGACATGCCGACAGGTATCCAATCCGCCCGGCCCCGGAATACCGTGGGAGTGAACGGATGCGACGCCACACAGCACCGGAACGAAAGAGCACGGGGGGAGCACAAATGCGGGTGAAATCCGCGCGCAGAGCGAAACGAGCGGCCCGCCGGGGACAGCGCAGGCGCGGGCCGGGTCAACCTGCGCTATCCGTGCGCTCGGTGCTGGTCACGGGTGGCGCGACACTGACCGTCGGCGCCGTACTCGTGCTGTGGGTCTGGCCGGGTGAAACGCCGTATCGGACGGTGGCGGGACCCGGCCACGGACGCGGGATGAGTCAACTCGGCGCGTTCGCGAACGCCCAAGATGGGTGGACCGCGGAAAACATCCTCGGGCACTACTACCCCGGCGCCACGTTCGGCACCGTTGCGGCAAACACCGTGCGGATCCGGCTCACCGCCCAGGACGACTCCACCCTCGACACCTACGCGGGCGCCGGTCTCCGCGTCGCCGGTCGGGCGGTCGAGGCGGGGCAGGCCGCTCATCTCACCCCGCTGCCCACCGGCGGCGCGAACGTAGTGGTGACCGTCGGGTGCGACGGTGACGTGCTGTGGCAGGCGGCGACCGACGATCCGTGGGTGTATCCGATCGACCCCGGACCGAACCGTCCCGCCGCGGAACACCTCACCCTCTGCGGTGGTTCGGCGTATCGCGGCGCGCTCGGTGTGGCGATGGAGAACGGGCAGGCGCGCACCGTCAACCGCGTCGACGCGGAGGACTACCTGCTCGGCGTTATCCCGGCCGAGGTGCAGGCCAACTGGGCGGACAAGGGTGGGGCCGAGGCATTGAAGGCGCAGGCGATCGCCGCGCGCTCGTATGTCCTTGCGGAGCACCGTTATTCGTATGCGCAGAGCTGTGACACCACCGACTGTCAGGCGTATCCCGGTACCGCGAAGGAGGATCCGCGCGCGGCCGCCGCCGTCGTGGCCACCGCGGGGACCGTGCTGCTGCGCGACGGACGGATCCTGCGATCGGAGTACTCCTCCGCGCCCGGCGGTGGTGAGCCCGCCGACATCTATACCTTCGATGTCGGCCCGGCCCTGACCGATCTCGCCCCGACCGCCCCGACCGCGCCGACCGCGCCGGTGGACCCGCGCAAACAAGCCGCCGTCGGCGAATCACCGATCGATGTCGAATACCGCCGGATCGGCGGCGCCGCAAGCTCGGTCGGCCAGCCGCTCGGCCCGGAGATGTCCTTACCGGAACACGCCGGAACATATCGCATGTTCACCAACGGGGTAATCATCTCGACAGCCACCCTCGGCGCCCAGGTCGTCGACTTCACCACACTCCTCCAAATGGTCCCCGATCCAGCCGCACACGCATCCGGAACACCCAGTGCGAGTACACCATCGGGGCACGCATCCGTCCCGGCCGGTGCCGGTGCGCCACCTGCACTCGGCACCAGCCCCTCGGCTGCGAGCGCACCACCGGTACCTGAATCCGCCCCGGCCAGCGCCGGTTTCCCGCCTGATGCGAGCGCACCACCGATGCCCGATCCTGCCCCGTCTGGTGTCAGCGCGCCGCCGGTCTCCGGACCCGCCCCGTCTGATGCCAGTTCGCCGCGGGTGCCTGAATCTGCGCCGTCCGTCGACGGCGTGCCGCCGACATCGGAACCTGCCCCGTCTAATACGAGCGCTCCGTCAGCACCCGAGTCGGCCCCCTCTGGTGCGAGCGCGCCGCGGGTGCTTGAATCCGCACCGTCCGTCGACGGCGTGCCGCCGATATCGGAACCTGCCCCGTCTAATGCCAGCGCTCCGTCAGCGCCCGCGCCAACCCCCTCAGGTCCGAGTGCACCGCCGATGCCCGAATCTGCGCCGTCCGCCGACGGTGTCCCACCGATATCCGCCCACGCCCCATCAGGTGCCAGCGCATCACCGGCGTCGAAAGTGCTTCCGCCCCTAGTTGTTTCGCCGTCAGTGTTCGAGTCGGGTCCGTCCGATATGAGCCTGTCGCCGGTGTCGACGTCGGTCTCGTCTGATGTCAGCGTGGGGTCGGTCCTATCTGGCGCGAGTGTGGCGCCGGTGTCGGAGTTCGTCTCGTCGGGCGTGGGGGTACAGCCGGTATCGGAGCTTGCGCTGCCTGGTGCCAACGCGTCTCCGGTGTCGAAATCGGTTCCGCCCGTTGTTGATGCGCCGTCGGTATTCGAGTCGGTTCCGTCCGATGTCAGCCGGTCGCCGGCGTCGAAGTCGGTCTCGTTTGGTGCCAGCGCGCTGTCGGTGTCCGAATCGGCCCCGGCTGGTGCGAGCATGCCGCCGCTACTTGGATCTGCGTCGACTGCTGCGGTTGTGGCACCGGTTTCAGAGTCGGTTCCGTCCGGCGCGAGCGCGTCACCCGTGTCGGAGTCGGTCCTGTCCGGCGTGGTGGTGGCGCCGGTGCCGGAGTTCGTCTCGTCGGGCGCGGGGGTCCCGCCGGTATCCGAGCCTGCGCTGTCCGATGCCAGCGCATCGTCGGTGTCGGAATTGGTTCCGCCCGTTGTCGATACGCCGTCGGTGTCCGGATCGGTTTCATCCGTTGCCGTTGTGCCGTCGGTGTTCGGGGCGGTTCCGTCTGGCGTGGCGTCGGAGTCGGATCCGTCGGACGTAGGGGTGGCGCCGGTGTCGGAGGTGCCGCCGTCCAGTGTGGGTTTGCCGTCTGTGGCGCAGTCTGCGCCTTCCGGTGTTGGTTTGCCGCCTGGGAATTCGGTGTCGCCTGGGAGCACGCTTGCGCCGACTACTGCGGCTACTCCTACGCCGCGGCCGACGCCGGGGATTCCGGTTCCGGCGGGCAATGCGACGAGCGGGGCGCTTTCGCCGGAGGCGATGTGGCGTAGCGGTGATCGATGACCGCACGGTGGGGGCGGTCTACGCGGACATTTGTCGTTGCGGCGCACCGATAGAAGTAGTTAAGTGGCCGAAAGTGTCCACCTAGGCCGGGCTTTCGGCACCTCCGGATCAGTCCGGCACACGGTCCCCAAGTGATTCCGTCAGCGTCCGCAACAACCCCGCGAGCTGCTCACGCGATTCCAGGTCCAGTGCCGCGAGTATCCGCTGCTCGTTCTCCATGTGCTTCGGCAAAACATCGTCGATCATCCGGCGACCCGCCGCGGTGAGCCGGACCCGGATCACCCTGCGGTCCTCCGGGCACGGCACGCGCTCGACCAAGTCCTTCGCGACCAGCCGGTCGATCCGGTTGGTAATCGCGCCCGAGGTCACCATGGCCACCTTGAGCAGCGCACCCGCGGTGAGTCCCTCGTCGCCGCCGGAGCGGCGCAGCGTGGCGAGCACGTCGAACTCCCAGAACTCCACACCGAACTCGTTGAAGAAGCGCTTGAGTTCCTGCTCGAACAGGCGCGACAACCGTTGGACGCGACCGATCACGGCCATCGGCGAGACGTCGACCTCCGGTCGCTCCCGATTCCAGTGCTTGGTGAACAGATCCACCGCGTCCGCCACGGCCGCTCCTTTCTACTCTAAGAATCTTAACATTGATCTACTTGACGTTGAGGCAACCAGGAGAGTAGATATTTCAACGTTGAGATTATCAATGAGGAGCGGACGACATGACGACAAGCACCACCCCGCGCGCCGGAAACTCGTACGCGGGCACCCTGGCGCTCACCGCCCTCACTCCCATCGTCTGGGGCTCCACCTACGCCATCACCACCGAACTCCTGCCGCCGGACCGCCCGCTGTTCACCGCGCTCATGCGCGCGCTGCCCGCCGGCCTCGCGCTGCTCGCCATCACCAGGGTGCTGCCGCGCGGCATCTGGATCGGGCGTGCCGCCGCACTCGGTCTGCTCAACATCGGCGCCTTCTTCCCGCTGCTGTTCGTTGCCGCGTACCGGCTGCCGGGTGGCGTCGCGGGGGTGCTCGGCGCGATCGCGCCGATGTTCGCGCTCGGTCTGGCCACCGTCGTGCTCGCCGAAAAGCCCAACGGGCGCAAGGTGATTGCCGGTCTGATCGGCGTCTTCGGCGTCGCGCTCGTTGTGCTGCGGGCCAATGCGCAACTCGACACCGTCGGCGTCATCGCCGGACTGGCCGGTGCCGCGTCCATGGCGGCGGGCACCGTGCTCACGCAGCGGTGGGGACGGCCGGCGGGGGTCGGCCCGCTCGCGCTGACCGGCTGGCAGCTCACCGTCGGTGGCCTGTTCATCCTGCCGCTCGCCCTGCTCGTCGAGGGCGCGCCGCCCGCGCTGGACGGCCGCGCGGTCGGCGGCTACCTGTACATCGGCATCGTCGGCACCGCGGCGGCCTACTGGCTCTGGTTCCGTGGCATCTCCAAGGTGCCCGCCACCTCGGTCGCCTTCCTCGGCCTGCTGAGCCCGGTGTCCGCCGCCGTGATCGGGTGGATCGCGCTCGGTCAGGCGCTCAGCCCGCTGCAGCTGCTCGGCCTGGTCATCGCGCTGGGTGGCACGGTGTTCGGCCAGATGGCGGGCAGGCCCAAGGCGGTCCCCGTCACGGAACCGGCCGTGCCTGCGCTGGCGACTACGCGCTGAACTGCGGATAAAGACGCTTGACCTTGACGTAACGTCAACTTGCATGCTGGAAACACCGACGAGAGGAGAAGGGGGAACAGGGTCGTGAACACCGAATGGTCCATCCAGGATCTGGCCAAGGCGGCCGGTACCACCAGCCGCACGCTGCGCCACTACGGCCAGCTCGGGCTGTTGCCGCCAAGCCGGATCGGTGCCAACGGTTATCGCTATTACGACCAGGACTCCCTGGTGCGGTTGCAACGCATCCTGCTGCTGCGAGAACTCGGCCTCGGCCTTCCGGTCATCGCCGAAGTCCTTGTCGGGCAACAGGACCCCGCCGCCGCGCTGCGCACGCACCTGGAACTGCTTCGGCAGGAACAGGATCGGATCCGGCGCCAGATCGAGTCGGTGCAAACAACGCTGCAGAAGACCGAAAGAGGTGAACAACTCATGGCCGCAGAAGTTTTCGACGGCTTCGATCACACTCAGTACAAGGACGAGGTGATCGAACGCTGGGGCAAGGACGCCTATGAAAGCGGCGACCGCTGGTGGCGCTCGCTGAGCGAGGCCGAGAAGAAGGGGTTCCAGCAGACCCAGCTGGACATCGCCACCGAGTACGGCCGAGCCCACGCTGCCGGGCTCGCTCCGGACAGCGAAGAGGTGCAGGCCATCACCGAGCGCCATCACCGCTGGGTTGGCATCGGTTGGCAAGGTCGCCCAGTATCGAAGGAGGCCTTCATCGGCCTCGGCGAGATGTACGTCGCCGACCCTCGGTTCACGGCAAACTACGACGTACACGACGTAGGCACTGCGGAGCTTGTCCGTGACGCCATGCGCGTCTACGCCGAAACGCACCTGTAGATCGCGCTCAACAGACGACCGGTACGCATACTGAATGCGTGCCGGTCGTCGGCGGAGAGGGGCATCCGAGCAATGACATACGCCAGTGAGCGTCCGCGGGTGGCCGCGGAGCCGAGCGGAGTGGTCGCGACCACCGCGGCAGTACTGGCCCTGTGTGCCGGGCTGCTCAACCTGTGGGGCGAACGAACCGTGCTGAGCGCCCTGCGCGACGGCCCGCACATCGACAAATCGCTCGCCGCCTTCGCCATCCTCGGTGCCCTGCTCGCCGCGGTCGCCCTCATCTACGGCGCCATCCTGCTGCTGCGCCGCGAGGAGACCGGCCGCTACATCCTCATCCTCACCTCCGGCCTGCTGACCGTGGTTGCCCTGGTCGCCCTCGTCTGCTCACTCACCGGCTACCAACCCGACTTCGGCATCGACTGGCTCCCGAAGCGCAGCCATTCGGCCGAGGCGGTCAACGGCATTTTCGACGGGCTCATCGGCACGCTGACCGCCCTGCTCCATCGCGAATGGATCGCCTCGCTGACCGCCGCGATCCTGCCGCTAGCCGTCTTCCTGCTGACCTCCGCCCGCTACACCGCCCGCTGGGTCGCCTACCCGCCGCCACGCTTTCGCGCCGAAAACCCATACAGCCAAGCGACTTTTGGATCTATCGACGCTTAGCCGCACCACATCGCCCGCCCGCTGGCACCCCTCGTCGGCTCGATCGTCGGCACTCCGGAGGTCGCCGCACTCGCTTTGCGCGCGTGGGGCCGAGTGCACGGCGAGGTCTCCCTCGAGGCGCACGGCCACCTGCGGCCCGTGTCCGCGGATCCCCGCCGCGCTGTTCCACGCGGACATGCTCGATCTCGTCGCGTCTCTCGGTAGCGCGCCGAGCCGGTAAGCCCGTGCTGGTCGACGCCGCGCGAGACGAGCAGGATCTGCGTAGACATTCTCTCGCCGCGCACAAGGCTGGCTGATCCGCACGCGAGAACGGGCGTGGCGACAGAGAACTGTCCATTCAATAGAGCCCCCATTGCCGTCAAGTCCACTATTCGGCAAACTACCGGCGAAATCGGGATGGCTCGGACACGAAACCGGCCGCCGACCCGGTCGCACAATGTGCGCCGCACGACTCCACCCAGACCTCGCGCGGACTTCCGATACTCTGGGCTCCCGTGACCGTCGCATCGTCCCCGGGTAACTCCGCTACCTCCACCTCACAGTTCGATCTGATCGTCGTCGGCTCCGGATTCTTCGGGCTGACCGTCGCCGAACGCGCCGCTACCGAGCTCGGCAAACGCGTGCTGGTGATCGATCGTCGCTACCACCTCGGCGGCAACGCCTACTCGGAGCCGGACCCGGATACCGGGATCGAGATCCACAAGTACGGCGCGCACCTGTTCCACACCTCGAACAAGCGGGTGTGGGATTACGTCACCCAGTTCACCGAGTTCACCGGGTACCAGCACCGGGTCTTCGCGTTGCACAAGGGGCAGGCCTACCAGTTCCCGATGGGCCTCGGCCTGATCTCCCAGTTCTTCGGCCGCTACTTCACCCCCGAAGAGGCGCGCACGCTGATCGCCGAGCAGGCCGCGGAGTTCGACAGCAAGGACGCGCAGAACTTCGAGGAAAAGGCGATCTCGCTGATCGGCCGCCCGCTGTACGAGGCGTTCATGCGCGACTACACCGCCAAGCAGTGGCAGACCGACCCGAAGGAACTGCCCGCTGGCAACATCACCCGCCTGCCGGTGCGCTACACCTTCGACAACCGCTACTTCAACGACACCTACGAGGGCCTGCCCAAAGAGGGTTACACGAAGTGGCTGGAGAACATGGCCGCCTCCGAGCTCATCGAGGTCAGGGTGAACACCGACTGGTTCGAGGTGCGCGACGAGCTGCGCGCCGCGAACCAGGACGCCCCGGTCGTCTACACCGGCCCGCTCGACCGCTACTTCGACTACCAAGAGGGCGAACTCGGCTGGCGCACCATCGATTTCGAGACCGAGGTGCTGGAGACCGGCGACTACCAGGGCACCTCGGTGATGAACTACAACGACGCGGACGTGCCCTTCACCCGCATCATCGAGCCGCGCCATTTCCACCCGGAGCGCGACTACCCGAAGGACAAGACGGTCATCATGCGCGAGTTCTCCCGCTCCGCGCAGACCGGCGACGAGCCGTACTACCCGATCAACACGCCGGAGGATCGGGCCAAGCTGTCCGCATACCGCGCGCTCGCCAAGAAGGAAACCGCGACGGACAAGGTCCTTTTCGGTGGCCGCCTCGGCACCTATCAGTACCTGGATATGCACATGGCCATCGGCAGTGCGCTCAGCATGTTCGACAATGTGCTGCGGCCGCACCTGGAGACCGGTGCGCCGCTCGCTGACGAAAGTGCAGAATGACCTCCCAATCCCTTGCGGAAGACATGACCACCGAGACCCGCGCGAAATCGCTGCTGCAGCGGATCATCCTGCCCCGGCCGGGTGAGCCGCTCGACGTGCGCACCCTCTACGTCGAGGAATCCAAGACCAACGCCAAGCGCGCACACGCCGCCACCCGCACCTCGCTGTCCATCGGCGCGGAGTCCGAGGTGTCGTTCTGCACCTACTTCAACGCGCTGCCCGCGAGCTACTGGCGGCGCTGGAGCATCCTCGGATCGGTGGTGCTGCGCCTGGAACTGGCCGGTCACGGCCGGGTGGACGTGTACCGCTCGAAGGCGGACGGTTCGCGAATCCACGTGCAGGGCAAGGAATTCGCCGTTGCGACCGCGGTGCGAGCGTCAGGCCCGGAGGAGGTAGCGGAGCGTAACCACGGAGGGCCCCGGGAGTACCGCGAATTCGGCAGAGCTGCCGAATCGGTGCACGTCGAGTTCGAGACCGATCTCGGCCCGTTCGAGGACGGCGGCTGGATCTGGTTCGACATCACCACCGACACGGCGGTCACGCTGCTGTCCGGCGGCTGGCACGCGCCGGTCGAGGCGCCCGACGAGGGCAGCATCGCGGTCGGCATGCCGACCTTCAACCGGCCCACCGATCTGGTGAAAACCCTTGCCGCCCTTGGCTCGGACCCGCTGGTGCTGGAGAAGATCGCCGCGGTGATCGTCGCGGACCAGGGCAACCGCAAGGTGGTCGACGAGCCGGGCTTCACCGAGGCCGCCGCGCCGCTCGGCGACCGGCTGTCCATCCACAACCAGCCCAACCTCGGCGGCTCCGGCGGCTACAGCCGGGTGATGTACGAGGCGCTCAAGACCACCGACGCCCAGTACATCGTCTACATGGACGACGATATCGAGATCGAGCCCGACTCGATCCTGCGCGCGCTGGCCTTCGCCCGGTTCGCCAAGTCGCCAATGCTGGTCGGCGGGCAGATGCTCAACCTGCAGGAGCGTTCGCACCTGCACAGCATGGGTGAGGTCGTCGACCGCGGCATCTTCATGTGGACCTCCGCGCCGAACGTCGAATACGACCACGACTTCTCGAAGTACCCGCTCAAGGACCGCGACAACTCCAAGCTGCTGCACCGGCGCATCGACGTCGACTTCAACGGCTGGTGGACCTGCGTGATCCCGCGCCGGGTGGCCGAGGAGATCGGCCAGCCGCTGCCGCTGTTCCTGAAGTGGGACGACGTCGAATACGGGCTGCGCGCGCGGGACCACGGGTACTCGACGGTCACCCTGCCCGGTGCCGCGGTGTGGCACATGGCGTGGAGCGACAAGGACGACGCCATCGACTGGCAGGCGTACTTCCACCTGCGCAACCGGCTGGTCGTCGCCTCGCTGCACATGCCGGGCAACGGTCGCGGCATGGTGGTCAACACGGTCAAGGCGACGCTGAAACACCTGCTCTGCCTCGAGTATTCGACCGTCGCCATCCAGAACCTGGCGATCAAAGACTTCCTCGCCGGCCCGGAGCGGCTGTTCCAGCTGCTGCCGAGCGCGCTCGGCGCGGTGCACGCGCTGCGCAAGCAGTTCCCCGACGCGGTGATTCTGCCGTCGTCGACCGAACTGCCGCTGGCCAGCCATCTCGAGGTCGGCGCCGTCGCCGAGCCGGCCAACCCGATCGCCAAGGTGGTCCGGCTGGCCAAGGGCGTTGTGCACAACTTCCGCCCGGCGCACACCCAACACCACGAGACCCCGCAGCTGAACGTTCCGACGCTGGACGCGCGCTGGTTCTTGCTGTCCCAGGTCGACGGGGTTACCGTCACCACCGCCGACGGACGTGGCGTGGTCTACCGCAAGCGCGACCCGCGCCAGGCCCTCGGCCTGTTCAAGGAAGCGCTGCGCCTGCGCAAGGAACTGGCCGCGCGCTTCCCCGAAATGCAACAGCGCTACCGCGCCGCCCATCCGCAGCTGACCAGCACCGCGGCCTGGGAAAACGCCTTCGGCATCGGGGCTGAGACGAAGGGGGAGCAGCAGTGAGCGAGCGCCAGCGAGCGAACCAAAGACACAGCGCCTTTAGGCGAACGGCGGAGCCGAGCGGCAGCGAGGTGGAGTCGTGAGTCTCGCGGACAACACCGCGGTCAATCAGCCGCTGCAGAGTACGAACGGCCATGGCGGGCCGGTGTCCGCGGTGCCATCGACCGCACCGGCGCCGCCCGAGGTGAAGATCATCAATGCGGTGCAGGCCAGGATCGGCACGCCCGAGGTGATCAAGGCGGCCCGCGGCATGTCGCACTTCGGCGAGCACGCGCTCGGCTGGGTCGGCATCGCCGCGACGGGCTGGCTCGTCGACAAGCCGCGCCGTCGGCAGTGGGCCGGGGTCGCGGTCGGCGCGGTCGGCGCGCACGCCGCCTCGATCGTCATCAAGCGGATCGTCCGGCGGCCCCGCCCCAACGATCCGTCGGTGCAGGTCAACGTGGCGACGCCGAGCAAGCTGAGCTTCCCGTCCTCGCACGCCACCTCGACGACCGCGGCAGCGGTGTTGCTCGGCAGAGTGACCGGGCTACCCTTGCCAGCGGTGCTCGTCCCACCGATGCTGCTGTCCCGGGTCGTTCTCGGGGTGCACTATCCCTCCGATGTGCTCGCTGGTTCGGCGCTCGGTGCCGCGTCCGCCGCCGTTGTGCTTGCCGCCGAAAAGAGACTCGATGACCGCCACAGAAAGAGCCTTGGTTGACCATGAGGGAGCGAAGCGAGCGAATCATGACACAGCGTGCCTCGCACACGACAGAGCCGAGCGCCAGCGAGGCGAAGTCATGAGTGAAGAGCCGACTGGTGCCGACCTAGCCGAAGCGGTCGTCAAAGGCCCGCCGAAGACGTTGGCAGGCGGGCTGTTCAAGGCTGTCCGGCCGCGGCAGTGGGTCAAGAACGTCCTCGTGCTCGCCGCCCCGCTGGCCGCTGGCACGGTCAACGAGATCGATGTGCTCGCGCACGTCGGTATCGCGTTCGTGGTGTTCTGTCTCGCGGCCTCCGGCATCTACCTGGTCAACGACGCGCTCGACGTGGAAGCCGACCGGGCGCACCCGACCAAGCGGTTCCGCCCGATCGCCGCTGGCGTCGTCCCGGTGAACCTGGCCTACATGCTGTCGGTCGTGCTGCTCGTCGCGTCGATCGCCGGATCGTTCCTCGCGTCCTGGAACCTGGCCGTGGTGATGGCGATCTACATCGGCATCCAGCTGGCCTACTGCTTCGGCCTCAAGCACCAGGCGGTGCTCGACATCTGTATCGTCTCCTCGGGCTTCCTGCTGCGCGCCGTCGCCGGTAGCGCGGCCGCGAATATCTCTCCGTCGCAATGGTTCCTGCTGATCATGGCGTTCGGTTCGCTGTTCATGGCGGCGGGCAAGCGCTATGCCGAACTGCAGATCGCGGTGAGTACCGGCGCCAAGATCCGCAAGTCGCTCGAGTACTACACGCCGACCTACCTGCGGTTCGTCTGGACCCTCTCGGCAACGGCGGTCGTGGTGTTCTACGGTCTGTGGGCGTTCCAGCAGGACAACCTGAAAGACACCAATTGGTACGCAATCTCCATGATTCCGTTTACCATCGCAATCCTGCGTTACGCGGTCGACGTCGATGGTGGCGAGGCCGGTGAACCTGAAGAGATCGCTCTGGGGGATCGTGTCCTCCAGTTACTCGCAATCGCCTTGATCGGAGCGGTAGGTGTCGCTGTCTATCTCACCTGACGAGATGTTGGTAGCGGGAGTGGAGCAAACGGAATACGCGAACGAGGGGCCGGCTACGCAGCCGGCCCGCTCGGCGTCGCGGTTCGCCCTGCTATCCCGCGCCACGTTCGTCGGTGGGATCGCGCTCACCGTGGTCCTTTTCGGCATCGGCGGCTGGCAGCGCCGCTGGATCGCCGACGACGGCCTGATCGTGCTCCGCACGGTGCGCAACCTGCTGGCAGGCAACGGGCCCGTCTTCAACGAGGGCGAGCGCGTCGAGACCAACACCAGCACCGCGTGGACCTACATCGTCTGGTTCTTCAGCTGGGTGACCCAGGCGCGACTCGAGTACGTGGTGCTCGGCATCGCGTTCACGTTGTCGATGGTCGCGGTCGTGTTCGCCATGCTCGGCGCGAGCAGGCTGTGGGGCGGCCCGAAATCGGCGCTGCTGCTGCCCGCCGGGGTGCTTGTCTACATCGCTCTGCCGCCCGCCCGCGACTACGTCACCTCGGGGCTGGAGAGCTGCCTGGTGATCTGCTGGCTCGGCCTGCTGTGGTGGCAGCTGATCCGCTGGAGCCAGGCCGAGCGCGTCCGGTTGCCCGGTCTGTTCGGCCTGGTGTTCCTCGCGGGGCTCGCCCCGCTGATCCGCCCGGAGATGACCCTGGTCGGCGGGCTCGCGCTGCTGATGATCGTCATCGCGCCGATGCCGGAGTCGCGGCTGCGCCCGATCGTGTTGCGCGCCTTGATCGTTGTCGTCGCGGGCCTGGTGCCGCTGAGCTACCAGGTCTGGCGGATGGGCTACTACGGCCTGCCCTACCCGAACACCGCGGTCGCCAAGGACGCGGGCGGCGCCAAATGGCATCAGGGCTTCATCTACCTCTGGGATCTCGTCGGCCCGTACTACCTGTGGGTGCCGCTGCTCGTGCTGCTCGCCGCGGGAGTCGTTGCGGCGCGCGGTAAGTCCGCCGCGCTCGTGGATCCGGCCGGACGGCATGCCGCGCCGGCGGAGCAGTCGCGATGGAACGCGCGCCGCGTTCGAGAGTGGCTGCACTCGCCCGCAGCGGTGGTCACCCTGGTGCTGGTGAGCGGCTTCATCCTCACCGTCTACGCGCTGCGCGTCGGCGGCGACTTCATGCACGGCCGAATGCTGTTGGCGCAGTTGTTCCTGTTGCTGCTTCCGGTCGCGGTGGTGCCGATCCGGCTGCCGCAGGGCGGCCTGCGCGCCGCGACGGCCGCCGACTGGTCGTTCGCGGTGGTGCTGTTCGCGTTGCTCGGCACCGCGGGCTGGGCGCTGTTCGCCGCCAACACGACCGCGATCAAGTCCGGCACCAAGATCACCGCGTCCGGCATCGTCGACGAGCGGGTCTACTACGTCCTCAACACCGGCCACGATCATCCGATCCTGGCCGAGGACTACCTGGACTACCCGCGCATCCGGCCCATGGTCGACAACATTGCCGAGACCCCGAACGGCGGCCTGCTGCTGAACTCGCCGTCGTTCATGTTCTGGTACATCGCCCCACCGCCGCAGCCGATTCCGGCGGGCGGCGCCGGGCACACCGTCTTCTTCCTCAACCTCGGCATGACCAGCATGAACGTCCCGCTGAACGTGCGCGTCATCGACCAGATGGGCCTGGCCTACCCACTCGCCGCGCACACCGACCGGCTCACCGACGGCCGGATCGGGCACGACAAGGCCCTGTACCCGGACTGGGTCGTCGTCGACACCGGCATGGTGGACAAGAAGCCGTGGATGCCGTGGTATCTGGACGAGAAGTGGGTGACCCAGGCGCGCACCGCGATGTCCTGCCCGGCCACCGAGGCGCTGGAGATCTCCTACCGCGACCCGCTCACCTTCGAGCGCTTCCGGCACAACCTGCGCCACGCGCTCACTTTCGCCAAGTACCGGATCGATCGGGTGCCCAAGTACGAGATCGAGCGCTGCGGCTTGGTCGATCCGTTCCCCACGGCGCCCGCGCCGCGCTGAGTCATCAATAGCCACACTGGGTCTCCTTCACAGGGGACCCGGTGGTGGCATTGGGCAGGTTTCACAAAATCTGTGTACATCCCTCTGTCTCGGTTCGATAACGCCCTTGTCACGATGACGCGCTAGGCTGCGAAAGTACGCCCGTCATGACGTCAACTAGTTGTGGGCATCGGCGGGTCATCGTTAGACGACGGCCGATGCCGTTTCATGAACGAGAGGTCGAAACTGATGCGAGGCGTGTTCGGGCGTCTGAATACTCGAAGAGCCGGATCGTGGCTGAAGCGCTCGGCGCTGGTGTCGATGGCGATTCTGCTACCGCTCGGGGTGTCGGTGGCAGGCCCAGCCGGACCGGCAGCCGCGGCGTTCAATCCGGACGGCTTCGATTTCTGGGTCGATTCGGAGATGGGCCCGATCAAGAACCGGGTCTTCCGCGCCGCCGACGGCAACACCAGTCGGGTGGTCTACGCGCTGGACGGCATGCGCGCCCGGCCGGACCTGAGCGGCTGGGAAGTCGATACCGAGGTCGTGCGCGAGCTGACCAAATGGAACATGAACGTCGTCATGCCGGTGGGCGGCCCGTCGAGCTTCTACGCCGACTGGAACGGACCGAGCAACTTCTTCGGTCTCGGCAGCGCGGGCTCCTCTTCCACCGGCTCGGCCAATTCCGGATCGGGCCTGCTGTCGGGGTCCGCGGGCATGGGCAAGACGAATACCTACAAGTGGGAAACCTTCCTCACCCAGAACCTGCGCAATGCGCTGCGGGATCGCCTCGGCTTCAATCCGAACGGCAACGCCGTGTTCGGCTTGTCCATGGGCGGCAGCGCCGCGCTGACTCTGGCCGCGTACCACCCGGACCAGTTCCGTTACGCCGGTTCGTATTCCGGCTATCTGAACATCTCGGCACCGGGTATGCGCGAGGCGCTGCGGGTGGCCATGCTCGACGCCGGCGGCTTCAATATCGACGCGATGGCGCCGCCGTGGGGTCCGCAGTGGCTGCGGATGGATCCGTTCGTCTTCGCGCCGCGATTGAAGGCCAACAACACCCGCCTGTGGGTGTCCGCGGGCAGTGGTCTGCCGAGCGGTGCGGACGGGCTGAGCTTCAACACCGTCAACGCGATGGGACTCGAGGCGCTCGCCCTCGCCAACACCCGCGCGTTCCAGGTCCGGATGGCCACGCTCGGTGCCACCAACGCCACCTACGACTTCCCGGCCGTCGGTGTACACAACTGGACCTACTGGGCCGATGAGGTCTACCGGATGATCCCGGACATGTCCGCCAATATCGGGTGATTTTCGGGTAAGTCCGCACGACAGACCGCCCGGTGCCGAGTGCACCGGGCGGTCTTTTCGTTTGCCAGGCGTCCAAGCGGCGTTTGGTAACGAATGTTGATGGGTAGCGGCAGGCGAGTTGTGGCATGAGTCACTTTCCAGCAACATATAAGCTTCGGCTGCCGATTTATACACGAAGAGTATGCACAGAGGTCGATTCGTCCGTTTTCGATGGACGGCGGCACTCGGTGTCCGCAGAGGGGGCCGGTCGAGATCGCCAACTGTTTGCCCCCCGGCCGCCCGAACGAAAGGTCGAGTTTGATGCGAATTGCCCGCTGGAAAGGTAGACCCGGTACGTCCGGGACTGGTTCGTGGGTGAAGCGATCCGCACTCGGGGTCGCCGTGGCACTTTTGCTGCCCTTCGGAATCGCGGCAGCAGGTAGCGGTGCCATCGCATCGGCGGGAATGGACCCCGGGGCGTTCGACTTCTGGGTCGACTCCGGCATGGGCCCGATCAAGACCCGCGTGCTGCGTGCCAGGGACGGCAACACCAACCGGGTCGCCTACGTGCTCGACGGCATGCGTGCGCCGGAGACGCTGAACGGCTGGGAGATCGAAACCAACGTTCCCGCGGTGCTGGCCGACGCGAACATCAACGTCGTCATGCCCGTCGGCGGCATGTCCAGCTTCTACGCGGACTGGAATGCGCCGAGCGAGCTGGCCGGTATTCCGGCGGGCACCGGCTCGTCCTCCGGTTCCGGCGCGCTCAACATCTTGGCCGCGGGGCCTGGCAAGAGCTACCGGTACCAGTGGGAGACCTTCCTGACCCGCGACCTGCGCAACGCGCTGCACGACCGGCTCGGCTTCAACACGACCCGCAACGGCGTGTTCGGCCTGTCCATGGGCGGCAGCGCCGCGCTCACGCTGGCCGCGTACCACCCGGACCAGTTCAGCTTCGCCGGTTCCTACTCCGGGTACCTGAACATCTCCGCGCCCGGCATGCGTGAGGCGATCCGCATCGCGATGCTCGACGCGGGCGGCTACAACGTCGACTCGATGGCGCCGCCGTGGGGTCCGCAGTGGCTGCGGATGGATCCGTTCGTCTTCGCGCCCAATCTGGTTCGCAACGGCACCCGCCTGTGGATCGCCGCGGCGAGCGGTCTGCCGACGGCGAATGACGGACCGAGCTTCAACACCCTCAACGGGATGGGCCTGGAGGCGCTGGCACTGGCGAACACCCGCGCGTTCAACGTGCGGATGGCATCGCTCGGCGGCGGCAACACCGTCTACTCCTATCCCGCCTACGGTATTCACGCGTGGAACAACTGGACCGACGAGGCCTACCGGATGATTCCGGACATGTCCGCCAATATCGGCTGACGAATTCGTCGTAGACAGACCGCCCGGCGCTACCAAGCGCCGGGCGGTCTGTTGTTTTCCGGATATCCGCGAGATGATTGTCTGGTTGATCGCTGGCGAACGAATTGCGATCTTGTGGCCACCGGGTAGTTCCGAGGTCGCCAGGAGATCGGCAAATCGCGGGTTCGCGTCACGATCCGGTGTCACGATGCGTTTTTCGACAGGCAGAGTTCGAATAGCTGCTTATAGAGGAGCGATAGGACCGAAGACTTCGCACCGAGAAGCCATCGATTCGGAGTGTCGATCTCCATGCAGCACAGTTGCGGTCAACGGGGATCGCACGGGCGAAAGGTCGAATCGATGCGATCAGCCGGGGTGCGCGGGACAGTTGCCAGTGTTCGTGAATCGGCGGATCGTCGCTGGCTCCGGCGTTCGATCGCCGGTCTGGCCGTCGCGCTCGCGTTGCCGTTCGGCGCCGCAGCGGTCGGCGCGCCGGCGCGGGCCGGGTTCAACCCCGGCGGTGCCGACTTCTGGGTCGACTCGAGCATGGGCCCGATCAAGTCGAGGATCTTCCGCGCCGCGGACGGCAACACCCGTCGCGTGGTCTACGCGCTGGACGGGCTGCGCGCTCGCGACGACCTGAACGGCTGGGAAGTCGAGACCGACATCTCCCAAGTCCTGCCGCGATGGAACATCAATGTGGTCATGCCGGTCGGCGGCGAGTCCAGCTTCTATTCGGACTGGATTGCGGCGAGTAATACCAACGGCCAACAGCGGCCTTATGCCTGGGAGACCTTTCTCACCGACAACCTGCGCAACGCGCTGCGTGTGCGCCTCGGCTTCAATCCGCACGGCAACGGCGTGTTCGGCCTGTCCATGGGCGGCAGCGCCGCGCTCGCGCTGGCCGCATACCATCCCGACCAGTTCCGTTATGCCGGTTCGTATTCGGGCTACCTGAACATCTCCGCACCCGCCATGAAGGAGGGCCTGCGGCTTGCCATGCTCGACGCTGGCGGCTTCAACATCGACGCCATGTGGGGTCCGCCGTGGGATCCGCGCTGGTTACGCAACGATCCGTGCATGTTCGCGCCACTGTTGCGCGCCAATGGGACTCGGCTGTGGATCGCCACCGGCAACGGACTGAACGGGCCACGTGATGTGATCAACGCGCCGATCGACGTCTACCACCTCGGCAATGCGATGGCGCTGGAAACGATCGCGCTGGCCAACACCCGTGCGTTTGAAGCTCGGGTTAACAGTCTCGGTCCGAGCAACGCCGTGTTCGTCTACACGCCAGTGGGCGTGCACAGCTGGAACTACTGGCAAGAACAGGTGTTCCAGATGCTGCCCGACCTCAGCGCGAATTTAGGCTGAGCTTGAATTCGCGGCGCTCCCTTGGCCCTTCGTGGTTACGCCGCGCTGACTCCCTCGGGCCGGACGCTGTGCGCCGCAGCGGCTGACACTTCCGGCCATCAGGTGAAAATTTGGTGTTCCGGCACGACAATCACCGGGGGAACGCGATAGGGTCACCGCACCATCACAGATTGCGTACGGGCGGATTTCGGCCACCTGGTTGCCTCGGCCTTGCTAAGGCCACGGGTGTCGAATATCGTCCAGCGAGCGCAAGTGTGACCAGATCGTTGTTTCGCAGTCGCCTGTGCCGGAATGTCGGGGTCCGGTGCGCGGCGGTGTGCGTCTCGTTGGCAGCACTGGTGCGGTTGCGCCCCTCGCGGGGTCGCCGACGGCACCACAACAGGCAGAAAAGCAGAAAGAGAGCAGGATTCATGCGTTTCGGCAGGGCGGCCGCGCCGATGAGAACGAAGTCGGGACGGCGAGGCGCACCTCGTGGTTGGCGTAATCGAATTCTGGCTGTCGGTGCCGCGGTTCTGGCGCTACCGATCGCCGCCGGTGTGGCGGCCCCGATCGCCATCGCGGCGCCGGTGCAGACACCGGTATTGCGTACTCCCTCAGGTGGACTCGAAGATCTGATGGTCCCGTCCAGCATGGGCCCGATCAAGGTCCAGGTGCAGTGGGCAGCGCGCGGCGGCAACGCGGCGCTCTACCTGCTCGACGGACTGCGGGCCCGCGACGACCGCAACGCGTGGTCGTTCGAGACCAACGCGCTGCAGCAGTTCGGCGGCGACAACATCTCGCTGATCATGCCGGTCGGTGGTCAGTCCAGCTTCTACACGGACTGGTACACCACCAGCAACACCAACGGTCAGAAGACCACCTACAAGTGGGAGACCTTCCTGACCAAGGAGCTCCCTGCCTTCCTGGAGGGCTACGGCGTTTCCCGCACCAACAACGCGGTCGCCGGTCTCTCCATGGGTGGCAGTGCCGCACTGGCGCTGGCCGCTTACCACCGCGACCAGTTCAAGTACGCCGCCTCCTACTCGGGCTACCTGAACATCTCCGCGCCGGGCATGCGTGAGGCGATCCGCGTCGCGATGCTCGATGCGGGCCGCTACAACGTCGACTCGATGGCCGCGCCGTGGAGCCCGCAGTGGCTGCGGATGGACCCGTTCGTGTTCGCACCGCAGCTCAAGGGTCTGCCGATGTACATCTCGGCGGCCAGCGGCCTGCCGGGTCAGTACGACTCGCCGAACTCGGCGGTCGGCGTGTTCAACACCGGCAACGCGATGGCGCTCGAGGCCCTCTCGCTGGTCAACACCCGCGCGTTCCAGGCTCGCCTGGCCTCGCTCAACATCCCGGCCCAGTTCGACTTCCCGGCCCAGGGCACCCACTCCTGGAAGTACTGGGAGGGCGAGCTCTTCAAGTCCCGCAACGGCATCCTGGACGCCACCAACTCCCGGTAACAGCCGATTGACCACTCAGGCCGTACCCCGCGGGGTACGGCCTGAGTTGCGTTTCGGGACAGGTGGTTTCAACGGGTGCCCGGTGAGGTATCTATGTACTCACAAATCATTTGTCCCGGTAAGACCGCTTCGGCGCCGCGGCTTCCAGCACGGAAGCGGTGGCGCCGGATGCGTTGTGCGGGCTGGCAAAACGAAGATGGCGGTTTTCTTATCGTGCGTGTCCTCCACCGAACATGGTGCGGACCGGGGTAGAAAGCTCTTGTGGCAGGGATTCGGCGCGGCAGATGGGGGAGACGCGAGCGTCGTGGCGCTCGTCCGGCTCGCGGGCGGTTAATGCTGTTCGCCACCGTCATGGTGCTCCCGTTGGCCGCCGGTATCGCACCGGCGTCCGCGCAGCCTGCCGTCGCCCCGGCACCACCTCCCGCCCCGGCACCAGCCTCGAGTGCGGCTTCAGCCCCAGCTCCTGCGCTCGGCTCCGCCCCGGCCTCAGCCTCTGTACCTGGCTCCGCCCAGGCACCAGCCTCCGGTGCGGCCTCGGCCTCGGCCCCTGCACCCGGCTCCGCACCAGCTCCCGCGCCCGGTGCTGCGCAAGCTCCCGCGTCCGGTGCTGCGCAAGCTCCCGCGTCCGGTGCTGCGCAAGCTCCCGCGCCCGGTGCTGCACCAGCTCCCGCGCCCGGCTCCGCTCCCGCTCCGGACGCCGTCGCCCCGGCGTCCATCCAGAAGGTGGTCTGGCTGACCGACCGCCGGGTCGCGCTGTGGATCAACTCGCCGTCGATGGCAACGCCGATCCAGGTGCAGCTGCTGCTCGCCAGGGACTGGAACACCCGCCCCGACGCGCGTTTCCCGGTGCTGTACCTGCTCGACGGCCTGCGCGCCGAAGACGACGAGAGCGGCTGGACCAAGGACGCGGGCGCCGTCGATTTCTTCGCCGACAAGAACGTCACCGTCGTGCTGCCGGTCGGCGGCCAGTCCAGCTTCTACTCCGACTGGATCCAGCCCGACAACGGCAAGACCTACAAGTGGGAAACCTTCCTGACCAAGGAACTGCCGCCGCTGCTCGAAGGCGACTGGCGGGCCACCGATGTCCGTGGCCTGGAAGGCCTTTCGATGGGTGGCACGGCCGCCATGTTCCTTGCCGCCCGCAACCCCGGTTTCGCAAAGTACGCCGCGTCCTACTCGGGCTTCCTCACCACGACCACGATCGGCATGCCGCAGGCCATCCAGTTCGCCATGCGCGACGCGGGCGGCTACGACGTCGGCGCCATGTGGGGCCCGCCCGCCAGCCCGGAATGGGCCGCGCACGACCCGTACACGCTGGCCGACAAGCTCAAGGGCGTCAGCCTCTACGTCTCGAGCGGCAGCGGCGCCACCGGTCCGTTCGACCAGGCCTCCGGCATTCCCGGCGTCAGCACCAACTACGCCGGCATGGGACTGGAGATCCTGTCGCGGCTCACCTCACAGAACTTCGTCACCAAGCTCACCAAGCTGGCGATCCCCGCGCAGGTGAATTACCGTCCGTCCGGCACCCATTCGTGGCCCTACTGGGACTTCGAGATGCGCCAGTCCTGGACGCAGGCCGCGCAGGCGCTCGGCGTCGATCCCGGCAAGGCCGCCTGCACCGTCGGCGGCCAGATCGCCACGGTGGCCGCCGCGAACACCTGGCTCGGCGACTGCCAGTCGGCCGAATACCCGGTGGCGGGCGGTGTGGCCCAAGACTTCAAATCCGGCCGGGTCTACTTCGCCCCCGGCAGCGGCGCGCATCCCGTCGGCGGCATGATCGGCGGCGGATATCAGGCCGCCCAGGCCGCAGCCGGCCCGCTCGGCCTGCCGACCGGCGACGAACGCGGCCTGCCCGACGGCAAGGGCCGCATGCAGACCTTCCAGAACGGCTCGCTCTACTGGACCCCACAGACCGGCGCCCAAGTAGTGCGCGGCGCGATCCTCGACGAGTGGGCCAGGCAGGGCTACGAGGGCGGCCCCGCAGGCTACCCGGTCGCACCCGAGGTGAAGACGCCGAACCGAGACGGCGCCGTACAAGCCTTCGAGAACGGCCCGTTCTACTACAGCGCCAAGACCGGCGTACACCGCGTCCAGGGCATGATCCTCGGCAAGTACGCCCAATTGGGTTACGAGAGCAGCTCGCTCGGCTTCCCCGCCACCGAGGAACAGCCGCTGAAGGACCTCGGCCGATACAGCCGTTTCGAGGGCGGCAATATCTATTGGAGCCCGCTGTCCGGCGCCTGGGCAGTGAAGAACGGCCCGATCATGGACGCCTGGCAGGTCCTCGGCTACGAGAACGGCAAACTCGGCTACCCGATCAGTGACGAGTTCCCAGTCCCCGGCGGCGTACAACAAAACTTCCAGGCAGGCTTCGTAGTCATCAAAGACGGAAAACCAGAAGTACACGGCCTCTGATAGTTTGGCCGCGCCCACCACTGGCTAACACCAACCGAGACTCACCCTCTCAACTCACACCCCAACGGAGCGAGTCTTACGAGCGACCCGTTCGCGGCCCGTCTCGTTGCCGAGTGGTCGAAGCGCATGCGCCGCAGGCGCGAGTCTCGACCGCTCGGCAACGAGACTAAGGGGGCCGCGAACACGCCGCGCCCGCGCGGCAAATAAGACAGCTATGTTGGGGGGGCGACCTCCCCCGTTTGCGAACAGATCGAGGACAGAATTCATGCAGAGGACCCGTGGCAAGGTATTCGGCGTTGTCGTGGCGATTGCCGCGACCGGCCTGCTCGCCGCCTGTGGCGGTAACGACTCGACCGCGTCGAGCACGCCGACGCTGACCCGCACCACGGCGGCGACGCAGCCGCCCGCCTCGTCGACCCCCGGTGCCGATACCGGCCAGCAGGCTCCGGCGCCCGCGCCGCAGCCCGAGCAGCAGCAGCCGTCGCCCGAGCAGCCAGCTCCGGAGCGTCCGCAGCCGATGCCAGCTGAGTCCGCGCCGCCTTCGGACAGCTCGAAGCTCAGCGACAAGGACAAGAAGTACCTCGACGCGCTGAAGCAGCAGGGCGTCACCCCGTCTACCCCGGATATCGCGCTGAGCGTGGCGAACTATGTTTGCCAGGGCACTGCGTCCGGGGCGTCCGATCAGGATCTGATGACCTTCGTGACCGCGATGGCCGGTTCCGATCCGTCCTTCGATCCGGCCAAGATGCCGGTGGAGAAGGCCGGGCAGGTTTATATCAGCGCCGCTAAGCAGACGTACTGCAAGTGAACGCGCGCCGGGGCTCGACATCTCGCCGGTCAAGGCCGGTGGGGTGTCTGCTGCTGATCGGGATTCCCATTCTGATCATCATCGTGGTGCTGCTGTTGTGGTACCTGCTCGCCGGTTTCCTGCGGCACCCGAAGCCGGGACCGACGCTGCCGAAGGAGCCGACCTCGCAGTCGGCGAGCTGTCCGGATGTGCAGATGATCTCGGTGCCCGGCACCTGGGAGTCCAACAGCAACGATGACCCGCACAACCCGACGGCGAACCCGAACTCGCTGATGCTCAACGTCTCCAATCCGGTCGGGCAGCAGTTCCCGAAGGAACGCCTGGACGTATACACAGTCCCGTACGTCGCGCAGTTCTCCAATCCGATCGCGCTACCGCCGGACGGCCAGGCGTCCTACAACGACAGCCGGTCCGAGGGCACCCAGCGGATGGTCGACGCGATGGCCGCGCGCTACCGGGACTGTCCGCTGACCACGTATGTGATCGCGGGGTTCTCCCAGGGCGCGGTGATCGCGGGCGACGTTGCCTCCGATATCGGCCAGGGCAAGGGGCCGGTGCCAGCGAACAAGGTGCTCGGCGTGACGCTCATTTCGGATGGTCGGCGCACCGGCGACACTGGTCCCGGCCAAGCCGTCCAGGTCGGCACGGTGCCAGCGGGTGTCGGCGCGGAGGTCGCGCTGAAGGGCCTCAACGTCCCTGGCATCACGATGACCGGCCCGCGTCCTGGCGGTTTCGGCGAGCTGGCCCCGCGTACCTTCACCATTTGCGCGCAGGGCGATCTGATCTGTGACGCACCGCGACAGGCGCTGAGCCCGTTCAACATCATGGGCAGCGTCGGCGCGCTGGTGCGCGCGGCGGGTAATCCGGTGCACGCGCTGTACAACGGTTTCGTCGTCGAGGACAACGGGGCGACCTCTACCCAGTGGACCGTCAACTGGGCGAACGGTCTCATCGAATCGGCGCCGCATCCGCCGCATTCGTAAAGCGTGCGAAACACCGACACAGCGCGTTTTCGCACGACAGAACCGGGCGTCAGCGAGGCGCGGTCGGGAGAAGTCACAGTCAATGTCCGGGTCGGCACGCAGTACACCCAGTACTGCCCCGACAAGCGCGACTCCTGTTGGGCAGCACGCTGTAAAGTGCCGCTGGTGATCGCGACGCAGGCAACACCGGCGCCATGTCCGGGGTCCGACAGTCCTGCACCGTCGCGCCAGAATTTCCTTACAGCCAGGAGCATGAGTTCATGACAGAAGCCGCCGCACCAGCCGGTGAGTTGACCGCGCTCGGTACGCCGCTGCGCAGCTTCCGCTTCGGGGCAGCGGGCGAGGGAAACAAGCAAGAGGGTGGCGCCCGCAAGTTCGTCCAGACGGCGCAGCAGGCCGAGGAGTACGGGTTCGACACCTTCTTCGTGCCCGATCACCTCGGTGACCAGATCGGCCCGATCGCCGCGCTCGGCGCGCTGACCCAGGCCACCGAGAAGATCCGTCTCGGAACCTCGGTGCTCGCCAACGGTTTCCGGCACCCCGTTGTGCTTGCCAAGGACCTGGCCACCATCGACGTGCTGTCCAAGGGCCGCCTCGAGGTCGGCGTCGGTGCCGGCTGGAAGCAGGACGAGTTCCTCGCCGCCGGCCTGCCCTACGAGACGCCGGGCGTCCGGTTGGCGAAGCTGGACGAGACGCTGACCATCCTCGACGTGCTGCTGCGCGGCCAGGAGTGCACCTTCGAGGGCAAGTACTACCAGGTCAATGGGATCAAGGGCACGCCTCGGCCGCGGCAGGGGCCGCGCCCGCCGATCTGCACCGGCGGCGGTGGCCCGAGGATGCTGCGGCTGGCCGCCAAGCACGCCGACATCATCTCGATCGTGCCGGTGACCACCAAGAACGGTAAAGGCCTCTTGTCGGGTATCACGCTCGAGAAGACGATCGAGAAGGTGAACCTGATCCGCGAGGCCGCCGGCCCCCGGTTCGCCGAGATCGAGCTGAATTGGGCCATCACCGCGATCGTCATCACCGACGATCGCGAGAAGACCGCTGAGATGGCACTTTCCGCGATCGAGCGTGGTCTGCACCCGGATCTCGAAGTGGACGTGAAGCTTTCGGTCGAGGACATCCTCGCGTCGCCCTACGTGGCGATCGGCAGCTTCGAGGAGATCGCCGAGCAGATCCGTCGTGTGCGCCAACTCACCTCGATGTCCTATGTCGGGGTGTTTCCCACCCAGATGGATGCATTCGCCCCCGTAATTCCCCTGCTGCGAGACGAGTGAGCCGGGCTTCTCTGTAACATGACTCTGGTTTGAGTACATCTAGCCGATAGCGGTCACCGCGCAGACCGCCCAATAACTGCAGGCTGACTCGGGCACTTGGAGCCACCCGCGGGCGAAAGCGAGTCGGGGCCTCACAGGTAACAACGGCGTTGTCGCCGTCTTGCTGCGTGTGCCTCGGAGGAGAAGAAGGAATGGAAGAGACTTTCGACGACTACCTGGACGAGACCGGGAACATCCGAATTCCCGAGGATCACACCCTGGTCGATCACGTCGAGAAGCACACCCGGAACGACGCGAACACTCTGGCGTACCGCTACATCGATTACTCGCGTGAGCGTGATGGCGAGGCGCACGAACTGACGTGGCGTGAGTTCGGCATTCGGCTGCGCGCGGTGGCCGCTCGACTGCAGCAGGTGACCAACCCGGGCGACCGGGTCGCGATCCTCGCGCCGCAGGGCCTGGATTACGTGATCTCCTTCTTCGCCGCGATCTACGCCGGCACCATCTCGGTGCCGCTGTTCGACCCGGACGAGCCCGGTCACACCGATCGCCTGCACGCGGTGCTCGCCGACTGCGAGCCCGCGGCCGTGCTGACCGCCAGTTCATCGGCGGCCGGGGTGCGGCAGTTGTTCCGCTCGCTGCCGTTCGGTCAGCGTCCGCGCATCATCGCGGTGGACGCGATCCCGGATACTGTCGGCGAAACCTGGGTGCGTCCCGATATCGCCATCGATGACATCGCCTACCTGCAGTACACCTCGGGTTCGACCCGTACTCCGGCCGGTGTGGAGATCACCCACCGCGCGGTCGGCACCAACCTGCTGCAGATGGTCGACGCGATCAACCTGGACTGGAACTCGCGCGGCGTCACCTGGCTGCCGCTGTTCCACGATATGGGCCTGCTGACGGTGATCCTGCCCGCGGTCGGCGGCAAGTACATCACCATCATGTCGCCGAGCGCGTTCGTGCGCCGCCCGTACCGCTGGATCAAGGAACTCGCCGCGCAGGCCGACGGCGCCGGAACCTTCGCCGCCGCACCGAATTTCGCGTTCGAGCACGCCGCGGCGCGTGGCCTGCCGAAGAACGGCGAGGCGCTGGACCTATCGAACGTGATCGGCCTGATCAACGGCAGCGAGCCGGTGACGACCACCTCGATGAAGAAGTTCAACGAGGCGTTCGCGCCGTACGGCCTGCCCAAGACCGCGATCAAGCCCTGCTACGGCATGGCCGAGGCGACGCTGTTCGTGTCGGCGACCAAGGCCGAGGACGAAGCCAAGGTCACCTACGTCGACCGCAACGAGCTCAACGCGGGCCGCATGGTCAAGGTCGAGCAGGGCGCGGAGAACGCCATCGCGCAGGTCTCCTGCGGCTATGTCGCGCTGTCGCAGTGGGCCGTGATCGTCGATCCGGAGACCGTCGAGGCCGACGGCGGGCACGAGCAGCCCGACGGCCGGGTCGGTGAGATCTGGCTGCACGGCAACAACATGGGCATCGGTTACTGGGGTCGCCCGGACGAAACGTCCGCGACGTTCCAGAACAAGGTGCCGCACCGGTTGGCCGATGGCAGCCACGCCGAGGGCACCGAGCGCGACGCCAACTGGATGCGTACCGGCGACTACGGCGTGTACCTGGACGGCGAGCTGTACATCACCGGGCGGGTGAAGGACCTGGTGATCGTCGACGGCCGCAACCACTACCCGCAGGATCTCGAGTTCTCCGCGCAGGAGGCGAGCAAGGCGCTGCGGCCCGGCTTCATCGCCGCGTTCTCGGTACCCGCGAACCAGCTACCCGCGCTCGTCTTCGATCAGGGCAGCCATTCCGGCCTGAAGTTCGACGCCGAAGACGCCTCCGAGCAGCTCGTGATCGTGGCCGAGCGTGGTCCAGGCGCGGGCAAGGCCGATCCGCTACCGATCGCCGACGAGGTGCGCGCCGCGGTGGCGTCGCGCCACGGTGTCACCGTTCGAGACGTACTGCTGGTCCCCGCGGGTTCGATCCCGCGTACCTCCAGCGGCAAGATCGCCCGGCGGGCCTGCAAGGCCGCCTACCTCGAGGGAACGCTGCGGGGTGGTTACACCCAGCAGGCGTTCCCCGATGCACCGGAAGAGTAATTGCCCAGGGGTGGCCTCGGACTGCCGACATTCGCGGTGCGCCCGGTACGCAGACAGGTAGCTTGAGGAATTGATGGCTGACAACGAGGGCACGTCCACCACGACGACCGAAACCCTGCCCGCCGACGCGGACGCCGACCAGGCATCCGCGCAGGTGGCCGCTGCCTCCACCGAGGCATCCGGCGGGACCGACATGACGGTCGCCGAGCTGCGTGACTGGCTGCGCAACTGGGTCGCCGACGCGATCGGGCAGCCGGTCGAGCAGATCACGGTGGACCGGCCGATGGAGGAGTTGGGGCTCGCCTCGCGCGATGCCATCGCCCTCGTCGGTGACATCGAGGAACTGACCGGCGTCGTGCTCACCGCGACCGCCTACTTCCAGCATCCGACGATCGCCTCGCTGGCCGAGATGGTCATCAACGGCGAGCCGGAGACCGTCGAGGAGGCGTCCGGCGACGCCTTCTACACCGACGGCTTCACGCCGGGCGAGGCACACGACATCGCCATCATCGGCCTGTCGACCCGGCTGCCCGGTGCGGGCGACACTCCGGAGTCGACCTGGGAGTTCCTCATCGGTCGCGGCGACGCGATCCGCGAGTTGCCCGAGGGCCGGTGGGAGGAGTTCACCAGCAACCCGGCGGCGGCCAAGGCGATCGCCGAGGGCAACACGCTCGGTGGCTATCTGGACCAGGACGTGGTCAAGGGCTTCGACGCGGAGTTCTTCGCGATGTCGCCCTTGGAGGTCGAGCGGGTCGATCCGCAGCAGCGCCTGATGATGGAGCTGACCTGGGAAGCGTTGGAGCACGCCCGGATTCCGGCGAGCGAGCTCAAGGGCCAGCCGGTCGGTATGTTCGTCGGCTCGTCCACCAGCGATTTCATGTTGATCTCCGCGCTCGGTCTCGGCGCGGAGCAAGGCCCGAACGTACCCGCGTCCGCGCAGGCGTACGGAATCATGGGTAGTTCGAGCGGCATCATCGCGAACCGGATCTCCTATTTCTTCGACTTCCGTGGTCCATCGGTCACGGTCGACACCGCGTGCTCGTCGACCATCGTCGCGGTGCACCAGGCGGTGCGCGCGTTGCGTGAGGGCGATGCCGACGTGGCACTGGCCGGTGGCGTGAACATGATCCTGGCGCCGATGGCTACCCTCGGCTTCGACATGGGCGGAGGCGTCGCCAAGAACGGTCGGATCAAGGCGTTCTCCTCCGACGCCGACGGCATGGTCCGTTCGGAGGGTGCGGGGCTGTTCGTGCTCAAGCGCCTCGCCGACGCCGAACGCGACGGCGATCGAATCATGGCTGTGATCAAGGGTTCCGCGGTCAACAATGACGGCCGCTCCAACGGTCTGCTCGCGCCGAACCCCGAGGCCCAGGCCGACGTGCTGCGCCGGGCGTACCGGGACGCGGGCATCGTGCCGTCCACCGTCGACTACATCGAGGCGCACGGCACAGGCACCCCGCTCGGTGATCCGATCGAGGCCGACGCACTGGCCAAGGTGGTCGGCCGCGGTCGCGATGAGGACAAGCCGGCGCTGCTTGGTTCGGCGAAGACGAACTTCGGCCACCTGGAGTCCGGCGCGGGCGTGGCGAGCCTGGCCAAGGTGCTGATGGGCTTGCAGCACAACGTCATTCCGCCGAACATCAACTACGCGGGCCCCAACCCGTACATCCCGTGGGATCAGTCGCACCTGAAGGTCGTCGTCGAGCCCACGGAATTCCCGCGTTACAGCGGCACCGCCACCGTCGGCATCTCCGGCTTCGGCTTCGGTGGCACCAACGCGCATGTCGTTGTGCAGGAATACGTTCCGGCTTCGGCAAAGGTCGCGGCGGTCGAGCCGGAAGCTCCCCAGGCCGCGGTGGTCGATTCCGCCGCCGCGCTCGATGCCGACCTCGACGACGAGACGACCGATGTGATCGCGGAAGCGGACGCGGTTGTCGAAGAAGGCACCGAAATCGCCGCGCCTGCTGCGGAAGTCGCTGAGCCTGTCGCGGAAACCGTTGCCCCCGTTGCGGAATGGACCGCAGAGCGCACCGAACCACTGCCGGTGATCCTGCCGGTCTCCGGCTACCTGCCCTCGCGTCGCCGCCGGGCCGCCGCCGAGCTGGCCGACTGGCTGGAATCCGAAGCGGGCCGCGATGTTTCGCTCGAGGACGTGGCACGCTCGCTGGCCAAGCGCAGCCACTGGCGTTCGCGCGGCGTGGTGATCGCGAGCACGCACGACGAGGCCGTCACCGGCCTGCGCGCCATCGCGGCGGGCAAGCCCGGCGCCGGGGTGTTCACCGCGGACGCGCCCGCCACCATGGGCCCGGTTTGGGTGCTCTCCGGTTTCGGTGCGCAGCACCGCAAGATGGCCAAGCGGCTCTACCTGGAGAACTCGATCTTCGCCAAGGCCGTCGACGAGGTCGACGTGCTGGTCGAGGACGAGGCAGGGTACTCGATCCGTGAGCTGTTCCTCGACGACAGCCAGGACTACAACGTCGGCACCTCGCAGGTCGGCATCTTCACCATCCAGATCGGCCTCGCCGCGCTGCTGCGCGCACACGGCGCGCAGCCCGACGCGGTGGTCGGCCATTCGATGGGCGAGGTCGCCGAGGCCTACATCGCCGGTGGTCTGCCGCTCGAGGACGCGGTGCGGGTGATCTGCGCGCGCTCGCGGCTGATGTACGAGGGCGAGCAGATGATCACCGACGACGACGTGCGCAATATGGCGCTCGTCGAAAAGAGCGCCGAGGACATCGAAGAGCTGCTCACCGACTACCCCGACGTCGAGGTCGGCGTGTACGCGGCGCCGACCAACACCGTCATCGGCGGCCCGCAAGCCCAGGTCGAGGCGATCGTGGCGCGGGTCGAGGCGGAAGGCAAGTTCGCCAGGATCCTGCAGACCCGCGGCGCGGGCCACACCTCGCAGATGGACCCGCTGCTCGGCGAGCTTGCCGCGGAGCTGGCCGGTATCGAGCCGACCAAGGTGCAGGTCGGTCTCTACTCGACGGTGCACAAGGGCGAGTTCTACCGCCCGGGTAGCGATCCGGTGCACACCGAGGACTACTGGGTCAAGAACCTGCGCAGCAGCGTGTACTTCACCAACGCGGTGAAGCTCGCGGTGGACGCCGGACACTCCACCTTCCTCGAGCTCGCGCCGAATTCCGTCGCGCTGATGCAGGTGCTCGGCACCACCTTCGCGGCGGGCCTGCACGACGCACAGCTCATCCCGACGCTCAAGCGTAAGGAAGACGAGGCGAGCGGCGTGATCGGCGCGCTCGCTCAGCTGTACGTGCACGGCCACAAGGTCGACCTGTCGTCGCTGCTCGCTCCCGGCGCCTACGCCGACGTGCCACGAACCAGGTTCGTGCGCAAGGAGTTCTGGCCGAAGGTCTCGCTGGCCGCGACCGGAAACACCGGGGCGCCCGGCGCACACGTGGCACTGCCGGACGGCAGGCACGCGTGGGAGGTGCAGGCCGAATCGGCAGGCGATCTCGCCGCGCTGGTGAATGCCGCTGCGGCACAGGTACTCAGCGACGTGTCGCTGGGTGCGTCGATCGCGCACGGCGCTGTTCCCGCCGTCGGCACGCTGACCACCACGCTGACCCCGCACCCAGGTGGCGCGTCGGTGCAGGTGCACGCGAAGGAAGGCGCGACCTTCCGGCTGCTGTTCGACGCGGTGGTCACCTCCGGTGCGCCGCTGCCCGAATCCGTTGTGGCCGAGGTCGTTCCGGCCACCGCGGCGATCGAACCGACGGGCGGCACCGACCTCGAGGTCGTGGAGACCTTCGGTGATCGGTGGGACCCCACCGGCAACCAGTCGCTCGACGACCGGCTCGCGCTGATCGTCGCCGAGTCCATGGGCTACGCGGTCGAGGACCTCCCGATGGAGATCCCGCTGATGGAACTCGGCCTCGACTCGCTGATGGCCATGCGCATCAAGAACCGCGTCGAATACGAATTCGACATCCCGCAGCTGCAGATCCAGGCCGTGCGCGACGCCAACCTCCGCGAGGTCGGCAAGGTGCTGCGCTACGCCGTCGAACACCGCGAAGAGATGCGGGCGGTGGCCGAGCGGCAGGCCGCCGGCGAGGAGATCGTGGTCGACGGCGGGTTCATCGCCGCGGCGCGTGCCGCGGTCGAAGCCGGTGCGGATCCTGCCGACGCTGTCGCGAAAGCGGCTGCTGCCGAAGGTGTTTCGCTGGACATCGAGAGCACGTCGGTGGCGGCGGAGGCCGCGGAGATCGTCGCGGAGGCCGAGACGGCCGCTGGCATCACCGGCGCGGCGCCCGGTACCGCGACACCAGCACCGGTGTCGACCGAGCAGGCCGCCGCGGCGGACGCGAAGGAAGCGGCCATCGAGCAGTCGCTCGACAACGTGGACACCACCGCGGTGGGTGCCGCCGAAGCGGTTACCGCACAAGCGGCCCCGACGAAGCCGGTCTTCGGTGCGCCGTCCTCGGCCGACGAAGACGACGACGTACCACCGCGTGACGCCGCCGAGCGCCTGACCTTCGCCACCTGGGCGATCGTCACCGGCAAGTCGGCAGGCGGCATCTTCAACACCCTGCCGATCCTCGCGGAGGAGGTCGCCGAGAAGCTGGCGGACCGACTCACCGAGCGGGTCAAGGCAGAGATCACCATCGACGATGTGCTCGATTGCGAGACCATCGAGCAGCTCGCCGATGTCGTGCGCAACCTGCAGGACAGCGGCGCCGACGTGGACGGTTTCATCCGGCCGCTGCGGGCACGCGAAGACGGCTCGAACGCGGTGCCGGTCTTCGTGTTCCACCCGTCGGGTGGCAACACGCTTGTCTACGAGCCGCTGCTCAAGCGGCTCCCGGCGGGCACGCCCATGTACGGCTTCGAACGCGTCGAAGGCGACATCCTGGAGCGCTCGCAGCAGTACGTGACCGAGCTGCGCAAGATGCAGGGTGACGGCCCGTACGTCCTCTACGGCTGGTCGCTGGGTGCCGTGTTCGCGCTGCAGGTCGCGCAGTTGCTGCGGGCCGAGGGTGCCGACGTGCGCATCGTCGGTCTGATCGACCTGGCCATCCCGGTCGAGGACGAGGACAACAGCCCGGCCGAGCGAGTGCGCCGGATCGAGCGCTACCAGGTGTTCGCGAAGAAGACCTATGGCGTCGAGGGCGAACTCCCGCCGGAGCAGCTGCAGGAGCTTGCCGCGGCTTCCGATGAAGAGCAGTTCAAGATGATCAGCGATCTGGTCAAGATCAGCGGAACCAAGATTCCCGGCGGTGTGCTCGAGCATCAGCGCACCTCGTGGATCGAGGGACGGCACTTGGCCAAGACAACGCCGACGCAGTACGACGGCGATGTCGTGTTGTACCTCGCGGATCGCTACCAGGACGGCATGATCGAATTGGAGCCTCGTTACGCGGATCGGCGCCCGAATGGTGGTTGGGACGAATACATTCCAAACCTCGAGGTCATCCACATCCCAGGCGACCACCTGCAGATCGTCGATGAACCGCGGATCGGAAAGATCGGAGCCGACCTCACCGCGAAGCTTGCGGTGATTGCCCCCTAGGGGTGACTGACGAAAGGGGCCACGTGAGCGAGCGTCGCGAGCGAACCATGGGCACAGCGCCCGTGGGCACGGCGGAGCCGAGCGCTAGCGAGGTGGAGTCGTGAGCACTACTGCTGAGAAGCTTGCCGACCTGCGCAAACGGATGGATCTCGCGCAGGAACCGGCGGGCGAAGCGGGAGTGGCGAAGCGGGCGAAGAAGGGCATCCCCAGTGCCCGCGACCGGATCAATATGCTGCTCGATCCGGGCACCTTCGTGGAAATCGGTGCGCTGGTACGCAAGCCGGGCGATCCGACCGCGCTCTACGGCGACGGCGTCGTCACCGGGCACGGCCTCGTCGAGGGTCGGCCGGTGGCGGTGTTCTCGCATGACCAGACCGTGTACGGCGGTTCGGTCGGCGAGATGTTCGGCCGCAAGGTCGCCGGGATCATGGAGTACGCGGCCAAGGTCGGCTGTCCGGTGGTCGGCATCAACGATTCCGGCGGCGCGCGCGTGCAGGAGGCGGTGACCTCGCTCGCCTGGTATGCCGAGCTCGGTCGTCGTCAGGAGCCGTTATCCGGTCTGGTGCCGCAGATTTCGATGATCCTCGGCAAGTGCGCGGGCGGCGCGGTGTATGCCCCGATCAACACCGACGTGGTGGTGGCGACCGAAGAGGCGTACATGTTCGTCACCGGCCCCAAGGTGATCCGCGAGGTCACCGGCGAGGACGTGAGCCTCGAGGAGCTCGGTGGCGCGCAGAGCCAGGCCGAGTACGGCAACATCCATCACGTTGCCCCGGACGAGAAGTCGGCGTTCGAGTGGGTGCGCGACTACCTGAGCTTCCTGCCGACCAGCTGTCAGGAGCTGGCGCCGATCGTGAATCCCGGCATGGAACCGGAGCTCACCGATAGCGACCGGGAACTGAATTCCCTTGTGCCGGACTCGGATAACGCCGCCTACGACATGCACGACATCCTGCTGCGCATCTTCGACGACGGCGGTTTCCACGAGATCGGCGCCACCGCGGGACGCAACATCATCACCGGCTTCGCCCGCGTCGACGGTCGCCCCGTCGGCGTCGTCGCGAATCAGCCGATGGTCTACGCCGGTGCGTTGGATGCCAGGGCCTCGGACAAGGCGGCGCATTTCGTGCGCCTGTGCGACGCGTTCGAGATCCCGCTGGTCTTCATCGTCGACACCCCCGGCTTCCTGCCCGGCGTCGAGCAGGAGAAGATCGGCGTGATCAAGCGCGGCGGCCGGTTCCTGTTCTCCTTCGTGGAGGCGACCGTGCCGAAAGTTACTGTGGTGATTCGGAAGTCGTACGGCGGCGGTTACGCGGTGATGGGCTCCAAGCAGCTCGGCGCCGACGTGAACCTGTCCTGGCCGACCGCGCGCATCGCGGTGATGGGCGCCGAGAGCGCGGTGAGCCTGATCGGCGGCAAGCAGATCGAGGCAGCGCCGGAGGAGCAGCGGGCGGCCGTGCGCCAGCAGATGATCGACTTCTACAACGCCACCATCGCGACGCCGTGGGTTGCCGCCGAGCGCGGCTACATCGATGCCGTCATCGAACCGGCAAGTACCCGGCTGGAACTGCGCAAGGCCCTGCAGTTGCTGCGCGACAAGTCGCTGGCGCGCAATCCGCGCAAGCACCATCTGCTGCCGCTGTAAAACCGGAATCGGGCCGCATCCTGTTGTGGCGCGGCCCGATTCACCCGAGTCGGGCTACCTCAGCCGAGGCTGGCGGATTCGATGATGACGTCGTCGCGCGGCACGTCCTGGTGGCCGCCGGTGGTTCCGGTGGCGACACCGGCGATCTTGTCGACCACCTCGCTGCCCTCGATCACCTTGCCGAACACCGTGTAGCCCCAGCCGGAGGGGGTCGGCGCGGAGTGGTTGAGGAAGGCGTTGTCGGAGACGTTGACGAAGAACTGCGCGGTCGCCGAGTGCGGGTCGTTGGTGCGCGCCATCGCCACGGTGTACTTGTCGTTCTTCAGGCCGTTGTTGGCCTCGTTCTGGATCGGCGCCTGCACGCCCTTCTGCCGCAGGCCGACCTCGAAGCCGCCGCCCTGAATCATGAAGCCGGGAATGACACGGTGGAAGATGGTGCCGTTGTAGTGGCCCGCGTTCACGTAATCCACGAAGTTCTGCACCGTGTTCGGCGCCTTCTGGTCGTCAAGTTCCAGGACGATCGGTCCGTAATTCGTCGAGAGATTCACCTTGGTCATACCCACACCTTGCCAGCCCGCCTTCGCGCGCCTTTTGCCGGTCTTCGGATGCGGCGCGACTTTCGTCGGCGGCCTACGGCTTGGAACGGCGGCCGTACCGGGCGTGTCCGGCGAGTCGTCCGCGTCCGCGCATGATCAACTGTGACGTTTGTCCAGGTCGGCAGCCCTAAAGTTCATTTCGCATTTCAAACCATTTCAAATGGTGGAGAAACCGACAACTGATCTTGCGGACACCCTGGTAACTCGATGGGTACGCCGACAACGGGACTCGACACTTATCCGGCGGACGCCGACGAAACTTACCGCGCGACTAAGTCGACCTAAAGACTCGGGGCGGCGGACGCGCCTGGCCTGAAGACGTGACGGGGCCGGGGAGCTAGCATTGCCAATCGTGCCCGACGCCGCTACTGCTGTCCTGACGAAACCGCCCGCCGTGCCAGCGGCCTCTTCGGCCGATTTCCGCACCGCGCGAATCATCGCGCTGGTCGCCGGACTGCTCGGCGCGCTGTTCGCATTGGCCACCCCGTTCCTGCCGGTGACACAGACGACCGCCGCACTGAACTGGCCGCAGAGCGGGACGCTCGGCAATGTGCAGGCCCCCTTGATGTCTCAGGTCCCGATCGACCTGAGCGCCACCATCCCGTGCAGCGCGGTCGCGCAGCTGCCGGAACGTGGCGGCATGCTGTTGGCCACCGCGCCGCCGCAGGGCGACCGGGCCGCGCTGGAGGCCATGTTCATCCGGGTGTCGGACACCACGGTGGACGTGATCGACCGCAATGCCGTTGTGGTGTCGGCGCCGCGCTCGGACATGGGCCGGTGCTCGGCGATCGAGCTCACCTCCGACCACGACCGCACGCACGCGGAGTTCACCGGGCTGACCACCACGGTGACCAAGCCGGTCGAGGGCGCGGCGCCCGGGACCGAGCAGCAGGTCGAGGTGCCGCTCGAGGGCGCGCTCAACGGTGACCTGCGGCCGCAGGTGGTCGGCGTCTTCTCCGACCTGAAGGGCGCCTCGCCCGCCGGTCTGAACTTCCACATGACCGTGGACACCCGCTTCTCCAGCAGCCCGACCGTGATCAAGCTGATCGCGATGATCGCGGCGGTGCTGTGCACCCTCGTCGCGCTCGCGGCGCTTTCCCGGCTCGACGGCAGTGACGGGCGCGGGCACCGCCGGTTCCTGCCCGCGAACTGGCTGAAGCCGACCTGGGCCGACGGCGCGGTCATCGGCACGCTGCTGGTGTGGCATTTCGTCGGCGCCAACACCTCCGACGACGGCTACATCCTGAGCATGGTTCGGGTCGCGCCGCACGCGGGCTACATGGCCAACTACTTCCGCTGGTACGGCGTGCCGGAGGCGCCGTTCGGCTGGTACTACTACGTCATCCAGCTGTTCGCGGAGTTCTCCACCGCGAGCCCGTGGGTGCGCCTGCCCGCGCTGGCCTGCGCTGTCCTCTGCTGGATGGTGATCAGTCGCGAGGTGGTGCCGCGCCTCGGGCGCGGCGTGCGCAACAGCAAGGTCGCGCTGTGGACCGGCGGTCTGGTGTTCCTCGCGTTCTGGATGCCGTTCGACAACGGCCTGCGGTCGGAGCCGATCGTCGCGCTCGGCGCGCTGCTCACCTGGGTGTCGATCGAGCGGGCCATCGCGACCGGACGACTGTTGCCCGCCGGTGTCGCGGTCCTGGTCGCGGCGTTCACCCTTGCCGCCGCGCCCACCGGATTGATGTGTGTTGCCGCGCTGCTCGCCGGTATTCGGCCGCTGGTGTGGATCGTGGTGCGCAGGCGAAGGCAGTTCGGTTCGGCGGGGGCGAAGTGGTGGTCGACGTTGCCACTGCTCGCTCCGATCGCCGCGGCCGGTTTGCTGGTGTTGACCGTCGTCTACAGCGACCAGACCTTCGCGGCCATCCAGGAGGCCAACCGGGTGCGTCAGGTGACCGGGCCGAACCTGGCCTGGTACGAGGACTACCTGCGCTACTACTACCTGTTCGTGGAGACCGTTGACGGCTCGCTCGCCCGCCGGTTCGCGTTCCTGGTGATGCTGCTGTGCCTGTTCACCACCATGCTGGTGTTGTTGCGGCGCAGGCGGGTTCCCGGCATCGCGAGCGGGCCGACCTGGCGGTTGATGGGCGTCGTCTTCGGCACCATCTTCCTGATGATGTTCAACCCGACCAAGTGGACGCACCACTTCGGCGCGTACGCGGGCATCGCCGGTTCGCTGGCCGCGGTGACCGCGGTCGCGGTCTCGGCGTCGGCGTTGCGCGCACGGAAGAACCGCGCGATCTTCCTGGCCGGACTGTTGTTCGTGCTCGCGCTGTCGTTCTCCGGCATCAACGGCTACTGGTATGTGTCCAGCTTCGGCGTGCCGTGGTTCGACAAGCGGATCTCGCTGCACGGCTACCAGTCCAACACCCTGATGCTCGGGCTGTTCGGTCTCGCGCTCGCCCTGGTCGCCTGGCACTCGTTGCGCGAGGGCTACGCCAAACCGGAGGCCTCGCCGAAGTCCGCGCGCGGCAAGCGGATTCGTAAGTTCGCCGCGATCCCGCTGACCGTCGTCGCGGCGCTGATGGTGCTGCTCGAGGTGTTGTCGCTGGTCAAGGGCGCGGTCGCGCAGTACCCGGCGTACTCGCTGGCCAGGTCGAACTTCGACGCGCTCGGCGGCAGCAGCTGCGGGCTCGCCAATGACGTTCTGGTGGAACCGAATCCGAACGGCGGCACGCTGCAGCCGATCGTCGATCCCGCGCATCCGCTCACCGATCCCAACGACCCGCTTGCTGGCACCGACCCGGTCGGCTTCGATCCGAACGGCGTGCCGAACGATCTGTCCGCCGACAGCGTCGAGGTGAAGCCAGGCACCGGTAACACCTCGACCCAGTCGGTCGGCGCCGCGTTCGCCGAGGGGCAGAGCGCGGGCACCGGCGGTGGTCAGGGTGCGCGCGGCGTGAACGGCAGCACCGTGGCGCTGCCCTTCGGGCTCGACCCGGCGACCACGCCGATCCTCGGCAGCTACCAGAACAATGTGCAGCAGCCCGCGCACGTCACGTCGAGTTGGTACGGGCTCGCGCCGCGCTCGGCGGACAGCCCGCTCGTGGTGATCTCCGCCGCCGGTCGCATCCTGTCGGTCGACGACACCGGCGACACCAAGTACGGCCAGTCGCTCACCGTCGACTACGGCAAGCGGCAGCCGGACGGCAGCATCGAGAAGCTCGGCACCTACCTGCCGCGCGATATCGGCCCGTTCCCGTCCTGGCGCAACCTGCGCGTCCCGCTCGCCGAGATCGCGCCGGACGCCGACGCGGTGCGCATCGTCGCCAACGACCCGATCCTGATCGGTGACCAGTGGCTGGCGTTCACCCCGCCGCGCATGCCGAAGTTGCAGTCGCTCAACACCTTCATCGGTTCCGAGCAGCCGGTCCTCGAGGACTGGGCGGTCGGCCTGCAGTTCCCCTGCCAGCGTCCGTTCGACCACAAGAACGGCGTCGCCGAGGTTCCCGGCTACCGCATCCTGCCCGACCGCCCGCTGGCCATCAGCTCAACCAACACCTGGCAGGCTCAGGAATTCGGCGGCCCCCTCGGCTTCACCCAGATGCTCGCGAGGTCGGTAACCGTCCCCACCTACCTCAAGGACAACTGGGCCCGCGACTGGGGCTCCCTGGAGCGCTACGAGCAATACGACCGCACCGCCCAGCGAGCAAACCTCGACACCGGCACCGCCACCCGCTCCGGCTTCTGGACCCCAGGCCGCCTCCGAGTGTTCTAGTACACAGCGAACGACCGCAGGCCCGTCGCGAAGGTATCCAGCCTTCCCGACGGGCCTGCGCTCGTTGGTGGCTAGACCGATTCGCCGTCGTAGCGGGACTGGGCTGTGAGGACGTCGTTCATGCGGTGTTCGGCCCAGGATTTGATGGCGCGCATGACGGGTTCGAGACTGTGGCCTAGTTCGGTCAGTTCGTAGTCGACGCGGACGGGGACCGCCGCGGTGATGCGGCGTTCGAGGAGGCCGTCGCGTTCGAGGGTGCGCAGTGTTTGCGTGAGCATTTTGGGGCTGACGCCCGCGATCGTGCGGCTGAGTTCGGCGTAGCGGAGGGGGCCATCGGCGAGCGCGGCGAGGACGAGGCTGACCCACTTGTCGCTGATGCGGTCGAGCAGGCGGCGGGCGGGGCAGTCCGCCATGAAGGCGTCGTACTGCTCTTTTGCCTGTTCTCGACGTTGGGCCGCGGTTGTTGTCGGCACTAGCTCACCTCGCTGTTCGGTACGCACTCGTAGGTAACTACTACCTATTGGATAGTAGCTCGGCTTACGTTGGTCGAAGTCGAACAGGTAAGGAACATCATGCGTGCAGTGGTCGTCCGTCAGCCAGGTCCTGACGGTGTCGTCGAGATTGTCGAGGTGCCGACGCCGGAGCCGGGGCGCGGCGCGGTCCGGGTGAAAGTCGCCGCGGCGGCGGTCAATCCGGTGGATCTGCTGGTGCGCCGTGGCGTGGGCGGCACGGCATTCGCCGCCGCGCGGGACCAATGGGGCATCGGCTGGGATGTCGCGGGCACCGTCGACGCCGTCGGCGCGGACGTGCTGGGTTTCGCGCCGGGGCAGGCGGTGATCGGGATCAGCGACCGGCTCGACGTATCGTTGGCGGCCCAGGCGGATTACGTCGTGCTCGAGGCCGGAAACATCGCTCCCGCACCGACTTCGGTTGCCGCCGTCGCGGCCGCGACCATTCCGCTCAATGGGCTGACCGCGGTGCAGGCGCTCGCCGCACTCGGGCTGCGGCGGGGCGAGACGCTGCTCGTGACCGGCGCCGCCGGTGCGGTCGGCGGTTTCGCTGTCGAACTCGCTGCGGCGCAGGGGGTTCGGGTGATCGCGTCGGCGGGTGTCGCTGACGAGTCGGTGGTGCGTGCCCTCGGTGCGACCGATTTCGTGCCCCGCACGCAGAATCTGCCGGACGCGGTTCGCGAGATAGCCACCGGTGGTGTCGACGCGGCCTTGGATGCGGCGGCGCTCGGTCCGGCGGCGTTGGCCGCGGTGCGCGGTGGTGGCAGGTTCATTTCGGTGAGCGTGCCGGCGACCCCGATTCCGTTGCGCGGCACCACGGTAACGACCGTTCTGGTGCGCGCGGATCGTCGCCAACTGGATGAGCTGGTTGCCAGGGTCGATGCGGGCGAGCTGACGCTGCGGGTCGCCGAGACGCTGCCGTTGGCCGCGGTGGCGACCGCGCAACGGCGGTTGGCGGCGGGCGGGCTTCGTGGTCGGCTCGTTCTGGTGCCGTGAGGTGCCGGGCGTGACCTGCTCGGTGCGGATCAGGCGGCGCGGACAGTCGCCGGAGGTTTGCTCAGACCTTTGTCATACGCAGACCGAGTTCGCGGCGGAGGACCTCCTGCGAGGGGAGGCGGTCGAGTACGCGCAGGATCGCTGGGCGCAGTTCGCGTTGCTCATCCGCGGTGAGCAGACCGACGAGGTCGCGCAGATCCATGTGGTCGAAAGCCGACGTCATAGTGCACAGGTTACGGATTTCTGTGGGTTTCGTCCTGCGATCCTGCGGTGTTTTTGCCGTCCAACCGGTCTGTTTACAACATCTTTGCGGCCCCGCAACACCGAACCGGCTGGTTCGGTGTCGCGGAACGGCAACGGCGCCTAGCGAACCCGGATCGGATCGTCCTTGGCAAGGCCGGTCCGGCTCTGCACGGTGACACCGATCTCAGCGGGTGCGGATTTCGTGTCATAGGGGGTGAACTTCTCCAGCGAACCCCAGTCGCGCGACCAGTCGTGATCGAGGTAGCTGGGGATGGTTTCCGACTTCAGCAGCAGCCCGGTCCAGCCGAGCGGACCGCCGCCGATATCGTCCTGCCACGCGTTGGACGCGTCCGAACCGACCCGGTCGGGCAGGATGCGCCAGTCGGGCACCTCGGCGACGCCGTCGTGGTGGTTGAACGGGCGCTGGCACGGGAACGCGAGCCCGACGTGCCAGTCGAGCAGCACCGGATTGTCCGAGCCGACAACGGAATTCAGCGTGGCCAGCTTGGGCAGCCGGGGCGGCGTCACCGCGAGCCACTGCTTCGGGGTGATGTCGTTGTCCACCGCGACCAGCCGCACCGCGTTCGCCTCGATCGGCAGCTGGCTCAGCGGCACCCGCAGGTTGCGCCAGGACGGCGCGGGCCCGATATCGATCGGGTCGACCGAGCCGAGCTTGCGCACCGACCCGTCCGCCTCGTGCACGCCGTACTCCAGGTGCAGCTCCTGCCCGTAGGTGACGACGCCGTCCGCGTCGACGTGCCGGATCCGGCCCGCCGCGGTGAGCGCGAGCACCTGGTAGGCGGGGTCGTTGCGCATGCTGTCGGTCAGGTCGAGGTGATACCACTGGGAGGTCAGCGAGGCCTGCTGCTGCTCGCCGTCCTGGTAGCTGCCCATGATCGGCGTTGTCGCCGGGTCGAGGCCGAACGGCAGGGCGACCGCGCTGCCGTTGACGCCGGTCTGCGTGGTTGTCCCGCCGCCAGTACCGGCGCCGGTGGTTTTGGTGGTCTTGTTCTTGGCGTCGGAGTTGACCGAGTTGGCCCCGCCTGCCACGGTCTCATCCGCGTCGGCGGTGAGATCGCTCGCGACACCGTTTGGCGTGAATCCCTTCGACTCCGCGGCCAATCCGTCAGCTGGCGAACCCGAGTAGGGCAGCAGCAGCGAGTTCTTCGTGTCGGTCTCCACCAGCACCTCGTTCGCGAGCGCGCACGAATCTCCCTGCAACGACTGGAGATTCGACTTGGCGACCGAGTACGCCGGGTACTGCGCGACCGCTGCCTTGGCCAGCGACGCCACTTCGAACAGCACGAGAATCGCCGCGGCGATGGTCAGCGGCGCGGTCGCGAACCGATCGAAACGCTTTGGCGTAGTGCGTGGTCGGCGATACGGCTCGCGATAGTGCAGCCACACCGCGACAACCAGCGCGACCCCGCTGAGCCCGAGGAACAACGTGGAGAAACCCTTGCCGGCGAACAGCGGCGCCTTGTCCCACCACGGCACGCCGTAGCTGGACACGTACCACCAGCCGTTGGACCCGGTGAACGTAATGGCGAGCAGGAAGAGCACCGCCGCCGCGAACAGCGACCGGTTGCGCGGCGAGCGAATTCCCTCGCCGCCCACCGCAACCGCCGCGAGCGCGGCCAGCGACCCGGCCAAGCCCGCGTACACACCGAAGTGGTGCGTCCACTTGGTCGGTGTGAACATCATCAGCACCAACGAACCGAAGACGATGCCGAGAATCCGCACCGACGGCCCGCGCGACGTGCCTGGAATGCGTCCCTTGCGCAGCACCTGCAGCACGCAGACCAGCAGGCACAGCAGCATCACCAGCACACCGAACCGGCGAGCAAGCGACCCGTCCGGCGAGAGCATCAGCAGCGAATCCCACCGCGTGCGTTCATCGAACCAGGCCACGTTCGGCCCGACGATCGTGCGCACCCGGGTGGCTTCCAGCACGGTCGACAGCGTCTGATCGGCGAAAACCACTACCAGCACCAGGGTTCCGGCGGACAGGCCCGGCGCGAGCAGTGCCAGATAGCGGAACAATGTTGTCGCCAAGGACGGTCGACGCGCTGCGGTATTCGTTGCCGGTCCGTCCTCGTCAGCGGTATCGAGTCCCATTGACCCCGAAGGACTTTCGGCCACACCGCCGCCGATCGCGGGAACAACTCCGCGCGCCCGCTTGATGATGATCTGCAACACCGGCCGCGAGCCCGCGATCAGCGCCGCGATGCAGATGAGCCCGGTCGGCCCGGCGGCAAGCGAGAACCCCGCGATCAACACCGCGACGGCGGCGGGCAGCAGCCGCCCGGTGGCGATGGCACGTTCGATCGAGCACCAGGTGAGCAGCGCGCCCGCCGCGATCAGCGGCTCAGGGCGCAGGCCGTTGTCGTAGGGCAACCAGAAGGCGAGGAATACCAGCCCGGCCGTCCAGAGCGCGACCTTGTTGCGTCGAACCCGAGCACCCAAGCGCGGCAACACTTCCCGGCTGATCACCAGCCAGCAGGCGACGCCGGCGAGCACGGCGGGCAGCCGCATCCACGGGCTGGCATCGGAGATCCTGGTCATCCAAGCGAGCACCTCGTACGACCAGCCGAACGGCGCCTCTGGCACGCCGAACCAGCGGTAGTAGTTCGCCATGTACCCGGCGTGCCCGGAGGCACGCGCCATGTTCAGGATGTAGCCGTCGTCGGAGGTGTTGGCGCCGATGAAATGCCACAGCGCAAGCGTCCCGAGGACCGCACCGTCGGCCACCGTGAACCGCCACCAGTGTGCGGGTAGGAATCGGCGGGCCCGCCGCCGGTCGCTGGTGTCGAGCAGGTGCAGCGCGAGCAACGCGATGATGGTGCAGACCACGGCCGCGATGATCGCGGCCAGCTTCAGCGCCGTCGGCGACGAGGAGAAGCGCGAGTCGATGTCGGCGTGCAACCGCGCACCGTCCAACCGCCCGGCCTCTAGATCGGTGAACACGCCGACCACCTGCGGGCGGATATCCCGAGTCACGGTGTTACGGAACGGCGTTCCGTCCTTGCGGACCGCGCCGGTGATCTCGGTGGTGGTCGCTGCGGCCGTCGAGTCGATGGTGAGCGCGCTACAGCCCGCCGCGGTGATCTCGGCGACCGGCGCGGACAGCAGCGGAACGTCGCGCAGCACCACCGACAGCGTTCCGTCGGCGACCGCGACAACGAGCCCCTTGGTGGCCGCCTGTCCCGACGCCACGGGCACGGTGGACAGCACCGTGCCCGATCCCACCGCTTGCACCAGCGAGCACGGCAGCGTCGCATTCAGCCGCAGCGGCTGATACGACACCAGCGGCGCCTCGACGCTGCTGACGCCCGCTTGGGGCCAGTCCAGCGTTGCCCGGTCCTGCCGCACCGGCAATAGCGGTGTCAGCAGCGCCAGCACGAATCCGAGGAGCCCGGAGACGAGGGCGATCAGGCGGTAACGGGTGAACGCTCGAGTTGATCGGTCCGGTCGCACGGGGGTTGATGCTAGCTACCCGGTGCGCCGGAGCCGGTGATCACCACTATCGCCGACCGCTTCGCCCGATTATCGCAGCGCGTGAACGTCCCAAACCCACACGTCAGCCACCCGCTTCGGCTCGAAGCCGAGCAGCTGAGTCACGGTGGTGCGCAGCGTGTCGCCGTTCCAGGTGGTCGGCAGCACCAGCACGTCGGCCCGCCAGAAGGCCAGGTCGGTCCGGAGCTGTTCGCGCGCCTCGTCGGTGATCGGCGGCACGTTGCCGGTGTTCTGCGCCTCGACGAGCAGCGCGGTGGTCGGCCGGAACTCTGGGCCGTAGATGCCCTTCTTCTGGGTACTGGTCGGGCCGACGAAATAGCCGCCGGCGAGCGGGAAGTCGAAGTTCGCGTCGGCCTGCCAGCGCAGCGCGCCCGCGTCCATCGGCCGGGACGGCGGCACCATCACCACGGACCCGTTGTGGACGTAATCGCGCACGGTTCCGTCCGCGAAGAAGGCGGGCGTCGGCGGGCGCTGCACCACCGGAAGGACGGTCGGTATCAGCGGAAGCAACGCGAAAAGCAGTGCGCCGAACCAGGCAAGCGGTCGCCAATCGACCGGCGACTCGCGCCACCAGCCGATCGCCCGCTGGGTCGCCAGAGCGAGCACCGCGGCAATGGCCGGGATCGCCGCCATGGTGAGCCGGGTTTCCAGCACGGTGTTCAGCAGCGGGACGTGTTCGGCCCAGCGCCAAGGCAAGGTGATGCCGGTGTCCTGCTTGCCGACCATGGCGACCGCACCGAGCGACAGCACGCCGAACACCGCGATCACCACACCGGCGGCCCGCACCACCCGGTCGCGCCAGAGCAGCGCGATGGTGGCGGCGAGCACCAGCAGCAGTGGCCAGCCGAAGTAGGCGTTCTGCTCGGTCTCGTTGATCGCCACGTACTGTCCTGGCGAGAAGATCCCGCCGAGCGACTCGGACGGGAACTGCGTGATCGCCTTCAGGTCGTTACCCATCGGGCCGTGATCGATCGAGTGGTAGCTCTGCGGCCCGAAGAACTGCCACCACAGCGGAATCACGGTGCACACCAAGGCGATCGACCCGGCGAGCATGATCGCCGGTGCGATCCCGCGCAACACGCGCAGACCCTGCCGCGGTGTGTGCAGGTAGTACACAACGGTGAACAACCCGAACGACAGCGCGAAGATCAGCAGCGGTTCCTCGCCGAGCGCGATCTGCAGTGCCACAAGGAATCCCAAGAGGACGGCATCGCGGACACGCCAGCGTCGCCGGTCCGCGGCGCGGACACCGGCTCGCCTGCCCATCCGGATCAGCAACCCGGCCATGATCGGAAGCAGAAGCAGCACAACGAAATTCGGGTGCGCGTTGGCGTGGGAGATCATCGCGGGCGCGAAACCGCAGACCAGGCCGCCGATTACGGCCGCTACCTTGGACTCGACCAGTTCGCGGGAGAAAAGCCAGTACCAGGCCAGCGCGGTGGTGCCGAGCCCGAGGGTCAGCACCAGCACGAACGTCACGGTCGGCCCGAACAGCAGGGTGATCGGCGTGAACGGCACCCCGACCCCGAACATGGCCGTATTGGCCATCATGTTCACCCCGGCCGGGAAGTTCTGCAGGGTCGTGCCGAGCGGGTTCTCCAGATGCGCCACCGAATGCGCGGTGACCGCGAAGAACCATTCCCACATCGTCTGGTCCTGACCGCTCTTGATCAGGTATCCGCTCTGCGTATTGCGCCACTGCCCGGACAGGACGACGACTGCCAACGCCAGGTAACCGAAGGCGGGGATCAGATCGACCGGGTTGACCCGGATGCGGGGGAGTCTTCGCTTGCGAACCGGGGTCGTGGTGAGCACTCCGGTCGCGGTGGCTTCCCGGTCCGCGACCCCCACCGCCGACCCGTCCAGCCTGTCCAGATCGACCTGTTGCGCCCGTACCACCTGCAAACTTCTCCTATAACTAGCTTCAACTCAGTCGCCCACGCTACCCAAAGACACGGTGTCGCGCCTGGCAACGGGAGCTGTCGGCCGAGCAGGACACGGCAGCGGCGCAGGTCGGGGCGCGCTTCTGCCGTATTCGATGCAAAGCTGCTATCGGTGGATGGTGACCAGGGTGAAGGGGCCGATGTCGGTGCTGGTGAAGTGCGGGTCGGCGAAGAGTGCCTTGGGGAAGGTGACGGTGTAGCGCTGCACGTTGGGATCGTTCGGGTAGACGTCCTTGGCGAGGCGCAACGTGTAAGCGTCGCCACTGTCGCGGAACAGGATGGCGTCCGGAGCGCGCCACGGGCTTGCCGTCAGCGCGTCGAGCAATGCGCCGGAGGACTTCAGCTTGCTCCAGCCCTCGATGGTCGCCGCCCGGCCGGCGAAGTCCGCGAGCGGGTTCGCGTAGTGCGAGGTGAGCGCCTGGAAGCCGTAGTACGGGTAGAAGGACAGGAAGCTGGTGTCGGCGGTGAGGACCACCGTGTCCGAGCGCGGCCGTCCGGTCTGCGCGGTGAGTGCCGCGTCCACCTCGCCGTAGTGCGCGACGGCTGAGGGGGCGCGCTGGTCCGCACGGTTGCCGTTGCCGTCGGTATCGGTGTACGCGGTGGTGATCTCCGGCGCCAGGATGTGCGGGATGTTCTGGGTGAACGCGAGCGCGCCGACGATCGCGACCGCAACGGCCGCGAGCCGGAACCGGCTCGGCTCGCCGAGCGCCTGATAGACGGCCCTGGCACCCTCGACGAAGCCGAACGCGCCCGCCGCCGCGAGCAGCACGAGCAGGACCGGCTCCAACCGGAACGACAGCAGCGTGGTCCCGGCCGCGGTCGCGGCCATCGACAGCAGCGTCCAGAGGTAGATCGCCAGCACGCCGATGCCGAGCGCCTGTGCCCGTCGTGACGAGGCCGCGCGTACAACCAGCCATATGAGTCCGACCAGGCTCAGCGCACCGGTCAGTGAGAACTCGGCCATCGGCAACGGCAACTCGGAACCGGACTCCGGCAGGTAGTGGAACGCGGAACCGGAACTCGTGGGAATCCCGTGCAGTGCCTTCAGCAGAATCGGCAACCACACGATCAGCGCGACCAGCCCGGCGATCGCCGCGATCACCACCAACCGCACCAGCGGTGCGATCGCCGCCCGCCACGCCGGACCCACCGTGTCATCGGCGGTGCGTGCGCGCCGAGGATGACCGGCGACATACCGTTCCCGCACCGCGAGCGCCGCCGCCACCAACCCCATCAGGCCGACGGCGAAGGCCGCGACACCGAAGTACAGGGTGTAGAAAGTCGCCGCCAGACCGAGGAACAGCCCGGTGCCGATCACCGCGCCCCACCCCCGGGCGGTGCCGCGACCGTTCTCATCCGGCCGGTGCAGCGCGCCCCACGCGAGAACCAGCGCGGGCGGCAACAGCAGCACGATCACCGAGCTGTACGCCTCCGGTGACGCGTACGCGACCGTGAGCACGGTGCCGGCCGCCGCGACCGCGATCGCCCAGTCCGCGCGAATCAGCTTGGACCACAGCACAAGTGCGATCACCGCCGCCACCGCGATCGATCCGATCGCGTACGGCTTGAACGCCTCCCACCCGTCCATCCCGAGCACCGTGGCGACTCGCCCGCCGATCCAGAACCACCCCGCCGGATAGAACGGCGGCAGATCCGCATAGGTCATATCGTGCAGCGACGCGGAATCGGTGAGCCGAGTCAGGTATTCCGTCCGGAACTCCTGATCCACCGAGACACCGAGCAGGTACAGCTTGGTCGCCGCCAACGGCATACCGAGCGTGAACGTGACGAACGTCGAAATACCAACCCACGAAAGAAGTTTCGCGACCCACGGCCGAGTGAACCACTTGCCGGGCCGCGGCCCGAACCGCACCAGCGCGATCGCCGCGATCAAGAACACCGCCGCGACGACCTGTCCGACCGTCGTCAACGCTCGAGTCACGTTGGAGGAGTTGAACGCGGGCCACTTCACCATGGCGAACGCCACCAGGCCCACCGTGGTGACCACGATGGCGACCACCGTAGCCAGCGCGGCCTCACCGACTCCGGACCCGATGTGCCTGGCCAGCAGCGAACCTCGCCCACGCGTCGGGGCAGGCGTTTCGCCACGCTCGACGACCGTGGCGGTCATCGACCCGCTCCGGCGGCCTCGACGTGCGACGGGCACTGGCCGGTGCGACGTTCTCGGGCTACTCGCATGGCATCTCCGGGTTCACTCGCGTCGGCGCCGCGCCGACAGTTGCGCGGACGATCGGCGATCATGCTGCCAGGTCCGGCTTCGGATGTGGCGGCACGTAGCCGGTCGTGGCGAAACGAAAACCGCACCTCGCCGACCCACGCAGCGAATGCGGGGTCGGATCGAGGTGCGGCCAGGGGCAAAACTCAGATAGGGAGCTTGCGGAAGATCGGGCGCGGGATGTGGCGCAGGATCATCATCACGTAGCGGAAGGTGCCCGGCGCCCAGATGAGCTCCTTACCCTTCTGCGCGGCCGAAACCGCAAGCACCGCAATGTCTTCCTTGTCCACGGTGAGCGGCGCCTCTTTGACGTGCGCGGAGAACTTGGTCCGCACCATGCCCGGCCGGATCACCAGCACGCGCGGGCCGTGCGGGCGCAGCGCCTCGCCGAGTCCGAGGAAGAAGCCGTCCAGGCCCGCCTTGGTCGAGCCGTAGACGAAGTTCGAGCGGCGGACCCGCTCGCCGGCGACCGAGGACATGGCGATGATCCGCCCGAAGCCCTGCGCCTTCATCTTCTCGCCGACCAGCACGCCGACGGAAACCGATGCGGTGTAGTTGATTCCGGCGACCTGCACGGCCTTGCGCTGGTTCTGCCACAGCTCTTCGGGATCGCCGTCGAGTGCGAACGCGACGATGGCGATATCGATGTCGCCGCCGTCCCATGCCGCGTCGATCACCTTCGGGTGGCCGTCGGTATCGAGCGCGTCGAAGTCGATGAGATCGACCTGGCTCGCCCCGGCCGCCGTCATCTGGGCGACCGCTGCTTCGCGTAGCGGGTCATTCGGCAGTGCGGCAAGGACGATCCGCGCGGGACCCTTCTTCAGGTATTCCGCGCAGATCGCAAGGCCGATCTCGGAGGTCCCGCCGAGCAGCAGGATGGCCTGCGGGTTACCTACGGCATTGATCACTGCAGCTCCAGCCTTCTCGCCATATCGGACATGAAAACGCCTGTGGGATCGACACTTCGGCGGATCTTGATCCACTCGTCGATCCGCGGGTACATCTGGTGGAACGTCTCGGCGGTGGTCCGCGAGTCCTTCGCGGTGTACAGCCGCCCGCCGAACTCGAGCACCCGCCGGTCCAGCTCGCTGACCAGCTCGTTCAGCCCCGGCTTGATCGGGAAGTCGACGCAGATGTTCCAGCCGGGCATCGGGAAGCTCAGCGGCGCCGGGTTGCTCGCGCCGAAAAGCTTGAACACATTGAGCGCCGAGTAGTGCCCCGACCCCTGGATGTCGATGATGATCCGCTTGAATTCCTCGACCGCCTCGGTCGGCACCACGAACTGGTACTGCAGGAATCCGTTGGAACCGTAGCCACGGTTCCACTCCGCGATCATGTCGAGCGGATGATAGAACTGCGTCAGGTTCTGCACCTTGCCGGTGTAGTTGCCGCCCATCGCGTAGTACGCCTCGCCGATGGAACGCAGCGTCAGCTTGTTCATCGTCCAGTTCGGGAAGATGTCGGGCACCGTCATCAGTTGCGGCGCGTCGAATTTCAGCGGCTTCGCGCGCAGCCGCTTCGGCAGCTCGTCGACCTTGGCGAGGCGGCCGCGGGTGATGGTGGCGCGGCCGAGCTTCGGCGCCGGGCTGATCACGTCGAACCAGGCGCTCGAATACGTGTAGTTCGCCTCGCTGCCGTCGCTGTGTGCCGCGATCGTCTCGTCGAGCGTGGTGGTCTTCACACCGTCGTTGAGGAAGTACGCCGACTCGGTCGGCGTCATCTCGATGGTCGCGCGCAGGATGATGCCGGTGAGCCCGTTGCCGCCGACGGTCGCCCAGAACAGCTTGGCGTTGCGCTTCGGTGTGATGTGCTGCACCTGCCCATCGGCGGTCAGCAGATCGATCGAGCGCACGTGGTTGCCGAAGCTGCCCTCGCTGTGATGGTTCTTACCGTGGATATCGGAGGCGATGGCACCGCCGATCGTCACCTGCCGGGTGCCTGGCAGCACGGGAACCCACAGCCCGAACGGCAGCGCCGCCTTCATGAGCTGGTCCAGGCTGACGCCGCCGTCCACGTCGACGATCCGCGTATCGCGGTCGATCCGATGGATGTTGTTCAGCGCCGTCATATCGATGACGAGGCCGCCCGCGTTCTGCGCGTGGTCGCCGTAGGAGCGGCCGAGCCCGCGCGCGATCACGCCGCGGCGCAGATGCGGTGGCTTCGAGTCATTGTCCTCGGCGACCATGGCGACGGCCCTGGCGATCAGTTCGGGATCGCTGGTCGAGAGCACTTCGGATGAGGTTGGTGCGGTGCGACCCCACCCGGTCAACGTGCGGGTGTGCGTCGGCAGTGCGAACGCGTTCCCGGCGGCGGCCCCATCGTTTGTGACGGTGGTGCCGCTCTCGTTACCGGTTGTCGTGGTGGCGGTCGGAGCTTTCGTGGACATCGGCATAGAGGCTACAGGTATGACCGGACATCGGCGTCGATGTCTCTTACTCCGGAGTAGTGATCTACATATCGGTTTAGCGACCGCTACGCTCGTCGCGTGCATGCCGAACCCCACCTGCCGCTCCCGGCTGAGCTGCCGCTGGTCGATGAGCCGGGCGGTACCGACGTCGACCTGAAGACGCAGATCGTCCGGTTCACCCTGACCGGCGGCCTGTCGGCGATCGTCGACTTCGGGCTGTACAGCCTGCTGTTCAACCTGATCGGGCTGCCGCGCGAGGTCGCCAAGTCGCTCAGCTTCATCGTCGGCACCACGACGGCCTACCTGATCAATCGCCGCTGGACCTTCCAGGCGGCGCCGAGCCGAGCCAGGTTCGTCGCCGTCGTGATCCTCTACGCGGTCACCTTCGCCGTTCAGGTCGGTATCAACGCGGTGCTCTACGACGCACTGCCCGACGCCGCCTGGCGTCAGCTGCTCGCCTTCGTCATCGCCCAGGGCACGGCCACCGTCATCAACTTCGTCGTCCAACGCCTGGTGATCTTCAAGATCCACTGACACCGGTTGGTCAGCGCGGGACCAGCGCCGCGGTCCGGTCGCCGGTGTCGGCTTTGGCGCCGAAGTAGTCGCCGCCCTTGGCGCGGACGTTGTCGGTGCCCCAGTCGCGGCGCTCGCGGTCGGCGGGCACCAGGTGCGGAATGTGCTTGCGGCAGTGGATGTATGCCTCTTCGATGTCGACGACGACCCAGCGTTCGGCGGTGCGGCCCTTGACGTTCTCCGGCAGGCCGGGAGTCGCGTTGCGCAGGGTGGCGTCGGGGATGATCCGAGCCGAGCCGTTGATGTGCAGGCCGATCAGATCGCGCACGAAATCGATGAGCAGGATGCCGACGTGCGGGTTCTCCAGGATGTTGCCCAGGCTGGCCAGCACGCCGTTGCCCCGGTATTCGGGGTACGCGATCGTGCGTTCGTCGATGACGTGCAGAAAGCCGGGCTCGCCTGCGCGGAAGCTCGAATCGCATTCGCCGTGCTTGTCCGAGGTGGCGATGAAGGCCATCTCCATCCGGCCGATGAATTCGATCATCGTGGGATTCAGCTGTGCCAGCACCTGGTCGTGATAGAAGCGCGCGGCTCTTTCCTGCGTGCCGAACCGATCCTGTAGCTCGTGCTCACCGTCGCTGCCGCACTGATCACCGGGCATCTTCGCCACCCTCTGGTTGCCGGAGTCCGGATCCTTCGAGGGTCGACTTTGCGCCCGCGACTAAACCGAAATCCTGTCCATTTTAGTCCGTTTCGGCCTGGCAAAACTACGAAATCAACGTTGAGAATGCACCGAATGCGTAGTTAGCGCAAGGGTTTCCGTGCCTCGGCTACAAGCCGACCGGCCGGGATGATTGGCGTGCTCGGCCGGGTCGGAGCGCCCCGCGTCACACCGGGTTCAGTGTCACCGGGACGCCGTTGAAGACGGCGTTGCCCGACGGCACATCGACCATCGAATCATCGGTCAGCACATTGGCGTTGACTCCGGCATGCGCCTTGGCGACCGTCTGCGTGCTGTCGGCATGCCCCCAGCCGTGCGGCAGGCTCACCACCCCGGGCATGATCGTCTCGGTCGGCTCCAGCGGCACCGTCAGCATCCCCGCGGCCGACTTCACCACCGCGTGCTCGCCGAGCCCGAGCCGCGCCACATCGACCGGATTGATGTGCAGCGTACAGCGATTGGACCCGCTCACCAGCTGTCCGATGTTGTGCATCCAGCTGTTGTTCGACCGCAGCTGGCGCCGTCCGATCAACACCACGTCCGGCGCGATATCGGCGAGGCGGGCCCGCATCCTGGCCACGTCGTCGAGTAGCGGCGCAGGGGCGAGTTCCACCCGCTTCGACTCGGTCCGCAGCGCGCCGGGTAGCTTCGGCCGCAACGGTCCGAGGTCGATGCCGTGCGGATTGTCAAGCAGCGCTTGCAGATTCAGCGTTCCGCCGGTCCACTCGCCGTACGGGCCGAGGCGAAGCATCATGTCGATGCGCTGCTCGGTGGTGTCCCTGCCGACCAATTCGTCACGCCGGTCGGCCATTCCGGCCTTCTGTAGGGTGCCCGCGATGATCAGTTCATCGACGCCGGTGAGCGGGTCGATCCCGTCCGCGCTCTCGTGCGGCATGCCGGAGACCGCTGCGGCGAGGCGCGCAAGCACCGCCGATTCCGAGGGCCGATCGCCGAGCGGGACCAGCGGACGGGAGTAGCGCGCGTAGTTGTGCACCGCGAACTGCAGCAGAGCGAAGTCGTAGTGCGGCGACTGCACCGGCCGCGGCGGCGGCAGGATCACGTCGGCGTGCCTGGTGGTTTCGTTGCGATAGCGGTCGACGCTCACCATGAAGTCGAGTTGCGCGAAGGCCGCGTCGAGGCGGGCGCCGCTCGGCGCGGACAGCACCGGGTTTCCGGCGACCGTCACCAGCGCGCGGATCTGTCCCTCGCCCGGGGTGAGGATCTCGTCGGCCAGCGTCGCGACCGGCAATTCGCCCATCGCCTCTGGCAATTCGCGGACCCGGCTTGTCCAGCGCCCGAGCCGGAACGGCCTGCTGCGGGTGACGCCCGCCGCCGCGGTGGCGAACATCGCGCCGCCTGGGGAGTCCAGGTTGCCGGTCAGCGCGTTGATCGCGTCGACGAGCCACTGCGTGATGGTGCCGAATTCCGCTGTGCAGGTACCCATCCTGGCGTACACCGCCGCGGTCGGCGCGGCGGCGAGCTCGCGGGCCAGCCGAATCACCGTCGCCGCTGGCACGCCGGTGCGCAACGCCACCGAGTCCGGGCTGAATGCCGCTGCGGCCGTACGCAGTTCGTCGAGACCGGCGACCTCGACCCGAACGTCGGTGAGCTGCTCGGCGAACAGCGTGTGCACGATGCCGAACAACAGATACGCGTCGCTGCCCGGCCGGATGAACAGGTGCTCATCGGCCAGCTTCGCGGTGCGGGTGACGCGCGGGTCGACCACGACGAATCGGCCGCCCCTGCGCTGCAAGGCCTTCAACCGGCCGGGGAAATCCGGTGCGGTGCACAGCGATCCGTTCGACTCGAGCGGGTTCGCGCCGAGCATCAGCAGGTAGTCGGTGCGATCCAGGTCCGGCACCGGCACGGTCAGCGGATCGCCGAACATCAGCCCGCTCGCCACCTGTTTCGGCATCTGGTCGGCGGTACTTGCTGAGAAGATGTTTTTCGTACCCAACGCGCGCAGCAGCACGGGTACATACAGCGCGCCGGCGACGGTGTGTGCGTTCGGGTTGCCCACATATGCTGCGGCGGATTGTTTTCCGTATTCGGCGATTACCGAGGGGAAACGTTCGGCGATGAGATCGAATGCCTCGTTCCATGAGGCGGTGCGCCAGGTATCGGTCGCTCGATCTCGAATCAGCGGCTCGGTCACCCGGTCGGGATCCTCATCAAGATGGCCGAAACTCGCCCCCTTGGGGCAGAGAAAGCCCTTGCTGAAGGGATCCTGTTTATCGCCACGCACCGAGGTCACATGGTCATCGGCATCGAGGGTGATTTCGAGTCCGCACACGGCCTCGCACAGCGGGCAGGTGCGCAACAAGTTGCGAGATTCCGTGACATCGGCCATGCCCCATCCTCCCGCGCGATCGCTGATCTGAGAAGAGAACGAGCGATATGCGGTGGGGTGGCAACGACCGGTACCTGCGACGGCCGGCCAACGACAAAACGACCGATACCGCAGCGCCGAGGTTGTCGGCGCTGGTCGGGTATCGGTCGTGGTGGCCGGGCTGTGCGTATCAGCCCGGCCGTCGTTCAGTACCTCAGCAGGCGACGCTGGTGAGCGCCGAGCGCTTGCGTGCGGTGGCGGCCCGGACGGCCGCGCTGATCGCGACTACCGGCGGGACCCAGCGGGCCTCGGCGGGTGCGACGCTCCAGCAGGCCGAGCCGGCCGAGAGCTGGGTCGGCGGCAGCGGGACGCCCGCGCCGTCGGTGTACACGATGGCGCCGGCCGCGGTCAGCGCCTCGAGCGCCATCGCGGCCTTGCGGACGCCGGTGACCAAGTGGATCTCGCGACGCTCTGCGCCGGGCAGTTCGATGACCGGGCCGGACAGGTTGTTCGCCCGCAGGAAGCGGCGAACCTCGCCGGCCAGCTCGCCGCTGACCTCGATGGCGGAAAGGTCGTCATCGGTGATCAGGCAGAGACCGTTGGCCGTTTCTGCGACCGTCCATCCGCGCTGGGTGTAGTCCTGCGCAGCGGCGGTCATTGCGGCCGCCGAGACGGAAGTCGGAAACGTGGTGCGCACTGTTCTCTCCATTCCCCGGTAGATCTGGGTCCTGCATCTTCATGGGGCGTATCGGTGCCGGACATCCGGAGCGTTACGCGATCTTCAAAACTTCTTTAGGACTGTTGGCTACGTCTCTTTCAGATGAGCTTGAAAGCTAATTGCTATGACGTTGCTCGAACTACTCTGGTCTTGTTGTCCCGCCGCTACTTTCGGCCGCTGACCTGTTCTTTCGCTGTGCCGTTCCTGCGAGGCTGCTGTGGATGGTGGGACTCGTGTGGTCTACACAACGTCCCGGCTGGCCCGGATGTGGGATTACAGGGAGGATTTCGAGCATGAGTGATGAGTCCAACGGCACCGGCAGGGGAACTCCGCTGCCGGACCCGGAGGAGTATGAAGCCGAATCGCGGTGGATCACTTGGAAGGAGTCGGCGGCGCGCCGGTTCTCCCGCACCACCCCGGTCGCGGACGAGCAACCGCCGGAACCGTTCGAGAGTCCGCGCGCCTTCGGGCAGTGGAGCGTCGAGGCGGCGCGCGGTCTGCTCGATGTGCAGTTCCGCCGCACGGCGACGCGCACGCTGCTGCCGCTGGTCTACATGCTCGGGCTGGTGTTCGCCTTCGCGGTGCCGATCGCGCTGACAGTGTCGCTGTGGCGGGTCTCGGCGGTGCTCGGGGTGCTCGCGGCGCTGATCGGGGTTCCGCTCGGGTTGACCATCGCGGCCGCGGTGCGTCTCATCCTGGAATTCCTGGCGAACGCGTCCCGCCTGGCGACCAGGATGGAGCACATCAGCGAGCTGGCCGACGATCTGTTCCAGGCGCTGTCCGATGTCGCCGAGCCGGTCAACCAGCTCTCCGAAGACGTTCGCGCGGTGCAGTTCTGGCGTTTCCGCAAGGGCGGCTCGCGCAGGTAGTTGGCGCCGAACCGCGCTCGTCAAACATGTTTGGCGTCGTGAGGCCATCGGCCTAGCTGAGCCACTGATCGTGACCTATGTCCGATTTGCTGTGAAACAATGCTGTTTGGATGCCGGGATACCGAACCGGGCATCTGGTTAGGGATGGTCGCGAGGGCGAATCCGCGTGGGTTCTGGAGTGCGGCCGGTGCACGGCAACGAGGGGGGAACACCTATGGCTTTACCGCAGGGGACGACTGGATCGACTATGCCGAGGCGCCAGCTCGGACGCCAGCTGCGCGATCTGCGCAACCGGGCGAGGATGACGACCAGGACGGCGGCCCAGCAGCTGGAGTGGTCGGAGGCCAAGATCTGGCGGATCGAGACCGGGCAGACCTCGCTGCGCAGCCTCGATGTGGAGGCGATGTGCAAGGTGTACGGCGCGCCCTCCGACCTGATCGGTCCGCTCACGGCGTTGGCGCGCGAGACCAAGGCTCGTGGCTGGTGGACCGCGTACGGCGACGTGATCGCCGAGGGTTTCGAGGTCTACATCGGCCTGGAGGAGGCCGCCGCCCGGCTGTCGACCTACGAGAACGAGCTGGTGCCCGGCCTGTTGCAGACCGAGGCCTACACCCGCGCGATGCTGATCGCGGCGCGGCCCGAGATGCCTGTCGGCGAGCTCGATCGCCGGGTGCAGCTGCGCATGGCGCGGCAGGCGTTGGTCACCCGTGCCGATTCGCCGTTGCACCTCGACGCGGTGATCAGCGAGGCGGTGCTGTGGCGGCGCATCGGCGGTGCCGAGGTGGCCGCCGCGCAGCTGGAACATCTGCGGCACATGTGCGACCTGCCCAACGTCCGAATCCGGGTGGTGCCACCGGATTCCGGCTATCACGACGGCATGGATTCGGGCCGGTTCGTGCTGCTCGAGTTCCCCGAGTTGCGGGTCGGCGAGCAGCCGGAGCCGCCGGTTGTCTACGTCGAGGCGTTCACCGGACCGGTGTACCTGGACAAAGAGAACGAAATCGACCGGTACCGAAAGGCTTTCGCGAGCATTGGGTCGGTGGCGGTGGACGCGCGCGAAGGCATCGAGGAAGCGCGCGGCAGCTGTACGGTCTGAGCCGCGGCTCCGTTACGTGGCCGAGCGACCTTGGGCCTCAGCACTTTTGGCCGGGCGTACCCCAGGTCTCGCTCAGCACGGAGCGATGGGTCGGCAGCGCCCGTTCGTAGACCTCGCGACCCTTCTCGGTGAGGCAGACGAACACGGCGCGACGATCGTCGGTGCACATGGTGCGTGACACAAGTCCATCGCGCTCGAGCCGTGCCACCGCACGTGAGAGCGCGCTCTGACTCAGGTAGATGTCGTTGGCCAGATCGCTCATTCGATAGTCGCCGCAGTTGGCGTCGACCAGCCGGTCCAGCGTCTCGAACTCGCTGAGTCCGATCTCGTGCTGTCCCTGTAGCGCTTTTTCCAGTGCGCAACTCACCGTCGCGTGCCGGTCGAGCAGCTCACGCCACTCGCCAATCAGCCCGGTCGGCGCGACGGTGCGCCGGGCTGTCTCGATTGCCGACGGGTTCGACATGGCCCCATCCTAGTGCTCCTCGATGGTCTATGCAACTGCATTAAATGTGTTGGCATTTAATGCGTGCGCATGTAACGTACCCCGCATGACTTCACCAGCAACCCTGGCGGCCGCTTCCGCGACCGATCCGACCAGATGGACTACCCGCCTTTGGGGCATGCTGATCACGCTGTGCATCGTGCTGTTCCTCGACGGCCTCGACGTTTCGATGATCGGTGTGGCGCTGCCGTCCATCGGCAACGAACTCGATCTCTCGACCTCAACCCTGCAGTGGCTGGTGAGCGGTTACATCCTCGGCTACGGCGGCCTGCTGCTGCTCGGTGGCCGCACGGCCGACCTGTTCGGACGCCGCAAGGTCTTCCTCATCGCGCTGGCGATCTTCGCCGTCGCCTCGCTCGCGGGCGGTCTGGTCAGCTCAGGCCCGCTGCTGATCCTCACCCGTTTCGTCAAGGGCCTCGCCGCCGCGTTCACCGCGCCGACCGGCCTGTCGATCATCACCACCAACTTCGCTGAGGGCCCGGCCCGCAACAAGGCGCTGTCCATCTACACCGTGTTCGGTGCCGGTGGTTACTCGTCCGGCCTGCTGTTCGGTGGCCTGATGACCGGTGTCGGCTGGCGCTGGACCTTCCTGCTGCCGGTTCCGATCGCGTTGGCCGCGTTGGCCGCCGCGTGGGTGCTCGTGCCGAAGGACAAGCCCGCCGAGGGCGGCGGTCACGATCTGTTCGGCGCGCTGCTGTCCACCTCCGCCATGCTGCTGCTGGTCTACACCGTCGTCACAGCGCCGGAGGCCGGGTGGGCCTCGGCCCGCACGCTCGGCTCGTTCGCCGCGGTGCTTGTTCTGTTCGCCGGGTTCATCGCGGTGGAGAAGCGGGTCAAGCACCCGCTGGTCCGGCTGGGCATCCTGCGTAAGGTGTCGCTGGTTCGGGCCAGCCTTGCCATCGTCGCGGTGGCCGGTTCCTACTTCAGCTGGCAGTTCATCGTGACCCTGTACATGCAGGACACCCTTGGCTGGTCGCCGCTGAAGCTGTCGATGGCGCTGCTGCCGGTTGGTCTGATGGTCGCGCTGTCCGCGGTGTTCTCCGACAAGCTGGTCGACCGGTTCGGCACCGGACCGATCATCGGCATCACCATGGCCGTGATGGCCGTCGGCTATCTGTTGTTCCTGCGGCTCGATACCGCGCCGTCGTACTGGACGATGCTGCTGCCCGCGATCATGCTGATCGGCATCGGCTGGGTTGGCTTCCCCGCCATCAACATTCAGGCGACCAACGGGATCGACGACGACGAACAGGGTCTCGCGGCGGGCGTGCTGCAGACCTCGATGCAGGTCGGTGCGGCCATCGTGCTCGCGGTGACCACCGCGATCATCGCGTCGGGCACCCACGGTGAGACCTCGCCCACCGCGATGCTCGACACCTACCGACCCGCCCTGATGTTCGCCGCCGCTGTCTCGATTGTCGGTGCGCTGGTTGCCCTTTCGGCCTTCTTCGGGAAGCGCAACAAGGTGGCGGCCGAGGTGACTCCTGACCCGGAGCTCGAACTCGTCGGCTGACCCTCGCCGTATAAAAGCCGACCGGCGCTACCGAAGGGTGGCGCCGGTCGGCTTTTCCCGTTGTTCAGGAGAAAGGCGGTGCCGCAGTGTCTTTGGCCGACCGGATGAAGGTCAGCGGGCGGCCGTCGCGGTCGACCGTCGGCCACTCGATGCCGAGTCGCGGGTCGAAAGCGTCGATGTCCCTGTCGAATTCGGGTGTGTACTCGAGCGAGCACAGGTAGGTGACGGTCGAGTTGTCGGCCAGCGAGAGGATCGCGTGCCCGAGACCCTCGGACAGGAACATCGAGCGCCGGTCGACATCGTCGAGCAGCACGCTGTCCCAGCGCCCGTAGGTCGGCGAGCCGGGACGCAGATCGACGACCACGTCGAGAAACGCGCCGCGCACACAGGTTACGTACTTCGCCTGCCCCGGCGGATCCTCGGTGTAGTGGATGCCACGCAGCACGCCGGCCGCCGAGACGGACAGGTTCACCTGCCGCAGATCGAACGGCCTGCCCGTCACCTTCTCGAACTCCGAAGCCTTGAAGCCCTCGAGGAACATGCCGCGCCCGTCGCCGAGCTGGCGCGGGGTGATCACCCAGGCTCCGGGCACGGAAAGCTCCCTGAACTCCACGTTCACCAGTCCCGGCCGCGTTCGAGGATATCGAGCAGGTAGTTCCCGTAGCCCGAACGGACGAGCGGCGCGGCGAGCTCGGCCAGCTGTTCGTCGTCGATATAGCCCATCCGCCAGGCGACCTCCTCGGGCACGCCGATCTTGAGGCCCTGCCGTTCTTCGATGGTGCGCACGTAGTTGGCCGCGTCGAGCAGCGAATCGAAGGTGCCGGTGTCGAGCCACGCGGTGCCGCGGGCGAGCACGTCGACCCGGAGCCGATCCTGTTCCAGGTAGGCCCGGTTGATATCGCTGATCTCGTATTCGCCGCGCGCGGAAGGCCGCAGCGTGCGGGCGATCTCGACCACGTCGTTGTCGTAGAAGTACAGCCCGGGGATGGCGTAGTTCGAGCGCGGGGTCTTCGGCTTCTCCTCGATGGACACCGCGCGTCCGTCGGTGAACTCGACGACGCCGTAGGCGGTCGGATCCGACACCCGGTAGGCGAACACCGCGCCGCCATCGATCTCGGCGAAGCGGTCGAGGCTGGTGCCGAGACCGGGGCCGTGAAAGATGTTGTCGCCGAGCACCAGTGCCGCGTTGTCGGTGCCGATGTGGTCGGCGCCGAGCACGAAGGCGCGGGCAAGGCCGTCCGGCTCGGGCTGCACCACATAGCTGATCGAGACGCCGAACTGCGCGCCGTCGCCGAGCAGCCGCCCGAACGCGTCGGCGTCCTCCGGCGTGGTGATGACGAGGATGTCGCGAATCCCGGCGAGCATCAGGGTGGACAGCGGGTAGTAGACCATCGGCTTGTCGTAGACCGGGACGAGCTGCTTGCTCACCCCGCGCGTGATCGGATGCAACCGGGAACCGGTGCCACCCGCCAAGATAATGCCCCGCATGCCGAGGAGTCTGCCATTTCCGGTCGCACTCGGCGTCGGCGAGGTTCCGAGTGCTCGTCGAATTGATTACGGAATCGGCATTCACGGTTTCGCGAGCCGCCGATTCGGTGATTCTGTTGCTTAGGTCACACAACGCATGGTGTTCTGAAACGACACTATGTGAGATGTCAGCGCCGACAGCTCGCCTGGGACCGCTCGGTCGTGAACTCGGCGCGCCAGTTGGTGAGGTAGGTGCGCGATGGCAGCGACCAGCGTCGGCGAGCCCGGCAATGTGATGAACCCGGAAAATCTGAGTGCGCCCGCGCGCCTGGTGCTTGCCGCCTGCCTCGGCGTGGTCCGGCCGGCCCTGCGCGCCGCGCCGATCACCCGCGCGACCATCCCGATCGGCGCGATGGCGATCGACACGCTGGCCAGGCTGCGGCCGGAGCCGCGCGGCATCGATCGGGAGCAGGTGTCGCTCAATGGTTTCCGGATGGAGATCCTGCGCCCGGCGGGCGCGGCACGAGCACTGCGGCACGGTGCCCTGCTGTACATGCACGGGGGCGGATTCGCGGTATGTGGACTCCGTACCCACCGGCCGGTCGCGGCGAGCCTGGCGCGGCGCACGGGGCTGCCCGTGGTGAACGTCGACTATCGGCAGCTGCCGAACAAGCGCATCACCAATTCGATCGACGACTGCCTCACCGCCTACCGCTGGCTGCTTCGCCACGGCGCGGACCCGAGCCGGATCGTCTTCGCCGGTGATTCGGCGGGCGGGTACCTGAGCTTCGCCACCGCGTTGCGCGCGATCGAGGTCGGCCTGCCCGCGCCCGCCGGGCTGGTCGGATTGAGCCCGCTGCTCGATCTGGACTACGCGGCCAAGCGAACTCACGTCAATGTCCGCAAGGATCCGTACATCCCGCTGCTCGCGCTGGAGGCGGTGGTCCGGATCGGCGCGGAGATCGACGGCAAGCTCGATCCGCTGCTGTCCCCGGTCAACGGGCTACTGGCGGGCCTGCCGCCGGTGCTGCTGATCGCGGCCGAGGACGAGGTGCTGCGTTATGACTGCGAGCTGATGGCGCAGCGGCTCACCGCGGCGGGCGTGCCGAACGCGGTGGAGCTGTGGCGCGGCCAGGTGCACGCGTTCATGAGCATCGCGCCGAACCTGCCGGAGAGCAGGGCGGCGCTGGCCAGGGTGTCGCGCTTTGTCCGTGCTCGGATCGAGGAGGGCCAGCAGGCGCGGACCGCGTAACCGGTCCGCCCTGTCCAGGCGAGCCCCGTTCCGCTTGTGGCCGGGACGGGGCTCGCGCATGCCGGGACAGCGACGGCCGCACAAGATTTCGATCGGCAAGGCCGAATCCGCTTGGCCGAGAAAGGCGGAGCTGCCTGGATAACGAAAACCCCGCCCGGCCAGCGGCCGAGCGGGGTTCTGTGGCGTATTCGGTTGTGCGCGTTGCCTACTTGGCGGGCGCGGGCGCGGGAACCGACGGCTGCGCGAGCGTGGCGAAGTACTGGATCGCCGCACCGATCGCGACCGGGGCGGTCACCAGGATCTGGCCCGCGACGGTGCCGAGGGCGCCGACCGCGATGATGCCGCCGAGGCAGCCGATGGCAGCGGCCGGGATGAACGGGCCGAACATGCCGACGATGGTGGCCGACGCCGCGGTGGCACCGAGGATGCCGCCGAGCACGCAACCGACGGCAGCGCCGCCGAGACCACCCACGAGGGTGCCGATGGTGGCACCCATCGAGATGGTGCTGGTCATCCGGCTCCAGGCCGCCTGCTCACGGTCGTAATCGGACTTCCACGGCGCCTTGTCCTCGAACGGAAGGGCAACCGGCTTGTAGGTCGCCTTGTCCATCTCGAACTGCGGGGTCAGCGTCGCGGTGTTACCGGAGATGTTGGCCGCGATCGGGTACTCGAACTCGTCGACGCGGAACTTCAGCGGGGTGCCCGCGACCGTGGTGCCGTTGGCGGCCTTGATCTTGAACACGCCGTCTTCGATGACCATCGAGCCCGCATCGGTCTTGATGATGGAGGTCGAGTCGACGGCCTGGGCGGTGAAGTTGATGGCCTCGTCGCCCTGGGGCGCGGGCGCCGCGTTGACGGTGCCAGCGGTGACACCGAGCGCGGCGATAAGTAGGGCCGAGGTAGCGGCAAACTTCTTGGCAATCATGGTTTTAGGTCCTCATCCAGGTGCTTTTGGCAGGGGGGTGGGGGCCGGAAACTGAGGTCGCAAACTATCAGTAACTCGGCGGGGCTCGAGGAAGCCCGCTCGACACAGGGTCGGGCGGGCTCCTGGCTCGTCTTTTTCAGTTGTGCGAATTCAGTTGTGTGTCGTGCGAATTCAGTTGTGTAAGAGAGCTTCTCGACGTTACTTCGGCGCGGTGAACGGGCCGGAGGTGGTCGCGAAGTACTGGATGGCCGCACCGATGGCGACCGGGGCGGTGATCAGCAGCTGGCCCGCGACGGTGCCGAGCGCGCCGACGGCGATGATGCCGCCGAGGCAGCCGACGGCCGCGGCCGGGATGAACGGGCCGAACATGCCGACGATGGTGGCAGCGGCGGCGGTGGCACCGAGGATGCCGCCGAGCACGCAACCGACGGCAGCGCCGCCGAGGCCACCGACCAGGGTGCCGATGGTGGCGCCCATCGCGATGGTGTCCTTCATGCGGTTGAACGCGGCCTGCTCGCGGTCGAACTCGCTCTTCCACGGAGCCTTGTCCTCGAAGGGCAGGGCGACCGGCTTGTAGACCGCCTTGTCCATCTCGAACTGCGGGGTCAGCGTCGCGGAGTTGCCGGAGATGTCGGCCGCGATCGGGAACATGAAGTCATCGACCCGGAACTTCAGGTCGGTGCCCGCGAGGGTGGTGCCGTTGGCGGCCTTGATCTTGAAGGCGCCGTCCTCGACGACCATGGAGCCCGCGTCGGTCGAGACGATGGTCTGGGTAGGGGTGGAGCTCGCCGTGAAGTTGACGGCTCCTTGGTCGGCCTCGGGGGCCGGAGCCGCGTTGACGGTGCCAGCGGTCACGCCAAGAGCGGCGATCAGCAGCGCCGAAGTCGCGGCGAATTTCCTCATCAGCATTTTGTTGAGAACCTCGATAGGAAGCGTTCGGAGGGGACTAGACGATCGAAATCTAGACCAGCTAACGCGTGGTGAACCGGTTGTGACCTTTTATTCAAATTTTGTTCACCAAAGAGACCCATGGCATGGTGGGGTTGCGGAAATATGCACGCCTGCCGGGGTTTTGGGCCGCGAAGCAGACTGGGCGTCCTATATCTCTCCGAGAGTATGAGACCAAGGTCACAGATCGCAACTATGGCGTATGGGCCGAGATCGCCTGCCGTTGCGCCGAATCCGCCTTCGCGCACCCGCCGACGTAGAGTCATGGCGTGCGATTGCTTGTGACCGGCGGAGCCGGATTCATCGGAGCCAACTTCGTCAAGCAGACCATTGTCGACCGTCCCGACACCACCGTAACGGTTCTGGACGCGTTGACCTATGCGGGAAATCGCGCCTCGCTCGACCCGGTGGCCGACCGCATCGATTTCGTGCACGGCGATATCGCCGATCTGGATCTGGTCGACGAGCTCGTCAGCGGTGTCGACGCGGTGGTGCATTTCGCCGCCGAATCACACAACGACAACTCGCTGGCCGAGCCGTGGCCGTTCGTGCAGACCAATATCGTCGGCACCTATTCGCTACTGCAGGCCGTGCGCCGCTACGACGTGCGCTACCACCACGTGTCCACCGACGAGGTGTACGGCGATCTCACGCCCGACGAGCCCGCGTTCACCGAGCGCACCCCGTACAACCCGTCGAGCCCGTACTCGGCCACCAAGGCGTCCAGTGACCTGCTGGTGCGCGCCTGGACCCGCTCGTTCGGCGTCCGCGCGACCCTGTCCAACTGCAGCAACAACTACGGGCCCTATCAGCACGTGGAGAAGTTCATCCCGCGTCAGATCACCAATCTCATCGACGGTGTCCGGCCGCGGCTCTACGGCGCGGGCCATCAGGTGCGCGACTGGATCCACGTCGACGATCACAACCGCGCGGTGTGGGACATCCTGGAGCGCGGGCGGATCGGGCAGACCTACCTGATCGGCGCCGAGGGCGAGCTCGACAACAAGTCGGTGGTGCGAATGATCCTGGAGGCGTTCGACCGCGACCCGGACGACTTCGACCACGTCACCGACCGGCCAGGCCACGACCAGCGCTATGCGATCGACGCGACGCTACTGCGCACCGAACTCGGCTGGGCCCCGCGCTACGCCGATTTCCGCGCCGGCCTCGCCGCGACCGTCCAGTGGTACCGGGACAACGAAACCTGGTGGCGCCCATACAAAGCCAGCACCGAGCGCGCCTACGTGGCCGCGGGCGAGCAGACCCTCAACTAGCCGCACCCCTTCAAGCGTGCGGCTGTGGTTCAGCCCCAGACGATGTCGTAGTACTTCCAGGCCGCGCCGATCAATGCGATGACGGTGGCGACGATGACGGTGACCGCAGGGCCGAGCGTCGGGGTGCGACCGGCAATGTTGGTCAGCCGCAACGGCATCCAGCGCAGCAGCACCGCGAACGCGACGATCGCCAGCGGCACGAAGTAGCGGCCCTGCACGCCGTCGATGATGTAGTAGCCGACCGGCGAGAACGACATGTACAGCGTCACATAGATCATCGCCACGCTGGCCGCGACGGTCAGCGCGACAAGCAGGGTGCGCCGGAAGGTGGCGGCGTTCATCCGATCGGCGATACCGATGCTCACCGCGAACGCGAACAGGCAGGCCAGCATCGTCAGCGCGGGAACGTCGATGTAGGCGAAGCCGAGCTCGCCGAAGAACTGGCTGAACCACCGCTCGTCGCGCAGCGCGATGCTCTCGCCGAACACGTTGATGAAATGGCCTGGGTCGGTGAGGATTCCGCGCAGCTGCTCGCCCGGCTTCACCGAATGCCACTGGTGTTCCGGCCGCATCAGGCCCATGCCGTCGCCGGTGGGCGACGCGATCTTCATCCAGACGGCGAAGACCAGGCCGCCCAATGCCGCGAAGGCCAACGGGATTCCGCGCTTCCAGCCGGTGAATCCGAGCCGGTCCGCGGGTACCACCACCACGAGCATCGCGAGCAGCACGTAGGTCGGCTTGCTCACCGGCAGCAGGATCGTCGCGGCGAGCAGCGCACCGGTTTCCACCCGGCCGAGCCGGTCGCCGAGGAACAGCGCCTTCACCAGCAGCGCCGACACCATGATGGCCAGCGCATTGGTCATCGTGTCCGCGGTGACGGTGCCCGCCTGGAACACCGCGATCGGCAGCACCGCGACGGTGAACGCCAGCCACTGCACCCGATGCTTGCGCAGCGCGTACAGGCCGAAGCCGACCACGGTCAGGTAGGCGAGCAGTCCGGCGACCCTGGTCAGCTCGATGGTGCCGCCGACGTCGAGGCCGAACAGCTCGGCCGCCCGAATGCCAATGGCGGCAGGGATATACGGCACCGGCGAGTAGGCGGCGGTATTGGTGAACCAGACGGGTTCTGTGGTGTCGGATACCGCGGCGCCGCCGAGCCGGTCGTATCCGGCGGGATCCTCGACCATCGAGCCCGGCTCTTCCGGATTGGTCGTGTAGTCGCGCAGCGCGTAGCCCATCAGCGCGGTGATGCTGGTCGGCACGTCACCGCCGTAGGCGACGCCGCGATCGTCGTGGATCTTGTGCGGCAGCAGTCCGCCGTGCGCGACCTGGTAGGCCCTGCCGAACTGGGTGATCTCGTCGTGGCCCCAGAAGGCGGGTGTGAGCACCGTGAACAGGCCGCCGAAGATCGCGACGAGCACCGTGAAGGCGATCGTCGCCCCGCCGAGACGCGCCACGATCCGGCTGCCGAGATCGCGCGCCGATCCGGTCGACGTGCGCTCAGTAGTCTTGTCCGGCAATGACTTCGGAGTTCCATTGGCCGACGCTGGCGCCGGGTCGGCCAGCGTCTGAGCCGAATTCGAGCCGTTGTCCTCGGTAGTGGCGGTCACGGCCTGTCTCCGCCGGTGCGGGCGTCACCGCCGTTGCCGTTCGGATGGAAGTCGTCCGCGCTCACCGCGGAGTAGCGCAGGTACACCAGCCGTGCGGCCTCGTGCCGCGAGCGCCGGATGCCGTCCAGGATCAGGCCCGCCGTCCACGCCAGGCTGCCGAGCAGCAGCAGCGTGAAGGCGAGGAACAGCGTCGGGAAACGCGGCACCGTGCCCGTGTTGTAGAACTCGACGACGATCGGGATGCTGAGGATGATCGAGACCAGCCAGCTCAGCGTGCCGAACAGGCCGTAGAACATGACCGGCCGCTCGTGCCTGGCCAGGCCGATGATCAGCGCGAGGATCTTGAGCCCGTCGTGATAGGTGCGCAGCTTGCTCTCGCTGCCCGCAGGGCGGTCGCGGAAATCGACGGGCACCGCGGTCCTCGGCACCCGAAGATGCAGCGAGTGCACGGTCAGCTCGGTCTCGATCTCGAACTCGCGGGAGACGGCGGGGAAGCTCTTCACGAACCGGCGGGAGAACACCCGGAAGCCGCTCAGCATGTCTTCGACGTTCTCGCCGAACACCTTGCCGACCACACCGTTGAGCACCTTGTTGCCGGTCTCGTGGCCTGCCCGGTACGCCGAGCCGCTCTCGTCCTGCCTGCGCACGCCGAGCACGTGATCGTAGGGGCCGTCGAGCAGGGTCTTGATCATCAGCGGCGCGGCCGACGCCTCATAGGTGTCGTCGCCGTCGATCATCAGATAGACATCGGCCTCGATGTCGGCGAAGGCGCGGCGGACCACGTTGCCCTTGCCCTTGGTGGACTCGTGGCGCACGATCGCACCGGCCGCGCGGGCGCGTTCGGCCGTCTGGTCCGTGCTCAGATTGTCGTAGACGTAAACGACGATCCCCGGCACAGCGGCCTGTAGGTCGGCGACGACCTTGGCGACGGACGCTTCTTCGTTGTGGCACGGCACCACGGCGGCAATACGAAGCTCGGTGGAGTCCACCCGGGTCAATCCTCGCGATCGGTGGTGAATGTGGGAACACCGGGAGGGTACAGGGAACTCACAGTGGACGCGTGGCCGACCTCACCGCGTCGACGGGGGAATTTCCGGTCGAGCCATGCCGCGCGCGGGCTGCGGTACCGTCGGGCCGTGCCAACCAGTGAGTCGACCGCGCGGACGGGCGAGACCGTGCCGCCCGTCGAGGGATCGATCGTCCGCAAGGTGCTCACCGCGCTGCGGCAGGGCAGCGCGTTCCTGGTGGTCGGGGCGATCGGCTTCCTAGTGGACGCGGGCACCTACAACCTCCTGGTCTTCTGGGGCGGCGAGGGTCTGCTCTATCACTACCCATTGCCCGCCAAGATCATCGCGATCGCGGTGGCAACGGTGGTCACCTATTTCGGTAACAAGTGGTGGACGTTCGCGCACAAGAAGACCGACAACCCCGGGCGCGAATACCTTCTGTACGCGGTCTTCAATATCGTCGCGATCGGCCTGCAACTGGGTTGCCTAGGCTTCTCCCGGTACGTGCTCCACCTGTCCTCACCGCTGTCGGACAACATCTCCGGCACGCTCATCGGCCAGATCGTGGCCGTGATCTTCCGCTACTGGGCCTACGACAAGTTCGTCTTCATCGGCGCGCGCGAGAGCGGCGACGCGGCCGCTACCGGCGCGCCAGCGAACGATCAGCAACAGTAAAAGACACGGCGGCACCACGGCTGAGCAGGCAGCTAGCCACGGTGGTTGATATCCTCACCCCCGCCGCGAACGGCATCCAGGGGCAGTCTGTCCCGTCCGGCACGATAACGATTTCGAGGACTTCATGGATCAGTCGGCTACCCAGGCCGTTACCGAAACGAACGATCGAGCGCCGGCCGTTGACGCCCCGGCCTCGCTGCGCGCCGACCACCAGGCCCCGGATCGGCTGGTGTTGCAGCGCGGCATCTTCACCGGTCCGTCGGCGAAGGTGAGCGACGAGCTGTACGCCGTTGTCAAGGGTCGCGCGCATCGGGAACGCCAGGCGCTGCGGCTGGAGAAGGGTACGGCCGCGCACACCAACACCTACTTCGGCCGATTCGCCGCGAGCTACTGGCAGCGCTGGACCACCGTCACCGAGGTGCGGGTGGCCATGGTGCTCGACGTGACCAAGAAGGCGAGGGTCCGCCTAGTAGCCTCCGATATCGCGGGGCATCGGCGGATCATCGACACCGCGCAGGTCACCGAGAGCGGCCCGCTGACGCTCGCCGCGCCGCTGGATCAGTACGTCGACGGCGGTGCGATCTGGCTCGAATTCGACGCCATCGGCGGCGACCTCGGCATCACCGAGGTCAGCTGGACCACCGCGGCGCCGGACCACATTCGTCCCGTCGCGATCGCCATCTGCACCTTCAACCGGGCCGAGGACTGCGCGCACACAGTCGCGGCGCTGGCCTCCGACGAGGTCGTGCTCGCCGCGATCGACGCGGTGTACGTGGTCGACCAGGGCACCGACCTGGTGCAGAACCGGCCGCGCTACCAAGAGGTCGTCCCGGTCTTCGGCGACAAGCTGCGCTACATCCGTCAGCCCAATCTCGGTGGGGCCGGCGGCTTCACGCGCGGGCTCTACGAGGTGTCCGCGGCCAACGAGCACGCCGACGTCATCCTGATGGACGACGACATCCTGTGCGAGCCGGAAACGGTGTTGCGGCTCAACGCCTTCGCCAACATGACGGTGGAGCCGACCCTGGTCGGCGCGCAGATGCTGTTCCTGCTCAACCCCGACTACCTCAATGTCGGCGCCGAAGAGGTGCATCTGCAGCAGCTGCGGCACGGGCAGAAGGTGCCGAAGGCGTTGCGCAACACCAGCATGCTCAAGAAGAACCAGGAACGTCGCGTCGACGCCGGATACAACGCCTGGTGGACCTGCCTGATCCCGGCCGAGGTAGTCGCCAAGATCGGGCTGCCCGTGCCGATCTTCTTCCAGTGGGACGACGTCGAATACGGCATCCGGGCCCGCGAGAACGGGTTCGTCACGGTCACGCTGCCCAACGCGGCGGTCTGGCACGCGGACTTCTACTGGAAGGACTACGACGACTGGGCGCGCTACTTCAGCACGCGCAACTCGTTGATCGTCGGCTCGCTGCACACCGATCTGGACGCAAAGGCGATCACCCGCAAGCTGTTCCGTGAACTGGCCGAGCAGCTGGTCGCCATGCAGTACGGTCTGGTGCACACCACGTTGCAGGGCATCGAGGACTTCTTGCAGGGCCCGAAGGTGTTGCGGGACGGCGGCATCGACGCGCTGGCCGCCGCGCGCGGCACCCGTGCCGACTATCCGGAGACGATCAAGCATCCGGCCTCGACTCCGCCGGTGCGTTCCGGTGACATCCAATTACGCCGTGCCACCGGCGAACCGAGCCGTCCGGTGCTCGTGCTGATCAAGCGAGCCATCAACCAGTGGTTCGGCCGCACCCAGCACGGCGTCATCGGCGTCACCCGCGAAGACGCGTACTGGTGGCATGTTTCGCTGTTCGACCACGTGGTTGTCACCGACGCCTCACAGTCAGGCGTCCGAGTCCGGCAGCGCGACAAGGCCCGTGCCCGCCAGCTCCTGCGCCGCACCATCCACGTGCTGCGCCGCCTCCGCGACGAACTGCCCGCTCTCCAGCAGGAGTACCGCGCCGCGGTTCCGGACCTGACCAGCCGCGCCAACTGGGAACGGCTCTACGGCATCAAGCCGGAATAGGTTGCCGCGCGGGCACTTACCGAACAGCGACGGGCCACCTCATTCGATGAGGCGGCCCGTCGCTGTGCTGTGGTTCAGAGAAACAGGTCGGTGGTGAGTTCGCCGTCACCGGGGACGACGCGGTACTTGTCGAGGTCGGTGATGCCGTGGGCGGCCAGCACGTCGTCATCGATGAAGAAGTTGCCGGAGGTCGCCTTGGCTGGGGAGGTGAGCACCAGGTAGGCGGCGTCGGCGTAGATGTCGGGGGTGCGCGAGGTGGCGACCATCTCCTCGCCGCCGAGCAGATTCTTCACCGCGGCGGTGGCGATGGTGGTGCGCGGCCACAGCGAGTTGACGCCGATGCCGTCGCCCTTCAGCTCCTCCGCCAAACCCAGTGTGGTGAGCGACATTCCGTACTTGGCGATGGTGTAGCCCAGCGAGCTGCCCGCCCACTTGGGGTCGAGGTTCAGCGGCGGGGACAGGGTGAGGATGTGCGGGTTGCGGTCCGCCGCGGCCGATGCGCGCAGGTGCGGGATGCTCAGCTTGGACAGCAGGAAGCTGCCTCGGCAGTTGATGTCCTGCATCAGGTCGTACTTCTTCATCGGCAGCGTATCGGTGGGGGACAGATCGATCGCCGAGGCGTTGTTCACCACGAGATCGATGCCGCCGAACCGCTCGACCGTCTGCCGCACGGCCTCGGCCACCGACTCGTCGCTGCGCACATCGCCGAGGAACGGCAGCACCTGGCCGCCGGCCGCCTCGAGCTCCGCCGCCGCGGTATGGATGGTGCCGGGAAGCTTGGGATGCGGCAGATCGGTCTTGGCGATCAGCGTGATGTTCGCGCCGTCGGCGGCCGCCCGCTTGGCGATTTCCAGACCGATGCCACGGCTACCGCCGGACATGATCAGCGTCCGGCCCGCGAGCGGCTTTGATCCCGATTCCGTCATTGACCTGCTCCTGTCGTCAGCGCCGCAGGCAAGACCCCGCAGCCTTCCACCGTGTGCAGAATAAGCGTAAACCCTCGTCATATGCAACGGGTTGCATAGGGGGTCCGTCGCGCGGGGCGGGCGGTCGCTGATCGCCAACCGCGTGCCACCCGCTCCGCGCTTCTGGTTCAGCGGCGCGAGCTCCGTTCCCGGTAGCCCTGCCGCTGCTGTTTGGTGATGGTTCGCCAGTCGCGTTTGCGCTCGGCCTCCAGACGCTTGTCGGCGCGAGCGGCCATCCAGGCGTTCTCCTTGGCCAGCTTGCGGTAGCTGTCGAGGCGCCGCCGGGCGAGTTCGCCGGTATCGATGGCGGCCAGGACCGCGCAGCCCGGCTCGCCGTTGTGCGCGCAATCGCCGAATCGGCATCCGGCGGCCAGGGATTCGATGTCGCTGAAGGTCTTCTCGATCCCTTCGGCGGCGTCCCACAGCCCGATCCCGCGCAGTCCCGGCGTATCGATGAGCGTGCCGCCGTTGGGCAGCGGCCGCAGCTCCCGATGCACCGTCGTGTGCCTGCCCTTCTTGTCCGCCGCACGAACGGCGTTGGTGGCGAACACTTCCTGACCGAGCAGGGCGTTGGCGAGGGTGGACTTTCCGGCGCCGGACGGGCCGATCAGGGCGACCGTCCCGTCGAGCACAGCGGCGAGCACGTCAAGCCCGGTACCGTTGTTCGCGCTCACCGCGAACACGCTCGCACCCGGCGCGACGGACCGTACGTCGTCGATCGGAATATCCACTGCCGCATCGGCTTTGGTCAGCACTACGACGGGTTGCGCATTGCTCTCCCAGGCCAGCGCGAGCAGCCGCTCTAGCCGCCCGAGGTCGACATCCGCGTCGACCGCGGTGCAGATCAGCACCGTGTCGACATTGGCGGCGAGCACCTGCGCCTGCGACCGCCCGGACACCGATGACCGCATGATCGCCGACCGTCGCGGAAGCAGTTGCCGCACAGCGGGTTCGGCATCGATCGTCACCCAGTCGCCGGTGCACAGCCCGCTGATCTCGGAATCGACCCGGGGACACCGGGCCCGGACGACCCCGGTCGGCGTGGCGACATCACATTCGCTGCGATCCATCCGGATAACCCGGGCTGGTACCCAGGTTTCCTCGATCATCGAGGCATATTCGTCAGCTACGGCTTCGGTCCAGCCGTAAGGAACAAGAAGGTCGTACTCGACCATGATGGAAGAAGTCTTTCGTTGGGCACCGAGCCCAAGGCGGACTCAGCGACGGAAGAATGAGGTGGCGTCCCGTGTGGCGGCGTGCACAAGCACAGCTCGTCCGAACACGACAATCCGAAGGTTCCTAGCCACGGTCAACACCTCCTCGCCTCTCTCGCAGTTGCCCAACTTTGACATGGCTGCGCCACCCGCACAACCGATTTATTACCGCTACGGACGCTGGTCGGGTTTGCCGAATTGCTCGTGGCGGCCGAGGGAGCGCAGGTGGAACCATTCGCGCAGGCCCGCAGGGTCGCGGCGGGTGACGAGGAAGAACCAGGAGAAGCGGATCCATTCCTGGGGCAGCAGCTTGCGCATGCCGGGCTGGGACATGAGGTAGCCGCGGTTGCGGTAGGTGAAGTAGCGCTTTATCGGGTCGTCCGGGTACTGGGTGTGCATGCGGCCGCCGAGGATCGGCTTGAATTCGTCGGCGCCATTGGGGTGCAGGTACGCGGTCCGCAGGCAGGTGCCGAAGGGCAGGCCGGAGCGGACCAGCCTGCGATGCACCTCGACCTCGTCGCCGCGCACGAACAGGCGCAGGTCGGGCACGCCGATCACGTCGACGACCTTGGCGGAGATCAGGGCGCCGTTGAAGAGCGAGGCGATGCCTGGCAGGAAATCCTCGTCGCCGAGCTCGGAACGCCGCCGCCGCCACACCACGCCGCGGCGCAGCGGGAAGGCGAGCTGGTCGGGTTCATTGATGTCGCAGACCACCGGCGACACCTCGACGAGCCCGTGTCGTTTCGCGCAGTCCAGCAGGGTGGCAAGCACATCCGGTCCCTCGGGCCTGCCGTCGTCGTCGGCCAGCCAGACCCAGTCCGCGCCGAGGCTCAGCGCGTGCAGCATGCCGAGCGCGAAACCGCCTGCGCCGCCGAGGTTGTGCGCCGAACCGAGGTAGGTGGCCTCGATCGGCTGATCGCGCACCAGGTCCGCGACCTCGGACTCGTTGGCATTGTCGACCACGATCAGGTGATCGACCGGACGAGCTTGGGACGCAATGACTTTCAAGGACTCCGCGAGCAGCTCGCGCCGCTTGTGGGTCACCACGACGGCTACGATGCGCGCCCCGGGACCGGTCTCCGTTGCCACCTCGTCCGCTTGCGGCACTACGGATTTCGAGGCGGTCGCGGAATCGCCGACGGGCCCCGCCGCGCCACCCTGCTCCGGCGCGGAGTCGACCTGGGCATCCGCCCCGGTCTCGATCGGGGTGTCCTGCCCGGTCGGCTCACTCATGCCTTATTCCGCTCCAGTTCTCGTTCAGTGCCCATGGTCTTCTCGGCTTCCAATTCGCGCTCGGCTTCCAACTCACGCAGCACCGTCGCGACATGGTTGCCCGCGTCCGGACCCTCGTAGGCGCGCACCACTTCTTCGATACCGCCGCGCTGGCGGATCCGTCCGTGATCGATCCACAGCGCGGAATCGCAGAGCTGCGCGAGAAATTCGTTGGAATGACTGGCGAATACCAGGATGCCCGATCGGGCCACCAATTTCTGCAGGCGCAGCCGGGCCTTCTTCATGAATTCGGCGTCCACCGCGCCGATGCCCTCGTCAAGCAGCAGGATCTCCGGGTCGATCGAGGTCACCACGCCCATTGCCAGGCGAACCCGCATACCTGTCGAGTAGGTGCGCAGTGGCATGTACAGGTATTCCTCGAGATCGGTGAAATCGGCGATCTCGTCCATCTTTGCCAGCATGGCCTTGCGCGTCTGCCCGAGGAAAAGGCCGCGGATGATGATGTTCTCGTAACCGGAGATCTCTGGGTCCATGCCGACGCCGAGATCGAAGACCGGCGCGACCCGGCCGCGGATGCGCGCACTTCCCCTTGTCGGTTCGTAAATGCCGGCGAGCAGCCGCAGCAGCGTAGATTTGCCCGCGCCGTTGTGCCCGACCAGGCCGACCCGGTCGCCTTCCTTCAGCGACAGCGTGATGTCGTTCAACGCCTCGACCACAACGACATCGGACTGGTTGCGCCCGATCGCGCCGCCCGCCTTGCCGAGGAACGCTTTCTTCAGCGACCGCGATTTGGCATCGAAGATCGGGAATTCGACCCAGGCCTGACGGGTTTCGATACTCACATGGTCGGTCATCGATCCCCTCCTAAACCCAGTACGGCACGCGCGAACGGAACTGCTTCATCGCGAAGATCGCGACGAGCCAGCCGACCACGGTAATAGAGCCGACGATCACCCAGTGATACAGATGTTGATCCTCGCCGAGCAACGGCGCGCGGATGATCTCCAGGTAGTGGTACGTCGGGACGATCTCGGCCAGCTTCGCGCGGTCGCTGACCTGGCCACCACGATCGGTAAGGCTCTTCGCGCTCCACATCACCGGGGTCAGCACGAATAGCATCAGCGTGAGACTGCCGAGGATCGGCGCGATATCGCGGTAGCGGGTGCTGAAGATGCCGAACACGATCGACACCCACATCGCGTTGAGGAAAAGCAACCCGAGCGCGGGGATGGCGAATATCGCGGTCCAGTGCAGCTTCTCCCACACACCGAATGCGACGAGCACCACGAAATAGATCACCAGGTTGTGCGCGAAGAACAGCAGTTGTCGCCAGACCAGGCGATAGACGTGCACGCTCAACGCCGAGGGCAGCTGTTTGATCAGCCCCTCGTTGGCGATGAAAACATCGGCGCCCTCGAGAATGCTCGCGTTGATCACATTCCAGACGATGATGCCGACTGCCACATAGGGCAGGTATTCCTTGATCGGCTGGTTCAGCAGTGCGGCGTACAGCAGGCCGATCGCCGCGGCCTGCACACCGGTCGCGATGGTGATCCAGAACGGCCCGAGCACCGAACGCCGGTATCGCTGTTTGATGTCCTGCCAGCCGAGCGACAACCACAGTTCCCGCTGCCCGAAACCGATGCGGAAGTCCTTGAACGCGCGCCGGTAGGTCTGCGAATCCGAGGGAAGGGGTTCGGTGTCCACAGGTTCGGCAAGCACGGTTGCCGTCGAGGTCTCGCTTGGACTCACCGGATCCTCTTCCGCCGCGCTGTCATCGGCGCGCACCGCGCTGGGGTTGTCCGAGCGCACCGCGCTGTCGTCGGAGGGATCGTCCTCCGAGCGCGCGGATTCATCTGAGCTGTCATCTGAACGCACTGAGCTCTCTTCAGGACGCCCCGAACCCGTGTCCGAGTCGGGGCGAGCGGCAGCGGCGGGCACGGTGCTCGACACTACCCTTGGACATTCCTGCGTACCCGCCTGGCACACGCGGGTACGCACCTCACAAATACTGCCCGGAGCCGCCCGTCACATGGTTGGCAGGGCCGCCGCGGGGGTCGGCGGCATGGATGCCGGGTGGTAGCGCGCCCTGGCGCATCTGCTCGAGCTGCGCCCGCGCGGCCATCTGCTGCGCGAACAGCGCGGTCTGGATGCCGTGGAACAGGCCCTCCAGCCAGCCGACCAGCTGCGCCTGCGCGATCCGCAGCTCGGCGTCGGACGGAATCGCGTCGTCGGTGAACGGCAGCGTGAGCCGCTCGAGTTCGGCGCGCAGTTCCGGGGCAAGGCCCTGTTCCAGTTCGCGCACCGACGACTTGTGGATTTCCTTGAGCCTGCTGCGGCTCGCGTCGTCGAGCGGAGCCGCGCGTACCTCCTCGAGCAGCTGCTTGATCATGGTGCCGATGCGCATGACCTTCGCGGGCTGCTCGACCATGTCGGCGAGCGATTCGCCGGTATCGTCCCGGTCGTCCGACTCGTCCTTCTTGTCCTCATCGGTCACCACCTGCGCGGTGAAGGGCGCGTCCGCCGCGGCCTCCGCTGGGATGACCAACGGGCGGCCGTCCGGTCCGACAACGACGATGTGGTCCGGTGCCTCATCCGATTGCGTCATGGTCACTATCATGTCGCGTGACTGTCGAACGCGCTAAGTCGGTGTTCACCCCGCCCGCGGATAACCGGCTGCGGCCAGGTTGCCCGGTCCCCGTCATGGCGACCGGCCGGCGTTCTATTCTGTTCGGGTCGTGTGGTTCGGATTTGCTGAAAGTCGGTTGCCATGCTGAGTCCCAGGTCGCTGTGCCCCCGCTATGAAGCGGAGGGGAACGCGGTTACACAGGCTCGCCCGCTGCCCTTAGAGTGGCCAACATGACTTACGACGTCGCGAGGGTTCGGGGCCTGATACCGTCCCTCGGCGACGGCTGGATCCATCTCGACCCGCAAGCGGGCATGCTGGTGCCCGATGCGGTATCTCGCGCCGTCTCAACAGGATTCCGAACTTCCTCTTTTTCGCATATCGGTCGTAATGGTGCGGCGGTGCGCAGCGCCGCCATTCTGGACGCGGCCCGCGAGGCGGTGGCGGATCTGGTCGGCGGCGATCCGGCGGGCGTTGTGCTCGGCCCGGACCGGGCCGTGCTGCTCGCCTGGCTGGCCGAATCGTTGAGCTCGCGGCTCGGCCTCGGCACCGGCATCGTGTTGTCCAGGCTGGACGACGAGGCGAATGTCGCGCCATGGTTGCGCATTGCCAATAGGTACGGCGCGCACGTGCGCTGGGCCGAGGTGGAGATCGAGACCTGCGAGATGCCGTCCTGGCAGTTCGAGGAGTTGATCGGGCCCACCGCGCGGCTGGTCGCGCTCACCGCCGCCTCGCCGATCGTCGGCTCCGCGCCCGCGGTCCGGGTAGCCGCGGACCGGGTGCACGAGGTGGGCGGCCTGCTCGTCGCGGACGCCTTCGGCGCGGCGCCCTACGCGCTGATCGACATCGACGAACTCAATGCCGACGTGGTCGCGCTCAGCGCGCCCGCCTGGGGCGGTCCGCAGATCGGCGCGCTGGTGTTCCGCGATCCGGCCTTCCTCGACCGGATTCCCTCGATGTCGTTGAACCCCTACGCGAAAGGTGCCGAGCGGCTCGAGGTCGGCGGCCACCAGTACGCCCTGCTCGCCGGGCTGACCACCTCGATCGACTTCCTCGCCGGACTCGACGAGCGGGCTCGGGGCAGCAGGCGCCAGCGCCTGGAAATGTCGATCACCTCGCTGCAGGACTACCACGATCAGCTGTTCGAGCACCTGATGGACGTGCTGGACAAGATCGCGAACCTGACCGTGATCGGCCGCGCCTCCACCCGAATCCCCACCGTCAGTTTCACTCTCGCTGGCATGCAGGCCGAGAAGGTCGCCGCCAAACTCGCCGACAACCGCATCGGCACCCTCAGCGGAGTGCACGGCGGCAGCCGCCTGCTCGACGCGCTCGGCGTCAACGACGAGGGCGGCGCGGTCACCATCGGCCTTGCGCCCTACACCACCAAGTTCGAGATCGACCAGCTCGGCCGCGCCCTCGGAGCTTTGGAGTAAACCCCCACTGCCGCAGGGGTTTACGGTGTTCGGGTCAGAGATCCCGCACTCGCAGAACAACTTTGCCGAAGGCCTCGCTGGATTCCAGTAGGCGATGGGCCTCGCTTGCCTCGGCGATCGGCACCTCAGCGTGGATGACCGGCACAATGCTGCCGTCGGCGACCAGCGGCCACAGGTTACCGCGCACTTCCGCGATGATCTCGGCCTTGCTGCCGTGGCCGGTGACCGGCCGGTTGCGCACGTTGGTGGCGTGCACGGTGCCCCACTTGCGCAGCAGCGCAGCGACATTCAGCTCGCCGTTGACGCCGCCCTGCATGCCGATGATCGCCAGGCGCCCGAAATTCGCCAGTGCGTCGACATTGCGGGACAGGTAGGCCGCGCCCATGTTGTCCAGGATGACGTCGGCGCCGCCCTCGGCCTGCACCGCGGCGACGAAATCGTCCTCCCGGTAGTTGATCAGCACGCTCGCGCCGAGGTCCTTGCACCGCGCCAGCTTGTCGGCCGAGCCAGCGGTGACCGCGACCCGCGCGCCGAGGCTGCGCGCCACCTGGATGGCATGCGTGCCGATGCCGCTGCCGCCTCCATGGATCAACAGCAGCTGGCCCGACCGCAGCCCCGCCGTCATCACCAGGTTCGACCACACCGTCGCGGCCACCTCGGGCAACCCGGCGGCCGCGCCGAGATCAAGGCCCGCCGGTACCGGCAGCAGCTGCGTCGCGGGCGCGACCACCTTCTCGGCGTACCCACCGCCGGACAGCAGCGCGCAGACCCGATCGCCGACCTGCCAGTCGCGCACGCCGTCACCGAGTTCGGCGATGACACCGGACACCTCGAGGCCGATGATCTCGCTGGCACCCGGCGGTGGCGGATAAAGCCCTTGGCGTTGCATCGTGTCGGCCCGGTTCACCCCGGCGGCCGCCACCTCGATCAGCACCTCACCATGTCCGGGCACCGGATCTGGCGCGTCCGCCAACACCATCGCCTCGGGCCCGCCGGAACCATTCAGCTTGATTGCTCGCACGAGCTCCATAGTGCTCCCGCCCATCCCGCCGTGCGCCGCGGGGCCCTCGCGGGCGCGTGTCGGCGAGCGCGCCGAAGACACAGCGCGCCCTCGCGAGCGTCTTGCCCAATCCGGGCCCGCCGCCTTCCGCTGAGTGATACTTCTTTCCCCACAGGGAATTTCCGCAGTTGAGACCGACATAGAATGAGCACCGTGCATCCCGAACCGAGCAGTCCCGTGGCGGCCGAACCGAGGTGGCTCACCCCGGCGCAGCAGCGGGCCTGGCGGGCCTACATGGATGGGCACCAGCGCCTGATGACCGCGCTGAACCGTCAGCTACAGCGCGACAGCGACCTGAGCGTCGCCGAATACCGCATCCTGGTTCTGCTGTCCGAAGCCCCGGGCCGCGCCCTGCGGATGAGCGAACTGGCCGACGGCGTGCTCTCCTCCCGCAGCCGCCTCACCCACCAGATCCGGCGCCTGGAAGCCGAGCGCATGGTGCGCCGCAACACCTGCCTCGAAGACGGCCGCGGCGTCCTCGCCGAGCTCACCGAGGAAGGTCAGCGCCGCCTCGAAGCCGCAGCTCCCGGCCACGTCGAAGCCGTCCGCCGCGACTTCGTCGACCTGCTCACTGCGCACCAGCTAGAGGTCATCGCCGAAGTCTTCGCTCGCGTCGATGAGGAAATCGGCACGCGCCCCGCCTGAGCCGTCCGCTACCATCGTGATTCTGGAGACGTGGCAGAGCGGCCGAATGCACTCGCCTTGAAAGCGAGCGTCGAGAGATCGACCGGGGGTTCAAATCCCTCCGTCTCCGCTGAGAAGACCGCAGGTCGAGGCTGATTCTGCGGTTGGCGAGCAACGGAACCCGTTGTGTTCGAACGCTTTACCGGGCAGGATCCGGTCGTGTGATGAAAAGACGAATCCATGGAGCCATCCTGCTGGCCGCGTCCGCTACGGCCGTGACGTTCGCCCCCTTTACCGCAGCCCCCGCCCTCGCGGCCTCGCCGTTCCGGGCCCCCGATGTCACCTTCGAGGTCACCGCACCGGGCACGGTGACGGCGACGCTGCACAACCCGAACGACCGGGGCCAGTGCTGGGCGGAGGCCGGCGTCGGCCCCGACAAGAACCACGTCTTCTTCGGCGAGGGCAAGCTGGAATCGCTGGCCCAGCCCAATCAGACGATCAAGACCTCGCTGACCGGTCTCGAGCCGGGCTCCACCATCACGGCACGGGGCGGGTGCGCCGACACCAGCTCCGCGGGCGGATACGAGTTGGGTGATGGAGTCGACATCGTCGTCACCCCCGCCGCCCCGAAGCCGCCGACCGGTAGCTTCGGGAGCTAGCCTCCCTGGCTGACCGCCACGACGAGCGGCGCGGGCTCCGGCGGTGTCCATCGCCGACCCTCGCGCCCCTCGTCGGCGCTCGCCGCTTGCTGAAAACAGCCGCGCTGCTGGCAATCGGCGAGTTTGTCGCTCGCGACGTCGGGTAACCGGCCGTCGACTGGGCGATGTCGGGCTCCCCATGCGTCGAGCGTGACATCGAAACCATCAAGGACGGGAGACGCCGATGAGCGACGAGGAACATCGCGCCGACGACAGGACCGATGCCGACAAGCCGATCGTGCGCGGGCCGATCGACGAGGAGGCGCTGCGCGCGGATCGTGGCGAGGCCAGAGAGCAACTCGGGCAACCGGTTTCGGAGTCGATCGACAAGGGCCGGGCGGCGGACAAACCGAACGATACTGCGGATGCCGGGCGCGAGAAAGTACGCAAGGCCGTCGACTCTGCGCGGGAAACGGCCACTGAGACAACCGAAGCCGCCGCCGAGAAGGCCGGGCAGGCAAAAGAAGTTGCGAGCCGGACAACGGCCGAGACCAAGGCGGCCGCAAGCAAGAAGGCTGCCGCGACCAAGCAGGCCGCGAGTCAGAAGGCTGCGGAGACAAAGGAATCCGTGAGCCAGAAGGCCGCGGAGACAAAGGAATCCGCGAGCCAGAAGGCCGCGGAGACAAAGGAATCCGCGAGCCAGATCGCCGCCGAGGCCAAGGACTCCGCGAGCCGTAAGGCGGCCGAAGCGACGGAAGCCACCAGCCGCGACGCGGCCGAGGCAGCGGCGGCCGCGCGCGAGCAGGCCGCACAGGCGAAGGAATCCGCGAGCCGATCAGCGGCCCAGGCCAAGCAGGTGCTCGAGGAGAAGACCGAGCAGGCCAAGGCGCAGACGCGTGAGCTGGCCGACAAGGTCGAGGCCGCGACGCCCGAGCCGGTCGCCGAATACGGCAGGCAGGCTGCGGCTGTGGCCCGCCGACAGCCCGCCGCAATCGCCGGAGCCGCGGTGCTTGCCGCCCTGGTCGTCTGGTGGATCCTGCGCAGGCGGCTATCGTGAAGACGCGCTAGCTACGGCGGCAACCGCCTCAGTCCTGCGCGTCTCCGCTGAAATCCCGGCGGACGAAGTTGGGGCGGATATCGAGATCCGGCGGGTCGTAATACCGATGGAACGTCGGCGTCAGACCCGAGGAGATCGGCGGATTGATCCAACTCCAGTCGGTGGGGCAGGTGCGCCCCGCGGTCTCCTCCCGTTTGACGTGATCGCAGAACTGTTTGGCCACCGTGTGGTGGTCGACGATGTACACCCCCGCCTTACGGAAGCTGTGCAGCACCGCGCGGTTGAGTTCGACCAGGGCCGAGTCGCGCCACAGCGTGCGCTCGGATCGCGTGTCGAGGCACATCATCTCGGCGATCAGCGGCAGCATGTTGTAGCGATTGGTGTCGCTGAGATTGCGTGCGCCGATCTCCGCGCCCATGTACCAGCCGTTGAACGGCGCGAACGGGTAAGTGACGCCGCCGACTTCGAGGTTCATGTTGGAGACCGCGGGCAACGCGTGCCAGCGCAGGCCGAGTCCGGCGAACCACTCGAACTCCGGATGCTCCAGCTCCACCTCGCGGGCCAGCTCCGGTGGCACATCGAACCAGCGGATCGGCTCGTCCGGCGTGCTGATCAGTAGCGGCAGAATGTCGAATGGTGTTCTGGCACCGCGCCATCCGAGCTTCATGGCGAATTCGGTGAGCGCCACATTGGCCGCGTCGCCGATGACCGAGCCGTCGCCGTTGCGATATCCCGCGTATCGGATGAGCTGCGGGCTGACGACCCGGAATTCACGCCCGTCGGCCTGTCGCGGCGGCCCGACGGTGATCAACGATTGAATGGCGCCGCCATTGGTTGCCATTTGCAGATGCTGCCAGCAGACCTCGGCAAGCTCGCGTGCGGACCGCACCCGCCGCGCGTCGAGCAATTTCAGTGAGCGCCAATGTTTTCGGCCGACGCAGCGGGCGTGATTACGCCACGCGAGCTTGGCTCCGATCAGGATCTCCTCAGCGGTCTGCAGGTAGCCGCCGGTTTGTTCGAGTTGCTCCAGCGCGGTGCGGCGGCGCTGGGACGACAGGTGTGCCAATTCCGGCATGCGGAAGAATTCATCGCACTCGCGTAGCCGACGTTTCAGGTCGGTGCTGAAAGGCTTTGTGTCAGGTGAGTTTTCGAACGGTGGAACAGGTAACACAGGATTCACGGTTTTCTCCGGTCGGGCATAGGTACTGCGGTGAAACAGACGAGTTCGAGCGGGAGAATTCGCGCAGGCGCACGGCCGACACCGGCACTCGGCGGGGGGCCGCGCGAGCGGGTCGGCACTGTAATGCCGCGAAATAGCTTCGGCTCGACGATGAGTGCGATTGCGCCGGGTCTGTCCCGACTCCGTACCGAGCGGCCGGTCTGCTTGCTGTGCATACGCGCAGCGAGGTGACCTTGGTGCCGATGGTGCGGATCCACGATCATGCTCGTCCTTGTTCATGCCCGGAAAAGGCCCGGAGAGTAGCGTACGGCGGGTGTGCTGGCAGTGTGCCCAGATTTGCTGGATTTGCTGGGTTGGCCCAAGTCGCGGACTGAAATCGGGTGTCGTCGAGTCCCATTGACGACGAATATGGTTCGGGTAGCCGGGGTTTGCTGCGCGCGGAACGGCCATCGATATCGCGCCGCACAAGATCGGCAGGGCCGCGCGTGCCGGTCGGTCGGCTTATTGGTGATCTCGGCTACATCGGTGACGAACTCGTTTTGTCCACTCGGCGATCGCATTCGCGGTATCCAGCTCGGCTGGAGTGCAACGGCACTGGCAGCGGCGAATTACAGACCAAACGTGGTGCTGGTCACACCTGATGACGACCCGCTATTGCTGAACGGTTGATCTCCGCATTTCTGGCAGGATGGGTCGCATGCTGTCTCGGCGTGGGGTGCGGCGCTGGGTTTCCGGCGTCTTGGTCAGCGCGGCACTGGTTTCCGGTGCTGTGGTGTTCGGCGCTCCCCAGTCGTCGGCGACACCCTCGGACCCTTCCAAACCAAGCACCGGCTCCTCCGACGGCCCAGGCCCGGCCGAGCCGACCACGGACCGACCCGCGAAACCGGCGATCGACCACATCGAACCGATCAACGATCGGTGGCTGCGCGTCTTCGTCGACTCGCCCGCCATGAGCCGCACCGTCGAGGTGCAGGTGCTGCTGCCGAGGGACACGTCGAAACCGCGGCCGACCGTCTACATGCTCGACGGTCGCAGCGCGAACCCGACCAGCAACAACTGGACCGACCAGGGTCACGCGGACCGCTTCTTCGAGGACAAAGACGTCAACGTCGTGCTGACCGTCGGCGGCCCGGCCAGCTTCTACACCGACTGGAAGAAGCCCGATCCGGTACTCGGCACGAACATGTGGGACACCTTCCTGGCCCGCGAGCTGCCGCCGCTGATCGACGCCAAGTTCAAGGGCAACGGGCGCAACGCCGTGATGGGTGTCTCCATGGGCGCCGAGGCCGCGATGATGCTGTCCATCCGGCACCCGCAGCTGTACACGGCGATCGCGGCGCACAGCGGCTGCTTCTCCATGGGCACCGACCTCGGCCAGGCACAGGCAAGGGCCGTGATCGCCACCTATCAGGGCGAGCCGGACAACATGTTCGGCCCGCAGGACGACCCGGCCTGGCTCGACCATGACGTGACGCTGCACGCGGAAGCGCTGCGCGGCAAGACGATCTACATGTCCGTCGGCAGCGGTGTGCCAGGCATCCACGACGTGCCGGGCGAACCGGACGTCGACGTGCCGACCGCCATCAGCTTCGGCGGCCCGCTCGAGGCCGCGACCAATGCCTGCACACGTCGGCTCACCGATCGACTGCACGCCCTCGGCATCCCGGTGACCGCGGACTTCCGGGCGACCGGAACCCACTCGTGGCCCTATTGGGCCGACGAGTTGGTCCAGTCGTGGCCGGTCATCGCTGGCGCCCTCGGCACCCGCGGCTAGATCCCACGGCGCTCGGCGGCTAGATCGCTCGGCGCTGAATCGCTCGGCGTCCGCGGCTAGATCGCTCGGCCCTCGCGGCTAGATCGAGAAGCGTTCGAGCACAGCGGGATCGGTGGCGAAGCTCAGGAACAGATCGTTCTCGTGCGGGTCGCCGGTGGTGACCCGCACCCCGTCGGCGCCATAGGGACGCACCAGCACGCCCGCCTCCGCGCTCGCCTCGCCGAACTCGGCGCTGCGCTCGCCGAGTGGCAGCCAGACGAAGTTGGTCTCGCTCGGCGGCACCTGATAGCCCGCCGCCAGCAGCGCGTCGCGCACGCGGTCCCGTTCGATCACGAGAGTGTGTGTGCGGTCGAGCAATTCGTGCCGCGCGTCCAGCGAGGCGATCGCCGCGGCCTGCGCGATCCGGTTGACGCTGAACGGGATGTGCACCTTCATCAGCGCCGTTATCACAGCCGGATCGCCCACCGCGTAACCGGCGCGCAGCCCGGCCAGCCCGTAGGCCTTCGAGAAGGTGCGCAGCACAACGACATTCGGCCGGGTGCGACCGAGCTCGATGCCGTCCGGGTAGTCCTCGGTCGCGAGCCGCATGTACTCGAAGTACGCCTCATCGAGCACGATCAGCACCCGTTCGGGCACCGCGTCGAGGAAGCGGGTCAGCTCGGCCTTGCCGAGCGCGGTGCCGGTCGGGTTGTTCGGGTTGCAGACGAAGATCAGCTTGGTCCGCTCGGTGACCGCCGCGGCCAGCGCGTCGAGGTCGTGCGCGTAGTCCGGGGTGAGCGGCACCTGAACGGCGGTCGCGTTGCCGACCTTGGTGACGATCGGATACGCCTCGAACGAGCGCCAGGCGAACAGCACCTCGTCGGTCGGCGCGTCGCAGGTGATCTGCACCAGTTCCTGGCACAGCGCGACGCTGCCGCAGCCGACCGCGACGTTCGCCTGGGTGACGCCGAGGAAGTCGGCGAGCGCGTTGCGCAATTCGACGGCCTGGTTGTCCGGATACCGGTTCGCCAGCTCGGCCGCCTCGGCGATGGCCTTGGCGGCGGCGGGCAGCGGACCGAAGGTGGTCTCGTTGCTGGCCAGCTTGACCGCGCCGGGATGGTCGCGGCCGGGGACATACGCCGGAATCGAGTCGAGGTCCGGCCGGGTTGACGCTGTCACACACCAACCATAGGTGGCGCGTCACAAAGCATGGATCGCGTACCGGAATTTCTGCGGCGGATAGGCCCCCAACAGCAATTTCTACCGAAGATCACGAAGTCGCCCTACGCTGGTTTCATGTCGGGCACCTACAACGATCTTGCCCCTTTACGCTGCGACGAGCTGTCGCCCGAACTCGAGACCGACGCGAAACGCCGGGCCGCCGATACCCAGGTGCCCATCATCGTGGTCGAACCCGAGGGCAACGCCCGCGGCGGGATCGTGATGCTGCACGAATCCCGCGAGTTCACCGGCGCGCTGCTCGCCCTGATGAGCGCGCTCGCCTCCGAGGGCTGGACGGTCGTCGCGCCCAATCTGTTCCATCGGACCAGCCGCGACCCGGTCCGGGCGGTGTTCGGCGACGAACTCTTCGACGACTTCGACGCCTGCTTCGACTGGCTGACCCGGCACGGCGTCTTTCCCGACACCATCGGGGTGCTCGGCTTCGACTCCGCTGGCACCGCCGCGTTCCTGGTCGCCACCAACCGCCCGGTCGGCGCGGCGGTCAGCGTCGCGGCACCCGGCATCATCGAGCCACTCACCGAGCAGGCCGACGCCCTCGTCCGGGTGGCCCCGCACCTGCAGGCGCCATGGCTCGGCCTGTTCGGCGCCGACGACCCGGCCACCCCGCCCGTCGAGGTCGAGCGGCTGCGCGACGCGACCGGCCGTGCCGCCGTGGCGAGCCTGGTCATCAGCTACCCGGGCCTGCGTCATCGAGCCGACCATCCGGCCATCGAAGACGAGTACGGTCTCGTCGACTCACATACCCGGATTTTCGACTGGTTCGACAGCAACTTACGCTGATAACCAGCCGTTTTGCGATCTGGACAACGGCTACTGTAATCTTCATGCTCGGCGGTTCGAAAGGACCGGTGCCCTCGAAAGAGAAGGCTCCAGGAGGCGTGCCAGAGCGGCCGAATGGGACTCACTGCTAATGAGTTGTCCCTTCACGGGGACCGGAGGTTCAAATCCTCTCGCCTCCGCCACAACCCGGGAAACCGGTACACAACTGAATGACCATGCGGCTGTAGCTCAACGGATAGAGCATCTGACTACGGATCAGAAGGTTAGGGGTTCGAATCCCTTCAGCCGCACAAGATGAAAGCCCTGGCGATCCAACTGCCAGGGCTTTCGTCATTTCATGCAACATCGGCGTCGCCGAGAGCGGGCGCAATTTCGCCGTCATCCCGCACTTTCCCCGCAGTTGGATGCTCACCGGCGAACCGTTCCAAGGCCGGCGTCGAGTCGGGCACCAGCAGCTCCCGCTCGACGTAGCTCTCCTCGGTCACCTTCGAACCGCGCCGATGTCCCAGCTGCAAGCCCGCCTGACCGACACCGTATTCGCGGGTGATCACCGTCGCCACCGTCTTGCGGAACGTCTTCGGTACCACCCACGCGTAGGTCTCGCCGCGGGCATCGCGCCACGTTCTACGAAAGTTCGCCGGACTGCGCCAGGTGCCTGCACGAGACGGGAAGATCGGCGATTCGTCGTCCTCGCCCCAGTCCTCGGCACCCATCTCGATCAGCACCGTCACCGCGAAACCCGGAAGGACTGCCGAACGTTTCCCATCGTCTCCGGTTTTCGTGTGTGCTTGGCGAAAAGCGCCTACCCCTTTGCCGCCCTGTTTGACGGTGCCGAAGATGTCGATGGTCCACCGTTCGCCGGGCCGCTTCGGACGATGGACATCGCATTTGCGGAACCCCAGGGCTTCACTGGGGCGTGCACCGGAACCCAGCATCAAGTCACCGATCCGGACAATGTCAGGATCACGCGCCGGTCCATGGGTGTAGGCAGGTGTACCCGGAATGGCTTCCCCGCGTAGCCATGTGCGCAACTGGGCGCGCAGCCCTTCCAGCTGATCCTGTTTGAGCGATACCGGGTTGGTTCGATCGCGTCGGATGGGCTTTGTCCCGGAGACGGGATGATCACCGGGCTTGATCGCACCATGACGAATCGCCAGGTCCATCATCCCGGACACGATCACCCGATGAAACCGCGCCTTCTGCTTGAATCCAGCAGCCAGGATCGCCTTCTCGTGCTGGTCGTAGCGAGGTGCGGTGAGATCCTTCACCGACAGGTTCGCGAAAACGATCTTCACCCGCAGTGTGCCGGGCTTGTACCTGGCATCCGGCGTGCCGTCCTTTCGCAGACGCGGTGTCGACGGCTCGATCTCCTCTCGATACCGATTCACCGTGTAAGTGTCGATACCGTCGTCGGCCTCACATTCCTTCAGCCAGAGATCGGCCAGATCCGGGATCTTCGTGTCCGGGGTAATGAGGTTGCTGCCGCCGCCGACCTGCTCGTTCAGCTCCTTGATGTAGTTCTTCAGCGCTGCTTTGGCCGCTGCCTTGCTCGTGCCGGTCTTCTCTCGCTGGAGAATTACGCCGTCCGAGGGGCGACGCCAACGACCTCGGGCGCGATAACCCACGATCTTGCCGTTCTTCTTGATGGCGGTGTAGCTGATATCGCCAAGATCGCCCAACGGCATTTCTGGTCTGCCACCACGGGTACTCATCAGGCAGCTGCCTGGTACTGGGCGTCTTGCCAGGCGATGACGTCAGTCTCGCGGTAGCGGCACTTCCCACCGACCTTCACGAAGCGTGGCCCCTTCGGCGGTACCTCGACAGCCCAATTTGCCAGCGTCTTCACCGAGAAGCGCGTCCGTGCAGCGACCTCCGCGCGAGTCAGCCAGCACAAACCCGATAGTTCGCCCGCTGCGTTCACCGAACCTACTGAATTGCTCATGATCGCCTCCTACGCTGCTTGCCGAGTTGCCGAAGTTTCTGGCGGCTGTGGTGGACCGGCCGCTATCTGGGCTTTCAGTAATTCCGCGCGCCAGGTGGTGCGTTTGGCGATCGCGCCCATGATCAGGTGCTCACGCAAGGGCCGGGACTTGTCGCCCGGTTCGACCGGTGTCACGCGCAGGTGCGAGGTGTCGGGCTTGGTGATTCCGGCGTCGGCGAGCAGTTGCCGAACGAACTCGACACGGTCTTGCTTGTGATCCGGGAGGGTCTTGCCGGACCACTTGCGCGAAACCAGGACCCGCCGACCCGGCAAGCCCAAGGTGTCGCGGCGGTGTGCTTTGCCCCGGCAGCGACCTGGCACGGTTTTGTCGCTGGCGCCCTGGGGGACGATGCCGTATTTCAGCCAGACCGCGCACCGGGGCGAGCACGGGGTGTGCTGCAACTGGGCGTGCAGCCGGTCGTAGTGCTCTGCGGCACGGTCGGATTGCGGTTCGACGATTTCGGCGATGGACTTGACCAGGTATTTGGTGACGTAGCCGATGGTCCGGCCGGCCTTTTCTGTCCCGGCCGCGATACCGGTGATCTGCTTGCGGTCCATCTGCGACCCGAACCGCACTGTATGCGCAGGCTCGAGGTCATCGACAGCGTCGAGGATGTCCAGAGCGTCATCCCAATACGTCAGCGCCCGAACGGTTTCCGGGTCTACGAAGGTGGCCTTCTTGTGATCCCACACCGGCAGGTGCTTGCCGCCGTAGACCTGGTTCTCGGCATCGAAGCGAGGCCACCACACCTGGTGATAGGTAGCCGCGGTGACCTGCTTGAGAATCTCGCGGGAGATAACACCCCGGATCAGGATGTGCAGGTGCGGGGCACCCCGACGTTGCGGTTCCACGGTGGCGAAGTACTGCACGTCGTAGCCGACGCAGCGGCGCAGGTTCTGAATCCAGCGATCGACCAGCCGGGAGAAGAACACGATATCGCGTGCGGCACTGGGATAGTCGTAGCTGTCCGGGTCGACCGGGGACCCATCCGAGCAGGCTTGCCCCTTATCGTTGACCGCGCCGTCCGCATGGATCTTGCCGTAGCCGGGCATGGTGAGCGTGACGAACATCGAGGACAAGTGACCACCGATCGGAGCGCCGACCGTGCGTTTGGCGACCTTGCGCCGTGGCAGATCCGGCACGTCCTGGCGGCGACGAGTGGAGCGTCGACGCCGGTCCTTGCTAGTGGCGTCCAGGGCCGGGAGACGACCACGCAGCCCCGTTTCTCGCAGCTCGACGTCGAGGTCCCGGATCACCTCTACGATGCCGGCCGCTAGCTCCTCATCACCCTCAGCGACGGCTTGCCGGTATTGGGCGACGAGATCAGCTCGGGCGGTGAGCAATTCGACCTGAACGTCGGTCGGGTCACTGGACGGCTCGACAGGTTCGGTCGCAGCGTGCCAGCCCTCGCGGCACTGGGCGATCCGAAGCAGACGATTGGCCTTGGCGCAGGCGGGGCACACCGATTCGATGGTGGACTTACACGGCGAACCTTCGTAGGTGACCGTGCCCGTACGAGGGTCTTCTACCCGCATCGCGATCGGGCGTTTGCACACCTGGTACTGATCGGCCGCGGCTTGGGCGACCTCGTAGAGGTTGGGTAGGGCGCGGCGCTGAGCCGCTGTCCCCCCGTTCTTGGGTTCGGTGGTGGTGTCGGTCATCAGGCGGCGTCCTTCCGGAAGCGAGCGGCGTCGAGGGAGGGCACTTGGATCGGTTCGGCCAGGACATCGGCGTAGCGGAACACCAGCTCGATCACGCCGGGGCCGATGACGGTGGCGCGGCATTCCAGGGCTTCGAAGGTGTGGGCCAGGCGCTCGACGCGGTTTTCGTAGTCGGCGGGACATTGACCGTCGAGCATCCGCACCCGTATCCGGTCCACGCTGGGACCGATCTCGACCGAGGCAAGCCGCGGAACGACCGTCGACGCGGGACCGGGCAGGGTGAGTTTGCAGGCGTCTAGTCGCTTGTCCCAGCGCAGGCGGTAGCGCCACCAGAACAGGAACCGGGCACGGGCGCGGCCGGTGAGCCACCGCTCGAAGGTCTCCGGACTCCTACGGCGCCAGAGCACCATCCCCGCGATGAACACCACGACCACCACGACCGCCCACGGCCAGCCGAGGAAAAGGCCGGCCACGACAGCCAGCCCGATCGGGATCGAGACCATGGGGAACAACAGCGCCCACCACACCATCACCACAGCCAGTTTCAGGGTGTGCCAGATCAGCATGAGGAGGGCTTCGAGGACGACCTCAGCCGGGTCTTTGTGTGTGTCAGTGGTTTTCGGGGCCATCACGAGGTCTCCTTGTCGTACAAGTCCAGTGCCAGTTGGGTCGGCACCGGGGTTTCATCGATCCATTTGCGCCACGTCTCGGTATCGGAATCCCGGTACACGACCGCGGTTTTCGCCTTCCTGCGGGCCTTGAGGTTGCACACGTAGAGGACGGCGTCGGTGACGTTGCGGGCCTTGGGCAGCGGGCGCACCGCGTGACCGATCAGCACGCCCCACTGCACCGATGTCCGGGCGGAATCAGCACCCATCGGAGCGTTTCCCGCCGTCAGGACGCGGCCAGGTGCCGCAGCGTTCGCACTCCGGGTCGCCGCAGTAGTGCGGGTCGTCTGACTCCCAGGGCTCCCAGTGCCCGCACTCGTAGCAGTGCATGACCTCCCCGTCAGGCCACACGCTGACTCGTTCGATAGCCATCGGTGTGCCGCAGCACAGCGGCCCCGCAGTGGTATTCATGCTGCCCAGTCCCAATCGGAATCATCGGCGTCGTCGGCCTGGTCCAGGGCGTCGTCCCAGCCGGGAGCTTCACCGGTTTCGGCGAGCAGGTGGATGGCGATAGTGACCGAGTCCAAGCCGCGGCGTTCGAGGTGGCAGCGCCGTACCGAACGCAGGTGGGTGGCGGCGTCGATGTCGTCACGATCGAAGCCGTCAGCGAGGTCATCGATGAAGTGAATGGTCATGGCATGGCCTCGATTTCGGGGATGCCGCACACGATGCAGGTGCGCAGGCGAGTGGAGATGCCGAGCAGGCGTTTGGTGGCCTGCCAGGTGTCGGGGAATTGGTGGCCGTTGCGGTCGCAGTGATCGGCGGCGATGCAGCCGTCGCACCAGATCCGGTCACCGTCATAGATCCAGCCGACACCGGCCGCACGGAGCTGGATGTAGTCCACGGCCTGCTGCACAGTGTCGAAACAGATTGATTCGCCAGTGTTTTCGGTATAAACGTCCCCGCACATGTCGCAGTAGACGACCACATGAGCTTCGGTCACGAACCCTCGCTTCATGGTGCTCACCGCCCTTCGGAATCGGTAGGAAGCCACCGCAACGGACGCAGCGAACGCGGGGCGATCGAGGCATAGACGCGTACCTCGCGGTGGGTGTGGCGAGCCAGATAGTTGCTCTCCACGGTCAGGTCGAACCCGAGGGCTTCCAGCGCCGCCAGCAGGTCATTGACGAACGTCGCCGACCCGTTCAAGCGCAGGCCCACTGCCGGGCGTTCCGGGATGTCGCGCATGCTGGTCATGCCGCCACCCCATCCACGCCTTCGTCGCCGAGGTCATCCGGGTCGAAACCGCTGTAATCGGCTGTAGGACCGGTGATTTCCGGCGCCGGGGAGAACTCGTCCACGATCGCGTCGGCAGCGTCGTCGTTGACCCAGAACGCCCGCACCCGCACGAACCCGGTCGTGCCGTCTTCTCCGACGTAGCCGACACCGGGTGTGTGTTCGTTGATCTCGTCGCAGCGCGCACCACGATCCCGTGCACCCTGGCCGTGGACCATGGCGGTCTGGTTCGGCTCGTCCAGGCGCAGCCCGATCCGGGTCGGGAACAGCTGCCGGTTGGGCATCGTCTCTTTCGACGGGTCCTGCAACGCCGCGATCACCGACACCCCAGCCGCACGGCCCTTGGACAGCAGCAGTCCGGTCTGCTGACGGAACTCCTCCTGCTGAGCACGATCGGCATAGGACGACAGCGAGGCAGCCTCATCGATGATGACCAGGATCAGCGGCTCATCGGTGGTGGGCACGAGCTTGCGCAGCCCGGCACGACGCATCCGGACCAGCCGCTCATCCATCTCCGCGACAGTTTCTTTGAGCATCCCCAGGATCGAGTCGGTATCGACAGCGAAGCGGGTGAACAACCGGTCCTCACCACGCCCGAACTCCGCACCACCCTTCGGATCAGCCAGCCGCACGTCCACCAAACCGGCGAGGATCGCCACACCGAGACCGGCCAGGATCGACCAGATCACCGAGCCCTTCCCCGAACCCGTGGCACCGGCCAGCAGGATGTGGGAGTAGAGGACCTTGAGCCGCCAGGTGTCGTAGTCCTCGGTGATCCCGACCGGGACCGCCTCCAGGTCCACCACGTTGTGAACCGCGCCCGGCATCGTTGCCGGGGCAGCGAGGGTGTCGAACACCCGCACCTGAAGACGGACCCAGGACGGCCCCGGTGACGACGCTGTCACCTTCGGCACCCCCAGGTAGGTAGCGAACTGGTTCAACGTCTCGTCATCGGACCAGTCCTTGAGTGACTGGCCGCCGAGCATCAGTACGTCGACCTCGAGGCCGGAGCGGGAGTAGTCGTAGCGTTCGAGCTTGGGGAACCCGCCCTGCACCGAACCCAGATCCAGCGCGGCGAACATCAGATTCGTTTGCAGCGGATCGGCCAGAACCGAGACAGCGGTACGCAATTCGAGCGGAGCAGCTGCGGCGATGTCGGCAGCAGTGGCCGGCCGGGTACCGGCACCACGCGAACGCAGCCACCACAACCCACCCCCGCCCAGGACCGCGCCACCTCCGAGAACAGCGAGATCAGCCAGCATCACACCAACCCCCGCAACGGCTCGAACGACAGCGACACCGAATGCTCAGCGAGCACGTTCGGCAGCACCTCCGACAACACGCGGGCATCCTCGATGGACAGCCGGACTTCGGTGCCGCCGACCAGGAACGACATCCGAGCCGCGGACTCAACGGATTGGAACGGTGACGCCGCAACGTATTTCACGTGCCGCAACCCGCCGATGATCGGAGTACTCATCACCGTGTCCCCTTCGGCTTCGGGGTCTCGATGGGCTTGCACTCCCACAGGGTGAACCCGATCAACGGCGGCCCATCAGGGCAGTTGGCGTCACGGAACGACGCCTTCGGGACGTCCTCGCAGAACATCACGCACCCGTCCGGGCGAGGGCTCGCCTGATAGGACACCGGCGCCGGAGAACGGCCAGCGGTCAGCAGCACCGCTGTCGCCATGATCGCGACCGCAGGCACACCCAGCACGGCCACCAAGAACGGCGGGTGGACAGCGAATTTGGTAGTCGTGGACATCACGCCACCGCCTTCACATCAGCCACGGCCGCGTCATTCAGCGAGCGCAGATGACGAGCCATCATCACCAACGCGGCAGCCATTTCCGGATCACCATGCGCCGCAGCATGTTCGGCCAACACCGCGGGCAGATTCACCAGAACCGACTGAGCATCAGCGATGGACAGGTTCAGCCACGCTTGCCCTGAACCAGTCAGATCGATATCAACCGAAGCTGGTATCGATCCACCGCCGAAGCCCTCATACGGGCGGGACGGGCGATATCCGACCTTGACGCCGTCGGTGTCGACAGAACTCGTGGATACGCTCATGAAGGACATGTCAGTTACCCCCAACCGGGACAGCGATCGGCAGCAACTGTTGCTGCGCGGGTCGCGAAGAGTGAATGGATTGCACCGACGCCACCGAGGCAGCAGCCGGAGTCGGCGGGCGAGACTCGGCCGCCGTAGTGGCAGATTTGGGTTTGGACGCGTAGTTCGCTGCGGTGCGAGGCGAAACATCAAGCGCCTTACCGATTTCGGCGTAGGTCTTGCCCTCGGCGCGCAGCGCGGCAGCCCGAGCCACTTTGGCCGGATCGCGCCGCGGAGACACCGCACGACGCCGAGAAACGGAACGATTAGGGGCCTCTTGCGAGACCGGAACGGCAATTGGCTCGGAGGCCGGTTCCGGGATCGGTTCAGGCATCAATTCCGGCGCCGGGGCCGAATCGTGTTGTGCGGCACGGAACAACACCGCCAGCCCATGGGTGTCGACCAGCAGGGATATCGGGGCGATCGCCGCGACCAGGGCTGAGGCCCACCACGGCAGGATTCGGCCGGCCGCGACCGCGTGTAGCGAGTTGCCTGCGATCGAGACCATGGCTCCGGTGCCGAGCACCCACAGGAACCAACGTCGCTCCGGGGACTTCGCCAGTACCAGAGCCGACACCGTGGCCTGAATGATGGTGCCGTCCACGATCACCGGGAACAGCCACGCCCACCGCTTCGGAGTGTTGGCAAGAATCGCCAGATCGCGCAACGCAGCGAAGGACAGTACGAACGCAGCCGCCCCGATGATCACGATGATGACCACGGCGGACCAGCGCGCCCAACGCATCCCCGCCGACTGATCCGCCGCACTCATCAGCGTGCCTCGCAGCCGAACTCGAGGCCCCGAATCGGCAGCCGCGACGCCAGCGTCCGAATCTCTTCCGGGGTGTCCCGCAGTAGCATCCGCACCGCTCCGTCACTCGCCGCGAGGAGGTAATTGCCGTCCACTCCCAGGTCGGGATATTCGAGCGCGAACCCGCCCAACATCCCCAACTGGCTAGACAGCACCTCCAACTCCAAGCAGATCCGGTCCAACCGATCCAGCGTGCTCGACGCGACATCGGCCATGTGCTCAGCGGGAGTCCGATCGTCGGTCATGACTACGCGGCCTTAGACGGGCGCGACGCACCCGGATCAGCCGGAGCCTGCTTCGACCCGGAGTTGTCTCCCTTAATGCCGGTCGCACGGATGTTCCAGCCGATGCTCTTGAATTCACCCGAACCCGCAACCTTCGGCTTGATCTGCAAGCCCTCCAACTCAATTGGAGTCATGCCGGGCACAATCTCGGCCACCGCAGGCACCGGCTGCACCGGCGACGCGAAGATCACGTCGAAACTGGCGTTCCTCGCGTTCGCCGCATCCGGGTCGGTAACCGTCCCCTTCCACAACCGCCGGCCAGTCCCGTTGCCATCGGCATCCAGCTCCTGCTTCTGGATCTTGGGCGCGTTGCGATCGCTGCTGAACTCCGTCACCGGCGAAATCTCACCCAGCAGGAACAAGCCCCTGGGGAACGCCTCATGAAACTCCGGCGTGAACCACACATCCTTCAAAGCCATTTTCTTCTCCCTTGTCCGGCAGTACCTCTGCCTGTGTATACACAACAGCGTATCCGCAGTTGTGTATACACACAAGGGTTTGCGTATACACAGCGCGAGAATGGGGCTTGACGTGGGGATTTGCTGCATCGCGGTGCGTGTACGCTATGGCTTTGCGTATACGCAACTGTGTATACTGAATATCGTTGTCAACAACGAACGGCACGACTCGGAGGACTGAGCCCATGTCAGAACCGGCCTACGTTTCCATCGCGGGCGAGATTGCACGGGACATTCGCAGCGGTGTGCTCCGTCCGGGGACGCAGCTACGGAGCTACTCTGAGCTGGCCAAACGACACGGCGTGTCCGAAATCGTCATTCGACGGGTGGTGGATTTGTTGCTGCGCCAAGGACTCGTCTACACAGTCGAGCGGCGCGGGACGTTCGTCGCTGATCGGCCGACCCTGGTTCGTGTCTCCCCAGAGCGTCAGATGGAGGACCCCGAAGTCACCTTTGGCAACGAGTCGAGCGACGAAGTCCAGATCGAGCGTGACACCTCTCAGATCCAGGCCAACGCCGAACTCGCAGAGTCCCTCGGCATCGCTCCGGGTGACGGGGTGACGTACGTGGTCACGAGGGCTACGGAGGGAGGCCGGCCGATCTCCATCTCCGACACCTACCAACTGCCCGAGGTGGATGTAGCCGCGGCCGATATCTTGGAAGAGACCGTCGCGGACCGTCCCCCGGTGCCAGCACACGCCGAATGGCTGGGCGTCCCCTCAGGCGGGCTCGTAAAGACCGTCCACCAACGGTTTCTCGCGAACGACGGCCGCGTTCTCATGATCTCGGACGTGTCCTACCCGAAGGACCGCTACGACGCATTCGTGTTCAGGATGGCGCTCGACGCACAACCCTGATCGTTCACGAACCTGCTTCGCGCCTGGTCGGCCATTACCTTCGGAACCGACCAGGCGGAACAGGATCGCTACAGCTTGAGAACCCAGCCTTGCGCTACATCGGCGAGGTTCCACCACGAAACATGCTGCGCATCTTCTGATTCCAGCACCCACCGCTCTCCGAGGCGGTCGAAGAAGGCGTCATCGCCAGTCTTCCCGCCTTTCGGTTCGCCGATGAAGACCAGCCGACTGCCGCCCCTCGCTTCGAATTCCAACAGCGCCCGCGATGCCATCGATTCGCCCCACCCCGGCGGCCAGCACAGAAACAGCACCCCGTCACCGGTGAGTTCAGCCTCGAACGTCTCCAGTCCTGAGACCGGGTGCCATACGTCCAGCTGTCCCGCCGCGCCCGGAAACGACACATTCGTCGTACTGTCCGGTGGCTCTACGTCGAAGGCCGTGACGTCTACGCCTTGGGCGGCCAGTTGCCCAGCCCAGTACCCGCGTCCAGCACCAAGTTCGAACACCTGTCGCCCGCGGCTGAACTGTGTCATCCAGTCGATCGTTTCCGGCGAGGGCACTGCGTAGGCGTACGCCGCTTGCAGGATCGTCTGCGCAAACGCAAGCCGTGCACTTCCCTTCTGCCGGCCTCCGTTGACGACCCGCCGTCCATCGGCGTCGCCAACAGACGGCCCGACGATGTCCCAGTACGGATTCCCCGACTCCGACTCGCCACCAGTCATGTAGTGCACCAACCGCAGATCGAACGCCGCATCCGCAGCGGCATCATCCGTCCCCGGCAACATCGGAGCAGTATCGAGGTACTCCGCGACCTTCGGATACTCCAGCCGAAGCCGCTGCTCATCCTCCAGCAGAGCAGCAAGCTCCGTGCGTCGCTCGGTCGTCAGCGTCAGCCCAGTCATGGGCTCGATTCTCCTGGGTCTCCGGCGCTTTTGGGCTTGGTTGTCGTTTTCCAGCCATCCTTGATCAGCAGGCTCTACAGGCAGTCGGACCGGCTTTCGGGCATCCGGAGAACGCGCGGTAATGCCGAATTGAGTGCGTCCGACTGGTGCAAGACAGCGGTCAAGAGTGGTATTTTGCCGCCGATGCAGCAGCCGCCCCCTTCAGGAACCGGCCCGCCCAGGACCTGGAAGATCGACCAGGATTGCCGGTCCGGGGCCAGGCAGTACCTGCGGCGCTGCACCGCGACACGCGCTACCTCGTCAGCGATTTTGCCCGACCACGCAGTCGGCCGATGTGACTTTGTCCGGGACCGACACCTTAGCCCCCTCACACGTCCAGAAGTCGTCGCCGTCCTTGGGCCCGACGCTGAGTTCACCGGTGAGTGTTCCCTGCTCGGGGTTCTGGTTGTGCACCGCGCAGTTCCCGGTGCCAGTCAGTGTGTAATGCTTTGGTTTTCCGCTGATCTTTTTCACCTTGACTGTGTCGCACACGTAGTCGAACTCCGTTGGTTGCTGGGGTGCGGCCTGGGCCGCCGGAGCCAGGATGGCGAGGCCCACGGAGGCGATGACGCCGGAGGCGATCACCGCGGCGGCTCGAACTGGGCTGAAAGACATCGAGACTCCTATTCGTCGAGGGCGTACCAGCCAGTCCGGTTCACCGTACGACCATGTATTCGGACCCGCGAGGATTCCGGATGGGAACGTCGGCCGCGACCCTGAACGTCCGCTTTTGCCGCTGGGCGCGCGTTAGTCAGCCACCCCAGCCGGAACCGTTGGAACGCAGCCTTTCCACCGTCCGGAGCCGCGGCGATGTCTGATCAGGCTGCGCTAGTTTGGCCGGTCCAGGCTCCCGCACGCGCCTCACCAACAACGGTTGCTGCCGAATTCCGCCATTGAGGATCAAGAGCGGCGCTGCGCGCCGCCAGCGCGGCTACCGCCGCGCCGCGCCGCGCGACCGCCGGCCTCCGCAAGCTGCGGCAGGCGGGCGCGTCGGCACGTCGGTAACCGCGCTTGCGCTCACAACTGCCACTCCAGGACACTCTTGGTCGCTTTGGGCATATCCGAGTAAGTGTGGGCACGACGTGAGCCGTCCCCGACCTACCTCCGCCGCCGATCACGAGACGGCCAGCACTGCACGGGGTGACTGGCTGTGGTGCCGATCGTCGGAGGTGAGTACGGGATGCAAGCCGCGGTGAGATGGTGGCCATGGGTTACGTAGATCCCTGCCTCCTCATGGCCCAATTGTCTGACCTCACTCGGACGAGTCAAGGGAAAGAGCGCCCTTGACACGCCCTCCCTCCGCTCAGGGATGGCCAGTATGAGGAAGCGGGGGATGAAGTCACCTGCGTGGTAACTATCTCGAGGCAACCCCCGATTATCCAGTTATGGCAAATGAGCATGAGAAGGGCGAACAGGAGATCCGCATCACTCCCATCGTCGGTAGCGAAGAAACCGAGGGCATCGCGTCGATCCGCCATCTGACCGCTGGGGACCTTGATGAAACGCACGTCGGAAAGTACATGGGCTGCCACGACGCGCAACGCGGCGTGAACTATCAGGCCAAGATCATGAAGATCCAGCGTTACGAGACCGGCAAGGCCCCCTGGAGTCTCCATCTGGGTCCGCCACCCGGAGGTACTCGATCGTGCCGCGTACAACGACAGGATGCATTTGCCGTTCGACTCGGCGATCGAGATCCTGGAACTCACGGCCATGTAGCAGATGGGCTTCGGTCTTGGATCCGGTGCCCAGGGGAGAGCAGAAGCCCCATTATGGCGACGGCGATTCGAACCACTCCCACATTCGTCCCGCAGTTCACCATGGATTCGGCCGTACTCGGCGGGATTCGCCGGGAACCTCACACATCCGAAAACCGCTGTATCAGAGCGCCTTTCAGTGTCCGCGGGAAGTAGCGGGAATCGTCCGCCCTAGAACAGAAGGTTAGGGGTTCGAATCCCTTCGGCCGCACAGAGATAGAAGGCCCCTCCCGGTAGTTCGGGAGGGGCCTTCTCGTATGAAACCCGTAGCGCGCTAAGTGATTCCACGTGTCCAGTGGTTAGCGCGAGTCGGCTCGGAACGCCCTGCGGTAGGCACCAGGAGTCGTGCCGAGGGCGCGGAGGAAGCGCCTGCGGAGGTTGGTGGCCGAGGAGAGGCCGGTGCGGCGGGCGACGGCGTCCACGGGGAGGTCCGAGGTTTCCAGCAGTTCGCGCGCCGCGGCGATCCGCTGAGCGAGCAGCCACTGCCCGGGGCCGATGCCGAGCTGGTCGGTGAACCGGCGGGCGAGCGTGCGCGGCGAGAGGGCCGCCCGCGCGGCCAGGTCCTCGACCATGAGCGGTTCGTCGAGCCGACCGGTCACCCACTCCAGCAGCGGCGCCAACGAACCATCGATCTGCGCGGGATGCGGCGGCGCCGCGTACTGCAACTGCCCGCCCTCGCGATGTGGCGGCATGACCATGCTCCGCGCGACCTGCGCGGCGTATCCGGCCCCGTGATCCGTGCGCACCAGATGCAGGCACAGGTCGATGCCCGCTCCGGCGCCCGCGCTGGTTGCCACGTCGCCGTCATCGACATAGAGCACGTCGCGATCGATGTCGACGGCCGGAAAACGTGCGGCGAGTTCATCTGCGCGGGCCCAGTGCGTCGTCGCCCGACGTCCGTCCAACAGACCGGTGTGCGCCAGCGCGAAGGCCCCGGTACAGATGCTGACCAGCCGCGCGCCGCGGTCGTGTGCGCGCCGCAGGGACCGGATGACGGCCGGTGACGGTGCCTCTCCGACGGGCAACCACCCGGGGACGATCACAGTGTCCGCCCGATCGAGCGCGTCGAGTCCGTCGGTCACGAGCATCGCGTATCCGGCGTACGTCTCGACGGGTCCAGGATGCTCGGTGCACACGCTGAACGTGTACCGCGTCGGAACTCCGGGCCGCTCGAGCCCGAACACCTCTGCCGCACAACTGAGTTCGAAGGTCGACTGCGGTGGGTGGGCAAGGGCGACGACTCGATGCATGGCAGAAAAGTACCCTGAGACGTCATCATTGACACTCGGCTCTGGTGCGGCAGGCGGGAAGGCTGGTTGCATGACGACCAACAACATGTCCGGCTATGAATGGTCCACCGCGAAGGACGCCCCGGTTCGCGAGATCTTCCCCGGCATCCGCTCACGCTCGCTGTGGGCTGGGGACAACGGTGCGAAGGCATACGTCCTCGAGATGGATCCGAACAGCTGCTGGCAGGGCATCGACGTGCATGAACCGGGCCCCGAGGAGGTCTTCGTCGTCTCCGGCGTGTTCAACGATGGTGACCGCGACTATCCCGCTGGCTCGTTCATCCACGCCCCAGCTGGCTCCTCGCACATCCCACAGACGACGACCGGCTGCACACTGTTCGTCTTCTATCCCGAGGGTTAGGCCTCGGCCATCGCCACGGACGCTCGGCTCCACGAGACCTTCCGCTGACCCCGGAGACACGCGCCCGCCGACAACGAACAGCCCCTCCGATCGAAGGGGCTGTTCGCTTTTCAGCGACCGAGGCGAGTTACCCCGGCAGGCTTGGCCGGAACTGGACGTCCTTGCCCTTCTTGCCAGCGCCCGACTTACCCGACGCGGGTGGTGCAGCCGGGGACGCCGGTTTACCAGTAGCGGAGTCCGGCTCAGTCCCGCCCGGCTGCCGCATCATCAGGTCGAACATGCTTGGTGTGATCGCGGTCCCGCGCTTCTTGTCGGAGCCACCCTGTCCCGTGTTCATGCACAGCTCGAGTTGGAAGTTCTTACCCGATGAACTCGAGCACTGATCCGTAGCCTGGTCACCCTTGGTTGGCGTAGCCTCAGCGACCGCACTCGACAAGGCCACTGCCGCAAGCGTTCCGACGACTACTGGAAGAAACCGGTGAAGCACCTCGCGCATATCTATCCCCAATCACCACACTGGCCGATGGCACAGCGCGGAAGGTCTCGATAAAGCCGGACGTATCCCTGCTAGTTCGGTGCGGACGCACCAAAAGATGTGTGCACAAAGTCGGCCAGGTCGACTACTTCGGCTGAGTGGCAAGCGCGTCGTAGTCCAACCACGGGTTCTGGAGGAACTCGCGCCAGCGTCGGTCATGGCCGGTGCGCTTGACGCGGAAGTAGACGGCTCGGCGGGTCTGCTCTGCCGTGTTGCCACCGATGTTGTGGCCGAGCAGGTAGTGCGCGAGCAGCAGGTCACCGGCTCGGCCGCGGATCTGTACTGGTTCCGGTAGTGCGACAGGGGGATAGCCGCGTGCCTCGAAGAACGCGTGGGGTCCGTGCTGACGGAAGTACTTCGCGTGCGTCAGGTGAGTTCCGGGCCAAGCCCACAGGTTTCCCGCGTCTTCCTCGACCTGATCGGACATCAAGACACCGGCGAGCAACGTGAAGGTGCCCGGTCGGCCGTCCCGCTCGGGTGGGAACCCGTCGATGTGCGGTCCGCCCGGTCGATGGGCGTAGGGCGGAATGTTCAAGGCCACCTGCACCTGCTCCGGCACCACCAAAGTGCCTGGCTTGGTGAGTGATTCGGCCAGCGCGAACGCCGGACTGTCCGTCAGCAACGACAACAGCGCGGGCACCCGCCGCGCACGCGGCCAGTAGAAGTGCGGACCACGAACCTCGGTGCCTGGCGGTGCGGCGTCGATCAACCTATCGATCGATGTCGCCGCATCGGCGATCAGCTCGTGCGGAACCACCTGCGGCACCACGAGGAATCCTCGCTCGGCGAAGGTACGTAACTCCTCCTGGTCCAACACGGCCACCACGCTAGGCCCGGACAGTGGTCGCGCGCGAACCCTTTTCGGCGATTGGCCCCGCCTTCGGGCGGGACCAATCGCGCAGCGCTACTTCCAGGCGGGGAGGGGCGGAAGGTCGCCGGTCAGGTCGGCGCCGGGTGAGCGACCGAGGAGCCAGGCGGCGAGGGCGGACGAGGTGCCGGTGATGGTGTTGGTGGGGGAGCCGGTGCCGACGACACCGGTGAAATCGGTGTCGGTGGCGCGCAGTGCGAAGGCGGGGATCGGTTCGGGTGCGGCGGCGGTGATTCGGTTCATGTCGACGGTTGCCTGGCCGAGCACGCGCGCGACGAACGGGGCCGGCCAATCGGCGGGGGCATACCCGGCGCTCAGGTCGACGTGGTGGATCTCCACCTCCTGCAACCGCATCCAACACGCTTCGCTGGCCGGAATCGGGCGCCCTTGGCGGGTGCGGACTTCCGCGTGCCAGGTGGCATCGGTCAGCGAATGCGCCAGTGCCAGCAACCGTTTCGTCGCGGCCTCGTTGTCGATGAGTTGTTCGGCGGCGGGCCGAGGGGCACCGGCCTCGATGTCGAAGTCGCGCAGGAACATGCTCGCGTACTGGGTGATTTCCACGCCGGTGTGCGCCCACAGCAGCAGGTTGAGCATGCTGTCGGCATTACGGGCCACGTGCGCGAGCACATGCCCTCGGGTCCAGCCCGGCAGCAGCGACGGTTCGGCCACCTCGTCGTTGCTCAGCTTGCGGATGGTGTCGAGGAGACGATCGGTCGCCTCGGCGAGGGTGTCGAGTGAAACGGGATCTTCCGAAACAGCACTGGTCACCGCACCGACCCTAGCGACCTCGTTCGCGCCGCGCCGGACTTCGCGAAGCCCTACTCGCCGACGATGGCGTCGGCTTCGATTTCGACGAGCAGTGCGGGGGTGATCAGCGCGCTGATTTCGTACATGGCGGTGGCGGGGCGGATGTCACCGAAGACCTCGGCGTGCGCCTTGGCCACCTCGGGCCAGCGCGCGATGTCGGTGACGAAGATGCGGGTACGGACGACGTCGGCCAGGCTCGCACCCGCGTCGGCGAGGGCGGTGTCGATGCGGCGCAACGTTTCCCGGGTCTGTTCGCCGATGTCGTCGCCGCCGACCGCGGTGCCGCCGGTGACCGAGGCGGTGGTGCCGCTCACCGCGATGGTGTTGCCGACCCGGACGGCGCGGCTGTAGCCGACGATGTCCTCGAACTCGGAGCCGGAGGAGATGTTCACGCGCGCGGTCATGGCGACAGCATCGCACGGGGCTGATCTTGGCGCCAACGCCGTGAACTCGGCGCGGAGCGGCACCGAATTGTCACCTGCGCGTCGGCCAGAAGTCGGATCGGCGCGGTAGGCAGACCCGGTGAAAGCTCTTTCTCGTCCTCGCGTCACCGCCGTCGCCGTCCTCTGTGTCGGCGTACTGGCCGCAGGCTGCTCATCGTCGGACTCGACCGCGGACTTCACCGCGACCATGGACCAGCCGCTGGTGATCTCCCTGGATGACCTGCTCGCCAAGACGGGCGGCAGCGCGGCCGTCCGCATCGCCGATCCGGAACACGGCAAGCTGAGCCGTCGGGTGGACGGTGCGCTGGTCTACACGCCCGACGCCGGTTACATGGGATCGGACACCTTTAAGGTGACCACCACCGACGCGGTTCGCCTGTACACCACCGACATTCCGCCGATCGGCGAGTTCGGCGGAACAACGGTGCAGGGCAGCGGTTACGGCTCGGCTTGGGCGCCGGTGCCTGGCAGCAAAGACGAGTTCTACGGGCTGACCGATCGAGGACCGAACGTGGACGGTCCCGGCAAGAACGAGAAGCTGTCGCCGACACCGGGTTTCGTGCCGAAGATCGGCCGGTTCAAGCTGGTCGGCACCCGTGCGGTGCTGCAGTCCAGCATCGACCTGCACACCGCGGCGGGCGTTCCGTTCAACGGTCAGGTCGACGTCGCCGCGAGTACCGGCGAAACCATCAAGGACCTCGCCGGAAATGTCTTGCCGCCCACCGACCACGGCCTCGATCCCGAAGGTCTGGTCGCACTGCCCGACGGAACCTTCTGGGTCTCCGACGAATACGGCCCGTTCCTGGTGCACTTCGACGCCAAAGGTGGCGAGCTCGAGCGCCTAGCCCCGGGATCCGGCCTGCCCAAGGAACTTTCGCTGCGCACCCCGAACCAGGGCATGGAGGGCCTGACCATCACCCCCGATGGCAGCACCCTCGTCGGCCTGGTGCAGAGCGCGCTGAACACGCCCGGTCTCAGCGGATCCGCCAAGGACGTGCCGCTGACCCGCATCGTCACCGTCGACCTGAAGACGAAGGCGCAGCGGGAATTCGTTGTCCCGCTGGAGAATCCGAAGACAACCAAGGTCGCCGATTCGGAGATCACCGCGCTGAGCGCGACCACCTTCCTGATCGATGAACGCGACGGTAACTTGGCGCCAAAGGCGGACAAGAAGCTGTGGACCGTCGACATCGCCAACGCCACCGATGTCGGTCCTGACGCAAAGGTGCCCGGCGCGCACTACGATCCGGACCACGGCGGCCTCCAGGTCGACGGCAAAGCGCTCGAAACTCTGGTCGGCGCGGTCTCGACCACCGACGCCGTCGCCGCGCTGACCAAGGCGGGCGTCACCCCGGCAGCCAAGCCCAAGAACCTCGACCTCGCCGGCCTGGTCAAGGATCTCGACGCCGACGGAAAGTTCTTCGGCCACGACAAGATCGAGGGCGTCGCCACCCTGGACGGCGGCAAGACGCTCTACATCTCCAACGACAGCGACTTCGGCCTGCTCGCCAGCACGGGTGAGCAGCCGCCGTTCGGTCTGAAGCCCAAGACGCTGCCCAACGGCGTGCAGGACAGCGGCGAGATCCTCTTCGTCGACACCACCAAGCTGCCCGCGAAGACCGACGAGCACACGGTCAAGCTGAACGTGCAGTAGCTAGTCGCCAGGGTCGATCCATTCCCGGCCTTCCAGGATCACCGCCGCGGCCAACGTGATCAGCCACAGCGACATCGAACCGACCTGGATCCGCTGGGCGATCCCGAGCGCGTAGTCGCCGGGCAGGTTGTCGGCGACCAGCATCCACACGGTCGCCGACGACCCGACAACCAGCACGACGAGCCCGGCCTCGCGCAGGATCCGCCAGCGGTGATAGCGGAACGCGGCCAGGCTGAACGCGAAGGTCGCGACGGCGATCGAGGTGACCGCGATGGTGCTCGACAGTGCGTGCGGCTGGTGCAATTGCGGGAAAAGCTCGCTGCCGCCGCCGCACGCGCTGTCGTTCGGCACGCAGTCTTTCAATGGCAGCAACACATCGGCGATCGTCGCGGCGCCGAAGCAGAACAGCGCGACCCAGCCGATGGTTGTGAACCGGCGACGGGGGAACACCAGCAGTCCGGCGAGCGCGGCGGGGATGAGCATGGCACCGACGATCTTGTCCGCGGTCGCGAACACCGCACGATATGGCTTGCCCTCGGCGTCCAGCTCGCTGAGGAACGAGTTGACCGGGTCGACGTCGATCTTCAGTACGAACTCGAGCAACCAGGACGAGTAGCAGACTCCCGCGATCAGGATTGCCGCCGCGATCACCAAGGACGCCACCCGCACGCGCCGATCGGCGATCTTTTGGCTATCTGTCACGGATCCATTCTCCTACCTAACACTGGACCGATGATCAAACCGTAGGTCAGTGCGTCGGCAGAGTCATGGGATCACCTCCCGATGCGATCAAACACACGTCATTGCCAACCAGTGCACAGGCTGCTGTCAGGTTCGACGGACAAGCTGTCAGGGAAGCGTTCCCAAGGAGGTCCCCATGATCGGCTTCGCAACAGCCGCCGCCGGAGTAGCCGTGATGTCGGTGATGGTGGTGTCGAGCTACCTCGCCGCCCACGCGCCGCGCACATTGGTCCGGGTCAAGTCCCGCTAGATCGCAAGGCGGCCTGCACGCGATCGGCCGCCGCGACGGCGTCCTCGTGCTCCCACACCCGGATCACCCGCCAGCCCGCGTCGACCAGCGCGGCATCGGTCGCCCGGTCCCGCGCCACATTTCCGGCCAGCTTGGCGGCCCACCACTGCGCGTTGTTGCGCGGGTCGGTCGCGTGCCGCGGGCAGCGATGCCAGAAGCAGCCGTCGACGTAGACAGCCACCCGTAGCCGAGGAAATACCAGGTCGGCGCGCCGCCGCTGGCCGCGGATCGGCGCACGGTCGACGAAGTAGCGAAGCCCGCGTCGATGCAGTTCCCTGCGTAGCGCCAGCTCCGGTTTGGTCCCGCTGCGCCGCTGCCGCGCCATCCGCGCGCTCGTCGCCGCGTCGGTGGTCGGGCGTCGACTAGCGCGAGCGGATTCTTCGTTCGGAAATCGTTGTGCACCGTCGGGCGCGTCGTCGGGTGGTCCCTGCGCGGCACCCGTCGGTCCACTCATGCCGCCCAGCCACCCATCCGATGGAGATGACTCTCCACATCGTCGAGAAACCCCGGCGGAAACCGCAGGCTGCCCATGCCGGTCCGGCGCAAGAACCCGGCGGTCGCGCGCGCCGACAGCAGCCGCGAATCGGTGAGGAAGTTCCGCAGATCCTCGTACGGTTCGTGCACGGGCCAGGTCGACACCGGAACCCGATAGGCCACCCCGGCCCGCCCCCAAGCCGCCACCGGCCACGGCGTTCCCGCTGGTAGCGGCTGGTCGCCCGGGATCGGATCCAGCGGAGCGGCCAGCCGGGAGCCGACCCAGTCGGCCATCCGCACGCTCACCGCGTTGCCGACCAGCTTCCACCGATGCCCCTGCCGGATGCCGGGTACCTCACCAGCTGGCGCGGTCCAATCGGCAGCGAAACCTTGCAGCCGTTCCACATCGACGAGACCGGGCGTGACGATCTCCCCTGACGGCAGCCGCACCGCGGGCGGACTCGCGATACCGAGCGCCGACCCGCCCTTCACCGTCGGCACCGCGTTCACCGCCCAGCCGAGCCCGCGCACCCCCTCGGTCCAGTAGAACCCGCACGGATCGCTGTCGGCATCGCCGACGATCCTCGGCCCGGCGTCGTCGCCGAACAACACCCCGCGCGGGTCCTCGGTCCGGGAAGCCAGCATCAATACCCGCTGACGGCGCTGTGGCAGGCCGAACGCGCGCGCGTCCACCACCCGATAGGCCCAGGTGTAGCCGAGCTCCTCCAGGGCCGTGGTGATGTGCCGCATCGCGGCGCCGCGACCGAGCTGCAGCATGAACGGGACGTTCTCGATCAGCAGCCAGCGCGGCCCGCGCTGCCGGCGCACCAGCCGGAACACCTCGTCGACCAGGCCCGACCTTTTCCCGGTGATGCCGGCGGTGCGCCCGGCCTGGGACAGGTCCTGGCAGGGAAATCCGGCCGCGACCAACTCGGTGCCCGCGGGTAGCGCGCGCAGGCTGGTGATGTCGGAATGCAGTGGTACATCGGGGAAACGGGCGGCAAGCACCCCCTGTGCGCCCGCGTCGATCTCGCACAGCAGCTCGGTCTGCCAGCCGTTGCTGCCGAGGCCGAGCTCGAGCCCGCCGATCCCGGCGAACAGCCCGACCATCCGCGCGCCCGTCACCGACCGTCCCTTCCTCGCGTTATCGGCCGAGACGCCGCCGACGTCGCGCCCCGTGCCCGGGGAGAGGTTACTCGAGTTGCCGGGTGCCGTCCGCGCACAACGCCATGACGGCGCGACGCGGCGATCGCGACGGTGGCCTGGTAGCGTCCGCGTGTCAGCAACATGATCGGTCTGCTGCTGCTCGATAATGCTCATCGGCCGATCAATTCGCGGCCCTGATGACAGGCTCGGCAGGCTGATTTGCCTGCGCTCCAGCGCTATCCGCGCGGATGCCGCCCCACATGCTCGGCGGCGCGTCCGCATGCGAAACGTATTTGCTCCACAAATGTTCCACCGGGTTTTCGGCTCGACAAATTTCTTAGTCGTCACGCTAGGGAAAGTGAGCGAACATGCAGATACCTTCGAAAAACAGGAGCTTTCCCAACGTCGTCGTGACCAGCCTGGCCGCGACGACCTCGATCGCTGGCGACGTCGACTCGACCTGGAAGGGCCTGCTCAACGGCGAGAGCGGCATCGACGTCCTGGAAGACAGTTTCATCGAGCAGTTCGAGCTGCCGGTCCGCATCGGCGGGCACCTGAAGGTCTCGCCCGCCGACAGCCTCACCAGGGTCGAGGCGCGCACGCTGTCCTACGTCGAGCAGATGGCCACGGTGCTGAGCCGCGAGGTGTGGCGCAACGCCGGCAGCCCCGAGGTCGACAAGAACCGGCTCGGGGTCGCCATCGGCACCGGCCTCGGCGGCGGCGAGTACATCATCGACGCGCGGGACCGGATCAAAAACGGTGGCTACCGCAAGATCTCACCGCTGACCGTGCAGCGGATCATGCCCAACGGCTCGGCCGCCTGCGTCGGCATCGAACTCGGCGCCGGTGCCGGCGTCGTCACGCCGGTGTCGGCCTGCTCGTCGGGCTCGGAGGCGATCGCCAACGCGTGGCAGATGATCGTGATGGGCGACGCCGACATGGTCGTCACCGGCGGCGTCGAGGGTTCCATCCAGGCGGTGCCGATCGCGGCGTTCACCATGATGCGCGCGATGAGCACCCGCAACCACGACCCGAAGAGCGCCTCGCGCCCGTTCGACAAGGACCGCGACGGCTTCGTGTTCGGCGAGGCCGGCGCGATGATGATCATCGAGACCGAGGAGCACGCCAAGGCGCGCGGCGCGACGATCCACGCGCGAATCATGGGTGCTGGCATCACCTCCGACGCCTTCCACCTGGTCGCCCCCGACCTAGCGGGCAAGGGCGCGGCGCGCGCGATGACAAGGGCGATCGAGAAGGCCGGGTTGTCCAAGCGCGATGTCACCCACGTGAACGCGCACGCCACCGCCACGCCGATCGGGGATACCGCTGAGGCACAGGCTATTTCGTCGGCAGTGGGCAGTCACACCTCGGTCTACGCGCCGAAGTCGGCACTCGGACATTCGATCGGCGCGGTCGGCGCGCTCGAGTCCGTGCTCACCGTGCTCTCCATTCGGGACAGCATCGTCCCGCCGACCCTGAATTTGGACAATCAGGACCCTGAAATCGACCTCGACGTTGTCAAAGGCCAGAGTCGGCCGGGTCGAATCGATTACGCCGTGAACAACTCGTTCGGTTTCGGCGGACACAACGTAGCGATCGCCTTCGGGCGGTACTGAGCGCCGGAAGGCTGCGCACCTGCTAGCCTTCCCGACGCTTCGTTATCGACCTGTGTTCGGTGTAACTGCACGGCTGTGTGCGTGCTTTGGCAAAAGGATAAGGCGATGATCGACGAGACCTTCGACGACTATTTGGACGACCAGGGCAATATCAAAATCCGCGGTGACAAGACCCTGATCGACTTCGTCGACAAACACAGCGCGGAGAACGGCGACGACCTCGCCTACCGCTATATCGACTATTCGCGGGAACGCGACGGCGAGTACCACGAGCTGACCTGGCGGCAGTTCGGCGTACGGCTACGGGCCGTCGCCGCGAGGCTGCAGCAGGTGACCAAGCCCGGCGATCGGGTGGCGATTCTGGCACCGCAGGGACTCGACTATGTCGTCTCCATTTTCGCCGCCGTCTACGCGGGCAATATCGCGGTCCCGCTGTTCGACCCGGAGGAGCAGGGGCACACCGACCGGCTCACCGCGGTGCTCGGCGACTGCACGCCCTCGGCGATCCTCACGGTCGGCGCCGCGGCGGGCGGTGTGCGGAACTTCTTCCGTCATCTGCCCGCGGCGCAGCGGCCGCGGATTATCGCGGTGGAAGCGATTCCGGACAGCGTCGGCGCGACGTGGGTGCGGCCCGATATCAATATCGACAGCGTCGCCTACCTGCAATACACCTCCGGCTCGACCAGAACCCCCGCCGGCGTGGAGATCACGCACCGGGCCGTCGGCACGAATCTGTTGCAGATGATCGATGCCATTGGTGTCAAAGAGAATTCGCGCGGCGTCACCTGGCTGCCGCTGTTCCACGACATGGGCCTGCTCTGCGTGATTCTGCCGACCGTCGGCGGCGGATTCATCACCATTATGTCGCCGAGCGCGTTCGTGCGCCGCCCGTACCGGTGGATCAAGGAACTGGCCGCCGCCTCCGATGGCGCCGGAACCTTCGCCGCCGCACCGAATTTCGCCTTCGAGCATGCCGCTGCGCGCGGCAAGCCGAAGCCGGGCGAGGAGCTCGACCTTTCGAATGTGATCGGGCTGATCAACGGCAGCGAGCCGGTGTCGGTGTCGTCGATGAAGAAATTCAATGACACGTTCGCGCCGTATGGCCTGCCGAAGACGACGATCAAGCCCTGCTACGGCATGGCCGAGGCGACGTTGTTCGTGTCGGCGACCAAGGCCGAGGACGAGGCGCGGGTCGTGTATGTCGATCGCGCCCAACTGAATTCGGGCCGGATGATCGAGGTCGAGCAGGACGCCGAGAATGCCATCGCCCAGGTGTCCTGCGGGTATGTCGCGTTGTCGCAGTGGGCGACCATCGTCGATCCGGCGACCGGCGTCGAGCGCGCGGACGGCGAGGTCGGCGAGATCTGGTTGCACGGCGAGAACATGGGCATCGGTTACTGGGGCAAGCCCGCCGAAACCGCGGCAACCTTCCGGGCCAAGCTGGCCGCTCGTCAGCCGAAGGGCAGCCACGCGCAGGGCACGGCCGAGGACGCCAACTGGATGCGCACCGGCGACTACGGCGCGTACCTCGACGGCGAGCTCTACATCACCGGGCGGGTGAAGGACCTGGTGATCGTCGACGGGCGCAATCACTACCCGCAGGATCTCGAGTTCTCGGCACAGGAATCGAGCACGGCGCTGCGACCAGGCTTCGTCGCGGCGTTCTCGGTGCCTGCCAACGAGCTTCCGTCGCTGGTCTTCGCGAAGGACAGTCACTCCGGCCTCAAGTTCGACGCCGACGACAATTCCGAGCAGCTGGTGATCGTCGCCGAGCGCAACACCGGTGCTGGCAAACTCGAGACCGAGCCGGTCGCCGACACCGTGCGGGCGGCCGTTTCGCAGCGGCACGGCGTCACCGTGCGCGATGTGCTGCTCGTGCCGGCGGGTTCGATCCCGCGCACCTCCAGCGGCAAGATCGCCCGCCGGGCCTGTCGCACCGCGTATCTGGACGGCACGCTGCGCGGCGGATACCAGCAGCAGGCCTTCCCGGACGCGCCCGTCGAGCGGGAGTCCGAGAGCGCGGGGATTCGCTAGCGGCGCACGCACCTCTGAATTCACTGACCTCGGCGCCCACCATGTGGGCGCCGAGGTCGTTCGCGTCCCGGCAGGCTTGACCTCGAGATAACTCGAGGTTGTTGGCTGTACTCATGAAGGTGGACGCGACCTGCGAGCAAGCCGTGATGTCCGGCACGAACACGGGCAAGGGGGAATCGTCAACCCCGGAAAACCGGTTGGCTGATCGGGGGAATGCTGCCACCCTGAAATGTCGGACCTCAGTGGGAACATCACCGAGTATCCCGCTTCTCGACACCGCCATCCACAGACCTCTAGGGGGAACTATGTCAGTTGCACTGGACGTCGCAACGGCCGATCCGGAGGCCGACAGACCGCAGCGGCCCGACGCCGCCGCGCCGGGCCGCCTGCAATCGCTGCGGCGTTTCTGGCCGTACGTGCGCCCGTACCGGCGCGCGCTACTTGCCGCGACCACCCTGGCCGTCCTCTCCGCGCTGACCGCGATCGTCATCCCGCTGCTGATCGCCAGGATCATCGACGGACCGATCGCCCGGCGCGATTTCACCGGCGTTGTCGCGCCGGTGCTGCTCGTCCTCGCGCTCGGCCTGCTGGAAGCCATCGGTGTGTGGGGTCGCCGCTGGCTGGTATCGAAACCGGCGACCATGGTCGAGATCACCATGCGCGCCAAGATCTTTCGCAAGCTGCAGACGCTGGCGATCGGGCGCCACGACGCCTGGGAATCGGGTCAGCTGCTCTCGCGTGCGGTCGACGACATGGCCACCCTGCGCCGCTTCGTCTCGTTCGCCGGACCGTTCCTGATCATCCACCTCGTCCTGATCCCGGTCGGCCTGCTCGCGCTGATCGGATTGAGCTGGCAGATCGGCCTGATCTTCGCGATCATCGCGATTCCGTTGACCTACATCTGCGTTCGCTTCGAGCGGGAGTACGCGGTGGCGTCGCGGCGTTCCCAGGATCAGTCCGGCGACCTCGCCACCACCGCCCAGGAGTCGGCGCAGGGCGTGCGGGTGCTGAAGGCATTCGGGCGCGGTGTGTTCTTCGGCGGCCGGTTCACCGCGCAGTCGCGTGAATTGCAAAAGACCGAACTGCTCAAGGTGCGCCTCGACGCCAGGCTGTGGTCGGCCATGACCGGCATGCCGCAGCTGGCGATCGCGTTCGCGCTCGGCTACGGCGGTTACGCCGTGGTGCAGGGCTCGATGACGCTCGGCACCCTGGTCGCGGCGATCACCCTGGCCAACTTCCTGCAGTGGCCGATCATCTGGACCGGCTTCCTGCTCGCCGAGCTGAACGACGCACGCACGGCGGGCGACCGGTACTGGGAGATCATCGACACCCCGGTCGACATCAATGATCCGGCCGATCCGGTGCAACTGCCGGAGACGGTGGTCGGCGAATTGCGTTTGGAGGGCGTGAAGTTCGCCTTCCCTGACGCGAAAGAGGAGGTGCTGCACGATGTTTCGCTCAAGGTGCGTCCTGGCGAGACCGTCGCCCTCGTCGGCGCGACCGGTAGTGGAAAGACCGCGCTGCTCAACCTGATTCCTCGGCTCTACGACCTGTCCGGCGGCGTGATCACCATCGACGGCATCGACATCGCGTCCATGCGGCTGACCGATCTGCGCTCGCTCGTCTCGGTCGCGTTCGAGGAGCCGGTGCTGTTCTCGGCGAGCGTGCGGGAAAACGTCGCGCTCGGCGACCCGGCCGCCACCGACGCCGACGTGCGCCGGGCGCTGGATGTCGCGCAGGCCACCGAGTTCGTGGACAACCTGCCGTGGGGACTTGACACCAGGATCGGCGAGCAGGGACTCAGCCTGTCCGGCGGTCAGCGCCAGCGGCTCGCGCTGGCCCGCGCCGTGCTGAGCGGGGCGAACACCGGCAGCCACAGCCGGATCATGGTGCTCGACGACCCACTGTCCGCGCTCGACGTGGAAACCGAAGAGCGGGTGCAGGACCGGCTGCGCACCGTGCTCGCCGGTGCGACGACGCTGCTCGTCGCGCACCGGCCGTCGACGGCGGCGCTTGCCGACCGGGTCGCGGTGCTGGCCGATGGTCGGATCGTCGCCGAGGGCACACACGATCAATTGCTGCGCAGCAGCAGCCGATACCGCGAACTGATGGGAGGTGAACAGCAGTGAGCACGGAAACAGTGGCATCGAAAGACGCGGTGACAACCAAGGATTCGCCCGCGATCGACAACAAGCGCGACGAGGCCGCCGACTGGCGCGGCATCGCCAGCGAGGACAAGGAGGTCACCGAGGCCGGAAACCTGGCGCTGGCCGGGCGATCCCGGCGACTGCTGCTCGACCTGGTCCGGCCGTACCGCAAGCTGGCCGCGCTCGCGCTTGTGCTCATCGTGGTCGACAACGCCGCGATGGTCTCCGCGCCGCTGTTCATCGCGCACGGGCTCGACAACGGGATAGGCGAAGGGCGCAAAGGGAATTGGACCCCGCTGATCTGGGCGGTCGGCGGGTACTTCGGCGCGGTGCTGATCGGCGGGGCGACCACGTTCCTGTTCCTTCGGGTGTCCGGCAAGCTCAGCCAGAGCGTGCTGTTCGACCTGCGGGTGCGCTCGTTCACGCATATGCAGCGGCTCAGCGTCTCCTTCCACGAGAAGTACACCTCGGGCAAGGTCGTCGCGCGCCTCACCGGCGATATCGAGACACTGCAGGAACTGCTGGAGGGCGCGCTGAATCAGGCGCTCAGCGCGATCCTTTCGGTGCTGACCATCGCGGTGCTGCTGATCTATTTGGATCTGACGCTGGCCGCGATCGTGCTGATCGGCTTCGTGCCGCTGGTGTTCGTCACCCGCTGGGCGCAGCGCAGGCAGCGAGCGGGTTACCGCCGCACCCGCGGTGCCATCGCGAAGGTGGTCGTGCAGTTCGTCGAGTCGATGGGCGGCATGCGCGCGGTGCAGACGTTCCGGCGCGAGCAGCGCAACGAGTCGGTGCTCGCCCACGAGGACACCGAGTACCAGCAGGCGACAACCACCGCCATGCGTGGCATGGGCGACTACGCGGGACTGACCAGGCTGCTCGGCAACCTGACCACGGTGATCGTCATCGTGGTCGGCGCATGGCAGGTGATCGAGGGTCATATCGCGGTGGGCATTCTCGCCGCATACCTGTTGTACCTCAACGAGTTCTACGGTCCGCTCGACGAACTCGCCCAGGTGTTCAACTCGTATCAGTCCGCGGCCGCGGCGCTGGAGAAGATCTCCGGCGTGCTCGAGGAAGAGCCAACGGTGGCGGAGCCGACCGACCCGACGCCGCTGGCCAAGGCGAGCGGTGCGGTGCTGCTCGATCAGGTGTCGTTCGGTTACGGCGACGAGCGTGAGGTGCTGCCGGAGTTCACGCTGGACATCCCGGCGGGACAGGTCGTCGCGCTGGTCGGCGCCACCGGCGCGGGCAAGTCGACGCTGGCCAAGCTGCTGACGCGGTTCTACGACCCGTCGGCGGGCACGGTCACCCTGGACGGGGTCGATCTGCGCCGGATCGCCGACGCCGACCTGCGCCGCAATGTCGTGATGGTCACCCAGGAGTCCTACCTGTTCTCCGGTTCGGTGGCCGACAACATTCGGCTCGGCAGGCCGGACGCGACCGACGCCGAGGTGTTCGCGGCGGCCCGCGCGGTCGGGCTGTACGACTTCGTGCAGGCGCTGCCGGAGGGCTTCGGCACCGACGTGCGCAAGCGCGGCGGCAGGCTGTCCGCTGGTCAGCGGCAGCTGGTCGCGTTCGCCAGGGTTTTCCTGGCTGATCCCGCGGTGATCGTGCTCGACGAGGCCACGTCCAGCCTGGACATCCCGAGTGAGCGGCTGGTGCAGCGGGCGCTGGAAACGGTGCTGCGCGATCGCACCGCGGTGATCATCGCGCACCGGCTGTCCACCGTGGCCATCGCCGACCGGGTGTTGGTGCTGGAATCGGGGCGCATCGTGGAGGACGGCACCCCGGACGCGCTCATCGCGGGCACCGGCCGGTTCGCCAGCCTGCACGCGGCGTGGCGGGAATCGCTGGTGTGATGCGGGCTGGTGTGGTGCGGGCTACAGCTCGGTGTCGCTTACGGTAGATAGGTGACGATCCCAGCCCCCGAGAGCCAAGCCTCTGGCCCCGAGACGCCACCGGCCTCGCGTTGGCCGGCGATTCTCACCTGGCGCGCGCACAACGCGTCGCGGATGGAGTCGGTCCGCGTGACGTTGAACGGCAATCGCATCCGCGCCGCCGGTCGCATGATCGGCGGCGCGTGCGACGACCACCCGGCGTTCAGCGCGTCCTACGACCTGGTCACCGACGAGAGCGGCGCCACAAAGCGCCTCTCGCTGCGGACAACGACGGCCGCGGGCGAGCGGCACGCGTCCATCGCCAGGGACGAGGAGAACTACTGGCTGGTCGACGCGGGCGGCAGCCACGTTCGCTCCACCTTCGCGGGCGCGCTCGATGTCGACGTGGTGCTCAGCCCGTTCTTCAACACGCTGCCGATCCGTCGCTTCGACCTGCAGCACGCGGTGCACGACGTGCAGGTCCCGGTCGTCTACGTGCGCCTGCCCGACCTGCTGGTGCAGGAAGCGAGCCTCACCTACAGCGCGGCCGCCGACGGCATCAGCGTGCTCTCCCCGGTTTCCAGCGCGACCGTCACCGTTGACGCCGACGGCTTCCTGCTCGACTACCCCGGCCTCGCCGAGCGCATCTGACAATTCGCACGCTCAGTTCAACCGGGTGATAACCCCGCCGCGCTGTCCGGCATCACGCAAGTTCGCCAGCCAATTGTGGTCACCGGGGTGGATATCGGTGATTTCCCATCGCCGCGCGGTTTCGTAGCGTTCCCGCGCGTCATGTCCGGCCTCGACGAGATCGGCCAGGGAATTGTCTGCGCGCAGGCTGTCGCGGGCGGCGGCGAGCACCGTGAGCGTTTCCTCGAGGACCGCCAACAGGGCCGCGGAATTCGGTTCACAAATGGCGCGCACGAGCTCGGGGGCGGTCGCGGCGACGCGGGTGCCGTCGCGGAACGAACCCGCCGCCAGCCCGAGGGCGAGCTCGCCGCCCGCCGCACCGGTCGAGGCAAGCGCCTCGGCGAGCACATGCGGCAGATGCGAGATCCTGGCCACCGCGCGGTCGTGCTCGTCCGCGACGACCGGGACGACCACCGAACCGCAGTCAAGTGCCAGTCGCACCACCCGTGTCCACGGCTCGACATGGCTGCCCTCGTCGACGCCGACCGCCCACACGGCGTCGCGGAACAAGCCGGAATCGGTGGCGGCCCACCCGGATTCGGCGGTACCGGTCATCGGATGCCCGCCCACATAGCGGGCCGACAGGCCTTCCTTGCGCACCGCCTCGGCCACCGGCGCCTTCACACTGACCACGTCGGTCAGCACGCAGTGCGGCGCGAACGAGGCGATGGCGGAAAGCATGTGCCCGACCGCGGGCATCGGCACCGCGATGACGATCAGCGCGTCCGCCTCGGCGGCCCTGGTCAGTGCGGCCGACAGGTCCTCGGTGACGTCGAAGCCGTCGTCCCGCGCGGCCAGCGCACCCGCCGACGATCGGTTGAACCCCCAGGCGGCATAGCCCGCGCCGACGGCGGCGCGCAGCAGGGAACCGCCGATCAAGCCGGTTCCGAGGACGCAGACGGACGCTTTCGCAGCAGAAGTCACCCGAACAGATTCGCATACGACTTCAACATTTCGGCTCGGGCAGACTACCGTTGCGGCCATGGCAGCACAGCGCTCGGGCACGAATAGGGCGGCGTCGGATGATTACGACGACGTAGAAGGGTTCGCAGTGGCGGTTGTCCGCGAAGAAGGCAAATGGCGGTGCAGCCCGTTGAGTCAGGCAGCGCTTACGGATTTGTCCGCAGCGGAAAACGAACTGAAGGCTTTGCGCAGCTCGGGTGCCGTGTTCGGCCTGCTCGACATCGACGACGAGTTCTTCATCGTGGTCCGGCCCGCGCCGAGCGGCACCCGGATGCTGGTATCGGACGCGACCGCCGCCATTGATTACGACATCGCCGCGGACGTACTCGACGCCCTGAATGTGGAAATCCCGGACATCGACCCGGATGAGCTCGACGACATCGAGCCGTGGGAAGAGGGCGACCTCGGTGTGCTCGCCGATCTGGGTCTGCCCGAGCCGGTGCTGAGCGTCATCCTCGCCGACACCGACCTCTACCCGGACGAGCAGCTCGGCATGATCGCCCAACGCCTCGGTTTCGCCGACGAACTATCGGCGGTGCTGGACAAGCTGCCCCACTGACGTGCCCCTCCCTTCGGACACCGATATGGTGCGTGCCGCGATTGCCGCGGCCGCCGAAGCGGACCCGCGCGACGTTCCCGTCGGTGCCGTCGTATTCGACTCCGCCGGAAGGGAACTCGCGCGCGCGGCGAACGCGCGCGAAGCACTCGGCGACCCCACCGCGCACGCCGAAGTCCTCGCCCTGCGCCGCGCCGCCGAGATACACGGCGACGGCTGGCGCCTCGAAGGCGCCACCCTCGCCGTCACCCTGGAGCCATGCACCATGTGCGCCGGCGCCCTGGTCCTCGCCCGCGTCTCCCGCCTGGTCTTCGGCGCCTGGGAACCCAAAACCGGCGCCGTCGGCTCCCTCTGGGACGTAGTCCGCGACCGCCGCCTCAACCACCGCCCCCAAGTCCGCGGCGGCATCCTCGAACCAGACTGCGCCGCCCTCCTAGACACCTTCTTCCGCACCCAGCGCTAACCCACCCCCGCCCCTTGGTCGCGCCCACATCACACCACCCCCGGCCTATCCAGCCGATTTAACGATCAGCCCCCACTCCGGTATGGTTGTCGGCGGTGGCGTGTCCGAGCGGCCTAAGGAGCACGCCTCGAAAGCGTGTGAGGGGTAACCCCCCTCCGAGGGTTCAAATCCCTCCGCCACCGCCACGGCCCCCGACCTGCTAAGACCAGGTCGGGGGCTATTTTTATGCAGCGAGCGACGTTCCGGCGGCCTGATCTGCAACATTTCCGCAACGGGTAGCAGCAGCGTACTTGTTGTGCATGGCCTCAGCGATGTTGTTCAGGTCCGTGTTGAACAGGTCGGCGTAGTCGTTCAGAGTCACAGATGGGTCCTTGTGCCCGAGCATCTTCGAGAGCACGAGAACGTTCGCGCCTGCCGAGATGGCCAACGAGGCGCAGGTGTGTCGAAGGTCGTGCGGGGTGATGCGCTGCACCTTGGCCCCCTTGACCGCGCCAGTGAACCAGCCGTCTTGGGTTTTGGAACGGCGTAGGTACTCGGAGGCATCCTCGAGATTCGGGAACACCAGCGCATCTGCCTTCAGCCCCTCCATCCGATCGCGTAGGAGATCCAGAACGAAGCCCGGAACTGGCACCTCTCGGTTCTCCCGGCCCTTGGTCGGCCCAACCTTGAATCCCGTTTCCTCCGTTACGGTCTTGGTGATCAACAGCCGTTTTCGTGTCAGGTCGATATCCGAGACCCGCAGTGCGATGGCCTCTCCCCAACGAGTACCGCAGTACGCAAGCATGAGAACAAGAAGGCCATGGCCGTGAACGTCCGCCTCCTTGGATAGTCGGCCCACGTCTTCAGCGGTCAGATAGATGTGCTTCTTGCGGATCTTCCTCGGCATGATCTTCGAGACCTGCTTGCCGCGTGCCAGGTTCTTTGGGAGCAGGCCCCGTTCGACGGCCATGTCGAGAATGCCAGCAAGGACACCATAGGCGCGGATGATGACGGTTGCTCCGGCATTGTCGTCCGGTTCGCCCTTGGCCTCGGCCCGCTGCTGAGCGGCCAACCGCATGTCCACGATCCAGTTCTTCACGTCCTCCTGGTCTACGTCGCCGACGCGTACGCCAGACCAGCGCTCTTGCACGTGGTTTCGCCAGGATGCTTCCAGAGGCGTGTAGTTCGTCTCTGCGGTCGTAGCTCGCTTCTCCTTCAGCCAGTCCGGGGCGATTTCGCTGATCCTGGTACGTGCAGCTGAAGGGGCGATGTATTCGCCTGTCGCCTTCTTGGTTTCGGTCTCGGCTTGGAACGATTTCGCGGCACCGAGCGTCTTGAAGCCGGACTTGGAAGTCTGCTTGCCTGCCAGTGTCCGATACACGACTCGATATCGAATCCCCTTGTCCTTGGGTGTCTTTCGAACGTCGTACTCGTAGATGCCGGGGTAGTTGGTGGCCCTCTCCTTGGTAGGGGTTGCCATCTAGCTAGTTCTCCTTGATCTCATTGAGTAGCAACACGATCCGACGAAGCGCTTCCGCCTGCTGCTTCGGTGTGAGGGCCGCGTACATGGGGCCGATCACGTCGGCGAGGATCTGCACAGGATCGGCGGGCCAGTCGGCTGTGACTACAGGTTCTGGATTGGCCGCCCCCTTGGCGGTGGTGATGCCGTCCCAGAGTTTGAGCAGGTTCGCGAGCTGCGGCACGGTGGGCGTGGACGCCTCCATGCCCTTGATCGTGCGCACGGGGACGCCTGAAAGTTCAGCCAGTCGAGCTTGAGTCAGATTCAGGGCCTGACGTTCCCGCATGATCTTGGCCGCGAACTGTGCCCGGTCCTCGATGTCAAGCCGCTCCCCTTGATGCAGCCGGTAGAACACCTCTGTGCCCACGTCGAAGTCTTCGTCGTGCGATGGATCGACCTCATCTGGACAGTCGCTGTAGTAATCCCGGTCACTTTTGTCATCCACAGCGGTCAACTCCTTTCACTTCTCGCCCCTAACGCAGGGCGAGAATAGCATGAAATAGCCATGGATAAGCGTAGCGAGGCGTGAACATCCTGGATCCCGTAGTGTACCGTGTGGCTGAAGGGGCGAGATATTGAGATTCTCGCCCCTTGATGTTGCCGATAGTTCCGACAAGCAAGGAGGGGAGTGGTTGTGACCACACCCATGAGCCCGGCTGAAGCTGCACGCGCCGCCGGGTGCCACCAGAACAGCATCTATGCCGCCCTACTGGCCGGTGAACTCAAGGGCTACCAGCGTCGCGCACCGAAAGGCCGCTGGAGGATCTTCCCCGAAGACCTGGACCACTGGCTTCGTGGTGGTGCGGCGGCATGATCATGGACAAAAACGCCATCCGCGCACTCCTCACCGGCGACATGCCCGCAGAGGAACGAATCCGCGCCACCCTGGCCGCGCTATCAGGCGAAGGTGCCGTGACTCTCCGTGCGGGACAAGGAATGAAGATCAAGCCCGGCTCAGTCGAGTTCCTTCGAGACTTCCTGGGTGCTGGTCCCCTGCCGCGTCAGCATGTTCTGAAGGCTGCTGCCGCCTGCGGATTCAGCGAGGCCCATATGACTGTTACTGCTGGATGGCTCGGTGTGAAATCCACTCGATACGAGTCGAATCGAGTCCTGTGGTCCTTGCCGGAGGTGAGCCCGTGATCGGTACCGATACCAGCCAACTCCCGGGGGCTGCCGGTACTGGTACTGGCGTCCTGCTGCGCCCGGACCTGTACACGAACATGGATTTCGACGGTGCGGACACGGCTCCGGAGCCGACTATGTGCCGACGCATCGACGGGCAAGCGCTTCTGTATCCGAATGCGGTGAACGCGATCTTCGGACCGCCGGGCGAGGGTAAGACGTGGCTGATGCTCGCGGTGGTCAGCGAGACACTTAACGATGGTGGCCGGGTCCTATTCATCGATGTGGATGACAACGGGCGCGGCGCAATCCGTTGGCGACTCGAGGCATTCGGCACACTGCGTGAAACCATCGCTGACAAGGGCAGGTTTCTGTACTGCACGCCTTCGGCGACTGATGACCTGGAAGCCATCGTGGATGACATGAAGCGGTGGCGTCCGTCGCTGGTGGTGATCGACTCCATCGGGACCGTGGTCACCATGAGCGGGGGTTCGGCCAACGATGCCGACGACTTCAACCGTGTGAACTTCCGGGTGATGGTTCCGATGTCGCAGACCGGCGCAGTGGTGGCCTACATCGATCACGTATCGAAGAATCCGGACAGTGCAAGGCATGGCGCGCAAGGGTCTTCGGCGAAGCTGCAACGAATCAGCGGCGTGTCCATCCGGGTGACAGGCAAGGAGCCGTTCATCCCAGGCCAGGGCGGGCAATCTGTGCTCACCGGGAACAAGGATCGGCATGGGACCGTATCGCGGAATTGCGTTCCAATGGACGACGGTTCGGCTGACAAGTTCATCGTCGGGACGTTCGTCATGAACGAGACAGAAGATGGGATTGCGTGGGAGATCAGCCCTGAAGGTCGGGTGGCTCCCCAGAAGGCTGGTCAGACTCGCCGCGATCGGTTAGCGGAACTGAAGACTTTGACCCCTGCCCCGAGAACGGGCAACGAGGCGTGCGAGCGCCTGGGCGGCAATCGGAAAGCGGCCCTGAAGGCGTGGGACGAGTTCAAGCAATGGCAGGCGGAAGGTGGTTCCGATACCACCCCACCCCTGGGATTACCCGGTACTGGAACCACTCCGGAGGCAGAGGAGCAGGCGGCATGAGAAAGCCTCCCGTATACATCGACCAGCGGTACAAGTGCATCACCCTCAATGGTCCCTACGAGTACAACGTGGTCTGAACCGGTGCACGGATTACCCGTCCATTCTGGGTTGGGCGGCGCACTTGTCCGCGAAGTCGTGGGCCGACGCTGCCATGGTGAACGCCTTCATTTCGGCGGCGCTGGAAGCCCATGGACTACAGCGGCCTGGGTTCTGACTGCGAATTCCGCGGGTGCTGCCTCTCATCGCGCTGAACGCTTCTACCCGGCGGGACCTCCGAGAACCATCCTCTCGGTCGTCCCGCCGATCAGTCAAAGGGGATATCGCTGTGCGTGTCTGATGGTCGCCAAGCGAACCCGTGTGGTCCTCCCATGGGCTCGAACTGGAGTCCACCTAACTTGAGGGCGAACCAGGAAACACCTGTTCAGACCAGCCCGATTAACGAATATGACAAACGATCATGAACAAGCGAATCAAGATGCGAAGCCTGCACCGAAGGAGCAGCCTCCGAAACCGCCGCCGACAGACAAATCCTGGCTCAAGACCGAGAACATCCGTGAGAAGAACACTCGGCCTCAGGAGCGTCGCGGTGGCTGAGCAGGGCAGAACCTATGCGGCGTTCATCGAGACGGAACTGAAAACCGAACGTGAGCGACCTACAACCTACGATGCGCGCGGCCAGGCGCTAGTTACGACGTCAAGCGCACTGTTCACGCTCTTCGCCGGCGTGGCTGCGCTGGTCAAGTCGCCTACGACTGCGCATTTGCCCTCGGTGGTGCTACTGATGGGCACCGCCACGTTGATGTTGTTCGTTGGGGCCGCAGTTTGCGGTGCCATCGCGGGTTGGAATCGGGGATACGCGGTGGCAGAAGCGGACACCCTCGACGACATGCTGTCAGCAGACCACTGGATCGATGATGAAGAGGATGCCCGCAACTGTGTGTCTACCCTCGCCGTGGAGACGCTGCGGACTCTTCGGGCATCAACCAGGTTCAAAGCCCAATGCGTCGCAATCGGGCTGTGGGTTCAAGTCGTCGCGTTGGTTACGCTTGGAGCAACGGTGTTCGTAACGATCACGCACGGTTAGCTAGGTCAAATCGTCACGTCTAGGACGAAGGGGCCGCTTTTCGGGAAAGAAGGCGTTCGGCCATGTGCCAGGGCGTTTCCCAGCCCGCTGCCGGTCCAAGGTGTCTAGTTCATCGAACTGGCGCAGCAAGGCGATGCCGTCCAGCGCGGTCTGACGGTGTTCGTCAAGGATGTCCTTGAATCCCACACGCGCTGCGCCGTTGCGAAGGATCTTCGCCGTCTGATGCATTGCACTGTTGCGGGTCTTTGCCCAGCCCTGAATCTCGCCGATTACAGCACGGAACTGCGGATCAACCTCGATCGGCGGGTTTACCACCTTGGGCGGGCCATGGAGCAGCACCTTGCAGAGTTGGCCTACTGCGGGGCGAACGCTGGGTTCTGTCCGCCGGACGTAGCTGTAGCGGCTGGCGAGCCGATCCCCAAGCAAGGAGTCCAGAACGGCGATCGCTTCAAGGTAGTGACCGGTGTCTATGCATTGCACGGCCCAGTCGTAGGCTGCGGTGTATCGGTCTAGTCGCAGGTGGCCTAGCTCGTGTCCCCGCGCCTTCTCCCGCGTTTGATCGACCACTTCTCCCCTAATTCTATTGTGGCAGTTGATCATCGAGATGGTACTAGGACGGGCGCTGTGAAGCTGACCCGGGAAGCTCCTGCTGGTCGGGAGATATCGGCAGATGGGCTGATGGTTCGCTGCCAAGCCTGTCGGGGTTGCCACCAGCTGGAGGTTCACGAAGTCGCATCCCCCGCCCCCCGCTGCGCGTGAAATTGGCGTCTGTGCCTGAGGGTGCGTGCAGAACTGCCACAGAGGGGTGGCCCCCCTGGTCTGAAGTCCGAAAATCCTTGCACTGTAGTCGAACTCACAGCAGGATGGCGAGTGTGCACAAGCCGGAGGACTGGAGTGGGATCCGAGACGAAGAAGCCCGCATCTGGGAAGGTATCAAGCCATTCGTAGACGGCTTGCGGGTAAATGCCCGCGCCTGGGCTGCCGTGATGAGCAGACTCGCAGAGGAACGGAGGTCGTCCTACCCCGGCAATACGAGCGAGCAACTAGTTCAGCTTGACCTCTGCGCTCTATGGCTACGCGACGTGCAGCCAGAATGGAGGCGTTCGATTTGCGGATTGACGCCGACATATCCGCCCGACCTCGGGCAACATTCGGTGCACAGCCTCCTATCCTACGAGGATTGGGATATAGAGGAGATAGATGTCCGCGAGCTTGAAATGCGCTTCGATGAGCTCCTGAAATTTTTGGACGAATTTGTTGGGAATCGGCCGTTGTTTCATTCGCGGGGTGAATACTATCCCGACTCGGCACCTCGATATGCGCGGTTGCGTGACGGGATATCATTTAAGCATTTCTCCGACGACCTTCTGCGCTCGATAAACCTGGGTGAGGCGGTTAAGGACATCCTTCGCCTCAAGGTATCACCAGGTAGTCGTACTCGCGGCAATCCGCTAGGGCGAATCGACAACGCCGAAGATCGGGCATTCGTGGAGCATTTTATCGAGCATTGGATTGAGCCTGCTGTGCAGTTGCTTCGAGGAATGCAAATTTCCGAGTATTCACCGGATTTTAAGCGAAATCCACCAGATGATTTCCGCCGCACGGTACAGGGATGGATGGCGTACAAGAATCCTTTCACCGTTAAGCCCGTAGAACTTGCCGAGACGTTTATCGGTTTCGGGATCGATTATCTTAGAGAGGTGCAGAAGAATATGCCTGACTATTTGGAATCATCGGGAGTGAATCCAACTTCGCAGTACTCGATCAATATTCACGGCAGTACAATAAATGGCCCTGTAGCTATGAAGTTGGATGCGATCAACTCGACCATCGCGGGCGTATTGAACCAGGGTTCCGCAGACCTCGGAAAGGCGTTGGAAACGCTCAAGGAGGCTATCCTCACCGACACGACAGATGATCCGGAGCTGCGGCAAGACTTGCTCGACAACCTTGAAACTGTCGCTGGTGCAACACAATCACCGCTGGCATCCCGGGATCGGGCTGGCCTCAAAGCCATCTTCAAAGTATTCAGGACTGCCGCGCTGTCCGGACCTGAGGTCGCCAAGGCAATGGAAGCCTGGGGGCACGTGCTAGCGGGTCTGACTGCCTGAAACCTGGGCTTTGGAGGAGGGTAGTAGCAGAATCTTGCGCCGGTGGTCTTCCGGTCAGCCCCGGACTATGCCCCGATCTGGCAGGTTGTAGATCCGTTGCGGCCTCATCGCCACGCCGAGACGCCGCCAGATCGGCAGACGGCCGAATTTCTGTGCGGTCGTAGCCTCCGGCCGCGGAGGGGGCGTGGTGTACCGCACAAACAACGGCGATGCGATGACCAAACGCAGCTCGCGTTCTGGTGCATGTTCGGGGTCGTGATATGGCAGGTCGAGAACCCTAGCAAGGCCAGTCATCATGCCGCAGCCCGACTCTCCGCCGTCCATCAACATGTCCCACACGGCTTCGTAGACCGGGTGAAATCCGCCGTAATCTCGCCTGAACGTCAGCGGGACGGCTTCCTCGTTCCCGGCGTTGTGCTCGCTCCACCACTGCCAGATCTTGTCGGTACCCGATCCTGAGCGGTTCCCGTTCTCGACCGGTACCGATGAAATGCGGTGATGTGACGATCCGAGCATCAATAGCTGTCAGCCGTCAAGTAATTCCCCCAGGTGAGGGGTAGTTCCGTCACGGAATTCCCCCACTGTCCGTCACTCAATTCCTCCACCGGCCGTCACGTAATTCCCCCACCTGGCGGTGTGTCGCCGGTCGGCGTGTCTCGCACACATGTTCGCTTGTCCTCGACGGTTGTTCCGGCGAGGAGAGCGAGAAAGAGATGGCGAGGAGGAGTTTCTCGATGTTCGATCTTGTCGAGCTCTACACCCACTGGCAGGCCGGTCGCGGACAACGCGAACTGGCGGCATCGCTGGGGATCGACCGGAAAACGATCCGGAAGTACGTCGCGCCAGCGGTTGCCGCTGGCATAACACCGGGCGCGAGCCCACCCCTTTCTGCTGAGCAGTGGGCCGAGCGAGTCGCGGAATGGTTTCCCGCACTGCATGATCCGGGCGCGCGGGCAGTGACATGGTCGTTGATCGACCCGCACGCTGAGCGGATCAAGTCCTGGCTGGGTCACCGTGTCACGGTCGCCACGATCGCGCAACGCTTACGCGACGACCACGGGGTGGACGTATCGGAATCATCTGTACGCCGTTGGATAGCAACACATTTCGCTGACGAGGCCGCCCGGGCCAAAGTGACGGTGATGCGCCCGCCGGTGCCACCGGGCAGCGAAGCCCAGATCGATTACGGCCGGCTCGGGTCGTGGTTCGATCCGACCTCGGGGCGGCGGGTGACGGTGCAGGCGTTCGTGATGGTGCTCTCGTGCTCGCGGATGCCGTTCCTGCAACCGGTGCTGTCGATGGATCAAACATCGTGGTGCGCTTCCCATGTCGCGGCATTCGAGTTCTTCGGCGGAGTCCCCGCCCGGCTCGTGATCGACAACCTACGCACCGGCGTCGACAAACCCGATCTCTACGACCCGAAACTCAACCGCACCTACGCCGAACTCGCCGTCCACTACCAGACGTTGATCGACCCGGCTCGGGTCCGCAAACCGAAGGATAAACCACGCGTCGAACGTCAAATGCAGTACATTCGCGATTCCTTCTGGCGTGGAAGGGAATTCAGCACCCTGGCCCAGATGCAAGGTGAAGCCATCCGGTGGTGCTGCGACGTCGCGGGGTTGCGGAATTCGCGGGCGCTCGACGGTGGGCAACCGTTGCCGGTGTTCGAAGCGACAGAACGCGACGCGCTGATGCCATTGCCGGCGGCGCCGTTCGTGTTGTCGGTGTGGTCGACCGGGAAAGTCGGGCTCGACACCCACATCAAGATCGGGAAAGCGTTGTATTCGGTGCCGTGGCGGCTGATCGGGCAAACCCTGCACGCCCGCACCAGCGGTGACATCGTGCAGATCTTCCGCGACCAGCACGTCGTCGCGACCCATGTCCGCCGCCTGGCGGGGCGGGCGACGAATATGGAGCACTATCCGCCCGAGACCATCGCGTTCCACCTGCAAGGCCCGACCTGGTGCCGCAAGATCGCCATCGATGTCGGCCCGGCTTGCGAGCTGGTGATCGGTGATCTGTTGTCACCCAACGCGATCCACCATCTACGCGCCGCGCAAGGCATCCTTCGGCTACGCGAGAAATACGGTCTCGACCGCCTCGAAGCGGCCTGCTCACGCGCGATCGAGGTCGGCGACCCGTCCTACCGCACCGTCAAAGGCATCCTCGCGGTCGGCACCGAGACCGAAGACCCATTCGGCGGCACCGCTACCAGCGATATCGCCGAGGTCCCGGCGTTCCTGCGCGGTCCCGACCAGTTCGCCAATAACTGACCCGCCCGCCACCCGGCCAACAATTCTTTCCTAATTCTTCACTCCAGCAAGGAAATACACACTCATGTCCATCAGCGACCCCGCCCTGCGCGATGTTCTACGCGCGCTGAAACTCACCGGCATGCTCGACACTCTCGACGCCCGCCTGGCCCAAACCCGCGACGGGAAACTCGGGCACCTCGAGTTCCTGCAGGTCCTCTGCGAAGACGAGATCGCCCGCCGCGAAACCAATGCCCTGACAAGGAGGATCCGGCGAGCGAAGTTCGAAGAACAAGCCACTTTCGAGGACTTCGACTTCGCCGCGAACCCGAAACTCCCCTCGGCGATGATCCGCGACCTGGCCGCGCTGCGCTGGCTCGATTCCGGGGAATCGGTCATCCTCTACGGCCCGGTCGGAGTCGGGAAAACCCATGTCGCACAAGCACTGGGCCATGCCGTCGCCCGCCGCGGCGGTGACGTCCGCTTCGCGAAGACCAGTCGCGTTCTGGCTGATCTGGCCGGTGGTCACGCGGATCGGTCCTGGGGCAAAAGGATTCGTGAATACACTCGCCCGCACGTGTTGATCCTCGACGACTTCGCGATGCGCGAGCACACCGCCCTGCACGCCGATGACCTCTACGAGTTGATCAGCGAACGCGCGCTCAGCGCCAAGCCGCTGATCTTGACCAGCAACCGCGCTCCGAAGGACTGGTATGCCCTGTTCCCGAACCCGGTCGTCGCCGAAAGCCTGCTCGACAGACTGATCAACACCAGCCATCAGGTCTTGATGGACGGACCCTCGTTCCGGCCCCGCAAACGGCCAGGCCGACCCGCCAGCTGACCACCTCGAAGCGGCTCGCTACGCTCGCAGCGAGGCACGTCTACTGGAGGAATTCCGTGACGGCAGCCTGGGGGAATTGCCTGACGGTCGACAAATAGCCGACAGGCTGGTGGCTCGTCTGGCATGTCGATGAAGTACAGCGCCTCCGGCTCGCGCTCGCGAGGCCCAGCGTCGGCGAAGGCTGCGCCAAACGCCATCTGCCGCGAGAACTTGAACCACGCACCACGTTTCAGGCTGTCGGCGGATTCTCCGTCCAGATCGACGACGTCGCCGTTGCGAAACAGCTCAGCCTCAAGCCGCTTGACGACGGCAGCGTTGATCTGCACGGCATATTCTCTGGGCTGCACGCTCGCGGACGCCTTGAGTACCCCAACGCTGCCTTCGAGGGTCGCCTTTTCGAACTTGAGCCCACGAGCGAGCTTCCCGTTCGAGGCAAGCAGACCCTGAGCCTTGGTCTGGGAGAAGTAGATCAGCTCGTCGTTCATAGTCCCCCGTCGTGACGATCCAACCGGTCCTCGGCTGGATACCTGACTGTGATTGTCCCTGAGAACCGTTGTACCGCAATGGAATGGCCGTCGCCGTAGGGTCGGCCGAACCGAGTCCGCCGCGAGCGGCTGGAAGTGTCTCAATAACGATCGGTTGTTGAGACTGAGACGCGAGATGAGCTCAGCGTCAGCCACTCTGGGCAAACATGATCAGCAACTGTCTTGAAACCGCGTCTCAAAACCTCTAGTCTCAAAATCGGCAAAGCGACGGGATTATGAGACGGGAAGCGGTTCAGTGGTGATCATCGGGTACGCACGAGTCAGCAGCAACGACCAAGACCCTCAGCTGCAACTTGACGCGTTGAAGGTTGCTGGCGCGGAGCGCATCTACACCGACCATGGCGTGTCTGGCGCGAAGACTGAACGGCCGGAACTGGATCGGTGCCTGGATCACCTTCGTGAGGGCGATGTGCTGGCAGTGTGGAAGCTGGACCGATTGGGCCGCAACACGGTTCACGTCCTCCAACTGATCGAGCACCTGACTGAGCGCGGGATTGGCTTCCACAGTCTCACCGAAGGACTGCACACGGACGGGCCGATGGGTAAAGCGATGCTCACGATCATGGCTGCTTTCGCGCAGTTGGAACGAGACACGATGATCGAACGAACTCGTGCTGGACTGGCAGCAGCAGCGGCGAACGGCCGCAAGGGTGGCCGTCCTCGCAAGGTGGGTGACGCGGACGCAGAGAAGGCGAAAGAGCTGAAGGCGAAGGGAATCAACGCACCGGACATCGCGAAGATGCTCGGGTGTTCCCGAGCGACCGTCTACCGCTATTTGTCCGGACAATGATCGACCGCACCAAGAAGGCAAGGCCCTGGCGCACAGACCGAGGCCTTTTCTGTTCCGGAGGTACTAGCGCGCCGCCAGCGAAGATCGGGTGCGCTGGAGAGCTGTCATGCCTTCATCGGCGAGGTCTAGCATCCCTGCCTTGGTGGTTGCTCGGATCGCTCGCTGAATTTGATGTGGTAGCCGATGGCGTTCCGCAGACCTGATTGCTTCAGCGAAAGCGTCCGCGGCACCCTCGGCGTCCCGGTTGGCTACGAGAACTTCGCCGGTGGTTACTCGTTCGATGATGTACCACTGCGGAGCGGCAGGACTACCCGCCTGGCGATAGACCAGTTGGCATGCTTCCGCCACTCGTCCGGTGCCCATGAGGCCGCGTAGTTCGATCTCTCGCAAGGTGAACGGCTGGAACAGTAGACCGCTGCATGCGTTCTGGTCGAGCAGGTCACGGTAAGCGCTGAGCGCAAGATCGAATCGTTCCGTGTCTCCGAGTTCGCCTGCGGCTCGGCACATAAAGGCGAGAGATCCTCCCTGGTCGGCTGGATCGCTCGACAGCCGTAGGGAGTGGTCGAGTCGCGCGACTGCTGCGCCGGGATGCCCGGCCTTGCGCAATTCATTGCCGTGCATCCGAAGCGTATGGGCGTAGAAGTGTGAATCTTCGAGGTAAGCAGCGATTTTCACCGCTTGCCCAGTCCATCTAGCAGCTGAGGACAACCGCTCTTCGGGCAGGACGGTACCGAGCGAAACTCCGAGCGCTACGCGGGCTTGTGCCAGCAGGACCAGGCTGTCACGTTCCATGTGCTCTTCCGATGCTCGCGCTTCAAGCCGAGCGACCAGCGGCCACAACTCGTTGACGGCTTCCACTGCACGTCCGGCCTGTCTGGCGATTTCGGCGAGACGAACTGTGCTGTCACCGAATTGGAGCATTGCGCGATACTCGGCATCGTCAACGTCGGTCACGCCGAGCACATGCGCGGGTAGGGCCAGACGGGCAGCTATGTGCCTGCGGGTGCCTACATCACTGATCACCCGGCGTCCGGTCTCGAGCATCGACACGTACGACTTGTCGTAGCCGAGCAGGTCAGCCAGCGCTACCTGACTGGCACCGTTGATGCGCCGATAGGCGCGCAGGATTGTCGGCAGGTCCCTGGTCGCGATAGCGGTGGCAGCCTCCGGAGTGGCCCACAGCCAGACAGCAGAGGCGATCGGGGTAGCTCGGACAACAGACCGACCAACATTGCTGTTGGTGGCGCAGGTGGGGCACACAGGGTTTTCCGCGTAACGACTGATCGTTACCCCGCACGCCTGACACCTGCTGTCGGCCACCGCATATCTCCTAGACGTTCTCTGCCGCCCTCAGCTGCGCGAACCATGTCATGATCGAGCGCTTGTAACCATCGGGCATGTTCAGCCCGGCAATCTCATCCTCAGCGAACAGCCCAACCTCTTTGTGCTCGTGGGACAGCACAGGTTCGGCATCGGTGTCCGGATAGCAGCCATAGGTCACGATGAAGACGTTCTTCTCGACTTCGTTGATGTAGTACATCCAGCTGTCGAGAATCGGACCGGTCGTCACAGGCCACTGCGTCTCTTCGGTGATCTCCCGGGCTACGCACTCTTCCGGCGTTTCGTCGGGTTCGATCCTGCCGCCCGGCAGTTCCCACTCTTCGCGCTCGTTCTTCAGCAGCAGCACCTGCCCGTCACGAACGACTACGCCCTTGATCGAGATCGAGTACATCTTCGGCACGTATCCGGAGGTCATGCCCGCGACGCTAGCACCGCGCCGGCTGAGCATCCGGCCGCTTGACGTTGACAGTTTGTCAGTGGACACAGCAAATGTGCGGGGCGCACGGTTTGAGCCATGTTCGTTGACTTACAGCAGGATTGGGCAGCAGGGGTGGCGGCCGGGCTCGCTGCTGACGGGCTCGCCAGATTCGACAGAATCCGCACACGGGCGCAACTGGTCACGTTGGGGGCGTCTCTCGGGCAGATCGTCCCGCACCGCGACAGCGAGGGCGACGGGGTAACCACGCTGGAACACCGAGCGGGCCTCGCGCATCGGCTCGGGTTCGAAGGCTTCGGCACCGGTGCCCTACCGCCACACACCGACCGATCCGGAGTGCCGGAACCACCCGCGCTGCTACTCGTCGTCTGTGGGCGCAAGAGCACAACCGGGGGTGAATGCATCGCCATCGACGGACGCACTGTGTACGCCGATCTTGCCATGAACGAACCCGAAGCCGTGCAGGCTCTCACTCGACCTCGAACGGCCTTGTTCGGTGGTGCTTCTGGTCATCTGGGCTCGGTTTTCGAGCAGGCTCAAGGTGGTCGGATACGGGTCCGCTATCGGCGTGACAACCTGGCGAAGTACTCGCCGGAGATCACCCGATGGCTGCCGGTCCTCGATGCCGCTATCGACCGTCACACGGTTCGGTTCACCTTGGAGCCGGGGCAGGGCTACGTGCTGCACAACCACCGGTGGATGCACGGGCGGGCGGCCTTCACGGGCGAACGAGTCATGTACCGATTGAGCTTGAACCCTCACCCGGAGTTCGCCATACCGTCCGGGTTCGTGGTTCCTGACGTTCTGGGAGTGGCGTCGTGAACGTGGACTACGCCACCGTGCGGGTTGCCATCCGATTCGAGAACGGTTCCGACGATCCGAACGACTATCCGTACTACGACCACTGCGGGTTCGATCCCGGCCCGCTCACTATCGAACAGGCACACCGGCTTTCACAGATCCACCTGCACAGCGAATCAGTTCGGTGCAGGCAGAAGGAAGCTGCATTGGTGGCGCTCGAATCCGAGGGCAGGTTGCATCGTCCGCCACGTACGGGGGTGAGGCGGTGCAGTACTTGGTGAAGGTCCATTGCTGCGGCGCTCATTGGATCGCTCATGTGCCAGCAATCGACTGCTGGACCTTGATTCGAGATAAGCGCCAGATCGGGTCTACCACCCGCCTGATGATCGCGAATGTCACGGGGACGGCCACCGACTCGGTTGGGGTGGACCTGTCCGAAGGTCGGGCTGTGGCGGACGCTGAGGAGTTCGGCAATGCTGCGGTCGGCGCGGTGCGTTGGGTGCCGGGCGAAGGTGAGCAATCGGTGTCAGCCGCCCTGCGAAGTGCGTGCAGCCCAAGGGGGTGGTGCCAGCCGAGTTAGCCCTTTCGGATACCAGGAGACCCCCGGTCCTTGCTCGGGTGCCGGGGGTCTTCGGTCGCAACAAATCCGCAACAGACCGCGCGGAATGCGCTTGTATGTTCGAGAACCGGTGTGAACCTGAACGGGGTCCTACCTTGCTGTTTGCAATAAATCGCCTGGTGATGCTAGCGCCACAACAAGGGTTCAAATCCCTCCGCCACCGCCACGGCCCCTCACCTGTTAACCGGGTGAGGGGCTATTTTCTTCTCCGCACTAGGTGGATTCGGACTTGGCCATGTCGATCGGTGTGGGACTGGGCCTCTCGACCGGTGGCGCGGGCTGCAGCCGGCACCACGGTAATTTGTAGCACTCTGTACACCACGTAGCAGTTTTGGGTAGCCTTGTGGGTATGAAGACGATCCAGCAACGCGACCTCCGCAACGACAGCGGCAAAGTCCTCGCCGCGGTCGAAGCCGGTGAGAGCTTCACCATCACCCGTAATGGCAAACCTGTCGCCGAACTCAAGCCTCTGACACGGCGAACCTTCGTGCCCATCGCCGAACTCGCCCGCACCAGCGCCCACCTGCCGCGTATCGACTACAACGAGTGGCGTGCCGACATGGATGCGATGATCGACCAGGAGATCCCTGACGGTGAGTGAATCCACCGTCCCCCGGCACATACTGCTCGACACATCGGTCCTCATCGATTACGCCGAGGTGAAATCAGCGCTGCCCGAGGAGGCGGAAGCCGCCATCAGTGCGATAAGTCTCGCCGAGCTCGCCGCCGGACTGCACTCCACCAAAGATCCGCTGAAACAGGCCCAACGCCAACTCCAGTTCCAGTGGGTCGCGAAGTCATTCAACCCACTCGCGTTCGACGCCGAGACAGCCAACGTGTATGGGTCGCTGGCTTTCCTTCTCGAGCAGATCGGGCGTAAACCGCGAGGGCGAGTGGCCGACCTCCAGATAGCCGCTACGGCAGTTCAGTACAGCTTGCCGCTGTACACCCGCAACCCGGACGACTTCAAGGGGCTCGGACCGCTGCTGAACATCGTCGCGATGTAGGCGGGTACCCGGCAGCGGACACCCGGTCCGGTGGGCGCAACGGGACCAGATCGGTGCGACCGAACCAATGTGAGTGAATATCGTTGCAGGGTAACAAAGTCGTCCCTACAATCTGCTTGTTCATTTCGCATACGTGGCTTGTTCATTCGCGCGGTCTGGGGGCCCATGGACATCAACGAGTACGCGTCACATCCGTTCGGCGAGCCAGCAGCGCCGTGGACCACATTCGATGACTTCCTGCTTTACACCTGCCACGTTGTTTCTGACGTGCGTCAAGACCGAATACCCAACCGGTCCCCAGTACCTACATCCGCTCGTCTCGAGGTAGGCGAGGTGTCATTGGTCGTAGGCCCCGCAGTCCGCTCGTCTTGGCGCGCAATCGGTGACGGCTCGTACATGCACAGGAACGTGATGGCCTTCGGCAGATCGGGTTTCGTTGTCGGCAGCCTCATCGGATCTGCTGTTGGCAACGCAGCTCGAAGGCGCCGGGCTGCAGCGGACGCACGTCAACGCTGGGTAACCGAAGGATCGGGCGAACTTACGGTCACGCCCTGGCGAGTCCTGTTCGGCGGGCTCGGCGGCCGCCTGCGACTCTGGTGGACGGGACTGGACACCATTGATCTCATCGCACCCCAGATTTTCGAATGCTCGTTCAATAATATCGATAACGGCCGGCATCATGTTTCGAGGCTCCAAACACCTTGGGCATCATTGATTTTCGCGCTTGCCGCACACGCGGCCTTCCCCGCACACCCACGATGGCTTAGTGGCAGCTGGCTACCGCCCGATTTCGAGAACCGTTGCGCGGCAATTGGTCGACCATGTCCGCTTGTCCGCTGAGGTCGGACAGCGGGTGCCCGCAGCTCGACTGTGCCGTCACGAATGCCCTAGCCGCTGCGGGTACGTGCCCGGGTTCTCCCGTTGGGCCGGGCAGGGCCGCGTAACAGATCCGTACCCGGAAATGCCCGGTCAGGCGTTGGCCATGCCAACGCCTGACCGGACGCTCATGATCGTCGGCGTACCCGAAACATGCTGAAATGCAGTGAGTTTGGCTCGATAGGCGATTGGCTTGCGGTTGCGGCGGGGGTCAAATCCCTCCGCCACCGCGAGTGCCTCCATCCGTTCGCACGGCTGGGGGCTATTTATGGGCAGTTCGGGTAGTTATCCCGTTTTGATGCAGGAACTTCCGGTGTCCAGGCCGGTCCCTTCGACGTCGACGGTGGTGAATTTCGTTGACGTGTACTGACCCGGCACGCTTTGGATGGCGGTGATGTTTTGCGGTCCGCTGCGGGTGGGGGTCCAGGTGGTGGTGACGGTGTTGTTGGCGGGGTGGTGGATGGGGTCGCCGGGGAGGCGTTCGCCGTTGCCGGGGATGACGCCGCCGGAGAGCCAGAAGAAGATCGAGCCGGGGTCGTCGGACATGTCGGTCACCGTGGCGGTGATGGTGTAGTGGCAGCCGGTCACGATGCCTTCGGAGCCCGCGGTGACGCTGACACCGGTCATCTCGGCGTTGGCCGGTGGACCGGTGAGCGCGGCGGTGACGGTGACGGCCGCTAGGGCCGCCGCGCTCGCTGCGGCTCGAGAGTGGGACCTGCTCATCGTGCTGACCTCCCTGACTGGAATTCACGATTGCCTCACCGTTGATGCTGACCCAGTCCAGCAGACCGTGCAATCGTTCCGTTACTTCCATACCCATCGGGGTCAGTGAGTATGTGACCTTCGGGGGAGTGGTCGGTCACGCAGCCTGTCCTCCTGGCCTGAGCTTACTTTGAGGTAGGTACTTACCAAAGGTTAGCCCGAGCTCGTATGGTGAGTTCATGGCTCAGATGAAGAAGATTCTGGTGATCGGAGCGACCGGTCACGTTGGCGGACAAGTTGTTTCGCAGCTCGCGGACACCGGGGTCGGGGTGCGCGCGTTGGCGCGTACCCCGGCGACGGCCTCGTTGCCGGCCGGTGTCGAGGTCGTACCAGGCGACCTGACCGCCCCGGAAACGTTGATCCCCGCGCTCGACGGAGTGCACGCGGTGTACCTGACCTGGCCGATGCTGCCGGGCGCCGCCGCGAACTCGGTGATCGAGGTGATCGCCGAGCACACGCACCGCATCGTCCTGCTGTCGTCCGGCGCGGTCCGTGACGACGTGGCCGAGCAGGGCAACCCGATCGGCCGGGCGCACGCGCTCGTCGAACAACCGATCCGCGATTCCGGACTGGAATGGACCTTCTTGCGCCCCTACGGTTTTGCGACCAACACCTTGGAATGGGTACCGCAGATCCGCGCCGGCGATGTCGTGCGCGGGGCATACGGCGCCGCGTCGAGCACCCTGCTGCACGAGGCGGATATCGCCGCGGTCGCGGTGCTCGCGCTGACCACCGACAAGCATGTCGGAGCCCGCTACGAACTGAGCGGGCCGACATCGCTGAGCCGGGCCGAGCAGGTCGCGACCATCGGCGCGGCCATCGGCCGCCCGCTGATCTGGGAGGAGATCACCCCGGCGCAGGCCAAGGCGCAGATGCATTGGGTATCACCGGAGTTCGCCGACTTCATTCTCGACGGCCTGGCCGCGATGGTCGACACACCAGGCCAGCCGACGGCCACGATCCAGGAGGTTACCGGCGCACCCGCACGCGGCTACGCACAGTGGGCAGCCGACCACGCCGCGGACTTCGCCTGACGACGGCCGACCGGGCTCATCGCCGCGCAGCACATCGTCGGCGACGGTGACCCGCACCGAAATCCGGTCGATGACAACGACAACGCCGCTGAAACGCACCGGCTACCTGTGGTTTCGAGCCGGCGAGCAATAGTTCGATCGCAACGGATATTTCGGGCGAACAGGGGTATACGCCGGATAGCAAAGTGCGGGAAGGACGTGGTGGCCCATGCGCCGTCGAACAGTCCGCTCGAGACCGATGAGCGAGAGAAACATGAGAATCGGAAGCATTATCGTCCTGGTCTGGTTGCTGATCGGTGTTGTCGCCGCGGCACAGCGGGATTACTTCGACAGCGGCCCGGTGAACTGCGCCGGGTTCGGCACCATCGCCGTCACCGTGATCGCGGGCCCGCTCAACTACATGGGCGTGAACCCCAAGATCGCGGATTGCAATGTGCCAAAACCGAGTCAGTAGTCGACGAAACCCTTGATCACGGACTGTGCACTGGCACAGTCGATTCGGTGACCTCGCACCCGGCAACGGGTGCGAGGTCCGCCGTCTGTGCGCGGCACGCAGGCGATCTTGTCGCGCTCGGCGCGTCGCGTCCGGCACCACATAATGATGTTGCTCAGTGGACGCCGACGAACGAGGCAGTATGCGACTTGGAAGCCTGATTGTCGTGGTCTGGCTGGTGCTCGGCGTGCTCGCCGCGGGCCAGCGCCATTACTTCGACAGCCGCCCGGTCAATTGCGCCGGATTCGGCACCACCGCGCTCACCGTGATCGCCGGTCCGCTCAACTACGTCGGCGTGAACCCGAAGGTCGACGACTGCAACGTTCCGCAGCCGAGCCAGTAGGATAAACCGTGCTCAGGCGGGTATTCCGAGGTGGGGAGCACGGAAAGGGAGCGATGACATGCGCGACCAGGAGATTCGCGACCGCGGCTTTCGCGGTCGAGCAGTGCGCCATACCGGCACCCGGCTGTTCAGCACGCTGCTGCTCATCTGGTTGGCCATCGGCTTGCTTGCCGCGGGTCAGCGCCACTATTTCGAAACCAGCCCGACGAACTGCGCGGGTTGGGGCACCATCGCCGTCACGGCGATCGCCGGTCCGCTCAACTACATGGGTGTGAACCCGAAGGTCGACGACTGCACGCTGCCGCAGCCGAGCCAATAAAGAACTCGCCCCCACCCGGAATCCGAGTGGGGGCGAATGCTTCGAATCAGCCGACGTCGGCGGGTTGCCTCGCATCGCCCGGCGTCGGCTGGCCGCGCAATGCGAACAGCTTGGCGCCCTCCACATCGATGTCCGGCACGATCTTGTCCAGCCACGCCGGCATCCACCACGCCCACTTGCCCATCAGCGCGAGCAGCGACGGGATCAACACCATGCGCACCAGGAAGGCGTCGAACAGCACGCCCGCCGCCAGCGCGAAACCCATCATCTTCGCGGTGACATCGGTCTCGAGCAGGAACGAGCCGAACACCGAGATCATGATGATCGCCGCCGAGGTGACCACCCTGGCCCCGTGGTGATAGCCGTGGATCATCGCCTCCTTCGGCGATTTACCGTGCACGAACTCCTCGCGCATGCGGGTCACCAGGAACACCTGGTAGTCCATCGCGAGGCCGAACACCAAGCCGATCAACATGATCGGCAGGAAGCTGACGATGGCCCTCGGATCCTTGATCAACCCGAGCTTGCCCTCCTGGAAGATCAGCACCGTCGCGCCGAAGGTGGCCGCCATCGAGAGCAGGAAGCCGAGCGCGCCGGTCAGCGGCACCAGGATGGATCGGAAGACCAGGATCAGCAGAATGAACGCGGCACCAGCCACGATCGCCATGTACGGCACGATCTTGCTGAGCAGCACATGGTCGATATCGGCGTAGATGGCGGTGGTGCCGGTGATGCCATATCTCATCCCGTATTGCGATTCGAGCCGCCCCTCGGCGGCGCGGGCGTCGTTGACCAGGTCCTTGGTCGACTGATCGTTCGGACCCGACTTCGGCACGCCGTTGATGACGGCGCCGAGCCCGTCCTGACTCAGGCGCGCCTCGGTCACGTAGTCCATGTCCGGCGAGGCGGCGAGCTCGTCATGCAGTGCGCTCAATGCCGCTGTGCGCTTCTCTTCCGGGACGCCGGTGAGGTCGACGGCGACCTGGAGGACACCGTTGCTACCCTCGCCGAACCCGGCCGTGCGCAGCTCATAGGCCTTCCGGACGGTGGAGGTCTTCGGCATGCTGTCCTCGCCGGGCAGCCCGAGATTCATATTGGTCGCGGGCAGGGCGAGCAGCCCGAGCACGACAACGCTGAGCACCAGCGCGACGGCGGGCGCCTTGCCGATGGCCTTGGCGAAACGCATGCCGTTGGTGATCGAGGTGTCGTCTTCCGGGTCGTGCTTGGCGATGACCGGCAGCTTCGGCTTGAACAGCGCACCCCCGAACGCACCGAGCAGCGCCGGCATCAGCGTGATCGCGGTGAGCACCGCGAACCCTGCGGCCACCGCCCCGCCAAGACCCATGAAGGTAAGGAATCGAACGCCGACGATGCTGAGTCCGACCAGCGCGATGATGACGGTCAGACCGGCGAACACCACCGCCGAGCCCGCCGTGCCGAGCGCGGTCCCCGCCGCCTCGTCCGGTGAATCCTGTACTGCCAGTTCGTGTTTGTATCGCGAGACGATGAAAAGCGCGTAGTCGATCGACAGCGCGATACCGATCATCGACGCCAGGAACGTGGTGAAGCTCGGGATGGAAAGGAACGAGGTGCCGAGGAAGATCAGCGAGGTAGCCGCGCTGAGCCCGACGATCGCCGTGATGATCGGCACGAACGCCGCGACGATCGCACCGAACGCCACGATCATCACCACCAGCGCGACGGCCATGCCGATCATCTCGGACTGACCGCTCGGCGCCTGCTGCTCCGTCGCGATGGTGCCGCTCAGCTCGACCGTCAAACCCGCGCCGCGGGCCTGGTCGGCCACGTCGTAGGCGGCCTTGCGGCTATCGGCGGTGACGTCGGTGAAATTCTTGATGCCGAACGGCACACTGAAGAACGCGACCGTGTCCCGGTCGGTCTTGTTGAGCACGTTCAGCGGTGCGCCGCTGCACTTCGAGGCGTCCGGCTCGGCGACGAGACAGCCCATCTGCTCGGTGGCCGTCACCGGGTTCGTGATCGGCTTGCTGTGGTCGACGATGCCGAGCTGGTTCAGCTTCTCGATCAGCGCGTCGATGGCCTGCCGGTTGACCGGGTCGGTCAGCTGCTGCCCCGCGGGCGCGCCGACCACGTAGGTCCCGGTGACGGCGTCGAATTTGAACGCCTCCGACATGCCGGGAAAGTGCTGGTCCAGGATCTGCGTCGCCCGCTCCGATGGCAGGTTGGGCATGCTGAAGTCGTCGCTCATCGGCTCCTTCAGCTGCGCTCCCAGACCGGCGAGCACCGCGAAGAGCACGATCCAGATGGGCAGCACCAGCCACTTGTGACGGAAGGCGAACTTGCCCCACCGGTATAGGTACACGGACACAGGGTTCTCCTCGCGGTGATCGAGTCGTGCCGGACCGAGCGACGAAACGCGGCGGGCCGACTGTGCCCCGCCGGGGAACTACCGAGCTGGAGAGGTCGAACTTCTCTGAGTCTGCTGTGGACTGCGCACAAGATCAAGAACCAGCCCCGGAAACGACTCGGCCCCGCACTCGAACATCGAGTACGGGGCCGAGCCAGGCGACGATCAGCTGACGCCGACCGGCACCTTCACCGTTTCCGCCGACTGCTGCCGCAGCTCACGCAGCTTCGCGCCCTCGACATCGATATCGGGCACGATCCGGTCCAGCCACTTGGGCATCCACCAGGCCCACTTGCCCATCAGCACGAGCAGCGACGGGATGAGCACCATCCGCACGATGAACGCGTCGAACAGCACACCGGCTGCCAGCGCGAAGCCGAACGACTTGGCTGTCACGTCGGTCTCCAGCAGGAACGAGCCGAACACCGAGATCATGATGATCGCGGCCGAGGTCACCACGCGGGCACCGTGGTGATAACCGGCGACGACCGCGTCCTTCGGTGACTTGCCGTTGACGAACTCCTCGCGCATCCGGGTCACCAGGAACACCTGGTAATCCATCGCGAGGCCGAACACCAAGCCGATCAACATGATCGGCAGGAAGCTGATCAGCGGATGCGGATCCTCGATCAGTCCGAACTTCCCGTCCTGGAAGATCAGCACGGTCGCACCGAACGTCGCGCCCATGGAGAGCAGGAAGCCGAGCGCCGCGGTCAGCGGCACCAGGATCGACCGGAACACCAGGATCAGCAGCACGAACGCGGCACCGGCGACGATCGCCAGGTACGGCACGATCTTGCCGAGCAGCACGTGGTCGACATCGGCGTAGATCGCGGTGGTTCCGGTGATGCCGTATTCGATCCCGAATTCGGCCTGCAGCTGGCCTTCCGCGTCGCGGGCGTCACTGACCAGGTCCTTGGTGGCCTGGTTGTTCGGACCCGACTTCGGCACGCCGTCGAGCAGCACGCCCTGCTTGTCCTCGCTCCACTTCGGCTCGGTCACATAGTCCATGCCCGGGTAGGCGGAGAGCTTGTCGCGCAGCGCCTTGACCGCGTTGTCCCGGTTCTCCACCGGCACCTTGGACAGATCGGCCGCCACGTTCAGCACGCCGTTGCTGCCCTCGCCGAAGCCCTCGGTGCGCAGCTCGTAGGCCTTGCGGATGGTGGAGGTCTTTGGCTGGCTGTCGTCGCCGGGCAGACCGAGGTTCAGTCCGGCCGCGGGCGCGGCGAGCGCGCCGAGCACAAGGACACTGAGCGCGAGCGCGAGCCAGGGCGCCTTGCCGATCAACCGGCCGAAGCGCATGCCGTTGGTGACCGAGTGCTCGTCCTCCGGATCGTGCTTGGCGACGACCGGCAGCTTCGGCTTGAACAGCGACCGCCCGAACGCGCCGAGCAGCGCCGGCATCAGCGTGATCGCGGTGAGCACCGCGAACCCAGCGGCGATCGCACCGCCGAGACCCATGAAGGTCATGAACTGCACGCCGACGATGCTGAGCCCGCCGAGCGCGATGATCACCGTCAGACCGGCGAACACCACAGCGGACCCGGCCGTGCCGAGCGCGGTACCGGCCGCCTCCTCCGGCGAATCCTGTACTGCCAGTTCGTGTTTGTATCGCGAGACGATGAAAAGCGCGTAGTCGATCGACAGCGCGATACCGATCATCGATGCGAGGAATGTGGTGAAGCTCGGTACCTCGATCACCGAGGTGCCCAAACTGATCAGCGAGATGGCCGCGCCGAGCCCGACGATCGCGGTGACGATCGGCACGAAGGCGGCCACGATCGCGCCGAACGCCACGATCATCACGATCAACGCGACACCCATGCCGATCATCTCGGACTTACCGCTCGGCGCCTGCTGCTTCATCGCGATCGAGCCGCTCATCTCGACGGTGAGCCCGGCATTGCGCGCGTCGGAGGCAACGGCGTAGGCCGCGTCGCGCTCCTTGTCGGTGACGTCGGTGAACTTCTTGATGGTGAACGGCACGTTCAGCACGGCCACCGAGTCGGGCACGGTCTTGCTGAGCACGTTCAGCGGCGCGCCACTGCACTTGCCTGGATCAGGGTTGGCCAGACAGCCCATCTTGTCGGCTGCCTCGACCGGGTTCATGATCGGCTTGCTGTGGTCGACGATGTCGAGCGCGCCGAGCTTGGCGATGAACGCGTCGAGGGCCGTGCGGTTCACCGGGTCGGTGAGCTTCTGTCCCGCCGGCGCGCCGACCACGTAGGTGCCGGTGACGGCGTCGAACTTGAACGCGGCGGAAGCGCCGGGAAAGTGCTTGTCGAGAATGTCATTGGCGCGCGCGGACGGCAGGTCCGGCATGCTGAAGTCGTTGGTCATCGGCTTGCTGAGCTGGCTGCCGAGCCCGAACAGGATCAGGAACAGGACAAGCCACGCGGGGACCACTATCCATTTTCTTCGGAAAGCGAACTTTCCCCATCTATAGAGATAAACGGACACGAAGGATCTCCTAGCGATACTTGGGGTGTGCTGATTCGGGCCGGTGACAGCACTCGCGGGGTGCCCTGCTCGTCCCCGCCTCCACGTGACGCTTTCTGCCTACCGTGCGGTAGGTAGACTATGTGAGGCCTAAGCGGAGGTGCAACCTCTATTTTGCCGACGCCGTCAGCTCGGCGCAGGAATGGTGAGAGGATCATCCGATGACCGCGCGTTCTACCCCCGGCAGCGTCGCCGCAGGTCGAGGCACGAAATCCGCGATCCGCGACGCCGCGGTGAAACTATTCGGCGACAAGGGATTCGAGCAGACGAGCCTGCGCGAGGTCGCGGATGCGGTGGGAATCACAAAGGCATCGCTCTACTATCACTACGCCTCGAAGCTCGATCTGCTGCACGCGATCATCGATCCGATCATCGATCACTTGCGTTCGGTGGTCGCCGATCTCGACAAGGCCTCCCGCGACGCCGACGGCATCCGGGACGTATTGCGTAACTATCTCCGCGGTCTGGTGCACCACCGCGATGCGGGCGCGCTGGTGCTGCGCGACACCGTGACCATCATCAACGCCATGGCCGATCGGCATCCCGATCTCGTCGACGACGACAAGACCCTGCGCGAATGGCTGGCCGGACCGGACGCCACCGATGCGGCCATCCTCCGCGCGAGCGCGGTACTGGCGATGCTCGGCGTCGCGCTGATGTCGCGGGAGTTCGCGCCGGGCGCCGACGACGCCCTGGTGGAAACCACGCTGCTCGATGCGGCGACCTGCGTGCTCACCGCGAGCGAGGGCGCGTAGATTGCAGCTACTCGACGGACCAACCGGAAAACGCCAGGAGAAGCTGTGCACATCACCGCGAAGGTCGACTACGCGGTGCGGACGTTGCTCGAGATCACCCGCGCACCGCAGCTGAACTCGGCCCTGCTCGGCCCCGTCGTGCAGGCCGCTCCCGTGGTGAAGGCCGAGGCCATCGCAACGGCCCAGCGAATCCCGCCGAAGGTGCTGGAGACGGTGCTCGGCGACCTGCGCCGCGCCGATCTCGTGATCAGCAGGCGCGGTCCGGACGGTGGCTACTGGCTGGCCCGCCCGGCCACCGAGATCTCCGTCGCCGATGTGATCAGGGCGATCGAAGGTCCGCTCGCCTCGGTACGCGGCGAGCGTCCCGAGGACGTGACCTACCAGGGCGCGGCCGAATCCCTGCAGCGTGTCTGGATCGCCTTGCGCGTGAATATTCGTGCGGTACTGGAGAATGTGTCGATCGACGACGTCGCCAACAATCGGCTACCCGAGTTCGTCGACGCGCTCACCAATGACCCGGGCGCATGGGCGCGTAGAGAGCGCCCGCTGAATTAGGCCCGCTGAATCAGACAAAGCACACCCGCTGAATCAGGTGCCAGGGCCGCTGAATTGGACGGCAGGCGCTGTCGAGCGCCTCGACGGGAGGGTATTTATGCTGGTCAGAAATGTTTGCGACGCACGTCACTGTTCGCCGGTATTCTGCGATTCATCATGCTGATTCGACTTCTGCGCACCTATCTGTACCCCTACCGCGCCCAGCTGGCGGGGGTCGTTGTGCTGCAGTTGATCTCGGTGATCGCGATGTTGTATCTGCCGAGTCTCAACGCCGACCTCATCGACAACGGCGTCACCAAGGGCGATATCGGATATATCTGGAGCACCGGGCTACGCATGCTCGGGGTCACCGGCGTGCAGATCGTCGCCTCGGCCTGCTCGGTGTACCTCGGCGCCCAGGCGGCGATGAGCGCTGGCCGCGATATGCGTGGCGCGCTGCTGCATCGGGTCGGCACCTTCTCCGCGCGCGAGGTCGGCATGTTCGGCGCGCCGTCGCTGATCACCCGCAACACCAACGACATTCAGCAGGTGCAGCTGCTCATCGCCATGTCGGCGACCATCCTGGTGATGGCGCCGATCATGTGCGTCGGCGGCATCATCATGGCGCTGCGCGAGGATCTCAGCCTGTCCTGGCTGCTGCTCATCGCGGTGCCGGTGCTCGGGTTGTCGATGGGTTTCATCATCAGCAGGATGGTGCCCGGCTTCCGGGATATGCAGACCAGGATCGACGAGGTGAACCGGGTACTGCGCGAGCAGATCACCGGTATCAGGGTGGTTCGCGCGTTCGTCCGTGAACGCCAGGAGACCTGGCGCTTCGGCGTCGCCAACTCCGAGCTGACCGATACCGCGTTGCGCGTCGGCAGGCTGATGGCGCTGATGTTCCCGACTGTCATGCTGATCAGCAATCTCACCGCCGTCGCGGTGATCTGGTTCGGCGGGCACGCGGTCGACGCGGGCACCATGCAGATCGGCTCGCTGACCGCGATGCTGTCCTACATCATGCAGATCCTGATGGCCGTGATGATGGCCTCGTTCCTGGCCATGATGGCGCCGCGCGCCGCGGTCTCCGCCGACCGGATCGGGGAGGTGCTGCAGACCGAGTCGTCGGTGGTGCCGCCGCCGCTGCCGCAGCCGTTCAAGGGCGACCCGGCCGATGTCGACTTCCAGTTCGCCGAATTCGCCTTCCCCGGCGCGGAGAAGCCGGTGCTGAAAGCCATTCGGTTCCAGGTGAAACCGGGCACGACCACCGCGATTGTCGGCGCCACCGGTTCGGGCAAGACCACGCTGCTCAACCTCATTCCTCGGCTGATGGACGTCACCGACGGTGCGGTCTACCTGGGCGGCACCGATGTCAGGCATATCGACCTCGAGCTGCTGCGCGCACAGATCGGCCTGATCCCGCAGAAGGCATACCTGTTCTCCGGGACGGTGGCCAGCAACCTGCGCTACGGCAATCCCGACGCCACCGACGAGGAACTGTGGCGCGCGCTGGAGATCGCGCAGGCCGACGACTTCGTCCGAGAGATGGCGCAGGGCTTGGAAACTCCGGTCGCCCAGGGCGGCACCACGGTCTCCGGTGGCCAGCGCCAGCGGATCGCCATCGCGCGGGCACTGGTGAAGCAGCCGCGCGTCTACCTGTTCGACGATTCGTTCTCCGCGCTCGACCAGGCGACCGACGCCAGGCTTCGCGACGCGTTGCGGCCGGTGACCAGGGACAGCGCCGTCATCATTGTGGCGCAACGGATTACCACCATCCGCGACGCGGACCAGATCGTGGTGCTCGAGGACGGCGAGATGGCCGGCGTCGGCAGTCATGAACAGTTGCTGCGCGACTGTAAGGAATACCAAGAGATCGTGTCATCCCAGCTGAGCGCGGAGGAGGTGCGATGAGGCCAGGAATGCCGGGACCCGGTGCGCCGGATACCAAGGCGAAGTCGTTCGGCCCGTCGCTGAAGCGGCTGCTGCGCAGGCTCGCTCCGGAGAAGAAGTTCGTCTGGCTGGTCGTGCTGCTCGCCATCACCTCGGTCGTGCTGAACACGCTCGGCCCGTACATGCTCGGCAAGGCGACCAACCTCGTCTTCGACGGCGTGGTCGGCAAGCAGCTGAAGTTCCCGCCGGGAACCAGCAAGGACCAGGCGGTCGAGTACCTGCGGTCCAAGGGCGACAACACCTTTGCCGACATGCTCAGCGCCATGAACGCCGTCCCCGGCGTCGGCGTCGACTTCAGCGCCGTCGGCCGGGTGCTCTCGGTGGTGCTCGCGCTCTACATCGGTGCCGCGGTGTTCGGTTGGTTACAGGCCTTCCTGCTCAACATGGTGATCAACCGGACGGTCAAGCGGCTGCGTAGCGACATCGAGGACAAGATCCATCGACTTCCGTTGCGCTACTTCGATTCCCAGCCGCGCGGCGACGTGCTCAGCCGGGTCACCAACGACGTCGACAACGTCTCGCAGAGCCTGCAGCAGACGATGAGCCAGCTGATCGTCTCGGTGTTCACGGTGCTCGGCATCCTGATCATGATGTTCTGGATCTCGCCGCTGCTCGCGCTGATCGCCCTGCTCACCGTGCCCGCCGCCATCACCGTCACCGCGCTGATCGCGAAACGCTCCAAGCCGCACTTCGTCGACCAGTGGAAGAACACCGGTCTGGTGAACGCGCAGGTCGAGGAGGCCTACACCGGACACGAGATCGTCACCGCGTTCGGCCGCAATCGCGAGGTCGGCGCGGAGTTCGACAAGCGCAACGAGGAGCTCTACCAGTCGAGCTTCAAGGCGCAGTTCATCTCCGGGCTGATCATGCCAGCGATCATGTTCCTCGGGAACGTGAACTTCGTGCTGGTCGCGCTGGTCGGTGGCCTGCGGGTCGCGACAGGTCAGCTCTCGCTCGGTGAGGTGCAGGCCTTCATCCAGTACTCGCGTCAGTTCAGCCAGCCGCTCACCCAGATCGGCGCGATGGCCAACCTGCTGCAGTCCGGCGTCGCCTCGGCCGAGCGGATCTTCGAGATCCTCGACGCCGAGGAGCAGAGCCCGGACCCGATCATGGCCGACACCAGGCCGGTCGACCGAGGGCAGGTCGAGTTCGAAGGCATCTCGTTCCGCTACGAACCGGAGCAGCCGGTGATCGAACGGCTGTCGCTCATCGCGGAGCCTGGCCACGTGGTCGCCATCGTCGGCCCGACCGGCGCGGGCAAGACCACGCTGGTCAACCTGCTGATGCGGTTCTACGAGCTTGACTCCGGCGCCATCACCATCGACGGTGTCGACATCACCCGGATCACCCGCGACAACCTGCGGTCCCGCATCGGCATGGTGCTGCAGGACACCTGGCTGTTCAAGGGCACCATCCGGGAGAACATCGCGTACGGCAACCCGAACGCCAGCGAGGAAGACATCATCGCCGCCGCGCGGGCCGCCTATGTCGACCGCTTCGTGCACGCGCTGCCCGAGGGTTACGACACGGTCATCGACGAGGAGGGCTCCGGCGTCAGCGCCGGCGAGAAGCAGCTGATCACCATCGCGAGGGCGTTCCTGGCGAAGCCGTCCATCCTGATCCTGGACGAGGCGACCAGCTCGGTGGATACCCGCACCGAACTGCTGGTGCAGCACGCGACCGCGGCCCTGCGCCGCGACCGCACCAGCTTCGTCATCGCACACCGCCTGTCCACCATCCGCGACGCTGACCTGATCGTCGTCATGGAACAGGGCCGCATCGTCGAACACGGCACGCACGAACGCCTGCTCGAGGAGCGCGGCGCCTACTACCGCCTCTACAACGCCCAGTTCGCGGCGGCCTCCGCCGAGGTGTAAACCGCGCACCCGAGAGCCGCTTCGCCGACCACGGCGGGGCGGCTTTCGCCTTGCTGAGAGGATGTTCGGGTGTCAGACCCTGGTTCCTTCTCGTTCACCGTCGGTACTCGCCTCGACGGGCGGCACGGCCGATCGGGCGTGATCAACTCACCGCACGGCGCGATCGCCACGCCCGCGTTCATCCCGGTCGGCACCAAGGCGACGGTGAAGGCGGTGCTGCCGGAGACCATGCGGGAGATCGGCGCGCAGGCGCTGCTGGCCAACGCCTACCACCTCTACCTGCAGCCTGGCTCCGACATCGTGGACGAGGCGGGCGGGCTCGGCACGTTCATGAACTGGCCGGGGCCGACCTTCACCGACAGCGGCGGCTTCCAGGTGATGTCGCTCGGCGTCGGCTTCAAGAAGGTGCTCGCGATGGAGGCGGTGGACGTTCGCAGCGACGACGTGATCGCCAAGGGCAAGGAGCGCCTGGCCACCGTCGACGACGACGGCGTCACCTTCCGCTCGCACCTGGACGGCTCGAAGCATCGGTTCACCCCCGAGGTGTCCATGGGCATCCAGCATCAGCTCGGCGCCGACATCATGTTCGCCTTCGATGAGCTCACCACGTTGCTCAATACCCGTGGCTACCAAGAGAATTCGCTGCAGCGCACGCACGAGTGGGCGCAGCGCTGCCTCGACGAGCACGAGCGACTGACCGCTGCCCGCACACATCGTCCGTACCAGGCGCTTTTCGGCGTGATCCAGGGCGCGCAGTACGAAGACCTGCGGCGCAAGGCCTGTCGCGGCCTGGAATCGCTGCGCGGCAGCGAGGGAACCAGTTTCGACGGCTACGGCATCGGCGGCGCGCTGGAAAAGAGCAACCTCGGCACCATCGTCGGCTGGTGCTGCGACGAACTGCCCGAGGCAAAGCCGAGGCACATGCTCGGCATCAGCGAGCCAGAGGACATCTTCACGGCGGTGGAGAACGGCGCCGACACCTTCGACTGCGTGAACCCGTCCAGGGTCGCCCGCAATGCCGCCATCTATGTCGCCGAGGGCCGATTCAACATCAACACCAGTCGTTTCCGGCGCGACTTCACCCCGATCGACGACACCTGCGACTGCTATACCTGCGCCAACTACACCCGCGCCTACCTGCATCATCTGTTCAAGGCCAAGGAGATCCTCGCGGCGACCCTGTGCACAATCCACAACGAGCGCTACACGATTCGGCTGGTCGACCGGATCCGCGAGAGCATCGAGGGCGGCTACTTCGATGAGCACAAGGCCGAGACGCTCGGTCGCTGGAAGGGGCGCGTTCCGACGCCGTAGTTGCGTGCCGCCCGCGACCCTGACCTGTGCCGGATCGCGGGCGGCAGCGAATCAGCTGACCAGCGCGGGTGTTTCGCGCGGAGCGTAGGTCGGCTCGTTCTTTTTGAGGAAGGCGATCACCCGATAGGTGATCGGGAGCACGATGACCTCCGCGAGCGTCTTCCACAGGAAGCCGACCACCACGTAGTTCACGAATTGTCCCCAGGTGTCGATGCCGATGGCGCTGGCCGCGATCGAGCAGAACAGCAGGGTGTCGCCGAGTTCGCCGACCACGGTCGAGCCGATCAGCCGCGCCCACAGGTGCCGCTCCTTGGTCCGCTCCTTGATCAGCACCAGCGTCGCCGAGTTGAGCATCTCACCGACGAAGTAGCCGACCAGGCCCGCGGCGACGAGTTGCGGTGTGTGCCCGAGGACATCGTGGAACGACTGCTGGCCGTCATAGAACTGGGCGGCGGGTAGCCAGATGGCGATCTCGAGGCAGACCACCATCAGCAGCAGGATGCCGAAGCCGAAGTAGATGGCACGGCGGGCGGCGCGGAAGCCGTAGACCTCACTGAGCACGTCGCCGATGATGTAGGCGAGGGGGAACAGGAACCAGGCGCCGTCGGTGGTGATCGGCAGGATCTCGATGGGGCCGAGCTTGACCGAATGGTCGGTGAAATACTGCACACCTTTGGTAGCGCAGATATTCGAGATGATCAACGTCGCGGTGAACAACGCCACGACCTGCGGATAGTACCCCCGCGCCACCTGGGCGAATGCCGCATGTTCCGGCGCGGGGTGCCCAGGTTCTGGGACTTCGGGTTTCGTCGTCTGACTCACGCGCTTCATCCAACCAGGTTGTGGAATACCCTGTAGCAATGACGAATCCCGGCGATTCCGACGAATGGTGGAAACAGTACGGCGGCCAGGGCGTATCGCCGGAATCCGGTGCGCAGAGCTCGGTTCCGCAATACCCGAACGCTGAACAGCCATCGGGGTACCCGTCGGCACCGCAATACCCGCAGCAACCCGCCCAGCCCATGACACCGCCGCCGCAGCAGCAGTACCCGGGCTACCAGCAGCCGCAGCAACAGTATGCGCAGCAACCCCAGCAGCCGTATGGCCAGCCGCAGCAATCGTTCGGCCAGCAGCCGAACTACGCCTACCAGCCCGCTTATCAGCCGTACGGGATGCCGCAGCAGCAGGGCACCAACGGCCTGGCGATCGGCGCGCTGATCTCCTCGCTTGCCGGTTTCGTCACCTGCGGTCTCGGCACGATCGTCGGGATCATCCTCGGCGTCATCGCGTTGAACCAGATCAAGCAGTCCGGTCAGGAGGGTCGCGGCATGGCGCTCGCGGGCATCTGGATCGGTGTCGGCGCGATCGTGCTCGCGGTCCTGTGGTTCGCCGTGGTGATCATCGCCGGATTCTCCAGCTCATAGCGACCGCTGAAAACACCTGAGGCGCACCCGATACCGGGTGCGCCTCGTGTTTATTCGGTCCCCATGTTGTCAGTGCCGTAATTCACTTAAATGCCGAACGCTATTAACGTCCGAATGCCATTGCCCCGAGAACTGGGGACTTGCGGTTCTTTCTTGGAAATGCAAAGTGGGTGTGCGCTGAAAAGCGCACACCCACTTGATGTTTGGAGCTCGAAGACGGTCAGCCCTTGACGACCTGGGTGCCGCCGGCGAACTTGTCGTGCCAGCCCTGCTTGTTCGGGTCCTGCTCGATGGTCACCGCGATGTAGATCGCCAGGAAAAACGAGGCGATCGCGCCGATGCAGTAGACGATGTTCAAAGCGACGAACAGGTTGCGCTTGAGCGAGGTCACCGGGTCGATCTTCGCCGCGCCACCGGGCGCGAGCACCTTGAGGCCGAGGATCTTCTTGCCGAGGGTGGCACCCTGGGACGTCTCCATCAGCACGTAGTAGCCGGTCATCAGCGCGTAGGCGACGACGGTGCCGAGGATGGCACCGGTGACGCCGCCGATCCCGATGGTGATCACCCAGTAGATGATGCCAGCCGGGATGCCGCTGATGATGCCGTCGATGACGCGGGCGCCGAAGCGGGTCAGCAGGTCAGCGGGCTGGCCACCGTAGTTGTTGAAGCCGCCCGGCTGCTGCGGGTACTGGCCGTACTGGTCCTGCGGCTGTCCGTACTGCGGCTGCTGGCCGTATTGCGGCGGCTGCTGCCCGTACTGCGGGGGCTGCTGTCCGTACTGGGGCTGCTGTCCGTACTGCGGCTGGCCGCCCTGCGGGAATTGCTGGCCGCCCTGCGGGAACTGTTGCCCGCCCTGCGGATACTGCTGACCGCCTTGTGGATGTTGCTGGCCGCCTTGGGGGTACGGCTGCCCATACGGCTGCCCGCCCTGCGGATATTGGTTGGGGTCGTACCCACCGCTTGTCATAGTTGTTTGTCCTCGTCGAGTGATCAGTAGTTGGACGAATGCGTACGTTACGGACATCGACTGCGTTGCAACAACCCATTCCCGTCGAGTATCCACGGTTCGCGTGGCAGATGTGCCGGGTCGAAGCTGTCGAGCAACTCCGCCGCCGAAGTTGCCGCATAGCCGAGTGAATGGGCGAGTGCGGCGACCACCTGGTCCGGCGTGTTGCCGAGCGCGCGTTGATCGGCGAGGGTCACCGCGCCGTCGCGCTTTGCCAGACGTTGGCCTTCAGCGTTGAGTACCAGCGGAACGTGCGCGTAATGCGGTACCGGAAGATCGAGCAGCGTAGCGAGATAGGCCTGACGCGGGGTGGACGGTAGCAGGTCGTCGCCGCGCACCACCTGGTCGACGCCCTGCGCCGCGTCGTCGACCACGACGGCGAGGTTATAGGCGGGAATGCCGTCGCCGCGCCGCAGCACCACGTCGTCCACCGGGGCGCGGTAGCGTCCGTGCAGGTCGTCGACGATCTCGAATTCGGTTGCGGCGGCGAGCAAGCGCAGCGCGGCCGGACGGCCCTCCTCGCGAAACTTGACGCGCTCCTGGTCGGTCAGGGTGCGGCAGGTGCCAGGGTAGGCGCCGAGCGGACCGTGCGGCGCCGTCGCCGCCTGCTGGATTTCTCTTCGCGTGCAGAAACATTCATAGGTGTGCCCGGCGGCGGTGAGCCGATCGATGGCGGCCTGGTAATACGGGAGTCGTTCGGACTGCCGGAACACGGGACCGTCCCAGTCGAGCCCGATCGCCGCCAGATCGTCCAGCTGTCGCTGCTCGGCGCCCGGTCGCACCCGATCCAAATCCTCGACCCTGATCAGGAAGCGCCGCCCGGTCGAGCGGGCGAACGCCCAGGCGAGCAGCGCCGTGCGCAGATTGCCAACGTGCAGATCCCCGGACGGGCTCGGCGCGTACCGTCCCGCGCCGAGTTCAGGCACGGGTCCGGCGCGGGCGGGATGACATCGACACGGTGCCCATCGTAGATATCAGGCCCGCAGCCGCGGCGTCAGCTCCGTCGGCGAGATCGGCGTCTGCGCGTCCAGGGCGTCGACCAGTGCCTGGGAGTAGGCGATCAGTCCGGTGCGGTCGATGCCGTAGGGCGCCTGCGTGCCGTCCTCCGGTTGGTACTCGGTCAGCCGGGTGACCGCGCGGGTCAGCAGGGTGCGCGCGCCCTTCGGATTACCGCGTTGGATGTGTGTGACACCGACAGCGAGTTGGGCGAGCGCCTGCCACAGCATCCGTTCGGCGAACGGCCCGTTCTTCCACGCGGCCTCTAATACCTCGTGCGCGTTGAATGCCAAACCGTCGTCCAGCAGTTGCTGAGCGAAGGTGAGGGTTTGCCGCGGTGACAGGTCCAGATCGTCGGGAATTCGGGCAACTCCGGCACTGCCTGGCGGTAGCGGACGGCCCAATCGGTCACGCGGACGAGAGTTAAGGGCGCGACCTGCGTCGTCGCGATCGCGGTCAACCATGACTTCCATCATGCCCGGCCTCGGTGGTGGCGTCGATGGGTCAGTGTCCGCGGCAGGAAACAATCGCTGATCACAGAGCAATCACATCGGCCGAAAAGTTTGCGGTTGACCGATCAACGGAATGGTCTCTAGCTGCTGGCAATGTTTCCGCAACATTTTAACTTCGCAACCTTGGCAGTTGCGATGATTTAATAAGCAAGAGACGGGCAAACTTTCGATAGAGCTGCTAGTGTTTATCGCGCGGGGGCAACCTCGTGGGGTGAATTCGCCCCGACGTACAGTGCGATAACGACGCACCGTGTGGTTGCGCGCTTCCGATAGGCGCACAGGGGATTCGGCGTTGCTTGGCCGGGTGCCGGTGCTAGTTAGAACGATGTCAGAAGAAATCTCGTTCTCGACGCAGCAAAGGAGCTAGTGCCGTGGAGGTTGATTTGACGGATGCTGTGTGGCGCAAGAGCACATACAGCGGCCCCGATGGAAACTGTGTGGAAGTCGCCTTTCTAGTCGACGGCAAAATCGCGGTCCGTGACACCAAGGACAACGGATATGGCCCGGTGCTGGCGTTTGCCCCGGGTCAGTGGGATGCATTTCTAACCGGAGTAGCGCAGGGGGAGTTCGGGCGCGCCTGATAACAGCAGGTCGCCTGAACAGGCACTACGGGCCCCGGGTCGGCACGGACTCGGGGCCTTCGCAATATTCGGACACCGGGGTTTCCGGCGTCCGAATACTTGCGTGTAGAGATAATGCGCGCCCGTCAGCTATTGGTCGTCGGCTATCGGGCTGAGCCGTTACCGCCCGAGCCGTTACCGTCCTGGCTATCGCGTTCCTGGTAATTGCGCAGCACCGCGAGCTGCCGACGCTCTTCCCTGTGGTCGGCCTCGTGATTGCCCTCGGACTCCTGCCACGGATCGGCACGGAAGAAGCTGCCGGTCCCCGGCTTACCCGCCAGGCCGAGCTTGCTCATCTTCTTCGGCACCGGTGCTCCCTGGTACTCCAGCGGGACCGGGTGCCCGTGCTCGTCCACCGGGCCGAGCGGCTGATGCAGCTCGATGTACTCACCGTGCGGCAGCCGCCTGATCACGCCCGTCTCGACGCCGTGCTCCAGCACCGCGCGGTCACTGCGCTGCAGGCCAAGGCAGATTCGATAGGCCACGAAGTAGGCGAGCGGCGGGATCACCAGAATGCCGATCCGGCCGGACCAGGTCGTCGCGTTGAGCGAGATGTTGAACTTGTAGGCGACGATGTCGTTCACGCACGACAGCGTGAGCACCACGTAGAACGCGATCGACATCGCACCGATCGCGGTGCGCACCGGCACGTCACGCGGGCGCTGCAGCAGGTTGTGATTCACCGCGGTGTCGCCGGTCAGCCGTTTCTCGATCCATGGATAGGTGATCAGCACCGTGAACACCAAACCCATGATCAGCGCACCCCACACCGGCGCAGGCACCGTGTAGCGGCCCAGATACAGCTCCCACGGCGGGATGAGGCGCATCATGCCGTCGGTCCACATCATGTAGAAGTCCGGCTGCGAACCCGCGGAGATCTGCGAGGGGTTGTACGGCCCCATGTTCCAGATCGGGTTGATCTGCAGCAGACCGCCCATGAGGGCCACGATGCCGAGGGTGAACGCGAAGAACGAGCCCTGATCCAGCGAGAACACCGGCACGATGCGCGCGCCGACCACGTTGTTCTCCGTGCGGCCAGGGCCGGGGAACTGGGTGTGCTTCTGATACCAGACCAGTGCGACGTGCGCCGCGATCAGCGCGAGCATGATGCCGGGGAACAGCAGCACGTGTGCGATGAACAGTCGCGGAATGATGATGATGCCCGGATAGTCGCCGCCGAACATCAGCCAGTGCATCCAGGTGCCGATCACCGGTAGGCCGAGCGTGATGGACGAGAACGCCGCACGCAGGCCGGTCCCCGAGAGTAGGTCGTCGGGCAGCGAGTAGCCGAAGTAGCCCTCGAACATCGCCAGGATCAGCAGCAGCGAGCCGATCACCCAGTTCGCCTCGCGCGGCTTGCGGAACGCGCCGGTGAAGAACACCCGGAACAGGTGCACGATGATCGACGCCGCGAAAAGTAGTGCGGCCCAGTGATGTACCTGTCGCACGAACAACCCGCCACGCACCTCGAACGAGATGTTCAGCGCGGTCTCGTACGCCCGCGACATGGTCACGCCGCGTAACGGCTGGTAGGAGCCGTTATAGACGACCTCGGTCATCGACGGATCGAAGTACAAGGTCAGATACACGCCCGACAGCAACAGGATGATGAAGCTGTACAGCGCGATCTCGCCGAGCAGAAACGACCAGTGCGTCGGAAAGACCTTGTTGATCGACCGCTTCAGAAAGTTCGCGGCCTGATATCGCTCATCGGCAGAATTCGCCTGCGCGCTGACCTTGCGACCGAGTTGAGTTGACATGGTCGACACCCCGCCCCTGGAGAGTGGTATGCGTTCTACTACAGACGGTAGCAAGGACTTCGGCCCGAATCGATAGGATTTCCCCGATTCACTTGCGGATCAAGATCATTCGGCTCGGCCGAGTCCCTCGAAATGAGGCCCTCGCCCGCCGCCCTCAACCCACCCAACCTGGGCCCGCCGGATTCGATACTGTCGGATGGTGAGTTCGATGCAGCCGCAGGACGCGACGATGTACTGGCTATCGGCCCGTACTCGCAACGACCTGTTCCTGCTCTACTGCTTCACCGACACCGACCGCCCCACCGCCGACCTGCGTGTCTCCGTCGCCGAACGCAGCGCAACCATCGCCGACCTGCGCGTCAGGGCGCGCAACGTGCCGCGCGACCTCGACTACCCGGCATGGGTACGATGCGATTTCGCCGCCAACCAGTTCATCGAACACGTACTGCCAGAACCAAATTGGGCACATTTACAGACCGCACTCGGCGAATTGACCAACACCGGCGTGAACGCAGCCGACCGACCATGGCGATTACACGTGTTCCGCGGCATCGTCGATGCGCCCGCGCCCATGGGGCCTGCGCTGGGCGCGACCGACCCGGGACTCCCGTTGGAACAGGGCGCAGGAGGGCTTACGTCCGGACAGGACGGCCCGGGAAGTACATCAGCGGAGGAGCGCGGGGGATCTGCGCTGAGGTCGAGCGGATCAGACCTGCCGCTGGAGCAGGGACTTACGCCAGAACCAGACGGCCCCGGATGTGCAGGGCAGAAGCGCGTGGAACCTGCGCTGGGCGCGACCGACCCGGGGATTCCGCTGGAGCAGGGCGCACAAGGGCTTACGCCCGGACGGGACGGCTCGGGGAGTACGGCAGGGCAAGAGCGCATGGGATCTGCGTTGGGGGCGAGCGGATCGGGGTTTCCGCTGGAGCAGGGCGATGTGCGGTTTACGCAGGAACCCGACGACCTGGGAAGTTCACCAGGACAGGATGATTCGGGCCCGGCGCTGGTAGTGGTTCTGCAGATGTCGCACGCTCTCGCCGATGGGCGGCGTGCCGCCGAGATCGCCCGGACACTGTTCGCCGCGGCGAACCTGGAGGCCGCACCGAAGTCTGTGGTGGGTGCACCTCGTACCGGTCGTCTTCCCGGCGCCCGTGCGCTGACCGCATTGGTGACGTGGGCGGGGTCGCTCGATGCCGAGGCGGTCGAATCGAGACCAACTGCCGCACTATCGGATTCGGCGCCGTCCGCCGTTGGCCTGCTGAAATCGACTGGCGCTGATCCCATCCTCAGGTTGGCGAGGCGGGCACGGGCGCTCGGCCTCCACGCATTCGATATGGGATCGGCTGCCAGGATTGGACATTCGGCAGTTCGCGTTCCGACTGGGTCGGTGATGCCCTCGCCGGTTGCTGTGGCGTTGGCGTTGCCTCTGCTGCCGATTCGGCTGGCACGGACGGCTGTTCGTGGCTACCAGGCATTTCGAGCCCAGCGGGAGCTTGCCGAGCGCACGGCGGCGGGGGAGCTGCCGCCGCCTGGGCCGGACTTTCCGCCCTGCCTGGTCAATCAGGCTGCGATGGAGGCGAATTCGTCGCATCAGGTGCGGATGATCGTGTGCGAGGCGGCGGCATTGCGTGTTCCCGGACGCACGGTGACCGTTGTCGTATTGACCGCCGTGTCGCTCGCGCTCGCGCGTTACCTCGACGGGCGGGGTGGTTCGGTGCGGCGGCTCGGCGCGCAGGTGCCGATGGCGCTGTCCGCGACCGCAACGCCCAACGCGCGCAACAACTACCGCAGCCTCAGCGTCGACCTGTTCATCGACGAACCAGACCTCCGCCTACGTGCGGACAAAATCGCCGCGACCATGGCCGATCGGCGCGTGCGAGCGCAGCACCCGTTGCTGACGGCCCAGGATCGCGTCACCGCCGTCGTCCCCGCCCCGCTGCTTCGCCGCGATATCGCCCGCTACCCCCTCGACACGGTTCCCGACGCCATCGCCGGTCACACCGTCGTCTCCAGCGTCCACCGCGGCCCGGCGAACCTCACCTTCGGCGGCGGCCGAGTCCGCTTCACCGGCGGCTTCCCCGCGATCGGCTCGGTCATGCGCCTGACCCACGGCGTCCACGGACTCGGCGACACCGTGACGATCTCACTCCATGCCGACGCCGCGACAGTTCCGGATCTCGACGCTTACACCGAACTGCTGCGCGCCGCATTGAACGAGGCAGCACGAACCTTGAAGTGATTGCGCTACAGCCTAATTCGAACCTAACCGTCGGCGGGTCTGTGCCACACCAGCGAATACCGCCAGTAAACCCGCCGCCGCACCCGCGCCCCGGGAAGCATCGTGGTGGCCTGTTGCCGCACCTGACGAGTCGTCAGCGGCGGATCGAGTACGACCGGCATCGCATCATGGCTCGGCTCGTTGGCATGCCAATTCCCGCGCCCGAGTCTCCGGAGAACCGCGAACGCGACTCCGAGAGCCCGGTGACCAGCCGCCGCCAAGAGCTCGACCGGAAGTTCCCGAGGTAGGTCAGCTCGTGGCAGCGCGACGACGGCGAGAACCCCGCCTGGTCGCAGCGCTGCGGCCAACACCGGCAAGACCTTCTCTAGCGGCATATGGTGCAGCGTGCTGATCGACACGATCGCGTCGTAGCTCGCCGCGGGCAGCGACTGCTCCAGTACGTCCCCCAGAATGCAGGTGACATTGCCAGGCGTCGCCTGCTTCGCGGCGTCGATCATCACCGGTGACCGATCGATGGCATCGACCTGTTCGGCATGCCGCGCCAGCTCGACCGCGAACGCACCTGCCCCACATCCGACATCCAGCACCCGCGCGCACGGGCTCGGCAACTGTCGCAGGAGAAACCGGTGGTAGAAGCTGTTGTGCTGCCATTCGATTCCAGCCATCAAGCCCACTCTGCCACAGCATTTCCGAACACCAACAGCACTACTCGAGGTCTAACGTCGCCGTGACCGTGTCACCGCTGACCGTCGACGCCGCCGCCCCGAGCAGCCTGCGCGCCGCCGAATTCTCGACCGTGGTAATCGCGACAACCCGACGCGCACCGATCGCCGCGGCAACCGCCCGCAGCTGCTCCGCCACCGCCCGACCCACACCACGCCCACGATCCGAGCGCCCGATCCACACCCCCGCCTCGAACCCATCCGCATCAGGCTGCAACCGGGCCGCCCCCCACAACCCGGCCACCCACCACGATCAGATACGTGTATTCCACCGGCGCGTCCACCAACAGCGCCCGCCCGCGATGAAATTCGAGAAACGCCCGCTGACACTCCGCATTCCACCCCGGCTCACCACCCACCGGCGGCATCACCTCCAGCGGATCCGCGTCGGCAACCGCCGCATCGAGTAGCAGCCCGAGGTTGTCCTCCGTTAGCGCCTCGAGCCTGACCGACTCCGTATTCCTGTGCACCGCAGCGAGCCTCCCGGACAGCTAAGCCCTGGTCAACGGAATTCGCAGGCGCGACCCTGTCCAGCTCCCGCGACCCCGTTGTCACCCAGCTCGCCAGCGACCGCCCGACTCTCAACGGCTCCGCAGCTGGAAAAAGTACGGCCCGAACAGCCGCCTCCGCACTGTCGTTCGTCGAGAGGGACATGGTGGCGGCGTTTGTCGAGAGACCTCCGCCACCATTTCCCCCTCGACAGCGCGCGGAGAGGTGGCGGGAAGAGCCGCCGGAATTAGTTCGGGGCCCCGCCGTCGAGACATCCGACGATGCCATGCTGATCGACCGGATCGTCGCGATCACCGGCCGCAACCCAAACTGGTCTGAGACTGTCAGTTCGCGCTGACCGATGGATTCCACTGTGGCCCCTTCTGTTTCGGTCAGCACCGATACCGCAGAAGGATCGGAGCTGCGGCGAACTGCTGTCGAGAACCAGCTGGGTCGTTAAGCATTCGTAGATTCCGTCCTACTCGGACACTGAACTAATCCCTGGTAGCGCAACCTATTCGCGGCTCCGCAACACCTGAAACCTGTTGCCACATAGAGAGAGACTTTGTCTCAATACTGCTACCGTGGGTCAGCCGTCATATCCTGGACGGCTGGCAGGGCCTACCGGCTTCGATCGGCGTTCGACCGGCGAAAACGCGTGTCCTGCAGGGACTGCGAGGGGGCGACGGTGAATCCACGGTTGCCGCACAGCGTTCCGGTCCTCGACGTGCACTCGTTAGCAGTGGTCACCTATGGTCGGGTGAAACCTGATACACCTCCGACCTTTCCCGAGGCACGAGACCGAGCCGCGTGCCCGCGCACCCACCGTCTGGAGTCACGTCCTTGACCACGTCATCCTTCGCCGCATCCGACACCGCCGCGCCCGGGGTCTGCCCCGTCCAGCACGGGTCACCCATCGATACCGATGGCCCCCGAGTGCTGCTGCACACCCCGGAGTTCGCCGCCGACCCGCATCGCGCCTACGCCGAGATGCGCCGTCAATACGGCTCGCTGGTGCCGATCGAGCTGGCCCCGGATGTGCCAGCCACCTTGGTGGTCGGCTACCAGGCTGCACTGCGAATCCTCAACGACCCCGAACACTTTCCGGCTGACCCACGCACCTGGCAGCAGCACATCCCCGACGACTCACCCATCAAACCGATGATGGAGTGGTACCCGAACGCACTGCGCAACAGCGGCGCCGCGCACGCGCGCTATCGGCAGGCCTACACCGCGGCCATCGACGGAATCGACTTGCACGCCCTGCATTCCACCGTCGAGCAGATCGCCATCCCGCTGATCAACACCTTCTGCGAGACCGGCTCGGCCGACCTGGTCACCCAGTACGCGTTCCCGCTGGTCTTCGAGGTGCTCAACCAAATGGTCGGCTGCTCAGCGGAACTGGGCCAGCGGGTCGCGACCGGCATGGCCGCGCTGTTCGACACCGTCAACGCCGCGCAGGGCATGCAGATGCTCAGCGAGGCGCTGTTGGAACTGATCGGCCTGCGCCGCGCGGAGCCCGGCGACGACGTCACCTCCCGACTAGCGCATCACCCGACCGACCTCGACGACACCGAAATGCTGTGCCAGCTCATCAGTTTCTACGGCGCTGGCATCGAACCGCAGCAGAACCTGATCATCAACACCCTGTTGCTGATGGTCACCGACGATCGCTTCGGCGGCGACGTCCTCGGCGGCAGCCTGTCGACCCGCGACGCCCTCGACGAGGTCCTGTTCAACGATCCGCCGATGGCGAACTTCTGCACCTCGTACCCGAGGCAGCCGATCCTGATCGACAACAACTGGTTGCCCGCCCATCAGCCGGTCCTGATCAGCCTCGCGGGCTGCAACAACGACCCCGAGATCCGCGGCGGCGACCGCGCCGGCAACCGCTCGCACCTGGCGTGGGCCGCCGGACCGCATGCCTGCCCGGCCAAGTCCGTCGCGTACCTGATCGTGCAGGACGCCATCGATCAGCTGCTCGACGCCATCCCGGAGCTGGAACTCGCCGTGCCAGCGGCCGAATTGGATTGGCGGCCAGGGCCTTTCCACCGCGCGGTCGCGGCACTGCCGGTCGTCTTCCCCAAGTCCCCTCCGTTGAACATGATGTAAGGAGCGTCCGATGGAGCATGAACCGATAGTTCTGGACACGACCGGTGCCGACATCCAAGGCGAGTCCGCGCGAATCCGTGCGCGCGGACCCGTCGCCGTAGTCGCATTACCCGGCGGCGTGCCCGCGTGGTCGGCCACCGACGCCGCGGTGCTCAAGAGCCTGCTTGCGGATCCGCGCGTGTCCAAAGATCCTCGGCAGCATTGGTCTTCGTTCATCAACGGCGAGATCACCGAGGCGTGGCCGTTGCTGCCGTGGGTCGCGGTGGACAACATGTTCACCGCCTACGGTGCCGACCATCGGCGGCTGCGGAAACTGGTCTCGCCCGCGTTCACCCACCGCCGCACCACGGCGCTGCGGCCGAGGATCGAGGCGATCACCGAAAACCTGTTGAACGCGCTGGCGGCCACGCTGCCCGGCGAATCAGTAGACCTGCGTGCGGGATTCGCGTACCCGGTGCCGATCCAGGTGATCACCGAAATGATGGGTGTGCCGGAACATCTCGGCGGCGGCCTGCACAAATGCGTCGACGGGTTCTTCGACACCTCGTTCACTCCCGAACAGGCGCAAGCCAATTACCTCGAGATGTACCGGCTCGTCAGCGAACTCGTCGCCTACCGGAGCGAGCACCCCGGCGACGACGTCACCAGCGTATTGATCGCCACCCGGGCCGAAGAGGACGGCTCGAAGCTGTCCGAGAAGGAACTCGTCGACACCCTGATGCTGGTCATCAACGCGGGTCACGAGACCACGGTCAACCTGCTCGACCAGGCGATCTTCGCGCTGCTGACCCACCCCGAACAGCGTGCCGATGTGGTCGAGGGCCGGGTGCCCTGGTCGGATCTGGTGGAGGAGACGCTGCGCTATGAGGCGCCGGTCGCGCACCTGCCGCTGCGCTACGCCGTCGACGACATCGACATCGGCGACATCCGAATCCCCAAGGGGGAGGCCATCCTCGCCTCCTACGCGGGCGCAGGACGTGACCCGAACCTGCACGGCCCGACGGCCGACCAGTTCGACGTACACCGCACCAACAAGGACCACCTGTCCTTCGGCCACGGCGCCCACCACTGCATCGGCGCCCCGCTTGCCCGCCTGGAAGCGGCGATCGCGCTCCCCGCCCTCTTCGAGCGCTTCCCGAACCTGAGGTTCGCGGTAGATCCGGCGCAGCTACAGCCTGTCGGCAGCTTCGTCTCCAACGGTCACCGCCAGTTGCCGGTGTACCTGGGGTAGGTCCAACCAGCGTGGGGTGTCGACCAACGGCATCCCACGCAATTCCTGCTTGATCTCCGGCGATCGTGGTCCGGCGGCAAGGCTCCCCGGAACGCCAGATTCTACAGTGCAGCAGGCTATCTCGAAGCTAGTATGGGTACGACGAGCGATGATGCATTCGGGTCGGGGTCCGGCGGCTCGTCGGTGCTACCCGCGGTCGGCGTCGAACTCGGTCGAGCGGTGCCCGGTTCGGCGGACTCGACGGCTGAGGGGACTGGATGCTGCGCCCTGGTGAGGTTTTCGCAGGATATGTGATCAAGCGTCAACTGGGTCGCGGCGGCATGGGGGCGGTGTATCTGGCGCAGCATCCGCGGTTGCCTCGGCTGACCGCGTTGAAGGTGCTCGATCCGGAGCTGTATACCGACAACGAGGTTCGGGCGCGCTTCGAGCGCGAGGCGGAGCTGGTCGCGCGGCTGGACCATCCGAACATCGTGACGGTGTACGACCGCGGTGTCGAAGAGGACCTGCTGTGGATATCGATGCAGTACGTCGACGGCATCGACGCCGCCGCCCTCGACCCGAAGGTGCTGCCGCCCGAGCAGGCGGTGGAGATCATCGCCGAGACGGCGAAGGCGCTCGACTACGCGCATGCGGCGGGCGTGCTGCACCGCGATGTGAAGCCCGCCAACATCCTGCTGGCCAGCGCGACCGCGGGCCAGAGCGAGCGGGTCCTGTTGACGGACTTCGGTATTGCCCGCCTGCGTGACGAGTCACGGCACCTGACCGAGAACGGAACGGTGACCGCGACGCTGGCGTACGCGTCGCCGGAACAATTGTCTTTCGCTCCCGTCGACCACCGATCCGACCAATACTCGTTGGCGTGCAGCCTGTTCTGGCTGTTGTCGGGCAAGTCGCCGTTCGCGGCGGGCAGTCCGGCCGCGATGATTGCCGGACATCTGCAGCATCCACCGCCTCGGGTGCACAGCCTGCGACCGAGCGTGCCGCCTGGCGTTGACGCGGTCTTGGCGAAGGCGCTGGCCAAGCGCCCCGGTGAAAGATTCGAGTCCTGTACGGAATTCGCGGCGGCGGTGCGGCAGGCGTTGGTGGAGCCGCGGTTCGCATTGCCCGACTCGAGGGACGCCAGGTCAGCAAGCCGGACGTTGCGCTACACCGGTATCGGAGTGTTGACACTGATCGTCGTGATCGCGATCGTGGCAGCAACCCGCTGGGCGACCGCCGACCACGCCGAGCCGAAGACCGGCACCACCGGACCCGTCGCGCAGCAGCCCATCGATTGGTCCGGCGCCGTCGCGCCCGGAACCAGCGGCGGACCGGCACTCTTCCAGGCGCTGACCCAGATCGACGCCGACGGCAAAGAGATGGCAAGGCCGAGCGCCGCGGCCAGTGCGGGCGGCGACGGTAAGGCCGTGTGCAAGCCGGTGACCATCGCGACGACGGCGATTGTCAATGGAAAGCCCGGCCGCAGTCTGCCCGGTGCCGTGCAGTTGGCCGTCGACCAGTTCACCAAGGCGAACCCCGAATGTCAGGTCACCGTAAAGCAATTCGACACCGGCGGGTCCCCGCAGACCGCGGCCGACATCGCTGGGCAGATCGTGGCCGACCCGTCGATCGTCGCACTGATCGGCCCGCAGTCCGCCGATATCCAGGCCACCGGCGGGATTTTCGATAACGCGGGCCTGCCGGTCCTGTTTCCGGGATCGACTCCCGCCGACCCTACGAAGGCCTGGCGCGGCTTCTTCCGCGGTCAGCCGACCGACGGGGTCTATCGCCGCGCCGTGGCCGAATACCTGCTCGGCTCAGCACATTTCGGAAAGATCTGCGTCGTCCACGACGACTCGGGATTCGGCAAGGGGATGGCGCACGACATCGTCGCGACTCTCGGCGCCGTGGCCGACCCTGGCTGTCGGGCCGAGGTCAAGCAGGGCGATCGGGACTTCACCGCGGTGGTGCGCAACGTCGTGGCCGCCAAGCCCGACGCGGTGCTCTACTCCGGTTACAGCGCCGAGGCGGCCGTGCTCACCCGGCAGTTGAAACAAGGCGGCGTTACCGCGACTTTCGTCGCGACCGAAGGCGCACTCGGGGTGGATTTCGTTGCCCAGTCGGAAGGTGCGGCCACCGGTGCGATCCTGTCGTGCCCGTGCGGTCCGGTCGTCGGCAAGTTCTATCTCGACTACCTGACCATGAACGACCAAGGTCCGGGCTTGAACGCCGTGGAAGCCTACGACCTGACCACGATCGCGCTGAACGGTATCGCATCCGGCCGCGCCACCCGCGCGGACCTGTTGGACTATCTGCACGGCTATGCGGGCACCGGCCTGGCGCGCACGTATCGGTGGTCGGCCTCCGGTGAACTGACGAACCCGGGGATCTGGATATACAAGATCAACTAGCCATCCGGTGCACGGACGCGATGTGACGTGGTCAACACGATTCGACAGGCGGAATCCCCGGCCGTCATCGCTGGCAATCCGCGGGTCGCGTCGACGCCACGGACCGAGGCTAGGATCCCCGGAATGCCCGTACCGAAAGCCGAATTGCATCTGCACATCGAAGGAACCCTGGAACCGGAGCTGGCCTTCGCGCTGGCCGAACGCAACGGAGCCGAGCTGCCGTTCGCCTCGGTGGACGAGCTGCACCACGCCTACCGGTTCGAGGACCTGCAGTCGTTCCTCGACCTGTACTACCGGCTGACGGACGTGCTACGGGTCGAGCAGGATTTCACCGACCTGGCCGAGGCGTACCTGGTCCGCGCCCGCGCGGCGGGCGTCCGGCATGCCGAGATCTTCTTCGATCCGCAAGCGCACACCGCGCGCGGGGTCCCCTTCTCGACCGTTATCGACGGCTTGTGGAAGGCGCTGCGCGACAGCGAACAGCGCTACGGCATCTCGACCAAGTTGATCCTGTGCTTCTTGCGCGACCTGTCGGCCGAATCCGCTCTCGAAACCCTGCGCTCGGCCGAGCCGTACCTGGATCGGATCGTCGCGGTCGGACTCGATTCGGCGGAGGTCGGTCATCCGCCCGCCAAGTTCGCCTCGGTCTATCAGCGGGCCCGCGAGCTGGGGTTGCGGGCGGTGGCGCATGCCGGGGAGGAGGGTCCGGCGTCGTATGTGGCCGAGGCGCTGGATGTGCTCGGTGTCGAGCGCATCGACCACGGGATACGGGTGCTGGAGGATCCGGTGCTGGTCCAGCGGCTGGTGCGGGAGCGGATTCCGCTGACGGTGTGCCCGTTCTCCAACGTGCGGCTGCGCGTGGTCGACAAGCTGTCCGACCATCCACTGCGGAAAATGCTCGAACTCGGCCTGGTCGCCACGGTGAACTCCGACGACCCGGCCTATTTCGGTGGCTATGTGCACGAGAACTTCGACGGGATCCGGGACGCCCTCGACCTGACCGTTGATCACCTACGCACCTTGGCCCGCAACTCCTTCGAGGCCTCGTTCATCGACGAGCGCGCCCGTGCCCGCTACCTCGACGAGGTCGACGCCTACTCGTTCTGAATCGGCCTTCGGCCCGCCTTGCCGGTGCCGCAACGACATTCGGCGTCGTGCGCCCGCGCATCTCGGTTCGAGTACCACCGAGATGCGCGGCGACTACGCGCTGCGGGGCTCAGTGGCAACCCTTCTTGGCGATGCTGCAATCATCGGGGTCGTTGCCGGAGAATTGTGTCTTGTCGTCGATGTTCAGTGCAATGTTCGGTGAGTTGTCGTCTACGAATATGCCGCCACCGTAATTTTTGGCGCCGTCTTTCGTGGCGTTGGCAAGGTTGTCGATTATTTTGCTGTCGGCAATGGATGATTATTTTGCTGTCGGCAATGGATACGGGTCAGCCGCGCGCCTGGTCGAGCTGGATCCGCGCTACGCCGATGTCATCTGCCGCCGGTTCCAGGAGCACACACGCACGGTCCCGCACCGAAACGACGGCGAGGCCGTAGATTTCACGGCCTCGCACGGTTGATGTTCGATCGTCTGTTGGTCAGAATTCGGCCACCTGGGCGATCTGCTCGGGTTCTCGGTGTGGGTTGAGGTGCCCGTCAGTGCGGGCGGCTATCTGGTTGGGGTGGTCGACGGAGGGCTCGTGGTCGGAGTCTTCTGCGGTGTCGGTGTGCCGGTCACGTCCGAGGGAAGGCTTGCGGGGTCCGGCAGTTTCGGCCGTGTGTTCTCGTCTGCGAACGGTTTCTGATGGGCGATGGCGTCGCGCATGCGTTTGACGGCATCCGGTTCGGCCTCACGGTTTGCCCGGTTCGGGCCGGTCAGTTCAGTAGCACCGAGCCCGTTGGCGATGGTGAGCCATTTCTTTTCGGCGTAGTACCTGGCGATGAACAGGTAGGACTTCCCGGCGGAGATCAGCGGCATACCGTCGACGACGATGAGGTCGTGGTTGCGTGCGATGCCGCCGATCTGGTTTACCACTACTTTGGCAGGCAGGTCACCTTTGAGTTCCGTGACGACCGACACCTGGAACTGAGTCTCGGGCGTGCCGGACGCCGGGGCCTCGGTGTGCAGGTACTTCTCTACAGTTCCGACGAAGATGGCGTCGGCCCAGCCGGCGACTGCTTTGGGATCGCCCGGATCGAATGCTGTATCGCTGGTGACCTGGACGACATTCGGTGCCGGTGGTTCCGGTGACGGCTGCGGCCCTGCACAGCCTGCCACGACAGCTGTGGCGAGCGCGGCGACGGCGAGGTGAACGACTCGCGCGGCGGCAGATTTGATGGTTGCGTGCATGATCAGGACGCTCCCCACATCGTTCGGTAGGAACTGTTATCGATGACTCCGAAGTCGAGTTTTGGTGTGACACTGGCGAACATGATGTTGTTCTCGCAGCTGTGACGCAGCCCTAGCGCATGACCCATCTCGTGCAGGACGGTGTTTTTGTTCAGGTCGGGGCCGTATGTGTCCATGTAGTGCGAGTTGAGCCTGATGTCGGCGTTCTTGGTGTAAAGCCCGACGTAGGAGACGTCGGCACGATTTTCGTCGAACACATGGATGATGGGTTGCCGGTCACCGACCGACACCACTTTTACGCGCCCCTTGGAGTTCCACGACTGGATTGCGTTGTCGACTTCGCTCTTGTATTTGGACTGATTGAAGATGGTCAGCACAGGTGTCGGGTTCGTGGAGACCGATGAAAAGTTCTCGGGTTCGAGGTGGTCCATCTCCGCACGCACCACGCGCGGCAACTCGGTCTGCTCGCACGGGTTGGACGGGATCACTCCCCGACGGGCGAGCTTCTTGAGGATGCCGAACAGCACACCGTGTTTGTTCGCAATGGTTTTCGCGGCGTTGCCGACGTTCTCGGCGAGGTGGTTGATCCACCGGCCGATCACCGTCTCGCAGAACACCGTCACCGGGGAGAGGGCTCCGAAGAACGGCTCGATGTCGTTGACCAGCACGCGGCGGTAGCGATGCCGGGTGCCCGGCTTGACGCCGGTCATGCTGTCGATGATCTCGGTGAAGGCGTCGTGAATATAGGGCACCACCGAGGCGGCGTCGGTGTTCTCGGCTTCGGTGTAGAGGAAGTTCAGCGCCTCGACCGGACCGTAGAGACCCAGGACCGACTGCCAGCGCTCGGCCTCGTCGAGAGTGTCGAAGCGTTCGGAGCACTGACGTTTGTTGTGCCGGTAGAGGACTTGGAAATAAGAGGGGCCGCGCTTGGTGGTGCGTTCGCGGATACTCGACATCTGGTTACCTTCGGGTCGCGCCTACAGGGTTGTGGGTGCGCCGAATCGAGCCTCAGATGCAACGGTCGTGTTGACCGCATGTTGACCGCAACCCGGGGGCTATCCGAAAATAGCCCCCGACCTGCGTCTTCTCTGCGGAGGATAGGGGATTTGAACCCCTGAGGGCGTTAACCCAACCCGCGTTCCAGGCGAGCGCCATAGGCCACTAGGCGAATCCTCCGTGGAGCAGCATACCGGGTCGGGGAGGGTAGACGCCAAACGGGTCCGTTCGGACCCGTAAAGTCCCAGTTCGGCATGGTTTTCACCCGGTTTCGGGCACCCAGTGGAGGGGAATGGGCGGGGGAGCGGCTACACTGGCCGACGGATCCCGCGCGGCGCGCATCCTGTGAACTCCCCCAGGGCCGGAAGGCAGCAAGGGTCAATGGGCTCTGCCGGGTGCGCGGGGTCCCCTTAATTTCGAGGGGCCCCCGCACGGACCGAAGTCCGGCTGTCGAATAACGCCTCCAAATCCGAGCAACGCACGGGTAACGTGAACTACGGTCCGGCGACGCACGATGCGCTCGGCGGGCCGACTGTCCGGCCGCCGCACATCGGTCTGGCCACAACCCACGTCCCCGCTGTTTCGAAAGGCTGCCCAGGATGCCCCGGCAAACGCAGATCGGTTTGATGAGCCACGAGGAACTCGTGTCCGAACACGATACTCAGCACGCGAACTATGCGACGCTCAAGACCGAGAAGCTCACGCTGGATCTGACGAGGGGCAAACCCTCGCCGGAACAACTCGACCTCTCCCTCGACCTGCTCTCGCTGCCCGGCGACGGCGACTATCGCGACGGCTCGGGCACGGACTGCCGCAATTACGGTGGCCAGCAAGGACTTCCGGAACTGCGCGCGATCTTCGGTGAGCTGCTCGGCATCCCGGTGGACAACCTGCTCGCGGGCAACAACGCCAGCCTCGAGCTGATGCACGACGTGCTCGCCTTCGCGATGCTGTACGGCACCAACGACTCCGAGCGCCGGTGGGCCGCCGAGGACAAGCTGAAGTTCCTGTGTCCGACCCCCGGTTACGACCGGCACTTCTCGATCACCGAGGTGCTCGGCTTCGAGATGATCCCGGTCCCGATGCACCATGACGGCCCGGACGCGCACGCCATCGCCGAGTTGGTCGCGAACGACCCGCAGATCAAGGGCATGTGGGTGGTGCCGAACTACGCCAACCCCTCCGGCGTCAACTACTCCGAAGAGGTTGTCCGAGAACTGGTTTCGATGCCCGCCGCGGCACCGGACTTCCGCCTCATCTGGGACAACGCCTACGCCGTTCACCCGCTGACCGACACCGCGGCGCCCGTGTACGACGTGCTCGGCCTCGCCGCCGCGGCCGGAAACCCCAACCGCCCCTTGGTATTCGCCTCCACCTCGAAGATCACCTTCGCCGGTTCGGGCGTCAGCTTCCTCGGTGGTTCCGCCGCGAACCTGAACTGGTACCTCGGGCATGCGGGGAAGCGGAGCATCGGCCCGGACAAGATCAACCAGCTGCGTCATCTGCGTTTCTTCAAAGACGCCGACGGCGTGCGCGCGCACATGCAGAAGCACCGCGCCGTTCTGGAGCCGAAATTCGCCGCGGTACTGCGGATTCTGGAGGACCGGCTCGGCGCGTCCAAGGTCGCGTCCTGGACGGAGCCGAAGGGCGGCTACTTCGTCAGCCTGGATGTCATGGAGGGCACCGCGGGGCGGGTGATCGCCCTCGCCAAGGACGCAGGCATCGCGCTCACCGCCGCCGGTTCGGCCTTCCCGCTCCGGAATGACCCGGAGGACAAGAACATTCGGATCGCGCCGAGCTTCCCGAAGCTGCCCGAATTGGAGAAGGCGATGGACGGCCTCGCCACCTGCGTGTTGCTCGCGGCCACCGAGAAGCTGCTCGACAAGTAGACGAAACAGCGGGCGCGTACCTCGGTACGCGCCCGCTGTGGGTGTCCTTGATCAGTTCGGTTTGTGCGCGAGCACCGCGAACATCGTCACCGAGAGGTGGATATCGCCGCTGGCCGCGCCCGCCTCGAGGTCCTCGACCAGCCGCGCGCGCTGCTCCTCGGTGATCACGCCGCGTGCCACCGCCATCGCGGAAATGCGGGTGACCAGCGAGCCGACGCCGACCGTGCGGTCCTGCACCAGCGCGTGCGAGCCGATATCGTCGATCACCAAGCCCGCCTTGGTCAGCTGGCCTGGCAGCCTGCGACCGGAGAACGGGTTGGTCGTCGCGGAGATCAACGTGTCGACCACCTCGCGGACCACCTGACGCTCGCCCGGATGCATGATCGCGGTGCCCCAGTCGCTGTCAACCACCACGACCCGGCCACCGGGACGCAGCACCCGCGCGATCTCGTTGGCGGCGCGGGCCGGCGCGGTCAGATGCTGAAACACTCGCTCGCACAACGCGGCATCGAAACTGCTCGCGCCGAACGGCAGGCCGTAGGCGTCGCCGGAATGGAACTTGGCGGTCGAACCGGTCTTGGCGGCGCGGCGTTCCGCGGAGGCGAGCAGGTTCGGGTCCGGCTCGACGCCGACCGCCGCTCCGTCGGGACCGACCGCGTCCGCGAAGGTCATCACCTCCGTGCCAGTGCCCGAGCCGATATCGAGCGCGTGCTCGCCAGGCCGCAGTGCGAGCGCGTCGTGGGCCCAATCCCGCAACCTGCGGATACCGGGCAGCGCGGCTTGTAAGTCGCGAACGTCGACGAGTTGATCCTGGCCTGCTCGATCGAACCGATCGGGGCGCAAAGTGTAGGTGTCCATGGGCCCGTGTCCATCCCTAGCCGTGGCCACCTCGTGGGGTGCCGATGTAGGTACTGCCGTCTGCTGAGGCATGCGCAGGAGCCTACGCGGGGCCCTATAGCGACGCGCGCCAGGTATGTGAGGACCGTCACGAAATCGGGTTTCATGAGCAACGGGGACCGCGATGAGCAGGACGCCTTCACGCCGTGATGACAAGTGAGATGATCGAATCCGTCCGAGCAGGTTTGTCACGGTGGGAAGGAATGGCGATGAGTCGCAAGCTTTGCCTGGCGCAAGACGTCGAGGCGGACGAGCTATTGACCGAGGACCACTTCGCCACCCTGCTCGGCATGCTGCTCGACCAGCAGTATCCGATGGAGCACGCGTTCCGCGGCCCGAAGAAGATCGCCGACCGGATGGGCGGCTTCGACATCCACCGCATCGCCGAGGCCGACACCAAAGAATTCGAAGACCTCTGCGCCACCCCACCCGCCATCCACCGCTACGGCCGCTCGATGGCGCGTCGCGCCCAGGAACTCGCCCGCTACATCATCGAGAACTACGACGCGAAAACCGAGAACCTGTGGAAAACCGACAAACCCGACGGAAACGAGGTGCTGCGCAGATTGAAAGCCCTGCCCGGTTTCGGCGAACAGAAAGCCAAGATCTTTCTGTCGCTGCTCGGTAAGCAGCGCGGGGTGCAGCCGCCGGGTTGGCGGGAAGCGGCCGGTGCCTACGGCGACGAAGGTTCCCGCCGCTCCGTCGCCGATGTGACCGATGCCGAATCGTTGGCGCAGGTAAGGGAATTCAAGAAGCAGGCGAAGGCGGCGGCGAAACAGGGGTAGTGTGGAGGTACTCGGCGTGCGATATGGTCGCACGCCACCATATCTATTCCGGTACTGGACCGCACCGCCTATCCAGTGCTGCACCGATCAACGCCCGCGCCGGCTTGCCAACCAGCGCCTGCCTGGCGAGGATTTCGAACGCGCGGGTGTAGATCGCGATCTCTCGCGGTTGAGTGATAGCCAGCTAGAATGCGGAAGCGATGGTCGCCGCGATAGAGAACCTGTTGTCGCTCGACTTTCGATTGATGCCACCCCGCCAGCTCGGCGAGTTGGCGCCCGGACATCCCGGCGGTGCGGCGCATCTCTCTGAGCCGCTGCCCGAGCGCTTCCCTCGCTTCCTGAACGTTATTCGTCACTACTCGGTACTAGTGGCGTCTTGGTCGACGTACTGGGCGTACGGCGTCGCCAGCTCCCACAGACGCTGTTTCACAGAACGGCAATAGGCGGCGATATTCGGATCAGTGGTTATCGCCGCGCCTGCCGCCTTTCCGTTCTCATCAACTAGGTTGAAGGCAACCAGCTCGTCATCGAACAGCCACCAGTCATCGGGCGGCACGGCGCCGGCGTGCTGGCGAGGCAAGTACCGAATGTCCTCGCCCGCTCCGACATTGCGCGCGGCGACTGCTAGACACCAGCGCTGATAGTCGGAATGCGGAATAGTGACGACGCGGACCCGACTTAAGGTGACGCCCCGAGCAGTGAGCTCCCGCGCGCTGGCAGCCCAGTCCTGAAACCAGGCGTAGTCGTCGGGCTCATTGTCGAGAAAGCGCCGGAACGGCTCGGACTCGATCGGCACCACGTACTCGTCCCTGACCTCGAGGTGAAACGCTGCACGTCGGCATTCACGGAATAGGTCAGGCCAGGGGTTGGATTGCCGCAGTTGCACCGTAGAAGGTCCTCTCTGTCTTCGGTACCTCTATCGCCGTCTCGTCGTCGGCAAGGTGTAGCTGGTCGAGCGTTTCAGCGTCGGTGATCGGCCGCCCGGTGATTCTGAAGGTACCGCGTCCGGTGTCGGTGAGCGGGGCGCCGACAAATGTCCGTGATTCCGCGAATCCGAGTATCAGGTGCGGGATTTCGATGGTTCCGGGTTGTCCCGTTTGCCACCCCTGGATCAAGTAACTGCCGTGGTCAGTGGCATACAACGCCGGGCAGTCGTTTACCGTCGAGCCACCCTTACCGAGGAACGTCAGACGCATGGGTTTGCCCCCTGCTAGTGGGAAGCACTGGGATTCCAGCACTGATCCAATGGTCGCGCGCCGCCTCACAATTCATGTTCGAACAGCCGAACTCGGACAAGTTTGGGCAAGCTGATGGACCGCAACGGACGCCCGTTCGTAGCGTCGGAGCTGGCGCTTGGGACTGGTGGCATCGACCTGGTCCCGAGCCGCCTACCACTCACCACAGTTCAGTGCGTGCCGAATAACAGTGCAGTGGCGGGTTACTGGCAGTGGGTGGGCATTGCTGGGGATGGCGGTTTACCGGGATGGTTTTGGGCGGAAGGGAGTGGTCTGATGAGGCGACGTCCAGCGGCGGTCGGGTATTTGCGTCGAGATGTTTCCGGGGCGCGACAGCAGTGGGATGAGGTGCTTATCCGGAGTTTGGCGCAGCGGTTCGGGTATGACCTTGCCAAGACTGTGGTGTTCGGTGCGGAGACCGACGACGTCATCGGGCGGTTGATGACGGTGGCGCAGCGGCTCGACTCGGATGCGGTGATCGTGCCGAGCACAGCGCATTTCGGCGGCGATGTGCCCGAGGAACTGGTGCAGGTGTGCGATGTCATCACCGTGGCACCGGAGAACACTTACGCTCGCCGTCCGAGTTCCCCTTTTGCCGACGGGGCGTGAGAACTCCGCCCCCGTCGAGCCTCGCGGAATTGGTTGGCGCCGCACACATTCGACGTCTGATTGACCGATGGGTGAACAGTGGCGCAACAATGCGACGCCGACTAGCTCACGGCGGTGGCTGACGCGGTGAACGTATTGCACTGGGCGGCACGGTTTTTATCCAAACCTCGCTCGAACCATTGGCCGCCGTTGTCGGCGGTGCCGTGGTCGCGCATGTCGCCCGCTTGGTCGCCGCGCCCGTAGGCGTCTTTGCGGGCGAGGGTGATCTGGGAGTTGGTGAGTGAGCCAGCGCCGGAGGACGAGTTGAGGTACATACCGTCGAAGCAGTTGGCCTGCAACTCGACTCGGCGGGAGAGCTCGAGACCGCGGGTCGTGCGCGGGCCCGCGTCGGCGCGGTCGCTGTTGGCTTTGCGCAGGATGCCGGACATGGCTTGCACGTGGTGGCCGTATTCGTGGGCGAAGACGGACAGGTAGACGATCCAGTTGTCCTTGAAGAAGTCGGTCTGCAGCTGGCTGATCGGCATGTAGATGGTCTTGTTCGCCGGGCAGTAGAACGCGGCGAAGTTGCTGGTGGAGCCGGTGCACGGGGTGGTTATGCCGGTGGTGGTCGCGCTGACGTTGAGCGCGGGCGCGGTGAACGGCAGGTTCTGCTTCTGCAGTACGGGTTTCCAGGCCGCCTCGAGGCAGCCCGCGGCGCTCTCGAAGAACTTGCGCGCCGCGTCCACCTGGGTGCCCCACGGGGAGTACGCGCAGCGTGACGGGATGAGCGTCGTGCTCGGGTCGGCCAGCAGCGGGTTGGCGCCGGTCTCGGCCGGGCCCATCGCACCGTCGGGGGCGAAGGTGAGGCTCGGCGCGGGGCCGGACGGACTGCTGTCGTGCGTGCCGGTCGATATCGCGTTGCGCACCAGGCCACCCGCGACCAGGAACACCACGACGACCAGTACGACGATCCACCCGCCGCCACGGCCGGACCTGCGCCGCGGCTGATGCGGCGGACGTCCCGGCGGACCGTAGGGCATCGGCGGCGGCGCGCGATGTCCCGGCGGCGGACCATAGCCAGGCTGCGAATAGCCAGGTGGCGGACCATATCCCGGTGGGTAACCCGGCTGCTGCCCGTATCCCGGCTGCTGCCCATACCCGGGCTGCTGTCCGTATCCGGGTGGCGGCCCATAGCCCGGCGGCGGTCCGTATCCGGGCGCGGCAGGCTGCCCGTACCCAGGCGGGGGCGGAACCGGTCGCCCACCAGGCGGAACCGGTCCGTATCCGTACGGTGGTTGTGTCACGCCCCCGTACCCCCTCGTCTCAATGATCACCGACAGCCGATGACGCAGAATAGCAAGCTGTCTAAAGTAGGCAGCCATGCTGACTTTTCGGGGGGGCGCCGTAGGCGCGCTGCTGCTCGCCACCGTGGGATTGCTCGCGACCGCCCCGATCGCCCACACCCAGCCCGCCCCGAGCGGTGTCACCATCATCGCCGATCTGAAGCTCAGCCGCGAGGGCGTGCTCGAGGTGGTCGAACAGGTCGACGTGCCGGCGGACGGTTCCTTCCGGATGTCGCTGCCGTTGCGACTGAAGGTGAGCGACGACGTCGAGCGCTACTTCAAGGTCACCGATGTGGACACCAAGGGGGCCGGTACCGCGACGGTGGCGAACGATCAATTCACCATCGAGGCGAAACCAGGCGAGTCGACGTTCACCTATTCGGTGCACAACCTCGTCAACGACGCACCGGGCAGCCAGGTGTTCAACTGGCTCGGCGTGATGGGCACCGATATCGCGTCGATCAGCGCCACCTTGATCAGCCCGAGTTTCGAAATGGGCATCGTCGACTGCAAACTCGGTCCGCCCGGCAACACCAGGCCGTGCGCCGACGTGAAGACCGAGGTCGACGGTGTGCTGCATCTCGAGCAGACCGATCTGAAGAAGGGCGAGGCCATCGACCTCACCCTGCAACTGCCGCCGGGCAGTGTGCCGAGCAACGCCGATGTGCGCGACACCAGCGCGTCCGGACCGTTCGCGATCACCACACCGGTGCTCATCGCGTTCGGCGTGCTGCTGCTCGCGCTGACCGGTCTTGCCGCCTTCGTGTTGCGCGCGCGGCGCGAAAACGCCGCTGCCGGAACCGGATCGGAGACGCTCGATCCGCTGGTGCGTGACGGTGAGCGGGTGCAGTTCACGTCGCCGGACGGGGTACTGCCCGGCGAGGCGGGCCTGCTGCTCGACGAGCACGTCGACCCGGTCGACATCGCCGCAACGGTGGTGGATCTCGCGGTCCGCCGCTACCTCTGGGTCACGCCGCTCGGCGAGACCGACTGGCGGATCACCCGGGTCAACGCGCCCGACGACCAATTGCGTGACTACGAGAAGTCCGTCTATCGCGCGCTGCTACCCGACGGCACCGATGCCGTCACCATCACCGAACTGCGCGCGCCGGGACGGGTCGACTCCGGACCGGTGCGCACCGCCCTCGTCGCCGACGCGGTCACCCGCGGCACCTTCAGCAATCGCCGTCGCCCCGGTTTGCCGCTCTGGCTCGGTGCCGCGTTGATCGTCGCCGGTGTCGTCGCGACGATCGCGCTCGCCCTCACCTCGGGTCACGCACTGGTCGGCGTCGCGATCGCGCTGGCCGGTGTCGCCACCGTGCTGCTGCCGAAGTACCTGCCCGTCCGGACCACGCACGGCCTCGCATTGACCGGCCAGATTCGCGCACTGCAGCGCGGCCTGGAATCGACACGGCGCGAACAGGTTCCGCCGATCGATCAGGAGACCGTCTTCTCCCGCGCGCTGCCGTTCATGGTGATCGGCGGCCGCGCCGACAACTGGATCCGCGCCTTCCGCGACCTGAACCCCTCCGCCGACTCCCAACCTGGCCTCTACTGGTTCGGCGGTTTCGACCGCGACCGCAACCTGCAACGCTTCGCAGGCCACTTCCCGTTCTTCATCACGGCCCTCGAAGGTCTGTTCGCCACCGCGGGTGACCCACACCGCTAGCTCACCCGACTTGACGCACGGTGCGCGCTCTTGACGCAGGCCACACGTCTGGTTCGTACGTCAGGTCCTTGGGCCTGGCGATTCGATCCGATGGCGGCACTTGGTATTTCGACGGCAGCTGCCGGCACTCCGCATGGCGGTGAATGTCATTGCGGCGCAGCGTGATCAGCGGAGCGCCCATGCGCTGACTGCTCGGTGTTCACGATGGTACGCCGGAGCAGGTCGCGTGCGGTGGCTAATTCGGCTGCGCGACGGTCTAATTCGGCCAGGCGATCCTGGAGTGCGGGCAGGACTTGCGGGCAGGCGCGTAACGTGCCGTTCTCGCCGGTGCATGGCAGTAGCTGGCCGATGACGCGGGTGGGGAGGCCGACGGCGAGCAGGGCGCGGATTTGGGTGACGCGTTGCTCGGCGTCGGTGTCGTATTCACGGTAACCGTTGCTGCGGCGTTCGGGCGTGAGCAGGCCGACGCGCTCGTAGTAGCGCAGCAGGCGCTCGCTGATGCCGGTGCGGTCCGCCAGTTCACCGATCAGCATGATTTGACCTTCCCATGGTGTCAGGGATCAACACTCGGCGGCGTAACCCGATTCCTGAGGAGAACCGTTGATCATCGACGCACACAGCCACGTACACGACCCGGTCGAGCAGCACATCGCACTGCTCGACGAGGCAGGTGTGGACAAGTCCGTGCTCTTCATGTCCCGGCCGCATCCGGAACGGGCCCAGGATCTGGCCGCACTGCGGCAGGAGATGGACCTGCTGCACCGGGCGCTCGCCGGAGGTGGTGCCGCCGGTCGCGAAATCGCTTGGCGTGAACTGGATGCGGCGCTCACCGCGTACCCGGACCGATTCATCGGCTTCGGCTCGGTGCCGCTCGACGCACCCGATGTCGGCGCGCTCATCGAACGCGACGTGGTCGGCCGGGGACTGCGCGGTATCGGTGAGCTGACGCCACCGCCCGACCAGGCGGCACGGCTGGAGCCGGTCCTGCGTGCCGCCACCGACCACGAGGGGCTCCCCGTGGTCGTGCATGGCGCCGCACCCACCACCGCCGCCGATCTGCGCACTCTGGCCGATCTGGCACGGCGCTATCCGCGGGTGCCGCTGGTGGTGTCGCAGCTCGGCGGAGCGCACTGGATGGACGCCATCGAGCTGGTCCGCGATACACCCAACATGTATCTCGAACTGTCCACCGCCAGCATCGTTTTCGCCGTCCGCCTAGCCATTGCCGAGATCCCCGAGCGCACATTGTTCGGCTCGGACGCGCCCTATGGCGACCCGGTCATTGCCCGCCTGACCGTCGAACGCGCCACCCGCTCGTCACAGGTGCGCGAACTTGTCCTCGGTGGCACCGCTCAGCGACTGCTGAGTTGATACCGCGGCAACGCCGGAGTCGAGTGATGGCGAAAGCGCCTGTGCCACAACTCGACTCCGGTCGCGCCGGGGGTTGCGGTCGGATCGAACGACGAAACGTTCAGTCGGCCAGGTTCGTCCGGCGGATAGCGGCGAGCGGGTCCGCGTAGAGCACGCTCAGCGAGGTGACCACCGCCGCGAATTCCTGGACCTTGCCGCCGAATCCGCTGATCCGGATGTCGGTGGGCGGCAGCGTGGAACCCTGGTTGAAGGCGCGGGCCACGTGCGTGACGGCGGGGCGGTAGCCGGTGAAGGCCTGGCCGCCGAGGATCACCCGGTCGGGGTTGAGCATGTCGCGGACCATGGCCACGGTGTGGCCGAGGATGGTCGCGCGCTCGGCGAGCAGTTCACGGGCCGGTTCCGAGCCGGACTCGGCCGCGCGGTACAGGTCGAGGATGGTCGAGCCCGCGGTTCCATTGTGCGCCGGGATGATTCCGCGTCCGACCGCCCGCGAGTGCAGCGAACGGTCGCCGACGGTCGCCTCGAGGCAACCGCGCCTGCCGCAGGCGCATTCGACGTCCGAGCCGGTCGGCAGGTGCGCGATCGAGCCGGGTCCGTTGCTCGGCGTGTGCACGCGACCGTCTAAAGTCACCGCGACACCGGCGGTTTCGCGGACGTAGAAGTACAGGCTGCTGCCGCGTTCCGGACCGGCGACGCGGCCGTTGGCCGCATCACGCGATTCGATGGTCGGCAGCAACAACTCCGAGGCCGCCATCGCCTCGACGTGCGGCGCCACCGAAACGGGCAGCTCGAGCACCTCGCCGAGCACGGCGCCGATCTGCGCGCCCTGCCATTCCAGCTTGGGATGGTCGACGACGCCGGTCAGCGGGTCGACCCGGCCGCCGATGGCGACACCGGCCCAGAGCGGCTTGCGCCGATGCCAGCGCTGCAGGAACGCCTTGGCGCTGCGCGCGACGGTGGTGGTGGCGAACTCCTGGCCGGTCTGCGGGGTGGCGATGGCAAGGCCGCCGAGGATGCGGCCGCGCAGGTCGGCCGCGACGATCTTGGTGACCGCGGCGCCGATGTGGATGCCGAGGGTCAGGTACGCCTCGTGGTCGATCTCGAAGGGCACCCGAGGTCGGCCGACCGCACCCGACGCCGTCAGGTCGGGCCGCTCGCGCAGCAGGCCGGCGGCGAGCAGCGCGGACACCTGACGGTTGACCGTCGCGATGCTCAAACCCGTTGAGCGCGCGGCATTGTCGCGCGATACGGGACCACCGGTCGCGGAGCGCAGGACCGCGGCCGCCGGGTTGTCGGCGATGCGCAGTTCCGGGGCGACCACGGGACGCTGGACGCGGACGCGACCGCTGGCAACCCTGGTGACGGATCGTTCAAGGGTAGGAAGGGACATGGTGAAGATTCCTTGCCGAGGTCCCGCGACTGGCGGGACGTGCCTACATGGGCGACTAGGCAGCAAACGAGCCGAAAGAACAGCTCAGCTGCAGCAAGGGCGACAACACAGTTCGCGAGTCAGCGGCAACCGCAAACCGAGCGCAGCGGTCACATAGGTGACCCGCAGTGCGTTCGAGCGGCCAGCAGACATGTAAATGAAATTAACACCGGTGACCGCAACTCACCAAGCCTCAACCCGCCGCTGTGTTCTCGCACACACCGTTTCCCCAGGTCATGGCTCGAGCGTGCGGGGACATACGCCGCCGTCAGTCCACACCGGACCCCCAACGCAGGCTCGCCGCGCAGCAAAAGGCCCCGCCCAGTCAGGAGTGCTGGGCGGGGCCATTCGGCGGCGACAGCCGCTGCGGCTTACTTCGCCGGGACGAACGGCTGATTGATCGTGGTGAAGTACTGGATGGCCGCGCCGATCGCGACCGGTGCGGTCACGAAGATCTGGCCGGCGACGGTACCGAGCGCGCCGACGGCGATGATGCCGCCGAGGCAGCCGATCGCGGCCGCGGGGATGAACGGGCCGAACAGGCCGACGATGGTGGCCGAGGCGGCGGTGGCGCCGAGGATGCCGCCGAGCACGCAGCCGACGGCCGCGCCGCCGAGCCCGCCGACCAGCGTGCCGATGGTCGCGCCCGCGCTGATCGTGCTGGTCAACCGGTTCCAGGCGGCCTGCTCACGGTCGTACTCTGACTTCCACGGCGCCTTGTCCTCGAACGGCAGCGCGACCGGCTTGTAGGTGGCGTGCGCCAGGTCGACCTGCGGGGTCAGCGTCGCGGTGCGCTCGGAAATCTGCGCGGCGATCGGGTATTCGAAGTCGTCGATCCGCAGCTTCAACGGTGTCGCGGCGACGACGGTGCCGTCCGCGGCCTTGATCTTGAAGGCATCGTCCTCGACCACGAGCGACCCGGAATCGGTCGAGATGATCGATGACGTGTCGGTGGCGTGCGCGGTGTAGTTGACCGGGCCCTCGTTGGTCGGCGGTGCGGCGGCGGAAGTGCCAGCGACGACTCCGGTCGCCGTGGTCACCAGCGCCGCGACCACGGCAAGCTTCCTGATCCTCATGTACTTGCAATCCCTCATCTAGATGGTCCTGTCGAGGCAAAGCATCGAGGAGAAAGCCCAGGATAACGAGGAAAAAACGCAGGCAGATTCCAATGCGAGACGCCGCGTGCGACGCCGGTCAGAGTCTGCGGCGCAACTCGCTCAGCCAGTCGGCGACCGCATCCGGGGCCGGGTCATCGCCGATCATGTCCACCACCACATGGCCGACACACGCGGCGAGTAGCACCCGCCGCGCGGCCGCCTCGGTATCGCCCCACGGGATGAACGGCTTGGCGATCAACAGCGACCCGATACCGTGCGCGGCCGCCCACAGGTCGAGCACGACCGGCAGCGGGTCGCCAGGCCGGATCACCCCGGCGTCCATGCATTCCTGAACAGTCCGCGAGAACTGCTGGAACGCACCGCTGCCGAGCACCTGATCCACCGCGCCGCCGGACACCGTCGGGGTGGTCGCCAGCCGATACTGCTCGGGGTGCTCCCTGGCGAACCGGACGTAGGCCAGCCCCTGCTGATACAGCCGCGTGATCGGGGAGACGGTCGGATCGGTGACGGCGAGTATCGCGGCGTCCAGGTCCTCGAAGACCTGCGCGACCACGGCCTCGATGAGCTCGTCCTTATCGGCGAAGTGCCGGTAGATCGAGGGCGCGCTGACCCCGACCCGCTTGCTGATCTCCCGGATCGATACCGCGTCGGCGTGACCGGTATGGGCCAGTAATTCCCGTGCGGCGTCGAGGATTTCGGTGCGCAACTGAGCACCGGTGCCGCGGGCCGACCGCGACCTGCCCGCACCGATCATGCGCGCCCGGCCAGCACGCGATCGGCGGGCTCGGGATCGGCGTCCTCGCGCAACCCGATACGGGCATGCAGGCGGGCCAGCGGCGCGGGCGCCCACCAGTTCCAGGTGCCCATCAGCTTCATCAGGGCCGGCGCGAGCATGGTGCGGATGAGGGTGGCGTCGGCGAGCACGGTCAGCGTGAGGCCAAGGCCCATCAGCTGGATGAACGACACCTTCGAGCTGATCATCGCGCCCATCACGATGGCCATGAGAAGCGCTGCCGCGGTGAAGATCCGGCCGGTCTTGGCGACACCGACGGCGACGGCGTGCACGTTGTCCTTGGCGGTGCGCACGACGACGCCATCGACCACTCGACCGGAGGCGAGCCATTCCTCGCGGATACGGGAGAGCAGGAACACCTCGTAGTCCATCGACATGCCGAAGGCGAGGCAGAACATCAGGATCGGCATGGTCGGCGTCATGTAACCGACCGGGGTGAAGCCGAACAGGCCGGACAGGTGCCCGTCCTGGAAGATCCAGACCATCGCGCCGAACGCGGCCGCCAGCGAAAGTGTATTGAGCACAATGGCTTTCAGCGGCAGTATCAGGCTGCCGGTGAACAGAAACAGGACGACGAAGGTGGCGAGCGCGATGAGCGCGATGGCCAGCGGTAGCCGCTTGCCGAGCGAGTCGAGGGCATCGGCATTGACCGCCGCGCCTCCGCCGAAGAGGGCCGGCCCGGGGGCGGGCACGGCGCGCAGCTCGCGCAGCTGCGCCTCGCCAGCCGGGGAGAACGGGTCGACCTGCGTCGCGACATTGATGTATTCGCCGGTGCTATTCGCCATTCCGGCAGGGCCGTTGGCGACTCGCCCGCCCTTGATGAAGACACCGGCGCTGGACAGTACCGCCGAAACGCCGTTCGCCTTGGACAATCCCTTGGCGTAGTCGCCGATCGGCCCTTGGCCGCCGTGGTATCCGTCCAGCACGACGGTGGTGTTGTTGCCCGCGTTGGCCGCGGGGAATTCGGCCCGCAGCACATCGCCGACCTGGCGGGTGGCGGCGGAAGTCGGCAGTACCCGATCGTCGGGATAGCCGAATTTCACTGAGAGGAAAGGCGATCCGAGCGCGAGGAACAGCGCGACGAGCAACACCGCGACCGGGATGGAATGCCGCGTCACCCAGGTCACCATCCGATACCACCGGCTCCGCTCCGGCGCCAGCGGCGTCATCGGATCCGGCGCTGCGCGACCGAACAAGCGGCGCAACGGAACTCGGATGTCGAGCGCGTTCACCCGGTGCCCGAGCAACACCAGTGCGGCGGGCAGGATCAGGATCGCCGCCGCGGCCGCCGCGACGACCACCGCGACACCGGCGTAGGCGAACGACCGCAGGAAGTAGATGTCGAAGATGCTCAGCACGGCCAGCGAAAGGGCAACGGTCAGTGCAGAATACAACACTGTGCGGCCCGCGGTCTGCACGGCGCGAATGGTCGCGGCCACCGGCTGCAGGCCGTTCGCGAGCTCCTCGCGATATCGGCTGACGATGAACAGGCTGTAGTCGATCGCCAGCGCGAGTCCCATCGCGGTGGTCATGTTCAGCGCGTAGATGGACACGTCGGTGATCAGCGTGAACATCCGCAGGATCGCGAGCGTGGCGAGGATGGCGAAGATGCCGACCGTCAGCGGCAGCGCGGCGGCGATCAGGCTGCCGAACACCAGCACAAGCACGATCAGCGATACCGGTATCGCGACGCCCTCCGCGACGGCGAGGTCGTGCGTGATCTGCTTGTTCACATCGTGGAAGACGGCGGCGGTGCCGCTCTGTCGGACCGTGATGCCGTCGGTGGTTCCGGCGAGCTGTTCGGTGAGCTCGCCCGCGGTCTCCTGGGACTGCGTGTCGTCGCCGGTCAGATAGGCGAAGACCAGCGCTTGCTTGCCGCTGGTGCTGCGCAGTGCGGACGCCACCGCGGGCGGGGCGGTCCAGTACGACTGCACGCCCTTGACGTCGGCGCGGGCGCGCAGCGTGTCCGTCAGGTGCAGGCCGACGGCGCGGGTGGCCGGTGCGTCGGCACCCGCGTCCGCGTCGACCAGCAACACATAGTTCGGCGCGGCACCGTCGAAGTTGTCCGCGAGCAGCCGCGCGACCTGAGACGACTCGGCGTCGGGCGAGGTGAATCCGGCGGATTTCAAATGCGACGCCGCCGTCGCGCCGAACGCCCCGCAGAGGATCGCGAGCACGGCCGTGGCGAGCAGGATGGCCCGTGGGTATCGGGTGACGACCTGTGCGATCCGAGTCAGCACGCGCGGCTCCCTTGCTCGACGCAGTATGTTAACGCCGTTAGCGTAACGCCGTTAACCCTGCGCCGATAGAGGGAGCCGTCGCGCGATCAGTGATCCCGGTCACCTATCCCGCCCTGGCCGAAATGCCCTTGGCCCTGGCCGAAGTGTCCCTCGCCGAACCGTCGAGGGGCGTGGCCGTGCACGCCTTCGGCGTACGCCGTCTCGGCATGCAGCGCGAAGTCGATGCCCGCCCGCTCGTCCTCCTGGCTCACCCGGAAGCCGATGGTGCGATCGATCAGCTTGCCGAGCACGAAGGTCACCACGAAGGCGAACGCCGCGACCACGAGCACGCCGACCAGCTGCTTGCCGAGCTGCGCGAGCCCGCCGCCGAAGAACAGCCCTTCGACGCCGCCGGTCATCACCTGAGTGGCGAGCAGGCCGATCAGCACCGTGCCGACGATGCCGCCGACGAAGTGCACGCCGACCACGTCGAGCGAATCGTCATAGCCCGCCTTGAATTTCCAGCCGACCGCGAACGAACACACCACACCGGCGGTGAGCCCGACGATCAGCGCGCCGAGCGTGTTCACCGAACCGCAGGACGGCGTGATCGCGACAAGACCGGCCACCACGCCGGACGCCGCACCGAAGGTGGTCGGCCTGCCGTCGCGGATCTGCTCGACCGCGAGCCAGCCGAGCATGCCGAGGCAGCCCGCCACCAGTGTGTTCAGAAAGACCGCCGCCGCAACGCCATTCGCCGACAGCGCCGAACCCGCGTTGAAGCCGAACCAGCCGAACCACAGCAGGCCGGCACCCAACAGCACGAAGGGCAGGTTGTGCGGGCGCATCGCGTCGGTCTTGAAACCGATGCGCGGGCCGAGCACCAGCGCGAGCGCGAGTGCCGAAGCGCCGGAGGCGATCTCGACGACAAGGCCGCCCGCGTAGTCGAGCACGCCGAACGAGCCGAGCCAGCCGTCCGGACCCCACACCCAGTGCGCGATCGGGGCGTAGACCGCCAGTGCCCACACCGGCACGAAGATCATCCACGCTGCGAATTTCGCGCGGTCCGCGATGGCGCCGCTGACCAGTGCGGCGGTCAGGATCGCGAAGGTCAGCTGGAAGGTGGCGAACAGCAGTTCGGGCACCGAGCCGTGCAGGGTGGTCGGGTCGATATCGGCCATGGCGAGGTGATCGAGATTGCCGATCAGGCCGCCGCCCGCGTCGTCGCTGAAGGCAAGGGTGTAGCCGAACAGCAGCCAGGCGACGGTCACCAGCGGGATCGCGATGAAGTTCATCATCAGCATGTTGAGCACGCCGGTCGAGCGCACCATCCCGCCGTAGAACAGCGCGAGCGCCGGTGTCATCAGCAGCACGAGGGCGGTGCTGATGAGCAGCCAGGCGGTGGCCGCGGGATCCAGGGAACTGGACACGGAGAGCTCCTTCCACGCGAGATGCGTTGCAAGGAAATTACCGAATGCTCACCGCCGGATTTGCGCTGGTCTACGAGTCGCGCGCAAGTTCGGACATGGGATGTTTGTTGATCGAGGCTGTCGGGGCGTGCGTGTCAGGCGCGGGACTTGCGGGCTATCGCGCGCTGACCGCGCTTGCCTGGAACGGGCAGGTCGTCCTGGATGGTGACCCATTCGGCGGTGGTCAGCCACAGTTCCTGGACGCGGGCGTCGGCGGTGTTGTGGAAGATCCGGCGGCCGCGATCGTCGCGCAGTTCCTGGGCGACGGTTGACCAGCGCGGGGCGCGCTCGTGTTCGGTCAGGTAGTCGCCGAGGTAGGCGGCCACCGCGGTGCCGATCGTGTTGACCGGGCGCAGCGAGACCCGATTGCCGTACTGATCGGCGTGGAAACGCCTGCCCGCGCAGAGCGATCCGGCATTGGCGTTGGAGGCGATCCAGCCTGCCCGTTGCGCCCGCTCGATCAGCCAGAGGTGTTTCACCGCCGACGGGGCGATATCGCCGATGCGCGTCCGGATCAGTGACATGACCTGTTCGGAGGACAGCACATCGCGGCGGGTCGGACCGATGCCGTGCGCGGTCCAGTGGGCGTCGGCGAGGGTGGCGAGCGCGCGGCCGAAGTCGTCGATGCTGCGCTGGGCGCGGCGGCCGAGGCGTTCGATGCGCTCGGCCTCGCGGCGCATCTCGTTCTGCGCGGTGAGGGTGCGGATCGCGGCCATGGTTGGCACCTGGCCGCGTTCTAGCAGCTCGAGGATGGCGGTGGAGGTTGCGGGATCGGCCGCGGCGGCTACCGGGAGCGAGTCGCGTTTGATCGCGAAGTCCTGCGGGCTGATCGCGCGGCTCAGCAGGTCGACCGCGGAGCGGTCACCGGCGAAGTCTGTGCTGGAAAGCAACGCGGCGGCGATGTCATCAGGCGATTGCACGGTGAGAAGTTCCTCCGATGGATGTGGAACTCGGTTGCGCTGGAACTTTGGCGGTGCGCGGTGGGAACTTTGGTTGTGCCCCGGTCGGGATGAGGGACCGGCCGGGGCAACCAACCTGATGAAGGTTTGGCTACCGAAGTTGCCGATTGCCACGGTAGCCAGCCGATTGCGTCGGTGTCACCCTCGTTGACACTTTCGTTATCTCCACAAACCTGCGGTAAATCGGGGCGTGAGTACATATTTTTCGGTCTACAAGGGGGAATTGGGCGGTAATTTCCCGTGTTCGACCGGTGCTTCGTCAGCGATAGCTCACGCGTTGCCACTGTTCTTATCGGTGAGTGGGGGTTAAGAAGGGCTGTGGAATCTTGTGATTTGGATCACATATCGAGGGTTGTCGCCGCTCGGGTTTCGCCGCGCCGGGTGGGAATGTTCTTTGTCGGTGCGCGCCGGTAACCTCTGGCCGTGGCTCTGTACCGGAAGTACCGACCGGCAACGTTCGCTGAGGTAGTGGGTCAGGAGCACGTCACCGACCCACTGAGCATCGCCCTTGATACCGGACGGATCAGTCATGCCTACCTGTTCTCCGGTCCGCGGGGATGTGGCAAGACCTCGTCGGCGCGCATCCTCGCGCGGTCGCTGAACTGCGTGCAAGGTCCGACCTCGACCCCGTGTGGCGTGTGCCCGTCCTGCATCGCGCTCGGCCCGGGCGGGCCGGGCAACCTGGACGTGATCGAACTCGACGCCGCGAGTCACGGTGGCGTCGACGACACCCGCGAACTGCGCGACCGCGCCTTCTACGCGCCCGCCGAATCCCGCTACCGGGTGTTCATCGTCGACGAGGCGCACATGGTCACCACCGCGGGCTTCAACGCGCTGTTGAAGATCGTCGAGGAGCCGCCGGCCCACCTGATCTTCATCTTCGCCACCACCGAGCCGGACAAGGTGCTGCCGACCATCCGCTCGCGCACCCACCACTACCCGTTCCGGCTGCTCCCGCCCGCCACCATGCGCGGCCTGCTCGGCAAGATCTGCGACCAGGAGCAGGTGAGCGTCGAAGAAGCGGTGTACCCGTTGGTGATTCGCGCGGGCGGTGGTTCCCCGCGCGACAGCCTCAGCGTGCTCGACCAGCTGCTGGCCGGTGCGGGTCCGGAAGGCGTCACCTATCCCAGGGCGGTCTCGCTGCTCGGTGTGACCGATGTCGCGCTGATCGACGACGCGATCATCGCGCTCGCCGACAACGACGGCGCCGCCCTGTTCGGCACGGTCGACCGGGTGATGGAGGCGGGTCACGATCCGCGCCGCTTCGCCGTCGACCTGCTCGAGCGATTGCGCGACCTGATCCTGATGCGCGCGGTCCCCGACGCCATCGAGCGCGCCCTGGTCTCCGGCCCCGGCGATGTCCTCGATCGCATGCGCGACCAGGCCGGGCGCCTCGGCCCGGCCACCCTGGCTCGCTACGCCGAGTTGCTACACGGGGCGCTCGGTGAAATGCGCGGTGCCACCTCGCCACGGCTGCTGCTCGAAGTTGTCTGCGCCCGCATGCTGCTGCCGTCGGTGTCGGACGCCGAATCCGCCACGTTGCAGCGGTTGGAGCGGCTCGAGCGTGGGTTCGCGGGCGGGGCGGTCGCCGCCGCGCCCCCGGCACCGTCGGGCTCGGCGCCTGTCGCCGCGGCTCCCGCGGCGGCAGTGCCGAAGATCGCGCCAGCCAGCGGGTCGACCGAATCGACCCGTCGGCGCGGCGCGGAGGCGTTGGCCGCGATCCGTCGTGAGACCGCGGGATCGGGGGGTGCGTCAGCGGCCAACGCCAGCGCGGGTTCTGGCGGTCCGGCCGGATCGCGTGGCGAAACTTCCGCTCCGGCAGCTCCGGCAGCTCCGGCAGCTCCGCCAGCGACGCCCGCCAGCGACGCGGGTGCCGCCCGGGGTGGACATGCGGTGGTTGGCGAGGTGGCGGTTCGACCGGCCGATAGCCCGGTCGCATCGGGTGCTTCGACCTCCGGCGCGTCAGCCGTGAGCGACGCGGGTGCCGCGCGGAGTAGCCATGCGGTAATTGGCGAGTCGGCGGGAACCCGACCGGCCGAATCAGATGCCTCGACCTCCGGTGCGTCGGCCGCGAGTGCTGTGCACAGCGGCACTGCGACGGCCCGACCTGCTGACCGTTCGGTCGATACGGATGCCGCGCTGTCCGGCATGTCGGCGGCGAGCGGTGCACAGCCGCTGCGCGGCGACGAGACGGTGGGGGGAAACTCTGCCGCCACCATTGCTGCCGGTGCGGAGCCCACCGTCGCCGGATCGGACGCATCAGTCGATCCGTCGATCGAGTCGACTCCGGGCCAGCCCGAATCCGCTGTTTCCGCGCCGTCGCCCGAGTCGGGCCCGAGCGTTGCCGCGCCGGACCAAGTTTCGGCGAGTTCGGGTGCGCCGGTCCCCGCTGCGGATGTGACCGAAGGTGAAGCGGCACAGGCGGTTTCCGCGGATGAATCGGTTGGCGCAGAGGTTGCCGAACCGGCGCCTGCCGTTGCGCCGCCGGCTCCGGTGACTACCGCGCCGCCGGTCGCGCCGTCCGCCGATCCCGAACCGGAGCCGGTGCTGGCCGCTGCTTCGGCCCTCGTCGCCGCCGCGCGGCCTTATCCGGTTGCTGAACCGGAGCCGTCGGCTGCCCCGGCCGCGCCGAACGCGGATCTACTGCGTGAGGTCGAGGCCGCCTGGGCGGATATCCGAGCCAAGGTGCGCGAGTTCGGTGCCGCCGTGCAGGCGATGCTCGCCGGTGCCTCGGTGGCGCGCATCGAGGGCGACACCATCGTGTTCGCGCATCAGCACGCGCCGCTGGCACAGCGGCTCTCGGACCCGCGCAACCTCGACGCGGTGCGCTCGGCGGTCCATGCCGTGCTCGGGCGCGAGCACGACGTGCGCTGGGAAGCTGGCGGTGCCGCCGCGCGACCTGCGGCGACGCAGCGGGCAGGTGGAGCGGCGAAACCACAGCGCAGTGCCGCGCAGCCGGCCGGGCGTGAATCCGGCAACGCGGCCGAGCGCGGCACGGATGCCCCTGCGCCGCCACGATTCTCGCGGCCGAGTCAGGCCAAGAACGCCGCGGCGGAGAAGGCGGCGGGTGCGAACAAGCCGCGCTCGTTCGGCGGCGATGACGACATCCCCCCGCCCGACTTCCCCGATCTACCGGATGATCCCGGCCCTTTTGATTCGGCGCCGCCCGAGTCGGCGCAGCCCCAGGTCGGCAATGACGTAGGTAACGGCAATGGCTGGGCCGCCGACGGGGCGGTACCGGTGACCACTGCCGAGGACGAAGAGGAAATGATCCGCGCGGCCGCCGTCCCCGTGGCGCCCGAGGATCGCAAGGACCCCGACGAGGTCGCCCTCGAATTGCTGAAGAGTGAGCTGGGTGCCACACGGCTGAGTGGTTGACAAGCACCGCCGCCGCGACGTTAAGTTAACCGGAGTTCGCACACCACGGTAGTATGAACGGGTGGCCGTGAGCTCCGGTACGACGAGGTTCTATGGTATGCCCAGGCGTATGGGCGATCGGAACCTGCGTCCGCCGTCGCATGCCGCGTTTTGTACAGCGTCAGGACGGTCGGTCGCAGGGCCGGTCGGCGAGGTTACCCGCAGTGAAACCGCAGTACGCGGTGCCGTTGCACAGAGCGCTCGGACGGACGACGTCCGGCCGCCGCACCTTTAAGGAAGGAACACTCCGATATGACCACAGAGGCCTACATTTACGAGGCCATCCGCACTCCGCGCGGCCGCGGCAAGAAGAACGGCTCGCTGCATTCGGTCAAGCCGATCGACTTGACTGTTGGTCTGATCCAGGAGCTGCGCGGCCGCTTCCCGAACCTCGACGAAGACCGGATCTCGGATCTGATCCTCGGTGTCGTCAGCCCCGTCGGTGACCAGGGCATGGACATCGCCCGCACCGCGGTGACCGTGGCCGGCCTGCCCGACACCGTCGGCGGCTTCCAGCTCAACCGGTTCTGTGCCTCCGGCCTCGAGGCCGTCAACCTGGCCGCGCAGAAGGTGCGCTCCGGCTTCGACGACCTGGTTCTCGCCGGTGGCGTCGAGTCCATGTCCCGCGTGGCGATGGGCTCCGACGGCGGCGCGTGGGCGCTCGACCCGGCCACCAACTACGACACCTACTTTGTGCCGCAGGGTGTTTCGGCCGACCTGATCGCCACCATCGAGGGCTTCAGCCGCGATGACGTCGACGCCTACGCCGTGCGCTCGCAGGAACTGGCCGCCAAGGCCACCACCGGCGGCTACTTCGCCAAGTCGGTCGTCCCGGTCAAGGACCAGAACGGCATCATCGTGCTGGACAAGGACGAGCACATGCGTCCCGGCACCACTGCCGAGGACCTGGCCAAGCTGAACCCGTCCTTCGCCGTGATCGGTGAGATGGGCGGCTTCGACGCCGTAGCGCTGCAGAAGTTCTACTTCGTCGAGAAGATCAACCACGTGCACCACGGTGGCAACAGCTCGGGCATCGTCGACGGTGCCGCGCTGGTGCTCGTCGGCACCGAAGAAGCGGGCAAGGCGTCCGGCCTCACCCCGCGTGCGCGCGTCGTCGCGACCGCGACCAGCGGCGCCGATTCCACCATCATGCTGACCGGCCCCACCCCGGCCGCCAAGAAGGCGCTGGCCAAGGCGGGCCTGACGATCGAGGACATGGACCTCGTCGAGATCAACGAGGCGTTCGCCTCTGTCGTGCTGAAGTTCCAGAAGGACCTCAACGTCCCGGACGAGAAGCTGAACGTCAACGGTGGCGCGATCGCGATGGGCCACCCGCTGGGTGCCACCGGCGCGATGATCACCGGCACCATGGTCGACGAGCTGGAGCGCCGCAACGGCCGCTACGCGCTCATCACCCTGTGCATCGGTGGCGGCATGGGCGTTGCCACCATCATCGAGCGCGTCTAACCCCAACCGACAGCTGAGAATCAAGGGAGACACAGAGCTGTGACCAGCACCGAAACCAACATGATCGGTTGGGAGCAGGATTCGGACGGCATCGTCACGCTGACGATGGACGACCCGAACCAGGGCGCCAACACGATGAACGAGCTGTACAAGACGTCGATGACCGCGACCGTCGAGAAGCTCGAGGCCGAGAAGGACAACATCACTGGCGTGGTGCTGACCTCCGCGAAGAAGACCTTCTTCGCCGGCGGCGACCTCAAGAACATGATGAAGGTCGGCCCGGGCGACGGCCAGGCCCTGATGGACGAGCTCTTCACCATCAAGGACGCGCTGCGTCGCCTGGAGACCCTCGGCAAGCCGGTCGTCGCCGCCATCAACGGCGCCGCGCTCGGCGGTGGCCTCGAGATCACCCTGGCGACCCATTACCGGGTCGCCGCCGACGTGCCGGGTGTGCAGCTCGGCCTGCCCGAGGTCAGCCTCGGCCTGCTGCCCGCCGGTGGCGGTGTCACCCGCACCGTGCGCATGCTCGGCCTGCAGAACGCGCTGATGCAGCTGCTGCTGCAGGGCAACAAGTACCGCCCGGCCAAGGCCAAGGAAATCGGCCTGATCAACGAGGTTGTCGGCTCGGTCGAGGAACTGGTCCCCGCGGCCAAGGCGTGGATCAAGGCCAACCCCGAGGGTGGCGTGCAGCCGTGGGACAAGAAGGGCTACAAGATCCCCGGTGGCACCCCGTCCACCCCGGCCTTCGCGGCGAACCTGCCCGCGTTCCCGGCCAACCTGCGTAAGCAGCTCAAGGGCACCAACATGCCTGCACCGCGGGCGATCATGTCCGCCGCGGTCGAGGGCGCGCAGGTCGACATCGACAACGCCTCGCTCATCGAGTCGCGCTACTTCGTGCACCTGCTCACCGGCCCGGTCGCGAAGAACATGATCCAGGCGTTCTTCTTCGACCTGCAGTCCATCAACAACGGTGGCTCGCGGCCGAACGATGTGCCCAAGAAGGACATCAAGAAGATCGGCGTGCTCGGCGCGGGCATGATGGGCGCCGGCATCGCGTACGTCTCCGCCAAGGCGGGCTACGACGTCGTGCTCAAGGACGTCACCATCGAGGCGGCCGAGCGCGGCAAGAACTACTCCGAGAAGATCGAGGCCAAGGCCCTCTCCCGTGGCAAGACCACCGAGGAGAAGTCCAAGGCGCTGCTGGCCCGGATCACCCCGTCGGCCGACGCCAAGGACTTCGACGGCGTCGACTTCGTGATCGAGGCGGTCTTCGAGAACACCGAGCTCAAGCACAAGGTGTTCCAGGAGATCGAGGACATCGTCACCCCGGACGCGCTGCTCGGCTCGAACACCTCGACCCTGCCGATCACCGGTCTGGCCGCCGGTGTGAAGCGCCAGGAAGACTTCATCGGCATCCACTTCTTCTCGCCGGTCGACAAGATGCCGCTGGTGGAGATCATCAAGGGTGAGAAGACCTCGCCCGAGGCGCTGGCGCGGGTGTTCGACTACACCCTCGCGATCAAGAAGACCCCGATCGTCGTCAACGACAGCCGTGGCTTCTTCACCTCGCGCGTGATCGGCACCTTCGTCAACGAGGCCATCTCCATGCTCACCGAGGGCATCGAGCCCGCGACCATCGAGCAGGCCGGCCTGCAGGCGGGCTACCCGGCCGCGCCGCTGCAGCTGTCGGATGAGCTGAACCTCAAGCTCATGCAGAAGATCGCCAAGGAGACCCAGGAGGCCGCCGAGCACGGCGACACCACCATGGGCAAGAAGCGCCACCCGGCCCAGGACGTCATCGACTACCTGGTGTCCGAGGGTCGTCCGGGTCGCCTGGAGAAGGCCGGCTTCTACGAGTACGACGAAGACGGCAAGCGCACCGGCATCTGGCAGGGCCTGCGCGATCACTTCAAGACCACGGCGGACTTCACTGTCCCGCTGCAGGATCTGATCGACCGCATGCTGTTCATCGAGGCGATCGAGACCCAGAAGTGTTTCGACGAGGGTGTGCTCGAGACCACCGCCGACGCCAACATCGGCTCGATCTTCGGCATCGGCTACCCGGCCTGGACCGGTGGTGTGCACCAGTTCATCGTCGGTTACCCGGGTGGGCAGGCGGGCTTCGTTGCTCGCGCCGACGAGCTCGCCAAGACCTACGGTGAGCGTTTCGAGGTCCCGGCCTCGCTGCGTAAGTAGTCACCAACGGCAAAGCCCGCCACCGCGTTTCGCGGCGGCGGGCTTTCGCCGTTTCCGGGGCGGTTTGGGTGGAGTTCACTTGCTGGTATCGCGCGGTGGATAGCGTGGGGCTGGTGGGACTACGGGTGAGACGCGGGCAAGTGTTGGTTGGCGCCATCTTCGCGGTGGTGCTCGGTGTGCCACCGGCCGCCACGGCGGCGCAGGAGCCTGGGGCGGGGGTGCGGCTGCTCGGGGAGCAGGTGGTACCCAACGACCTCCAGTTCCATGGCACCGCGGTCGGCGGCCTTTCCGGCATCGACTTCGATTCGCGCACCGGCGATTACGTGCTGATCAGCGACGACCGCTCGGAGCGAAATCCGGCCCGGTTCTACACCGCGCGCTTCGGTGTGGATGAAAACGGGCTCGGCCCGGTGACATTCATCGGCACCAGTCCGCTGCGCACCGCCGACGGTTCGAACTACGGCCCGAAATCGGTGGACCCAGAAGAGATTCGGGTCGACCCGTGGACCGGCGACTACTACTGGACGCAGGAGGGCGACCGCACCGACACCGTGCTCGCCGACCCCTCGGTCCGGATCGCCCGTCCCGACGGCGCCTTCGCGGGCGAGCTGCCGATTCCGAACAACGAACGGATGCAGCCGAATTCGGGCCCGCGTCAGAACCTTGCCCTGGAGGGCGCGACGTTCACCGCCGGTGGGTCGCTGTTCGTGACGTCGGTGGAGGCGCCGCTGCTGCAGGACGGTCCGCTCGCGACGACGACGGCGGGTGCGACCTCGCGGCTCACCGTGCAGGCGCGGTCCGGTCAGCTGCTCGCCCAGTACGCGTACCCGATGGAGCCGGTGTTCGCCGAGTCCCGCCCGCAGCCCGACCTCGGCATGAACGGCATCGCCTCGATCCTGGCCGTCGACCCGGTCGACCCGGCGAAAATCCTTGTCCTGGAACGCTCTTTCGTCTTCGGTGTCGGCAACAAGATCAGGATCTACGAGGCCGACCTGAGTGCCGCGACCAACGTGCTCGACGCCCCGCTCGGCAATGCCCGCCCGGTCAGCAAGCGGCTGCTCGTCGATCTGGCCGACGTCGGCCTGCGCAATATCGACAATGTCGAGGGCATGACCTGGGGCCCGCGCCTACCCTCCGGCGAACGCACCCTGGTCCTGGTGAGCGACAACAATTTCGCCGACAACCAGATCACCCAGTTCATCGCCCTCGCGGTCCGCTAGGTCCGGCAGGTGACCGCGCGAACAATGGCGTGCGATGCGCCGTGCACCCGGCGTCGGACCGGTCGACTCCAGGATGCGCGCAGGCGTACGCGTCGTCACCGACTCGCCGGAATGGTCGCTGGGAAATTGCGTCCTTCCACAACATCGAGCGCCAGAATGTTATGGAGCGAATCTCGTTCCTGATCGCACCGGAGACCGGCCCGGCGGCGCAGCGCTGAGCAGGCAGAATTAGGGGGAAGGTTGAGGTGGAAAACATCCTGTTTCGAAACTTCTCCCACCGGATGCCATGCCCGCGCTACGTTGGAGTATGCGCAGACATATCGGACATCGCGCGGGGTTTCGGGTGATGTCCGTGCGTCGGCGCGCTTGCTGGTCGCCGGTGACGCCGATTCGATGTGAGTTCGAGGTGGTCACGTGAATCCACGGACGCGTTCGGGGGAGGTCGGCCCCGGCTCGACTCCGGTCGACTCGGATACCCAGCGCCACCCGCTCATCGGGATCGCCGACGAGCTGGAGGCGATGGGTCTTTCGGAGGCGAAGGAGATCGGCCGGGGCGGCTTCGGCGTGGTGTATCGCTGTATCCAACGGGCCCTGGAGCGGGTCGTCGCGGTGAAGGTGCTCTCCTCGGAGATCGAGCTGGAGAGCCGCGAGCGTTTCCTGCGCGAGGAACAAGCCATGGGCCGCTTATCCGGCCACCCGAACATCGTCGACATCCTGCAGGTCGACGTCACGCTGAGCGGGCTGCCGTTCATCGTCATGCCGTACTGCACCCGCGGTTCGCTGGAGCAGGTCATCCGCGATCAGGGACCACTCACCTGGGCCGACTCGCTGCGGGCCGGGGTGAAGCTGGCCGGCGCGATCGAGAGCGCGCATCGGGCCCAGATCCTGCATCGCGACGTGAAACCGGCGAACGTCCTGCTCAGCGGCTATGGCGAGCCGCAGCTGACCGACTTCGGCATCGCCAGAATCCCCGGCGGTTTCCAGACCTCCAGCAGCCTGATCACCGGTTCGCCCGCCTTCACCGCGCCGGAAGTGCTCAAGGGCGACGACCCGACCGTCCGCTCCGATGTCTACGGCCTCGGCGCGACGCTGTTCGCGCTGCTCACCGGGCATGCCGCGTTCGAGCGGCAGGCGGGGGAGAAGGTGGTCGCGCAGTTCCTGCGGATCACCACCCAGCCGGTGCCCGATCTGCGCGAGCACGACATCCCGCCGGATGTGGCCGAGGTGATCCAGCAGGCCATGTCCATCGACCCCGACGAGCGCCCGTCCTCGGCCTACGACTTCGGGCAACTGCTGCGCACGGTACAGCGCGACCACGAGCAGATGCCCGACGAGATGGCGCTGCTGGAAACCATCGCCGCGCCCGAGCCGATGGAACATCCCACCGAAACCTCGGCAACGTCGCGGCCTGCCGTGACCGCCCGGCGCAGCTGGCCACTGACGCTACGTCCCACGCCGTCCCAGCCCACCGGCCCCAGCGGATCGGCAGCCACGCTGCCACCGACCGCGGCCACCAAGTTCCGGCCGCCGACCCCGGCCCGCGACCCGGTGCCGCGCCCGCGGCTGCTCGACGTCCTGCGGGCGGGCGGTCGGCGCAGGCTCGCCGTGATCCACGCGCCCGCCGGATTCGGCAAGAGCACCGTGGCCGCACAGTGGCGCACCGACCTGACCGACCGAGGTATCCCGGTCGCCTGGATCGGCGTCGATCACGACGACGACAACGAGATCTGGTTCCTCGCCCACCTCATCCAGGCGATCCGCCGGGTCCGCCCGGACGTTGGCGCCGGCCTGGACCAGGCGCTCGAGGAGCGGCCCGCCGACGCGGCCGCCTTCGTCATCTCGACCCTCATCGATGAAATCCATGCCAGCGGCAGCACGGTCATCGTGGTCGTCGATGACTGGCACCGAGTCACCGACGCTGGCGCGCACCACGCGATGGAAGCGTTGCTGGACAACGGATGTCACCATCTGCGCTTCGTGGTGACCAGCAGGGAGCAGTCCGGCCTGCCGACCAGCCGGATGCGGGTGCACGACGAACTGGTCGAGATCGGCTCGACCGCGCTGCGGCTGACCACCGAGGAGACCAAGGAAATCCTGGTGCGGCACCACGGGTTTCCGCTCACCGACGACCAGGTCGAGCAGATCCACGCGGCCACCGACGGCTGGCCCGCCGCCATCCAGCTGGTCAGCCTGTCGCTGCGCGGCAATGCCGACCCGGCACAGCTGATCGCCAATCTGTCCGAGGGCAACCACGGCATCCGCGAGTATCTGGCCGAAAACGTCTTGGACACACTGGAACCCAGGATGCTCGACTTCCTGATGGCGATCTCGGTGACCGAGCGGGTGTGCGGTTCGCTGGCCGCGGCGCTGTCGGAGGACGCGGACGCCGAACAACTCCTGGAGCAGGCCGAGCAGCGTGAGCTGTTCCTGCGCCGGATCGTGCACGACCCGGAGTGGTTCCGGATGCAGCCGCTGTTCGCCGAGCACCTGCGGGCCCGGCTCGAACGCGCCCAGCCGGGACGGCTGAAGTCGCTGCACCGCAAGGCATCTCGCTGGTACGCCGAACATCAGCTGCTGCGCAAGTCGGTCGACCACGCGCTCGCGGCCACCGACTTCAAGATGGCCCTCGACCTGCTGGAGACCGGCGGCATGGACCTGATCGACCGGTCCAGGCTCGCGACGTTACTCGGCACGGTATCGAAACTGCCGATGCAGCAGGTGGCTTCGCGGTCCAAGCTGCTGATGGCGGTGGCGCGGGCCAATGTGAACCTGCAGCAGTCCGGGGCGGCGCGCACGGCGCTCGGCAGGCTGTCCAACATTCTCGCGCGCGGCTCGTCCACCGACGAGGACGTGAATCAGCAGCGCTGTCAGGCCGCCGTACTCGGCGCCGCCGACCAGATCGCGCGCGACCACACCGAGGGCGTGCTCGACCGGGTCGCGGACTGTCTGAAGAAGCCGGACGAGCTGCCCGCCTGGACGGTGTCGACCGCGGCGAACCTGACCTCGTACGTGCGGCTGTGCGAGTTCGACTTCGACGGCGCGCGCGAGATCCAGGAGTGGGCTGCGCAATATCACGCGCGGTCCAAGGATCCGCTCGGCGCGGTGTTCGGGCTGTGCGGGCGCGGTGCCGCCGCCTACGAGCAGCTCGACATCGCCACGGCGACAGAGTCTTTCCAGCAGGCGTGGGAGGTCGCCAATCAGCGGTCGGGCCCGCGCTCGCACGCGGTGCGGGTGGCCGCCGCGATGCTCGGCGAAGTGAACTACCGCCGTGGCGATCTCGATACCGCCGACCGGTTGCTCGATGAGAGCCACCAGCTGGCCGCCAGGGTCGGCCCGGTGGACTTCCTGATCTCGACGTTCGTCATCGGCGCGCGGGTCAAGGCGGTGCGCGGCGACCTGTTCACGGCCGCGACCCGGCTCGACGAGGGCGCGCGGATCGCCAAGGACAACAGGCTGTTCCGGCTCGCCGCGCATATCCGTGCCGAACGGCTGCGCATCGGTCTGCCGTTGGACGCCGCGGACGACCCGTTCGGCGGCCCCGAATCATCCTCCGCGCCACTGCACGCCGGCCATCGGATGACCGGTGCCGCCGTGCTCACCGCGGAGGCCGAGGAGGTCGCCGCGATCCGCGCCCTGCTTGCCAACGGCAGGATCGGCTCCGACGACCGCGCGGTCCGTCGCTCCCGCGCCCTGCACGGCCGCATGCTCGACAAGGGCCGCCCCCGAGCCCAATTGGACGCCTCCCTGCTGCTCGCCGAATGCCTCGCCGCATCAGGCTGGGTCGGCGAAGCCACCGGCCTGCTCCTCCCCGCGGCCGCCACCTGCGCCGAATTGGGTTGGACCAGACCCCTACTCGACGCAGGCCCCGGCGTCGTCTCCATCCTGCGCATCCTGCGCGCCGAAATGCCCTCAGCCGCAGCCCATGCCGGAGACATAGAACTGCCCGCCCTATTCCTGAACGAACTCCTGGACTAGGACGGGCAGCGCTGCGAAAGTTACGGCTGCCACCAGGGGCGCAGCGGGACCGTCCAGTCGCCGTCGGCCGGCAGTTTTACGCCGAGTACCTGGTGCAGTTGAACTACGTTGCGCTGGAAGCCGAGTCGGCAACCTGCCATGTAGAGGCCCCATACCTTCGCGGTGCCCTCGCCGACCTCGGCGACGCAGGCGTCCCAGTTCGCGACCAGGTTCTTGCACCATTCGTGCAGGGTCAGTGCGTAGTGCTCGCGCAGGTTCTCTTCGTGCAGCACTTCGAGGCCGGTGTTCTGGATCTCGGAGATGATCCGGCCGGAGCCGATCAGCTCGCCGTCGGGGAACACGTAGCGGTCGATGAAGTCACCGGCCTTGGTGGTCCTGGTGTTGTCCGGACGGGTGATGCTGTGGTTCAGGAACAGGCCGCCGTCGCGCAGCTTGGTCTTGATGTAGTCGAAGTAGTACGGGTAGTTGTGCACACCGATGTGCTCGGTCAGCCCGATCGAGGACACCGCGTCGAACTCGCCCTCCGGGATGTCCCGGTAATCGGAGTGACGCACCTCGGCGAGCTCGGAAAGACCCTGCTCGGCGATCTTCTCCTGCGCCCACTCGGCCTGCTCGGCCGACAGCGTCGCGCCGATCACCTTGACGCCGCGTTTGGCCGCGTAGCGGACCATGCCGCCCCAGCCGCAGCCGATGTCGAGCAGCCGGTCGCCTTCCTTCAGCCGCAGCTTCTCGAAGACGAGGCGGTACTTGTTCTCCTGAGCCTGTTCCAGCGTCCAGTCCTCGTCGCCGTAACACGCACAGGTGTAGGTCATCGACGGGCCGAGCACGTACTCGTAGAACTTGTTGGAGACGTCGTAGTGATGGTGGATCGCCTCGGCGTCGCGAGTCTTGGAGTGCCGCAGGCCCTCCAGCGCGATCCGGCGCCAGCGCGGCAGCGTCTCCTGCGGCGGCGGCGCGATCGGCTTGAGCCGCTCCCAGCCAAGCGAACGGGCGATGGTGACCAGCGCGAGCGCGGACGGGCGATGGAACTTCAGCCCGTCCATCGCCTGGAGGATCTCGTAGGGATCGCCGGGATGGACACCGCTGGCGGTCATGTCGCCCGAGATGTAGGCGCGGGCCATGCCGAGATCGCCTGGCGCGGTCGCCAGGTAGTTGATGCCGCGTGGGGTCTTGATGTCCAGCGCGTATTTCGAGTCCTCGGGACCGGTCGTGCTGCCGTCGTACGCGGTCAGCCGGATCGGTACCTCGCCGTCGATCAGCGTCTCGAAGATCTCGGCAATGCTGAGTTTGGTTCCGAGGTCACCTAAGACGTCGGAACGGTCCTTGAATGTCGTCATTTGCGTTGCACCGCCTTCGAATACAAATCCAGCAGCCGCTGGTCTGGGTCGTAGCGTTTCTTCAATTCGGTGTAAATGTTGCCGCCGTACAGCGCCGCGAACTCATCTTTGTCGTAGTAGGAATCGGAGTACAGCGACTTATGTCCGTCGAAGTCGGTCACGGTGCGCTCGATCGCACGGTTGGCCGCTCCTTCCTGCTGTCCGGGCACGGTGGGGACGGCTGACCAGAACCCGACGTTGACGTACGTCCGATTCGGCTCGAGGGGATACAGCGGCCAGGTGCGCTCGGTCGTCGCTGGCGCGTCGGTCGCGCGCAGCCGCAGCGGGCACAGCCAGAGCGGCTCGATCGGGATCTCGCGCAGGAACCACTCGACGAAATCGGCGGTGCGTTCTACCGGCACCTCGATATCCTGCACCACTCGCTCGCGCGGCGGATTACCCTGCCTGGCCTCGAGCTTGTCGGCGATGTTGTATTTGTGGTCGAGCGCGATGAGCTTCCAGTAGAAGCTGCTGCGCCGGTACTGCTTCGGCCAGAACCGGCGGATCTTCGGGTTCTGCGTGCCGAACGCGCGCGAGCACCAGAACCAGTCGGTGTCCCAGCGCCACAGGTAGTCGTGGATGGTCAGCCGGTCGCGTTTGGGTTGCGCCTGGTCGTGCTGGATGGACCGGTAGAAGATGTCCATGTCGGTGTAGTCGCTGACCGGGCCGGGTTCGTCGGTCTGACGGCCCAGCGTCAGGTAGCTCTCGTCGGCGGTGAACACCACGCCGTCGAGGTAGTCCACTCGCTCGCCGTCGTAGGTCTTCTCGTCGACGATCGTGGCGAGTGTGCGCTCCAGCTCGCGCAGGTCGTGGAAGCGCAGGTGCCGCATCGCCACATACGGCTGGACGGTCTCCAGTTCGATCTTCAGCCGGACCGAATAGCCGAGCGTGCCGTAGGAGTTCGGGAAGCCGCGGAACAGCTCGGCGTGCTCGTTGTCCGTGGTGGCGGTGATGATCTCGCCCGCGCCGGTCAGGATGTCCATCTCCAGCACCGACTCGTGTGGCAGGCCGTTGCGGAACGAGGTCGACTCGATGCCGAGACCCGTCACCGCGCCGCCGAGGGTGATCGTCTTGAGCTGCGGCACCACCAGGGGCGCGAGGCCATACGGGAGGGTGGCGGCGACCAGGTTCTCGTAGGTGGTCATCCCGGCGACGTCGGCGGTCTTCGCCACCGGGTCCACCGCGATCACCTGGGCCAGCCCCGATACGTCGAGGCCGGGCGCGGGGTTTTTAGCCCTGGCCCGGAACAAGTTCGACGTCTTCTTCGCCAGTCGCACATTGGCGTCCCCGGGAATCGCGCGATAACTCGCCAGGAGTCGGTCGACTCCAGCCCGATGCGCGGCAAACCCGGATTCGTGTGCGGCCGGAGCGCGTCCGGCTTTCCCCAACAGACTCACTGCCACCCCTCGACGCTAGTACGCACCTCAGTGTGAGACCACCGCGAGGGCGGGGTCTCGGGAGAAATGTCACGCATATGTTGCGAACCGGAATACCGACCGGCTCGGAGAAGTTCGCCACAGGACTCGACCGGTATGCGGTATGGCGGCCGCTACAGGGCAGGATGGACACCGGCCGACATACCGTACCCGGACAAGGAGCTCATTGTGGGACAGGTCAGCGCCAGCAGTTCGATCACCGTTGCGGCGGATCCCAAGCGCACCCTCGAGGCCATCGCGGACTACGAGACGGTGCGCCCGCGCATTCTGTCGTCGCACTATCACGACTACAAGGTCGTCGAGGGCGGCAAGGGCGCGGGCACCGTTGCCGAGTGGACGCTGCAGGCCACGGAGAAGCGCTCGCGCAACGTGCACGCCGTCGTGACCGTGTCGGATTCCATTGTCACCGAGCGTGATTCGAACTCGACCATGGTCAACACCTGGACCGTGACGCCGGACGGCAAGGGCGCGCAGGTCACCCTGCGCACCACCTGGCAGGGCGCGGGCGGCGTGGCCGGCATCTTCGAGGGCATCTTCGCGCCGCTCGGACTGAAGAAGATCCAGGCCGAGGTGCTCGGCAACCTGCAGCGCGAACTCGCCTGACGCACAACCGATAACGCAGCCCGACCCCGCGTGTCGGGCTGCGCTGTCGACACAGGCCCTAGGCCGCGCCGATATCGAACAGGTTGCCCTCCGGGTCGGCCAGCGTTGTCCACTGCGCGCCGTACTCGTCGAAGTCGCCGATTCGCTTGGCGCCCAAGCTGACCGCGCGCTCGATGTACTGATGCCAGTCCTCGGCGTGCAGGTCGAGGTGGATCACGTTCTTGCCAGGGTTCTTGTCGGGCACCTGGATGAACATCAGCGCCGGTGCCGCGCCGGCCGCCTTGCCGACGGTGGCGAATTGCGCGGACGCGCCCTCATCGACCGGCAGATCGAGCAGCTCGGACCAGAATCCGGCGAGGGCGGCGGCGTCGGCGCTGTCGACGGTGATGTGCGCGAGCGACAATGTCATGGGGTTCTCCATTTCTCAGAGCAGGCCGACAGGCCAGCAGATTTCGGTGCGGTAGGTGTTCGGGTCGTCGGTGTCGTCGGGGCTGAGCAGGTAGCGCTCCCGGACGGGCTCGGCGAGCGCGGTGCCGTGTTCGGCGACGTAGCTGCCGAGCGCGCCATAGGTGCGGTCGAAGTCGTCGAAATCGCCCTCGTGCAGCGCGACGGCGAACCGACGCGCCGGTAGCTCGATGACCGACACCCGGTCGGCCGATTCGATCCGGGCGGCGGCCGGGAGCGGGACGTAGGCGACCACCTCGCCGATGTCGTTCTCGAAGAAGTCCATCGAATAGGTGGCGCCGTCGACGCCGTCGGACTCGATGCCCGCCGTGCTCAGCGTCTGATGCAGCAATGGATAAGCCGCCGCGCACCACGGGCCGATGTCTGCCCTGCTGACCACCTCGGTGAGCGCCAGCGCGGGAAAGGCGGGGATAGAGCGGTATTCGACGGCGATCGGCGCGGCCGGGGTGAGCAGCGACCGCAGCGACGCAACCACCGACCGCGTCCTGGCCAACTCGGCCTCCATCCGTTCCAGGTGCGCGCGCAGCGCGGCATTGCGGACGTCGTCGTCGGGTGCGGCCAGCACGGCCTTGATCTCGGGCAGCGGCATGTCGAGTTGGCGCAGCCGCCGGATCAGATGCGCCTGTGCCACTTGGTCGGTCGAGTAGCGCCGATAACCGGAGCCGGTATCGATCTCGACGGGTTCGAGCAGTTCGATGTCGTGGTAGTACCGCAGCGTTTTCACGGGCAGGTACGTCAGCCTGGCGAACTCCCCGATGGAAACGGTCGCTGTCATGTCCCTCAGCGAACACCCTCCAGTAGCTGGAGTGTCAACCGCCTAGGTCAAGACGAAGGTCAGCAGGAGGGTGGTCTGGAAGAAGCCGCGCCACCAGGAGTAGCCGAACCAGACGCCGGGGGTGATCTCCCTGATCTCGTCGTAGACCTGCGGAGTGGGGGACGGGTCGTAGTCCAGTGCCCAGGCCGGCCTGCCGTCGAGCTTCGCGGGCGCGGTGTACACATACGCGGGCCAGGCCTCGTAGCCCGCGCCGGTCACGCGGTTGGTCAGCGTGCCGCCGTCCGGGCCGGTGTAAAAGGTCTTGCCGATCCAGAACGCGGGCGCGATGCCTTGAATCATCGGCGGCCTGGTCACCCAGCCGTCCTTCACGCCCATTGGCACGTCGCCGCGGTCCGCGTCCCGGAAGATGGCGTCCTGCTGCTCGGGCGAACAACGGAAGCGCAGCGAGTCGATGGTGGCCGCGCGGTTGTCCGGGGAGAGGACGCAGCCGCCACCGTAGTCGGCGGCCGCCTCGGTGACACCGGCGTCGGCGGTCGCCGTCGGCGCGGCAATGCCGAGGAAAAGACCGGGAACCCCCAGGGAAAGCACCGCGGTGCTCAGAAAACGTGCCCTCATCGTGCGCATACCGGTACTCCAGAACTCCCGACCTAATCTTTCGATGGTAGGTCGATCTTGGTGCGCTGAACCCCGACGTACTCAACCTGTTACCGGCCATGCATCAAGGACATAACGACCGGTCGGGAGCTATATCGCCGAACGGATTTCGCGCGCGCCGGTGCCGTGCTCGGTCGAGGCGGCGCGTCGCGGCCTGCGTGTCCGGGACAACTAGGCCCCGTGTCTCTCCGATTGTCGTCAGGCGGATTTGTCGGTGGCCGGTGAGATGCTGTCGTGGTGGTGCGGCACACGTCATTTCGGTTCTGCTTGGACCCCACGGTCGAGCAGCAGATGATGCTGTCGCGGCATGCTGGCGCAGCGCGATTTGCCTTCAATCAGTGCTTGCATGCGGTGAAGTCGGCGTTGACCGCCCGCAGGACCGATCCGGGGGTGGTGGTGCCGTGGTCGGGGTTCGATTTGATCAACTATTTCAACCGGTGGAAGGTCTCCGGGCAGGCCGGGCGAGTATTCGTCATCGACACGACCGGTGTGGCGGCGATGTCGGTGATCGGGTTGGTGTGGCGTAATCAAGTGCGCCAACAGGTCTTCGAAGAAGCGGCAGTGGATTGCGGACGTGCACTGGCGGCGTGGACGGACTCACGCCGCGGCGCTCGTAAGGGCCGTCGGATCGGGTTCCCTCGATTCAAGAAGAAGACTACTACCTTGCGGTCGTTTCGGTTGCGTAACAAGCGCTTTCGGGATGGTAAATCCTCGATCCGAGTTGGTGACAACGATCGTCCACGATCGGTAACACTGCCTGGAATCGGTGCTGTTGCTGTTCATGACGACACGCGGCGGTTGCGGCGGCTGCTTGCTAGTGGTAGGGCGAAGATCCTGTTCGCCACTATCGGTTCGCGGGCTGGGAGGTGGTGGGTCACATTGAATGTGGAGGCCACTGACCTGCACCCGAAGCAATGTCACCCGCCACGTGGGTCCACCGACCGCGGGGGTTGGGTCGGGGTGGATCGCGGGTTGTCCGCATTCCTGGTTGCCGCCACTGGTGACGGTACCGAAGTCGCACGTATTGGCGATCCGCCGAAACCTTTGGTTGCGGGGATGCGCAAGCAGCGCCGCCTCGCCAAATCCGTGTCCCGGAAGGTGAAGGGCTCCAACAACAGACGGCGCGCCGCCGCTCGTCTAGGGCGTCATCATGGCCGTGTCCACAACATTCGCCAGCATTTCCTGCATACGGTATCCACCGCGTTGGTCAAAACCCACGATCGGCTCGTGCTGGAGGATCTGAACACCGCAGCGATGCTGCGTAACCGCCGATTGTCGCGGGCGATCAGCGATGCCGGGTGGGCCGAGTTCGCGCGCATGGTCACCTACAAACAGACCTGGCGCGGCGGCTCGGTCGTCCTTGCTGATCGCTGGTATCCATCGAGTCAACTCTGTTCACGTTGCGGCGCCCGTAACACTGAACTGACCCTGGCTGACCGAACCTTCACCTGCGGCCACGGGCATCAGCTCGACCGCGACCACAATGCCGCGGTAAACCTCGCCGCCTGGGCGAGCGTAACTCCCAGGCCCCGGGAGCCCGAAGCACGAGCCCCGGTCACCAACGTCCGCCGACGGGAAGGCGCTGGCCCACACATTCGTGTGGGTGAAACCGGCCCGGAAGACGCGGAAACCAACACTTACGCCTAACGCGCGTAAGTTGAGGACGTCGGAGAACGACGGCGTCTCCCAATCTCACCCATTGGGAACGCGCTGTAGGCTGATCAGTGACACTTTCCAGAGAGGAATATGCCGTGCAGCCCGGTGGTCAGTTCGACATGCAGCAGTTACTCGCCCAAGCGCAGCAGATGCAGCAGGCGGTGATGGAGGCCCAGGCCGAGATCTCGGCGGCCGAGGTGGACGGCCAGGCCGGCGGCGGATTGGTCAAGGTCACCATCAAGGCGTCCGGCGAGGTCGTCGCGCTGACCATCGATCCCAAGGCGGTCGACCCGGAGGACGTGGAGACGCTGCAGGACTTGGTGATCGGCGCGGTCAACGACGCGATGGCCAACGCGCAGCAGCTTGCGGCCGACCGGCTCGGACCGCTCTCGGGTGGGCTCGGCGGCGGTTCGCTGCCCGGGCTGCCGGACTTCTGATAGCAACGAGGACATAGCCGTTGTATGAGGGTCCGGTTCAGGATCTGATCGACGAGTTGGGCAAGCTGCCCGGCGTCGGTCCGAAGAGCGCGCAGCGCATCGCTTTTCATCTCCTCCAGGTGGAGCCACCGGAGATCGACCGGCTGCAGGCCGCCCTGCAGAAGGTGCGCGACGGCGTGCAGTTCTGCGTGGTCTGCGGCACCGTCTCCGACGGCGAGAAGTGCCGTATCTGTGCCGACGCGCGCCGCGACCGCACCATGATCTGCGTGGTCGAGGAGCCGAAGGACGTGCAGGCGATCGAGCGCACCCGTGAGTTCCGTGGTCGATACCACGTGCTCGGCGGCGCGCTCGACCCGCTGAGCGGCATCGGGCCGGACCAGCTGCGGATCCGGGAGTTGTTGGGCCGCATCGGAAATCAAGAGGACGGCATCGACGTCACCGAGGTGATCATCGCGACCGACCCGAACACCGAGGGCGAGGCGACGGCCACCTATCTGGTGCGGATGCTGCGCGACTTCCCCGGCCTGAGCGTGACCAGGCTGGCGTCCGGCCTGCCGATGGGCGGCGATCTGGAATTCGCGGACGAGCTGACCCTCGGTCGCGCGCTGTCCGGGCGGCGCGTGCTCTAACCGCGCCGCAGGTCCAGCCCCGAATGTACGGGGGTTGTGGTGCGCTGAGCGCGGGTTACTGTGTGGGGGATGAGCATCGAATTCATGCTGACCACGCTCGTCATCGTCGCCACCCCCGGCACCGGCGCGCTGTTCACCCTGGCGGCGGGACTTTCCAGGGGAACGAAGGCCAGCGTGATCGCGGCGTTCGGTTGCACCCTCGGCATCATCCCGCACATGGTCGCGGCGATCACCGGCCTCGCCGCGCTGCTCAACGCCAGCGCGGTCGCGTTCCAGACGCTGAAGTACCTCGGTGTCGCGTACCTGATCTACATGGCGTGGAGCACGTTCCGGGACAAGGGCGCGCTCACCGTGCCGGAGGACACCGGCCAGGTCGCCCAGTCGGCGCGCAAGGTGATCACCTCGGCGGTGCTGTTGAACATTCTCAACCCGAAGCTGACCATTTTCTTCTTCGCGTTCCTGCCCCAGTTCGTGCCGAACGGATCACCGAACGCGTTGGCGCGCATGCTCGAACTGAGCGGGATCTTCATGCTCGCCTCGTTCGTGGTGTTCGCGATCTACGGTATCTGCGCGGCGGCGGTGCGCAACCAGGTCATCGCCAGGCCGGTCGTGGTGACCTGGATGCGCCGGGTGTTCGGCGTCTCGTTCATCGCGCTGGCCGGACGCCTGGCCGTGCAGAACCAGTGAGTCAGAGTTCGACGCGCGACCACGGCAGGGTGTGCATGCGGGTGCGGTCGTCGGTGGCCCAGTCCCAGATGACCGCGGACACCGTCGGGGCGTCGAGCACGGTGGTGCCGAAGTGCTTGTCCGGCGAGCCATCTCGGTATTCGAGGGTGAACGCGCCGGTCTTCTCCCGGTAGGTCTGCATGTAGATCTGTTCGTCGCGTTCGACCACCAGGTACGGATTCGGCGGGGCGAGTTCGGAAACCCATTGATCGGCAAGGGTTTTCGTCAGGTAGGGGAACTCGCCCGCGCCGCCGTGGGTGACCGTGGCAGGCACGTGCCCGGCCGGGTCGATCAGCCAGGCGAGCTGCGGATCGTAGATCGCGTAGTTCAGCGGTGTCGCGAGGGCGAACAGCAGCTGCCGGACGAAGCCGATCGCGTCGTACGGGCACGGCACCTGCAGCGCCGCGCCGGTCGCGACGCCACCGACCGGATGCACACTGAGGAAGCTGTCTTCCTCCGGAACCGCGGCGTTGGCTTTGTTCAGTTCGGCCGCGATCTGCGCGACCATGCCCGCCTCGGGGAGTCCCTGCTGAGTACTGAGGTAAGCGTCGACCTCGGAGATCGATGACGCGACACCGGATGGCAGCAACACGTGGTCATAGCTCACCCGGACAGGGTACGTACGGCGCGGTTCAGGCCCGGCGACGGGCCGTGTCGGGCTCGGCGCAGGCGCAGCCGCCCGCCACGTCGGCGCAGTCGACGACGAAGGTGTGCCTGACGTCATCGAGATCGACGCAGTCGGCCTCGGTGCATTCGGTGACCCTGCTCGGGTGCACGATCAGGGTGCCGTGACAGTGGTCGATGGCGGATTCGCAGGACGAACAATCCGGCGCGCGCATGTGACCTCCAGACGAGATCGGTTCGTTATCTTTGTCTACCACTCCCGTACCGCCCGCCGCGGGAGGTCGGTGACGCGTGTCGGAGGGCTTTGTCGTTTGCGTAGTTCCCACACCGCGCCGTCGTTGGGAACGCTGCGCGATTGTGTCTCACACCGCCTGCGGCATGTGGTGAACTTGCTGCATGGGCATCAAGGTGTCGCTCGAACACCGGACCATATACACCTTCGACCGGCTGGTCGAGATACATCCGCACGTGGTGCGACTGCGCCCGGCACCGCATTCGCGGACCACGATCGACGCCTACTCGATGCGGGTGACGCCCGCCGAGCACTTCTGTAACTGGCAGCAGGACGCGTTCGGCAATTTCCTTGCGCGCCTGGTGTTTCCGGCGCCGGCGCGGGAGCTGTCGATCACCATCGGGCTGATCGCCGACCTCGAGGTGGTCAACCCGTTCGACTTCTTCGTCGAGGACTACGCCGAGCACTACCCGTTCGGCTACAGCGCGGAACTGCTCGCGGACCTGGAGCCCTACCTGCGGCCGGTGGACGAGGCGGGACCGGGCTCCGGCCCCGGCGAGCTGGTCAAGGGCTGGGTACGCGCGCACAACGCGACGGATCGGCCGCGCACCATCGACTTCCTGGTCGCCATCAATCAGGCACTGCGGCACGACGTCGGCTACACGATCCGGATGGAAGCCGGTGTGCAGACGCCCGATCACACCCTGCGCGGCGCGCTCGGCTCGTGCCGCGACTCGGCCTGGCTGCTGGTGTCGATCCTGCGCGAACTCGGCTTGGCGGCCCGGTTCGTCTCGGGATATCTGGTGCAGCTCGCCCAGGATGTGCCGTCGCTGGACGGTCCGTCGGGTCCGCCCGCCGACTTCACCGACCTGCACGCCTGGACCGAGGTGTATCTGCCCGGCGCGGGCTGGGTCGGGCTCGATCCCACGTCGGGGCTGTTCGCGGGTGAGGGACACATTCCGCTGGCGGCGACGCCGCAGCCGGCGTCCTCGGCGCCGATCACCGGCGCGACCGGGCCGACCGGCGCAACCATGGAGTTCTCCAACACCGTCCGGCGGTTCCACGAGGATCCTCGGGTTACCTTGCCCTACACCGGATCCCAGTGGGAGCGGATCACCGCGTCTGGTGCCGCGGTCGACGCGCGGATGGCCGCCGAGGACGTGGGGTTGACCGTTGGTGGGGAACCGACGTTCGTCTCCATCGATGACCAGACCGGACCGGAGTGGACCACCGAGGCCGATGGGGCGCACAAGCGTGAGCGTGCGGTCGACCTCGCCGATCGGTTACGGCGGATCTACGCGCCGACCGGGCTGGTGCAGTACCGGCAGGGTAAGTGGTATCCGGGAGAACCGTTGCCGCGCTGGGAGATCGCGGTCGCGTGGCGCGCCGACGACGAACCGCTGTGGCACCGCCAAGATCTGCTCGCCGATCCGTGGACACCGTTCGGGCATTCGGCGGTTGAGCCGGATGCGTTGGCGGGCAAGCCGGACACGGGTCCTGGGCTCGCAGTAGGACACGACGTCGAAAGGTCAAGTACTCCAATACTTTCCACGGCAAGCGCGGGTGCGGCGCAGGCCACGCGGTCACCCGAGCCCGCTGGACAGGCCGCCGTGTTGTCGGATGGTAGTCCGCGGTTATCCGAGGCGGCCGTCCCGCCGCGCGAGTACGCACCCGCCGAACCCGATGCGGCGCACGCGGTGATCGCGCATGTGGCGGCAAGCCTTGGGCTGCCGGACGCTCAGGTCCGTCCGGCGTATGAGGATCCGCTGCTCCGATTGGCGGGGAAAGTCCGTGCCCCCGAAGGTGATCCGGTCGATCCGGGCGACGATCTCGGCCCGGATCTTGACTCGGCACAGGCGCGCGAGGAGCTGCTGACGCGACTCGACGCCGAGGTCACCGAACCGGCGGCCTACGTGCTGTCGCTGTATCGCCGCGACGACGGCTCCGGCTGGGCGAGCGCCGATTGGCGGCTGCGCCGCGGCGTAGCCGCCGAGCAGCCCGCCGGGCGAATCGTGTTGACCGAGGGCGATTCTCCGGCCGGGCTGCGGCTACCCCTCGACTCCGTCTCCTGGCGCACGCCGCGCCAGCGCCCCGACCGCGATCCACTGTTCACCGGACCGCTGACCGTCGACCGGGCCGAGCCGCCCGCGGTGGTCGAACCCGCCGACTGGGAGCCGACGACCGCGCTGGTCGGCGAGGTGCGCAAGGGACGGCTGCACGTATTCCTGCCGCCCGTCGAGGAACTCGACGACTTCCTCGACCTGGTGCGGCGGATCGAGGAAGCGGCGGTGGCGGTGGACCGGCCGGTGGTGCTGGAGGGCTATCCGCCACCCGTCGATGCCCGGCTGCGGACCCTCTCGGTGACGCCAGATCCCGGCGTGATCGAGGTCAACGTGCAGCCCACCGTCTCGTTCGCCGAGCAGGCCGAGCTGCTGTCCACCCTGTACGAGCAGGCGCGGCTGGCCCGGTTGAGCACCGAATCGTTCGATGTCGACGGCACGCACAGCGGAACGGGTGGCGGCAACCACATCACGCTCGGCGGTGCCACCCCCGCGCGCTCGCCGCTGCTGCGCCGCCCGGACCTGCTCGTGTCCATGCTGACCTACTGGCAGCGGCATCCGTCGCTGTCCTACCTGTTCGCCGGTCGTTTCGTCGGACCGACCTCGCAGGCGCCGAGGGTGGACGAGGGCCGCGAGGAAACCCTGTACGAACTGGAGATCGCGTTCGCCGAAATCGCCAGGCTCGCCAAGCCGAGTCAGGTTGCGCAGGTGGCGGATTCGGCGAGGCGTGCGGTGGGTTCGGCGCCGTGGCACATCGATCGCGCGCTGCGGCATCTGCTGACCGACCTCACCGGCAACACCCATCGCGCCGAGTTCTGCGTCGACAAGCTCTACAGTCCCGAAACCGCAAGGGGCAGGCTCGGATTGGTGGAAATGCGCGGCTTCGAGATGCCGCCGCACTTCCAGATGGCGATGGTGCAATCGCTGCTGGTCCGCGGCCTGGTCGCCCGATTCTGGTCGGAACCGTTGCGGGCGCCGCTGATTCGGCACGGCGCAAATCTGCACGGCCGGTATCTGCTGCCACACTTCGTGCTTGCCGATATCGCCGAGGTCGCCGCCGAACTGCGTGCGCACGGCGTCGATTTCGACGCGAGCTGGCTGGATCCGTTCACCGAGTTCCGCTTCCCGCGCATCGGCACGGTCATGCTCGGCGAGGTTGAGCTCGAATTGCGCGGCGCCATCGAACCGTGGAACACCCTGGGGGAGCAGACCACTACCGCGGGCACCTCGCGGTATGTCGACTCTTCGGTGGAGCGCCTGCAAGTGCGGGTGGTCGGGGCGGATCGCGGGCGTCACGTGGTGACCTGCAACGGCATGCCCGTCCCGCTGCTGGCCACCGACAAGGCCGACGTGCAGGTGGCCGGCGTGCGGTATCGGGCGTGGCAGCCGCCGAACTCGCTGCATCCGTCGATCACCGTCGACGTGCCGCTCGTCTTCGACCTGATCGATGCCGAGACCGGGCTGTCTCGCGGCGGCTGCACCTATCACGTGGCGCACCCGGGCGGCATGGCCTACGAGGAACCTCCGGTCAACGCGGTGGCCGCGCAATCACGCCGCAACCGGCGCTTCGAGGCGGCCGGACACACCACCGAACGGGTCGAACCAGGGGAACTACGTGCGAAAATGGCTGCACAATCCATGGACGGCGGTGTCGCGGGCATTCTCGATCTTCGCCGGGCACGGACCGTCTGGGGATTGGTCAGCGACCGTTAGACACGTCTGGCAGCGGAAGTGAGGTCGGCGCGGTGACCATGCGCGAGGCTGAGTCTGGGTGGCGGGGTGGACTGCGGGAGACGACCGCCGGCGCCAGCGTGCGCGAGCAGGTGGCCGAGCAGTTCGCGCGCTACCGGACCGGCGGCGTCGAGACCGCGCCCTACGACGAATGCGGCAGGCCGACCGAGGGCTACTACGACGAACTGGTCGACGCGGACGGCAAGGTGCGCCGGATGTGGTCGGAGTTGTCCGCCGATTTCGTCGAACTCGGCACCACCGGACTCGGCAGGCTCGATAGCCGCGTGCGCAGGCTGATCGAAGACGACGGCATCACCTACACCGAGCTCACCGGCGCGAGCGAGCAGGCGGTGACGACGCCGTGGCGGCTCGACCCGATCCCGCTGCTGATCTCCGCGGACGACTGGACCCGTCTAGAAGCGGGCTTGGTGCAGCGCTCGCGGGTGCTCGACGAGGTGCTCACCGATGTCTACGGCCCACGCCGCACGCTAACCAGCGGCCTGCTGCCACCCGAGGTGATCGTCGGCTATCGCGGCTATGTCCGTGCCGCACATGGCATTACGGTGCCCGGCCGGCATCAGCTGTTCCTGCACGGCTGCGATATCAGCCGCTGGAGCGACGGCCAGTTCCGGGCGACCGCGGATTGGGCGCAGGCACCGTCCGGCGCCGGATACGCGCTGGCCGACCGGCGGGTGGTGTCCACCGCGATCCCGGAGGCGTTCGAGCATTCCAATCCGCGCCCGCTCACTCCGTTCGCCAGGGCGATGCGGTTGATGCTGATCGAATCGGCGCAGGAGGGCGAGGCCGACGATCCGTTCGTCGTGGTGCTGAGTCCCGGCGTGCATTCGGAGACCGCGTTCGATCAGGCCAATCTCGCGTCCATGCTCGGCTTCCCGCTGGTGGAGAGCGCGGATCTGGTGGTGCGCGACGCCGCGCTGTGGATGCGCTCGCTCGGCACGCTGCGCCGGGTCGATGTGGTGCTGCGCAGGGTGGACGCCGAATTCTCCGATCCGCTCGACCTGCGGCCGGATTCGCGGCTCGGCGTGGTCGGGCTGGTCGAGGTATTGCGCAGAGGCGCGGTCACCGTGGTGAACACGCTGGGCAGCGGACTGCTGGAGAACCCGGCGCTGACCGGGTTCCTGCCGCGCCTGTCCCGGGCGCTGCTCGGGGAGGATCTGCTGTTGGCGAGCGCGCCGACGTATTGGGGTGGGGACGAAAAAGAGCGGGCGCACCTGACGAAGAACCTGCACCGGTTGATCATTCGGTCCGCGGTCGACGGCGCGACCCTCTTCGGTCCCGAACTGTCGATCCGGCAGCGCGCCGACCTGCGGGCCAGGATCGAGGCCAGCGGGTGGCAGTGGGTCGGCCAGGAACCCGCGCAGTTCTCGGTCGCGCCCGCCGTCGAAGGCTATGGCGGGTTGGCTCCCGCGCCCGTCGGTATGCGGTTGTTCTCGATGGCTCGTCGCAGCGGGTATACCGCGATGGCGGGCGGACTCGGCCAGTTGCATCAGCGGACGTTGCCCGACCGCGCGGTGATAAAGATTGCCGCCAAGGACATTTGGGTGCGGGCGGCGCCGAGTGCGGTGCCAGCGGTCGGCACCGAGGCGCCGCACGAGGAACGCGAACGGCGGGCCGCTCCGGCGGTGATGGCCATCAGCTCGCCGCGCGTGCTCAACGATCTGTTCTGGATGGGGCGCTACAGCGAGCGGGCGGAATCGGTTGCCCGGCTGCTCATCGCCACGCACGCCCGGTATCAGGACTACCGCTATCGGCCGTGGCTGGAGGGCGCGGATGCCATTCCGGTGCTGATGGCGGCGCTGGCTCGGACCACCGCCACCGTCGCTCCGGCAGCGGTGTTGTTCGGTATCGAATCCAATGATGGCGCGGCCGAGCTGGATTCGTCCGCGAGCGTCAGTACGGATGCGGTTTCGCGGTCTCAATCCGCTGGGAGTGCTACTTCGGCGCAGTCGAGTTCGGGTATGACGCAGTCGCAGTCGAGTTCGGGTCAGTCGCAGTCAATGGGGCGAACTACAGCGAAATCAGTGGGGGATGAATCTGATTCGGCCGATCAATCCGGCGCGGAGCCGAGTATCGCCGAGGAAATGAACGTGACGATACGACCTGGCGTGCTGCAGCGCGCGATTGTCGCCGCGGCGAGTGCCGCCGAGGAACAGGGCGTCGTGGCTCCCGGGCCGGTGGGGCCGTCCGCGGTGGCGGGTGCGTCCCGCGAGGGCTACGAATACCTGGCGGCGTTGACAATTGACCGTGCGCTGCCCGGATCAGTGGCCTTCGCGATCTATCGGTACGAGAACGCCGCCCGGGCCGTGCGTGATCAGCTGTCCGCCGATACCTGGATGATTCTGAGCGCCGTTGATCGGGCGCTCGCGGAATACCGTGGCACGCACGGTGATCAGGAGACCGCGCTGTCGGCGGTGCATTCGCTGACCTTGGCGGCGCTGCTTTCGCTGTCCGGCATCGGCGCCGAATCGCTGGTGCGCGACTCCGGTTGGTACGTCATGGATATCGGCAAACGGATCGAGCGCGGGCTGGCGCTGACCGCGCTGATGTCGGCGGCGCTGACGCAGACCTACCCGAACGAGGCCGAGCGGGTGGTCACCGAGTCGGTGCTGCGGGCCACCGAGTCGCAGGTGAGTTACCGTCGGCGGCACGGGGATTCGGTGCGCATCTCCGCGGTCGCCGGGCTGCTGCTCTTCGATACCGCCAATCCGCGTTCGCTGGCGTATCAGCTGGATCGGATCGACGCGGACCTGCAGGCGCTGCCTGGCGCGTCGGGATCGTCTCGGCCGCAACGCTTGCTTGCCGACGCGCAGCGGATGCTGCGCCGGGTCGACCCGGACGATCTGGACGTCACCGACGACGAGGGCAACCGCACCGAACTGCTCGAGCTGCTGGAGGGTGTGCACCTTCGGCTGCGCAAGCTCGCCGAATCGTTCGAGACGTCGAAACTGTCGCTGCCCGCAGGCTTCCAGCCGCTGTGGGGTAGTACGCGGGTGGTCGGATGACCGGGCGCAACGGTGCGGCCCGGCGCTATCGCGTTGCCCACCGCACGACCTACCGCTACTCCGACGAGGTCACCAGTTCCTACGGGCGCGCGTACCTGACGCCGCGCGAATTCCCTGGGCAGCGGCTGCTTTCGCACGATATCGCGATCGACCCGGTGCCCTCGGATCAGTCGGTCGGACCGGATGTGTACGGCAACACCACGTCGTATTTCCATGTGACAGCCGAACATCGGACTCTGGTGGTGACCGGCGAATCCTTGGTCGAGGTCGACCGTCCCGACCGGGTCAAGGAGGGTCCGGCGGTCCGGCCGTGGGAGCAGGCCCGCCCGACCGGCGCGACCGGCCCGCTCGCCGTGGAATTCACCCTCGATCTGCAACCGCCCGAGATCACCGCCGAGGTCAGGGCGTACGCGGCCGAATCGCTGAGACCGGGCCGCCCGCTGCTCGAGGCGGTGGCCGAACTCAATACCCGCATCCACACCGACTTCACCTACCGGTCCGGCTCGACCACCGTCTCCACCAAGGTCGCCGACGTGTTCGCGGCCAGGGCCGGGGTCTGTCAGGATTTCGCGCGAATCGGCGTGGCCTGCTTGCGATCACACGGCCTTGCCGCCCGCTATGTGTCGGGCTATCTGGCCACCGACCCGCCGCCCGGCAAGGAACGCATGGTTGGCGCCGACGCCACCCACGCCTGGTCGGCCGTGTGGATACCTGGCACCGACAACCAGGATCGGACCGGCCATTGGATCGACTTCGACCCCACCAACGACCAATTCGGTGACGAGCGCTACGTCACCGTCGCGTGGGGCCGCGACTACGCCGACGTGCCGCCGCTGCGCGGCATCATCTATACCGACGCCAAGGAGAGCACAATTACCGTCTCGGTCGATGTCTCTCCGGTGGAGGTGTAACCCGCGTGCGCGATTTCGCCTGTCCCAACTGCGGCCAGCAGTTGGCTTTCGAGAACTCGGTGTGCCTGTCCTGTGCCAGCCCACTGGGTTTCCGCCTCGCCGACCTCGCCCTGGTGGTGATCGGCGATCCGCCGGGTGGTGCGCCGAACGACTCGATGACCGGTGTGGTGGATGCCAGCCGCTTCCGGCTCTGCGACAACCTTCATGTGGCGCAATGTAATTGGCTGGTCGAGGTGCCGGAGGCGGGTATCGAGGCCACGGAGCAGGCCGCGAACGGCACCGGGAAACCGATGCTGTGCGAATCCTGCCGACTCACCAGGACCCGGCCCAATGACCTCGATGCCGCCGGGCTCGCCGCCTTCGCCGAGGCCGAAGCGGCCAAGCGCAGGCTGATCGTCGAGCTGACCGAGCTCGGCCTGCCCATCGTCGGCCGCGACCAGGACCAGAACCGCGGCCTGGCCTTCGACCTGCTCACCAGTGCCAGCGGCAAGGTCGTCACCGGCCACAAGAACGGCGTGATCACCCTCGACCTGGCCGAGGCCAGCGACCCGCACCGCGAACAACTGCGCATCGAAATGGACGAGCCCTACCGCACCCTACTCGGCCACTTCCGCCATGAGATCGGCCACTACTACTACATGATCCTGGTCGCCACCGACGAAGCGGCGCAACGTTTCCGCGAGCTCTTCGGCGACCCCGACGCCGACTATCAGGCGGCGCTGAACCGCCACTACACCGACGGCGCACCCCCCGGCTGGGAGTCCGCCTACGTCTCCTCCTACGCCACCATGCACCCCGCCGAGGACTGGGCCGAAACCTTCGCCCACTACCTGCATATCCGCGACACCCTGGACACCGCGGCAGCCTTCGGCATCGCCCCCGCGGGCGCCTCCCTCGACCGCCCCCAGGTAGGTCGCGCCGGCTTCGACAAGATCATCGATCTCTGGCTCCCCCTGGCCTGGTCCCTCAACATGGTCAACCGCTCCATGGGCCACCCCGACCTCTACCCCTTCGTGCTCCCCGACCCCGTCCTGGCCAAAATGCGCCTAGCCCACGACCTCTGCGCCACCCCAACCCGCTGACCATCGCGAACCGCGTTGCCTTTCCGCTCGATGGTGGACTAACCTGTTAGCTAAGGAGGTGGGCCATGGCGGGCAGCGCAGCGGAACAGTTCAATATCCACGACGCCAAGACGAACCTGTCGCGCATCATCGAGCGAGTCGAACGCGGCGAGGAGATCATCATCAGCCGCGCCGGTAAGCCGGTCGCCAAGGTGGTCCCGCTGAGTCGCGGCGTGAACCGGGGCGGCCGCGGTTCGTTGAGCGGGCGGCTGGTCCTCACCCCCGAGTGGGACTCCGACGAGACCAACGCCCAGATCGCAGACGACTTCGGGATGGTGCCGTGAGGTTGCTGCTCGACACCCACGTGGTGCTGTGGTGGCTGACCGACGATCCGGCGCTCGCCGACGACATGAAGGAACGGATCACCCACGACCCGGACATCCTGGTGAGCGCGGCAACGATCTGGGAGGTCGCCATCAAGCAGGCCCTCGGCAAGCTGGACGGGCCGGTCGGGCTCGCGGACTACATCGCGAACGGCGGGTTCATCCCGCTACCGATCGGCCTCGACCATGCGGCTGCGGCCGGTCGGCTGCCCCTGATTCATCGGGACCCGTTCGATCGAATGCTGGTGGCGCAGGCGCAATGTGAGGATCTCACGCTGGTCACCCATGATCCGTGGTGCCAGCAGTACGAGGTCGCGATCCTCGCCGTGTGAGGCGCTAGACGTGGGCGGCGTAGATGTGGGCGGAGACCTCGTCGCGCATGTGGATGAAATCGGGGTTGGCGCGCAGGGCGGCGAAGGTGGGGTCGGTCAGGGCCGTCTTGAAAGTGGTCGGCTCGTCGTAGATTACGCGGCCGGGGCGGGTACCCATGACCAGGACCCTGGTGCCGAGGAGTAGCGCCTCGTCGATGCTGTGCGTGACGAAGAAAACGGTCTTTCTTCGATCGCGCCACAGGGTGAGTAGTTCGCCCTGGAGCTTCTCGCGGGTCAGCGCGTCCAGTGCGCCGAAAGGTTCGTCCATCAGGATGATCTGGGGATCGTTGACCAGCACGCGGGCGATTTGGGCGCGTTGCTGCTGGCCGCCGGAGAGTTCGTAG